>CAWCGN010000011.1:0-968266 GCA_963795025.1 uncultured Flavobacteriaceae bacterium | reverse complement strand
CTACCAATTCCTGACAAACTCCGAATGCTATATAATGTTTCTCAGCAGTGAGGGCTTGGGTGCTAAGGTCCAAGTCCGAGAGGGAAAGAACCCAGACCATCAGCTAAGGTCCCCAAATATACGCTAAGTTGAAAGAACGAGGTTTGTCTGCCCAGACAGCTAGGATGTTGGCTTGGAAGCAGCCATTCATTTAAAGAGTGCGTAACAGCTCACTAGTCGAGCGGACGAGCATGGATAATAATCGGGCATAAGCGTATTACCGAAGCTATGGATTTACAAGCAATTGTAAGTGGTAGGGGAGCATTCTAACAGGGTTGAAGGTGTATCGTAAGGTATGCTGGACTGGTTAGAAAAGAAAATGTAGGCATAAGTAACGATAATGCGGGCGAGAAACCCGCACACCGAAAAACTAAGGTTTCCACAGCTATGCTAATCAGCTGTGGGTTAGTCTGGTCCTAAGGCGAACCCGAAAGGGACAGTCGATGGCTAACGGGTTAATATTCCCGTACTACTAATTACTGTGATGGGGTGACGGAGTGATGAAAGCGCCGCGAACTGACGGAATAGTTCGTTGAAGTACCTACCTATAAGATCTGCAGGCAAATCCACAGATCTTGGGGAAATACGATAGTACTCGGAGTCTTCGGACAAAGAGATAGTGCGCCTAAGGGCTTCCAAGAAAAACCTCTAAACTTCAGGTAATTAGTACCAGTACCGTAAACCGACACAGGTAGTTGAGGAGAGAATCCTAAGGTGCTCGAGAGATTCATGGCTAAGGAATTAGGCAAAATAGACCTGTAACTTCGGGAGAAAGGTCGCCAGCGCAAGCTGGCCGCAGTGAAGAGGTCCAGGCGACTGTTTATCAAAAACACAGGGCTCTGCAAAATCGTAAGATGAAGTATAGGGCCTGACACCTGCCCGGTGCTGGAAGGTTAAGAGGAGATGTTATCTTCGGAGAAGCATTGAATTGAAGCCCCAGTAAACGGCGGCCGTAACTATAACGGTCCTAAGGTAGCGAAATTCCTTGTCGGGTAAGTTCCGACCTGCACGAATGGTGTAACGATCTGGACACTGTCTCAGCCATGAGCTCGGTGAAATTGTAGTAACGGTGAAGATGCCGTTTACCCGCAGTGGGACGAAAAGACCCTGTGCACCTTTACTATAGCTTAGTATTGACCTTGGATAAATGATGTGTAGGATAGGTTGGAGACTGTGAAGTGGCGTCGCCAGGCGTTGTGGAGTCATTGTTGAAATACAACCCTTTGTTTATCTGAGGCCTAACCCCGGAATCCGGGGGACATTGCTTGGTGGGTAGTTTGACTGGGGTGGTCGCCTCCAAAAGAGTAACGGAGGCTTCTAAAGGTTCCCTCAGTACGCTTGGTAACCGTGCGTAGAGTGCAATGGCATAAGGGAGCTTGACTGAGAGACATACAGGTCGATCAGGTACGAAAGTAGAGCATAGTGATCCGGTGGTTCCGCATGGAAGGGCCATCGCTCAAAGGATAAAAGGTACGCCGGGGATAACAGGCTGATCTCCCCCAAGAGCTCATATCGACGGGGGGGTTTGGCACCTCGATGTCGGCTCGTCACATCCTGGGGCTGGAGAAGGTCCCAAGGGTTGGGCTGTTCGCCCATTAAAGTGGCACGCGAGCTGGGTTCAGAACGTCGTGAGACAGTTCGGTCTCTATCTACTGTGGGCGTTAGAAATTTGAGTGGATCTGATTCTAGTACGAGAGGACCGAATTGGACAAACCTCTAGTGTATCTGTTGTCCCGCCAGGGGCACCGCAGAGTAGCTACGTTTGGAAGGGATAAGCGCTGAAAGCATATAAGCGCGAAACCCACCACAAGATGAGATTTCTTTTAAGGATCGTGGAAGATGACCACGTTGATAGGCTATAGATGTAAAGGCAGTAATGTCATAGTCGAGTAGTACTAATAATCCGTAAGCTTATGTACACCCTTTTCCTCCCGGGCAATCGGGAGGAAGAAACTTTCTAAATATAAAATACTTTTCTTTATCTCAGTATGTTAAGATATTTGCTCGACGCAGATGCAGTTGACAGTTGAAAGTTTATAGTTGAATGTGAAAGACTTTACAACTATATAACCAACAACTGTCAACAACGACCTTAAGGTGGTTATTGCGGCGGGGCTCACCTCTTCCCATCCCGAACAGAGTAGTTAAGCCCGCCTGCGCAGATGGTACTGCAGTTATGTGGGAGAGTATGTCGTCGCCTTTCTTTTTAAAACCCTATCATTTATTTGATGGGGGTTTTTTGTTTTGCATCACTTTGTGTTTTTTAACCGCAAAGTGCGCTAAGGATTCTTACCGTTGTGTTTGCTGTTGTCTTTTCTAAGTTCGCAAAGCTGTGTGCTATAACTTTTGGGATCAATACAAAAATCTGTGGAGCAGTAGAAATTAAGCATAAATATTAGTTAGTCTAAAAAGGAAGTACTCTATATTTCTAACACCTCTGAATTTTGATCTGAATGCTTTTATTTTAGCATTGAAAGATTCTGCAGAAGCATTAGTGCTTCTGTTGTCAAAATAGTTCAATATGGTTTGATAATGATTCATAATTGTACGAGAGATTGTGCCGAAAGACTTAAATCCAGATTGATTTACTTTTTCATGCCATTTAGCTAATTTTGCAAAACCAATAATTTTATCCTTTGTGTTCTCGAAGATACTGCGAAGCTCCTGAGTTAGACTGTATCCTTTTTGAATATCAGGATATAATTCAAATAGTAATGCAGCACGTTCTGTTTGATTTTGAGTCCATTTCGATTTGGTTTTGTACAAGAAATAGCGGCTTCTGGCTAGTAATTGTTTAAGAGTGTCCCCATTTGAAAGTATTATAGATTCGAAATTTACTTTTGACTTTTTGGCTTTTTCAATAGCATCGTTTTCTTGATCAATGGCTTCCCAACGATATTTTATTCTAATTTCCTGGAGGGCTTCTGTAGCTAGCTTTTGGACATGGAATCGGTCTGTAACGCGAGTAGCATTAGGAAAACACTTTTTAGCTGTCAATCCCATGTTCCCTGCCATATCCAGGGTGATTTCCTTGACAAGATTTCGCTGTTTAAGAGGGATTTTTTCAATAACGCCAATTACTGTTTCTGCTTTAGTTCCTGCAACCATAGCCACTATAGTTCCTTTTCTGCCTTTACCGGATTTGTTGGTTAAAATAGTATAGAGCTCGCCATTTGAAAGAGAAGTTTCATCTATTGATAAACGCTTTCCAATATTTTGTGGAAAAAGAAGCCATTTTTTAGCGTGTGATATTTGATCCCAAACTTTGAAATCACTTAGAAAATCTTTATATTGACATTGCAGGTTTCTGCCAGAAACTCCGTAGAAGGAAGCAATGGTATTACAATCATTTGGACTGGAATCTATTGATTTCTTTTAAAAAAGACGCAAACTCCTGGGTTACACGAGTTCCGTCTGCTACTAAATTCCAATTTCTAAAAACTATTTTTCCGGTATCTTCATTAAGCCATCTTCTGCGAGTGATATGAAGATAGACCTGATGTCCACGGATAGGAAAATCCTGAACCGTTATCTCTTCAAAGAATCCTTTTGAGCTTAATTTTGATTCTCGGTATTCTTTAGGTATAGAATTAATCTCTTTTAAAAACAGATGTAGGGTTTCGCCTTCCTTTTTATAAGAAGTAAGTTCAAAGTAGTCTACTATTATCTCAGGTAATAATAACTTAAGAAGGTCGATAAAAGAATCTTGCATTAGGGGGTAATTTTAAAATACAAATATCTAGATTTTAATATTTCCCCACAACAATATGTCTTGATCCAACTTTTGCGGGCTTTGCGTAAATCCTTGCGTTCTTTGCGGTTAAATACTTAGTTGCAGTATCAGATTTTTTTTAAAATAATAAAAGTGCGCCAAGGATTCTTACCGTTGTGTTTGCTGTTGTCCTTATTAAGGCCGCAAAGCTGTGTATTACTTTTGCGGGCTTTGCGTAAATCCTTGCGTTCTTTGCGGTTAAATACTTGCAGAATCAGATTTCTTCTGAAAATAGAACTATGCGATACTCTGGATTTGAATTTGGTCCCGAAGCTTCGGGATAAAAGTTGGAATTTCTTATGAAAACTGTACTTCTGGTTTACCGTAACCGCGTTAGGGATGGGAGCGGCATCCTTTTGCGATACCCAAAACCTTCATTTAAACTCAAAACTACAATCTCAAAAGATACAGCGGACAACCCGGCCCGGAGGGAAACGCCATGCATTCACCTGAAAAAACTTCTCTGAGGTATTCGGATGTTAAATTTTAATATATTTGCCGTATTATTACTATTGGCCAAAACTTCAATAAATACAAAAAATGAAAAATATTTTTCGTACAGAGCATTGTCATGAATTTGATAATAGAATTAATTAGCTTTCATAAGAATCAAAAGCAATTTGGGGTAAAGTGATTGTTGTGAAGATATTGGCCCTCTGTAACGTTGCTTAAGAAATGGCTTAGATTATCTATTCAATCAATTTGGTGTATAGTTTTTTATTTTAAACATTTGATTATGAAAATTTTAGTTGTTTTGTGTTTTTTATTTTTTGGACTATGCTCAAATGCACAGAAACAAGATGTTCAGAAAACTATAGAATACTTTTTTGAAGGATTTCATCAAAAAGATACTCTAAAATAAAGTCGGTCTGTGCTGAAAATATGATTCTTCAGTCGATAAGTGAAAGTGTAAGTAAAGGTAATAAGTTATTTGACGAAACAGCAAATGAATTTTACAAATCAATTGCTTCAATACCGGCAAGTATGAAATTTCATGAGAAAATTTTAAGTTATACTATTCAAATTGATGGAACCATGGCTCATGTTTGGGCACCGTATGAATTTTATTTAAATGATAAATTAAGTCATTCGGGCGTAAATACTTTTACTTTATTTAAGGAAAAGGATTCCTGGAAAATTATTTATCTTATTGACACTAGAAGAAAATAATATTTTCTATGCAACATGAGTTGCATAATAAAGACAAATATCCGCTAACTCACATTCCTCACATTTTGGTTTTGGTCTGCAAATTTCTCGCCCATGAAATGAAATTGCCATTCCAATTTCGGACCAAATTGATTTAGGCAGCACTTGCATGAGTTCTTTTTCAACTTTATTTCCGTCTTTTCTTTCTTTTATTATTCCAATTCTGGGAGCTACTCTAATGACATGAAGATCAGCAATTATACCTTCTGCAGGTTTATTAGTTTCTCTTAAAATAACATTGGCAGACTTTCTGCCAATTCCTTTTAAATTCGTTAGCTCCTTCATTGTTTAAAGGAATATTTTTATCGTCTTCGAATGTTTTTGCAATTTCTAAAATCCATTTGCGTTTTGGTTGGGTAAGTTTCGAACTTTACTGATATAAGGAATTAAAGCTTCAGAATCTGTCTCGACAAACTGTTCAATGTGGGAAATTTTTCAAATAAAGCATGGTGCTATTTTGTTAATATTGGCATCTGAATCTTGTGCAGATAAAATTACCATTATCATCAACTGATATGTATTTTGATATTCAAAGGATGTTTTTTCCTTTATATTTTTTAAGAATGGGTTCTAATTTTGTTTCCCAATCTGATGTTTCTCCAAATAAATTCATTTTATTTTCTTTAGATTTAAATAAAAAGTATATAACTATCACAAAATTAGCTACTTTTGATGAAATTGATGATTTTTTTATGACATTTTGATTTCCAAGAATTTTCTGTGACCTAAACCATCAGTTAAAAATAGTAATTCCATTTTCTAAATTTTTATGAATATGAATTCCAGCTTTTACCGAAACTTCCGGATCATCATTGTCATGTATTACTAAAACTGGAATTTGTACTTTTTGAGCTGCTTTATAAGCTGAAAAATCATTCATTTTTACCTCATATTTATCTTCAAAATAATCACGCAGCTTTATACTCATTTCGGGTTTTAGACCTAATTTCGAAGTAAATTCATCCAAAATATCCTGGACTATATCACCACTTCCGATTATAATCGCTTTTTCTACTTTTAGTCCATCTTTTATTGCATTTAAAACTGACATTCCGCCGAGAGAATGGCCAATGGCAATTTCAAATGGACCAAATTGTTTTTCAATTTCTAATATAGAGTGCAATGAATTCAGACATTATAGTTATTTTTCCTCTGTGATTTTCCATGTGCCGGGGCATCAAAACTTATTGTAGAAAAACCACTTTTTAAAAGTTCATCAGCAATTTTGTACAATTGTGTTCCTCTTCCAGACCATCCATGAACTAATAAAATCTTGCGGTCGCTTTCTCCATATTCATAAGTAACAATGTTTTTATCAATAGATTCAATATATATGGTCTTTTGGCTACTTTTAGAATCCATCTCAAGTTCTCGTTTGGGAACTTTATGTTTTATTGGAGTTGTAAATAATTTTGCTGCATACGATGTTACCAATTTGGTTGAAATAAAGGCGCATAATTTAGCAGATAAAATTATAAACTGCGGAATTTTTAATGATTTAGTAGGATTAGTTTCCTTTTTTGCCATATTGATATTTTTTTTATGAAAGCCAAATTGTGCTTATTTTTTCCTAAATTTAAGAAACATAAATGTAGTTAATGATTGTTTACAAAAAAATAAATATTGATTATTTATAATACTTTATAAAATTTTTATGGAAATATTTCATATCAGTGCAGAGTGTTATCCAATGGCAAAAGTAGGTGGTTTAGCCGATGTCGTTGGCGCATTACCAAAATATCAGACAAATGCAGGTCATCAGGTTCGAGTTGTCGTTCCTTGTTATGACACAAAATTTAAAAAAGAAAATGATTTTGAATGCGTTCATTGGGGAAATGTTAAATTGGGAAATTTTGATTTTCCTTTTAGTGTTTTAAAAGAAACATCAGATAAATTAGGTTATGAATTGTATCTTATTGAAATTAAAGGATCTTATTTGATCAGGCCAAATGTGTATGGATATGAAGATGATATTGAACGTTTTTTGTCTTTTCAGATTGCTACTTTGGATTGGATTTTAGCTCGTAAAAACTGTTCCGGATGTTATTAATTGCCACGATCATCATACTGGATTGATTCCGTTTATGATAAAGTATGCCTATAAATATGCAGAGTCTGCAAAATATAAAAACAGTAATTACGATTCATAATGGATTGTATCAAGGGCTGGTTTGGTTTTGACAAATTGCATTATTTACCGGAATTTGATTTGAGACATGTTGGTTTTTTAGAATGGAATAATTCCCTTAATTCTTTAGCGGTTGGCAATAAAATGTGCTCACGCAGTTACAACAGTTTCACCTAGTTATTTAAATGAAATCAATTATTGCAGCAAATGGTTTAGAATCGTTTGTTTAAATCGGTTCGGAAGTAAATCAAAAGGAATTTTAAATGGAATTGATATTGAAGTTTGGGATCCTGCAAAAGATCAAAATGCTTGATGCAAATTATTCAATTGAGAATTTTGAAATAGGAAAACAAAGAAATAAAGAAAAGCTTTGTGAGCAATTTGATTTAGATCCTACAAAACCATTGTTTAGTTTTATTGGACGTTTATTTGAAGAAAAAGGTGGCGATTTGCTTCCTCAGGCTTCCGCTTTAGCATTGTCAGAAAATTTTGAAAACATTAATATTCTGATTTTAGGATCTGGAAATCCAGAAATAGAAGAGCAATTGGTGCAATTACGAAATGATTATAAGGGAAATTATAATGTTTTTATTGGATACAATGAAGAATTGGCCCATTTGATTTATGCTGGTTCAGATTATATTTTAATGCCTTCGAGAGTGGAGCCATGTGGATTGAATCAGATGTATGCATTGCGATATGGAACAGTTCCGATTGTGAGAAGAACAGGTGGTTTAAAAGATACTGTAATTGATTTTGGAGATGATGGAAATGGAATTTGTCATGATCAGGCTTCTGTTGGAGATATTTGTTATTCAATAAATCGTGCGGTCAAATTATACGATGACAAAATAAATTTCAATAACATTTTAAAAAAAGGAATGGCAACTGATCATTCCTGGGAGAGAGTTTGCCAAGAATATATCGAGATATACAACCTAATAATTGAGAAAAATGAAATTTAAAAAGAAAAATGTAGTTGCTATTATTTTAGGAGGAGGACAAGGATCACGTTTGTTTCCATTAACAGAAACACGATCAAAACCTGCAGTACCAATTGGTGGAAAGTACCGATTAGTAGATATTCCTATTTCAAATTGTATCAATTCTGATATTTTTAAAATATTTGTTTTGACACAATTTAATTCGGCATCATTAAATGCGCACATCAAAAACACTTTTAATTTTAGTATTTTCAGTCAGTCATTTGTTGATATTTTGGCGGCTGAACAAACTCCTGATAATCCAACTTGGTTTCAAGGAACTGCAGATGCTGTTCGACAATGTATGTCACATTTTTTAAAACATGAATTTGATCATGCCTTAATTCTTTCCGGAGATCAATTGTATCAAATGGATTTTAATGAAATGTTGGAAGCCCATATTGCTGCTGATGCCGAAATTTCTATTGCAACTTTGCCTGTAAATGCAAAAGATGCACCAGAATTTGGAATTCTTAAAACTAATCATGAAAGTTGTATTGATGCTTTTATTGAAAAACCAGATGCTTCACTTTTGCCGGAATGGGAATCTGAAGTGAGCGAACAAATGCAGGAAAAGGGTAAAAAATATCTTGCTTCAATGGGAATTTATATTTTTAACAAACAATTATTAGAAGAATTGATGGCTAATCCAGAAACGAAAGATTTTGGAAAAGAAATCATTCCGCAAGCCGTTGGGAAACATAAAATTTTAAGTTACCAATATGAAGGATATTGGACAGATATTGGAAATATTGAATCATTTTTCGAAGCCAATATTGGTTTAACCGCTGATATTCCAGAATTTAATTTGTTCGACAATGATAATAAAATTTTCACAAGACCAAGATTACTTCCTCCATCAAAATTTAGAAATTCGATTATCAATCAATCTTTAATTTCTGAAGGATGTATTATCAATGCCAAAGAAATTAAAAGTTCAGTAATTGGAATTCGTTCTCAGAATTGGAGATGGAACTGTTCTTGAAAACTGTTATGTGATGGGGAATGATTTCTATCAAGATTTAGATGAATTGAATCATGAAGCAAGTGTCAATAAAATTCATGTTGGAATTGGCGAAAACTGTTTTATAAAAAATGCTTTAGTTGATAAAAATGTACGCATTGGAAATAACGTTCACATTAGCGGAGGTAAACATTTAGATAATTTCACCAATGAATTGTACAGTATAAAAGACGGTATTGTTGTTATTAAAAAAGGAGCGATTCTCGCAGATAATTTTAGAATTGAATAAGTTTTTAACATCAATTTAAATAAACAACAGTTGCCTTAAAAACCAAATATGAACAAAGTAATTACGCATTCGCTATTTACCGATTTTGATATTGATTTATTCAAAGCAGGAAAACATTTCAAATTGTATGAAAAGTTGGGAGCACATTTAATTGAAGTTAGATGGAGTTAAAGGAGTTTATTTTGCTGTTTGGGCACCAACGGCGAAGTCGGTTTCTGTTGTGGGTGATTTTAATTATTGGACGCAAAGCGAACATCAATTGCAAGTACGCTGGGATTCTTCGGGAATTTGGGAAGGATTTATTCCGGACATTTCGAAAGGAGCTTTATAAATATAAAATTCAATCTAATATTGATGGCGTTGTAACCGAAAAAGCTGATCCTTTCGCATTATATTGTGAAAAACCACCACATACGGCATCTGTAGTCTGGGATTTAGATTATAAATGGAAAGATGAAAACTGGATGCAATCCCGCGATGAAATCATAATGCTCTTAGATAAACCCTATTCAGTTTATGAAGTGCATTTAGGCTCCTGGAAACGAGGAGAACACAATCGATTTTTAACGTATTTAGAATTGGCGGATGATTTGGTTGCTTATGTCAAAGAAACTGGATTTACGCACGTAGAATTTATGCCAATTATGGAATATCCTTATGATCCTTCGTGGGGATATCAGTTCACAGGATATTTTGCACCAACTTCCCGTTTTGGAAAACCACAAGATTTTATGGTTTTGGTTGATAAATTGCATCAGGCCGGTATTGGAGTTATTCTGGATTGGGTTCCATCACATTTTCCTGATGATGCACATGGTTTGGGTTTCTTCGATGGATCGCATTTATACGAACATCCGGATCGCCGAAAAGGATATCATCCGGACTGGAAAAGTCTTGTTTTTAATTATGGACGCAATGAAGTTCGGGCTTTTCTAATCAGTAACGCTGTTTTTTGGTTGCAACATTATCATGCTGATGGTTTGAGAGTTGATGCTGTTGCATCGATGCTTTATCTTGATTATTCAAGAGAAGAAGGCGAGTGGGAACCGAATATTTATGGCGGAAGAGAAAATCTGGACACCATAAGTTTTCTTAAAGAATTTAATGAAGTCATCTATGCTAATTTTAGTGGAGTTCAAACAATTGCAGAAGAAAGTACTTCGTTTCCGATGGTATCAAGACCAACGTTTACAGGTGGTTTAGGCTTTGGAATGAAATGGATGATGGGCTGGATGCACGATACTTTAAAATATTTTCAAAAAGACACAATTTATCGAAAATATCATCAGAACGATTTGACTTTTTCAATGACTTATGCTTTTACCGAAAATTTTATGCTGCCATTTTCTCATGACGAAGTGGTTTACGGTAAAAAATCTATTGCTAATAAAATGCCGGGTGATGAATGGCAGAAATTTGCTAATTTAAGGTTGCTGTATGGCTATATGTTTACGCATCCGGGAACCAAATTATTGTTCATGGGTTCTGAATTTGGGCAAAGTGATGAATGGAATTTCGAAAAAAGTTTAGATTGGCATTTGCTACAATACGACTACCATTTAGGAGTAAAAAGATTG
The DNA here is from genome assembly GCA_963795025.1 of uncultured Flavobacteriaceae bacterium. GTDB lineage: Bacteria > Bacteroidota > Bacteroidia > Flavobacteriales > Flavobacteriaceae > Flavobacterium. The sequence goes on along the minus strand of CAWCGN010000011.1, from coordinate 957,305 downwards.
ATTACAGATTTGAATCTGTCTATAAAAATCAGACCTGCATTGTATGAAAAACAATTCACAGGAGAAGGTTTTGAATGGATTAATTATTCGGATCATCAAAATGCGATCTTTCATATATTCGAAAAGGAAATAATGCGAAAGAAAATTGATTATTGTAGGTAATTTTACGCCCGTAGTTCGTGAAAACTACAGAATTGGAATTTCGCAAAAAGGTAAATTAATTGAAATCTTTAATACTGATGCATCAATTTACGGAGGAAGCGGATCGGAAATTCCAATCCTTTAAATATTGAATCTTCACCTTATGATGGAAGAGATTTTTCTGTAGAATTAATATTACCTCCATTGAGTGTTAACTGTTTATTCGTTTACTTAAAATTTCGATATTAATTTTAGCAATACCAATTTGTCATTTTTTGGTTCATAAATTATCAAATTGCTGATTTTGGGAGATGTAAATTGGTACTCATTCAGAAAAAACGTTTTCGTGAATAAACCTCATATTCATAGGGCTTTACGTAGTTTTTTTGTATGTTTGAAATAGCGATATAGTTAGATTAATTAATTCATTAGCGATATGATTACAAATACATCATTAGAATATAAAGGAGATTTATATCCATCAAAGATTGTTGCGCATGAACATGAAGGTGATTCTATTTTATTTCATACCGATAATAAAGTAATCTTAAAAGTCACTATTCTCAGAGACAGTTTAATCCGATTTCGTTTTACTACAAAAGGCTATTTCAGTAATGACTTTTCGTATGCTATTGATAAAACACAGCTTCATGGTTATAATTTTCTGGAACTTACAGAAGAAGAAACTTATTTCCTGATAAGAACCAGTAAAGTAAAATGTAAAATTCAAAAAGCTGATCTTCGTTTGTCTATCTATGATTTAAGTGATCTTTTAATTCTGGAGGATGAACTTGGTTTTCATTGGGAAGAAAGCTATGAATATGGTGGAAATATTGTAAAAATGAGTAAATCTTCAAAAGATGGAGAATGTTTTTACGGGCTTGGAGACAAAGCCACTCAAATGAATTTGAAAGGCAAAAGACTTGAGAATTTTGCCACTGATCAATATGCTTTTCAAAAAGAACAAGAACCTATTATATAAAGTAGTTCCTTTTTATATTGGCTTGCATAATAAACAATCGTATGGCATTTTCTTTGATAATACTTTTAGAACTTTTTTTGATTTTTGTCAGGAAAGAAGAAATGTTGCCAGTTTTTGGGCAGAAGGAGGAGAAATGAATTACTATTTCATTTACGGTCCACAAATGCAGGATGTTGTCACCACATATACCGATTTAACTGGTAAACCAGAATTACCGCCTCTTTGGGTTCTAGGATATCATCAATGTAAATGGAGTTATTATCCAGAAAGTAAAGTAAAAGAAATTACTTCAAAATTCAGAGAACTTAAAATTCCGTGTGATGCCATTTATTTGGATATCGATTATATGGAGGGCTTTCGATGTTTTACATGGAATAAAGAATATTTTCCAGATCCGAAAAGAATGGTGGCAGAATTAGCCGAAGATGGTTTTAAAACCATTGTTATCATCGACCCGGGAATTAAAATTGATAAAGATTATTGGGTTTATCAGGAAGCTTTAGAGAAAGATTATTTCTGCAAAAGAGCCGATGGTCCTTATATGAAAGGAAAAGTCTGGCCGGGAGAATGTAATTTTCCAGATTATACAAATCCCGTAGTTAGAGAATGGTGGGCTGGATTATTTAAAGAATTAATTTCAGATATTGGTGTAAAAGGAGTTTGGAATGATATGAACGAACCAGCTGTTATGGAAGTTCCAAATAAAACTTTCCCGATGGATGTTCGTCACGTTTATGATGGAAATCCGTGTAGTCATAGAAAAGCACATAATATTTACGGTACACAAATGGCGAGAGCCACGTATCATGGTGTAAAACGTTTTGCCTATCCTAAACGTCCTTTTGTAATTACCAGATCTGCTTATTCCGGTGCACAACGTTATACTTCATCATGGACAGGCGATAACGTAGCAACTTGGGAACATTTATGGATTGCAAATATTCAGGTTCAGAGAATGTGTATTTCAGGAATGGGATTTACAGGATCTGATATTGGAGGTTTTGCAGAACAGCCAACAGGGGAATTATATGCACGTTGGATTCAGTTAGGGTGTTTTTCATCCTTTTTGCAGAACGCATTCCTCTGGAGATCACGGAAATCAGGAACCTTGGGCATTTGATGAAGAAGTAATCGATATAACGAGAAAATTTGTGAGTCTCCGTTATCAATTATTACCTTATTTATATACCATGTTTTGGCAGTATATTGAAGAAGGTATTCCGATGCTAAAACCTTTAGTTTATTATGATCAGGAAGATATTCAAACTCATTATCGTAATGATGAATTTATTTTCGGAAATCAAATTTTAGTCTGTCCAATTCTTGAACCTAATGCTGTAGGCAGACGTATGTATATTCCACGAGGTGAATGGTATAACTATCTGGACGAATGAATTTGCATTGGGAGGAAAAGAAGTTTGGGTTGATACCAAATTTGATGAAATTCCAGTTTTTGTGAAAGCAGGAGCAATTATTCCGAAATATCCTGTACAACAATATGTTGGTGAATTGAATTTGATGAATTAATGCTTGATTTGTACTTCAAAATCGGAAAAGAACAATCATTTGTATATGAAGATGCACAAGATGGTTATGATTATAAAAAAGGCCGTTATAGTTATTTATCTTTCAGAACAATTGGAAAAGAAAAAGAATTGATCATTCAGTTGCATAAAGAAGGAAAATATGATACGCCGTATAGTAAATATAAAATCAATTTGATTGGTTTGCCTTTTAAAGTTACTGAAATTGAAATTGACAATGAAAAAGTAGCATTTGATAAAGTTGCTTTTGAGCAAATCATTTTTTAATTGTTGATAAAGAGTTTTAATGAACTTCATATTATAGGTGAATAAGTAAATTCTGATATGTTTTGAATTAATTATGTAAAAGTAAAACAGATTTTAATATTTGTATTTTTGTGTATTAAAAATTATAATCATTATGAAAAAAATTTACATATAGCAGTTTTTACAGCAATTTTAGTTTGTGGCTGTGCGACAAATCCAATTACAGGAAAACAAAATTTAAATTTTGTTTCAAATAGTGAATTATTTCCAACTTCGTTTCAACAATATAATGCATTTATAGCTGAAAATAAAGTAATTACTGGAACAGCCGATGCAAAACAAGTTGATGTTGTAGGTGGTAAAATTAAAGCTGCAGCCGAAAAATATTTAAATTATTTAGGACAGACACAATATCTGAAAGATTATCGTTGGGAATATAAATTGGTTGACAATAAAGAAATTAACGCATGGTGTTTACCGGGAGGTAAAATCGTGGTTTATTCAGGAATTCTGCCAGTTACTCAAAATGAAGCAGGACTAGCGACTGTTATGGGACATGAAGTTTCTCATGCATTAGCAAATCACGGAGCACAAAGAATGAGTGCTGCACAACTTACAGCAAATTGGAGGCGTTGCTTTAGATGCCGCGACCAGCAATAAATCAGCAGAAACAAGATCGCTATTTTCTCAAGCTTATGGAATTGGTACCGAAGTGGGGGTTATGCTGCCTTTTAGCAGAAGTAATGAAAGCGAAGCGGATAAAATCGGATTGACATTAATGGCAATTGCAGGTTATAATCCAGATGATGCTATTACTTTTTGGAGTAGAATGTCAGCTAAAGGTGGTGCGTCAGGAACTCCGGAATTTATGAGTACTCACCCATCAGATGCAACCAGAATTGCCAATTTAAAATCGTTAGTTCCTCAGGCAAAAGAAACTGCTCTTAAAGTTGGACTTATAAGATAAATATAAATTATTTTGACAAATCACAAAAGCTATTCTTTTTGAGTAGCTTTTTTTATTTAGTGTGGTAACTGTTTATAATTTAATAATACAGGAATTAGGTAAAATTTATTTGATTATCATAAAAATTAGATAAATTCGTAGCGTATTAACAAAACCATTTCTATGAAAAACCTACAAAAAGGAGATAAGAAATTATTAAATGCCTGGGCATTTTATGATTGGGCAAATTCAGTTTACACACTTACGATTGCTTCGGCAGTATTCCCAATATTTTATGAAGCCTTATTTTCAGAACGCGATCATTACATAGATGTTTTTGGTTTGCATCTAAAAAATTCTGCTTTAATTAGTTTTACAACTGCTTTTGCCTTTTTAGTAGTTTCTTTTATTTCTCCATTATTATCTGGAATTGCAGATTATGTGGGAAATAAAAAATCATTCATGAAATTTTTTTGTTACTTAGGATCTCTATCATGTATGGGATTATATTGGTTTGATCTCGATAATATTTACATCGGATTGGCCTTTTATTTCTTAGGATTAATTGGTTATTGGGGAAGTTTGGTTTTTTATAATTCATATTTACCGGATATTGCTTTTGAAGAACAGCAAGATAAAATTAGTGCCAAAGGATATTCGCTGGGCTACATTGGAAGTGTAATTTTATTAATCATTAATTTGGCAATGATTATGAAACCAAAACTTTTTGGAATTACCGGAACCGATGGTGAAGCCGCAATGAAAGCTATGCGATATTCCTTTATAATGGTAGGAGTTTGGTGGATTTTATTCAGCCAATATACTTATTATTTTTTACCAAAAGGAAGTAAAGAAAATGGACAAAAATTAACAAATGATGTTATATTTAATGGTTTTAAAGAATTGAAGAAAGTTTGGGCTTTATTAAAGGAAAATATTCCGTTAAAAAGATATTTAGGAGGTTTTTTTGTTTCAAGTATGGCTGTACAAACTGTAATGTTGGTAGCGACTTATTTTGGTGCACAGGAAATTCAATGGTCATCAAAAGAAGAAGGTACAATTGGTTTGATTATCTGCATTTTGATTATTCAATTGGTAGCTGTTGTTGGTGCGGTATTAACTTCCAGAGCGTCAGCTAAATTTGGAAATATTCCAACCTTAATTGTAATCAATATTATTTGGGCAGTATTTTGTGCATTGGCATTTTTTATAACATTGCCAATTCACTTTTATGTAATGGCAACGGTTGCCGGATTTGTAATGGGAGGAATTCAGGCATTTGTCACGTTCAACCTATTCAAAATTATTGCCTGAAACTGAAGATACGGCTTCATTTTTTAGTTTTTATGATGTTGCTGAAAAAATCGGAATTGTAATTGGAATGTGTGTTTACGGAATAATTGATCAAATAACAGGAAGTCCTCGTGCAGCAATTGTAATTTTAGGAGTATTCTTTGTTACTGCAATTTTTCTATTGAGAAGAGTACATAAAAAAGGCGCTATAAATTAATTAAGCGCCTTTAATAAATTTGTTTATTTGTTTATTTGTGATTTTGTTTGATTGATGATATTTTTATTCAGTTATTAAAGTCAATTATGCTTTTGAAATATTTCCTGAGCCAGAAACCTTAACATCTCGCTTTTCAGGATTTCCGGTATATTTGATATCTCCTGAACCAGAAACTCTTGCGGTTAAACTTTCATTGCAATTTACTTTAACATCTCCAGAGCCGGAAACGGTTACATTGGCATTTTTAGATTTCAAATTTGCAGCTTCAATATCACCCGAACCAGAAAGTTTGATAACTAAGTTTTCTGAATTTCCTTTTAATTTAATATCTCCTGAACCGCTCAAACTGAAATCAAAAGAATTTGCTGCAACATCCAAATCAATATCGCCTGATCCTGATAAATTTGCCGAAAATTTGTCATTTTTAATTGGAGATTTTGACAGTAATATCGCCTGAACCAGAAAGACTAAGCTCAGATATTTTTTCAAACGGAATCGTAATTTCAACTTTTTTACCTGTACTCGGACGCAAATTTACTCCTTTTTTCACTTGAATTTTTAAAGCATTATCTTCAACCTTCAACAATAATTGCTGATAAAATATTTTGTTCTCCTTTAATAGTAATTTTTCCTTCTTTTCCCGCCACTAAATCAACATCAAAAAAGCCTGATATTTTAATTGCATCGTATTCTGAAGTTGTTCTTGTTTCAGTTACAACGTTACCATTTCCGTTTATTTTTTCTTGTGCATTAGCTGTAAGGCCAACTAAAAATGCTCCACAAACTACTAATTGTATTAATTTTTTCATGTCTATTAGATTTTTAAGATTATTGTTTTTTGATTAATGAAACGTTTCCATAATTAGAATTAATCATCACTCTGTTTGACCTTTCTTTTTATGAAAACCGCTAATACTTTTTACTGTTATTTTTAGTTTCATTTACATTGATTTCTAAATCATCACCATTTTTAATACTCGCATATTTGTGTTAATGTCAAAATCAAATGAATAATTAGCGTTGTAGCCTAAGGAAATATCAGAATAACCAGTATTAACACTTACATTACTCGCTTTTTCACTTATATATGCCAATGTTTAATTTGCTGTAATTAGTATCGACATTTAAACTGTTTGAAATTTCAGCAATTGCAATAGTCAAATAATTTCCTGTCCTGTAAATGAGTTTACTTTTTGAAATTTTAAATTTCCATAATTGCAATTGTATTTTATATTTTGGCATCCGAAACAACTAAATCACTATAATTTGTTCAAAGTTTATATTTCCTGAGTCATTTACTTTTAATCCAGAATAACGAGCTTCGATTGTCACCATTTTTTATATAATCAATTAACGAATTTTGAGAATATTCAATATTGTATTCTATTGGTTTGATTATTTAATTTGCCAAGAGTCACTTTTCCGTATTTGCAACTGATATCCGTAGTTGAGTTCTAAATTTAGAGTAGTTATATTTCCATATTTATTCGTTGATTTTACCGTTCCGTTTTTCGGAATTTTGATTACATAATTAATTTCAAAACTATTGCTGCTTCCTTTACTTTTTAAGGTCGAATTTCCAATTTTTGTAACGGCAGTTACCATTGATTTTAATGCCTGAATATCAACATCAATTGCCGTTTAGTTTTTCGTTTACCCAATTTTCATTGTCCACCTGTCACTTTGATTGTAATATCAATATCAATTTTATCTTCATCCCAAGTCGAAACTGAAATGCTTCCATATTTGTTGTCGATATCGATTCCTGCATTTGAGTTTACGATGTAAGTTTTTTTAATACTTTTTTGTTTTGAAATGTAAGTGTCATCATTTGAAAACCCTAAAAAAGGAATTAAAATGAATAGGATTAGTATTTTATAATGTTTTTTCATGGCTTGTGTTTTTTAAATTTTCGTTTTCTTCAATTCTTTTTAATACCGTCTGCAAAAATGATATTCGGGTTTGCAGATTGCTGATCATGGCATAAATAATCTGTTTGTTTTCACCATTTTTTTGCAAGCTCTTTAATGATTTTTTGATAATCAGCATCAAAAACTTTCATTTGTTTTAAAGCGTCATTTATAATTTGCTCATTTTCAGGTGAACTTTTTTCTTTAAGCTTTACCAGTTCATTATCAATTAGAATACTGAAAATAGAATCAGTTCGCTTCGTTTCTTTTGATGCAAATTTGAATTCCTTTGGTTTCTCATTATTGATAAAAAAGCTGATACTCCCAACATTAATACAATCGATGCCGCAATAGCTGTTACAAACCAATAATTTTTCTTTTTTGGTTGTTTTTTATTCAATTTATTTAAAAAATCGTACCTGATGATCTGGAATTTATTTCCTGAACATCCCATTGGTTTTCAAATCTGTTAAATAATTGATCTAAATTGTCATTTTCCTTTTTCATATATCCAAATTTTATTTTTTAGTGGTGATATATGGTATCATCTTTTTTTATTGGTATTTGTTTGCACAAAATTGTCTTAGGTGATGACTTCATAATTCCTCTAATTTTTTTCGTAAGCTTTCTTTTGCTCTGCTTAATGTTGTTCGGCAATTGGCATAACTGATATTCAAAATTTCGCAAATCTCCTCCTGATCATAACCTTCAATGTAAAAGAGCGTCAATACCATTCGATAATTATCTTTTAAACTTGAAATAGATCTAAAACCTGTTTAACTTTAAGTGAATTTAAATCGATATTCTCAGAGAAAAAGCTGTCATTTTCTTCCACTTTATAAAGCGTCTTGCTCAAATCTTCCACATGAAAAGCATTGTTCTTTTTATAGAAATCAATACTGTAATTCACGATGATTTTTTTTAGCCACGCTCCAAAAGCGACTTCTTGTTTATAATCATTTATCTTTGTAAAAGCTTTCAGAAAACCTTCCTGCATGACGTCTTGTGCAAAATGTTCGTCTTTTACAATCCTGTAAGCCACGTTGTACATAGCTTTACAATAGCGGTTGTAAATTTCGAATTGTGCTTTTTGATTATTGTTTTTACAAAGCGCGATTAATTCTTCGATATTTTGGTTGGTTATGTTCAAGTATTGGTTGCTAGTTTTTTATAAGGACTTTGCTTTTTTTGATATGTTACACTTTTGATAAAATTAATTTTATTTTTTTTACAAATTGGAGAAATTAGCCCTTAAAATTCAATTTCAAAACTGACTCTTTTGCTTTTGGCACAATGATTGTCTATTTTTATCGCCTATCTTTTAAATGCAACATTTAGCATAATTTTACTAAAAAACTACTTTATGTAAAGCTACATTTACAGTTAGGATAAACTTTTAATGACAAAACGACTTATATATTATTATGTCAAATCATAAAATACTCACTATTGACAATCTGTCACTTCAAGAATTTGATTCAGAAGCAGAATTAATTCCTTTATTAACTCCAGAAGACGAAGAAGAAATGAATAACGAAGAACTTCCTCTTTCGCTACCAATTTTGCCTTTACGTAATACGGTTTTGTTTCCTGGTGTTGTAATTCCTATTTCGGCAGGAAGGGACAAATCTATAAAATTAATCAATGATGCCAATGCTGGCGGAAAAATCATTGGTGTTGTTTCTCAAATTAATGAAGAAGATGAAGATCCGTCTAAAGATGATATTCATAAAATTGGTACTGTAGCCAGAATTCTTCGCGTTTTAAAAATGCCAGATGGAAATGTTACGGTGATTTTACAAGGGAAAAAACGTTTTGAAATTGATGAAGTAGTTTCTGAAGATCCTTATATAACGGCAACTATCAAAGAAGTTTCAGAAGAACGTCCGGATGAAAATGATACTGAATTTACGGCGATTTTAGATTCTGTTAAAGAATTGGCTATCCAAATTATAAAAGAAAGTCCAAACATTCCATCTGAAGCTACATTTGCGATTAAAAACATTGAAAGCCAATCGTTTTTGATCAATTTTGTTTCTTCCAATATGAATTTATCGGTAAAAGAAAAACAAGGTCTTATTATCGATAAACGGATTGAAAGAACGTGCACTTGAAACATTACGTTACATGAATGTTGAACTTCAAAAATTAGAATTGAAGAATGACATTCAGTCAAAAGTTCGTTTTGATTTAGATCAGCAACAACGTGAATATTTTCTTGCACCAGCAAATGAAAACCATCCAGGAAGAATTGGGAGGCGTTTCGCAGGAAGAAGAAATGGATGAAATGGGGCTGAAAGCGAAAACCAAAAAATGGGACGAAAAAACGCAGAAACATTTCGAAAAAGAATTGTCTAAAATGCGCAGAATGAATCCGCAGTCACCAGATTTTGGAATTCAGCGTAATTATTTAGAGTTGTTTTTAGAGTTGCCTTGGGGTGAATATTCTAAAGATAAATTCGATTTAAAACTGCTCAGAAAATATTAGATAAAGATCATTTTGGACTTGATGAAGTTAAGAAAAGAATGATTGAACATTTGGCTGTTTTGAAACTTCGAAATGATATGAAATCGCCAATTATTTGTTTGACAGGACCTCCGGGAGTTGGTAAAACTTCTATTGGGCGTTCAGTCGCTGAAGCTCTTGGACGTGAATATGTACGTATCTCATTAGGAGGTTTGCGTGATGAAGCAGAAATTCGCGGACATAGAAAAACATATATTGGTGCAATGCCGGGAAGAATTATTCAAAGTTTAAAAAAAGCAGGAACTTCTAATCCTGTTTTTATTTTAGATGAAATTGATAAATTATCTAACGGTAATAGTGGAGATCCATCTTCAGCTTTATTAGAAGTTTTAGATCCGGAGCAAAACAATTCTTTTTATGATAATTTCCTTGAAATGGGTTATGATTTATCTAAAGTGATGTTTATTGCAACATCAAATAATATGGCGGCAATTCAGCCGGCATTACGTGACAGAATGGAAGTAATCAAAATGTCAGGTTATACGATTGAAGAAAAAGTAGAAATTGCAAAAAAACATCTTTTTCCAAAACAATTAGAAGCACATGGTTTAACTACAAAAGATTTGACAATTGGTAAAAAGCAATTAGAGAAAATTGTTGAAGGTTATACAAGAGAATCTGGAGTTCGTAATTTAGAAACTAAAATTGCTCAGGTAATTCGTAACGCTGCTAAATCTGTTGCGATGGAAGAGGAATACAACAAAAAAGTTACCGACGAAGATATTGTGACTGTTTTAGGTGTGCCAAGATTAGAGCGTGATAAATATGAAAACAATGATGTTGCCGGAGTAGTTACAGGTTTAGCCTGGACAAGTGTTGGTGGTGATATTTTGTTTATTGAATCTTTAATTTCTGAAGGAAAAGGTTCGTTGAGTATTACAGGAAATTTAGGAAATGTAATGAAAGAATCGGCAACTATTGCACTTAGAATATATTAAGGCAAATGCTAAAAAATTAGGATTAAATACAGACTTATTTCAAAAATATAATATTCATCTGCACGTTCCTGAAGGAGCAACTCCAAAAGACGGGCCAAGTGCAGGAATTGCGATGCTGACTTCTTTGGTTTCATTATTAACGCAAAAGAAAGTAAAGAAAAGTCTTGCCATGACAGGAGAAATTACTCTTCGCGGAAAAGTATTGCCTGTTGGTGGAATTAAAGAAAAAATCTTAGCAGCAAAAAGAGCTAGTATTAAAGAAATCATTTTGTGTCACGATAACAAAAGTGATATTGATGAAATTAAAGCTGAATATCTAGAAGGACTTACTTTTCATTATGTGAAAGAAATGAGTGAAGTTTTGGCTTTAGCACTCACAGATCAAAATGTAAAAAATGCTAAAACAATTGAAATAAAATTTCAAATAAAATTTTAATATATAAAAATTCCAAATTTCAATTGAAAAAATTCAGCATTTGGAATTTGGGATTTTTTGTATGCAAAAATGTGTTTTTAAGACATTAAAATTATGGTATTAAGTTTGATTTTTAGTTAGTTATAAAATTTATTTTTTACGTTATATAATTTTATATTCGCATTTGCGTTATTCCCATATAGGAATCGCCCCAAAAACATGTTAAAACAATTTGTTTTATTTTTTTTATTGTTAATTTGTTCGGTATCTTACGGGCAAATTGGAGGGCGCTACACCTATCAATTTTTAAATTTAACGACTTCGCCAAGGCAGGCAGCGTTAGGTGGAAAAAATATTACTATTTATGATGAAGATGTTAATCAGGTGATGTTTAATCCAGCAGCATTAAATGAAGATATGGATAATCATCTGGCTATAAATTATGGCAGTTATTATGGAGAAGCTTCTTACGGAACAGCTTCTTATGCTTATACTTATGACCGTCATATTCAGACTTTTTATGCTGGTAGTGAGTTATGTAAATTATGGGAGCTTTGAAGGTTATGATGAAAATGGCCAAGCAACATCAGATTTTACAGGAAGTGAAGGCGCACTTATCGTTAGGATATGCTTATAATATTCCTTATACAGATGTTCATATTGGAGCTAACTGGAAAGCTAATAACTTCAACTTTAGAAAGTTATAATTCCATTGGTGGAGCAATTGATGTGGGAATTATGTATCAAATTGAAAAAAATAATGTAAATTTGGCCCTAGTAATTCGTAATATTGGAACTCAGTTTACAACTTACTCAGGAATACATGAAAAATTGCCCTTTGAAATTATTGCAGGAGTCTCGCAGGAATTAGAACATGTGCCACTTCGCTGGCATCTTTCTTTAGAAAATTTACAACAATGGAATATTTCTTTTTCAAACCCCGTTCGTGGAGAAACCAATATTGACGGATCGACAAGTGAAGAAAAAGTTTCTTTTGCAAATAATGCTTTAAGACACGTCGTTTTTGGTGCTGAACTTTTTCCAAGAAAAGCATTTAATTTACGATTGGGATATAATTTTAGAAGAGGAGAGGAATTACGAATTAATGAACAACGTAATTTTTCAGGAGTTTCTTTAGGATTTGGCTTAAAGAATGAATAAATTAAAATTTAACTATTCTTATTCAAGATATACATTGGCGGCTAATACAAGTCTTTTTGGGCTAATTTTAAACTTTCAATAGGTAATTTTATGAAACTATTTTATTTATTTCTATTCGTTACTGCAGGTTTATTCAAGAGCTAAAACTATTTCATAGAAGATGAATCTACGTAACCGATGTCGAAATTGAAAGAATCAACACGCAGATAACAGACGGTAAAAACTTAATGGTGATGATGGTCATAATACAATTCTAAAATTGCTTTTTTGAGTGATATGAGAAGTTCCGTCTGGAAAAAACCGTTTTTTTGTTTATGATCTAGAAAAAAATAAAATTATAGATCAGGGGCTTGTAGCTCACGGTTCAGGATCTGAAACAGGCATCAGAGGAGAACTTAAGTTTAGCAATACGCCAAATTCAAATTGCACAGCTTTAGGAAGATATGCAATTGGAAAAATGTTATAAAGGAATATTTGGAAAAGCTTATAGATTAACATGGTTTAGATGATACAAATAATAATGCTTTAAAAAGAGCTATTGTTTTCACGCTTATTCTGCAGTTCCATTGAAACAGGATTATTATATTTGAAATAGCCATGGCTGTCCAATGGTAAATGAAGAATTTTTCAAAAGAATTGAGAAAATAATTGATAATTTTAAACGAATACTTAATGGATATTTACTATTAATCAGCAATAAAATAAAGTTAAAAGTATAAAACTTTTTATGATCGAGATTAATTTGATTTTCGATGATGAAAAGTTTTTTTTTGTTAAAACTTATTTGCCCAAATTAGCTTATAACTGTTATAAATCTTCCGAATAAGGAGAAAGATGGCTACATTTGCAGGGCTTAAAATTACTCATTTGTTCTTAAAAGAATCTGAATAATTATCGTGTAACGACCAAATGTCGACTTTCAAATACTTTTTAACAAATCTGAAATAATAAAAATTTAAAAATTAAATTGAAAAAAATAACCATTGCAATCGACGGATTCTCGTCAACAGGAAAAAGTACATTAGCAAAACAATTGGCAAAAGAATTAGAATATGTTTATGTCGATACAGGAGCAATGTATCGTGCAGTAGCGTTTATTTGCAATGCAGAATCGAATTTATCAGAATTGATTTTTTTAATAAAAAAGCACTTATAGAATCTCTTCCAAAAATCCAATTAGAATTTAAATTCAATGCTGATTTAGGTTTTGCCGAAATGTATTTGAATGGTGAAAATGTCGAGAAGCAAATCAGAACTATTGAAGTTTCCAATTATGTAAGCAAAGTAGCAGAAGTTTCTGAAGTGCGTTCTAAATTAGTAGAACAACAGCAGGAAATGGGAAAAAACAAAGCTATCGTAATGGACGGCAGGGATATAGGGACTGTTGTTTTTCCTGATGCAGAATTAAAAATCTTCATGACAGCAAGTGCTGAAACCCGCGCACAAAGACGTTTTGATGAATTACAGCAAAAAGGAGATAATGTATCATATGAAGATGTTTTGAAAAATGTTGTAGAAAGAGATTATATAGATACACATCGTGACGATTCTCCTTTAGTCATTGCCGATGATGCAATTGAAATAGATAATTCTTACTTAAGTAAAGCAAGAACAATTTGCAGCTGTTTTAGAATTGATAAATGACGTTGTAAAAACGGCTTAATTTTTTGCAGATATCATTTTTAATGGTAGTTTTACCGCTTTATTTATACTTTAAAGACAATTTCAATATATGGGAATTAAAAACAGATTGATTATAATGAGTTTTCTTCAATTTTTTGTTTGGGGAGCGTGGCTTATTACTATTGGAAATTATTGGTTTGGAACTAAAAATTGGGAAGGAACTCAGTTTGGTCTTGTTTTCGGAACCATGGGAATTGCTTCTTTATTCATGCCTACCTTAACCGGAATTATTGCTGACAGATGGGTAAATGCCGAAAAACTTTACGGATTTTTGCATATTGCTTATGCTGTAGTTTTGTTTGGTATAGCGCATGTTACAACTCCGGATAACTTTATATATGTAATGCTTGCTGCAATGTGTTGTTATATGCCAACAATTGCGTTAAGTAATTCTATTTCATACACTTCGTTAAAATTAAATAATAAGAATATTGTAAAAGATTTTCCGCCAATTCGTGTGTGGGGAACTATTGGTTTTATCGCCGCCATGTGGATTACCAATTTAAGTGGAAGTAAAGCAACTGAATATCAGTTTTATATTGCCGGAGTTGGAGCTTTAATTTTAGGAATTTATGCTTTTACATTACCTAAATGTGAGCCACAGCGTTTGACAAAAGAAAATGCTACGTTAGTTGAAACTTTAGGTTTAGAAGCTTTTAAATTATTCGGAAATTATAAAATGGCTTTATTTTTTGTTTTCTCTATGTTTTTAGGGGGAGCATTACAATTAACGAATGCTTACGGAGATGTATTTTTAGATGAATTCAAGCATTTTCCAAAATATGCAGATTCTTTTGTAATTAAATATTCGACTATTATTATGTCGATCTCTCAGGTTTCAGAAACTTTATTTATCCTGGCAATTCCATTTTTCTTAAGACGTTTTGGAATCAAACAGGTGATGCTTAATTTCTATGTTGGCTTGGGTTTTAAGATTTCGGATTATTTGCTTTTGGAGATCCTGTTGGTGGATTATGGATGATTATTATGTCTTGTATTGTATACGGAATGGCATTTGATTTCTTTAATATTTCAGGTTCATTATTTGTAGAAAGTAATACCGATTCTAAAATTCGTTCGTCAGCGCAAGGGTTATTTATGATGATGACCAATGGAGTAGGAGCAGTTTTAGGAAGTTTAACTTCAGGATGGGCAATCGATCGTTTCTTTACGAAATCATTTCATAATACAACTGAATTAGCTGGATTTTTGCAAACAGAAAACTACAAATTCTAAAATGATAGAATTTGTAAAAGGACAAGGGAATTCAATTTCTGCGGATGGAATTTTTACAAACCCGATTTTAATGAAAGACTGGCATACGATCTGGTTGTCGTTTGCAGCTTATGCTTTAGTTATTGCAATTGCTTTTGCTGTTTTATTTAAGCACAAACATGACCCTAAGGAATTGGAGAATTTAAGTCATTAAGAAAATAGTTTTTTTCAAGGCTTTTAGTTTTGAAAAAGAAGAATAAATAAAACAAATAAAAATACCACACTGATTTCTTATGCTGAAATCATTGTGGTATTTTTTATTAAATGAATTATATAATTGAATATTATGGCAAAGGCAAAAATAAAATCATATTCTCTTTCTGAAATGAAAGATAAACTTATTGGAAAAATTGGAACTAAAGAAAGAGATAAGTACGAGAAAAAACTTCTTAAACAAATTTCTAAACTTAAATGAATGCTCATGTAAATCTTTGTCAAAGTTTTAAACTTTGACAAAGATAGTCGTGCATAGTAAACCCGACAGGTTTTTAAAACCTGTCGGATTTCGCTTATCAATATTCTTATGAAAAACAAAACTTTCTAATCTAGCCCCGATAGTAGCGGTATCCTTTTTTGCTTTTTCTGCAAAAAAGATATAAGCGGATAGCGGGACTGGAGGTCTTGAAATGCCTTAGAAGATCTGCTCCTGAACAATTCATTGATAATCATTTAGAATTGTTTTGCTATTACAAATATTTGTAGTAATTTTGCAAACCTTTTGGCAAAGAAGAGTTTCCTTTAGGTATCAACTATTTATGTAAAACAACTTCTGTTTTTTCTACTGCTTTATGAAACTCGAGGAAAACAGAATACAAATTTTTTATCAGCATGTCTGAACAATTAAAATCACAAGAAGAGTTTTTAGCAAATTTTAACTGGCATAACTTCCAAGAAGGAATTGATGCAGTAGATGAGAAAAACTTACAAGAATTCGAAGAACTAGTTTCAAAAACTTTCATCGCTACAGATCAAGAAGAAGTAGTTGAAGGTGTAGTTGTTAGAATTACAGATAGAGACGTTATCGTTGATATCAACGCAAAATCGGAAGGTGTTATTTCTTTAAACGAATTCCGTTACAACCCAAACTTAAAAGTTGGTGACAAAGTAGAAGTATTAATCGACATCCGTGAGGATAAAACAGGTCAATTAGTATTATCTCACAGAAAAGCACGTACTATTAAATCATGGGATAGAGTTATTTCTGCAAATGAAACAGGAGAAATCGTTAATGGTTTTGTAAAATGCAGAACTAAAGGTGGTATGATCGTTGACGTTTTCGGAATTGAAGCTTTCTTACCTGGTTCTCAAATTGACGTTAAGCCAATTAGAGACTACGATGTATATGTAAACAAAATGATGGAATTCAAAGTGGTAAAAATTAACCACGAATTCAAAAACGTTGTTGTATCTCATAAAGCGCTTATCGAAGCTGATATCGAAGTACAGAAAAAAGAAATCATCGGTCAATTACAAAAAGGACAAGTATTAGAAGGTGTTGTTAAAAACATTACTTCTTATGGTGTGTTCATTGACTTAGGTGGTGTTGACGGATTAATTCACATTACTGACCTTTCTTGGAGCAGAATCAACCACCCAAGTGAAGTTCTTGAATTAGACCAAAAATTAAACGTTGTAATCCTTGATTTCGATGATGAGAAAACAAGAATTCAATTAGGATTGAAACAATTAAACGCTCACCCATGGGATGCTTTAGATGCTAATTTAACTATTGGTGATAAAGTAAAAGGTAAAGTAGTTGTAATCGCTGATTACGGTGCATTTATCGAAGTTGCTGAAGGTGTTGAAGGTTTAATCCACGTTTCTGAAATGTCATGGTCAACTCACTTACGTTCTGCACAGGACTTCGTGAAAGTTGGAGATGTTGTTGAGGCTGTTATCTTAACTTTAGATAGAGATGACCGTAAAATGTCATTAGGTATCAAACAATTGACTCAAGATCCATGGACTGACATTACTTCTAAATACCCAGTAGGTTCTAAACATACAGGTATCGTTAGAAACTTTACAAACTTTGGTATTTTCGTAGAATTAGAAGAAGGAATTGATGGATTAATCTACATCTCTGACCTTTCTTGGACTAAGAAAATCAAACACCCATCTGAATTTGTAAATGTTGGTGAAAAACTTGATGTAGTTGTATTAGAATTAGATGTTGAAGGACGTAAATTATCTTTAGGTCACAAACAAACTACTGCTAATCCTTGGGATCAATACGAAGATTCTTTCGCTGTAGGAACTATCCACAATGGTGAAATTTCTGAAATCGTTGACAAAGGAGCTACTGTAGAATTCGGAGATGATATCGTTGCTTTCATTCCTACTCGTCACCTTGAAAAAGAAGACGGAAAGAAATTGAAAAAAGGTGATACTGCTGATTTCAAAGTAATCGAATTCAACAAAGAATTCAAAAGAGTAGTTGCTTCTCACACTGCTATCTTCCGTGAAGAAGAAGAGAAAAACGTGAAAGCTGCAACTGAAAATACTTCATCTGCATCTTCTACAAATGCACCAGCTGCAACTTTAGGAGATAACAATGATGTATTAGCTGCATTAAAAGCTAAAATGGAAAAAACTGAGAAAAAATAATTCTTAGATTTTTATAAATAGAAAGTCCCACAGTAATGTGGGACTTTTTTTATGTTTTCTTTGTTTCAGGTTTCAAGTTTCAAGTTTCACGTTTGTCAGTTCGAGCGGAGGCGAGAACCTCGTTATAATTGGAATTTGGAATTTTTAACACTGTTGTTTCGATTTAAATTAGAAGCTATTTCCTGCTCTTCGCTATATCTTTTCCTGGCTAAAGAAGCCAGAAAAAGGATGCCGCTTCGATCAGGGCTAGGGCACATGTTTTCAAAAGAAGATTTTTTGGGATTAATTAGAAGCTAATAATTTAGATTCTTCTGGGGTAAAATCATTTACAATAACATAAGTGTCAATTTTAGCAATCGCCATTTCATCTAAAACATCAACCAAATTTTTAAAATTTGATTTTTTACTTGGCTTTATAATAACTGTAATTCCACGACCAGGTTTACCTCTTCGAGCAGAATATTTCAATACTTTTTTGTTTCTGTCTAATAGTTCTTTTCTAATTCCGTTTTTCCCATATTGTAATTTTTTTGGTCCTTCAATTGGGAAAAATAATAATCCTGAATAACTAACTATTTGGTTATCATTATCAAGTAAAAGTGTTAATGTGCGACTTTCATCATGAAGTATACATCCTGTAAGACGCTCTTCATAGTCATTATTAGGTAAACGAATATCCATAGTTTTTGGTTTAGACAATTCCCCAACAACCATAAAAAATATAATCAGCAAAAAAGAAACGCTGACCATCGCGGTTAAATCAACTCTTGAACTTAATTTTTTGCTTCGAACTTTTTTAGGTAGATTTTGCATAGAATTAGTTTTAGTTAGTCAGAATTATTTTGATGCTAATAATTTTGATTCTTCAGATGTAAATTCATCGACTATTGAATAAGTATCAATGTTTGCAATTTTCATTTCATCTAATATGTTTACTAAATTACCATAATTTGAATTTTTACTCGGTTTGATAATTACAATTACACCACTTTTTGGTTTTCCAAAAGATATCATTAAATCTTGTACTTCTTTCTTTTTACGAAATACCTCTTGACGAATTCCATTTTTTTCAAATTTGAATTCTTTCGGATTCTCTTGTGGGAATTCTAACAAGCCAGAGTAAGTTATTATTTTATTATCTCGATCTAACAATATTGTATATAAGCGATGAGCTTTGATATGTCCATGACTCCATCTACATATGTCTTTTTCAGGCAAAGCAAGATCCATTCCTTTTGCCTTAGATAATTCCCCAACAACCATAAAAAATATGATCAGCAAAAAAGAAACGCTGACCATTGCAGTTAAATCAACTCTTGAATTTAACTTTTTACTTCTTACTTTTTTAGGTAGATTATTCATGACTTTAAGTTTAGGTAAATCTAAATCTTATTTTGAAGCTAATAACTGCGATTCTTCCGGAGTAAAATCATTTACAATTGTATACGTTTCAATATTTACAATTGCCATTTCATCTAAAATATCTATCAAATTTTTAAAGTTTGATTTTTTGCTTGGTTTAATAATTACAATTGGACCATTTTTTGGTTTTCCCAATGCTGTTGAATATTCCAGAATTGTTTTCTTTTGACTAAAAAGTTCTTTTCTAATTCCGTTTTGCCCATAATTTATTTTTTTTGGAGCTTTACGAGGATTGAATAAAAAACCTGTATAGGTAATGATTTTATTATTTTCATCTAATAAAACTGTTATAGTGCGTTCATTGGTGCCACTACCACAACCGCCACCATACCAACGATCTTCATATCTTTCCGGCAGACTCAATGCCATAGCTTTTCCCTTAGATAATTCCCCAACAACCATAAAAAATATGATCAGCAAAAACGAAACGCTGACCATTGCGGTTAAATCAACTCTTGAACTTAACTTTTTGCTTCGAACTTTTTTAGGTAGATTTTGCATATGAATCTGATTTTGATTTTAAAGTTAATCAAAATTTTATTCAGAAAATAAATCTAGTTTAAATAAAAAACATTTTTTAGAGGCTTATTTATTTGTACGAAATAATTACAGTTGTTGCATTTGATTCCAACTTAACCTTTTTACCAAAAGTCATAGCATGATTGTTTCTGATATGTCCTGCCGGAAAATCGAAGATTACAGGATAATCATATTCTTTTACTGCATTTAAAATGATCTCGCGGTGTGTGCCTCCAAACAAAATATTTTCTTCTGTTTTATAATCAAAATCACCAACAATAATTCCCTTTAAATCTTTCAAAAAGCCATTTCTTTTCAGCGTGTACATCATTCTATCTACTCGGTATAAATCTTCGCCAACATCTTCAATAAATAAAATTTTTCCTTTTGGATCAATATCAGAATTACTGCCCAACATCGACATAACAATAGATAAATTTCCGCCGATAAGAACTCCTTTACTAGTACCTAATTTATTGAGCGGATTGGTAGGTATCTCATAAGTTACATCCTCACCAAACAAAGATTTATAAAGCGTTTCTTTAGCTTCAGGTGTTGCTCTTCTCATTCCTCCAGGCATTGTAGCGTGAATGGATGCAAATCCTAATCTATGAACTTGTTCATGAAGCGTTGTAATATCTGAATAACCAATAATCCATTTGGGATTTTTCTTAAAAGCAGAAAAGTTCAATTGATCAACAATTCTAACAGTTCCATATCCGCCTCTGGCGCACCATATTGCCTTGATGTTTTTATTATCCAAAGCTTCTTGTAAATCATTTTGTCTTTCAAGGTCTGTTCCTGCAAAATGATTGTGTTGTTTGAAAAGATTTTCACCCAATTTAATATTAAGTCCCCAGCTTTTTGCGAGTTCAACTCCCTGATCTATTTCTGTTGAATCGGTTAAAAAACCTGCTGGAGCAACAATCATTATTGAATCACCTTGTTTAAGATAAGGCGGAATTATATATTGTTTAATTGCTTTATCTGCTTCTGAAAGATAATTTTCTTGATAATTCATTTTATAAGCTGGGGTTTTACATTGAATAAAAGTTAGTAAGACTAAAATATAAAAAATCGGTTTTGTGTGGTTATTAGTTGTCATTTTGAGGTCTAAAATATAAATGTATTTAACTTTTTGTCTTTTATTTTTTTAGGTAGATTTTGCATAATAAATATGTTTTGAATTTAATAATAAAAGATGCAAAATCCGTCTTGATGATAAAAATAATCAAAAATATTTTTTATGATCAACAAGCTGTTTTACAGTGTATTTTGATAATTTTTCAATATTTTTTTAAATTATTTTGATTTTTCGTAAAACCAAAACAAATATAACGTCGTAAATGAGCTTATAACTTAAAATATTAATTATGAAAACTAGACAATTTTTAGCCACAGCAATTTTAGCTTTAGCATTCGGATTTACATCATTTGCTCAAAAAACAGTAATGGTAGGTGGAGCAGCAATGTATCCAAACAAAAATATCATTGAAAATGCCGTTAATTCAAAAGATCATACAACACTTGTTGCAGCAGTAAAAGCGGCAGATTTAGTAGAAACGTTAAAAGGTAAAGGTCCATTCACCGTTTTTGCACCAACAAATGAAGCTTTTGATAAATTACCAAAAGGAACTGTTGAAACATTGCTAAAACCAGAAAATAAAAAAGCACTTCAAAATGTTTTGACATACCACGTTGTCGCAGGTAAATGGAATGCAGCATCTATTGCAAAAGCAATTAAAGCCGGAAAAGGAAAAGCAACGATAAAAGCGGTAAATGGCGGTACATTAACAGCTTGGATGGACGGGAAAGATCTTTATATTAGTGACGAAAGCGGTAATAAAGCTAAAGTAACAATTGCAGATGTGAATCAGTCAAATGGTGTGATTCATGTTATAGATACTGTATTGTTGCCAAAAAAATAATTTTCTCTTAAAGATTTCGCATAAAAAAAGCCCAGTATTTATTGGGCTTTTTTATGTGAATTTGTATCTCAAAATGTATGTAATTGATAAGGTATTAAGCGAGAAAAGGAAAACTAAAGTTGTTTTATCAAGTCCTAAAAGGTTCATCAGAAAAAGAATATCTATTATCGCGATAAGAATTACTAAACTGTAATTTATTTGTTCATTAATTAAAAGTATTTTCCTGGTAACAAAGTAAAAAAGAATACTACAGATTAAAATGATAATTTGTGTTGAAAGTGAAAAAAGACCCATAATAACAAATGTTCTAAGATCAAAAGATCCAAGAGAGATATGCCAAACAATCAACCAAATTATAATGGAAATGAGGTAGATACCATTAACAGCTTTAATATATTGTAGAAACGTTCTATTCATTTTTTAGATTTATCTTTTAGCAGTCAAAGTACTTCCTGCAGAAGCAATCACGACACATACAACAGCTAAAATTTCAGAAAGTCTTAACTTTTCTTGTAAAAATATAAAAGCACATATAGAAGCCGCCGCAGGTTCTAAGCTCATTAAAATACTGAAAGTTCTTGGGGGAAGCTGTCCTAAAGCTTTCATCTCAAGTGTAAACGGAATCGCACTAGATAAAAGTGCAAGCGCAACTCCCATTCCGAAAAGCTTTGGAGTAAGATTTATTAATCCGTTTTCAAAAAATCCGAAAGGCAAAACTAAAATCGCAGCAAATAACATTCCTGTTGAAACAGCTTGGCCATCATTCATTATTTTGGAAATTTTGCCTCCAAAAACAATGTAAGCGGCCCATAACGCACCAGCTAAAAGTGCAAATATGACGCCTAGAGAATCTATATGTTCGTTTTTCCAAGGAGCAATTAAAACAATTCCAATCGCCGCGAGCAAAACCCAACAATAATCAACTAAACGTTTTGAGCCTATAATAGCAACCAATAACGGGCCAATAAATTCTAAAGTAACGGCTAATCCAATTGGAATTCTTTCGATTGCAAAATAAAAAATCAAATTCATAGCTCCTAAAGACAAGCCATAAGGAATTACGATTTTCCATTGCGCAGGTGTAATCGCTCTTAAATTTGGTCTATAAACCAGCAATAAAAGTAAAGCCGAAATTCCAATACGTATAGACGCCGTTCCTGCCGCGCCAATTGTAGGAAAAAGTGTTTTAGCAATTGCAGCTCCACACTGTACACTAATAATTGCTAATAAAACCGCGGGAACAGGAGGAAGACTGATTTCTTTATTTTTCATAAAAGTAAAAATGCAGATGAAATAATAAAACTATTATTTTCTGCTAAATAAATTAAGTTTTGGGATCTATATTATCCTAAAGCTTTTTTTGTTACAAAAGCACGATAGCCAATAATAGCCATTTGCCATTTTTTGGCTTTAGAAATGTCTAAACCTTGTTTTGTAAAACTTGGCAAAAGAATTTTATTCAGTTTGGCTAAAATTTTATACATGGCAGATTTGTTTTTTCAAAGATATAAAAAAAAGACTTTGCGAGTAACAAAGTCTTTTTTGGGTATTTTTAAGTTTAAAGCAAACGACAAAAAAACTAAGCTTTTTTACCTTCTTTCTCTGCAGCTCTTCTGTCTCTTTCTTGCATCTTCATATCCTTAGCATGCTGTTTCATTTGTTTTGCATGTTCCTTCATCTCCTTTTCATGTTGTTTCATGTCAAGCTCGTATCGTCTCATGTCTAGTTCATATTGCTTCATGTTGTTTTCATAATCTGAGTCATTGCCAAATTTCATTTTCATGTCGATATTGAATTTGTCCATGTTCATATTGAATTTCTGCATAGCAATTTCATATTGTTCCATTTGTTTTTCAAAAATGGCCTCGCGTTTAGACATAATTTCGTCTACTGCATCTCCATATGCAGACATAGCATCTATATTAGGTTGGAATTTTTCCATTTTTTTCTCAAATTCCGCCATTTCTTTTTCAAACTGAGCCATTGCCACTTTATCTTTTGGATCTTTTGGTGCTCTAGGAGGTTTTGGCATTTTTGACATATCAATTGCTGGAGCTGGAGGAAGTGCTCCGGCTGGAAATACTGGTGGCGTAGGAGGAACAGGAGCAACCATACCTGGAGCACTTGGTGGAGCTGGTGCGTCTGGAGCTTCGGGAGCATCATCTGAGTTTTTAAAATCTGTAATAACTACATTTTGCGTTTTAACCATTGTTGGCGCTTCAGGTTCTTCGTCAGTAGTCAAAGTAACATTTTTAGCACCATTATCATTAGTATCTAATACAATGCTGCAATCTTTTATTGCTTTTGTACTGTTTACGTGTATAATTTGCTTTTTGCCGTTTTCTTTTACATATCTGAATTTTGATGCTTGTAATTTCGTTGTTGCCGTTTCTTTTTAACATCTGAAATTACAACATCAACATTATGTTCTGATTTAAGTTTTCGCTGTTAAGTCTTTTAATTCCTGGTCTGTAGTCGATTTAGTAATTTTGAAAATTTGAGTATCTTCACTTTTTACTGGAGCAATTTTTTCTGCCCAAGGCTCTTTTTTCTTGTGCAATCGTTTTTATTTGGAATAAAAATACAAAAGCTGCAAGGGCCGGAATTACAGCATAATATTTCCAGTAATTCCATTTTTTTGATTGATTTTTGTTTAACATGACAATTCGTTTTTTGATTAATGATTGATAAAAATGATTGGTGATTGCAACACAAGTTTCATGTGTTGTTATTTTTAAAAGCGTGTATTGATACGCTTTTTTGTCGGAGAGTTTTTTTGAAGCTTCGTTGTCTGCAATAAATTCTAAATTTTGCAAAATTGCTTTTTTGTACAGCCAGATAATTGGATTGAACCAAAATAGAATACAGAAAATTCTCGAAATTATCACATCAACAGTATGATTTTGATCGCTATGCACTTTTTCGTGTTCTAAAATACTTTGCAGTTCTGCTTCGCTATACAGTGATGAGTTGTAAACGATATAATCGAAATAAGAAAAAGGAGCAATATTTTCAGTAACATCTACAAATTTAAAGTCTTCCTGCTGTTTTACTTTTTTTCCTTTTAAAACCGAATTTAAACTGTAAAAATCAATTGCGAATTTTAGCATAAAAGCGGCAAATCCGATTGCATAAATTGCGAGTGAAACCAGATTCCAGTTTATTTCAAAAGGTTCTTCTTCAACAGTTGCCAAATGATCATAGGATGAAACATAATCGTGGCTTACAGAAGCAGTTTGAACAACAGGTGAATACAATATTGGGGCTGGATCAACCCAGACTACTTTTGTATAAATCACAAAAGGCAATATAACCGAAGTAATTAATCCTGCTAATAAAAAATACCTATTGCTGGTAAAAAAAGTCTCTTTACGCAGTAAAAAAAAGTAAGCGAAATAAAACAGTGCTATTAAACTGCCAGATTTGATGATAAAGGTGAAAAGTGCTTCCATAACGATTATTTTTCTTCTTTTGAATTTTCAATCATTGCTAAGATTTCGCGTAATTCGTTTGCCGAAATTTTTTCTTCTTTAGCAAAAAACGAAACCATGCTTTTGTAAGAGCTGTTGAAATAATTATCAATTGCAGTACTCATAAAACCTTTTCGGTATTCTTCAATACTCACAATTGGATAATATTGATGTGTATTTCCAAAAGCGTTATGACTCACATATCCTTTTTCTTCAAGATTGCGCACAATAGTTGATAGTGTATTATAATGCGGTTGTTCTTCAGTGATTTCTGCTTGAATTTCTTTTACGAAAGCTTTTTTAAGCTTCCATAAAATGTGCATTATCTCTTCTTCTTTATTGGTTAATTTTTGCATTATTTTGGTTTTGGTTGTTAATTAATGGGTTAGATGTATTTATTTTTTTGTTTCTATAATAACAACACCGTCTTTTGCTTCTTCTCCGTATTTTTTTATGGCATCTTTTCCAGTAAATACTGTTACAGTTTCCATGTTTAATTTATTCATATCATCAGTAGTAACTATATTTTTTGTTATAACTCCATCAACAATTACTAATGGTGGTAAATTATTAGAAACATTTGTACCATTTCTAAAAATCATAATACTGCTATTTGATTTACCGTCACTGTTTACGCTTAAGTTGACAGATGTATTAGAATTAACATTTACATTAGTGTTGTTAGTATTTGTGTTACTGCTAGTAGTAACGCTTGTATGAGTATTATCAGTAGTTTTAACATCACAGTTTACTTTAGAATTTTGAACATTTTTTATTTCAACTTTTCTTTCTTTATTAGAAATTTTTACCTGATTTTGTTGGTTTTCAGAAGCAAAATCGATTTTTTTAGATCCGTCATTTTCTGTTGTAACAACAATTTGGCAATCTTTAATGGCTTTGCTTCCCTTAACCATAAAAGCTTGATTTTGTTCAGAGCCTTTTTTTATTTCAACTCTAATAGCGGTAAGTTCGTTGTTTGAGTTTCTTTCGAGATCAGAAAATTTAACATCAACATCATGCTTTTGTTTTAAATTTTCGGCAATTTCTTTTAATTCTTGATCTGTAGTTGTTTTTGTAATTTTATAAGTGTCTACAGAATTACTTTCCTTGACAGCTTCTTTCTTGCTGGCTTGCTGTCTTTCTTTTGCAATTACTTCGACTTGAAATAACAAAACAAAAGTGGCAAGTGCTGGAATTACAACATAGTATTTCCAAGAATTCCTTTTTCGTGATTGATTTTTGTTTAACATAACAATTCGTTTTTTGATTAATGATTGATAAAAATGATTGGTGATTGCAATACAGCTTTCGTGGGTTGTGATTTTTAAAAGCGTGTATTGATAAGCTTTTTTATCGGATAATTTTTTGCAGCTTCTTTGTCAGCAATAAATTCCAGATTTTGAGCGATTGCTTTTTTGTAAAGCCAGATAACTGGATTAAACCAAAACAGCAGACAAAAAATGCGGGCTACCAAAATATCTGCAGTATGATTTTGATCGCTATGCACTTTTTCATGCTCGATAATATTCTCTAATTCTGATGAAGTGTACATTGATGAGTTGTAAACTATATATTCAAAATAGGAGAAAGGAGCAATATTTTTGTTGGTATCGATGAATTTAAAATCGGCTTGTTGTTTCACTTTTTTTCCTTTTAAAACCGATTGCAGACTGTAAAAGTCTAATGCAAATTTTATTAGCAAGATTAAAAAACCGAGACCATAAACTGCTAGAAGAATATAATTCCAATTAATTTCAAAAGTTTCATTTGGAACGTTTTGAGAAAATGGCACTTGTCTTAAGTCAAAATTTGAAACAGGAGTAGGGTTGACGAAAATTGTTTTAGTATAAACCAAAAGCGGCAATAAAGCAGAAGTTCCTAAACCTGCCAGTAAAAACCATCTATTTGTATTGAAAAATGTTTCTTTGCGAAGTAAAAAATGATAAGCACAATAAAACATTACAACTAAACCTGCTGATTTTGCGATATATATGAAAAGTGCTTCCATAACCGACTATTTTTTTCTTCTTTTGGATTTTCGATCATAGCCAAGATTTCACGTAATTCCGCTGCCGAAATTTTTTCTTCTTTAGCAAAAAATGAAACCATATTTTTATAAGAACTATTGAAGTAATTATCAATAGCGGTTTTCATATACTTTTTACTGTACGCTTCTAAAGTGATTATTGGGTAGTATTGATGCGTATTTCCAAAAGCATTGTGCGCTACAAAACCTTTTTCTTCAAGATTGCGAACAATAGTCGAAAGTGTATTGTAATGCGGTTGATCTTCAGTGATTTCTGCCTGAATTTCTTTTACAAAAGCTTTTTTAAGCTTCCATAAAATATGCATAATTTCTTCTTCCTTGTTGGTTAACTTTTGCATGTTTTCTAATTTTAATTCAAACCTACAACTATTTTTCTAGTTACACAACTATAAAAATAGTTATTTAACTATTTTTTAAGTTTGAAATGCCGATTTAGGCATGCGAAATTATATTCAAATTTAAAAGTAATAAATTGAATATTAATATTTTATGTAAAATGAAAATTTAATAAATACGTTCTCGTGTTAAAGCTTTCTTTATCCAAAAACAGCAAAGTGTTGCCACGAATCCACTACAGGCCATAAAAAGCCAGTTGGCTTGATAGTGAAAAACATCAATAATTCCGAAGCCGACTTTTGAACTTACAATATGTGCTAAACTAAAGCTCATTGTATATAAGCGCCATATATCGGCCTTCCTGACCGCGTGGTGCACGGCTTAAAGCAAAAGCATTTGAAAATGGAAAGGTCAGATATTTCACCAATCGAAATACAAATCATAGCGATTACTAGAATTCCGGCCCAGACGTTTATTAATAATAATACAAAGCTAAAAGCCATTAAAAAAGATCCAGCGATTATAATTTTAATTTTAGGAAAACCTTTTCTCTCCATAAAACCAACTGTTGGCATTTCTAAAGAAAAAATCAGCAGTCCGTTTAAGGTCATTAATAATCCTGTTTGAAATTCACTTAATCCAAATTTCTCATTGTGATATAAAGGAAGAGTGGTAAAAAGCTGAAAGAAAATCATGGCCGTGATAAAGCTGACAAACAAGAAAACCCAGAAAATTTTATCATGAAACACCGATTTAATTTCGGCAACGCTTTCTGTTTTATCATTATGTTCTGCCTTTTTCTTTTCTTTTACCAGCAACGCAAAAATCGAAATCGAAATAATACAAGATGCGCCATCAACCCAAAAAAGCCCAGAATATCCCATTCCCATAATAATAAGACCGCCAAGAGCTGGACCCGCCGCAAAACCTAAATTTACAGCAAGACGAACAAGCGTTAAAGCTCTGGTTCTGTTTTCTGGTTTTGCATAAGCGCCAAGCGACACAAACATTGCAGGACTAAACATATCGGCAATAGTCATTAATAGAAAACATGCGCAATGCAAAGACCCCAAAATGAAGTAATAAATTGAACGAAAAAAAGTGAAACTCCGCTGGTAAATAAACTAAAAATCATGATTTTATAGAATCCGATTTTATCTGAAAGTTTTCCGCCAACCCATGAACCTAACATAGAGCCTAAACCAAATGAAACCATAATCCACCCAACCTGATTGTAGCTAAAATGAAGATCTTCTTTTAAATATTTAGATAAAAAAGGAAGCACCATTGTTCCGGCGCGATTGATAAAAGTGATGAGGGCAAGTATCCAAATTTCTCTTGTAAATCCTCGAAAATTATTGATGTAATGGTTTAAAGCAGTTTTGAGCATTATAAATTATTCTTATTTGCAACAAAGTTAGGAAACTTTGTCACGTATTGCGGTTGTTGCTTTGTTACTTTTAAACTATTTTTGCATAAAATTTCTAAGATGAAAAAAGCGATTCTAATTGTTGGTTATTGATGGTATTAAATTTTGGCTACAGCCAAAAGAAATTTAGTCCAGCCGAAGTTGAAAAATTTCAGAAACAAATTAATGCTGAATATGCTGACGCTAAGACAAGTCCGTTAATGGAAGAGGATTTGAAGACTTTTAAAACTTTAGAACTTTTTTCCGATAAATGCAGAATATTTTGTGAACGCAAAGTTTGTAAAAGCCGAGAATGAAAAAGTTTTCGAAATGAAAACTACTGGAACAAGAACGCCAAAATATATTAAATACGGAACGCTATATTTTAACTTACATGGTGTTGCAATTCAAAATTAAATGTTTACAGAAGTATCGATCTTGCTAAACAAGAACAATATAAAGATCATTTATTTTTGCCTTTTTCGGATTTAACGTCTGGAAAAGAAAGTTACATCGGAGGAAGATATATTGATTTGAAAATTCCGAAAGGAAATACAATCGCCATCGATTTTAATCAGGCTTATAATCCGTATTGTGCTTATAATCATAAATATTCTTGCCCGCTTGTTCCTTTAGAAAATGATTTGAATATCGAAATAAAAGCAGGAGTTAAAGCTTTTCATTAATGGAATTTTTTAATTTTCATACACATCAATTTACAAATCAATCTAATGTTTTAGAATTGGTGAATCAATATCCATTGGAGTTTGATGCATCAATTCCGTTTTATTCTATTGGGATTCATCCGTGGCATATTAAGGAAAATCAGAATTGATGCTGATTTAAAAATTATAGAAGAAAAACTTACAGACGAAAAATTGTCTGGCGATTGGTGAATGTGGTTTAGATAAACGAATTGAAGTTCCGTTGAACATACAAGTTGAAGTTTTCGAAAAACAATTGGCTTTGGCCGAAAAATATAAAAAACCGGTTGTAATTCATTGTGTTGCGGCTTTTCAGGAAGTAATTGAAATTAAGAAAAAATTGAAAATTTCGGTTCCGATGATTATTCACGGATTTTCAAAGAATAATCAATTGCAGAACAATTATTAATGAAGGATTTTATATTTCTTTTGGAAAATATTTATCGAAAAACCCGATTTAAAAACGGTTTTTCAGAATGTTCCAAATGATCGTTTTCTTTTGGAAACCGATACGATTGAAGAAAATATTCAGCAGGTTTATGATTTAGCTTCTGAATATAAAGAATTAACAATTAAGGAATTACAAGGTATTATTTCAAGTAATTATAAAAGAGTATTTAGAAAGTGATAGTAAAAAGTAATTAGTAAAAAGTAATTAATGATTAGTAAAAAGTGATTAGTGAAATGTAGATTAGTGAATAGTTCTTCCAGCATGTCACCCTGAGCGAAGTCGAAGGGCGCTCCAATTGCACGTGGGCTTCGACATTCGCTCAGCCTGTCAGACGTTAAACTTGAAACTTCAAACCTGAAACAAAAAAATACAAATAAACAAAAGAATATAATATGGCAGAGTGGACAGAAAGAGCCGAGCTTTTATTTACAAAAGAAGGATTAGAAAATTTACAAAATGCAAATGTGTTAGTAGTTGGATTAGGAGGAGTAGGATCATTTGCTGCTGAATTTTTAGCAAGAGCAGGAGTTGGAAATATGACAATTGTAGATGGTGATGTTGTCGATATTACAAACATTAACAGACAATTGCCAGCATTGCATTCGACTGTTGGACAAGCCAAAAATTACTATTGTTGGAGATCGTTTGATGGATATTAATCCGGAACTGAAATTGACTCGTGTGACAGGAATTTTTATCTCCGGAACGTGCTTTTGAAATCGTATCTCCTGAGTTTGATTATGTTTTGGATTGTATTGACAGTATTACTCCAAAATTGAATTTGATTATTGCAGCAAAACGCAAAAGAGTCAAAATTATTAAGCAGCATGGGAGCAGGAGGAAAAATGCTGGCTTCTAAAGTAAAAGTTGCAGATATTTCGAAAACCATAAACTGCTATTTTTCTAAAACAATCCGCAAACGATTAAAAGCAGAAAAATCAATAAATTAAAAGTCGTTTTTTCATCTGAAATTCAAGATGAAAAAAGCTTAAAATTAACAGACGGGAAAAACTTCAAAAAATCTTTCTATGGAACAAACAGCTACATGCCAGGATTATTTGGACTTCATGCTGCTGAAACAGTAATTCGTTATTTGATTTAAGAAAGAAGTCGTAAGATGTTAAGTTTCTAAGTTGCTTAGGTTTCACAAGTTTCAAGTTCTTTGTTGTTCGTTTAATCTGGAACTTGAAACTCTTAAACTTGAAACAAAAAAACTTAGAACCTTAGTCCCTCAGAACCTCAGCACCTTAAAAAAAATGATTAAAACAGTAATTTTTGATATGGACGGCGTAATTGTCGACACAGAACCCGTTCATCGTTATGCATATTACAAACAATTTTCAGAATTAAATATTGAAGTTTCAGAGGAAATGTACACTTCGTTTACGGGATTTTCAACTCGAAATACATTCCAGACTTTAAAAGGATTTTTTCCAGTAATTGAACATGAAGTCGAAGATTTGATTCAGAGAAAAAGAAACATTTTTAATGATGCTTTTGATACCAAAGGAAGATTTGTATTTATTGGAAGGAGTTGAAGATTTGATTAAAGATTTGTATGCAAACGGAATCCAGATTATTTTGGCTTCTTCGGCATCAAAAGTTACAATTGATCGCGTTTTTACTAGATTCAATTTGCATCAATATTTTTCACATATTGTGAGCGGAGAAGATTTTCCGCAGTCAAAACCAAATCCTGCGATTTTTATTCATGCGGCTTCGTTATCGATGCGCCAAAAGAAAATTGTATTATTATTGAAGATAGCACAAATGGTGTAAAAGCGGCAAAAGCTGCAGGAATTTATTGTGTTGGCTACAGATAGTCGAACATTCAAATTTGCAAGATCTTTCAGAAGCTGATCTAATTATCAATCATTTCAATGAATTAAATGCTCAAAAAATATCACAGACTTACAGTCTTGAATTAAGTTAAATTTAACATTTGTTACTTAATTGTATTTGTAAATTTGAACTAAAACAAATAAAACCTTAAAATGAAAAAAATACTTATTGCATTTGCTATTTTATTAGCGTCTTTTGCTTCAGAAGCACAAATAAAAACACCGCAAGCAAGTCCAAAAGCTTATATTAAACAAACTGTTGGATTAACTGATGTTGAAGTAACGTATTCAAGACCGGGTGCAAGAGGCAGAGCGGTTTTTGGAAATTTAGTTCCGTTTGGTAAATTATGGAGAACTGGTGCCAATGAAAATACAATTATTAATTTCAGTGATGATGTTGTAATTGATGGAAAAACATTGAAAAAAGGAAAATATGCAATTTATACAATTCCTAAAATCGAAAGTTGGGAAATTATTTTTTATCTTATCTACAGATAACTGGGGATTGCCAGAAAACTGGAGCGATGCTTATGTAGCATTGAGAACTACAGTAAAAGAAGATGCATTACCAACTCCGGTCGAAACTTTTACTATTGGAATTAATGGTTTAGATCCAAATTTTGCTTATTTAGAAATGGCTTGGGAAAATTCTCATGTAGCTCTTAAATTTGAAGTTCCAACTGCAAAATCAGCAACGGCAAGTATCGAAAAAACGTTGGCTGGACCATCATCAAATGATTATTATTCAGCAGCACAATATTTATTTCAATCAAACGGAAATATCGAAACTGCAAGAACTTATGTTGACAAATCTTTGGATATGGTAACTGATAAGCCTTATTTTATCTTGAGACTAAAATCAATTATTCAAGCAAAACAAGGCGATAAAAAAGGCGCAATTGAAACAGCAAAAGCTTCATTAGCAGCTGCTGAAACAGCTAACAACCAAGATTACGTAAAAATGAATAAAGACAGTATCGCTGAGTGGAGTAGATAATTTGTTTGAAATTCTAAAATATTAAAAATCCAAAGCTTTATAGTTTTGGATTTTTTTTGCGAGTTTTTAACCGCAAAGAACGCAAAGTATTTTTTTAGCACTACTTAATATAATAACACAAGGTTCGCAAAGCACTATGAAATATACTTTGCGAACCTTGCGTAAACCTTTGCGACCTTTGCGGTTAAATTCTCATTCCAACCTGAAACCTAAAACCTGAAACAAAAAAAATCAGTTCAAACTAGGCGGTTCCGGAATCTTGATATTCCTCTTAATTTTCTTTACAATCATAAGGTAAAAAGTAATGCCACCTAAAATTATCAGCAACGCAATTTGAAGCTGGCCAAGATTATTGTTATCGTTATACATTGCATTTGCAGGTGCTAATTTTGCTTTTCCTTCTTTGATTTGAATTTCAGATAAAGATTCTAATGTTTTTAAAGCTTCACCGCTTGAATAAAGCAATTTTGCTCCAGTTTTTATTTTCAACCTGATTATTAATTTCCTTGCAAGAAGCCAAGAAAGCATCAAAATGTTCTTTTTCTTTATTTGTTAAAACCGTTTTAGCGTACAAATCGTCAATATTGTGGATAATATCAAGAGTATGAATAATTTCATCTTTTTTGATATTATCACTCAAATCCAATTTTTCAGCTTCCGATTTTATAAAATGCAGTTCTTTTGAATATTGAAAAATATAATGCGCCACGACCAATCTGTCGTTATAAATCGCATTTATATTTTCGTTTACTTTTTTAGAATTTTGAAGTGTATTGAAATTACTCAAAATAATAATCAGCATCACAATCAGCAAAATAAATGCAGCCTTAGTTTTATTGCTATATTTTTTTTGGTCTTTCATGATGGCGTTTTTAAAAGTGCTATCTCAAAGATAGAGATTTTGAACTAGAATTCACAACCGGTAATCTTAAGAGAATTGGTCATCAAAACAGCTCCTAAAATTCCAATTGTAACAGACAAATAAGTACTAAAATTTATGTAGAAATTTAATTTTGGAAACAAATAAATATTTAAAATTACTAATAATGCTAAAAGTAAAAGAAACAAGTAATTTTTGGTTTTCATAGATAATAAGTCTAATTTTTAGGAGCTTTATCCTGCTGTCCGCTATATTCCCGATAAATAAAAACTACGGCTAAAAAGCCTTGTTTTTCTAAATCGGGAGATGCCGCTTCCATCAGGGCTATGGCATCTCGGTTTTCAAGAACTACTATTTTGATTGAGATTGTTCAATTAATAATTGAGTTTGTTTATTTACAATTTCCGCAGCTTTTATTAAAAAAGAAGGATTTGTACAATCTCCATAACTAATGTAAACGAGATGATTATCATCGGTTAAATTTTCGTTTTTCTCTTTTGCGTATAAAAAACTATCCATGCCCATAATCAAATACACTGGATTTCCTTCTCTAAATAATTGAGTTGCGATTCCAATTAATAGTTTTTCCCCAAAAAGCTTAATTTCTTCCTCTTTGTATGATAATAAAAAACTGCATTTAAAAATCGAACAAAATTTCATATTTTTAAAAGCAGGATATTTTTTAAATATTTCAGTTTCTTGATTTAAATTCTCAAAACATTTTGTATAAAACTGTGCTGATATTGAGGTGTCTTCTATTTCTTCGCTTATATCTGATGCACTTTGGCTTTCGACCGAAATGCTAAAAAGAAGTAAAATCGTTAGAACAATTTTTTGCATCATACTTTCTAATTATTTTTAGGTTTAGCAAACAATAAAAATGCAATGAAAACCAAATTCAAAACGGGAATAAAATTAAAAATAAGACACTAACTTCTTTTTAGATGAAATAAAAATTCTTCTTTTGTCATTCGTTAATTTATCAAATCATTCAATAAGTATAATGTTGAATTAACTGTATCAAAAGCTTTTGCTTAAATTAAGAAAGATAAAAGTCTATTTTTTAAACCCTTATTTCTTTTGCTTCAATTGAAACATATTACCTTCGAGATCTTCGCCATCACAAAGCCAGTAATCATAATTATCAAAAGTTTTTATTTCTCTCATCAAGACATTTTGATCAAGAAGCAGTTGTCTTGTTGCTTGAATATCTTCATTAATTTCAAAAACGATTTTGGTATTATTGTCAAATTTATGACCGGATTTAATTTGGGCTAAATATTGATTACCAATTTTATGAAGCCCAATTTTAGAATTGCCAGTATTCAAAAGAACCCATTCTGTTTTATATTCTTCTAGTATTTCAAAACCAAAAATTGTAGTATAAAAAGATTTTAATCGGTTTACATCTTTAACATATAAAATAATTGTATCTAAATTCACTTTCATTTCTTTTGATTTAAAATTAAATTATTCCAAAATAACTTTATCAGTATCTGGTTTCCCTCTAAAAAATAAAAACTGCATTAACAATGACAATACAATAGTAAGATTAGCACCAATGAAATTCAGCCATAAATATCCAAGTTTTTCTTGATCACTCGGATAAATGTAAATTGTGAAATAATAAATGATGAAAATAGTTAATCTGACTTATTATAGCACTGTAAAACATTGGTTTTGCTTGAACGCGTTTTAGATAAAAACCAACTAAAAATATTCCTAAAACTGTTCCATAAAATATGGAACCAATTATGTTTACAAACTGAATCAAATTTTCAAACAAAGTTCCTACACAGGCAAAAAGTATTGCTACAATTCCCCAAAAAAGAGTAAAAAACTTCGTCGCCATCAAATAATGTTTTTCTGATTTTTCGCCTTTTACATTTCGTTTGTAAATATCAATTGCCGTTGTTGAAGCCAAAGCATTTAATCCTGAAGCAGTTGAAGACATAGCTGCAGAGATAATTACGGCAAGCAATAAGCCAATAAGTCCTTTTGGTAAATAATGCAGAATGAAGTGAAAGAAAACATAATCTTTATCATTTGTTTCGCTATTGCTGTCGGCTTTTAGAAATAATTTCTTTTGCCTTGTCGCGCAAATCTTTTTCTTTGTTTGATAGAGCAACCAGTTCTTTTCGTAAAATCGGATTGTCATAATCCTGATTTAGCTGATCGATATAAAGCAAATTAATCACTTTTTTATCTTCAGAAAGTGTATCGAGTTTCTTTTCTAACGCATGATATTCTTCTTTATAAGCCGATTTTTCAATAACAATTTTATTATTCGGATTAAAATTTAATGGAACCGGATTGAATTGGAAGAAAACAAAAACCATAACTCCGGTCAACAAAATAAAAAACTGCATCGGAACTTTTAAAAGTCCGTTCATGATTAATCCCATCTGACTTTCGCTTAACCGATTTCCCTGATAAATAACGTCCAACTTGCGATTGATCTGTTCCAAAATAAGCGAGGGCCAAGAAAAAATCCTCCAGTAATTCCGCTCCAGAATGTATATTTTTCCTCCGGATCAAATGAAAAATCAACAATATTCATTTTATCATTTGCACCCGCAATATGCATTGCACTTGTAAAAGTCATATCGTTTGGGAGATAATGCAAGAATCAGGAAAAAGGTAATAAACATTCCCGACATAATCACAAACATTTGCTGTTTCTGCGTTACGTTTACGGCTTTTGTTCCGCCAGAAAATGTATAAATAATTACCAGAACACCAATTATAATATTCATGATAGTCAAGTTCCACCCCAAAAGTGCAGATAATATAATCGCTGGAGCATAAATTGTAAGTCCGGTTCCTAAACCTCTTTGTACCAAAAATAGAATGGCAGCCAAGCGAACGAGTTTTTACATCAAATCGTTTTTCGAGAAATTCATAAGCAGTAAAAACTTTATTTTTATGATATAAGTGGAATAAAAGTGACGCAAATAACAATCATTGCAATTGGCAATCCAAAATAAAACTGCACAAATCCCATTCCGTCATGATATGCCTGTCCTGGCGTGGACAGAAAAGTAATAGCACTGGCCTGAGTCGCCATTACCGAAAGCCCAACGGTATACCAAGGCGTTTCGTTGTTTCCTAAAATAAAATCTTCAACATTTTTACTCCCTTTGGTTTTCCAAGAACCATATCCAACAATGAATAAAAGTGTAACAATTAGTACGATCCAATCAAATAGCTGCATAGGTTATGAATATAATTGCATGATTAAGAAGAAAATAAGGATATAAATCAGCATTTGCCACCAAAACATAGGTGTAGCTTTTTTTCCATTTTTTTGTTTTTTTGGCTTCCATTTTTTGAATATTTTTATTGCTTAAATTCTTGTTTAGGAGCTTCTATTGGCTGTTTTAGCGAAATAATATTCGAAAGTAATCGGTACGCGCCGGCAACACCTTCCGGCAATTCTCTAAAAAAGCTTAAACCTGTGTAAATATAATATCCTTTTCCGTATGGCGCTACTAATAAAGCACCATCTTTTGGCGATTCGCCTTTGTCATGCGACGAAATAATAGGAGTGAAGGCAGGATCATATTGATCCGGATAATATAATCCCTGCTCTTGCGTCCAGCCTTGAAAATCTTTTTCAGTGATTTTATTTGGCGTATTTAAAACGGGATGATTTGGTGCTAAAAATGTGATTTTCGCATTTTCTTCAGTTACACGGTCATTTGAAACTTTTAGTGGATACGGCGCAATCTGATCGGTTACCATTTTGCCGTAAGTATTGTATTGTACAATCATATTTTTACCGCTTTTTAACAAAATCAAAAAGTATTTTTTGCTTGTTCGCTAAAGCATTAACCGTATTGTAAGCACGGATTCCGGTAATAACAGTACTGAAAGAATCCAAGCCTTCAGGCGTAATTTCTTCTGGCTTCAAAATAGTAACTTTATATCCCATTTGTGCCAAACTTTCTGGAACTTCGTCACCTGCACCCATGATATAAGCGATGGCATTCACCCGAAGTTTTCAAATCAATTCGAATACATTTTGATTCAGCTGGTTTTAAAACCATTTGTTTGGTAATATGACTGTAATCAATAATTGTTTCGTCTTTGTCAAAACGTTTATTGTCTACAATTGCAATGGCTTTTGCAACTGCTTCTTCAGGATTTACCGGAGGCGTAACTTCAAAATAAAAAGTCTGTTCATTTCCTTTTTTATCTAAAGAAAACGGAATCTGTTTTGGTGAAATTACCCAGCTTTTAGGTAATTCCAATTGCAAGATTTCCTTTTATTCCGTCTTTTCCGGCACGAACTTTTACCGGAATCATTTTGCTTTTAGTATCTTTAAAAATCAA
Organism: uncultured Flavobacteriaceae bacterium; assembly: GCA_963795025.1. Lineage (GTDB taxonomy): Bacteria > Bacteroidota > Bacteroidia > Flavobacteriales > Flavobacteriaceae > Flavobacterium. The sequence goes on along the minus strand of CAWCGN010000011.1, from coordinate 919,082 downwards.
TACTTTTTCTAAAATTGAAGTCGTGATCTTCAGGTACGATATCAAGAAAATTATACATTTCGCCTTTTACTCCGTCATTGTATTTATAAACAACAGTACGCTCAAACGGAATTTCAACTCCACTTATTTTTACATTAAAAACAACTTTTACTTCTCTGATAATATCCGGAATTCCAATGTTTTCCTGATTAGAAACTGTGTACATTCCAACAGCTTGCTTTTTCTTTAAGCCAATACGGTTGTGTGTATTCAATTGAACTCGGAAGTTGCAATTTGAAGGCTGATTTTTTGATCGTTATTGTTTTTTAAAATGCTGTTTTGAATAGTTGTTTTATTTTCTGGCAAAGTGGTTACGCTTGTTAATTGCATTTCAACAGCACTTCTATTTATCGCTTCAAGGTTTAATTTAATAGTGCTTCCAGGCGTTGCTTCTTGTTCACTTGCAACTGCTTCAAGATATAAACCAGAACATGATGCAATTATATTTTTAATTGCAGTTGCTTTTAATGGTTTCCAATGATCATCATCTAAAGCTTCAATCATGGTGTACGCTTTTACCAAATCAGGAATACTTGCCGATGGATTGCTGAAATCGTATTTTGAGATGATTTTTGAAATTAATTCGCCAATTGGTTTTCCGTTTTTTACACGATTCCAAGAAGTGTCAATTCCATCAAATAAATTATCTCTTTCTGTTGGCGTTTCTCCATTTATAAGCTCAAGATATTCCGTTTCTTCACCACGTGCGCCAGTACTTCCAAAACCTTGCGATTGATGACGGCTTCGGCTTAAAGCAGCAATTTCCTGATTTGATTTTCCAATTCCGGTATAATAAACTCCGGTTTCTAATTTTGTAAATTTTGATTTATTGGCGGCATCAAATTTTTCCTGGCTTCCATAAAACCACCATGACGGATTGAAAAATTGACGTTTTACTTGCCAAGGCGTAACATATTTTAATTGTTCCGGATATATTTTTGGATCATTCGTTAATTTAAAACTTTCCACGCTTAACATTGCCGATGATGTATGATGCCCATGCGTTGTACCTGGCGAACGATGATCGAATCGGTTGATAATTACATCCGGCTGAAATTTTCTGATTGTCCAGACAACATCTGCAAGAACTTTATCTTTATCCCAGATTTCTAAAGTTTCACTCTGGATTTTTTGAAAAACCAAAATCATTCGCGCGAGAAAAAAACTGCTCTCCGCCGTCAATTTTTCGAGCCTCAATTAATTCCTGAGTTCTTATTACACCTAGTAATTCACGAAGTTGCGGACCAATTAAGTTTTGCCCTCCGTCACCGCGTGTCAATGATAAATATCCAGTTCGCGCATTCATTTCGTTTGCCATATAGGAAATCAAACGTGTATTTTCGTCATCAGGATGTGCCGCAACATACAAAACTGAACCTAGAAAGTTTAATTTTTTTATTTGATTGTAAATCTCTACAGAACTTGGTTTTTGTGGTTGTTGTGCAAATGAATTTGAAATCCCTGTTAAAAATAATAGAAAGAATTTGTAACTGAATTTTTCGCATAGCGTAGTTTGGTGTTTTTGAAAGTGCCTCAAAAATAGTAATTATATTATTGAAGAGTAATTAAATGAAATGTTAATGTTTAGTTATTGATATTCCTTTTTAAGCACAATTTCTGTTCCAAAAAAAAATGCCATCAGATTTCATCTGACAGCAATTTTTTAAGAGAATTGATCTAAAAAATTAAATCAGTGTGGTATTTCTTAGGATTACAGAAAATTATTTCAATTTGTTTTCTGTGTCGTTATATGTTCCAGTGATTGTAACACCACTATTTTTAGTTACTTTTCCGTAAATGGTAATCGAAGAATTGTTTCCAATAAAATTAATTTTTGCACCGCTGTTCAATCTTAAATCTCCCCAGATTACTACAGACCCTTCAATTTGCAATGTAGCATTACTGTTAATAATAAGTTCTGTCGGATTTGCTGTTGGTATTTTCCCTGAGCTAAAGTTCCACTCATATTAAAAGTTCCGCCACTATTTAAAATCAATGTATTTTGAACTGATATTGATCCACAGTGAGTTAAAACACCACCAGAATTGATCATAATTGAATTGATAGCTGTTGAACCTGAAAATGATTTTACTTCGTTGGAATTTAAAATTAAATCCTGCCTTGATTGTAAGTTCCATATTTGAACAGTTTGCAAATGTTGGATTTGGTTTTTCCATTTTAATGATTTTCAAACCACCTTTTCCGCTTGCAACATAAATATAATTACCGCTAGATTTTACGTAGTTTGATGAACCTGTTATTCCAACAGTTCCAACTAAACTAAGTTGTAGTCCCAGATTTGTAAACATTTAATCCTGCTGCACCGTTTGCTACAAAAGCATAACCGTCATTTACCGAAACAGCATTTGTTACATTATCATCACCAGCATCATGCTAATCCGATAGTTTGTAATTTAGAACCACTGTTAATATCGTAAACACCTAAACCATTATATCCTTCAGATACTAATAATTTTGTACCGTCAAAATCCATTGTTCTTTTTGCACCGCTAACATCTTGCTGATGTCGAAAATGTTTTTTGAAAGCCAAAGTATGATTCATTGTAAATATTTACACCTTTTGTACCGCTTAAAGTAACAATTTTGTCACCACTGATGGCTACAGTACGTAGGTCTTGCTAAATCTACTTTTCCTGAAATAGCTTTAGTGATACTGCTTATTTTAAACAAACTTCCGGTATCACCCGTTACAGCGAAATATGATGAAGCATTTGCAGCAACATCAGTTGTAACTTTTCCTTCAAGTTTGTTAACCGTATATTTATCAGTAAGCAAACCTGAACTCAATTGCATATTAATTACAATTGCATGGATGTGCTAATGTTTGCATCTTTATCAATATCTGTTGCTCCGGCAATAATTAAATTTCCGTTAGAGTAGGTAAGAGATGTAATATCAGTATTAGCAATTAATGCTGATGTAATTAATTTAGGTTTGTAAGGATCTGAAACATCAATTACATCAATAGCTCCAGAATAATCATCACCACTCATTGTATAAGCAACATATGCGTAGTTTCCGTTTACAGCAACATGATTTGCCTGTAAAGTTCTTCCGTTACCATCTGTTGGCGGATTAACTTCAGCAATTTGTACTAAAGGAAGATCATTAGTTACTGACTGCTTTTAATAATTTTGATGTTGAATTATTAGTAATTACTAATAACTCCCGAATTTGTATAATCTAGTCTTTTGCTTAAAGATGTAACATCGTTGTTGATTTCTATATTATTCTCTTTTGCCTGATTATCATTTGTACCTAAAGCATCATCGTTGTTTCACAAAATGTAAAAAGTGACATTGCTAAAAACGAAAATAAATAAACGCTCTTTTTCATAATCTTTATTTTGGTGTTTAAATTATGGTACAAAGATACGAGGCTATTTGTTGTAGAAATGATGTTTAATTAGGAATACTTTAACTATCAATGAGTTATAAATGATATTTTTATATAATATTTAATATTTTAACATATGCGCAAAATATTATGCATGCATATAAAAAAAGAGTATCAATATTATTGATACTCTTTTGTGTTAAAATTAGCTATTTAGCAATATTTATTTGATATACAATGTATTAATGCTTACCGTGGTGACCGTTATGACCATGATTATCATGTTTATCATGATGTTTGTAATTCGTTTGTGATTCTGTATCGTGATGATCGTTGTAACCATATACAGGTCTTGGTTTGTAAGGTCTCTGAGGAGCTCCATGATATCCTTTGTAATACGCTGTTCTGTGACGATCAAAATATTCATAAGGAGCTCTACCGTGATAATCGTTCAAAACAACTTTGTAACCTCCATACAAATCGTAATTTCTGTATTGTCTTGGCAAGTAAGTTGTTCTAACCCATCTTCCTCCTCCAAAATAAATAAATTGTGATGCTCTTACATCGTAATACGCTTCAATATCTGGCAAATAATAGTATTCCGTTTCAGCGTATCCTGCAGGTCCCCAAGCTGGCGGTGTACCTATGTTAACGTTAATCGAAACTTGGGCTTGCGTGGCATTTGCAACCAAAAGGAATAATCCGGCGATTGCTATTTTAATTGTTTTCATTTTTTTAAGATTTATTTGTTATCCTGCTTAGGGATATTCATATACTGTGCCAAAAATGAAAACAAAATGTATTTCGTCGATAAAAACATGCATTTTAACGGGTTAGAACGCGATAAGTATTTGGTAAATAATTGATTTTGAATTCGTTTTGGAAATGTTTAAAAAATAATATAAAATTGAAAATATTTTAATCTTATTTATAATTAACAGTTCTAGGTTTTGCCAGCTCAAAACTTTGTAAACCAAAATCGGTTGTTTCAAAAGTATTGGTTTTGAAAACATTGTCGCCCTGATTTGGAATACTTGGGTAAAATGACAGTGACAACTGAAACGAACTGAATACTAAATAGTCATTACTGACAATTACGCCAATTGTGAATTTAGAATACGCTTTGTTGTTTGCCATTGAATTATTCGGACTTCCTAAAACGGCAACAGAATAATTAAAGAACGGATTTAAACGAAATCCCAAAACGGAGTTTGGCGCATAAGTTTGAGTTTGCAAAGATAAAACCATTTTATTTGTACCATAAAGCGGACTATTAAAGCCTTGTAAACCATTATCTTCATTAATGTTTAGTTCATCTCCGATAATATTTTCACGGTTTACGCCAATAACCCACTTAGGATTAACGAATTGTCTAAGTTTCCAACTGCCAATACTATAGAGTTTTGTGAAATAATTTGCTTCAATTGCAAATGCAGTCTGATAGGTTTTAGATTGATGGAAAAAAGTTCCGGCTTCAAAATTAGTACTCAAAAAGCCCCATCGATAGTAATTTCCAAACGAAAATTGACCGCCTATATACGGCCGCCAAATAGTATTTTTGTATTGATAGCCGAGTGTTATACCATAAATTCGGCCTATCGGGACATCTTCAGTCTGGCCGTTTCTAAAGATATAACTGTCTTTTATAAATTGTCGTCTATTAAGTCCGATTCCTGATAAAATAAGCTTTTCATCCGAATAAAAATGCAGCGGATCGTATAGATCTGACGGACTTTCACTATAATTGACATTCAAAAAACGTCCCGTAACAATCAGGTTGGTAATGCCGCTATTTTCATCGTTAAATACTTTGGTTGCTTTTCCTGCCCATAAATCCTGAAAATTATTTTTAAAAGGCTGATAAGCATAAGTTAAATCCGGAGCCTGCAAAGTATCCTTTCTAAAGTTCTGCCCCACAAAAACACCACCAGCCCATTTGGTTAAAGGAGAATAAAAGGCACGTTCAATATTAATACTTTTTGTGTAATTATTGTCCAGATCCATCTTGTAATTCAGCGTGGTACAATGTATGTATTCTTAATATTTGGTACAGTGTAGGTTACTTCATTACCATTTTGTCCATCATCAAACCGATTTGTGAATCTATACTCCAATTGCTGGCCTGAACCAAAAAAATCTTTCTCCTTAAATCCAACAGAAACCTGATTGCTTGAAATTGAAAACTTCGGGAATAGTGCTCCAGGAATCTAAAACACTGAATTGTTACATCTACAGAATCTGATCTTTACCAGCTAATTGTTTCGTGATTCGAACTGCTGTTACATATTTTTGCGCCCGATCAAACGTTCTGTTTCCTGAACCTTATAACGTCGTAAGGACACTGTTTCGTTTAAATAACAGTAAATTGTAAATAGCAATTTTTTTTGTTTTTAAATGAAGTCTATTACCTGTTCTTTCACCCCAATTTTTTGGGGTAAGCTGTTGTATCTACTATCGAATGCCCGAAAGGATCTAATGTTACAACATTTATTTTTCTAATGATTTTACCATTGTAATTAACTGTGTCACTTGGTATCAAGAATATCTTCTTTCTTTTTTGGTTTATTGGTTCTAAACAGAAGTTTATGAAGCATGTTTGGTGAAATTTATTTTTTTTGGAATAATTTCTAATTTTGGTGTAAATTTCAGTTGTATCTTTCTTTTGCGCAGTATTCTTTGTCGTTTTATTTGACTGTGCATAAGTGCTTTGTAAGTAAAAGCAAAATAAAATAAAAACGATTATTTTTTTGTTTAGAAGACATTCAGGATACTTTTTTTGCTATATTTTAATACAGTTTACAATATGAATATAGGCTAAATAATAAAGCGTATTTTCTAAGATTAACTGGTTTTTAACTGACATCTTCTGTTCTGCGAATTCGCCAAGTAAATTTTCTTGGCATATGATTCCCCATCAAATATCCCCACGGCTTCCATTGATTCTATTCGGTCGAATATTATTTTTAACATTGCCAATAAGCGGAATCGCCAGAAACATTCCTGAAATTCCAGCCGCCGCACCACCAATAATTATTCCGATGATAGAAACAAAAGCATTGATTTCGACTTTAGAATTAATGATTAACGGAACTAATAGGTTATTATCAATCAGCTGTACTATAATATTGACTATCTAGTATTCCCACAATAACGGATGTTTCTGCAGATCCTGTTAAAGAAGCTAAAACGGTGATAATTCCCGCAATTATTATTCCGATATAAGGAACAAGATTTAAAATACCAGTTATTAATCCCAATAAAATAAAATATTTTATTCCAATAATCCAAAGTCCTAAACTTGTTAAAACCGAGACAATTATCATTTCTAATATCAGACTTACGATGTAATTGTTTATTGAAACTTTAATTTGAGTCAGAATATCTTTTAAAACTGAATGGTTTTCTTGGTTGATTAATTTGGCTAAAAAAAGAATAAAATGATCTTTATAAATTAAAAACAAAAAAGTATAAATTGGAATTATTGTGCAATCTAAAAGAAGATCTGTTATAGATATAAGCGCCGAACCAATTGTTGCATTTCCATTTTTAACGGAATCCTTGGTAACATTATCGATATATTTTTTTTGCTCGCCTATACTGACATTGAAATTGTCTTTTATAAATTTATGAAGATCTGTAATAAAGGCACTTGCATTCTTTTTAATTGTATCAAAATCATTAGCCATGTCTGTTACTTCATAGGAGATAAATACCAATATCCCAACAATAAAAGCGGCGAATGCTAAAACACAAATTATTGCGGCAAGATGTCTTGGAAATTTTAACCGAGAATTAAAAAAAGTAAAAACAGGCAACAGCAATACGGCAAATAAAAAGGCCATTAAAACTGGTGTGATTACATCTTTGGCAATGCAAAAGATAGCAGGCAAAAGAAATTAAACTAATTAGTATACAGGCAAAGCTTTGCATAAAACGGCAATTTTATTGGGTGAGTCATTTTTGATGGATTAGATTTAAACTCACAATTGGTATAACAAATATTAATTTTTATAATAGTAATATCGTTTTACCTTTTTGTTTTTAGTTTATAAAATTTCCATTCAAATTTAATCAAAAAACTCTTTCTCATCGTAATGCACAGGCATTATAGAGATTCCTTTTTGTAATAAAAGATTGTTTGGGAAAATTATTCTTTCGCCTTCTTTTGTTCTTAAGTTCACATGAAAAGCGCTAATGTCTTCGATTTCAGCTTCAATAGGGAAGTCCTTATCATGAATTTTTATGGTGTCTCCAATTCGAAACGGAAATGAAAAAAACAATATCATTCCGGAAGTAATATTGCTCAAGATTGACCACTGCGCAAACATAGCCACACCAATTACAGTTGCTATTGAAGAAATATAAAAGAAGATATCTTTGGTATCAACGCCCCAAATTACAATCAGGGAAATTGTGACCAAAATATTCATCAGTAAATGAATGTACTTGATAACTAAATTTGTTCGTGTTCCAATAGCTGACTGCTGCTAGCGTAACGTCTTATTAATTTTGAAACGATCATTCGCAACGCTATCAAAATCAGCAAGTAAAATTACGGTAGTCAATATTTCCTGACTATATTCCTTTAAAGAAAACATATAAGTGAATTTTTTATACTAAAGTACTCAAATATTCGTAAACTTTAGCTGTTGGCAAGTCCCATAACATTGGTATAAGAGCCTTCAACTTTTGCAACGGCCATAAAACCAAACCATTCCTGAATACCATAAGCCCCCGCTTTGTCATAAGGTTTATAATTTTCGATGTAATACAAAATTGCTTCGTCCGATAAATCGTTGAAAGTTACTTTTGTTACATCATTTATTACGGTAGAAGTAGTTTCAGTTTTAAAACAAACAGATGTAAATACTTCATGCGTAGCATTTGACATTGATTTGATCATTTCAAAAGCTTCTTCGGCATTTTTAGGTTTTCCCAAAGCTTTATTTTCATGCCAGACAATTGTATCGCTTGTGACTAAAATTTCATTTTCTTTTAGTTCTCCATCAAAAGCACTAGCTTTTAATTCTGCTAAATAATCAGTGATTTCAACAGCTTTTAATTCCGGCGGATAAATTTCTTCTATATCTTTTAATCGAATTTCGAAATCAAGATCTAAATCTTTAAAAAATTGCTGTCTTCGTAGGAGATCCAGACGCCAGAATTAAAGTATATTTTTTTAGTTTTTCTTTAAGCATTGTACTTGATATTTAAGGGTAATTACAAAATTGATAAAATTCCGAAAAGCAAAATCAGTTTTAGAACTGTGCTTAAATGATGAAATTCTTTTTGAGATTTTGCGCTGAATACTTTGACAATAAAATACAAAAATGGCGCAAGAACAAAAGCAAAACATATAATGTAACAATATATAGCTTATTCTCCATGAAATAAGCATTAATATAAAGTAATGACAATATAAACGGAATAATTGCAAATCCTAAAGCTATTTTTGCGGCCCTGCTAATTCCGATAGCAATTGGCAAAGTATTCATTCCTTGGTTGTAATCACCATTTACATCTTCAATATCTTTAACTATTTCTCTAATAAAATTGATCATAAAAGCAAATAATGCATAATCAATTAAAATAGAAAATAAGACTTGCCATCTGCGCCTTATTTTCGGCATCTGTGGCAGGAAATAATATCAAATATTCCAATGATAATGACGCTTAAAGCCAATAAAAGTGCAACTATAAAATTGCCCAAAATCATAATCTGCTTTAAGCTTGTAGAATAAAAATAAAGCAATGAAGCAATTAAAATAAAAATCGTTGCAAAACTTGGCCTTAAAATAACATTTGATAAATAAAACCCAATAGCAACACCAGTAATGTTTAATCCTATATAAATATTATAAGCTCGTGTTTCAGAAATTCCTTTGCCAATTATAACTTCGTTTGGTTTATTGATTGAATCGGTTGCAACATCAAAAATATCATTTATAACATATCCAGCCGCAGCCAATAAAACAGTGCTTAAAACTAATAATGCATATTGCCAATCAGCCAATGCAAGCGGAATATTTTGCTGTTTTAAAAAGGCATAACGAAATAAAACCTGCATAAAAGCAAGCATAAGTAAGTTTTGATAACGAACGAGTTTTAAGTATTTCATTTTTTGAGGTTCTAAGGTGCTGAGATTCTAAGGGACTAAGGTTTTTTAATTAACAATTCACAATTAAATTAATCGTGTTTTCCGTTAAAATATTCCATCCATTTTCCTTGCACTTTCATTACTTGCTCAATTACATCACGTGCAGCACCGCGTCCGCCTTTTACGTGTGAAATATAACGGCAAATATTTTTGATTTCCGGACTTGCATCTTGCGGGCAAGCTAGGCAATCCAACTAATTTCATAACATGAAAATCAGGAATATCATCTCCCATATACAACACTTGTTCTGGGGTTGATATTATTACTTTCAGTATATTCATTAAATGTTTTCACTTTATCAGGAGTTCCTAAGTGAATATCTTTAATACCCAAATTGTTTAGACGAATACGAACGCCTTCATTGCTTCCGCCAGAAATAATGCAGACATTGTAACCGCTTTCAATTGCTGCTTTCATTGCATAACCATCACGAATGTTCATTGTTCGCAACATTTCTCCTTCATTGGTTACAAAAACAGAACTGTCAGTAAGTACGCCATCAACATCAAAAACAAATGTTGTGATGTCATTCATTATTTCTTTATAACTTTTTGCCATTATTTTGTATAGATTGTGTTAGAATTTTATAAATATTTTTTTGATTTTCATTTGTTAAAAAATCCAAATGGGCTTGAATTGTTGTAGAATCACGGCGTTTTGCTGGGCCAGTCTGCGCATCAATTGGATTTAAAGTATTGATTTTTTCAGCAGTTTCCTGAATCAAAGGTTTTAAAACTTCAAAAGGAACCCGATGTTCATCACAAATTTCCTGACCAATTTGATATAAATGATTTGTAAAATTATTTACAAAAACTGCGGCAACATGAAGTGCTTTTCGCTGCTCTGAATTTATTGCAAAAACGCTATTTGAAATGCTTTTAGCAGCGGTTTCTAAAATTCGGAAATCAAAGGTGTTTTCAGCTTCCAAACACATTGGAATAATTGAAAAGTCAACTTCTTTGTTTTTTGAAAATGTTTGAAGTGGATAAAAAACGCCTTTTCTATTTTTATCATCCAAATTATCAAGAGAAGCGGCGCCAGAAGTATGAACTACAATTCGGTTTTGAAAAGGCAATTGTTGCGAAACCTCTAAAATAGCATTGTCAGAAACTGAAATAATGTATAAATCAGCTTCAATTAGTTCTTCAAAATCGCTTACAATTTTTTCATATTCAATTAAAGACGACAAAGTTTCTTTTTTTCTCGAAAATACTTGCACAATTTCTACAGCTTCACTTTTAGAAAAGCCTTGATTAAATGCTGTGCTACATTCCCGGAACCAATTATCGATACTTGAATCATAGCACAAAATTAACATTATTTTTTTTAAATGTTGGTTCGTCTTATTTCGTTTCTTGTTCAATTAAGTAAATCAGACGCTGATTTTTCTGGTTTGCTTTGCAAAAACGCGGATTAAACAGATTTTAAAATATAAAAATCCCTTTAATCCGCGTCTTCGCGATAGCGAATCAGTCTCATCCGCGTACAATTAGAAGCTGATTTACGCTCATTTTATTCTTTTTAGAATTTTACAGCTCCTTTTGGAACTGTTTCGCCAACTGTAATGTTTTTAGATAAATCAAAATTTGGATTTGAAACAAATTCGATATTCTGGCTTACTTCGCCGTTAATAGAAATCGCTTTTTCTGATTTTGAATTGAATTCAATATCTTTAAAAGACATATTTCTGCCGTTATAAATTTCGAAAACTTCAGGTTTTTCAATATCTAATTTAGCATTGCTGATTTTAATTCCGTTTGCATCAATAATAGAAAAACCATTTTCAGCTTTTGCCATTAAGTTTGAAATTTCAATATTTTCAAGATTCATTTCTGGCAATCCTTGCAAAAATACCGCTTGATATGCGCCGGCAATGGTAATATTTTTAATGGAAATATTTTTAAACTGTGGTGTCTCTACATTTATAGGCATTTTTTTGTTCGCTACTTTAGTGCCGCCTTCAGCTAATGTTTCAGCGATAGATTTTCCTCCATAATATAAATCGAAAGAAATAGCTTGAGATGGAATATCGGTCATATAAATATTTGAGATAAAGATGTTTTCAACAATTCCGCCACGTCCACGCGTACTTTTAAAACGAAGACCAACATCAGTTCCCATAAAAGTACAATTTGAAACATGCAGGTTTTTTACACCACCAGACATTTCGCTTCCCACAGTTACACCGCCATGTCCGTGATAAACAATATTGTTTTTTACAATGATATTTTCGCACGGAATGCCGCGATCACGACCGTCTTTGTCTTTTCCAGATTTGATACAGATAGCATCGTCACCAACGTCAAAACTTGAATTTTCAATTAAAACATTTTTGCATGATTCTACGTCAAGCCCGTCACCGTTTTGCGAATACCAAGGATTTCTAACTGTAACATTTCGAACAATTAAATCTTCAATCATTAAAGGATGAATGTTCCATGCTGGTGAATTTTGAAAAACAGGACCGTCAAAAAGTACTCTTTTGCTATTTTGAATACTCACCATTACCGGACGAAGAAAATCATGAATAGCTTCAAATTCTTCTTTTGTTTTTAAATCAAGACGCACATTTTGATCAGCGCCTACAGAAGCTTTCATAAAATGTTTCAGATGGATACCAGCTGTCTTTTTTCTCATTTAAAACACCTCCTGAGGCAACAAATTTCTTCCATTGGCTGTCTGTTAATTTACTCTTTTTTAACTTGTCTCCAAACTTCGCCAGAACCATCCCAAACGCCATTTCCTGTAAAAGCAACGTTCTCAAGATTTTTGCCGTAAATAGGAGAGATGCATCGCCAAGTATTTAATCCTTCAAAACTAGTTTCTATAATTGGATACAAACTTTTATCTGTTGAAAATTTAATTAAAGCGCCCGTTTCAGCATGAAATTCAATATTGCTTTTTAAAATAATTGGACCTGTAAGCCAGATTCCTGGAGGGATAATTACTTTTCCGCCGCCTTTTTTTGAAACAGCTTCTATAGCATCCGCGAAAGCCTTTGTATTTAAAACATAACCGCCATTTACAGCACCAAAATCTTTTATGTTAACGCTGTTTTTTGGAATTACAGGCTCTTTTACTTTTTCCATTTTGAACTCAATATCGCTGTAAAAAGCATTTGATTTTGAATTTTGCGCAATAATTTTGCACGGCAATGTACATAGTAAAAATGCGAAAGAAAGGACAAGGTTGATCGTTTTGGTTTTCATTTTCAATTATTTTGTAAAGAGATAGTTAATAGCCGAATTTTTATTTAAAAGTTCTTTAATTTGAGAAAATCTGAAATACGAACTTAAAAAATAGATAAATTCAAAATGTAATCGATTACACAAAGCTATGAAAAATTATCAATAATCAAAGAAATTATTAACTATAAGAGATTTGTAGTAATTAACCTATTTCAAATTTACAATTCATTATATTAAGGCGTCTTTTTTTAGTTTTTATTAACAAATCACAAATATTGGAACTCAACATTTTTAAGTACTTTTGTGGCACTTTTATACAATGTAATTCCTCAAAAATGGATAAAAAAATATTCTCTTTTTTGTTTTCTACACGATTAATGGCCGTTCTTTTTTTAACATTCGCAATTGCAATGGGTGTTGGAACTTTTATCGAAAGTAAATACAACACCGATACTGCCCGAATTTTAATCTACAATACATGGTGGTTTGAAGCTATAATGGCTGTTTTTATGCTTAATTTCATTGGAAATATCAAGCGTTACCAATTACTTAAAAAGGAAAAATGGGCTACTTTTTTACTTCATATTGCCTTTGTTTTTATTCTTTTAGGAGCTTTTATTACACGCTATATCAGTTATGAAGGAATGATGCCAATTCGCGAAGGTGCGGCAGAAAACCAAATTTTTTCGGATAAAACATTTATCACAGTTTTTGCTGATGGTGAATATAAAGGGGAAATGAAAAGAAGGGTTTTCGATAAAAGCCTTTTGATGTCACCGGTTACAAATAACAACTTTACACTTTCAGGTAAATTTGACGAAACGCCTTTTGAAGTTAGTTACGTAAACTACATCATGGGAGCGAAAGAAACTATAAAACCAGATCCTAAAGGAACTCTTTATTTAAAATTAGTTGAAGCCGGAGCGGGCGGACGTGAAGAACATTACCTTAAAGAAGGTGAAGTTCAAAACATTCACAATGTTTTATTTTCATTAAATAAACATACTGACGGCGCAATCAATATCACTACGACTGGAGATAAATATACGATTCAAACGCCATTTGAAGGTGAATTTATGAGAATGGCCGATAAACTTAAAGGAACAGTGGCGAAAGATGATGTACAGCCTTTAATGATGCGTTCTTTATACAGTATTGGCGATATTCGTATTGTTTTTCCAGATCCTGCGATTAAAGGAGTCGTTGATTATGAATCAAATAATGATTTTAAAGCAAAATCACATACAGATGCTTTGATTGTAAAAATAAAAGCTGAAGGTCAAGAAAAAGAAGTTCGCATTATGGGTTCTAAAGGAAGCGTTGGCGAGCCTCAAACAGTTAAAATTGGTAAATATAGAATATACTTTATTTTACGGAAGTAAAGCTTATATTTTGCCATTTAAAGTACGTTTGAATGATTTTATTGCCGACAAATATCCTGGAACAGAGAAAAGTTACTCGGCTTTTAAAAGTAAAGTAACTGTTCAAGATTCTACGGAGACTTTTGATGCCTGATATTTATATGAATCACGTTTTAGATTATAAAGGATATCGTTTTTTCCAATCTTCATTTGATCCAGATGAAAAAGGAACTGTATTATCTGTAAACCATGATTTTTGGGGAACTTCGATTACTTATTTAGGATATTTTATGCTATTCTTTGGGTTAATGGCGATCATGTTTACAAAACATTCTCGTTTTGCCGATTTGAAACGAAAACTTGACACGGTTAAAAAGAAAAAAGAAAAACTGATTACGATTCTAGTTTTAATGATTGGTTTAAATGGTTTTGCACAACAAAATCCGCACGTTCATTCACACGATCATGATCATAATCATACTGCAGATCCAAATGATCATGCAAACCATGTTGTAGCACCGCCAAGCCAAAAGCAACTAGATTCGTTATTGACGATCTACAAAGCTCCAGAAGCTCATGCAGCGAAATTTGGACGTTTAATTATTCAGGATGCTGGAGGACGTATGAAACCAATTAATACGTTTTCATCTGAATTACTTGAGAAAAGTAAGCCAAAGTGATACTTATAATGGAATGAATTCTGATCAGGTATTTTTGTCAATGACCCAATATGCTCAGGTTTGGATACAAGTTCCTATAATTTATCTTAATACAAAAGATGATAGTATTCGTAAAATCATTGGTATTGAAAAGGGGATGAAATTCGCACCTTTTGTAAAGTTCTTCGACGAAAACGGAAATTATAAACTTTCACCTTATTTAGATGCTGCGTATAAAGCAGGAAATCCAAATAGTTTTGAAAAAGATTTTATCGAAGCTGATAAAAAAGTAAACTTATTGGAATCGGCTTTAAGCGGAAGTATTTTGAGAATTTTTCCAATTCCTAATGATCCAAATAATAAATGGATTTCATACTTGGAATTAGATCATGCCGGTCTAAAAGGAATGGACTCTACTTATGTTAAACAAATTTTGCCTTTATATTTTAGTGCGCTAAATAATGGTTCGATTTCTAAAAACTGGGATACAGCTGATCAATTGGTAGAAAGCATTAATGGTTTCCAAAAGAAATTTGGCGCTAAAGTTCGACCAAGTGAACAAAAAATTAATTTAGAGATTGCTTATAATACCTATAATATTTTGCCAAAAATGTTTTATTGGTATTCTCTTTCAGGAATCTTGATGTTGATTTTTACACTTTTCAGTATATTTTTCGATAAAAAATGGTTACGAATCACTGTAAATGGTTTTCATATATTGATAGGTTTAATATTTGTACTTCATACGATAACATTAATTGCACGTTGGTACATTTCAGGTCATGCACCTTGGAGTAACGCTTACGAAGCAATTGTATATGTGGCTTGGTCAACAATGTTCTTCGGGTTGGCTTTTGATAAAAAATCAAAACTTACAGTTGCATCAGCAGCATTTGTAACGGCGATGATTTTCATGGCTGCAAATGCAAATTGGATTGACCCTGAAATTGCAAACTTACAACCCGTTCTTAATTCATATTGGTTGATGATTCACGTTGCGGTTATTGTAGCGAGTTATGGTCCTACAGCATTAGGAATGATTTTAGGTTTTGTAGCATTGGTATTGATTTTCTTTACAACGGAAAAGAACAAAACCAAAATGGAGTTAAACATAAAAGAGATTACTTATATCAACGAAATGGCGATAACTATTGGTTTGATCATGCTGACTATTGGAAACTTCTTAGGTGGACAATGGGCAAACGAAAGCTGGGGACGTTATTGGGGATGGGATCCAAAAGAAACTTGGGCTTTAATCTCGATTATGGTTTATGCATTTATAATTCACGCTCGCTTTGTACCAGCTTTACGCGGAAAATGGTTCTTCAATTTAATGACTATGTTTGGTTTTATTTCGATTTTATTCACGTATTACGGAGTAAACTTCCATTTAGTTGGTCTTCACTCATATGCAAGTGGAGAAGCGCATTCTTTAAACTGGGTTTATTATTCTTTAGCAACAATTTCAGTAATTGGAGCTATTACATATCCGAAGTATCGCAAATATTATAAAAGCAAAAAAGTAAAGAAGAAATAATTATTTTAAGGTATTTATTAATTCACAAAAAAAAGAGGTTCAGTTTAATACTGAACCTCTTTTTTATTGCCTAATATTAAACTTAGAGTTTTCCCATAATGGCAAGTACAATTGCTATTATGATTAAAAAACAAATTAAAAATATGATGTGACTTAGTATGCTTAAAAAGAAAGCTTCTGTTTTAGAGATTTTATTAAAGAATTGAATATTCGTCCAGAATATCAATACAAGTCCGATGAAATAAGTTGCCGATGAAAATTTTTGAATTTCTGGCGTTCCATTTAAATAAAGCAATATTGGGAATGTCAGAATCTGAACAAATAGCCTTTGAGATGCTTTAAAAGTATTTAAGACAAAAAACTCGACAAAATTATAGCGTTGTTTTCTGAATACTATATAAGTTCCAATTGTATAAATGGGTATTGTAGCAATGGTAACCCACGAAAAATGTGTTGCCATCCATTCATTGAATTCATTATAATCTAAAATTTCATTTGAAGAATCAGGAAAAGTATTGATGTGAAAATAATGATAAAGAACGCCATAAAGCGTTGCTAAAACCACAACTAATGATAACGGTTTAAAATGCCTCACACGTTTTCCTTCAATAAATTCACGAACAGAATGTCCGGGCCTTGTAAAAAGCTGTTTTAAAGAATAGGCAATTCCCTTGTCAAAATGCAACAAACCATGCTGAATATCGTGCCACAAAAAGTGAATATTTATTTTATGAGTTGCCGAAGGTTGCCCGCAATTGCTGCAATAGTGGCCTTTGAAAACATGGTGACAATTTTTACAGATTATTTCCATAAACTTGATCCATATAAATTGTTAAACATTTTGCTTTTTGAAACCATTAGGAAACATAATCGCTAATAAAACCACAATCAGTAAAAAATTGTATTCAACACCATTTCTTCCTCCGCCTACAACAAACCAGCCTTCTTTAAAATGGACTAAAATAATTCCCATCAGCAAAACAAAAATTGTTACAAAACCCGCTAGCTTAACATATTTATTAAGTAACAGAAGAACAGCTGCAACAACGTGAGATAATTTAATGCTCCAAGCCAGAGCAACACCAAAAGGAGCAAAACCTATTTGGTTTAAAAATAAATTCCCGAAGTCATTAATGCCATTGTTAAACATTCCGAAAATGGAATGGGTAAGGAGAATAATTGAAACTGCAATTCTTAAAAGTAAATTTCCGTTCATAGTGTGGTATTTGGTTATAAATCAATTAAAAATAATAAAAAAGCGCATATTAAAATAATATGCGCTCCTTGTTTTTATGCAATGTTGAATTTTAAACTTTTCCTAAAGTATATAATTGTGTCATTGTTGGCGTTAAACTTCCACCAGCAGGCTCAAGTGTAATTCCAAAAGCTTCTGCTTCATTTGTGCGGTTAACAGCAAATATTTTTTGAGAATTTCCTTCAAAATCGCTCAATAAACCAATGCTTGTTGGCGTAAGTACCGGACTTAATTTTAATGCCCAAACTTGATAAACCATTCCTTTAGGAGGTTTTGGCAGACCGGCCGCATCAATATAAGTTGTTTTAGTGTCTTTGTTCCAATATACTTTTGCAAAAGATGTTGGAGAAACAGCCTGGCCGCCAAGTGTTACGCCGGTGTTTTTGATATCTCTAACAATGGTCAAACTTTTTTCGGTTTCTTTATTCTGCTGATCTAAATAAGCATAATCTCTTTCAATTTTGCTTTTTTCAGTTCCAACAGTAGCAATTGCTTGTTTTGTTTTTGTCAATTCTAAAGTCTGATAGCCTAAGCCCAGCAATAAAAGTACTGCAGCAGCCCAGCCGACGTATTGCGACCAGTTTGAAGCTGGTTTCATGTCTACTACTTTGCCATGTTTAAGCTCTAATCTTGCTTTAATTTTTTCAAAATTAGCTACCGAGTGGAAAGGAGAGAAACTTGACGATAGCGCAACAATTGCTTTTTCTATCGAAATAATTTCCTGTTCCATTTCTGGACTTTTTTTGGCCAGCTTCGGCAATTTCCAAATTTTCCGTTTCGGTCAATAAACCGTAAACATATAGCTCTAAAATCCCTGATTCAATATATTCTTGTGCTTCCATTATATTTTTAGATAATTTCTTAAATCGTTAATACAGTTTCTGTTTTGTGTCTTGATAGTTCCCAGTGGCATTGCCAATTCTTCTGAAGCTTCTTGTTGGGTATATCCTTTAAAAAATAGCAGATCAAGAATTTCAATACATTTTGGTTTCAGTTTTTTTACAAATTCTTGAATACCTATTGTATCAATTTTATTGACAAGCTTATTACTGTCATCTAACAGATTTACGAAATTATCGGAGGAAAGGTTTTTTTGACTGTTATTAAAATTTTTGGATCTAAGCATATCAATAGATGTATTCCTAGCAATATTGAGGATCCAAGTGTAAAATCGGCCTTTGCTTTCGTTATACGAATCGATGTTTTTCCAGATTTTTACAAAAACTTCTTGTAAAACATCTTCGGCTTCTTCACGGTTTTTGATTAATACGTTAATGACTGAAAAAAGACTTTTCGAGTACATATCGTACAAATGGGTAAAAGCTCTTTCGTCTTTTTTGTAAATTAAAACTAACAATTCTTCTTGACTCATAGATTTAGATTTTAAAGCTTAAACAAATAATTAATTTGACATTATTTTATTACCTGAGATAAAGATAAATTATTTTTTTGTGAAAATTATAATTTTTTTAACAGGCAAAAACCTAGTAAACATAGGGGTTCAGAAAAAATATCAACTTTTTTTTGATTTTTTTTCAATTTTTTAAAACCAAAAGCAATCCAATTACGTAAATGCTATTATAAAAGAAAATCTGAATGCAGAATAATAGCAAAAGCTCCCATATAACGGGTAAAATTTGATAAAAAGCGTTCTGAAAATTCTAAAAAATAATTTTTAAAAAGAATGTTATTAGAGTTTAAAGTGTAAAAAAAATCTCAATAAATAAAAATTTTAAGTCATGAATAAGAAAAATACTTTGAAAATATTGATTGTCGGACTTACAAGTGTTTTGGCACTAACAAATTTTAATAAAAGTGATTTGAAAAAAGAGACTTTGAATATGTCTTTTCAAAATCAGATTAATACAATTTAAAGATTAAAAACAATTTCATAGTTGGTGTCCTCGGACTTCCAAGATAGAAAATTTATTTATACTGTATTTTCAGTTTATAACGAATTAAGAATCCATACACGCCATTGAAAAATCAAAAGAAAATACGAATTAGGGTTTAAAATTAATTTTCAATACAACCGAGAGGCATCAACTATAATTTAAATAAATATAATAATACAAAACGAGTCCAGAAACAAAGAAGAAACTCTTTTACAAGGTCTCACTTTAATTTATGAAAACGCAATAAGGCATAATAATTAATTCATGGTTTGATTTGTTTGTATGGGGGGAAGCCTAACGTCTGATTAACGTTAGGCTTCATTTTTTTAACTAATCTTTAATATAAAATAATATTGCGAAAGCCTTTTTGTAAAAGAGATTTTAACTAATTTTATAAAAAATTAAACAATGAAAAAAATAGTATTTTTAGCTTGCAGTGTTGCTATTTTATTTGCTTCACAAGTTCAGGCTCAAACGAGTAATAAAAAATCTAAAACAGAGAAAGCTATGGCGAAAGAAACCATTTATCAATTCAAGGTTGAAGATTTATCCGGAAAAACTTTTGATTTTGCTTCTTTAAAAGGGAAAAAAGTTATGATAGTCAATACGGCTTCAAAATGCGGTTTAACGCCTCAGTATAAAGATCTTGAAGCAGTTTATAAAGAGTATAAAGACAAAGGTTTTGTTATTGTAGGTTTTCCAGCAAATAATTTTGCATCACAGGAACCTGGAACTAACGAAGAAATTGCTACTTTTTGCCAGCTTAATTATGGCGTAACTTTCCCAATGATGGACAAAGTTTCTGTAAAAGGCGATGATATGTGCGAGGTTTATAAATTCTTGACAC
This sequence comes from uncultured Flavobacteriaceae bacterium, assembly GCA_963795025.1. Lineage (GTDB taxonomy): Bacteria > Bacteroidota > Bacteroidia > Flavobacteriales > Flavobacteriaceae > Flavobacterium. The sequence continues at coordinate 898,786 of CAWCGN010000011.1, read as the reverse complement.
AAAAAGCTAAAAACGGTTTACAGGATTCTGAAGTAGAATGGAATTTTCAAAAATATTTAATTAATGAAAAAGGGGAATTAGTGAAAGTAATCAAACCTAAAACATTAGTTACAGAGCCTGAAGTTATTAATTGGATTAAAAGCTAATCATAAGACCGAAACCAAAAAATCCACAAATTTGAAGAAATTCAAGTTTGTGGATTTTTTTTTATTTTTCAGATGTCAGACTGAGCGAAGTCGAAATCTCGATTGGTGAATCACGTTGCGGGACTTCGACTTCGCTCAGTCTGACAAAAAATTGCGAACCTTGCGTAAGTCCTTGCGTCCATTGCGGTTAAACCAATATCAACTGCATAAAAACAAGATCAAGCCAATGATCAAATTTATACCCAACCTCACGAATTGTTCCAGTTGCAACAAAGCCGAATCTTTCGTGAAAAGCGATGCTTCCGGCGTTATCTGCGTCAATTGCGCCAATCATAACGTGATAACCTTGTTCTTTTGCTAAGCGAATTAGTTCAGTCAATAATTTTGATCCAATTCCTTTTCCAATCACGTTATCAACTACGTAAACAGAATGTTCAACGGTATATTGATAACCAATTTTTTCTCTAAACTGACCGTAACTTCCAAAACCTACAACTTCGCCATTTAAGTCGGCAACGACGATGGGAAGATTCTTAGCTTTTTTATCTTCAAACCATTTGGTTTGTACCTCAAGAGTTTGAATATCATAACTATAATTTGCCGTAGTATGCAAAATAGAATGATTTACAATTTCTAGGATTTTTTCTAAATCGTTTGTTGTTGCAGGTCTAAGTTTAACGTCCATTTTAATTTTATTGAGTTATTTTGAATTTAATTCAGCCAGTAAAGTATCAACTTCTTTAGGATTCCAAGTCATTTCAGTACAAATAACTTTGGCATCATTTGCATATTGCAGTGCCGATTTTTTATCTTTTATTTTATTGTAAAGCCTCGCCAAAAGAAGATTTACATCATAAGAATCATTTAATTCTAAAGAATGTTTTACCCAGAAAATTGATTTTTTAAGACTTTCCACATCATTAATATGTTTTAAATAGGTCTGTCCTATATCTTTTAAAAAACTAGCATCATTCCAAACTAATTTTTGCGTGTTTTCGATTGTTGTTTTTTTGTAAAACTGCCATTTTTCAGTTCGTTCGGCTAATGTCAGATCAAATTTAAAAACCAATGAATCTGTTTTTTGCAGTCGAATTGATTTTGCAACTTCTCTTTGTTTATAGTAATTTACAGTATCTAAATTGTCAACATAAGGACGAAGCAATTCAGTTACGATATTTTCAATTTTACGATCCACACGATTTTGAGACGCAACAGCAGCAAATTCTTTCTGATGTTTTAAAACGAATTGAAATTCTCTAGATTTTATATCCGTTACACCATTGGCAATAATTCTCCAGTTTGTTTCGCTTATCAACTGAGCGTCAGACTGTGTATTCAGGTAAATATGTGTTGCAGGCGATAAATCAGTTCTGTCTTTTCCTTTTTTCAGAGTGTTCAGATACGTGAAGAATTTATCAGAATTACTTGGGTCCGACATGAATTCTTTCTCTAAATAAGGGAGTTGCATTCTGGAATTTAATGCATATTTTACTTCTGTCATGAACTCAGGCGTTTTCATCTCGCCTTTTAAAGCATACAACAGCGTTTCGTTTCCGTCTAAAAACAAAAATGTTGGCAACGATTTGGTGTTGTATTTATTTTTAAGCGCAATTCCTTCTTCTTTTTCAATGTTTTTCCAGATGCAAACGTAGTTTTCTTTTAAAAAAGCCATGACATCTGGATTACTGAAAACTTCTTTTTTCATTTGATTGCAATGCGGACACCAATCAGCATAAAGCATTATAAAAAGAGGTTTTCCTTCTGATTTTGCTTTTTCTAATGCAGTTTTATACGGTACATCATCTGGAACAAACTGATTTTGAGATTTTACAGTCTGTAGCGAAATGAAAAAGAGAAGAATATATAGGAAGCGCATGTGGAGTATATTTTATAAAAATTCACTATTACAAATATATTCCCTTTTTCTAAAAAGTACTTCAATATCTTCCTATTTATAAGTTAAATCAAACATGAAGTTTGTAACTTTGTAATAGCAAAAAGAAAATTTCAATTTTTAGATTTTCTTAAAAAAATAATACGCCATAGGAATGATTTACCCCAAAATACCGCTTGCTCAAAGCATTATTGAAATTTGTTCAGCAAAAGGAATCACTAATATTATAATTTCTCCAGGTTCACGAAACGCACCTTTGACTATAGGATTTGCTCAAAATCCAAATTTTAAATGTTACAGCATTGCTGATGAGCGTTGTGCAGCATTTTTTGCATTAGGAATTGCGCAACAGACAAAACAGCCAACAGCAATTGTATGTACTTCTGGATCAGCTTTATTGAATTATTATCCTGCTGTCGCAGAAGCTTTTTACAGCCAGATTCCGTTAATCGTAATTTCTGCAGACCGTCCGCAAAGCAAGATTGATATTGGTGACGGACAAACCATTCGTCAGCAAAATGTTTATCAAAATCATTCGCTTTTTAATGCAAATTTGACAGAAGAAGCTTCTGTTGAAAATGATTTGAAAATCAATAAAGCTATAGAAACTGCAATTCTGCAAAAAGGCCCAGTTCATATTAACGCGCCTTTTGAAGAGCCTTTATATGAAACGGTTGACACACTTTCTGTTCAGCCAAAAATCACAACTTTGGAAGAAGAAATTCCAACCAAAATTATTGATAACAGTGAAGAAATTGCTTCCATTTGGAATTCGGCTAAAAGAAAACTAATTCTTATTGGAGGAATAAATGAAGTAAACTCTGTAGAACAGGAAATTCTGGAAAATTTTGCCAACGATCCATCAATTGTTGTACTTACAGAAACTACTTCGAACTTACATCATCCGAGTTTTATTAATAGTATAGATACTTTAATTACGCCATTTGACGATTCTGATTTTAAAGAGTTAGAAGCAAAAGTTTTAATCACTTTTGGAGGCATGATTGTATCAAAACGTATTAAAGCTTTTTTGCGAAAGTATAAGCCTGCACATCACTGGCATATAGATACTTTGCGTGCATATGATACATTTAATGCTTTAAGTAAACATTTTGTAATGGAGCCAAATGATTTTTTTAAAGATCTGCTTCCAAAAACAGAATTTGTAGCTAGTAATTATTTTAAGAAAATCGATAAAATTTATAGTCTAAGAAATGAAAGAAAAGAAGAATATTTGAAAAAAATACCATTTTCAGATTTTAAAGTTTTTGAAGAAGTAATAAAATCGTTACCAAAAAATAGTCAGTTACAAATTAGCAATAGTTCTGCAATTCGTTATGCGCAATTAATTGAGATTGATCCATCAATTGAAGTGTTTTGCAACAGAGGTACAAGTGGCATTGACGGAAGTACATCTACAGCAATTGGAGCCGCCGTGGCAAATACAAAACAGAATGTTTTCATTACAGGCGACATCAGTTTTTTATACGACAGCAATGCTTTATGGAATTCTTACATCCCGAAAAACTTCAAAATTATTTTGATTAATAATGGAGGAGGAGGAATCTTCAGGATTTTGCCTGGACATGAAGAAAAGCCTGTTTTTAACACTTATTTTGAAACCTCACATCATTTAACAGCTGAACATTTGGCTAAAATGTACGATTTTAAATATTTGCAAGCTTCTGATAATGAGTCACTGATAAAAGGTATTTCAACTTTATATGCTGGTAATGATACGCCGACTATTTTAGAAATCTTCACGCCAACCGCTCAAAACGATGTTGTTTTAAAACAATATTTCAAAGAATTAAATTAAATTATTTGTAAGTTAAATTGTGTTAAAATTTACTCTATAAACATTTTTAATTTTAAATTTGGCTGCATTAATTGTAACCAATATTAAAATTATGAGTACTAGAGAAGAATTAATTAAAAAGTATGCAGCAGATTTAAAAGACAAATGTGGTGTAACACCAAACATGGATTTGCTTACAAAAGTTACCATCGGCTGTGGGCCATCTATTTATGATGCAGATGCATCGACAGTTGCTTCGTCACAACCTTCAGAACTTGCCACGGTAAAAAACAATTTTCTGATTAAAAAATTAGGATTGCCAGATTCGCCAGCTTTAGATGAAGGAATTCATGCTGTATTAGAAAAATACGGGCATTCAAATAAGCATAAATACAGAGCAGTTGTGTACTATTTGTTGACACTGCACTTTAAAAAAGAAAGTATTTATAATTAGAAATTTAAAAAGCGCCCAAAAGGCGCTTTTTTTTTCTTTATGTAATTTAAAAAATTATTTAATTGGGATTGGAAAAACTGGCAAACTTGCATGTCCTAATGAATCAACGGTTTGTACAGCAAAAAAATAATTGTCTTTAGAATACGGGATTTCAGCTTGAGTATCTTTAACAAAGAAAGTTTTTTCCCAATGTGAAGAAGATGTTTCTCTCATTAAAATTTGATAACCATATTGCGTTTTTCCTTCTGGAGCTGACCAAATTAAAGTAGATGAATTAGAAAGTTTTTTAACTTCAATTCCAACATTTTCTGGTGCTTTTGGTGATGAAGCAAGATTTGCTAAAGTCGCTAAATTTGAACAGGTGTTTTTTCTCAAATAATCAAAATCCATAAATTCTGGCAAATCGCCATATTTGATATTATTTTCAGTTCTCAAATCCTGATGCTGATGATCGAAGTTTTCGTTCATTTCACAAAAACGCACAGCTGTAAAACCATTTTGGCTAAAAGGCGTATGATCACCGCCACGTAAAAAACGGTCATTTCTGTAAACTAATTTCACTTTCAATTGATCTACATATTGTTCTGTAACCGTTTTAATATATCGAGCCAAAAGTCTTGACGGACTATCATTATCACGGCTTATCGCTTTACGCATTTTAGCTTCTTCCTCAGTTTCTAAATACGGAATGGTTTCACTAAAAACACGAATTTGAGTATTATCTCTTAAATTAGTTCCGCTTGACAAACTGTTGCCAATCATGTCATTATTAAGCATTGCAACAATATTCCAGTTTTGTTCTTTTGCTTTTTCAGCAAGATGGCGTGCGCCAATCAAACCTTGTTCTTCCCCAGTTACAGCAACAAATATAATCGTTGCCGGAAAAGATCTTTTACTCATGACTTTTGCCAGTTCAATAACTGCAGCAACACCAGAACCATCGTCATTTGCACCAGGTGCATTCGCTTTTATATTCATCACATCTGTAACGCGCGAATCAAGATGTCCGCTGATAATCAAAACACGATTATCTGTTGGATCGGTACCTTTTAAAGTCGCCATTACATTCCCAATCTGACTGTCAACATTAATTCGTTTTCCATCAGCTTTAACAGTGAAATAATCAATTTCAGAAGTTAATCTTCCGTTAGATTCCAAAGCAAATCTATCAAACTCAGATTTTACCCATTGCTGCGCAGCACCAATTCCTTTTGTTTTGTTTTTGGCATCACTTAAAGTATGTCTAGTTCCAAACGAAACCAGTTTATTAATGGTAATTTCAAGATTTTCCGCTTTAATTTCACTGATCATTTTCTTTATTTCGGGATCTTCAGAGACTTGTGAAACAGAGGCTTGAGTGAAAAGAAGAAATGCAAAAGCAGTATAAATAAGAGTCTTTTTCATTGATTTGGGATTAATTATAGGTTTCCAAATTTAACCAAAAGCAACAAACTATAGTAAAATGTCAGCTTCTTTTTTTTATCCGGCATATTTTTCGAATTACCATTTTCAAACTTCGTACATTTGCACCTTAGAACTTTATGAATATGATTGAAATAGGAAAATACAATGCACTAACTATATTACGTGATACTAAAGTGGGCTTATTTTTAGGAAATCCTGAAAAAGACCCTGAAGGAATTCACGATGTTTTGCTTCCAAATAAATATGTTCCAAATGAATTTGAAATAGGTGAAGAGCTTATTGTTTTTGTTTATTTGGATCATGAGCAGCGTCCAGTTGCCACAACACTTGAACCTTATATTTTGCTGAATGAATTTGCACTTTTAAGGGTAAATTATATTAATCAGGTTGGAGCTTTCATGGATTGGGGAATGGAAAAAGATATTCTTGTTCCATTTAAAGAGCAAGCGCGCCCAATGGAAAAAGGTAAACGTTACTTGGTTTATCTTTATAAAGATGAAAAAACCAATCGTTTGGTAGCTTCAAGTAAACTAAACCAATTTTTAAATAACGATCAGCTTACAGTTGAAAAAGGAGAAGAAGTAGATTTGATCGTTTCTCATATTACCGAATTAGGAATCAATGTGATCATCAACGAGCAGCACAAAGGTCTTTTATACAAAGATGAAGTTTATGACGATGCAATACGAACTGGAGACAGAATGCGCGGTTATATTAAAAACATTCGTCCTGATAATAAAATAGATGTTGCATTGCAAGCTCAAGGTTATCAAAGTATTGAGCCAAATGCAGAGAAGATATTAGACGAATTAAGAGCCAATCGCGGTTTCTTGCGTTTAAATGATAATTCACATCCAGAAGATATCAAAACTGTTTTAAAAATGAGTAAAAAGACTTTTAAAAAGGCTGTAGGAGCTTTATACAAAGAAAAACTTATTGAAATAAAAGAAGACGGAATTTATTTAGTAAAAGAGTCTTAAAAAGATCTTTTTAATTTTATTCAACAAGAAAGGCTGCTCATTACAAGCAGCCTCTCTCTTTTTATTCTAGTTTTAAAAAAAATTGTAATTAAAAAAAAACAGAAATAAAATAATTCGAATCCATTAAAAAAATAATAGCTTTAAAAATTTTAGAAATTACTTTTTCGTCTGGGTATGTCTTTTAAACAATCAATACATTCATTTTTATTTTACAAAAGCTCGAATTCACGGCTAATCCATTTGGTTTGATAAAATAACTTTTAGAAAGTTTCAGTTAGTATTTTTTCCTCTTTTCGTAATCAATTCTATACTAATTACATTCAACAATTCTATTGTTTAACCGTAGGTGTTACTATCTCCTTTTTGTAGTTTTTACAAATGCATAAATCATTTGCTCACTGTTTAAGGCTTTTTTACTATTTAAAACCGTAAAAAAATGAGCGACAAATTTTTTAAATTTTCTCAAAAAAATCATTTTTTAGGTTAATAAATCAGTGAAAGAAAATCAATCTTATACCAACAAAATAAAATGTATCTCGTTGATTTCTAGTGTGTAAAATTAATTATTATTTTTCTAAACTAATGTTAAAAATTGTTATTTTTTGTAAGTGAATACTAATTGTTAACATTAAAAGCTTTTTTTGACTTAAGACTTAAATCAAATTGAGTAGGTAAAAATGTAAAAATGGTTTATTTTTACACTATAATTTTTTAAATAAACATACAGAAAATGGATTGGATTACCGCCAGAGAATTTGAAGATATAACATATAAAAAATGTAATGGAGTTGCCAGAATTGCTTTTAACAGACCAAACGTCAGAAATGCGTTTCGTCCAAAAACAACTTCAGAATTATACCAGGCTTTTTATGATGCACAAGAAGATACTTCAATTGGAGTAGTTTTACTTTCTGCTGAAGGCCCGTCAACTAAAGACGGTGTTTATTCTTTTTGCAGCGGAGGTGATCAAAACGCCCGTGGGCATCAAGGTTATGTTGGGGAAGACGGACAACATAGATTAAATATTCTTGAAGTGCAGCGTTTGATTCGTTTTATGCCAAAAGTCGTTATTGCAGTAGTTCCAGGATGGGCTGTTGGCGGTGGCCACAGTTTGCATGTAGTTTGTGATATGACGCTTGCAAGTAAAGAACACGCAATTTTTAAACAAACAGATGCTGATGTAACGAGCTTTGACGGTGGTTACGGATCTGCATATTTAGCGAAAATGGTAGGGCAGAAAAAAGCCCGTGAAATTTTCTTTTTAGGCCGAAATTATTCTGCTCAAGAAGCAATGGATATGGGAATGGTAAATGCTGTAATTCCACACGACGAGCTTGAAGCAACTGCATATGAGTGGGCGCAGGAAATTCTTCAAAAATCACCAACTTCTATTAAAATGCTGAAATTCGCTATGAATTTAACAGATGACGGAATGGTTGGACAACAGGTTTTTGCAGGAGAAGCAACTCGTTTGGCATACATGACAGAAGAAGCAAAAGAAGGAAGAAATGCTTTCTTGGAAAAAAGAAAACCAAATTTTGGCGAAAATAAATGGCTGCCTTAAACTAGGTTGAAAAATTGTTTCAAGTTTCAGGTTTCAAGTTCAAAGCGCGAAACCTGAAACCTGAAACCTGAAACTAAAAAACTAAAAATAAAATAATGAAACATTGGATTGAAGCCGCAAGACTGCGCACATTGCCTTTATCAGTTTCTGGAATTATTGTTGGAAGTATTTATGCTTTATCAAACCCAACAGAAACTATTAATACGCCAACAGAAGTATTTAGCTGGAAAATTTTTGGTTTTGCACTTTTAACAACTTTAGGATTACAGGTTTTATCTAATTTTGCCAATGATTATGGCGACGGAGTAAAAGGTACAGATAATGCTGACAGAGTAGGGCCGCAACGCGCTATTCAGAGCGGGAAAATTACCCCTCAAGCCATGAAAAAAGCGATTGTAATTACGTCGTTGCTTACTTTATTGTCGGCTGTGATATTAATTTATTTTGCTTTTGGAAAAGACAATTTTGGATATTCTATTTTCTTTTTATTATTAGGAATTGCTGCGATTGTTTCTGCAATTCGTTATACAGTTGGGAATTCTGCTTACGGTTATAAAGGATTTGGAGACGTTTTTGTCTTCGTATTCTTCGGATTGGTAAGTACTTTGGGTGTTAATTTTTTATATTCTAAAGAAGTTGATCCGCTTTTAATTCTTCCTGCCATTTCAATTGGTTTGCTAAGCGTTGGTGTTTTAAATCTGAATAATATGCGCGACGAAGAATCAGACAGAAAATCGGGTAAAAATACAATCGTAGTTCAAATTGGCGGAGCAAAAGCAAAGATTTATCATTTTACGCTTATTATTACCGCTATGATTTTAGTGGTTGTTTTTGCAATTCTAAGTGATTATAATTTCGATCAATATTTATTTTTATTGGCTTATATTCCTTTAACTAAACATTTAATTACAGTCGCTAAAAATCAAGATCCTAAGCTTTTAGATCCTGAATTAAAAAAAGTGGCACTAAGTACATTTTTGCTTTCAATATTACTAACAGTTTGTATGATTTCATTGATTTCAGACATTATTGTTAATCTTTTTCTGGGCGGAAGATAAAATCAGTTCAACTTAAAAAATAAAATCATGAAAATTACATTTTACGGACATGCATCTTTAGGTATTGAAGTGGGAGGAAAACATATTATTGTTGATCCATTTATTACAGGAAATCCAGCTGCTGCAGCTATTAACTTGCAAGATTTAAAAGCAGATTATATTTTGCTGACACACGCACACTCTGATCACGTTTTAGACGTTCAAGCCATTGCAAAATTGACTAATGCTGTTATCGTTTCAAATGCTGAAATCGCTAGTTATTATGCAAAATTAGGATTTAATTCACATCCAATGAATCACGGTGGAAGCTGGAAATTCGATTTTGGAAAAGTAAGATATGTAAATGCTATTCATTCAAGTTCTTTTCCTGATGGTACTTACGGAGGAAACCCTGGAGGTTTTGTAATCGAAAGTGAACATAAAAATATCTACATTGCAGGTGACACTGCATTAACTTATGACATGAAGTTGATTCCGTTGCGAACTGAGTTAGATTTGGCTATTTTGCCAATCGGAAATAATTTTACAATGGATGTGGAAGATGCTATAATCGCTTCAGATTTTGTAGAGTGCGATAAAATTCTGGGATACCATTTTGATACTTTCGGTTATATCGAAATCAATCACGAAGAAGCAATCAAAAAGTTTTTCGATAAAGGAAAAGATTTGATGCTTTTAGAAATTGGAGAATCTATTGAATTATAATTAGGAGCTAATCCCGCTTTCGGCTATATCTTTTTTAAGGCGAAGAAAAGTCGCCTCAAAAAAGGATACCGCCTCTATCGGGGCTAGGGCACTCGATTTCATAAGAAATATTTTGGCATAATTTTTAATAAGATTATTGAAACCCTTGAAATTTACGGCAAATTAAAAATTAGAGAAATTTGTCTAATTTGTGGCAAAAAACAATCATTCAATATGACATTCAAAAAAATAATTTTATCTCTTTTAATTACAATTTCTTTAAATTCTTTTGCACAAAAAGACGGTTATTGGGATAAAGAACGTGCAACAACAAAAGAAATTATTGTTTCGGCTCGTGATAGAATTACCATAAATACAGAAGATCTTCCCGTTGGAACAACTGAAATTGTGTATCGAATTACACTTTTAGATGAAAATCAGCAAATGGCAAACAGCCTGGTTTCGGTATTAAAATCAATTCCGGATCCAACAGGAGTCAGTCAGGGTTCGGCCGGAGCTGTGTTTTTAATGTCAAAAATTTCTGGAGATGATACTTGTACTTACGCAATGTTTACTTCGTCTGAAAACGCTAAAAAATATATCGAGGACGGAAAAACAGACAAAGCTTGTTATGCACAAGAAGAACCTTTAAGTAAAGATGCCAAAAGACTTTCACTTGATAAATCGTCTTGTTTAGGACAAAATGTAAGCACAATTTGGTTTGGATTTCATAGTAAAAACTGGCTTTTAAAGCAAAAAGTAGTTTTAGAAGTAGTGCCGTGGGTAGATATTAAATTAAATCGTGGCTGGAATCAGGACAATAAAAACGAAATTATCAGTTTGTGCAAAACATCTACAATGGCACAAAAAATGGCCAATTCTGATGATTTCTGTGTTTGTATTTTAGACAAAATCATAAAACAGTATCGTTATACGGAGTTTCAAAAATTACTGCCAATTGAAAAAAACAAAGTCTATAAAGATTTTGGAAATGCCTGTTATAAAGATGCTGATATTTCTAAAAATGTTTTTAGCGACTTAAGAGATCAAGCTTCAATTTTAATTAAACAGCAAAAATATAACGAAGCAATTCCGAAATTAAATATTATAATTAATGAAGGAAAGGCTACAGCATTAGATTACAGTTCAATTGGTTATTGCTATATTTTGACAAAACAATACGAGAAAGCGCTGAAGTTCTTGCAAGAAGGCGAAAAGTTTGATAACACTGAATTATTGGTAAAACTAAACCTGGCGCATTTGTATTTAGTTAGCAATAATTATGGTGACGCAAAAACTATTTACAAAAAATATCAAGATCAAAATGTTACGGACAGCATCAGCTGGAAAGACAAAACAAAATCTGATTTTGTAATTTTCCAAAAAGCGGGTCTGCCGTCAAAAGACTTCGAAAAAGTTTTAAAATTGTATAATTAAGATTCTAAGGTACTAAGGTTCTAAGGTGCTAAGTTTTGGGTTGCCTTTTACCTCAGTACCTTAGCGCCTTAGAACCTTAGCACCTTTAAAAAAATGAAAGCCTCTTACCAAAAATACATGCTAGAGTTCAAGCGTCCGTCTGGAACGTCACGCGGTGTTATGACCGAAAAAGAAACTTGGTTTATTATTTTGGAAGAAAATGGTAAAAAAGGAATAGGCGAGTGCGGTATTCTTCGTGGCTTAAGTGCCGATGATCGTGATGATTATGAAGAAAAACTTCAATGGGTTTGTGAAAATATTCATTTAGGAGAAAAGGAGCTTTGGGAAAATTTACTTGAGTTTCCCTCTATTCAATTTGGTGTTGAAATAGCATTTTTATCTTTAAAAAGTGAAACTCCGTATCTTTTATTTCCTTCTGATTTTACTAATAATTCGAAATCTATAACCATAAATGGCTTAGTCTGGATGGGCGAAGCGTCTTTTATGAAACAGCAGATTGATGAGAAATTAGCTGACGGTTTTACCTGTATAAAGTTAAAAATTGGAGCTATAGATTTTCAAAAAGAATTAGATTTACTGCAGTTTATTAGAAGTCATTTTTCAGCTGAACAAATTGAAATAAGGGTCGATGCTAACGGTGCTTTTTCTTTAAATGAAGCTTTAGATAAACTCAATCAATTAAATCAATTTCAGCTTCATAGTATTGAACAGCCTGTTAAAAAAGGAAATATTCAAGCCATGTCAGATTTATGCAAAACAACTCCGTTTCCAATTGCATTAGATGAAGAATTGATAGGTGTGTTTTCATTTGAAGAAAAAGAAAAATTGCTTCAGGAAATTAAACCTCAATATATTATTTTAAAGCCGAGTTTCATTGGCGGTTTCAGAGGAACTAAAGAATGGATTGACTTGGCTAATAAATACGGAATAGGTTGGTGGATTACATCGGCTTTAGAAAGCAATATTGGACTGAATGCTATTTCACAATGGACTTTTATCCAAAACTCAAAAAGGCCTCAAGGTTTAGGAACCGGAGCGCTTTACACCAATAATTTTGATTGTCCGCTTGAAGTTTCTCAAGGACAATTATGGTACAATAGTTCAAAAAAATGGGATTTTTTTGAAGGCACAAAGTGACAAAGTAACAAAGAGACAAAGTTGCTAAGGTTCAGATTAGAAAACTTAGAACCTTAGCAACTTAAACTCTTAGAACCTCTTTTACTCTTTCCCTCCAAGTAAATTTTCTTGCCAGTCTTTTAATTCCTTCCATTTTCCTTGGTAAGCCAATAAAGCTTGTTTGGCCCAAGTACTTGGATTATGAATAGCATAATTTTCACCACCGGCATCTAAAATTGATTGTAATTTATCGGTAGAAGTTTGTGACAATTCGTGCCAAGTTGCAATTCCGGCATTATTAAACAAAGCTTCGATTTTTGGCCCAATTCCTTCTACTATTTTCAAATCATTTTCTTTTATTTTTTTGCCAAAAACAGTTGCTGCCAATGCACCGTCAAATACGATAAGTGGCGCTGATGCTGCAAATGACTGTGGTGTTGCTGTAATTTTTGCTTTCGCGGCTAAATCAGCTTCTAGTTGTGCTATTTTTGCATTTAAATTTTTGGTGTTTGCTTTGCAGACATCTAAATCTTCTTGTAAAGATGTTGCAAGTGAGTTGTCTGTTTTTGAATTCATTTTCCCTAGTAAGTAACCTAAAATTCCACAGATTAATCCCACTAATGCCGGTATTAAGATACAAGGTATATTCATGATTATATATTTTTAATTATTTGATTGTAATGACAGTTCTTCTGTTGTTAGCTTTGCCTTCGGCGGTTGTGTTTTCACCCACGGGCTCATCAGGACCTTTTGATTCGGTTGCAATACGAGAAGCGTCGATACCTTTTTTAGCTAAATAATTTTTAGAAAATTCTGCACGTTTTTGACCTAAAACAACATTGGCATCACGATTTCCAACATCATCTGTATGACCAACAATTAAAACAGAAGCGTCTTTTACGTGATCCATATATTTTGCAATATCAGCAACTTTTTGCTTTTCGATTGCAGTCAGATTATCGCTTGATTTATTGGTGTTAAAATGAAGAATTAACGGATCAGCATTTATTTTGTCTTTGAGGATTGTCCATTCATCAGTTGCCGCTGTCGTTGTATCAATAGTCTCAAATTTATATTCGGCAGGCCCTATAAGTGTATCTAAATTGGTTTTCCATTTATCTATAATCTCGCCTTTAATAGTAAATTGAGCTTCGGACAAACCTTTAGAAACAAAATAGTTTTTAACATCATTTGCCCTTGCTAAACCGAGATTTTCAAACTTAGTAGTATTGGTTTCATCAGAAGTTGCGTAACCCGTTATAGTCACTTTTTGCTTAGGATTAGAAATTAAAAATGTTTTTAAATTTTCAATTCCAATTGTCACAGAATCACTTACAGGTACAATTAATACAGCACTGTTTTTTAAGAATTTGAGGTTGTCATTGGTTCGGAAATTAATTCCTGAACCATTAAGAACAAAAGGAACAAAGTTATTGTCCTTGACGGCAACTGTCGGTACTTTTTCCGTATCAGCGGCTGGTGTTTCCATGCTGCAATTGCAACAAAATTTTACATACAAAAATGTACCTAAAATTATTGTTAACGCAATGCCTAAGAGGTAAAGTGCTTTTTTAGACATAAGTTTACAAGTTAAGATTCTATCAAATTTAGCGAAATAAAAAGATGTAACGTGTTAATAATCAATTAAATTGGTTTTGACTTAACGTTAAGACTGTAGTATTTGAAATTCTTCTTGTTGTTTAAAATCATTTCCCGTCCTTAATTAAATTGAGTAACTTGCATTGAAATTAATTGAAGTATCAAAATGGTTGAAATTGAAAGAAAGTTTCTTGTAAAATCAGAAGATTTTAAAGAACAGGCTTTTACTCAAAATAGAATTGCTCAGGGTTATTTAAGCTCTATTCCTGAAAGAACGGTTCGCGTACGAATTAAAGGAACAAGAGGTTTTTTGACTATAAAAGGTATTGGGCATCAAGGCGGTATGTCGCGTTTTGAATGGGAAAATGAGATTCCGTTTGAGGAAGCACAGGAATTGCTGAAATTATGCGAAAAGGGAAAAATTGAGAAAACTCGATTCGAAATTAAATCTGGAAATCACGTTTTTGAAGTGGATGAATTTTATGGAGAAAATGAAGGCTTAATTATGGCCGAAATTGAACTAAAATCAGAAACCGAAACTTTTGAAAGACCAGAATGGCTTGGTGAAGAAGTTACAAATGATGAAAGATATTATAATGCTTATTTGAGCAAAAATCCATTTAAAGACTGGGAAAAATAATTGATTTATGACAAATTATGATTTGATCATTGTTGGCGGCGGTTCAATCGGGCTTGCCTGCGCAATTGAAGCTCAGAAGAAAAACTTACGTTATTTAATTATTGAAAAAGGTGCCATTGTAAACAGTATTTTCAATTATCCCTTGTACATGACTTTCTTTTCTACTGCTGAAAGATTGGAAATAGGAGATATTCCGTTTAATTGTCTGGCGCCAAAACCTGGTCGTCAAGAGGCGTTAGAATACTATAGAAATATTCATCGCTATTTTAATTTCTCCATTAATCTGTTTGAAAAGGTAATCGGAATTAAGAAAAAAGATAAAAATCACTTTGAAATCATAAGTGATAAAAACACTTATAACTCTAAGAATGTTGTGATTGCAACCGGATTTTATGATATTCCGATTACAATGAATGTTAAAGGCGAGGAGTTACCAAAAGTTCGTCATTATTATAAAGAAGCGCACGAATATGCTTTCCGAAATGTTTTAGTGGTTGGAGCTAATAATTCATCTGTTGATGCAGCGCTGGAATGTTGGCGAAAAGGAGCGAATGTAACAATGGTAATTCGGAAAACCGAAATTAATAGTAGAGTGAAATATTGGGTAAAACCTGATATTGAAAACCGAATTGCTGAAGGAAGTATAAAAGCTTATTTTGAATCCAATATTACGGAAATTCACGAAAATGAAGTGGAAATTGAAACTCCAGAAGGAAAAATTAAAATTGAAAATGACTTTGTTTTGGCTCTAACAGGCTATAAACCCGATTTAAATTTCCTTGAAAATATAGGGATTCAGCTTTCTGATGATGAATTGAAAATTCCAGTTTATAATCCTCAAACAATGGAAACAAATATTGAAGGTTTATTTTTAGCCGGTGTCGTTTGCGGAGGAATGCAGACGCATAAATGGTTTATTGAAAACTCACGAATCCATGCTAAAATGATTGTGGATTATATTACTTCGAAGTAAAAAGTTAGCCACAGATTAAAAATTTTTTGGATTAATCATTGAAATCTTTTAATCTGTGGCTAAAACAAAACTTTAAGAACTGCAAGAAAGCATTGAACAACCTACTTTAGATCTTGCCCAATCTGGGCGTTTTGCAAACCATTTTTCATATTCTGGCTGTTCGTCATATGGTTTTTGCAATAAAGCATAAAGCTCATCAATCAATGAATAATCTTCTTTATCAGCAGCATCGATGGCAAGCTGTGCCATATAATTTCGAAGTACATATTTAGGATTGATAAGGTTCATTTTTTGCAAGCGCTCATCATCTGATAGGCTTTCAGATTTTAATCTTTCCAAATAATCAGAGAACCATTTTGTCCAGATTTCTAAAATTTCTCCTGAAACTTCTTCGGGTTTGTAAAATGAATATTTAATCTTCTCAATCGCTTCCGGTGCAAAATCTGATTTTTCAACAGTGCTCAAATTTCTGAAAAAGATTGTCATATCTGTTTCTGTCAATTGTAAATTGTTTTCTAAATCTGAAATGAATTCATTGTCAGTTTCAGTTGAAGTAAATAATCCTAATTTGCTTAAAAACATTGTTTTGTAATCAGAATCAAAATCATTTATAAAGGATTCTAATATTTTCTCTAAAGGTGCAGCTTCATTAATCAGCGGATAAATTGCATTAGCAAGCTGAAATAAATTCCACTGTGCAACCTGAGGCTGATTGCCAAAACGATATCTTCTGTTTTGACTGTCGGTTGTATTTGGTGTCCAATTTGGATCATAATTTTCAAGCCATCCGTACGGACCGTAATCAATTGTGATTCCGTGAATCGACATATTGTCGGTATTCATTACACCATGTACAAAACCTACGCGTTGCCAATTCAAAATCATTTCACGAGTTGTATCAGCAACTTTTTTAAAGAACTGCAAATATTGTTCTTTTGGCTCACCTTGAATTTCAGGAAAATAATGTGTGATTGTAAAATCTACAAACTGCTTTAAATTTTTAAGTTCATTTCGTGATGTAAGCATTTCAAAACTTCCAAATCTGATGAAAGAAGGTGCAACGCGACAAACAATTGCGCCATTTTCATATGCAGGATTTCCGTTGTATAGAATATCACGCAAAACCTGATCTCCAGACAAAATAAGTGAAAGTGATCGGGTAGTGGGAACTCCTAAATGAAACATAGCTTCGGCACACAAATATTCTCTAATTGATGAGCGCAAAACAGCTAAACCATCAGCAGTTCTTGAATAAGGCGTTTTTCCTGCGCCTTTTAATTGAAGCGTGTAAAATTGATTATTATTCTCAATTTCAGTTAAATTTATTGCGCGTCCGTCACCTAATTGCCCTGCCCAGTTTCCAAACTGATGACCTGCATAACACATTGCAAAAGGCTGTGTTTCAGGAAGAATTTCTTTTCCCGAAAACAAATTGAGAAATTCTTCAGACTGAATTTCTTCTTTTGAAATTCCAATTAATGATGCAACTTCTTCTGAAGCATGAATTAGTTTTGGATTTGATGGTATTGTTGGATTTACATACGAAAACAAAGTGTTTTTTACCTGACGAACTTCATTTGTTGTGTCCGGATCAGGAGGTAATTCAGCTGTAAATCGATTACTTATTTTTAGATTTTTCATTTGTGATATTTTTTTGCCACAGATTACACAGATTAGAATGATTTTTTAAAATCTCTTCAATTTTTAAAAGAAGCAACTAAAATCTGTTTAATCTGTGGCTAAAACTTAAATTAATCTGTCGGCGTACATTTTTTTCAATTTCTGCACTTTTGGATCAATTACGATTTGGCAGTAACGTGCATCTTGATTGTTGTTATAATAGTTTTGATGATCTTCTTCTGCTTCATAAAATACCTCAAAAGGAGTTAGTTCTGTAACGATTTTATCATCATAAAAAGGCTGTACTTCTTCAAAAACTTTTTGAGCGATTTCTTTTTGATCTAAATCATGATATAAAACAATCGAACGATATTGCGTACCAACATCAGCTCCTTGACGGTTTAAAGTTGTAGGATCATGACTGGTCATAAATATAAAAATCAAATCGTGATATGAAATTATGTCAGGATCATACGTGACTTGTATTACTTCAGCATGTCCGGTTCTGCCAGTACACACTTCGCGATACGGCGGATTTTTAATAAAACCACCTGAATATCCTGATTTTAAAGATTTTACTCCATTTAAACGCTGAATTACAGCTTCAATACACCAAAAACATCCTCCACCAAAAGTGGCTGTTGCTAAATTTTTCATAGAATTTGTATTGTTTAAGTTTCTATTGCCCCATTAATCCGATAGAATATTATGATAAATTACTAAAATAATGTGTATTTAGTTAAATATACTAAAGGGTTATGTGATATTTGAAGTTTACAATTGATAAATTCGCAATTTTATAAAAAAGCCTTTATATTTGCATTCAAACTCTCACTGTAATGAATAGCAAAAATAGTACCATCACTTTAGAAACTTATTTTCAGGATTTTCGTAAAAATATTGTTGGCATAAATCAGGAATTTACTTCGCCTTATGGCAAAAAACAAATCATTTATACTGATTGGACTGCCAGCGGGAGGCTATATCGCCCAATAGAAGAGAAACTTTTGAATCAATTTGGTCCTTTTGTTGCAAATACACATACTGAAACTACTGTGTCAGGTACTGCCATGACAAAAGCTTATCATCATGCCAGACATATTATTAAGCGTCATGCAAATGCTAATCAGGATGATGTTTTAATTACAGATGGCACTGGAATGACTGGCGTTATCAATAAATTTCAGCGTATTTTAGGTTTGAAAATACCTGAAAATTTAAAAAGCTGTACCACTGTTCCAGATGAAAAAAAGCCAATTGTTTTTATTTCGCATATGGAACATCATTCTAATCAAACATCTTGGTTAGAGACAATTGCAGATGTTGAAATTATTCCGTCTTGTGAAAAAGGACTTTTTAGTCTTGATCATTTGCAAGTACTTTTAGAAAAATACAAAGACAGAACTATAAAAATTGCGTCGATCACTTCATGCTCGAATGTGACGGGTTTAAAAACACCTTTTCATGAAGCTGCAAAATTAATGCATCAATATCATGGTGTTTGTTTTGTAGATTTTGCTTGTTCAGGACCTTACGTAGAAATTGACATGCATCCTGCAGATCAGGAAGCTTATTTAGATGCCATTTTCTTTTCGCCTCATAAATTTTTGGGCGGACCAGGAACTTCAGGTGTTTTGATTTTTAATAAAAAATTATACAATAATATGATTCCGGATTGTCCTGGCGGCGGAACTGTGAGTTGGACAAATCCTTGGGGAGAGCATAAATATATTGATAATATTGAGGATCGTGAAGATGGTGGAACTCCAGGGTTTTTGCAGGTTATAAAAACGGCTCTTGCAATTGAACTGAAAGAAGAAATGGGAATTGAAAACATTTTGCAGCGTGAACACGAAATTGTTGATTATGTTTTTGCTGCATTAGAACCTGTTGAAAATATTAAAATTTTAGCTGGTCAACATAAAGACAGATTAGGTGTTGTTTCTTTCTTTATTGAAAATCTTCATTTTAATTTAGGTGTAAAACTGCTTAATGACAAATTCGGGATTCAGACTCGTGGCGGATGCAGTTGTGCTGGAACTTACGGGCACTTTTTGCTTCATGTTGATCAGGAAACTTCAAATAAATTGGTTAATGAAATTACGATTGGTGATTTGATCAAAAAACCAGGATGGATCAGAATGTCAATTCACCCAACTACTACTGATGAAGAAATTGCTTATGTGTGTGAAAGTATAAAAGAATTGGCTAAAAATCATGAAACGTGGGCTTTAGATTATTCTTATAACAAAAATACAAATGAGTTTATTCATAAAAAAGCAACCTCTTTTGAAGATGAATTGGTAGAGAGCTGGTTTAAATCTTAAGATTTTGGTTTAACCGCAATGTTCACTAAGAATTGCGCGAAGTACGCAAAGTTTAATAAAGTAAACCCGACAGGTTTTTAAAACCTGTCGGGTTTGTTGTATAAAACAATTTTTTGTTTCTTATGAAAATAATATTTCTAGTTTAGCCCCGATAGAAGTGAAAATCCTTTTGTACTGGGGTTCAGTACAAAAGATTGCAACGGATAGCGGGACTTCAGGTCTTGAAAAAACTGATATTTCTGCTCCTTAAAAAAATCACATAATTAAACGAACACCGCCAAGATCTGAAACGCGATAAGAGAATTTATTTCCGGGTGAGCCAATGAACATGAAATTTTTTGGAATGTTCCATTTTTGAGAAAGTTCATCAATAAGTTCAGGGCCAAAAATACCTTTTATTTCGATATATTCAATGTCAATATCGTCGTAAGCTCGGTCTAAAACTTCAAGGTCCTTTTTTAAAGCTTCGTTATTTGTCCCGTCATTTTTGACATGAACAATTTTTAGTTTTTTGGTTGTTTCATTATTCTCCACATATTGTAACACTTTATTAAGAATCGCAATATCATCGCCTTTAGTAAAAAAGACAAATTCCTGTGAGTTGATTTTGACACTCATGTTCTGGAGATAACGATTACTCAAAATTACCATTCGGCGTAAAGGCTGATAAAAATACTCGAGCGCTTCGATAAGCAGTTTGATAAGCGCGACGCGGTTGAGCATTATACCAATGAAAATCAAGGACGGAACCATGTATTTTAAAAAGGTATAAAAGGCATTAATGTTTAATTCCATGTTGCCAATAAATGCTGCAATTACAAAAATAACAGCTGTAACAACTGCAATACCTCGGGCTCTCTCTGGACGCGGAAGTTTTCGGCGTTTGAATTTCAACAATAAATTCCCGATTCCAAATAGTGCCATTACAGCCAGAAATGAAAAAGTATAAACTCCTGCCAATGATTCTAAATGTCCTTGCGTGGCAAAAAGTACTGAAATGCAAAGAATTAAAAAACTGATTACAATTCTATAATGAGAACCTCTTTTATTTTGTTTCAAGAAATAGTTTGGTAGAATTCGGTCTAAAGTCATTCGGTTTAAAAGTCCCGAAACACCAACAAATGAGGTAAGTACGGCACCACATAAAACTAAAACCGCATCGATTGAAATCAACCAAGCAAGCCAAGAACCGCCAGTTGTTTCGCCTAAATGCGCCAAAAGTGATTCTTTGTTTTCGCCAACTTCGCTCAGCGGAATTACGCTAATTAATAAAATTGCAATTGCAGGATTAAAAAAACTTACAATTGCCCACATATTACGAAGTGTTTTTGGGAAAATTCCGTGTTCTTGTTCTTCAACAAAATTTGCTGAACTTTCGAAACCTGAAATTCCGAGCATTGCTGCAGAAAATCCTAGAAAAAGAGCCGTTTTAATATTTCCTGTTGCGAGCGGTGCCTGCCAATTTAAATGAAAAGTGTCAAGACCATTATAAAGTAAAAACCAAATTGACGCGAGAACCAACAAAGTCAAAGTAGTAATATGAGTCACAAAAATGATTACGGCTACAAAAGCAGATTCTCCAATTCCTAAGATTGCAAGAAAAGTGAAGAGAATTAAAATAATTACCGTAGCGATGGTGACATTTAGTCCTTCAAAAATTCCATGTAAATAATGCATGCCTTCTGAAGCAGAAATTACTGCGGTTGCCATGTAGGACAAAACAGTTAATGTTGCCGCGAGTGAGGCTAAACGTTTTGTAGAAGTATTTAATAAAACATTGTAAGCTCCTCCGTTTAAAGGAATTGCTCCAACTACTTCACCATAAATTTTTCGGAATAGAAATAAAACAACGGCAACAATTAATAAAGAAATCCAGGCATACTGACCTGCATATAATATAGTGAGAGCAGAAACATACAGGCAGGAAGAACTGATATCATTACCACAAATGGCGGTTGCTTGTAACTGATTTAATTTTTTGTGTACAATTTCTTTCATGATTATTCAAGATTACAACACGATTCACTTTATAATTAACAGCAACAAACTAATTAAAATCTTTATCTGCTGGTAGTTTCCTGAAATTTGAAACCGAATTATATTAAGCTAATCTGAATTTTGAATACTCAAGTTACAAAGATTATTTGGATTGCTGGAACTTTTTAAGAGAGAGCAAAGCTTGTTCTTGAATTTTGTTGTGAAAAAATCCTGTCCATCCTAATAAATAACCGGTAACTCCAAAAGCTTGTTTGGACCATTTCCATACATCAAAATTATCTGTATGTTTGATAATTAATCCGTCTTGAAAAACAAATTCAGCAAAAATATGATTAATTACTTTTCTGTTGGTTTTACTAAAGTTGTATGTTGCTACCCACCTTGCAGACCCAGAAAATTCATCGGCTTTTACATTTGAAAATTCAATTTTAATATTGCCTTTACTTTTTAAAATAAGCATTTCCCACATTTTAGAAACTTGCTCTTCTTTAAGTAAACCAAAAGCGGGATCAATAAAATGGACTTTTGGATGATAACATTCGCTCATTGTTTTGGCATCGGAGTTTGCAAAGGCGGTATAAAATTTTGTAATTAAACTTTCGTTGGCGTTCATGTAAATTTTAATTAGAGAGTATAGAGTATAAATATAATATTTATTATCTTAAGTTTTTTCTTTATAAAACGCTAATTTCTTTTGCTGTATCAAAAGTTTTTTTTGTTTTATCGTATGCCGTTGAAAAATAAGAGTTTCTGTTCACAGCAGTAAAATATCCAGTTTGGTTTCCAAATGGATTTGATGGGCCAGTAATGATAAAACGGATTGCCTGAATATCTGTTTTTTTAAGTTTGGCCAATTCAGCAGGAGTAAAGTAGTAATACGCAGTTGTGTTTCCGTCAGCGTTTTCTTTGACATTTTTGTCAACACAAGGAATCACATCACCATTTGCCAAATCAACATAAACGCCTCCAGAAATTCGGGCTTGATTATTTGCTGTAGCAATGGTTAGTTTTAAAATGCCGCCTTTTTCTGTTTTTGCAATCTGAACGTTTGTTTCGCCTGAGAAAGCATATTTTTCACAAATAAAAATATAATTCTGCGTTGCCGGATAAGGTTTTGACCCCTTTACAGTAATAGTTTCCTGAGCATTAGCAAAGTTTGCAATCAACAATAATAAAAACAGCGGTAATTTTAAACTCATATATTTTTTGTTATTCGGTTATTTTAGCATCAAATTTTTCATCCCAATCCATTGATTTTATGGCAGAAATCAAATTATTCTCATCAACAAAAACGCGAAGTTCTTTATTTGCTACTTTTTTAGAATACAAAGCATGATAACGATAAATAACTTCTTGTTTGGTTTTATAAACGCCATCCAGCTTCAAATCAATAAAACTTCCATAATACTGTCTAAATCTTGTACAGGTTTTAGTCAGTCTTTCTTCAGTTGTATTTTCCATTACTGATTTGGTTACTTCCGTTTCATTAAATGGTTTAAACTTTGAAGTATTGCAGGTTTCTAAAACACGTTTGCCTAATTCGTACGCTTTTTTTTGCTGGTTTGAATTAATTTCAGAAACCGCAACTTTTTTAATTTTCAAATCGTCAGTATCTCTGCTGACCGTTTTTGATTTGCATCCTATAAGCAACAACAAACATATAATCAATCCTGCTTTCTTCATAACTATTTATGTTATTTTTAATAATAAATTGGGGTCGGGACAATTTTCTATATAAAAATTAAGATCTCTTGAATTGCATACTCCGGGATAATCACCCCAAAAATCTTCGATATCTTGTATTATCTGAAAATGAACATGCGGTGCATAATCGCCATTTACAGCGGCTTCGCCAAGAGTTGCAATTTGTTCTCCTTTTTTAAAAAATTTCCCAACGCTTAAGTCGTCTAAACTTTCTAACGATAAATGTCCGTATAAAGTATAAAATTTTACATTTTGTATTTCGTGTTCCAAAATAATCGTTGGCCCATAATCACCAAGCCCAATATTATTTTTAAAACTATGCACTTTTCCGTCAAGTGCAGCGAGAACTGTTGTGCCAACTTTAGTCCACAAATCCAGACCTATATGAATATTTCGTTCCGGGATAGAATCATTTCTAAAAATAGTACTCCTTTTATATAAAGTTCGGCCTTCAATATAACCGCCGAAAGCTACTTCGGCATTATTTTTCAACAAATAATCTGAAATAAAAACTTCAAAATCGGCAGCATTTTCTGGTCGGCTGTCCATTAATTCGTCATTGTTAGCTGATAAGTCTAAAGGAATATACTTTGAAAAATCAATACTCGAATCAATGATTTTAGTAGGTGGTAAGGCTTTTAAAATTGCGGAAAGGGGTTTCATAAAAATAAAATTTAAGCTACTTTTTCTATAATAATTAATTCATTATGAACCTCAATGCGAGGCAGCATTTTTGAAGCAAACAATGTAGTATTTATTTCTGAAATGTACTTCCTATTTCTAACATTATGTGCCTCATCTAAAATCATGGTATTGAAAAGTATAAAACCTTGATTGTTTAATAAAGAGCAAACACGTTCACTGAAAAAACTTTCAAATAAGAAATTAGGCATTTTAATATCTTCAAAAATATCAATAATTATTAAATCGTATTTCTCTTTTGTTTTCAAAACAAATTCAAAAGCATCATCGATAACTAATTCGAGCTGTTCAATTTTATTTAAATTAAAATATTGATTAGCAATCTGAATCATATCGGGATCTATTTCAACCCCAGTGATTTTAGCTTTATATTCAACTTCGTCGACTAAAGTTTTTATAACACTTCCTCCGGCAACTCCCAATACTAAAATATGATCCATTTTTAAAATAGTATCATAGCCAATATTTCGAAGCCCGTATCTCAATATACGCTGCAGACTTCCGTACGAATAATTAGTGTTTTCAGAGTCTAAAACCAATTCGCCATTTGCCCAAGTAACTTCAATTGTTTTGCTTCGAGCCGATTTTTTTTTGAAAATTTTTATTGGAATCAGATAACTGAACAATTTTTGAATCATTTTATAATGCTTTTACTCAAAAATACATTTTAAATCTTTTATTTTTGCAGAAATAATAAATTTTTAATGAAAAAACAGTTATACAAATTCATCTTTTTTAAGCTCATGGGCTGGAAAATTATAGGATTGGAAAATGCGGAAGTAACAAAATGTATTCTGATGGTTATGCCACACACAAGTAATCATGATTTTTACCTCGGAATTTTTACTCGTGGAATTTCTGGTTTGCAAATGAATTGGGTAGGGAAGAAAGAATTATTCAAATTTCCTTTTGGTTATTATTTTAGGAATGTTGGAGGTGAACCGCTTGACCGCACCGGAGGATTAAATAAAGTAGACTCTATTGCTGCAATTTTTGATCGTAAAGAAACTTTTCGTTTGGCAGTTGCTCCAGAAGGAACTCGAAAAGGTGTTACCGAAATTAAAAGCGGTTTTTATTATATTGCGCTTAAAGCAAATGTCCCAATTGTTCCTGTTGCTTTTGATTGGGGAAAGAAAGAAGTTAATTTGGGCGAACCATTTTTCCCGACTGGCAATTATGACGCCGATTGGGAGGTCTTAAAAAAACATTATAAAGGAGTAGTAGGTAAAATTCCTGAAAACGGATTGAAAGTCTAAAATTTCAGTATTTTTTTCAGATTCGTGAGAATCGCTTAAATGAAAAATAATTTTGAAAATTTTCAAATATGCAAAATTTATAAACTACGGGGCATATACCTTAAATGTCCCGTTTTTATAAAAAAATACAATTTTCTCAATTTCTTTTTCTTCAGAAGAAAAAACGGGATTTTTTTCAATAAAAGTATTTTTACTTTCTACATTATTTTCTGCTTCATGACTTATTTCTGAAAATAAATCAGCTCCAGAAAAAGTTTCATTAAATAAAGTAGGAGCAGTGTCTTTTTCTATTTCCTGAGTTGAAGCGGCTTTTGAAAATGAAATTCCGTCAGCACTTTTGGGAAAATTTCCTTTTCCGTTAATAAGCCAATACAAATCTACATCGGGAAAAACTTCAAGAATTTTCATGACAAAATCTAGACTTGGCTTGTTTCTGCCCGATAGGAGATGAGACATACTAGAGCGTTGCACGCCAATTTTGTCAGCGAATGAAGAGGCATTTATGCCATAATAATCCAGTATAGTTTCCAGTCTTTTTACAAAATCATCGATGTTTACCATTGTAAATTATTTTAAGAAATAGCCATGTTTACAAATGTAACAAAAAGAAGTTAGATAGGCAATTTTACAGTTGTAAATTATGAAAATATTGCAATATATATTCAATTAAAACTTTAATAAAACAATATAAATAACTGATTAATAAGTATTTAATTGTTTATTTGATTAGTAGTGACATTTGTTAATTAAGCAACTTAAGAAATCATTGAATTGGGGAGAAATACTGTTTACAATTCTAAATTATGATTTATTTTATTAATTTACAATTGTAAAAATAAAGATGTTTACTTTTGTAAACAAATCAAAAGACAATGAATTTAGAAGAATTATTTGACCAAAACAAAGAACAATCTATATCAGGCCGTTATCTAACTTTAGATCATATTGAGCCTTTATTAAATAAATTAAATACCAATAATCAAGTTTCAGTTATAGGGAAATCAGTTTTGGGACAACCTATATATAGTCACCAAATTGGTACAGGAAGAACGCGCATTTATCTTTGGTCACAAATGCACGGAAACGAAAGCACAACAACAAAAGCATTATTTGATTTCATTAATGTACTTAACAGTGGATCAGAATTTGCACAAAAAATGCTGGCTACTTTTACTTTTTATAGCATTCCTATACTAAATCCTGATGGAGCGAAGTTATATACACGTGAAAATGCTAATAAAATTGACTTGAATCGTGACTCTCAAAACTTGACACAGCCAGAAAGCAACGTTTTGCGAGAGGTTTTTGAGCGTTTTAAACCTCATTTTTGTTTTAATCTTCACGATCAGAGAACTATTTTTGGTGCAGGTGAAACTGGAAAACCTGCGACTGTTTCATTTTTGGCGCCTTCTTATAATGAAGAAAGAGAAATTAATGAAAATAGGCTGAAAGCTATAAATGTAATTGCTGGAATTAATGATGAATTGCAAAAATATATTCCAGGTCAAATTGGGCGTTTTGATGATTCGTTTAATTTAAATTGTATTGGAGATACTTTTCAGTTTTTAGGAGCTCCTACAATTTTATTTGAAGCAGGGCACTATGCAGGCGATTATGAAAGAGAAATCACTCGAAAATTCCTATTTTTCTCACTAATTTCAGAGTTTAAACTCATCTCCGAAAACGATTTAGTTGATAATAGAATTAATGATTATTTGAATATTTCACAAAATAAAGTGGTTTTTTATGATTTTATGTATAAAAATATCAAAATAAATTATGATGGTATCGAAATTATTACGAATTTTGTCGCACAATACAAAGAAGAATTGATTGAAAATAAGATTCATTTTAATGCTTACATCGTTGAAGTAGGAGAATTAGAAAATTATTTTGGACATTATGAATATGACGCAAAAGGCGCAATTTATTCTGATGATCATGATAATTTTCCGAAATTGAATCAAAAAGCAGATTTTTATTTAAATAAAAATACTAAATTTGTTAACGGGTTGACAAAAAGTTAATTTTTATGTGAATTTGTTATTTTTTATATATATTTTTATACTTTGTAATAGCAATTAGTAATATTAATTAAAGAATTATGAGTAAATTTCGTTTAGATGAAGTAGATCACCAGATTTTAGATATGTTAATAGACAATACGAGAGTTCCGTTTACTGACATTGCAAAAAAACTATTGATATCTGCTGGAACAGTACATGTTAGAGTAAAAAAAATGGAGGATGCAGGTATTATCATGGGATCTTCATTAGCCTTAGATTATGATAAATTAGGGTATTCATTTATTGCTTATGTGGGTGTATTCCTTAATAATACGTCTCAAACTAAATTTGTATTAGAGCGAATCAATCAAATTCCTTTCGTAACAGTAGCTTCTGTAACGACAGGGAAATTCAACATTTTTTGTAAAATTAGAGCAAAAGATACTAAACATGCAAAAGAAGTTATTTTTATGATTGATGATATCGAAGGAGTTTACAGAACAGAAACAATGATTTCATTAGAGGAAAGTATTAACGATAAGAAGCGTTTGATGCATACTATTTTCAAAAATATGTAAGAATTCCTCTTGAATGCTATATAAAAATATACCTCAAGTTTATTCTTGGGGTTTTTTTATGACTAATTAACCAACCAACTACAACACAATTATGTACACGTTACCCAAAATAGAACGTTTTAATCAAGATGTTCTTTCTAAATACCACATTTATAATAGTGTCTTTATAACTTTGCCATTTGACTCTATAGATAATACTGGAGTTTTATTGCCTTTATTTACAGAGACTTGCGAAACGGGATTTAAAAAACAAGAAACACCTAAAGAGATTTTTGATTTTTTCTCAAATAAATATTCTGAACAATGCTTCAGAGACTGAAAAAATAGATTTAATGTTTCGGTTTATTCAATATATTGAGCGTCAAATTGTTTTATTTGATGCTATCGAAGATGCTGCTTTTCCAGAAGTTAACAATATGGAAGGCCGAGGCTCTTTACGTGATATCAAAGAAAAAGCTGATTCAAAAGAAAAAGATGATGAATTAATTGATTTTTTAGAAAACTTCAATGTTCGAACAGTTTTAACGGCGCATCCAACACAATTTTATCCTGGCCCAGTTTTAGGAATTATAAATGATTTGACGGATGCAATTCGTCAAAATGATTTATTGCAGATTAAGCAATTATTGGCACAGCTAGGAAAAACACCTTTTATCCAGAATGAAAAACCAAATCCTTATGATGAAGCAGTAAGTTTGATTTGGTATCTTGAAAATGTATTTTATGCAACGGCCGGTGAAATTGTACATTATCTTCAAAAAAATCTTCTACGATGGAAATCCAATTCAGAATCAATTAATCAAACTTGGTTTCTGGCCCGGAGGAGATCGTGACGGAAATCCTTTTGTAACAACAGAAATTACTTTAAAAGTTGCAGATCGTTTGCGTACGTCTATTTTAAAGTGTTATTATATTGAAATGAGAAACTTAAAACGTAAGCTAACCTTCTCAGGTGTAGATGTTTTAGTATCAGAACTTGAACATAAACTTTATCGTTCTGTATTTTATTCTAAAGGTGAAATTTTCATCACTTTGGACGAATTACTAACACAGCTGGATAAAATTAGAACCATTATTATTGAAAAACATCAGTCATTATACCTAGATGAATTAGAGGCTTTTTTAGTTAAAATAAATTTATTTGGCTTCCATTTTGCAACATTAGATATTCGTCAGAACAGCAAAATTCATGATGCCGTATTTAAAGATGTGGTGAATTATTATTTGAATTCAGGTTCTTCTATATTTCCTAAAAATTACTATGAACTGTCAGAAGATCAAAAAATTAGATGTTTTATCAAAAGTTAAAGGAGATTTAAATCCAAGCTGATTTTGAATGATGAAATTACGAGATCAACTTTAGAGTCTGTTCAGGCAATAAAAACAATTCAGGAAAATAACGGTGAATTTGGAGCAAATCGTTACATCATCAGTAATAACGAAAGTGCATTGAACGTTATGGAAACTTTTGCCATGATTCGTTTGAATAATTGGGAAAACCCGACAGTTGATATTATTCCGCTTTTTGAATCGGTTGACGATTTGCAGAATGCGCATTCTATTATGGAGCAGTTGTACACGAATCCAGAATATGCTAAGCATCTAGAAGCAAGAGGAAATAAACAAACTATTATGCTTGGTTTCTCTGACGGAACAAAAGATGGTGGTTATTTAATGGCGAACTGGAGTATTTATCAGGCTAAAATTTCATTGACTGAAATCTCAAGAAAATACGGTATTAAAGCTATTTTCTTTGATGGCCGTGGCGGACCGCCGGCTCGTGGTGGAGGAAAAACACATAAATTTTATGCTTCTTTAGGACCAAAAATTGAAAATAATGAAATTCAGATTACTGTTCAGGGGCAAACTATCAGTTCAAATTTTGGAACTTTAGATTCTTGTCGCTATAATATCGAAAACCTATTAAGCGCGGGTGTTACAAATCAAGTGTTTAAGAAAGAAGAGAATGAACTGAGCCCTGAAGAAACTCAAATTTTGACTCAATTAGCTTCTTTAGGATATGATAAATATTTGAGTTTTAAAAATCATCCGAAATTTATTCCGTATTTGGAGAAAATGAGTACGTTGAAATATTACTCAAAAACGAATATTGGAAGCCGTCCTTCAAAAAGAAGCAAATCAGAATCTTTGGATTTTGCCGATTTAAGAGCAATTCCGTTTGTTGGTTCGTGGAGTCAATTGAAACAAAATGTACCAGGATTTTTTGGAGTAGGATCTGCTTTAAGGTATTTTGAAGAATCAAGACAATGGGATAAGGTAAGTGATTTGTATCATAATTCGTTGTTTTTCAAGACATTGCTTGAGAATAGTATGATGTCATTAGCAAAATCATTTTTGCCATTAACGGCATATATGAGAAAAGATCCCGAGTTTGGTGAATTCTGGCAAATTATATATGATGAATTTTCAGAAACAAAACGACTTTTGCTAAAAATTGCAGGACATAAAACTTTAATGGAAAATTATCCTGATGGTATAGCCTCAATTCAGATCAGAGAGCGAATTGTATCTGCCTTTATTGACAATTCAACAATACGCACTTTTGAGAATCAATGAATTGAATAAAAAAGAAGGTAATGAAGATTTGATCAAAGTATATGAAAAAATTGTAACTAGATCACTTTTTGGAAATACAAACGCGAGTAGAAACTCTGCTTAAAAAAATATAAAGATGAATTCAGATCAATTATTAGAAAATGAATATTCTGGCGGATTTGCCACTTATATCCGTGAAGCTGGAAATGTAAATTTGATTGAAGAATTAGAAATCTCACTACACAGTTTCATCAGATTTGTTCAAGACATTCCGATGGATAAATTTGATTATCGTTATGCTGCAGGAAAATGGACGATCAAAGACATTATTCAGCATCTTATTGATTGTGAGCGTATTTTTGCATATCGCGCTTTGCGTTTTTCACGAAATGACAAAACGCCTTTGCCAAGTTTTGAGGAAGATGATTATGCAAATAATACAGAATCAAACAAAAGAAGTATTCAAGATTTATTGACAGAATTCTCTGCATTAAGACATTCAACTTTATTGTTTTATAAAAGCTTATCTGAAGAACAACTTAAAAGAATTGGAACCGCTTCAAACAATCCAATTTCTGTTCGAGCGTTAGGCTTTGTTGTTATTGGACATCAAAAACATCATCAAAAAGTTTTTGAAGAGAGATATTTGTAAAACTTGAGATTTAAAAATTGTGCAAACCCGACAGGTTTTAAAAACCTGTCGGGTTTACTTTTGAGATTTTTTTTTTTAAAGGTTTTAGCTCAATCTTGTCATTTCGACGGAGGAGAAATCTTCGCGAGTAACTCCATAACGAAAATCCAATCTTTGTCGAGCTTCTCGTGGAGATTTCTCCTTCGTCGAAATGACAAAAAAGTAGGTATTTATTGAATCGTTTGATGTTTTCTTTCTAAAAACGCCAATCCAAAACGGATTTTATCATAAGACATTTTTTCTTCAAAGTACTCAAAATAAGTTCTTAATGCAGTAGGATTTTCTAATTCGATTTGTGCTTTTTCAATTTCAGTAATTTCTTTATCTGAAACAAATTGACTTAAATCAAGATCATTTCCATCAACATATAATTTTGCTAAATGAGAAACAATTGTAGTTTCACCGAGATTTCTTTGTCCGGCAATTTCTTCAATAGAAAGTCCGTTTTGGAATAACTCTAAAGTTTTAGCATAAGTACTTTCTTTTTTCTCTTTTTTAACAACCGATTTATTTTTATAAAATTGAATGATAGCATTTATAAACTCAG
Source organism: uncultured Flavobacteriaceae bacterium (assembly GCA_963795025.1). Taxonomy (GTDB): domain Bacteria; phylum Bacteroidota; class Bacteroidia; order Flavobacteriales; family Flavobacteriaceae; genus Flavobacterium. Next base: position 867,033 of record CAWCGN010000011.1, on the reverse strand, counting down.
AACCATATTTTTCAAGTTTAGCCTTTCCAACACCTTCAACAGCAAGAAAATCCTCATCGCTCATTGGTCTTAAAATTTCCATCTGTCTTAAAGATGCGTCACTGAAAATCACATATGCCGGAACTTCTTCTTCTTGTGCAATTTCGTAACGCAGTTTTCTAAGCGTTTCAAATAATGAATTTTTAGAAGCTTTTGCTTTTTCTTGTTTTATTTCATTTTTATCAATTACTTTTTTAACAACAGTTGTCAATTTTACTTTTTCTCCTTCAAATAAAACTTTTTTAGCAAAAGATGTCAGTAAGATTTTATTGTGTTGATGAAAAGCAATTTCGCAATATCCTAAATTAATCAGCTGAATTAAATATTGATTCCAGTCGTACCATGAAACATCAGCGCCAATTCCGTACGTTTTTAGCGTTTGATAATTTTTTTCGTATATATATGCGTTTTTCGAGCCTCGCAAAAAATCAACAATTACAGCTAACGGTTCAGATTCCTGCAATCGCGTGATAGCGGAAATAGCTTTTTGCGCCAGAATCGTCCCATCGAAAAAAGTTGGAGGATTTTTGCAAATATCGCAATTACCGCAATTCTCTGTCACCAATTCTCCAAAATAGGAAAGCAATATTTTTCTGCGGCAGCTTAAAGCATCTGCATATTGCTTCATTCTATCTAATTTGGCCAGTTGAACATCAGAATTCAATCCTTCAGAAGCAAATTTTTGCAAGCTGAATCACATCGGCATAACTTTCAAATAAAACAGTTTCGGCAGGCATACCATCACGACCGGCACGCCCAATTTCCTGATAATAACCTTCAATATTTTTGGGAAATTATAATGAATTACCCAGCGGACATTTGATTTGTCAATTCCCATTCCAAAAGCAATTGTAGCACAAACCACCTGACAATCATCATTGATAAATTCATCTTGCGTTTTCGCTCGAATTGTATTGTCTAAACCAGCGTGATATGCTTTTGCAGAAATACCGCTTTTTTGATAATTTTTCAGCAATTCTTCTGTTGTTTTTCTACTTAAGCAATAAATTATTCCAGATTCGTTGGGTTTATTTTCAACGAAATCAATAATTTGTTTTACACGATCTAATGCAGGACGAACCTCTAAACTTAAATTCTGTCGATCAAATGAAGCAACAAAAGTTTTTGGATTTTTTAAATTCAGTTGTTTTGTAATATCAATTCGAGTTGCTTTATCGGCAGTTGCCGTTAATGCAAGAATTGGAGTAGAAGGGAAGCGATTTTTTAAATATCCCAAATTTGTATAGGCAGGTCTAAAATCATGACCCCAGGACGAAATACAATGCGCTTCGTCAATAGCAATTAAACTGATTGTCAATTCATTAAATGCATTTCTAAGATAAGATAAACTTTCAGGAGCAATATAAACGAGTTTAAAATTATTCGATTTTAAATTTTCAATATAAAACTGCTGTTCCTCACTGGATTGACTGCTATTAATAAAACAAGCAGAAATTCCATTTGTTTTTAAACTATCAACCTGATCTTTCATTAATGCAATTAAAGGAGAAATTACAATTGTGATTCCGGGCAAAACTAAATGCGGGCAATTGAAAACAAATTGATTTTCCTCCACCAGTTGGCATAATAGCTAAGGTATCTTGACCAGAAAAACTGTATTTATAATGGTTTCTTGATTTGGACTGAATTTTTCAAATCCAAAATTCTCTTTTAATTTGGCGTGTAATAATTCTGTGTCATTTGGCTATTATTTTTGTAAATATTAAATTAGAATTGTCTTAAAAAAATAAATATAATTTATTTTTTAAAAAAATTCAAAAGTAATGGTTTAATAAAAAAAGGAACTCCTTTGAGTTCCTTTATATTTATATTTGAAAGAGATAAATTAATCTTCATCATCTTCGTCATCATCTTCATCAGCTATATCATCTGGGTCTCTGTCTTCATCATCATCGTCACCACCATCACATCTGGTTTGTCTTCGTTTTCTTCCTCATCGTCATCGTCAATATCATCATCAAGATCAAGGCCTTTTACTGGTTCGATTGTGTCAACATCAACGATCGATATCATCATCTTCATCATAATTTTCAATTCTGTCAGCAAGTTTAGTACTAATTTTTACTAAATAAATAGTGTCTTCAGTACGAACTTCAACAGCTTCAACTAATTCGTTTTTAGCATTTCTAAAACGGATAACATCCGAATCATCATAACCATCAGGAAATTTTTCAACCAAAAGGTTTAAAATTTCGTTTGTCAGTTTGGCGTAGTCTACTATAACTCTTTTCATAAAATTATCTATAAATCTAATAAATATGCAAAAATTAACGGCGCAACGATTGTAGCATCCGACTCAATAATAAATTTAGGGGTTTTGATATCTAATTTACCCCAAGTGATTTTCTCATTTGGAACTGCTCCTGAATATGAACCATAACTAGTTGTTGAATCTGAAATTTGGCAGAAATAACTCCAGAACGGAATATCGTGCATTTCCATATCCTGATAAAGCATTGGTACAACACAAATAGGGAAGTCACCTGCAATACCACCACCAATTTGGAAGAATCCGATTCCGTTAGCTGCTGTTTTTTGGATACCAGTCAGCCAAGAAAGTCATATATTCAATACCAGATTTCATTGTAGATGCTTTTAAATCACCTTTAATTACATATGAAGCAAAAATATTTCCCATTGTACTATCTTCCCATCCCGGAACGATAATTGGAAGATTTTTCTCAGCTGCAGCATACATCCAGCTGTCTTTTAAGTCAATTTCGTAATATTCTTCTAAGAACACCAGACAACAACATTTTGTACATGAATTCGTGTGGAAAATAACGTTCTCCTTTATCATCAGCATCTTTCCAGATTTTGTAAATGTGTTTTTGTAAACGACGAAAGCTTCATGTTCAGGAATACAAGTATCTGTAACACGATTTAATCCTCTTTCAAGCAAAGCCCATTCATCTTCTGGTGTTAAATCACGGTAATTAGGCACTCTTTCATAGTGTGAATGAGCTACTAAATTCATGATGTCTTCTTCTAGATTGGCTCCAGTACATGAAATAATCTGTACTTTATCTTGTCTAATTATTTCGGCAAAAATTTTACCAATTTCAGCTGTACTCATAGCACCAGCCATACTTACCATCATTTTTGCACCATTTGCCAATTGTTGTTCGTATGCTCTTTGCAGCATCAACTAAAGAAGCAGAATTAAAGTGTAAATAATGTTTTTCAATAAACTGACTGATTGGTCCTTTCATTTCTCTTTTGTTTTTTTTTTTTGAATTAAAGAGTTTAACCTTTTATGCTGATATGCAAATTAATAATTTTTAAATATTAACATTTAATTTGCAGTCATTTTTTATACTTTTTTTGTGTATCCTAAAATCTTCAATACATCGTCAGAAGTTTGTTGTTCTGAGAAAACTTCTGTAGCCAGAATTCCGTTTTCATCACGATCTATTAAAATATGTTTTGGCTGTGGAATCAAACAGTGGTGTAAACCGCCATATCCTCCAATTGTTTCCTGATACGCACCTGTATTAAAGAAACCAATATACAATGGCTTTTCTTTGTTATATTTAGGCAAATAAATGGCATTCATATTTTGTTCTGAATTGTAATAATCGTCACTATCACAAGTCAATCCTCCTAATAAAACCCGTTCGTAAGTGTCATTCCAACGGTTAACCGCCAGCATAATAAAACGTTTGTTTATAGCCCAAGTATCTGGCAAAGTAGTGATGAATGACGAATCAATCATATTCCATTTTTCTCTATCATTTTGCTGTTTTTGATACAAAATCTGATAGATTGCGCCACCACTTTCACCTACTGTAAATGATCCAAATTCTGTAAAAATATTAGGAACATCAACTTCGGCTTCATCGCATGCAATTTTAATCTGATTGATAATTTCATCAATCATATATTGATAATCATATTCAAATGCAAGAGAGTTTTTAATCGGGAAACCACCTCCAATGTTCAAGCCATCAAGAGTAGGGCATTCCTTTTTAAGTGCAATGTATACTTTAATACATTTTACCAACTCATTCCAATAATATGCTGTATCATTAATTCCGGTATTGATGAAAAAGTGAAGCATTTTAAGCTCTAATTTATCATTCTCCTGAATTTGTTTCTTGTAAAAAGAAACGATATTTTTATATCCAATTCCTAATCTTGAAGTATAAAACTCAAATTTAGGCTCTTCTTCAGCTGCAATACGAATTCCAATTTTAAATTTTCCTTTAATTTCGCCTTGAAGCAAATCTAAGTTCTTCATAATTATCAATAATCGGAATAGTATTTTTATGTCCGTTATTGATTAATCTGGCGATATTGGTAATATATTCGTCTCTTTTAAAACCATTACAAATAACATAAGTACTTTTATTGATTTTACCATTTTCCAATAAATTTTCAACAATATTAATGTCAAAAGCCGACGAAGTTTCAATATGAATATTATTTTTGAAAGCCTCATTCATAATGTATTCAAAATGAGAACTTTTTGTACAATAACAATAATAATACTTTGCTTCGTATTTATTTTTTTCCATTGATTTTCTGAACCAGGCTTTTGCCTTATTGATGTTTTCAGAAATCTGAGGCAAGTAAGTAAATTTTAATGGGGTACCGTATTGTTCAACTAATTTCATCAAATCGATATTGTGAAACTGAAGTTGTCTTTGTTTAATTTAAATTCCTCCTGAGGAAAATAATATGTTTGATTTATTAGATCGGAATATTTTGTATTCATTTATTTTTCAATATTTTAAGTAGTAATTATAAATTTAGTAAAAATGATGCTAAATCTAAAATTCAAACCCTAATATTGGCAAATACTAATCTGCAGTTTTTCATGTTCTGCTTTAGATACTAAAAACACGTCAAAACAAAACGGACTCTTACTATTATAAAAACGGTTCAGCATTCTTAGTAAAGAACTATTGAGTCGGTTTCTATAAGAACTAAAATGTCTTTGTTTGTTGTTTGTTTTCATCGTGGCAAATGTAAAAAATAATATATACCTAAAGCAATGCTTTTGATTAAAAAAAGTTTAAGATTTATAATCCTGAAACGCGTCTAGAATCAATTTATTTTCAACGGATTGATTAATTTTTATTTTTCCGATTCCTTCAATAAGGGCAAACTGAATTAAACCGTACTCATTTTTTTTGTCATGAATAAGCAATTCTAAAATCGGATCGAGGTCGTTTTCTTCAATCACTACATCATCATAAATGCTTTTAATAGCTGTTTTAATTTCAGCATACTCATTCGTAGTTATTAAGTTTTTATGCAATGAAATATAACTTTCCAATATCATTCCAATTGCAATTGCTTCCCCATGTAATAATGTGGTTTTAGTTTCGCTTTCTAAAAAATAACTTTCGATAGCATGCCCTAAAGTATGTCCGAAATTCAATGCTTTACGGATATTTTTCTCTGTTGGATCCTGAATTACAATATCATTTTTAATTTCGACTGAACGATAAATTAATTCATCAAAATCAGCATAATCAATTGATTTCAAGTCTAAGAATTGTTTCCAATACGCAGCATCATATATAAGTCCATGTTTTAGCATTTCTGCCAGGCCAGAACGCATTTCGCTTTGTGGTAAAGTTTCAAGATATTGTGTGTCAATTAAAACCATTTGCGGTACATTGATAACACCAATCTGATTTTTAAGATTTCCCAAATCAACACCTGTTTTTCCTCCAACAGAAGCATCAACCATTGATAATAATGTAGTAGGGATATTGATAAAATCTACACCTCTTTTAAAAGTAGATGCTACAAATCCTCCTAAATCAGTAACAACGCCACCGCCTAAATTAATTACAAGTGATTTTCTGTCTGCACCAAGCTCTGTGAGAACATTCCAGATTTGAATACAGGTTTCGATATTTTTATTGGCTTCGCCAGCTTCAAATTCTATAATTTCAATTGTTTAATTCGGTTTCAAGTAAAGGCAAAAATGTAGGAAGACAATGTTCATTTGTTTCATTATCAACTATAATAAACAAATTAGAATATTTATTTTCTTTTAAATGTGCATTTAAAGCTTCGTATGCATTTTGATTGAAATGCACGAGATAATTATTGGCTTGAATAGATTGCATATCGTTCTTGGTTAATTGAAAGCGCAAAATACGGCATTTTTGACGAAATAATATCCAAACTTCACCCTAATTTGTTTTAAAATTAATGATTCTAAATTACGATTCTAATTGTGAAAATTCAATTTCTTTACTTTTAAATTGTACAATAAAGAAGTCGTAAACTTTTACTTTGCAATTTAACTATTTTGATTTGCATCGTATTGACGATTTAGAAAAATTTCACGCCATTTCGTAAATAATATTCAAAACACTCTATATCTTTGCACAAAAATTAAACTTAATGGAAAAAATATTCGATAACACTCAAGTTGCATTTTCACTTAAAAGTGATACCGAACTAGACAGAGCTTATTTTCTTTTTAAAATGATTGACAGTGAACCTCTTGTAAGAATTGGGACTGCTGTAACTAATTTTGCCCTTAAAGCACATCTTCCGGTTGAAGGATTGATTCGTGCGACAGTTTTTGATCATTTTTGTGGAGGTGTAAATGAAAATGACTGCCTTTCTGTTGTAGATAAAATGTTTACAAAAGGTGTTTCATCTGTATTGGATTATTCAGTTGAAGGTAAAGAGGAAGAGGAACAGTTTGATGCCGCTCTTGAAATGACTTTGAGAACTATTGAATTTGCTAAAGAACGATTGGCAATTCCGTTTGCGGTTTTCAAACCAACGGGTTTTGGACGTTTTGAATTGTATGAAAAATTAGGAGAAAAGCAAACTTTAACTCCGGCAGAGCAAGCAGAATGGGATAGAGTAGTGGCTCGTTTTGATCAAGTTTGCGGTGAAGCGCATAAAAAAGATGTTGCTTTATTAATTGATGGTGAAGAAAGCTGGATGCAGGATGCTGCTGATGATTTAGTTACTGATATGATGCGCAAATACAATAAAGAAAAAGCTATTGTTTTTAACACATTACAAATGTATCGTTGGGATCGTTTGGACTATTTAAAAAAATTGCATGAAGTAGCTAAGAATGAAGGCTTTTTTATTGGAATGAAATTAGTTCGTGGCGCATATATGGAAAAAGAAAATAAACGTGCCGAAGAAAAAGGACTATGTTTCGCCAATTTGTGTTTCTAAAGAAGCTACAGATGTAAATTATGATGCCGCTGTTCAATATATGTTAGAGCATTTAGATACTATGTCCATTTTTGCAGGAACTCACAATGAATTGAGTTCTTATAAATTGATGGAAATGATGCACAAAAAGGAATTGCTAAAAATGATAACAGAATCTGGTTTGGGCAATTGTACGGAATGAGCGATAATATTAGTTACAATCTTGCTGAAAATGGATATAATGATGCTAAATATTTGCCATTTGGACCAGTTAAAGATGTTATGCCGTACTTGATTCGCCGTGCTGAAGAAAATACTTCTGTTGCTGGACAAACAAGCCGTGAATTATCTATGATCAAAGCAGAACGTAAGAGAAGAAAAGGGAAATAATAGGATTTTAGATTTTAGATTTTAGATTTTACAAAAAAACCATTTGTATGAATTGGTTTTTTTTTTGAATTTAGAATTTTTAAATTGGAATTTCTATTTTATGAATTACTAAACTGTAGATTACTTAGGTTTTTATAAATACCATTTTCAAGATTTATTAATTCCTGATGTGTTCCTTCTTCAGTAATTTTTCCGTTGTCTAAAACCAGGATTTTATCGGCATTTCTAATAGTTGAAAGCGATGAGCGATAATAATACTTGTTCTTCCTTCCATCAATACTTCTAAAGCTTCCTGAACTAGTTTTTCACTTTCACTGTCTAATGATGATGTTGCTTCATCTAAAATCAAAATACTCGGATTTTTAAGCAATGCTCTTGCAATCGCAATACGCTGACGCTGACCGCCAGATAATTTTACTCCACGTTCTCCAACTAATGTTTCAAATTTTTCAGGAAAACCTTCTACAAAATTTAATGCGTTTGCTTGTTTTGCAGCTGCTATAATTTCTTCGTCTGAAGCATCTGGTTTTCCGTAAGCGATATTTTCTCTGATTGTTCCTCCAAATAAAATTACGTCCTGAGGCACAATACTCATATTGCCACGCAGATTTTCTAAATCATAATCATGAATATTTTTTCCATCAATTAAAATTTCACCTGATGTAATATCATAAAAACGCAGTAATAAGAGAAGAAATTGTAGATTTTCCGGCACCACTAGGACCAACAATGGCAATTTTTTGTCCAAATTCTGCCGAGAAATTTACATCTTTCAAAACCTGAACTTCTTTTCTGGAAGGATAACTGAAACGCAACATTTTTGAAAGTCACATTTCCTTTTATTTTTTCAATCGAGCATGTTCTTTTCGAATTTGTATTGATTTCTTCCGGAGTTTCTTCTAATAATTCAAAAACACGTTCTGTTGCACCAACTGCTTTTTGAATTTGAGCATACATTTCGGCAATTCCTCCAAAAGAAGCCCCAATAAAAGTGGTATATAAAACAAAAGAAATTAAATCTCCAACGCCTTCAACTTCACCTTTTATAGTCAAAGTAATTCCATACCATACTACTGCAACAACGCATCCAAAAAGACATAAAATAATAAACGAAGCAAAATAACCTCTGTATTGTCCTCCTTTTATGGCAATTTTTACAATTTCTTTGATTTTGTTTTTATAACGCTGAATTTCGTACCATTCGTTAGCGAAAGCCTTAACATTGCTGATTCCTTGTAAAGTTTCTTCAACAATAACCTGGCTTTCGGCTACTTTATCTTGTGTTTTTTTTCCGTATTTACGAATGAATCTTCCAAATATTACTGCTGCAACAGCAACAACTGGAACGATAGCCAGCATCATTAAAGTCAGTTTTGGACTGATGCTTCCTAAAATCACAAATCCACCAATAATTAATATGAATTGACGTAAGAATTCGGCTATTGTTGTTGTAAAAGTATCTTGCAATTGCGAAATATCGGCAGAAATTCTACTGTTCAATTCACCTACACGTTTTTGTGAATAGAATGACATTGGCAATTTTACCAGATTTTCATACAATGCAAAACGAATATTCGATAATGAATTTTCGGTAAAATTTACAAATAATGAGATTCTGAAAAAAGAAAAAATCGCCTGCAAAGTCAAAATTCCCATAAGGCAATGGCGATTTTATTTGCTTTATCAAGATCTTTATTCGTTACACAATCAACAAGCATTCCCATTAATTTAGGAAAGGCGAGGGCAGTGGCACTAGTTAATAAAAGGAAAATCAGACCAAGGAAAAATTTCCATTTGTGATTCTTGCCATATTTAAAAATTCGGAGTGCTTTTTGAAGGGAGTTAGAGTCTAATTTAGCTTTCGGTAAATCGTTTTCTTGAAATCTAGCCATTTGAATATACAATTAAGGACGCAAAGGTATGATTATAGCAAGTGAATACAAAAGAATATTAAGAATTAGCTTTTGAGTTTTCGATTTTTAACTAAATTTAAGAAAATGAAGATTTTTTTAGTTTTTTAATTGACTGAAAAATAGCTTTCTAAATATTTTATTGAAATTTTCTTTTACTTTTTTTTGAAAAACGCTTGCAAATTCGAATTCTAGCTGTATATTTGCACTCGCAATCACGAAATGATAGCAACCTAGTAAAATAGGGCGATTAGCTCAGCTGGTTCAGAGCACCTCGTTTACACCGAGGGGGTCGGGGGTTCGAACCCCTCATCGCCCACAAAATTACAAAAACTCCAAAGTCTTATGATTTTGGAGTTTTTTTTGTTCATAAAAAAAATCTTTTTCTTGTAAATTTGTGATCTCTTGTTTAAATCGATGCAAATCATTCATTTCCTTAGAGTTCTAAAGAAAATTAAAATTATAAATAAATGGAAATATTAATAATAACTGGCCCTCCTTATTCTGGAAAAGGCACTCAATGTGAAATTCTAAAAGAAGAACTTAAATTTGAACATATTTCAACTGGAGACAAATGTCGTTCAGAAAAACAAAATGAAACTGAAATTGGAAAAATAATGTCTGAATATGAAGAAAAGGGAGATTTAGTTCCTGACTCCATAATGAAAGATCTTTTCAGTAAAATATTAGATGAAAACATGGCTACTGATGGAATAATCTTAGATGGTTATCCTAGAACCGAACCACAAGTAAATGATTTAATGGAACTCGTTAAATCTAAAAACCTCGAAATCGGGAAAGTAATCAATATTGAAGTCCCAAAAACTGAACTTTTAAAAAGGGCGAAAAAAAGAGCCGAAACTTCTAATCGAAAAGACGACAAAGATGCTAATATTCATCTTAAAAGAATTGAAGTTTTTGAGAATTCAACTAGACCAGCAATCGAATATATGAAGTCAAAAATTAAAGTTTTAACTTTTGACGGAATGGGAACTATTGAAGAAATAACAAAACGAATTAATGATAATCTGTAAAAACATTTTATAAATGGCAGTTTTTTCAAATCCTGCATAAAATAATTCATTAATTAGATTATTAATACGCACAAGAAAACTTCTTAAGAAATTAAGGAGTTTTTTTTTATGTTTTTTTCTAATACCATATAATTTAGCTATTTAATAAATTATAAAATTTGTTTGCAACAGTTGCAAAAGACCACTTTAAAAGAAAGACTAATTCGTCATAATCAAAAAAGCAAAGGATTTACTGAAAAATAGTTTATTCGGAAATTTACAAAACCTCAGTTTTTTTCAATTAAAAACTTTTACTAGCGCTAAGTTTTGTAAATAATTAACTTACTTTTGATTTAACCAAAATGTTATTTATAAAAGTAAAATATGAAAAAAATCATTGTAAGTATTTTTGTTCTAAGTCAATGTTTTAATGTACATGGACAATCGATTGATAAAATTATTACGAACAAGGAAGTAACTCGTATAGAGAAAATACTTTCGGCTGATGATATGCAGGGTAGGAGAACTTTTACTCCCGGTATTGATAAAGCATCTGCCTTTATAGAATCAGAGTTTAAAGAAATTGGTTTGAAAACTTTCAATGCAGCAACGAATTACAGACAAGAATTTTCGATGACTGCCTCTAAAGCAGTGTCTTCAAAAATTATTATTGATGGCAAAGAAATAAATAATAATCAAGTTGTAACATTCTCATACTTACCGCAAGTTTCTTTAACTGAAAAAAGCGATATCTCTATTGTAAAAATCAATAAAGGAGATAACATTGGCCAGAAATTTAATGAATATTATAAAAGTCCGAAAAATCTTTTGGTATTAGTTGATCCTTCATTTGATAGTGTTTTACCAAATATTCAACATATTGATCGAGTAAGTGCTAATCCTGGAAATAATACGGTTATGTTTGTTTTTGGTACCATAGAAACGACTACTTTTTCTGTTGAATTAACGAATACAATTTCCAAAAAAACATTGAATAATGTTGTTGGAATATTACCCGGAAAAACGAAGCCAAATGAGTATGTGATTTTTTCTGGGCATTATGATCATTTAGGAGTAGGCTCTCCGGAAGAAGGTGCTCCGCATCCTGCAACAGATTCTATTTATAATGGTGCTAATGATGATGCAGCTGGAACAACTGCAGTAATTATGCTTGCGAAATATTTTAAAAAACAAAATAACAACGAGCGTACTATTATTTTTACCACATTTGTAGCTGAAGAAATAGGTGGTTATGGAGCCAAATATTTTTCTAAACAGCTTGCGCCAGAAAAAGTGATTGCGATGTTCAATATTGAAATGATAGGAACAGAATCTAAATGGGGTAAAAACTCTGCTTACATTACAGGCTTCGAAAAGTCGAATATGGGGCAGATTTTGCAAACTAATTTAAAAGGAACAAATTTTACATTTTATGCAGATCCTTATCCAGATCAGCAATTATTTTATCGCTCAGACAACGCTACGTTGGCCAAGCTTGGAGTTCCTGCTCATACCATTTCTACTTCAAAAATGGATAATGAGCTAACGTATCACACAGCAGATGATGAATTTGAAACGCTAGATATTGATAATATGACTCAAATAATAAAATCAATTGCATTGAGTTCTTCTTCGATTATTAGCGGAAAAGATACACCAACAAGAGTAAATACTACTCAATTGAAATAACATAAATAAATTATTAAAGGGTCGAAAAAGCACTGAAAACGATTGGTTTTCAGTGCTTTTTTTTCTTACTCCTTAAGAAATTAAGGAGTTTTTTTATGCTGTTTTCTCTAAAATTTCGCTCTTGTCTTTCCGACAAGGATTACAAATACGTTTAATTATTTATCATCAAATTACTTAAAAAACGCATCAAAGCTTTCGTTCTTCGATTTTTGATACTTCTCAATATATGAATTTAAAAAACCGCTTTGTTTCAAAAATTGTAATGGATCTTTTATATTCAGTATTTCTTCAATTGCTTTTTGTTTGTCTTTTTGTTTATTAAAATAAGATTCTATTATTTTATAGCCAATCCAATATCCTAAATCATTTGGTCTGTCATCTTTCTTAGTCGTTTCATATAACCAATCTTTATATTCAGGATTTTTTAATATTGTTACAAATTCATCGCATAATTTATCTAGGTTTTGATCTCCATATTTATATTCAAACTTATTTATTGATTCTCCCGAAATAAGTTCACCAACAAAGTCGGCACCTCCTTCAAGCAAACACCATTTCAACAACATATTTTTACCTTCAATTTTTTGCTGATAATGAATAAGTTCATGTGCAATTAAACCTGAAACTCCATCCAGATTTTTAAGTTTTTCTGTTCCAATGATAATTCCGTCAGGAGAAGAAGTTCCGCCTGAATTAAATCTTCCATAAACAAAATAAATTGGAGGAAATTTTGCCTTTGGATACCAAAATTTTAAAGCACTATAAATGGCTCTGACTCTTTTTTCCTTAGAAGAAATGTCGTCCAAAACAGTTCTTGAAAGTTCATAATCAGCTTTTCTTTTCTTCACGACAGTAAAAAGAGAATCAGCATTTATTATTCGGTTTTCAGTAAACCCTTTAACACCTGGCGATCCTTTCTGCATGTACTCAATAAACGGATTTTGTTTTGATTTGTCCATTTTGTCAAATGCTTCCCAAAAATTCTTTGCATCTTTTGTTTCAAAAATGGCATCTAAAGGATTGTCAGAGAAATTAGTTTGTGAAAACAGAAAATTAGAACAAACAATAAAAAGTGTTGAGAGGATAAAATTTAGCTTCATATATGGTTTATTTTTATTTCAATAACGTTAAATCCTTCAAATTAATACTTCCACACTGAATTTCCTTATCTCTAATTTTATAAAAAAGATTTTGCCCTTTTAAGCTGAGTTCTGTTCGCAGGACGCCATATTGATCTCCTCCAATCAAACGTAGCGTTACGACGTAAAATCCAGTCGATTCTTTTGGTTTTATAGTTCTCTTTAATGAAGAAGGCTTATCAATGTTTTTATCAAAAAAAGGTTCTAAATCTGTCAAACCATAATTAAATAACGGTATTTTTTCAGTTGACATTGCGCTAGAAGAAATTAATGTTTTATAATATTTTCCAGGTAAAGAAGGAATCTCATAGGAATCTACGGGAAAGTCAATTTTTATTTCAAGAGAATTAGCTGTTTCATTGATTATTCGAGTCCAAAATACAACATAAATATATACTTGACCTTTTGGATCAGTGTATCTTATTCCGCCTTTTGGAAAGCTGTTTTCTATTATTAGGCTTCCGCCATTAGAATCACTATACTCATATTTATTGTAAATGGCTTTATTAATAGTCAGTCGTTTTTTGTTCTCTACATTTTTTACCGAATCTGAAATTCTTGCGTCAACAATCTCTGTTGTTGATTTAATGTCTTGCTTGCAGGAAAACAGTCCCATTGTCGCCATGAGCAATATTATTACACTTTTTTTCATTTTTTTTGTTGGCTATCAATAATACGTTGTCTTTTCTTCAAGTGAATTTAGAGATATTTTTACAATAATTATTTATGTTATTTAATATAAAATAAATCATCATCAATCCCTTTCATTTTGAAAGGGCTGCCATATCATTTTGATAGTTTTTTAAAAGAAAATGAGGTCGTGTATTTTGTAGTTAATTGATAATTAGTACTTTATTTTATTTGGCACGTCGATTGTTTTAATCAACAAGAAATCAGAATAATATCAATTATCAAGAAACATGAAAACAAATAAAACAAGAAGCAAGGAGATTACAAAACTATATATGTCAAAAAAAACTATACATAATAAAAACAGGTTCATCAATTTAATGGTTTTTACCATAGTTTTCTTTATTGCTGTTTTGCTAATCTCAAAAATAGTTTAGGCAATAAAAATTGACACTTTCACTTTGTATTTCCATTTCCAATACCATAATAATTATGAAAATTATTGACCCCATTATAGATCCAATAATAAACCTAAGTACTAAAAACTACTTTTTTTCTAGCTCATTGCGCAACAAAACAGAACTTTTGCCTTCTAAAGAAGATGAGGAATTAGTTGAATTCACTATTGAAAAAGCGAGATCTGCCCATACTTTCTGGATTAGAGAAATTTGCGAAGTAACATTATCCTCAGCTATAGCCCGAGGCACTGGAATTTCAGGGCGTTCACCAGAGTTTCTTGAAACAAAAATGACGAAAGGTGAGGCTGTAATTGCTTTTGCATCAGATGGGCGATGGGCTGGTTTCTCTTTCATTTCTTCTTGGGAGAATGGCACGTTTGTTTCTAATTCCGGACTAATTGTAGCTCCTGAATTCAGACATACCGGACTTGCAAAAAAAATTAAAAGAAAGATTTTTGAGCTGAGCCGTGAACTATTTCCTCAGGCTCGCATATTCAGTTTAACTTCAGGTCTTGCCGTTATGAAAATGAATCATGAGCTGGGTTTTGAACCTGTTACTTTCAGCGAACTGCCTTCGGATGAACTGTTTTGGGAGAGCTGTAAATCATGCGTAAACTGCCCAATATTGATGAGTAAAGAAAGAAAAAACTGTTTATGTACTGCAATGCTTTATGATCCAAAACAAAATGATTTTAATATTAAAGAAAATAATTAATAATTAAAAAGCTATTATTATACATGATTGCAAGTCAGTACTCATAGACATTTTAATTATATTTGGCATAGAAATTTATTTGTTTGGCAAATTTATTGCTAAACAAATAAATCAAATCATCAAACCCAAATCTTAAAATGAAAAAAAATCTAATAACTCTTTTATTTGTATTTACTGTTATAAATATTTTTGGACAAACGCCTACTAGTTCAAAACCAGTTGAAAATAAAGCTTTACCATCTAATGAAGCATTTTCAAATAAAGTCATAACTCCACTTAAAAAAGTGCCGTTAGATGCAGCGTCAATTTTAATTTATGATTACGACGGATTTATTTTTTCGTATGATTTAGAATCGGAACAAATTGGCTGGACTGTAAAACCTACAGATCACTTTACTGAAATGTGTGCAAATATGGTTACGCTGCACGATGGAGTTGTGTACGTTCCGTTTATTAACGGAGAAATTTTTGCAATTGATAACCAAACGGGTGATGTTTTTTGGAAATCAAGATTAGGTAATACTACAGATCAAATTGTATTGAAAGATCAGGTTCCAGTTATAAATAACGGAAAATTGTATATAACGGCACAAAACGGAAACATATATGCGCTTAACACAAAAGATGGCAGTTTAGCATGGAATTATAAGCTAGATTCTACAAATAATGATATTCCGGTATTATATTTTAACAACAAAATTTTTGTTCAAAGTGCGTCTAGTTTATATAGTTTTGATGCAAATACAGGAAAAGTTCTTGCCCAAAAAAGCTTTGAAACACCTATTTATGGAAAACCTGTAACTGATGGCGAAAATGTATTTATAGCAAATGAAAAAGATGTGCTTTTTGCTTTAAGTCCTGATAAATTGGATATTTTATGGCAATTTAAATTAGATGAAAATCAGTTTAATGTCAAGAATCGTATATTCTGCAAAGACAAAAAAGTATATTTTGCAGCGCAGGGAAGTGCAGTTTCTACTTTATACGCTGTTGATTCAAAAACGGGAACTCAAATATGGAGAAGAGATTTTGCAACTGATAATATCGAATACATTACAGAAGATAGTGATAATATTTGGGGATATACACGCAAAAAGAAGCTTTTCCAAATTGACATCACAAATGGCGAAATAGCATTTGAAGCAAAACTTACAACTATGCCTATTTCAAACATCGAATTTCCTGTTGACGATACTATATTCTATTATTGTGATGCAGGTTTAATTAAATATGATTTAAGTACAAAAGACGAAGACATGTATTATATGCGAACTTCTCTTAAAGATGACGTTTACAGCGCTTATATAAAAATAATCAGATAATAAAAAAGAAGCCTTCCATTTGAGAAGGCTTTTTTTTGTTTTGGCAGTCATTTTTATATTACTGTGAATCCTTTATTTCTCCCCATAAATAACTAATGCGCTAGAATCAATAATAACATTTCCATCTGAATATTTTTGATTTACTATAGCATATGTTTCCGTTTTTATTTTTTCTTTCATTTCGTCGCTAGCTGTATTAAGTGCCGCTACAACAGGAGCAGCAACTTCTGTCTGCATTCCCCAATAAGCATCGACCGTTTTGCAATTTAATTTTCCTGGGACTTCAACTTGAGTTATATTTTTTAATCCAGCTTGTGAAAATAAATCGGAAATAAAGCCATCTTTTGCACAGCGAAACATTCCAGGTGAACCAGGTGGCGGAGGTGGTAGTTCCAAATTTTTACTAATTGTTCCCAAAGTCGCTGTGACCCAAAAGTTTTTTTCAGGAACATTCCAAACCGATGTTGCTATTCGTCCGCCTGGTTTTAGAACTCGAACCATTTCTTTCGCAGCTAATTGCATGTCTGGGAAAAACATAAATCCAAATCGGCAACTGATAGCGTCAAATGTATTGTCACGAAAAGGAAGTTCACTGACATCGCAAGTCAAAGTTTCAATATTTTCGATTCCTCTTAACATCGCATTTTCACGTGCTATTCTTAGCATATCATCAGCAAGATCTGTGAGCATTACTTTGCCACCGTTTAATTTTTCTGCAATTGTTAATCCTGGTTCTCCAGTTCCAGAAGCAATATCGAGTATAAAATCCTTGTTTTTTGGATTTATCAGTCTGATTATTTCATCTCCCATTGGCTTTAAAAAATCCATTACAAGATCATCCCATTTCTTCCAGCCTCCAGAAAATTTGTTCCAAGACTGCTTTTGCTGATCGCGAATTTGTTCAAGGTGTGGTTCCATTTTCTTCAATTTTGATGGTTTATAATTGCTATTATTTTTGCTAAAATTAGAGGAGGGGCCTAACCGTTTTATACCAATTCAGAAAATAGAAGAAATGGGGTGAAATGAAAATTTATATTGTGGTATAAATTGATGTTTTTTCAACACGCGAATATAAGAAATTTAAATATATAATTATTTGATTTTCAATTTATTAATTCTTGTTTTCAAAATTTTTCTTGAATATTGAGTAATCACTTTAATTTATAAATTCTTGAAACCAAATGATTTCGTTAGATTTGAATATCAAAATCCTAAAGATTTAAAAAAATGAAATGGATTACCAGAGAACGACCAAAAATAGACCGAATTGCATGTCCTTGGCTAATAAAAAAGTTTGTTGACGATGAAGCCGAATTCATTTATGTTTCGTTTAATGAGGTTTTGAAGAAAGCAGAAGAATTAAATGCTACTCCATTTGACATTCCAAATGTTGAATTTACTCATTATAATGATCAAAGCACATTCGATTATATTGTAAAAAAATATGAAATTAATGATCCCGCAATTTTAATTATTGCCGGAATTGTGCGTGGCGCGGACACAGATCGACATGATATTGCAAAAGAATCGGCGGGACTTTGGGCTATTTCAGCCGGACTTTCTTATAATATTACTGACGACTATAAACTTCTTGAAACGGGAATGATTTTATATGATGCCTTATACAGCTGGGCAACGCATCTTTATAAACAAAATCATCTGCAAAATAGTCCTTTTGAAAATTTGCTTCATGAAGTTTATAATAAGTTTCTGAAAGACAAAAAATCTGGAGCCAAAACACCAACGTGGGTCAAAGATTTAAAAGAAATAATTCAAGATCAGATTGATGCACAGTTTGCATTTGATTTAAAGAAAATTTCTAATGAATTAGATTTAAACCCATCTTATTTGTCACGAGAATTTTCGAAGCATTTTGAAGATTTGAATTTTGGAGAATATGTGAGAAAACTGCGAATCGAAAAAGCAATCAATCTCATTTCTAATTCTTCTCATTCATTAACTGAAATTGCCTACATGACAGGATTTTCAGATCAAAGCCATTTTACTAGAATTTTTAAAGCTCATACTGGAAAAAATCCTTCGGCGTATCGAAAAAAAGAAGTAAAAAGTAATCCAGATACAAAAGGTAAATAAGATTCTATTTTAAGCATTTATGAACTTTTAGTTTTGTCTTACCAACTAAAAACTAAAAAAATGTATTTAAAACTAAGCTTCTTATTAGCTCTATTACTATTAAGTTTAAATGTTTCATCTCAAACAACTTATCCAAAAATAACAGGGTATTTTGGCATTATGCATCCCATTGTTACCTTCAGCAGTGATGAAACAACAGTAAATTTTAGAGATTATTATGCTGTCGGTTTTCCTACGGGAATTAACATTTGGAAAAATGAAAAAATTGGATTTTCATTTGAAATGGTTCCAAATATAAAAGACGATAACGGAACAAGCAAAGTAACCAATTTGTTATTTCATCCTGGAGTTTTAGTAGCTCTAGGAAACGGCTACACATTTGCCGGAAGAGCTGCTTTTGAAACAAGTGGAAGATATGGATTTACACCTGTTTTCAATAAAACTTTTTTTAAAAGCAACAGTTGCAACTACTATGCCGCCGTGCCTTTACCTGTTCGTTTTGGTAACGATCATCCATGTACTTTTACAATAGGTTTTCAATTTGGAATTGCTTTTTAATTTTAACGAGCGCAATTAGTAATGCTAATTTGCAGTTTTCTTTGCTAGCACAACCCAGTCTCGATGTGTATTTTCTTCAACAAAATTTTCAATTTCATATTCTAATTCAAAACCTAAATCTGCCATTATGCGCATAACATTATCTCTAGACAAACAGCTGTAATAAAACGGTTCACCAAACATTTGATCTGTATGTTCATCATCTTTTTCTTTTCCGTGAGTAAAAAGAAAATAACCGCACGGAAGCAATAATTTAAAGACTTTTGAATAAATTTCTTCTTGTTGTTCTTTCGGAAAATGAAAAAGTGAATCCCAAGCAATTATTCCATCAAATTTTTTATCGGTTTCAAAGTCAAAGAAATCAGAGACAATGAAGTGGCAGTTTTTAATTTCTTGTGATTTTGCAATTTCAATCATCTTTTCAGAAAAATCTATTCCAATTACGGAATGGTTATTTTCTGAAAAATATTTTGCAATTGGATTTGCAGTTCCACATCCAATATCGAGAATGTTTCCGTTTGGTTTAATCTTTTCCGAAAAATCTATAATTGGTTTATTTACAAATGAATTATTCCTGATTTTGGCCCATTCGTTTACAATTTTATTATAAGATTTTTTGTTTACAGATGGCTCTTTCATATTTTAAATATTCTTTTTTTCATTCATAAAAAACTCCAGAATTAGTTGATTCTGGAGTTTTTTTATTGTTTATAATTTTTGCTGTTAAACAGGCTCCCAAAGCTCAATTTTATTGCCATCTGCATCCATTATATGAACAAATTTTCCATAATCGTATGTAGCAATATCATCTAAAACAGTCACGCCATTTTCTTTAAGCTGATTTATTAGACCTTCAATATTTTGTACTCTGTAATTGATCATGAATTCTTTTTTTGAAGGCGAAAAATAATCATCATTTTTTTTGAATGGACTCCATTGAAGCGCTTCTTTTAAATCAGAATTATCAATATTTCTTGATTCAAATGTCGAACCCCAGTCATTGACTTCGAGTCCTAAATTTTTAGCATACCATTCTCTTGTTTCTTTTGGATTTTCAGTAAAAAAGAAAATACCACCAACTCCTGTTACTTTTGGAGTTGTATTGTCTTGTTGGTTATTTGAATCTTCCATGTTTTTTGGTTTTTAAAAATTTAAATATACTAAAAAAATTGCTGTAGATAAACCCCAAAGCGCTCTTGAATTGATTTAGAATTCTCTTAAGACTTAAAAATTTTGAAAAGACAAAACAATAATATGTAATAAAAATCGTTTTTAAAAACTCCAAACCGCTCGTATTTTTGAGCTTTTTTCTAAATTTTGAGTATAAACTTTTTACAAGTGTATAAAGTTTACACAGTTTGATTTTAGCTCAATTTAGGTAAACCTCTCAGTATCAATTCTACATTAATTGTGGCACGGCGCTTGCAAAAATGGTTGTGATCAATTCTCATATTTAATTGTTTCGTTTTTTTCTAAGCGAAAATAAAATCGAGAAGAATCAATCTAAAAGCCATTTTAAAATTAAAGCAATAGCCTAAATGAAAAGCGAATCAATTATTTCAGAACAATTTTATTCTTCAGATAAAGCTCTTAACAGAAAAGAGCAAGCAGCAAAAAGTTCTAATTTTATTTCTAAAATCCAATTCTTTAAAAACAAAACCCAAAAAACATCTACACCATTCGGTTCTTTTGTACTTACAGGTACTTTTTTATTGATGTTTGGCGGTGCCTTTGTAGTTTACAACTTGCAATCCGACTTTGATCAATTTCAAATAGACCGTATAAATTCAAGCTGGGGATTTCCATTTCTAATTTTGGCTACAGTTTTATTCTTTTTCCAGACAGGTTCATTTTTATATAATTTGTATCTCTACTTTAATTATAAGCCTATCGAATCAGTTTCAGATGATTTGCTGCCTACATGTACTGTAATTGTTCCTGCTTATAATGAAGGGAAATTAGTTTGGGAAACCTTGTTAAGTCTTGCAGACAGCGATTTTCCTGAACAAAAACTTCAAATACTTGCCATTGATGACGGAAGCAAAGATGACACTTGGTACTGGATGCAACAGGCAAAAATAAAACTGGGAGATCGTTTATCAATTTACCAACAGCCTGAAAATAAAGGAAAACGTTATGCCTTATATCGTGGTTTCGAACTAGGAACTGGTGAAATTTTTGTAACAGTCGACAGCGATTCTATTGTTAAAAAAGATACATTAAGAAATCTTGTAAGTCCGTTTGTTGTTGATGAAAAATGCGGTGCAGTTGCAGGAAATGTTCATGTTTTGAACAATAAAAAAGCATTGTTACCAAAGATGCTGAATGTAAGTTTTGTAATGAGCTTTGAGTTTATGCGTTCGGCTGAAAGTATGCTTGGTTCTGTATTGTGTACTCCAGGCGCGGCAGCAGCTTACAAAAGAGATGCTGTTTTTGAATGTCTTCCAGAATGGATCAATCAGACTTTCATGGGACAGCCATCGGATATTGGCGAAGACCGAGCAATGACAAATATGATTTTAAAACAAGGTCTTCATGTTTTGTTCCAAAGAAATGCGTACGTGCTTACAAACGTTCCAGAAGAATATAAAGGTTTGTACAAAATGTTTATAAGATGGGGCAGAAGCAATGTACGTGAGAACATTATGATGGCGCAATATGTTTTTAAAGATTTTAGAAATGAATCTAAATTTGGTGCTAGACTTTTGTTTTTAAATCAGTCTTTAAAAATTGTTATGGCTTATCCTTTCTTGCTGTTTATGCTGTTTTTTATAGCTGTTCATCCTATATTGTTTTTTAGTTCTACACTTTTAAGCATTCTGATTGTATCAACATTCTCTGTGTTGTTTTATGCAAAAAGATACAGTTTTACAGATGCATTTTGGGCTTATTCTTATAGCATTTTTTATACTTTTAGTCTATTTTGGATTACACCTTATGCAATTGCAACTGCCAATAAAAAAGGCTGGTTAACCCGTGGTTTATCTTAAGAATTAAAAACAAAACCTACCGAAAATCGGTAGGTTTTGTTTTTTTTAGAATACAGAATTGAAATAAAAAAAACTCCTAAAATTTGAGAGTTTTAGGAGTTTTTTATTTTTTTAATGTGGTTACATGTTTATTCTGAATGAAACTAGTTTAAATCTTTTTAAGTGTAAGTTTTACTTCATCAGCCTCTAAAATTAGCTGATCATCAGTAATTGTGCTAACACAAGGCCAAGGAGTTCCTGTTTCATCTTTAATTACGAGGCTTTTACCTTGTTTTGTTAAGGCATAAGTACCATCTGTCACTTCTCTAAGTAAAAATCCTGTTACATGACCATCTTCAGTAAAAGTTAATTGACCGTTAGTAAGAATTACATTTTTTAATGAATCAGAAAGTGGCTTTTTGCTGGCTTCAACATTGGTAACTTTCCAAGAACTTATTAATTCATTCCTTTTTGCCATGGTGCATGAAAGAACTAAAACTGCTGATAATAAAATTCCGAAGACAAATAATTTAGATTTTTTCATAATTCTGTGATTAAAAAATTAGACATGAAAAGTTACAAAAAAAAACAATAGTTAAAATATTTATAATCAAATATTTACATTATTCAAATACAAAAATGAAATAAATAGCCTAAACAGGCATGTTTTTTAATGGTTTGAAGATAAGCGAACTATGAAAAACTCAATTAAATGATATAAACTAATATGTAATATTTATATTTGAGATTCTATTTTCAACTCAAATTATGTCGGTATTTAAAAAATGCATTTTCTTTTTTGTCACTTTACTGCTCTTTAGCTGCAGTTCTAAAAAAAATATTTTGGAAAAAGTTTTAGCTTCTAAAGATGAAAAAATAAAAGAAGTAATGAAAAATCCGAAGCAATATGAACTTCAAATCATTTACACTCAGATTATCAGAGATTAAGAAAAAATTACTTTTAAAGATTACACTTATCATTTAGATGCATCTAATTACTATTATCCAGCAAGTACTATAAAACTGCCAATCGCGATTTTAGCGCTTGAAAAATTGAATACTATTGACAATACTTCTGTGAATAGCACTTTTACAATTGAAGGAAGTTCTGATAAATTAAAATTTGCAGATGAAATCACTAAAATTTTTGCTGTAAGCGATAATGTTGCCAGTAGCAATTTATTTGAGTTTACAGGTTTTGATTATATCAATCAAAAAATGAAGGAGAAAGGATTAGAACCTTTTAGAATTAGCCATAGACTTTCTGGTTCTGAGCCTTCAAATCCTCTTGTAAAATTGGTTACGCTATATAAAGATGACGGTTCAACTGAAGTTTTTCCTTCAAAACTAAATGAAAAAAGCACACCATTAGTTCTTAACAATCTCATAAAAGGAACGGGATTTATGAAAGGTGACCAACTTGTAAATGAACCTTTTGATTTTTCTAAGAAAAATTATTATCCTTTAGAAACGCTTCATAATACATTAAAAAGAATTGTATTTCCTGAAGCTTTTAATGAAAATGAACGTTTTAAAATAACAGATAAAGAGCGCGAATTTATTTTATTTTCGATGCAGAATTTACCTCGAAATGCTGGTTATGATCCAAAAGAATATTATGATAGCTATTGTAAATTTTTCATCTTTGGCGATACAAAAAAAACAATTCCGGAAAACATAAAAATATACAATAAAATTGGTGAAGCATACGGAACGATGACTGAAACTGCCTATATAATCGACACAGCAAATAAAGTTGAGTTTATGGTTTCGGCAACTATGCTGGTCAATAAAGATGGTGTTTTTAATGATAATGTTTACGAATACGACTCGGTTTCACTTCCATTTTTTGCTGCGCTTGGAAGAGAACTTTATGCAAAATCAAAAATGTGATTTATGAAATACAAAGTGAATTTTGAAATTGATTATTTAGTTTAGAGTTAATTCTCCTAAAATCTCATCATATAAAAACGGTCCGCCCGGATAGGTAGCCGTATAATCTAGATTCATCCATACCTGACCGCGTTCGTCAATGTGATAATGTATTTTTTTGCCATAACTTTCTTTGACAAAAAGTACATTTTTGATAAGAAAATTGACTTTTTCCAAATCAATTAAAGAACCTATTAAAATTTCAGGATAAATATGACCTTTGGTATGAATCAATCTTGGTGTCCCGCCAATGGCTCGTATTGCAGCCGCCATTAAGATAGAATGGTCGTCGCAGTCTCCTGAAAAATATTCTAATGATTCGCTTGCTGTCGCAATATAATCACCATCTTTTGGATCATTTACATAATTCCAACGGCTGTTTATTTCTTTAAAAACTGCGAAACACTGAATTGTATTTCGATAATCAGAATATCCTCTAATTCCTTTAAAATGTTTTGTAGTCGCCATTATGGCAAAATTTCGGACTTTAGGATTTTGATATTCTATCGCGTTTATAATTTTTGATTTATTGGGAAAAGGGAGCAGTTTTGCCACAATAATATCCTGTGGAAAAGGATTGTCAGTCATGGTATAAATCATTGAATTATAGTCCTCAGAAATTTCACTGAAACCATAGTTTCCAATTACTGAACCATAAAACAATACTAATAAATAAACAGCAACACATAAAATAATTATGGTTCGCAACAACATCAACAGAAAAAAGACTGCTACAAAAACAAATAAAAAAATAAATACGCGATCTAAATTAAAGACCCAATTTAAATCGCGGAGATTTTGATGCAGAATGATGAATATAGGGATTGTAATTAAAAGACTCAACAACGAAATAATAACCCTATCCCAAGGTGATTTCACCTGTAATTTGGATTTTAATCGCGGAAAGTCAATTTTAGGGAAATTCATCATAAAAAATCAAAGCAGATTTTACAGCGCTTTTACCGTTTCAACAAAAGTACTTTTTTTATCAATAATTCCCAGATCAAATAATTGATTTTGAATTTTTAAAAATGCTTTTTCACTTAAATGTTTTTGAGACCACTGCGTCAATTTTAACCATTCTTGAATATCTTCAATTTTTTGATTAAAAAGCTCCGCTAAAGTTTTATCAATTTCTGGAATTTCTGCAAAATCGTGTGTTGTTTTATTGATGATTTCAAGAATTTTCTCAACAACTTTTGGATTTTTTTTCAAAAATTCATCGCGAACTGTAATAACAAATGAAGGCCATGGAGTAGGGCAGTCGCCAATGCGTCTGAAAATGCCTTTATCAACGAGCGGTTTTGTCATAAAACGTTCCCACATAAAATAATCTGCTGTTCCATTTGTCAAGGCTTCTACAGCGCCATCAATTGTATTGATAATTTCAAATTGAAGATTATCAGATTCCCAGCCTTGTTCAGCAGCATTAACATACGCCATTAACTGTGATCCTGAGCCTAATCTAGAAATAGCAACTTTTTTGTTTTCAAGATCTTTAACCGATTGAAAATCTGATTTTGAAGCAACATGAATACCCCAGATTAAAGGAGACTGAACATAAATTTGCACAATCTTGCTAGGATTTCCAGCCAAAATATCTTTGACAATTCCTTCGGTCAGGATTACCGCAATATCAGCTTCTCCATCTCGCAGCATCTGGCACATTTTTCCAGTTCCTTCTGGAATATCTTTCCATTGCAAATCAATATTTTCTGCTTCAAATTCACCATTTTCAATGCATAAATGCCATGGCAAATTGAAGTGTTCGGGAACACCTACAATGTTTACAGTTTTCATTACAGTTTAAGTTTAAGTTAAGTTTGGTATGCGTATTTTAAGTTTGTTTAGTTTTTTAATAAGTCAGCTCGGTGTTTTTCTGACAGACAAGGCTCTCCAAAATCTATAATTGAAAGATCTGCATATTCATTTAGGATATTTTTTACTATAGAATAATCAACATCAAAGATTACTTCAACAGCAAATAGAGTTTCATTCATACCTTCAGATTCGCAATTGATTTCTTTAAGTTTTTCTCTAATAATTTCTTTGTCAAAACCTTTTTCTAAAATGACAACCTGAACAATTGAGTTTCCTGAAGTTTTAATAGTTTCCCTATAAACAAATCTCTCTTCATCTTTATCAAATTCTGCAAAGAAAATATCATCCGTTGCAATTAAAGGTCCAAAAAAAGGAATATTATCTAATTTAAAATATCCTTTTTCTAAATCTATTATTTCTGCCCACATAGTTTCTACAACCATATCCTCTAGCAAATCGCTGTAATACCTAAATAATATTTTTTTATGTGTTTCAGTTTCCTGCATTTTATGTTTTTGTAATAATTTTTAATAGATATTAAATAATTCATTTCATTTTCAAATTGACTAATTATCTAATTATATTTATTCAATTTCGCTGATTACAGCTTTTAAGGGTGATATAACAATACGATAACCATCTGGATCCTGAATCATTTTTCCGTTTTCATTCCAAAATGGATTAGCTGCAGTTATAGTTGAGATATTAAATTGTTCAAGCTTGTTTAACAAGTTATTATAATCTGAAATTGCTTTTGGATATAATACTACAACATCATCTTCATCAAAAATATGTTTGGCTTCAGATTCCGATTGTGTAAATTCAAAATGCCAATCTAAACCCGATTTTCCAATAAAAATGCCATTGTAATTATTATGATTTTGAAAATCTCCCAATTGCTCAAAACCAAGTACATTTACATAAAAATCTTCAATTCTTTTTAAATCATTTGTATGTCGTGCAACTCTTAAAAACATAATTCCAAATTTTTTAAACAATTATCTCATTTTCTAATTGGCAAATTATCTAATTATTTCCCAGCCAGTTTATTTAATGTATAAGTAATCAACTCATCAACAGCTTTATAAGGATCTTCACTAAAAGTTCCCGAAGCACGATTGGCAATAATAGCATTTAAAGATAAAGCATTATGTCCTAAAAGTGCAGAAAGTCCATAAATTGCCGCTGTTTCCATTTCTAAGTTAGTGATTTTACTGCCATCAAAGTCAAAATTATCCATTTTGTTGTTTAATTCTTCATCTTGAATATTTAAACGTAAAACGCGACCCTGAGGACCATAAAAACCGCCTGCAGTTGCCGTAATTCCTTTGAAAATTTTATCTGATTCAATAATTTTTTCTAAAGCTTCAGAACATGCAATAGCATAAGGTCTTCCTTTTCTAATATCCCAATTGGTATGCGTGGTAAAAGCATCTTCGATTGCTGCATTTGAAACTTCATCAATTAAATAAGAGCGAAGCATATTGTCTAAACCAAGTCCGAATTTTGACATCACAAAACTGTCAACAGGAATATCTTCTTGCAAAGATCCAGATGTTCCAATTCTTATGATATTTAGCGAAATCAGATCTTCTTTTGGCGTACGTGTTTCTAAATCAATATTCACTAGAGCATCCAGTTCATTCAATACAATATCAATATTGTCTGGGCCAATTCCTGTAGAAATTACAGAAATACGTTTTCCCTTGTAAATTCCGGTTTGCGTTTTAAACTCTCTTTTTTGCGTTGAAAATTCTATTTTTTCAAAAAACTGAGTGATTTTCTCCACTCTGTTTTGATCTCCAACAAAGATAATATCGTGTGCAATATGTTCAGGACGAAGATTTAAGTGATAAACACTTCCGTCTGGATTAAGTATTAATTCTGAGTTTTGTATCATTTTTTTGAGGTTCTAAGGTTCTGAGTGACTAAGGTTCTAAGTTTTTTTGTTTTACGTTTTACGTTTCAGGTTTCAAGCTATGCAACTTGAAACTTTAAACATGAAACAATTTTCACCCTCCAACTCTTTTGGTTTTAAATCCTTTTTCTTTTAAAATAGCCATAATCTTGTCACGATAATCGCCTTGAATAATGATTGAAGCATCTTTAAAAGTACCGCCAACGCTTAATTTTGTTTTAATTTCTTTGGCAAGAACTTTAAAATCTTCATCAGATCCTTCGTAACCTTCAATAATCGTGGTGGCTTTTCCTTTTCGTTTTTCGAATTTACAAATCATTGGTTCTTTTTGAACGTATAATACATGTTCTTCAGCCTGAATTTCCTCAGGTTCATTCGATTCAACGTGATCTGGAAATAAGTTTTTTAATTGATCTTTAAAGTCCATAAATTTTTTATTCTAAAAATAAATTCCAACTATAAAAGTATTTAAAAATTAAATTCCAAACTCCAATAAAGCTTGGAATTTGGAATTTTTATTTTTGAAATTTATTTAAGTCTTTATTTTTTAATTAAACCTAAATCTACTAAACGTTCGTATAAATAATCTCCCGCTGTAATATCTTCAAATTTCTTAGGATTCTCAGCATCAATACAGTTTTCAAGACAATCTAAACGCATATCGCTTACAGGATGCATGAAAAATGGAATTGAGTAACGTGATGTTCCCCATAATTCTCTCGGTGGATTTACCACTTGGTGAATTGTTGATTTTAGTTTGTTGTTAGTGTGTCTTGACAACATATCTCCAACATTAATTACTAATTCATCATCTGCAGCAATGGCGTCAATCCACTCACCGTCATGATTTTGAACCTGTAATCCTTTTCCTTGAGCACCCATTAAAAGTGTAATCAAGTTGATATCACCGTGCGCAGCAGCTCTAATAGCGTTTTCTGGCTCAGTTGTAATAGGAGGATAATGAATTGGTCTTAAAATTGAGTTTCCATCTTTTGCATAGTTATCAAAATAAAATTCATCTAAACCTAAATGCAAAGCTAAAGCTCTAAGTACATAAACTCCAGTTTTTTCAAGCATTTGGTACGCTTCTTTACCAACTACATTAAAACGTGGCAACTCTTTTACTTCAACGTTATCTGGATATTCTGACGCGTATTTTGAATCTGCATCAACATACTGGCCAAAATGCCAAAACTCTTTTAAATCTCCTTCTTTGCGTCCTTTAGCATGTTCTTTTCCAAAAGATACATACCCTCTTTGTCCGCCAATACCAGGAATTTCATAATTATGCTTAGTTTCTATTGGCAAAGCGAAAAATTTTCTAATTTCGCTATAAAGCTCGTCTACTAATTGGTCGTCAAGAAAATGACCTTTTAGGGCTACGAAGCCAATATTTTCAAATGCACTGCCGATTTCATTTACAAATTTTTGTTTACGTTTCGGGTCGTCCGAAAGGAAATCACGTAAGTCTACACTAGGAATGTTTTGCATACTTTACATTTTTTATTTTAAAGATGAAAGGTGTCGAAAAACCTTTCAGAAACAAAGGTAGAGAATATTTTAGAATTGAATTTTAAAAGTTATATTAAAATTGAAATATTATAACAAAAACAAATAAAATTGTTATATTTTTCTATATTTGAAACACTAAAAAACACAAACTCAATGATCTTTTACAGACAAAATTTAACTGACACTCAATTATTAGATTTATATAAAAAAATTCTCAAGCCTCGATTAATCGAGGAGAAAATGCTGATCCTGATTCGTCAGGGAAAAGTTTCAAAATGGTTCTCGGGAATAGGGCAGGAAGCTATTGCTGTGGGGGTTACCGCAGTTTTAGACGAATCTGAATATGTATTGCCGATGCACCGAAATCTTGGCGTTTTTACAACCAGAAATATTCCGCTTTATCGTTTGTTTTCGCAATGGCAGGGAAAAGCGAATGGTTTTACTAAAGGAAGAGACCGCAGTTTTCACTTTGGAACTCAAGAATATAAAATAATTGGAATGATTTCGCATTTGGGTCCGCAATTAGGTATCGCAGACGGAATAGCATTAGCCAATAAACTTCAGAATAACAAAAAAATAACAGCTGTTTTTACTGGTGAAGGTGCAACCAGCGAAGGAGATTTTCACGAAGCGCTGAATATCGCAGCAGTTTGGAAATTGCCTGTAATGTTTGTCATTGAAAATAACGGCTACGGACTTTCGACACCAACAAACGAACAATATTTATGCGAAAATCTAGCTGATAAAGGTATAGGCTACGGAATAGAAAGTCATATTATTGACGGAAATAACATACTTGAAGTTTATAATAAACTTGCTGAGTTAAAAGAACAAATGCAACGCGATCCGCATCCTGTATTATTGGAATTTAAGACATTCAGAATGCGCGGTCATGAAGAGGCGAGCGGAACCAAATATGTTCCGCAGGAATTAATGGACGAATGGGCTGCAAAAGATCCTGTAACAAATTATCGTCAATATTTGACTGAAAAAGAAATTTTAACAGCCGAATATGATGAACAGCTTCACAATGAAATCAAACAAGAAATTGACGAAAATTTAGCCATTGCAAATGCAGAACCTGAAATTGTTCCAACCTATAGTGGAGAATTAGATGATGTTTACAAAGACTTTGAATATGATGAATATACTCATGGCGAAGAAGTAAAAAATATTCGTTTTATTGATGCTATCCGAAACAGTTTAGAACAATCTATGTGGCGCAATAAAAACTTAGTCATCATGGGGCAAGATATTGCCGAATATGGCGGTGCTTTTAAAATTACAGAAGGTTTTGTTGATGCTTTTGGTAAGGATCGAGTACGCAATACGCCAATTTGCGAGAGTGCAGTGGTTTCAGCCGGAATGGGATTATCTATCAACGGTTATAAAGCCATTGTAGAAATGCAATTTGCAGATTTTGTTTCGACAGGTTTTAACCCAATTGTAAATTTATTAGCGAAATCACATTACCGCTGGGGCGAAAAAGCTGATGTTGTCGTTCGTATGCCTTGTGGTGGTGGCACGCAGGCTGGGCCTTTTCATTCACAGACAAATGAAGCTTGGTTTACCAAAACTCCAGGATTAAAAATAGTTTATCCAGCGTTTCCTTATGACGCAAAAGGTTTGCTGAATTCTTCTATTAACGATCCAAATCCGGTTTTGTTTTTCGAACATAAACAATTGTATCGCAGCATTTATCAAGATGTTCCAACAGATTATTACACCATTCCGTTAGGAAAAGCAGCAGTTTTAAAAGAAGGAAATTCTGTTACTATTATTGCCTTTGGAGCGCCAGTTCACTGGGCATTAGAAACATTAGCCAATAATCCAGAAATCGATGCCGATTTAATAGACTTAAGAACTTTGCAGCCTTTAGATACTGAAACTATTTTTGCATCGGTCAAAAAGACCGGAAAAGTAATTATTTATCAGGAGGATACTATGTTTGGCGGTATTGCAAGCGATATTTCGGCTTTAATCATGGAAGAATGTTTTGAATATCTAGATGGTCCGGTAAAAAGAGTGGCCAGTTTAGATTCGCCAATTCCGTTTACAAAAGCTTTAGAAGATCAGTTTTTAGCAAAAAATCGTTTTGAAGAAATCCTTTTTGATTTATTGAAATATTAATTACGAAAGACTTACTATTTTGAAGAAAGAACATTTTTTCTATCTTTAAATCGAATAAAAACCCCAATTATGAAAAAACTGTTTGTTTCTATTTTTGTTGTTTCGTTACTTTTTTCTTGTAATAAAAGTGCCAAAACAACTGTTGATAAAGCTTTAGATGAGAAGTTTGACCGATATAAAGGTAATTTCATTGATAATTTATGGAAGATTTACCCAGGCTGGGCTTCTGGAGTTGGTTTTCATAAATACGACAGCCTTTTAATTGTTCCAGATGCTAATGAAAATAAAAAAGAGCTTGATTTTGCAAATGCACAATTAGATTCTTTAAAAAAATATGATATCGAAAGTTTGTCTGATAATAATAAGACCGATTTTCAAATGATTAAAAATCAGCTGGAAGGGACTATTTTCAGCATAAAGGAATTAAAATCTTTTGAATGGAATCCTGCAGAATATAATGTTTGTGGTGCTTTCGCAGAAATTTCAAACGGTAAATATGATTCTTTAGAAGTTCGTCTACATGCTTTCAATGTCAAAATGAACAAAATTCCGGCTTATTACGAAGCAGCAAAAAAGAATATCAAAAACCCAACAATTGAACATACTGATCTTGCAATTGCCCAAAATATTGGCGGTTCGGCTGTTTTTGAAGGTGAACTAAATGACGCTTTAAGTAAAAGCAAACTTAGTGATGCCGAGAAAAAAGAAATTCAAGATAAAGCTAAAGTTTCTGTAAAAGCAATTAAAGATTACGCGGAATGGCTAAAAAATATGCCGAATAAAACACCTCGTTCATTTAGATTAGGCGCAGATTTGTACGCAAAGAAATTCAATTTTGATATTCAGTCAAGTTATTCTGCTGATGAAATCTATAAAATTGCCGTTGACCATAAAAATGATCTTCATGACAAAATGTTTGTTTTAGCAGATAAACTTTGGAAAAAATACAACGGAAATGCACCAAAACCTGCTGACAAGCTGGATTTAATCAAACAAGTAATTGATAAAATCTCATTACAGCATACAACTCCAGAGAAATTCCAGTCGGAAATTGAAAAACAAATTCCAGAGCTTACAGCTTATGTAAAAGCAAAAGATCTTTTGTATATTGATCCATCAAAACCTTTAGTTGTTCGTAAAGAACCTGCGTATATGGCGGGCGTTGCGGGCGCTTCAATTTCTGCTCCTGGTCCTTACGATAAAAATGCAAATACTTATTATAATGTTGGAAGCATGTCTGGCTGGACAGTTGAAAATGCAGAAAGTTACTTGCGCGAATACAACGATTATATTCTTCAGATTTTAAATATCCACGAAGCAATTCCGGGGCATTATACGCAATTAGTTTACAGCAATCAGTCGCCAAGCATTATCAAATCTATTTTAGGAAATGGTGCAATGGTTGAAGGTTGGGCCGTTTATGCTGAGAAAATGATGTTGGAAAGCGGTTATAAAAATTCTGATGAAATGTGGTTGATGTATTACAAATGGAATTTAAGAACAACTTGCAATACTATTTTAGACAACAGCGTCCATACAAAAGATATGTCTAAAGAAGATGCCATGATTTTGCTTACAAGAGAAGCGTTTCAGCAACAAGCCGAAGCCGAAGGGAAGTGGAAGCGCGTAACGTTGTCTCAAGTTCAATTATGTTCTTATTTTACAGGCTACACCGAAATATATAATTTAAGAGAGGAGCTTAAAAAGAAAGAAGGTGATAAATTCAACTTGAAACAGTTTCATGAGAAGTTCTTAAGTTATGGAAGTGCACCAGTTAAATATATTAAGGAATTGATGCTTTCTAAAGAGTAAAATTTGCAACTATTTTTACATAAAAAAGGTTTGATCGAAAATAAATCCTATCAAACCTTTTGTCATTTATACATTTTGAATGATTTTAAAAGATAAATAAAATACAAGAATTAAATACAATCTTGTCATTTCGACGAAGGAGAAATCACACAAGAAGTTCCGCAAAGAAGAATCTCCAATCTTTGTCGATTTGCTTGTGTGATTTCTCCTTTCAGTCGAAATGACAAACCGCTTGGATAATTGTCCGTAAAAACTTTATCTGACCCAAAGCCTCGGGATCGAAATGACAAACAAAGTGGATAATTGATGAAAAAAATCCGTTTTATCCGCGTTTAAATTATTTTTAAATAACAACTACTAATCTTTTACCATCAGGAACTTCGGCATTCCACATTTTTTCAATGTTGACTAAATTGACTTTTTCGATATTTACCTTTAATTTATTTTGAGAAGCCAAAAGAAACATTTCAGGAAGAATTTCCGAAAATAATAATTTAACTTCCTCTTTCGTCCAGCTTCCTAAACCAGAACCGGACAATTGAAGATCAACGCTTCGTAAAATTTGTGCCGATAATTGAATTAGATCGCCTGACATTGAACCTACTGAAACATATCGTGTTTTATGTGTGAAATTTCCATTTCCTTTTAAAACTGAAAAAATAAGCTCTGCCGAATGTCCCCATAAATAATCCAAAACAATATCAATTGGTGTATTTTGATGAATTTCTTTTAGCTGAGAAACCAGCCTTTCATCATCTTGTTTTAAAGAAACAATTTCATCGGCACCTAATTCTAAAAGACTTTGGAGCGTTTTTTCATTTCTGCCAGTAACAATTATTTTCTTTGCTCCATAATATTTTGCAATCTGAATCGCCATTTGGCCTGTAAAACCAGTTGCTCCATTAATTAAAACCGTTTCATTTGGTTTAATTTTAGCTCTAAAACGAAGCGCCATTGCTGAGCCTGCAACTGCATTTGGCATCGCTGCAGCTGTTGCATCATCAATTCCATCAGGCAATTCGACCATTCGGTTTTTCTCAACTAAAGCTTTTTCGGCAATTGTTCCAGAGATACCACGAGCATAAACTCTGGTTCCGGTTTCAACCAAACCAATTGCATCGCTGCCAATTATGATTCCGTTTTGATTTTCATTTTCCGAAGAATAATGTTTTCCACTTGCAATTCCTTTATCCAAATTTGTAATAGCAACGGCCTTAACCGAGATTAAAACCTCGTTTTCACTTGTTGCAATTGGTTCTGGAATTTCTGCATATTTAGGCAATTCGCCTTTTCTATAAACTACTGCTGCTTTCATAATTATTAAATTTTATGAAGCAAAATTATAAAGGTGTTTACGGGCAGACGATAACATTTGTTATCAAATAACAAAATGAACCTGTTGCGTGCAATTAATTCAAACACATAGAAACATAGTTTTAGAGCGCTTAAAAAGGCGTTTCACTTATTTTAAAAGAACATAGTTGGCTATGTGTTAGAAACTAGTTTCTTTTTAGACTCTTTTCTACAAATAAAATCTATGTTTCTATGTGTTGAAAAAAACTTGAATTATAATTATAGATTAAAATGACTATTTTTTGTGAGCTAATTTACTTTTTATTCGGCTTAAATGAACAGTAGTTACACCAAGATAAGAAGCAATATAATGCTGAGGAACACGCTGAATAATTTGAGGTCTTTCTTCAATTAAACCAAGATAACGCTGAGTAGGTGAGTCTTTTATAAAAGAAACAAAATATTTCATATAATCAAAAGTACGCTGAAAAAGCATATTGATTAATCGGTCTCTAAATTCCGGGATTTCTTTTATTTCTTCTAAAATTTTATCTAGATCATTTTTATGAATCCACCATAAAATTGATGGTTCGATGGTTTCAACAACAACTGGACTTGGCGATTTTTTCATGAAACTTTCAATCGAAGCAACACTTTGATTTTCGAAAAAAAATTGTGTTGTCAAATCTTTTCCGTTATTATTGAACCAAACTCTAACGCATCCTTTTTCGATTATAAACAGCTTTTTAGAAATTTCTCCTTCTTCTAAAAGAACTGTTTTGGCTGAAACTTCAATGCGATTGAAATAATTTGTGTATTCAAGCCATTTTTCATCTGTTAAAGGGAGTTTATTTCGGAATTGATCGAACATTCAGTTTCAATTACTTTTTTATAAATTTTGCGACTCTAAAACTATTGGTCATCAATAAATATCCTAAAATTGATTTACAAAAATAAAAAATGATCCATCCTGATTTTGGATAGTCCTTGAATTGGGTTTTGTCATGAAAGAAGACAGCAATTTCTTTTAATAAAATTGGAAGATTATCAATAAAAATAAATCCTCCAATTACAATGAGAGCAATTGTAATTATTCTGTTTTCATTTGATTGTATTTCAATAGTTTCTGTTTCAAAACCTTTGTCAAGTTTCAGTTTCTCAATTATCCATAGCGTTTTAAAAAGAAAGAGTCTAATTATCAAACAAAAAAATAAAACCGCAATCAGAATACTAGAAAGTAAACCAATTAATTCTTTAGAATCACCATTTTCATAGAGAAAGTAAAGATTGGAAATCAATTCTGGCAAGACTGTTAAAGTCCTATATACCATCCATAATCCTAGTATTTTTATTAGGATTGTCCAAAATGTTCTTATTGACATTTAAAAGAGTTAATTATTTAGTTTCTAATTCAAACAACTGCACTTGATTTTTCAATCGATCAATCAACAAATTCATCATTCGTTTGTTTAAGCTTGAAGAATTTTGAATATAAGTTTCGTATTCGTCAATTGTAAAAAGCGCCATTACAATTCCTTTTAAAGAATTTCGGAACTTAATATCTTTTTGAATGGAATTTTCAATCGTCTGAAGTTTTTTTTCTACAGAATACGAATAAAAATCGGCTTTGTTTTTATTGACGTAATTTATAAAAACAGCAATAAATAAATCATTTTGCAGTTTTAAAATAGGTCTGATGGTTTGATTTTGAAACAATTCGTCTGCCGAAGATTGGGCACTGACAGTTCCTAAAGTTTCTCCTCTAAATTCTCTTAAAAAATTATCTCTATCTGCCATGTTTTTTCTTTAAATTTAGAAAAAATTAGAATACAAAATTTAAATTGAGACATTAGTTAGTTAACAAAATTTAAGTTTAATTGTTTAAAAGTACAACTCGCATATATATGATTTTAAAAATTTATTATGAATAAAAACTCCTTTCTTTTTCTTCTTTTAATTATGATTTTTGTTATTTCTTGTAATTCAAAAGAAAACAAAAGTGATTACAAAAAAATTGTTTATCGCGCCGTAAATCAAAAAGACACTGCTGTTTTGACGATAAATATTAATGACAAACGTTTTTATGGACGATACGAAATTCTTTATCATGAATTAGGAAAAGATTCAGGTGACGTAAGAGGAGACATTAAAGGAAATACACTTACAGGCGATTTTCATTTTATTTCTAACGGAGGAAGTTGGAAGAGAATCCCAATAGCTTTGCTGAAAAAAGACAAAAAATTAATTTTAGGAACTGGTGTAGTAGGAACTTACATGAATCTTCCTTGTTTTATTCAGGGAACATTAAATTATAATGATCCGAAGTTTGTTTTTGAAGAGATTCGAAAATAGTTTTTTTTGTTTTAGGTTTCATGTTTCAAGTTAGTCTAACCGCAACGACCGCAAGGTTTTATATAATGAACTTAATAAAAACGCAAGGTTCGCAAAGCTTTGTGTAAAAAACTTTGCGAACCTTGCGTAAATCTTTGTGCTCTTTGCGGTTAAAGAAAGCGTTATTCTATCTTTCCAATTTGAGAAGGCAATTCAAATATTTCAAGATCAAAATATTCTACAGAAGCCATAACGTGGTCGAAAATATCGGCCATGATATATTCGTAATTTGCCCAGCGTTTATCACTTGAAAAAGCATAAATTTCCAGAGGAACTCCATGCGCAGTAGACTGCAGCTGACGACACATAATATGCATATCTTTATTCAGTCCTGGATGCGTTATAAGATATTGCATAATATACTTTCTGAACAAACCTAAATTGGTCATATTACGGCCGTTAAGAGCAAGTGTTTTATCAACTCCTCTAAGATCGTTGTATTTTTCAATTTCGGCTTGCCTGGAATCTATATAGGAAGAAATTAATTGCACTTTTTTCATTTGCGCCAAATCTTCATCATTTAAGAATCTGATCGTACTGCTTTTTATCAAAACATGTCTTTTTATTCGGCGTCCAGCAGATTTTTGCATCCCGCGCCAGTTTTGGAAAGAATCTGAACTTAAAGCGTATGTTGGAATAGTCGTTATCGTATTGTCAAAATTTCGAACTTTTACAGTTGTCAAATTGATTTCGATTACATCTCCATCGGCACCAAATTTATCCATTGTGATCCAATCGCCAATTCGAACCATATCGTTTATCGCAACCTGAACACTCGAAACAAAACCAAGAATTGTATCTCTGAAAATCAAGATAATAATTGCCGAAAGCGTTCCTAAAATAGTCAACAATTCGCCTTTTTTTATTCCGAATAAAGTCGAAATGATAAGCGCAACACCAAAAATCCAAAGCACAATCATGATAACCTGAACAAAACTGTCAATAGGTTTGTCACTGTATTCAGGCTTTTGCTTTAAATAATCTCGGAGTGAATTAAAAATGGTACGAACGATCCATAATCCTAATAAAACGATATAAACACCAACTATTTTCCCAAAAATAGATTCCCAGTAATCATATTTATCTAAAATTACCGGAACCGCTTTATAAATAAAGAAAAACGGAATTAAATAAGCGGTATATCTTGTGGTTTTATTCTGAATTAAATAATCGTCAAACTTAGTTTTTGTGCGCTGTGCAAAAATCGCAGTCAATGTCACTAAAACAAATTTGGCCACATAATAAATAACATAAGCTAATGCTATCAAAATGGCAATATTGAAAATAAGACTGGTATAAGACGCTAAGTTGCGGCTCATTCCCCAATCTCTAAAAATCGGATATAAAAAATTAAATATTTTATCCAAAAGCTTATGCATTATTTTCTAAATATTTTTTCTCAATATAAAATGTTCCAAACGGAATAAGAGAAGCAATCAAAATGATTCCGAATGTTTTTAAATCCCAATTCATTGAATTTTTTAATAAAAAAGCAAGAATAATATATCCTATAAATAAAACACCATGTGTCATTCCAAGCGGACGAAGTAAAGTATGATAAAGTTCCGGATTATTGGTTTTTATGAAAAGCATATTGGCAAATAATACTAAATAAGATATTCCTTCTAAAATTGCAGTAACTTTAAAAATCTTGAGCATGTATATGTATTTTTTAAATTTATACAAGCAAAATTAAGTATTATGGTTGGTTTTTGAGTTATGTGTCAGAAAAGTAATTTATTTTTATAATCTTAAACTTTGATAATGAGTAAGCGCGATTTAAAAAAATATTTGGCAGAATTAAGTAAAGAACAGCTCGAAGAACAGATTATTGAATTGTATGAAAAATTCATTCCGGTAAAAACGTATTATGATTTTGTTTTTAACCCAAAAGAAGACAAACTTTTGCATGAATCGTAAGGCTAAAATTTCGCAGGAATATTTTCCAATTAAAAAGCCAAATGCAAAATGGCGTCCGAAAGCAAAAATGCGTCGTTCTGTTGCTCAAAAAATTATCAAACATTTTATTTCGTTGGTGTTGATTCTTTTATAATTGCTGATTTAATGCTTTATAATATTGAAATTGCTCAAACATTTTCTTCTCAAAACCTTATAAAGCAGGAATTATTTTACAAAAGCATGTTTAATTCATTTGATCAGGCAGTAAACTTTTTAATTTCTAATGGGATTTTGAATGAATTTAAAGCACGAATTTTGCAATTCATGAACAGACTGTTGAACAAAAATGGAAAAATAAGTATGATTTTGAGCGCCATTTTGGACAAAATCGACCTTTAAATGCACTTCTCATAAAAAATCTTTATTTAAAAAAAACATTTATTTTAAGTTAAATTACGATGAATAACTGTTTTTTAGGTGTATTTTTGCAAAAATCCAAAAATAAACAATGTCTCAAAACACTTTAGAAATAGAAAGAGAAGAAAAAAAAGAACTTTATGCGTACCAAAAAGGTGATATTGATGCCATTTTTGATCGCTTAGATAATGCACCTGCAAAAACACCATTTATTATATCAATTACCTACTGGTGGAGGTAAAACGGTAATATTCTCAGAAATTGTACGTCGTTATTTATCAAATAATGATAAAAAAGTGGTTGTTTTAACACACCGTATCGAACTTTGTAAGCAAACTTCAAAAATGCTGAAAGGCTTTGGCGTAAGCAATAAAATAATCAACAGTAAAGTAAAAGAATTCCTGACCAAAATGATTATTCTTGCTTTGTGGCAATGGTTGAGACTTTAAAAAACCGTATTAATGATGAGAAATTGCATCTTGATAATATTGGTTTGGTTATTATTGATGAAGCTCACTACAATTCATTCAGAAAATTATTAAATTCATTTAAAAATGCTTTTATTCTTGGAGTAACAGCAACGCCTTTGAGTTCTAATATAAAATTACCAATGCACCAAAGTTATGACGAATTGATCGTTGGTGATACTATTGGTTCATTGATTGACAAAGGATTTTTAGCTAGAGCTACTACTTACAGTTATGATGTTGGTTTGACTTCATTAAAAGTGGGTATCAACGGTGATTATACCGTAAAATCATCTGATGATTTGTATACCAATACATTCATGCAGGAAAAACTGCTTCATGCATATACAGAGCGTTCATTAGGAAAGAAGACTTTGATTTTCAATAATGGTATTCATACATCATTATATGTATATGAAACTTTTAGAGAAGCTGGTTATGATATTAGACACCTTGACAACACCAGCAGTTCTGAAGAACGTAAAGATATTTTGGCATGGTTCAAGAAAACTCCAGATGCTATTTTGACTTCGGTTGGAATTTTGACAACGGGATTTGATGAGCCAACTGTTGAAACTATTATTTTGAACAGAGCGACAAAATCGCTTACATTATATTTCCAGATGATTGGACGAGGATCTCGTAAATTACCAGGAAAAGATGAGTTTACAGTAATCGATTTAGGAAACAATGCAGCCCGTTTTGGATTATGGAGCGAACCAGTAAACTGGCAGCACATTTTTAAATCTCCAGAGTTTTATCTTGAGAATCTCAGAGATGATACTGAAATTGAATTATTTTTCAAATACAGCATGCCACCAGAATTGAGAGCAAAATTCAGCAAAACTGCCGATATTACTTTTGATGTTGATGAAGAGCATAAACTGGCGATAAAGCAAAATTTGCGTTCTAAAATTGTTTTGGATAAATCTTTAGAGCAACACGCATCAATGTGCGTAGATAATACTGAAACGTTGCAGGAAGCAAAATCATTAGGAAAAGAACTTGATGATGATATTGAATGCCGAATTAAACGTTATGCAAAATGTTTAAGCCAATGCAGTAAAAATTACCGCGAATGGCTGGTTGATGATTATAAAAAGAACATGACTTTATTAATCGGTAAAAAATACCGTGAAAAAATCATGAACGAACCGGATTGATAATTTATAAGTTTTAATTGTTTCAGGTTTCATGTTTCAAGTTGTTGAAATCTAAAACAATCTTAATAATTAAAAAGGAGAAATCGCATTTAGTATTAAATGTGATTTCTCCTTTTGTCAAACTTATTAAGTTTCTGCGTAACTTGAAACTTGAAACAAATAAAAACAAAATAAACAAAAACAAAATGTCTAAACAATTCTCAGCATTAGGAATTTCAGCGCCAATTTTAAAAGCTTTAGGCGAATTAAGCATTGTTGAACCAACAGAAATTCAGCAAAAAACAATTCCGTTGCTTTTAGCTGAAAAGCATGATGTTGTTGGTTTAGCCAAAACTGGAACTGGAAAAACTGCTGCTTTCGGATTGCCTTTACTGCAATTAATCAATACAGAATCACCTGTGGTTCAAGCAGTAATTTTAGTTCCGACAAGAGAACTTGGGCATCAGATTTTCAGAAATTTAGAAGATTTTTCTAAGCATATTCCAAATATTTCCATCGCAGCAACTTGCGGGGGAATTCCTATCAAACCTCAAATCGAGCGCCTTACACAGCCCACACACATAATTGTAGCAACGCCAGGACGTTTAATCGATTTAATTCAGCGAAAAGCGGTTGATTTAAAACAAACTGAATTTTTAGTTTTAGATGAAGCCGATGAAATGGTTTCAATTCTAAAAGAAAGTTTAGATGAAATTGTTGCCGAACTTCCAAAGAAACACCGTACACTTTTGTTTTCTGCAACTTTGCCGGGAACAATCAAACAACTTATTCAGAATTATTTGAACAAAAATGTAGTTCAGATTAGCGCCAGCATGGAAACAACTGGAAATCAAGGAATCGACCACCAATATATTGTGGTTGATCCTATTGAAAAACTGGATGTTTTAATGCATTTTTTAAATTCAAAAGAAGGGGAACGAGGCGTTATTTTCTGTAAAACAAAAGCAGCTGTAAATAAATTAGCTAAAAACTTGGCAATAAACCGTTTTTCTTCTGGCGCACTGCACGGCAGCTTATCACAGGGAATTCGTGACAGAATTATGGAGCAATTTCGTGAAGGGCATATCAATATTTTAATTGCGACAGATCTTGCTGCTAGAGGAATTGATGTAAAAGAAATTTCATATGTAGTAAATTACCATTTGCCAGATACTTATGAAAATTATGTACACCGCAGCGGAAGAACTGCAAGGGCAGGAGCAAAGGGACTTTCGTTAACTGTTTTACAGGAAGAGGAAGTAGTCGAGATTCCTGAATTTGAAAAAGAGCTTGGAATTAAATTTACCAAATTTGAAAAACCTTCAGCTTTAAGTTTAGAAGAAAACAATACGCTTTTATGGGCAAAACAAATCTTTAAAACAAAGCCAAATCACGATATTTCAGCAGATTTAAAAACGAATGTAAAAACTGTTTTTCATCATTTACAAAAGACGAATTGATTGAAAAATTATTGCAAACTATGTCTTTCAGAACAAAATCGAAGTAATTGAAAAACCTGTTAAAAAATTCAAAAAGTAGTAAATCTGACAATTGTCATTGCATATTAAAGTTGTATATTTATAAGGAATTATTTTATAATCCTACTTAATATACAGCATATATGAAGATAATCATTATAGGAGGCGGTTTTGCAGGAATCAATCTTGCGAAAGAACTTGTAAACCAGCCTCAAATTGAAGTAATCCTCGTTGACAAGAATAATTATAACTTTTTCCCACCATTAATTTACCAGGTTGCAACGGCTTTTTTAGAGCCTTCAAGCATAAGTTATCCGTTCAGAAAATTTTTTGCAGGAAAGAAGAATCTGCAATTTCGTTTGGGCGAATTACTTTCTGTAGTTCCATCTGAAAACAAAATCATTTTAAATAATGGAGAATTAACATACGATCATTTGGTTTTTGCTACAGGAGCTGAAACCAGTTATTTTGGTATGGAAAACGTAATGAAAAATGCCATTCCGATGAAAACCTTAAATGATGCCATCGAAATGCGTAATGCACTCCTTAAAAACCTTGAAAAAGCTGCCATTACGAAAGATATACGCAAACGACGCAAATTATTAACGATAGTTGTTGCTGGCGGTGGACCAACAGGAGTAGAAGTTTCTGGAATGTTTGCCGAAATGAGAAAAAATATTCTGCTTAAAGAATATCCCGAGTTAGAAACATCTGCAAGTAATGTTTATTTAGTTGATGGAGGAGATGCATTACTTTCTCCTATGAGTAAAGATTCTCAAAAAGATACATTAGAAGCATTGACAAAATTAGGTGTTGTTGTTAAACTGCACACTCGAGTTACTGATTATGTTGATGATACCGTATTTTTTGAAAATGGAGAAACCATTAAAACAAAAAACTTGATCTGGGCAGCTGGAGTTTCGGCAAAACTATTTGACGGAATTCCGAAAGAAAGTTACGGCCGTGGAAAACGTATGGCGACAGATCAATTCAATAAAGTCAACGGATTAGAAAATATATACGCTATTGGTGATACTGCAATTTTAGCCGGCGATAAAAATTTTCCTGACGGGCATCCCCAAGTGGCGCAAGTTGCAATTCAGCAAGGAATAAATTTGGCCCAAAACTTTAAAGCAATGGTTAAGAATAAGACTCTGAAGCCATTTATGTACAAAGACAAAGGTTCGATGGCGATTATTGGAAAAAATAAAGCTGTCGTTGATTTACCAAGTCCAAAATGGCATTTTAAAGGATTTTTTGCGTGGATTATTTGGCTGTTTATCCACTTGATTTCGCTCATAACTTACAGAAATAGATTGCAAACTTTCTGGAATTGGATGGTTGCTTATTTTGCAAGTGATCAGTCTCTTAGAATGATTATTCGACCAGATAAAAAACAACAAAGTGAATAAAATTTCAATAAAAAAGCCAGACTTAAAAATTCTGGCTTTTTTATTTAATTCAAAACTTCTTCAGCTGTGGTTGGGTCAATAATTCCTAAAACCTGGCTTACCGAATTTGCTGGAAAACCACCCAATTTAGCGTGTTCGTAAACCATTTCTTCATTTGGTGCAATATAGATACAATAAAGCTTATCGTTTGTTATATAACTATTTACCCATTGTATTTGTGTTCCTAGTTGATTTAATACTCCGCAGGAAGCCTGAGAAATACTTTGAAGTTCATCTGATGTAAGTTTGCCAGCATTTGGGATTTCTCTTTCAATAACATATTTCGGCATAATAATTCGAAATTTATTCCTACTCGTGTGGCTTTTCGGTTTCGCCCCGTTTTTCAAATGGTATCTGGATTCCATTTAATTTTAAGCACTATAAAATTAATGAAATAAAAACACATTGAAAACGTTATTTACTGATTTTCAAATATATAAAATCAATATTTAATGAACAGCTACAATATCATCTTCAGAGCTGAATTCCACTTTCTTTTTAATAAATCTCTTTCCTACAATTAAAACTACAAAAGCAATAAAGGTTGCAATCGTCATAATAAGAACCATAGGCGCTACAGAATCCTTAACAAAGATTCCAACCGCAAACGATGCAATAGATCCTAAGCCTAATTGAATTGCTCCCATCAAAGCTGAAGCACTACCAGCATTTTTTGCAAATGGAGCCATAGTAAGTCCCGC
Source organism: uncultured Flavobacteriaceae bacterium (assembly GCA_963795025.1). Lineage (GTDB taxonomy): Bacteria > Bacteroidota > Bacteroidia > Flavobacteriales > Flavobacteriaceae > Flavobacterium. The sequence goes on along the minus strand of CAWCGN010000011.1, from coordinate 822,576 downwards.
CGTATTTGGGTTTGAAATTCCCAAACATCCTAAAAATAAAAACAGCAATGCTATAGTTTCGTATTGTCCTAATAGGTTATTTAAGGAAAGTACAAGGAAAACAATACTAACAATGGATTGCAAAATTAGTGCTGCGAAAATCATCTGCTCACTTGAAAATTTCTTCAATAAAATAGAATTTAACTGACTTGAGCCAATAAAACTAACCGACATAAAAGCAAAAATCCATCCGTAAGTTTTAGCATCAACATGGTAAATATTCATAAAAATGATAGGTGAGGCCGCCACATATGTAAATAATCCAGAAAAAGCAATTGCTCCAGTAAAGGCATAAGTGAAAAATTGTGGTTCTTTAAGAACTTTTAAAAAGTTCGCAATAATAGGTTTTGGCTTTAATGATATAGAAACATCTGGTTTATAACTATTTGGTAAACCAATTTGAGAAGCAATTAGTATAGAAATTCCCATACACATTAAGATAATAAATACAGTATGCCAGCCGTAATCTTCGGTTACATAACCGCCAATTGTGGGTGCTAGCATTGGTGAAAGTCCAAGAACAAGCATTAAAAGTGAGAATACTTTAGGAATATCTTTTACAGGAAATAGATCGCGAACCATAGCTACAGAAGCAACGGTTGCAGCACAGCTTCCAATTGCCTGAATAAATCGTAACAGAATAAATGAATCAACATCGGTCACATACGCACAACCTAACGACGCTAATATATAAACCATTAAACCCATAAATAAAGGCTTTTTTCTTCCAAAACGATCTAATAATGGTCCGTAAAGTAATTGTCCGGCAGAAATTCCAATAAAATAACTCGACAAACTCATCGAAACTTTTGCAACAGTTGTGTTCAAATCCTTAGCTATAGCAGAGAAACCAGGCAGATACATATCGATTGAAAAAGGACCAAGAGCAGTTAAAGAACCTAAAATTAGAATAAGTTTGATGTATTTTTTTGTTGTCATTTTCTTAAAGAAATTACTTTTAATTTCAAATATTAATTAATATTCACTATCTTGTTAAATATAATAACATTTTTGTATAAAAAATGGCAATTATGTAAGTTTTCAAAAATGTTTTGAAACTTTAACCATAAAATTTAAATTATGAAAAAAATCACTTTATTATTAGCATTTGTTTTTACAACAATTTCATTTGCTCAAACAATAACTTCAAAACAAGAAGATGCAAATGTAGAACAATACGCATTGCTCACAAAAGTAAATCAGTATTATCCCGACATTACTTTAAATAAAACAATTACGAATTTTTATGCTGATGGAAACATTATCGATTCGCAGCAGCAATTTGATTTAAAAGGCACCAAATTTTCTAGCTATAAATTAGGAATTGAACCAGGAAATAAAAAATTATTATTTGAATACGTTTCAGATGAAACTGGAAAAGTTTTTGGCGATGTGCAACTTTTTAAAGGAAATGTTTTAAGAACAACATTTAGCGATAAAACAAATCAAATTGAAATTTCGCTTAATGGTAAATCCGTTTATTTGAAAAAATTAAATTAAATTTTCAAATATGAGAAATTTTAGGCATCACAAATTAAATTGTGATGCTTTTTTATTTCAATATTGTACATTGATAAATCCCGTATTTGAAAAAAAATAAAATAAATTTTCAAATATGAGAAATACAGAAGACGTTGAATCAAATAGCAAATCTGAAAAGATTTAAAAATCTACTAAATAATAGTAATATTATAATAATCACAATATATACTTTTGACCTATAATTTATATTATGTAAAATAGAATATTTTAAACTATCTCTATCTAAGTAATTATCTCTTGAGATAAAAATAATATTGAAGCTGTTATCTTTAATATTTATACCACTGTAAATTAGCGTTTTACAAAACCACCAGAATATTTTACTATTCTGTGTAATAAACATTACTTCAATAATTTATGATTTAAATGTAAAAAAAACATTTTAAAGCCTTGATATCATTAAATCTTAACATTTCTTTAAAATAATCAGATTCTGATAAAGTTGCTTTCATTGTAAGACTTTATTTTCTTATTTTTACATACGATACTTTAAAAAAATTATCAAACGTATGAATACAATTGCTGAGCATATTGCAGATTTTTTAAAAGAATACCCGCCATTTAATAATTTGACTTTTCAGGAATTATCTGATATTGCAAGCAATATCCGTGTACTTAATTTAGAAAAACATACGGTATTGTTTCAAAATAACGATACACTTCATGATAGTTTTTATGTTGTTGCTTCGGGCGTTATCAATTTAACTACAATTGCTGATGCTGAAGAAACCATTATCAATAAATGTCATGAAGGAGATATTTTTGGATTAAGACCTTTCTTTGCCAAGAATAATTATATGATGACGGCTAAAGCACGCGAAGAAAGTATTATATATGCAATTCCTATCGCTGTTTTCAGACCTTTTGTTGCTAATAATTCTGATGTTTTAAACTTTTTACTGGAGAGTTTTGCAACAAATTCAAGAAATACAAAAGACAGCGTCAATTCAAACGGAAAAATGATTTCTGATACCTCATTTTATGTAGATCAGCAGTCAGAAATGCAATATATTCAGTCACTTAATTACAATAATTCGCCTTTAACAACCGAAGCAACTCATATTGTTAAAGACGTTGCTATTTTAATGACTGAAGCAATGGTTGATAATATTATCGTTTGCGGTGAAAAAAATCGCCCAATTGGTATTGTTACCGCTACAGATTTGGCTTCTAAAATTGCGACCGGACGCTATCCTATTACAGAATCTATTGATAAAATCATGTCGTCGCCTGTAGTCACTGTAATTGAAAATGTATCGCTTGCTGAAGCGCAGTTGCTTATGCTTAAACATAACGTAACTCATTTGTGCGTTACTAAAGATGGTACAAGTAAATCTACTGTAAAAGGAATTATTTCTGAGCATGATCTAATTGTTGCTCAAGCAAGTAACCCTGGTGTCTTAATTAAAGAAATTAAACGCTCTCAACTGCCAAAAGATTTAAAACAAATTCGTGACCGTCTTTCCGATCTGATTCAGAATTCGATCCAAAAAAATATTCCTATTTCGCATGTCAGCAATATTGCAAGTGAAATAAATCTAGCAATTATCAAACGTGCTGTCGAATTATCTATTTTAGATTTAGGCTCACCTCCTGCTCGTTTTGCGTGGTTAAGCATTGGGAGTCAAGGACGTAAAGAACAATTATTACTTACGGATCAGGACAGCATTTTAATTTTTGAAGATGTTACTCCAGAAAAGTACAGAGAAGTAAAAGATTACTTTTTAAGACTGGCAAAAAGAACAACTACTATTTTAGAAAAAGTGGGCTATGAATTTTGTCCAAATGGCCATATGGGAAGCAATATGTTATGGTGTAAATCACTGACTGACTGGACAAAACAATACAACAGTTGGATGAATACTCCAGGTGAAAACAGTAATGATTTGAGCAGTATTTTCTTTGATTATGAAATAGTTTTTGGCGAACCAAAAATTGAAGAAGTGATCGAAAATGTGATTTTTAAAAATGCTGTAAACAATACTTTGTTTTTTGACTTTTTAGGAAATGATGCTTTGAAAAAGAATTCTCCGTTGAGTTTTTTCAAAAAATTCATTGTTGAAGAAGAAGGACCACATAAAACAAAATTTGATATTAAAACGCGTGCTCTAATGCCATTAATTGACGCAGCACGTTTGCTAATTTTAAATGCTAACATAAAAGGAATCAAGAATACGTATTTGAGATTCAAACAGCTGGCAATAACAGATTCTAAAAATGCTGAAATATATTTAAGTTGTGCTGAAGCCTTTTTAACGCTCTCAAAATTTAGAACTGTTGAAGGATTAAAAAATGATGATTCTGGACAATATATTAATTTAAGAGAAATGTCTAAAACAGACAAAGAAAAGTTAAAAAATGCCTTGACCCCAATGAAAGATCTTGAGGAATTAATTAAGAGTAAATTTCAACTTACACAATTCTCGTAAAATATGTTAGACTGGCTAAAAAATATTAATAAAGAATATCCAGATTTTTGGAAAGATTACCTAAATAAATTCGAAACAAAACCTAATCGATTCGTTGTTCTATCAACAGAAACATCAGGTTTGAATCCGAATAAAGATGTTATTTTATCTTTAGGCGCTTTTTCAGTGGTTGATGACAGTATCGTGATCAAGGATAATTTTGAATCTGTTTTGCTGCAATATAAATTTTTGCAGGATAACGGACTTTCAAATGAATTTATTATTGAGAGCAAAATGATCAAAATGCAGGAACCAGAAGCACTGGAAGCATTTGTTAATTTTCTAGGAAATGCCGTTTTAGTTGGACATCATATTAATTTTGATATTGAAATGCTCAATTCATCTTTAGAACGTCTTGACTGTGGCAGATTAAAAAATGAAGCACTAGATGTTGATGTGATGTATAGAAAATTAATGGATATTAATGACAAACAATTTTCACTAGATGATTTATGTGAAATTTATAAAATTCCAAAAAGCGATAGAAATTCATCTGCAGAAGATGCTTATAAAATTGCACTTTTATTTTTGAAATTAAAATCTAGATTGGGAATTAAGTAAAAACTATAATTGATATGCAATTGTCAGACTGAGCGAAGTCGAAGTCTCTCATGCTGAATCACTTTACGGGACTTCGACTTCGCTCAGTCTGACAAATATTGTAGATTCTTTTTACGCAAAAAATAAAAAAAATGCCTCTTAAAAATTTAAGAGGCATTTTTTTTATTTTCAGCAGAGTAAAACCACTAGATTCTCCCTTGTGTAATTTCTTCTACAACTTCTGGATTCAATAATGTTGATGTATCTCCAAAATTAGAGAAATCACCTTCAGCTATTTTACGCAAAATTCTACGCATAATTTTTCCAGAACGTGTTTTAGGCAGACCTGATACAAACTGAATTTTATCCAATTTTGCAATTGGTCCAATGTGATCAGAAATATACTGATTGATTTCTTTAGACAAGTTTTCTTTATTTCTAACTTCTCCAGTTTCTTTCAGAATTACATAACCATATAATGCATTTCCTTTAATATCATGTGGGAATCCAACAATTGCAGATTCTGCAACTGCAGGATGCTCATTAATAGCATCTTCGATTGGAGCAGTTCCTAAATTGTGACCAGAAACAATTACAACATCATCTACTCTACCCGTAATTCTGTAATAACCAACTTCATCTCTCAAAGCGCCGTCTCCAGTAAAATATTTTCCAGGGAAAGCAGAGAAATAAGTGTCTTTATAACGTTGGTGATCACCCCAAATTGTTCTTGCAATTCCAGGCCAAGGAAATTTAATACATAAACTCCCAACAACTTGGTTTCCTTCAATTTCATTACGTTTTTCATCCATTAAAACAGGTTGAATTCCAGGTAATGGCAAAGTTGCATACGTTGGTTTTGTCGGTGTTACAAAAGCAATTGGCGAAATCATAATTCCTCCAGTTTCTGTTTGCCACCAAGTATCTACAACCGGACATCTTTTATCTCCAACGTGATCATTAAACCAGTGCCAAGCTTCTTCGTTGATCGGTTCTCCAACAGATCCAATAACTTTAAGCGATTTTAGAGGATATTTTTGAATATAATCTAAACTTTCTTTTGCTAATGAACGTATTGCGGTTGGCGCTGTATAAAATTGAGTAATCTTATGTTTTTCGATAATATCCCAAAAACGGCTAAAATCTGGATAAGATGGAACTCCTTCAAAAATTACAGTTGTTCCTCCGTTTAATAATGGTCCGTATAAAATGTATGAATGTCCTGTAATCCATCCAATATCAGCAGTACACCAGAAAATATCATTTTCTTCGTGACTGAAAACATTTTTAAATGTATATGCAGTATAAACCATATATCCAGCTGTAGTATGCACCATTCCTTTTGGCTTCCCTGTTGATCCTGAAGTATATAAAATAAACAAAGGATCTTCGGCATCCATAATTTCAGCAACACTATTATCAAGCGCAGCATCTAATAAGGGCTGTAACCAGATATCACGGCCTTCTTTCATTTTTACATCCGTTTTAGTTCTTTTAGCAACCAAAACTTTTGTTACAGAGGGACAAGTATCTAAAGCTTCATCAACAATCCCTTTAAGATCAATTGTTTTGTTTCCTCTATAACCTCCATCAGAAGTAATCACCATTTTACATTCACAGTCATTAATTCTTGCAGAAACTGCTGAAGCAGAAAATCCAGCAAACACAACTGAATGTATTGCTCCAATTCTAGCACAAGCCAAAACTGAAACTGCCAATTCTGGAATCATCGGCAAATAAATACAAACTCTGTCTCCTTTACGCACACCTTGCTCGCGCAAAACATTCGCCATTTTTGAAACGCGTTCGTATAATTCGTTATATGTAATATGCAAAGCCTCTTCAGACGGATCATTCGGTTCAAAAATAATTGCCGTTTTTTCTCCCCTTTTGCTTAAATGTCTATCGATACAGTTTTTCGTAATATTAACTTTAGCGTCAGTAAACCATTTTACTTCGGCGTCGGCCATATTAAAATCAACTACTTTTTCCCATTGTTGGTACCAAGTAAAATTCTCCTCAGCAATTTTACCCCAAAATTTCCTTGGTTCCCTTATTGACTTATTGTAATGTTTAAAATATTGTTCTAAATTTTCAATTTTATAATAACTCATATGTTTCTTGGAATTTTTTTTATAAATGTATTAAATCTCAGCGTATTCTTAAAATTATTTAATTCATAAATTTTGACAAATAAAAACACATATTAAAAAAAATATCTCTTTTTATTGTGTTTAATATAAAAAAACACTTTTTTACATCAAAAAGCATATTACAAAAAAGGTGCATGATAAATAAATACTACACCTTTTTATTTTTAACAATTTCAATAACAATTAATTTTGTAATCCTATAATTACAATACCTTCTACTATTTTGAAAATAGAAGCATCTTTATTAATTAAAACAGAAATTTCAACAAGTATATTTATACTAAATATACCCCATTATTTACGGGATTAGCTTCACTTAACTCGCTCTCTTCGAAGTTAAGTGAATGCAATATTGCATCTATATCTACTATCTTAATAAGTGCTTACTAATTCAAAATATTACATAAATCATTGATACAGTGCAAATCCCGCAAAATCCGATTTTGCGGAAATTCCCAATTTTTAATTATCCAATTTTTTTCATTGCAGTCATAGACTCTCTCAACCAAGCTCCTACTTCTTCAATAGGGTGTTGACGAATTTCTTTGTTTACTGCAATTAATATTGCATTATCAACTCCGTTTGAAGTCGAAAATGGTTTTCCAATAATATTTGTTTCTACTTTTTTCATGAATTCAGTCAATAATGGCTTACATGCATGATCAAATAAATAACATCCGTATTCTGCAGTATCAGAAATTACACGGTTCATTTCAAACAATTTCTTTCTTGCAATTGTATTTGCAATTAATGGCAATTCATGTAATGACTCATAGTATGCTGATTCTTCAATAATTCCAGCTTCAGTCATTGTTTCAAAAGCAAGTTCAACACCAGCTTTTACCATTGCAATCATTAATACTCCATTGTCAAAATATTCTTGCTCAGAAATTGGAGCTTCTTGTGGAGCTGTTTTTTCGAAGTTAGTTTCTCCAGTTGCAGCTCTCCATTTTAATAAGTTTGCATCATCATTAGCCCAGTCGATCATCATAGTTCTTGAGAATTCTCCAGAAATAATATCATCTTGGTGTTTTTGGAATAACGGACGCATAATGTCTTTTAATTCTTCTGCTAATTCGTAAGCTTCAATTTTAGCAGGATTATTTAAGACGATCCATCATATTTGTAATACCACCATGCTTCAAAGCTTCAGTGATAGTTTCCCATCCGTATTGAATTAATTTTGAAGCATATGCAGCTCGATTCCTTTTTCAACCATTTTATCAAAACATAAAATAGATCCTGTTTGCAATAATCCGCAAAGAATTGTTTGCTCACCCATTAAATCTGATTTTACTTCAGCTACGAAAGATGATTTTAAAACTCCTGCTTTATGTCCTCCAGTTGCTACTGCATAAGCTTTTGCCTGATCTAAACCAAACCGTTTGGATCATTTTCAGGGTGAACAGCAATAAGAGTTGGTACGCCAAATCCTCTTTTATATTCTTCACGAACCTCAGATCCTGGACATTTTGGAGCACACATAATTACGGTGATATCTTTACGAATCTGCATTCCTTCTTCAACGATATTAAAACCATGAGAATATGCTAAAGTCGATCCTTGTTTCATTAATGGCATAATAGCAGTAACTACAGCAGTATGTTGCTTGTCTGGAGTTAAATTACAAACTAAATCAGCAGTTGGAATTAATTCTTCATAAGTTCCTACTGTAAAACCATTTTCAGTTGCATTTTTATATGAAGCTCTTTTTTCAGCAATTGCATCTGCACGCAATGCATAAGAAATATCTAAACCTGAATCTCTCATGTTTAAACCTTGATTCAAACCTTGTGCACCACAACCTACGATAACAACTTTTTTTCCTGCTAATGCTGCGATTCCGTCTGCAAATTCAGATTGCTCCATAAATTCGCAAACTCCTAATTGTTCTAATTGTAATCTAAGTGGTAATGTGTTGAAATAATTTGCCATTTTTTTTTAATTAATGAATTGTGTAATTTAATAATTGATTTAATATGTAACTATGATTGATACTATTTGAAAGTCTCTAATAATGATGAAATTTCCATTTTTTCTTTTGAAACTGATATTCTTCCAGAACGTACAAATTGCATAATGCCGTAAGGTTTGAATTTTGCATATAATTCTTCAATTTCAGAACGTCTTCCTGATTTTGAAATCACAAAGAAATCACGAGAAACCGTTACAATTGTAGACTGGCTTTCTTTGATTATATTCTGAATTTGTTTTTCATCAAACAATAAATTTGAATGCAATTTTAAACAAAGCATTTTCCAAGATAAATGGTCTCTTCATCTGTATGATAAAATGCTTTTATAACTTCAATTTGTTTTTCAATTTGTCCAACAATATTCTGAACCCATTTTTCTGTAGTATTTACTACAATAATAAATCTTGAAACATTCTCTATTTCTGATTCAGAAACATTTAGGCTTAATATATTAATGTGACGCTTTAAGAATATACCAGATATTCTATTCAATAATCCCACGTTATTTTCTGAGTATACCGATATGGTAAATGTTTTATCTTCCATTTTGTTTTTTAGTTTTATTTTGTTTCAAGTTTCAGGTTTCAGGTTCTAGAACTTGAAAAAAATAAAACTTGAAACCTGAAACTTTTTTCTTAGCTTAATCTAATTTCTGAAACACATGCTCCTGTTGGAATCATTGGGAAAACATTGTTTTCTTTTTCAACCATGACCTCTAAGAAGTATGAATCTTTTGAAGCAAGCATTTCTGCTACAGCTGCATCCAAATCTTCTCTTTGTGTAACTTTTTTAGATTTAATATGATAACCTTCAGCAATTGCAACAAAATTTGGATTAATCATTTTTGTTGAAGCATATCTGTTGTCAAAAAACAATTCTTGCCATTGACGTACCATTCCTAAAAATTCATTATTTAAAACCACAATCTTCACAGGAACCTGAGTCTGGAAAATTGTTCCTAATTCCTGAATTGTCATTTGGAATCCGCCATCACCAATAATCGCAACAACTTCACGATCTGGTTTTCCCATTTTAGCTCCAATTGCAGCTGGAAATGCAAATCCCATTGTACCTAATCCGCCAGAAGTAATATTACTTTTTGTTGAATTAAATTTGGCATAACGACACGCAAACATTTGGTGCTGGCCAACATCTGAAACAATAATAGCATCACCTTTTGAATGTTTATTGATCATTTCGATAGTTTCTCCCATCGAAATACCTTTTCCATTTGTTGGGTTTAATTCTTCTTTAATAACCGTATTATATTCAACTTCTTGTAATTTCTTTAAATTCATTGTGCCATGAATCGTGAGATTTTGCATCAATCAAAGGCAATAAAGCAGCCAATGATTCTTTTACATCGCCTAAAACTGCAACTTCAGTTTTTACGTTTTTATCAATTTCAGCTGGATCAATTTCGAAGTGAATTACTTTTGCCTGTTTAGCGTAAGTACTTAATTTACCAGTAACACGGTCATCAAAACGCATTCCAAAAGCAATTAAAACATCACATTCGTTAGTCAATAAATTTGGCCCATAATTACCATGCATTCCCAACATTCCTACATTCAAAGGATGATCTGTTGGCAAAGCCGATAATCCTAAAATTGTCCAAGCAGCTGGAATTCCAGATTTTTCAACTAAAGCTTTAAATTCAGCTTCAGCTTTTCCTAAAATAATTCCTTGGCCAAAAACAATGAAAGGTTTTTTAGCGCTATTGATCAAAGCTGCTGCCTCGGCAACTTTATCTAATTTTAATTTCGGAACCGGAACATAACTTCTGATTGCAGTACATTTTTCATAGCTAAAATCAAACTCGTCAAATTGTGCATTTTTAGTTATATCAATCAAAACCGGACCTGGACGGCCTGAGCGTGCGATAAAAAATGCTTTTGCGATGATTTCAGGAATCTCCGAAGCTTCTGTAATTTGATAATTCCATTTGGTTACCGGAGTTGAAATTCCGATAATGTCTGTTTCCTGAAAAGCATCAGAACCTAATAAATGCTTTCCAACCTGACCCGTAATACACACCATTGGAGTTGAATCGATTTGTGCATCTGCAATTCCGGTAACTAAATTTGTAGCACCCGGCCCAGAAGTAGCAATTGCAACACCAACTTTTCCAGTAGCTCTGGCATAACCTTGAGCGGCATGCGTTGCTCCTTGTTCGTGACGAACTAAAACGTGGTGCAACTGATCCTGAAATTTATATAATTCATCGTAAACCGGCATGATTGCTCCTCCTGGATAACCATAAATCAAGTCTACACCTTCTTCTAACAAACATCTTATAACGGCTTCTGCCCCTGATATTTTCATAGTATATTGTTTTTCAAAAACCAATTTTAATTGCTTTTTGATATTGTTATTTTTTAATTATTTATCGGTTACACAACCTGTTGAAGCGCTAGAAACCGATCTTGCATATTTAAGTAAAACTCCTTTGTTCACTTTTAAAGGAGGCTGAACCCAACTCGCTTTACGAGCTGCAAATTCTTCGTCAGATATTTTCAAGTTAATAGTATTATTTACAGCATCGATCGAAATTAAATCTCCATCTTTCACTAAAGCAATACCACCACCATCATAAGCCTCTGGTGTAATATGTCCTACGACAAAGCCATGTGAACCTCCAGAGAATCTGCCGTCTGTGATTAGTGCACAACTGCTTCCTAATCCGGCTCCAATAATCGCAGATGTAGGCTTCAGCATTTCAGGCATCCCTGGACCACCTTTTGGTCCACAATACCTGATGACGACTACATTACCCGGTTTAATTTTTCCGGCTTCAAGGCCTGGAATTACTTCAAATTCACCTTCAAAAACAACAGCTGGCCCTTCAAAATATTCTCCTTCTTTTCCACTGATTTTCGCTACAGCACCTTCAGAAGCAAGATTTCCATATAAAACCTGAATATTTCCAGTTGGTTTTAATGCTTTTTGAATTTCATGAATTACTTCTTGTCCATCTTGTAAATCTGGAGTAGAAGCTAAATTCTCAGCTACAGTTTTTCCTGTTACTGTCAAACAATCTCCATGAATAAGTCCCGCTTTTAATAAATACTTCATTACCGAAGGAATTCCTCCAACTTCATGAATATCTTCCATCATATATTTACCACTTGGCTTCATATCTGCCAATACTGGCGTTCTATCATTGATTGCCTGAAAATCATCTAAAGTGATTTCGATATCAACAGCGTGAGCCATTGCAATTAAGTGCATAACTGCGTTTGTAGAACCTCCTAAAACCGCTACAATTGTAATAGCGTTTTCAAAAGCTTTGCGAGTCATGATATCTCTTGGTTTAATATCTTTTTCTAATAAAATTTTAATCGCAGCTCCTGCAGCAAGACATTCGTCTCTTTTTCCTGACTCAAAGCAGGATTAGAAGAGCTGTATGGCAAACTCATTCCTAATGCTTCAATCGCAGATGACATTGTGTTTGCAGTGTACATTCCGCCACAAGCACCAGCACCTGGGCAAGCGTTTTGAATAACTCCTTTAAAATCTTCTGGAGTGATTTCTCCTTTTACTTTTTTTCCTAAAGCCTCAAAAGCAGAAACGATATTCAAAGATTCACCTTTCCATTTTCCTGAATGAATTGAACCTCCGTAAACCATCATCGATGGGCGATTTAATCTTCCCATTGCAATTAACGCTCCAGGCATATTTTTATCACAGCCAGGAATTGCAATAATACTATCGTACCATTGTGCTCCTGCAACTGTTTCAATAGAATCTGCAATTACATCACGAGAAACTAATGAATAACGCATTCCTTCAGTTCCGTTTGAAATACCGTCACTAACACCAATGGTATTAAAAATAAGTCCGACAAGATCTGCATCCCAAACACCTTTTTTAACATCTTTTGCTAAATCATTCAAGTGCATGTTGCAAGTGTTACCATCGTAACCCATGCTCACAATTCCAACTTGTGCTTTTTTCAGATCTTCTTCAGTTAAACCAATACCGTATAACATTGCTTGCGCTGCAGGCTGTGTCTGATCTTGAGTGATGGTTTTGCTGTACTTATTTAATTCCATTATGTATTATTTTATTTTAATTTTTGTTCAAAAAAAAACCTTCCAGTATTTGGAAGGTTTATAATATAGTTTTTCAATTATATTTATAACATTCCCGACGCAGATGTGCTAATCACATTGACAACAACGACAGAAGAAATAATAATAATAATTGAGATTTGCATCTTTTCTATTTTTTAGTGAGACAAAAGTATAAAAACTTTAACTACTAAAAAAATTAAATCTCAACATTTTAAAGACTTCTTGTTATTTCTTCTACGTTTTAACAAAAAATATTAAACAATTGTCGATTGTCCAATACTTACATTGTCATTATTAAAATAAAGCAGATCATCTTTGCTGAAAATAAAATTAGAAACAAACTCCCCTACTTCATTTGTACCGAATTTTGAATCTGGTTTTAAATCAACCGTTACTACTTTAAATTCTATTGCTTTTTCAACAGCTGCATAAATCACATTTGCTTCTTTAAACAATCCAAAATGTTCTAACAACATTGCTGCTGATAAAATCGAAGCAATTGGATTGGCAATATTTTTTCCTTTTGCCTGAGGATAAGAACCGTGAATTGGCTCAAACAAAGCATTTTTTTCTCCTAAGGATGCTGATGCCAATAAACCTATTGAACCTGTAATAACACTTGCTTCATCTGATAAAATATCTCCAAATAAATTCTCTGTCAAAATCACATCAAACTGTTTTGGATTTAAGATGATTTGCATTGCTGCATTATCAACAAATAAAAAGTCTAAAGCTACATCTGGATAACTTTCGCTCACTTTCTGAACTACTTTTCTCCATAATCTTGAGGTTTCTAAAACATTTGCTTTATCTACCATTGTCAACTTTTTGCGTCGGTTTTGTGCCGATTTAAAAGCTAAATGTGCAATTCTTGTGATTTCTTCTTCTGAATATTCACATAAATCTGAAGCGTGTGTTCCTTCTTCATTTAATGTTTTTGCTCCAAAATAAGCGCCACCTGTTAATTCTCTGAAAATAGTAAAATCAGCACCTTCAATAATTTCTCTTTTTAAAGGAGAAGCTTCTAATAATGATTTGTAAGGTTTAATTGGACGAATATTCGCAAACAATCCTAATTCTTTACGTAATTTCAATAAACCCTGCTCCGGACGAACTTTTGCATTTGGATTATTATCATATTTAGGATCTCCGATTGCGCCAAATAAAACAGCATCAGTATTCAGGCAAAGATTAAGCGTTTGTTCCGGGAGCGGATTTCCTGTTTTATCAATTGCAACTGCACCCATAAGTGCTTCTTCAAAAACAAATTCGTGATTGTAAACCTCGCCAATGGCGTATAATGCTTTTTTGGCTTGTAAAATTACTTCTGGCCCAATTCCGTCTCCTGGTAAAACTGCTATTTTCAAATTCATAACGTCTCGTTCTTTATGATTTAAATCTTTGTTATTTTTTCTTTCTTTCTTCTTTGTTCTATTTTCTATTCTCTTTTCAACTAGCTTCTGATTAAATCACCTTGAATTTTTGAAGCTTCGATAATCTGATGAATATCAGCATCTACCACTTCTTTTTTAATATCAGCAAATTTCAAAAACTCGATGTATACAATGTCTAATTGTACTTTTGTAAGTTCGTAACCTACTTTTTTAGCACGGTAAGCCAAAGCTGCTCTTCCGCTTCTTGCTGTCAAAATAATTGAAGATTCATTCACACCCACATCAAGCGGATCCATGATTTCGTAAGTTGCTCTGTTTTTGATCACACCATCCTGGTGAATTCCAGAACTGTGTGCAAAAGCATTTGCTCCTACAATTGCTTTATTTGGCTGCACAATCATTCCCATACTTTCAGAAACTAAACGGCTCATTTCGTTCAATTCTCTAGTATTGATATTTGTATCTAAATTTAAGTATGGATGCTGTTTGAAAATCATTACCACTTCTTCAAGTGCTGTATTTCCTGCTCTTTCTCCAATACCATTAATAGTACACTCAATTTGTCTTGCACCATTTATAGCACCTGCAATTGAGTTTGCAGTTGCCATTCCTAAATCATTATGACAGTGACATGAAAGGATTACGTTTTCAATTCCTTTTACGTTTTCTTTTAAATATTTAATTTTTGCTCCGTATTCTTCTGGAAGACAATATCCTGTTGTATCAGGAATATTTAATACTGTAGCACCCGATTTGATAACTTCTTCACAAACTTTTGCCAAGAATGCATTATCAGTTCTTCCTGCATCTTCAGCATAGAATTCAACATCTTCTACATATGATTTTGCATGGGCAACTGCAAATTTTGCTCTAGCAATAATATCTTCTGGTGTAGTTTGTAATTTATGGAGGATATGAGATTCTGATGTTCCGATTCCAGTGTGGATTCTAGGTCTTTTAGCATGCTTTAAAGCAGCTGCAGCAACATCAATGTCGTTTTTTACGGCTCTTGTCAATCCGCAGACGGTTGCATTTTCTACAATTTTACAAATCTCAGAGACCGATAAAAAATCGCCCGGACTTGACACAGGAAATCCTGCTTCGATAATATCAACTCCCATTTTGTCTAGTCGTTCTGCGATAACTAATTTTTGTTTAGTATCTAACTTACATCCTGGAACTTGTTCACCATCGCGCAAAGTGGTGTCAAAAATTTGAACTTTCTCTCTATTCATATTCATTTATTTAATGTAATTTCACATTGTAATAACAAATATATATTGTACTTATGCAGTACAAAATTCGTTTTAATGAAATTATACTGTTCATAAAACAATTTATACCTAGTTAAATACTTTATAATCAATAAGTTATATTATTATTTTTTACAATGGCTAACCATCAAAAAGATTTCTTATTTGTTCTGATTAAATCGCTTTCCAAATCTGAAAAAAGACAATTTAAAATTTTTGCAAGTCGTTTAGAAACTAGTTCGAATACAAAATTCATCGAACTTATTCAATATTTTAGATAAATCTGAAACCTACGATGAAAAGCTTATTTTGAAGAGCGGTATCATCAAAAAAGTTCAGTTATCTAATTTAAAATCATACTTATACAAACAAATTTTAGTTAGTATCCGTTTAAATATTCCGAGTCAGAATATTCGCTACCAATTACGCGAACAAATAGATTTTGCTGTTATTCTTTATAATAAAGGTCTTTATCAGTCAGAGTTTGAAAATTCTGGATAAAACAAAACAGCAGGCTTTAGAAAATGATGAAAAATATATGGCGTATGAGATTGTAGAATTCGAAAAACTAATCGAATCACAATATATTACTCGAAGTATTCAAGGTCGCGCTGATGAACTAGTGATTCAGGCAAAAGAATTGAATTACCGAAATACGATTTCCAGCAAATTATCAAATTTATCGCTTCAACTATACGGAATCATGTTGAAAACCGGCTACGTAAAAAGCGATGAAGAATATAAATATATTGACGATTATTTCAACAGACATATTGCAAAATTAGACGAAAGCAAGTTTGGTTTTAGAGAAAAATATTGGTTTTATAATGCTAATTTATGGCGTAGTTTCTTGGTTCAAGATTTCTTGGCGAGTTATAAATACGCTTATAAATGGGTAACGCTTTTTTATGATAATCCGAATATGATTTACCTGAATCCAGTGTTTTTCTTAAAAGGAAATCATTACTTTTTGGAATCGCTTTATATGCTTAAATATACTTCTAATTTCAAACGATATCTTTCACTTTTAGAAGAAACAATTCAAGATCCAAGATTTCCAGTAAACGATAACATTGCATCACTATCATTTTTATATGTTTATAACAATAAGCTAAATCTTCATATTCTTGAAGGTACTTTTGCTGAGAGCGAATATTTGATTCCAGAGATTTTAGAAAAACTGAAAATTCATAGTGAACATCTTGATGAGCATCACGAAATGTTGTTTTTCTACAAAATTGCTTCGATTTACTTCGGAAATGAAAAGTACAACGAATGTATATTTTATTTAGAAAAAATAATCAATAACAAGAACTTAAGCATGCGCGAAGATTTAATGTGTTTCGCCAGACTTTTGTCATTGATTGCACATTACGAACTTGGAAAAGATTATTATTTAGAAAATCATCTTAAAAGCACTTATAAATTCCTATTGAAAATGAATGATTTACATGAAGTTCAGAAGGAAATCATAAAATTCTTAAGAAACCTAAATAACTTTTATCCAGCTGACATTAAGAAAGAATTCAAAAAAATGCACGCTCGCTTTGTTGAACTTGAAAAGAATACTTATGAAAAACGAGCTTTCCTTTATTTAGATATTATTTCTTGGCTAGAAAGCAAAATTGAAAATCGCAAGATTGGTGATATTATTAAGGAAAAGGCGAAATTGAATAGTCGTTAAGATCTGAAATCCCAATAGAAAAATTTCAAATTCCAATAAAAAAAGCCTGAAAGATTAAATCTTTCAGGCTTTTTTTGTCATCAGAAAGGAGTCGAATAAACGAACTTTACTTAAACAACAAACCCGACAGTCCCGAAGCCTCTGGATAAAAACCTGTCGGTTTTACTATTTATAAATTCTAAAAATTACAAATTTGTAATTCCTTAAATACTACTTTAGTGATATCTTTTCGGCAACTCCCAAAATTAGATTTATTATTTTTTCTATCTTGTAAAAGTCTCGTAGCAAAAAAATAAGTTCCATTTTCTTTTTCAATATAGCCTACCCACCAGCCGATATTAAAACCTTTTTCTCGAGTCCATCCCGTTTTTGAATGAATTTTATAGTTTTGGTTTTCTTCGCTTAACATTACTTTTTTGACTATTTGAATATTTCTTTTAGAAAACGGCAAGTCCTCATTATATAACTTTTTTAGAAATTGAACTTGATTAATAGGAGAGATTCCAAAATCGCCAAAGTTCCAAAAATCGCTATCTTTCTGAGAGAGATTGACATTTCCGTAATCAGACAGCTCCAAATATTTTTTATAATTCTTCTTTCCGATTTTCTTTGCTAATTCTATAAATACCCAACCTGCAGAAACCTCAAAAGCTTCTTTTACAGTCATATCATGATAAATTTCTGGTCTGTAACCATACTTTACAGTATCTATAGCTCCTACCCATTTTACAATATCATTTTCACTGCTTATTGTTTTTGTCTCAAGCGCAATGAGAAGATTGACAATCTTAAAAGTAGAAGCGGGTAATGTCTGAACATTAACATCAACTGTATCAGACAAGATCCATTTTTGCTTTACATTATCATAAATAGCAATTGAACCTAAAACACCGCAAGAATCAAAATATTTTTTAAAATCCTGACGAACGGTAACCGTGTCTTGCTTCTGCAACAAAGCACTGGTTGTCTTTTTTCCATTAGACAAACAAGAAATCAATATTACAGCTATTAGGATTAAAAAGATTTTGTTAATCATTCTTCTATATGCTTATTTAAGTAATCAAAAACTTATTCCACAATATTCGAACTAGTTACATAGAAATCTTTATCTACTTCCAATTTTCGGTCTTCATTTTCTGTTTTAACCGATTGCCATTCTGTTGTTGGTTTTAACCACATTTCAACACCGTTTAGTTTTACTCTAACTGGCATATCAAATTTAGCAACACAGTTTGTCCAGTGGTATCCAAAAGTTCCGTTTTTAAACATATATTCAAAAACCGGAATTTGAGTTGTTGTTAAATATTGTGCAAAAACTCTGTTGAAATTAATTCCAGACTGTTCATTAATATAATCCTCAATCTGTTTGGCAGTAACCGTTTGATGATAAAAAGTCTTATTTAAACCTCTCAAAATCGATTTCCATTTTGCATCATCATTTATAACCTGACGAATCGTATGAAGCATATTTGCTCCTTTCGGATACATATCGCCTGATCCTTCGTTGTTTACATCATAATGACCGATAATTGGTGTATCATTATGTAATCTTTTTTCTGCATCCTCTTACATATTCTGCTCCAGCTTCTTTTCCATAATAATACTCAACAAAAAGACTTTCAGAATAATTTGTAAAACTCTCGTGAATCCACATATCAGCAATATCTTTATAGGTAATATTGTTTGCAAACCATTCATGTCCAGATTCGTGGATAATTATGAAATCGAATTTCAATCCCCAGCCTGTTCCGCTCAAATCACGACCTAAATAACCATTTTTATAAGCCATTACCGTAAGTTACACTACTTTGATGTTCCATTCCTAAATAAGGTGCTTCAACCAATTTATAGCTGTCTTCGTAAAAAGGATAAGGTCCAAACCAGTTCTCAAAAGCTTTCAGCATTCTTGGAGCATCTTTAAATTGCTCTTTTGCAATAGCTAAATTATCTCTTAAAACATAATAATTACAATCTAAATTGCCTTTTTCTCCTTTGTATTTTTCAGAGAAATTAACATAATCGCCAATATTGATATTTACACCATAATTATTGATTGGATTCGAAACATACCAATTAAAAGTTTTTGTTCCATCTTTTTCTTTTTTAACGCTTTTTAATCTTCCGTTAGAAACATCAGTTAAATCTCCCGGAACATTCACGCTAATCATCATATTCTCCACTTCATCGTACATATGATCTTTGCACGGCCACCAAACGCTGGCGCCTAAATCCCTGACAAGATGAAGCGATAAAATCTTTTCCGTTTTTATCTTTTTTCCATGTAATTCCCCCATCCCATGGCGGTCTCACCGCTTCTTTAGGTTTTCCACCAAAAGAAATTACAATTTCTTTCGTTTCTCCAACTTTTTGTTTTGCTGTTAATTGAATAAAAAAAGCATTTCCGTCTCTTTCAAATTTCAATTCTTTACCATTCTGCGTCACTTTGTAGATATTGCATCGGTTCCTGCAAATCGATCTGCATTTTATTGTATCTCTGTCAAAACGGTATAACGCACTGTATTTGAACCTGTAATCGTTTTATCTGACGGATTTACTTTTACATCAAGATGATAATATTTTAAATCCCACCAAGCTCTTTCTTTTGTAATACTTCCGCGTAAAGTATCCTGATGTGTAAAAACAGTTTCCGACTTATTTAAAAGCCCTTGAGCATTTGCGCCGAAACCAACTAAAAAGGCGATAAAAGCGCCACCAAAGTAATTTTCTCATTAATTATAAATTTGTAATAAATAAGCGTAATTAAACCTGTTTAATCTGTAACAAATGTAAACATTCAGATCAATTATTTTATGATTTTATGATTTTCCACAGAAAATATATACATTCAAATTGATTATTGTTCTCTATTTTAGTGCTTTCAAATTATTAGACTTCAAATATGAAATTTGTTACTGCTTTTTCATTTTTTTTATTAATATTTTCAATTACTGGAAATTCACAAAATATTGCTGTTTATAAGACAATTGATAAAGTCATTGTTGATGGAGATTTATCTGAATGGAAAAACACTTTTTCAGGACCTTTTATCATTCATAATTCTGGAGAAAAAGCAAGTCAAAATACTTTTGTTTCACTTTCGTGGAATGACGAAAACCTATATATCGCCTATCGTTCAGCCGATTCAAAAATAATTGGAAAACCACAAAAAACAGATTCTCAGATTTTTGATACTGATGATTTAGTAGAAATTTTTATCGATGCTGATGGAGATAGTAAAAACTATGTTGAAATTGGAGTAAATGCTTATTCTAGCTATTATGATATGCTTTTAAAATGTATTTCTCCAGATTGCGGTGGATGGAAAACTTCTATGGCATTTAATATCTTAGGACTTGAAACAGCTAGTAAAATTACGCCAGAAGGTTTTTGTACCGAAATTAAAATTCCGTTTTCAAGTTTAGAAAAAATAGAAAACGGCAATTTCTTAAAACCAAAAATTGGCACAAAATGGAGAGGGAATATTTTTAGAATTGATTACGGAAATACTACTGAATATCAAGCTTTACAACCTTATAAAAGTTTAAAATTTGGCTTTCATCAGCCTTCTGAATTTGCAGTTTTTGAATTTGTAGATTAGTTTAACCGTTGAATCGTTGATTTGTTTAACCGAGTATTTAATTCAACAAGTTAAACTATTTCTTATTACAGGAATTAGTCACTTTTTTTATCCGTAAGATTCAAGCCCAATCTGCGCTCCTCTTTTTAAATTCCTCTTTCCTGCAATTCCGTTGATTACTAATCCCAAACCAGACAAAACAGCACCGTAAAAAATAAGTCCGCCTCCGGTTCCTATTGTAAATACTAAGCCAAGAGCTAAAAGAACAACTCCAATTATTATATTCCTAGTAAATTTTCTTGAAAAATCTTTGCGGGCAATATCATTTATACGATCAATTTTTTTCAGAATTGAAACAGGTATTTCAACACTTCTCTGCTCAATAATATTGCTTACAATGAAGTAATTTTCTTTAGAGTGACTCTCTGTCAATTCACCGAAGTTTCCAGTTTCTATAACTTTATCAAGAATGTTTTCAAAGCTCAAAAGCAGTTCAGCATCAGTTAGATCTTTATTTTTATCTTCAATTATGTCCTCGATATTTTCTTCAAATTCGAGTCTTTTTTCAGATAAATATTCAATTTGTTCTAACGGAGAAAGATCTTCAATATGTCTTCTTCCATTTTCTTCCTCTTGCAAATTTGCTCGCCTTTCATTCTCGTTTTTAAGAATGGTTTCAATGTCAATATTTCTGGCAATTAAAATTTCCTTAGCAACAATAAGTGCGTCAGGATTGTATTTACTGGCGTTTTTTGTTAGCATTAAAATTAAATCATCATCTGAATGATCTACAAAACGCTTTCTGAATGTTTCGATATCCATGGCTTAAATATTTACGTAAATATCAAAAAATAAATTTTATTTTAACATAAATTAGTAAATATTTTTTCACAATTTAAAACTATTTCTGTCGTTTCTTTAAAACTTCGATAACGTCATTTAATTGAAATCCTTTTGCTTGCAATAAAATCAAATAATGAAAAAGCAAGTCGGCGCTTTCGCTTAAAAATAAATCATCATTATCGTCTTTCGCTTCTATAACTACTTCTACTGCTTCTTCACCAACTTTCTGAGCTATTTTGTTAATTCCTTTTTCGAATAAAGATGCCACATAACTTTTCTCAGAATCTGCATTTTCTCGGCGCGTTTTAATTGTATTTTCTAATTGTGAAATAAAACCATAATTAGCTTTATTTTCTTCCTGCCAACAAGTATCTGCCCCTGTATGACAAGTTGGTCCAACAGGTTTTGCCTGAATCAAAAGTGTATCGCCGTCGCAATCATTTTTAATACTTACCAAATTTAAAAAGTTACCACTCTCCTCGCCTTTTGTCCAAAGTCTTTGTTTTGAACGGCTGAAAAAAGTTACTTTTTGAGTTTCAATTGTTTTCTGAAGCGATTCTTCATTCATGTAACCCAGCATCAAAACATTTTTTGTTTCTGAATCCTGAATTATAGCCGGAATTAATCCATGCGCGCTTTTTATATCTATATTCATATTTTTAGTCTAAATTTGTAAAGTCGAATTCTTAAAGTTAAAACTAAATTCGAACTTCTATATTATTTTTATTTTTTAGATTTTCAATCTTGTCTTTTTCTTCTTGTCTCTATTTTTAAAGTCTAACCTCAATATCGTTCTTTTTCAATTCTTCTTTCAAAGCCTTAATCTCTATTTCCTTAAAGTGAAAAACACTTGCAGCCAAAGCCGCATCGGCTTTTCCTTCTTTAAACGAATCTACAAAATGCTGTATATTCCCAGCGCCTCCCGAAGCAATAATCGGAATATTTACTAATTCTGAAAGTTTGGCCAAAGCTTCGTTTGCAAAACCATTTTTTGTTCCGTCATTGTCCATTGATGTGAATAAAATTTCTCCGGCACCGCGTTCTGCTACTTCAACTGCCCAATCGAATAAATTTAATTCAGTAGGAACTTTTCCACCAACTAAATGCACAATCCATTGTCCATCAATTTGTTTGGCATCGATCGCTACAACAACGCATTGGCTTCCAAATTTCTGAGCCAAATCATTAATCAATTGCGGATTTTTCACGGCCGATGAATTAATCGAAACTTTATCGGCTCCATTATTCAGCAAAATATCTACATCTTCGACAGATGAAATTCCACCACCAACAGTAAACGGAATATTGATTTTTTCCGCAACACTTCGCACCATATTTACCAATGTTTTACGTCTCTCTTCTGTTGCCGAAATGTCCAGAAAAACCAATTCATCAGCACCTTCAGCCGAATAAATTTCAGCCAATTCAACTGGATCACCAGCATCGCGCAAATCAACGAAATTAACACCTTTTACGGTTCTTCCGTTTTTTATATCTAAACAAGGAATGATTCTTTTTGCTAACATTGTTTTTAATGTGTTAATGAGAAAATTTGATAATTAGATAATTTCAGCGCAATGCTAAAAAATTATCTAATTTTCTAATTGACATATTATCTCAATTATTTATTTTCTAATTATATAATTCTCCAGTTGTTTCAAAGTAATTCTTCCTTCGTAAATCGCTTTTCCTATAATTGTTCCTTCGCAACCTAATTCGGCTAATTTTGGTAATTCATCAAAAGTTGAAATTCCGCCAGAAGCTATTAATTTTACTCCATTTGCTTCTGCTAAAATCTTGCTGTATAAATCAAAACTTGGACCTTCCAGCATTCCGTCTTTCGCAATATCAGTACAAATAACATACTGAATTCCTTTTGTTTGATATTCCTGAATAAACGGAATCAAATCTTCATTTGAATCTTCTAACCATCCTGAAACTGCTATTTTTTCATCTTTTGCGTCAGCGCCTAAAATGATTTTATCTGAACCATATTCTGAAATCCATTTTTCGAAAATTGCTCTGTTTTTTACCGCAATACTTCCGCCAGTAATTTGATTTGCACCGCTTTCAAAAGCAATTCTTAAATCATCATCCGATTTTAAACCACCTCCAAAATCAATTTTCAAACTTGTTTGTGACGCAATTTGTTCCAATATTTTATAATTGACAATTTTGCTTGATTTTGCACCGTCTAAATCTACTAAATGCAAATATTCAATTCCGTGCGCTTCGAATGATTTCGCTACTTCAAGCGGATTTTCATTATAAATTATTTTGGTATCATAATCGCCTTTTGACAAACGAACACATTTTCCTTCAATGATATCTATGGCTGGTATTATTCTCATTTTATTATTTTAGATCTTAAAGTTTGATTTAGATTTCTAAAAGTCTTAAATTACTCTTGATTTGATTTTATTGAAATTGATTTTTGAAAGGAATTTGGAATTTAAATTGGAATTTAATTTAAAAAATTATCTAAAATTTTTTCTCCAACATCACCACTTTTTTCCGGGTGAAACTGAGTTCCGTAAAAATTATCTTTTTGCAAAGCCGATGCATATTCTAACTCATAATTTGTTGTAGCAATGCTTCAGCACAATTTGGTGCATAAAAACTGTGAACCAAATACATAAATTCATTCTCTGAAATTCCTTTGAATAAATCCGATTTCAAATCATAAATCTGATTCCATCCCATTTGTGGCACTTTTACTTTTGATGTAAATTTGATTACATCCACATCAAAAATCCCTAAACCTTTGGTATTTCCTTCTTCAGATGATTTGCACATTAACTGCATTCCGAGGCAAATTCCTAAAACCGGCTGTTTCAAATGTCGGAATCAAACTATCCAAACCGCTTTCACTGAAGTTTTTTCATCGCTGAACTCGCCTCGCCAACACCAGGAAAAATCACTTTATCTGCCGATTGTATTTCCTCCGGATTATTGCTCAAAACAGCTTTAAAACCCAGCCTTTCAATAGCAAACATAATGCTCTGAATATTTCCTGCTCCGTAATTTATAATTACTATTTTCATTAGTTTTTGGTTTGTTTTGTTTCAGGTTTCAAGTTGCTCAACAGAACTGTCAAACCTTAAACTTGGAACTTGAAACAAAATTCATTAAAGCATTCCTTTCGTCGAAGGTAAAATCATTTTTTCCGTATCTCTTTTTACTGCTACTTTTATTGCTTTCGCGAAAGCTTTAAAAATCGCTTCAATTTTGTGATGTTCGTTGATTCCTTCTGCTTTTATGTTGATGTTGGCTTTTGCGCCATCTGAAAATGATTTGAAGAAATGATAGAACATTTCAGTTGGCATTTTACCCACCATTTCGCGTTTAAATTCGGTTTCCCAAACCAGCCAGTTTCTACCTCCAAAATCAATTGCAACCTGCGCTAAACAATCATCCATTGGAAACAGAATCCGTAACGTTCAATTCCTAATTTATTTCCTAATGCTTTTGCAAAAACTTCTCCCAAAGCAATCGCAGTATCTTCGATCGTGTGGTGTTCATCAACTTCCAAATCTCCTTTTACAAGAATTTCCAAGTCCATTTGACCGTGACGTGAAATTTGATCCAACATATGATCAAAAAACGCAATTCCGGTTTCGATTTTACTTTTTCCTGTTCCGTCGAGATTTAGATTGATATAAATATCCGTTTCATGTAGTTTTACGAGTAATCGAAGCCGAACGCGCTTCTAATTTCAAAAACTCATAAATCTTTTTCCAATCCATTGTTTGCAAGCATAATAGTTTCGTCTAATTCTTCACGTTTTGATGAAATTTCATTGCTTCCAACTCCATCATTATCATTCATGAAAATTGCTTTTGCACCAAGGTTTTTCGCCAATTCAACATCCGTCAAACGATCTCCTAAAACAAAAGAATTTTCCAAATCATATTCAGGATTATTCAAATATTTAGTCAACATTCCGGTTCTTGGTTTGCGTGTTGGTGCATTTTCTTCAGGAAATGTTCTGTCTACAAAAATATCATCAAACAACAACACCTTCATTTTCAAAAGCTTTTAAAATAAAATTCTGTGTTGGCCAAAATGTATCTTCCGGAAAACTATCCGTTCCCAAGCCATCCTGATTGGTTACCATTGCTAATTCATAATCTAATTCACTGGCAATTTTAGCCAAATATTGAAAAGCTTTTGGATAAAATTCCAATTTATCCAAACTATCCAATTGCAAATTTTAGGTTCTAAAACAATCGTTCCATCACGATCGATAAAAAGTACTTTTTTCATATTTTATTTTTTTGCCACAGATTACGCAGATTAAAATGATTTCTTATCACTAATTACGAAATTTCACGGATTTTAAAAAATTTAGCAAGCAATTTCTAGATT
Source organism: uncultured Flavobacteriaceae bacterium (assembly GCA_963795025.1). Taxonomy (GTDB): domain Bacteria; phylum Bacteroidota; class Bacteroidia; order Flavobacteriales; family Flavobacteriaceae; genus Flavobacterium. The sequence goes on along the minus strand of CAWCGN010000011.1, from coordinate 796,664 downwards.
AAAATAAAAATAAATCCGTTCAATCTGTGTCATCTGTGGCCTATATCTTGTTTTATTTTAACTAATTTTCAATTCTCTAATCAACAACAGCATTTTCTTCTTTTGTTCCAATTGTAAAACGAAGACAATTTTCACATAAAGGCTGTGTTGTTCTATTACGAATTACAATTCCTTTTGCTATTAATTCGATCGTATCTTTTATTAGCATCATCCACTTTTATTAGAACGAAATTAGCTTCTGTCGGATACACTTTTTCAACAAAATTTATTTCAAGCAATACTTTAAGTAATTCCTCTCTCTGCTCAATAATAGAAGCTATTTCTTGTTTTATTTTTTCAGAATCCTTCAATCGTTCTATTCGCTCTTTGTTGTGTCAATTCGTTTACATTGTAAGGAGGTTTTATTTTATTCAAAACCGAAATCACAGCTTCAGATGCATAACAAATTCCTAATCGAATTCCAGCTAAACCATACGCTTTTGAAAGTGTTTGTGTAATAATCAAATTTGGATATTCATCGATTTCTGTCAACCAGCTTTCTTTCTCTGAAAAGTCAATATAAGCTTCATCAATTACGACCAGACCTTTAAAATTCTGAAGCAATTTCACCACACTTTCATCAGAAAAAGAATTTCCGGTCGGATTATTTGGTGAACATAAAAAGATGATTTTTGTATTGCCATCAACAGCATCTAAAATTTTCTCTACTTGTGGCTGAAAATCTGTTGAAAGCAAAACTTCTCTATTTTCAACCGCATTGATGTTTGCCAAAACACTGTACATTCCGTAAGTTGGCGGCAACGAAATAATATTGTCAATTTTTGGCTCACAGAAAGCTCTAAAAAGTAAATCCAGAACTTCGTCACTTCCATTTCCTAATAAAATCTGACTTGCTTTTATATTGTTATTTTTAGCCAAAATCGCCTTAACCGAGTTCTGCTGTGGATCCGGATAACGATTCACCCCATTCTGAAAAGGATTTTCATTAGCATCCAAAAAAATCATTTCTGCTGTATCAAAATCCTCAAACTCATCTCGCGCCGACGAATAGGGTTTTAATATTTTTACGTTTTCACGTGTTATTGTATTTATATCGAATTTCATTTTTTTTATTTTTAATAAGAGGAAAGAATCAAGAAGCAAGATGAAAGATTCAAATCAATGCTACAACTTTTGTATCTTGCTTCTTGCTTCTTGCTTCTTGCTTCTTGCTTCTTGATTCTTGATTCTTGCTTCTTGATTCTTGCTTCTTGATTCTTGCTTCTTGATTCTTGCTTCTTGCTTCTTGCTTCTTGCTTCTTTACTCTTTATTCTATACTCTAAACTCTTTACTCTACAAACTCTTCAATCTCAACGTTACAGCGTTCTTATGCGCCTGTAATCCTTCGGCTTCAGCCATAACTTCGATTGCTCTTCCGATATTTTGAATTCCGATTTTAGATATTTTCTGGAAAGTCATCGATTTCATAAAACTATCCAGATTTACTCCGCTGTAATTTTTTGCGTAACCGTTTGTTGGCAAAGTGTGATTTGTTCCTGAAGCATAATCTCCAGCACTTTCCGGAGTATAATTTCCAATAAAAACCGAACCAGCATTTACAATTCCGTTGCAGTAAAAATCATCATATTCTGAGCAGATTATAAAGTGTTCCGGTCCATATTCATTAATTAAATCCAAGGCAATCTGATCATTTTCGATATAAACTAATTTCGAATTTTCAATGGCTTTTTTTGCAATTTCTTTTCTTGGAAGTGCTTCAATTTGAGTCTGAATCTCTTCTTCAACAGCTTCAATTAATCTTAGTGAAGTCGAAACTAAAATCACCTGGCTATCTGTTCCGTGTTCTGCCTGCGACAATAAATCAGAAGCTACGAATGCCGGAACAGCCGTATCATCAGCTACAATTAATAATTCTGATGGTCCGGCCGGCATATCAATCGCCACTCCAAATTGTGTTGCCAATTGTTTCGCCACCGTTACGAATTGATTTCCAGGTCCGAAAATCTTATACACTTTCGGGATTGATTGTGTACCAAATGTCATTCCGGCAATCGCCTGAATTCCGCCAACTTTTAATATTTTCGTTACACCGCATAAATTTGCAGCATACAAAATCGCCGGATTTATTTTTCCGATTTTATCCGGAGGAGAACACAATACAATTTCCTTACAGCCCGCAATTTCAGCAGGAACTGCCAACATTAAAACTGTTGAAAACAAAGGCGCCGTCCCACCAGGAATGTATAAACCAATTTTTTGAATTGGTCTTTTTTCCTGCCAGCAATTTACGCCTTCAATAGTTTCAACTTAAATTCTATCTGTTTTTTGAGCGCTGTGAAATTTATAAATATTGTCTTTCGCTAATTGAATTGCTTCTTTTAATTCATTTGGAATTAATTTAATTGCTTCTTGAATTTCTACCTCAGAAACTTCGTAATTATCTAATGAAATTCCGTCGAAAGATCGAAGTGTATTTTGCAACAGCCTCATCTCCTTTTTTTTGAACTTCTTTGAAGATTTCTTTAACCGTAACTTCAATATCATCGATAGTTTTGGTTGGTCTTTTTAATATTTCTGACCAGTTCGCTGGTTTTGGATTATCTATTATATTCATTATTTATTATTAAAAAATTCCAAATTTTAAATTCCAAATTCCAATTGCTTGTGGATTTTAACCGCAAAGTGCGCAAGGACTTTATTACGCTTTGCCTTTAAAAACGCTAAGTTCGTAAAGCTTTGTCGATTATTGGAATTTAAATTTTTATATTAGAATTTATTGCAATTGAATTTGCGACTTAAAAAACGGAATTTCTGTTTAAAGAACCATTTTCTCAATTGGGCAAACTAAAATTCCTTCTGCTCCAGCTTCTTTCAATTGGTCGATTACATCCCAAAAAGTATCTTTATCAATTACAGAGTGAACACTGCTCCAACCTTCCTGCGCCAATGGCAAAACGGTTAAACTTCTTAAAACTGGCAAAATTTTTCCGATTGCATCAATTTTGTCATTTGGAACGTTCATCAATATGTATTTTGAATTTCGAGCTCTTAAAACAGACTTGAATTCTGAATTTTAAAGTATCAATGTGTTTTTGAATTTCCGGAGAAACTTTTGGTGAAACAGCTAAAACCGCTTCACTTTTTAGGATAACTTCAACTTCTTTTAAATTATTTTTGAATAAAGTACTTCCGCTTGAAACAATATCCACGATTGCATCGGCAAGACCAATATTTGGTGCAATTTCTACAGATCCTGAAATTTGGTGAATATCAACAGTTAATCCGAATTGACTAAAATATTCATTAACCGTGTTTGGATAAGAAGTTGCGATTCGCAATCCAGCCAAATCCTGGATCGAATTGTATTCTAATGTTTTAGGAACTGCTACAGAAACTTTACATTTTGAAAACCTAATTTCTGAATCACTTCGATATCGTTTTCCTTTTTCTACTAATAAATTATCGCCTACGATGGCTAAATCAACTACTCCATCTATTAAATATTGAGGAATATCCGAATTTCTAAGGTATAAAACTTCAAAGGAAAATTTGAAGCTTCGGCTTTTAACTGGTCGATTCCGTTGTTGATCGAAATACCGCAATCTTTTAGAATTTGAATGCTGTCTTCGTTTAAACGACCTGATTTTTGAATTGCAATTTTTAAAGTACTCATTTTTTAGTTTTTTGTTGATTAATAGTTTGAGTACAAAGAATTGGTATTAAAAAACCCGCTTGATGTACTCAAACGGGTTTTAAAATATGATGATTTACATGCATACCATTAACACATCGCTTGAGAGCAATAATGAAAATGATGATGATGTAATTGATTTGAAATCATTGTTTGGTTTATTTTATAATTCTTTGATTCGGTTGCAAATATACTAGTTAATTTCATAAAAAAGCAATTTTTAATTTAACTTAACTAAAGTTTATTGTTAAAAAAAAGCTCAAGTACTTTTTTTACTAGTTATTTTCAATTTACGATAACGTTTTCTTATTTATCATTAAAAGTCAAAGTAACTGTTGTTCCTATTTCTAATTTCACTTTCAATTTTAAACTTTATATCCAATAATTCTGTTGTTCTTTTTACAATTGACAAACCTAATCCAGTTCCTTTAATTTCAGGATGATCAGTAGAATTTGATCTGAAAAATGGATTTAAAATAGATTCTAAATCAGCTTTTGCAATACCGATTCCATTGTCTGAAATTTTCAATATTGTTTTGCAATTTTGCTTTAAAAGAAAAATCAATATATGACCATCATTGTTTGTGTATTTAATTGCATTCGAAATAATATTTCTTAAGAATCGTTATTACTAAAAAATTATCCGATTGAATATAATAATCGGCAGTTAGCATCAAATTTTATGTCAATATTTTTACTGCTTATCTTTTCCGAGTTTAAGGTTAAAACATCTAAAATTAACGCATTTAAATAAACAGATTCGGTATTAATACTTTGTTTCTGATTCTCAAAACGTGCCATTAAAAGCAATTGATCGACCAACATATTCAAATGATCAACTTCATTTATACAATAATTAATCTTTTCTTCATATTCCTTATTATCCCGAGGCTTACGAACAAATACCTCAAGTGTTCCTTTAATAACAGTTAAAGGCGTTCTCAATTCATGTGAAGCATCAGAAGTGAATTGTTTTTCGCGCTCAATTGCATCTTCAATTCTGTTCAATAAATTATTGATTGTTTTTGAAAGTGTAAACAATTCGTCCCGTGTTTTTGGCAATGGAATTCGTGTTTTTAAATTGTCTTTTGTAATTATTTTTGAGGTATTTATAATCGCATTTATTGGCTTTATACTTCTACCAGCGAAAAATCTGGCGATGAAAAACAACAATATCAAAATAATCAAAAATGACATAACACATGATATCAAAAAGGTTATTCAAAACCATTTTTGAATCGGCCAAAGACATGGCGACAATAAATAACCAATTTGTTTATTTTTTATATGAAGCGGAACCTGAATTTGCCTGATTGCGTGGTTTCCCATTTTGGTATCAAACAACTCATAATATCTTTATTTCAGAATCATTAAATTCAAGGGTTTCAGTTTTCAAATTAGGAGCTTTTTCAATAATCTTTTTATTGAGATCTAAAAATTCGACAAAAACAGGATTTACATCTACGCTATTATGCTCACGCTCACTCCATTCTTCTGCATCCATCAGAATCACTTTACCGCCTACGACTTTAATTTCTTCTAAGTGATTCTTGAATTTCGACATTAATATTTTCATCAATATGACTGTAAACAGTATGTTTAACAATAGAATAAGTCACTGAAAAAACCACTAAAATCAACAAACCTGTTGTGATAATATAATTTAAAGCAATTCTGTTTTTAAACGAAAGCTGTCCCATTTATAGAGTCATTTGCGATGTAACCAATACCGCGAATTGTTTTTATATAATCTTCTTCAATCTTCAAATTCAGCTTTTTTCTAATTGCATTCATAAAAACATCAATTACTCCTGTATCATATTCAAAATTAATTTCCCAAACATCTTTTAGTATTTGATTTCGTGTACAAACTTTCCCTTTATTCTGAATTAAATAAGTCAGACAATTCAAATTCTCTCTGTGTCAGGGCAACTTCTTCATCGTTTTTCAATACAATATGTTTAGATAAATCTATTTTTATTGTTCCAAGAGTCAATTGCTTTGTGCTTCTTTTCTATTTCTAAAATGAACTTTTATACGCTCTACCAATTCTTCAAAACTAAAAGGCTTTTTAATGTAGTCATTCGCGCCAGCTTTTAGACCCTCAATAGTTTCCTGAACAGTATCTTTTGCAGTTAAAAAAATGATTGGTGTTTTTGGTCTTTAATTCTTATGGCTTTACACAAATCTAAACCATTGATTTTAGGGAGCATCCAATCCAATAAAATCAAATCAAATTGATGATTCTGAACCAATTCAAATCCTTTTGAACCATCATTAGCAGTAGTTATTTCATACCCCTCTTCCTGCAATCCCTGTTGCAAAAACTGTACAATTCCCAACTCATCTTCTACTATTAAAATATGCATATTTTGATTTATAATTTAGATTAATTTCTAATTGTTCAATCGCTCAAAGATACATATTTTCATGCACAGAAATCGCTTAATATCTGCTTAAAAATCGATAAATAAAACCAAAATTCTCATCTTAAGAAAACATTAAGTTAACACTAAGTAAGGTAAAAGCATAACTTCATCCTCACATTCATTAAATGCAAATTAACTTTGCACAAATTATAATGCAATGATTTTTTACAAGAAACTTTCACCTTTTTACAATCTCGCACTTTTCTATTTTGTTATTAGTTTTCTTTTGCGAATTGTTCTCTTTTTCCATCCAATAACACAAAGCAGCTTTTACAATTCTTCAATAGTCTGAAAATCTTTACTTTGGGATTAATTTCAGATTTTTTTGTCTTTATTATAGCTAGTGTATTTCTTATGGCTATATTTAATTTTTGTTTCCAACTCTAAAATATAATAAGCCTTCGGATTTATTATTCTTGGAGCATTTGTTGCCTTAGTTATTTATGTAGCTTCCGGAAAAAGTATTTTTGATGAATACGGAGGAGCACTGCCAAGAATCGTTTTAATTTTCATCGGAATTAAAACGGCTCTTTTTGCGGCATTTTCTTTTTTTGCCAAAATGGAGAGACAAAATACGTTTTTGGATATTTGCATTTGTGATCTTTCTTGTACGTTGTATTGATTCTTCAAAATGGTTTAAGCGAATATTTCTTTTGGAATGAATTCGGTGTAAAATACAATTTTATCGCTGTTAATTACCTGATTTATACAAATGAAGTAATTGGAAACATCATGCAGTCATACCCTGTAATTCCTTTGTTTTCTGCCTTGTTTCTGGTATCCGGAACAATTACTTATTTTATTCTGAAGAATTCGGCAAAATTTATAAAAGAAATTCCGAATCTTGGTGAAAAAATCAAATTCTCTGGAATATATATTGTTCTATTTCAATTTCATTAATCGCAATTCCAATGTTTGCAAAAACAGAAAACTCTAAAAATATTTTTGTTAATGAATTGCAGGCAAATGGTTTATACAAATTTTATTTAGCCTTTGAGAATAATAAACTTGATTATTTAAAATTTTATAAAACACTTCCAAGTCGAAAAGCGTTTACAATTTAAAAACGACAATTTCCCACTATTTCAGGAGAAAACACAACCCGAACGATTAATGGTGATTCTCTTGAAAATCATAAAAATGTAGTCTTAATTACGATTGAAAGTTACAGTGCTGATTTTATGAAAGCTTATGGAAACTATCAAAATATTACTCCTTTTTAGATAGCTTGCACAAAAAAGTCTCCAATTTACCAATTTGTATGCTGCCGGAAACCGAACCGTTCGTGGATTGGAAGCCGTTACCTTATGTTTACCACCGACAGCCGGAGAAAGTGTTGTAAAAAGAGAAGACAATAAAAACAAATTTTCGACAGGATCTATTTTCAAACGAAAAGGCTACAATGTGAAATTCATGTATGGTGGAGATGCATTCTTCGACAATATGCAGGATTTCTATTCTGGAAACGGTTACGAAATTGTAGACAAGGGAAGTTTTTCACCTGAAGAAATAACATTTTCAAACGTTTGGGGCGTTTGTGATGAAGATATGTACAACAAAGCAATAAAGGTGATGAGTCTGGAAGCAAAAGATAACAAACCTTTCTTTAATCATATTATGACTGTAAGTAATCACAGGCCTTTTACTTACCCTAACAATAAAATTGACATTCCTGGTGACATCAAATCACGTGATGGTGGCGTGAAATATACAGATTATGCTTCGAGAAAATTCTTTGAAATGGCAAGCAAACAACCATGGTTTAAAAATACTGTTTTTGTAATTGTTGCAGATCATTGCGCTTCAAGTGCCGGAAAAACACAATTACCACTTGATAAATACAGAATTCCGGCTTTTATTTATAGCCCTGGTAAAAAGCCAGCAGAATGCAATAAATTAATGTCTCAAATTGACCTGATGCCTACTCTTTTTGGATTGCTACATTTTAATTATCAAAGTAAATTTTTTGGGCAAGATGTTTTTAAAACCAGATTATAAACCAAGAGCTTTTATTGCAACTTATCAGGATTTAGGTTTGATAAAAGATAATGTTTTAACCATTTTATCTCCAAAGCAACAAGTAAAACAATTTGAATTGAAAATAAAACCAAAGTCTGGAGTTGCTCCAGAATTTCAAATAGATACGATGAGATTCCAATGAAAACAGAAAGAACTGATTTGGTTAATGAAACAATTTCGTTTTATCAAACAGCATCAGATATGCTGAAAGAAAAGAAATATCAGAAGTAGAATTATTTTTATTTCAAGTTTATTTTGTTTCAGGTTTCAGGTTTCAGGTTTCAGGTTTACCTGGAATGAATTAAAAAAGCCTCAAATTCGTATTGAATTTGAGGCTTTTTACTAAATTCTATGTTAACATTTCAAACATGAAACTTGAAACTTGAAACTAAAATTAAATTTTAACTTGACAAATTTAGTCATTTTGGTTTCTCATTCCGAAAAGGTTTCCATTTTGATATAGTTTTAAATCATCTTTTAAAAATTGATAATTTCTTTGTGTAACTGCTGGTGAATCTAAATCACTTAAATCTGGTTTTCCAGCATTTACCCATGCAGTATACCAAAAACTAGCAGTTGCCTCAATGGCTTTTCTCATTTGACTTTCCACCATTCCATTTAATTCTTTGTGTCAATTTTTCAGCATATGCATCTGAAAATTAGCCGAATTATATTTTGCTTTTAACCACTTTTCCATCTGCATCAACAACAAAAACCTGATTTTCAGGAGTTGAAGTTCTTAACTTTTTATCTACATCTAATAAAGGCTGTACTAGACTGTGTGTGTCCTTAATGATATCCCAGGTTGCTTTATGAACATCTTGATAATAATGTGCCTGAGGAACATTTAACTTGTAATTTTTAGCAAACAATTCAGGTAATCTGCTTTCCCAAAGAGAATGAATTCCTTTTTGATCGCTCAATTGTCCATCATGATTTGCAGAAGTATGCAATGGCATGTGCGCATCACCAATATAATGACCTAAATCGGCAGCAAGAAATAAGATTTCAGCTCTGTTTTTATCTTTAAAAGCTTTGGTTAATTTTGCCATCATATCTTCAATATACCATGGCAAAATACCATTGTCGTTTAAGAATTTAGCATTATATTTTTTTTTGCTTCTTCTATAGTTTTCGGAATACTATCAATAGAACGCAAAATTTTCCATATCAAAATAATGCCTAGGATTTTCATCTTTATAATTTAAAGCATATTTACGAATGTCCGGAACAGAAGCTTCTTGTGTAATAAAATCAATATGATTGTAAAAAAATATTTGAACCTGGTTTGGCAAAGCCATTACAGCTGCTTTATTAATTCGTTCGTGACCAACGATTCCCCATGAAAGGGTAAAAAAACCAATAACTAATGCAAAGAAAGCGATTAATCTTGGCCTCATTTTGAAGTTTTTCATTTTGTAATTTTGTATTTGGAAGTGCAAATTTATCGTCATTTAAAGATAATTCAAAGAATTTACTAATTAAGATTCTTTTAATTTAATTTTTTACAATTTTGACACCACATAAGTAATTTAAGTTCATGTTAGAACATTTTTTATTTGTAAGTTTGACATCAAGTTAAATCTTACAAATATGCGCCTTTATTTTATAAACTTTATATTTCTTTCTACCTCTTTTTGTTTTGCACAACAATCTAATCTGCAATTAAAAAATGTCAGTGATACCATTTTGAATCCAAAAAGAGTGCTTAAAATTTCGGAACCTTTTGACGGAATAAAAACAATGCAAAAGCTGTTTCCTGGAAAACTATTTAATCTTTCTGATCATAATACATTTATAAATTGGAAATGTAAAACTTGTAAACCTGCACCTTTTACTGATGTAAACGGCGTTGAAGGCGATCAATTATTTCCTTATACAGAAGGCATTGCAACAAGACTTCTTGCCAATATTGATTATTCAGATTCTAAAGGAAACAAGTTCAAATTAGTATTTTTTAATCATTCCCAAGGTGATGAAGACGGATTACAAACCGGCCGATTTTCTGGAGGTCTTGTTGGTGTTGCAAAATTTGCCAAAAATGAAACAATTTGGGAAATGCGATCCTTTCAGCCAGCCGTTGCTGCATTTGGAGCATTTTCACAAGCTCCAAAACCTAAACTTGTAGAAATTGGTGAAGATCAATTTGCCTTTACATTCCTGCATATTAATGGAGGCGCTGGCGGACCCTTTGAAGGTTGGCTTTATCTTGTTGCCGGATTTGAAGGCAAATATCAGTCTATATTAGAAGTTCCATATTATCAGATGACAAACGTTGCAAGCGCCCAATGGTCTAGTTCTTATACTGTTGTAAATGACACTACTAAAAAACATTTCAGAGATATTATCATCAAAACAAATGGTTCTTTTGATAAAGCCGCACAAGCCGAAGACGAATTTGAAGTTGACTTTCCGAAAGAATTAGCTCAAATGGCAAAAACTAAAAAACACTTTGATTTTGATATTGAAAGGCGTTTTTCGTTTAAAGGAAAATTCTATAAAATGATAGGTGAACCAATTGTGAAATTCTCAAATGTAAAATAATTTAACCTAGATAAATAATCGATACTAAACTTAAAACTGCAATAAAAACCCAAAGAAAAACACCTTGAAGCAATGGTCTCACCCCTACTGATTTTAAAGTATTTACATTTAAAGTTGCACCAATTAAAAATAATGTAATAGTTAAACCAATTTTAGCCAGATTTACAATATGTGGTGCAAAAACAGAAACATTTGGAACATACGAATTTAAAAGCATTGCTATAATAAACAATCCAATAAAATACGGAATCTTAATTTTTGCAGTTTTTATTTTTGAAAATTACTGCAGTTAAAAGTGAAATTGGGATGATCCATAATGCTCTTGCTAGTTTTACTGTTGTCGCTATTTGTAAAGCCTCGGCTCCGTATTTGTTAGTTGCACCAACCACAGAACTTGTATCATGAATTGCAATAGCGCACCATAATCCGAAATCTTTTTGTGATAAATCAAGCTGATGTCCTATGAATGGAAAAACAAATAAGGCAATTGAATTCAGAATAAAAATTACGCCTAAAGCGATAGAGGTCTGATTTTCATTTGATTTAATTACTGGAGAAATTGCAGCGATCGCACTTCCTCCACAAATTGCCGTTCCGCATGAAATTAAATGCGATGTTTTTTTCTCAGTTTTAAGCCATTTCCCTAACAGAAATCCGAAGAGCAATGTACTAAAAATTGAAAATATAGTTAAAACAAAACCTTCTTTTCCTGCAGAAAATGCACTTGATGCATTCATTCCGAAACCTAAGCCAATAACAGAAAACTGTAATAAAAATGTGATTGCTTTGGCATTAAATTCCACAAAAGGATTTCCGAAGACATTTACCGTTACCACTCCAAGCAATAAAGCAATTGGAGGAGAAATTATCGAAAACAAGCATAATAGTATTATAACAGCAAAAATTAGTTGCTGTAACAAATTATTAATTTCAAATAAATGTGATGCGGTATGTTGCTTAGTTTTCAAAATAAAAAAATTGATTATTATGCAGCAAAGTTCCGCCGATTAAACGGAATTAGCTAATTCTAAAAAACAATCCGCTATAACTTCAAGTTATAATGAGATGCAATATTCTGAATAAACAGCTCGGATAAAGCATCTGACTTTCCTAATAACGTAATGATGTAAAAATATCTTTCAATTTCTAAATTTTCAACATCCAAAACAATTAATTCTTTGTTTTTCAACTCTTTATTCACAGCATGAATGGACATAAAAGCAAAACAATCTGAATTTAATAAATAGGATTTTATGCTTTCTGTACTTCCTAACTGCATTTCAATTTGCAAATCTGAAAATTTAAGGCCTGCTTTTTTTAACTCAAACTCAATAACTTCAAGTGTTCCAGATCCGCGCTCACGGGTTATGAATTTCATTGATTTTAAATCTTTAAAGAAATTTCATTCTGTTTTGCAAATGGGTTATTATTACTGCAGACTAAAACCAATTCGTCTTTTAAAAATGGAATATATTTTATGGATTGATTTTTAGATTGTCCTTCAACGATACCAATTTCAATTTCTTTATTGATTAAAGCATTTTCGATTTGTTCAGTATTTCCGTTCAGTAAATTGACTTTTATGTCTTTTTGCTTTTGATGAAAACGTGCTAAAATAGGCGAAATTATATATTGAGAAATAGTTGTACTTGCTCCTAATCTCAATAAACCTTGGCGTTCATTAATAAATGAACTCATTTCAAAATCAATTTCACGATAAATTTCAAAGATTTCTTTAGTATGTTTCAGTAAAATTTGACCTGCTGGAGTTAAGGCGATTTTAGAGCCATTTCGCTCAAACAACTTTGTTTTATAAGTTTCTTCTAATTCTTGAATATGTTTAGAAACCGCTGGCTGTGTAATATACAACTCTGTTGCCGCTTTAGTAAAATTAAGACGGAGCGCAACGGTGTAAAATACTTTTAGCCTGAAATCCATAATCATAAATTTTTAATTCCTAATCCACTTTCGTAATATTTTTTTTGCAATAAATAATTTTAAAATTTATAACAAAAGTTCAGGTCGATATTCAAAATGCATTGTGTCATAATGTTTCCAATTTCCTCCCCAAATAAAGCCGTATTTTTCAAAAATTGAAACTAGCTTGAGGGGAATTTCATTTCTATACAAAAGAGTAACTTCTTCATCTTTACATTTACAATCCCATTGCCAATAATTAGAATTTTTGACATTAATATCTATTGTCATTCCATAACTATGCATACTCAATCGGTTTGTTCCTGAAATTTTTCTCCAACTAAATGTACCTCCAATATCAGTAATGTATTTTTTAAATTCTGGATTATTATCTAATTCTGCTGAGAGTTTTTTTACTATTTTATCAATCCCATTTACGGTTGTTACTTTTATTTTCTGATTGACTAATTTTGGACACCAAATAATTTCAGTCATTTTTGATTCAACTTCTGATTTTGAATTACCGTAAATTTTCTTAAAAAAAACTTCATTTCGAATTCTTCCCGGATCTTCCTTTGGAATTAAATTCTTACCTGCTTTATTATAAACAAACTTAAATTGATCCTCAATATCAGGATTATCTAATAATTCTTGATTCGTTTTATTTTTAAAATCATCATAAATTAGATTTGATTTATCACTAAAAATAATCTTATTGTCTTTATAACCAATAATTTGATCTGGATATGCTTTAATTAATTTTTGAACATTCAATGGAATTTCTTGAGAAAAAGCATTTTGAAAGATAAGGACTAAAAAAAAGAATCTTTTCATTTAAAAACGTTTTAATTGTGAGGAATTAAAAGTCCATTCGGGGGTTTTCAGAGAAGTTCCAAAATCGACAGTGTACCAAGGACTTAACGAACTACTATTTGGATTTTTCAATATTTGAATTTCCTGTGCAGGCATATAGCTTTGTGCTAAAAGCATAACTTTTTGATTGTTTTTTGGATTCACAGCTATATCAACTACAATAACAGCGTGACCTGGAAAGCCTCCTTTTATAAAAACATCCCCTATTTTTATGTCTAAAACATTAATTGGTTTCAGTTCTTTTTCTAACGAAGCCGTTCCTGCATACATAAAAACCGTCTCTAAGTATTTCCAATAAGTTTCATAACTGTCAGATGGTTTTGCAGTTTTAACCCAACTAGTTTTGTTGCCTTTAAATGCAATTCTGTAACCTGCGACCCATTTACTAAAATCAGCTCGAAAGCCATTTGTAAAATTAAAATGTATTTTATCGTACTGTTTTTGGCTGTAAAAATAATCCGCTCGTAAACGCATCACGGCATCAGCACATTGATGCAAATCCTGTTTTCCAATGGGTAAATCCACAACCGCTTCATAAACGTTTCGATTTGGTTTTATAGTTCCATCAAAATACAAAACATTTGAACCCAATGGTTTTAATGGAAGATTTCGTAAAAAAAAATCAAACGAAGTTTTAGATTCCTCTTCTCTCACAAATCCCTGAGGTAATTGAAAACGTTGCTGAATCGTATTTTCCAAAAGATTGCTTTTGGTAGTATTATTTGTCTTTGAAAATGAAAAAAAACAAAAAGTTATCATCAAAATTGCTACAATAAACAAGAATTTAACTTTCATAATTTAGACTTTTAATTCACAAACATATAATTAAATAAAGCTAGAAGGAATTCGATTTATAACATCACAACAAACCATTATATTTTCTAACAAACCATTCCGTTGTTAATAAAGCAGCAATTAAGATTAACAACCAAACCCAATCAATTATTGGAGTTTTAGTTGAAACGTTTTTTTCAATTGATTTGTATTCTTTATTTTCTAAAAGCATGTTAATCAAATCGTCAGACTGATTTTCAAAGAAAGCTTTTCCGTTTGTTTGTAAGGCCAATTGCTTTAATTTTAAAACGTCTGGATTTACAAATTGTTTTTCGATATCAAAATCTAAAATCTCAAAATGACTTGAATACGAAGTATTTGAATTTAACTCCTTTACAGTGAAATTGTATTTTCCAGCTGTTAATCCGTCTAAATTTACAGAATATGAATTATTTCCTTTTAATAAATCGTAGTTTTTGTTTTGCTTCGTTTCTGCATTTGTAACTGAAATTGTTAATCTTGCTTTCTCGTCAAATTCATAGTTTTTATTGAAATATTGCGCATTGATAACCAGTTCATCTCCCGAATTGTAAAAACTTTCATGCGTTACTACCAATGATTTTTTTGAAGTCGAAGTTGCTAAAAACTGAATTATTTTATCTACAAAAATATCATATTTTTCAAATGACTGATTGTCAATATGACTTTGCAAACGCCATTTCCAGCTATTTTCTCCTAAAAGGAAAGCAGTTCTTTTTACTTGATTTTCGGCGAAAGCCAATAATGGTGCATTTGTAGAAACATTTCTAATTCTTGAAGAAAGTAAAACTGAAACATTTCCGTTTGTTGTGATAGTTCCGAATGCATTTTGCAACGGAGGGAAATTTTCAAAACCAATATCATCAATCGCAAATAAATTAAACTGAGATTGAAACTCCGATAAATAATCTTCCGTTTGTCCGCTCATTTTAAAAATCAGATTGTTTTGCTGCTGGTTTAAAAAATTGAAATCGGTGCTATTTCCGGTAATGATAAATGTATTTCTTCCTGCATTTTTATTGTTGTCGAAAACGGCTTTGAAAGAACCGTTTGGCTGGTATAAAACCAAAACAGAAGCTTCTTGTAATTGATTGATATCATTTGGTTTAACCAAAATAACTTTACGCTGTGCATTAACTTCTATTGAACGTTTTAAAGCCGCAATATCGGGATGATTTATAGCAGAAACTATTGCAATTGTAGATTTTTGATCGATTATTTCGACAGCAAAGTTCTTGATATTATTATAGCTGTTTTTCTCTTTTACATTTGAGGAAATTGAGGCTCTAAAAATCTGCAATCCTACTTTATCTGCCGGTAAAAGCAAATTGATAGAAGCTGTTTTTTTAGATGGAGAAAAAGAAACTTTCTCTTTGGCAACAACCGAATTTCCCTGCGAAATTGTAAAATCGGCAGTTGTGGCTTTGTCACCAGAATACTGCAGAAAAACTTCGACAGGAAATTTATTTTTATGAAAAGCGTATTTGTTTACGTTTAACTGATTGATTTTTAAATCGAAAAAAGTAGTTGTATCTCCCACAACCAAAGGATAAACTTTATTGACAGGATCAAATCGATAAACATAATCGTTTCCTGTAGTCTGATTTCCATCAGTAATTATAACTGTTGGGAAAGTCAGGTTTTTGTTGATGCTTTTTAAGTTTTTGGCAACTTCATCGAGATTGGTTTGTTTTCCTTTGAAATCAAATTTATCAGAAGGCTTAAAATCGGCATCAAATTGATAGGACTGAATTTCAAATTTCTCCTGTAAGAGCAGGATTTGAAATCAGTTTTTGGTATAATTCAACAGCTTTTTTATCTGATTTTAAAGCTATGAATTGAGCTTGAATTATCTACAGCAATTGCCAATGGCGTTTTGATGATTTCAAGAGAACTTTTAGAAATTATTGGATTTATCAATAAAACCAATAATCCGAAAATGGCCAAAAAACGTAAAAAAGCCAAAAACCAAATCACATTTGATTTGTTTTTGGCTTTAAAAAAATATTGAAAATACGACAAACCACCTGCTATTACTAAAGAAAGCAATAATAATAAAATCGTGTTTGTAGTCATATATATTTAGTTTGGGTTTTTAGTTTTTAGTTTATAGTTTTTGGTTGCAGAACAATAAACAACAAACCACCAACAATTAACATCTTAGGTAAGCATTCCACCACAAACATTAAGAACTTGTCCTGTAACGTATGCACTCATATCTGAAGCTAAGAAAAGACAAGCATTTGCAACATCTTCAGTAGTTCCGCCACGTTTCAACGGAATTCCGTCTCTCCATCCTTTTACTACATCTTCAGGTAATTTTGCAGTCATTTCAGTTTCAATAAAACCTGGAGCAATTGCATTGCAACGAATATTACGAGAACCTAATTCCAAGTGCCACAGATTTTGTAAAACCAATCGCACCTGCTTTAGAAGCAGCATAATTTGTTTGACCAGCATTTCCAGAAACACCAACAACAGAACTAATATTGATAATAGAACCAGCGCGCTGTTTCAAAAATGTTTTTTGAATCGCTTTTGTCATATTGAAAACCGATTTCAAGTTAACATCAATAACTTGATCAAAATCAGCTTCAGACATACGCATCAATAAATTATCTTTTGTAATTCCGGCGTTATTGATCAAAATATCAACAGTTCCAAAATCAGCTAAAACAGCATCAACAAAAGTTTGTGCTTCATTAAAATCGGCAGCATTAGATTGATATCCTTTTGCTTTAACTCCTAAAGCTATTCAATTCAGCCTCAAAGCCTCTGCAGATGCAGCAGATGAACTATATGTAAATGCTACATTTGCACCATGTTTAGCAAAAACTTCTGCAATTCCTTTTCCAATTCCGCGACTAGCGCCCGTAATGATGGCTACTTTTCCTTCTAGTAATTTCATATTAAGGTATTCGTTTTTATTTTTTGAACTACAAATATAGATTATTTGGGCGTTTAATAAAATTTGGAATACAAAAAATGGCATATAATCTTCTTAAACAAGAAAAAAAAGCAACTCCAAAACAGGAGTTGCTTTTCGCTCAAAAAAATAAAAACAAAAGTATAAATTTAGATGTGATTTTGTTTCGTTATAAAATAAGCGATTCCTAACATTACTGCCATAATAAGCATTCTATAAATGGCCGATTGAAATTTTGCTGTTCCGTTTTGTTTGTCTTCTTTTCTCTGTTTTCTAAGATCAAAAATCATTATTGGAAGAATTGCAGCAATAGATGCATATAAATAATATCTTGTGTACTGCGGATATGATTCTGAAAACGTCAATAATACTAATCCCCAGAAAAAGAATATTGTATTCACTGGTGTTATAATTTTTTTTATCATAATTTCTACAACTTTTATTTATATTCTCTTTAAATTTCTAAAAAAAACTTGAATTTGAAAAAAAGCAACTCAAAAAATATTGAGTTGCTTTTTCTCCAAAATTAAAAATAAAACTAAAAATTAATTATAGTTGATAAGTCGTTATTCTAAAATTCGAAGTTGAACTTGTTAATGTCCAAATAGTATTACTATACGTTATTTTAAAACTTTCCTTTTTGATATATAAACCTTTAGAATTAAAAAATTCATCATCAAGTTCTTTTAGGAAAGCTGGCGCAGGGATATATGCCGTACCATTATCCCAAGAATCGTGGGTTAGAATAATTGTTTTATTTGTTGCATCTTCACTAGTTGTAAAGTTGTGGTAAACACTAGGTTTTCCTCCACCAAAACGATACTCAATATAATTTCCAAAAGCAGAATTAAAATAAATCTGAATTCTGCTGATTTTTTGATTTGCAGGAAGAGTCGCATTTGCTTTATCTAACAATGCTTTACAAAATTTTGAAGTTGTTGGAGCAGTGTATAAATTCGCCGCAATATAACCTAAAACAATCTGAGGTTTCCCGTCTAGTAAAGACTTATAATCCTCTGTTAAAATCAAAGGTTTTGTGCTATATTTAATTGTTGCAGTTACTCCTCCAGTTCCTGTTGCTGTAAAACTTCCATCGACAGCATTATATTTAAAAACAGATAATTTTTGACTACCAACTTGAACTGCAGGACTTACAATAATACCATCAGGTGTATAAGCGATTCCCATATCATAAGTCATTGCAAAACCAGATTCTAATGAATTTGCTTCTGCAAATCTGGTTTCAACAGCAAAACTAAAATCAAATTATGTTTTGTTGTTCCGTCATTTGTTTCTAACAATCTAAACAATGGACGCTCATCAGAACCTATAACATTCTGCTCCATTATAGTATGTTTTGGAAGATTCGCCCAATCATCGGCAGTTGCTTTTACGAAACGAAGTTCCTGAACAGTTCTGTTTGTTTTAAAAATGATTTCACCATTTTCCTGTCCGTAATACAAAAACTGAAAATCGCCTAAATAACCTTTTCCGCGTAATACATCAATTGGATAACTATCTGAATCTGACAAAAGATGAATTCTGTTTTTAGTTGTGAACGTCAAACTTACCGTGCTTCCTGTCTGAATAGCGTATTCACTTTTATACGTTTTTGTATCGCTGTCAAAATCGGATGCCATTTGAACGGTTCCATCAGCAGCAAATTTAAACAAGTGTGTGTAACCCCCTAAAATGGTGTTATCAGTAAAATAAACCGCTTTCCATCCGTACTCTGA
Source organism: uncultured Flavobacteriaceae bacterium (assembly GCA_963795025.1). Taxonomy (GTDB): domain Bacteria; phylum Bacteroidota; class Bacteroidia; order Flavobacteriales; family Flavobacteriaceae; genus Flavobacterium. The sequence continues at coordinate 777,715 of CAWCGN010000011.1, read as the reverse complement.
CGTAAGCAAAAGATCGCTTAATTCTTTTTTCTGTGCGTTTAATCGCTCTGTTGGTGTCTGGTCAAATTTCTGTTCTGCATCGGTACTGCTGAGCCAAAAAAGTGCAATGAAATTAGTATTAAAACCAGATATTTCAATATATTTTTTGCTTTCATAATCTTCATTTATTAGTTGTTTATTACGGCGTTTGTATTTTTTTCGGCCTGGTCGCGCAAAGCATAGAAATCCATATTGTAAGCATCTTTGTAATACTTAACTACTAGAGCTTCTTTGGCTTTAATTTGAGCAACAGCAGTTGCATTTTTAATTCCCGCTAAAATTGCAGCATACTCTGCTTTTAGAATTGATCAACATCATCGACGCCATTTCTGCAAAATCTTCGTTGATATTACTTCGTGCATAATTTGTTATAAAACCAATTTCTCTTGATTCAGCATCTGTGTACAAATGCCAGCTCGCTGTGTAGCCAGAAGGCGTAATTTGCTGCCCATGATTTTTCATCAAAAGGTTTGTTTTGATTCAAAATATGAACATATTCGTGCTGAATAGTATGAAGAAACTGTTTGATATTTTCTCTGTTCTTTTTGTCTACATAATCCAGTTTCAAAAAGAGTAACACGCTGTCCTCCTTCTGCTAAACCTAAAGTTTTAGTTCCATTAGTGTTAGAGTTTACGCCTCCAACCAAAACAAATTCTCTTGGAGCAATTTTCTTTACGAAATCGGCCCACCAATGTTTTATAACTTTCCAGCCAGATTTGTTTCAGAACGATTTCAAGCGCAGGCTGTACTTTTTCAATCAATGGCGGATATAAATATCTGTTATTATCCACCGTATTTTGATTCCATTTGTATTGTACATTTATATTATAAGGAACCAAATAATTTGTGGTAATCCAATTATCCAGGGCTGTTTTTTGTTGGTTGTGAGTAATCCAACTGGCTTTCTGTCAGCTGGCTCTTCATGGCGCAGGAAAAAGTGTAATGACTCACCTAAAAACAAGCCTGCTTTATATTGTTCTATATTTTCATAATTTCATAATCTCTTGAATTAAAATTTTATCTAGGATTTTACTCAATACCATTGCTTAGAAGCACTGGAGCGGAATTTGCATTGCCCTGCGTTTATCGTCTTTTACAAAAGTGTTTGTTGGCTTTCCATAATTTCGTGTTTTACTACGATATTAAATCGCTTAACATCAAACCATCTTCATGCCTTCATGAATAAAATCTCTTCTTCTGGTTTCAGCAATTGCCTTGATATAAGAAGTTTGAACTGGTGTCATTGTATAATATGGCGTGTATTCATTTGCAATTACCGGATATTTTGTCACCATTTAGCTTCTGTAAGTTTATCAGTTGTAGGGTTATAGTTAGTTGTTCTTGTTGATAGAAAATACTCTAACTCAGCATTGGCTTCAGCAATTTGCCTTTCATGACATGAGCCTCAATTCGGTTTAAAAAAAACTCATCTTTCAATAAAACTTCTCCAAATAACCATTTCCAATATTTGCAGTTACATTAGTGTATTTGAAATATTCCTAAAATTTTGGTACAAAAGCTGTTATAAAGCTGTTTTTAGAATAAATTGAATACTGCCATTGTTTTCCAAAAATATTAGTCGGAGTTCCAATGATCTCATCATATCAGTTCCTGAAAGGAAAAAACGGCTTCGCTTGAACCCGAATAAGAAGCTCTTGCATAATATGATTCTGGAGAAGCAACAAGCAAGTTTGTAGGTTCGTTGCTGCTTGCGTAACGCATATTTTGTGTCTGAAAATCGTTTAATTTATAAGAAGCATAATCTCTTAATTTCCCGTCAGGACGAGAACCTAAATCATTTGACAATTCGATAACTCTGTCCCAATTTCCTTTTATCAAATAAAAACGGCTTGCAAAAGCTTTTCCAGCCTCTTTATTAAAATGGAATTTAGGTTCAGAATAATCATTTGTCAACATACGGTAAACCTTCTTCCATATCTTTTTGAATAAAATCAAAAACTTCTGCAACTGTATTTCGCGTGTATTTCGTAATCAAAGCCGTTTCTGGTTTTGTTACATATGGAATTCCCAAATCTTTAGCAGCTGTCGCTGGATTGTAACGCTGTGACCAAAAAGAAACTAACATAAAATGCGCATAGGCTCTGGCTAATAATGCCTCACCTTTTTGGGGATTAAGACTTTTTGGGCTTCCCAATTGTTCAATAGCTTCTAATGCTTTATTAGCGTGAGCAATCGCTCTGTAGCAAGCATCCCAATATGCGGCTTGACTGTCAGTATCTGTTTCACTTTGAATTTCCCAATTGTAGTTTTGCTCGTTTTTTCTCAATGTATTTGCCAAGCCACTGTCAAAAACGTTATCAGACATTGTTTCTGCAAAATCAAAATAACTGTCTTGCGGATACGCATTTACTAATAATTCAGAGATTTTTTCAGGTGTATCTATTTCGGTTCTATTATCTGGTTTTTCAGAAAGAAAATCATCACAACTAGTAATACTTAGAAGTACTAATAGAAATAAAGTTATTTTTATCTTTTTCATAATTTTAAATATTATAATGAAATGTTTAGAGTAAAAGTATATTGAGACGTGACTGGCAAGGCAACACCACCAGAATTTCTAAATTCAGGATCTTGTCCGTTTAGTTTTTTATCCGAATATACCAACCAAGGATTTACTGCAGATCCTTTTAAAGTAAATGTGCTTACGCCAATTTTCTTTTTGAAATCTCTAGGAAATTCCCAGCTTAATGAAATATTCTTCAATCTCACGAAATCACCGCTTGCGATTCTCACATCAGAATAATTGTAAGTATTGTAAGCTCTTGCAAGCGTACGCTCTCCTCCATAATTTGCATTAAGTCTCTGATCTGCAATTACCGGAACATTTGTAAAGTTTTCGTCCCCAGGATTAATCCAACGGTTTGTGAAATCTTTTGTAAATACCGTTAAGTCATCATAAGTACTGTCGTAAACAGGATTCAAACGAACTTTGTTTCCGCCAGAACCAACGAAAAATATGTATAATGACCAGTCTTTGTATGTAAATGTGTTAGCAAGACCAAGTGATTTATTTGGCTCAATAGAACCTTCATACTTTAAATATTTTGTAACATCTTTATTGTCCTGAAAATCAGCACCAGTGATATTATCTGTCTCCCCTTCTGGCATAATAAAAGTTGGAAGTCCTTGTTGATTTAAACCTGTAAATTGGTACGAATACAATGAATTTCTTGGATGACCGATTGTGTTTCCTCCATTTCCGTCGATCAAATCAAATGTTGTTGGCTTGTTCTCCAATTTTGTGATTTTTTGACTATAAACAGAGAAATTAAGTGTTGTTGACCATTTAAATTTATCAGCAACAATATTTCTTGTTGTAAAACCAACTTCAAGACCTTTTGTTTCCATATTGGCATTATTTCCTTGCTTAATACGTTGTCCTCCAACACCTGAAGTAATAACATAATCAACCAAGTCAAATGCTTTACGGCGGTAAATATCTGTTGTTAAAGCAATTCGATTACGAAACATTCCAAGATCAACACCTAAATTGGTTTCATATTGTTTTTCCCAAGTCAAATCACCGTTTTGCAATTCATCAATTCTGATTCCAGTTTCTCTGTCATCAAGATTCAAGCGATCCGTGATAAAACTTTTGTAAATAGCCAAAGAGTTTGTTGCAGGTCCTGCAGTTGCTGTTAAACCGTAAGATCCTCTTAAACTTAAACTGTTTACAGATTCAACATTTTTCATGAAATTTTCTTCAGAAAGATTCCATTTTCCACTGAAAGTATAGGTTGGAAGCCATCTTGACGAACCACTGTCTCCTTGTCTGTTTGATCCATCATAACGTCCTGTAACCGAAGCTGTATAACGACGATCATATGTGTAACCAACTTTTCCAAAAAAACCAACCGTTCTTTCTTTTTCTTCATTAAAACCGTAGTAAGAATCTCCGGCATTGATGATTTTTTCCAATAATCTCGGATCTGTAAATGCTGTTAATCCTCTGTCATACTGAATTCCCGCCGCAACAAAGTTATCACTGCTTCTGTCAACAACTCTCATCTCTGTCCCGAAGAAACCTTCTAGTTCATGTTTTTCATTAAATGTGTTTCTGTAACTAACACTGTTTCTGATGTTATAAGAAGTCATATCATTAGTGAACTTTCGTAAAAAACCACCATTTGGCAATACCGAAACCTTTGGCGCTGTCAAATCATTTGGATCTTGATACAAAAAGATATTTGCATCTCTCACAAGCGTATTTTCCATAGCATTGTATGCACCTACAACATTCGAACCTTCTAAAATTTTATGCTCGCGAGTAGTATTTGCGTAACGCGCAGAAGCCGTTAAATTATAAGTCAAATGCGGATTGATTTTATAATCTAAATCCATTTGAAAACGAATATCTTTTACCTTAATCTCCATGAAGTTATTTGCTAACTCATTGATGATATTCATTGGAGCCCAGTTGTTTCTGTAATATTCCAGGTTTCCATTTTCATCATAAGGTCTCAAAGTTCTACTTGTATTTAAAACGTAGTTAAAAGGATTGATATCAAAATCACGAGTTACTTTTCCAAAAACAACATCTTTTTCACTTTCGTAACTTCCAGGAGCGCCCTGATCACGAATAGAAGCAAGTGTTGATAATGTAATATTTAATTTATCATTGATAAAAAATGTTCCTTTGATGTTTGATGATAATTGTTTTACATCGTCAGCAATTGTCCATCCCGGATCTGTGTAATATCCTAAAGAGGCATAAAATGTGTTGTTTTTTCCTCCTCCAGAAAAACTTAAAGAGTGATTCTGAGTCAATGAAGGTCTAAATAAAGTACTGAACCAGTCTGTATTAGCCATCTCATATTTCTTCAAGAAATTATTTCGGCTAACTGGGTCGTTATTTACTAAATAAGTTCCAGTTTCAGGATTATAAGTATTGATTGCTCTTCCTAACAGATTATATGCTCCACCATATCTTCCGTTAACAGTTGATGGAAGATCAAGATATCCTTTTGCTTCCATTTCTTTAAAAATACTCATTGATTCCTGCGAATTCAAAATATCATATTGGCTGTAATTTGGTACCGTTCTCGCAGTTTGTTCTAAAGCATAACTTATTTTTAATGGAGAATCTCTACGTCCTTGTTTTGTATTTACAACAACAACTCCGTTTAAAGATCTTGAACCATAAATTGACGTAGCCGATGCATCTTTAAGAATTTCAATGCTTTGAATATCATTTGCATTTAAACCTGCAACAGATGAACTCAATAAGGTTTCAGAATTACCAGAAGCTAAATCGGCAAATGTTAGATTGATAATATCCTCTTGAACAACACCGTCAATTACCCAAAGCGGTTTTGTATCTCCAAAAATTGAAGACGAACCACGAACTGTAATTTTAGGAGCTGTACCAAAAGTTCCGGTAACATTCTGCACTGTAACTCCGGCCGCTTTTCCTTCGATCATTCGGCTTACGTCAACAACACCATCAACTTTTAATTCGGCACCAGAAATTTTGCTTATAGCACCAGTAAATGTTCTTTTAGAAGTTTTTTCATAACCTGTTGTTACCACAACTTCTTTTAAATTTTGACCTAATTCAGTCAAAACAATAGTTGGCGAAGTATTTGAAGCGTCAATTTCTTTAGTCTCCATTCCCACATAAGAAATCACTAAAGTAGTGCTGTTTACTGGCATTTCGATAGAGAAATTCCCATCAAAATCAGTCAAAACTGCAATTTTAGTCCCTTTAGCCATTACTGTTGCGCCAGGAAGCGGACTTCCTGTAACGTCTGTTACTTTTCCTTTAATAATTGGACCTGGAGTGAAAATATTTGATAAAGCATCATGATTTGCTGTCGCAGAAAATGGATCTGTTGCCACATTTTTTTGCAAAACAATCTGATTGCTTACTTCAGAAAAAGTGATATTAAAAGGCGCTAGAATTCTATTAAGAATACTAGATAGAGTTTCCTGATTTGCCTCAATACTAACCTTTTGGTTTAATTGAGGTAATCTTGAATTATAAGAAAATTTTACTTGTGCCGACTTTTCAATTTTAGATAATGCGTTGTCTAGAGTTAAATTTTCAACTGTAATTGTAACTCTTGTATCTAATTTTTTTTGCCCATTTACACTGTTTGCCATTGTAACACTTGAAAATATAAGTGCTAAGACAAACTGAAATAGTGTTATTTTCATGATTCGATGGAGTAATCGTTGTTTACCAACTGGTTTTTTCATAATTTTGGTTTGTTTTGATTAATACTGATTCGCGTGTATTTTAAGAAACGAACTGAATTACTCTTTACAGAGAGAAATTCAATCTAATAAGTGTCGATAATGTTACAGCATTTCGGCACTTTTTTTATGCATTTTATTTTACATAGGCTTATACTATTAGTTTTGGTTTTGGTTAATTTTTAGTTTTATTTTTTAGTCTTATTTTAAAAATGAAATTCAAAAACACTTTATAATTACAGTTATAAAGCGATCAATTAATTACAGCCTTCAGATGTTATAATAATCTGATTTCCATTCATTTCAAAATTGGTTTCGGCACTGATACTTTTGCAGACAATTTTCAATTTTTCAGGCAAAGGCTGGTCACTAAGCGAGGTTGTTAAATGACAGTCTTTTAATTTGTTTTTTGGATAATCGATTTTGACCTGATAGGCCTGTTCTATCGTTTCAAATATTTGAGAAACAGGAATATCACTAAATTCAAAACTCAGCTGTTCAATATTCCCTATACTCTGCACCAAAATTTTATCTTGAGTAATATTTGTGATTTTGTTGAATTTTAAATCGCTTCTAAAAAAACGAAGCGCCTGATTAGGAAGAAGTATCACTTCCTGATGATCTGATTTCGAAACCAGATCATTTGACTTTACCTTAACTTTACCGGTGCGAACAAGAACTTCGACATCAGGCTGATCAGAATAAGCTTTAACTCTAAAACTAGTCCCAACTACCTTTGTAACAATCTCGTTAGCGTAAACAAAAAAAGGCTTTTTAGGATTTTTACTAATTTCAAAGAAACCTTCGCCGGATAAATACACCTTTCTTTCGTTCCCGGTAAAGATTTTAGGGTAACTTAATTTACTATTTGGCTGTAATAAAACAGAACTGCCATCTGACAATGTGATAATTTGAGGATTGCTGGAATTATTTGTCTGTTCAACTAATCCTTCACTATTTTCAGCTATCAGTTCTTTATAGGTAACAATATTATCAACAGGATAATAATTTTTATAATACCAAACAGATAGCAGGCAAAAAAACAAACTTGCTGCAATTCCAGTAAAAAAGTAGTTTTTGAAAAACTTTGTACCGGCATTTTTACTAAAAAGAATTTGATTTTCTTTTTCTTCAATTTTACGCCAAGTATTTTGTAGTGCTTTGTGAATATCAGATTTCGATAAATCCGATTCTGAAACTTTCATTGCTAAAAGCAAATGTCTCGCATCCTGAACAAGTTTTGCACGATGACGGTTCTCCAAAGTCCATTCTTCCCAGCCATCATTATCAGTTTTAAGCAAAACCCATGATTGGAATGATTCGTCAGACAAGAAGTCTTCAATTTGAGTATATGTGTTACGTTTTTGCATCTAAAAATAAGGTTACAAAAACATAGAGGACAACACTCTTATTATATACTCACTAAATTATGATTTTTTTTATTTTTTTTTTAAAGAAAATCAAAAACCACTTGTGGATAGCAGAAGAAATAAGGAAAAACCACCTTTCCATTCTCTACGAAGCGTCATTAATCCACGATGTAACAAATTACTAGCCGACTGGTAATTTACGTCCAGCATTTCGGCAATCTGTTCTACACTAAGACCTTGATGATAGCGAAGATACAAGGCTTCTTTTTGTCTTGCCGGCAAATCATTCAATAATTTATTCAAGTGAATTATTTTCTCTTTTGCATCATCATCAGCTTCATCTAAGAGCTCGTGATCTACTGAAAATTCAAGAAGAAAAGCAATCGAATCTGTACTCGCAGTTTTTCGAAAAATATGATCACGTTCGTGCAAACGTGCAATTCTCTTTCGTACGCTGGATAACAAATAAGCTTTAACTACAACGGAACTTTGTAAAGAATTACGATAGATCCAAACATCAGTAAAAACATCCTGAATACAATCTTGGACTTTTTCTTCGAATGGAGAAAGCGAATTTCCATATCGTACTAAATCGGCATAATATCTCTCGAATAACATTGAAAATGATTGTTCATCACCATCTTTCAATTTATTCCAAAGCGTATTGTCATCAACAACATTAAATAGTAAAGTCGGAGTCTTCATGTTATTTTGGGGCAAGATTCTCATCGCTGAGATTTATTTAATACAAGGATAATATTTTTTTAACATTATCCTTTGGTTTTGTGCGATAAATATATAAAAGCGATTTTGTAAAAACAATTTTTTTACAAAAAAGAGACAGTTTCTTAATTTAAAAACTATCTCTTTTTGCAAATATGGCGGGGTTTAAAACTGAATGTTAAAATTATTTCGGAATAATTTTATAGAGCGAAATGTAAGATTTAACTCTTTTATCGCTCCCCTATTTTTTTATAAATTTGAAACTAGAGCTCCCTTTATCCGACCTAACTTTTAAAATATAATTTCCAATCTGTAATTTTGAAACATCAATTTTTGACACATTTTCAGCATGTGGAACTGCAATAACTAATTGACCTAAAATATTAAATATTTGCATTGATTGTTTTTGAATAGCATTTTTAAAATCAATATTCAAAACATCTTGAACTGGATTTGGGTAAATACTAAAATATTCAGAAAACTCAAAATCTTGTGTTCCAAGAGCTTTAAAAGTTGATGTTGCTTTATTAGTCAAAATTGGAAAATTATAATCAAAATAAATATTTGCTTCATTTTCAAAAGTATCACCTGTTTTTAAAGTTGGTAATGTTTTGATTTTAAAAGCAATATATCCGTTTCGGTTGACACTATTAAATGGGAGGTTAATATTTTCGAATATAAATTCAACCTTATTTCCATCAGAAATTTTTGTTATATACGAATGGCTTGCGCTAGTTGGTACTAAAGTCGAAATATCAAATTTTGAAAGATCAATCATGTCTTTAACAACAATATTTTGAGCCAAATAAGTTCCAGTGTTTTCAAAACGAATCATATAATGAACATATTCCCCTATCAAACTTGGAGTAACAACATTTCCTTCCAAGCAGGTTTTATCATTTGGATCATATGAACCGACTACAGTCTCATTATATACAAATGTATTATCTACAGGCAATTCATCTACTACAGAAGAGGTTATGGTTGCGACATAAGAAAGAATATCGCCATTATTTACCGCTGGATTTTCGGTTGGAGAGTTTGCACGAAAACTTAAAACAATCTCTCTAGATTCAAAAGGTTTTAAATTCGTAAAATTCCAAGTAATTTTATTTGAAGTAGTTGTAGAAACTAATGGATTCGCACTAATTAAGTCTAAAACTGCGTCATTAAATACTAAACTAACCATCCCCGATTGAAGAGAAGTACCCTTGTTTTTATATATAATTTTGTATTTTGATACAAATCCAGGTCTTGAAGGCCAAATTGGTATGATTGTCACTTCTAGATCATTATGAATTCCTATTGATTTAACACAGAAATCTTGCATAAATGGACTTGAAACTGTTGGAAATTCAACTTGTACTGAATTTGGAAAAACTGAAAAATAATTCGGATTTTCAAAAACTGGAACAACATTATACTTTCCTGCTGCAACTTTTATATCATATTTCCCTGCATCGTTGCTTATGAAACTGCCATACTTTACCCCGTCATCTATCTTAAACTTAAAAAATGATGCAGGAACATCTAATGCATCACAGCCATTATTATTCAAATCATTTCGACTGCTTCCCTGAATCGAAAAACTATCTCCCCCTGGCGAAAAAAAGCAATACGAATTTATAGCACATTCATTATAGTTATATTCTTGTATAAAATTCTGAAGATCTGTTACTTGATTTTCATCCGTGCAGATATATTTTAAATTTGGATTTCCTGAAAATAGCAAATCAATTTCATTAATCCCGTTTTTCATAAAAACACTTTCTAAAGGTGAATTATTCTCAAAATGAAATCTTTGTAATCTTTTAAGATCTGATACATCTATATGAGAAAGCTTATTGTCTCCACAATCAAAGTTTAAAATATTCTCCAACCCCGATACATCGATCGAAGTTAATTGATTGTTTTCGCAATAGAAAAAAATTAAATCTTTAAATTTAGTAACTGCAATTTCTTTCAAATTATTCTTGCTTACTGATAAAGCATTTAATTTTGAAAGTGGCGATAGGTCTAAATTTTCAAGCAAATTCGCAAAACAATTAAGATACTCGAGGTCTGGCACTCCTGATAAATCTAAAGAAGTTAATTTGTTTTCAAGACAAAGGAGAGTTTTAAGTTTCCCAAGACCTTTTAAGTTCAAATCTTCAATTTTATTAAAGCAACATGATAAATCAAGTAGATTTTGTAAGTTACTCAGATCAATAGTAGTTATATTATTATAGTCGTAATTTAACTGTTCTAATTTTGCCAGCTTAGTAACATCTAATGTTACTAATTCATTTTTTGAACAATCTAAAGTTTTAAGATTTACTAAATTACTTGTATTTAATTCAGTAATTTTATTAGCAGTACAATATAAATTTTCCAACTTAATTAATCCACCTATATCTAGTTTGGTCAATTGATTACTACCACATCCTAATCCTACCAAATTTGTTAAGTGACTGATAGCAATCGTACTTAAGAGATTTTCGCTAAAATCTAGACCTGTAAGACTTGACAACCCATTTGTATCAAGACTTGTTAATTTATTTCTCCAACAACTAACAACTTTTAAATTGGACAATTGCTGAAGATTCAAAGATGTAAGTTTATTCATCCCGCAATTTACTTCAACTAAATTTGTCAAACTTCTTAAATCTAACGAATTAATAGAATTTTGAGAACAGTCAAGTTTTTTTAAATTACTAAATTTTTCAATTCCCTGTAAAGAATTAATATCACAATTCCCTAAATATAATGATGTAATCTGCAAAGCTTCAGACTCCTGAATCTCACTATCACCATTTTTATCAATTTTTTGCGCAGTACCATCATCATTCATAGATATTGGGTTATCTACATCAGCTTCTAGTAATTTCGCCTTAAAATTAGCGTCCGGAATATTAATTATTTGAGAATTTACTGAGGAAAAAATACATAGAGCCAGTAGCAGCAAGTAGTTCTTGATCATAGGTTTAGTTTGTTTTGGTTTTTTAAATATATAAAATCAAAAAATCAAAACCTAAAATTTCATAAAAAAAGCCTTACTAATAATAGTAAGGCTTTTAAGAATCTTATATTTAAAATAACTTTAAAAAGCTACATTCCATCTAGGCAATTTGGCGTTAGTATCTAAGAAGTTTTGCAATACTTGCCCTTCAACAGCCGTTGGAATAGCTTTTACATCAGCATTGAAAGTTTCATACCAAACTACTTCAAGAGCCGAAATATTTTCAAGTTTCATTTGAGCTGGCCAAGAATATTTTCTTCCAGTTTTAGCAAATTGATGTCCATTCACAATTTTATCGTAAAGACCTCCATTTTTGCTTTTTAGAGTTCCGTCATTCTGAACAGTTCCTGTAGAACCAACCATAATAAGTTCTTTCTCTTTTCCTTCAACAGCATATACTACAAAAATACCAGTACTTCCTTCCGGTGCATTGCAAACTTCTTCTAAACTGTCTTCAATAGTAAAAGCAAAACTATTAGTTGCTTTAAACTTTTCTAATTCTTTATACATATTTCATTTTTAAGCTTCTAAGAGACTAAGGATCTAAGATGCTAAGTTTTAATATTTATACCTTAGTATTTTAAAATGGAAAAAAGTCTCAAGTAAATATTGAGACTTTTTTTGGGAATTTATTATTTTCAATAATTGGAGATTATCCAAGTACTTCTTTAACTTTTTTACCAATTTCAGCTGGTGAATCAACAACGTGAATTCCGTTGTCTCTCATGATTTGTTTTTTAGCGGCAGCTGTATCGTCAGAACCACCAACAATAGCACCAGCGTGACCCATTGTTCTACCAGCAGGAGCAGTTTCTCCAGCGATAAAACCAACAACTGGCTTGCGGTTACCATCAGCTCTTACCCATTTAGCAGCATCAGCTTCTAATTGACCTCCAATTTCACCAATCATGATGATAATTTCAGTTTCTGGATCATTCATTAATAATTCAACAGCTTCTTTAGTTGTAGTTCCAATGATTGGATCTCCACCAATTCCAATAGCTGTAGTGATTCCTAAACCTTGTTTTACAACTTGATCAGCAGCCTCATAAGTTAAAGTTCCTGATTTAGAAACGATACCAACTGTTCCTTTTTTGAAAACGAAACCTGGCATGATACCAACTTTAGCTTCACCTGGAGTAATAACACCAGGACAGTTTGGTCCGATTAATCTAGAATTTCTTTCTTTAACATAATTATTTGCTTTAATCATGTCTGCTACAGGAATTCCTTCTGTAATAGCAATAATTACTTTAATTCCAGCATCAGCAGCTTCCATAATTGCATCAGCAGCAAAAGCTGGCGGTACAAAAATAATAGATGTATCAGCTCCAGCTTGATCAACAGCATCTTTTACTGTATTAAAAACCGGACGATCTAAATGGCTAGTTCCTCCTTTTCCTGGAGTAACACCACCAACAACATTAGTACCGTACTCAATCATTTGAGAAGCGTGGAAAGTTCCTTCACTTCCTGTAAATCCTTGAACAATTATTTTGGAATCTTTATTAACTAAAACACTCATGATATATATTTTATGTAGTTTTTAAAATTGTGATGCAAAAGTAAGGTTTTGTAACGTATTTTAACCTTTTTATTCTCAAAAAAAATTAAGAAAATTGACTCATTTGATAACCTCGATAAAGTTTATCATCTTTTATTTGCCAAATAGTTGAAAAATGGGCCAATAACATCTCTTCTCTCGGATTTTCAATCGTTTTCACAAAATGAGAATAACGAATTGAAACCAAGTCATCTTCAGCAATAATATGACTAATTCTGACCTTTGAACGCACATACGCGCGACTTAGTTCATTAGCCATTGCAAGCATCGAATCATAATCCATTTCAATCAATCCTTTGGTACTGTTCCAATCTAATTTCACATCAGGATGCAAATAAATTTTCATGATTTCGCTATCAATTAAGGCATCTGACTTATAAAATTTTTGAACAAATTCTTTTATAGACATATTATTTCAATTTATTTAGAATTTCAGGAATCTTTTTGATATTTGCCAATTGTTTCAACTTTTCTCTTGATTCTTCGATTGGAGTTCCAAAATATGATTTTCCTCCTTCAACCGATTTAGTCACACCTGTTTGCCCCATAATAACAGCCTTTGCTCCTATTGTAATACCACTTGTCGTTCCTACTTGTCCCCAGATCGTAACTTCATCTTCAATAACAACACAGCCAGCAATTCCAGTTTGCGAAGCAATTAAACATTTTTTACCGATAACTGTATCATGCCCAACATGAACCTGATTATCCAATTTTGGTTCCTTCTCCAATTGTTGTATCGCCAGTAACTCCTTTGTCAATAGTACAAAGAGCACCAATTCCAACATTGTCTTCAATAACAACTCTTCCACCGGAAATTAGCTGATCAAAACCGTCAGGACGTTTTTTATAGTAAAATGCATCGGCTCCTAAAATTGAACCCGCATGAATAATTACATTATCTCCTATTACTGTATAATCATAAATTGAAACATTTGAATGTATCAAACAGTTTTTACCAATTTTTACATGATTGCCGATAAAGCTGTTGGGCTGTATCAAAGTGCCTTCTCCAATTTCTGCAGATGGTGAAATTGACGCATTTGCAAATTGAAAAGGTTTAAAATGCTTAGTTAAAGTATTGAAATCTCTGAAAGGATCATCAGAAATTAAAAGTGCTTTACCTTCTGGGCAATCAACTTTTTTATTAATTAAAACAATAGTTGCTGCAGATTGTAAAGCTTTGTCATAATATTTAGGATGATCAACAAAAACAATATCTCCAGGCTCTACCACATGAATTTCGTTCATGCCTAAAACCTCAAAGTTTTTGTCACCAATAAATTCGCAATTAAGCAAATTTGCAATTTCTTCTAAAGAATGAACTTTTGGAAATTTCATATTTTATAATTAGAAAATTTGTCAATTAGAAAATGAGTCAATTAGAAAATGAGTCAATTAGAAAATGAATGTTCAATATATGCCTATTCAAGAATTATCTAATTGACTCATTGACAAATTATCTTAATCAATAAACTACTCTTTTACACGCTCCATGTAAGAACCTGAAGCGGTATCGATTTTAATTTTATCACCTTCGTTGATGAACAAAGGAACGTTTACAGTTGCACCAGTTTCTACTGTTGCAGTTTTTGTAGCATTTGTAGCTGTATTTCCTTTTACTCCTGGCTCAGCATAAGTAACTTCAAGAATTACAGAAGACGGCATATCTACAGATAAAGGCAAATCAGTTTCAGTATTTACCTGAACCATTACGCTTGTTCCTTCTTTCAATAATCCTGGAGCATCCAAGATATTTTTATTCAATGAAATCTGCTCAAAAGATTCTGTATTCATAAAATGGAATTCATCTCCTTCAGCATATAAAAACTGATAATTATGTGTTTCAACACGAACATCATCAATTTTATGACCTGCAGAAAATGTATTATCCAATACTCTTCCTGTTAGTTAAACTTCTTAATTTTGTTCTTACGAAAGCAGGACCTTTTCCAGGTTTTACGTGAAGAAATTCAACGATTTTATAAATATCGTGATTGAATTTGATACATAATCCGTTTCTAATATCTGATGTAGATGCCATTTTTGTTTTGTTTTATTTTAATTTTTGTTGAATCGTTTATTCGTTTAATTGTTTATTCGATTAAACGATTAAACAAATAAACAGTTAAACGGTATTTTAATAATTCCCTGAATAACCTTTCATAATTCCTCGTGATGAATTTCTGATAAAATCCAAAATTTCATCTCTCTCAGGAGTTGCTTCCATTTCAGCTTCAATAATACTTAAAGCCTGAGTTGTATTATAATTTTTTTGATATAAAATTCTGTAAATTTCCTGAATTTCTCTAATTTTCTCAGTACTGAAACCTCTTCTTCTTAAACCAACTGAATTGATTCCAACATATGACAAAGGCTCTTTCGCTGCTTTTGTATAAGGAGGAACGTCTTTTCTTACCAAAGATCCGCCAGAAATCATAGCATGATCTCCAATATGAATAAACTGATGAATAGCTGCCAAACCACCAATTACTGCATGATTTCCAACAACTACGTGACCAGCCAAGGCGACACCGTTTACAATAATTGCATTATTTCCAATTTCACAATCGTGTGCAATGTGAGCATAAGCCATAACTAAACAATTGTTTCCAAGAATAGTTTGTCCAGACGCAACTGTACCTCTATTTATAGTAACACATTCTCTAATAGTACAATTATCACCAATAATAGCAAGAGAATCTTCTCCGCCAAATTTTAAATCTTGTGGCACTGCAGAAATTACAGCTCCTGGAAAAATATTACAATTTTTCCCAATTCGCGCACCTTCCATGATGGTCACATTTGAACCAATCCAAGTACCATCACCAATAACAACATTATTGTGAATTGTTGTAAAAGGCTCAATTACAACATTTTTAGCGATTTTAGCGCCAGGATGAACATATGCTAATGGTTGATTCATCTGTAAGTTTTATATTTTAAATTAAAATAGTCTAATTTGAGGGCAACAAACGTAAACAATAAATTTGATTAATTATTGTTTTCTTGCAATTTGCGCCATTAATTCTGCCTCAGTCACTAATTTTCCGTTTGCATATGCATTTGCCTGCATATGGCAAATTCCTCTTCTGATAGGAGAAATCAATTCACATTTGAAAATTAAAGTATCACCAGGCAATACTTTATGCTTGAATTTAACATTGTCAATTTTCATGAAATATGTCAAATAATTTTCAGGATCCGGCACTGTGCTTAAAACTAAAATTCCTCCTGTTTGCGCCATTGCTTCAACAATTAAAACGCCCGGCATAACTGGTGCTTCTGGAAAATGCCCTACGAAGAAATTTTCATTCATCGTAACATTTTTCAAACCAACAACATGACTATCAGACATTTCAATAATTCTGTCAATCAACAAAAATGGTGGTCTGTGCGGAAGCATTGCCATAATTTTGTGAATATCCATCAATGGCTCTTGGTTTAAATCATAAACAGGAACATGATTTCTTTGTTCTATTTTGATGATTTTTGCCATTTTTTTAGCAAATTGAGTATTTACAAAATGCCCTGGTTTGTTGGCAATAATTTTTCCTTGAATTCGAACTCCAATAAGAGCTAAATCTCCAATAACATCAAGTAATTTATGTCTTGCCGCTTCGTTTGGATAATGCAAAGTAAGATTATCTAAAACACCATTTGGTTTTACAGAAATCTCATCTTTACCAAAAGCTTTTTTCAAATTCTCCATTGTAGATTCAGAAATTTCTTTATCTACATAAACAATCGCATTATTTAAATCTCCACCTTTAATAAGTCCGTTTTCTAATAGAGACTCTAATTCATGCAAGAAACTAAAAGTTCTTGAATTAGCTATTTCTGTTTTAAAATCAGCAATACTTTTCAGTGTAGCATTTTGTGTACCTAAAACTTTTGTACCAAAATCTACCATTGCAGTCACCTGATAATCATCGCTTGGCATCACAAGAATTTCACTTCCTGTTGCTTCGTCAGTAAATGAAATTACTTCTTTTACTACATAAACATTACGCTTGCTTCTTGTTCTTCGATACCAGCTTTTTCAATTGCTTCAACAAAATATTTTGAAGAACCATCCATAATTGGAAGTTCAGAAGCATCTAATTCAATGATAATATTATCCAAATCACACCCAACTAATGCTGCTAAAACATGCTCTGGAGTTTGTATTTTTACACCTAATTTTTCTAAATTTGTA
Source organism: uncultured Flavobacteriaceae bacterium (assembly GCA_963795025.1). Lineage (GTDB taxonomy): Bacteria > Bacteroidota > Bacteroidia > Flavobacteriales > Flavobacteriaceae > Flavobacterium. The sequence continues at coordinate 760,606 of CAWCGN010000011.1, read as the reverse complement.
CCTCTTTGTGTATTTACAACATAATTAGCATCAGCCTCAATGACTGGCTGACCTTGCAAATCTACTCTTACAAAAGTGAAACCATTATTAATAGGAGCTGGTTTGAAAGTCATTGTAACTTCTTTTCCAGTGTGTAATCCAACGCCTGTTAGTGAAATTTCATTTTTGATGGTCTTCTGTTTAACCATTATTTCCATTTTTTGGGTTTATTATTTGTTTTTTTAATTCTTCAACTTCGGCTACAATTTTAGGGAAGTTTTTAAAATGAACATATGATTTATTAAAATCACTATATCCAAGTGATGGTGAACCCTGTAAAACTTCATCATCTTTAATGTTTCTTGCAACGCCAGACTGCGCCTGAAGTCTAACATTATTCCCTATAATTAAATGGCCTGCGATACCAACCTGCCCGCCAATCATACAGTTCTCTCCAATTTTTGTAGAACCTGCAACACCAGTTTGCGCAGCAATTACTGTATTTTTCCCAATTTCTACATTATGAGCAATCTGAATTTGATTGTCTAATTTAACTCCTTTTCTGATAATCGTAGAACCAAGAGTTGCTCTGTCAATTGTTGTATTTGCACCAATATCAACATTATCTTCAATAATTACATTGCCTATTTGTGGTACTTTGCTATATACTCCTTCTTCATTTGGTACAAAACCAAAACCGTCTGCACCAATAATAGTTCCTGAATGAATTGTACAATTATTTCCAATTATAGTTTCTGAATATATTTTTGCACCTGCAAAAATATAAACATTGTCGCCAATCACAACATTGTCACCAATAAAACTGTTTGGGTAAATTTTCACATTATTTCCCAAAACTACATTTTGACCTATATAACTAAAGCTTCCTAAATATAGATTTTCTCCATATTTTGTTCCTTCTGAAATAAAAGACTGCGCTTCTATTCCGGTTTTATTCAATTTTACCTGATTGTAAAACTGTAAAAGTTTAGAAAAAGACTGCATAAGCATCTTCTACTTTTATTAAAGTTGTAGTGATATCCTGTTCTGGAATAAAGCTGTCGTTAACAATTGTTACTGTCGCTTTTGTAGTATATATGTAGTTGATATATTTAGGATTAGCCAAAAAAGTAAGCGATCCTTCTTCACCTTCTTCAATTTTAGATAGCCGAGAAACTTCTGCATTGGGATTCCCAACAACTTCTCCTTCTAAAATTCCTGCTATTTGTTCTGCTGTAAATTTCATTGCGACAAAAATATAAAAAATAGATTTTAAATGTTAATTTTAGATAAGTTGTTTTGGGAAACAGATGTAATATTTTGTTACCAATTTAGATAACGATTTCAAATTCAGCTGATCAGAGGCTTCAACAACATCCTCAATTGTTTTATCTTTTTTCAAAATTCGTATCGGTTCTGCATCTTTACTGTATGCCTGGTTTTTAATTTTTCCTCTAAAAATAAAATAACCGGCTTCTAATTGTGAAATATGATGGTCTTCGGCAAATTCTTCTTTCATAGATTGTGATTCTTCTATCGGAATTTTCTCGGCACTCATTTTTATTTTAAGCAAATCTCTGTTTATGATCATCTTACTTAATGTCGAAAGTATAAAATCATCTTGTCTTTGCCATGCTTTTAAGGCGCTTATAATATCAAAATCATCTAATTGAGAAAATAAGATCTAATTTTTCGGCATCAAAATCTTCCAGAGTAATTTTATTTTGCATAAAATACAAAAGCGGTTCACTGCAAGGAGTTTTGTTCCTTTTAAGCGTCAATTCTTTTGCTCTTTTTAAGACTTTCATCAAAATTAATTCGGCAACCAAACTTGTTTTATGCAAATAAGCCTGCCAATACATCAATCGTCTGGAAAGCAGAAATTTTTCAACAGAATAAATCCCTTTTTCTTCAATAACCAAAACATCATCAACTACATTCATCATCTGAATCAATCGTTCAGAATTTACATTTCCTTCTGCAACTCCTGTGTAAAAACTATCTCGTTTTAAATAATCCATTCGATCCATATCCAATTGACTTGAAATCAATTGCAACATGAATTTTCTATGATATTCTCCTTTAAAAACTTTAATTGCCAAACTTAATCTTCCATCAAATTCATCATTCAATTGATTCATGAATAATAATGAAATTGCTTCATGATTCACATCTTCAACAATACTCTTTTCCATTGCATGCGAAAATGGCCCATGACCAATATCATGCAATAAAATAGCAATATAGTAAAGCGTTTTCTTCTTCGCTTGAAATTGCAACTCCTTTAAAACGAAGTGTATCTACTGCTTTCTGCATTAAATGCATGCATCCCAAAGCATGATGAAAACGGGTATGATTTGCACCCGGATAAACCAAATACGATAATCCCATTTGCGAAATACGGCGCAAACGCTGAAAATATGGATGCTGAATTAAGTCGTAAATAAGTTCGTTCGGAATTGTAATAAACCCATAAATGGGATCATTAAATATTTTTAACTTATTAATATGAGTCACTATTTGGTTATTTTTTTAGGTCAACAAATATAAGTAAATAACTATAAAGTGCTTTGGGTTTTTCATTTAAAAAAATGACATTAAATTCATTACTGATTTTTAACAAATACTTAATATTCAGAAAGATTTTACTCATAAAATTAACTCAATTTCATTATTCTTAATTTTATACTATTTTTAATACTTTTTAAGTTCTTATACTTTTAAATTGCATTAAAATTAATCTGTTTATGGATAAGATAAAAATACTTTGGGTCGATGATGAAATCGATCTTTTGAAACCACATATATTATTTCTGGAGAAAAAAAACTACGCTGTAACCACTTGCAACAATGGTCTTGATGCCATTGCTTTGTTTGAAGAAGACAATTTTGACATTGTTTTTTTGGATGAAAATATGCCGGGAATGAGTGGTTTGGAAACACTTTCGGAAATGAAAGAAAAAAAATCGGCCATTCCGATGATTATGATTACCAAAAGTGAGGAAGAATATATAATGGAAGAAGCCATTGGTTCTAAAATTGCTGATTATTTGATAAAACCAGTGAATCCAAATCAGATTTTATTGAGTTTGAAGAAAAATCTGGATCATTCGAGATTGATTTCTGAAAAAACAACTTTGGATTATCAGAAGGAATTCCGAAAAATTTCGATGGAACTAGCAATGGTTAATTCTTATGAAGATTGGGTTGAATTGTACAAAAAATTACTTTTTTGGGAATTAAAATTGGAAGAACATCAACGACCACGGCGATGATTGAAATTCTTGAATCTCAAAAAGTTGAAGCGAATTCTCAATTCGGAAAATATATTGAAAGAAATTACGAAGACTGGTTTGCTCCAAAAGCGGATAAACCAATTCAATCGCACACTTTATTTAAAGAATTAGTTGTTCCTGAACTTAAAAAGAAAGACAAGCCTATTTTATTTGTTGTTATTGATAACTTACGTTACGATCAATGGAAATCCTTTGAAACCGTGGTTTCTAACTATTATAAATTAGAAAAAGAAGTTCCTTATTTCTCTATTCTTCCAACTGCTACGCAATATGCCAGAAATGCTATTTTCTCTGGATTATTACCAATAGAAATGGAAAAACAATTTCCGCAATATTGGAAAAATGATGTGGAAGATGGCGGGAAAAACCTTTACGAAGCCGAATTTCTTTCTGCTCAATTAAAACGTTTGGGATTAAATATTAAAGAAGATTATTTTAAAATCACCAATTATGCAGGGGGTAAAAAACTAGCGGAAAACTTTAAAGCCTTAAAAGAAAATGATTTGGTTACAGTTGTTTACAATTTTGTTGACATGCTTTCTCACGCTAAAACCGAAATGGAAGTAGTTAAAGAACTTGCCTCTGATGATAAAGCGTATCGTTCTCTAACTTTAAGCTGGTTTAAAAATTCACCTTTTTAGAAATTATTCAGCAAGCACAATTACTAGGATTTCAAATTGATTTTGACCACGGATCACGGAACAATTAATGTAAAAAATCCTTCGAAAGTTGTTGGGGATAAAAATACAAGCTTAAATTTGCGTTATAAAACCGGACGTAGTTTAACCTACGAACAAAAGGATGTGTATGTTGTAAAAGAGCCAAAACATTGGTTTACCAGCAATAAACATGAGTAGTTCGTTTATTTTTGCCAAAAATGATTTTTTTTTGGCTTATGTAAACAACTACAATCATTATGTGAGTTATTACAAAAACACGTACCAGCATGGCGGAATTTCGTTAGAAGAAATGATTATTCCGTTTTTAGTTTTTAATCCGAAATAAAAATATATAATGCCACGGATTTCACTAATTTTCACTAGATTAATAAAATATTTTAGTGATCTGCACAAGAAAACAAATTTTAATTCGTGAAAATTTGTGAAATTTGTGGCAAAAATAAAAAAAAAATGAATATCGTTTTTTCATTAGATCAAATTCAAGAAGTTGCGCAGCAAATTTTAGATTCAAATCCTAAAAAAATAATTCTTTTTAACGGAGAAATGGGAGTTGGAAAAACTACTTTAATCAAACAATTATGCAAAAGCCTAGGCGTTCAAGACGCAACGAGCAGTCCAACCTTTTCTTTAGTTAATGAATATTACACTTCAAACAATCAAATTGTTTACCACTTTGATTTTTACCGATTAAATAAAGAAACCGAAGCGCTTGATATGGGCGTTGATGATTATTTATATTCTGGAAATTGGTGTTTTATTGAATGGTCTGAAAAAATTGCGAATTTGCTTCCTGAAGAATATTCTACAATAAATATTGAGTTATTGGCTGATGGAAAAAGAGAACTGAAACTAACTTAAATTCCACCGAGATTCACAAAGCTTACACAAAGATTTTAAAATATTTCTTTGTGTTTCTCTGTGTAAGCTTTGTGAATCTCTGTGAAACAATATACAATAATGAATACCCAAAACACCGTAGAAATAATCCCTTTTTCTTCCAATTTAAAAGAACACATCAAAACTTTAAATATTGCCTGGCTTGAAAAATACTTTAAAGTAGAAGAAAAAGACAAACTCACACTTTCAAATCCACAGGAAGAAATTATAGACAAAGGCGGAATGATTTTCTATGCGAAATACAATAATGAAATTCTAGGAACTGCTTCCTTAATAAAAATTGATGATTCGACATTTGAATTAAGTAAAATGGCTGTTTCAGATAATGCGCAGGGTTTAGGAATTGGTACCAAACTTCTCGAACACTGCTTTAATGTAGCCAAAGAAAACAATATAAAAACACTCATTTTATATTCTAATACTATTTTACTTCCGGCAATTCATCTGTATAGAAAATTCGGTTTCATAGAAATCCCTTTAGAAATGGGCGTTTACGAAAGAGCCGATATAAAAATGGGGAAAAAAATATCTTAACATTGTCATTACAGTATTAGCAGAATTTTTGCACTAATTTTAAATCTTTTTACGTAATTTGTACCTTTAATTTTTTGCACAACCCATGTCAATCACGTTAACTCCATTTACAAAACAACAATTACTGCCACAGGAAGAAAAACTTGAGGTTGGTCGTTTTAAAAGAGAACTTTTTATAGGAATCCCTAAAGAAACAAGTTATCAGGAACGCCGTATTTGCCTTACTCCAGACGCTGTAAATTCATTAACATATGAAGGTCATCGCGTAATGATTGAGTCTGGAGCCGGAGAAAGTTCGAGTTACACTGATAAAGAATATGCTGATGCTGGTGCAGAAATTACTAAAGACACTAAAAAAGTTTTTGGCTGTCCGATTCTATTAAAAGTAGAACCTCCAACTTTAGCCGAAATTAAAATGATTAATCCTGAAACGATTATCATTTCTGCTATTCAGTTAAAAACCAAAAAGAAAGAATATTTTGAAGCTTTAGCACAAAAGAAAATTACCGCTCTTGCTTTTGAATATATTAAAGATGAAGACGGATCTTATCCGGCTGTAAAATCTTTAAGCGAAATTGCTGGAACTGCTTCTATCTTAATTGCAGCCGAATTAATGATCACAGATGAATTTGGGAAAGGGCTTTTATTCGGAAATATTACCGGCGTCCCTCCTACTGAAGTTGTTATTTTAGGAGCCGGAACGGTTGGTGAATTTGCAGCTAAAACCGCAATTGGACTTGGTGCAAACGTAAAAGTTTTTGATAATTCGATTACAAAATTGCGTCGTTTACAAAATAATTTAAATCAACGAATTTTCACTTCAACAATTCAGCAAAAAGGCCTTTTAAAAGCTTTAAGACGCTGTGATGTTGCGATTGGTGCGATGCGCGGAAAAGAACGTTGTCCAATTGTTGTTACGGAAACTATGGTGGAACACATGAAAAAAGGCGCCGTTATTGTTGACGTCAGCATTGATACTGGAGGATGTTTTGAAAGCTCTGAAGTTACTACGCATGAAAAACCTACCTTCATTAAAAATAATGTTTTACACTATTGTGTACCAAATATCCCTTCTCGATATTCTAAAACTGCCTCATTATCAATAAGTAACATTCTAACACCTTACCTACATCAGATAGCCGAAGATGGTGGTTTAGAAAGTGCGATCAGATGTAATAAAGGACTTAAAAAACGGAATTTATTTGTATCATGGAATCCTAACAAATAAAGCAATTGGCGACTGGTTTGATTTACCAGACAACGATATTAATTTACTTGTATTTTAAAGGAACTTTAATGTACCTTTGCAAAAATTATTATTTCATGAAGTTCGTACACCGTTTTGCATATTATTTGATTGGATTGATTATGGGATGCTTTTTTGTAGCCCTTGTATTTAGTGGAAAAGATACTCGATGCAACTACTTTCCAAACGCCAGAGTTTTAAATAATTTAAGAACAAAACCTTTTCAATATTCTGATAAAGCAATTCAGACTTTAAACGAAAAATGGGTTGATACTGCCGATATTAAAAATACGTTAACTTACGGTGATGTTGATTTCGACCAAAGCAATGTTCCTTTCAAAAAAGGAAAATTGTATATCATTGAAGGAAAAACTGCAAAAAATCAAGAGATTATTTTGAAAGTTGTAAATTTTGAAAACAAAGCTGTTTTAGAAGAGATTATTAAGAAACCTGCAGATAAATAGTCTGTAAAATTAAAATTTATCGAGTTTTTTTGTGGAAAATTCGTGCAAATTGGTGTAATCAGTGTTTTACAACCAATCAATTCCCTTAATTCCTTTTGATTTTAAGAAATCATTTGTTTTACTAAAATGTTTGTTTCCAAACCATTTTCCTTGGTTTGCACTCATTGGCGAAGGATGACCAGATTCTAAAATAAAATGTTTTGAGCGATCAATTTTCAATCCTTTCTTCTGAGCAAAACTTCCCCATAAAAGGAAAACAATATTTTCTTTTTGATCAGAAATTGCCTGAATTACAGCATCTGTAAAAAGATTCCATTTCAAATGTTTATGACTATTTGGACTGTCTTTTCTAACGGTCAATGAAGCGTTCAAAAGCAAAACGCCTTGTCTGGCCCATTTTTCAAGATTTCCAGATGTTGGCATGAAAATCGAATCAAAATCGGTGTTTATTTCTCTGAAAATATTGCGCAGTGAAGGCGGAATTTTGACATTATCATTTACAGAAAAACTCAACCCATTAGCTTCTCCTTCACCATGATAAGGATCCTGACCAATAATTACAACTTTTAAATCTTTAAAACTGCAATTATTAAAAGCCGAAAAAATTAATTCAGCCGGAGGATAACAAGTATGTGTTTTATATTCAAGATCAAAAGCATCCATTAATTCGATAAAATATGGTTTTTGAATTTCGTCTTTTAAAACAGCTTGCCAGTCTCGTGCTAAATTAATTTTCATTTTAAAATTTTATTACAAATTACGCAAAGTTTTTCGCAAACTGCCAATTATTAGTGCAATTTCGTTTTAAAACTTTGTAACTTTGAAATCTTTACAACTCACGATATATAATGATATCTATTACAGAAAAAACATTACAAGATTTACAATTTCCAACGGTGCTTGAAACTATTTCAGCCGGCTGTAACACAGACATTGGAAAAGAAAAAGCTTTACAAATAACACCTTTCAGAGATAAAGAAACTTTGATGCAGTCTTTAATGCAGACTTCAGAATATGTATCTTCATTTCAAAATAATAACGCAATTCCGAATCACGGATTTGATGCCATAACTCATGAAATCAAATTTTTAGCTATTGAAGACAGCTTCCTTGAAGTGGGAAGTTTTAGAAAAATTGCTAATCTTTCTGCAACTACAAATGTCTTGTTGAATTTCTTAAAAAAGTTTGATGATTATTATCCGAATCTTAAATGCAAGAGCTTCTCGTGTTGAATTGACCAAAGACATTATTACTGCAATTGATGCTATTGTCGATAAATATGGCGAAATAAAAGACAATGCTTCGCCAGCTTTAGCTAGCATTCGTCAGAATATGAATTTGGTTCGCGGAAAAGTAAACCAAAGTTTTGGCGTTGCATTAACGCAATATAATGGTTTAGGATATTTAGACGATATTAAAGAAAGTTTTGTGCAGAACCGCAGAGTTTTAGCGGTTTTGGCAATGTATCGCCGTAAAGTAAAAGGGTCTATTTTAGGAAGTTCCAAAACAGGAAGTATTGCCTATATTGAACCAGAAGCTACTTTAAAATATTCGAGAGAATTAGCGAATTTAGAGTATGAAGAAAAAGAAGAAATTACGAGAATTCTAAAGCAATTTATCAAATGTAATTCGTCCGTTTTTACCTTTACTTATTGAATATCAAGATTTTTTAAGTGATATTGATGTCGTTGCTGGGAAAGCAAAATATGCCAATCAGAATTAACGGAATTTTACCAACCATCACTGAAGAAAGAAGATTATTTTTCAGAGAAGCTTATCACCCTATTTTGTACCTTGAATAACAAGGAAAAAAAAGAAATTACGCATCCGCAAACTATTGAGTTAAAACAAGAAAACCGAATTATTGTAATTTCTGGACCAAATGCCGGAGGAAAAACTATTTCCTTAAAAACGGTTGGATTATTACAATTAATGTTCAGTCTGGAATTCTGATTCCGGTTCACGAAAGAAGTGAAACTTTCTTGTTTGATAGAATTTTAACGGATATTGGAGATAATCAATCCATTGAAAATCATCTTAAGTACTTATAGCTATCGATTAAAAAACATGAATTATTTCTTGAAGAAATGCAACAAGAAAACCATGTTTTTGATTGATGAATTCGGTACAGGCTCTGATCCTGAATTAGGGGGAGCTTTGGCAGAAATTTTCCTGGAAGAATTTTATCATCAGAGAAGCATTCGGAATTATCACAACACATTATTCCAATTTAAAAATTCTTGCAAACGAATTGCCTTTTGCTACAAATGCAAATATGATGTTTGATGAAAAGTCATTGGAACCAATGTATAAACTGGCTTTAGGTCAGGCCGGAAGTTCTTTCACCTTTGAAGTTGCTCAGAAAAATGGAATTCCATTTGGACTGATTAATCGTGCGAAAAAGAAAATCGAAGTTGGAAAAGTTCGTTTTGACAAAACAATTGCAACACTTCAAAAAGAAAGATCGAAACTTGAAAAAACTTCTTTGAATTTAAAAGAAGAAGAAACTCGGGCGCGTGAGGAAAGCAAAAAGATGGAAAATATCAATACGAAAATTCAGCAAAAACTGGAAAGCTATCAGGAATTATACGACAGTAATCAGAAGATAATTTACATTGGACAGAAGATTGATGATATTTCTGAAAAGTATTTCAACAACAAAAACAAAAAAGAACTTATTGGAGAATTTTTGAAAATTGTTGAAATTGAAAATTCAAAACGCAAAAAAGCTACTCCAAAAGAAGTGAAGGCAAAAGTTGAAAAGAAAAAAGAAATTATTGCTGAAGTACAGGTAAAGTTGAAGAAATTCGCCAAGAGAAAAAAGAAAAGAAACTTAAACCTGTTGTTGAAAAACCAAAACCAATTTTAAAAGTTGGCGATCGCGTTAGAATGCTGGACGGAAGATCTGTAGGAAGTATTGATTCAATCGAAAAAAATAAAGCAACTGTGAATTATGGAATTTTTACTTCAAAAGTAAGTCTTGATGAATTGGAGTTGGTAGAAGCTGTTAAAAAATAAGATTTTCAATCTAAAAAACAGCTAAAATCAAAATAAAGCGATTTACAAAGCGATTTATTAAAAAACAACAAAAGAGGTCAGTATTTTTTAAAACTCAATTTATAAAGAGATATTAAAGCTGTTTTCGATTTGTTTAAATTATTGATTTTTATTTTGTAATAAATTATATTGATAGTTTTATTTATCCTAATTTTATAGCCTCATATACAATTTTGTCAAAGTTTGAAGCTTTGGCAAAATTTTCACTTCAATCAGTAGAAAATGCAAGAATTACCAAAGTATAAAAAAATAATTATTTTCGATGGTATTTGTAATTTATGCAATGGCGCTGTTCAGTTTATCATTAAACATGACAAAAAAGATGCTTTTCGTTTTGTTGCCCTTCAGTCAGATTTAGGGAAAGAAATTTGCAATTATATTGGCGTTGACCAAAATAAAATTGACAGCATTATTTTATACAATCCCGGAGTTGCGTATTATTATAAATCTTCAGCTGTATTAGAAATTTCCAATTACTTAGGCGGATTCTACAGCTTACTTTCTATTTTCAAAATTTTACCCGAAAAACTTAGAAATTATATTTATGATTATGTCGCAAAAAACAGATACAAATGGTATGGAAAAAAAGAAAGCTGCATGATACCTACTCCTGAATTGAAAAGTAAATTTCTTTAAATTTTAAATTTCATTTTGCGTAATATTGTCATTTCGACGAAGGAGAAATCTTCGCAAGTAACTCCGTTCCAATAAGCCAATCTTTGTAGAGCTTCTCGTGGAGATTTCTCCTTCGTCGAAATGACAAACAAAGCGGAAAAATCCAAATAAAAACAAAATCCCAAATTCACAATAATTGGAATTTGGGATTTTTTTATTAGAAATTAGATCGTATTATCTAATCAATTTTCTGTATTTCAAACGTTTTGGAGTTAAATCACCACCAAGACGTTTCTTTTTATTTTCTTCATATTCAGAGAAACTTCCTTCGAAGAAATAAACTTCAGAATCACCTTCAAAAGCTAAAATGTGCGTACAAATTCTATCTAAGAACCATCTGTCGTGAGAAATAATTACCGCACAACCAGCAAAATTCTCTAAACCTTCTTCTAGTGCACGAAGTGTATTTACGTCAAGATCATTGGTAGGCTCATCCAGCAAAAGCACGTTTCCTTCTTCTTTCAAAGTCATTGCTAAGTGCAAACGGTTACGTTCTCCACCAGACAAGCATTGATACTTTTTTGTTTTGCTCTCCACCACCAAAGTTAAAACGTGATAAATAAGCTCTAGAATTCACTTGCTTTCCACCCATCATTACTAATTCCTGACCATCAGCAAAGTTTTCCCAAATCGATTTATTCGGATCAATATTAGAATGCGACTGATCTACATAAGCGATTTTCACAGTTTCACCAACTGAAAATTCTCCGCTGTCAGTAGCTTGCTCTCCCATGATCATTTTGAAAATAGTCGATTTACCAGCACCGTTTGGCCCGATAATTCCAACAATACCAGCTTGTGGCAAAGTAAAGTTCAAATTATCATAAAATAATTTATCTCCAAAAGCTTTTGCAACATTTTTAGCTTCAATTACATTTGTCCCTAAACGTGGGCCGTTCGGGATATAGATTTCCAGATTTTCATCTAGTTGTTTTTGATCTTCATTTAATAATTTGTCGTAGTTCTGTAAACGTGCTTTTTGTTTTGTCTGACGGCCTTTTGCACCTTGGCGAACCCACTCTAACTCACGTTCTAAAGTTTTTCTTCTTTTAGAAGCCACTTTTTCTTCCTGAGCCATACGGTTTGATTTTTGATCCAACCAAGAAGAATAATTTCCTTTCCATGGAATACCTTCTCCTCTATCTAACTCAAGAATCCATCCTGCAACATTATCCAAGAAATAACGGTCGTGCGTTACAGCAATTACAGTTCCTGCATATTGTGCTAAATGCTGCTCTAACCACAGAACTGACTCAGCATCAAGGTGGTTGGTTGGCTCATCAAGAAGCAATACATCAGGTTGTTGCAACAACAAACGACATAAAGCTACACGACGACGCTCACCACCGGAAAGGTTTTTAATTGGTGTATCTCCTTCAGGCGTACGCAAAGCATCCATTGCGATTTCTAATTTCGTATCGATTTCCCAAGCACCAAGCGCATCAATTTTATCTTGTAATGCAGCTTGACGGTCCATCAATTTATCCATTTTATCTGGATCTGAATAGTTTTCTTCAAGACCAAATAAATCATTTATCTGATTGTATTCTTCTAAAACTGCCATTGTTTCCGCAGCTCCTTCACGAACAATTTCGATTACTGTTTTAGAATCATCAAGAATTGGCTCTTGCTCTAAATAACCAACAGTATAACCAGGTTGAAAAACTACATCACCTTGATAATTTTTATCAACCCCTGCAATAATTTTTAAAAGAGAAGATTTTCCAGAACCATTAAGTCCCAAAATACCAATTTTAGCTCCGTAAAAGAAACTCAAATAAATGTTTTTAAGTACCGGTTTGTCTGCTCCTTGATAGGTTTTACTCAATTTCTGCATTGAGAAAATTACTTTCTTATCGTCTGACATTTTTTATATTTTTTATTAATTATTCTTATTTAAATTGGGTTCGATATTGCAATATTTTTATTTCAATTAATTGAGAAAAATTAAACTCTTCCTTTCAATGCATTAAAAACCCAAGCATTAGCTAAAAAACCAACTCCAACAGCAGCAAATCCCCAGCCTGATACTTCACTATATCTAAAGACTCCAAGACCTATAAGCAACAATCCCATAAGTACCATTATAAAAGTAGCCCATCCTAAAACGGTATTTTTATTCATTCCCATAATTGTGTAATTATTTTTAAGTGGTAAAATTTTTAGAAACGCAAATATCGTGAATTTTCACTGGCTTAATTAAATATTTTATACAGCATTTCTTTAAGCAAATCTGATTGAGGCAAAGCATTGGCTCCTACACCTTTACTCTTAACATCAATATCGCGCAATGCACCAACAATCTGACTAACTTTACGCATTGGGTAATTTTTAACCGCCAAATCATATTCTTTCAAGAAATAGGGATTTACACCAATTGCTGCAGCAACGTTTTTTGGATTTTTATCTTTTAAACCATGATACTTTAAAAGCTGTACGAAGAACCCAAATACTAACCCAGTAGTCATTACTAAAGGATATTCTTTAGGATTATGTGCAAAATTCTCTGCTATTTTATAAGCTTTCAATTGATTGCGTTCTCCAATTGCTTTTCTTAATTCAAACACATTATAATCTTTACTAAAACCGATATTTTCCTCGATATGCTGGGGCGTAATCATGGTTCCTTGTGGCAAAATAATCTGCAGTTTTTCAAGTTCGTTATTGATTTTACTCAAATCTGTTCCTAGAAATTCAACCAGCATTGCGTTTGCTTTTGGGTCAATTGTATATTTTTTTCCAGCTAGAACACGTTTTATCCAATCTCCAACTTGGTTTTCATATAGTTTTTTACTTTCATAAACCAAACCATTTTGAGCTAATACTTTGGTTACTTTCTTGCGTTTGTCAAGTGTTTTGTATTTATAACAAAAAACCAAAACCGTGGTTTCCATCGGGTTATTTGCATACGATTCAAGTTTATCGATATTTCTTGACAAATCTTGTGCTTCTTTTACAATAACAACTTGACGGTCAGCCATCATAGGATAGCGCTTGGCCGTTGAAACAATATCTTCTATAGACACATCTCTTCCATATAAAACTGTCTGGTTAAAACCTTTCTCTTCTTCGGCAAGAACATTCGCTTCAATATACTCAGATAATTTATCTATATAATAAGGTTCTTCACCCATTAAAAAATAAATTGGCTTTATATTTCCTGCCTTGATATCGTTAACAATTTTTACAACTTCGTCCATTCAATCTTTTTGTTTCAAGTTTCAGGTTTCAAGTTCTAGTTCCAAAATTTGAAACTTTAAACTTGAAACCTGAAACTATTTTATATTTTTGCTTTATGCTTAAACTTAATTTCCCAGTTTACACTTTCCGATTCAAAAATAGCGAAAATAAAGTGTCTATTTTTGATGAAATCAGAAAAAAATTCATCATTCTTACCCCAGAAGAATGGGTTCGTCAGCATGTTGTTCATTATTTGATGAACGAAAAAAAATATCCAAAATCGCTGATTAATGTTGAGAAAGTTTTAAAAGTCAACGGATTAAGAAAAAGATATGATGTTGTAGTTTTCAATTCAGACGGTTCTATACACATACTTGTAGAGTGTAAAGCCCCCGAGGTAAAAATTTCTCAAGCAACTTTTGATCAAATTGCTCGTTATAATATGACAATGCAGGCACGGTTTTTGAATGTCACAAACGGACTAGACCATTTTTATTGTCAAATGGATTTTGAAAACGAAAAATATGAGTTTTTAAGAAACTTACCTGACTATAAAGAAAACCATTAAAATAAATAATTTAAGAACTTTTGGATAAAATAGCAGTTGTCATTTTAAATTGGAACGGAGTAAAATTGCTGGAGCAGTTTTTACCATCTGTTGTCCAATTTTCTGAAGAAGCGACAGTATATGTTGCCGATAATGATTCTACAGATAATTCGGTTGAATTTGTTCAACAAAATTTCCCTACAGTAAAAATTGTAAAAAACACAGGTAATTATGGCTTTGCAAAAGGTTATAATGATGCTTTAAAACATATTGATGCAGAAATTTATGCGTTAGTCAATTCAGATATTGAAGTAACTAAAGACTGGCTTAAACCTATTTTAGAAACTTTTAATAATGAAAATCAAACCGCTATTATTCAGCCAAAGATTCGTGATTTTAAAAACAAAGAATACTTTGAATATGCTGGTGCCGCTGGGGGTTTCATTGATAAGTTTGGTTTTCCATTCTGTCGAGGAAGAATATTCGAAACCATTGAAAAAGATAACGGACAATATGATGATAATTGTGAATTGTTCTGGGCATCAGGGGCTTGTTTCTTCATCAGAAAAAATGTGTTTCATGAACTAGGCGGTTTTGACGAGAGTTTTTTTGCACATCAGGAAGAAATTGATTTGTGCTGGCGCGCTTTAAATGAGGGACATATTATAAAGTATAATTATCAGTCTCTTGTTTATCATGTTGGCGGTGCAACACTTACAGCAAGGAAATCCTAAAAAGACATTTCTGAATTTTAGAAATTCACTTTTAATGCTTGTCAAAAATCTGCCAAAAAGAGGGTTGTTCTGGGTGATTTTTATACGAATGATTTTAGACGGCATTGCGGGTATCCGTTTTCTTACACAAGGGAAATTCAGCCATACTTTTGCAATTTTAAAAGCACATTTCTCTTTTTATTGCCTATCTTTAAAATATCTAAAAAAGAGAAAAGATTTTCAAATACAGCAATACTATACCGTAAAAAGTGTCGTTTTTCTGTATTACATAAAGAAATTACTGGTTTTTAAAGAAATCTTTAACAGTAATCAAAATATTAAAAACTAAATTTGTAATCAACGTTTAATTAAATATAATACCTATGAGAAAAATAGTTATCGCACTATCAGTATTAATGGCCTTAACTTCGTGTGTGTCGAAAAAACAATACGCAGCACTTGAAGCTAAGAACAAAGAGACCCAAGATTTATTAAACTCTTGCACTGTAAAATTAAATTCTTGTTTGGAAGAAAAAGCAGGTCTAGCAGCTACAGCTGAAAGCTATAAACAACATAATCAAGACTTAATCAACAGTTCAAAAGATTTAACGGTTTTAACTACTAAAGGAGCTGAAAACCTTGAAAAATCTCTAGAAAGCTTAAAAGAGAAAGATTTGAAAATCGCAAGACTTCAAGATGCCCTTACGAAAAAAGACAGTGTAACTTTAGCATTAGTTACAAGCTTAAAAGGAGCAGTTGGAATCAACGATCCAGATATCGAAATCAATGTTGAAAAAGGAGTTGTATTTATTTCTATCGCTGACAAATTGTTATTCAAAAGCGGAAGTTATGACGTAAGTGACAAAGCAAAATCTGTTTTAGCTAAAGTTGCAAAAGTTGTAAATGACAAACCTGACTTTGAATGTATGGTTGAAGGACACACAGACGATGTTCCTTACAAAAGCAACGGAGTTTTGTTAGACAACTGGGATTTAAGTGTTAAACGTTCAACTTCTATCGTACGTGTATTAACAAACGATCTTGGAGTTAACCCTGCTAAATTAATTGCAGCTGGTAGAAGTTCATATGTACCATTAGTTGCAAATGATACTCCTGACAACAAAGCTCGCAACAGAAGAACTCGTATTGTGGTTATGCCAAAAATCGATCAATTCTACGACATGATTGAAAAAGAAATGAAAAAACAAGCTAAATAATCCTTGTTTTACATATCATAAAACAGAAAAAGCAGGTCTTACGACCTGCTTTTATGTATCCTTAATTTTTTTAATAACCAATTAAATATAAATCAAGAATAGCATTATTTTTAATCAACTAACTAAATTTTAACTATAATAAAGTTAGTTATAATTTTTTAACTTTTATACAATTTCAGTTTTTTTTTACAAATATGCCATACTTCCATTGTCGGTATTACAATTATTCTATCTATTCTATCCCATAATTTAAAGGTAACATATCTCCTACTCTTTTTTCCGAAATTTTTCCTGAAAAAAGTATGTCTTCAATATTTGAATTATTTCCATACTTATAAATATAAAAACTATTTGTTTCAAAAGTGATCCTCGATACTTCTTTTTTATCAAATACAAGATTATAAACAGCTACATTTTTTTTTGAGTTTAGATTTGTATTTTCACTTTTATCCTGATCAATTAATTCTACTTTTGCAAAATCTCCCTCTTTAGTTATTTTGAAGCATTTAGTTGGATCCTGATTATATTTTCCTTTAAACAATAAAAATTTCTTAGCTTCCCAATCCGTGTTTGCTAAATTTCTGAAAAACTGAATTTGAGATCCCTGATATGTCTTTTCCCGCTTTTTTAAAACTTTAGCACTATTATCAATTTCTTCAAATCGACTCACACCACCATAAAAATTCTTAAATGCATCTATTGAATTAATACTAAATCTGTTAAAAGAAACTTCAAAAATTACCAATTCAAAATCAATTTTATATCCTAAGGCTGGATTTATAATTACCAAAGGTTTATCTGAAGAGGCTGTGAAAAGTAAATTCTTTTTATCATAATTAAATTTAATATCATCTTCATTTTTAATAATAGCTGATTTTGCATTACTCGTTTTTCCTAAAAAATATTCTCTAAACAACTTTAGTTTCTGAGCTCTTGTAAACTGATTATTATTAGTAACAACAACTTCTTTAAGCTCATTTTCAGAAATCTTCATTGCAATATTTAATGGTTTCGAAACATCTAATCCCAACAGATACTCGGTCTGATATCCCAATATGCTAACCACTAAAATACTATTAGCATTCGGTTCATACTTGATAGAAAATTTTCCATCAGCGTCTGAAACTGTTGAAATTGTTGTACCATCATAGTAAATATTCACACCTTCTAATGGAGTATTACCTTTGCCTGTAATTTTACCGTTAAGATGATGTTGCGAAAATATAGTGAACGCAGAAAACAAAAATAAAAGAGTAAATAGTTTTTTCATTAAAGCCAAAAGGTTTGATTAATTATTAGCTAATTAACCAAACCTTTTTATATTTTCCTAAACAATCTGTTTCTTTTCTTACAAAATATCAATATCGCCTTTTCCTTCTCTCACAATAACTGGCTCATGTTCTGACAAGTCAATAATCGTCGAACCAACGTTATCGCCATATCCTCCATCAATTACTAAATCTACCAAATTTTGCCATTTTTCAAAAATCAATTCTGGATCAGTTGTATATTCAATTACGTCATCTTCATCTCGAATAGAAGTTGAAACAACCGGATTTCCTAATTGACGAACAATTTCTAATATAATATTATTATCAGGAACACGAATACCTACAGTTGTCTTCTTTTTAAACTCTTTTGGCAAATTATTATTTCCAGGCAAAATAAAAGTATAAGGCCCCGGCAATGCTCTTTTCAAAATTTTGAAAGTCGACGTATCTATCTGACGAACATAATCAGACAAGTTGCTTAAGTCATGGCAAATAAATGAAAAATTAGCTTTCTCTAATTTAACACCTTTAATTTTTGCAATTTTTTCTAAAGCTCTCGAATTGGTAATATCACAACCCAAACCATAAACAGTATCTGTTGGATAAATTACCAAGCCACCATTCTGAAGCACTTTTACAACTTTTGCAATTGCAGCTTCACTAGGTTTATCTGGATATATTTTTATGAATTCAGCCATAGTTTTTTGTTTCAAGTTTTTATTTGTTTAAAGTTTCAAGTTTACGTTCCAATAATCTTGAAACTTTAAACCTGAAACCTGAAACTGTTTTTATCCCACCACATCTAATTTAGCAAATCGTAGCAAGAGTTTCTTAATTCCTCCTACTTCAAATTTGATTTCGGCCTTTTTATCAGCACCAACACCTTCTAAATTAATCACTTCTCCTTTTCCAAAACGCTCGTGCATCACTACATTTCCAACTGTTAATTTGCTGTCAAATAAATTTGGAGCACCAGCATTTGGATTCGTTCCGGTTACTGGTTTTAGTTTTCTGATATTCAAATCCGGTTTCGGATTATTATCTGTAACATGTTTTGGAGGCGTTCCTCCTATTGGTTTTGCCAGTCTTAATTTTGATTTATCAACATCGCCAAAAATATCACCATCAATCATGGTGATTTATAACGATAATTGCTTTCAGCCGGAGTTAGATATTCTAAATATTGACCATCAATTTCTTCAATAAATCGTGACGGTTCACTATCTGTTAATTTCCCCCAACGGTAACGTGACTGTGCATAAGTTAAATATGCTTGATGTTCTGCGCGAGTTAAAGCTACGTAAAATAATCGACGTTCTTCTTCCAATTCACTTCTAGTACTCATACTCATGGCACTCGGAAACAAATCTTCTTCCATACCCACCACAAAAACATGCGGAAACTCAAGTCCTTTTGCCAAGTGAATTGTCATCAACGCCACACGGTCTTCATCATTTGTATCTTTATCTAAATCGGTTGCTAAAGCCACATCTTCCATAAATTCAGATAATCGCACCTCTAGCTCCATCAATTTCTCTCTGTCCTTCAGTAAAATCTTTAATACCGTTTAAAAGCTCTTCAATATTCTGAATTTTTGCCATTCCTTCCGGCGTAGCATCTTTCTTCAATTCCTGAACTAAACCTGTTTTTTTCGCAACATGATCTGTAATATAAAAAGCATCCTGGTTTTGATCGATTACCTGAAAACTCTGAATCATAGTCACAAAATCTTTCAATTTATTTTTTGTTCCAGTATTCAGTTTCAAATCAATTTTATCAATATTAACCATTACTTCCCAAATCGAACGTTTGTAATGATTTGCTGCAATAGTCAATTTTTCAACCGTTGTATCTCCAATTCCACGCGCCGGATAATTGATCACACGAATCAAAGCTTCTTCATCTTTTGGATTAATTACCAAACGCAAATAACACAAAACATCTTTAATTTCTTTACGTTGATAGAAAGACAATCCACCGTAAATTCTATACGGAATATCACGTTTTCTCAACGCATCTTCCATCGCACGTGACTGTGCATTAGTACGATACAAAATTGCAAAAGCTCCATTATGAAGCTGGTTTTGCATTTTCTGTTCAAAAATCGTGCTCGCTACAAAACGGCCTTCTTCAGCATCTGTCAAACTTCGGTGAACTTTAATTTTTGGTCCAAAATCATTCGCTGTCCAAACCACTTTATCCAGTTTGGTTTTATTATGCTCCATAACCGTGTTTGCCGCTTCAACAATATTTCGTGTCGAACGGTAATTTTGCTCCAAACGAAACATTATTACACCTTCATAATCCTTCTGGAAATTCAGAATATTATTAATATTTGCACCACGGAAAGCATAAATACTCTGCGCATCGTCACCAACCACGCAAATATTCTGAAATCTGTCTGATAAAGCCCTTACAATCAAATACTGAGAGTGATTGGTATCCTGGTACTCATCAACCAAAATATAACGAAAACGATCTTGATATTTAGCTAAAACTTCTGGAAAACGAGTCAGTAACTCATTGGTTTTCAACAATAAATCATCAAAATCCATTGCGCCAGCTTTAAAGCAGCGCTCTACATATTGCTGATAAATTTCTCCCAGTCTTGGTCTTTTTGCCATTGCATCGGCTTCAACCAATTCTGGATTATTAAAATACGCTTTTACCGTAATCAAGCTGTTTTTATAACTAGATATACGACCTAAAATCTGTTTTGGTTTATAGATATCACGATCCAACTGCATTTCTTTAATAATGGAAGAAATCAGTCTCGCCGAATCTTGAGAATCGTAAATAGTGAAATTAGAAGGATAACCTAAATGATCTGATTCTGCACGAAGAATACGCGCAAAAATCGAGTGAAAAGTTCCCATCCAAAGATTTTTTGCTTCAGACGCACCTACAATATCCGAAATTCTATGCTTCATTTCACGCGCCGCTTTATTGGTAAAAGTCAGCGATAAAATATTGAAGGCGTCAACACCCTGAGCCATCAAATAAGCAATTCTAATTGTTAAAACACGGGTTTTTCCTGAACCTGCACCAGCAATAATAATCATTGGCCCGTCTTTCTTTAAAACAGGCGCCCGTCTGCGCTTCGTTGAGCTGGTCAATATATTTCTGCATGTAATTTATCTCCTTTATATGCAAAAATAAGAATTAAAAAAGAAAGTTCCTAAGATACTATTCAAAGGTTCTAAGATACTAAGACACTAAGATTCTAAGTTTTTTTGAAGCCTAACATTAAGCATTTTTTCTGGCATGGTTTCCCGCTTTCGGCTTTATCTCTCCGTTTCACTGCGAGGATATCGCCTCAATCGGGGCTAGATTCAAACAATTGGCTTCTTTTAAATATTTTGAGAAAATTTAAATTTAGATATTATATTTCTTTTTCAATTTTTCTTTAAAATCTGAAAAAGAAATAACTCTTCCAGCTTTTATATCATCCTCACTTTTTTGAAGTTCTTTAGCTAAATCTTCATTTGGAATATCTTCAAAAAAAACTTCCTGCTCTTCTATAATTTCATCCATTTTTACAATCTTTTATGACTTTTAATATTTTAACAATCAATTTTTTACTCAACAGATTTGAATAGCCGTTGGTTTTAACCAACGGTGAGTTATACAACATAACAAGGCTTTAGCCAAAATCACAAAGTTTGGCTAAAGCCTTGCTTTTATTACTTCAAAGATCCGTTGGTTAAAACCAACGGCAATTCAAAAAGCTTAACTACTCAGGTATCTTAGAACCTTATTTAAAAAACACATCATAAGCAAATCGAATCAATGTCCCAACCACAACAACCAAGAAGAAAATTCGAATAAATCCATTTCCTTTATTAATTGCCAGTTTTGCACCAAGCCAGCCCCCAAGTCCGTTGCTTATTGCCATTGGAATCGCGATTGACCAGATTATTTTTCCTTTGATCATAAACAAACAAATCGAACCAAAATTCGTTGCCAAGTTTACCATTTTAGCATTCGCGGAAGCGTGCAAAAAATCAAAGCCTAAAAGTGCGATAAAAGCAACTACAAAAAAACTTCCGGTTCCTGGTCCAATAAATCCGTCATAAAAACCAACAATCATACTAATAACAACAGCATAAATAATTTGAGTTGTTTCCGAATGATCTTTGGCAACATGCTGACCAAAATTCTTCTTTGCATACGTATAAACAAACAACAATGACAAAACAACAAGCAAAAGCGGTTTCATAAAATCGTTGCTCACCATTGTCAAAATGGTAGATCCCAAAAATGCCGATGGAACTGCTAAACACATCATTATGATTAATAATTTCCATTGAATAGCTACTTTTTTTAAATATTGAAAAGCAGCAAAAGCCGTTCCGCTGAAAGCCGGAATTTTTAACGATCCTATTACTGTTGAAACAGGCAAATTAGGCAATAAAATCAATCCCATTGGAGTTTGGATTAGTCCGCCACCGCCCACAATTGCATCGATAAATCCTGCGGCAAAAGCAGCAAGGCAAAGAAAAATAATTATGTATGAATCCATTAAAAGTAGTTTTGTGCAGATTTTGAAAATCAGTTGCAAAAATAAGTTTTCCGTTTTGTTTATTACCAAAAATTTAAAACGGATTTCTCCTCAAAAAGTATATTTTTGCTAAAAAATTTAACCCAAATGGATTTTACAAGAATTATAGAATTAGCCAGTTATACATTACCTGCAATTGTAACAGGATTTGTTGCCTACAGTTTTTTTGAACTGCATATTAAAAACAATGATAAAAAGCGTGCTTTTTTATTGAATAGAGATTACCAAAAACAATCATTACCGATACGTTTACAGGCGTACGAACGTATGACGTTATTTTTGGAGCGTATAAATTTGACTAAATTATTAATTAGAATCGCGCCAATTTCGCAAAATAAACACGACTACGAAAACTATGTAATCGATCAAATTGAGCAGGAATTTGAACATAATTTAACGCAGCAAATTTACATGTCTGATGAATGCTGGACAATTATCACAACTGCAAAAAATGCTACAATTCAAATGATTCGTAAAGCTGCGATGAGCGATAAAGTAGAAAGTGCTGATAAATTGCGTGAAGTAATTTTGAATGATTTATTAGAGAAACAATCGCCTAGTAATGCTGCTTTGGGATATATTAAAAATGAAGTTGCTGAACTTTGGTAAAATATAATTTATTCGAAAGATTGAGTATGTTTTATTTACTCAATCTTTCATTTTATTTAGCTCACCCATTCTTCGTGATATTTCGTCACTATCCACTTTCCTTTCTTTTTCTCTAAGAAAACTCGGTAACCTGCTCCACATAATCCAGAACAATTCAAAGTATATTTGACATAAGCTTTTTTCCCATCAAGTGAAATTATTGGAATTGTTGCGTGATAGAAACTAAAATATTCTTCATTTTTAATATCATTCCTAACTTCTTGGACTGATTTGATATTAATTTCATTAAAATCATTTTGTGATATTTTGAAAGTATTAAAGTTTTTATTTTGAAACTCAATGTACAACGAATCTGAATTTGAAAAGAAAAATCTTTCCTTTGGAATATTCGAAAATCCAATTAGAAATTCGATCAATTCAGAATCTCTTTCTGCTTTCTTTGGCAACTGATTTTTCTCAAGATGATCAATTTTCAACTTTTGCAAATCTTCGCAAAAAGAAATCTTTTTTTTCTTCCCTAAATAATGAGCAATTTCTAAACTATCACTGGTAATGATTGCTTTAATTATTGCATTAACTTCTTCATTTTTTGGTAATTTAAAATTAGGAGTTTGTTTTTCCTTCTGACAGCTAATAAAAAAGAAAATCAACAAAAAAAGTGAACTAAAATAATTTGAACTTCCCATGTTTTCAGATAAATTACTTTTATATCTATCTATTATCACTCATAACTTCAGACTTATTCTGAGCATATTCATAACCTTGTTCCCACCATTCTTTCATTACTTCTTTATTAAAAATCAAAGCATTATCTGTAAGTTTTGTTGGGGTGTAATATAAATTAAGTTTTACATTCTTATTGTTTGCCATAAGTTTTCCTATAGCAATATCATGTTTTTCAACTTGATCTAAAGCAATTCGAAACAAATCAATCATTAATGAAAAAGGATTTTTTCCAATAACGGTTTTATCCATATTCACTTCGGTTTCCAAAATAATTACATCAATCTCGGTTGCACCGCGATTAATTGCTTCACGGATTGGAACCAAACTAGAAAATCCGCCATCACCATATTCATAATTATTTTTCTCCACCAAACTCATAAACGGAACATAATTGCTTGATATCCAAGACCACTCTACAAACTCTTCATAACGTACAATCTTTTACCGATTTATATTCTGATTCATTTTTTGTAAAATTTGTTACCGTGATAATAACATCATTTTCAATTTTTTAAGTTTATTGAAATCTGAAAGTGAAAAATTATTTCGGATATATTTCTTCAAACCTTTGCTTTCGCCAAAAGTTCTTTTTCCTTTAAAAAACTGACGTAAAACATTGAAGTGATTAATAGTTACAATATCAACTCCATCTTTATTTTTCACCACAAACGGACAAATATTAAAAATACTTGCCATCGTAACATTAGTATAAACAGAATGTATTTTTTTGATATGTCCCAAAGCTAAATGCGGAATCAGCAAACTTCCTGTAGAAGTACCTAAAAACAAATCGTATTCATTATTTTTTTCTTCTATTAAATATTGTGCAACACCGCCCGCAAATGCACCTTTACTGCCACCACCTGAAATAACCAATGCTCTCATAAATTTATTGTAGGTTTTGTTTTTTAGATAATAGAAAAAAGAATATAGAGTAAAGACTTTCTTATCTGTATTAAATCTTTACTCTTTACTCTTGCCTCTTACTTCTATTCTCTATATTCTATATTCTATATTCTATTCTCTATCTTCTATTCGCCCTAATCTTTCCTCTTGCTTCTTTCTTCTTGCTTCTACTTCTCTTCAACAAACGATTCAATTGAAACTGTTCATCGGGGGTCAAATTAGGCAAAATTCTTTCAAACGAAGCACGCATTTCAGGATTTTTTAATAACATTCGGATTGTATCTCTTCCAAATTTTGAAAATTGCCACATATGATGGGTTGTCGCATCTAACAAATTACGTCAAAACCTGATCGTTAATTATTTTAAAAGCAATCAATTTTTCCAGTGCATTTTGTCTAGTTGTGGCCTCATATTTTGTCGAAGAAAAAGCAATTAATTCTGAAACTAAAGCTATCTGGATCATCGCATAATTTGGTGTTGATAATGCCAATGAAAGCCATAAAGTTCGAAGATTATAATCATTAAAACCAATCCAATTTTTAGATTTATCCAAATATTCTCTTCGATGATTCTGGGAAGTTTCTCCACAAGTCAATACAAAGCAATTTCCTGTGTTTGATATGATTTGATCCTCTAATAAACGTTTCATATTCCGATCTGAAATCTTCTGGAATTTTATTCTGAGTTTCTGCAACAGTCTGACGAATTTGAACATTATTGTTTGCAATGCTAATAAGCAATAATTCCTTTTTTGCTTCGTATTTTTCATTTTCTATTTGATCAACAATTGCTTCTTTTACTGTATGATAAACATCCGAATTTAAAGTTTTCATTAAGAAATCTCCTTTTTTCTGTCAAAGGCGTTTTCTTCAATTTATCAACTTCTAACCGAACCTGAATTGCCTTATTTTTACTCAATAAAGCATTTGCTGTCGGTGTATCAAAAACGGTTGATTCTAACCATGTTTTCTGGAATTTATCCAAATCAAAATCGGATACTTTTTTAATTTCGTTAAAGAAATTCTGTCCGTATTTACCGTTTGATAAGCATATTTTTTCAGATAACTTTTTATTGCTTTTTTAAATGCTTTATCACCAATCGATTCATGTAAAACAAACAACGCCCAAGCTCCTTTTTCATAAAAAGTAAGCGAACTCGCTTTCGGATTTAAAACCGGAATTGAATCGGTTCGTGAAGCAAATTTTATTTGCTGTGCCGTGTTGTACAATTTCGAATAAAAATAATCGTCGCCATAAATATCTCTTTCGGCAAGAGCGGCATAATAAGTTGCAAAACCTTCCTGAAGCCAATGATGTTTACTGCTTTCGGCCGTGATTAAATCGCCAAACCAATGATGCGCTAATTCATGTGCATCGACATTTGTATAATTTCGATCTTCAAAACCAATTGAATCTACCACATATCGTGTTGCAAAAAGTGTTGAAGTCGTATTTTCCATTCCGGCATACAGAAAGTCCCGAACCGGAATTTGTCTATAAATCTCCCAAGGATATTTCACGCCGATTTCTTTCTCTAGAAAATCAAAAATACGCTTCGAATATCGATACGTTGGTTCAAAACGAGCTACATCTTTATTTTCTAAGATAATATTCTAAAGGAACTTTCGATTTCGCTGTTAATTCTTTTTTATCATATTTTCCGATCGCAAGCATTAACAAATAAGAACTCATTGGTTTTTCCATTTCGTATTGCCAATGAATTAAATTTCCTGTTTGAATTTTTTCTTTTAAAATTCCATTTGAAATTACCTGATATCTTTCATCATAATGTAATTCCTAAATTAAAAATTACTTTTTCATTTACATCATCAAAACTCGGAAACCAATTGCTGGTGTATCTTCCTTGACCTTGTGTCCAAATTTGAACTTCTGATTCCTTCAATATCAACAAAATACAAGGCTTGTTTTGGTTTTACCGAATATTCAAAAGTTAAATGATTTTCTCCTTTTTGAAATTTCCCAACAATTTGCAATTGCTTTCCTGAATTAACAAAAACAACGTCTTTATTATCGATTTGTACTTTGGTAAATTCCATGTTTTTAGCATCAATTTTTATGGTGTCAATTGGTTTTAAAATCGTCAAATCATAATCAACAACCCAGAAACCGATTTTTCTTTGGCATTTAAAGATAATTGCCCGATTAACCGATTTAAAATCGACGAATTGAGTTTGTTGTGCAAAAAGCAAAAGAAGTAATAATAGAAGGAAAATATATTTCATTGAATAAAAATTTATGCCAAGATTCCAAAGTTACAAAGGTTTCAACAACAAATCGAATGAAATTTGTATGTTTACAACAGAAAATTACAACATCGTGTCAGCACCTAAAAAAGCCTTATTTAACTGGAGCAGCGGAAAAGATTCTGCTCTTACCTTATACAAAATTCTACAAAATCCTACATTATAAAATTGAATGTTTATTGACAAGTGTCAATCAGCAATTTCAGCGTATTTCGATGCATGGCGTTCGTGTTGAATTATTCGAAGCACAGGCAAAAAGTATCGGAATTCCACTTAAAATTCTGCAATTCCCGAAATGCCAACCATGGAAGTTTACGAAAATGTAATGACGAAAGCCTTGACCGAATTAAAAAAACAAGGCATCTCGCATTCTGTTTTTGGAGATATTTTTCTGGAAGATTTACGAAAATACCGCGAAGATCAATTGGCTAAAATTGGTTTTGAAGGCGTTTTTCCAATTTGGAAAACTCCAACCACACGATTTGATTCAGGAATTTATTTCGCTTGGGATTTAAAACCATTGTGGTTTGTGTAAACGAACGATATTTGGACAAAAGTTTTGTAGGCCGAATTATAGATCAGGATTTCATTAATGATTTACCTGAAAATGTTGATGTCTGTGGAGAAAACGGCGAATTTCACACCTTTACTTTTGACGGACCAATTTTCTCAGAGCCAATCAATTTTGAAATTGGAGAAATTGTTTATCGCAAATATGAAAAACCAAAAACGAAGTTTCATCAAATACGGCCTGCGATACCAGTAGCTCAGATGCTTTTGATTATGGATTTTGGTATTGCGATTTGATTCCTGAAATATAAACAAGACAATATAGAACGAATTTGTCGAATTTG
Source organism: uncultured Flavobacteriaceae bacterium (assembly GCA_963795025.1). Taxonomy (GTDB): domain Bacteria; phylum Bacteroidota; class Bacteroidia; order Flavobacteriales; family Flavobacteriaceae; genus Flavobacterium. The sequence goes on along the minus strand of CAWCGN010000011.1, from coordinate 732,929 downwards.
ATCACTTTAGAGAATCGCTAGTAAAATTGGTCAATTTGTTTCTAATTGACACATTTTCTAATTTTCCGATCATACATTGTAAGCAAATTCGTAACCGTATTCCAGTTTCGCATTGTCGCTACTAACATTCAATTTTTTCTCAATATATTTTTGTTCCAATCTTGTTTTTCCAGCACCGACGGCATATTTTATGAAAATTCTGTTGCCGTCAATACTGGCTTCATCGGGTTTAAACTGACTGATTTTCAAATCATTTATATTTTCACTTTTCAATGCAATTGAAACAAAAGCAACATATAATTTTTTGGTATCAAGATCTTTTTCTTTTAAATAAGGACTGTTTTTAAAACACAATTCCAAATCTTCTTTTGTTATTACAATTACAGGAACTTCATGTCCAAAAACTTTAAAAATTTCCTGTTTGATTATAAAACCAACTTTTGAAGCATTTCTTCCTCAGTATCAACAAAAACATTTCCAGATTGCAGATACGTTCGCATATTTTGAAATCCGATATTTTCCAACATTGTTTTCAATGCTTCCATTTTCATCATGTTATGACCAGAAACGTTGATGCCGCGTAAAAGTGCTAAATGTGTTGTCATTTTAAATATTTTTAAAAGAAAAAAGTATTCAATTTAAAAAATTGAATACTTTAATTGTTTAGCAAACTTACGGTTTTTATTTTGCTTTTTTATATGTATAATAGCGATCACACATACCGGCATTATCATTTAAACGACCTGATTTATCTAAAGTCAAACTCTCAACTAAACCTCCTGTACAACTTGAAATTAAAAAATTTTGCTCTGTGTACGTCAAAACAAAAACAGTTGTGTTTTCATTGTTTTTTATTTCAAAAGTTCCGGATAAAGTTGTGATCTTATTGTCATAATTTCGTGTTTTTGTAAAAGTGTTATCTTTATTGAACTGATACGAAAACTGAGTCGATGATGGATCATTTGCATATGGTGCATCTACAAACTGATTCCATTTTCCATAATAATCAGTAACAACCACATCATCAGAATCGTTGTTTGAACAAGAAACAAGCGTAAGAACGAAGGCAAATAATAGTACAATTTTTTTCATTTTATCTAAAGTTTTAAGGTTACTTATTAGTAAGACTTAACTTTATAAAAATAGTTGCGTCCTAAGCTATTAAGTTAACTATAAGATAATATTGGAAATTTGAAAGCGTTATCAAAATCAAAAGCGAATAAATATTACATTTTCAAATTTCCCAATTAAAATCTATCTTCGCTTTTCTAAAAGAAAATAGAGCCAAGAAGAAAGAATAAAGAGCAAAATATGTCTATGTTCTTTATTCATTGCTCTATTTTCATCAAAATCTAAGCCAGTCTAAAAATCTAACAATCTAAGAAGTCTAAAAAAAATGTCCAACAATCTACTTGAAACCCCAATCGAATACTTAAAAGGCGTTGGCCCGAGCCGTGGTCAGTTGCTTCGTAAGGAATTGGGAATTCATAAATATGGAGATTTGGTCAATTTTTTTCCAAATAGATATATTGATAGAACGCGATATTACAAGATTAACGAACTGCAGAATACAGGAACAGAAGTTCAGATTATTGGAAAAATAATCAATATCAAGACCGTTGAATTTGCTAAAAATAAAAAAAGATTAGTTGCCACTTTCGTGGATGATACGGGACAAATTGACCTGAATTGGTTTCAAGGACATAAATGGATTCGAGAAAGTTTAAAACTGAATGAACCGCTTGTAATCTTTGGAAAATGTTCTTTATATGGAAGCCAATTTAGCATGGCACATCCAGAAATTGAATTATTAACCGAACACGAAAAAAGTCTGCGTTCTGCTATGCAACCGGTTTATCCTTCAACAGAAACACTTGCTAACCGCGGTATTTCAAACAGAACAATCAACAAACTGATGGAACAATTGTTTATTGAAACTCAGGCTTTATTTACCGAAACTTTTCCTCCTTATTTAATTGAAGAATTAAAGTTAATTCCGAAGAGAGCAGCTTTATTCAATATTCATTTTCCAAAAAGCACTGATATTTTGGCGAAAGCCCAATTCCGATTAAAATTTGAAGAATTGTTTTTTATTCAACTCCAATTAATTACAAAAAATCTAATTCGAAAACATAAAATAAAAGGACATCCGTTTACTAAAGTTGGTGAATTATTCAATGAATTTTATAAAAACCATTTGCCTTTTGATTTGACAGGTGCTCAAAAAAGAGTAATCAAAGAAATTCGTACCGACATGGGAAGCAACGCCCAAATGAATCGTTTATTACAAGGAGATGTTGGTTCCGGAAAAACGATTGTCGCTTTTATGAGCATGCTTTTAGCAATTGACAATGGTTTTCAGGCTTGTTTGATGGCGCCGACAGAAATTCTGGCTAATCAACATTTTATTGGTTTGTCTGCATTTGCAAACACACTGAATATCAATATCCAAATTCTAACCGGATCAACTAAAACATGCGGAACGAAAAATTATTCATGAAGAGCTTGAAAACGGAAGTCTGCACATTATAATTGGAACTCATGCTCTATTGGAAGATAAAGTTCAATTTCAAAATTTAGGTTTGGCTGTTATTGACGAACAACATCGTTTTGGCGTCGAGCAAAGATCCAAATTATGGAAAAAAAACGAGATTCCGCCACACGTTTTAGTAATGACTGCAACTCCTATTCCGAGAACTTTAGCGATGAGTTTATACGGGGATTTGGATATTTCTGTAATTGATGAATTACCTCCAGGAAGAAAACCAATTCAAACCGTTCACCGTTATGACACAAACCGATTAAAAGTTTGGAAATTTCTTCGGGACGAAATTGCTTTGGGAAGACAAATTTATATTGTTTATCCGTTGATTCAGGAATCTGAAAAAATGGATTACAAAGATTTAATGGACGGTTACGAAAGTATTTCCAGAGATTTTCCGTTGCCTCAATATTCTATTTCAATTTTGCACGGAAAAATGAAACCAGCCGACAAAGATGCCGAAATGAAACGTTTTTCCGAAGGCAAAACCAATATTATGGTGGCCACAACTGTGATTGAAGTTGGTGTAAATGTTCCGAATGCCAGTGTTATGATTATTGAAAGTGCAGAACGTTTTGGATTATCACAATTACATCAATTGCGCGGGCGCGTTGGCCGTGGTGCTGAGCAAAGTTATTGTATTTTAATGACCAGCCACAAACTTAGCACCGACAGTAAAACCCGAATGGAAACTATGGTTGGAACTAATGACGGTTTCGAAATTGCCGAAGTTGACCTAAAACTGCGCGGTCCCGGCGACTTAATGGGAACACAGCAAAGCGGTGTTTTGAATCTTCAAATTGCTGATATTGTAAAAGATCGAGAGATTTTGTCTTTGGCAAGAAATTATGCAATGAAAATTTTAAAAGAAGACAGTGCACTCTCAAAAACCAGAACATTCTGTTTTAAAAAATGTTTTTATTGAGCTTACTAAAAAGAAAAATATTTGGAATTATATTTCTTAATCTAAGATGCTAAGGTTCTGAGGTACTAAGATGCTAAGGTCTTTTGTTTCAAGTTTCAAGTTTCAAGTTTCAAGTTTCAAGTTTCAAGTTTCAAGTTTCAAGTTTCGGTTTTGAGAAAATTTTTGAAACTTTGAACCGTATATCTTAGTATCTCAGAACCTTAGTACCTTAGAAACTTAAAAAAAAACTTCACTGCATCAAACTTTACAAAATATCCAATTGGCTTTCTAGGTGATTAGATTTGTTGGGGGACAAATTTTAAGATTGAATATTCTGACTGATACAGCAAAGTTTTTTTCAAATTTATTTTTATTTTTTAGGAGCCTCTTTCTTTTCAAAAAGACCGCTGAACAAACCTTTGCTTACTTTATTTTTATCATCTTTTCCTGTTGCAATAAGATGGTCAATATATTCCATATATGTTTTTTTGCGTTCTTCTAAAAAACCAAGAAGATATTCCTCAGAAGCCAACATGCCGCTGGCTTCTTCAATATGCAGTAATTTTTTATACAAAGGTTCTATGAATTTCACCACAATATCTTCTGGAACAGATTTTCTTGTTCCAAAATAACCTACAATTTCTCCATTTGAATCGGCTATAATTTTAAAATCGGTAATTACCCAATAATATCTGCCGGTTTTTGACATATTTTTGATAATGGCATGAATGTTTTTACTCGATTTAATACTGTCCCATAAAAATTTAAAAATTACTTTGGGCATATCAGGATGGCGTATTATATTGTGTGCCTGGCCAATCAGCTCAAACTCATCATAACCAGATACGTCAATAAAATCTTCATTGGCGTATAAAATAGTTCCTTTTGTATCCGTTTTACTGAGCAATACTTTATTCTTATTCCAATCAACTTCTCTGTCTGATGGATTTGGGCGGGTAATTCTGGTATCCATAAATTTCTGCATTTAAAATTAACATGTACTTACATTGCTGCTTATATTATTGATTAAAGTTGTTTTATTCTGAATTAATTTGGAGTTGTTTTGCCACTAACCGATTTAAAATGAATATCATTAACTAAATCATCGATTTTTTTCGCACTCTCTCTCATCATTTCTAAATAACTCAAAAGTTGATCATTATCTGTGTGACCTTTTGAAACATCAATCAGTTTTAACACTGAACTAACTGGCATTTTTAAATCTAAAGTTGTTTTATGAATAAAATCATTGTACTCTTTTGTAGCTGACATTGAACTGAATTTTGCCGATGCTAATTTGATATTTTCCAATTCGTATTCATCAGAAATTTTAGAAATATGATTCTGACTGTGCGCTTTAAAATAGTAAGCCCAATAACCATTCATAAAAAACACCGCACCTGCTAATACAACATGTATTAAAAAAGTTTCAACATCAAAATTTACCTGAGAAAAATAAATCTGCACACCATTTGCATCGTTGTAAACGTAATTTTGAAGATAAGCTAATCCTCCGTGATGCAAAATCACTAAAAGTGTCAACGGAATCTGCAGTTTCCAATTCTGATAAATAATTAAAATTGTACTGGCTATAAATACAGTAAAATGCATTTCAAACAAACCATGCATTTGATAAATATACTGTGCCATGAAAATTGCTAAGTACAACTGACAGCACATATTGATAAAATTTAGAGTTTTTTAGAAAAAATTTAGCCGAATAGTAAGCCAATAAATTTAGTGTTCCCACTCCTGCTCCAATTTCCCAAGTATCATATTTAAAGGATAATGCAATTCCGAGAAGGAAATAAACAGCAAGAACATAATTAATAATAGTATCCGATTTTTCTGTCATTGTAGACACAAAACTGTGCAGGTAGTCCTGCTCGTTCAAACTAGCTTTTCTTTTCATAAATTTTAGGTAATTAAGGGGTTAAATTTATTTAGTACATTTAGGTAATGAACATCCGTAGGCCCTGAGAGCCAAAGCATCAAATGAAGGGGCGCTTGTATGACTTAATAATGAATCTATTGCCTGCTGGGCATAATTCGTCGCAGCATCAGTGCAATATCTTGTTTTATTGTAATTGCCTCTAAAATATAGTTTTTGCGAACTGTCCATAAGTACAGCCTGCGGTGTAGAAAAAACACCACAGCTTTTTGCTATTTTCTGATCAAAGTAAACAGGAATTTTAGCATCAAATTTTTTCTGAATTTCCTCGATAGTCACACTTTTTTCATTATTGATTACAACAATCTTGAAATTAATCGCGATCACCATATTTTTTTATCAACTCGCTTACATGAGGAACGTTAAAGCGAGAACAGGGACATTCTGGGTTAAAAAAATGAAGAAAAATAGGCTTTTGATCTAAGGTACAACATTTTAAATCAATTTTACTGCCCATTGCATCTGCATAATAATCTTTAGGGATTGGAGTTGGCAAACTGTACTGAAATTCGTTCTTCCAAAACAAAACCGAAATTGCACAAGAATTAAAGAAAACCACAAACCAAGAAGTAATTTTTTCTTCATAAATAAATAGATTTTGACTTTAAAAAATATAAACAATTGTTAATTTTTTAAATTTTTTAGAATAAAAAATTTAACTTAAAACAAATAAAAAACCTACATTTATCACAGATAACTACAAAAAAACAGCAATAATTACAAAAAAAGACCCCTGTTTTGTTTAACCTTATCAATGTTACAAATAAAATCGATAAAGCACAAAAAAAAACAGATAAAATATGCAAAAAAAAATAACGTAATCTTTTTCCTAATTTAATTACGCGTATTTTTACCTTTTTTATAATTAAAAACTTACATTTTTAATTTGATTTTTCAGATAAAAACGAAATATTTTATTTGGAGAGAAAAAAGAGAAAAATAAAAGAATATTTTTTTTTATTGAGACAACATTAAACCATTGTAAACTAAAACAGTCTAAATGATAAGCAAACTAAAAACTTGTACATACAAATGTTAAATTAAAACCAACTTCTTTCGTTTTCGTGTCAAAAAGTTAAATTTGTAAGCTTACTAAAAAAACATATCCAAAAAATACATTTACCTCAATTTTATGAAAGTAAAAAATCTAATTTATGCCTTGCTAATTATCGGACTTGGAGGATTTATTGCCTACAGAGTAGTATCAAACAAAAGTAAAAACGACGATTCTAAAAAGTTTGGCGACAAAGAGAAACCAACAACCGTTACTGGAATTGTTGTAAAAACAGCTGTTTTTGATAACAATTTATCATTTATCAGGATCTATCGAAGCAAATGAACAAATCGAAATTCAGAGCGAGGTTTCAGGAATTGTTGAAGGTATTTATTTTAACGAAGGAAGTTACGTAAATAAAGGTCAAGTACTTTTCAAGGTAAATGATATTGAATTAAAAGCACAGCTTCGACAAGCTCAAACCAAAGAAGGTCTAGCTGGTGAAAATGAAAGAAGAGCAAAACTACTTCTTCAAAAAGAAGCCATCAGCCAAGAAGAATTTGACGTTGCTAATGCTGATTATGCTTCTGCAAAAGCACAAACTCAATTAATAAAAGCACAAATTTCAAAAACATCTGTAAAAGCTCCTTTTTCAGGAAAAATTGGTTTGCGCTCTATTTCTCCAGGAACTTACATCACTCCAACAATATTAGTAGCAAAACTGGTTAATACAGGCAAACTAAAAATTACTTTTTCGATTCCTGAAAAATATGCTACAGAAGTAAATAACGGATCTAGCATTGACTTTACAGTTTCTGGTTCAAATAAAGTTTACAAAGCTAAAATTTATGCTATTGAGCCTGAAGTTGCCGTTGCTACACGTACACTGCAAATTAGAGCAATTGCAGACAATATTGACGGAAAACTTTTCCCAGGAACTTTTGCTGATGTAAAATTGCCGCTAAACATTATTAAAGACGCTATTGTAGTTCCGTCTGAATCTATTGTTCCTGTCCAAGACGGTAAAAAAGTCTTTATTTCAAATATGGGAAAAGCCAAGGAAGTTATGGTTGAAGCAACTACACGTACTGATGCTTCTATTTTAATTTTATCAGGATTAAAAGCGGGAGATACTCTGGTTACTAGCGGAGTTATGTCATTAAAAAATGATGCTCCAATAAAAGTTAAAGTGAAATAGTCTTAAAGTCTAAAGTTATAAAGTCTAAAGCAAAAAAACTTGAAAATAGATGTTTAGAAATCTAAAATCTATGATCTAAAATCTAAAATCTCACATGAGTTTATCAACCACAAGTATAAGAAGACCCGTTTTAACGATTGTACTGAATCTTTTGATTATTTTATTCGGTTTCATTGGTTATACATTTTTGGGTGTTCGAGAATTCCCTTCTATTGACCCGGCGCAAGTTTCGATTAGAACAAATTATACCGGAGCCAATTCTGATATTATTGAATCACAAATTACAGAACCTCTTGAAAAAGCAGTAAATGCGATTGATGGAATTCGAAATATTACTTCATCAAGTAATCAAGGAAGCAGTAATATTACTATCGAATTTAATTTAGATAAAGATCTGGAAGAAGCTGCGAATGATGTTCGTGACAAAGTTTCGCAAGCCATCAGAAGTTTACCGCAGGATATTGATGCACCGCCAGTTGTATCTAAAGCCGATGCTGACAGTGATGCTATTATTTCGATGACTGTACAAAGTGATACAAGAAATTCTCTAGAATTAAGTGATTATGCCGAAAATGTAATTTCACAACGTTTAGAAACGATTCCAGGTGTAAGTGGTGTTCAGATTTGGGGACAAAAACGTTATGCAATGCGTTTATGGATTGACCCTGTAAAACTTGCAGCATATGGCTGTACCGTTGCAGAAGTCCGTACTGCTTTAAATGCTCAAAATGTGGAGTTTCCTTCTGGAAAATTAACCGGAAATAATACCGAACTTACTGTAAAAACGGTTGGAAATCTATCAAAACCAGAAGAATTCAACAATATTATTATTCGTACTGACGGAGATAAAATTGTTCGTTTCAGCGATGTTGGTCTTGCATCGAATTAGGTCCTGAAAATTTAGAAACAAAATTAAGTCAGTCCGGGCTTCCAATGATTGGTTTGGCTATTGTACCAATGCCTGGAGCAAATTATCTTGATATTTCAAAAGAATTTTATAAAAAATACGAAGCTTTAAAAAAAGATCTTCCAAAAGATATCAAACTAAATATTGCACTTGACAATACTATTTTCGTAAAGAAATCAGTAATGGAAGTTGCTGAAACTCTTGGAATTTCAATTATTCTGGTAATTATTATTATCTATTTATTTTTTAGAGACTGGGCAATTGCGTTCAGACCTTTAATTGATATTCCGGTTTCGTTAATTGCTACGTTTTTTATTATGTGGCTTTTTGGATTCTCAATCAACGTATTGACTTTATTAGCGATTGTATTGGCAACAGGTTTAGTGGTTGATGACGGAATTGTTGTTACCGAAAATATCTTCAAAAAAGTTGAAGAAGGAATGTCTCCTATTGAAGCTGCAATTAAAGGTTCAAATGAGATTTTCTATGCCGTAATTTCGATCTCCAGTAACTTTAGCAGCAGTATTTTTGCCTGTAATTTTCTTGGAAGGTTTCGTAGGCCGACTCTTTAGGGAATTTGGTGTTGTAATTGGTGCTGCAGTATTAATTTCGGCTTTCGTTTCATTAACATTAACACCAATGTTAAATGCTTATTTAATGAAAGGCGGCGAACAGAAAAAATCAAAATTCTACATTAAAACCGAACCATTTTTTGAAAAAATGAACAGCACTTATGCTGAAGCTCTTTCAAAATTTATGGAAAAAAAATGGATCAGTTTTCCTATTTTAATTGTTTGTTTTGGACTGATTTATTTATTCTTTACAATTCTTCCAAAAGAAACTGCTCCTTATGATGATCGTGGTGCTGTAACGTTGCGTATGACTACTCCTGAAGGATCTTCATACGAATACACGATCGCTTTATGCAGGAAATCTCAAAGGTAATCGATGATTCAATTCCAGAGAAAAAAGTAAGCTTGGTTATTACGTCACCTGGATTTAGTTCAAATTCTGCAAACTCGGGTTTGATTAGACTTGCTCTTAAAGATCCTGAAGACAGAAAACTATCTCAAAAAGAAATTGCAGATAAATTAACCAAATGGACAAAACAATATCCAAGTGCCAAAACAGCTGTAACACAACAACCTACAATTGCAGTTAATAGACGTGGAGGTTTGCCAATTCAGTATATTATTCAGGCTCCTAACTTTGAAAAATTAAGGGCTAAAATTCCAGTTTTCATGGAAGAGGTTGGTAAAAGCGATGTTTTCTCTACCACTGATGTTAATTTGAAATTTAATAAGCCTGAAATCAACGTAAGTATTGACCGTGAAAAAGCAGAAAGTTTAGGAATTTCTATTTTAGATATTGCACAAACTTTACAACTTTCTTTAAGCGGACAACGTTTTGGCTATTTCATTAAAAACGGAAAACAATATCAGGTTATTGGTCAGTTTGATCAAAAAGACCGTTCAAAACCATTGGATTTAACTTCAATGTTCGTTAAAAACAACAAAGGCCAATTAATTCAAATGGATAACGTTGTAAATGTTGAGGAACAAAGTAATCCACCACAATTGTATCACAATAACCGTTATATGTCGGCTACTGTTTCTGCAGGTTTAGCTCCAGGAAAAAGTATAAGCGACGGTATTGAAGAAATGGACCGAATTAAAGCGAAAGTTTTGGATGAAAGTTTCACAACCGATTTGAGCGGAGAATCAAGAGATTTCGTAGAAAGTAGTTCAAACACTTCTTTCGCCTTCGGATTAGCTTTGCTTTTAATCTTTTTAATTCTGGCTGCACAGTTTGAAAGTTTTATTGATCCATTGATTATTATTTTAACAGTACCAATGGCGGTTGCAGGAGCATTATTTTCGTTGTGGCTTTTCAACCAGACATGGAATATTTTCAGCCAAATTGGAACCGTAATGCTTATTGGATTAGTAACCAAAAATGGTATTTTGATTGTAGAATTTGCGAATCAGCTTCGAGAACAGGGCAAACCAAAATTAGAAGCAATTTTAGAAGCTTCAGAAGCGCGTTTACGTCCAATTTTAATGACCAGTTTAGCGATTGCTTTAGGAGCATTACCAATTGCAATGTCACTTGGAGCGGCTTCAACAAGCCGAATTGGAATGGGAGTTGTAATTGTTGGAGGAACCATTTTTTCTCTTAGCATTGACACTTTTTGTAATTCCTGCGATTTATTTAATGTGGTCTAAAGCTCAGAAAACATTATCCGGAATTTGATCATATTGACGAATACGAAAAAGAAAGTATAAAATAGTAGCTAAAAAATCATGAATTTTACTTCGCGTAAAATTCATGATTTTCTGGTAAAAGAATATAAATATGAATATTAAAAATATATACAGCGCTTTATTAATCCTCTTCTTCTGCATTGTAAAAACAAATGCACAAGGAGTTTTGACTATTGAAGATGCAACAAGAATCGCTTTAGAAAATAACTTTGAAATTAGAATTGCAAAAAATAATTCAAAAATAAGCGAAACAAATGTTACAATTGGAAATGCAGGAATGCTCCCAACTGCAGCAGCTTCAGTAAATGACAACAACAGTGTTACTAATTCATCACAAACACGTCAGGATGGGACTTCAACTTCTTTAAACAATGCAAAAAACAACACTTTAACTTATGGTGTTGGTTTAAACTGGACTGTTTTTGACGGAATGAAAATGTTTGCGCGTCTGGACCAATTAAAAGAACTTCAAAATTTAGGCGATTCTGAATTGAGAAGAACCATTTTACTCAAAATTGTTCAGGTAAATTCGGCTTATTACGATCTTGTACAGCAACAGCATCAATTAGCTGCTTTAGACACTACAATCGTGATTTCTAAACAACGATTGACATTGGCACAAAATCGTTTCAGCATTGGTAAAGCTTCAAAATTAGAAGTTTTAAACGCTCAGGTTGATTTAAATTCAGATCAGGTTGCTTTACTTCGACAAAAAGAAACTTATGCAAATGCTAAAATTTTGCTGAACCAATATTTGGCGCGTGATCCTAAAATTGATTTCACAGTAACCGATTTAGTTACAGTTGATAATGCTATGAATTTAGCTGAATTATCTGATTTGGCACATAAACAAAATCCAGCTGTAGAAACTCAAATTATTAATAAACGAATTGCCGAACTGCAATTAAAACAAATAAAAGCAGACCGTTATCCGGTTGTAAATTTAACTTCGGGTTATAATTTTTCTGAAAACCAGTCAAGTTTAGGTTTTACGAGTCAGTCTTCTTCAAAAGGTTTTAATTATGGTTTTAATGCACGCCTTAATTTATTTGATGGTTTGAACCAGCACCGAAATGAAAAAGTAGCAAAAATTGAAATCGAAAATTCTCAAATTGCTATTGATCAGCAAAATATGATTTTAGATACACAACTGAGTACTGCATTTCAAACTTATCAAACAAACTTGGGATTAATTGATTTAGAAGAAGATAATGTAACAATTGCCAAGCAAAACTTAGATATTACTTTAGATAAATTCAGAATTGGAACCATTACAACACTTGATTTTAGAACTGCACAATTAAACTATGTAAATGCTAAGGTTCGTTACAGTAATGCTCAATATCAAGCAAAATTGTCCGAAATTGCTTTAAGAGAATTAGCAGGAAATATTAATTTTTAAACTAAATTTGTTTTAAAAATTAGTAAAAAATGATTGCATACAATCCTAAAGAGTGGCTTACATTTATCTTTCATTTTCATAAATCAGACACTATCAGGCAACTATTTCCTGCAATGATTGGAATTGGTATTTATGCTGCCGTTGTTGGTTATGTTGAAGTAGTTTATTTTGGAATTGATGAAAATCATTATCTTAAAAATATTCCTTTAATGCACGGAATACTAGGTTTTGTGATTTCTCTCTTATTAGTTTTTAGAACAAATACTGCGTATGACCGCTGGTGGGAAGCGAGAAAATTATGGGGTGGTTTAGTAAACAACAGCCGTAATTTTGCTATAAAACTTTCGGCTATTTTAAAAGACGAAAATGACCGAAAGTTTTTTAGAAAATTTATTCCGGGTTATGCTTCTATTTTATACAAACATTTAAATAACTCTGAAACTGCAAAACAGCTCTTTGAAGATGTTGATTTAGAACTGGACCATCATAAACACAAACCAAATCAGGTGAAACAAATGATGTATCACAAGATCACATGATTTATACGATTCAAAAAAAATAACTGGTGACCAGCTTATCATTTTAAATGCCGAATTAGTTGCTTTTACTGATATCTGCGGGGCGTGCGAACGAATAAAAAACACACCTATTCCCTACTCTTACAGTGCTTTTATAAAAAAGTTTATCTTCTTTTATATTATGACTTTGCCTTTCGGTTATTCTTTGAGTTTAGGTTATTATGTAGCTCCAGTAGTTGTTTTTATTTTTTATGTTTTGGCCAGTTTAGAATTAATTGCCGAAGAAATTGAAGATCCTTTTGGCGATGATGAGAACGATTTGCCTATCAAAAAAATATCCGAAAACATCAAAAAACATGTTGAAGAATTGATTTAGCAATCTTCTTTTAAACTCATAAAAGCATAATAACAAAGCAAGTACCTAACTTTTTATTTACCGCATTACTTGTTAATTCCAATAAACGGATATTTTTCAGGCAAAAACCAAATATTTTTTTTCTTACTACAACGCGCAATCCTTATATTTGTATCCTCATACAAGAATAATCAAACTAACATGAAAATATCTTACAACTGGTTAAAACAATTTATTAAAACAGACTGGACTTCAGAACAAACTTCAGAATTACTTACAGATTTAGGTCTGGAAGTTGAAGTAGTTGAAAAATACCAATCTATAAAAGGTGGATTGGAAGGCGTTGTTGTAGGTCATGTTCTTACCTGCGAAAAACACCCAGATGCTGACAGACTAAAAGTGACAACTGTAAATATTGGTTTAGAAACTCCTGTACAGATTGTTTGTGGTGCTGCAAATGTTGAAGCAGGTCAAAAAGTCCCTGTTGCTACTATTGGAACCGTTTTATACGATAAAGATGGAGCTGAATTTACTATAAAAAAAGGAAAAATTCGTGGACAGGAAAGTCACGGAATGATTTGTGCCGAAGATGAATTAGGATTAGGAACAAGTCATGAAGGAATTATGGTTCTTGATGAAACTTTAGAACCTGGTACTCCAGCAGCTGAAGTTTTTAAAATTGCAAATGATGAAGTTTTCGAAATTGGATTAACTCCAAATCGTGCCGATGCAATGAGTCATTTTGGTACTGCACGTGACTTGAGAGCTGGAATGTTGCAGCGCGGTGTAAACGTAGAATTAATTACACCTTCTGTAAGTAATTTTAGAGTTGATATGCGTACGTTAAAAATCGATGTTAATGTTGAAGATTCTCATTTAGCGCCGAGATATTGTGGTGTAACTATTTCTGGAATTACAGTTCAAGAATCACCAACTTGGCTTCAAGATCGATTAAAAGCAATTGGATTAACTCCAAAAAATAATATTGTCGATGTAACTAATTATGTTTTGCATGAATTAGGTCAGCCTTTACATGCTTTTGATGCTGCAAAAATCAACGGAAAAGTAATTGTAAAAACATTGCCGGAAGGAACAAAATTCATCACTTTAGACGATGTAGAAAGAACATTGCATAAAGAAGATTTAATGATTTGTGATGAAAAAGGTCCGTTGTGTATTGCAGGTGTTTTTGGAGGAAAAAAATCGGGAGTTACAGACGGAACAACTTCTATCTTTTTAGAAAGTGCTTATTTTGATGCTGTAAGTATTCGTAAAACAGCGAAAAGACATAACTTAAATACTGATGCTTCTTTTAGATTTGAAAGAGGAATTGATCCAACAATTACGGAATATGCATTGAAACGTGCAGCACTTTTAATTCAAGAAGTTGCCGGCGGGAAAATTACTTCTGACGTTGTAGAAGTTTATCCAAAAAAAGTGGAAGATTTCTCTGTTTTATTGAATTTCAGCCACGTTTATAAAATCATTGGACAGGAAATTCCGAAAGATACTATCAAAAAAATATTAGTTTCTTTAGACATTAAAGTTAACAGTGTTTCTGATTCTGGTTTAGGATTAACAATCCCTGCTTACCGTGTTGACGTACAGCGAGAAATTGATGTAATCGAAGAAATTTTACGTGTTTACGGTTATAACAACATCAATTTTTCTAAAAAATTCAATGCTACTGTAGCAAATTCGCCTAGAACAGAAGATTATAAAGTACAAAACGTTATTGCTTCTCAGTTAAATTCTCAGGGTTTTCATGAAATGATGGCAAACTCTTTGACGACTGCTGCTTATGCAAAACTTATCGACTTCATTAAAAGAAGAACATAATGTTACGATGCTGAATCCTTTGAGCAGTGATTTGTCGACTATGCGTCAGTCATTACTGTTTTCTGGACTCGAAGCTATATCCTATAATATCAACCGAAAAAATGCCGATTTAAAATTATTTGAATTCGGAAAAAGCTATCACAAATACCTAACTGGATACGAAGAACACAAACACTTGACTTTGCTTATTTCTGGAAACAGAAACAAAGAAAGCTGGACAAATCCTCAAAAAACTACTGATTTCTTTTTATTAAAAGGATATGTAAAAGGAATTTTAGCTCGTTTAGGAATTGATAAAATTTCGAATGCACCGGTTCAATCTGATATTTTTTCTGAAGGAACAGCAATTTGCTATAACAATGACACTTTAGTAGAAATGGGTGTGGTAAAAAAATCTATTTTAAAGCAATTTGGCATTAAACAAGATGTTTATTTTGCCGACTTTAACTGGGATTTGATTTTGAAAATTATCACTGGAAAAATTAAATATACCGAAATTCCAAAGTATCCAGAAGTAAGAAGAGACTTAGCTTTACTTATTGACCAGAATATAACTTATGAAAGTATTTTTAATTTGGCAAAACAAACAGAAAAATCACTTTTAAAAGATGTGAATTTGTTTGATGTTTACGAAGGAGAAAAACTTCCGTCAGGGAAAAAATCGTATGCTTTGAGTTTTACCATTCAGGATAACACAAAAACGCTTACTGATGCTCAAATTGATAAAATCATGTCAAAATTACAACAGACTTTTGAAACTGAGCTTGGAGCAAGCTTAAGATAGAGTAAAAAAATTATAGAAAAAAAAATGCCTCATAGCTTTATGAGGCATTTTTTTTATACCTAAACTTAGCTCACCTTATCCTGTTATAAATAAGACTTTATAGTTCTGCTATTTTTTGTCTTCATTTCTATTTTTATTAAAAGTATATCACCTAGCATTCGTTCTGAATGTTATATCCTTTAACTAATCAATAAAAATATTATGGGACATTTCTCAGACCAAGTACATATTACCATCGGAGGCTTTACACAAAACATCATTTATTATGATTTGAAGCTGTCGCAGAAAATGGCAGACCATCATCATTTTTCGTTTGTTTGGCAATATACCGGAAAAGCAGTTATAAAACCTGTCGATCAAGCTAAGACAATGAGAGATTACATTGGAAATGAAGTCATTTTTACCTTCAAAAGCCTGACAGGAATAAAACTGATGAGCAAAGGGATTATTACCGGGCTGACTTCTGTAGATCAAAACGGAAGTGCTGTCGGTCTTCATGTAAGCGGAACAAGCCACAGTATTGTTATTGACGGAATGCCAAAATCAAGAACCTATTTAGAAAGGGGAATGGACGATATTGTCCTGGATCTTTTGTCTGAAGGCCCTACTGAATTTTATCAGCGAGATGCGATAAGATCTACCTATATGAAGGAGTTCTATTATATGGCTCAATATAATGAAACAAATTTCAATTTTTTGAAAAGGCTGGCGCAGCGTTACGGTCAGTGGTTTTATTTTGATGGAATGCGCATGCAGTTCGGTCAGACCAAAACATCAAAAATAAAACTCATAAACGGAGCTTCTCTTCATAGTTTTAAGATTCAGGCGAATATGAGTGCACATAAAATCTCGCTGGCAGGTTATGATTATAACAAAGCTTCCACCATCAAGAATTCATCGTTACGTACTTCTGCCGGAAGCAAAGACAGCTTTGCATCGAATATAGGATTCAATCAAGGAACGGTTGCCCAGCCGGATCTGAGCATTGGCGCCTACACCAATAACGCACAAAACAAGGACGAAATAGAAGAAATGGTTACACTACAAACTGCAGGAAGCGATGCAAACAGCGTGTACTATAGCGGAATATCGTATTTTCCAATAGGGCTCGGGCAGAAATTTACGATCATCAACGATACTGCCGAACATCATCTTATCTGTATAGAAGTTATTCATCATTCTGAGGTGTATGGCAATTATACCTGCGAATTCAAAGCTATTCCAGACGATGTTTCAGCTCCGCATTATACAGATACAAAGGTTTTTGCCAAAGCCGAAAACCAGCCTGCAACAATAAAAGACAACAACGATCCTGAAGGACTAGGGCGCGTGAGAGTTGAATTCTATTGGGCTTCAGGAAGCACAAAAAGCCAATGGATCAGAATGATTCAGCCACATACAGGAGCAGGAAAAGGATTTTATTTTATTCCGGAGATCGGAGAAGAAGTCTTGGTTGGTTTTGAAGGCGGAAACGCACAGTGTCCTTATGTCATGGGAGCGCATTATAATGGGCAAGCAAAATCAGACTTTTATGACCCTAAAAACAGCATCAAAGGCTGGAAACTTCTTTTTGGACAATTGTTCAAATTTATTGAAAAAGTGGGCATCTGGCTTTCTGACCCAAGCGGAAATGAACTTCACATGAATGAGGAAACTAAAAGCACAACCTTAACCGTACCAGAAACACTTACTCTCAACTGCAAAAACTTAATCATCAATGCTTCTGAGAGTATAACAACAATCGCCGGATTAAATATATTAGAAAGTGCTGGAGAAAACTATACAAGCACAGCAGGAGCAAATATGATACAAAGTGCAAATGAAGATTATCTTTTAACAGCAAGGAATATAACAAAACTGGCAAGTGATAACTATTCAGCAGATGCAAAAGATATTTCTAGAAATGCTTCAGGAAAAATAGAATCGCTTTCACAAGAAAATCATATTCAGAATAGTAAAGGAAACATTAATAATCATTCGGGCGAGAACTCTATAAACTCTTAGTGCATGGGAAAGATAATAATTATTGCAAATAATATTCATGAAAATGCATCAGGAAGTATCAGAAATGATGCATCACATATTGTAAACCAAACTAATGGAAAATTTATTCAGAACAGCCATACAGGAATAAACTACTTAAATCATCAAGATAGGCAACCTCCAACAGATATTCGAATAACCAAAGTTGAAGGACCTTTTGACGTAAACAATAAATTAATTGACAAAATTGAATTAGGCAAATCTTATATATTTAAGGCTACTCCAACCCGAAAACCAACTATAACCGAAATTGCTTTGTTGAAATGGGCAATTAAACTTGATGATCATAAAAAAGAGCTTATTGCTGGAGTTGCTTCTAAAAATAAGTTAGAAAATAATAAAATAATAAATGCTTTCAAGATTAATCATGATTTTGAAAAAGCAAAAATTTATGCTTTTTATCAAAAGCCTGATGATATCGTAAGTACGGATTTGAATCTTCAACAAATTGAAATAATACTTGTGGCAGGTACAGAACAACATTCTCAAACATATGGCAATAAGTTGATGTTTCCTGCTCAAGCAGTTAGAGAAATTCGTCAAAATTATGCGCATTATAAGCATGCTACAATAATAGTATTCAAAGATGGATTTACTGAGATGGAATTAAGTATTATTAAGAGAGATGCAAGAGATTGGAATAAAACATTATATTTTAAAAAAATTAATTCAATTAAAGAATTGTTAGATTATATAAATAAGGGAGATGCCACTGTTAAAAGATCAGATGTTAAAATAGGAGTGATGAAAATTTTCTCACACGGCTTACCAAGTATTTTAGATTTTGGACTAGATGGCAAAAATAGCTCAACCCAACAATTTGGTATTGGTAATGTTACCTCTCTAGTAAAAAATTCGTTTACTTTAAATCCAATAATTTATTCTTATGCTTGTAGAACTGGAAATTCTGATAATAGAATAGTGACATTGAACCCTAGTTATAAATATGATGCTGAAGAGATTAAATTAGTTAAACCGAAAGAGAGTCTTGCGCAAAAGCTAAGTGATCATCTTGATGCAAGTGTTTATGCTTATTTGAGAAGAAGTAATTATAATCCCACATGGCTGGATGGAGGTGATTTAGAATATAAGAAGAAATATATAACTATAGAAGATGAAGAAGTTAGTAATCCTTTAAATCCGAAGGATTGGTTTAGAAAAGGGTGGGATGAAGCGTTATGGAATTCTAATGGAGCTTTTACTTTGCCTAGATCGGGAGATTCTCCGGGCGGATTACTTCAAAGTGGAATTTTTCTTTTTGAAAAAGATAAAGAACCTTCTAAACAATAAAAACATGAACATAAAAAAAAAAATCATTTTGGGAATTATAATAAATCTTATTTCTATTGGTGCAATATATGTAACTATGAATAAATACGCGAAAGAGATTTCTGCAAATTGTATCGATTGTTCCTACATTCAGGATGTTTTAATAAATAGCATTAGTATTTTATTATTTCCAATAATCTATGTCTCCAGTAAATTTATTAATAACAAAGATATTTTTGTATTAATAGTTTCTTTATATGCAATCATAAATGTTTTTGTTGGACAGATAGGAACATTTAATTCAAGAATTGGATCTTGGAGTAGTTATTCGCATTCAGATATTATTATTGGTGTTTTTTTGGAGCAATATTTCAATTTGATTATGATACTTGTGGTTTTTATTTTAACTATTAAATTATGGATATACAAACAAAATTTACAGATTAAGTAAGTACCCCCTGCTGGCGCGAGCGTCCCGCTCGTGCTCATGAATTTTTTTTCATTCTTTTTGAAAAGAATTTAGTTTCACGAGCGGAACACTCGGGCCAGAACGGGATAATAAAAACATTTTTTTTAGAGATATGTTTACAGATTGCAATAATGCCTTTTTTAATATAAAACCCCAACTTAAAAAAGTTGGGGTTTTATATTTTAAAACGTAACTCTCGTTGATAATCTCCTCGCTCCTGCTGAGTTTGGATGAATTTCATCTCTCCAAAATTCTGATGAATTCAACAAACCACGATAATCTATAATTCGGCTTTGAAAACGATAGCCATAATAGGCAAAATGATTTTTGATTTGGCATAAAAGAGCATAAAATCGATCCAATAATCGGATGATGATATACGATCTCAAAATTTCGTCAGCAATTCCTAAACGATCGAAAACCGGTTTTATCCAAGGCCCCAAAGGCAAATCAACACCTACAATCGATGGTCTGACTCCAAGTTTGAATAACGGATAATCATAAGTATGCATATAGAATATTGTGTTTGGTGTAGCGTAAGCATTTATAATACTTCCAAAACCAAGATAATTTCGCATAATCGTGGTGAAAATAGAACTTAGATTAACGGAGTTAAAAAGTGCACGATCGAAGGTATTTGTGTTTAAATATCTTTTGTACAAAATGCATTTTTGATACAAAGCCTCACCAGACAAACTTTGGAGTTCTGTAAGCTTTGCTTGATCTGTAAAGAAACTTGGATCAAAAGAGGTTACTCCGGCATTCAATATCCTGCCAAGTTGCGGAAATACATCATTTCCACCTCCACTAAAATAAATTCGGTCAATGCGATAACCGCTTACATATTGCACAAAATGTGTTCTGTCAGCATACATTTGCGAAGTTGTTTCTCCAAATTTTGCTAAATGCAG
Source organism: uncultured Flavobacteriaceae bacterium (assembly GCA_963795025.1). Classification (GTDB taxonomy): domain Bacteria; phylum Bacteroidota; class Bacteroidia; order Flavobacteriales; family Flavobacteriaceae; genus Flavobacterium. The sequence goes on along the minus strand of CAWCGN010000011.1, from coordinate 712,579 downwards.
GCAATTCAGATTTAATCTTTGATTTCGATCCGTAATCGTATCGTACAAATCTAAAATTGTTGGAACTGGATAATCCAGCCACGAATCTCCTTCAAAAATAACATTCAATGTATTGGCATTTCCGGCATTTCTTCTAAAAATAAACGAGTTCGTTAAAAATGGCTGATGCAGCGATTCGTCTTCCGATTCAACCAGCGAAGTATTTGCACTATTCAATTGTCTCAAAGCATTATAAGTAAAATCGCCTGGAGTAATAATTCCAGTAACCTGAATACTATTGTTTGCTTGAAAATTTAGAATAGAAATGATGGTGCTATCCGTTTGATTATTTACTATACTTCCGCTGGTTTGCACGGGATAACCTAATGTTTTTAAAAAATTCTGTATTTGCAATACGTCAGATCTGTTGTTTACAGCATTTAACCCTACGCTGTTAACAAGAGTATTTATTAACGGAGGATTCTGATTTATAACTGGGGAATTCGAAACTAAATTTTCCATAATATTCCATATTTAAGTTATTTTATTTGGATTGATATAACCATGTCCGGCTCTAAAAATCTCAAAATTATTTTCTTTGAAAGAAGCTGCATCACAAGCTCTAAATAGTTTTTTACGTAGTGAAATAATATCAAGATCAGGTTCTTTTTCTAGAATTTTCATTACTAAGGAAGCCACGTACAGCGCTGCCATACTGCTGCCACTTTTAGAAGTCAGTTTATTTGAAGCTCTGTTTTCTCTGCTTGAAGACGAACAAGATGATTTTATTTTGAATCCAGGCGCAACAAGTTCTGGTTTCATACGGCCATCGGCAGTTGGTCCAGAACTGCTGAAAGACAAAATAGGTTTTTCATCATCATTTTGATTATAAGCACCAACAACAATACTGTATTTTGAATTGCAGATCGAATTGGTCGTATGCGTTTTGTTTGCAATGGCTGGCAAAAATATGGATTGTCCACCATCGTCACGCTCTATATAACAATGATAACGCCCATTTTTTACAGATCTACCAACCAATTCGATAGTCCAAAATTTTGAATTTAACTTGCCGTTGACTAAAATATTAATTTGATTTTTACCTGTATTGGGTTCGTTTGATCTGTGCAGACAAATTCCGACTTCATCATTATCTTTTAAAATTAATTCGTCTTTAAAAGGAGTTGACGAAAGCAATAATTTCATATTATCATCATAAATATCCACGCTTAAAATATCATCACCATGATACCAAATTTCCATTTCGTTTGGAGTAAGATCATTTTTTTTAAACATCCACGGAATTTTAATTTTTTGGTTTAATTTAATATCACCGTAAGTGTGAACATTTGCCTGATGATAATTTCCCGTGCTTTGTACAATTGCAGTTCCTTTTCGTGTGGTTACAATATGGTCTATAATTTGTTCAAACAACGTTTTTCCCATGTGTGCGTCGCCATGACCGCCTAAACTCATATTGATTACCAAAGGTCTCTCCCCTGCTTCATTAGTAATTAGACACAAACCTTCGGCTCCTTTTACAGAATCACCAAGGGATAAATTAGATCCGTTAACTAAATTAGTTCCCATATCAACTGCAATTATTGGCACATTTGGCGCAAAACTTTTAGGCGCAACAGCTCCATTCCCACAGGCAATTCCAAGAACATGAGTTCCATGTGTTCCATTTCCAAATAAATCTGATTTTCCAGGATGATAGCCGAGTTTTTTAAACGGAAATTCATCTAACAAAGCTTCGTTGATTTGTGCTTTTGTAATGATTCTTCCGTAACCGTATTTATTACCGTCGTAGCGGTCTGATTGTACCCAAATTTTCTCGAAGCGCGTTTTGCCATTATTTATAAAATCGGGATGCGTAAAATCGAATCCAAAATCGATTATTCCAAACACAACATTAGAGACCGTATCGTCTAAAACTTCATTTTTCTTATCTAAAAATTGAGTTTCAGGCTGAAGCTCGGCTCCATCATTTGCAGGAACTACGCTTGGGGCTTTTAGGCTTTTTACTTTTTTGCTGTTGTAAATCGAACATAAAAATCGTCGCTGGGTTCTAATGCTTACCACTTTGCCAAACTCTGAAATGATTTTACAATTTGCCGGATAATCTTTCTCTTTTTCCAAACGCATCAATAACGATAATTCTTCATTTGGATTACCATATAATATAATTTTAAGTCTCGGATCCATTTCTATCTATTTTAATGTTGTGTGCGAATTCGATCTAACTTATAATCAACATCATACAGTTCAGAATTGAGATAAGTGAAATAAAGGTCTCGGTCAATTACAGCCGTTTTCATTTTGGTTCGTTTTTAGTCGATGACTTTTGATTTGCAATACTTTTTGTTGCCGAAGAATTATCTGGTCCTAAGTCATTCGTTTTTAAAAATTCTTCCAATCTTTTCTTGAATTCTAAAACCGAATCATTTAGAGAAGCATTGCTTTTTTCTAATAACGCAATTCTGGTATCAAATTTTTCTGCGATTACTTTAGTCAATTCTGCGTTATTGCTGGCTGAAATTTTAGCAATTTCTTCTTTTAAGAGATTGTTGCTAGCCGAAATTTCGTTTCTCACGTTTTCTAAGGTCACAACATCAGCAGTTACACTTCCGGTCGCTGGCGAACCTGTTGGTATTTCTGCATTTGTTGGCGGATTTATTATGGGAGCTGTACTGGGAGCCGGCAAACCTAGAGCACTTCCAGCAGTAGATGTTGCAGCTTCAAAAGCATTAAACTTATCTGCTTCGGCTTTTGCTTTGTTCTCTATAAGTAAATAACTCAATAATGGATTTTCAGAAACTACACTTGCTAAAAGCGCTGTATTAGTAATTTCCTGATTTCCAGAAACATTGTAAAAACTCGCTCTGCTGTTCGCAATCACATAATTGATTAATAAATTAAATGGATTCATCATTTCATAATTTTAAGGTTAATAGAAACAAAGGGCAATTGGGGATCAACTGCCCTTTCTACAATTTACTTATTCATCATCATCATCAGCGCAATTGGCAAAATACTATTAGTGGTATTTCCTGTAGCACCTTGATTTTGCTGCGTCATAATCAGTACTAATGGCAACATCATGTTTGAATTATCTGATTTTCCAGAACCTGAATCGCCCATTGTAGTCATCATTGGCAATAACAAAGACAATGTTGGATCCACATAAATAGCGCTTGTATTTGCCTTTTCAATTATTTTTGCTTCGTGTGCCGGACCATTTACGTCACCTACTGCTTTTGCAGGAAGGATTTCTAAATTTTCAACTTTTAATTTTGGCTGATTTAACAATGATCCCATCATACTCATCATTTGCATATTTTTTAAAACCTTAGTTTGATTGTCGCCTTTACGAGCGTCAATTTTTGCAAATTCAGTATGTTTTTGATCTAATGCAACTAATGCTTTATTTGTAGCCAATGAAGTCTTTTTAAGCTCATTAACTTGGTTAGAAATGGCATCTAATGATTTTTTAAGTTCGCTTTTAGTGGCATAATCATTTGCTCTTCCACTTAGTGCTTTTCCAAAATTTGATTTTTGTTTTACCGCCGAACTTACATTTGGTCTGATTCCTCTTGTTGAAGGTCTTCTGCGTCTTGCAGCTTCATCATAACTTTCGTCATAGCTTTCTAATAAATCTTCACTTAAAAGATCTTCGTTGAAATAATCTTCATTTAATAAATCTTCGTCTAAATAACTTTCAAAATAGCTCATAATTTTAAATTTTAAGGTTAATTTTTATTGAAATAATGTTTGTTATATTTCTGGATGGCTGGCTGAATATATTTGTTGAAAAGAATAAAATCTGGAACTGTGTTGCCTGGCTTTCCAGTTCCGAAACATTCGGGACAGTCTGGATTTTCACCAAAACATTCTGTACAAGCGCCAATAGCTTTTGCTAAATCATCATTTTGATTTAATTCAAATTCCAGCTGAAATTTCAGTCCTTCAATTATGGTAAAAAGTTTATGATTGATTTTTTTTAGTTTCTTGACCCTTTCTTCAAGCTCTAAATCAATTTTGGGAACTTCTTTTTCTTCTTCAGGTTCTTTTTTTTCCATCATGGGCTGCATAAGCTCAAAATATTTAGCCATTTCAGGATTATGTTCTTTCAAATATTCTAAATAAGCATCCATTAGTATAACTTTTAGGTTTTATAAACTTGCAATAGAATTTTCAAGTCTATTGATTCGGTTAGGAGTATTGGTACCAACAAATTGGCCATATTGATCAACATAATAATCTTCCGTCGGAATTAATCCTCCGTTGTAATATTCGTATAAAATATTCTCTGTTAAGTAATTAACACTTTCGATTAATTCGGCAAAAGAGTGGCTTTCTATTGGTGCATTTGGGCTTGCAGTTCCTAAACTTTGTTGCGCCTGGCCTGCTTGAAATTGAGGATTGTTAATTACACCTCCTAATTGATTGTACAAACCTTGCACTCTGCCAATATCCTGAGCCGCCTGCGGACGGAGCACAACAGGATTATCTTGTACATATTGCTGAATTGCAGGTAGTGCAGCTCTACCAGCATCTGCTAAATAACGGGTTGTATTTCCCCAAGCTTGTCTAACTGGTGATGGTTGAGGCGCTTGTCTGTACTGTGGTTGTTGTGGCGCTGGTCTATATTGTTGTGGCGGTGATGGTCTGCGTTGTTGTTGACGGCTATTATCTAAAGCTGTACTTCCTGCTCCTGCCAAATTGCTGACCAAACCCCCAACGGCGCCGCCAATTTGTGGAGCGCCAAAATAAGTCCCAACAGCAGTTCCAACTATTGGAGCCACAGCCGAAACACCGCGCAAAACGCCGGAACCAATACTGCTGGCAACATTCCCTAAACTTGACCAAAATCCTTCTGCTTCACTTTCAGACATTTGATCTACTCGTGATAAAAGGACATTTTCTAATTCGCTTTCGTTTAAATTAGCATATTCTGGTCCTAAAACATATCGTACAGCTTCAAAATAATTGTCTTCGCTGAATGATTCTCCCTGAAAAACTTCATGATATAAACTCATAACTTTTAGTATTACAATTAACTCTTACTCTTTTTATAGGCTTTTCAGATTTCGCCTATCCATTTTGTGCACAAAAAGGAACGATGTAAAATTGATTTTTTATAAATTACTACAAAACAGTACTTTAACCCAAATTTTTAAATAAATTTACCCTAGGAAAAAGGGTACATTTCCCCTTGCCGATTTTTGAGGTTTAAAATATTTTTGCTCTCAATGTTTTCATCAAAACATTATTTATCAAACAATTAACCCACAAACTATTAATAATCATGGAAAGACAACCTGAAAGACCAACACAATTGATTACTAAAAAATTCGCTAAAGAATTACATTCGAATTTTATGAAGTACAGAGCAAGTATTATTGCCAAATACATTAAAAAAGAAGATGCAAATGCGATTTGGTTTTCTTTAGACGAACTCGAAAATTACATCCATTATATAAAGTCTAAAGGAGAAAAAACAGGTTATGATGTAAACGGAATTCGTATTTATTTTGGAGTATATCCCGAAGAAACGAAGTATGCCGAAAAAGCCGGTTTGATGACCGTATTTTTGACTGCAACCGGCAAAAAAATCAAAACGCCTAAAGCGGGAGAAATTCAGACTTTTGCCTTGCTTAGCGATGGTAACCCAGATATATCTAGCATTGAGCCAATGAATTATGGAAGTATTGGAAGACCGCCTGCCTTGGACTATTAACTAAAAAATTATGTTCGAATTTTTACGATTTTATATTTTTTATTTGGCTTTATTTTCTGGAATTATAGGCTTGATTTCATGGCACAAACTTCCTGGTTATAAAGCTAAATCACTTGTAATTTTAATCTGGTTTTCTGTGATAATAGAAAAAGTAGGTTATTATTTTACCGAGTGGACAGGCTTGCTGAATTACTATGTTTTTAATTTTTATATGCTGGTCAGTTTTTCCGCCTATATATTGCTCTTAAGAAGTTTGTTATTCAAAAGAAATTATAGAATAACAGCATCTTTAAGTTTGATACTTTTTATAATTTCCTTTTTTCTGAATATATTATATTTCAAACAAGATGTAAATCATTCCTATACATATAGTTTCGCCATTGGCGTACTATTAGTGATGATTTTATCGTGTCTGTATTTGGTAGAAATATTTAATTCAGACAAAATATTGAATTTTAAAAAATCAGTCTTTTTCTGGTACATACTCGGAATATTAGTTTTTCATGTACCTTTTTTGCCCTTTATGCTGGCTTTAAATTGGTTTTTAATCAAACACGATGAATCGATTTTCAGTTTAGTAGTATTTATTTTAAATCTTTTGGCGCAGAGCTGCTACATTATTGGATTCTTATGGAGCGAAAAGAAATACAATTATTAGTCATTTCATTAGGTATTGTTTTTTTAACTTTACTGATCATTTTGCTTGTCATATTCTTTTATTTCCTTAAAAAGAAAAACACGTATCTGGTTGAAAAAATGGAATCGGAACTCTATTTTCAATCGGAATTGATTAAAACCCGAATCGAAATAAAAGACCAGACACTGAGTGAAATAAGCAAAGAACTTCATGATAATATAGGCCAAATCATTTCTGTAGGTATAATGCAACTCAATATTTATTTGAACGCAGGAAAATCTATTAAAGCCAATGAACTTCAAGACCTTAAAGAAATACTAGCCAAATCGCTTGATGAAATAAGGATTTTATCCCGAATTATCAATAAAGACAATTTACTCCAAAGCAACTTCATCGAAGCCATTAAACAAGATTTAGAGCGTATAAAAAAACTGAAAAATATTCAGTACAAATACAATCTTACGGGAGAAATTCCGAAGATTAATCAAGAACATGATTTGTTTATTTATAGAATTTTTCAGGAAGCGCTACACAACAGCTTAAAACATTCTCACAGCGATTTATTTGAAGTAAATATCAGTACTATCGATACCGTTTTTCGATTAGAAATAAAAGATTTCGGAGTTGGTTATGATGCAAGTCAGTTAAATTCTGGAATAGGTTTAAACAATATGAAATTAAGAGCTAAACTAATTGGTGCTAACTTAATTATGGAATCAGATTCATCAGGAACAACCGTAACTTTAGAATACCCCTTAACCATAACCAATGAAACCCAACACTAAAAACCGAATTATTATTGTAGATGATCATCAGCTTTTTTCGCAATCTCTGGAGCTTTTAATCAACAGTTTTAAAGATTTTGAAGTAATAAACCGTTTTGAAAACGGCAAGTTGTTTGTCACCCATTTGCAAGATCATCCAGAAGACAATATCGATTTAATTTTATTAGATGTGAATATGCCAGTTCTAGATGGCGTAAGCACAATGAAATGGATTAAAGAAAACAGACCCGACTTAAAAGTAATTGCACTCTCTGTTAATGATGACGAAGAAATTATCATTAAAATGATTACAAACGGCGCCAAAGGTTATTTGCTTAAAGATACCTCGCCCGAAATATTTAAAGAGGCCATTATCTCTGTTATTGAAAAAGGTTTTTATTTCACCGAATTAGTTTCAGGCATGCTGGTCAAAAAAGCAAACAACGATTCGAAAAAAATCAATTTAAAAGAAAAAGAAATTGTTTTTATAAAACATGCCTGTACTGAAAAAACGTATAAAGAAATTGCTTCAGAAATGTGCTTAAGCCCCAAAACAATAGACGGATATCGAGAATGTTTATTTGACAAACTCGAAATCAAAACCCGAATTGGATTAGTACTTTATGCTATTAAACACAAAATCGTTTTGGTATAATTGTTTAACTGATTAACTGTTTAATCGTTTAAATCTTTAAATTTTTAAACACATAGAAACATAGTTTTTAAATGCGCGTAAAAGGCGTTTCACTTATTAAAATAAACATAGTTAGCTATGTGTTAGAAACTTGTTTCTTTTTACTTGCCTACGTTTAAAACAAAATCTATGTTTCTATGTGTTAAAATAAAATTTTCCGATAGAAACAATTAATAAGTGATTGCTGAAAATATCGGATATTGTTTTATTTTTTCTCTGCCATTCAAGAAAGACAATTCCATCAAGAAATTGCATTGCACGATCTCGCCACCTAGACTTTCTACCAATTCACAAACTGCTTTTGCGGTTCCGCCGGTTGCCAAAACATCGTCGTGAATTAAAACACGATCTCCTTTTTTAATGGCATCAGTATGCATCTCTAAGTTGTCAGTGCCATATTCGAGCTCATATGAAGCTGAAATGGTTTCGTAAGGCAGTTTTTTAGGCTTACGAACCGGAACAAAACCCGCATTTAATTCCTGAGCTAATAAAATTCCGAAGAAAAAACCTCTGCTCTCCGCTCCTACTACTTTGTCAATTTTTTGTTCTTTTAACGAATTAACCAATACAGAAAGGCATTCTTGTCGTGCAATTGGGTCATTTAAGAGTGGGGTTATATCTTTAAACAAAATTCCTTCTTTTGGAAATCCCTGAATATCACGTATATAATTTTCTATCTTCATTTTTTTTTATTTTTATCTTATTTTATGTTTGTATATCTCACATTTATGTCTATCTTTGCACCCGCAATAAGCAATCAACAAAGCTAGTAAAAATTAGCTTAATGATAACAAAAAGGCCTCGTGGCGCAACTGAATAGCGCATCTGATTACGGCTCAGAAGGTTACTGGTTTGAATCCAGTCGAGGTCACAAAATATAATATCGCATAGGCGAGATACTTTCCTTAAAAAGGTTAAGTATCTCGCCTATCGCTATTTACGACAAATTCAAAACTTTTCTACGTATGTTAAGAATTCAAAAAAACGTCCACAACTACCCACTAAACTACCCAATGAATTTTAGTGGTACGTTAACAGCGAAAATTGTAATGAAAAGAGATTACGTTCGCGCAGACGGCACTTGTGCATTATACTTGCAGATTTTCATAAATAAGGAAAGAAAAAAAATAAGCTGCAACATATCAGTTAAGCCTGAAGAATTTGACGAGATTAAACAGCGTGTAAAACCAAAATGTACTTTTTATAAAGATTATAATCTGCTTATAGAAAAAATGCTTGGTGACTTAAATCGTATCGAAGTAAATTATAGATTGTCACAAGTTCCTTTGACATTATCGGCTTTGCTTTTAGAATTTGAAAATCCGACATCAAGAATTGACTTTCTTAAGTTTTGGGAACAAGAAATGATTCACCAAAAAGAAATATTGAACCCGAGTACATATAGACAGCAAATGTCAATTTTAAATAAAGTAAAAGGCTATCAGGAAACCATCTTTTTTTATGAGATAACTGAGGAGTTTTTTCAGAAAATGAAAGCGCATTTCAAGAAAAAAAACAACACAGAATCAACAATCGGATCATTAATCAAATCATTTAAAAAGTATCTGCATATCGCTAACAAAAGAGGGATAACTACACAACTGGACTATTCCGACATCAAAAACAAATCATTTTTAGGCAACAGATCTTTCTTAGATTCCAAAGAACTGATCAAGATGCACAATTATTTCAACAGCGAATTTATTAATGCGACGCACAAAGCAATTTTAGCAAGATTTTTATTTTCGTGTTTCACTGGTTTACGTATTTCAGATATTCAAAAAATTACAACTGATAATATAATTGGTGATATCCTTGTTTTTTCAGCAGTCAAAACCGACAAACTTCAAAGAATTCAACTAAATAAAACTGCTTTATTGTTTATAGAAAAAGACATCATTTTCCCTGGCAATTTCACGCCTGAATATATAAATAGAGAATTAAAATTTATTGCAAAAATTTGCGGTATTACAAAAAAAATAAGTTTTCACGTTGCCAGACATACTTTTGCAACAAACTTTTTAATATGTGGCGGCAGAGTTGAGATATTGCAAAAACTTTTGGGACACAGCAAAATAACGGACACAATGGTTTACGTAAAAATTGTTGAAAGCGTTACAGATGAACAAATTCACAATATGGACGACATACTAATGAAAAAGCCTCTTGAATAAAGAGGCTTTTTTTATTTAAAAATTGATGCTTTGCAGGCTGAACTTAATTTTTAAATTTTCCTGCTGTGTTTCTGAATATTCGACAGATGCAATTATATATTCTTGATTGTCAATAAAAATTCTTTTCTTTTTTAGAATTTGTCGTATTTCAGTTTCCGTGTATGGTCCTGTCATTTCTAATGAAGAACTATTTAAAAGAAACTTAATAAAGACTTTCCAATATACTTCGCAAATTCCTTTATTTCCGTTGATTTTTAATGTCTGACCAAGATAATCAGGTGAAATGTAAGGTTTAAACTCAGGATTATAAATCATTAATCCAGTTCCGTTTTTATTTTCGAGATCTTCTGAAAGATCTGCACTGTATGTAATTGGAACATACTTAAATTTTGACTTCAAATCCTGAGAAAAATTTGAAGTCTGGCCATTATAAATGACTGCTGATCCTGTAGTAATCCAAAGTGCTTCGTCTTCGTCATTATCATATTTCAGCAAAAATGCATTGTATGGAGCTGGATCGTATGACGTAATTAATAATGATTTTTTTTCAATATATGGAATTGAGTTTACAATCGTTTCTTCGTTAAAATCCAGCGTCATTTTCTTTGCAAAATCATCAATGTTGATTTCCAAATTAAACAAGTTCTGAAGCTCGTTTATGTACGTGCCAAGCGTCCAGTCTGGCAAATATCTGCCAAGCTGAATTGTTGGGTGCATTTGATGGTAAGTTACAGGAAACGTTATCGTTTTTTTTATGCTATAACTTGGCAGTGAATTGATTGGCGAATAATAATCGACATGAATATTACTACCAATCTGATCTTCTGATATATCAATTATAACAGACCCTTTAAATACTTTCGCAGGATCACCAGGTAAATGACGAAACACAACAAATATTGGTTCTGTGTTTAAAAATAAAGTAAAAAGCTTTTGTGCAACCATCCCTTCTACTTCCTCATATTGGGGTTCATCAAATTCGTACTCAAAAATATATTTTCCAGCCACAGTAACTGGAATTAGAAGGATTCTATAAAAAAAATTATATAATAAATCACCATCATCATTATATTGACTGCCGGGTCCGAGTGGCGATAAGTCAATATTTTCAGAATTATTTATAGGCTGTGTTTCTGTCAGGTTGTTTTTACTGCTTAAGAAAAGTAATTTTTTAATAAACTCTGAAGTCGTGAAATTTCCCCCTAAAGTAAATCCTAAACTTTTAAGCGCATAAAATGCAGGTGCAAGCAAGAAAACTTGTGGTGCAACTACATTTCTATTTTTAACTGTACAAACATCATCGACAATGGTGTATTCATTTTCAATCAAACCATCTCCGTTATATTTGTTGATATTGTCACCGTATAAATACCAAGGATCATCAACATCGAGGTTTACTCCAAATTTATTTAACCACTTCATTGTTGGAAACTGCCATTTTACTTCAGGGTAGTTTTTGTCTAAAAAAGCAAGTGGGTAAGTATTCCAGTTTTCAGAACCTTCTAAAGGTGCATCTGATTTTTCTGAATATGGTACCGGTTCAGTTTCATCAGGAATTACGGAAATTACTGGCATGAAATCTGAAATTTTCTTATTCATCAATGAAAGCAGTACTGAAGAATATTTCAAATTACATTTTCTAAAACCTGATAAATAGGATAAAATTTCTAATTCACCATAATATTTATTACTGCCTTCTAAAACCAGAACTTCAACTACTTTCTTCTTTTTTATTGACGCTAAATCTCGAGTTCCAAGTGCTTTTTTTGTATTTCCATTTTCCACAATTAAAAATGGATAACTGGAAGCTGAAACCTTAAAATCACGAGACAAAGCATTATTATCTGTCTTTATAGACAAAGTTTCTTTAACAAAATCTATTTCAATATTGTTAGCAATGATTTTAATTAATCCCATTTTCTATTTTTTTTCCAGATAAACCACCGCAACCCATGGTTGCATAATGCTGTGAGGTTCACCACCTCCTACTGTTGAAGTAGCAACCGGAGTACCCGCTTCTGTTCCGATAGTATTATGTGATGATCCACCGCTTGTATTGGTAGTTATACCTGATAATACATGCTTATGCGCTGGCATTTCCTCTATAGTTAAAGTGTGTGTCGAAGAACCTCCAATATCGCCTATTACAGGATAGTTATCACTAAGGCCTATTGGAACTCGACCACCAAACGGTTTTGTGCCATTTAACCCATTGCATTGCGCCCAACCTGCACGTTTTCCGCGTCCCAAACCAGTTTCATCATAATCATTATCTAAATCTTCCTGTGTGCAAATTACTATTTTGATATCTCCTGGTAAATAAATACATTGTAATATATTGTACAGAATAGTTCTAATTTCTAATGCTGTATTTTTTTCACCTGTACCAATTGCTTCAATTAATTCTACAAATCCCTCGTAATCCATAATTATATTTTTAAGTTAACCAGTCGTTAGGTAAAAAGTCGTTATCATCCCAGTCCGCACCTTCTTCCGTATCGTAGTAATTACTCACTTTTCCATTTTTTACAAATGAGAAAGCAAGCTCCTGAGCATAAGAATGTTTTTTATCTCTGTATTCCAGTATTTTTTTTGTAGCCGGCTGAATTTTGCGCCATTGAGAATTTACTTTTAAAAGTATTTCGTGAGAATTTGCAATTTGGTTGACAATAAGACGCTCATTTTGTAATAAAGATCCTGTGTTAATCGTATATGTTGCTTCTTCATTAATTTCGTAAACTTCCTTTGTGCTATCCGCTTTTTGATAATCATTTACAGTTAAAGAATCCTGAATTTCAAATTCACCGTCAAAATAAGCCGGAATGTAATAGCCAAAATTGTTCTTAAAATAGATTTCCTTTACTGGAAAATCGGGAAAACGAATTAATTTATAAGTTTTAATAATCGTAGTTAGTCCACATGAAAAACTTAATTCAAAATATAGGGTGTCTTTAACTAAAACAACTGGAGACAAATCAAAAGAATAAATAAATACTTTTTTGCCGTTAAAAGATGGTGTGTTTTGCGTGTTAATTATATTTCCAAAATTATCTTTCAATTGAACAGTAGCACTTTCATCAATTGCTTTTATGTAAAATGGAACTACAATTTTTCCATCAGTGGGAATTAAAAGAACGGGAGGAATCGCACCCAAAAACTGGACTTTAGTGCTATCATCAAAGTAAACCGGATTAGCATTGTACATAAAATAAAATTCGGGCAAATCGACTGTATCTATATCAGCTCCGGTACTTAATGAAATTTCCTGAATTGTAATTTTGAATTTCTTTTTTAAATGAGTTTGCTCGACTAAGCCATCAGATCCGTAAACGGTTAAAATAGTTTCAAAATAAGCGTTGTATAATTTTACTAAATCTTTTGATGCTGTGTAATCGTTTTTTCTGGACCATCCTTGTTCATCAAAAAAAACATCATCAACATAAATTAATGCTCTAAAATAAAAACCGCTGCCGTTCGTAGATTGAATGACAACTTCGGTATTATTAGCATCCAACAGCACGCGATTTAATGCCGGCGACTTTATTACTGTAATCATAATTACGTTATTATTCTACGAATTTATTGGAGTTCGTTCGTGAATAATAGGACATAAAAAAACCTCTCGAATTGAGAGGCCTTATATTAAAATTGAAGACTAATTAAGTAACTGAGGGATTTACCAATCGTTTTTAGATGAAGCTGTTTTACCAGAAATATAATTAAAATGTGAAAAATAAATATCATTTACAGATTGTATATAACTGTCGTATCCTTCAATATATATGCTTTTGACTGTTTTTCCGTCACTTTTAAAAAGAGCCGACGGCAAAGTAAAAAAGTTCACCTTTTGCCCCTTGTTCCTTACTTCACTATCTCCAATGAATGAAAATTTATACTTATTATCTTTAAAGTTAAATTCTATAGTATATTCTAGGTCATAATACGTTTTTCCGACAAAGGTTTTTACATATAAAAAACCTTGTGAAAAGGCACGAATGCGAATCATTTCATTTTTAATATCACCTTTTAATACTTCTGAAGGATTTTTATAATTTAATTGAATCCATTCTTTGGTTTTTAAATACAATTGTTCAGCAGTTTGATTTTCAACGTCTGTAACTATTGGTGAAACGCCTACATTAGTTAATTCAACTTTGCCTTGGCCATAACCAAATGTGAAACCGAAAACAAGCAACAAAAAGAAGTTCTTCATACTAATTCTTTAAAGTTATAGTAACAAACCTACAAAAAATTATTGACTAACTATACCGTTTTGATCAGATGCATCACGTTCGTCATTTAAATCTTTGATTTTTTTAGCATCTTCATAACCAATAAGTAAATCGGGCGCAATTGGATTCTCAAGCCTATACAATACCGCACGTAATAAAGCTGTCATTTCGGTGGTGTTTTCATTCATTACCGGATCAGGTATTGCATTCGGTGAAGTTCCGCCACCATCAGCGAATTTTTTTGTTGTTCTGCCTGTTCTTTCTTGTTCTAACCAAGCAATAGTATTTGCATAACGTGGGCTTTGTGTCATTGCTTTTGGTATTACATATTCATCGTCATGCACCATTCCGGTCATAGGCCCATATTCATCAAATCCATAATGTGCTGTGCTTCCGGTATGACCTCCATAAAAGAATTTAGGCTTTTTGGGAGCTTTTTGTTTATTGATGTTTTTAATCTGAGCACCAGTCTGTAAAACAGATGCAGCGGTTAAAACACCTTTTAAAATTGCATCATATGGTTGTGGCAGTGCAGCGGGTGCTGTCCAAATTGATAAAATTGCCTGCGCTCCTGAAATACTTGCCTGTGCCAAAGCTAATTCTTTGCTCTGACCAAACATTTCACCCAATGCATTTGCCAAAGTATTCAATCCTCCTAAGGTACTTTGAATTTGCTGATTTTCACGTTCATCATCTAGTTCCTGTTGGTGCTTTTTTGAAGCAGCAAGAAAACGTGCATATTCATCCTGAGTTATTTTTTTGTCATCAAGTAACTTTTTATAATCTGCTAGCTGTTTTTGATAGTCCTGCTGTTGCTTAATACGATCTTCTTCAAATTTGCTATCAGCTTCGGCTAATGCTAGCTCATTATCTGCCTGTAATTGTTCTGCTTTTAGAACTTTTTGTTCTTCAGCATACTGCTTTTTCATTGCATCAGTAGATGCTTGAAAACCTAATTCTAAATTCTGGCGATCGGTTTCGTATTGATAATCGATTGTAAGCTTCAAAAGAGCAAATTCCTCAGCTGATTTTGCATCAGCTTGTGCCTTTTCGACATCAGCCAAACGTTTTTCTACTAATGCATCTAGCTCTTTATCTTTAATTTGATCTAAACGGTTAGTTTCTTCACTAATAATATCAGGCGTAAGAGCTTTTGTAGAATCTAACTTACTTTTATTCATTGCTATGAAAAAGTTCAATTCAGCTTTGGCTAAATCTCCTTTCGCTTTTGCTAAAGCAACCGCACGATCTAATTCTTCTTTTGCCGCTTTTTCATCTGCTGCTCTTTTTTTGTCATCAGCCTCTTTTTTGGCTTTGGCAATTTTCTCGGCTGCTTCTTTTGCATCCCTAATTTCATCTTCAGTTGCAGCAGTGCTTATTTTTTTAATATCACCATTATATTTTTTTATAAAATCTATTTGAGCTTCAAGTTGCTTTTGTTTTAAGACTTGAGCTTCGTTCGCATCCCATCCTGATACTTTAGAATATTGAGCGCGTAGATCTGCTAAATAGTTTTCTTTTTCTACTTCAAAAGAAAAATTCTCACCAACCGCCTTTTGACGTTTTGTAATATAATCTTCAAATATTTTTGTATTCCTATCTTCAAAATCTTGTTGTGCTTTTGCAATTACTTCATTTGATATTTGTGTAATTTTTGCATTTGGACCATTAATGAACTCATTTGCATAATCAAAAAAGCCTTTTTTCACAGAATTGAGAGCTGTCAATACAGTAGTTTTCCATATTTCAAACCCATCAGAGCGTAAAAACGCATCTTGGGATTTTTGAAGTTCTAATTGACTATCTGCAAGATCCTTAGTTGCTTGTTGTAATGGAGTTAATGCCTCGGTCTGTTGATTTTGAGCATCAGTCAATTCCTTAGTAACTACTAACAAACCACCTGCCGCCATTCCTTGTTTACCAAGAAGTGAAATCGTTAAGTCCATTTGCTGTTTTTGATTTAAACCCATTTCTCGGGCTTTCTCTCCAATGGAAATCAATGCTTGCGTTATTGTAATTTCGCCAGACTTTACTTTGGCAAGAATATCATCGGCGAAACCAGCACCTAGCGCATCACGCATTTGCTGTTTTAATGTAGCTGTTTGCTGTGTCAAATTTTTAGCTGCCTTTTGCAATGCTCCAAAAGAAGCTTCTGGATCTACCCCGTTATTTTCAATTTCTTTTTTCAAAGCAATGACTTCTTCCAGTGTTAACCCTACTTGTTTTGCTGTCAACGCTGATGATTCCAAGCTTGAAATAAATTCATTTTTATCAGGAGCTGTAAGAAGTCCATTTTTTATTTTCTCAAGCGCCTCAAGTTCTGATTTTGCAACACCAGTATCCATTAAATTATCTACTGCATTAGCCAAATCATTGAATTCTACATCAAAAGTCTCTGACAATGCTTGAATATTTACACGTATTTGAGCAACAGCCTCACCCGTTTTTCCTGTAAGATTTTCTATCAAACGTGTACTTTCAACGATTGATTCATTATAATTAAACCATTCTTTGGCCGCCAGACCAATTCCACCCAAAACAGCTATAGACGCTCCAAGTGGTTGAGCAATAAATTCTAGAGATGTTTTTACTATATTTTTTAGCTCTGATTTTATGCCTAATAAGCCCTCTTTTGCTGATTTTAAATCACCTGAAAGTAAACCATCACGAAATTTCGAGAAACTACCTGATGCATCGTCCATAGCACCAGATGTTTCTTTTATTTCTTCTTTAAATTCGTTTTGCCTTTTCGTTAATTCTTTTAATTCTCCGCCTAATTTTTCTAAATCTTCCTGATAGGTTTCTGAATTTTTGTTCAAGGCTCCCATCTCATTTTTAGTTTTACTAATGGCGCTAGTGATTCCTGTTAATGAATTAATAACTTGCTTATCATTTATCCAGATGGATAATTCTCTAGGGATTTCTTTCTTTGCCATTATTTTTTGAATTGAATTATAGCTGCAACCTGGTCTAATCTAATTTCTGATATATCGTCCGCAAGTCGATCTAAAACTTTTGAGCTGTCCAGAGCTTTAGACAGAACGTCAGTGGCTTTTAGCCGAAAATTAATTCCGTTTGATTTTTTGCCTTCAAAACCATAGTTCTGCATAAAAATGTAGTAAGGTGCTTTTATAGTTATACGCTGAAGGCGACCGTACTTAAATTTACTTCCTGCACCTCCTGTACGAAGGGCTAACCCTGTACGTGAATTTGAAGTTTTAGAGATTTCCTCACGTACTGCGCCACGTAATTTTTTTACCGCTATTGAAGCGATTTCCTTTTCTTTTTGTGTAAAATCAATGCGACCGGCCATAACTTATTTTTTAGCTAAATTATCGGTGTAGAAAGCCTTATAATAGGACATAAAAAAACCTCTCAATTTGAGAGGTTCGTTTTTGTTAAGGATTCCAATTGTCAGGCTTGAAAGTTAAATCTTCGTGGTTTTTTAAGAGATACATAATATTCCAACCGTACATATTATCGAATATAGGACCTACTTTTTCCATTTTGAAAGAATCAGTTACAAAGTTACCAAACAGCCAAGATTCACGATCGCCGTTTAATTTCTTTAAATAAGAGGCGATATCTAAACCAATGTTTTCCAATTTATCCAAAACTTCTTCCTGCTTATCATACGAATCAGCTTTTCCGGCGAAGTCCAATAGCATAAATGAAATACTACGACCGTTAAAAGTGGTTGTGTTATTTGAATTCGTATTTAATTCTGAGGAGTGGCTTTCTAATAAAAGTGCTGGAGTTTGAACACCAGAACGAAACAGTCCGTTTATTTCATTCCAATTGAAACGATAAAAGCCATTTATCTCTTTGTGTTTGTTGGCAATTTCTTTGTGAAATTCAACAATTGGTTTGTGGGTTATCTTTCTCATTATTATTTCTTTTTTAATGGTGTTAAGTCTTCTTCAAACTGTTCGAGGAAAGTATAAATGTTTACTTTTTTAATCGTTTCTACTTTTGAAAGATCACCTTTAGCCATGCTCAAAATAACCTTTGAAAAGCCGTATTTCTTTTTAGAATTTTTTGATCCTGGCTTTGCTTCTGGAAAGGCGTCAGGGAATCGTTTTACAAGGCTATTTTTGCAACCAAAATACGCAAGCTCCATTGCAAAAAGCTTTTTATACGGTAATCTTTTAAAAGTTAATGCTTTGTCATGCAGATCATTCTTATCAAATAATGGGCGTGTTTTTGAAGTTGTGTATAAAACGGCCGCCATATATTGTAAATACTCAATATTATTTGTTTCTCTAAATTTGATATGTAGATCATCGACAACGGCAAATTCATCAGCAGTTAAATTTGCAATTTTATTTTGTGGCGGGAAATAGTGAACTTTCCCAATCTTGATTTTATCTGGAAATATCGTCCTGTTGTTTTCCTTAAATACATACTCATAGCTTTTGTGCAGATCAGAAAGCGGACAATTTCTCAAAACAATTCGAAGTTTTGCTTTTTTAGAAAATTGCCACCATTTATAATCTGCCAGCAAAAAGAAAAGCGTTACATAAAAACGCACATTTGTTTTTGATGTATTAAAGAGAAAAGCAATATTTTCTAATTGCTTTTGCTTCATTTCATCCCACGATTTGGGAATATATATTTTTACATCTTTCATCATAACTCATTTTCCTGTTCTCGTAAAAGCTGTTTTTCTTTAATCATTAGTTTAGCAACTGTTTTGCCTAAACGTAAGTAAACTGAATCGTTAACGGTAGCCAGCATTTCAATTTCTGAAAATATGGTTGCTTTTCTGATTTTCAGCGTTTTTATTTCATCTGCTAAACTCATGCTAATGGATTTACTTGTTTGTATTTTTTTCTGATCCAAATGAAAACGGCAATTAAAGTTGCTGGAATTAATAACCATAATAGATTCCATAAACTCCAAGCTTGACGGTTCGTTTTTTTAGTAGCGACTGCTTTTTTGCCTTTGGCTTTAATTTTTATTTTTCCGGACGCTTTATTTTCGGCTTTTTTAGCTTCCTGACTTTTTACGACTTTTTCGGACTTCTCGAACTTTTCAGATTTTGTATTGTTTTTTTGAGTAGTAGTTTTATTGGTCAAAATTGCATTATCTAAAATGTGTTTCTTCCCAGTTGGATCTATGTAACTTGATGGTTTTGTTGGATCATCCGGTTTGACGGTTGTTTCTACAGTTTCAGTTACGTTATGATCATCAACATTTGAAAGTGTCAAGTTGTTAATTTTTAAATCAGAATTTAGGATTTCTGAGGAATTGCCAGAAGTTCGGAAAAGTCCGGAAAAGTCTGTTTTAGTCTGAGAAAGTTTCTTTTCAGATTCTGCTTTTCTAGCACCGCAAGAATTAACCAGTATCGTTAACGTTGCAACTGTAAGCCAAAATAAAATTGTGTTTTTCATATTTAAATAATGATGTAGTTTTCTTTATCTCTTTTTTTTGTCTGAAGCAATCGCCAGTTATTAAAACCAATTTTGTCGAAGTGTGGCATATCTTTAAAAGAACTCCAATTTCCTCCCCAACTCCAACCATATTTTGCAAATACTTTTACGCATTCATCCCAATCGGCGATTTTATCACCGTCCCAATCTGCATGTGTGTCCCAACTTGCTGTTTTACCGTCAATGATTAACACAATATCGACAGCAAAACCGTAATTGTGTACGGATTGCCCCCCTCGGGCATTGGTCACTTTTGGACGTTTTTTATACAATTCGTCCTGTTCTGCGAATGTTCTTAAACCTTGTGCTATTCTTACCTGAGCACGGCCAGTTAAGGCTTTATTGCATTCGTTAACAATTTCAACTACTTCTTGTCTTACACTTGGATGAAGCTTTGAAATTCTTTCTTTTGTTATAGCATCCATAATTATTTAGTTATTACATTCCCTGAATCAGAGAATAAATTTTTTATTTGAAAAGTGATTAATCGACGTATTGGACGAATAAAGTATTTTACAAAGTCGTTTCCGTTTCCGATGACTTCCATGTTTTCAAGAATTGAAACAACTTCAATGTAAATCATTATACAAATCATTGAATCGCCAAATAAGCTCGAATATTGATTTCCGAATTTGCTGTCGCTGACACTTTTAATATTCAGTAAAACCATTCCGATAATTATAGAGCCACCGTACTGCATGAATTTTGTAAAAGTTTTTCTAAATCCCTCAGAAGTTCTTATAGTTTTTGTGAACGTTGCTTTCATTACACCAAAACCAAAATCTAAAATAAAAAGTATGAGCAGTCCAATTAGTAGGCTTCCATCTGGGGTATATTTAAATATCATATATAAAATTTAGTTAATTAATTATTGCATCAATACAATGCTTTTCCGTTAAAATCCAAACCAAGACTTTTCCCGTTTTGGATAGTTTTTTGATTTGAATATTTTTTCCCAAAACACCGGAAATCGTTTCTTCTATTTTTCCGAATTTGTAGCCATCATTTAGAATCAACATTTTATTCCAAAGTGTTCTAAATTCTCTATTCGCCAAACGATCCAACGTTATAGCCGAATCCCTGAAATATCCTTTTGATCGAACCAAGCAGAAATTTATAAATGTTAATGGCAGAAAAAGCGAATACGCAACTAAGAATAAAACAAAACCTAGCATTTTACCCATTGATTAGGTTGAATCTCGTAAACAGTTGTCCCATCTTCAAAAAGATTATTTTGGGTGTCATAAAGCAATCCATCAACTATTTTAGACCAATCGCGTTCCATTTTTGACATTTGCGAATAATCATTTTGAGATTCTAACAATTCATTTAATGTGTTTATTTTAGTTGCATCGTAAAAAACAGTCTTTTCTTGAATAATCCTTTTAACGATAGCGCCATCAGTTTCAGAAATTGCATAGTCATGAACAGTGTAATAATTCCCTTCAGTAGTTCCTTTATAAGAAACGATTTCCAATTGCACTAAAGAAGTTGTAATACCTCTTAATTCTGTCTTTACTGGTATTGTTGTTTTTATCATTTTGTGTGGTATTTAATGATTATTTTTTTATGTTATTCCATATCTTGATATAAGTGAATTTATATATCCTGTTAAATTAAAACTAGATAAATCCTTGGCCGCTATATGCCCTAAATGCTGGTATTTATTTAACTTTCCTGTTCCGTTAGCATCTCTCGCACCTAAATCAACAACATTAGCAACACTAGCTCTTGCAAAAGCCAAAGTAAATCCTCCTCCCGCACCTTGTGTCAATATTGTATTATTTTTTCTGATTGTTAACACCCCTCCTATTTTAGCATAAGTATATACATCTAATTTATCTATCGCAGTAATACTTATAGACAAGTCAGGATTTGTAAATGATGTAGTAGAAGTGTTTAATTTAATATACCCTGTATTTGGCGTAGAGCATTCGAGAACAAAATTTTGCCCCACTATATCGCCACTTATTCCTAAATTCAGCCTTTGATTATTACCATTTAATTCTTTTCCGTGTATAATACTTACGATCCAGTCATTACTAAATTTTGAAATTATTGCATTTCCGGATAGACTAGTAGCATTATTAGGATTAGTTATATAAGGCAAACCGCCATTAGACAACAAATACATTTGATTAGCACCAACAGCTCTATTCAAAACAGAAACTCCATTAAACCAGTTTTTTACAGCTCCACTAGCTCCAGCCAAAAAAGCATCATAAGTGCCGTCTATTATTTGAGCATATGTAAAATTCTGTTCTACATTATCAGTAGTACGCCTAATTGTGAATGCAGTATCACTAGGATTATCTCCAATAGTATCAAAACGCCATTGAACATTGCCTTTTTTCTTAGAGAAATAATATTTTTTTAAACCTCCCATGATTATACATCTAAAAATATAGTGTTAGTCGACCCTCTTCGCATAAAATGACCTACAGTTTTTTCCCCAGTTGTGGAAGGTGTAGTTTCCCATGTAAAAGGTGAAGTAATTTGCCATGTTACTGTAACGCCGGCTAATGTCCTAAAAGGAAACATCAAAGAATTATTTAAGGCAGAAGGAACTGTAATTGTACAATTAGCAGTAAACAAAACCGTTTGCCCATGCCATGAATTCTGAACATTGCTATTAGTAGATATTTCAACTTGGTCATCTTTAACTTGTTTCAAAGCAATAGATGCTATATTATCAGTAATTTGCTTTTGAATTTTACCAAATGCTGTTAAGATATTATCAGAAGCGGTGATTGCAGTTCCTGTAGCAAATGTAACTCCAGTTAACAAATACCCCATTACTAGAGCCAGAGTAGAATACTTATTAGTAGCACCTTCTATTACATCATCAGTTGATGCAATTAAACCGTTTGTAATCTGGATATAAACCGAACCAGCATAACGATATTCTTTGTTTTTTTGGCCTGTCGTAATATCAATGTAAATCTTTCCAGTTTCTGCAGGAATTACCGTTGTATGAGTGCTTTCCAAATAAAATACATTTGAAAGCAAATAACCTTCTAAAATATCATCAACATAACTTGGCAATTGTGATGATGGTACTTTCCCAGAAACTAAATCAGCCTTATTAGAAAGGGCAGTATCTGTTTCTGTTTTAGTATAATAATTTGACAAATTAGGAGCTAAACCAACGTAATGAAGCAAACCACCGTTGTTCGTATAATTTATTGCACGCATTACAATATGTACGCTTTCATCTGGCTTAATGACAATATTTACTCCTCCAGCAAACCAAAATTTAAAATTTCCAGTTCCTTGATTATGATAAAGTGTAATATTTCCCGCAGTTGCATTATAAAAAATAAAATCACGGCCATGATATAAGTTTGCTGAATCTGGAATATTTAGGGATTTTAAGCCTGTAATTGTTCCTTCAAGCTTTAGCCAAGATTTATCGTCAATTGTAACTTGGTCAACTAATCCAGAGAAATCTAAATGAATAAAGCTTTTTGAGACTTTTGTAATAAATCCGTCAGGGTCTGGAATTTGCGGTTCATCAATAGCAGATCCAAAAACTGAAACAAATGAGATCTCTAAAGTATCATCTGGAATAGGCGGTTTCTGTGCTGCTACTAAATCCTCAGTTCCTTGAATTTTTAAAATTGTGCCATACTGTGTAAAAACAAGAATATCAATTCTATGATATCCATCTGTCGCGCTGGCGATAGTAGTTTCAAAATAATCATTGTTAGTTAGCACTTGCTGATTGATTCGGCATGTAAAAGCAAGTGCAGCAATTGATAATTTATTATCTGTTTTTGCAACTGTGCCACGAACTAGAATTTCGTCAGGAGCTTCAATTTCAACAATTCTATCAAGAATTTGTTGTGAAGTTAATTCACACCCGCCTTTATCTGTTTTTAACTTCCAATTATCATCAGGATCGTGCGGAAAAACGTTATTTGATGCTTTAATACTCATACGGCTAAATTCAATTTTTGTGTAATTTTAAAATAGGACGTACTTACAATGCAAGTATTCCTTTAGTATCGTAAGGTGTAGATCCTGTACCTGAAGAATTTGATGTTTTTATTGGAGAATCACACATATCAAATTGATCAATATTGGTTTCAATTAATTCTCTGACCATCGATAAATAATTAGATCCGTTGCTAATTTGAGTATCTACCAATTTCGAAGTTTGATCGGCGGTTTTTCCGTAGCTTACGCTTTCTTTTCGACCATCAATAAAAGTTTGAAAGTTTACGCGTAATCCATTTTCATCTAAGAGAAATAAACCTTCGTTTGCTACTTTAGCAACTGTAAAGGCCACTACTGCTTTTTGTAATTCGTCTTTTACATCTTTTTTGATGCCAGTAACATCAGATTTTAATGCCGTTATTAATTCAGGACATAGCAATGTTTTTAAATATTGATCTTCGACTTGTCTGATTGACGGCTGTAACGCTAAAAATGTTTGTCTTGAATTGAAAATACTGTAGTATTTATCGAAAGTTGCAGTGTTATTTACTAGCAATTCTTTGTTGATAGTTCCGAATTCCGCAGTCCAATCAACAAAAGCATCAGGATTTTTTTCTAAAATTTCCAATAAATAATCCATTGCTTCGTGACCTGATCGCAAAAGTTCTCTACGCATGTCATTATCACGCCACCATTCGGTTGATTTGCGTTGATCACTGTTTACAACTGACGCACCGGAGCCGTCGATCATAACCGACATAAAAGGGAAATAAATAAACGTTCCGAAGTTTGCTATTGCGTTACGTAAGTGCTCACGTGCTTCATTTTTAACTTCAAAGTAGATATCGGGCGGATTTGCGGTATCTGCCAAATAAATATGTAGGTCACCTACATACTTTTTAGTGTAAGCGTTTACTGCTTTGGTGATGTATGGCTCAAAATCTTCAAATTGAAAAGATTGTGCAAGCGATACGTATTTTTTTAAATCGGCTGTAGTTTCTAGTATCATGCTGTTGATTTTTGCATTCCTGTTGGATTTTTATCTAATGTGGTCAGAATAGTGTTTTCGAATCCTGGTATAATAGTATTGTCCCAACCATTGTAATCTTGAATGAATTCGAAAATTTCTAAAGTGGTTTCGCGGTTTGTTTTACAAAGTGCCTGATGTATTAAAAAAGCTTCTCTCTTGTCAGAACCAGAACCAGCGCCCAACGAGCCACCTGGTATTCCTGCACCTCCAATTAAAGGAGCATCTACTCCTGTTGCAACTAGAATTTCAGAGTTTGCCGCGGCTGCTTCAGGTAAATAAATGCCATCTTTTAATTTGTCATCTATAGCTGTTATTTTAATTGCAGAAACTTGTTTTCCTGTAGAATCAGTGTACATCATTGATTGAATAGATTTTCCGGCTTTATCATTTCCAACTAAGCCATCATTGATAGAATCGACTAAATCGGTACGTATTTTTATACGTTCTTCGACTTTCTTTTTAGACCATTCTTCGGCATAAATGTTTTTATAATATTGTTCGTCAATTTCAATTAAAAATTTAATTGTCATTTGATTGTTAAACAATGCTTTTTTAAGTGCGGGAACTGAATTCGCAACATCTAACCAACCAGATTTTAAAATAGCATGCCATTCACTTTCAGGATAATATGCCTCATCAAGTAAAGGATAGAATATAGGACGGATGAACTTTGTAATTTTATTGATCTGGCAGTATTGGCGAACTTCATCAGCGGACCAATAACTGTCAATCAAAGGAATCTTTTCTACAAATTCACTTGTCACATCAACTGAACTTCCTTTTCCGAATTTCTCAGAGATATAAACGTTCTCAACTAAACCACTGGTTTCATCCATCATTTCAAAACGACACCACGCCGCCTTTTGGCGTTTCACTCGGTTTATTGTCGCGTAATTGTTTGATAAAATGTATTCAGGAAAAGCAATTGAAAACCATTCCAAATCAATAATTGTTTCTTTCCAAAAACGTTTCATTTGGGATTTTCTAAAAAACTCATTGATATCAGCCAATTCTGAAATTGGAACAACTTTTGGGTCTTTTTTTCCAGAGTCAGAAACGTCATTTCTCATTAATACCAATCCATTTCCGTAATGTGCTTTTCTTAAAAACCGAATTGCAGATGTAGCTGTACCGTTTTTATTTACTTCTTTAATAACTTGCTGTGGATAATCATTATTTTTACCCCAAGAGGCAATAACACCCTGTTTCTCTTTTACTTCTACTTTTACGGCTGTAACTGCACCATCCATACGGTCAATGGAGTTTTTGAACGAAACCATTGCCGGCGAACCTTTATATTCAGTTATAGCAATGTGATTTCCTAAGAATTCGGTATTTGACATTAGTAAATGATTTCTTTATTATTAATACTGATTATAAAATCAATTTTTATTGACACTACAGAATTGTTTGATAGCTCTATATTTCTGGTTCTGTTATCAAAGTGGTTGGCATTCTTAGTTTTTTTGACAGGAACTAAAATATTTTCGATTGTATCTCGATGAGTGTCATTTGGTTTCTTTTCTAAAAGAAGTCTAGCACCTAAATAAGTTTTTAGTTTTCCTCCTTTTTTAGATGTAGCATTAAAAGTTCTGTAGGTTAAATCAAATGGAATCAAAGTGCCTCTTTGATCTTTTTGATTTAAGATTGCCAAACCTTCTTTTAATGAAATTTTTTCCTTTTGCATACCGCTAAATTCTTCCTTTAGCGATTTTTAAAATAGGACAGCGATTTTATTTGCTTTTAAGTGCTGATTTTGATTTATTATTCTACTATTTAAAACTTTACATGTCTGAAAATCAAAATTTTGACCGTCAAAAAAATATTATTTTTTATAATTTTTGACAAAAAATCACGCCTGTCCCTATAAATTTTCACACTTTCCATCCGCAAACAATCAGGATATATGAAAATGTGAGAATTATAGACTGCGAATATGGCTTTCAGCGAGAAGAAGGCTTGAGCCTTTGAAGATGTCGTTGTACATCGTCATGATGGGAATGTCCATTGCATCGGTAAGGTGTGGCGCGTGCTGTTGTGGGAATAGCGGGTTGCGTTCGTCCTTCTTTACCTTTTCAATACCGCCTTTCAATGATTCGCGTGCCTCGGTACGTTCAAGTGCAATGATCAAATCAGGGTTGTTGTGCTCATTGATACGGATCTTTGGTAAACGGGTTTGATGCTCCTTAAGCATTGCGTTAAGCAATAGATACTTGTCTGTGTGCGTTGGCGCTGCACCTTTGGTCATTTGATAGACAGTCCAGCCATGTTTAGTTAGTAAGTCAGTGATCTGTTCGAAGTATGTTAGTGGACTGTTAGGCAATCTATTGTTACCGTCATGCCCGCCATATAAATACACAAACTTTTCCTGTTGTGGACGATAGTAAGGTATAACTTGTTCAATAAACAAATCATCCAATAGCTTAGGTGACTTAACAAAGAAAGACTTTAATACACGATATGTATCATCTTGTACCTGAGAGACAACGCAACAATTAAACACACCAAAATCAACCGACATAATCAGCGGTTCGTTAGTACGTACATCATTATCCTGGTTACTATTGAAGTGTTCAGATCTGGCCACAACTCCAATAGTTTCTAGGTAACTATTATTGTAGTCAGTATAGTAATGTTTGGATGGATTTAGGTTACCATAAAAGCCGTCAACAATTTCTTGAGGTCTAATATTCAATATCTCGGCATTATATAACACTTCTGATATTGCAGCATCTTTCATTTTTTTAAACCATGCTTGGTTTAAATACGGATTCGAAAGAGCTGAAGCTTTAATGAATGCATACTCTTTAGGATTAGCAATTGCTACTTTCTCCATATCAGTAAACCACTTACCTTTTTTATTGATAGGCGTTGAAGAGACATAAAACTCAGATCCTAAAAGCTGACAATCTTTAAAGATTTCCTTTTTTGCTCTATTAGTAGTTTTGACGTTTGTAAAAAGTTTTTCTGGATCCAATAAAGCGGCTTCATCACCAAGCTCAGCATAAGAATTTAATCCACGACCGGAATTAGGATTATCTAAAGAAACTAATTGAAAAATTGAACCATTGGCAAAGTGAATAACATTATCCCATTGATTAGGTGGTTGAAAAGGCATATCAAACCCCATTTTCTTGCCTGACTTCCCAACAACGAAATCAACATCCTGAAAGAGATTGAACATTGATAAACCCTCAATTGTTGACGGCAACGTTCTACTAAGAATTTGAGAATATGTAGCGCCAACCAAAGCAAATGAAGCTTTAGGCATCTGACGAACTAATTCACGCTTATGATATCCTAAAATTGTAGATTTACCGCCACCACGCCCCATTTCAATATGTTTATGCTTTTGCGGGGCCATTACGCATGCGAGCTGAGGAATTGTAAGATTCACAAACTTTTTCTTACTGATCATCTTCTTCTTCGTTTTTTAATTCTTCAAAATCGATATCAGTCACATTTAAGCTATTTAAATCGACAGAACCGCCCGAAAGCATTTCCAGAAGCTTTGCCTGAACTTGCTTATCTACATTCACATGAATTTCCATGTTTTCAAATTTTTCAGGATTAAAGTTTTGGTTTTGCTCGTTTGCCAAACCGCCATATTCTGCGAGCATCTTAATTGCTTTTGCTTCGTTTGATCCATCACCTTTTTGAATAGATCTTTTCAAAAAATCTCTAGCATATTCAAGCCAAATAACACGAGAACCTTCTACATCCGCTTTCATTACATTTCCAAAAAGCTTTTCAGAATTTCGGATATCAATATAAACCTGAGCCTGTGAAAGTCCTTTTTCTTTCACGAATTTGTTTAAAATCTGTTGTGTAGAAAAATGATTTAATCGCAGTGCAAAAATTTCGTTTAAACGAAGCAAAATAGAAGCATTAGCATCACTTAACGGATAATGCTCAGGGTTTATGTAATATGCTAAAATCTTATCAAACGTTGAATCTCCGCGCTTGATTAGCATGTCTCTTTTTTTACTTCCCATCAATCAAATTACTTATAGTGATTAGTTCTTCGTTTTTACGCAAAAGGTTGGTTTCCTGCTTAGAAATCATGCGATCAATCTTTGACTTTTCGGCAACACTTTCAACGGTTTTCAATTTTGCTCGATTTTGAATTAACCTGGTATTTAATTTAGAAATCGAAGCATACAACAATTGTTGTTTTCTCAATTTTGCCTCTGGAGTTAAATCACTGAATTCTGATTTTGGAGTATCGGAGATAATTCGTTTTTCAAAAAATAAATCAATTTTTTGCCAGCATAATTCATTTTTACGAATATTACTGTAAATCTTAATTTGAAGTTCTAACGCCGCCTTTTCAGCATGTTCCGGCAATTCATTTAAGTTTACCTTTAAAAGACAATTCTCTTTAAACAATTGGTTCGCTTCGAGCAATACAGGACGCAATGCTTCAGGTAGTTGATAAAATAAAACGTTTTGTTTTTTTTCGTTTTCCGAATTTGATTTTTGAGGCTCGTGAATAACTTTTGCCACTTCGTTTTTAACATTTTCGGAAAAAGCATTCTGTGTATATTTCTCGCCAAATTTCTTCAGCTCGTATTTCAGCTTTTCGCGGTTAAAAGAATTATCCTTCTTTTGAAAGCTTTTTAAAAGTAAAGCATTACGATGTGGCAAGTTGCTGTAAATAACAACTCCACTCGCGTAATCGCAACCATTACTAAGCCAATTTTGTATGATTTCCATACGCAAATATGGAAAGTGTGAATTTTTTACAATAGGACATAAAAAAACCACTCGATTGAGTGGTTAAATAATTTTCTCGACTTCTTGCGTCTTTAGATCCAAATCAGTTTTTAAACACCAGCCAACTTCTAAACTTTTATGTACTTCATAAATTGTACTTTCTCCTTTTTCAACCTCACGATAACTTTCAATAACATACGTAAATCTTTTATAACTTAAAGAAATAAGTATGTCATTTAAATCGTAATCAGATACACATCCTTCAGGAAATATTCTAAATAATAAATTAAGTAACTGATCAGTATTTAATTTTAAATTAGCACTTTCTGGGCTACTTGGACGAAAATTTTCATTCAAAAATTTAGTAATATTTTCAATATAATCAAGCATATAACAAGCATTTAAATAAATCAAAAAAAGCGTTCCACTATCAGAACGCTTTTCAAACTAACCAAAAAACAATTTAAAATTACGCTTCAGCCGTTAATTGAATCTCACCTTTGTAAATTGGAGCGGGACCAAAATTTTTATCAGTAAAAGTGATAACAGCCGAATTTTTACCTTCAAGTGCTGCCTCAATATTGTGCTCAAATTTAGCCGTTGCAGGCAGTCTTGACGAACCTAATTGACGAACATTCCCAGTACCAAATTCTTCTAAAAGCACAACTAATTTTTGATTTTTAACCCAACGGCAAAAACCTAAAACTTCCGCTTCTGATCCAGAAATTTCAATTGCTAAATCATTTTGACACAATCCACGTCCAACTTCACCAATTTGAGCTGATTTAATTGTACCGGTTTCAGTGACCGTTTCAATTTGGAAAAATTTCTTTTCAGTTTTAAAAACATGCGCAGTCGCAATTTCTGCAAGTTCAGCAAAAGTTGCTGCAACATTGGCAGGAACTGGATCACAAATTTTCTTTGGATCATTAATCGTTTCAAAGTCTGAATGTAAAGCATAATAAACTTTACCAACTAAACCCGAAACTGGTTCACAGCTTTCGCCTCCGATATCTTCTAATGCTACCATTTTAGACTTTTTTTAAGATGAATGAATTAGTAGAAGCCAAATGTTCTAAAACGTCAGGATTAGCCAAGGCTTCTTCTTTAGTATATTTCTTCTGTTTAAACAAAAATTTGTCTACAGTGATTTCGTATTCGTCTCCATTTTCCGCAATAAATCTTCCTGAAGGAATAATTTTAGCTTCATGAGTTTCAATCTTGGATGCACTATCACCAGTATTTAGCAATTCATCTTTAATCACAACACTTTTTTCCACCGGATTTCCAGTTGTTACGGTTGTGCTTTCGCCTGAATTTACAACCGTATTTCCCACCTGATTTCCAGTCGTGGCAGTTGTGCTTTCACCTGAATTCACAGTTGTATTTTCCGTAGTTACAGGTGCATCATTTTGCGTATTTACACCAACAGCCGGTTTGACTGCTGGTGTATTTATATTATTTTTTCCCATGATCTTAAAAATTAAGCCGGTTTAAATGCGTAAACCAATTCGTTATAGCCAAAACCAATACCTTCATACCAGTCAAGCATTAAAGAAACCTCACGCTTAGCTTCTTCAACTTTAGGATCTTTCATTCCGTTCTGTTTGCGCACATACAAGAAATTATCTACTGGAGTAGCGAAAATGTAACCAGAACCCGCCATTGATGGTAATGCTACTAACTCAATGTTTGGTGTAAAATCAACAATGTTTACACCTGCTTTGTAATCCACATCATTACCGTGCGTATTACGTTTGTCTCGGAAATAGTTTCTTAAAAACTTAGGTTCCATAAACACACGAATTTTCACACCTTCTAGTGCAGTGTTATCCGCAAGCATGTTATCTGTAAACTCTTCAACAGCTTCGAACATAGTGGTAGGAGTTGGCAAAGCAGTCAAAGCCACTGCATTCATTGATCCAGCAAGTAACCCAGCATCAATCAATTTTTTCAAACCGTCCATAGTTCCTGCAGCAGTTCCAGGAGTACCAGCTGTAGGCGCAAGATAAGAACCGCCCCAATAAGCTTTGGTTTCCAAATCCTGTGAGATTTGAGGAGCAATTTCATTTTCCAAAATGTAACGAACGATTGGCCAGTTTGCACGTTCCTGTTCAGTTAATGAAGCCAAGAAGCCTAACCAAGATGCCTTTACTTCATCTGGAAATAATGAAACATCGATTTTTGCATTTCTCAAACGAATTTCATTTGGCAAAAATGTAAGATCACCTTTCGCTGTAAAAGCTTTTTGAAATCCTTGAACAATTTCGCCTAAAACCGTATTAGCAGTACGATAAACATCGCTGTCCGTAATAATTGGTTTTGCGTATGACGGTGTAACCGCAGGCTGGCGAATAGCCGATTTTAATCGCTCTAAGTTTTGCCCTTCATTAAGATAGTAAGCGCCAAAAGCCGTTACTAAGTCAGTTTTTATAATTGACATATTATATAGATTTTAAATTAATTATTCATAGCAGCAGAAATGTCCTCACCTCCCACTACATTTTTTGCAATGACAGAATTGTCTACATCTACTTTTACATTTGTAGGTTTAGCACCATCGTTTTTCCCCATTTCCGTAACCTTTGCACTAAGCGCAGCAGTTTTTTCGGTTAAAGTTCCAGTAACATCTAAACCAGCAGATGTTAGCATAGTATCAATTGACGCTTCAATTGCTGTTACAGTTCCTTTCGAAGCTGTTAACTGATCATTCAAATCAGTATTTGCATTAGCCGCGTCTAAATCCGTTTGTAATTGTGTATTGGTTGCTTCCAATTCCACTAATTCATTTTCCAAAGCATCTAACTGTTCTGCATTTAAATAGCTTCCTTTTTCTTCAGTTGAAGCTAATGGAGCATCTAAACCCAAAACAGCCTGTACTTTCACAAGTTGTTTAGACATATCTGTATTTAAATTTTGATTACTTGATTTATCTGCCAATTCAAAAACTTTTGAAATTGCAGTTTGGATGGTACCTAACTCATCAATTAAGCCCATCTCTAAAGAGTTCGCACCGGTCCATGTACCACCAGCAAAAACTTTTTCATTCAATCCTGGTCTGGTCGATTTCATGTCAGTATGAAAAGTAGCAACTATAGGATCCAATACATTTTTTATATATGGCTCATAATTTCCTTTAAAAACTTCACGAAAATCAGAATTCTTTTCAGTTGATTCAGTTGCATACATTTCATGAACTTTTGCACCTAATTTTTCCCAAAGACCATTAAAATCTACGATCGTAGCATAAGCACCAATTGAACCAATATGATCTGCACGTTTATTTGCAACGATGTATTGCGTCGCATTTCCAATATAGTAAGCGGCAGAACACATATATCCATCCGTATATGCAACTGTAGGTTTTGGAAAAGTTTTAATATAATCGTAAAATTCACCCGTACCATAAACTTGACCACCACCGCTGTCAATATCTAAAACGATACCGGCAACTGTAGGATCATTGGCATAATTTGCCATGATATTCATAAAGGATTTTGAACCTAAGTTGTAGTAGTCAGAAAATTTTTGAATTGGCTGTTTGATGCCGATGACAACAACCGAAGTGGCAGTTGAACCTGAACGGCTTGAATCCATTTTTAAGTTAATAGAATCCTTTTCCTTTTCTTTTTCAGATTTTTCAGTAATCTTTCCCAAAACCAATGTTTGATACAATGAAGGAATTAATGACTGAGCATACTCAGCATTAATATAGAAAGGACTAGCAAATAAAGAATCGGTGTTTTTTCTCAAAGCAAAAAAAATTTGTATTGTTATTTTCGACAATACAAATTTTCATTTCTTGAGAATCTTAAAATAGGACAGTGATTTTAAGGAGTGTAATACACTGGTCTTTTGCGGGTTTCGCCTTTAATAGTAACCATTGTATAGGCATCGCCATCAACTTTGGTACCATCGTTTACTTCATAATTCATATAGAGCGGTTCAAGGTTCGTACCGTATAATTTTCTAAAATCATTGTTTAAAGATCCTTTTCCAATTACAGGCTTATTGGCATATTGTTCAAGTAATTGCTCCAAAGCTTCACTTCGCGTGATCATTTTAAAAGAAATAGAAATCTGCTGCACTTCACCGTCTGATGATTGTTTTGGATTTACATTCACATTTATACTGTCTGGATCAATAATTGCCTCGACATCATTTTCTTCAGGAGTAAAAACAACATTTTTAGAATTATCATCAGTAATCACCAAAGGCCAGTTTGAAGTTTCAGAAATCAAAAACAATTCAAACTCAGCAAAACCAGAAAATTTTTCATCACAAGTAAAATTCATAATTTTTCAAATTTATTTTTATAAAACTGTCGTATTTTGCCACCGCACCGTTATTGGCTTTCAGCGTTTTTTTTACTACGAATAAACTACGGCATTCAATTTTTTATCTTTTATTTTTTCCTCGCAGTACCTTTGATAATTGCGGTACATGCTTTCTAATTTCATTTCGTTTTCGTCAATATCATACAAAAACAAAAATAATTTCACACTTTGCCAAGCATTCGACTTTCCTTTTGCCAGCTCGACATCAACAAAATTGTGAAAATCTTCAAAAAACAGACGCTCCAGACAAACACCAAGAAATTTCAGTTTCTTACGGCTAATACTGTAGCCTTTAGTATTAAAATACAATTCTGGAATATCCATTTGATAACGATCAAAGCCATTAAAATCAATATCCGATGTATCAGCATCTTTATTAATCAGTTCCAGAAGCAATAAACCCAAAAAAGTTTTCTTTGAAATAGTATGGACCTCACCATATTTTTTGATCAGATATTTTTTTACGTGTTTCTTAACCGGAATCGAAATTTGTATCATTTATATCATTTTTAAGGTTTAACGAATTTACGACAATTTGCAAAAATTATACGCAAAAAGATTATATTATATCAAAAATGCGTATAATTTCCAAAATAAAAGTTCCACAATTCCACATTATTGATTATCAACACTTTAAAAACAAAATATATCGTTGATTTTGTGGAACTGCATACTTATTTAGTGGAACTCAAAAAAATAGTTCCACAAGTTCCACAAAAAGTCCACGCGAAATTTTAAATCTTATTTAGACTTAATACATTGTAAATCAAATAGATAATATCTATTAAAATAAGTAATATTTAATTTGTGGAATTGTGGAACTTTTTTACTGCCTTTTTTAATGCAAAACAAAAATTTGCAAAATTTTTCAAATTAGGGGGGATTTCGAAAATTGGAATTT
The DNA here is from genome assembly GCA_963795025.1 of uncultured Flavobacteriaceae bacterium. GTDB lineage: Bacteria > Bacteroidota > Bacteroidia > Flavobacteriales > Flavobacteriaceae > Flavobacterium. Next base: position 678,001 of record CAWCGN010000011.1, on the reverse strand, counting down.
GAGAGGCGGTCTATTATAGATCCACATTGTCTAGAATATCTTGTTTTGTCGTTGTGGGTAATAATATCCGGTTCGAGATTTTGATACAATTTGGGACAATTAGTGCGTTGAATTTCGTCCTAACTTTGTATGTCAAAAATACCACGATGATGAGAGAAAGATTTTTAATAACAAACAAACTTCAGTTTTACAGTTATAGTCCTGTAGAAGTAAAAAAAGTACCCTATTTTGATGAAGGAATTCAGGCGGGATTTCCTTCACCGGCTGATGATTTTCAAGAGCTGACAATCAGTTTTGACAAGGAGGTTTTTGGTACTTCACCATCAACAATATTTTGTGCCAGGGTTTCAGGTTCTTCCATGGAAGGTGCCGGAATTTCAAACAATGATATTATTGCCGTTGATAGATCCTTAAGTCCGCAAGATGGAGATATTGCGGTTTGTTTGATCTATGACGAATTTACATTGAAAAGATTAAGTGTAAAAAAGGATTGCGTTTGGCTTATGCCAGAAAATGAAAATTTCAAACCAATTCAGATTACAGATAATGAATCTTTTCAAATCTGGGGAATTGTAATCAATACTTTAAAATTTCACCGTAACCGAAAGTAAAATGTACGCGCTTATTGACTGCAATAATTTTTATGCAAGCTGTGAAAGGGTTTTCCGTCCGAAGCTTCGAAACAAGCCCATTGTTGTTTTATCAAACAATGATGGTTGCGTTGTGGCCAGATCAAATGAAAGTAAAGCACTAGGCGTAAAAATGGGCGTTCCAATATTTCAAATAAATGATCTAGTAAAAGAGCATGGGATAATCGTTTGTTCATCAAACTATGTTTTATATGGTGATCTTTCAAATCGTGTAATGACATTGATCAAACAATTTTCTCCAGACGTAGAAATTTACAGTATTGATGAAGCTTTCTTAAAATTTGACGGTTTTAAATACTTCGATTTTGACAAGATGGGTCCAGAAATGCATTACACTGTAAAAAAAGGTATCGGCATTCCGATATCGGTAGGTTTTGCGCCAACAAAAGCACTGGCCAAAGTGGCAAATAAGATTGCTAAAAAGTTCCCGGAACGAACAAATAATTACTACATCATAGATTCTGAAGAAAAGAGAATCAAAGCTTTAAAATGGACGGCGATTGAAGATGTTTGGGGAATTGGACGCCAATTTGCAAAACGATTAAAAGCAATTGGAGTGCATAATGCCTACCAATTTACAGAACTGAATGATGCTTACGTCCGTAAATATTTTACAGTCGTAGGATTGCGATTAAAAAAAGATCTACAAGGCGAACCGACAATTGGTTTTGAAGATATCAAACCAAAACAGAATATTGCAACCACACGAAGCTTTGATGTTATGATGGAAAATAAAAACGATCTACGCGAAAGAATTTCAACTTTTGCAACTTTGGCCGGCGAAAAACTTCGGAAACAAAACAGTAATTGCGAACTGATCAATGTGTTTATTTATACGAATCGATTCCGTCAGGATTTACCACAATATCATGGTTTCAAGACTGTAAAACTGCCATTTCCTACATCTTCTACCTTTATTTTGAATAAATATGCGCAAATAGCCTTAAATTCGATATTCGAATCCGGATACAAATACAAAAAAGCGGGTGTTATTTTAATGGGAATTTCACAAGATGAAACGCAACAGCTTTCGATGTTTGAATATGAAAATCCAAAGCATAAAGTTTTAATGAATGTCCTGGACAAAATGAATTTGAAGCTTGGCGATAAAGTAAAATTTGGAAGCCAGGATTTAAAACGAAAATGGAAAATGCGACAAGATAGTTTGTCGCCATGTTTCTCAACGAATTTGAATGATATAATAAAAGTAAAGTGTTAATTTGAAAAGTAAACTAAGAAAAAGAAAAGTAAAATTAATGCAATACAAAGTCTGTTATTAATTTGATTTTGAATTGCTTTTTTTCTCTGACAATTTTCTTTTGTAATTTTAGCTAGATTCTTAAAATCTATTTGATTTGTTGTCATAAAATTTATTTTTATCAAACCTATGGAATGATAAAAAACCAAGTAACCATTTGCGGTTATTTTTCTGATAAAATAAGGTTGAATTTAAATATTAGTTATGTGTTTCTATACTCAACAAAATGCACCTGCCAAAAATGTCAAAAAGCGATTTAATGCTGAAATTGATAACAAAGAAAATTATCTGCAGGCAAATGAAGTTAACGGCTTCGTTTATCCAAATATTCCAATTATTTTAAATACAACTCCCAAACTGATCACTACAGATTTTACATGGGGATTGCTTCCATTTTGGGCAAAAGAAGAAACGTTCAGAAAAAACACTTTAAATGCCAGGATAGAAACAATTGACGAAAAAGTATCATTTAGAAATATCACTCAAAATCGCTGCTTAATTATTGCAACTGGATATTATGAATGGCATTGGAACGATTCAAAAGGTAGTACAAAAGACAAATATCAAATTAATTCAAAAGATGATGAAATTTTCACTTTTGCCGGATTATATACAAACTGGAAAAATCCCGCTACTGGTGAAATAAAAAACACCTACACAATGGTAACAACCGAAGCAAACGAACTAATGAGCTTTGTTCACAACCATGGCAAACGAATGCCGATTATGCTAAAAAGACAGGATGAAACCGCTTGGCTTGATTCTTCAATTAAAATTTCTGAATTTGCTTTTCCTTATGAGGCAAATTTAAAAGCAACTCAACTTAACGAAAACACACAATATGGACTATTTTAATAATACAACAGACGAAGATTTTATTAAATACTTTTTGGATGAATTAAATTCAAAAACTGAATTTGTTCAAAAAGTAGATCAGCACAATTTTTTTGATCCTGAAGCGGAGTACGGGAGACACATTATGTTTACACAAGAAAAACTTTATACGTACATAAAGAGAGAAATCAGTTTGTCCAAAAACAATTTAAATGAAGAGGAAAAAATTGAATTGTTTAACCAAAAACGAGAAAAACTTTTTGAAACTATACTGCCACAAATTGATATTTATATATCAAAAATTAATGTCGATTATAGATAAATCCTGATATCCTTTTCATCCGCTCTCATTTCTATGTTAGCGGATTTTTTAATTAAGTCCAGAATAAAATGATTTGTATCTTCTAGTGACATTGCATCATAATTAATAGGTTCATTTGTATCGAAATAAAAATCGAAATATGAAGTTGCAGCAATTGTTAGCTTCATATCTTCATCAACTGCATCCACTGGATTATCAATTTCGATACCGAAATATTCTATACCAGTTAATCCGCTGTTTATTAATTTCGTTACAAAATCAATAGTCAATGTTTCAGGAATTGAAACTTTTGTAGAAGATAATATTAGTGTGTGACTTTCCATACTGTAAATTTAATAAAAAAAAACCACTCAATCGAGTGGCTTTTAAATCTCTGGAATTTCAATCCAGTCCGTCTTAATTTTAAAGAGTTAAAAAAGAGGTCTTTCCCACGTCAGTCTTATTGTAATTCAACCGGATACATGAAAAACTTACCATTTATTCTTCCGGTTCTAACACATTACAACTAGCTACCTTGCCGACAAGCAAAGCTTCATATAGAATAACGGCATTGTGCTATTTGTCATTACTTTTGTTTACCATTCTGATCATATCTAATTCAGTTTTTTGAACATTAACAATCGTGTTTACAATTTCACAAGCAGCTTTTGCTTGCGGTATTGCCTCTGGGTTGCTTTTTACCTTTGAGAGCATCTCCATCAATGTTGCTTTCATTTCTACATTTTCGGCAGAAGGCGTATATCCTGCTAATGCCCGTGTATTTTGCGAAACGAGGGCTTTGTCACGAAAATCCAAAGATTTACATTCTTTAAGTTCTTCCAAAAACTCAGGTATCTCAGACTCAAAAAAAGTTAAGGTCTTTTTATGAGTGGTAATACAAATTTTACCTGTTGTTATTTCCTTGAAACTTTCAAAATACAGGTCTTCGTTTTTGTAATTATATGATTTTCCAAGTAGTTTATTTATTTCTATATTAATTGTGTCTTTCATTTTTTACTTTTTAAATGTTTGTTTATTTCACGAGTAATTCGTCCCTTTAAATACATGATTTCGCGCATTGATTCTGGGTATTTATGTATAGTATTCCTTTTCATTAATTCTTCTCTATTAAGGGACGTCAAATTTTTAGGGTCAAAATTTTGAGTGTTCCCATCAATGAAGATGATATTCTGATCTGGCAGAACTTTTTTGTTATGATATGTTTCCCAAACATGTACGTGTTTGAACTTTAACTTTTTTTCTCCTGGTACTTTAATCATAGTGTAAAACCTGCCCGATTTTTTGTTTTCACGTAGTACTTCAGTTCCTACAGGCAATGCATTTCTGGGAATGTTTCCTTTTTTAAATCGGTGCATTTTTGAATGTTCAATCGCTTCAGGAGACATAAAATCAGTAATTTTTTTTCCTTTGTTAAAGGGAATTATACCAGGTTTAAATACTGAATCCTTTTTACGCTTTTCTATTAAATGTACAGGGATATCTAAATTCAGTTTTTTCAATCTTCCAGATATTCCGCAACCTGATCTATTTAAATGCCTACCAATTGTTTTAACTGGCATCGTTAAATAATTTTCTTTTATAAATTGATCTTCTTCGTCTGTAAAAGTTGTTCTTTTAGATAATGCTTTTGTTCTAAATTTTTCTACAACATCTAGTGGTACTAGCAATTTGTTTTTAGAGTAAAAATTTTTGCATACTTCCCTGCTAAAACCAAAATGGTTTGCAATTTCTCTTTGGCTTATTTTTAAATAGTTATTGAAAATGAACTTTTCAATTTCAGGAGTTACTAAAGTTTTAGGCATCAGATAAAATCTAAAGGTTTCTCAATTCGCTCAAACTCAATTACCCAAACCCACGGGTTTGAATCTAAACTTTCCTTTCCGTTTATCTTCATCCATAATGACAAGAAAGAAATAACTGCTCCGTGCGTCGCTCCATAAAATTGATCCTTGAGATATTTTGAAGGCTCAGTGTAATGCTTCCAACCGGGACTCCATCTCGCTTTTTCAATTCCTTCTCCAATAGCATCTTCTACAGAAATCTCGTGTAAGCGTTCTAAACGAACATTTTTTACTTTTAAAAACAATCTGCATCTTGTTTTCAGCATATGAATTGAAGGAGTCCACTTATACTTATGTTCTCGTAAAAAAGAGTTAATAATAGGAAGGTGTTCTGTTTTATAATAAATATTAGAATCGCGTCCCTCCAAATGTTCCTCCATTAATTTTAGTGAAGTTTCACGTACCCAAAGGATATCACCAACTGAATATGGACACTTTATGTCTATGTCTTTTTCCTTATTTACTAGATTCTTGAACTTGAAAGTTGATGATTTTTTATCACGGGTGTTGTAATTATGTGACCAATCATTTGGACTAATGTTAATAATATCTAGTCCTTTGGTTCTGCGTGTTAACCATTTTAGATCATTTAAAATTCCGCTTACCATTGCTGTTTGAAACAAAATCGGTTTAAATATATTTTTCATAATATTATACTGTTAAAAACATTGCTACTAAACTCGTTATGAAGCCAATTGCAAACCATAACATTCGAGTTACACGGCGGTCATTTCGAGCTTCTTTTAATTCTTGTTGGTGTAAGCAGGCTTCTTTATGAAGCCCGCATACGGTGCAGTTTGATTTACTCATGATATCCACTTTTTAGGATCATCTTCAAACTCTCTTAAATGATTGTTTGTCTCAGTTAGACAGGATTGAAAATTTTCTTTAGGATACTTCTGTTCTAATTCCCCCCACTTTTTACCAATTTCGAATTTATCTAATCCGGTAACTTCTTTTTGCGCAACAATGTCATTTAAACCAAAGGCTTCCTTAACTTTTGTTTGAAACACTAAAAATTTATATTTATATTTTGGCATGTTGTTATTGTTTAGAATTGGTTAAAATTTCAGTTTGATAATCGTCATCATGAGAAATGATGTTTACAAAAAGACCAGGAGAATAATCTTCTTCAGTAACTTTTTGCATTCCAGATTTTACTTGGAATAACAAGTCATCTTCTTTTGATGCATGCCATTTTTGTTTTACATAGCCAAAACCTTCCATTGGTTCTGCTTTCCCTCCAGATGTTATGGCATTTGCAAGATGCTTTACAAAATCCTCTTTACGATTATCTTCGTCAGTTTCTTGGAAACTTTCCGACCATTGTTCGATAACTTCATCTGTATAAATTGCGTCATCGATTTCAATCTCATATTCGTCAACGCGAGTAACTTCTACTGTAAATTTTTGTATGGCCATGATGTTAGTTGGTAGAGTTAGATTTAAAGGGTTCGTGTCTTTTCACTTCGGGATCCTGAACCAACAGATATGTTTTTACCGGATAAATTTTATCACGGTTAGTATTTCTTAAATTATATCCGGTTGTATTGTAACCATTAGAATCAATATGCAGTAATTGCTGGGTTAGTCCGTATTTCTGACTGCAACTGTTTACGTTTGCAATCCATGATTTCCAATTTGTAAATTCACCAATAAATTGTGCTTTTACTTTGATTTCGATAATTTCTTGATTTGAATTTTCCATTAGTTCAAAATTTTATAGATTATAAATTATTCTTGTGTTTCTGTGGTTTCTACCACTGGAGGCAAAGCGGTATCGGTTTCGAAGTTTCCAGCTTCAATGCGATAGTTTTTTTGGTTGATCGTTTTACTGTACTTAGTTGACTTTTTTTCTTGATTGTCAATCAACAGAATCAACGGTTTCAATTCCGTTTGCAGGGCTTTTACTTTGGCATCAGCTTCTTCTTTTTTGGAAGTGTTTAAAACTTCTAGTTTGCCATCTTTTACTGTGAATCGTTTCGTTTTTACCGATTCAACTTTTGTTGCTTCTTTTGTCATTTTCAATTTTTATTAAAGGGATTAATACTCTTATTTTTTAGCGTGCCTTTCCTCTCAATTTGCAAGTACAAGGACGAAGGGATTTAATATTCTTATTAAGCTTTTTTGCTTCATTTTTAATAATCGGCTTACGCTTATCAATAAATTCAACTTTGTCAAAAATTCCCGCCAAAACCCAAATTTGATTTGTACTAAACAGCTCTCTAAAAATTTCAAGATTTGTATTTTCATGAAAGAAAAAAGGCTGATTGCAAAAACTGCCATCAAAAGACTGTTCAAAATACATGCATCCGAATTTTTTACGTCCGAGTTCATCTGAAAAATCAGAAGCTTTTGCAACTCGTAAATTCAATATAACCGCTCTTTGTTTCATGATTACTTAGCTTTTAACCAATCAGGATCTTCTTCAGAACTTCCGTTATTATGTGGCTCTTCCGGTTTCGATTCATCCTTTTTTGGCATTGTTCGCAATAGATTTAAAATTCCGTTTTCGTGCATCATCGAGTAATTGAAAATGTATGCTGAAGTAGATGTATCATCAAAATGATGTGATTTTACAGCGCCAATAAAATACTTCTTGGATTTAAAGTAGTTACGCAATGTGTTTTCATGAATTACATCAACACCGTCTCTCGTAGAAACTTCTTTGTGATAAAGCTGATGAACCGCATTCAAGCGCAAATACAAAACTTGTATGCGGTCTTTATTCTGCCAAGGTTCGGTTTTTTCGTCTTTTCGGCCTTGCAACTTTAAAGTAGTTGGCGTATCGATCATAAAATGAATATTCTCAGTAAGTAACGGGAATGGCTTGCGATCGCGTAAATACTCCAATGTTTTCCAGAATTCAGCTAATCCCTCACTTTCAACAATTAAATCAGAGCTTTCAATAATGGCGTTTTTAAACTGATCGTGCATTTCCTGATACGTAAAAGGAAAAGTAAACTTGTCAAATAAAATCTTAATTGGTGTCAGCAAAACCGTGTAATTCTGCAACATTCTTTCTTGATAGTCAGTGCCTTTCAATTCTTTTTTGAGTTGTTTGATAATTTCAGAATAGATTTGTCTGTACGATTCTTCGACCTCTTTTCTATATTTTACAACGTCCAAAATAAAACTGGTCAAACCTTCTTCTTCCCACGATTGCAGTAAATTGTAATCGGCAACTTCCTGTTCAGTAAAGTTTTCTTGTGGTTTGATCACATGCTCAATAACAGATCTCGACGTAATCGAATTATCATCCCAACTTGATAAATACTGAGAAAGTACAACCATGAAACAATTTACTTTAGTCACCTTTGTTTTATTATCGCCAGTGTTCTGCCCTATCTCACGCCCACGGTTATCATAAGATCCTTTAATTGACTGCTTGATTTTTACATCCGTTGTCAAATCGCTATATTCTTCTAAAACCGCTATTGTATTAGTAGCCCTGCTTATTCTTCTGGAGAAAGCCGAAATGGTACCAGAGTTCAAATCAAATGCTGGTTGTTTGTAACAACACATAGCAGCTAAACTTTCAGCAAATTTTGATTTTCCGGAACCTTTCTCACCAGCCAAAAACAAAAGCGGTGACACCTGAAATGTCTTTACAAATAAATCTCTGAAAAGAGCGAAAAATGCACAGGCAATACCAGTAACTGCTTTTTTGCCGTAAACCTTGTGCATTTGTTTCATCCAGGTATGAAAAGCAATTGGTGCCTGTTTGTAAACTAAATACCTATCATTTTCGTAGGGATCATCACCTTCACGAGTATGTTTGTACATTACTGAGGCTGAAGGCGAATAAAAGTGCTTTACATCTTCTATATAATCGCTTTCAATCTGCACACCGGTTTCAAGCTGTACAATCCCGTAATCGTTTGGTTCTTTAGTCACTCCGTTATGATAAATCAAATTTGCATAAGCGAAAAAACCAGCGTGTTGCCAACCTAAAGTGCGTAACTCATGTGCTGTAATAAATCGACCCAAAATGTCATTTCTCAACAACTTAAACTGATTCGCCCCAACTTGTGAAGTGAATGTAAAATTTCCTTCATCCAGCAATTTGACTTCAAACTTTGTCATTTGAGAAAAATCAGCAGTATCAAAATCAATAAGTCTTTTTATTCCGTTTTCAGAAAGAACCTCACAAAGCCTTTTGTTTTCCTGCTTTCCGTAGACGTGAAATAGCGGTGTAATTCTGAAATTTGTGCCTTTGTAAAAGCTGTCTTTCCCTCTGAAATACACATTGTTTTCATGAATCACAAAGCCTTTATCTAAAAACTGTTTATAATCTGCAGTTTTTGGCAAACCAATTTTTTCAAGTGATTCTGTTTGCGGTTTTTCCGTTTGTGCTGCTTTAATTTCTGCAACTCGGTAAAAGCTTTCAATTTTGTCTTTTAAAACTTTAACTGGTTGTTTTATAATTTTTGCACATTGAGCCAAATACGCATTTCTTTTGATATCGTCTTTAATCTGCGACAGCATCAAAGCAATTTCAGAAACTGCATTTGATAATTCATTTGGATCGTTTGAAGCTTTGTTTTTTAACTTAATGGTTTTCCAGTTCACAGCATCTTCAGCATTCAGCAAAAGCATTTTATCGACATTTTCTGTTTTTCTGGCGTAGCTATCAGGATCTTCTTTTTCAGGAAGAATCACAACAGAAACTTTCAATCCTTCAGCCAAAAGAACATTTACATCTTTAAGTGCTGCCAAAGTTCCTTTTTGCTCGTTTCCTTTATCGTCTAATCCATCATTATCACGTAAAATAATGGCATGATCAGCAAAACGGTGCAACAATTTTGCCTGTTCTGAACTTAATGCAGTTCCTCCAGTTGCAACCGCTAATTCACAACCATGTTGCGAAAGTCCGGTAACATCGGTATAACCTTCAACCAAAAAAGCAATTTTTTCTTTTGAAATCTGAGTGCGATTTTCATATAGTCCATACAAAACATGTGGCTTATCGTAAATATCCGTTTTGGAAGTATTTATATATTTTGAACCATCAGCAGTATCAGAACGTCGACCGCCAAACCCTAAAACATTACCACGGATATCACGAATTGGAAAAAGCAATTTGTCTCTAAAAAAATCGTAACTACTCCCCTCTTTTGAAATAGTCAAACCAACTGTAATACCCTGTTCTAGCTTTCCTTTTTCAATTAAATGCTTAGTAACAAATTTGTATTCACTTGGAGCATAACCAATTTTAAACTTTTCAATTGTTTCCTCGTTGATATCACGGTCAACAAGCATTTTTTTAACCCAATGATCATCAGGGGTGTTTTTTAACTGCATTTCGTATTTTACACACGCAATGCTTTGAATATCATAAAGCTCCTGTTTGTAGCTTCTTTTCCTTTCTTCTTCTTCCGTTAACTGAATTTCTTCCAACGTAATGCCACATATATCCGCAATGGCTTTAATTGCCTCAGGATAACTAAATCCTTTAAGTTTTTGAACAAATGAAATACCATCACCGGCATTACCTGAAGAATAACATTTAAACGAATTATAAGCAGGCTTTACCCTAAACGAATCGTTAGAACCATTAAAAGGCGAAGGACAAACGTAAAAAGAACCGGAGCGTTTGAGTTCGCAATAATTGCCAATGACTTTAACGATATCAGCGTTTCTAACTTCGTCAATAGATTTTTCGGTGTACATGAATTATTTGATATAGAGATTATAATATTGTGAAACGGTCAATTCTTTTTCGTCAATCGAAAAGGGTTGTTGTGACAATAATTCTCTCTGTACCGAATACGGGAAATTCGAGGATAAGCAAGTCAATACGTTTTTGTAATTCATTCTGCTTGGTAAGATAATGGGCGCGCAGTGTTTTTTTGTCGTCATTCGAGATTGTTGCAGATTCTTCGAGTGCAATGAGTTGGTTCCCATATTGTAATTGTTCGTTTTGTAAAATTTGAATTTCTTTAGAAGTTTTAGAAGCTTCTAGCATTAGATGCAACGATGCCAATGTTGCAATTCCATTTGCTGGTGATCCGTTCACTCTTAAATACTTATTGAAAGCATCATGAGCTGATAAATTATACATTCTCATTAAAGCTTTAATAAAATTTTGTCCTTCTGCAATTTCATTTTCCCAAGTTTTTGGGAATGAATTTTTGATCATTTCTACCGCTTCGGGTCCGCTATATGTAAAAGTTGATAAACTCATGATTATTGGATGATTTTTTGGTTAATAGCTTTTGTAATTAATCCTGATTTTGATTTCACACTTGCCTTTTCAAAGAGGTTTTGTTTGTGTGTATTTAGAGTACTTTCGGTTATTTTAAGATTGGCTGCAATCTCTTTATCAGCCAAATCAGAAGCCATGAGGTTGACAATTTGAATCTCACGCTTAGTCAGTTTATTGCCGTCGATTTTTAATGACTTTGATTGCCATTTCAAGCATTGGCAATTATTTGAGCAAATAAAATTGTCCGATTTATTCAGCTTTCCATTCTCGTTAAAATCGGCAACATGATCAGCAGCGCCATAAATGCAAAAAGCATATTTTTCCGTAGCTTCTTCCTGAGGCAAATGCTTCAAGTCAGAAAGCGCAACTTCGTCTTTTAAGAACTGTTCAAAAATTTGGGCTTTCTTGGCCGGTTCCAATTCCTTAAAATTGAATGTCTGGCCATTCGAAACAAAAAATGTTTTTTTAGTACTGCGATCACCGAAAATTTCCGTTCGCATATCACCAAGTGCCATTCCAGCAGGAATTTGGTGAATTTGATTTTTAATTGTAGATTTGCTTTCCATTAGTTTAATCTTTTATAGGTTAATACTTAAAAATCACCCGATGTTTCCAGCGTCGGGTTTTTTTGTGCTTAAAATTTCTTTTCTGCGAGATCTAATCTTTTTTTCTTCATTATACCTTTTTTGGTATAATTCAAAAATTGCTTCTTCAATATCCAAATTGGTATTTCTTCCATTAAAAACATGATTAATATAAGATTCCCCAAATGGCAAACCTTTCTTATTGAACACACTTTTTTCGTGCAGAAGTACCTGAACATCTTTTGAGTAGCCTTTTTTAAAGACTTTTCGCATCTTGTTTCTTTGTGCTGTCGTAATCATAGATAAGTACTATTTTGAAATGATTTAATTATTGTATTTTTACTACGTTGTTACTACGTCGTTACTACTGAATAACTACGGCAAATATATACCATTTATTAATATATATACCAAAAAAAGTATAATAATTTTCAAGTTTATGAATACAGAAGGTGAAAGATTAAGATATTACATTGAAAATAAGGAAGTTAGTATTTTGAATTTTTGCAAAAAAAATGATATAGTTTACACTTCTTTACATCCAATTTTATCGAACGGTAGACCTTTAGGTATGAATATTTTAAAAAAAATCATTGAAGCATACCCAAATCTTAACGTTAATTGGATTTTAACTGGAGTAGGAAATATTGAAATAAACCAGGACGAAAATAATATTCTAATGGAGCCTAAAACGGAATATTCGAAAGAAGATCCGGGATTTGAAGCTTTTCTAAAATACTTAGATAAAGAAGATTCAGTCAAAAAAATATATGCAATTTTAAATAAATGGAAAGAGTATAACGATGGGAAAAGTAAATAATGAAGAAATGGAAAATATTGAAATTTCAGTGGAAGAGAGCGACAGTGAACTAATTGTACGCTTAAAAGAAATAATTGAACAACGTACCATAAACTACCCAATATAAACATATGAGTATTGATTTACAAGGCATTAAAGCAAAGGTTGATTTCCAGTCGAGGTCACTCTTAAAAAAACGTTAAAACATAAGTTTTAGCGTTTTTTTTGTGTCTTTTCTCTAGAATTTAACCCACTTTAACTTATAAATATGATCGGCTTGTAAATCCACTAAGGTCAACTTGACTGGATTCAAACCATTCATAAAATACTAAAAAATAAGGATCATGTACAAAAGTTGGGGATTAGGTAAAAAGATTAGATAAATACAATTCACTGCCCGAAGATTTAAAAACCTATACAAGCTGTTACATCATTTCATCTACAATTAATCAAAGGAGAATTAAACATGCTAATAGATAAAATGTTGTTGCTTTTAGAAAAAAACCGGTTGACCATAGTTTTCTTTAGAATATTTTCAGAAACTATAATATTCACATTAACTCGCGGTCAACACAGCCAAATGGCCAGTTGATCACAATTAGCACTATTTTTTTCACCACCTACAAATTTTTGTTAAAGAGACAATAGTCCTATAAATGAAGTATTTTATCCTATAACTATCTCACTAACTGTATCTTATTTTGCAAAAGAAATAGAACTCCAAAAAAAGCATCAGCTTTATTTTAAACATTTCTATTTCATAAAAATAAAACAGAGTAATTAAACTAGAACGGAAATTAAATAATGCCAGAAAAATAAAGGGTCCATCTTTTCAGTCATATCATTAGTAACGTAAAATTGGCAACACAGAAACATCTAAATTATCATCTTCAATTTCATTAGAAGAGAAAGGGATCCTCGCTATTGAAGGATTGAGAATCACAATAGTTCCATTAGATTTTGGCGTTTTTGTTAACTGTCTTATAGTTTAAAAACAGCAACGATCCACAAATAACCGCCAATTTAAACACTTATACTCTTATTGGTTCATTTATTACTTTTCGATAAATCTAACAACTAAATTATAAAAGTATTACTAAATGTTCCTGTAATTTATCTTTCAAAATATGATATTCCATATATCAATAAACAATTAATAATCAACGCATTAATATCTGATTTTCAGAACTAAATTTTTGAATTGATAAATAAAAGTAAAAAAAAACTATGACTCCTATTAATGCCGTAATCATATCTGAAGAAAAAGAGACTTTTCAAATCTTAAAAAAATTTGAAGAAGAAAATGCTATGATTATGGAAATAATTGGTAACGCTGATGGTATAAAAGACGGAATGATTTTAATAAAAGAAAGAAAACCAGACCTTATCCTCTTAGATATTCATCTTAAGGATGATCTGTTTTTTGAAATGCTTGAACAATTGGAATTTAGCATTCCAAAAATTGTGTTTATATCAGCAAACAAGGATTATGCTGTTAAGGCCTTTAAACATGATGCTGTTGATTTTTTACTGAAACCAATTGATTTTAATTCCATAATAATGGCTATTTATAAAGTAATTAAAAGAAGGGAAATGGAACGCTCTTATCAGCATCAAAAAATTAACAATTTAAATATTTCAAACACTGTTAATCAAAAAAATGACTACGTTGCCGTTGCATCATTAGAAAAAATAGAACTCTTACCAATGTCAGAAATTATTTTTTGTAAGGCAGATGGAAAGTATACCGTTTTTATTCTACCCAACGGAACCAGTATAATGTCAAGCAGAAATCTGGGTGAATACAGTGCAATTTTGGATGACAATTATTTTTTTAGAATACATCATTCCTATATTATCAATCTACGTCATATTGTTAAAATTTCAAAAAAAGATGGGTATTTCTGCGAACTTTCGAATGGATCAGTTTTACCAGTTGCCAAAAGACGACAAGATGATTTTAATAAATTTATAAAACTTAAAGATTAAAATAATATAAGCTAAATATAATTACTAGCAAATGAATACCCATAATATTCCAGAAAACGATGCGGCAAAAGAAAAATAATAATACTCCTTATTATTTTGAAGAACCGTTACATGAACTTGCTAAAATTTTAGATTTTTCCATGGATCTAATTTGCTCTTGTGATGAAGAGGGAAGATTTGTATGGGTAAATAAAGCTTCAGAACGTATTTTAGGCTATACGCCTGAAGAATTAATTGGTAAAAAATGCCGTGATTTTATATTTCATGAGGATGCTAATATTCCTATAAATGAAAATATTGATTTTAGAAGCGAGACACACTTACCTATGTTTGAAAAAAAGTTCATACACAAAAATACAAGCATTATTTATTTGCAATGGTCTGCTGTACGGGATGATGTTAAAAAATTATCCTATTGCATAGGCAGAGATATTACGGAGAAAAAAAATATAGAAAAAGCAATTGAAATAGAAAGACTGCAATTCTTTAATATATATTCGCAGGCACCTTCCTATATGGGAATTTTAACTGGTCGCGACCATGTTTATGAATTGGCAAATGAACTTTATCTGCAATTAATTGATAAGAAGGATATTATTGGGAAGGCCGTCAAAGATGTTTTACCCGAACTTGAAACGCAGGGAATTTTTGAAATTCTAGATAATGTATATCAAACAGGTGAAAGCTTTTCAGCTAATGAAATGCTCATAACATTTGATCGTTATAGCAACGGAAAACTAAAAGATGTTTACTTAAATTTTATTTTTCAGGCTCGAAGGGATGCTAATAATACTATTGACGGAATATTTATTTTTGGCAATGATGTAACAGAGCAGGTTCTATCGCGAAAAAAAATTGAAGAAAGCGAAAAAATGTATAAAGATCTAATCCATAAATTGCCAGTTGCCACCTACTCTTGCGATGCTGAAGGACGAATAGTGCTTTATAATAAAGCTGCAGCTGCGTTATGGGGCAAAGAGCCTGAACTAGGAAAAGATGTATGGTATAATTCATGGAATTGTACGGACAATAAGGAAATAATTATAGAACGCCCTAATGGAGATAAACGCAATGTATTGCCTTATCCAGTTCCGTTTCACAATACTGATGGCGAGATAACAGGAGCCGTTATTGTACTTTCTGATATTACAGAAATGAAATTGGCACAAAAAGAACTGAGAAAAAGTGAAAAAAAATACCGGTATCTTTTTGACAACAATCCCATGCCAATGTGGATTATAGATTTAGTGTCTTTTAAATTTCTGGATGTAAATAAAATGGCAATTCTGCAATACGGATACAGCCGTGAAGAATTCCTTTCTATGACTGCTTTGGACATACGTCCAAATGATGATAAAATCCATTTCATAAAATCGAGTGATACTTCAAATATTAATCAATCAAATTATAACAGGGGAATATGGAATCATATAAAAAAAGATGGAACTATTGTTCCGGTTGAAATTATTGCCCATAATATTGTATATGAAGGAACTGCAGCAAGATTGATTCTCTCTAATGACATCTCTGATCGTAAAAAAGCAGAAACAAATCTGGAAAAAAGAAATCGGGAACTCATCAAAACCAATTCGGAACTGGATCGATTTGTATACAGTGTATCACACGATCTGCGTTCCCCCCTAACTTCAATTCTTGGTCTGATCTCTTTTATTGAAACAGAAAGCAAGGAAATTGATACGCTTAAACATGCCGAACTGATACGGATCAGTATCAATCGTCTGGATGACTTTATAAAAAACATTTTAAGTTATTCACGAAATAACCGTACAGGGCTTGAAGTGGAACAAATTTCGCTGAAAGAAATGATACTTGACATAGTAGATTCGCTTCAAAGAATGAAAGAAGCAAAAGGAATTCGTTTTGAAATTGAAATACAAGAACAAAAACCTTTTTATACAGACAGGCTGCGATTTACAACCATTCTAAAAAATCTAATTTCCAATGCCATAAAATACCATAAAAAAGAGAATGCTGACAGATTTGTAAAAATATTGGGATATTCAGATCATGAAAATCTCCATTTTTCAATAGAAGATAACGGGATAGGAATTGATTCTGAGTATCATAAAAAAATATTTGAAATGTTTTTTCGTCTTTCGGGCAAAGATGGCTCTGGTATTGGTTTATATATCGTAAAAGATGCCGTAGAAATAGTGCAGGGCTCTATAGAGGTACAGTCAGAAAAAGGGACTGGAACCAAATTTAATATCACACTAAAAAATTTGAAACCATGTCAAAAGAACTAGACTCAAAATTTGAAACAGTAATGATTATTGATGATAATCTCGTAGATTTATATATTATCTCGCGTATGATCACTAAGAATAATTTTGGAAAAAATGTGCTGCATTATACGGAGGCACAAGAAGCAATGAAATATTTGCAGGAGAATCAGGATAATATTTCGAAATTACCTCAAATCATTTTTGTAGACATCTACATGCCTTTAATGTCTGGATTTGAATTTCTGGAAGCATATGAGACATTATCAACTAACTTGAAAAATTATTGCAAAACCTACATCGTATCCTCAACAATAGATAATGAAGATATCGCACGATCAAGCAATAATAAGAATGTGGTTTCTTTTCATGTTAAACCGCTTACCAAAGAATTTCTTGACCGAATTATTTAGGAATAATTACTTTAAATATTACTTCCAATAATTCAATCAAACCAAATCAGTATTTTATACTTCACCACTAAGCTGGCACTATCTCAGTGATTTTAATAATTACTACAACTGTTGTTTTTAAGTGTGCCCCACTTCCATAACGGATTAATATATTGATTCTTAAAATTTAAATCAGAAATTCAGCATAACAAATTAGCAGAATTTTAAAAATCAGGTATGCTGGTTTTTGTTGCTCCTTTTATAATTTTCAGCATTATAGTTTTCCTTCATTAAACGGTTATACCGTATAGCTGTCAGTTATTACTTCTCCCTTTTACATTAAAAGGCATTCTAGTTAATTTGTATATAAGCTTTTAAAATCAATGCTTTGTAAAATGTCAATTTTTTTTTGCGTAATAAACTGTTATCAAAATAATGAAAAAAACTAACTTTCTATTTCATTTTTCTTATTCGAATAATACCTCATTCAACAAATCTACCTTCCCCAGGTTTACCCGATGAATCAGTTAAAGCTCCTATTGACTCAATGCTTTTTTTACTATTTACAGGAGGTATCGGATTTTATAGTTATCATTTTAAAAAGAAATAGACTTTAAATTTAAAATGCGCCATAGTATTATAATTTAAACCAAAAGAATATGAAAAAAACTTTACTATTAATCTCTGTTTTGCTTTCTTTTCAATGTTTTTCACAAATACATATTAGTGCCAATACACCTATCTATAATGGTAATGGTGACAATTATGATGGACCGCCTCCCCCGCCTCCCCTAATTCCTTATTTTAAGCTCAATACTATAATAAACGATGAGTTTACAAGAGAGCTTAAATTAGTTTTTGCTTATGAAGCAACAGACGGCGTCGATAGTAATTTCGATGTAAAAAATATGGATGGAGATTATCCTCAGGACATTTCTTTCTGGATTGAAGACGGAGATTACGTAATTCAGGGACTCAGTTTCAATTTATTCAAAAAAATTCCACTCTCTGTAAAAGCAGCTGTAAGTACAAAATTTAAATTTTACATTTCTGAAAATGACGGTTTTGATGATAGACAGCCAATTTATATATACGATGCACTTGATGGGTCTTATCATGATATTAGAAACACCCCATATCAAGTTGTAGTTGCACCCGGAAAAGATACAGAACGATTTAAAATAAGCTTTACTAATAATACAACGTTGGCAACAAATAATGCAGTCAGAGGCATTTTTTTTATTAGTCAGGACAATAAAAACCAGGTTTTAAATGCCACAAATCCAAATAATGAAATTATGAAATCATTTGGGCTTTATGATATTCTTGGAAGGACTGTTATTTCAGAAGATAATTTAGGCACCCAACAAAACTTTAGCTTTTCAACTTCAGGGTTAAGTGCCGGGATATACATCGCAATATTCAAAGCGGCCGATGGTGCAAATATCACTCAGAAAATCATTATTTCTAATTAGGGTAATTAAAAATTCAGTATAACAATAATCCGTTAGGAGCCTGTTTTTTGAAAGCTAAATATCAGTTAACTGAAATTTTACGATTTGTTGAAATTGCCCTCACATACTTATACTTTTTAGAAATATTTCTATGCTGTTATAAAACTGCAATACATAAGAAAATAAAATATTATTTTTTAATTTAACTAAATGAGTTAAAAATTGTCAAATCACAGGGCAATAAAATCTATGCAAAAAAACTTTTATACCTACATTTTTACACCTAATAATTGGATTTATTTTGGATTATTGTATACTCTCTGGAGAAGGGATTTATTCCTCTCCAAGTAAGTTTTTAGCGATTCAGGCTCAATTCCTAAACCTGCTGCTTCTTGAGGGTCAACTTTATATCCTTCAACATTCTGCCAGATAAAAGCTTCGGTCCCCCATTTAAACAACCCGCTGTCGGCGGCTTGCTCATCCGTTATACTAATGGCCTTAAATTGCTTACCAGTAACGCTTGAAAGCGCATCTGCAACCTCTCCCATTGTAAGTGAATCTCCCACTATAGCGAATTCTTTCTTGTTGAATTTGTCAGGCTCTGCAAATGCCTCAGCTGCAAAACGACCAATATCTTCAGGAGACACCCAGTCTATTTTTGTATCTGGCGCAGTTGGACTCATTATTTTACCCTCCGAAATAGTAGGAAACATCCATTCATTTTTAGGAGGAAGCAAATTCACCATGATAAACGGTGGTTTTATGATCGTCCAGAAATTAAATCCGGCATCTTTAACAGCGTTTATAGCTGCAGCTTTCTCTTCCCAGTAAAGCGGCTCCCATCTGCCTTTATCCCAGTCCGCAAAGTTTTGATGATCTCCCGCGCGGGCAACAGAGGTGTGAACTATCTGCTGAATCCCAGCGGCTTTTGCTGCAGCAACCAGATTTTTTGCATGTCTAGTTTCCTCTCCCTTATTTCCAGGATGGGACCCCATCTGCATCGAGAATACGCCTCTTGCACCTTTAGCGGCTTCAGTCAGACTTTCTAAATCATCGAACGTCGCTTCAGCTAATTCAACATTCCTTGCAGCGAGTGCTTTTGCAGCTTCACTGTTTTTATTTCGTACAATAGCCCTCACCGCTATATTTTTAGCTAATAATGCTTCAATCACTGCTCCTCCCTGAGTACCTGCCGCGCCAGCTACCAGTATTAATGATTTATCTTTCATATTTTTATAATTTAATTTTTTTGTAAATTTACGCCGTAATTGGTTTACAAAAGATACCAGTTACCTAAAGGATGCCAGATATACAAAAAGATAATTCAGAAAATGCACAGCAGATCAAGCATTTGCAGGATGCCCTATACGTGATAAGCGGGAAATGGAAACTCCCCATATTGACAGCTGTGCACCAAGGTAACAGCCGATTCCGTGACATACAGAGGAGTGTGAACGGCATCACAAGCAAAGTACTGTCAAAGGAACTTAAAGAACTGGAACTAAACAAGCTCATTTTGCGCAGGGTCTATGATGACTCACCTCCGACCGTTGAGTATACAGCTTCTGTGTATTGCGATACGCTGCACAATATGATCTCCGAAATGATTGAATGGGGTAAAAACCACCGTGACAAGATTAGGGAAGTTTAATAAATAATAGGACTGCTTTGTTGTTAGAGATAATGCTGCCATATGCTCTTTTAGAAATTATAAGTATAAAGGTCTTACATCAGTATATTATTTACAATCTAACTTTTGTATTAAAATCATAACATGATCGTGTTGGATTTTATCCAATAACTGCCACAAAAAAATAATACTAATTCCAGAAATTATTCACGTTTTAACATTTTTAACATTTAACCCATACGATACATACAAACCGCTTCCTAATAAAAAATCAAAATAATTATCCTACAAATTCACTTGAAAATAAGCCAATTTCTTTAAATCATTCATAAAATGGTTTGTAAATTGTGAACTAAACGTCACTTTAAAAAAAAAAGTTAAAACGAAAGTTTTAGCTTTTTTTTTGGCCTTTCCTTATCCATTTAACCACTCAATACCTCTAAAAAAAATGGTTTGTGTGTCTCCGATAGAGTTGATCTTATTGGATTCAAACAGCTTTAAAATCTTGTAAATATGATACTTGCAGAAATTTCTTGTCTTTATATTAACAATAATTCAGGTTTATGGAATCTGAGGAAGAAAAGGTCATAGGAAAATTACATCTCAGAAGGCTCAAAAAAATGCCTAATGATGAAGGAATGAATGTTACTTGGAATAAGCTGTAGAAATTTTGAGTTTCTTAAAAAACATGGCAAATTCTGTAGTAATAAAATTTTTAAATGAAAAAGACAAAGATCTGTAAACATGAATCAAATAACAATTTACATAGCTGAATGGTCTATTTTTTTTTAGAATTAAAAGGACTGTAATGCAAAAACTGTATAGACATTTTCAAATATAAAACTTGCTTCAGCAAAGTTATTTACTCTATATAAATAAAGCAGGATATTATTCGATGTTTTAGCTTGGCTTGTGCTCTGAATTTTGCTTGAAAATTCAGGTAGGAATTTTTATTTGTAATCTTTTATTATAA
Source organism: uncultured Flavobacteriaceae bacterium (assembly GCA_963795025.1). GTDB lineage: Bacteria > Bacteroidota > Bacteroidia > Flavobacteriales > Flavobacteriaceae > Flavobacterium. Next base: position 656,824 of record CAWCGN010000011.1, on the reverse strand, counting down.
ATTTACGCAACTGTCACAAAGGGTAAACCGTTAGTTAGAATTCAATAAAAAATCAAAAAAATATGAAATCAATTCAATCAATAACTTTTATTTTATTATTTGTAACACAATTGTTTTTTGCACAAAGTAAGAAAGAAAAATTAGAACAACTTTTTGATTTTTACAATCAACAAAATCTATTTAACGGTTCTGTTTTTATTTCTGAAAAAGGAGAAACTTTACTAAATAAAGGTTATGGATTATCAAATGTAGATTTAAAAAAGGAAAATAACACTAACAGCATTTTTCAAATATATTCCATTACAAAAACTTTTACAGCAACGGTAATTTTAAAATTAGTAGAAGAAAAAAAACTTTCATTACAGGATAAACTTTCAAAGTTCTATCCAGATTATCCCGATGCAAGTGCTATTTCAATTGAAAGTTTGTTAACCCATACCTCTGGAGTTTATGACTATACCAGAGGAAATGATATGAAAGACCAAACGGAAAAATCATTTATTGAATTTCAAAAAACAAAACCTTTGGATTTTCCAGTTGGAACTGATTGGAGTTATTCTAACTCGGGATATTATTTTCTAGGCTATGTAATTCAAAAAGTTACTGGAATAAGTTACGAAAAAGCAGTTGAAAAATACATATTTAAACCATTGAAAATGAAGCAAAGTGGTTTTGCTTTTAAAAATCTTAAAAGTGAAAATAAAGTCATTGGCTATGAGATTTTTTCAGAAAAAGAACAAAAACCATCGATTGTTTATGATCCGCCTATGCCTTTTGCAGCTGGTGGAATATACTCAACTGTTGAAGATTTAAACAAATATTATAATGGTCTAAAAAATTACAAAATTATCTCCAAAAAAAGTTTAGAAAAAGCATATACCCCATTCAAAAACAATTATGGCTATGGTTGGATTACAAGGCCAATGTTTCGAAAAATGACAGTTGGTCATAGTGGTTATGGAGCTGGTTTTTGCAGCAATTTTGTTCAAATTCCCGAAGATGATATCTGCATTATACTGCTTACAAATACAGAAAGAGGTTTAGACACTGCCACTTATGCTATTATAAAAACTTTGTATAATTTGTATAATAAAGATTATAAAATTCCAACTGTAGCCAACATGAGCTCAGAGACTTTAAAGCAATATGGGGGAACTTATCAAGTAGAAGACAATTTTGTAATTTACCTTACAACTGAAAACAATAAATTAAAATTGCAAAGTGGAAACGGACCCACAACTATTCTATATCCAGTAAAAGAAAATTTATTTTTCGCTGAAGAATTAATGGGTGATGTAATTTTTGAAAGAGACAAGACTTCACAAATAGAGTCATTAAGTTTTCATGTAGGAAATCAAGTAAAAAAAGCAACAAAAATATTTCCTTCTTGGGGAATTGTAGGAAGTGCCACAGAAAAAGGCTGGGAAGGTCCTGATGCAAAACTTTTTGAAACTGAAACAAAAGGAATTTGGGAAATTAAGAATGTGACTTTAAAAACAGGAGAGCTTAAATTTCGTTTTAATGATGATTGGACTTTAAATTATGGAAAAGATATGAGCGACGGAATAATGCCAAAAGGAAATAGTATAGAAATTTTAACAGGCGTTTATGATATTATTTTGGACATAACTGATTACGAAAAACCAAAATACAAAATTTTCAAGAAAAGTTAAATAAATAGCCTAACAATTCTATTAAGCATTGCTTTTCCTCAAGTAGATATTTTTTTTTACTTGACTTTATTTAATCAAAAATTTTAATTTTAACTTTTAAGCACTACGATACATACAAACCGCTCTTGGATAAAAATTTAAAATAATTATCTTACAAATTCACTTGAAAGTCAGCCAATTTCTTTTAAATCATTTATAAAATGGTTTGTAAATTACTCAGTAATGTCACTTAAGGAGACACTATATAATAGTTGTCTCTTTTTTTATACACAAATATGTAGATTTTTCAAGTCTTTACAACCTAATATTTTACGGTTCGATTTTTTCACGAGAAATCTTAGTCTGTTTAGAATAAACAGATTTAAAGTGACTTTATTAGAGATTTAATCGAAGCTGAACGATGGTTCGAAGTTCCGTTAAGGATATAGTGTTTTTTTCCCCTTAATTTATGGTAATTTTTTAATGCTAAATATAGTAATTCCAAAATAATTTTAGCTTTCTTCTCCTCTTCCCTGTTAGGATGTCCAACGGATTTCCATTTGGAGCATCGATGACGAAAGTCTATAGGCTTAAAAAAAACTTAGGGAATTAATCCAATTTCAGTTTCATCATTATGTCAGTCTGCTGATCATCTCCCAATTTGAAAATATGTTTGTCAAATGCGACAAAACCATTTTTTTCATAAAACCGGATTGCCCTTAAATTCTCTTCCCAGACTCCCAGCCAGACATATTCAGATCCCTTTTCTCTCGCAATTTCGATTGCCTTGTCATAAAGCTCTGCCCGACACTTTTCCCATGAAATTCGTTTGAGACATAGATCCTTTCAATTTCAAGAGATGTACTGTCTCTCAATTCTGTTTGTGATTCTCCAAAATTGATTTTCAAATAGCCTATAACTTCATTATCAATCTTGGCAAAATAAAACTCGGAATCTTCATTTTGAAGTTCAGCAGTTAATTTTATAATTGAGAAACCTTCTTCGAGATAGGATTTCATGTTTTGATCGGAGTTCGAATCTGCAAATGTTTCCTGAAAAGTCTGACGGCCGATTCTTTGCAGTTCATGGAGATCAGCAATAGTCGCTTTTATAATAGTTATGGGTTTCATCTTAGAATTATTTTAGCCGTTATTTTTTAAATTCCACTCATAATTGAGCCATTCCTGGTTTTCTATGGCTCCCAGTCTTTCATAAAAGTTCCTGCCTCCCTCGTTCCAAGGTGCAACGGTCCATTTTATTTGTCCGCAGTTCTTCTTTATTGCTTCTTCCTTAAGTTCGGCCATTAATTTTTCACCTATCCTCTGGCCTCGGAAATCCTCGGCAACATACAGTTCTTTCATGTAAACTGCCGGACGGTTCTGTGCCGTAAAAGGCAGAAAATAATACACCAGAATTCCTGCAATCTTCTCATCACACTCGGCAACAATACAATAGAAATCTGGGGGATCTTTTCTAAAACCGCTCTCCTTTACTATTTCAGCGGTGATGGCAAAACTGTTAATATATTTTTCAAAAACAGCAAGTTCTTTCATTAAGTTCCAAATTTGTTCACTGTCTTTTTCTAAAGCTTTTCTAATGGTTATATTCATTTTTTCATGATTTTAGGCAAAGTTCTGAATATGTCTCAAGGAAAAATTATACAAATGATAAAAAATGAACCCTATTTTATGTTTGTTCTGATACGGCTTAAACTTACCTGTGTTACGCCTAAATAGGAAGCAATATGCCCAAGTTGAACCCTTTGTATCAGGTCGGGATAATTTTTTAAAAGCTGCATGTAGCGGTCAGATGCGGTTCCCAGCTGTCGGGAGATAAGTCTTTCTTCTGCTTTCAGCAGTTCATTTTCTGCAAACTTTCTGCCCCAGTTGGCAATTTCAATATTTTCATTGAAAAGATTTTGAAGGGCCTCAGTATTTAGTTCATAAAGCACGCTGTTTTCCAGCAGTTCTATAGTTTCATATCCTTTCTCACTGGAAATATAGCTTTTCAATGAGGCTATTGTATCACCTTCTTTTCCAAAGGAAAATGTAATTTCGCTTTCCCCGGCATTGGAAAAAGTCCGTGCAATGCCCTTTTTAATAAAATAGATATTTTTCTCAATCTTATCAGCCTGTATTATAAAAGTATGATTGGGAAGACTTACTTCCTGAATATTTTTCTTGAGGATCAGTTTTGAAGCAGGTGAAAGCGGATGTATTTTATCGAGTATTTGATCAATTTCCATTTTTTATAATAATGTTCTGTTTTTAGGTTCACGTTATTTGCATACCTTCTTGATTTATTTAACATGCCTGACTCCTAAGATTTGATATGCAATGCATAATTTTGGTTAAAGCCTGTACAATAATACAAAAAAACAGCTGCTGTGGTATCATACAAATCCTCAATTACGTTAATATAAACATAATTAAAAACTCTTTTTTAACTTCTTATTATTTAATGCACTACATTTGGCCAAATTAAATATTCAAAATGCAAGAAGGTACAGTAAAATTTTTCAATGAAGAAAAAGGTTTCGGATTTATTACTCCTAATAATGGAGGAAACGAAGTTTTTGTTCATGTTTCAGGTCTATCAGAAAATATTCGTGAAAACGATTCAGTTCGATATGATATTCAGGAAGGCCGTAAAGGTCCAAACGCAGTAAACGTGGTGGTAGCATAACATACTATAGCATTAGTTTATATAAGCACCTGTTCAGACAGGTGCTTTTTTATTTATAACAATTGAATAGATCTTTTCTGAATGCTTAAATTAGCTTTTTAAGCATGCCGTCAAATATAAAACCATGAAACGGCAGCACAGCATACCAATACAGTCTGCCTATAAGTCCCCGAGGTTTAAAAGTGGCAGCCTGATATAAGGTATTATTGATTATTTTAAACTCCAGCCAGGCTTGCCCCGGAAGTTTCATCTCGGCATATAAAATCAGTTTGCCCTGCTCCTTATCGGCATATACTACCCTCCAGAAATCCAGTGCATCTCCTGCATGTATTTGGCAAACTCAGTAGCATTTCTTTGTAGTCCCCCGATATCAAAACTTGCATTATAGGTTAATGGATTTAAGAGCCGGTATAATAGTTTTTGCTCCGATTTTTAAGAAAATCAAATATTATTTATTAAATATCAAACAAAACAAAGTGTATTTCGTGTAAGGTTATATTTAAATGTTAAAGACAATAATTATTTAACTATTATCAATAAATATTAAACAAAATAAAAATAATTTTATATAAATTAGCTATGTTGTGCTTGATTCTTAGTCGGGAATTTCTCAAAAATACGATTATAAAAAAATTAAAAAGGCCATTTCCTAATCGTGATCCGGACAGCATTATAAAATGTCACGGAAAGACGAAAACTCTCATTGAGAAATAATCAAGGGCAAAATTATTGGAATTATGATACACTGCATTGAATCCGTGTAACAGTAAACTTTTAAAAGGCGGTAGATTCGCTATAGGTTTAAAAGGATAACTTATAGCTATTAAAAGTATGGGTAATAGTAATTCTGAAACTTATTGCCAAAGTAGTGTAACACTACCAATTTAATAATTATTTATTTTCGCATACAAAACCAAACACCACTTGCCATGTACCAAAATATGAGGCTCTTAAAAGATATAGTTGACAATACCCCCTTGCCCATTGCAGTATATACAGGAGACGAACTCAAAATAGAACTGGCCAATACAGCCATGATCCAGACATGGGGCAAAGGTGAAGAGGTTATTGGAAAAAATTATCCCGAAATTCTTCCGGAACTTAAAGATGAACCTTTTTTTCAGCAGGCCTTAACTGTATTTAAAACCGGAATTGCTTTTCACGGCAAAGATAAAAAAGTGGATCTTATGACCGACGGGGTCCTAAAAACATATTATTTCAACTACAGCTTTATCCCCCTTTTTGATGTCGAAAATAATGTTTATGCAGTTATGAACACCGGGGCAGATGTTACCGAGATACATATGGCCAAGCTTCAGGTGCAGAGTGCAGAAGAAAGATTAAGAATAGCCATAGATTCATCCGGTATGGGCACCTATGAAATAGATCTTGCCACCAAAAAAATAAAGACCTCAGGAAACTTTAATACGATCTGGTCTATTGACAGGGAAGTTTCCAATGAAGAACTGATTTCAAAACTTTATACTGATGATCTAGCTGTTCGTGAAAAAGCATTTGAACAATCTATAACTACTGGCAAAATATGCTACGAAGCCAGAATTTTAAACGATGATAAAACCATTAAATGGACCAAAATTAATGGACGGGTAATCAAAGATGAAAACGGCATTCCTACCACTATTATAGGTATTATACAAGATATTCACGAGCAGAGAGAATTTGAAGAAGAGCTTAAAAAACAGGTTGCACGAAGCACTTTGGAGCTGAGAAGGTCCAATGATGATCTTCTGCATTTTGCAAATGTCGTAAGCCATGACCTGAGGGAACCGGTGAGAAAAATTAAAATTTTCAATACCCTTTTAAGAAAGGAGAATGAAAGTAACTTTAATGACAGCTCTAAAAAATATCTGGGTAAAATTGAGCAGTCTGCCCAACGGATGAACAATATTATAGAGGGGATCCTCGCCTACTCAACAGTAGATAAAAGCAGACAGCCCGTTGAAAAGATTGATCTGAATGAAGTTATCGAAAATATCAAAATAGACCTTGAGCTTATCATAAAGGAGAAAGGAGCAATCCTGCTCGCTTGTGACTTTCCTGAAATAGAAGGTGCACCGATCCTGATCAGCCAGCTATTTTACAACCTGATACAAAATGCCCTGAAATTCTCCAAAGCAGACGAGGCCAAGGGTGACCATCAGCTGTGCTGCTGATAATATTGACGGCGTGGATTCTTTACGAATCACGATAAAAGATAATGGTATTGGTCTGGACAGCGCGTTTGCCGAAAGAATATTTACTGCCTTTGAAAGATTGCATTCTAAAAGTGAGTACGAAGGAAATGGCTTAGGCCTTGCCCTGTGCAGAAAAATAGTAAAAAGACACAGCGGTACTATCACTGCTGCCGGAGAAAAGGATAATGGAGCTGAATTTACAGTAATACTTCCTCTAAAACAGACAGCGGATACTATATAAAAGCATTAATCTTCTTTCATAAAAAATTAAGTTCAACCCCATTACTCAGTGCTTTAAAGAAAATTAAAACCAGGGCTTAAAAAAATTAATGCCAAAAATCATACTGATTATTAAAACTTATTAGTTGTATATTTTTCACAAGAATTATTGTAAGGTATCAATTATTTAGCTCAAACAGCAATTACGTTTGTTGCATGGAGGCTGGATGACTTTCTAAAGCAGTAGAGATTCCAGCAAACTGAATTCAACATGAGAACTTTAATAGAAGATCCCAACGCTTAATGTTTTCAAGTTTAATGTTGTTGTGGTGTCTTTTCGGGTATATTAGTTTTCATCTTTACTGGTCTGACCAGTGACGAAAAGGTAAGTGAGCCTATTTTCCAGCTACCGTTTTGCTTCACGTAAACCTCTGTCACCATAAAAGCATGAACAACTTCGTTACCACCAACTACCGCCAGCAGGTCGATATCATTGAGTAGTATCGCAGTATTGCCGAAAACATTTACAGATGCACCGTAAATTTCAGCTTTTTTATACCAAATGAAACCATCTTTTATGGTAGTAAGTTCCTGCGTTTTGCCCCAGCTTCCACCCATATGTACAAAGACACAATTCTCACCAAATAAGCTAGTAAGTGACTCAACATTTTTATCGGCCATCCACGCCCATTTGGTTTTCGAAAGATTTAGTAGTTCTTTTTCTTCCTTAGTAGGTGTTTTTGAAGCACTTGGCAAATTTGCCTGAGCGTAACTGAGGTGTACTCCGAACAAAAATAAAGCAAGTATGATAAGTATATTTTTCATATTTAAATAATTTAAAATTCATTAATCGGTAATACTAAAAAATATCTGTTTAATTACATTATTTCTTAGAATCAAACCTTCCGCTTTTATCTTTATTTAGAAATTTAATTCTTTTTCTCTGGTGCTTCAACATCGGAAAATGCCAATACCCCTGCAGGCAATCTTTCACCCACAATTTTAATAGCTTCTAATGCTGTATTTAATTCCTGCAATTCATTTGTAGAAAATTTAATTTGAGAAGCTCCCGTATTCTCTAACATATGTGCCATCTGCGTAGTTCCTGGAATAGGTACTATCCAAGGTTTTTGCGCAAGTAGCCATGCAAGAGAAATTTGTGCTGGCGTAGCTTGTTTTTCTTTACTCCATTTCTGGATTAATTCAACCAGAGCCATATTTGCTGGCAGGTTTTCAGGAGAAAATCTTGATTCAATACCGCGAATATCTCCCTGAGCAAACCTCGTTCCCTCGTCAATTGCCCCGGTTAGAAAACCAACTCCAAGCGGGCTCCATGGAACAAAACCTATTCCGAGTTCTTCGCAAAGCGGAATAATTGTTTTTTCAGGACCTCTCCATAAAAGGGAATATTCGTTTTGGATGGCGGTAATCGGATGAATGGCATGTGCACGCCTAACAGTTTGTTGGCCAGGCTCACTAAGTCCGTAATGGAGCAGTTTTCCCTCTTTAATCAGACTTTGTATAGCACCAACCACATCTTCTATAGGAACCTGCGGATCAACGCGGTGCTGGTATAATAAATCAATTCTATCGGTTTTAAGACGCTTCAGCATTCCTTCCACAACAATTTTTATATGATCAGGACGGCTGTTTAAACCCGGTAAACGTTTTCCGGTTTCCTGATCGATATTCCAGCCAAATTTTGTAGAAATCACAATTTTATCACGAAAAGAAGCAACTCCCTCGCCCAATATTTTTTCGACCTCAAAAGGTCCATAAGCCTCAGCAGCATCAAATAAAGTAACTCCATTGTCATACGCCGATCGAATAATTCGGTGCATTTCTGGTCTTGAAGGAATCGTAGTTTGGTAGTTACGACTCATATTTTGAACACCAATACCAATGCTGGAAACTTCGAGTTTGCCTAACTTTCTTTTTCCGTGAGCTAGTGATTTGTTATTTTCTTCTGAATTCAACTCATCAATTTGTGAATTTGCAAGAGAACGAAACGGAAGCAAAGCACTTCCTGCCAATGCTAAACCTGCTGTTTTTAATATTGATCTTCTATCCATTTATTTATTTTTGAGATTTGTTATCTTTTTATTTTTCTTTCACTCAACCACTTTACCATATTAGGATCTCTATGATCAAAAAATAGACTGGCATTGGTATCTAAAGCTTGGATAGTTGTCATTTCTTCATTTGATAATTCAAAATCAAAAATATTGATGTTTTCTGCCATTCTTTCTTTGCGAACCGACTTTGGAATCGCTACAACACCTCTTTGAGTCAACCATCGTAAAATAACCTGCGCAGCAGATTTATCATATTTGTGGGCAATTTTTGTTAAAATCTCATTTTGGAAAATATCATTTTTCCCTTCAGCAAAAGGTCCCCACGATTCAATTTGAATATTATTTTCCTCAAGGAATTTTTGCGTTTCGTTCTGCTGATAAAATGGGTGTGTTTCGATCTGGTTTACTGCCGGAGTAAAACCAGTATTAGCAACCAAATCCATAATTCTGTCAGGATGAAAGTTCGAAACTCCAATTGCTTTTACTTTCCCTTCATGATACAATTCCTGCATAGCGCGCCAGGAACCGTAGATATCGCCATAAGGCTGATGTATCAGATATAAATCAAGATAATCCAATTGCAGCAGCTCTAATGATTTTTGAAAAGCTGTTTTTGTATTTTCATAACCCGCATCACTTACCCAGAGTTTTGTGGTAATAAAAAGTTCTTCTCTGGCGATGCCACTTCTTTTAATAGCTTTTCCGACAGCACTTTCATTCATATATGAAGCGGCCGTATCAATTAATCTGTAACCAGTTTCAATTGCATCTACTACAGCTTGTTCACATTCTGCCTGATCCTGCATTTGAAATACACCAAACCCTAAAATGGGCATTTCGACACCATTATTTAATTTTATATTGTACATTGTTATATGATTTATAATTTTATTATTACAAATTTCCGAACTTAAACTGACGGCACTGGTATACGAATTACGGAATCTCCTACCAAGATTACTGATTAAGAGTTAACTGCTGTTTAAGCTGTATTTAAATAGCTAAATTTGTATAATAAACCACAAAAGACATGGGACAAGTATTTAACTTCGAGACTATTAGTGAATACAATGATTTTAATAATCATGAAACATTACATCCTTTAGTTAGTATAATTGATTTTTCTAAAGCAAAGCCAAGAACTCGTTCTAAAATGAACTTTGAATTATATTGTATATTCTTAAAACAGGTAAAATGTGGAGATTTGAAATACGGTCGTAATTATTACGATTATCAGGAAGGAACATTAGTTTTTATAAAGCCCGGACAAACTATCGATGTAGAAAATAAAGTAGATTATTACCAGCCCGCTGGACACGGATTGGTTTTTCACCCCGATTTGATCCGTGGTACATCACTTGCTAAAAGTATTACTGAATATAGTTTTTTCGGTTATGATACCAGTGAAGCGCTTCATTTATCAGAGAAAGAAAAACAGCTTGTCTTTGACTGCTTTGCTAAAATTGAAGTGGAATTACAACAATCTATTGACAAACACAGCAAAAAGCTTATTGCATCAAATATTGAATTGTTCGTGAATTATTGTGAAAGATTTTACGACAGGCAATTTATTACTAGAGATACTACTAACAAAGGAATTGTTGACAAATTTGAAGAGCTTTTAAATAGCTATTTTTCTTCCGACAAACCTAATATAATAGGATTACCTTCTGTTGCCTACTATGCCAGCGAACTTAATTTATCTCCTAACTATTTTGGCGATCTTATTAAAAAAGAAACAGGAAAATCTGCCCAAGAATACATTCAAAATAAAATTATTACTGTCGCCAAAGACAAAATATTTGATTCTACAAAGACAATCAATGAAGTGGCTTACGAATTAGGTTTTAAATACCCACAGCATTTTACTCGTTTTTTTAAACAGCACGTTGGAAGTACTCCTAACGAATACAGGATAATGAATTAGGAAAAAAATGCTTATAATAAATTAATAAAAAAATAATCGCTACAGTAACTATCAAAACATTCAATTAATAGATGCTGTTATAAACATAAACAAGATGAACACAACAGAAATTTTTCCTCAAGGAGAGCCTCTGCCAAACGAATGGTTTACGGGGAATGCCTTTCTTAAACCATTAGTTGCACGTGATAAAAACAATGAATTTTCAGCCGGCAGTGTAACTTTTGAACCGGGGGCAAGAACCAATTGGCATACTCATCCTAAAGGACAGGTATTATTAGTTACCGAAGGAATTGGAATTTATCAGGAAGAAGGAAAACCGGCCCAGAAGATTAATAAAGGAGATGTTATAAATATTCCTGAAAATATAAAGCATTGGCATGGAGCAACCGCTGATTCAAAAATGGCTCATATTGCTATCACTAATTTTAAGGAAGATACACAGGTTACTTGGCTCGAACCTGTTTCCAGTGAACAATATACTGTTGCAAACTAAATTTTAAAATTCAACACATCAATTTTAAAAAGCAATGTAAAGTTATCTTGCAAATTCACTTGAAAATAAGCTAATTTCTTTAAATTATTTATAAAATGATTTGTAAATTGTGAAATAAACGTCACAAAATTTAAATCCCATTTCTTACAAAATGGGATTTTTTATGCTTTTTCTTTACTGTTTAGTATATTATTTTAATATTTATCCTTTTAATATTTATGTATTATCACTTTAAACGTAAACGGTCACGAGCTAGAAGCTCGCGCCAGCGGGGGATGCAAGGGTTGAAAATTTAATCAATAAATATTATATAAATCCACGCCAAAATTCTGTAACTAAAATGATTGCGACGCTCATTATTTTTGAATAACAAAATTATACAACCAGCAAATTACTTAAATTATGAAATTAGCACCAAGCATACTTATCAAGCCAATTATACAATCTGATAATAAGTCCACAGACACACCATTATATACTGAACTAAAAAATTCAAATCTCTTAACGGATTTATACCATAAATGTGAGCATGAACCAGACTTTGACTGCGAGTTTTTGAATGTGGCCCACGACCACAGTGAAAACGAAAATACAATCGATTCCGAATTCGAGGATGATTTTTTGGATGAATTTAATGATAATATTTGGGATGTGGATATCTACGATCCTTATCTGGAGTCAACCTATTATTAAAATAGGAATCGACGGTAACAAAAATAAAAAGTCCCATTTCTAACAAAATGGGACTTTTATAAACTACCTATCCTTTCTTTTTAAAAACCTTATAAAATACAAAAAGAATACCTAACCAAATAGGAATTAATTCTACAGATAACTTCATGTCAGTCATCCACATAATGGATAAAATACCTAATAAAAATACAAAACAGATGTAATTACTTATTGGATAAAATAAGGAAGGAAATTTAGTTTTTGTGTTTTCCTTGTCTTTCGAACGTCTAAATTTTAGATGCGTATAGGAAATCATCACCCAGTTAATAACTAAGCAAGACACCACTAAAGACATTAAAATACTAAAAGCCTCTTTTGGAATTACTTTATTTATTAAAATACAAATCGCTGCAAAACATGAAGAAATTAAAATGGCATTAATGGGTACTGATTGTTTGTTGAGCTTCTTCAAAAACTTAGGAGCACTATCTTGATCGGCTAAACCATATAACATACGGGAGTTGCTATATACGCTGCTATTATATACGGATAGAGCCGCAGTTAGTACAATTAAATTAAGCACATTAGCAATAAGGCTTGTAAAAAATATTTTCTTGCCAAATAGTTCAAATTCCATTCCGTTTAAATTTTGAAAAACCATTACAAACGGACTACTGTCTGTAGTAATTTGTCTCCAAGGCGATAAAGCAAATAAAATCACCAAGGCACCAACATAAAATATAAGGATTCTATAAATAACCTGATTAGTTGCTTTTGGAATGTTTTTTTCTGGATTTTCTGCCTCTGCAGCGGTAATTCCAATTAGTTCTAAACCTCCAAAAGAGAACATTATAAGTGCCATTGCTGATAATAAACCTTGAAAACCGCCAGATGCAGTTTTTTCAAAGAAACCTTTTGGAAAGAAGCCTCCATCATTATATAAATTATGAATTGTAGCGTGTTCTCCTCCTGTACCACTTATTAGCAAGTAAGTACCAAAGAGAATCATTGCAATAATTGCGACAACTTTTATAATCGAAAACCAAAATTCAGTTTCTCCGTAAACTTTTACAGAGGCAAAATTCAAAGCATTAATAACCAGAAAGAAAAATAAGCTGGATGCCCAAAGCGGAATTTCGGGCCACCAAAATTGTACATAAACTCCAATGGCTGTAAGTTCAGCCATACTCACTAAAATATATAAAATCCAATAATTCCAACCCGATGCAAAACCGGCAAAAGAACCACAATATTTATAAGCAAAGTGACTAAAACTTCCTGAAACAGGTTCTTCGACAACCATTTCGCCAAGTTGTCTCATAATAAAAAAAGCGATAATTCCGGCAATAGCATATCCTAAAATAACAGATGGTCCTGCTAATACAGCCGCTGGACCAATACCCAGGAAAAGCCCTGTTCCTATTGATCCGCCTAAGGCAATTAACTGAATGTGTCGATTCGTCAGCCCGCGTTTAAGCTGATTTTCTTGTGCGTCTTTCTGTGTGTTTTTCACAAATTAGATTTTTAAGCGAGTAAATGTACCCGCAAATGTATAAACAGCGAAGATAAGTTAAAAAAAGAGTCGTACAAAGCATGAAGATTATACTTGTATTCCTTTTTCGATCAAAAATAAAAAAGGAAAAACACAGAAATAAATAAGTAATAAAAGAGATTTCGTTCGAAATCTCCTTTACTTTTGCCACATGTTAGAAATTCTTTACCAAGACGAATATATTATAGCAATTAATAAACCAAGCGGATTGTTGGTGCACAAATCATTTTATGCGCGCGATGCAAAAGTGTATGCGATTCAGGAATTGAGAAATCAAATAGGCCAACACGTTTATCCTATTCATCGGTTAGACCGTAAAACATCTGGCGTTTTGTTATTTGCGTTGGATAAAGAAGCTTTGAAAATTATGAATGATCGCTTTGCCACACGCGAAGTCGAAAAAAAATATTTAGCAATTTTACGCGGTTGGTCACCCGAAGAACTAACGATTGATTATGATTTAACTAATGATGATGACATTAAACAAAATGCAATAACCTACTTTCATCGTTTGCAAAATGCTGAAGTTGCTTTAGAATTTAACAATAAGCCTACGTCACGATATTGTTTGGTCGAAGCAATTCCTGAAACTGGACGTATGCATCAATTACGAAAGCATTTCAAACATATTTTTCATCCCATTTTAGGAAGTCGGCCACATGGTTGCAACAAACAAAATAAATTATGGCTGGAGAATTTTGACCTTAAAGGAATGATGCTTCATGCACATCAGTTAATTTTTAATCATCCCATAAACAATGAACAACTAATCTTGAATGCAAAGGTTAATGAAGAGTTTAGCAAAGTAGGTACTATTCTTAATCTGGATTTGAGTAAATATGAATAGAATTTTCTTAACAAATCAATAACAATCGATATTCTCCTTCATTTTCTATTGGTGCCCTATGAATACAAGGCAACACTTCTTGCTTTGAATGATCTACCGCAAGCCGCCAAAGATGTCCTAACCCTAAATTAATTGGTTCTGCATCCTCATGTATCTGATAATGCAAATCAAAATAATTTTCCTTCAAAAAAATTTCGAATTCTTCTTCTGTTCCATCATGAAGCTCTTTAAGCTTTGCTAGAACTTCTGGAATTAGAATTTTTTGCTCAGCTTGCGAATTAGAAACAATATCACTAGCCGCTCCATGATAGGTACATAAAAAAGTATCTGTTGCAATGGGCGAACGATCAACGTGAAATGAATATACATCAGTCGATATGAAATCAAATTCATCATCACGCTCATAACATTTCAGTAAATTCAGAGAAGGCGAAGCTCCAAAATCAGTTAATAACTGTAAATCATTTAAGATTATTTCCCTTGCTATATTTCCCTTTTCTGATAATTGGAGTACAATTAAATCTTTCTTAGAAATTTCCGTTATATTTTCTTTTAAAGATAACTTCGCTACAATCTCATTAAAATCACCATCCAAATTTCTATACCAGCATAACGCATTCATTTCTCCCTTGAAATTGGTATTTATAAGTTCAACGAAAGTAGATACTATTCCAATTTGTTTGTTGTCAGAAAATGTATTGTTCATAGTATAATAGTACAGCGATAAATTACGGGTATAAGGTTACTTTAGCTTCATTATGGAAACTGGGTTTTATTTAAGTCAAGCTTTTTAATTGCTTTCATAAATAACTTAGATGCAATCTCACAAAATTACCATCTAAATTTCTGTACCAAAATAACGAATTTATTTTACCCTTGAAATTGGTATGAACAAGTTCAGAGAAAGCAGTTACTATATTGGGTGACCAAAATCATCCGTTTTGAAAGATTGTGTTGCAAATTTATTAAAGAAACCTACATAACTTCCATCCGCTTTTTGAACTATTGTGGCTCCATCCTGCCATATTGCGTTATCTGCAGAATGGCCTCCATTTATAGGATCGCCTTGATTTTGATGGATGTCGTGCACGCCATTACCTGTATTAAAAAATTGACCTAAAATCAATAATTTATTTCCTTGAACCAATACAGATTCTAATTGTTCTATGGCGTCAATATTACTTCCTATTTTCCAAAATGATGATTGCTCCAGAACTATAATTTTAAAAGGTGCATTAGATCTTATTTCTGATCTCTCAAATTGTTTCAATTTCGTTGGATAAAGCCATGGTGGTATTTTTATAATCCAATTATAATAAAACAATATTGGTATTCTTATGGTCACCCACATTGGTCGCCATCTTATATAATCAATAGCACCACTCGATTCATTAGAATTCAAATGAGTCCATCCATCTGGCTTTGACGCAATCATAGCTAAATCGGTGGCAGAAAGATTAATAATCCTCCATTGTATTTGTGTTGACTGACTATCAACATCTATAGCGCACCGATAATTAATTCCGTTGGCCAAAATTTCAACATTTCCATGATAAAATTTTCCAAAATTATCAGGTTCATCTCGATAATATTTAAATTTAGTACCCTTAAGTACTCCGTATTTGTCTAATGGCATAGCTCAACTTTATATTAAATTAGTATTCCTTAGTCAGGGCTTATAACATATTTTTAATAAGTGGCGTTTAACCGAAAAACAGCGAGAGTGAAAACAATATCTCTTTATAAACAAAAATAAGAAAATTCACTCAATAAACAACAAGTATAACTACTTGTTTTTCAAACATATAGGAATTTAGTAAATTTTGAAGGCATATTTCGGATATATCTCAATTTAAGTTCTTTATCTAAGATTAATACGAAATAAAAATCTACTTGTCTAACCTTATTTATCTAAATATAAAATGCCTCCGTTTAAAGAGGCATTTTTTTTAAATAAAAATATAAGTTGTCAAAAAAACATTTTAACTCCATTCCGGAAACTGAGTTTTATTTAAATCAAGCTTTTCAATCGCGCTCATATCTGCCTGATCAAGCTTAAAATCAAATATATCAAGATTTTCTACAATATGTACTTTTTGAGAAGATCTCGGAATGGCAACAATACCACGCTGAAAATGCCATCTCAAATTCACCTGCGCAACAGTTTTACTGTGTTTTTTGGCAATTTGAACAAATACTTCATTTGTAAAAAGACCATTTCGGCCTTCTGCAAAAGGAGCCCACGCCTCCATCTGGATATTATGCTGCTTTAGCACATTATAATCATTCGACTGTTGAAAATAAGCATGTGTCTCAATTTGATTCACTATTGGTTTTACCTGAGCATAAGACAAAAGATCAGCCACTTGTGCCGAATCGAAGTTGCTTATACCAATAGCTTTAATTTTTCCAGCTTTATAAAGTTCTTCCATTGCCTTCCACGAACCTTTTACATCACCTCTTGGGCGGTGTATTAGGTACAAATCTAGATAATCAAGTCCCAATTTTCTAAGCGTTTCTTCAAAACCTTTTTTAGCATTTTCATAACCAGCATCATCAACCCATAGCTTTGACGTAACAAAAAGCTGTTTTCTATCAATTCCACTTTGTTTTATTCCTTTGCCTACTTCGACTTCATTTCCATATACTTTTGCGGTATCAATAAGACGATAGCCTACTGAAATAGCATCGGCTACGGATCGTTGACATACTTCCCCGCTAAGTCCATAAGTTCCAAATCCCAACATAGGCATTTTTACACCGTTATTTAGCTTAACATCTGGAATGCCTGCAGTATCTTTATCCGTTACAACATTTGCGAACAATTCGGGCATTCCAAACGCACCTAAATAAATTCCGAAGCCCGCCAATTTTATGCCGTTTTGTAAAAATCTGCGTCGGTTTATTTCATTTTTTTGGTTTTGAGAATTCATGTTTTTTTGCTTATTAGTCAATTTATATCAGGTAATAAAAGTATATATTAATATTTAAATTTCGCTATTCACGAATATATTAATGTTTCTTGTAAAAGAATCTATTAAGATATTAAACGACATCCTTTTATAAATTAAAAATTTTTATACTCAACCTGCAAGACCGTTAAAGAAATTAGGCATACAATAGGTTTTAACAGAGAAGTAGTCACTTAAAAAAAAACGCTAAACTTTTGATTTAGCGTTTTTTTTATCCCATTTTTTTATCTACTGCTTCCTTCGACAATTAATTATAACAGAAAACAGAGTAAGTTTTTCTATTTATGATCAAATTCCCTACGTTTGTAAAAGTCATCGTCATCACTGTAATAAGCAGAGTCAGGATCATTTTCAGGATAATAGGATTTCATTACTCTTCTCTCATAGTCTCTGTCAAAATCGTGTTGTCTGTGATATCTGTTTGTATTTCTAAATGTATCATATCCTATACTGTTGGCCATTACAATTTTCGTGTCTTTATTTATACTTACAGATCCAATAGGTATGATTATATGGCTATCGCCTTCTTTATAAATAAACTCTTTTCCATTGTCGTTCGCTATAATGTCATGAACCTCATTGTGGCCGTCTTCAACCAGTTCTTTCGCTACTTTCACATCTAGATAAACAACGCGTTGCATATCCTTATTCACCCACAGATTATCAATTGTTCCAATTGTGCGGTTGTCAGCATCTACTATCTTCCATCCTCTAACATCAGAATAATTTGATGCAATTTTATAATCAGATAGTTCGTCTAGTCTGTATAAATTTTTATCTTTATTTCCCATAATTCCTTTTTTAGTATATATTTCAAAGTTTCTTTGAGGCGTTAAGAACAATATTGTTTTTTCCTCTTTCCTTTTTTTGTGTTCTATTGTGTACTTGAAGTGTTTTCTATTTCAACACTGTTTCCACTTTGAACTTGATGATCTACAAAATAAATGTAATAGATAATTGCAACGATTACTAGTAATACTACAATCCACGGCCATACTCGCTTCTTTTTCTCAATTTTAATTTCTGCCATAACTTTATTTTATTTGATTTTACAATAGTTTTAATACACTAATAAAGATACAAATGAGAAAAAGGTGTAAAGTATTAAATTTCAGCAGGATGTTACAAAATTTCCAGTAGACGAACTTGAAAGAGGTTCTTTTATTTATTACATAATTCAATAAATTATCTGTAAAATGATTTTAAATCTGTGCTTTAGTAGCGCAAAAAATTAAAAGCTAATTTTCTACTTGTATTTATCTTAACTAAATTCTCATTAACGCATATTATCCTTTTATGTACTTTTGTAAAAATGCAATAATCAAATGAAACGTTCCGGCACAGCAGATTTACCTTTACATTACGGACAAGTTCCGTTATGGCTTTCTGAGCGAATGTCGAAACTTGGTTTTGCAATTGTCGAAACGATTGCTTTAGAATTCTCCACTTCAGAAGTGATAAGCAAATTGAGTAATCCTTTTTGGTTTCAAAGTTTTGGTGCTGTAATGGGAATGGATTGGCATTCATCTGGAATTACAACTTCTGTACTTGGAGCATTAAAAAAATCGGTAAACCCGCATTCTAAAGAACTAGGAATTTATATCTGTGGAGGAAAAGGCAAAAATTCGCTTTTAACGCCACAAGAACTTTTATTTGTGGGAGAAAAAACCGGTCTCGACGGAAATAATCTTGCAAATTGCAGCCGACTCACCGCTAAAGTTGATAATACAGCCATTCAAGACGGATTTCAATTGTATCAGCATAATTTTATTGTGGATAATAAAGGACAATGGGCTGTAATCCAGCAAGGAATGAATCCGAATTCAAAAACGGCCAGAAGATATCATTGGCATTCGCAAGATTTAAAATCTTTTATTAATGAACCTCATACTTTTATTTACGGCGAAAATCAAGGCACAATTTTAAATCTTACTGCTCAGGCGGCAACGAAATCAAGAGAAGGTATTTTAGAATTAGTCAAAGAATCTCCAACTAAAATTATAAAAGAAATGCAGCATCTTTCTATGCCTGCACATCATGATGTGAGAATAGAAGATGTTAATATGAAAAGACTAGGTGCAATGCTCTGGACAACCCATGAGAATAAGCCCGAAGATTTTGAAGAGCTTTTACTTTTAAAAGGAATGGGACCAAGAGCTTTGCAATCCTTGGCATTGGTTAGTGAAATAATTTACGGCACTCCTACCCGATTTGAAGATCCAGCGCGTTTTTCATTTGCTCATGGAGGAAAAGATGGACATCCATTTCCTGTTCCGGTAAAAATATATGATGAAACGATTAATACGCTTCAACGAGCAATTAATCGTGCTAAAATTGGTAATAACGATAAAATAGACGCTATCAGAAAATTATCAGAAATTTCGAGAAAGGCAGAAGAAAATTTTACTCCTAATTCTAATTTTGATGCTCTGATTCAACGAGAAAGAGAACAATCACATCTTTATGGTGGAAGAACTGTTTTTGGAGATGCTAAACCTCCTAAAAATAAACCTATCTAATCCAAATAATCAACTGGAGTTATTTTAAATACTAGATTGAAACTAAAAATATCTTAGACTTTATCATTGCGATTAAATAATAAAACTTTGACAATAAATTATTTGAATATTAATCCGCTCAGCCTTCAAAAGTGACTTTTCCAAAATTTATTTTCTCCATCTCATATAAGAACGCCAGATATGAATACGCTATCCATTCTCCGTTTTGAAAAACAAAAGATAAATGTTTTCTAATAGCGTTTTCTGGAGTAAAAATTTGAAGATTATCTCCTTCGTTTGGTTGATAATCGAAATCAAAACAATTTTTGCTGTTAAGAGCAACAAGCATTCTTTCATTTGTCAAATCTTCTGTCAAAGCTTTCTCTGCCATATATCCTATTCCATCCATTCCAGATTTATCTGCCCCACACATCTTTCTAAAGTCCAAGTAAATTCGTTACGTCTTTTATTCCTGTTTTTTCGGGAATTCTTATGATGAATAATGGTATTCATTCCATTTGGAACGCAGGTACAAAGTTTAATTTCTTTTCCGCTTTGGCACATATTTTTTGATTTCGGAAATCGTTATTTCTCTATTATATTTTGCAATATTTCTCGTATTGCTTTTAACGATTGAGTTGAAGTTTCGCGAACGATGATTTTATTCTTTTTGTCTTTAATAAGCGTTGTAAATAAATTATCTTCAGTATTAATATCAACAATAGTTCCTCCGTATTTCAATGTGGTTTCTGCAATTGCCATTGGCAGATTTGTTGCACCTGAAGTCCCCACGATAAATAGAATTCCTGAGTTTTTAGCTATTTTTAAAGAACTGAATTTTTTATTTGTTTTTTCATCATAATATTCGTCAAACCATAAAATGTTTGGTCGCATCCAGCCACCACATTCTTTACATTTCAATAATTCGATATCTTTTTCAGTTAGATCTTCATCTATGTCTTTACCTTCAATTTCAGCTGGTAAATTTTCTATTCCCTTACATCCTTTCGAACATTTAATCTCTCTGGCTTTTCCGTGTATTTCATATATTCTTTCTGTACCGGCACGTCTGTGCAGATTGTCTATATTTTGTGTTATTAAATGAAACCTATCTTGTAAAAGGTTTTCAATTGTTACTATTTCATGATGACTTTCGTTTGTTTGAGCATTTTCAAACATCTTTTTTCTAAACAGTGAATATTGCCAAACTTCTTCTGGGTTTTCTTTAAAATATTTGAATGTTCCAAATTCCTCTGGTTTATGAAATTTAGTTCCTTTTATCCATATTCCGTCTGCTCCTCTATAAGTTGGAATACCACTTTCTGCAGAAATTCCCGCACCAGTTAAAAATGTAAATAAATTTCTGTTGTTTTTATGATAAACTTGACTTATGATGTCAGTTAGTTGCTCTTTCATTTTCTAATTCTCTACGTAATTACTTGACTTTTTTAAATATTTTATCATCTACACCTAAATCAGATTTGAGTATTAATTCATTAGAATTCTTTATTTCAAAAATTAACTCTCTGAAAATATCAATTTCTGTAATCTGCCATTTTTTATTTCCTTTTTCCAGAGCTTCTTTTGTTGATTTAATAGATGTTGGAATAGGATCTTCTAAAATATCCGAAGCATCTGCTTGTATATTTAATTTTAATGAATTCTCGCCAGCAGGTTCGACTTGAACATTTGCAACAAAAAAACCAAGTTCATACCCTTCTCTAGCCTCATCAAATAAGTCTGTATTACCGTAAAACAATCCTTTTAGTGTTTTCTCTACAGTTTCTCCTTTTTCATTTTTCTCTTCCCACGAATAACCTTCAAAATCAGCTATGTTTTTGGTATCTACTTTTTTCAAAACTAAAAGAAGGTTTTCCTTTGGATTAGCTGCATTTTTAAATTCATATTCTCCAATGAAATCACTTAGCTGATCATTACTGACAGATTGAACTTTATCTTCAATTACTTCTGGTATTATTTCTTTTGTCTCTTTTGTCTCTTTTGTTTCATTTTTACATGAAATAATAATAATTGAGGTTAGAAACAGACAAAGTATTTGTTTTATCATTATTTGTTTTTTAGTAAAACTAGCAAATTTTTATTTAGGAATTAATAGACATTAAAGTCATCATTATGAAATTTATCAAAATATTTTTAAAAAGACTTTTCTCACGATACTTTTAGATTAAAAATAAATTTTATCTTCGTTTGAAACCTAAAACTTGAAAATTAATTGAGAAATTTTAAAAACAAACTTACCATAATTCTGCTATCCTTAATCATGATTTATTCTTGCAAAAAGGATGAAAAAACAGCTAATAAAGAAAAAACACATCAAAATGCTAAAATAGACAGTACTAAAATAGAAGCTGATGATGCAATGGCTACTTTATTCTCTTTTAACAATGAGGACAACACCGAATTAGTTGAAATATCGGCTAACGGAGCTGGCGATGAAGATAAATTTATGCTTGGCGCAGATAAAATCTTGATAGTTGTTTCAAAATATAAAAAAAACAAGGAACCACTTGAAATTATGCAACACGAAAATTTGCTAGTAAGTGAATTTAACTATGTATATATCGACCCACATTTTTCAAGAAAGAAAATTCAAGGTATAGATTATTTTCTGTTTGCATTAATGGAATCTCCCATGGGCAATGGAGATCCCGGATTATATTTAAGTTTCATTATGCTAAACACTAATAATCTAAAATTTTATATATTAAAATATACTGGAGAAAATACTTTAAGATCTGGAGAACTTGTTGATGGTGAATTCACTAAAGATAAAGCCTTAGAATCGAATATTGAAATTTACAACGAATTGTATCAGTTTGCTTCTAAAAACAAATGGGTTTACAAGCCATCTGAAGAAGAAAAAAACATTAACTATTATAAAAACTTTGAGCAAAAATGGTACAAAGATAATGATCATGATGAAAACGAAACTTCAGATCTAACTACTATAAAAAGCACTTATTACACTGAAAATTTATTTCAATTTAATGGAAATTATGATGAAGATCAAATCATTGAAAATGCAAGTTTTAAAATTGTCAACTATTTTCGCAATAACGTTGTAGGATATGACAAGAATAAAAAATTATATTTTCCAATTATTGTAGAATCCTGTGCGACAGGGTGTGGCAAAGAGATAAAATTTGTCTCTGAAAATGAAATAGAGATATCCTATGAAATGGACACTCAACCGGCTTACATCATTAATTTAAACAAAATTAGATTTGAAAATACCAATCTGTAAAGATTTAAAAACTCATAAATGACTGCATCATCTATAAAATCTCCTTTCAAATTGCCTTTTGCTTATTATCTAAATCAAGATGTTCTTTTTTTGGCTAAAGATCTTTTAGGGAAAATTCTCTGCACACAGATTGACGGAAAAATAACTTCCGGAATTATCGTAGAAACAGAAGCTTATTTTGGTATTCAAGACAAAGCTTCGCACGCGTACGGAGGCAGACGAACAAATAGGACAGAAATAATGTACAGCAACGGTGGTATTTCATATGTTTATTTATGCTACGGTATTCATCATCTTTTTAACATCGTTACTTCTGTTGAAGGTGAGCCTCATGCCGTTTTAATCAGAGCAATTGAACCTTTATCAGGAAAAGATATTATAGAAGAAAGACGAAAAATGCCTATTTCTAAACCCGCAATTTCATCTGGCCCTGGCTCTGCTGCAAAGGCTCTCGGAATTGATAATTCATTTAATAAAAAAGATTTGGGCGGAGATGAAATTTGGGTCGAAGATCACGGCATCAGATATTCTGAAGAAGAAATTGCTGCCACTCCCCGTGTAGGTGTTGCGTATGCTCAAGAAGATGCGCTTTTACCTTGGCGTTTTTTTATTAAAGGAAATAAATATGTGAGCAAACCCAATAAAATATGATTTAAGTGATTTATTTAAATCTAAAGATTTTGCATTTTAATTTCATCAATTTCGAACAGCCGATCTTCAAAATAAGCAGAAATAATAAAAAAAATGATCTTATAAATTGATTTTTAGTAAAACATTATTTATTTGTTTGTTTAAACATTTAGTTATCTAAATATCTTTCAACCAAAATAAATAATGTTTTAATTCTATAGAGTACATTTTTTATAAAAAGCTTGGAATTGCTCCTAAAAAATTCAACTTATTTCAAGAGCATTTCCAAATAACACTTCAGGCTTTTGTTTAGGAAAATATACTTCAAGAGCTTGATCATTCTGCTTAAAATCCAGAGTTTCTCCAGTACTTACAAGTTTAATTTTCTTTATTTTATCAGTATGATAAGGCGTTTTTGCACCTAAACTTTTAATAACTGCAGTTCCATTTTCTGGCCATTCCATAACTGTCGCATACAGCACTTTATCTTTTTGTGCAAAACGAATATCCTCTGCTGTAAAAGGCTTTCCTTTTCCTTCATTGAAACCTTGAGCCGTTAGAGCTCCGGCGCTTCCTTGCTGTGGACCTTCTCCAAAAATTTTCCATGGGCGCGTACCGTAAATACTTTTGCCATTAAGTTTCATCCAAACTCCAATTTCTTTTACAATTTGGCGTTCTAATTCGTCGATACTTCCATCACCTCTTACGGGAATATTAAGCATTAAATTTCCATTTTTACTTACTACATCAATTAAAGTATGAATAACAGTTTTAGCCGATTTATAACGCTTATTTTCATAAACACTTCGATCATAATGCCAATGACCAATACAGGTATCTGTCTGCCATGGCAAAGGTTCGATTTCATTGCTTTGTCCTTTTTCAATATCCCAGACTATAGCTTTTTTTTGCTGCTCATCTAAAATTTTTCCGGTAATTACGGTTTGAACAGTTTTGTTTTTTTGAATACTTTTATTGTACAAATGTGCTGCAATACGCAAACCTGCATTGCTAATTGGCCAAAGCGGTAATGCTGTATCATCAAAATAAAGCATATCTGGATTATATTTATCGATTAAATCAATAGTTCTGTCATGAAACTTTTCAATATAGGCTTCCGACGGTTTTGCTACTCCACTGCCCCAATTCCATTGGCTGTGTATTCCACCGTTATCGTCACTTTTTTCACTTAATGGATGATTTTGAGCGTACAATTCTTGCGGGTCTAATCCTTCCCACCAAGTTCCTTTTCCATCTGCTTTAGTTAATTTTCCATCATAAGGTACTCCTGCCAATGGGCCATTTTTATCAGAACGTTGCGCAGTCTCAAACCAGCTCCAGGCATGTGCCGCGTGAATACTTACCGCAAACGGAAGATTCGCTTTTCGAGCCGCTTTTTCCCATCCGGCTATAATATCTTTTTTAGGTCCCATTTTGGTTGAATTCCAATGAGACTGATATTTGCTGTCATAAAGATCCAAATTATCATGATGATTGGCCATCGCCATAAAATATTTAGCTCCAGCATCTTTATACAAACTGACTAATTCTTCAGGATTCCAATTATCCGCTTTCCAGACATTGATTACATCTTTAAAACCAAATTTAGATGGATGCCCGTATTTTTCTACATGAAATTTATATTGTCGTGAACCTTCCTCATACATTCCTCTTGCATACCAATCACCCGCTTCAGGCTGGCATTGAGGTCCCCAATGCGCCCACATTCCAAATTTTGCATCACGAAACCAGTCTGGAACTTGATATTTAGCAAGAGAATCCCAAGTGGGTTCAAAAGGACCTTTGAAAATAGGTGCAGTTAAAAGTTCTCCTTGAGCCAGCAAAGGTGATAAATACAAACCCATTAATCCTGATGCTGCTAATTTTAAGGCGTTACGTCTATTCATAAAATTGATATTATTTCTGACTACTATATTTTTTCATTTCACTTATTATAAATTCAGAATAAGCTTGAACTGATTATGCTTTTTATAAAGTTTTAATGTAAACAGTTTACTATTGTTTATTTTAATGCTAAAATTCAATTTAAACAAAAACAAATATATTTTATAAGTAATATATTTGTTTTATTCAAATCCGATTTTTTATTATTCAAAAACGACTTTTTTATCATGTTCAAAAGTAATTTTAAACATTCTTTTTCCTTATTGCATGTGGATTATGTGAAACTGTATCAAAACTGGAATTACAATAATGTGATTAGTCCGTATTATCGATTGTATTATATTGACGAGGGCAAAGGATATATTTCTGATAATTATGGGCGTTTAACTTTAGAACCTGGAAATTTATATCTCATTCCAAGTTTTACAATATGCAACTTAAATTGCGACAGTTATTTAAGTCAGTATTTTATCCAATTTTTTGAAGAATCTCCAGACGGAATATCACTATTTAACAATCATAGACGTGCAATGAAAATTCCTGCCGAAGAAATTGATATTGCGCTAATTAAGAAATTGCTTAAAAGCAATCCCGGAAGAGGAATTAATCGCTCAGAAAATCCAGAAGTTTATGAAAAAGAAGCTTTTTACAAAGAATATCTGTCTTTGAACAACAAAATGAAAACACATTTAACATTTGAAAATCAAGGAACGCTGATTCTCTTGATTTCAAAATTTCTAAGATTAACGAGTTTCAAAATAGATGATACCAAATCTATTTCTTCAAAAATTCTAGATACAATGAGTTATGTGCAAATTAACTTAAGTAAAAATATAACGGTTGCACAATTGGCTCAAAGAGTAAATCAAAATCAAGATTATTTTTCGAAGCAATTTCTAAGTCATACAGGATATAGACCTTTGAATTACATACATGAAAAAAAAATCGAAAGAGCGCAATACCTTATTGCAACTACTAATAAAAGTTTTCTTGAAATTGCTTTAAATACTGGTTTTTCTAATTTGCCTCACTTTTCAAAAATATTTAAAAAGACAATTGGCATTACTCCTGGAGAATATCGTAAAAAAACACAATTTTGAAGTAAATCTCTAGCAATCAATCTTATGTAATAAAAGTATTTTTTTTAGAGTTTTAAGCTTGAGATAATTAAAAGATCACAGCCTTTTAAATTTTCAAAAAACTATTCATAAAAATCAATTTTACTTACAGTAAATAATAAGGTATAGAATACAAACATCTTAGCGCTTTTCCATTTTTGGTTGCGGGTTTCCAATTAGGAGATAATTTTAAAACACGCATCAATTCTTCTCCTGATCCATAACCAAAATCATGAAGAATTTTTATATCGGATAATGTTCCGTCTATTTCAATTATAAAAGAGGCAAAAATTGCAGAGGCTTTCGTTTCATCTTTAACAACCTCTTGTGGTACAAGATAATTCTTCTTTAAAAAAAGATAAAACTTTTGTATGCCACCGGGATATTGTGGACGAACATCAACTTCTGTGGCATTGTATACTTCTTTTTCTGGTAAGTTGCGTTCAATTTTGACAGGCTTTTTGGTTACTTTTAAAACAGGATCAACTATTGAAGGCTCTTTGATATTCTTTTGACAGCTTGTAATCAGAAATAAACTAAAAAGTATGAAAAGCTTTTTTCTCATTATTTTATGGTGTTTCGATTTAGTTTTGGATCTTATTAAAGATTATACCAATGTAATAATTTAAACTAATTTATTTACATTTATTGCAACGGTCTGAATACGAAACGAATATTTTTTTGTCATTTTAAAACTTTTAAATAACGACCAAATCTGAAGAATACTTAGTTTTTTCTACTGCATTATTTTGATCTATATTTTGAATTTCTGCCTCAATTTCAATGTCATTTTTAAAAATTATATTCAATGTATCAACAATTTCTTTTGAAGTAATTTCATTAGAATAGCCAACAAACTGAATTAACTTATCTTCTCTTTGATGCATTTTGAAACCCGCCAAAGGAAGCTCTGACAAACGATTAGAAATATCGATATTATTTATTTTCACATCTGATTTTGTTACAAAAACTACAGGATTTCGTGCTTCTAAATCAACTAAAAACGGGATACCATTTTCTATCTTTAAACTGCAAAAATCACCCGTTCTATAACGAATTAAAGGAAGAAACGGATTACTGCCTCCGGTCACAACTAATTCACCTCTTTCTCCATAAGGAAGCTTTACATCTTCATGTTCGTCAAAAATTTCTAAATATAAATCTGGCCGAATAACTTTATGTCCGATTTCAGATGCGAAGGCAATGTTTCTGCATTCTGTCATCGAATAAAGATCTACCACAGGGCATTTAAAATAATCTTCTAATTTGCTTTTGGTGCCTTTTGTTAACTTCATTGCCGAAGATATTAATGCCTTTGGGTTTAATTGTGGTTTTAAATCTAATAATGCTGTAAAGGCAATTGGGTCGCCAGTTAGAATTTCTGGATTGTATTTTTCGAGGTATTTTTTAGCATCGTCTGGGTAATTCCAATCTGAGGGATTAATGTTTATCTTTAAAATTCCAGCACCGCCTAAATAGGTTGATAAAGAAGCGTATGTCAAAGTTTTTTCTTGAGCACAAATTAAAGCAATTGCCGTTGTATTGTTACTTTTGGTAATAGAAATATTAAACGAAGCAAGAACAGATTCTATTTGTGGCAACCAACTTGCTTGCGAAACCGAATCAAAAAGAACATCTAATTTTGAGCCCGTGGATCCGGAAGTATGATAAACCAAAAGTTCCTCTAAATTTGCTTCATTCGAAACAAATAAATAAGGAAATTTTCTAATATCTTCTCTCGAAGTGGTTGGAAATGAATCAAAATCATTTCCTTTATTCTGATAAAAAGGAACCGTTTTAATACACCATTTAAAATAATCTGTCAGCCAAATTGGAGTTTGCCCTTCGTTCCAGAATATTTTTTTATCATAATATTTCTTCTTGTAAGTTTCCACTCTTAAAAGCTGTTCTGTATTTAATCGATCACCACTTTTAAAATTAAATTTTGGCGCAAAAGCATCTTGTCTAAGTTCATTTAAAAAACTTAAATCATCAAGTAAAGGAAAACGTTCCTTATCGGTTAATGCTATTTGAGGGCCATTACTCGCGTCCATATACATTTGCAGCTTCACGGGCTTTTTGTTCAGCCATTTCTCTTTGAATCTTCATGATTCGTTCGTGTGCTTCGTAAGATTGTTTTAAAACTTTGTATCGTTCTTCACTGTTTATCGAAGCTAATTTATCTGCAGCTTCATTATGACTTTCGCCGTAAGGCAGAACTTCACAGCAATATAACAGCAATCGTACCATTTCTTCTGCACGTTCGTCATCAGAAATCCAATCATTATATTTTACATAGACTGTAGCCTTAAGCAGTTCTTCAAACCAAAATTGATATAATTTATTTTCGATTTGAGGATTATTTACAAAATCATTATGACATAAGAGCCAAGCCGAAATGTGAATTGCCCGCCAATGATTATCATCAATCAGCTTTAAATCGAAATCTGTTGGGTTTTTAAAATTCTTTTTCAAAAAATTATTGCTTACAATTCTGTACGTATCAGAAATCAAGGCAATGGAATTTAGTCCAGCCTCTTCAAAAAAATCAGACGGTTTTAAATAAGAATCTGGACATTTTCTTAAATGTGCAACCAGTTCAAAAACATCATATTTAGACATAAGCGTAATTTTGTTGTGAAAACTCTGATGCAAACTTTAAAAGTTCGGCCTCATTTGTAACGTAGTAAACATTCCATCCCATTTTTTCCAATCGAATTACCAAATCTTTATTATAGTTTGGTGGAGAATGCAAAACCATTGTACCGTGTCCGCCCGCATTTTTTAATGCAATTTCGGCTAGTTGCCAATGTGTTTGTTCTGTTCCCGTATCAGCATCCAGCATGCTGAAAATATCGTTATCAGTAACAATGACAATATGCGACTTTTTATCTGGTTTTACTTCAAATGGTTTTCGTAATCGTTCAATTCCGTAGGCATAACCTGTTCCTAAATAAGAAGTTAAAGTTGTCAGCAAATCGGTTTCATCGGTAATAAAACCATCTGTTTCCAAATAACTTCCGGGTTCACCTGAAAGACATCCCATAACAGAAGCTCCTGCACGTAAAGCCGATAAACCGATAATTGTGGCAGCCAAAATTGGCCAGGAAAAATTATGTCTAGGATTTCCCATCGAACCTGAACAATCGATACCAAGATATACATTTAACGGTTTTTTTGAAATGGAATTATCTGAATCGGAACCATATGTCCTCTTTTGAGTTGTTAATCCCGGAATAAGCTCTGGCGATAAAATCGCTGATTGCAGCCAATCTACTTCTTCAATCGCATCGCCAATATCCCAGGTTTCCAAGCCTTCTGGTAAATCTAGTGATACATTTTCGGAAATTTCTACAGGAAAATCAATTAAATGTGGTAAAGCAATTTCTTTGTAATAGGCATTGATCAAACGCTGTTCATCAGCATTTGGATTGGCCTGTTGCATCAAATCAATGTATTGTCCAGGTCCCATATAACCTTCTCTTGGGCCATGTCCTCCTTTTTCATTTTCTCCAAAACCTAAACTTTCCTTTTTATTTTTATCACCATTTTCTTCTTTTGAGTCAATAGCTTCTTTTCGCATATCAATTATCTCGTCGTAGCCTTCCAAATCGAGTTTAGTCATACCTGAAATGTCCATTGCTCCCTTTCCAGCATCTTCGGCATCTAGTAATATTAAGATCTTTTTACGGGCATCATGAAATTTTTTGTCATCCATCAAATACGGATATACCATCACGGCAAAACGGCCTCCGCCATGAATCCAATTTTTCGAATAACTTCTTATCAAAGAGGCCAACAACGATGCATCAGAATCAATCTTCTTGCTATGCAAAGACATTTTTGTTGCTAATTCTCCTCTATTTAATCGCCATAAATATTCATAAGTACGCATCATCAGCGTCCAAAATTCTGAAAAACTATCCTCGGTATTTATCGCTTTATAAACTTCGGACATTCTTAATTTATTGATGCGCTGTAATTTATCATTTATTAAAAAATCAGCATATAAATTAGCCACCATTGGTGCTCTATCTTCTATATCAGGCAATCCAAAACGAATTCGGTTCAACAAAATAGCATTATCATATAAATTGGCAGGCGTAAAAATATGATGCCCTATTTCATGCGCCAGAACTTCAAGAGGATAATCAATTATATTGCGTTCGACAATTTCTTCTAAATTAATAACGATACGGTGATCTGTTAATCGAATCATTGCAAAACTGCCTGTAAGACCTTCTCTGTAAGCGTCTTCATTTGATAAACACCAAATAGGTTCTTGCAAACGCAACATCGGATTCCATTCCAACTTTGCCTGTTGCCAATGTGATTTCCATAGTGCGAGTGTTTCTTCTATTTTGGATTGATTATGCATTTCCAAGACTGTATAAATATATAAAATAGGAATTCTGTAAAGTAAAAACCAACGTATCTCGTGTTGCGACAACAGACGAAATAGCAGCAGTATCTATTTGATTATTATCTTTTCCTAGCCATTTTTCTAAGTTTGAAACTCGTTTAGAATTTGATGAAATATCAGTTGCTTCAACAGCATTTGCCGGAATTAAAACCTTGCCAAATTGATCTGCAAATACCGCATAAGTACTTTTTGAATCGGCTGCAAAAATATATTCTCCAATTTGCGCCAGCACCGGTGGTTCTTCAAAAAAACCTCTCATCCCTTTAAAACCGCCTTGAACACCTTCAAATTTCGTATGATTATTTGACCACGGATTTTCAAAAAATTCAATAGCATTTTCAGGCGAATCTATAGTTTTGACAATAGTATGTTGCAGATTTTCAGAAAGCGTTTCAAAATCTGCTTTCAAACGAATTCTTAAATGAGCTAATCCGCATTTCCATGCATAAATACGTCCTACAGTTTTAAAATCTTCTATAGTTTTGATCTCAGTACTGCTGCTTTCAACAAACTTACACCATTGTACAGTTTTCTCTGGAGCATGTACTTGAAGATTTGAGAGAACATCATGCAATAATGAAATGGTTTTTACCGGAAACTTTACGGCTAAATTTGGCATTTTGGCTAATAATAACCAAGCCTCTTTATATTCGTCTTTATAACGAATTGCCATACCGCTTCCAATGAGTTTCAATGATTCCAAATAAAGCGCTTTTACAACTTCATGAGTTTTTTCTGGTGCAGTATTTAAAGCAACAAAAGCTTTCACAATAGGTTCTATAACTTCTACCATCCAACTGGCAATAAAGTGAGCATCTAAATTGCCAAATTTCATTTCACTTTCATTATACCATTGATTGTACAATGCGCTATTATCGCTTAATTCTGCAATGAGTGGCTGAAAACTTATTTTTTCCATTGAAGCCATCTTTTGTAGTTCGTATAACGTTGATGCAAGTATTTCAGTTTTAAAATATCATCAGCCCTGTATCCATAAAGTTTTTTCTCCTGTGACCATATCTGAAGCTGTTTTTCAATATTTAAAAGTCGGTTATCAATTTCTTTTGAAGATATATTTTCAAGTCCTTTTTTAAATTCCGCTTCAAAATTATCTACCGGATCATTTCTGTCTAAATCTTGGCTCACATATTCATCACACGACAAATCAAACAGTTCGCGAAGCCATACTATTCGGTCCACTCGATATACTTCGTTGCCCGCTTGGTCAAAAAATGGAGATTCTAAATGAGGCGTTAAGCTATCATGCAAAACAAATGGTAAAACTTGTCTCACATCTTCTAACTCTACTCTTTTATTACCTCTAAAATAAGCCAATGCCTTAGAAAACATCAATAAAGTCATTATTTTTCTGACCGATAAACCATTCTTTGCCTGCGAACCTAAATCTTTAATCGGATCTTTTCCTGTTTCTTTTCTAAAAAGCGTTCGCATGTCTATACCCGATAATTTTGCCGTGTCTTTTGTCATGTATTCCAATCGATTAGACGCAGGTTCAAAAAACTCAAACTGACGGCAAAAAAACTCGATTCGTTTACGCAATTCAGGTTCTATTTTTACACCTCTAATTTGTTTATTTATGGTATTCAGCTCCTCTTCTGTAAAAATAATTTCCTCCGGAATTATGGATTCTGGCTTAAAGTTGAGTTCTATTCGCTGCAATAAATCGTCAATAAATCTTGTATTAAAATGCATGGCTCTAATCACAATATCGATTCTGTCTTTTAAAGCTTCAATCACTTGATACGTTCCTCCGCCGGCATCATCATTGGCAGTTAGATACCATGCGCCTTCGGGACATTCATAAATTTGATCGAAGATTTCAGCATAATTATCAGCCAAAACAGTTAATAAAGCAGATTGCGTTCTGGTCGGAATTCGGTTGTATTCATCAATGATTTTTACTCTCATTCCTAGCCATTTTCGCCAAGCAATTCTGATATCCGAAGTTTTTTCGGCCTTTACCATATCTGAAGGTAATGGATGCCCAAGCAAATCCGAAATGGTCATTTGTGGCTGACCGTGCTGAATGGCGCGCATTACGTCTTTTTTATCGTATCCTGCCAACAAGCCCATCAAAACAGAAGTAGCTGTTTTTCCGCGACCTGGTCCTCCAACGATAAGACATTTTCCATTAGCCGCTAAATTCAATAAAGGCATTAATACAAAACTGGAATAACTTTGATCTGTTGGCAAGTAAACAGGCACTTTACTGTCTCCAAATAAAAACTTTTTAGGATCACCATCATTAAATTCTATATCATAATACGGACTGATAACGGCAGTATTAGTGATCCAAAAATACGCTTGACGCAGTTTTTCATCTAAAGTAACAGAGTCTTTGGCTTCATTTTGCTCGGTATCACTCGAATATAAATCTTCAATTTGAAATTTAGCAGTTTTATGAGTTTCTTGAGGATTTGTAGGTGATTCTGGGACTTTCTTAAAAAATCCCATTGTTTTATTTATTAAATCAGACATGGTTATATTTTATTTCTAAGTTAGATTAAATTTACTGTTTTCTTTGGCAAATACTACTTTTGATACCTGTTCAATTCTTTCTTCAACAGTGCCTCTAAGCATATGATATTTAAGATTTCTAGAATTTAAATCGTCAATAATTTTTTCTTGAAATTCTTTTCTTTTTACATCACCAGATCTGTCCCAAGTATCATCATAAGGAATATCGGTATCGCATACAAAAATAATATCGTGTCTGCTTTCGGCTTTTTTGGCCAACTCTTCTAAATCTTCCAACGCTTTTCCATGATAATCCAGCGAAAACAAATAGGTCGTAATAGCATTCGTATCAGAGAACAAAATTTGATTAGATTGCAAAAGCAAAGCATCTTCTCTTTCAATATGAGTTTCCGCTATTTTTAAAAGATCTTCTAAAGTAAGTCTTTTATTTATTTGATGATTTTCCCAATATTCTCTTCCATATTCAGGCATCCATTGGGTATTAAAATGGATTGCTAATTTTTCTGCCAAAGTCGTTTTTCCAGTTGATGGCGCACCAAGCAATACCACTTTCGTAATTAAATCACGATAAACTTTAGGATGAACAAAATCCTTGTTCACAAAAGAATCATTTCTGATTTTCGTTGCCGATATTGGAATCATATTCCGACTAACATCAACTTGTCTGTTCATTGCTTTCAATGCAATACTCATGTGTTCACCATAAGGCTCACTAGAATAAAAATGCGAGACTTCGCGGTCGCCTAAAATTTTCAGGACGTAATCTTCTTGAATTTTCATAATCTCAGCTGTATATCCGCTGTCATTAGGTGAATTATCGCCTTCAATAACTGTAATTTCTGGATATATTTCACGAATCCAGCCCGCTCGTATGGATAACGGAATATTGATTATTGGATCATCATAAACCAGCACTATCAATTCATCAACTTCCTTAATAGCAGTTTCTATTAATAGCTGATGGCCTTTATGGAAAGGGGCAAATTTTCCTAATGTTAGTCCAATTGTATTCTTAATTCTCATAAATAAATTCTTGATTGTATGCTTTTTTCCATTCGAAGTAACCAAATATTGCCATAATTAAAAAAAGCAAATACAATACTGCTGTAAAATATAACTCTTTATAGGCATAGACGCCAATAGCAACTACATCGACTGCGATCCAAAAGAACCAAGATTCTAATACTTTTATGATCATCAAATATTGCGCAACGAGACTTGCCACCATTATAAAAGCATCAATATAAGGACAAGAGGCATCGGTTCTTGTGTCCATAAAATATCCTACTACGATTGACATAACAACCGTTAAACCAATCCAGAGAATCCTTTTTGTCAATAAAGTTATTTGTAATGTACTTTGATTAGCGCCACCATACTTCCAACTATACCAGCCAAATACCTGCAGAAAAATATAAATAATATGCAAAATCATATCTGAATATAATTTTGAGGTATAGAAAACAAAGCAATACAGCATCACCTGAATTAATCCAAAAAACCAACACCAGATATTTTGTCTGATTGTAAAATAAACGGCTAGAAAGCCGAAAATTGCGCCGAAAATTTCTATAACTTTATCCATACTTGTCGATAAAGATATAATAATGAATTGAAATTTTAGAGGGTCTGTTGTATTTTTTGGAAGAGCTTTTTTATCTAGTTTCGGCTTGCAATTTTTATTGTTTAAATGGTATTTTTTATAGCTCTTTCATAACTATTTAAGATTTTTTTCATAATTCGATAATTCAAAATAATCATCCCTATAACTATGTTGCAAATTATAATTTGAAACAACCTTCTACTAGAATACAATGTGGCGTAATCTTAAATGAATTAAATTTATATTAACTTACTCTGTTCGTCCTAAATATAAAAACAATTACTGAAAAAATAAATAATTGCCTTCAAGCTCCAAAAGGCATTTTTCTCTTTATATGATAATTTATATAAGAAGAAAAAATTAAGTCAACAAACCATGATTCTCTTACTATGACCGACACATCACAACTTCGAAGCTCCATTTTCAGACATCTTGACGGATTAGCGACTGCTCCCGTAGCAATAGCATTGAAAAACAAAGCTGTTTTGGAGTTTATTCTGAAGAAAAAGCAAATACAACTTACAGAACTTGTAACTGTTTTTAAAGCAAATGAAGGTTATTTGAATGTAGGTTTGAGAATTTTGGCTTCGCAAGGTTTTTTAGATTACGAAATTGACAACAGCAGTACAGGAAATTATACATTTCTGTTAATGAAAAACTGAAATTGCCTTTTCAATGTTTCATTTATATGACGATGTTGTTGAGTTGCTTCAATTTTCTGCACATTTTCATCCGCGTCTTTTTGAAAATGCGCCATTTGAAAAACTTGATTTAATTTTTGAAAAATACAAAAAGAATTATGGACTCCAACCTTCTGATGATATTCTACGAAATACCATTCAGGAACAGATTTTAAAACATATTGAAGGTTATTTAATTGGTCCGACAATAGTGCGTTTAGCGATGAAAGGAATGTTTCATAAGTATTTTATGGAAACTTCTTTCAGGCCGGAAGAATTTCATAAATCTCCTGAAAATTTTAAAAAAATATTAGACTTTTTTGTGCATCTAGGATGGTTTTCAGAAAAAAAAGGCAATTATCAATTTACAGAAATTGGATTATTTTTTGCAAAAAGAGCCAGCGCTTATGGTGTTACAGTATCTTACTTGCCAACATTTGCCAAATTGGAAGAATTAATTTTTGGCAATCCAGCCATTCTCTGGATGACAAATGATGGTGAAAATGAAATTCATGTAGACCGCGAAATGAATGTTTGGGGAAGCGGCGGTGCGCACGATACGTATTTTAAAATTGTAGATGAAATTATAGTCAAACTTTTTAATCTGCCAATTGAAGAACAGCCAAAAGGAATACTGGATATGGGTTGTGGAAACGGTGCTTTTCTTCAGCATATTTTTGAGGTGATTGACAGGCAGACTTTGAGAGGAAAAATGCTTGATAAGTATCCCTTGTTTTTAGTTGGAGCAGATTATAATCAAACTGCATTAAAAGTGACAAGAGCAAATTTGATAAAGGCCGATATTTGGGCAAAGGTAATTTGGGGTGATATTGGACGTCCAGATTTACTTTCTGAGGACTTGAAAGAAAATTACAATATTGATTTGAAAGATTTATTGAACGTACGGACTTTTTTAGACCATAACCGAATTTGGGAAGATCCTAAACATATTTCAAAAGACAGAATCAGCAGTTCTACGGGTGCATTTGCCTTTAGAGGAAAAAGAATCAGCAATAATTTAATCGAAGATAATCTGCTGGAACATTTACAAAAATGGTCGCCTTATGTTCATAAATTTGGGCTTCTTTTAATTGAACTGCACACGATAAACCCGAAATTGACAGCAAGTAATTTAGGAAAAACCCCTGCAACTGCTTACGATGCCACTCATGGATTTTCTGACCAATATATTGTTGAAATTGATGTTTTTAATAAAATTGCTGCAGAAGCTGGATTATTTCCTGATCAAGCATATTTCAGAAGATTTCCAGACGCTGATACGGCGACGGTCAGCATTAATTTACTGAAAGGCAACGTTCTATAGCTATAACAAATAAAAAACTCCAAAATCAAATGACTTTGGAGTTTTTTTTATTATGATATTAATATCTTACATCTCGTTCAAGTCGTTGAACTCATGTAAAGATTTTAATGTGCTTTCGTAGAATAAAATTGCAGCAATAAGATTTCCTTTATCAGAATAAGGCATCATCTTTCTTTGGAAATCTACTGTCGTATCTAAGAATGTAGTAGTACCTTCCGCCTGAGCATCTAATACTTTTTTGTGTTCAGTATCATCTGGAATACCTAAATCTGCCATAGTAACTCCTGGTTTAGTAACCAAAGCAATATAAGGCAATGTTTTTACTAATACTTTAATACGCTCAATGTACAATTCTAAAAGCTCTCCTTTTTGCATACCACTCAATTCTTTTTGATCATGGTATTTACGGATTAAAGCTGTTGTACTGATAATACTTCTTGGAGCATTTTTAGCCTGTGCTGATACAGCTACAGTTGCCATGAAGCAAAGGAAACTTAGTAAGAAAATCTTGCTCTTCATTTGTTAGTAGATTTGGTTAATTGGATGGAAACAAAAATATATAAATTAACTTAAATTGCAAGTTTATTGATTTATTTTTTGCAATTAATTTTTCATTTTATTAATTATGTACGTAAATTATTACGTTTTACACTAAAAACAATCAATATCAAATTATTAAGATTTGATTATTCTAAAGCGACCCGGATATTTTATCACAATACTTTTTTTATTGCCGTAATAATCCATATAATCTTCGCAAACAAATACTGCATGTGCTGTTGACCATGCTACAACACCACAAAATTCGCTTCCTGATTCTCGTTTTAATTTTTCGATTTGCTTGCCTTTTTGAAAGCCTAAATATTTGTAAATCGTTGGCGTATAAACTTCACCGCTTTCTAAATCTTCTAAAGCTTTATCAAATGTATCTTCTTTATCGATAATCTGCTTGTATTTTGCCATTACTGCATATGTCAGTATTGCGTATTCTATAATTTTTTCGTTTTCACAATTATCTTTAATGCATACAAAATCGGCAGAAACTTTTGCTTTGCTTATTTCATCACTATTAAGATTAAACGATTCATTATTTTTTAAAGTTATTTTTTGCAGATTGTCATCTATTTTTTCAGTAACAAAAAGGTTATCCAACCCATAAATATTTAAAGAAGCTTTAATAAAAGCAATCGATGAACAGTTGGTACGTTCTCCCTGCTTAAAACTTTCGAATATTTTATCTGAACTTAATTGAGCGTAAGAGCTTGACCAGACAAACATTAAAAATAAGAATATTGAAGTAACAGATTTCATTGTCTTTGGATTTTATTATTGTATCCCAACAAATCTTTTAAAATAGTATTGGGTCTACAAATCTAAAAAAAAACAATTCATAGTCTAATTTACTTTTCAAATTTTATTAAAAATTATAACGAGTTTATTGATTTCTTAAAAAAGAAAACTGAAAACTTATAAAATTGATTTTTAAAAATTATATTTATACCATATCAAAACAGAAGATGAAGAGGGTAGAAAAATTAATAAAATTACAGTTAATAACTGATCGAACTTTCTTTTTATGAAGAACTTATTTTCAAAAAAAACAGCACTAACTCTAATTGTTGCTATTGCCGTTTTTGTTTTATTTTTCAAAATGTATCCAGAAGAAAAAACTTCTGCACCGAAGCCACTAAAAAAATCATATCCACCTGGAGTCCTTTTTACTTTTGACGATGATTATATCGATGATTGGTATGAAGCTGATCAATTACTGCATCCTTACGGCTGGAAAGGAACTTTTTTTGTTTGCTGGTATGCCAGTTTGACTAAAGAACAAAAATCGAAACTACATTACTTGCAAAACAGAGGACATGATATTGCTGGTCATGGTTATAACCATCTGAATGCCCTAAAATATTCAAAGGAATTTGGCATCGAAAAATACATTAATGATGATATTTTGCCACTGAAAGCTGCTATGAAAAAAGATGGGTTCAATATACATTCCTTTGCTTATCCTGATGGAGCACGTGATGCGGAATTGGACACTGAATTACTCAAACATTTTGATATTATAAGAGGCACAACTTATGAAGAAATTAGACCCG
Source organism: uncultured Flavobacteriaceae bacterium (assembly GCA_963795025.1). Taxonomy (GTDB): domain Bacteria; phylum Bacteroidota; class Bacteroidia; order Flavobacteriales; family Flavobacteriaceae; genus Flavobacterium. The sequence goes on along the minus strand of CAWCGN010000011.1, from coordinate 617,485 downwards.
AATCCCAATTTTGCTATTACGAAGGCAACAGAGTAGTTTATGGTTTGGGAATTGATGACGACTACAAACAATTTAACATTCCCTATTATAAAAGTCTAATGGATTATGCTAAAGCACATAATAAAATAGTGATTTTTTACGGACATAAAACAGTTTCGAACGCCGACGAAAAGCTAGAAACTCCACTTTCTGCATTAGAAGATCTTTGTAAATATGCCAAAAATAATGGTCTTAAATTTTATACGATTGATGATTTGGCAAAATTATAGTTGTAAAAAACGCACCGATTTTTATCTGAAAAAACAAAAAAATACCAGAAAAGACAATAACAAAAAAATTAAATTAAGGTCGTCATTTAAAGATACCCATATTTTCAGATTTATCATTTTTTAGCATCATATGGAATATATTGATCCCATTCCCATGGCGTGTAAGTATCTGCAATGCCGATTTCGAGTAAATATTTAATGATACCGCCTGTGCTGTAGTTGTTAGACATTATGAGCATTGCAGTGCCTTTTTCAGGATAAACAATACTATAATTTTGAAAACCAGAGCCCTGCCCTTCTTTAAAAGCACCAACTCCATATGGTGATTTTAGAACTCCCCATCCGAGTCCGTACGAAAGTTCAATTCCGTCATTCCTGTTTCCGTCTTCTAATGCTCCAGGACCAAATTGATTTTTGGAACGAATACGAATCTGTGGGCTGAACATTTCCTTATATGATTTTGCTTTCAGAATTTTTTTATTCAAAACTGCACCAATAAACTTGCTGTAATCTTCAAAAGTTGTTTCAAGTGTTCCCGCTCCTCTTGGTGCGTTATCTTTATCTTTTTCTTGTTTTTTCCCTTCTGCATCATATCCATACGCAAAATCTTTTTCAAATTGCGGTTGCCATTTATAACTGGAAGAAGTCATGCCAAGCGGTTTGAATATCTTTTCTTGAGCTAACTCCTCTAAAGACTTTCCAGTAATTTTTTCAATTACAACTTGAAGATATGTTAATCCTTCGCCCGAATAACTGTATCGCGTTCCAGGTTCAAATTTTATGCGCAATTTTTCGTCAGATTCAAACCAACGCCAATTTGGGAATCCGGTGGTATGATCGAGACACATTCTGGCAGTTATTTTGGTATATTGAGGACTGTCTTTTAAATCTTTATAGTCTTCATGCCAAACTTTATGTTCGTACTCATAAATTGGTTTTGGAAGATAACTCTGAAGTGGTTTATCCAAATCTAAAACTCCTTCTTCAACAAGTTTTAAAACCAAGACTGCAAAAACAGCTTTGCTGAGCGAGGCTCCGTACAAATTGGTCTGTAATTGTAATGCCTTTTTATTTTCGACATCACTGTAACCAAAAGTCTTAATGTAAACAGGATTTTTCGAATTAAAAACGGCAACGCCTAAACCTTTGACGTCGCCGTTTTTCATTAATTGCTCTATTTTTTTGGTCAGACTATCTGAAGAAATAGTGCTGCCATCAAGCTTTTTTATTAAAACAGAATTTTGTGCCGTACTTCCAAAAATACCGGCGAAAAAAACAACTAATAACAGTTTTCTCATTTTCAAGTTTATTAAATTATTTATCCTCTTTCAGAATATTCTCTTTTAACCATTAAAGAGTTTATTCCAAAAACTAATTCATAACAATCTAATTATAAACTTAATAGAAAAATTAATAAAATCAAAATTACTTTAATTAACCAATGTTAATTTTAAAACTGTAACAGAAAAAGGTTGCAGGTTTACTACTGCTTTCTCGCCTTTTAATTTATATTCTACTTGTTTTGGACTTATTTTTTCAGGTTCATTAAATGTGTTTTCATCTTGCAAATTCGGACTCGTCAATGTTATTAATGAACCTTTTGAAGCAAATTTTCCGTCTTTCAAATGAACTGCAACTTCTTGCTTTTCTGCCGATGTATTTACCAATTTTATAATTACTTCTTTTGTGTTGGCATCCTTCACCGCAGAGGCATATAAATTATTTTCGCCTATTACTGCTTTTCCATCTTTCGTAATAGCCAATAAATCAGTTCCTTTATTAGTTGAAAACAATTGCTGTACATAATAATTAGCAGAACCAAATGCCTTTAAATTATTAAACCAAATCATATCCGGTGTCCATTGCCAAGCTTCTTCGTGCGCCATTAATGGAGCATAAGAAGTCATATTTACCACTTCGGCATTTCGTTCCAATCCGGTCATAAACTCAGCTTCGGAAAACGCACATTCCCAATTGTTTCTATTATTTGGGTTAGCACCAGAAACACTTTGAGCGGCATATTCTCCTGCAAATATTTTAGGTCCTTTTCGGTCGTATTTATCATAACGCGTTGCATTTTCTCTAAACCATTTTGGACTTTCATAATAATGTTCATCGATCAGTTCGGCATTTAATTTTTTAAGTTCCTGCATTCCAAAATCAAAAAACTCTCCATTTGGCGATGGTCCGCTACCCGAAACAATCGTAATATTTGGATATTTTGCTTTAATCGCTTTTTCAAAAACTACAAATCTTTCAATATAGGCAGGTCCCCATTGCTCATTACCTACACCTATAAACTTTAAGTTAAATGGTTCTGGGTGTCCCATATCCGAGCGTAATTTTCCCCAAACTGTATTCACTGAACCATTTGCAAATTCAATTAAATCTAAAGCATCTTGCACATAAGGATCTAATTCTTCTATTGGAGCTAATTCTCCTGTATTGTACTGACAAGCCATTCCACAGCTTAAAATAGGCAAAGGAGTTGCTCCAATATCTTCTGAAAGCTGAAAATATTCAAAAAAACCAAGTCCGAAGCTTTGAAAATAATCGGGTGTTTGTTTGTGGGTGAATTCGACATTCCAACGGTTCATCATGGTTCTTCTATTCTCTACTTCTCCAACCGATTTTTTCCATTGATAACGATCTGCCAAAGTTCTTCCTTCAACAATACATCCACCCGGAAAGCGCAAAAATCCCGGTTTCATATCATATAAAAGTTGTACAATATCTTTACGCAGGCCATTTTTTCTGTTTTTCCAAGTATCTTCTGGAAATACCGAAATCATATCTAAATCAATCGTTCCAGTTCCTTCAAAAGTTATTCTGAGTTTGGCTTTTGCTTCCGTTTGAGTTGCTGTAAATTGTGCCGAATAATTTTTCCATTCATCAGATGTTGGTATAATATTCGTTTCGCCAATCACCTTTTTATCTTTGTCAATAAACTGAATTATTATTTTTTTGATGGCACCTTCATGATTGGCTGCTTTTAATGAAAGATTGTATTTTGCATCTTTTTTGACGCCCATTCCTCGAAAACCTTCATTAATGATTTCATATCCTTTCGGATCATTTACAAGAATTCGGCAAAAATTAGTATTGTTTTTGTTTTCCAACACTTTGATAGGTGTTGCAACACCCGAATTCATATTCAAAGAAGATCTTTTGGTATTAGGTTGCTCCCATCCCATCAAAGGTTTATCAAACTCAAAAGATCTGTTTTTAATCATCTCAGCATACAAACCTCCATCTGCGGCAAAATTGATATCTTCAAAAAACAAACCGAACATCGTAGGCTTAATTTTAGTGATGGTTTTAGTAACATCAACTTCTAAAGTTGTTTTTTGAGCATGTCCATAAAAGCTATTGAATAGCAAACCGCCAATAATAATTTTTGTAATTATGTTGTTCTTCATTATTTATTTTTTACGTTGAAATGTGTTGCGTCGAAATATGCTTCATTTGCTAATTTAAAAACTTCCTATATTCCAACTATCCTTTCCTACCCTGTTTATTGTTTTTTTCACTGCTTCGTATTTATCTGGCGATTCGCAAACTTGTCATTTCGACGTAAGGAGAAATCTCCACAAGTAGCTCCGCAATCTAAATCGTCAATCTTTGTCGAGCTACTTGCGAAGATTTCTCCTTACGTCGAAATGACATACTTTGCGCAGCTACTTGTGAATAATCATATTATTTTTTCACCGCTTCATATTTCTCAGGAAAAGCTGATTCTCCATCTAGATTATTCACTTTTAAAACATCAACATTTTTGCTTTCAACAGCATATTTAAAATAATCTGGCTTATTGTTTCCCCAAGAAACTGAGCAATTTTGCACTTTTATATTTTCTGCCGTATCAAAATAAAATCCTGAAGTACTTCCCATCACAAAACCATCAACTTTTGACGGACGACGATCGTAAATTCCGCCTGAAAAATTAGAAATTTTATCGATCGAAACAGTAACTCCTTCAAAAACAATATTTTTTATTTTATCTTTAGTTTCACCGCTCACATAAACGCCATTTTCGCCAGTACATTGAATATTGGTAAAATAAATATTGCTTATTGCTCCAACTTTTCCTTCTGTCGCTCCTTTAGGAAAACGCCAGTTTGCATCTTTATGATTGCCACTAGCGCGACTGTATGCTGTTACATAAATAGGCTCTGCTTTTCCCCACCAAGTGTCTGTAGTAAAACGGCCTTCAACAATAATATTAGAAAAAATAACATCGCTTACCGTTCCTTCGTCTCTATTTTGAATTCCGACTCCGCGATTGCTGTTTTTAATAATGCAATTGTTGAAAACCACTTGTCTAATTGCATCCATGTTTTCTGAACCAATTTTGATGGCGCAGCTGCTGCTGGTCATCGTACAATTTGTTACTGTTATATTTTCGCAAGCACCAAACTCTTCAAATTCTCTTCTGTTTTTAAGGCAGATACAGTCATCACCGCTTTCGATATAACAATCACTTATGCGAACATTTTTTGAATGGTCAATATCAATACCATCACTGTTGCGAACTTTTAAGCTATTCAATAAAGTAATGCCACTAATAACGACATCATTGCATCCAACAAGATGAACAGTCCAATAGGCTGAATTTCCAATATGAACGTCTTTAATTCTTATATTTTTTCCACCAATTAAAGTCAAAACGTGTGGTCTTGGATCTAATACATTGAAAGGTTTCAAAACATAAGAATCTGCTAATTCTTCTCCCATGAAAGAAATTCCATTTCCGTCAATTTTTCCGCTTCCGCTAATGGTGAAATTCTCAATGTTTTTTCCGCCAATCCAGATTGTACCTTCACCTTTATTTTCGCGAAAAGCGCTTTCTGTATATAATTTTTCATCTGGACTTGCTAAAATTTTTGCGCCTCCTTCAATATGCAAATCTACATTTGATTTTACATTAAAAGGACCTGCTAAAAAGGTAAATGGAGCAGGAATTAATACTTGTCCGCCTGTTGCGCTACAAGCGTCTATTGCTTTTTGAATAGCTGCTGCATCATTAGTTTTTCCATCTCCTTTGGCTCCAAATTTTTTGACATCATATACTTTTTGAGCATTCATAGTCAATGAAATACCAAAAACAACTATGGCAATTATAGCTTTCTTTATCATTTTATTTTTATTTATAAATCTAATTCTCTTGAATTTACCTCGCTGGCAAGACAAATGTATTCTGAACAGGTTCGATTTTTCTTTTTAAAGCTTCTGCATCAAGTTTACTTGAAGGAACATCTTTAAAAATAATTTGATTTATTTTGTCCGAAGGAACATCAATTTTTTCCATTAAAAGTCCTTTTACATCATCAAAAACAAATGCTGGACGAAAATCCTCTTTTTCGTGGATTACTTTTATATTTTTCATTTCAATTCCGTTGACATGACGAACGTAAAATCCAAACGAAGGCAATTCTCCAAACATGGTAAACTCAGGATATCCTTTCTCATTTTCAAGAACGTCTTTTAATCTGCTCAAAGGCAAATAAGCCATTCCTTTAGAAGCTCTTCCCGGATAGGTAATTTCAATATTTTCTAGAACTACATTTTCAATTGAATATCCCGGAATTCCAGCAATTGAAGCGGGAAAAGGATTGTGGAAATAATCTACTTCTGGTCCGCGCATATCATAATCTATATCCGGACGCCCAAACGGAATTTGAGCTTTAACATTTTTAATAGTAACATTTTTGATGTAGCCCGGCTTCTCGCCATTTCTATGACCTAAGCGAATTAAAATCGCATTTCCTGTATTTACAGCTGTTATGTTTGATACTTTAATATTTTCAATTTCGGCACCATCAACAGATTCTATTGCAATTGCCGATCTAAAAGTGTCGTAAACCTTAATATTATCGATGGTAACGTTTTTGAAACTTCCGTATGAACCTGTTCCGAATTTAACGGCGCTGGCACTTGATCGTACCGTGCAATTTGCGATATAAATGTTATTATTTTGCAGTCCCGGAGAATCTGATTTTAAACAAATACCGTCGTCTGCAGCGTTTACATCACAATTGGTAACGCTTACATTTTCACAGCCATTGATGTCAATTCCGTCGTTATTCCAATACGCTCTGCTGTCGACTTTGATACGATCGACAACAATATTTTTAGATTGTTCAAAACATTGTACCCATCCTGAACTGTTTTTCAATGTAATGTCAGTCATTTTTATTGAATCGCATTTTACGAAAGAAACTAATTTTCCTCTTCCATCTGAAGGACGCATTCTTCTGTAATTGTAATTAGGATCGATTTTTATTCCAAAATGATGTAAACTATCAACGGCTAATGCCAATTCTCTTCCTTGACCGTTAATAATTCCTTTTCCAGTTATCGCAATATTTTTTGAATTATAAGCCAAAACCAACGCTCTTATTTCTTCATATTTAGGATAATCGTTTGGATTTATACTTCCTAAAAGAACTGCTCCATCTTCAAAAAATAATTTGACATTATCTTTTAACACAATACTTCCTGATAGAAATTTTCCTTTCGAAAAAACAACTCTTCCTCCTTTATTTTTATACGCAGCATCAATTGCTTTTTGAATTGCAATTGTATTTAGTGTTTTGCCATCGGCTACAGCGCCAAAAGCCGTCACTAAATAATCTTTTCCTTTTGCGTAAATCCCAATGTTATAACACAACAGAAAAAGCAAGATGGCAATACTTTTCTTTGAAAATCTTTTATTAATCATTTTGATATTTTTTAACTTTTATAAATTGAAATCTTGAAAAAACTTTTTACCAAAAAATAGTATACAATGCGATTAAGATTCCACAAATAATAAATGATCCAACAACAAACTCTGAAGATACTCCAAACATCGATTTATCAACTTCAATTTTATGCGCTTCATGCTCTAATACTTGCTCAGGTTTTAAAATACTGATGGCTCCCATAATCAATACAATAGCAATAAATGTAATGCTCATTCTGTCTAAAAATGGATAATCTGGAAAAGAACCATTTGTCCATACTGGTAAAAATTTCAAAACTGCTGCAATCGGCACAGTCAGCAATGCGCCGGCAAGTCCTGCTGTTGCCGTAGTCCTTTTCCAAAACATTCCCAATAAAAAAACGGCAAGAACACCTGGCGAAAAGAAACCTACATATTCCTGAATAAATTGATAAGCTTGATCTAATGATTTTAAAGCAGGCGCTACGAAAGCAGCAATACACATGCAGACAACTACACAAATTCTTCCAATACGTACTAGTTTTTTTTCAGAAGCCGTTTTATTGAAATATTTTCTGTAAATATCTAATGAAAAAATAGTCGAAATACTATTGGCTTTTCCTGCCAAAGAAGCAACAATTGCTGCGGTTAAAGCGGCTAAGGCAATTCCTTTTAATCCAGAAGGCAATAAATTCATTAATGTTGGATACGCACGATCTGGTTTTAAAACTCCTGCTGCATCAAGCATTTCGTGCTGAAACATTCCGTTTTGATGCATTACATACATTGCAATTCCGGGTAAAACAGCAATAACTGGAACTAATAGTTTTAAAAATGCTGCAAATAAAATTCCTTTACGAGCCGTTTTTAAGTCGGCTCCCAAGGCTCTTTGCACAATATATTGATTACAGCCCCAATATGCTAAATTATTAATAAGCATTCCTCCAATAATTACTGAAGTTCCAGGCAATTCAGCATAATGCGGATTTGATTTATCAAATATCATTTGCAAATGACCGGGAGCTTCATCTTTTATAATGGCTAACCCTTTAAGAATGTCTTTGCCAAAACCAAATTGCTCGGAAAGTAAGGTTAATGCTAAATAAGTTGTCACTAATCCTCCCAATATCAAAACTATAACTTGAAACATATCGGTATATCCAATTACTTTCATTCCTCCCAAAGTGACTATAACAGAGAACAAACTCAATGCTATAATACAAAATTCAAAACTCAGTGGTGCAATGGATGAAATTGCCAAAGCTCCCAAATAAATAATCGATGTAAGATTTACGAATACATATATCAACAACCAAATTACAGCCATAATGGTACTAACAGTATCATTGTACCTTTTTGCCAAAAATTGTGGCATGGTAAATATCTTATTTTTAAGATATACCGGCAGAATAAAAACGGCAACAATAATTAATGTAGCAGCCGACATCCATTCATAAGAAGAAATTGCTAATCCAAGTGCAAAGCCTGATCCGCTCATGCCTATAAAATGTTCTGCAGAAATATTAGATGCAATTAAAGACGCTCCAATTGCCCACCATGTAAGTGATCCTTCGGCTAAAAAATAATCATTAGAGCTTGTCGCTGCATTTTTTTTACTCCTGTAAATATAGATGCCGTAAGACGTAACGATCACAAAGTAAATAAGAAAAACGATGTAATCTGCGGTTGTTAATGTATTCATAATTTGGTGGTTGACTGTGGTTAGTATAGTAAAGTTTTGTCTTTTGATTAAAGGACGGTATTCATCATAATTTTTTATATCGAGTTAATTGAACCTAAACAATTATATTTTTAAAAGCTTAATCCTTTAATTTTAAAAAAGCATTCTGTCTATTCTCAGACTTTTAAAAACCATTTTCTTTTGTATAGAAAATAAAGCAACGCAAACTGCACAACTGTGACAGACATAGTAGTAAAAACAGGTTGCCAATCTATTGAAGAAAATTTGATAAGCCCTCCAAATACATAATCTGCAGTATGTTTAAAGTCTACCAATCCCTCAGATGCCATATAAATCAAAATCGAATTTGAACCAATTAATATCAAAGGAAATGCCCATTTATTAAAATGCCAGACATCAATTATCAAATAAAAAAAAGTAAAAAATAAGATACTGAAGCCACCAACAAAACATACAAATGAACTTGACCACAAATGCTTATTTATTGGAAAACTATAATCCCATAAAAGTCCTATAACAATTAAAATAATTGCTGAAGCAATCATCATAAGTACTTTTTGAGTTATCGAAAAATCATTTTTTACTTTCAAAAATGTTCCAAGAAACATTCCAAGCAAAGCTGTCGCAATTGCTGGTATAGTCGAGAACAATCCCTCGGGATCGTACACTTGACTATGCAATCTTCCGGGTAAAAACATTCGATCAATGTAGCCTTCTAAAGAACCTTCTTTGGTTAAAATACCAGCTCCAAAACCAGGAACTGGTATCAACTTCATTGCTAAAAAATAACCAATCAATATACCTATGAACCAATATATTTGTTTTTTTAAATCAAAATTTAGAAAGATCAGCCCTGCAAAAAACCATGCAAGTCCTATACGCCCTAAAACACTTGCAAAGCGGGTTTGATCAAATCCATCAAAGCGTAATATTCCATTGACTACGAATCCTAAAATCAATAAAGTACAAGTCCGTTTTAACATGGACAGGTATATTTTTCTTTTTTCGCTTGATGGCAATTCCATTGGAGAATTCACACCTGCGATTTTCATTTTCTTTTCGAACGAAAATGGCATTGAAACTCCGGCTACGAATAGAAATACGGGAAATATCATATCATAAAATGTAATCCCATCCCACTCTGTATGATGCAATTGCGATGACATCCATACAAAAACCGGAATTGGAGCGACTTTCGCCAAAGCATGAATGATATGTTCACCGCTCATGATCCAAAACATCACGAACCCTCTCAACGCATCTAAAGAAGTTAATCTTCCGTTATTGGTATTGTTACTCATATTTTACTTTTAAAAAGTATATTTCAATTGTGATTTATTTAATTGGTTTTATAACAAAACCGTAGCTATATTCACTTGCTTTTAATAGATATTGTTCATGCGGTGGTAATCCCCAGCTGTTGTCACCTCCCAAACCTCGCTGGGTTAAATCGGTACATACTACAATTTCTTTTCTTGGTGTGATGTCACTGATGTGCTGATTCTTTTTTGTCAAACCTGGATCAAAATCACTTGGATAATTATTCAAAGTACTCATTCCTAAAGACTGCAAACCTTTTATTTCAAGTCCGTTGCCGTTTTTATCTGAAAGCTTAAACCAGCGAACATCTGTTTTGTATCCGTTTTCCTGTGGTCGCGTATAAGGAACATACTGATCCGCAACTTTGCTTTGATAAATTCCTTTTAATGCCGATTCATTTCGATCCGGATAATTTTCCCAAGGGCCTCTTCCATAATAATCAAGGTTTTCGAAGTCGCTTTTTAAAGAAAAAATCATTCCGAAACGTGGCATTTCTGGCAATGGATTAATTCCTCTTTTGAAAGATGGAAGAATTTCTAATGAACCATCATTGCTCAAAGAATATTTAATTGTATAATCTGAAGAAACGTCATTAAGTTGCAGCTTTGCAACAACATAATATTTTCCATTTTCTTCAGTTTGCTGAATTGATTCTAAAGTATAATTATTGCCAGCAGTTCGCCAAACATTTGATTTTATTGGCATTTTATTTCCAAAATCATTATCTGTTGGTGCTCTCCAAAAATTAGGTTCAGGATATTGTTTAAAATACTGTTCTCCCTTTGAACTATAAAATGTTATTAATCCTGTTGATTTACTAATCTTAACTGTAACATCTGCAGCACTTAGAACATATTCGTTTTTATCCTCTTTTATATTTGATGCAGCATTCTTTTGAACTTCTTTTGCAAAATAATTCCCACCTTCGATAACAAATTGTTCACTTGCGATTTCAAAATTTTGAGGCTTTAATTCAGACCCTGTTTTTGTATTTGCAAAAACATTCAATAAATATTCAAAACCTGGTTTAGCAATTATTTTCGGCAAATCAATTTTAAATTCTTTTTCAGATTTCGGATTTAAATCAACATCGATTTGGCCTTCTTTTATAACTTTTCCATTTTCTAAAACTTGGTAGTTGAAGTTATAACTGCTCAAATTTGTAAAACCAAAATCGTTTGTTATTTTAATCACTCCATTTTTAACATCAACAGCATGAAATAAAATATCCTGATATACTTTTTTCACTTCAAACGCTCCGGGGTGTGGCGTTCTGTCAGGCCAAACTAATCCGTTGTGACAGAAATTTTCATCGTTTGTGTAATTTTGGCTGCCCAAATCTCCTCCATAAGCCCAATATTTGCGTCCTGCTTCATCAGTAGCCTCAAATCCTTGATCTACCCAATCCCAAATAAATCCGCCCTGCATATTTTTGCTTCCGCGAATAATATCCCAGTATTCCTGAAAATTTCCATTACTGTTTCCCATTGCGTGTGAATACTCACACATAATGTAAGGTCGTTTGACTTCTTTGCGTGATGCATATTCCTTCATTTCAGCAATTGTTGGATACATCGGACAAATAATATCTGTATTTTCGTTTTCATTTGCCTGTTCAAATTGAACAAGACGAGTTTTGTCTCTATTTTTTATCCATTTATAAGCATCATAAAATACGGGGCCATTCGAACACTCATTTCCTAATGACCAAAGAATTACAGACGGTTGGTTTTTGTCTCTTTCGACCAAACTGATAATTCTATCCATATGTGCTGCTTTCCACTCTGGCAAATAACCCGGATGTACTGATCTGTTCAAATTGGCATTATGCTCAACTCCATAACCATGACTTTCGATATTGGCTTCATCCACAAGAAAAATTCCGTATTTGTTACACAATTTCATCCACAATAAATTGTTTGGATAATGACTGCAACGAACCGAATTAATATTCAATTGTTTCATTAACCTGATATCCTTCATCATCATATCCTCTGTCTGATAATGTCCTGTTACCGGATTATGCTCGTGGATATTCACACCGTGAACCATTATTCTGACTCCATTTACAAGAAGTTGACCATTTTTCAATTCTACTTTTCTGAAACCAATTTGGGTAGAAACAGACTCCACTATATTCCCTTTTTCATTTTTTAGCGTAAGTACCAAACTGTATAAATTAGGCGCTTCAGAACTCCATAATTTTGGACTTAATACATCTTGAGAGAAATTGATTGTCTGCGTTTTATTTCCTTCGAAATTGACTTTTAGTTCTTTAGTAAAAACAGTTGCTCCTGAAGCATCAACCAATTTTGCGTCTACTTTTTGGTTGTTTACAGCTGTCGAAGTCAAGTTTTTCAAATTAACATCAACACTTAAACTTCCGTTTTTATAATTGGAATCTAAGTCAGGTTTTGCAAAAAAGTCTGAAATTCGAATGTGATCTGTACTATATAAATAAACATTTCGATCAATACCTGAAAGTCTCCAAAAATCCTGATCTTCAAGATAAGAACCGTCGCTCCATCTATAAACTTCAACAGCCAAATTATTTTTTCCTGCTTTTACATATTTGGAAATATCAAATTCTGCGGGACTTTTTGTGTTTTCTGTATAACCAACTTTTTCTCCATTGACCCAAATATACATGGCCGATGTTCCCGCTTCAAAATGTAGAAACATATGTCTGTTGCTCCAATTTCCGGGCAAAATAAAGTCTTTTTTATATGACCCCACAGGATTGTCCTTATGATCTATAAAGGGTGCATTTTTAGGAAATGGATATGTAATATTGGTATAAATTGGAATCCCGTATCCTTTAAGTTCCCAATTTGAAGGTACTTGAATCTCTTTCCAATTTATAGTATTAAAATCTGTTTTATAAAAATCTTTTGGACGCTCATCTGGTGTTGGTGCCCAAGAAAATTTCCAATTTCCGTTTAATGAGAAATACCAAGGCGAACTATTATAAATATCTTTTATTGCCGATGCTTCATCTGCATAAGGCAAGAATGATGCACGCGCTGGCTCCCTATTTATCTGAAATACTTCGGGGTTTTCCCAATCGTTTCTATTGTTTTTTTCCTGTCCAAAAACAATAGAACCCCAAATGGCAAAAAGGTTCAATAAAACTATTCTAGTTCTTATTTTCATCATTAATTATTCTTTTATGTGAAACCATAAAAAGTTACTCCTGCAAGGTTTTGTAAACCCAGCAGGAAGAAACTCTTAATTTAAAAGTTGTGATTTTTATTCTAAAAATTTAATTTTTCCGGCAAATACTTAGCAACTAATTCTTTGTAATACGGAAGCAAAGCTTTTACATCTGGCTTAACAGGTGCTTTTGTGTATAAATCATATGGATTGAATTTTTTAACCCATTCAAACATTTCTACATCTTTTTTATTCATCAAATGTGCGTAGGCATTTTCTTTATGCTGCGAATAAAACGAGTGATATCTAATCATGTACAAGGCTGGTTCAGGCAAATAATCTTTCATGATCTGATACAAATACTCGTCATGGCCCCAACTCATTTTTACTTTATCTAAACCACAATTCTCGGTATAAATTCCCAATTTGGAATTAAACCTATTATCTGTATAATCTGGATTGTCTTTGAAAAATTCTGGATAAACGATTTTATCAGAATAAGCACAGCCTACTGGAAAAGTATCTCCAACAACAGCCCATTGCGGTTCTCCAAACAAACATAAAACTTTACCAAGATCATGTAAAAAACCAGTTAAAACAAACCAATCTTCGTGACCGTCTGCTCTAATAGCTTCTGAAGTCTGCAAAAGATGCTGCGTTTGATCTAAATCGATATCTGGATCACTGTCGTCAACAAGAGTATTTAAAAACTCAACAGCTTCCCAAATAGACAAACTCTTTTTGTTGAACTGCAAGAATTCCTCTTCTTTGCTGCAAACAAAATCATATGTTTGATACGTGTGATTCATTCTATAAAACTCCTTAACGGTTTCTACTCTTTCTGAATCGACGTAATTTCTAAACTCTTCTTTTTCTTTTATATTTTCAGATGGATCAGGGTAACGTATTAGCAAATCGTCTTCCCATTCGTCCAAATTTTTTAGTGGATTATTTGTGTCAATTATCATTTTCATTTGATTTTATTTAAAGATTACTACACAAAAATAGAATATCAAATAGAAAATTAAATGGACTAATTCGTCAAAAACATGGATAGATCCTAAGTACATTCATTGATTTACAATCCATTACAAAATAAATAGTCGTTACTTAAATTAATTATGAAAATGGCACGCGGATGACACAGATTTAAACAGATAAAAACGGATCTTTATATTAAATCGGTAAAAATCCGTTTAATTCGTGTTATCTGTGTGCTTTATTTTATTTGTCCGATACGGGTATTCATATTACAAAATCAACCAGTAATTAGCTTGCTTGGCGGGAAACCAAACTGTTTTTTAAAACATCGGCTGAAATATAAAGGGTCATTAAAGCCAACTAATTCTGTAACTTCAGAAACATTATATCTTTTTGTTTTCAAAAGTTGTGCTGCTTTTTTCAAACGAATGGTCCTAATAAATTCGTTTGGAGCCAAATCTGTAAGCTCTTTTATTTTCCTGTAGAGTTTTGACGAACTTACGCCTAATTTATCACAAAGAAATTCTGTAGAAAGTTCAACCTCACTCAAATTATCGTTTATTAAACCTGTTATTTTTTCCATAAATTCTTCGTCGATAGGAGAATGTGTAAGTAAACCAACTTTACTTTCTACTTCGCCTGAGAACTTCTCTTTTAGCTCTAATCTTGATTTAATAATATTTTCAATAACCGTTTTTAGCAATGAAGGCTCAAACGGTTTTACAATATAACCGTCGGCACCAACACCGTAACCGCGGACTTTATCTTCATTTTCAGAAAGCGCAGTCAATAAAATAACCGGAATATGACTTATAAATTCGTCCCTTTTTAATTCCTCACAAAATTCTAGTCCGTCCATTACAGGCATCATAACATCTGCCACACAAAGGATTGGTTTAATTTGTCTGCAAATTTTCAAGCCTTCCATTCCATTTTCGGCTTCGTAAACTTTGTAATAATCAGATAAATAATCAACCAGATATTTTCTCAATTCGGTATTATCTTCTACGACTACTATTTTTTGTTTTAATTCTGTATTCTGAAGAATCTTTTTTACTGTTTTCTCTGGAATAGACATGCTTTGATTGTCATTTTTCAAAACAAATTCAAATGCTTCTTTATCACTGTAAAAACTGCGATCAATTGGCAATTCAACAGTAAAAATACTTCCTTCACCTTCAGTACTTTCTAATTTAATTGTTCCTTTATGAAGTGCCACCAAAGATTTTACCAATGATAACCCAATTCCTGATCCCGTATTTTGATCCTTATTGCCTTTAACCTGATAAAAACGTTTGAAAATTTTCTCCTGACTTTTTAAGGGAATTCCAATTCCATCATCACTTACTTCAATAATCAACCTGCCCTCATCTCCATCTTTAAGCCTCATGAACAAATCTACATTTCCAAATTTATTGGTAAACTTTAAAGCATTGGATAATAGATTGTATAAGATTTTATCATACTTATCATTATCAACCCAGCCCGTTAGATTTTCATTTTCGGTATTAAAATTTAATGTGATGTTTTTATTGTAAGCCAGTTCTTTAAACGATTCGAAGATGTTTTTAGAATAAGAAATAATATCTGTTTCAGAAACTTTAAGTTTTAATTCGCCTGCCTGAGCACGTCTAAAATCTAAAACCTGATTGACCAGATTCAGCATTCGGCTTGCATTTTGATGAATCAAATTGTATCTGCTTTTTTGATAATCGCTAGCATTTTCATCTTCCAATAATTGCTTGGCTGGGCCTAAAATCAAGGTCAAAGGCGTTCTTAATTCGTGCGAGATATTAGTAAAAAAACGAAGCTTTTCATTGTTGAGCTTAATATCTTGTTCACGCTTGATTTTTTCTGTCAATAATTCTTGTTTTAAGCGAATACGGTTTCTAATTTCTTTTCGAACAAAATAAAAGATTACCGATAATAGTATTAGAAACAAGAACAAAGCAAACGGTGTCAGCCAAAAAGGAGGCTGAATTACGATTTCATAAGAAACTACTTTGCTCCAATGTCCATCGCTATTACTCGATCTGATCTTAAAAGTATAGCTTCCCGGATAAAGATTGGTATACTGAACCGTTCTCGAACTGCTATTTGTTGTAATCCAATCTTTATCAAAACCTTCCAGCATATATTCAAACTTATTTAGCTTTTCGTTTGTAAAAGAAGGCGTCGAAAACTGGAGTGAAAAATCGCGGTTTTTATAATTTAATTCTATCTTTTTGCTGTAATTCAAATCAGATGAAAGCGGTATTTGTCCGTTAATTTCTGTTCCAGGAACAATTTCTTCATTTTGAATTTTAAATTCGGTAATAACTGGCGACGGAGACCATTTATTATTGATTATTTTATCTAAAGAAAAATAAATAATACCGTTTTTAGTCCCTAAATAAATATTGGAACTATTAAAATTAAAAAAGCTACTGGAACTAAAAACATCGAGTCTGTTGCCACTTTTTACATGATAAATATTTACATCTTTTAAATTCGAATTAAGTCTTGCTACCGTATTGTTGTTGATGTTTAGCCATAAATTCCCCTTACTGTCTGACAACATATCTGTGATCCAGTTTCCTGATAATTCCTTCGGATTTGTAAGCGGAAAAAAATTATCTTTTGATGGCGAATAAAAGCATAAACCAACACGTGTTGAAGCCCAGATTCTTCCTTTTATATCAACTAAAACATCACTGATATTATCATCATGCGGTATGCCTTTTTCTTGAGCATAAAGCGATTTATAGATTTTTATATTACCTGTTTTTGTATTGTATTTTGCTACTCCCGTTTCGGTTGCAATCCATACATTATTGTTTTTATCTTTTTCGATGGCATTAATTTGAAAACCCGGCAACAATTTACCCGTTGCTGATTGAACTTGCAAGGTTTGTGTATTCAATATCACAGCGCCTTCTCCAAAAGAGCCAATCATAATGGTTTGATCATCAATCTTGCTAAATGCAAAAACTGGTGTCGTATTAAACCCAACATTGACTTCTTTTGACGAATTGGTCACATAATTATACACCAAAACATTCCCATTCCAGAGTCCGCAGTAAAATATTTTTCCGTCATCAGAATAAATACTTACCATGTCTTTTTGGTTATTGTATAATGGCGCAAAACCTTTTGCATTCGAAATAAAAAGGCCGTCATGTCTGGTTTCCACAATTACTTTTCCATCATAAGTTTTTGCAAATCCTCTAATTCTAGGAGATTGATTTCCAATATAATGAGAAATATCTTTATTGAGAATAAACTGGTTTTCATAAGGATCATATTTGTCTAATCCATCTTCGGTTCCAATCCATAAAACGCCAGAAGCATCAAAATATAATGCCGATACCAAATTGTCAACTATCGAAGTATCATCAGACAATATCGAATAATACCATTTGTAATTTCCTTTTTGAATGTCTTCTAACTGATTGCAAACCAATAAACCACCAAGTGTTCCAACCCAATATTTTCCGTCTGGAGCTTTAGCAACCGACAAGAAATAAGGACCCAAATTATTTCTGATTTCTTTATTTTCGATATAAAGATTTACAAATTTATTGTTGGCTTTATCTAGTTTATAAAGCCCTTCGCGAGTTCCTATAAAAATATCCGACTTTGCATCTTCATAAATAAAATTGATGTAGGGATTTTTTTCGGCTGAATTAGGAACCAATAAAGTGTAATTATTGATGCGAACAATTTCTCCTTTAGCATCTAAAGTAATTTTTGCTACCGATCCGGTTTCATAACTTCCAACCCAAATTCCGCCGCTTTTATCTTCAAAAATTTCATTTACATATTGAAATCCCGGAATAGCAACTTTTTCAAAGCGATTTTCTTTTTGAAAAAACATATAAACTCCTTTGGTTTTGGTTCCTACCCAAATCCTTTTGAATTTATCTACATGTACAGCTCTAATTTCTTCATCAGGCAAGCTTTTTGGATTGTTTGTCTGAGGCAAAAATGTTGTAAATTCGTTAGTGTCGATTTTATAAAGTGTCAGCCCTTTTCTGGTACCGATCCATAAATTGTTTGAACTTTCATCAAGATCTAAAGCCGTAATATCATCATTATGCAATCTGTTTTCACTTGGTGAAGAACTCATGTATTTTTTAAACTGATATCCGTCAAAACGATTCAGTCCAGAAAAAGTACCAAACCACAAAAAACCTTTTTTATCCTGAACAATATGACGCACAGAATTGTGTGACAGGCCGTTGTTGTCGTTGTAATGATCAAATTTAATATTCTGAGAATAAGAACAATAAACAAAAATCAAGCAAAAGAATAATATAAAGGAATTCTGTTTCATACAAGGAATTAAATATGCAAGCTAATTATTTTTCAGCATTTAAAATCTTAAGATTCATTTAAGGTTTTATTCGCTCAATAGTGTTGTTTTTTAAGTTGATTTTAAAATGATTTGAAGGCTGACTGTTCATTGTCTTTAAAAATATTTTTGCCCATAAAACCAGTTTTTCATCACGAGATTTTTCAAGCTGTCTGCAAACGATTTGATATTGTTTCAATCTTTCAGAACCAATTTCAGGAACCGCTAATTCATCTGCATTTTTTAATCTGTAAAAATCGAAAATCATATCAAGACCTTCCCATGATTCAAAATTTCCAAGTACTAAATTATTCGCCGATAATTCTTTTTCTATTTCTGAAGAATTTTTATTGATCTCTAACAAATCTTTGCCTGAAAGATTTGAAAATGACTTTAAAAATGCAGCTGGAAAATCTTCTGGCAAAAACCGAAGACGCACCAATTCTTTTAAATGCCATTCTGTAAAATCCTCATAACTTTTGGTTTTCAAAATATCTTTATTCCAAATAGCTGGGCTTTTTATATTTTGCAAATGAGTATATTCTTCTTCATAAAAAGGAAACAAACTATTAAATTTTGGCACAGAACCAACGACTACAGTTTCTATCTCAAAATCAATATTTGAATGTATTGTAAGTATCTTGTAAGCAGGTTTGTAAGCTGCTAAAGATGGAGTTTGAATATTGAATAGTGTATTTCCGTTTGCCGATGTTTTTACTCCTGTATCATTGATATGCATGTGTCCGCCAAAGTGAATCTGAATACCTGCATCTGCAAATACCTGCGCCACTTCTTCTGTAGGAACTCTTGGCAATTGCATTTTATCTGGACCAAAAAGTTGCTTCATTTCTTCCGAAGAATTATCGTTAAAATCAACCATCGGATAATGACTAAAAGCAATTAGTATTTTTCCTTTTTCTTTGGCTTCCGCCGAAACTTTTTTAACCCATTCGATCAAATGTTTTTTATAAATAAGAACATTATTATAACCAATACTTGCTCCCGAAAAATCATTTGGATTATTGGGTAAACCTGATAACTTTTCGTTTGGAACATAAGCATTTGCATCAATCGCCAGAAGCCATATTCCTTTTATTGGTTCAACTAAATAACTTGCATCTGGAAGATATAAATTAGTGTCTTTTACAGGATAAATTCGCTTTTTTAATTCCGATTCATTTACTGCTTTATCAAAACTATAATTGTCATAGAAATAACTTGAAAAAGGAGTTTCCCAGTACAAATACTCTTTTTTGGGAAAAAATCCGAAACTTGCCATTTCATTCAAAGTTTCTTTATAGCCACCATTTTTTATATCAGCTGTAATAATGGGTTCTAACTGATTTTCTTTTGCTTTTAAAATAATTTTAGAACTGCTGATAATTTGTTCATTGCCTTCTCTTCCTAAAAAATCCATTTTAGCCACATCCTGAGCAAACGGTTTTGGTGCATCATGATTTCCGGTTGTTACAAAAAATGATATTCCGTATTTTTTTGAATATTTATCCAGAATTTTTCTTAGTCCTCTAATATGAACTGGCTGTCCATCATCACTAAAATCACCCGGAAGCGCAACTTTTTTAATACCTCTTTTTGCAATATCGTCTAGAGCTGCAATAAAGGCGAAATAGTTTTCATTGAATATTCGGGTCGAATGCAATTGCGAATTCATCGTTCTAATATTAGCATATTCTCCAGTGATAGGATTTTTAATTCCTTGATAATTATTATCCTGAAATTTTCCAAAAATATCACCTAAATGAGCGTCAGCAATAAAAGCAATTTGTTGCGGTTTTTCTGCTGTTGTCTGTTTTATTTTACATCCATACAAGAAAAACAAGAGCACTATTAAACCCGATATTCTAAACATGTAATTTTATTCTTTTTTATAACTTTTCGTTACTTGCACTAATTTTTAAAATGGCACGCGGATAACACAGATTTAAACCGACAAAACGGATTTTTATATTAAATCGGTGAAAATCCGTTTAATCCGCGTTATCCGCGTGCTTTTTTGAGTTATTTAATACACTTTTTGCCAACAATCATAGTCTCATTTATATAAAACCTAGTTTCTATGTGCTAAATATATTGCTCAACGAAACATCACTACATTATTTTATGTAGGCTTCAAGCTTATCCAAAGTATTTAATTCTTGTTCTCTGGCGCTTGAAGAAATTATCTTGGTTTCTAGACTTTTAGTTGGTTTAGAAATTAGAAGATATTGTGTTCCATCATCTGTCGTTTTTTCATAATCTTTTGGATTATACATAATTGCTGCTCCAATTTCAATAACTTCAGCAGCAACATCTTCAGGGTGTTTTCCCCAAACGGCAATATAATTTGTTCCTTTTTTAGTTTGAAAATCTTTAAAATAATTTACTCCAGTAGCAAATTGTACTTTTTCTCCAGTTAAACTAACGGCTTCAACTTTAGCTTCTCTTTTTCCCGAAAATACAGTTACACGAACTAAAATATCTACTTTTTTTCCTTTGTACGGAACTCCTTTTGAAATCATTTCCATCCATGAAGTCGTGTCTGTTTTGCCAACACGTGCCAAACGATTTGTCACTGGATTCAAAGGAACCAATTTTTCTCCATCCCAAAGTTTTACACCTCCTAATCCTACAGTTGATGCGACTTTATAATAATCAGCTCCCCAGCCTTCTTTTTGCTGTTCTGGCGTTGGATACCAATGTGCTGCTTTCAATTCTAAACCTGGCTTTGCTTTTGAATAAACGTCGATCGCAACCTTATCACTAAAATAGATTCTCAGAGCCATCCATTCATTTTCGACTGCTGGTCCGTGATGTCCAATTGTTTGATATAAATCGCCTGATTCTGAACCTATATCAGTTAAATAGGTAATTTTATCAGACTTCATATACAAACTTGTGTCGGTTTTATTTTGCGCAAAACAAACACAACTAAACATAAGGGCGGTCATCAATGATAATTTCATAATTTCAATTATTTATAGTTTTAAATTTAATTCTCGTAAATTTAAACTAACATTTTAATACTTTCACTATTACGCAAACGATTTCTCAAGAAATAGTCATTTTGTGATAAAAAGGCGTAAATCCTGTAATGTAAACATGTTCTCCACTAGTACGCAGACTGCCCTGATGATAGGTATATTCTTCGCTGTCTAAATTTTCTACATTATAATGTTCACATCTTCCTGTGCTAAATTGTATTGTATCTCCTGAAACCGAAGCTTCTCCTGATCCAGATTTTAGGAAATTATTCTTTTTTCCGTCTTGTTCAATTCCTTTTATAATAGTTCCTTCGTTAAAGCACATTTCAATAGTAACTTCAACATTTGGAGGACCATCTATTTTAAAATCTAAATTTAAAGCGCCATTATTTTCAGTGATCTCAATTATTGTAGTTTGTAATTTCACATTGCTTTTAACTCGTGAATCAAAATCCATTTTATTCCAAAAACGGCCATCTGGCGAAGGTGATAATTTATAATCTCCGTCAGCTTTTCGAAATTCTGGAGCAAGAGGCTGGTAATAATCGCCTTCTTTAGTTTCTTTCAAAATATATTTGTTCCCTTCTTTTACAATTCCGTCACTGCTAAAATATCCCAGTCTAAAAAACGAAGTGGAAAGTCGCATATATTTTAAAATTGCATCTCCTTTTCGATACATTAAAAAGTTTGGATTTGAAGATCTTCCCGAAACAACTTGCAATGGTTTATCATTTCCTCCAAATAATGTCATCGAAGCTTTTCCGCGTCTGATTCTGGCTAGATTTGAAACTGTAAAATATCTTTCGAAGTCATTTGTAACTTTGCCTTCAACAGGAATCTCTTTTTGAAGCTCTGGATTTTCCATAAAAAAGGCCAACGAATCTGGCAGAATGTCGGTAGTAAATTCTGGAAGACTTTCAATAAGTTTAACCATGTACGCAAACATTGGATTCTTGGTATGAATAGCCATGTAACGGTACTGCAAATAAAATTTGTTTACTTTGATATTCATAAATTGATCCTGTCTTTTAGAATCAACTGTTACCAAATCGCCATTTGTTTCGGTGTAATAAAAGTAAGTTGTCAAATTTTTATTTACGATATCTAATAACTTCGGTCGATGCAGCAATCGCGCCATCGTAATCAGTGCTTTATCAATCACAGCAGAATATACCCCACTTCGCTCTGAATAATGTCCATCTTCATTCAAGTAAATTCCTTCGGCTAGCCATTGGTCAATTCTTTGCACATATCTCGTATCTGGGTAAAGCGAATTTATACTTGCCAGCGCCGCACAAATTACCCATCTATGATTTGGTGTGTGAACGCCACCGGTTACCATTGCTTCGCCAGCATTTAAAATGAACTTTTTTAATTTATCACTTATAGCTGTAAAATCTTTTTGTTTGGCATTATGCAACAAAACCGCTGCCGGACAAATGTATTCTAAAATAAAAGCAGTGTCTGGAGGTGATTGTCTGTTTCCTCCGGCATCTAGAGTACCATCGCTGTATTGTTCTTTCAGTAAAATATCTACAGCCTGATTCATTTTTTGGGCTACAGATTCTGATTTATAATATTCAGATTTTGAATTGGATATTGAAGCTGCCAAAACAGTTATAGCACCAGCTATCGGACGAAAATTACTGATTCTCATTCCAGGTTCAGTCAGTGATTTACTTAGTAGGATTTTAACTTTTGCATCATTGCTCGAAATGAGCTTTTGCATCAATAAAACATCTTCTTTTGCGGGATTATTATTTGAAAAGAAATCATTGGCAAAAGCTAAGTCACTTACTAAAGTTCCTGCCAGCGAAAGGCTTCCTAGCCTAAGAAATTCTCCACGGCTCATTTGATTTTTCATAAAATCTCAATTTGGTTGTGATAGTTAATAGTTTTCGTGTCGAATTGTAAAACCATTGGTCAGATGGCTTTTTTTTTTGATAAATTACTTATCTACAATTTTCACAAGAGTAAAATTTATTCCCAGAGGATTTTCGGTTATTTTACAGATTAAAGGAAAATCTGGATTCTTGATAATCCACATTTCGGTTTTATCAATTTGAGCTACAACAT
This sequence comes from uncultured Flavobacteriaceae bacterium, assembly GCA_963795025.1. Taxonomy (GTDB): domain Bacteria; phylum Bacteroidota; class Bacteroidia; order Flavobacteriales; family Flavobacteriaceae; genus Flavobacterium. The sequence goes on along the minus strand of CAWCGN010000011.1, from coordinate 593,967 downwards.
GATAAGCATCAATTGTTTTTCCTTCTAAAATCACATTACTACTATCTATTTTTTCATCTAAAACATAAGTAGTATTATTGTAAATAAATTTCTTGTTTTTCACTAAATCTTGATAAGCGGACTGAGAAATCATAAAAAATGTTTCATTTGACTTCAGTCTCGTAACACTTGAAAATTCGCCTTGATTAAAACTTAAAGCATTTCCATTTTTTAATGCTTTTTGGCTTGTAATAATATCGCTTTTTACACCTCTTGTTTCTAAATTAAACACTAACGTATCTTTTGTCGTTTTTGTCAAAAGTGATAAAGATCTTGTTTGCCCATGCAATTTGCAGACATAATTTAGCTCTGTATTATTTTTAATTGACGGAACGTAATTTTGTGAAAATCCTAATTGAAATGATGCACAAAAAAGAATTGCTAAAACTGTATTTTTCATATAATGAATATTTTATTTAACCTTTGGTTGTAATTATTTTCAACACATAGAAACATAGTTTTTTGAAAACTTCAAGAAGGCGTTTCACTAATTCAAATACACATAGTTCATCTGTGTGTAGAAACTTGTTTCTTTTAAGTTCTTTTTCAACACAAAAATCTATGTTTCTATGTGTTAAAATGTGTGTTTTTTAATTTCACCCAACGGGTTTTTTATTTTTTTGGTGGTAAAATTTTTGTTCCCCAATTTGAAGGTTTTGAGTCCATTTCATAAGTCAATTCACCTCCCTTACTAATATCATCGTGAGAAATCCATGCTTTGTCGTATGGTTTTCCGTTTAAGAATGCGGTCTTTATATATTTATTTTTAGCAGTCATATTCTTAGCCGTAATCTTAAATTGATTTCCATTTTCTAGCTGAATAGTTGTTTCCTTAATAAATGGCACATTCAGCAAATAATACGGCTGACCCGCATTAGGATATAATCCCATCATGTGAAAAGCAAGCCAAGAAGACATTGCTCCCGAGTCGTCGTTTCCTGGTAAACCTTCAGGAGAAGTATTGAAATTATTTGTTATAATTTCGTGAATTCTGTCGCTGCTCAAATATGGCTTTCCTATCCAGTGATACAAACAAGGCGTTAAAAAGGATGGTTCGTTGGCAACATTATACAATTTTGAATCAAAAAAGGTATCTAGTCGTTTTTTGAAAGCGTCTTCGCCTCCTGATTTACGAACAAGTTCAGGTACATCATGAGGAATACTGAATGAATATTCCCAAGAAGTTGCTTCGTAGAAAAACACGCACCAATGACAAACATACCAAGGCGACTCAATAATTACCGGAGTATATTTAAATGTTGGTTTTTGAATTTTTGACTCTCCAAAAACAATATCATCCAGCCAATTTCCCGATGCATCTTTTGGCAAAATAAAGCCTTTTGCTCCATTGTTTTCATAATCAGAACGCCATAGATTTTGCCAGCTGTCAGCCTGTTTCATGTATTTGTCGTATAATTCCGTATAGCCTAATCCTTTTGCGACCGTAGCAATATTGTAATCGTTATAGGAGAAATCAATCGTCATATTTCCAGCTCTCGGAACATTATAAGGCACATAACCTAGACGTAAATACTCCATCAATCCACCTCTTCCTTCTTTTTCTTCATTCCCTCCGGGAGGCACTGTAGCATCTTTCAACATTGCTTTTAATGCCAATTCGTAATCGATTTCTTTTAGATTTTTTACAAAAGCATCTGCTACCACAACTTCCGCATTTGAACCGCCTTGTGTACGGCCGTTATCGTTTCCGCTCCTGCCTTCCGGCATATAACCGTCTCTTTTGTAAATATTCAGCATTGCATTTACAATTTCAACCTGACGCTTAGAATCAATTAATGTAATCAGTGGACTTGAACTTCTGAAGGTGTCCCAAATACAATAAAAATCATCATAATAAGGCTCGTCGTTTGTCCATAATGGATTTTCGCCTGTTCGGTTTACAGGTGCGAGCATGGTGTGATACAATCCAGTATAAAACATTTTTTTATACGCTGGAGATGTATCTGCCGAAAGTTTGATTCGGCTTAGCAAAAGTTCCCATTTATTTTCTAAACTTGCCAATACAGCATTAAAATCCCAATGCGGAATTTCAACCTCAATATTATTTTTTGCTTTTAATTCGCTCAGGAATGAGATTCCGATTTTTACATTCAATTCCTGTTTTCCTTCTTTTCCAAAAGAAAGCAATGCCGCTGTTTTTTTCCCTGAATCAAATTGCGAAGCTTTATCGGTATAAAACTTTCCATCTTTCCATGTAACATATTTTGCAATAGGCTGATCAAAAGTCGCCCAGAAATAAACCGTATAAGCACGTCCATTATTCCATCCACCACGAATTCTGCTGTAACCACGAACTTCATGATCTGAAACAATTTCGATTTGTGAACCTACAAATTGCTGCGCTTCTCTTCCGTCTGGTTCAGGTGATTCTCCCAAGAAAAATCCGGGATCGATTTTTAAATCCTTAGATGCATTTTTTGGATACGTAATTCGGTAAAACGAAGCTTTTTCGGCTGTTGTTATTTCTGTTTTGATATTATTTTCTTTGAAAACAGTTTCATAATATCCCAATTTTACATTTTCTTCAGCTCTATAAGAAGTTTGATCCAGTTTATCTAAAGTTCCCGAAAATGGCATAATTTGGATATTCCCATATTTAGGACCTCCGCCCGTTCCGCTAACATGAACTTGGCTAAATCCTGTAACTTCTTTTGGCAAAGCAAGCCACCCACTGTTTGAATTTACCGTACAATCTGGACTCGGTTTTACCATTCCGTAAGGACAAGAAGGTCCAACAAAAACTCGACCAACACCTTCTGAACCAATCATAGGATCTACGTTATTGTGAACCTGATTTTGTGCGTTAATCGCAATGGTAAAAAATGATGATATTCCTAAAAAAAGTATAGTCTTCGTATATTTTTTCATCTGCTTATTTTATACTTTAATTGTTGTTTTATTTTTAAAATTTAGTATTATGGCTTACTAGCCATTTCTAAAATTAATTCGCCTCCGCCTATAATATCATTATGTGAAATTGTAAAATTCTCAACAGGTTTAGTATTGAATTTTGTTTTGCTTATATAAATATTTTCTGCACTGTTATTAACGGCTTCAATTACAAACTTTTTGCCTTTGTAATACTCTGGATTTAATTGAATTGACACTTTATTAAAAATAGGACTTCCTATTTGATAAACCGGATTTTCATCTGTTCCGCCATTCATTTGAAACAAGCCAATTTTAAGCAATACATTCAAACTTCCCATCAGACCTTGATCTTCATCGCCATTGTAACCCGTTGCTGGAGATAATCCGCTGAAGGTTTCTTTTATTACCTCACGTGTCCAATATTGTGTTAAATCTGGTCTTCCAATCAAATTAAAAACAAAAGAAGTTTGAATGGAAGGCTGATTTCCAAAATTAATTGGAATTCGGCTAAACTCAGGATGTAATTCTGCATCATGCGAAGTGCCAGAGGTAAATTTCTGTTTTTTGGCCGTTTGAAATTGCATATTTAATTTTTCTACTGCTTTTTCTTTTCCTCCCATCAATTTAACCAAACCGTCAATATCATGTGGTACAAACCAAGTTGCTTGTGCGCCATTGGCTTCTATAAAACCATTTTCATATTTATACGGATCGTAATTAGCAAGCCATTTCCCGTCAACATTTTTAGGACGCATCCATCCTGACGATTTATCAAAAACATTTTGATAGTTTTGAGATCTCGCTAAAAAATATTTATAGTCATCTTGATGATTTAACTTCTTTGCCAATTGAGCCAAAGTCCAATCCTGATAAGCATATTCCAATGTTTGACTGGCACCATCCTGATGGCTTCCAAACTGCCCTTCAGGAAGCGGATAAGGAACATATCCTTTATCTAAATAATATTTTAATCCTCCTCCAATATTTGTATTATGCTCGTAACCAGCTTTTCCCATAATGCCATTCAGCATATGATTTTTCTTCAAAGCAATATAAATTGACTCTAAATCGTCTTTTACAATTCCTTTTTGAATGGCTGTGACAATAAAAGGCGTAGTCGCGGCACCTGTCATTACATACGTATCATTTCCTCCCGCTGGACCGCGCGGAATCATTCCTCCATCTTTGTAATATTGCATTAATGAATGCACAAAATCATCCATTATTTCAGGATAAGCAAGTCCCCAAAGCGTATTAATTGTCCACTGAGCTCCCCAAAACGAATCAGAATTGTATTGATTGAATTTTGGTTTTCCTTTTGCATCAATTGGCAATTGTCCGATTCTGAATTTTTCTCCAGTATTATCTGGATAGGCTCCATTTGCATCACTTATCATTTTTCGTCCCTGCAAAGCATGCCATAAATCTGTATAAAATCTTCTCTGATCATTTTCAGAACCGCCTTCGACTTTAATTCTTCCAAGCAGACCATTCCATTCTTCACGCGATGCTTCAACTGTTTTGTCAAAATCCCAATTTGGTAATTCTTCCTGAATATTAAGAGAAGCATTTTCAACCGAAGTATAAGAAATACCAACTTTCATCAATATTTTTTTATCAAAATTACCGAAGTTGACCAAGTAATTTCCTGTTTTAGAATCTTTCTCTACAGAAGTAATAGGCGAATTCAATTTAATTTTAAAGAATACTTTTAACGGTTTTGGGCGTCTGAAATTGGTACTTAAAACCAATGATCCTGAAAGCTCATTATCGTTGTTTTTTTCTAATATGCCATCTGTATTTTCACAAGGTCCTAAGATCGTATTCAGATTCAAAAGAATTGCTTTTTGAGCATTGGCAGGAAACGTATATCTATGAAAACCTACTCTTTTTGTACTGGTCAATTCTGAAGTAATTTGGTATCTGTCCAATACTACTAAATGATAACCCGGAGTTATTTTTTCTGTTTCGTGATTAAATTTAGAATAAAAATCCTTAAAAATCTCTTTTCTATTTTCGTTAGAAACCACTACAGGCATTACCGAAAGTCCTGACAATTGCCATTCGTGAACATGGCTGAAACCTTTTATGGTATCTCTGTCAAATTTATAACCACAACCCCAATCACCATTAATTTCTGTATCAGGACTTAAATTTACCATACCAAATGGACGGCTCGCGGATGAAAAGTAAAACCATCTTGAGTTTTGAGTATCAAGCAAAGGATACACCTTATCTACCAATTGATTTTTTTGGAGATAAGCTGTTTTTTCACTTTGGCATGATACTAAAAAAATAAGACACAAACTTATTCCTAAATATCCAATTTTATAAATTTTACTTAATTCCATTATTTTATCCTAAAAAGGTTTTCAAACTTTCGATTTGTTGCTTTTAATAAAAAAAGGAGAAGAATTTTTTCTCTTCTTCTCCTTTTATAATTATTGCTTTTAAAATTAATTTTTGTTCTAATATCCAGGATTCTGGTCTAGCATAGGATTTAAAGCTTTAGCATAAGTTGGAATTGGAAATATACGACGTGTAGGATCAGAGTTTGTTTTAAAGCCCCATTGATCTTCGTATTTACCAAAACGGATCATGTCATTTCTATGCCATGCTTCCCAAGCAAATTCACGGCTTCTTTCTTTATACAGATCATCTAATGTTACAGAAGTCCATGCTGCAGATGTTGAACGATTAGAACGAACCATATTTACCAACGAAACAGGCGTATGTCCTAGAGTGGCATTTCCTCCACGAAGGATAGCTTCAGCTTTCATCAAGATAACATCTGAATAACGTAAAAATGGAACATCATTATTTTGGTTACGGCTAGTTGATGTATTATCAGGATAAAATTTAATATTTCTATATCCCATATTCCATGCAATTTCATCATTACCACAGTCGAACAATGAAGGATTTTGACGAAGAACAATATCCGGAGTTAAGTTTACTTGATATGTATATGCTGCACCCCCATCTGATCCTGTATAGAATTGGTCATACCCTTTCTTTGTTGTAGTAACCATTACCGGAGTAACACCATCATTCATGTATTGCAAACCAGTTAACCATTGTTTATTACGAATGTCATTTGCATCATTAAAATAAGCATAAAATGAAGCAAGAGTACTTCTAGGTGCACTAGGAGTAAATGGAAGTCCAAATTTTGCTCTTTCAGAACGTGGCACATCATAACGTGAATGATACATTTGCCCATTAAAACCTACTGATGTCGCTGAAGGATCAAAAGGTACAGCAAAAATAAATTCCTTCATTTGCGGTCCATTATTTGGATAAAACATCTGAAGATAAGTTGCTCTAGGCTCAATAGCATACAAACCAGAACTAATTACAGCATCAGCAGCTGCAATACAATCATTGTAACGTTGTGTTCCTGTATAAACATTAGCATTTAAATACAATTTAGCAAGCATTGCGTTTGCTGTTTGTCTATTTGGTCGCCCGTATGTCGTTATTCCAGATGCAGGATTTAGATTAGGAATAGCGTTTTTTAATTCTTTTTCAATGAAGTTAAAAACTTCAACTCTGCTAGACCTTGCTTTAGAACTAAATTCACCAAATACTGTATCTAATGGAACACCTCCATAAGAATCCATCATCATAAAATAAGAAATGGCACGCATTGTTTTTAATTCAGCGATCATTGTTGATTTTTCTGCACCTTTAGGCATATTTTTATCTAGAATAGCAATGGTTTGATTACTTGTTCCGATAACTTTTTCTGCCCAATCCCAAGGACCAACACCGTTATCTGCAGTCCAATCGTGATAATGCTGACAAGCATAACCTCTATTATCAAACCAGTTTCCACCACGTGCAGGCATAATGGCTTCATCTGTAGTAATTGATTGTGACCACCACCAAGAAAATGCAAAATCACCACGAAAAGCAGCATATACCGCACCAGATGATTGAATGTATTGTGCCGAATTCTGAGGAAATACATCAGGAGTCAATTGTGTCGTTATTGGCACATCAAGATTGTCGCAAGAACCTAATAAACCACCAACTACAAGAAGGGGAAGTCCTAAATATTTAAATATATTTTTCATCGTTTTTACAATTTAATTTTTAAAATATCACGTTCATACCAAACAAGAATGTTCTGGTTTTTGGATAAAAGTTATTTGAATCAACTCCAGGAGCTGTTCCTCCTTGCTCCACCTCAGGATCAATTCCGCTATATTTAGTAATAACGAAAAGGTTGTTTACTGTTTCGTAAAGACGGATTTTTTTAATGTATCGTCCAACTTTTCCAAAATCATAACCCAGAGTCATATTATCTAATCTGATGTAACTGCCATCTTCTATAAAACGAGTTGAATATTTATAGGCATTAATATCATTTGGCGATTCATCTGCAGCATCTGCAAGAATGTTGCTAGACATTGCTGTACTCGGCCTAAACAAATCTGCACGAGTTGCATTGAAAATTTTATTGCCAAATACACCACGGAAGAAAATATTCAAATCAAATTTTTTGTATGTAAAATTGTTGTTCCATCCCATCATGAACTTAGGCTGTGCACTTCCTGCATAATGGTAATCTACACCAATTTGAGGGTTAGTTGTCAAACTTCCATCTTTAGCAACATATTGAGAGATACCTGAGCATTTTTTCCTGCGTATTGAAGCGTGAAGAATTGCCCAAGAGGTTTTCCTTCTTTGAAAATCTGCAAAGTACTTCCTGTTTGTCCGCCTCCATCAGGCTGTACTCTTCTAATTGAGTCTCCTCCGATAAAATACGGATTTGTCAATTTAGTAATTTCGTTTTTGTTGTGTGAAAAATTTAAACTTGTTGTCCTAACTAAAGTTTTTAGTTTTAGCCACGTTAGCATTCAAAGTAACTTCGACACCTTTGTTTGACATATTTCCGCCGTTTGCAACAATTGTTCCTACTGGTACAAGTACTGGATTTACAGAATAGTTGTAAATCATATCGGTTGTTTTTTTGTCATAAACCTCTACAGATCCAGATAATTTTCCTTTTAATACCGTAAAGTCAAGACCAATGTTTGATGTAGCTGTTTTTTCCCAATTCAAATCTGGATTTGCAGCCTGATTTGGTCCATAAGCTCCAACTTGTTGTCCGTTGTAATAAAAAGTACCTAAACTTCCTGAGATAAATTGAGCTGTATAAGCATTAAATCCTGAAGAGTTTCCTGTTTGTCCCCAACTTGCACGAAGTTTTAAATCTGTAAAGATTTCTTGGTTAGCCATAAAACCTTCTTTATCAATTCTCCAAGCTCCACCTACTGATGGAAAATATCCCCATTGATTGTTTGCTCCAAATACTGATCCTCCGTCTCTTCTGATAGATCCTTGTAAAAGGTATTTATCTTTGTAATTGTAATTTAAACGTCCAAAGTAAGAAATCAAGCGTTTTTTCTGATAAGCTTTACTATCTCCAAAATCTACTCTGTAACCTGAAACCGAACTATAATTACCTAAAGCAAGATTGTTGTAACTTACATTGTCTACTGGAAAATTGGTGTTTGTTGCCTGAAATCCATCTCCTAAAACATCTTCTTGCCATGAATAACCAACAACAGCTTTAAGTTTGTGGTCTCCAAAATTTTTATCCCAATTCAAGAAACTTTCAAGAATTGTATTGTTTGTCTGGTATGAATTTCTCAAAGCTGATCCGTTTACACCAAAGTTTACTAATGTTTTTGTTTGAGGTGGATCTGGATTATTGTAGAAATTCGCACTATTATATTGCTGATAATAACTGTCATAATATTCACCATGTAATGAATTTAATTGTTGGTAAGACAAATTCAAGTTATAAGTAAATCCCCAAGGAAGTTTTACTTCTGTAGTTAAACTAGCAACCAAATTGTTTGTTTTTGTATCATCATCTGCATGATTTATCATTGCAACTGGATTAAAATAACCTGTCTGGATGAAATTCTCAAAATAACTTCCGTCAGGATTTGTTATAGGAGAAACCGGAAGGTGGTTTATCAATTGCTGCAATACCGTGTTACGCTGTGGTACATTATTGTATTTGCTGTTTGAGTTTGTAACATTCAAACCAAATTTAACATTATCATTAAAAGCATTTTGCTCGATTGCTAAGTGTGCAATTACGCGTGAAAACTCATTTCCTTGCAAAACTCCTTCTTTGTTGATATAACTTACACTCGCAAAATAATTACCATGCTCACCTCCTCCACTCATCGAAAGATTTTGAGTTGTTGAAGGAGTATAACCTGGTCTAAGAATTGCATTTTGCCAGTCTGTATTTGCTCCTTTATCATTTTCAGGAGTAAAGCTTAATTTATTTTTGGTTAAGAAATCTCTCAACTGAGTAGCATTCATCATATCCAGCTGATTTGATACTTTCTCAAAACCAAAATAATTACTGTAGCTAATTTGAGATCTGCCTTTGCTTCCTCTTTTTGTTGTTACCATGATTACACCATTTGCAGCACGGTTACCATAAATAGCTGTTGCAGCGGCATCTTTCAATACATCAATTGTAACAATATCATCTGGAGCAATAATAGAAATATCTACACCTGGAATTCCGTCAACAACATAAAATGGTCCTTGAGAACTATTTAATGTAGACGCTCCACGTAAAACAACTGAAGCAGCTTTAGTAGGATCGCCACTTGATGAAACATTCAAACCTGAAACTTTACCCTGAAGCAATTGACCAACGTCAGCAATTACTCCATTATTTAAATCATCCGCTTTTACAGATGAAACTGCAGTAGTTAAATTTTTACGAGATCCTTTTCCATATCCAACAACAACAACTTGTTCTAAGTTTGTAGTAGTTGAAGCTAATTTAATCGTGATATTAGACGATCCACTAAGTTTAACACTTTGATCTACAAACCCCACAAAAGAAACCAATAGGGTTGCATTTTTATTTGAAACAGTAAGTTTGAATCTTCCATCAAAATCTGTCATGGCACTATTTTTAGTTCCACTTTCAATTACGTTGGCAGCTGGTAATGGCATGCCTTTGTCGTCCAAAACTACACCGGACACATCTGTTTTTTGCGCCCAGCAATTGAATGAGAGGCTTGCAAAAAAGACTAAAAACAATAGTTTAAGTTTTTCCATATTATATTTAAGTTAGTTAGTTAAATAATTGTTAAGCGAAGATAGAATTATGCTTTATTTAATGAATGGACAGATTATTCATAAACATGGATATTTTTAATTATCCCAGCAAAATAAAGGCTTTCAGCACTTATTTCTTCACAGTTTATGCTTTAAAAAAGGTTAAATTTATTCTAAAGTCTTGTCTGCTAAAAGTTATTAAATTAGGATTGTTTTATAATTCTCACAAATCTTGTGGCCTCATTTTTTCAGCAATGTTTTAATTCTTTCTATTAATTCATTTTTGTGCTTTCGCACCATTTTGTTTCCCATTCTTTTATTGATTCAACCACTTTCAATTCATCAAATGGTTTGTTATTGACAACTGATTCTCGTTGAGCCTGTAAAAACATTTTCCATCTTGGCCAATAAAATCCTTTATACATGCCACCCCAGGCTCTTGACGCATAATCATTTAAATGCCCCTCGCCTCCCCAAAGTGTAATTATTGTTTTTGCATTTTTTAAATACAATTTCGATTCTGATTCGGAACTTCCATAATTCCATGCCGATTCCAGCCAATTATTCAAATTGTTTAAAGGTTGTCCTTTCATCATATTGTCTATCTCTCTGGCTTGTTTTTCAATCTTTTTAAATAATTCATCTCCTTTTTTCAAGTCTTTCGAATTATATGCAGCAACACATTCCATTAACATATCATCAATACAAAGCGAATAATAATGTCTTGAGGCATCGATCAAATCATATTGAAAAAGGTTCTTTTTATCAAACTTCTTAGCTTCTTTGTTCAAAATATCCAAAGCCTGTTTCAGTTTTTCCTTGTCACCGGGATTTCCTTTAAATTCTGTTATTTTTAAAGTTGGTTTCTTAAAAAACAAATAAGCGCCCGCTTTATCATTCCACCAGCGTGTTTCCCAATATTTTGTACTGTAAACCGATTCAACCAATAATTGCCAAGCCTTAAGAACTGCAGCTGAATTGTCTTTCCCATATCTTGCTTTCAGATAATGTTCCAACCAGTCATTTACCGATTCTCTTCCCAGTGTCCATGGAAGATCATAAATATATTCGTAAACCGAAGAATTATTATTTAAACCTTCGGGCATAACTCCGTAACCTACAACATTCCCTTTGTTTGTGTTTTTCATCAAACTTATAAGTTCATTTCTGTAGAAATTGAAATCTCCATAAAGAGGATTAGATCCTCCATAATTATGAACATAACCGTATGTCCATTGTTTCCCGTAAAATGCTTCCTGATTTTCCCACACCTTATACCTATCATTTGCATAATCCTGAATAATCATTCTATCATTTGGAACTTTACTAAGGAAAGCTTTTGTTGCTTCTTTCGTCCAAAATTCTTTATTATCCCCAAAAAGCCAGCCCTGCATCACCCACTTTGCTTTTGGAGCAGCAGCATCAATAGCTTCAAAAATTGTTTTTCCGTAATCTGCCAATTCTTCATTTTTATGTCCCTCTGAAACTGGCGGTACGATTTCATTAAAAGAATCAGCTAGATAAAAATCAGATTCGCCATATACTTTCGTATAAATGGCTATAAAACGTTTTCCAATTTCTTTAAACAAAGGATCTTTAGAATCTAATAAGTAAGTACTTTCAAAACCGCCGCCCGACCAAGATTTTAATTCACTTATTTTTGAATCAGGATGTTTTTCTGCAAATGCTTTCGGAACATATCCACTAAAAGCAGGCACTACAGGATGCATACCTAATGCTCTCATTTTTTGAAGAATTTTCTTTTGAACATCTTCTTTTTTATTTATAAATTCTTGTGGCAACGGACCATCGAGACTGTTTATATTTCCCATTCGCTGCCAAGGCAAAAATGCAGGTCCTGCAAAATGTGCTCGCAATTGTTCGTCTGTTAGGCCATATTCTTTCCAAAGCAATTGCCAAACTGCCTCTTGTCCTTCTAACGCAGTTGGTAAATTAATACCATGCAAAGCCATCCAGTCAATTTCTTTTTCCCAGCGCTCCCAATCCCACCACGGAGTAGTATAACCAAAAGTGCAGGCGTTTAAATATTCTCTATATTTAAAAGGAGTAGCTTCTTTTTTTGAATACGCTGGCCAAGTTTTAGGCAAATTGACTCTGTTTCCTTCCCAACTAACTAAAACTGCACCAATATCTCTAAGAAAATTATAAGTTGCATAACAAATTACCGTATTTGATGTTGCTTTAATTTTTACTGCATTTGGTGTTGCTTCCACTTCAAACCAATCTGAATCAGCTGTTTCTTTATTTTCTATAATTTCCAACTCAAAATCATTAGCCCTGTTACCAATAAGTCTTTCGATTACGGCAAATGAACTTTTTGTATTTTCTCTATTTTGAGAATACACATTGAAAATCAAAAAAAATAATACAAGAAAATAACTGAAAGTGCCACCTAAAGCAGTTTCTTTTTTAATTCTCGAATAGTCTGTTTTCATATTGTAACACATTTAAAAAATTATTATTTATCATTAATAAAACTCGGCTTAAAATTGCCTGCTTAAAAGAAATTATTTAGCTACGAATTAAAGCTCCTGAATTTCAAAAGTTGCTGTGATCAGGTTAAAAAAAATAAGATTCAGATTCATACTTATAAAAAAACAGGAGATTGTTTTATAAATCCCCCGTTTTAATAAAACCATAAATAAACAAACTTAATTTTCTAGATAAAAATCCAATACCACTCTTATGTCTGTAACCAGCAGACGAATTAGATTTTTATTCGAAGTAAAATTATATGTAGTGTTTTTTTAAACAATGGACACATTATCCAACATTATAGACATTTTGCCCAAAAACTAGCTGTAAAGTCATAAAAATGTTCTGAATTTCAAATAATTTGATGTAAACCCATATTGAACTACGATTAAAAGAATTCTTTTTTGCTTTTCGGAAAATGGATAATAGCTAAACTAGGAACATATTAATTATATAACATTAATCTGAAATAATGTAAAAGAAGAGAAAATCTAATTTCTACTTTCATAGATCAATTAATCTCAAAAATTCTTAATTCTATGAAACATTTTTACTTCAAAATACGCACTGCTGTTTTTCTGGCTTCGGTTATAAATTATAGCGGTGTGGCCCAATATGAAGATTAAGATTACGAGCGTGATCAAAAAGAGTTTTTTCATCTCCACACTGCGACTTTTAGAGCGTTGATTGACTAATAAACTCCCCAACTTATTTATTTGACAGATCATTGAATCAGCCTTATTAATTCACCTAAATAATGCAGTTTACAAAGATTTATTATCTTTTTAATTAAACCAAAACATATATGATTTATAAAAATATATTGCAAATTGACGATGATGTTGATGATTGCGAATTTTTTATGGAAGCACTGCAGGCTGTCTCTGATGCCGATTATACTGCAATGCACAATTCAGTTGAAGCACTCAACAAATTAATTCGTCAGGAACTTAGTCCAGATATTATATTTCTTGATCTCAATATGCCGATTATGTCAGGCTTTGAATTTTTAACCGCAATTAAAGCACAAAAAATCATTCAGGATATTCCTATTGTTATTTTTTCTACTTCTCAATTTGAAGAAACAAAGCTAAAAGCCAGAAGTTACGGTGCAAAAGAATTTATTTCGAAACCAAGTGATTTTAATGAACTTAAGAAAATTATCAGCGATTTTAAGATCTACTGATTTTTTCAAAAATGCAAAATATGCCCAATTTCAGATAAGTTATTTTTAATTATTTAATGCGGTTTTCTTAAGAGAAAAATAATGAAATTATCCACTCAAATAATTTTAGCTTTTACGTTTATCATTTTGCTTTCGGCTGCAGATTCGTATACAAATTACAGACTGTCACTGAAGGTGAATCAAAACTCACAGTTTTTGTCAAAATCTGAAGCCGTCATTCGTAATTCTAATAAAACGCACAGAGCCATTTTACAAATGCAAAGTGCTGTAAGAGGTTATTTGCTGACTAATGACACTACTTATCTCGCACCTTATTACAGCGGTATAGAAAAAGTGCCTGGCTATTTTATTGAACAGCATACGCTCATTGACAGCAACGAAGTTCAGTCTTCGATTTTAGATTCGATAAGTACTCTTCACGGCGAATGGCTGTCCTACACTTCAGAATTAATTCGGGCAAGAAGAGAAAACCCATCTTATCAATATCTTTTAGACAATAAAATCAAAAAGCATATTGGTAAAAATATAAATGATTCTATTACCAAAAAGTTTAAAACATTTGATAAAATCGAATACAAGACACGAACGCATCATAGCGAAATGCTGTTGCATTCGTTAAATAAAACCAGAACGTATTCTCTAGTTTTTCTATCGCTGACCATTTTCGTCGGAATATGCAGTACAGCTTATATCGTGATGATGATTACAAAACGAATCAATTCGATGGTGCGTGTGGCTGATACAATTTCAAAAGGCCGTTTTACAATTGTTCAAGATTATAAAAACGATGAACTGAGTGCACTTGCATCGTCTTTAAATATCATGTCGCGTCGTCTTGAAAAAAATATTCAGGAATTGGAAAACAAAAATGACGAACTCAACAAGTTTGCTTATGTGGTTTCTCATGATTTAAAAGCGCCATTGAGAGGAATTTACAATGTAATCAGTTGGATTGAAGAAGATTTATCAAGCGAACTCTCTCCTGCCCTGAGAAATTATCTGAATATTATTCCGAAAAGAACCCAGCGTATGGAGGCTTTGATTAATGGGCTTTTGGATTACGCCCGAATCAATAGAAAAACTCCCTCTGAAGTTGTTGATACCAATGCACTTGTTCATGAAATTGCCCAATCAATAGTTCCGAGAAAATTTAAACTCGAAATAATTAATCTGCCAGAATTCGTTACAGAACGCTTGAAACTCGAACAGGTTTTTTCAAATTTAATCAGCAATGCGGTTAAATATGCAAAACCAGAAAATCCATTTATCGAAATAAAGTGCATTAAAGTGAACAATATTTATGAGTTTTCAATAAAAGACAATGGAATTGGAATTGATGAAGAATACCACCAGAAAATATTCGAAATTTTCCAAACGTTGCGAGAAAAAAATGAAATGGAAAGCACCGGCGTAGGACTTGCCATTGTTAAAAAAATTATTGACGATCAAGGAGAAAGTATTCATGTAAAATCAAAACTCGGTGAAGGAACCACATTTACTTTCACTTGGCGAAATAACAAACAGTATGAGAAAGCCTAATATTTTATTAATTGAAGATGACGAGCTGGATACAATATCAGTAGAACGTTCATTAAAAAAGTTGGAGATCAAATATGATCTTCATACTGCATATAATGGTCTTGAGGCACTTCAAATGCTAAGAAAAACAGAAAATCCACTTGTGCCGGATGTGATTCTGCTGGATATAAATATGCCAAAAATGAACGGAATTGAATTTTTAAGAATCCTAAGAACCGACGAAAACTTAAAAGATTTAAAAGTATTTATCATGACAACTTCATCTGAAAGCAGTGATCGGGAAACTGCCGAAAGCCTGGGAATTTCAGGATATATCATAAAACCACTCAATTATACTGATAACACAAAAAGATCTGATTCAATGGATGCTTTCGTGCAATTTCATCTAAGGAAAATTTTATTGAATGAAAACGTGTAAACAATTATTAATTATGAATTGTTGATTATTAATGAAAAACCAAAGACTCAAATCCACATTCACAATTAACAATTAATAATTAACAATTAATAATTAACCTCAAATCGCCAAAAACTAAACCTGCTGCAACGCCACCGATTATGAAAAATAAAATTCACAAAAATAAAACATCAAAAAACGACGTGCTGATCGCTCTGCCCGTTATTACAGATGAAAAAATAGCTGATCGCAAAAGCAAGAAAAATAAAACTGAGGAATCAATTTTGACTGATGCAGAATTTTTAAAAATTTTGCTGAAAGTCAAAAATGGTAATTTTTCGCAGCGTTTCCCAACTAGATCAAAATGGAATTAAAAGATCAATCTGCGATACTTTGAATGAAATCATCGACCTGAATGAGCGAATGGTTTTTGAGTTTCAAAAGTCGGAAAAAGCATTGGTAAACAAGGAAAACTGACCAATCGTGTGGCACTTGACGGCGCCCGTGGTTCGTGGAGTTCCTGCGTTGATTCGGTAAATACGTTGATTTCAGATCTGGTGCACCCAACGATTGAAATTGCACACGTAATCACATCTGTGGCAAAAGGAAATCTATCTCAGGAAATGCCGCTTTCTATCGAAGGAAATCCATTGCAGGGAGAATTCCTTAGAATTGCCAAAGAGGTAAACGGAATGGTGAAACAGCTGAATCTTTTTTCGATGGAAGTTACTCGTGTGGCGCGTGAAGTAGGTACAGAAGGTAAACTAGGAGGTCAGGCAAAAGTGCGAGGTGTTGGTGGTGTTTGGAAAGATTTGACCGATTCTGTAAATAAAATGGCTTAGTAATCTTACCGGACAGGTGCGTAATATTGCCGATGTAACAACGGCGGTGGCAAAAGGCGATTTATCTAAAAAAATTACGGTTGACGTAAAAGGAGAAATCTTAGAATTGAAAAATACCATCAATACGATGGTGGATCAGCTGAATTCATTTTCTTCTGAAGTAACGCGTGTGGCGAGAGAAGTAGGAACCGAAGGAAAACTGGGCGGACAGGCGCAGGTAAAAGGAGTTGGTGGAACCTGGAAAGATTTAACCGATTCAGTAAATCAGATGGCGTCGAACTTAACAGGTCAAGTTCGTAATATTGCCGATGTAACAACTGCGGTTGCAAAAGGAGATCTTTCGAAAAAAATTACAGTTGACGTAAAAGGAGAAATCCTCGAACTAAAAAATACCATCAATACGATGGTGGATCAGCTGAACTCGTTTCTCATCTGAGGTAACGCGTGTGGCGCGTGAAGTAGGTTCAGAAGGAAAACTGGGCGGCCAGGCAAAAGTAAGAGGTGTTGGTGGAGTTTGGAAAGATTTGACTGATTCGGTAAACCAGATGGCATCGAACTTAACGGGTCAGGTGCGTAATATTGCCGAAGTAACAACGGCGGTTGCAAAAGGCGATTTATCTAAAAAAATTACGGTAAACGTTGAAGGAGAAATCCTCGAACTTAAAAAATACCATCAATACGATGGTGGATCAGCTGAATTCATTTGGTTCCGAAGTAACGCGTGTGGCGCGTGAAGTAGGTACTGAAGGAAAACTGGGCGGTCAGGCAAAAGTAAAAGGTGTTGGTGGAACATGGAAAGATTTAACCGATTCGGTGAATCAGATGGCATCGTAACTTAACCGGTCAGGTACGTAATATTGCCGAGGTAACAACGGCGGTAGCGAATGGCGATTTATCGAAAAAAATTACGGTGTATGCCAAAGGAGAAATTCTGGAGTTAAAAAAAACCATTAATACGATGGTGGATCAGCTGAACTCGTTCGCTTCCGAAGTAACACGTGTGGCACTTGAGGTAGGTACAGAAGGAAAACTCGGCGGTCAGGCGAATGTAAAAGGTGTCGGTGGAACCTGGAAAGATTTAACCGACTCTGTAAACCAAATGGCATCCAACTTAACCGCACAGGTACGTAACATTGCCGAGGTAACAACGGCGGTTGCAAAAGGCGATTTATCACGACAAATTACGGTGGATACGAAAGGAGAAATTTTGGAGTTAAAAAATACCATTAATACGATGGTGGATCAGCTGAATTCCTTCGCATCCGAAGTAACTCGTGTGGCGCGTGAGGTGGGTACAGAAGGAAAACTGGGCGGACAAGCACAGGTGGAAGGTGTTGGTGGAACTTGGAAAGATTTAACGGATTCTGTGAACCAGATGGCGTCGCAACTTAACCGGTCAGGTGCGTAATATTGCCGAAGTAACAACAGCGGTAGCAAAAGGAGATTTATCGCTCAAAATTACGGTTGACGTAAAAGGAGAAATCTTAGAGCTTAAAAATACGATTAATACCATGGTGGATCAGCTTCGAGGCTTTGCTTCGGAGGTAACGCGTGTGGCACGAGAGGTGGGTACTGAAGGAAAACTTGGAGGTCAGGCGAATGTACCGGGAGTTGCTGGAACCTGGAAAGATTTAACGGATTCGGTAAATCAAATGGCAGGAAATCTTACCGCTCAGGTACGTAATATTGCCGATGTAACGATTGCGGTGGCGAACGGAGATTTGTCCCGAAAAATTACCGTTGACGTTCGTAGGTGAAATTCTTCAATTAAAAGAAACTTTAAATACGATGGTGGATCAGCTTCGTGAATTTGCATCCGAGGTAACTCGTGTGGCGCGTGAGGTAGGTACCGAAGGAAAACTGGGAGGACAGGCGAATGTACCGGGGTTGCTGGAACTTGGAAAGATTTAACCGATTCGGTGAATCAGATGGCAGGTAACTTGACCACTCAGGTTCGTAATATTGCCGAGGTATACGATTGCCGTTGCCAACGGAGATATGTCGAAAAAAATTACGGTAGATGTTCGTGGAGAAATTCTGCAATTGAAAGAAACCATCAATACGATGGTGGATCAGCTTCGTGCTTTTGCATCTGAAGTAACTCGTGTGGCGCGTGAGGTAGGTACGGAAGGAAAACTGGGCGGACAAGCATTTGTACCGGGAGTTGCGGGAACATGGAAAGATTTAACGGATTCGGTGAATCAGATGGCATCTAACTTAACCGGACAGGTACGTAATATTGCCGATGTAACCAAAGCGGTTGCGAATGGTGACCTTTCAAAACAAATTACCGTTGATGTAAAAGGAGAAATCCTGGATTTGAAAAATACCATCAATACGATGGTGGAACAGTTAAACTCATTTGCATCTGAGGTTACTCGTGTGGCGCGTGAGGTTGGTACCGAAGGAAAACTGGGCGGACAATCTGAAGTGAAAGGTGTTGCAGGAACTTGGAAAGATTTAACGGATTCGGTTAACTTAATGGCTTCGAACTTAACGGGTCAGGTTCGTGGAATCGCAAAAGTCGTAACTTCTGTAGCAAAAGGAAATCTGAAACAAAAATTATCGATTGATGCCAAAGGTGAAGTAGCGCAATTAACCGATACCATCAACGAAATGATTGATACGCTCGCTACTTTCTCCGATCAGGTAACAACCGTGGCACGTGAGGTTGGTGCGGAAGGAAAACTGGGCGGTCAGGCAAATGTTCCTGGAGCTTCAGGAACTTGGAAAAACTTAACGGAAAACGTAAATCAACTGGCGGCAAACTTGACTACGCAGGTTCGTGCTATTTCTGAGGTTGCATCGGCAGTAACGCAGGGAGATTTAACGCGAACTATTGGTGTTGAAGCTAAAGGTGAGGTTGAAGCACTTAAAGACACTATCAACCAAATGATTTCTAATCTTAAAGCAACAACATTGCGAAATCAGGAACAAGACTGGCTGAAATCGAATTTAGCTAAATTTACGCAGATGCTTCAAGGTCAGAAAGAGCTGAATGCCGTTACAAAAAAGATTCTTTCAGAATTGCTGCCGTCGTTACAGCACAACACGGACTTTTCTATATTTTAGAAGAAAATGAAGATTTCATGGATTCGAAACTGAATTTGATTGCTTCTTATGCTTACATTAAACGTAAAAATCGATCGACACAATACGCAATGGGTGAAGGACTTATTGGGCAAGTTGCAATTGAAAAAGAACGTATTATTTTAAGTAATGTTCCAAAAGATTATATCCGAATTAATTCGGGGCTTGGTGATGCAAAACCACAAGATGTAATTATTCTTCCCGTTCTTTTTGAGGGCCGACTTAAAGCGGTTATTGAATTGGCTTCTCTTGATACCTTTAATCAGACGCATTTAGATTTCCTTGAAGGTTTGACAGAAAGTATCGGAATTGTATTGAATACGATTGAATCGAA
Organism: uncultured Flavobacteriaceae bacterium; assembly: GCA_963795025.1. GTDB lineage: Bacteria > Bacteroidota > Bacteroidia > Flavobacteriales > Flavobacteriaceae > Flavobacterium. The sequence goes on along the minus strand of CAWCGN010000011.1, from coordinate 574,045 downwards.
TTCAAGAACTGAAGAATTATTGGTTCAATCTCAATCTCTGGCAAGCGAGCTAAAAAGTCAGCAAGAAGTATTAAAAAACACGAATGAAGAATTAGAAGAAAAAGCGATTTTGCTAGCCAATCAAAAAGAAGAAGTGGAACTTAAAAACCAAGAGGTTGAGGTTGCCCGAAAAGCATTGGAAGAAAAAGCAGATCAGCTTACATTGACATCAAAATATAAATCGGAATTCCTTGCAAATATGTCGCATGAGTTGCGTACGCCTTTGAACAGTTTACAGATTCTAGCCAACGAATTGATTGCCAATCGTGACGGAAACTTATCTGAAAAACAAATTCAGTTTGCTAAAACCATCAACTCTTGCGGTGATGATTTAATTCAGCTTATTAATGACATTCTGGATCTTTCTAAAATTGAATCTGGTTATATTTCTGTTGATTACAACCCGATTAGTTTTGCCGAAATCAGTCGATTTGTTGAATCTACCTTCAACCCTATTTCTCAGGCAAAACATCTTAATTTTGAAATCCTTATGGATGACAATCTTCCTGAAGTAATGGAAACCGATTCGCAACGATTGAATCAAATTTTAAAAAATCTCTTGTCTAACTCTTTCAAATTCACTGAAAAAGGCGCTGTTAAACTAAACATTTATAAAGCTGATAATAATTGGAAAACCAAAAACACCAGTTTAGAAAATGCCGAAGCTGTAGTAGCTTTCGAAATTTCAGATACCGGAATTGGAATTTCAAAAGAAAAACAAAACATTATTTTTGAAGCTTTCCAACAGGCAGAAGGATCTACAAGCCGTAAATATGGAGGAACAGGTTTAGGTTTGTCTATTAGTCGTGGTTTATCTGACTTATTAGGCGGAAGTATTGAATTAGAAAGCGACACTAATATTGGAAGTAAATTCACGTTGTTTTTGCCTTTAAAATTTGTGCATATTCCAGAAATTGAAGACATAAGCGTCAATGAAGAACTGAGTGTTATTCATGCAGGAAAAAGCCGTTTAAAATCGCTCCCTTCTTCAAGTTTCAATAAATCAGATATTGATTTGTATTTTGTAGATGAAGTTGGTGACGACCGTGGAATCATCAAACCAAATGATAAAGTATTATTAATTGCTGAAGATAATTTGACTTTTGCCAAAATTTTACTCGAAAGAGCGCATCAGCATGATATTAAAGCTGTTGTGACGACGAAAGGAAATGATGTAATCGACTATATCAATCAGTTTCAGCCTCACGCAATTACCATGGATCTTAACATGCCAGATACCAGTGGCTGGAAAATTCTAGACCGATTGAAAACTGATTTTACACTTCGTCATATTCCGGTTTATATTATTTCTGGTGAAGATGAAAGAAACAAAGGTTTAAAACGCGGTGCCAGAAACTTTCTCGTTAAACCAGTCAAAAATGATTTATTGACCGCCCTTTTTAATGATATTCATGACTTTAAAAATAAAAAAGAAAAGAATTTATTAGTTGTAGATGATAATCAAGCCGAATTAAACCGAATTGTCGAAGCTGTTAAAGGAAATGATATTTCGATTTCGACCGCTTTAACTGCAAAAGATGCTGTCGAACTTATTAAAGAAAAATCATTTGATTGTATTATCTTAGACCTAGTGTTGCCAGATGCAGATGGATTAGATTTATTAACGGATCTTGAAAACAACATTAGTGGACAAGAAACTGCTATCATTATTCATTCTGCCGGCGATGTAAACAAAAAACAGCGCAGCAAACTCAGCCGTTTTGCACACAGTATTATTACTAAAAGTGCCGTTTCGATAGATGAACTTGTAGACCAGACTGCCCTATTCTTGCATCGCGTGCATAAGGATTTGCCGGAAAGTATGAAACAGCTAATTGAAACTTATTATTTAAAAGAAGATGTTCTGATCAATAAAAAAGTACTTTTGGTAGATGACGATGTTCGAAATTTATTTGCATTGACAACAGCTCTAGAACGTTTTGGATTAGATGTTATTAGTGCTGAAAGCGGTCATGAAGCGATTGAAATTTTAAATAAAGATGCCAAAATGGATATTGTGCTGATGGATATCATGATGCCAGAAATGGACGGTTATGAGACAATGAAAATCATTAGACAAAATGCCAGACATAAAGACCTTACTATTATTGCAGTTACGGCAAAAGCCATGAAAGGAGACAGACAACGATGTATAGAATCTGGTGCGTCTGATTATATCACAAAACCAGTCAATGTTGAACAATTATCTTCATTAATGAGGGTTTGGTTAAAATAATATTTTAAATAAAACTAAAATGGAACGAACTTCTGTTAAAATATTATTGGTCGATGATAAAAAGGAAAATCTACTTTCGCTTCAGGTTATTCTGGCCGATATGGGTTTTCAGTTTGTTGAAGCGTCATCTGGCAAAGATGCCTTGCGAATTCTCCTGAAAAAGCAAGATTTTGCGATTATCTTGATGGATGTGCAAATGCCTCTTATGGACGGTTTTGAAACAGCAGAACTCATTCGCCAAAGCGATAAACTCAAACATGTGCCGATTATTTTCCTGACCGCCAATATGAATACTTCCGATTATATTTTTAAAGGCTATCAGTCTGGTGCTGTAGACTATATGATCAAACCATTATCTGCAGAAATACTTAAGGCCAAAGTAATGGTTTTTACAGAATTATATAAAAAAAGTCGGGAATTACAGCTTAAAGAAGAAGAAACAAATGCTCTTAATGCCAAGATTACAAAAGCCAATGAAGATTTGGCTTCACAATATCTTGCGATCGAAAAATATGCAAATGAATTAAAAAGAAAAAATACAGAACTTGACGCTTTCACGCATATTTCGAGTCATGATCTTCAGGAACCGCTCAGAAAAATTCAGACTTTTTCGAACATTATCCTCGCAAAAGAATATGACAATTTAAGTCCTGACGGAAGATTAAAGTTTGACCGAATTTTGTATTCTACTAATCGAATGCGGGAACTGATTAATGATCTTTTGGCCTTTTCAAGAACCAATATCATTGATCGCATTTACGAAAATACCGATCTTGATATTATTGTCGATAATGTAAAAGAAGCACTTAGGGAAAATATTAAAGAGAAAAATGCTTTAATTACCACCAATTTACACGGAAAAGTCAATATTATTCCGTTTTTGTTTATTCAGCTTCTTGAAAATTTAATCAATAATTCGCTGAAGTTTTCTCAAAAGGAAATTCCGCTTGAAATTACAATCAAAAGCCGAATGGCGACGGGAAAAGATTTACATAATGACAAATTAGTTCCTCTAGAAAATTATTGTCATATAAGTTTTAAGGACAACGGAATCGGTTTTGAGCCAGAACACAGCGAAAAGATATTTGGTGTTTTTCAACGACTTCATACCAGAGATGTTTATGATGGAACGGGAATTGGTCTTGCGATAGTAAAAAAGATAGTTGAAAATCACAACGGCATAATTGTGGCATCCGCTCAACCTATGAAAGGTGCTACTTTTGACATTTATATTCCGCAGTAATTTTATTTGATGAAATTCTCTTTAAGACGCAAAATCTCAAAGATTTTGTCAATTTCGACGAAGGAGACTCGAGCGATAGCGAACAGACGAAGCAAATTCCCACAAGCAACTCCGCAACGAGAACCTAATCTTTGTAGAGCTTCTAACGGAGATTTCTCCTTCGTCGAAATGACAATATGACTAAAACTATTTTAAATTTACAGAAGATTTCTCTGCATTCTTATCGACATCCTCAACTGCTTTTTCTCTTTTAAAAGTTAGGATTTTGCTTCTTACAATAAATAAACAGACAGAAAATCCAAAAAAAATAATTGACAGCAAAATGATTTCTAAAATCAAGCTGTTCTCAGGTATATTAGGCAACATATTTTTTATTTCAACATTTTGAAAAGAAAATTTCTATCCTTCTTCGCTTAATTATAAACCAAAAAAAGTTTATTTAAGCCTGCATTTCCTCCTATCTGAATCTTCAATCAATTCTAAATATCTGAAACTTTTCAAATACTTTCCTTCTCAAAATTTTTCTTTACAAAAATAGTGTTATTTTTACACTTATTATCGCTTTTTGAATACCAAACTTTACTAACCAACCAAAATACCGCAAAAAATGAGATATTTCTTTCTTAGTTTTCTTCTGTTTACAATATCAAATTCGCTTCAAGCGCAACAGCTTTCCATATCAAGTCCCGATAAAAATTTAAAACTGGAAGTTTCTGTAGTTGACGGCCTTGCTTATTATCAAGTATTTTTTAAAAATGAGGAATTCCTTGCTAAGTCACCTTTAGGATTACTAAGTTCTGTAGGCGATTTTACAAAAGGACTAAAATTGATTGGCAGCAAAACAGCCAAAATTCAAGAATCGTATAAATTAGACCGCTCTAAAGTAAGTCAGGTGAATTATAAAGCAAATGAAATAAAATACAGCTTTATAAACACGAATAATGAGACTATAGATATTATTTTCAGAGTTACCAATTCCGATGTTGCTTTCAGTTATTTGATTCCGAAAAGCAAAAAAAACAGCGGAAATTGTATTATTGAAAAAGAGATTACAGGTTTTAAACTTCCTTTAAAAGCGACCACTTTTATTACACCACAAGCACCTCCGTTGAGTGGCTGGGAAAAAACAAAACCATCATATGAAGAAGAATATACGCGAGAAGAGTCTATTGCAACAAAATCGCAATACGGTTTAGGTTTTACTTTTCCGGCACTTTTTCATGTTGAAGATAAAGGCTGGCTGTTGATTTCTGAAACTGGCATCAGCGGTAATTATCCCGGAACTAGATTGAGCGATGCAAGTTCTGATGGAATTTATACGATTGCTTTTCCTCAGGAAGGTGAAAATAATCATAACGGCCCTGTAACAGCTTCTGGGATTTTGCCAATGCAGACTTCATGGAAAACGATAACATTGGGAAAAACTTTAAAACCAATTGTTGAATCAACAGCATCAACTGATGTTGTGAAACCGCTTGTAAAAACTTCAAAAATATTCAATGCTGGCCGTGCAAGCTGGAGCTGGATTGTTTGGCAAGATGAAAGCTGTAATTATAATGATCAAAAAACTTTTATTGATCTTGCAGCAAATATGAAATGTGAATATATTTTAATTGATGCACTTTGGGATGTGAATATTGGAAAAGAAAAAATGGCTGAATTAGTCGATTATGCAAAATCAAAAAATGTAGCTGTTTTACTTTGGTACAATTCTAATGGAAACTGGAATACTGCTCCACAAACTCCAAAAGACAAAATGAACACGTCTGAAGCTAGACGCACGGAAATGCAATGGTTGCAGAAAATTGGCGTAAAAGGTTTAAAAATAGATTTCTTTGGCGGAGACAAACAAGAAACTATGAAACTTTATCACGATATTCTTGTTGATGCAGCAGAATTTGGACTGAACATCAATTTTCATGGTACTACTTTGCCTCGTGGCTGGGAACGTATGTATCCGAATTACATGACGAGCGAAGCGGTTCTTGCCTCTGAGAACTTAGTTTTTCAGCAAGCATTTAGTGACCGATATCCTTCGACGGCAACAATTTATCCTTTTACTCGAAATACAGTTGCTTCAATGGATTTTGGACCTGTTTTTCTAAACAAACGTTTAAATCGTGACGCAAATAAAGGCACTTTTAGAAGAACTACTGACGCTTTTGAAATGGCGACAGCAGTTGTTTTCTTTTCGGCTGTACAGCATTGGGGATTAACGCCTGAAAACTTAACTGAAAAGCCATCCTACTTATTTGATTATCTTAAAAATGTTCCAACAGTTTGGGACGAAACCGTTTTTATAGACGGTTACCCAGGAAAATATTGCGTAATTGCTCGCAGAAAAAACACAAAATGGTACGTTGCTGCCATCAATGGGGAAAATAAAGCAAAAAATATCACCGTAAATTTACCAATGCTGAAAGGCAAAAATGTTTCTATCATAAGCGATGGTGAAGGTCAGGAATCAAAATTCAGTACTAAGAAACTCGAAAATGGTTCTTATAATCTAGAACTTTCTCCAAATGGTGGAACGGTTCTATTTGTGCCGTAATTCGTCGTTTAACCGACTAACATTCCTGCAAGGTTTTCAAAACCTTGTAGGAATTTTAAATATGCATAAACAACACCTACAAGGTTTTGAAAACCTTGCAGGAATTGAAATTCGGAAATTATTCTTTCTTAGTAAATCCTTTTCTAGTCATTTCGCCCCAACCTTTGGTTCCCATTACTTTTTCTTTGTAACCAACTAACGCTGAATAAACTGTTAATGGATGAAAATACAATGGTTCGATAAAAGCTGCCAAAAGGAGTTTAAAAAAATCAACATGTTTTGGGTATTTATGAAATGTTCGTTCTTCACTAAAAAGTGCTAAAACCGAAAAGAAAACAGCAAAGCTATATACAAAAAGCACCAACAAAAGGAAAAAATGCCAGTGAAGCAAACCGCAAAATATAAATACAAGCGTTATCACAAGGCCAATAAACTCAATTCCAGGAGCTAGAAATTCGAATAAAGTCCAATAAGGAACACTCAGCATTCCTAATAATTTATATTTAGGATTCAGGAACATTCTTTTATGAAAACTTAGTGTTTCAATTGTTCCTCGCATCCAACGGCTTCGCTGTTTTTTGAATATTTTAAAGTCTTCAGGGGCTTCTGTCCAGCAAAGCGGATCTGGAATATAACTAACCGAATAAGGCAGTTTGTTTTCGAGCATATAACGGCGCATTCGCACGACAAGTTCCATATCCTCACCTACTGTTTTTGTGCTGTAACCGCCAGCTAGCAAAGCAATTTCTTTATCAAAAGCACCAAACGCTCCACTGATAAGCAAAAGTCCGTCAAGTCTTCCCCACGCCATTCTTCCTAAAAGAAAAGCGCGCAAGTATTCAAGAACCTGAATCCTTGCAATCATATTATCAGGAATATTAACTTCAACCAAACGCCCGTTTTTAATGACACATTGATTTGCAATTCTGACCACACCGCCTGTCGCGATAATTCGTTTTCCGTACGATTCTAAAAACGGTTTTGCCAATTTTAACAGCGAATCTTTATCTAAAATACAATCGACATCAATACAAACTACATATGGGTTTCGTGCAATATTTAATCCCACATTTAAAGCATCGGCTTTGCCTCCATTTTCTTTGTCGGCTACGATTAATTTTTTGAATGCTGCGTTTCTGGAGGTATAAATTCCTTTAAGTTTTTTGGTTTCAATCTGCTCATGAAAATCAAGTTCTGTTAAAACCAAGTCATATTTCTTAATGAGGATTTCCATTGAGTTGTCTTTGCTTCCATCATTTACTACAATAACTTCATAATTATTATAATTCAATGAAAGTAAAGATTTCACATTTTCTTCAATCGTAAATCCTTCATTATAAGCTGGGGCGATTAAGGAAAGTTTTGGCGCAAATTCACTTGTCAAAAGCACATCATAATCAACAAAACTATTTTTTTTTAAATAGAGTGTGAGTGCTTTTGAAGATAAATAAGCTAATATAAGATACGAAGACATGATCAATATGGCATAACCCAAAATAAGGACTATGTACAAATCAAGAAACCATGTTAATTCGTTATTTAAAAATTCCATTGCTTATAATTAAACTGTTAATGTCTGCAGTACATTTTGCGCTTCATATTTGATTACTGAATTAGTAGATTTTTCAACCAATTGCGCAACATAAGGTAGTTTCTGTGTAAGTTTTAGTTCTTTAATAAGTTTTAGTCCCAGTGCAATTACTGTAGTGTTATTTGATTCTAATAAAAGTTCAACACCTTTAGTATCACCTATCTCGTGTTTTTTAAAAGCACTTATTATATTAACCTGTGTCCAGTCGTCAATAGGATCTGGATGTTCAACAAGATTAATGATACCTTTTGTTCCTGCAAGTTTAATACCTGCATTAATTGCCGTAATTTTTAAAGTCTTTTTTTTCTTTTTTAGAAAGTGTTATAATCTTTTCGAAAGCTTCGATTATGTTAAATTCTGCGAGTTCAGTAATTCCTTTACATTTTATTTCCCATCTCAGGTCTTTAAGTTTTTTAAAGGAATCATTTATCAATGCAGCATCTTTATAAAATTGTTCCAATTTTTTCGCATACACTCCGTCATAATTTTTATGAAGATTGATAATGGTTTCTATTACAGTTTCTCTAAAAAAAGCTTTATTAAAAAGCAAACTTATTTCTTTATCTTCTTTTATAACAGCAAACGAAACATCTTCAAAAACCACTGCAGACATCATTTTTTCAATCAATAAACCATATTCAGCTTTAAGTCGGGCTCTTTTGATTTTTTTGTTTCGGCTCCAAATAATAATCAGATACAAAAACAAAGAAGCGCCAACAAACAAAGCGATCGAAAAAATCAGAAATGGCACCACCCAATCGCCCTTTTCATATAGCTCCCAAACTTTTACCATATTAAAAGCGTTTAGTAACAATTAGCTGAACATTGAATCTATTTCTGTATTGATCAGGAACATATTCCTCTCGTTCATATAAAAAGACAGGACGCACAAAAAACGATTCACCAATTCGATGTTGGTATTGCACACCGGCGCGAAACGCTTTTAAAGGTTGTGTAAAACCATTGTAGAGATATAAATAAGGAACTGTTCCATACTGAAGTTCAAATCGTATCAAATTTTCTTTTTCCTCATTAACTTTTTGAACACTTAAAACATGCGAAAATAAAGCATTTCCTGTATCATAATAAGGCCTGTAAGCAAAAGTATAATTACCTGAATTATAAGCAACTTGGCCTGTAAGCAATGTTATATCATCTGAATCAAAATGCATGAATCTAGCTCCAAATGCAAAATCAAATTTTTTAACAGGAGCAAAATAATATTCTAAACCCGTTTTTGCGACAGGAAAAACAGTTTGACCCGTTGAAATTCCTGCGTTTGCATACAAATAACTTTTGTTTTTGAATGTCTGATAAAAATCAGTTTCAAAAAGCATTTCTGTGTCATTGTTTGCATGTCCCACATTTGCTCTGCCAACAATTGCTGAACTGCTGAATTTATGCGAATATTCGACATAACCATAATGCAAAGGTGACTGTCCCGGATTTGAAGTTGAAATATTAAGATACGAAGCAGCAACTGCATTTTTAGCTTTCTTGCCAATAAGCGTTCGAATGCTTCTAAATGGCTGTGTGCTATTATCTGCCAGCGATGCTTTTTCTATAATTTCTAAGGCTTCTTGATCACGATTCAGTTTTTCTAAACAGGAAGCTTTGATTTTTAAAACATCTGTTGATTTTGAGTCAATTGCTAAGTATTTATCACAGTACGAAATACATTTTTCATATTGTTCTGACCAAAAATAAGTGTTGATAATTGCCTGTAAAGCATCTGGATTTGGTTTTGCTCTATCTGTCAATGGCGACAATATTTTTATGGAAGAAGCATAATCTTTTTTCCAACTGTAAATTCGACCTTCAAAAATTTGGGCATCTTCGTTTTCTGGGAATTTCGCTCGCAAAGGCGCAATTAATGATAAAGCTTTATCAAAATTGCCTTTTTCGGTTTCTTGTCTTGCCTGAGCCAGAACGGCATCAACATTTATTTCTTGTCCAAAAGAAACCGCAGAAACAAACAGTAGCAAAATTGAATAATATAAATACTTCATTAAGCTTTGATTTTTAATAGCTTATTAATTCGGACTAAAAGAACTGCGGGACTAATTGGTTTTGCAATAAATTCATTGGCGCCAATATCAAAAGAATCCAGTTCTGTCTGTTCAACACCAGATGAAGTAAGTATAATGATGGGAACATCAGAATTAATAGTTTCCCTGACATACTGCGTAATTTCCATTCCGCTGATGCCAGGCATATTTATATCGGTCAAAATGATGTCGTAGTTATTTTTTTTGATGGCATCAAGCGCATCTTTACCGTCAGAAAACTGATCAACAGTAAATCCTTTGGACTCTAGGAAAAAGGACAATGATTTGCGTAGGATATCATTATCTTCGGCTAAAATTATTCTCATTGGTGCTAATATTTGGAGGCAAAATTCAATTTATATAGGCGTTATAAGTAAAGTTAAGGCTTATTTATTTGGAATCAAAGCTCCTTTAGGATTTTAACGGTTTCTTCGATGCCAAATTGCAGTGTCTTGATTGTATCTGCCGTTTCTGATTTAAATTGACCTTGTGAAGCTTCTTCTTCAATAGTATTCAAACAATTAGTGAGATCTGTCAGCATAAAAATATCTAAACTGGATTTCATATTATGTGCCAGCTTTCTTGTGGCCTCGTGTTCATTTTTATTAAATGCTTCGATTAATTGCTCCGATTGACTTGGGATTTTTTCTATAAAAAGATTAATCATTTCTTTTCTAAAATCTAAATCACCACAAGCCATTTCGTCTAAAATAGAAAAATCAATAATTCTCTTTTTTTCCTGATTAGGATCTTTGCTCATTACCGTTTTTATAGCTTTTAAAAGTACAGCTTGCTTGAACGGTTTTGGCACATAAGCATCCATTCCAACTTTAAAACAGCGTTCCTGTTCACCTACAAGCGAATGTGCCGTCATTGCGATAATTGGAATATTTAAATTCATTTCATTTCTGATATATTCCGTTGTCTGATAACCGTCTTTAACCGGCATTTGGAGATCCATCAGAATTAAATCATATTTATTTTGTGATAGAAGTTCAATTCCTTCATCACCATTTTCGGCAATATCCAATTCAAAACCAAAATTATGAATAACGCTTCGCACTAATTTTTGATTCAAAACATTGTCTTCACAAAGCAAAATTTTTAAAGTGCCGAGTTCATTTTTTGATAAAGGCTTTACAGTTGCTGGAATTTCAGATGCTTTTTTGTATGTAATAACAAAGAAAAATTCTGAACCTCTTCCCTCTTTGCTTTTTACTTGAATTTCTGCATTTTGGAGTTCAACTAATTGTTTTACAATATTTAGTCCGAGTCCGGTACCACCAAATCTGCGGGTTGTAGTTTCTTCTGCTTGAGTAAAACGTTCAAAAATAGTTTTAAGCTTATCTTCTGGAATGCCAATTCCGGTATCTTTTACAGAAAATCGCAGTGAAAAATGATCAGCTGTTTCATCCACTTTTTTTACCGAAACCGTAACATCGCCATCGTGTGTAAACTTAAGCGCATTGCCAATCAAATTAACCAAAATCTGATTCAAACGCACTTGATCGCCCACAACAGTATCTGGCATATCGGCATCTAAAAAAAGATTAAATTCTACTTCTTTATGAGCTTTTACTTTTAATAAATTATAGACATGTTTCAATGTCTTTTTTAAATTAAAAGGTTCTGCATCAATAGTTAAATTTCCAGATTCGATTTTAGAAAGATCCAGAATATCATTGACAATCAAAAGAAGATTTTCTCCTGCAATTTGAACGCTGTCAATATAATCGCGCTGTGTTTCGTCAAGTTCTGTCTGTGCTAAAAGATCTGTAAAACCAATAATTGCATTTAATGGCGTTCTGATTTCGTGACTCATATTAGCCAAGAAACTGTCTTTTGCAAAAACGGCTCTTTCGGCAATTTTTTTCTGAGCCGCTAACTCAATATTTTTTGTCTGTATTTCTAACTGATTTATGACATGTTTTGCAATGATCGAAAGTGCATTTCGCTGATTTTCATCTAATGTTTTTGTAACATGATCGATCGCGCAGATGGTTCCAATATTAAATCCGTCTGGCGTTGTAAGCGGCACTCCAGCATAGAATCTCACTTTGAAACCGCCGGTAACATTAGGATCGTCTTTAAAACGGTCATTCAAAAATGTGTCGTTAATTTCGACCATCTTTGATTCCATTATAGTGTATTTACAAAAACTGATTTCGCGTGGCACTTCTGAAACTCCTATTCCAATTTCCGATTTAAACCATTGTCTGCTTTCGTCTATAAACGAAATATGCGCAATGGGAACTCCACAGATATAGGATACAAGTTTTGTTGCGTCATCAAAGGCGTGATCTGGAAGTGTGTCTAATATATTATAACGTTTTAAGGCTGCTAAACGTTGTAGTTCGTTGTCTGGAATTGGGTTTTCTATGCTCATTTAATAAGTGATAAAGCGTATAAAGATAAAGCATTTTAGCCAAAACTCTTCATAAATTATAGCTTAAGCAGAATAATGACGCAATAAAGCACACAGATGACACGGATGAAACGGATTTTCACTGATATTATATAAAATCCGTTTCATCCATGTGCCATTCTCAAAGATTAAAAGTTACAGAAAACAAAAACAGCAGTAAAAAAATTACTGCTGTTTTCTTCAATATAACCAACAACTAAGTAAAAAAACAACTTATTCTTAATCTGGATTTGCCAGTATTTTATACAATTCAGCATTTGAAATATAGAACTGATTTTCGATGCTGATTTGCGACAATTTTGCACTTACCAGATTATTTTCTCTGGAATTAATCAGGAAAATAGAGCTTTCGCCGAATGAAAACAGTTTTTCTTCTGAATTCAACATCGTCAAATAATCTTTTACCAGATTATCAATCACCTTTTTTTGTCTTTTTAAAGAGGCAATTTCAGTTTGCTGTGCTTTGATTTTATTTTTAAGCTCCAATTTTTGCTGTTCGATATCAAACTGAATGTCCTGAATTTTGAATTTTGCCAATTTTAAACTTCCTCTTTCTTTTCTCAAGAAAATTGGAATACTGAAATCGACATTAAACTTATAATCATCGGCATTAAAAGAACTGAAATAAGAAGGCTCAGAAATATAGTTATAACCAACATTCAATTTTGGAAGCAATGAATTTGCTTTTAGTTTTCTGTTGATTTCCAACATATCCATTTTTGTTTCCAATGCCTGAAGTTTGGGATGCGATTCCAGATTTTCAACACTTACCATCATGGCATCCGTTTTCAATGTTGTTTCTAATGTCTGAATCAGATTTTCTTCCGGCTTGACCATTTCATCTAATTCAACCGGAACATTTTCAATCCATAAATAATTGGACAGATATAATTTGGCTTTAGCCAATTTTAGATTTCCATTTTCAACATTCAGTTGTCTGTTTCTTACTGTAATTCCAGCTTCAACACTGTCAATTGCAGGAGCATCGCCTAATTCGATCAACTTTTTTACACCAGCAAAACGAGTGCTTGCAAAACCTAAATATCGATTATAAAGTGTTGCTTCGTTATAGCTTTTTCTCCATTCAAAATAGGCTTCACTGGCTTTGTATAAAACTTCAATTGCTTTCAATTTTCGTTGTGCATCGCTTAATTTTAACTGCAATTTTCCTTCTCTAACATCTGCCATTCTTTGATTGATGAACATTCCCTGGCCTAAAGCAACGCTTACGCCAAGCGAAGTCAAACCCGCTTCAGGCGTTTTATTCTGCGGATTAAAATATTGTCCGTCAGTATCATCAAAACCAGCTTTTATTTCGATTCCGTACCAAGTTGGAATTTTAAAACTGCTGTTTAAAAGCGAATAATATTCAGTTCCTTTAAACTCTTTTTTACTATAATCGACTTCAATTTTTGGATCAAATCCGCCACGCGCCACCATAAGCGCAGCTTGAGCATTGCTGATTTCTAGATTGGCCTGTTTTACCAGCGGATGATATTTTTTTACATATCCTAAAAATTCGTCATAACTCAATTCTTCTTTATTAAAATCCTGACTGTACGAAACAGAAAATCCGAATAAAAACAAGAAAGAAAACAGTCTCACTACGTATTTCAAATTATTTTTTGTCTTTGCCATTTTTTGCCTCTTTTTCATCTGCCTTGTAATAATTTGGCGGAAAACCATTTAGGTTTCGCCATACTTCATACCATACAGAAACCGTTTCTAATAAAGCAATACTTTGTGCTCCTGCTCCAATACTCAATTCTTTTGGCCATTTATTATCTTCTCCATCTGGCGAAATAAGCACTCTGTATTTTCCATTGGAACTAATAAAATTTTCAATTGCTACAATTCGTCCCCCATAGGTTCCATAAGATAATCCCGGCCACCCTGAAAAGACAATTCTTGGCCATCCGTCAAACCAAACGCGGACTTTTGCACCGCGATGCACTAACGGTAAATCGATTGGATCAACATACGTTTCAACCGCAATATCATAAATTGATGGCATGATACTCACAATTGGAGTTCCTTCTTTAATTGTTTCGCCAAGACCAGCCAATAAAGCACGATTTACATAACCGCTTTGTGGTGCCGTAATGTAGTATAAACCATTTCTGAGACTGTAATTCACATATTGATTTTCAAGTTTATTTACCTGAGCTTCTGTATCATATTGCGTGCTTAAAGCAGTGAATTTATCGCTTCTTGATTTCGAAATTTTCTCAGCATATTCAGCTGAAATTCGGTTAATTTCGACTCTGGCATTTATCAATTCGTTTTTACTGCTTAAAAGCTTGTTTTGCTGTGTGATGATATACGCTTCAGATTCCTGAAGTTTTAATCTTTTTTGCTCAACATCCGTCATTGGTTTTAAACCTTCTTTATTAAGCGCTGTCGAACGATCAAACTGTGTTGTAGCAATTCGCAATTGCGTTTTAATGGCTACAAGATCCATGCTGTCACTTTTAATTTTCAGCTGTGCCTGTTTGATTTTGTTCTGAGCCTGTTGCAGTTTCAATTCTCTTTCTGTACTAAGCGATTTTGCCTGAACATCAAGAGAATTAACTTTGTCGCCATAGGATTCTACAGCCATTTTTTTAGCATCAACTTGTTGTTTTGTATTTCCAACAAGATTCGGATCTAAATAATCCTCTTTTACTTCAGAAATAAAAACAATCGTATCACCTTTTTTAACATAATCACCTTCCTGCACGTACCATTTTTCGATTCTTCCGGCAATTGCATTATGAATTGTCTGAGGTCTTTGATCGGGTTTTAATGTTGTAACCGAACCGCTTCCTGAAATATTCTGAGTCCAAGGAAGAAAAAGACAGCCAACAGAAAACAATAAAAATCCGATTATGACTCTGTTTAAAATTTTATAATGAGGTCTTCGGGCAACGCTTGTAATAGACGTATATTTTCCCGGAGTTATAAGTACATTATTATCTTTAGATATATTGAGCATGATTATAGCTTTAGGTCGTTAATAATTTTTCCGTCGTCAATCGTTATCATACGGTCGCATTTATTCTTCCAAATATCATTTTTAGAAGTTACGATTACCGTCCAGTCATTTTCTTCAGAAAGTAAAAAATCAACAATTTTCCCTGATGTCAATTCGTCCATTTTATCAACTGGATCTTCAAGGAATAGTATGTTAGGTCTATGAACGATACTTCGGGCAAGCAATATCTTTTGAATATCTGAAGCCGAAAGTTCATGTCCTCCCGGATGAACTTGATGTTCTAAACCGTTAGGAAAAGTTTTAATATCTGGCGTCAAACCAACGCTGTCTAAAGCCCATTTTAAATCATCATTGTTAAGTTCCTCATTTCCAAAAAGAATATTCTCTCTAATTGTGCCAGCAAAAAGTGTATCGCCTTGCAAATAAGTACCCGATTGCGCTCTGTAGCTATCCTCGTCAAGACGATTCATAAAAGTATCGGTCACATACATTGCGCCGCTTTCTGGCTCAAGTAAACCTGCAAGCAATCGAAGCAGTGTACTTTTTCCAGCACCATTTGTTCCGCGCAATATTATTTTTTCGCCCTGATTTACTTTCAGATTGATATTTTTTAATGATTTTTTATTGTGAGCTGGATAATTATAAGCTACACTTTCAGTTTCGATTGTAATTCCGCCTTCATTTATTGCTGATTTTTCAGGAATGCATGAAGTTTCCATATCAGTTACTTGGCCAATTTTTTCTACAGAAGTTAAAACATCATAAAATGATTCTAATCCGAAGATGATTTTTTCTACGGAGTTGATCAGCAATACAATAACAATTTCAGCTGCTACAAACTGCCCAATGTTCATTTGATGGTGAATTACCAGAAAACCACCAATTGATAATAAGGCAGCCGTAACAATAACTTTAAAAATAGTAAGCTGAATATATTGTTTTTTCATTACCTGAAAATGCTTTTCACGGTAATTTACATATTGCGTTACATAACCATCATTACGTTTTAATGCGTATTCGAAACCACCTTTTCTGCGAAAGCTTTCACGATTTCGAGCGATTTCCTGAATCCAGGCTGCCACTTTGTATTTGAATTTTGATTCGTTGAGACTTGTTTCAAGACCATCTTTATAAGAGAATTTGAAAATGACGTATAAAATGACCATGAACAAAAGCCCAATTACCATAAAAAAGGAATGGTATAAAACCAACAAAATGATCCCAAGTCCAACTTGTAAAAAAGCAGTACAGAAATCTAGAAGCAATTTTGCGGTTCCTTTTTGAACCATAAGTGTGTCGAAAAATCGGTTTGCTTTTTCGGGAGCATATTCAGAATACATTTCTTTGAATTTTATCAAAGGTATTCTGTAAGCGAATTCAAAGGATGAACGCACAAAAATTCGCTGCTGCAGATTCTCTACAATTCGGAGTTGCAAAATAGTCAGAACACCGCCAAAACCAACTCCAATTGTTACCAGAATTACTAAGACAATCCAAGAAACACTTAGCTGTCCGCTTTGAATAAAGTTGATAATAGCTTGAATTCCTAAAGGAAGAGAAAGGTTTACTAAACCGGCAAATGCGGCGTAAAATATAATTTGATATACATCGCGCTTATCCAGTGTAAGCAAGTTGTAAAAACGTTTTAAAGGTGTCATGTATTTATGTATAAATATTACATTAATAGATAATTAATAACATACGAAAAAACTTATACTATGGATTTAGTATATGATTTTTTGCATAAGAAAAAACTACTTATACAATGTTTTGGGGAGGACGCAAATGAATTTTGCCATGAAATCCAAAAGAGAAAATTGGATTATTGATGTATTTATTGGTTTTAGCAGTCACCTGAAAATACAAATTAGCTATTGACGAATCGAAAGGAATAATATATTCGAATAACGGAATACCTTTTGCTTGTTTCGTAGTTTTTGATTCTTTTGTTTCATAATCATCTAATTCTTTAGAGATTCTGTCACATTTGAATATTTTTTTCAGGAAATTGCAGGTTATTCCTTTTACAGAATGTTGTTCAGTGTTGTTATTTACAATTCTTGCAAATGTTCCAGAAAAATTAATACTGTTCATTAAAAAATAACCGATGAGCAATGCATGAACGCATTTACAAAAGATACTATTTTTAATTTTTTTCAGCATTTTTCTATTCTTAATAAGGGCGCAAGTTAGAACGAAATTTTCGGCGCTACATTAAAATAACATTAGAATTGAGTGTGCTTCTGTTATTTTTTTCTTAAAGAAAAATGGATGTTTCAATCGCTTCTATAATTGTATTTTCTTTTAAAGTTTTTCTCTTTTTAAATGCAAAAAAGTTGTTTTTATTAAAATAAACCAAAAATTATTTTTTGTGATTTGCTGAAAAACAAGCTTTAAATGAACTTATATTTCTTAAAAATGTTCAATATCACCTCATTTACATGTTTCAATATCTAATTTATTGTTTCATTTTATAACTTGAAACATTAAAAAACACGCTTCACACCTATCGTTTTTATAACTTTGAATATCCCACCCATACAATTAAATCGCAACCTGCAAAATCACACACAACGTAATATTTAATTCATACAACGTAATTATTAATTTAAGGTGGCTGTAAATCATTTCTGCCGCCTTTAAAATTCTGATTGCTTATGCCACATTTTTACCTTAATACTGCAGTGACTAATTTTTCTAAAAAACTGTATTTAGCAATTATTTTAATAATCCTAGGTACAATAAGCTTAAATGCCCAAAACTGTACTGTAAATGCAGGAATATTAAATGTTACTATTTGCGAAACTGATGCTTTAGTCTTAGAAGGAAGTACGCCAACTCCTATCATTGGCACTGTCTCTTGGACACAAATATCAGGGCCAACAGTTGTGATAAATTCTCCTAATAGCACCAGTACTACGGTTTCTGGTTATACAGGAGGGAATACTTATATTTTTAGATATAGCGCCACTTGCGGAGATGGTGTTTTGGCTTATCAAGATAAAGTAGTCAACGTACAGCCAATCACTCAGGCAAATGCCGGCGCAAATATTGCAAGTTGTCCTAATAGTTCTGGAACACTTACTATTTCGGCCAATGCGCCTCAAAATAGTGGCGAAACGGGTTTGTGGGAAATAGTAGGTGCCAATAATGCCGGTGTCGTAATTAATTTTCCAAATCTGCCAACCTCAACTATAACTTTACCCGCTACAAGTTGTGGTGTTACAACAATTCAATGGGTAATTGAGGGGCCAGAATATGCTGCAGGACAACGATGCAGAACGACATCACAAATTACAGTAACCAATTATGGAGGTGTTAAACCTGTTTCGGCTGGACCAGATCAGTCTTTAAGCAATTGTTATACCACTACTCAAAGTACAAACTTAAATGGAACTTACGGCGGTTGCGGTTTAAATGGTCAAAATGGACAATGGACTTTTGTAAGCGGTCCTAATACACCAACAATAAGTAATCCAGGCTCTAATAACACACAAGTTTCGAATCTTATTGAAGGAACTTATACTTTTAGATGGACGGTCACTGGACCATGTGCTTCTGGAAATGATCTTGTTACGATTACAGTACCTCCTGCTACTCAAGATGTTACAGTTATACCGGGAGGAGATGAAAATATCTCATTTTGTGATAATACCATTACTCAGGTAACACTTCAAGCTCAAACACCATTATATGCAGGTGAAACAGTACTTTGGACACAAATCTCTGGAGCTCCTGCAACAATCGTTTCCCCTACCAACCCTACTACTCTGATTACTGGTATTTCTGATGCCGGAGATCCTTATAAATTTAGATATACACTGACAAATAACAATACAGGCTGTGTGTTTTCTAAAGATTACAATATTGTATATTATGGCGCAACTAGAACAATTGTAGCAAATAATGGAGACGACATCGTGGGAAGCTGTGATGAAACTGTATTTGATATTGATCTTGCCGTAACTGGTTCGGGAATAAATCAATATAGGATTGTGAGTGGTCCGAGTACTTCTCCGTTAGGGCCATTTCCAACTGCTGTACAAACTATTGGAAACTCTTTGACCTTAACCTTGACCGTTTCCGGAGATTATACTGTCGAATTCATTAGACGAGAAAACGGATCTCTTCCTATTGGCTGTGATTACGGCTTTGATTCCTTAAATATATTAGTTTCTGGTGATCCAACGCCTTCTAATGCAGGCTCTGATGTAAGTTTGCCTTGTGGAGATACCACAACAATCCTGTCTGGAGTTGTAACAGGTGATGGTCGTCACTTATGGAGCCAGCTTAGCGGTCCAAATGATGCCGTAATTGCTGATGCTTTTGCAGTCGATACTCAGGTTAGCGGTTTGATTCCAGGAACGTATGTTTTTCAATATATAACAAAAGGCGGTGGTGCAACATGCGGTTTTTCTGTTTCTACCGTTACCATATATGTATCCGGAAGCAACTTAGTTGATGCTGATGCAGGATCGGATCAGCTTGTTTGTGTCAATTCACAGGTACCTCTCGCTGCTGCGCCTGCACAAGCCGGGGAAATTGGTACATGGAGTCAGGTTTCTGGTCCAAATCCCATTACTTTTTCAAATGTAAATGATCCAAATGCTATAGCCACAGGTTTTGCATCCAATACTTCTGTCTATAGATTGCGATGGTCGATTTCTTACCTCCATCCTGGCCCTTCATGTAGTTCTTCTGTTTCAGATGATGTAGATATTATTACCAATAATAATACTGCATCCTCAATTTCAGATGCTGGTGACGATGCATGTTACCCTTCTGGAACAACTTCTTTTAATTTAAGCGGTAATACAGTTCCCTCTAATGAATTTGGTACCTGGACAGTTGTACCATCTGCAGGCGTGACCTTTTCAGACATAACTGATCCCAATGCCCTTGTTACAGTGCCCGGAAGTGGTACTTATACTTTTACATGGACTATTACATCTATATTGAGAACTTGTATTTCAAACACAGATGATGTAAAAGTGACAATTGCGGAGACACCGCTAGCAAATGCAGGCCCAGATCAGGAAATCTGCGGAAACACCATTACTATGGCTGCAACTGCCAGCAGTGGCTCCGCTGGTACATGGACCAGAATTTCTGGTTTTGGAAACTACACTATAAGTGATGAGCACGATCCAAATGCTGTTTTCACTTTTACTTACAGTGGATTTTACATTTTTAGATGGACCGTAAATGCCGACACATGTGGACAAGCTTTCGACGATATTAATTTAACTATCGGAATTCCGCCAAATCCTGCCAGTGCAGGACCAGATCAAAATGTCTGTAACAGTACTAGTGTGACAATGGCTGCAAATACTTTTGATAGTTTCTTTGAAAGCGGAAAATGGTCTGTTTTAACTGGTGCACCAAATCAGCCAAATATAGTTGATCCGTCAGATCCTAATACTGTCATTAATGGACTTGTTGCAGGTACCTATACCTTTAGATGGACGATGTCTGCGAAGAGTGTTTTCGTTTGTCCGGGTACTTCTGATGATGTTACCATAGTTGTTACTCCGGCAGCAAATGCGGGAGCAGATCAGAGCTTTTGTGATGTTACAAGTGTACAGCTCGTTGGAAATGAAAATTCTACCGGAACATGGACATTAACAAGCACAAGTGGTAATACAGCGGACGTTGTTATTACGCAGTCTCCACCTAATAGTTACGTTGCAAATGCAACCGTAGTTCCAGGAAATAGTTATGTATTTACCTATACAACAGCTTCTTTTACAAATCCAGATAATTCAATTTGTGCAGGATCGTCAGACTCTGTAAACATACAAATTTTCAGTGGAGCAAGTGTTGACCCGAATGCGGGACCTGACCAAACTTTATGTATTGCAGATGTTGGAGGCATAGCTACTTTAGCAGGAAACAGCCCTCCAGCAGATGTTAGTGTTGCTGAATGGCGTTTTGTATTTCAACCATCTGGCAATGTAGCTGTAATTGACAATCCAAATAGTCCAACAACAACGGTTTCTAACTTAACAGTACCAGGTCTTTATATTCTTGAATGGGTATTTGAAAGTACTTCGTGCAGAAATTTATCAGATATAGTCCGAATTGAAATGAATGCCGCTCCTAGTACTGCAAATGCAGGTCCAGATGACACCGTTGCCTGTCAGACATCTTATCAGACAGCCGCCGTGCCTCCAACAGTTGGAATCGGAACTTGGTCATTTGCCAACCCGGGAGATGATCCTTCTAACGGAGCTGTCGTAATTGATAGCCCTAATAGTCCTGTAACAACTTTATCTAATATTACAACTTTAGGTACTTATGTGTTGACCTGGACGGTAACAAATGGTCCTTTTACAAGCCCATCGTTATGTAGTCCTTCTTCAGATACTGTTTCTATAACATTTAATGACAATCCTCCATCAGTAGCACATGCTGGGCCTGATCAGGAATTATGTGATGTTGCAAATGCTACTATGGCCGCTACTCCTGTACTTTCAGGTGTTGGTACATGGACACAAGTATCTGGCCCTAATACAGCTGCAATTGGAGCACCAAATGATCCAAATTCTGTAATGCTTGGCTTAGTGCCTGGAACTTATGAATTTCTTTGGACAACAACAACGCTAAATGCAAATGGATGTACGTCTGAAGATTCGGTTCTTGTAACCATTTATGATTCTCCTTCGACAGCTTTTGCTGGGCCAAATCAAACTATCCCACAGTTTCAACCCGTAAATATGAATGCCACTGTACCTGCAGTCGGTACAGGAATCTGGACGCAAGTTTCAGGGCCAAGTACTGTAGGATTTGTAAATGAAACTTCTCCAACTACAGGGGTTACAGGAACTGTATCGGGAACTTATGAACTGCGATGGACGGTTAGCAACGGAAATTGCCCTGTTTCTTCTGATACAATGTTGCTTACAATATTATCAGTAGCCGATCTTGAATTGACAAAAACAGTTACTCCGGCCAGAGGAAGTGCTGGTAATGTGGTAACTTTCAACATACAAGTTTTTAATAATAACTCACTTGGCGGAACAGTAGATGCTACGAATGTAGCTGTAAGAGATTATCTTCCTACTGGCTTTACAATTGTACCTGGTTCTGTTAATTTAGCCGGACAGTACAATATTGGAAATAAAACCATAACATGGAGCAATCTTACAATTCCTAATGGTGACAGAGTAAATTTAACTTTTGATGCAACGATTGATCCTAATGGCTCGTATGTAAATGTCGCCGAAATTATTGCTTCTGATCAGTTTGACTCTGACAGTACGCCAAACAATAATATACTCTCAGAAGATGATCAAGATGATGCTGAAGTGATACTTGATGTTGCCGACTTGTCTCTTCAAAAATCGGTTTCACCTTCAACTGTAAGCATAAATGACGGTGTAATATTTACGATTACCGTAACCAACAGCGGTCCTAATAATGGAACCGGAATAAGAGTTCTTGACAGATTGCCAGCGGGATATACTTATGTGAGTGACAATGGAGCTGGCAAATACAATAATACAACTGGTATCTGGAATGTGGGAAATTTAAATAATGGAAACTCTATTTCACTTCAAATAAGAGCTACCGTAAATGTCACAGGACCTCCAAATTACATTAATGTTGCAGAAATTCAAACTGCTGATCAACTTGATCCTGACAGTACACCTGGAAATGGGCTTGCTGAAGATGATATGGATGATGCTGTTATCACTTTACAAACAGCAGATTTAGAGCTTACAAAAGCAGTTTCGCCTACATCAGCTGCAGCAGGAGATCAAGTGCAGTTTACATTGAATCTTGCTAATAAGGGACCTGGAGATGCTACTGGAATTGACATTAGAGATATTATTCCTACAGGATATACTTTAGTTCCCGGCTCTGTTTCAAACGGAGGAATTTATCAAACAGCAACTGCGGCATTAGAATGGCAAAATTTAGTTCTGGCAAATGGCTCGAATATGAATTTGACTTTCACTGCGACGGTAAATCCTTCTGGCACTTATTTAAATACAGCACAAATCACAGCAAGCGATTTGCCTGATCCTGACAGTACTCCTAATAATGATACCGGCAGTCAGACCGAAGATGATGAAGACAATGCCTCAATTACTTTTATCGGTCCTTCTGCAGATTTATCATTAGTCAAAAATGTAGTAGCCGGAAATACAAGTCCAGTTGTAGGTACGCAGGTTTCATTTGAACTTGTTATTACAAATGGTGGTCCAAATAATGCCACTGGAGTGCAAATTGCAGATTTACTGCCTTCTGGATACGAATTTATAAATTATAGTTCCTCAGCAGGATTATATAACAGTACTACTGGAATATGGAACGTTGGTACAGTTGATTCGGGAGTTTCTGAATCATTGATTCTTGATGCAAAGGTACTTGCAACGGGTAATTATACAAATATAACTCAAGTAACAGCCAGTGATCTGCCTGATCCGGATTCCACTCCAAATAATGATGACGGAGATCAAAGTGAAGATGATGAAGCTAATGCTGTCGTGACACCAATACCAGCCTCTTCAGATTTATCTTTAACTAAAACAGTTAATAATGCTACTCCTTTGGTTGGCACGCAAGTTACTTTCGAAATTGTTGTAACCAATAATGGTCCACAAGACAACACAGGAGTTCAGATTACCGACTCACTTCCATCTGGATATACTTTTAGCAATTATACTGTATCTACAGGAACTTATAATTCGGCAACGGGAGTCTGGACTATTGGGAATCTGGCTAATAGCAAAATAGAAACATTGCAACTTACTGCTACAGTAAATGCAGGTGGTGATTATCTTAATATTGCAGAAATTACTGGAGCAGATGTTCCTGATCCGGATTCAACTCCAAATAATAATGTTACGACCGAAGATGATTATGCAAGCGCTGCAACAACTCCTGTTGCGCTATCTTCTGATTTATCTTTGACAAAAACAGTAAATAATGCAACGCCAGTAGTAGGTTCTCAAGTTACCTTTGAAGTTGTTGTAACCAATAATGGCCCGCAGGATAATACAGGTATTCAGGTTACAGATCTACTTCCATCAGGATATACTTATGTAGGATTTACGGTTTCAACCGGCACATATAATCCGACAACTGGATTATGGACAGTTGGAAATTTATTGAATGGAGATTCAGAAACACTTCAAATAAGAGCAACTGTAAATTCAACAGGTATTTATCTAAACTCTGCCGAGGTTACAGCAAGTGATCTTCCAGATCCAGATTCAACTCCAAATAATGGAACTAATACAGAAGACGATTATGCAGAAATTGCAACTGTTCCAACAAGTCAGTCTTCTGATTTGTCTCTGACCAAAACCGTAAACAATCCAACGCCTTTAGTGGGTTCGCAGGTTACTTTCAGTGTTCAGGTAAGCAATGCAGGACCTCAGGATACAAACGGAGTTGCCGTAACAGACTTGTTGCCATCTGGATATACCTATGTTTCGTACACAGCAACTGCTGGAAACTACGATGCAGCAACAGGATTATGGACTGTAGGAAGTGTATTAAACGGAGCTTCGCATACTTTGCAGATAACTGCAACTGTAAATCCAACAGGAACTTATTTAAATACTGCCGAGGTTACAGCAAGCAGTCTTCCTGATCCGGATTCAACTCCTAATAATGCTGTAACAACAGAAGACGATTATGCAGAAATTTCAACTATTCCAGTTCTTCAATCAGCAGATTTGTCTCTTACCAAAACCGTAAACAATGCAACGCCTTTAGTGGGTTCGCAGGTTACTTTCAGTGTTCAAGTAAGCAATGCCGGACCTCAGGATACAAACGGAGTTGCTGTAACAGACTTGTTGCCATCTGGATATACCTATGTTTCGTATACCTCAACAGCTGGAAACTATGATGCAGCAACAGGATTATGGACCGTAGGAAGCTTATTAAACAGCGCTTCGCAAACTTTGCAGATAACAGCAACTGTGAACGCTACTGGAACTTATTTAAATACTGCCGAGGTTACAGCAAGCAGTCTTCCGGATCCAGATTCAACTCCTAATAATGCCGTAACAACAGAAGATGATTATGCCGAAATTGCAACTGTTCCGGTTCTTCAGTCAGCAGATTTATCAATCACTAAAACCGTAAACAATGCAACGCCATTAGTTGGTTCGCAGGTTACTTTCAGTGTTCAGGTCAGCAATGCAGGACCTCAGGATACAAACGGAGTTGCGGTAACAGATTTATTGCCTACGGGATATACCTATGTTTCCTACACAGCAACTGCGGGAAGCTATGATTCCGTAACAGGATTATGGACTGTAGGAAGTCTACTAAACGGCGCTTCTCATACTTTACAAATTATAGCAACTGTAAATTCAACAGGAACATATTTAAATACTGCCGAGGTTACAGCAAGCAGTCTTCCTGATCCGGATTCAACTCCTAATAACGGAACTAATACAGAAGACGACTATGCAACCGCAACAATTACACCAGTGGCTCTGTCTTCTGATTTATCTTTAACCAAAATATTTAAAAATACAACCGAAATTATTGGTGACCCAATTACTTTTGAAATTGTCGTAACTAATAATGGTCCACAAAATAATACTGGGGTTCAGGTCACAGATTTGCTTCCATCAGGATATACTTTCACTAGTTTTACAAATTCAACTGGAACTTATAATTCAGCTACAGGAATATGGGACATTGGTAATTTACCATCGGGTCAGTCAGAAACTTTACAAATAATTGCAATTATTAATGACGCTGGAATTTATCAGAATGTTGCTGAAGTAACTACAGCTGATCTTATTGATCCTGATTCAACGCCAAATAATGGAGTTGTTACAGAAGATGATTATGCAAGTGCAACAATTACACCTATAAGACTAACCTTTGATTCTGATTTATCATTGACCAAAACAGTTAATAATACAACTCCATTAGTTGGTTCGCAAGTTACTTTTGAAATTGTAGTAACAAATAATGGTACACTTGACAATACTGGTGTTCAAGTGACCGATTTACTTCCTTCTGGTTATACTTATAATTCATATTCTATATCATCTGGAACATATAATCCGGCAACTGGATTATGGATTATTGGCAACATAATTAATGGAAAATCTGAAACGCTTCAAATAACAGCAACAGTAAATCCAACTGGGAATTACACTAATAGTGCTGAAGTAACTGCGACAGATGTTGATGATTTTGACTCTGATCCAAATAACGGCCCAAATACGGAAGATGATTATGCAGAAGCCACAACAACA
Organism: uncultured Flavobacteriaceae bacterium; assembly: GCA_963795025.1. Classification (GTDB taxonomy): domain Bacteria; phylum Bacteroidota; class Bacteroidia; order Flavobacteriales; family Flavobacteriaceae; genus Flavobacterium. Next base: position 547,704 of record CAWCGN010000011.1, on the reverse strand, counting down.
CCTATAAGTCAAGCTTCTGATTTGTCTCTGACTAAAACCGTAAGCAATGCAACACCTTTGGTAGGTTCACAGGTAACTTTCAGCGTTCAGGTCAGCAATGCCGGGCCTCAAGATACAAACGGAATTGCCGTAACAGATTTATTGCCTACGGGATATACCTATGTTTCCTACACAGCAACTGCGGGAAGCTATGATTCCACAACAGGATTATGGACTGTGGGAAGTTTACTAAACGGCGCTTCGCATACTTTACAAATTACAGCAACTGTAAATTCAACAGGTATTTATCTAAACTCTGCCGAGGTTACAGCAAGCAGTCTTCCTGATCCAGATTCAACTCCTAATAATGCCGTAACAACAGAAGATGATTACGCAGAAATTGCAACTATTCCAGTTCTTCAATCAGCTGATTTGTCTATTACGAAAACCGTAAACAATTCAACGCCTTTAGTGGGTTCACAGGTAACTTTCAGTGTTCAGGTAAGCAATGCAGGACCTCAGGATACAAACGGAGTTGCCATAACAGACTTGTTGCCTACGGGATATACCTATGTTTCATACACTGCAACTGCCGGAAACTACGATTCTGCAACCGGATTATGGACTGTGGGAAGTTTACTAAACGGCGCTTCGCATACTTTACAAATTACAGCAACTGTAAATTCAACAGGTATTTATCTAAACTCTGCCGAGGTTACAGCAAGCAGTCTTCCTGATCCGGATTCAGCTCCTAATAATACTGTAACAACAGAAGACGATTATGCAGAAATTGCAACTGTTCCAACAAGTCAGTCTTCTGATTTGTCTTTAACCAAAACCGTAAACAATGCAACGCCTTTAGTGGGTTCACAGGTAACTTTTGAAGTTGTTGTTACCAATAATGGCCCGCAGGATAATACAGGTGTTCAGGTTACAGATCTGCTTCCAACAGGATATAACTTTAGCGCATTTACGGTTTCAACCGGAACTTATAATCCGACAACTGGATTGTGGACGGTAGGAAATCTTAATAACGGACAATCAGAAACGCTTCAAATAACAGCAAATGTTAATCCGACAGGCGATTATCTGAATATTGCTGAAATAACTGCAGCTGGTCTGCAAGATCCAGATTCAACTCCTAATAATGCCGTAACAACAGAAGACGATTATGCAGAAATTGCAACTGTTCCTGTTCTTCAATCAGCTGATTTGTCAATTACCAAAACCGTAAACAATGCAACGCCTTTAGTTGGTTCGCAGGTAACTTTCAGTGTTCAGGTCAATAATGCAGGACCTCAGGATACAAACGGAGTTGCGGTAACAGATTTATTGCCTACGGGATATACCTATGTTTCCTACACTGCAACTGTCGGAAACTACGATTCCGTAACTGGATTATGGACCGTAGGAAGTCTATTAAACGGCGCTTCGCAAACTTTGCAGATAACAGCAACTGTAAATCCAGCAGGAGTTTATCTTAATTCTGCCGAGGTTACAGCAAGCAGTCTTCCTGATCCGGATTCAGCTCCTAATAATGCTGTAACAACAGAAGAAGATTATGCCGAAATTGCAACTGTGCCAGTTCTTCAATCAGCTGATTTATCACTTACCAAAACCGTAAACAATGCAACGCCTTTAGTGGGTTCGCAGATAACTTTCAGCGTTCAGGTCAGCAATGCCGGGCCTCAGGATACAAACGGAATTACCGTAACAGATTTATTGCCTACGGGATATACCTATGTTTCCTACACAGCAACTGCGGGAAGCTATGATTCCGCAACAGGATTATGGACGGTAGGAAGTGTTTTAAACGGCGCTTCGCATACTTTACAAATAACGGCAAGTGTAAATTCAACAGGAACATATTTAAATTCTGCTGAAGTTACAGCAAGTGATCTTCCAGATCCGGATTCAACACCAAATAACGGAACTATTACTGAAGACGATTATGCAGAAATTGCAACTGTTCCAGTTCTTCAATCAGCTGATTTGTTTATTACGAAAACCGTAAACAATCAAACGCCTTTAGTGGGTTCACAGGTAACTTTTGAAGTAGTAGTAACAAATAATGGTCCGCAGGATAATACCGGTGTTCAGGTTACAGATCTGCTTCCAACAGGATATACATTTAGCGCATTTACAGTTTCAACCGGAACTTATAATCCAACAACTGGATTGTGGACGGTAGGAAATCTTAATAACGGAAAATCAGAAACACTTCAAATAACAGCAATTGTTAATCCAGCAGGTAATTATCTAAATATAGCTGAAATAACTGCAGCTGGTCTGCAAGATCCGGATTCAACACCAAATAATGCTTCAACAACAGAAGATGATTATGCTACAGCAACAATTACTCCAACATCACAAGCTTCTGACTTATCAATCACCAAAACCGTAAACAATACAACACCTTTAGTTGGTTCACAGGTTACTTTTGAAGTTGTTGTTACCAATAATGGCCCGCAGGATAATACAGGTGTTCAGGTTACAGATCTGCTTCCAACAGGATACACTTTTAGCGCATTTACGGTTTCAACTGGAACTTATAATCCAACAACTGGGTTGTGGACGGTAGGAAATCTTAATAACGGACAGTCTGAAACGCTTCAGGTAACTGCAACTGTTAATCTTACGGGTTATTATACAAATATAGCCGAGATTACAGCCGCTAGCCTTCCTGATCCGGATTCAACTCCAAATAATGGAGCTGCAACAGAAGATGATTATGCCACTGCGACAACAGTTCCAATTACACAAGCATCAAATTTATCGTTAACTAAAACAGTAAATAATGCAACGCCTCTAATTGGCTCTTCAGTTACTTTTGAAGTTATTATAACAAACAGCGGTCCTCAAAACACGGCTGGTGTTGCAGTTACTGATTTACTTCCAACAGGATATACTTTTGGCAACTATACCGCTACTAAAGGAACTTATAACAAAACGACCGGAAGATGGAATATCGGTTCTTTATTAAATGGTGATTCTCAGACTTTACAAATAACCGCAACAGTAAATGCTTCTGGCAATTATGTGAATGTTGCTGAAGTTACGGCTAGCAATCTGCCAGATCCAAATTCAACACCAAATAACGGAGTTACTACAGAAGATGATTATGCAACGGCAACGGTTTCTCCAACTGTCCCTATGGCTGATTTATCTCTTACAAAAGCGGTTATTGGCGGTAATTTAAGTCCAATATTTGGTGCAACGGTAACATTTGAAATAACGGTAAAAAACAGCGGTCCACAGGCAGCAACCGGAGTAAGCGTAAAAGATTTGCTTCCAAGTGGCTATGAATATATTGTTTACAGCTCAACAGCCGGACAATATTTTAATACAACTGGAATATGGAACATTGGAACAATACCAAATGGTGGTTCAGAATCTTTATTAATAGGAGCTAAAGTGAATACGACCGGAGATTATAATAATATTGCAGAAGTTTATTCTTCAAACGAACCTGATCCAGATTCTACTCCAAACAATAATGTTGCAGGCGAAGATGATATAAACTCTGTATTGCTGACTCCTGTTCCATCTGTAACAGATCTTTCAATAGAGAAAAAAGTCGTTGGCAACAACCTCACTCCTGCTGTTGGTTCACAAATTTCTTTTACGGTTATAGTAACTAATGATGGACCAAGTATTTCGACTGGTGTTACGATTAAAGATATTTTGCCATCTGGTTATCAATACACATTTTTCAATTCGACATCAGGAAGCTATAATGCAACTACAGGAATATGGACACCCGGAATTATTCTGCCTGGAAACAGTGCTACTTTATTGATAAATGCTTTTGTAAAAAGTCCTACTGGTAAAGCAGACGAATATTTAAATACTGCTGAAATTATGACTTCAGATCAACATGATCCTGACAGTACACCAGGAAACGGAATAACTACAGAAGACGACTATGACAGCATTTCTGTAACACCAGTAATTGTAATGGCCGATTTATCGATCACTAAAACAGCATTAAATCAAAATACAACTTACGATGTAGGGTCAACTGTTATCTTCACTGTGACGGTAACCAATGATGGTCCTGCCGATGCCAGCGGTGTGGTTGTAAAAGATTTATTGCCACCTGGATTCAAATACGTAACCAGTAGTCCTACTAGTGGTCTTTACAACTATGTTACCGGTATTTGGAACGCAGGTATAGTTCCTGCAGGCAATAACCAATCTGTAGATATATATACTACCGTAAATCCACCAACAGGAGTTGCAGGCGAATATACAAATACAACAGAAATTACGGCAAGCAATCTGCCTGATCCGGATTCAACACCAAATAATGGAGTTACGACAGAAGATGATTATGATAGTCTACAAATAAATGTTGCGATTGCCGATTTGAGTCTAGATAAATCTGTAAGCAATAAAAATGCGAATGTAAATGAAGTTATAACCTTTACATTACAGCTTGGAAATACTGGCCCAAGTACAGCAACCGGTGTAAACGTTGATGATATCATTCCGTTGGGTTATCGCAATATCACGAACATCAGCAACGGAGGAATATTTAGCAACAATACTATAAAATGGGCAAACTTGACTGTTCCTGTGGGCGGTATAACATTGACTTATCAAGTTACAGTAGCTAATCCAAAAGGGCTTGATCATGTAGATTATCTAAATATGGCTCAGGTTACAGCTTCAAATCAATTTGACCCTGACAGCAAGCCTAACAATGACAATGGCGATCAAAGCGAAGATGACGAAGATTCAGAATTCATCAACATTCCGTCAACTGATATTGCAATAAATAAAGAAGTTGATAAAACAGATGTTCCAATGTACAGCAGTGTAGTCTTTACCATTACAGCCGAAAACCTTGGAAATTTAGCAGCAACAAATGTTGAGGTAAAAGATCTGTTGCCAAAAGGATATGAATTAGAAACTTCCACTGCAACATCTGGAACTTATGACGGTAAAACCGGAATTTGGACAATTCCAAGTGTCGCGCCAAAAGGCAGTCAAACACTGACATTAAATGTAAAAGTTGTTGATTTTAAAGATTATCTGAATATAGCTCAGCTAGTTTCAATGGATCAAATTGATACTAATGCATCTAATAACCAAGATAGTGCAACAGTACAGCCAAATTGCTTGAAAATTTGGAATGAATTTTCACCAAATGATGACGGTCAAAACGACACTTTTTATATTGATTGCATTACACAATATCCAGATAATCAACTTTCCATATTTAACCGTTGGGGTAATTTAATTTACTTCAAAAAAGGTTACGACAACACTTGGGACGGTAAAGAAAAAGGATCTGCTAAAACACTTCCAGATGGAACTTATTTCTACATTCTGGATCTCGGCGATGGTTCTGAAAAAACTTCCGGCTGGCTTTATTTAAAAAATTAGGATAACCAAAATAATTGGCTATGATTAAAGATATCAAAAAGGTTTTTACGATAATTACAATGCTTTCTGTATTTGGTACTTACGCACAGCAAGAACCACAATACACACAGTATATGTATAATACACTCACGGTAAACTCGGCTTATGCCGGATCATTGGGACATTTAGCCATAACAGGAATTTATAGAACACAGTGGGTTGGTCTTGACGGAGCACCAACCACGCAGTCTTTTTCGCTTGACACACCAATTGCTAAAAATGTAGGACTTGGTTTGTCTGTAGTCAGCGAAGAAATTGGTCCTTCTGAAGAGCAATACATTGATGCTAATTTCTCATATACTATTCAGTCTGGACAAACCCATAAATTGTCTTTTGGTGTAAAAGGCGGCGGCAGGGTTTTAAACATCGACTGGACAAAAGGCAGTCACCGTGATCCTGATGTCGCGTTTCGTGAAAACATAACCAATAAATTTGTACCCGTCGTTGGAGCTGGATTATACTGGCACGGCGAACGCGATTATATCGGATTATCAATTCCAAATTTTCTGACCAGAGAACGATACAATTATGATGATATTGCTGATGATCTTGTAAACGAAAGAATGCATTTATATTTAATTGGAGGAATCGTTTTTGATCTTTCTGCCAATACCAAATTTAAACCTGCAATGCTCCTGAAATATGTATCTGGCGCTCCTTTAATCGCCGATTTTTCGGCCAATTTCATGTTCAACGAAGTGATCACTCTAGGTGTTTCATACCGTACTTCAGATTCTGTTAGTGCTATGGCCGCTTTACAGATTACACCGCAATTTACAGTGGGTTACGCTTATGATTATACCACAACCGAATTGCAGAACTATAACAGCGGAACGCATGAAATTATGCTTCGATTTGAATTAGTATCACGCAAAAAGGGATTAAAATCTCCGAGATTCTTTTAATACTGACCTAATATGAAAAGAACAATTACTATACTTCTCTTGCTGGCCATTCAAATGGTTAATTCGCAAACTAAGAACAAAACGGCTGATGCTCTTTTTGATAAAATGTATTACATTGATGCAGCAAAGTCGTATGAAATGTCTATTAATAATGGAGATGTTTCTAAAGAGATTCTGCAGCGTGCTGGCGATTCTTACTATTTCAACACACAAATGGAAAATGCCAGCAAATATTACCGTAAACTGCTTGATGATTATCCGAATGAAGTTTCTGCCGAATATTATTTTCGTTATGCACAATCTTTGCAGGGCATTCAAAACTATGAACTGGCTAAAAAATGGATGAAAAACTTTTCTGAAAAACAAAAATCATCTGATGCCAGAGGTCAAAATTTTTCGCTACAAACAGTAACTCTTGAAGATATTAAAAAGCTGAAACCGCAGTTTTTGCTTGAAAACCTCGAAATTAATTCGGCTTACTCTGATATGGGGCCAATGTTTTACAAAGGTGATTTAGTGTATTCCACAACTATCGATTCCTCCTATTTAAAAACAAATAAATACGGATGGAACGATCAGCCTTATTTAAATATGCAACTTGGAAAAATTAGTCCGCAACAAACAAATGTTAGCTTTAAGGAACGTTTTGGAAAAGAAATTACAACACAATATCACGAAGCTTGTGTGGCATTTTCGCCTGACGAACAAACTATTTATTTTACCAGAAATAACTATAACGGGAAATTGAAAAGAGACAGCAAAGGCGTAAATAATTTAAAAATTTATTCGGCAACAGCTGTAGAAAATGATAACGGATCTGTTAAATGGGAAAACGTAAAAGAACTTCCTTTTAACAGTGATGATTATTCCGTTGGACAGCCAACGGTGAGCAAAGACGGAAAAAAACTGTATTTTGTTTCTGATATGCCAGGAACAATTGGTTCTGCTGATATTTTTGTAGTCGATATTTTAGGAAAAGACAAATATTCTAATCCGAGAAATCTTGGCGAAAAAATAAATACCAGCGGACGCGAAATGTTTCCTTTTATTACCGATAAAGCACTTTATTTTGCTTCTGATGGTTTCCTTGGACTTGGCGGACTGGATGTTTTTGAGAGCCGTTTAAATAATGAAGTTTTTGACGAACCAGTCAATCTAGGCGCACCATTAAACAGTAGTATGGATGATTTTGGCTATATCGTAAACGAAGAAACCAATAAAGGTTTTGTTTGTTCGAATAGAAAAACCGGAAAAGGCGATGATGATATTTATTCATTTGAAAGAAGCTGCGTGCAATCTATAGACGGTTATGTGTTTGATGCCATTTCAAACAAAAATATTGCCGGCGCAATTGTAACTTTAAAAAATAATGAAAATCAAAAACTGCAGGAAACAGTTTCTAGAATTGATGGAAAATTTGAGTTTCCTGACAATATCGACTGGCCGTACTCCTTACACAATTGAAGCTGCAAAAGATAATTTCACAACTAGTTCAAAAGCAATTGTTACACCTGAAAATTCAGGTATAACTGAAGTTCCTATTGGACTTGATCCTGCTCTTATTGAACGCAAAGATGGTTTGCTGAAAATCAAAATCGGGATTATATTTTTTGATCTCAATAAATCAGAAGTTCGTTATGATGCTGCAATCGAGTTAAATAAAGTGGTTTTATTGATGACACAATACCCAACGGTTGTCATTAAAATTGAATCTCATACTGATTCTCGTGCCAATGATCAATACAACCTTGAACTTTCTGACCGAAGAGCAAAAGCTACGAGAGATTACATAATCTCGCAAGGAATTGCACCTGAGCGTATTGAAAGCGCAATTGGCTATGGCGAAACCAAGCTTATCAATAATTGTTCAAACGGAGTTCCGTGTACCGAAGCACAACATCAAATGAACAGACGAAGCGAATTTATTATCACTAAAATGTAATTTCAGGATTAAAAAATTCTTTTAAAAAAAAATTGAATCGCGCATTTTAGTACAGTGATTATCAGTGTAGTTATTTTCTTTCAGGACTGTCATTTATTTTATTTTTTGGCAAACAAACAGGTATTTATACCTATTTATAACTGCAACTTAAATTATAATTTTGAGCACCAAAAAAAAAATAACCAACCAGCTCAAAACTATGATTTCAGATTTCTTTGAAACTAATAACTATTTCGTGGACAAAAAAGATGGCTTTCAAGAAAGCTGTCATATCTATAACGAAAAAAGAGAAAGAATAGGCCGAATTAAACAAAAGTTCAGTTTAATTCAAAAAGTGCTTCCAACGATGATTGGAAAATCAATACTTCCTTTCAATATTGAAATTCGAAGCGCAAATGGCGGTCTAGAAGCTACTATCATAAAAAGAGGTAATTTCTTAAAATCTGAAATTGTAATACAAGATGCTGCTGGAAAAAAAATAGGAGCGATAAATCCAAAATTTAGCTTTTTTAAACCTGAATTCAAGATTCTAAATACTTCAAATAAAGTTATTGCAGAAATCTGCGATGTCTGGAAAAAATCAGATTTTATTATTAATGATTCTTCCGAAAATCAAATTGGATCCATAAACAACAACTGGAACGGAACAATGAAAAAAATGACTCCATCAATAGAGGGTTATAGAATAAGTGTCATGCCAAATTATTCTCAGTACGAAGAAAAGATCGCTATTTTATCGAGCGCAATTGTTCTCAATATGTGCTTTGTAAACTAGAAAAATATTTTTAATCTAAATATAAAAAAAGGCTAACCGTAAAAAGTTAGCCTTTAAAATTACTTGCTTATTTTTTTATAAAGCTTATACATAAAGTAAATTCCTGCCACAAAAAGGGCAACAATAAAGATTTGCCATAAAAATAACCTAATTTCAAAATCATCAATTAGTTTATCCATAGTACTGTTACTTATTATTTTTGGCTCTTAATTTAAAGAACTTAATCCCGAAATAAACATTTCCAATTATTAAAATAAATAAAATGGGGTAAAAATAATTTATAACATAGTATGTATCCCCAACATTTAAATTAAAATAGAGATTAGAGAGGTAAAAGTAAACAAATAGCAAAATGCCAATTGTCATGAATATTAAAAATTTATTTTTCATTTTCTATCATTATTAAAAAAAGTATTCAGTATCTAGAGTTAGTAAGTAATAAATAAACTTTCATCGCCCTTCCTGAAATAATCAAAAGAAAATATTCTATCATTTATCAGATAAAAATACATTACAGGAATATTTCTACTTATTAAAATAAAAATATTATCGGATGTTTTAGAAAAACCAACTTTATCGCCATTATATTCATTATATGCCACAATAGAAAAATCAGCAGGATTTATCAAAGAAGTTTTTTCTTTTTTGATTTTCTTTAAATGCTTATCAAGAATCTTTATTCTATCTTCAGTATTATATTTAGTATTATATTTAGTATTATTAATAGGTTCAAAATATATATAGTTATCCGCAATAAATTTTGCAGTTTTCTTTTCAAAAAAAACAGCTTTTACAAAATGACTTATCACCATTTCATTGGCTTTGTTCTGACTTTCAGCCACAATTGTTTTTAACGAAAGCATTACGAATAGTAAAATAAATTTATATTTTTTCATTTATAATTATTTATGACAATTACGCACAAGCAAAAAGATTCTTATAAAATCTGTTACTAGCAATTGTTTGTTTAATTAAGATTTACTTTGCCATCATTAGTAAAAGAAAGGCTAACCATTAAAGTTAGTCTTTCTTTTATAACGCAATATTTATCAACCTTTATTTAAGATGCAAATTTTGAGTATTGTCGCCATCTTTTTGTAATCGATTAATATGGTAATTGATATCCCCTATTATTGTAATTGATTCATCATAAGAAGAAAATTTTTGAAAAAATGCACCAGCAATAGTTACTTCTTTATTATTTGAGTTGTAGGGAACGTATAAATTGTTTACTCTGTATAAATCAAAAATATAAGGAAGGAATTTCACCCCTTTATATTTATCAACAATTAATTGATATACTTTAAGAAAAACTTCTTCGTACTCTCCAACAGGTGAAACAATTATATTTTCAATAGCCCAAATCTTTCGTTTACCAAAAATTGGATGGGAAATTTCCTTACTATGGATGTTTTCTAAAACTTCAATAGTAAAATAATTTCCTATCAAGCTTTTATAAAAATGTAATTCTGTTTTACTCTCTAAAGTATTTTTCAATCTAACAACTCCTGAAAAATTAGGAACTAATCCCGCTGTTGTTCCATATACGTCAGAAAAATTTGCTTTTAATTTTTCCAAAAAACCAACATTCCATTCTTTTTCATAATAATCTTCTGTATTATTTTTTTTAATTATTTCATTTAATGCAACAATTCCTGAATAAGAAAAATAGTTTTCATCTTCACTTGTTAGGCCTATTGGATAATATTTCTTTATACAATCACCTATCTCCGAAAAGTTGTAAGAAAGATCATCAATATTAATATTTACAAATTTATTAGTCATAAGAAAATAATTTATTTACAATATACAGCAGTTGAAGAAGGAATACCTGAACATGTACCTGTGATTACAGAAACACCCGTTCTAGGAAGTGTTCAAATGAAAAGCTGCGCAAAAGTCTCTGACTTTGCGCAATTTTTTTGTTTCTCGGAAATTGATAAACTTTCAAAGTCTTGTTATTGTTGTTGTTGTTGTTGTTGTTGTTTTGTAGAAATTATCTCTAAGAAATTTAGTTCTGGAGACTTTTTTTAGATTGCATATTTGTAAAATGGTACGAAGTCAGAGACGTTTACGTAGCTAGGTTTACAAACACTTCTCAAATGGAGAGTGGTTTGTCAATAATACTAAAAAAGGCTTATTTGCACTGGTCAGCTTTTCCTTTTTATCCTCTTCTTTTTCTTAATTGAAGAAATCTAAAAAAGTAAATTAAACTTCCAATCATTAGAAATAGTAAAGCAAAAAAGAAATAACTTATACAATAATAAGTATCGTAATAAGCATAGATATAAAGATGCATATCAAAATAAAAATATATTACAAAAAGAAGGCTGATTGCTAGAAAAATTAAATAGCTCTTAGTTATCGTATTCATTTATTTTCTATTATTAAAAAAAGCATTAAACATCGTAAAATTACCAAGATAAATATCCCCAAAACTTAGATCTAAAATTTCATAATCAATTAACAATTGTGGAAACTTTTCATACAAAAGTTTGGTTTCAATTATACTTTCAATAGTAAGAAGTAGTTCATCGATTTTTCTCATATCTGATTTCTCTCTTTCAAGTTCTTCAATCCTTGCTTTTGAATAAAAAGGTTCAGCTGGATGCCATTGTTTTCTAATTGTATAATATGGAATTAAAAAACTCAAATACAAGGAAATTGAATACAATTCCCCTCCTTCAAATATATTTAAATAAAAAGTGTAGCATCTATCTTGATTACTGTCTAAAATAGAAAAATCCTCAAAATCTTTTAAAATTATATCATCTTCAAATTCTTTTTTAATGGTATTTCGTATAGTTTTGTTTTCGTCAAAATAATCGATTGTAGATTGCAATCTTTTATATTCTAAAGTTTTTAAATATTTTTCTCTATCATCCCAAGGACATATATCCTTGGGGTAGTATAGATATGCTAAGTTTCTTAAAACATCTTCTATCATTTTTCAAATTTAATAATTCCTAATTCGTTATTTCTATTTTATATTATGTTAATTATCGCGGTATTACACAATTAATTATCACAAAGACCAGTCTCTCTCGGATTTGTTCTATAATTTGTTGCAGGCAAAGATGATGTTGAATTGAAATTAACAGTTCCACCATTTGTGTGAAGTCTATAATTTTTTATTACAATTTCTTGAAATTTAGTACGTAATGTTAACTCATTTACTACTGTGTGGCTATATAGCTTAGTCATTTCTTTCATACTTTCATTAAGTGACAAAGCCGAAATTGTAGCTGCTGTACCAGCTTTAACATCGCCATTTCCTTTATTATAATTTATTGGCATGCCGAAAAGCACTGCCTGAGGAAATATCATTGTATTTGTAACTTCAACTTTGTCTTGAGTAAGAATAACAATTCTTAAGGTTATATTTTTAACTGCTGCTTCTTGCCAATTAGCTCCTTTTTTTGATGTAAAATAAAAACTTTCACAACTAGGAGGAACTACTTCTTCAGTTACTGCGCCACCGCCTCCTGTATTCACTCCACCTCCATTTGGTGAAGTATAACTACCTGCGTCACCGCCACCAATAATAGGGGAACGTGGTCCATAATATTCTACTGGACTTCCTTGACCAGGAGCAGTAACAGCAACTTCTCTTAATGCTCCGCCATTTAGTGTTGTTTCAGTACCTCCGTTGCTTTTGCCTCCGCATCCGCCATCACCAAAATCAGCATAAATACAAGGTGCTTCAATTGGAGCTCTGTTTGTTGCGTTTCTCGTAGTGTAATCTATAATTTCAACAACACCAGTTTCTATAACTTTATTATTCTCAAATCTTGCAGCTCTGACAAAACCAGTCTTTAGATCCCAAACACTTACAAAACCTGTAAAATCACCACCATCTATAGAATGTTTTTTTAGCGGAACATATTTATTAGTTACTATTTCATAAACTAACGCCTTGTAATCTTTCTCGCCTGTCTTGTAAATGTACAATCTTTGCTCCCAAAATTCCCTATTGTCCTTTTTCTTTTCGACTATAGGTACAATAGTTGTTTCGGTGCCATCTTCTGAATTTGTAACTTTTGCTTCGTCCCATTTATACTGCAAACTGTCCAACAAAAAATAATTCGCACCATCGGCTTTATACTTGTTAAACCACTTTTGTGTTTCTGCTATCTTGGCCCTTGAATTTGCGGCTTGCTGACCCGAATTCTCATCATTTGCACATTTTACAAACAGCATCATAATGCATAATAAAAGCACAATTCTAGTTAAATTTTTAAACTTTTGGTTCATATTTTAAGGTTTTAAATTAATTAAATCTAATTTATCCCCTTAAAAATCAACCAAGCAGTACTTAAAGTCTTATAAATACAATTATAAGACACTTTGTATTTTAATCTCTTACGAAAGATGCAAAATCAGTTGACATTCCAAAATATATCCATACTAAAAGAAGATTAGAGTTGTCAAAAGTTATTCTGTTAATAGACCAAAATTAAGTTAAAATGCAATAAAACTCTTAATTAGATGTTTATACTTATAGAGACAAACAAATTAATTTTAAGAATATATGCATTTATTACAATTGAAAAATAAAAGACGTTTTTTGCTTTTAATTCTTGTAATCGGAATTTCGGTTCAAGGATATTCGCAAAAAGAACTGGATAACAAATACAAGCCAATTCCGGCGAAAACTCCAAAAACAAAGGAAGTTATACCGCCAAAAGAAGAAGCTCCAAAAGTTAATCCGCCAGCACCTGTTGAAAAACCAGATCCTTCTAAAATTGATCCAAAAGAATTATTCAAGGATACCAATTTGTATAAGTCACCAGCAAATGTTGAAGGCATTTTTTACAGACAAAATCAATTTTTAGGAAGTTTTAAAACAGCAACTTATACGTCAACAATTCGTTATCGCGATGCCGCTTTTGTAGATGGTGATAAAATTAAAGTATATTTAAACGATAAAGTAATTGAGCCAGAAGTTACAATGAATGGAGAATATCAAGGTTTTAAAATAACATTAGTTCCAGGTATCAATAAAATTGATTTTGAAGCCTTAAACGAAGGTTCAGCTTCACCAAATACAGCCGAATTTCAAGTCTATGATGATAAAGGCGCTGTAATTGAATCAAGCCAATGGAATGTTGGCACCGGTTATAAAGCGACAATCGTTTTGTATAAAGAATAACTTTAATGCGTTGAGCAAAATATTTAACACATAGAAACATAGCTTTAGAATGCTTAAAAAAGGCGCTCCACTTTTTTAAAACAAACATAGTTGGCTATGTGTTAGAAGCAAGTTTCTTTTTAATTTCTTTTTGCACAAATAGAATCTATGTTTCTATGTGTTGAATAAAAAAAAACAACTTTTAAGAATAAAATCAAAAATCCCACTTCGCTCAAAAAGTGGGATTTTCTCATTCTATACTAACTCAAATCAAACTTATTCCAAAGTTTCCGGTATTTCTAAAGGATCAACCACCGGTTCTTGATGATCATCCAACCATGCAATAAATAGCTTATAACCAATTGAGAATATAATTGGACCAACAAACAAACCTATAAACCCAGACATTATAAATCCGCCAATTACACCTAAGAAGATAACGAGCATTGGTACCAGCGCCCCTTTTCCCAATAAAAGCGGTTTCAAAATATTATCAGAAAATCCGCTGATTACGAAAAATATTGTCCACCATATTGCATAACCCGAATCGCCTGTCGAAAAAAGATATACAATAACTCCAATATTAATGATAATTGGACCGATCTGTAAAATCGAAAATATAAGACATACTAAAGTTAATAGTCCAGCGTATGGAATATCTGCTAAAAAAAATCCAATTGCCTGAATAATAGTCTGAATAATCGCAACTCCCAATATTCCTTTTACCACCTGAAATACAGTTGATACTGAAATTGTCATAATTTCATCTGCTTCGTTTCCCGCAACTTTTCTAAGCAATTTCATCAATAAAATTTTTCCCCCGGGCGTCACAAATAAAATTCCGGCAATAATTACAGATAAAATAAGCTGTAAATAAGCCATTCCTGAAGTTACAACACTTCCCATCAGTCTTGATGTAACATCTTTTATTTGTTCCTGATATTTAATAATACCTTGTTGCATATCTGTGGACATTGCCAGCAAAAATTCATACAAAGGCTTACCAATTACGGGCCATTCTCTGATTGACGGGCCTGGTGGACTAATTTTGAGCGTGCCGGCATCAAAACTGTTTTTCAGTTCTACAAAATTTGCTGTTGCAGCATTTAAGGCGTAAATTACAGGTACCAACATGATTGCTATTATAGCAAGTGTGATGATTATGGCTGCCAAAGTTTTTCGTCCTTTTAAGATCCTTTGCAGAAAATCAAACAAGGGGAAAAATGCTACAGACAAATATTGCCGCCCAAAGAATTGGCATAAAAAAGGGCATCAGTAATTTGATACAAAACCCCACAAGCAGGAAGATAAAAAATAACTGCAAAATAGTGTCAAAGAGTTCTTTTCGTTTATTCACATTCGTATTTTTCCATTTTAATTTATTTTTAGATATACAATTGATTTATATGATTAATTTACTTGTTTAAAGAAAAATTGGCATTTCCTACGAGTCTTCCAATCAGGATTACCGGGTACAAAATACCTGTTAAAACTTCTACCTGAACCAAAGAACGGGCAAAAGGGTGAATAGGTACTATTTCTCCATAACCAGTCGAAGTAATAGTAATATAACTGAAATACAAAAAATTGCTCTGCTCGCTACTCATTGTAAATGGAGATAACCGCCATTTGAAACGAGCCTTCGATGTGCCTGAAAACAAATAAATAGACAACACACCAAAGATTAACCAATAACATATACACGACTATCGAGCCTATAATACGGTAAATTGTGACAGGTCCGGGCTCCAGTACTTTTATTAATACTAATATGATCAGAAGCAACATGATGGCTACCGATAAAATAAGATCTGCAAATACAACAATGGGAATTATCGTAAAAAAAGCAATCCATTGTACGACTACAAACAGAATAGGTATAATGGAAAGACAAATAGTTTGCTCTTTATTTTTTGAAAGTGAAAAAATACCCGCAAAAAGAAACAGTATCCAGAAAATATTCAAAATCACCATAAACCGCGAATAACTCCCAAACAACGGAATTACTATAAAATGCATGACAAAAAGCAATACAAACATGCTGCTGAATCCACTTTCTTTAGTCCATAAATGATATAAAAAGCGATCTTTTTTTAGTTCCATAATAATTCATATTGTTGATTAAATAAGATGCTAACTTGTATTCTATTTCAATAGTTAAATTGGTATCGGCTCTACTTCTACTTTTCCAATTGGCCTGCGCCAAAGTTTAAAAAGCAGAATTATAAAAATTGGAAAAAAACAAATGGCCGACATGACAAGATAAACATCCTTATAAGCCAGTAAAATCGCTGCTTGTGAAGTTTTATTGGAAAGTCCTTTTTCTGCTTTTTTCTGTGCTTCAGCTATCGGATAATCCCATGAACAAAAAATTTCTTTTGTAATTGGCTAATTCTTTTTCTGCCTGCTTGTTAGTCTGTGTCAGTTGCTGACTTAAACCTGTTTTGTGCTGTATGTTCATGTTAGAAATAAAAGTCCCTAAAATGGCTCCTCCTAACAATGATGCAAAAACTGCCTGCGCAATAATTCCACTCATCATGCGGGATGTGCTCAATTTTGGAGGAATACCTTCGGAAATATATAAGCAGTGAAACGGGAAATAGAAAACCAATTCCGAGTCCTTTAAAAACTAATGGAAGCACGAAATCTGAAGAATCAATTCCGGGGTAAAATCTGAAAAAGAGAATCAAATGATAAAATCCGTAACAGGCAAAGCCGAAAATCCAAATCGTTGCCAGATAGATCCGTTTGTATAAAAGATAAGTTCCAAGTGGAATCGAAATACACAAACCAAGTAATATTGCGAGATGTGTCTGCGCTCCTAAAACCGAATCAAACCCCAGAATATTGGTCATAAAACCGGTAACAACGCTTCCAGTTCCGTTTATTACGCCGATATAAAACATTAAAAAAGCGCCAATAACGACATTCTTATATTTGTAAACGTCCGGATTAATTAAGGGATCTTCTGTAAATCGTGCATGAAGCAGATAAAGTCCAAACAATAAAAATAAAATCGCCACTGCAAGTCCAATTTTAGAATCGCTGAACCAATTTCGTGTTTGTCCTTCGGCACATAAAAAAAGAATGATGATAAAGCACAAAATCATAATAATCCAGCCTCTCCAGTCAAACTGAAATACTGGTGCTTTCATTGGCGCAACATCAGCTTTATAAAAATACCAGGCCAAACCAATGCCAATCAAAAAATTGACGTTCAAAAAATAAATTCCGAAAGTCCAATTGTGCAAACTTGTAAATTGGGCTCCAAAATATTGATACAAATGCTGGCTTCCCTTCTGAATAAACTGAATGATTCCATACAACAAAGCCATATTAAAAACCGGATTGTATTTCAATAAAATTGGAACCATCGAAGCAAATATTCCAATAACAGAAACTATAGCCAAAAGAGAGCGACAAAAAGTAAACCACTCAATTGTAGGTGCAAATAATGAAGCAGTATTGAATAGTAAGGATAAAAAACTAATCGATAAAATCATGGTACGAACCCTGATCTGCTTTCCCAATTTTAATCCTAAAGGCATAAATGCCAGCATAGAAAAAATAGGAATATATACTGAATAAGTAAAAGCAGTTGTCGAAGGCTCCAAAATGTCCCAAGAATTTGCGAATTATCGTAAGTGGTGACATTCAATCCATTAAAAAAAGGAATCGTAAGGATGTATAGTCCTATGAGGGTAAAAACGCTTCCTTTTTTTCCTGCGATCATCTTTTATTTTTTTACATCAACGGTTACGTTCATTCCTGGTTTTACTTCCAGTAATTCTTTGGCGGAAGCCTCAAATTCAATTTTCACTGGAATTCGCTGTGTAATTTTCACAAAGTTTCCTGTTGAATTATCGGGTTCAACCATCGAAAATTTAGCACCTGTTGCCGGCGAAAAACCCACTACTTTTCCTTTAAATTCTTTTCCGTCAAGTGCATCAATGGTAATGGTTACCTCCTGCCCTTGTTTTATTTTTTCGATTTGTGTTTCTTTAAAATTGGCCGAAATCCATAATTTTTGATTGAGCACAATTGTCGCAATAGTCTGATTGGCATTGATTAACTCCCCGATTGAAAGGTTGCGTTCACCTAGATATCCGTCAGATGGCGCAATGATGTTTGTATATGACAATTGCAGTTTTGCAGCCTCGAGATCAGCTTTTTTTCTGGCAACCGTTGCTCTTGCCGCTTCGAGATTTATGTTACTTTGTTTGGTTACGGAACCGCTGGCTTCCAATCCTTTTCTGACCGGCTTTTACATACGCTTCTTCCGATTTCAATTTTGAAATTACCTGATCATATTGATTTCGTGTTACCGCCGAATCGGCATACATATTTTTGAATCGCTGATAATCTTTTTGGGCTTTCTCCAGACTTGCCAAATCACCAGCCAGTTTTTCTTTCCCAGATGCCTGATTTGATGCTGAGGTAGTTATATTTTGTTCCGCAATGAGTGCAAGATTTCCTTCGGCTATAGCCAAATCAGCTTCGGCCTGCGTTACTTTAATTTTATATTCTGAATCATCTAAGAATTACCAGCGTATCGCCTTTATGAACGTATTGATTTGCCTCAAACCTAATTTCTTTAATATGTCCTGTCGCTCTTGCTGCAACGCTGTTGATATAAGCTTCGACCTGAGCATTATTAGTGGTTTCATAATTTTTGAAATCAAAAAATAAGCTTAAAATCCATAAACCGCCTGCAATCAGAAAAATAAAAGAAAGTACGGTTAATACCGTATTTCTCTTTTTTTCTTTTCTGAACTGCTTCATTTGGTACATTTTCTTCACTCATAATATCTATATATTAAAGTTTTCCCATTGCATATTGCAGGGAATAATATTGAATAATCAAATCTAAATTGGCGTTTACCAATGAAATTCTTGAGTTGTTTAACTGTAAGTTCAGCATCAACTATTTCGCTGATTAAGGCAAAATCATTGTCATATCTGCTTTTTACAATTTTATAATTGCTCATAGAAAGCTCTACATCTTTTTTATAGGTTTTGATGTTTTCCTTGCTTTCTGCATATCTTACATAAGCGTTTTTAACCTCTGTACTAATTTGATCTTTAGTAACTTCTAACGCGATATTGCTTTTGTCAATTTCGAGTTTATCGCCTGAAACTCGGTGTTTTAAAGTATAAAAGCTCGAAACATCCCAACTTAAGGAAAGTCCTGCCGCCCAATAATTTAAAATATTTACATAACTGGGCCATTGCGCAGGATATTCTGTATTTAAAATTAGGTTGGCATTTATATTTGGACGTAAAACCGCTTTTTGTCAAACTCAAAGAAGATTCTGAGATAATTTGATTTCTATTTCAGCTCGTTTTATTTCTTCTCGGTTTTGAAAAGCTTCTTCTAAACTTTGCTGCAGATTTATATTTTCTGTGGGAAGCATACTTTCGGCAACCTCTGGTTTCAAAATCGTATTGGTCGGAAAACCAATTAATATGTCGAGATAATTACTGATTAATTCTATGGTATTGGTGCTTCGGAAAACCGAAACTTTAAAATTCGATTGTTGCAATTCGGTTCTTAAAAGATCACTTTTTAAATTCTGACCGTTATTGACACGCGATTTCAACTGACTGATACGCAAGATCTGTATTGATAATATTTTGTTTGGTTACCTCTATTTGACGGTATAATTTTTCGAGGGTAAAATATTGTTCTGTGATGGCGTTTTTAACATCGGCCTCGGTCATTTTTACAGCTGATTCTTGCATTTGATTGAGTAATTTTTGTTGATCAATTCGTTTATTAATGGCGCTTCCGGCTATAGATTGGCATCGACGAAACAATATTGGCAAAGCCTGATGATTATAATAATCGACAGTTATATTGCTCTCATAAAAACCTTCGTAAATTTTAGGATCTCCAATATAAGTATAGCCACCTTCACACCAATACGAGGCATTTTAGCACTTTTAGCCTGACTCAGATTTTCATTGGCTATAGCCAAATTTGTATTAGCCATTTTAAGTTGGCGTTATTTTTTGAATTCCTAATGGTATTGCCTCATCAAATTGTATTGTTTTTGCTGTTGCAAGACTTTCCTGCTGGCAAAACTTAAACTGACATAACAACATATCAAAGCCAAAAACTTTACTTTAAAATCTTTTAACAGACAATAATTCATCGAATTTCACGCATTTAAAACTGATAGTATAATGTTGACTCTAAACTACATAAACAAAATCCTAAACTCTTTAATTTCAAATAAATGTAGAGAATTCCTAATAAGGAAATTGCAATAACTTGTTCCATTTTATAAAATGAAACACTTTAAATCTCACTTTGGAGTCATAAAAAATAAATAGGTTTTAAATTAGATGATAAACAATTTTGTTTCCTAATTTCATCTTAATCTACATGTGCAAAACCGCAATAATTATGGTTCTTCTGCTGGTTTCTTTTGGTTCTTTGGCACAATCAAAAAAAACAGACAGCACCGCAACAGCAAAGACTCAACCTAAGAATATTGATTTTAATGTCATGCCTTACATCAGCTATAACAGAACGCTCGATTTTATGTTTGGCGCTATCCCAATGATGATGTACAAAACCGATAAAACTGATACTATTTCGCCAAAATCATTATCTGGTCTAAGTGCCATTTATACTACAAATAAATCCTATTTCATTTGTTCTTTTAATAAATGGCATTTTGATGAAGACAGATGGCGCGCTCAACTTTTTTTTATTACTGGAAATCAAAATTCACAATTTTTCAATGATGATTTTGATTCTGGCGATTTTTATGATTACGGAACAAAAACAACTTTGATTAGTGTAAGCGGACTCCGAAAAGTATTCAAATCATTTTATGCCGGCCTTGGCTATGCGTATGCACATTATGATACAACTTATCAGGATGATATTCAGCCTGCCTCTACTACTCACACAAATGGATTGCAAGTCATTGCACTTTATGATACTAGAGATGCCGTGTATTATCCTACTACAGGGAGTAAAATAAGAGCGAGATGGGTCAGTTATCCTGAATGGTTTGGCAATGATGTCAATGCCAATAAAATTATTTCGGAGTATAATACTTATTTTCCCATGTGTGATAAAAAAGATGTGCTTGCTGCGCGTTTTTCGGGTAAATTTGGATTAGGAGATATTGCTTTCGAACAACAGGTTACTATTGGCAATGAAGATATCAGAGGTTATTCTGAAGGAAAATACCGTGGCGACGGGCTTATGGCTTTGCAAGGCGAATACAGATATAATTTTCATGAAAGAATGGGAGTTGTTGGTTTTGCCGGCGTAGCAACTATTTATGGCTCAGATACACCAAGTTTTGACTGGAAATTATATCCAGGAGCTGGAGTTGGTTATCGATACAGAGCCTTTAAAAAAGAAAAATTTAATATTGGATTGGACGGTGCCGTAGGAAAAGGTGATTGGGGAATTTATTTTAGAATTGGAGAAGCCTTTTAAATCTAAAATACGCTAACCCATATTTTCGTAAACAACCACACAAACCGAAACAAAAAAACCGACAACTGTATAAACTCCTGCCGATTTATGTCCGTGTTCATAAGCTTCTGGGATCATCGAGTTTGCAAGCATCATTAGTATAGCACCACCTGCAAAAGCCTGAATAAAGGATAACCACTCGTTTGAAGCATCTCCAAAAACAGAATAACCTGCTACAGAAGCCAGCGCACATAAAAGCGTTATAAATATCCAGAGCAAGATTATTTTCATATTGCTCCAATTTCCTTTTTTCATTCCAGATGAACCCGCAATTGCTTCGGGCAGATTTGAAATAAAAACAGCAACCAGCATTGCTAAACTTCCTGATTGATGTTTGAAAAAACCTAATCCAATAATGATTGATTCTGGAATTCCATCGAGAATTATCGCCAGAACCATTGGAACAATCAAATTTGATTCTTTCGCTGCTCCAATTTTTAACCGATTTTTAGCTCCAAAATGACCAATAAGTCGGTCAGCGCCATAAAACAATAATGCGCCGCTAAAAAAACCAAATGTGGGGTAATTGCTTCCTCTGCCAAGTTGTACGGCTTCGAAAACTAATTCATAAGAAATGGCCGAAATCAAAGTTCCTGCTCCAAATCCCATGATTTTCCCGATAAGACTGTCGCTTAAATTAAATTTTATAGCAATTATTCCTCCCAGAATCAAGGAGGATGTTGCCAGCAAACCAAATAAAAAAGCGTCAAGCATACAAAGTATTTTAAAACAGCTTCATAGGTTTTATTAAACCAGATATAATAAAACCTATTCGGCCATCATTAACTAAACCAATTATAAAAAAATGAAACGATAATCGCTTTATCTTAGCATTTTAATATTCCAAGAATATTTTTTGGAGTTCGTCCAATTTTCTTGGCTTAAGCAATGCTATTGTCAATAGAATTCTAGATTTTTGCGGATTTAATCCATACGATGCTATTAGTCCTAATTCATCATCATTACATTCCACATTACGTCCCACAATTCCCGTTGCAACGCGCGAACTTCTTACCACAATAATTCCTTTTTTGCTGGCTCTTGCGCAGGCATCGAGCGATTCTTTATTCATATTTCCGTTTCCAACTCCTGCAATTACAATTCCTTTGGCTCCTTTTTCAATCGATGCATCAATTAAATCTGCCTTCATATCAGCATCGGCATAAATAATATCAACACGCGGAAAAGCCGTAACCCCTTTTATATCAAATTCAGAAGCTTTTCCATATTTCTGATCAGGATAATGGTAAAAATCATTTATTCCATAAGAAGTTGTTCCTATAAGTCCGCGAATTGGCGACATAAAAGTCTGAACGGCTGTTGTACTTACTTTTGTCAATGCCTGAGCAGAATGTATCCAATCATTCATTACTAAAAGTACTCCGTGCCCTTTTGCCTGAGGATCTGCAGCTACTGCGATTGCATTATATAAATTTAAAGGTCCATCTGCACTGATAGCTGTTGAAGGGCGCATTGATCCTACTAGTACAACAGGTTTATCAGTTTTTACAACCAGATTTAAAAAATAAGCGGTTTCTTCCATAGTGTCCGTTCCATGTGTGATCACAAAACCATCATAATCTTTGCTTGAAGCCAGTTCATTAATTCTGTTTGCGACTTTCATCATGATTTCAAATGACATATCTTGAGATCCAACATTCGCAATCTGTTCACCTTTAATGTCTGCCAATTTCATTGCATCTGGCACAGCATTCACCATGGCATCGATTGTAACCTGACCTGAGGTATATCCAGATTGCACTCCTGTTTTTGCGGCACCGGCAATTGTACCTCCAGTTGCCAGAATAAGAACTTTAGGTTTTGCCTGTCCAAACATACTGATGCTAAGAGATAACAATAGCAACAAAAAGATTTTCTTATAAAATATTGTATTTAATTTCATGGTTATTGATTTTTAAGTTGAGAGTTATTTTTGACCTGTTAAGCTGGCAGGATCCAGAAGTTTTTTGATTTGGTCTTCTGTCAGCAGTTTCTTTTCGCGAATAAGTTCCAGAATTCCTTTATTTGTAGCAAGTGCTTCCTTAGCCAGTTCGGTTGTTTTTTCATATCCCAACACTGGGTTAAGAGCGGTAACAATACCAACACTTCTTTCCATATAATGGTTTAAAATATCTTTGTTTACTGTAATTCCGTCGATACAATTTTTTCTGAATAATGGCATTGCTTTAAAAAACAATCCTTGTGATTCCATCATTGCAATTGCTTCGATTGGTTCATAAGCATTTAACTGTAATAATCCAGATTGAGCGGCTAAAGTTACAGTTAGATCGTTTCCTATTACTTTAAAGCAAAGCTGCCCCATAAGTTCTGGCATTACTGGATTAACTTTACCCGGCATAATTGAAGATCCAGGCTGAAGTGCCGGCAGATTGATTTCAAAAATACCTGTACGAGGTCCAGAAGCCAGAATAATAAGATCACTGCTAATTTTTGCCAACGCAACAGCCATACTTTTAAGTGTCGATGAGTACATTACAAATCCTTGCTGGCTCGTAGTTGCAGCAATAAGATCTTTGCTCATTACGATAGGTTTTCCAGTAATTTTAGCCAATTGAGTCGCTACTTTTTCAGCATAACCTGGCGAAGCTGTAATTCCTGTACCAATCGCTGTGGCTCCCATATTTTGTTCGCATAAAAATACTTCAACTTTACGCAAAGCAGTAATTTCTGCGTCAAGCTGATTTCCAAAAGCATGAAATTCTTGTCCAACTGTCATTGGCACAGCATCCTGCCCTTCCGTACGTCCCATTTTTAGAACATCCTTGAATTCGTCTCCTTTTTTATGAAATGACTGCGAAAGCAACTCGGCTTCTTTGATAAGTTTATCATTATGAAGCAATAATGCCACTTTTATGGCAGTTGGGTAAACATCATTTGTAGATTGTCCCATATTTAAATCATCATGAGGTTCTATAAATTGATATTCACCTTTTTTATGACCGCTCATTTCCAGCGCAATATTCGCAAGAACTTCATTAACGTTCATATTTGCAGATGTCCCTGCACCACCTTGATACAAATCTACCAGAAACTGATCGTGGTATTTTCCGTCAATAACAGCCTGACAGGCTTTTTCGATAGCAGCAAGTCTGTCTTTTTTAAGTCGGCCGACATCTGCATTTGCTCTTGCGGCTGCTAATTTTACCATGGCAAAAGCCCTTACATAATCAGGATAAAATTGTGTTGTCATACCACTTATCTGAAAATTCTCTAATGCACGAGCCGTTTGAACACCGTAATAGGCATTATTAGGAATTTGTTTGTCTCCTAAAAGATCTTTTTCGGTTCGGGTTTGAGCTTGCAGAGAGGCAACACAAAAGCTACAAACTATGATGTATTGTATTTTTTTATACATGGTTTCTTTTTTTTGTTGGTTTCTTTTTAGAACTATCAGTAATTATTTTTTACGATTTTAGTATCTCAATAATTTTTGATTCAGAGTCTTACTTAGTTACAATGAAGTAAAATAATTTTCTCTTTCGCTATTTTTTTTACTCCATCATCTCGACCATGTATGAGGTTTATGGTCAGAAAGCAAATTAAAATGGGTAGATACCTTATCTTGACCATACTTAAACACTTTTTTTTCATAATAACTATAGTTTAAAATTGTTTGAATACAAATAGTGAACTAAATTATAGGGGCTAAAGTTTGGCTTGTATTTAGTAGAAATTTAGCATTTAAATCAAACATCTAGATGCTTATAGAAGGTATTGGCGTTTATTAAATACGGATAAAAATATTTATTTGGCGTAGTAGAAATCCTAGTAAAAAATATGATCTTTTTAAAATAGAATTATTTTTTTTTCTAAATGAATATAAATTTACGAAGTAAACTCAAATAAAAGTTCAGTTTTTTGTTTCATTTTATAATTTGCAACATCATAAAAAATACTTATTTTACTGAAAAACAATAAAGTAAAGTATTACAAATATTATTATTTTATAAAAATCCAATAAAAAAAACTTCCTTAAACAATCGTCAAATTTATCGTTGATTTTACTTTTAAAGGTTCAATAATAGCTTCTATCTGAACAAGAAAAAGAGTTTTAGAATGCCAAAATTTACCTCCTACTCTGCATGAGAACCTTCTAAAAAAAAAGAATCTCATTTGTAATAAATGAGATTCTATAACTAACAAAAAATAACTAAACAAAAATTTAAAACTATTTATTTTTTATCCCAACCATTTCTAATCAAATAAATTAAAATCTCTTCTTCTAATTCTTTTGCTAAATTTTCAGCTTCGAGTTTGTATTGAAAGTATTTTTCAAATTTCTTTTTGTACTTCTCTGTTTTGAGCGTACTTGCACAGTAATCATCACAGATTGTTTTAAAATTTTCATCTATTAAATATAAAATCTTTAAGGATTCTAGATATTCTGAAAACTTTAAATTATATAACTCTTTGGGAACAGACATACTATACAATTTATAAAATTAAATGAATTCGGAATTTGCTTAAAACAAAAGAAACTAAAACTGAATTATTCTATAAAAAACTAAATTCCAACAACATACACATTCTAATATTTCATAAAGTTAAGCTACTATAATTCTTAAAAGATATTATTTTGGCGCAAGTCTGTTTCATATTATAAAATGAAACCTAATGTTTTTAAGCAACTTAATTTGCATCATTTTTATTAAAAGCATTTTTTTAGATCTAAATTTTAACAATCATAACATATTCGCTGATTATCATTTAAAAAGTAAAAGCATTTTGTTAAAATTGAGTTCTGTTATTTCGTTCTTTTGAATAAAAAAGAAAAATTAAAAATGACATCAATTACTTTTCTTCATCGCTCTTTTTGGCTTCAACAAAACCTCTTTTGAGACAAAAAATACGGTTATGGCTATCAAAACGAACAAATCTTACTATATATTTGTTTGTCTCAAATTTTCAATAATCAATTTTTGTTACAAAATGAAAGGAAAATTCAAAATTCCTTAGTTCGAAGTAATCTCTAAATAGCATTTTCAAGTTCATCTAAAAAAAAACAGACACTATCAATATTGAAAGTGTCTGTTTTTTATATAAAATCTTCAATTTTAAATTACCAGCCTTTTACAGCGCCTCCTTTAAATTCTTGTTCAGCAGCTTTTTCAACTTCTGGAGATTGAAAAGCTTGTAAAAACTGTTTTACTCTTTCATCATTTTTATTGTCTTCACGGCTTACAACCAAATTTACATATGGAGATTCTTTATCTTCAACAAATAAAGCGTCGCGAGAAGGAACCAATCCTGCTGCAGAAGCAAATGTATTATTGATAATTGCTATTGAAACATTCGCATCATCTAAAGCGCGTGGCAATTGCGGAGCTTCTAATTCTAAAATTTTCAAGTTTTTAGGATTACTGATAATATCGGTTACTTTAGGAAGCAGACCAACTCCCTCTTTCAATTTCAATAAGCCATTTTTTTGCAACAGCAACAAAGAACGTCCACCATTTGTTGGATCATTTGGAATAATAATGGTGCTTTCGTTTTTCAATTCCGAAAGATTTTTTATTTTTTTCGAATACGCTGCAATCGGGTAAACAAATGTTTTTCCGATAATCGCCAATTTATAACCGCGCTGTTTCGATTGTTCGTCTAAATAAGGTTTGTGCTGAAAAGCGTTTGCATCAATATCTCCTTGGCTTAAAGCTTCGTTTGGAACCACATAATCATTAAAAGAAACCAATTCAACTTCTAATCCGAATTTTTCTTTTGCTACTTTTTTAGCAGCTTCAGCTACTTTTAATTCTGGTCCAGAAGCAACTCCAACTTTAATAAAATGCGGATCATTATTTTTACTTTTCCCGCAATTTGATAAAACTAGCGCCAAAGCCAAAACTCCTGCAATTTTCAAAATATTTAATTTCATATCTTTTTAATTATTAATTGTTAATTATAAATTGTTAATTGATTACCTATGATCGAATCGTTTTGATAATCGATCCCCCACAAACTGAATTAAGAATACTAAAATGACCAGCAAAGCCAAAACAGAATTCATGGTTACAGCATCATAACCAATATATCCGTATTGATAACCAACTTGTCCTAGTCCACCTGCTCCAACAGCTCCTCCCATTGCAGAATAACCTACAAGTGTGATTAAAGTAATTGAAGCTGCATTTATTAAAGAAGGCAATGCTTCTGGAAGCAAAACTTTATATACAATTTGAAACGGAGTTGCCCCCAAAGCTCTTGCCGCTTCAATTAATCCAGACGGCAGACTTAAAAGACTGTTTTCGACTAAACGTGCAATAAAGGGCGCTGCACCAATACTTAACGGAACCAATGCTGCACTGACTCCAATTGATGTTCCAACAATAGCGCGGGTAAACGGAATCATCCAAACGATTAAAATAATGAATGGAATAGAACGAAAAATATTTACTAAAATCGATAAACTTCTGTTTAAAACTGGCTGTTCTAGAATTTGATTTTTACGAGTCAGAAACAATAAAATTCCTGTTGGAAGTCCTAATAAAAATCCGAAAAAGCCCGACACAAATGTCATCACAATGGTTTCCCAAGTTCCTTTTAACAATAAATCTATAATTGAATCAGACATAACCTATAATTTCTGTTTTAATGTGTTTTGAATTAAAATATTGAATTGCAGCATTATAATTTTCGCGTTTTCCTGAAAGTTCAATCAACATAACACCAAAATTAACCTCGCCTGCTTGATCCATTTGTGCGCTGACAATTTTAAAATCAGTATCAAAAAGTCTTGAAACTTCTGAAATTACAGGCTCATTTACCGATTTTCCTGTCATTTCTAATTTCAATAACGGATTTAGAGTTCCATCA
This sequence comes from uncultured Flavobacteriaceae bacterium, assembly GCA_963795025.1. Taxonomy (GTDB): domain Bacteria; phylum Bacteroidota; class Bacteroidia; order Flavobacteriales; family Flavobacteriaceae; genus Flavobacterium. The sequence continues at coordinate 519,210 of CAWCGN010000011.1, read as the reverse complement.
TCTTCTGATTTTAATTTTTCCTGATAAACTGTCGGAATATCAATATGCAAAGACGAAGAAATAAATTCTCTTGTCAATTCGTGTTTTGGATCAGCAAAAATTTCTCCCACACTTCCCTGCTCTATTAGCTTTCCGTGGCTAATAACGGCCACTTCATCACAGATTGATTTTACGACTTCCATTTGATGCGTAATCAGCAAAATGGTGATATTCAATCGTTTATTAATATCTTTCAGTAAATTCAAAATTGATCTTGTTGTCGCCGGATCAAGTGCACTTGTTGCTTCGTCGCACAATAACACTTTTGGATTATTCGCCAATGTTCTCGCAATTGCAACTCTCTGTTTTTGTCCGCCTGAAAGACTTGCCGGATAATCGTTTGCTTTTTCTGCCAAACCAACTAATTGAAGTAATTCAGCAACTCTAATTTTGATTTCGCTTTTTGAACTTCCAGCCAATTCGAGCGGAAAAGCAACATTTTCGAAAACAGTTCGAGACGAAAGCAGATTAAAATGCTGAAAAATCATTCCGATTTCTCTTCTTTCAATTGCAAGTTCTCGGTTTGACAACTGCATCAAAGCTTTGTCATCAACAATAATTTCTCCCGAAGTTGGGCGTTCCAATAAATTCACACAGCGTATCAGGGTACTTTTTCCTGCTCCCGAAGTTCCAATTACGCCAAAGATTTTCCCCGGAGGAACCGTCAACGAAACATCTGAAAGTGCCGTAACAATCCTGTCTTTCTGATGAAAAGTTTTGGTTACATTTTTTAATTCAATCATTTCTTATTCAAGTTTAAAAACAAAAAAGCCTTTCAGATATTTATGAAAGGCTTTAGAAATAAATACTATTATTTTATATAAAAGCCAGATCAACAAAGTGCATTACAACATCACAGCACATTATACTGCTGCTATAATAATTCTTCATATTCTGGTTGTTTTTCCTCATTGCGGTTGCAAATTTAAACAGTTAATTTCAATTTTAATGCATAAATCATCAAAACTTTTATTTTCCTATCAAAATAATAGACTAATTTATCCCATTGCTTTGTGTTTAAAAACATAGAATCATAGCTTTACTTTGTATGAAAGGCATTTTATTTGTTTTAAACAAACATAACCTATGTGTTAGAAACTAGTTTCTTTACAAATAACTTTTTTAAAGATCAACAATTCTATGTCTCTATGTGTTAAAAAAATTGCTACAATCTAAACCAATTATTCACTTCTCTTGCAATCGAATCTGTAATTTGAGGATTTTCAAATTCATTTGAAGCAGGATTATATTCATAATCTTTCTGCCATTTTTTATAATGTAAAGCCACTTGTTCAATTGCGTCACAAATAAACAACAACTCTTCATTCGTCATAATTGGATGAAGTGACAAACGAACCCAACCTGGTTTATTGGTTTGATTTTTCTGCAACAATTCAGTAGTAATCGCTTTTGATCGCTTTTCGTCGATATTAAAAAGGTAATGCGCATATGTACTTGCGCATGACCAGCCACCGCGAACCTGAATTCCGAAACGGTCATTTAAAAGTCTTACAATTAAATTATAATGAATGTCTTCAATTACAAATGAAACACAGCCAATTCTTTTACTTTTTAAATCGCCCAAAATAGACAGCCCTTGAATTTTTTGAAGTCGGTAAAAACAAAGATCCAAAAGTTCTTTTTCTCTTTTAGCGATCTGCTTCACTCCCATTTTTTCTTTTAATTCTAAAGCCAAAGCCGTTCGAATTACCTGCAAAAATCCCGGAGTTCCTCCATCTTCTCGTACTTCAATCAAATCACTATAAGAATAATTCCCAAACGGATTTGTCCATTTTACGTTTCCTCCGCCTGGATTATCTGGAAATTCAGCGTTGTATAATTTTTCATTAAAGATCAAAACACCACAGGTTCCTGGTCCTCCCAAAAATTTATGAGGCGAAAAGAAAATCGCATCTAACTGTTCTTCTGGATCATTTGGATGCATATCGATTTTAACATAAGGCGCCGAAGCGGCAAAATCAACAAAGCAAAATCCGCCGTTTTGATGCATAATTTCAGCTAATTCATGATAAGGCGTAATAATTCCAGTTACATTTGAACAAGCTGTAAATGAGCCAATTTTTAAACTTCTGTCGGCATATTTTTTTATTTCTGAAGAAAGAATTGCAGGGTCAACTAAATTGTTTTCATCAGCAGGTAAAATTACAACATCGGCATTGGTTTCGTACCACGAAACCTGATTGGAATGATGTTCCATATGCGTAATAAAAACAACAGGTTTGTCGTTTTCATTTCCGTAATTTTTTCGCAAACCTATAATACGCTGCAATTTTGATAAAGCAGCCGTCATTCCGGTTCCCGCAGTTACTAAAACATCAGATTCATTTGCATTAACCGATTTCTTGATAATTTCTCTTGCATGTTGATAAGCATAAGTCGAAGTTTTTCCTGTCTGACTAGAAAGTGAATGCGTATTGGCAATCATTGGACCAATTTTATTGAGCATAATATCTTCAATCGGAGCGTATAATCTTCCGCTGGCAACCCAGTCTGCATAAAGCAAATTTTGCTCACCATAAAACGATTCAAAACTATGATTTATTCCCGACGGTGTTTTCTCTAAATTTAGAGAAGTAACACTCCAGCTCTATTGGCTTTGTTGTCTCAATTGCATTCATTTCCTTATCATTTAAAATTAACTAATTGTATTATTTAAAGTTCTGTTTGTCATTCCGAAAACGTGACTACAAAACGATCCGCAATCTTGTCATTCCGAGGAACGAGGAATCTTCGCGAGAAACTCCTCAATTATAATCGACAATCTTTGTCGAGCTAGTTGCGAAGATTCCTCGTTCCTCGGAATGACAATATTGTGGGTAATTTTGAGTTGTGTTCATTATTCCTCGTTCCTCGGAATGACAAGATTATGGGTAAATTCTTAAATCTTTTTCTCTAAAAGACCTTTAAGCGTTGACTGCAATTCTTCGCCATGAAGATTTTTTGCCACAATGATTCCGTTAGAATCCACTAAATAATTGGCTGGAATTGCTCTTACACCATATAATTTAGCGATTGCACTGTTCCAGAAAAGCAAATCTGAAACCTGAATCCAGTCTAACTTGTCATCTTGAATTCCTTTTATCCAGCTTTCTTTTTTTCTGTCTAAAGAAATACCAATTATATTAAATCCTTTATCATGGAATTCTTTATAAGCTGCCACAATATTTGGATTTTCTCTACGGCAAGGTCCGCACCATGACGCCCAAAAATCAACTAAAGTGTATCCTTTCAAGTTTTCATAAAAACGAACAGGTTTTCCTTCTGGATTATTGGAAGTAAAATCTGGGGCTTTTTTACCAATCGCTAATCCGCTGAGCACGGTCACCAGTTCTTTCAATTCTTTTACGTAAGTCGTACTTTGCAAGCTTTTATCCAGTAATGCAATATTTTGTGTGATTTGCTCCGGAGTCAATCTGTACGACCAGTTTCTGTATAAAACATAAGCAGAAACAATCGAATTTGGATGTTCTGTAATGAATTTACTGATTTCTGGGTCTTTCTCTTTTTTATACGCTTCAAATAAATCCTGTGAAACGGAACCTGTTACTGTTGAAGTATTGTAATATTTCTTCGGACTTAATTTAACCGTAATTGGTTCTTTTTCAAGGAAAATATACAATGGTGAACTTGCCGTATTTACGCTTAAACCATATAATTCAGGCGTTTGTACTTTAGTTTTAAAACTAAAATTTCCGTCTTTTACTTTTACTGAATCAATTGTAGTAAACATTTTGTTATGAAACTTTTGCAAGTAAACATATTGAACCACTGTATCAGCAACAGTTCCTTTTAACTGCACATTATTTTCCTGCGCCTGTATTTGCGTCAATCCGCACAATAAGGCAAAACCTAGTAAAATTTTTTTCATTTGTTTTTGATTTTTAGTGAATAGTAAGCTTATTATTTTCATGTTGATTTAAATTTAAATTGGACAAAAGAACTCCAGGGCCAATGTTAAAAGGCCATAGCAAATGCTGTTAAAAAAAGAAATGTGAAAAAAAATTAGTGTCTTCGCATTCGGAAAACTTCAAGATTATTTTTTTGAAAGAATAAATTCAAACGATCAGAATGGGCTTGCAATAAAACTGACTTAGTTTTCATTTTTAATAAATTGACTTTAACATTGATGATCTTATTCAGATTTACTTTGGAAATCTTTCTTATCTATCCCACAAGGCGGGAAGGATTTAGCACCTTATTTAGCAACAGGTTGCTAAGACTTCATTGGGCCTATTCCCTCAGTCTTTCTGGATAAGTATCATTACAGAAATTTTCTGCACTACAAATATATAGTAATTCTACCGAATTAGTAAAGTTTAAGTTTGCTTTTTTTCAAATTTATTTTAAGAAGTTTATAAATCGGTTTTAACAAACTTAAAGACAGCGATTTATAAAAGTTTATTTTTTTGTTTTTATCGCCGAAATTGATGTGTTTAATTAATAAATAAATTCAAAACTGACATTTTTACGCAAAAAAACTCATTCCGATTCTGAAATGAGTTCGTTATTTATTATTTCGAAGAAAGAGAAAAGAATAAAATTCGTTTTTATACTTTCAATCCATTAAAATAAGCCGCAGTTTCTTCAATTAAAGAATCCATCAATATTCCCGCTTTTCTATGTTTTAAAATAGGCGAAATCTGTCCTCCCCAAAACAATATCATGTCCCATTTCTGTTGATCTAGCGCCGCTTTTCGCAAAGGCGACATAAAAGTTGTTTGTAATGGAAATGGTAGTACATCTGCTTCTTTACCTATAATTTCTTTTGCGATTCTGCTGGTTATGCCACGTCCCAGTCTTCCTGTATAAGCACGTGATAATGTGGTGTATTTTGAAGCATCTGAAAAAAGCATTTCTCTGTGAATTGGCAATGCGTTTGATTCTTCTGTCGCTAAAAATGCTGTTCCCAATTGTGCTGCGCTTGCTCCTAAAGCTAATGCTGCTGCAATTCCTTTTCCGTTAGCAATCCCTCCTGCTGCTATAACTGGAACTTTTACTTTTTCTCTGATCAATTGCAATAAAACAAAAGTTCCGGTTATAGATGATTCGGCGGAAGCCAAAAAAGAAGGTCTGTGTCCGCCGGCTTCAAAACCAGAAGCGATAATCATATCAACTCCAGCATTTTCTAAAAATAAAGCTTCATCTAAAGTCGTAGCTGCGCCAACCGTTACAATTCTTAATCTTCGGAATTGTTCCAAAACATCTTGAGACGGAACGCCAAACATAAAACTGAAAACTTTCGGGCGAATGTCTAAAACAACTTCAAGCTGATTTTCGAATCGGGATTGAAATGATGCCGGTTTTTCAGGCAACGGAATTCCCACTTCATCAAAATAAGGTTTAAAGTGCTCTTTTGCCTTGTTATATTGCTCATCTGTAATACCTTCTGGATTCATATCTGAATCGGATACCCAAAGATTTAAATTGTAAGGTTTATTCGTTAATGCTTTTATTTGCTTATCTGCCTCAAAAATTTCCTGCGGACTCAATGTATAGGCACCGTATCCACCCAATCCGCCAGCATTTGAAACCGTTGCAACAAGTTCAGGCGAAGAAAGATTTCCACCAAAAGGCCCTTGCAAGATTGGATATTGAATTCCTAATAACTCTGAAGCTTTTGTATTGTACCACATCACTTTAAAATTTAAAATTATTCACTTACATCAGTCAGCATTTTATTGACGATAAGCCATTTTCCATTAATCTTATGGAAAGATAAAAAATCCCGATAATTAAAATCGTACATTTTTACAGTAACCTCTGCAACCGCGATTGAATTTACGACTTTTATGCTCAAGATTTCGCCTTTAAAAGGTTTTCCTGAATCTTTTGGACTTTGTCGGTTTTTTACACCATCCAAATAAAGATCTGCGGTTTTAAAATAAGGCTGTCCTTTTACATCGCCAAACACAAAACTTCCGGGATAAAAAATGCTTCCTAAAAGCAGGGCATCGCCTTCATAAATTCCTTTAAAATAATAGTTTTCAACTGCGTCTGTAATGGCGGCAATTTCTGCTTGATTTTCCATTTTAATTGTATTTTGAGCTTTTATGCTCTGGAATGACCAGAACATAAAAGCAGTTAATAAAATAGTTTTCATTTTAATTTAAATTATGTCCAGCCGCTTTTCCTCCGTCAACATTGATAATTGATCCGGTAATAAAATTGCTTTTGGCAACAGTGTAGACCATTTCGGCAACATCATCAATCTCTCCTACTCTGTTTAATAAATGAAGCCCAGCACTCTGATCGGCTTTATCGCCGTGCATTGGAGTTCTGATAACGCCCGGAGCAACGGTATTGAAACGAATGTTTTGTTTACCAAATTCTGCTGCCAACTGAACTGTAATGGCATGAATTGCACCTTTACTTGCGATCGGTGCAGAAGCCGGCCATCCACCTAATCCATGATTTACCAATGGCGTTCCGATATTAATCACGACACCATCTTTTTGTTTTAACATTTGAGGAACTACGGCTTGTGTAGTGAAATAGGTTCCTTTTAAATTGGTTGTCAAAAATGTATCTAAATACGCTTCGTCAACTTCTAAAAATGGTTTGCTGTCAAAAATTCCAGCGTTATTTACCAATACATCGGCAGAACCGAATTTTTCAACTGCAATTTTCACCAATTGTTCGCCAGTTTTTTTATCGCTTACATCTCCGGCGAACATGGCCAAATTATCTCCGGCTCCAAATTCATCATATGCTTTTTTCAATGAACTTTCTGTAAATGAATTGATAACGACATTATCACCTCTGTCCAAAAAATATTTAGCGATTCCTTTTCCAATACCAGAAGCTGCTCCAGTAACGATTATAGTTTGTTTTTTCATGATATTTATTTTTTATCGGCAGTAATGCCTTTTTCTCTTAATACAGAAACTTGTTCTCCTGCGTAACCCCAGTCATCGAGTTCGACTTCCTGAATTACGATGTGAGTCAAATGCGGATCTTTGTTTAATACTTCTGTAATCAAATTAGTAATACCGCTTATTAATTGCTGTTTTTGCTCGCGTGTTACGCCTTCGCGAGTCAATTCTAATTTTACGTAAGGCATGGCTTTAGTTTTTAGATTGTTCTGAAAAAACGGCTTCAGCAGCGATATTGAAATCTAATTCGAAGTCGTTGTAAATTAAAGTGTCTCCCAAATCTTTGAAGAAATTTCCAGAACGGAATTTGATGTCATATTTGGTACGGTCAATAATCATTTTGCCTGTAAGAGCAATTGCATTTCGATTGTTTTCTAATGTTGCATCAAAACCAACAACATGTGTAATGTCTTTTATGGTAAGATTGCCTTCAAGATGAAAAATACGGTCTGATACTTCTTTCACTGAAAGAACATCAAAAGTTGAAGTAGGAAATTTTTCGATTGAGAAAAAATCATCTGAGGCAAGATGACCAGCGAATTGTGTATTTGTTGCTGGATCTGTTACGTCCAGAATTTTAATAGAAGCTGTATCAATAACAACTTTCCCTCCTTTTACTTTTCCATCTTGCAAGATGAAATTACCTTCTTTGATACCAATTGTACCATTATGTGCACCGGTTACTTTTCTTCCAGTCCATTCTACGTTGCTATTTGAGCTTACGATTTTAAAATTTGTTGTTTCCATTGTGATTGTATTTAAGTGTGTTTAAAACTACAGTACAAAGGAACGGCGACTATGGAAATGGGTTACGTGATCTAGATCACATTCTTTTTTTTATAGGTTCTGAGGTTCTGAGATGCTAAGATTCTAAGGTTTTTGTTTTTTGTCATTTCGAGGAACGAGAAATCTCCGTGCGTAGCTCTACAAAGATTGGAGATTATTACATGAGGAGCTTCTTGCGGAGATTTCTCGTTCCTCGAAATGACAAACTAGACTGAATAAAATCTGCTAATCAGCTAAATCTGCGGGAAACAAAAAAACTTACGAATTATAAAGTCTGCTCAGTGTTTCTCTTGAAACACCCAAATAAGCGGCAATTAAATGTTTTGGAACAAGATTATACAATTGCGGATATAAAGCCAAAAGCTCTTCATAACGTATTTTTACATTGTTATTCATGAACGATAAAAGCCTTTTTTGAGAGGCGATATAACCTCTATTCGTTCTCCAGCGGAAAAAATGCTCTACTTGATGAAACTCCTTGCAAAGTTTCTCACGGTCTTCGTTTGACAAGCAAAGCACTTCGGCATCTGTAATACAGTCAACGTTTATGGTCGCTTCTGTTTTATTGTATAAAGCCATATAATCTGAGGCCCACCACGTTGGCATGGCGAACTGCAATATGTACATTTTGATTTCATCATTGATAAAAAAAGCTTTCAAACAGCCTGATATCACAAAATATTCGCAGTTTACTTTATCTCCCGCAGTGATAATCGTTTGGGCTTTTTTGAAAGATAATGGCTTGAAATGAGAATAAAAGTAATCAAACTCTTTTTCTGTTAATAAGGCAGTTTTGGCAATATGCTGTTGTAAAAGTTCTTTGGCTTCCATTCTTAAAATTGAAATATAAACTGATTCAAAAAAGTAATTCTCAAAGTTACAAAATCAAGATTATAACTAATGAAATGCTTTAACTAAAAACTTAAGGTCAAAGAATGTCTGATTCAAAGTTTAAAATGTCCGTTTCACTAAAAAACCAATATGTTTTCTGCGGGTTCTGACGCAATTTTGTCCTGTTTAACAACTTAAAATTTAAAATCATGAACACAAAAACGACTAAAATTATTTACTGGACTGGAATCATTTTAACTTCTTTATGGTTTGGTGCCAGCGGATTTTTTGAACTTACAACCAACAAAATGTTTGGGAAATTACACAACAATTGGGTTATCCAGCACATTTTATTTACATTCTTGGCGTATTTAAAATCGCTGGAGTTATCACATTATTGATTCCAAATAAATTATTGCGATTGAAAGAATGGGTCTTTGCGGGAATTTTCTTTGACATCATTTTTGCTTTCTTTTCAAAAATAGCCGTATTAGGCTTTCCTGCCACAATCGACGCCATTATTGCTTTTGCAATGGTAAGCATTACGTATGCGATGTTTAGAGAATTATATGCTGCAAATTACAGTCAAAATATAACTGTGCGTTAATATTTTTAAGGCTTTCATTAAAATAGAAAAATAAAGCGCCTGGAGAATTTTACTTCAGGCGTTTTTGATTTGTTTTACTTTTAAAACATTTATTATCTTTGCACTTTCTAATAAAAACTTCCTGTAAATGTGAATAAATAATTTCTTTCAGATATAGAGACAGCAAGCCAGACTTTGGTATTGCTGATTTATTAATGCTTAAGAAAGAGATTATGATCATTCTGCAAAACATTTCATACACACATTCTAATAAAGAACTGCTGTTCAACTCGATTAGTTTAACAGTAAACACAGGTAATAAAATTGCCTTAACCGGCCATAATGGAGCTGGAAAATCAACTTTGCTTAAAATTATAGCAAAAGAATTATTTCCGTCAAGCGGAACAATCGAAATTGAGACCGAACCGTATTATATTCCGCAAATCTTCGGACAATACAATCATCTGACTATTGCTGAAGCTTTGCAAATAGATCAAAAACTTGCCGCTTTCCACGAAATTCTCGAAGGAAATGTAACCGAAACCAATTTGAACCTGCTCAATGACGACTGGACAATTGAGGAACGCTGTAATGAAGCTTTAAATTACTGGAAATTAAACAATTTCGATTTAAATCAGAAAATGGAAACTTTGAGCGGAGGCCAGAAAACAAAAGTCTTTCTTGCCGGAATTGCCATTCACCAGCCAAAACTTATTTTGCTTGACGAACCCAGCAATCATCTTGATGTTGAAGGAAGAAATTTATTGTACCAATTCATAAAAGCCTCAACTGCAACAATGCTTATTGTAAGTCACGATCGAAAATTGCTGAATTTACTCGATACAACCTGCGAATTAAAATCAAACGGAATCAAAACCTACGGTGGCAATTATGATTTTTATTTGGAGCAGAAGAACATCGAAAAGAATGCCTTAGCTTCAGATATTCATTCCAAAGAAAAAGCGCTCCAGAAAGCCAAAGAGAAACAGCGAGAAACAATCGAAAGACAACAAAAACTCGATGCAAAAGGCAAAAAGAAACAGGAAAAAGCCGGAGTTGCCCGAATTATGATGAATACGTTAAAGAATAAGGCTGAAAACAGTTCATTCAAAAACCAAAAGTGTTCATGACGAAAAAATTGGTGGTATCTCACAGGAATTGCGCGATTTACGCGAAGGCGTTTCAAGTATTGATAAAATGAAGTTTGGACTTGACAATTCACGTCTGCACAAGGGAAAAATAATCGTTACGGCCGAGTCGCTGAATTATAGTTATAATGACGAAGCTATTTGGAAAACCGATTTAAATTTCGAAATACTTTCTGGCGAAAGAATCGCTTTGAAAGGAAATAACGGCTCTGGAAAAACAACATTGATCAAATTGATTTTAGGCGAAATAAAACCAAAATCAGGAATTCTGAAAATTGCAGACTGTGAGAGTGTTTATATTGATCAGGATTATTCGCTCATCAATAATGCGCTGACCGTTTATGAACAAGCGCAGCAAAATAATACTTCGGGTTTGGAAGAACATGATATAAAAATGAGATTAAACCGTTTTCTTTTTGGCAAATCAGATTGGGATAAACCTTGTCAGTTTTTAAGCGGAGGAGAAAGAATGCGCTTAATGCTTTGCGGTTTGACAATCACAAATGAAGCTCCTGATTTGATCATTTTAGATGAACCAACAAACAATCTAGATTTGCAAAATATCGAAATTTTGACCCATGCTTTAAACGAATATCAAGGCACACTGATTGTAGTTTCACACGATGAAATATTCTTAAAAGAAATAAACATAAGTAACAGTATTACTATATTTTAGAGTATTTTATATAAATAAAAACTTGAGATTATTTCAAAACAAAATCTCAAGTTTTTTTTCAATTAATAATTAATAATTGACAATTAATAATTGTCAATTGTCAATTGTTTTATCTGTTTTCAAGCCAGCTTAAAAAGGCTGTTGCCTTCTCTTTTCCGACCAATAATTTTTCTTCTGTCGGAATGGTTAATTTGATAAGAAGCTTGCGCGAAAAATAATGTTCTGCTTCTCTAATAGCCGAAAAATTCACCAGATATTGTCTGTTCATTCTAAAAAACTGAGTTGGCGACAATAACTTATGAACCTCATCTAGAGACTGCGTAATCTGATATTCACTTTTGTCAAAAGTCATAATCGTCGGCGTTTCATTTTTGATGTAGAAAAACGCAATATTTTCGGTCTGAATGGTTTGATATTTGTTGTTTTTAAAAACCAAAAAACTGCTTTTACCCGTATTTTCGCCAGTTCTTGTCAAGAGATAATCAAAATCTGGCATCATTTTTTTATTTCTTTGGAAGAAATTCTTCAGTTCTCCTGCTTTTTTGATTGCCTGCGAAATACTGTCTCTTGAAAACGGCTTTAAAACATAATCAATTCCGTTTGACTTAAAAGCTTCAATCGCATAATCATCAAACGCCGTACAGAATATGACCGGAGACAATACCTCAACATTCTTGAAAATCTCAAAGCAAAGTCCATCCGCCAGCTGAATATCCATAAAAATAAGATCCGGTTGATCATTTTCCATCAGATAACTCACAGCGCCATCTATACTCTGAATGTATGATAAAATCTGAGCGTCAGGCCTGATGCTCAAAATAAGTTGACCAAGTGCTTTGGCCGTTTTAACTTCATCTTCAATTATTATGATATTCATAAATAAGTGGTATTTTGACTTTAAAAGTAGTTTCGTTTTTATCAATTTCGATTTCCTTGTGAACCAAATGCATAAAACGCTGATTAATATTATCCAGACCAACGCCCGTCGATAAAGCACCACGTTTCATCTGAATTGGGTTCTCAATCACTAAAAAATCATCTTCGGTATATAATTTAATCCGCAAAGGTTTATCCAAAGAAACTACATTGTGCTTGATGCAGTTTTCAATAAGAAGCTGCAACGAAAATGGCGGAATAGCACAAGCATATTGTTTCTGGTCAATTTCATTCAGTACTTCAAATCCGTCTTCAAAACGTGCTTTCAGCAAATAAATGTACGAATCCAAAATCTGAATTTCTTCTTTCAATGATATCAAGTCAAGCTTTCGGCTCTCCAGTGTAAATCGGTAAAAATCAGATAATTTCAAAATAAAATCAGAGCTCTGCGGATCATGAATATCGACCATCGATTTTAGCGTATTCAAACTATTAAATAAAAAATGCGGATTTACCTGTTGTTTCAAAAGTTCGTATTGCGCACCTAAATTTAAGGCTTTGCTTCGCTCGAGTTCTACTCCCATTTGCTGGGTTTGATAATTCTGAAAAAGCAGATGCAAAAACATATACACGATCAAATTAATCAAAACACCGCGCAGTTCAAACATAATTGGCGCATCCATTTTTGATACCTGAAAAAGCTCCTGATGCGCGACTACCAGAATCACCATCAGTAAAATCCCTAATACCACACTCAGCAATAACTTCCAGTTAAACAAGCTTTTAGCCAGTATGATGGGCAGAAAATTTAGGCAGACTGTAAATATTGTAATACCAGATAAAAAGAGAAAACAAAAGTGTAATCGATGAGTTGATTACGAGATCGCCAGGCGTTGAAGCCATGTCGAATAATTTTGGTATCGAAGCTAGAATTGCAAGTGCTATAGAACTCCCCCAAATAACGCTGCGAGAAACCTGAAAGCGTTTTACTTTTTCCATATTTTTTTGTTTCAAGTTTTAAGTTTCAGGTTTGACATACTTTGCCAAAGATAGTGATAAAATACTAGGATTTTTAGTGTGAAAAAGTTAGAATTTAAATTTAAATGCTGTTTTTATTTTTTGATTGACAACAATAATCTTTTACTTTAAATTAATAATTAAAAAATACTGGTTTACAACAATTTAACAACAAATAAAAATAACGAACTGACATTTCGTCAGAGTCAAAAATAAGTGATTTTTGAGGTAATTTCTACTGAAAACAGCAGAACTAAAATTAAGCCGAAAGATTCAATTCTCTTCTTCAAAAAGAAGAGAAATCTATATCAAAAACAATTGTTTTTCTCCTCTATTCTACAATAAATTTTGTGTAAAAATTGCTCGATCAGTTGCTAAAATAATTCCGGAATTCATGTTTTGCACAAACCCGATTACTTCAAAATCTTTTGTATTAAAATCTTTTGGCAAAGCCAAAGAAGCAGATCCTTTAGAATTTCCTGTCAAAGCAAAACTATTCAGACTTCGGACAATTTGAAAATGCGATAAAACACGATTGGCATTCTCCCCTCTTTTTACATTGCTTTTCGCCGATTTTTGAACCACAGCAATAAATAAGCGATTGTCCTTTAAAACTTTGCTTAAGCTATAATTTACATTCAATTTATTCCCTTGTGTACTAGCTTCTAAAGCTATTTCGGCATTTACAGGTTTTGAAAGCGCGGCATGTATTCCGTTTTGAACTGCTGTTTCCTGCGAACCGATATAATCTATTTTCCCGTTGATGATAAGCTGTGGCGTATAGATTGGCTCTTTCTCCATGAATTTTGCATAATCATATTGTCTTTTGGTATTTGCCGCACTGCTAAAAATATCTTTCCAGCCTTGTTTATCCCAATAATCAACGTGATAGGACAAAACATACACATTGCTGTCTTTGTATTGTTTTTGAATCTTCCCCATCAATTCATCCGCAGGAGGACAGCTCGAACAGCCTTCGGAAGTATATAATTCTAAAAGCGCAAAACCTTTTTTGTCTTTATTGCCTTGGCTGAAAATGGTGTTTCCAATTAAGAAAAACAGCATTGTAAAAGCGCTTATTATTTTTAAATTTTTCATGATTTCTATTTTATTTCCTGCAAGGTTTTCAAAACCTTGTAGGTATGTTCTTTTTTTATTTTAAGAGCCTATAATTTAAACCTACAAGGTTTGAAAACCTTGCAGGTTATATAGTTATAAAATTACAGAATATTAAGCTCAACGTTTATATTTCCTCTTGTAGCTTTAGAATACGGACAAGTTTGATGTGCCTGCGCTGCCAAAGTTTCTGCCGTTTCACGATCAATTCCGGGAAGACTGATATTTAAACGTGCCTGTAGCGAATATTCGCCTTCTGTAACGCAAAGATCAACTTCTGCATCTACAGCAGTTTCTGCTGGAAGTTTGATGCCCAATTTTGAAGCTGCAATTCCTAAAGCGCCAATAAAACAAGCCGACCATCCTGCAGCAAATAACTGCTCTGGATTCGTTCCCGGACGTGATGATCCCGGAGAACTTAATTTGATATTCAATTGTTCATCTGAACTTTGAGAAGCTCCTTCTCTACCACCTGTTGTGTGTGTTTTTCCTGTGTATAATACTTTTGTTTCCATGACTTTTTTAATTGTTAATTGTGAATTATTAATTGTGAGTTTTATATGCTTGATGTTGATTTTTTTTTGTGAAATGTGAAATGTTCGATGTGAAAAGTAATTAACCATTCACCATTTACAATTCACCATTATTTCGAAACGTCAATTATCGCTTGTGCAAATGATGTTGGGTCTTCTTGCGGAACATTGTGTCCAATTCCTTTTAAGATTCTGTGTTCGTATTTTCCTGTGAATTTGTTAGCGTATGCTTTTCCATCTGCGAAAGCGCCGTCAAAATCACTTCCTATCGTAATTGTTGGTACTTTGATTACTGGTTTTGAAGCCAGACGTTTTTCAAGATTGTCGTATTTTGATTCGCCAGCCTCTAAAGATTGTCTCCATCTGTAATTGTGAATTACGATTGCTACGTGATCCGGATTATCAAAAGACTGCGCTGTTTGATCGTACGTTGCTTTGTCGAAATTCCATAACGGAGAAGCGATCTGCCAGATTTGTTTGTTGAAATCGTAAGTGTTTTGTGTGTAGCCTTGTTTACCTCTTTCGGTTGCAAAATAATATTGGTACCACCATCCTAATTCTGCTTTTGGAGGCAATGGTTTCAAATTCGCTTCAAGATTCACAACCAAATAACCACTTACCGAAACCAGTCCTTTTACACGTTCTGGCCAAAGTGCTGCTGTAACCACCGCAGTTCTTGCTCCCCAGTCAAAACCGCCAATCACGGCTTTATCAATTTTCAGCGCATCCATAAAAGCGATAAGATCACTTGCTAATGCCGCTTGCTGTCCATTTCTGAAGGTTTCTTTTGAAAGGAATGTCGTTGTACCAAAACCTCTTAAATAAGGCGTAAAAACGTGATATCCTTTTGAAACTAAAATCGGAACGACTTCATTATAACTGTGAATGTCATAAGGCCAGCCGTGAAGCAAAATTACTGGAGTTCCATTTGAAGGGCCAGCTTCGGTATAACCTACATTTAATAATCCGGCGTTGATTTGTTTTAAAGTTCCTAGTGAACCTTCTGATTTTTCTGTTTGTGCAATTGCTGCAGCGTTTACTAAAAGAAAAGCAATTAAAAGAACTGCATTTGTAAAACTGTTTTTGATTTTTAATATCGTTTTCATAATTTTTGATGTTTTTATTAGTTGATTATCAGTTAATTTCTTCGTCAAAGGTATTTCTACAATCCTCGTTTTAAAAGAAGAAAAAAGGTGAAGTGGACAAAGTAAAAGCTGAAATGGACAGAAGTTTTTTTTAACCGCAAAGGCGCAAAGGTTAACGCAAGGTTCGCAAGTTTTTTTTTTCGCACAGCTTTGCGTCCTTTGCGTTTTTATTGAATCCAATAACTAAAAAATCATTGCGTGCTTTGCGGTTAAACTATTCGCATTTCAACTTGAAACCTGAAACCTGAAACTTGAAACTTGAAACTATTTCTTCATTACCAAAACCGGTTTTCCCTTTTCAACTATATAAGTTGCCAATTCAGAGGCTTTTAAATCTGTATTATTTCGTGCTGAGTGAACAACTCCTGCCGGAATAAAAAGAACTTCTCCAGCTTTTAAAGTAACTGTCCCCTGTCCTTCAACTTCATATTCCAATACGCCTTCTAACACATAAATAATTTCTTCTCCCGGATGTGAATGTTTTCCGAAAGCGGTGTGTCCGTCAAAATCAATTCTTGCTTGAACGGTTTCTCTTCCTGGAATACTCAAATCGTGTTTTTGCAAATCAGTGCGTTTTATTCCGGTTTGAGCCGCAATTTGATTCGGAATTAAAAAGGCGATTATTCCTAAAATGATGATCGCGATTATTACCCAAGTTTTTTGTTTTTTAGTTTCCATGATTTTATTTTTTTAGTGGTTAGTTTTTTTTAAAAAAACATATAGAAACATAGCTTTTCTTTGTCTGTAAAGGCGTTTCACTTGTTTTGAATAAACATAACTTGCTTGATTTTTTATGCAGATTTTAAAAAGATTTAAGCAGATAAACGCTGATTTTTTATTTAATTTAATCTGCTCAAATCTGCCGAATCTGCGTGAAACTTTTTATCGGCAAACATAGTTTTCAAAAACCTTTTACCAAGTTTTCAACCTATGTTTCTATGTGTTTAAAAATTATTATTTTCTCAATGATTTAAAAGCGGCGCGAAGTTCAACTGAAAACAATTCTGGTTCTTCCCAAGAAGCAAAATGCCCGCCTTTGTTTACTTCTTTAAAATAAATCAGGTTTTTGTATGCTTTTTCAGCCCAAGTTTTTGGCGCTTGATAGATTTCTCCCGGAAAAACAGTTATCGCAACCGGAATTTTGATTTCAGCTGTTCTTTGCTCTAGCGCATTGAAGTTATTGTTGTTATTTTCCCAATATAAATTTGCAGATGAATTAGCAGTATTCGTAAACCAATAAAGCGAAATATCATCCAGCATTTCATCTTTAGTCAATGATTTTTCGGCATTTCCTCCACTGAAGGTCCAATCGTTGAATTTATCCAAGAAAAATGAGGCCAAACCAACAGGAGAATCTGTAAGTCCGTAACCTAAAGTCTGCGGACGAGTAACCATCATTCCGGCGTAACCACCGCCTTTTGTGTATAATTTATTCAGAGAATTAAATGCTGCATTTTCTTTAACCGATAATCCTTTTGGTGCCGGATCACCATCTTTAAGCGCTTTGGCAACATCAGCAGGAACAGTTGCAGGCATGTTTACGTGAATTCCCAATAAACCTTCAGGAGCTTGGCGCGCCATCGCATCGGCAATTACAGAACCCCAGTCACCACCTTGCGAAACATAGTGTGTGTAACCCAAACGTTTCATTAAAACATCCCAAGCGTTTCCAATTTTCTCTGGTCCCCAGCCTGTTCCTTTTGGCTTTTCTGAAAAACCATAACCCGGCATTGAAGGAATAACTAAATCAAAAGCATCTTCGGCTTTTCCGCCATACGCTGTTGGATCTGTCAATGGACCAATTACTTTTAAAAGTTCAAAAAAGGACCCCGGCCATCCGTGAGTAATAATCAACGGTAAAGCGTTTTTATGTTTTGATTTGATATGAATGAATTGAATATCCAGTCCGTCAATATTTGTTACAAACTGAGGCAGTGCGTTTAGTTTTTCTTCTGTTTTATGCCAGTCATAATCGGTTCCCCAATATTTAACCAGATTCTGAATCTGCTCTAATTTTACTCCTTGTGATTGATCTGTTACCGTTTCTTTATCTGGCCATCTAGTTGCATTTACACGATTGCGAAGTTCTGTAATCGCTTCCTGCGAAATGCTGATATGATACGGACGAATTAAATCAGATTCCGTTTTATTGCTTTTCTGCGCAAATGATACTGCAGAAGCCAATATAAAAGTCCCGATTGCAATAGCATTAAAAAAACTATGCTTGTTTATTTGAAGTGTTTTCATTTTCTTGATTTTTAAATTATGAGTTATCAGTTAATTTCTTCGTCAAAAGTATTTCGATAACCCTTCTTACGAAATCAGAAAATAGTCCAAACGGACAAAGTTTGAGGTGAAATGGACAGGCTTGGAGTTAGGAGTTTTGAATTATGAGTTATGAATTATGAGTTATGAGTTTTTAAATGCTGGTTATTTAACCGCAAAGCACGCTAAGATATTTTTAAAGCTGAACTTAGTATAAACGCAAAGATCGCAAAGCTATGGGTTTATAACTTTGCGACCTTTTATGCGATGTTCTTCTATAGATGAAAAGATTGAAATGATTTTTTCACGCAGATTCTGCAGATTTGAGCAGATTTTAATTGATTGTTTATTCAAAATTTAAAAAAAATAATCTGCTCAAATCTGCAGAATCTGCGTGAAACAAAAAAACTTCACGACTTTGCGAGATTAAAAAAAATCTTTGCGCCTCTTGCGTAAACCTTAGCGAACTTTGCGGTTAAACTTCAATTGATAATTAACAATTCACAATTAATAATTAAGCCAAAACCATTCCCCCATCCATAATAAAATCAGCTCCGGTGATGAATTTCGCTGCGTCACTGCTTACATACGAAACCATTTTGGCAACATCTTCCGATTTTCCCATTTGTTTTAAAGGCACTTTTTCCACAACAATATCCATAATACCATTTACAGTAGCTTCGTCTAAACCTACTTTTTTCATGACTTCGGTTTGTGTAGGTCCCGGACTAACCGAATTCACTCTGATTTTTCTAGGCGCCAATTCCAACGCTGCCGATTTCATAACCGAATTCAAAGCCGTTTTGCTCGCCGAATAAACCGAAGATCCTGGCCCCGGCATACTCGCAGTATTCGAAGATAAAAACACCACCGAAGCACCATCATTTAAAATAGGAATAAAACGGCTTAAAGTAAAATAAGCTCCTCTGAAATTGACATTCATAATACTGTCAAACTGCTCTTCTGTGGCTTGATCAATAGTTCCTAAACCTGCAATTCCAGCATTGATAAACAATATATCAACGGTGCCAAAATCAGATTTTACTTTTGAAACCAGATTTTCGATATCCGAAACACTTGATTGATCTGCCGTGAATGCGGT
The DNA here is from genome assembly GCA_963795025.1 of uncultured Flavobacteriaceae bacterium. Lineage (GTDB taxonomy): Bacteria > Bacteroidota > Bacteroidia > Flavobacteriales > Flavobacteriaceae > Flavobacterium. Next base: position 500,197 of record CAWCGN010000011.1, on the reverse strand, counting down.
AACGCCTAATTCCTGCGCGGCTTTTTCAATCGCTTCTTTTCGTCTTCCGGTAATAATAACCGTTGCTCCCTGTTCTTTTAATTGTTTTGCTGTGGCATAACCTATACCGCTGTTTCCGCCAGTTATTACCGCCACTTTATTTTTAAGATTGTCCATTTTTATGTGTTTTTAAATTAACGGGACAAAGTTAAATTGTAAAAGAGGTTACTTTTTTGATGGTATCATGGAGTATACTACAAAACAGATTTTAACATTTAGATCTTACGAAAAATCAATTTTAGGCAAAACAGAAAAATTAGTGTTAAACATTCGAATCAATTTTGCGGTTATTTGGTTAAAATTCTCCGATTTATTCATATTTAAAACCCAATTTTCTTAATTTATTTTTAAAACTTCATTAAACAGCTGTTAAATCTTAACAAGAATTCATTGTAAATCGTGTAGGAAAACGTATATTTGAGATAATACTGAATTTATATTATCGTGCAAGAAAAAACAAAAACAACTCATTTTATATTCCCAAAAACTCCAACGGGCGTTGAGGGACTAGACGAAATTACTGAAGGAGGTTTCCCAAAAGGACGTCCTACTTTAATATGCGGTGGCGCAGGATGCGGAAAAACATTATTGTCAATGCAATTCCTTATAAAAGGGATTACAGAATACAATGAAGCTGGAGTTTTCATGTCTTTTGAAGAACCATCGGATGATCTTACTTTAAATGTAAAATCTCTTGGCTTTGACCTCGAACAACTTAAAAAGGATAAAAAACTCGTAGTCGATCACGTTCGTGTCGAAAGATCAGAAATTGAAGAAGCCGGAGAATACGATCTTGATGGTTTATTTATACGATTAGGTTACGCCATCGATTCTGTAAAAGCAACTCGCGTTGTTCTGGATACTATCGAATCTTTATTTGCAGGTCTTGACAATCAGGCGATTTTGAGAGCCGAATTACGAAGATTATTTCATTGGCTAAAAGCTAAAGGTGTAACAGCCATAATTACAGGCGAACGCGGTGAAGCAACACTTACGCGTCAAGGATTAGAAGAATATGTATCAGACTGCGTTATTGTTCTCGATCATCGTGTTATTGAGCAGGTTTCAACCCGAAGACTCCGCATTGTAAAATACAGAGGTTCTACTCACGGAACAAACGAATATCCTTTTTTAATTGATGAAGAAGGTATTTCGGTACTTCCTATTACCTCATTAAAACTAGATAATGAAGTTTCTTCAGACATTATTTCAACAGGAGTTCCCGGATTAAACGATATGTTTCAAGGCGGTGGCTTTTTCCGCGGAAGCAATATTTTGGTATCAGGAACAGCTGGAACAGCAAAAACTACTATTGGCTGTTATTTTGCGAACCAACAATGCGAGAATAAAGAAAAAACGATTTATTTCGCTTTTGAAGAATCGCCACAACAATTGGTTCGAAACATGAAATCCATTGGTATAGATCTGGACAAACACATCAAAAAAGGCATTTTGCAAATACACTCTTCACGCCCATCGTTAAACGGCCTTGAATTGCATTTGCTTACGCTTCGAAAAATGATTAAAGAGTTTGAACCTACTACTATTATTATTGATCCTATTAGTAATCTTATTTCGGTTGGAAGCGAACACGAAGTTCGTTCTATGCTTGTAAGGTTGATTGATATGCTCAAAGCCAATAATATTACGGCAATGTTTACATCTTTAAACAAACAAACGGATAATTTCAGACCCGATTTGGCCGAAGAATCTGTATCGTCATTGGTTGATACCTGGATTACGGTTCGTGATATGGAAGGCGTTGGCGAAAGAAACCGCGGTATTTTCATTATCAAATCCCGAGGAATGGGACATTCTAATCAAGTTAGAGAGTTTGTTATTACCAGCAACGGAATCGAATTACTAGATGTAGAATTAGGACCACAAGGAATTTTGACAGGAACGGCTAGAAAATCACATCAAGCCAAAAAAACCATTTCGAATATTAAGCTTCAAAATGAAATTAACAGAAAAGACCGAGAAATCGAACGCAAACGCAAAGTTCTTGAAGCCAATATTGAAGCCTTGAGAACCGAATTTGAATCGGCAGAAGAAGAATTAAGCATCCTTAAAGCAACAGAAGAATTGCAGGAAAGACTGTCTTCTAAGAAAAAAGAAAATTAAAATGAAAAAAGAAATAGCCGAATGGCAATTATTGCTCTATATAGCAGGCCAAACGCCAAAATCAATCAAGGCGCTTGAGAACATAAAAAAATACGCCGAAGAACATTTAAAAGGAAAATACAGCATCGAGATTATCGATTTGCTGAAGAATCCGCAATTGGCAGAAGGCGATCAAATTTTGGCTGTACCAACTTTGGTGAGAAAATTTCCTGAGCCAATTCGTAAAATAATTGGTGATCTTTCTAATGAAGAAAGAGTACTTGTAGGACTTAATATCAAACCTGTAAACGCTTAAATATGGAAGATTCATCTGATGGCACAAGTACAACCAAACATAAATTCAAACTTTTTGTTTCAGGTATGTCTGTTAAATCAGGACATGCAATCGAAAATTTACAAAAAATATGCGACACCTATCTCAACAATAATTACGAATTAGAAATTATAGATATCAGTCGTGATAAGGAACAAGCCATAATTCATCAAATTGTGGCAATCCCAACATTAATCAAGATACATCCAGAACCCAAAAGAATCATTTTAGGTGATTTATCAGATAAAGAAAAGGTTTTATATATACTAAATATTGGCGAATAATTTGAAGAGTAAAGAACTAAATATAGAATCCTTATTAGCTGAAATAGAGTCATTAAAGGAAGAACTTTTTGAATCTAACAGCATTGTCAATGCCATAAAACAAGGTGATGTTGACGCATTGGTAGTGACCAGCAACGGAGTTCCAGAGCTTTATTCTCTCGAAACAGCCGATTATACGTATCGACTTCTAATAGAAAAGTTTGGACAAGGTGCGCTTAGTATTTCCCGAAAAGGACTTATTTTATACTGCAACGACTATTTTTCAGAACTCGTTGGCATTCCTTCAGAACAAATTGTTGGAACGTATTTAAACGAATATTTTGATAATTCTACGCAGTTTGTCCAGCTTATTCAGGCATTGCGATACGGAATCACTACACACGAAATTCTTTTTAAATCGGATAACGATAAAAAAACTTTTCCGGCTTATATCGCTTTAACTGATCTTGAACCCGCAGTAGAAGCCATAGGAATTGTAATTACCGATTTAACCGAAAAGAAAAAACACGAAGAAGCTTTAATTCGTCATCAACAGGAATTAGAAGAAAAAATCAAAGAGTTAAACCGAATCAATACTAATCTTGAAGAATTTATTCACGTAATCTCGCACGATTTAAAAGAACCGCTTCGGAAAATTGTAATGCACAATGATCGAATCGATGGAAGCTACCTTTCTGAAAACGATGCCAAATCAATGAGTGTTTTAAAATCATCGGCATTGCGGTTAAATTCACTTGTAGATGATTTGGTTAAGTATTCGTCGCACACCGCGCAGGAAGAACGAACCGAAATTAATCTGGCTTCGATAATTGCCGAAGTTATTGAAGATCTCGAAATTATTATTACTGATAAAAAAGCCGAAATTCATATAGGGAAACTCCCTGCCATAAGAGCCTCTAAAGTCCAAATTAGACAGCTTTTTGGCAACCTCATTACCAACGCTATAAAATACAGCAAAGAAGGCGTTGCTCCGTTTATAGAAATTTATCAGGCCGAAAATTTAAATGCCGAAATGCCAAATCAAAATGCTAAATTTGTAAAGATTCAAATTAAAGACAACGGAATTGGCATGGAGACGAGCCATCTTCTTAAAATCTTTACCATTTTTCAGCGCCTTCATGCCCGAAACGAATATTCAGGAAACGGTATTGGCCTTGCGATTTGTAAAAAGATTATGGAAAACCACTCCGGAAACATAACCGTTGAAAGTACGCTTAATGAAGGAACGACATTTAATCTTTACTTCCCAATTTTATAAAATGCCACAAAAAAACAACCTACATATCATAATCGCCGAAGATGACAATGATGACGCTGACGTTATCTGTGAAACCTTCAACCAAAACCCCAATTTCGGGAAAGTAAGCCTTGTAGCCAATGGCGAAGAACTGCTCAATTACCTAAAAGATACTTCAAACGAAAATCCCGACGTAATCCTTACCGATATCAACATGCCTATTGTTGACGGCATCGAAGCTTTACAGCAAATTCTAAACAATTCTAATTTAAAGGACATTCCCTGCTTTGTTTATTCTACCAGCATAAATCCGTCGTACAAAGAAAAATGCGACGTTCTGGGCGTCAAAGCCTATCTTATAAAACCTTATTCTTTTGAGGCTTTCGCCGAAATTCCAAAGACTATTTTGAATATTATTGAAGGTTAGAGTTTTTATTTAATATATCCTTATTTTATTTTTAAGCAACTAGAATTAATTATTTAAAAATTAGTATTGTTATTCTTTAATGAAGAAAATAGTTATATCTACTGAAAATAACTAACCTATTTTTAAATAAAAAAATAATATTAGCGCATCTCTTTCGAGTTTGCGCTTTTTTATTTTCAATACAAACCAACTCCAACCTCTCTAAATCCAACCATTATAAATTTAATTAATAACCACAAAAAATTATTAATTTGATTAATAAACACCTTCGCTATACCTTTGCTTCATCAAAATCAAAGAAATGATTTGATCATCTTAAAAAATAATTTAAAACATAGAAATCATGAAATTTACAAGAAGAGCAAACGCAAACTGGAAAGGTACAGGAATGGAAGGAAAAGGAACCATTAGTACACAAAGCACAACTTTAGATAATGCACAATTATCATTTAAAACTCGTTTTGAGCAAGGTGTAGGAACTAATCCTGAAGAATTAATCGCAGCGGCACATTCGGGTTGTTTTACAATGCAATTGAGCTTTTTATTATCTGAAGCTGGTTTTGTCCCAGAAGATTTAGACACAGTGGCAAAAGTAACTTTTGAAGACGGAACCATTACTTTAATTCAGTTAGAACTTACAGGAAAAGTTCCTGGAATTTCTGAAGAAGATTTTCAGAAAGCAGCACAAAAAGCTAAAGAAATTTGTCCTATTTCTAAACTTCTTAATACAGAAATAACTTTAACAGTTACACTTAACTAATTAATTTTCAATAACTTTAAAACTTAATTTCCCACAATCTTGTCATTCCGAGGAACGAGGAATCACACGCGCTATTCGGCAAAGATTGGCGACATTCTATACGGAGTTTCTTGTGTGATTTCTCCTCCGTCGAAATGACAAGATTGGACGGAATTTCAACAAAAAATCTAAAATCTAAAATCAACAATCTAAAATTTAATAAAATGAAAACAATTAAAAGCTATTTAGCATTCGCAGCAATAATCTTTGGTTTGATATTTACTTCAACAGTAAACGCGCAGACTGCACCTCAAATTAAAAATGTAGTATTAGTACACGGCGCTTTCGCAGACGGATCTGGATGGAAAGGCTTGTATCAAATTTTGACTAAAAAAGGATATAATGTAACTATCGTTCAAAATCCGTTAAGCTCTTTGGCAGATGATGTTAAAGCGGTAAATTTAGCTTTAGACAAACAAGATGGACCAACTATTTTGGTGGGACATTCTTGGGGCGGAACAGTTATTACTGAAGCCGGAAATCATCCAAAAGTTGCAGCTTTGGTTTATGTAGCTGCTTTACAGCCTGACAGCGGAGAAAATTCTATTCAATGGTTGCAAACTGCACCTCCAGCTCCTGAAAACGGTGTATTGCCTCCAGATGACAAAGGAATTGCTTATTACGATAAAGCGAAATTCCACGCTGGTTTCGCGGGTGATTTAAGCAAAGAAGATGCTGATTTTATGTTTGCTTCGCAAGGTGCTTTCTATGCAAATGGTTTCGGAACACCAATCACAAAAGCGGCTTGGAAAACTAAACCTTCTTACGGAATTGTAGCAACTGAAGATAAAAGCATCAATCCTGATATCGAGCGCGCTATGTACAAACGTTCAAACACTAAAATAACTGAAATAAAAGGAAGTCATGTGGTTTTCATTTCTCAGCCAGAAGCAGTTGCAAAAGTTATAATTGCGGCGTCTAAATAATTGTTAATTATTAATTGTTAATTATCAATTCATTATAATCTTGTCATTTCGACGGAGGAGACTCGAGCGATAGCGAACAGGCGAAGCAAATCACACTAGGAATTCTACAAAGATTGGCGACATTCTGTACGGAGTTTCTAGTGTGATTTCTCGTTCCTCGAAATGACAAAATCGTCTCGAAAATCTTTTTATTCCAAAATACACGCAAGCTTGTCATTTCGAGGAACGAGAAATCTTCGCGAGAAACTCTACAAAGATTGGAAACATTCTGTACGGAGCTACTTGCGAAGATTTCTCGTTCCTCGAAATGACAATATAGGGCACACACAACTATGTGTATTAAAAACAAGCGAAACGCCTTTCTGCATAAAGCAAAGCTATGTTTCTATGTGTTTAGAAAAAGACATTACATAAACTTACTTACCGCTTTCACAAAATAAGGCGAATCGTTCCAGCGTATTTTTTTGTAGGCGAAATCTTTTTTGAGGGAATCTGGAAGGCAGTTCCAGATGGCTTCGTTCATTTTTTCGAGGAGCAGTTTTTTTGAAAACGAATCGGAAACTACTAAACTGATTTCCCGTACCGGAATTGGTTCTTTAAAAGGTTTGAAAAGTGGCGATTGCGCCTCATTTAAAATAGACAACTGCGGAATAATAGCAAATCCCAAATGTGCCCGAACTAGATTCTTTAAGGTTTCAATCGAATTGATATCGTACGTAAACTGCTCTTTTATTTTATCTGATGTTTTTAATCCGCAGATATCTAGGAGCTGTGCGTTATAGCAATATTCATGGTGAAGCAGTAATAATTCAGTTTTGTCACTGGGCTGAAGTTCATAAAATTCCTCATTTGCCAAAGGATGCGCCTGATTTAAATAAGCGACAAAAGGTTCTTTAAAAATAACATGTTCTATTAAATTGGGACTTCCGGTTGGTGTTGCCATAATCGCAACGTCAATTGCTCCGGTTTCTAAATCCTTCATTAACACTCCGGTATACGCTTCTTTGATGATGAAATGCACTTTTGGAGCCACTTCTTTCATTGCCTGAATAAATAACGGAATCAGATAAGGCGATAAAGTGGAAATAATTCCGAGTTTGAGTTCTCCTTCAAGAAGATTTTTTTCGTTGATGACAAAATTTCGAACTTCATCTACTTCACGCAGAATCTTTTTGGCTTTATTGATGATCTCAATTCCTAGTATCGTTGGCGTAAGTGGTACTTTATTTCGATCAAAAATCTTGATTCCTATTTCTTCTTCCAGATTTTTTAACTGAATGGTAAGTCCGGGTTGTGTAACCATACAAACTTCGGCTGCTCTTGCAAAATGACGTTCTTCGTCTAAAGCAACAATATATTTTAACTGCTGAATGGTCATGATTATAATTTTATTTTATAAAGATACATAAATATCAATTTGCCTTATAAACTAAAATGTAGAAGATGTTAAAGTTTTGCGAAAATAACGAAACTTCAAAACCAAAACATACACTTTATCGTACATAATAAAAACGGTATTTAGGGAGTGTGGTGAATTTGAATGGAGTAGTTTTTGGAGCATATCGAATTTTATTGCATTTTCCTGATTATCATTTTCTAACCAATTATATAAAAAAAGCGATCTTGTTAAGATCGCTTTTTGCTTTTATACTTCCCCTTCACTCTTCAACTGTAAAGCCCGCTGTAAAAAGCTCTGATGCAAAATTTTATTCTCGGCTTCTTCAATAGCTTTTAGTAAATTATTTTGGTTGGTTGTAATTTCGGTTAAAGCACTTTTCATCACTTCCCAAACGGGTTTCATTTGTTCAATCAGCTCCTGCCCTTTTGCTGTAAGCTGAATCAATCTTTTTCGTTCGTCGATTTTGTCTTTTTTAGAGCGAATCAGTTTTTGTTTTTCCAGTTCTTTAAGCAAACTTATAGTTGACGGATGCGTGTATCCAATTTCATTGGCAATTTCAACCACACTCAACGTTTCTTTATAATGAAGCGTGTAAATAACCGGAAACCATTTAGGTTCAAAATCAATTCCGTATGATTTATAAACCAATGCGCCGTCTTTTCGCAATTGCTCGCTCAAACGCTGCAATCGTGTCGAAATGGCCAAAATCCCTGATTCGTCTATAATATTCATCTTTATTTCTTTAAGGTTAAATGACAGAATACATTATCTGGCTTCATTAACGGGAATTTTTCTGGAAGCGATTCTTTATCAATTCGCACAAAATCATTCTTTTCATAAAAGCGCAATGCGGCCTGCAATATTTCAACGGTTCCCAAATATAAATCATCGATTCCGTTTTTTCGACAATATTCTACTAAAGTCTCGAGCAGTTTCTGTGCAATTGAAAATTCTTTTCCTCTAAATTCTTTCTTTACAAACATCTTTCGTATCGCCGCTGCATTTTCATCAAACTTGACCAAAGCTATTGTTCCCACTAATTCATCATTAATAAAAGCGCCCCAGAATCCGCCTCCTCCAGCATAATAAAAATTCTGAATATTGAATAAATCCGGCTGATCTTCTCTCGTAATCGGGACATTGAATTCCTTTATCTGAATGTTTAAGATTAAGTCGGCAATGACATTTTCGTATTGGTTTTCTATTGGAATAATTACTGGTTTCATTTTGATTAAAATTTTACAATACAAAACTACGTAGTTAAATACATAAATACAATTATTTATGATTTTTTTATACTTTTGTGTGTTTGGAAATTTTCTATTAAAAATGCAAAGTTTTTTATTTCACGCAGATTTTGCAGATTTAAGCTGATCAACGCAGATTATAAAATTTAAATAAATCTGCTATAATCTGCGAAATCTGCGTGAAACAAATCTTTACGATAAAATTTAATTCTACATAAAAGAAAATTATGGCAAGAAATCAAAAAGAAGAGTTTCAGGCGCTTCAGGATACTTTATATGTTTTGGGAGGAAAATGGAAACTTCCAATTATCAATTCGATTTGCAACGGAAACAATCGTTTTAAAGACATTAAGGAGAGTATTCCGGGCATTACTTCGCGAATGTTATCGAAGGAATTAAAAGACATGGAACTGAATAATTTGGTCAAAAGAACCGAAGACCGAGATGCTTTAGTGCCAATTCTTTACGAATCTACATCGTATTGCCAGTCATTTGGACCCATAATTTCTGAAATGATCAAATGGGGAATTTCACATCGAAATCATATCAAAAACAGAGAAAACGCAACTGAAAAATAATTATTCCTGAGCTTTTCCACTTTTTAAATGTTTTGTCCTAAGTCTACTTAAAAATTCAGGCGTAATTCCGAGATAAGACGCAATATATTGCTGTGAAACCCGCTGTGAAATAGACGGATATCGCGTAATAAATTCTACATATTGTTCCATTGCCGTCGAAGAAACAGTTTTAAACAATCGTTTTTGCAATTTTGATAAATGCCTCTGAATCATCAGTCTGAACATTCGTTCCAAATGAGGCACTTCATTAATCAAGTTTTCTTTAGATTGACGTGTCAAAACTAAAAGTTCGCAGTCTTCAAGCGTTTCAATATACATATCACTCGGCACTTGATCTTCAAAACTGGTAATATCGCTCACCCACCAATCTTCAATGGCAAATTGGAGCGTTAATTCTTGTCCGTTTTTGTCAATAAAATATTCCCTGATGCAACCTTTATTGATATACGCTTCAAAATTACAGATTTCTCCCGCTTTAAGCAGAATCGTTTTCTTTGGAACAAATCTGAGTTCAAGATTTTTTTCAAAGATTTTTACTTCTTCTTTAGAAAGACGCGCTGATCTGGAAAGGTAATCGTGAATTTTCTGAAACATTTTATCTCCTTTTAGCAATTGGCAATAACTTCATTTACAATCAAAAAGTAAATATAAGAGGTTTTATTTATAATTATTTCTTGATCTAGTTTAAGAAATGAAATAATTTAATTTTGAAACTTTGTTTCGCATTAAGCTTTAAGCTTTAGGCAATAAGCTTTTACAGTCGCACAAAACAACAAACAACAAACAACAAACAATAAACAATTTAAATGGATCAAATTGCTTTGGCTTTCGCCGAAATTGAAAAATTGATTCCGCAGTATCTTCAAATTGAAGAAGACAAACGGATCTCAAACGGAAATGTCGCGATTTGCATTATTAATGAAGAGGGCGATACATTTGGCAAAATGTACGGAAACGACAAACCGCGCCAAAGACAATCCTATAAAATTGCCTGGACAAAAGCAAGTCAGGTTTGGTTAACCGGAGTAAAAACTGGAGAATATGAAAAAATGGTTTTCAACGGAATTGTAGGCGAAAATGCAAACGGAATTGAAGCTCCAGATTTAATAGGCTGGCAAGGCGGACAACCGATAATTTTAAAAGATGGTACAAAATTATCTGTTGGTTTCAGCGGTTTTAGAGGCACAACCGATTTAGAAATTGCTCAAAAAGCTTTTGCACTGCTATAAGCTTTAGGATTTAGCCAATAAGCTTAAAAATAATTTACAATTAACAATTCATAATTAACAATTCATAATTAACAATTAAAAATGACTTTTATTCCAGATTCAAACCGTTATCAAAAAATGCAGTACCGTCGTTGTGGCAACAGCGGATTATTATTGCCTGCTCTTTCTTTGGGCCTGTGGCACAACTTCGGCGGCATTGATAATATTGAAAATGCACGCGAAATTCTGCATACCGCTTTTAATAACGGGATTACCCATTTTGATCTTGCTAATAATTACGGTCCGCCTGCGGGTTCTGCTGAAAGCACTTTTGGCGAAATATTCAAACAAGATTTTAAAGATCACAGAGATGAACTTTTAATTTCAACAAAAGCCGGATGGCCAATGTGGGACGGTCCTTACGGTGATTTTGGTTCTAAAAAACATTTAATTGCAAGTCTTGACCAAAGTTTAAAGCGCATGGGACTTGATTATGTCGACATTTTTTATCATCACAGACCAGATCCAAATACGCCGATGGAAGAAACGATGGCAGCATTAGATTTGATTGTTCGTCAAGGAAAAGCTTTATACGTTGGCGTTTCGAGTTACAGCCCTGCTGAAACTGAAAAAGCGCATCAAATTTTGAAAAAATTAGGAACACCTTGTATTATTCATCAACCAAAATACTCCATGTTTGAGCGTTCTGTTGAAGATGGATTATTGGATGTTTTAGAAGTCAACGGAATTGGCGGTATTGCATTTTCTCCGCTTGCGCAAGGACTTTTGACCAATAAATATTTAAACGGAATTCCAGAAAATTCAAGAGCAAATGCAAATCGTGGCAACGGCGCAATGGAAAAAGATGCGATTACTCCAGAAAATATTGCCAAAGTGAAGCGTCTAAACAAAATGGCCGAAGAACGTGGTCAGAGTCTGGCGCAAATGGCATTGGCTTGGGTATTAAAAGACAAACGAATTTCGTCAGTAATCATTGGCGCAAGCAAACCTGAACAAGTAATTGATTCATTGGGCTGTCTTCTAAATACTTCTTTTTCAGAATATGAACTGCAGACTATTGATCAGATTTTACTATAACTATCTAACCAAAAAACCCTGATTATGAATACTAATTTGCATAAAACATGCCTGACCATCATGTTTTCCGGATTTTTATCTGTCGGTTTACTGGCGCAGCAAAAAGCCAGTAAAACGACAGACTATAAAAGTGTTACTGTATATGTTACAGCTAAAAATACAGACAAAAAATTAACCAAAACCGAAACACTTTCTTTTACTTCCAAGCCTCAAACAACAGAAAAAGAAATTGCTGTTTTTGTTGATCCGGCCAAAACCTATCAGACGCTTTTAGGAATTGGAGGCGCTTTGACTGATGCTTCGGCAGAAGTTTTTTATCAGCTTGCAAAAGACAAACAGCAGGAAATCCTGACGGCTTATTATGACAAAGAAAAAGGAATTGGCTACACTTTAGCGCGTACGAACATGCAAAGCTGTGATTTCTCGAGTGATATTTACAGTTATATTCAAGAAGGAGATAAAGATTTGAAAACCTTTGATATAAGTCACGATAGAAAATATCGAATTCCGTTTATTAAAGAAGTTATTGCAAAAGCTGGAGGCAAAATAACCTTATATGCTTCAGCCCTGGAGTCCGCCGGCGTGGATGAAAACCAATAATGATGTTTTGCACGGCGGTACTTTAAAACCAGAATACCACCAAAGCTGGGCTAACTTTTTTGTGAAGTTTATAAAGGAATACGAAAAAGAAGGTATTCCAATTTGGGGTTATACCGTACAAAATGAGCCAATGGCGGTTCAGCGTTGGGAATCCTGCATTTTTACTGCCGAAGAAGAACGTGATTTTATCAAAAACTTTCTTGGCCCAACCATGCAAAAAGCCGGATTAGCTAAGAAAAAATTAATCATGTGGGATCATAATCGTGATTTGATGTATCAGCGCGTAAGTACAGTTTTGGAAGATAAAGATGCAGCCAAATATGTTTGGGGCGTTGGCTATCACTGGTACGAAGACTGGATGAAAAACGGAATGAATTTCGAAGCTGAACGCCGAGTGGCTGAAGCTTTTCCTGATAAACCTTTAATTCTAACCGAAGGCTGTGCTGCCGATTTTGATCAAAAATTATTAACCGATTGGAGTTACGGCGAAAAATACGGCATGTCAATGATCAATGATTTCAATATTGGAACCGTTGCCTGGACCGACTGGAATGTTTTATTGGATGAAAAAGGCGGGCCAAATCATGTTCAGAATTTCTGCATGTCCCCTATTCACGCTGATTTGAAAACAGGAAATTTAATTTATACTAATGGATACTATTATTTAGGACATTTTTCTAAATTTATTCGTCCGGGAGCGAAACGAATTGCTTGTAATTCAAGCAGTAATAAACTTTTGTCTACCGCTTTTGTAAATGAAAACAACAAACTGGAAGTTGTGGTAATGAATTCAGGCGAAACGGATGTGGACTATTTTCTTTGGATAAAAGGAAAAGTTGCAAAAGTAACAAGTGCTGCGCATTCAATCGCAACTTTAGAAGTTCAATAATAAATTCAATTCTATGAAAGCATTTTTAATACTGAATATCGTTATATTGAATTGCTTTGTCGGTATGGCACAAACGTCAAAGGCACTGAAGCCACAACAAATTCCGGGTAAAGTTGAATGTGAACTTTACGATCAAGGTGGCGAAGGAATTGCTTATCATGATACAGATGCTGTCAATAATGGCAGCGGCAAACTAAATCCGGTAAACGGGAATCCGCTGAACGAATTTAGAATAAACGAAGGCGTTGATATTTCGTATTCGAAAGCAGATGATATTGATAATAATCCGTATAATAAAGTGGAAAGAAGTATTGGACAACTTTATGTAGGCTGGACTGTACCTTCAGAATGGATTAATTATACGGTTGAAGTTAAAAAATCTGGAACTTATAAAATTGGCTTGCTTTATACTGCCAACGGCGACGGCGAAATTAGTATTGATGTAAACGGAAAAGACGCCACCGGAAACATGAAAATTACCTCTACGCATGATGACAAAGACCCAGTCGACTGGCGACAATGGCATCATTGGAACAGTTCTGAAAATATCGGAACGATAAAACTCCAAAAAGGAAAACAAGTCCTGCGTCTTCATATTGTGTCGAATGGCAATATGAATTTTGATTATTTGACCTTTACTGCCCAATAATTTATAATGCCCCAAAAGCTCTCATTACTAACCAAATGGGAGCTTTTATTTTTCAGAAAAAATTACATTTCATAAAAAGAAGCAAGCAAAACTTTCATAATATGCTTCTTTAGATTTTTTTTATTTTCTTCTTTTAAACTGCTCTCAGTCAAATCTGTCTGTAAAATTAAATAAGCCAAAAATCCTGAAATGTTCATCACAAAAGTTTCAATGTTTACTCCATCAATTTTTTCATCGGCAACACTTTGAATAATTATATTTTTTAAAGTCTGAATATTAGACTGAAAATAAGATTCGATCATTTCAACCGCTTTTCTATTTTCATTCAACAATTTTTCAATCATCATCAATTTGTAAAAAGGTTGATAATCGACCACTAAATCAATATACACACTCATATAGGTCAAAAGCCTTTCGATTGTGCCTTTGTTTTCCATATTTACCGCATTTTTAGCCATTTTAAATTGTTGAATTCTTCTTTCCAAAACTGTCAGAAAGAGTTTTTCTTTCGAACCAAAATAATAATTCAGCATCGCAATACTTATTCCTGCTTTCTGCGTAATCAGTCTTACTGTTGTTTCTTTCACACCATATTTGGCGAATAACTTTTCGGAAATATCCAAAATAAAAGCCTTTTTATCGATACTTTCTGCTGTGGTTGTTTTCATAGGAAATAAAATTAAACAGCAAGCTGATTTTGGTTTCTTGATGCCATGATTTTACTGATGATGATAAAGCTCACTAAAACGACTATGGCCAAAACCATCAAAAAAGCTCCAATCATAAAAATAGTTCTGTTCGTAAGCAATTGTCCTTGTATTGTCATTGCTTTGCTAATTAATGTATTAGACAATGCATTGGCCTGATCTGCGGTATATCCTTTAGAAAGAAATAAACTTTGATAACTGGAACTGCGTTGTACAAAATTTTGATTATCATTCGTAAGATATTCTAAAAAACTTTCTTTATATTCCTGATTGTAATGCAATTGCAACGTATAAAATCCTGAAATCGAATTTAAAGTCGCAATAAAACGAGCGTAAGCACAAACAATAATTGATGTAAATCCGGTAAATTTTGGAATCGCCGACATCGTAAAAATCATAACGGGCAAGAAAATAAATCCCGAAGCAATTCCCTGCATAAAAACAGGAACAGCCAAATCCGTAAAAGACATATTGGGTGTCAATGAAAAATACATCCAAAGGTTGTAAACGATCATCAACACAAAACCTGACAGAATTAATTTTGGTACAAATAGTTTGTTTCTCAAAATTAGTTTTACTGAAATTAAAATGGCCAAAATAACTCCGGTACTATTGTAAAGTCCTAAATGCACTATATCTGTCGCGCTCCAACCTAAAATTCCGCCTGCATAACCATAAATTAATATTATTGTATCTTTTATTCCGTAAAATAAGAAGCAATAAAACAGACCAAAAATGAATTTGCCATACTTAAAAGCTCTCAAATCAATTGATGGCCTTTTTAAAGTGGCTTGTCGGTACAGGTATAAGCAACAACATTACAAAACTGATTACAGCCACCAGTTCTAATAGCTGGAATTGCAAACCAATATTGCTTTGAACCGTATATCAGGACAAAGGCCAAAGAAACACGAAAATCCCGAAGAAAAGTGCTCCTGACCAGTCCACTTGATAAAGCGGATAGGCACGTTCCACCATTTTAGGCTGGAAAATGCAATAACAAATTACCATGGCCAATGCCTGAAAGCCGATAAGTACAAAATAGATATTATTCCAGTTCATATTTACTGTAATCCACGAAGAGAAAATTCCGATAATTACTGCTGTACTTAAAATAGCACTAAAAAAGATGGCAGAGCCTATCACCGATTTTTTCTCTTCAGGCTGCGTTGAAAAAATTACTATTAACATTCTACCCGCACAGACTGCGGCAACATTGCCCTGAAAAAAACGCAACACCATCAAAATAAAAATATCATGTGTAAAATAACTCCCGCAACTATTGACTACAATTCCAATCGAAATATGCAGTTAACAAATATTTCCTAAGCGGTAAATAACGAATAAACCTAACATGTAAAGGTAACATGTGACAATACCGGCATACATTGCCAGAAGAGCCATTGATATATCCTCAGGCTGGGCTCCATAATATCCGACCACATGATTTTGAATCAACGAAAATGATGCAAACTGCGCATAGTGAAATCAATAGCATGAACACCAATAAACAATATAGTGATACCTTTGTATTTTATTGCTTTTCTGTTTAAAAAATGGATGTGCTTTCATGATTATTTATTTTAAACGGAAACAGTTACGTTCATTCCAGATTTTACTTCTTCAATATCTTTTTCATTTGTAAAAGCAATCTTAACGGGAATTCTCTGAATGATTTTGACAAAATTTCCGGTTGAATTATCAGCAGGCAAAAGAGAAAATCTTAGATGCCGGTAGAAGCTGAAATAGCTTCAATTTTCCCATTCAAATGTTTTTCCAGCAAATAGCATCAACTGTAATTTTTACAGGATGATCCGACATGCATAAACCGTTTACCTGGGTTTCTTTAAAATTAGCTGTAATCCATTTTTCATTTTCATTTACAATTGAAACCAAAGGCTGTCCCATCTGCACTTGCTGACCTTCGAGTATTTGTCTTACGCCCCGTTTTACCAGTGTAAGGTGAAGTAATTACCGTGTAACTCAAGTTAATTTTAGCTAAGTTCAAAATCGCTTGCTTTGCGTTTAATATCAGCGTTAAGAAATGCTCTTCTGGTTTTTAATTCTCTGATCTCTGGATTGTTTACTTAACAATGTATTTTCAGTTGCACTGTAATCATTTTGAGCTACATCATATCTGGTTTTTACCTGTTCATATTCCTGTCCTGTAACGGCTTCGTCTGCTCAACAATTTTTGGTATCTCACATTGTCTTGTTTTTGTTGCCATAATCTGGCTTTAGCCGATGCTATTTGGTTTTTGCTAACCAGAGATCACCAGTTTCTGCGACGTTGATTGCTGCTTCTAATACCTTGATTTGAGCATTAGCATCTTCTAATATCGCTTCAGCTTCCTGAACTTTAAATGCATATTCTCTGTTGTCAAGAATCACAAGAGTATCGCCCTTTTTAACATTCCTGATGTTCTTCAAACACATACTTTTGTAATATAGCCACTGGCTCTTGCCGAAACCGGATTGATGTAGGACTCCACTTGTGCGTCATTTGTTTCTTCGAATTGGCTCCATCTCGAAATAAAGATACAAACATGAATTAGATGGCTCCGGAATGTAGAATTATTATGACTGCAATGATCGATAACCTATTTGAAAGCTCACTTTATAATTTTTATTTTTCATTTTATTATTTTTTAGTGGTTTTTTATAAATTTCCTGTGGTATAAAGTAATTTGTAGTAAATGAGTAATGCACCTATTTGCGCATTTACGTAGGTGTATTTTGATTCCTGATATAAGATCATCAGCATCCAAAAATCCGTTAATAAAGAAACTGATTGAAATATTTAGTGTTGATAATTTCAAAATTTACTTTCGCCTGTTTATTGATTTATCAGTTACTTGAATTCTGTTTAATGCTTCTGCATATTTGATATTTAAAGCATTTATGTCTTCGTTGATATTATCTTTTACCCAGCTTTTTTGCAGTTCAATTCCGCTTAACCTCTCTTTTGCTGCTTTTACTTTGTTTGAATTGTGATATAATAGAAGAAATACTATAACTGAATTCAAGTGCCCACAAATCCAATAGAATAGAACTGATCTATTGGAGTATAAGAATAAATTGTTTGGATAATTCAGATCCATAAGCAGAAATCTAAACTAAAAGTGGGATAATAATTGGAGCTTGAATATTTTTAATTCTCGCAGACTGAATTTTTGAGTTCATATCGGCTTTTTGAAATAAATATGAACTGCTTGCATCACTCTTAACTGCCTTTATTACGATCTCTTTAATACTTTCACTTAATAAAGAATCACTGGGAAAGAATGCATTTGGAATCTCCGTTGAATTTAATAATAACCCGAATCTTCTGCTTGCGATAATAATATCATTTTCATTTTGAGTTTTATTCAGTAAGACATTTGATAAGTTTAATTCGGCACGCAATAAATCACTCTTGGTTACACGCTGGTTTTTATAAAATGAAGTAATGTTTTTAAGTCTGGCTTCGGCTCTCTTTTCCTGGTCTTTAATAAACTTTTAAAATGATACAAACGAATCAAGGTCTAAATATTGTACTGCCGTTTGAAGGCCAATACTCCCAATTTGGTCTTTGGTATTTATGGACGCCAGTTCCGATCGTAATGCGCTTTCTTCTATAACCGCTTTTGTTCTTCCTCCGGAATATACATTAAAAGCAACATCTACTCCCAGATTGGCACCATCCTGGCTTGGCACACTTATTGTGCAGAGTTGCGTCGTTTATACCTTGATCATAAAGGGTGAGTTTTGAAAATCTCTGGTAAGTACCACCGGCATTTATAGCTGGCAAACATTGAATTTTTAGCATCCTGAAAATCTGCCATTGTCGCTTTTTCTTCATTAAATTTGAAATTTGTACCGTTTTGTTATTTTGTTTAGCCATTGCGATGGCTTCTTTTAAAGAAAGATGTTGCTGTTTTTCTCCGTCTTGTGCAAGCAGTGACGTACTTAAACTCAATAAAAATAAGATAGTGAGTTTTGGAATATTGGTAAATAATTTCATTGTGTTTATTTTAAATTTTTTTCAAAAAAGACAAAAGAATCCCTGCTCCAAAAAGGAGTTTTTTTTGTAATACTTAATTTTGAGGGTTTAAACCTGGAGCTTGTTATTAATCTCCTTGGTAATTTCTAAACTGAACAGGAGATTTATTGGTTAATTTGCTAAATATCCGACTGAAATATTTTGAATCTTCAAATCCAAGTACAGTCGCAATTTCTTTTATACTGAGATCAGAATACCACAGTAATCGTTGTGCTTCACGTATTGCTTCTTCCTGGATCGAATAAGAAACTGTATTTCCTGTTACGGTTTTTAATGTGTCATTTAGATATCCCAAGGAAAGGTTCATCAAATTAGCGTATTGCTGTGGGCTTTTGATCTCTTTGTAGTTCTGACGAAGCAATTTTCTGAAAGAAGTAACTATTGCGTTGCTTCGCAATGAATGCTGTTCCATATCCTCCATTACACTTGCCTGAAACATGGCAGTAATTCTGTATACAAAGAACTACAATACATCGCAATCGCTGTTTGTAAAAGGATGACAAATCATTTAGCTTAGCAGTCGCATGCAACAATTCCATTAATTGAAAAAACCATATTTTTTGTTCTTTTGAAATATCCAAAACGAACCTTGATATAAGGACTCTTCTAATATTGATCTTGAATAATCATCAATTAAATTGTTGTCAAAAAACAAAACCCAACCTTCAATCTTATGGGTTTCTATTACTCGTTGCACCTGGCCGGGATACAAGAATAACAGTGAACCGCTGCAAAGTTGAACTTCTTTAAAATCAACAAAAAAAGTTGCTTTTCCTTTTTCAGGTATAATACAGATACAAAAGTCATTACGATGCGATCTTGTCACTTCTCTTCTGATTGAATCAACAAAACTGTCACTCATCTTTTCGATCATAATGCCGAGACCTGATTCGTTTAGTTTTTTAAGTGGAATATTCGTTTTCATTTTTATCTCTTTTTGTATGGGACAAAGTTCCCCTATAAATCCGTAATTTCGTCTAATTAAATACGGTATTTGGTGGACGATTCACCTATTTATCTATAAAATTACAAAAACGATGGACAATTCGCCTGTAATTTTAGTGTTAGAAGCTGAAAATGAGCTCTTTTTTCTTTTTAAATACCTCCAAATCAAAATAAAATAAAAAAACCGCAATTAATTATACCGATTGGTATATATTTGCAGTGTCAAAATGATTTTATCATGAGTAAAGCAGAAAGAACCAAACAATTTATTATCGAACAAACCGCGCCAATCTTTAATATGAAAGGCTACAGCGGTACGTCGATGAGTGATATCACTGAGGCGACGGGATTGACAAAAGGAAGTATTTACGGGAATTTTGAAAATAAAGATGAAGTTGCGATTGCTGCTTTTAAATTTAATGTAAAGAAACTTCAGGATGCTTTTTCTAGAGAAATTGATCAACAGACTACTTTTAAAGGCAAACTATTAGCGTATCCAAAGCTTTATTCTGAATATGCGAATTTAAAAGTTACCAAAGGTGGCTGTCCAATCCTAAATACCGCAACCGAATCTGATGATACGCATCCAGTCCTAAAAAAATCAGCTGAAAGAACCCTTAATTACTGGAAAGAAAAAATAATCTATTTTATTGATCAGGGAATTTTAGCAGAAGAATTTAAAGCCAAATCAATTGATACAGAAAGAACTGCGTTGACTATAATTGCTTTAATCGAAGGTGCAGTAATGATCAGTAAACTAACTGGAAATTTGAAAGATTTATCAAACGTAATGTTATCCGTAACTAAAATTATAGAAGACTTAGAATAAAGCAATAATAAATAGTATTGTTTTTTTTAGGAATAAAAATATACCAAACGGTATTATTTTAATTATAAATTGTTAATTATCAATTATTAATTGCGTTTGTCAGGCTGAGCGAAGTCGAAGCCTCTCGCAAACCTGAAACCTGAAACCTGAAACCTGAAACTTTAAACATAAAAACTAAAAAAAAATGACCCGACTACAAGTACTTCAAGATCACATTGACAGAGAATTTACAGCCTCTCCATCGCCTTTTATGCTGTGGATGCGCCCAATAGTTTTAGCTGCTGAAGATGGCAGTGTTACTTTTCAATATTTGGTCAGAGAAGAAATGTCAAATCCTGTGAAATCGCTTCACGGAGGCGTTATCGCAGCTATTGCTGATGATTGCATTGGCGCGACGATGTTCTCCTTAAATGAAGAAAACTTCTATACCACAATCAATTTAAATGTCGATTATTTTGCTCCGGCTCGTGTTGGCGATACGATTATAGCCAGAACTTCTATAATCAAAAAAGGCAGACAGTTTGTAAATGCACAATGCGAAATTTGGAACGAACCGCAAACCCGATTGATTGCCACTGCTTATTCTAATCTTTTTAAAACGAATATCGTTAAGCAACAATTGTAAATTCTAAGTTTCAAGTTTCAAGTTCAGGTCTGCGAGAGGCTTCGACTTCGCTCAGCCTGACAATAAAATTTATAATTTATAATTAACAATTTACAACTAAAAATATACCATTCAGTATAATAAAATATTATGAATCCATTACAACGTAAACTTTTGATTCTAACCGTAATCCTTGCAGCGATTATGGAACTTATTGACATTTCGATTGTCAATGTAGCACTTTCTCACATGAGTGGTAATCTAGGCGCAACGCTTGAAGATACTTCTTGGGTAATTACAGCTTATGCGATTGCCAATGTAATTATCATTCCGATTACGAGTTTCTTAAGTGCTAATCTCGGACGACGCAATTATTATATCGGTTCGATAATTTTATTTACGTTTTGTTCTTTCATGTGCGGGCACTCTTCAAATATCTGGATGCTGGTGTTTTTTAGATTTTTTCAGGGAATTGGTGGCGGTGCTTTGCTTTCGATATCGCAGGTTGTTGTATTTGAACTTTTTCCGAAAGACAAACAATCAACTGCAGGTGCTTTATTTGGAGCCGGAATTTTTATTGGACCAACAATTGGACCAACGCTTGGTGGTTATATCACCGAAAATTATGATTGGCCTTGGATTTTCCTCATTAATATTCCAATCGGAATTTTAGTTGCTATTTCCTGCTTTTTTCTTCTGACAGAACCGCCTGTGAAACCCGAAATCGCAAAAGTTGATTGGATAGGAATTGCATTGTTGGCGATTGGAGTTGGAGCACTTCAAACTGTTTTAGAACGAGGCGAAGTCGAAGATTGGTTCGAAACTCGCTATATTATAGTTTTGACAGTTATTGCAACATTCGCTTTATTAACTTTCATTTACTGGGAATTGACCGTGGAAAAACCTGTTGTAAATCTTAAAGTACTTAAAAGCAAATCCTTAAGTATTGCCGCAATTCTGACTTTCGTAACCGGATTCGGAATGTTTATTTCTATTTATATCAGTCCGGTTGTGGCACAGCGTCTTTTGAGTTTTTCTTCTTATCAAACTGGTTTACTGCTTCTTCCGGGTGCATTATTCGCGTTAGTTGCCTTAAAACTCTGTGGAACTTTATTGCAAAAAGGCGTTTCGCCAGTTATCATTATTGCAGCTGGATTTCTATTATTCATCTATTTCAATTGGAGAATGTCTGAAATAAACCTAGACACTAGCGCTTTTGAAGTATCAACAGCACTTATTTTCAGAGCTTTGGGAATGGCTTTATTAACTGTTCCGCTCACAATGCTTGCGGTTTCTTCACTTGATGATAAAGATGTCGGCCAAGGAGCTGCGCTTAATAATATGATGCGTCAATTAGGAGGTTCTTTTGGTGTATCGATCATCAATACTTATATCGCGCATCGTTTTGCGGCACATCGCAATGTTTTGATTTCGAATGTTACTTTGGATAATGCAAAAGCAATGAATCGCATCAATAGTTATATCAATTATTTTCAGCATCGCGGGTTTCCTTATAATGAAGCACGATCAAAAGCATTGAAATTAATGGAAAATATAGTTACAAGGCAATCTTCTTTATTGAGTTATAGAGACGCTTTTCTTTTTGTAGGTTTATTTTTTGTACTCACGCTTCCCTTGCTATTGCTGGTAATGAGCAAATCTAAGAAGCCAAAAACCAATATTATTCTTTCTGATCATTAAAAAAAAGCATAAAAAATTTGTTTTTATGACCAATCGGTCATATATTTGTATCTTTAAATAAAAGCTATCATGGCAAAAGGAGAAGAAACCAGACAATTTATCATCGAAAAAGCAGCACCAATTTTTAATACAAAAGGGATTGCAGCAACTTCTATGAGCGATATTATGGATGCTACCAAATTGTCAAAAGGAAGCATGTACGTTCATTTTGAAAATAAAGAAGTCCTTGCCTGTGCTGCAGTTGATCATAATATGAAAATATTAGGCGATAAACTGGTTTCTGAAATCAGTAAAAGCAAAACAGCAAAAGAAGAATTATTTACCTATATCGATTTTTTCAGTAATGCCGTGAATCCGCCCTTAACAGGAGGTTGCCCGTTATTGAATTTCGGAACTGAAGCGGACGACACCAACCCTATTGTAAAAGAAAAAATCAATAAAGGCTGTAATGCCAATCAACAATTATTAGCCAGCAGCGTAAATAAAGGAATCGCCAACGGAGAATTTAAACCCAACTGGAACGCCGAAGAATTTGCACTCATCATGTTCGCCATGATGGAAGGCGGTCATCTAATTTCAAGAATGTCAGGCAACAACGACAAAATGAAAATCATAGCTAAAACCCTCAAAAATATAATAGAGGAAAACAGTCTTTAATTTTTTTTTGTTAAAAAAATGACCGATTGGTCATAAAATAGTATTCAGTGATCAGTATATAGTTATTAGTGAATAGTCATTAGTAAATAGTCATTAGTAAATAGTCATTAGTAAATAGTCATTAGTAAATAGTTATAGTGAATAGTAAAAAGTCAATAATAAAACACTCGGTTTCACAATTAACAATTAACAACTTATAATTAACAACTTATCATTAACAATTAATAATTAGAAAACATGTCAAAAACAATTTTAATTTCAGGAGCGTCAAAAGGATTCGGAAGAGCCTGGACAGAAGCATTTTTAGCAAAAGGATACAAGGTAGCTGCAACAGCCAGAAATATTGATACCCTAGCCGACTTAAAAGCGCAATATGGTGAAGCGATTTTGCCTCTTAAACTAGATGTAAACAACCGCTCAGAGTCGTTTGCAGTGGTTGAAAAAGTACAACAGCATTTCGGGACAATCGATATCCTTATCAACAATGCGGGTTATGCTTTAAATGGTGCGGTAGAAGAAGCTTCAGAACAAGAAGCGAGAGCACAATTTGAAACCAATTTCTTTGGTACGCTTTGGCTAACGCAAGCAGTATTACCAATTATGAGAAAACAACAAAGCGGTCATATTATTCAGGTTTCTTCTATTTTAGGAATCGCTACTTTACCGATAATTGGTTTATATAATGCTTCTAAATTTGCCGTTGAAGGTCTTACTGAAACATTGGCTTCAGAAGTAAAACAATTCGGAATTAATGTTACTTTGGTAGAACCAAATGGTTATGTTACTGATATCTGGGGTAACGGTTTCAACAGCGAAAGCATCGATGCTTATGACGGAATCAAAAAAGCACTTGCAGAAGGACATGATCCTGATACTTTCGGAAAAACAAGCGCTACAGTCCCAGCCATTATTAAATTAGTCGAAGCCGAAAACCCTCCTCTACGCCTATTTTTAGGAAAAGTAGCCTTACCATTTGCCAAACAAACTTACGAACAAAAAATAAAAACTTGGGAAGAATGGGCAGACGTTTCTGTCGCAGCTCACGGTTAATTTGATTTCTGATTTTAATTGAAAAAGCGAGACGATTCTTTTGAATTATCTCGCTTTTTTTTATGCAAAAAACTTATTTATAATTTAAAACTTGATTGCAATTTTCCCAATCGTTTTTCCTGATTCTAAAAGATGATGCGCCTTTTTCAAATTGTCGGCTGTAAGTCCAATTAAGGTTTGATTTAAAGTTGTTTTTAAAACGCCTTCATCTAATAAATCGGCTACTTTATTTAAAATATGATGTTGTTCAATCATATCTTCGGTCTGAAACATCGAGCGCGTGTACATCAATTCCCAAGAAAATGAAACACTTTTACTTTTCAAACTGTTTAATGCAACTGGATTGCTGCTTCCGGTAATTGAAGCAATATGTCCCTGAGGTTTAATAAGTTCAGTCATGATTTCCCAATAAGCATTGGTATCGACAAAATCTAAAATAAAATCAACATGTTCAAAACCAGCTTCTCTAACAGAAGAAATTAAGTCTTTATGATCCACAACATAATCAGCACCTTGCTTTTTGCACCATTCAATAGTTTCAGGACGCGACGCTGTTGCAATAACCGTTAATCCTGCAATTTTCTTTGCCAATTGAATGGCAATTGAACCTACTCCGCCAGCGCCACCAATAATTAAAATTGATTTTCCTTTGTCTTTTTCAGCATTGATTCTGATTCGGTCAAACAAAATTTCCCAAGCTGTCAAAGCTGTTAACGGAATCACTGCGGCTTCTTCAATACTTAATGATTTTGGTTTTCTGCCTACAATTCTTTCATCAATAATCTGATATTCAGCATTGCTTCCTTGTTTTGTAATATCTCCAGCGTAATAAACCGGATCGCCAACTTCAAATAAAGTTACTTTTTCTCCCACGGCCTGTACAATTCCAACGGCATCCCAGCCAATGATTTTTGGAGTTTCCAGAATGGTATCTTTCGCACTGTTTTGGCGAATTTTGAAATCGACTGGATTTACTGAAATCGCATCAATTTTTACTAATAAATCATGCGCCCCTGGTAGTGGTTTTACAGCTTCAAATTCTATAAAACTCTCCTTTTCTTCTATGTTTAATGATGTTTTAAATCCTATTGCTTTCATTTGGTTTTAATTTTTAATTAAAATATACTAACAAAGATACAAGCAGTTTTTATTGTAAGGGTTGTATATTTTTATACAATATTGGTAGAAATTCTGCAGTTTTATTTAAACACATAGAGACATAGGTTTTCTTTCTGCTTAAAAGGTTAATTTAAAAAAAACTCGTTTTTTAACACATAGCCAGCATGGTTTGTCATCTCGACGGACGAGAGATCACACTCGGGATTCGACAAAGATTGGCGACAAACAGTGTAGCGTTTCTTGTGTGATCTCTCGTCCGTCGAGATGACATGATTGTGGATTTTTTTTACGGTTAAGTTTGTCCTTTCCATCCCAAGACTTCGGAATCGAAAGGTCAAGATTCTGAAAAACTATATCTCTCTTTCTTAAAATAATTAAAAAAACAATTGATAATCAAAACTCTTTAAAACACAAACAACTGAATTTCAAACACTTTATTTTCATTCAATTTAAAATTAAAAATATTTTCAACTTTTTTTTAATAATGCAAAATCCAAGGTTCAAATTTTATCGTAGGTAAGGATAAAAAAAAGCCGAGAATACGGTATTGACTACCGTTTGTTTCATTAAATTTTAAGAAGTTACAGTTTGGAAAAATTAGAAATTGAAAGATTAAAAAAATCTTTACATTATTTAAAGAGTAAACAAAGGGAATTGAAAAGGCATGATGAAAATGAAATCAGAAGTTTTGAATCGATTATTAAATATCAAAAAAATTACATGGTGGAACAATACAAATTATTGTATTATGAGCCATTAATTAAACATGAAATCAAAAACACCGAAATTTTCATTGGCAACGTACAGAAAATTATAGACCAGTATTCTTAAACTGTTTACAAAAATTTAATTCGGTTTATTATTCATAAGCACTTCTAATTTTTTCAATTTTGAATCCCAGAAGGCGTCGAAATAAGTGATCCATGATTTTACTTCTTCAAAACCATCTTTTTTAAGACTGCAGTAGCGTTCCCTTCCACTGTCTTCTATCGAAATAAAACCTGCCTGATGCAGGATTTTTACATGTTTTGACACCGCAGGTCTGCTCATTTCAAAATGATCTGCGAGAGAATTGATTGATAATCGGTCATCACAAAGCAGAAGAAGCATTTTTCTTCTGCTTGGATCTCCAATGACCTGAAACACATCAAGAGTTGGTGCTGACATTTTTAACTTCATTTATAAGATTGGCAATTTTTTCGAACTTTTCGACCCAGCCATGATTCAAACCGTTGTATAATGCAAGATTTTCTTCTTTAGCAAAACCGCTGTGCTCTAGAAAAACCTGAGTTCCGTTTTCCTTTGGTTCAAGTTTCCATACTACGACCGAATCCAGCGTAATCTTGCCTTCGCCCGGACCACTGTTCCAAGAATATGAAAGCTTTTTATAGGGCTCAATTTCTAGTACGGTACAATACACAATTCCGTCGAAATCCAAACTCGGAATTGGACCTGTTCTAAACTGAAAATCAGTTCCAACAACTGGTTTAAAGTTATTTTTCATTAACCACAGCTCCATCAAATCGGAGTTGGTCAAATATTCCCAAACCTTTTCTGGGGAATGGGAAAAGAAATACTGATGTTTGATGCTTCTTTCCATAATAAGTAACTTTTAAGTTACACAAATATATAAGTAACTTTTGAGTTACGCAATTATTTTAACGAAATTATCTATTTATCAGAAAATTAAACTATTGGAAGTAATTTTTAAACACATAGAAACATAGAATTTTTCTGCATTGAAAAAGGTGATTTTAAAAAAAAACTCGTTTTTTCACACATAGCGTTGCACGTATCTTTGCGATGAACTTTGTCAAAGTTTGAAACTTTGACAAAGTTCATAAGTAACAGCTATGTTTCTATGTGTTTAAATAAAACTTTAAATTTGCTAAAGTCAAAAGCATCCAAAAAAATGAATATCAGAAAAGCCAAAATATCCGATTCAGAACAAATTGCTCCCATATTATTACTGGCAATGGAAGATATCATTTATAAGTTTCTTAAAAAAGAAGATTACGCTTCCGCGAAAGATTTCCTTCAGTATTTCATCGGAAAAGAAAACAATCAATATTCGTATCAAAATTGTTTTGTTGCCGAAGCGGATAATGAAATAATTGGTGCTGTAAATATCTACAATGGTGCTGATTTAGAAGCTTTAAGAACTCCAATTATTGAATATGTACAAAAGCATTTCAATCCGGAATTTGATCCAGAGTTAGAATCAAAAGCTGGTGAATTTTACATTGATTCGTTAGGTGTAAATCCGAAACATCAGGGAAAAGGTATTGGTTCGAAACTACTTCGGTTTTTGATTGAAGAATTTGTAACCAAAAACAATCAGACTTTGGGATTATTAGTTGAAGAAGATAATCCAAACGCCAAAAAGCTTTATTTAAACCTCGGATTTCAATCTGTTGGAGAAAAAACTTTGGTCGGAAAAACGCTGGAACACCTGCAAATACAGCCAAAATAGATTTTTTTTTATTTTTTTTCAAAAATTTGTCCAATTCTGAAACTTCAATTGTCATTAGGGTATAAACAATTAAAATTATACAAAATGGAAACTAGAATTAATGTATTTGAAAAAGGTCAAAAAGCAATCTCAACATTATTTGGCGTAAGTGGTTATTTGAAAAAATCAGGACTTGAAAAATCTCTTTTAGAATTGGTAGATTTTAGAGTTTCACAAATTAATAATTGTGCGTACTGTCTTGACATGCATTCAAAAGAAGCAATCGCAAATGGCGAAACTACCCAGCGTTTATTTGGTTTAAGCGCGTGGAGAGAAACTCCTTATTTCACTGAACGTGAAAGAGCTGCACTTGCTTATGCAGAAGCTGTAAATGCTTGTGATGTTCCTGATGAAGTTTACAATATTGCAAAAGCTTCATTTTCTGAAGAAGAATTGATTGATCTTACACTTGCTATTGGTGCAATCAACATCTGGAACCGTATCAATATCGCTTTTGCTAATACTCCTGGAGCTTACAGAGTTGGACAATTTGGATAAATAAACCGAGCTGTTTCTATATTTGGTAAAAACACTAAATTTATATCATTATAAAAACAGCTTCTTTTTTATAAAACACTAAAATGTATCAAAAATGAATGAATTCATATTAATTTTCAGAAGAGATTTTACGACTAAAGAACTTCAGCCATCGCCAGAAGAATTACAACAGCATTTACAGCAATGGCAAAACTGGTTTGGAAGTTTGGCAGCGCAAGACAAACTGGCCAGACCTTTACAGCGCTGGGATGGAAAAGGAAAGTTGGTCACTTCAAACAAAGGAATCACTGACGGCCCTTTTGTTGAAATCAAAGAATCTATTGGTGGATTGATTATTATAAAAGCCAAAGATTATGATGAAGCAGCAGCAATTGCGCAAAGATGTCCGGTTCTAGATTTTGGAGGCAATGTTGAAATCAGAATGGCGGTTTAGAATAATTATGAATTGTTAATTGTGAATTATAAATTATCATTTTATGTTTTTTACAATTAACAATTCACTATTAATAATGTACAATTTTGGAAAAAGAACTTATACCCAATTTATTCAGAACTGAATATCAAAAGATTGTTTCAGTGCTTTGCAATTTATTTGGCATTCATCATATTGAAATTGCCGAAGATATTGTGAGCGATACTTTTTTGGCAGCTTCTGAAACTTGGGCTATAAAAGGAATTCCGGAAAATCCTACGGCTTGGCTATATACCGTGGCAAAAAATAAAATCAAAAACCATTTTAAGAGAACTACTATTTTTGAAAAGAAAATTGTCTCGGAAATCAAATACAATACACCGCTGAACAATCAAGAAATTGAAATTGATTTATCGGAACAAAATATTGCCGACAGTCAGCTGGCGATGATTTTTGCCGTCTGTAATCCTTGTAATTCAAATGAAGCCCAAATTGCATTGGCGCTGAATTTATTGTGCGGTTTTGGAATAAGCGAAATCTCCGATGCTTTTTTGTCAAATAAAGAAGTGATTTACAAACGTATAAATCGTGCCAAAGAAAAACTTAAGGAAGAAAACATTAAAATCCAAAGTCCGAATACCACTGAAATCTCAGAAAGAATTGACACGGTTTTAAAAACAATTTATCTTCTTTATTCTGAAGGTTATTACTCGACTTCACAAAATACTACACTTCGTAAAGATCTTTGTGCCGAGGCTATGCGTCTGACTTATTTATTGATTCAGAATCAAACCACTAATCTGCCCGAAACGAATGCTTTAATGGCATTAATGTGTTTCCACTCGTCCCGATTTGATGCGCGTACCTCAGAAAGCGGTGAAATTATTTTATACCAAGATCAGGATGAAACACTTTGGAATCAGGAATTAATTGATCGAGGCACTTATTTTTTAGGCAAATCTTCTATCGGAAATACACTTTCAAAATACCATCTAGAAGCTGGAATTGCTTATTGGCACACCTTAAAAAGCGATACTTTAGAAAAATGGAAACATATTCTGGAACTTTATAATCATTTGATTATTTTAGAATATTCTCCAATTGTGGCTTTAAATAGAACTTTTGCTTTATCAAAAACTATTGGCAAACAGGAAGCAATAATTGAAGCAGAAAAATTAAATTTGACTGATAATCATTTCTATTATTCGCTGCTCGGGAATTTATATACGGATATTGATAATTTAAAAGCGTTTCGTCATTTTGAAACTGCTCTTAAACTCGCCAAAACTGCTTCGGATAAAAATGTTATCAGCAAAAATATTCTGGATCTTTCGTCGAGAACAAATAGTAAAAAAAATTAACGAACTTATTTTAAATAAAATTTTATTGAAATGAAGAGTATCTCCTTATCAAATGCCGGTTTTATTTTAAGAATCTTTTTAGGAATTACGATGCTTTCTGCAGTTGCAGACCGTTTTGGTTTTTGGGGCGCGCCGGGAGCACCGGGAGTCGCTTGGGGAAATTGGGATAATTTTATAGCTTATACCCAAACGCTTAATTCTTTTGCCAGCAAATCTTTAGCTGGAATTTTAGGTGCATTAGCCACTTTTTTCGAAATTACATTTGGCCTGCTTTTGATTATCGGATTTAAAACCAAATATGCAGCTCTTGGAACAGCTGGATTAATGTTGCTTTTTGCGCTGACAATGGCTTTTTCAATTTCAATTAAAGCGCCATTAGATTATTCTGTTTTTACCAGTTTTGCAGCTGCATTGACACTTTCTGCAATTGGTAAAACTTCTTTTTCTTTAGATTAGTTGTAAAGAGAGACAAAGAGACAAAGTTACAGAGAAACAAAGGTTTCTAAACTGTATCCATAAAACAAACCCGACAGGTTTTAAAAACCTGTCGGGTTTATACTTTAGTGGCTAAAAAAAACCTTTGTAACTTTGTCTCTTTGTCTCTTTGTCTCTTTGTCTCCTAAAATTTACTCGTAAGAGTACAATTTTACTTTCTGAATTTCATAATCGTCAACGGCAATTCTTAAATGTCGGCCTTGATGTGTTTGATCTCCGTTGAAATGACGAATGGTTTTCCAAACTCCATTTTCAAAAATTCCCTGATCTGTTTTTAAGATTCCTGCGTTCAGTTCTTTATTTTTTAAAGGCTTAAAAATAACTACAATTCCGGAACCGGAAATATAGAATTCATCTGGAGCAATTTCAATTATAATGGCGCTTGTCATTGGCCAAACTGCTTCTTTGGCACCATCTGACCAATTTAAAGTATAATCATGTTTAAACGTAAATTCGTAATTCCCCAACTGAATAATTTGCGACTGATTTTCTTTATCTAATAAAACACCGTCAATCTTTCCTTGTCCTTTATTTGCTTCAATAACAGGAGTTAATTGCTTTACCAATTCATAAATTTTTCCAAGCGGTTCTTTTTTTGCATCGGCAACCGATTCGATCGAAAAAGGTGAAAATCCAATCGCTTCATAATGACCAATAGCATATAAACCTTTGAACGGCGCAGTAGCATCAAAACGGTGTTCTGGAATAAACAATGGATCGCCCTGACGCGTAAATAAATCATTCCACTGTTTAAAATTAGGATTATAAAAATCTGGAGAAAGAAAATCAATTGCTGTTCCGGCTGCTTTCCAAACATCCATAAGATGTGGCAACGGACCGGCACTCGGATATTCGCCCGGTTTTTTCTCTGGCGCATTTAAGGCCGCATTTACAAACATTGGTAGCGGATAAGCCTCTTTTCCAGCTTTGGCAACTTTATTAGTAAACTCCGAAAAATACCAAGCCATAAAAATTTCATCCGTCTGAATTCCTTTTCCGAAAACTTGTTCCCAGTTTCCTTTGGTTTTGAAACCACTTTTCTTCCATATTTCTAAAAATTCGGGAACTAATTTTTCTTTGTTTTGCTGTAAGTATTTTAATAAATCAGCTGGAACTTCTTTCTGAAAAGCAACATTTGCCATTGAACAATAATCTCTGGCAGTTGGCAGCATTCCAATTTCATTTTCAACCTGAATCATGATTACGGTCTGCTCCTTTTGATCGAAATCTTTGATGTGTTTCATCAATTTTTGAAAAGCATTCACATCAGCCATCAGATTATTTTCGCTGAAGGGCGTCAGGATTTCATGGCTTTTGTTTTTATCATCTTTAATTCTTGGATATTTCTTCTGATTTAATTTTACCCATGACGGGGCGTGACTTGACATACTGTTTTTCCAAGAACCAAACCAAAGAAATATTAATTTTAAATTCTCTTTTCTGGCTCTTACAATTAAATCATCAACCAGAGAAAAATCAAATTTACCTTCCTCCTGTTCTATCAATTCCCAATAGATTGGCGTCAGCACTGTGTTTAAATTCATATCCGTCAGTTTAGGCCAAATTGGTTCCATACTTTCCATAGTAGTTGCTGAAGAATTTCCCAATTCTCCTCCACGAATTATAAAAGGTTTTCCGTTGACTATCAACTGTGTTTTATTTCCTTTTTTTTGAAGATTCGGAATTTTTTCCTGAGAAAATCCAAACTGAATAAACAGTACAAAAAGCAGAAAAAAACTCTTTTTTAGAAAATACAACATTTTGATTGTTTTAAAAATTAAAAAAACAAATAATCCATGCACAAACCCGAAGTGGAATTTGTGTCATGGATTATTTTAAAATGAAACTATTACTTTTTTACTAATTCTCCAGAGAATCCAACACTTACATCTTTCCCTGCAAGACCATCTGCAGTTCCTTTATAAGCATGTTTGCGAACATAATTTGCATCCCAAAGGTTTGGAGACTCATTAGGAAGCCAGTATTCGTGCTCTTTAACACTGTCTGAAACACCCCAAATTGTAATTCCGTATTGCTGTGCCGCCGGAATATACTTTTTGTACATATCAATAACATATTGATACATCGCCGCTTGCGAAGCCTGCTGTTCAACAGTTGGTGTAGCAGTACCCAATCTGATATCCAGCTCCGAAATTTTAATCAATTTTCCTGAAGCCGCGAGTTTTTGGAACATCTGAACAATTTTATCTTTGTCAGTTGTCAGCGAAATGTGCATTTGAGTTCCAATTCCGTCAACAGTTGCGCCTTTGCTTTCAATATATTTTACATATTCAATTATACCGTCACATTTGTCTAATCTTGATTCAAGATTGTAATCGTTGATAAACAGTTTATCTGTTGCGTTTCCGTTTGCACGAGCTAATTTAAAAGCAGTTACAGCGTAGTCTTTTCCTAAATATTTCACCCAAGAAAAATAATCTGTTGCTGTGTCGCCTTCATTTCCACTTCTTAACGTTCCGTCTTCTTTCATTGGCTCATTTACAACATCCCAAGAAAAAACACTTGTTTTGTAGTGATTCATCATTTTAGTAATCCAATCTGTCATGGCATCACCAATGATTTTTGTCTTCTCTGCATCAGTTTTATCGATATTAACTGGCGGCGTTGCACCTCCTGATGTTGCTCCGTCTGTAACAACTACATTATCGATGTAATACGTTCCCGCAGTGCCTCCTAAGTCAAAATTCAATCCAGTTTCTGTTCCATTTCCTTTAAACTTCCATTCAATGAGTTTCCATGTTGGTGAAGTTGCCTGGTCTCCTTGATAATGCGCTGTTGTACCAGTTGTAGAACAGCGTACAGAACCTGTTGCTTCTGAACGAATCATAAAAGAAATTGTATAATCTTTGTCTAAAGTTAGCTTAGAAGTAAAATCAGAATGAATCTGTGTTTTCCATTGATTTGCCGCATCACTTGTTGCATTTACTACTTTCATGGCTCCATTACCTTCGTACGCATTTGCTGCACCAGCAAAACTCAATGCGTCAACTCCAGAAGGATTGTATTGAGCCCATCCGGTAAGGTCAGTATTAAATTTACCATTAGCAACCAAATTAACAACTCCTACAGGCGCATCTAAATCAACAACCGCCAAAGTATTAACGTCAATTAAATATGTCACATTTGGCAAATAACCCAAATCGATATTAAACTGAAAAGTTGTACTTCCTGCTTTAAAATCACCTGGAGCCAATTTAATTTTAACTTGTTGCCAAGATGAAGTTGTTGCAAAAGCTTCTGTCCATGCTCCTCCTGTAGCATACCAATCTTTATATGGATATTGATTTGTCAATGATGCATTAAAAGAAAGTCGGCCTTTTCCAGCAACATCCGATTTAATATAAAATGAGATTTCGTAATTATGAACAGCATTAATAGGAACATTTGGTGATGTCAACTGTAAACTATATGCTGCAGAAGATGTTGCACTTGATTGTAGCTGAATTGCTTGTGAAGTACTTGTAAGTCCAGAATTTGCAACCACAGAAATTCCTTTTCCTGGATTATTTCTTGCCCAGTTTGTAAAAGCACCGCTTTTTAAGCCTGCAATATCCAGAATATTAGCACCACTTGAACCCGGAATTACAGTTGGCGCAATAATACTGTTCAAATAACTTGCATTTTGATTCGAATGCCAAACTAAAGTATGTCCAAAAACCCTTAAGCCTGCTTCTTTCGTTTTAGCAATAAAAGCATCCATTGTCGCGAAGTTTATTTCTCCTTTTGAATTCACCATCGCGCCGTGTTTCATTTCATAACCCGGTGTGACTTCGTCAAAATTTTCATTTACAATTTTGCGGTAAGCGGCGTTGTTCATGTACAAATCTGCTCCAATTCCGTTTCCTAGAACGAAATTGGTGTAATTTTTTAATGGCTCGTAACGGCTAATTTTTTCAACTAATTCTAATGGAAGCTCCGCGCCAGTTACAGCGCCGTGTTCCGGGTCTTTTTCCCAATCCATTTTATTATCATCGCAAGATGACAAAAACATTAAAGACAAGGCAGCTATTGGAAGTATATTTTTATATTTCATTTTGATGCTTTTTTAGTTAAAATCGTTATAAACTGGTGTGTTTAAAGAAACTATTCTCCAGTTGTCTGTGTACACTTTTACAGATGTTGCTTTTGCTACAAATTCTACTTCACTTGCAGTTCCTGTTACATCTTTAAGCTTCACATTAGAGTTTTCGAAAAAGATTCCGAAATTTTGATACGTTGCTGCTTCTCGGAAAGCCAAAACTGTTTCGAAAGTATAAGCTTCCTTAGACCATGCATAAAATTTATTTAACGGAATAGTCACTGTTTTCCAGCCCGTTGTTTTAAAATCTACAGATTTTCCATCAACAATCCACGGAACATAATTATAAGTAGCGCCAGTCCATTCTCCTCCATTAAAGTTATTGATCATACATATTTTTAAGAAACCAGAATCTTTCCAAGCATCTGGAACAAAAACATCAAATTGAAATGCAACTTTGTCTAGAGGCGTACTTGCCGGAATATAAGGCGTCAATTGTGCTCTCCAATTATCAACTCCGTTTCCTGCAGTCCAAACTTCTGAAAGACGATTTTTTCCAGCGTCAAAAGAAGCGATACGAGCTGGACGGTGTGGTACATATTTTCCTTGCGAAACATTTCCTGTTCCAATTGCAGCCGATTCTAAATCTTCTGGTTGAATCATACTTGTACTTGTTCCCCAATATCCGTGTTGTCCTTGTCCGTCGAAATTAAGAAGCAATCCTTTTTTGAAATTGAAATATGCTGGAGAATAAACGCCACCGTTTGAACCTTCAACATATAATGAACCTCCATTATCTGAAACTCCGTTTGGCATTGCAACTGTAAAAAATTCTCCGTCAGGATCTGAAACAATTCCTGTTGTAACCGCAACATTTCCAGGGAAAACCACTTTTTTAACTTCTGTCAAACCAGAGCCCGAAACTGTAATAATTTCACCCGGATTAGGCATTGTATTTGAGATTTCAGTAATCGCAGGTTTGCCTGAACGAATATCAAATTTGAATGTCGTTTCTGTATTATCATTTACAAAACGAATTGTATTTCTCAATGCAGGATCAGCTTCAATTGTTGGCGTATCAGATGAAACACTGATAATCATCGAATTATCAGACACAAAAACAACATTGAAATAGGTTGAATATCCGTTTATAAATACTCTTCTCAATCCTGTAAATCCTGAACCTTCGATGCGCAATGTTTGTCCTAAACGGGCAAAAGTCACTTCTCTGTCGGGAACAGATGAATTTACATCTTCCAGAAATACTTTGCTTATTACTATTTGTTTACTCGCGCCGTCATTATTATCACAGGCAGTAAAAAGCATGCTAAAAACCATCATCCCAAGAAATGCGATGGGTGCCCAATACTTTTTATTTAAAATATATTTCATATAATCTTTCTTTTAGATTTATTATTTTCAGTCTGATTAGAATAAGTCTTTGATTTTTTCTTCTGTAAATTGATACGGAACTGGATTTTCTCTCAACAAAGGATTCTGAACCAATTCAGATTCTGGATAAGGAAGCAAGAAAATTGTAGCATCAATTACACCAATTGAGCGTGTACTGTTGCTTTTTGTAGCATCAATAGAAACTGTATTTGTTGCAGAATCATATAAAATTGGTACAATAGTTCCTCTATTTTGAGCTGTAATATAGTTGATTACTTCCTGTTGTTTGTAGTACGATCTACGCACTAAATCATACCAATATTGACCTTCCATACACAGTTCGACTCTTCTTTCATGAATAATATCAGCATATGTCAATGTTGTTTTTGGATCAAGTCCAGCACGCTGACGAAGCATGTTTACACCACTAATTGCAAGAGCGTCTGCCGTTGAAGCATTATTTCCTAAAACAGCTTCAGCATAATTCAAATAAACTTCACCTAAACGCAGCATATATGTATTTAAACCTGAATTCATTCTAGTTGTTTTCGCATTATCTTTGGTTGAACCTACAACTCCTTTTTTCACAGTAAGGAAATCTTTTGTATGATCGACTGTGTAGCCTCCGTTTGACTTGTTTATTTCTGCATAAAAATCGTCATCAGCCATCCATGTTGCTTTACGGCGGGCATCTTTAGATTCATATTCATACAAAATATTATTAGAAGCTCTTGTCCAGTAACCCCAAGCTGCATCATCGCCAGTAATATCAGAACTTAATGCAAAATAAGCTTGTTGTGTATTGTTTACTCCATAATCTCCATTTGGAACCCATTGAAGTGCAAACATCGATTCAGAATTATTGTTATTGTCGATTTTAAACAAATCAGCATAATTCGTCATTAATTTGTACGGACCAGAATTGATTACTTTTTCGGCTGCTTTTTTAGCTAAATCAAGATATTCTTGTTTTCTGGTACCGCTGTTTGGATTATCGCTTACTCCTGAAAAAGACAAATAAACACGAGATAACATTCCGAATGCGCTGTATTTTGTCAAACGTCCCGCCTGACCTGCCTGTTCTGGAAGGTATTTTGCAGCAAATTCTAAATCACGAATTGCAAATTCATAAACATCTTTCATTGGACTTTTATTTACAATTGGATTTTTAACCAATTCTCTTGGATCCGTAGAAATAATTGCGTCACCCCAAAGCGATGCCAAATACCAGTAAGCTGTTCCTCTCATAAAACGAGCTTCGGCAATGTATTTGTTTTTAATAGTTGTATTTACATTACTGTCTGAAATACCTATAATTACATTGTTTGACTGTTGCACAACATTGTATAAAGATCCCCAAGCAGAAACTAAAGGTCCTGTTAATCCTGTTTCAGATAAATCTGTAAAAGGATAAACGTAATCTGAATACGGTGCATACAAATTGTCTGAACGTCCATCACCTAAACCGTAATAAAATTTATCATTAAAATCGAACCAAACTTTATTGTAAAGCGGTCCCGTAGCCGCCTGAAAATCGGCTTCGGACTGATAAAAATTTTCTTTTGTAATTTGATCTTCGGGTTCAACATCTAAAAGATCACTGCAACTAGTCCAAACCAATGGTAATGCAATCAAAAGAACCGAGTATAATATTTTTTTTGTTTTCATGGTTTGCAGTATTTTAGAAGTTAACATTTAATCCAAGTGTTGTAATCATTGGCGAAGGATAGCGTCCGTTGTCAATGCCTGTCAAAAGTGCATCTTGGTTAAGCGAACCAACTTCAGGATCATACCCTTTATATTTTGTGAACGTTAAAATATTTTGAGCATTTGAATAAATTTTGATATTCGAAATTCCGTATTTAGAATATAATTTCTGCGGAAGATTATATCCAATCGAAATATTCTTAACTCTCACGTAAGAACCATCTTCTACAAATCGGTTGCTGAAACGGTAATTTGATGATGAAGATGCAGATGATGCAGCAATTCTAGGCATATAAGGATCTCCGCCAACGATGTGTACGTTACGGTAATCATTTGGTCCCGTTGGATCAATCAATTCTAATTGTGCATAGCCTAAAGACGATGACAATAAATTGGTGTTTTCTCTAGGATTTTCCAACCAACGTCTTTGGTAATTTACCACATCATTTCCGTAAGAACCTGTAAGTAAAATACTTACATCAAAACCTTTGAAAGAAAATGAGTTATTGATACCAAAAGTAAAATCAGGATTTGGGTTACCTACATAATCACGGTCTTTTTCATTAATTACACCGTCTTTATTGACATCTTCAAAAATATAATCTCCAATCCAAACACCGTTTTCACCAATTTTCATTCCCTCTGGCAAAGCAGTTGGCTGTACCGTTCCGTTTTTATCTTTATAATAGAAATCAGTAGCGTTTTCAAAACGTCCAATTACTTTATATCCGTAGAATTGGCCAATTGGCTGTCCAACTGCCGTACGCGTAACAATCGTTACATCAGAACCTTGCTGAATGCTTTTGTTCAAAATTCCTGTCTCAGTATTCAACGAAAGAACTTTACTTCTATTCATTGAGAACGTAACATTAGTTCTCCAAGAAAAATCTTTTCTGTCCATGTTTAAAGTATTCAGCGTAAACTCAATACCTTTATTTTCAAGCGAACCAACATTTACCCAAGGAGAAGATGTTGAACCTTGTCCAGTTGTACCAACGTAAGCTGGAAGTGGCAATTGTAAAAGCAAATTGTCTGTCTTTTTGTAATAAACATCAGTAGTTAATTCAATTCTATTGTTTAAGAATCCTAAATCAAGACCAATGTTTGTTTGGCTTGAAGTTTCCCATTTCAAATCTTTATTTGCTGTATTTGCAGCTAGAAGTCCAGTTCCCCAATTTGTTGCCGAGGCATTGTAAGTTGAAGTATAAGCGAAGTTTGGCACATTTTGGTTACCTACTTCTCCCCAGCCCACACGTAGTTTCATGTTGTTGATTACTTTGCTGTCTTTTAAGAATTCCTCATTTGAAACTTTCCAAGCCAATGCTGCAGACGGAAACCATCCCCATCTGTTATCTTCTGTAAATTTTGAAGAACCATCACGACGAATTGTTCCAGTCAATAAATATTTATCTTTAAAAGAATAAAATAATCTAGCAAAATAAGAGCTTAATCCGCTTGTGTTGCTACCGTTTGAGTTCTTAGCCGTTGTTGCGTCACCAGCATTTAAATCGGTTGCTCCGTTAGTCAAATATCCTGAACGATAACCGTAAAGACTTTCCCAATGCGATTCTTGCATTTCTTGAGACAACATTGCATTAATAGTATGTGAACCAAAAGTTTTATTGTAAGTCAAAATATTATTCCAGTTCCAATAATCACTGTTTGATTTTGTTCTTGTTCCTTCGCGCACATCATTTACAAGTGCACCAAAAGTATAAGAAGGACTAAAAGTGTAGTTATTAGCAAAATTATAATCTACAGAGTATTGCGATTTGAATTTCAAGTCTTTCGTAAAACTGATTTCAGCATACGTACTCGCTCTCATATTATAATTAATGTTGTGATTGTCTTTAATCGAAGCAAGTCCGATAGGATTGTTTTGTACAAATTCAGTAGTATCTGGACCATCAAAAGTTCCATCTGCATTGCGCACCGCAACGTTTGGCGTTTGTTTAAGCGCAGTCAAAATCAGAGATTCATCTGTAACTGTTGTAGTTTGATTTGTTTTGCTAAGTGCAAAATTCACCCCTACCTTAAAGTAGCTTTTAACCTGAGAATCAATAACTCCTCTTAAATTAAAACGATCAAAACCAGATCCAATCGCGATACCTTCCTGATCCAAATATCCAATTCCAAGTGCATAAGTAGTATTATCTGTCCCTCCAGAAGCAGATAAATTATAACTCTGCATCATAGCTGTCGTGAAAAGTTCTTTTTGCCAATCAGTTCCTTCTCCTAATAAATCAGGTCTGATAAAAGTATTGTCACGCTGCACAATTCCTAAATCAGAACGTGTATTTTTAAGTACACCATATTCTTTTAAATTCAGCAAATCCAAATGTTTTGGAATTTCCTGCCAACCTACATAACTATCAAAATTAAGAGCCATATCTCCTTTTTTGCCACGTTTAGTTGTAATGATGATTACTCCATTTGCCGCTCTTGATCCG
The DNA here is from genome assembly GCA_963795025.1 of uncultured Flavobacteriaceae bacterium. Classification (GTDB taxonomy): domain Bacteria; phylum Bacteroidota; class Bacteroidia; order Flavobacteriales; family Flavobacteriaceae; genus Flavobacterium. The sequence goes on along the minus strand of CAWCGN010000011.1, from coordinate 459,860 downwards.
TAGATTGCAGTAGCCGAAGCATCTTTTAAAACATCCAACGAAACAATATCTGCGGGATTAATTGATGCTAATGGATTTGACATCAGTGCACTTGCAGTTCCATCAATAATAACACCGTCGATTACATATATAGGTTCGTTAGATCCGTTTAGCGAACTAATTCCACGAATACGCACCGAAGAACTCGCTCCTGGCGCACCGCTGTTTGCTTGAATTTGAACACCCGCCACACGTCCTTGCAAAAGCTGATCGACAGTTGTGGTTACAGATTCCGCAACTGCTTTACTTGAAATAGAAGAAATGGCGCCGGTTAAATCGCCTCTTTTCATGGTACCATAACCTACTACCACTACTTCTTTCAAGTCGTTTGCGTCTTCTACTAGCGTAACATTTAATTTAGTTTGGTTTGCAACAGCTACTTCTTTGGTTTTATATCCGATGAAGCTGAAAACCAAAACGCCGTTTGCCGGCAATGTATGAATGGTATAAGCACCATCAAAATTAGAAACTGTCGAAATATTAGTTCCTTTTACAATAATATTAACTCCAGGTATTGGTCCATTTGCATCTGAAACTACCCCAGATACAGTGGTTTGTGCATTTACAGCAGCAGAAAATACAAACATCAGGAATAGCAATCCTAGATTTTCAAAGTATTTCCATTTGCTTTTCGTAATTAAAAAGTTAGTCATAAATGGTTAATTTAATTAGTTAATAGTATGGTTAGTTAGTTTTTTTAACAGACTTATTATAGAGTTCATTTGAATCACAATGAGAGCCAAAACAAATCTTGTCTGAACAAATATATATAAAATACAACAACACACAACCGGTTGTGCAAATTTTTTATTTGAATAATTAAAAAAAATGCACTTTAAAAAATACATAACGCAATTTTTTTATTAAATTTTTAAATATTTATCAAAACAACAATAGTTAACAACGAAAACGTTATAGATAATTTTGAGTTTTGTCAAAAAAGTTAAAAAAAATGTAAAAGTTAAATATTGGATTTTTTCAATTTCAGTCTGATCATTAGCTTTGAGCAGTCTGTAAGTAAATATTGCGCAGTTTAATAGTAAAGTAGGAAAATTGAAATAGTTTTATTTTATTCAGAAAAATAAACCAAAAAAACAATCGGTTGTTTATTAAAGCAAAAAAACTCCCGTCAATTGATTGGCGGGAGTTTTTTTATATGTCAAAAACAGACTAATTATTTACACTTAAATTATTTAATAGATCTGCTGTTTTTTTACTGAAGTAGTGATTTACTTTCTATGGGAAGATTCTCGAACAAGAACCTCTGTATTTAAGAAAGTAATTTCTTGAACTTCACTTTCTTTTAGGGATTTTAAGTTTTTTATAATTATTTCGGCTGCTGCCTTCCCCATTTTTTCTGCCGGATGCGTGATCGTAGACAAATTAGGATCTATAATTTCAGAAATGGGATCGTTATTAAAACCAATAACTGCCAGTTCTTCTGGCACTTTTATTCCTCTTTTCTTTGCAGTCTGCACGGCACTTACTGCAATAATATCTCCAGAAGCAAAAAGTCCATCTGGAATAGGCTTCAAATCAAACAATTTATTGCTTGCTTTTACACCATCTTCATAAGTAACCGATTTTAAATCGACTATCAATTCTTCTATTATAGGCAAATTATGATCTCTCAAGGCTTCCATGTAACCTCTTTTTCTTTCATTATAAAGATTTCCAAATTCTGCGCCGGCAGTTAAATGTGCAATTCGAAGACAGCCTTGCTCAATTAAATGTTTGGTCGCTTTATAACCCGCCGAATAATTATCGATAACAACTCTAAACGTATTATAATCCTTTGGAACCCTGTCGACAAATACAAGCGGAATATTATTGTTTGAAAATTGTTCAAAATGCGTAGTATCTCTTGTTTCCATCGCTAGCGAACAAATAACCCCACTTACACGATTGCTGTACAATGACTTAGCCATATTCACTTCTTCGGCATAGGAATCGTGAGACTGCATGATAATTACAGAGTAATCCGATTTTTGTGCCGTAATTTCAATACCGCTGATCAAAGAGGATAAAAAGGGTTGTGTAACTGTTGGAATTAAAACTCCTATTGTTTTTGTTTTATTTCCACGCAGTCCTGCCGCCAGAGTATTAGGTACAAATCCCATTTCTTTGGCTGCTTTTTTGACCTTTTTTATTGTTTTATCACTTATTGAATGATGATCTTTTAAAGCTCTTGAGATTGTAGAGGTTGCTAAATTCAGCTTCTCTGCTATATCGTAGATCGTTACATGTTTATTCTCTTCCATAAAAATAAATAATCTGAGATGTAAATATAAGTTATTTTACAACACTATAGGATTTCTAAAATTAACTTAATCAATTATCTAATTATCTTAATTTTCCAATTATCTAATTACTTTATTCTTCATACATTTCCATCCAAAGGCGCGTTTCTTCAAGATCGAGTTCTTTTTCTATTTTTCTGAAAATCTCTTCGTTTACCGATCCGTTTTTATGCATTAGTTCTAATTTTTTACGCTCAACATTAAGCAGGTCGATCTGTAATTTCGTAAAATCATTAAAAATCTCCCCTCCCATTACTTTTCCATTTCCGAAGAAATTTGCCGGAAGCTCTGTTTTCTGCAAACGATTAAATTTTACTTCATATTTGCTTTTAATATTATGAAGCAAATCGTCATTTAGGAGCGAAAAATTATCTTCAATATGAGCAATAGTTTCTGAAACAATGACATTTCTAATTTCATATTCTTCGGCTAAAATGGAATACGGCTGTACTTTTAATTTCCGAATGAGCCACGGCAACGTAAGCCCTTGAACCACTAAAGTAGAAAGTATGACACAAAAAACTAAATAAATAATAAGATCACGGAGCGGAAATCCTTCTTTTTCATTTAACATTAATGGCAAAGCCAATGCCGCCGCCATAGAAACCACACCGCGCATTCCGGACCAACCAAAAATAATCATGTTGCGGTAGTCAAATTCTTCGTTTGTCCGTATTTTTTTGCTGAGAAATCTCGGAAGCAATGTTGCTGGAATGATCCATAAAAAACGTACTAAAACAACAACAATACTAATACTTGCGCCCCATAAAAACAAAGAGGCACCAGAATAATTGCTAATTCCCGAAATAATATCGCGCAGCTGCAACCCAATTAATATAAAAATCAGTCCGTTTAATATATTGGTCAAAATATTCCAAATAGTTCCGGCCATCATTCGGCTTTCATGTGTAAAAATAACGCTCGATCTCGCCGACAGAAAAAGTCCTGTCGTAACAACTGCAAGAACTCCTGAACATTCAAAATGTTCTGCAATTAAATAAGATGCAAAAGGGGTTAAAAGTGTTAGTGTCGCTTCAATAACATCATCACAGACAAATTTTTTATGAATGATACTCATGACATATCCCACCAAAAGCCCAATCGCAATTCCTAAAGTTGACATGATGAAGAAATTTAATCCAGCTTCCCACAGCACAAAATTACCCGCAATTATAGCGGTTAGCGCATATTTATAAGCTACAAGTCCGCTTGCATCATTCAATAGACTTTCGCCTTCAAGAATGGCAATCAATCGCGGATGAAGGCCAAGTCCTTTTGTAATTGAAGTTGCAGAAACTGCATCTGGTGGTGAAACGATAGCACCAAGTAAAAACGCTAACGGCCAAGAGATATCATTTATAAGCATATGCGCCGCAACGGCAACGGCAAGTGTGGTAAATAAAACAAGTCCAACTGCTGCAAGTGTTATAGGACGAATTGTTTTTTTAAATTCATACCAACTCGTGTACCAAGCTGCATGATATAAAAGCGGTGGCAAAAAGATAACAAAAACAACTTCGGGATTTAAGGCAATAACCGGAAGTCCGGGAACAACGCTAATTGCCACACCGCAAAGAACCAGTACAATTGGGATTGGAAAATTATATCTTTTACTCATTAAGCTCAAAAAAGCAACTCCAAAAAGCAACATTATAATTATAGTAATATTTTCCATCTACAGGTTGTTTTGGTTTTTAAATTTTGTCCCGATCACGAAACTTCTGGGCGGAATTGAAAACGGCTACTAAATTAATATTTAATGATAATTTTATCCTTTTTTTATTTTAGAAAATAAATTTTAAATGAAATTAAACTTTTATCCTCATTATAGGTCTTATTGAAGCGAAATCGGATAAAAAAACTCTTAAAATCTGCTTAAAAGCAAAGTTTCTGAGCCAAATAAATTGATTTACTCATATTAATTTTTACATTTGCGTTATTTTTATTTATTCTAAATAGAATCGTTTCAATAAATGATTTTCATCAAAAAGAACAAACAAATTATAACGTACTGAAAAACAACAAATACCAAAATATGAAAAAGAATATCTTTCTTTATTTGGCATTAACTACTGCCTTTTTTGTTAATGCACAGCAAAAAAATACTTTATTAGAAGCTTCTTTTTGGAAAACAGCTCCAGATGCAAATACAGTTAAAGCTGAAATTGCAAAAGGAAATAATCCGGCAGAAGCCAATGCAAATGCTTTTGACGTTACAACATTAGCCATTAATAACGATGCACCTTTTGCAACTATAACTTTTTTATTAGAGCAGCCAGGAAATCCGGTTAACAAATCTACACACGATAACAGAATTTATTTACATTGGGCAGCTTACAGAGGCAATACCGAATTAGTAAATTACTTAATCTCAAAAGGATCTGATGTTAATTTTGAAGATAGCCACGGTACTACGCCTCTAGTTTTTGCTGCAACAAGCGGACAATCTGATCCGGCGCTTTATGAAGCGTTTTTTAAAGCCGGAATTGATCCGAAGAAAAAATACAAAGACGGAGAAAACCTATTGCTTTTAGGCATTGCATCTGACAAGGATTTAAAACTTGCTGATTATTTAACTTCAAAAGGCTTATCTCTAAAAGATACTGACAAAAACGGCAGCACAGCATTTGATTATGCAGCCAGAACAGGAAATATCACACTTTTGAAAAAATTATTAGACCGAAAAGTAAAAGCTACTGACAACGCTCTTTTATTTGCAACTCAAGGAAGCCGTAGAGAAACGACTTCGCTTGAAGCTTATAAATTTTTAGTTGAAGATTTAAAATTAAAACCAACTGTAACCGGAAAAATCAGGTGAAAATGTACTTCATTCACTAGCTACAAAACCAAATCAAAAAGAAATCATTGCTTATTTTCTATCAAAAAATGTTGATGTAAATAAAGTAAACAACGACGGAAATACACCTTTTATGATTGCAGCTGGCGCAAGAGAAAATGGTTCACTTGAAGTATTATTACCTACAGCGAAAAACATCAATTTGCAAAATCCAAAAGGGGAATCGGCGTTGACAATGGCTGTGAAATCTGGAACTCCAGAAGCGGTTGCTCTTTTACTAGATAAAGGCGCTGATGCAAAAGTTCTAGATAAAGATGGAAATAATTTAGGTTTTTACTTGGTACAATCCTACAGACCTGATTCTAAACAAGATACTTTTGATGCGAAAGCAAAACTTTTACAAGATAAAGGCTTGAATCTTGCTGCGCCGCAAAAGGACGGAAGCACTTTATATCATTTCGCAGCAGCGAAAAATGAGCTGCCTTTATTAAAAAAATTAACTGTTTTAAATATTGATGTTAACGCTAAAAACAAAGATGGAATCACAGCACTTCACAAAGCGGCAATGGTTGCTAAAAATGATACAATCTTGAAATATTTACTTTCAATTGGCGCTAAAAAAGACCTGATGACAGAATTTGACGAAAGCGCTTATGCATTAGCAAAAGAAAATGAATCACTTACAAAACAAAATATATCAATTGAATTTTTAAAATAATTTTTTTAGTCAAAAGTGGAAAGTCAAAAGTCAAAAGTTTTGACCTACATTTCACTTTTCACAATTAACAATTCATAATTAATAATTAAAATGAAATCAATATTTAAAATTCACTTACTGCAACACTTATCTGCCTAATCTCTTTTCAGTCTAACGCACAGGCAAGCAAATATAAATGCATGCTTCAAATGGCTAATTATATGGGAGAAGGTGCCTATATTGTAGTTTCTCTAATCAATCCAAAAGGAGAATATGAGAAAACACTTTATGTAATGGGAGACGATAAAAAATGGTACAAATCATTGAAAGAATGGAACAAATTTCATGCGAAAAAACATGATGATGTCAGTGCTATAACAGGTGCTTCTGTTACCGGAGGAGATCAGAAGTGTTACTACTTTTGAAATTGAAGATTCTAAAATTAATAAAGGATATAAATTAAGATTTGAATCAGCTGTTGAAGACCAAAAATATTATGTAAATGATTTCGAAATTCCGCTTACAACTGCTGGTCTTGCTGATAAAACGGAAGGTAAAGGTTATATCAGATATGTAAGATTAATCAAAATTTAATACCTTACCTTTTCAATTGCATTTGATTACCTTTTAGCATATACTCCATGACTCTTTCTTTTTGGCGTTCCTCACACTTGGCCCTGGCTTTGGTTTCTTCTTTATTTTTGATTTGGCATCCGTAACGGGATTATCCTGGCTGTTGATGCTGTACAGGAAAAAACGCTTCCGTACAAAATTCAAAATTTTGATTCAATTACCTTAGGTCAGACGCTTCCTGTATTAAAAAAGAATTATCCGAAATTACCGAATTATCAGTTGATTACAATCAGTTTGTAACCTTCAGGCAATCGATGAAGATGGCAATGATATCAATGCATATATTGATGCTAAAACCGGGAAAAACATTAGGAACTCCTGTAAAAAAAAGTGAGTTTATTCAGTGGATTACAGGCTTTCATCGTTCATTGTTTTTCATGAAACAGGGCGTCTTTTTGTTGGTGCAATTTCGTTTTTATTGGTGTTGATTGCAATTTCGGGATTTGTTCTTGTTTTGAAAAGGCAAAAGGGAATTCGTAATTTCTTTTCGAAAGTCATCAAAGAATATTTTGCCCAGTATTACCATGTAGTTTTAGGGAGATTGGCTTTAATTCCGATTTTGATTATTGCACTTACAGGAACTTATTTACGCTGGAAAAATTTAGCTTTTTTATGGGTAAAGAAAAGGAAAAACCCGAAAAAACCGCGATTACAGCAACTCCCAAAAAAGCTTCTTCAGAAAATATACTTACGACTACCCTTTTGTCAGATGTAAAGAAAATCGAATTTCCTTTTACAGATGATCCGGAAGAATATTATATCATTGCATTAAAAGACAGGGAAATTGAAGTTAATCAGGTGACGGGTGCTGTAATTACGGAAAAACTTTCTCCGATGACAGCTCAATTCGCAGATTTGAGTCTTGATCTTCATACCGGAAGAATAAATGCTATTTGGGCCGTTATTTTGGCTATTGCATTCGGCAATATTCTCTTTTTCATTTATTCTGGTTTTGCAATGACTTTAAAAAGAAGAGCAAGCCGAATTAAAAACAAATTCAAAGCGAATGAAAGTTCCAATTTATTTTTCTGGCTGGTTCTGAAAACGGAAGTTCACTCGCGATTTGCCAATGCGATTCAGAAACAACTAATGATCACTGGCGAAAAAGCGCATTTTTCTGACCGAATTGAATAATTTTACTGTTTTCCCAAAAGCAGAACATATTATAATTTTTTCATCCACGCATGGATTAGGCGACGCACCATCTAATGGAGAAAAATTTATTTCGCTATTGAAAAAACACAATCAGGAACAAAAAATCAATTTTTCTGTGGTTGGTTTTGGTTCGAAATCTTATCCGATTTTTTGTGGTTTTGCCTATTGAAATTGATGAACTTTTAGAAAAACAAAACTGGGCGGAGCGTTTCTGTGGAACTTCAAACTGTAAATGATAAATCGGCTTCCGAATTTGTAGAATGGGTTAAATTATGGAGTGCTAAAAGCTGGAATTTCATTAGCAATAACGCCTTCATTTACAATCATGTTCCAAAAGGATTGCAAAAATTTATGGTTTTAGATAAAACTTTAATTTCTGAATCGGAACATACTTTCTTGGTTACATTACGAGCCAGTGTAAGAACCAAATTTACATCTGGAGATTTGCTAGCTATTTATCCAGCAAACGATAACAGAGAACGCCTCTACTCGATTGGAAATCATTCCGGAAACATACAATTGGTTGTAAAACTTCATCCTACATGGACTGGGTTCTGGTTTTTAAATAATTTAAACCCGGAAAAGTTATAAAAGCGAAGAATCATTAATAATCACGCTTTTCATTTTCCTAAAAAACATCAAAAGTGGCGCTTTAATTTCTAACGGAACCGGAATTGCACCATTTCTCGGAATGATCGAACAAAACAAGAAAAAAACAGAAACGCATTTGTATGCTGGATTCCGAATGGAAACGGAAATGGTTTCTGGCTATAAAAAGTTTGCATCGGAAATGATAGAGAAAAAAAGCAACTTCATAATTTTCATTTGGCTTTATCACGCGAAGCAAAACATTTTTATGTGATGGATTTAATAAAGAGAGATGCTAACTTTTTTGTTGATTTATTAAAAGAAAACGATACAATAATGATTTGTGGTTCGCTTGCAATGCAAAAAGATGTTGAAACGATTTTAGATGAATTATGTCTTTCAAACGGACTTAAAAACACATCTTATTATAAAAATACAAGACAGCTTCTGACTGATTGCTATTAAATAATTTATATCATGAAACCCAAATTGCAATTTCGGCTTTTATTATTTTTTGTGATTCTGTGTTCCTTTTCGAGCAATGCACAAGTCTTGCGAAAAAGAACAACATTGCTTATGGGCGGACGATTTGACATTTCCATTGTTGCAAAAGATTCCCTTGAAGCAGAACAAAATATAAACGAAATAATTGCCGAAATTACACGAATTGAAAACTTAATATCAGACTGGAAACCCGATTCACAAGTTTCTCAAGTCAATCAAAATGCTGGAATAAAACCTATAAAAGTCGACCGTGAAGTTTTTGAACTTGCGCAAAGAGCCATAAAATTATCTGAAATAACAAAGGGCGGATTTGATGTGAGCTTTGCTGCGATGGACAGAATCTGGAAATTTGACGGCTCCATGACCGAAATGCCTTCGGCGGAAGCCATAAAAAAATCGGTTGAGAAAGTCGGTTACAAAAACATTATTTTGGACAGCATTCAATCGACAATTTTTCTGAAATTAAAAGGAATGAAAATTGGTTTTGGTGCTTTGGGTGAAGGATATGCTACAGATAAATGTCGCGCCATGATGATTGCAAAAGGAATAAATGCCGGAATTATAAACGGTTCAGGCGATATGAGCACTTGGGGAAAACAACCTAACGGAAAGCCTTGGAAAATTGGCATCACAAATCCGTTTAATCCTGAGAAACTTTTGGCAGTTGTACCTCTTGAACAGCAAGCTGTTACTACTTCGGGCAGTTATGAAAAATTTGTTGTTTTTAACGGAAAACGTTATTCGCATATTATTAATCCGGCAACGGGTTATCCTGCAACGGGTTTATGCAGTGTAACAGTTTTTGGTCCAAATGCCGAAACTGCAAATGGATTAAGTACTTCATTAATGGTTTTAGGCCAAAAAGAAGGCTTGATTTTACTCGAAAAGCACCCTGAATATTCTTGTTTGATGATTACGGATAAAGGAAAAGTAATTAAGTCTAAGAACTTCAATATTAAACATTTTAAGGCGAAGTTTTAAACTCTTTATAAAAAACTAATCGTAATATTTGTCATTTCGACGAAGGAGAAATCTTCGCAAGTAACTCGACAAAGATTGGCGATTTTCTTTGCGGAATTTCAAGTGTGATTTACTTCGTCTGTTCGCTATCGCTCGAGTCTCCTTCGTCGAAACGACAAATAGCACGAATGAATATACTTTTCAAAGGTTTTCTTTTATATTCTTTTGAAAATTTTACATTATATTTCCTATAATATTTCGTTAATTACACATTAGAAATGAGTAAAAAAAATTAAATTTGAGAACCCAAATTTCATTCTTAAATTATGATTTTAAAAAGAAGTTACTTTTACTTATTCGCCTTATTATCACTCTTGTTTTTTATACCGATTGCTTACTCACAAACGGCTCCGCAGAAAAAAGAAAACCGCCCAAAATTATTTGAAAAAACCACAACCGACAGCGATTACCTGATGGCAATTGAAAAAGCTGGCGAAGTCATGGAATCTGCTTACAACGATACCGATTTTGATGGTGAAACGCGTCATTTATTTGGTGAAATCAAAAGAACACAAGGCAAACTTGATCTTATTTTAACGAGTCTGAAAGGAGCAAATCCTAATGTGCGCAATCAGCAAATGTATCGCATTGTTCTGAAAGAGATTCAGCAGGAACTGGAAGACCAGAATACGGCCATCAATTCCCGAAATGCCAATCTTGAAAAAATCAAAAACAGGTTTGTCGATTTACACAAAGACAAAACTTTTATGGAACTCATAAAAGATACAGTTCGTCGCAAACAATTCAAAAAAGAATTTGCCAATCTTAAAAAAAGATACTTGGCAACAGACAGTTTGATGTCTAAAAATCAAGGCATTTTAAATAATAAAAAAAGACTGACTGTTGAAAGAAAAATTGCGGTATCGAACGCCTTAATTACAGTTGAAAACAAACTGGAACAATCCGGAATTAGTATTCTTAGAAAAGAGTATCCGTTTTTATGGAGCACAAACGATTCTGTACCTAAAAAAGCAGTATCACAAAATATAAGAGCAAAAGTAATTATAGAAAAAAGCGTTGCATCTTATTATCTAAGCTACCGCGCCGGCGGATTAATCACACTGCTATTGTTTGTGGGAATTTTGTTTTGGTACATTTCCCGTAATTTAAAATACTTAAAAGAAAATGGACACATTGAAAATCTGACTCATTTTAATTTTAATTATTTAAATCGAGGTGTACTAATTCCCGTTCTTGTTATTGGGCTTAATATTGCCGTTGTTAGTAATTTGTATGCTCCTGCTCTATTTTTAGAAATGCTTCAGCTTATTTTGCTCGGGATTCTTACGATACTATTTAAAAACAAATGGTCAGCACAATCTATGAAAAATTGGATGTTGCTTCTAGGACTCTTTTTCACACTTTGTTTTCTTGATTTATTTATAGAAGTTGGTTTTATACAACGCTGTGCATTTATTGCCATTAATATTATGGGAATACGCTATGGTTTAGTGCAGATAAAAAGCATTAAAGACCAATTGTATATCAAAGGATTTTTTAAATGGGCAAGTATCATTTTTATTGGATTTAATGCTTTATCGATACTTGATAATCTTTTTGGAAGGGTTTCACTTTCAAACATGCTGACCATTACCGCTTTTATTTCGCTTACGCAGATTATTGCATTGAGTGTTTTATTAAAGATTATTCTTGAAATCATTCTGCTTCAAATCTATACTACAAGAATTAAACGCGGTCTAGAAAAGATTTTTGATTATGAAAGTTTATCAGATACCTTAAAAAAGCCTTTTATTCTTGTAATCAGTTACATGTGGCTTGTGGTGATTGCTTCTAATTTAAACATTTGGGAGTCACTTCGTACTTCTTTAGGCGATTTGCTAAGTCATCCAAACACTATCGGAAGCATTACTTTTACTTTAGGAAATATTGTTTTATTTTTTATCATTATTTGGATTGCGCATCTTCTTCAAAAATATGTGGCTTACTTTTTTGGTGAAATCGATGATGAAAACGAAGAAAACGTCAACAAAAGGCAACATTCTAAATTATTAATTACCAGACTTCTTGTTTTGATTGCGGGTTATCTTCTAGCCGTAGCAGCTTCAGGAATGCCATTAGATAAACTGAGTATTCTTTTGGGCGCACTTGGAGTTGGTGTTGGACTTGGACTTCAAAATGTGGTCAATAATTTTGTTTCGGGTGTCATTTTAATTTTTGATAAACCGATTCAGATTGGAGATGTCATCGAAATTAGTTCAGAATCTGGCCGAGTGAAATCAATGGGATTAAGAACGACCAAAATTAATGCACCAAATGGAGCTGAAATCATTATTCCGAATGGAAATTTACTATCTCAAAACATTACAAACTGGACTTATACAGACAATTTTAAACTTGTCGAAGTTGCAATCGAGATTACAGGCGACACAACTCCAGATGCTATAAATGAAATTGTAATGCAGACACTTGAAAATTTACCATTAATTAATCTGGAAAAAGCACCTCAAATATTCTACACCGCAATTTCAGACGGAAAATATAAACTGCTGATTAAATTCTGGTGCAGCATTTACCGTACCGAAGAAACTATTAGTAGTGCACGCCAAGTTTTATTTAGCAATTTTAAAGCTAAAGGACTGACTTTCTCTACTTAAAATTTTAGAACAGGAATACATTAAAATCAAAAAACGTCCCGAAACTCGGGACGTTTTTCTTTGTCATGTTTAAATTTGATTAATGGTGATCGTGGCCTTTATCTGAATGGTGTTTGTCGTTTCCTTTGTGTTTCCCGTTATCATGTTTCTCTGGTTTTTCACCTCTGTTTTTCTGAGGTTTTCCGTGATATCCTTTTGGATATTCTGCTCTGTGTTTATTATGATAGGTATAAGGAGAATCTCCTCTATAATCGTTCAAAACTACTTTGTAGCCTGAGTACAAATCATAATTTCTGTATCTTTCTGGAAGTCTTTTTTCGCGTACCCATCTTCCGCTGTTGTCATAAATAAATGCACTTTGATTTACATCATAATAAACATCAATATCTGGCAAATAATAATATCTGCTGTTATCATAACCAACTGGTCCCCAATTTGGAGGCGTTCCTATATTTACATTAACTGAAACTTGTGCCTGAGCAAAAACACTTGTAAAAAGCATTAAGGCGAATACTAACTTTTTCATCTTTTTAAAATTTTAAATTAATTACAATAGATATTAATCTAAAGTAATGCCAAAAGTTTATTTAATTACATTCATTATACAAAACTTCCAAACTAATCGACGAAAAGCACTTCTCAACCGATATACATTGCAAAAAAACATCTCAGAAATTGAGATGTTTTTTTATCATTTTTATTTCCAACCCCCGCCTAAAGCTCTATACAAATCAACAACTGCTTGAAGTTTTTGCAAATTATCATTGATTCCGCTTAATTGCGCAGCCAAAAGATTTTGCTCCGATGTTAAAACATCTGTATAATTGGTTGCCGAACTGTATTCTAAAAGCTGTTGCGTATAATCTACCGCTTTTACCAAAGCTTCAATTTGCTTCGTTCTTGAATCTTCTTTTTCGGCTGCCATTTGATAGGCATACAAAGCATTTGAAACTTCTTGACCTGCTGTCAAAAGACTTTGCTGAAAATTATTGTAAGCTTGTAGTTGTTGCGATTGAGCTGTAGTTAATCTCATTTTATTGAGTCCTTTATTGAATATTGGCTGTGTTAATCCTCCAATAATGGAATAAAAAACAGAATTGGTAAAAAAGTCAGTCAATTGCAAATTCGAAAATCCGCCGCTTGCTGTTAGTGTCAAACTTGGATAAAAATAGGTTTTAGCCAAATTTGTAGACTCAAAAGCAACTCTGAAATTAAATTCCGCCTGACGTACATCAGGGCGATTTTCCAATAATTGAGAAGGCAAACCTAAAGCAAGATTTTGCGGAACAATCTGCGAATCTAATTTTCCTCTTTCGATTGGTCCCGGAGCCTGTCCTAATAAAATATTAATAACATTTTCAGTTTCACGAATTCTTTGTTTTAAATCTGGAATCAAAACTTCTGCAGCATGCTGATTGGCTTCACTCTGCACAACTGCAGCTCCAGTCACAATTGCACCTTCTTTTAATTCTTTTATTGTTGCAACATTTTTAATACGGCTTTCTAACGTTTCCTGCGTAATTTGCAATTGTTTGTCATAAGCAAGCAGTAAAAAATAATTGTTGGCAATATCCGAAATCAACTGTGTCTGAACGGCTTGTTTTGCAGCATCTGAAGCCAGATAAGTTGCCAAAGCCGCTCTTTTAGAACTGCTCAGTTTTCCCCAAATATCAGCTTCCCAACTTGTGCTTAAACCTAATTTATACGTTGTTGTTAAGGTATTGATGTTAATTCCTGCCGGAAAATTAAGTCCTGCTTTAGATTGCTTGGTATGCGTTGCATTTGCATCCAATTGCAAAGTTGGATAATATGCTAATTTGCTTTGTTGCAAAGAAGCATTTGCCTGAACAATGTTTTCAATTGCATTTTTCAGATTCAAATTCTGATCAAGTCCTTTTTGAATTAAGGCGTTTAGTTTTTCATCTTTAAAAACAGTTTGCCAAGGCATACTCGCAATTGTAGTCGAATCGGCGGAAGCCTGATCTCGATATAATTTATCTGTCGACAGCGTTGTGGGGCGTTCGTACTTTTTGGTAACAGAGCACGCACTTAAAAGCGTGGCTGTCATTACCATCAAAATATATTTATTTGAACTATTTGTCATTTCTTTTGAATTAAATTTTATGCTTTATGAGCTTCTAATAAATGATCTTCGTCGTCATCTTCATCATCATAACCATCTTTTGCTGGACCGCTTAGTCTTTCTTGTAATGTTTGGAAAATGATAAACAAAACCGGAATCACAAAAACTCCTAAGATGGTTCCAATCAACATTCCGCCGACAGCTCCTGTTCCAATTGATCTATTCCCAACCGCTCCGGCTCCAGATGCAAACATCAATGGAACAAGTCCTAGGATAAAAGCGAACGAAGTCATCAAAATTGGACGCAGACGCGCTACCGCCCCTTCAATTGCTGCTTGAACAATTGGCAATCCTTTTCGTCTTCTGTCTAAAGCAAATTCGACAATCAAAATACCGTTCTTCGCCAAAAGTCCGATAAGCATGATCAAGGAAATCTGCAGATAAATATTACTGTTCAATTTGAAAATAATCGAGAATAAATAAGCTCCTGCCAATCCAAACGGAATTGAAAATAATACTGCAAAAGGCAAAATATAACTCTCGTATTGCGCACTCAACAAGAAATAAACAAACACCAAACAAAGAATAAAAATGAAAATCGTTTCACTTCCCGAAGCTAATTCTTCACGCGTTAAACCCGAAAATTCATATCCATAACCGGCTGGAAGATTTTCTGCTGCAACTTCTTGAATGGCTTTAATAGCATCTCCTGAACTGTAACCCGGTTTTGGTGCTCCAGTAATTGAAATAGAAGTAAACAAGTTGAATCTTGAAATCGATTCAGGACCAAAAACTCTGGTCATATTCACAAATTCTGTAATTGGCGCCATGTTTCCTGCGCTGTTACGAACGAAAATTTTATTCAAACCTTCCGTATTTGTACGGAATTCTGGAGAAGCCTGAATCATAACACGATATTGTTTCCCGAATTTATTGAAATTCGAAGCATACAATCCGCCATAATAACCTTGCATCGTCGACAGAATCGTGTTTACAGAAACTCCTGCATCTTTGGCTTTTGCCAAATTAATATCCATCATATATTGAGGGAAACCAGGATTAAATGGTGTTGTTGCATATTGAATTTCTGGACGTTCTGCTAATTTTGCCAAAAACTCATTATTGACTTTATAAAATTCGGAAGTAGTATGTCCACCTTTATCTTGCAACTGGAATTCAAATCCACCACTTTGTCCAAAACCTTGAATCGTTGGCGGTGAAATAAAGAAAATATTAGCCTCACGAATGCCGCTTGTTTTAGCAAAAAGCTGCCCAATTACGTCATCAACACTAAGGTCACGTTCATCCCACGGTTTCAATTTCACAATAACCATACTGTAAGCACTTCCCGCTCCGGCTGTAAAGTTTTGTCCAACGATTCGAAGTGTATTTTTAACTCCCGGAATAGTTTTCGCAATACTGTCTACTCGTTTTGCAATTATATCAGAACGCTCCATGGATGCTGAAGGCGGTAAACTAATATTAGCAAAAACAGTTCCCTGATCTTCCGAAGGAACGAAAGCTGACGGCGTGGTTTTCATCATATAAAATAAAGACAAACCTGCTATTACAATCGACGCCAATACAATCCATTTTTTTACAGAAAGGAAACTTACCGAACGTTTGTATCTTTCGGTTACATTATCAAATGCAACGTTAAATGAAGTGTAAAAACGCTGTAAATAACTTTTATGTTTATGATCGTCTGCATGCGGTTTAAGCAAAAGTGCACACAAAGCCGGACTCAAAGTCAAGGCGTTTACAGCCGAAAGAATAATCGCTACAGCTAGTGTAATACCAAACTGTTTGTAGAAAACTCCCGTTGATCCATTGATGAAAGTTACAGGAATAAATACCGCAGCCATTACCAGAGTAATCGAAATAATCGCTCCAGAAATCTCGTTCATAGCGTGAATCGTTGCTTTTTTAGCCGATTTATATCCGTGATCAAGTTTGGCATGAACGGCCTCGACGACCACAATCGCATCATCGACGACAATACCAATGGCGAGAACCATCGCAAAAAGCGTCAATAAGTTGATCGTAAATCCGAATAAATTCAGGAAGAAAAACGTTCCTACAATCGCAACCGGAACTGCAATTGCCGGAATTAAAGTCGATCTAAAATCTTGAAGGAAAATAAATACTACGATGAAAACCAATATAAAAGCTTCAATCAAAGTGTGAATTACTTTCTCGATCGAAGCATCCAGATTTTCATTGACGTCAACCATAATGGTGTATTTCATTCCTTTTGGAAAACTCTTTGCTGCTTCTTCAATTAATTTCTTAGAATTGATAATTACATCACGTGCGTTTGAACCGGGAGTTTGGCTGATCGCCATTGCCGCTGATTCTACACCATTTGTTTTAATTGTTGAAGAATAGCTTAAAGATCCTAACTCGACTTTGGCAACATCTTTAAGTCGGAGCATTTGCCCGTTTCCAACCGCTTTTATAATTATATTTTCAAATTCCTGAGCACTTGTTAAACGTCCTTTATATTTAATTACATATTGAAACGCCTGATTTCCGTTTTCACCAAATTTACCTGGCGCTGCCTCGATATTTTGTTCTGCCAAAGCTGCCGAAATATCACTCGGAATCAATTTGTATTGCTGCATTACATCTGGTTTCAGCCAAATTCTCATCGAATAATCTTTTGCACCAAAAACGGTTACATCTCCGACTCCAACAACACGCTGAATTTGTGGAACCAAATTGATCTTCGCATAATTTTGAAGGAATGTTTGATCGTATGCTTTATCATCACTGTATAAAGAGAAAATCAGCAAGTTGCTGCTCTGACTTTTAGTTACTGTAACACCCGCCTGAGTTACCTCAACAGGCAATAAACTTGTCGCTCTTGAAACCCTGTTTTGCACGTTTACCGCTGCTAAATCTGGGTTTGTACCTACTTTAAAGAAAATTTTGATAGAAGCATTTCCGTCGTTTGTAGCTGTAGAAGTCATGTATGTCATGTTTTCTACACCATTAATCTGCTCTTCCAATGGAATTACGATACTTTTCAGTACCACATCGGCATTGGCACCTGTATAACTTGCCGAAACATTTACTGTTGGCGGCGCAATATCTGGATATTGAGATATAGGGAGCTCAATTAATCCTAAAACCCCTAAAATAACAATAATAACAGAGATTACTGTTGAAAGTACAGGTCGTTGTATGAATTTTTTAAACATTTGTTTTTATTTTAAATCGGCGTAAACTTTATCTGAAGATTGATTTTGAGGTTTAATTTCTGTTCCATCTTTAAGTGTTGCCACTCCTTCAAGAACAATTTGATCTCCAGCCTGCAAACCGCTGGTTACCACATAATAATTTCCTGCGCTGTTGTCCAAAATCGTAATATTGGTACTTTTTGTTTTGCCATCTTTTCCAACAGTAACCGCAAATATTTTATCCTGAAGCTCATAAGTCGCACTTTGCGGAATAATTAGCGCCTCTTTTACTTCATTTGGAATTCTAACAGTGGTGCTGCTTCCGCTTCTGATAATACTCTTTGGATTTGCAAAACGCGCTCTAAAAGTAACCGAACCAGTTTCGGTATTAATTAATCCGTTTACGGTTTCAACTCGGCCTTTTTCTGAATAAGGTGTTCCGTCAGAAAGAACTAATGAAACTGCTGGCATATTTTGGATTTTTTGTGCCAATGTTGTGCCTGGCGTTTTGCCTTCTGTAAAATCTAAAAGCTTTTTTTCATTTATAGCAAAATAAGCATATACATTTCCAATGCTCGAAACCGTAGTCAAAGGATCAGCAGTATTTGAACTTACCAAACTTCCTAAACGAAACGGAATTGACCCAACAACTCCATTCACCGGACTTGTTACAGTTGTATAACCTAAATTGGTTTTCGCATTCACTAAAGCGGCATTAGCCTGAGCCAAAGTTGCCATAGCCGATTCATAAGTATATTGTGCTGATTCTAAATCGTATTTACTGATAATTCCTTTTTCCACTAAAGGCCTCACTTTATTAACCGCTAATTTTGCTGCACTTACTTCGGCCTGAGCGCTTTTAATACTGGCACTTGCGGTGCGAACTTGCTGTTCATATTCTGGCGCGCTGATTTTAAACAATGGCTGTCCTGTTTTTACTACAGCGCCTTCATCTACAAAAATCTTATCAATATAACCTTCAACTCTTGGACGTATTTCTATATTTTGCTGTCCTTGAATACTGGCAGGATAATCGCTGTATAATGTTGCCGATTCTGGCTGCAGTGTTAGCGTTTTATACTCTTTAACCTGTGGCGCAACTCCGGCTTGAGCCGATTTGTCATTTTTATTACCGCAAGAAGCGATGATAATTGAGGCTGCGAAAATGCTTAAAAATGATTGCTTATTCATCGTGAAAATGTGTAATTATCTATTTATTAATAAGCAAAGGAACTAAAATAGGATATGCAAAAATTTCACAATAGACGAACACCAAAACACAATCGATAGAGACAGCCTGACACCCGACGGATTTTTTTTAAAATTAAACAAGCGTTTAATTTATACGCTCGTCGGCTAAAAAATGGTTTCTAATGGCTGTAATGTTATTTTGGGCGATTGGTTCCAAATCGTATTCAAATAAAATGTAATATTGTCTTTAAAAAATCACAACTTATAATGGCTTCAAACATCTACAGACCTTATTTA
Source organism: uncultured Flavobacteriaceae bacterium (assembly GCA_963795025.1). Classification (GTDB taxonomy): domain Bacteria; phylum Bacteroidota; class Bacteroidia; order Flavobacteriales; family Flavobacteriaceae; genus Flavobacterium. The sequence goes on along the minus strand of CAWCGN010000011.1, from coordinate 440,759 downwards.
TTTACCGGACTGCACATTCTCGGGTGGTTATCGCTGGGATTTATTATGCTGTTTTACATCCCTTTAACTTGGAATGTTGTTCTTCCAGATGTTTTTTGGCTTTGGCAGATGATTGTATTGTTTTTGCTGATTGTTGTTTTTTATACTAATGCCAAAATCATAGTTCCTCAAACCATTATTAAAGACAATACATCGCCTTTTTTGATTTGGGCTTTTCTTGCCATTGTTGCTATGCAGTTTATTGCCTTTTTATATACTTCAGAAACTGATCTTCATAATAAAATCAGCTTAGTTTTAGGTTTCAAAAAATACAAGAATCCTTATTTTGACAATTATGTTCTTACACTGACCTTATTAGTTTTAGGAATCAGTACGAGTTGGGCAATGCTGCAATATTGGCAAAAAGCAGCGCAGCACAAACAAAAATTGGAACAGGATAAAACTATGGCCGAATTAGCAATGCTGAAGGCTCAAATCAATCCGCACTTTTTTTTCAATTCGTTAAACAGTATTTATTCGCTTACTTATACAGATATTGAAGATTCCAGAAATGCACTTCATACTTTAAGCCGAATGATGCGCTACCTGCTTTATAGCACCGAGGAAACAACGACTTTGCTTAAAGAAGCCGAATTTATGAAGGATTTTATAGCGCTTATGAAACTTCGTGCCAATAGTAAACTGACTATTACAACTGATATTCCTGAAAAATTACATGATTATCCGATTGTTCCAATGTTATTGCTCCCTTTGGTCGAAAATGCATTTAAACATGGAATACATGCTACCGATAAAAGCGAAATTTATATTAAGCTGAGCCAAAATGGAAGCAATCTTGAATTTGAAGTAGAAAATACCTATTTCGAAAAATCGGGAACCTCAAACGAAGGCGGTATTGGTTTAACTAATACGAAAAGAAGACTTCATTTGATTTATCCGAACAAACATACTTTAAAAGCCGGTGTTGCTTCAAATGGAAAATATAATGTAAAACTGCAGCTAAATTTAGACTAATTATGATATTAAAATGTATAGCAGTTGACGACGAACCACTGGCATTAAAACTTGTGGAAACCTTTATTGAACAGACGCCTTTTCTGGAATTAACTGCAAGCTGTGATAATGCTGTCGAAGCAATGGGATTGATTAGAGAAAAACAGCCTGATATTGTTTTTCTGGACATCAATATGCCAAATCTTACAGGTATGGAACTGGCCAGACTTTTACAAGATACTCCTGGATTAATGCCTAAAATAGTCTTTACAACCGCCTATAATCACTATGCTATTGAAGGTTACAAAGTAAATGCTGTTGATTATCTTTTAAAGCCTTTTAGTTATGAAGAATTTCTGCGTGCTGCCAATAAAATTTTACAAATAACTGAAGAAACTTCAAACAACTTTCAGCCCATAACAGCCGATGATGAATTTATTTTTCTGAAAGTAGAATATAATTGGGTCCGAATTTCTCTGAAAGATATTTTATATATCGAAAGTTTGAAAGATTATGTAAAAGTCCATCTCGATGATTCGCAAAAAACGGTTCTTTCTTTAATTTCTTTGAAGGCATTAGAAGAAAAACTGCCTTCAGCAAAATTTATGCGAATTCACCGTTCGTTTATAGTTTCACTTGACAAAATAAGCGCCATCAGCAAACATTCTGTTTTTATTGGAAAAACCGAAATTTCTGTTGGAGAACAATACAAAGAGCCATTCAAAACCATCGTTGACAAATGGTTAAAATAAAATAGATTTTTAAATTATTATGGAAAAAAGATCAAACAAATACTATTTAACATTAAGCTTAAAAGAATACGCAAACGGTGAAACTCAACCCGCAAAAGAACTCGGAATCGAATTTTCTAACCACGATGAGATTTTTGGCATCATTCAAAAAATGAAAGAAAAAAACTTATTTGATGATCCCTCGGAAGCAACTCAGTTTGCACTCGGATTAAAATTATTCAGCGAAATCAAACTAAAACACCGCAAAAATCCTTTATTTGATGAACTAAATGAAGTTTTTCCGGTTTTTATGAAGAAACTTAAAAGTTTATAGAAAAACGCCTCAATGAATTGAGGCGTTTTTTGTTTCACAAGATTAATTTTTTGAACTATTTTTTTAGTTTTAAATACCATTTAGTTTTATTCTAAAACGTTTTACGTTTCCTATTTTTTGCTGGTTCCATACCAACCGAATCATAATCAGCTGACCAATGCAAATATTTATTACGAAGTTCCCTTAAATCTTTTTGTTCTTGTACTTCCTGTTGATAAGCGCCGAAATTTCTGTCGCCTTCCTTCACACCTTTATATTTTTCGTGAATATCTCCAAACCATTTAAAAGTATAAGGTTTTCCTTCTTCAAAAACATAATCACGTAAACGTTTTTTAACCCGCATAAGCAAAGCATCATTAGAAATATTATATTTACTAGTTTCTAATTTTGTCATATTAAAAGGTACTTTTTGTGTCGCTATTGCTGATTCTGCCATAAAATGTAAAGGAATATAGCTATATGTTTTTTTTAGATTTCTTGTTCCTTTAAGTTCATGCTTAGGTCCAAAAAAAGAAATTTCTAATTGATCCTCTACATACCACCATTTATTTACTAATTCCTGTGAAAATTTCTCTAAATCTTTTTTGAAGTCTTTCTCGATAGCCTTAACCACTTCAATACCATCATTGTAACTTCCGCCGACATCTGAATGCACACCTGGGAATTCTCTTTCTTTTCCTACCTTAGTTTTGGTAAGCGAAAAGTTATTTCGATGTTCATTTGTAGCTGTAAAATGCATAACAGTTTTTGCTTTTGATAAATTATTCAGCGGAAGTTGAATCTTATCATTATCAAAATTTGGTTTTCCTTCAATTAATGTTGAATAAGAAGAAACAGTATCAAAAAGTCCTAAAAAACGCACTTTTATCAAACTTACTTTGATTCCGTTTTCTGCTAAAAAATATCCAAGACAACCACCTTTATTTTTTCTGTTGACAGATAAAGGATGAGCTTTTAAACTAATTTCATCAAGAAAAACTCTAGCAGCAGCTGCACCGCGACTGAAACCAAAAACATCTAAATAAAGTATAGGTAACTCTTTCGTTGTACTTTCACTTACTATCGCCTTAGCTAATTTTTCACAACCTTCTTCTACTTTACCTAAAATACCCGTACCATCTAAGATAAAACCGGTACCAAGACCAGCTCCTAATACAGAATCGGCTTTTTCGGTCTCAGTGCCAATACCGTCAACATATACAGCAAGGTTTGCAGGATAATAAGCATCATAAAGTCTTGCCACATTTGACCAAGCATTGTAATAACTACTATTTTTATGATCTCTTCCATTTTTTCTATATGCTTCTGCTGAAATAGTTTCCGTAGGTGTTAATTTTTCACCTCTTGCTCGTTTATCATAATATTCTTTGGCATTAGTATTATTCATGTTATTATTAGTGCCATCAAAAAAAATACCGATAGTTAAATCTAAAGTTTTTAATACGTTTTTAGGTGGGGTATAATTTCCAAATATGATACTCATCTTAATTAAGTTTTCCTGAATCTTGACAAATTTGATTCAAATTATATTTATTTTCTGCCTGTTCTATATAAAAATCAGTTACCCATTGATCATCCTCTTGTTTTTTAGGATCAATTTTTATAATCATTTGTGTGAGTTTATTTTTGTCAATATGTCTAAAAAACTCTCTAATTTCATTTTTGGGAAAATCTACAGGAATTTCATGTTCACCATTGTTCTTAAAATATTTTACCCAATATTCTTGATCGTTTGTAAAAGAAATTCTCGATACAAACTCTTGCTCTTTTTTGCCACTTCCTATTGACCAGTATATTTCGAAAGCAAAAGGAATTGCCCTATATTTTTGATCTATCGGTCTGTCATAAGGATTTTCAATTTCTCCATTGCACATTTTAATGTATAATGAAGTTATTCTACAGCCTTCGGGCAGGATAACTTTAGGTTTCCAGAGGTATTTTTCTCGATACGCTTCATAAACTTCCGGGGCAGGATAACCGTGTTGTTGAATTTGTTCTCTTAAGTCTTTACTAATTACAAAATCATTATTTAGTTCATCTTTAATATACTCTTTTCTAAACATATATTTTTCATCATCTGTAATAATTTTAGGGTCAATTATGGTTTCATGAGCCTGGAAATGAGCCACTTCAATTTGCCTATGAATTCCAGCTCTAACCCATACAACCACTATTCCTTTTGGTCCAAGACCAATATTTATAGACTGATAGGTAGCTGTTTTTGCTTCAAGTCCTCTTTTAGAATAAAAACCTTCGTCAAAAAGTTGCTGAATTTTTTCAGTTGGAAGCTTCCAATCACCGGTATAAAATTTATTGTCAACATAGGATAACCATGTCATATCTAACCTTTCTGGCAACGGAGCTTTTATGTCATTTATTCTTCCTCCGCCTCCCCAACCAGAATTGCTAAATCCTCCCATTTGGCTAAAAAAATAGTCTCCTGCTGCTCCTGTATATACTTCTACAGGATATTCTCGTGGTGCGCAAACAGTCGCTGACCACTCATATTTTTTTTCCATACATGAACTTATTGTTATTGCTAAAAGCAATAAAACACTTGCTTTTTTTAAATTCTCTTTTATCTTCATCCCTTTAATCATAAAAATTTACTAATCCTTTAAATTGCTATTTGCAAATACAAGGTTTATTTTGTAGTATTTTTTTTGTCTCCTGACTAAATTCATTAATTGGGTATTTATAACTATTTTGCTCTAAATAAATACCTGATACAGAGTCTTTAATGATTTTTACAGCGATTATTACTGATTGTTTTTTTTGTATTTTTTCTTTGAATTGAGTAAAAATTAAAGTTTTGTCAAAATTTAAAGGCAACTTTTCTTTTCCATATACAAGATATCTTTGCCAATACTCTCTGTCTTTTATAAAAACTATTTTACTTATAAATTCCTGACCTTTTTTGTCTTTCCATATTATTTTAAAAAGATAAGGAATCGATTTTTGATTTGTATCTAAGATTGTATTACCTATTTCATTTTCTCCATTACACATTTTCAAAGTAATTTCAGACATCATACATCCATCCGGTAATGTAATTTTTGGCTCCCAAATATACTTTTCTCTAAATAGATCATAAATTGATGGTAAAGGATAACCATATTTTTTAATATTTTCACTAGCTTCCTGGTTAACAAATTTTAGATCAGTTAATTTCTTATCTATAAAATTTTTCTCAAACATAAATTTAGAACTACCATAAACATCCGCCGAATGTAAATTAACTTGTGTTGCTTGATACCTTCCTATTTCTATTTGCATTCCTTGATTTCCTGATAACCAAACAATAACTACTCCTTTTGGAGCTAGACCAATTTGTATTTTATTATAATCTATTTTTTTATTCTGGTATATAACACCATTTTCAAGATACTGTCTTATTTTGTCATTTGGTAAACGCCATTTTCCTTTATAAAACTTTCTTTCTATCAATGAAAGCCATGTTATTTCAAAGGTATCTGGAGCACTAAATGCTTGTTTTTTTGCTACTTCTACCCCAATTCCCCAGCTTGAATTTATACAAGATGGTCCAAAAAATGATTTACCAATTAATCCTCTTTGTATCACCACAGGATATTCGCTTGGGGCAGAAACACTTACCGACCATTTTTGTTTTTTTTCAGTACATGAACTTATTGTTATTGCTAAAAGCAATAAAATGATTCGTTTTTTCATAATTATTTTTCTTCTCCGTGTGCTATTATTTTTTTTCCACTTACTAAATTTAAATCACCTTTTGTGGCTTCAAAATTTAATTTATTAGCGCTTTTTACAAGTTTCCCACTAACAATTAATTGATAAGCATCTATTACTTTTATTCGAATATTTTTTGCTCTCTTTGTAATCGCCATAACATTAATTTAAAAAAGATTAGATTTTTCGGCACTGTTAATTAAGACTTGTTTACCACTTTGTATCGTCATGTTTTCCAGATGACTATAAAAACTAGCTTCCGCAGCTATTTCATTAGAGGTATCTGATGTTCTTGAAAAATCTTTGTCAGCAATTTCAATTCTATCATCCGATTTTTCCATAATATTTCCATTCGCACTTATAAAAATATCGTTCATTGCTTCCTGCGAAATATTGTTACCTGCCTCAATTTCAATATTTTCTTTGGCATCTACTTTTACATGTCTTCCTGCCTTAACAATAAAATCCTCTCCAGCTTCAAACTCAATATTTTTTGGAGCCTTGAACCTGATGTTTCCGTCTCCATGAATTACGGCTATTGTTTGTCCTTTTTGGCTTTCTATGGTAATATCTCCAGTTGCATCATCTGAAATAATTCTGTTACCGCTTCGGGTTTGCAATACTTTTAAATCATTCTTTTCAGTAGCATAGCTACTTTTTGCCTGTCCATTATAATGCGCGCCCATAACATATGGACACTGTGCATTCCCGCCTTCAAAACCAACCAATACTTCCTCATCAATCTCCGGGATAAAATAAAATCCTTTTCCTCCCCCTGTATGGGGCTGAATCATCCTGATCCAATCGCTTGACCTGCTTCCATTTCCCCAAAAGAATTCAACCCTCACACGCCCGAGCCCTTCAGGATCGTTGTTGTCTTTTATTGTTGCAGGCTGGGTTTCGGCTCTGGCAAAGACTTTTGTATCGGTATAATGCGGTGCCGAAACATCGTCTGGAATCGCTTTGAATTCGCATGTATAATTGCCATGTACTTCTGAATGATGTGTTGCTTCTATGCAGATAAGATGATGTTCAGAGGTCCCGTTGATAATTGTAAATGTCTGCCCAAGTCCTAAAGGGAAATAAGATATTCCGCTGTAGTAAACGCTGTTTGCATTGCTTCCTGCGGTCTGCAGCGCTACCATTTCCTCTATTTCATCCTTGCTCTGTGCGTTGTTGGTGTAGGCGCCAATGCCCAGATCCGGCTGGGCAACGGTTCCCTGATTAAAACCGACATTCGACGCAAAGCTGTCTCCGCTTCCTTCGGAGGTTCTAAGCGAAGAATTTTTGATATACGCTGCATTGTTGTAATCGTAGCCCGTCAGCGAGATCTTGTGCGCCGTCATATTGATCTGGATCTTGAAACTGTGCAATGAAGCCCCGTTAATGAGTTTTATTTTTGAAGTTTTTGTCTGCCCGAACTGCATGCGCATTCCATCGAAATAAAACCACTGTCCGTAGCGCTGTGCCAGCCTTTTCAGGAAATTAAAACTGCTTTCGTTGTACTGCGCCATATAATTGAACTCTTTCGTATAGGTCGATCTTATCGTATCCCTTTGATAAAATTCTGTCGGACCTTCATACAGAATATCCAACACAATATCATCCATTCGCCTTTCGAGAAAGGTTCTGGATTTGGGCATATCGTTCAAAACGATGCTGTGGCTCGTTCCGCTTACATGAAGGCCGACTGCGCTTCCGTTCTGATCTATTGAAGATAGTCCTGTTATGATGCCTTTGCTCATCAGCCTGATTCCCGTCAGGCTTTTGAAGGTAAAAATGATTTCGCTTCCGTTGTATTTCATCATTGCTTTGGCCTGATCTTCGGGTTTTATGACTGCTTTGCTGGTATATTGCCAGACAAACGAAAAATAATGATGGTCTGCCATTTTTTGCGACAGTTTCAAATCATAATAAATAATGTTTTGGGTAAAACCTCCAATAGTAATGTGAACTTGGTCTGAAAAATGCGCCATGATTTTGATTCGGGTTTTAAGTAGTTAAATAAAAAATGAGAAGTCCATTTAGTAAACATATAGCTACAAATCGAAAAACAAAACATCCAGAAGTTTTATTAATAACAGAATAAGACTTTTAAATTTCCACGACAAAAAAAAAGAGCCATCTCATTTCTGAGACAGCTCTTTTTCACAAATTAATATTCTAAAATTTAAGCTTTCGCTTTTCTTTTTACTGTACAGCCAATTTCTTTAGTTTGCGTTACAGCAGGTTTTTTGTTGCTTTGCAAAGCTGCAATGGCATCCTCTGCATATTTTGTTTTTTCAGCTTTTGTTCCTTCTGGATCATTATCAATTGCTCCAACATATTCAATCACATTTCCTTTTGGAGTTTTAGATACAATAAAAATATGCGGTGTGTGTTTTGCACCATACTGATCTGTAACTACTTGTCCTGCGTCAAATAAATATGGGAAGGGATAGCTTTTCTCTTTTGCTAAATCCTGCATTTTATTAAAAGCATCTGCTTTTGAAGCTTCCGGATCATTTGGATTAATTGCAATTACAGGATATCCTTGAGGTCTGAATTTTTTATCCAAATCGATAATTCGCTGTTCATAAGCAACTGCATACGGGCAAGTGTTACAGGTAAAAACAACAATAAAACCTTTTGCTTTTGGATAACTGGCAAAAGAAACTTCTTTATTGTCAACATTTTTAAGTTTAAAATCTGGAGCCGGATCTCCCGCTTTCAGCGTTGTTGTCTGTGCCTGCGATAGCCAGGCTGTAAATACCAGTACTAATAAAGTGATAATCTTTTTCATAATTATAATTTTTTATATTCAGTTAATAGTTGTTCGTATGTAAGTTCTGTCTCTACAAATTTTCGTTTATCATCTTTAATAAAAAGCGTTGCTGGAATACTTCCTGACCATGAAGGATCGATTCGGTCGATATATTCTTGCGGACTGCTTTCGTTCAATAAAAATACTTGATTTTGAAGATTTTTACGCTTTACGAATGGAATTACAGCCGAATTCAACTTTGATTTAAAATCAACACTTACCAATAAAACTGCCAGTTTCTCTGATTTAAATTCAGATTGAAGTTTTTCAAAATGCGGCAATTCTTTTACGCAGGGCGCGCACCAAGTCGCCCAGAAATTAACCACATAAGTACTATCTTTTCCGTTTTTAATTCGTTCATGAAGTTGGTCAACTGTAATGAGTTTTACATTTTGCCCGTAAGAAACTATCGATAAAACGACCAATAAAAAGAGGCTCGAAAAGGTCTTTGCTTTCATAAAAAACAGTTCTTTAGATTTAATTTGTGTCTTACAAATATAAACTAATGAAAACGTACTTTTTGTTAATGAAAATTTAATGATTCTTATTTAGGTTCAAAGATGCAAAGTTTCAAAGTTACAAAGGTTAGTTTTATCTGTACAAATATTTATTCCGACGTAATTTTGGAAAGCCGAAATTCAAAACCTTATTTTTCAAAAAAAGATTCCAATTGCCTAAAAACCGGAATTAATGATTTTCCTTTTTCTGATAAATTGTATTCAATATGAAGTGGTTTTAATTTGATGACCTCTCTATCCAAAAGTCCAAATTCTTCAAGTTCGCGCAATGCCACCGCAACTGATTGTTTGTTAGAACCTTTAATATCTCTTAGAAGTCCGTTGAAGCGAATTGGTCCGTCAACTGCTAATAAAAAAATCTGTGGTTTCCATTTTCCTGATAATAATTTCAGAAGTCCTTCTGCTGGACAACCGCTATCTTTTTCTTCTATATTTTCTGTAGTCATATTTTTTAGACTAATTGACTTTTGGTTAAACATCTGCGAACTTTGATATAAAAATATAAAAATTTTATAAGCCCAGCCTCTATTTTCCTTCCGTTTTTATGAAAATAGGATCATTATTATTAATCCTGATCTACAGCATATCCTGTTAGTCACAAACCCATTTAAAAATGAACGAAAATAATATAAATCCGCTTTTATGCGATCCCGAAACCGGAGCATGTGAAATGCCTTTCAACGAAAAAATAATTGAAAACACCATTATTACAACAGAACATAAACCCGTAAAAATAATTTATTATACAGATCCTATCTGCTCTTCTTGCTGGGGAATCGAACCACAGCTCAGAAAACTTAAACTTGAGTATGGCGACTATTTTGAAATTGATTACAAAATGGGCGGTTTATTGCCAGACTGGAGTTATAACAGTGGCGGAATCAGCAAACCATCAGATGTGGCGCATCATTGGGATGAGGCAAGTTTAGTTTACGAAATGCCAATTGATGGAAATGTTTGGATTGAAGATCCGCTGGATTCTTCGTATCCGTCTTGTATTGCTATGAAAGCAGCGCAAATGCAGAGCAAAGAAAAAGCGATTCATCTTATGCGCATATTGCGTGAAAAATTATATCTCGAAAAGAAAAATATCGCAAAATGGAACAACATTGAAGAAGCTGCAAAAATAGCCGGACTCGACATTCAAAAAATGAAATCAGACTATGATGATGCCGAGGAACTTTTTCAAGAAGATTTGGATTACGGAAAAAAACTTGGTGTACGAGGTTTTCCAACGCTGTTTTTTGCCGATCAAAATAATAACCGTTTTGCCGTTTACGGCTCCAAACCTTATGATGACTACAAAAATGCTTTGCTCGCCGTATTTCCTGATGCAAAAAAGAAAATCATTCCGAATACAAATCCATTATCAATTTTTGAAATTTATCCGACATTGGCACCCAAAGAATATGCCGTTATTCTAGATATGCCTTATACTGAAACCATTATTCTTCTTGAAAAATTATTTAATAAAGGCGAACTCGGAAAGCAATCTATAAAAAATGGTTCGCTTTACTTTAAAAAAAAATTAAACACATAGAAACATAGTTCTCAAAGTTTGTCATCTCGACGGAGGAGAGATGACAAACTTAACCGTATAAATCTTTTGCAATCTTTTGATCTCTCTGTCTTTAAAAAAATCAAAGCTTTAAAATTACTTCCGAAAAAACGTTTTCGGATTTTTAAGGATTTTTTAAGCCCCTAAAAATTCCGTCGCCAAATATCAATTCGTAAATTAGCCGAAACAAAATTTATTCGAATGACAGTACTTACGTTTACGCTGATTATGATTCTTGGTGCTTTTTTAGCAGGTTTTATTGGTTCATTATCAGGATTAGGAGGCGGTATCATTATTATTCCACTTTTAACTGTCATTTTAGGAGTTGATATTCATTACGCAATTGGAGCCGCTTTGGTTTCGGTAATTGCAACTTCATCAGGTTCAGCCGCTGCTTATGTAAAAGAAGGAATTACCAATATGCGATTGGGAATTTTTCTCGAAATTGCTACAACAATTGGTGCAGTTGGAGGTGCGCTGCTTTCTGCTATTGCTCCTACTTCCTTCATTGCTGTTTTATTCGGACTTACCTTGATTTTCTCGGCAATAAATTCACTTCGGAAAAAAGAAGAACATATTGTATTAGAATCTAGTCCATTGGCAAAAAAACTAAGATTAGAAGGAACTTACCCAACACATGACGGCGAAGTGGTAAGTTACGGAACTAAAAATGTAATTGGCGGTTTTAGCATGATGGGACTTGCCGGAATGATGTCTGGTTTACTCGGAATTGGTTCTGGTGCTTTTAAAGTAATTGCGATGGATAATATCATGCGAATTCCGTTTAAAGTTTCAACTACAACAAGTAATTTTATGATGGGCGTTACCGCGATGGCGAGCTCTGTAATTTATATTCAGAAAGGATATATTGAACCCGGAATTTGTATGCCAGTTGTAATTGGTGTTTTGTTTGGTGCAATGGCTGGAGCCAAAGTTTTAGTGCGAACAAACCCTAAAAAACTTAGAATAGTTTTTGCCTGCTTAATTTTTGTTTTAGCAATTAATATGATTTATAACGGACTTAATGGAAAAATCTAAAAGTATGCAGCACGAAAAATTTGGAGAAAAAGATTTTCAGACTATTGTTGGAAATTTATTGCGATATGGAGTTTGGATTTCACTTTCGGTAGCTTTTATAGGCGGTATTGTTTATTTGATGCATCACGGAACTGACATTGAAGATTATTCTGTTTTTCAAGAAAATGACCGAAATATATTTGAAGTAATCGCCGATGTTTATCGTGGCCTAATTCAAGGAAATGGCGAATTTTTAATTTTCTTCGGAATTATATTATTGTTTCTTACGCCGGTTTTCAGGGTTTTGTTGTCGTTATTCTCTTTTCTTCTTGAAAGAGATTATTTGTACGTTGTTATTACACTGATTGTTATTTTGATTATTATTACCAGTATTTCATTTGGATTCTCACATTAAGAAGCTTTAAGCTATAGGCAGTAGGCTTTAGGCTTTCAAAAAAAAGTTAAAGCATATTACGTAAAGCTTAAAGCAAAAAAATAATTGCTAAAGGTTATCGGTTTTAAAAAAAGCTTAAAGCCTACTGCCTAAAGCCTAAAGCAAAAAAATTATGGAAATAGGAATTGACAGTTTTGCTTCGGCAATGTATGGAGACAACAACACGCTGAGCAGTGTTGATGCAATGGAACAATTACTTCAACGAATTGAACTTGCCGATCAGGTTGGTTTAGATGTTTTCGGAATTGGAGAGCATCATAAAAAAGAATTTTTAGATTCGGCTACAGTTGTGATATTAGCGGTGGCGGCGGCAAGAACAAAAAATATACGATTATCGAGTGCGGTTTCGGTTTTAAGTGCTGCAGATCCCGTGAGAGTTTATCAAAGTTTTGCAACATTGGATTTAATTTCGAAAGGAAGAGCCGAAATCGTGGTTGGACGTGGCTCTTCAATAGAAGCTTATCCCCTTTTCGGATTTGATTTAAATGATTATCATGCGCTTTTCAAGGAAAAATTAGATCTTTTTTTACAAATCAGAGATAATGAATTTGTTACTTGGTCAGGGAAATTTCGTCCCGCTATAAATAATCTTCCAGTTTACCCGAGAACTTTACAGGAAAAACTTCCGGTTTGGCTGGGCGTTGGAGGAACTCCAGAATCTTTTATTAGAGCCGGATCTTTAGGTTTGCCTTTGATGGTGGCCATTATTGGCGGACAAACGCATCGTTTTCGTCCTTTAATTGATTTATATCGCGAAGCCGGAAAAGCAGCAGGTTATAAACCCGAAGAATTGAAAGTAGGAATACATTCGCCAGGTTTCGTTGGAACAACGACCGAAAAAGCAATCGAGGAATATTATCCAGGTTATGCCGAATTGTGGACAAAATTAGGTTACGAAAGAGGCTGGCCTCCAGTTACAAAAGGAAAATTTGACGGATTAATTGATGATCTCGGAGTTTTAATTGTTGGAAGTCCAGAGCGTGCCGCAGAGAAAATTTTACGCCACAGCGAAGCACTTGGCGGTATTTCGAGATTTACTTTCCAAATGGACAATGCCGGACTTACGCATCAACAATTAATGAATTCGATAGAATTAATCGGAACAAAATTAATTCCTTTAATTCAAAAAGGTTAAAAAAGTTTCAGGTTTCAGGTTTCAAGTTATGTACAGAACGTGAAACCTGAAACCTGAAACTTAAAACAAAAAAAGCATCCGTTATTCGCGGATGCTTTTTCTTTCACTAATAATTCTTTTTAAAGTCGCTTATTAAAATTTATAAGTTACACCAACTCTAAAGTTTGTTGGCGCTTCGGTCTGCCAGTAGTAAGCATTCAGCCATTGATAATAGGAACCGCTGTAAAGGTATTTGTTCAAGATATTAAATACGTTAGCAGTAACTTTTACTTTACCCGTTTCATAAGATAAACCTCCATCTAATTTAAAGTAAGAAGGCAGTTTTTGAAGTCCAGCGCTCCAAGTATCAGTTTGTCTTCCGTCAAGGAAAGTTCCTCCAATAGAAACTCCAAATCCTTTTAATTTACCATTTTGAAGCGTATAATTCAACCACGCATTTGCGGTATGTTTTGAATAACCCGGAACAATATCTCCTTCTTTAATTCCTGTTGATGCAGAAACCGCAGGGTCAATTTTGTTTACAATAGATTCAGTAAAAGCATAATTTGCAATCAAATTAAGACCATCTGCAATATTTTCCTCTTAAATCAAATTCAACACCTTGCGCTCTTTTTTCTCCAAAAACAACACTAAATTGCTGTCCCGGCGTATTGGCAGGATCTGATGTCAATTCGTTTTTCTTTAAAATATTGTAAACTGCCAAAGTAGTACTCCAAGATCCGTCAAACCAATCTTTTTTGATACCAATTTCCATATTGTTACCAGTAAGCGGTTTTACTTTATCACCGTTTTTAATAATACCAGATTGAGGTATAAAAGCTTGATCATACAAACCGTAAACTGCAAAATTATCAGTAATAGAATAACTTACACCAACACGAGGCGTGATATGACTGTCAGAAATAGGTGCACCGCCCCAGCTTGCCTGACTAATCCAAGTATAACGTGCTGCAAGAGTCAATCTAAGTTTGTTTTGGAAAAAACCTAATTCATCCTGAACATATCCGGCCGCATAATCTGTACTCATTAAGCCTCCTGCATTTTTAGCTCTTACTGAAAGTGGCGTTGTGTGATCAAAAGCAGGAAAACCGTTAGATGGAGTTCCATAATTTGGACTATTAACGTTGAAAGGGTTATCAACAGTATCAAGATCATGAGATTGTCCCCAATCTGCCATATAATCTTTGCTTCCTAAATCTACTCCTCCTAATATTTTATGACTTACAGCATCCAGTATTGAATTTTCCGTTAACAAATATCTGTCCTAAATACATATTACTTTCTGCATCCCAAATACCAACGTTTCGAATGATTTCTCCATTTTGCAAGTGTTCCTTCAGAAACGCCATCGAAATCTCTGTCAACATCGCCAGGACCAACTACACCAGGCCAAGAACTGTATCCTTGCTGAATGTATTTAAAATAAGAAGTCTGAGCAGTAAGTTTCCAGTTGTTGTCAAATTTATGTTCGAACATCAAATAACCGCTATGATCCTGAATATTTGTATCTGGCAATCCTGGCTGCGTCATTGTAAATCCAACCGGCAAAGTTGCATATCCGCCTGATGCAGGTCCGAAATACATAGTAAGAACCAACTTCAGTCATATTGGCATACTGAAAATTATATTCAGCAGTAATTTTTGTTTTATCATTAACCTGGTATGAAATTACCGGAGCAATTACATAACGGTCGTTGTGTTCAAAAGGACGGTGAGAGCCTTTCTTTTGAGCTGCTCCATTAAATCTATAAATCAGTTTCCCTTTTTTATCTAATTTACCGTCAAGGTCAAGACTTACTCTGTAAAAATCATAGCTTCCGCCAAGTACCGAAACTTCACCTTTTGTAATTCCGGTTGGTTTTTTAGTCACCACATTATAAAGTCCGCTTGGATCCCCGCTTGAAAGCATAAATCCTGCAGGTCCTTTTACGAACTCGATATGATCTACAAAACTCATATCTTCAGTAATGGTCCCCAGAAAGAAGAAACCACATTAAATCCGTTACGGAAAGCCTGAATTTGAGAACCGCGCATTGTAATATTAGTATACAAATCTCCCCAGTGCTCTAAACGCACAGCACCACTCACATTACGTATCACTCCGTCACTCATACTCGTAATTTGCTGATCTTTTAAAGTCTGACCGCTTACGATTTGTATATTTTGCGGAATTTCTAAAACTGGAGTTTGAAGACGTAATGACAAAGAAGGTTTATCTTGTTTGTATTTGTTTTTTGTAATTACTACTTCATCAAGATCCTCCTGACTTTCAGAAAGAGAGAAATTTCTTAGTTGTTGTTTGATTCCTGCAGTTATCAACAATATTATCTTCGAATCGTATGAATTCCGACAGCATGAATGTGAATGATATGACTCCTGGTTTTACATTTCTGATTTCGTACTGTCCATTTTCATTGGTTACAGCACTATATTTTGTTCCTTTAAGAGTAACAGAAATATCTTCTGCAGGGATGTTTCCGCTCAAAGATACTTTTCCTGTTACTTTCCTTATGATTTTGCTCATCATGGTTACTGATGTTAAAAAAACAGTGCAAAAAGACAAATTTTTTGGTAATGTTTATGTTCATTTTATCTGGTTTTAAATTTTCGTTGGCAAAAGTAACTTGTAATATTTGTTTTCCAAATTATTTTTAATTATTCTAAATAAAAATAATGTTTATACGATTTCAATTTAAAAATCATTTTTATCGATAAATGACAAATATTCTTTTCGTAGACCCACATTTGTGAATCTCTACGATATACTTTTACACCTTTTTAATCATAGACAATTTATGTTTCTATCCGTCTAAAAAAAAATCATTTTAATCTGTGAAATCTGTGGCAAAAAAAATCTCCTTATCTTTAATCTTCAAAACAAATCAAGTTTTACGATGAACAATACCACAACGATTAGAAAAGTTGCCATTGTTGGCTATAACCGAATTCCTTTTGCGACGCGCAAATACCGCGTATTCAAATGTCGGAAATCAAGAAATGATGACCGCAACCTTAAACGGACTTATTGACAAATACAATTTAAAAGGAAAATTGCTGGGCGAAGTTGCCGGTGGCGCCGTAATCAAACATTCTTCTGATAGAATTTGATCAGAGAATGTGTGATGAAAACGTCTCTTGATCCCGCAACTCCGGCTTGCGACTTACAGCAAGCTTGCGATACCGGAATTGAAAGTGCGATTTATATTGCCAATAAAATTGCGCTCGGGCAAATCGATTGCTGGAATTGCCGGCGGTGTTGATTCCATTAGCGATATGCCAATTGCGGTGAGTGAAAAACTCCGAAAAATATTGTTGAATGCCCGACAACAAAAATCATTAGGAGGAAAAATCAAAACCTTTCTAAAACTTCGTCCAGCCGATTTAACGCCTTTGGTTCCCGAAATGAAGAATCACAAACCGGACTTTCGATGGGCGGACACACTGAAATTACTGCAAAATATTATAAAATTTCCAGAGAAGATCAAGATCAATTTAGCGCTTAAAAGTCATTTGAATATGGCAAAAGCATATGATGAAGGCTTTTTTGATGATATGATTACGCCTTTTAACGGACTTGAAAAAGACAATAATTTAAGAAAAGACAGTTCGATTGAAAAATTAGCCAAATTAAATCCCGCATTTGATAAAACAAACGGAACTCTGACAGCAGGAAATTCAACACCACTTACTGACGGAGCATCATGTATTCTTTTAGCAAGTGAAGAATGGGCAAAAGAACAAGGTTTGCCAATTTTGGCTTATATCACATTTGCCGAAATCGCCGCAATTGAATACGTCAAAAATCAGCAAAATCTTTTATTAGCTCCTTTATTTGCTGCGTCCAGAATGCTGGAAAAAGCAGGATTAAATCTTCAGGATTTTGATTATTATGAAATTCACGAAGCTTTTGCTGCACAAGTTTTGGCAACTTTAAAAATTTGGGAAAGTCCAGAATTAAGTGCCGAAATAGGTCTGAAAAAACCGCTTGGAGCAATTGACAAAGAAAAACTGAATGTAAAAGGAAGCAGTTTGGCAGCCGCACATCCTTTTGCTGCAACTGGAGGAAGAATTATTGGCGTAATGGCGAAACTTTTAAATGAAAAAGGTTCTGGAAGAGGTTTTGTTTCGATTTGTGCCGCAGGCGGACAAG
The DNA here is from genome assembly GCA_963795025.1 of uncultured Flavobacteriaceae bacterium. Classification (GTDB taxonomy): domain Bacteria; phylum Bacteroidota; class Bacteroidia; order Flavobacteriales; family Flavobacteriaceae; genus Flavobacterium. The sequence continues at coordinate 423,358 of CAWCGN010000011.1, read as the reverse complement.
GCGTTACAATGATTATTGAGAAGTAGAAATTACTTTCAATATTATCTTTGTCAAAGTTTAAAACTTTGACAAAGATTCCAAAATTTAGAATTACAACAAACCCGACAGGTTTTTAAAACCTGTCGGGTTTACTATATCAGAAAATTACAAATCGTTGACATCTATTTCATCTTAAAAAGCAAATTCTTCTACAGAAGATAAAGCTTTAGGCAATGCATTCTCAGCAAAATCAGGAATTGCTGTTCCTTCTACTCTGAAAGTAGTAACATCTGTTATTCCTAAAAAACCAAATACAGTACGTAAATACGATTCTGAGAAATCATAACTTTTATAAGGTCCTTCAGAAAATATCGCGCCAGAAGCAATCGATAAAAATACTTTCTTATCTGTCAATAATCCTTTTGGTCCATTCTCACTATAGCTAAAAGTCTTTCCTGCTCTTGCAATTTGGTCAATCCAGCCTTTTAAAACTGCTGGAATTCCGAAATTGTATAAAGGCACACCAATCACAATCACATCCGATTCAATTAAAGTTTTTATCGCTTCATCAGAATATTTAAGTGCTTCTGTTTGTTCAGCTGTGTGGCTTTCTGCAGGTGCATAAACGGCACTAATATGCGAATTTGTCAAGTATGGAAGCGGATTTTTAGAAAGATCCAGAGTCACAACTTCACTTTCAGGATTTAATGCAGTTAATTTTTCAATAACAGCATTAGATAATTGATTACTAAACGAAGTATCTCCGTTGGTACTAGTAATTATGCGTAGAATTTTTTGGCTCATAATTTATATTATTTGTTTTACAATACAAACTTATCTACATTTACTATCTCTTTTATAGTACTACCCTAAAGGATAGCGCTATCATTGAGGATAGTAAAGCATACATATGGAAACAGCTACAGAAATAAAGAAAATAAACGAAAAAGATTGTCGCCCACAAGAATGTATGGCGGCATTATTGCCGGTAAGAGACGCATTAGAAGTTTTGAGCGGAAGATGGAAACTGCCTATTTTAATTGCTTTATCTGACAGACCAAAACGCTTTAAGGAGATTTCAAAAGATATTAATGGTATTACAGACAAAATGCTTTCGAAAGAACTGAAAGATCTTGAAATTAATAAATTGGTAACAAGAACAGTTTACGACACTTTTCCGCCAACCGTTGAATATGCTCGAACAGAACACAGTCAAACGCTTTCAAATGTAATTATGGCACTGAAAGACTGGGGAACTTTACATCGCAAAGAAATTATCGGAAAGTAAAACCAAACTTTTTATTTCACGCAGATTTGGCAGATTTAAGCAGATAAAGAAGATTTTTATTGTACAACTGATTTTGGCAGATTTTTTCCGGCCAGCTATAAATTAGATCGGTTTAATCTGCTTAAATCTGCCAAATCTACGTGAAACATTTTTTACCATTCATCCTGATAACCATTGTTTCAATTAAATTTGTAAAACAAAAACCTTACATTTATTAACACTTAAATTAATAATTTATAGTAAATGAGAGTGCCCTTAAAATTTCGATTTCTTTAAAATTTTGTTTCAATTCATTTTAAATTATTGATAAAGAATGGAATCAAAAATCCCCGAAGTTTAGCTTTTAGAAAGTAATTTATTAAGTCTGCATGTAGTGATTTCTCACAAAGTCGCAGCGTCGCAAAAGTTTTAAAATTTAAAAAAAAGAAACCTTTTGCGATGCTGCGTCTGCGAGATTAAAACATACTTTGACTTCGTTCAGAAGAACAAAAACAGCGAATTAAAATCTTAAACCGCAAAATAAGGTGTTAAAATATCTTCAAAATTGTAAAGCCCTTTTTTCTTGTCTTTTAAATTCTCGGCAACAAAAACAACTCCATTCCCAAAAGCTTCTCTCGAAATCGATTCATGAATTAAACGAACAGTTTGATACGGAAAGCCAAAAATAACTTCGTGTTTTCCAACAATTCCTCCTGCTCTAACTGAATTAATATTTTCTTTCTCGATATCTAACGTTTCCGCGATTTTGACAGCAGTCCCAGAAGTTCCAACTTTCTTTTTAAAATGTTCTTCATTAACTTCGATATCTACCCAAGGTGCAATTTTCTTTAAAAACTTCGCCGCAAATAGTAAATAATTCACTCCTAATGTGATATTTGGTGACCAAAAAACAGTTGTTTTATTAGATAATTTTTTAAGTAGTTTTAATTCATTTTCTTTATAATGTGAAATAGCCGAGATAATCTTTACATTTTTCTGTGCAGCAGATTCGCCATACCTATAAATTCCTTCATTTGAAGAAAAATCAATAATAGCATCAACCGGATGTTTTTCCAGTAATTCTTCGACTGTTGTATTTGAACTAGAATAAATTAATCCGGGTTCTTTTGATTCGATTCCTAAAAATTCTGGGACAGATCTGTGTTCTAGAACTTTGCTTTGTCTTAAAACCCATTCTAGTGAGAAATTTTTATTCTCCAGCAATATTGATGCTACTGATTTTCCTGTTTTTCCGAATCCGATTAGTCCTATTTTCATAAATTTTAGTTTTTTTGGTGCGAAACCCGTTAAAAGAAAATAACCTTTTTAAGATAAAATGCAACCTGATAAATTGTTTCAAAAATTTCTTAAAAATGTCGTATTAATTAAAACTAGAAAAAATATAATAGGATAACTAGAAAAAATTCTGTTATATAACAATCAATTCGTTCCTTAACAGGAATAACTTTGCTAAAACATTATTGACTTGAAAATTTTCGTTTACTCTCTCCAAGAGAACATTTTCTTTTTTTGAAGCCAAATTTTTACAGTTCTTTCATAAACATTTTAATATGCAAAAAATCTAACAAAATAGCTGTAAAAAAACGACTTCCGAGTGTACAACTAAACATATTTTGAGTAGTTTTATGACCTGATTCCCCAAATCAAAATCAGTAAATAATGGCCTACAATAACAATGAATTAATGCGTTTTTTAGACGCACAAAATAAACTTTACTTGTCAGCCCTGGCTGAAATTAAAAAAGGTAAAAAAGAGTCTCCATGGATGTGGTTTGTTTTTCCGCAAATAAAGGGATCTGGATCTTGTGATACTTCAAAATTCTATGAAATTAAGAATGCCGATGAAGCAATTGCGTTTTTAGAACATCCAATTCTTGGAAAACATCTTATTGAAATCACTTCTGAATTAATCAAAAACGAGGAAAAAACGGCAGAAGAAATATTTGGAAATCCAGATAACGAAAAACTGCAGTCCTGCCTGACATTGTTTGCGAGTATTCAGAATACTGAACCTGTATTTCAAGAAGCGCTTCATAAATATTTTGACGGATCATCTGATTTTCATACACTACAATTGCTTTATAGCAACTTATAATTTTTTAACTGCGATCCTTGTCGCAATTAAAAATTAACAAATTTTCTAGCCTGTTTCATTTATTGAAACAGGCTTTTTTTGTTCTAAATAATTTCTTATAAAAAAAATTAACTTTTTTTATAACCAAGTAGTTATTTTCGTATTTTTATAATTGTATTCACCTCAAGTACAACATCTTAAAAAGTTTAAATTCTTTTTTTTCCATAAATATAATACCACTTAATATTATGAAAAATGACTTTTTATTCGCCGCCCTTATTACACTGTTTTCCTTTGGTACAATAAACGCTCAAAACTGGCCCGACAGAACTGTTTTGCCAATTGAGCCTTATCAAAAAGTAGGTAAATTAGCTCCAACCATTAAAGATTCTGACCCCATAGACTGGCCTAAAGAAATCAGTGCACCCGAAGGTGCTCCAAATGTTTTATTAATTATGATTGATGATGTAGGTTTTGGTGCATCATCAACTTTTGGAGGACCAATTCCAACTCCAAATTTTGATGCTCTTGCCAAAAGCGGACTGCGTTACAACCGTTTTCATACCACAGCAGTTTGTTCGCCATCTAGAGCGGCATTAATTACAGGAAGAAATCACCATACGGCTGCTACGGGAATTATTATGGAATTTTCGACTCCCTATCCCGGTTATAATAGTTTAGTGCCGCGAAGCGTTGCTACAATTGGTAAAATTTTAACTGATAACGGTTACGGAACTTCATGGTTTGGTAAAAACCACAATGTACCAGACTGGCAATCTACGCCAGCAGGACCGTTTAATTTATGGCCAACAGGTTTAGGATTTGAATATTTCTACGGCTTTTTAGGTGCCGATGCACATCAATTCAGACCTGCATTATTTGAAGGAACAAAACCTGTAGATCCTTATTTTAAAGAAGAAAAAGTAGATCCCAACTATGTTCTTGATCAAGATTTGGCAGATCATGCGATTCATTGGATACAAACGCAAAAAAATGTATCGCCAAACAAACCTTTCTTTGCATATTATACACCAGGAACGGCGCATGCTCCGCATCAAGCACCTAAAGAATGGATTGCCAAATTCAAAGGGAAATTTGATCAGGGATTTGATAAACAGCGTATAGAAACATACGAAAATCAGAAAAAATTAGGAATTATTCCTGCTGATGCAAAATTAGCAGCTACACCTGATGATTATCAAAAATGGGATAAACTAAGTCCTGGCATGAAAAAGGTTGCAGCAAGAGAAATGGAAGTTTATGCCGCAATGCTTGCACATTGTGATTATCAAATAGGAAGAATATTGCAGTCGATCAAAGATCTTGGTCAATATGACAATACTTTGGTCATCTTTATTATGGGAGATAATGGAGCAAGTGCCGAAGATCCAACTGGACAGGGATTGACAAGTGAAATTGGTATTATGGTAAATGGCGAAGTAGATACTGAGGAATTTATGCTCAAACATTTGGATGATTTTGGTGGTCCTTGGATGGCAGAACATTACTCACAAAGCTGGGCGCATGCAATGAATACTCCTTTTCAATGGGACAAAAAAATTGCCTCTCATTTAGGCGGAAGCCGTACAGGAATGGTAATTTCATGGCCAGCTAGAATCAAACAAGTTGGACAAATCAGAAGCCAATTTACTCATATTACCGATATTGTTCCTACGATCCTTGAAGCTGCTAATATCCCGCAACCAAAAAAAGTCGATGGTTTTGAGCAGACGCCTATGGCTGGAAAAAGCCTTGTTTATTCTTTTGACAATGCAAATGCTCCTGAAACACACAAATCGCAGTATTTTGAAGTGATCGCAAACAGAGCGTACTATAAAGACGGATGGATGGCGAGTACAACGCCAAAAAACCTTCCATGGCAAGGACATCCAGTACCAACTGAAGATCCTGTTAAAGATTATAAATGGGAATTATACGATTTGACAAAAGATTACAGCCAAGCAAATGATATTGCAGCACAAAATCCAGAAAAGCTGAAAGAAATGCAAAAAGCATTTATGGAAGAAGCCGAAAAATACAATGTATTTCCGTTTGATGATCGTTATATAGACCGCGTAAACCCTGAAAATCGTCCTAATTTAAACAAAGGAAGAACTCAATTTACTTTTCACCAAGGAACTTCTCGTATAACAGAAGGAATGGCGCCAAACATGAAAAACACATCTTTCAGCATAACTGCCGATGTTGATGTAAAAGCGGGTCAGGAAGGAATGATTATTACACAAGGTGGTTATTTTGCGGGTCTGGCTTTAATGCTCCAAAAAGGAAAACCAACTTTTGCGTATGCCTTTTCACATTATCCAAATCATAAATGGAGCATTCAATCTCCAACTGCTTTAACAGCTGGAAAACATACTATTGTAGTTAATTTTGACTATGCTGGTGGCGGTGTCGGAAAAGCGGCTAAAGCAACACTTCTAGTTGACGGCAAAAAAGTAGCAAGCGGTGATATCCCGAAAACAGTTCCAAGCCGTTTCTCTGCAGATGAAACTTTAGATGTTGGTGAAGATTTTGGAACTCCGGTAAACAAAACATACGATGCTCCTTTTACTTTTCAAGGTAAAATCGAAAAAGTTGTGGTTGATTTGAAACAATAATTTCAATTACATTACAAAAAATTATTCAGCAAGAATAAACTAAATTAAAAGCCGATTTCGCATTTGAAATCGGCTTTTTTTGTTTCCAAATCATAACAAAAACAAATTATTCTTTTAAAGGAAAATTTGTTTTTCTTAAATCTATATCGTAATATTGCTATATTAAAATTAAAACAAATGGGAGCTACTAAAACAGAACATTTTACTGAAAAGCAAAATCAGATTGCGACAATAGCAAAAGCTTTGGGGCATCCTGCAAGAATAGCTATTATAGAATATCTTTTGAAAGTAAATGAATGCATTTGCGGAGACATTGTAAATGAACTTCCGCTTGCTCAACCAACAGTTTCACAACATCTTAAAGAACTGAAAAACGCCGGATTAATAAAAGGAAATATCGAAGGAAATGCGATTTGTTATTGTATTGATGAATTAACATTTGATATTTTAAATGCTTATTTTTCAAATATTATTGCCGTTACAAAAAGTCAGAAGTGCTGTTAAAGCATTTTTTTAATTATCTATATCGCAATATTGCATTATAACTATAAATAAAAAATTATGAAACTATCAGAGATTAAAAACATACTTCCAAACTTGGAAAATGTTGCATTCCAATTAGAAAACGGAGATTTTGTTCCTGAACATTTTCATGTTACCGAAATCGGGATTACGACTAAAAACTTTATTGACTGCGGTGGTGTTATAAGAAATGAAAATGCCGTAAACTTTCAATTGTGGAATGCTAACGATTATGAACACCGATTAAAACCTGGCAAACTTTTACATATCATTCAGCTTTCTGAACAAAAATTAAACATTCAAGATTTTGAAATTGAAGTGGAATATCAAAATGAAACAATTGGAAGATATGATTTAGAATTTAATGGAACTCATTTTCTATTAAAGAACAAAACTACAGCATGTTTGGCGGAAGATGCTTGCAAAGTTCCTGTGTCAAAACAAAAAATTGCTTTAACCGAATTGCACAAAAATGAAGCAAATAGCTGTTCACCAAATTCGGGCTGTTGCTAATCATGAAGCAAAACTTTATTAAATACAAGAAACCCATTATTATCACAACATCTGTAATTGTGTTGCAGCTTATTTTTGGTTTTGATCCGAAATTCTGCATTATCAATATCATTTGGTTATTCGTTTAAATTATGACAAAAAAGATTTTAGTACTCTGCACAGGAAATAGCTGCAGAAGTCAAATTGCTGAAGGCTACTTAAAACACTTTTTAGGCAATAAAGCCGAAGTTTATAGTGCAGGTGTAGAAACGCACGGAGTAAATCCGAGAGCAATTATTACAATGAAAGAAGATGGAATCGACATTTTTAATCACACTTCAAATCATATTGACGAATATCAAAATATCGATTTTGACTTTGTAATCACAGTTTGTGATAATGCTAAAGAACGATGTCCTTTTTTTCCTTCACAAGCAATAAAATTACATTACAATTTTAATGATCCAGCAAAAGCAACTGGAAATGAAGAGGAAATTTTAGCGGAATTTAGAACCGTAAGACAAACGATAAAAGCGTTTTGCGAGCAATTTGCAAAAGACAATTTTTAATCAAAAAAAATGCGATGAATAAATATTTTAATCACCGCATTTTTTTTCTAAAATTTCATTTTCTGAATCCTGACTGCATTCAAAATTGCAAGTAAAGCCACACCAACATCGGCAAAAACAGCTTCCCACATTGTGGCAAGTCCGCCGGCGCCAAGAATAAGGACAAAAGCTTTTACAACAAAAGCTAGTGTAATATTTTGCCAGACAATTTTTTTGGTTTGTTTTCCAATGTTGATCGCCATTGCAATTTTACTCGGTTTATCATCCTGAATTACAATATCGGCAGTTTCGATTGCAGCGTCACTCCCTAAACCTCCCATCGCAATCCCTACTGTGCTTAAAGCAATCACAGGCGCATCATTGACGCCGTCGCCTACAAATGCTACCGTTTCATTTTTTGCTTTGATTTCGTTTACTTTAATGACTTTATCTTCTGGAAGCAAATCTCCAAAAGCTTTCGAAATTCCAAGTTTATCTGCTACAAACTGAACCACATTGGTTTTATCGCCACTCAGCATGGTAAGTTTTACTCCTAAAGATTTAAGTTTTGAAACCGTTTCTTGAGCATCTTCCTTAATTTCATCGGCAATTGTCAAATAACCGGCAAATTTTCTGTCGTAAGCAATTGCAATTGTCGTGTAAACAATTGAAGACGGGTCGATATCATACGAAATAGCATATTTATCTAGAAGCTTGAAATTCCCAACATGAAGTTCTTTTTCGTTAAAAGAAGCTTTTAATCCATGTCCGGAAATCTCTTCAATATTTTTTAATTCAATTGAAGAATCAATTTGTCCCGCATAATTATGAATTGCCGTTGCAACAGGATGCGTGCTTCGGCTTTCTAAAACATTGATCAATTTTAGAATTTCTTCTTTATCAAAATCAGGTTTTATAATGACTTCTTGCACTTTAAAAACACCTTCGGTCATGGTTCCTGTTTTATCTACTACGACATTCTGAATTTTCGAAATGCTGTCTAGAAAATTACTTCCTTTAAAGAGAATTCCGTTTTTGCTCGCCGCCCCGATTCCGCCAAAATATCCGAGCGGAATACTGATAACTAAAGCACACGGACAAGAAATTACTAGAAATACCAAAGCCCTGTAAAGCCAGTCAGCAAAAATGTAATATTCAACAAAAAACATTGGAAGCAGGCAAATTGCAATTGCTAGATAAACCACAATTGGTGTATAAATCTTTGCAAACTTTCGAATAAATAATTCTGCAGGCGCTTTTTTCGTCGTAGCATTTTGTACCATTTCCAAAATTTTAGACAATTTACTGTCGTTATAAGCGGTTGTTACTTTTACTTCGGAAATTGTGGTTCCGTTTATCATTCCGGCCAAAACCGTATCGCCTTTCTTTTTAGTATCAGGTTTACTTTCTCCTGTTAAAGCCGCTGTATTAAACGAAGCCGAATCAGATAATAATTCACCATCTAAACCTAATTTTTCACCCGCTTTAAGCTGAATAATCGCTCCAATTTGAACGTCTTTTGCTTTAACTTTTGTCGCAATATTATTTTCTAAGACATTTACCTCATCAGGACGCTGATCTAGCAGACTTTTAATGCTTGATTTTGCACGTTTAACTGCCATTCCTTGAAAGGTTTCCCCAATAGTATAAAACAGCATAACCGCAACACCTTCAGGATATTCCCCAATACCGAATGCTCCGATTGTAGCAATACACATCAAGAAAAATTCAGAGAAAACATCACCTTTTATGATGCTTTCATAAGCTTCTTTCAAAACCGGAAGCCCAACAGGAAAATACGCAATCACATACCAAGCAATTCTAACATTTCCTGTAAACCAATTTTGTGGAAAATAATGATCAAACCCAATTCCGATTAACAGTAAAACAAGCGATATAATCGAGGGCATGAATAATTTAAATAAACTGCCATCAGTATTGTGTTCATGATCGTGTCCTTCGTGGTTATGTCCATCGCTTTCTGTGTGTACTGGCTCATCATGCGAACAGCAACAGGAAGTTTTGGGCTTATTTTTGATATTTTTTACTTCTATATCTTGATGTATCATGGGAAGTTTCAAGTTTTGTTTGTTTCAAGTTACAAGTTTAAACTTTGTCTAAATAATGTTCTAAATTTACGGCTTTTGTAGTAAAGTTTTTTATTAAAATAATTATTAAACGTACTATTTGTCATTTCGACGGAGGAGAAATCTCCGCGAGAAGCTCTACAAAGATTGGATTTTTGGAACGGAGTTGCTTGCGGAGATTTCTCCTCCGTCGAAATGACAAAATGAGTGAAAACTTTGCGACTTGGTGCCTTTGCGAGATTAATTCACTCCAAAATAAAACCTTAGTCCCTCAGCACCTCAGCACCTTAGCACCTCAAAAAAAATCAATGCTCATGCTCTCCTCCGCCTTTCATTGCTGATATTAAATAAAAAGCACCTTTTATAACGATTTTAGCACTTGCTTCCTTTTCATTCACAAATTTAACTTCGGTAAAACCTAAATCTGTTGTACCTGGAATCACTTCAATGGCTTTAAAATGAATTTCTTTTTCTTTTGTTTTCTCATTTGTCTGTTTTTCTTCTTCGGCAAAAACAAAATATTTGTCGGCATTTTTGACAACTGCATCTTTAGGAAGTGCCGGAACTGTTGCGTTGGTGATATTGATATTTGCTGACACATACATTCCCGGAATTAATCCTTTTGCATCGGCGGAATCAATTTTGGCGTGCACCGCGACAGTTTTGCTTTCGTTTGAAAAAGATTTATTGATTCCGAAAATCTTTCCTTTAATTGACTTATTCGACTGATTTGTCAATACAAAATCAATTACTTGACCAATTGAAATAGAACCTAAATCTTTTTCATAAACATTCAAATCCAAATGCATCTGACTATTATCAACTACTTCAAACAACGAAACTCCAGTATTTGCAAATGCACCTTTTGCAATATTGATTTTCCCGACATAACCATTTATAGGTGAAACGATTGGAACTAAAGATGAACTTCCTTTTGCGCCAACATGCAACGCATCGAGTTTATTCTTTGCAGCTTGCGCACGAGCTCTCTCTGCCGCTAATTTTGCTTTTACTTCCTGAAAAGTTTTTCTCGGATTCACATTTTCATCACTCAATGTTTTCTGGCGATTGTATTCCAATTGTAGATATTCAACATTTGCACTAGCCGACTGGTATTCTTCCTGCATTTCAATCACTTCCAGATTTTGGATCGTTGCCAATACTTTTCCTTTGTTGACATAAGTTCCTTCTAAAACAAAAATATCTTTTACCGTCCCGCCAATTAATGTCGAAACTTCAGCGGAATTTTGAGGTGGAACCGTTGTATATCCATTTGCCTTAATGATTTTATTGAGATTTCGATTTTCAATAAATCCAGTTTCAATTCCGACCGTCTTGTATTGTGTTTCGGTTAATGCAACTTCCGTACTTGATTTTTCTTCTTCTTTTGTCTCTTCGGTCTTTTTTTCATTGCATGCGCTTAGAATAACCGCAAGGCACGCAAGGATAAAACGCAAAGCACGCAAGGAAATTAAACTTTGCGTCCTTTGCGAAATCTTAGCGCTCTTTGCGGTTAAATTAATTCAATATATTTTTCATGATTAATTGTTTTTGATAGTTGGAAATTGAAGTTCGATGGCACTTTGATTGTAGCTATGAGTCGCTTCGGCATATTGTTTTTTAATATCGATTGCCTGATTTAAAAAACTGATGTACGACCAATAACTCATATCGCCATTTGCATAACTTTTTTGCGCCGTTTGATAATTTGATTGGCGTACTGCAAGACCTTCATTTTGATAATAATCCAAGTTTTTTTGCTGTTTTTGAAAGTTATTCTGCAATTCATCTTTCTGTAAATTCAGAATCATTTTGTTTTTATCCAATGCCAATTGCGACTGCGAAATACTAATTTCTGTTGCTTTTGCTTTGGTTGTATTTACACCTCCAAAGAGCGGAATCTGCAAACCTGCCGTAAAACCCTGAAACAAAGATTCGGTATTAATAGTTTGAGCAAAATAACCTAAACCAACTTTTGGCGTTCGCAACGCTTTAAATGTTCCGGCTTCTTTCTGATAAACCGAAATCTGTTGCTGATAAAAATCGGTCATTAAATTTTCTGCTTTTGAATTCTCATTTTCTATAAATGAATACTTTAAAGAAGTCTTTTCATCTGGAATTATATTTTGATCCGTTTGAACAAAAAACTGAAGCTGTTTTTGATAAATAACCAAATCATATTCCAATTGAGTTTTTTGTGTTTCAATCTCTTTTACTTTCGCTTTAGCACTGATGACTTCAATATTCCCGCTTTCTCCAGTTTTAAAACGCAATTCAGCATTCTTTAGAAATTTGGTATAAATATCATTTAGTTCCGAGTTTAATTTCTGAATCGAAACACCATATAAATATTGATAATACGCCAATGTCACCGCTTTTTCAATTTCATAAGCTGTCAAAGCTTTTCGTTTTTCGGCCAGTTTTGCCAGTTCTTCCTGCAATTGTCTATTCGCTTTTGTAATATTTCCTAATTGGAAAATATTGCTGAACTGAAACATTATGGTCAAAATCGGCACTATTGAACTGTCCGCCCTGATATTGAACTTGAAGTGGATCTGGCTGAAAAGCTGTCTTTCTTTAGAACGGTTTGTTTTTCTATTTCTTTATCGGCAATTTTTAAGTCGATGTTGTTTGATTTGGCCAGTTCTATTGCTTTTTCCAGACTAATTGATTGCTGTGCTGAAATAGCAGTGCCTACCAATAGGAATGTGCTTAACCGCAAAGTTCGCAAGGTTGTTTTCGCAAAGTTCGCAAAGGATTTTGTGTTGATTTTATATAGTGTTTTCATTTCTTATATTTTTATTTCACGCAGATTTTAAAAAGATTTAAGCAGATATGCGCAGATTAATATTTATTATAATCAAAAATTAAATCTGCTTAAATCTGCCAAATCTGCGTGAAAAATTATTCTATACAAAGCTGGAATTTTCTAATTATCTAATTATCCCTTTGCGGTTAAATCTCTCTAACATTAAATACAAAATCGGCAAAACGATTAGGGTTAATAAAGTCGCTGAGACTAATCCACCAATAACTACGGTTGCTAAAGGTTTTTGGACTTCTGCCCCGCCGCTTGTCGATAATGCCATTGGCAAAAATCCTAAAGAAGCCACGGCTGCCGTCATTAAAACCGGACGCAATCTGGTTTTGGTTCCGATTAAAACTCTTTGAAGCGGATCGAAAATTCCTTCTGTTTTCAATTGATTGAAATACGAAATCAATACGATTCCGTTTAAAACCGCAATTCCGAACAAGGCAATAAAACCAATTCCGGCCGAAATACTAAACGGCATTCCTCGCAGCGAAAGCGCAAAAACACCTCCAATTGCGGACAACGGAATCGCAGTAAAAATCAATAAGCGCCTGTTTGACACTGTTGAAAGTCAAATACAGCAATACCAAAATCAATCCCAACGCAATTGGCAATGCAACCAGAAAGCCGTTTGTGTAGCTTCGATCAAATTCTCAAACTGTCCGCCATACGTTACGTAATAACCTGAGGAAGCTTAAAATTCTGATCTGAGTTTTTGCTGAATTTCTTCAACGACACTTTTAATATCGCGTCCGCGAACATTTAAGCCTACTGTAATTCTTCGTTTTCCGTCTTCGCGGGTTACCTGCACCGGACCTTGTTCATAATCAACCGAAGCCACCTGAGAAAGCGGAACTTGTTGACCGTTTGGAAGTGGAATAAACAAATTGCTAACATCCGTAATATCACGCGCGATTGTCCTGATTCATCCGCACGACGACATCAAATCTTTTGCTTTCTTCGTAGATTTTTCCGGCACTTTCTCCTGCAAATGAGGAACGGATAATTTGATTGATATCTGAAATATTCAATCCGTATAAAGCGATTTTATTGTAATCGTATTTGATTGTAATTTGAGGTAAACCAGTTACTTTATCGGCTTTTAAATCTCCAATTCCTTCAATTTTTTTAATTTTTGAAATTAGTTCTGTTGCCTTTGCATCCAAAATCTCCAAATCATCACCAAAGATCTTAATCGCAATATCACTTCGGCTTCCGGTCATCAATTCGTTAAAACGCATCTGAATGGGCTGAGAAATCTCAATATTGGCGCCTGGAATGATTTCCATTTCTTCTTTCATGGCATTGGCGAAATTCTTCCCAATTATGGTATTTGCCTTTCCATTCTTTTTTATCTTTTAAAACAATAATCAAATCGCCACTTTCAATCGGCATAGGATCGGTCGGAATTTCACCACTTCCAATTTTTGTGACTATGGTTTTGATTTCGGGAAATTTAGCTTTTAAAATCTGCTCATATTTTGTGGTTGTTTCCACCATCTGCGTAAGCGAACTTCCGGTCATAATACTTGCATTGATAGCCAAATCTCCTTCTTCGATTGTCGGAATAAATTCTCCTCCCATATTTTAAAAATAAGAAATGCAAAAGCAAATAATCCCAACGCAATTCAAAAACCATCTTTTTAAACTGTAACGCTTTCTTCTAAAAATGGCGTATACTTTCTTTCCAACCAAGACCATCATTCGGTCACTGAAATTGTTCCTTGTGTTCTGTATTTTTCGAAAGAAATAAAGCGCTCATCATTGGAATGTAAGTCAACGAAAGAACAAATGCGCCAATTACGGCAAAACCAACCGTCATTGCCATTGGTTTAAACATTTTTCCTTCGGTGCCAATTAAAGCCAGAATTGGCAGATATACTATCAGAATAATAATTTCCCCAAAAGCGGCACTATTTCTGATTTTTGAAGCCGAATTATAGACTTCATGTCCATTTCTTCCTGAGTCAACTCTTTTTTCTTTTTGAGTTTTTGCAAATGATGCATAGTCGCTTCAACAATAATTACGGCGCCATCGACAATAATTCCGAAATCAATTGCGCCGAGACTCATTAAATTTCCGCTTACGCCAAAGGCATTCATCAAAATCACCGCAAAAAGCATCGCTAACGGAATTACAGAAGCAACAATTAAGTCCGGCACGAAGTTTCCGAGAAATAAAATCAGTACAAAAATGACAATCAATGCACCTTCCAATAAGATTCTTTGTTACTGTTCCGATGGCGTTATCGACTAATTTTCCTCTGTCAATAAAAGCTTCGGCAACAACACCTTCGGGAAGACTTTTATTAATCTGAATCATTTTTTCATGAATTCGATTACAACTGCATTTGAATTTTCTCCCTTAACATCAAAACCAAACCCGAAACGATTTCGCCTTTTCCGTCTTTGGTTGAAGCTCCGTAACGCAAAGCAATGCCTTCACGAACTTCGGCCACATCACGAACTAAAACGGGCGAACCATTTCGATTTTTCACTACTACATTTTCTAGATCTTTTACCCCTTTTGCCATTCCGACACCACGAATAAAATACGCATATTGATCTTTTTCAATATAAGCGCCGCCGGTATTTTGATTGTTTTTTTCTAAGGCATCAAAAATTTCGGTAATCGTAACTCCAAGACTATTCAGTGTATTTGGGTTAACGGCAATTTCATATTGTTTTAGTTTTCCGCCCCAAGTACTTACATCCGCAACACCTTTAATTCCTTGTAGTTGCGGAATAATAATCCAATCCTGAATGGTTCTTAATTTGTACGGCATCGTATTTGTTTTCATAGCCTTTTTTGGCATAAACATCATATTGATAAATTTCTCCTAAACCGGTTGTAATGGGTGCTAATTCGGGAGAACCGGCATAAGCTGGAATATTTTCTTCGGCTTGTTTTAAACGCTGAAAAATTTGTTCCCGTGCCCAATAAATATCTACATTGTCTTCAAAAACGACGGTTACAACAGATAATCCGAAACGAGAAATACTGCGGAGTTCTATAATATCTGGAACTGTTTTTACAGCCTGTTCCAACGGATACGTAATTAATTGCTCTACTTCCTGACTGGCCAAAGTTGGCGCTGTTGTAATAATCTGAACTTGATTATTCGTAACATCCGGCAAGGCATCGAACGGTAAATTTTTAAGCGAATAGCTTCCCCAAGCTATTAATACAAGGGTAAATAACAGTATAAAGAACTTATTCTTTATACTGAACTGTATAATTTTATCTAACATTTGAATATATAATGACGTGAGAAATTAGACAAAGTTTGTCTATTTATATTTGTGGAAAATCCACAACTCTCTCTAACCCGAATCCCGATAGGTATCGGGACGAGCATCATTATGCTATTTGAGGAGGCTGCCAAATACTTCCGTAGAAATTGGAAATAAAAATAGAATTATAATTTGGCAATGCAGCTCTAATTTATACTGCACAATTTAGGAAATTCAAAAATTATAGCAGGCTGATAACTTAAAACCTGTGCACCACAACAATTGCAGGCACAAAATGGAGAACATAAATCATTGTCTTTGTCATGAGAATGATTGGCTTCAGATGAAAATTGAGCAGTTTTATGCATAGCACTATTCACTTCCATATCTGCACAAGGCATATTTGAAAGTGCCATCAAATAAATTGATAATAATGCTGCTAATCCATTTCATAGTTGTAAAAATAATATTTATTTTTTATAAATATAAAATATTGATATTGATAAATCTAAAAAAACAAAGATCTTTTTAAAAATTAGATAAATTATTTTTTCGCCGAATTTACACTTTATCAAAAAATTTTGCAGGCGGTAAGAAAATTTAGTTAACTTTAACACTAATTAACACATTATTAAGTTCCATTTTACATATTTTTAAAATTATCCTATTCTAAGCATATAAGTAAAACGATTACTCAGCATACATTTTAGTACATATTTATTTTTCGCAGTTCATTAATTAACATTTAAACACTCAAATCAATGAAATGTAATACATTAATATCAGCCTTTTTATTATTCTTTAGCATGCAAATTTTTGGTCAAGTTTATACCGATAAGATTGTAGGGAAAAAAAATGCAGAATTAAAAGACAGTCTTAAAGACGAAAAATATCCATACGCTCTTACCGATCTGGGGAGAAAAAGTTGCTCAAAAAGGGTACAAACTTCCCTATTCTGCAGGAGTTTCCGTTAATTATTTTTGGCAGGAATCTGAAATTGTTATAAATGATTTAAATAGTTGGTTTTAATCATGGCCCTCAATATAACTTAGATGAAATTGTACGATTTGATAAATCAACAGTTGAAGCTGGTGCGTTGACGATTCGTCCTGATATTTGGCTGCTTCCCTTTTTAAATATTTATGGAATTTTTGGAAAAGCCAAAACGGCAACAAAAATTAATGCTGGAGTCTGGGTTCCTGATGCTGATAATAATTGGTCGCAAATTGCAAGTTTTAGTACTAAAGCTAATTTTAATGCTACAACTTTTGGTATTGGTATGACTCCTACTATTGGTATTGGCGGAGGTTGGTTTGCTCTTGATATGAATATGGCTTGGACAGACATCAGCTCGCTTGATAAACCTGCTTTCTCTTATGTTTTTGGTCCGAGATTAGGAAAAACATTTAAATTTAATAAGCCAGAACAAAATGTAGCAGTTTGGGTTGGAGGTTTTAGAGTTCATATTTCTGGAGATACTAACGGAGATTTGCCTTTGTCTGATTTTATTGACTTAAGCAATGCTCAGGCAAAAGTAGACAGTGGTTTTGCAAAAATATCGAAGAAAACCAAACAAAAGTAGATAATTGGTGGAATAGTTTACGCCCAGCTCAACAAACAAATCCGGTAAATATTGCCAAACATAATACTGCCGACAGAGCACTTACAAAAGCAGGAACATTCTTAGCATCTCTAGACGGAGCATTGAGTACAGCTTCGGATCTTCATCTGTTCAATATTCACTGCAAAAAAGACCAAAAGACATGTGGAATTTTATTATTGGGTCTCAATATCAATTCAATAGACATGTTATGTTTCGTGCGGAATGTTGGTTTCTTAGGAAGTCGTACTCAAGTATTGGGAAGTCTTCAGTATCGTTTTGGACTTTAATTCATCCATTTTATGAAAAAAGGATTATTATTAATCTTATCACTTTCTTTTGTATCACATTCAGCACAATCGCAAGTTTTAATTTCCTTGCTTTTTGGAGATAAATTGAATTCTCCGATTTTTAGAATTTGGTTTAGATGGCGGCATCAATTTTTCTACGATTTCTAATATGGATACCTCTGGAACAAATTGGGTTTAATCTTGGTTTTTATTTTGATTTCAGATCAAAAAAAATCCAGCTTGGATGATCAATACTGGTGTAATCGTAAAATCTCCAATGGGTGCACAGGGAATTCCGGTCTATCCTTTAGGTGATGTCAATCTAGACAATACTTTTGCCGGAGGAAGTGTGATCGTGAAATACGCTATTTTAATGTTCCGATTTTAATTAAATATCAATTTAAAAACAATATTTATCGTAAAAGCTGGACCACAGTTTGGTTTACTGGCCAAAGCTTTTGATGAATTCGAAAATGAATATGGTGGAGACGAAGTTGAATATAAGAAAAATATCAGGGATCAGATTCATGTGATTGATGCCGGAATTGCTCTTGGTCCGGATATCATTTGAATGTTGGAAATGGTTTGAATTTGACCGTTCAATATTATTATGGATTAGTAACCGTAATGAAAGGCGACGGACCAAAACAATACAATAGAGTCTTGTATGTTACTGCAGGACTGCCAATTGGTCGTGGAAAAGCAGCAAAAAGAAAAGCCGAAAAAGAAGCTGAAATAAATAAAATTATTCTGCCTGCAGACGAAATACCGAAACCAAAAAATTAAATCCTTTGTATTTATTGAAACAATTAATTGCAAGTATTTCATGCATATCTTAAAATAAAGTCAGGATCTGCATGTAAAATTGCATTATTGGGCATAAAAGGCATGTCTGCAGAAAGCGGATTTTGAACCACAATTGTTCCGCCAGCATTGCTTGAATAGCTTTTAAACCTTCGTTCCGTCAGCGTTTGAGCCCGATAATAAAATTCCGACTAAGGAAGATTCGTAAATTTCTGCCGCCGATTCAAAAGAAACATCAATACTCGGACGGCTGTAGTTTATTTTTTCAGAAGTGTCTAAAGCAAATGATTGCATCTTTTTCAAATAATAAATGATAATTGGATGGTGCAACGTAAATAAACCCGGGCAAAAGTGGTGTCTTGTCTTCAACGGGCTTTACTTTTATATTCGATTTCAATGGATTAACTCCTCTAAAGTCTGTTCATCAGTTCTTTTTCTGTGCAAGGACAATTACAATTGCAAAATCATTTAATTTTGGATTAGCTCCGGCAAAATCTGCATTAAAGCATTTAAGACTTCCTGCAGATCCTCCAATAATAACTACTTTACAATTTGATATTATTTTACTTTCCTCCATATTTTTTCTTTATCCAACTGTTTGTACTTGTTTGGACCTATAGAATATTTTATAGTTTCTTTTGTTCCTAAAGCTAAAAAACCTAATGTTGCCAAACTTTCATCAAATAAATTAATTACGCGTTTCTGCAAATTATTATCAAAATAAATCAAAACGTTTCGGCATAAAATAAAATCAAATTCATTAAATGAAGTATCTGAAACTAAGATTATGCTGTGAAAAAACCATCTTCTCAGCTAATTCACTCATTAAACTTGGCGATTCCATAATTCGCTATATAATAATTTGAAAAATCTTCCTGACCGCCGGCATCCCGATAATTCTCTGAATATTCTTTCATCATTCGTAAAGCGGAAAATTCCTTTTTTGGCTGTTTCCAAAACGGTCGCATTGATGTCTGTTGCATAAATTAAAGATTTATGCAGCAAACCGGCTTCTTTCAGCATTATCGCCATCGAATATACTTCTTCGCCAGTAGAGCATCCGGCGTGCCATAATCGTATAAAAGGTTTGGTTCCCAATAATGGCAAAATCTCATTTCTGACCACACGTATAAAACGCGGGGTCACGAAACATCTCTGTAACATTTACCGTAATTTCGTCAACCATTCTTTTATAATATTCCGGATCGTATCGAACTTTTGAAAGAAATTCATGAAAATGCGTAAACCCATCTAAATGATATATTCTGTTAACACGCCTTTTTAACGAAGCTTTTGAATAACTTCCAAAATCAAAACCGTAATATTCATAAACATCATTAATAAGCGTTTCTAATTCGATATCCTCAATCATATTCCATTTAAATTTTGCTCAAGACAAGCAGTAATTTATCCACATCGATTGGTTTTGAGATGTAATCATCTGCACCAGCCTCTAAACATTTTTCCTTATCCCCTGTCATAGCCTGAGCCGTGACGGCAATAATATACGTTGATTCTCTTGACGGAATCTTTTTTATTAACGGAATTGCATCATAACCATCCATTTCAGGCATCATCATGTCGATTAAAACGGCATCGATGCGCTCATCTGATTCTAATAATTTCAAAGCTTCTTCTGCACTCGGCAAGACAAACAATCGAATGATCTGGCACGTAAAGTATTTTCTAAAGCAAAAATATTTCTAGAATCATCATCAACAATTAAGAGTCTTTTTTTATTCATATTCCCCTGCTTTTAGTTTTTGTTTTTTTTGCCACGAATTACACGAATTGGAACAAATTTTAAAAAATAAATTAAATATTAATTCGTGAAAATTCGTGTAATTCGTGGCAACTTTCTTATTGTTATATTTTATCATACAGCCAAACGCGCAATAACGAAAGCAACTGATCAATATCTACCGGTTTTGTAATATAATCTGATGCTCCGGCTTTTATACATTTTTCCCTGTCACCAGTCATGGCTTTTGCTGTAACGGCAATCAAAGGCAAATTCAAAAATTTAGGATTTGCTCTAATTTTCTCAGCTGTCTCATAACCATCCATATTCGGCATCATCATATCTAATAAAATAATATCCGTATCTGGATTTTCATTTAAAATTTTGATTGCCTCATTACCATCAAAAGCAGTAATTACATTCATTTTAAAAACTTCTAAAGCTTTTGTAAGCGAATAAATATTTCGGACATCATCATCTACAATCAATACTTTTTTATCGTAAAGAATGTTATTGAGTAAATTTAGCTTTTTATGGCCTTCTTTTTTATCTTTTCCTTCTTTTTTATCTTCCACCAAATGAAGAAATAAGTGATACTTCATCAAGCATTCTTTGATAGGAATGTGCTGTTTTTACAATAATAGAATCGGCGTATTTTTTAATTTTAACTTCTTCTTTAATCGATAAACTTTTTCCTGTAAAAACAATTACCGGCAGATTTTCCAATCCTGGATTTTTCTTCACACCGTCCAAAATCTGATAGGCATGTTTATCCGGAATTCCCATATCTAGAATTACGCAGTCCACTTCAGTTTTATCTAAAGCACTTGCAACCCTTCAGAAACGTCACTTTTTATTTCAGAATTGATGTTATATGTCTCTAGGAAATAATGCCAATGCCTTTGCATGTTTTGGGTTATCTTCAATAATTAAAACCTTTTGGGCTTCTTTATTGATGATATGTTCAATTCGTAAAAACACATCCGGAATTTTATCGAAAGCAACAGGTTTGTCCAGGAAATCGACCGCTCCTTTCAATAAACTTTCCTGTTTTAGTTTGTGAGAAGACATGATATGAACTGGAATATGTTTGGTTTCGGCGAATGATTTTTTAGTTCTTCCAAAACTTCCCAGCCGCTTTTTATCGGAAGTTCGATATCCAGTAAAATCCCAACTGGCTTATAAAGCAATTGCAAAATTCAATGCATAATCGCCACGAACTGCAACAACACCTTTATATCCTTTTTGGCGCGTAAAAGCCAAAAGTGATTTCGCAAAATTCACATCATCTTCAACAATTAAAATTACTTTGTCGCCTTCTTTAATCGAATCTCTGTCGTCCTCAATTTCTTCCGGAATTACAAGACTAATATATTTTTTTGCTGAAACTGGTTCTTCATCCTCTTCTAATTCAGTAAAATCAGTTGGAGGAATTTTTTCGACATTCACTTTATTGTATGCCGATCCAAAAACCGGCAAACATAATGTAAACGAACTTCCTTCATTAACTTTACTGTGCAATATAATTTCACCTCTTAATAATTTTGCCAATTCCCTGCTGATTGATAATCCTAAACCAGTTCCGCCATATTTGCGTTTTGTTGAACCATCGGCCTGTTGGAAAGCTTCAAAAATAAGTGGCTGTTTTTCTAGCGGAATCCCAATTCCGGTATCTTTTACAATGAAGCAAATTATTTTTTCATCATCTGTATTAATTTTAATTTCAAGGCTTACTTTTCCTTTTTCAGTAAATTTAATTGCATTTGAAATCAGGTTTTTCAGAATTTGCTCTAAACGCATTTTGTCAGTTTTGATGACAATTGGCGCTTCTTTCGAAATAATTTCAAATTCGATTCCTTTTTCTTTGGCAACCAGATTAAACAAGTTCCAAAGCGTGTCTGTAATTTCTTTAGTCGAAACATCTAAAAATTCCAACTCCATTTTACCGGCTTCAATTTTAGATAAATCCAAAATTTCATCAATTAAACCTAAGCAAACTATTTCCTGAACTCTGAATCACTTTAGCAAATTCAATTTCTTCATTGTTCATGCTTTTATTATTATTTTCAGATAATAATCGGCTTAAAAGCAAGAATTGAGTTTAATGGAGTTCTTAATTCGTGCGACATATTAGCCAAAAACTCCGATTTGTATCGTGTTGTAAGTTCCAGAGCTTCTGATTTTTTCTGGATTTCATTATTTTTTTCTTCCAATAAAACACTTCTTTCAGACAATTCTTCGTTGGTTTGTTCCAATTCTTCCTGCTGTACTCGTAAGTTCTTCTTCTGATGCCTGAAGTTTTTCTGTTTGCGCTTCTAATTCGGCATTAATTGCCTCCAATTCACTGTGCTGTTGCTGCAACTCTTCCGATTGTGATCTTGTTTCTTCCAGTAATTCCATTACCCTTCTTCTGTTTTGAGTTGAGCGAAGTGCAATTCCGATGTTATTTGCAACGATGTTCAAAAACTCCAAATGAAGGTCCGAGAATCCATAAATACTTGCAAGTTCAATTGCACCTTCGACTTTATTATCTATTAAAGGAAATGCGACAATATGAGTAGGTTTGATTTGCCCTAAAGCATAATTAATCTGAATATCATCTGGAGTCAACGCTTTTAAATCTAACATTTTTCCAGAAGCAATAGCCTGACCTATAAGGCCTTCGCCCTTTTTGAATTCGCTCTCTGTTTTTGCTTGGTATATAACTGTAACCAGCGGCAACGGCAAGTTCATCACCATCCATCACATACATAACACCTGCACTGCTTTTGGTATAGTTGCACAAAAATTCTATTATATCTTTTGATAATTCCTGCAATTGTTTTTCGCCTAACATTGCATTATTCAAATCGGCAATACCTGTTTGAAGCCATTCTTTTTGAGATAATAAATCAAATGAATTTTTAAGATTAACACCCATTGTGTTCAATGATTCTCCCACACTTCCTAGTGCATCAGCCTTAGTATCATCTACACGAATGTCATAATTTCCGTTTGAAATATTGGTTGCAATGGTACTGATTGCTTCAATTCTTTGAGCCGTTTCAAAATCTTTTTTCTCTAATTCAAGCTGCAACGCAGAGCGTTCGTTAAAATCTTTTAGAATTCTAAATAAGAAAACTATTGAAATAATAAATGCAATAAAAAAAGCAACAATAATTAATATTAAACTATAATTACCATATTTTTCTGAATTTGCGTTGCGTTCTGCCAAAAGTCCCTGCTCTGTATATTCCACTCTTTTAATCACTGCGCGCAGTTCGTTCATCATTTTTCTGCCTTCATTTAAATCGAAAACAGCTGTATTTTTTCCGAGTCGTTTTTTGACTATCTGATTGTTCAAATATTTGAAAAAATTAGAACGCATAACCCGTAGGCCTTTCAAAAGTTTTTGCTGCGATGGATTATCAACAGTAAGTTCATCTAATTTGTCAAAATAACTATTCGATTTTGTTTCAGAATCATTATATCTGGCCACAAATTGTTCATCGCCAGTGATCAAATAACCGCGCATGCTTGTTTGTGCTTCTGTAATAATGGCTGAACCTTCGTTTAAATTATAAATTACTTCCTGTGTATGATTGACCCAGAAATTACTATGCAGCAAACTTTTAATGCTAATAAAAGACGCAATAGAGCTGATCATTAATACCAATAATGAAACTAATGAACTGATTAATAAATTCCGTTTAAAGTTGTTCTTCATATTTTAATTTTAAGATTATATTATACTTCATTAAGCGAATATTTTTTTCTGCCACAGATTAAAAGATTTAAAATGATTACTAATCTTTAATCAGTGAAAATCTTTTAATCTGTGGCATATCTTTTATCAAGTTTCTTATTCATATTGTAGAGGAAGGATTATGATAAAACTCGCGCCCTCTGCCTACTTTACTTCTGGCTGTTATCAAGCCGTTGTGTTTTTCGATAATTTTTTTGGCAATTGCGAGTCCGATTCCGGTTCCTTCATATTTTTGTCGGTCATTTAAACTCTGGAAAATGATAAATATTCGGTCCAGATAAATTTCGTCAAAACCAATTCCGTTATCTTTTACGATGATTCTGCAAAATTTGCCCTCAGGAGGAGCTGGGCTGTCAAAGGATTTTCTGGCAATTAATTTCAGAAGTAATTTCAATTACCGGATTATCAGTGTTTCGAGAAAATTTAAGTGCATTTCCGATCAAATTCTGAAAAACCTGACGTAACTGACTCGGAATACTATCAATTGTTGGAAGTTCGGTAGTTTTGATGGTAGCATTTTTTCGTTCGATTAAATAATCAAAATCCGAAAGCACTTCCTGCAAAACCACATTTAAGTCAGTAGTTTCAGGCTTTACCTGTGAGGATAATCTTGAATAGGCCAGCAAGATCTGTAATTAACGTCTGCATTCTTTCTGCCGATTTAATAGTACGATCTACATAATCGACAGCTTTTTCATCAGCATGTCAAATAAAGCTCTTTGATAATTTTTATAAAGATTTGGATTTTTCGGATGGGTTCATTCAAATCGTGAGAAACAACCCATGAAAACTGTTGCAGTTCGTGGTTTCTAAGTCTCCAGTTCTTCATTTTTTAAAACCAGTTCTTTTGTTCTTTCTGCAATTTTAATTTCGAGGTTATCCTGAGCTTCTTTCCTAATTTTTATTTCTTTGGAAAGAAGATCTTTCATTCCTTTCAATTCATTTTGCTGTTCGTAAATTTTAATGAATGTCTTTACTTTCAGAATCAGTAAATCAGAATCAACAGGTTTTGTAATATATTCGACAGCACCAGTTTCGTAACCTTTAAAAATGTATTTCTTTTCGATATTTAAAGCTGAAAGAAATATAACCGGAATGTCTTTAGTGCGCTTGTTTCCTGAAAGAATTTTGACAACTTCAAAACCGTCAAGTCCGGGCATCTGAACATCCATAATAATAAGACAATAGTTGGTCTTGAGGATTTTTTTCAGGGCTTCCTCACCGGATTCAGCAGTGTCAACATCGATATCGTGCAACTCTAATGTCTTTTTTAAGGCAATTATGTTTGCTCTTATATCGTCTACAATTAATACCATGCTGTTTTGGGTAAAGCGTTATGAATTGGAATTGTTAGTTTAAAATTCGATTCAGATAAATATTTGTTGTTTTTGAAAGCACCAAACGGTGATTGACTCGTTTCAGTGCAACTCCCAAATTTATAAAAAATTGAAAGGAAGCCATTTTATTGAAGAGGAAATTAGTTACATAATTCCCATGTTGAATTTGGGAACTGAAATGAAAATTTTATAAAATATTTTTTTTGAGATAATCTTAAATTCTATTCAGTCAATACCTTATCATTAAAACTGATACTTTAGAGTCAGAATAATGGCTCAAAATTACAAGTTATGAAAAAGATAAAAACCTTTCCCGAACAAAAACAAAACCTTCCAGGTAACGAACATTTAATGCATCCGGAACCGGAAATTATTAGGGAAAATTACGTTGGAAGCGGTAAATTACTTGGTAAAGTTGCTTTTATAACCGGCGGCGACAGCGGTATTGGCCGAAGTGTAGCCGTCATTTTGCCCGAGAAGGCGCCAATATTGCAATTGTTTATCTTAAAGAAGATAAAGATGCGCTTGAAACAAAAGCACTAATCGAAAAAGAAGGTCAGCAATGTTTGCTGATCAGCGGGGATTTAAAAGAGGAGAAGTTTTGCAAAAGTGCTGTAAAAAAATGCCATGCGACATTTAAGAAAATCAATATTGTAGTGAATAATGCCGCTACACAATTTCCTCAAAATGAATTAGAAAAAATAACCGCAACACAGTTGCATAAAACTTTCGAAACTAATATTTATCCGTATTTCTACATTACAAAAGAGGCTGCCTTTTTTAAATGAAGGGATACGATTATCAATACCAGCTCGGTTACAGCCTATCAGTGGCAGCGAACATTTAGTAGATTATGCAAGTACTAAAGGTGCAATAGTGAGTTTTACGAGATCACTTTCGACGATGCTTGCGAAAAAGAAAAATAAGGGTAAACGGAGTAGCTCCAGGACCGATCTGGACGCCTTTGATTGTAGCGAGTTTTGATAAATTATCCGATTTTGGAAAAGACAACCCGATGGAAAGAGCCGGACAACCCTCAGAAGTTGCGCCTGCTTATGTGTTTCTGGCCTGTGAAGACAGCAGTTATATTACCGGGCAATTTATACATATTAATGGAGGGGAATTGGTTGGAGGCTAAAAATCTTCAGTCTTTTGTCATTTCGAGGTACGAGAAATTTCAAAGAACTCCGTTCAAATTATTTTTACTCTTTGCCGAATTACTTGCGAAGTTTCTCAGTTCTCGAAATTTTAAACAATGCTGTTACTTAAGAAAAACCTTAGCACCTCTGCTCCCAGAAGCTTAGAACGTTTAAAAAAATTAAACCATATTGACAAACTATCGGACTATTTGCAGGAACTTGTGTTACTATTTCTGTAATTCCGCAGATTCTGAAAGTTTGGAAAACCAAGAAAGTTAAAGAGATTTCGCTTAAAACCTTTGGTATTCTGACTTTCGGAATTTTGGTGTGGATTATCTACGGAATTCTCAAAAATGATTTACCAATTATCATTACCAATAGCGTTTCTCTTTGCCTGAATCTGGTGATGGTTTATTTTATCATTTATTATGAGAAAGAGTAGGTCTGAGGTTCTAAGGCACTAAGGTTCTAAGTTTTTTTTACGATTTTGCAAACCCGGCAGTCCTAAGATAGGGATAAAACCTATCAGAATTTCTAAGCTGTCCTCTACTAAAATCTCAGTGCCTTAACACCTTAAACCGCAACACCTTAGATATACCTAAGTTTAAAAAAACTAGATTTTACAAAATCTCGTTTTTTTCGTAAGATCTAATGTATCGACAATATATGTTGCTTATCAGCTAGCTAATTTTTGGTTATATGGCTTAAATGATCAATGATGTCTGGCTTTGAAAAGTATGTGGCTGAAGCCAGTGCTACTTCAGCAAAATGACTCATGGCAGAAATTCGTTTTATTTCCTCGATTTATTTCACTGGCCAAATTTAATATTGGCTCAAAACTTTTCATATAATTGTAACTATGTTGAGCTACCTCCATCTCTACAATACTGTTTAAAATACTTTTTTTAAGAAACTTTCCTAACGATTCCTTTTTGCGGGATTGTTTTAAGTTGCTGTCAATCTTTTCAGTTATTTTTTGATTCTTTTTCCGATGTATAAATACTTTCCAGAATCGTTTGTAAACCTGATGTTTTAATTTGAGAAACCAATTCCAGATTATCTTCTTTTACAGAAACCGTTGTTGGCATTCCGAATAATGAAAACTGAATTTGTTTATGGCTTTCGAAAATAAATACACGTATTAATTACAGATGTATTATTTAAAATAGCTGTCTGGTTCTTTAACGTGTTTTCTTTTCTCCATTTGCTCCAAAACTATGCGCTACGTTTCCTCTTTCGCAATAAGCAAAGAACACAGGGCCGATTTAAAGCGTTCTATGCTTAAAGTGACATCCGATTAAATACAAATTAAAATTATAAATAGACATTTTTTTTCAAAACGATTCGCCGTTATAGTACCCTTTTGCCCATTTTGATTTTATATGTAATTGTATTCGTTGTTTTTATTTCTTAAATTCGCCGTCAAAACTATCTTTAAGGTCATTAAAAATAGCTTAAATCCTCCATGTGTTTAAGTATAGTTTTTTCATTTTGGTTTTCGTTTTAATAAACTGTTAGTACTTATTTGTCAGTACAAATTCCATGTAAGGTTTTTATCCCATTTTGATACTTCAAATTTCGTACATATTGCTAATCAATTTATTATACAATTTCGGAGAGAATTTTCATAATTTTTATTTTCTGAGAGAATAAGGTTCTGAGGTTCTAAGATGCTAAGGTTCTAAGACTTAAAATTTTAATTTAACTCAAATAAAAAAACCTTAGCACCTTCCCTCAGAACCTTAGAACCTTAGCCCCTCAGAACCTCCAAAAAAAAAACAGCTGCCAACAGAAAAATCCGAAGACAACTGCTTCTCAGCAAAATAAAAATACCTACTAAATTTATCTTAAGTAAGTTTATGATGTCTGCATTAGTAGAATAATTCTCTTCCGGAATGTCCTTAAAGAATTCGGCCTCTTCTAAATCCGCTGTAGGGCCATATCCTAATAAATGAGTTCCTTTCTTTATGGTCATTTGTTTCTATTATATATAAAATAGACATATCATCAGGATTACTCATTCCTTCGTATCGATGATGTGCCACAATAAATATTTCCTCTGGCTGATAAGCATATTTTGTATCAGTATCTATCAAGGAGCACATCGTCAAACAAAAAATTTGCCGTATAACCTTCTTCCTGATATTTCTGTATATAATCGGTTTCGTGTTTTTGTTCTTTTTTCATGGCTTAAATTTTAAGCAGATTTATTGTAATCTTATTTAATCAAATTTCATCATTGTCTCAAATAAAATTAACTCAATAGATTTAAATCTTATCTCAATTAATAAAAGACCAATTCAAATGCAATAATTATTTTCATTAATTTTAATTTTCTATCACATTATATTAAAGAACATGCTATATTTATTATATAAAATTCATTTACAATTAAACCCAAAAACAAATTTTAATGACCAAGACAATTACAGGATTTTCTTGCAAATGGAGGCGAAATGGGCGCCCTTGACCCGTGCCAAAGACTGGAGTAAAACCCCAGTTGGAGCAGTTGAAACGTGGCCACAGAGCCTACGCACCACTTTAGGAATTCTTTTAAATTCAAAATTTCCCAATGTTTTTATTTTGGGGACCAGAACATATTTGCTTTTATAATGATGCCTATCGACCAAGTCTTGGAAACGAAGGAAAACATCCTTTATTTTAGGTCAAAAAGGTGCCGAATACTGGCAAGAAATCTGGGATTTTATTGGCCCTTTAATCAATCGGGTTCTCACAACCGGTGAACCCACTTGGTACGAAGATCAGTTAGTGCCAATTTATAGAAATGGAAAATTAGAAGATGTTTACTGGACTTTTAGCTATAGTCCCGTGCTGAATGATGAAGGAAAAATTTCTGGAGTGTTCGTTGTTTGTAATGAAACTACAGAAAAAGTTAATATTAGAAAAAGACTTGAAGAAAGTAATGAACGTTACCGAAATAACATTCTTCAGACACCAAATGCAATGTGCATTTTCAGAGGAAAAGATTTTATTGTCGAAATTGCCAATCGATTAATGCTTCAAATTTGGGAACGCAAAGAGCATGAAGTTCTTAATAAACCTATTTTCGAAGCGTTGCCTGAAGCGACAGGACAAGGCCTGGAAGATATTCTTATGAATGTGTACTTGACAGGCGAACGCTTTACTGCAAATGAACTTCCGGTAAAATTAACGAGAAACGGCAAAATCGTAAATACTTTTATTAATGTTATTTATGAAGCTTTGTACGAGCCAGACGGTAAAATTTCTGGAATTGTTGCCATCGCAAATGATGTTACGCTTCAGGTCACGGCGCGCCAGGCAATTGAAGAAAGTGAAAAACGATTTAAAAATATTGTACAGCAAGTTCCGTTAGGAATCGCAATTCTTAAAGGTCCAGATCATATTGTCGAAATAGCAAATGACACCTATTATCAAATTGTAGATAAAACGGAAAAAGAAATGCTTAATAAACCCTTTTTTGAATCGGTTCCTGAAACTAAAAGCGCTGTTAATCCGCTGATTTCAAAAGTTTATGAAAAAGGAATTCCTTTTTTACTGATGAATTACTTGTTACTTTAAATCGATATGACAGACAAGAAGAATGCTATTTTAATATCGTTTTTCATCCTTTAAGAGAAGAAAATAATGAAGTATCTGGCGTTATAGTTGTGGGATATGAAGTAACCCAATCTGTGCTTTCAAAATATCAATTGGCGGAACAAGAAAAAGCTTTTAGAAATCTGTTAATGCAGTCACCTATAGCAATGACTATTTTTAAAGGGAAAGATCACATTATCGAATTAGCCAACACAACAATGCCTAACGATATCTGGCAGAAAAAAGAAAGGGAAACTATAGGCAAACCATCTTTAGAAGTTTTTCCTGAATTGCTAGATCAAAAATATCCAAAGCTTTTAAATGATGTTTTGCTTAATGGAAAAACTATTCGCGAAAATGAATCAGTTGCTTATATTAACATTAAGGGCAAACTTAAAGAAGTTTTATCTGGATTATCAATATACACCTCTTTTTGACCAAAAGGAGAAATTTCGGCGGTAATGATCAATGTAAATAATGTTACAGACAAAGTAGAAGCCCGAAAAAAAGTAGAAGATGCAGAAGAAAGAGCTCGTTTAGCTTCAGAAATTGCCGAAATCGTAACCTGGGATTTAAATGTTCCTACACAGGAATTGATCTATTCTAATAATTTGCTGACACTTTTTGGTCTTGAAAAAAATAAAAAAGTGACTCGAGCGCATATTTTAAGCCAAATTTTTAAAGAAGATATTCCCGTAATTGAAAAAGCATTTGAAAAGCTTAAAAACAACTATTTACAAATATGAAGCCCGAATCTTGAAACCTGATGATTCAATTGCGTGGATAAGAGTTCACGGGAAAATGTTTTTTGACGACTTAAAAAATCCTGTAAAAATGCTCGGAATTGTAATGGATGTTACGGATGAGAAAAACAGTCAGGAAGTTTTAATGAAAAGCCAAGAAAAATTCAGACTCCTCGCCGACTCGATTCAGCAGTTTGTATGGACTAGTGATGCCATGGGAAATATGAATTATTTCAACCAATCACTTTACAACTTTTCTGGTCTGTCAAAAATCAATATCAATCAAAACGGATGGCTTCAAATTATTCATCCAGACGATCGCGAAGAAAATATTAACCGTTGGATGGAGTCAATAAAAACTGGAAATGATTTTTTGCTAGAACATCGATTTTTGCGTCACGATGGAAAATACAGATGGTATGCAAGCCATGCGATTCCGCAAAAAGATGCTGATGGAAAAATTCAGATGTGGGTAGGAACAAGTACAGATATTCAAGATCAAAAAGATTCTACCACTTTATTAGAAAAACAAGTTTTACAGCGCACAGAAGAATTGGAAAGCAAAAACAAAGATTTGATAAACATGAATATTGAACTTCAATCTTTTGCTTATATTTCAAGTCATGATTTACAAGAACCACTTCGAAAAATACAGACTTTTGCCAGTCGTTTAACTGATCTTGACGAACAGAATATTTCGCCTAGAGCCAAAACTTATTTAGAACGTATTGAATTTTCGGCTAAAAGAATGCAGGCACTCATACAAGATTTGCTTACCTATTCCAGAACTAATTCAGCCGACAGAACTTTTGTAAAAACCAATTTAGATGAAATTGCTGAAGAAGTCATAATGGATTTTTCGGATCGTATTGAAGAAAAAAATGCAGTAATTGAACTTCAACCTCTTGGTGAAGGAACTGTAATGCCTTTTCAATTCCGACAGCTGTTGCATAACTTAATTGGAAATGCATTAAAATTTTCGCGCAAAGGTGTTCCGCCACACATACAGCTAAAAGCACGAAGAGTTGTTGGCCATAAATTAAAATTTAAAGTCGATTATCCCGAAAAAATTTATTTCTGCCTAAGAATAACAGACAATGGAATTGGTTTTGAAGATGCGTACAAAGAACGCATTTTTGAAGTTTTTCAGCGTCTTAACACGGATAGTGAATTTTTAGGAACCGGAATTGGACTAGCAATTGTAAAAAAAATTGTCGAAAACCATAAGGGAATTATTAAAGCAAGCAGTGAAAAAGATCACGGAGCAACATTTAAAATTTACCTCCCTGAATTATAAAAAAAATACCAGATTCATTTTAAAAAATAAATCTGGTATTTCTTTTTTTTTTATAATGTGCTGAGATTATAATTTGTAGACAAAAGTCTTATGATCTGGGACAAATTCTTTCCAATTTATGGTCAAGGAATGCTCAATAGATTTTATAATATCTTTCATCAAAACAGGCTTTGTAATAAAATAATTTGCTCCTAATGCAAGACTTTTTTCAATAATACTAGGCTCATTTGAGGTCGAAAAAATGATAATTGGAATGTCATTATTTTCATTAGAACCTTTGAGCTCAGTTAAAACATCAAAACCATTTTTTCCGGGCATGTTTAAGTCTAAAAAAATAACATCTGGCTTTGGAGGCGAGTGTGCTATTGCATTTAGTAACTTTTCTCCACCCGAATAGGTTTGCAACACTATGTCTTTTGATAATGATTCGACGGCATCAGCAAAAATGCTTAAATCGTCTTCGTCATCATCTGTGTAGAAAATTAACAAATCGTTCATGTAGAATGGGTTAAACTATTTTTGTAAAGATAAAAAAAATAATTTCATGCACAATAATATGCTAAAAAATTCTGACAAAAACGGCTGCTTGAAATCTGATAATTTATAAGTATAATTCTATAAATCTTTCCATTTTAAAAACCTCAACTTTGTTTGGTTATTTACAAACAAAACAAACACAAATATTTACATAATTTTTAAAATTAAAAGCCATGGGAGATCATAAAAACCTTACCGAAGAATTAGCGGTAAACAAAATAAAAGAATTGGCAGAGAATATAAAAACCTGCATGTTCTGTACTTATAACAGCGACCGTCTGCAATCAAGACCAATGTCTGTTCAAAAAATTGATGATTTAGGCAATCTCTGGTTCTTATCAGATCGAAACAGCAGCCAAAATGCTGAAATTACACTAAATCCAACTGTAGAAATATTCTTTTCTGAACCACACGACAAATTCCTGACATTGCACGGATCAGCGACTATTTTATACAAAAGAGAAATTATTGAAGAGTTGTATGATCCTATTGTAAAAGTCTGGATGCCAGGTGGTATCGATGATCCAAATTTGAGTGTTATTAAAGTGGTCCCAGATGATGGTTATTATTGGAATAACAAACACGGCAAAATGGTTGCAATTGCTAAAATGACTGCTGCACTTGTAACTGGAAAAACAATGGATGACGGAATTGAAGGGAATTTACAGTTGCAGTAGTTTTTTGAGCTGTAACTTAACCGCAAAGTCCGCAAAGATTTACGCAAGGTTCGCAAAGGATAATATTTTTTGCGTGCTTTGCGTAAATCTTTGCGGACTTTGCGGTTAAATTACAATCCTCTTGTAAATTACAATCCTCTTGATCTCTAAAGCATTTAAAACCCCTGCCTCGCTTGCTGTATTATTAAAATACACAAATCCAGATTTAGATTCGATTTTTATTTTAATTTCAGATAATTCATCAGATGGATAACTTGAATAAAACAGCTTTGGAACACCGTGCAAACGAATATAAATAAGCGGAAAATCTGTAAAAATGGTTTCTGGTAATTTTGGATAACTGACACTGCAAAATGTGATATTATTTTTCAGAAAAACATCCCAAACTTCTTGATTCCACCAACTTTCATGGCGAAATTCAATTACATTTTTGAAACTTAAATCCAAATTTTGAATAAGGTTTTGTAATCTTTCAGAAGTAAAAGAATAACTTGGCGGGAACTGAAATAGTATACAGCCTAATTTTTCTTTCAAACCTTCTTTACAGCAATTATAAAAATCATTTAGCAAAATTTCGCAGTCAATAAACTTTTTAATATGCGTAATTTCTTTTGGTGCTTTTACAGAAAATATAAAATCATCGGGAGTTTTATTGTACCAATTTCCGAAGATTCTCAAAGTTGGGAATTTATAAAAGCTTCCATTGAATTCGTACGTATTAAAATTTTGGCAATAAAAATCAAACCACTTTGACGAAGGCAGATTTTCAGGATAAAAAACACCTTTCCAAAATCGATTATTAAAACTCGAACATCCTATTAAAATATCATTTTTCATATGTGAAGCTGTTGACAATTGGTACAGAAAAAACTTCGTCGGTTTCTTTTTCCTGTATGCTTTCTGATTATAGGCAAATTACAACGCAAACAAGTGCTTTTTGTGTAAGCCAACCAATGTTTCTTTAATTCGTATTTTTTCTTCCAATACAAAAATTCAAAACTATAAATTGAACATTCTGAGATAATTTCAGTGATTTTTTCGGGCGGAATTTTCCCAACCAATGATTCAGGGTGAATAAAACATCGGTACAAAACTTCATTTTTAATAATATTCCCTACTCCCGAAAATATATTTTGATCTAAAATCGCATCGCAAATCATTTCACCAGGAATTTCATCAAGACTTTCTTTTGCTTTCTTCGGATTCCAGTTTTCGATTCAGTACATCTTCGCTCCAATCGTAATATTGATTTACATCGCCTTCCAATATTTTAATCGAACAAGTATAAAAATTAATTTCGCCGTTGGCAAATTGCAAATGCAGTCTCGGTTTGGTTTCCTTTTGTTCGTTGACTCTATAAGTTCCAAACATCAGCATGTGAATTTTTACAGTAAAATCTTCAAAGCAAATCAAAAAATGCTTTCCCCAGGTTTTGAATGATAGAATCTTTTTATCCTTTAAACGCTGTATATCAATACTGCTATTTCCAGAAACTTCAATTATTTTTTGGCCTGTAAACTGCTGTACTTCTTCTTTTAATATCAATATGGATGGTCCTTCGGGCATATACTTATTTTTAAATTTTAAACAAAAAGTGCAGTTTTAAAACTGCACTTTTGTATTCTAATTCTAACTCTTACTCTGCTTCAGCAGCTTCAAGATTTACGGCACTTACAGCAACTTCTGTCAATAATTTATCGGCACCTTTTTCTTCTTCCAGTGTTAACTCCAATAAAGAAGCTAGCTTCTTCAGACTACCTAGATGTTTCAGCAAATTGTCTTAAAGTTCCGTAAGTAGCAATTTCGTAATGCTCAATTTTCTGGCTTGCAGCAATAATTCCGGCATCTCGTACTACTCCAATTTCAGTTTCTTCAAGAATACCTTTTCCTTCTTCAATTAAGCCCTCCATTGCATCACATTTTTTTGCTGTGGCTTTTTTGTCCAATCAGTTCAAAAACTTTTTCAAACGTGCTACATGTCCCTCTGTTTCAACCAAATGGCCGTTAATGCCGCAATCGATTCTTCTCGATGTCGCATTTCTCGCCATTTCTGGAAGTGCTTTTGTCAAAGCTTTCTCAGCCCAATAAATATCTTTAAGTCCATCTTCAAATAATTCAGTCAATCCTGCATGCTGCATTAGACTTTGGTTTGTAACTCCTCTTTTACTTCCGCTTTGAAGTTGTTTCTGTTTTTATTATTCGGAGTTTTCATGGTAATTTTTTTTATGATTAATATTTTTTAAAATTACCATTCATTGCCGACCGCTTTAGTTATATGATTGTTAATTAAATTTCTATTCTACACATCTGCTAATTATGCAATTACACAAAACAATCATATAAGAATTCTCTTTGGCATTTATGAGCTAGATTTGTCTTATACGAAATTATAAAAATGATATCATGAATACTATAAATAAAAAAACAGCATTCTTAACAGAAACCCAAACACCACCAACAGAAATACGGTGATGAATGAAGAACTTTATGATTTAAATGATCAAAAAGATACTGATAATAGTATTGAAGAAACTGCAAATCGCGGTTATACGGTACGAAACGGGCATAATCCGGATAAACCAAATCCTGACGAAAACACGGTTAATTATAACGACGACGATTTAGATGATCTAGACGATGATTTTCATACAGATCGCGACTTAGAAGACAATAATGATGATGTCTATATAGTCGATCTCGAAAATGATGAAGATGATGATGATTATATAGACGAAGATCTTGATGAAGATTTAGATGAGGATGAAGAAAACGATGAATTTAATAATCCAGCCGACACTTTTGAAAATGATTTTAGTGAAACCGAAGATGATTTAGATGATTTAGATGAAGATGATGACGATTTTAATGACGAAGACGATGATAACGATGATGATACTACTTATATTGAGGACGAAGTTCAAGAAGAAGATGATACGTATCCAGACGCAGACTTAAGAAGTTAAAAATTTTAATTTAAAAAAGTAAAACCGTTAAGAGCTAAAATTCTTAACGGTTTTATTATGTTTTTTAGGTGCAAATTAGAGCTTTTATAATTTTAAAAATGATATAAATTGAATATCAATCTGAATCAAAATATTTAATCCAATATTCCGTAGAGGCGCACAGCGGTGCGTCTACGCAAA
Source organism: uncultured Flavobacteriaceae bacterium (assembly GCA_963795025.1). Taxonomy (GTDB): domain Bacteria; phylum Bacteroidota; class Bacteroidia; order Flavobacteriales; family Flavobacteriaceae; genus Flavobacterium. The sequence goes on along the minus strand of CAWCGN010000011.1, from coordinate 387,073 downwards.
GTGGATAATCGTTGTCTAGACGTACTGCTGTGCGCCTTTACGATTAAATTGATGTATATATTATTCGAATATTTTAATCGCCTATTTTTTCAAGTGTCGGAATATCGTCCATTTTTTGAAGACGCTCTGTTAATCCGGCTTTGGCTTCCGTCAATTCAAGTTCGGCTTTGCCTAATTCTTTGTACCATTCTTCATTTCCTTTTGAAGAATTTTCAATTTTGCGCATGATTTCATAAATCTCTCCTTCGGCTTCCATTACTTGCAAACGTTTGTAATACGTCAAGCTTTCTGTCATATGTGCAAGCGCTATCATTGCCGTTAAAAAAGGATGATTGTTGGTCACGTTTACATCCTTGATTTTTCCGTGCTCCAGTTCGACTTTTAAGGCATAAGCAAATTCTTCCATATTAAATTCGGCATATTTGCTTTCCGGATTTAAATAAGCCTTGATTGCCTCAACATTATTCATTGTCGACAGATCAACTTCTGTTTGTTTGTTGTCTAATAAATCTTTGTAAACCACATTTGCAATTGCCCTCGCTTCGGCAGTTGTTGGGTCATTTTCAGGATTTTCAAAATCACGAATTGACCAATCCCAGTTTTGAGGATGTACAGGTTTTATATACTTTTCGCAAAAATCTGTTACATCATTTTTTAAGCTTACCATTTCATCGTCTCTTTTTACGTAAACGTCTTGATAAGCGCCGCTTTTTGTTCCCATAATTGCTAATTTTTTAAAACGTAAACGACACAAAATACCAAGATATAATTGTGTCGTTTTTATTCGATGTTATTTACTGAGATTCTTAGTTTATACACTTCTTCGACCGCTAATAAGCGAAATGATGAATAATACCAGGAATATAAAAAATAAAACTTTTGCTATACTAGCTGCTCCAGCGGCAATACCACCAAAACCAAATATTCCGGCAACTATTGCCAAAATAATAAATATGACTGTCCAACGTAACATAATAATAGATTTTTAATTAATACTGATTTTGTTTGTTACTCAAATTTCATGCTTTTAAAGGAGATGCATTAACTCTAAACATTTTATTCCTAGCTCTATAAATGGCTTTTACTTTAAATTGACCTGATAATTTTGAATCAATTCTGCAAAGGCAATTTCAGAGCGTGAAAAATATTTCTTTGTGCTTCGACTCTTTTTGACTTTGTCAAAATAAGGCTGAATCGAACCGTCTTCATAAGTTGAAACCAATAAGCGGATGAACATAATAATTCTTGCAAACATTTCTGGTATTTCCTAAGGCTTCGGCCGTGATATCATAGGCGGTTAAGATATTCTTTTTGATTTCTTTTTCGTCAGATGTAACTCCGATTTCCATTAAATTTTCAAAAAATATTATTGACGCTGCCCAAGTTCTGAAATCTTTGGCACTGAAATATTCGCCAGAAATATCATGTAGATATTCGTTAACCATATGACTGTCTAAAACTTTCTTCGCCGTTTTTATCATAATATTTAAAAACTTCCCAACCCGGAATTTCCTCACAGCGGCTGACCAATTTTACAAGTTGTTTATTTCTTGTTGTAATGGTATGTTGTTTTCCTTTTTTTCCGATGAATTCAAAACGGAGGGAATTTTTATTGATGTTGATATGTCTTTTCCGCAAAGTCGAAAGTCCGTATGATTTATTGTCTTTGGCGTATTTTTCATTTCCAATTCGAATATGTGTTTCTTCCATTAATCGAATAACCAATGCCACGACTTTTTCTTTCGCCATTCTTTTCTGTTCTAAATCCTTATCGACTTGTTTTCTAATTGCTGGTAAGTTTTTGTACCAAATTCGGCTATTTTATAAAATTTGTTTGGTTTCTAATCTGATTCCATTTTGGATGATAGCGGTATTGTTTTCTGTTTTTATACATCTAAACCAACTGCCTGCAAATGTCCGTTTGGTAAATCTGAAATTTGAACATTTTCCCAGGCTGGGGGTAAAACCAAACTGCTAAAGCGTTTCAATTCGCTTTTTTGCTTAATACATCGGCCATTTTTTTTGTAAACAAATCCTTCCTCGCTTTCGCATCTTTCAATTGGCAGTTTCTGATTGCTTACGTAAACCAAATCCAATTTTTCAATTACCAAATGAGGCGACTTGATTAATTGATTCATTAGCTTTTGCTGAGCGATTTTTGCAGGCATGGTTTAAGTTTTAATTGTTTCGTAAAGAATTTATTAGCGCTTTTTTGTTCATGTAGGAACGTCCTTTTATTCCAACTCGAACAGCTTGTTTCAGCAATTCATCTTTTGTCCATTCTTCATAAGGCTTTGCTTTTCCGCCTTTTACTCCAGCATCTGGCGTATTTGCAATTCGAGCTGATTTCTCTTTGCTGTATCCTTTTTCTACTAGAGCTTGATACTGCTTTTCGTTTTTAATTCTTGGATTAGGCATGATTCTAAAATTTTAGGTTAATGATTTAAAATGTATGGTATATCAAAGTTCCCAAAAAAGTAAGGCGATTCTGTTACAGAATTTTCGTTATAACTTTCATAATTTGAGTTTGTTGGAAGTCGAAAGTTGGAAAGTCGTAAAGTTGGGGACAAAAAAATCCCAATTCTTTTGGAATTGGGATTACAAATTTTTATAAATATCTTCTGCTAATTTTTCCACATTGATTTATACTGTTCCATTTTGCTCATTTCTGTACTCATAAATCTTTGATCATTATTTTGATCTCTAAATTGCTGAATTGCATTAATATTGGCTAATACTCCCGCTTTATACCAAGGGAATTCATCTGCTAAAGAATTCAACTTCGCTAGTGCTCTTAAACCTTCACCTTTTTTACTTAAACTAACCGAATGTTCAAATCTAAAAACTGGACACCAATAATACTCTTCTGCAAGTTTATCCCACGTTTCTAAGTCACATTCGCCAATATTAAGAAATTGAACTGCAAATACAGAAGAATCAATGTAATCTTTTGAAAAAACAAAATAATTCAATAATGCAACTGATTCACCGCTCTCTTGTTTGATCTTGTTTTCAATAACTTCATTCATTAATTCATGAGACAATTTCCTGTCTTCTTCATTATTTGATAAATGCAAAACCGTCGCATACTCAACTTTTATTATATGTACATCTGGTCTTATCTCATAAGCTCTTTCAGCATAATATAATGCATTTTCATAAGAATCCATAATACGGTAAAGTTTAGATAGAGAAACTGCTAATCTAATGTTGTCAAAATCTTCATTTGACACTTGAGTCTGTTGAAAATCAATAGCTTTAAGCCCATATCGATCTTTTACATATCTCTCAATCACTTGCCATTTTTGAAGTTTAAGAAGTTCTGAACTATCCCATAACGAAAATAAAACCGATCTTCTATCCCAGGCAGATCTTATTTCTTTCCATTCATCATAAGTGCTATTAAATGCTTCATGTTCTGGATAAGTAATCCCCTTTTCGTCTGTAAGATTAAGTACAGGATTCAAATCAGGAGTCGAATAATATCTATTCAACGAATCATAAAGTTCTCTTTTAAAAGATTCGGTAGTATTAGATGAATCAGAAATTTTGTCTAAATACTGGTTTAGTGATTCTACTAATGGCTGAGGCTCTTCTTTAACAACATTTACATTTTGATCTTCGTTTTTATTTTTTCCAAATATTCTTTTAAACAGGCTCATTCTCTTTCTGAATTTTTATTATTACTGATTACAATTCTAATTTTTAATCAACTATTTATATATCTTTTTGCATGGCAATCCAACTCTAATACTTATTTAATTGTTTCAATAATTACAACGCTTTCTCAAAAGAAAGTTTTATGGTTTCATCATTTTTTGCTGCATCCCAAAAAACGTATGGTTCTGCTATTCTAATTCCAGCAAGATCTTTTTCAAAATTATTCTGATAGCTTACAACAGTTTCACCTTCTTCTGCATATTCATTAAATAATATGTTTCCAATATATTTAATTTCTCCTTTATTTACTTTAAAAGGAATTGAAAAGCCATTTATGTTACTAGTTTTTTGAAGAACTTGAAAACCACTATTTGAAAAAAGTCTAATATTTGTAATAACATATTCTCCTTCCGGTTTTTCAACAGCAAAAAGATAAGTCAACCCGCTATCTAAATCTCCTTTGTGTCTCATTCTTGTAATTTGTGCAGGAATAAAATGTACTTCTTTTGAATATTTTCTAACCAATTTAGGGTCAGTAGACTTATAACTTATCAGCATAAAATAGCCATTAAATCTTGCCTTTTCTTTTGGAAAAGTTAATGAACCGAAAATTAATCCGTTATCCGTTTTCTTTGGATTATAAGTTAATTTTTGGGCTGTCGATTTCGTTACAGCTAAACAGAAAATTAAAGCAGATAAAAATAAAACACGAAGCGTCGATGTGAATGATTTGGTTTGTAAGGTTGTTTTCATTTATTACGATGTTTTTGTTTTTTGTTCAATAAATATATGAGCCAAAATACTCTATCTTATTATTCGAAACAAATATTGTAATTAAAAAGAGAATTATTTTACGGGAAACCTCATTTTAAGATTAGTGGTCATCCAAATCATATAACAATCTCCAAAAATCCTGTAATACATTCCTCGTGCTTCCTAAATAATTTTACATCATAACATTCAAACTATTAAAATCATGAAAAAGATACTATTAGCCGGTAAAGCAATTTTAGGAGCGGGACTTATTATTATATTCCTTCAGTCTTGCAAAAACGAAACTAAACAAGAAGATCCGAAAGAGGTTGCTGAAGATGCAAACGAAGCAAAATTTGACTCAATTGACAGCAAAGAAGATGATTCGGAATTTTTAGTTGATCAGGCCGAAATTAATTTAGCTGAAATCGAAATCGGAAAATTGGCACAGCAAAAAAGTACCAATCCTGAGGTGAAAAAATTCGGTAAAATGCTTGTTGATGAGCATACTAAATCGGCTTCAGAAGTTAGTGCTTTGGCAAAAGCTAAAAACTTTACGCTTCCAACATCTCTTACTGAAGAAGGTCAAGATGAATACAACAAACTAAACGAAAAATCAGGTGTAGATTTTGATGAAAAATTTGCCGATATGATGATCGACGGTCACGAAAAAGCGATCAAAAAACTTCAAAAAGCAGCTGAAGACGCTAAAGATCAAGATGTAAAAGTTTGGGCTTCAAATAATATTGCAGGTTTAACAGCACATTTGGAACATGCCAAATTGTTGAAACAAAATCTGGACAAAAAGTAAAATAAATTTAATTGGTTATTATTTATTTTTTAGATACAAAGGCTTAAAGTAACAAAGGTTCAAAGGTTTCTTTTTTTAATAGAAAAATCTTTGATTTTTAAGTCTTCGTATATTTTAAAACCCCTCAAGAGTTGAATTGCTTGAGGGGTTTCTTTTTTTTGAGGGGCTAAGGTTCTAAGGTACTGAGATACTAAGTTTTTTTTTCTTAGAACCTTAAAAAATTATTTTCCAGCTATCTTCTGCAGATGTTCTGGGTATCTTGCTCCTTCGATTGTTATTTTTGAAGCGGCTTCATCTATTTCTTTAAGATCCTGAGCAGAGAGTTTTAAATCTAATGCACCAAGATTTTCTTCTAAACGATGCAGTTTAGTTGTTCCCGGAATTGGTACAATCCAAGGTTTTTGAGCTACATTCCACGCCAATGCAATTTGCGCATTTGTTACGCCTCTATCAGAAGCCATTTTTGATAATAATTCAACAAAAGCTTGATTTGTTTTTCTGGCTTCGGGAGCAAAACGAGGCAAAGAATTTCTAAAATCAGTACTGTCAAATTGCGTATTTTCATCAATTTTTGCAGTAAGAAAACCTCTTCCTAACGGACTGAAAGGCACAAATCCGATTCCGAGTTCTTCTAAAGTTGGAAAAATTTCTTCCTCTGGAGTTCTCCACCAAAGTGAATATTCGCTTTGAAGTGCAGTAACTGGCTGAACCGCATGCGCACGACGAATACTTTCTACTCCTGCTTCTGAAAGTCCAAAATGTTTTACTTTTCCTTCCTGAATTAAATCTTTTATAGTGCCAGCAACATCTTCGATAGGAATATTAGGATCAACACGATGCTGATAATACAAATCAATCACATCGGTGTTTAATCTTTTTAATGAACCTTCGATGCTTTTTCGAATCCATTCCGGACGGCTGTCTAATCCTTTTTTAGAATCTCCTTCTAAAAACCCAAATTTCGTTGCAATTACAACTTTATCGCGAAAAGGCGATAAAGCCTCTCCCAACAATTCTTCATTTAAAAATGGCCCGTAACATTCTGCTGTATCAAATAAGGTAATTCCCTTTTCATACGCCGAACGCAAAAGACTAATCATTTCATTTTTGTCATGAGCAGGACCATATCCAAAACTCATTCCCATACAGCCGAGTGCCAATGCTGAGACTTCAAGACCGCTATTTCCTAGTTTACGTGTTTGCATTTTTTTAAAGGTGCTAAGGTGCTAAGATGCTAAGGGTCTAAGTTTTTTTTACTTTGCCTTTAAATATCTCAACGTTTGTTTTTTTTTAAGTTTCTGAGGTACTAAGTGGCAAAGGCTCTAAGTTTTTTTACTCAGTACCTTAGAACCTTAGCCACTTAGTATCTATTTCAAAGAAGCCATATCAATTACAAAACGATATTTAATATCTCCTTTTAATAATCTTTCGTAGGCATCGTTTACGTCATTTACACCAATTAATTCGATGTCAGCTGTAATGTTGTGTTCTGCACAGAAATCAAGCATTTCTTGAGTTTCTGCAATTCCTCCAATTGCTGAACCGGCGAAGCTTCTTCTTCCCAATAAAAGGCTGAAAGAGGTTACAGGAAGTGGTTCCATTGGCGCACCAACAAGCGTTAAAGTTCCGTCTACTTTTAATAAATTTAAGTAAGAATCGATATTATGTTCTGCAGAAACACAGTCTAAAATAAAGTTCAGACTTTTTGCATGTTTAGCCATTTGTTCAGAATCTGTTGACAAAACAACTTCGTCTGCACCTAGGCTTTTTGCTGCATCAAATTTAGATACAGAAGTTGTAAAAACTACAACATGAGCGCCCATCGCCTTCGCTAATTTGATTCCCATATGTCCTAATCCGCCAATTCCAACGATTCCAACTTTTTGTCCAGGACCAACTTTCCAATGTTTTAAAGGAGAATAAGTCGTGATTCCAGCACAAAGCAAAGGTGCAACTCCAGCAAGATCTAGTTTATCTGAAATATGTAATACATAATTTTCATCAACCACAATACTTTGAGAATATCCTCCAAAAGTATGTCCGCCTAAATGTTTGTCTGGCGAATTGAATGTCAATATATTTCCTTCGTCACAGTATTGCTCTAAATCATTTTTGCAATGTTCGCATTCTCTGCAAGAATCGACCATACAGCCAACTCCAGCCAATTCACCAACTTTAAAATTTTTAACGTGATCTCCTACTTTTACAACTCTTCCAACAATTTCGTGTCCTGGAACAATTGGGTACATTGTGCCATGCCATTCGTTTCTAGCCGAATGTAAATCAGAATGACAAATGCCACAATACAAAATCTCAATTTCTACGTCATGTGCTTGAACTGCTCTTCTTTGAATGTCTAATGTTTTTAATGGTGCTTCAGCTGCTTCTGTACCAAAGGCTTTTATGTTTTTTGTTTCCATTTTTTATATTTGTTTCAGGTTTGTTTTTAGTTTTTCTGTTCCAGGTTTCAAGTTTCAGGTTTAACCGCAAAGATTTACGCAAAGCACACAGAGGAAATAAAACTTTGCGCCTTCGTGTCTTTGCGAAATTCATGCATCAAGCAAAAAAACATAGCATCTTAGCACCTCAGAACGTTAGCAACTTAAAAGAAAATACTCTCCATCAGTTACTTTGTCAAGCCAGATTCCGTGGCCTTTATCGACTTCTGTGATGATGGCAACGTAAGAGAATTTTTCAAATGGAGTTGCTCCGTACCAATGCTCTACCCCTGGTAAAATTGTAACCACTTCATCTTTCTGAAGTCTTCTCACGGCACTTCCTCTTTCTTGATAATATCCTGCTCCTTCTTTTGCAATAAGCATATGTAAACCAGCATTAATGTGCCAGTTGCTTCTTGCGCAAGCTTCAAACGTAACTTCTTTTATTACAGTGTTTTCAGGATGAATATTGCTGGTTTGTTTTTTATAAGAAACGTCGCCTGTCATAAATGTATTCGGGACTTTTCCTTCTTCAATAACGGTTGAATAATTTGTTGACATAAATTTACTTATTTTTTGAGTTTGAATTTATTTTAAACTAGTATATTATTCATTATTAACAATTTACTAATATTTTATTGGTTTAAACCAATGGTAAAAAGGAATAAATTTACCTTCAGAATTTCCTGTAAAATAATTTGAAGGCGCTAAAATCTCCTTTCTGGAAAAACGGAATTATTACATTAATTGTCTGATGTTTTCATAATTATTATTGTTTTAGAGTTATCAGTATCAGGAAACTAAAATGAGGAAAGCTAGAATGCGCTTTTTGAAGTAGTATTTAGTCTGTTAAAAACTGATAAATGATTAATACTGTAATTTCAATGCAAAATTAGGATAGGACTGCACTTTAGAAATTATAATATTCAAACAAAAAATTATGAATTTGAAACAATTTATGATCTCAACGATTTTGGAACTGTTCCTGTAAGTCTTTTAAAATAATTATTGAAATAACTCGGATATTCAAATCCAAGTGAATAACCAATGTCTGAAATACTCCAGTCGGTATGATGCAACAACGCCTTTGCTTCATTAATTATTCTCTCTGTAATATGTGCGGTTGTTGGTTTTCCTGTAACTTCTTTAACCGAACGATTTAAATGATTGACGTGCACAGCAAGGCTTTGCGCATAATCCTGAGGTGTTTTTAAAGCTAAAGGCTCATTTTTAGTTTCTATTGGAAATTGTCTTTCTAATAATTCTAAAAATAAAGAAGTAATTCGGGAAGAAGCATTTTTATGTTTGAAGAAATTCTCCGAAGGTTGCATTTTCATCGATTCATGAATAATCAAGTTGACATAACTGCGCATCAAATCATCTTTAAAAACATAATCGGTTTCGTATTCTTTGATCATTTTCTGGAACAATGAATCTATAAAAACCTTTTGTTCAGCGTTTAAAGAAAAAATTGGTGTTCCTCCTATTTTAAACAAAGGCGATTCATGAAGTGTTTCTGAACGATCTTTTGATCTAAAAATCTTCGGTAAAAACACAAGCGTAACCTTCGTATTCGCCAGAAATAGTTTCCCAGGAATAAGGAATAATCGGATTACCGAAAAACAAAATTGTCCCGTCGGTTTCTATCCCGCGGTCAGCGTATTGTATGATACTTTTACTGGTATTGATACAGATTTTATAAAAATCCCTACGGCTGTAAACGTCGGAATTTTACTTACATCTCCGTTTATCTGGTAGACTTTAAAACCTTTTAACTTTAAATCTGAAGTAAAATCGCAATTCTGAGTTTCTGTCTGATTATTCATTTTGCAAAGTTATGAAAATCAAACAAATATTATTTTAGTTTATTTTTTTTCAGGTTTCAGGTTTCAGGTTTCAGGTTTCAGGTTTCAGGTTTCAGGTTTCAGGTTTCAGGTTTCAGGTTTCAGGTTTCAGGTTTAAACGCGACTGCAACAAAACCTGAAACCTGAAACTTGAAACTATTTTTTTAAAACTAAACTTCCAGCTTGCAGTCCTTTCGCGGAAGCAGATAAAATAACTTCTTTACATTATCCTCCTTTTGAATTATAATTTGAGCATAGCCATTGAAAAGTTTTCTTTTCCAAAGTTCTGCCGGGGTGATTACCTGAATATTTCCGGGATCAGTGTTCATAACGTCCCAATCTTTTATTTTTTGCAATGGTTTTGCAATAATATTAATCGTGTTTTTTCCTTCTTTTAAAATAGCAGTATCCAAAATATACTTTTGTGAATCTTCAGCACTTGCATTTACTTTATTTCCGTTTATAAAAACTACCGTTTCTAATCCAATTTTTTTGTAAAAGAAACTTACAATTGTTAGATGCCAATATTATTCTTCAAATCAAATTCTCCTTTATAAATATACGATGGCGCCTGATTCTTATAATCACGGTCTTTAAAAGCTGTTTTCCAGTCATTTTCAGGGTAATTTTGCAATTCCTGAGGCAAATTAGCTGTCGTTCCTTTTTGTTCTTTAAATTGATTATTGCAACTAATGAAACATCATCAATAAACTGATCTTTTTCTAACGAAGTTGGATTTCCGTTTCCAACTCCTAGGATTTTGCCACCTCTTATTGAAAATTAAATTTCGTCATTTGAAGTTGGAACATGCAAACCGTTTTTATCTGTAGCTTCAACCGAAATAACAGTACTTTCGAATTTGGAAGATTTTCTTTATCTACAGAAAGTTTAATATTTTCAGCTTTTCCGGTAGTTTTCTGAGTTTCTGTCAATACTTTTTTTCCGTTTTTATAACCAATTGCCTCCAACGTTCCAGGTGCATAATTTACCTTCCATTCCAAATGGCTGTTTTGCTCCATTTTCTTTTTTCCGAGGCTCTTTTTGTTCAGAAAAAGTTCTACTTCATCACAGTTTGAATACGCCCAAACATCAATTTCTTTGCCTTCCATTCCACTCGAGTTCCAATGTGGAAAAATATGCAAAACAGGCTCTTTTCCCCACCATGATTTCAAATAAAACACATTGTCTTTCGGGAAACCGCAAACATCCATCATTCCAAAATACGACGTTACAGATGGCCATCCGTAAGGCGTTGGTTCTCCGCGATAATCAAAACCTGTCCAGATAAACATTCCTGCGAGATAAGGTCTTTCTGCATAAAATTTCCAGCCTTCTTCAATACTGTAAAAAGTTGGACGCGGTTTTTTATCATAAGCACTTTGATAATGTTTTGCATCATCCGTAAAATAAATACCTCGAGTTGCAAAAGTTGAACCTTCTTCTGTTCCCATTCCTGGTTGGTTTTTGAATTCATTTCGATGCGCATCGATATCTCCGTTTCCAAGATAATTGTAGCCCATAATTTCAACTACAGAAGAAATTCCGCTCCTAAATCCACTACTGATTCCAACAGTTACAGGTCTTGTTGAATCAATACTTTTAGTAAAATTCTGCATCACATTTGTAATTCGTTCCCCCACAATATTGCCTTCAATATTCCATTCTTCATTTCCAACCGACCAGCAAAAAACACTCGGGTGATTACGGTCTCGTTCTATCATTCGCTCTAAATCATTCAAATGATATTCATTAATTCCCATTAATCGGGTTTCGTCAATAACCAGCATTCCGAGTTCGTCACAAGCTTTCAATAATTCTGGAGTTGGTGGATGATGCGAACAGCGATAGGCATTTGAACCCATTTCTTTCAGCTTTTTAATTCGGTAAAACTGAATTTCATCTGGCAAATGCCGTTCCAATTCCGGCATGATCTTGGTGATTGTTTGTTCCTTTTAATTTTACGAGGTTTTCCGTTTAAGAAAAATCCATTTTCTGGCATCAAACTTAATGGTTCTTATTCCGAAAGAAGTTTCATAACTATCTATTACTTTTCCGTTCCTGCTTAATTTGAGTTTCTAATCGATATAAATTTGGTGAATCAATATCCCACAAAATCGGATTTTTTACATTTAATTTTGAAATGTAATTACTGCTTTTATAAAATTCAGGAGCATTTCCGTTTTCCGAAAAAGTTGCGATTTGTTTTCCCTGAAGCATCAAAAATCGTCTGAATTATTTCAATCGAACCTTTATAATTTCCTTTATTTTCAATCGAAACTTCGGCAGTAATTTCCGCTTCATTATTTTTTACTTCCGAAGTAACGTAAGTTCCGTTTGTTTCAACATGAATTGGGTTTGTTTTCTGCAGATAAACATGTCTATAAATTCCCGCGCCTTCATAAAACCAGCCTTCTTCCATTGAAGCATCGGCACGGACTACAATTGTATTTTCTCCGCCATAATTCACATAAGCCGTTACATCATACTCAAATCCATTATAGCCACTTTCTTCAGTTCCGAGATAATAACCATTAAAAAACACTTTCGAATTTCTAAAAACGCCATCAAATTTTAAGCTGATGATTCTGTCTTTATCTATTTCGGGAATATTGATTTTCTTTCGATACCAGCCAATACTTTTCTCTGGAAAACCTTTTCCTGCGATTTTAAATCCGTGACTAAAACTGCCGCTTTCGCTGAAATCCTGCTCAACAGCCCAATCGTGCGGAAAATCGAGTTTTCGCCAAGCACGGTCATCAAAATCTTTTGCTGCTGGACCATCTCCAAAACCAGTTTTAGTCAAATACGAAAAATATCCAGTTGCATGACCAAAATCTTTATCGGTGTCATATAAATGTCCGAATGAAAAACGCCAATCTTTATCAATCAAAATCAATTCCCGATCTGATTTGCTTTGGGCGAAAGCCAAACCTGAAACAACAAAAATAAAAACCGAAAAGATTTTTTTTAGAAAAGAATTTCTCATGAAAAATGGTTTGGTAGTAGTTAGAAAATATAAAATTAAGCTTTTGAAGGCATTAATCTTAATAGTATTTTATCAAAAACATAAACTATTATCCTTGCACACCCCATAAAAAATGGCTAATAAAATTTAGAATCATTCTATTGGCTCTACATTCTGAAATAATTTTCTTTTGGTGTAATTTTATACTAAAATAAAAAAAATAAAAGACTATTATGAGTGTTATTAAAGATGAAAAAAAGCTTCTAAGCGCCATTAAACGCATCGATGAGAAGATCGATAAGAATAATGACCAAAAGATTCTTGCCTTTTTTGAATCTCTTGGATTAACTGAACGAGAAGACGTTCCAAAGAATTTTCTGGACTGGGAAACGATTCTTATTGTCGTTCCCGACCGACATATTTCGCATGAACTGAAATACTATAAATTCTCTATATCAAGGCTTTTTTTTGTAACCAATCCGTATGCCGACAAGATTCATATTTATGATTTTGACGAATGGAAAAACGCAACCCGAAACAAAACACAATTCCAAATCAGAGAAATGATGAAAACAAGTTTTGGAGGCGTTAAAAAGGTAAATACAGAAAATGAATGATTTAAAAAAGTCCAAGAAAAATGGGCTTTTTTTTTTGTTTCAGATTTTCTTTGTTTCAGGTTTCATGTTGAAACTTTAAGTAAACCCGACAGGTTTTAAAAACCTGTCGGGTTTGAAACTTGAAACTTGAAACTTGAAACAAAAAAAATAATACTTATTTCAATCTAATCAATTCTATTTTTCCATAAACTGCTCCAAGCGCCTCAAAAACTTCATCTTGATTTTCGATTGTTGCCCAGCCTTTTTGAGAAAGTTCATTTCTAACTTCAATTTCAGATTTTCCTTTTACAAAATAGTAAGTACTGAAATCTAAAACTTCAACAGGAATTTTTTCAAGCTGATAAGTGGTTACAACAGAAACTACTCGTAAAAATGCAACATAATAGGTCAAAACTAATTGAATAATCCAACTTATAATCAAACCGATCCATCCTGTATTTAAAGTTTTTATTGTTAAACCTTCTTCAAGCCTGATTTTTAAAAATTCAAAAAAACTGATTCTCTCGTAATTATTTTCACTTAAAATAATTTCCATCTGAAAATATTGATTTGAAAGGTATGTCAAGAATACCATTCCCATTAAAAGATACTGAATTTTGGGTATTTCTGTAAAATTGGACAATTTGATTACATGTTTCAATAAAAGTGAGATGGCAATTCCAACTAAAACCTCATAAACTCCAATAAAATATATAAAATGCACTGAAAGCTCGGCCACTGTAAAACCAAGAAGTAACGAGATAAGTACACCTCCAATTACTAAAATTGAAAAATTCTTCTTTCTTGGATCATTCGGTTGTGGTAAATCTTCTGGAATTATATAATCGTCCCAATTGTTTTTCTTTTCAGTTTCTTTTTCAAGTTCACTTAAGGCCTCTTTATCAAATTCACTTTCCGTTTCCTTAAAAGCATAAATGAATAATCTTGCTCTTTTAGAATTACGCCCATTATCCCAAATTTCACTCCCTAACGATTCGCTTTTCACTTCAACATTTCCGTGATTATACGTTATTGTAATTGCTTCAGTGTATTGATCAAGTCCAAATGAGCTTACTTTTCTTTTTGCCTCGATTGAGTTTTCGTTTTTATAGATAATATCCCAATCTAATTTTGAAATTGTTTTTTCAGCAATAGGAACGAAAACCGTTTTACTCAATGCAGTACGAAATTCTTCTGTAAATTTTGGTGAACCGAAACTATGTTTTTTCTTAATTGTCTTTTCGTAGATTTTTAAATTTTCTTTCATTTATTTTTTATTTTTTTATGTTTGTTTCATCTCACTAGTAAACCCGACAGGTTTTAAAAACCTGTCGGGTTTAAAATCTAAAACTTCAAATAAAAATTATTTAGTCAACAAGCCGTTAACCATATCTTCTAAAGCATTTCCATGAATATTTTTAGCTAGAATAATTCCGTTTTTATCAATTAAAAAATTTAACGGAACAGATTGCAAGCATATAATCGCCTACAACTGGAGAACTCCAATATTTTAAGTCGCTTACCTTCGTCCAAGGCAATTTTTGCTTTTGCGATTGCGGCTGTCCACAAAGGCTTTTTTCGTATCCATCGAAACACTATAAATTGATAATTTCCCAGGATAAGTGTTATATAATTTTAATAATCCCGGCTGTTCTTTAATGCAAGGTCCGCACCATGAAGCCCAAAAATCAACTAACACTAAATCGCCTCTTAATGAAGAAAGGGAAACGATTATTTCCTTTTGTATCCGGAAGTTCGATTTCGGGAGCAATATCTCCAACTTCTACTCCTACAACTTGGGCTTTTGAGCTGTTATTACACAGCATAAGAAGCCTAAAATAAGTACATTTTTTTCATAATTGGTTAAGTTTATTTTGATTTTGGGGCAGTTTTTTAATAGTTATATCAACTCATCGAAATGACATAAAATAAGAGATTAAGATAACGTAAACAAATATAAATATTTCTTTGCGATATATTCTTCATCATTTCATGCACCTTCTCCATCATAAAAAAATGCTAAATATTTTTCTTTAAATTGGCATATCGGGAAAAGTCGATATATTTGCACCATGGAAAATATAGAAATCTTTAAAGCACTTTCAAACAAATCCAGATTGCAAATGCTGGAATGGCTAAAAGAACCCGAAATCAACTTTCCCGGTACAACTCCAACATGGCGGATTTGAACATGGAGTTTGTGTTGGGCAAATTCAAGCCAAGGCCGGTTTGACACAATCAACAGTTTCTGAATACCTGTCTATTTTACAACGTGCCGGTTTTATCGAAGCCAAACGCGTTGGACAATGGACTTATTACAAACGCAACGAAGGTGCCTTTGAAGCACTCAGTAAATTAATTCAATCTAATTTGTAAAATTACTATGAGTACAAACAACCTATTTTCGCCGTTTAACTTAAAATCGTTAAATCTTAAAAACCGAATCGTAATGGCGCCTATGACGCGCTCTTTTTCTCCAAACGGAGTTCCGACTGACGAAGTCGCTGCTTATTACCAAAAAAGAGCGGAAGGCGAAGTTGGTTTAATATTATCTGAAGGAACTGTAATTGACAGACCTTCATCATCAAACGATGCAAATGTTCCTCATTTTTATGGAGAATCATCTTTAAATGGATGGAAAAAAGTAATTGATGAAGTTCATGCTGCTGGCGGAAAAATGGGACCGCAAATCTGGCATATGGGAATTATGGATAACCATCATTCTGGATGGGTTCCACCTGTTCCTTTTGAAGGTCCGTCCGGATTAAATCGCCCTGATTTTAAAAATGGAGTTACGATGTCTGAAAAAGATATTGAAAACACTATTCTAGCTTTTGGAAAAGCTGCAGCTGATGCAAAACGATTGGTTTTGATACCATCGAAATTCACGGCGCACACGGTTATTTAATTGACCAATTCTTTAGAGCAGAAACAAACTTACGTACTGATATTTATGGCGGAAAAACGTTGCCAGAACGTAATCGTTTTGCAATTGAAGTCGTAAAAGAAGTTAGAAAGCAAGTTGGAAATGATTTCGCAGTTATTATGCGTTTTTCTCAATTCAAACCTTCTGATTACAATTATAAATTAGCCAAAAATCCGCAGGAATTAGAAGCTTGGCTTACGCCACTTGTTGATGCTGGAGTTGATATTTTACACTGCTTCGCAACGTCGTTTCTGGGAACCTGAATTTGAAGGTTCTGATTTAAACTTTGCTGGATGGGCTAAAAAAGTTACCGGAGCGCCAACAATTACAGTAGGTTCTGTTGGACTTTCTAGTGATTTCTTTGGAGCATTTGCCGGAGAAAGTTCTGAACCAACTTCTTTAGAAGAATTAAACAGACGTTTCGACAGAGGCGATTTTGATTTGGTTGCCGTAGGAAGACCTCTTTTATCGGATCCAAATTGGGTTGCTAAAATTAAAGCTGGAAAAACTGAAGAATTGAAAGGTTTCAGTAAAGAGGCTTTGGGAGCTTTAGTTCTAGAATAAATCTTTTTAAAGGTTCAAAGAAGCAAAGGTTCATAGGGTCAGAGGTTTTCACTTTGAGCTTAACACACAAAAGGGATGAAACTTTATGTTTTCATCCCTTTCTGTTTTTAATTTTTTCCCAATTTATTCACCATCTATATCCGTAGAGACGCACAGCAGTGCGTCTACGCAACGTTATAGACAATAGGTCAATTTTACAGATTAACAAAGTCGAATCATTTTAATCTTTTAATCTGTGGCAAAAAAAATACGCAATACTGTACGTATCTACAAATACAAAAGGGATAAACAATTAAGTTTATCCCTTTTTTGAATATCTATAACTAACAAAATTAGAAATTCAATATTTTTACTTAAGGTTCGGAGGAACAAAGTTACAAAGGGGCAAAGTTTTATCTTTATGCCTTTGCAACTTTGTCGCTTTGAACCTTTGAACCTACTTTCTTCTGAAGCCAATTTCTAACTGGTTCATCGTATAATTTTAAGCATACAAAAGCCAAAACAATGCTTGCTACAAGAAGCGCAATTCCAGGAAGGAATCCATCTTCAAGCGAAACTTTATTGTCTACAACCCAAGCTGTGTACCAATAAATAAGTGGATAATGTGTGATGTAGATTGGATAGGATATATCGCCTAAAAGCTTGCAAATTTTAGCGGAAAAAGCACTTTTAATCTGCCCACCAGCACCAATTGCAACGATTAATGGGAAAACTAAAATGATACAGAATGACTCATATAATCCGTTCATCCATAATGAGTTTTCGTCACCAAATCTTGGCAAAGCTAAAACAATAGTGATCAAAATACTGCAAATCCAGAAAGCGCCTTTTAAATGAATTAATTTCCCTAAACGACACAAAAGCATTCCAGCAAAAAACGGATATAACAAACGAGTGAATCCAATGTTCATTTGTTCCAAGTTCAATGACCAGCCTCCTATTACATCGCCTTTTGGGCCAAAAACGGTATAATTAATTAGGAGTCCGGCAAATATCAATACAAAAACTGACAATACTTTGTTCGAAAATTTGCGAAAAATTAGGGCGTACAAGATGTTTGCAATATATTCGAAAAAAAGTGACCATGCCGGACCGTCTAAAGGATGCATTTCGCCCCAACCTCTGATTTCTAATGAAGGCGGAATTGGCAACAATGTAAATCCGATTACCATTGTCACAATTACTTTCCACACTTCCATATTTGCAATCATTGGAAATAATGTATCTGAAGCTTGAAAATAATAAAATATAGCACCAATTATCATTCCCATGATTACCATGGGCTGTAAACGGATTAATCGGCGTTTGTAAAATTCCCATTGTGTCATTTTTCCCCAACGATCGTCATACGCATAAGCGACAACAAATCCGGATAAAAGGAAAAAGAAATCTACGGCCAAATAACCGTGATTAATAATTTGTTTGAAACGGTTTCCTCCGCTAAAGGTTTCAAAAATGTGAAATGTAACGACTAAAATAGCGGCAACTCCGCGTAATCCGTCAAGAATTTCATAATGTTTTTTGGGTTTAATATCGGTCATATTAATGGTTAATTATAAATTGTTAATGGTGAATTTAATTGATAATTTACAATTGATAATTGTTAATTGTTAATTATCAATTGTTATTAGTAATTTTTCAGCCATTCTAATCTTCTTTGATCTGGAAGATGTTTTACAGTAAAGTTTTCAAATTTAGCTTCAAAACCATTTCCATCAGGAGACGCGGCCATCAAACCAACCATAACTGGTGTATTGTCCTGCAATGGCGCATTTCTGGTCATGATGTAGTTTTTATCATCAAAAGAATAAAAAACTTCAACAGCATCTAATCTTCTCACGGCTTTGATCCAGATAAAAGGTGGTGCTTTATCAAGTGTTGTTACGCTCCAATCGCTTTTTTCATGCGTTACAACCGTACTGATATTAAATTTTCCGTCAACAAATTCTACTCCAGTCTTAATGTAGTTTTTTTCATCTACACGAATCATTAATCCCATTTGGTCAAAACGGGCGATATAATTTCCTGTAATTTTCACTTTGGCTTCAAACTCTCCGCCATAAGTTGCATAATAAAATGGTGCATCATCAACTGTAAAACCGTAATGCGAAATTCGCCAGTAATCACTGTTTGCGGTTACATTCATGATCAATGCATTGTTTTTAATTTCCCATTTTTCTGGCTCATTAAACCATTGCATTTTATTAAGGCTTTGTGCCGAAAGATTTTGCGCTACAAATAAAGTGATAACAATAAATAGAATATTTTTCATCATAAATAATTTAAACAATAAAGTGTTTTATTTTCACCATTAAGATATTAAGTTAATTAAGTCAAAGCTTATTTTTTCTTTGAACACATTCAATATAATAAGTTCAAAGCTTAATTAACTTAATATCTTAATGGTAAAAACATCTAAATGGTTAAATTCACAAAAGCAAAGCTGCAAATTTTTACACTTGCAGCTTTACAACCAACCAATTTAGAAATTAATGAAATTATTGAAGTGAGAAGCTCACTTTAGATTTA
Organism: uncultured Flavobacteriaceae bacterium; assembly: GCA_963795025.1. Lineage (GTDB taxonomy): Bacteria > Bacteroidota > Bacteroidia > Flavobacteriales > Flavobacteriaceae > Flavobacterium. The sequence continues at coordinate 367,987 of CAWCGN010000011.1, read as the reverse complement.
ATATCTGCTGAAGATGCTCCAATAAGTGCTTCAAAAGCTCCTGGCTCAGCAACCCAGTCGTGTTTTTTATCATCAAAGAAACTTAAAGCTGTTTTATCAACTGTAAAAGTTACTGTTTTTTCTTCTCCTGCTTTAAGTGAAACTTTCTCAAAACCTTTTAATTCTTTTATCGGGCGAGGCAAAGAAGATTTTAAGTCGCTGATATAAAGCTGTACAACTTCTGATCCTTCACGGCTTCCTGTATTTTTTACATTAACTGAGAATGTTATTTGATCATCCTGAAGTCATTTGTTTTTTATCAGCAGTAACTTTTCCGTAAGCAAAAGTTGTATAGCTTAATCCGTGCCCAAAAGGGAATAATGGTTTGATTTTTTGCTTGTCAGCCCAACGGTATCCAACAAAAATTCCTTCGTTGTAAACCACTTCATCTCCACCAGGAAACTGACCTAAAGCGTGTGCTCCGTTGTCAGTTAATTTTACTGGGAAAGTGAAAGTCAATTTTCCTGACGGATTCACATCTCCAACCAAAACATTTGCCAAAGCAGTTCCGGCTTCAGTTCCTAAAAACCATCCCTGAACAATTCCAGGAACTTCTTTTACCCACGGCATTGCCACAGCATTTCCTGAAATATTTACGAAAACAATATTTTTATTTACTTTCGCCAATTGGCTGATTAATTCATTCTGTCCATAAGAAAGTTCCAATCCTTTACGATCGTGTCCTTCATCATCTTGATTTGGACTTTTGTTCAAGCCTCCAATAAAAAGAACAATATCAGCATCTTTCGCTACTTTTAAAGCCTCAGCAGTCAATTCAGCAGGAGAACGGTTTTCTTCTAAACTTACTTTAGCCACAACTCCGTTATAGTTGCTTGTTGGATCTCCAACATAACCGCGAGCGTAAACGATTTCAGCCTGATTACCAATTCTTTTCTTTAACCCTTCAAGAGGTGTAATTTCGTATCTTGCTTTAAGAGAAGAACTTCCTCCTCCTACTGTCATCATTTTGATAGCATTTTCTCCAATAACCGCGATTTTCTTAGTTTTAGAAAGATTGATTGGCAGAATATTGTTGTTGTTTTGCAATAAAACAATTCCTTCTTCTGCAATTTTACGGCCTGCATCAGCGTGTTCTTGCGTTCCAAATGATCCAAAAGGACGATTTCTATCCATTGTTGTCAAGAAAGCCAAACGAAGAACGCGACGTACTTTTTCATCTAATTCTTTAGTTCCAATTTCACCTTTCTTGATCATTTCAGAATAAGGTTTTGCTAAATAATAATTATCATAAGCATTGCTTGTTCCCCAAGAAAGTCCGTTTGTCCAAGAACCAAATTCCATATCTAAACCATTATAAATAGCTTGTTTAGTGTCATGAACACCGCCCCAGTCTGAAACTACAACTCCTTTGAAACCCCATTCTTTGCGAAGAATATCATTAAGCAAAAACTCATTATGGCAACATTGCTGTCCTTTGTATTTGTTGTAAGATCCCATAATTGCCCATGCATCACCATCTTGCACTGCAGCTTTGAAAGCTGGAAGATAGATTTCATACAAAGCACGGTCGTCAACCACTACGTTTACGGTATTACGGTTTGTTTCTTGATTATTTAAAGCGAAATGTTTAACACAAGCTGCAACGCCATTTGATTGAACTCCTCTAATATAAGGAACGACCATTTTTGAAGTTAAAAACGGATCTTCTCCCATGTATTCGAAATTTCTTCCGTTTAATGGGCTTCTGTAAATGTTTACACCAGGTCCTAATAATACATTTTTATTACGGTAACGTGCTTCTTCTCCAATAGATTTACCATATAAAGAAGCCAATTCTTTGTTCCAAGTTGCAGAAAGTGCCGTAAGCGCAGGGAAAGCAATACAAGAATCATTTGTCCATCCCGCTTGATCCCACTCGTCCCATTTAACTTCTGTACGAATTCCGTGTGGTCCATCGGTCATCCAGTTTTCTGGAATTCCAAGACGTTTTACACCTGGAGAACTAAACTTAGACTGCGCATGGATCATGGCAATTTTCTCGTCGGTTGTCATTCTTTTAAGCGCATCTTCTACGCGCTCATTAATTGGCTTTTTATCATCAAGATAAACTGGAACTTTATTTTGTGCATTCAATCCGAATGAACTCAATAAAACTAAAACAACGATTGTTTTAACGTTTTTAAACATAACTATTAATTATTTAAGCATTCAATTTTAATAAAGATACTTCTAGTAGTCATTTGTACCTTTTAATAATATTGTAAAACTAAAACGTTATAGTACATGTTATAATTTTAAACGGAAAAAAGTAGTGAATTAAAAAATCAAATTATTGATTTATCAGATTAATAACTAAAAAAAATGCATAAAAAAAGTAGTGATTTTAAAATATATCTCTATGACTTTCAAGGACATTGAGACCAATTTTCATGACCATTTCTTCAAAATCATTTCGAGAAACTGCCGCTTTATTTCGAGCTCTGGTTCGTAGTTGTAAATTGTACTTAAAGAGTAACGAAGAAAAGCTGCAATCTTAACGCTATCGGTAATTCCAAGTCGGATCAATGCAAAAATTCGAATTCCGTATTCAAGTAATTCGCTTTGCTTTAAAACTATCTGTTCTTCTGGAATCAATAAATGCATTAAAATCCTTTACGAAGGTTGGATATAAATTCAAAAAGATAATATCGAAATTCTTATATAATTCTTCGAATTCATTATCAACTAAAGTTGTTGATTTCAACATTTTATAAATTTCATCAAATTGTTTGCTGTCGCTTTTTTATTTAAAATAATGCGATAGTTTTCTAATTTATTGATATAAGTTGAGCAAAGACTGAAGAAATGAGCAATATATTCTTCTTTAATATGATTTGATTCAGACAATTGCGAGTTGGTTTCCTGCAATTGGTTCGTTGGTTTCGGTAATGTCTTTATTTAATTCGGCTAATTTTTGACTGGTTTCATAGAGTTCTCCACGAATTCTTGAAACTTTTTTCATTTGTTTGTAAACATAAATTATCGCCACAATTAAAAATACCGATAATAAACTGATGCACAGTAAATAAATCTGTAATTCCGTTTTTCGCTTCGCTTCTTTTTCCAAATAAACCGTATTGATAATCGAATAAACTTCTGACATTAAAAGCGTTCGAAACTGAACATTGCAATAAAGCGCATCTTCAATTGCAGATTGTGTAAGTTTATAAGCCATATCGACATCTCCGATTTCATAAAAAACAGAAGCCAATTCTTGCAGTGAAGCATTGTCTTTATTGGCATTTTTTAAATCTGATGTAGCCGAAAGTGCGTAATATTTTTTTCGAAGTTCGAGTTTATGAGTTGCTTCATTAATTTTTCCTAAGAGATACGTAATCATCGCATATTGCGGATTGTCCTCTTTAGTTTTTTGCAGTAAAATTTTTCCAGCTGTTTTTGCGTATTGTCATATTTCTTATGAAAAATATCCTGCGTAATCTTCGTTATTTGATAATCTAAAGTATTTGGTTTTAAAACCAATAAAAACGAATCACGGTATTTTCCAATTTGCTGACGTATTCATAATTATAACTGTTTGCAGCATAATGTTCGAAAAATTCACGATAGGCTATATAATAATTTGGCAATAAGCTTAAAGCCAATTTATTTTTGTTGATGCTTTTTAAAAGAGCTTCAGATTCGCGGTATTTTCCTGAAGAAGAATATAGTGTAACTAACTCTGAATTGTGCCAAATCTGAGAATATTTTTATCTTGAAGCTGTTCCCCAATTTCGATATTCTTTTTTACGTAACGGATAGCAGAATCGGAGTTGAATTTCTGATATTCTAAATATAAAGTTTTATTATAATTGTATTCTTGTTCTGGAGTTAAGCTCTCCGATTTTATTTTTTTGAAGTTTAAAATTCGCTCTTCTTTAAGCTGTACATAATGCTGTTTATTTTTTAAGGCATCGTTTAGTTGGTCCAAAATAATATCTTCGCTATCCAATGCAAATGTTGGAAAGCTGAGCAAAAAAGCACAAAACAGTAGAAGGTTTTTCAATTTGGTGGTCGATAGTTTTTAGAAAAGCAAATATAGTGAGATACTAAGGTTCTAAGTCGCTAAGGTTCTAAGTTTTTTTGTTCACCACGAATTTGCTTCGCTTATTCGTGGCGAAAATTTTATCATTTAATAGCAATTGATGCCGAAAGACAACTTTCTGGAATGTCAAATGCGTTGACTAAAGCAACTGCATCTGGGCGAATATCCCAGCATAACTGATTTACTATTTTACGGATGGCTTTTGTTTTAACAGCTTCCATATAACCGTCTTCAAGGTACCAAGCTCTATTTTTTTCTATCTGCGAAAGCGCAAATAACTGATATAATTTGGTCAAAATTTGTTTTGAATTTTCATCTGAAATTGCTTTTAAAGCTTCTTGAAATTGCTCTAAAACAATACGCTCCAAATACGCCTGCGCCACATCTATCATTTGATGCTGTACGACATTAAATGCATCATAAGCTTCTAATCCTCCATCAACCAATTTCTTGATACGTCGCGCTGCCGAAGCCAGAATTGTTTTTTCTCGATGAATAAAAGCCTGTAGATGAAACTCATTGTCAAGTAAATGCTCGTCATCGGCTCTTCTTGTTGCTATTGGATTTTTTTCTGTAATGGCTGTTTTCGCATTTTCATAAACGTAATTAATGATTCCGAGTGAGCCCATTTCTCCAAACGATTTTCTGAATTCTGATAAACGGTTTTTAGCCACTAATTGCATCAAAACGGTATTATCACCTTCAAAAGTGGTGTAAATTTCAGTATCATTTTTCAAAGCATCGATTCTGTTTTCAGATAAATATCCTTTTCCGCCACATGCTTCACGACATTCCTGCAGAATATCTCTCGTACTCCAAGTTGAATATGATTTTAATCCCGGCTGCCAAAGCTTCAATTTCCTGCATTTCGGCTTCTGTTCTATTCAAAAATCTATTGGTAAGATATTGAAGTGCAAAATGAACTGCATATGTTTTAGCTAAATTTGGCAATAATCTTCGCTGATGCATTCTGTAATTCAAAATCGGAACTTCTGATCCGCCTTCTGGACCGAATTGTCTTCTTTGATCGCTGTAACGAATGGCAATTGTCAATCCTGATTTGGCTGCTGCCAAAGCTGATCGCGGAATTCCGATTCTTCCTCCTACCAAAGTTCCCAACATTGTAAAAAATCGACGATTGTCACTCGGAATTGGACTTTCGAATTCGCCTTTATCATTTACAGAAGCAAAACGATCTAGCATATTATCCTTCGGAATTACCACATTATCAAAACTGATTGTTCCATTATCAACGCCATTTAGACCCATTTTATGTCCACAATCACCAATAGTAATGCCTTTTAAAGTATTTCCATTTGCATCGCGCAACGGCACGACAAAAGCATTTACGCCATAATCGTGATCGTCGATAATTAATTTAGCAAAAACAGTTGCCATTTGGCCGTGAACAGCTGCGTTGCCAATGTATTCTTTCTGAGCATTTTTATTTGGCGTATGAATCGTAAAAGTCTGATCGCTATGATTATAAGTCGCGGTCGTTTCTAAGCCTTTTACATTTGATCCATGATGTGTTTCGGTCATAGCAAAACAGCCCGGAAGTTTCAGAGAACCAATATCTTTTAAATATTTAGCATAATGTTTTTCAGTTCCAAGAGACTGAACGCTCATTCCCCAAAGCCCAAACTGAACACCAAATTTTATCACCAAACTCAAATCGTGATAACTCAGCGTTTCCATAATCGCAAAATAATCTTCTACGTTTCCTCCTCCGCCATATTCCTTCGGATAGGCCATATTTCCTAAGTTTTCTTCGGCTAGAATTTTACACCAATTGTAAACAGTTTGGCGAAAAACATTAATATCGGTCGAAGTTTCGTAGGCAAATTCAGGTCGGGAAATAATTGATTTTACTCTTTTGATGATTGGCGCTTCTTTTCCATCTAGAAATTCAGTTATTTTCTGAATATCAAAATTGCTATGTCGTTTGGGAATTTGCGGTAAACGAATTGCTTTTGTTTTAAAATTTTGAAGTGCTTCTTCACCTAAAATTCCAAGATCATTTTCCAGTTTTTTGAAATCTGATTCTAAAACTGAAATGTCAAGATCTTTTCCAGAAAGTGCCAGCGCAATATCAAAAATGGATTTTATAGAAGATTTATCCTGAATACTTTTTTCAATATCCAATTTCCATTGTGTGAGTTCATTTCGCGAAGGCGGATTTGAAATATCAACTTTTGAAAGAAGAAATTCTTTCTCTTCTGAAGTTAATGCTGACAGCGAATTTATAAATTCTTTTAGGGTAATAAACTCTTTTTGCGTCAGTAAATCATCTGACCATACTAAATAAAATAAAGGAATAAAGGCTTGAAGTTTTGTTGGTTTCATATATAGAGAGATTCGGTTTTTATTTTTTGCCACAGATTACACAGATTAAAAAGATTTTTTTTCAAATTTATCTAAAAAGTAAATCAAAATAATTTGTGAATTCGTGGCTGTTTTTTTTGCATAAAACAATTAATCCTTTTAATCTGTGAAATCTGTGGCTTATATTCAATTTACTGCATAAAAAAAACAGGAATGAAAAATAATCATTCCTGTTTTAAAACCCTGTTAAGATTCTCGTAATTTTGTGTTTTAAACCAATAAAAAATGCAAGATTACTTTATTGAGAATCTTTAGATGACAGGATATATTTTTGTTTTAATGCAAAAATATGATGTGAATTAAAAACTAACACCGCTATAAAAATGATGCTGTAAGCTGTAATCTGCAAAGTGCTGATTTGTTCATTAAAAACAAAAGCAGCAAGCATAAAAGCAATCATTGGATTTATATTTAAAAGCATTCCAACCGTTGAAGACGGAAGTCCTGAAAGCGCATATAAATTCAGAAATAACGGAATTATAGTAAACGCTATTGCTATGGTTTCAATACAGAAATAAAACTTAAATTCTGTTGGTACTGGTCCGCTGTAGGCGGGATAAAAAGGCAATAAAACCAATGCTGCCAATGTAATATGAAATGTAAGTACTATAAATTTATCAAAACCTTTATTGATACGCTGACTCACTAAATAAGAAGCATATGTAAGTCCGATGATGATGCTGAAAAACATATCCATAATATCCGCGTAAGACAAAAGCAGACAGCCCAAAATACTCAACCCAACGGCAAACCATTGTGTTTTAGCCAGTTTTTCTTTCAGTAAAAAATACGCAAGTAAAGTCGTTAAAATTGGACAAACCAAATAAGCCAGCGAAGTTGCTTTAACGCTCACATGATTCATTACATAAATAAAGGTGAACCAGTTTGCCATTAAAAAAAAGCTTCCGCCAATGTTCAGCAGAATTGCTTTTTTCTTTTCAGAAGAAGACAATGTTTTGAAAACCCCCACAGTTTCTTTGATTTTACTTCTTCTAAAAAGAAAAGCAATCAGAAGCATCAAAATACTGCAACTGAAAACTCTGAAAAATAATATATCTATCGATTGATAATCATGAATTGGCCTTAAAACCAAACTGAAAAATCCCCATACAGTGTAAGCGGTAATGGCAGCAGTATAATATTTTGTCGTTTTCATGATCTTGATTTCTTCTTTTAACTGAGACAAATTTCTTAAAAATAAAACAGCAATACAGATACAGTTTTTGTAAATTGCACCATAACAGTTTATTTTTATGAAAAGTTCCAATTACTTGTATTTACAGTTTGCAGATGTTATTGAAAAACAGATAAAATCTGGCCTTTTAAATGTTGGCGACAAACTGCCGTCGATAAGAGAAGTCTGTGCTGAAACGGGCTACAGCATGAGCACCGTGAGCAAAGCCTATTATGAAGTTGAGAGCAGATCGCTTATCGAATCGCGCCCACAGTCTGGTTATTATGTGAGTAATATTTCTGCCAGAGTTATTGCTGAACCTTCTGCAAGTACACCAATTTTAAAGGTTGAAAACATAGACCGTGAAGATTTAGTTGATTTGGTTTACGGCGACATGAGATTGAAAGATGTTACAATGCTTTCTCTTGGTTTTCCTTCAAATGAATTGCTGCCTATCGCTAAACTGAACAAAGGAATGGTTCAGGCAATGCGACAATTGCCAAATAGCGGTACAAGTTATGAGGAAATTCAGGGTAACAGCAACTTGCGAAAAGAGATTGCACGTTGGTCTTTTACTTGGGGCGGTTCCTTGACAGAAGAAGATATTATTACCACTCCGGGTTGTATTTCTGCCATTTCTGATTGTTTGCTGACTTTGACAAAACCGGGAGATACGATTATTACTGAAAGTCCGGTATATTTTGGGATTTTACAATTGGCAAGATCTTTAGGTTTATATGTAATGGAACTTCCAACCAATATGACAACCGGAATCGAACTAGAAGCGGTTAAAAAAACACTGAAAACCAATAAAGTAAAAGCTTGTGTTTTGATGAGCAATTTCAGCAATCCTTCAGGAAGTATGTTGCCAAACGAACATAAAAAGGAAATTGTACGTTTGATGGATTTTTATAATGTGCCGCTGATTGAAGATGATATTCACGGTGATTTGTACTTTGGCACAAGCCGACCAACAAACTGCAAAACCTATGACGAAAGCGGTATTGTGCTTTGCTGTAGTTCGGTTTCTAAATCATTGGCGCCCGGTTATCGGGTTGGCTGGGTTTCGCCCGGAAAATTTAAAAAAGAAATTCTGCGTACTAAATTGTATCACACCATTTCTACCACTACAATTACGCATGAAGTAGTTGGCGATTTTTTGAAAAACGGCCGTTATGAGAATCATCTTCGAAAAATAAGACAAATATTAAATCAAAATTGTAATAATTATATTAATACTGTTTTAGAATCTTTTCCAGCGGGAACGAAAGTCAGTCAGCCTCAAGGCGGATTTTTTCTTTGGGTTGAATTGGATAAAAAAATTGATACTGCTGCTTTTTATCATTTGGCTATGAAACACAATATCAGTATTGCGCCGGGAAGAATTTTCTCTTTTCAGGATCAGTTTTCAAATTGTATGCGTTTGAGTTTTGGGCTTCCTTGGACAAATGAGTTACGAGCTGCTATTCAGACTTTGGGAAGATTGGCGAAACTTAGCGTATAGTTTGTCATTTCGACGAAGGAGAAATCTCACTAGTATTTTCTCAAAGAGAATCGCCAATCTTTGTAGAGTTTCGAGTGTGATTTCTCCTTCGTCGAAATGACAAAAACTGTGAAATTTTTTACTAAAAAAAATCCAGACAGCGCCACTAATTAAAACGCTGCCTGGAACAAATTGAGAAACCAAGTCAATTACTTTTATAAAACATAATAGGCATCTTTGTCTGCCTTTTTAGGTATTTCATTAAATTCAAATTCTTTCAGAATATCAAATTCACTTTGATATTCGTTTAGCATTTGTTTGATATTTTTTTCAATCGTATTTGCAATTGCAGTTACTGGTGTATCTGTAGGTCTGTTTTCGAACGGATCCTGTAAATGAATTGCCATTCTTTCAATCAAAAAGAAAGCAGCTCCAATCGCTGTAATCAACGGAATAGCGAACCAGCTTAAAACACTTGTCAAACCAAATGGCAATAATAAAATAAACAAACACAGCGTCAATCTAATATACATGCTGTAAGTTGTTGGGAAAATAGTGTTTTTAATTCTTTCGCATTTACCCATTCCGTCGCATAATCTCGACAACGTATTATCGATTTCAACTTGCTGATATTTATTGAATCGCTTGTCGTTTTTAGCATTTCTTAAGTCGCGTCCGTGCAACATCAAAATTGCATTCGGAATGTTTTGATGATTTTTAATATATTTAATTTCTTCATCACTCATCAAACCTTCGAGTGGTTTTATGGCATCTTTATTTCGAAGTGCCTGACCTAAACTATAACACCAAGCAATTTGTCTTTTAGCGAAATTTTCTTTGAATTCACTTGCTTCAACAGAAAAATCTGGATCTTTATAAAATGTCAACACTTGACGAATCAATGTTCTGGAATCGTTTACAATAGCGCCCCAAACAATTCGAGCTTCCCACCATCTGTCATATGCCTGATTTGACTTAAAAGCCAACAATAATGATATAATTGTTCCAATCATTGTTGGAATTGCTATAGGAATATCTACTGGCAGATTGATAAAATAGTAGTGAAAAATCTCAAACAAAATCGTATAAGCTAATACAAGTACAATTTCTACTTTAATTTTCCCGAGAACGTACTTCATTGGTATTCTTTTCTTTAATAACATATTTTCGGTTTTAATTTTTTTTCTAGTAATTAGTGAATAGTCCTTAGTAATTAGCTTCTTGCTGGATTAGTTAAAACTGACTACCATTTACTTTTCACTTTTTACTAATCATTTTTTACTAATCACTAATCACTCTTAACTAATCACTCTTAACTAATAACTAATCACTCTTAACTAATCACTCTTAACTAATCACTCTTAACTAATCACTCTTAACTAATTACTAATCACTTTTCTCAAACAATCTCTTCGTACAATGAAAGAACCGGAATTCCTAGTTTTTCGTTGATCGTTTCTTTTTTATTTTTTTTGAATTTGATCTTTTCGCCTTTTCTTGTTTCTACAAGCAAATCGATGTCGTATTTAGAAATTGCTTCAGATAAATAAGGTGCAAGATTATCATAATCATCATCAATTTTAGAAGTCTGACTTACAATTTCATATGAAAAATTCTCGTTCAAAAATTGCTGTACGTCTTTTACATGCATATTGGCTCTCCTATTTTCTATATAAAGCGCTTTTGTAAAATCCTCTTTTAAACGCTCATTTCCTAAATGCAGAATCGGACATTTTTGGTTTCCAGCCAATTGAATTAAGTATTGGTGAATGCGTTTAGTTTCCTGTTTATATGAATTAGTCAGAATAACCAATTTTACAGAGAAATGTTCAATAACACGTTTGAAAATTGGAGATGAAAGTCCGTATTGATTGTGTACTTTTATTTTGCAGTTTGGGGTATGTTCAACAATATATCGGCAAGTTTCCAGAACTTCTTCTTGACTTATTGTCAATCCTGTTTTCATTTCGCGTAAATAAAAGGAAGAAGAAAACGAATCAGGAGTTTCGGCTGCCATAAACAAAATGATTTCACAGCCCGAATCTTTAGCCTGATTTACTGCAGATTTTACCGCACAAATTGTATCGTCTTTTAAAGTAGTGGGTATAAGGATATTTTTCATATGTATAATCGTTTAGTTTATACATGCAAAATAACTTCCTGTAAATTAGACGGTTCTTAATCTAAGATTAGAATTTTCTAAGATTCAACATTAGAATTTTTAATGTTGTTTTTTTTGAGATTTGATTTCTTGAAAATGATTGTAACGATAGTTCCTTTATTTTGCTCCGACTGCACTTGAATTTCTCCATCGTGCATGCGAATGATTTTTGAAGCCAGAGGAAGCCCTAAACCATAACCAATATATTTAGTTGCAATTTTTCCTCTAAAAAAAGGTTCGTATAAATGCGGAATATCTTCTGGCGGAATTCCGATTCCGATATCATTAATCGAGATTTTTATTGATTCCTTGTTTGCAGAAAGCGTTACAAACACCTCATTATTATCAGAATATTTTACTCCGTTGGTAATAATATTGTTTATTGCGAGCTCTAGAAGTGGTTTGTTGCACGGAATTAAAAGCAAATTAGAATCTTTTGGCGCAACATTAAGTCTGATACTCACTCGGTTGTCTGGATAAATTTTATCCAAATCCGATTTTACTTCCAATAACAGTTCATCAATTCTGGCAATGTCCAGAACCTGTTTCTTTCCGTCATAGCCCGTTTGAGTCAGTTTCAGCAAACTTTCGGTTAAATTTCCTAATCTTGACGCCTGACTATAAATATTCTGCAAAGATTCAATATATTCAGAAACCTGACGTTCTTTCAAAAGCATAATTTCCGACTCTGCAATTATGGTTGTAATTGGCGTTTTTAATTCGTGCGAGGCGTTGTTAATAAAATTGGCCTGTATTTCAAATGAAGTTTCAAGCCTGTCGAGCATATCGTTGAAAGTATGCGTAAGATCTGAAATTTCATCAGAATTTTTAACTTCCGGCAAACGATTGTGAAGATTTGACGCACTTATTCTGTTTACTTCTTTAGTAATTCTCGCGACAGGATCGATAACTCGTTTTGCTAAAAATCGGCCTAAAAGAAATGCTAAAAGAACGAATCCGATACCGCCAAAAAGTAATATTTTTACAATATAGATACTTGTTGTTTTACCGCGTCTGTCTCTTGCACCAACAATTACAATATATTTTTGATTGTCCTCAGTAAAAACCTGACCTAAATAATATTTGCTGTTGACCTCAAAATAATCTTTTCCGGTTCTTAAAATATTCGAATAAAATTCATTTGGCAAATTCAGTTTTGTATTATAATCAAAACTATTGGCGCTGTTTATTTTAAGAACATATTCTTCTTCTTCAATAAGTTCTTCCAGACCATTTTTTTTTAAGTTGCTATAGTATTTTATTTTTTCGGGATCTTTTTGAAAATGAATTGAAGCGACAATTTTGGCTCGGTCTTCTAACCTTTTTAAGAAATGATAACGGTTATTTTCCCGAAATAAAACGAAAACAATAATACATAACAACAATGTACTAAAGGTAGATAAAGCTACATAAGTGAACGTAATTCTTTTTCTTATATCCATTTTATAGCTGTATAACATAACCCAAACCCTTCATTGTATGAATAAGTTTGGTTGTGTAAGGTTTGTCAATTTTTTTTCGCAGATAGTTGATATAAACATCGACAACATTCGTGTTCATATCAAAATTAATGTCCCAGACATTATCCAGAATTTGATCACGCGAAACGATTCTGCCTGCATTTCGGGCTAAATAATAAAGTAATTTAAATTCTTTGGCCGTTAAAACAATAGGTTCTCCATTTCTCTTTACAGCTTTGGCTTTGCCATCGATTTCTAAATCGCCAATTATAATTTTATCGATTTTTTCGTTATCCTGATTTGCTCTTCTGTTTAAAGCGTTTACTCTAGCATCAAGTTCGCCAAATTTAAAAGGCTTAACCAAATAATCGTCGGCTCCGGCATTTAATCCTGTTACGATATTTTCGGAAGTTCCTAAAGCGGTTAAAAGCAAAATTGGGACGAAGTTTTTGCTGGCACGAAGTCTTCTGCAAATTTCGATTCCGTTGATATCGGGAAGCATTACGTCTAAAACTACAACATCGAAATGGTAATTGTGAATCATTTCGAGAGCCGTTTTGCCATCGAGTGCTACACTTACTTCGTTGTTGTTTTCAGCAAATCCTTTTCGCAAAATGGACAAAAGATTTGGTTCGTCTTCGACTATTAGTAACTTCATTAAAATTTGGATATACAACAAAAATAAGGATTGACATTAAAAATGTAAATCAGAATAGTTAAAAATTATGATTTATTTATGAACAGGAATTTATGTTTTTAGCTAATTAATTTTGAAAATGGGACACAGATGACACAGATTTAAACCGATTGAAACGGATTTTTACATTAATATCAGTGAAAATCTGTCTAATCAGTATCATCTGAGCGATTTATAGTGTTATTGGCCGTTAAAACTGATAGTTCTAAAAATTACTAGAAAGTTTCGCCTGCATTCAAATAAAAACCTTTTGAATTATTTCCCCAGGCCAAATCGGCAATAAGATTGGTTCTTGTTGCTTTGTCAATTAAAATACGAAGTCCAAAACCAAAAGCCGGCTGAACGTATTGAAAAAGCTTTGTGTTGGAATCAGGATTACTTGTTGTTACGAAATTTGTAAAAACAGTACCGCTAAACATTTGATCGCAACTAAGCGGAAATCGGAACTCGGTTGCCAGATAAACCAAATTTGTTCCTCTAAATAATCCTTGCGTATATCCCTCCCCGCTTCGACTGCGCTGATCCCAGCCAATTGCAGGCAAATTTAAGTATGGGACTTTGCCTTTGGTGACAAATTGCCCGTAAGTCCAAAGTGCCAGAATGTATCTTTTATCTTTTTGAGAAACAGGAATAAAATTTCGATATTCAGCGTACAGAACATTGCTTACTTCTTGATTATCAAACAATACTGGATTAAATCGATAATTTATATTTGCAAACCATCCATGTGATGCATTCACCTGATTATCTCTTGAATCATACACCAAATTAAGGCTCATTCCGTTTAAAAAATATTCTTTGTCATTAAATCCATATTTCTGATTGTAATTATAATGATAAGTGAAATTTCCATTTGCAACATCGAGTTCTTTATCAACAATACTTGAATACCAATCGATATTGATTCCACCACCAACATAAAAGTTTGGACGAACTTGAAAAGAAACCGACTGATGAAATTTAAAATAATTATAGTCCATTGGCTCTGCGATAGAATCTATACTAAAACCCGGCTCCTGATTACGGCGAGGCGGAATAATATTTGTTCCTAAACCATAATTGGGTTGCGAAAATATGTACAAACGATAATCGCCACTTAAAAATATCTTGTTGTTTTTCAGTAGAATATTATTTTTAACGTTTACAAGCCACTGCTTTTTTGTGGTGTAAGTAATTCCAAGATTTGCTATAGAATATTTATCTGCTTTTTCTTTTCCTTTAAAAGTATATTGTGCTACAGCACCATAAAAGAAACCCGTAGCGGGCTGAGAACCAATTGCCGGAATAATTAAGAAAAAGCTATTTTTTATGGGTTTAACAACATAAATCGAGTCCTTTTTTTTGAAGATTTCTATTATTGTTTTTGGTGGACAAATTTTGGAACTGTCGATTTCGGTTTGCGCATTCAAATTAAATTGAATAAAAAAGAACAACCCTAAGACTTTATATGTATTCTGAAAATAATTATTTTTTAAAAATTTTACCATGTGAAAGTTTTAATTTTTTCGAAACAATAATCAATCCATATGTAAATATATGGCTTATTTTCAACATTTTAGACTTACGCATCAATAAAATTGAAATAAAAAAAAGCCGTCAAATAAATGACGGCTTGCTATTATATTATTTATAGAAAACTCTATTTTGTGATAAATTTTGGGTGGATCAAATTTTGTAATGAATAAATTTCGTCCCATTTTTCTTGAGTGATCAGCTTTCTTTCCAACACTGCAATCTGATGTACGCTTTTATTAGTTTTTAAAGCCTCGCCGGCAATGCTAGCGCTTTCTTCGTAACCAATAATTGGGTTTAACTGAGTTACAATTCCAATGCTGTTCATTACCATATTATAACAATGATCAACATTTGCTGTGATTCCATTGATACATTTATCGATTAATGTCTGAATAGCATTCGAAAGATAATCAAGCGAAGTAAACATCGCAAAAGCAATAACCGGTTCCATTACATTCAATTGTAATTGTCCCGCTTCAGCTGCCATTGTAACCGTTAAATCCTGTCCAATTACATAAAAACAAGTCTGATTTACTACTTCTGGAATTACAGGATTTACTTTTCCTGGCATTATAGAAGAACCTGGCTGGCGCGCCGGAAGATTAATTTCGTTTAAACCCGTTCTAGGTCCAGAGCTCAACAAACGTAAATCATTGCAGATTTTAGAAATTTTAACGGCCGAACGTTTTAAAGTTCCCATAATCTGAACATACGCGCCTGTATCAACTGTAGCTTCAATTAAATCAGGCGAAAGCGTCAACGGAATCCCAACTTCTTTCGCTAAATAAGCAACACAAATTTCAGGATAACCTTCTGGTGCATTTACTTTTGTTCCAATGGCAGTTGCGCCCATGTTGATTTCCAAAAGCAATTCCTGAGCATTTTTTAAACGCTGAATATCTTCACCAATTGTTGTTGCATAAGCTTTAAATTCTTGCCCTAAAGTCATAGGTACAGCATCTTGAAGCTGTGTTCTTCCCATTTTTAAAACTTCTTTAAACTCCTCGCCTTTTTTAGCAAAAGCAACTTCTAAACCTGCTAAAGTTTTAATAAAGCTTTCCATTTTTAAGTACAAAGCAATTCTAAAAGCTGATGGATATGCATCATTTGTTGACTGCGAACAGTTTACATGATTGTTTGGATGAAGAAAATTGTATTCTCCTTTTTTATGACCCAGATATTCCAATCCGATATTCGCAATAACTTCGTTTGCATTCATGTTTACAGAAGTTCCTGCACCACCTTGAATCAAATCACTGACAAATTCTTTATCAAATTTTCCCGCAATAACTTGATCACTTCCATAACAAATTGCCTCGGCAATTTTTGGATCGATTGCATTACAATCTTTATTGGCTAAAGCTGCTGCTTTTTTTACATATCCTAAAGCTTTAATGAACAAAGGCTCTTTTGAAATTGGAATTCCGGTAATATTAAAATTTTCTACCGCCCTAAAAGTCTGGATTCCATAGTATAAATGATTCGGAATTTCTAATTCTCCTAAAAAATCATGCTCTTTTCTTGTTGATTCCATATAATAAAATTGATATGTTTTTAGCTAAAAAAATAACTGTAAAGCTACATTAATTTTATACGAAAGCAGATAGATTTTTAAAATGTTTTATGAATTAGACTTAATATTTTACTGCAAATTATTACCTTTTCAGCCTCAAACAATTATCAGAATTAAGTTGAAAAAAGAAAGCGAATATTTTCTTGATAAAGAATATAATACAATTATTTACGACAAAGACGATCTCAATTTTAAGGATTTTGAATGTTGCGTTTTTAATAATTGTAATTTTTCGGCCTGTACTTTTTTAGCTGTTACTTTTATCGATTGTATTTTTAACGACTGCATTTTCAGCGAAGCGAAGATCAATTATGTTGCTTTTAGAACAGTAACCTTTAATAATTGCGAAATTAAAGAAGTGAATTTTGCTATGTGTGACAAACTGATTTTTGAAGTTCGTTTTAATGATTGCATACTTGATTTCTCAAAGTTCTACACTTTAAAAATAAAAGGAACGCCATTTACCAATTGTAGCCTAATAGCGGTCGATTTTATGTCGGCAGATTTAACGAACGTTATTTTTGACAACTGCGATTTATACCGATCTGAATTCGACAAAGCCATCGCCAATAAAGCCGATTTTAAAACGAGTTATAATTATACTATTGACCCTTCTAAAACTAAATTGAAGAAAGCTGTTTTTTCTTTGAAGGAAGTTAAAGGGCTGTTGTTTAAACATGATGTGGTTGTAAGTTTGTAGAATAAAAAAAGCCAGTCTTGAAAACTGGCTTGTTGTTATATTTTTATTTCGAATACTATCCTACTATTACATCGTTTTTCATGACAAATAATTTTTAATTATATACAATATTACAGATTAATAATACAATCCACAATTTATTAATGTTAAATATTATGCAACTCCCAAATCATCTCCTGTTTTGAATTTCTTGGTTGTAATGGCATCTTTAGAATAAAAATCTTTCACAAAAATATCTGTAAAACCAGACAATGAATGTTTCGCAATAACTGTAAGTCTTATATAGGATGAAGGATTACTCCAGTTTCCTTCGATATCTTCCACAGTTCTTACTCTCATAGCATGCAAACTGTTATTATCACTTTTTCGTTTGCACGGTATGTAAGAAATAAAATTATCTTTTAAGAGAATATCTTTCCCCTGAATGTTCATTCCTCCAACGCCTCCAACTTGCTTATAAAAAGTGGGTTCAATTCGAATATCAAATATCTCAGAATTTGTTTTATTAACGAATTTAAAAAAATAGTTCGTCTGCCCTTCAAAAGTAACTTTACTTATATGTGCAGAAATTTCTATTTTGACTCTTTTCCTGTTTAGGAAATACATTAAAAATAGATATGATGAAATCACACCTGTAACAATACTAATTATTATACTTAAAAATACCTCTGCCATCCTTATACCTAAATTAAAAACGCAAAATTAGAACATTTTTAATAAGATAAAAGTTACTTTTTAAATATTTTTCCCCATAACATAATCCTCCATCAAATATCCATTTCCAATTTCAATATCAACAGTTTCTTTAATCTCAAAACCTAGTTTTTTATAGAAATTTAAAGCAGTATTAAATCGGTTTACATTTAATAAAAGCTGTTTTGAATTGTTTTCTGAAGCCAATTTTTCAATCGAATTAAAAACTATTTTTCCGTAACCTTTTCCCTGTGTTTCTGGCAAAAGATAGATTTTATGAATTTTAGTAACAGCTTCATTTTTATAATTATGCTCGATTCCGATAAAACCAATTATTGACTCTGAATCTGCAATAAGGTAAAACAACTGTTCTTTATTCTGAATTTGTTTTGATAAAGCTTCATCAGAATAAATTAGATCCAACATATAATCTAATTGTTCGGTTGTCAAAATTTCGCCATATGTAATGGGCCAAGTTATGTGCGCGATTTCTTGAATTTTAGCAATATCTTCAACAAATGCTTCGGTAATCTTAATCATATTTATTTTTTAAAAACTTGATTTTCCTGCTCGCTAACGCGGATGAAAGTCGTTCGTTTAGTCAATTCTTTTAATCTTGAAGCTCCAACATACGTACAAGTGCTTCTGATTCCTCCTAATATATCAAGAACAGTATAAATTACTTCTCCTTTAAAAGGAACTTGAACTGTTTTTCCTTCGCTCGCGCGATATTCTGCAACGCCACCAGCATGTTTGTCCATAGCGGTTTTAGAACTCATTCCATAAAATTGTTTGAATTTTTCGCCTTTTACTTCGATCAGTTCACCTCCGCTTTCTGTGTGTCCGGCAAGCATTCCACCTAACATAACAAAATCGGCTCCAGCTCCAAAAGCTTTTGCAACATCGCCCGGAGTCGTGCAACCACCATCGCTGATAATATGTCCGCCTAAACCATGAGCTGCATCGGCACATTCTATGATTGCAGATAATTGTGGATAACCAACACCTGTTTTGATACGTGTTGTGCATACAGAACCCGGTCCAATTCCGACTTTTACGATATCTGCGCCGGCTAAAAGTAGTTCTTCGGTCATTTCTCCAGTAACTACATTTCCGGCAATAATTATTTTATCAGGATATTGTTTTCGTGTTTTCTTTAAAAACTGAACAAAATGCTCTGAATAGCCATTTGCAACATCAATACAAATAAATTTCAAGAACGGATTTGCGTCAATTATTTTTCCAATCTTTTCAAAATCTTCTTTACCTGTTCCTGTGCTTACAGCAATATAATCATAAAAATCTGGAGTTACATTTTGTAGAAAATTATTCCATTCTTGCAAAGAATAATGTTTATGAATGGCTGTAAAAAGCTTTTCTTTAGCCAAGACCTGAGCCATTTCAAATGTCCCGACCGTATCCATATTGGCACCCATAATCGGAATTCCCGTCCAAGACGCCGTGCTGTGCAAAAATTTAAAGTTTTGTTCAAGAGAAACTTCAGATCTGCTTTTCAGTGTTGATCGTTTTGGTCTAAACATTACATCTTTAAATCCCAGTTTCAGGTCCATTTCTATTCTCATATTTCAAGATTTTGGTTACTCTCAAATATAAGAATTTTTAGATTGCTGATTTTTGATTTTAGATTAACAAAGACATGAACTTGTGAACAATTATGATACTTATTAGTTTTCGCGAAAACACTAATCAAAAGTACTTTTTGAACATTTGATATACTTTGCGCGGGCTTCGACTCCGCTCAGCCTGACAAACGTAAAACTGAAAACTGCCACTGAGACTGAACACTCAAAAAAACCTGAATACTGAACACTAAAAAACTATCCGTGTATAGTTTCTCCTTTTCCGTAGTTTGTAATAATAGATTCCTCAAACTCCAACCATTCTCTCCAACGTTTTTCAACATCGATTCCTTTACCATATTTTCTAGCATAAGTAATAAATGTGGTATAATGTCCCGCTTCACTTTCCATTAATTCTCTGTAGAAAACAGCTAATTCTTCATCTTGAATATTTTCAGATAATACTTTGAAACGCTCACAGCTTCTTGCTTCAATCATCGCAGAAAATAATAATCTTTCAACAAGACCCGAAACTCGGCTTCCATCACCACTTTTCTTCATATATAAATACAACTCATTTACATAATCATCTTTACGCTCACGACCTAATTTTAATCCTCTTTTGATGATTATATTATGAACTTGCTCAAAATGATCAATTTCTTCTTTGGCCAAAGCCAATAAATCTTGAACTAAATCCTGGTGCTCTGAATTGTTTGTAATAATCGTAATCGCATTGGTCGCTGCTTTTTGCTCGCACCAAGCGTGATCTGTCAAGATTTCTTCGATGTTTTTCTCAACAATATTTACCCATCTTGGGTCAGTTGGCAATTGTAATCTTAGTACGCCCATTTTTATGTTTGTTTCAGGTTTATTTTATTTCAAGTTTCAAGTTTTCATCCTAAACGAAAAAAGTTTAAAGTTTCGTAATACGCCCAATTGCGTACTACAAAACTTTAAACTTGAAACCTTAAACTTTAAACTAATTAATACGCAAAAATCGGTCTTTCGCTCATTAATTCGTTTACTTCTTCAGCAACTTCCTCGATAACATCTTCATTTGTGTGATCAGTAAGAACTTTATCGATTAAAGCTACGATAGTTTCCATATCTTTTTCAACTAAACCACGAGTTGTGATTGCAGCTGTTCCAACACGAATTCCAGACGTGATAAATGGAGATTTATCGTCAAAAGGAACCATGTTTTTGTTTACTGTAATTTCAGCTTTTACCAATGCATTTTCAGCTTCTTTACCAGAAATATTTTTATTTCTTAAGTCAATAAGCATCATGTGGTTATCAGTTCCGCCAGAGATAATATTGTAACCTCTTTTTACGAAAGCATCAGCCATTGCATTTGCATTTTTTTGTAATTGCATTGCATAAGTAAAGAACTCATCTTTAAGAGCTTCACCAAAAGCAACCGCTTTAGCAGCAATAATGTGCATTAAAGGTCCGCCTTGATTTCCTGGGAAAACAGCAAGATCTAATAATGAAGACATCATTCTGATTTCTCCTTTTGGAGTTTTTAAACCTTGTGGGTTTTCAAAATCTTTCCCCATTAAGATCAAACCTCCACGTGGTCCTCTTAAAGTTTTGTGAGTTGTTGTAGAAACAATATGACAATGTGGAATTGGGTCATTTAATAATCCTTTTGCAATAAGACCTGCTGGGTGAGAAATATCAGCAAATAAGATTGCTCCTACACTATCAGCAATTTTTCTGAAACGCTCAAAATCCATATCACGAGAATAAGCCGAAGCTCCTGCGATAATTAATTTTGGTTGTTCTTTAGTTGCAATTTCTTGGATTTTATCATAATCTAAACGGCCAGTTTCAGCATCTACACCGTAAAAAACAGGACGGTATAAACGGCCTGAAAAGTTTACAGGAGAACCGTGAGTCAAATGACCACCGTGAGATAAATCGAAACCTAAAATAGTATCACCAGGATTCAAACAAGCGTGATAAACCGCTGTATTTGCCTGAGAACCTGAGTGTGGCTGTACGTTTGCATATTCCGCACCAAATAATTCTTTAGCTCTGTCAATTGCAATTTGCTCAATAACGTCAACTACTTCGCAGCCTCCGTAATATCTTTTGCCAGGGTAACCTTCAGCATATTTATTAGTTAAAACAGAACCAGCTGCTTCCATTACTTCGTCACTTACAAAATTCTCAGAAGCAATAAGTTCTAGTCCGTGAATTTGTCTGTCTTTTTCCTCTTGGATAAGATCAAAAATTTGTTCGTCGCGTTGCATTTTTTCGTTTTTCGTTAATTTGATGCAAAAATACAAAAAAACGTTTGTCATACTGTTAGATTATGATATATTTGACATGTAATTTTTCAACAAATAATTAACATCTAACATGCCGATAACCGCCAACGATACCAAAAGAAAATCATGGTTAGAAGTGCCACAAAATAGCGACTTCCCTATTCAAAATATTCCTTTCGGTGTATTTCTTACTAAAGAAAATGTCGTTACAGTAGGAACTAGAATTGGTGATTTTGCTATAGATTTAGGGGCTTTACAACAGTTAAACTATTTTGAGGGAATAGATTTAACCGATGATATGTTTATGCAGGACACGCTGAATGATTTTATTTCTGACGGAAAAAAAACATGGCGATTAGTCCGAAATCGTATCGCTGATATTTTCGACGAAACCAACCCACAGCTAAGAGATTCAACAAAAGACCGCGATATTGTTATTTTTAATATTGACGATGTCGAGATGCAATTGCCAGTTTTAATTGGCGATTATACCGATTTTTATTCAAGTAAAGAACACGCTACAAACGTAGGGAAAATGTTCCGTGATCCAGAAAATGCTTTATTGCCAAACTGGTTGCATATTCCTGTTGGATATCATGGAAGAAGTTCTACAATCGTTCCATCTGGAATACCGGTTCACCGACCAATGGGACAAACAATGCCTGCTGGAGGAGATTATCCTGTTTTCGGCCCGTCTCGTTTAGTCGATTTTGAACTTGAAACCGCTTTTATTACTACTGATGTAAATATAATGGGAGAAAATATCCCAACATATGAAGCAGAAGATTATATTTTCGGAATGGTTTTACTGAATGACTGGAGCGCGCGCGATATTCAGAAATGGGAATATGTGCCTCTTGGACCTTTTTTAGCAAAAAACTTTGCAACGTCAATTTCTCCATGGATTGTAACGATGGATGCTTTAGAGCCTTTTAGAACAAAAGGTCCTAAACAAGATCCTTCACCACTTCCTTATTTACAAACAAAAGGAAAAAAAGCTTTTGATATTCATTTAGAAGTTTCAATAAAACCTGAAGAAGCTGAAGAAACTATTGTTTCGCAATCAAATTTTAAATATCTATACTGGTCAATGGCACAGCAATTAGCGCATCATACTTCTAATGGATGTCGTGTAAATTCTGGAGACATGATGGGTTCAGGAACTATTTCAGGACCAACTCCGGATAGTTTTGGCTCTATGCTGGAATTGACTTGGGGAGGAAAAAATCCGATTACATTAAAAGATGGAACTGAACGTAAATTTATTGAAGATAACGATACTGTAATTATTAGAGGTTTCTGCGAAAATGCCGAAGTAAGAATTGGTTTTGGAGAAGTTGCAAGTCAGCTTTTACCTCCATTTATAAGGCCATGAAGAGCAGATAAAATAGATTAATTGTTAATTGTTAATTGTTAATTTATAGCTATAAAAAAAGCTTGTCAGTTTCGAACTAACAAGCTTTTTTTATGTTTTTATTTTGCAACAGATTAAAAGAATTAAAATGATTTTTTTCTCGTTTTATGTCATTTCGACGTAAGGAGAAATCTCTACAAGTAGCCCCGTAACAATAAGCCAATCTTTGCAGAGTTTCTCGTGGAGATTTCTCCTTACGTCGAAATGACAAATAGTACGTTTTATTACTTATACTTTGCATCTTCGTGCGTTCGTGGCAAAAAAAACTAAGCAGGAATTTGCTGGCTTAAGCAATGCAATGTTCCGAATCCCCAGATAAAATCAATACAGCTTATCCCTATTACTTCTCTGTCTGGGAAACATTCTGACAATATATTTAAAGCTACGCGATCATTACTGTCATTGAATGTTGGTACTAAAACACAATTATTCAAAATTAAGAAATTGGCATAACTTGCTGGTAATCTTAAATCTTCAAAATCTACGCGTTTTGGCATTGGTAATGCTACAATAATAGGTGATTTTCCGTTTTCTAATTTTGCATTTTGAAGACGTTTCAAATTATCCTGCAAAGGTTTGTAGTTTGAATCATTTTTATCAGTTTCTACAATCGTTACAATGGTATCTTCATTTACAAATCGGCATAAATCGTCGATATGTCCGTGGGTATCATCCCCTTCTATTCCATCTCCAAGCCAGATTACATTGGTAACACCAAGATATTCTTTAAAAACAGCTTCGTAATCTTCTTTGGTAAAACCTTGATTTCTAACCTGAATTGTTGGGTGCATTAAACATTCTTCAGAAGTTAATAAAGTTCCTCTTCCGTTTACATCTATTGCTCCGCCTTCTACAATTACAGGTTTTCCTTTATATATCACCTGTGTTAGTGGAACATCAATAAAATCAGCAACTTTACCCGGAACAAATTTATCTAATTGATAGTTTTTATATTTTGCCCAGCCATTAAAATTGAAATTCAACGCTTCTCTTTTTGAACCATTTTTTACAATAATTGGTCCTGAATCACGCATCCAGCTTCTGTTTGTTTTGTGAATTATAAAAGAAACGTTTGAAAGATTTACACGTGCTCTTTCAACATTTCATTTACTCTTTCTTTCAGTTTTTCATCGGCTACGACCAAAAAAACAGTTTCGAAAGTGGCTACTTTTTTAATAAATTCTACAAAAGCCCATTGAACAGCTTCGTATTTTCCTGGCCAGTCGTTGCCATTATGCGGAAAACACAATACAATTCCTTGTTGTTTTTCCCATTCTGCTGGAAATCTTCTATTATTTGTTGACATAAAGAGGTTCTAAATTTTGAAAGAGTACAAAGATAATCATTCGGAAGGATTATGAAACATCCACTCAAAAAATCTCGATTATTTCACAAAAATTATCTTCCAAAAATTAAGTTAAAGATTAAATAATAAAGGCTTAATACACGACCAAAATCTCCTAATTACTTTTGGCGGAACTAAAAACTATTAAAAATGAAAAAATTAACTATTTCATTATTAACAGCTTTATCTATTGATGGCAAGTTGTAATAACGATGAAAATTCAAACAACGAACCTGAAGTTGTTGTAAATGAAAATCCGGGAACTTTTAAAGAAATTGGTTCTATAACTATTGGCGGAGAAGGTGCAGCTGAAATTTCTGCATACTGTGAAAAAACAAAAAGACTTTTTACAGTAAACAACAGCGGAGTAAACCAAATTGATATTATTGACATTGCTGATCCAACAAAACCAACCAAAATTGGAAAAATTGATTTAGTTGCTTATGAAGGTGCTGTCTAATAGTGTTTCTGTTTTTGACGGAAAATTGGCTGTTGCCTTAGAATCAACTGTAAACAAACAAGGAAACGGAAAAGTAGTTGTTTTCAACACATCAGATTATAGCTTAATAAAACAAGTAACTGTTGGCGCTTTGCCAGATATGATCACTTTTTCTCCTGACGGAAAATTTATCATGACAGCTAATGAGGGTGAACCTAATACCGATTATTCACAAGACCCAAACGGAACAATTTCTATTATTGAAACAAGTACTTATGCTGTAACTACATTAGATTTCAGTTCTTTCAGTGGTCAGGCTGCAACTTTAGCTAAAGACGGGTTCAGAATTTCTAAGGTTGCTAAAAGTTTTGCTCAGGATATTGAACCAGAATACATTACTATTTCTGATGATTCAAAAACTGCTTGGGTAACTTTACAGGAAAATAATGGTGTTGCAAAAGTAGATTTGACTTCTAAAACCATTACTGGAATTTATCCTTTAGGTTTAAAAGATTATAACACTGCAGAAAATGCTATCGATGTGAGTGACCTTGATGACAAAATTGCTTTCAATCCGTGGAAAGTAAAAGGTATGTATATGCCAGATGCAATAACTCATTTCACATCTAATAATGTTCCTTACTTTGTTACTGCAAATGAAGGTGATGCAAGAGAATATACAGCGAACACAGATATTAAGAGAATGAAAAGCATGAAACTTGATCCTACAGTTTTTCCAGATGCTGCAAATTTAAAACTTGACAATATTTTAGGCCGATTAAATCTTGTTGCTGATATGGGCGATACAGACGGTGACGGAGATTTAGACGAAATGGTAAGTTTTGGCGCGAGATCTTTCTCAATTTGGAATGGAAATACAGGAAAAATCGTTTTTGATAGCAAAAATGATGTTGACAAAAAAACAAATGAATTAGGAACGTATGATGACAAACGAAGCGATGACAAAGGCTCTGAACCAGAAGCGGTTGTGGTTGTTAAAATGGAGAATCAAAACATTTTGTTTGTAGGTCTTGAAAGATCTGATGCTTTTATGACTTATGATGTTACAAATCCTACTTCTCCTCAATATTTACAGACAGTAAAGACAGGAGATGCACCGGAAGGAGTATTATTTATTCCTGCATCAAAAAGTCCTACTAAAAGAAGTTTATTAGTAGTAAGCAGCGAAGGTGACGGAACTCTAAAAATCTATCAACCAGATTTAAAATAGATTTTACTTAAAAAAAACGAAAAAGGGCAAAATGTAAATTTTGTCCTTTTTTTATGTCCTTAATTTTGATTTCATTAACGAATTTACATAATAAAAAGCCAAAACGTGGGAATTATGTAAGAGCAAATAGAACACATTCTAAAACCCACAGTATAATTTTGTCATGAGTTTAAAATAAAAACCAACCTAAATTTGAAATCATGAAAAAGAAATTATTTTCCCTGTCCTTTTTAATAGCAGCGTTTTCTGTAAGCGCCCAAAATATGACGACGACTACGGCGCCAACTGTTGATCAGCAAGAATACAACAAATGGTCTGTTGAACTAAATGGCGGAGTGAACAAACCAATGCGAGCAATGACACCAGGTTACTCTACTTCAACACTAAACCCATTTCATGCTGACTTGGGTGTTCGATATATGTTTAGTCCAAAGTTTGGTGTTAAATTAGATGTAGGTTACGATCAATTTAAAGAACGTGATAACACACCTGATTTTGAAAGCAGATACGTTAGAGCAAGTATTCAAGGTGTTATAAACGTTGGACGTGCTTTGAATTTTGAAACTTGGACAAATACTATTGGTATTTTGGCACACGGAGGTTTTGGGGTATCTCAAATTAGTACCGAAACCGGTCCAGGAGGTCAAGATTATATGGGCCACGGAATTATGGGTTTAACCGGACAAATCAAATTAAGCAATAGAGTGGCGCTGACTGGTGACCTTACCGGAATTGTAAATGGAAGACAAAATTGGAATTTTGACGGAATGGGGACTGTAAAACCTACTACGTTAGATGGTGTTTTATTAAATGCTTCTGTTGGTTTGACTTTTTACTTAGGTAAAAACGAAAAACATGCTGACTGGGTTGGCGAAGAAGACAGAATCAGTGAATTAGAAAAAAGAGTGGATTTAATTGAAACTGGACTTTTAGACACTGACAAAGATGGTGTTGCCGATTTATATGATTTAGAACCAAATAGTATTGCAGGAGTTGCTGTTAACACAAAAGGTCAATCTATTGATACCAATCAAAACGGTGTGCCTGATGAGTTGGAAAGCTATTTAGACAAAACTTACGAAAAGAAAGGCAATGGTACTGCTACAAACAATACAGTTGAAGAATTGATCAATGGAGGTTATGTTAATGTTTACTTCGATTTTAATTCGGCTAAACCTACGAACGCTTCACTGTCTGGAGTTGATTTCTTAGTGAAATATTTGAAAAACAATCCAGGAAAATCAGCAGATATTATTGGTTATGCAGATGAAATTGGAAGTTCAAACTACAACACTGAATTATCAAGAAAAAGAGCTGAAGCTGTGAAAAAAGTAGCAATAAATGCAGGAATAGACGCTTCAAGATTGAATGTAATTGCTAACGGAGAAGATACTTCTGTTAACAAAAACTCTAAAGAAGCTCGTCAAATCGTGAGAAGAGTTACTTTTCAAGTGAAATAAACTTCATAAAAATATTTTAAAAAAGCGGTTTCAAGAATCTTGAAATCGCTTTTTTTTGGTCCCTAATTTGGAATAAACACTATTATTTTAGAGATTTTTTCAAACAAAAAACAATAAAAAAACCTTTGTTTCGTTTATAACTAAAATGATTAAAATCGGCATTTTTTGTATTTTTAAAATCTTAAAAAAAAAGTCACAGTTCTTGGAAAATTGCCTCATTATCTTATCAAAAAAGATCTTTTTAATCTAAATTTATTAATTATATGCAGCGAATAAACACCTATCGCTAGCATAGTTATACAAAAAAAGAAATATTATTCTTACCAATAAAAGCGTAAAAAAAGGAAAAAATTAACATTTTTTCCTTTTTTTTTAAAGCTATCTACTTAATTTTAACTTATTTACGTTAAAAACTACAAAAAAAAAGAAAATATATTACTTTTTTTTAAAGCTATTATTTGCTTCAACTTCTTATTTTTGCACCGAGTTTAAACTAAATATAATTATAAAATTAATACGATGAAACAAAAATTAGCATCTATCTTACTTTTAGGTCTATCGTTTGCAGCAAATGCGCAAAATGCTACTACCTCAGAAAAGTCTCCTGCGACAGAAACTTACAATAAATGGTCTATCGAAGTTAATGGAGGAGCAAATAAGCCAATTAGAACATTAACTAAAGGTTACTCTACTGCAACAGTAAACTTTTTTCACGCTGACTTAGGTGCAAGATATATGCTTAATACAAAGTTTGGTCTGAAATTAGATTTTGGTTACGATAAATTTCAAGAACGCGATAATACTCCAAATTTCGAAACTACATACTTAAGAACTGACCTACAAGGAGTTGTAAATCTAGGAAGGGTTTTAAACTTTGAAACATGGACAAATAGTATAGGTTTATTAGCACATGGTGGTTTTGGAGTTTCTTCATTCAAATCGAAAAGTATGAATGCTAATGACTATCTAGTAAACGGAATTGCAGGTTTAACTGCACAAGTGAGATTAAGCAATCGTGTTGCTTTAACTGGAGATCTTACAGGACTTGTTCACGCTTCGCAATACCAAAGCTGGGATGGAATGAGCGCTGCGAGAGTTGGTACTTTTGATGGAATCTTATTTAACGCATCTTTAGGTTTAACTGTTTATTTAGGTAAAAGCGAAAAGCACGCTGACTGGGCTGCTGAAGTTGATACTAAATACAATTCTCTAGAACAAAGAGTTGCTACAATTGAAAGCGGTCTTTTAGATAGCGATAAAGATGGTGTAGCTGATTTTTACGATTTAGAGCCTAATTCTATTGCTGGTGTTGCTGTAAATACAAAAGGACAATCAATTGATAACAACAAAAATGGTGTTCCTGACGAATTAGAAAGCTATTTAGAAAAAACATACGGACAAAACGGAAAAACTGTACCAAACAGTACTCTTGAAGATTTAATTAACGGAGGTTATGTAAATACATATTTCGATTCTAATTCATCTAAACCAACATATACTTCATTATCTGGTGTAGATTTCTTAGTAAAATACTTGAAAAACAACCCAAGCAAATCAGCTGATATTATTGGATATGCTGACGAAATTGGAAATACTGAATATAACCTTGAATTATCTAGAAAAAGAGCTGAGGCTGTTAAAAACATAGTTGTAAACGCTGGAATTGATGCTTCAAGACTTAATGTAGTTGCTAACGGAGAAGATACATCTGTTAACAAAAATTCTAAAGAAGCACGTCAAATCGTGAGAAGAGTTTCTTTCAGAGTGAAATAATCTTTACAATACAAATTAGAAAGGGCGGTTTCAGAAAATTCTGAAACCGCCCTTTATTTTTTATAATAAAACTTAAAATGATTATCATTCGTTCTTGCGATTATAGCACAATCATAAATTCTTATTAGCTCTGAGAAGACCACTAAAAGATCATTTTTCTGCCAATAAAACATTTACGGATCAAGTTAAACTATAACTAGTATATAATCGAAGCTAAGTAATTTCTCAAAGCTAATAAACTAAAAAGGCGATTTCAAATTGATGAAATCGCCTTTTTAGTTTATTTATTAAAGATAAAATTTAATTACCTATCTATTGCTCTTTTCGTAATATCACCAAAAGCATCAATTCTTCTGTCTCTGAAGAATGGCCAGTTCTGACGAACATTTTCCTGTAAATCTAAATCAACTTCAGCAATTAAGATTTCTTCTTTGTCATGCGAAGCTTGAGCTAAAATTTCTCCTTGTGGTCCCGCAATAAATGAAGCTCCCCAAAATTGAATTCCTTCTGTTCCTTCAAGATATTTTTCTAAGACCAATTCGGTTTGCAGCCGCAACGAAAACACCATTTGCAACGGCATGACCTTTCATTACATTCATCCAAGCTCCATATTGGTTTTCTCCGTATTGTTCTTTTTCTTTTGGATGCCATCCAATTGCTGTTGGATAAAATAAAACTTCTGCTCCTTTTAAAGCTGTAATACGCGCAGCTTCTGGATACCATTGATCCCAGCAGATTAAAGTTCCAACAGTTCCTTTTTTAGTTTCTATTGCCTGAAAACCTAAATCTCCCGGAGTAAAATAAAATTTTTCATAAAAATGCGGATCATCTGGAATGTGCATTTTGCGGTACAAACCTGCTTCTGTACCATCTGTATCAATGATATAAGCGCTGTTATGGTAGATTCCTGCCATTCTTTTTTCGAAGAAAGGAACAATGATTACAACTCCCAACTCTTTTGCCAATTCGCTAAAAGCAATAAAAGAAGTACTGTATAATGGTTCTGCTAATGCAAAATTATCTACATCTTCGCTTTGGCAGAAATAATGACTGCTATATAGTTCAGGAAGCAAGATAACTTCAGCACCTTGGCTTGCAGCATCTCTTACCCAGCTGATACATTTTTTAAGATTATTTTCAGCAACATCATTCAGATTTAACTGAATTACTGATATTTTATATTTTCTTTTCGACATGACATAAAATTTAGAGTGCAAAAATAATACTTTTTAAAGGAATGGCAAAGCCAATAACTTTTATATAATAGTACCCAAAACTTTGCAATATCAAAATCAAACAAAAACCATTTCACAGCAGTTTAAAATTAAACATTTGTAAAATGGCTTATCAACCTAAAAAATATCAACTAAGAAAGGCTACTTATTCGATTACTACCTTTTGAGTCAAAAATTCTGTTTCTGATTTTCTGAATTTGATTTCAAAAGTTCCTTTTGCAGTTGCTTTGAATTTGTAAACTGTCTTTTTAGGATCTGGAACTTGTTGTGTACACACTTCAGATGGATATTTTGCTACGACTTGCAAACCTTTTGTTTCGCCAATTGTAGTTTCTTCAATTTTATCAAATTCTCCACAAGCATTATCTACAGTAAAAGTGACATCATAACTCAACTCATCGTTTACTTTTCCGGTCGCTGGACCTTCAATTTTTGTTACGAATGCTGTTTTTGTTTTAACGGTTGATTCTGCTTTGTCATCGTCATTGCTGCATGAAATCAATGCAGTTGATAAAAATAATACTACTAAAACTGATTTTAATTTAAACCTTTTCATATAAAATAATAATTAATTGTTAATTACTATGAAGATGTAGCATAGTTGCAAAGGTTGCTTGAATAAAATGTTAAATAGTTTTACTAAAAATTCAAACGATTGTAAATCAAAAGTTTATTCTGCAAAATTTTTTTTGAAAAATGCCAATATTTCTTATGAAAAATAAAATTTCTCGCCTAGCCCCGATAGAAGCGGTATCCTTTTTCCCGCTTCTTTAGCGGGGAAAAGATATAGCGGATAGCGGGACTAAACGTTTTTTGAAAACGAATTCCTTTGCTTCTAAAACAAAAAAACACCAGCGTTAACTGATGTCTTTTAAAATATATTTTGAAAATTTTATTAAACTGCTTTCTTTTTAAAAAGCTTTTTGAAAAGATTTACAATTAGTAGCACAATAAAACCTAATGTTAACCCGGCTACAAATTCTTTTATAATTGAAGGAATATTGATTTCTTCCGCCAAATGGTGAAGATATGGAATGTAATGCACAAAGATTCCACCTGCGACTAAAATCAAAGCTATTGTACCAATTACGGTCAAACTTTTAATAACTAACGGAAGCGCTCTTACCAAAATATTTCCGATAAATTTTGAGATACTTTTCTCTTTTTTACCAAATTTAATAAGCTTGTAACCAGCTTCATCCATCCTAACAATAAGAGCTACAATTCCGTAAACTCCTATTGTTGCAATTACTGCGATTATTGAAGTTACAATTATCTGCTGTGTTAATGGTTCATCTATTACAGTTCCTAGCGCTATGATTACAATTTCGACTGATAGAATAAAATCGGTTAAAATTGCAGATTTTATTTTTCCTTTCTCGGCTTCCAAGATTTGCTCTTCGGTAAAGATTTCTTCTGTAATTCCTTCCGATTCTTCATGTGATGAGGAAAAATAAACTCGTAAATTTTTTCAGCACCTTCATACGCTAGAAAACAGTCCACCCAAAACCAAAATCACAATAATTGCAACTGGCAAAAAAGCACTTAAAAGAAATGCAATTGGCAAAATGATAATTTTATTTAAAAGTGATCCTTTGCTGATTGCCCATAATACAGGAAGTTCTCTGATGATGCAAATCCAGAAGCTTTTTCAGCATTTACTGCCAAATCGTCTCCTAAAATTCCAGCTGTTTTTTTTGCAGCAACTTTACTCATTACTGCAACGTCGTCCATAATTGCTGCAATATCATCTAATAGTACGAAAAACCCTGATGCCATTATTGTTTTATTCTGATTCCCATTTTTACGTTGTGCGAATCTACCACTTTTTATCCTAATTTCTTAGTTGAAAATCGGATTTAATTCTAATGGCATTGTCCTAATAGAGCCCATATTATTACAAAAATAAGTATTGTGCTAAAACATCCTCCACCTAATTTTTTTGCGCCATATCCGGCGATTAATCCTCTAAAAATATTGTTCATCTTGTTGTTTTAATTATTTAAGTTATTAAAGTAAATTTTGTAGTATTAAAATTTGGAATTTATAAACCCAATTACTTTATATTACTTTTAAAAAAAGTTTCAATATTTATAGATGGAATCATTTTAAAA
Source organism: uncultured Flavobacteriaceae bacterium (assembly GCA_963795025.1). Taxonomy (GTDB): domain Bacteria; phylum Bacteroidota; class Bacteroidia; order Flavobacteriales; family Flavobacteriaceae; genus Flavobacterium. Next base: position 335,195 of record CAWCGN010000011.1, on the reverse strand, counting down.
AAAACACCAGATCATGTCTGATTGGTGTTTTTTAACATTAAAATTTTTGTGCAAATTTATTCTGCTGTATGCGTCTGATTTCTGAAAACCAACTTTCCATCAAATGCATCTAGCAAAATAATGCTGTCTGTAGTGATTTGCCCTGCCAAAATTTCTTTTGACAATTGATTCAACACTTCTCTCTGAATCACACGTTTTACTGGTCTTGCACCAAATTGCGGATCATAACCTTTGTCTGATAAATACGCAATAGCTTCTGGAGTTGCATCCATTGCAATGCCTTGCAAAGCCAGCATTTTGCTAACGCTCTTAAGTTGTAAGCTTACAATTCTTGAAATATTATCAACGGTAAACGGCGTAAACATTACGATTTCGTCAATACGGTTTATAAATTCCGGACGAACGGTTTGTTTCAATAATCCTAAAACTTCAATTTTTGCAGCTTCGGTTGCGGCTTCAACACTACCTTTTAGATTTTCGAATTTCTCCTGAATAATCTGGCTTCCCATATTGGAAGTCATGATGATAATCGTGTTTTTGAAATCGGCCAAGACGACCTTTGTTGTCTGTCAAACGCCCTTCATCAAAACCTGCAATAAAATATTGAAAGTATCGGGATGCGCTTTTTCGATCTCATCTAACAAGAATTACAGAATACGGTTTTCTGCGAACAGCTTCAGTCAATTGACCACCTTCATCATAACCCACATATCCCGGAGGCGCACCAACTAAACGGCTCACACTATGGCGTTCCTGATACTCACTCATATCGATACGGGTCATGGCATTTTCATCATCAAAAAGATATTCTGCCAATGCTTTTGCCAATTCCGTTTTACCAACTCCGGTTGTTCCTAAGAATAAGAAAGTTCCAACTGGTTTTTTCATATCCTGCAAACCTGCACGGCTTCTTCGAACAGCATCACTCACGGCTTCAATTGCTTCTTCCTGACCAACAACTCGTTTGGTGCAATTCTTCTTCTAAGGTGCAATAGTTTTTCTCTTTCTGTCTGAAGCATTTTCATGACCGGAATTCCGGTCCATTTTGCAACAACTTCGGCAATATCTTCTCGTCGTAACTTCTTCTTTAATTAAAGAATTACCCGATTGAAATTCTGATAATTGCTTTTGCAAAGCATCTTGGCGTTCCTGTGCTTCTTTTATTTTTCCGTAACGAATTTCGGCTACTTTTCCATAGTCGCCATCACGTTCTGCACGTTCTGCTTCGTATTTAAAGTCTTCTATTTCTTGTTTTACAGACTGAATTCCGTCAACAATATCTTTTTCCGATTTCCATTTGTGTAGATTTCGTTTCGCTCTTCTTTCAAGTTCGCCAAATCCATTCCGAAGAATTTTCAATTTGCTTTCTTCTTTTTCACGTTTAATAGCTTCAATTTCGATTTCCAACTGCATGATTTTACGATCCAAAACATCTAATTCTTCTGGTTTTGAATTGATTTCCATACGCAATTTAGAAGCCGCTTCGTCCATCAAATCGATCGCTTTATCTGGGAAGAAACGGTTTGTAATATATCGCTGTGAAAGTTCAACTGCCGCAATAATTGCCTCATCTTTGATTTGAACTTTATGATGTGTTTCGTATTTCTCTTTAATTCCACGCAAGATTGAAATCGCACTTTCTGTATCCGGTTCGTCAATTAAAACCTTTTGGAAACGACGTTCCAGCGCTTTATCTTTCTCAAAATATTTTTGATATTCATCTAAAGTCGTTGCACCAATTGCTCTTAATTCTCCACGAGCCAAAGCTGGTTTCAGGATATTAGCCGCATCCATTGCGCCTTCTCCTCCACCCGCGCCTACAAGTGTGTGAATTTCATCAATGAATAAACACGATATCTCCTTCGGCAGAAGTAACTTCTTTCACAACTGATTTTAATCGCTCTTCAAATTCTCCTTTGTATTTCGCACCGGCAATCAAAGCTCCCATATCTAATGAGAAAACGATTTTATCTTTTAAGTTTTCTGGAACATCGCCATCAACAATTCTGTGCGCCAAACCTTCTGCAATCGCAGTTTTACCAACTCCAGGCTCACCAATTAACATTGGGTTATTTTTGGTTCTTCGAGTCAAAATCTGCAATACACGACGAATTTCTTCATCACGGCCAATTACTGGATCCAACTTTCCTGTTCTTGCTAATTCGTTTAAGTTTTTAGCGTATTTATTTAGTGAATTATAGGTTTCTTCAGCAGAAGCTGATGTTACTCTTTCTCCTTTACGTAATTCTTCTATAGCTGCTTTCAGACCTTTTCCGGTAACGCCCTGATCTTTTAAGATCTGAGAAACTTTACTTTTTGATTCGAAAATAGCTAGAATTAAATGTTCGATCGAAACGTATTCGTCGTTCATTTTTTGTGCAATAATTTCAGCTTCGTTCAAAGCTTTGTTTGCATCTCTGGAAAGTAAAATATCACCTCCAGAAACTTTTGGAAAACTCTGAATTGTGCTGTCTAAAATTTGTAAAAACAATGGCACATTTACATTTAATTTTTTCAGAATAAATGGTGCTACGTTTTCGTCAACTTCAAATATTGCCTTGAAAATGTGTTCATTTTCAATTTGCTGCTGACCATTTCGCTGTGCTAATTGCTGCGACAACTGAATGGCTTCTTGCGATTTAATAGTAAATTTATTAATATTCATATTTTTTCGATTTGATTGATTTTATTTGTTTGATATTCAATATGATTAAAGTTACGATTTATAGAGGTAAATTTTTAACTCAAATAATCTAACTTTGTATTCGAATAGACAAATTATATTCCACAGTAAAAACAAAGACAAAATGACCTAAAAATCATGATTTTTATCAGATTTAGCTGTCAAAAAGTCATAAAATAAGCCAAATATGAGTTTTTTAAAATCAATCTTCGGAAGTTCAGAGAACTTAGAAGCTCCAAAAAGTAAAGTGAACTGGACAGAATTAACCGATATTTTACAATTGCAGGAAATTGAAGCAATATCGAATGAGAAACCAGTAGTTATTTTTAAACACAGCACAAGATGTAGTATCAGCCGAATGGCATTAAAACAATTTGAAAGAGAGTTTGATCTTGAAGAAGTTGTTGATGCTTATTTTTTAGATTTGATTGCGCATCGTGACATTTCAAATGAAATCGCAAACCGATTTGGTGTTTATCATGAATCCCCACAATTGATCTTAATCAAAAACGGAAAAGCAGTTTATGATGTTTCGCACAGCGATATTGATGCTGAAGCATTGAAAAGTAAAGTCTAGCATTGTGAGATGATTTTAGTAAAATGTGAAATGACATAAAAACATTTCACATTTCGCATTTCACATTTTACATTTCACATTTTACATTTCACATTTTACATTTCACATTTTACATTTAACTTTTCACAAATTTAAAAAGTTCCTTCTGAGCCTCCTCCACTAAAACCTCCACCTCCAAATTCCATTGGAGAATCTTGTGGTTTTACTTCTGGTTTCATTCCAAAAGTGGAAGCAACAACCAAAGCTTCAGCATTTAAAAGTGTATCTGAATTATTGATTCTGTCTGGCTTAAACGTTAAGCCCGCTTTCTTTGTCTTTTAATTTTTTAATTGAGAAATAAGCGATTGCAAACAAAACAAGTCCGCCAAGAGTCAGCGCTACTTCGATTGGCAAAACCGCATAATAAAAGCGAATGGTATAAATTGAAAATCCGATAGCTAAAAAGCTAATCCAGAGCATGATCCTATCTTTAGTTCTTAAAGCTTGAATTAAATAAATAATTGGAACAATAAAAGTAAAAGCATAAAAGAAAAACGCAAACGGAATATCAGCTCCTGGTTTTACTTCAGTTCCTAAAAGTTCAACCGAAAGCTCTCTCACAACCAAATAATTACAAGAAAGATAAAACAATACTAGGCAAAAACTATTCGCTAATAAAAGTCCGTTATAATAATAACTCTTAACCACATTATTGATTAATTTCTTGGTCGAAAAATAACAAATCGCAGCAAAAATCATCGCTGTAAATGGTAAAATAGCTTTCCCTATATCTCCAAATTCAAACATTTGAAAAAACAAAAATGCGGTAATCGATAAACAGAAAACTAACATTGAAAGCAAATGTAAGTATCTTAAAAACATATAGATTGATGCCAATGCCATAAAAAAAGCTATAATAATTCGTATCCTTCGGTAGTAATTCCTATAGCAAATCCAATATTTAAAATGGCACCTAAAATAAATGCATCATCTAATCCATGATTGCGATAATTTTGTTTTGCGAGAAATTCTGAACCTGCAAAACCAACAGCTGCAAAAATATAACAGCATATATTAAAATAAGCATTCTCGGCATGCATTCCAATCAATAGAAATAGCGCCACAAATCGAACCATATAAAAAACTGCCCAATAAAAAGAATCCAATTCTTACCAGAATATTATGTTGACTTTTAAAAACAGGTAATTCGTTTTTGATAAATTTCTTTTGTTCTTTGCTTATAAAACCACCTTTGCATAAAGCAGTTGCTTCATCAACCAAAATTTCATTATCTACTATTTTTGTATCGTATACTATCATTCTGCTAATTTCTTTATGAAAGTTTTTAATTAATTTAATGAACATTACAATTGAGCCTATAAAATAAGCAGGCAATAAAAAAACAAATAATTCCCAAATATCCGAGAAATCAACATCTTCAAAAATTCTGAACAGAAAATATATTAGCACCAATATAAGCGTAAACAATCATAAAAACGTACAATGACATTGCCTTATATTGATAACTAATTTTATAAAAATAAAAAGTTGAACTTGCTAAGACAAACGTAAAAATTATCCAAATAAAACTATTATGGTGCAATAAATTACTTATTGCCGCGATGCTTATTATATGCAAAGCAAAAGTCAAAAAAATTAAACTAAAATGGGTCTTAAGGGAAATTCGGTTGCTATAGAACGTCCACAGAATCAGTAAAACTCCAAGCATAACCGCAGAATAACTCAAGCTCTCACTGGAATAAAAATCGTTGTTTCTTACCAAATCCTGAGGTGTCACAGAAAGTCCTACATAAGCAGCTAATCCTGTCACAGCAATTGTTAAGACACTTTTATTATCAAAATAATAAGCACAGAAGAAACTTACTATTGTTGGCACCAAAGTGGCCACCCCATAATGCTCGCCAAAAGGTTTGTATTGAAACTGCAGATATCCGATAAAAATACAAGTAAGAATATTAGCTGCTAATACTAAATATTCTAAAACAGGATGATCAAAAGTTGTTTCTATTTTTTGAAATCCCTTAGCGTTTTTGAAACAATAATAAAAGCTTATAGCGATCACAATTAAAAGAAGCGAAAGAATAGCAATATGGCCAATACTGTCAATATTTTTATAAATCAGAACTCCTATTCCAGAGGTGAAAAGTAAAACGGATAAATAAAGAAAAAATTTCAGCTCTGCATTTAAAGAAAAAATAGCTAAGTCCCGATAATCAGTTATCTCCTGATATTGATTTTCAGTAATCAGATTCTTATCCAAAAGCTGTTTTGTATTCCCGGCGTCAAATTTATTCATATTTAATTACATATAAGTGTAAATCAAAAATAGTGCTTTTTGATTCAATAAAATTACAATTGTAAAAATAATCTCGCTAAAAACGAGACACTGAATTTATAAAAATTTGCATCCATAATTTAAATTGACTTAAAAGTTTCTTAAAAAAGAATCGTTTAAATTTTAATTAATTAGATTTATGTAATCGATTACATTTTATTATATATTTGCAATACAAAACCACTTAACAAACCACAAAAAATGAAATCTAAATTACTTTTACTATTTCTAATAGTTAGTGTGAATCTTATTTCGGCGCAAAACTATTATATGACAGCACCTGAAGGATTTGGCGCCAATGCAACTGGCGGCGGAAATGTCACTCCTGTAACCGTTTCAACTTATGCAGATTTGATTGCAAAACTCAAATTGTCCACACCTCAGGTTATTTTGGTTTCTGGAACCATAAATTTTACATATACTAGTTTATTGATTAATGACAAAACCATTATTGGCCTTCCGGGAGCAAGATTTGTGAGTACGGACCAAACAGCTTCAGGTTCTGGAATTTTAAGCATAAAACCCGGATCAAATAATATTATAATCCGAAATTTAATATTTGAAGGTCCTGGCGCTTACGATGTTGATGGTCATGATAACCTTACTTCTGAAGCTACAAATCTTTGGGTTGATCATTGCGAATTTCAAGACGGAATGGACGGTAACTTCGACAATAAAGGTGCTGCAGACAATGTGACTATTTCATGGACGAAGTTTACTTATTTAAAAACTCCAAAATCTGGCGGTTCTGGCGGTGCAGACGATCATCGATTCACCAATTTAGTTGGTTCAAATAAAAGCGATGTACCAGCTGACGGTCATTACAGCATCACTTTTAAAAACTGTTATTGGGCTGAAGGATGTAAAGAAAGAATGCCAAGAGGCAGAAATGCGGAACTTCATATTTTAAATTGCTATTATAATACTTCGGTTTCAGGTTCTTTAGCAATTGGCTTAGGTGGAGGCGATAAAAATTCGACTTGTTATGTTGAAGGAACTGATTTTGCTAAAATTGGAACTGCTTTTAAAAACTACATCAGTACTGATGGCGGAACTGTTGGAATCAGCTTTGTAAATTCATTAAAAGCTTCAGCAGATTATGGCGATGCTGTTGTAAAACCTTCTTACACATATACTACAATTCCTGTAGCAGATGTTGCTGGCTATGTAACCAATACTTCTTGTGGTGCCGGCGCTACACTTCAAGTCTCTGCCGATGGAAAAATCGCATCAAGCTGCAACAACTTAGGATTGGGTGAAAAAAAAGTCTAGACGTAAATCTTGAATATTATCCAACAGTTATAGACAGCATATTAAACCTTAAATTCTCCAATACTGAAAACGGTACTGCTGTAATAAATATATTTTCTTCGAATGGCTCAAAAGTATTTACAAAGTCAAAAAGCATTACTCCCGATGAAAAGCTAGAATTAAATCTGGGAAATCTTGCAAAAGGAACTTATGTCTGTAAAATTCAGATCGAAAACAGAACAAAAACTTTTAAGGTTATTAAAAACTAAATTTTTCTTATAAAAAAAGGTCATTGAAACAAATCAATGCCTTTTACTTTTTTACAGCCTATTTATAAATCTAAAAAATTTAAAGAGCTGCTTTCATTTTATCTTTAATTGCATCTAAGCATAAATTATTTATACTTCCTTCGTGCGTATGTTTTGTTTCTTTTGGAGATTTGTATGTTCCTGCTTCCAATTGTTCTGCAACTGCTTTATAAGCATCTCTAAAAGGCATTCCTGCAACAACCATTTCGTTTAAAGTATCAACTGTAAACAAATAATCGTATTTTTTATCTTCTAAAATATTGATCTTTAACTGTAATATCTTTAATTGAAAAAATTGCGATATCTAAACAAGATTTTAAAGTTTGGATTGCTGGGAACAAGCCTTCTTTTAAAAGCTGTAAATCTCTGTGATAACCGCTTGGAAGATTATTGGTGATTAAAGTGATTTCGTATGGAAGCGCTTGAATCTTATTGCATTTACCTCTGATTAATTCAAAAACATCTGGATTCTTTTTGTGAGGCATAATGCTTGAACCTGTTGTAAGATGCGCTGGCAAACCAATAAAATCAAAATTTTGGCTCATATACAAACAAACGTCCATAGCAAATTTTGATAAAGTTGCCTGCAACGCTTGTCATGGCGAAAGCAACGGTTTTCTCTGCTTTCCCTCTGCTCATTTGTGCTGCAACGGCATTATATTTTAAGGTTTCAAAACCTAATTCTTTCGTTGTAAATGTTCTGTTGATTGGAAATGAACTTCCGTAACCTGCAGCAGAACCTAACGGATTCTGATCTACAATTTTTGAAGCTGCATTTAACATCGTAATATCATCAATTAAACTTTCGGCGTAAGCAGAAAACCACATTCCGAATGACGATGGCATTGCGATTTGCAAGTGCGTATAACCTGGCAACAACACGTTTTGATGTTTCTCTGCTGATTCCATCAATAAATCAAACAATGTTTTTACCTGTTCTTTTATCGCTTTTAATTCGTCTTTTAAATACAAATGAACATCTACTAAAACCTGATCGTTACGAGAACGTGCAGTGTGGATTTTTTTTCCTGCGTCACCTAGTTTAACTGTTAGAATATATTCGATTTTAGAATGTACATCTTCAAAACTGTCTTCGATTTCGAAATTTCCAACCACGATATCGGCAATGATTTCGTTTAAGGCATTAACTAAAGAAGTTGTTTCTTCATTAGTTAATAAACCAATCTGGCCCAACATTTTGGCGTGTGCGATTGAACCTAAAGCATCGTATTTTGCTAAAACTAAATCCAATTCACGATCATTTCCAACTGTGAATTGTTCGATTTGTTTATCTGTTGGTATTCCTTTTTCCCAAAGTTTCATATGATGTATATTTTTTGTTTCACAGAGATACTCAAAGTAAGCTCAGAGATTCACAAAGTTTCTTTTTTTACGTAATGTTTCTTAACTCCTGAGTGTCCTAGCCCCGATAGTAGTGGAAATCCTTTTGTGCCGGGGTTCGGCACAAAAGATTGGAACGGATAGCGGGATTAGCTCCTAATCCTTCGACTATGCTCAGGATCTTTTTATAATTTAAAGAAATCGGTTAGTATTTTGATGTACAAATCGATTCCTTCTTCAATTTCATTTACAAAAATAAATTCGTCTGCTGAATGTGAACGTAATGTTTCTCCTGGCCCTAATTTTAAAGACTGACAGCTTAAAACGGATTGATCTGAAAGTGTCGGAGAGCCATAAGTTGTTCTTCCTAAAGCAATTCCGGCTTGAACCAAACCGTGTCCAACTGGAATAGACGAGGCGTTTAAATGCATAGATCTTGGTGTTACTTCGGCATTTACATTTGCTTTTACAACTTCCAGAATTTCAGCGTTTGTATAACGATCTGTTACACGAATATCCACAACCAAATCACATTCTGACGGAACAACGTTATGCTGTTTTCCTGCATTAATCTGCGTTACGGTCATTTTTACGGGACCTAAAACGTCTGAGATTTTGTCGAATTTATAGTTTTTAAACCATTCCATTACCGGAATCGATTTATATAAAGCATTATCATCATTTTGATGCGCAGCGTGGCTTGCTGTTCCTTTTATTTTTACGTCAAGAACTAACAAACCTTTTTCAGCAACTGCTAACTGCATTAAAGTTGGTTCTCCCACAATCGCGCAATCTAATTCTGGCAAACTTTTTAAAACGCTGTTTAAACCATTTTTACCACTGCTTTCTTCTTCGGCGGAAGCCACAATTACAATATTGTGAGAAAGGTTTTGATTTTCGTAAAAATACACAAACGTTGCTAATAATGAAACCAAGCATCCTCCAGCGTCATTACTTCCTAATCCGAAAAGTTTACCGTCTTTTTCGATTGCTTTAAACGGATCGTTGGTATAAGCTTGATTTGGACGTACGGTATCGTGATGTGAGTTTAGTAAAAGTGTTGGTTTATTTTCGTCGAAATACTTGTTGAAAGCCCATACATTATTGTTTTCTCTTTTAAATGGAATCTCGTTTTGATTGAACCAATTTTCAATTAAAAGAGCCGTTTGGTCTTCTTCACTAGAAAATGAAGGTGTTTCGATTAGGTTCTTTAATAAACTAATTGCTTCCTGAGTAAGCGTATCTATACTTTTCATAGGTTTGGTTTCTTTGCCGCTAAGGCTCGAAGTCACAAAGTTTTTAATAAAATCGTGACAATTTTAATTTGCGCAAATTTCTTAAATTAATTTTTAAAAGCACTGCGCAGTACTGTTTTTTTGCCACTAATTGCACGTATTTTCACAAATTATTTTTTTATTACAGATTTAAAATCAAAATAAACTTTTTAATGTGCGTCTAAAATTATTTTCTCTTTTAACAGATAAAATTAGTGTCAATTCATGGCAACATCTTTTATAATGTAATTGTTGTATGCGGAATATCTGGATTTTGAAGCATTCTGTGATGACCAATTTTGATTTTCTGCACGCCTCTTGATAAACTGTTGAAACAGTTGTCCAATTTTGGAATCATTCCCGAATGGATTACTTTTTCTTCTTTTAGTTTATTATATAATGCTTCGTTTATTTCTGTTATTACAGATGAATCGTCTTCCGAATCTTGCAAAACTCCTTGTTTTTCAAAACAATACGTCAATGTAACATCAAAAACTTCAGATAATGCAATTGATAATTCGCTTGCAATGGTATCGGCATTTGTATTTAGTAATTGTCCATTTTTGTCGTGTGTTATCGCACAGAAAACAGGAACAACTCCAGCTTCTAATAAAGTTGCTAGTAATTTTGTATTGACTTGCTTTACATCGCCTACAAATCCATAATCAATTGTGGGATGATTTCTTTTTGTTGATTGAATTAAATTCCCATCAGCACCCGAAAAACCAATAGCGTTATTGTCTTTGGCCTGCAGTTGTGCCACAATATGTTTGTTTATTTGTCCTGCGTAAATCATTACCACAACGTCAAGCATTGGAGCATCTGTAATTCGGCGTCCGTCAATCATTTGTGGCACCAAACCAATACTCTGAGCCATTTTCGTAGCCGATTTTCCGCCACCGTGAACTAAAACTTTATAGCCTTCAATTTTTGAAAAATCGGTTAAAAATTGTTCTAATTCTGCTGGATTGTCGATGATGTTTCCACCTATTTTTATTACTGATACGTTCATTCTTTTGAGGTTCTAAGATGCTAAGATTCTAAGGGACTAAGGTTTTTGCTCATCGTTTCTTAGCATCTTAGAAACTTAGAACCTTAGCACCTCAAAAAATTACATTTTCTTCAAAATCTTTTGTAAAACTAATTGTGCTGAATACGTTCTATTATTCGCTTGTTCGATTACAATTGAGTTTTCTCCATCTAGAACTTCATCGCTTACAATTACATTACGACGAACTGGAAGACAGTGCATGAATTTTCCGTTGTTGGTTAAAGCCATTTTTTCAGCCGTTACAGTCCAATTTGGATCGCTGTTGGTTACTTTTCCGTAATCGTTGAAATTACTCCAGTTTTTTACGTAAACGAAATCGGCATTTTCAAACGCTTTGTTTTGATCGTATTCGATTTTACAGTCTTTTGTAATTTCGGGGCTCAATTCGTAACCTTCTGGATGCGTGATTACAAAATCCATATCTTTTTGCATTTGCATCATTTCTACAAATGAATTTGCAACTGCCTGAGGCAAAGCTTTTGGGTGCGGTGCCCACGAAAGTACTACTTTTGGTTTGTGTTTTGTTTTGTGTTCTTCCATTGTTATAGCATCTGCCAATGATTGCATTGGATGACGAACAGCACTTTCCATGTTTACAATTGGCACTGTAGCATATTTTAAAAATCCTGAAATAACGGTTTCTTGATAATCTTTTTCTTTGTCAACCAAACCTGCGAAAGCACGAATTGCGATAATATCACAATATTGAGAAACAACTTCTGCAGCCTCTTTGATATGTTCTGAAGCACCAGAATTCATTACAGCTCCGTCTTCAAATTCCAAAGTCCAGCCTTCATTGGTAAAATTCATTACCATAACGTTCATTCCTAAATTTAAAGCCGCTTTTTGTGTACTCAAACGCGTTCTTAAACTCGGATTAAAGAATAACATTCCTAAGGTTTTATTTTTACCTAATTTTTTATTTTTAAGCGGATCTTTTTTGATTTTAATCGCGCTTTTTACCCATTTTGATAATGAGTCGATATCTTTTATTGAAATATAATTCATGCTCTTTTGTTTAATCGGTTAATCGTTAATTTGTTTAATCGTCTTGCTACTTAAACAAGTCTAACTTTTATCCCTTTTTGTTTTTTTTTAATCTTTTTTTTTCTAATCTATTAATCGAATTAACGATTAAACAATTAAACTTTTTTAAACGATTTTCGTAAAAGGAATTTCGTCCTTTAATGCTTTTAAAATAAAATTGTCATTTAATCCGTTGACGATCCAAGTTTCAATATTCGCCGCTTTTGCGATTCCTGCAGCTTCTATTTTAGACTGCATCCCTCCTGTTCCGTGTGATGATTTTGATTCACCGATTTCTTTTTCAAGTGTCTTCAAATCATTTACCAATTTTATCGTTTCGGGAATTTCATCGTGAATAGATTGTTTCGTGTAAATTCCGTTTGTATTGGTGGCAATTATCAGAATATCAACATTTAGCAGCACTGCCGTTAAAGCCGCTAATTTGTCATTATCTCCAAACCTAATCTCGTCTGTCGCAACGGTATCATTTTCATTGATAATCGGAATGTAATTGTTTTTTACTAATACATTTATCGTATTTACAATGTTCTTTTTGGTCTGTTCTTTTTCGAAATCAGAATAAGAAAGTAAACATTGTGAAGTATTTAATCCTAAATCCTTGAAATTTTCATTGTAAATCCGCATTAAATGAGGCTGTCCGATAGAAGCCAAAGCCTGTTTTACAAAAACATCTTTATCTTGATTATCCAGCTTCACAAATTGCTTTGCCGCCGCAATTGCTCCAGAGCTCACGATGATAAATTCATATTCGTCGTTTAAAGCTGCAATCTGTATTCCGAGATCTTCAATCTTTCCCCGTGAAATATGATTGGTTTCTTTGGTTAAAGTATTACTTCCTATTTTTAATAAAATCCGTTTTTTTGCCATGTCTTTTGTTTTTGCCACGAAGGCGCTAAGGCACTAAGTTATTTTAACGCAAAGGGCGCAAGGTTTTTTTATATTGTTTGTGTTTACAAACGCTAAGTTCGCAAAGCTTTATCTACAGTTAAATTTCAAAATTTAAATTCCAAATTCCAATAATCTGAAATCAAAAATCGTTAATCATCAATCTAAAATCTGAACTCTAAAATCTAAAATTATCTTATTTGTCCTTCTCCGTAAACATACCATTTATTGGTTACCAGATGCTGAAGACCTATTGGACCGCGTTGATGCAATTTATCTGTACTTATTGCTAATTCTCCGCCTAAACCAAATTGTCCGCCGTCTGTGAAACGCGTTGAAGCATTTTGGTAAACCGCTGCTGCGTCTATTGCTTCCATAAATTGCTGCGCCACATTATTATCTCTTGAAATAATTGCTGCCGAATGTCCGCCACAATATTTATTTATTTTTTCGATTGCATTTTCCTGAGAATCAATTGTTCCAATAACAATTTTATAATCTAAAAATTCTTCATACCAAATATCTTCGTTTTGAAGTGTTTTCGTATTTTCAAAATTTGCTAAAGATTTATCTACAATAACTTCTACTTTTGATTCAATCAAGTTTTCGATGAGCATTGCTGTAAAACCTTCAAAATTAGGCAATTTGGAATCAATTAAAACTTTATCTAAAGCATTGCAAGCTGATATTTTAGCAGTTTTAGCGTTTAAAATCACTTTTAAAGCCAAATCTGTGTCGGCATCTTTATGAACGTAAACAAAATTATTTCCGCGTCCGCTTACTATTACTGGGCAAGTCGCGTGTGCTTTTACAAATTCAATTAATTTTTCTCCGCCTCTTGGAACAATTAAATCGACTTTTTGAGTTGGTTTTTCTAAAAAAGCCTGAGTTTCTGTTCGGTTATAATTCAGATATTCCACCCAATCTTTTGAAACTCCATTTTCTTCTAAAGCTTTATGCCAAAGACTTACAATTTTCAAATTTGATTTTAAAGACTCTTTTCCTCCTTTTAATAAAATCTTATTTCCGGATTTGAAGGCAATTCCTCCCGCTTCGATGGTAACATCTGGGCGAGATTCATAAATAATTAAAATCGTTCCGAAAGCGGCTGTTTTGTTCACCACTTTTATTCCATTATCATGAGTAAAATGAAAACGCTCCACTCCAACAGGATCTTCCTGAGAAGCCAATTGGTTCAACGATAAAATCATTTCATCAACTTTTTTATCATCTACTTTTAAGCGTTCTTCCATCGCTAAATCAGAACCGTCGTAATCAGCAAGATCTTCCTGATTCGTCAAGATAATCTGATTCCGCTCCTGCTCGACCAGCTTTGCCATAGACCGCAAAACCAGATTGCGTTTTTCAATTGATAATGGATTCATAATTTCTAGTTGGTTGGTTGTTTTTTGGTTGTTTCTTTTTAGAAACCTATATTCTAAACCTGACGGGTTTTTAAAACCCGTCAGGTTTAACGTAACGAGAATTAATTTTTTAATTCTTCTAAGCTTTCTTTTAAAGCTTTTACAAACGTATCGATATCTGCTTTTTTAACTGTAAGCGGTGGTAAAATTCTTAATAGATTTTTATTGTTCGCGCTTCCTGTAAAAATATGTTTCTCAATGATTAATTTCTTTCTTAAAGCTGCAACATCAAAATCAAATTCAACTCCAAGCATTAATCCTTTTCCTTTTACTTGTTTGATCCCTGGAACTTCTTTAATTCTCTCTAAGAAATATTCATAAACTTCGTTTACATTCTTTTGTAAATCAAGCTTTTCGATTACATCCAAAACAGCAATTCCTGCCGCACAAGATAAATGGCTTCCGCCGAAAGTTGTTCCTAATAATCCGAAACTTGCTTCAAATTTTGGAGAGATTAAAATAGCTCCAACCGGAAATCCATTCCCCATTCCTTTTGCTACCGAAATAATATCAGCATTGATTCCGTGATGTTGGAATGCAAAGAATTTCCCGCTTCTTCCGTATCCAGATTGTACTTCATCTAAAATCAAAACAACATCATGCTTTTTACATACTTTTTCTAAAGCCTGAAAAAATTCTGTTGTTCCTTGATCTAAACCTCCAACTCCCTGAATTCCTTCGATAATTACGGCCGTAACATCGCCTTTAGCTAATTCAGCCTCAACTAATTCGATTTGATTTAAGGGTAAAAAAGTAACAACTTGCTGCGCGTTAATTGGCGCAACAATTTTTTTATTATCTGTAACTGCAACGGCTGCAGAAGTTCTTCCATGAAAAGAATTATCAAAAGCAACAACTCTTGATTTTCCGTTATGGAAAGAAGCTAATTTCAAAGCATTTTCATTGGCTTCAGCACCAGAACTGCATAAAAATAATTCGTAATCTTCTAAACCTGAAAGCTTTCCTAATTTCTGAGCCAATTCCACCTGCAAAGGATTCTGAATTGCATTCGAATAAAATCCTAAATGATCTAATTGATTTTTAAGTTTTGCTACATAATCCGGCTGTGTGTGTCCGATAGAAATCACACCATGTCCGCTGTATAAATCTAAATATTCTACTCCTTTGTCATCTGTAATTGTACAATCAATTGCTTTTACTGGAGTTATATCGTATAATGGGTAAACGTTGAATAAGTTCATGTGTTTTTTTGTTTATTTTGTTTCAGGTTTAAAGTTTCAAGTTGCTCACTGAACGTGAAACTTGGAACTTGAAACTTTGAAACTGATTTAAGCTTCAGAGTATTTAGACTTCAAGTTACGCACAGAACGTGAAACTTGAAACTTCAAACCTGAAACAAATTTTTTCTAAAATCCGCTTGGTTTCAAATGTAAACCTGTAGTTTCTTCTAAACCGAACATTAAATTCATATTTTGAATTGCTTGTCCCGAAGCACCTTTGGTTAAGTTATCGATAATTGATGTTATGAGAACCCGGTTTCCTTTTTTCAATAAACTAATAATACATTTGTTCGTCTGCACCACTTGTTTCATGTTGATGTTTGTTGTGGTAACAGTTACGAAAGGTTCGTTTTTATAGAAATCTTCGTATTTAGCAACCAATTGCTCCAAACTATCATCGCATAATGTATATAAGGTTGCAAAAATTCCTCTTGGAAAATCTCCTCTATTTGGAATGAAAAGCAATTCGCTATCAAAATCGTCTTGTAATTGCACCAAACTTTCTCCGATTTCTCCCAAATGTTGGTGCTCAAAAGCTTTGTAATGTGACATATTATTATTTCTCCAGCTGAAATGAGAAGTTTCAGAAAGACTTACTCCTGCTCCTGTGCTTCCTGTAGTCGCATTAATATGTACATCATTATTCAATAAATCATGCTCTGCTAATGGCAATAAAGCCAACTGAATAGCCGTAGCAAAACAACCTGGATTTGCTATATAATTTGCTTTTTTGATTTCGGTTTTATTGATTTCAGGCAATCCGTAAATAAAATCTTTTCCTTCAAAATGAGCATCTTTATTCAATCTGAAATCATTTCCTAAATCGATTATTTTAGTATGACTTGCAAACTGATTTTCTTTCAAAAATGAAATCGATTTTCCGTGTCCTAAACACAAGAAAACAACATTTACATCAGGATTAATTTCATCAGTAAAATTCATTTCGATATCGCCCATCAAATCTTGGTGTGCCACAGAAAGCGGTTTTCCAGCGTTTGTTGTGCTGTAAACAAAATCGATGTTTACTTTAGGGTGAAACATTAAAATTCTGATGAGTTCTCCGGCCGTATAGCCTGAACCACCAATAATTCCGACATTAATCATGATCTAATTGATTTACAGATGAAAATATGTTTTGTGCATTTCCAAGAATTTTGATAAATCCTTTTGCATCGTCAGATGTCCATGCATTGTTCATTTCTCCGTATTGACCAAAACCTGTATTCATCAAATCGTTTTTAGATTCGATTCCGTCCAGTGAGAAATGATATGGTTTTAAAGAAACTGTTACAGTTCCGTTTACTGTTTTTTGAGTGTCTTGCAAGAAAGTTTCAATGTTTCTCATAACTGGATCTAAAAACTGACCTTCGTGAAATAACATTCCGTACCAGTTTCCTAGTTGCTCTTTCCAGTATTGCTGCCATTTACCAAGCGTATGTTTCTCTAATAAATGGTGTGCTTTAATGATAATTAACGGAGCCGCAGCTTCAAAACCAACTCTCCCTTTAATCCCGATGATAGTGTCTCCAACGTGAATATCTCTACCAATTGCATACGCATTTGCCAGTTTTTCAAGTTTTACGATATTTTTTTCAGGAACATCTTTCTTTCCATTTAATGCAACCAATTCGCCTTGTTCAAAATGTAAGGTTACTTTTTCTTCACCTTCTTTTTTTAATTGAGAAGGATAAGCTTCACTTGGTAATGGTTGACTAGAAGTTAAAGTTTCCTTTCCTCCAACACTTGTTCCCCAAAGTCCTTTATTGATAGAATATTGTGCTTTTTCCCAAGAATAGTGAACTCCATTTTGAGCTAAATAATCTACTTCTTCTTGTCTTGAAAGTTTTAAATCTCTAATTGGCGTAATAATTTCAATTTCCGGAGCAATGGTTTGGAAAATCAAATCAAAACGAATTTGGTCATTTCCTGCACCTGTACTTCCGTGAGCGATCGCACTTGCTCCTACTTTTTTAGCATATTTAATTGCTTCAATAGCCTGGAAAACACGTTCTGCACTTACTGATAATGGATAAGTATTGTTTTTTAATACGTTTCCGAAAATCAAATATTTTATAGCTTTATCATAATATTTGTCTACGATTGTAAGGTTCGCGTGTTGTGCACTTCCTAATTCGTAAGCTCTTTTTTCAATAGCTGCTAATTCTTCTGCGTCAAATCCTCCTGTATCTACAAGTACAGTGTGAACTTCGTATCCTTTTTCATTTTTTAAATATTTCAAACAATACGAGGTATCTAATCCTCCGCTATAAGCTAATACTACTTTTTTCATTTTTTATAATTTAGGCTAATACTTTCGTATGTAGCAGTTTGAGATTTCTTTTGATTAAATTTTGAATAAAAAAACAAACGACAATAATTTGTTTAGAAATAAAGCCTGTTTAATTTTTTTAAGTCTGCTTAAAACAGCCTCGTTAAAAGGATGTCTTGGCGGTGTTTTTTGTTTTTCTTTTGGGTCATATAACATTCCAGTACAAAGACACATTTTGTTTTCTTTGCTTTGTAAAATAGGGAAGTTAGTACAGGTTTTACAGCCAGCCCAAAAACTTGGATCGGTTGTAAGTTCAGAGAAAGGAACTGGTTTATATCCTAAATCAGAGTTAATTTTCATTACAGCCAAACCAGTTGTAATTCCAAATATTTTAGCATCTGGATATCTCTTCAAAGAATAATCAAACACTTTTGATTTTATCTTTTTTGCCAATCCTAAACTTCTATAGTCAGGATGTACAATTAATCCCGAATGTGCCACGAATTTTCCGTGCTGCCAGCTTTCGATATAACAAAAACCAGCAAATTTCCCGTCTGCCAGAGCAATCATCGCATCACCATTCGACATTTTTTTCTGAATGTACTCAGGAGTTCTTTTAGCAATCCCCGTACCTCTCAACAAGGCAGATGATTCTATCGTATCGCAAATTTCCTGTGCGAATTTGAAATGTTCTTCCTGGGTAACAACAATAGAGATCTTCATTTCAATAATTGAAGTTAGAGTTAAAAATTAAAGCACATTGTTTAGTTTGAAATCCCGAATTGAATCCAATAAAATTAAGCAAAATAGATGTAACAATCTCAAAATCAAAAACTTGATTAATAAATTTTACAAAATAATAAATACTTTTAGGATATGTTTGTCCAATGGACAAATTATGTGATTTCAAAATGAAAAAGGGATATGAATAAATATACGGCTATAAAACTCAGTGAATACTATATAGATAGTATCCGTACTTCGGGAGAAGTACTAGGCGAGTTTGTCCGTGACAAAGAAGTTATATGTAAACTTATTTTATTCATCGGTGCAAAAGTACATCTTTTTTTTATTTACAGAACAAAAAATAAAAATTCTAACATTTTTTTAATGAAATGTTGTTTTTTGAAGGCGCTAAGATTCTAAGTTGCTAAGGTTCTAAGGTTCTAAGGTTTAAATCTAGCCAAGCAAGCCTGAAACTTGAAACTTGAAACTTGAAACTTGAAACTTGAAACTTTAAACTTAAACAAAAAAAGAAAACCCGATAATCAAAGCTGACTATCGGGTTTTAAATTATTTACAATTTTAAATTTTATTATTTTTTAACAAAGGGAATTACTTTTCCATCAGATAAAATCATATCTACAGCAGTTTTAGCTTCGTTGAATTTAAACTTCACTCCTGCTCTTTTTGATTCGAATGTATCATTTTCTCCAGTCACAGCTTTCACAGAAAATTTTGGATAATTTGTTAATTCAGCGTTTAAAACACCATTCTTCTCTGTAAATTCAACTGTTAACGATGTTTTTGTTGCAGAATAATTCCCTAAATAAGCATCTAAAATTACATCTTTTTCAATTTTTCCTTTTCCAGCTGTCCAAACATTATTTGATTCATTATTATCTGGAAAAGCATGATCAGGATCTAAAGTTATACTTTCGATTTCTTCAGTAGAATTATGTTTGAAAGACCAGTCATTGTTACGTTGCCAAATTTCAACAGGCAAATTAACTCTAGTCACTTTACCGCTTTTTGTTTTAACATCTAAAACAATCGGCATTGGCATTTTATCAAAATTTTCAACTGTAATTACAACACCTTTTGTTGGATCATTTTTTACATATTTAATTGAATTTACGCCTTGATCAAAACGCCAGTTGTTAACATACCAGCTTCTCCAGAACCAGCTCAAATCTTCACCAGCTACGTTTTCCATCGATCTAAAAAAGTCATCTGGAGTTGGGTGTTTGTATGCCCAACGCTCAATATAAGTTCTAAAAGCAGTATCAAAACGCTCTTTTCCTAAAACCTGCTCTCTTAAAAGAATCAAACCAGCACTTGGTTTAAAATAACACAACATACCAATATTTGCTTCCTTCATATTATCAGGAGAACTCATAATAGTTTCTAAATCAGGACGTGTGAACGATTCAGCTTCTTCATGCAGATCTGTTGCTGGCTCTTTGTATTCGCCGTTATTAAAATGCAGCTGTACTTAATGAATTAATAAAGGTATTAAAACCTTCATCCATCCATGCAAATAGTCTTTCATTAGAACCTACAATCATAGGAAACCAGATATGTCCGAATTCATGATCTGTAACTCCCCATAAATCATCTTTTTTAGATTTCCATCCACAAAAAACAATCCCAGGATATTCCATTCCGCCTTCATTTCCTGCCACATTTGTAGCAACCGGATAAGGATATTCAAACCACTGTTTTGAATAATGCTCAATTGCTCCTTTTACATACTCACTTGAACGTCCGTAAGCGTCATTTCCATTACTTTCAATAGGATAAGCTGATAATGCTAAAGCTTTTTTACCACTTGGCAAATTGATTTTTGCTCCATCTAAAATAAAAGCTGGTGATGATGCCCAAGAAAAATCACGTGCATTTTTGATTTTATAATGCCAAGTTTTCTCCGTTCCTGCATTTGTATTTGCTGTAGAATTAACTTCATCGGCAGTACGAATCATAACCGTTTTATCGCTTTGAGAAGCTTCTTTATATCTTTTTAATTGTTCAGCAGAAAATACTTCCTGACCATTTAACAATTCTCCAGAAGCCACTACATAATGATTTCCAGGAACAGTAAGTTTTACATCAAAATCTCCATATTCTAAGTAAAACTCAGAAGCTCCTAAATATGGCGCCGTGTTCCATCCTCGCACATCATCATACACACACATACGCGGATACCATTGTGCAATAGTGAAGATTTTTCCGTTTTTAGTTTCTAAAACTCCCATTCTGTCAGATCCTTCAAAAGGTGCAATGAAAGAGAATTCGATTTTAATTTTTACAGAAGCTCCTTTTGCCGCTAATTCCTGCGGAAGAAAAATCTGCATTCTGGTATCTGTAACAATAAATTTTGCGTTAACTTCTGTTTTAGTTTTTCCACCCGAAATTACTTTTACAGATTTAATTTTATTTCCTCCGTCAAAAACTTGACCTTGAGCACCGTTACGGCTTCCTGTTAAAGGCACTACCGCATTTCCTCTAGAATCTTCTTTAAATAAGTTCTGATCTAAATTCAGCCAAAGAAATCCAAGTTTATCTGGGCTATTATTTGTATATGTAATTTCGTCTGTACCTACAATTTCATTTGTATTGGCATTTAATTTTGCTGTGATTTGGTAATCGGCCCTATTTTGCCAATATTCTGCGCCCGGCTGACCGCTTGCTGTTCTTGTAGGGGTTCCGTTTTTTGTATAAAAATGCGGAGCAAATGCATCATGGTAATTATAATTGTTTACTGGATTTGCTGTTTGCGCTGGCGGCGTTTGCTGTGCCCATGCAAAAGAAATTCCAAAAAATAAAGCCGCGGTTAAAATGGCTTTTGAAGATTGCTTTTTCATATTTTTTAGCTGTTTATGTAGCAAATTAATGAAAAAAAAAGCTATTTACAGATAAATACCCAAGCTTAAATTTAATTTTAGCAAAATTTTATCAATAAAATAAATTGAACGATTTTCCTGAAAAAATAAAATTTATTCAAATATCTTTACATCAGCATTAAAATCAACTCTTTCAATTTTAAAATTTTGACTACAACTATATCAAACTCAATACTCACGGCTTCAATTAAACATGCAGGAGCAGAATTATTTTCTTTAAAAAACAATCAAAATAAAGAATATATCTGGGAAGGAAATCCAAATTTCTGGGGAAAACATTCTCCTATTCTTTTTCCGATTGTTGGCACTTTGAAAAACAATACTTACGAAGTTAATGGAAAAGAATATCAATTGCCAAGGCATGGTTTTGCAAGAGATATGGAATTTCAATTGATTGAAAAAACCGGAAACAGTGCTGTATTTTCATTAGAATCGAATGAAGAAACACTGAAAAAATATCCTTTTGAATTTGAACTACAACTTATTTATACCATAGAAGGCACATCTTTAAATATAGAATATATCGTGATTAATAAGAATGATGAAAAAATGCCATTTTCAATTGGCGCACATCCAGCGATTGCACTTCCTGAAAACTTCGAAAGCTATTCTCTTAAATTTGAAAAAGAAGAATCATTGAAATATCAATCTTTTGGAAAATGACCTGATTTCGAATAAAACAGAAACTTTAAAAACTACAAATAATGTAGTGCCGTTAAATTATAAGCTTTTTGAAAATGATGCTTTGGTTTTTAAAACTTTAGAATCAAATTCACTCACAATTCTTGAAAACGCAAAACCTTATATTCTGGTTGATTTTGAAGATTTTCCAAGCTTAGGAATCTGGACAAAAGATCAAGCTCCTTTTGTTTGTATTGAACCTTGGTTTGGATATTCTGATACTTCTAGTAATTCAGGAAATTTATTCGAGAAAGAAGGGATTTTGATTTTAGAAATTGACCAAACATTTCATTCTCAATTTAGTATTAAATAGATTTTATAAAATGTTAGAATTCAATTTTCACCCATTTCCAACTAATTGAAACAGAACGTTTGTTATTGAGAAGAATGACAAATGATGATGTAAATGAAATTTTTGAATTGCGTTCAAATCCAGAAACAATGAAATATATACCAAGACCATTGGTAAAAACAATGAAGATGCTTTGGCACATATTGCAACAATTAATACCAATATTGATAACCAATATTGGTATTAATTGGGCAATTACTTTAAAAGATAATTCTAAACTTCTTGGTATTATTGGTTATTACAGAATGCAACCCGAAAACTACCGCGCAGAAATTGGTTATATGCTTTTACCTGAATTTCATGGAAAAGGAATTATACCAGAAGCTGTAAATAAATTAATTACTTATGGTTTCGAAGATTTGAAACTACACTCTATAGAAGCTGTTATCGATCCTGAAAATCTAGCTTCAGAAAAAGTTTTACAAAAATGCGGATTTGTTAAAGAAGCGCATTTTAAGGAATCAGTATTTTTACGAAGGACGCTTTCTAGATAAGGTAATCTACTCATTACTAAACAAATAAATTTTCATTTGTTTTCCTGCAAAAAAATAATGTTTGTTAAAACAAATCTATTTTATAATAGTAATTATGCTCAATACGCTATATTTGCACGCGAAATAAGCCACTTTAAGCTTATTTCTGATTCTGAAAACATCTTTATGAAAAAAATACTTGTTATTAGCCATTCTCTTCTTTTCGATTCATTCCAAAGTCAAACTTTTTTAAAATTTAATGGTGCCACTGCTCTTCTAGCTATTCCAAATGTTGGGATTGAAACCAGTATTGGAGCTAAGACAACTTTAGTGTTGATGTTATGGCATCTTTCTGGGAATCTTTTAATGGGCATAATCCAATGAAATTTTATACTTTTACTCCTGAAATTCGTTATCACTTTAAAGAAAAATACGATGGTTTTTATGTAGGGGCACATTGGACCAGATATTTACGAAATTCAAAAATGGAATTATTGGAATATACCAAATGATGAACATGGTTTTGGATATCGCATAGGAGTAACAGTGGGTTATAATATTAAAATCAGTGATAAATTTTTACTAGATATTTTTGCCGGAGGTGGTTGGCATCAAGGTTTTTATCATGGTTATTATAACGATGGAACTCCTGGAAAGTACGAAAAGCTAAACATTGGAATAAAAGTGGCGAATGGCTTCCATATCGAGGTGGTGTAATGATTTCTTATAAATTATAGAGATAATTAATTTTCAGAACTTAGCTAAAGAATCTTATATATAAATCTTCTACTTTTTTACGTGCCCAATCTGTTTTTCTCAAAAATGTAAGACTGATGACTTTATACTCGGATTTGAAGTAAAACATTTTATTGGAATTAATTCCGCTAAAGTGTCGAAACCATAATAATCAACTAATTTTTCTAATGATTTTCTGAAGTGTTATTCCGTGTAAAGGGTCTTTTGATTTATTTTCCATTTTATCACTATTTAAATGATAATAAAAAGACCGTACTCAAAAAAGTACGGTCTTTCCTTTCTACAAAATTAATAAATTAAATTTAAATTGACATCAAATTACGGAGACATAATTAATTCTTATTTTTAATTGGTAAAATATAATTTATGTATTTCAAAAAAATCAAATTTATATGTAGTTTCTTCCATTTTTTCTTAGATCGTCTTAAAAGTTTTTCAATTTTATTTTACATTTGCAGTATGTTAAAATCAGTCAATATACTTAATAAAAGAGCTCGATTTGATTATGAAATAATCGATACTTATACTGCTGGAATTGTCTTGATCAGGAACTGAAATCAAATCGATACGCTTAGGGAAAGCAAATATCACAGAGAGTTTTTGCGAATTTAGCAACCTCGAACTTTTCGCCATCAATACTTACATTGAAGAATATTCTTTTGGAAATCAATTCAATCATAAATCTCGAAGTGAAAGAAAATTGCTTTTAAATAAAAAGAATTAAAAAGTTGCATAAAAATGTTCAGGCAAAAGGACTTAACTATTGTTCCTCTAAAATTATTTACAAACGAAAAAGGATTAGCCAAACTACAAATTGGACTTTGTAAAGGAAAGAAAAACTACGACAAACGTGAATCATTAAAAGAACAAGATACAAAACGTGATATGGATCGAATTAAAAAAGCTTATAATTAAAAAACGATTACTTTAAATTTCCTCTAAAATCAGTCAGTTTATTAATATTTTATCGTTATTTTTATACAAACAATATAACCGTAAAATATGAAAAAGTATCTTATTTTGTTAATTGCCGTACTGGCACTTTCAAGTTGTGGCAGTAATACTTCTATTGTAAATAGCTGGAGAGATCCTGATGTAACTGTTGCTCAGGAACAATTTAAAAAAGTTTTAGTTGTTGCTTTAGTAAAAGATGAGGCATCGAGAAGAATTACAGAAAACAGAATTGCCGCGAGTAGTCAAATATTCAAAACTTCTTATCAATTTTTAACACGAAAGCACTAAACAATTTACCAAAGAACAAAAATTAAAAATTCTACAAGACGAAAACTTTGATGGGGTTGTTACAATGCGTTTAGTTAGTAATGAGAAAGAAACAAATTACGTTCCAGGTACATATACCGGAATGTATTATGGAGGTTTTGACGGAATGTACACAGGAATGTATGGATACGGATTCGGAAATTGGTACGGAATGTACTCTCCAAATTTTTATGATCCGGGATATTATCAGGAAACTACATCTTATATGGTTGAGACCAACATCTTTTCATTAAAACAAAATAAACTTAATCTGGACTGGAACTACAGAATCACAATATGTGACTGATTTAGGACAGACCATTGATGCTATAATGCAGGCAGTTGTTAAAGAAATGAGAAAAGATGGTTCTTTACCTCCAAAATAATGATACAAGAAAAGCAATCTTAAATATTGCTTTTTTTATAATTATAAAATTGACTAAATTTGTCAAGACAATTACAATTATTTCATTAATGAAAGCGCTTTTAAAAAATGCCCGAGAGCAAAAAGGTTTAAAAACTCGCGAAGTCGCCCAACTTCTCGGAATTGATCAGGCATTAATTAGCAAATTTGAGTCCGGAACACGAAAACCAACTAAAGATCAAGTTACTAAACTTTCTCAATTATTAGAAATTGATTATGAAACTTTAATGATTGCCTGGCTAAAGAAGAAAATTCTTTATGAAATTGGGGATGAAGAATTTGCTTTAAAAGCGTTATTCCTTGCTGAACAAGAAATTCAAAATAACAAAAAGATAAATAATTCGCCGTTATCATATCATCTTTTCAATCTATTCTCGATGAAATTGAAATCTTAAAAAATACAAATTCATTCTTTTAACATTTTGACTTCGCATAAATTTCTAAAACTATTAGAATTAAAGTTTATTTCTAAAAGCATTCACTTAAATGGAAATTTATTAACATTGGAAGAAACAAATCTGTTATAAATGAAGGATTAACTATTTCTGGAAAAACGATGCAAAATCATCTTGAAGCCATTAACCTTCAAGAAGACATGGCAATATATCAAAGATTTAAACCATAAAAAAGCATCTTTAAACGAAAAAGATTTCCTCCTACTTCATAATTTAATTTTAAAGGAATCGAACCTGAAAATTCAGGGAAATATAAAAATGATTCTATTGACTATTCGCGAAATGAATTTGTTTTTTAACTGGCACGAAACCCAATAAAAACACTATCTACACCCGATACTTCTTGCTTCAGAGGTATATTTAAAAATACTGAATATTATTCCTTTTGAAAATGGAAATATGCAAATGGCAAATTTGTCACTAAACTGGATTTTAATGCAGAATGATTACGCTTTGCTTCAATTGAAGGAAATCAAATTAGTACAAACGAATATTTATTCTGTTTTGGAAGCAAAGCCAAACTCAAAAATGATAAATCGACTTTTATCAACTATATTCTTAGAATTGAAAAAGAAAATCTAAATCGAGCCATCGAATTAGTATAAAATAAAAAAGCCCAACTTAAACTGGACCTTTTTTATTAATTTTTATCTTCTAATAAAGGAACAAACCGAAATTCTCCAAATTCATGCTTTTCAAATTGAGTTTCATTCTTTCTGAATTAACAAAGTCATAATCTGAACATCTTCTCCTAACGGAATAACTAATCTTCCGCCAATTTTTAATTGCGCCATCAAAGGCTGAGGGATAAATGGAGCACCCGCCGTAACAATAATGCTATCAAACGGAGCATGATTTGGAAGCCCTTTATAACCATCTCCAAACGATAACATGCTTTGGACGAATATTTAATTTTGGAAATAAAATTGATGTCTGTTTTAAACAATTCATTTTGCCTTTCGACACTATAAACTTTTGCACCAAGCATAAACAAAACGGCCGTTTGATAACCTGAACCTGTTCCAATTTCTAAAATCTTATGATCTTTTTTAACTTCAAGCAATTGCGACTGAAAAGCAACGGTATAAGGCTGTGAAATAGTTTGACCAGCACCTATAGGAAAAGCTTTATCCTGATACGCAAAATCTTCAAAACTTGAATTTAAAAAAAGGTGTCTTGGAATTTTTTTTATCGCATCCAAAACCGCTTTATCAGTAATTCCTTTTTGCTCTAAAGTGCTTACTAACTGATTACGAAGTCCTTGATGTTTGGCAGTGTCTTTCAAAATGGATGGGTTTTATTTTGGCAAAAATAAGAAAGAAAAAACGAATTCAAATATTGATTTTTAATTATTAAATTAATACAGTCGAAAGTCGAAAGCCATAATTTACAATTCACAACTCACAACTCACAATTCACTAAATTCATTTTTACTTTCAACAAATAAATTATATTTTTGTTTAAAATACATTCTCATGTTAAAAGTAGGAGTTTTAGGTGCTGGTCATCTTGGTAAAATACATTTACGCTTATTACAACAATCTGACAAATACGAATTAGTTGGATTTTACGATGAAAATCAAGAAAATGCCGAAAAAATTTCAAAAGAATTTGGCTATAAAAACTTCAATACTATTGCAAAACTTAATCCACGCTGTGGATGTGATTGATATTGTAACCCCAACACTTTCACATTATAAATGTGCAAAAGTCGCTATCAAATCAGGAAAACATATCTTTATTGAAAAACCAATTGCAAATACTGTTGAAGAAGCTGAAGAAATTATTGCTTTGGCCAAAGAATACAATGTAAAAGGGCAAGTTGGACATGTAGAGCGTTTTAATCCTGCTTTTATTGCCACAAAAAACATGATTGAAAATCCGATGTTTATTGAAACACATCGTTTGGCCGAATTCAATCCTCGTGGTACGGATGTTCCTGTAGTTTTGGATTTGATGATTCATGATATTGATGCTATTTTAAGTGTTGTCAATTCAAAAGTAAAAGATATTAATGCGAGCGGAGTTTCTGTAATTAGTGATACTCCTGATATTGCCAATGCTCGAATTGAATTCGAAAATGGCTGTGTTGCCAATTTGACTGCAAGCAGAATTTCGATGAAAAATATGCGTAAAACACGTTTCTTTCAAAGAGATGCCTATATTTCAGTTGACTTTTTAGAGAAAAAATGTGAAGTAGTCCGTATGAAAGATGCTCCTGAAGTTCCTGGAGATTTTGATATGATTCTTCAAAATGCTGAAGGCGTAAAAAAACAAATCTATTTTACTAATCCTGATGTTGAACAAAACAATGCTATTCTTGACGAATTAGAATCTTTTGCACACGCAATCAACACAGATACAACTCCGGTTGTAACTCTTGAACAAGCGACAGATGCTTTGCGAGTGGCTTATCAAATTATCGACTGTTTCGCTAAATAAATAAAAATTCAAAAAATAAAATTAGCCACGAACTCACTTTTAATTGGTGAATTCGTGGCTAAAATCATAAATATAAATATCAAAAAATAAATGAAAACTATAGCTGTAATTGGTGCTGGAACAATGGGTAACGGAATTGCCCATACTTTTGCACAAAGTGGTTTTACTGTAAAACTAATTGATGTTTCTGAAAAATCATTAGACAAAGGAATGGCAACTATTGCTGCCAATTTGGATAGAATGTTGTCTAAAGGAACTATTACTCAAGAAGATGTTGCTAAAACAATTACCAATATTATTACGTATACTGATATTAAAGATGGTGTTGTTGGAGCTGATTTAGTTGTGGAAGCTGCAACTGAAAATGTAGAATTAAAACTAAACATTTTCAAACAATTAAACGAAGCTTGTTCTCATAATACCATTTTAGCAACCAATACTTCTTCAATTTCAATTACACAAATTGGATCTGTTGTTGCACATCCTGAACGCGTTATCGGAATGCATTTTATGAATCCTGTGCCAATTATGAAATTGGTTGAAATCATTCGTGGATACAACACAAGCGATGAAGTAACTAAAATCATCATGGATTTATCTGAGAAATTAGGAAAAACTCCTGTTGAAGTAAATGATTATCCTGGTTTTGTAGCAAACAGAATTTTAATGCCGATGCTAAACGAAGCAATCGAAACGTTATACAATAAAGTTGCCGGAGTTTATGAAATTGATACGGTAATGAAATTAGGAATGGGCCACCCAATGGGACCGCTTCAATTAGCTGATTTTATTGGTCTTGATGTTTGTTTGGCAATTTTAAATGTAATGTACGAAGGTTTCAAAAATCCAAAATATGCTCCTTGCCCATTATTAGTTAATATGGTTAGAGCTGGAAAATTAGGTGTGAAATCTGGTGAAGGTTTTTACGATTACAGTGAAAGTAAAAAAGCAGAGAAAATCTCGAAGCAGTTTTTGTAAAAAAAAATACCATGTCGATTAAATCGAATTTAAATACAATTAAAGAAAGTTTACCTGAACACGTAACGCTAGTTGCCGTTTCAAAAACAAAACCAGTTTCAGACTTAATGCAAGCCTACGAAGCTGGTCAACGCATTTTTGGAGAAAACAAAATTCAGGAAATGACGGAGAAATGGGAACAAATGCCAAAAGATATTCAATGGCATATGATTGGTCATGTTCAGTCGAATAAAGTCAAATTTATGGCACCATTTGTGAGTTTGATTCATGGTGTTGACAGTTTGAAATTATTGCAAGAAATCAACAAACAAGCTTTAAAAAACAATAGAATCATTAGATTGCCTTCTTCAAATATATATTGCAGAAGAAGAATCTAAATTTGGTTTGGACGAAAATGAATTAACTGAACTTTTAACTTCTGTCGAGTTCAAAGAGATGAAAAATATTCGTATCTTAGGTTTAATGGGAATGGCAACTTTTACAGATAGACCAAAACCAAATTAAAAAAGAATTTACATATTTAAAATCTATTTTTGATTCCATCCAAACACTGAAAACTGAAAATTTACAATTAAACACTATTTCAATGGGAATGTCCGGAGATTATCAACTAGCAATTGAATGTGGAAGTACGATGGTTCGCATTGGAAGCAGTATTTTTGGAGGAAGATAATTTCCAAGAATCTCAATCCTCAGATGCACAGCTGTCCATCTCTACAGAAAAAACTGAATACTAAAAACTGAATACTGAGCACTGAATTTGTACGCGATATTAGACATAGAAACCACAGGAGGACAATTTAATGAAGAAGGAATTACTGAAATCGCCATCTATAAATTTGATGGACATGAAGTAGTTGACCAATTCATTAGCCTTGTCAATCCCGAAATTCCGATTCAGCCTTTTGTTGTAAAACTGACCGGAATCAATAATGCTATGTTAGAGTCTGCTCCAAAGTTTTTTGAAGTTGCCAAACGCATTATCGAAATAACTTCAGACTGTGTTATTGTTGCTCACAATGCCTCTTTTGATTACAGAATTCTTCGTACTGAGTTCAGACGTTTAGGTTACGATTTTGAAGCCAAAACACTTTGCACTGTAGAATTAGCCAAAAAATTAATTCCAGAACAGCCTTCCTACAGTTTAGGAAAATTAGTTCGTGCACTCGGAATTCCAATGGCCGATAGACATCGCGCAAGCGGAGATGCTATGGCAACGACAAAACTTTTTAAAATGCTTTTAGAAAAAGACGTCGAAAAAACAATCGTAAAAGATTTTATAAAACTCGAAGTCGAAAAAGGAATTGCACCAAAATTTCTAGATCTAATCAGTCAAATGCCTGCAAAAACTGGCGTTTACTACATCTACAATGAAAGTGGCACTTTAATTTATATCGGCAAAAGCCAAAATATAAAAAAGAGAGTTAATCAGCATTTTACGGGTATTACAACTAAAAGCAAAAAGATTCAGGCTGAAGTTTTCACCATAACTTATGATGAAACCGGAAGTGAATTAATTGCACTTTTAAAAGAAAGTGAAGAAATCAAAATAAACCGACCAAGACACAATCGTTCACAGAAAAAAACTTTTTTTCCTTTTGCATTGTATGGAGAAAAAGATTCTAATGGTTATATCAATTTAAAACTCGAAAAAGCAGACGGGCGAAAAAAAGAAATTACCTCATTTGCTTCTTTACAGGAAGGAAAAAATGCACTATTCAGATATACAGCAAAATATCATTTGTGCCAGAAGTTGACAGGATTGTATCAAACTAAAAAAGAATGTTTTCAATACAAAATCAAAGAATGCGATGGCGCCTGCATTGGCGAAGTCACTCCCGAAATTTATAATTTGAGAGTACAGCAATTTATTTCTGAAAACAGTTTTGAAAACAAAAGCATGATTCTTCTTGACAGAGGAAGAAATGTAAACGAAAGGAGCGCGATTTTAATTGAAGACGGAATTTATAAAGGTTACGCTTATTACGATTTGAATTACCAGATTACTAATATCGAAATATTAAAAAATATCTTAACCCCAATGCAACACAATCGTGATGTAAAAAACATTATTCAAAGTTATATTCGTAAAAGCAAGTCAATAAAAACCTTGTACTTTTAATACGATAAACTTTACGTATCTTTATGATATGACAAAAAACAAATCGAAATACGAGATTTTTAGAGAAAAAACAAAAATTATCCTCTACGGAACAAACACTATTTTGGGCCGAATGTTCGATTTAGTTCTCCTTGGTCTTAATTCTCCTTAGCGTACTTTTAGTGATGCTTGACACTGTCGAAGGAATAAACCATAAATATCATGAACAACTAATTGTATGTGAATGGATTATCACAGTGTTTTTTACAATCGAATACATTTTGAGAATCATTTCGATTCAAAAACCAGTAAAATATATTTTTAGCTTTTACGGAATTATAGATCTCTTGGCAATCTTACCAATGTACCTCTCTATTTTTTTTCCTGCAACAAATGTCTTGACAATTGTTCGCGTCCTTCGCTTCTTTAGACTATTCAAAATTCTACATATCCCGCAAATCTCACATCAGTCTTATCAACTAAAAGAAGCATTACAGGCCAGTAAAGAAAAAATTCTAGTTTTTATCTATTTTGTCATGATCAGCGCAGTAATTATCGGCGCACTAATGTACGTTGTTGAAGGCAAAGAAAGCGGTTTTACAAGTATTCCTGTTGGTATTTATTGGTCAATAGTAACCTTGACTACTGTTGGTTATGGCGACATTTCGCCAGCAACACCACTAGGTCAATTTTTAGCCTCACTTGTTATGATTATGGGTTACGGAATTATCGCGGTTCCTACCGGAATTGTAACAGCCGAATTTGCAAAAACCAGTTTAAGAAACAGCGCAATAAGTACAAAAAAAACATGCTCAAAATGCAATGCACAAGTTCATTTTGATAATGCAAAATATTGTTATCAATGCGGAAAAACATTACCTAATAATTTATGAAGCTAATCCAGCTGTACATTGCAACTCCTCCTTATCTTTGTTGTTTTTTAAAGGCATAAAAGGAGCTTCCGCTGGTCGCTCTTTTATACCAAAAAAAACTAACAAATATAAGTCCGGGGTTTCCATTTCCATCTGGGCTAAAAAATATGAAATACCTAATTACCATTGTCGGACCAACAGCCATAGGCAAAACAGCCTTAAGTATTGCTTTGGCACAACATTTTGAATTGCGAAATCGTTTCTTGCGACAGCCGTCAGTTTTTTAAAGAAATGACTATTGGAACGGCGGTTCCTAATCAAGAAGAATTGAATGCAGCCAAACACCATTTCATTCAAAATAAATCCATTTTTGAAAATTACACCGTTGGTGATTACGAAAAAGAAGCTTTAGTGAAAATTGAAGAATTATTTCAAACCAATGATTTTGTAATTCTTATTGGTGGTTCAGGTTTATATGTCGATGCTATTTTAAAAGGTTTCGACGAATTTCCAGAAATTGATCCACAAGTTCGTTCAGAAGTAAATTCAAATTACGAAAAACTCGGAATCGATTATCTTCAGGAACAATTAAAAAATTTAGATCCTAAATATTATCAAAAAATAACTTTAGAAAATCCACAAACCTTGCAAAACCCGCAGCGAATGATGCGTTTTGTAGAAGTATGTATTGGAGCTCAAAAACCATATTCTTCATTTCTAAATCAAAAGAAAAATAACAGAAACTTCACTCCTATTTTAATTGGTTTAGATGCCGAAAGAGAAATCATCTACAACCGAATCAATCAGCGCGTGGACATTATGATGAACGAAGGATTGCTGGAAGAAGCAAAAACTTTGTATCCTAATAAGGCATTAAATGCGCTTCAAACCGTCGGTTATAGAGAATTATTTAGCTATTTTGACGGAGAATTCACATTACCATTTACCATAGAAGAAATCAAAAAAAATACAAGAAGATTTTCTAAAAGACAATTGACTTGGTTCAAAAGAAACGAAAACACAAAATGGTTTGATTACGCAACAGACAGACATAACATATTTGATTACATTAATTTAAAATTGGAAAGATAATTTTCTTACATTATTTTACATATATTTAGACTCCTTTCAAATTTGTTCTAAATGAAAAAAATCCTACTTCTATTTTTTACTCTTTTAATATGCTATTCTTGCGAAATTCAATATGATGGAGAAACCAGAATTGTGGTTCAAGGGCAGCTAATTGACAAAAACAATAATCCGCTTTCAGATAAAAAAATTGAAATAACAACATATTCTGATGATACATATGGCGGTAGCAATTTAATCAGCTACGCCAATACAGATGCTGAAGGGCGATTCACTTTGGTTTTTCCTGCGCCAAAAAGCGAAGGCATATTTATACAAACATTGATAAATGAGCATCAAAATAACGGACTACAATCTAAAATCATAAATGCGCTAAAGAAAAATTTCAGCAATTATAAATTAGATCTAAAGCAAATTGTTTTATACGAAACCAAAGACATTGCTCAATTAGATATTCATCTAAATAAAATATCCACAACCAAGCAAATCACAGATATTCATATTGAAGGTTTGCAAGCCGATTATTTTACTAATTTGACTGCCGAAACAAACCAAAATCAATTTCTTACTACTCGCTTTGATGTAATTAAAAATCAAAATATAAATTTAAGTTATACGCTCTTCGATTATACAGATCCAAAAAAGACTATCACTACAAATCAAAAAGCCGTTATCGAGGTCAATTCCGAAAATGTAATCTACACTATAACTTATTAATTATGAAGTTCAAAGTTTTATTCTTTTTATTCTTTTCACTTTTTTTGCAATTTTCATATAGTCAGGAAACTGAAAATAAAAGACCCGTTAAATTCAATCACGATTTCCGAATAAACGCCTTAATTCCGTCCAATTATGGAGACAATTTTTTAGCAAAAGCCAATGATGCAAAATTAGGAATTGGAATGAATTTCAGCTTTCTGCGAATTTATGATTTCAAGCTTGGTATAGGTTACGACTACATTCCTTATTCATCGACTGATATTGCGCTGACAGGAAACATAAAAGTCGCTGATTATCACACAGTTTATGGCGACGTTGCTTATGAAATCAAAATAACTGATAAACTAAATATTGAACCTTATGTAGGTTTAGGGGGCTTAAAACTTAAATTTCGATCAGACGGCAGGGATTTTGGAAATCAAACCGGAAACAATTTCAGATTTGGCTTCAATACTGATTATAAACTCGCTAAAAGATTATCAGGTTTTATTGGTATTTGTTATTTAGGATCCAAACTTGATATCAGTACTTCTCCAGAGTTTGTTTCCTTTTATGATAACGCAAAGATGTTTCAATTCAATATTGGTTTAAAAATTCACTAATTTTGTAATAGTTTAAAATCAATAATAAAAGGAATACTATCTCATGCCAATATCTCCAAATTTCACATCAGTTTTAAGCAAAGACTGGGAAATCAATTTCACACAATGCACACCAACAGGTTTTTTAAAATATACCGATTTGTGTAATATTTTACAATTAACCGCAGCAGCACATTCTGAAATTGGAGGAATCAGCTTTTATGATATGCAGGAGTTTCATCAAGCATGGGTTTTAAGCCGAATGCGTGTTGAAGTTCATGCCTTACCAAAATGGCAAGATGTTGTAACTGTAAAAACATGGATTAATAGTCTAGAAAATTCACGTTCTGTACGTGCATTGGAAATGTATGTAAATGGCAAAAAGATAGTTGGTTGCGAAACCTATTGGGCTGTTTTCAATACACAGGCACGCCGTCCGGAAGCTTTGGCATTACCTTATGAACATTTCGAATTATTCCCTGAAAACAGAGCCACAGAAGAAAGGTTTTTCTAAAATAAACATCAATCACGAAAAAGAAGCTGTCTTTGAAAAAACAGTTTATTTATCTGATTTAGATATTGTAAACCACGTAAATAATGTAAAATATTTGGAATGGTGCCTAGATCATGTTGATCCAAAAAGAATCATGAAACAAGAAGTTAAAAGCTTCGAAATGAATTTCATGAAAGAGCTTTCTTTAAAAGACCAAGTTGTAATCCACGAAAGTGAAGATGACGATCATACAACGGCAACATTCAGCATTACAAAAGGTGAAAAAACTTGTTTTGCTTTAGAATTGCATTGGAAGTAACAAAAGTTTATAAAGAATTTTTCTTTCCTTCCTATTTTCCCGCAATATTGTCATTTCGCGTTTACTATTTTATTTACTTTTTATAAACAAAAAAACGATGCAAATTGCATCGTTTTTTCATCAAAATCATTTCGATTTCTTCTTAGAACTTTTATTAGATTTCTTGACTTTGTTTTTCTTTTCAAGCAAATCTATTTTTCCTTTAATTCTTTTCTCAACATCAAGAATATCAGAATCAAAAGTAAATTGTAAAGCACAAAGTTTAGCATTTTTAATTTCTTTTAAAGCTTTTTTAAACTCATTTTGCGCTTCTAAAAGAATCGCTTTCTTTACATAAATTTCCGCTTTATTAATTCCTTTTATTGTTAAAGCAAAATCAATTAATTTTTGCGCTTCCTCATAATCTTCATTCAAAATTAAAGTCTGCAAATAATATGGATAGACTTCAAGCGCATGAATATTAATAGTCAAAGCTTCCTGAAAATAAGATTTTGCTTCTTCGTAATTCATTAATTGCTCAGCCTGAATTCTTCCATACAAACACAAAACCATAGTATTTTTATCATTGTATGAAAAAGCGTAATCTAAAGATTCAATAGTTCCTTCAAGCCAGTATGGATAATTATCCAAAGCTTGAAAAAGGTATTTATCAATTGTTTTCATTTCGTAAATCGTTTTTTAATTTTTGACGAGTTCCTTTGTAACTTTTCTCAACTTTATTCTTTTTAAAATCACTTCCGGTAAACACTCTAACTGGATTTCCATGCTCAATATTCAGCTGATTTTCCCATTGTTTCCCTATATAATTTTTAAGCTGAATTAGTTTTTCGTCTTCGAGTTTTTTTAATAATCTTTCTGTTGCCAGTTTTTTGTTTTGGTGCTGAGAACGGCTGTCCATCGAAACAACAGCAATTCCTGTTGGAATATGCGTGGCACGAATTGCCGAACTCACTTTGTTCACATGCTGACCTCCCGCGCCAGAACTTCTCATCGCTTGATACTGAATATCATTTTCTGAAACTGATACATTTTTCTGCGGTTCGATTTCAAAAATCCCAATAAACCAGTTTTTGCGTTTATGCATTTTCCTAAACTGACTTTGACCAATCCATTGAATGGTTCCAATCCAGGAATTTACAAATTGATCAGTATTTTTTCCTTTTATAGAAATGGATGCTGTTTCAACTGTTCCATTTTCCTGACCTGCTTCTCTTTGAAGCAAAACAACATCTAATTGTTGATCTTGCGCTTCTTCTAAAACTTTTTTAAGCACTTGGGCAACAACCCAAGTGCATTCTGCAGGTCCGCGACCCGCTGTTATCTGAATTATTCTTTCCATTTTAAATTTCTTTTTAACGGTCCATTCTAACAATCTTTGGCGTAAAAGTTCCTAGAACTTCAACCAAATCGGTTTGGTTTGCCATCCCTTTTGTTATGTCTTTGTATGCCATTGGAGCCTCGTCAATATTTCCTCCAATCAAGGTTACATCATTTGCTTTCAAAACCTTTTTAATTTCGCTTTGCGTAAAAGTGCTTTTGCATTTCGCTCTCGAAAACAAACGTCCTGCACCATGTGAAGCAGAATTTAAACTTTCCGCATTTCCTTTTCCTTTTACAATGTAACCTGGTGCCGTCATCGAACCAGGAATAATTCCCAATTGTCCTTCTCCTGCAGGAGTTGCTCCTTTTCTATGCACAATACATTCCTGACCATTTACTATTTCTTTCCATGCAAAATTGTGATGATTTTCGATTGTTACCACCACTCTTTTTCCAATCGCTTTAGCGATTCGTCTGTGAATATCATCGTGACAGGCTTTTGCATATTCTCCAGCTAAATTCATTGCTAACCAATATTCCTGACCATCATGTGTATTCAAATCTAACCAAGCTAAATGCTGTACATTTTTAGGTAACGGACATTGTTTTGTTGCCAAATACGTATAATGTTTTGCAATGTTTGCACCCAAACCGCGGGAGCCACTATGTGAAAGAACCGCAAAATATTCACCTTTTTCCAATTTCCATTCGTTCTCCGGATTTTCAATTTTAGCGATTCCAAATTCGACAAAATGATTTCCTCCGCCTGAGCTTCCTAATTGTTTGTAGGCTTTTGGCAAAAGATTTTTCAACAATGGAATATCTTGAAATTCACTTTTATAAAACACTTCGTGATCAACTCTTGAAGCGTGTGTTTCGTACATTCCAAATTTTGTATTATCTTTTAAAATAGCTTCCAGTTGATGTTCTCTTCCCTTAAAATGAGAAGCAGGTAAATCGAAAATTGAAAGGCTCATTCGGCATCCAATGTCAACTCCAACTCCGTATGGAATAACAGCATTATCTGTTGCTAAAACACCACCGATTGGCAATCCATAACCGGAATGCGCGTCTGGCATCAATGCTCCTGCAACTGAAATTGGCAGTTTCAAAGAATCGTACAACTGAAATTTTGCTTGCTGATCAATTTCATTTTCTCCAAAAATGGCAAAAGGTGCTCTTGTCGTTTTTAACTGATGCATTCTTACATGAACCGGATTTATCAAACCTTCGGCGACTTTACCCCAAGTACCGTTCCCTTTATATTTTTCAGGATGTAGCAAAACATCTTTTGCTTCTGTTAGAATGGATTCCTTTTTTTCTCTTTTTCTATATCTGTTTATCTGCCCTAAGGATATGTTTATTGAATTGTTTTTTGGAAAACCTAATTTGATTAGGTCTTTTCCAGATAATTTATTTCCCATAAATTTTTTAATTATTCTTTTTTTTTTTGCAAACCGATGTTTTCCAAAGCTGATAAGTTTGAATAAAACATAAACATGCGGAATCTTTTATCCTTTCGGATAAATAATAAATCGTCTATTCGGGAAAATTTGAAGTGTCTAGAATAAAAAAAGCCCGAAACTAAATGTCTTCGGGCTTTTTTATATATCTAAAAATGTATTTCTAAGATTGAAATAAGCCACGAAGAAGCGCTGCACCAAATCCGTTTGGTGTAAAGCTTTGTGATGTCGATGTAATTACAAACATTTTCTTCGTTTTTAAAGGGTTATTATTTTTTTCGTCTGCAAATATTCAGAATTGTTTTTTAATTTTCCAAATTTATTTTAAAGAAAATTCATCAAAAAATAAATTGATGCATTTTTAAAACTTATCAAAATGACAATATCTATTTGAAAACTAGAGCCCTAGCCCTGATAGAAGCGGTATCCTTTTTCTTGCTTCTTTAGCAAGGAAAAGATACAAGCGGATAGCAGGAAATAGCTACTAATTATAAAAAAATAAAAATTAACTTCCAAGTTATAAAAAAAGCCCTGATTTCTCAGAGCTTTTATATTGTTTTCAAGTGAATTTATTATTCAGTTACTTTGCTTTTCACAACTAATCTGAAACCTTCACCGTGGATATTTAAGATTTCAACATCTTCATCAGATTTTAGATATTTTCTAAGTTTAGCGATGTAAACATCCATACTTCTTGAAGTAAAGTAGTTATCATCTCTCCAGATTTTTGTTAAAGCTAATTCTCTTGGCATCAAATCATTTTCATGAAGAATCAACATTTTAAGCAATTCGTTTTCTTTTGGAGATAATTTAATTGGCTCTTCATCTTCAAAAGTCAAAAACCTAAGTTTTGAATTCAAGTGGAATTTACCAATGTTAAATTCAAATTGAACTTGCTCTGCTTTATTATCAGCAGATTTTCTTTGAATGATTGCTTTAATTTTCATCAATAAAACCTCTGAATCAAAAGGCTTATTCAAATAATCGTCAGCACCCGCTTTATATCCTTTCAAAACATCCTCTTTCATAGATTTTGCCGTCAAGAAAATAATTGGCACTTCGCTATTTTTTTCTCTAATTTCTTTGGCTAAAGTATAACCATCTTTATAAGGCATCATTACATCAAGAATACATAAATCATACACATCCTTCTTGAATTTTTCGAAACCTTCCATACCGTTTTTAGCTAAAGTAACTTCAAAGTCATTTAACATTAGATAATCTTTAAGAACTGCCCCAAAATTTAGGTCATCTTCTACTAAAAGTATTCTTTTGTTATTATTTTCCATATTTTAATTTATTAATGGTATTTTTATTATAAAGGTGCTACCTTTTCCTTTTTCGCTTTCTACATATACTTGACCATTGTGATCTTCTACGATTCTTTTTACATAAGCAAGACCCAATCCGTGTCCTTTTACATTATGTAAGTCTCCTGTATGTTCTCTGTAAAATTTCTCAAAAACTCGTTTTTGGGCTACCTTACTCATACCAAGACCATTATCTTTAATTTTTATCAGAATCATGTCTTTTACATTTTCTGTAAAAATTTCAATTTCAGGAATATCTGGAGAATATTTTATTGCGTTTTCTAAAATATTGACCAAAACATTTGTAAAATGTACTTCATTTAACTAAACAAGTTGTTCTTGAAGCATTTAAATGTTTCACCACCGTTCCGTTTCTATCTTCTAAAATCAGATTTACGTGCTCAATTGCATCATCAATAATATCATGAATTGCAGTTGGTTCTTTTGTAATATCCAATTCTCTTTTTTCTAATTTAGAAATACGAAGAACGTTCTCCACCTGCGCATGCATCCTCTTATTTTCATCCCTGATCATTTGAAGATAACGATAGACTTTTTCTTTGTCTTCAATAACCTTGGGGCTTTTTATGGCATCAAGTGCTAAATTTATAGTCGCAATTGGAGTTTTAAACTCATGCGTCATATTATTTATAAAATCTGTTTTAATTTCAGATATATGTTTTTGACGCAACAACTGATTCAAAGCACTTGTGTATGCTATTATTATAATAAGCGTAAAAACAATAGACAATATTGTAATGCTTAATAGCTCTGACAATAAAAATTTCTTTTTATGCGGAAATGTAATGAATAACTCATATTTACTATTTCCTTCGTTATCAGTATATATTGGCACATGATAACTCGCATCTTTATCATAATGAAACCCATCTGATTTTACTTTTGTTGGCAAACCGCTGTTAAGAACACCAAATTCGAATTTGGTTTTCACGCCATACTCTTCTAATTCTTTTTTTAATAGCTTGTAAAGTTTGTCTTTTGTAATTCTGCCTTCAATAGGAGTCAGCGAAGCGATATCTTTGTATTGAATTTGCTGCTGTACTTTATTTAAGATATCTAAGCTACCCGATTTTTCAATTTTTAAATCAGGAATAATAGTCTGTCCTAAAGAATTATTATCAATACCGTTATTGTTATTATAAACTTCAGTTACACGTTTCGAACTAAAATTCTTAAATCTTTCACTGCTGAATTTTTTATTAAAAAGCGATCCGCTTATATCATAGTCTTCAGAAGTCAGCGTGTTAGAATATACGATTGTTTTATTTGTTTTTGTATTTCTTTGAACGTACAGAACCTCTAGTAAATCTTCTTTTTTAGGAATTTTACCAGTACTGTCTTTTATACGATTGTATTTGTCATAAAAACTATACTCTTCTTGTTGCTCTAGTTTATCAGCAACATTCCCAATTACTTGAGTAACGTGGTATTTAAATTGTTCGTCATTATTTTTGAACGAAGAATTGAACCAAAATACTTGAACCAGAATTATCCCTATTAAGGACAAACTCATAAGCAAAACAAGTATTCTAAAAAATAATTTATTCATCGAAACAAAATTAATATTTTAACAATATACTAAATAATACATTAACCAAATATTAACATTTAAGACTGATTTTGTTTAATATTTAAAATTTTAAGAATTTTAACAACTTCTTCTTTAGCAATTTTAAGATTTACGTTATTAATAATAAAATTACTCTTCAAAATGCGATCTTCATCTTTCCATTGCATCTGCATCCTGCTTAAAACTTGCTCTCGTGTGGTATTATCGCGTTTTAAGACTCTTTCTATTCTTACTTCTTCTGGAGCGGTGACCAAAATTATATAATCACAGTCTTTATATCGGCCACTTTCGAATAAAATTGCGGCTTCATAAATTACATATTCTTCATTTTTATGTTGCAAAATCCAAGATTGAAAATCTTCTTTTACTGCGGGGTGAACAATTGCATTCAGTTTTGCCAATTTATCAGCATCATTAAATACAATTTCAGCCAATTTTGCTCTGTTTAAAACATTATTTTCAAAAAGCGATTCTCCAAATACTTCTTTTACTTTTTCAATAACTGCCTGAGACTGCATAACAGCTCTAGCTGCATCATCGGCAATGTAAACGGGAACTCCCTTTTCTTTGAAATAATTCGCGATAGTTGTTTTACCGCTTCCTATTCCACCTGTTAAGCCAATAACTTTTGTCATTTTAAACTTTAAAAAACATACGTGGAAACGCTTCTTGTGGTTTTTTCTTTAAGAGAATAATTTTTACAAATGATTCTAAAAATCCCGTTCCGTAACCATAAAATTGTTTCCAAACTGCTATTACAGAAAGATATCCAATTTTAATACTTTTATTTTGAACACTTGCTGTAAGAAAAATAATAACGAAATATACAAAATATAATTGTAATAAAATATCAATATTAAAAATTAACAATAAAAAAGCTAATAATAATCCGGACAAGAAGAATGTC
This sequence comes from uncultured Flavobacteriaceae bacterium, assembly GCA_963795025.1. Taxonomy (GTDB): domain Bacteria; phylum Bacteroidota; class Bacteroidia; order Flavobacteriales; family Flavobacteriaceae; genus Flavobacterium. The sequence continues at coordinate 293,299 of CAWCGN010000011.1, read as the reverse complement.
GGAAAGAAGAAAGTCAATTTATTATGTTCTGGATACCAGCTATTTAGTATTGGTCTTGCAATTCCGAATTTATGAACTTGGACAGAAAATTTCTCCCAGTCGATTCTACGTTTATGATAAACATAAGCTTCTGAAAATAAACGAGTTTCAAAACCTAAATTCCATAAACGAATTGACAAATCAGGGTCTTCTCCTGGGTGAATATTGCCAAAACCTTTAGAAATCAGAAACGCTTTTTTAGAAATTCCCATATTGAAACTTCTTGGCTGAAACTTATTGATTTTTTCGGAACCGCCACGAATTCCCCCTGTTGTCAAGAATGAAGTCATTGCAAAATTAATTGCTTTCTGAATGCTTGAAAAGCTATCTAATGCTTTATCTGGACCACCAAAGCAATCTACATATTCTTTATCTAATGCTTTTCTAACCTCAGTTAAATAATTGGAAGGAATAATACAGTCTGAATCAAAAATGATAAAATAATCACCTCGCGCTTTCTGCATTCCGAAATTTCTCGAATCGCCCGGGCCTGAATTTTCTTTAAAATAATACGAAATATTCAGCTTTCCCTGATAATTCATCACGACATCCTTACACGGAATCGAAGAACCGTCTTCAACAAGAACAATTTCAAATGGTTCATTATAATCAGATTTTGCAAGACTTTCTAAAAGTTCATCAACTTCATCTGGACGATTATACACGGGTATAATTAAAGAAAAAATCATAATGGGATATGCGGTATTAGAATGGCAATTTTTTAAATTTCAAAATTTTAACAAAGATAGACTATATTCATAAAAAAACCATCAACTTTTGGTTGATGGTTTTCATTTTATATTTTTCAATATCCTTATTTGATACTTTCAATATCAACTATTTCATTTGCCTCTGCCTGATAATCAACTCCAGCAAATTCAAATCCGAATAAGTTAAGGAAATCATTTCTGTATCCAGCTAAATCACCAATTTCTGGCAACGTTTCAGTTGTAGCTTCTAACCAAAGTTTAGCTACTTTTTCTTGAACATCATCTCTCATTTCCCAGTCATCAATTCTGATTCTTCCTTTTTCATCAACAGGAACTTCAGAACCATTATATAATCTGTCTTGAAATAAACGCTGAATCTGCTCAATACAACCTTCGTGAATTCCTTCTTCTTTCATAATTTTATATAAAAGAGAAATATACAATGGAATAACCGGAATTGCAGAACTTGCCTGAGTTACCAACGCTTTATTTACCGAAACATAAGCTTTTCCGCCAATAGACGCTAAGCTGTCAGTAATTGTAAATGCAGTAGCCTCTAAATGATCTTTTGCGCGTCCGATAGTACCTTTACGGTAAACCGCTTCAGTCAATGAAGGCCCGATATAAGAATATGCAACTGTAGTTGCACCCTCAGCTAATAAATTTTCTGCTTTTAGAGCATCAATCCACATTGCCCAGTCTTCACCTCCCATAACCGCAACTGTATTCTCAATATCTTCTTCATTTGCAGGAGCGATTGAAACTTCAGAAACTTTTCCTGTGTGAAAATCAACAGTTTTATTTGTAAATGTTTGTCCAATTGGCTTTAAAACCGAACGGTGCGTAACACCTGTATTAGGATTTGTTCGCACTGGAGAAGCCAAACTGTAAATTATAAGATCTACTTGTCCTAAATCAGCTTTAATTAAATCAAGCGTTTCTCTTTTTATTTCGTTTGAAAAAGCATCTCCATTGATACTTTTTGCATATAGACCTGCTTTATGAGCTTCTTTTTCAAATGCTGCAGAATTATACCAACCTGGTGAAGCCGTTTTTCCTTCAACTGGCGGTTTTTCAAAAAATACTCCAATTGTAGACGCATTAGATCCAAAAGCACTTGTGATTCTTGAAGCCAATCCGAAACCTGTTGAAGCTCCAATAACCAATACTTTTTTAGCACCAGCAATTGACCCTTTTGATTTTACATATTCTATTTGATTTTTAACATTTTGCTCTGCTCCCGCTGGGTGGGCTGTCAAGCAAATAAAGCCTCTCATTCTAGGTTCTATAATCATATTTTCTTGTTTATTCGTTAATATAGCAATTGCCAGTTAAGACAATTGATTAACTTATTTAGCTTTGTTTAATTCGTTTTGAGATGACAAATATAAAGTATTTCTTTAGTTCAACAAGGCTTTAGCATGATTTAAAGCCGAATCAGAAACAACTGCTCCAGATAACATTTGAGCAATTTCGATAACTCTTTCGTCCTGAGACAGAAGCTTTAATTCTGATTGTGTATCATCATCAACTGTTGATTTGAAAACTTTAAAATGAGAATCTCCTTTTGCCGCAATTTGAGGTAAATGCGTAATTGCAAAAATTTGCATTGATGTACTCATTTCTTTCATTATTTCGCCCATTCTAATGGCAATTTCTCCAGAAACTCCCGTGTCAATTTCGTCAAAAATTAATGTTGGAAGTTTTGAATATTGTGCCAAAATTGCTTTTACAGCAAGCATAATACGCGACATTTCTCCACCTGACGCCACTTTCTTAAGCAATCCAAAATCGGTTCCTTTATTTGCAGAAAACAAAAACTGTAGTTCGTCTTTACCATTTGAAAAATACGTTTCGGATGGCAAAAGTTCAATATTAAAACGCACATTCGGCATTCCTAAAGTTTCTAAAATAGAAATCAATTTATTAGATAAAACCGGAATCGCATTTGATCTGTTTTGATGAATTGTTTCAGAGAAATTGTCTAATTCAATTGCTTTCTGATCAATTATTTTTGATAATGAAGCTATTTCTTCTTCAATATTTCCTAATTCTAAAACTGTATTACTCAATTCAGCTTCAATTTGAATTAATTCATCAACCGAAGATACTTGATGCTTCTTTTGAAGATTATAAAGCAATTGTAATTTCTGACTGATTATTTCTAATTGAGCAGGATCGTTCAATAATTTCTCTGAACAATTTTGCAGTTCTTTTGAAACATCGTCAAATTCGATTGTCAAACTTATAATTCTTTCAAAAAGATTTTGATATTCGGTCGAAAATGGAGCGATTTTTTGAAGTGTTGCTTTTACTTCATTTAAATTATGCAATACACCAAATTGTTCTTCATTAGCAATTACTAACGATTTATCAATTGATTCTTTTATAATTTCAACATTATTTAATTTCTCAAAATCAGCCTCTAGTTCCGCTTGCTCTCCTGATTTTAGTTTAGCAGCAACCAATTCATTCAATAAAAAAGTATTGTATTCCTGCTCTTTTCCAGAATCACTTTGCTTTTTCAGCAATGCATTAAGTTTTGATTTATCTGATTTATATGTTTTTAGTAATTTCTGATAATCTAAAATAACATCTCCATTATTTGCAATAGCATCAATTATTTTAAACTGAACACTTTCATCGGACAATTCCTGAGTTTGCTGCTGCGAATGAATATCAATTAAAAACAGACTTAAATCCTGCAATTCCTGAAGATTTACTGGACTGTCATTTATAAAAGCGCGGGATTTTCCTGAAGGTAGAATTTCACGTCGAATAATGGTTTCATCTTCATAATCCAAATCATTTGCTTCAAAAAAATCTTTTAAGTTGTATTTTGAAATTTCAAACTGTGCTTCGATTATGCATTTTTCTTCTTTATTTTTTAAAGAAGTTAAATCAGCTCTTTTTCCTAAAACTAGCCCAAGAGCACCTAAAATAATCGATTTACCTGCTCCTGTTTCACCTGTAATTATTGAAAATCCTTTTGAAAAATCAATAGAAAGCTTTTCAATCAAAGCATAATTTTTAATCGACAGAGAAGTAATCATAAAATAATATGTAGATAAAAGTTAATGAGAGAAAGTAAAAGTAAGACTAAAAAACCAACTAAAACTTAATTTGCGCCCATTTTGTACTATTCAATGGCGAAACTTTATTTAAAACATCGGTTAAATCTGTAACCGTAATACTTGGACCACCAGAAAAGATTGAAGTTATCTCATCTGACTTTGCGTCAAAAAAGACTCTCGTCAAAAAGGCATTCGGTTTAACACTATTAAATCTTCCAATTAGCAATAAAGACGCTTTAATTTTTTCCTTTGCTCCTTTTAAATCATCACTCATGGTATCCAATCCTGAGTGGTACATAAAAGTAGCCTGACGCAAGTCACTATACATTGGGGAAATCATATCTGTTATTAAATAATAACGATTTTGAATTCCGTCAGCCTGACTCCAGCCTTTAAAACCACCTTGCTGGGCAACATTTGCAATATTTTGAGCCGTTTGAAGATATTGATTACCAGCTCCCAATTGAAAAGTATCAGCATCCATTCCTAAAATCATGTAACTATAAAAAGAAACAATAGAAACTAAATTAGACTCAAAAGTTGTTGGATTAAATAATAACGGTTCATATTCTGTATATCTAAAACTAAAATCTTTATCATTAAAATTTAATACAGGAGAAGAATAAGTAGAATTAAAAATCAATCGTGACGACTGTACTTGAATAGTTCCTGTAAATTGATCTGAATTGTTTGAAGACAATGTAATATACATCGAACAGTTTATACGCTCATTCTGTTTTAATACTGAGCCCGTCCAATCTGTTTTATTTACAAATTCTGACAATGAAGTCTGAAGTGTTTTAAAAACCTGCTGATTAGGATTTGGAAGCCTTTCAGTATTTATAGTCACAATACAATTTAGCTGTTGCGCTTGAGTAAAGCCAAAAATCAAAAACATTAAAACTGTAACTGCTTTATTCATAAAAAAAGATTTGTGTTGATGCTAAATTACTATTGATACTTTAACCTAAACTCCAATAAAGGGAATTTATTTTGCAAAATGCAAAATCACTTTGTTTAAAATATCAACAGCAACAGACTCTTTTGATTTTAATTCCATTGGTTCGATTTTAAAATCTTTATCAATAAAAGTGACTTTATTGGTTTCTTTTTTAAAACCTGCGCCTTCATCTTGCAAGGAATTAAGAACTATCAAATCTAAGTTTTTTTTCTGAATTTTCAGCTTCGCATTTTCAATTTCATTTTGAGTTTCTAAAGCAAAACCAATTAAAAACTGCTCTTTCTTTATTGCCCCTAAGGAAGCTAAAATATCTTTTGTTTTTTCAAGCTCAATTGAAAATTCTTCGGCTGCTTTTTTAATTTTTTGCAGTGCCACAACTTTAGGCTTATAATCTGCTACGGCCGCAGCCGCAATAGCCACATCTACGTTATTAAAATATAAATGACAAGCATCGTACATGTCTTGCGCAGAAACCACATTTACTACTTCAACTAAGCTATTTTTAGCTTTAAAATGTGTTGGGCCGGCAACTAGAGTCACTTGCGCACCTAATTTTGCAGCTTCATTTGCGATATCAAACCCCATCTTTCCAGATGAATGATTTCCAATAAAACGCACAGGATCTATCGCTTCGTATGTTGGTCCCGCAGTAATAAGTATTTTTTTTCCTTTTAATGGAAGCTTGCTTTCTAAATCAGCTTCAAGAAAAGCTATGATATTCTCGGGTTCAGCCATTCGGCCTTCGCCAGACAAACCGCTTGCCAATTCACCATTTTCAGCAGGAATCATTACATTTCCAAACTGCTTTAAAGCAGCAAAGCTTGACAAAGTTGAAGGATGTTTATACATATCCAAATCCATTGCCGGAGCAAAATAAACTGGACATTTAGCCGATAAATAAGTAGCAATTAAAAGATTATCGCAGTTTCCTGTTGTCATTTTAGACAACGTATTTGCAGTTGCCGGAGCAATTAGCATTAAATCAGCCCAAAGTGCCAGATCAACATGATTGTTCCAGACAGCATCTTGATCATCTTCATTAAAGAAACTGGAATGTACAGGATTTTTTGATAAGGTAGATAACGTAAGTGGTGTTACAAAATCCTTAGAAGCAGGTGTCATTATCACTTGGACATGTGCACCTGCTTTTATAAAAAGTCGTACTAATGAGGCTGTTTTATAGGCTGCAATTCCACCGGAAACTCCCAGTAAAATTTTTTTCCCGTTTAAAACTGACATTATACTATATTATTTGTTTGAACCTCTGTGGTAAGTTTTACCGTCTAACCATTCCTGAACAGCTAAAGCATGTGGTTTTGGTAATTTTTCGTAAAATTTAGAAACTTCAATTTGTTCTTTATTTTCAAAAACTTCTTCAAGACTATCATTATAAGTAGCAAACTCTTCTAATTTCTCAGTCAATTCTTTTTTAATTTCAGAATTAATCTGATTTGCTCTTTTAGCCATAATGGTAATTGCTTCATACACATTTCCTGTTGGCTCTTCAATAACAGTTTTATTATATGTTATTGTATTTACAGGAGCATTCGTCTTTTTTAAATCCATGACTTTTTTTTATTTAGTATATTTTTGTAAATCAGTTTCAACGCGGGCATTCATTTCGTCTGCCTGTTTTTTGTATTTTGTATCGCTTTTAAACTTAACTAAGTTGCTGTAAGCTACTTTTGCAACATTCAAACGCTCTTCCATTTTTTGAGGAATACTGTTTATAGCCAATTTATATGCCGAATCGTATTTATAAAACAGTGCATCTTCTTTAAATGGAGTTCCAGGGAAATCAGCAATAAAATTATCAAATGCAACTAAAGCTGATTTATAATCTGCAATCGTATTATAACCTTTAGCATTTTCGTATGCTTTTTTCTCTAATTTTCCATTTAAAACCTTCACAGTCTCATTAGCCTGAGCTATATATTCAGAATTAGGATAATTATCAATAAATGCCTGTAATTTCTCCAAAGCTTTTACCGTATCAGCCTGATCTAAACTGTAAACAGGAGCTAATTTTGAATAGCTGTATGCGCCTAAAAACGCTGCTTCCTGTACTTTTTCGCTTCGTGGATAACCTGACACAAAACTTTCAAATTGATAACCAGCTAAATAATACTGATGCGTTTTATAGTAAGATTGTGAAAACATATAAAAAAGCTTTTCAGCCTGAGGCTTACCTCTATATGATGGTGCTAATTGCTCAAAAAGGCGAATCGCTTTTGAATATTTGCCTGCATCATACATTTTTGTTGCCATTTCAAATTTTGCTGCAACATCTTCATTTTTTAATACCTTTTGGTAATCACTACAAGAACAAAAAAGGACAACAACAATTAATAGAGATACTATTTTTTTCATTTTCTTACTTTTATTATGATTTCTTAGACAATTATGCCAAAGCAAAATCACACCGAAGTTCCGGTGGCAAATTTAGTTATTAATTTAGCTACTACAAAATATTTTTTTTGTATAATAAAATCGCGTCAGTCTTACTCTGCTTTGATACTGCTTTTCACAAAATCATTTAACCTTGAAGCCAAAGATTCATCAACAGCCACCAGTGGCAAACGCACCGTATTGTCAGCAATTCCAAGGGCTTGAAAGACTTGTTTTATTCCAGCAGGATTTCCTTGTTCGAAAATCATGTCGATACAATCTGCCAAGAAATATTGTGTTTTAAATGCCTCATTTACTTTTCTGTTCAAACCTAAACGAATCATTTCTGAGAATTCTTTCGGATAACCTTGTCCAATTACAGAGATTACACCTGCTCCGCCAGCTAAAACAATTGGCAATGCGATCATATCATCTCCAGAAATTACAAGAAAATCTTTTGGTACATTTTTTATCAATTGTAAAGCTTGAGCCATATCGCCAGCAGCTTCTTTTATTGCTACAACATTTTCAAAATCATTAGCAAGACGAATTACTGTTGAAGGAAGCATATTACTTGAAGTTCTTCCTGGAACATTATATAAGATTACAGGAATTGGAGAAGCTTCAGCAATTGCTTTAAAATGCTGATAAATTCCTTCCTGAGTTGGTTTATTATAATAAGGAGAAACTGAAAGTATAGCTTCAAAAGCTGAAAAATCTCTCGTTTTTAATTCCTTAACAATCTCCATAGTGTTATTCCCTCCCACTCCAAGAACTAGAGGCAATCTTCCTTTATTTACATCGATTACTGTCTTTATAACCAGCTCTTTTTCTTCTGATGTAAGGGTAGCATTTTCTGCTGTTGTTCCCATAACAACCAGATATTCAACTCCTCCATCGATAGAGAAATTTACAATTCGCTGTAAAGCCTCGATGTCAACTGAAAAATCTTTTTTAAATGGAGTTACAAGCGCAACACCAGTTCCTATTAATGATTGCATATTTTAATTATAATTTATTTTATACTTTTTAAATACCTAAATAACTCAGAAACAAATACTTTATAGTTCTCTATTTCCGTGTCGATCATCCATCGGTTTAAATTTTTATTTACTGATGAAAATCCAACTTTAAACTTCGCTTTTGATTTGCTAGTGATCATCATCAAAATTGCTTTTTCAATGTCATAATAACTAATCAAAAGATCAAATTCTGTTTCAGTAAAATCATTTAGAAAATCTACTGTCACTTCTCCCCTCCAATTGATGTCTTTTTTACCAAAAGTTGGTCTTGAGTACGTTTTTTTCTTCTTTAATTTACCTTTGTAAGCAACGATTTTTATGTTTTCAGAATCAATTCCATAACATTCAAACTCTTTTGCTAAATCCTTTGAATAATGAAATTTGGTCTCATCTACCAATAAACCAATTGTTTGTACATTCCTTGTAAAGACTTCGGTTTTTACATTATTCAGATTATTTTTTAATGATTTTTTTACAAATAATTCCTTTATATAATTTAAAAACATAGTATTTTTACCAGATTACAAAATTAATTATTTAAGTCGCATTTAAAATGGTAAAACTAAAAAAGTATAACGGATTTTTAAAACTTTTTGTTATATTCTTAACACTTTTTTTTATTTATTCTTGCAGTCCAAAAAACTACAATTTAACTAAAATAGAAGGAAAACAGCTTCCGATAACTGAAAAAGGAGCAGAAACTCCTCAAATTGAAAGTTTTATTAAGCCCTATCGCGACCATATTAATAAGGATTTAGACAGCGTTTTAGCTTATTCCCCTGAAACCCTTGATAAAAGCAGTGGAAAATGGCAAACAACAATTGGTTGTCTATTGGCAGATGTTTGTGTACAAAGAGGAAATTTAGTTTTCAAAAAGCGCGAAAACAAAACTATTGATTTATGTCTTTTAAATCATGGTGGGATCCGCGCTATTCTTCCAAAAGGAAATGTGACAAGCAGAACTGCTTTTGAAATTATGCCTTTTGAAAACAATCTAGTAGTTGTAGCTTTAAAAGGACAACAAATTCTTGATATTGCTGCTTATATTATTAAGGAGAAAAAACCGCAGCCTTTATCTGGAATGACTTTTACAATTGCTCAAGATAAAACGGCAAAAAATATTCTGATTCAAGGAAAACCTTTTGACATCAACAAAGTTTATTATGTTGCAACAAATGATTATTTAGCAAATGGTGGAGACAACATGAGTTTCTTTGCAAAAGGTGTTCAGAAATATGATTTAAATTATAAACTTCGAGATGTATTGATTGATTATTTTAAAGAAGTTGACACGATTCCGGTGCCAAGAGATATCAGAATTACAGAAGAATAAGATTTCAAGAAAAAATAAAATTACCCGCGTTTACGCAAAAAAATATATCCAATGAAAAGAAGAGAATTTATCGAAAAAACTGCTGCCAGTACTGCTCTATTGAGTTTAGGTTTGTCATTGAGCAGTTTTGAAACTAACGATATTAAACATTTGACCGTTTTGCATACCAATGATGTTCACAGCCATATAGATCCTTTTCCAGCTGATGATCCTCGTAATGCAAATAAAGGTGGCGTATCTCGACGTGCAGCGCTTATTGAAACTATTCGTCAAGAAAACCCAAATGTGCTTTTGTTAGATGCAGGAGATATTTTTCAGGGAACTCCCTATTTTAATTATTATGGAGGTGAACTTGAATTTAAATTGATGAGCATGATGAAATATGATGCTTCGACAATTGGAAATCATGATTTCGATAATGGTGTAGAAGGTTTATATGCACAAATGCCTCATGCTAAATTTGAATTTATCAATTCTAATTATGACTTTAAAAATACCGTAATGAACGGACTTGTAAAGCCTTATAAAATTTTCAACAAAAACGGAATTAAAGTGGGTGTTTTTGGTGTAGGAATTGAGCTTGACGGTTTAGTTGACAAAAAAATGTATAAGGAAACTGTCTATAACGATCCTGTAGAAATCGCTCAGGATATGACTCAATTATTAAAGAAAGAAGAAAAATGTGATTTGGTTATCTGCCTTTCGCATCTTGGTTATAATTATAAAGATGAGCCAACCAAAATCTGTGATTTAAAATTTGCCGAATTAACGCAAGATATTGATTTGATTATTGGCGGACACACGCATACTTTTCTTGACAAACCAACTATTGCTAAAAACAAAGTCGGCGAAAATGTATTGGTTAACCAAGTTGGCTGTTATGGAATTAATTTAGGTCGTATTGATTTTTATTTTGACAAAAACAAAAATCATACAAACCAAGGAAAATCAATTATTGTATAACATCTTCTTTTGCATTTTTGTTTTTTCAAGAAAATATTCAACCATAAAATAGTAGGCTAAAATTTGTGTTATATCACGAATTAAAACCAAAACTACTGAGTATGAAAAGTATTGGTTGAAAATATAAAAGATGTCTGAAAATATATAGCTTACTGCCATTAAAGACATTAAAAGTGCTAAATGCGTTCCTTTTGTAATATAACTTACAAACGAATAATAACTCATTACACTCAATACAATTCCGTAAACAGTGTACAGCAAGTTAAATTTTTTCATGTTGTCAAACTTAAGGCTTAACACTGAAACGAGCAAATAGACAATAAATATGACCACGATAGAAACAGGAAGAACATCTTTTCTTCTTAATTTAATTTTTTCGTGGTCTATTACAAAAAGCTTTATAATCAATAAGTAAACAACTAAAAAGCTCAGCACGCCTCCTATTTCTGAAATTTCAACATCCATAAGGTCAAAAACCTGGCCAATGAAGCAAAAGAAAAAAATAAAACCCTCTGTTTTTCCAATTTTAAAATCACTGCTGATAATAAAATAGAAGAAAATAGCCGGCAGTACAACAGCTTTTGCATAAATAGCCAAAATATCCTGTTTTGTGCTATCTAAAATAATTGTAAACAATAATGCTACAAAGAATAAAATCAACGACGGTTTATTCGCTTTCATTTAATTTAGTTATAAAATCTTCCTCCGATAATATAGGAATATTTAATTTATTGGCTTTTTCTAATTTTGCTGGTCCCATATTATCGCCCGCAACAACAAAATCTGTTTTTGCAGAAATTGAACTCCCTACCTTTCCACCATTATCTTCGATTGCTTTCTTTAATTCATCTCGTGAAAACTGAGCGAAAACTCCTGAAACTACAAATGTTTTTCCGATGAATTTTTCAGTAGCGTTGGGGTTAATTTTTTCAACTATTTCAAATTGAACTCCATAATTTCTTAAGCGTTCAATTATTTTTTTATTTTCTTCATTTTCAAAAAATTCAATTACGCTTTTGGCAATTCGTTCTCCAATTTCATCAACTAAAATCAAATCCATTAAAGAAGCTTGGCTTAAAGCATCAATATTTTTATAATGCTTAGCCAATTTTTTCGCAACAGTCTCGCCTACAAAACGAATTCCAAGTGCAAATAGAACGCTTTCAAAAGGAATTTCTTTAGATTTTTCAACTCCGTTTACTAAATTCTCTGCCGATTTTTGCGCCATCCTTTCTAAGTGCAAAATATCTTCAACTTTCAATTCATATAAATCGGCGTAATTATGCACTAAATCATTTTTGAAAAGCAAGGCAACCGTTTCACCTCCAAGTCCTTCAATATCCATTGCCTTTCTTGAAATATAATGTTGTACTCGGCCAATAATCTGCGGAGGACATCCGTAGAAATTTGGACAATAATGATTTGCTTCACCTTCATTTCTCACTAATTCCGTCTGGCATTCAGGGCAATGCGTAATATATTCTGTTTTTTCTGAATTATCTGGTCGTTTATCTAAATCTACTGCAATAATTTTTGGAATAATTTCTCCTCCTTTTTCAACAAAAACTGTATCATTTATTCTGATATCTAATTTTTCAATTTGATCTGCATTATGCAAAGAAGCTCTTTTTACAATAGTTCCTGCCAATTGAACAGGCTCCAGATTTGCAACCGGAGTTATCGCTCCCGTACGGCCAACTTGATAAGAAATTGAATTTAATTTAGTAGAAACTTGTTCTGCCTTGAATTTGTAAGCCATTGCCCAGCGTGGCGATTTTGCTGTATAGCCCAATTCTTCCTGATGCTGAATACTGTTTACTTTTACGACTACACCATCTGTTTCATAAGGCAAATTGTGGCGATGTGTGTCCCAATAATCAATGAAATCAAAAACTTCATTCATACTACCTACTAATTTTGCTTCTTTGGGAACTTTAAATCCCCATTTTCTAGCCGATTCTAATCCTTCATATTGAGTAGAAAACGGCAAATTATTTCCGGTTACAAAATACAATAAACATTCTAATGGGCGTTTGGCAACCTCAGCGCTATCTTGAAGTTTTAAACTTCCAGAAGCAGTATTTCTAGGATTTGAATATGGAGTTTCGCCTATTTCAATTAATTCTTGATTCATTTTTTCAAAACCGGCAAATGGTAAAATAATTTCGCCGCGAATATCAAATGTTTCTGGATAATTTCCTTTTAACTCAAGCGGAACTGATTTAATTGTTTTAATATTATTTGTAACCTCATCACCTTGAAAACCATCTCCGCGCGTTAAAGCCTGAACCAGTTTTCCGTTTTCGTAAGTAATGCTTATTGATGCTCCATCATATTTTAATTCACACGTATATTCTAATTTTACGTTTCCTAAAACTTTCTGAATACGGTTTTCCCAATCCAATAAATCTTCTTTTGAATATGAATTATCCAAAGAATACATACGATAGCGATGCGCAATTGTTTTAAAGTTTTTAGTAATTGCTCCTCCTACGCGCAGCGTTGGTGAATGCTCGTCAAAAAATTCGGGATGTTTGTTTTCTAAATCTTGAAGTTCTTTTAATTTAATATCAAAATCATAATCTGAAATTGTGGCATTATCAAGCACATAATAATTGTAATTGTGCTGGTTAAGTTCGTCTCTTAAATTTTGAATTGTTTCTTGAATACTCATATGATATTATAATGATGTCTGGTAATTTAGAATAACTGAAAGATCAAAATTAGAATTATTTTTGCTGAAAAACATCAAAAAACAAAAGTTTTAAAAATTCAAAAATCAGGCAACAACGAATTGCAGCCTGATTTTCTTCTTGTCCACTATTCTTTAAAAAAGAATTAAACAAAACCAACTTCCAAATGGTTTCTACGTTTTATATTTTTACACTGATAATCAAATAATTAGCGTGCAAATATAAAACTATTTTTGGATAATAATAAAGTCAGAGCGTCTATTTAACAAATGTTCTTCTTCAGTACATTTTACGCCGTTTTTACATTTGTTAATCAATCGGCTTTCGCCATAACCTATTGCACTTTCAATGCGAGAAGCGTCAATCCCTTGAGAAATAATGTAATCGCGGGTTGATTTTGCTCTGTTATCTGAAAGTTTCAAGTTGTATGAATCCTTTCCACGCGAATCTGTGTGCGACTCAATTTTGATTCTGATGTTTGGAAATTTTTGCATGATAAAGACTACTTTTGTTAATTCTTCAACCGCTAGTGGGGTGATATCATATTTGTCATAATCAAAGTAAATTGGTTTTACATCAACTTTTTCAACGCCTTTGTTTTTGACTACTAAATCATCATAATTACTCAATTCAAAATTGACATCTTTAATTTCGCCTCCATTTTCCTTGGTAGTCTCAACGGTTTTTTCGTCACTGGCATAGTTTGGTTTTGCAGCAATCATTTTTACAATTTTTCCGCAAGGCACTTCGATGGCATATTTACCTTCAAAATTTGTTTTAGTTTCGCCAAGTACTTCAGTATATGAATTATACGCCATAATCGAAACGTCTGTAAGAGGCAATCTGGTCTTTTTATCTATTGCCATACCCGAAATAGTCTGATTGCAAACCGGTTTTCCTTTAACAAAAGAATAAATATCATCGTCTCCTTTTCCGCCGGCTCGGTTTGATGAAACATAGCCATAAGTATCTGCACTGTCAATTATAAAAGAGAAATCATCTTTATTGCTGTTAATTGGCGGCCCTAAATTAACTGGCGCTGAAAAAGTTCCATCGGCTAAAAGATTGCTTTCATAAACATCTAAATCTCCATAACCATAATGTCCATCTGAAGAAAAATAAAGTTTTCCGTTACGGAAATATGGAAAAACCTCATTTCCAATTGTATTGATTTTAGGCCCAAGATTTACGGGAGAACTCATTGTTCCATCCGCCGCAATCTTCACATAGTATAGATCCGTTTCACCCGCTCCACCCGGCATATCTGAAGCAAAGAAAAGCCATTTTCCATCTTCACTTAAAGAAGGATGCCCAACAGAATAATCTTTATTATCAAAGAAAACCTGTTGCGGATTTTCTAATTTATTATTTACAATATCGCCTTTAACTATTTGAAAATTATTGGTTTTACTTTCGTCAATAACCAATTTATTCTTTTTGACAATGTTTGTAGAATAATAAATTGTTTTCCCGCTGGCATCAAAAGATGCAGTTGCTTCGTGATACTTTGTCATTACATTTGGAAGAAACAGTTTTTCGTTGAACAAGCTTCCATCGGCAGGATTTCTTTCTGCCAAATAAAGATTCAAGAAAGGCTGATTGTTCCATGTATATAACTTTTCACTAAACTTTGTGGTGTCTCTGGCAGAAGTAAATACGATTTGGTCTTGAAAATATGTTGCTCCAAAATCAGATTTACTAGTATTAATATCCAGGTTTTTAATTGAGTACAACGATTTTGCTTTAGACAAACTGTCCATTTCTTTCTTTTGAGCAAGATATCGGTTGACTTCTTTTTGATCACCTTTTTTAGTCAAGTATTCTTTTGTCATTTTATCTGCATCGTCATAATCCATTACGCCTTTAAGTGTTTGAATATAACGCAGATAATAAATATCAGTCAAATTATTTCCTTGTGCTTCGTATAGTTTTTTATACCATTTTAAAGCATTTCTTTCATCGGAAATAAAATAATACGAGTCGGCCGCATTTTTTAAGGTTTGTGCTGACGGATTTTTGCTGTTTTGCAAAATTTCTTCGTATGCTTTTGAAGCATCTGCGTAAGCATAGTTTCTAAACAAAGCATCGGCCTTTTTTAAATTAGTCTTCTGAGCAAAACTAAACGTAATGCTCAAGACTAAACTTAGGATATATAGTTTTTTCATAGGTTTTTGATTTAGAAGAATCGAGGGGATTTAATTTTACTTTCGCCTTTATTGAACTGATAACGCAAGATGATTTCGTGCGATCCGTCATTGTATTTATTCAGATCGCTAACGGTATAATCGAAAGCGTATCCGACATAAAAACTTTTAGAAATTTGAAAACCAGCCAAGATACTTACAGAATCATCTGTTCTGTAGGAACCCCCGATCACAAATTTCTCAGCAATCATAAAATTCGCCGAGATATCAGCAGTAACTGGAGCTCCAGTCACTGCTTTTACTAAAAATGCAGGTTTGAATTTTAAATTTGGATTCAAATCAAAAACATAACCTCCCATGAAATAATAATGTAAACGATCGAAGTCAATAGATTCCTGAACATCATCGTAATAAGAATTTTGGATGAAACTTGGAATTGAGGCGCCTAGATACCATTTATCAGTATAATAATAGATTCCCGCTCCAACTGCTAATTTTGCTTGATTGTCAATATTCTGATTTAGCAAAACATCATTTGGATCGTAATATCTTCCTTTTGACCAATCTACATTTAACATTCTCATACCAGCTTTTAAACCGAAAGCCAATCTTTTTTCATATCCTAAAGGAATTGAATAAGAAAAGTTTCCATCAAGATAAAGTTCGTTTGACGGACCTATTTTGTCGTTAACGACGCTAAGTCCCAAACCAACTTTCTCATTTCGAAGCGGTGCGTGAATAGAAAAAGACTGCGTTTCTGGCGCTCCAGAAATTCCAACCCATTGAGAACGGTGTAAAAGTGTTGCTTCTAAAGTACCGGTAGACCCAGCATAAGCTGGATTTACCGCCATAGTATTGTACATATACTGCGTGTACTCTGGATCTTGCTGTGCACTGGCACAGAATGTAATAAAAGAACATATTAGAATAAAATATGTTTTCTTCAGTGATTTTATATATAGTTTCATAACGATACTTATTTAGTTTAATTAATTAGATGATTAACATCGTCTGCTTATCTCATTATAGATAACCATCCTTTTTTAACCGTTCCATCTCCAATGTCTATCACATAAAAATAAGTACCTGTTGGCAGCATATCTCCTCTACTAATAACTCCAGATACATTGGCAGTTCCGTTCCAATCATTTTCATAATGTTGTTTGCTGTAAACCAATGCACCGTATCTGTTGTAAACTTTCAACTCATTATTTGGATACGTTTCGATACAGTCAATTCTGAATAAGTCATTTGCTCCATCATTATTTGGAGTGAACTCATTGTAAACTGTCAAACAAATTGGATCAACAGAAACTGAAGCCGTATTGTTTGCCGCAGAAACATCTAAAGGAGTTGATATTTCAATAGTTGCAACAGATAGATAATCGCTTCCATGGACTACTTCGGCAACAATTGTAAGTACTACGCTCTGACCTGCATTTAGCGTTGGAATTGTCCAAAGCTGTGTTTTCGGGTCAAATGTTCCTTGAGTTGTGCTTGAACTGATCAATTCATAACCGTTAGGCAATAAGTCGCTTACAAGTGTATTTATGAAATTTCCTTGTCCAACATTGTTTACTGTTACGGTAAATGTAATCTGTTCACCAAAGTTTGGAGTTGGATTACTTACTGTATTGGTAATCGTTAAATCTGAACAAGTTGCTACTGTAACATTTAATGTTTTAGTAGTTGTTTCATCACAAGTATTGATGTAGGTAACTTTTACTTGGCCAGAACCAATATCAGACCATGAAATCGTTACATTTCCATCAGCAGTTCCTCCACCAGAAATAATTTTACCATTTGTAACAGACCAAACATAATTTGATTTGCCATTTGCAATTGAATAAGTCACACCTTGGAAAACACAAGGAGTATCATCGCTAGATGTTATTGGAACCAAAGCATCATTTTCAAATGCAATTGTTACACCTAATCTTGTTGCACCTTCACATCCATTTGTAGTATTGCTAAGTGCTGCAGCATAATAAGTTCCAGCCGTTAATTGCGTGTTTGCAGCTAAAGGAGTTCCTCCTGTTGCTGTAGAATACCAAACTACATTTGGCTCGTTTACCAAGATATTAGCAATTGTTGGCAATTTTGATAAACAGAATGTTTGTGCTGTTCTTGGCGTTGTAACTACTCCTGGAGTATTTACATTTACCACAACTGCTAAACGAACTGGATTCTCACAACCTATTGCGCTTGAAACAACTCCGTAATAAGTTCCTGTAACTAATGCTGTTGTTGCTGGAATTGCTGTTCCGCCAGTTGCTGTACTGTACCAAATCACATTTGCTTGATTTACCTGAAGATTTGCAACTGTAGGTGAATTCAACGTACAGAAGTTTTGCGTCATATTGTTTGTAGTTGGCGTCGGACTTGGATTTGTTACCGTAACCGTTACCTGCAAACGAGTTGAGCTTTCACAGCCTGTTGCTGCATCTATAATATTTCCAAAATAAACACCAGTTGTTAATGCAGTTGTTGATGGAATTGCAGTTCCGCCTGTTGCGGTACTGTACCAAACAACATTGGCTTCATTTACTTGAATGCTTGCAATCGTTGGCGCTGCTGTAGAGCAGAAACTTTGTGAAGCATTGTTTGTAGTAGGATTTATAGTTTTTCCTACTGTTACATTTACCAGTAATCTCACACTGCTTTCACAACCCGTAACTGGATCTTTTATAGCTCCATAATAAACACCTGTAGTTAAAGCTGTAGTTGCTGGAATTACTGTTCCACCTGTTGCAGTACTGTACCAAACAACATTTGCTTCATTTACTTGAATACTTGCCACTGCTGGTGCATTTCCAGGACAGAAAACTTGAGCATTATTAGTCGTTGTTGGTGTAGCTGGATCAGTTACCGAAACTGCTACTTGTAAACGCGTTGCGCTTTCACAGTTTGTTATAGGATCTTTTATTGCTCCAAAATAAGTACCGCTTGTTAAAGCTGTAGTTGATGCAATTGCTGTTCCGCTTGTTGAAGTGCTGTACCAAACTACATTTGCCTCATTCACCTGAATACTTGCAAAAGTTGGTGCATTTACTAAACAGAAATCTTGCGTGTTATCTGTCGTTGTCGGTGTTCCTGGATCAGAAACATTAATTACTATTTCTAATCTTGAAGCACTTTCGCAGTTTGTTGCTGGATCAAAAATCGCTGCAAAATAACTGCCACTTGCCAGCGCTGTTGTTGAAGCAACTGCTGTTCCGCCTGTTGCGGCATTGTACCAAACTATATTTCCAACTGCTGGTGCATTTATTTGGATATTGGCAACTGTCGGCGCATCAACTAAACAAAAATCCTGAGTAGTATCTGCTGTAGTCGGTGTTCCTGGATCGCTTACAGTAACAGTAACCAACAAACGAACTGAGCTTTCACAGTTTGTAACTGGATCTTTTATTGCTGCATAATAACTGCCGCTCGCTAAAGCCGTTGTTGAAGCAATTGCCGTTCCGCCTGTTGAAGTGCTGTACCAAACAATGTTTGATTCATTTACTTGGATATTTGCAACTGTCGGAGCATTGATCAAACAGAAATCTTGTGTATTATCTGTAGTAGTCGGTGTTCCTGGATCAGACACAGTAACTGCAACTTGTAATCTTGAAGCGCTTTCACAGTTTGTTGCTGGATCATGAATCGCTGCAAAATAATTGCCGTTTGCCAACGCTGTTGTCGAAGCAACTGCTGTTCCGCCTGTTGAAGCAGTGTACCAAACAATGTTTCCAACTGCTGGTGCATTTATTTGGATATTGGCTACTGTCGGCGCATCAACCAAACAGAAATTCTGTGCAGCATTTGCCGTTGTTGGTGTTCCTGGATCAGAAACGTTAATTACTATTTCTAATCTTACAGCACTTTCGCAGTTTGTTGCTGGATCAAAAATCGCTGCAAAATAACTGCCGCTTGCCAACGCTGTTGTTGAAGCAACTGCTGTTCCGCCTGTTGCGGCAGTGTACCAAACAATATTTCCAACTGCTGGTGCATTTATTTGGATATTAGCAACCGTTGGTGCATCAACTAAACAGAAATTTTGTGTAGCATTATTTGTTGTCGGTGTTCCCGGATCAGATACTGTAACAGCAACCAACAAACGAACTGAGCTTTCACAGTTTGTAACTGGATCTTTTATTGCCGCATAATAACTGCCGCTCGCTAAAGCTGTTGTTGAAGCAATTGCTGTTCCGCCTGTTGAATTGCTGTACCAAACAATGTTTGATTCATTTACTTGGATATTTGCCACTGTCGGAGCATTGATCAAACAGAAATCTTGTGTATTATCTGTAGTTGTAGGTGTTCCTGGATCAGATACAGTAACTGCAACTTGTAATCTTATCGCACTTTCACAGTTTGTTGCTGGATCAAAAATCGCTGCAAAATAATTGCCGTTTGCCAAAGCTGTTGTTGAAGCAACTGCTGTTCCGCCTGTTGAAGCAGTGTACCAAACAATGTTTCCAACTGCTGGCGCATTTACTTGAATATTGGCTACTGTCGGCGCATCAACCAAACAGAAATTCTGTGCAGCATTTGCCGTTGTTGGTGTTCCCGGATCAGAAACATTAATTACAATTTCTAATCTTACAGCACTTTCACAGTTTGTTGCTGGATCAAAAATCGCTGCAAAATAACTGCCGCTTGCCAACGCTGTTGTTGAAGCAATTGCTGTTCCGCCTGTTGCGGCAGTGTACCAAACTATATTTCCAACTGCTGGTGCGTTTATTTGGATATTGGCAACTGTCGGCGCATCAACTAAACAAAAATCCTGAGTAGTATCTGCTGTAGTCGGTGTTCCTGGATCGCTTACAGTAACAGTAACCAACAAACGAACTGAGCTTTCACAGTTTGTAACTGGATCTTTTATTGCTGCATAATAACTGCCGCTCGCTAAAGCCGTTGTTGAAGCAATTGCCGTTCCGCCTGTTGAAGTGCTGTACCAAACAATGTTTGATTCATTTACTTGGATATTTGCAACTGTCGGAGCATTGATCAAACAGAAATCTTGTGTATTATCTGTAGTTGTAGGTGTTCCTGGATCAGAAACAGTAACTGCAACTTGTAATCTTGAAGCGCTTTCACAGTTTGTTGCTGGATCATGAATCGCTGCAAAATAATTGCCGTTTGCCAACGCTGTTGTCGAAGCAACTGCTGTTCCGCCTGTTGAAGCAGTGTACCAAACAATGTTTCCAACTGCTGGTGCATTTATTTGGATATTGGCTACTGTCGGCGCATCAACCAAACAGAAATTCTGTGCAGCATTTGCCGTTGTTGGTGTTCCTGGATCAGAAACGTTAATTACTATTTCTAATCTTACAGCACTTTCGCAGTTTGTTGCTGGATCAAAAATCGCTGCAAAATAACTGCCGCTTGCCAACGCTGTTGTTGAAGCAACTGCTGTTCCGCCTGTTGCGGCAGTGTACCAAACAATATTTCCAACTGCTGGTGCATTTATTTGGATATTAGCAACCGTTGGTGCATCAACTAAACAGAAATTTTGTGTAGCATTATTTGTTGTCGGTGTTCCCGGATCAGATACTGTAACAGCAACCAACAAACGAACTGAGCTTTCACAGTTTGTAACTGGATCTTTTATTGCCGCATAATAACTGCCGCTCGCTAAAGCTGTTGTTGAAGCAATTGCTGTTCCGCCTGTTGAATTGCTGTACCAAACAATGTTTGATTCATTTACTTGGATATTTGCCACTGTCGGAGCATTGATCAAACAGAAATCTTGTGTGTTATCTGTTGTAGTTGGTGTTCCTGGATCACTCACAGTAACTGCAACTTGTAATCTTGAAGCACTTTCACAGTTTGTTGCTGGATCATGAATCGCTGCAAAATAATTGCCGTTTGCCAACGCTGTTGTTGAAGCAACTGCTGTTCCGCCTGTTGAAGCAGTGTACCAAACAATGTTTCCAACTGCTGGTGCATTTACCTGAATATTGGCTACTGTCGGCGCATCAACTAAACAGAAATTCTGTGCAGTATTTGTCGTTGTTGGTGTTCCCGGATCAGAAACATTAATTATTATTTCTAATCTTGAAGCACTTTCGCAGTTTGTTGCTGGATCAAAAATCGCTGCAAAATAACTGCCGCTTGCCAGCGCTGTTGTTGAAGCAATTGCTGTTCCGCCTGTTGCGGCATTGTACCAAACTATATTTCCAACTGCTGGCGCATTAATTTGGATATTGGCAACTGTCGGCGCATCAACTAAACAGAAATCCTGAGTAGTATCTGCTGTTGTTGGTGTTCCTGGATCGCTTACTGTTACAGTAACCAACAAACGAACTGAGCTTTCACAGTTTGTAACTGGATCTTTTATTGCCGCATAATAACTGCCGCTCGCTAAAGCTGTTGTTGAAGCAATTGCTGTTCCGCCTGTTGAAGCGTTGTACCAAACAATGTTTGATTCATTTACTTGGATATTTGCCACTGTTGGAGCATCAACTAAACAGAAATCTTGTGTATTGTCAGTAGTTGTCGGCGTTAACGGATCAGTTACACTAATATTTACCGCTAATCTTTGAGCGCTTTCACAATTTGTTACTGGATCGTGAATTGTTGCATAGTAAATACCTGTTGTTAAAGCCGTTGCTGACGGAATCACATTTCCTCCAGTTAATGCATCGTACCAAACTATATTTGCTGGATTTGCTGTACTAACTTGGATACTTGCAACTGTTGGTGCATCAACTAAACAGAATTTTTGATCTGTATTTGTGATTGAAGGTATTCCCGGATCATTCACTTTAATTGTAACTGCTAATCGAACTGAACTTTCACAGCTTGTTAAAGGATCTTTTATTGCTGCATAGTAAATTCCATCAGCCAATGCCGTTGTTGGAGCAATTGCTGTTCCACCTGTTGAAACGGAATACCAAACAACATTTGATTCATTTACCTGAATATTAGCAACAGTTGGCACATCAATTAAACAAAAATCTTGCGTATCGTCTGTTGTAGTTGGAGTTCCCGGATCTGTAAGTGTTATGGTTCCTTCCTGAAGTGTTCCTGCTAAATTTTCGCAAGTTGTATCACTTGAAACCGCAACGTAATAAGAAACAGGTCCCATTGCAAGTGTTAATCCTGAAACAGTTAATACTCCTGCTGAATTAATTGCATAAGTAATACCGCCATTTGTATCTCCATCTGCTATAGGCTGTGTTTTATTGCTGTCAAGATACCAAGTAAATACAGGATTTGTCAAAGCTGTAGCAACTGGAGTTAAAGAAGCCGATAAATCGTGACAAACTGTTACATCATCTACCGAAAGATCATTTTGATCAGATGGTCTCAATATTGTAAAAGTTATTTGTTTTCTGTCACCTTCAGCGGTTTCACAATATTCATCTGAACTGAATCCAACAAAGTAAGTATAAGTTCCAGGTGTTAAACCATTAATCGTTAATGAAGCTGTTGTTGCTCCCGCGACTGGCTGGCTGGTTGTTCCGTCAAATTTATACCAATGATAAACAGGATTTGTTATTGTTCCTGTAGCCGTTAATGTTGTGGCTAAAGTTACTGTTCCAGATGGTGCGCAAATTGTAGTTGATGCTGCTCCGTTTAAAGTAATATCTGTCAAAAGATTTTCTGGGCTAGTTGCTTTAACTTCAACAGTAACTTCTCCTCTAGTCATTGCCTCACAATTATAACGAACTGGCTGAACATAATATTTATATGTTCCCGCTGCTAAATTTGAAGGAACTGTATAAGTTAGACCGCTTGCAACAATAGAACCTCCAGTTGGAGCATCGTACCAAACATAAGTAGAACAAGCTTCTTCTGGTATTTGGAGCGTGACATTACTTCCAGGGCAAACCGTAACTTTATTAGTAGGGTCTCCACCAATGACAGAAGTATTTGCGACACGTTCAACTGTATGAACTCTTAAGAATTCTAAAACTCCTGCTACTCCGCCAAAACGAATTCTTACTCTGTCATAGGATTCTGTTGGAGAAGATACCAAAACCATCGCCATAGTATTGGCAGATAATAGTTTTAGACTTAATAATGTACTTGTATTTTGAATTGGAGCTCCTACTGCAACGTTTCCTAAATAACGCTGAATAGTAAAACCAGTTAATAAATTAACATTTAAAAGAACTGCAGGTTTTGAAATTACAATTCTCAAAGTATCGCTTACTACAGATGGCGTTTTAAACTGTACTGTCAAATCAGCTGCTGCAAGAGCACCAACACCACTATACATTGTTGCATATGTAGTAATGTCATTATCAGCTACATTCCATGCATCGCTTACTCCAACTGTAGAGGTTAATGCTCCTACAGGAAGTCCTAAATCAGTTGTTCCATAAAAGATATCCTGAATATCTCCAGGTGTACATGCTACAGTAGTAACCGTTTTTTTGTAATAAGCTTCATAAACCTTTGTGTTTTGAGCAACACTTAAAACCGCTCCTGATACAATTCTGATTCCGTCATAATCTTGCGGACCAGCTGCGTTTGAAGGAACAAAAGTAAATTCGTATGCATTATCTCCCGGAAGAACATTCAATAATGCTCCAGAAACTGACTGCATTACTCCAATATCTACTCCAGCTTTTCTTCCAATGACAGAAACTCCCTGCGCAACGCCCAATCCACTGTATTCGGAACCAAGTTTAACCGTTACTGGCGTTCCTTTTGCAATAGTCGTAGGCCAAGTTAAATCTTGCCAAGTTGTACCAATTCCTAAAAGTCCAACTCCTGTTGTGATTGTTGAGAATGTCTGCGGATTTCCGTCAATTGCACTTGCTCCATTAGAAACACCTCCCGTTACAATTGAACCAGAACTTTGTGCTGTCGCATAAACTCGTTCAGTTAATGACTGACAATTGTCAGGATCTTTAACATTGATTGAAAGCGTTCCAGTAACAGAACAGGTTCCTAAAGTTGCTACAACTGTGTAAGTATAAATTCCCGGAACATTAAGAGCGCCTGTAGTAAATGGAGGTCCTGCTATTGCCACTCCTTGTGGATTATACCAAGCCAATGTACCGTTTGAAGTCGCATTTAATGTTACGTTTGTTCCCTGAGCCACAGATTGAGCTGGATCAACTGTCAAGCTTGGCAGTGGATTAACTGTTACAGTTACTGGTTGTTTTGCAGATGGACAATCGTCTCCGTTGACTTGAGCCTGAATTGAGTAAACACCATTAATTGTTATGTTCATCGCTGCTTCATCTGTCAAAACTGCATTTGAAGGATCAAAAAAAGTATAAGTTGTATTGCCACTTGTATCTAATGTCGTAATTGCATTTTTTAAGTTGGCACTTCCACAGGCAACTAATGGCGATGTTACTGCCAAAGTTGTAGAAGTAGCAGGAAAATTAACAACAACAGGCTTCAAAGTATTTACTGCATTATCACAGCTTGTTGCATTTCCTACAGCAATATAATATGTATAAGATGCGCCAGATGCTAATCCGCTAATTGTTAACGCTCCAGTTGAACCATCTTTTGAGAAAGTTACTCCTGTTTGACCCGCCACTGTAGATCCTGTGATGATTTCCTGTGTTTTTAACTGGTCAGTATAATATTTAAACTGTGCAGTTGTCAAGCCAGAAGTTGGTGCCAAAACCGCTGTTCCAGCACAAGACGATACTACTGGACTTGCAATAGTAATATCTGCCGCAACTGATAAAGGCAATACTGTTACAGTTACCGGCTGACGAACACTGTTTATACAAGTTCCACCACGAACCGCTTCAATATAATATGTTTTTGAAGCAGTTAAATTGCCTGTATTGTAAGTTAATGTATTTGTTGCCAAAGCTGTGCCTCCACTAGCAACATCATACCAATTAATTGTATCACCAGCTGTAGTTGATGCAGTTAAGGTTGTAGATGTTCCTGAACAAATTGGAGAAGATGCTCCAGTAACTGTTGCTTCTTTATATCTGAAAGAAGCTCCATAGATATCTAAATTAGTAAGTAGCGTTGCTATTCCTCCTAATCGAACTTCTACAGCAGTAAAATCACCAGATGTTACGAAGCTTGCTTTAAAACGTTCACCTCCTAATAATTGAACATTTACTAATGCTCCAATATTAACTTGATCAGTGTTTGCTGTTCCTCCATTATAACTTCTTAAACTTATATAGGATAGAGCACTTACATCAGCAATACCGCCTGGGATCCCTAATTCAACATCGATAATGTCTCCTGCTTTTCCTGAAGTGGAAAAAGTAAGCATTTGTTGCATATAATCATCTACTAATCCTACCGGAACTGAAAGTCTCGCAAAATTTGTCTCATCTGCATCAACAGAAAAACCATCATTAGCAGACGAACAAAGAAGACAACCTGTTAATCCTCCTCTTGAAGTTACTTGTGAATTTGCTTTTAAGCAAGAAGTAATTGGTGCTACAGGTGTCACTACAACATTAATTACTGCTCTTGATGCGCTAACACAATTTGTTGTGTTTCTAGCTTCAACATAATAGGATTTGTCTGCTGTTAAAGCTGGACTTGGCGTAAAACTTGGATTGTCTGTTACTAATGCTGTTCCTCCTGTCGCAACATCGTACCAATCATAAGCTACGCCTGCAATAGGGTTCGAAACTTGTAAAGTAACAACTTGTCCTGAAGGAATAATTACTGTTGAAGAAGCCACAGTTGGAACTGCAGGCAACGGATTAACAGTAATTGAAGCTTGTGCACGTGTTGAACTAGAACAGCTTCCAATTACTGACTCAACATAATAATTTGTTGAGCCTGTTAAAACTGGCGTTGTAAAAGAAGTCCCTGTAAATAACAAATTTCCAGCCGTTGCAGCGTCGTACCAATTATAAGTTGTTCCCACAACTGGAGACTGAACTGTTATAGTTGTCGATTGTCCTGCACAAATACTAGAAGAACCTGCGCTAAGAGTTGCAGCAACAGGATTATTAACTGTGATTGGCACTGCAAAACGTACACTGTTTACACAGCCATTTCGAGTGATCTCAGCATAATAAGTTGTATCAGCCGTTAAATTTGGTGTTGTAAAAGCTGCAGTACCTGCCAGTGAAG
Organism: uncultured Flavobacteriaceae bacterium; assembly: GCA_963795025.1. Taxonomy (GTDB): domain Bacteria; phylum Bacteroidota; class Bacteroidia; order Flavobacteriales; family Flavobacteriaceae; genus Flavobacterium. Next base: position 266,956 of record CAWCGN010000011.1, on the reverse strand, counting down.
CACCGCCTGTGGCTGCAGAATACCAGTTAACGGTTTCTCCAACAGCAAGGCCTGCAGTTAGTGTTGTATTTTGTCCACTGCAAATAATTTTATTTCCAGTAACACTTGGATCGCTATATCTATAACTTGCCTGATAAATATCTAAACTTGTCAATACAGTTGCCAAACCTCCTAAGCGAACCTCCACTCGGTCAAAATTTGCACCTGCAGTGATACTCGCTTTAAAACGATTTCCTCCTAATAGTTGAACGCTTACTAAATTATTTATCGAAACTCTGTCATTATTAAATGTTGCTCCATTATAAGTTGCTAAACTAATATAATTCAATAAACTTAAATCAAGAACACCTCCTGGCAATTCTAATTCAACATCAATAATATCTCCAGCTTTTCCTGGATTATTAAATTGTAATGTTTGCTGAATCCATCCGTTTATTAAACCAACTGGAACAGTCAAACGCGCTGCAGTGGAAATATCTCCATCAACAGAATTATCTGGATTTGTACTGCTGCACAATAAACAAAGTCCATTTAAACTAGTTTGCTGGCTGTTTGCTTGTAAACATCCTCCTAATGGAGTCGAAATTACATTTACCGTAATTGGAACTCTTGAAGCGCTTACACAACCGCCTGCTACACTTTGGGCTTCTACATAGTAGGTTTTTGTTGCAGTTAAAATAGGTGTTGTAAAAGTTGAAGTATTTGTTGCAAGAGCTGTACCGCCTGTTGCAACATCATACCAATTTAAAGTAACTCCTGCTTCAGATGTTGTTGCACTCAACGTGGCATTTTGACCTGACTGAATTGTTACACTTTGCGTTAACGCAGTTGCATTTGCAGGAATTGGAGTGGATACTACGTCAACTTGAGCTCGGGTTGGACTAATACAGCTTCCTATCACAGCTTCAACATAAAAACTAGTTGTTCCAACAGGAACTGTTGGAGAATATGAATTTCCCGTAGCCAATATTGTTCCGCCACTTGATGTCGAATACCAATTATAAGTTGTTCCTGGAATTGGGTTAATTAAAGACAAAGTCGTTTGCTGTGTCGCTCCGCTTGAACATACTGCTGTTCCAGAAGAACTAATTGCAGGAGCAACAGGATTAGAAACATTAACTACAACTGGTACACGATTATTTCCTTCACATCCCCCAGCACGGGCTACACCTATATAATAAGTAGTATTTACCGTTAAGTTCGGCGTTGTGTAAGTGCTTCCGGTTGCTAATGCCGTTGTAGAAGATGCTGAACTATACCATGCTAACGTTGTTCCCGCAACCGGTGTTGCAGTTAATGTCGTTGAAGTTCCAGAACAAATCGTCTGATTCAAACCTCCAGAAACAGTAGGTTTAGCAAAATCCAGACGAACGTCATAAACTCTTAAGTTTACAAGAAGACTCAAAAGTCCTCCTACTTGAATTTGAACTTGGTTGGCATCACCCGGAACTGTATATCTCACTTCTCCTACAGCGTTTCCAGATAATAAACTTAAGTTCAAAACTGGACTGTTTAATGCCACTCTTGGACCTACGTTTGCACCCGAAAGCTTAGTCTGAATTGAAACATTAGACAATAATCCAACATCAAGCAAGCCATTTCCTGTACCTAAATAAAGTACAATTTCATCTCCGGCTTTCACGGTCTGATTCAATGTCATGGTTTCTTCAACCATACAAAGGAGTCCGACCGCATTTTGCAGAGTTGCATAAGTCGTTAGGCCCGGATCGTTATCATAGGCCAATGTAGGACTATTTACATCTAAACCGATACATAATAAGCCCGCCTGACTATTTGTTTGTGACACTGGTCTACAAACAGTCTGAGAAAAAGCATTACCACATAATAGGAATAAAAACAATAGTCCTAATAATCTCTTCTTAAAGCAGAGATCACAAAAAGTAAAATTTTTTTTCATAATTTGGAAGATTAGAAAATGGACAATAAAACACCTGTTGCGATAAGCACGTATGCTTAGGCAATTTTAAAAAACATTAATACTCAACTAGTTAAAATGAAATTTAAAACATTTGGGGCCGAACTTTAAATCTTCATTTCATTAAAAAAAATAAATTCTGCTATACATTTTTATGTATAATAAAGAGCGTATTTACTCATCATGAATAAAATGTCTCAAAACTTTTAGGGAATACTGATCTAGACCAATCTTCCTCACGAAGTGATTTGTTTGATACATAATTTTCACAAAAGAAAATTAAACTTATGTAAGGGAGGGAATTAAAAAATATTTTACCGATTCAATATCAAAAGAAGCTGATTAGACTATCTAAGATTTTTTATTTAGAAAATACTAAAAATTGAAACAGTTCTATAATTAAAATAATCAATATCGTATTTATCAAAATGTTAGACACGACAAAACATCATTTATAAACAAAGCCGCCGACTGGGGTTTGAAAATAAACTAATGAAGCAATTATATTGTTGGAAAGAATTTATAATTGAAGAAAAAGATATTTCACGAAAAAAAATTATAGCATTAAATATGCTAAAAAATAAGGCAGAAATAAATTGAACACTTAACGCAAACTTGATAATTAGAGTAGTTGTCAATTCCATATACAGGCTAATTAAGTTATTTAAAAGTATCAATAATATTTTGTTTTAAAAAACTTCAAACATTAAACAAAACATCATTACATACACCAAAAAATAATTCTTCAGAAATAAAACAAATCATTTTGTTTAACATTTCTATTTCAAAAATATAGAAAATAAAAACAAAAAACAATCTATTATTTTCATTTTTTTTAGAAGCGAATCAAAAGAAAAATGGCAAAAACAGGCTGAAACATAAGAAAAACCCGCATTTTAACTTCAAAACCTAAAGCATCTACTAAGTGTGAAAATAATGCTTATTTTGTGTTAAATTTTATTTTTGAAAGTTATTTCTTACTTAAAATCAATCATAATCAATTAAATTTTAACATAAAAACAAATCAAAGCCGTAAAACATGTAATTTAATAATCAAAATCACAAAATTATAAGAATTCAAAAATAAATGCGTAAAACTACGTGGTTAAAAAAATATTAAAGATTAAACAAATGTTAAAAAAATAAAAAAAGGCTAAACAATACAAACCTATATTGTTTAACCTTTCTCTATTTTAAACGCTGAAAAAAACTTATTTAAGATTCAATAATACCATTGATTTGTTTAAATAATTGTCCATCACTTAAAAATGCACCTTGTTGAATCAATTCAAAAATTGAACCATTTCGATCCTCAGTAAACACTTTCTTACCCACTTTCATTTCAATCGTTTTCTGTAAACATATTATCACTTAACCACTGCAAACCTTCCTGTGTTAAAAAATCCGTTTCTGGAACTAATGATTTCAATACAATTGATTGTACATGTGTTTCAAAACATTGAAACAAGAAAATATGATTTTTTGAGAAATGCTCTAAAAATTCAGCTCTTGACAGAACACCTTCCCAAATTAAATCTGAAAAAACATCTAATTCCTGCTCAGCAACTTCTGGTTTATTTATTTTAATGGAATCCCACTCTGCTTTATCAATCGCCTGCGTCGCCAAAAAACTGGCAAATTCGCCATGCAATTCATCAAATTGCTCTTTTGTTAATCTTGCGTATTTCATTTTTATTTTTGCTTTATGCCTTCCTTATGCTATAAGCAATAAGCAAAATGCTCATGCAAATAACTTTAAACCTGTTTATTATTTCTTTCCTAAACAAAAAAATCCCGATTTTCATCGGGATTTTTATATAGTATTTTAAAACTATTACTTTTCAGCAACAATTTCGTATGGTAAATCAACGATAACATCTCTGTGAAGACGGACGCTCGCAGAATATTTCCCAGTACGTTTAACGATACCACTAGTGATGAATTTTCTATCAATAGCGTTACCTGATTTCTCTAAAGCTTCAGCAATGTCGATGTTTGTGATAGAACCAAAAAGTTTCTCTCCACCAGCTTTTGCAGTAAGTTTAATTTCAAGAGCTTTAAGAGTTTCAGCTAATGCTTTAGCATCAGCAACAATTTTAGCTTCTTTATGTGCTCTTTGTTTTAGGTTTTCAGCTAAAACTTTTTTAGCAGAAGGAGTTGCCAATGCAGCAAAACCTTGAGGAATTAAAAAGTTACGACCGTAACCAGGTTTTACAGATACTACATCATCTTTAAATCCTAAGTTTTGTACGTCTTGTTTTAAAATAAGTTCCATGTTGTTGTCCTTATATTTTAGAAGTTAGGTTCTGCTTTATACAGAAACCAGCGACTAGAGTTTTTAATTATTTTAATAAATCGGCCACGTATGGCATTAAAGCTAAGTGACGAGCTCTTTTTACAGCTACAGAAACTTTTCTTTGGTATTTCAATGAAGTTCCAGTTAAACGACGAGGAAGAATTTTTCCTTGCTCATTAACGAATTTCAATAAGAAATCAGCATCTTTATAATCGATATATTTGATTCCTGATTTTTTGAAACGACAATACTTTTTAGTTTTGTTAGTTTCAATGTTTAAAGGCGTTAAATATCTGATATCTCCGTCTTTTTTTCCTTTTGCAGATTGTTCTATTGTAGACATAATAATTACGCTTTAGTAGATTTTAATTTTGCTCTTCTTCTTTCCGCCCATGAAATAGCATGTTTGTCTAAACTTACAGTTAAGAAACGCATAACTCTTTCGTCACGTCTAAATTCAGTTTCAAAAGCAATTAGAACTTCTCCAGCTACTTTGAATTCGAATAAATGGTAAAAACCACTTTTTTTGTTTTGGATTTCGTAAGCCATTTTTTTCAGACCCCAATCCTCTTTCGATACCATTTCAGCTCCTCTACTAGTAAGAAATTCTTCAAATTTCGTTACTGTTTCCTTTACCTGAACCTCAGATAAAACGGGATTTAAAATGAAAACAGTTTCATAATGATTCATAAATACAATATTTATTTGTTAAAATTGGGTGCAAAAGTAATCATTATTTTTAAATATACAACACTTTTTTGCTTTTATTCGTTGTAATGCAAAAAATATCGGCTTAACTTTAGGTTTTTTTACAAAAAAAATAATACTATTTACTACTGCTATCCTGAATTTATTCTAAATTTAAATGTTATGAAACTAAACTGTGTTGTTGTAGATGATAGTTCTATACAGAGGACCATTATTGCAAAATTAGTTAATAATCACCCAGGTTTGCACTTAATCGGGGATTTTTCTAATGCAATAGAAGCAAAAAGTTGTATCTCTTTAAATAATATCGATCTAATATTTTTAGATATTGAAATGCCTGTTATCAATGGTTTTGACTTTCTTGACGGACTAAAATCTAAGCCTCAAATTATATTTATTACTTCTAAAGCGAATATGCCTTAAAAGCTTTTGATTATGATGCTACTGATTACCTTCAGAAACCAATTGCCGTTGACCGTTTCAATGCTTCTGTTAAAAGAGCAATCGATATGCATCTGCTTAAAAAAGAAGTATAAAGAAGAAGAAGGCGAACATATTTTTATTAAAAGCAATCTTAAAAAACTTAAAAATCTTCACTATCTAAAATTAAATGGATTGAAGCTTTTGGAGATTATGTAAGAGTAGTTACAGAAGACGACAGCAATTTAGTTCTTTCGACAATGAAATCTTTTGAAAACGATTTATCAAAAGATAAATTTATTCGCGTTCACAAGTCCTATATTATTAATATTGATAAGGTAGAACGCTTCAATAGTAAATTTGCCGAAATTGGAATCACAAAAATTCCTTTAAGCCGAAACAAAAAAGAAGATTTAGTTAAAGCATTATCAACGTCGTCTAATTAATAAAAATCAACATTCACAATCACTTTTATAGCTCTGTATTGAGCAACAGCCTCAAAACTATTCAACATTTTCTGGATAGTTTTTTTTGTGTTTCCTAAATGCAGGTTTTGCGGAATCTTAATCAATATAGTTCTGATATATTCATTTCTGATTCTGCTTATCGCTGGTTCTTCCGGACCTAAAACCGGCATATTCAAGTTTTGGCTTAAAACCTGATACAACCACATCGATCCTTCTTTCAGTTTATCAAAATCTTTGTGTTTCAAAGTCAGTCTTATAATCCTGAAATAAGGTGGATATTTATAGATTTGACGGTCGTACAATTGCTCCTTATACATACCTATATAATTATGTGTTAGTAACCTGCTGAATTGTATTATGATTCGGATTGTAAGTCTGAATCACAACTTTTCCTTGTTTTTCTGATCTTCCGGCTCTTCCTGCAACCTGTGTCATCATCTGAAAACTGCGTTCAAAAGCTCTAAAATCAGGATGATGCAACATATTATCGGCATTCATAATTCCGACCAGACTTACATTATCAAAATCCAATCCTTTAGCCAGCATTTGCGTTCCGACCAAAATATCAATTTCTCTATTTTTGAAACGTATCAATAATTTTTTCAAAACCAAATTTTCCACGTGTCGTATCCTGATCCATTCTTCCAGTTTTAGCTTTCGGAAAAAGAGAAACCAATTCCTGCTCAATTTGTTCCGTTCCAAAACCTTTTGTAGTCAAATCTATACTTGAACAACTATGACAATGTGTTGGTTTTGCAATTGAATATCCACAATAATGACATCTCAATTGGTTTTTATGTTTGTGAAAAGTCAAACTCACATCACATTGCTGGCAATGCGGAACATGACCACAAGTCATACATTCTATTATAGGCGAATATCCTCTTCTGTTTTGAAACAAAATAACCTGTTCACCCAAAGACAAAGCTTCAGCAATTTCTTCAATTAAAAGATCACTAAAATGACCAGTCATTCTTTTTCTGAAATGCTTGTCTTTTAAATCAACCAACACAACTTCAGGCATTCGAACATTATTATAGCGTTCTGTAAGTGTAACTAAACCATATTTCCCACTTTGTGTATTAAAATAAGTTTCAATACTTGGCGTTGCAGATCCTAGAAAACTTTAGCGTTATGAAAATTAGCCAAAACTATTGCCGAATCTCTCGCATGATATCTAGGCGCAGGATCCGTTTGCTTGAAAGTCTGTTCGTGCTCTTCATCAACAATCAATAATCCCAAATTATTAAAAGGCAAAAACAAGGCCGACCTCGCTCCTATTACAATTTGGGCTTTTTCTGAATTTTCCAGCGTTTGTTTCCATACCTCTACTCTTTCATTGTTACTGTATTTTGAATGAAAAACAGCAACTTTATCTCCAAAATGAAGCCTCAAACGCGAAACCAATTGTGTTGTAAGTGCAATTTCAGGAAGCAAATACAAAACCTGTTTTCCTGTCTGCAAATATTCTTCAATTAATTTGATGTAAATTTCTGTTTTTCCACTTGATGTAACACCATGCAAGAGACAAACTTCTTTCTCCGAAAAACTCTTTTTTATCGCATTAAAAGCATTTTCCTGAGCTTCGCTTAATTGCAATTCCTTATCTGATTTTTCTCCATCAAATGAAACTCTGATCGTGTTGCAAATAATATTCTTCGAAAATTTCTTTTTCAATCAATGCCTTTACAACAGTTGATGTTACATTCGAAACTTCCGTAAGTTCTTTTACTGTAATGGGCTTTTTTTCTGAAGCTGAAATTTGAAAATAAGCTAAAACAATTTCTTTTTGTTTATTAGCATTTTTCAAAACTTCAAGTAATTCTCCAAACCTTGATCCGTTTCGTATTGAGAATGTAATTTCACATATCGAACAAGTTTAGGCTTGTAGCTTTCTTTTATTTCTTCTTCTAAAACAATGATATCTTTTGCCATTAATTTTTGAAGAATGGGCAGAATATTTTTCTTATTTAAAATTGAAATTATGTCCTGAACTTTAAGCGAACTTTGATGTTGTAAAGCTTCATAAATCAAAAATTCATCATCTGAAAGCTCAGTTTCATTTACAACGGTTTCAGGTTTATTAGAAATTATAGTTTCACTTTCCAATAATAATCCAGTCGGAAAAGCACCTCGATATACGTCGCCAATGCCACACATATAATAATTAGCAACCCAAAGCCAATGCTTAATTTGAGTTTCGGTTGCAATTGGTTTTTCATCTAAAATTTGATTGATTTCTTTAGCCTCGTACAAATTTGGCTTGTTTTGATGCAAATCAATAACCAATGCCGTGTAGATTTTACTTTTACCAAATGGCACTGCAACCCGCATTCCTTTTTTAATGAAATGGAATTCAGCTTCAGAAACACGATAAGTAAAAGTTTTAGCTAAGGAAAGCGGTAAAATAACTTCGACAAAAAACATGGAGATAAATTAGATGATTTGTAAAATTAGTTTTTTTCCGAAGCTTTGGCCAAATATTCATCAACCAGTTTCAAAGTATGATTTAAAGATTCTGTATTAGTCCAATCTTCATGACCTGGAATAATATACTTTGGGTTTTTAAATTTAGCCTTCACATTGCCAATCGATTTCTTCCATTCTTTCACATCAGAATCTGCTAAATAACCAAGATCTTGGGCATCGGCGCTTTTTATAAAACACGCTCCATAAAGCAATTTTTCCTTATCAAACCAAACTACAATATTGTCTGACGCATGTCCTTTTCCTGGATAATAAACTTCAAAAGTATGTTGGCCAACTGTGAAAGTTTTGTCATTTGGAATTATATATTCAGCCCTCGGTTTCTTTTCTTTCTTAAGAATATCATCCGTCAATTGAATCGAATACGTTTTAATTCCTTTTTTTCTATAAAAATCAAATCCGCCTGCGCGATCATCATGCGAATGTGTTGCAAAAAGCATAACAACCTCTTTATTATGCTTTTCCTTTATACTGTCTAATAAAGGTTGAAATTGTGTTTCATCCCAAGGGGCATCAAACAAGACAACACCTTTATCTGTAACCAGATACATAGCATTGGCAGAAATCATCGTTCCATTGTAATCATGAAACGTTTTATAAACATAAAAGTCACCTGTAAGATGACTTATTTGTAATGGCGAATTCTTAGATTGTCCAAAGCTATTTGAAGTTAAAACTAAGAATAAAATTATCGAAGCTAATTTTCGCATGTATTATTTGAATTAATTATTTCACTCGTGTCCAGTATTGTGTTCTTCCCATTAAAGAAATTCCAACGTAACCGCGAAGCTTTAATTTATCAGCAGATTCTAAAGTGATGTAACATTTGTATTTTTTACCGTTTGTAGGATCTAAAATTGTTCCGTCGTTATATTCGCTTCCGTCTTTTTTAAGACCGTTTATAATTACCATACCTAAAATTGGTTTATTTTTTTCGGCACCGTCACATTTAGAACAAAGATCTTTTTTATGATTTTCGCGAAGTATTTCTACTACCTTCCCGTATATTTTTCCTGATTTTTCGTAAACCTCTACAACTGATTTTGCTTCTCCAGTTTCATCGTCAATTGTTTTCCATTTTCCAATAACACTTTGAGCCTGAACACTCATCGCAAAGAAAAAAACGCCAATTGCTAACATCCAATTTTTCATATTATTTATTTTTTTTTTGTTTTAATTTTCTGATAGTAGCATTCAATTCGAACCCTAAAAGCAGAATCATACAGTTTATCCAAATGTAGAACATTAGAATTAATAATGTCCCAATTGAACCATAAAGTTCGTTATATTTTGAGAATTTTATAACCCAAATCCCAAAAAAGAATGAAGATATAACAATTAAGACCGTTGTAAAAACAGAACCAATGCTTATAAAAGGCACTTTACTGTACTGTTTAGTACCATAACGTAATAATATTGAAGATGTTATCAAAATCATTAAAATAACGAATAAATATCGGCCCAAAATAATCAATGGAATTCGATCACTTAATACATCTTGAATAATTGTTTTTTGAATAAACACCTCAAAAACGACAATTGTTGCCACCGTTACAAACAATATTATGGTCATTACAAGCGAAATCGCCAAAGCGACCAAATATTGGTTCAAAAATCCACGTTTATCAAAAACATGTTTAGAGGATTCGAAACCACTCAAAATTCCGTTAATGCCATTTGCCATCAAAAAAATCGAAAGAAAAAAACCTGTTGACAATAATCCAGAGTGACTATTATTTAAGATATCGCTGATAATCTTACTGATAGCATCATATGTGTTTGGAGGAACTCCCTGCTGCACAAACTGAAGAAAATCATCCTGGAAATTTTCAATTGGAATAAATGGAATCAAGTTCAAAATAAATAGCGCAAACGGAAATAAAGCCATAAAAAAGCTAAAAGAAACCGCACTTGCGTGATAAGAAAATGCACCGTCAATAATTCCGATGACGTACATTTCGATCAAATCATACAGTGAAAAACCTTCCAGCCAAGGCAATTTTATTCTCTTTAAAAGTCGGGCTAAAGAACGCACTACCGGCAGTTTCTCAATCCGATCTTCTATTTCTTGCGACATATTTATTTGATTTTAGATTTTAGATTTCTGAGTTTAGATTTTAGATCACAAAAAAAATCAACTCATAACTTATAATTCAAAACTCATAACTTAACTAAAACGCTTTTAAGCTCAAATCCATATTATAAACTGAATGCGTCAAAGCTCCTGAAGAAATATAATTTACTCCGCAAAGTCCATACTCACGAATTGTTTTTTCACTAATATTTCCTGATGATTCTGTTTGGCATTTTTTACCAATCAAAGCAACAGCTGTTTTAGTATCTTCATAATTAAAATTATCAATCAAAATTCTGTGAACACCATCGCTTAATAAAATTTCACGAATTTCATCAAGATTTCTGAGCTTCAACAATAATCTTTAAATCTAAATTATTGGCTTTTAAATACTCTTTGGTTTTTTTATCGCAAGTGTTATTCCGCCTGCAAAATCAATATGATTGTCTTTCAGCATGATCATATCGTACAAAGCATAACGATGATTTTCGCCTCCGCCAATTTTTACTGCCCATTTTTCGGCTACTCTGAAATTTGGAGTTGTTTTGCGCGTATCTAATATTTTAGCTCCTGTTCCTTCTAAAAGCTGCATCAAATGATTGGTTTTTGTAGCAATAGCAGACATACGTTGCATGGTGTTTAAAACCACTCTTTCAGCTTTTAAAATAGATTGCGAACTTCCTGAAACTTCAAAAACAATTTCACCATATTCTACATGAGTTCCGTCGTTTATAAAAGTTTTTACTTTTAATTTTGGATCTACATAGTCAAATATCATTTTAGCAAGCTCAACACCGGCAATTATTCCTTGATCTTTTACCAATAATTTAGCCTGACCATGTGCCGTTTCCGGAATGCACGCCAATGAACTATAATCGCCCGGGCCAACATCTTCTCTAATTGCATTGCTTATCAATAGTTGTAATTCTGCTTGAAACTGTACTTCGCTTATCATTTTTCTATTTTTAATAATATGCTAAATTAGGATATATTTTATGGATTTGAAAGTTTACTTTCTGCTAAAAGTTTCTTAAGAATCAAAATATCAATTTAAATATCCGATAGAAAACGTACATTTCTTTAACACATAGAAACATAGAATTAAGAATTCTGAAAAAAGGCGTTTCACTTGCGTTAATACACATAGCTAGACGCATTATCTATGTGTTAAAATCTAGATTTTTTAAAATCAACTCAAATATAGATTTTCAAAATTCTATGTTTCTATGTGTTTAAAACTTCATGCAGAAACTACAATTTTAATTAAAACATTAAATACCTTTGAGGTTCATTCAAACAAAATCATGGGATTAATTAAAGATATATATTCTGTTTCTTTTTACGAAAATTTTGGTCAGGCTGTCGCCGAAGTGCATCCAGCTTTCAACAAAAAAAAATTTATTGAAGCCATTTACGAAAGAGATTTTGCCCAAAAAGAATGGAAAGAAAGAATGAAACATACAACAGTTGTGTTTCAGCAATTTATGCCTGAAAATTTCCCGGAAGCTGTTTCTTTGATTGATGAAATCATTAAAAATCTGAAGAAAAATAATTTTGCAGAAAGTAATCTAGCTTTCATTTTCTTTGCTGATTATATCGAAAAATATGGTTTAGACGATTTTAAAACTTCGGCGAAAGCCTTTGTGTCAATTACACAATTTATAAGCTGTGAGTTTGCCGTTCGTCCTTTTATTTTAAAGTACAAAGAACAAATGATCAACGAAATGGTAAAATGGTCCTTACACGAAAATCATCATGTTCGGAGATTAGCAAGCGAAGGTTCACGCCCGAGATTACCGTGGGCAATGGCGATTCCGTATCTGAAAAAAGATCCAACTTCTATTCTTCCGATTTTGGAAAATCTAAAAAATGATCCATCAGAATATGTGCGCCGAAGTGTTGCCAATAACTTAAATGACATTGTAAAAGATAATCCGCAAATTGTATTGGAAATTGCTCAAAAATGGAAAGGTCACAGCAAAGAAACTGATGCAATCATCAAGCACGGCTGTCGTACTTTATTAAAACAAGGACATCCTGAAATACTGAGTCATTATGGTTTAGAAAGCACTAATATTGAGCTTTCTAATTTTGAAATCAAAACGTCAAAAGTAAAAATCGGAGATTATTTGCAGTTCCAATTTCACTTAAATAATAAAAATAAAGAAGCAAAAACCATCCGTTTAGAATATGCGGTTCATTACAAAAAATCAAAAGGACATTTGGCAAAAAAAGTCTTTAAAATCAGTGAGAAAATCTATCAGCCAAATCAATTGACAAAAGTCGAAAGAAATCAATCTTTTAAATTAATTACAACCAGTGTTTTTCATACCGGATTGCATCAATTGTCTATTATCATTAATGGAACTGAAAGTGAGGTTTTGGAATTTGAGTTGATTGATAATTTTTAAATACGAAACATAATTCTCGCGATTTTTGTCATTCCGAGGAACGTAGTTCGAATCTCCGCAAGTAGCTCCGCAATCTAAATTTTTCAATCTTTGTAAAGCTTCTCGACGGAAATTCCTCGTTCCTACGGTTAAATGTCAAACAGGACTGCATAAAAACAAGCATTTGAATTTCCGACATTTTCCCTACTTTTATAGTTAATACTGAAAACAACATTTTCTTAATCTAAATTAAGTTACAGATCCCTGTCACAACTGTAATTTTGTTTTCAAATCAAATCAAAATACCACATGTCAAATATCAGTTTAATTATCGAAGAACGTTCTGCCAATATTGGCAATTTTATGGTAGGCAGTTTATTGCCTTTCCGTGAAAAAAGAGCTGTCGGACCATTTGTATTTATCGATCATATGGGACCGGCGCATTTAAGTGATCATGAAAATATGGATGTTCCTCCGCATCCGCATATTGGACTTTCAACTCTTACTTTTTTGTTTGAAGGAAGCATCATGCACCGTGATAGTTTAGGAACCGAATTAGAAATAAAACCAGGCGCCGTAAACTGGATGACGGCCGGAAAAGGAATTGTACATTCTGAAAGAACACCGGAATATTTAAGACATTCTGATAAAATGCTTCACGGTTTGCAAATTTGGGTGGCGCTTCCAAAAGAATTGGAACAAATGGATCCGAATTTTGCACATGTTGAAGCAGATGACATTCCGAAATGGGAAGAATGATGGAGTTTCGTATAAATTAATTGCCGGAGAAGCTTTTGGAAAAAAATCTCCAGTTCCTGTTTATAGTCCACTTATATTTTATTGAAATTAAAAGTACAGAGGCAAAAAAAATCAATATCGGAAAAGATTTATTTGGCGAAAGCGGTTTATATATTTTGGAAGGAAGCATTAAAAGTGGAGAACATGTTTACGATCCAAAACAGATTCTAATTACCAATGACAGCACTTTATGCGAGTTTGAAATTAGCCGAAAACTAGTACCGTTTATATTTTTGGAGGTATCACCATTTCCTGAAGAACATTTTATCTTTTGGAATTTTGTTTCTTCGAGATAAAGAACTAATCGAAAAAGCAAAAAAAGACTGGACAGAACAGACTTTCCCGAAAGTTCCGGGTGAAACAGAATTTGTGCCATTACCTGAACCAAGAATCAAATAACTTATGGATACCATTCAGCAAAAATTGATACGCGTTTGTATCGTACGGAAATTACATCTGCCAGTGGCAATGTTTTAATTGCAGATGAACCACAGGAAATAGGCGGGAAAAATTTAGGATTTAGTCCGTTTGAACTTCTAGCTTCATCTCTAGCTTCCTGCACTGTAATTACTTTACGAATGTATATCGACAGAAAAGATGGGATGTTTCAGAAATCAACTATTAAGTAGATTTTGAAAAAAATTGAACGAACATGTATCTTTATTTACAACAAAAATCCGAATCATTGGCGAAGTTGACGAAACACAAAGACAACGAATTTTGAAAATCGCCAACAGTTGTCCTGTTCATAAAACACTTATAAATACAATAAAATCAAAACTACCTATATAAATAATCTTAATAAAATTATCATGGAAATTCATCAAATTAACGATACAAGAAGAGGCTATTTTGAAGCTATAGAAGACGGAAAACAAGCAGGAAAAATGACCTATACTTGGGCAGGAGACTCAAAATTCATCATCGACCACACAGAAGTAAATGAAGAATTTAATGGAAAAGGTGTTGGAAAAAAATTAGTTATGGAAGCCGTAGAATATGCCCGAAACTAACAATTTAAAAATTATTCCGCTTTGTCCTTTTGCAAAAAGCGTTTTTGATAAGGTTGAAGCGATTCATGATGTACTTTTTTCATAAGGTGACTAAGATTCGAGTTGCTAAGGTTCTAAGTTTTTTTTAACCACAAAGCACGCAAAGGATTACGCGAAGTTCGCAAAGTTTTTTAAACAAAGCTTTGCGAACTTTGCGTTTATATTAAGTGTGACCAATAATAAAACCTTGCGTTCTTTGCGGTTAAATCCACACATCGAAAAATGAATTTTAGAATCTCCTCGAGAAACTTGTATATTTGCATGTAATTTAAACTTAGAGTATGACAAGGATAATTACGCTTTTCTGTATTTTTATAGCACAAATCGGCTTTTCTCAATCGGCTGAGAGTTATTTAGAAAAAATCAGAAATAATGAAGCTCTCTTAACAGCTTTCTTTCAACAAATGCCAAAAGGAGGCGATTTACACCATCATTTTTCAGGATCAATTTATGCAGAACCTCTTTTAGAAAGAGCTATTGCAGAAAACTTTTATCTGAATTTAGAAACGTATGGCGGTTTCTAAAACCAAACCTGCAAAAGGAAACTGGGAAAGCTTCTCTTCTCTTAAAAAAAGGGAAAATTAGATTATTACCAACAACAAATCATGCAAACTTGGTCGGTTAAAGATTATAATGGCTCTGTTCCTTCTGATGATCTGTTTTTTGATTCTTTTATGAAATTCGAACCAACTATCGCTGGTCATTTTGCAGAAGGAATGCTGGAATTAAAAAAACGTGCTATTGCAGAAAATGTAAGTTATATTGAAACACAATTATCAACAATTCCGTGTGATATGAATGTTTCTGATTTAACTGATTTCAATTCAAAACTTCGCCAAGCCGCTGTTCAAAAAGATGAAAACGCCGTTTTGAAACTTTTAGATGAATTGATATAAATCGATTCAGAAAAAAGATGCTAAAAAATATGCAGAAGATTTCAATACTAATTTCTTAGCTAAACTTCATAATGATCTAAAAATCGATGACGAAAAATTCACAATGCGTTATCAAAATTTTGTTCTTCGTTTTATGGAACCGGTAGATTTATTCAAAAATCTGGTTATCGCTTTTATTTCTTCAAACGAAAGCAAACTCACTGCAGGAGTAAATATAGTTTCTCCAGAACATGGCGTAAATTCGATGAAAGATTATTGGCTTCATATGGTGATGTTTAAATATTGCCACTCAAAATTTCCAAATGTAAAATACACGCTTCATGCAGGCGAATTGACTTTAGGTTTGGTTCTTCCAGAAGATTTAACATGGCATATTAACGACGCCATTCACGTTGCCGGTGCCAACAGAATTGGTCATGGAGTTGATATAGCTTACGAAGCAAACTCATACGATTTATTGAAATATATGGCAAAAAATAATATTCCGATTGAAATCAATTTAGCAAGTAATGAGTTTATTTTGAAAGTAAAAGAAAATAGGCATCCGTTTACACTTTACAAAGAATTTAATGTGCCAATTGTAATCAGCACAGACGATGCCGGAATCTTAAGAAGCAATATGACAGAACAATATGTTTTATTAGCCAAAAGATATCAGGATGTTTCATATACGACGATAAAACAATATGTTTACAATAGCATTAATTACAGTTTTATTCAAGATGAATCGGTTAAAAAACAATTGATTAAAGACTTGGATAATCGTTTTAAAACTTTTGAAGCAAAATTTTCTAAAAACTAATCTGTGCGAAAATTGCACGCAGATTTAAACAGATTTAAGCTGACAAACACAGATTTTTATTAATAAGATATTAAAAATAAAATCTGCTTAAATCTGTTTAAATCTGCGTGAAAAAAAATATTTACAACTATGATTCTAGAAGCTGTATTCTTTTTGTAAAACCTGAGTTAGCGAATCAAATTCGAGGCTGATTTTGCAAAAGCAAGTCAATATATTTCATCAATTGATGGCTATTTAGGACATCGTTTAGAAAAATGTCTGGAAGTCGAAAATAAATATCTTTTATTGGTTGATTGGAGTACGTTGGAAGATCATACAATAGGTTTTAGGACTTCGGAAGCATATTTAGAATGGAAAAATATTTTACATCACTATTATGAACCTTTTCCTATTGTAGAACATTTTGAAACTGTTTTTGAGAATAAAAAATAATCTTTATGCCACAGATTAAAAGATTTTAAAGGATTTTTTAATCATGAGAATCTTATAATCTGTGGCAAAAATCGAAAACAATGAATATCAAACTTATCGCCATTGGCAAAACCGACAATAAATCGTTCAGACTTTAATTGACGATTATACCAAACGTTTGTCGTTTTACATCAAATTTGATTTGGAAATTATTCCGGATATCAAAAATGTAAAAAACTTATCTGAAAGTCAGCAAAAAGAAAAAGAAGGCGAATTGATATTGTCCAAACTTTCTCCAACCGATCAATTGATTTTATTGGATGAAAACGGAAAAAATTTCTCCAGCGTTGGTTTTTCTGAAGAATTGCAAAAGAAAATGAATTCCGGAATCAAAACTTTGGTTTTCGTAATTGGCGGTCCTTATGGATTTTCAGATACCGTTTACAGCAAAGCGCAGGGAAAAATTTCGCTTTCGCTGATGACTTTCTCCCATCAAATGGTGCGTTTGTTTTTTATCGAACAATTGTATCGCGGATTTACGATTTTACGAAATGAACCTTATCATCATCAGTAGAGATTTTGTTTCAGGTTTTCTTTGTTTCAGGTTTGAAATTAGAAAATGAATTCTTTTTCTTCATTTATAAAAACAAACGGTGTCTTTTTATCAATTATAGTTTTTACCAATATTTTACATTGGATATAATTCTCATAACTCATATTTTTATCATATGAAAATGTAATTTGAGCTTTTGGATTTATAATTAAACTATCCAAAAATGGCTTTAAATTATTTTTAGGAAAATCATATGTTTTTCTTCCGCTGTATTTTATCATGCCATTCTTTTTAAAATACAACTGACTTTTATTATTTGCAATTTCCATTTTATAATACACTTTCGTGAAAGGCAGAAAAGCTAAATTCTTTCCAACAGAATCTGCGTAGGAATAATAATTTTGAGCATTTTCATTTTTGTGAGCGCTGTCGGATCGCTTTTTTTCCTGTAATTTTATTACTTCCGGAATTACCAATTTTAAAGGCAAACGCTTGTCAATATTGAAAATCCAATTAGTTGAAATAATGCTGTTTTTTCTGTTTACATCGGCGATTGTATCTTTTCCTTCAGTTTTAAAAAAGATGTAAATTGGCGAATGATCCTGAACGTCTTTTACAATTGTAACGTTTGATTTTGGAAGTAAAACGTCTTTTTTTTCTCCGCATGAGAAAAAAAGAAAAAGAACAATTAAAGTGAAATATTTCATATTTTTTATTTTCAGCATGCAGTTTGTCATTCCGAGGAACGAGGAATCACACTCGAAACTCGACAAAGATTGGCGACTTTCTTTGATGAAATACTAGTGGGATTCCTCGTTCCTCGGAATGACAAATCTATACGATTACATTTTATTTAATCATTTTCTAAACAAAGCCACACATTCCATCGCTTCTTTTACATCATGAACTCGTAAAATTTTAGCACCTTTTGTCAATGCAATTGTATTCAAAAACGTTGTTCCGTTTAAAGCTTCTTGTGGCAGTAATTATTCAATGTCTTATAAATCATCGATTTTCTTGAAATTCCAGCTAAAACAGGTAATTCCAAAAGATTAAAAATTTCCATTTTTTGCATAACTTCATAATTCTGATCAGTTGTTTTGGCAAAACCGAAACCCGGATCTAAAATCAAATCGTTAATTCCGAAAGCTCTCGCCTTTTTCACTTTTTCAGAAAAATAGAAAAGCATTTCTTTTACAATGTCTTCATACTGCGTTAAACTCTGCATTGTTTGTCGGATTACCGCGCATGTGCATCATAATATACGGAACATTATATTTTGCAATTACATCAAACATTTTATCGTCTAATTCTCCAGCTGCAATATCGTTTATAATGGCGGAACCGCTTTCAATACTTGCTTTTGCAACTT
This sequence comes from uncultured Flavobacteriaceae bacterium, assembly GCA_963795025.1. Lineage (GTDB taxonomy): Bacteria > Bacteroidota > Bacteroidia > Flavobacteriales > Flavobacteriaceae > Flavobacterium. Next base: position 248,294 of record CAWCGN010000011.1, on the reverse strand, counting down.
CTGCTCTGAAAGTATCAATCGACAATAACGTTTCTGGAAAATGCTTTAAAATCAATTCGATTGCAGGAACAATTCGGTCAATTTCTTCTTGTTCCGAAACAAATTCAGCACTTGGTTTACTTGAATAAGCTCCAATATCAATAAATGTTGCACCTTCAGAAAGCATTTTATCGACTTGTGAAATAATTTCGTCTTCGTTTTTGTATTTTCCTCCGTCAAAGAAAGAATTTGGCGTAACATTCAAAATCCCCATTACTTTAGGAATTGATAAATCAATAAGTTTGCCTTTGCAGTTAATCAACATTTTGTTTCAAGTTTTATTTCGTTTCAAGTTTCAAGTTGTCATAGATTGCGCAAGTTCTATAACTTCCGTAACGTGAAACCTGAAACTTGAAACATTATTTATAGTTTCAAGATATCCTCATTAACACTTTGTTTAGAAAAAACTTGAAACAAAGAAAACCTTAAACTTGAAACTCTTTAATTTAATTCCTTATTTTTGGAAAAATTTTAGCAAATATACAGCAATAAATGAAGAATACTTCCCTTGAATTTGATAATGTAATTACGGTTTGCCGAACCTTATTTATCAATAAAATGAAAGATTACGGCAGTGCCTGGAGAATTTTAAGACTTCCTTCATTGACCGATCAAATTTTCATCAAAGCACAAAGAATCAGAAGTTTACAGGAAAATGAAATCCGTAAAGTAGATGAAGATGAAAAAGGAGAATTCATCGGAATCATCAATTATTCGATTATGGCATTGATTCAGCTTGAATTGGGAGTTGCTGATCAACCTGATCTTGATGTTGAAAAAGCAACTGAATTATATGATGCTAAAATAAATCTGACCAAAGACTTAATGGAAGCCAAAAATCATGATTATGGAGAAGCATGGCGTGATATGCGCGTAAGTTCATTAACTGATTTGATTCTGCAAAAATTACTTCGCGTAAAACAAATTGAAGACAATAAAGGTAACTACTTTAGTTTCTGAAGGAATCGACGCTAATTATCAAGATATGATTAATTATGCAGTTTTTGCTCTGATTCTAAATCCATTAAATAAATATTTAGCCACAATTTCACTAACATACACGAATTGATTTGTGAAAATTCGTGAAATTCGTGGAAATGAAAATAATCCCAAATAAATTCCCATGAAAAACATCATTACTCAATTTTCCCGCATCATTTGTCGGTGTTTTATTTATTATTTCTGGATTAATCAAACTAAATGATCCTGTTGGTTTCTCTTATAAATTAGCCGAATATTTTAGCGAGCCAGTTTTCAATATGCCATTTCTAGAGCCATTAGCTTTAGGATTAGCAATATTTTTAGTGATTTTAGAAGTTGTTTTGGGCGTAATGCTTTTAGTTGGTTACAAATCAAAATTGACCATTTGGGCATTATTATTATTAATCGTTTTCTTCACGTTCCTTACCTTCTACTCGGCTTATTTTGATGTAGTAAAAGATTGTGGTTGTTTTGGAGATGCTTTACATTTAACGCCTTGGCAATCTTTCACAAAAGATATTGTTTTACTTTTCTTTATTTTGATTTTATTCATCAATAAAAAATTAGTTAAGCCATTATTTTCAAAAATGGTAACTAATATATTGACTTTGATCAGTATAGTTTTATGCGTTTTTATGGCTGTTTGGGTTTTAAATCATAATCCGATCAAAGATTTCCGTCCGTATAAAGTGGGAACTAATATCGAAAAAGGAATGGAAATTCCAGAAGGCGCACCAAAATCGGTTGTGGAGATGATTTTCATTTACAAAGTAAACGGAGTTGACAAAGAATTTACCGAAAAAGATTTAACGAATATTCCTGAAGGTGCAACTTTTGTTGACAGAAAAGACAAAATAATTACTGAAGGATATGTTCCGCCAATTCATGATTTTACCATGACAAAAGACGATTCTGATTATAAAGCAGAATTATTACAAGAGCCAAAATTATTGGTTTTTGTAACTTACGATTTGGCTTTATCGAATCCTGAAGGAATGAAAAAATTAGCAAAAGTAAGTTCCGATGCAAAAGCAAAAGGTTATAAAGTAGTTGGAATGACTGCTTCTGGTGCTGATGAAATTGCAAAAGCTAAAAAGCTATACAATTTAGATATTGACTTTTATTTCTGTGATGCAACGGCTTTAAAAACCGTTGAAAGAGCTAACCCGAGCATTGTTGTAATTCATAAAGGAACTATTGTTCAAAAAGTGCATTATAACGATGTTGATGATTTGAAGTTATCTGATGTTGCTTATGGCATCTAATTAATAATATCATATTATTCAAAAAAAGCTACAATATAAAAATTGTAGCTTTTTTTTTACTTAATTTTTATATTTTTGTGGATTTAAATCAAATTAATGAAGCATTTAAAATATGATCTTTATAGAAATACTGACACAACTATTTTTGAATTTAAAAGTATTGGTCCAAATGGAGAAATAACAAAAGTCATCATTTTTAATCCAACTCAATCTGAAGAAATTTATAATTTAGCATTTGGAGATTTGATATATAATGAAGTTCAGAAAAGATATATTTTAGATGATTCCATAATTACCAACAATGGAGACAGAAATATAATTTTAGCTACAGTCGCCAAATCAGTTTATATTTTTACAGAAAAACATCCTGAAAAAATGGTCTTTTTTAAAGGCAGCACACTTGGTCGAACTCGTTTATACAGAAGAGCAATCTCAATTAATTTAGAAGAATTATCCGAAACTTTCACTATCTTTGGAACTGTAAAGAACGAATTTGGAAACGTTGTTAGTGTTCCTTTCAAATCAAATGGTGATTTTTTTGGTTTCATTATAAAAAGAAAAGAATTATGAAAACTATAGTAAAGAAAGTTTCGACTGAAAATAAAAGCGCTTCTATTAATTCTAAAGTAAAAATTAATAAAAAATTAGATAATTTAAAAGTTACTGAATCCAATAAACAAGAAGAAGTTAATAAGCTTACTTTTAATTTGAATTTATAGCTTAATTATACATATATAACTAAAAAGTCCTTTTAAAAATTGGACTTTTTTTATGCCATGAAATTATATACTTTATGAAACAGCTTCAGAAATCACGCTTTACTTCTTTATTTATTGCACTTTTTACTTGCATTGCTTTTAGCCAAGAAAACACAACAAAACAAGATCAACGCTATATCTTTTTTCTACATAATGCTTTTGCAGAACAAAACCCTTTAAATGTTGCACATCCTGAATATGGAAAAGCAGAATACAATGAAATTTTAGCTTCTTTTAGAAAAGACAACTTTATTGTTTATAGTGAAATAAGAAGTAAAAACACCAATGCCACTAAATATGCTGAAAAGATTGTTAAACAAATTAAAGAACTATTAAAAGAAGGTGTTTCTCCAAATAAAATTACGGTAATTGGCACTTCAAAAGGCGGTTATATTGCGCAATATGTTTCTACTTATCTTGCTAATCCTGATGTAAATTTTGTTTTTATAGGATGCTTTAGAGATGTTGATATTGAGCAGGCTCCAGAAATTAATTTCTGCGGAAACATCTTAACGATTTACGAAAAATCAGATATCTACGGAGTTTCTGCTATCAAACGAAAAGAAACTTCAAAACTAAAAATAAATCATTTCAAAGAGATCGAATTGAATACAAATCTAAAACATGGATTTCTTTATAAAGCTTTAGATGAATGGATTGTTCCGAGTAAAAAATGGGCAAATGGAAATTATGATCTGAATTAAAAATTCGAAAAAAAAAAAACATACTAAAGCTTTCAATATTTTAAATTTATTGAAAGCTTTTTTGTTTAAATCTGACGTTTTTTTGTCATAAAAATTGGCTTTCAAAATAAAAATTCAAGCAATTTATTTACTTTAAAAATAAAATTTCAAAAAACTAGAGGAATTTCGTCTTTACTATTACGATTTCATTCTGTTTTTCATAACCAAAATTCAACGAATTGTTACAAAACAAACGACTCTTCAAATTTTGTTAATCTCCATTTGGCATTCAATTTGTTTGTTTAACTTTGTGAATTCAGTACTTAATAAAAATAATTAAAAATATAATATGAAACAATTAGCCCTAGTTGTTATTGCCTTTATTACATTTTCATGTTCTCAAGCGCAGAAAAAAGAATTTTCAAAAGAAGCTTTATCTGAAAAATTATTAGCAACAGATGACAGTCAGGTTGCATTCAAAAGCATATTAAAAAAATATAAAGGAAAAACTTTGGTTATCGAAGTTTGGGCTTCATGGTGTGGTGACTGTGTAAAAGCAATGCCAAAAGTAAAAGAACTTCAAGCTAATAATCCTGATGTTTCTTACTTATTCATTTCTGCTGATAAAACAGCTGATAAATGGAAAGCTGGAATCGAAAAACACGAATTAAAAGGCGATCATTATATGATGAATGACGGTATGAAAGGTCTTTTTGGAAAAGCGATCGATTTAGACTGGATTCCGAGATACATCATCATTGACAAAACAGGAAAAATTGTGATTTACCGTGCTATCGAAACTGATTTTGATAAAATCAATGAGGCTTTGAAAAGTTTAAAACAAGCTTAAATATTACCGCAAAAACAAAAAATTAAAAGAATAATAAAAACTACCAAAATGAGAAAAAAGATTGTCGCAGGAAACTGGAAAATGCATAAAAACGCAGCACAGACTGAAGAATTATTAAGCGAGTTAATTACTAAAATACCAGCACAAACTACTGCACAAGTTATTGTAGCGCCAACATTTGTAAATTTACAAGCAGCAGTTGCAAAAGTAAAAAATACAACTATTGGAGTTGCTGCTCAAAATGTTCACCAAGCTGAAGGCGGTGCTTTTACGGGAGAAATTTCTGCAGATATGCTAACAAGTATTGGTGTTAATACTGTAATTCTAGGTCACTCAGAGCGCAGAGCAATTTTTCACGAAACTGATGCATTAATCGCTAACAAAGTTGATACTGCTTTAAAACATGACATGACTGTAATTTTCTGTTTTGGAGAAGAATTAAAAGACCGTCAGTCTGGAAATCACTTCAACATTGTTGAGAATCAATTACGTGATGGCATTTTCCACATTGCAAAAGAATCTTGGTCAAAAGTTGTTTTAGCTTATGAGCCAGTTTGGGCTATTGGAACTGGAGAAACTGCTTCGCCAGAACAAGCTCAGGAAATGCACGAATTTATCAGAGAAACTATCCGCAAAGCTTTTGGAGCTGACATTGCTGATGAAGTTTCTATTTTATACGGTGGTTCTGTAAAACCAGACAACGCAAAAGAAATCTTCTCTAAACCAGACGTAGATGGTGGTTTAATTGGAGGTGCTGCTTTAAAAGCTGATGATTTCTTAGCAATTGTAACAGCTATCTAATTTTAGATTTTAGATTTTGAAATCTCATCATTATAAAAAAAGCGTTTGCTGATGCAAACGCTTTTTTATGTTTTAAATTATTCTTAAATTATCAATGTTCTTCTAGATTTATAAGCTACTTCTCCTTTCTATTCTTACCTTTGCAAAAAAATTATTTATGTCGAATATATATTTAGGTTATCATTTTACGATTGAACCGAAAGAACCAGGATCAGAAATTTTAATTGCAGAATTAGGCGAAAAAGCGTTTGAGACTTTTACAGAATCAGAAACTGGAATTTCGGCTTATGTGAAGAAAGATTTATGGGATGAAAACATTCTGGATGACATTTATATTTTACAGTCTGAAGAATTTAAAATTGAATATACCATTGAAGAAATCGATCAAGTAAACTGGAACGAAGAATGGGAAAAGAATTTTGAACCAATTGATGTTGATGGAAAATGCCACGTTCGCGCTCCTTTTCATCCAAAAACCGATGCTGAATTTGATATTTTAATTGAACCAAAAATGAGTTTTGGAACTGGACATCATGAAACCACTCATATGATGATTCAGCATCTATTAGAAATGGATGTTAAAGGTTTAAAAACACTTGATATGGGCTGCGGAACTGCCATTTTAGCTATTCTAGCTGAAATGAAAGGCGCAGAACCAATTGATGCCATTGACATTGACAATTGGTGCTATTTAAACTCTATTGAAAATGCCGAACGCAATAATTGCAAACATATTACCGTTTACGAAGGCGATGCTGCTTTATTAGCCGGAAAAAAATACGATTTGATTATTGCCAACATCAACAGAAATATACTTTTAAACGATATGCAGGCTTATGTTGATTCTTTAAACCCAAAAGGAATTATATTGTTCAGCGGTTTTTATGAGGAAGATATTCCATTTATTGATGCTTCTTGCGTTGAAAAAGGATTAACTTATGTTAAAAAGCTACAACGAAACAATTGGGTTTCATTAAAATACGTAAATTAGTTATAAGTAATTACAAAGTACAAAAACTAGACAAGATGAGTACTAAAGAAAAAGTAAGAGAAAGAGTTCGCGAAAAGGAAGCAACAGTTTTCAATAACGAAATTATTGTTTATAATGATGATGTAAACACTTTTGATCACGTAATTGATACTTTAATGCGTGTTTGCAGCCATACTGCAGAACAAGCAGAACAATGTTCCTTGATTGTACATTACAACGGAAAATGCACCGTTAAAACGGGTCCGCTGGACAAGTTAAAACCGCAATGCTTACAACTTTTAGATGCCGGATTAAGCGCAGAGATTGTTTAATCTCAAATAATTTAAAAAGCATTCTATTTTATTTTATATTTGAATAAAATAGAATGCTTTTTTTATGGAAGAATACGGAAAAATACTAATTATTGCCATGCCGGTTTTTTTAACTTTAATTGTAATTGAAAAATTATATGGCATTTATAAAAAAGACGATACTGCGCCTTTAATAGACAGTGTATCGAGTATCAGTTCCGGAATTACGAATTCAGTTAAAGACGTTTTAGGACTGAGCATTACTTTTCTATCCTATGAATGGCTGGTTTCAAAAATAGCTTTACAGCATCTAGAACCAAGCGTTCTCTCCTATTTCATCGCTTTTTTTGTTATTGATTTTTATGGTTATTGGAGTCATCGCTTGGCACATCAAATCAATTTTCTTTGGAACAAACATGCTATTCATCACAGCAGTGAAGAATTTAACCTTGCCTGTGCGCTTCGTCAACCAATTGCAAGTTTAGTCAATCTTTTTACTTTTTTGCTGATTCCAGCAGCACTTCTTGGAGTTCCGGCTTCTGTAATTGCAATTACATTGCCGCTTCATTTGTTTTTGCAGTTTTGGTATCATACCAAGCACATCAAAAAAATGGGAATTCTGGAGCATATTATTGTGACACCTTCGCATCATCGTGTGCACCATGCCATAAATCCAGAATATTTAGATAAAAACCATTCACAGATTTTCATTTTCTGGGATAAACTTTTCGGAACTTTTCAGGCCGAATTAGATGATGTTCCGCCAGTTTTTGGCATTACACGACCAGCAAATACTTGGAATCCTGTAAAAATTAATTTTCAGCATTTAATTTTATTGATTAAAGATGCTTGGCGCGCTGAAAATTGGAAAGATAAATTCACTATCTGGTTTAAACCAACAGGCTGGCGCCCTGAAAATTTTGAAGAAAAATATCCTGTAAACAAAATTGAAAATGTTTTTGCTTTTGACAAATACGGCACTCAAAACTCACAAAAACTTATTTATTGGTCGGTTGCACAAATGTTAATCACGCTTTTGTTTGTAAGTTATCTTTTTGACAATATTGCTAAAATTGGTCTTCCAAATATCTTTGTCTATGGCTTTTTTATTCTGATCACGATTTACAGTTACACAGAACTGATGGACAAAAATAAATACGCTATTTTTTGGGAAGGACTTCGTTTTGCAGTTGTCGCTGCAATTATATTCTATTATGGGGACTGGTTCGGTTTAAATATTATTTTTCCAGCGGGCAATTATATCATTTTAACCTATCTTACTTTATCCTTTTTAACCACAATTTATTTTGTTACTATAGATTTTAAAAGACCAATGACCGAAACCACTAATTTATTTAACCATTTATGAGAAACGCCACCTATTTTTAAAATTTATATCGTTTTAGCATCATTTATCTTCTTATCTTATTTTTAGGCTACGAAAATTTGGATTTATTTTTAAAACCAATACTGATTCCGTTATTAAGTTTTGGAATTTATTTTTATCGAAATTTTCCAACTAAAAATACATCTTGCTTACTTGCTTTGCTTTTTTCATGGATTGGCGATGTTATTTTACTTTTTACAGATTTAGGCGAAATCTATTTTATTCTTAGGATTGTCGCTTTCCTTATTTCGCATATTATTTATTGTGTTTTATTAATAAACAAATAAAGGTGAAATCAAAAGAAACTTAGTTTTTTTCGGTATTGGAAGCTTTTCATTGGTTTATATTTAATTGGAATGCTGTCAGTTTTATTGCCATCTTTAGGCGATTTAAAAATTCCGGTAATTGTGTATGCAACGTCATTTCAATTATGCTTCTATTTGCTTATAACGGCTATTTGGTATGGAAAAACCCAGGAAATTTATATGTTTTCATCGGTGCGATTGTCTTTGTTATTTCAGATAGTATTCTGGCAATCAATAAATTCTACACCCCAATTGAAAAAAGTTCGTTTTTTATTATGCTGACGTATCTTGTGGCACAATATCTGATTGTAATTGGAGTATTAAAACTAAATCCAAAAAAGCAGAATAATATTTCTCAAATAAAACATTAAAAGGTTTTAATTAATTATTTATCTAATGCTCTTAAACTGATGGAAAAACATTTTTAAATTTGTATGACCAAATAATCATAAACCATGAAAAAAATATTCTTTTTTTTAATTTTATTAATTACTGTAACTTCCTGCGTGAGTACTAAATCGACTTTGAAAAATGTAGATGATAATGCTCCTGACTTAATCTTGAAAAAAGACAATACGTTTGCCATTACTCTTTTTGCAAAGACAAAAAATATGGCTACGATCCTGACTATCCAATAAATATTTTCTACCGAAATACCAAAGATGAAACCTTAAACGAAACTCGTTTTCTAAATGCTCTTACTGGTCCAAACGGAGAAAAAATCACTTATAAACGATTAGAAACTTGTTGCCCTTTTCCAACAAAAAGAAGCGACATGGGAGCAGGATTTTTAAATGTTTACCAACTAACTTGGGAAGGACAAAAAAAGCCAGTTACACTTTATTTGAATGTTTACGAAAAAGGAATTTTAATGGTTCCAATGGGATTGGGATTGAAGCAGAATTAATTTAAAATATGTTAGGAATAGTATCTCTAATCTTATTGCTTTTGCCGATAATTTTCCAATTTATTTATGGAACGAGAGCTATTTATAAGACAATAGAAATGAGTTTTGCAAAAGTCTCATTTATTAGTGTTTTTTCACAAATACTATTTTCAATTGCCACTTTTAGTGTTGCCAAATATAATTTTTCAAAATATTTTGATGAACATCCAAATCAAACCAGATGCGGAACACCTTTAGCAGCACTTTTGTTTAGTTTGATATTTCTTATTATCGTTTTAATACTTCTTATTGTTTTCCAATTCCTTATTAAAATATGGAAGGAAAGGAGAAATAAATCAAACTAATTTTTTTCAATCAATAACAGATTTTCTTGCTCCTTAAGAATTTGTAACTTTACATAAACTCAACTATTGAGTTTTATGAACATGAATTTAAGTTTCACAATGAAATTTAAACTAGAAAATTAAATTACAATGACACAATTAAAAAACCACTATAAAATTGAAGCCGCAAATTTCAATTTACACCAATATTTAAACAGAATTAATTTTTCAGGAGAAATCGAATTGAATTTTGCATGGCATCAAAAAATTAATCGCAATCACAGTTATTTAGTGTTCCTTTTGAAAATATTGATGTTCAGGCCGGAAAAATTATATCATTAAATGGAGATGATATTGTAAACCAAATTGTTAATAAAAAACGTGGCGGTTATTGTTATCAAATAAACGGCATATTTTCTTTGGCACTTCAAGAAATTGGAATTCCGCATTATTATATTGTGGCGCGACCAATGGTAAATCCGGGAGAAAATGCAAAAACACATTTTGGGATTATTGCTACTATTGAAAACGAAGATTATTTGATTGATTTGGGTTTTGGAGGAAATAGCATTCGGGAACCTTTAAAATTGAGTGAAATTGAAAAAGAAATCCATCATGATTCTGATACTTTTACTTTAGTGAAAACTGAAGATGATGAATTTCTGCTTCAAATTTTAGTTGGGAAAGAATGGTCGAATTTGTATTCTTTCAATCTGGCTCCTCAAAGATGGATTGATTTTAAACCTGCCAATTATTACAATTACTCACATGCTGATTCGTTTTTTACTCAAAAATTAATTGTAGTTTTACAAAACCCATTGGGAAAAAAAATATTATTTAAAAATTCGGTAAAGTCTGTAAGCAATGGCAAATCCGAGATTATTTCATTTGAAGATGAAGATTTGAAAACTATCCTTGAAACTGAATTTCATTTGAAAGATTTGTAAACCCAAGATATTTGAAAAATAAAGATATGACATTAAATAAAGAAGAATTAATACATCCCGTATTTTATTTATTATTTATTTCAGCTCCAATAATTGGGTCGTGCTTTGATTTTCATTCCAATTTTTTTGAAAAAGCAATATGGGCTTATTTCATTTTAATTTTCTTTAATGTTACACATTCTGTGAAACTAAAAGGAAATGAGATAATCTCAGGAATTCACATTTCGCCTTTTGGCTTTATAAAAATAAAGAAACGAATGCGCTTAAATGATATTAAAGAATTGAGCATTTATAAAAATGAGAAAAAATACTGTGAGATTAGAGCAATTTCTTCTGACGATTTTTTAATCGTAAAAACAATTGCAAATAGAATTCCCGCTGAAGAAGAACTGAACGAAGTTCAAACAAAAATAAATGCTTGAAGAGAAACTCTTCAAATCCCAAATTAACTTAAATTTTCTTAATTCCACTAAACTCCTAGCCCTGATAGGAGGGAAAATCATTTTTTGCTAAAGCCTATTTTTTCCTGGCTTTGCAGAGCGACCGGAGGAAGCTCCTGAACAGACTTTGGAAAAAAAGGTTTAGGAGAAAAATATTGAAACGAATAGCAGGATCAGCTTCTTAAAAAAATCTTAAATCTTCATCCGCTATTCATAAATCATAACTACCTTTGCACTGTCAAAAAATCATATTATGAACATACAACATATTCCACAAATTAAGCATACTGACAGCGGAAATTTCTTTTTATTGGCGGGCCCTTGCGCTATCGAAGGAGAAGAAATGGCGCTAAGAATTGCTGAAAAATTAGTTGGTATTACCGACAATCTTCAGATTCCTTATGTATTTAAAGGATCATTTAAGAAAGCAAACCGTTCTAGAATTGACAGTTTTTCTGGAATTGGTGACGAAAAAGCTTTAAAAATTTTAAGAAAAGTTTCAGAGACTTTTCACGTTCCAACTGTTACTGATATTCACACAAACGAGGATGCTGATATGGCTGCTCAATATGTTGATGTTTTACAAATTCCTGCATTTTTAGTTCGCCAAACAGATCTTGTTGTGGCTGCAGCAAATACTGGAAAAGTAGTAAACTTGAAAAAAGGACAATTTATGAGTCCGGAAAGCATGAAACATGCGGTTCAAAAAGTATTAGACTGTAATAATGAAAACGTTATGGTTACAGATCGTGGTACTATGTTTGGTTACCAAGACATGATTGTTGATTTTAGAGGAATTCCTACTATGCAACAATATGCGTCTACAGTTCTAGATGTAACGCATTCTTTGCAACAGCCAAATCAAACTGCAGGTGTAACTGGAGGAAGACCAGATATGATCGAAACAGTTGCTAAAGCTGGTATTGCAGTAGGCGTTGACGGTATTTTTATCGAAACGCACTTTGATCCTGCAAATGCAAAAAGCGATGGCGCTAACATGCTTCATTTAGACTATTTTGAAGGTCTGATGACTAAATTAGTGGCTATTAGAAAAACAGTTAACTCATTCTAAATTTATAATACTTAAGTTCTTTGAAAACAAAAATTTTATTTTTCCTTCTGGCTTGTGTTTCATTAAACACTTTTGCACAGAGCGAAATTCCAGTAGAAAAATACACCGCTCATAACAAAGGTAAATTCTTTGTTTCATGGGGAGGAAATAGAGATAGTTATACAAAATCTGATGTAAATTTCAGAGGTAAAGATTACAACTTTACAGTTGCTGATATATCTTCTCATGATAAACCAAAAGGATACCATGTCGATTATATCAATCCGGCAAATATGACTATACCTCAGACTAACTTTAGAATGGGATATTTCATTAATGATCATTACAGCGTTGCTATTGGCTGGGATCACATGAAATATGTGATGACACAAAACCAGATAGCAAATGTTACAGGAAATATTAATTTACCGGCTGATCAACCTGGATCTTATTACAACGGAGTTTATAATAATACACCTGTAGATATGTCACAAAATGGTGCTATTGAAGGTGGTTATGATAAAGGTGTTGCTCAGGGAAATCCGCCTGCTTTTTTAATGTACGAACATACAGATGGTTTGAATTATATCAATACTGAGGTTTCTAGACATGACGATATTTCGAAATGGTTTGGTTTGCCAAATATTGATAAAGTTCAGATTAACTTAACTGAAGGTGTAGGAGCTGGAGTTTTATACCCTAAAACAAATACAACTTTATTAGGAATGGAACGTCATGATGATTTTCACATTTCTGGATTTGGTATGTCTGCAAAAGCTGGTATCAACTTTACTTTCTTTAAACATTTTTACCTTCAAGGTGAATTAAAAGGCGGTTATATCGATATGAAAGATATTAGAACTACTGTTAGCAATGATGACAAAGCGACACAGCATTTCTTATTCTTTCAGAGAATTATTGCTGTAGGTGGTATTTTTAGAATTTAAGTAAGTCGAAAGTATAAAGTCTTAAAGTCAAAAGGATTGGAGGCTTTAAAACACGACATTATATTTTACTTACTATTTCATATAAATTAGCTGTCATTTATTTGGCAGCTATTTTTTTTATCACTTACTTTGCAATTCAAAGTTCTTTTTGAGTTTGTTAAAATATTAAAAAAAATAATTGACATAAAACTTTATAAAGTACTTTTAGCAATCAAAAATCAAAAAATGAAAAAACAAAAATATCTGTTTCCTGGAATTACATTTCTATTAAGTTTTGGTTTGGCTTTATTTGTAGCAATGTCTGTTTTTCCAAATAATCCTTTTTCGAAAACCAAAACAGAAAATACAGCTGAAAGTAAACTTAAAGATGGTGATATTATTTTTCAAACTTCGGAATCCAAACAATGCGAAGCAGTTCGTATCGCAACTAATTCTAAGTTTTCGCACTGTGGGATAATTTATGATATTAACGGAAAATGGTTTGTTTTTGAAGCTGTTCAGCCTGTAAAATTGACTCCACTTGAAGATTGGATTAAACATGGACAAGACAGTAAATATGTAGTTAAAAGGTTGAAAAATGACAGTATCCTGAAACCTGAAATTCTCAAAAAATGAAAGAATACGCCAACAGTTTGACGGTAAAGAATATGACGCTTATTTTGAATGGACTGACAATAGAATTTACTGCTCAGAATTGGTTTGGAAAATTTATAAAAATGCTGCCGGAATTGAATTATCAAAGCTGAGAGAATTGAAAGATTTTAATTTAGAAAATCCACAAGTTCAAATAATATTGAAAGAACGTTATGGTAATAACATTCCATTAGAAGAAAAAGTCGTTGCTCCTTCTGACCTTGCTGATTCCAATTTATTGAAAACTGTTATCGACACTTACTAAATATTAAAAAGCTAGTTAAGCTACTATTTCTAGCTTTTTTATTTACTATTTAACTTTGAAATTCAAAGAACTTTTAAAAACATATTTATGAGAGATTATTTAATTGAGAAATTGTATGAATGTTCTAAAAAACCATATCAAAAATACGTCAAGAAAAATGAACCTTGGAAAATTGACAAAGCCAAACTAATGGATTATCCAACAGAAAGTTTAGGTTATGGTCTAGGAAATTTTCTTTTCAACAATCATTTTGATATTCAGGAAAAACTGGAGGATCACGATATAATCCATGTTTTAACGAATACCGGGGTTTCTGTTTATGAGGAAATTGGAATGCAGTATTATCTGTTCGGAAACGGAAAAAGAAGTTTGTATTTGTTTATGGTTATTTTAACTGGAACTGTTTTTTATCCTAAACGAATGAATTACTTCATTCAGCAATATCAAAAAGGAAAAAATGCATTTTCGTTTCATTATCTAGATTTTTCAAAAATGCTTTTTATACCAATTCAATCTATTCAACAGGCTTTTAAAATTTAATATTATGAAAACAATTAATGACAAACCTTTCAAAGAAAATCAATCCATTGAACTGGCAGTTGGTTCTTTTATAATAACAACTGTATTATTTATTCTATACATTGTTTCAAATGAAAGTCCGAATGTTTTAGTTATTGCATGGCCGTTTGCTTTATCTGCAATAATTGTCAACCTGATTATGTTTTTTCATTTGACTGATAAATTCATTCATTTGCCACAGCAGCGAAAAGAAATAGGCATTAAAATTTTATTGTTGCTTTCTAATATTCCTATCACATTTGTGTATTATTTGATTGTGATGAAGCTTTAAATATTCTCTCCTGACCGGGATTCTTATATAAAAAATAGGCTGCCAAAAAATGACAGCCTATTTATATCGATTTTAAAAATCTTAATTTGAAGTCGGAAGTGTGATTCCGTTTTGATCTACTAGATAGATTAATGATGTCATAGTTGCTGCACCAAGTTCTAGTTCTCTTTTGTTGATTGCATCAAATTTATCATTTGCTGCATGGTGATAATCAAAATAGCGCTGTGAATCTGGCTGTAAACCAGCTTTTACAATCGTTTTTGAAGTTAAATGCTCAATATCTGATCCTGAGTGTCCTTTTACAAAACTATGGATTAAATAGGGCTCAAAAAGAGTTTTATATTCCTGCAACTTTTTGAAGTTTGCGTCATCAGCTTCAATTGAAAACCCTCTTGGTGTAAATCCGCCTGAATCACTTTCTAAAGCAAAAATATGATTCTCGTTCTTTTGTTTTGAAACTTCTTCATATTTCGCACCACCTTTTCCTCCGTTTTCTTCATTCATAAACAAGACAACGCGAATTGTGTTCTTTGGTTTGTAGTTTAAGTTTTTCAAAATTCGAACTACTTCCATACTTTGTACTACTCCTGCTCCATCGTCATGAGAACCGTCTGCTAAATCCCAAGAATCTAAATGTCCTCCAACAACAAGTATGTTTTCTGGCGTCACAGTTCCTGTTAATTCTCCAATAACATTATACGATAATGCATCTGGCAAGGTTTCACAAGATTGTTTGAAATAAAATTTCAAAGCAGGATTTGCTTTTAATGTTTTGCTTAATAATTCAGCGCCATTTGTACTAATTGCTGCTGCCGGAATGTATTGTTCTTTTGGCAAATCGCCATAACTTTGAGCTCCAGCGTGAGGAAAATCATCTAGACGCAAGTTTAACGAACGTACAATTGCACCAACTGCACCAAGTTTAGCCGCTTCTTTTGCACCGCTTCTTCTTTGGTCTCCTGCACTTGAATAAGAATCAAAAGTTCCAATGTTTTCAGGATTCATTGGTCGGTTAAAAAACACAATTTTACCTTTCACTTTATCACCAAGTCCTTTTAATTCGTCAAGACTTTGTACTTCGATTACTTCTGCAGTAATTCCTGTTTTTGGCGTTGCAACAGAACTTCCTAGAGCACAAATTGGCACAGCCGTTTTTACTTTTCCATCTAGAATAAAAGCAGTTTCTTTTTCACCGCGAACCCAGTGAGGAACCGTAACTTCTTGTAAATAAACTTTATCAAGACCTAAACTTTCTAGCTGTCTTTTTGTGTATTCAACCGCTTCTGCAGCACCTTTCGATCCAGATAAACGGCTTCCAATATCATTTGAAAGATATTCCAACCAAGAATAACATTTAGCTTCTGTTAAAGCTTTTTTATAAAATAATTTAATGTTTTTTTCATCATTTGACTGAGCAAAAGATGCGGTCAATCCACTTAAAACTAAAGCAGTTAAAAGAATCGTTTTTTTCATAGTTTTTATAGCATTTTTTGGGTTATCACAAAGGAACAAAATTCTTTACACCTGTCAGAGTTTTTTTGCAACCTTTTCGCAAAAAAAAACTCTAATTGCAATTTTTCAATTTACAATCAGAGCTTTTTAATTTTAGTCAATAAAAGCTATTTTACTTCAATAAGCTTATTTCTTGTACCAATTCCGTTTTCATTAAAAGGTTCAATGGTAAAATAATATTTTGTTCCTTTGTCTAGACCTCTAAAGTCGTATGAATTCTCTCCATAAACCATAATACTGTTATACAATTTATCAGGAGCAATTCCGTAATAAATGTTATATCCAACGGCATCATTTTGTTTTTTCCAAGAAATCATAGCGTTTCTTGAATCCGTTTTATTTCTTTCAACTTTAAAAGAAGCAACCGCTTTTGGTTTTTCTGCCAAACCATTTCCAAAAACTCTAAAATCTGAAATCGCAAACAATCCAGAAGCGTTATGAATATTCTCCATTTTAATGTAACGTGCTTTAATTGATTTTGTAAGCTCTACATAATCATGAGGAACATCTTTGTCGTTTTTAGATTTATCGACAACTAAGGTCCAGTTTATAGCATCATCAGACATGAATATTTTATATTGATAATAAATATCCATTGCTTTATTATATTGTGTCGCTTTATGATCAGCATAATTAATTTGAAGGGCTTTGATTTCCATCTGTCTGCCTAAATCCATTTGCAACCATTCGCCGGGATTACTTGTTTTGGCCGACCAATAGGTTTGGATATTTTCATCAGTAAGATTATCAGCTCCATAACAGAATTTCTCATAGACTTTTTTGCCACCGTTGTCCATTCTGTGCGTTTCAACTTCCATACATTCTTCTGAAGAAGAAACAGTAACCGGCTTTTTATACGAAAGCAACATCCAGCCAGAGGAAGCGCCTTTTGTCTGATCACGCTCGCCTGTTGGGAGCACTATCGGAAAATCTCCATAAGCTGTAATAGAATACATTACATCATCTTTATCAAATCCGGCAGGGAACATATCAATACGACGCTCAAAACGGTCTTTGATTGAGATTTTACACGTTCCTGTATTCCAGTAATTTCCATAATTATCTGCAAAAGTATTTCCGTGTCCCGCTCCAATAACAAATCCGCCTGGTTTATACGACATCGGATTGTGTTTTTGATACGTAAACGGCCCTAACGGATTATCTCCAACATGAACTCCATTTGCATATCCTTTAAATTCGGTTGCAGGCGCTCCGTATTGCATATAATATTTTCCGTTGTGTTTTGTCATCCATGCTCCTTCAATGAAATTTCCCCAAGGCGCAGGTTCCATGTCATTATTTGGACCAAAACGCTCCCATCCATGATCTGAAGGATCTAAAATCGCAACTTCTTTTATTTGGCCATAAGGACGCTGAATATCTTCTACTTCAGTCGCTTTGTATAATTGTGCGTAATCGGCCTGATTTCCTTTTGGAAGCCAAGTTTTATAATCAACTTCTGCTCCAACAAGAGGCAATTTTCCGCTTGAACCGTAGTACATATAGACTTTTTTGTCGTCATCCTGAAAAATTGCAGGATCCCAAGTTGGCAACATTGCTTTGTCTACGTGACGTGTCCATTTCCTGATTTTGGATCTGCGGTTTTCCAGATTGGATGATCTCTTTTCCAAGTTGAACCAACATAAAATAAAGTATCATTTACAACCCACGCAGCTGGTGCGCACTGATCGTCATCGCCTGGTTGTCTTTGAAAACTTCCATAAACAAATTTCCAGTCCGACATGTCTTTACTCCAAAAGATATCCTGCCTGATTTGTTGCAAATAAATAATACTCACCTTTGTAAGTAATAATTACTGGATCTGCACTTGAACGTCTGATTCTGGAATTCCGTTGTGATTTTGTGTCGTATAATTGTAACCAATATTAATCGGATTACAATATGTTGTAGCAGGTTTTGCGGGTCAAACCATTCTGTTTTATCCGACTTGCATTTTGAGCCGAAATACTGTTATTGAAAACTATCAAAAACAATACAACTGGCAATATCAGTTGTTTATATATTTTTTTCATGATTTGGTTTGTATTTATAAAGGTCAAAAGATTACTTTTTTCTCTCTAATCTTTCCTTTAAAAGTTCAGGTTCATTTGTAGTGATATAATCGAATTTTTGATCAATGATCCAATCCATATCAGCAGCTTCATTTACGGTCCATGTATTTAAAATAATTTTGCTTTTCTTTAGCTTCTTTTATCCATTCCGGATGCTTTTTAAAAACCGAATAATGATAATCAACACCATGTAATTTTATCGACTTTAACTTCTATTGGAGATTTATTTCCTTCTAGATATTGAAACCTTGTTTTTGAATCTATGTCTCTAATTTGCTTTAAAATTTCGTAGTCAAAACTTATATAACAAGTCTTTTTATCGGCTTTAAGTTTTTTGATTGTTTCTACCGTTTTTATTGCCGTCTTTTTTCCACTTTCTTTGCTAATTTCCGAAGGCTTTATTTCGCAAACCAAAAGAGTATGTTTGTTGTTTTTTATTCCTTCTGAAATATATTCGTAAAGCGTTGGAAGCTTTTCTCCGTTGGATAATTTAAACTTTATCAAATCGGAATAATTGGTTTGTTCAATCAATAATTTGTTAAAATGTGCGTCGTGATTAATTACAAGCGAATCATCGGCAGTTCTCCAAACGTCAAACTCTGATCCGTCCAATTTCAGGTCAATTGCATGTCTTAAAGAAGCAATCGAATTTTCAGGAAGATTATTTTTTTTCCAAGCTCCGCGATGCGCTACAATTGCATTTTTCTGTGAACTGCAGGAAGCGAAAACTATTAATAACAGTAAAGAAATAAGGTGAAATATTTTAAAGGTATTCATAGATAAAAAATTAAAAAGAAAATCTTTATTTATAGTTAAAAAAAGCCCTCGTTACCATATGAAGGGCTTTTAACTAACCAATAAACCAACTATTTAGTTAACTCGAAACTAACTTTCTTGTCGGCAGTTGAATTTCCTCCAACGAAAATATCAAACTGTCCCGGTTCTGCTACGAATTGCAAATCAGAATTATAAAATTTTAAATCTTCAACAGTAATATCAAAACTTACTGTTTGTTTCTCTCCTTTTTTAAGTGCTATTTTTTGGAAACCTTTCAATTCTCTAACTGGTCTTGTTACTGAACCAACCAAATCTCTGATGTATAATTGAACTGTTTCTTTTCCGTCAAAATTTCCTGTATTCGTTACATCAACAGTTACTTTTAATTTTCCGCTGAAATTCATTTTATCAGAAGAAATTTTAAGGTTTGAATAATCAAAAGTGGTATAACTTAAACCGAATCCGAATGGGAATAATGGCTCGTTTCTTTCGTCAATATAATTTGATCTGAATTTCTCGAATTTTCCTTCAGTATTGGAAATCGGTCTTCCTGTGTTTTTGTGTGCATAGTAAATTGGCAACTTGACCAACACTTCTTGGAAAAGTTGCTGTTAATTTTCCTGATGGATTAACATCTCCAAATAAAACATCCGCAATAGCGTAACCCGCTTCTGTACCCGCAAACCAAGCATTTAAAATCGCTGGAACTGTTTTTTCTTCGTCAACTATTACTAAAGGACGTCCATCAAATAAAACTAAAACAACCGGTTTTCCCGTTTTTAATAAAGCATTTAATAAATCTTTTTGCGCTTGTGGAATTTGCAAATTTGTACGACTACTTGATTCTCCGCTCATTTCTGCAGATTCTCCAAGTGCAGCAACAATTACATCAGATTGTTCAGCCACTTTTAAAGCTTCTGCTAATAATTCTTCTTTTGAACGGCCATCACGGTGTAATGTTTTTCCAAACATTGTTGCGTTAGTTTCGAAAGTTTCATCGTAATCTAAATTGCTTCCTTTTGCATATAAAACTTTTGTTCCTGCTCCAGCAACTTCTTTTATTCCAGCTAATAATGAAACTGCATTTTCCATTTTAGTAGCAACACTCCAAGTTCCCGGCATGTTTTCTTTAGCATCTGCCAATGGTCCGATAAACCAATTGTCCCAGATTTTTTAAGAGGCAATAATTGATTTTGATTTTTCAGTAAAACCAATGATTGTGCTGCAATTTGACGTGCTTCTTTTCGGCTATCCATTGTGAAGATTTCAGTTTTAGCTCTTTTCTCATCACAATATTTATATGGATCTTGGAACAATCCTAAATCATATTTTGCTTCTAAAATAAGTTTTACAGCATTATCAATTGTTTCGATCGAAACTCTTTTTTCATCTAATGATTTTTTCAAAGTTCCTAAGAAACCTTCTCCAACCATATCCATTTCAACACCAGCATTTAAAGCCAAAGCCGAAACATCTTGAAGATTTCCCATTCCATGTTCGATCATTTCAGGAATTCCTGTAAAATCGGTTACCACAAAACCTTTGAAACCCCATTTTTTTCTTAAAACATCAGTCATTAACCATTTATTTCCTGTTGCTGGAATTCCGTCAATTTCATTAAAAGATGCCATAACCGAACCTACTCCAGCATCAACCGCTGCTTTGTAAGGAGGAAAATAATCATTGAACATTCTGATATGACTCATATCAACTGTATTATAATCACGACCTGCTTCTGGCGCACCATATAATGCGAAGTGTTTAACGCAAGCTAAAATTGAATTGTTTTTTGAAAGGTCGTGTTGCTGATATCCGTTAACCATTGCTTTTGCAATTTGGCTTCCTAAATATGGATCTTCTCCAGAACCTTCAGAAACTCTTCCCCATCGCGGATCACGAGAAATATCAACCATTGGAGAGAATGTCCAGTTGATTCCGTCAGCACTTGCTTCTTTTGCTGCAATTTGTGCACTTCTTTCAATTAAAGCCATATCCCAAGTACAAGATAATCCTAATGGAATTGGGAATGTTGTTTCGTAACCGTGAATAACGTCCATACCAAAAATCAATGGAATTTTTAAACGGCTCTGTTCGACAGCAATTTTCTGTACTTCTTTAATTTTTTGTACTGATTTTATATTGAACAAACCGCCTACTTTACCTTCAGCAATATTTTTTGCAACATTTGAACTATTTGCCTGACCAGTTGTGATATCTCCAGATGTTGGTAAATTCAACTGTCCTAATTTTTCTTCTAATGTCATTTTTGACATTAACTCTGCCACAAACTCTGACTTAGGTTTAATTTTCACTGTACTTTTTAGTGCTCTTTTTTTGAGCATAACCCAAAACAGCACATCCTAAAAAAAGTAAGACTAATTTGTTTTTCATTATAATTTATTTATTTGTTTGTATTCGTTTTTTTCTGTTTTAACATCCAGTCGTAGATTTCTTGATTATCATAAACTCTTGTCCAGCTATCGTGATTTGCGTCATCAAAAATGGTCAGTTTTACATCTTTTGCATTACATTTTTTCAATTCTTTGTAAACCGTTATGGCATAATTGACATTAACTACATCATCTAGCAATCCGTGGTAAATTCTGGTTGGAATATTGGCTATTTCACAAATTTTCTCCAGCTGAATTAAATCTACAAAACCAGCGACAGGTACGTTTGCTGCAAATAGATCTGGATGTGCAAAAGCCAAATTCCATGAAGCCCAGCCTCCTGAGCTTAAACCAGTAACATATATTCTTTCTGAATCAATTTTATTTTCTCTCTGAATTTTTAAAATCAGTTCGTAAATTGATTCTGTATCCCAATTTTCATCTTCCTTACATTGCGGAGCTAGAACGTAAGCGTCTAGCTGATGCGTTTTTAAATATTTTAAAGGACCGTGAATTTTTACTTTTTCAATATCGGTTCCTTTTTCTCCATCTCCTGAAATAAAAACTATCAATGGCTTCTTTTCTTTAGTATTTGCTGGCTTGTACAAGGCATAACCAAGTTCGTACTTTGACATTATAACAGTATTTATTTTACCTTTTGTTTCGGTTTGAGAAAATCCAAATGCCGAAAATAATAAGATTAGAAGCGTTACTTTAAATTTCATTTAGCTGTAATTAAATTCCGTATTTACCTGATGTAAAGCCAAGTTTTTTCAATCCTTGTTTTGTATCTGGTGCATTCATAAACAATTTCCATAACAAACCGCTACGGTAGTTTTCAATCATTGGCGCGATAGTCCCCTGGTCGATTGCTAAATAACGGGCCGTTACCCAATTATACTGAGGAGAAAAAGCATCATAAGGTCCTGCAATTCCAACAAGTTTTGCTCTGTTATCATCATATAAATAATGTAAAAACTTCATTGCTTCGGTTGGTGCATAAGGAAATGATGATAAAGCTGCAGTTGGCGAAATAACCCCAGTGTCATTATTTGGTTGGTGTGCTGTATAACCGGTTGTTCCGTCAGGATTACGAGTATAACTTGCTGTTAATCCCCAGCATTTATCTGAATAATCTTTAAATCCTTTTGGATTAGCAATACTGTACTGAACCATGATTTTTGCATGATTTTGTGTCAATTGCCAATAATCAGCATATTTGTCTTTTAACATATTTGGGTCTAAACCTAAATAGGAATAATGCGACCAAAACATTGGCCCAACATTTCCAACAGCTCCATTATAACTTAAAACAACTGGAATTCCATATTGAGAACTTCCGTTTACTATAGCTCCATTTCTTGCCCAAGCTTGATGATATGCTTCTGCAGAAATTGGATGTGTTGGAGACGAAGCTGCCATTACGTATGTTATTAAACATTCGTTGTAACCTTCAATCTTAAAATTCATTTCCCAACCATAATTTGGCGACCAATGCCAATACAAAGCATTTTCCCCTTTTGTGTACCAATCCCATTCAACACCTTTCCAAAGCTCATCCGCTTTTGTAGCTAATGCTTTTTCAGAGGTACTTCCATTTTTAAAGTATTCTCTAATCGTGATTAAAGCTTGACAAACGAAAGAAGTTTCAACTAAATCTCCACCATTATCTTTTGTTCCAAATGGTATAACTTTTCCCGATTTATTGTCCATCCAATGTGGCCAAGCACCGTGGAAACGATCTGCATTTTCTAGGAAAGTTAATGCCGTAGTAAGTCTAGAAACAGCTTCAGCTCTTGGCAAAAAACCTCTTTCTACCCCTACAACTATACTCATTAATCCAAATCCAGAACCTCCTGTCGTTATAATATTTGACTCAAAATTAGGATCTTCTGTCAGGTATCTTTCTCTCGCCAATTTTGAATTCGGATCAGCATAATCCCAAAAATATTTTATTGCATCTTTTTGAACCTGATCCATTGCTTCAACATCAGTTAAAGGTTTCATCGGCATCGTTGGATTCGTTGGTAATGGGGTTCCGCCGCTCCTGTTCCTTCTGGTGTTGATGATGAGCATGAGTTAAAAAACTCAAAAAACAACTAGGTATATTGAAACTGCTTTTCATTTTATTTGTATAATATTAACTAAATAATACACCTGGATTTTTTCACTCCAGGTGTATTGAAGAAATTACTTATCTCTTGTCTTTTTCAAGTTTATATAAAGCCGTAACTTCATTGTCTGCAAGTGCAGCATCATATATTCTGAATTCGTCCATTAACCCT
This sequence comes from uncultured Flavobacteriaceae bacterium, assembly GCA_963795025.1. Classification (GTDB taxonomy): domain Bacteria; phylum Bacteroidota; class Bacteroidia; order Flavobacteriales; family Flavobacteriaceae; genus Flavobacterium. The sequence continues at coordinate 224,545 of CAWCGN010000011.1, read as the reverse complement.
GTATAATTAAGCATCCAACTATCAGGAGCGCCCCATGGAGCACCTAAATGCTGCTGATAACCTCCAATGATAAATTTAGAAACTTCAGAACTAGCTAATTCTCCAAAAGGACCACCGCCTGTTGCAGGATCACTTGCATATCTTTTTGAAAGCGATGCTGGCAAAGCGATTTTTTGTCCGTCAATATAAAGGCTGTAAGTAGAACTTGTTCCGTTATATGACCAAATTACCTGTTTCCATGCACCAAACATATTAGGCAAAACATTTGTACCATTATGTTCTATGAATTGTCCAGCCCAAGGAATACTAGGAGTTACATCTCTTTGAATATGGTTTTTCATCAACATTGTTGTTGCTGGTCCAGTTCCTTCAATAAGTGTAAAAATATTACCCCAGAAATCTGTTTTCTTTGGAAGCATAAATAATGACTGAGCGCCACCAGTATGCGGATCAGTTTTGATCCACATTGAAACTGTAATGCTTTTTAAGTTTACTACAGAACTTGCGACATTATTATAAGCAATAAATGAAGTTGCAGAGCCTTTGTAAGCACTTCCTTTTACACCTGTGTCATACGAAACGTTTGTTCCTGTTCCTCCAGTTATGCCGCCTTTTGAGTCGTTGATATTTCCATCAAAACTAAATTTAGCAAGCAAATGACTTGGTGCAATATCATCTGAATTCTCATATCCACCAATTGACTCATATGGAATTGGGCTATTAACTTTATCAATACTATCCTCACAGCTCACAAAAATTTGTGAAGCCAAAGCAAAAGAAAGTAATAAAATAGATTTATTTTTTTTCATTTTATTTATTTTTAAGGATTAGTAACCAGGATTTTGAGATGATAAACCTTTTGCTTGATTAATGAATGATGCCGGAATTGGGAATAATTCATTTTTACCTTCTGTGAATACTTTGCCATCAACAGCAAAAGCAGCTTTAGCTTGACCTGTACGCACCAAATCAAAGAATCTGTCGTGCTCAAAAGCCATTTCTACTCTTCTTTCTTTCCAGATTGCAGTTCTAACATCAGCCTGAGAACTTGCACCAGTATTTCCTAATCCAGCTCTGTTTCTGATTTGATTCAATAATGGAATCGCTGCAGAGGTTTGTCCTAATTCATTTGATGCTTCAGCTTTCATTAATAAAACTTCAGCATATCTTAAATATTTAATATCAACATCAGTTTCCCATGCATCTGTATAAGCAGATGAATAAGCTTTATAGTTGTATCTTTCGTTTTCAACGGTATTTGGAACTACTCTTCCATCATATAAAGTCTGACCTCTAAAAATGATAGTTGCCGCTTTTCTAACATCGCCTGTTTCGTATGCATTTACTAAACTTTGAGATGGTGTATTGAAACCCCAGCCCCAGCCTCCTGTACCACGAGCGCCTTGCGTATTAGAGTAACCTTCAATTCCTTTTGCCGGTACAGCACCTTGTGCATAGATTTCAAAGATAGATTCAGAGTCAAATTTTCCTGTCGCTTTATACTGTGATGCATAATCACTTACAAGAGCATATCCAGTAACTTTGTTGCAATTATCGATAACTTGTTGCCATTTCTTTTGGTACAAACTTACTTTTGCTAACAAAGCATAAGCTGCACCTTTTGAAACTCTTGATTTTTCATTAGCTGAATAAGCTGTTTTTTCAGGTAATGCAGCAATAGCATCATTTAAATCAGCTTCGATAAAAGCATAAACTTCTGCAGATGTTTTACGCGTTAACTGCATAATTCTGTCTGAATCTGAACTTGGAGATGGTATATGGTCTACAATTGGTACTCCACCATAACATTTTACTAGAGTAAAATACATAAAAGCTCTTAAAAACTTAGCTTCGCCAATAAGTCTACTTCTCAGATTCGCATCTGCTTTGTCTAATTTTGGAATTATGTTTAAAGCCTGATTACATCTATTAATTCCATCATAATTAGCAATAAAAGTGCTTTCTGCCGAAGGATTAGAAGCATTATAAGTCAAAGCGTCTAATACGTCCTTATCTGTTCCTGTATCACCAGGCGAAGATCCCTTATCAGCATCATCAGATGTAATACTTGATAATCCGATCCAGCCAAAAGAGGTCATATCCCAATTTAAGAACTTATTATAAATAGCAGTTACAAACTGCGATGCTCCTGCGTCATTATTATATAACTCAGTATCATTTGTCGAAATAGTCTCTGTTTGCTGAACATCTAAATAATCGTCTGCACATCCTGTAAAAAAGAATGTCGAAAGCACAAACGCTGTAATATATATCTTTTTCATCTTTTTAAAATTTTAAGTTAGCACCAATTACAAATGATCTCAATGTTGGATAAGCGTCAAGCTCAACTCCTTGAGTACCATACGGATTTCCATCTCCATTTAATTCTGGAGAAAATCCTGAGAATTTTTGTGTAATAAATGGATTAATAGCATTTACATAAATTCTGCAAGCGCTAATAAAATTATTTTCTTGTATAGGCAATTTGTATCCTACTGTAATATTGTTGATTCTAAAAAAGTCACCTGACTCTAAATAATAAGTAGAAGCAACTGGTACCTGATTAAAAGGTGCAGGATTTGAAGCTGTTAAATTATTTGGTGTCCAGAAATCAGTAGCAAGTGAATCTTCAATATTTTCTCCTGCAAAACGCTGTGCTTTTTTACCATTATAAACTTTAGCGCCACCAGTTCCGTATCCGTCAACAGAAAAATCGAAATTTTTGTAGTTGAATCCTAAAGAAACACCATAGTTCGTTTTTGGTAAACTAGATCCAACATATTTTCTATCTTTATTAGCATCTAATGCATCTTGAGTAACTTTATCTCCTGCAGCATTGTAATAAAGCATTTTTCCATTTGTAGCATCAAAACCGGCATAATCATAAATATAGAAACTTCCTAAAGGCTGTCCGATTGTAGTATTATCTAACAATTTTGTAGTCTGTCCATTTCCTAAACTTCCTCCAACAACTGGAGATAAAATAGCATCTTTTAAACCTGTAAGCTCATTTTTATTGTTAGAGAAGTTACCTCCAATCCAATAACTGAAATTATCACCAATTTTATCATCCCAACGTAATGAAATTTCGTAACCTTTGTTTGAAACTTCTCCCACGTGTGATGGTGATTGATCTGTAAGACCTGATGTCATATAAGGTTTTGTGTATAAAATTACATTTGATGTATTTTTATCATACAAATCAAAAGTTCCTTTTAATCTGTTATTTAAAATTTCGAAATCCAAACCTACAGAAGACTCTTCTGTAATTTCCCAAGATAAAGTAGGATCAATTTGAGAGCTTAATCGTTGTACCTTCATTTAGAATAGAACCTCCTAAATAAGCATTTTTTCCAGAAGCGTATGACTGATTGTTAAGCGGTACATTTTGATTACCTAATTTACCCCAGCCTCCTCTTAATTTCAACAAATTAATAGCTGTAACATCAGACATAAAACTTTCTTTTGTTATCACCCATCCTAAACCGAAAGCAGGAAAAGTTCCCCAACGGTAATCTTTACCGAAATTTGATGATCCATCACGTCTTAAGTGTTCCGGTAACCAAATATCTGTCCATTAATTTATATTGGAAACGTCCAAAATAAGAAGCTAATTTAGTTTCGTTAAATACTTCATCTTTAAGCTAGTAACTGTTGCAGCATATTCTACTCCATGTCCAGTAGCTGGATCATTTAATGACCAGTAATTAGAATCTGGGTTCACATTTTTTCTAGCAATTGTAAGTTTTTCTCTTGGTCCTTTTACAGTAGTCTCGATACCAGCTGTTGCCTCTACATCATGAATTTCGGCAAATACTTTATTGTAAGTCAAATAATTTGATAAATTCCAGTTAAAGTAATCTTCGCGCCCTTTAGTTAACAAGTTCACATTAGCATTAGGAAATTCTTTAGCATAATCACTATCAACTTTATTAGGATTTGCTGCTAACCAAATATTCTTAGTATCGTCATAATTATACTGTTTCCAAGTATAATATTCACCATTAAATTGTGAAGTAAATTTTAATCCCTTCAAAATTTCATAATCTAATTTCAATCCTCCTTGCAACGTAACACTTTTTTGTTGTTCATTATAAAAGTCTAATTGAGCAACTGGGTTTCCAACGTTGTTAAATGAAGAACCTGTTTCACTTGCAAAGCCATTTCGCCTAACACGATGGAACACCATATTTGCCATCAGGAAAACAAACAGGGACAATAGGAGATTGTTTATAAGCATTCGTAAATGCACTTAATGGCTTTGGAGTAGATTTAGCTGATGTAAAACTAAAAGTTTTGATTTAAAGTCAGTTTTTTAGAAATTTTATACTCATTATTATTTCTAAACGTAGTACGTCCATAATCATAGTCCGTTTAAAATTGCTTTTTCTTCATAATTTCCTAAACTGAAAAAATATTTTACATGTTTCTGCACCTCCTGAAATAGAAACGTTATTTTGAGTATAACTTCCGTTCTTGTAATTTCATCAAACCAATCTGTATTATACTGGCTGATCTTGTAGAAAAAGTTGTAGTATTGTAATGCCACATTTGTATAATGTGAATATTTGTTGCTTCCCGCCATTTTTACCTTTTTAAGTGGCTCTCTAACCCCGGCAAAGCTTTCAATTTCTACAGAAACTTTTTATCTCCTGTACCTTTTTTAGTTGTAATAATAATAACCCCATTTGCACGCTCTAGTACCATAAATTGCTAATGCAGAAGCATCTTTTAAAATTTCATAAGAAGTAATATCATTTGTATTGATATTGTTGATATTCTCAGTTTGCATACCATCAACAACATATAAAGGAGTTTCTACCTCCTAATGCAGTTCCTAAACCCCTAATAACAACAGAAGGAGTACTTCCTGGCAAATCAGATGAAATTACCTGTACACCAGCAGCTTTACCTTGAATAGCTTGTGAAGCATTCAATACTTTCGTTTTTGTAATTTCTTCTGCTTTTATAGAGCAATAGCTGTTGTGTTATCAACTTTCTTTCTTGTTCCGTAACCAATTACCACTACTTCTTTTAAGAGCAGTATCTCCTGCTTCTTTTAAGGTAATTGTCATTGGAGTCGAAGTTGCCGGTACAGAAACAGCGTTGAAACCCAGCATTGAAACTTTTAATGTCTCTCCCTCTTTGGCATTAATTGTAAAATTTCCGTCGAAATCAGCATCAGCAGATGTTCGGGAATTCGGCAGCACTAATAACTGCGCCAGGAACTCCCATTCCGCTACTATCTACTACTTTTCCTTTAATTGCTTGTGCTTGCCCCATCATATATGCCGGAAGCAACAAGAGCGCTAAAAAGCTAAAAATAAAATTTTTCATACAGTTGTAATCGTTTAAGTTAGTAGAGCCAAATTAAACAATTACAACGTTGTAGTACATCAAATACACACTACTACATAGCTACATCATTATGTTAAAATACTATTATATACTATTGAAAATCAATACTATAAATGTTAAATCTATTTTCTTTAACATAACCTTATGATGTAGTAATGATGTATTAGAATTATATAAAAAATAGGAATGGAAAAATATAATATCTTTAATAATTCAATCGTCAAATCTTACAGACTTAATAAAAACTTTGATAGGTTTTCTTCCTGGGCAAGGTTTAACTTCTTTCTTAAACGATATCTATGAATTCTACACCTCTAAAAGAGATATTCATCATTGGGGCAATTTCCTTCGATGAAAGGTTCATTTTAAGATAAACGCAGAGTTTTATATCCTTTGGAGTTAGGTTTGGATATTTTTTCGAAAGATTAATAATGAACTCATTATGAATCTGATTCAAATTGGTTTCAAAAATCTCCCATTCATGTTTATTCACCTCATTTATTTTTATTGCTTTTTTAATTTCGCTTTTAAGCTTATTAAAATCTTTTTCAGAATCTAAAATGGTTTGAATATTTTCAATCATTTCACTTTGTTTGGCAATAGATAAATGATTTTCCTGCAACTTCAGATGATTTGGTTTGCAATTCGAGTTCTAAAATATGCTTTTCATATTCCTGTATATTCAATTCGTTCTCTGCTTTTAATTCCATTTCAAGAATTTCCCTCTGATGCTTTAATTCTTCTGCCTGCAATTTTAATTTTTGCATATAGCGAAGTTTATTCCATTTGTAATAGAAAAATAAAACCGCTCCAATTATCTAGTAAATACAGTAATATCATCCAAAATGAAAAATACCAGGGTCTTGCAACTTTAAATTCAAATTTGTTAACATTTTCATACGTTCGCACCATCATGTTTATAAACATTATAGTGAATGATAACCACTGCTCAAATTATTTAAAACAATTAATCCATTTGAAATTGGAATATAATCTTTGTTCATGTAAGTTTATAAAACAAATTCGGTTTACTTGCGCCATAAATACCAGAAATTACATTTACTTTGTAATTCTGTATTGTATTTAATTTTAGAATCATTCGGCACAATATTTTCATCGTTAAATGCTTCAATTTTAACTCCGAATTTTGCTTGTTTTCATATTTTAATTGTAAGTGAAATAAAGCCATCATCAAGATTAAGCAAATAATTATTTTCAGCCTTTAAAGATTCTCAAATTATCATTGATCAATTTTCCTTTATAATATTTCTCCTGAATAATATTCCAGAAAAACTTATTTCCATGTGCATATATGTGGTACAAAATTCCGCTTTGTAAGTACCATAAAATGATTTTCGTCAATACCAACAATGTCTGTTACATTTTTAAAATTCTCATTAAACAATTCATTTTCTTCAAGTTTATTCGTGATTGAATTGTAAGTGTACCATGTATTATTTATTAAAAACAAAATTTCATTTCTGAACTCGAAGATCTTTACACCAAAATCATTTTTAATTTTACTTTGCTGCGTAATATTTTCAACCTTTTTCGTTTTATAATTATCATCGAATATGACACGATACAAACCACGATAGTTGTCTGCTGCCCAAATTTCATTTTTTTTGTTCTGAGCTACATATTTTATAGGTTTAGAAAGATCTTTGATAACTTTTTTTTGAGCTAAATCTGAAGGATTATCATAAACTAAAATCCCGCTGTAAGTCGACTGGAAATAAGTATTATTGATAGTGCTTTTGGATAAATTCCACCCACCATTGATATTATTTATTTTTGCCAATGAACCATTTTCATAAGAAAATGTACCATCATTATGACCAATTACATATTTATTATTAATTTCTGTGATGTTCCATGCCTGACCTTGTGTATTGGGCATCATTTTAAAATTTCCCTGAATCAAATTCAAAAACACCATGATTAGTGGCAATTAAGTATCCTTTATTTATTGTTGCAACCGAATAAACGGATCCTAAAATACCCGAATTATCATAAAAAATTGAAATTGGTGAATTTATTTCAACATGAGCAATTCCATTATCCAGACCAAGCCATAAATCGTTTTCTTTATCAAACCCGATACTTAAAATCGAGTTGTTCATCAAAACATTTTTTCGGTCAATATTTTTATAGATATTTGTAGTTAAATCATAAATAAAAACACCTCTATTTCCAGTTCCTATAATCAACTTGTTGTTTTTTGTAAATTTGGCAACATTAATAGTTCCTGCTTTTAATGTTTCATTTAATGGATTATTCCAAGCATCTTAATCCATTGGTTTCTACAATAAAAACTCCCTTTTTATGTGTAAAGATATAAGTTTTGCCTTTATATTTTTCGATAGCGTGAACAACACAGTTTTTAAGAACATTCCAGCCTTTTGGATTGGCAATTTTAGAACCATTCATTTTAAAAATCCCTTTTTCCACAGAGGCTACATAATAAATTCTGATCGACAACAAAACAATAAGAGATTAGAAAAGGAAATTTGATTTTTTGAATATGTTTTCCATTATAAATAAAAACATCATTAAAGGACTGGAAATACAATGAACCATTAAATCTGAAATATTTTCCAGATTTCCTCATTGTCTTTTTCATCAAATAAACGCAGTTTTTTGGTAATCGAAACATAATGCATTTTGCCTTCTTTTCTGTACCAATAACCAAATTCTTTATAAGAACCAGAATAAATTCTATCTCCTTCAATCAAAATTGAACGGATAATCGTTTTATTGGGTAATGTATATTTTTCCCATTTTACACCATCGTATCGCAATAAATAATGATTATTGGCAAAATACATGGCATTATCTTTTCCCTGAGCCACATTCCAGATTTGATTGTCGCCCTGATAATTTGATTTATTATAATTTTCAACAAATGGAAGTAATTCTTGTGCTTGAATTTGAGAAGCGATGAAAAAGAAAAAAAATGATTTTAGAAGTATCGATTTCAAAATATTCGGTTTTATATCCAAAGATACTGACAAATATTTAATTTTTATAAGTAAAAAAGCTCTCTCGATCGAGAAGCTTTTTTTATCTACAATTGATTAATCTTAATTATTGAAGCAATTGATAAACCTGATTTGCAATTTCATATTCTTCATCCGTTGGCACTACCAAAACTTTAGCTTTTGAATTTGATCTGTTGATTTCCCTAACATCTTTAGAACGAATTTGATTCTTTTCATCAGTCTAATTTCAATTCCAAAATAATCCATATCGGTACACACCAATTTGCGCATGTAAGAAGAATTTTCGCCAATTCCGGCGGTAAAAACAATTGCATCTAAACCATTTAATGCTGCAGTATATGAACCTATAATCTTTTTAATTCGATAAGCATTCATCGATAAAGCCAATTGGCAATCTTTATTCCCTTTTCTCAGCTTCGGCTTCAATATCACGCAAATCGCTATATCCTGTAAGTCCAAGCATACCGCTTTGTTTCAGCAAAATTGCATTTACTTCGTCTGCAGAATATCCTAAGATTTTTTATCATATAAAAAACTACTGATTGGTCAATATCACCGGCACGTGTTCCCATAATCAAACCGTTTGATGGTGAAAATCCCATTGAAGTATCAATACATTTTCCGTCTTTAATAGCAGCCATACTGCATCCATTTCCTAAATGAATGGTGATTATTTTTGAATTATTTTCTAAAAATTTAATTGCTTTTTCAGAAACATATTTATGGCTTGTTCCATGAAAACCATAAACACGGACTTTATTTTCTGTTAAAAGATAATTCGGAATTGCATATTTATAAGCTTCTTCCGGCATTGTCTGATGAAAAGCAGTATCAAAAACCGCAATTTGTTCAGCCGAGCTAAAAATTTCTTCAGCAACATTTATTCCTTCTAAATTCGCAGGATTATGCAATGGCGCTAATTCAAAAAGCTGTTTGATTTTTGCTTTTACTTTCTCGTCAATTTTTACGGTATCGCTAAAATCGCTTCCTCCATGAACCACGCGATGCCCGACTGCTGCAATTTCCGAAGTAGATTTAATAACTCCTTTTTCAGTATCTAAAAGCATATTGGCTACTTTTTGCAAACCAACTTTATGATTCGGAATTGGCAATAATTCTTCTATCTGAATTTGATGCTGTTTTAAAAGTGACATTTGAAGTTTCTAAACCAATTCTGTCAATCATACCGGAACAAATTACTTCGTTTTCTGGCATAACCATTAATTGATATTTTATAGATGAACTTCCTGAGTTTATAATTAGTATTTTCATTTTTTTAGTTGAAAGGTTCTAAGATGCTGAGTTGCTAAGTTATTTTTAAGTTTTTTTTTATAATGAATTTAGATTGAAATAAAAGCAATTTTAAATTTGATTAAATTCACAATTAACAATTCATAATTTGCAATTAACTACAATCCCTGTGCCTGAATTGCTGTAATTACTACTGTATTGATAATATCATCAACAGTACAGCCTCGGCTTAAATCGTTTACGGGTTTGTTTAAACCTTGTAACATTGGACCAATTGCCAAAGCCCCTGTTTCTCTCTGAACGGCTTTATAAGTATTATTTCCTGTATTTAAATCAGGGAAAATAAGCACACTCGCCTGCCCTGCAACTTCAGAATCAGGCATTTTGCTTTTTCCGACAGCGCGATCCACTGCAGCGTCATACTGAATTGGCCCTTCGATTTTTAAATCGGGACGTTTTTGTTTTACGATTTCGGTTGCCGTTCTTACTTTCTCTACTTCATCCCCTTTTCCTGAAGCTACCTGAAGAATACGAAAGCATAGCAATTTTTGGCTCAATTCCGAAAGCAGAACTTGATTCTGCTGATGAAATAGCGATTTCTGCCAATTGTTCAGCCGTTGGATTTGGATTAATGGCACAATCGCCAAAAACAGAAACCCTGTCTTCCAGACACATAAAAAATACAGACGAAACTACAGATGAATTAGGTTTTGTTTTAATGAATTGCAATGCTGGCAAAATAGTATGTTGTGTAGTGTGTGCCGCTCCCGAAACCATTCCGTCTGCATGACCTTTATACACCATCATCGTTCCGAAATACGAAACATCTTCCATTAAATCTCTTGCCATCGGATAGCGTTACATTTTTAGCTTTTCGAAGTTCGTAATAGGTATTTAGCATAATCTTCGTAAAGCTCCGATTCTTTTGGATTAATGATCTTCACTTTTGAAAAATCAAAATGTAATTCCGAGTTCGGCAACTTTGCTTTCAATTTGTTTTTTATCGCCAATAATCGAAATATCAACCACATCCATTGTCTAGTAATCTTGACGCAGCGATAATAATTCGGTCATCATTTCCTTCCGGCAAAACAATATGTTTACGATGCTGTTTGGCTCTTTTTACCATGTTGTACTGAAACATTTTTGGCGTCATTCCTTCCGCTTCAAAAGTGATTACTCTTTCTGATAAAGCTTCAATTTCAACATACTTTTCAAATGTACTGATCGAAGTTTCAATTTTATGTGTATTGTTGGCATAAATTTCTGATTTTATAGAGCCAATTTTGTTTGTAATATTATAAGTTCCTCCATCAACAGCAATAATTGGAACAATAGCAGAAAGTCCTTCTATAAGCTTTAAAATACTTTCTTCTGGAATAATATTTCCGGTTAAAATAATTCCTGAAATAGTTGGATAATTAGCTGATTCATTTGCTTGTAAAGCCCCTAAAATAATATCTGAACGATCGCCAGGAGTAATTACAAGCGCATTATTATGCAAGTGAACCAAATAATTATGCAATTGCATCGCTCCTACGCTATAATGCCCAATTTCATTGTTCAAATAATCTTCTCCAAACAAAACTTTTGCATCAAGTTCATTTACAATTTCCTGCATTGTTGGATTGTTCAAACTTGAAATTAGCGGAATCGTGTTGACTAAAACATTTGCAGGCAAACTTTTCTGCAAGACCTTTTAGTGACCAGTTCTGATATTTTCAGGCTGCACTTTATTGGCAAAAACCGATAAAACCTCAACTTCTTTTACTTTGAAAGAATCATAAACCAAATACAAGACTGTCAACCAATTCTTCTAAAGTTTTTCCAACTCCTGAACCAATGATTATAGTTGGAATTCCAAGGTTTTTTGCGATTAAAACATTCAAATCTAATTCGATTGAAGTTCCTTCTCCGGTAAAACTTGTTCCTTCAACTAAAACAAAATCAAAACGTTCTTCAAGTTTTTTATATTTTTCGATTATTAAATCTAAAACCTCTCCTATTTTTCCTTTATTTTTTTTCTTGATCAGTTTGCTTTTGGTGATTGCATAAGCATCTTCAAACTTAATATCAAGGTTAAAATGCGACAAAACCGTCTCGATATGGTTATCTTGTTCTCCATCTACAAAATCTTCGACAATGGGCCTAAAATAACCCACTTTAGCTGTTTTGCCAATCAAAATACTCATTAAACCTAAGGGTAATTATTGATTTTCCGCTATTATGATCACTTGTGGCAATATATATTGCTTTACTCATAATTTAATATTTTGAAATCTAAAAATGTATTTTAAATATATTTTAAATGTAAAATTTTAAAACCAACGTCTCTTTTTAAAATAAATAATTAAACCTATTACAAGTAAAAACATGCATTCCCATAACGACAAAATAGCCATTTTCAGTTTTGAGTTCTGGCATATTTTCAAAATTCATTCCGTACACTCCAACAATAAAAGTTAGCGGAATAAATATAGCCGATATGATCGTCAGCGTTTTCATGATTTCATTCATTTTCCGGCTTTGTTCCGAAAAATAAAAATTAGAAGCACTTTCTAATGAACTCATATCGGATTCTATCTGCTCTAAAAGCTCTAAACTCTTTTGATGAAGTCTGATAAAGAAATTAAAAGTTTCTTTGTGAATCAAACCATTATTTTCATCATCATCTTTTATCGTTTTCAAATAATACAACGAATCTCGAAGCGGAATAATGGAACGTTTTAAAAAATTAAAATTATCACGATGATTTTCAATTTTTTCCAGAATAACCGGATCAGCTCCTTTTTTAGCTTAGATTAATTAATTCTTCAATTTTGTCCTCTTCATCTTCAATTGTGATATAGAAATTCTCCATTACAGCATCAAGCAATAAATAAAGCAAGATAATCTACTTTTTTTGTTCTTACTATTCCTGCATGAGTGCGAAGACGCTCACGAATATGAGTAAAAAAATCACTTCGCTTTTCCTGAAAAGAAATCAGTATTCCATCTTTTAAAATAAAACTGATCTGCTCCACTCTAATGTTATCTGAATACTCAGACGGCAAAAGTGATTTTATATTAAAGAACAAGAACATTTTGCTGCTCTTCTAATTTGGTTCTTTTGGTTGTATTTAAAATATCAGCCAAAAGAAAATCATCTAGCTTAAAATGAGTTCCAATCATTTTAATAAGATTGATATCATTTAATCCATGAATATTGAGCCAATTATTTTTAGTATAATCAAAACAAGAATTCAAAGCAAGAACCGTAAACTTATCATATTCAACAACATCAGCATCATTATATACAAAAAGCTGCATTTCGGTTTCATGCTCTTTATGTGTGCCGGTATACTCTAATGTAATGTGTTGCAGTTTGCGTCCTTTCTTGTATTTAATCTTTCTCATTCAAAAAAATTTACAATAGTAATATTACGAAAAAGAATCCGAATGGGAAATGACATTTATCATTTTGTGAAAAAGTTAAGCAATATAAAAGTAATCTTTTTACTACTTTTATATATTAAACCCGATAGGTTTTAAAAACCTGTCGGGTTTAAGAAACGCAAAATATAAACCATAAAAAAACCGAGTCATTTCTGACTCGGTTTTTCATTATTATGTTTATGTTTACAAGAAGAATTATTTTACTTCTTCGAATTCAACGTCTTCAACATTGTCTCCTGATTGCTCTTGTTGCGGAGCAGCTTGTTGACCTTGTTCTCCACCTTGAGCGTACATTGCTTCTGTAGCTGTTTTCCAAGCTGCATTCACATTGTCTAATCCTTTTTGGATTGCCTCAAGATCTTGAGATTGGTGAGCAAATCTTAATTCAGTTAAAGCAAACTCGATAGCTGTTTTGTGATCGTCTGTAATTTATCTCCCAATTCTTTCAATTGACTTTCAGTTTGGAAAATAGTACTGTCAGCTTCGTTTAATTTCTCAGCTCTTTCTCTTGCAATTTTGTCAGATCAGCGTTAGCTTCAGCATCTTTTTTCATTTTTTCGATTTCTTCAGCAGTTAATCCAGAAGAAGCTTCGATACGGATATCGTGAGATTTACCAGTTCCTTTATCAGTAGCAGATACTTTGATGATACCATTAGCATCGATATCAAAAGTTACTTCGATTTGAGGAACTCCTCTTGGTGCTGGTGGAATACCATCTAAGTGGAAACGACCGATAGTTTTGTTATCATGCAGCCATTGCTCTTTCTCCTTGAAATACGTGGATTTCAACAGATGGTTGAGAATCAGCAGCAGTAGAGAATACTTGAGATTTTTTAGTTGGGATAGTTGTGTTAGACTCAATTAATTTAGTCATAACACCACCCATAGTTTCGATACCTAAAGAAAAGGTGTTACGTCAAGTAACAATACATCTTTTACATCTCCAGATAAGAACTCCACCTTGAATAGCTGCTCCAATTGCAACAACCTCATCAGGGTTAACACCTTTAGATGCTTTTTTACCAAAGAATTTTTCAACTTCTTCAGCGATTCTTGGCATACGAGTAGAACCACCTACCAAGATAACTTCGTCGATATCAGAAGTAGATAAACCTGCATCTTTCAATGCTTTAGCAACTGGCTGCCATAGAACGTTTTACTAATGTATCAGTTAATTGCTCAAATTTAGCTCTAGTTAATTTTTTAACTAAGTGTTTTGGTCCAGAAGCAGTAGCAGTTACGTATGGCAAGTTGATTTCTGTTTCTGCAGAAGATGACAATTCAATTTTAGCTTTTTCAGCAGCTTCTTTCAAACGTTGTAATGACATTGGGTCTAAACGCAAATCAATACCTTCTTCAGCTTTGAATTCGTCAGCTAACCAGTCAATAATAACCTGGTCAAAATCATCACCACCTAAGTGAGTATCACCATTTGTAGACAATACTTCAAATACACCGTCTCCTAATTCAAGAACCGAGATATCAAAAGTACCTCCACCTAAATCGTAAACAGCAATTTTTTGATCAGTTCCTTTTTTATCTAATCCGTAAGCAAGTGCAGCAGCAGTTGGCTCATTGATGATACGCATAACTTTAAGACCAGCGATTTCACCAGCTTCTTTTGTAGCCTGACGTTGCGCATCGTTAAAGTAAGCAGGAACAGTAATAACCGCTTCAGTTACAGTTTGACCTAAATAGTCTTCAGCAGTTTTTTTCATTTTTTGAAGTGTCATTGCAGACAATTCTTGAGCAGTGTATAAACGACCGTCAATATCCACACGTGGCGTATTGTTGTCACCTTTTACAACACTGTAAGGAACTCTTTTTGCCTCATCTGTGAGTTTCAGCAAAAGTGTGTCCCATAAAACGTTTAATAGAAGCAATCGTTTTTGTAGGATTAGTTACTGCTTGTCTTTTTGCAGGATCACCTACTTTAATTTCTCCACCTTCAACAAAAGCGATGATAGATGGTGTTGTTCTTTTTCCTTCTGCATTAGGGATAACAACTGCTTCGTTACCTTCCATTACAGAAACACAAGAGTTCGTCGTACCTAAGTCAATTCCGATTATTTTACCCATTTTTTATATATTTAATTTTTGATTTAATTTTATTAACTCAGGTGGCATAAGTCAATCTTTGTGCCAATATAAAAAACTAATATAAATTGTCAGTTTTCATGTCGACATGCTAAAAATCATCTGACAACATGACATTTTCAAAACCTGACAGGCGTGGCATAACCATATAAATATGTCATTATTAAGCAGCTGATACCTGCTGATTTATTTTTTTTATTTCTATAAAACACAATAAAGCATCAAGCAAATTAAAAAGTCCTTTTGACGATTGTAAACAATTATCTATATATTTGATTTAAAAATAAAGTATCGCGATTATCATACATATCTACCTGAAATTGGTTGGCTTTGGGCGGTTTTATTATACATATATAAGAGTTACCGGTAATACTTTGAAAAATCTCTATAAAAATGAACTATACAATTGAAGATTCTCCACTACTTGAAAAATTCACAAATTTTAATTTAACTAAACCTGAAGCCTTTACCTTTCTTCCTGAAAATATTGAATTGGCACAATCCAACAATGAATTCTTTTTTGCAGATTCTACAGTTGATTTAAGAAAATTATTTCGATTAAATTCAATTGAAACTTGTGAACTAGTTTCAATTACAGACTCTTATAATAGAAAGTCGGCAGATTTTTATGGTCCAGCAGTATTCATCAGTCTTTCTTTAATTACTCAAAATCCAGATTTAGTTTCTGTCGCTTTAAATCTTATTTCAAATTATATCTATGACCATTTTAAAGGAAAAGCTGGTAGTAAAACCGTAAAGCTTGAAATTTATGTCGAAACTAAAAAAAACAAAACTATTAAAAAGATAAATTATAATGGAAATGCGGATGGCTTAAATCAATTAAGTGAAATAATAAAATCATTGTAATGAATCCATATTTTACCAATCCAAATAATTTGCTTTTCGAGTTTAATGAAGCTATGCTAAAAGCACAGAAAAAAGCCATTTTTGCTGTTGGAATTGAAATTCAGAAAGAAGAAATTAAAAATTTAGATTCTTATTTAAGGAAATTATCTACAGCTAAAAAGGAGTTTTCAGAACAAAATTATGAAAATGATGCAAATCTGGCATACTGTTTATTAACACTGGCTGAAATTATTCAACTTGAATTAAAAATGCTCGTTTCGCTAAAAGAAGATAGAATGGCAGAAGCTTGGGATATTTTAATTACTTGTGAATATAATTTAGGAACTGTTATTAGAAATTATCCTTTTGACCAAGACCATTTGCACAATTATTTAAATAGGTTGAATGACTATCAGAAAACTTTATTTCCTAAAATGATGTTTCATAGTTATGGTGGAATTGTAAAGAAAAGTCACTGTTCTATATGTAAATTAGATTATGGCAATTGTGATCATTTTAAAGGTAAATTATATAACGGCGAACTTTGTTGCAGAAATATAACGGAAGTCGATATGCATGAAATGTCTATTGTTGAAAATCCTGCTGATAAACGTTGCAGAACAATAAGTATCGAAACTGATGGTGAAAAAATTGATTTTTTAACATTGCGAAAAATCGTATAGCACTACCGGTAACAGCTACTACAACGAATTTGGGCAATTGGCTTAATGGAAAGATGTTTTTGTATTTGGAATGATTTAGCAAATCCGAAGAAGGAGCTTAATTTAGTACCAAAACGTTATCAACTATTATGAAGAACATAATCTATTTAACAACTATATTTTTAATTATTAGCTACAGTAAAAAAACAGAAACTAAAAGAGTTAGAGAAAATAAAACTGAAAAATTAGTAATTGTTGACACACTTGAGTTTTTTGCAGATTCAATAAATTTTGGTCAAATACAAAATAACAAAATTGAAGTTTATAAAATTGGTACGCAAGAAAACACAATTGCTAAAGTTTATCTTTATGAAAAAGTCAAAAATCTATGGAAATTAAAGGATAGTTTAACTCTTGAAGCCACAAGAATTGAAAATTTAAAAACCAAAATAATCGATTTTAATAACGATAGCTTTAAGGATATTATTTTCACAACAGGAATGGCCGCTAGAGGCGGAAATAATATACAAACATTAATTCTGTATTCTGCTAAGAATAAATCTTTGAATTGGATAAAAAATTCAGAAAGTTTTCCAAACTTAATGTATAATGAAAAACTCGATTGCATCGATGCGTGTATACTAACTGGTGGACAAACAACTTACTTCTTAAAAATAGAAAATGATAGCCTGAAAGAGTTTGCAAGTGTAGACCAAAGAGGCGGAAGAATTATTGCAGAAATTCTTGACGTAAATGGACGATGGAAAGAAATTGAGAATATTAATGATGAGCCTGAAGGTTTTGATAGATTTATTAATTTCAATCCAATAGAAAAAAGAAAATAACAGTTGCTAACAGCTACTACAACAAATTTGGACATTAGGCTTAATAGAAAAATGGTTTTGGATTTGGGATGATTTGGCAAATCCGAAGAATGGGCTTAATTTAGTCTCAAACCCGCTGTAGTACCAGAACGTTAGCAAAAATAGTAAACCAACACATATACATAACAATATGGGATTTTTCAACCTTTTTAGCTCTAAACAAAAGAAGCAAACTGATTTAAAAGAAAGTGATAAATTAAATTCACAATCTGAAAAAATAAATATAAATATTAACAATGAAAAATACCTAAAACCGTCAAATTGGACATCCAATTATATTTACGGATTTATAAATGGTAATCCAGTACAAAAAATTGCTAACCAAAATAATTTAATAGAAATTATTAAAAATACGGTTGGAAATGGAAAAGGCTATATTGCAATTGACTCTATTTTTCATCCTTATAACCTAATAAATCATAAAGGTGTTACGGCTTGGGATTTAGCTTGGTTTTGGTTATATGTTCAAGACCAAGGAAAAATTATTTCTGAAATTGCAAAAAATGAAACTGCAACAATTGTTCAATCCGAAAAATTAAACTTAAATGAAAATTTTAGAATTTGGCCAAATGATAGTTTAAATCCAAGTAAGAATAAACAATATGACAAATTTGTTCCTTTTATTCTACCTTACTTAACTTATTCGATAGATGATAATGATGATAAACATTGGATACAAATGATAAATGCCGAATTGCAATTACAAGGACACGCTCATACTTACATAGAAAATTTCAATAGCGTTTTATCAAATAACATTGAAGGACATATAATGACTATAGGTTTTGGAGAATTTGACAGAGAAAATTTAGATGACTTAATAAATAAATTTACAAATTTTTATGACCAAAATATGAGTGAAGAATAGAACTACTTCTGCTAACAGCCACTACAACGGATTTGGGCAATAGGCTTAATGGAAAGATGCTTTTGTATTTGAATGATTTGGCAAATCCTAATAACGAGTTTAATTTAGTACCAAACTCGCTGTAGTAATCGGGATGTGATATTATATCAGACAAAATTTAGAAAATCGAATAAAATAAATTATTGAAAATGGGAATACTTGAAAAAATATTTGGAAAGCCGAAACCAAAAAATCCTGAAGATTTATTTTCAGTCACAATTAATAAAGAATTTATTAGAGTTGAGCATCCAAAGAGAAAAACCGAAGAAATTTTATGGAATGATATTGAAGAAATAAAATTAATAAATACAGATGACGGACCTTTTTTGCCTGATGTTTGGTTAGCATTGCTAGGAGAAAATTCAGGGTGTTTAATTCCACATGGCTCTAAAGGATTTGAAACGGTTTATGATATAATATCAAAATATGATAATTTCAACTTTGATAATTTTATTTCTTCAATGTCGTGCGCAGATAATGAAGAATTTTTATTGTGGAAAAAGGAATAAATTAGTACCAAACCCACTGTTGCACCCAAATATTAGCTACAATTAAAGCTGAAACATAAAATGTAAAAATCAAAAACAATATAATATTTCACAGCTTTAATCATAAACTAAATTCTTTAAATAAATGGAAAATTATAACAAAGAAGTTACTGCTTACATTGCAAAAATGGCCGACTTTGCAAAACCAATCCTAACCCATTTAAGAGAAATAATTTTTAGCACCTGCCCCGAAGTAGAAGAAAATATTAAATGGGGAACACCACATTATTCGTACAAAGGCGACCATTTAGTTATGATGGGAGGCTTTAAACAACATTGTTCTTTCAGTCTGTATAAAGCTGAAATAATGAAGGATAAGGATATACAGGAAAGTGTAAAATCAGGTAAAAAATTCGGATATATGGACAAAATTAAAGATATATCTGAACTGCCAAATAAGGAAATTTTAATTGCATATATCAAAGAAGCAATGGAATTAAATAAAAACGGCACGGCAAAACCAAAACCTGTAAAAGAAAAATCAGCAGTAGAAGTTGTTGCTCCAAAAGAATTTTTGGATGCATTAAAAAAAGACAGCAAAGCAACAGAAATCTTTGAAAGTAAATCGCCATCGTTTCGTAAAAATTATATCATTTGGATTGCTGACGCAAAAACAGACGAAACAAGAAATAAAAGAATTACCCAATCTTTAGAATGGATTGCAGAAGGGAAAGATAGATTTTGGCAATCTAAAAAATAAACAAGCAAAAGACATTTTTCTAAGATTAAATATGATAAAGAACCGGAAATTGATTAAAACACTTAAGATTTTTGCTTCAGGATTAATATTGCTTGTAGTATTGACATTAACGATCAATTCTATTGAACCAAATATTGAATTTCCAAGTGTTGGTTTTAATAGATTTTGGGGATTTTTGCTTTGTTATTCCTGCTTGATTTCATTTTTAATCGTTATTTTGGTTTTCAAGAGTTTTAATAAAATTGCTAAATGGATTCTGTTGATTATTGGAATCCCAACTGTTTTTATAGCACTACTTTTCACATTGATTATGAGTTTAAAACTTGAATATCAGCCACATTTTGACAGATATATAGCGTACAGAAATGTATATCAACTTAATCAATATGTAGTTGTTCAGGATTATGTGAAATGGAAAACTAATCAACCAGCAGTTGATACAACCTTTATTAAAAATTTATATTTTCTACGAAAAGCCAAACATATTGATTCGATGAAAATTAAAGGGAAATGGATTAAATTTGATGAAAACGGAAAAATAATTGACACTGTACTCATTAAATAAAAAACAATAGATTCAATAAGAATTTGGCAAATCCTAAAATAGCGATTAATATTAGTTCAAAACAACTTTAGAAATAGGATATTAATAATCATATTGAAAATTTGATAACCAAAAGATTTTACACAAAATGTTAGAAAACAGTATTAATAAATATTTCGGATTTCTTGAAAGCGACTTTGGTTTCAAAAAGATACCGGAATATAACTATGCACGAGAAATACATAATGACTACATTAAGAACGATTTAATAATAAAAATCACTTATGAAGGCAGTTTCTATGTTGAGTTGATAAAATCTAAAGTTCCAGAAAAGGATTTTCCAGAAGGAAGTAAAAAAACAATTGATAATAACTACTTCAAACACTACAACTTGAGTCAATTTGACAGTAACTCGGGAAAAAAGATATTCTTTAAAGAAAATGATACAGAGAAAGACCTTTTGTATTACTCAGAAATATTAAAACAAAATCCAGAAATTTTAATTGGAAATACTTTCAAATTTTCTTTTTTGTACAAAATACTGAAGAAATTTGGAATCAAGAAATAATCATACAACTGAATAAATTCATATTAACACAATGGAAAACTACACAATTATCATTTTCATATTAGCCATTGTAATTGGTATTTCTGCCTTTGCCGAAAAATCAAAACTGCCCTTCCCTATTCTTTTGGTAATTGTTGGAGTTGCTATTGGATTTATTCCAACGATGAATGAAATCGAAATTAATCCCGAAATTATTTTTCTGATTTTTCTGCCTCCGCTTTTGTATGATGCTTCGTTTAATATTTCTCCAAAACATTTTAAAACAAATCTCAGCACGATAAGTACGTTAGCAATTCCGTTAGTTTTTCTGACTACATTTTGGATTGCTGTGGTTTCTCATTATATGATTCCGGGCATGAGCTGGCCTTTGTCATTTGTCCTTGGCGCCATACTTTCGGCGACGGATGCAATTGCTGCCATAAACATAACAAGAGGCCTTGATATTCCTGAAAAAACACTGACAATACTCGAAGGTGAAAGTCTTATTAATGATGCATCTTCTTTAGTCGCGTATCGTTTTGCAGTTGCAGCCGTTATGGGCTCTGTTTTTGTTATCTGGAAAGCCACACTTCAGTTCGTATTCTTGCTTGGAGGCGGATTTTTAGTCGGTTTTGTTATGGGCAAAATTTTAGCTTTTATCTTGACAAAAGTTCGAAACAATATTAACGTCACTGTCAGTTTTATGCTTTTAATGCCATTTGTAACGTATCTAGTGGCAGAACATTTACATGTTTCCGGTGTAATTGCTGTTGTGTTTTTAGGCTTGGCGATGGCACGTTTAAGCAATAAAATTTTGCCTGAAAAATTAAGAACCAATTCTAAAAACCTTTGGGACGTAATCATCTTTTTGCTCAACGGACTAATTTTTATCTTAATCGGACTCAATTTTAGATATGTCTTGAAAGATATTGACAACGGAATGATTCTGCCATACATTGGCTATGCCTTAATAATTACAATCGTCGCATTATTAACCCGAATGGTGAGGATATTTTTCCAAAAAATAAATTTACAGAAAGCATATCTCAAAAACAGCAAGAAAAAACGAAAAGTAAGTGAACACGCTTTACTGGATTCAAAAAACAGTTTTATTATTGCATGGTCAGGAATGCGCGGTATTGTTTCGCTGGCTATTGCTTTAGGTTTGCCAAAATTCCTAGAAGACGGAGCACCTTTTCCACATCGAAATGCTATTATTTTTATTTCGGTGGCAGTTGTTTTGATAACTATAATTGGGCAGGGACTTACTTTGCCTTGGGTTGTTAAAAAAATAAACGCCAAAAACGACATTAAGTCATAATAAAAAGTTTCTTTTTATCTTTACAATAAATAATCTCAATCTTTTTACAATTTTACTTTAGATAAAATACTCGCCCTTAGATCAAAATACCATTTACTAACAACCAAAACAAAACAAAAAACATGAGTGAAGAATTACAAAGCCAATTTGACGAATTTGAAAGAACAGGAATCATCCGAAGAAAATTACTTCCTTGGTGGATTAAAACATTCTGCTGGATTTTTATGTTTTTATCCCTTTGCGGGTTAGGTACTTTAATAGGCAGTGCTTTTTCAAATAATGTTCAATTATCTTTATACGGCTTTGAAACCAATACAGCTTACTCTATTATTGGAATTTTTCTTATTGCAGTCATGACTTTAAAAGGCTACGCTGGTTATTCACTTTGGTTCGAAAAAGCAAATGCGATATTAATTGCAAAAATTGATGCTATCGTGGGAATTGTAATTTGTGTAGTTTCTATGCTTATTCCTCTATTTACTGATATAGATGCGAATTTCTCTTTTCGAATAGAACTTTTATTATTAATTCCGTACTTCATTAAAATTTACAAAATTGAAAACGAATGGAATAATGCTTAAAGTATATAACTTTCAACAAATTATTTAATTAATAAATAGATAAAAAATGAAATCAGAAATCATCATAACAACGCCAGAATCAGAAATTGTTACGACACGAATTCTGAATTTCCCGCAAGAACTGGTTTTTAAAGCATGGAGCGACCCTGATCACTTGAAAAATTGGTGGGGACCAAAAGGCTTTACCAATACTTTTAATAAATTTGACTTTTTCGAAGGCGGAAAATGGGAATTTATAATGCACGGTCCAGAAGCGGGAAATTATGTCAATGAATGTGAATTTATAAAAATTGACAAACCCAATCTTATTGCTTGGAAACGTCATTCGAAACCGCTCTTTCAAATCTTGACAACATTTGAAACCATTGCCGAAAATCAGACAAAAGTTGTTTTTAAAATGCTTTTTGAAACCGTTGAAGAATGCCAAAAATTAAAACCTTACGTTGTCGATAAAAACGAAGAAAACTTTGATAAGCTTGAAGTTGAATTATCGAAAATGAAGCCCTAAACATCTATCAAATATATCTTATGACCTTTAATGAAAGTAGAATATGTGTAGAGTTTATAACACGATTGGATGCCTGAATGCTATACAATTAATGTTAGTCAGATATAACGTTGACGAATTTCGCACGTTAAATGAATTGATTAATTTTCGGAAAAATTACAAGTTTAACGAAGAAGAAATCATATCTGATCATACACTGTTTATACAGGAAGAAAAATCAATTCTTGAACAAGAAATTGCCGAGCTAAATGAAGCCATTCCGAGAAACAAAAATGATCTCGAAGAACGGCTAAGACAACAGCTTGATGCTTATAACCAAGAATTAGAAAATCTTCCCGAAACTAATTCTAAAATTATTCCAACAATAAAGGATTATTGGTTAAACCTAATCATATGTACAAAATTTTGGTTTGTACAACTTGAATTTCAATTTAATATTAAAACATTCAATTATCAGGTAAAAAAATTACTTTTAGAAAAAAATAAACGTTTCGAATATCTTTCTGCAAATTTTCAAGATGCTATAAACGAAAGCTGTTTTCCAGAGCTACAGGCATTTGAGAAAAAAAAGGAAATAATTGAAAATCTAAACAATACAATTTACGGCGCGATTGGAGAGCAAAAAGTCGAAAAAACATTAAGAATACTCTCAGATGATTTTATTTTGATAAATGATTTTTGCTGTACTTTCAAACCTCCAATTCACAATAAAATCACTAACGACGATATTCATTCTATTCAAATTGATCATCTCTTAATTTCGACGGCCGGTATTTTTATAATTGAAACCAAAAACTGGAGTGACAAATCAATCGATAATTTAGATTTACGTTCTCCTGTTGAACAGATTCTTAGAACAAATTTTGCTTTATATAAATTATTATCTAAAAAGAAAACGAGACGAAATTGGAATTTTGCCCGCCAGCATTGGGGTGATCGGAAAATTCCAATCAAAAATATTATTGTCTTCACCAATAATAAGCCAATTGAGGAGTTTCAATTTGCAAAAATACTGACGCTCAATGAGCTAATTCCCTACATAAAATACTTCAAAGCAAGTTTTACATCTGATGAAACTGAAATGATTGCCGAATTCCTTCTTAAATTTTCGGAACAAAAAAAAGCATCTTCAAAATTAAAATGCTAAATAAATAGCAACTTCATTTCTATTTTTGAGGCAATTAGTTTTTTTATTCTTAAAAATCCTATATTTATAAAAAAACTAAAAATACCACTATGAAAAAAGTAATTTGTATCATCCTTCTCATGATTTCCTATTCGTTTTGTGCACAAAATAAAGTCGCAAAAAAACCTGAAACTGTAATTATAGTCAACCATGAAATTGTGACAATGGAACAACTAGAGAAATATGGTCAAGAAGGCAGAATCAAATCAATGAATAAAGGTGTATCTGAAGAAGAAAGAAATGAATTAGCTAAAAAATATGGTGATAAAATTGGTGACAGAGAATTTATAATGGTTGTTGAGGTTTTTACTGAACAAGAAAAACTCGAAAACAGCAAAAAAAGCGTCTCTGAAGCTCCAAAAAAAGAAATTCCAAAGAAAACTACTGAATATCTTTTGAATATAAATGATACTGCTAAAGATTTTACTTTGAAACTGCTTAATGGCAAAACTATAAAACTTTCTGATTTAAAAGGAAAAGTAGTTCTTGTCAATTTTTGGGCAACTTGGTGCGCACCTTGCCTTCAAGAATTTTACGATGTTCCGGCAAAAATTACAGAACCATTTAAAAACGACAATTTTATATTTTTAGCTATCGCCAGTGGAGAAGCTGAAAATCTGGTTGTTAAAAAAGCAGACAAATTAAGAAAAGATGGTCTTGATTTTAATTATGGAGTAGATCCAGAAAGCAAAATTTGGAATAATTATGCCACTAATTCAATTCCTAAAAACTTTCTTATTGACCAAAATGGAATTATAAAATTTGCTACTACAGGAAATGTTGAAGGAAATCTAGACAATCTTGCGAGTGAAATCAGAAAACTGCTTTCAAAATAAGCGAAAGATACTTTCTTTAAATATTCATAAAATTTGGCTTGCCAGAAATTCCATTTGTTTTTATTCGTAATTTCGATTTTTAAAAATGATTGTCTTTTTAGACGAAACAATTTCGGCAGACAATCGCAATAAAATTTAAATTACAATTACAAAATGGCTTCATTTATTAAAGAAATTTCTTTTCGCTGGTCAGATCTTGACCCTAATTTTCACGTTCGTCACAGTGCTTATTACGATTTTGGTGCACAACATCGTATCGAAATCCTAGAAGAATTAGGTTTGACTTTAAGAGTGATGCAAACGCAAGGTTTTGGACCTGTTTTGTTTAGAGAAGAATGTGTTTTCAGAAAAGAATTAAAACTTTCAGATAAAATATTCATTCACACCAAAACATCAAAAATGAAAGCCGATGCTTCGCGCTGGTCTATCATTCACGAATTTAGAAGAGAAGATGACACACTTTGCGCTACTATCACGGTTGATGGTGCTTGGATGGATACAAAACTGCGCAAACTAGCTTCTCCAACTCCAGAAATTGCAATCGAAGCGTTGAGCATTTTTCCAAAAAGCGATGATTTTGTTGGATTATAAAAACTAACAATATTTAACCTGGTAGGTGCAATTAATTTAAACACATAGAAACATAGTTTTGGACGCTTAAAAAGGCGCTTCACTTGTTTTAAACAAACATAGCAGGCTATGTGTTAGAAACTAGTTTCTTTTTAAATTCTTTTTTAGAAATAAAATCTATGTTTCTATGTGTTAAATAAAAATTCCATGCATTAAACCTTACTGCTAATATTTATTTTAACTTTATAAAATCCAAAAAGCAATTATGATATATTGTTTTTTGGATTTTTTTTCTCAAAATCAAAACCTATGATTAATTACATAAATGATTTCAGAATCGCATTTGTAATTGCAATAATTGCCATTACAACTATTATTTTGGGCGCTATAACAGAAAAAACGCTGCGTTATTTTTTATATCGAAAATTAACCGATAAAGAATATGATGCAACGGGATTTAAGTTCTTAAAACACTTAATTATAACTGTAATTTATATTCTTGGTTTTGCTTTTGCTTTAATCCAAATTCCCGAATTTAAAATCATCGGACATTCATTTTTAGCTGGTGCAGGAGTAATTTCTCTTGTTGCCGGTTTGGCTTCGCAACAGGCTTTAAGCAATATTGTGAGCGGTATATTTTTGGTCATTTTTAAACCTTTTAAAATTAATGACAAAATCACCATTAACAACTTTTCTGGCACTGTAGAAGACATCAATCTAAGACAAGTTGTTTTGAAAGATGCCGAAAACAACCGAATTATAATTCCTAATTCGGTGATCAGCAATCAAATTATTGTCAATACAAATATGCTCGATACGAAATGCTGTAAAATAATCGAAATCGGAATTGGTTATGATTCTGATGTCGAAAAAGCATTAGAAATCATAAAAGATGAAATTGGCAAACATCCATTTTTTGTTGATACTCGAACAGCAGAAGCTAAAAAACAAAAAGAACCCTTGGTTGTGGCTCGCGTTGTAGCTTTAGCCGATTCCAGCGTAAATTTAAAAGCTTGGGCTTGGGCAAAAAATTCAACAGAAGGTTTTGTAATGTATTGCGATTTACTGCAAAGCATAAAAAAACGTTTTGACGAAGCCAATATTGATATTCCCTATCCGCAAAGAGTAGTTACAATTAAAAATAATTTAACCCATTCAGTGTGATTTTTTTCAACACATAGAAACATAGTTTTTTGAAGATTTAAAAAAGGCGTTTCACTTATTTAAATGCACATAGCAACTATGTGATAAGAAACGAGTTTCTTTTTAGCACTCTTTTTAGACATAAAATCTATGTTTCTATGTGTTGGAAAATATAAAGTTTGTCTTATTCAAACTTTAATCCAAAATTTACCTTTTCAAAAGTGGTGCTGCAGGAAAGTGCAAATCTTCCAATATTTACTGTTCCGAAAATTCCTCCAACTCTATGTCCCGAGTAAAATCCTCCAGCTGAAAATCGGCGAACTTGATATTTCAGTGCAATATCGTTGACTCTGCTGCTTAATTGTCCAAAAGCAATAACATTCGGGATAATTTCATAGCTCCCAAAGATTTTCGGAACGAGTTTTTTATAATAATCAAAACTTTCATCGGTCTCATAATCAACACTTGTCGAATGCAGATTTTCGAGGTTTCCACCAATATAAGTATTTTCAGAAAAATGCCATGAAACGCTAAAACCTGTAAAAGTTCCGTCGTAACCGCTCCTCGATTCTAAATAACCAACTCCAATTGTGGCTCTAAAATTGCCACATATTTTCCCGATGTAACCAATGTAGGTTCGGTCAATTTCTGATTTATCAATTCCAGCGCCAAAAATAACATCGTCATCACACATACTAAATGCGTACTGAAAATAAGCCGAGTATTGATCTTTATTGGCCGCGACAACGCTCCGGCCTTTATCAAGGTCGATATTTGCAGAAATTAAGGTAGAGTTTATAACGGCGAAATCAAATGTGTTGATTTCTTGGGCAAATGTGGGGACTGTGAGCAAGAGCAAAAGTATTGTTTTTTTCATAATACTATTTTTTAGCTTACAACATTCTACCTCTAATTTACTTACAATTTTCAAATTTTCAAAACAACTCCCTTAAAGTAATGTCATTAATCGTTGAACTGCAATATTTTCACAATCAATACCTTACAAATTAAAAAATAGCAAGTTCAAGGATGCAAAAAAAATTAAAAGTGAAGAATCAGATGATTAAATTGACCTTATTTTTTCTTCCTGATCCATTTTTTCTGATAATTTTAAGAAGTTAAATTTTGGTTTTCAAAATGGTTAACGGTAATTTTATAGTTCTTAACCCAAAATCAACTCAAAAATGAAAATTTTACAGCTTTTAATGCTCTTATTTCCTTTTTTAAGTTTTTCTCAAGATGGAAAGATAAAACCCTTAGATATTAATCTTTCGAATTACGAATATCCTTTTCCCGTTCAGTTTTTAGAATTAACCAGTCAGCGCCAATATTTGCAAATGTTTTATATGGACATAACTCCCGATAATTACAACCATAAAAATGTGGTCCTGCTTCACGGAAAAAACTTTAACGGAGCATATTGGGAAACAACCATAAAAGCGTTGACCGCGGCAGGTTTTCGTGTAATTGTTCCAGATCAGATTGGTTTTGGAAAATCATCAAAACCAGATAATTTTCAATATACGTTTCAGCAATTGGCAGAAAACACCAAAAAATTATTAGATCATTTGGGAATCGGGAAAGCAACTATTTTGGGCCATTCTATGGGCGGAATGCTCGCTACAAGATTTGCTTTGATGTATCCGGAAATGACCGAAAAGTTAGTTTTAGAAAATCCAATTGGGTTAGAAGATTGGAAATTAGTTGTTCCCTACAAACCTGTTGACTGGTGGTATGAATCTGAATTAAAACAAAATTATCAGTCCATCAAAAACTATCAAATGGCGAATTATTATAACGGAAAATGGAATGCCGAATATCAAAAGTGGGCAGAACTTAGCGCCGGCTGGACAACTGATCCTGAATATGATAAAGTCGCTTGGAATTCGGCGCTTTTATATGAAATGATTTTTACGCAACCTGTTTTGTATGAATTCAAAAACATTCAGGTTCCTACGCTTTTAATTATTGGAACAAGAGATAAAACTGCTTTAGGAAAGCCTTTAGTCTCTGAAGAAATCCAAGCAGAAATGGGAAACTACGCCGAATTAGGCAAACGAACACAAAAAGTAATCCCGAATTCAAAGTTGGTTGAAATTCCAAATACCGGGCATTTGCCGCATATTGAATCTTTTGATCAATTTATAAAACCATTAATCGTATTTTTGAAACAATAAAATTTTTATTAGCCACTAATTCACGAATTATGTTTGATCTATGCCACAGATTAAAGGATTAAAAATGATTTAATCTGTGTAAATCTTGTAATCTGTGGCAAAAAATATAATTAAACTCTAACTAAAAACTAAATATTATGTTTACTATCGACCAAATCAAAGAAGCACATTCAAAAGTAAAAAGTGGTGCCGATTTTCCGAATTATATTCAAGATTTAATCATTCTGGGAGTAAAAGGCTACGATACTTTTGTGCATGACGGAAGTGTAATTTATTTCGGATTAAATAATTATAATGTAGCTGCCGAAGAAAAATATCCTGAAATAAAAGTCGCTGATTTCCCTAATAAAGAACTTTTTATCGAATTTTTGGTAAAACACCAGCATGGCGAAACCGATTACATGACTTTCTGTACACATTGTGCGCAATGCGGAATTGCAAAATGGCGTGTAAATATCATCGATATGACTTGCACTTATTTTGATAAAGCTGAGAACGAAATTTTAATCGAAAAAATTCCTAGTTAAGAGCGATGAGTATTTTCAATAAAAGAATGAAAGTAGTCTGGCAAAAGTATTCTGCTGGCTCTTTTTCTAGTTTGTTTTGCAGGAATTGCGCAACATAAAAAGGAAAAATCAAAATTTAAAGTAATTGCTTTTTATACTGCCAAAAATGATCAGGCGCACATAAGTTTTGTACACGAAGCCAATAAATGGTTCCCGAAAACAGCCGAAGAAAATCATTTTGAATACGATTCAACTAGCAATTGGGACAACCTCAATGCAAAGTTTTTAGCGAATTATCAAGTTGTATTGTTTTTAGATACACGACCTGAAACTCCAGCGCAGCGCGAAGCTTTCCAAAAATACATGGAAAATGGTGGCGGTTTTATTGGTTTTCATTTCTCTGCCTTTGCTTTAAATGATTCAAGTTATCCGCAAAACTGGAATTGGTATCATAACACATTTTTAGGTTCTGGTGAATACGGAAGCAATACCTGGCGACCGACATCGGCAATTTTAAGAGTTGAAAATCAAGATCCAATAACCAAAAATATTCCGAAAACATTCAAGTCACAACCAAACGAATGGTACCGATGGAGCAATGATTTGACAAAAAATCCAGACATTAAAATTCTGTTAGCAATTGACGAAAGCAGTTTCCCTTTAGGAACTGGTCCGAAAGCTCATGAAATTTGGCATAGCGGTTATTATCCTGTAGTTTGGACCAATAAAAAATTCAAAATGATGTATGTAAATATGGGACATAATGATATTGACTATGAAAGCAAAACCAACAAAACCCTTTCATATACATTTGAAAATGAAACACAAAACAAAGTAATTCTGAATGCTTTGCTTTTGTTTGGAACTAAAAAAAGTAAATAATTTCAAAATGTCAGACAAACTTTCTCCCATCATAAACGCTGAAGAATTATTAAAACTTAATTCTTCAGAAATAATATTAATTGATGCCAGAGCCGGAATTAATGCCGAAGAAAATTATCATAAAGAGCATTTAAAAAGTGCTCGATATGTTGATTTAAACAAAGATTTGGCAACAGCCGAAAATCCTGCAAAAGGCGGAAGACATCCTTTACCTTCTTTTTCTAAATTTTCTGAAGTATTGTCTCAACTCGGAATTTCGCCAGAAAGTCATGTTATTATTTACGATGATAAAAACGGATCAAACGCCGCATCAAGATTTTGGTGGATGCTGAGAGCTGTTGGACACGAAAAAGTTCAGGTTTTAAATGGCGGTTTGCAAGAAGCGATAAAAGCCGGCTTTCCTTTAAGTTCCGAAATTGAAGATTTCGAATTGACAAATTATAAAGTTTCAGAATGGAAATTGGCTGTAGCCGATATCAATGAAGTCGAAAAAGCCCGAAATAACAGCGAAAATACCGTAATCGATGTAAGAGATAAAAACCGTTTTGATGGTCTTACAGAACCGCTGGATTTAATTGCAGGGCATATTCCCGGAGCTGTAAATGTACCGTTTAGTGAAAATTTAGATGAAAATGGTCTTTTTAAATCTTCTGAAATCTTAGCTGAAAAATATTCCGAAGTTTTAAAAAACAAATCATCCGAAAATATAATCGTTCATTGTGGGTCTGGCGTTACAGCTTGTCACACACTTTTAGCAATGGCTTATGCCGGAATAGAAATTCCGAAACTTTATGTAGGCTCATGGAGTGAATGGTCCAGAAATGACCGCGAAATGGCAACAAAAAAACTAGAATAAACTTTTTTGCCACAGATTAAAAGGATTAAAAAGATTAATCATTTAAATCTGTGCAATCTGTGGCAAAAGAAACTTTTAACAATATAGAAATGCAACACTGGGACATACTTTTATCTAACCAGGTAAACAAAAAAGCTTTTATTGACAACATACTTAATAGCGAAGCAAAAGGAGAATTAGCCGTTTTTAACGATCAAAAAGGAATTCTGTTTTCAGACATCGCAATTGAAAAATTCATCGAAAAAGAATACCAATATGACAGCGTAGAAGCTTCACCAGAATCTCATCGCCAATTGAGAACCTTTTCTTCAGGCGAACGTAAAAAAGAATTCTTAAAATACTGCATCAATCAAAAACCAGATTTTATCATTTTTGATAATCCTTTTGATCATTTAGATCAGGCTTCAAGAGTAATTTTGGCCGATTCTTTAAAAGATTTAACGAACGATATTGCTATAATTCAACTTTTAAATCGTGTTGTGGATGTTCTTGAATTTGTTCCGAACAAAGCACATATTAAAGACAATAGTTTTGAACTTCATCCAATTTCAAAAATTGAAAATCATTTTAAAACTCTGAATACATCAGAAATTCCAAAAGCAATTGAACCGCATTCTTTCAGCGAAAGCGTATTAATAAAACTGGAAAATATTTCGGTTAGTTATGACGAAAGAAAAATTCTTGACAATATTTCTTGGACAATAAAACAAGGTGAATTTTGGCAGTTAATTGGTCCAAATGGTTCCGGAAAAAGTACTATTTTATCATTAATTACAGGCGATAATCCAAAAGGCTTCGGACAAGATTTATTTTTATTTGGAAGAAAAAAAGGAACTGGAGAAAGTGTTTGGGATATCAAAAAACAAATCGGAATCTTCACCACTTCTATGACCGATTTATTTCAAAAAGGGCATACTTTGGAACAAATGATTCTTTCCGGTTTTTTTGATTCCATCGGACTTTATAATGAACCGACAACACATCAACAGCAAATCGTTTCGCAATGGCTTGAAGTGATTGAAATGTCACATTTAAGAAAAAAACGTTTTATAGATCTTTCTATCGGCCAACAAAGAGTTGCGCTGATTGTTCGTGCCGTTTTAAAACATCCGCCATTATTAATTCTAGATGAACCTGTAGAAGGTCTAGACGACGAAAATGTAGATTTGGTAATTCAGCTTATCAATACCATAAAGCAGGAAACAAACGTTACAATTTTGTATGTTTCACACAGAATAGAACAAGGCCTTGCTCCTACTTCAGTTTTCGAGCTTTTACCAAATCCAACAGGATCAATCGGTAAAATAAAATATCGCTCAGAATTAAACTAGATTTTTTTACCATTAAGATATTAAGTTAATTAAGAGTGTTGCGCTTAATTTTCTTTTAAGAATATTAAGCTTATTAAGACCTATGCTTAATTAACTTAATATCTTAATGGTAAAATAAAAAAAGCCCCAGTTGGAGCTTTTTCTATATTCTTTAATCTATTTTCTTTTTTCTAAAAAATTAATTTTCTTCATCTTCCGTATTGTGTGATTTCACATACGTTCGCCATTTTTCAATACAATCCTGAAAATCTTGAGGCAATTCTGTATCAAAACGCATCATTTCTCCCGTATTTGGATGAACAAATCCAAGAGTCTTAGCGTGTAAAGCCTGACGTGGCAATGCTTTAAAACAATTCTCAATAAACTGTTTGTATTTGGTAAACGTCGTTCCTTTCAAAATCAAATGACCGCCGTAACGCTCATCATTAAATAACGGATGACCAATATGTTTCATATGCGCACGAATCTGGTGTGTTCTTCCAGTTTCTAATTTACACGAAATCAAAGTCACATAACCAAAACGTTCCAAAACTTTATAATGCGTAATTGCCGGTTTTCCAATTTCAGGATCAGCAAAAACCGCCATTTGCATACGGTCTTTTAAATGTCTTGCAAGGTTTCCTTCAATTGTCCCACTTTCTGCTGCAACATTCCCCCAAACAAGCGCAATATATTCGCGTTCAGTAGTTTTAGCCTCAAACTGTTTTGCTAAATGCGTCATTGCCGCTTCAGTTTTGGCAACAACCAAAAGTCCAGATGTATCCTTGTCAATTCGGTGCACCAAACCAGGACGTTCACTGCTGTTCATTGGCAAGTTATCAAAATGATGCGCCAATGCATTTACAAGAGTTCCCGTGTAATTTCCATGTCCTGGATGCACAACCATTCCTGGCTCCTTATTGATTAACAAAAAGGCATCATCTTCATACACAATATTGATCGGAAGATCTTCTGGCAGAATATGATTTTCGTATGGTGGATGCGATAACATAACCGTTATCACATCAAAAGGTTTTACTTTATAATTTGATTTTACCGGAATATCATTTACAAAAATGTTTCCGTCATTTGCTGCGTTCTGAATTTTATTACGCGTGGCATTCTGAATCAAATTCATTAAATATTTATCAATACGCAAAAACGCTTGACCTTTAGGGACTTCAAATCTGTAATGTTCGAATAATTCGTCTTCCAGATCTAAATTTTCTTCAATATTATTGTTCATCTTGTGGTGTTTCTACAGGCACTGCAGTACTGTCT
Organism: uncultured Flavobacteriaceae bacterium; assembly: GCA_963795025.1. GTDB lineage: Bacteria > Bacteroidota > Bacteroidia > Flavobacteriales > Flavobacteriaceae > Flavobacterium. Next base: position 190,606 of record CAWCGN010000011.1, on the reverse strand, counting down.
GCCTGGCTATCATCTACATAACTCGCTTTTCCGTCACCTAAAACCAAATCAATTTTAGACGCTTTCAAAACGCGGTCTCCTACTTTTAAATTTCTGCCTTTGTAACGCATTTCAAGAACCATATCTTTTCCAAGATTCGGAATATAAGTAATTGTTCCAGGCTCAAGTCCTAAAGCTTTCAAAGTTGGAACCGCTTCACGATACGTTTTTTCAATTAAATCAGGAATCTTAACAGACGAGAATCCAGACGAGTTAATTTTAATATATATTTTTCTTCCTACTTTCACTTTCGTTCCCGGCAATGGATCTTGCTCCACAACACTAAATTTTGGGTATTCACTTCGGTAATCAACACTATCCAAAAGCACATAATCTAAGTCCAGTTCATCCAATTTCTCTTCAACTTGTTCTTCTGTTAATCTTGACAAATTTGGAACCGCAATTTCATGTCCATGATCAGTTGTAAAAGTCAACCAATGCATAAACAAATATCCTAAAACTGCAATGATAGCAGCCGCACTCAATAATTGTAAAAAAAATACGCGGCTAGTTAAATACTTACGTAAACTCATAAATTAATTTTTAGTTGAGGCAAAGATAAAGTATTTCATTTCAAAAAAAATGATAATTTTGTTTAAAACAAGAAACTCGCGCGATTGTCATCCTGAGCGTCCCGAAGTTTTGGGAGAAGGATAATTTTCAGGAGCTGTTTCCTGCTGTCCGCTGTATCTTTTATGGTGAACCCCACCATAAAAGGATGTCGCTTCCATCAGGGCTAGGACACTCGGTTTCATAAGAACATTATGTTTTTATAAAAGCAAGTACAATATTGTCAGGCTGAGCGGAGTCGAAGCCCCTCGCAAAGTGATTCAGCAAATGGGGCTTCGACTTTGCTCAGCCTGACAAGCAAATGAATAAAAAAAATTCGTATAATTCGTGGCCAAAACCTGAAACCTGAAACAAATTAAAACTTGAAACAAAATATATAAATGAAAAACATTGCCATCATCATGGGCGGATATTCAAGCGAATACAAAATTTCGCTTATCAGCGGAAACGTTGTTTACCAATATCTTGACAAAACAAAATACAACGGATTCCGAATTCATATTTTCAAAGAAAAATGGGTTTATGTAGACGCAAACGACGCCGAATTTCCAATTGACAGAAATGATTTTTCTGTAACAGTAAACGGTGAAAAAATTACTTTTGACTGCGTTTTCAACGCCATTCACGGAACTCCGGGTGAAGATGGATTAATGCAGGCTTATTTTGAATTAATTGGATTACCGCAATCCTCTTGCGATTATTACCAATCGGCATTAACATTCAATAAAAGAGATTTATTATCGGTTTTAAAACCATACGGAATCAAAACCGCAATTTCTTATTACTTAAACAAAGGTGACGTAATCAATACCGAAGAAATCGTTAAAAAAGTAGGTTTGCCATGTTTCGTAAAACCAAACAAAGCGGGTTCTAGTTTCGGAATCTCAAAAGTAAAAACAGAAGCTGAATTGCCAATCGCAATTGAAGTTGCTTATAAAGAAGATAACGAAATCATCATCGAAAGTTTCCTTGACGGAACTGAAGTTTCTGTGGGTGTAATCAATTACAAAGGCGAAATCAAAGTATTGCCAATTACAGAGATTGTTTCTGACAATGATTTCTTCGATTATGAAGCCAAATACGAAGGAAAATCACAAGAAATTACGCCAGCGAGAATTTCAGACGAATTGACAAAAAAAGTTGGCGAAACAGCAAAACGCGCATACGAAGTCTTAAAAATGAAAGGCTTCTCAAGAAGTGAATTCATCATTGTAGACAACGAACCGTATATGCTTGAAATGAACACTATTCCAGGTTTAACAACCGAAAGTTTGATTCCGCAGCAAGCAAAAGCAGCCGGAATTTCGCTGGAAGATTTATTTACAAATGCAATAGAGCTAGCGCTTTCTTAAAGATACTAAGGTTCTGAGATTCTAAGATTTCAGAACCTTATTTTTTAAACCCAAATAAACTGTCAGACTGAGCGAAGTCGAAGTCCTTGAAAGAACCTCAAATCCTAAAAAAACTTAGTACCTTAGCCTCTCAGAACCTCAGAACCTCAAAAAAAATGCGAAAAGCCATATTTCCCGGATCATTTGACCCAATTACACTTGGACACGAAGATATTATCAAAAGAGGAATTTCTTTATTTGATGAAATCGTAATTGCAATTGGTGTCAACGCCGAAAAAAAATACATGTTTTCACTCGAAGAAAGAAAACGTTTTATTGAAGAAACATTCAAAGACGAACCAAAAATTTCGGTAATCACTTATGAAGGACTTACAATTGATTTGGCACACAAACAAAAAGCCAATTTCATTTTAAGAGGTTTACGCAACCCAGCCGACTTTGAATTCGAAAAAGCAATTGCACATACAAACAGACGACTTTCTAAAATTGAAACCGTGTTTTTATTAACTGCAGCAAGAACATCATACATCAGTTCGAGCATTGTTCGTGATGTATTACGAAATGGTGGCGAATATGAATTGCTGGTTCCGGATGCGGTTAGAGTTACGAAATAACTGAATAAAGCAAATTTGAAATCTTATTTGCACAGGTAAGATTAATCGTTATTTTTGTTGAACCAACCCATAAAACCAAAATAATGATCTTTTACGGAACCAAATCGAAACACATCAAAAACGACCGCATTTCTAATGTAGATTGTCAAAATTGCAACACTACAGTTTCTATGAATTACAGTGTATATGAAAAGTATGCACACATTTACTGGATACCATTTTTTCCAATTAAAAAATTAACTTTTGCCGAATGCAACTCGTGTAAAAAAACATTTGAACAAAAAGATTTTTCAGCTCCTATTAAACAAAAAATACACCACTCGATGGGAAGAATAAGTAGTCCGCTTTGGATGTATTCTGGTATTTTTATTATAGCCGGTCTTTTTCTCTTTGGCATGTTTAGCTCGGTACAAAAAGAAAAAGACACCGAATATTTCATTAAAGATCCAAAAGTTGGAGATGTTTATTTTTTAAACTCAACTAAAGGTTTTTACACATCTGTAAAAATAAGCGAGGTTTCAAAAGACAGTTTGACTATTTTTTTGAATGATATGGAAATTGATAATAAAACAAATATCGATAAAATAGATATTGACACAAATTATAAAAACAAATCTAACGTATCTAAAAAAGAGATGCAGAAACTTTATGATGAAAATAAAATTTTTGAAATTAAACGTAATTAATATCTAATAGTAAAACACAACTTGCAAAACGTAGTATTTAACTGTACTTTTGCGGAAAATTAATATAATGAGCATCGAAAGAGAATTAAGCAAACGAAGCGGATCTAAATGTGAACTTTGTGGCGCGGAAGAAAACCTAAAAGTATATCAAGTACTGCCAACTCAAAAAAGGCGGAATTGATGAAAGCAATATTTGCCTGTAATACCTGTATTGACCAAATTGAAAATCCTGATAATGTTGATTTAAATCACTGGAGATGCCTAAATGACAGCATGTGGAATGAAAACGTCCCGGTTCAAGTTGTAGCTTGGAGAATGCTTAAGCCGTTTGCGCGCTGCAGGATGGCCACAGGAATTATTAGACATGATGTATTTAGACGAAGATACTCTGGCATGGGCCAACGCCACCGGTGAAGGCGAAGATGACGAAAACAAACTCGTTCACCGTGACAGCAATGGCGTGAGTTTTACAACACGGAGATTCTGTTGTTTTGATTAAAGATCTTAAAGTAAAAGGCTCAAGTATGGTGGCTAAACAAGGAACTGCTGTTAGAAACATCCGTTTAGACCATGAAAATGCTGAGTATATTGAAGGAAAAGTTGATGGACAACAAATTGTGATTATTACACAATATGTGAAGAAAATATAGGTACTGAAATTCTAAGATACTAAGGTTCTAAGTTTTTCAAAGTAACAGATATTTTAACCGCAAAGCACACAAAGGTTTACGCAAAGTTCGCAAAGTTTTTATTCACAAAGCTTTGCGAACTTTGCCCTTTTTACCAAACCTTAGATAAAAAAACTTAGCGTCCTTTGCGTTAAAATTCAAGACAAAGCTATCTATCAACCTGAAACAAAAAAAGCCCGTTCAAAAACTGAACGGGCTTTTTGTATTTTATCTGGTTCCGAAATAACTTGAAACAAATTAAACCTGAAACCTGAAACTAAAATAAATTATTTCTGAAATAATTTATTGATTTGATCCTTAACGAATGGCTCAGAAACACTGCTTGTTGCTGCCGTAGCCTCCTTGCTTGAAACCATAAATTGAACTGTAGCTTTTTCTGGAATAACACTTCCTGTGTAGTGAAGCCAAATATAGTTATTAGGCAATTCTAATTTAATATCATATAACGGACTTGCAGTGAAACCGTTCATAATAATACTGTAAAGACTTGCATAATCGTTATTTACATTTTTGAACGTAAATTTTCTTAAAGTTGATCCTTCGTCATCGTTTTGAATACTAGTATAATATACAGTGTATTCGTCTCCAATTTTTTGAATGTAGTTGTTGTTTACTTTTCCTAATTTCTCAACAGGAACGGTTTCAAGAACTTTAATTTGTGCGAAAGAAACAAAACTAAAGAACAAAATGGCAACGGTAATAATTCTTTTCATAATGGATTTGGGGTTTACATTTTTACTGTAACAAAAAAACATAGAATTTATGAAAAAACCCCTATCAAATCGTTATTTTTTTAACACAAAATTGTAAAACTTAGTTTTCATTTTCTAAAAACCTGAAAAACAACAAAATAGAACACAAATAAGCTTTACAGAGATTATGCTCCATTTAGAACTTTTTCCCCTTCTCTTCTTCTTTTTTGACAACATTACGGGCAACTTCAATCTTAAATTTCTTGCCTTTCATCTTCTCGTCTTTAATATTCTTTAAAAGCTCTTTTACTTTTTCGAATTTTACCGCAGCAAACGAAACAAAATCTTTAACTTCTATAAGTCCCAAATCATCTTTTTCCAATTTCCCTTTTTGAGAAAAGAAACCAACAATGTCAAACTTATTTAATTTTGTTTTTTTTCCTCCACTAATATAAATGGTCTGAAATTCTGGCGGTTTTGGCAAAGAAACTTTTCCTGCAACATTCAGAACTTTCATTTCATAATCAATATAATCTAGTTTTTTTTCACTTTCGTGAATGATTACATACGCAGTTCCTGTTGCCTGCATACGCGCTGTACGCCCGTTTCTATGCGTAAATTCATCTTCTTTTAATGGCAAATGATAATGAATTACGTGTTTCATTTCCGGAATATCCAATCCACGTGCTGCCAAATCGGTTGTGATTAAATAACGAAATACTTCCGTTTCTAAACTGAATCAAAGCACGTTCTCGTTCATCCTGATCCATTCCGCCATGATAATAAGTAGCGTAAATTCCTTTTTCGTTCAAAGTATCGCTGATTCTCTCTGCTGCATCACGATGATTACAAAAAATAATAGCTGATTCTGATTTCAACGAACAAATCAAATTGAATAAACTTTCTAATTTATCTTTTGCATGGCGACAAAATCATCTTCATCGAAAGATTTGCTTTTTCTTCTTCTTCCGGAATAAAATCTAAAACCGTCGGATTTATAACTCTTGTGTATTTCGGAATTTCAATATCTGAAGTCGCAGAAACCAAAACTCTTTTATTCACTTTAGGCAATCTTCCAATAATGAAAGACATCTGTTCGTGAAATCCTAATTGAAGTGATTTATCAAATTCGTCTAGAATTAAAGTCTGGATTTTATCTGTTCTAAAAGTATCTCTGTCAATATGATCTGCAATTCTTCCTGGAGTTCCAATTAAAACGGCTGGAGGATTACTTAAATTTTTGATTTCAGTATCTATCGAGTGTCCGCCGTAACAAATATTCACTTTGTATTGCGTTCCCATTTTTTTCCAAACCTGCTCAATCTGCAATCCAAGTTCGCGTGACGGAACCAGAATCAAACATTGAACTGACAAAATTTCTGGCTGCAATAATTCTAAAACCGGAAGTAAAAAAGCCAATGTTTTTCCAGATCCCGTTGGCGAAAGCAGTAAAACATTGTTATCGTTCAAAATAGCATCTTGTGCCATTTCTTGCATTTCGTTCAGGTTTTCAATTCCTAAATTCGAAAGTATATTGTTGGAATGGTGTTTTTTATTCATTTTGCAAAAGTAATTAAAAGTTGTTTCATGTTTCATGTTTTCTTTTGTTTCAAGTTTTTTTAACCGCACCGTACACAAAGATTTTATTCCACGCAGATTTTGCAGATTTAGGCAGATCAAAAAAGATTTTTTATAACTAAAAATAAAATCTGCTTAAATCAGCAAAATCTGCGTGAAACCAAAACGACAAAGTTGATCAACCTGAAACTTGAAACCTGAAACAAAAAACTATATATTTGATTTCTATTAAAATTAAAATCATGAAACTTTTTACCCTTCTCATTTCACTATTCACGATTACCACTTTCGCTCAAAACAATAAAAAATACGATACTTTTTTTGAGAAAGGAAATGGAAATCAATCGGCTTCTTATCAGGAAACTATTGCTTATTTTAAAATGCTTGCAAATGATTTTCCAACCATTCAAGTCAAAGAAATGGGTTTAACAGATTCTGGAGAACCGCTTCATATGGTAACTTTTAATCCTGACGCAGCATTTGATTTTGATAAAATTCAGAAAACAAAAGCCGTTCTTTTTGTAAATAACGGAATCCACGCTGGAGAGCCAGACGGAATCGATGCAACCATGCAATTTTACAGAGATTTAGCAATTGGAAAACTGAAAGCGCCAAAAAATACAGTTTTAGTTACTATTCCAGTTTATAATATTGGCGGCGCTTTAAACCGAAATTCGACAACAAGAGCGAATCAAGATGGACCAGAAATTTATGGTTTTAGAGGAAATGCCAGAAACTACGATTTGAATCGTGATTTAATGAAATCGGATACCCGAAATACCAAAAGTTTTGTGGAGATTTTCCAAAAAATAAATGCCGATGTCTTTATTGATAATCACGTGAGCAACGGTTCTGATTATCAATACAAACTGACTTATATTATGACAGAACATAATAAATTAGGAACGGTTCTGGGCGATTTCATGAACAACGAAATGATGCCTGCTTTGGTAAAAGATTTACAGAAAAAGAAAATTGAAACGACGCCTTATGTTGATTCTTTTAAAGATACTCCAGACAAAGGTTTTGGGCAGTTCGTTGACAGTCCGAGATATACAACAGGTTATACTTCCCTATTTAATACAATTGGTTTTGTGGTCGAAACGCACATGCTGAAAAAATATGCCGAACGCGTAAAAATGACGTATGAATACATGAAATCAACTTTGGATTTTACTGATGCTAATTATCTAAAAATCAAAGAGCTTAGAGTGAAAAACTTGGAGCAATATCAGCCAAAGAAAAAATACACTTTGCAATGGGAATTAGACAGCACAAAAGCAACTACTTTTTCATTTTTAGGATATGAAGCGAGTTACAAAAAAAGTGAAGCGACAACTGGAAACCGTTTGTATTACGACCGAAGCAAACCGTATAAAAAAGATGTTCCGTATATCAAAGAATTCAAATCACTAAAAGATGTTGTTATTCCATCTGCTTATATCATTCCGCGTGGTTATTGGAATATTATTGATTTATTGAAAAACAATAATATCTCTTTTTCTCAGCTTAAAAATGACACTATTATTGAAGTGGAAAGCTATAGAATTGCTGATTTTAAAACTGTTCCTTCTGCTTATGAAGGACATTATGTACATAGAAATACGACGGTAACTTCTAAAATAGTTAAAATGGCTTTTGCCAAAGGAGACTACATTGTTCCAACAACTCAAAAAGGCGTAAAATATCTAGTTGAAGCTTTTGAACCTGAAGGCGTTGATTCGTTTTTTAACTGGAATTTCTTCGACCCAATTTTACAGCAAAAAGAACATTATTCTGAATATATTTTTGAAGATACTGCAGCAAATCTTTTAAAAGAAAATCCATCTCTAAAAGCTGAATTAGAATCTAAAAAACAATCTGATGCAGCATTTGCAAAAAGCCCTGAAGCGCAATTGGAATGGATTTACAAACATTCTGTTTATTATGAAAAGGCGCATTTGCAGTATCCTGTTTATAGGGTTTTGTAGATTTTTTTTTTAACCGCAAAGTGCGCTAAGTTTTTTTGATTTTGTTTCGTAGAAAAAACGCTAAGATCGCAAAGCTGTAATTGTAGAACTTTGTCAAAGTTTGAAACTTTGACAAAGTTGAAAAACTAAAAAATATTGAATTTTACAATTCAAAAACTTATAACTAATTAAATCATTATATAAATGGGCCTTTTTGATTTTTTGAAAAAAAATAAAAAAAACGAAATAATTCAAAGTGAAGAAAATTCAACTCCAACCATTAAACACAGTGGAAAATCGTTGAATGAAATCTATGCTGAGAAAAAAAATCTTAGCAGTTTTGAAAACCAAGATAAACTATTTGATTTTATCAAAATCTACAGTGAATATATTGTTCGATTTATTGGAATGCAAATTCAAGGCAATTATTCTCCAATTGCCGCTTATGAAAAAACAAATGGAGAAATAATTGGCTACTTATATATTGCAGAAGATACGAGTTATAATATTTCGATTGAAGAAGTAATCTCAAATATGGAAATTGAATTTGAAAAAGACGCAGACCAAAACGTAATAAACTCGTATACCATTTTTTACCATTCTAAATTCAAAAATGACAATAACCATTCTGTTGCAACAACAAATGGTGATTTTAATGCAATATCTATAAAATATAAAGCTGCAGATTTTAGTGGCTTTTTGGGCCTGCCTTATTCTTTTGATGAAGATCAAATTACATTTAATGGAATTTCTGGATTTTCAGTTGAACAGAACAATCTGATTATGAATACTCCATTAACAGAAGGTAAAGATTATTTTCAAGAAAGAGTAGTCATAGAACCTCAAATAATTGAAAATGAAATTGGCTTAAAAATAAAGAAAGTAAACAATGGAACCTTAGGTGATATGTGGGGTGGCATTTTTGGATTTGAAAGATTAAATACTCCAACTGGAAAACAGCTATTATTAGAATATTCTGCATATGCTTTGGCTAAAGAAGAGATAAAATCAAATGACGAAGTTTTAATTTCTGAAATAAATTATGATGCTGTAATTTTTAGAGGAGTTAAAACCGTTGATGATAAAACTCGGACTATTTTTCCTGTAGTAAAAACAGACTATTTTATTGAAGTCGAAAATAAACAAATAAACGAATGGGATAATGTTGACAATATTGAAGGAGTAATTTATGGAAACGGTAGAAATACATTTGGCCTAACTTACTTTGCTACAGATTATGCCATCAACAAAGAAAAATATAAAACTAATAAAAAGCTCAATATTGAATTAAGTGGAATAATTTATGTTTTGGACATCAGCAATAAGGAGACTCTAAATTTTGACGAAAACGTAAACGTTAGTGATGATTTCACCATGTATATGCCAAGTGAAGAAATGGCTGATTTTGGCTGTTTTGATTTTATTGGAAAACTTGAATCGTTTAAGGAAATAAATGTTTCTGAAGGCGAAAGTATAAAAGGATATATTTTAAAAGTAAAATTAATAACAAATGAAGAATTTGAAGATTTTTTTACTATTGAAATGTTTGTAAATAAAGAAAATATGAGATTTGAAAATTTGAATATTGGAATGAAATTGACCGGATTATTTCAATTGCAAGGACAAATTAGAGAATAAAACAACGAGCGAGATGCTAGCGCCAGCTAAAAGAACTTTGTCAAAGTTTTAAACTTTGACAAAGTTGACTCAATAACCAAATAAATCAAATTTTTACGTTTTCCCGTAACCATAATCAATTTCAACATTCTATATTTGAATTTCAGAATATAATTGCCCAATTCTAACCTGCTTAACCAAAAACTATGGATAACCAAACCGGCAACACTATTGTTGAGGGAATATTTTACGGATTAAATTATTTGGGAGCTCTATTCCACTGGTCCGTTTTCTTGGGTAAAAAATCTTTTCATAACGCACTTCAAAGCAGTTTTATCAATTGTATTATTGGAATAATAGTAATTGTTCTGATTATTGTTGTATTCAAAAATGAAGTTTTGCATCTTCTATTATCTTTAATCAAAAACCGACTAAACCATAACTAAAAATGAATTACCAATCTTCAGGAAACCCAAAGCCTTTTGCCATAATAGGCTTAGTATTTGCCATTTTAGCTTTTCTATTTTCAATGATTCCGTGTGTGGGATTTTACGCTGTTGGGCCAAGTCTTTTTGCGCTTGCTTTTAGCGGTATTTCTTATCTTGGTTTAAAACAAAGAAACGAAAGTACTTCTGTTTCACTTGCTGGTTTAATTATTGGAGCTGTCGCGATTTCTATTGGGATTTTTCAATATTATAAATACGAAACGGTTTATGATGCTAAATCAAAAATTGAAAAATCTATTAACGAAGCGCAGACAGAAGTTCTTGATACTATTCAGAAAAAAGTTCTAGAACAAGCCGAACAAAAATTGAAAGAAGAGATCGCAAAAGATTCAATTTTACAGATTAAAAAAGATTCTATTCAAAAAATCAAGAATGATTCTGTATCGAAATAAGGAATATCATTTTTTTAATTTTTTAATATTTACTGCTGTACTAATTTTAATTCTTTATTTGAAGACTGAAATTAGCAGCATTAAATGCCCTTATGCAGAAATTGGACTGAAATGCAAAACCTGCGGAATTACGACATCTTTTAAAAGAATTTTAAACGGTGATTTTTCTAGTTTAAATTTTGGATTTTTATTGCTGTTTATTGCTTTTCTTTCACAATTGATTATTAGACCGTTGGTCAGTTTTGTTCTGTTTTTTTCAAATAATTGGAAATTGATCCGAAATATTGATATGCTGTTTTCTGTTTTTCTTTTCGGATTTGCTTATGCCGAATTTCTCTAAAATTATTCATTTAATAAACTAGTCAAATGAAATTAAAAATTGTATTAATTACCGCATTTGCTTTAGGTCTTTTTTCATGCAAAAACGAGACAAAAGAAGATAATCCAAAATTAGGACCTCTTAAATCTGAAAAGGAAACTGTTTTGGAGGATACTATAAAAACGGATTCGGCAATTGTAAGTTCTTCAAAAAACAATGTCGTCGAAAACCAAAAATTGTTGCACGATTTTTTCGTTAAAAATGATAAAAATCCACAATTCTTTTTCATCAATAATCAAAAAGATACAACAATTGTTTGTGCCGAGAAAACCAAGATCACAATCAAAGCAAATTCATTTGTTTCGCTTAAAACAGGAAATGAAGTAACAGGAAAAATCAAAATAGCAGTTAAAGAATATTATTCTATTTCTGATATTATTTTAGGCGGACTCTCGACAACTTCTAACGGAAAATTATTAGAAACTGGTGGCATGTTGTATATTACTGCAACATCAAATAATGAAAAATGCGATTTAAAAAAAGGAAAGAATATCGAAATTGCTTTTCCTAAAAAAGGCAATAAAGACGGAATGCAACTTTTTAATGGAAATTGGCAAAAAGAGCAGATCAATTGGACTGTCGATAAAAACTCATTTGATTTAGCACAGATTTTTACTAATGTTGACGAAAGGCCCGTATATATAGGTGGAAATGATGCTTTGTACAAATTCATTGGCAACAATTACAGAACTCCTGATGAGGAAATTAGTGGCAAAATATATGCTTCTTTTGTTGTAAACAAAGAAGGTAATGTCACTAATATTAAGATAACAAAAGGTTTGAGTAGAAAAGCTGATGATGAGTATCTTAGAGTTCTCAGAAAACTGGGGAAATTTACTCCAGGTAAAGTGAAAGGTGTTCCTGTAAACTTTACGTTTAGTTTGCCAATTACTATAAAATCAGAGGACTCCGATATTTCCAATTCAAGAAATTACGGCAACAACCGCCCTCAAGAACCTTATGTCACTAAAACGGATGAAAATATAGAAGCAGATAAAATTAGTTATTATATGTTCAATAGTGCAAAGCTAGGTTACCTAAATTGTGATCGATTTTTATACTATATTCCATCAATGGTAATTAATTATGGCGTTATTGTTGAAGACGAAAGCAATGTTTCGGTCAATATTATTTACCACCGTTTTAAATCGATTATGAAAGGTGAATTGAGTCCTAAAAAAGTTGTTTTTTATAATTCGCTTTTAAAAGAAAAAATTACAATTGTTGCTATTAAATATTTTGAAGGCAAACCATTTTTAGCGATTAAAGAAACGGAAACGAGTGAAAAATCGGCAAAAGATCTTCAGTTTAAAGCTGTGACTCTTGAAGAGCTGAAAGATGAAATAATAAAACTGAACAAATTCAATTAATCGCTCGATTTGAGTTATTTTTAAAGCATTAATTTAAAAAAAATGGATACTTCTTTTTATCTGGAAAATTTTCAAAAAATAACCAATCAGCTTAATCAAAGACTTCTTGATGAAAAAGCAATTGAAGTTTCTGTTGGCGTTTATTTAGATTCTGTTTTCATCAAATTGTATAAAAAATCATGGTCAAGTAATCCAAACGAAGCTTTAACAGCCGAATCGAGGATTTTCTTTTCGGTTTGGGTGAATGATGCAACAATAAAAAAACAGCAAATCTCATATAATATTCATGCCTTAAAGTTGCGAAAACTAAAAGGTCATGCCATTGAAAGCAGAAAATTTGCCGAAAAATTCAGAAATCTTTTTGAAAATTACAGACAAAAATGGCCGAATGTCAGCACAAATCATGGTCCGCTGACTTTAATGGAAGGCTGGATTAATTTAGGTTTCGAAAATTATGAAGAAGAAATTTTAAAAATCTGCAACAGCTTTTTAGAAATTGAATATTTGATTGATGATACTTTGTTTCAATTTAAATCAAAAAAATAGAAGTCTACTCGCAAAGTGTAGCGCCGCGTGAGGGATAGAAGCTGGCTACCGAAGTAGCGCGGATAGCCCGACAGTATTTACAAAAAGACCCAATGAACGCAAAGTTGATTGGGTCTTTTTGTAAATAGTGGCACGCCCTTATTTTAAAGATGCTAAGGTTCTGAGGTACTAAGACCCTAAGTTTTTTTCTTGCCTCTTGTTTCTATAATTCTTGCTTCTTGCCTGTATAAATTCCTATATTTCTATTCTTCAATCGAAATCTTATTCTCCTCGGCAAACAAAAGCTTGATATTCTCATACGAGTTTTTCAGTGCTTCTTTGATTTGTTCGGGATTTAGCCAGGCCACTTTTTCAATGCCTTCTTCGATCTGTCCGTGTGGAGTTCCTTCAAAATCAGACTGCATTTCAAACCAATGCGTGATTTTTAGTTTATATTTTCCGTTGCGTTTAAAAATATGATAGGTTTTTTGAAGTTTATTGGTAATTACGAAGTTTGTTTACGCCTGTTTCCTCTTCAACTTCGCGCATTGCAGTATCTTCAATTTCCTCGCCTTTTTCGATTCCGCCTTTCGGAAGATCCCATTTTCCGTTTCTGAAAATGAATAAAACCTCGCCTTTTTTATTGTACACAAAACCTCCACCAGCTTTATTAACAGGAATTTTGGCTTTCAGGGTTTTCATAATTTCACTTTTCGTCAGGATGATATAGAATAGGCTTTTTGAATTTTATTTTGAAAAATTTTTATTATAAGCTGCTCAATATCAATGCTTTCCAATAAGAACAATTGGAAATCTGTTTCTTTTGAGATTTCATTTGTCAAAAAAAGTGGTTTGTCGTTCACAAAAACTTTATACATTTGTACTATGATTTTTAATAAAGATACTGCCGAAAAAACAGCCGAATTGCTTTTGCAAATAAATGCAATTAAATTGAATCCCGAAAATCCTTTTACATGGGCTTCTGGATGGAAATCGCCTATTTATTGCGATAATAGGTTAATTCTTTCATTTCCGATCATCCGAAATTATGTTCGTGATGAATTTGCGAAAGAATATTGAAAAACAATTTGGAAAACCCGACGTTATTGCCGGTGTTGCTACTGGAGCAATTGGAATTGGTATTCTTGTTGCCGAAAGCCTTGGATTGCCGTTTGTATATGTACGTCCGGAAGCCTAAAAAACACGGAAGACAAAACCAGGTGGAAGGTTTTTTACAAAAAGGTCAAAATGTTGTGGTTGTTGAAGATTTAATTAGTACTGGAAACAGCAGTTTATTAGCTGTTGAAGCTTTGCGTAATGAAGGTGCAAATATTAAAGGTATGGCAGCGATTTTCACCTATGGCTTTGGAGTTGCCGAGGAAAATTTCAAAAATGCTAATATTGATTTATATACTTTGAGCAACTATGAAAATCTATTGGATTTAGCGGTTCAAAAACAATATATCACTGAAGATCAGCAAGCAACTTTATTGGAATGGAACGAAAGTCCATCGACTTGGGGACAGGAATAGATTTTAGATTTTAGATTTTAGATTTTAGATTTTAGATTTTAGATTTTAGATTTTAGATTTTAGATTTTAGATTTTAGATTTTAGATTTTAGATTTTAGATTTTAGATTTTAGATTTTAGATTTTAGATTTTAGATTTTAGATTTTAGATTTTAGATTTTAGATTTTAGATTTTAGATTTTAAAAAAATCGCTTCGCTCTTTTTTTGGAATTTGGGATTTAAAAATTGAAATTTAATTTTAATCCAGCTTTGCGAACTTAGCGTTTTATAAAGCCATAGTAAAGAAAAAAACCTTGCGCTCTTTGCGTTAAAAACAAAAAAAAACAAAAAACAATATGAACTTAGAAAGTCCAAAAGTTACTGTTCAGAAATCAGCTCAAGATTTATTCGATCAATTGACTGATGTTAAGAATTTTGAAAAATTAATGCCGGATAATATCGCTAAATTTGAAGTTATTGGCGAAGATGCTTTTATTTTTGGATTGAAAGGTATGCCGGAAATCAAATTAAAAATGAAAGATAAAGTAGCTCCAAACAAAATCGTTTTGGGCGCTGCAAGTGATAAACTTCCGTTTACTTTAACTTCAAATATTGATAGCGTTTCAGACTCAGAAAGTGCTGTTCAGTTATTTTTTGAAGGAGAATTCAATGCTATGATGGCAATGATGATCAAAGGCCCAATCAGCAAGTTTATTGAAACTTTAGCAAATAATATGACAAAACTTTAATAATGGTAAATTATTAATTGTGAATTAAAAATGAAAAGTCCAATCGAACGATTGGACTTTTTTTTGTCATGTCAATTTAAAACCTTAGAACCTTAGCCACTCAAAACCTCAGACCCTTAAAAAAAACATTTCATCTGCAAAAAAGAACAGTTCGGAAACAAAAATTATTCTCCGTTGAAATATTGATCGAAGTTTGAATCATCAAACTAAAACATATAAAAATGGAACCAGCTATTAAGATTTTAATTTACATTCACGCTTTTTTTGGTGGAATTGGACTAATTACAGGAATTGGAAGTATTGTTGTTAAAAAAGGTGGAAAACTGCATAAAAGAATGGGAAAATTATTCTCTATCGGAATGATAACTAGTTCTTTAATTTCTCTGCCAATTTGCTGGATGCCAAAACATCAAAATATTTTTCTTTTCCTAATTGGCTTATTTACTATTTACCTCGTTATTTCTGGAAACAGAGCTTTAAGTTTTAAAACTAAACCAAAAGCCGATTTATTGGATAAAATAATCTCAGGAATTATGTTGTTCTTTTCTGTAATAATGATTTCGATAGGTTTATACTGTCAGTTAAACAATATTTCAAACGGAATATTATTTACTTTTTTCGGAGGATTTGGGCTTTTCATGACCGTTAAGGATTTTATCTTTTTCAAAAACTTCTCAGAAACTAATAGAAACTGGCTGTCAAAACACATCGGAAAAATGGTTGGCGCCTTAATAGCTTCAATTACAGCGTATATAGTTGCTGGATTAGGAATTGGCAGTTTAATTGCATGGATCGCACCATCAATTTTAGGAACATTTTATATCATTTACTGGAACAGAAAAACAGAGCCAAAACCGAAAATAATAGTTAATCCGAGTTAAAAAAACTTAGAACCTTAGCAACTCAGTATCTCAGAACCTTTTTCAATAAAGCATCTGAACTTCCTTTATATCAAATTCTGAAACCGAATCATCCTCAAGCAAAACCTGCAATTTTCCAATTGAAGATACACCTTGAATGATTCCCATAAAGTTTTGTCCTGAGGACTTAGGATCAAGATTCTTAAAAGGCATTGGAATACCTTTTCGGAAAAGTGAATTAAAATAATCTTCCCAAAAAAATGAAGATGAAACAGACCATAAATCAATTTTTTCTTTGAATTTTCCGACAATCAATTCGGGTAAAATATCTTTGTCTATAGAATTGCCCAAAATAACTGCCAATGAAGAAGCATTTGGCAATTCATCAAAATTTGTCTGATTGACATTTAGTCCTAATCCGACAACTGACACGATTCTGCCATCACTTTTGATGGTATTTTCGATTAGTATGCCACCAATTTTTTTATTGTATGACATAATGTCGTTAGGCCATTTTATACTTAAATCAGGAATATCTAATGATTTTAGAACTTCAATTACACTCAATGAGACAATTAGGCTTAAATTAAAAACCTCTTCATTACTATAGATAAAATCCTTTACCAAGGCACTCATAATTAAGTTTTTACCAGCTTCAGACTGCCATTTCGCACCCATTTGTCCTTTGCCTTTTGTCTGATTTTCAGCCGTTACCACGGTAAAATTCTCGAGTTCATCGTGGCTTGATAATGCTTTAAGAAATTCGTTTGTAGAATCTATGGCATCGAGTTTGATTAGTTTCATTTAAGTAATTTAAATTAACTTAATTTAATATTTTGTTAAGGTTCAAAAATAATCACAAATTTTGGTAACTTTACAAATTCATATAAAATAATTCATGGCGAAAAAGACTATTAATAATGATGTTCTACTGGCGAACATAATCAAAGGGATTGAAGAAGTAAAAGGAAATGATATCGATATTCTTGACTTAAGAGAAATAGACACGGCTGTATGTGACTATTTTGTCATTTGCAATGGAACTTCAAATACCCAAGTTAACGCCATCGTAAACTCAATTCAAAAAACAGTATCCAAAGACTTAAAAGATAAACCTTGGCACGTAGAAGGAACCGATAACGCAGAATGGGTTCTTATGGATTATGTGCACATCGTGGTACATGTTTTCCAGAAACACATTCGTGAATACTATAATATCGAAAGCCTTTGGGGTGACGCCAAAATAACTACAATCGAAAACAAATACTAAAGAAAAATTTTTCTAATGGCTAAAGATAATAATCCAAATCCGAATAAATTTAAAATAAGTCCTTGGTTAATATACACCGCAATACTTTTAGTTTTTTTATTTATCAGTTTTGCAACCGGAGGATCTAACTTACAACGAACCTGCTCAATTAACTTCTTCTAAATTCAATACATTATTAGAAAAAGGTCAGATTGAAAAAGTAATTGTATACAATAAAGCTGAAGCTGAAGTATATCTTAACTCCTGCTGCCCTTAAAGATGCAGCTAATAAAAAAGTAGCTAAAGATATGTTTGAAAGACCTAATAAAGGTCCTCACTATACTTTAGAAATTGGTAACGACCAGATTTTCCAAACTAAATTAGAAAAAGCAGTTGGCGAAGGCAAACTAAAAGATTTTAATTTTCTTACAGAAAAACAATTGGAGCGATATTTTAATCAGCTTGCTTCCAATCATCATTATTATTGGTGTATGGATTTTCATTATGCGTAAAATGTCAGGCGGAGGCTGGTGGCGGTGGCGGACAAATTTTCAATATTGGAAAATCAAAAGCTAAATTTTTGATGAAAAAACAGATATCAAAACAACATTTAAAGATGTTGCAGGTTTAGAAGGTGCAAAAGAAGAAATTCAAGAAATTGTAGAATTCCTGAAAAACCCTGAAAAATATACAAATCTTAGGAGGTAAAATCCCAAAAGGAGCTTTACTTGTAGGACCTCCGGGAACTGGTAAAACTTTACTTGCAAAAGCTGTTGCAGGCGAAGCCCAGGTGCCTTTCTTCTCATTGTCAGGTTCTGATTTTGTTGAAATGTTCGTTGGAGTTGGTGCTTCACGTGTTCGTGATTTGTTCAAACAAGCAAAAGAAAAATCTCCTGCTATCATTTTCATCGATGAAATTGATGCTGTTGGTAGAGCAAGAGGAAAAAGCAATATGTCAGGCGGAAACGACGAAAGAGAAAATACTTTGAACCAATTACTGACAGAAATGGATGGTTTTGGTACAAACTCTAACGTAATTGTTTTAGCAGCAACAAACAGAGCTGATGTTCTTGATAAAGCTTTAATGCGTGCCGGACGTTTTGACAGACAAATTTTTGTTGACTTACCAGACATTCGCGAAAGAGCTGAAATCTTTCAAGTTCACTTGGCTCCTATCAAAAAAATTGAAGGTCTTGATCTTGATTTCTTAGCAAAACAAACTCCAGGTTTTTCTGGTGCTGATATTGCAAATGTTTGTAACGAAGCAGCATTGATTGCAGCACGAAACAATAAACCTGCAGTTGACAAACAAGATTTCCTTGATGCTGTTGACAGAATTATTGGTGGCCTTGAAAAGAAAAACAAAATTATTACTCCAGAAGAGAAAAGAGCAATTGCAATTCACGAAGCGGGTCACGCAACTGTAAGCTGGATGTTGGAACATGCTGCACCACTTATTAAAGTAACTATTGTTCCTCGCGGACAAAGTTTAGGAGCTGCTTGGTACTTGCCAGAAGAAAGACAAATCGTAAGAACTGATCAAATGCTTGACGAAATGTGCGCTACTATGGGCGGAAGAGCTGGCTGAAAAAGTAACTTTTGACAGAATTTCGACTGGTGCATTAAGCGATTTAGAAAAAGTAACGCGTCAGGCTCGTGCAATGGTAACGATTTACGGTTTGAATGATAAAATCGGGAATGTTACTTATTATGACTCAAGCGGACAAAGCGAATACAATTTCTCAAAACCATATTCTGATGAAACTGCAAAAATTATTGATGCTGAAATTTCAGAATTAATTGAAGGGCAATATCAAAGAGCCATTCAAATTCTTGAAGAAAACAAAGATAAGTTAAATCAACTTGCCGATATCTTAATTGAGAAAGAAGTTATTTTTAAAGATGACTTAGAAACTATTTTCGGAAAACGCACTTTTGACAAAAATCTGGAAGAAGTGGTTTCGTAAATAATTCAGAAATATGTAATATTTTTTAAAATCTTAATTCAAAATAGCCTTTTGAATTAAGATTTTTTTATCTTTGAACGTTTTCAATTAACATGTAAAGTATTTCATATAAAAATGAATTTTTTCAAAAAAATATTTGGTTCCAGTGATGCCGCTTCAGATGAGGAAAATGAAAGCGAATATGGAGGAAATCCTATTCAAAACAGTCATTTATCTATAGACGAACAATTCATTTTTAATTTCAAGAAAAATGGCGGTAAATTTTTGTATTGTGAAAACACACAGGAAGTTGCCGAACAATTTGAAAATATTTTAGAAGAAAATGATTGGTTTGAAAATGAAGTTTTGTGTTACGAACCAGGTCTTTTTCATTTATTAGAAGAAAATAAACTGCCTTATATTTCATCCAGAAATCCTAAATTCCTATTGGCATCATGCGAAAACCTAATTGCCGATGAAGGTTCTATTTTGTTTTCCTCTAAACAAATCAGACAAGACAAACCTAACGAACTTCCTGCAAACATTGTCATAATTGCCACTACAAGTCAAATTTTGCCAATGAAAAGCGATGGTTTAAGTGCAATTAAACGCAAATACGAAAGAGACTATCCTACCAATATTACCACTATAAAATATTTCGAAAAGGCAAAAGAGGAAGATTTTACTCAATACGGAAGTGTAGCAAAGAATCTTTATTTATTGCTTTTAGAAGATCTTTAAGATGAACGAAACATTGAAGAGAACCATTTCTGGTGCTGTTTATATCGCTTTACTGCTTACCTTCTATTCTGTTTTCTACTGAAAGCTTTATTATTCTTTTTGGTATTTTCCTAATTATTACAATTTATGAATTTTCCAATTTAGTAAGCTCAATAAAATTTTCTCAATTCTTATTTGGAACACTTCTATTTTCTGTCAATTATATTAATCAGTCACTATAACAAAGAAACTACTGATTATTTAAATAGTGCATTCGGTTCAAATCTTGATTTAAACATCAATATAAAGCAATTAGATTTAATACTTCTTGCCGTTACACTTGTTGTATCTATAAAATGTATTCTATTCTTGTTTTATGATTCAGTGCAAAAAATAAGTACTTCTTCTAAGTATTTGTATTTATTAGGATATGTCACTCTTACCTTTTGTTTTTATTGTAAAAATTTCTTTTGGAACAAATGATTACAATCCCAAAATTATTCTCGGATTATTCATTTTAATCTGGACTAATGATACTTTTGCTTATTTGGTTGGAAAATCAATGGGAAAACATAAATTATTCGAACGTGTTTCTCCTAAAAAAACAATCGAAGGCTTCTTAGGTGGTATGTTATTCGCTGCATTTGCAGGTTTTCTGATTTCAAAATTATACATTCAGCCAACTCCTGAGTTTAGTAATAAATCAATTTTAATCTGGACCATCATTGCTATAATTGTGAGTATTTTTGGAACAATTGGAGATTTAATTGAATCCAAATTTAAACGAATTGCCGGCGTAAAAGACAGTGGTTCCATTATGCCAGGACATGGAGGTATTCTAGATCGATTAGATAGTGTTATATTTGTAGCACCAATTATATTTTTATTTTATCAAATTTTATATTATGTTTCATAAAGAAGGAGGGCCATCCATTTTACTAGGTACTGTTTTTGCTGTTGCTGTACTGTTTATTGCTGAAAAATTTATTGATATTGCCTGGCTGAGAATGCTTGTTCAAATTGCTGGCGTAGTAGTTTTGATTATTATTTTGCAATTTTTTAGAAACCCGAAAAGAATTGCAATTCGCAACAGCGATCACATACTTGCTCCAGTTGACGGAAAAGTTGTGGTTATTGAAGAAGTTTATGAAGGTGAATTTTTTAAAGATAAACGTTTACAAGTTTCTATCTTCATGTCGCCAATAAACGTTCACGTAACACGCTACGCAATGGACGGAATTATAAAATTCAGTAAATACCATCCTGGAAAATTTTTGGTAGCCTGGCACCCAAAAGCAAGTGAAGAAAATGAAAGAACTACAGTAGTAATCGAAAATGATACTTTTGGAGCAAATTCTTTACAGACAAATCGCTGGAGCTTTGGCACGTAGAATTGTAAATTACGCTAAAGAAGGAATGCAGGTAGTACAAGGAACTGATGCTGGTTTCATTAAATTTGGTTCGAGAGTAGATTTATTTTTACCTTTAGGTACTCCAATTGACGTGGTTTTAGGCCAAAAAGCAATTGGTGGAAAAACAATTATAGCTACAAAGGCTTAAATGGCTGAAAAAGATCTAGATACACGTTTCGCAGAGGCTGTTGAAAATGCTTTAAAAATGACGCAGGCCTCACTGCCTCAAGATGTGCAGTTGCGGCTTTACGCGTATTACAAACAAGCAACTTTTGGCACGGCAGTCTATAATCAATCGCAGAATTTTGATTTAAGAGATGCCTTCAAAACTAATGCTTGGATGCAGATAAGCCATATTTCAATTGAAGAAGCAAAAGAAAGTTATATCGAGATCATCAATTCTCTAACATCAAAATAAATTACATTATGAAGAAAAACATTACTCGTTTTGGCATTATAGCTTCATTTTTCGTATTATTTTCTTGTAATGACAGTAACAAACTTACTGAAGTTGTTGAAGTGCCTTTGCCAACGAAAGAAGAAAAAATCACTATTGGAACTCCGGATCAAGTTACAGTTGCACCTGGTTCATTTGGACTTACAAAACTGCCTTTTGGTTATGATGGTTTAGCACCGGATATTCGTTCTCTTACGCTTGAAACACATTATTCTAAGCATTATGTTACTTACACGAATAATCTAAACAAAGAAATTGTTTCAACTGAGTATGAAAATATGCCTCTTGAGGATATTTTAAAGAAAATGGATCTAAGTAATGCAAAACTTCGTCAAAACGCAGGAGGATATTATAATCATACTATGTATTTTAATCTTCTGACGCCAAAAGAACAAACACCAAAAGATACACTTGCTGGATCTATTAACAAGGAATTTGGATCTTTTAACAACTTGACAAATCAATTTAAAGCACAGGCCGAAAAACAATTTGGTTCTGGATGGGTTTGGCTTGTTGTGGACCGATATGGAAAACTTCAAATAACAACAACAGACAATCAAGATAATCCTTTAATGAAAAATGCTTTGATCCCTGGAACTCCAATTTTAGGAATTGATTTATGGGAACATGCTTATTATCTTGATTACCAAAATAGAAAAGGAAGTTATGTTGATGCTTTTTACAAACATATAAATTGGGAAAAAGCAAACGAATATTACAAGGAGGCTTTGACAAAAGTCAAAAAAGTATAAATTTAAAAAGAGCTGATACAAAATAAGTATCAGCTTTTTTTTGTATCTTAATGTTTTGATTTAAAAGAACATGAAAGATATTGCCAATCGTTTTATAGAAAATCCGCTGTTGTCACCTTCAGACATACCAGCAAGCCGAGACGGACTAGAAATTACTTGTTTGTTAAACCCAGGAGTTTTTCAGTTTCAAAATAAAATTTGGCTGGCAGTAAGAGTCGCTGAAAGACCGAAACAAATTGAAACTAGTATTTCATTTCCGATTTTATCAGAACTTGGAGTTATTGAAATTATTGAAATTTTAAAAGATCATCCCGAACTAATCGCAACTGATGCGCGGGTTATTAATTATCAGGGAGCCGATTACCTAACAACATTATCGCACATTAGACTGCTGTGTAGCGATGACGGGCGGAATTTTTACGAACCCGAAGATTATCCGCATCTTGTAGGTGAAGGAATTTTGGAAAGTTTTGGAATTGAAGATTGTCGTGTTTCTTTGATTGAAGGAAAATATTACCTGACATTTACTTCTGTATCAAATAATGGCGTTGGTGTTGGTTTACGTACTACTTTAGACTGGAAAACTTTTCAAAAGCATGGGATGATTTTACCACCTCACAATAAAGATTGTGCCATTTTTGAAGAAAAAATAAACGGATTATATTATGCACTTCACCGCCCGAGCAGTGTTGATATTGGTGGAAATTACATCTGGATTGCATCCTCACCGGACTGCATTCATTGGGGAAATCACAAATGCATTGTTAAGACCCGGAAACAATTTTGGGACAGTAAAAGAGTTGGGGCTGGTGCTGCACCAATAAAAACAGAAAAAGGATGGCTTGAAATTTATCATGGTGCCAATGAACTTCATCAATATTGTTTAGGCGCTTTTTTGATGGATTTGAATGATCCTTCAAAAGTAATTTCAAGAACTGAAGATCCAATTATGTTTCCAACTGCAGATTATGAACTGAGTGGATTTTTTGGGAATGTTGTTTTTACAAACGGTCATGTAGTAGAACCTGACGGAGATACACTTACGGTTTACTACGGAGCTTCAGATGAATTTGTCTGCGGTGCTCAATTTTCAATCAAAGATATTTTTTCGCTTTTAATAGACATCTGAAAAACAAAAACTTGCTTAGAATTGATTATTCTAAGCAAGTTTTTTTACATTTAAGTCTTTTTTATTTCTATTAATTTACTTCGTAAATAAAGGATTCAGAAGGTTTTATTTTAACTCGTGCTACACCTTCTCCATTTTTTATTGTAAAATAAGTTTTGCTTTCTGAATATAATTTATCTACAAGTACATAAGAACCATCTTTTAATTTCCATTTCGAAATCACATCCACTGGAACTTTTAATTCGAATTCACTTGTTTTATCTGAAGAAAAATTCACGACAACAATCAATTTTTGTTTTTCAGACCAGCGAACATAAGAATAAATTAATTCGTCATATCCTGAATTATTCTGACGATTTACAGACTGAATTTCCTGAAAATCTCCCATTAAAGCCGAACTATTAATCGAAAAATTCAATAATCGTTTGTAGAAATCACGCAGATTTTTCTCTGAATCAGATAATTTTCCACCGTCAAATTTTCCATCATTCATCCATCTTTGGTGGTTTGGAACTCCGATGTAATCAAAAATGGATGTTCTTGAACGTTTTCCAAAACCTGCATCTTCATTTCCAGCCTCCCCTACTTCTTGCCCAAAATAAATCATTGTTGGCGAAGTACTTATTGTAGTTGAAACCACCATTAAAGGCTTTCCGCGTTCTGGAGTTCCTGCAAATTCAGGGCTTGCTAAACGTTGTTCGTCATGATTATCCAAAAAATGAAGCATATGATGTTCAATGTCTGTCATTCCTTTTTGAATATCAGACAAGCCATCGGGCGATGACTTTCCTCTGATGACATCTTTCAGTTTGTCGTACGTTTCTACTTTATCGTATAAATAATCCATTTTTCCTAAGCGAATATAATTTCGATATTCATTTGGATTATAAACCTCGGCCAGTAAAAATGCATCCGGATTTTTCATTTTGATAGCCGAATTCATATAACTCCAAAATTCATACGGAACCATTTCAGCCATATCATAACGAAAACCATCTACACCTTTTGCTGTCCAATACAATGCAATAGATTTAAATTTTTTCCAAGAATCCGGAACATCTTTATCTTGCCAAAAAGCAAAATGTTCTTTATAGGATTTCTGATCAAATCCCGATGGAAGTTCAGGGAAATCTTTTGATCCATCAGGGCGAATTCCGTAATTTACTTTCACTGTTTCATACCAATCGTTCTGATCTGGTTTAGCTTTTCTTGAACCATTTCCTGTCCATTTGGCTGGATTTTCAGGGAACTTTCCATCAACAAGCGGATTTTTTTCTCCATTTAAAGGAATATCTCCATCTGGAATTTCAAAATGAAGTATTTGGTATATAATAAAAGTTATTATCTCGTTTGTATTCGACATTTACATCATCATTGGCACCAAAATCACTTACACCTTCAGGATTGTTTTTTCCTTCATATTTTCTGGCAATGTGATTCGGGACAATATCAATAATCAGTTTTAAACCTGCTTTGTGTGTACGCGTGATCAAAGCCTCAAATTCCTGTAGTCTTTGCGCAGGATTTTCGGCCAAATCAGGATTTACATTATAATAATCTTTTACTGCGTATGGTGAGCCTGCACGTCCTTTTACAACTTCTGGATCATCATTTGAAATTCCAATTGATGTATAATCACGAACCAATGCATGGTGAGGAACACCAGTGTACCAAATATAAGTTACGCCTAAATCTTTAATTTCATGAAGCGCTTTATCTGTAAAATCATTAAATTTTCCAACGCCGTTTTCTTCAATTGTTCCCCAAGGTTTGTTTGTCGTGTTTTTGTTTCCAAACAATCGTGTAAAAACTTGATAAACTACAACTTTCTTCGCTGTAGGGTTTTCTTCTTTAGCCGTGCTCATTTTTAAATCATTTGTTTTACATGCCGAAAAAAGCATACTTGCCGCGATTCCAGCAGCAAAAAATCGTTTATTTATCATATTCGGTGTATAATCTTTCTTTTTTGAGATTTCAGAAGAAAATCTATTTCCAAAACCATTTCCTAAATTTAGTCTAATTTTTAAAACAGGAATAAAACTGATTTCAAATTATTCTAAATTGGGCTCAAAATAGTCAACTACAACGTGAGAGTAGAATCTTTTGTTAATAAATTAAAGATTAGAAGATAAAAAGAGACATAGCCACAAATGCTCTTAAAATATCATTAAAAATGTAAAAAAAATTAATTTTAAACTTTAAAACTTTGTCTCATTATACCTCTTAACCTAAAAATATAAATTAATCCTAATAACAATATAAGGTTGTATCCTTTTTCATAAATTTGACAAAAATTTAATCAATTGAAGAAATCACTCTTTTTCATATCTTTTTGTCTGATGTTACTGACTGTGCAATTTGGTTTTGCGCAGGCATCAAAAAATAAGCCTGGAACTAAAAAAATAATTATCGAGAATTCTGATTTTTCTGATGTCAATCAGGAATTAGTACCAGATGCCGTTTTATTGACTGGAAATGTAAAAATAAATCATGACGGAGTAGTTTTAACTTGCAACAAAGCTTATTTTTTTCAGAAGGAAAATTATTTAAAAGCTTTTGGAAATGTACAATTGGTTCAAGGTGATACTTTATACTTAAACAGTAAATACGCTGAATATAACGGGGATTTAAAGAAAGCTTTTGCAACCGGAGACGCTGTAATGACTTCGCCAGACGCTACGCTGCAAACCGATACAATTAATTTTGACCGAAATGTACAGCAGGTTTTTTACAATACAAAAGGAACAATTGTCAATAAAGACAACACTTTGGTAAGTAAATCTGGAAGGTATTTTGTGGCTGAAAAAAAGTTTCAATTTTTAACCGAAGTGACTATTACGAACCCAAAATATGTGATTAAATCAAATCATTTAGATTACTACAGTAATTCAGGTCACACTTATTTACTTGGACCTTCGACAATTACAAGCAAAGCAAATTACATTTATACTGAAAAAGGTTTTTATGACACGAAAAAGAACTTAGCTCATTTTCTTAGAAAATCATACATAAAATATGATGATCGACGTATTGAAGGAGATAGCTTGTATTATAACAGAAATATCGAATTTGCATCGGCAACAAGAAATGTAAAGATAACCGATTCTATAAATCGCGGTATTGTAAAAGGGCATTATGCAGAGATTTATAAACTGAAAGATTCGATGTTTGTTACCAAAAGAGCTGTGGCGGTTAATTTTGTCGAAAATGATTCGGTTTACATTCACGGACAAAAATTATTGGTTACCGGAAAAGAAGGCGAGAGAATTTTGAGAGCGTTTAAAAATGTTCGTTTTTACAAGACTGATATGAGCGGTAAATGCGATTCAATTCATTCAAATTCTAAAACTGCTTTGACAAAATTGATAGGAAATCCTATTTTGTGGAATGGTGAAAGTCAAATTACCGGCGATGTCATGCATTTAATTGGGGATAATAACACTAAAAAAATAGATTCGTTAAAAGTTCTAAACAATACTTTCCTGATTTCGCGAGATACATTAGGAACTGGTTTTAATCAGGTAAAAGGACTTAATTTGTTTGGAAAATTTCTAGACGGAAAACTGCATTATGTTGATATTGTCAAAAATACCGAGGTGATTTACTATAGCCGAAATGATCAAAATGAACTTGTTGGGATTGATAAAAGTGTGAGCAGTAAAATCAATTTAATCTTAGAAAACAATGCGATTCAAACCCTAACTCTTTTTAATAATGTTGACGGCGATTTATTTCCAGAAGCTGATTTACCCGAAAATGCACGTAAATTAAGAGGTATGCACTGGCGCGGTGACGAACGAATAAAATCGAAAGATGATATTTTTACCGAAGAAGATAATGAACTCAATGACAAATTAGTCAAAGAAGGAAAAGATCAGGAAGAAAAAGATAAAAATGTCCCTATGAAAGTCAGGAAAGAGACTTTGAATTACGATAAGAAGAAACCGCAAGCCAAGACTAAAAAATAGCATTCAGTGTTCCATTTTTAGTATTCAGTCGCAGTTTTCAGAAACTTGAAATGTGAAACCTGAAACTTTAAACAAAAACCTCAGAACCTTAGTACCTTTGCCACTTTGAACCTCAAAAAAAATGAATCCAGATTTTATAAAATATCAGGCACAAACTTCTCCTTATCCTTTAGGAATGGAAGTTTCTCACGCCATTGGCTCTTATATTTACGATACAAACGATAAAAAATATTTAGATTTTGTAGCAGGTGTTTCTGCCTGTACACTCGGACATCAGCATCCTCGAGTCAATCAGGCGATCAAGGATCAGCTTGACAAATATTCACATGTAATGGTTTATGGCGAATATTCGCAAAGTCCTGCTGTTCAATATTGCAAATTATTAGCCTCGCTCCTTCCTGAATCTTTAAACAAAACTTATTTAGTAAATTCAGGTACCGAAGCCATTGAAGGAGCTTTAAAATTAGCCAAAAGAACCACAGGCCGCAGTCAGCTTATTTCTTGCCACAACGCTTATCACGGCAACACAATGGGTTCTATGAGCGTTATGGGATTTGAAGAACGCAAACAAGCTTTTCGACCTTTGCTTCCAGATGTTGATTTTATCACTTTCAATAACGAAGAAGATTTACAAAAAATAACGACTCAAACTGCTGCAATTCTTTTAGAAACAATTCAAGGAGGCGCTGGATTTATTCAGCCTCAGGACAATTTTCTGCAAAAAGTCCGCAAACGTTGTGATGAAGTTGGCGCCATGATGATTGTAGATGAAATTCAGCCTGGTTTTGGAAGAACTGGAAAACTTTTTGGGTTTCAAAACTACGATGTCGATTCCAGATATTGTCGTTATGGGAAAAGGAATGGGAGGCGGAATGCCTGTTGGTGCTTTTACCGCATCTGCAGAAAAAATGGATCTGCTGACTGAAAACCCAAAATTAGGACATATCACCACTTTTGGAGGACATCCTGTCATTGCGTCAGCCTGTTTAGCTACTTTGCAGGAATTAACTGAAACAAACTTAATGCAGAAACGCTTGGAGAAAGAAAAACTCTTCAGATCACTTTTGGTACACCCTTTGATAAAGGAAGTAAGAGGAAAAGGATTAATGCTGGCCGCGATGACAGAATCGGCTGAAATTACCAACGAAGTCATTTTAAATTGTCAGGACAAAGGTCTTATTTTGTTTTGGCTTTTGTTTGAAGGATGCGCAATTAGAATTACTCCTCCATTGACGATTTCAGAAGATGAAATTAGAGAAGGCTGCGCCATAATTTTAGCTGTTATGGATGAAATCATCAAGAGAAAACAAGAATAGATTTTACAATTATATTGCGGCATTTTTTTCTTCTTTAAACCAGCAGACAGAATATTAAACAGCAAATTGATAATCGGCTAAAATTTCGATTACAATTAAAAAAGAATAAAAAACGAAGCTGATCCCTTGATTATAAAGGAGATTTCTTCCCAAAACAGAATAAAAAACACCATATATTGTTAATTAAATTGTTCAAAACAATTAATTCTCTTTCCTTACAACAATTATATGGTTGCCTAAATTTATAACAGGCTAATTTCAAATAAAGAAAGTATGCAATTAAGCAACGAAGAAGAAGATTATAACCTATCCCTATCCAAATTTGAGTCGATGTTAAAAACTAACAAAGTACTCTTTTTTGATTCTGAAGAATTCGAAGAAATCATTCTTCATTATTTAGATATAGGCAAGGCTAATTTAGCAAAAAAGGCCTTAAAACTTGCATTAGATCAGCATCCAAAATCTACAGGCTTAAAATTAGTACAAGTAGAAATGCTGGTTTACGACGACAAACTCGATATCGCTGAAAAGCTTTTAAATGAGTTGTATGCAATTGAACCTAACAACGAAGAAATTTATATCCAAAAAGCCAATATTTGTTCTAAAAGAGATCAACACGAAAAAGCTGTAGAATTATTAAAAATTGCTTTGCAATATACTGATGATTACGCCGATGTGTACAATTTGATTGGAATGGAATATCTTTTTATGGATAATCTTGAGATGGCAAAAGACAGTTTTATCAAATGTCTTGAAGAAGATTTAGAAGATCAATCGGCTTTATATAACGTGGTTTACTGTTTTGAATTTTTAGATCAAAATCAGGAAGCTATTGTTTATCTTAACGAATACATCAACAGAAATCCGTATAGTGAAATTGCCTGGCACCAGCTCGGGCGCTTGCATTATGGCGTAAAAGAATACGAAAACTGCAATTCGTGCTTTTGACTATGCAACACTAATTGATGATGAATTTTTGGGTGCATTTATGGAAAAAGCGAAAGCTTATGAACGTCTTAAAAAATACAACGAAGCAATTGAAAGCTACAATCGTACAATTGAGCTTGATGATGCCACTTCGTATGCATTATTGCGTATTGGTAAATGTTATGAAAAACTTAGGAAATGCGGTAAAAGCACTTCAGTATTACAACCAAACCGTTCACGAAGATCCGCTTTTAGACAAAGGATGGATTGCAATTACTGACTTTTACGTTCGTCAGAAAAACTACCAAAAAGCATTTTCTTTGTGAACAAAGCTTTGGCAATTGACAATCAAAATCGTTTGTACTGGAAACGTTATGCAACGATAAACAAACAGATGAACTTTTTTGAAGAAGCTGAGTTTGGATACCGTAAAGCTGTAGAATTTGGTGATTATGCGTTAGATACATGGTTATTTTGGACTGATATTCTTCAGTTTCTAGGTGAATTCGAAAGTGCCATTCAAACTTTATTGCAGGCATCAGAATATTTTCCAGAAGAAAATGAAATCGAATATCGTTTAGCAGGATTGTATTTCATGATTCAGGACACAACTAAAGCAAAATTTCATTTAAGCAATGGTTTGCGTTTAAACTTTGATAATTACATTTTAATCGAAGATTTATTTCCTGTTGTATGGACAAAAAAAACAGTTAAAAATTATATCGAAAAACATAGAAAATAAGAATGATAGAAATTTTAAAAAGACGTTTTGGCTTGTTAGGCCGTAATATTAGCTACTCATTTTCAAAAGGTTATTTTACAGAAAAATTCAATAATGAGATTTTTGCTGGCAACAGTTACGAGAATTTTGATATTGCTGAAATTGATCACCTTACTGGATTATTGAAAAACAATCCAGATTTGAAAGGTTTAAATGTTACAATTCCATATAAAGAACAAGTCATTCCCTTTTTAGACAAACTATCAAGAAAAGCAACTTTAATTGGTGCTGTAAATACAATTAAATTTACCAAAAACGGAAAATTAAAAGGATACAATACTGATTATTATGGTTTTAAAAAATCATTAAAACCATTATTAGAGCCACATCATAAAAAAGCCTTGATTTTAGGAACAGGTGGTGCATCTAAGGGTGTTGCTTTTGCTCTTGAAGAGTTGGATATTCCGTACACTTTTGTTTCCCGCGAAGCAAAGGAAAATATCATCGATTATAATTTAATCAACGCTACTACTTTTGACAACTTTCAAATCATAATCAACTGTACACCAGTAGGAACGAGTCCAAATACTGAAGCTTGTCCGGACTTGCCTTACGAGTTTTTTACAGAAAAACACATTGCTTACGATTTAATTTACAATCCTGCTGAAACGCAATTTTTAAAAAATGCTAAAGAAAGAGGCGCGATTATAAAAAACGGCTATGATATGCTAATTTTTCAAGCCGAAAAAGCTTGGAAAATCTGGAACAAATAAAAAAAATGCTGATTATCAAAATGTTAAAGTAATTTTCGTAAATTAGTCTACTCATTTGTAGATAGTTATGAAAAAAACAATACTTTACTTCTGCATATTTTTTTTAGTTTCAATTGCTGCTAAAGCACAAGAAGAGACGTTAACAGAACCGATGGTCCATTTAATGAACCTCGTTTTAATTATTTCTTAAAAACTATTTTACTTTTTAATGAATATTTAGACACTAAGAACGGTTCCTTCAACACTACTAATTTACGTATCTTACATCCAATTGGAAACAAATCCTGGAATCTTCGATTTGATCTTCCTTTAATTTCAACTAATTCGAATTCTACGAATCAAACCGGACTTGGAGATCTTGGTGCGGGAATTACTTACATTCCTTACTTTAAAAAAAATGAAGGATTTGCTGTTAGAACCAGAGTAACTGCCAACTCAGCCGTTGATCCAAGTTTTGGAAGCGGAAAATGGGTTGTTATACCAGCTGTTTTTTATGCGAGATATTTTAAACAAAAAAAATTTCTATGGATTGCTGACGTAGAACATTCCCAAAGTTTTGCAGGTTCAAGCAATCGAAATGATGTTAGCGTAACTGTCCTTGAGAATAATTTCTTATGGTTCTTTGGCAAAAACTGGATTGCAACCGACGTAGCCTTTCGATACAATTATGTTCTGGACGGTTTTCAAAATAATGCCTTCGTAGAATTTGGTCGAAAAATCACGCCAACAAACCTTGCGTATGTACATCCAAGCGTTGCATTTGGAGGTGAAAAATCATATAATTTTGGTATCGAAATGGGATTGTTAATTTTATTTTAATTTCAGATAAACAATAAATTTAATCATCTAACACTTTTTTTTCATCTTTTTTTCTAAAATTTATAAGAAATTAAAATTTATACTTCATTCAAATAAAAAGTAAAAATTAATATATCATACTTACAAAACAGAACAAAGAATAAGAATTTAATCGTGAAATAGCGTATAAACAAGCGATTTATTTTGTATTTAGAAACACCTTTACTATCTTTCGCACTGTTTAAAATAAAAACCTTATACATTTAAAATGTTAGAAGAAAAGAATGATAACCTGCAGGAAGCAGACGGAAAATTAGGAATCGAAACTACTGATTCTATTCAAGAATAACGCAATCGATGAAACATTGGGTACGCAAACAACTGCTGAAAATCCAGTTTCTGAAACAGAAACAATAGCAGAAACTACAGCAATTGCTGAAGACGATGACCATCAAGATGCGCTGGATGCCATTACAAATTCTAATGCAGAAGAGAGTGAAGATGAAACGCTGAAAGAGCGTCATGATATTCCTATGCAGGATTATGATACTTTTTCATTAGATGCACTTGTAGATGAATTGAAAAAACTGATTCAGACAGATAAAGTAATGTCTGTAAAAGATCATATTGAAGAAATTAAAAAATCATTTTTACTGCAATACAATCATTTGATTGAAGAAAAAAGAGAAGAATTCAACGCTTCAAAACAAGATCCAAACGAAGAATTTGAATATCATTCTCCTTTAAAATCAAAATTTGATGAATATTATAATGTTTTCAGAGAAAAAAGAAATGCTCACTTTAAACATTTACAAAGTAATTTAAAAACAAATTTAGAAAACAGACTTGCTATTGTTGAGGAACTAAAAGAACTTATCAATCCGCAGGAAAACATCAAAGATACTCTTAAGCATTTTAATGATTTAAGAGAAAGATGGAAAAATGCTGGAGCAATTCCAAAAGACAAATACAATCACGTTTGGAATAATTATCATTTTCATGTAGAAAATTTTTATGATTATCTGCATTTAGACCGTGAAGCGAGAGATTTAGATTTCAAATATAATTTGGAACAAAAACAAAAAATCATCACACGCGTTGAGGAATTGACAAATGAAACTGATATCAATAAAGCTTTTCGTGAACTTCAAGATTTACACAGAATCTGGAAAGAAGACATTGGACCTGTTTCTAAAGAACACCGCGAT
Source organism: uncultured Flavobacteriaceae bacterium (assembly GCA_963795025.1). GTDB lineage: Bacteria > Bacteroidota > Bacteroidia > Flavobacteriales > Flavobacteriaceae > Flavobacterium. The sequence goes on along the minus strand of CAWCGN010000011.1, from coordinate 157,153 downwards.
GTTATCTGGAATAAATTTAGCGAGCTGACCAAAAAAATCCATGACAAGAGAGAAATATTGTTTGAAAGCCAAAGAGCTAATGAACAGCAAAATCTTGAAGTCAAAAAAGAAATAATTGGAAAAATTGAAGTTTTAGGGACTGAAAAAGTAAATTCTCATTCACAGTGGCTTGTACAAATTCAAAAAGTAGAAGCACTTAGAAATGAGTTTTTTGCAGCCGGAAAAGTACCTTCAGAAGTAAATGAGGAAACTTGGTCTGCTTTTAAAACAGCAGTAAGAAACTTTAATTCATTTAAAAACTCGTTTTACAAAGACATCAAAAAAGATCAAAACGACAATTTAAATAAAAAAATGGCTTTGGTTGCAAAAGCCAAAGAATTACAGGAAAGTACTGATTTCAACAGTACTACTCCAGTCATGAAGCAAATTCAGGAAGAATGGAAACAGATTGGCCATGTTCCTAAAAAATATTCAGATAAAATCTGGAAAGAATTTAAAGACGCCTGTAATCATTATTTTGACAAATTAAAAGAACATAAATCAGAAGAGAATCAAGACGAAGTAACTGCTTTTGACAACAAAAAAGCGTATTTAGATATCTTGAGAGCATATCAGCTTACAGGTGATCACAAAACCGATTTAGATGCTATAAAACAGCATATTGAGATCTGGAAAGGATACGGAAAAGTACCTTTTTCAAGACGTCACATTGAAGGGAAATTCAACAAAATTCTGGATGCTCTTTTTGAAAAATTAAGTTTAAGTAAAAAAGAAAGTGAAATGATGCGTTTTTCAAACCGACTTGATACTTTATCGGAAAGCAATGATACACGCAAACTAGACAATGAAAAAATCTTTATAATGCGCAAGATTGAAGAAGTTCAAAATGAAATTTTTCAATTAGAAAACAACATTCAGTTTTTTACGAATACTAAAAACGCTAAAAAAGAGAACTCAATTGTTCTTGAAGTACGCAAAAACATAGCAATCCATAAAGAAAGCCTTGAAGTATGGAAAGATAAACTGAAACAATTAAGAAACTTAAATCAGCCGGAATAATTCTCAGGTTGAGCTAAGTCGAAACCATTTAAATATAAAAGGTGTAATGAAATTCATTGCACCTTTTTTTATGCGCTTTTTTTAAACCGCAAAGCACGCAAAAGATTTATAAAAACGCAAAGTTCGCAAAGCTCAGTTAAAACTTTGCCAACCTTGCGCAAACCTTTGCTTGCTTTGCGGTAAAATCAACATAACGAACCTAAAACTTAACATTCTCATTAAATTTCATAAAACTATTCTGCAAAATATTGATTATATTTGAGTTACCTCTAAAAACCATTAAACAAATAACATTTAATATTAATTTTAAATAGAACAAAAAATGAAATTTACAAGAAAAGCACACGCGAACTGGCAAGGAACCGGTATGGAAGGAAAAGGATCAATAAGTACACAAAGTACAACTTTAGACAATGCACAATTATCATTTAAAACAAGATTTGCTGATGGTGTAGGAACAAATCCCGAAGAACTAGTTGCAGCCGCGCATTCAGGCTGCTTTACAATGCAATTAAGCTTTTTATTAAACGAAGCTGGTTTTACGGCTGATGATTTAACTACAGAAGCTACTGTAACTTTTGAAGACGGAACTATAACTTTAATCCATTTGGAACTAAAAGGAAAAGTCCCTTCAATTTCATCAGAAGAATTCAACGCTACTGCGGCAAAAGCAAAGGAAATTTGTCCTATTTCTAAGCTTTTAAATACAACTATAACGTTGAACGCAACTTTAGAAAGTTAACTAAAACTCTAAAGCATAAAAAAACCATTCACCGCGGTGAATGGTTTTTTTATATATAAATTCAGGATTTTTATTATCCTTTCGCTTTCAAAGCTTTAGCTTCAGCTGTCATTTCAAGTGCGCTGTAAACTCCTAACAATGTTTTTTTAACATCTTCGTTTTGAGGATCTAATTCATTAGCTTTTTTAAGGTAAGGAATTACGCCTTTGAAAACACTTTCTCTTTGTGCTTTCAACACATCATAACGCTTCATATCTTTAGCTGAAGTACCCAATTTGTTCATTTCGTCAATGATTGGTTTTTCAGCTTCTAATTTTAAAGCAGCAAGATTAATGTAAGCATTTATATAATTAGGATTAATTTCGATTGCTTTTGTATAGTATTTCTCAGCATCGGCAGTGTTTTTTGCACCAGCACTGATAACTCCTAAATTGAAAATCAAATCAGCATTGTTTGGATCTTTTTCCAAAGCCTCGTTTACTAATTTTTTATAAGTATCAAAATCTTTAGTTTCAAGATATAAATTAGCCTCTGTAAGAATCAAAGAACTATCATCTGGATTTGTTTTTCTTGCATCAGCAATTGCTTTTTTAGCCTCTTCAGTTTTTCCTTTTTGAACTAAAATTAAAGCTAAGTTTTTGTAAATCTCACCTCTTTTAGAAGGAATTGCTTCTGTTTTAGGTTTTTCGTGAGTTCCTAATTTCACAGCTAAATCTCTGTCTTTTGCATTAGCAAAACCATCTTCGCTTACCAGAAATCTTGTTTACCGCAGTATAAAGAGTTCCTTTTCCAGAATAGTTTAATTTTTTCAATTCTTCATACATTGGCAATGCAGCATCATAATCCTGTGCATTTACAGCTGTAGAAGCTGCATAATATAAATTGATTGTATCGTTTTTATCCAATAAATAAGCATCATACAATTTTGCAGCTGCTCTCTTTGTGTTTATTAGCTTGAGAATCAGCAATAGCTGAATTGATTAATTTTCCTTTAATCTCAGTAATTGAAGCTGCAGCTTGAGTTGAATATTTTGTTTTCCAGATGCTTTTTCAACATCAATTAACTGTTTTGTAGCTTTCAGCAGCAGCAGTCAAGTTTTTACTTTCTTCTACTTTTTTATTTGCTAAATCTAAATAAGCATTTCCTTGTACAAAATAGTATTGTGCTTGTTCTACATCTTTAGCATTTGCTACTAAGTTTTCAGCATCTTTCAATATTGCAATTGCTCCTTGTGCATCGCCACTTTTTAATGCTTTTTCAGCATTTTTAATTTGATCTTTCTGAGCAAAAGTTGCTGCTGAAATCAATAATGCTGAAGCAAGTATTACATATTTACTTTTCATAATATTCAATTTGTGTATTTAATTTTAATTTTCTCTTTTTTTATTTATTCTTCTGACTCCTCCTCTTCAGATCATCCTCTTCTTCGTACTTCAACTTGTCATCATCATCTTCATCGTCATCTTCTGCTGTTCCGTCATCTTCAAGAACTTCTCAAGATCTGGCTTAACTCTTTCAATAACAGACTCAACAACATTTCCGTCTTCATCAACAACAACTTCTTCAACATCATCTTTCATAACTTTTGTTACAGCAGCGATAGAATCTTTTCCTTTTAAGTTAATCAATCGAACACCTTGCGTTGCACGACCCATAACACGTAAATCTTCAATCGCCATTCTAATTGTTAATCCTGATTTGTTGATAATCATTAAATCATCAGCATCAGTTACCGCATTGATTGAAATTAATTTTCCTGTTTTCTCAGTAATATTAAGTGTTTTAACACCTTTACCTCCACGGTTTGTGATTCTGTAAACATCTTCACCGTCTTCGTCAACTAATTTAGTACGTTTTCCGTATCCATTTTCAGTTACAACTAAAATTTGCGAATCATTAATATCATTTTTATCAACAGTAACCATACCAATTACTTCATCAGTATCGTCTTTTAAGGTAATTCCACGAACTCCAGAAGCTGTTCTTCCCATCGGACGCGTTTTTGTTTCTTCAAAACGAACCAATTTACCAGATTTAACAGCCAAAATGATTTGGCTTTCTCCGTTAGTTAATTGTGCTTCAAGTAATTCATCACCTTCTTTAATTGTAATTGCAGCAACACCATTTACCCTAGGTTTAGAATATTTCTCTAAAGAAGTTTTCTTAACCTGACCTTGTTTGGTAACCATTACAAGATTATGACTGTTGATATAATCCTTATCTTTTAAGTCTTGTGTACAAATGAAAGCTTTTACTTTATCATCACTTTCAATATTTACCAAGTTCTGAATTGCTCTTCCTTTTGCTGTTTTGCTTCCTTCCGGAATTTCGTAAACACGCATCCAGAAACATTTTCCTTTTTGCGTAAAGAACATCATATATTGGTGGTTGGTTGCAACGAACATATGCTCAAGGAAATCCTGATCTCTTGTTCCTGCACTTTTTTGCCCAACTCCTCCTCTGTTTTGAGTTTTGTATTCTGTAAGATTGGTACGTTTGATGTAACCTGCATGAGAAATTGTAATCACCACATTTTCGTCGGCAATTAAATCTTCAATACTTACATCTCCACCAGAATATTCAATTTGAGAACGACGATCATCACCGTATTTCTCACGAATTTCATTCAAGTTCTTCTTTAATTAAAGCTGTTCTTAAATTAACATCTGCTAATAAAGCTTTCAAATGCTCAATTAACTTCATTAATTCTTCATACTCAGCTCTTAACTTGTCTTGTTCCAGTCCTGTTAACTGACGTAAACGCATTTCAACAATTGCACGAGCCTGAATATCAGATAATTTAAATCTTTCGATTAATTTCTCTCGTGCTTCTTCTGTATTTTTAGAACCTCTGATTATCGCAATTACTTCATCAATATTATCAGAAGCAATAATCAAACCTTCTAAAATATGCGCTCTTTCTTCCGCTTTGCGCAATTCAAATTGCGTTCTGCTCACCACTACATCATGACGGTGCTCAATAAAATAATGAATCATATCTTTTAGATTCAACATTTGTGGGCGGCCTTTTACCAATGCAATATTATTTACACTGAAAGAAGATTGTAATGATGTATATTTATATAAGGTATTCAAAACTACGTTTGGCGTAGCATCACGTTTCAGGATATAAACGATACGCATACCATTTCTATCCGATTCGTCACGGATATTGGCAATACCTTCAATTTTTTTATCGTTAACCAAATCAGCCGTACGTTTGATCATCTCGGCTTTGTTAACCTGATATGGAATTTCGGTAACAATGATACATTCTCTTCCGTCAACTTCTTCAAAACCAACTTTAGCACGCATTACAATACGCCCTCTACCTGTTTTAAAAGCTTCACGAACTCCTTCGTAACCATATATTACACCTCCAGTTGGAAAATCCGGAGCTTTAATATGTGTCATCAATTCGTCTATTTCAATATCGTTATTATCAAGATACGCTAATGTACCATTGATAACCTCAGTTAAATTGTGTGGAGGCATATTGGTAGCCATACCAACTGCAATACCTGTTGCTCCATTTACTAATAAAGTAGGAACTCTTGTTGGCATTACTTTTGGCTCATATAAAGTATCGTCAAAGTTCAGTTGAAAATCAACTGTTTCTTTTTCGATGTCTGCCATGATATCTTCTGATATTTTTCGCATTCTGGCCTCAGTATAACGCATTGCTGCAGGACTGTCGCCATCGACAGAACCAAAGTTACCCTGGCCATCAACTAATAAATAACGCATACTCCATTCCTGAGCCATACGAACCATTGCATCATAAACAGAAGTATCTCCGTGCGGGTGATACTTACCCAGAACCTCTCCTACGATTCTCGCAGATTTTTTGTGGGCAGATCTTGAAGTTACTCCTAAATCATACATTCCATAAAGAACTCTTCGGTGTACTGGTTTTAAGCCATCTCTAACATCCGGAAGTGCTCTCGATACGATTACTGACATCGAATAATCGATGTAAGCTGATTTCATTTCATCTTCTATGTTAATAGGAATTAACTTTTCTCCTTCAGACATAAGTTGTTATATTAAATAATTATATTAGTTTCAAAGCGTGCCAAGATACGTTTTTTTGAAATTTTTTCAGCTATTTCCTTACACTTATTTCAATGATTTATTAACAACTTTATTTTCGGTTTTAGTTAATAAATTAAGCGTTTTTTAACTCTTTTATTGTTATTTTTTTTGTCAATTAGCTGACAGCAGATATCTAAAAGGGTATGATTTTTGTTTTTCAACTAGTAATTCATTAAATTTACAATATCAATTATATATTATGGATGATAATTTTTCACCAAGAGTAAAAGATGTTATTACATACAGTAAGGAAGAAGCCCTACGTTTAGGGCACGACTTTATTGGTACTGAACATCTGATGCTAGGCATTTTAAGAGATGGTAACGGAAAAGCTATTCATATACTTAATAACCTAGCAGTCGACCTAGATCATTTACGCAGGAAAGTAGAAATACTGAGTCCAGCCAATCACAGCATTGAGATAAATACTGAAAAGAAAAACCTTCATCTTACACGCCAGGCCGAAAGAGCCCTTAAGACAACTTTTCTTGAAGCTAAAGTATTTCAAAGCTCGTCGATCAGCACGGCACACCTGCTTCTATGCATCTTACGAAACGAAAACGATCCAACAACCAAGCTATTGAATAAGCTAAAAATAGATTATGACATAGCTAAAGAACAATATCTAAATATGACGCCAAACGAAGAAGAATTTTTAGAAAACTTGCCAAGAAACGAATCGTACAATGACGATTCAGGACAAGATGACAGTCTTAAAGAAAGTAGTTTTAATAATCCCGCCAATAAGTCAAACAAAAAATCTAAAACTCCGGTTTTAGATAATTTTGGGAGAGATTTAACAGAAATGGCCGAGGAAGGAAAACTAGATCCTGTTGTAGGACGCGAAAAAGAAATTGAACGTGTTTCTCAAATTTTAAGCCGTAGAAAAAAGAACAACCCGCTTCTTATTGGAGAGCCTGGAGTTGGTAAATCTGCTATTGCAGAAGGACTTGGCTTTGCGTATCATTCAAAAGAAAGTATCTCGTATTCTTTTCAACAAACGTGTCGTTACTCTTGATCTTGCCAGCTTAGTTGCAGGAACAAAATACCGCGGACAGTTTGAAGAAAGAATGAAAGCCGTAATGAACGAACTTGAGAAAAATGACGATATCATTCTTTTCATTGATGAAATTCATACTATTGTAGGTGCTGGTGGAGCAACTGGTTCGCTTGATGCTTCAAACATGTTTAAACCTGCTTTAGCAAGAGGCGAAATCCAATGTATTGGCGCTACTACTCTTGATGAGTACAGACAATATATTGAAAAAGACGGCGCTTTAGAAAGACGTTTCCAGAAAGTAATCGTTGAACCAACTTCTGTTGAAGAAACGATTGCTATTTTGAATAATGTAAAAGACAAATACGAAGATCACCACAATGTAACTTATACTCAAGAAGCTATTGAAGCTTGTGTTAAATTAACGAACAGATATATGTCTGAGCGTTTCTTACCGGACAAAGCTATTGATGCTATGGACGAAGCAGGATCTCGTGTTCATATTACCAATATTGATGTTCCTAAACAAATTCTTGATTTAGAACGTCAGTTAGAAGAAGTTCGTGAACTGAAAAACATGGTTGTCAAAAAACAAAAATATGAAGAAGCTGCCAAACTTCGCGATGATGAAAAACGCATCGAAAAAGATCTTGCTGTCGCCCAAGAACAATGGGAAGAAGATTCTAAAAACAACAGAATTGAAGTTACAGAAGATAATGTAGCCGATGTTGTTTCGATGATGACCGGAATTCCTGTTAACAGAATTGCGCAAACAGAAAGCAACAAATTGGCAAAATTACCTGAATTGATTCAGAATAAAGTAATTGGTCAAAATGAAGCTGTTTTAAAAATTGCACGTTCTATTCAACGTAACAGAGCCGGACTTAAAGATCCGAACAAACCAATTGGTTCGTTCATTTTCTTAGGTCAGACTGGAGTTGGTAAAACACAATTAGCAAAAGTATTAGCAAAAGAATTATTCGATTCTGAAGATGCATTAATTCGTATCGACATGAGCGAATACATGGAAAAATTTGCGATCTCCCGTTTAGTTGGAGCGCCTCCGGGATATGTTGGATATGAAGAAGGTGGTCAATTGACTGAAAAAGTTCGTAGAAAACCATATTGTGTTGTACTTTTAGATGAGATCGAAAAAGCGCATCCAGATGTATTCAATATGATGCTTCAGGTTTTAGATGATGGTTATTTGACTGATAGTTTAGGTCGCAAAATCGACTTTAAAAATACTATCATCATCATGACTTCTAATGTTGGTGCACGTCAGTTGAAAGATTTCGGACAAGGTGTTGGATTCGGAACTGCTGCGAAAGTGGCTCAGGCTGATGAAAACTCAAAAAGCATTATCGAAAATGCATTGAAGAAAACTTTTGCTCCTGAATTCTTAAACAGAATTGATGATGTAATTGTGTTCAACGCATTAGAAAAAGACGATATTGATTTGATTATCGAAATCGAATTGAAAAAACTATATTCTCGTATTGCAGAATTAGGATACAACATTAACTTTAACCGACAAAGCAAAAGCATTTATTGCAGAAAAAGGCTTTGACAGACAATTTGGTGCAAGACCACTAAAAAGAGCGATTCAGAAATATGTTGAAGATTTGTTAGCGGAAGAAATTATTACTTCTAAAATCCATTCTGGTGATGAAATTATGATGGATTTAAAAGATGATTCTCAAGAACTTTCAGTAGAAATTCATAAAGCTGAAGAGCCGACAAATCAATAAATTAGTTTAAAATTTATAACAAATATAATACTACCCGTTACGTTTTCATAACATAACGGGTATTTTTTTTAGATAATTTACTATCTTTAGTAAAAGCAAATAGCTACTTTTGAATTATAAATTCTATAATAAAAATTAACGTATGCTTCAAAACAAAGTCATTTTAGGCAGTGAAGAATGGTGCTCATTTCCAGAACTAGGAATCCCGACGATTAAAGCTCGTGTAGATTCTGGTGCCAAAACTTCGGCAATGCACGCTATAAACATAGCCCCTTTTATAAAAAATGATGCCAATTGGGTGAAATTTGATATTAATCCAATTCAGAATAATATTAAAACCATCATTCATTGCGAAGCGCCATTGGTTGACAAAAGAATTGTAAAAAGCTCAAGTGGTTTTAGAGAACATCGTTATGTAATTCAAACCAATCTAAAAATTGGCGATTAAAATGGCCAATCGAAATGACTTTGACCAATCGTGATTCAATGGGTTTTCGCATGCTTTTAGGGCGTGAAGCCATGAGCGGACGAGTATTGGTTGATCCTGAAGAAAAATATCTATTGGGACAACCAACAATGGAATCTCTTAAAGAATTATATCAAAATTCAGAAAAAGCAAGTTCTGGCTTACGAATTGGACTTTTAGCAAGTAATCCTGAATTATACAGCAATAAAAGAATCATGGAAGCCGGAGAAATGCGCGGTCACGAAATGCATTTTTTGAACATCAAAGAATGTTATATGAAATTGGATGCAAAAACTCCGGAAATTCATTATCAGTGGCGGAAAAATATTAAATCAGTTTGATGCTATTATTCCAAGAATCAGACCGAGTATTACTTTTTACGGTTGTGCCTTAACGCGCCAATTTGAAGCTTTAAAAGTTTTTGTTTTAAATTCAGCTACAGCCATAACACAATCACGTGATAAATTATATTCACTTCAATTACTTTTAAATAGCGGAATTGACATTCCTACAACAGGATTTGCCAATTCACCTCTGGATACAGACAATTTGATTAAAATGGTTGGAGGCTCCCCTCTAATCGTAAAATTATTAGAAGGAACACAAGGAAAAGGAGTTGTTTTGGCAGAAACAAAAAAAGCAGCAGAAAGTGTCATCAATGCTTTCAAAAGCTTAAATGCCAACATTTTAGTTCAGGAATTCATTAAAGAAGCCAACGGAAAAGACATTCGTTGTTTTGTAATTGACGGAAAAGTAGTAGCCGCGATTCAGCGTGAAGCAATGCCGGGTGAATTTAGGGCAAATATTCATCTTGGCGGAACAGCATCAGTGATTAAAGTAACCGCCGAAGAAAAAAAGATCGCCATTAAAGCCGCAAAAGCAATGGACTTAAAAGTTGCCGGTGTAGATATTATTCGTTCTTCAAAAGGACCGTTATTGCTTGAGGTAAACTCTTCTCCAGGACTTGAAGGAATTGAAGGAGCAACAAATAAAGATGTTGCCGGAGAAATGATCAAAGCAATCGAGAAAAATTTCAAATTGTAATTAAGTTCATCTAAACTTAATATCCTATAAATAATTTATCAGCTTTGTCAAAGTTTAAAAACTTTGGCAAAGTTTTTTATTTACCTTTAAAATAAAAAACAATGCTTAACTCCTATTTAGATATTATTTTCAGAAGTCTCGCGGTATATTTTTTCATGACAATAGCCTTGCGAATCTTCGGAAAAAAGAACTTTCGCAATTGAATACCGCCGATATTATTCTGATTTTGCTAATTAGTAATTCCGTTCAAAATGCAATGGTTGGCCCCGACACCAGTCTTTGGGGTGGATTAGTCGCTGCTTTAGTTTTGTTTGTAATTAACTTTATCATTAAAAAACTTACTCACAAATACAAACTAGCTAACGATTTGCTTTTAGACAAACCAGAAATCCTAATCCATAATGGAACATTAGATTTTAATGCTTTGAGCAAATTAGACATTTCACACGAAGAACTAAAAGAAGCGGCACGTGAACATGGTTTAGAACATTTAACAGATGTAAAGCTTTGTAACTAGAAATTGACGGAACAATTAGCATTATTTCGGAAGATAAAACCAACTTAAAAGAAACACATTACAAGCGAAAACACAATCATAAGAATTTCAGGAAATAAAATCTAAAAAATTCCAATAGGGAATTCCAAATACCAAATCTGAAAAGCGCGTCAAACATTGGATATGGAATTCAGAATTATTAAAATTTAAATAAAAAAGCCGATTTCAAATTGAAATCGGCTTTTTTAATATTTAGATAGAAATGCGATTTTACATCTCACATTGCACATAAATCATTTTACTAAGAAACAAATACGCTCAATATAAAGTATACAAATCCAGCCAAAATTGCCGAAATAGGAATTGTTAATACCCAAGCCCAGATCAAACTTACTGTTACCCCCCAACGAACGGCAGATACACGTTTTGTTAATCCAACCCCGATGATAGAACCTGTAATAGTATGCGTTGTACTTACCGGGATTTTTAAGTGCTCAGTAAAATAAAGTGTCAATGCACCTGCAGTTTCAGCAGCAACACCTTCAAATGAAGTTACTTTTGTAATTTTAGAACCCATTGTTTTCACGATTTTCCAACCTCCACTCAAAGTTCCAGCAGCAATTGCAGAATAACACGCCAATGGAATCCAGCCTGGCATTACTCCTTTAATTCCCGCATCATCATTTGGCAATACAACATTTAACCATGAATCCATATGAACCCCAGGATTTGTATTAATATAAACCGCTACAGCTGCAGCAATAATACCCATAACTTTTTGAGAATCATTCCCACCGTGTCCTAAACTAAACGCTGCAGAAGATAATAATTGCATTTTTTTCAATGCAGCATCTGCCTGATGAAGATTTAAGCTGCTAAATATTAAACAAAAAGCACTAACTGTTAAGAATAATAAACGCTACTAAAAACCATTTAATATTATGTGGATCAAAAGCAACACTCCAAAAATGTAGATTCAAAACGAGGCTTTTCAATATCAGCATAAGGAACCATTAGGTTACTAACAATCCATACTGTTGCAATCATTAATGCTATAGTAAATATTTTAGGACAAATACTTTTACGAGAAGCATTTAATAGCCAAATCGATATTAAATAAGAAGCTAAAGCTCCCAATAAGGGTGCTAAAACAATAAAAGCAATAATAATAATAACTCCCGAAGGCATTCCGCCATCTTTTCCTGCCTTGTACCAACTTACGATTTCGTACCAATAATGTGTAGTTCCATCTTCGCCAATATAACCTGAGAAACCGTGAACTGCAATAGCGTGAGCAACTGCCGCTCCTGCAAAACCACCAATTAATGTATGTGATGAACTAGAAGGAATTCCTAACCACCAGGTCAATAAATTCCAACAAATAGCCGCAATAACACCGGCAAGAATTACAACAAGGTTAATCTCCATAGTGTGCGCTGTTTTTGCAACTGTATCCGCAACACCAAATCCGAAAACCCAATAAGCCAAAAAGTTAAAAAATGCTGCCCAAAGAACGGCCTGAAAAGGCGTTAAAACCTTTGTAGCAACAACGGTAGCTATAGCATTTGCCGCATCATGAAAACCATTGATGTAATCAAAAATTAAAGCTAATACTATAATAATTATAAGTAGCGTCATAAAATTATAACTTCAGAATGAAATAAATTGAATTAAGAATGTTTTACAGAAATAGATTCCAGTATGTTTGCAACACTCTTACATTTGTCTGTTGCTGATTCTAAAACAGATAACACTTCTTTATATTTAATAATATTTTTAGCGTCTGTTTCGTTTTCAAAAATTTCAAAAACTGCTTTGTTATAAACGTTATCTGACTTGTTTTCCAATTTATTAATTCTGGCACAAGCATCTTTAATGACTTTAAAATTCTTTAAATTTCTCAATTCTTTTACAGCACTGTCAATATTCTGACAAGCTTCAAGATTGATTTCTGTCATCTTTCTGATCGATTTTGTAATCTTATCAACTTGATACAATCTCATTCTGCTTGCTGCACCGTGAAGGTAATCTGCAACGTTATCAATAGAAGTAATTAAAGTGTGAATATCCTCTCTATCAAATGGAGTAATAAAGTTTCTGCTCAATTCAAGATTGGTTTGACGTGTAATGTCTTCTCCTCTTTGCTCTAACTCATCAATTTTTTGAAAAAGAACTTCTCTTTCTTTTAACGGAAGTTTACAGCTTCGTGTAAGTTAGAAGCTAATTCAATTAAATTGCTTGAAGCCTCTTCAAAAAGTGGAAAGAATTTCTTGTCTTTCGGCACTAAAAATTGGAAAATACTGTTTATTGACATTTTTATATTTTTGATAGTGCAAAATTACTTCAATAATATTTTACAATGTTAAGCCATTGTTAACAAATCGTTTTCTATTTGGAAACTATCTAGAAACGCATACTAGTCTTTTCAATATCATAATGCAAGATTCTGTCTTCTTTAACCAAAGGCACCACTTCTCTATAACTGCTTAAGAACATTTCGATGAAATCACTTGATTTTAAAGGCTCTCTGTAAGCAATTGCCTGAGAACGCATTCAATAATTCAATTGCCAAAATACGCTCTAAATTATCCATAACACGTAAAGCTTTTGTCGCTCCGTTTGCTCCCATACTTACGTGATCTTCCTGACCGTTGCTCGAAACAATACTATCAATACTTGATGGAGTTGCCAGTTGTTTGTTCTGACTTGCAATACTTGCAGCTGTATATTGCGGAATCATAAATCCTGAATTTAATCCTGGATTATCAACTAAAAATGCCGGAAGATTTCGCAGATCCTGAAATCAACTGATAGGTTCTTCTTTCAGAAATACTTCCTAATTCAGCCAAAGCAATTGCCATAAAATCTAAAGCTAAAGCCAAAGGTTGTCCGTGGAAATTTCCTCCCGAAATAATCTGATCAGCTTCTATAAAAATGTTTGGATTATCCGTAACCGAATTAATTTCGGTTTTGAATACTTTTCGAACATAATCAATTGCATCTTTTGAAGCACCATGAACCTGCGGCATACAACGGAAAGAATACGGATCCTGAACGTGTTTCTTTCTCCTGGGCAATAATTTCACTTCCTTCTAAAAATTCATTGATTCGCTGTGCAGTTACAATTTGCCCTTTGTGAGGACGAATAAAATGAATCAATTCGTTAAAAGGCTCGATTCTTCCATCAAAACCTTCCAAACGAAATTGTTCCGATTAAATCTGCCAAATACGAATATTTATAACGCTTTTATTAAAATATGAGCTCCATAAGCACTCATAAACTGTGTTCCGTTCAATAAAGCCAAACCTTCTTTTGACTGTAAAACGATTGGTTCCCAGTTAAAATGTTTTAAAACTTCGGCAGAAGCTACTTTTTTTCCTTCAAAGTAATACTTCACCTTCTCCTAATAAAGGCAATGACAAATGGGCCAAAGGAGCTAAATCGCCAGAAGCTCCTAAGCGAACCTTGCGTATAAATAATTGGTAGAATATCATTATTATAAAAATCAACTAAACGCTGCAATGTAATTAACTGTACTCCTGAATGTCCGTAGCTTAAAGACTGAATCTTCAACAAAAGCATCATTTTCACAATTTCTGCAGGAACTTCCTCTCCTGTTCCGCAAGCGTGCGATTTTACTAAGTTTTCCTGAAGTTTTGATAAATTCTCATTAGAGATTTTTACACTGTAAAGTGATCCAAAACCAGTATTGATTCCGTAAATAGGCGCAGAAAGCGTTGCCATTTTTTTGTCTAAATAATCACGGCATTTCTGAACATTCACTTTTGCTTCTTCAGATAATTCAAGCATTTTATTGTTGACTAAAATCTCCTGTAAATTTCTAAAGTTATGGTTTCAGTACTTATATAATGAATTCTCTCATGATTATTTTAAATTTAAGACGTCAAAATTCAACAAATCAATATTAAAAAGCAACATTTTATCACAATAATTAAAATTTAATTAAGCAATTCATTAAGTTTTATCTATTCAGCAATCTTAAATTTCACCATAAACATCCTTTTACTATAATTTTTTCGTTAAAAACCAATCCTATTATTTTCTGATATATCTGTAAAAAAACCAATCTTAATTATATCCCAAAACTTCAATTTACCTCTGTCAATTTTAACATTTACTGCAATATCGATTTTTATGAGATTTGAATTATTAAAATATTCGCAAAAAGACAATAAAGATTTTTAATGCTTTTATAAAAAACTGTACTTTTGAAAAATCAAAAATGAAAAGTAACAGCACAAAATATCAATCTACAATGACAACTCAAACTGGAGTTGCAATTGCTGCTACAATTACTTCTACTACAACAACTACTACCCCTTAGGGGTATACATTTTTACATATAATCCAGGTTATCTATACTTTTTTCTTGAAAGAAGAAAGTTATTGGATACATAAAAATATTTGCATTAAAGAAAAAAAATATCAAAAAAATGAAAGTATTAAAATTTGGCGGAACTTCGGTTGCCAATGCTCAAAATATAAAACTCGTTCTCGAAATTGTAAATCAAAAATCTAAACAAGATAAATTAGTTGTTGTGGTTTCTGCCTTAAGCAAAGTGACCGATTTATTGCAATTGGCAGCATCAAAAGCAGCTTCCAATGACGAAAGCTTTCAGAGAAGTTGTTGCTGAAATCGAGAAAAAACATCTTGACACTCTAAAAGAATTGATTCCGGTAAGTGAGCAAAGCAGTTTGTTGAGTCATGTAAAAAGAATCATCAATCACTTAGAAACATTATTAGACGGGTGTTTCTTACTTGGCGAATTATCTCCAAGAACTGCCGATACTATTTTAAGTTTCGGAGAATTGCTTTCGTCCTTTATCATTGCACAGGCGTATCAGCAAATCGATAAAAATGTAGTTTATAAAGACAGCCGTGAGATTAATCAAAACAAATGCTGATTTCGGAAAAGCGGTTGTGAATTTTGAAGTTTCAAATCAATTGATTCAGGATTATTTTGACGAAAATAAATCACAAATCAATGTTTTGCCTGGATTTATTGCTTTGACACTTAGACGGAATCACTGACTACTTTAGGGCGTGGCGGTTCTGATTATACTGCAGCCATTATCGCTGGAGCAATCGACGCATCACAATTTGAAATTTGGACTGATGTAAACGGAATGTTTACTGCCAACCCTAAAATTGTAAAACAAGCACAGCCAATTGCAACATATTTCGTATCAGGAAGCGATGGAATTGTCGCATTTTGGTGCCAAAGTTTTGTATCCGCCAACAATTCAGCCAGTTTTAAGAAAAAATATTCCAATTTTAATCAAAAATACTTTTGAGCCAGAAGCTGAAGGAACTTTAATTTCAGATCAGTGTTGTCATCAAATGATACTGTTGTAAAAGGAATCAGCCATATTGATAATATTTCGCTTTTAACTCTGGAAGGTCCAGGAATGATTGGAGTTGCAGGTTCGTCAAGACGTTTGTTCGAAGTATTGTCTCAGGAAAAAATCAATGTAATTTTCATTACTCAGGCTTCTTCTGAACATTCTATTTGTATCGGAATTTTAAATTCAGATGCTGATAATGCAGAAGCTGCGATCAACAGAGCTTTTGAAGTTGAAATTCTTACAAAACAAAATCGATCCTTGCTATTGTAGAAAAAGACCTTTGCATTATTGCTTTAGTGGGTGAAAACATGAAAAACCACCAAGGTTTGAGCGGAAGAATGTTCAGCACTTTAGGAAAAAACAACGTAAATATCCGTGCGATTGCACAAGGTGCTTCTGAAAGTAATATCTCGACTGTAATCAACGAAAGAGATGTTAAAAAAGCATTGAATACTTTGCATGAAAACTTCTTCGAAGAAAACACCAAACAGCTGAATTTATTTGTAATGGGTGTTGGAAATGTGGGTGAAAAATTCATCGAGCAAATTCACTATCAAAGGAAATTTTTAAAAGATAATTTAAAAATCAACGTTCGTGTAATTGCTTTGTCAAACTCAAGAAAAATGCTTTTTGACGAAGACGGAATTTCATTGAAAGATTGGCAATCGACTTTAGACAAAGGCGAAGCAGCCATTCCAACAGAATTTATCGCACGAGCTAAAGAAATGAATTTACGTAACAGTATTTTTGTGGATATTACAGCAAATGCAAGTGTTTCTGAAATGTACGAGAAATTCTTGAAAGAAAGTATTGCGGTTGTAACTTGTAACAAAATTGCTTGTTCATCTGCTTATGACAATTATAAAAAACTAAAAAGTTTATCACGCCAATACAATGCTCCATTTTTATTTGAAACGAATGTGGGTGCGGGATTGCCAATTATTGATACTGTAAAAAACTTAATTGCTTCTGGTGATAAAGTGCACAAAATTCAGGCAGTTTTATCGGGAAGTTTGAACTTCATTTTCAACAATTTCGATAAAAATAATTCTTTTCACGATGTGGTTAAAGAAGCCGGAGTTCAAGGATTCACAGAACCAGATCCGAAAATTGACTTAAGTGGAATTGATGTGGCTCGTAAAATCCTGATTCTTAATTCGCGAAAGCGGTTATGAAATGGATATTGACGCCATTGCAAACGAATCGTTTCTTGCCAGCCGAATGTTTAGCAACAACAAACAACGAAGACTTTTTTGCTTCGTTAATCAAACATGCATCTCATTTTGAAGATATTTATGAACGAAGCTTTAGCAAAAGATTCAAGATTGAAATACGTTGCACAATTCGAAAACGGAAAAGCAAGCGTTGGCCTGCAATTCATCCCGAAAGATCATCCTTTTTACAATTTGGAAGGAAAAGACAATATCGTATTGTTCTACACAGATCGTTACGTAGATCAGCCTTTATTGATCAAAGGTGCCGGAGCTGGAGCTGCAGTTACAGCATCAGGAATTTTTGCGGATGTAATTCGAATTGGAAATATATAAAGGTGCTAAGGTTCTAAGTTTGCTAAGGTTCTAAGGTTTACTTAACCTAAAGCTTAGCCTTCTTAGTGCCTCAGAAAAACTTAAAAAAGCTTAAGATACAATAGTTGCAACGAAACCTTAGAACCTTAGCAACTTAGCAACTCAAACCTTTAAAATGAATGGAAATAAAACTTTTTTGCCCAGCAACTATCGCCAACCTCTCATGCGGATTTGACGTACTCGGACTTTGCTTAGACAATGCGGGCGATGAAATGATTGTTCGAAAAGTCGATCAAAAAGGAGTTCGAATCACTAAAATTGTGGGTGCCGATTTGCCTTTGGAAACCGAGAAAAACGTTTCTGGAGTTGCTGCTTTGGCCATGCTGGAAACTTTAGGAGATTTGGATTTTGGATTCGAAATCGAAATTTACAAAAACATAAAAGCCGGAAGTGGCATCGGAAGCAGTGCTGCAAGTTCTGCCGGAGCGGTTTTCGGAATTAATGAATTATTAGGAAGACCATATTCTCGTAAAGATTTGGTTCAGTTTGCCATGCAGGGCGAGAAATTAGCCAGCGGAAATGCACATGCCGACAACGTTGCTCCTGCCCTTTTAGGCGGATTTACTTTGGTAAGAAGTTATGCGCCTCTTGATATTATCAGAATTGACAGTCCGGAGGAATTGTACGCAACAGTTGTTCATCCTCAAATTGAATTAAAAACATCGGATGCGCGTTCGGTATTAAAACAAAATGTTTCCCTAAAAAGCGCCATTATGCAATGGGGAAATGTAGGCGGATTAATTGCCGGTTTATACACCAAAGATTACGATTTGATTGGAAGATCGCTTCATGACGAAATCGTAGAGCCTTTGAGAAGCGTTTTGATTCCGGGATTTGATCAAATCAAACAAACGGCTCTTGAAAACGGCGCTTTAGGTTCTGGAATTTCAGGTTCTGGTCCATCCATTTTTGCTTTAAGCAGAGGAAAAGAAACCGCCGAAAAAATCGCAAAAGCCATGAGCGACGTTTACGAAAAAATGAATTTGCCATATGAAATTCACGTTTCGAAGATTAATCCTGATGGTGTTAGGATTTTGTAAAATGTGAAATATATCAAGTAAGAAGGAATTAAGACAAAGTTTGTCAGACTGAGCGAAGTCGAAGTCCGCGCAAAGTATAACACATATGTGTAGACACATAAACTAAAACACATACAGTTTGTCATTCCGAGGAACGAGGAATCTCAGTAAGAAGCTCGACAAAGAGTAAACACAAAAACATAGACATACAGTTTGTCATTTCGACGGAGGATAAATCTCCGCGAGAAGCTCGACAAAGATTGGACTTATTGGACGGAGTTACTTGCGAAGATTTCTCCTCCGTCGAAATGACAAAAATGCGCTTAAAATAGTAAAACATAAATTATTGGAATTTGGAATTTCAAAAATTGGAATTTGATTTAAAGAAAAGTCTATTTTCTATATTCTATTCTCTTTTTTCTAAAATCTAAAATCTAAAATCTAAAATTTTGAAATGAAATACTACAGTTTAAACCATAATGCCCCAAAAGTTTCTTTCAAAGAAGCCGTAATACAAGGATTAGCGAGTGATAAAGGATTGTATTTCCCAGAAAACATCACCGCCTTTAGATCCTGTCATTTTTTGATAAAATCGAAAATTTAAGCCATGAAGAAATCGCTTTTGATGTGATTCAAACAATTTGTAGGCGATGAAATTCCTGCAGACAAATTAAAAGAAATCATTGATGAAACTTTAGTTTTTGATTTTCCAGTGGTGAAAGTTGAAGACGGAATCTATTCGTTAGAATTATTTCACGGGCCAACAATGGCTTTTAAAGACGTTGGAGCACGTTTTATGTCACGTTGTCTGGCGATATTTCAATAAAGACAAAAAAGACAGCTAAAAACACGGTTTTAGTAGCGACTTCCGGAGATACGGGCGGCGCGGTTGCGAGCGGATTTCTTGGCGTTGATGGTGTTGATGTTGTGATTTTATATCCGTCAGGAAAAGTGAGCGACATTCAGGAAAAACAATTGACGACTTTAGGACAAAACATTAAAGCACTTGAAGTTGATGGTGTTTTTGATGATTGCCAGGATATGGTGAAAAAAGCGTTTTTAGATGAAACTTTAGCGCATAAAAACCTGACTTCGGCGAATTCTATTAATATTGCACGCTGGTTACCGCAAATGTTCTATTTCTTCTTTGCTTACAAAGCGTTGAAAAGCCAAAACAAACCTTTAGTTTTCTCTTGCCCAAGCGGAAATTTCGGGAATATCTGTGCCGGAATTATGGCAAAGAAATTAGGTTTGCCAATTGAGCATTTTGTAGCTTCTACAAACGTAAACGATACCGTACCAAGATTTTTAGAAAACGGAAAATACGATCCAAAACCTTCTAAAGCAACAATTTCTAATGCTATGGACGTTGGAAACCCAAGCAACTTTATCAGGATTCAGGAATTGTACAACAATGATTTAAAGGCTTTCGAAAAAGATTTCTCTTCGTATAGCTATACTGATGAAGAAACTTTAGTTGCTCTAAAACAAATTTATAATACAGATGGTTATATCGCAGAACCGCACGGCGCTGTGGGATATTTAGGTTTGAAAAAAGAATTAAAGAAACACCCTAACGCGATTGGTATTTTCTTAGAAACGGCGCATCCTATTAAATTTTTGGATGTAGTTGAACCTGCTTTGGGAATTACTCTTCCGATTCCTGACTCAAATTGAAAGTGTTATTAATGAGGAGAAAGTTAGTGTGAAGATTTCTAGTTATGAGGAGTTGAAGGCGTTTTTGGGGTAATATCTATTTTATATTTTGATATACTAAACGACTGAGATTTATTTCAGTCGTTTTGTTTTTTAAGTCAATACTTAATATCCAAGAAATTCTTTCGATTTATTTTCTTTCAAAAAAATAATTATTCAATATCAAGTTTAAAAATCTAGTAAGAAAAAACCATATATTTGAAAAACAAGAAAACGAAATAAAGTTTCGCTTATCTACCTGATCTTAGGTGTATATGCGAAGGTTTGTTTCGCATATAATTGAGTTAGGCGAAATGCCTTCAGTGCCGTAGAAAAAAAGATAAAAATCTAAATTTATATATTTTTAACTAATATTAAACTTATGGGAACATTTGACACTATGCAAGTTTGTCTTAATGGTCATCAAATTACTGATACCTATTACAGATATCCACAACATAGAAAGAAACATTGTCCAAATTGCGGTGCAAAAACAATTCATCAATGCCCAAAATGCAATTCTTCCATTAAGGGTAATTATCATGTAGAAAATTTCATTGATTTGAGCGGACGAAAAACTCCGGTTCCAAAAGTATGTGAAAATTGCGGCGTAAATTTCCCTTGGAACGACAAAAATATTCAACTTCCAAAAGGACTAAGTTCTATTGTCGATTTATATAAACAAGCTGTTGATAATGTTCCCATACTGAAATATTCATGGGTTATTGTAGCTACAATTTGCCTTTTAGCATTAGCAGGCTATTTCAAATTGAATAATAGTGATGTATTTGTGTATGCATTTTTGGTACTCGTAATTTCTTTTTTCGCTTTCGTTTTTTCTTTATTGCTAAAAACTGAAGATAGATTTATTAAAATTATTTTATATATTTTTATCACATGTTTAATAATTACAATGGCAACTGCTGTATTAGGTTTTGCAAGTTACATTCTATTTAAAGAACCTATTTTCTATGAACGTTTGTTTCCGAAAAACTAAATCAAAATAATATATTAATAATAAATTATCTTGAAAACCATTAATTGACACATAGCCTAACCCATTACAATCGATTTGCGGACTTAGGGGAATGATCGTATTTTCATCATATTTTCGTTAAGCCAAAAATACTCAGTTACAAAACCCGCAAACCGCTTGTACCGACAAACCGTTAGTGGCAATAAACCCAACCAAAATCAAAATCATATGAGTTTAAATAAGGATAATTTTAGTTTTATAGTTCATATAGCAATAAACGGGACAACAGGGAGTGGAGTTCTGTATAAAACTAAAAAAAATCTATACATTGTAACAGCTAAACACGTTTTATTAAACAATGACAATAAGTTAATTGGAAATCATATAGTTGTAATAGCTAAAGATGTAAATGAAAGTCTTGGAACTGCAACAACTTATGAAATTGAAATTGATAACCTTGCTAATATTATTTTCACAGATGATCCTAATACAGATCTTATTGCTTTAAAAATTGAAGATGACGAAAAAACTATAATAAACAATTATGTCGAAAGACCTTTTGTTAGCGAAAAGGACATTATAAACTTCGACAATATTTCTGTATTAAAAAGTATTTATATTGGAGGTTGCCCTACTTCATTAAGCATTAGTGTAACTGATTATGATATAACTCGACCTTCATTTAGGAGAGGTATAATTTCCTCAATTTATGAAAAGGAATTTATAGTTGACTGTCCTACGTATTATGGAATGAGTGGAGGTCCTGTTTTTATTGAGAATCAGAATGGAGAAATACAAATTATAGGTGTAATCAGTAAATTAGTACCTTTACTTGTTCAATGGTATAATAATCGTGAGCGATCTATAATTAATACTGATTTTGAAAATTCTGGATTTTCAATTTGTGTAAAAATACCTGAATTAATTTCTAAATTAAACTAAAATGTTAATAAATTCAAATAAAAATCCTAAAATAAATTCGAACATTAATCCAAAGATTAACTCTAATATTAATCCCAAAATAAATTTAAACATTAATCCAAAGATTAACTCTAATATTAATCCCAAAATAAATTCGAACATTAATCCAAAGATTAATTCGAATATTAATCCCAAAATAAATTCGAATATTAATTATAAAATCAATTCTAATATTAATCCAAAGATTAATTCTAACATAAATCCAAGTATCAATTCTAATATTAATCCAAAAATCAATTTTAATTTCAGTAATCTATTTTATTTTAATTTAAATAACGATGTTGAATGTTTTTGTGTAACACCAAATGACAATATTCTTTTAATATTTAGTTTTAGTCTTGAAATGAGATTGATTGGAGTTAAACACAGCCAAAATGGATATGCAGTTTTTGATATAAATAATGATTACATTATGCATTTAGAAACCGACTCGAAAAATGGTTATAATTTATTCGATCTCAATAATGATTGGATAGCGTATCTAAAATAGTATTGTCGCTAACAATTATACAGGAAGAGGCAGGCCCTGCTCTACAAAGTGTGTTTTTTTTTTAAGAATCGTAGTCGCTGTGCGAAGTCTCCCGACTTCGTACCCACTCCAATGAGCAATGCAAGCGGAATATAGCAACGGGTGCGAAGTCAGGAGACTTCACACAGCCGTTAAAGATTATAAAGCTGTTATTACATTGTATAAAGAATAAATTAGAATTTGCCACATAAATAATTATAAATCAATTTTTTGAAATAAAAAAAGCCTTCCAAATGGAAGGCTTTTTTAGCATTTTTCTACTTATCATTTTAGCAAACGCGAATTTATTAATAATTATAAGCTCGAAATAGAACTCAGGAACCGTAAAGAGAAAAAACCTAACCCGCTCTTTATTTTTATTTTTTGATTCATAACTTGTTTTTGTTTATTATTCAATCTTCATATGATGAAAAAATTTAAATTCATCAATCATCCACAAATATTATGTTATACAAAAAAACTAGTTTATCGGCCCTTCTATTTCAATATGAAAATATGGCCCTACGGTATTGTCCGCAGTAGGATTATCACCAAATATTATCAGTTGGTGCGTACCAGCTGTCAGATAAATAAAATATTGATTATACATTCGTGTTTTTGAATTTGAGTAAAATACAGTGTTAGAAAGAGCAGCATTATCTACCCCTAAAATATAACCTGAAGGTAGATTCATATCTACTAATACTCGGTAAATACCTGTTGTCTGTATATCAAAAGGAGAACCGACATTATTTACACTTGCAAAACTACCCAAGGCAAAATTGTTAGGATAAGTAGGTATATATTTAAACTTACTTGTTGTTACAGCAGCTTCTTTCCATTTACCTACTCCATTAGCATCTGAAGTAAGTACTCTATTTACTCCTTGCGTCCCATCGACAATTTTGATAGCACCAGCAGTTGTACCGTTATTTACTTCAAGTCTTGTTGTTGGACTTGTAGTACCAATACCAAGATTACCATTTTCATCGATTCTCATTTTCTCTGCACCTGAAGTAGCAAATTCCAATGTTTCCAGATTAGTCGTTCCATTACCTTTATAAGTAGACCTCATGTAAGCACCACCATTAGCCATAAAAGCACCTCCCGCACGGGGTACAAACACTACACTTCCAATCAAACTACCATTTGCTATATCAGTCGGTGTAGCTGCAGTACCTCCCGATTTTCTCATAAAGAAGCTTGGAGTGGTAGTCCCTCCGTATGAATAGATATGAATATCATCAAACACATCAGCCTTATTATCATTAACGATATCAAATGAAGAAGATGGTGCAGTGGTTCCTATACCCACTTTCCCATTTTCATCGATTCTCATTTTTTCGGAACCTGAAGTACTAAATTCTAACGTTCCTAAATTAGTTGTTCCATCTCCTTTATAAGTAGATCGTATAATAGAAGTATCCAAAAAATTACCTGCCACACGCGAAGACCAAGCTAAATTCCCAATAATATTGCCATTTTTTGTATTTGTTGGTGCAAGTGCAGTACCTCCCAATTTTCTCATATAGAAGCTTGGTGAGGTAGTACCAGTACCAAATGAAGTAATTGCAACATCATCAAACTGATCACCTTTATTATCATTAGTAACCTCAAATGCACCGCTTGGTGTAGTAGTTCCAATACCCATTCTACCATCACTAGTAACCCTCACCTTTTCTGTATTATTAGTTACAATAGGCAGGTCAAAATTATCATTGGTACCAATAGTCTTAATTGCGCCGTTGTTGTTTCCATTTGGTAACCATGCAGTCGTTTTAAGATTGGCATCATTAACAATTCTAACCCATTTAACACCATCCCAATGGTAATATCCAGGAGTAACATCTCCGGCTGTTGCGGTATTGTACACCATTAAACTTGTCGCCGGAGCAGTTACCGGTGCTGCAACGGTGGTGCTTGTTAAAGCAATTTTTGGAATCAACAATCCTTTATTAACAGAATTCGTCAAATCAAGAATTGCCGATTTATCAGGATGATTGTTCCCGATACCTGTCTGGGCATTACTGTATTGAAAGCCCAGCATGGCTGTAAACACTAATAAACGTGTAATATTCATTTCTTTTAATCTTTTTTTTTAATAATCTTTTCTAATATTTTTTTTATTCTGTTAACTATTCAATTCTATACATTCATATTTCCTTTTTGTTTAAAATTTAACATGCATTTTCATCTCGTTTCTTTTTTAGTTATTTTTATACCTTTTTTGTATTTATTTAGTTTTAAAAACAAATAAAAAAGAACCTGAACAAAACTGTGGATGGAATGTTCAGGTGTTATTTAGCAGTAGAATCATGCAACATATACTCTAATCTATAAAAATTGCGAAGGAACAGCTTACAATAATTTGCTTAATGTACGATTCAGACTACAAGTGGCGAATATAGTAAGAAAATTTCATACAAAACAAAACAAAAGTGATTAATTTTCATACTTATTTCTCATGAACAACAATGACAGATTTTTTTCAGCTTTTGACTTATTGAAAAAAAAAGGGCTAATAAACACGTATGTAGAACTAGCAGAGATACTTAACACAAACAAAACTGGTATAAATGATTTAAAAACCGGTAAAAAAAAAGTATCCGTTGACAATATCAAAAGTATGATTATATCGTACCCTATTTTATCATTAAGATGGTTAGTTTTGGGAGAAGGAGAAATTGAAAGAAAAAAAACTGATGTTGATAGTATAGAAATTAATGTATATAATGAGCTAATCATGATGCAGAAAAAAGAAATTACACGTTTAGAAAAAGAAATTGCGCAATTAAAAAATAATCCTCAACCAAACAAAACTTCCAATACCGAATGATTTTGAAGTTTTTTTATACCCTTGCTAGCAATCGTAAACTCTCTTAAAGATCAAAAAATCATCCTTCTTATTTTTTTATATCTTTAAAAACTCTAATAACACACCCAAATTCGATGAAAAAAATTTTTACTTTATTCCTTTTAGCAGGATTTTTTACTTCATACGCTCAGGATTCAAAACCAAAAACTGCGGATACACCTCCGGCTAAAAAAGAAGAAAGTTCACCTGCCAACCTTACATTCAATCCAGACTCACAAGTCGTAACAAATCATACAACCACAATAAAAGGACAAAAAGTTTCCTATAAGGCAACAACAGGCACAATGCCTGTTTGGGACGAAGACGGAAAAGCAATTGCCGGATTATTTTACACGTATTATGAGCGCTCTGATGTAAAAGATAGAGATTCTCGTCCTTTAGTGATTTCATTTAATGGTGGTCCTGGATCTGCTTCGGTTTGGATGCAGATTGCTTATACCGGACCAAGTTTATTAAATATTGATGATGAAGGATACCCTGTACAGCCTTACGGAATAAAAGAAAACCCGTATTCTATTTTGGATGTTGCTGATATCGTTTTTGTAAACCCTGTTAATACAGCGTATTCAAGACCTACAAGCAAAGAAATCCCTACTACAAAATTCTTCGGTGTCAATGCCGACATTAAATATTTAGCCGATTGGATCAATGGTTTTGTAACCCGCACTAATCGTTGGGCTTCGCCTAAATATCTAATTGGTGAAAGTTACGGTACAACCCGAGTTTCTGGATTGGCGCTTCAATTACAAAACAATCAATGGATGTATCTTAACGGAGTGATTTTGGTATCTCCTACTGATTTAGGAATAACGCGTGGCGTTGTTTCTGATGCCGCTCTTAAATTACCTTATTTTGCAGCGACTGCTTGGTATCACAAAATGCTTAGTCCAGATCTTCAAAACAAAGATTTAACGGATATGCTTCCCGAGGTTGAAGATTTTACCATAAACGAACTTCTTCCTGCAATGAGCAAAGGCGGATTTTTAGACGAACAAAAAAGAAAAGAAATTGCTACTAAAATGGCACGTTATTCTGGTATTTCAGAGAAAGTTATTCTGCAAAATAACCTTGACGTTCCTTATGATTATTTCTGGAAAGAGCTCTTAAGAGACAAAGGCTATACGGTAGGAAGACTTGATTCTAGATATCTAGGAATTGACCGTAAAGATTCTGGTGAAGGCGTTGATTTTAATGCAGAACTTACATCTTGGTTGCATTCGTTTACACCTGCTATCAATATGTATGTACGCAATAATCTTAATTACAAAACGGATTTTAAATACATGATGTTTGGTCCTGTACATCCTTGGGACAGATCAAATGATAAAACAGGAGAAAATCTAAGACAAGCCATGGCACAAAATCCATATTTGCATGTTATGGTGCAATCAGGATATTATGATGGTGCTTGTGACTACTTTAATGCTAAATATGATTTATGGCAAATGGATCCAAGTGGAAAATTAAGCGGCAGAATGTCATGGAAAGGCTACAGAAGCGGTCATATGATGTATTTGAGAAAAGCTGATCTAGAAACTGCAAATGAAGACATCAGGACATTCATAAAACAATCATTGCCTAAAGCGGGCGAACCTGCAAAATATTAAACTTGATTTTTTAACACCTATAAATCAATTGCCTCCAGCTAAAGCTGGAGGTTTTGTTTTTAAGGATAAATCGGCTTTAGCCAAAAGCATAAAAAATTAGGCTAAAGCCGTTTTCTAGCCTAACTTTGTCCCTACAGCTAAAGCTGTAGGCAATTGAAAACACTTATAAATAACATGATCTCAAAAGCAACTCTGGAAGACATTCCAGCATTAACAACCTTAATAAATTCAGCTTACAGAGGAGAAACTTCTAAAAAAGGCTGGACTACCGAAGCGCATTTACTCGAAGGAAAAAGAACTGATGAGCAGGAAATGACTACCATTTTCCAAAACCCGAAAAATACGATTCTGAAATTTACGGAGAATGATAAAATTATCGGTTCCGTTTTATTGGTTGAAAAAGGCCATCAATTGTATTTAGGAATGTTGACGGTTTCGCCAGAACTTCAAAATAGTGGTATCGGGAAAAAGCTTTTGGCTGCAGCCGAAAATCATGCTAAATCTTTGGGATTGTCGAGCATTATTATGACGGTTATTTCAGTTCGCGAAGAACTTATTGCCTGGTACAAACGTCATGGTTATGTAGATACAGGCGAAAGAGAAGCTTTTCCTGAAAGTGGTGTTCATGTTACGGTTTCTGAAGAGCCTTTGGAGTTTATTTTCTTGGAGAAGAAGATTTAGTTTTATTTGTTTCAAGTTTCAGGTTTCAAGTTTCAGGTTTAATCACAAACGTCCACACAGTTTGTCATTTCTGACGAAGGAGAAATCTCCGCGAGAAGCTCGACAAATATTTGATTCTCTTTGCTGAGTTACTTGCGGAGATTTCTCATTCGTCGAAATGACAATATTGGCGACAATGCTTGCGGAATTCCTAGTGTGATTTCTCCCTTCGGTCGAAATGAGAAAATTGGGAATAAAAAACCTTATGTTAGACGCACTGCAGTGCGTCTCTACAAAAAACCTTAGAATCTTAGTATCTTAGAACCTTAGCCCCTTTTTAAAGCACAAGTTCTGTAAACAAACGATTAATCGTTTTCTCTAAATCCTGACACAAACCCGGATGAGGTCTTGACGTTTGTATAGCAGAACTTCTAATAGCTGTTAACCAGCGAAAACGCTCTGGAATATCAATCTCACCAATTGGGCCACCATCTTTATCTCCGCATGCAATTTTTTCTAAAGCAGTTAAATTGCAATCTAATTGTTCGATATCAAAATCATTAGAAAGAGCTTCAATTTTGTCTTTATTGTCAATGTAAGCTAATAACTTTTATAAATTTGGCTTTTTTGCAAAACAAAATGATTCCGATATTCAGGAATTCTTCGCGCTCTACCCTTGGTACAACACGAATCACGGCATATTCATATAAGTGATTATCTTGCATTTTGAGCCTGATTTACAAAGATTTCGGAATTCGTCTAATCGGGTCTGTAAAAACTGCAAGTAAACATTTCGTAAAGCTTCGGGCGTTTCGTCTGCATCTTCCCACTGCAACCATTCTTCAACGGAATAGTATTTACAATATCTTCTAAAATTTCGTGGGTTAAAAGCACTTTGAATTCGGCATCAACTTCTTTTAAAAGTGAAGCCTGAGGTAATAAAACGTGATCTTTTATCAATGCAAACGGACTTTTGGCATGTTGTTCCCAATTATTCCACGAATGATGAAAATACAAACACGCGCCGTGATCAATTAACCATAATTCTTTATGCCAAATCAGCATATTGGTGTTTCTGAATGTTCGATCTACATTTGTGATATAAGCGTCCAGCCAAACGATTTGCGATGCTAATTTATCATCGACAGTAGTCACAACGGGATCAAAAGTAATCGCACCAGATAAAAAATGAAGTGCCAAATTTAAGCCCTTGACTTCCTTGCAGTAAATCCTGAATTTCTTCGTCGGCTTCGGTTCTTCCGAAAGCTTCGTCGAGATTCGCGAATACTAATTCGGGAAGTTGCAGTTTTAAGGCTTTTGCTATTTGTCCGCCAACTAATTCGGCTATAAGGGCTTTTACACCGTGACCGGCACCTCTAAATTTTAATACGTATTTAAAATCGTCATCGGCTTCTGCCAAAGCGGGTAAAGAACCGCCTTCGCGCAATGGGGTTATATAACGGGTAACGTTTACCGTTCTGAGATCGAAGTTGTTTTTCATTTTTTAAAAGATTCTAAGATGCTAAGGAACTGAGTTGCTAAGGTTCCAATCTTTGACATTACAAACTTAATGATTTTAAACGCAAAGAGCGCAAAGATTTGTTCACGCAGATTTTGCAGATCAAGCAGATCTATTCTCATTTTTTGTCATCCTGAGCGAAGTCGAAGGACCACAAAGATATTCCTCAAAGTTTAATTACTATGACGCCCTTCGACTTCCCTCAGGGTGACAAATTGTTCGAAAAAATTATCTAATTATCAAATTGGCACATTTCCTAATTCAAGAAATGCTTTTCCTAAATTCTTAATAATATCTGAAGCTATAAAAGACTCATAACCCGTTTCAGGCAAAGCAATATCAGCGGTTAAACCGTGGAAGATAAACGCCCAATTTTGCGGCATATTTTGGTTCGTAACCTTGCGCGAGAAAACTTGTTATGATTCCGGTTAAAATATCACCGCTTCCTGCTGTGGCAAGAGCGGCGTTTCCGGTTGTGTTTTGGTAGATTTCAGATTTGATGATTATGAATGTCGGCGCACCTTTCATCACAATAATTACTTTATATTTTTCTGAGAAAGAGACTGTTTTTTGAAACTTCTCTGCTTCTGAATTCCATTTGCCAATTAATCTTTCTAATTCTTTGGGATGAGGCGTCAAAATGGTGTTTTCAGGAACCAATTCCAGCCATGATAAATTTTCAGAAATAATATTCAGCGCATCGGCATCGAGAACCAATGGCGCTTTATTTACTCTCAAAAATTCAAATAAAGCTTTTTGTGTTCCGAGTTCTTGGCCTATTCCCGGCCCAATTCCAATTGCTTGCGGAATTAATGGCAAATGAATATTGGTAATGAAATTTGCATTTTCATCGGTGATAACCATAACTTCGGGAATCGAGATTTGAAGAATTTGATAACCGCATTTTGGCAAAAAAGTTGTTACGAGTCCGCAACCTGATTTGAGACAGGATTTTGAAGCTAAAACTGCCGCTCCTATTTTACCATAACTGCCACTAATAATCACTGCATGACCTTGTGTTCCTTTATGTGCTTTAGAATCTACAGGTTTAAAGAATTTTAGAATTTCTTCTTTTGTGATTAAATACGGTGATTTCATCTGACTTTATTTATGAATTAAAGTTACGTAAAAAATCGAAATCACGAATTCTTCTTTTGAAACAGTCAGCCCTAGCCCTGATAGAAGCGGCATCCTTTTGTGCCGGTGTTCGGCACAAAAGATATAGCGGATAGCAGGAAATTGCTCCTAAATATTGCGAAATTTATAATTTAGACTATCAAATTTCGATATTTTTTGAATAAATTTGCGACTCAATTTTATAAATCAACACAATGAAAAATACTGCGCTTACGCACATACATGAAGTTTGGGAGCAAAAATGCTTCCTTTTGCCGGTTATAACATGCCTATTACTTATGAAGGCGTAAATGCTGAACACGAAACGGTTCGTAATAGTGTGGGCGTTTTTGATGTTTCGCATATGGGCGAATTTTTCTTGACGGGACCAAATGCTTTGGCTTTGATTCAGAAAGTGACTTCGAATGATGCTTCGACTTTGACAATTGGAAGAGCGCAATATTCTTGTCTTCCAAATAATGATGGCGGAATTGTGGATGATTTGATTGTTTATAAAATGAAAGACGAAGAATATTTACTTGTTGTAAATGCTTCGAATATTGAAAAAGACTGGAACTGGATTTCATCTCACAATGATTTGGGTGTTGATATGAAAAATCTTTCTGATGATTATTCTTTATTGGCAATTCAGGGACCAAAAGCGGTGGAAGCAATGCAGTCTTTGTCTTCTATCGATTTATCAGCAATTGCATATTACCATTTTGAAGTGGCTGATTTTGCTGGATTTAATGATGTAATTATTTCTGCAACTGGTTATACTGGTTCGGGAGGATTTGAAATTTACTGCAAAAATGCTGATGCTGAAGCAATTTGGAACAAAGTTTTTGAAGCTGGTGCAGCTTTCGGAATCAAACCAATTGGGCTTGCAGCGCGTGATACTTTACGTTTAGAAATGGGTTTCTGTTTGTACGGAAATGATATTAACGATACTACTTCTCCGCTTGAAGCTGGCTTAGGATGGATTACGAAATTCAATAAAGATTTCACGAATTCTGAAAGTCTGAAAAAACAAAAAGAAGTAGGTGTTTCTAAAAAATTAGTTGCTTTTGAAATGCAGGAACGCGCAGTGCCAAGACACGATTACGAAATTGTTGATGCTTCGGGAGCTGTAATTGGGATTGTAACTTCTGGAACAATGTCGCCTTCTATGAATAAAGGAATTGGTTTAGGATATGTTACTGTGAAAATAGCGCTATTGACAATGATATTTTTATCCGAATCAGAAAAAATGATGTTCCTGCAAAAGTGGTAAAATTGCCTTTTTACAAGAAATAATTTCTAATAAGTCTTAAAGTCGAAAGTCAAAAAGTCTAAAAGTTTTATATTTCACAACTTTATGACTTTATGACTTTTTGACTTTTGACTTTTGACTTAAATAAATTTTAAAAATGCATTACATTTAAAATTTGTGATGCATTTTTTTTTGGGTCTGTTTACACTTTATTTCTAAATTTTATTGCTTTTTAATCGAGCATTTATCGCATTTTGACGTGCATCTTCACGGATATAAATCGATTTAATTGTCGATATTCTAGAAGAAATATAACTGTCATTTATCAAAAAAATAACCGTAATTTTAGTCTAAACTGAGATCGACAGATTTATGAAGAAACTTTTATTATTATTTCTGCTTACTTCAACTGTTCTATTTAGTCAAAATAGCGCATCAACATGCGAAATAGTAAACAAAATCAACGCGACTTATTCAAACCGAGCATATTCGTCCAAAACCAATTGATGACAGTTTATCTATTTTTGTTTTTGATAATCTAATCAATGAATTAGACCCGTCGCGAAACATCTTTTTTAAAACTGAATACGACGAAATGTCTAAGAAATATCGTTTAAATCTCGACGATTTGATTTTGGAATGCGACTGCAGTTTTTTAGATGATATTGCTTCAAAATATAAAACATGGTCTTCTTAGAACTAAAGCCGTTTTAGAAAAAATCCAAGCTCGGCAATATTGATTATACAAAAAAGATACTATTCGGTTTTATAAAAAAGTCATTTGCTTTCTATCTCAAAAAAGAAGATTTAGAGAAAGTATGGTTGAAAAAATTACGTTATCAAATTTTAGATGATATTGCCGAAACGAGCGATAATCTCGATTCAATTAAAGCAAATTTCGCATCAATTGAATCTGGCCTCTAGACAATTGATTTTATCCAATGAAATTTGCCGAATAAGCACGCTTATTGAAACAAAGTCTAAAACCGGAAGAAAAACTATATAATTTCTTTTGTACCTATTTTGATCCGCATACGGCTTATTTCAGTGATGATGCTAAAACCAGTTTTGTAGCTTCATTGTCTAAAGAACATTTTCGCTAGGAATGACTGTTAATCTGAATGAAAAAAATGAAATTATTATTGATGAAATTGATCCAAATGGCCCTGCATATCAAACCGGACTTATTAAAAAAGGAGACCAAATTATTTCGATTTCAAATCAAAAAGAAACTTGACAAGTTTCCTGCGCTTCGTTAGAATCAATTTCGACCATGATTTTATCTGAATCCAATAAAAGCATAACGCTTACGCTGAAACGAAATTCTGGAAAAAGCTTTGATGTTTATATTGAAAAACAAGTCATGAAAGATGAAGACAATTCGGTTTACAGTTTTATCATTGGCAAAGAAAGTAAAATTGGCTACATCAAAATTCCGAGTTTCTATGCTGATTTAGATGAAAATAACCGAAAAGGCTGTGCCGATGATGTTGCCCGCGAAGTAATAAAACTGGAAAGAGATAATATAAAAGGATTAGTGATTGACTTGATTGATAATGGTGGCGGTTCTATGGAAGAAGCGATAAAATTAGCCGGAATGTTTATTGATTATGGACCAATTTCGATTGTAATCGACAACAAAAAAGAGAAATCGGTGATTAATGATCCTTATAAAGGATTAATTTACAAAGGCCCAATTGTAGTGCTTGTAAACAGCAATACGGCATCGGCAAGTGAATTTTTTGCTTCTATAATGCAGGATTATAATCGTGCACTTTTAATGGGAAGCACTACACTAGGAAAAGCAACAATGCAGACTATTCTTTCGCTTGACGATAAAAAAAATACCGATTTTTTGAAAATTACAATTAATAAATTTTACCGCGTTACTGGTAAAAGTCATCAATATGTTGGCGTAAGACCAGATGTACTCCTTCCTGAATTTTATGAAGATGTTTATCAAAAAGAAAGTGATTTTCCGACTGCCATTAAAAACGACAGTATCGAGCCATTCTTAAAATACAGACCTTACGCAAAACGTGCTCTGATTGATAAATTAGCTCAAAACTCGGCAGCAAGAATGGTCGATAACTACTATTTTAACGATATAAAAAAAATCAATCAAAAAATTGATAACATCGTAAACACACCAAAGGCAGAGCTTCCGATGACTTTAGATGCTGTTTTCAAACAAAAAAAACTAGTCAATTCACTTTGGAAAGAAATTAATACTTTCAACGACGAAAATAATCCGCTGGATGTTTACAACTCGACCGTAAATCAATTTTTGCTTGGCGTTTATCCAAATGATAAAACGACAAACCAATACCAGATCGACAATCTAAAAACGAATCCGTATTTGAATGAAGCTGTAAATGTTATCAATGAATTTAATGCTTCAAAGTAGGATTTTTGTTTCAGGTTTCAGGTTTCAGGTTTCAGGTTTAACCGCAAAGGGCGCAAAGATTTACGCAAAGTTCGCAAAGGCTTTATACAAAGCTTTGCGAACTTTGCGTTTATAAACGTAACCTCAGATAAAAAAACTTTGCGGACTTTGCCGTTAAATCAACGCAAGCCATTCAACTTGAAACATGAAACCTAAAACCTGAAACTTAAAGCATCAAAAAAAGAACCGTATTGTTTTTGGAAAAATAAGGAATAACCGTATTTTTGCATCACAAAACTAAAAATTAGAAATGGGAAGAGCGTTCGAATTTAGAAAAGGAAGAAAAATGAAACGTTGGTCAGCAATGGCCAAAACATTTACCAGAATTGGTAAAGATATCGTTATGGCTGTTAAAGAAGGCGGACCAAACCCAGATGCCAATTCTAGATTAAGAGCTGTAATACAAAATGCGAAAGCGGCCAACATGCCAAAAGACAATGTGGAGCGCGCTATTAAAAACGCAAGTAATAAAGATACTGCCAACTATAAAGAAATTTTATTTGAAGGATATGCGCCTCACGGAATTGCAATCTTGATTGAAACTGCTTCTGACAACAATAACAGAACGGTTGCA
The DNA here is from genome assembly GCA_963795025.1 of uncultured Flavobacteriaceae bacterium. Lineage (GTDB taxonomy): Bacteria > Bacteroidota > Bacteroidia > Flavobacteriales > Flavobacteriaceae > Flavobacterium. The sequence continues at coordinate 122,320 of CAWCGN010000011.1, read as the reverse complement.
AACATTAGAAGTTACTTTAACAAATGCAACGGAACTATGGGAACTCAAGGTTCTGTAGAATTTATGTTTGACCATACTTGCAACTTCAGAATTGCAAAAGGAAATCTTGATCCTGAAGAATTAGAATTAGAACTTATTGATTTTGGTGCCGAAGAAGTTTTTGAAGATGAAGACGGAATCTTGATCTATGCTCCTTTTGGAAGCTTTGGTGCTTTGCAGAAAGAATTAGAAAACAGAGGTCTTGAAATTTTATCTTCTGGTTTTGAGCGTATTCCGCAAATCACAAAAGAATTAACTGAAGCGCAAATCGCTGATGTTGAAAAATTAATCGAGAAAATCGAAGAAGATGATGACGTTATGAACGTTTACCATACTATGAAAGAAGAATAATATTCTAAATATACTTGTAAAGCCTTGGATTTTTCTGAGGCTTTTTTTGTTTGTAATGGTTTTAAGCTAAGCACGTATATTTGAAAAATCATATTTACCGTTATATTTGCAAAACCTCAAATAAAATTGAAAATAAAATATGCAAACATCAAAATACACAAAAATAGCTGTAATTGTACTGGTAATTTTGTTCTTAGCAATAAGCGCGATAAGCTGTAGTACTCATGTTCATACAAACGAACCAGCGCCAACAACTAAAAAAGTACCGCCAGGACAGGCTAAAAAAATGTCGGGAAGCAAAAGTGCAAAAGCATATGCCCCTGGACAACAAAAGAAAAAATAAATTAAAAAGCCTTCTGGAAATTTTCAGAAGGCTTTTTTGATTAAAACTCAAATTATTTTTTTGCTGGTGTTTTAGTTATTTTCAGCAAATAAGTACCTTCAGGCAAATCAGCAACATTTGAAGCATTGCTACCCGTTATTTTTTTTCCTTGCGAAAAAATTTCAATTATTTTAGATTCTCCATTATTTTCAGTTGAACTTTCAGTCGAAGAAACTGGCAGTTTTGCTGGAACTGCACTTTTTGCTGGTGGTGATGCAACAACTTTTTTTGCAGCGTTTGAAGCTGGAGCCCCCGCAGGTTTAGAACTCGTATAAGAATCCATAACTTGTTCATCAGTCATTGCAACATTATATATTTTAAGATCATCAATATCCGCATTAAGAACAATTGTTGTATTTACTTGTCCTAATCTCAAAATATAACCTTTTGTAGCACGAGAAATTCCAATTGCCGATTTCAACAATTCTCCATTTCGGTATATTCTAGAGGTATTTCCATCATAAGTAATGTTGTATTGGTACCAAACTTCTTTTTGAAGCGGGATTGAAACAGTCACATTATTAGCATCGCCCCAGCCAACCAAACTTAAATCTGAATTTCCAGAAACAACAGGTTGCTGCAATAGACCAAAAAATTGAGCATTTACAGCTGTGCCGTAACCAAAAATGTAATTTGCTGTCGCTATATTATTAAACTTCACCCAAAATGATATTGATCTGGGTTTGTTTTCCTGCGGAAGCTCCCCTACTACACCTTGCAATATTTTATTTGTAATTCGTTGCGCTGCTTTAGCGGTTCCCATTCTGTCATTCACATAATTAGGTGTTCCTAATAATGTAATGCTATTATCAGTACTGCTTAAAGTTCCGTTGAAAGTGAATTCTTGAACGGGATTTTGGGCATTAGAATTTAAAAAAGCTACAAACATTAATGTAAGTAATAGTTTTTTCATAGATAGGATTTAGGGTATTTAAAAATCTTGTAAAGTAATATAGATGCGAATTAATCAATTTAACAATAATGCTTTGAACAATTATTATGCAAGCTCAGTAAATAATTCTATTTTTTGTTAAAACTATAAATTTAATTCAAAACTACCAAACACTTGCAATACATTAATACGTTATTCTTATTAAAACAATGAAAAATAGATAAAAAATAAAAGCTTAGTATGATATTTGTAAATACATCTTTACAAAAAAAAACCTTCTGAATCTCAAAAGGTTTTTTTCCACTATCCAAAATAAATGCTTACTAAACAACATGATAAAAAAAATAAAAAAACTAACTAACTATTTCTATTAACCAAATTTTTGAATCTTACTTTGAGGTAATTTTTTTTGCTGGGGCATTTGTTATTTTCAACAAATATGTTCCTTCAGGTAAATCATTGATGCTCATTGAATTTTCTCCAATTATTTTTTGCCCTTGCGAGTAAACCTCAACGTTTTTAGCCGTTGCGTTTATATCACTATTTGCAATGATTGCTGTTGAAGGAGTTGCTTTAACTGCAACTTTGCTTTTTCCTGCAGTTTTAATTGCTGTGGTTTTAACAGCAGGAGCCGCATCGGTGACAACTGCAATTACTGGTTTAGATTCCTCATAAAATGCTGTAACTTGCTCATCTGTCAAAGCAACATTAAAAATCTTCAAATCATCAATATCAGCATTGATCCCAACTGTTGTGTTTATTTCACCCAATCTAAAAATATTGCCTTTTGTCGCACGTGTAATACCGCTTAACGATTTTATAAATACTCCGTCACGATAAATTTTAGAAACTGTTCCGTCATACGTTATAGTATAATTGTACCATTTTCCTTTTGCTAATGGAACCGAAACAATAACATCATTGCTTGCACCCCAACCTGCCAGACTAAGATCTGAATTTGATGAAGCTGTGCCTTGTTGTAGTAATCCATAATATTGAGCATTAAATGCAGTTCCATAGCCCAAAATATAATTTGCTTTTGAAATATCGTTTAATTTTACCCAAACGCTAATTGATCGAGCACTATTATTTTGAGGAAGATCATCAATTACAGCTTCAAGTGATTTATTAATTAAGCGCTGGGCACCGGTTGGATTTCCCATACGATCTGGAACAAAATTATTTGCCCCCATGAAGGTAATAGTATTTTGAGTATTGTTTAAGGTTCCATTGAAATTAAACTCCTGAATCGGATTCTGCGCATTAGCATTCAAATAACTTACAAACATTAAAGAGAGTAGTAATTTTTTCATAATGATAGATTTTAGGGTATTAAAAAACATTGTGTCATTTTAACACTGCTAAACTATATTTTTATGCTTCTCAGCAAAAATTTTTTCGATAACTAACCTAAATAATCGTTTAAATAACAAAAATTGATGATTTTTTACGATCAATTGCATTTTTTTTATACTATTATTAATATTATTAAAATAATATTATTACTTCAATCAAATTTAAAATTTCTTACGTATAAATACGGTATTTATAATAATTACTCGATTTTTACAAATACAATTTGAATATGTTTTTTTAATATTTTCCGAGTTTTTACAAATTCCTTAACCATAAGGCACAAAAAAAACTCCATCATAATGATGGAGTTTCAGTATTTTAAAAAGTCTTTTATTTACTTTACAAATTCAATTTTTTGAGCTTCTTCTTCATTAACACTATCAAAGAATCCTTGTTCATTCATCCAGTCATCACTAAATACTTTACTCATGTAACGAGAACCGTGATCAGGAAAAATAGCAATAATATTACTATCTTTTGTAAACTCTCCTTCTTCTGCGTATTGTTTTATCGCCTGCATTACTGCTCCAGAAGTATATCCAACAAACAAACCTTCTTTACGAGTAATTTCTCTTGCAGAGTGTGCACTTTCCTCATCGGTTACTTTCATGAATTTATCAATAATATCAAAATCAGTAGCTGATGGAATTAAATTTTTACCCAAACCTTCAATACGATAAGGATAAATCTCTTTATTGTCAAATTCTCTTAGTTTCGTGGTATTTCTTTAATACTGATCCAAAAGCATCAACACCCAGAATTCTAATATTTGGATTTTGCTCTTTTAAGAATTTTGCAGTTCCAGAAATTGTTCCTCCTGTTCCGCTGCAAGCAATAAGATGTGTGATTTGTCCTTTTGTCTGTTCCCAGATTTCAGGACCTGTACTGTTGTAATGTGCATCAATATTTAACTGATTAAAATATTGATTAATATAAACAGAACCTTTTGTTTCTTCATGTAAGCGTTTGGCTACATTGTAATAAGATCTTTCATCATCTGCTGAAACGTGCGCTGGGCAAACATAAACTTTTGCTCCTAAACTTCTCAGCATGTCAATCTTATCTTTTGATGATTTTGAACTTACTGCCAAAATACAGTTATAACCTTTAATAATGCTGACCATTGCCAAACTAAAACCCGTATTTCCTGATGTAGTTTCAATAATCGTGTCACCTGGCGACAAAATCCCTTTTTTCTCAGCTTCTTCAATAATATATAACGCGATTCTATCTTTTGAGGAATGACCTGGATTAAAAGCTTCTACCTTTGCGTAGAAATTTCCTTCTAACTCTTCGGTGATTTTATTTAGCTTAATAAGTGGGGTGTTACCTATTAATTCTAAAACATTATTATAAGCATTTATTTCTTCTTTCATAAAAAAATAGTTAATCAAAGGTATTTTTTAATAACCCCTGATAGGTTGCAAATTTAACAAAATTTTTCTAATTAGCTTTTAATTTTTTCTAAATCTAATAAAAAACTAAATTCCTTTGCTAAGTCCTTCAAAGCTTCAAAACGTCCTGAAGCACCGCCATGTCCGGCATCCATATTGGTATCTAAAAACAAAAGTTTATCATTTGTCTTCATATTTCTCAATTTTGCCACCCATTTAGCAGGCTCCCAATATTGTACCTGAGAATCATGCAATCCTGTTGATACATACATATTTGGATAATTTTGTGCTTTTACATTATCATATGGCGAGTACGACAACATATAATCATAATATTTTTTATTATTTGGGTTTCCCCATTCATCATATTCTCCAGTTGTTAACGGAATAGTATCATCTAAGCATTGTTGTAATTACGTCCACAAAAGGAACCTGAGCAATTACTCCGTTGTACAATTCAGGGGCTTCATTTATAATAACTCCCATCAAAAGTCCTCCTGCAGATCCTCCTTCCGCATACAAATGTTTCAGCAGAAGTGTATTTTTCGTTTATTACAAATTTAGAGCAATCGATGAAATCTGTAAAGGTATTTTTCTTTTTTAACAGTTTTCCATCTTCATACCATTGCCTTCCCAAGTCTTCTCCGCCACGTAATATGAGCAATCGCGTAAACAAATCCGCGGTCTAAGAACGAAAGTCTTGTTGACGAGAAATAAGTATCCATTGTTATTCCGTACGAACCATATGCATACAATAAAAGCGGATTTTTGCCATTTTTCTCTAATCCTTTTCGATAAATCATCGAAATTGGCACTTTTACACCGTCTCTTGCTGTTACCCAAACGCGCTCTTCAATGTAATTTTCTTTATCAAATTTTCCTCCCAAAACCTGCTGTTCTTTTAAGATCTCTTTGGTTTTAGTTTTCATATTAAAATCAATTACAGACGATGGCGTTGCAAGTGATTGATAACTGTAACGCAAAATATCGGTATCAAAATCAATATTTGTTGTTGTATATGCATTGTAAGTTTCGCTTCCGAAAGGCAGATAATAATCTGGTTCGCCATTCCAAGGCATGATTCGAATATGATTTAATCCATTTGAACGCTCTTCAACAACTAAATAATTCTTAAAGATTTCAATATCTTCCAACAAAACATCTTCTCTGATGCGGAATAACATCTACCCAATTTCTTTTTACCTGTTTTATTTTCAGGCGTTTTCATCAATTTAAAATTCGTTGCTTTATCTTTATTAGTCAAAATGTAAAAAGAATTTTCAAAATGCGAAATACTATATTCTAATCCGCGTACGCGTGTCTGAAAAACTTCAAACTCCCCTTCTGGATTATCAGAATTCAAAATTCGGTATTCCGTCGTTAAAGTACTTCCTGAACTGATTACGATGTATTTTCTTGACTTTTCTTTGCTGTACAGAAACATTAAAAGTGTCATCAGTTTCATTGTAAACCAAAACATCATCTTTCGAATCTGCATTTAATTTATGTCTGAAAATCTTATCTGCTCTTAAAGTAACTTCATCTTGTCTCGTGTAAAACAATAGTGTTATTATCATTTGCCCAAACCGAACTTCCTGTGGCATTTTCAATTTTGTCTGACAAGATTTCTCCTGTTTCTAAATTTTTAACCTGAATAGTATAAATTCTTCTTCCAACAATATCAACCCCAAAACTGGCAAATTTATTATCCGGACTAATGCTCAAACCTCCTAATTTGAAATAAGCATGACCTTTTGCCAATTCGTTGCAGTTGAATAAAATCTCTTCTTCTGCCGAAAGGCTTTCTTTTTTTCTGGCAAAAATTGGATAATCTTGACCTGTTTCAAAACGTGTGATATAAAAATAACCATTATAAAAATAAGGAACTGACGAATCATCTTCCTTAATTCTGCTTTTCATTTCTTCATATAAAGATTCTTGCAAACTCTTTAGTATGAGCAGTCATATTTTGATAGTAATCATTTTCTTTATTCAGATAATCGATAACTTCTGGATTTTCGCGATTATTCAGCCAAAAATAATTGTCGATTCGGGTCTCTTTATGTTTTTTAAGTTTCTTCGGAATTTCTTTGGCTTCTGGAGCCATTATATTATTTTGCATTGATTGAGCATTTATTTTAAATACGAAGGAGCAAAAGTAGTACAATCACAAAGGAACGAAAATTAATATTTTCATAAAATATTCTATTGATTTACCATAGCAATATACTAATTTTGTCTTAAATAATTTAAAAAATCAAGAAAAATGGATTTAATGGGAATGATGGGCAAAATTAAAGAAACCCAACAAAAAATTGAAGATACAAAGAAACGCTTAGATACAGTTTTGATTGACGAACAAAGCGCTGACGGATTATTGAAGATAACAATTACTGCAAATAGAAAAATAAAAACAATCGCTATTGACGATTCTCTTTTAGAAGATAAAGAGCAATTGGAAGATTACTTAATTGTAACCTTAAATAAAGCAATTGAAAAAGCAACAAGCATAAACGAAAGCGAACTTGATGCTGTTGCAAAAATGGATATGCCGATGATTCCTGGAATGGATAATCTTTTTAAATAAAAGTTTGAACTTGTTTCAAGTTTCAGGTTTCAAGTTGTTATTGCAATGAGAAAACTTGAAACTTGAAACAAAACAAACCTGAAACAAATTTAGATCTTCGAAAAAGTCTCCATAACATATGTATGCATTACTTCTTTATAATCTAAATGCGTTACAATTCTAAGTTTATTGCGTCCTAGTGAACTTATTAATATATTTTTCTGTTTCAATTTTTCGATTAAAAGTGTATCGCTGTAGCCTTCTGCTAAAGAGAAAATCAAAATATTAGTCTCTACCGGTTCTACGCTTGAAACCCAAGATTTTGTGCTCAAAATTGCTCCTATTTCTTTAGCTCTTCTGTGATCTTCAGCTAATCTTTCAATATTATTTGCCAAAGCATATAATCCAGCTGCTGCCAAATAACCAACTTGACGCATTCCTCCACCTAATATCTTTCTGATTCTCAACGCTCTATGAATATCAGCTTTACTTCCAAGCAAAACAGAACCAATTGGCGCCCCTAATCCTTTAGACAAACAAACTGATATTGTATCGAAAATAGCTCCAAATTCCTTCGGATTTTGTCTTTTAGCTACTAATGCATTCCAAATTCTGGCTCCATCTAAATGGAACTTTAAATTATTAGCATCGCATACTTTTTTAATATCTCTTAAATCTTTCAATTCATAACATGCTCCGCCTCCTTTGTTGGTTGTATTTTCGACACAAACCAAACTAGTCAACGGACTGTGATAAAATTCAGGATCATTGATTGCTGCAGCAACCTGAGATGCGTTGATCATGCCTCGGTCACCATCTAACAAACAGCACGAAACACCGCTGTTAAACGAAACCCCTCCTCCTTCATAATTATAAACGTGTGCAAATTTATCGGCAATCAATTGTTCGCCAGGCTGTGTATGAAGTTTAATAGCAGTTTGATTTGCCATAGTTCCCGACGGAAAAAAAAGTCCAGCTTCCATACCAAAAAATTCGGCTATTCTTGTTTCTAATTCGATAACCGTAGGATCCTGTTTGTATACGTCATCGCCAACTTGTGCGTTAAACATATATTGCAACATCTCATATGTAGGTTTTGTAATGGTATCGCTAATTAAATTTATTTCCATATAAAACTAATATCTTTTTTGGACAGCAAAATTACGTATTACTGTTATTTAATAATCGCAAGTTTTCATAAATTTTAACTTTCGATTACAATACAACCAAATTAACGTAATATTTATAAAAAACATATAAAACTAACATTAATAATTAAAAAATTGAGCTCCAAGTTTAGAAACTATTTTCTTTGACAATAAACAGCATCTTTCAGCAAACAAAAAAACAATGCGAAAATACTAAGCTTTAATGATTTAGATTCAAATGTCTGTATTCTAAATTTATTGCTGTATTCTAAAAACTAAATCTTATTTTTGTAGAACGAAATTACATAAATACATAAATGTAATTGCAACAAAAAACATCTTAAAACTACTTATTAATTTATGACAACAGCCGAACAAGTAAAAGGTATTGTGGAGCGCCTTGGTGCGTTGAGGAGGTATCTTTGACGTTGATGCCAAGCTAATCGAAATTGCAAACGAAGAAGAAAAAACTTTTGCTCCAGATTTTTGGAATAATGCAAAAGAAGCAGAAAACATCGTAAAAAATCTTCGTAACAAGAAAAAATGGATTGAAGATTATGACAAAGCTGTAGAACTTACTGATGAATTGCAACTTGCTTATGATTTTTATAAAGAAGGTGAACTTTCTGTAGAAGAATTAGACGAGCAATACAATGGTGCACAAGCTCACATTGAGAATATCGAATTCAAAAATATGCTTTCTGACGAAGGTGACAGTCTAAGCGCAGTGGTTCAAATTACGGCTGGAGCCGGAGGAACCGAAAGTTGTGACTGGGCCGGAATGTTGATGCGTATGTACATGATGTGGGGTGAAAGCTATGGCTATAAAATAAAAGAACTTAACTTTCAGGAAGGTGAGGTTGCCGGAATTAAAACCGTGACTTTAGAATTTGAAGGTGATTATTCTTTTGGATATTTAAAAGGCGAAAATGGTGTTCATCGTTTGGTGAGAATTTCCCCTTTTGACAGTAATGCAAAACGTCATACTTCTTTCGTATCCGTTTATGTTTATCCGCTTGTTGATGACAGTATCGAAATCGACATTAATCCTGCTGATATTGAAATTACAACTTCTAGCTCAAGTGGTGCCGGAGGACAAAACGTAAATAAAGTTGAAACTAAAGTGCAGCTGGTTCACAAACCAACCGGAATCCAAATTCAATGTTCTGAAACGCGTTCACAGCAAGATAACAGACAGCGTGCTATGCAGATGCTTCGTTCTCAATTGTATGAAATTGAGTTAAAAAAGCAACAAGCACAACGTGCCGATATTGAAGCCGGAAAAATGAAAATTGAATGGGGTTCGCAAATTCGTAATTATGTAATGCAGCCATATAAATTAGTAAAAGATGTTCGAACTGGTTATGAAACCAGCGATGTTGATGGTGTTATGAACGGAAATATTGATCCTTTTCTAAAAGCATATCTAATGATGATGGGACAAAAAGAGGAAGAGTAAACAGTGTTCAGATTTATAGCATTCAGTCACAGTTTGCAGTCACAGTAAACTTGAAACCTAAAACTTGAAACTTTAAAACTAAAAATAGTTATGATAAAATGGGCCGATGTAATTCATTTTACAAATAAAGGAAATCCAACTCCGGATAAAAGAGTTGAGAAAACGGAAGAAGAATGGAAACAACTTCTTAACTCTGAAGAATTTCAAGTTACACGCTTAAAAGGAACTGAAAGATCTTTCAGTTCTGAATTATGCAGTTTATTTGATCCCGGAATTTATGAATGTAAATGCTGCGGAACTATATTGTTTGATGCAAGCGAGAAATTTGAATCGGGAACCGGATGGCCTTCTTTTACACAGCCAATTAAAGAAAATGCAATTGGATATCATGCTGATAAATCATACGGAATGATTCGGGTTGAAGTGGTCTGCAATATTTGTGACGCACATTTAGGACATGTTTTCCCAGATGGCCCACCTCCAAGTGGTCTTCGCTACTGCATAAATGCAGTTTCGCTCTCTAAAATTAAAGAATAAATCGAAAAACGATTCCCTTTGCAAAAAGTGAATCGTTTTTTTTGATTTTTATTAATTAACAAAAAAAATGTAAGTTACCACTTATCAATAAAAAAACTTATTTTTTGATCCTTTAAAAACAGTTAAACACCTCTTTTTAAACTGTATAAACCCAATAAATACTCACTCTTAAATTTAAAGAACTTTCAAAATTTTAATAGCTTAAATGTTAATTTTGTAATAATTAAACTATAATTTTAAATATACTTTCAATAAACATAATAAAAACATTAGGTAATTAAAATGTAATTTATTTTATTTGGCAAAAAATTAACCCCCAATTCTATTACATTCAATAAATGAAATCCTATTCAATTCAAGAGATTAACGAAGTAATTAATGGCGTGATATACGGCTCAACTTCACAAAGCATTACTGCAACAGAGCAACTGGAAAAAGCAACAACTTCTGCAAATTTCATTTATTGGAAATAAAAAATATGAAAAACATTGGTCGGCTTCAAATGCATCTATCGCAGTTGTAAATGAAGATATTTCAATAGAGCCAGGAGAAAATCGTGCTTTTATAAAAGTAAAAAATGCCGATTTAGCGATGTCACAAATCCTTGCTCTTTTTGCACCACCTACACCAATATTTCGCAATAATATTCACAAAACAGCCACCATTGATGAAACGGCAATTATCGGCGAAGATGCAAAAATTGGCGCTGGCTGTTATATTGGTCCAAAAGTTGAAATTGGAGCTAATGCGACCATATATCCAAATGTGACAATTTTAGACGAATGTACTATCGGGAAAAATACAATTATTTGGCCTGGAACTGTAGTTCGCGAGCGTTGTCATATTGGTAGCGACTGTATTATTCACCCAAATGCAACTATTGGAGCAGATGGATTCGGATTTCGTCCCTGCAAAGAAAAAGGACTTGTGAAAATTCCACAAATTGGAAATGTAATTATTGGAAACGGTGTTGAAATTGGCGCAAATACTTGTGTTGACCGCGGAAAATTTAGCTCTACCATTTTAGGTGATGGCTGTAAGATTGATAATTTAGTTCAGATTGGACATAACAGCAAATTAGGTAAATTCTGCATTATGGCTGGAAATAGTGGTTTAGCTGGTTCTGTAACTTTAGGAAATGGCGTTATTATTGGCGGAAGCGCATCTATAAAAGACCATACCAATATTGGCGACGGAGCTGTCGTTGGTGCGGGATCAGGCGTCACTGGCGATGTTCAGGCAGGAAAAACAATGCTGGGTTATCCAGCTGTTGAAGCTCGCGATGCTCTTAAACAATGGGCAATGCTGAAACAAATGGTTTGCGATCCAAAAAAATAATCACGATTTAATTAATTATACAAAAACAGAAGCACAAAACTTCTGTTTTTTTTATGTCTTAATCGTGCTAAAATTTAAAATTTAGCCATTTTTAAAACTTTCGGTTTATTTCAATTGATTTTGTAAATTAGCCAACACTATTTTGTAAAAAAATCAATATTCTATCATGGATTTAAACTTCAATAAAAACGAAGATCACAATAAATTACTTCTTTCAGAATTAAAACAAAAATTTGCCAAAGTTAAATTGGGCGGAGGCGAAAAACGCATCGAAAAACTCCACGCTGAAGGAAAAATGACAGCTCGTGAAAGCATCGCTTATCTATTGGATGAAAATTCAAAAAGTATTGAAATTGGAGGTTTTGCCGGTGATGGCATGTATGCAGAACATGGCGGATGTCCGTCTGGTGGCGTTGTTGTCAAAATAGGATATATTAGAGGAAAACAATGTATTGTTGTAGCTAATGATGCCACTGTTAAAGCTGGAGCTTGGTTTCCAATTACCGGAAAGAAAAACCTGCGAGCTCAGGAAATTGCAATGGAAAACCGACTTCCAATTATTTATTTAGTTGATAGTGCCGGGGTTTATTTGCCAATGCAGGATGAAATTTTTCCTGATAAAGAACACTTTGGACGCATTTTTAGAAACAATGCTCAAATGAGCAGTATGGGAATTACTCAAATTGCTGCCGTTATGGGAAGCTGTGTTGCCGGCGGTGCTTATTTGCCAATTATGAGCGACGAAGCTTTGATTGTAGATAAAACCGGAAGTATTTTTCTTGCCGGAAGTTATTTGGTCAAAGCTGCAATTGGCGAAACTATCGATAATGAAACTTTAGGAGGCGCAACTACGCATTGTGAAATCTCTGGTGTTACAGATTATAAAGCTAAAGATGATAAAGATGCTTTGGATAAAATCAAAAATATTGTAGATAAAATTGGTGATTTTGATAAAGCTGGCTACAACCGAATCAAAGCTGAAAAACCAGCATTAGAGCCAAAAGACATTTACGGAATTTTGCCAAAAGCCAGAAATGAACAATATGATATGATGGAAATCATTAATCGTTTAGTTGATAATTCAGAATTTGAAGCCTATAAAGAAGGTTACGGACAAATCATTAATTACCGGTTATGCCAGAATTGACGGTTGGGCAGTTGGAATTGTTGCCAATCAACGAAAAGTAGTAAAAACTAAAAAAGGCGAAATGCAGTTTGGCGGTGTTATTTATTCTGACAGTGCTGATAAAGCAACCCGTTTTATAGCAAATTGCAATCAAAAGAAAATTCCATTAGTATTTCTACAGGATGTTACCGGTTTTATGGTTGGATCTAAATCGGAACATGGCGGAATTATAAAAGATGGTGCCAAAATGGTAAATGCTGTCAGCAATTCAGTTGTTCCAAAATTCACTGTAATTGTGGGCAATTCTTATGGTGCCGGAAATTACGCCATGTGCGGAAAAGCCTATGATCCAAGATTAATTTTTGCTTGGCCAAGTGCAGAACTTGCAGTTATGGGAGGTACTCAAGCAGCAAAAGTTTTGGCACAAATAGAAGCTTCTTCGCTAAAAGCAAAAGGAGAAGTGATTGACGAAGCCAAAGAGACAGAACTATTCAATAAAATTAAAGCTAGATACGACGAACAAACTTCGCCTTATTATGCCGCTTCACGACTTTGGACTGATGCCATTATTGATCCATTAGATACACGAACATGGATTTCTATGGGAATTGAAGCCGCGAATCATGCTCCTATTCAAAAACCATTCAATTTGGGCGTAATTCAGGTTTAAATTATTCCGAAATTCTTAAAATAAGTTAATTCAATACCAAAAAACTCATTTTCAAGGACTTATTATTACATATGTGATTAAAATTTTGTAATTTTAATAAACAATTTTTAATCACGTAGTGTCATGGAAAATGTAAAAAGCTTGAATAAATGGGCAAATTCGCACACTTATTTACCAGTAGATTTAGTACGTATTGTATTGGGAGTTTTTTTATTTATGAAAGGAGTTTCATTTGTAACTAACGTTCAGTATCTGCATGATTTAATTTCTCCAATTGATCAGTTTGGAGGCGGTATGTTTCTTCTTCATTATATTGCGCCGGCACATATGATTGGAGGAATAATGATCGTTTTCGGGCTGCTCACACGATGGGCAATTGCTGCACAATTACCTATACTTTTTGGAGCAGTTCTAGTTAATTTCATGGGAAGAATGCATTCTGAAAGCTTAATTTCTTGCAATAGCAGTCTTACTATTTGCATTTTCTTTCTATTTTATGGCGGAGGAAAGCATTCCGCCGATTATTACTTTAAAATGCAACAATAAAATACTTCTATCCTCAGCCTTTATTTAAGCTGAGGATAAAGCATAAAATGCATTTTTAAGAAGTAATTAGCACTTTAAAATTTCTTTTATTCTGTTTTATGAACTAAATTCGCCACATGAATTGGATTCGTAAAACCGTTATTATTTATTTCACTTTTAATTATTGGCTTTTTTGCTGTCTCAGGCAAATGATGTCTCTATGCATATAGTTGAAAGTCAAAAAACGGATACCAATTTCTCTAAAGATATTCCAGACTCATCCGCATTTATCCAGCCACAAGCCAGCTATCAATTTGCTGCAAGCATTAAAACAAATCATCCTGTTGTAATAAATGGTTTGATTCTTTAATAGCAGTATTCCGCAGCACGAAGCGGTTAAATCAGCATCAAATTTTGCACATCAATTTTCAACACAGAGCAAGAAAATCTTATTAATGCTCTACGCGTTCCATTTTTTTTGGTAATTAAATCCTGAAATTTTATTAGAAAGAAATCATTCTTTCTCAACCTTTTAAGCCGTTTTCAGCCCGAAGACTGTTTATAATTTCACATTATTTATCAAATTTAAAAAATCAAAAATGGAAACTAGTGTAACCATAATTGGATTAGTGATTGCAATCATTGTCGCTATTCCAGTCTATTTTTCAGCACGATCGAGCGCTGCAAATAAATCGAAAATTTTAAATATCAAAAAGAAATTCAATGCATCGCATCCTGAAGATTTTGATCTTACCGAATCTCAAAGCAACAAAACGCTTACTATAGATCAAAAAAACAGGAGATTCATTTTAATGAATTTCAATCCAAATCAGCAAGAATCAACTTATCTAGACTTAAAAAGTGTTTCTTCTTGTAAATTGGTTTTGACTACTGATGGAAATTCAGATACAATTCTGAAAATCGATTTTGAATTCCAAGAAAAAGAAAATTCTAAAAAAATCACAATACCTTTTTATGATTTTGACGATGACCGCATCAAGCAAATCAGCGCATATCAAGATCATATTTTTGCAAAGAAATGGCTTAAAATCATCCAAGATTCTATTTCACGTTAGTTATTTAATTCAGAAAAGAGGCTCAATTATTGAGTCTCTTTTTATTTTGCACTAGCAATATGATATTTATCATTTTAATTTTTATAGAAGCAAAGTAATTTTGATACTTCTCAAAATGTTTTATTTATGAAAATATCACTGACTCAAAAATATAACGTCCCAGGTCCAAGATATACAAGTTATCCAACAGTTCCTTATTGGAATGAAGCCGATTTTAATTTGGAGAAATGGACAGCATCCTTTCAAAAATCATTTTTAGAAAGCAATACTCAAAACGGAATCAGTTTATATATTCATTTACCATTTTGTGAAAGCATGTGTACTTTTTGCGGATGCAATAAGCGAATTACAAAAAATCATTCTGTCGAAGAAATTTATATAAATGCGGTTTTAAAAGAATGGAGCCTTTATTGCGGACTCCTACCTGATAAACCTCTGATCAAAGAAATTCATTTAGGCGGAGGAACACCAACTTTCTTTTCAGTTACCAATTTAGAAAATCTAATAAATGGAATCTTTAAACTGGCCAATAAAGCTGAAAACTATGAATTTAGCTTTGAGGGACATCCAAATAATACAACTTACGAACAGCTTAAAAAATTATATAATTTAGGCTTTCGCCGAGTAAGTTTTGGTGTTCAGGATTATGCAGAAAAAGTGCAAAAAGCAATTCATCGCGTACAGCCTTTTCACAATGTTGCAAAAGTAACTTTTTGGGCAAAAGAAATTGGCTATAAATCAATTGGTCACGATATCATTTTTGGGCTTCCATTTCAAACTGTCGAAAATATTGTAGACACCATTGAAAAAACAAATTCATTAAAACCAGATCGACTAGCATTTTACAGTTATGCGCACGTTCCATGGATAAAAGGCAACGGACAGCGAGGTTTTAATGAAGAAAACCTACCAAAAGATGCGGAAAAAAGAATGCTCTATGAAACCGGAAAAAAGCTCCTTTCTTCAAATGGATATCATGAAGTTGGGATGGATCATTTTGCGTTGTCATCAGACAGCTTATTTCAGGCTGTAGAGACCAAAAAAATGCATCGCAATTTCATGGGATACAGCGCTTCAAAAACGCAACTTATGATTGGCTTAGGCGTTTCATCAATCAGTGACAGCTGGTATAGTTTTGCACAAAACACAAAGAATCTTGAAGACTACTATCAAATCCTGCAATCAGATCAATTGCCAGTTGTAAAAGGACATATTTTAAATGACGAAGATTTAATTATTAGAAAACACATCTTAAACCTAACTTGTGATCTTGAAACTTCCTGGAGCAAAGAATTTCTTTATTTCAAAGAATTGCCAGATGTTTTAGAATCATTAAAAGAAATAGAAAGTGATGAGTTAATTATAATTGAAGAAAATACAATTAAAATTACTGAAGCCGGAAGACCATTTGTCCGCAATATCTGTATGGCTTTTGATTTGCATTTAAAAAGAAAATCACCGGAAACGAATCTGTTTTCGATGACTGTTTAATGACAATTAGGAGTCTGCTTGTACAAATAAACTCATATTTGAAGGTGAAACATATGGAATCCCTAAACCTAAACCTCTGAAAATAAATAAAACTCCTATAAAAACAGCCACATAAGGAATTGCCTTCTGAATTTTATTTCGGAAAGGCAATTTCAATAATGAATTAATATAAACCACAATAGTCATTAAAGGAATCGTTCCCAATCCGAATAAAGAACATATACAAAACTCCTAAACTGGCACTTTGCATTGCAATTGCACCAAATAAAGCAACATAAACCATTCCGCAAGGCAGAAATCCATTTAACAATCCAATGGTAAAAAGAGATTTGTAGCTTTTCTTTTTAAACTGACTTCCTAATATTCGATTTTATTTTTGAGATGACTTTATAAACAGGTTTTGAAAAATTGTATTTTGAAAATTCGCTCTCCGGAATCAAAACCACAACTATCATTGCCAATACCAATGAAGATTGACATTTTTTGTTGCATTCCGGCCAAAAAGAATCCTCTTCCTAATAATCCAAAAATTAATCCTATTGTGCCATAAGCGGTCAATCTGCCCAAATGATACGTAATAATCTGCGTTACTTTTTTTGCTTCATTTTGATGATCAACAGGCAACATCATAGCAATTGGGCCGCACATTCCTATGCAGTGCAGACTGCTAATTAAACCTAATATGAAAGCCGAATATAACATTGTGTTAGTTTACGTAAATCACTTCTTTTGTCAAGTATTTTGTTCCCTTCATACTGCCATTCCATATTGACATCCCAACGTCCTTTAATCAATTTGCTTTTGGGAATTAACAAATCTCGAATTTGCCAATGCAATCTTAGTATTAAAATCAAATTTTTTATTTGAAGGACGATATAATAATACATTCCCTTTTATTTTATCGCTTTCAAAAGAAGCAGGAAATGCAACCTTAACGCCTTCTTCATTAAACGCAATTGATAGGTTTTTGCTGCAAATCATGTGCATTTTGAATACGTGCCATTTCCTCCTGAAAATGCGAATCGTGTTTATAATATTCTTCTACAACCAAATCATTATCATATTTGCTGTTGGATTGTACTTCAAAAACAAAGTATAAAATAAAGCTCATAAATAATAGCAAAAGCAATGACAATTCCGGTTCCCCAATTTATTTTCATGTTTGTAAATTTTATTTGTTAGTTGTCAAATATGGTATCGCCTTATTATTATTTGTTTTTGTTTCACAAAGCTTTATAGTGGCGATTTCATGATACTGTAATTTTCTAATTAAAACTTCGCGGACCTAAAAAGTTTGTTGATGTGGTTTCAAGCAATTCTTTACCGTTGTAAACACCAATTTTAACTTTGGTTTTATCACTTTCTAAAAGAACTTCATCTATTTCTATAAATAATGTTCCTTGCGAAATTCCTTCTTTTTTAATTTTGAAATGCCTTTTCCAACATTTTTAATTTCCCCTTTCTGATCAATCAATTCAAAATGAATATCATTATAATCATTCATTGTTTTATTGACAATTTTATACGTGTAAACATTGCTAATTTTTTCTCCTTTGTGCTGAAATAATTGTCCTGGCAAACGCAGTATTATTGCTTCGACATTGGTTCTTAAAAACAGCATTCCAACAAAAACGCTTAATAAAATGAATAAAACAGCGGTATAACCTTTCATTCTGGCGGTGAATCTAAAAGGCTCTTTTTTTGCTATTTCATCTTCAGAAGCATAACGAATTAGTCCTTTTGGCAAACCAATGGTTTCCATTATATCATCGCATTCGTCGATACAAGCGGTACAGTTTGTACATTCTAACTGAGTTCCGTTTCGAATGTCAATTCCCATTGGGCAAACATGTACGCATTGATGGCAATCGATGCAATCTCCTTTTCCGGTGGTTGCTCGGTCCTCTTTTTTATTGAATTTTGCACGGCCTTCTTCTTTTTCTCCACGAACAAAATCATAAGCAACATTTATCGATTTATTATCAATAAAACACCTTGCAATCTGCCGTAAGGACAGGCAATAATGCAAACCTGTTCACGAAACCAAACAAAAACAAAATAAAATACACTTGTAAAAATAAGCAGTGCTATAAAATTGCTGGATTGTTTAACCGGACCTTGCTCCATCATTAAAAATAACGTATCACTACCTACTAAATAGGCCAGAAAAACATTTGCAATACCGAAAGAAATCAGAAAAAAAACAGTCCATTTGATTAGTCTTTTTCGAATTTTCTCTGCATTCCATTCCTGTCGTGCCAAACGTGATTGCGCACCTCGGTCGCCATCAATCCAATATTCAATTCGGCGGAAAACCATTTCTAAGAAAATAGTCTGCGGACAAATCCATCCACAAAATATCCTTCCAAAAACAACTGTAAACAAAATCATAAAAACAACACCGACGAGCATCGAAATCACAAAAAGATAAAAATCCTGCGGCCAAAACGGAAATCCAAAAATATTAAAACGACGTTCCATAACATTGAACATCATAAATTGGTTTCCGTTTACTTTTATAAACGGATTTGCAACTAAAATAGCCAACAAAACATAACTGACTATTTTTCGATATTCATAGAACTTACCAGACGGTTTTTTAGGAAAAATAAATTTTCGATTACCGCCTTCATCAATAGTTCCGATGGTATCTCTAAAAGCTTCGTCTGGTAAATTTGACATGATTTTTATTTTTTAACTTCTGTACTATCTTTTGGTTTACTTGTTGCTGTTGTAGCTGTGCATTTTTTTGGAGCACTTTCATCTACCCAAACTTCTCCTTCAGGTTCTTTTGGATCTTTAGGGTTACTTCCTTGTAAAGACAAAATATAACTGGCTACTTTTTGAATCTCTTTTGGTTTCATACCATTTGTTTTCCAGGAAACCATTCCTTTTCCGTCACGGCCTCCGTTTGTAATGGTATGAAAAACATTTTTAATTCCGCCGCCTAAAATCCAATGATCATCTGTTAAGTTTGGACCAATTTGTCCTCCAGCATCCGCTCTGTGGCAAGCTGCACAATTTGTCATAAAAATTTCTTTACCTGCTGCTAAACTTTCATCATCTGTAAGCAAAACAACTGTTTTTTCATCCATTAAATCTGGAGCTGTTTTAAGGTATTCATCTACATCAATTTTAGCCTGAGCCATTTCTTTTTTAAGCTCCATTTCCTGATCATCTGCACCAAGAATTTCATAACGTATAAGATAAATTGCGCCAAAAATGATAGTGATGTAAAATAAATATACCCACCAAGGCGGTAAATTATTATCAAGCTCTTTGATTCCGTCATAATCATGATGCATCAATAAATCACCTTCTTTTTCCATAGGCGACGTTTTTGTTAGCTTTTGCATCAATTCTTTAAACCAAGTGCTTTCGCTTAAACTCAGACTATTTTCGTAATCCAATTTGGCTTTTTCTTCAGGTGACATCAAATAATACATCACTCTGTTAACTGCACTTAGTGTAATTTCAATTGCAACTAAAACAAATAAAAATACTAGCAAAAAGACAGAAACCATCGGGAATTTTATAAAAGCAGGCTGATTTCCTGAATCTATAAAATACTCCATTAAAGCAAAACCGATGAAGAAAATAAGTGGTACTCTTACATATACTGGGAAAAATTTTTTCATTTTATTTATCTTTTGAAATTATACCAAGTCCTCGTTTAAAGGAATTTCACTCATTTCTTTAATCTTGTCTTTTTTATATGAAAATACCCAAAAGGCTAATCCAACAAAAAATAAAAAGAAAATCAAAAGAGAAAGAATCGGGTAAATTTCTATACCCGATATTGTCTCCATATTGTGTTTTATCTGTTCAAACATAGCCTTATTTTTTAGCAGTATCTTTTACTTTAATATCAGTACCAAGTCTTTGTATATAAGCAATCAAAGCAACAATTTCTCTTTCATTCATTGGAACAAATTGTTCGCCTTTAGCTGCAGCTTTTCTTTTTACTGTCCTCATAACTTTTCACAAAATCAGGATCATTTTCTAAGCTTTTTTCAATCGTTAACAGCCTGATTCTCAATGTTTTCTGAGCATCTGCAATTTCATCTTCAGAATATGGCACACCAAGTGTAACCATCGCCTGCATTTTCTTTTGAGTCAATGAAATATCCAATGGCTTATTGTCAAATAACCATTTGTAACCTGGCATGATTGAACCGGCAGAAGTACTTTGCGGATTCCATAAATGATTAAAATGCCAGTTGTCATTGTACTTGCCTCCTACTCTCAATAAATCTGGACCAGTACGTTTTGATCCCCATAAAAATGGATGATCGTAAACAAATTCTCCAGCTTTTGATTGAGGTCCATATCGTTCAACTTCACTTCTAAATGGTCGAACCGATTGCGAGTGACAACCCACACATCCTTCTCTGATGTACAAATCACGTCCTTCAAGTTCTAGAGGTGTATAAGGTTTTACACTTGAAATTGTCGGAATATTTGATTTTACCATAATAGTTGGTACAATTTGAATAACACCTCCAATTAAAATTGCAATTGTAGCCAAAATGGTTAATTGAATTGGTTTTCTTTCTAACCATGTATGGAATTTTTCTCCGCTTAAGTCTGTTACTGCTTATTCTTTGCAACGCTGGAGCCTGAGCCAATTCATCTTCAATTGTATCACCAGCTCTTACTGTCATTATTATATTGTAAACCAATGTCAGCATTCCTATTAAATACAAACTACCTCCAATTGCTCTCATCCAGTATAACGGCATAATTGCAGTAACTGTTTCAAGGAAATTTCCATAAGTCAATGTTCCATCAGGATTAAATTGTTTCCACATTGAAGCCTGCTGAAAACCTGCGACGTACATTGGCAATGCATATAATATAATTCCTAAAGTTCCAATCCAGAAATGGAAATTGGCTAATTTTTTAGAGAACAAAGTGCTTTTTGTCATACGTGGAATTAGCCAATAAATAATACCAAACGACATAAATCCGTTCCATGCTAAAGCCCCAACGTGTACGTGTGCAATAATCCAGTCAGTATAATGCGCAATAGCATTTACATTTTTGAAAGAAAGCATTGGACCTTCAAAAGTCGCCATTCCGTAACCGGTAATAGCCACAACAAAGAATTTTAAAACTGGCTCTTCACGAACTTTATCCCAAGCACCTCTCAACGTCAAAAGTCCGTTGATCATACCTCCCCAAGATGGAGCAATAAGCATTACTGAAAATACAACTCCTAAATTCTGTGCCCAGTTTGGCAAAGCAGAATATAATAAATGATGAGGTCCTGCCCAGATGTAAATAAAAATTAAAGACCAAAAGTGAATAATAGATAATCTATAAGAATAAATAGGTCGATTTGCTACTTTAGGAATAAAGTAATACATCAATCCTAAAAATGGCGTTGTCAAGAAAAATGCAACAGCATTGTGTCCGTACCACCATTGTACCAAAGCATCCTGAACACCTGCATAAACAGAATAACTTTTTAATGCAGAAACCGGAAATTCAATATTATTGAAAATATGCAAAACGGCAACCGTAACGAATGTAGCCAAGTAAAACCAAATGGCAACGTATAAATGCCTCTCTCTTCTGCGGAGCATTGTACCAATCATATTGATACCCATCACGACCCAAATTAAAGCAATTGCAATATCAATTGGCCATTCTAGTTCGGCATATTCTTTTGAAGAAGTATAACCTAATGGCAATGTAATAGCAGCAGCAACAATAATTAACTGCCAGCCCCAAAAATGCAGATTGCTTAAAAAATCACTAAACATTCTGGCTTTCAGCAATCGTTGCAACGAGTAATATAAACCCGCAAAAAAGGCATTTCCGACAAAGGCAAAAATCACGGCATTGGTATGCAACGGCCTTAAGTCGGCCGTAACTGAGCCACGAAATCCCATCTGTCATGTTGGGAAAAAGGTACATAACCGCTAAGGGTCAGCCCCACTAACATACCTACTACTCCGAAAAGAATAGTGGCATAAATGAATTTTTTTACAATTTTGTTGTCGTAATAAAACTGTTCCATTTCCATAATTAAACTTGTTTTTCTTCGGTTGGTGAATTATTTTTCTGGGGAATATTTTTTGTTTCATCATCAAAAAGCATTCTGACTGAGGGCGTATAATCATCATCATACTGTCCGGATTTGACAGCGATAATAAAAGCAATGAAGAAGCCAATTGCAACGAAAATACTTACTGAGATTAATAGATAAATTACACTCATACCCTTAAAATTATGTTAACAAAATTAACTGGTTAGTATCGCTTAAAATATGATAATTATCATAGTCAAATGGCTTATGTTAAATTTAGTAAAAATATACTTAAAAATTATTTATAATCATTTTAAATTACTAGTACTGAAATAGTTAGACATAATAGTTACAAAACTCACAATAGTAATTGTACTTAATGGCATAATAATAGCCGCCACTAACGGAAGTAAATTGCCTGTTATTGCGAAACCTAATCCCACAACATTATAAAGAAGATGACAAAACAAAACTCATCTTGATGATCAAAATCGATTTTTGAGAAAGCTTTAAAAAGTAATTCAATCGTGAAAATTCACTAGCATCTAAAATAGCATCACAGGCAGGCGAAAACACATTGACATTTTCAGAAATAGAAACTCCTACATTGCTTTGAGCAAGAGCTCCAGCATCATTTAATCCATCACCAACCATCATCACATTTTGCCCATTTTCTTGTAGTTTTTTAATGAATTCCAGCTTTCTCTTCAGGTTTCTGATTAAATATAAGTTCGGTTCTTTTGGGCAAAATTGTTTCGAGATTTGCTCTTTCTCCATCGTTGTCCCCTGAGAGTACTTTTAACTTGTAATTTTTACTTAAATCTAAAAATAACGTTGCAAGACCATCTCTATATTGATTTTGGAAATTAAATCTTCCAAAATAAACATCTCCAATCTTAATATGAAGAGCTGTTTTTTCAATTTCTGATGTATCTGAATCCGGACTTTCAATATAAGAAGCAGAACCAATTTTAATTGTTTTATTTTCGGCGAAAGCCAAAATTCCTTTTCCTGTTATTTCCTCAAATTCATCAATTTTTATTCGTTTTGTATTCTGGTAAAAAATCATATAAGCATCCTGCTTAAAGGATGATTTGATGCGCGAAGAACATTTTTTAATAAAATAGTATTTTCATCAGAAATTGGATTTCCTTCATAAACAATATTTGATTTTTTATTGGTCGTTATCGTCCCTGTTTTATCAAAAACAATTGTATCCACTTTTGCTAATTGTTCAATTACCAAAGCATTCTTAAGATACATTTTCTGTTTGCCCATAATTCTTAGGATATTTCCGAAAGTAAATGGAGCTGTAAGAGCCAATGCACAAGGACACGCTACAATTAATACTGCCGTAAAAACATTAAACGCTGTATTTGCATCAATAAATATCCAATATCCAAATCCTGCAAAAGCAATCAATAATAATATAGGAGTAAAATAACGGCTGATTTTATCGGTGATTGTTTTGTGCTTTTGATCAACATTTTTTCTGAAAAATTTCATTACTCCATAATTGTGTCAGATAACTTTGTGAAACCGAATGCAAAACTTCCATTTCAATCACTTTTCCAATTTGTTTTCCGCCGGCAAAAACTTTATCGCCAGATTTTTTGGTTATCGGAACCGCTTCTCCAGTAACAAAACTATAATCAATTTCGGCTTTTTCGCTAATTAAAATACCATCTACCGGAATCAATTCCTGATTTCTGATCAATAATCTGTTTCCTTTTTCAATCATCATAAATAGGAACGCTTTCTTCAGATGTATTATGATTAATTTTGGTAACTGCAATTGGAAAATAAGATTTAAAATCTCTTTCAAAACTTAAAAAACTGTATGTTTTTATCTGAAACATTTTTCCGAGAAGCATAAAGAATACCAAACCTGTAAGACTGTCAAAAAAACCGCCTCCATAATTCATTACAATGTCAAAAGTACTTCGAATGAACATTACAATAATCCCTAAAGCAATTGGAATATCAATGTTCAGCATTCTCGATTTGATGCTTTTATAAGCCGAAACATAATAACCACTTGCAGAATATAGAAAACTTGGCAAAGCCAATAAAAAAATCAAGATTCTGAAAAATGGCTTGTAATTATCTAAGCCAAAATTCTTTGATCTCGAAATATTCCGGAAATGAAAGCAACATGATATTGCCAAAACAAAAGAAAGCTACACCAAATTTATACGTCAGACTTCTGTCTACATTGTTTTTGCCGGTTTCGTAATTTTCAAGACTTATATAAGGTTCATAACCAATTGAACTTAACAAATAAACAATTGATTTAAGAGAAACAACATCTGAATTAAATGTAATTCGGACTTTTTTTTCTGGAAAATTAACTTGTGAAATACTGATTCCATATTGAATTCGATTTAGATTTTCTAGAATCCAAATACATGAACTACAGTGTATGTGCGGAATATTTAAAGAAACAATAGCGGTATTTCCTTCTTGAAATTCAATAATTTTGAAAGAATGGCTTCATTATCTAAAAAATCATATTTTCCTTGAATGTCCTGAGGAGTAGCACCAGGTGATTTTTCGAAATCATAATAACAGGTTAAATCATGTAGGCTAAAAATCTCGTAAACCGTTTTACAGCCGGCACAACAAAACTTTTTTTCATCAAAATTGATTTCTTCATTTTTAGGAATGGTCAATCCCACAATGAAAACAACCCTGATCAGTCATAATTTGTTTTTTTTTAATGTAACAAATATTCCAAATAAGATTGTTAGATTTAAATATGACAATTATCATATGAAAATGAAATCAAATTCTAATTTACTGAAATAAAAAAGGCAAATTACATTCGTAAAAATTTTCTGCATTTTTTATGAAATAACTGATCTATTAAGATACTAATATTGGTTAATTTTGCACCAAATTATTTTGCTATGAATAAATGTGATCAATGTATTGTACGCCAATTATCTTCTTTAAAAGCACTTAATAAAGAAGAAGTTGTACAGTTAGCAAATAGCAAAACAACTTATTCAATTAAAAAAGGTGATGCTATTTTTGAAGAAGGAGAAGTTACAAATGGTGTATTTTGTATTAAAGACGGAGTTGGAAAATTATCAAAATTAAGTGCTAACGGAAAAGATCAAATTGTAAAATTGGTAAAATCTGGCGAATTGTTAGGACAGCGCTCAATGATCAGCAATGAACCTGCAAATTTATCTGCAAAAGCAATCGCTGATATGGAAGTTTGTTTTATTCCAAAATCTGAAATCATCCATTTCTTTAATAATAACAATCAATTTTCACTTAATTTAATGCAGTCTATTTGTGAAGATTTGAAAGAATCAGAAAACGATAAAATTGCTTTGGTTCAAAAAACAGTCAAACAACGTTTAGCCGAAACTTTATTGCACCTGCACAATGAATTTGGCGAAAATGAGGATGAAACTTTAAAAGTTCAGCTTACAAGAGAAGAACTTGCTGGAATAATTGGAACCGCAACCGAAAGCTGTATTCGACTTTTATCTGATTTTAATAAATTAGAACTTATTGAACTTATCGGTAAAAAAATTAAACTGAAAGATATTCGAGGATTAAAAAAAATGGCTGAATAGTTAGAGTTTTTTAGCTTCGTTCCAAAATACATCCATTTCTGCGAGCGTCATTTCCGCTAATGGTTTTCCTAATTCACCTGCTTTGCTTTCTAAATACTGAAAACGCTTAATGAATTTTTTGTTGGTGCGCTCCAATGCATCTTCTGGATTTACATTTAAAAACCGAGCGTAGTTGATCATTGAGAATAAAACATCTCCAAATTCGGCTTCAATTTTATCCTGATCTCCTGTTTTTACTTCGACTTGAAGTTCTTCCAATTCTTCCTGAACTTTATCCCAAACCTGATGCGGTTCTTCCCAATCAAATCCAACACCTTTTACTTTATCCTGAATTCGGCTCGCTTTTACTAATGCAGGAAACTTCTTGGTACACCTTCTAAAACTGATTTCTTGCCTTCTTTGAGCTTTAGTTTTTCCCAATTCTGTTTTACTTCTTCTTCATCTTTTACCACAGTATCGCTGTAAATGTGTGGATGACGGTGAATCAACTTATCGCAGATTTCATTACAGACATCAGCGATATCAAAATCATTTGTTTCTGAACCAATTTTGGCATAAAAAACAATATGAAGTAATAAATCTCCAAGTTCCTTTTTAACTTCGTTTAAATCATTATCTAAAATTGCATCTCCAAGTTCATAAGTTTCTTCGATTGTTAAATGTCGTAAAGTCTGAAGGGTCTGCTTTTTATCCCACGGACATTGCTCGCGAAGTTCATCCATGATTATTAATAATCTTTCGAAGGCTTTCAACTGAAGTTCTTTGCTCATTTTTGATTTTTTTTTTGAATTGTAATGAAGTACTGTAAAAGTAAAAAATCCTGTCAAGAAAACATCTCAACAGGATTAATATATTTATAAAGAAGCTTTAACTATTCTTCTTTTTTTGCTTTTGTTTTTTTAGCTGGTGCTTTTTTAGCTGGTGCTTTTTCTTCAACTGCAGGTGTCTCTTCAGCTGTTTCTGCTGGTGCAGGAGCTAAATCAGTAACTAAACCTTTTGCCTGAAGTGTGTTGTACCAATTTAATACTTTTTTAATATCAGATGGGTAAACTCTTTCCTCATCATATTCTGGCAAAATTTCTTTGAAATATGTACTTAATGTAGCATTATCTTCTTTATGTGAAATAGCTTGGCCTTTATTTTCTTTAGCTGCAATTTTTTGCATTACTTCAGTTAATGGTTTTTCGCCTTCGTATGTATAAATTGAGATTTCCGACAATAAGCTTACATTACTTTTTAAGTTTACTGTGATTTTTTTTCCGTCTGTTAATGATTCTGCCACAAAACCTGTACGAGTTTGCACTTTTAGTACATATAAACCTGGTTTCCCTGAAATGGCTAAAATTTTGTCTAAATTCATGTTGTATTAATATTAGTATTAAGAATTTTATTGTATTTTTTTTGCTCTTCTCAAATTTGAACAATTATCTTCCTTTTTTAGCAGCTGCAAATTTCATTCTATATTCTTGAAAAGTCTTGCCTTCTGTAATATTTTTTAATTTCTTTTGAATCAAACGCTTTTTCAACGAAGATATTTTGTCTGTAAACAAAATTCCTTCAATATGATCGTACTCATGCTGAATAACTCTTGCAATTAATCCGTCAAAAACTTCTGTTTTCATCACAAAATCTTCTTCGCAATATTCAATCGTCACGGTTGGTTTTCTGTAAACATCTTCACGAACATCAGGAATACTAAGACATCCTTCGTTAAAACTCCACTCTTCTCCTTCTTCCTTAACGATTTTAGCATTGATAAAAGTTTTTTTGAATCCTTTTAATTCTTTAGCCTCATCAGATCCTAAATCATCATCTTCACTAAAAGGGGTTGTATCAATAACAAACAAACGAATTGCCATACCTACCTGCGGAGCAGCAAGTCCAACACCGTAAGCATTATACATGGTTTCATACATGTTTGCTATTGTTTCTTTTAGGTTTGGATATTCTGGCGTAATTGCCACACCTACTTTTCTTAAAACAGGATCTCCATATCCTACAATCGGTAAAATCATTTGTATTAATTTATTGCATTATCTACTGTAAAACTGAATTTTAGTTTCGTATAATTCAGCTGGCAAAAATAGTAAAAAATAGTCTATTAATAATTCTAAACCATATATAATATCTTATTTTTTTGCGCGTATGTTAAAATCTCATCCATAATTATGCCAAATTAATTCGTACAATTCTTACCTTTGTTAGTAAACCTCAATATATGTTTGATCGCATCTCGAAATTCACGAACAGTACTTCTTTTTTAAATGCCTCAAAAGTAACCATTGCTTCTGTAGTTCCCGTGTTGATTTTAAACTTCTTAGGACATTTTGAGATTGGCTTTACCATTGCACTTGGCGCTTTTTACACCTATCCCAGTGATATTCCGAGTTCGTTGAGCCATAAAATAAAAGGATTAATTGTGGCTTCTTTTATTGTTTCGGGAGTGAATTTGTTGGTAAACTATACATATCCATATCCGGTTTTGTTTTACCCTTTCTTAGGATTTTTGTTGTTTTTATGTTCTATGATTTCGGTTTATGGACAGCGTGCTACATTAGTATCTTTTTCTGCATTACTTTCAATTTCATTATCATTTGGGCATTTGCATCAAGGTTGGGAAGCGTTTGAATATGCTGGATTTATATTTATTGGAGGAATTCTATACTTAGTTGTATCACTTGTTTTTCACTTTATACAACCTTATAAATATGTGGAACTGGAAATTGCAGAAGGAATAAAACTTAACGGCTAAATACCTGAAATTAAGAGGTGATTTATGGAATCCAGAAGCAAATAGAGATGCTATTACAGAAAAGCAATTAGCTGTTCAAGTCGAACTGAATTTGATTCATGAAGATTTACGAAAAATGCTTATTGGCAATCAAAATACTTCGGCAGCAACGGCTCAAAACCGTAAGATGTTACTAGTCTTTATTACTTTGGTTGAAATTCAGGAACTTGCTTTATACACTTCATTTGATCACAGCAAACTTCATGAAAAATTTGCCAAACATCCAGAAGTGCTTCGAACGTATCAAAATGTTGCTTATAAACTGGCTTCTACCTTAAAAAAGCTTTCTAAAAATGTGCATCATATTGCAGTTTATGTCGATAAAAATGATCTGAAAAATGAATTGGATGCTCTTGAATTTGCCATTTTTGATTATGAAAAAAGTTTAGGCAAAGAAGAAGCATCAGAAGGTGTTTTGATGCTGACAAATATGCTAAAGTATGCTAAAAACCAAGTTGGAAAAATCAAAATAATTCAGCGTGCTTTCTCACTTGCCATGCAGTCTTATAAACTGAAAGACAAAGATAAGGAACTCGAAAAATTCCTGACACCACAATATTATCCATTAAGAACTTTGACTGAAAATTTGAGTTTTTCTTCTTCTATTTTCAGGCATTCTCGTACGATTGACCATTACAATTTTAATTGGTTTTTTGATTGGAAAAATTCTGCCATTTCAAAATGTTTATTGGATTTTATTGACCATTGTGGTTATCATGCGTCCCGGTTACGGATTAACGAAAGAGCGCTCGTATAATAGAATTTTCGGAACAATCTTAGGAGGATTATTTGCTTTCGGAATCGTATCAGTTGTCCAAAATCATGTCGCTCTTGAGTATATTTCTCAATTGTATGTATGCTTCTCGGAATTTCATTTACAAATATCAATTATAAAATAAGTGCAACTTTTGTAACGATGTATGTCGTTTTTATTTACGGAATTCTGACGCCAAATGTTGTCGAAGTAATTCAGTTCAGAATTTTAGATTCGCTTGCAGGAGCTATTTTAGCGTTTTTGGCCAATCAGTTTTTGTGGCCAGCTTGGGAGTTTATTAATACACCTATTCATATTGAAAATTCGATTCGGGCAAACCGAAACTATCTTAAAGAAATTGCCGATTATTATAATAAAAAAGGAGAAGTTCCAACTTCGTACCGTTTGTCCAGAAAAAATGCTTTTGTCGAAATTGGAAATTTGATGACTTCGTTTCAGCGCATGATGCAGGAACCAAAATCAAAACAGAAAACATTGCCACTGGTAAATAAATTAGTAGTACTGAATCATTCTATTTTATCGGCTTTAGCTTCATTATCAACTTATATTCAGTCGCATCAGACTACATCAGCATCAGATTCTTTTAATTATATCATCAAAACGATTTTATCAAATTTAGATCATTCGATTTCAATTTTAAAAAATGAAACGATTATCAACGATACTTTTTTTGATAAAGAAGATGTAACACTGCAGTTTGAAGAACTAAAGCGTAAAAACTTTACTCGTCTGGCCGAAGATGATGAACTTGACAAAGAAACCCGTCAGGCCAAAATGCAGGAAGCCCAATTAGTAATCGAACAATTGATCTGGATGAGTAATCTTGCCGAAAAGATTTTGAAAATTACGAAAGAATTAAAAGCAACAAATCCAGATTAATTAATCTGGATTTGCTGCTTTTTTATATATAAAAACTTGAATTTTAGTTTAGTTTCAAAACTTCAGAAGTTTCTTTTCTTAGTTTAGCCAAAAGCTCAGGTTTGTCATTTAAGGTCTGACCATAAGAAGGAATCATTGCTTTTAATTTAGCTTCCCACTCCGGTGTTTTGATTTGATTTGTAAAACATCTGCTTACAAGATCAATCATAATGGCTACAGCGGTTGATGCTCCAGGAGAAGCACCTAATAGAACCGCAAGAGTTCCGTCGTGTGTATTGATAACTTCAGTACCAAATTCTAATACACCACCTTCTTTTTCATCTTTCTTGATCACCTGAACACGTTGTCCGGCTTTTTCAAGTTTCCAATCTTTTGAACGTGCAGAAGGCAAATATTCACGAAGTGCTTTCATTCGGTCTTTTGGAGACTGACGTACTTGCTCGATTAAATACTTTGTCAACGGAATATTGTGATATCCTGCAGCCAACATCGGAATTAAGTTATTTGATTTTATAGATAACGGTAAATCAAGATAAGATCCATTTTTTAAGAAACGCGTTGAAAACCCAGCAAATGGTCCAAAAAGCAATGCTTTTTCACCATCAATTACACGAGTATCAATATGAGGCACAGACATTGGAGGCGCTCCAACACTTGCTTTACCGTAAACTTTTGCCTGATGCTTTGCAATAACTTCTGGATTTGTACATTTAAGCCATTGACCACTTACTGGAAATCCTCCGTAACCTTTTCCTTCAGGAACATTTGCTTTTTCCAACAAAGGCAATGAACCTCCTCCCGCTCCAATAAATACAAATCTAGTATATGCTTTTCTTTTTTGTCCTGTAGAAAGATCAGTGATTTTAATTCTCCAAGATTTATCCTCACGCTGTTTTAATTTCTTAACCTCGTGATTAAAATACAAACTTACACCATCCAGTTTTTCAAGATAATTAAACATACTTCTGGTCAAAGCACCGAAATTAACATCGGTACCAATTTCCATATGCGTTGCTGCTAATGCTTCATTATTTTCTCTGCCTTCCATTACTAATGGCATCCATTCTTTCAGCTGATTAAAATCAGTACTGAATTCCATTTCAGCGAAAATTGGGTTGCTTTGCAAAGCTTCGAAATCTCTTTTTAAGATATTCTACGTTTTTATCGCCCCACACAAAACTCATATGAGGAACACTTTTAATAAAATTTTCTGGAGATGGAACTTTCTTTTCTTTCACCAAATAAGACCAAAACTGGCGTGAAATTTCAAAAGATTCTGCTATGCTGATTGCCTTTTTAGGATCAATACTTCCATCAGCCTTTTCTGGTGTATAATTTAGTTCACAAAAGGCAGAATGTCCAGTTCCTGCATTGTTCCAAGCATCAGAACTTTCTGCTGCGGCAACATCTAATCTTTCATAAATTTCAATTTTAATATCCGGTTGCAACTCTTTCAAAATTAATCCAAGAGTTGCACTCATAATTCCAGCTCCAATAAGTACTACTTCACTATTAGAACGTATTGTATTGTCAGGCATAACAGTATTTGTTTTTAAAAATGCAAAGGTACTTTTTTCAATCGCAAAAAAAAACTAATATCTACATGATAAAAGTTAGAAAACTCATATTTTTTTCTAAATAAAGTGAAATTTTTAATCGCCGTTAAACCTAAAAACGGTTAGAAGAAAGATAGTCCTGAAGCATAATCGTTGCAGAAATTTCATCGATCAATCCTTTGTTTTGACGCTGTTTCTTACTCAGTCCGCTATCAATCATTGTCTGAAAAGCCATTTTTGAAGTAAAACGCTCATCAACGCGAATCACTTTCATGTCTGGAAAAATATTTGAAAAATGCGTTACAAAACCTTTTATTATTGAAGCACTTTCTGAAGGAAGTCCGTTCATTTGTTTTGGCTCGCCAATTAAAATCGCTTCGACTTTCTCTTTTGCAAAATAATCTTTTAAAAAATCAATTACAGTATTAGTCGGGATTGTAGTCAAGCCTGATGCAATTATCTGCATTTCGTCTGTAACAGCAATTCCAGTGCGCTTTTGTCCGTAGTCTATGGAAAGTATTCTTGGCATTTTATTTTTTTAGCAGGTTCACTTTAAAACAATTCATTGTATTTTAGAATACCTATAATATAAACAATATCTATTTCTGATTCAATTCTAATGACTACAGTGTAGCCTTTAAAAACATAGTCTCTATATTTTTCGTCTTTAAAATAAATGGATTTTTTAAAGTGAAAAGGGTTTACTAAATCTTTTT
The DNA here is from genome assembly GCA_963795025.1 of uncultured Flavobacteriaceae bacterium. GTDB lineage: Bacteria > Bacteroidota > Bacteroidia > Flavobacteriales > Flavobacteriaceae > Flavobacterium. The sequence continues at coordinate 89,629 of CAWCGN010000011.1, read as the reverse complement.
TAATATTTTTAAGTAGATCTTTTTTAAATTTTCTTGCGGCAATTGGCTTATCTTTAAATATGTATCTTATCTGTTCTTTTAGTTGCAATATAAAATCTTCAGTAAAACTAACTTTCATATTTAGAGATAGTTTTTTCTAAGATTTCATCGACTTCCTCAAATGAATAAAACTTTGCTGTGCCGTTATCAATTTTGGTTGATGCAGCTTCCAGCTTTCTTTTGTTTTTAATAAAATTAGGATCAACAAAATTATTCTCCTCAACTATTTTCAATTCATCAGAAGAAAACGAACTTAATAATTTCAAGATTTTATCTTTGATTTCTGGCTGAAATTCTAATCTAATTGCTTCCATAATATTTTTATTTACATTACAAATATAGTGCTTTTTCGATGTGAATTTCCCATATTTAACATTCCATCAATGAGGTATTAAAAATAAAAAATCCGCTCTAAAAAACTTCAAAGCGGATTCTTCCAAAATATTCAAAAACCTAAAAATTCAATTTACCTATTAAATAGTCTTCTAAAAAAACCTCTTTCCTCTTCTTCCTCTTCAGTCTGCTGTTCATATTGTAAAAACTTAGACTGCGCTCTTTCATGTTCCAGAATTAACTCCTTAATATATTCAACATATGATCTCTTTTTCTCTTCCAAAAATCCAATTAAATACTTTTCACTAAATTCTACACCGCTTGCCGCTTCAATCTGCAAAAGCTTTTTATATAAAGGTTCAATGTGAAGCGAAACGACTTCATGTGGAACAGATTGTCTTCTTCCAAAATAATTGACAATCACTCCATTTTCATCTTTTGCTATTTCAAAATCAGTAATAACCCAATAGTATCTGCCCGATTTTGCTAAATTTTTCATGATGGCATGAAAATTTTTTCCTTGTTTAAGATTTTCCCAAAGCACTTTAAAAATAACCTTTGGCATATCTGGATGCCGAATAATATTATGAGGCTGTCCCATCAATTCATAATCTTCATAACCCGAAACATCGACAAACACTTCATTTGCATATTCTATAATACCAAAGGCATTTGTTTTACTCATTATGACTTGCGTTTTATCCCAAGTAACTTCTTTGTCAATTACCGTAACTTTATTTTGGAGCTGATTTTCTTGATTCATAATATTATGCTTATATAATTTGCTTTTGGTATGGTTTGGATTAATTCTATTTACTCTTTTTCATAATTAACGCAGCGAAAGTAATTCGAAGAAAAAAGGCAAAATCTGATTTTTGTCATATTTTGATATAAAAAAAACTTTTAGAGGCCTGTATTTTAATTAAAACCAAAATACAAATCCTTAATTTATCAAATTAAAAACAAAATGTTACATATATAACATTTTCGAAAAGGTTTTACTTTTCCGCTTTTCCACAAATACGTTATCTTTGCCAAAAATTAAAACATATGAATTCTTTACAGACAATAATTGAACAAGCTTGGGAAAACAGAGCTTTATTACAAGAAACTACTACAACTGATGCTATCAGAGAAGTTATCGAACTAGTAGATGCAGGAAAATTACGTGTTGCTGAACCGGTTGGTGAAGGCTGGCAAGTAAACGAATGGGTGAAGAAAGCTGTTGTAATGTATTTTCCAATTCAAAAAATGGAAACATGGGAATCTGGTATTTTTGAATATCATGACAAAATGTTACTTAAAAGAAATTATGCTGAAAAAGGAATTCGTGTAGTACCAAACGCTGTTGCACGTTACGGAGCTTATATTTCTAGCGGTGTTATCTTAATGCCTAGTTATGTAAATATTGGTGCTTATGTTGACGAAGGAACTATGGTTGACACTTGGGCAACTGTTGGTAGCTGTGCTCAAATTGGTAAAAATGTACACTTGAGCGGTGGTGTTGGAATTGGCGGCGTTTTAGAGCCATTGCAAGCTGCTCCGGTAATTATTGAAGATGGTGCTTTTATTGGTTCTAGATGTATTGTTGTAGAAGGTGTTCACGTGGGTAAAGAAGCTGTTCTTGGTGCTAACGTATGTTTGACTGCTTCAACAAAAATCATCGATGTTACTGGAGATGAACCAGTTGAAATGAAAGGTTTTGTTCCTGCACGTTCTGTTGTAATTCCAGGAAGCTATACTAAGAAATTCGCCGCTGGAGAATTTCAAGTTCCATGTGCATTGATTATTGGTACTCGTAAACCATCTACAGATTTAAAGACTTCATTAAATAATGCGCTTCGCGAATATGACGTTGCAGTTTAGTATTTAAGACAAAAAATTATAAAAATCCAAATTCCAATGTTAAAAAATTGGAATTTGGATTTTTTTTATGCAAAATCAGAAAAAATATTATACTATTGCACAAATTTTACAAGATTTAAAACTGCCGTTTATGTCTACTGAAAATAAAAAATTGTCTGTCATTATATTAACTTATAATGAAGAATCCCATATTAGTGATGCAATTAAATCTGTAGCATTTGCAGATGAAATAATTGTTTTAGATTCGCATAGCACTGATGCAACTGCTGAAATTGTTATAGACCTAGGCGCTGAACTTCTTTTTAGAAAATTCGACAATTATTCGAGTCAAAGAAATCATGCAATTGAATCTGCAAAAGGAGAATGGATTCTTTTTCTTGATGCCGACGAAAGAGTTACACCTGAACTTAGAGATGAAATCCTAGAAAGCATCTATTCAAATAAATCTGATGCCTACAGAATCTGGTTTCCTCACTTTTTTATGGATCGTTTCTTATTTCATTATACAGATAAAGTAACGCGCTTGATGAAAAATGAAAATCTTCGTTTTGAAAATGAAGTGCACGAAAAATTAGTTGTAAAATCGAAGCCGCCTGTATTAAAAAACTACATGATACATTATACCTATAAAGGTCTATTTAACTTTATATACAAAAAAGATAAATATGCATGGTTTCAGGCAAAAATGTCACATCAAAAAGGAAAAAAAGCAACTCTTTTTCTATTATTCTTTAAACCTTTTTACCGATTCTTTCATACTTACTTTGTAAAAAGAGTTTATCTTGATGGAGTTCCAGGATTCAGCAGCCGCTTCTATCGATGCGTATGGTGTTTTTTCTAGATACGCAAAAATGGTATTACTAGAAAAAGATTTAGAATAATTTTAATTTTCCAAATCTTATTTTCAATTTAAAAACTATCAAACTATCCAAACCTTTAATGTCGATACGTTTGATTTCATAATTATCTTTAAACGGAAATTTGTTTGGCCGATTACCAATTTTCAATCCAAATTTCATCTTATTTTTACTAAGTAATGTTTTGAAATTTGCATTTTCTACACCTTCTCTTTGGTAATTTCCGTAAGGATATGCAAGTGCCGGATATACCTTAAGATTATGATTTTTAATTTCCTCTTCACATTTCAAAAAATCATTTTCGATTTCCGAAGCGCTTAACGTTTCATATTTGTTATGCCCATAAGAATGATAACCAAGTTCAATTATGTCACTTGGCAATTCTTTTAATTGCCCTATAGTCATAATTTTCTGCTCAGGCTCTCCTGTATTTTTATTCCATAAATCTGTTTTTCCTATGTATTTAAACGGAATAAAAAAACTAGCCTTTAGCTTATACTTTTCTAACAAAGGCAAAGCATAAATTAACTGATTTTCGGTAACATCATCAAATGTTAGGATAATAGTCTTTTTAGGAATCGTTTTCATTTTCTCTAACTCAGAAAAATGAAATGTCTTATAATTATTGTCGCTTAAATATTGAAATTGTCGCTCTAAATTTTGTACCGAAACTGTCAATTTATTACAATCCGCAGGAGATTGGCATACATTATGATACATTAAAACTGATAATTTAGACATTTTAATTAATTTTCGGCAAAGTTATGGTTTTTAACATTATTTTTGGCGAAAAAATCAGAAATCGTGTTGGCTGAAAAAATAAGCATCATCTCTCTTTGTTACAATGACGAGACCTACATAAAAAAACATTTCGACAATTTATCATTTGCCGATGAGATCATTCTAATTGACAATAGCAGCACAGATAAAAGTGTTGAAATTGCAAAAGAATTGGGTGCAACTGTTATTCCGCAAAATGATAACTTCAAGGCTGATTGTATAAAATCAGCAATTGCGTCTGCAAAAAACAATTGGGTAATATTGCTTAGTTGTACAGATCATCTTTCGCAGGAACTTATAAATGAAATGTGTTCTGAGATTTCAAAACCGAAAACTGCTTCATCCTATTATTCTGGACAGACTTTACTTTTCTTTGGAAAAACAATAAAATATGGTGTGTTTTTAAATAGAAAGAAACTGCTTCTTTTTGATAAAACAAGACACTCTTATATTGAAAGCGTAGATAAAAGCTTTTTTAAACAGCCAAAACTTTTAAAAAATAAAATAGCATCTTTTGCTTATAAAAACTTTGATGACTTTAGCAACAGACTTAATGTGATTCGAAGAGAAGAAGCTTTAGTGCTGTTTAAGAAAAATAAAAGACCAAATGCTTATCATTTTTTCATAAAGCCTTTTTTTACTTTCATAAATCAATATTTTCTAAAATTAGGTTTTCTAAACGGCCGTGAAGGATTTATTTTAGCTTATATATGTGCTTTTTCGATATTAAAGCGTTATTTTATTTTATGGCTATTATATCGTAATATGGATTAATTCATTTTACACATTTAATTAAAAATTAGGCCCAAATTTCAAGCATTCAAATTCAATTTAAGATGAAAATATTAATAATACAGCAGAAAAGAATTGGAGACGTTTTGCTAAGTTCTATTCTTTGCAATAGCCTAAAACAGGCATACCCAGACGCTACAATAGATTTCATGTGTTATCCTAATTGCAAAGATGTTTTGCTTGGCAATCCAAATATTGATTCTATAATATTGCTTCCAAATGAAGTCCGAAAATCATATTCATCTTTATTTAAGTTTTTCTTTGAGATTAGAGCCAAGAAATACGATGTTCTTGTTGATGTGTATGGAAAATTAGAAACCAATTTAATAACGTTATTTTCTGGCGCAACGACTAAAATATCGTACTACAAATGGTATTCTTCTGTACTTTATAATCACAATCTTCATCGACTGCCAAAAGAGGCTAAAACAAAATATGGCCAGGCAATCGACAACAGGCTTTTGTTATTAGAGCCATTAAATCTGGATAAAAATTCAATTAATCCATATCCAAAATTATACGTTGCTTCCAAAGAAAACGAAGATGCTTTGGCTTTATTCAAAGAACACAATGTTGACCAAAACAAGAAAATTGTAATGATCAGCCTTTTGGGAAGTGAAAAAATAAAAACATATCCTTTAGAATATATGGCTGAAGTAGTTGAGTATGTAAGCCAAAATAATGATGTTGAAATTTTATTCAATTATTTTCCGAGCCAAAAAGATGACGCACAAAAAGTTTACGATCTCTGTTCAGCAGCAACTCAGAAAAAAATACATTTTGATTTATTAGCAGGTACTTTAAGTTCGTTTATTGCTATAATGGATTTGTGTGATGTTATTATAGGAAACGACGGAGGCGCAATAAATATGGCAAAAGCGCTAAACAAACCTTCATTTACTATTTTTTCTCCCCATGTTGACAAAAATGACTGGGCAACTTTTGAGGATGGCAAACAAAATATTTCTGTACATTTAAATGACTTTAAACCAGAACTATTTATTGACTTAGGTGATAAAGAAGTAAAACCAAACACACTTCAATTATATACTCAATTTAAACCTGATTTTTTTAAGGATCAAATCTCATTTTTCTTGAATGAGCATTTGTAAACCACTACATATTCAGAAAACAAAGACAAATTTTATTATTTTTTCCAGAATTTTAATTTCTTTTTAAGTCTTTGTTTTCTGGCAAATTTTTCTTGAAACTCACACGTTTCCTGCCACATTTTTTTGAAAATTTCAGTTTCAGTTTTATGAGGATACAGTTTAGCATACTCATTGCTCATTACTGCAATCATGTCTTTTTCAGGCGTTAAACGCCTTAAATTATGCATTCTTTGCTCAAAACTCATCGATTCGTGAAAATCCATTCGGTTTAAATCGACTAAAAAGAATTCATATTTATTATCTGCGACCTTTTTTATTAAAGTATTTCCAGGAGAGTGATCTAAAAACTCAATTCCTTTCTCATGCAGATCAAAAGAAAATCTAGTAAACTGTCTTAAAATAGTATCACCATCAGGATAATTTGGAATTAGTATTAATTCTCTATAAGTCAATTCTGTTACTAAATGTTCACTTACGTAATAACTGTCTTTTAAACCTAAAGCATTAAAATTTTCAACAAATGCAATTGGCTCAGGAGTTCCAATACCTTTACTTAGCAGGATTGTAGCATACTCATACGAGCGCTCTGCTTTTGATTTTCGAAAAAATCTATAAACAACCTTATTTATTAAGTTAGGAATCTTAAATGATTTAATATTAATTGTTTTACCTTCAAGATCAAATAACTTTATAATATTGCGTTGTCCGTTGCCAAAAATAATACCTGACCCATTAAAATCTCTGGTAACACCCAGAATAGATGAGATAGCGTTTAAAAAAACGGGATTTACTCTAAAATTCATTTACGATTTTTTATAAACAACAAAAGTACGCATAGAGTATAACACTTCAAATAAATATGTTTTTTTTCATACTTATTAAATTGCAATAAATATACCTAATTTGTTATAATTTGTTTTTGTTTGTTTTAACTTATCAAAACACATAATTTCTTAAAAAAATACGCGTTTTTCAAAATAGAAAACGACTATTTTACTGTTATATTACTTCCAAGTAAATTAAATCGAAATCAAATTTGTTTTAGTTTAGACACAAAAAGGACAAAAAGGTTTAATCTAAAAATATAAAATAATTTTAAAATTTGATATTAGTTGTATCCCATTCAATTCAAACAATTTAACTTTACTTTGAGCTTTATTTTTAAATTTTATAGACAAGTATAAAAATTTTGTAGAAAAGCACGAATATCTTTTGAACTTTTTTACGCCACAAAAAAAATTAAATATTGCCATTATAAATATTTATGAATTTATTACTTTTTCATATGCTTCCGCTGTTTTTCGAGCAATAACTGGAGCAATAAAATCTTTTTTTACCGCTAATTTCCCTTTTTCAATGAAGCTTTCAAGTAAACTTTTATTATTCAACAACAAATTGATATTATCACCTAAACTCTTAAAATCTTTAATAGGAGAAATAAAACCATTTACACCATTCGTTATTACTTCAGAAACAATACCGACACGAGTTGAAACAACTGGCGTACCAATAAGCATCGCTTCTAAAACCGAAGTTGGTCCTCCTTCCCTTTGTGAAGTCATTAAAAAAATATTAAACTCTCTATTTAAAGCCGATGCATCTTCAATCGTATTAGTAAAAACAACATGATTCTGAAGCTTTCTTTCTTTTACAAGCTTTAGATATTCATCTGTACGTCTTGTATAATCTCCAATTTGAAAAAAAACAAGATCTTTTCTGTTCAAAACATTTACCAAATAATCGGCCGTATTTATAAACGTTTCTAAATCTTTTGCATCTGTATGATTCGCAATATTTCCGATTAAAAATTTGTCTTTAGCAACTTTATATTTTTCTCTCAAATTAACTTTTGGCTCCTTATTTAAGATCTCCAAAGGAACACAATCTGGAACAACCTTCAATTTTGATTTATTTGAAAAAGAAAGCACTTCTGCAAAATTGTTTTTAACCGCATTTGAAACGCAAAAAATAGCATCAATCGCTTTTGAATTATATTTAAACCTACTGATAAAACTACTGCTTGCACTGATGGCTTTTTTTGAAAAAACAACTTTAGCATTCAATTTTAAAACCAAATTGCTTAAAACATAAAATGTCAAAGAATTGCTGGTATGAAGATGAATCAGATCTGGTTTGATTGTTTTTACCAATTCTTTAAATTGCTTATAATTTGAAAATTTTACAAGCTTTTTGTCTTGCGTCGGAATGAAAGAAATATTGTTTTCTATGCAAAGTTTTTCAAGCATTGTGCCCTTTATTCCAAAGACAACATTTTCAATTTCTAATTTATTCAACTCTGGAATACTGTAAATCAATTGCTGTTCGTTACCTCCCCATGCATTTGCACCAGATATATGAAATATTTTCATTTATATTTATATTAAAATCAATTATAAATATAAGTAAGAAAATACCTAATAAAAATACAAATGAGTTTTTTTCTTTTGTTGAAAAAAAAAAACTAATTAAAATTGATCAATTATAGGTTTCCAGAAATCTATCACTTTTGGTTTATTAATTCCATGACACCCAAAAGGAAGTTCGTTCTTAGTAAGCGCCATTCCAATATTTGGTTTTCGATCTAATGCAAAATAGATAGCTTCTTTATAGTCTGGAATTTTAAAATTGCTTTCAAATTCAGGAGCTTTTAAGGACCAGAAAACATCTTCAATTGCATAGATTTTCTTTTTTTCTTCTTTTAGAAAATCAGAAATAAATTGCTGATATTTTTTTGCAATTACATAATGCGACGCCACTTTACGCAATGAGAATCCGCCGTTTCCTGACTTGTAAAATATCTGATGTCTTTCTTGTTTTTTCTTAGACAGCTTTCGGACTAATTTATGATAGTATTTCAAAAAAACAGTATCTTCAGGAGTCGCAAGCCACGGAGCACCAATATAATCATACCCTTTTTCGCACCATTTTGTCAAGTCATCCTTAAAAACAAAAGCATCTAATTGATAAATCAAAATATATTCAGAATCCAAGAAGCTTTCGTAAAATAGTGGAGACAAAAGCAATTCATTATAACCATCAATAGAAGTAAAATATTTTTTCGGAAAACTTTTAGCCGAAATATTCTCTAACTTATCAGTCAAATAAGAATTATTTAATCCTTCCGGATGCACAATTACAATTTCATAGTCTTTCAAGACTTTGCAACATTGCAAAAACGATTTTTCTTCGAGTTCACCAAAATATTCCTTGTAAACAGGAATAATTACTTTTACTAATTTTTGAGACATGTGGTATTTTGTGGTATTTTAAGATTAATCTGCAAGAATGCGATTTGGATCACATTCTTGTTTTTGGACATTTTAACTTAAGCAACAAAAATAATCTTATAAATTACAAAAACGTGATTATTGTAAATATTTTTAAACTTTATCCGAATAAGAAATATTATTTTTGCAATAAAATTACATTCCATTTTACAATGAACGAAGAAATAATCAAAGCTTACGAAGTGATTAAAGAAGGAGGAATTATTCTTTATCCAACTGATACTGTTTGGGGAATTGGTTGCGATGCTACTAACCCTGAAGCCGTTGCAAAAATCTACAAATTGAAACAGCGTGCCGAAACACAAAGCATGATTGTGCTGATGAATGGAGAAAAAATGATGTATAACGTTTTTAAAAATATTCCTGAAGTGGCTTGGCAAATTTTAGATTTATCTGAAAAACCAACTACTTTAATTCTTGATGAGCCAAGAAATGTAGCTCCAAATATTATTGCAGCCGATAATTCACTTGGAGTTCGTGTAGTAAAAGAACCTTTTTGCTTTAAATTATTAGAGCGAATGAAAAAACCTTTAGTTTCAACTTCTGCTAATATTTCTGGTCAACCGACTCCAATTGCTTTTAAAGATATTAGTCCGGAAATTGTAAATGGCGTTGATTATGTTGTAAACTTATATCACGATAAAGTTGCTGGAAAACCATCGACAATTATAAAATTGACAAACGATTCACAGGTAAAAGTGATTCGTAAATAGTTTTTTTTTGTTTCAGGTTTCAAGTTTCAAGTTTCAAGTTTCACGTTCTGCTTGAAACTTGAATCTTGAAACCTTAAACTGTTTTTAAACTCTCAATCAACCAATCAATATCTTCTTTTGTGTTGTAATGACTAAATGAAATTCGGAGATTTGGCAATTTTAAGTCAGTCTCCGAAAGCATTTCTTTTAAAACATGTGAAGGCTTTATACTTCCTGACTGGCAGGCACTTCCGCGGGAAACTGCAATTCCTTTCATATCCAAACTAAATAACAACATCGAAGTTTTATCTGAAGAAAAAGGCAGAATTATATTAATGATATTGTAGAAATCTTCTCTTTTTCCGTTAATTCTAAAACCTTGAAAATGAATTTCGAGCTGTTCAATAAGATAGTTTTTTAAGCTCGAGATATAATCTCTTTCTTCATTCAAATTCTCATAAGAAACAGCCAAAGCTTTTGCCATTCCGGCAATTTGATGAACAGCTTCGGTTCCGGCGCGCAGGCCTTTTTCTTGTTCTCCACCAAAAATTAAAGGCTGCAATCCAGAATTTTTTCGAACAAATGCAAATCCGATTCCTTTTGGACCATGAAATTTATGCGCGCTTGCTACAATAAAATCGACTGGTATTTTTTGCAGATCAATTTCTGTTTTTCCAATAGACTGAACCGTATCTGAATGAAATAAAGCGCTATATTGTTTGCAAATAACGCCAACTCTTTCAAGATCTAAAATTGTTCCTGTTTCGTTGTTTACATGCATTAAACTGACAATTGTCTTTTTATCTTCTGACAATAAATTAGACAAATGCGTTAAATCAATACTTCCGTCTGGATTTACATTCACATAATCGACTTGGGTGCCGTAATCTGATTCTAAGGCCAAAACAGTGTACAAAACAGCGTGATGTTCAATTCTAGAAGTAATTATTCGCTTTACTCCTAAATCTTCAACTGCAGAACGTAAGAATCCAGTTATCAGCTTCGGTGCCACCAGAAGTAAAAATAATTTCCTGCGCAGAACAGTTTAAATGTTTAGCAATGCTTTTTCTGGAAAGTTCTAAAATGGTTTTGCCATTTCGTCCAAAACTATGTGTAGAAGACGGATTACCAAAATCTTCTGTCATCACTTTTGTCATTTCCTGAATCACTTCAGGACGCATTGCGCTGGTCGAGGCGTTATCGAGATATACTTTTTTCATTACTGCAAAGTTATAAAATATCAATTGTCCAATCTTCAATATCATTTGCCAAATTTTTCACTATTTTTGACCCAAATAAAATTACGATGAAAAAATATGCAAGCCTTCTGTTATTTGCCCTGTTATTAAACGGCTGCGATGATGGTGACTTAACTGTAGAGACTATTGATTTTAAAGATATCGTTGCGACAACCTGTGATCCTACAACTAATACATTGATTTATAAACTTAAGCCTCAGGAATCTTTATTATTACAGATGCCACCAAACAGCCTTAAAAATGATGCGACAGTAGATGGAAAACCACTTATTTACGATATCGACGATAAAACTTATCCGCTTCTTTTACAGAGCTTATGATGGCGTTGTTACACAATCAAACCTTTGTGATGCAATACCTCCAGCGACCCCAAATATTAATCAGGAATGGCGCGCAACTTTCAGGTAAACTTGAGATTGTAACTAACGCCAAATTTATAAAACTCCAGCTCCAGCTGACGGACATACAGAAATTGTTGGGTATAATCATAATATTGACCTTAGTAAATGCGACATTTTCAAAACCAGGTCCAGTGCTGGTTAATGATGAATATATTTTTGGAGATTTCAAAACAACGATCGATCCAGTTGTTGTAGCTTTTACAGATGAAGTTGCAAAATACTGTGACGTTCAGTTTAAAGTTTTCAACAATAATTTATCAAATGCGTTGGTAATAGAAAATTTAGATAAAACGTTAATTGTAAATGTAGATACTCCTACGGGACAGCCAAGAAAAAGCTTAATCAATTTACCGACAAGCGATCCGAAAGTAACATCAAATAATGTTTATTACAGAGTATATTCAAGCACTTTACCTGAAAAACCTAAAGATTATTTTTGCACAAACACAACCCCATTAGATCCTACAATAAAAGATACTTGGGTAGGTGTTGCAGGCGTTGCAAATGTAAGTGGAATTATAGAAGTTACTACGACTCATTCTCTTCAAGTTTACAAACACAAAGTCTATATAAGAAACGCGACAATGCAAAAAGGAAACAGCACTTTTAAACTTGCTACTGATTTTTACTTAGGAGAGGTAACGACAATTGCTCCTTAAACACAATATAATAAATTGCTGTAAAAAGCAATTTTAAATCTTACAAAAAAAACATCCATTTTTCAAGCTGATTTTCAAACAGAATCAGAAGGAAAAACGGATGTTTTTTTATGCATTAAAAACGGCTTTTTTGAACTCAGAAAAAGTTTTATTTATTGTTTTGTCTAAAATAAACTTCGGTTGCTCCAAGGCCATATTTTTGATAATTGGCGTCTTGAAAATCTATTCCGTCATAACGACCTAATAAAAAATCAAGTTCGGCTTTTAGAATTCCTTCACCGACACCATGAATAAAAACAATTTTAGGAATCCTGTTTTTGATCGCAAATTCAATATGTCTTTTTGCCGTTTCTGTCTGCAACGTCAAGATATCATAATTTGACATTCCACGTTTATTTGGAACTAATTTCTCAATGTGCAAATCAAATTCCGGAGCCGAAATTTCACGTTTATCTTTCTTTTCTTTAACAAAACTTCTTGCTTTTGGCTCTGTTTTCTCTTTTGAAATCTCTTCTAAATCAATTCTTTTAATAGAATTCATTAAATTACTGGTTTCCTGAATTTTAATTAATTCATTGACAAAAAATGTCATCATAAATCCATCCTCAGTTTCAATCAAAACTTCGTTGTTTTTCACCGAAACTACTGTCCCGTTTATGGCTTCGTCTAAAACCGAAACCTTATCTCCTTTAGTCAACATTTTCTTCGTCTTTATCTTGATTTTTACTTGGCGTTTTTGCACTCAGCTGCATCATTCCGTACATGAAAACTACAATTGCAATTACCATGATATAAATATTTTTTTCTTCAGAAACTTGCTCATATAAGTGCTACTCCAATCGCAAGAATCATTATTAAAATTTTAAAAGCTTTCATTTTTTTCCGATATAAGATTTCAAAAGTATGAAACTTTAAAATAGCAGTTGGTTTCTTCTAAATTACGTTATCGAATATTTTTTCGTAAAATTGCAAAAAATAATTCCCGTGAATTTAGACAATTATATGATTGCCCTGCTTGTTCAAATCACTCTTTGGATTTGAGTGTCTTGGGCTGCGGTTTTCAGCGTGCTTTATTCTTACTTTTTCAAGGCGAATTTTTAGATGCTTTTAAAATGTATCCGGCGCTTTATTACTACTCTTTTCTTTTTCGGATTTTGCAGTTTTATATTTTTTCGACAAATAAAAAAAATCATCAAAAAACTAGTTTGGAATTTACCACTTTTGTAAATCTTATTTTTGTTGTTTTGCGGATATTATTCAAACACTTTTACATTTACTTTTAATTTTTGTAAGAATTATTTTTTGATCTGGTGCAAAATATCATTCATCATTTCGATCTGAACTTTCTGAATTTCGATTAATTCTTGTTGCTGATGCATAATCAAATGATCGATTTTATCATGAATCATTCTGATCTCTAATTCTGATTTCAAGTTGATCATATAATCCTTTTTAGCACGATTTCTGTCTTTTTCTTCTTGGCGATTTTGACTCATCATAATTACCGGAGCCTGTAAAGCAGCGATACACGATAAAATCAAATTAAGTAAAATAAACGGATATGGATCAAACCTTTATTTACCAAAATATAAATATTTGCACTAATCCAGATAACAATAAAAAGCAACAAACGAAATTATAAATGTCCAGCTCCCACCAAAATCAGCCACATTATCAGCTATTTTTTGTCCAAAACTTCTTGTTTCTTCTTCATCTTCAACAATACTAACAATAGATTTATCTTCTTTTAAAGATGAAATAACATTTTTTTCAAGGTCTGAAAGCATTCCGATTTCAGCTTGATAAATAATTCGAAATATACTTTTGACGATAATCATTCAATTCCTGAACCGAAATACAATCATCATCACAAAAAGAAGGAAAATCTTTTATAATTAAGGCCAAGAATAGGATCATGTATTGATTTTCCATGATATTTTCTGATTTTCCGGAAATTCAAGATCCGAAATAGCACTTTTAAAAGTTGAATTGTTTTTCATTTTTATAAATTTTACCTGGCTAATTTACGCATTTAACTTCTTAAGAATACATAAATCATACGTCTTTAATCAATCTTTTAATTATCACAAATCCGGTTGCTCAAAACAAAATTTCTTTAGGTCAATTCCTGCCTTTATTTACAAAAAACGCCTTACTTTTAACGTTTCAAATTATCCATTCAATTTTACCATTGTGTCAAAAAATTCTATCATACAAAATATCAAAGCTTTAAAAAGCCATTCAAATATAAATTACGGAATAAAAACTAAAACAGAAGATTTTACCGAGAAGCTTTTCTATACCCTTTTTGATTCAAATGCTCCTTTAGATCAAAAGCATTGACGAACTCGAAATTCGTTTTAAAGAAATTGCTGTTATGGCCTGCAAAAAACCAGAAAATTTATGCGAATCGATTTGGGATCGTTTTCTGGAAAAACTTCCCGGTGTTTTAGAAAAACTAAATCAGGATGCCGAATATATCTTAGAAAATGATCCTGCATCAAATAGTATTGACGAAGTTTATTTAGGCTATCCTGGATTTTATGCCATTGCCATTTATAGATTAAGCCACGAATTGTATCTTGCTTGATTTATTATTATTTTCAAGATTGATGAGTGAATATGCCCATCGAATTACCGGAACAGACATTCACGCAGGTGCTAAAATCGCTTCTCCATTTTTTATCGATCACGCAACCGGAATTGTAATTGGAGAAACGACCGTAATTGAAAAACACGTAAAAATTTATCAAGGTGTTACGCTCGGCGCTTTGAGCGTGAGTAAAGAAATGAAAAATGCCAAACGTCATCCAACTGTAGAAAAAAATGTCTGTATTTATGCGAATGCAACCATTTTGGGAGGAGAAACCACTATTGGGAAAAACAGTATTGTTGGCGGAAATGCCTGGATTACCAAATCTATTCCTGCAGATTCTATCGTAATGAATACCACTACTACAGAAGTTAAAATAAAAGAAAAAAAATAAAATGGGTCCACAGAAATTGCTAAACCTAATTGGAAATACTCCTTTGATGGAAACTGTCAATTTGGTTAAAAATAAAAATGTAAAACTTTTACTGAAACTTGAAGGAAATAATCCTGGAGGAAGTGTAAAAGACAGAGCGGCATATAATATGATTGCATCCGCTTTGAAAGAGGCGAAATTAAAAAAGGAGATAAATTGATTGAAGCAACCAGCGGTAATACTGGAATTGCTTTAGCAATGATTGCGCAATTGTTTCAATATTGAAATCGAATTGGTTTTACCGGAAGATTCTACTAAAGAACGAACTCAAACGATGCGTGCTTATGGCGCTACAGTGATTTTAACGCCTGCTAGGAAGGAATTATTGGTTCAAGAGATTATGCCGACAAAAAAGTAGCAGAAGGCGGTTATATCATGCTAAATCAATTTGCAAATGATGACAACTGGAAAGCACATTATAAAACGACTGGTCCAGAAATCTGGAATGATACTGAAGGAACTGTAACTCATTTTGTTTCAGCCATGGGAACAACAGGAACAATAATTGGAACTTCGACTTATTTAAAAGAAAAAAATCCAGCGATTCAAATCGTTGGAGCACAGCCAAGTGAAGGATCTCAAATTCCGGGAATTCGCAAATGGCCACAGGAATATTTGCCGAAAATATTTGATGCTTCAAAAGTTGATACTGTTATTGATGTCAGCGAAGAAGAAGCCAGAGTAATGACAAAAAGATTAGCGCTTGAAGAAGGCGTTTTTGCAGGAATGAGCAGTGGTGGTTCTGTTGCCGTTGCCTTAAAAATAGCAGAACAATTAGAATCTGGAGTGATTGTAGCCGTTATCTGCGATCGTGGTGATCGTTATTTATCTTCGGATTTATTTGATTAAAAAAAGATGCTGAGGTTCTGAGGTGCTAAGATGCTAAGATTTTTGAACACTAAAAAAACTTAGAACCGTAGAACCTCAGCATCTTTAAAAAAAGCCTTAGTACCTTAGTACCTTAGCAACTCAGAACCTTAGAATCTCAAAAAATGAACTATAGAAAACTAGGAAAAACAAACTTTAATATCTCAGAAATTTCACTTGGAACTTGGCAAGTTGGAGGAAAATGGGGATCAGGATTTGATGATAAAACAGCCGATGAGCTTATAAATACCGCAATCGATAATGGTGTTAATTTTATTGATACTGCCGATGTTTATGAAAACGGTTTAAGCGAAACTGCCGTTGGGCGTGTCGTACGCTCACGTTCAGAACGTATTTATGTGGCAACAAAATGTGGACGATTATATTAATCCGCATGTAAATGAGGGTTATCAGCCAAAAGTGCTTCAGAAATTTGTTGAAGACAGTTTAAAAAGAATAGGATTAGAGGCGCTAGATTTGATTCAGCTTCACTGTCCTCCTACCGAAGTTTATTATCGTCCAGAAATTTTCGAATTGTTTGACCGATTAAAAGATCAGGGAAAAATTTTAAATCTTGGTGTAAGTGTTGAAAAAGTTGAAGAAGCTTTAAAAGCAATTGAATATTCAAATGTTACTACGGTCCAAATTATTTTTAATTTATTCCGTCAGCGTCCTTCACAATTATTTTTCTCTGAAGCGAAGAAAAAAGATATCGGAATTATTGCGACGTGTTCCATTAGCAAGCGGACTTTTAACTGGTAAATTTGATTTAAAAACCACTTTTGAACCGCAGGATCACCGTAATTTTAATCGTAACGGAGATGCTTTTGATAAAGGCGAAACTTTCTCCGGAATTGATTATGAATTTAGGCCTAAAAGCTGTTGAAGAATTAAAAGCATTGTTTCCAGAAACACCCAACCTTGCTCCTATTGCACTGCAGTGGATTTTGAATTTTGAAGAAATCAGCTGTATTATTCCTGGCGCTTCAAATACAGATCACGTTTTATCAAATTTATCTGTTTATGATCTTCCAAAAATAACGTCCAGAGAAAATTTTGCAATGAACGCAATTTATGAAAAATACATAAAACCATCTGTTCATCAGTTATGGTAATTTTTTAGATACTGAGGTTCTAAGGTGCTAAGGTTCTAAGTTTTTTTAATCTCAGCATCTTAGAACCTTAGCATCTTTAAAAAACGACGCAACCTTTTTTGAATTCGTGCATCTACGTATAAGACTAACCTTCAATCACTAACCATGAAAAAATTAAGTTTTATACTAACAACTCTTTGTCTATTTTTTGTTTCCTGCAGTAATGACCGCAATGATGATTCTGATGCTAAAGAAAATTACATGCAACAATTAGAGAAAATGTATCAGGAAATTGTAACACTTTCAAAAGTCAATTCAGAGACCTGTACCGATTCAAAAGATTGGGATTTTACGGCAATTGGCGCAAAAGCATGTGGTGGGCCAGAAAAATTTATTGTTTATTCTAAAAAAATAAACACAGCCGATTTTTTGGCTAAAGTAAAAACCTACAGTGATGCAAGAGCAGCATTTAATGTAAAATGGAATATTTTCTCTCCTTGTGATATCGTCTTGCCTCCTGCCGGAGTTGGATGTGTAGATGGAAAGCCTACATTGTTGAGAAATGTCGCTTTTTAAAACAAACTGAATTTTCTAATTTTAATCTTAGCCAATTAAGACTTTAGAGCCTTAGAATCTAAAAAACTAAATCTCAAATTCAATTTTGAATTCAGCTCCTTTATTCTTTCCATCACTTTCAGCATTCAGCGTGCCTTTATGACGTTCGATTATTTTTTTGCATAAATAAAGACCAATTCCAGTTGATAACTCGTTTGCAGTTCCTATTCGACTCATTTTAGTGAATTTTTTGAATAGTTCTTCGATTTGATTTTTATCAAAACCAATGCCTTTATCGGCCACGCTAATCTTTAATTTAGAATCTTCGCTGTAAATTCTGACTTTCACTTCGCTATCAAAATAAGAGAATTTTATTGCATTGCTGATTAAGTTTACCAAAACCTGAACGAGAAGACCTTCATCAATCCTTAATTTTGCTTCAGTCGCATCTAAGCTTAAATTTAAAGTGATATTTTTATCTATCAGACGCTGTTCAACTTGTTCATTAATAAAAGGTACAATACTTGTAAAAACAACCAGTTTAGCTTCTGGATTAAGTTTTACGACCTGATCCTGTTCTTTCAGTAATTTTATAAAATTTTCAATGTATCGAAATTGCAAATTAGTCGATTCGCAAATTAATTCAGCTAAATGCTTAACAGATTCTGATGGATTTTCACTTAAAATCAATTTTGCCAGTCCCTGCGGATTTCCTGCGAAATTTTTCAAATCATGCGAAAGCATATAAATCAAATCCTGTTTTTCATTTATAAAACTTTCGGACTCATATATTGATTCTTGAATATTACACATCAACAAGCCTGCTTCATCTGTATATTCTGTTGGCAAAACCGAAAGTTTTCGATTATTTCTATAATCATCCAGTGATTTTGAAGCAATAGAAATTGGCATAATCAATTGATTTAAAACCAGCAATGTCACCGCAGTAGCCAATAATGTCATAATTATTGCAAAAATCACAACAGACGCCACAGAAATATTGTACGGCGAAATACAGCACAAATAACAAAATACCAATTAAAGGAATATGGATTCCGATGAATGCAACAAACAAAAATTTAAAAGCATAACTCTTTTTAAGAAAACTTATTTGTGACAGATTATGATACAACTTCATAAAAAAATAACAATACTATAGGTTAAAAACGCAGCGCTTGGGACAATTGCTAAAAAACAAAGTTAACTTTTAAACTCAATTTAATGTTAAATTAAACAATTTGATAAAATATTTTGAAAATTAAATTTATAAAAGTTTTCAAACCCTTATTTTTGCGCTATGGGAAGAAAAAATACAGACAAAGTTGTCTTTCATCAAATTGAGGTTTTAGATGCAGGAGCAAAAGGAGTATCAGTAGCAAAAGCTCCTGATGGAAAAGTAATCTTTATTCCGAATGTTGTTCCCGGCGATGTTGTTGATGTACAGACATTCAAAAAAAGAAAAGCATATTATGAAGGAAAAGCCGTGAAATTTCACGAATTTTCTAGAACATCGTATTGAACCAATCTGCGAGCATTTTGGTGTTTGTGGAGGATGTAAATGGCAAAATATGAAATACAGCCAACAGCTGTATTACAAACAAAATGAAGTAAAAAATCATTTACAGCGAATTGGAAAAGTTGAACTTCCTGAATTTGAAACTATTTTAGGTTCTGAAAAACAGTTTTTCTACAGAAATAAAATGGAATTTTCGTTTTCAAACAGCCGTTGGTTAACTGAAAAAGAAATTGGAAGCACTGAAGATTTAGGAAACAGAAACGCATTAGGTTTCCATATTCCGAAAATGTGGGATAAAATTCTAGACATTCAAAAATGTCATTTGCAGGAAGATCCTTCAAACGCAATCAGAAACGAAATTAGAGATTTTGCTAATGAGCATAACTTAGCTTTTTTTAATCCAAGAGAACAATCAGGTTTATTGAGAACTTTCATGATTCGTACTGCTTCAACTGGCGAAATCATGGTTTTGATTCAGTTTTTCGAAAATGACAAAACAAACCGAGAATTGATTTTGGATCATTTATACGAGAAATTTCCGCAAATTACTTCATTGCAATATGTAGTAAATGCAAAACAAAACGATACAATTTACGATCAGGACATTAAATTATATAAAGGAAGAGATTATATTTTGGAAGAAATGGAAGGTTTAAAATTCAGCATCAATGCTAAATCTTTTTATCAGACCAATTCTGATCAGGCTTACGAATTATACAAAATTACGCGTGATTTTGCTGGACTGACAGGAGAAGAAACTGTTTATGATTTATATACAGGAACTGGAACAATCGCTCAGTTTGTTTCTAAAAAAGCAAAAAAAGTAATTGGTGTAGAAAGTGTTCCTGAAGCTATTTTAGATGCTAAAGCAAATGCTGAACGCAATAATATTACCAATTGTGAGTTTTTTGTTGGAGATATGAAAGTGGTATTCAACGAAGTTTTATTGCACAGCATGGAAAACCAGATGTTATTATTACAGATCCGCCAAGAGATGGAATGCACGCAGCCGTTATTGATCAAATTTTAAAAATTGCTCCTAAAAAAGTAGTTTATGTAAGTTGTAACTCGGCTACACAAGCACGTGATTTAGCTTTAATGGATGAAAAATACAAAGTTACCGCGTGTACGTCCAGTTGATATGTTTCCGCAAACGCATCATGTGGAAAATGTTGTACTTTTAGAACTTCGATAATAAAATATAAATGAAAAAAATAATTTCACTTTTACTGCTTTTTACTTTTGGCTTATCAAGTTGTGAAAAAGATGATATTTGTGATCGCAGCTACTCCTACAACACCAAGATTGGTTATTGACTTTTTTCGATGTTGATAATCCACTCTTTGCCTAAAGAATGTTACCAATTTAAAAGTAATTGGAGAAGGAATGACCGAAGGAATTATTTTTAACGAAAATGCAACTGGTGACGCAAAGTATATTAGCAAACGGAAGTAAAATTTCTATTCCTTTAAGAACAAATGCAAAATTGTCGACATTTACTTTTACTTTAGATGATTGGTAATGAAAATCCAGCTGCAATAAACGTAGATGCAGGTAACATTTAATTATACAACGCAAAATCGTGTATGTTTCAAGAGCTTGTGGTTTTAAAACCATTTTTACTTTGATCCTTTTTCTGACGGAATTCCATCCGTCATAACGCATTTGTTAAAACCGATCACAGATTCGAAAGGATTTCTGGATGAGACAGATTTTTGTAAAAAAATATAACATAGAAACAGAAAATGAAACACACATTCAAGTATATTTTCTAGTTTTTGCTTATTGTTCTCAATGTTTTTGGGTCATGCCCAGGAAACATCCAACAACTACGGTAACAAAAGAAATCGTTCCTGAAAAACCAAAAACGCAACTGAAGCAAAACCTGCTTTGCAGGAAGTAAAAGCCGATAGTTCCTACAAAAACAGATCGTTACGGTTTCGTGTAGGAGTTGATTTGTACAAATTAACTCGTGGTTTTTACGACAAAGATTATAAAGGAATTGAATTTGTTGGTGATTGTCGTCTGACAAAAAAATATTATTTAGCAGCTGAACTAGGTTTTGAAGACAAAACTACTGACGATGACCGATTAAATTCGACTGCAACAGGAACCTATGTTAAAGGTGGTTTTGATTATAATTTGTACCAAAACTGGCTTGATATGGAAAATCTTAATTACTATTGGTATACGAGGCGGTTTTAGTACTTTTAGTCAGGAATTAAACAGTTATAAAATCTACAATGCAAATCCGTATTGGGGCGAACAACCTCCAATTACTGAACATCAAAAATATAATGGACTTACGGCTGGCTGGATTGAAGTCGCAATGGGGATAAAAGCAAAAGTCTTCAATAATATATTTGTTGGTTTTGGTGTACAGCTGAAAATGTTGGTTGCAAATACAAAACCAGATAGTTTCGACAATTTATATATTCCGGGTTTTAATAGAACTTATGACGGAAGCTTCGGAATTGGTTTTAATTATACTGTTTCTTATTTCATCCCAATTTATAAGAAGAAAACAGTTATTCCTGTTGTTCCTGCTAAAAAGGCACCTAAAAAATAACAAATCAGTACATAATAAAAAACCACGAATTCAAAATTATGAATTCGTGGTTTTTTTATTTCATTTCTAAAAGCTATTACGAAAGCTGAAAATTAACTGCTGCTTTTGAATGTATCAAAGTGGTATCAAAAACTGGAACCGAAACATCTTCTGGTTTTATTACTAATGGAATTTCAGTACAGCCCAAAATAATTCCTTCGGCGCCATTTTTAATTAGTTCATTAGCAATTTCAATATAACGCTTTTTAGTTTCGTCAGTTACAAGACCTCGGCCTAATTCTTCAAAAATGGTATAATGAATAAAATCCTTATCACTTTGATCAATTGGAATAATTGCTTCAATTCCTTTATCAGCAAGTTTACTTTTAAAGAAATCCAATTCCATTGTAAACTTGGTTCCTAATAAACCAACTTTTTTAATTTCTTGCTTTTGAATTTCAATAGCCGTTTCAGTAGCGATATGAATAAGAGGCAAATCAATCGCTTCTTCCAATTTATCAGCAATTAAATGCATTGTGTTGGCGCACAAAACAATTGCTTCTGCCCCGCCCGATTTTAAAAATTCACAACCTTTAAAAAGCATTTTAAAAGTCGAATTCCAATCGTTGTTATCATTATTCTTTTTGATATCGGCATAATTGAACGAATAAACCAAACATTCAGAGAAGTTCAAACCTCCCATTTTCTCATTTATTCCTTCATTAATAAGCTTGTAATAATCTGCCGTTGAAACCCAGCTGATACCGCCAATAAGCCCAATTTTCTTCATAATGCCGATTAAAATTTTATCCGATTTCTTTAATTCCCTTTATAAAAATCCATTTCATAAAAAGCTTCTCGCCATCTTTAGTTTTTACAGCCTGAAATTTAGGTCCGATTAAAGTTGCCACAATAAAAGAAGTCATAGGAATCCAAATTCCTGTTAATCCTGTATATTGTGCAATAATAAATCTTCCTCCTATAAACAGAATTGCAAAAGTTCCTAATTGGAATAAAAAAGCTCTTACTTGTAGTTTTGTCATTTTTTTTAAAGTTGCTAAGGTTCTGAGATGTTAAGGTTCTAAGGTTTTTATTTTAGAACGTAAGCTTTGAACCTAAATTATTATATAACTAAATTTCGCAAGCCAAATCTCTTAGCACCTTAGTACCTCAGAAACTTAGCGCCTTAGATCTGAAATTTCGTTCTCTTGCTTCCTTCGTACATTTCGTATTTAACCAAACGTGCTTCAAGGCTTCCGTTGAAAAGTTTGATTTTTCTTGAAGGTTTTAATCCAACAAATTTCAACGCTTCAAGGTTTGCGGTGATAAACCAAGCGTTTGTTCCGGGATAGCTTTTCTTTAAAGTATCACCAATACTAGCATAGAATTCTTCCATCTGAATATCCAAACGCTCATCGTACGGCGGATTGAAAACCATGTGCAGTTTTCCTTCAACCGCTTTTTCTGTATCAAAAAAGTTATCTTCTGAAATCGTTACATAATCTTCCAAGATTCGCATTTCTGATATTATCTTTGGCTTTGTTTACAGCACTTGGCGCTTTATCAAAACCTTTTATTGTATAATGAAATTCCTTTGTTTTTTTCATCAAACTGTTTACGATCTGATCAAATAAATCATTGTCCCAGTCTTTCCATTTTTCGAAAGCAAATTCTTTTCTGTTGATATTCGCCGGAATATTACAAGCAATCATCGCCGCTTCCGCCAAAAAAGTTCCAGAACCACACATTGGATCCAAAAAGTGACTTTGTCCTTCCCAGCCTGATAACAACAAAATTCCAGCTGCCAAAACTTCGTTTATTGGTGCAATATTTGTCGCCGTTCTATAACCACGTTGATGCAATGAATTTCCTGAAGTATCCAAAGCTACCGAAACCTGATCTTTATCAATATGAACATTAATTCTTAAATCCGGATAATGCTTTATCGATGCTTGGACGCTGGCCTGTTCTTTCTCTGAACTGATCCACAATTGCATCTTTACATTTTTGAGAAACAAATTCAGAGTGATTAAAATAAGTCGAATGCACTGTTGCATCAATCACAAAAGTTTGGTTTGCATTTAGTAATTTTGACCAATTTATGCCCGAAATCCCTTTGTATAATGCCTGTTCGTTGTTTGCTCTAAACGAGTAAATAGGTTTTAATACTTTAAGCGCCGTTCTCAACGATAAATTGGCTTTGTACATAAAACCTTTATCTCCTTTAAAACTTACCATTCTCACTCCTTTCTCGACATCCTGAGCGCCAAGATCACGCAATTCTTTTTCTAATATTTCTTCGAAACCAAAAAAACATTTGGCAATCATTCTAAAATTTTCTTCCATCTTTATTTTTGTTTAAAAAACAACCCCAATCGCAGATGTATCCAAACGTTTCATTAGGTATCCTCGCGAAATAGTTATTTTTCGGCAAAAATACACTAAATTTGCGGTACTTTGAATTAATTGAAATAGAATAAATGTCTGAAGCACCAAACTCATCAACACCAAATCAGGAGCGTAACACCGAAAACTGGTTCACTTCTTGGTTTGATACTCCGTATTATCACATTCTTTATAAAGACCGAAATTACAGAGAAGCTCAGATTTTTATGGACAATCTTACCCATTATCTAAATCTTCCTGAAAAAGCAAAAGTATTGGATTTAGCCTGCGGAAAAGGTCGCCATTCTATTTATTTAAACCAACTAGGTTTTGATGTTATTAGGTGCCGATTTATCTGAAAACAGTATTGCCGAAGCCAACAAAAACAGTAACGAAACCCTGCATTTTAAAGTGCACGATATGCGCGAACCTTTTGAAGAAAAATTTGATGCTATTTTTAATTTGTTTACCAGTTTTGGTTATTTCGAAAGTGACGATGATAATCTGACAACTTTAAAAGCAATCAAAGAAAGTTTATCTGAATATGGTTTTGCCGTAATTGATTTTATGAATGTGAATCAAGTGATTGAAACTTTGGTTCCTGAAGAAGTAAAAACAGTTGATGGAATTGATTTTAAAATCAAACGATACGTTGAAGACGGTCATATTTTTAAAGAAATAGATTTTGAAGATCATGGTCAGAAAATTTCATTTTACCGAAAAAGTAAAAGCCTTAACACTAAAAGATTTTGAAGAATTAATGGACGAAGCCGGAATTTTTCTTTTGGATATTTTTGGAGATTATAAACTCAAAAAATTCCATAAAACCGAAAGCGAACGATTAATCATGATTTTTAAATAGATTTAAGTCGTTTAATTGTTAACTTGTTTAATCGCTAAATCAACAAAAACAATTAACCGATTAAACAAATCAACGATTAAACAATAAAGAATGAATTATCTTACTACCCTTATTTTCTGTACTTTTAGGTTATGCTGTGGCTTTGTTTTTAAAACCAAAAAACAAAACCAATCTAAAATTATTGCTTGCATTTAGCGGTTCATTTTTATTATCATTAACCGTAATGCATTTCTTGCCGGAAGTTTACGAATCACACAATCATAATATTGGTTTATTCATTATGGTCGGGATTTTATTCCAGATTATTCTTGAATTTTTCTCCAAAGGTGCTGAACACGGGCACGTTCACGGGCACGCACAAATGTCTCAGATTCCGTGGTTGTTGTTTATCAGTTTATGCATTCATGCCTTTTTAGAAGGTTTTCCAGTAAGTCATCATCACGATTTAGCGGTCGGAATTGCGATTCATCATTTGCCAATTGCCGTGATTTTAACCACGTTTTTCATCAATGCCTGCTAACTCAAATGCGGCGCAGCAGTCCCCAGCACAGGCCGGACCAAAATCGAGTTGGACCTGGTCGGAGGTACAGGACTTGATTTCGCGGACGGTCGGCTCCGGCGGCCCTGGGGCCCCAGCGCCTGGCCCGGAAACCCGTCCCCCTCCGCCGGGTGGCGGGCCGCTGCCGATGGCGGCGCCGCATATCGTCACCGGCCAGACACCGCAGCCGTCCGGGCCAAGGCCTCCCGTCGGTCCTCCGCCACCGCCGCCGGAGCGGAGTGGTGCAAGGTCGCTCGAGGCGCGATAGGCGCTGGTTAGCGAGACCCGGCTCGCATGGACCGGGGGTTTAAAAGACCAGACGGGCTGAACAAGTGGCCCGCAATCGCGTCGAGCTTTTCAAGCCAGCCCGCGCGGTTCGCAAAGCCTGGGACTGGGGCGGTCCGGGCGAGCGGCCGGGCCAATCTCGCCAATCGCCTGCATTCCGCCGAATATCTGAAAAACTCTTCGGTCATCAGTTCGTCGCGCCAATCCATCACGGGAAGTCCCATCCATCAGACTTCCCCCCTTCCTAGGACTAACCCCCCAGGCGCCGCTTGGTTTCGCGGCCGAACACGCGCTCCTGTGAACTGGCGCACAGGCTTCAACTCGTTGTTTTCAATGGTCAATATTCTTATGGTTAATTTCAAATAAGAGTTGCATCTGCTGGTAAGATGCTTGTGATGGCGGCTTATCCGATCAGCACCTGAACGCTATCGAAGGACCCGGTGGATGCGGCAGCCCAGCCGTCGGCCCAGTCAACGCTCCGAGATTGCGGAAGCGCTGTCCGCTTCCCGTAGCGCTTTCATATCGATCGGCCTAATGAGCGGCATGAGCAACATCCTCATGCTCACCGGCGCGCTGTTCATGCTGGAGGTCTACGACCGTGTGCTGCCAAGCCGCAGCGTGCCGACCCTGATCGGCCTTGTGATCCTCGCCAGCGGCCTCTACGCGGCGCTCGGCCTGCTCGATCTGATCCGCGGCCGTATCCTGGTCCGCATCGGCGCCCGCCTCGATGAAACGCTGAGCGGCCGAGTCTACGAGACGATCGTGCGGCTGCCGCTCAAGATCGGCAATCGCAATGAAGGGCTGCAGCCGTTGCGCGATCTCGACAGCCTCCGATCGTTTCTGTCGGGCTCCGGGCCGACGGCGCTGTTCGATCTGCCCTGGCTGCCGGTCTATCTCATCATCTGTTTCTTGTTTCACCCCTATATCGGGTTTGCCGCGCTGTTCGGCGCCATCATTCTCGGAATCATCACGCTGTTGACCGAGACCATGACGCGCGATCCGACGCGGGCCGCGACCGGGTTCGCCATGACGCGCACGGCTCTGGCCGAGACCAGCCGGCGCAACGCCGAGGTGCTCACGGCGATGGGAATGACCGGGCGCATCTCGGTGCTTTGGGCCGATGCCAATGCAAAATATCTGGCGGCCCAGCAACGCTCCAGCGACGTCGCTGGCGGCTTTGGGTCAGCTTCGAAGGTCCTGCGGATGATGCTGCAGTCCGGCGTCCTCGCCGTCGGGGCCTATCTCGTGATCTACCAGCAGGCCACCGCCGGCATCATCATCGCAGGCTCGATCCTGAGTGCTCGGGCGTTGGCGCCAGTGGACATGGCAATCGCCAACTGGCGCGGCTTCGTCGGCGCCCGACAGGGCTGGAAGCGTCTGAACGACCTGCTCGCGCTGTTGCCGACGCAAGCGCCACCTATGGAGTTGCGGCCACCTTCCCAAAGCGTGGTCGTGGAGAATGCGAGCGTCGCGCCGCCCGGCACTGAAAAGATCGTCGTGCAGGACGCGAGCTTGATCCTGCAGGGCGGCAACGGCCTCGGCATCATTGGGCCGAGCGGCTCGGGCAAGAGCTCGCTGGCGCGCATGCTGGTCGGCGTGTGGCGGCCAGTGCGCGGCCGGATTTGCCTTGACGGCGCATCGCTCGATCAATGGTCACCGGAGTTGCTCGGCGGTCACATCGGCTATCTGCCTCAGGATGTCGAGCTCCTGGCCGGCACGGTCGCGCAAAACATCGGCCGCTTCCTGGAACCGCAGAACGCCGAAGCGATCATCGCGGCGGCAACCGCCGCCGGCGTGCACGACCTGATCGTCGGCTTGCCCAACGGTTACGAGACCCAGGTGGGAGAAAGCGGCACGGCGTTGTCGGCAGGACAGGCGCAACGGGTCGCGCTCGCCCGCGCGCTATACGGCGATCCCTTTCTGGTCGTGCTCGACGAACCGAACTCCAATCTCGACGCCGAGGGCGATGAAGCGCTCAGCCGGGCCATTACGAGTGTACGCGCCCGCGGCGGCATCGTTGTGGTCGTCGCTCATCGGCCGAGCGCGATTGCCGGCGTCGACCTCCTTCTGATGATGACGCAGGGACGCGTCCAGGCGTTTGGCCCGAAGGACGAGGTGCTGTCGAAGGTGCTACAACGCGACGGAGCGCCGCCGGCACGCGGGCTGAAGGTCGTGCCGGAGGTCGGTACCGCGAAGTCATGAAGCCGAAAAGCGCCGTGAACAACCGACAATCGATCAGCCGCCACATGCTGGCTGGACTGGTGATCGTCCTCGTGATGGCGGGAGGCGTCGGCGGCTGGGCTGGAACGATGACATTATCCGGCGCGCTGATCGCGCAAGGCTCGGTGGTCGTCGACAGCAACGTCAAGAAGGTCCAGCATCCGACCGGCGGTATCGTCGGCGAACTCAACGTCCGCGACGGCGACCACGTCAAGCAGGGCGACATTGTGGTTCGTCTCGATGACACCGTCACCCGTGCCAATCTGGCGATCGTCACCAAAGGTCTCGACGAGCTCTACGCCCGAAAAGCGCGGCTGGAGAGCGAGCGCGACGGCCGCGACTCCGTGAAGTTTCCTGCCGAACTGCTGGCACGCGCCGCGGAGCCGGAGATCGCGTCCATCCTCGATGGAGAGCGAAAGCTTTTCGACCTCCGCCGCAACGCCCGGATCGGTCAGAAGGAGCAGCTTCGGCAGCGGGTCGACCAACTCAAGGAAGAAATCGGCGGCCTGAAGGCCCAGCGCGTCTCCAAAGAAAAAGAAACGCAGTTGATCAACCGGGAGAAAGACGGCGTCTACGATCTGTGGAAGCAGAAGCTCGTTCCGCTCACCAAGCTTACCGAGCTCGAACGCTCGGCGGTTCGCCTTGAGGGTGAAGCGGGCCAGTTGGTGGCGCAGACCGCGCAAGCCTCCGGCAAGATTTCCGAAACCGAGTTACAGATCATCCAGATTGATCGTGATCTGAGCAGCGAGGTCGCCAAGGAAACCCGCGAAATCGACGGCAAGATCGGTGAATTCGTCGAGCGCAAGGTGACGGCCGAAGACCAGCTCAAGCGTGTCGACATCCGGGCCCCCCAGGACGGAATGGTGTTTCAGTCGAACGCGCATACGGTCGGCGGTGTCGTCACCGCAGGCGACGTCATCATGCTGATCGTCCCGGATTCCGACAACCTCACGGTCGAGGCCAAGGTCAATCCGCAGGACATCGACCAGGTGCATAACGGCCAAACGGCACTGTTGCGGCTGTCAGCCTTCAACCAGCGCACCACGCCGGAAATCCTCGGCACCGTGACCCGCGTTTCCGCCGACACGACCACCGACCAGCGCACCGGCCAGACCTACTACACCATTCGGATCGGCATGCCGGCCGAAGAGGTGGCCAAACTCGGAGACGTCAAGATCGTGCCGGGTATGCCGGTCGAAGCGTTTGTGCAGACGGGCGATCGCACCATGATTTCCTATCTGGTCAAGCCGCTGCATGATCAACTGATGCGGATGTTCCGGGAGAAATGACGGGGAAGGACGCGCCGGTTGAGCGGCGCGTTCGGCTGGTTCGACATGAAATGGTTCGCTCGTCTGGGACGGCAGTTCACGTCCGCCCGCGCGTTGTGCGTGGTGCTGCTGTTCGCACTGCTGTTCCTGCGCGTCACCGATCCGTTACCGCTCGAAGAGCTTCGCCTGCGAGCCTTCGATATGTTTCAGGTCATCAAGCCTCGCGACTCGACGCAGCGGCCGGTCGTCATCGTCGACATCGACGAGGCGAGTTTGCGCAAGCTCGGGCAATTTCCGTGGCCGCGCACGCGCATCGCCGACATGATCACCAAGTTGACGCAACTCGGCGCCGCCGCAGTCGCCTTTGACGTTGTCTTTGCCGAGCCCGACCGCTTGTCACCGGCACTGGCGGCGGAGGGTTATCGCGATCTTGACGAGGAAACGAAGAACAAGCTCAAGGCCCTGCCGAGCAACGACCAGGTGATGGCCGACGCCATCAAGAAGTCCAAGGTGGTGCTCGGCGAGACCGGCCTGCCGACTTTTGTGCCGCCGCCACCGGGACAGCAGCCGCTGCCGGTCGGAGTGGCGACGCTCGGCGGCGACGCCAAGCCCTACTTGTTCAGCTTTCCGGGGCTGCTGCGGAACGTGCCGGTGCTCGAAAACGCCGCCACCGGACGCGGCCTGTTCAGCATCCGCACCGAGCGGGACGGTATCGTGCGACGGGTGCCGATGGTCATGATGGCGCAAGGCCAGGTGATGCCGTCGTTGTCGTTCGAGATGCTGCGGGTCGCAACCGGCCAAAGCACCATCCTCATCAGAATGGACGCCGCCGGCATCAAGAGTGTCGCGCTGCGCGGCTTCGAGATGCCGACCGACCGCAACGGCCAGCTCTGGGTACATTTCGCGCCGCACGATCCGGCCCGCTACGTCTCCGCGGTCGACGTGCTGGAAGGCCGCGTGCCCGCCGACCGGGTGGCCCAGCGTCTTGTGCTGATCGGCACCTCGGCCGCGGGACTGCTCGACCTGAAAACGACGCCCAACGATCCGACCATGCCCGGCGTCGAGATCCATGCCCAGGTGCTGGAGAGCATCCTGAGCAACACCGTGCTGTCGCAGCCGAATTATGCGGCCGCCGCCGAGCTGTGCGCGGCGTTCGTGATGGGCGTCGCCATCATCTGGCTGGCGCCGATTCTCGGGCCGCTGTGGCTGCTGCTGTTCGGCGCCGCCTTCACCGCGGTTCTGATCGGCACCTCCTGGTATCTGTTCGCCGAGCAGCAACTGCTGATCGACTTCACCTTCCCGCTGCTGTCGAGCCTGCTCATCTACCTCACCATGGTGTTCACAAACTTCGTCAAGGAGCAGGCGCAACGGCGGCAAATCCGTTCGGCGTTCGGTCAATATCTTTCACCGGCGCTGGTCGAGCAGCTCGCGCAATCGCCGGAGAAGCTCGTGCTCGGCGGCGAGGCCCGCGAGATGACGATCATGTTCAGCGACGTGCGCGGCTTCACCACGATCTCGGAGGTCTACAAGGACGATCCGCAGGGACTGACCGCGTTGATGAACAGCTTCCTCACTCCGCTCACCAACGCCATCATCGATCGCAAGGGCACCATCGACAAATACATGGGCGACGCGATCATGGCGTTCTGGAACGCGCCGCTGTCCGATCCGTCCCATGAGCTCAACGCCTGCGAGGCGGCCCTCGACATGCTCGAACGTGTCGAGCGCCTCAACCGCGAGCGCGAGGAAGCGTCCAAGGTCAACGGCTCGCTGTTCCTGCCGATCAACATCGGCGTCGGCATCAACACCGGCCGCTGCGTGGTCGGCAACATGGGCTCGGACCTGCGCTTCGACTATTCGGTGCTAGGCGACAGCGTCAACCTCGCGTCCCGCCTGGAAGGCCAGTGCAAATCCTACGGACTTCCGATCATCATCGGCTCTCGCACCGCGAACGTGGCGAAGGACAAGTTCGCGATCCTGGAGCTCGATTTCATCGCGGTGAAGGGCAAGAAGGAACCGGAGATGGTCTATTCCATCGTCGGCCGCAGCGACTTTGCCCAGTCCGGCCGATTCGAGCGATGGCGCGAGCTCAACCTCAACATGCTGTCGCGCTATCGGAGCCGCGACTGGACCGGTGCGCTCGCCGCGGTCGAGCAGGGGTTGGCGGCCGACGAGGAAAACCGCTTCAAGACGCTCTACAACATCTACGGCGCGCGCATCCGTTCCTTCATGGTGACGCCGCCGCCCGAAGACTGGGACGGCGCCTATGCGCTGGACAGCAAGTAGTCCCGTCGCCTTCACACAACGCCAATAACTTGTTGAAATACCGCGCTAAATCGCGCCGTGTGACCTTTCGCACTTCCAGAAGCGGACGCTTTGCCCCGATTGTAGCGCTCGGAGGCGGTTGAACGGGGCTTATGGAACTGCGGAATGACATCTGACGAAGCGTCTTCGTCACCACCCTCCATGTCGGTGAGATTCTGGGGCGTCCGGGGCAGTATCGCCTGTGCCGGACCGACCACGTTGCGCTATGGCGGCAACACGCCATGCGTCGAGGTGCGCTGCGGCGCGGATACGCTGATCTTCGATGCCGGCACCGGAATCCGCCCGCTCGGCAACGCGCTGGTCGAGGCCAACATCGGCACCGACTTCGACATCTTCCTCAGCCACGCCCACATCGACCACGTGGTCGGGCTGCCGTTCTTTGCGCCGCTGTTCGTGACCGGGCAGGTGGTGCGAGTTTGGGCCGGCTCGTTGCAGCCCACCGGCGGCGTCGAGAAGGCCGTGCGCAAGCTGATGAGCGCGCCGTTTTTCCCGCTGCAGGTCGACGCGTTGCACGCCCAGCTCGAATTCCACGACGTCGCCCCTGGCTCGGTGATCCAGCCGCGGCCCGGCGTGACGTTGCGGACGGCGCCGCTCAATCATCCCGGCGGCGCCATCGGCTACCGGATCGAGTACGGCGGCCGTGCGGTGGTGTACGCCACCGATGTCGAACTGACCGATGGGCCCGCCGACCCGGCGCTGCTGGCGCTCACCAAGGACGCCGCGCTGGTCATCATCGACGCGACCTACACCGACGCGGAGCTGACGACCCGCGCCGGCTGGGGACATTCGAGCTGGCAGCAAGGCGTGCGCCTCGCTGAGGCAGCCGGCGCCAAACAATTGTGCCTGTTCCATCACGATCCCGACCACGACGACGCCTTCATGGACAACATCAAGGCCGCGGCCGAAGCGGCGCGGCCGGGCACCATCGTGGCGCGCGAGGGCATGCGGATCGACCTCTAAGGCGCCGTCAGGTCGCGACCGGCGATGCGGCCGCGGCAATCTGCGCCTTGGTGTCGGCCAAGCTGCCCTCCAGCCGATTGATGTTCTGCATCAGCCGCTCGGTGGTGAGCCGCAGGAAGTAGTAGCCGAACTCCGGATTCTGGAAGTACAGCTCGAGCAGCCGGTCGTAGGTGATGGTCAGCACCGCGCTGTCCTCGAGGCTCTCGACGGTCGCGGTCCGGCGGTTGTTCGGATCGACAAACCCAAGCTCGCCCATGATGCGTCCGGGCGGCAGCTTGATGCCGATCTCCTTGATCAGGAAGTTGCCGCTCACCGTGTAGAGCATCTCCTTGGCGACATCGCCCTTGCGGAACAGCACGTCGCCCTCTTTGTACTTCCGCGGCGTCATGAACGGCCGCAGCCAATCCATCGACAGGTCGCCCTGCGCCGAGACCCGCGCCTTCTTCACCAGGGTCAGCATCTGGCGGAGCCGGATGACGTTGATCGGCAGCGACAGCAGATAGAGCAGCATGGTCGATACCGCGCCGGCCAGCGCGCCATAGGCGACGAAGAACAGCATGCTGACGATGCCGATGACGCGAAGCGGCACGATCGTGCGGACCATCAGCGTGGCGACGTAGAGCGTGGCGCCGATCAGCGCCAGCGTGTTGGCAACGTTGATGTTGGCGATCAAGATATCGAGCAGGCGGTTGAACACCACGTCGTAGGTAATGTTGGCCGGGTCGAGCCCAAGCTGGATCAGCACCTTCTCGACGCGCAGATTCTGCGCCGCGTATTCGACAACGCGGTTCAGGATTGCAGCCGGATCGATATCGGCGCTGACCATGCTGACGGATTCTGCCCTATTTGACCGGCACGAATGCCGTGGTGAACATCACATCGTCCGCCGGAGGCTCTTTCAGCAAGCCCATCTCGATGAACGACTTTTTCAGGGTGGCGACCGCCTTCGGATTGAATGTGCCATCGGTGCTGAAAGTGCCGATCTGCTCGTCATAGGCGCGGGCGGCGACCGCCGGGCTGACATTGATCACCTTGGAGGTGATCTCCACGGTCTTGTCCTTGTTGGCCTTCATGAAAGCAATGGTGTCCATCCAGCCCTTCAGGAAGGCGCGGACCAGTTCGGGCTTCTTCTCGATCAAATCGTTGCTCGCGAAGAATACGTGGGTGATGAAATCCTCGACGAATGGGGTGGCGCTGGTGATGACCCGCCATTCCTTCTGCTCCTCGAGCGAGTAGCCGCTCTCCAGCGCGCCGATATAGCCGTCGATCTGGTTGGTCTTCATCGCGGCGCGGGCCGGCGGCATGCCGCCGATCGGCACCATCTTGATGCCGTCGGCGCCCCAGCCCTTCTGCTGGGTGATGCGGTCGCCGATCCAGTAGGTCAGCGAGCCGACCGTGGTGCAGCCGAGTTTCTTGCCCTTGAGGTCGTCGACCGTCTTGATCGGCGAGTTGTAGGCGACCATCACCGCCATGTTCTTCGGCGCGCCGTACATCACGCCGACCGCCTTGGCCGGAACGCCCTTCGCCATGAACGCCATGCCGGGGCCGCTGCCGACGCCCATGTCGAGGCTGCCGGCCGCCAGCGCCTGCTGCAGCTTGGCATCGCCCGCCGCGGCCGAAATCTCGACGTCGAGGCCATGCTTGGCGAACTGGCCGGTCGCAACGCCGACGTCGAGCGGCGTGAAGGTCCAGGCAAACGCCACGGCCTTGCCGACCCGAAGCTTCTCGGCGGCGCCGGCCGGCGTCACGACAAGCACGGCCAGACCGCACAGCATCACGCGGAACATCGCTCGCATGGCATCCTCCTCGATGGCCGCTCGGCGCCGGCCTTGTCGCGGAATCATTACAGAAAACCGCGACTTATGCCATGCATCCGGGACGCGGCGCGTTGACCCGGAACGGCGCTGGCCGTAAAATTGTTAAATCATCGGCCGTTTGCAGGACTGCGCTCCATGCACATCATCGATTCCCATTTCCATTGGTGGCCGCGCTCGATTTTCGACAAGCTCTGCACGCGGCAGGACTACCCGCGGAGCCAGGTCAACAAGCGCGGCGGCTACGACTACATGCGCGGCACCGATGCCGGTCAGCACCTGAACTCCTGGGCCGAGTGGTTCGATCTCGACAAGCAGTTCGAATACATGGACAGCCTCGGCCACCGGGTCGACGTGGTCTGCTCGATCGGGCCGTTCTCGGTGTCGTTCTCCGACATGCCGATCGGAGAAGGCCGCGACTACGCGCTGATGTGGAACGAGGAGATGTCGGCCGCGCAGAAGAAGTATCCGGGCCGGCTGTGGGCCAGCGCCGCGGTGCCGCTGCAGGACACCAAGGTCGCGATCGAGGTGGTCGACGACGCGGTGAACCGGCTCGGCCTGATGGGCGTCAACCTGCCCGGCTCGGTCGGCGCCGACGCCCGCATCGACTCCGAGCGGCTGCAGCCGTTCTACGCGCATTGCGAGAAGCTCGGACTGCCGCTGTTCCTGCACCCGACCGACGTGATCTTCCAGGACATGCTGTCGGACGGCTACGACGGCGCGCTGCATCTCAGCCTCGGCCGCGTCATCGAGGTCAGCACCGCCGCGATGCGGCTGGTGCTGTCCGGCACCATGGAGCGGCATCCGAACCTCAAGATCGTGATGTCGCACACCGGCGGCGCGCTGCCGTACCAGTCCGGCCGGATGGACAAGAACTCGAAGGCCGCCAAGCTGCCGCGGCCGGTCAGCGAGTACCTCAAGCGCATGTACACCGACACGGTGTCGCCGCACACCGCCGGCATGCAGTTCGCGATCGACTATTACGGGCTCGATCACGTGATGTACGGCACCGACTATCCGTGCTGGGATCCGGCGCCGTGCCTGAAGCTTCTCGAGGACGTGCGGCTGTCGCAGGCCGACAAGCAGAAGCTGTTCTATGACAACGCGCGGCGGATCCTCGGGTTGAAGGACCCTGCCCCGGCGAAGGCGACGAAGAAAGAGCCGGCGCTGGTCTAGGCTCGCGCAGACCTCTCGAACGTCTGATTCGGGAGCATTGCCGAAACGGCGCGATCCTCTGCAGCTCGCGGAACAAGGCGGGGTAGGCGTCGTGCTCTGATCGGACTTCCCCTGACCCGCCACTTGCGGTCGACGTCCCGGAATCGACGTGGAGCGGTGACACGTCACAGCCGCCTGATCCGAATCTCCGCAGCTTGATCGTCCAGCACGTGCGGCGTTGAAACCTGCTCTGCCTGACGCGCTTCCTTCGCTTCGATCAATTTCAGATATGCCATCCGCCTCGCCTCTGCGGCGCGGACGCGCTCTTCCTTTGTTGCACCGGCTTGCCCCGCCAGGATGAGGCCACGAACCCACTCCTTCAGATCCTCCGGGAACAGCGCCCAGTGCCGCTCGAAGCAGGCCTGCGGTTCGCCGGTGCAGGAGCGTTGGCGCCGGCACCGCGACTTTGCGCACATTCGCCAGAACTGCATCACGTTGCAGCGGATGCGGCCGTTGGCCTCGTGCTTGCGCGCCCAGCGCTCGCCTGCTGCGACCTGCTCGGGCGTGCGTCGATCGGGCAGTGTTGTCGTCATCATCGGTTCTCCAGGTTGTCGGGTTGAATTTTTCGCATGGCAATCGCCGCCGCGGCGCGCGATGCGCCCGGCTTTCGAGTCCCTCGCAAATTGCGAGGGGGGCGGAGCGCCGACAGGCGCCCGGGGCTGTCGCCCCACCGGGCCGCTGCGCGCGGCCCGGAGCACGCTTGCGAGGCGTGCTCGGGTCCCTTGCGATCGGGGCCCTCGCCTCTCGGCGCTCCACCGCGGCGTTTTCGTGAAGCGGCGCGGTGGCCGTCTCCACTGACCTCGGGCCGCGCTTGCCCTCCGGAGCGATCGGCTTCGGCGGTCCAGCAGGCTCCCTGCACACGGGTCGTAGTGCCCGTAGGGCGGGGCCCCGAGGCCTCCCGAGAGTCGGCCGGCTAAGCCGAACCCGCGGGCGCCGCCCCTGCTTCTGCCAACAGGCGCCACCGGTTGACGCCCCTCAACAAGCAGGGTATGGGAATACTATCCCAAGGAATATGATCCTGTCAAGCCGTTTTGCCGGACGCTGCTGCGGGTTATGGATTCAGGGTTCGCCGCTGCGCGGCGCCCCGGAATGACGGGGAGAGGCTGGCGATCAACGCGGCGCGAACCGCTCGTCGACGCTCTCCCATTTGTCGTAGCCGACGACCTTCTTGTAGTCCTCGAAATTCATGCCGCTGTTGCGCAGCGCGAACTTGCCCGACTTCATGTCGAGCAGCACGTCCTCGATCGCCTTGGCGGCGTGCATCACCGTGTCGAGGCCGAGCACCGCGCAGTTGAAGCCGAGCTCGCCGAGCTCGTCCATGGTCAGGATCGGCGTGTGGCCGCCCATCAGCGGATTGCAGATTTGCGGCATGTCGAACGCTTTGCCGATGCGTCTTCAGCTCCTCGAGGCTGCGCGGCGCCTCGATGAAGATGCCGTCGGCGCCGGCGCGGATGTAGCGCTCGGCGCGGCGCATCGCCTCGTCGAGGTCGTAGACCGCGCGGGCGTCGGTGCGGGCCAGGATCCAGGTCTCCGGGTTGATCCGCTCGGAGCAGGCGGCGCGGATTTTCGCCTCCGCGAATTCGACCGGCACCACCTTCTTGCCGACCATGTGGCCGCAGCGCTTCGGCCACTGCTGGTCCTCGATCAGGATGGCGCTGACGCCCATGCGCTCGTAGCTCTGCACGGTGTGCACCACGTTCTTGACGTCGCCGTAACCGTCGTCGCCGTCGACGAACACCGGCAGGTCGCAGGCCGCCATGATGTCGCGCACGCAGGCGGCGATCTCGCCGAAGCCCTTGAGGCCGACGTCGGGCACGCCGTAGCGCGCGCCGACCGCGGGGAAGCCGCCGATGAAATAGGTCTCGAAGCCGAGCTTCTGGATGATGCGCGCGGAGAGCGCGTCATGCGCGCCGGGGACAACCAGGAACCGCTTGTCCTTGACGGCCTTGTCGATGATCTGGCGAAAACTGGCTGGCATTGAGCGGCTCCGGGATTGTCGGTATCGTCGCGTGCAATTCCCGCCGCGATTGAAGCCCAGTTCACCGGACAACGCCAGCGCCGCCAAAGCAGGAGTGATTGCGTGATCTTTGTGGCGGTCGATATCGGCGGCACGTTCACCGACCTGATCGGGTTCGACGACGAGACGCAGGCCTTCGTGCAGGCCAAGAGCCTGACCACGCCGCGCGAGCTGACCCAGGGCGTCATCAACTGCCTCCGCGAAAGCGGCATCGACGCCGGCAAGATCGACGAGCTGATCCACGGCTCGACCACCGCGATCAACACGCTGATCGAGCGCAAGGGCGCCAAGACCGGCCTGGTGGTGACGCGCGGCACCCGCGACGTCTACATCATCGGCCGCGGCAACCGGCCCGAGGCGTACAATCTGTTCTTCCACCGCCACAAGCCGCTGGTGTCGCGGCGCTGACACGCTGGAGGTCGACGAGCGGCTGCTGGCCGGCGGCGAGGTGCACGAGCCGCTGAAGAAGGCGAGCGTCGCCGCCGCCTGCAAGGCGCTGAAGGCCGAGGGCGTCGAGGCGGTCGCGGTGTGCTTCCTGCACGCCTACGCCAATCCCGAGCACGAGCGCGTCGCCGGCGCGATGATCAAGAAGGCGATGCCGGGCGTGTATCTGTCGCTGTCGCACGACATCCTGCGCGAGTATCGCGAGTTCGAGCGGATGTCGACCACGGTGGTGAACGCCTATATCGGGCCGAAGGTCGGCGGCTATGTGAAGGACCTGAAGTCGAGCCTCGGCGGCATCGGCTTCAAGGGCGATCTCTCGATCATGCGCTCGCAACGGCGGCGTGATGACGCCGGAGGTCGCGACCGAGCGGCCGGTGGCGATGATGGAGTCCGGGCCGGTCGGCGGCATCATCGCCTCGGCGCAGGTCGGCCTGGCGCTGGGCTTCGCCAACGTCATCTCGTTCGACATGGGCGGCACCACGGCGAAGGCGAGCCTCATCCGCGAGGGCGAGCCGACGCTTGGCGCCGGGCTATTACGTCGGCGGCTATGCCAGCGGGCCATCCGGTGATGCTGCCGATGATCGACGTGGTCGAGGTCGGCGCCGGCGGCGGCTCGATCGCCTGGCTCGACGACATCGGCGCGCTGAAGGTCGGCCCGCAGAGCGCGGGCGCCGATCCCGGGCCCGATCTGCTATCGCGGCGGCGGCACCGAGCCGACCATCACCGACGCCAATGTGGTGCTCGGCCGGCTCGACCCGGACAATTTCCTCGGCGGCACCATGAAGCTCGACGCCGACGGCGCGCGGCGCGGCATCAAGGAGAAGATCGCCGAGCCGCTGAAGCTCGACACGGTCGCGGCGGCGCAGGCGATCGTCGATATCGCCATCAACAAGATGTCGCTCGCGGTGCGCGAGGTGTCGGTCGCCAAGGGCTACGACCCGCGCGACTTCGCGCTGGTGGCGTCGGGCGGCGCGGGCCCGCTGCATGTCTGCGCCATCGCGCGCGAGCTTTACATCCCGACCGTGATCGTGCCGCTGTTCCCCTCGCATTTCTCGGCGCTCGGCATGCTGCTCGCCGACGAGCGCCACGACTTCACCCGCACGGTCTATTCCGATCTCGCCAGCGTCGATTTCGGCAAGCTGGTCGACGGTGCACGACGAGATGGTGGCGGAGGCCAAGGCCGAGCCTGCGCCACGGCAAGGACGCGCAGTACCAGATCCAGTCTCGACATCCGCTATGTCGGGCCAGGAGTTCACGCTGTCGGTGCCGGTCGAGCTCGACGCAGCTCAAGACGCGGCGACCGCAAGGCGATCCGCACCGCGTTCGACGAGCTCTACGAGCACCGCTACGCGCACCATTCGCCGGACGAGCCGGTCGAGATGGTCAACATCCGGCTCGGCGCCATCGGCAAGCGGCCGAAGCTGAAGTTCCCGAGCCTCGGCGCGGCGGGCGCGGCGACGCCGGCCGGCGAGCGCGCAGGCCTATTTCACCTCGGCGCAGCGAAGCCGCTGCACGGCCAAGGTCTATCGCCGCGAGACGCTCGGCGCCGGCGCGGAGATCGCCGGCCCGGCGCTCATCCAGGAGCACGGCACCACCACGGTGCTGTTCGAGAACGACACGCTGCCAGGTGCGCCGATCCGGCGAGCTGATCATCACGATCGGAGCCGCGCGATGAAGCTCGACACCGTCACGCTCGAAGTGATCCGCAACGCGCTGCCCGCCGTCGCCAACGAGATGGCGGCCGACCTGCAGCGCACCTCCTACAACATGATGATCTACGAGGTGCGCGACTACTGCACCGCGCTGCTCGACACCAAGGGCGAGCTGATTTCGCAGAACGTCGGCGGCGTGTCGCATTTCGTCGCCGACCTGGGCGTGCTCGTCACCGACGGCATGCAGCGCTACGGCGCGCGACGGCTTCAAGCCGGGCGACGTCATCATCACCAACCACCAGGCGGTGGCCGGCCAGCACCTCAACAACGTCGTCATCTACATGCCCTATTTCTACAAGGGCGAGCTGCTGATGTTCCTGATGGTGCGCGCGCACTGGATCGACGTCGGCGGCACCTCGACCGGCTTCGGCGCCGGCGCGACCGTCGCCGATCCGTGGCTCGAAGGGCTGCAGCTCGACCAGCTCAAGATCTACGAGGAAGGCAAGCTCAGCGAGCACGCTCTACCGCGTCATCAAGGACAACATCCGCTTTCCGGAATCCTCGCTCGGCGACATGAAATCGCAGATGGCGGCGTGCCGCCTCGCCGGCGCGCCGGCTCGACGAGCTGTTCGACAAATACGGCCGCGACACGCTGCTCGCCGCCATCGACCGCATCTTCGACGAGACCGAGCAGAAGTGCCGCAACGTGGTGGCGCAGCTGCCCGACGGCGTCTACGAGGCGTCGGCCTCGATCGACGACGACGGCGTGCTCAAGGGCGAAGAGGTGCCGATCCACGTCAAGGTCACGGTCAAGTCCGGCGACATGACCATCGACCTGTCCGGCTGCTCGGCCGAGCGCAAGGCCGCGATCAACTCGCGCACCTATGCCGGCGCGCGCGTCGCCTACAAGGCGCTGACCGGCCCGCTCGATCCGGTCAACGAAGGCTCGTTCCGCGCGCTCAAGGTCATCATCCCCGAAGGCAACATCATGATGGCGCGCTTCCCCGCGCCGATGGCGGGCTGGAGCGGCATCGTGCCGACGGTGGTCGACTGCCATCGTCAGGCGCGCTGGCCAAGGCGATGCCGGACCGCGTGCCGGCCGGGCATCATGGGCTGCTCGGCGGCGCGGTGGTGTTCTTCGGCACGCATCCGAAGACCAAACGCCGCTTCGTGGTGCAGAGCATCGAGGGCGGCGGCTGGGGCGGCCGGCCGTTCGAGGACGGCGAGTCCGGCACCGTCTCGGTCTGCCAGGGCGACGTGCGCAACGGCTCGATCGAGGGCATCGAGCTGAAATGCCCGGTGGTGGTGCGAGAGCCGCGGGCTGCGCACCGATTCCTGCGGCGCCGGAAAATTCCGCGGCGGGCTCGGCATCGACATGCGGGTGAAGAACCTGGTCGAGGGCAAATGGAATTTCGAGATGCCGCGGCGGAGCAAGCGCCCGCCCTGGGGCATCCGGGGCGGCACGCCGGGCGAGCCCGGCGGCTATCTGCTGAAGCGGCCCGGCGAGAAGAAATTCACGATGATGGGCGGCTTCCATATCCCGGTGGCGATCGGCGCCGAGGCGATCGTGCGCACCGGCGGCGGCGGCGGCTGGGGCGATCCGTTCGATCGCCCGGCCGGCGC
Organism: uncultured Flavobacteriaceae bacterium; assembly: GCA_963795025.1. Taxonomy (GTDB): domain Bacteria; phylum Bacteroidota; class Bacteroidia; order Flavobacteriales; family Flavobacteriaceae; genus Flavobacterium. The sequence goes on along the minus strand of CAWCGN010000011.1, from coordinate 48,338 downwards.
TGGTCGCGCGACGACGTCGCCGAGGGCTTCATCTCGGCGGCGGCGGCGCGCAAGCTCTACGGCGTGGTGGTCCGAGGCAACATGTCGCTCGACGAAACCGCCACGCAGAAGCTGCGAAAGCGGCTAGGATCGGCCGCAAGGCAAAGCCGGCAAGAAAGCGAAGCCGCAGAGGCAAGGAAACGGCGCAAATGGACGATCGCGGTCGACGAATCAGCCGCTGCTGCGACTCGGCCTCGTTCGCCGTCGCGTGCTCTGACGCTCTGACGCCTGCGGCACCGCCCGGCGCCGAGACCAAGCTCCGCGTCGGCAAGGCGCAGCCCAACCAGTTCGCCTTCGTGCCGGCCGACATCGGCGTCGAGACCGGCATCTTCAAGAAGCACGGCCTCGACGTCGAGATCAGCGCGTTCGGCGGCGACGCCAAGATGATGCAGGCGCTGGCCGCCGACGGCATCGACATCGCGCTCGGCGGCGGGCCGGCATTCGCCACCATCGTCAAGGGCGCGCCGATGAAGGCGGTGGCCGCGCTCGCCAACGCGCCGAACACCATCATGCTGGTGGTGCTCAAGGACGGCCCGATCAAGACCGTCGCCGACCTCAAGGACAAGAAGGTCAGCGTCTCGACCGCGGGCTCGCTGACCTACTGGCTGACCATGCAGCTTTCGCGCTCGCAGGGCTGGGGCACCGACGGCATCAAGATCGCGCCGCTCGGCGCCGCCGCGGCGCAGATCGCGGCGCTGAAGACCAACCAGATCGACGGCGTCACCACCGACAGCGTCACCGTCTACAAGCTGGTCGAGGAGGGCAGCGGCCGCATCCTGGTGAAGTTCGGCGACAGCGTGAAGGACTTCCACGTCCACGTCATCTACGCCAGCGACAAGCTGATCGCAGAGCAATCCGGACGGCGCTCAAGGCCTTCCTCGCCGGCTGGATGGAAACCATCCGCTTCATGCGCGACAACAAGGACAAGGCCATCGCGCATCGCCGCGCAGAAGACCGGCGTGTCGAAGGCGGTCGCGACCGAAGGCTACGACGACACCATGCCGATCTTCAGCACCGACGGGCATTTCGAGCCGAAGGCGCTGGACGTGCTGGCGACTCCTTCGTCGACACCAAGCTGCTGCCGGAGAAGCCCGACATGTCGAAGCTGCATCACGAAGCGTATCCTGCCGAAATGACGCGCACGGACGACGTCGCCGATCCGGGTCAGGGACGTCTCGCATCAGTTCGGCGAGCCGGGCGAGCCGCAGTTCGTGCAGGCGCTGCTAGCACACCTCGCTCGACATCGCGCGCGGCGAACTGCTCTGCCTGATCGGGCCGAGCGGCTGCGGCAAGAGCACGCTGCTCAACATGATCGGCGGCCTGCTCGACGCCGACCACCGGCACGGTCGAGGTCGCACGGCAAGCCGGTGCGCGGGCCGCTGCCGCACGACATCGCCTTCGTGTTCCAGGAGAACGCGCTGTTTCCCTGGTGCACGGTCATCGAGAACGTCAAGCTCGGCATGGTGTTCCAGGGCGTGCCGAAGGCCGAGCAGGAGCCGCGCGCGCGGCAAGTCGCTCGAGGCGGTCGGCCTCAAGGATTTCATGGGCCACTATCCGGCGCAGCTTTCCGGCGGCATGCGCCAGCGCGCGGCGCTCGCCCGCGCGCTCAGCCTGCAGACCGACATCCTGCTGATGGACGAGCCGTTCGGCGCGCTCGACGAGCAGACCCGCATGATCCTCGGCGAGGACCTCTCGGTGCTGCTGTCGCGCACCGACAAGACCATCGTGTTCGTCACCCATTCGCTCGGCGAGGCGGTGTTCCTCGCCGACCGCGTCGCGGTGTTCTCGGCGCGGCCCGGCCGCATCAAGGAGATCATCGCGGTCGACGAGCCGCATCCGCGCAAGCCCGCCTTCGTCACCACGGAGAAGTTCGGCCAGCTGCGCAACACGCTCTACGAGCTGCTGCACGACGAAATCCGCAAGGCCGTCGAGCAGTCGGCCGCGGCGGGCCGGCAGCCATGAGCGCGCGGCGGGACCGGCGCGACAAGCTCGCGAGCCGCGCCGTGCAGGTCGGCTTCGTCGCTCGGCGTGCTCGCTGCTCTGGTATCTCGGCACGACCTACTGGGGCATCAGCCGCATCCTGCTGCCCAACCCGGTCAATGTCTGGCACGAGCTGACGGACGTGCTCGCGCACCGGCGAGTTCTGGCCCGATCTGCGGGTGACGCTGACCGAGCTGGCGATCGCGTTCGCGATCTCCTGCACCGGCGGCGTCACGCTCGGCTATCTGATCAGCCGCTCGCCCTATCTCGATCAAGGTGTTCGAGCCGCTGCTGGCCGGCATCTATTCGGTGCCGATCATCCTGTTCCTGCCGCTCTATGTGCTGTTCTTCGGGCTCGGCCCGGGCTCGAAGATCGCGCTCGGCACCACCATCAGCTTCTTCCCGATCGTGCTCAACACCATCGCGGGCTTCGGCTATGTCGACAAGATCTTCGTCACCGCGGCGCGCTCGATGGGCGCCTCCGACTGTCCAGATGTTCCGCCATGTGCTGCTGCCGGCGGCGTTTCCGGTGATCCTGACCGGGCTGCGCATCGGCTTCACGGTCGCGCTGCTGTCGATCCTCGGCAGCGAGACCATCGCCTCGCTGGCCGGCCTCGGCCACCGCATCGTGCATCTGGCCGAAGGCATGGAGACGGCGCGGATGTTCGCCTACATCGCCTTCGCGGTGGTGATCGCGGCGCTGCTCAACACCGCGGTCAGCGCGCTGGAACGCCGGGCGAAGCGCCGATGAGCGAGCCGCGCCATCTCAAGCGCTCGCTGCTGCGCCATCCGGGGCTGGCGCGGCTCGCGCGTCGTCGTCGGCGCTGCTGCTGCTGTGGGAGATCGCGGCGCGCTTGTGGATCGATCCGATGTTCCTCAGCCCGCCGTCGCGGGTGGTGGCCTCGCTCGGCGCTCTGTTCGAAACCCAGGGCGTGCCGCGCGGCGCTGCGGCATCACGCTTCTGGGAGCTCGCGCGTCGCGTTCGCGATCTCGGTCGCGATCGGGCTTGCGGTCGGCCTCGCGGTCGGGCTGTCGCGCTTCTCCAACCGCAGCTTCATGCCGATCATCCTGCTGCTCTACGGCACCCGCAGATCACCATCCTGCCGCTGTTCATCCTGTATTTCGGCATCGGCCCGCCATCGAAGATCGCCTTCGGCGTCACCCACGGCATCTTCCCGATCATCGTCACCGTCGCGGCCGGCGTGCAGAACATCAAGCCGATCCTGATGACGGCGGCGCACTCGATGGGCGCGAGCCGCTGGCAGATTTTCCGCTGGGTGATCTTCCCGCACATGATCCCGAGCTTCTTCGCCGGCATGCGGCTCGGCATGACCGGCGTGCTGCTCGGCGTGCTGCTGGCCGAGCTTTATGTGTCGACCGCCGGCATCGGCTATTTCACGCAGCTGTTCACGCAGAACTTCGATCCGACCAAGCTGCTCGGCCTGATCTCGGTGCTGGCGGCGATGGCGATCGTGCTGAACGAGATCGTGCGCCGGGCCGAGAGTGCACTTCGGCCGCTGGCGGACGGATTAGCTGGCAGAGCCGATACTTGCTTCGCTTCACCGCAGCAGCAGCTGGCCTTCCTTCTGGATCGCCGGGACGAAGCGCTCGGACAGCTTGGCGAGCAGCCACGGCAGCGCCACTTCGAGGCGCAGGTGGTCGTCGAACACATGGATCACGCCGCTGGCGCCCTGGCCCATCGCGCGAAGCCGGAAGGTCAGCGCGTCGCCCTGCCAGACCTCCTGCTCGATGGTGATCAGATGGCTGAAGCTGGTCTTGGCCTGGCCAAGGCCGTGCTGCAGGCGGCGGATCGCACCGTCCTTGCCGAGCCGATGGGGGATCGACACCACCAATGGAGCCGTCATCGCCGCGCCTCGCGATCGAGATGGTTTCGCAGCAGCGCGACGTTACGCCGATTCGCCCGCCACATCACGTCGAAGGCGTCGCCGAGCAGCGGCACCGCGCCGACCACGCCGTCGAGCGCGACGTTCATCAGCATGCGCGCGATGACGTGACGCGGCGCGCCGAGCGCGCGGGCCTCGCGCACGATGTAGAGCGAGACCATCGTGGTGATGGCGTCGCCGATGCCGGGGACGAGGCCGACGATGGCGTCGAAGCCGAAGCGGACGCTGGTGCCGGGAATGACGAACGCGGTGTCGAGCAGGTTGGCGAGCGCGTCGAGCCGCGCGACCCGCTCGGCCCGCGACTGCCCCGCAAAGCTCAAATGATAGTCGCCGAACTGGAACGTGCTCATGGCCGCTGAGATGGGAGCAGCGGCCGGAAATGCAAGCCGAACGGCCTGCGAATTCGATGTGTCATTTGATGGATCAGCCGACCGGCACGACCTGCACCGAGGTCTCCAGCCGCTGCGCGCCGGAGGCGAAGATGACGCCGCCGATCGGCGCCACGTCGGCGTAGTCGCGGCCGACCGCCAGCACGACATGGTCGTTGCCGGCGAGGATGCCGTTGGTCGGATCGAGGCCGATCCAGCCGGCAGCCTCGCCGCACCAGGCCATGCACCCAGGCGTGCATGGCGTCGGCGCCCTCCAGCCGCGCCTCGTCGGGCTTCTGCACGGTGCGCAGGTAGCCGCTGACATAGGCGGCCGGCAGGCCGAGCGAGCGCATGCCGGAGATCATGATGTGGCTGAAGTCCTGGCAGACGCCGCGGCGGAGCGCGAACGACATCGGCGGCGTGGTCGAGGCGGTGGTGGCGCCGAGCTCGTAGACGAACTCCGCCTTGATGCGGTTCATCAGGTCGGTGGCGCCATCGAGCACCGTGCGCCCCGGCGGAAAGCTCAAGGCCGCGTAGTCGCGGATTTCCGGATCGAGCGACACCTGCCGGCTCGGGAACAGGAAATGCGACGGCGCCTGCGGCGACAGATCGGCGCAGGCGAAGGCCAAGGCGCGGACCTCCTCCCAGGGCGGCGTGGTCTCGGGCCGGGCCGGCGCGCCGCGGTCCACCGCGATGCGCGCCGCGACCCGCACCGTCAGCTTGTCGTGCGGCTGGTCGAAGACGATCCATGTGATGCGGTTGCCGAAAAAGTCCTGGCCCTCGCGGCGCTCGATCGGCATCGGCTCGATGTCGAGCGCCGTGGCGTGGACGCGCTGGTGCTCGCGGTCGATCGGCGTCAGGCGCAGCACGTGATGCGCATACGCGACCGGCGAGGCATAGTGGTAGATCGTGGCCTGGCGGACGTCGTAGATCACGCCAGCGCCTCCCACGCCGCTTCGGAGCGCTCCCGGGTGGTGAAATAGGTCGAGGCGATCACGTCGGACAGTTTCATCAGGGTCGATTGCGCGTCGTCCAACGCCTGATCGTCGATCGCCGCGACCTCGGCGGTCCGCATCCGGGTCGCCAGCGCAATGGCGATCTGCTCGGGCGGCGTGAGCCGGCCCTCGTCGCGCTTCGGCATCGCCGCGAGATGCGTCTCGATGCGGGCGAGCTGATGCACGATCGAGCGCGGGTTGTTCGGATCGAGCGCGACCAGATCGATCACCGGCGCCGCCGCCGCCACCATCACATAGCGCAGCCGGTAGGTGATCTGGCTGTCGGCCAGCTCCAGCAGCACGTCGAGGCCGCCGTCGGGCTTCGCGCCGAAGGCGAACTGGCGGATGAAGGCGCAGGTCGCGACGCGTCCGCTCGATGCGGCGGCCGATTTCGAGAAAGCGCCAGCCGGCGAGCTGGCTCATGTTCTCCTGGGCCAGGCCCGAGAACGACGCGAGGATCCGCAGCGCCCCGTTGACGCGCTCGAAGATCGCGCTTTCGCTCGGCCCCTGCCCGAGCGGCGCCCGGATCATGTCGAGCAGCTCGGTGAGCGCCCGCCAGGCGTCCGGCGAGAAGCGGTCGCGGATCACCGACGCCGCCGACATGCGCGGCGCCGACCAGAAATGGCAGCGCGCCGCTGAGCTCGCGCTGCTGCAGCACCGTCGCCGCGACCAGCGCCGGCCGCACCGCCAGCATGTCCTCGGGGATCGCCTCCCAGTTGCCGAGCAGCGACACGATATCGGCGTTGACGTCGCGCTCGGTCTGGCTCGCTTCGGTGGCGCGGTTGACCAGCGCGCGGACCAGGCGAAGCGTCGCCTCGGCGCGCTCGACGTAGCGGCCGAGCCAGAACAGATTGGCGGCGGCGCGGCTCGGCAGCGCGCCGGTGGCGCGGTTGATGGCGATCCGGTCCGGCGTCGGCAACAGCGTGGTCGGCGCGACCGGCTTGTCGGAGAGAATCCAGGCGTCGGCGGTGCGGCCGCCCTGCTGCAGCGTGATGGCGCGGGCGTCGAGATCGTCGGCGATGCGGACGAAGCCGCCCGGCATCACCACCCAGCCGTCGCCGCTCCGCGCCAGCAACAGCCGCAGGCTGAACGGCCGCGGCACCAGCCGGCCGTTGTCCCAGACCGGCGTGGTCGACAGCGTCACCGCCTCCTGTGCGACGAAGTCGATGCCGCGGCGGCCGACCGCCTCGATCAGGCGCGCTCGCGCCTTCGGTGTCGAGGTCGCGGCCGATCATGACGGGGCGATCGATGTGCGGCGGGATGTCGCCGGAGAACGCCGGCGCGATCACCAGCTCGTCGAGCCGGCCCATCACGCCGGCGCGCACCATCGGATCGCCGAGCCACCAGGTCGCGACGTTGGGAAGCTTCAGCTCCTGCCCGAGCACGCGCCGGCGCCAGCGCCGGCAGGAAGCTCAGCATGGCGCGGGCCTCGACCACGCCGGAGCCGAGCGCGTTCGCCATCACCACATTGCCGTCGCGGATCGCCTGCACGAGACCCGGAACGCCGAGCCGCGAGCGGGCGCTCAGCTCCAGCGGATCGGCGAAATCGGAATCGAGGCGGCGCAGCAGCACCTCGGCGCGCTTCAAGCCCGACACGGTGCGGATGAACACGCCGTCGTCGCGGACGGTGAGGTCCTCGCCCTCGACCAGCAGGAAGCCGAGATAGCGGGCGAGATAGGCGTGCTCGAAATAGGTTTCGTTCAGCGGCCCGGGCGTCAGCACGCAGACCGGCGAATCGTCGCGGCGGCTCAAGCCCGACAGCTCGGCCTGGAACGCCTGGAAGAACGGCGCGACGCGCTCGACCCGAAGCTCGCGGTAGATGTCCGGCATGGCGCGCGACAGCGCGAGCCGGTTCTCCAGCGCAAAGCCCGCGCCGGACGGCGCCTGGGTGCGGTCGCCGAGCACCCACCAGCGGCCGTCCGGCGAGCGGCCGACGTCGACGCCGTAAAAGCGCAGATGCGATCCGCCGGCCGGCTCGATGCCGACCAGCGCGCGAAGAAATTCCGGATTGCCGGCGATCAGCGGCGGCCGGCAGCCGGCCCTCGCGGACGAGATTGGCCGGTCCGTAGATGTCGGCCAGGATCGCTTCGAGCAGCTCGGCGCGCTGAATCAGGCCGGCCTTGAGCTCCTGCCATTCGGTGGCATCGATCAGCAGCGGCACATGGCTCAGCGGCCACGGCCGCTGCGCGCCGGCCGGGTCCTCATAGACCCGGTAGAACACGCCGGAGTCGCGGAGATGCCGGTCGGCCGCCGCGAACCGCCGTTGATCTCGTCGGGCCCGAGCGCCGCCAGCATGCCGAGAAAAGGCCGCCAGTGCTCGCGCACGCGGCCGTGGTGATCCATCATCTCGTCGAAGTTGCGCGGGAAAATGCAGATGGTAGCCCGACAACAGCGGTTCGAGGTCTTCGTCGCCTCGCGAGCGCTGTCGGTATCGGCCATGGGCGCCATCAAATCTGAGTCGGGCGTCGCAGGTCGAGCGTCATCGGGTATTCCAGCGAGCGCTCCTCCGGCCGCGATGGTGAACGGTCCCGGCGTGTGGCCGATGGCTTCGAAGCGGGCCAGCCGCCGGGCCTGCGCCTCGTAGGAATTGACCGGGAAGGTCTCGTAGTTGCGGCCGCCCGGATGGGCGACATGATAGACGCAGCCGCCGAGCGAGCGGCCGTTCCAGCCGTCGTAGATGTCGAAGGTGAGCGGCGCCTGCACGTCGATGGTGGGCTGCAGCGCCGACGGCGAGCTTCCAGGCCTTGAAGCGGACGCCGGCGACGTATTCGCCGCTGCGGCCGGTCGCGGCGAGCGGCATCCGCCGGCCGTTGCAGGCGATGACGTGGCGCTCCGGATTGAAGCCCTCGACCCGGACCTGCAGCCGCTCGACCGAGGAGTCGACGAAGCGCGCGGTGCCGCCGGCCGCGCCCTCCTCGCCCAGCACATGCCAGGGCTCGAGCGCGTGGCGCACCTCAAGCTGCACGCCGCCGTGGCTGACCGCGCCATAGAACGGAAAGCGGAATTCGCGCTGCGCGTCGAACCACACCGGATCGAAGTCGTAGCCGGCGTGGCGCAGATCAGCCGAGCACGCCCTGGAAATCCTCCCAGACGAAATGCCCGAGCATGAAGCGGTCGTGCAGCGCCGTGCCCCAGCGCACCAGCGCGCCGTGCTGCGGCTCGCGCCAGAACCACGCCACCAGCGCGCGCAGCAGCAGTTGCTGCGCGAGACTCATGCGCGCGTCGGGCGGCATCTCGAACGAGCGGAATTCGACCAGGCCGAGCCGGCCGGTCGAGCTGTCGGGCGAGAACAGCTTGTCGATGCAGATTTCGGCGCGATGGGTGTTGCCGGTGACGTCGATCAGCAGATTGCGCAGCAGCCGGTCGACCAGCCACGGCCGCGGCGCCTCGCCCGCTCCGGGCGACGGGATCTGCGACAGCGCGATGTCGAGCTCGTAGAGCAGGTCGAGGCGCGCCTCGTCGACGCGCGGCGCCTGGCTGGTCGGGCCGATGAACAGCCCGGAGAACAGATAGGTCAGCGAAGGATGCCGCTGGAAATAGATGATCAGGCTTTTCAGCAGGTCGGGCCGGCGCAGGAACGGACTGTCCGGCGCGGCGCGCCGCCGAGCACGACATGGTTGCCGCCGCCGGTGCCGGTGTGGCGGCCGTCGATCATGAACTTGTCGGCGCCGAGCCGCGACAGCCGCGCCTCCTCGTAGACGGTGCGGGTGATGTTGACCGCGTCGCGCCACGAATTGCGCCGGCTGGATGTTGACCTCGATGACGCCGGGATCCGGCGTCACCTTGACGATGTTGATGCGCGGATCGGGCGGCGGCAGATAGCCTTCGACGTGGACCGGCAGGTTGAGCTCGGCGGCGGTCGCCTCGACCGCGGCGAGAAGCTCGAGATAATCCTCGAGCTTCTCGGCCGGCGGCATGAACACGCAGAGCCAGCCGTCGCGCGGCTCGACCGCGAGCGCGGTGCGGACCGGCTTCGGCGCGGGCTTGCGCCGGCGCGGCCGTCGGCCGGCCGAACGCTGCCGGTCGAGGCGGCAGACTTGCGCATGGCCGGCACGGGCGGGCGCCAGCTCGCGACGGATCGGGCAACGCGCCGCGCTCGGCGAACTGTCGGCCGGCACCAGATGCGGCTCGTCGGTCGGCTTCAGCGTCGGGCAGCGAACTGAGCGGCAGGCGGAAGCCGACCGGCGAATCGCCCGGCACGAGGAACAGCCGGCGGCGGCGCAACTGCCACAGCTCGCTGATCCAGCCGCCGTCGCCTGCGCGTCCAGCGCTGCACCGGCAGCACATAGCCGGCCGGCACCGAGAGATGCCGCTCGAACTCGCGCATGATGCGGGCGCGCTCGGCCGGGTCGTCGATCTTCGGATCGCCCGGATCGATGTTGGCCGGCAGCGCGCCCTCCTTCAGCATCCGCTCGGCGGGGTCTTCGAAGGCCGGCAGCACATGATCGGTGGCGATGCCGAGGCGGCCGGCGAGACTCTCGGTGAAGCGATGCGCGTCGTCGGTGGAGCCGGCGCGCCGCTTCGGTCTCGGGCGCGATCAGGTCCGCGTTCTGCCAGACCGGCTTGCCGTCCTTGCGCCAGAGCAGCGTAGAAGGCCCAGCGCGGCAGCGGCTCGCCCGGATACCATTTGCCCTGGCCGTGATGGATCAGGCCGCCCGGGCGCGAACTTGGTCGCGCAGCCGGCGGATCAGCTGATCGGCGATGCTCTCGCTTGGTCGGCCCGAGCGCCGCGGTGTTCCATTCGGCCGCCTGGTAATCGTCGACCGAAACGAAGGTCGGCTCGCCGCCCATGGTGAGGCGCACGTCCTGCGTGGCCAGGTCGGCATCGACCCGCTCGCCGAGCGCGTCGAGCGCGATCCAGGCCTCGTCGGAAAACGGATAGGTGACGCGCGGCTTTTCGTCGACGCGCGTCAGCTTCATCTCGAAATGAAAATCGACCTTGGCCGGCTCGACGCCGCCGCTGATCGGCGCCGCGGCGCGGTAATGCGGTGTCGCGGCGAGCGGGATGTGGCCCTCGCCGGTCAGCAGGCCGGAGGTCGGGTCCATGCCGATCCAGCCGGCGCCGGGCAGATAGACCTCGGCCCAGGCGTGCAGGTCGGTGAAGTCGGTCGCGGCCGGCCGGGCCGTCGAGCGCCTTGAGGTCGGAGATCGAGCTGGATCAGGTAGCCGGACACGAAGCGCGCCGCGAGGCCGAGATGGCGCAGCACCTGCACCAGCAGCCAGGCGGAGTCGCGGCATGAGCCGGAGGCGAGCGCGAGCGTGTCCTCGGTCGTCTGCACGCCCGGGTCCATGCGGACCAGATAGCGGACGTCGCGCTGGATGCGCTGGTTGAGCGCGACGATGAAGTCGACGATGGTCTGCGGCTCGCGCGGCAGCGACTTCAGATACTCGGTGAGCCGCGGCCCGGCCGGCTCCTTGCTGAGATAGGGCGCAAGCTCCTCGTCGAACTCGCTCGGATAGGTGAACGGGATAGTGGCTCGCCACCGGATCGACGAAGAAGTCGAACGGGTTGATGACCGACATGTCGGCCAGCAGATCGACCGCTGATGCTGAACTCGGTCGGTGCGCTCGGGGAAGACGAAGCGCGCCAGCCAGTTGCCGTTCGGGTCCTGCTGCCAGTTCACGAAGTGCTCGGCCGGGCGTGACCTTGAGCGAATAGCTCTGGATCGCGGTGCGGCAGTGCGGCGCCGGCCGAAGCCGGATGACCTGCGGGCCGAGCACGACCGGGCGGTCGTAGCGATAGCGCGTGACGTGCTGGAGAGCGACCAGGACCGACATAGCGACAGGGCTTCTCCGCTGCCCCGCGGGACTAGCCCAGACGAATAGCAAGTTCCAGGCCGAGCCGCAGAGCCGCGGACGACGGCTTAGCCGCAGTGCGTCGAAAATTTCAGATAATTCGATCCAGACTTCAAGCGACTAGCGCTTGGGCCCGGCGACGCCGACCGCCGCGCTTGAGGCCGGCGATCGACGGCGCGAGCGCGCCCCGGCTCCTGGTCGGCCGCCGGCTGCGGCCCGGCCGCCGGCATGGATGCGGTCGTGGATGAACGACAGCTTGACGATCACCGGCGGCGCCAGCACGAACGGATAAAGATCGGCCATGCCCATGCTGCGGTTGATCGAGTTGACCGCGAAGGTCAGCGGCAGCCAGGCGTCGATGATGCGGTCCATCGCCGCGCTGTGGGGATCGAAGTCGAAGGCGGTCGAAAGGTCGGCGCCCTTGGTCACGCGCGGACGGACCCGCAGGCCGAACGCCGAAGCGGTCTCCAGCGTGTCGACCATGTGGAAGTAGTGCGCCCAGGTCTCCGCCCAGTCCTCCCACGGATGCGTGCTGGCGTAAGCGGTGACGAAGCGCTCCTGCCAATCCGGCGGCGGCCCGTTGTTGTAGTGCCGCTGCAGCGCCGCGCCATAGTCCTCGCGCTCGTCGCCGAACAACTGCCGGAACGCCTCGATGCCCGGCGTGTCGCGCACCAGCACGGTCCCAGTAGTAGTGCGCGATCTCATGGCGGAAGTGGCCGAGCAGGGTGCGATAGGGCTCGTGCATCTGCCGCCGCATGCGCTCGCGCTCGGAGTCGTCGGCCTCCGCGAGGTTGATGGTGATGAGGCCGTGGTCGTGCCCGGTCATGACCGGCTCGCGCCGGCGCGGCGTTCGGCGGCGGCGCGGCGAGGAAATCGAACGCCAGGCCGTTCTCCGGATCCTCAAGCTTGGTCTGTCAGCGGCAGCCGAAGCTTGAGCAGCGTGTAGAACAGCCGGTGCTTGGCGGTCTCGATCCGCTTCCAGTTCGCCAGGTTGCTCGGCGATGGATGAGGTCGGGGATCATCCGGTTGTGCCGGCAGGCGGCGCAGAACTGCTCGGGGCTGTCGACGGAGACGAGCCAGTTGCAGGCGGCGTACTGCGCAGTTGGCGCAATAGCGGTAGCGGCCCTTGCGCTCCGCCAGCGCCCGCAACCCGCGCTTGCCTTCTTCGAGCGCGGTGATGGTTTCGTGGGACGGCAGATAGCCGAGGTCGCGCCCGCAGCTCTCGCAGCGGGTGTTCTCGAAATAGAGCGGCTGCCCGCAATGCTGGCACTCAAAAAGCTTCATGGGTCAATAGGCTTCTGCTTCATAAGCTCATGCTGCGGCCCGCCTCAAAGCTGTGCAATCACGTCCTGTTATGTATGATGCCGCCGGGGCCGCGAATACAACGAGAAACGCTTTTCGGAGGGCCGGGCCTTCAACGCTGCTGCTGCACATTCCGTTCCAGCGTCCCTGGATGCTCCCTAGCCCAGCGCTGCAATAACGGTCCGCCACGGTCAGGATTTTCGCGACCGGCCGCAAGCCCTCGATCGCGGCGCGGTGGACCTCGTCGGAGAACGCCGCGCAGCCGTCCTCGATCACCGTGCATTCGAACTCGCGCACATGCGCGTCGCGCACCGTCGAGGCGACGCCGCCATTGGTGACGATGCCGGCGAAGAACAGCTGCTCGATGCCGCACTTGCGCAGCACCCATTCGAGCCGCGAGGCGTGGAACGCCGAATAGGCGATCTTCTCGACCTGCGACGTCGGCCGGCGCCAGTTCGTCGACCAGCGCTGGCCCCAGCAGCCGGGCGCGAAATCGCCCTTGCCGAGGAACGGCCGCAGCGCCTTCAGATGCGGCGAGATGATCGGCTCGCCGCCGCGGCCGGGCACCAGCGTGAACAGCGTCGCGACGATCAGCACGCCGCGGCGCGCGCGCGGCCGCCACCAGCGGCGCGAGCCTTGCCGGCAGCGCCGCGATCGCCGGAGCGCCCTGCCCGGCGCGGCCGTAGGCGCCGTCGCGGATGCAGGAAATCGTTCTGCAGGTCGCCGAGCATCAGAGCGCTGGTCGTTGGGATCTCATCGCGCGCGCTCCACGAATGAGATTGCCGAGCGCGTCGACGCGCGCCGCCAGCCCCGGCTCGATCACGGTGGTGGCGTCGGGCTGCTCCAGGATCGCCGGCCCCTCGATCATCGCGCCGGCCGGCAGATCGAGCCGCGACCAGATCGCGGTGTCGCGCCAGCCGCCGTCGAACCAGACGCTGGCGCGCGCCGAGCCGCGCCTTCTCGAGCGACGCCGCGGCGCCGGCGCCGAACGCCGAGAAGTCGAACGGCGGCCGCCGGCCGATGGCGGCGACGCGCAGCGAGACGATGCGCATCGGCAAGCCCGGGAAGCAGCCGGCTGAACGACGCCGAGATAGGCCGTCTCGAACGCCTGCGCGGATCGTCGGCCTCGACGCCGCGTGCCGTCGCCGCGACCGGCAGCGGCACCGCGACGCGTGTGGGTCTGGCCGAGATAGTGCATGTCGAGCTCGTACGACACGTCGATGTCGCTCGACCGCAATGCCGGCCGCGGCGATCACCGCGGCGGCCTCCTGCCCATCGTCGCATCCATGCGCGCTGTCAAGCGCCGCGGCGTCGAGGCCGTCGAGCATGACGTTGAGCGTCTGCACCATGTCGTGGCGCAGGTCGGCGAGCACGCAGCCGAGCGCCGAGGTGATGCCGGGAAAGCGCGGCACCAGCGCCGACTTGCAGCCCGATCTCGCGGATCAGCGCGCCGGCGTGCAGCGCGCCGCCGCCGCCGAACGGCATGGCGACGAAGCGCGCCGGATCGTGGCCGCGCTCGATCGAAACCAGGCGGATGGCGCCGGCCATGCGCGCATCGGCGACGCGCACGATCGCCGCCGCGGCGTCGTCGCGTCGACAGCCCGAGCGGCTCGCCGACATGCGTCGCGATGGCGCGCTTCGCCGCCTCGACATCGAGCGACTTCAGCTCGCCGCCGAGCGGGCGCGCGGCGTTGATGCGGCCGAGCACGACCTGGGCGTCGGTCAGGGTCGGCCGCGTGTTGCCGGCGCCGTAGCAGGCCGGCCCCGGCACCGAGCCGGCGCTTTCCGGGCCGACCTGCAGCAGCCCGCCGCGATCGACCGAGGCGATCGAGCCGCCGCCGGCGCCGATGGTGGTGATCTCGATCATCGGCGTGCGGATCACCAGGCCGAAATCGATGGTGGTCTGCGCCGCCACCGCGACCTTGCCGCCCGCGATCACCGAGACGTCGAACGAGGTGCCGCCGAGATCGCAGGTGATGACATTGTCGAAGCCCGCGGCCTTGGCGATGCGCCGCGCCGGCGACGACGCCGGCGGCCGGCCCGGACAGCGCGGTGCGCACCGGCAGCTTGCGCGCGGTCGCCGTCGACATGATGCCGCCGTTCGACTGCACGATGTGGAGCTGGCCGGGGAACTTCTGCGCCGACAGCGCCTGGTCGAGCTTGCCGAGATAGGAGGCGACCACCGGCTGCAGATAGGCGTTGAGCGCCGCCGTCGAGGAGCGCTCGAACTCGCGGATTTCCGGACAGCACCTCGTGCGAGGCGGTGACGTACGCGTTCGGCCAGACCTCGCGCAGCGCGGCGAGCGCGCGCGCGCTCGTTGTCGGCATTGGCGTAGGCGTTGATGAAGACGATGGCGACGCGCCTGCGCGCCCTTGTCGAGCAGCAGCTTGCGCCGCGGCGCGGACCTCGGCCGGATCGACCGCGGTGCGGATGGTGCCGTCGGCCAGCGTCGCGCTCGTCGACCTCGAGCCGCATGTCGCGGTCGGCGATCGGGACGAAATCGCCCCACAGGCCCCAGGTGCGGCGGCGGTCGCGGCGGCGCATCTCCAGCACGTCGCGAAAGCCGCGCGTGGTGATGACGCCGATCCTGGGCGCCGCGCCGCTCCAGCAGCGTGTTGGTGCCGACCGTGGTGCCGTGCACGATCGAGCCGATCGCGCGCGGCGCCGCCGAGCGCGGTCGAGGCCGTTGAGGAAGCCTTGCGCCTCGTCGCCGCGACGCGACGGCACCTTGGCGGTGCGGAAGCCCGACGCTCGTCGAGCATGAACAGGTCGGTGAAGGTGCCGCCGACATCGACGCCGACGATAGCGCCGCGCTTCGCCATGGTCAGGAGCGCGCTTTCATGGTCGCGGCGGCGTCGGGCGAGCCGTCGTCGCGCAGCACCACCTTGTAGTCGCGCTGCGCGGCGTCGCGCGAGACGTAGCCGAGCCGCACGTCGCGCGCGACCTGCGCCGGATCGCGCGCCGCCGGATCGCCGAAGCCGCCGCCGCCCGGCGTCTCCAGCCGCACCTTCTGGCCGCGCCTGATGCTGCACGTCGGTGATCTTGGAGACGAGCGGCGGCGTCGCCTCGCCCGCCTCGGTGTCATAGACGAAGCGATTGAGCGCCGCCGGCCCGCCGCCGCCGACGCCGAACGGCGGAAACTTGCCGCGCTCGCCGATCAGGAACACATCGGCGCCGCCGTCGGCCAGCGCCTCGATCTCGTAGATCGCGCCGAGCCCGCCGCGATGCTGGCCCGGCCCGGCGGAGTCCGGCCGCAGCGCCCATTGCGTGAACATCACCGGATAGAGCGACTCCAGGATTTCCACCGGCGGGATGGTCGCGGTCGAGATCGGATTGTTGCCGTGGTTGAGGCCGTCGCCCTCGGGATTGCCGCCGAGCCCGCCGCCGAAGAAGCAGAACATGACCCAGCGCCGGCCGATCGCTCGCGCCAGCCGGCGAGCGACAGCGCGTTGATGGTGGCGAACGGGCTGCCGTTGGCGCGCTCGGGCGCGACCTTGGCGAAGGCGCCGAAGATCACGTCGATGACGCGCAGGATGGTTTCGGTGTAGCCGCCGACCGGCCGCGGCGCCGAGACGCGCGAGCAGCGTCGTGTCGGGAATGACGAACTCGATCGGCGCGAGGCAGCCGGCGTTGGCCGGCACGTCGGTGAAGATGTGCTTCAGCGCGACGTAGCAGCTCGCGATCGCGGTCGAGCGCGCGATGTTGAGCGGCCCGTCGCAGGGCGGCGGCCGAGCGCGAGAAGTCGAGCGTCATGCGGTCGCCCGCGATGGTGAGATCGAGCGCGATGCGGAGCGGCGCGTCGGTGACGCCGTCATTGTCGAGGAAATCGTCGCACGAGTAGGTGCCGTCCGGCAGCGCGGCGATGTTGGCGCGCATCAGCTCCTCGGCGCGCGCCGCCAGCGCCGCGAGCGCCGCCGCGATGGTGTCGTCGCCGTACTCGTCGAGCAGCGCCGTGCAAGCCGGCGCTCGCCGAGATCGAGCGCGTTGATCTGGCCGTTGAGGTCGCCCCAGTTCGATTGCGGCACGCGCGAATTGGCGGCGAGGATGTCGACGATGTCCTGCTGCAGCACGCCGGCGCGGAACAGCTTGACCGGCGGAAAGCGGACGCCCTCCTGGAAGCTTTCGGTCGCCTTCGGATTGTAGTTGCCGGGCACCGCGCCGCCGATGTCGAGCCAGTGGCCGACCGAGGCGATCCAGGCGAACACCGTGCCGTCGCGCATCAGCGGACGCACCAGCCGGAAATCGTTGAGATGGGTGCCGCCGTCGTAGGGGTCGTTGAAGAAGATAGGTGTCGCCGGCCTCAAGCCCGCCGTCGCGCGCCACCTTGTCGATCACGGCCTTCACGGCGAACGCCATGGCGCCGACGAAGATCGGCAGGCCGGAGGTGCCCTGCACCAGCGTCGCGCCGGTCGTCGGCATGATAGAGGCCGTGGCAGGCGTCGTGCGCCTCGGCGATGATCGGGTTGAACGCCGAGCGATAGAGCGTCGCGTCCATCTCGTCGGCGATCTGGACCAGGCGGCCGTTCAGCACGGCGAGCGTGACGGGATCGAGCGATTTCACTTCGCACTCGTCTCGTAGCGCTTGCCGAGCGCCATCATCTCGGGCGTGCCGATCAGCTCGTTGATGCCGTTGAAGTCGAGCATGCGGTTGCGGTACGGCTCGTTCGTGCCGTGCGAGGCGAGCGAGCCGTAGAACTCGCTCGCCATGAAGCCGAGCGCGCGGACGATCGCGCCGGGGAAGATCACGATGCGCGAAGCCGAGCGCCTCCAGTTCGGCGGCCGGCAAGGTCGGCGTCTTGCCGCCCTCCACCATGTTGGCGAGCAGCGGCAGCCGCCGCCCAAGCGTCTTGGCGACGCGGGCGAGGTCGTCGCGGCTGCGCGGCGCCTCGACGAACAGCATGTCGGCGCCGGCCTCGCGGTACATCTGCACGCGCTCGATGGCGCGGTCGAAGCCTTCGACCGCGACGGCGTCGGTGCGCGCCATGATCAGGGTCTCGCGCGAGTGGCGGGCATCCACCGCGGCGCGGATTTTTCCGCACATCTCGGCGGCCGGGATCAGCGCCTTGCCGTCGAGATGGCCGCAGCGCTTGGGAAAGTCCTGGTCCTCGAGCTGGATCGCGGTGG
Source organism: uncultured Flavobacteriaceae bacterium (assembly GCA_963795025.1). Lineage (GTDB taxonomy): Bacteria > Bacteroidota > Bacteroidia > Flavobacteriales > Flavobacteriaceae > Flavobacterium. The sequence goes on along the minus strand of CAWCGN010000011.1, from coordinate 30,829 downwards.
CGCCGGCGCGCTCGAACTCGCGCACGGTGCGCACGACGTTGAGCGCATTGCCGTAGCCGGTGTCGGCATCGACCACGAGATGCGCATCGACGCGGTCGCGGATCAGCGCCAGCGACTGCGTCACCTCGGTCATGGTGACGAGGCCGATGTCGGGCCGGCCGAGCCTGGTGTAGGCGATCGCGGCGCCGGAGACATAGAGCGTCGAGAAGCCCGCCTGCGTGGCGACCAGCGCGGTGAACGGATCGTACACGCCGGGCGCCACGACGATGGGCTTGCGGGCAAGACGGGAGCGGAGCGTTTCGGCGTCAGCCATGGTCACATTCCAACATGATTACATACCGAGGTAGGCGCGCTTGAGGTCGGGATTGTTGGCGATGTCGGCAGCGCTTCCCTCTAGCACGAACCGGCCATTGTCGAGGATATAGGCGCGCTGCGCCACCTCCAGGCTCTGCACCACGTTCTGCTCGACCAGCAGGAGCGCGATGCCGTCGCGCATTGATCGACTTGATCAGCGCGAACAGCTCCTCGACCAGCAGCGGCGACAGGCCGAGCGACGGCTCGTCGAGGATCAGCAGCTCCGGCTCGGCCATCAGGCCGCGGCCGATCGCCAGCATCTGCTGCTCGCCGCCGGACAAGGTGCCGGCGCGCTGGCCCTGGCGCTCGGCCAGCCGCGGAAAGATCGAGAACACGCGGTCGCGGTTGGCGGCGCGGTCGGGCGCGGCCGCGGCGATAGGCGCCGAGGTCGAGGTTCTCGCGCACCGTCATGTTGGGGAAGATGCGGCGGCCTTCCGGCACGTGGATCAGGCCGCGCGCGACGATGCCGGCCGGGCGCTCGCGCTCGATGCTGTCGTTCTTGAAGCGGATGGTGCCGCGCCACGCCCGCATCACGCCGGAGATGGTGCGGTTCAGGGTCGACTTGCCGGCGCCGTTGCTGCCCAGCACCGCGACGATCTCGCCGGGGCGGACTTCGAGATCGACGCCGCGCAGGATTTCGGTCGCGCCGTAGCCGGTGTGCAGGCCGCTGATGGCGAGGATGGGCTCAGCCATGCGCGCGCTCCCGCGCATTCGCTTGGCGGCGCCGTGGCCGAGATAGGCTTCGATCACGCGCGGATCGCCGGCGACCGCCTGCGGCGAGCCCGTCGGCGATGATGCGGCCCTCCGAGAGCACGTAGACCTGCGCGGCGAGCTGCATCACCGCCTGCATGACGTGCTCGATCATCACGATGGTGACGCCGCGCTCGGCGATGGCGCGGATCACCGGCACCATGTCGCGCACCTCGGACGGGTTGAGCCCGGCCAGCACCTCGTCGAGCAGCAGCAGCCGCGGCGCGATGGCCAAGCGCGCGGGCGAGCTCAAGGCGCTTTCGCCCGGCGACGGTGAGCGCCGACGCCGGCTGGTCGAGCTGCGCGGCGAGGCCGACCGAGTCGCGCGACCTCGTCGGCCGCGGCCAGCGCATCGGCGCGGCGCGGGCGCGACAGATGCGCGCCGACCGCGATGTTCTCGCGCACGGTCAGGCCGACGAACGGCTGCACGATCTGGAAGGTGCGCGCGATGCCGCGCCGCGCCAGCTTGTGCGGCGGCTCGCCGGTGATGTCGGCGCCGTCGTAGAAGATGCGGCCCTGGCTCGGCCGCTGGAAGCCCGACGATGATCGAGAACAGCGTGGTCTTGCCGGCGCCGTTCGGCCCGATCAGCGCGGTGATGGCGCCGGGCATCGCCGTGAACGACGCATTGTCGACGGCGAGCAGGCCGCCGAAGCGCTTGGCGATGCCTTCGACGCGGAGCAGCGCGTCAGCCATGGCGGCGCTCCCGACGCGACATGACGCGCGAGATGAGGCCCGCGATGCCGCGCGGCGCGAACCCGATCACGGCGACCAGCACCAGGCCGTAGATCACCAGATCGAGGCCGGGCGCGTCGCCGCGACCATCTTGGTCAGCTCGCCGAGCGCCTTGACCACCAGCGCGCCGAGCAGCGGCCCGAACACGGTGCCGACGCCGCCGACGATCGGCGCCAGCAGCGCCTCGATCGAAATCCACGGGCCGTAGGCGATGGCGGCGTCGAGGAACAGGAAATACTGCGCGTAGAAGCAGCCGCCCGCCGCGGTGATCGCCGCGGACAGCGTCATGGCGCCGAGCTTGACCAGGGTGACGTCGACGCCGAGCGCCTTGGCCGCCTCCTCGTTCTCGCGGACCGCGACGAGATAGGCGCCGAAGCGGCTGTTCTCGATCGAGACGACCAGGATCAGCGACAGCCCGACCATGCCGACGATGATCAGGTAGAACGGCACGCGGCTCTGGAACTGGAACGCCTCGGGGCGGAGTCGAGCTTGATCAGCGTGCCGACGCCGGCGCCGGTGATCGGCGCGACGCTCGCGACGATGCGGAGCACCTCGGCGAAGGCCAGCGTCACCAGCGCGAAGTACGAGCCCTTGAGGCCGGAGCGGAAGCTTAGCGCGCCGATCACCGCGCCGACGAGCGCGCCGGCGGCGATGCCGATCGACCAGCCCGAGCCAGGCGTTGACGCCGTAGCGCATCTGCAGGATCGCCGTGACATAGGCGCCGGTGCCGAAGAACGCGGCGTGGCCGAACGAGTACTGCCCGCCGTAGCCGCCGAGCAGGTTCCAGCCCTGCCCGACCAGCGCGATCAGCAGCGCCATCACCAGGAAGTTCAGCACCACGTTGGAGGCGGTGAACAAGCGGCACAGCCGCGAGCAGCGCCACCACCAGCACGATCGGCGCGAACGCCCTCACGCGCGCTCGCCGAACAGGCCGCTCGGGCGAACCAGCAGCACCACGATGAACATCACGAAGATGCCGATCTGGCCGAGCGACTCGCCGAGATAGAGGCCGGACAGGCTTTCCACCACGCCGACGAACAACCCGCCGACCAGCGCGCCGACCACCGAGCCCATGCCGCCCAGCACCACGATGGTGAAGGCGACCAGCACGAAGGCGTTGCCGGCGCTCGGGTTGACGTAATAGGTCGGGATCAGCAGGCAGGCCGCGACGCAAGGCACGCGGTGCCGAGGCCGAACGTCACCGCATAGATATGCGCGACGTCGATGCCGACGAGCTCGGCGCCGAGCTTCTCCTTCGCCACCGCGCGGATCGCCTTGCCGGTGTCGGTCCATTGCATGATCAGCCACAGCACCAGCGCCACCACGATCACCGCGGCGAAGGCGACCACGCGCGGCACCGCGAGGAACGCGGTGCCGATCTCGACCACGTCGAAGGCGTACGGCAGGTTGATGGTGCGGGTGTCGGCGCGGAACGCAAACAGCAGCGCGTTCTCGATGACGACGGCAAGCCCGAGCGTCACCAGCAGGATGTTGCGGTCCTCGCCGTGGGCGGCCGGTCCGATCACGAAGCGCTGCAGGCCATAGCCGAGCGCGAAGAACAGCGGCGTCAGGAACACCGCCGCGACATAGGGATCGATGCCGAGCAGCTTGTAGGCGAAGAAGACCGCGAACATCGCCGCGGTCAGCAGCGCGCCGTGGGCGAAGTTGATGATGTGCAGCACGCCGTAGATCAGCGTCAGCCCGAGCGCGACCAGCGCGTAGACCGCGCCGGTCATCAGCCCGTTCAGGATCGCGGGAACAAGGATGACCGGCGAAGCATGCCGATGCCTCGCTCCGTCAGGCCCGGCATCGGGAACACGGCCTTCGCCGAGGCGAACTTGCGCGGGCAGGATCACCTGGATGTCGTTGTCGATGACCTGCGTGTTGACCGGCGCCGCGCCCTCGTTCTGGCCGTTGACGAACTTGGTCGGGCCGTACGGCATGACGTGGCCGGCGAAGGTCGAGCTCTCCAGCGCGGCGATGATCTTCGGCCGCTCGGCGCTGCCGGCGCGCTCCAGCGCGTCGGCGAGCAGCAGCATGCAGGAGTAGTTCATGTAGACCTCGTAGGTGAAGAACTCGCCCTTCGCCTCGACCTTCTTCTTCAGCTCGAGCGCCTTGGGTTCTTCGGGTCGAACCAGTGGTTGCAGTCCATGATGTACTGGGCCGCCTCCGGGAATTCCTTGACGAACTTGTAGGACGACGCCGCGCCGCCGAGCACCGAGTAGATGCCCTTGGGGCGGACCTTCTGCTGCTGCATGGTGCGCGCCAGCAGCACGTACTCGTTGTAGTAGTTCGCCGGGATGACGATGTCCGGGTTGCCGCGCCTTGATCTTCAGCACGACGTTGTTGAAGTCGCGGGTCGGCGTCGGATGCGGGATGGTCTCCAGCACCTGGAAGCCGTTGCTCGGGCAGCTGGGCGTTGAGAAGCTTGGCGAGGCCGGCGCCGAACGCCGAGTCCTCGTGGACGATCATCACGGTCTTGGCCGGCTTGCCGGCCTGCTCGTTGATGACGCGCGAGGTTCTCCATCGCGGTCTTGGCGATGACGCCGAAGCCCGGGCCGAAGCGGAAGGTGTTCTTCAGGCCGCGGCTGACGATGCTGTCGACCACGCCGACGTCGACCACGTAGGGCAGGTCGTAGCGCGCCGCGGTCTGGCTGGCCGACAGGCAGATCGCGCTGGCATAGCCGCCGACGACCGCGGCGACGCCGGCGCCGTTCATCTTCTCGACCTCGGCGTTGCCGCCGTCCGGCGTCGACTGCGCGTCGCCGAGCATCGCCTCGATCTTGGCGCCGCCGAGCGACTTGATGCCGCCGGCCGCGTTGATCTCCTCGATCGCCAGCTGCGCGCCGATGCGGCCCTGCTGGCCGGAGTAGGACAGCGCGCCCGACACCGGATGCAGCACGCCGATCTTCACCGCCGCGCCTTGCGCGCGCAGCACGGACGGCGCGGCGAGCGTGGCGGCGCCGAGCGCGGTGGATTGCAGGAACCTGCGGCGATTGACGGACGAAAACGAACGAGACATGGAGGCCCCTCCTGTGACAGGGCCGAAGCCTAACATTGGTCCGCGCCGCCTTCTATATTATCCTCGGCCTGCCGATATCCCATGAACCAGCCCCAAACCATCATCGACAAGCTCTGGGCCGCCCACGAGATCCTGCGCCGCGAGGACGGCTCGTCGCTGCTCTGGGTCGACCGCCACTATGTCCACGAGGGCTCGTTCCACGCCTTCGGCAAGCTCGCCGAGCGCGGCGTCACGGTCGCCGAGCCGGGGCTGACCTTCGGCGTCGCCGACCATTACGTGCCGACGCGCGGCTCGCGGACCAATATCGCCAATCCCGAGCTCGCGCGCATGGTGCGCCAGGTCGAGGAGAACACCGCCAAGCACGGCGTCAAGCTGTTCGGCCTCGACGATCCGCGGCAGGGCATCGTCCATGTGGTCGGGCCGGAGCAGGGCCTCACCCTGCCCGGCCTGCTGATCGTCTGCGGCGACAGCCACACCTCGACCCACGGCGCGCTCGGCGCCTACGCGTTCGGCATCGGCGCGTCCGAGGTGGCCCATGTGCTGATGACGCAGACGATCTGGCAGAAGCGGCCGAAGCGGATGCGGGTGACGGTGGACGGCCAGGCCGCGCCGGGCATCTCCGGCAAGGACATCGTGCTCGCGATCATCGCCCAGATCGGCGCCGACGGCGCGACCGGCTGCGCCGTGGAGTTCGCCGGCTCCGCGATCCGCGCGCTGTCGATCGAAGGCCGGCTGACGCTCTGCAACATGTCGATCGAGGCCGGCGCCCGCTGCGGCATGGTCGCGCCGGACGAGACGACGTTCGCCTATCTGAAGGGCCGGCCCTATGCGCCGAAGGGCGCGGAGTTCGACCGCGCCGTCGAGGAGTGGTCGAAGCTCCCGACCGACGACGGCGCGAGCTTCGAGACCGACGTCAGCCTCGATGCGACGACCATCGCGCCGATCGTGACCTGGGGCACCAGTCCCGAGGATGCGCTGCCGATCGACGGCAGCGTGCCCGATCCGGCGCGCGAGCCGGACGAGGCGCGCGCCAACTATCTGCGCGGCGCGCTCGACTACATGGGCATCGCGCCGGGCAAGAAGCTCACCGACATCGCGGTCGACCGGGTGTTCATCGGCTCCTGCACCAATTCGCGGATCGAGGATTTGCGCGCGGCCGCGGCGGTGCTGGCCGGCCGCACAGAGCAAGGTGCCGGGCCTGGTTTCGGCGGGCTCGACGCTGATCAAGCAGCAGGCCGAGCAGGAGGGCCTCGACCGCATCTTCCGCGACGCCGGCCTGGAATGGGGCGAGTCCGGCTGCTCGATGTGCGTCGGCATCAACGGCGATCTGGTCGCGCTCGGGCGAGCGCTGCGCCTCGACCACCAACCGCAATTTCCGCGGCCGCCAGGGGCCGGGCGCGCGCACGCATCTGATGTCGCCGGCGATGGTCGCGGCCGCGGCGGTCGCCGGCCATCTCGCCGACGTGCGGCCGCTGCTGGAAGGGCGGAAGGTCTAGCGATGGAAAAGTTCACCAAGCTCACCGGCCCCGCCTGCCCGATCAACCAGGCCAACCTCAACACCGACCAGATCCTGCCGGCGCGCTACCTGAAATGGACGCGCGCGATGGGCATCGGCAAGGTGCTGTTCCAGGATTTGCGCTTCGACGCCGAGGGCAACGAGAAGCCGGACTTTCCGATCAACAAGCCGGCGTGGCGCAACGCCAAGGTCGTGGTCGGCGCGCGCAACTTCGGCTGCGGCTCGTCGCGCGAGGCCGCGGTCTATGCGCTCTATGATTACGGCGTGCGCGGCGTGATCGCGCCGTCGTTCGGCGACATCTTCTCCGGCAACTCGATCCAGAACGGCCTGCTGCTCGCCACCGTGACCGACGCCGAAGCCGCCGAGATCATGGCGACGCTTGGAGCGCACGCCGGAGCTGCCGGTCACGGTCGATCTGGAGGAGCAGACCATCGTCTGCGGCAACCGCACCTACAACTTCACCATCGATCCGGTGCGCAAGATGCGGCTGCTCAACGGCTGGGACGACATCGCGCTGACCGAGAGCTATCGCGACAAGATCGCGGCGTTCAAGGCCAGGGACCAGAGCGAGCGGCCGTGGGCGGTCCCGCATCCGGGCGCATGAGCCGAACAGCCAGGTCATCATCGCCGGCGCCGGCCCGGTCGGACTGACCGCGGCGCTGCTGCTCGGCCACAAGGGCATCGCGGTCACGGTGCTGGAGGCGGAGGCCGCGATCTCCGAGGAGCTTCGCGCCTCGACGTTCCATCCGCCGACGCTCGACATGATGGCGCCCTACGGCATCACGGCGCGGATGCTTGCGGCCGGGCTGGTCTGCCCGACCTGGCAGATCAGGCTGCATCCGTCCGGCGACCGCGCGGTGTTCGATCTCTCGGTGCTGAAGGACGACAGCGAGCATCCCTACCGGCTGCAATGCGAGCAGGCGAAGTATTGCGCCTTCGTGCTCGAGGCGGTGCGCAAGCTGCCGAGCGTGACCGTCCATTTTTCGACGCCGGTCGCCGCGCTGGAGCAGAGCGGCGACAACGGTGCAGGTGCGAGCCGGCGACGAGACATTCACCGCCGACTATGTCATCGGCGCCGACGGCGCGCGGAGCGCGGTGCGGCGCGCCATCGACGTGGAGCTGTCCGGCGACATCTATCCCGAGACCACGATCCTCGCGACCACGCTCTATCCGTTCCACGACAAGCTCGAAGGGCTGTCCAACGTCTCCTATTGCTGGAAGCCGGACGGCACCTTCAGCCTGCTGCGGCTGCCGGGCGTCTGGCGGGTCAGCCTCTATGCCCGCGAGGGCCAGACCACCGAGCAGGCGCTGGAGGACGAGGCGCAGCAGGATCTGCTGCACGACATCGTTCCCGATGCCGGCCGGATCGAGGTGCTGGAGACGCGGCCCTATCGCATCCACCGGCGGCTCGCCTCGGCCTATCGCAAGGGCCGCGTGTTCCTGGCCGGCGACGCGGCGCATCTCAACAGCCCGTCCGGCGGCATGGGCATGAACGGCGGCATCCACGACGCGTTCAATCTCTGCGAGAAGCTGATCGCGCGTGATCCAGGACGGCGCCGACGACCGCATCGCTCGACCGCTACGAGCGGCAGCGGCGGCCGATCGCCGAGGAGGAGATCATCCAGCAGTCGCACCGCAACCGCACGCGGATGCAGGAGCGCGATCCGGCGCGGCGGCGCGCGATGCTGGAGGACTTGCAGCGCACCATCGCCGATCCGGCGAAGCTCAAGGCGTATCTGCTGAAGTCGTCGATGATCGAGGGGCTGCGGCGGGCGGCGGCAACGGCATGAGTATATGCATACGCTGCACGGCGAGCTCGAACGAGGATCCAATGACGATGAACTGCGAAGATCGTTCGCGCTGCGCGTCCTGGCATGCGTGGTCGCTGATGCGCTCTGCCGCTGCGTCTGGCCGCCTGCCTCGCGCGCGCCGACGACTATCCGTCGCGGCCGATCACCATCATGGTGCCGTTTCCGCCGGGCGGCAGCTCCGACATCGTGATGCGGCTCGTGGCCAACAAGGTCGCCGAGAGCGACCAAGTGGACGATCATCATCGAGAACCGGCCGGGCGCGGCCGGCAACGTCGCCGCGATGGCGATCAAGAACGCGCCGCCCGACGGCTACCTGCTGATGATGGGCCACACCGGCACGCACGCGATCAACGCGACGCTCTACAGCGACCTGAAGTTCGATCCGGTCAAGGACTTCCAGCCGATCACCGGCGCTGCTGGCCTTCAACAACATCCTGACGGTTCCGGTCGCGAGCCCGGCGAAGTCGGTCGCCGAGCTGGTCGCCTACGCCAAGACCAAGCCCGAGGGCCTGACCTACGGCTCGCAGGGCGTCGGCACCGGCGGGCATCTGCTCGGCGTGCTGCTCGCCAAGCACGCCGGCATCAAACTCCTTCACGTGCCCTACCGCGGCATCGCGCCGGCCGTCACCGATATGGTGGCGGGGCGCGTGGACATGCTGTTCGCGGCCTATCTGTCGACCCGGCCCTTTGTGGAGGGCGGCCGGCTTCGCATGCTGGCGATCGCCGGCACGCAGCGCCATCCGAGTCTGCCCGACCTGATGACCATGCCCGAGGCCGGCTATCCCGACGTGCAGATGCAGCAGTGGTTCGGCCTGTTCGGGCCGGCCGGCCTGCCGGCGCCGATCGTGCAGAAGCTCAACGCCGAGTTCGTCAAGGCGCTGCACAGCCAGCAGGTGCAGGACCAGGTGCTGCCGCAGGCCGCGTTCGTCATCCCGACCACGCCGGAGGAGCTTGGCGCGATGGTCAAGCGCGACATCGTGCGGCTCGGCGCGGTGGTGAAGGAATCCGGCGCCAAGCCGCCGGATCAACCGTGCATGTCGCTCGAATACGCCTCGCGCGGCCTGGTCGGCATGCTGACGCCGCAGGCCAACACCACGGTCGAGCCGGAGTTCAACATCCTGTGGCCGCGCGGCGTGGCGATGATCAACGCGCGGCTGATGAGCGACAAGCCGTCGATGACCGACCGGCTGGTGGATTATTTCGACAACTACGGCGCGTCGCTGAAGCAGTTCGCCAATGCGCCGGTCGGCGCGGTCGGCGCCGCCTGCACCGGCGCGTCGTATCTGGCGGGGCGCGAGCGCGAGGCCGCGGTGGTGAAGGAGATTTCCGCGAAGCGGCGCGCCGTTCATCACGGCGGCGCATCGCGGTGGTCGATGCGCTGAATGCGCTCGGCGCGCGAAGGATCGGGCTGGTGTCGCCCTACCCCGACGATCTCAACCAGGCGAGCGTCGGCTATTGGCAGAGCCACGGCTTCGAGGTCGGCGAGATCGCCAATGCGTTCAACGCCGCGAGCAGCTTTCATCCGATCTACAGCCTGGGCGGATCGGCGGCGAGCGCGGCGGTGCGAACGCTGGAGGACAAGCCGCTCGACGCCATCGTCATGCTCGGCACCGGCATGCCGACGCTTGCAGCCGATCGCGGAGACGATCGGCTGGCGCGGCGCGCCGGTGATGTCGTGCAATCTCTGCCTGGCGTGGCGGCTGGTCGAGGCGCTGGAGAAGCGAACGCCGCAGCGCGCGACGCTCGAGCCGTGGCTCAAGGGCGACGGCTGGGTGACGCAGCTCAAGGCGCGCGGCTAGCGCGGGATGTGATTGGCGCGCTTCGCCGAGATACCAGGTGGCGAGCTGCTTCGCGGGTCGGCATCCAGACCCCGGATTTCGATTTGACGTATTCGATGAACTCGCGGAGCGCGGCGATCCGGTGCGCTTGGCCGATGACATGCGGATGCAGGCCGACATTCATGATGCGGCCGGTCTTGGCGCCTTCCAGGTGGAGCTGGTCGAAGCAGAGCTTCAGCATGTCGACGCCGTCGCGGGTCGACAGCCCGCCGCGGGCGAACATGTTGAAGTCGTTGACGTCGTTGGAATACGGCACGCAGACGATCGGGCCGTGGATGGTGTCGATCAGGTAGGGCTGGTCGTCGTTGAGATAGTCGCAATAGGCGATCAGGCCGGCCTCCTTGAGGAAGCCGGCGTGTGCGGCGTGCCGCGGATCGCCGACGACAGCCACGCCTTGGCGGGCTTGCCGACGACCTCGCGGTATTTGTCGAGCGTCTTGCGGATGACGGCGCGCTCCTCGTCGGGCTTGCGCGGCGTAATAGGTGAGCAGATCGTTCTGCGCCCAGTTGTGCGGAACGAGCTCCCAGCCGCGCTCCTTCACGGCGTCGATGATGCGGCGGCGCTCGGTCAGGATCATGCCGTTGCAGGTGCAGGACGGCGCCACGCCCATCGCGTCGAACAGCTCGATCAGCCGCCAGACGCCGACGCGCTGGCCGTATTCGCGCCAGGTCCAGTTCGCGGTGTCGAGCACGTCGCCCGGCAGCACATGCGGGATGGTGGCCGGGCCGCCGGGGAACAGCGGCTCCTTCTGGCCGGGCCGCGACGGCTCCCAGTATTCGATGTTGATCGTGAAAATCAGCGCGACGCGGTTGCCGTCCGGGAAATTTCAGCGGCGCGCGGTCGGGCAGCGGCACGAACGGATAGGACGACGGCTCGCTCACGTTGGCTTTCCTTTCGGCGCGGTCGAGGCGCCAGGCGGTGACGCGGCGCATCAGGTCGGGCGCGTCGAGGATGGCGATGGCGACCAGGATGACGCCGGTGACGAGATCGTGGACGTGCGGCTGCGACGCCGATGGCGGACAGGCCCGGAGCGCAGGATGCAAAGCGTCAGCACGCCGGCCGCGATGCCGATCGGGCTGCCGCGGCCGCCGACCACCGAGACGCCGCCGACGATGGCCGCCGCGGCGGCCGGCGCCAGCACGTCGGCGAGCGCGATCGGAGACGCCGCGCCGAGGCTGTAGCTCAGCAGCACGCCGGCCAGCGCCGACGACGGCGCCGGAGGCCGCGAACACGCCGATGACGACGCGGTCGGTGTTCAGCCCGGCGATGCGGCTGGCGCGGCGGTCGCTGCCGGTGGCGATGACGTCGCGGCCGATGTGGGTGTAGTGCATCACCAGCGCCGCCAGCACGAACACCGCGAGGCAGGCCGCGCTCCGCACCGAGACAAGGCCGCCGATCGGCGCGTTGAGCGACAGCGACACCGCGATGTTGGGATAGCCGATGGTCTTGTTGTCGGTCAGCACGTAGGTGATGCCCTGCAGCGTCAGCAGGCCGCCGAGCGTGACGCCGACCGAGCTCAGATGCAGCCGCGTCATGATCAGGCCTTGCAGCACGCCGCTCAGCACGCCGGCGCCGACGCCGAGCAGCACGCCGAGCCAGGGGTTGCCGCCGCCGGTCATCACCGCGATGCAGCCGGCGAGGCCGACGATGCCGGCCACCGAAAGGTCGAACTCGCGGATCAGGATCGACAGGCCGAGCCCCAGCGCCACCAGGCCGAACGTGGCGAACAACTGCATCACGCTGAACACGGTGCCGAGGCTGAAGAAATAGCCGGTGCCGCGGTCGATCAGCGCCAGCACCAGGATCGCGCCGGCCATGGTGGTGAAGGGCCGCAGCCGTGGGACCGAGCAGGAGTGTCACAGCGCCGCGTCATCGCCGCTCGCCCGACGGTGTGCAGCATGATGACGGCGAGCACGATGACGCCGGTGATGAGATACTGAAGCTGCTGGCTGAAGCCGCGCAGCAGCAGCACGACCTCGATGATGGCGATGACGGTGACGCCGATCAGCGTCCGCACCACCGAGCCGGAGCCGCCCTGGATGCTGGTGCCGCCGACCAGCACGGCGGCGATCGCGGTGTAGTCGTAGCCGGTGCCGAGCTCCATGTCGCCCGAGCCGTAGCGCGCGGCGAGCAGCACGCCCGACATCGCCGAGCAGGCGCCGGCGATGACGTAGGCGACGGTGACCGCGCGTGCGGTGTCGATGCCGGCGGCGACCGCGGCGCGCGGATTGCTGCCGACCATCACCATGTCGCGGCCGACCCGCGTCCACGACAGGATGAATTGCCCGATCACCACCGTGGCGAAGAAATACAGCGCCTCGACCGGGATGCCGGCGAGCCGGCCCTTGAACATCTGCAGGCCCTCGCCGCCCGGATAGATGCGCTGGCCGCCGGTCGCCAGCGCCGCGCCGCCGATCAGCAGCGACAGGCCGGCGATGCTGACCAGGATCGGATTGGCGCGGATGTAGCCGACCAGGAAGCCCTGCGCCGCCGTGATGACGACGCCGAACGCGATGGCGATCAGGAATGCCGGCAGGATGCCGAACGACAGGCAGGCCAGGAACACCAGCGCCGACGCCGACACGGTGGCGCCGAGGCAGAGCGACATGATGTTGCCGGTCAGCGTGATGAAGGTCATGCCGACGGCGACGCAGCCGATGAAGGAGATGGCGTTGAGCAGCGCGTTGATGCTGAGCGGCGAGGTGAAGCCCGGCGTCGTCAGCGCAAAGAATGCAACGGCAGCCGCCGCGACGACGCGGACGCGCCAGCACCCAATGGCGGCGCCCGCGAAGGCCCATCATGCCGCTGCAGCCGGATGGGTGATGTCGGCCAGCACGCGCGCCATGTCGGCCTCGCCGCGCCGGTAGGTGGCGATCTGGCGGCCGCGATACATGCTGACGATGACGTCGGCCATGCCGAGCACCTCCTCGATGTCGGAGGACGCCATGACGAGGCAATAGCCGCGGTCGCAGAACTGCCGGATCAGCCGGTAGATTTCGGCGCGGGCGCCGACATCGACGCCGCGGGTCGGCTCGTTCATCAGCAGCACGCCGGGCGCGTCGCCGTCGCCGCCGATCGAGCGGCCGAAGGCGAGCTTCTGCTGGTTGCCGCCGCTCAGTTCGTCGGCCTGGCGAGCGCAGCCGCGCCCGATCGACGCCGACCGCCGCGGCAAGCTTGGCGGCCGTAGCGCGCAAGCCGCGGCGAGCCAGCAGGCCGAACCGGCTGTGTTCGGCGAGCCGCGTGCGCCACGAGGTTGGCGCCGACGCGCAGCCGCAGGAAAATGCCCTCCCCGGCGCGATCCTCGGAAATGAATTGCACCTTGGCGTCCTGTGCCCGCTGCACCGACCGAAGCCGCATCGGCTCGCCGGCCACCGCGACCTCGCCGCTGGCGCCGGCGACAAGCCCGGCCAGCGCCCGCAACACCTCGACGGCGCCGGAGCCGACCTGCCCGGCGAGGCAGACCACCATGCCGCGCGGGGCGACGAGATTGAAGCTCTGCACCACCGGCGGCACGCGCAAGTTCCGCACCTCCAGCATCGTCTCGCCCGGCCTGCTCTCCCAGCTCGGATACATCGCGCCGAGGCTCCGCCCGAGCATCATCTGCATCAGCTCGCGCGCGGTCGATCTCGGCGGTGCGGCGGGTGCCGACCAGTTCGCCGTTCCGCAACACCGAGACGGTGTCGCAGACCTGGAACACCTCGCCGAGCCGGTGGGTGATGTAGATGACCGACTTGCCCTCGGCCTTGAGCGCGCGGAGCGCGTCGAAGATGCGCTCGATCTCGACGTCCGACAGCGTCGCGGTCGGCTCGTCGAGAATGAACACCCGCGCGTCGCGGGTCAGCATCCGCGCCAGCTCGACAAGCTGGCGGCGTCCGATGCTGAGCTGCGACACCGGCGTGTCGAGCGGCAGATCGCCGAGGCCGACCTTTTGCAGCGCCGCCCTGGCGCGGTCGCGGAATTCCTGGCGGCGGTGGAACAGCGGCACCTCGCGGTTGCCGAGCCAGATGTTGTCGAGCACCGACAGCGCCGGCGCGAGGCTCAGCTCCTGCGCCACCAGCGCGATGCCGAGCTGCTGGGCGTGCTGCGGATCGGAAATCTCGACCGGCGCGCCGTCGATCAGGACGCGGCCGCCGTCGGCCGCGTGAACGCCGGTGATGATCTTCACCAGCGTGCTCTTGCCCGCGCCGTTCTCGCCGCAGATTGCGCGGATTTCCTGGGCGTCCAGCGCCAGCGTGACGTTCTTCAGAACCTCATTCGGGCCGAACCGCTTGGTCACCCCTTCGACGGCGAGAATGGGCATCGAGGTTCAGTACGAGCAGCCCGCGGTGAACTGGTCGACGTTCTCCTTGGTGATGCCGTGGACCGGCACCATCTCGTATTTCTTCAGCGTCTGGCCGTTGAAATGCGCGGCGATCTTCTTCGCCGCGATCTCGGCCTCTTCGGTCGGGATTTGCGTCGCGGTGCCGTACTGCTGGCCGGACTTGATGTGCAGCATGCCGTCCTTCATGCAGTTGCTGGCGACCACGACGATGCCCTTGTCGCCGAGCCTTCAGCCCCGCCGAATTCGATCGCCTGGATCGCGCCGGTCGCCTGGTTGTCGGCCATGGCGAACACGCCGTCGACGCCGCCCTTGGCATTGAAGCGCACCAGCAATTCGCCGGTGAGCTTCTCGCTCATGGCGGTGTTCCAGCGGCCGTCCTCGGAGGCGGCGAGCTCGAAGCCCGGGTTCTTCGCCAGCACGTCCTTGAAGGCGGCCATGCGCGACTGCACGTTGAGCTGCTGCGCCGCGCCGGTCACCGCGACGATCTGCGCCTTGGTCTTGCCGGCGGCCTTGAGCCCCTTGACCATCTCCTCGCCGGCCAGCTTGCCGAGCTCGTAGTGGTCGGTGCCGATGTAGGAGGTGAACAGCTCCTCGTAGTCCTTCTTCAGCGGCGTGACGATCAGCACCACCGGGATGCCGGCGGCCTTGGCCCGCGTCAGCGCCGGGACGACGGCCTGATCGTTGACGTAGACCATCACGATCATGTCGACCTTCTGCGCGATGGCGTCGTCGACCTGCTGCGACTGCACGGCGGCATCGTAGTTCGACGTGAGGTTGGTCACCTTCATGCCGGACTGGGTGGCGAACTTGGTGAAGGTCGAGGTCCAGGCGCCGATGTACGGATTGGTGTTGGCGGTGCCGAGCAGCATGATGCGCTTGCCCTCCGGCGAAGCCACGGCGTGGCTCCCGGCCGACAGGCTCATCAGCAGGAACGCGAACAGACCGATCACGGCACGCATGGACATCTCCTGTCGGAAGGCGGGAACGGCAAAAATGGTAACGTCAATCGCGCGGCGCACGCCAGACAGCATTGCTAGGCGGGATTGCCGAAATGGGTTTCGGCGAGCCAGCGCGCGGCGGCGGTCAGCCGCTCGTCCTCGTGCCAGCGGCCGAGCAATTGCACGCCGAGCGGCGCACGATCGACCGCCAGCAACGGCAGATTGATCGCCGGCGCGCCGAGAACCGACGACGCCTCGTTGAAGATCGGCGCTGCCCTGGTCCATGCCGATCGGGCCGGGGCCGGGCGACGACAGCGTGATGAAGCCGTCGGCGCGCTGCGCCAATTCGTCGTGCATCGCCCGGAATTTGTCGCGCTCGGCCAGCGCGGCGCGATAGGTCTCCTGGGTGATGTGCGCGCCATCCTCGATGCCCTTGAGCAGGCGCGGCGGCATCTTGTCGCTGTAGCGCTCGCGGTATTGCAGCATCGGCCAGTGCATCTCGAAGCGGTAGAGATTGGTCCAGAGCTGCGGCGTGCCGGTGTGCGCGGTCTCGTAGGCCTCGATCGCCGGATCGTCGCGGCGGGTGACGATCTCGACGCCTGCGTCAACGAGCCGCGAGAGATAAGCCTCGAACTGCAGCCTTGGCGCCGGGCTCGGCGGCCGGCCAGCCGGCGGTGTCGAGACGGATGAGCCGCGCGGGCTTGCGCGGCGCCGGCGGCGCGATCTCGCCGTAGAGGCCGGGATGCGACGGATCGCCGCCGGCGCGGCTCGCGATGGTGCGCGCCGTGGTCCACATGTCGGACAGCGTGCCGCCGAACACGCCGAGATGGTCCATGCTGTAGGCCATCGAGAACGAGCCCTGGCGGTTGATCGCGCCGAAGGTGGGCTTCAGCGCATAGACGCCGCAGAAGCTCGCCGGCCGGATGGTCGAGCCGCGCGCGTGGGTGCCGAGCGCGGCCGGCAGCATGCGCGAGGCGACCGCCGCGGCGGTGCCGCTCGACGAGCCGCCCGGCGTGCGGCGGGTGTCGAACGGATTGCGCGTGCGCGCCGGATCGCCGCCGCCGAAGCACACCGTGACGGTCTTGCCGACCAGCACCGCGCCGGCCTGGCGCAACGCGCGGACGCGAGGCCGCGTCGGTCATCGGCTGGTGGCCGCGAAACAGCTCGCTGCCGTACTCGGTCGGCATGTCGTAGGTCTCGATCAGGTCCTTGATGCCGACCGGCATGCCGTCGACGGCGCTGAGCGGCTGGCCCGACTTGTAGCGCGCGCCGGATTCGTCGGCGGCCTTGCGCGCGCGATCGAGATTGAGGAAGGCGAACGCCATCACCGCGGGTTCGAGCGCCTCGATCCGCTCGATGCAGCGCTCGAGATAGGCGCGCGGCGTGTCGGCTGCCATCGCGGAATTTCGCGACGGCGTCGTGGAAGCTCAGCATCCGGTGCGTCGACGGATCGTAGACGCCCGGCGGGCGATTGCTTGTCCACGTCGCGCCATCAGATCAGCTTCGACGTCACCGGCAGCCCGAGCAGCACCTGCCCGGCCACCTCGAAGTTGACGAACTGCGCCTGCACCTGTTGCGTCACCGCGTGGATGTCGCGCAGCCGCCGCTCGAACGCCTGGTTCTCGAAGATCGCGGTGCCGCCGGCGAAATGATAGGCGGTCTCGACCACCTCCTTGGACTGATGGCCGGCGTGGACCGCGGCAAGCCGGAGCTGCGCGCGCTGCTGCATGGTGGCGTCCTCGCCGCGCAAGACGGCGTCCCACATGTCGCCGAGCGCGGCCATCAGATAGGCGCGCGACGATTGCCATTGCGCCTCGGCGACCGCGACCTTGGACTGCACCACCGGGTTGTCGCGGAGCGGCTTGGAGCCGAGCATCGGCACCTTGGTGCTCGCCATCTGCATGAAGGCGTCGAGCGTCGCCCGCGCGATGCCGAGCGCCACGGCGGCAAAGGCCGAGCCGTAGATCTGATAGGTGGTGAAGCGGTACAGCGGCCCGCTCTCGCGGCGCTCGGAGGCAAGCTCGCGCGTGAAGGTGTAGCGCGCCGGCACGAACAGGTCGGTCACCGTGTAGCTGTCGCTGCCGGTGCCTTTCAGGCCCATCACCTGCCAGACGTCGCTGATCGTGGCCTTCGACTTTCGGAAACAGCATGGTCCGCTCGGCCGGCTTGCCGTCCGGCGCCGAGGCAGCGCTTGCCGTCGGCATCGACCAGCGGGGAATGGCCGCCGAGCCATTGCGCGTGGCGGCTGCCGCTGGCGTAGGACCACGTGCCGGTGGAGCGATAGCCGCCGTCGACCGCGGTCGCCTTGACCGTGGGTCCGACCGGACCCCAGGCGACGCACGGCGTCGCGCGGGCCGAAAACCTCCTTGCGCGATATCGGGGTCGATGTAGGCCGCGGCGATCGAGCAGCCGGACGCCTGCGCCACGCACCAGGCGGTGCTGGCGTCGGCCTTGGCGAGCTCCTCGATGGCGTTGACGAAGGTGATCGGGTCGCACCTCGTCGCCGCCGCAACTTGCGCGGCAGCAGCATCTTGAACAGCCGCGCGTCATAGAGCGCCTCAAGCACCTCGGGCGGTCAGCCTGCCGCCGCGCTCGATCGCGGGCGACGCCGCCTCGATCAGCGGACGCAACAGCCTCGCGCGCCGCGCCGGGTCGGCGGCTTTGGTCCTTGGCGATGGGTGTGTCGATGTTCATGGCGCGATGTGGCTGTGGTGGTTCTTCAGGTACCACTCGGCGATCTCCTCGCGGGTGGCGAACCAGACATCGTCGAACGATTTCACGTAGGCGAGGAAATCGTGCAGCGCGCGGATGCGGAACGGCTGGCCGATGACGTGGGGATGCAGCCCGATGTTCATGAAGCGGCCGCTGGTCGCGCTCTCGCGGTAGAGCCAGTCGAAGCCCTCCTTGAACACGGCGAACGCTCCGTCGACGTCCTGGCCCTGGCGCATGAACACGGTGAAGTCGTTGACCTCCGACGTGTAGGGGATCGACACGATCTTCTTGCCGGAGCGGGTCTCGACCAGATAGGGCTGGTCGTCGTTGAGCAGGTCGGTGGTGAAGATCAGCCCCTCCTCGGCGAGGATGTCCACGGTGTTGAGGGTGCAGCGGAGCGAGCTGGACAGCCAGCCCTTCGCCGGCTTGCCGCAGACCTCCTTGTAGACCCGGAGCGTCTCGCGGATCACCTCGCGCTCCTTGTTCTCGTCGAACGAGTAGTCGGCGAGCAGTTCGGTCTGCACGTAGTTGTGCGCGACGATCTCCCAGCCGCGCTGCAGCGCCGCGTCGATCACCGCGCGGCGCTCCAGCCCCATCTTGGCGTTCATGGTGCAGGTCGAGGGCACGCCGAACCGGTCGAACAGCTCGAACATGCGCCAGACGCCGACGCGCTGGCCGTATTCGCGCCAGGTGTAGTTCGGGTTGTCATAGACGTTGCCCGGCAGGTCGCCGCCGACGATGCCGGGTCCGCCCGGATAGAACGGCTTCGGCGTGTCCTTGGTGGCGTCCCAGTATTCCAGGTTGGTGGTGATCATCACCGCGAGGCGCTTGCCGTTGGGCCAGCGAAGCGGCTTGCGCTGCGGGAACGGCACGAACGGGTATTTCATGGCACGCATTTTCCGTGAACGCGGGGGACAGGCAGGCGAATGATAGCAGCCCGGTCGGCGGAAACGAACCTCAGGAACCCCGCGCCCGGTGCTTGGCGATCATGCGCTGGAACATCGGCAGCAGCAGCACCAGCACGGTGAACGCCACGATCGAGCCGGAGATCGGCCGGGTGAAGAACACCGTCCAGTCGTTCGAGAAGCTGATCATCGAGTTCATGAAGTTCTCCTCGGCGATCGGCCCGAGGATGACGCCGAGCACCAGCGGCGCGACCGGAAAGCCGACGCGCTCGAAAACGTAGCCCAGCACGCCAAACCCCAGCATCAGCCAGAGGTCGACGATGTTGTTGCGGATCGACAGCGCGCCGATGAAGCAGAGCATCAGCACATAGGCCGACACCACGGCCTCGGGAAAATCGAGGATCTTCACCAGCGGGCGGATCGCGAAATAGCCGATCACGCACATCAGGATCAGGCCGAGGAACAGCGAGGCGAAAATCGTGTAGACCATGCCGGCGGAGCTCGCGAGCACCTGCGGACCGGGCTGGATGCCGTGCAGCATGAAGGCGCCGAGGATGACGGCGGTGGCGCCGCTGCCCGGGATGCCGAGCGCCAGCAGATGCACCAGCGCGCCGCCGACCGAAGCGGTCGCGGCGGCCTGCGGCGCAACGATGCCCTCGGCGATGCCGGTGCCCATCAGGGCCTTGCGCTTGCCGAACCGCGCCTCGATGCCGTAGCTGACGAACGAGGCGATGGTGGCGCCGGCGCCCGGCAACAGCCCGATCAGGTCGCCGACCACCGCCGAGCGGAAAAACATGCCCTTGATCTCGTTCAGCTCCTTCCAGGTCGGCAATTCGGTGCGCGCATTGGAGACCTTGTCGAGCGGCTTGGTGGAGAAGCCGGTGTCCAGCCGCGACAGCACCTCGCCGACGCCATAGGCGCCGACCATCACCACCAGGAATTCGATGCCGTCGGCGAGGATCGGCGAGCCGAAGCGTGAAACGCGGCGCGCCATAGATCGGATCGGTGCCGACCGTGGAGATCAGGATGCCGACGCACATGCTGATCAGGGCGTTGGACAGCGAGCCCTTGCCGATCGCGACGACGCTCAACAGGCCGAACATCACGATGACGAAATACTCCGGCGAGGAGAACCGCAGCGCGAACTTCGCCAGCGGCTCGGTCAGCGCCACCATGACGACGGCCGAAAGAAGCCCGCCGCCGAGCGCCGAAACCAAGGTCCAGCCGAGCGCCTTGGCCGGCCGGCCCTTGCGGCCCATGGTGTAGCCGTCCCACAGCATCGGCACGTCGATCGGCTCGCCCGGAATGCGGAACAGGATGGCGGTGAACGCGCCGCCATAGGTGCCGGAGACGTACATCGCCGTCAGCAGCACGATCGAGGCGGTGACGTCCATCTTGTAGGTGAACGGCAGCGCCAGGGCGACGCCCATCACCAGGGTGAGGCCGGGCAGCACGCCGATCAGCAGGCCGACCACGATGCCGACGAACAGCATCGCCATGTTCACGGGCGTCAGGCAATGAACGAAGCCCCCGCCAAGCTGCCAGATGATGTCGAGCATGGATGGTTCCCGTCAGCCGCCGACCATGATGCGGATCAAATCGGTGAAGCGGTCGAACGGAGGCTCGCCGCGGGGCAACGAGACATAGGCGAAGCGCAGGAACACCAAAGCAATGATGAAGGTCGCGATCACGGCGATGCTCCAGATCGCGACATGATTGCGGTAGCCGCCGAGATACATGAAGGCGGCCATGAACAGAAGCGAGCCGAGCAGGAAGCCGAACATCGGCAACAGCACGGCGTAGGCGATGATCAGCGCGACGCCGCCGAGCACGAGATAGGGATGGGTCGTCTGCTGCTCTTCGTTCGTCGCCTTCGAGAAGATCGGCGAGGCCCTGGCCGCTCGGCCGCGCCGCGCAAGCGCACGCACGATCTCGATGATGCACAGCAGCGCCATCAGGCCGATGGCGAGCTTCGGCCAGAAATCCGGCCCGAGCGAGTCGCCGCGTGGGGTGTATTCGATCCGGCTTGCCGAATAGTACAGCGACGCCCGCGACCACGCCGCCGACGAGGTAGGGCAGCGCCTGCCGAAACCGTGTCTGATTCATGGGGTGAGGACTGTTCGGGCTAGTTGCTGGCCGAGACCTTCTTCATGTCCTCAAGCTGATCCTCGACAAACTGCGGCGCCTTGGCGGCATCGACGAAGCTGTCGGGCGCGGCGAACTGATCCTCCAGGAATTTCTTGTACTCGGGATTCTGCGCGACCTTGGCAAAGGCGTCGGCCAGCACCTTGACCCGGTCCGGCGGCGTGCCGGCCCGCACCACGATGGCGCGGAACTGCGGCAGCGCGACCTTGAAGCCTGATTCATAGGAGGTCGGAACGTCCTTGAACGACGTCCGACCGCTTGTCGCCGAACATCAGGATCGGCCGCATCTGCTTGCCGTGCAGGAACGAGCCGACGTCGCCGGCCTGCTCGTAGAGCGCATCGGCGTGGCCGCCGAGGATCGAGACGTAACGTTCGCTCGGCTTGGAGAACGGCACCTGGATGAACTTGATGCCCTTGGCTTCGATGGTCTTCAGCGAGAAGTCGTCGACGCTGCCGAAGCCGAGCGTCGCGATCTTGAGCTTGCCCGGATTGGCGCGAGCCTCCTTCTCGAAATCGGCCCAGGTCTTGAACCGGCTGTCCTGCGCCACGAAGATGAACGACGGCGCCTGCACCAGCACGGCGACCGGAGCGATGTCGCTCATCTTCCAGCGCGCGTCCTTGCCGGCCAGCAACGCGTGGCTGTCGGCGATGTAGATCGCCATGGAATAGCCGTCGGCCGGCGCCGACAGAAGCTTCGCCATGCCGGTCGCGCCGGTGGCGCCGGCGACGTTCACGACCGGGATGCCCTGCCCCAGCGACGGCTCCATCAGCTTGCTGACAAGCCGCGCCAATTGATCGGCGCCGCCGCCGGGTCCCCACGGCACGATCAGCTCGATGGGACGCTCAGGAAAGCCAGCGGCGTGGAGCGGGCGCCCGACATGGTGGCCGCTGCCGCGACGGCGAGAACCGAACACCGCAAATCGAGAGAGCCACCGCATTCGATTTCCTCCAACGTCCCGCTTGTTGCCGCTGGGAATTGTTGTCCAATCGTCCACCCGGCGCAAGGAGCGCCCTGCCCGCTGGCAGATCAGGCCGAATGCCGCACCGCCGGCCGCGTCAGCCCGAAATGCGAGCGCAGGGTCTCGCCCTCGTAGGCGGTGCGGAACAGTCCGCGCCGCTGCAGGATCGGCACCACCTCGGCGATGAAGACATCGAGCATCTCCGGCAGCACCGGCGGCATCAGATTGAAACCGTCGGCGACGCCCTCGGTCATCCAGTCCTGCATCAGGTCGGCGACCTGCTCCGGCGTGCCCTCGAAGGTGAAATGGCCCGCGCGCGCCGGCAAGCTTGGCGAGGAGCTGCCGCAAGGTCGGCTTCTGCTCGCGGACATAGCCGACGATCACCTCGGTGCGGCTGCGCGAGGATTCGTTGGCTTTCGGATCGGGGAAATCCTCGGGGCTGAGCGTCTT
The DNA here is from genome assembly GCA_963795025.1 of uncultured Flavobacteriaceae bacterium. Taxonomy (GTDB): domain Bacteria; phylum Bacteroidota; class Bacteroidia; order Flavobacteriales; family Flavobacteriaceae; genus Flavobacterium. The sequence goes on along the minus strand of CAWCGN010000011.1, from coordinate 8,375 downwards.
GTCGAGCGGCAGATGCGAGAAGTCATGGCCGCCGAATCGAAGCGACATGCGGTTGCGGCCGACCTCCGGATCGGCCAGCTCGTTCAGCTCATCGGCGAAGCGCTTGGCCTCGGCCTCGGTCGAGCCGATGATCGGGCTGAAGCCCGGCAGGATGATCACCTGGTCAGGATCGCGGCCTTCCTCCGCCAGCAAGGCCTTCAGCTCGGTGTAGAACGCCTTCGCGGTCGCCTTTTCGAGATGCGCGGTGAACACCGCCTCGGCGTGGCGGGCGGCGAACCGCTTGCCGGTGTCGGAGGAGCCGGCCTGCACGAACACCGGCCGGCCCTGCGGCGAGCGCGGCAGGTTGAGCGGCCCCTTCACCTTATAATACTTGCCGGCGTGATCGATCGGCCGCACCCGCTTGGGATCGGCGTAGCGGCCGCTGGCGCGGTCGTCGAGCACGGCGTCGTCGGCCCAGCTGTCCCACAGGCCCTTCACCACGGTCATGTACTCTTCGGCGCGCTCGTAGCGGTCGGCGTGGCTGACCTCGCCGATGCCGCCGAAGTTGCCGCCGGCCTGCGGCGACCAGGTGGTGACGATGTTCCAGCCGATGCGGCCGCGGCTGATGTGATCGAGCGAGCAGAACTGCCGCGCCAGATTGTAGGCCTCGGTGTAGGTGGTCGAGGCGGTCGCGATCAGTCCGATGCGCTTGGTCGCCATGGCGAGCGCAGCCAAGGTCGTGATCGGCTCGAGCCAATTGAACGGCGTGGTGGAGACGTCGTTCCAGAGGCCCAGCACATCGGCGAGGAAGATCGAGTCGAACAGGCCGGCTTCGGCCTTCTGCGCCATCTCGACGGTGTACTGGATATCCGTCAGCGGCAGCTTCGACGATTTCGGATGCCGCCACGCCGCCTCATGATGGCCGCGGCTCTGGATGAACAGATTGAGGTGCATGGGGCGAGGCATGAGGCCGAGAGTCCGGTTCGGTTGGATGGTAGCCGTTGGGACGGCTGGACTGGAAGGGGACGGCGGCATCCAAAAGCGTCCGCCTGCGGGCCCCGATATCCCCTCCTATAGGCACAACTCCCTTCGACGCAACTCAATCGAGCGGCGCGCGTTGTTGTCCAAGGGCGGCACGTCGTCAACAGCCACATTTGGGGAACGGCAAGAACACGACCATCCTGAGGCCATCCATTGCTTAAGCAGAACTCGACCGTGGCGCAGATCAAGGAAATTTCGGAAACTCCCTTCTATATCCCCGCCACCGGATCATCCACGCGACCCCGGCGCACCCTCAAGCACGGTGACTGCTTCGCTGTACTCGACAGTCATGCCGACATCGGGGCCTCGGCCGGCGGACCGGATGGCATTTTCTATTGCGACACACGTTATTTGTCGCACCTGGAGATGCTGCTCAACGGCCGGCAGCCGCTTCTGCTGGGCTCGAGCGTCCGCGACGACAACTCCATTCTTACCGTCGATTTGACCAACCCTGATATCCATCTCGAACAGAAGCTTGTGCTTCCGCAGGACGTTCTGCACGTCGTGCGCACGCTTTTCCTCTGGCGCGGTACCGCTTATCAACGCCTGCGCATGCACAACCACGGCGACCGGCCGTTCGATGTTCGGCTGACCTTTGCCTTCGCCAGCGACTTCGCCGACCTGTTCGAAGTGCGGGGACAGCGCCGCAAGCACCGCGGCATCGCGACGGCGGAGGTGTCCGGCGAAACGGGGGTCACACTGAATTACCAGGGCCTCGACAGCTGTCGGCGCCAGACGACGCTGGTGTTTGAGCCCGTCCCGGAGCGCCTCTCGACCAGCATAGCCTCATATGTGTTTGAGCTGCAGCCAAACCAATCCCAGTCAGTCTATGTAACGGTAAGCTGCAACAGCGGCGGCGAGCAAAATCGCGCCCTGCCGTTTAGAAAAGGCTTGCGCGCAGCGTTCCAGGAACACCGGACCGCCAGTCGCGGCATGGCCACTATCACCACTTCAAACTCGATCTTCAACGAGGTGGTATGCCGCTCGATGGCTGATCTCGCAATCCTGACGACCGCGACGCCGGATGGCCCTTATCCTTACGCCGGCATTCCCTGGTATTCGACCACATTCGGACGCGACGGGATCATCACCGCGATGCAAATGTTGTGGTGCGATCCTCGCGTCGCAAAAGGGGTGCTCAGAAGGCTCGCTGCGTGTCAGGCCAAAGATTTCAACCCGTCCTCCGACGCCGAGCCGGGGAAAATCCTTCACGAGATGCGCGGCGGCGAAATGGCGGCGCTCGGAGAGGTCCCATTCAAGCTGTACTACGGCAGCGTGGATGCAACGCCGCTGTTCATCATGCTGGCCGGGCTTTATACCGAACATACCGGCGACCTGCAGACGCTGCGGGAGTTATGGCCGAACATTGAAGCCGCTCTGGGCTGGATCGACGGGCCCGGGGATCCGGATCGCGACGGCTTCACCGAGTACCACCGCGCCGACAAAAATGGCCTGGTCAACCAGGGTTGGAAGGACTCCCACGACGCGATCTTCCACGCCGACGGTTCGATAGCGTTGGGGCCGACCGCGCTCTGCGAAGTGCAGGGCTACGTCTATGCGGCAAAGCGCGCGGCAGCACGCGGTGCGCGCAGACTTGGGAAGCAATCGCTCGGCGATGCCCTCGATGCGCAAGCGACCCTGCTCGCCGAGCGCTTCGAGGCCGCATTCTGGTGCGAGGACATCGGCACCTATGCCCTCGCGCTGGACGGTCAAAAGCGGCCATGCCGGGTGCGGACGTCAAACGCCGGTCAGGTGCTGTTCAGCGGAATTGCCCGGCCAGACCGAGCCGAAGCAGTGATGCAAGACCTGATGCGGCCTTCATTCTTTTCCGGATGGGGAATTCGTACCGTCGCCCGCGAGGAACGCCGTTACAATCCGATGTCCTATCACAATGGCTCGGTCTGGCCGCACGACAATGCTCTGATCGCCGCGGGGTTCGCGCGCTACGGCCATAAGGGGGCAATCGACCGCGTGTTCAAGGGTCTGTTCGATGCTGCAAGTTACATGGACCTGCGTCGGCTGCCCGAACTCTATTGCGGCTTCCTGCGCGGACGCCAACGCGGCCCAACGCTCTACCCCGTCGCTTGCTCGCCGCAAGCCTGGGCCGCTGGCACGCCCCTGATGCTCCTGCAATCCTCGCTCGGTCTTGAGTTCGATCAGGACCGCAATGAAATTCTGCTACGCGAGCCCAGGCTGCCGGCGTTTCTCGAGGAGGTAACGCTGCGCAATCTCCGACTCGGACAATCAACCGTGGACTTGATGCTGAGGCGTCACGGCCATGACGTGTCGATCCAGGTGCTGCGCAATGAGGGACAGATCAGGATTTCTTCGGTGTATTAGGGGTGTTGACCCGCCCCTCGCCAAGCGAACGCCGCGGCGTGAGTGCGCTGCTCGGGTTTTTCTGACGAGGCCCTGAGCCATTTCCAGATGATGCTTCAATGCCGGCAGCGTCTGGCCGGCCCAGTTCTTCAGGTCGGCGTTTTCACCGCCCTTGGCGTAGCGCTCGAACAGCCCGACCGCATCCTTGTGCGCGGAAACTCTACGGAACCACGGCGCGCGGTTTGGCGTTCACCGTTGTGCGTCGCAAGGCGCATCCAGTCAATGGAGATTCCGCGTGAAACAGCCCCAGGTGCCGCAAGGCTGGAGCCGGCGAAACTTTCTCACAACAACGGTGGTTTCGACCATGTCAGTCAGCCTGCTCGATCGGCCGGATGCCAAGGCCGCAACGGAAACGCCGATCAAGGCCGGCGAGCCGTTCAAGGTCACGATGCGCGTCAACGGCCAGCGCCATCAGTTGGCGCTCGACGTGCGGACCACGCTGCTCGACGCGCTTGCGTGAGCACATCGGGCTGACCGGCAGCAAGAAGGGCTGCGACCACGGCCAGTGCGGCGCCTGCACCGTGATGGTCAACGACCGCCGCGTGCTGTCGTGCCTGACGCTGGCCGCCAGCGTCGAAGGCCAGGACGTCACCACCATCGAGGGGCTCGCCAAGCCGGACGGCACGCTGCATCCGATGCAGCAGGCCTTCGTCGATCACGATGCCTTCCAATGCGGCTACTGTACGCCCGGACAGATCATGTCGGCGGTGGCCTGCGTCAAAGAAGGCCACGCCAAGAGCGATGCCGAAATCCGCGAATACATGAGCGGCAACCTCTGCCGCTGCGCGGCCTATCCCAACATCGTCGACGCCATCAACCAGGCCAAATCGGAAATGAGAGGGCTGACATGCGCCCATTCCAGTTCACCCGCGCCGACGACGCCAAGGCCGCGATCCTCGCCCACCAGGCGCGACGGCCGCCGTATCTCGCCGGCGGCACCACGCTGCTCGACCTGATGAAGCTCGATGTGATGCGGCCGTCGCGCGTCGTCGACATCAACGCTCTGCACAAGGCCAGTTCCGGTCAGATCGAATTCGGCGCCAAGGGGCTCCGCCTCGGCGCCATGGTGCGGATGGCGGACGCCGCCGACCACGGCGACGTGCAGAAGCAATTTCCGATGATCGCGCAGGCGCTGCAGCTCGCGGCCTCCGCGCAAATCCGCAACATGGCTTCGCTTGGCGGCAACGTGCTTCAGCGCACCCGCTGCACGCTACTTCCGCGACACCTCCTACGCCAACTGCAACAAGCGCAACCCGGGCTCCGGCTGCGCCGCGATGGAAGGCATCAACCGCATGCATGCGGTGCTCGGCACCAGCGAGCAGTGCATCGCCACATATCCGGGCGATTTCGCCCAGGCGCTGATCGCGCTCGATGCGCAGGTCGAGCTGAGCGGGCCGAAGGGCAACCGCGAGATCGCCTTCGCAAGCTTGCACCGGCCGCCGGGCGAAACACCGCAGGTCGAGACCACGCTGGCACCGGGCGAGCTGATCACCGCGTTCCGCGTGCCGGCGACGCCGTTCGCGCGCCGCTCGCTGTTTCTCAAAATCCGCGACCGCGAATCCTACGAGTTCGCGCTCGCCTCCGCGGCCGTTGCGCTCGACATCGACGGCGGCACGGTGCGGCAGGCGCGGATCGCGCTCGGCGGCGTCGCCACCGTTCCCTGGCGCGCCCGCGAGGCGGAAGCTGCGCTGAAGGGCAAGACGGTCGACGAACAGACTGCGACGAGCGCCGCGGATGCGGCGTTCGCGGAGGCGAAGCCCCACGAGCACAACAAGTTCAAGATCGAGCTTGGCAAGCGCACGCTGATCCGCGCGCTGCATCAAGCCGCCAGCTCTGGAGATTTGACATGAACCGCGCCGCGCCTGAACCGAAGGACAACATGGGCCAGCCCGAGCCGCGCATCGAAGCGCGTCTCAAGGTCACCGGCGAAGCGCGCTACGCCTCCGACTTTCCGGTCAGCAATCCGGCGTTCGCCTTTCTGGTGACGAGCTCGATCGCCAAAGGCTCGATCCAGAGCATCGACCTGCGCGAGGCCAAGGCCGTGCCCGGCGTGCTCGAAATCTTCACGCACGAAAACACCGGCGAGCTGAAAAAGGTCAAGTTCGGCGGCGGCGGCGGCGGCGCCAGCACCTCGATCCAGGACCTCGGCCCGAAAATCCAGCACGACGGCCAGATCGTCGCGATGGTGGTGGCCGACACGTTCGAGGCGGCGCGCGAAGCGGCCTACAAGGTCCACGTCGACTACCAGGCCGAGAAGCCAAGCGCGACGTTCGAATCGCCGGGCGTCACCGAAGAGGATGCCAGCAAGGTCGTCGAGACTGCCAAGGACCTGCCGCAGGCCGGCGACGCCGAGGCCGCGTTCGCCGCAGCCGAGGTCAAGTTCGAGGGCGAATACGCCACGCCGACCGAGCATCACAACCCGATCGAGCTGTTCACCACGACAGCGTCGTGGCGCGATGGCGAACTGACGATCTATGAGCCGAGCCAGTTCGTGTATGGGCTTGAAGAACAGCGTTGCCGACAAGCTCGGCATCGATCCGGCCAAGGTGCATGTCGTCAGCCCGTTCGTCGGCGGCGCGTTCGGCTCCAAGGCGCAGTTGACGCCGCGCACCGGGCTCGTGGCCTTCGCCGCGAAGAAGCTCAACCGGCCGGTCAAGCTCGTCGCCACCCGCGACCAGGGCTTCACCATCGCGACCTATCGCGCCGAAACCCGGCACCGCATCCGCATCGGCGCCGAGCGAAGCGGCAAGATCACGAGCTTCATCCACGAAGGCTGCGAGGTCACCTCGCGGCCCGATCCCTACGCCGTCGCCGGCGTCGAGGACAGCGCGCGGCTTTACGGCTTCGGCGCGGTGAAGACGCACGTGCACGCTTGTCCACGCCGACCGCAACACGCCGGGCTTCATGCGCTCGCCGCCGGTGGTGCCGTATATCTACGCGCTGGAAAGCGCGATGGACGAGCTCGCCATCAAGCTCGACATGGATCCGATCGAGCTTCGCCGCATCAACGATTCGATGAAGGACGCGACCGGCAAGGAATGGTCGAGCCGCTCGCTGATGAAATGCTACGACCAGGCCGCCGAAAGCTTCGGCTGGAGCAAGCGCGACACGAAGCCCGGCTCGATGCGCGACGGCGACTGGCTGATCGGCTGGGGCTGCGCCAGCGCGGTCTATCCGACCCATCTCGGCGCCGCGACCGCGCGCGTGCAGTTGCAGGCGAACGGCAAGGCGCAGGTGCAGATCGCGGCCCACGAGATCGGCACCGGCGTCCGCACCGTGGTGGCGCAGATGGCGGCCGAGCGGCTCGGCATTCCGGTGTCGGCGGTGACGGTCGAGACCGGCGACAGCGCGCTGCCGCCCTCCCCGGTCGCCGGCGGCTCCAACCAGACCGCAAGCTGCTGCTCGGTGGTGATGAAGGCCTGCGACGCCATCAAGGCGCAAGCTGCAGCTCGGCCGACGACACGTCCGGCAGCGGCAGCCGATGCCGGCGAGAATGCTCGGAGGACAAGTTCAAGCAGCTCGGCGTCGGCGCCATCGAGGAATACGCCGAATTCCTGCCGCCGGAGGGCAAGCCCGACACCATCAAGAAGCTCTACGCCGGCACGCCGCTGCTCGGCGGCGGCTCCAAGGGCGAAAAGCTGATGTACGCGCTCGGCGCCGAATTCGTCGAGGTGCGGATCAACGCACGCACGCGCGAAATCCGCGTGCCGCGCATGGTCGGCGCCTTCGCCGCCGGCCGCATCATGAACACCCGCACGGCGCGCAGCCAGTATATCGGCGCCATGATCTGGGGCGTCTCGTCCGCGCTGCACGAGGCGACCGAGATCGACCCGCGCGTGGCGCGCTACGTCAACGACAACCTCGCCGACTACCAGATCCCGGTCAGCGCCGACATCGCGGAGGTCGACATCATCCTGGTCCCGGAGCACGACGACTTCGTCAACCCGGTCGGCGTCAAGGGCATCGGCGAGCTCGGCAATGTCGGCACCGCCGCGGCGGTCGCCAACGCGGTCTATCACGCCACCGGCATCCGGGTGCGCGAGCTGCCGATCCGGCTGGAGAAGCTGTTGAGCGCCTGAGGCAACATCCAGCGGCGGACGCGCGATCTATTCGCCGCCGGCAGGCTCTCCCGGCGATTGCGTGCTGAGTTTGCGCGGCTTCTTTCTGTGATTTGAGACCGGAGTCTGCGCTGCGCGCGCTCCTTGTCCTTGGGCTGATCCTCGCCGCGCTCGTTGCGCACGATGCCTTGCCCGTTGCGGCCCGCGGTGAGTTTGATCCTGTTCCATCGGCTGCTCCTTGTCTGTCACTGCCAACGACAAGCGCCGCGCCGGGTTCCTCGCGCTTTCGAGCCGCCGATTTGTCCGCAGACTAGCTCCGGTGATAGGAGCGCCGAGGCTGGGCAGATCATGAAGCCGTGTCCGAAGTACACCACCACCGTGATCGGCGCCCACAGCGTGCCGGACTGGTACGAGCCGCTCGACCGCCTGGTGTCGTTCGGACAGCTTTCGATGGCGGCGCTGGCGGACGCGCAATACCGCGCCGGTCAGGCCGCCATCCTCGACCAGGAATTGGCCGGACATCGACGTGGTGACCGGCGGCGAGATGCACCGGCGCACCCACAACCGCCACTCGCCGCCCAACGCCATGCTGAACTATTTCTGGCAACGCATCGCGGCGTTCCAGGGCAGCACCAAGCCGAAGCCGATCACGCCCTACGACTCCGAACCCGTCTTCCATCCGGCCGCGACCTGCCGCACGGCCACATGCTCGACGAATATTAGATCCACCGCGGCACCTATGACCGTGACAAGTCAGCCGGATATCTCAAATGCAGCCCGGTTTCCGCCGTTTCTTGATATTTGGCCCTTTCGCAACCAACTGAAAACTTGATGGAATCCCGCAGTAGCGGGCCTGTAGAACCTGCAAATAATTGTCGATAGGTCCGGAACCTAACACCTTTCCCCGCATTCACCGAG
>CAWCGN010000010.1:0-132728 GCA_963795025.1 uncultured Flavobacteriaceae bacterium | reverse complement strand
ATGCTCCACATCATGCCAACCAGGCGCATCGTTGAGGGTGATTATCAGGTGTGGCGGAGGTACCGGGAGCTGGCGTAGAGTCCGCGCATGCCCACCTTCGTCCTTCGCCTCATCGCTCCGCGCCCGAATTTCGCCCGTACCCTGACCGAGTCGGAGCGGGAGATCATGAACCGCCACGCTGCCCACTGGCAGCCGTACCTCGAGCGTGGCGACATGGTCGTGTTCGGACCGGTCCTGACCGACGAGGATTCGTACGGCCTCGCGGTTGTCGAAACCGATGACGAGCAGGCGCTCCGCGAGTTCGCCGCACAGGACCCGGTCGTCACGACCGGAACCGCAGCCTTCGAGCTCGGGCGGCTGGCCGCCGGTCACGTTCGCGCGCACTGACCAAGGCCTATCCCTCACGTTTCGAGGCGCCTTTGCCCTGGCCGGACCTGAGGTGGATGTCCAGCACGCCGCTGCGCCAGCGCCGGTCGTTCGTTCCGTCGGCCAGGAACGCGAAGACCTCCTCGGGCGGGCGATGGATCTCGATGCTGTTGGTGCTTCGGCATCGGCGACGCTCCCAGCCAGCAGGGCTTCGAACTTCTCCAGGCCGCCCTCCCATAGCCACGTGTAGACCCGCCGCGCGGGTGGGTCCACCTCGCGGTAGGTATCCGTACCTTCACGCGCCTCGCGGTCGCTCAGTCGCCTCCCCGCCGGAGTCAGGCCGAGGCCGGCGCCGCCCGATCAGTCTTCGGGAAGGGCGGCAAAGTCACGCTTGGCCTTTCTGTACCAGGCCATTCCTGAGATGGGATGCTTTTCCACCTGCCCTTCATCTCCTTCAAGGCACTTTGGTGGGTTTCATCACCCCCGGCGACCATGTCATTGAGGTGGCTTGTCTTGCGCCTTTATCACCTCATCAGCGGTCGTCCCATGGTGGGCGAAATCACATGGGCCACCCAATTGTTGACATGTCATCGTTTTCAATTTCCGCGTCCTTTTCTATTGCCTCGGGCGGGTTAGCCACGTTCCTGGGGGGAGAGCGCGGCCTCGGACCGCGTCGGTTCGAACAGCTCGACCGGGTTGCCCGACGGGTCTTCGAGCAAGATCTGTTTGCCGCCGACCCCAATCACGATCTCGTTTCGGAACCTGGCCTTCGACCCACGGAGTTCGCTCACGATGTGGGACAGATCGGGCGCCTCGAGCATGAAGCGGTTCCAGCCGCCGGGCTCGGCCTGGTCCCGTCTGGCATCGACTGACCACCGCCACCAGCGCCACTTGGGGCGCTCAGCACCAGACGAAGATCGCCACGGGAGAGCATCGCGAACGTCGGGCCCGGATCATCACCTCCGCGAAGCCGAGATGCCGACAATAAAACTCGATTGCCGCATCGACATCGTTGACGATGTAACGAACGCTAACCGTAGCCATCCGGTGTCACTCCTTCGTCGTGCCTTGGGTCGTTATGAGGGTCACCGCCCCGCGACGAGCTCGGCGTTATCTGCGACCGGGCGCCCGTCGGGCAACACCAGCACGTCTTCCAGTCCGATGCGTACGTCGATGCCGGTTGCGCCGGCAGCCGCCACCACATCCCACGTCGATGCGCCGTGGCCATGCCAGAGCTGTGGGATGCCGTCGGGCGCGAGCTGCGCGATCGCCCCGGCCTCCCCCGGGCCACCATCAACCGCGATCAGCACTCGGAGGACCTGATGAGCGAACGGGCTGCGCCCGAGCTCCTCGGCCTCCTCCGGCGTGGCCAGTCCTGCCTCGATCGCGATCCCCGCGTGCAACGCGGCCCGGGCAATTCCCGCCCAGCCGAGCTCCGAGAGGTTCACCGAGACGAAATCGGGTCGTTGGCTAAAGCCCGTGATCGCGGCGGCCCGCGCAAATGGATCGGCATCAATTGCCGCTGACGTCGAGAGACCAATGGGCATCCGCGGAACCGCAGCACGGATCGCGGCGACTGCCGCGTCACACGCCTTCGGGTCGATCGTCTGCGCGCCGTTGCGACCGCGAGGGTGCACGTGCACGGCGAACGCCCCCGCGCGCCGGACCGCGATGGCGTCGGCGGCAAGCTCAGCCGGGGTAAGTGGCACCGCTGAGTGCTCCGCTCTCGAGCGCCCTCCGTTCAAGGCCGCGATCACCGCCATCGCGCACAGTATCCACCCCACCATCGGACGCGGCGGCGAATGGAGCATGCTCGCGCAGGGTCGTCTGCGAGACTCCGCCCGGTGGGCGTGCGGCCCCGAACCTCAAGGCGCATAGGGTCTGCCTCGGCGCTGGCCTCGGTGCTCGCGGCCTGCGTCGCGTGTGGCGCGTCCCATCCTCCGGCGTCAGCAACCAAGGCGAGCGCGTCCTCACGCCAGGCGTCCGGGTCCGCCTCGGAGTCGATGTCAACGCCGTCCCGCACGACGGCCAGCACGACCTCCTCAGTCCGCTCAGTCGCCCCAGCCAAGCGACCGCGGCTCATCCTGGTCTTGCCGGCGGCGCGCCGTCCGGGATTGTTCGGATGGCTCCCAGGCGTCGCGGTGCGCGGGCAAACGGCGGTCTGGATCTCACGCGTGAAGGCGTTTCACGAACCTGGGTTCACGATCACACTCCTTCGCTTCGCCCAAAGGCGAGTGATGCTGGCCCTGCACGCCGGCGGAGCGCAACCAGGTGGAGCCGGATGGCGCTACGGCGACACGATCGCCGGGGCGGAACGCCGGAGCGTCGTCGCCGCATTCAACAGCGCCTTTCAGGAGAGCTACGGGGCGGGTGGCTTTGCGCAGGACGGCCGGGTCGGCTGGCCGCTGCGCCGGGGTGCGGCCTCGGTGGTGATCTATCGCGGCGGGACCGCCGATATCGGAGGCTGGCAGCAGACAGTCCCGGCGCCCGGCCGACGGGTGGCCGCGGTGAGACAGAACCTCCGACTGCTGATTGACGACGGACACATCGCCTCGACGGTGGACACCTGTATCAAGCGGTGCTGGGGAGACCCGCTCCACGAACAGCCGATCGTGGCTCGGTCGGCCCTCGGGATCACGCCGAGCGGCGATCTCGTGTGGGCCGCCGGCCACAACCTCTCCGTGCGCGCGCTGGCGCAGGCGCTGGCTGGCGTCGGCGTCGTCCGCGCCCTGGAGCTCGACATCAACCCCGCGTGGGTCGCCGGCTATGTCTACGCGCATCCCGCGCACGGCAGTAATCCAACCCCGCTCCCCATCGTCCCCGGGCAGCACGGGATCCCCGGACAGTTTCTCGCGCCGTACTTTCGTGACTTCTTCACCGTTGACGCGCGTCCGCGCTAACGCCTCATCGGCATCAGCGATGCCGCGGGCCCCAGCGACTGCCTGACGCCTTGAACCCGTCCGGGCCTGCGGAGCCCCACGCACATAGACTGCCCGACTCGTGGCGCCCGCATTGGAGAACCGAGTACAGGTCCACCTGCGCTGGCGAGACATGGACATGCTCGGCCACCTCAACCAGTCGGTGTACCACGAGCTGCTCGAGGAGGGCCGGGCCGCGCTGATCACCGAGATGGGACGGCGCCTGGGTTCGGATGGCGAGCACGGTGCCTACGTCCTCGCCCACGTCGATCTCGACTACCACACCGAGGTCCGGATGGATCATCGCCAGGTGGAGGTCGTCGTGCGGATTGCCCGCGTCGGCACTTCGAGCCTGCACATGGAGCACGAGATCCGGCTTCCCGACGGGGAGCTGGCCGCGTCCGGACACACCGTGGTCGTCGCGTGGGACCCAGCGGCGCGAGGCAAGCGCGTGCTCTCCGAGGCCGAGCGTAACGCCTTCAGTTAGAGGCCCGCGACCGTTCGGCCAAGGACTCTCTCACCCGGAGGCAACGCAATGCAGACTAGAGTGAGAGGCAGCTCCACCGCCTGAGTGCCGCGCTCTCGCATTCTTTCTGTGGTCAGTTTTCCAGCGGAGCGCTCAGGAGTGCAGATGCCAAAAAAGACTCAGACGCAGTCAGCAGCCCGCCAACGACCGGGACCCGGGCTCTCGACGGCGAGCACCGCCTTCGACGATCTCTGCAAGGACATCGCTCAACAGAACGAGCTCGCCCATCAGCGGGCGCGCAAGCTCCGGACGGTCCGTGAGCAGGAGCAGATCCGCATCCGCCGCGATCGCGACTTCTAGCCGCCCAGATGGTTGCTTCCGACGGCCGGAGACTCAACCATCTAACGCCTCGAGACCACGCTCGATGGCGTCCGCTATCAGCGCGAAGTGCTCGGTCTCGACGGTCAGCGGCGGGGACACAGCGACCGCTGTGCCGAGCGGCCGCAGGAGCACACCGTCCTCGCGCGCGGCCATCACGATGCGGGTGATCGCATCGGGGCGCTGCTCAATGGCCTCGTCGGTGAGGGCAACCGCCGCCAGCAGTCCAACGCCGCCGCGGACCTCGGCCACGGAGGGGTGATCGGCCAGCGGGGTCAGCGCATCCAGCAGGGGCCTCTCGAGCTCGCGGCCCCGCTCGAGCAGTCCGTCGCGCGCCAGCAGGGCGATATTGGCCAGCGCGGCCGCGCAGCACGTCGCGTGAGCGGCGTAGGTCGGCCCGTGACGGAGCACGGGGCCGCCCGGCGCTCGCCAGAACGGCTCGGCAATGCGCTCGGACACGAGGACCCCGCCGAGCGGCAGGTAGCCGCTCGTGACGCCTTTTGCGAACGTGACCATCGCGGGCTCGATCCCCCACCGCTCGATGCCGAACCATGTCCCGAGGCGACCGAATCCGCAGATCACGGAGTCAATGACGAGCAGGACACCCGGTGCGCTCGCACAGGACGGCGAGTCCCTCGAGGTAACCGGGCGCAGGCGGATACACCCCGCCCGCGCCGATCACCGGCTCGACGAACACGGCCGCGACCCGCTCCGGGCCGGCCTTCCGGATCGCCGCCTCCATGGCCTCGAGCGAATCGTGCGGAACCTGGACCGTCTCGACCTGGGGCCCGAACCCCTCGCGGTTGCCGGGGATGCCGGCGAGCGCGGTGCCGAACCCGTGGGTGCCGTGGTATCCGGCCGTACGGCTGATCAGCAGGGTGCGCTCGGGCGCTCCGAGCTCAAACCAGTAGCGGCGCGCGAGTTTCGCGGCCGTGTCGATCGCATCCCCTCCGCCCGAGCCGAGGAACACGCGCGCTTCCATCGGCGCCAGGTCGGCGAGCATTTCGGCCAGCGCGCGCGCCGGCTCGTTGGCGAAATCACCGAACGCTGAGTAGGCCTCGAGCCGCGACCATCTGGTCGGCCACGGCGGCGGCGATCTCGGGACGTCCGTGACCGACGTTGGCGTACCAGAGGCTCGCCGTGGCGTCGAGATAGCGGCGACCATCGCTGTCCCAGACCCACACGTCCTCGCCGCGCTCGATCACGAGCTCGCCCCGACGGACGGCGCCCATGTCGGCGAACGGATGCCACAGCCGCGTTTCGTCTCCACTCATCACTGAAATCCCACACTACCTTTTGGTCCGCCTAGAGCGCTACGGCGTCCCTGGTCAACGTTCGAGCCTCGACTTCGCCCAAATGGTTCACTGGTCACAGTGGACACGAGCGTTCGCATCGCGTGCTGTCAGTTCTCGCCAGACGTCGAGCGCCCGGAAGGCAATCCGGGGATAACGCGTGAGGCCATCGCGGCCGCCGTCACCGACGGCGCACAGATTGTGGTCCTGCCTGAGCTCAGCAACAGCGGGTACGTGTTCCAGCACGCTGAGGAGGTCGAAGCGGCCGCCGTCCGCAGTGATGGGGAACTGTTGCGCGGGTGGAGCGAGGAGGCCGGACGCGGGAACGCGGTCGTCATTGGGGGCTTCTGCGAGCGGGGGGCAGACGGCAGGCTGTACAACAGCTCGGCACTGGTCGACGGCCTCGGTGTACAGGCCGTCTACCGCAAGCTTCACCTGTGGGACGAGGAGCCGAGGTGGTTCTCGCCGGGTCACGCACCGGCGCCCGTCGTCGATACCCGTTACGGGCGAATCGGCCTTGGCGTGTGTTACGACATCGAGTTCCCAGAGCTGACGCGCGGACTCGCCCTGGCCGGAGCCGAGCTGATCGCGCTGCCGGCGAACTGGCCGCACGACCCGGCGCCGCCCAACGGCCGCGCGATTCTGCCGTTGCTCGCGGCGACGACCGCCTATTTCAACCGCGTGTTCGTGGCCGTGTGTGACCGCTGCGGCAGCGAGCGAGGTGTCGCCTTTGAGGGCGGCAGCGTGATCGCTGACCCGGAGGGCTGGCTGCGGGCCGGCCCGGTGGCGAACCGCGGCGTCGAGACGCTCTCGGCGGTCTGCGATCTCGCCCGCGCGCGTGACAAGCACACGGGACGCGCAACGACGCACTGGCCGACCGCCGGCCGGAGCCTATTCGGCCGCATTGGCCGATCCGGACCAGGCGTAAAAAATCCCGACTTGGCGGTGGTGCGGTGGTAGGCTCGCGCCGCCAATTGGAGCCCCCCGCGGACGACTGAGACGGAGGCAAGCCGTGGCTGATCAACCGGGAAGCTCTGCCGCCGAGCAGAGCACCACGCCCAAACTGTTCGTGCGCCAGTCCTCAGGGCTGGTTCGCAACGTGAGCGTGACCAATGCGCTGTTCTTCAACGTCGCCGCGTTCGTCGGCGTTGGACTCACGCTGTACCCGATCTTCTATTCGCTCGCGGATGTGAACGTCTGGCGGGCGGGACCCTTCTCCGCCTATGGCTGGGCCGCGATCATCGCCGGGCTGTTCTGCGTCCTGCTGGCGATGATCTTCGCCTCTCTGACCTCGGTGATGCCGCGCTCCGGGGGCGACTACGTGTTCACGAGCCGGATCCTGCACCCGTTCCTGGGCTGGCTGGAGTCGTGGACCCTGGTCATCGCCTCCGTGCTCATCATCGCCTTCGAGGTCCCGCTCGTGCTGCGCAACCTGCAGATCACGGCGCGGATCATCGGGATCGGTGCCGGAGGCCATTTCTTCACCAACGCGAACACATGGTTCACTGACGCGACCGGCAGCATCACGGGAACTCCGGGCTTCATCGCGTCACTCGTCGTGCTTGTGGGGATCGGGGCGATCTGTGTGCTGCCGACCCGCACCTTCCACCGGGTGGTGACCGCGCTGGCCGCGTTTGGCGTGCCTGCTTCGTGCTCATGTTCGTCTTCGGCCTGCTGGCCACCCACCGCGGAAGTTTCAATCACAACCTTCCGCACTACACGGGCGGGGTGACCGGGCCCAGATCGCCGCGTCCGGCGTCAAGGGCGGGGTCCTCGGCGCGCCCAGTCAGAGCTTCATCTCCAACATCTTCTCGACCACGGTGTTCCCGCTGTTCCTGTCCGTGCTGCTCTTCCAGTACATCGGCTTCCAGTACTCCGCGTACATCGCCGGCGAGGTCCGCGGCAACGTGCGCCGGGGCGTGATGATCGCCCTGCTCGGCGCGTTGGTGATCGGCGTGCTGGCGAACTCGGTCTACGTCGACGCGATCTCGAGTCACCTCGGCTTCAACACGAACGTCAGCTGGGGTCTCAGCTACTGGGGCTTCCCCGGCGCCCTGCATCCGTTTCCTTTATTTATATATTTCTGCAATCACTACTTATATTTAATCTTTAGCACACAGCCCAAAGATTCTAATACTAAAATATAATGCGTTTTTGAAATTTCCTGCACAATTGCATCTTGATTACTAAAAACTCCTGACTCTAATTTTATTCTATCTCCTACTTGAATTGAAGACACAGAAATATCACTCATATTAGTCGCCTTGAGACTAGTTTTAATTATACTAATTTCCTCATCTCGAACAATTGCAGGCTTTCCTAACCAAAACAAATATCGAACAACTCCTGGAACATTAAAAACCGAATTCCTATCAATTTCAGAAAGCTGTACAAATACATAGGAATTAAAAAGAGGAACCTCAACTTTTTTCTTTCTGTCAGACCATTGTTTTATCTGGGTAATTAAGGGACAATAACATTCAATACCAATTTGCGTAAGTTTCTCTGCTACTTTTTTTTCCCATTTGGGCTTTGTATAAACCACATACCAATTCATAGTTCTAATTTATTGAAATAAAATATCTAACACCATCTCCCTTATTAACTTTCATATTAAATTTCACTTCAACATCTATTGTAATTAAGAACCTATTCCTCTATAAATAAATCCAATTGATTCAAGTTCTTTTGCATTCAATATATTTCTTCCGTCAAAAAGAAAAGCAGGTTTTGCATAGAATCATATATTTTTTGCCAGTCATAAGTTGTAAATTCATCCCATTCGGTTAAGAATTGCAATTGCATGTGCATCTTTACAAGCCTCATAAGGATTATCGAATATTGTCAAGTGCATTACTATTTTCTTCACTTGATTCTGGTTTCTAAATAATCCAAATCATTCAACATTTTATTTCTTGAAACTTTTGGATCATAAACTGAAATTTTAGCCTGCTCATTGATCAAATCATCTGCAACATAAATTGCAGCCGATTCTCGGGTATCATTTGTGTCTTTTTTGAAAGCCCAACCTAAAAATGTTATTTTTTTATCAGCAACTGTATTGTATAAAGTCTGAACTATTTTATTAGAAAATCTTCTTTTTTGATGATCATTCATTATAATTACCTGTTCCCAATAATCGGCTACTTCATTTAATCCATATGATTTTGCAATATAAACCAAATTCAAAATATCTTTTTGAAAACAAGAACCTCCAAAACCTACAGATGCTTTTAAAAATTTTGATCCAATTCTGCTGTCCATTCCGATTGCTTTTGCAACTTCATTAACATCTGCACCAGTTTTTTCACATAATTCAGACATTGCGTTTATAGAAGAAATACGCTGTGCCAAAAATGCATTTGCAGTTAGCTTAGACAATTCAGAAGACCAAACATTTGTTGTCAAAATTTTATCTTTATCTACCCAATTTGCATAAACATCAACCAAAGCATTAATTGCATTCTTCGCCTTCAGGAGTTGTATCTCCTCCAATTAAAATTCTATCAGGATTCAATAAATCTGTTACAGCCGTTCCTTCTGCTAAAAATTCAGGATTTGATAAAATCTGAAATTGAACTCCATTTCCTGTATTATCCAAAATACTTTTTATCGCTTCTGCTGTTCTTACCGGCAAAGTAGATTTCTCTACAACAATTTTATTTTCCTTTGCAACTTTCGCAATTTGTCTAGCACATAATTCAATATATTTTAAATCAGCCGCCATACCTTTTCCTTTTCCGTAAGTTTTAGTAGGCGTATTAACTGATATAAAAATTACTTGGGCTTCATCAATTGCTTTTTCAACATCTGTAGAAAAGAACAAGATTTCTTCCTCTTGCTTCGGCTACAATTTCAGACAAACCTGGCTCATAAATTGGAATATTATTTGTATTTGGATCATTCCAATCCTTAATTCTTTGCTCATTCAAATCAACAACAGTAACTTGAATATGTGGGCATTTTTGAGCAATAACTGCCATTGTCGGACCTCCAACATATCCTGCACCAATGCAACAAATTTTTGTAATTTTCATATAATTTACTATTATCTTAGTCTTAGTGTTATTTTAAATTATTCCAATACCAATTTACAGCTTCTTTCAATCCTTCCTGCAAGGAATATTTCGGATTATAACCTAATATTTTTTTTGCTTTATCAATACTTGCTAACGAATGCGGAATATCTCCTGCTCTATTATCAGCATAGATAATTTGAATATCTGCAATTTTTGGATCAAAATCTGATAAGATATTTTTTTAAATATCCTACTAAATCATTTAATGTGTTTCGCTCACCAAATGCAGTATTGTAAACTGTATTTATAGCTTCTGGATTTTGACTTTTCATTGCCAATTCATTCATCTGAATTACATTATCTATATATGTAAAATCTCTTGAATAATTCCCATCACCATTTATAATTGGACTTTCATATTTCATTAACTGCATAACAAACTTTGGAATCACTGCTGCATAAGCGCCCTTGCGGATCTTGTCGCTCTTCCAAAAACATTAAAATATCGCAACCCGATAGTTTCTAAACCATACGTTCTGCTGAAAATATCTGCATACAATTCGTTCACATATTTTGTTATTGCATAGGGCGATAATGGCTTACCAATTATCATCTTCAACTTTTGGCAATCCATCAGAATCTCCATATGTTGAAGAACTAGCTGCATACACAAAACGTTTTACTTTTTGCATCTCTAGAGAGCAACCAAGCATATTCAAAAATCCTGAAACGTTAACATCATTTGTAGTGATCGGATCATTTATCGATCTTGGAACAGAACCTAAAGCTGCCTGATGCAAAACATAATCAACACCTTTGACAGCTAAAGTGCAATCAGCAATATTCCGAATATCACCTTCAATTAATTTAAAATTTGGGTTTTCAATAAAGTTATCCAAATTATGACGATGACCAGTTGAAAAATTATCCAAACAAACTACTTTATTACCAAGCTCTAAAAAATATTCGCACAAGTTTGAGCCAATAAATCCTGCACCGCCTGTGATCAAAATAGTATTTTTAATCGATGTCCTCATTTGGATCAAATTTATTTTTTTTTCAATTTATTTAAAAAAGTTTTTAAAGAATTTGGCCTTTTCTCCTCATCATGATATCCATTAGAATAATCTCCATATCCATAGCCGTACCCGTAAGCAGATCCATATTTTGCTTTATTTTCATAACCATTCAAAACAATGCTTGCGTTACTTAACTCTCCTCTTTTAACTCTTGTGTTCAACAACGTAATCATATCCTTTTTAGTATAATTCTGTCGAACAATATATAATGTAACATCTGAATATTGAGACAATTCTAAAGCATCAGAGACTAAACCAACAGGAGGTGTATCCAAAATAATGTAATCATATTTCTGCTTTAGCTCATCTATTAATTCACGCATAACATCACTTAAAATTAACTCAGAAGGATTTGGCGGAATAGGACCAGAAAGTATAACATCTAGATTTGGAATTTTTGTAGAATTCGTAATTTCTTCTAAACTATTTTGCTTAATTAAATAGTTGACAACGCCGATCTGATTTGTTAAATTAAACTCGTCAGCCAATCTTGGTTTTCTCAAATCCAAACCTACAATCACAGTTTTCTTTTCGCTTAAAGCAAAAACTGTAGCAATATTTATAGAACAAAATGTTTTTCCTTCTCCACTTATTGACGAAGTAATCATCAACGTTTTTGAACCGCTCACTTGTTGTTTTTTGTACAAAAACTGAACTGAAGATCGAATTGCTCTAAAAGCTTCAGAAAGCGCTGATTTTGGTTTGTCAAAAACAGCAAGATTAACCCCTTCTTTATTAACGCCAATTACACCAATTATCGGTATTTGACTTAGTTTAGTTACATCTTCCGTGTTTTGAATAGAATTATTAATAAAGAAAATAGCAAGAATAAACAATAATGGAATCAAGGCACCTAAAAACAAAGCCAAAATATAATTCACCGAAGTTTTTGGTCCGACTAATCCTCCACCAATATCTTTTGCGGGATCAATAAAATGAATATCCGACAAATTCGACGCTTTTACAATTTCTGCTTCATTTCTTTTTTGTAAAAATGTTGTATAAATATTATCGTTTAGATCGTATTTTCTTTGAATTTTTAGCAATTCCTGCTGTTCTTCTGGCAGTCTTTTAACAGTATTTTCAGCCTCACCGATTTTTGCATTTACTAACGATAAATCATATATCAAAGATGATTTTGCAGAAGCAATATTTTCTAACAAAACACTTTTGACAGCTTGCATCTGGTTATCAAAATCTTTAAAAATCTTATCGCTTTTTACAGCATAAGCCATTTCAGATCTTTGAGTTGAAAGCGAAATAAGTTTTGAGATATTTGCAACAATATTAGGATCATCAATTCCAGCAACTGAAGGAGCCGGTAACCTTGAATAATCAACGCTATTACTTAAATACGCCTTCAGCGAATTATAGTAAGTGATCTTTCTAGTAACCTGATCTTTTTCAACATCAAAATTTGATATTTTATCAGAAAACTTAGCGCCTCCTCCTTCTATTTCATAGATATTTTTATCTTTTCTAAACGATTTTAATTCATTTCCAGTTTGTTTCAATTGTGACTCCATAGCAACAAGTGTACTGTCAATAAATTTAATAGTATTGTTAGCAAATTGATTTTTGCTATCTAGCTGAATTTTAATCAACATTTTTACTGTCGAGTTAAGATATTCAACTAAACGGGCTTTGTTTGTTCCCTGCATTCCTAAGGTCAATATCGAACCTCCCTTATCATCAGAACCAACATTTATACCTCTATAACGAGAAACAGTTCCGTCAAAATCATTAAATTTGACAAAATATTCATTTCCTATATATAATCCAGGATTATCATTAATTTGCAATTTCCAATTTAAAAAAGGCAATGAAACTTGTTCACCAACCTTATATCTTTTCACAAATTCAACAGGTTGAACTGCAGTATTCGAATATTTATTTTCAGTATAGTTAATAAGTGAAACTGAATTGCTCTCAAATGGTATACGTACTTCATATACATTAGCGCTGATAAACTTTATTTTAATTAGAGTATTTGCCAACTGCCCTTTTGATTTATCAATATCAACATAAAAAGGAACAGCTCCATAAGAGTCAATCAAATTATATTCACCCATTGTAAGGTAATCAATATAATATTGCAATTTACTAACAACTAACTCATTATGAGATCTTGTCTGTAATATGGTCGTGATTCCATTTACTTGATCAGAAATACCACCCCAGTTAAAAACTAAACTTGTATTTGAAGTGAAAAACGGATTGCTTTCTTCTTTAATTGAGATAAGGGTCTGCATTGCGTAAATTTTTTCTTTTCGAATATTTACTTGATATGCAATAGTTAACGCAATGATTAAACTTACTAAAAACCATTTCCAATAGCTTAGGATTTTCAACAACAAACCTTTAAAATCAAAACTTGATTGGTTTTCAAAAATCGAAAAATCTTTTATATCTAACATCTTTTGAATTCAGTTTTAATTTTTGATAATTAAGTATACTGTTGTCGCGAGAGACAATAAAGTAATAATGGTACCTATTGACTGTATTCCCGTTTGTCCAGTTCCCCAAGTTTTTTGTCGCAAAGGTTTTACATAAATATAATCGTTGGGCTGTAAATAATAATAAGGCGATTTCATTACATTGACATCAGTTAGATCAATATCATTCATTTGAACTCCTGTGGGAGTCTGACGAATTATCGTCACCGCTTTTCTATTTCCTACCGTGGTAATATCGCCTGAGTTTGCAATAGCTTCCATTATATTAACATGTTCTTGAAACAATGTTTTTGTTCCAGTACTCGCAACCTCTCCATTTATTGTATATCTAAAACCAGCTAATTTCACTGTAACAAAAACATTAGCCTCGGTTTTAAAATATTCTTCAAGTAATTTTTTTTCTATTATCACTCGAACTTCATCTAAAGTATAACCTATAACATTTACTTCTCCCAATATTGGAATTCTAATATTCCCGTGATCATCAACTGTAAAACCATCAAAATATAGGGCTGATTCTGACTTTCCAGTTGCTGAAGTAGCACTTTCTGATTTACTAAAAATTGAAACTAATTTAGGATCTATTGCTTTTATGGTAATACTTAAAACGTCATTTACCTGTAGTCTATATGGTTTAGTTTCGACAGCAGCAACAGTAGTTTTCTCTTCAGAAGTATTTTTATCTTGAAGATAAACCAGATCTTTTATAGGTATACACGAAGTAAAAAGCATACTAACCAGCAACAGAATGTAAAAACTATTTTTTGTCATTATTGAAATTTTATCGCAAATATAGCTTTTCCTTTAATCTTCAGAAAATCTATACCTTATTTGGGGTTGTTTAATTATTTTTAAATGTTTTTTCAAAAGGAATACGATGCAAAATACTTCTACCAAGGGTAACTTCATCAGCATATTCCAGTTCATCACCTACAGAAATCCCTCTTGCAATAGTTGAAATTACAATTTGAGATTCTGCAATCTGTTTATAAATATAAAAATTGGTTGTATCTCCCTCCATAGTTGAACTAAGTGCAAAAATAATTTCTGTTACTTTTCCGGATTTAACTTTTTCAACCAGACTTGAAATATTTAACTGACTTGGACCAACACCTTCAATAGGGGAAATTTTCCCACCAAGTACATGATAAATACCTTTGTACTGTCCTGTATTTTCAATTGCCATTACATCACGAATATCCTCAACAACACAAATTATTTGCTGATTTCTTGAATTGTTAGCACAGATTTCGCAAACTTTTGTATCCGAAATATTATGGCAGTTTTCACAAAACTTAATATCCTCTCTCATGTTTAACAAGGCTTGAGACAGAAATCCTGTTTGCTCTTTTGGCTGTTTAAGCAAATGAAGAACCAATCGTAAAGCTGTACGCTTACCAATTCCTGGCAATTGCGACATTTCGTTAACCGCTTTCTCTATTAGTTTTGATGAAAATTCCATGACGACAAAAGTAACATTTTTAACGGTATCAAAGACTTTGAAACAATTAAATTCAATCTTTTAAGAAATTAGATTAATGATCTTTTGTTTCTGCCAATAAAAAACAAAGCTTTCCAATAAAATTGGAAAGCTGATAAAAATTTTTAGTCTAATTAATATTGATTTGTCGCCAACAAAACCAGTGTACAAGCAACTTCAACTTTTATATTATTTAATTCCAATAATTGATATAATTCAGGATTTTCTGTTCCGGGATTAAAAATTACTCTTTTAGGCTGCGCTTCAATAATGTAATTATAATAATCACGTTGACGTGTCGGATTTAAATACAAAGTGACTGTATCAATATTTTTAACAGGAATAGTTTTTGTATGAATTTTTACGCCAGCAACTTCTCCAGTATTTTGACCAATTGCTAACACAGTGTGACCTTTTTGAGTAAGCATATTTATAGCTCTAAATGCATAACGATCTGGTTTTGTTGTAGCACCAAGAAGCAAAGTTTTTTTGTTTTTCATCTTTTTAAAATATTTCACAAAAGTAGCTAAAAAGAATGAGCTAATCTTACCTTATTGATTCAGAATATTGACTCTAAAAAAAACAATAACATAATGTAAAACATTCTGTCAATATAAAAATTTGACTACTTTTACTTGACTAACCAAAACTTTATGGATCTATTCATTTATTTATTTGCTGCACTTTTTTCAGTATTAAACCCAATTGGCACCGTTCCCATTTTTGTCGGATTGACACAACATGATTCGCAAAAAGAACGTTCAAGAATTTCACTTTGGACCGCCATAAATGTTGGTATAATTTTATTGGTTTCTTATTTTATAGGCCAATATGTTTTAACTTTTTTTGGAATAAGCATTGATGCATTACGAATTGCAGGAGGAATTGTAATTGTAAATTCAGGATTTTCATTATTATCGGGAAAGTTCAACAAGAAACGAGGAATCAATAAAAAGATCGAAAACGAAGCTCAACAGAGAAACGACATTGCACTAACACCTTTAGCAATTCCGATGCTTAGCAGGTCCTGGATCAATGTCATTGCTAATAGCTTTTTATCAAGAACATCATCAAATGGAAGAGATCATTGTTTCATGTCTTGCAATTTTAGCAATTGCTGTAGTTATTTTTGCTATTCTAAAAAGCGCACACTATCTCGCTCAGAATACTTGGAGCCTCAGGAATTGTTGCGATTTCAAGAATTGTTGGTTTTATTGTAATTTCTATCGGAATTCAATATATCGTAAGCTCAATCGTCAATATTATAAAAGGAAATTTTTAACACAAAGCATCTTTTTTAAAACATAAAAAAGGGATAAAACTTTACGCTTTATCCCTTTTTATTTTATTTAAATTGCTTTTTCTAAATTTCTTGGCAAAAATACTTCGGCCATCATGCATCTTGCGCTTCCGCCTCCGCAAGCTTCAATTGTATCCAAGCTTGAACTCAAAATTTCAGCATGTTTTTCTAATTGCGCAATTTGTTTTGGAGTTAGACTCTGATGTGCTGAAGCACTCATCACAATATATTTTTTATCATTTGTCCCTCTAACTTCGAGCATATTTCCAGCAAAATTATTTACCTGATCTTCTGTAATCAGAATAATTTCTTTCTTATCATCTTTCAAATTATCAAGAACCATTTTGCGCTCTTTTTTATCATCTATACAATCTGCACAAATAACTGCAAAAGTTTCACCAAGACACATCATCACGTTGGTATGATAAATCAATTTTCGTCTCTCCATCAACAGTTTGAAAAGCTTCAAAAATTACAGGTGCATAATCAAAATCTTCACAGAATTCGATAAACAATTCTTCATCGGCACGAGGAGACAAAGCACAATATGCTTTTGCATTGGCACGATCTAAAAGTAAACTTCCTGTTCCTTCTAAAAAATAGCCATCATCTTCTGCCGAGGTATAATCCATTATATTGGAAATCTCAAAACCCTTTTCTTCTAAAGTGTCTAAAATATCTTCACGACGTTCCTGACGTCTATTTTCAGCAAACATTGGATAAAGAGCTACATCACCATTTTCATGAAATGAAACCCAATTGTTTGGAAAAATACTATCCGGAGTATCTGTTTCTAACGTATCTTCAATTACAGTCACATCAACTCCTACAACTCTAAGTTTTTCTACAAAAGCATCAAATTCCTGTTGTGCTTTTGCATTTACAGTACTTGGCAATAATCCATCTAATACTTTTTGGTAATAATTATTAACTGCAGTCTGCTCATTCATTCTAAAAGCAACTGGCCGAATCATTACGATTGCGTTTGTTGTCTGTTTCATTTTTTATATTTTTTTGTTTCAGGTTTCAAGTTTCAGGTTTCACGTCTTGAAAACTTGAAACTAAAAAACTATTTAATCCCTAATTAATGGTAAAGTTGAACATCTCAACAAGCCTTCTTGTTTTGCAATTTCGGCATACGGAATTTCTTCAACCGTAAAACCATTTGCACGAAGCCAATTATTTAATCGAGTGAAATTTTTCTCAGAAACTACAACATTTTTATCAATTGAAAATACATTCGAAAACATATTATACATTTCATTTCTTTCGATATGAAATAAATTTTCTTTTCCAAAAAGATTTACCAAATACAAATAATCAGCCTCTTCACGAAAACCTCTTTTATAAATAATTCCTTTATTTTCGCCAACTGGCTGAAAACAACAATCTAAGTGCAATGCATTATCTCGAGCTTCTAATTTAGATTTCACCAAATCAAATTCCTTTACAATTTTATTTGGGAACAACTCTTTAATGAAATTAACACCCTGCATATTAGTTCTGGCAGTGATATAATCTTTATAATCACTTCCTTTATATGTACCTATGAAAATATGATCGTTCCAAAGCATCACATCACCGCCTTCAATATGAACTTCTTCTGGCGGACGAACAACTTTTTGTGGATCTATTTGATCGATTACATATTGAATAGCATCTAATTCGCGTTCGCGATCAGGCAGTATATTCGATTTTACAAAAACATCATCAATTACAAACCCTATATCTCTAGCAAAAATCTGATTATAATTTTCAATCATTTCGGGACGATATACTTTTACATCATATTTTTGAAAAACAGAATTAAAAGCTTCCATCTCAGCAACCATGTCTTTTTCTATTGGATATGTTCCTGCTTTAATATGTTCCAATGATTTAGGATCATAAGCTTCCTCTAAGGTTGGAGTTGGCCCATTATGAACGGCTGAACCTAAAACTACAGCCCGCAGTCTTGAAGTTTCGTTCTTTACATTTAATTGCAACATGACTTTATTATATTTTGAGCAAAGATAAAAAAAGCTTCACATTGTAAGTGAAGCTTTATATTATTTTATTTGT
The DNA here is from genome assembly GCA_963795025.1 of uncultured Flavobacteriaceae bacterium. Classification (GTDB taxonomy): domain Bacteria; phylum Bacteroidota; class Bacteroidia; order Flavobacteriales; family Flavobacteriaceae; genus Flavobacterium. The sequence continues at coordinate 114,913 of CAWCGN010000010.1, read as the reverse complement.
TACGTTTAAATTCTCTCAAAGGATGACCTGTATAAATTTGTCTTGGTCTTCCAATTGGCTCTTTGTTTTCACGCATTTCTTTCCATTGTGCAATCCAGCCCGGAAGTCTTCCAATAGCAAACATTACTGTAAACATATCTGTTGGAATACCTAATGCTCTGTAAATAATTCCAGAATAGAAGTCTACGTTTGGATATAAGTTTCTTGATTTGAAGTACTCATCTTCAAGAGCAGCAGCTTCTAATTTCTTAGCAATTTCTAAAATCGGATCATTAACACCTAAAGTTTCCAAAACTTCTTTAGCCGCTTTTTTAATGATTTTTGCTCTTGGATCAAAGTTTTTATATACTCTATGACCAAATCCCATTAAACGGAAAGGGTCATTTTTATCTTTTGCTTTCGCCAAAAATTTATCAGTATCTCCACCATCATTGTTGATTTCTTCTAACATTTCAAGTACAGCCTGATTAGCACCTCCATGAAGTGGTCCCCAAAGTGCTGAAACACCTGCAGAAACTGAAGCAAATAAACCTGCATGAGAAGAACCAACCATTCTTACCGTTGAAGTAGAACAGTTTTGTTCGTGATCCGCATGAAGAATAAACAATTTATCTAATGCGTTAACAATTACAGGATTTGCATTGCATAAGGTCCAGTAGGCAATTTAAACATTAATTGCATAAAGCTTTCAACATATCCTTTAGTGTTGTCATAATAATTCAAAGGATAACCCATTGATTTTCTGTATGTCCAAGTAGCAATTACTAAGAAATTTAGCCATTGTTTTGCAAATTGCCTCATACATTTCTTTTTCATTGTCAACATTCACCGCTTTTGGATTAAAAGCAGTTAAAGCACTTGTCAAAGCAGATAATACACCCATTGGATGAGCAGTTTTTGGGAAACCGTCAATGATATTTTTCATTTCTTCGTTTACTAAAGAATGTTTTTTAATACCATTTTCAAATTGCTCCAATTGCTGCTGCAGTTGGCAATTCTCCAAAAATCAAAAGATATGATACTTCTAAAAAGCTAGCTTTATCAGCTAAATCTTCGATTGAGTACCCTCTATAACGCAAAATTCCTAATTCTCCGTCTAAGAAAGTGATTTCACTTGTACAAGATCCCGAGTTTTTATAACCTGGATCAATTGTAATAACACCTGTTAAATCACGTAATTTGTTAATATCGATAGCTGATTCATTTTCGCTTCCTGTGATAACCGGAAGTTCAATTTTTTTACCATCTACTTCTAATGTAGCTATTTTTGACATAATATAATCGGGAATAATTCTATAAAATAATAATTTATCAAATCTAATGAATTTAAGACTAATTAAAAAAAGAATCCTGCTATGAATTTGTTAAAACTCCAAAAAAAAACCATTCGTTAAAACGAATGGTTTGAAATTCAATATATAACTCTTACAATTATTTAATTTTGAAAGCGTTTAAACCAGGGAAATAAGCAGTTACTTCCTAATTCTTCTTCAATTCTCAATAATTGATTGTATTTAGCCATACGATCAGAACGAGAAGCAGAACCTGTTTTAATTTGTCCACAGTTTAAAGCAACTGCTAAATCAGCAATTGTATTATCTTCTGTTTCTCCAGAACGGTGAGACATAACTGAAGTATAACCAGCATTTTTAGCCATGTTTACTGCAGCAATAGTTTCTGTTAAAGTTCCAATTTGGTTTACTTTTACTAAAATTGAATTAGCAATTCCTTTTTCAATACCTGTTGACAAACGCTCAACATTAGTAACAAATAAATCATCACCTACTAATTGTACTTTATTTCCAATTTTTTCTGTTAAGTATTTCCATCCATCCCAGTCATCTTCATACATTCCATCTTCAATAGAAATAATTGGATATTTAGCAGCAAGTTCAGCTAAATAATCAGCTTGCTCTTCAGAAGTTCTGATTTTTCCAGTTTCTCCTTCAAATTTAGTATAATCGTATTTACCGTTTACATAAAACTCAGAAGCAGCACAGTCAAGAGCAATCATAATTTCGTCACCAAAAGTATATCCTGCTTTTTCAACCGCTAATTTGATCGTATCTAAAGCATCTTCAGTACCACCAGCTAAGTTTGGAGCAAAACCACCTTCATCACCAACAGCTGTACTTAAACCTCTATCATGTAATACTTTTTTCAAACTGTGGAAAATCTCAGTTCCCATTTGCATAGCATGTGTAAAAGAAGTTGCTTTTACTGGGAAAATCATAAATTCCTGAAAAGCGATAGGCGCATCAGAGTGAGAACCACCGTTGATGATATTCATCATTGGAACAGGCAATGTATTAGCAGAAACTCCGCCTACATATCGATATAATGGCAATCCAAGTTCATTTGCAGCAGCTTTAGCAGCAGCCAAAGAAACTCCTAAAATAGCATTAGCTCCCAATTTAGATTTATTTGGAGTTCCATCTAAATCAATCATTAATTGATCGATAGTATTTTGTTCAAAAACAGAAGTTCCAACTAATTCTTCAGCAATAACAGTATTTACATTATTCACCGCATTCAAAACTCCTTTTCCTAGATAAGCTTTACCTCCATCACGTAATTCAACAGCTTCGTGCTCTCCAGTTGATGCTCCAGATGGAACAGCAGCTCTACCTAAAACCCCATTTTCAGTTACTACATCAACTTCAATAGTAGGATTTCCTCTAGAATCAAAAATTTGTCTTGCGTGAACTTTAATTATAATACTCATTATTTTTGTTTTTTATTAATAAATTATATTTTTTTTCGAAATTATAAAAATATTTAATAGAAAAAATGCATTCTTACTATTAAACACCTTTATTTATTAACTATATCGTTTTAGCAGAAGCTTCTTTAATGTTTTCTACGAATTGATCGAATAAATAAGATGAATCGTGTGGTCCAGGACTAGCCTCCGGATGATATTGCACAGAAAAACAATTCTTATTTTTCATGCGCATCCCCGCAACAGTTCCATCATTTAAATGCAAATGCGTAATTTCTAAATCCGGATGATTATCTAACTGCTTCCTTATTAACAGCAAAACCATGGTTTTGAGAAGTGATTTCTCCTTTACCTGTAATTAAATTTTTTACAGGATGATTAATTCCACGGTGCCCATTGAACATTTTATAAGTTTGAACTCCGTTTGCCAAGGCAATAACCTGGTGACCTAAACAAATTCCGAACAATGGCTTATCATCAGCTAATATTTCTTTAGCAACTTCGATAGCTCCAAATAAAGGATCTGGATCTCCAGGTCCGTTTGACAAGAAATATCCATCCGGATTAAATTCCGACATATCTTTATATGTCGAATTGTATGGAAAACTTTAATGTAGCAATCTCTTTTTGCAAGATTTCTTAAAATATTCTTCTTAATTCCAAGATCTAATGCTGAAACTTTATAAGTCGCATTTTCATCTACCAAAAAAATAAGGTTCAGTAGTCGAAACTTTTGATGCCAACTCTAAACCTTCCATGTTTGGAACATTCGCCAATTCTTTCTTTAAATCTTCAATTGAAGTTCCATCTGTACAGATAACAGCATTCATAGCGCCGTTATCACGAATATAACTTACAAGTGCACGAGTATCAACATCAGAAATACAGATTAAATTCTGTTTTGCAAAATAATCTTCTAAACTTCCTGAAGCCAATTCGCGAGAAAAATTAAAACTGAAGTTTTTACAAACTAAACCAGCAATTTTTATACTATCAGATTCTATCTCTAAATCATTAACACCATAATTTCCAATGTGTGCGTTTGTTGCTACCATTATTTGCCCAAAATATGAAGGATCTGTAAAAATCTCTTGATATCCTGTCATTCCAGTATTAAAACAAACTTCACCAAAAGTTTTACCGCTAATCCCGATAGACTTCCCGTGGAAAATAGTTCCATCACTTAGTAATAAAATGGCGCTTTGTCGTGTTGTGTATTTCATTCTTAAATTTGTATTGTTTTTTTAGATCGTCCGATGAAACTGATAAACCCTCTTCATTTGTAATTAGATATTTTGCAAATTTACTTCTTTAAAAGAGTGCTTCCAAGATTTTTTAAAAAATTCATTCATAAAAATAAAACCGAAGCAGTTGAAATAAGTTAAATTTCACATTCCTTTAAAAAAAATGCAAAAAAAAAGGATAAACTAAAAATTAGCTTATCCTTGATTTTTATAGAATCATTACTTTCATAATTATTCAGCAGCTTCAGTAGTCGCTTCTGATTCAGCAGCAGGAGCTTCAGGAGTATCCTTCAGCTTTTTTAGCTTTACCACCACGACGGCTTTTTGCTTTTTTAACTTCTTTTTTACCCCCATTGTAAAGTTCATTGAAATCTACAAGTTCGATCATTGCCATATCAGCATTATCTCCTAAACGATTTCCAACTTTAATGATACGAGTGTATCCACCTGGACGGTCACCAACTTTAGCAGCTACGTCTCTGAACAAATCAGTTACAGCATATTTGCTACGTAAGTAAGCAAAAACAATACGACGGTTGTGAGTCGTATCTTCTTTTGATTTTGTGATTAAAGGCTCAACAAATTGTTTAAGCGCTTTAGCTTTAGCAACAGTTGTGTTAATACGTTTGTGCTCGATAAGAGAACAAGCCATATTAGCTAACATAGCTTTTCTATGTCCAGTCTGTCTGCTTAAGTGATTGAATTTTTTTCCGTGTCTCATACTGTTATTTTTATTTTTCTTGCTACAATCCGCTATGGAGAGCGGATATGAAGTAAATTATTCTTTATCTAATTTGTATTTAGCTAAATCCATTCCGAAAGTTAAATTTTTCACTGCAACAAGTTCATCAAGCTCAGTTAAAGATTTTTTACCAAAATTACGGAATTTCATTAGGTCATTTTTATTGAACGATACTAAATCACCAAGTGTATCAACTTCAGCCGCTTTCAAGCAATTTAATGCTCTTACAGATAAATCCATATCAACAAGCTTAGTTTTAAGCAATTGTCTCATATGCAATGACTCTTCATCATACGATTCTGTTTGTGCAATTTCGTCAGCCTCAAGTGTAATTCTTTCGTCAGAAAACAACATGAAGTGGTGAATTAAAACTTTGGCAGCTTCAGTAAGAGCATCTTTTGGATTAATAGATCCATCAGTTTTAATTTCAAAAACTAATTTTTCATAATCCGTTTTTTGCTCAACACGGAAGTTTTCAATTGCATATTTTACATTTTTTACCGGAGTAAAAATAGAATCTGTAAAAATGGTTCCAATTGCAGCATTCTGTTTTTTGTTCTCTTCAGCAGGAACATATCCTCTACCTTTTTCGATTGTTAAATCGAAGTTCAATTTGATTTTAGAATCTAAATTACAGATAACAAGGTCTGGATTCAAAACTTGGAAACCTGAAATAAATTTCTGAAAATCACCTGCTGTCAATTGATCTTTACCAGAAACAGAAATTGTAACTGCTTCATTATCGATATCTTCAATCTGACGTTTGAAACGTACTTGTTTTAAGATTAAGGATAATTTCGGTAACATCTTCAACAACACCTGAAATAGTAGAAAACTCATGATCTACACCTTCGATACGAACAGATGTAATTGCATAACCTTCTAATGCTGAAAGCAAAACTCTTCTAAGTGCATTACCAACTGTCAATCCGTAACCAGGTTCTAAAGGTCTAAATTCAAATTTACCTTCAAAATCGGTTGAATCGATCATGATAACTTTATCGGGCTTTTGAAAATTAAATATTGCCATAAATTTCGACTAAGTCAATTATTATTTGTTGTACAACTCTACGATTAATTGTTCTTTAATGTTTTCTGGAATTTGAAGTCTTGCAGGTACAGAAACGAAAGTTCCTTCTTTAAGATCATTGTTCCAAGTAATCCATTCATAAACATGACTTGAATTTGATAAAGAACGTTCGATAGCTTCTAAAGATTTAGATTTTTCACGAACTGCAACTTTATCACCAGGCTTAAGGTGGTAAGAAGGAATATTTACAACTTCACCATTTACAGTAATGTGTCTGTGAGAAACGATTTGTCGAGCACCTCTTCTAGAAGGAGCAATACCCATTCTAAAAACAACGTTATCCAATCTTGCTTCACATAATTGTAAAAGAACCTCACCAGTAACACCTTTAGTAGCTGATGCTTTTTCGAATAAATTTCTGAATTGTTTTTCTAAAATTCCGTAAGAATATTTAGCTTTTTGCTTTTCCATTAACTGAACAGCGTACTCAGATTTTTTACCTCTTTTTTTAGCCATCCCGTGTTGTCCAGGTGGGTAATTTCTTTTTTCGAAAGATTTATCATCTCCGAAGATTGCTTCGCCAAATTTACGAGCGATTCTTGTTTTAGGACCAGTATATCTTGCCATTTCTAAAAAATTAGTTTAAGATAGAGATTATGAATTCAGGTCATATCCTTCGATAATCTATATTCTATCTAGGTTATACTATAAATAAATTTTGAGTATTAAACTCTACGTCTTTTTGGAGGACGACATCCGTTGTGAGGCATTGGAGTAACGTCGATAATCTCTGTAACTTCAATTCCACCGTTATGAATAGAACGGATAGCAGACTCACGTCCGTTTCCTGGTCCTTTTACATAAACTTTCACTTTTTTAAGTCCAGCCTCAAGAGCTACTTTACTGCAATCTTCTGCTGCCATTTGAGCTGCGTACGGAGTATTCTTTTTAGAACCTCTGAAACCCATTTTACCAGCTGAAGACCAAGAAATAACTTCACCTTTCTTGTTTGTCAAAGAAATGATGATGTTGTTAAAAGTAGCAGAAATATGAGCTTCTCCCGTTGATTCAACGATAACTTTACGTTTTTTTGCAGTTGCTTTAGCCATATTACTTATTATTTAGTTGCTTTTTTCTTGTTAGCAACAGTTTTTCTTTTACCTTTTCTTGTTCTAGAGTTGTTTTTAGTTCTTTGTCCTCTTAACGGAAGACCAGATCTATGACGGATACCTCTGTAACAACCAATATCCATTAAACGTTTGATGTTTAAAGAAACTTCAGAACGTAATTCTCCTTCAATTTTGTAAAATGAAACTGCATCACGAATCGCTCCGATCTCGTCATCATTCCAATCTTGAACTTTTTTATCTTGGCTAACTTGAGCTTTTTCTAAAATCTCAATAGCTCTACTTTTTCCTAATCCAAAGATATAGGTAAGTGCGATAACACCTCTTTTGTTTTTTGGGATATCTACCCCTGCTATTCTTGCCATAATTATCCTTGTCTTTGTTTAAATCTAGGATTCTTTTTGTTTATTACGTACAATCTCCCTTTTCTACGCACGATAATGCACTCGGCACTTCTCTTTTTTACTGATGCTCTAACTTTCATAGTAATTATCCTTTAATATCGATAAGTAATTCTTGCTTTTGACAAATCATAAGGACTCATTTCTAGTTTCACTTTATCACCAGGTAATAATTTGATGTAATGCATTCGCATCTTACCAGAAATATGAGCAATTACAATATGTCCATTTTCTAACTCCACACGGAACATCGCATTTGACAATGCTTCAATGATTGATCCGTCTTGTTCTATTGCTGATTGTTTTGCCATAAATATATTAAGCTACCGCTTTTCTATTTTTACCAGTCTTCATTAAACCATCATAATGTTTATTTAACAAGTATGAATTGATTTGCTGAATAGTATCTATTGCAACCCCAACCATAATTATTAATGAGGTACCTCCAAAAAACATCGCCCAAGATTGTTGTACATCCATAATACTTACAACAATGGCTGGGAACACAGCAATCAAAGCAAGGAATAAAGATCCTGGGAAAGTTATTAAAGACATCACTTTATCTAGGAAGTCTGAAGTTTCAGCTCCCGGACGAACGCCAGGAATAAAACCACCACTTCTTTTTAAATCATCAGCCATTTTGTTCGTAGGAACGGTAATTGCGGTATAGAAGAATGTAAATACAATAATTAAAGTTGCAAATACAAAATTATACCAAAAACCGAACATATTACTAAATGCTCCAACAATAGATTGTGATGTATCTGATTTAGATAATCCAGCTACAGCTGCAGGTATAAACATAATTGCCTGAGCAAAAATGATTGGCATAACTCCAGAAGCATTAAGCTTCAGAGGAATCCATTGTCTATTACCACCTGCCAAATCTTGCTCATAGTCTCCAGTAGTAGTACGACGAGCGTACTGAACCGGAATTCTACGCACTGCCATTGTAAGCAATACACAAGAAATAATTACTAATAACCATACAATAATTTCAATGGCCATTAACATCAAGCCTCCATTGTTATTTGTAACTACAGACTTAAATTCTTGCATAAAAGCTTGTGGTAATCGAGCTAAAATACCAACCATAATCAATAATGAAATTCCATTTCCAATACCTTTATCAGTAATTTTTTCTCCAAGCCACATAGCAAAAATAGTACCTGTAACTAAAATAATCACTGACGAGAATAAAAATTCAGGTGAATTAAAGCCTAGTAGAAAAGCACTACCAGGCAATGTTCTGTATAAATTATAGATATAAGTTGGACCTTGAACCAATGTAATAGCAATAGTTAACCAACGTGTAATTTGATTAATCTTTTTTCTACCACTCTCTCCATCATTTTGAAGTTTTTGCAAATAAGGAATCGCAATTCCCATTAACTGAACAACAATAGATGCAGAAATATAAGGCATAATTCCTAAAGCAAAAACTGAAGCTTTAGAAAACGCACCTCCGGTAAACATGTCTAGGATAGATCCTAAACCATTTTTAGTTTGTCCTGCTAACCCCATCAATTGAGTTGCGTCAATTCCAGGAAGCGTAACGTGTGCTCCAAAACGATATACTAAAAGTAATCCTAAAGTAATTAGAATTCTATTTTTTAGTTCTTCGATTTTCCAAACATTGCTAATTGATTCAATAAATTTCTTCATACAATAGAAAAATTATATTGTTACAGCCTCTCCACCAGCAGCTTCAATAGCAGCTTTTGCAGTAGCAGTAAATTTGTGAGCAGTTACTTTTAATTTTGCTTTCAATTCTCCTCTTCCTAAAATCTTAACGATTTCATTTTTAGTAGCTAGACGGTTTGCAACAAATTCTGCCATAGAAACAGAATCAGTAATCACACCGTTGTCTACTAATAATTGAAGCGTATCTAAATTAACACCTTCGTATTCTTTACGATTGATGTTTGTGAAACCAAACTTAGGTACACGTCTTTGAAGTGGCATTTGCCCTCCTTCAAAACCAATCTTTTTAGAATAACCAGAACGAGATTTTGCTCCTTTGTGACCTCTTGCAGCAGTGCCACCTTTTCCAGAACCTTCTCCTCTACCTAATCTTTTATTTTGATTGTGCGTTGATCCTTCAGCTGGTTGTAAGTTACTTAAATTCATAACAGTATTTGTTATTTAGCTTCTTCAACAGAAACTAAGTGTTTAACTTTGTTTATCATCCCAAGGATAGCAGGGTTTGAATCATGCTCTACAACTTGTCCCATTTTACGTAGACCTAAAGCTTCCAAACCTCTCTTTTGAGAAAGAGGACAGTTGATTTTGCTTCTTACTTGTTTTACTAATAATTTAGCCATAATTTCCTTGAATTAACCTTTAAAAACTTTTTCTAAAGAAACACCTCTTTGTTTTGCAACAGTATGAGCGCTTCTCATTTGTAATAAAGCATCAAAAGTTGCTTTCACTACGTTATGAGGATTTGATGATCCTTGAGATTTAGATAATACATCGTGAATACCAACTGATTCAAGAACTGAACGAACAGCTCCACCAGCAATAACTCCTGTACCATGAGAAGCAGGAATTAAGAATACACGTGCACCACCAAATTTACCTTTTTGTTCGTGAGGAACTGATTGTCCATTCAAAGGAATTTTTACTAAATTTTTCTTAGCATCTTCTACTGCTTTCGCAATTGCTTCAGAAACGTCTTTAGATTTTCCTAATCCGTGACCAACAACTCCATTTTCATCACCTACAACTACAATAGCAGAAAAACCGAAAGCTCTACCCCCTTTTGTAACTTTAGTAACACGATTAACACTTACCAGACGATCTTTAAGTTCAAGACCACTTGGTTTTACCAATTCTACATTTTTGTATTTAGACATAATATATTAGAATTTAAGTCCAGCCGCTCTTGCGCCTTCTGCTAATGATTTAATACGACCGTGATATAAATATCCACCTCTATCAAAAGTGATGGTATCAATCCCAGCTTTTAACGCTTTCTCCGCAACTAGTTTTCCAACAGCAGCAGCGATTTCAACGTTAGTACCTTTTCCTATTTCTTTTTCTCTTGAAGATGCAGCTAATATAGTAACTCCATTTACATCATCAATGATTTGAGCGTAAATTTCTTTATTACTTCTAAATACAGATAGTCTTGGCTTAGCAGCAGTACCACTAATCGTTTTTCTAATTCTGAATTTAATTCTCTGTCTTCTTTCAGATTTTGTTAATGACATAATCTTATTTTTTAAGCTGATTTACCTGCTTTTCTTCTTAATACTTCACCCACAAATTTAACACCTTTACCTTTGTATGGCTCTGGCTTACGGAAACCTCTGATTTTCGCAGCAACCTGGCCTAAAAGTTGTTTATCAAATGATGTTAATTTTACGATAGGGTTCTTACCTTTTTCAGATATTGTTTCTAAAGCTACTTCTGGAGCAATTTCTAAAACAATATTGTGAGAATATCCAAGTGCTAAATCTAATTTTTGACCTTGGTTTGAAGCTCTATAACCAACTCCAACTAATTCTAGTTCTTTAGTAAAACCTTCATTTACACCAATGATCATGTTATTGATTAGTGATCTGTATAATCCGTGTTTTGCTCTATGGTCTTTATGATCAGACGATCTTTCAACTTGAACCTGATCGCCTTCAACTGTTACAGTTACGTCCGAAAACTCCTGAGTTAGTTGACCTTTTTTTCCTTTTACTGTAATAATACCGTCTTTAACTTCAACAGTTACGCCAGCAGGGATTACAATTGGGCTTTTACCTATTCTTGACATCTTATCTAGTCGTTTAAAATTAGTATACGTAACAAATTACTTCACCACCTACATTTAATTGCTTAGCTTGTTTTCCAGTCATCAAGACCTTTTGATGTAGAAACAATAGCAATTCCTAATCCGTTAAGGATTCTAGGTAATTTGGCAGCACCTGCATACTTACGTAAACCAGGTTTACTAATTCTTTGGATATCTTTAATTACAGGCTCTTTAGTATCTTTATCATACTTCAAAGCGATTTTGATTGAACCCTGAACAGTGTTCGTCCTCAAATTTGTAACTTAAGATATAACCTTGATCAAATAAGATCTTAGTTATTTCTTTTTTTAGATTAGAAGCTGGAATTTCAACAACTTTGTGGTTTGCAGCCACAGCGTTACGAACTCTAGTCAAATAATCTGCAATAGGATCTGTATACATATGTATTTGATTGCGATTACGGTTTTCAGGAAGCACTATGCTTCCTGAACCTTTAATCAATTAAAATTATTTTTTGGTTTGCAAAAGTAATAACTTATTGCGAGATTACCAAGATGCTTTTTTAACTCCAGGAATTAATCCATTATTAGCCATTTCACGGAAAGTTACACGTGAAATACCGAATTGACGGATATAACCTCTTGGTCTACCTGTTAATTTACAACGATTGTGTAAACGAACTGGTGAAGCATTTTTAGGTAATTTTTGTAAGCCTTCATAATCTCCAGCTTCTAACAAAGCTTTTCTTTTTTCAGCATACTTTGCTACCGTTTTCTCTCTTTTAACCTCACGGGCTTTCATTGATTCTTTAGCCATGTCTTAATTCTTTTTAAAAGGTAATCCTAATTCAGCCAATAATGACTTTGCTTCCTTGTCTGTTTTTGCAGTAGTAACAAATGTAATATCCATTCCTGAAATTTTGTTTACTTTATCAATATCAATTTCCGGGAAAATGATTTGCTCCAAAACTCCAAGATTGTAGTTACCTCTTCCGTCGAAACCAGTAGCTTTAATACCACTAAAATCTCTAACGCGTGGCAAAGCAGAAGTAATAAGTCTATCTAAAAACTCATACATTCTTTCACCACGTAAAGTAACTTTTGCTCCAATAGGCATTCCTTTTCTCAATTTGAAAGACGCAACGTCTTTCTTTGAAATTGTAGATACTGCTTTTTGTCCAGTGATCTTTGTTAACTCATCAACTGCATAGTCAATAAGTTTTTTATCAGATACAGCTGCACCAACTCCACGGCTCAAAACGATTTTTTCAAGTTTTGGAACTTGCATTACGTTTGTATATCCGAATTCCTCTTTAAGAGCAGAGATTACTCTACTCTTATATTCTTCTTTTAGTCTAGGTGTATATGCCATTACTATAGTACTTGATTAGATTTTTTTGAAAATCTTACTTTCTTATCTCCTTCTACTCTAATACCAACTCTAGTTGTTTCCTTAGTTTTAGGATCAATTAGAGAAATGTTAGAAATTTGTATAGAAGCTTCTTTCTTAACGATACCACCTTGAGGGTTTTTAGCACTTGGTTTTGTATGTTTCGAAACCATGTTTACACCTTCAACTATCGCTTTATTTTTCTCACGGTAAACACGTAAAACTTTACCTTCAGCACCTTTATGGTCTCCAGCAATAACTCTTACGATATCTCCTGATTTTATTTTTAGCTTTATCATCTTAAAACGAATTAAAGCACTTCTGGTGCTAATGATACAATTTTCATGAATTGTTTTTCACGAAGTTCTCTTGCTACCGGACCAAAAACACGAGTTCCTCTCATTTCCCCTGCAGCGTTCAAAAGAACACATGCATTGTCATCGAAACGGATATAAGAACCATCAGCTCTTCTCACTTCTTTTTTGGTACGTACAACAACTGCAGTTGAAACAGCTCCTTTTTTAACGTTACCGTTAGGAGTTGCATCTTTAATAGATACTACAATCTTGTCACCAACAGAGGCATACCTTCTTTTGGTACCTCCTAAAACACGGATAGTTAAAACTTCTTTTGCTCCCGTGTTATCTGCTACTTTTAGTCTTGATTCCTGTTGTACCATAATTATTTAGCTCTTTCTAAGATTTCAACTAATCTCCAACATTTTGTTTTACTTAAAGGACGCGTTTCGCTAATTCTTACAGTATCTCCAATGTTACAGTCGTTTGTTTCGTCGTGTGCAACATATTTCTTTGTTTTCAACACGAACTTACCGTATAACGGGTGTTTTACTTTTCTTACTTCAGCAATAACAATAGACTTATCCATTTTATTTGAAGTAACAACACCTATTCTTTCTTTTCTTAAATTTCTTTTTTCTTCCATCTTTCAGCAGAATACAATTATTGTAACTCTCTTTTAGTTAACTCTGTAGCCAATCTTGCAACTGTTCTTCTTACGCTTCTAATTTGAAGTGGGTTCTCAATTGGAGAAATAGCGTGAGCCATTTTTAGGTCAGCATATACTTTCTTAGTTTGACTAAGTTTTTCTTGCAACTCCGCTGCAGAAAGATCTTTTATTTCTGATTGTTTCATAATATAATATTAAATTATGCTTCGAAATCTCTAGCAACGACGAATTTAGTTTTTACTGGAAGTTTTTGAGCTGCAAGACGTAAAGCCTCTTTTGCAACTGACAACGGAACTCCTCCAACTTCAAACATAATTCTTCCTGGTTTAACAACAGCAGCCCAATATTCAACTGCACCTTTACCTTTACCCATACGTACCTCAAGAGGCTTCTTAGTAATAGGTTTGTCTGGAAATATTTTAATCCATAATTGTCCTTCTCTCTTCATGTAACGAGTTGCAGCGATACGCGCAGCTTCGATTTGACGAGAAGTTAAGAACATTCCATCTTCATGTACAGATTTAATACCAAACATTCCATTAGAAAGTTCATGCCCTCTTTGAGAGTTACCTTTCATTTTACCTTTTTGTACCTTACGGTATTTTGTTCTTTTAGGCTGTAACATTTTTCTTTAGTTTAAAAATTTACTTTCTTTTACGAGCGTCTGGTTTACCACCTTTGTTAAAGGCTTTCGATCTCCTCTCGGAGCATCTCCACCTTTACCACCACCTGTACCAGATTGTTTTTTGTCCATTCCTGCAAGTGGAGAAAGATCTCTCTTACCGTAAACTTCACCTTTCATGATCCATACTTTGATACCCATTCTACCATAAGTAGTGTGAGCTTCAGCCAAAGCATAATCAATGTCAGCTCTGAAAGTTGATAGAGGAATTCTACCTTCTTTGAAACCTTCTGAACGCGCCATCTCAGCACCATTCAAACGACCAGAAATCAAAACTTTGATACCTTCAGCGTTCATACGCATAGAAGCAGCAATAGCCATTTTGATTGCACGTCTGTAAGAAATACGGCTTTCGATTTGACGAGCGATGCTTGTCGCCACAAGATAAGCATCTAATTCAGGTCTTTTAATTTCAAAGATGTTGATTTGAACCTCTTTGTCAGTAACTTTCTTAAGTTCCTCTTTCAACTTGTCTACCTCTTGTCCACCTTTTCCGATAATGATACCAGGTCTAGCAGTAGTGATAGTAACGGTTACAAGTTTCAAAGTTCTCTCGATGATTACTTTAGATACACTAGCTTTTGATAAACGAGCATGGATATACTTTCTGATTTTGTGATCTTCGGCAAGTTTATCACCGTAATCATTTCCACCATACCAGTTTGAGTCCCATCCTCTGATGATACCAAGTCTATTTCCAATTGGATTTGTCTTTTGTCCCATGCTGCTTAAGAATTGCTTTGTGTGTTATTGATAGCTCCAAGCACGATTGTTACGTGGTTAGAACGTTTTCTGATTCTGTGTGCACGACCTTGTGGAGCTGGACGAAGTCTTTTTAACATCATTCCACCATCTACTCTGATCTCTTTAACAAATAAACCAGCTTCTTCTAAATTACCTTCACTATTTTTTTGCTCCCAGTTATTGATTGCAGATAATAATAGTTTTTCTAATTTTCTTGAAGCTTCTTTAGAACTGAATCTTAAAATGTTAAGTGCTCTTTCTACCTTCTGACCTCTTACCAAGTCCGCTACTAAGCGCATTTTTCTAGGTGAAGTAGGGCAGTTATTCAATTTTGCGAAAGCAATAGACTTATTAGCCTCTTTTCTCGCATCTGCTGTTTCTCTTTTACGAACTCCCATTGCTTCTTATTTTTTACCTTTATTTTTTGCTCCAGCATGACCTCTAAAAGATCTAGTTGGTGAAAACTCTCCTAATTTGTGACCTACCATGTTTTCTGTTACGTAAACCGGTACAAATTGACGACCGTTATGAACTGCGATAGTTTGTCCAACGAAAGTCTGGAGTAATCATTGAAGCTCTAGACCAAGTCTTTACTACTCCATTTTTACCACTTTCTATGTTTTCCTGAACTTTCTTGTCTAATTTATAATGAACGAAAGGTCCTTTTTTTAATGAACGTGCCATATCTTATTATTTCTTTCTACGTTCTACGATATACTTGTTACTCGGGTTTTTCTTAGAACGAGTTCTGTAACCTTTAGCTGGCAATCCGTTTCTTGAACGTGGATGTCCACCAGAAGAACGTCCTTCACCACCACCCATTGGGTGATCAACTGGGTTCATCGCTACTGGTCTTGTTCTAGGTCTTCTTCCTAACCATCTTGTTCTACCTGCTTTTCCAGATACAACTAATTGGTGGTCTGAATTAGAAACAGCTCCAATTGTAGCCGAACAAGTTAACAAGATCAATCTTGTTTCACCAGATGGCATTTTAATTGTAGCATATTTTCCGTCTCTTGCCATTAATTGAGCAAAAGTTCCAGCTGAACGAGCGATAACCGCTCCTTGTCCTGGACGTAACTCAATACAAGATATAACAGTTCCAAGAGGAATTCTGCTTAAAGGCAATGTATTACCAATTTCAGGTTGAGATTCTGGACCAGAAACTAATTTCTGACCAACTTTCAATCCGTTTTGAGCAATTACATAAGTTTTCTCTCCATCAGCATAAGCTAATAAAGCGATAAATGCAGTACGATTTGGATCGTATTCGATTGATTTCACTGTAGCCGGAATTCCGTCTTTAGTTCTTTTGAAATCAATAATACGATATCTCTGCTTGTGACCACCACCCGTATAACGCATGGTCATCTTTCCTTGACTATTTCTACCTCCAGAGTTTTTTATCGGCGCTATCAAAGAGCGTTCCGGCTTATCAGTTGTAATGGCGTCATAACCATTCACAACTCTAAATCGCTGACCTGGGGTAATAGGTTTTAATTTTCTTACTGACATTTTTCTATCTTAGATATTGTTGTAAAAATCAATTGTTTCTCCTTCTTGTACTTGAACAATTGCTTTTTTGTATGCATTTGTCTTTCCACTGATTAAACCACTTTTAGTGTATTTAGTAGATCTATCTGGTCTTACATTCATTGTATTAACAGAAACGATAGTTACTCCATAAGCAGCTTCAACAGCTTTCTTAATCTGAACTTTGTTTGCTTTTTTGTTAACAACGAATCCGAAGCGGTTTAAAACTTCACTTTCTTTGGTTACTTTTTCCGTTACTATAGGTCTAATTATGATGCTCATACTCCTATTATTTGCTTAAATTTTCTTCAATTAACTCTAAAGAACCTTCTAAAAGCACTAAATTATTAGTGTTTAAAATAGCGTAAGTGCTTAATTCTGAGCTAGTTACGACATTTGAAGCCTTTAAATTGCGTGACGACAAATATACATTTTTATTCGACTCTCCCAACACAAATAGAGATTTTTTATTTTCTAACCCTAAAGCTTTCAAAACGTTAATGAAATTTTTAGTGTTTGGCGCTTCAAAATTAAAGTCTTCAAGAACGATAATATTCGACTCTTTTGCTTTGATTGAGAAAGCTGATTTTCTAGCCAATCTCTTCAAAGCTTTATTCAATTTAAATGAATAACTTCTTGGTCTTGGTCCGAAAACTGTTCCACCACCTTTAAACAATGGATTTTTAATACTTCCCGCACGAGCAGTACCTGTTCCTTTTTGTTTTTTAATCTTACGTGTACTTCCTGTCACTTCAGCTCTTTCTTTAGCTTTGTGAGTTCCTTGTCTTTGATTAGCAAGATATTGCTTAACATCAAGGTATACAGCGTGATTGTTTGGTTCAATTGCGAATACTGAATCAGAAAGTTGAACTTTTCTTCCAGTATCTTTTCCGTTGAAATCTAATACTTTTACTTCCATTACTTCTGAATGATTACATAAGAGTTTTTATGTCCAGGAACACATCCTTTAATAACAAGTAGGTTCTTTTCAGCCACTACTTTTAAAACTCTAAGGTTTTGAACTTTTACATTATCTCCTCCCATTCTTCCAGCCATACGCATTCCTTTGAATACTCTAGATGGATAAGAAGAAGCTCCCACAGAACCTGGCGCTCTTAAACGGTTGTGTTGACCGTGAGTTGCTTGTCCAACACCACCAAATCCGTGACGTTTAACAACCCCTTGAAAACCTTTACCTTTAGATACACCTTGTACATCTACAAATTCTCCTTCAGCAAAAATAGAAACATCAATAAGATCTCCTAATTTTTGTTCAGTTGCAAAATCTTGGAATTCAACGACTTTTTTCTTAGCAACAGTTCCAGCTTTTTTAAAGTGACCTACAGCCGCTTTAGTGGAATGTTTCTCGTTTTTGTCATCGAAACCAAGTTGCAACGCTTCGTACCCGTCAACACCTTTGGTTCTGACTTGGGTAACAACACACGGCCCAGCTTCGATTACTGTACAAGGAATGTTTTTCCCGTTTTCGTCGAAAATACTAGTCATGCCGATTTTTTTACCAATTAACCCAGACATAAATATTAATTATTAATTACTAAAATTCCCTTCAATTTGAAAATAACAGAAATTTCCAAACAGGGAGTGCAAAAGTAGACATTAAAATTGAATATACCAAACAGTTACAAAAATTAAATCGCTCATAATCAAAATCCAAGCGGTCACAATAATGGCACTTCAATAAATAACTTTGGCCATCTCGAAAATTTAAACTTTTATTTCTTAATCTTTAGACAATATTTTCACTTAACATTTATTCAATAACAATAAAAAAAAAAACCATCGCCAACACCCTAAAAAAAAGACTTTACATAAATTCACAAGACTTATAAAACCATGAAATATTTTAAAAATCACGAAATCAAAAATCCATATTCCAATAGACAAAAAAAGCGAGACATTTCTGTCTCGCTTTTTTTATATAAAATATAAAAAAAATTATACTTTTATCTCCACTTCAACTCCACTTGGCAATTCAAGTTTCATTAATGCATCAATAGTTTTAGATGAAGATGAATAAATATCAATCAATCTCTTGTATGACATTACTTCAAATTGCTCTCTCGCTTTTTTGTTAACGTGCGGAGAACGCAATACAGTGAAAAGTTTTTTGTGAGTTGGCAACGGAATTGGACCTGTTACAACTGCTCCAGTAGTTTTTACTGTTTTTACGATCTTTTCAGCAGATTTATCCACCAACATGTGATCGTAAGATTTTAGTTTTATTCTGATTTTTTGACTCATTTTCTTAAGAATTAAGCGTTACCTTTTGCTTTTTTAATTACAGCTTCTGAAATATTAGAAGGTGTTTCTGCATAGTGAGAAAACTCCATTGTTGAAGTTGCTCTACCAGAAGATAATGTTCTTAATGTTGTTACATATCCAAACATTTCTGATAAAGGCACATCAGCTTTAATAGTTTTAGCACCGTTTCTGTCACCCATGTCATTTACCTGACCTCTACGACGGTTGATATCACCAACGATATCCCCCATGTTTTCTTCAGGAGTAATAACTTCCATTTTCATGATTGGCTCAAGAATAATCGCTCCAGCAGCTTTAGCTACTTCTCTATAACCCATTCTTGCAGCTAATTCAAAAGAAAGAGCATCAGAATCGACAGGGTGGAAAGATCCGTCCGTCAAAGTTACTTTCAAACTATCCACTTGGTAACCTGCCAAAGGACCAGTTTTCATCGCTTCACGGAAACCTTTTTCTACAGAAGGAATATATTCTTTAGGAACGTTACCACCTTTTACCGCATTAATAAACTGTAATCCTACAGGAACTTTACCATCAACTTCGTCAGCTGGCTCAAGTGTAAATACGATATCACCGAATTTACCACGACCTCCTGATTGTTTCTTGTAAGTTTCTCTATGTGTAGCAGTTCTTGTAAACGCTTCTTTATATTCAACTTGAGGCTCACCTTGGTTCACTTCAACTTTAAATTCACGCTTCATACGATCTACTAAGATATCTAAGTGAAGCTCACCCATACCCGAAATAATAGTTTGCCCTGAAGCCTCATCTGTTCTAACAGTAAATGTTGGATCTTCTTCAGCTAATTTAGCCAAAGCCATACCCATTTTATCAACGTCAGCTTTAGTTTTAGGCTCAATTGCAATACCAATTACCGGCGCAGGGAATTTCATTGACTCAAGAATAATTGGGTGTTTTTCATCACACAATGTATCTCCAGTTTTGATATCTTTAAATCCAACAGCAGCTCCAATATCTCCAGCCTCAATATAATTCGATTGGATTTTGTTTGTTAGCGTGCATTTGGTAGATACGAGAAATTCTTTCTTTACTTCCTGAACGAGTGTTCAAAACGTAAGAACCAGCATCTAAACGTCCTGAGTAAGCACGGAAGAAAGCTAAACGACCTACGAATGGGTCAGTAGCAATTTTAAATGCTAAAGCAGCGAACGGCTCTTTTACATCTGGATTACGTAAGATTTTAGTTTGATCTTCTTCTAATAATTCAGCATCATCAGGATGAATTCCTTCGATACCTTCCTTATCCATTGGAGAAGGCAAATATTTACAAACTGCATCTAACATGAATTGAACCCCTTTGTTTTTGAAAGAAGAACCAGCAATCATCGGGATGATAGCCATATCCATAGTAGCAGCTCTTAAAGCATTGTTGATTTCTTCCTCTGTGATAGAATCTGGATCTTCCATGATATTTCTCAAGTAAGTTTTCATCGTAATCAGCAACCGCTTCAATAAGAATATCTCTGTATTCTTTAACTTCAGCAACCATATCAGCAGGAATATCAACGATATCAAAAGTTGCCCCTTGAGTTGCATCATGCCAAATAATAGCTTGGTTTTTTACCAAATCCACAACACCTTTGAAATCATTTTCTTCACCAATTGGCAAAGTGATCGCAACAGCGTTTGATTTCAACATATCACGAACTTGTTGACAAACTGCCAAAAAGTTAGATCCTTGACGGTCCATTTTATTAACAAATCCCATACGAGGAACTCTATATTGATCAGCAAGTCTCCAGTTAGTTTCTGATTGCGGCTCAACACCATCAACAGCACTAAATAAGAAAACTAATCCATCAAGTACACGTAAAGAACGGTTTACCTCTACAGTAAAGTCAACGTGACCTGGAGTATCAATAATATTAAAGTGATATGGTAATGATTCTGGCAAAAGTTTACCTTGCTCAGTTGGGAAATTCCACTCACAAGTTGTAGCAGCAGAAGTAATTGTAATACCTCTTTCCTGCTCTTGCGCCATCCAGTCCATTGTTGCAGCACCATCGTGCACCTCACCAATTTTATGTGACTTTCCAGTATAAAAAAGGATACGCTCAGTTGTTGTTGTTTTACCAGCATCAATGTGAGCAGCAATTCCAATATTTCTTGTATATTTTAAATCTCTAGCCATTTCTTTATGAATTAAAATCTAAAGTGAGAGAATGCTTTATTAGCTTCTGCCATTTTGTGAGTATCCATTCTTTTCTTAACCGCAGCACCTTCTTCTTTAGCCGCAGCTAAACATTCTGACGCTAAACGTTGTGCCATAGATTTTTCATTTCTTCTTCTAGAATAAAGTATTAACCACTTCATTGCCATAGAAATTTTTCTGTCTGGACGAATCTGCATTGGGATTTGGAATGTAGCTCCACCAACTCTACGGCTACGTACTTCTACGTGAGGCATAACGTTTGTTAAAGCATCTTTCCAGATTTCTAATGAAGATTTTTCATCATTTTGCTTTTTAGTTTCAATGATATCAATTGCATCATAAAATACTTTAAAAGCTGTAGATTTCTTACCGTCCCACATTAAGTTGTTTACAAAACGCGTTACCAATTGGTCGTTAAACCTCGGATCTGGTAAAAGTGGTCTTTTCTTTGCCGCTCTTTTTCTCATGTCTTTTTCTTAAAAGTTTTTAAATTACTTTTTTGCTTCTTTTGGGCGTTTAGCACCGTACTTAGATCTTCTTTGCGTTCTTCCTGCAACACCTGACGTATCAAGCGCTCCACGAACGATATGATATCTAACACCTGGTAAATCTTTTACCCTTCCGCCTCTAACTAATACTATCGAGTGCTCTTGTAGATTGTGTCCTTCTCCAGGGATGTAAGCATTCACTTCGTTACCATTTGTCAAACGTACACGCGCAACTTTACGCATTGCAGAGTTTGGTTTTTTTGGTGTAGTAGTGTAAACACGCGTACAAACCCCTCTTCTTTGAGGACAAGAATCTAAAGCAACCGATTTACTCTTCTTAGTTATCTGAGTTCTTCCTGTTCTTACTAATTGTTGAATTGTTGGCATAATTAATACTAAAAATTATTATGTTTATTAAATTCCCGCTTTTTACGGGGTTGCAAATGTATAAATTATTTTTCACTATACAAACGTTAATTCATTAATTTTCAACAACATTATTTAGACTTATGATTTTACAAACAAACATTAGATATTTGCAATACTTTTAACCTATAAAAAAACAGCTTTTGAAACACTTATTACAAATACTCTTCTTTTGCTTGATAAGCTTCTCTGGCTATGGTCAAAATTTTCATCTAATAATAAAAGGAATTAACGAAACTGAAAATCAAATTATTGACTCATTAAACTACAACCCAAATCATCTAAATATAAAATCATTGTTTGATGAAGTAAAAAACACTTCTAAAAAATTATCAAAAATCGGATATTTAGAAAACAACATTCTAACTACTACCCCATTAAACGACAGTACTTATAGTTCAACCATAGAGCTAAAAAGTCAAACAAAATACATACATATATATATAGGTATAAATAATTCTTTTTTTTATTCTGAAAAAACAAAGAATGACACGGTTATTCTACCTTATACCGAAGTTGAAAATTATTTAAATCAAAAAATAATTGACGCAGAAAAACAAGGTTTTGCATTAAGCAAAATAAAATTAGAAAACATCCAAAAAAAGAATTCCTTAATTTATGCCGACTTAAATTTTAAATCCGAAAAAAAACGAACTATAAATTCAATCATTCTTAATTACACAAATCCTAAAGGAAAAGATTTTTTCCCAAAAGGACATTTAAAACAACTAAACAAAAAATACCTCAATAAAATTTTCAATCAAGAAACCACACAGCAACTTTATGAAGATATAAACAGTTATGAATTTATTTCTCAAACAAAATATCCCGAAATATTATTCACCACTGATTCAACCAAAATATACACTTATATAGAAAAAAGAAAAGCAAATACTTTTGATGGCTATATTGGCTTTTCGAACGATAAGGATGAAAAAGTAAACATAAACGGATATATTAGACATCTCCCTCTTAAATACTTTACATGCGGGAGAACAATTTTCTTTATACTGGAAAAGTGATGGCAATCAGCAAAAAACTTTCAACACCAAATTAGAAATACCCTATATTTTTAAATCTTCATTAGGAATAAAAGCACAACTGAACATATTCAAACAAGACAGCACATTTCAAAACACCAAAACTGCAATTGATTTAGGCTATTATATAAATTACAATTCAAGAATTTACGCAGGATATCAATCAACAGAATCGAGTGATATTCAAAACACAAATAATTCAACAAATTAGTGATTTCAAAAATGCTTACTTCACATCAAGTTTTGACTATAAGAAAATAGACCATACAAACAATCTTATTCCAAGAAAAGCTCTAATCAATTTGATAATTGGCTATGGTAAAAGAGACACCAACACTTCTCCAGAAACAGCTGGTACAAGTGCACAGTTTTACACAAATCTAAATGCTTCTTATAATTTTGAAATAAACGACAAAAATTTCATTAACATAAATTCACAAAATTTTTATTTAAACAGCAAGAATTATATTTCTAATGAATTATTCCGTTTTGGAGGAATGAACTCTATTCGTGGTTTTTTAGAAAATAGCTTACAATCGAACTTCAATTTTTTAATTTTAACAGAGTACAGATACAGGTTTTCAAAAAACATTTACTCCACACAATTGCGGATTACGGTATATATCAAGACTTAACATCGACTATTAATCCAAATTCAACAAAAAAACTAATTGGTCTTGGGATAGGTTCCGTTTTACAGACACCGAATGGATTACTGAAGATAAACCTTACAAACGGAAGTCAAAACATTCAAGAGTTACAATTATATAACACTATCATAAACATATGTTATAATGTTAAATTTTAGCAGTAACTGAAAAAAGTTTAAAGTAATATTAGGATAGTTAACAAATTATTAAGAGTTTTGCGATACTAATTCAAAATATTTAAAAATGAAACTAAAGTTCAATGGATTCTTAGTGCTTTTATTAGTACTAGTAGCGCAACTTACTTTTGCGCAAGAAAGAGCCGTTACAGGAACTGTTTCTGACAATGCCGGAATGCCTTTGCCAGGTGTTAGTGTATTAGTTAAGGGAACAAAATCTGGAACGCAAACTGATTTTGATGGTAAATTTACTATCAAAGCATCATCAAGCCAAGTTTTGGTATTTAGCTACATTGGGATGAAATCTCAAGAAATAGCTGCAAGTTCGACTTCGTTAAACGTAAAATTAGCAGCAGCTGCACAAGAACTTGAAGGAGTTGTTGTAACAACTGCTTTAGGTATCAAAAGAGAGAAAAAATCTCTTGGTTATTCTGCTCAACAAGTAACAGCTGAGCAAGTATCAACAGTTCCAACTGGAAACTTCGTAAACAACTTATCAGGAAAAGTTGCTGGTCTTACTGTAACTCAAGGTACTAACTTTGGTGGATCTACTAACGTAGTTCTTAGAGGTTACAAATCACTTTTGGGAGACAACCAGGCTTTATTCGTAGTTGACGGTGTACCAATTTTGAACAGTAACGTAAACAGTCTTGATCAAAAAAGTGGTAGAGGTGGTTATGACTACGGTAATGCCGCATCAGATATCAACCCAAATAACATTGCAGACATCAACGTTTTAAAAGGTGCTGCTGCAACAGCTCTTTATGGATCTAGAGCTCAAAATGGTGCGATCATTATTACTACTAAAAAAGGTAAATTAAGAAATGAGATGTCAGTTGAATTTTCTTCTTCTTACACTATGTCTACAATGGACAAATCAACATTCCCTAAATACCAAACTGAATATGGTGAAGGTTATGTTGGTGAAGATAGCTGGGGAGATTATAATGGACAAAAAATGGCTTCAACAGGTGATGACGCTTCTTATGGTCCAAAATATACTGGTGAGCTAGTTTGGCAATATGATGCCTTCACTCCAGGATCACCAAATTTTGGAAAACAAACTCCATGGCAAATGGCTAAAAACGGCCCTTCGTCATTTTTCAAAACAGGTACTTCAACTGTAAACAACATTGCTCTTAGTGGTGGTACAGATAAAGCTACTTACAGATTAACATACGCTAACACAAATAGTTCAGATATTTTGCCTAATGCATTATTGAGTAAAAACAACTTTAATGCAAGTGCTACTTACAAATTCACCGATAAGTTAAGCTCTACATTTAATGCAACATATGTATCTCAAAATACAAGAAACAGAAACACTACTGGATACGGAGGTAACCAAATAGCAGGTTTCAGACAGTGGTGGCCAACGAATGTTGATTTACAAGAACAAAAAGATTTATATTTCGGCAGCAAACAAAACTACACTTGGAATATCGCTGGTCCAGACGATTTAACTCCTGCTTTCTGGGATAACCCTTATTTCCAGAGATACGAAAATTACAACAACGATAGCAGAAAAAGATTTGCTGCTAATGCAAGTATTACCTATGATGTTAACAAAAACATCAGCTTAACAGGTAGAATGGGTACTGATGGATTCAACATGACAACTGAAAGCAGAATCGCTGTTGGTTCATATCCTAATGCTATTGGATCTAATCCAAACTTAGTAAACCAACCACCTCAACCATCTGGTTATGCATTAGATCTTTATGATTTTAGCGAGCAAAACTATGATTTCTTAGCTACTTACAAAAAAGACTTAACTGAAGATTTAAATCTTAACTTCGTTTTAGGTACTAACTACAACGTACAAAGCAACTTCTCTGAGCAACAAACAACTTCAGGAGGATTATATATTCCAGGATTGTACACAATTTCGAACTCGAAATCAGCTCCAACATTACCAAGAACTGTAAAAACAAGAAAAGAAGTTTTAGGTTTATTTGCTCAAGCAACTTTAGGATACAAAGGAACATACTATTTAGAAGGTTCTGTTAGAAGAGATCAATCTTCTGCTCTTCCTGTAGACAACAATGCATACTGGTATTCTGCAATATCTGGAAGTGTTGTTTTCTCAAACTGGTTAAAAGATCTTGAATTCTTAAGCTTTGGTAAATTAAGAGCTGCTTATGCACAAGTAGGTTCTGATACTCAAGCGAATGTGCTTATGAACACATACAACGCACAAACGCCATTTGGAACTCCATCTTACTCTTACAATACAACTGCTAAAAATGCAAACTTAAAACCACAACAGTTAGACAACGTTGAGTTTGGGGTTAATATGCAATTTTTAAACAATAGAGTTGGTTTCGACGTTGCTTGGTTCCAAAACAAAGCTTTTGATCAAATTTTACCATTACCTGTATCAACAGCTACTGGATCAAGTTTCAACAACATCAATGCTGGTACATTAACAACTAAAGGATTTGAGGTTACATTTAATGCAACTCCTGTTAAAACAGAAAACTTCTCTTGGGACATTGCTGTAAACTGGTCAAATCCTAACACTAAAGTTACAGAGTTAGCTCCTGGTATTGAAAATATCAACATTAACTCTCTTCAAGGTGGTGTTAGTATCAACGCTCCACTTAATAAAGATTATGGTACAATCTGGGGTACAACTTATGTTCTTGATAATGCTGGAAACAAAGTTATCGGACCAAAAGGTAGTTATTTAATATCTACAACTACTGACAACGACTTAGGTTCTTACCAAGCTAAATGGACAGGTGGTATCAATAATAAAGTTACTTACAAAAATATTTCGTTAAGTTTCTTAATTGATATGAAAAAAGGCGGAAAAGTATTCTCTCTTGATCAATACTACGGATACGGAACAGGTATTTATGAAAACTCTGTTGGAAACAACGATCTAGGAAACCCAGTTAGAAATACTATCGCTAATGGTGGTGGAGTTATTTTAGACGGTGTTATGGCAAATCCTGCGTATACTCCAGGAGGTACTCAACCACAATATATCACAAATACAACAAGATTAAGAAAAGACTGGTCAAGCCAAGTTTTAGTAACTGATCCACCTGCTGCAGAATTTGTTTACGACGCTGGATTTGTAAAATTAAGAGAGGTAGCTTTAACTTATAACTTGCCTTCAAGTATATTAGGAAAATCAATTAAAGGAGGTTCATTCAGTGTAATTGGTAACAATCTTTGGATCATTGACAAAAGCTTACCTTACTCAGACCCAGAAGCAGGTTTATCTTCAGGAAACACTCAAGGATGGCAATCTGGGCCAATGCCGACTGCAAGAAATATTTCTTTTAACGTCAAATTAAATTTCTAAAAAAAAATGAAAAAGATAATAGCAATACTAACAATTGGTTTGTCGATGACAGCCTGTGTTAGTGACGATATAAATACAGATCCAAACAGTGCGTACTCAACCGTACCTGGGTCGCTTGTAAATTACGCTCAAAAAGAGTTAAGTGACTATGTAAATACACCTAACGTAAATGAGAATAATTTCAGACTAACGATGCAATATTGGCAAGAAACAATTTATGTAAACGAAAGTAACTACGACTTTACAAACCGTAACGTTTCTAACCAAATCTACAGAGATAATTATGTAAACGTATTGAACAATTTAGGTAAAGCTAAAGAAATCATCAATGCATATGTACCTAGCATTACTGAAGCTCCAGGATGGGAACTTAACAAAAAGAATCAACTAGCGATGATTGATATCATGCAAGTTTATACTTATCAAATTTTAGTAGATACTTTTGGAAATATTCCTTATACTCAAGCAGCAAATCTTGACAAATACCCATTGCCAGCTTATGATGATGCAGCTACAATCTACACAGATTTAATTGCAAGAATCAATAAAGATATCGCTGCTTTAGATACTAATGCTGAAGGTTTCGAAAGTTTTGATGAAGGAGAACAACTTTACCATGGAGATATTGCAAAATGGACTGTATTTGCTAACTCTTTAAAATTGAAACTTGGAATTGCAATTGCAGATTCAAACCCTGCATTAGCACAAACTACAGCACAAGCTGCTATCGCTGCTGGTGTAATGACATCTGCTAATGACAATTGCCAATTCCAGTACTTGTCAGACTCTCCAAATTTCAACCCTTTATTCGAAAACTTATCTACTAGAAATGACTTCATTGCTGGGAAACCAATGGTTGACTACATGAATGCATCTAGTGATCCAAGAATTGGTAAATACTACACTAAAGCCGCTGATGGTTCAGGTGTATACAAAGGTCAAGTAATTGGTTTACCAGGTAGCTTCCGTGTTTATTCACATACAGCAGGTTTCGGTTATGAGGAAACTACTCCAGGTGTTATATTAAACTACACTGAGGTTGCATTCTATATTACTGAAGCAAATGCTCGTTGGACTCCAGGATCAGCTGCTGCATCTTATGCTACTGCAGTTACTGCTTCTATCAAAGAATGGGGTGGTACTGATGCAGAAGCTGCAACTTACCTTGTTGCTCATCCTTATGATGCTGTAAACTGGAAAAAATCTATTGGAGAACAAGCTTGGGTTGCTATGTATAACCAACCTTTAACTTCTTGGAATTTCTGGAGAAGATTAGATTTCCCTGTTTTATTAGCTCCTGCTTCTGCAATTACAAATGCAGGTGGTAAAGTTCCTGTAAGAATGACTTACCCAGTTCTTGAGCAACAAGTAAACAATACAAACTGGAAAGCTGCTTCTACAGCAATCGGTGGAGATTTGTTAACTACAAAACTTTTCTGGGATAAATTCTAATTTTAGACCGAAAAACTTAATATTAAAACCACTCTGTTCATTCAGAGTGGTTTTTTTTTATATAAACAATATACCTATATTTGCATCATGGAAAAAGAACATCAAATATTTGGAATTAGAGCCATTATAGAGGCAATTCAGGCAGGAAAAGAAGTTGACAAAGTATTTATACAAAAAGAAATTTCTGGAGAATTAATGAAAGATTTAATGAAAGTGATGAAACGCGCTAACATTAATTTCTCTTATGTACCGGTTGAAAAATTGAATCGCTTGACTCCAAATAACCATCAAGGTGCTGTTGCTACAATATCTCCTATTGGTTTTATTGAATTAGAACATTTAGTTGAATCGACAATTGAATCTGGTTCAAAACCTTTATTTTTAATTTTAGATCAGATTTCTGACGCAAGAAATTTTGGGGCTATTATCAGAACTGCAGAGTGTACTGGAGTAAATGGGATCATTGTTCAAAAAGCAGGTTCTGCTCCTGTGAACGGTGATACTGTAAAAACTTCTGCTGGAGCTGTTTTTAATGTTCCAATATGTAAAGTTGAACATATTAAAGATGCAATATTTTATTTGCAGGGATCTGGAATCAAAACGGTTGCTGCTACTGAAAAAACAGATCAAAATATCTATGACATAACTCTTAAACGAACCTGTAGCAATTATAATGGGTTCTGAAGACAGAGGAATTAATCCATCAGTACTTAAAATTGTAGACGAAAAAGCTAAGTTGCCAATGTTTGGTTCTATAGGATCTTTAAATGTTTCTGTCGCTTGTGGTGCCTTTTTATACGAAGCTGTTCGTCAAAGAAGTTAAAAAGAAGTTAAAAAGATTGAGAGAGTTAAGATGACAAATAAATATTCCAATTAATGTCTTCAAAAAATACTCATAACATATCGCTCAAAAAAAACATTTCAATACTTGTAATTTTATTGATTACAAGTATTGCTTATGGACAAACAACTACTTACAATCAATTTTGGAACGAGTACCAATTCAACAACACTATTAACAAAAAATGGTCTGTTGAATTAAACATTGGTGCTGCTTATAGCAGTACAGAATCTTCTTCAAATATTTTTCAAGAAAACATTCAAAGATCTCTAAGAGGCTGGGGACATTATTACTTAACTCCACGCTGGAAACTTTCTTCATTTTTAGCTTATAATCATAATAAAGACGTCCCTGAAATTGGTCAGTTTGAATCGCCAGAATGGAGATTTGCGTTACAAGGCATCTATTATTTCCATAAAACAGGCTACACTTTAAGTACCAGAATGAGACTTGAATTGAGGCATTTGCGAAATGAAGATGGAAACTATGATAACGTAATACGCTATCGCCAGCAAATAAAATATTTAAAGCCAATTAACAGTAAAATCCTTAGAGAAGGCGTTGTTTATGCAATTGCCTCAGAAGAAGTCTATTTCAAATCAGGAGCTAAAGTAACTGGAGAAAGTTTTTTTGACCGAAACAGATTAAACCTTGGAGCCGGTTATTTATTTACTGATGATATTCAAGTTGAGTTAACATATGCTAACGAATATCTCCCTAGAAATAATGGCAATCAGATTGTAAATGCAGCATCACTTACTTTGACATTTAATAATCTTTTTAAAAAGCTAAATAAAAAATTATTTCACTCTAATGAGCCTGTAACAGAAGATGAATAATTATTTATTCTTTATCTTCTTTCAAAAAACAAGCAAGCTGTCTTATAATTGCACGTTTATGCAATTTAAAATTAAATTCTCTTACAAAATCAGTTCCTTCCATTTTAATTTCAGCAGAAACTGCTTCAAATTTAGAAAACGAGTTCAGATCTTTATCGTCAATTAAATATAAAACCTGCATTATTGAATCATTTTTGATATACTGCGTATCATAATGTTTCAAGTTATATATTTTATTATCTGCCAAGTGCATAATTAAATCATCTTTAATTTTTTTTCCTTCCTTTTTCGATGGAAATGGCGTTGGCTGTAATGCTATAAAATAATGCTCTTTATCTGTTACAATATTAATTTTTAAGGATTTTGAATTTGTCGTATAAAAAACTTCAGGATCAAAATAATACACCATTGAACCATCGGCTAATATTCTATTTTTAATATTACATTGTGCAATAGCTTTAATGTTTATTAAAAAGAACAAAACAATAAAAACAAACCCTATCTTCTTCATATCTAGTCAAATAAAATTAGAATATCACTGACAAAAATAATCTTTTTTAAGTCAAATGAAGAATTGTTATTTCCTATTATCCTCAGATTCAGATTTTGTGACAACATAAATCACAGGAAAACTTGAACTAAAGTAATTATTGCCTAACTCTGGTTCTTCCTCAGGAACCTCAGTATTTACGAAATTTCCGTTTTCATCAAAATGTTTCATAAAAGCATCTTCTTCCGGATTAAAATCTGGCTTTTGCCAATCATAAACAATAGGTTTAGTGTACTCTGGCGTTTTATAAAACAATGACAATGCAAAACCCGTAATAAAACCACCTAAATGTCCTTCCCATGAAATCGCAGCATCAACATCTGGAAAAACATACCAGATCATTCCTCCATACAATAAAATTACAGAAAGTGAAAGAGCAACTAAACGATAATAACCTGTCTGAATTCCTTTAAAGAAAATAAAACTCACCAAAACATAAATCAATCCGCTTGCACCAATATGATAATTTTCACGACCAATAATCCAGGTAATTAAACCTGAAAATAAAATTCCATAACCAATAACAGGAATTGTCTGCTTAGGATAAAAAAACTGCAACGCTGCAAGTAAAACTAAAAGCGGAATGGAATTATTATACAAGATGTTCGAGATTTTCATGAATAAAAGGACTAAATAAAATACCCTGCAAACCTGAAAAATCCCTTGGATAAATTCCATTTTGATAAAAATCAAAATCGAAACGAATCTGAAACCAATAAATGATCCATAAAAAAAGGACAAAAAAAACAGGAAGCCCAATTACGGCAGTAGAAAATTTAAAATCTTTATCATTCATGTTTTAAGAAATCAGTTCAATTATTGGCATCAAAAAACTATCCAAATCTAATTTACTGATAATTTGTCATATTATAAAACATGTCTCAGATTGTAACAATCCTTCACTGAATGATTTGTTTTAACTTTCAAAAATTCAGTTTTAGAATTGAAAATACTAATTTTACAAAATGGAAGCACCCTTAGCAGAGCGTATTCGCCCACAAAAATTAGAAGATTATGTAAGTCAGAGTCATTTAGTTGGCCCTAACGGATCTTTGACACAGCAAATTTCAAAAGGAATTATTCCCTCTCTAATCTTTTGGGGACCGCCAGGCACCGGAAAAACTACTTTGGCACAAATTATTGCACAAGAATCCAAACGTCCATTTTATATATTAAGTGCTATTAATTCTGGCGTAAAAGATATTCGGGATGTTATTGATAAAGCCAAACAAAGTGGCGGATTATTTACTGCCAAAAATCCTATTTTATTTATTGATGAGATTCATCGTTTCAGTAAATCACAGCAAGACTCGCTTTTAGCTGCCGTTGAAAAAGGCTGGATTACATTGATTGGCGCAACCACCGAAAATCCAAGTTTTGAAGTTATTCCGGCACTATTATCTCGCTGTCAGGTTTACATTTTAAATGCATTCACAAAAGATGATTTGGAAGCATTATTGCATCGCGCAATGAAAGCAGACGCTTATCTGGCATCAAAAAAAATAATTTTAAAGGAAACGGAAGCTTTATTGCGACTTTCTGGCGGAGATGGCAGAAAACTGCTGAATATTTTTGAACTCGTTATCAATGCTTCTGAAGGTCATGAAATCACGATTACAAATGATCGCGTTTTTCAATTAGTTCAACAAAATACTGTTTTATATGACAAAACAGGTGAACAACATTATGATATTATTTCGGCTTTTATAAAATCAATTCGTGGGAGCGATCCAAATGGAGCGGTTTATTGGCTTGCGCGAATGATTGAAGGTGGTGAAGATGTAAAATTCATTGCCCGAAGAATGCTTATTCTATCCAGCGAAGATATTGGAAATGCAAATCCAACTGCATTTATTATGGCAAATAATACTTTTCAGGCCGTAACGACTATTGGTTACCCAGAAAGTCGAATTATTTTAAGCCAATGTGCCATTTATTTAGCAACTTCTCCTAAAAGCAATGCATCTTATATGGCAATTGGAAATGCACAGCAATTAGTAAAACAAACTGGCGATCTACCGGTTCCAATTCATTTACGAAATGCACCGACTAAATTGATGAAAGAATTAGGCTATGGCGACGATTATAAATACTCGCATGACTATGCCAATAATTTTGCTGAACAGGAATTTTTGCCCGATGCTGTAAAAGAAACGGTTCTTTACAATCCGGGAAACAATTCTCGAGAGAACAGCAACCGCGAATTTTTAAAGAACCGTTGGAAAGATAAATATGGTTATTAAAACCAGATTTTATATTTAGAATTTAACTGAAACTTTTTCAGAAACTAATTTGTCATTCTGATAATATTCAAAAAACCACTGATTGTCTTTTGCATTTAAAGTTCCCTGAACACCATCTTTAATAGCGATAAATGAATCTGGGCGCGAAGTTTTCAATAATTTCATTACCACTTTTGGTGTTTTGTCAATTAATTGAAATCCATTGTCTGTTGGTTGTGCATAAAGCAAGTTTGGATCTGTAACATCAGCAACTGGAGTTGGCGTTACAGATTGCTGAACCGCAGGCGTTACCGCAGCAGCAACTGCAACTGGAGCCGCAGTAACCATCCCAGCTCTTGGGTTTGGCGCTACAGTTTTGCCGCTATATTTATAATGAAGGCCATCTACTGAAATAAAAGCCATATTTAAGCTTTCTCTGTAAGCTACCTCATAATCTTTTTCTTTGCTTTTACCAACTTCAGAAGTGTAAATCACTTTACCATAACAATCTTTTAGCTCAACAAAAAGTTTCGTTACTAAAAATGCATTGTCTTTTCTTACGTCGATGTATAAAAGCTGACAACGGTCTGCAAATTCAGCAGGAAGTTCTTCATTTGCATAAAAAGCCTGAAAACCCGCTTTAGTTAAATTTCCTTTGCTTATTGTCGCCATTCTATATTGATTATCTGATTTTAAAAAATCATATCTCAACGGTACAATAACCGCTTTGTAGTCATTAACAGACTGCGCAGATTGTGCAAATCCAATAACTGAAATAAAAAGTACAGTCAGCAAAAATTTAATTCTCATCATTATAAATATTTTTTAAGTTCTAATAAATGGTTTATTTGTTTAATATTTTGAGCTACTTCAATTTTCTTCTCATTAAAAAAAATGGCATCTAAGCCTGCATTTAATGCTCCATTCACATCAGCATCTAAACAGTCTCCAATCATGATACTTGTTTCTTTTGAAGCTTGAGCCAAATTAACAGCATAATCAAAGATAATACTATTTGGTTTTTTTACACCAGCTAATTCAGAATTTGTAATGGTATCAAAATAACTTGAAAGTGAGGCATTCTTAATCTTTTTATCCTGAACACCCGCAAAACCGTTTGTTATAATATGCAGTCGATATTTTGGTTTTAAGTATTCTAAAACCTCAACTGCACCATCAAAAAGATGATTATTATCGGTTAAAAACTCAATGTAATAATTGGCAATTTGATTAATATTTTCATCAGAAATTTGACAATTCAAAGCATCAAACGAAAACTTCAGTCTATTATAACGAAGTTCTGTATGCGTTATTTCATCATTTTGATATAACTTCCAACAGGACTGATTGATAGGAATATATTTTTCAATAAAATCCTCTGTTTTTATTTCGGGATATTTGTCTTTAAAAATTCGATCGAAAGCCATTTCAGAATTTTTGTCAAAATCCCAAAGTGTATGATCTAAATCAAAAAAAACGTCTGTAATTGTGGTATTCATAATCTAAAAAATTCCTTCATCTACAAAACTATAATATTTTGTTTCAGTAATAATCAAATGATCTAAAACTTTAACATCTAAACTTTCGCCAGCGTGTTTTATTCGTTTCGTAATCTGTTTATCAGCTTCGCTGGGAGACAAATTGCCTGACGGATGATTGTGACACAAAATCAAGCCAGTAGCTCCATTTTCAAGTGCCAATTTAAAAACCAGCCGAACATCAACTATAGTTCCTGTAATACCGCCCTTGCTCAATTGAGATTTTGAAATCACTTTATTAGAATTATTCAGAAAAAGCACCCAAAATTCTTCATGAGCCAATTCACCGATAATAGGAACCATCAATTCAAAAACCAATTTGCTCGACGTAATTTTTATTAATTCGACAGCGTCTTCAGCACGGCGACGGCGCCCAAGTTCCATAGCAGCAATAATTGCAATCGCCTTTGCCTCTCCTATTCCCTTAAAATTCATCAATTGTGAAATCGACATTTTTCCCAAAGCATTCAAATTTTCGGCATTCTTCAAAATTCTTTTGCTTAAATCAACAGCCGATTCATTTCGGCTTCCCGAACCAATGAGAATTGCAATTAACTCGGCGTCACTTAAAGCGCTTTTTCCTTTCAGCATTAATTTCTCACGAGGCCGGTCATCTTCTGACCAATTGGTAATTGGGAAATGTGTGTCTTCCATAAACTAAATGATTTTTCTAGCAAGCGAATATATTAAAAAGAAAGAAAAAACTCTCAAAAAACATAATAATTAGATAATGTGTCAATTAGTAAATTAGAAAATGAGAAAATTCAAAAAAAAAGCCGATTGTCTGAAACAATCGGCGTATTATCTAATTGACTAATTATCAAATTTTCTAATTAATCAGACCTTTTACTTCATCGAAATTTAATCCGCCATAATTTCCAGAACTCATTAATAATAAGTGCCGAATTATCTAAATTCAAATTGAATAAATATTCTTTGAATTCAGCTGGATTGGTATAAATCACAAGATCTTCACGATTAAATGCTTTTGCAATTTGCTCGTAAGTCACTTCTTCTAGTTGTTTAATTTTTACAGCATCTGGAGAATAAAAAACAACCGCAATATCAGCATATTCTAAAGCGCCTTCATATTCTTTCAAGAATTCTGCATTTAAACTGCTGTATGTATGAAGCTCTAAACAAGCCACTAAAGTTCTATTTGGGTATTGTTCTTTTACCGCTTTTGTAGTTGCAGCAACTTTACTTGGCGAATGCGCAAAATCTTTATAGGCTACTTTCCCTTTTCCTTCAGCGATTTTTTCTAAACGTTTAGAGGCGCCTTTGAAACTTGCAATTGCTTCATAAAAATCAGCTTCATCAACACCCATGTTTTGGCAGATCCATTTGGCTCCAGCAAGATTATTTAAATTATGAGCACCAAAAACTTCAATTGGCATGTCGCCTTCTGGAGTTTTTAATAAAGTAACACCATCACTTACGGTATATTCTGGAGTATGATACGCTAATTTACGAATTGGATTTGTAGCTGCTTCGGCAACGCGTTTTACTTCTGGATCATTTTCGTTGTAAACCAAAATCCCTCCATTTGTAATTTTTTGAATAAAAATTTCAAACTGCTCTACGTAATTTTCATACGTTGGAAACACATTAATATGGTCCCATGCAATTCCTGAAATCAACGCAATATTTGGCTGATACAAATGAAATTTTGGGCGTCTGTCTATTGGAGATGACAAATATTCATCGCCTTCCAAAACCATAAAATCATTTTCTTCAGTAAGATGCACCATGGTGTCAAAACCTTCAAGCTGTGCTCCTACCATATAATCAACCTCAATATTATGATAATGCATTACGTGCAAAATCATCGAAGTAATAGTAGTTTTTCCGTGAGAACCGCCAATAACAACACGCGTTTTATTTTTAGACTGTTCGTATAAAAACTCTGGATACGAATAAATTTTCAATCCTAATTCCTGAGCTTTCAGCAATTCTGGATTATCTGCTTTTGCGTGCATCCCTAAAATGATTGCATCGATATCGGCAGTGATTTTTTCTGGAAACCAACCCAATTCAGCTGGCAAAATTCCTTTTTTTTCTAATCTTGATTTTGAAGGTTCAAAAATAGCATCGTCGCTTCCTGTAACCTGATATCCTTTGTTATGCAATGCTAATGCTAAGTTGTGCATGGCACTTCCGCCTATCGCGATGAAATGTGTTTTCATTTAAATTCCAATTATTAAGTTCCAAATTCCAATTAAATAAAGAATTTGCCTTTAGATATTTTTATGTTAAGCTTCGAATTTTCGTTTTAAATCCTGCGCTTTTTTTGTGTCTTTTAATTTGTTCAAATATAAATTATATAATTTTTGAAATGTGACTTTTGAATTGCCAATTTCATTCCCCTTTATGTAATTTTTTTCTGCTGCTGTATATCTTTTAAAATATTCATCAATTCTTCCTCTCGATAAATATCCATCGACTGACGAAATTTGCATTAATTCGTTTGAATAAAAATATGCTTTCGATTCACTTCCACCAAAAATTCCGGGTAATTGCAAATAAATTTCAATTAAAGCCCACCGTGCAGGAATATGTTTTGGATTCAAAATTATTGCTTTTTCAAATGCTTCTTTCATGTCATCAACCAGTCCTAAAGCTTTTAACTTATTTATTTCCATAGCTCGCATCGCAAGACAACCACCGTATTTGTAAAAATAATCAGCAACTGTGGGTTTTAATTCTTTCAATTTTTTGAAATATTCAGCTCCTTTTACCCACGATTTTTGATGTGCCGCAATATCTCCCAAATATTCCAATGACTTTATATCTGATGGATTATTTTTTATAATTCCTTCAAAAATCAATTGTGCTTCATTATATTTTTTGGATTGAAATAACTTCTCCCCTTTTTCAAAATTAGATTGCGACCAACAGTACATTGGAACAATTAAAAAGAAAATCAGTAGCTTTTTCATATTTCAAAAATAAGGAAATATAAAATGCTATTTGCTTTTGAAGTTAAATTAGTAATTTGTACGAAAATTATTTTTAATCTCATCCAACCTTTCCGCCAAAATAATCCTCTATACTAGAAAACCGATTTATGAAAAAAATATTATTTGTATTCTTATTCCTTTCGACAACAGTTTTTGCACAACAAAATGATAAAAAATGGAGCGAAATTATTGCTCTTGAAAAAGAAGGAAAAATTAAATCTGCCAGCGCAATTGTTGCTGGAATTTACAAAAATGCAAAAGCTAAAAAGGACGAAGAACAAATAATAAAATGCTTTTTTTATCAATCTAAATACATGCAAATTCTCGAAGAAGATGCACAAACTAAGATTATAAACAATTTAAAATCGAATATTAGTCAAGTTTCGATTCCCTCAAAAGCAATTCTAAATATAGTTTATGCTAAATGTTTGTATGCTTATCTCAAAAAAAACAACTATTTAATTGAAAAGCGAACCAATCTAGAAATGGTGAATGCTGATTTCCTGACATGGACGTCAAAGAATTTTAACGATCAAATAAATGCTTCGCTGGCCGAAACGCTACAAAACGAGAATTTGCTAAAAAATATACCGCTAAGCAAATACGAATCTATATTTGATTATGCTTCGCTAGAGAAATTCAAAACCGAAAACTTATATAACTATGTTATAAACGAGAACATCACTTTTTATACTCAAAAATTAAACACTTGGGAAATTGGGAAAACTTCTTTCATACCTTATAAAAAGGATCTCTACGGAGATGTTGCCACATTTACAAAACTGAGTTTAGATTTTATAAAGAATGAAAATCTTCGTTTGGTTATTTCGCTATATCAAAAAAAAGAAAGCATAAATCCGACATCAGAAAATGAATTTGAACGTTTGCTTTTTTGCAAAAACCAATTGTTTCAAGCCGATCTAGATTATTTAACTGCACTTACGAAACTTCAAAAAAAGACAGATGACAAAATATTGATTCAAAAAATTCAATTGCAAAAAGTAGATTGTTTACTTCCATTTGCTTCAAAAACTCTTCATCCTGATTTTAATAACAAAGCAGTTGCGACTTTAGATAGCATTATACAAGTCAACAATAGATCGAATGCACAAAAAAAAGCTTTACAAACCAAACACAAATTACTTTCAAAAGTACTTGAGGTGCAACTTCAGAAATATATTTACAACGATGAAAATACACGTGCTTTAATTCGTTACAAAAATGTAGAAAATCTAAAAATTTCATTCTATAAAATCAATCAAAAACAAGTTTCTACTTTCCTTTGGTCTCAAAATTCAAAAGACACAGCCGATGCCATTGTACAAAGCAAACAGCCGGAAATCACAAAAACATATACGCTAGAAAATAAAAGAGACTATTTTCAATATTCGACAGAAATATTGCTTCCAAATTTAAAAACCGGTTCCTATCTTATTTATTTTGAAACTGAAAAAGATACAATGGGTGAAAAAGCAACTACTTATGAAACACTAACCGTAAGTAATTTAACGATAGCAGTATCAGAAATAAGTACAATGCCATTATTAGTAAAAAACAACATTGAAACGTATCAGGTTTTAGATCGAAAAAATGGAAATCCTCTAGC
Source organism: uncultured Flavobacteriaceae bacterium (assembly GCA_963795025.1). GTDB lineage: Bacteria > Bacteroidota > Bacteroidia > Flavobacteriales > Flavobacteriaceae > Flavobacterium. The sequence goes on along the minus strand of CAWCGN010000010.1, from coordinate 76,028 downwards.
AAATGTAAAAGTCAGTACACCGAGATTTGCTTCTATTACAGATAAAAATGGCAAAGTTACTTATCAAAAAACAACGAACGGTGAACATTACGAAACACTCCAAGTTTCATCTGAAAATGATACTATTACAATAAGCAAAAATTATATTGCTCATGATCGCGTTTATCAGGTAAATATGCCGGAAAGTGTCACAGCTAAAGTTGAATTTTATTTAGATCGCGCTATTTATCGTCCGGGTCAAACAGTCTATTTTAAAGGAATTGCGCTACAGAAAAGTAATGACAAAACTGCTGTGGTTCAAAATACGGATTTCAAGATTTTAATTCAGGATCCCAACTACACCAATTTAAAAGAGTTGAATGTCACAACTAATGAATTTGGATCTTTTTCGGGAGAATTTACTTTGCCTAAAACCGGATTAACTGGCAATTATAACATTACCGCTCAACAACCCGCCGATTTTTATAAAGAAAAAGAGAAATATCCGTTTTGGCAAAAGGCAAATTTCAATCATTCTCAAGCTAATTTTAACGTTGAAGAATACAAACGTCCGAAATTTGAAATTGCATTTGATCCGAAAAAAGAAACGTTTCAAATCAATCAATTGGTAAAAGTAAAAGGTATAGCAAAAGCTTTTGCTGGAAGCAACATATCAGATGCAACTGTAAGTTATTCTGTCACACGATATACAAGTTACATCCACAATTATTTTGGCAGAGAAGATGAAGAAGAAATTGCCGATGGCGAAGTAAAAACCGACGCTTCCGGAAAATTTACAATTGAATTTCCTGCACTTCCTGATGAAGATTCTGAAAAAAAGGAATTGCCCATTTTTATTTACGAAATTGAAGTTGAAGTAACCGATATTAACGGTGAAACACATGAGTCTACCACGACCGTAAAAGTGGGTTATCATGATTTGATTTTAGAAGCCGCAATGCCGAATAAAATTCAGACTAAAGACAAAAACGAAATTTTCTTGACCAGCACTAACCTAAACGGCGAAGTTAAAGCCACAAAAGGTGAAGTTAAAATCTATTTTATACGTTCGTTTTTGAATAAATTTAAGCCTAGAAATTTTGAAATACCAGAAATTGAAACCATTTCTGATCAAGATTTTGAAAAATTATTTCCTTATGAAACCACAGGAAAAGAGCTTTTAAACAAACCTAAAGAAACTTTAGTCTATTCAAAAAAAGTCGATACAGAAAAAGAGAAAAAACTCTTGCTTGATTTTATTTCCAATTACAAATCAGGAAATTATAAAATTGTTTTTAGTGCCAAAGATAGCTTTGGAAATTTAATTGAGGCAAAAACAGATTTTGAACTTACGCAAAGCAAAGACAAGTTTAATCCGAGCAAATTATTTAGCGTACAACAACTTAATGAAGATCCTAAAAAAGATGGTTTTGTGAAGCTAAAACTCACTTCACCAATTTCAGATTTGTATGTAAATACTCAGGGTAATTATAAAAACGGATTGTTTTTTGAAGAAACAAATCATCTTCAAAACAATGAAACCGTTGTAAAAATACCGCTCAAGCCAGAATTCGAAAAAATCTTAAAAATCACTTTCGAAAGCATTTTTGAAAATCAAGTTTTTAACGAAGAATTAAACGTTGCGCTAAAAAGTGAAATTCCAAAATTAGAATGGAAAGCGGAAAGTTTTAGAAGCAAAATAGAACCCGGAAGCAATGAAAATTGGTCCTTTCAGCTAAAAGCCGAAAACACAAAAAAAGAGGCCGAAGTTTTAGCCTCGATGTATGACAGTTCTTTAGATAAATTCATAATTAAAAGATGGAACGCACCAACAATATATGAATACAACAATAATTTTGGAAATAGAAAAACAATATTAGGTTTTGGTCAAATTTATAAAACGATTCAAAATTTAAATACTGCTATTTCAGGAATGCAGTTTTCAAACGAATCGACTAGTTTAATTTGGTTTGGTTTTGATTTCAACAATCCAAATGCAGTTTATCAGCAAAGCCAGTATTTAAAACAGCTTACTAAAAAAGTGCGAAAACCGGCAAACGCAAAAATGATTTCAGGAATTATTACAGACAATGATGGATTGCAACTTCCAGGAGTTTCAATAACTGTAAAAGGTACTCAAAGAACCACAATTTCAGATTTTGATGGTTATTATGAAATTGAAGCCGTTGTTGGCGAAGTATTAGTTTTCTCCTATGTTGGCTCTAAAACTACTTCAGTTACCGTAACCGACACTAAAACAATCAATCAAATTTTAGAAAACGATTCCAACCACTTAGATGAAGTTGTCGTTACTGCTTATGGTATTCAGAAAAAGCAATCTCTTACTGGTGCAGTAACAAAAGTAGAAGCAATGGAAATTAGCAAAGAAAGTCGTGCTGCTGATTCGACATTTATGCTTGCTGGACGTGTTGCTGGAGTACAAGTTGTTTCAGAAGACGGAAATAATCCTGAATATTATTTTAAAACCGATAAAGTAAAGTTTGTTCCTGGCCAAAAAATAACAAGTGGACTAACATCAATGATTATAAATGCTGGAACATTATATATAATTGACGGCGAAATTTCATCTGAAGAAAATTTCAAAAAAATAAATGCACAAGATTTGCTTGACATCGACTTTTTAAATCCGGATAAAGCCATAAAAATCTATGGAAGCAAAGGTTCTGAAGGAGCAATACTTATCACAACCAAAAAATCGTTAGAAGTATTAAGCGAGGTAAAAGCACGAAAAAATCTATCAGAAACTGCTTTCTTTTTGCCACATTTAAAAACAGATGAAAAAGGAAATATAAATTTCAATTTTACTTCACCCGAAGCTTTGACCGCATGGAAATTTCGTCTATTGGCACATAATAAAGACGCCGTTTCTGGTTATCTAGAAAAAAGCATTGTTACTCAAAAAGAAATAATGGTTTTGCCGAATTTTCCACGGTTTTTTAGAGAAAAAGACACTATTAACATTAGTGCCAAAATTTCGAATGTGACTAATGAAGCAAAAACCGGAATCGCGAGTTTGCAATTTTTCGATGCTACGACAATGCAACCAATTGATGCCAAAATGCTGAACGCGAAAAACATCAAAAACTTTATGATTCCTGCCTTCGGAAATACAGTTGCAAACTGGACTATTGCAATTCCTGAAGGTTTGCAAGGCGTTCAATATAAAATTGTTGCAAAAGCGGGTAATTTTTCGGATGGAGAAGAAAACATTCTTCCGGTTCTGACCAACAATATGCTGGTTACAGAAAGCATTCCACTTTGGGTTCGTGAAAATTCGACTAAAGAATATACGTTTGAGAATTTAAAAAACAATACTTCTTCGACTTTAAGAAATCATCAGTTTACACTTGAATATACTTCAAACCCAACTTGGATTGCCATTCAGTCGCTTCCGTATTTAATGGAATATGAACATGAATGCGCCGAACAAACTTTTGCTAGATTTTATGCGAATGCACTAGCTTCAGAAATTATTTCTAGTAATCCGAAAATAGCGACCATTTTTGAAACGTTGAGAAAAAACGGAAAACTGCATTCGAAATTAGAAGAAAATGAAGAATTAAAATCGATAATTCTTGCCGAAACGCCTTGGCTGAATGATGCACAAAGTGAAGACGAAAAGAAGAAAAATTTAGCACTTTTATTTGATTTAGAAAAAATGAAAATGTCACAAGAAGCTACATTCGAAAAATTAAAAAAGAAACAAAGTGCTTCTGGCGGATTCCCATGGTTTGACGGCTACTCTGAAAGTGAATATATCACGAGACATATTTTAGCCGGTTTAGGTCATTTGGCGAAGTTGAGCAAATCTGAAGATAATGAAGATAGAATAGATCAAATTGCAAAAACCGGAATTCCGTATTTAGACAATAACTTTTTAGAATATTATAGAACGAGAACAAAAAACTTAAAAGCAACCGACAAATTAATTTGGATCAATCCGTATTCTGATTTGCATTATCTGTACACCAGAAGTTTTTATTTGAAAGACTATCCAATGTCTGATGAATTAAAAAAGGCTTCAAAATTATATTTGGAAACAGCTAAAAAAGATTGGCTAAACTATTCGCTATACGAAAAAGCATTAGCCGCGATAACACTGAATCGTTTTGGAGAAAAAGAAACAGCTAAAAAAATAATTGAAAGTTTAAAAGAAACTTCTTCGAATAATGAAGATTGGGGAATGTACTGGATTGCAAATAAAGCAGGCTGGTATTGGTATCAAGCGCCAATTGAAACTCAGGCTTTGTTGATTGAGGCTTTCGCCGAAGTGACAAACGATACCAAATCTGTTGATGCGATGAAAGTCTGGCTTTTGAAAAACAAACAAAACAAAAACTGGCCCACGACAAAATCAACAACCGAAGCCATTTATGCCTTATTGATGCAAGGAACCGACTGGCTTTCTGTAAAAGATAATACGGTTATAAAATTGGGAGACGAAAAAATCATTACTAAAAAATTAGCCGAAAATGAAAAAGAAGCCGAAACAGGCTACATCAAATTAAACTGGAAAGGTGAAGAAATTAAAAAAGAAATGGCTTCAATAAAAATCGAGAACAAATCGAAAGTTCCTGGTTTTGGTGGTGTTTATTGGCAGTATTTTGAAGATTTGGATAAAATCAAAAATGATTCAGGTGCCGTTTTATCTGTTTCGAAAGAATTATATCTAAAGAAAAACACTTTAAAAGGTGATGAATTGCAGAAAATAACAACTCAAAATTCGTTAAAAATTGGAGATTTAGTAACAGTCCGTTTAATCATTACTTCGAAAGAAGATATGGAATATGTTCACTTAAAAGATATGAGAGCTTCTTGTTTTGAACCTGTAAATGTTCTTTCAGAATATCAATATAAAGATCGATTAGGATTTTATATGATTACAAAAGATGTTGCAACCCATTTTTTCTTTGACCAAATCAATAAAGGCACTTATGTTTTAGAATATGACATTAGAGTAAATAACAGCGGTGAATTCTCAAACGGAATTACAACTATTCAAAGTATGTATGCGCCAGAATTTTCAAGTCATACAAAAGGAATTCGAGTGAAAGTTCAGTAAGTTTTTCGGACCAAATGAAGCTTGTCAGTCTGAGCAAAGTTTGTCAGTCTGAGCGAAGTCGAAGACCACGTTCCAATTGGCGAGCCTTCGACTTCGCTCAGGATGACAATAATTTTCATAATTAATTTCTGTCTAGCCGAATAAAGTTGAAGCTTTTTAAATCAAAAAACCCGACAGGTTTTAAAAACCTGTCGGGTTTGATATTTATATTGAAAACTAAAGGTTATTTAGCAATCGTCAATTCGTCAATAATATTTTTAGCTCCGGCATATTTGTCAATAATCCAAAGTACATAACGAATATCAACGTTGATTGTTCTTTGTAATTTAGGATCAAAAATTACGTCACCAGCCATAGCTTCGATATTTCCGTCAAAAGCAATCCCGATTAATTCTCCTTTTCCGTTAAGAACCGGTGAACCAGAATTCCCTCCAGTAATATCGTTGTCAGTTAAAAAGTTTATTGGCATATATCCTGCTTTATCAGCATATTGTCCGTAATCTTTTGCTTTGTTTAATTCTAACAAACGCGCTGGCAAATCAAATTCCTGATCTCCTGCTTTGTATTTTTTAACCATACTTTCCATTGTAGTATAGTTGTTGATTTTTGCATCGTTGCGAGGATCCGCAGGTAAAGCGCGAACTTTTCCGTAAGTCAATCTCAAAGTAGAGTTTGCATCTGGATACTTAATAGCATTTAGTTTTGATTCTCTTAAACCTTCAACTAATTTGCGGTAAGCAATTGCAAAACCATCATCAGCTTTTGCCTGATCATCTGTTTTTGCACGGAATTTAGTCATCAAATCATTAGAAATAATATACAAAGGATCGTGTACAATCGCTAATGGTTTAGGATCAGCTAAAAATGCCAATACTTTTTCTTTATTTGTAAAATAACTAATTTCAGTTGCTTTTTCTACATCTGCAGTAAAATCACCATTATTAGCCGCTTTCATTTTTGCGATTTCTGGAGCCAGTCCGTATTCTGATGCTTTAGCAGCATATAAGTTTAACTGAGCAGTTAAAACATCTTTTTCTAACGGCGCATAAAAATCCCCATAAATATTTTCAACTAAAGTGTTGATTTTTGGCAATAATTCAGCTCTTTTTGCATCATTTTCTTTATAGTAAGCAATCAATGCATTTCCAAGATTTGCTGGACCAGCAGCATAACTTGATGTACGTAAAACCTGTGATAAATAATTATCGTGACGCGCTTTTAAGTTCGTCTCTCTGTAATAATCATTAATTGTCGGAATTACATTTTCGTATTTATCTTTATTAGCCGGTTTGCTTGCCCATTCGTAAAATTTGTCTTCTTGTGCTGCTTTTGCATCTGCTGTTCCCGCTTTTGTTAAAGCATCGATCATACCTTGACGGTTTTTCCAGTAATTTGCAGTCGAAGCATATTTAGAAGCATAGTTTAAACGAACAGTTGCGTCTTTATCCATATACTTTTTCATAACATCCATTCCGGTTTTCGCACCTTCAACCCAAGCAGGATATGCGAATTTTACGTTTTGCTCAATTCCACCAGCTGGCATCCAACGGTTTGTTCTTCCTGGATAACCAAGAATCATAGCAAAATCATTTTCCTTTACACCTTTAATACTAACTGGCAAATAATGTTTTGGTTGCAATGGCACATTGTCTTTTGAATATGTTGCAGGATTTCCGTCTTTATCAGCATAAACTCTGAACATTGAAAAATCACCAGTTTGACGTGGCCATTCCCAGTTATCAGTATCTCCACCAAATTTACCAACACTTTCTGGAGGCGTTCCAACTAAACGAACATCTGTATAATCTTGGTATACAAAATAGTAATATTCATTTCCTTGAAAGAAAGGACGAACAGAAACAGTATATTTTCCGTTTTCGCTGTTTTCTTTTTCAATTAAACTGATTTCTTGCTGAATGATTTTGTTTCTCTCCGTTTCTGTCATTTGATCATTTACTTTTGACAAAATTCTTTTAGAAACATCATCCATACGAACAAAAAAACGTACGTATAACGATTTTGGTTTCATTTCCTGACTACGGTCTTTAGCCCAGAAACCATCTTTTAAATAGTTTTGCTCTGCTGATGAAAGTTCAGCAATTGCGCTATATCCACAGTGGTGATTGGTAAGTACCAAACCAGTATTTGAAACGATTTCAGCAGTACAACCTCCGTTGAACTGTACAATTGCATCTTTTAAACTGTGGTGATTAATACTGTAAATTTCTTCGGCTGTTAATTGAAGTCCCATTTTCTCCATATCTCTATGGTTCAATCTCTCGATAAACATCAAAAACCACATTCCCTCATCAGCTCTTACAGGAAAAGCCATTAAGCACATGGTTAAGAATAAAACTATTTTTTTCATGTTATTTTATTTAAGTGATGCGAATATAGCTCATTTTCGCAAAAAAAAATAAATGAAGAGTCAAAAAACAAAACTATATAAATCAAATAATCTTGAATTTTGAGAAATTCATAATTTTTGAGAAATTAAATTAAATTTTGTTGCATAAACGTATCAAAAACAATTAAAAATATAAGCTTAGAAGGTTTTAAAAACTAAAATGCATCATAATTTGTAAAAATAAGACTTCAATAATAAAATTATAATATAAATTATTTCTTACAAAATAATTTAATCTAAATTTGCAACTCAATTAAAAAAATCAAAAATGAAAAAATTATTAGTAGCAGTTGTAATATTAGTTACATCTATTGTAAGTGCACAAAAAAATTCAATTTTATTGGGCGGAAATGTCGGATTCTCTTCAGAGAAAATTGGTGATTCGAAACTTGAAAATTTTGAATTTTCTCCAAAAGTTGGTTATCAATTTTCAGACAAGTGGACTGCAGGTGTTGAAGGTTCAATCATGAACGTAAAAACTACGGTAATGGACAAAACAGAAAAATATAAAATTGGAGGTTTTGTACGTTACTCGACACCACTTTCTGAAATATTTTCTTTCTACACAGATTTTGGCGTAGGATATCAAAACACATCATTAAACAAAGCTAAAGGAATGTATGCAAGTTTAACACCAGCTTTATTTATCAATATGAAAAATGGCTTTGGCTTGAATTTTTCAATTGGAGGGATAAACTATGATAATCTTGACGGAAAAAATGATCCAAGACAAGAACGTTTTGGTTTTAATTTTGGAAAAACTGTGAATATTGGCGTTTCTAAAAACTTCGGAATTTAATTTTAGAATATACTAAAAGCTAAATCCACTTCTCTTTTTGTATTCTGCACAAAAAGTAAAAAACCCGACAATTGGTATTGTCGGGTTTTAAATTTTATAACTATTGTATTTTTTACTCGTTAAGCATTTTCCAAAGTCTATCTTTCAAATCTGTAAGCCCTTGCTGTGCAACAGATGAAATAAACATATATGGAACATCTTTAAAAGAAACATCCAGCTCAGCCTTTAATTCGGCTTTTAATTCATCATCCAGCATATCGCATTTTGAGATTACTAAAAGACGTTCTTTGTCAAGCATTTCAGGATTGTATTTCGTTAATTCATTAACCAAAATATCATATTCTGCTTTAATATCTGGCGTATCAACAGGAACTAGAAATAGTAAAGTTGAATTACGCTCAATATGACGAAGGAAATAATGTCCTAAACCTTTTCCTTCAGCTGCACCTTCAATAATTCCTGGAATATCAGCAATTACAAAAGACTGGAAATCTCTGTAAGCTACAATTCCTAAGTTTGGTTTTAAAGTTGTAAAAGGATAATCAGCAATTTTTGGTTTTGCAGAAGTTAAAACAGACAATAAAGTAGATTTTCCTGCATTTGGAAAACCAACTAAACCAACATCTGCCAGAACTTTAAGTTCCAAGATAACATCCATTTCTACACCTGGTAAACCTGGTTGTGCATATCGTGGCGTTTGGTTTGTAGAACTTCTAAAATGCCAGTTTCCTAAACCGCCTTTTCCTCCTTTTGCAAGAATTCTCTTTTCTCCGTCTTCGGTAATTTCAAATAAGTGTTTCTCCAGTTTCTTTGTCTTTTACAACAGTTCCCAGAGGCACTTCAATAATTTTATCCTCACCGTCTGCACCGGTACTTCTGTCAGCTCCTCCGTCTCCTCCGTAACCTGCTTTAATGTGACGTGCAAATTTTAAATGAAATAACGTCCACAATCCTTTATTTCCCACTAAATATACGTGTCCTCCGCGACCTCCATCACCACCGTCCGGGCCTCCTTTTTCAATAAATTTCTCTCTATGTAAATGCGTAGATCCTTTTCCTCCTTTTCCGGACGAAACATATATCTTAACGTAATCTACAAAATTTCCTTCTGTCATTTTTGTTTGTTTATGTAGAGTTTCAGGTTTCAAGTTTTACGTTTCAGGTTTGCGTAACGCAATCAACCTGAAACTTGAAACCTGAAACTTGAAACAAAATTCTCTCTACTCTTTAAGCGCTTTTACAAGCACCTTATCAATCTTGACGCCATCCATGTCGATGACTTCCAAAACAAATTTTTGCCAAACTAATCTTTTCACCTTCTTTTGGAATATGCGAAAGCTCCGTCATAATCATTCCGCTTACGGTATTTACTTCGTAATCGTTTGTCAACTCATCTAACTCAAAATAAGTTAAGAAATCGTGCAATGAATAATGTCCGTCAACCAGCCATGTACCATCTTCTCTTTCTATAAGCTGAAATTCATCTTTATAAAATTCTGATGCATCACCAACTAAAGCTTCTAGAATATCATTCAGAGTAATCATTCCTTGAAAAACTCCATATTCATCTGAAACTAAAGCATAATGAACTGCCTGTTCTTTTAAAATTTTCCAACGCTTTGTAAGCTGTTGTCTGCTCCATCAAATAAGGAGGATCTGTCATTATTGCCGATAAATCGAAATTATCACTTTCGATATTAGCGAATATATTTTTAAGCGTTACAATCCCAACAATATCATCGTAGTTGTCGCTATATACCGGATAAACGGTATGCAAATCCTGAACAACTAATTCTTTAATTTTAGCTTTGTCATCATTTAATGGCAACATGTCAACCGACTTGCGGTGTGTCATTAAAGAATTTACTTTTCTGTCGCCAATATGAAAAACACGCTCCACGATATCCTGTTCAATTTCCTGAACTTCTCCGCCTTCGGTTCCTTCTTTTATGATTGCTTTAATTTCTTCTTCGGTTACTTTTCCGTCAGCTGTTGGTTTTATCTGAAAACATTCAATAAAAAATCTGTTGATGACGTTAAGCAACCAAATAAAAGGCGCTGTAATTATCGAAACTACTTTCATTGGCATTGCAACCATTTTTGCAATCGATTCCGGATAATTTAATCCAATTCGTTTTGGAAGTAATTCGCCTAAAACCAATGAGAAAAACGTTAAAACCACAACTACAATCCCAACTGCAATTGAATGTGCATAAGGTTTTAAAACTGCAATTCCGCTTACGAAAGCCTCAACATCCATCGTGATTTTATCACCACTATAAATACCTGTCAAAATTCCGATTAAGGTAATTCCGATTTGTACTGTTGATAAAAACTTGTTTGGGGAATTGGCTAAATCCAAAGCAATTTTGGCACTTTTATTCCCTTTTTTTGCGGCGTGTTTCAAGTCTGTTTTTTCTAGCCGAAATCAATGCGATTTCTGACATTGAGAAAACTCCGTTTAATAGTATTAGAAAAAATATTATTAGTATTTCCAATTTGTGGCTTGTTAGTTATAAAATAGTTCGTTAATGTAATTATAATTTCTCAAATGTTTTTTAGCCCAGATGGAAGTGAAACCTGAGTTAAAACTAATTCTTCTTGCCAGAAAACAGCGCCCGGAGGAAGCTCGTTTTATGGTATAGAAAAATAGTTTTTTTAGCGAGGACTTGTAACTTACACTGGAACAGCTTTTACAAATTATCTATAACTGATGTTAATCGCTCTGTAATTTCTTCGATAGTTCCGATTCCGTTTACGGCATGAAACTTATTTTGTTCTTTATAATATCCAATTAATGGAGCTGTTTTCTCGTTATATTCCTGATATCTTACACGAATTTTTTCTTCGTCCTGATCATCCACTCTTCCGCTTGTTTTTCCTCTTTCAAGTAAACGAGCTACCAAAATTTCGTCATCAGCCTCTAAAGCAATTGTAGCTGTTACACTTGAACCAATTGTTGGCAAAAATTTATCTAAAGCCTCAGCTTGATCAATTGTTCTTGGGTAACCATCGAACAAAAATCCTGCTGTATCTAAGGTGTTTTTTTACTTCATCAATTAACATTGCAGTTGTTACTTCGCAAGGAACTAATTCGCCGTTGTCCATAAAAACTCTTGCTTTTTTTCCTAGTTCAGTATCATTTTTTAAATTGAAACGAAAAATATCTCCTGTTGAAAGATGCGTTAAATTGTATTTTTCTTTTAAAAATTCTGCCTGAGTTCCTTTCCCTGCACCAGGCTTTCCGAATAAAACGATGTTAATCATAATGACTGTTAGTGTTGTGACTTCTTCCTCTTCAAGAAGTTTAAAATGAATATATAGTTGTGTTTTGTTTTTTATTAAATTATTCAGCTAATTTATATATCTCTGTCAGGTTTCTTCCAAGACCATCATAGTCTAATCCGTAACCAACAATAAATTTATTCGGAATTCTGATTCCGATATAATCGATTTTAATATCTTTTTTATATGCTTCTGGTTTAAAGAATAATGTGGCAATTTTAAAATGCTTTACATTTCGTTCTTTAAATAAATGTTTTAATTCTTCGATTGTATTTCCGGTATCGATAATATCTTCAATGATAACAACGGTTCTACCAGTTAAATCCTGATTGATTCCTATTAATTCTTTTACCGAATTTGTACTTTCTGTCCCTTCATACGATGCCATTTTTATAAATGAAACTTCGCATGGTTTTTTATATTTTTTCAAAAAATCGGAAACAACCATAAATGCTCCATTTAAAACTCCAATAAAAATTGGTGTATCATCTCCAAAATCATCTTCTACCTGAGCCACTAATTTGGTTAAAGCAAAATCAATTTCTTTAGCCGAAATAAACGGAACAAATTGTTTATCGTGAAGTTGTATCATTATTTTTAAATTTAAAATAATGGACAAAGATACAGAATTACAACTTAACTGTAAGTATCAAAATAAACTGTGTGCGTATTTTTTAAGCATATTAAGCACATCTTTTCAAAAAAAATCTCTTTAATTTTAGTAAATTGAGGCCTTTTAATCTTTAATACAAACCTCAATGAAAACCACAATACAAATCTTTTCGGCATTATTGATAGTAGCAGCATGTCAAGGACAAGTAACAAAAGAAGAAAAAGAAGCTTTATCTAAACAACCTGCAAATGTTGTAAAAACTGCAATAGGCGATCTCACGCTGCCACCTCCATACGCAACCGAATCAAAAACAAAAAACAGTAAAGTAATAGGCTGGCCCGAAGGAAAAACACCAATAGCACCAGAAGGTTTTACAGTTACAAAATTTGCTGACGGATTTGAAAATCCACGTTGGACTTATATTGCTCCAAATAATGATATTTTTGTTGTTGAAAGCGGGACAAGAACAAGTAAAAATCAAATTATTGTACTTCGTGATAAAGATAAAGACGGGAAATTTGAAACCCGCGAAGTTTTTTTACAAGGCCTTAACCGACCTTTAGGAATGTTAATTTTAAAAGACTTTTTTTATGTTGCCAATACTGACGGACTTTATCGATATCCATATAAAAATGCTCCACTAAAATTAGAAACTAAGGGCACCAAAATTGTTGAACTTCCTGCTGGCGGATACAACAATCACTGGACAAGAAGTTTACTTGCTAATCCTGAAGAAACAAAAATTTATATTGGTGTAGGCTCAGGAAGCAACGTTGGAGAAAACGGAATGGATAAAGAAATTCGCCGCGCGGCCATTTTAGAAATCAATCCTGACGGAACTGGCGAAAAAATTTATGCTGAAGGACTTAGAAACCCAATGGGAATGGATTGGAATCCGACCAATAAAAAAGAACTTTGGACTGCAGTAAATGAACGCGATGAACTTGGCGACGATTTAGTTCCAGATTATATTACGAGTGTAAAAAGAGGCGGTTTTTATGGATGGCCTTATTCGTATTTTGGAAGTATTCCTGATCCGAGATTGAAAGGAGAAAGAAAAGATTTAGTGAAAAAAGCTATTGTTCCCGATGTTCCAGTTGGTGCGCACACCGCTTCTCTTGGATTGGCTTTTTATACAAAAGATGCATTTCCTGCAAAATACAGAAACGGCGCTTTTGTTGGTCAGCATGGTTCTTGGAACCGTTCTATAATTTCAGGTTATAAAGTTTTATTCGTTCCTTTTAAAGACGGAAAACCTTCAGGAAAACCAGAAGATTTTTTAACCGGATTTATTTCTGATAATGATAAAGCGGAAGTTTATGGACGACCAGTTGCGGTTACGGTTATGAAAGACGGTTCGCTTTTGGTAAATGACGACAGTGGAAATACGATTTGGAAGGTTACGGCGAATAAGTAAATTTTAATTTTAGTGAATGTAATATTCTCTACAAATAATTTTACCGCAAAGCACGCAAGGTTTTTTTTACTAAGATTGAGTTACACAAACACAAAGTTCGCAAAGCTTAATCTACACAAAGCTTTGCGAACTTTATGTTTTTATAAAACTGCTATATTAAAAATCCTTGCGTGCTTTGCGGTTAATTTTTTTTCATGTTTAACAAACTCTTTTATGCTTTCCAAAAAATGTTTTCTTCTTCTTTTTGCTCTTTTTATTTGTAAAAACATTTCCGCACAAGAAAAAGAAGTTCGAAATATTGATTCTCTAAAAACTCAAAAACTTAATGAAGTTCTAATTAGTCCGCTTCATATTAATAGGGATTTGCAAAACAGTCCGGCTTCCATTGGGATTTTATCTGAGAAAGAATTACTTCGAAATAATACCACAGATATCAGCAATGTCATTAATACAATTCCTGGAGTTTTTATGCAATCGTCAAATATTACGACAACCCGAATTTCGGTTCGTGGAATTGGCGCAAGAACTCCTTATGGAACTAATAAAATAAGAGCTTTTTATGGAACTATTCCGTTGACTTCTGGAAACAGCGAAACCGTAATTGACGATATTGATCTTCAAAATATCGATCAAGTTGAAGTTATAAAAGGACCGCTTTCTAGCATTTACGGCGCTGGATTGGGTGGAGCGATTTTGATTTCTCCTCAAACATTAAAAAAAGATAATTATCAAACTGAAGTCAGTTCCGTTTTTGGTTCTTTTGGATTATTGAAAAATAGAGTCAGTTTTGATTTGAATGAAAAAAGTTCTTCTCTAAGTCTCAGTTATCATAATTTAAAGACAGATGGCTGGCGTGAAAACAGCGCTTACAATCGGGAAGGAATTACGCTTGGCGGAGAATTATTTCGAAAGAAAAACAGCAAACTGACATACTTCTCCAATTATACTTATTTAAAAGCTTTTATTCCGAGTTCGATTAACAAAACCACTTTTGAAAATAATCCGCAGGCGGGCGCGCCAACTTGGGTTGCATCAAAAGGATTTAAAGAATATAAATCAACCTTGGGCGGATTGGCTTATGATTTCAAACTAAATGATCATTTAAATAATTCGACTTCCGTTTTTATCAATTATAAAGACAGCAACGAACCGCGTCCTTTTGATATTTTACGCCAATATACTTTTGCTTCGGGCGCGCGAACTCAGTTTTCGGGAGATTTTAAAATCGGAAAAATCAAAAATCAGTTTATTGCAGGATTAGAATATTTCAGAGATAATTACAGTGGCAATACTTTTCAAAATCTTTATCAGCAAAATAACGGAAACGGAAGTTTACAAGGCAATCAACTTACAGCAACTAATCAAAAAAGAGATTTTTATAATGTTTTTTCGCAAATAAGAACTTTACTTTCTGATCGATTTGAAATTCAGGCTGGATTAAATTATAACAAAACCAAATTTGAACTTCAGAATGATTTTCCCACTTCTGCGAATAATCCGAAGGAAGAATATAGTTATGATGGGATTTTTTCGCCACAATTTTCTTTTTTATATAAATCGAATGAAGTCCAGACTTTTTACTTTTCTGTTAGCCGAGGATTTTCCCTTCCCGCAACCGAAGAAACTTTAACGTCAACAGGAAACATCAATCAAAACATAAAACCAGAAACCGGTTATAATTTTGAATTGGGCGGAAAGCTTCATTTTTTCGATAAAAAACTGTACACACAAATTGCCGTTTACCGAATGGAAATTAAAGATTTGTTAGTTGCCAAAAGAATTGGCGACGATCAATATGAAGGCGTAAATGCTGGAAAAACTTTTCATGAAGGAATCGAAATTTCGTTAAATCACAATTGGCCAATAAATCGGATTTTTAATTTAAATTCTTATATCGGAACATCAATTGGAAATTATCAATTTAAAGAATTTGTCGACAATGGAAATGATTATTCCGGAAACAAATTAACCGGAGTTCCTGCAAATACTGCAAGCGCAGGCTTTACTTTAAACACTAATTCTGGATTTTATTTTGCAGCCGATTTTCAGTTTACAGATAAAATTCCGATGAACGATTCAAATGCTGATTTTTCAGATTCTTATTCTCTTTTGAATTTAAAAACCGGTTATCAATTTGAAATCATTTCTGGTTTAAAAACGCATATTGATGCAGGCATAAATAATGTAACCAATGAGAAATATGCTTCGATGATTTTGACCAATGCAACTGCAATTGGAAATGCTCAACCTAGATTTTACTATCCGGGACTACCCATAAATTACTACGGAATTATCGCATTAAATTACTTATTTTAGCTTAGTATTTAAATATCAAATGATGCTTTCTGAATTGCAAAAAAAACTCGATTATGTAAATGCTTATAGAGAAAATCGTCTTAAAGCTGCGCAAAATGTTTTAGAAAATCCTTCACTTTTTAGTGAATTGGTTTCGATTTGTTTTTCGCCTAAAGACAAAAACAATCATAAAGCTTGCTGGATTTTAGAATTTGTGTCTTACGAAGAATTGCTTTGGCTCCAGCCACATCTTGATTTTTTCTGTTCGAATTTGAAAATTTTAAAAGACGAAAGTGCCATTCGGCCGATTGCAAAAGTGACCCAGCTTTTAGTAAAATCGCATTATAAAAAAGATGAAAACTGCATTTCTCTTTCCGAAAATAATCTGCAAGATATTATTGAAGCGTCTTTTGATTGGCTGATAAACGATGTCAAAGTCGCAACAAAAGCCTATTCGATACGAACTTTATATGTTTTGGGAAATCATTACGATTGGATTCATCCTGAACTGAAAATTATTCTCGATAAAGATTATGGCGATCATTCTGCTGCGTATAAAGCGGTTGCACGCGAAGTTTTGAAGAAAATAAAATAGCATTTTCCTATTCAATCATTATAAAGTATCTTTGCGCATCACAAACACACAACAATGAATTATTTTTCTTCTGATTTTAAATTAGGAATATTAGGCGGAGGACAATTAGGCAAAATGCTTTTGTTTGACACGCGAAAATTTGACATACAAACTTATGTTTTAGATCCGAGTGACGAAGCTCCGAGCAAAATTGCCTGCAATAAATTTTTTCAGGGCGATTTAATGGATTATGAAACGGTTTATAATTTTGGAAAACAAGTTGATGTTTTGACTTTCGAAATTGAATTGGTTAATCTTGAAGCTTTAACACAATTAGAAAACGAAGGCGTAAAAGTATATCCTTCTCCAAAAACCTTAAAAGGAATTCAGAATAAAGGAATCCAAAAACAATTTTACGCAGACAATAATATCCCAACTGCACCTTTTGAAAGATTTGAAAATTTAGATAATCTAAAATCTAAAATCAGCAATCTTAAAATTACCTTTTGTATGGAAATGCACTGAATTTGGTTACGACGGAAATGGAGTGAAAGTAATTCGTCAGGTTTCTGATTTAGATAATCTTACCAAATGTAGAATGTATTGCAGAAACAATGATTCCGTTCAAAAATGAATTGGCGGTAATTGTATGCAGAAATCCATCAGGAGAAATCAAAACCTATCCGGTTGTTGAAATGGAATTCCACCCAGAAGCCAATCAGGTAGAATATGTAATTTGCCCGGCAAGAATCGACGAAAAAGTAGCCGAAAAAGCCAGAGCAATTGCTTTAAATGTTTCCGAGAAATTTAATCACGTTGGACTTTTAGCTGTGGAAATGTTTCAAACCAATGATGATGAAATTTTAGTAAATGAAGTCGCTCCTCGCCCACACAATTCAGGACATTATTCTATTGAAGCCAGTTATACTTCTCAATTCGAAAATCATTTACGCGCTATTTTAGATCTTCCGTTAGGAAACACAGACAGTAAAGTTGCCGGAATTATGGTAAATTTAGTCGGTGCCGAAGGTTTTTCAGGAAATGTAGTTTACGAAAACATCGAAACCATTTTAGGATGGAACGGTGTTACCCCACATATTTACGGCAAAAAACAAACACGCCCGTTTAGAAAAATGGGTCACGTGACAATTGTAAATGAAGATATGCAAGAAGCAAGACGAATTGCTGAGGAAGTTAAAAATACCATTCGAGTAATTAGTGCCTAGTAATTAGTGATTAGTCACAGTCGAAGTTTATAACTTAAAAACAAAATAAACAGTTCTCAGTCTCGGTTTTCAGTCCCAATAAAACCTGAAACTTGAAACAAAACAAACAAAAACACACATGAGCAAAGTAGCCATTATAATGGGAAGCATCTCAGACATGCCAGTTATGCAGGATGCCATCGACATATTAAAACAATTTAATGTAGAAGTTGAAGTAGATATTGTTTCGGCACATAGAACGCCGGAAAAATTATTCGATTTCAGCAAAAATGCACATATTCGCGGCATTTCGGTAATTATTGCCGGTGCGGGCGGTGCGGCGCATTTACCGGGAATGGTAGCTTCAATGTCGCCACTTCCTGTAATTGGAGTTCCAGTAAAATCAAGTAATTCGATTGATGGTTGGGATTCAGTATTATCTATTCTTCAAATGCCGGGTGGAGTTCCTGTTGCGACGGTTGCTTTGAACGGTGCAAAAAATGCTGGGATTTTAGCAGCACAAATCATTGGAAGTCATGACAAAAAAGTTTTAGATACTATTATTTCATACAAAGAAGAATTGAAAGCAGCGGTTAATAAAGCGGCTGAAGGATTAAAGAAATAAGTTTTTACGATTCCTGCAAGCTTTTCAAAACCTTGTAGGTCTGATTATCACAATCAAAATAAAATACTTCAAAAATACCTACAAGGTTTTGAAAACCTTGCAGGATAAAAAAATGCTATATGAGTATCTTAACACAATATTTCAATACTAAACATAACACTGCGCCTTTTTCGCAAATTAAAATCGAAGATTATGTTCCTGCTTTTAACGAAGGAATTGCTTTGGCTAAAGCCGAAATTGATGCCATCGTAAATAATCCAGAAGCTTCAACTTTTGAAAATACGGTTGTTGCAATGGATTTTTCAGGCGATATTTTAGATCGTTTGTCTAGTATTTTCTTCAATTTAAATTCGGCTGAAACGAATGATGAAATGCAGAAAATTGCTCAGGAAGTTTCGCCTTTATTATCTGAATTCGGAAATGACATTACTTTGAATGCAGCTTTATTTGCAAAAATAAAAGCTGTTTACGAGCAAAAAGAAAATCTGAATTTAACTCCGGAACAAACAACACTTTTAGATAAAAAATACAAAAGTTTTTCCAGAAACGGCGCGAATTTACCGGAAGATAAAAAAGATCAATTACGAGAAATCGACAAAGAATTATCGAAGTTAAGTTTACAGTTTGGCGAAAATGTTTTGGCAGAAACCAATAATTTCGAATTGCATTTGACTGATGAAAAAGATTTATCTGGTTTACCAGAAGGAACAATCGAAGCCGCAAGATTATTGGCCAAAAACCAAGAAAAAGAAGGCTGGATTTTCACTTTAGATTATCCAAGTTATGTTCCGTTTTTGACTTATGCTGACAATCGCGAATTGCGCAAAAAAATGGCGATTGCTTTTGGCGCAAAAGGATTTCAAAACAATGAATTTGACAATCAGGAAAATGTTTTAAAAATTGCCAAATTGCGTTTTGAAAGAGCCAATTTACTAGGTTATAAAACACACGCGCATTTTGTTTTGGAAGAAAGAATGGCAGAAAGTCCGGAGAAAGTTTTCTCTTTCTTGAATGATTTATTAGCAAAAGCAAAACCAGCAGCTCAAAAAGAATTTGCTGAATTGACTGCTTTCGCAAAAGAATTAGACGGAATCGAGCAATTAGAAAAATGGGACGGCGCTTATTATTCTGAAAAATTAAAACAACAACTTTTCAATTTAGATGATGAAAAACTGAAACCTTATTTTCAATTAGAAAAAGTTTTAGAAGGAGCATTTACTGTTGCAAACAAATTATTTGGTTTAACTTTTACTGAGGTTTTTGATATTGATAAATACCATGAAGAAGTTACAACTTATGAAGTAAGAGATGCTGAAAACAATTTAGTTTCGATTTTCTATGCCGATTTCTTCCCAAGAAAAGGAAAAAGAAACGGTGCCTGGATGACTTCATTCAAATCGCAATCTATAAAAGACGGTGTAAACGAAAGACCGCATATTTCGAACGTTTGCAACTTTACAAAACCAACTGAAACTAAACCATCTTTATTGACTTTTAATGAAGTAACGACTTTATTCCATGAATTTGGTCACGGTTTACACGGAATGTTGGCTAACACAACGTATCCAAGTTTATCAGGAACTTCTGTTTTTTGGGATTTCGTAGAATTGCCAAGTCAGATTATGGAAAACTGGTGTTACGAGCCGGAAGCTTTGGCTTTGTTTGCAAACCATTATGAAACGGGAGAAATTATTCCGATTGAATATGTTCAGAAAATTAAAGAAAGCGCAAGTTTTCAAGAAGGTTTGGCAACTTTGCGCCAGTTAAGTTTTGGACTTTTAGACATGGCTTGGCACGGACAAGATCCAACAAGCATTACCGATTTAAAAGCTTTCGAAACCCAACAATTTGCCAACACACAATTATATCCAGATGTGAAAGAAAATGCGATGAGTACAGCTTTCTCTCACATTTTTCAAGGTGGATATTCTTCTGGATATTACAGCTACAAATGGGCAGAAGTTTTAGATGCTGATGCTTTTGAATATTTCCAAGAAAACGGTATTTTCAATAAAGAAGTTGCGACTAAATTTAAAGACAATGTACTTTCAAAAGGAGGAACAGAACATCCAATGACTTTATACAAACGTTTTAGAGGCCAGGAACCAAAACCGGAGGCTTTATTAAAAAGAGCAGGACTATTATAATTTTAGATTTCAGATCTTAGATTTCAGATTAAAACCGAGGTAGAAATACTTCGGTTTTTTATTTGATGCTACTTTAGCTATCTTCGTGTTTTTGAATCTTAATCTTACAAATATATCGTGAAAAAATATTTTAGAATTTCCCTTTACATTGTGCTTATCGGATTAATTGCTATTATTTCTGTAAATTATTATGTAAAATCTTCAACCAAAACCAAGATTTATTATTCCGTAAAAAAATTTCCAAAAAATGATGTCGGAATTATTTTTGGTGCGGGAATCAAGGAAAATCAGCCAAGCAAATATCTAAAAGATCGTTTGGATGCGGGAATTATGCTTTGGAAAGCAAAACGCATCAATAAAATTTTACTTTCTGGAGATAATGGTCGTGATGAATATGACGAATTAACGGTAATGAAAAACTACTGTTTTAATCACGGGGTTGACACTACAAAAATATTTATTGATTATGCGGGCTTCGATACCTACTCGACCATGTATCGCGCGAAGTATATTTTCAAAATTAAAAAAGCGACTTTAATATCTCAGGAATACCACTTAAACCGAGCCATTTACATTGGACAAAAACTCGGAATAAAATCTGTTGGCTATTCTGCAAATAATGGAGAATATCTAGGATATAAATACGTTTGTTTCAGAGAATATGGTTCTATTTTTAAATCCTTTTTTGATGTTTTGAGAAATCGAGAACCTCGTTTTTTAGGTGGAGAAATTAATATTAATGGAGAATCTAATTATTCTAAAGACGATAAACGATGAAAAAAAAACCGAAACATTTCTGTTTCGGTTTTTTAATTTAAAATTTCTTCATGTTTGACAACATAAGACAAGGCTTCCTTTACAACTTCATTTAAGTTTAATCCTTTTCTAGAGGCTAAAAGAGCTATTTTTTGATGTAATTCTTGAGACACTCTCACATTAAAAGATCCTTTATACGTTTTATCTGGGACTTTATTCAATAATTTACATGTCTCTAAATAATCTTCAACAGCTTCCTTAAAAGATTCTTCCAATTCTGTAACCGAAGAACCTTCAAAAGTTACCAAATCGTTTATCCCTTGAATTTTCCCGAAGAATATTTTATCATCTGCAGAAAATTCTAATGTACCAATGTATCCGTTATATTCTAAATAGTTTTTCATCTTACAATTTCAAATATTCTATAATAATATCAAGCTGATATCCTTTCAAAACTTTTTGTGGATGTGGTTCGTGAAGGCTTATAATCTGTTTATTTTCATTGACAAATTTCCTTCTTGATCCACCTGTTTTTCCTTGTGAAATTTGTTTATATCCAAAATGGTTTAAAACTTTCAGCATTTCATCCCAAGAAAAATCTTTTGGTTTTGATTTTAATCTCTCAATAAGTTTATCAATCTTACTCATACAAATTTATCATTAAATTTTCAAAACGCAACTAAATTTTAGTTACAAACTGAACCGTAAAATCAAAAATAAGAAAAAACGTACGAAAAGTATATTGAAAGTTAAAATATTTCATCGAGGACAAATCAAAAAAAAAAGACCTGCAAATATTTTTGAAAGTCTTTTTACCAAATGGTTTATAAATAAAATCTTCATTCTTGACTCTATTTTATCTACTCTTTCTCCAAAACTCTTTTAGCTAATTTTCCAACAGTCAGTCCTTGCACAACAATAGAAAACAATACTACGATATAAGTTACTTCAAGAAGCAAGTTTTTATATTCTCCTTCAGGCATAGAAAGTACCAGTGCGATAGAAACTCCCCCGCGAATTCCTCCCCAAACCAAAACCATTAAAGAACCTTTGTTGTAGGCCGATTTAATTCCGAAAAACTTGAATATATCGAAGAATTTCCATGGCAAAACGATAGAAGCAATTCGGGAGAACAATACTATAAAAATAGCAACAAGGCCTATTATCAATTGTTTGTCTAAATTTGGAAGCAATAACAATTCAAAGCCAATAAATAAGAATAAAATTGCATTCAGAATCTCATCAACAAGTTCCCAGAATTTCTCCAAATAATCTTTTGTAACTTCACTCATCGCGACTTTTTTACCGTAATTACCAATAATCAATCCGGCAACAACCATGGCAAGCGGACTAGAAACGTGTAAACTTTGAGCAATTAGAAATCCTCCCATTACGATAGAAAGTGTAATTAAAACAGAAACTTTATAATCATCGATTTTCTTCATAACCTTTGATGCTGTGAACCCGAAAACGGCTCCTAATAAAAGCCCGCCAATTCCTTCTTTTGCAAAAAGCCACGCGATAGAACCAAAACTCATATCGAACGTTGGATCGGTTGCCATTTTTAAAACAACGGCAAACATTACTACTGCAACTCCGTCATTAAATAACGATTCGCCAACAATTTTGGTTTCTATTCTTTTGGGAACTTTTGCTTCTTTTAATACGCCCAAAACCACAATAGGATCAGTTGGAGAAATTAATGTTCCAAAAACCAAACAAAAAATATAAGGTATATTAATTCCTAAAAATGGCGCAATATAAAAAAGCAACAAAGAAATAATTAAAGCAGACAAAACTACACTTACTGTAGAATAAATCATAATTGGAACCTTTTGTTCTTTAAGGTCAGAAATATTTACATGAAGAGCTCCAGCAAAAAGAAGAAAATTTAACATCGCTCCCATTAAGATTTCGTTGAAATCGAATTCTTTTATCAAATCAAAAAAATGTTTTGTAGTTGCAGGAAAATAAGAATCTCCTAAAAGACGAATTCCTACTGAAACCAACATGGCAATAATCATGATTCCGATGGTTCCTGGAAGTTTTAAAAATCTTAAATTTAAATAGGCGAAGAAAGAAGCCAATACGATAAGTATCGAAAAGGTGTAGTATAATTCCATAAAAGTGATTTTTACAAAAATAGCCGCATCATTATTTAATGGAAAACTTCGGGCCTTGAATTAACATAACTTTATAATCCGTAAAATAAGTTTCAATTATTTTTGAAAGTTTAAAAACTTTTGTTTACATTTGATCCATGGAATTCAAAGAAGCAAAAAATAAGTTTGTACAAACCTGGGGAGCATTAGGTTCTCAATGGGGAATTAATAAAACGATGGCACAAATCCACGCTTTATTGATGGTCTCCAACGAAGCTGTTTCTATGGAAGACATTATGGAAGAATTGCAAATTTCGCGTGGAAATGCCAGCATGAACATAAGAGCTTTAATGGATTGGGGAATTGTTTACAAAGAATTTAAAGCCGGAGAAAGAAGAGAGTTTTTTACAGCCGAAAAAGATTTAGATGAATTAGCTGCAAAAATATCCAGAGAAAGAAGCAAAAGAGAAATCAAACCAGCTCTTAAAATCTTAAAAGAAGTTTCGACAATTGAAGCTAAAGATTCAGCAGAAGAAAAACACTTTGTGGATCAAACAACTAAACTATATGATTTCGTTTTAAAAGCAGATAACATGTTGGATAAAATGACTGAATTCAATGAAAACTGGTTAGGGAAATTGATTATAAAAATCATGAAATAAAAAAAATTTAATCAAAACTTTCATTTTTTTCTGAAAGTTTAAAAATAATAAATAGTTATGAAAACACTTAAAAAAATCAACAAAATTGCATTGCTTACAACTTTAGTTTTGTTCTTAACCGTATATCTTGGAATGTTAGCACAAATCCCTTTGGGAATTATTCAGGTAATTTCAGCTATTTATTTAACAGTCAAAATGTACCATAAATCAGATTATGCAAAAAGGAACTTATCAACTTACTGGATCGTAACAATTTCTGAACTTGTTTTATTTTATGTCCAACACAACTATTTTCCAACTTCAAATGATGCAATCGAGTGGTCATTAATGGTCGTTTTCCCAATGTCAATCGCAATCTATTTTTATATTATAATGAAAAAAATAGTTGAAGAGTTTGAATATAATAGTGAAATAAACATTCAAAATAATAGAAATTATGAACCTTAATATTATTGGATATCTAATTTACCTCAGCATCACAATTTTCATCATTTTGAAAGTTGGAAAGATCTGCTATAACAACGGAAATATTTATGTTGCAGATTTAATCCCAAATCACGCCGACATTTGTCAAAAAATAAATCAGGTTTTGCTTTTGGCTTATTATCTTTTAAATATTGGTTATTGCGCCATGACATTAATTTCCTGGCAAAAAATTATTTCTTCCACTCAATTGATCGAAACAATCTGCATAAAAACAGCTGTCATAATTTTTATTATTTCAGTTCTGCATTATCTCAACATTTTAATTATAACAAAATACATTCAAAAATTAATCAAATAACAACTAAAATTCAAATATTATGGAAACTACAAAAATCTTAATCGGTTACGGAATCTATCTGCCAGTTGCTTTATTTCTAACTTATTATGTTTCTAAAACACTTTTCAAAAACGGAAAAATATTCATGCTTGACATTTTTAAAGGCCGAGAAGAAATCGCTGAAGCAACCAACAAACTTTTTGAAACTGGATTTTATCTTTTAAATATTGGATTTGCCTTAATGATTTTGCAACTGCAATTAAACGAAGACAGTTATCAGGAATTGATTGAAAGATTAAGTTATAAAATTGGAGGATTTTCTATTTATCTTGGTATCATGTTATTCTTCAATTTATACTTCTTTTTTAGAGGAAAAAGAAAAGCTAAAGAAGCTCAAAGAGAAGAAAGATTAGTTTTTAAAGCTTAATTTCATCAAGAAACCTAACAGGTTTTAAAAATCTGTTAGGTTTTAAAACCTTAAAACCAAATAAAATGACGCATCAGGAAATACTCAAAAAGGTAGAATGGAAAGATTTAAAAAATCTCACTTTCAAAGAAATGCTGATTGAAAACAACTTAACAATTCCGTGGTTTTTAATTTCTATGACGCTGGCTTATTTTGGATACTATTTATTTGCCTTGCCTTTTTCAGCTTTTTTCTTTTTAGCTGGATTAAGACAAGTTCACAATGGATTTCATAACTCATTAGGAACAAATAAATTCTTGACATGGTTTACACTTTATTCAAACAGTATTTTATTGATGGTTTCAATTCACGCTGTCAAATTCAATCATATAAGACACCATAAATATTGTTTATCTGAAGAAGATTACGAAGGAAAATCAGCGCGCATGACTTGGTACGGAGCTATACTTTATGGACCAATTCATATGTTTTTGATTCATAAAATAACCTTGCAAAAAGGAAATAGAAATTATGTTAAGAATGTAATTTTAGAATTAGTTTCTATTGCTATCGTAACATTCTTAATTTTCTATTTTCAAATTCATTTTCTGATTTATCATGTTATAATTATGGTCTTCGCCGAATTTCTAATGGCTTTTTTCGCAGTTTGGACTGTTCATCATGATACGGAAGAATCTCCGGAATTTGCCAGAACACAACGAGGAAATTGGAAAAATAAAATAACCTTTAGCATGTTTTATCATTTAGAGCATCATTTATTTCCAGCAGTTCCTACTATCAAACTCCCGGAACTCGCAAGAAGAATTGATGAAGCACTTCCTGATATTGAGAAAAAAAATACTTTTTAAATTGTAAAATATAGATTGCCACGAATTCCTAAATGCTTTTCAAAATTTAACTACATAAAAACCAACCAATGAAATATTTAAAAATAATTATAATCCCGATTTTATTTGCCTTATTACTCAGAATCATATTTGGTGCATCTATTTTTGACGATTTTTTATCTGTAATGACTTGGACTTTTTTCTTATTAGTCCCTGCTGCGATTGGAGCGTTGACAATTTATTACTCAAGCATCGAAAAGGTAAAATCTATGAATTATAGATTTTTTGCTCCATGGGTGCCCATTATATCAGTTATTTTCTTAACCATATTAATTGGTTTAGAAGGCTGGGCATGCTGGATAATGATTTCGCCTTTATTCTTGATTTTTAGTTCTATTGGAGGATTAATTGCAGGATATTTCAAAATAAAAAAATCGAAAAAACAGGAAAATTTAAATCTGTCAATTCTTGTTTTGCTTCCTTTTATAATTGCCCCTATTGAAAACAGTATTCCAAGAAACCCTGAAGTTTTTAAAACCTATACTTCAATTATAATAAATAGCGATAAAGCTAAAATATGGCAAAATGTAACTTCTGTCAGGGAAATAAAAGCAACAGAAGATTCATCAACTTTAACAAAATGGCTAGGTTTTCCTAAACCAATTAAAGCCGAATTAGATAAACAAGAAGTTGGAGGTTATCGAAAAGCAATTTTTGAAAAAGGACTCATTTTTCATGAAACCGTAACCGAATACAAAGATTTGAATTTGATGCGCTTTAAAATAAAAGCGAATACTTATGAAATTCCTTCAACCACATTAGATGAGCACATTTTGATTGGTGGCGAATATTTTGATATGTTGGATGGGACGTACGAATTAGAAAAAATAAATGAACACCAGTACAAACTAATTCTTTATAGTAATTTTTCAATGAAAACTACTTTTAATTCATATGCTGGAGTTTGGGGAACGTGGATAATGAAAGACATACAAAATAACATTTTAAAAGTAATCAAAGAAAGAAGCGAAAACTAAAAATGACAACAATAAATCTAACAACCAAAATAAAAGCCTCAAAACAAATCGTTTTTGATGCTTCAAGAAATATCGATATTCACCAGCAATCTGCAAGTCTTACAAAAGAAAAAGCAATTGCTGGCGTCACATCTGGTTTAATTAATTTAAATGAAACGGTGACTTGGCGCGGCAAACATTTCGGATTTTATCTTACACACAAAACCCGAATTCCTGTAATGAATTTCTACGATTATTTTGTAGATGAAATGGAGAAAGGAAAATTCAAATCTTTCAGACATGAGCATATTTTCGAGGAAGAAAATGGCATAACGATCATGAAAGACGTTTTACAATATGAAACTCCGTTTGGAATCTTCGGGGAACTTTTTGATATTTTATTTTTGGAAAAACATATGACTAATTTTCTTTTGGAAAGAAATAAGGTTTTGAAAGAGGTTTCAGAAAAACTGAGTTAAGATTAATTATTTTTTCAAACAGTTTTAGCAGATTTGGCAGATTTTAAAATATTAATTTAGTTGCCTTCAGCTTTAGCTGGAGGAAAAATATGTGGAATATTTTTTGGCTTTAGCCAAACTTTGTCATTTGGCTAAAGCCAGATTTTAGACTTATTTTTTACCTCCAGCTAAAGCTGGAGGCTATTCAAAATTTAATAATTCAGAAATTCTCTTTTGAAAATGAATTTTCTCGTTTTACGGTTTGCGTGAGGGATTGAGGCGGTATCCTTTTATGAAGCGGAGCGGAATAAAAGATATAGCCGAAAGCCCGACCCGGAGGGACACGAACAAAATATTTATAATTGTCTTTTTATAAAAACACAATCATCAGCCACCAGAATATTGGTACACTTTCAACCCAAAAGGAAGTATAATATTTAGACCTATTTGTATTAGCAAAGAAAATAAACAACATTAAAGTCACAACCATTATTAGATTGATAATGAGATCATGAAGTGCAAAAGACAATATTCCTAAAACCCAAAACGGAATTAAAAGTGAAAATCCTAAAATCTTTGTTCGTTTTACACCAATTGTCTGCGGAACGGTTTGCAAATGCGGATCGTCATTGGCTAAGTCGATGATTTCAAAAACCAAAATAAGCACAAAAACCAAAATAAAACGCTGAATGCATTTTATAAAGAAATCGGCTGTAAATGGAATTTCGGCGTTTATTAGTGGTAAAACCAGCGTGGCTCCAACCCAACAAAGTGCCACAATATAAATTTTTACTCCTGCCCAGTTTCGGGCATTTTTTCGGTTTGGGAAAAACGGCAACGTATAAAGTGCTGTAATCGCAAAAATTACTACGGAAACAATTTGGGTAATTCGTTTTAAATGAAAAAAATAATAACCAACCAAAATCAGCGAAATGAAACTCAAAACTGCAATAATTTTTAGCTGATTCCCTACTGGTTTTCTTTTCACCCGAACCAAAGCGTCATATTTTACAAAATTATATCCTACAATTGTTCCAAAAAAAACAAAAAGCGCCATGGGTTCATCATACTGAATATGAAAGAAATAAAATGTTATTCTAACTAAAGCATAACACGATAAAGCCACGTGAATACTGCTGTTTAAATAAAAATCTAATATTTGTTTTAGAAGTTTCATAGCTCAAATCTAATCAATTGGTAACAAATCAACTCTTTAGTTATAAATTTGATAAAAATTGAAGTTAAAAATACCCATTAAATTATTAATAATACTTAATTTTGCGCGACAAAAAAACAACACATTTACTATAAAATGTAATAAACCTTGTGAAATCAAGTAAAAACACTCGGTAAATTACTTTTGATCTTTAAAAAATAGACTGCTACAAATGAAAACAGACGCTTTTGCTTTAAGACACATTGGTCCAAGAGAAACAGATCTTCAACACATGTTACAAACTATCGGGGTTGAATCTATTGAACAACTTGTTTACGAAACCCTTCCGGACGATATTCGTTTAAAAGCACCGTTAAACTTAGATCCAGCAATGACAGAATATGAATTTGCAAATCATATTCAGGAACTAGGAAAGAAAAATAAAGTATTCAAATCATACATTGGTTTGGGTTATCACCCAACTATTGTTCCGGCTCCAATTCAAAGAAATATCTTTGAAAACCCAGGATGGTATACTGCTTACACGCCTTATCAAGCAGAAATTGCTCAAGGTCGTCTTGAAGCGATTTTAAATTTCCAGACTACTGTTATCGAATTAACAGGAATGGAAATTGCAAACGCTTCTTTACTTGATGAAGGAACTGCTGCTGCAGAAGCTATGGCGTTATTATTTGATGTTCGTACACGTGATCAAAAGAAAAACAATACAAATAAATTCTTCGTTTCTGAAGAAATTTTACCACAAACTTTATCGATCCTGCAAACACGTTCAACTCCAATTGGAATTGAATTAGTTGTTGGAAACCACGAAACATTTGATTTTTCAAATGAATTTTTCGGAGCCATTTTACAATACCCAGGAAAATATGGTCA
Source organism: uncultured Flavobacteriaceae bacterium (assembly GCA_963795025.1). GTDB lineage: Bacteria > Bacteroidota > Bacteroidia > Flavobacteriales > Flavobacteriaceae > Flavobacterium. The sequence continues at coordinate 46,538 of CAWCGN010000010.1, read as the reverse complement.
GGTAAATGATTACAGCGCTTTTGTTGCTAAAGCAAAAGAAAACGAAATAAAAGTTGCCTTTGCTGCTGATATTTTGTCATTAGCAACTTTAACTTCTCCGGGAGAAATGGGAGCTGCAGTTGTTGTTGGAACTACACAGCGTTTTGGTGTACCAATGGGTTACGGTGGTCCTCATGCTGCATTTTTTGCTACTAAAGATGAATACAAACGATCTATGCCGGGTCGTATTATCGGAGTTTCTATTGATGTTAATGGAAACCGCGCTTTGCGTATGGCTTTAGGAACTCGTGAACAGCATATTAAACGTGAAAAAGCAACTTCAAACATTTGTACTGCTCAGGTTTTATTAGCGGTTATGGCTGGAATGTACGCGGTTTACCACGGACCAGAAGGTTTAAAATATATTGCAAACAAAGTTCACGCATCGGCGGTTACTGCTGCTGAAGCTTTAAATAAATTGGGAGTTTTCCAAACCAACACAGCTTACTTTGATACTATTTTAGTAAAAGCAGATGCTCAAAAAGTAAAAGCTGTAGCGGAGAAAAACGAAGTAAACTTCTTCTATGTTGATGCTGATACGATTTCTATTTCGTTTAACGAAACAACTTCAATTGCAGATATCAACCAAATTATTGCCATTTTTGCTGAAGCTTTAGGTAAAGAAACTTTTACCGTTTCTGAATTAACTAAAGCTAGTCAATTACCGGCTTCATTAGAAAGAACGTCGCCTTTCTTAACGCATGATGTTTTCAACAATCATCATTCAGAAAGTCAGATAATGCGTTACATCAAAAAATTAGAGCGTAAAGATTTATCATTGAATCATTCGATGATTTCATTAGGTTCTTGTACGATGAAATTGAACGCAGCTTCAGAAATGTTGCCTCTTTCAATGCCAAACTGGAACAGCATTCACCCGTTTGCACCAGTTGAACAAGCAGAAGGTTACATTACAATGCTTAAAAAATTAGAGCAACAATTAAATGTAATTACTGGATTTGCTGGAACAACTTTACAGCCAAACTCTGGAGCTCAAGGAGAATATGCTGGTTTAATGGCGATTCGTGCTTACCATTTATCAAGAGGCGATAGTCACCGTAATGTATGTTTAATTCCTTCATCAGCTCACGGAACCAATCCTGCTTCTGCAGCGATGGCCGGAATGAAAATCATCGTTACTAAAACGACTCCGGAAGGAAATATTGACGTAGAAGATTTAAGAGAAAAAGCGATTGAGCATAAAGATGATTTATCTTGTTTAATGGTTACTTATCCATCTACTCACGGAGTTTTCGAATCTTCAATTATTGAAATTACAAAATTAATCCACGAAAATGGTGGATTAGTATATATGGATGGTGCAAACATGAACGCACAAGTTGGATTAACAAATCCTGCTACAATTGGTGCTGACGTTTGTCACTTAAACTTACACAAAACATTCGCTATTCCTCACGGTGGCGGTGGACCTGGAGTTGGACCAATTTGTGTGAACGAAAAATTAGTTCCGTTTTTACCAACAAACCCAATCTTAAAAGTAGGTGGTGAACAAGCTATTACAGCAATTTCATCTGCACCTTACGGATCGGCTTTAGTATGTTTAATTTCTTACGGCTACATCACAATGATGGGTGCTGAAGGATTAAAAAGCGCTACCGAACACGCGATTTTAAATGCAAACTACATGAAATCTCGTTTCGAAGGTCACTATCCAATTCTTTATACTGGAGAATGTGGAAGAGCGGCTCACGAAATGATTTTAGATTGCCGTTCATTTAAAGAAAACGGAATTGAAGTTGGTGATATTGCAAAACGTTTAATGGATTACGGTTTCCACGCTCCTACGGTTTCTTTCCCAGTAGCTGGAACTTTAATGATTGAACCAACTGAATCTGAAGATTTAGCAGAATTAGATCGTTTTTGTGATGCTCTTATCTCAATCAGAAAAGAAATTGAAGCTGCAACTGCTGATGACAAAAACAATGTATTAAAAAATGCACCACATACATTGGCAATGTTAACTACAGACAACTGGGATTTCCCTTACACTAGAGAAAAAGCAGCTTATCCATTGGATTATATTGCTGAAAATAAATTCTGGCCATCTGTTCGCCGTGTTGACGATGCATACGGTGACAGAAACTTAGTTTGTAGCTGTGCTCCTATTGAAGCTTACATGGAGAACTAAGAATTTTTAGTTTACATATAAATATCCAAACCCGACAAGTTTTTAAAACCTGTCGGGTTTGTTTTTTGTTTCAGGTTTCAGGTTTCAGGTTTCAGGTTTCAGGTTTCAAGTTCCAACATAACATGAAACCTGAAACTTGAAACAAATCTACGATCTAAAATTATCTGGGCGTGCCACCATCCCAATAAAAGGGCAAATTCCCTTTGCGCTTACTCGCCCTTTTATCGGGATGCTGTCGGGCTATCCGGGCTACTTCGGTAGCTTCCTCCTATCCCTCACGCAAACAAACTGATTTCACCTTTCAGGTTTCAAGTTTCAGGTTTGCGCAAAACAACCTGAAACATGAAACATGAAACTTTTTTCAATCCTTCCTTTTATTTCAAACGTTTGAAATCTCGGAAAAATTAAAAAATCATTAAAAAATAACCATTATATCATCCAAAAAATTATTATTTCACAATTATATGCATGCATAGTATTTTTTATGATGGTTATCATGATTTTATTTATACTTTAGCACTAAATTTATTGGATAATTAAAGGAAAAAATGAAAATAAAAATCATTGGTATTGGGAGTTATATTCCTAATTTAGAAGTTAAAAACACAGACTTTGACAAGCATATTTTTTTGAATGAAGATGGAACTCCTTTTGGTTATCCCAATGAAGTTGTTATTAAAAAATTCAAAGGCATTACCGGAATTCAAAACCGCCGTTATGCCGAACCACAATATACAGCATCAGATTTAGCTTTTTTTGCAGCCGAAAAAGCAATTGCAAACGCAGGAATTGACGCTGAAACATTAGACTATATTATTTTTGCTCATAATTTTGGTGATGTAAAAACCGGAACGCATCAAACTGATATTTTACCAAGTTTAGCTACTCGTGTAAAAAATAAATTAGGTATTAAAAATCCTAAATGTGTGGCTTACGATATTCTTTTTGGATGTCCAGGATGGATTGAAGGTGTACTTCAAGCAAATGCTTTCATCAAATCAGGAATGGCAAAAAGAGTTATGGTAATTGGCGCTGAAACTTTATCTAGAGTTGTTGACGATCATGACCGTGATTCGATGATTTATTCTGATGGAGCTGGAGTTTCTATTTTAGAAGCTTCAACGGATGAAGCTGGTCTTTTATCTTATGAAAGTGCTACTTATGCTAATGAAGAAGCGAATTTCCTTTATTTCGGAAAATCATATAATCCAGATTTAGACCCGGATATAAAATACATTAAAATGTACGGACGTAAAATTTACGAATTTGCTTTAAGCAACGTTCCGTGCGCGATGAAAAGCTGTTTAGATAAAAGCGGAATCGGCATTGATGAGGTGAAAAAAATCCTTATTCACCAAGCAAACGAAAAAATGGACGAAGCAATTATCGAACGTTTCTACAAATTATACGACAAAACTGCTCCTGCAGATATTATGCCTATGAGTATTCACGATTTAGGCAACAGCAGTGTTGCAACCGTTCCAACATTATACGATTTGATTCTACAAGGGAAAATTGAAAATCAAGAAATCAACAAAGGTGATGTTATCATTTTCGCTTCTGTTGGAGCCGGAATGAATATTAATGCTTTTGTTTATAGACATTAAATTCAAGACTAAATAAATTAAGTTTTATTTTAAGCTGTAATATATAATCTCACAAAGACGCGAAGTCGCAAAGTAATTATTTTAAAACTTTGCGACTTCGCGTCTTTGCGAGAGATTCATTCCAAACTTCTTTCAAAACACTTCTATTTTCATTTCAATTTAAAAACACAAAAAAGAAGATAACTTTGTATCTTTGCGCCTTTGTTGTTAAAAACTATAAAATGTACGAAAAAACATTTCCGAATAAAAGATTCAAACTTACTTTAGAATTTTTACAAAAACACGTTAGCACTTCTGAAACCATTTTTGATTTTGGTGTTCCAAATCCTTTCTCTAAAATAATGGAAGAAAACGGATATACTGTAAAAAATACAAATGGCGAAGATTTAGACAACGATCAGACTGCTTTACAAACTGAAGATTATACTGTTTTTACTGCTTTTGAAATTTTCGAACATTTGCTAAATCCTTACACGATTTTAAAGAAATGTAAAATGCGATAAACTTACTAATTTCAATTCCATTGCGTTTATGGTTTTCACCAGCATATCGTTCTAAAACTGATATGTGGGACAGACATTATCACGAATTTGAAGACTGGCAATTGGACTGGCTTTTAGAAAAAACGGCTGGAAAATTACGGACAGACGCCTAACAATTCACACATCCAGTAAAAAATATTGGTTTTAAGTCCTTTATTAAGATATTTCACGCCGAGATTATTATATTGTTGTGGCTGAAAAAATTCATAATTTCATAATTATTTTATGAAATACTATATCGTCATTCCCGCGCATAACGAGCAAGATTTAATTGGCCTGACTTTACAATCTTTAATTTCGCAAACTGTTTTGCCTTCAAAAGTGGTGGTTGTCAATGACAATTCAACAGATAAAACAGAAGAAGTTGTTTTAAATTTTGCAAAAGAAAATCCATATATTTCTGTTGTAAATAAAACTTCAGATGCGATTCATATGCCGGGAAGCAAAGTAATTCAGGCTTTTCAAAAAGGTTTTGAAACTTTAGATTCTGATTACGATATTATTGTAAAAATAGACGGCGATTTAATTTTTCCTCCAAACTATTTCGAAACCATAATCAAACATTTTAAGTCAGATCCAAAAATCGGAATGGTTGGCGGGTTTTGTTACATCGATAAAAACGGCGATTGGGTTTTAGAAAACCTAACCGATAAAGATCATATTCGCGGTGCATTAAAAGCGTATCGCAAAGAAACATATCAACAAATTGGTGGTTTAAAACCTGCAATGGGTTGGGATACCGTTGATGAATTGCTTTGTAAATATTACGATTGGAAAATTGTTACAGATGAATCTTTACACGTAAAACACCTTAAAACCAACCGGCGCAAATTACAATAAAACAGCTCGTTACAAACAGGGCGAAGCTTTTTATACTTTAGGATATGGTTTTTGGATCACTTCAATTGCATCGGCAAAATTGGCCATGATGAAGAAAAAACCATTTCTCTTTTTAGATTACATTAAAGGATTTTGGAAAGCTAAAAAAGCAAAAACTCCTTTATTAGTAACTCCTGAACAAGCTAAATTTATTAGAAATTATCGTTTACAAAAAATGAAACAAAAGCTTTTTTAATCTTAAAAAAAATTAAAAAACTCAATAATGAAACGGTAAACTGTAAACTAATCCTTACTTTAGCCAATATTTCAAAACTTATGATGCTAATTCGTTATTTATCCCAAATAGGAAAATATTTTTTAATGCTAAAAGAAATTTTCAATAAACAGACTAAATGGTCTGTTATGAAAAAGTCTAATCCTAAAGGAAATCGATGACCTTAATTATTGACTCACTTGGAATTGTTTGCTTCATTTCTTTTTTCATTGGAGGAGTTGTTGCCATTCAGACGGCATTAAACTTAACTAATCCATTAATTCCAAAATATTTAATTGGTTTTGCTACACGCCAATCTGTAATTTTAGAATTTGCCCCTACTTTTATTTCGGTAATTATGGCCGGAAAAATGGGATCTTATATTACCTCAAGTATCGGAACAATGCGTGTTACAGAGCAAATTGATGCTTTAGAAGTTATGGGTGTTAATTCCTTAAACTATCTCGTTTTTCCTAAAATTATAGCTTTATTAATGTATCCTTTTGTGATTGGGATCAGTATGTTTTTAGGAATTTTTGGCGGATGGATGGCTTGTGCTTATGGAGGATTTTCAACCAGCGCAGATTTTATTATGGGAGCTCAGAATAGATTTCATTCCATTTCATATTACATATGCTTTTATTAAAACTTTAATCTTTGCTATGTTATTGGCAACAATTCCATCTTTTCATGGTTATTACATGAAAGGTGGCGCATTAGAGGTTGGTAAGGCAAGTACAATATCATTCGTATGGACATCTGTTACTATTATTCTTCTAAATTATATATTAACTCAATTATTATTAGGGTAATGATAGAAGTAAAAAACATAGAAAAATCATTTGGTGACAGTAAAGTTTTAAAAGGCGTTTCGACGGTATTTGAAACTGGAAAAACCAACTTGATTATTGGACAAAGTGGATCTGGAAAAACAGTATTATTAAAAACGTTATTAGGAATTCACACTCCTGACTCAGGAACAATTGAATTTGACGGAAGAGTTTATTCTGATTTAGACAAAGATGAAAAACGTGAATTAAGAACTGAAATCGGAATGGTATTTCAAGGCTCTGCCTTGTTTGACTCGATGACTGTTGAAGAAAATGTGGCTTTCCCTTTAAAAATGTTTACTAACAATAATAAAGCAAAAATTAAGGAACGTGTTGACTTTGTTTTAGAAAGAGTTAATCTAGTTGACGCACATAAAAAATTGCCTTCAGAGATTTCGGGAGGTATGCAAAAACGTGTTGCGATTGCGCGTGCGATTGTAAACAACCCAAAGTACTTGTTTTGTGATGAACCAAACTCTGGTCTTGATCCAAATACTTCAACTTTAATCGATAATCTGATTCAGGAAATTACTAGAGAATACAATATTACAACCGTGATTAATACTCACGATATGAATTCTGTGATGGAAATTGGAGAGAATATTATTTTTCTAAAAAAAGGCTTAAAAGCTTGGCAAGGAACTAAAGAAGAAATCTTTAAAACTGAAAACAAAGATATTGTCAAATTTGTGTACTCTTCTAATCTGTTTAAAAAAGTGAGAGAAGCTTATTTGAAAGGTTAAGTTTTTTGAATTTCAATATTTCAAATCCCAAATTCTAATTTTACAAGTTGGAATTTGGGATTTTTGTTATTTTTTAAATCTTTAATAGATCAACTCTACCTCAGCATTTGGATTAAAAAGATAGGTTTTGCCGGAGCTTATTTCGAGGCATTCAAACCGTTTTGTTCTAACGGCAATTTTTTTAAATACTTTGCCATTTTTTATTTTAAAAACACTTCCGTACGGAATTTCAAAAACATAATTTTTATCGCTGTTTGAATCATATTGCTTTAATGCCAATGATAAAGTAGTATCAGTATCACTGCTCGCCGAAGGGTTTTTAAAATGCCTCGCTAACAAAGGTAAAATCTGACCTGGGAATATTTCTGGTCGAATAAACGGAACCATCAAACGTTGGAATGTATATTTCCATTCATTTCCGTGCGGTTTTATATTTCTTCCAAATTTTTCGAAAGCAACTAAATGCGAAATTTCATGAATCAGCGTAATCAAAAAACGGTACTTATTTAAGCTGGCATTAACCGTGATTTCATGTTTTCCACTCGGTCCTCTCCGATAATCTCCATGACGCGTCTGACGCTCATTTACGATTTTCAGATGAACCTGATTGGTTACAATCAAATCAAAAACAGGCTTTACAGCATGCTCCGGAATATATTTTGCTAATGTATCGCTCAATTTAATTATGAATTTTGAGTTATATTTTTTCGATTAGTTAAACGAAGAAAAAAGGCTTCGACTTCGCTCAGCCTGACAATTTATAATTAACTATGGATTTGTCGAAGAAACTTCTAACACTTTTCCATTAAAATATTTATTTCCGTTAAGAGTAAAATCATAAATATAAGTTGCCATTCCTTCTGCCGAAATTGGTGCCTGATAACCTGGAAAAGCTTCATTCAGCATTTCAGTTTGAACAGAACCTAAGGCTAAAACATTAAATGAAATGCCGCGTTCTTTATATTCTTCAGCTAATAATTCTGTTAAAGTTATAACTGCGCCTTTACTAGAACTGTAAGCAGCCAAACCAGCAAATTTCAGGCTTCCTCTTACACCGCCAATTGAACTTATGGTAACAACATGACTCCCTTTTTGTAAATACGGAAGACAAATTCTGGTAAGATTTGCAACTGCAAAAACATTCACTTTATAAATATTTTCAAAATCAGCTTGAGTAGTTTCTGCAAAAGGTTTCCAAATTAAAGCCCCAGCATTGTGTACAACTGCATCAACTTTTTTCCATGTTGACGAAAGAAAATTTTCTACTTCTGTTAAAGCCGTTTCATCAGCCAAGTCAATTGACAAACACGTAACATTTTTATGCTCTAAAAGTACTTTTGGAATTTTTCTTGAAATCGCTAAAACCTGATTTCCTGCATTGGCAAACTGTAATGCTAATTCATAACCAATTCCTCTGCTCGTTCCGGTAACAATAATATTTTTCATTCTGCAAAAATAATCAAATCCAATAAAAAGCGATGTTATTAATTCATTGTTATTTCTTCTGTTTGAGTAGAAGCAATCTTAGTTACAGCCGGTAAGAATTCCTGAATAAATGTTGTCATATGTGAAATATCCATCACCTTAAATTCATCTGAAACATGATGATAAAATTCAAAATTCTCAAAATCGAAAGTGCTTATTGACTGACAAGGTTTTCCGAAAGCTTCGAAAAAAGAATAATTATCAGATCTGTAAAACAATTTGTATTCAGCTTCTTTTGGCAAGAAACCGATTGTATTTTTTTCTGTATATTCATTGATTTTCTGCGCCATATTCGATTTATCAAAACCAGTGATATAAGCCAAATAATCGCGTTTCATTGGCACTCCAATCATTTCAATATTCAATTGTGTATATAAATTGAAATTTTTCTTTTTTAATTTTTCTACCAAACTTTTAGAACCTAACAAACCTTTTTCTTCTCCTGCAAAAAATACAAAAAGAATACTTCGTTTATTCGATTTTGTTTTGGCGAAATATTTAGCCATCTCCGCCACGGCAGTTACGCCCGAAGCATCATCATTGGCACCATTATTAATTTTGTCGGCTTGCTGTTTCGTTTCTAAGCCAATATGATCATAATGCGCGCTCAAGACCACAAATTCCTTTTTTAAAACTGGATCTGTTCCTTCTAAAACTCCGACAATATTATAAGCGGGAGATTTGAAATTCGTTAGCGTATCGCGATAAGCTACAAAATAAGGTTTGATTTTATTCTTCTTAAAAAAATCTTCTAAAAAAACGGCTGCTTTTTCGATTCCTTTTGTTCCGGTTTCGCGCCCTTCTAATTCATCTGAAGAAAGATATTTTAAAAAGTCTGAAACTTCTGTCTGCGAAACTTTATAGTTTATATCCTTTACTGTAGAAGTATTTGATTTACATCCAAAAAAAATAAACGGAAGAAGGAAGTAGAGTTTTTTCATAAAGGAAAGATTAGATTTGAGTTTAGAAGTTAAACTTCTAAAGCTGACGGTTTAAAATATTTCTTATATACTTTATATACCTGAATACTTCCTAAAACAATAAAAAACAATGGAATAAAAACAGGCATAACATACTTTGAAAATTGATTTGTTTTCTGAAAAATAGTCTGTAATACTACAATCAAACTAAACATCCCTAAAAATACACCAATCAAAGTTCCTGCAATATAATAATATTTTAACTTCCTTTCAATCGCAATATACTTTCCGTTAAGCAAATATAAATTCCAGCTCGTCCAAAAAGGCAGTTGCAGAAAATTAAAGCAATTCAGAATAATGCCAATTAAAAAAGGAGAAAACATGAGATATTCTGACAAATTATTTTTTGATTTTGTTGCCTGATTGAAGCTGAAATAAAAAATAAAGGCCAAAGCAAACATAAATCCTATCGCAAAATAATCTAATACTTTCATTAATTTTTTATTTCTAATAAGTTGTCTCGCAAAAAGCAAGGTAAAATAAATAACAAAAGTTTCGACAAAAACGACTCCAAACAAAAAGAAAACCAGATTATGAAGTCCTGATTTTGAATAAATTTCTAATCCTACTAAATTCAAATACCCCAAGGGAACTGAGCCGATGAAACTCACCAGAAATCCTATTGAGATATTTTTTATCTTTTTCATCTTCAAAAATTTATAATCTTATTGTTCTGCGCCAAATGCAATCTGTATTCGCGAATTCCAACTTTATAATTTAAATATGGAACTCCCATTTTATGATTTTCGGCACTTATTTCATACATATAAGTAATGTGCCTAGCCAGTTCTTTCCAAGCGAACCAAACGGAATGTTTGGGATCATAAATATGTGTTGGCTCGCTTGCGGCTCCATTAAGCTCAACGATTTGAAAGTTTTCTCCACGTTCCAATTCTTCAAAAGTGTTGTACATAATATCAAATCGTCCAAAATAAAATTCCGGAATTTTAGTAGCAACTTCGTTGATCATTGCTGTTAATTTTGGCGTAATCAAATTACTTCCATCAAGAAATTTTGCTCCACGTGCATGATTTCCAAACGGAACTAAATTTATCATTTCTCCATTTTGCAAAACCTGGTGTAACTGGTCTCCATATTCTTGTTGCAATGCTTCGAGTTGTAATTGAAACCGTGGCGTTTTACAAATTAAATCTTCAATTGTCGAAATTCCGTCACCGGTAACAATTAAAAACTCTTTAGAAACAATTCCTGTAATTTTCCCTTCTTTCTGATGCGGATGACGAACATAAAAAATACCAACTTCATTTTGAAACGGAATTAAATCCTGAATCAAAAAATCGAAATTTGCTTTGTTTGCATATTCGCCTAATTCATAAACGTTTTTAATTTTTTTTACGCCAGAACCGCGCAAACCAATATCAGGTTTAGCTATAAAAGGAAAATAAACGCTATTCTCAATTATGGTACTCACAATCTTTTTTAAATCTGTATTCTCTTTGATCAAAATAGTTTTCGGATAATGTTCTTTAGGAAGCAAATCATAAATCTGCTTTTTACTTTCCATCATAAATCCACCGTTTTTAATCTTAGGATTAGAAGCATTAAAAAAGAAAACAGATCTTGCTTTGATTGCATAATAAACCCAAAGAAAATAAATAGGAACATACAAAACCTGAAACGGCCAATATTCCCAATTGCTAACTTTATGAAAAAATAGTTTCATCTTTACTTGTTTTAAATACTTATAAAAGAGGTCGAAAAATCTTCAGTTTTAATCAAATCAAAGTACTTCATTGTTCCTTTATTTTGCTTAATTACAACCTGTGTAACACTTAATGTTTTTAAGGCATTTTCTCTATTAATAATCAAACCGTTTTCAGAATCATCATTTTGGGTATTTCTATGAAAATGCAGCATATCCAAAGCCGAAATCTCGTTTCTGTCTTTCAAAAAATTAAAAAAACAATTGGAACGCTTTTTTCTAATTTCTTCAGAATATAAAGTGACCGATGACCAAATATGATTTTTGGCAACATCTAATAGCGTTTTCCACTTTGTAATTCCGTCCCAAATCAGTTCATACAATTCTTCTTTCTGATATAAAACCAGTGTGAAAGGTTCTATATCTTCGAGATTAATTTCGTTCCAGAAATCTTTTGGCGAAGCATTAGAAATAATATCCAGAACAATTAACCCTCTGCTTTTTCTGTAGAGAAATAAAGGATCGTGCTTTTTAATTCCACCATTCAAAAGCACTAAAACTATCCCATTTTCATCAACCGCAAACCAGGTTCCTCCCGCTTTTTGATCTTTTGGATACATTATATTTTTACCATTCAAACCATAATTTCTTGGCGCAAGAGCTCCTGGGCGAATTACTTTTTCATCACGGTTGGAAGTAATAATGACAACTCCGTTATTATTTACAAAACTTACTGTACACATTGTTTTCTATATTCTATGGTGGAGCGCGCCACACCAAAATCCTCATTAACTGAAATATTTTCCAATTGCAAAACCACTACTTTTATCAATGCCTGATGATGAATGCAATGCTCTAGATTATAAAGCAATTCTCTATAATAATTACTCTGAATTCTAATGCCGAGTCCATCAATTTGTTGTTCCAGATACACAATCTTGTTTTCGTTTTTCAAACCCATTTTTATTTCTGTAATAATCTGTTTTGCAAACTCAGTTTCGGTTTGAATGCGGATGTTTCTTTCGCGATTATCGTAATTTAAAATTCCCGACTCATAGCCCTTTTCAAGACATTTATACATCTCCAGAATGTGTCTTACATGTTCTCCAATTGTTGCGTTACTTAAAGCTTCGCAAGATTTTGTATAATCCTGATCAGATAATTGATCTAAAAGAGAAATTAATTCCTCTAAACTCTGGCGTATTGATTTTAGTAACATGGTTATTTTAGTTTTAGAAGATTAAACAATTTATTTTTATTGAAATAAAGCAATGCTAAACAACATATTAAAGTAATAATGGCTAAAAAAAACAGAAATCCTCCGTCATTTTCGACCACAATTCCTAAAACAAATAAATGAGACAAAATTGCTCCCGTCATTATTCCGCATCCGCCCAAGGCTCCAATCCATGTGGTTTTTGGAATCAGAATTAAAATGGCACAAATTAATTCGGCAATTCCAGCACCAATTCTTCCGTAAGGTTCTATTCCCAAAGTCGAAAAAATATAAATACTTTCTGGTGCTCCGGTAAACTTAAAAAACAAGGTTTGAAGCAATATTACCGCCGCTACGACTCTTAAAATCCAGACTAATTTTTCTGTTTTCATGATCGTTATTATTTGTATATATTTTTCCAGTTCGTATCTGCTTGCGACTTTAGTTTCGTTTCTTCTTTATTCCAACTTTTCAAAGTATTGTTAAAATAAGCGTTGTAAAACAGATACAGTTTACCGTCAACGATCTTGAAAGTTTCAGGGTTTATTTCGACTTTTTTACCAGCACTTCCCATTGCATAGGCACACCATCCGCCGTATTGAGGTTCAAATTTTGATGGATTTTTCAAGAATACTTCTTTATTTTCACTTGACGAAAATTTATAAATCACACCTTGATAAGAAACTGAAATTTCTTTTTTCCCTTTGATTGCTTTTCCCTGATTAAAATATCCAACAGGATCATAACCCTGAATTGCAACTTTATTTTCTAAGTTATATTGATTAATACGTTTCGCATCATTTTGGGCAAATGAAATACCCGAAACCAAAACCAACACAAATAATAATAGCTTTTTCATCTTATGTTATTTGATATTTGTTAATACTGCAACAAGTAAATCGGTCGAGATGCGATGCTTAAAATCAGGAGAAATATATTCGAATAAAATATCAGATTCCAGGTTCAAAACAAAAACAGACGGAACTGGCAAGAAACTGGTGTTAACTCCTTTAGAATGTACGTTAATTACTGATTTATAGTTTTCTGGAGCTTCATAAGCAATTCCAACTGCTTTGATAAGTTCGCCTTTTGAATCTGAAAGCAAGGTGTATTTTACTTTATCTTTCTCTTCTGTAATTTTTAAATTCTCAGGTGCATCAGGACTAACAGCAATAATTTGGTATCCTAAATCCAGAATTTGTTTTTCGGCTTCAGCCAATGCTTGCAAATGCAAATTGCAGTACGGGCACCAACCTCCTCGATAAAAAACTAAAACTGTTTTTTTCTTTCTAAGTAAATCAGAAATTTTGATAGCTGTATTTTCAGCTGTTTTTAAAGTAATATCGGGAATTTTCTCTCCTATTAATAAAGGAGCAATATCAGTCGCAGATTTGGGAACTGCGTTTTGTGCATTAGCAACCACGGTAATGGTTACTAAAAAAATAAAAAGTAACTTTTTCATAATTTTAAGGTTTACATTTTTTTGATGATGTAAAACTACTTCACTATGAAAAAGCAAAATGTCGGCTAATTTACACTTCGACTAAAATAATTATATTTTGGTAATATCGTGAATGATAATTTCTTTTCTGTTGTACGCTAAAAGATTATTCGTTTCCATTTCATTCAATAATTGAGTGGCAGTTTGTCTTGATGTACAAATGATCTGAGCAATATCACTTTGTGTTAGATAATTTTCAATTACAATAGAATTTCCGTTTTGAACACCTTCTTTATCCGCCCAGTCTTTTATAAATTGATGTAATCTTGTTTTTGCATCTTTAGAAATTAGATTGGTATAACTATTCTTGATACGTTTCATTTTAAGACCAACAAACTTAGTATATGAAAGTGCTAAAGTTGGGTTTCTAAGCAATAAATCTTCAAAATCCGACATTAAAAAACTACAAATGGCAACATCGTCTGAAAGGACTTTCGCGTATTCTTCATTTTTAGAATCAGTTTCTAAAGTCAATTCGCCAAACAAATCTCCTTTCTGAATAATGTCTTTTATTGTTTCGTTGCCATCGTCATCAATGGCAACAATTTTGATATTTCCTTTTTTAAGTAAAAAAATACGGGGCAAATCTGAAGTAGAGAAATAAATAATTTCTCCTTTTGAAGCTTTCTTAAAACCTGTAATAATGCACAATTGTTTGATTTGGGAATAGCTCAAAGTTCTAAACAATTTATGATCTCGCAAATACCAATATTTTAAATCTTCGTACATAAAAAAGTTTCTTTATGTAAAGATAACCAAATTAAAATCCAAACAAAAAACCCTTTCAAGCTCAGTAGGCTGAAAGGGTTTTATTTTATAATACGTAAGAAAATTATCCTGCGATAACTGATCTTGAAATTACGATTTTTTGAATCTCTGATGTACCTTCATAAATCTGAGTAATTTTTGCATCACGCATAAAACGCTCTACATGATATTCTTTCACATATCCGTTTCCGCCATGAATTTGAACCGCTTCAACAGCAGTATCCATTGCTACTTGCGAGGCAAATAATTTTGCCATTGCACCGCTCACATCGTAGTTTTTACCTTGATCTTTATCCCAAGCCGCTTTCATACATAAATGACGCGCTGCTTCAATATTTACTGCCATGTCAGCCAATTTGAAAGCAATTGCCTGATGATTACAGATTTCTGTTCCGAAAGCTTTACGCTCTTTAGAATATTTAAGAGCCAATTCATAAGCTCCAGATGCAATTCCTAAAGCCTGAGAAGCAATACCAATTCTTCCTCCAGCCAAAGTTTTCATAGCAAATTTGAATCCGAAACCGTCTTCACCAATTCTGTTTTCTTTTGGAACTTTTACATCACTAAACATCAAAGAATGCGTATCAGAACCTCGGATTCCCATTTTTTGTTCTTTTGGACCAACAGAAAAACCAGGCATATCTTTGGTCATAATCAAAGCATTGATTCCTTTATGTTTTTTCTCTGGATGCGTTTGCGCAATTACTAAATATACTGAAGCCGTATTTCCGTTAGTAATCCAGTTTTTTGTTCCGTTTACCAAATAATGATCTCCCATATCAATGGCAGTGGTTTTTTGAGAAGTTGCATCACTTCCAGCTTCTGGCTCGCTCAAGCAGAAAGCTCCGTGAATTTCCCCTGAAGCCAAACCTGGCAAATATTTTTGTTTTTGTTCTTCCGTTCCAAATTCTTGCAAACCCCAGCAAACTAATGAATTATTTACAGACATAACTACAGAAGCTGATGCATCAACTTTAGAAATTTCTTCCATCGCAATTACATACGAAATAGCATCAAGTCCGCTTCCTCCGTATTTCGGATCAACCATCATTCCCATGAAACCTAATTGTCCCATTTTCTTTACTTGTTCTGTCGGAAAAATTTGTTTTTCGTCACGTTCAATAACACCAGGCAACAATTCGTTTTGAGCAAAATCTCTAGCGGCTTGCTGAATCATTAAATGCTCTTCGGTCAGATTGAAATCCATAGTCTTATTTAGTTTATTGTTTTTTTGGTAACCAAAATCGAAAAAACTTTCGTTGATCGGAATTTCTTTTGTTTTTAAAAATGTTTTTTTTGCTTAAAAAAGGCTTTCAAAGATAAATGTTAAAAGTCAAATTAACAATGCATGCATATAAAATTAATAGATCAGCAAAGATTACGATAACGTTTTCGTAATAATTCGGCAATTTTAAAAAACAAGCATCAATATTTCAAGGATTTCTTTAAAATTTAAGAATATAATTGCGCATCAAAAAGACGATATTTATAAAGTTTTAGCAAATTTTGGATAAAAAAGTACGCAACCGGTTTTGGAACACGTATTTCTACGTAAAACAACTCTTACTAAATTGATTATTAAAGAAATACAATTAAAAAAAATACACAACTTTAATAAAAAACATGTATTTTTAGACAACAAAATTTAGAAATTAAAAGTATTTTTGCCAAAAAACAAAAATTATCGATAGAAGTATGAAAAAGATTTTACTATTACTTGCACTCATTTTCAGCGTGCAATTTTCGACTGTTTCGGCACAAACTCAACTAGAAGTTAATGGCGTTACAGTACCAAGAAAAATTGAAGTCCAAAATAAAACAATGCAGCTAAATGGTGCTGGCGGAAGATCAAAAATGTGGTTGGAAGTTTATGTCCAAGCACTTTATTTATCACAATTAAGCCAAGACCCAAAATTTATTATTGATAGTGATACTGAAATGGCTATTCGAATCGAAATCACCTCTTCTATGGTTTCTTCAAACAAATTGACAAAAGCGATGAATACAGGTTTTGAAAAATCTGCAGGAAGCAATCTTGAAGCTTTACGTCCAAGAATTGAGCAATTCAAAACACTTTTAAGTGATGCAATAACAGAAAAAGATGTATTTATTTTGGTTTATAATCCGCTTGATCAAACGGTTAACGTGATTAAAAATGATGTCGCAAAAGGAAAAATCACAGGATTTGATTTTAAACAAGCATTATTCGGAATCTGGCTTTCAGACAAACCAGTTGATGAAACTTTGAAAAAACATTTATTAGGAATATAATTCCTGAATTTCTTAAAAAATTCGAAATCCGAAAGCCGAAAACCTTGTAGTTTTCGGCTTTCTTTTTTTTCTTTAAATAAAATTGCAATAAAATACATTATTCGCATTATTCTATTTTATACTTTTACGCAAAATAAACATATCACAACAAAATGAAAGATTTATTACAGCAATTTGAAAATAAAGAACCTGAAATTGTTTTTAACTGGAAAGATTCTGAAACTGAGGCTGAAGGTTGGACCGTTATTAATTCACTTGCGCGGAGGAGCCGCAGGAGGCGGAACTAGAATGAGAAAAGGCTTAGACATGAACGAAGTTTTGTCTTTGGCTAAAACCATGGAAGTTAAATTTTCAGTTTCTGGACCTGCAATTGGAGGCGCTAAATCCGGAATTAATTTTGACCCGAATGATCCTCGCAAAAAAGGAGTTTTACAACGCTGGTATAAAGCAGTTTCACCTTTATTAAAAAGCTATTACGGAACAGGTGGTGATTTGAATGTTGATGAAATTCATGAAGTAATTCCAATGACAGAAGAATGTGGTGTTTGGCATCCGCAGGAAGGTGTTTTTAACGGACATTTCAAACCAACTGAAGCTGATAAAATTAACAGAATTGGGCAATTGCGCCAAGGTGTTATCAAAGTAATCGAAAACCCAAAATTCTCTCCAGATGTAACTAGAAAATATACAGTTGCCGATATGATTACCGGTTATGGCGTTGCTGAAGCAGTTCGTCATTTCTACACTACTTATGGTGGTGACATCAAAGGCAAAAAAGCAATCGTTCAGGGATTTGGAAATGTTGGATCTGCAGCAGCTTTTTATTTAGCCGAAATGGGAGCAAAAGTAATCGGAATTATTGACCGTGATGGTGGACTAATTAACGAAGAAGGTTTTTCTTTTGAAGAAATCAGAACTTTGTTTTTAAATAAAGACGGAAACAAATTAGTTGCCGAAAATATGATTCCGTTTGAAGAAATCAATTCTAAAATCTGGACAATTGGTGCTGAAATTTTCACTCCTTGTGCTGCTTCAAGATTGGTAACAACAAACTCAAATTGACAACTTAATTGCAAACGGATTAGAAGTTATTTCTTGTGGTGCGAATGTTCCTTTTGCCGACAAAGAAATTTTCTTCGGATCGATTATGGAAGAAGTTGATCATAAAGTAAGTTTGATTCCGGATTTTATTTCAAACTGCGGAATGGCAAGAGTTTTTGCTTATTTCATGGAGAAAAAAGTTCAAATGACAGATGAAGCTATTTTTAATGATACTTCAGAAATTATCAAAAATGCGATTGTAAAAGCTCATGCTTTAAATTCATCAAAAACAAATATAAGTGCAACTGCTTTTGAAATTGCATTGAAACAATTAGTATAATTTTTTTTATACTTCATTTCTAAAACGAGCTAAATTATCTTTGGCTCGTTTTTTTTTGCCACAGATTTTAATGATTAAAAGATTTCATGCTTTGCGATTAATTTTTTCACGCAGATTTGGATTTTGAGCAGATTTTGGCTTGTGGTTATAATTTCACGCAGATTTAAAATGGATTTAAGCAGATTTGCGCAGATCTATTTTAAAAATAAAAATCTGCTAAAATCTGTAAAATCTGCGTGCAAAAAAAAACTTTGCATCCTGAAGCTTCGGGATTGCAATTAACGTTTGCGCGTATTGGAGTTAAATTCCCTCTTTCATTCTAAACAATTTTTACTACTTTTAAACGTTTTTAATAATACAATTACAAAATTCAGAATCAAAATGAGTTCTACCGATTCTTCAGATAAAAAGAAATCTCTACTTTATACAACAGCAATATATGCCGCAATTTTAGTATTGCTTTTTTTTATACGTTTTTGGCCACCATATAATCCAGAAAACAATGTAGCACTTGCTGAAGGCGGAGGCGGTGGTGGCGGAGTAACTATAAATTTTGGCGACAGCGATTTAGGCTCGGGTGCGAATTATAAAAGTGAAGTTCTGGATGTAAAAAATAATGTAAAACAAACTCCTGCAAAAGCTACTCCTGAAGAAGAAGCTATAATTAGCCAGGAAAATACAACGGCCGATAATGACGTAGTTATTCCAACAAAAGAAAAACCTAAGAAACCTGTACCTGTTGAAAAACCTGTACAAAAACCTATTCCTGAAAAACCAAAAGTTTCTAACTCCACAAACGATGCTTTGTCCAGTATTTTGAAAGGCTCTAACAAAGGCGGAGACGGCGATGATAAAGTTGCAGGAAACAAAGGTAAATCTGGAGGCGACTTAAATTCGAAAGGTTATTATGGCTCTGGAGGTTCTGGTGGAGGAACTGGAGGTGGCAACGGAACCGGAAATGGAATTGGAACTGGAAGCGGCTATGGAGCCGGAAGCGGCGGAGGTTCTGGCGGAGGATCAGGATATTCTTTAGGAAACAGAAAAGCGCTATCAAAACCTGCACCAAAATACAATTGCAATGAAGAAGGAAAAGTAGTAGTTGAAGTAACTGTAGATCAAAACGGAAAAACGATTAGCGCAACTGCCGGAATAAAAGGAACTACAAATACAGCAAGTTGTTTGTTAGATCAAGCGAGAATTGCAGCGATGAATACCAAATGGGAATCTGACAAAGATGCTCCAGTTAAGCAAGTTGGAAAAATTATTTATAATTTCAGTTTGAATTAAAACACGGATTTACTTCGTCTGTTCGCCCTTCGGGCTCGAGTCACGGATTTACACGAAATCGAATTATATATAAAAAAGGCTTTCTGAAAATTTTCAGAAAGCCTTTTTTATGTATTTATTTTAATCGATTAGCTTGTCATCCTGAGCGAAGTCGAAGGACACACAAGTAATTCCTCAAAGAGAATCACCAATCTTTGTCGAGCTTCTAGCGTGTCTTTCGACTTCGCTCAGGAGGACAAATTGTGCCGTAGAATATCTTTGTCCGCGTGAGGGATAGAAGCTGGCTACCGAAGTAGCGCGGATAGCCCGACCTCGTTGCGACAAGAGGGCGAATAAGCACAAAGTATGTTTGCCCTCTTGTCGCAACGAGGTCACGCCCAAATATTTATTATTTTACTTCGGACTTGTAGCAATTACAAACTTCAAATTGTTCTTCACTCCTATCTGCAAAACATCGACTAGATCTTGAACTTGTAAGTTAAACGGAATTCGGACAACAACTGTCTGTTCTTTATCTGTTCCTATTTTAGACATTAAACTCGTTTCTAGATTTTCGAATTCAACAGGTTCTTTGTCAATATAGAATTTTTTATCTTCGGTAACCGATAAACTAATTAACTGTTTATTTGTTTTTTCGTTCGCTTTGGCTTTTGGCAACGTCATTTTAATCACATTAGGATTTGCCAGCGTTGAAATAATCAAGAAAAACAACAGCAGGAAAAACATAATATCACTTAATGACGAAGTGGCAACCTCAGCGTGAAATCTTCTTTTTCTTTTAATGGACATACCTTATGCTCTTTGAATTATATTGACAAATTCTAATATTTGTTTCTGAATTTTCAAGGCAAAATCATCAATTTTACCGTTCAATAAATGGTAAGCACTATAAGCAATAATACCCACGATTAATCCGGAACCTGAACTGATCATTTTTTCATATAAACCTCCAGAAATGTTTCCGATACTGATATTTTCGGTAACCGAAATACTATAGAAAATTTTGATTACCCCAGAAATTGTTCCGATAAAACCAAGCGTTGGCGCGATACCAGCTATAAGTCCAAGATGCCCTAAACGTCTTTCCATTTCACCGATTTCAATATCGGCGGCGCGGTCCATATTAGATTCGATTTCTGCAATTGGTCTTCCAATTACCAGAACTCCTTCTTTCAAAATATTTCCGGCAGCGGTATTGCTTCTTTCAACAATTGTTCGTGCCAATTCTATATTTCCTGCATTCAATTTATCTCCTACATCCTGCATTAATCGGCTGTCAATTTGCGATGCCTTGCTGATGTACATGTAACGTTCAAAAATAACATATATAGTGTAAAACAATAAAATAGCAATTGGAATAAGAAAAACACCTCCTTTTAAGATAAAGTCTAAAACTGAGATTTCGTTATTTGGAGCGATTTTTTCGATAACTACGTTAGATGCTGCTTTTGCTATTGTATCTGTTTGTAATTGAATGAAGCTAAACATATTTTAATTCTGGTTTTTGTGATTAATTCTAAAAAAAATATTTGAAATTTGCACTAAAGATAATTTTCGCTGTAATATTAAACTACAAAAATCGAAATTTATTTCAATCGACAACCATTTTATCCAAAATAATGAACTATCAAGAGACCACAAACTGGATGTTTAATCAGCTGCCAATGTATCAGCTTCAGGGCGCTTCGGCTTATAAAGAAGATTTAACCAATATTAAATTACTGGCTGGCCATCTTGATAATCCGCAAGATCATTTAAAGTGTATTCATGTTGCGGGAACAAACGGAAAAGGTTCTACTTCACACATGCTGGCTTCAGTTTTGCAGGAAGCTGGATATAAAGTTGGATTGTACACTTCGCCACATTTAAAAGATTTCAGAGAAAGAATCAGAATTAACGGTGAGGAAATTTCAGAAGATTTTGTAATTGAATTTGTCGCAAAACACAAAGATTTTTTTGAAGCCAATGACATGAGTTTTTTTGAAATGTCGGTTGGTCTGGCTTTTGATTATTTTGCAGCAGAAAAAGTTGACATTGCTGTTATCGAAGTTGGTTTGGGCGGAAGATTAGACGCTACTAATATTATTACACCTTTGGTTTCGGTAATTACTAATATAGATTTAGATCATACGCAATTTCTTGGAAATACACCTGCTTTGATTGCCGGCGAAAAAGCGGGAATTATTAAACCAAATGTTCCGGTTGTTATTGGAGAATATACAAATGAAACGCAACCAGTATTTTTGGCGAAAGCAGAAGAAAACAAAGCGCCGATTTATTTTGCTTCGGATTTAATTTCAGAAGTTTTTCCTTCTGATTTAATTGGAGATTATCAATTTCACAATAAGAAAACGGTACAGCAAACTATTCAGATTTTAAACGAAACAACTCATTTTAAGGTTTCAGATGAAAGTCTGAAATCTGGATTATTGAGCGTTGTAAAAAATACAGGCCTTCAAGGTCGATGGCAGCAACTTGGCAAAAACCCGAAAATCATTTGTGACACTGCTCATAATAAACATGGTCTTGCCGTTGTTATGAAGCAGCTTCAAAAAGAAACTTATGAAAATTTACATATTGTTTTAGGCGTTGTAAACGATAAAGACTTAGATTCTATTTTACCGCTTTTCCCAAAAGAAGCACAATATTATTTCTGCAGTCCAAATTCTTCGAGAGGTTTGCCTGCCGAAACTTTAAAAAATGCAGCTGAAAAATTCCGTTTAAAAGGAGAAAAATACGATTCTGTTGAAATCGCTTTCGCGGAAGCAAAGAAAAATGCTTCGGAAAATGATTTTATTTACGCTGGCGGAAGCACTTTTGTAGTGGCCGAACTGCCTTTGGACTAAAATATATTTTTGATCTGCAAAAAACTTCAAAAAAATCATTTTAATAACAAATTCATAAACAGCGAGATATAAATTATTTTAAAAAAAGTTTTATTTTTTATTCAAAATTCTTTGCAGAACTCGAAAACAAGCGTATATTTGCACTCGCAATCACAAACGATAGCAACCTAGTAAAATAGGGCGATTAGCTCAGCTGGTTCAGAGCACCTCGTTTACACCGAGGGGGTCGGGGGTTCGAACCCCTCATCGCCCACCAAAAAACTCCTTAAGTAATTAGGGAGTTTTTTTTACGCCTTACCGAGTGTTCATGGATTACAAATCCAAACTATTGAGTTTAGGGGAGATACTCAAGCGGCCAACGAGGGCAGACTGTAAATCTGCTGTGTGAACTTCGCAGGTTCGAATCCTGCTCTCCCCACCAAAAGGGTAAAAGAAGCAAAAAGGTCACTTTTTCAATCTTTTCAAAAACCCGCAAAAAACGTGGTAAAACCTGCAAATCCTACGATTCGCAGGTTTTTTTGTTTTATACTACTTTTCAAATTTTATAAAACCGCTAAAAACCTTTATGGCAAAATCGTAGCACAGCGATATCTTGTTTAGTATAAAATCGAGTAAAATCAAGCCCCTGCAGATTACAGCTCAAGTATTATTAAACACATTAAAAAAACTGGAATAATTCTCAAAAAATAAACCAGCTCACTTATTCTTTAATTACCTAAATATTAATATCTTAACAACATAAAATTGCCTGATAATTCTATAACGCAGAACTATAATCATATAACTAATTTGTACGAGTTAAAAGTAAATTTATACGCATGATTTAAAGATTCAAATCGCTAAACAGCAAGCATATTTTAAACTTAATTAAACCTAATAAGGTCAGAGCGAAAAAGACTTCTGCAACCATTACAGAGACCTTCATTTTATCATTATTTGCAACTTAGTTTACATGTCATTTAATACATCGATATCATGCAGGAGATATTTTTTAGAGATTGGAGAAGTATAGAACATGTGGTTTTGTCAACTATCATAGCATTTATCACATTATTTTTTTTCGTAAGGATTTCAGGAAAACGTACACTGTCCAAACTTAATGCTTTTGATTTTGTGGTAACTGTCGCTTTAGGATCTACCCTATCTTATATGATGCTGGCAATAGTTCCTATTCTTGAAGGTGCAATTGTATTGTTTCTAATTATTATCATGCAATATATTTTTGCTTGGACCGCCCGTTCGTCAAAGAAAATGGAAAGGCTAATAAATGCAGTTCCTAGCCTGATCTTTTATGATGGCAAATTTATAGAGAAAACTATGGCAAAAGAAGCGATAACCAAAGCAGAAATATTCTCAACAATCAGAAATTCCGGAATCGACCGGATTGAGGAAGTCAAAGCGGTTGTTATGGAACTTAATGGGCAAATTAGTATCGTCAGGAAATCATCAGGTAAAGGAAATAGCTCATTAGATGACCTTACCATATAGCTGCTTCAATTTAAAAATCTCTCGATGCAATCAAAAATCAATGACATCAAAAGTACATGGTTGCGTTTTTTATTCGAAGGTATATATTTGATTGAATGCAAGTTATCTGATGATTACGCTCGCTTTGATTCGAAATGAAAATTTGACAATCTCTAACCAATATTGTATAAAACTATCCACAGATAAAAAAGTAATTTTAAATGACGATAGCTGAAAATTCAGCCATTCATTTAAGTACTACTTTTAAACTCATTTTATATGGAATTCGAAAATCATTTATATATGTCTGATAAGAGTTCAGGCGATATAACTTCTTATGAAGAGCGACTTTTAATGAATTATAATGACGGTTTCAATGCCAGACTTGCGGCTTCCAATCATTATAACCTGAAACTTGGGGCATTGGAAGAGGATCTTGCAGATGATTTCCTGTCCGAATATGATGAAAATGACTGGGAGGAAGAAGAGTCAATATACTCGCAGGGAGAATTTCACAACCATGAAGGATACTCAGGGACTTATCTGATGTAAAGCAAAATCCGATAGCGCGGATTTGTAATCCGTACTATCGGACATTTTTTTTAATCTTATAAAAACCAAACATTTAAAAGCCTGTAAATCGAAAGATTCACAGGCTTTTTGTTTTAATGCACTTTCAATAAGATTTTCCTTTAGAAAAACTGATATATTTTCTACAAAATCAAATGTTCATCTTCCTGATCTCTTAATATTAATTGTTGTTTTAATTTTTCAATTTCAAACTTATACAACTCTTCCGTTTCCTCTTCTAGATGAAATTTTAGCAGTTTAATATAAAACATAATCAAACATAAGCCATAAGAAACATCGACAGCTAGACTATATGTAATCCTTTGGGGAAATACTCAAACTCTCTTGTAGTTTTATAGAGGACTTCATTTCTTGCACTTGCAATTTCAATTCTCTCGATCCAGTTTCCATGTTCATCATATTTGTATTGGTAGGAACGATCTCTACTGTTTATTACATTGTCATGAATATCATATTCAAAAAAATCACACGTTCCAATTTTTCCGCCTGGATAAGAAATTTTATCTTCTATTAATAGTCCCTTTTCATTGTAATAATAGTAATGATTCTCAAATGAATCGTCGTCCCAAAAGGTTAAATGTTGTATTAATTGATTTGTTTCGTCATAAAAGAACATTCTTTTACTAGAAAATACACCATCACGATTCATTATACTCTGGAGAATGTAGTTCTCCTGACTGAATCTTTCGATTGAATTTATTTTATCATTCTGACGACTCGTTTTTGTATAATATCCCCTTTTCCCAAATGTAGAATAATCATAAACAATCTCTAAATCACTATCGTTGGCTTTTTGAAGTGTTATCTTATCGTAAGGATCATAATAGTAACTAAAATGCTCGCTGTGATGAATCATCGAGCCGTCTTTTAATTTCTCAATTTTTAACTCTCTTTCTTTTCTTATTCCGTCTTTATTGATGTTTATATACTTACTAACTAGATCTGTCGCTTCATCATATTCATATAATTCAATAGAATTATCTGGTAAATATTCTTGTGAACTTACCTTTTGATCTTTAAAATTCTTGTATTTGGTTTCAAATCTTTCCCGTCCATCTAATTTCCTAATAATTTCTTTTTGCCTGTTGAATTCAAAGGAAAAACAAGCTGTTCCATCTACTAGCTTAAACGCATTAATTTCAGCATCAAAATCGTAAGCAGTCTGTTTCATAAATTGAATACTCCCTTTCAGATTTTCTAGTTTAGATCCATAATAACTACTATAGAACCAGTTAGAAATATTGTGATTTTTTTCAAGATATTCGTTCATAGTACTTTTAAGAAATGGGTTAGTATTTAATATGCTAGTTTTAAAATAATTCAGGATTTTTCAAGCTAATATACAATCATTTCAACAATAGAAAAATACAAACCAAATGTTGAATTGTTGCAAATATTCAAAAAAAGTAATAAATTACATCAAATCTAAGATTCATTATGAAACAACAAAAAGACTGGTCAATAGACGAAATTCAGCAGGTTTGGCAATTGGTTTCAAAACTTCATGACGGACAAAAATATGGCGGCGTTAATAAAGATGAAAGAGTGGAATACATCAACCATATTGGGAGCGTTGTTTTTGAAGTTCTAAATGCCGTTCGATTAACAGAAAATATGAATGCCGACTTAGCCGTAAAATGCGCAATGCTTCATGATACAATAGAAGACACTGCATTTAATTATGAAAAAGTAAACGATTTATTTGGAAATCAGGTAGCATTGGGAGTTTTAGCATTAACCAAAAATGATCAAATTGAGGATTCGTCTGAAAAAATGCTGGATAGTTTAAGCAGAATTAAGCAACAACCTATTGAAGTCTGGGCTGTTAAAATGGCCGATAGAATATGCAATCTGTATGAACCTCCATATTATTGGAATGACGAAAAAAAGCTCAAATATATTGAAGAAGCTCAAATTATTCATAATGAACTAAAAGATGGCAATACCTATTTAGCAGAAAGATTAAAAAATAAAATTAAAGAGTATTATCGTTTTCTTAGTATTTCTAACTAATTGATCTTACTATTAATAATACAAAAAAACAACCTCCAAAATAAAGCTATTTTGGAGGCTGTTTTCTTTAAATATATTATTTCGAATTGATCTTTCTAAGCTCAGATAACATTTTATCCAGAAAATCCTGCTGTCCTTTATCTGCCTTAAAATAACGTTGGTACAATACACTGCAATTTTCTATATCTGCAATATTATTTTTATTGAAAGACCAATCGTCTTCATTTTTGATTGTTATTCCTAAATTATCACTACAGCTTTCCCATAATTTATAAAATTTCGTTTTTTTATCCTCGCTTAATTTGCTGAAATCAGCATAAACACTATAACCATGCATTTTTGAATTAAAAAATCTATCAATAGATTTTACAGGAACGCCGCCCCAATTTATAGTTTGTCATTCTGGCAGTTTTATGGAGGTTAGCCTTTGTTCGCTCATTATATGATCTTGTTTTCCACTTACCAAAAAATGTTCGTCATAAGTTAAGACCGTTCCTTTTGGAATCATTATTTTTTTAACCATCATTGGCTCTGTAGTAATAAAATAAGGATAATCCGGCGAGGAACCTCCAGTAGGATTCATATTCCCTATGCATCCTGTCAGGATTAAAACGAATAACAATAAAAAAGGTTTTAAAATTTTCATGCTTTTATGTATTTCAGTAAAAATATGAAAAAACTTACAAAAACAAAATTGATCTGGAAAAATTTAGTCTCCAATGATTTGCAACAGACGATTCAATTCTACACTAATCTAGGTTTGGAACAAAACAAAAAGAAAGAAAAACTGCTTAATTCATCTTTTGATCACAGCAATTATACAATCAACTTTTTATTGAAGATTTAAAAATTATTTTTTCTTTAAACAGCGTCCTCTAGGTTCATCGCCTTCATGAAGTACAATTTCAGAATGGAGAAATAGTGCTGCATCTGCAGAATCTTTTACTTTGACCGCACTTCGTTTTAGCATTTCGGATTCAAATTCATTTAAAACACTTTCTCTGATGCCAACTTTTTTCGAATGTGCCAAAGATTTACATCCTCTAGTAATGCCACGAGCCAAAGAAAGCGCATCGAGCAAAGCCTGATTAGCTCCTTGACCTTTGAAAGGACTCATTGGATGCGCTGCGTCACCAATTAAAGTAACTGCATTTCCTTTTTTCAATATTTCAGAATCAAGCAATTCTCTATCGTAAACAGGATAACCTGAAATTTGAGCTTCATCTGTAGCAGTTAAAATCTGCGGAATAGGATTATGCCATTGTGTTCTTCGGATAGCTTCTTCTTTTAATGCTTTTTGACCTTTCGCACTTAATTCTTTTGCTTCATTTTCTGACATCGGAAAACTAAGTTGCCACATTACAGAATCTGCTTTATAAGGCATAATGTAAATTCGTTCGTTGCCATTTGCGGTTTGAAATACGGTCGCCGAATCTAATAAAGAACTTTCAACACCTTCAAGTGCACTTAAAGGACAAATGCCTAATATCACAATACAATCCAAATAACGCAAAGGAGCAATATCGTCACCTAAAAACAATCGGCGTACTGAACTGCGAATTCCATCAGCACCAACTACTAGATCGGCTTTTGCTTTCTTTATTTCTCCGTCGACATTAAAAGTTAGCTCAACACCTTCATTATCATTTTGTTTAAAATCGACTAACTGATGTCCCCATTTCACGGCATCGCTTCCGCCAAGTTGCTGCAAAAGTTCTAAACGCAAAGATTGTCTTGCGATATGTATATTTGAACGTTTCAGAGATTTTTTCTCTTCTGACTGAATCCATTTTCTATTTCCCCATTCACCAATCACTTTCCCGTCTGTAGTATGAACCAAATGTCTGGATGAAACAACGCCATCTTCTAAAGCCAAAATACCCAATCCGGTCATTGCTTTACTCGCCTGCTGTAAAGTGAGTCCGTAACCTTGCGATCTGGCATCGAAATTAGTATCGCGTTCATAAATAGTAAACGGAATTTGGCGGTGCAAACAAGCTACAGCTAAAGCAACTCCTCCTATTCCGCCACCAATAATAGCAACGTGCGGATAGTTTTCTTTATTTGCTAAAGGAGAATTTGAAGTACGGACTAATCCCGAGCCACTGCAATTTAAACACAACTTTAAATGCGCTTTTGGAGCAACGGGAGGTTTTCCTTCACCTTTTACGTTTTCAAATTGTTCCAATTCCATTTGATAACGAAGCTTCATTTTTTTGCTGATGCGCTGACTTATTTTTCCGCGTCCTTGACATTCCTCACAAATCGTCCAGTTTGTTTGTTCCTTTTTCACTTTTTATTTTGTCTTTATTATCAGCGTTTTGCACTTTGCAGCAGTCGTGCAAAATTAAAACAAAAGATTGCCAGAACAAAACTCTCTTAATTTTTAAAAAATGTGGTTTATATAACAAAAATTTATAAGTTATTGAAAACCAAGTAAAAAATTATTTCAGTAATTTAGAGTATTAACTATTGACTAAAACAAAAGTTTATGAAAACGAAAATGATATGGGCAAACTTGGTTTCACATGATTTGCAAAAAACAATTAAATTTTATTCCGATCTGGGATTCAAGCAAAACGGAAAAGAAACCGAAGAATTGGTAAGTTTTATTTACGGAGAAAACAATTTTGTAATTAATTTTTTCACCCCTAAAAGATTTGATAATGCCTTGCGCGGCAAATCTGCTGATACTAAAACTGAGAATGAAATTATCTTTTCTTTATCGGCAGACAGCAGAGAAAATGTTGATGAATGGTATGAAATTGTAAAAAAAGCAGGCGCAGAAATTTTCTCTGAACCAGAAAATTTCCAGCAAGGCTACACTTTTGGCTTTACAGATCCTGATGGTCATAAATTCAACTTTTTATATTGGCCTGGAATGTAAATTTAAAATTCATTTAAGTTGAAATGTGAAATAAAAAAACTCCTTAATTTCTTAAGGAGTTTTTTGCTGAATTTTTTCAAAAATTGCAATCCGATTTTTTATAATCCTCTGCTGTTTTTCTCTTTCTTTAGAGTCTTTAACGTATTTGCATTGACCATTATAATTATTCCCAACGATAATGGAATAGCTGTCAAAGCACTAAATTGCTTTTTCACAATAGTCAGCCATATTCCTGCAGCTAGCAATATTATAGCAAAAACAAGCAAAACGTAAATTACTGTTTTTAAGATTATTTCATTTTTAAGCAACTCTTCGTTGCTCATTTCTTCTGGTTTTTTGGCAGCCATAATTTATTTTTTTAGCACAATAAAATTACTTTTTTATTTTGAAAAACAAATAACGTTCAAACTAAAACCGTGTGCAATAGGTCTAAAATTTATGACTACATACAACTGTTAATTAGCAAATTGCATAAAAGAAAAACCTGGATCGCGCATCGCAAGTTCATTATTTCTAGTTTCTTCCTGCGCTTCCTTGGCATAAACAAACATTTGTTGTTCGTAATCAGCAATTGCAGTTTCAATGCTTTGAAATTTTCCATCTAAAAGATTTTCTGCTAAAATCATCGCATCGACCAAACCAATATTTGCGCCTTGTCCGGCAAATGGAGGCATTAAGTGCGCCGCATCGCCAATAAGTGTTATGGGCAAAGGGCGATTATTTTTCCATTCTTTTTCTAATGAAATTTTTCTTGTTGGAAGTCCAACAAAAAATGATGTCGCGAGGAATAACTGTTTATAGGTTTCATCCCAATCAGAAAATCGATTTATTAAAAATGTACTGATACTTGCTTTATTCGTAAAGTCTAATTCACTTCCGGAAATCCAGTTTGAAGGTGTTTTAAAGATCACATTATAGCTCAAAGATGCTGCGTTCTTTGGGTTTGCAACTAATAAATTACCATTATATGAAGTCATTAATATATTGTCATCGCACAAATCAAAAAAATCTTTACAATTAATTTCGGCCTGAGAAACTTCTCCCTGAATCATATACGTTCCTGTTTCTTCGACTTCGGCATCTGTAATGTATTTTCTAATTGCCGACATTCCTCCATTTGCACCAATTATAAAATCTGCAGTTTCGATTTTGTTATTTTCAAAATGCAAAATCCATTTTCCATCTTTAATTTCAAGTTCGTTTACTTTACTGTTCCAGATAACGGTACCGCTTTTTAAAGTATCTAAAAGTAAATTTCTTAAATCATTTCTGTTTATTTCTGGATTGTCGCGAGCTTCTTCTGGAGTTGTATTGTGTTTAAATAAAGTTTTTCCATTTTGATCTGCAACAGTTCTTCCCATTGGAATTGCAAGTTCAAAATAGCGTTCTAACAATCCAGCTTTCTTCATTGCAACTTGTCCAGAACCTTTATGTAAGTCAAGCGTTCCGCCCCAAATTCTGGTTTGTGCATCTTTATCTCTTTCATAAACGGTCACGTCAATTCCTTTTTGCTCAAGCAAAATTGCCATTGTCAAACCAACCGGACCAGCGCCAATAATGGCTATTTTTTTATTTTGTAGTAACATCTTTTGTATCATTTAATTTCGATACAAAATTGCGAAGAAGGTTTTGGCAGAAATAGTAAAAATCAGTCGTTTTTTTGAGGTGGCAGTTTTTTAATCGCTGCAATATCCATGAAACGTTCATCAGAATTTTTGCTGAGTTCTTTTGGCGTAACACCCGAGTATTTTTTTATTTCTTTTATAAAATGATTCTGAT
This sequence comes from uncultured Flavobacteriaceae bacterium, assembly GCA_963795025.1. Taxonomy (GTDB): domain Bacteria; phylum Bacteroidota; class Bacteroidia; order Flavobacteriales; family Flavobacteriaceae; genus Flavobacterium. Next base: position 15,400 of record CAWCGN010000010.1, on the reverse strand, counting down.
CGGTGAAGTTCAATTCAGGAAAAAGTCGGCCTTCGCTTAAATCTTTAAAAGAAGATCCAAAACGTAGAATTTTGCAATATTCTTTAAGTGAAATTCCGAATTGTTGGTTAAAATATCGATTAATTTGGCGACTGCTCCAAAACACTTTTTCCGAAAGTTCTTTCACCGTTATTGCGCCATGCGATTCATAAATTAGCTCAAATAATTTTTTCTTTCTGTCGTCAATTGGTTTTGTTGAAAATGCGTTAATTTTCTGAGTTACTTTCTGCTGAAAATTTTCTAAACTTTCTGTATCAATTTCATCAAATTGCCAAAAATCATTCGGAATCGTTTTTCCTCCGTTCAAAACATCTTTTATTGAATCTCCAAATAAATATTCGACAGCCAAAAGCTTAAATCCAACGGAAAAGATTCGCACATCTTTGGCAATATTAACCTGACTAGCAATCGTATCCAATCCACGAATTGACATTTCCCAATTATCATTATTTATTTTCATGAGTGTCATATCCACCATTCCGTTTGGGAGAATTGTTCCCGGAATATCATTTCCCGTTTTGTTCTCCACCATCCAAAAACTGTGAACAAAATGCGAAATAGAATCGTCCGGTAAAAGGGATTGGATTGTGAGATTCATTTTCCTAATTCAATTGGATTTACGTTATATTTCTTTAGTCAGCCTGTCCATTTCTTTCAGCAAAGTCGGCATTCGAAATTCGCCCGCCATACTTTCCACTTTTTTAAAAGCTTCGTCCAAATCAATTCCGATTGAAGTAACAAACAAAGGTTTTTTACTATCACCTCTTAAAAGTGCCTTTTTATCTTTTTCAATACTTGCAAAATTCGTTTTAGCAACACCAATAATCGGAATTTTTTTGTTCAGTTTTTCATATAAATGTCCGCCTAAACCGTATTTTTTATCGTCATCTAAATATACAAAACCATCTACTATTATAATCGTATCTTCTTTTAAATCGATCTTATTCAATAAACTAAGAATACAAGGCAATTCTCGTTTATAAAATTCTCCCGGAATATATTCTGAGACATTATCAATAATTTCGGTGTGAATTTTAAAATCTTTTTCCTGATTCCATTCTGTAAATTCAATGCAGACTGTTTTGGCTTTATTATCGTAATAATAAGTATCGAAGGCTAAAATCATAATTAAAATAGATAGTTTTTGCTAATATAAATTTATTTGAGCAGAAATAAATCAATCTTCAATCAAACAAATTTCAAAAGCTGTATTCCCGTTTTCATTTCGATAATTGATGTAACCGCCGTGCGCTTCGATAATGTTTTTAGACAAAGTCAAACCAATTCCTGCGCCTTCATTTCTGGTGGTGAAAAACGGCAGAAAAATTTTGCTTTCAATTTCTTTTTCAATCCCGTTTCCGTTGTCGATAATTTTGATAAATGTTCTGTTTTCTTTGGCTTCCGCCGAAATAAAAATCTGTTTTTGACTGGTATTTTTAAGTGCGTTTATGGCATTCGTCAAAAGATTAATCAAAACTTGTTCTATTTGTTGCGAATCGGCATTAATAGAATAATTATGAGAAATGTTATTTACGATTTCAATATTTTCCTTTCTAAATAAAGAGTCCATAATTTGAAGACAATTCTGGATTAAATCCTGCAGTTCTGTTTTTTGTTTTTTTGGAGAAGGAAGCATGGCCAGTTTTCGATAACCTTCAACAAATTTCTGCAAATGATCGCTTCGTCTGAGCATCGTTTCGACACTATTTTTTATGTCTTCCAAATCCTCCGTCGACAAAGAATCCTGCTCTACCAAATCCTGAAGATTCTGGCAAATAGAGCGAATTGGCGTTATCGAATTTAAAAGTTCATGCGAAATCACTTTCATCAAATTGATCCACGCATCTTTTTCTTTTTTCTCGACAACATTCTGAATCGAATCGAGCAACACAATATAATAATCGCGCTCAAAAATCTCTGTTCGCGAAGCCTGCAAAACAAATGTCTGCAAATTTTGTTCATTTATACTGATATCGATTGCCGTTTTTATTTCTTGAAAATCATCTTTATCAATAATTTCACATAATGCAGGCAATTGATTTTTAAGATATTTCCACTTCGAAAATTTCGGCACATTAAAATGACTCGAGAAATAATCGTTCATCAAAAAAATATCCCAATCGTTTTTCTGTTTTTGCAAAATGACAATTCCGGTTTCAATATTATTTAAAATCGAAGTATAAATGATATCTTTTGAAATCTGTTCATTCTGTTTGTTTTTTAAAATATCATACAGCTGAAATAAATCATTTTTACTTGATTTATGTTTCGAAAAATCGGAAGTAAAATCGTTTTGTATAATCGATGAAATGGTTTTGTCGTAAAGGAGAATGATATTTTTGACATAAAAATACAATTCGACAATTATGAAAAAAACAATCAAAAAGCCAAAAATAGGTGCAAATACAAATTTGATTTTATGCAGATAAATCGAAAATTCTATTCCGGCTAAAATCAAAATTAATCGAAGAAAAAGCAGCTGATATGTTTTTAATGATTTTAGCATATTAATTAGTGCTGATATTATATTTTTCTAAACGTCGATACAAAGAACCTCTGGATAAACCCAATTCTTCGGCAGTTTTACTGATATTATTGTTGTGCTTCAACAAAGCTTTTTCTACCGTAGCTTTTTCTACCGAAGAAAGCTGAATATCATCTGGATTTTCATATTCTGTTATTTGCTCCAAATCCAAATCTGAAACTGTGATTTTATTGTTTTCGCAAAGAATAACGGCGCGCTCAATCTTGTTTTCCATTTCGCGGATGTTTCCATTCCAAGCGTGTTTTTCAATTTGTTCCAATACTTTTTTGTCGAAAGAAATTGAGCTTCTTCCATATTTTTCGGTCATTTTTTCTAAAAGATATTCAGCAAGCGGAATTTTATCTTCGTTACGTTCTCGCAACGGAGGCAGAACAATTTCCATTGTATTGATTCGGTAATACAAATCTTCACGGAAATTTTTATCAGCAACTTCGAGTTTTAAATTCAAATTGGTAGCCGTAATTATTCGAACATTTAAAGGTCTTGGTTTTGTTTCTCCCAATCTTGTTACAGTTTTGGTTTGAATAACCTGAAATAATTTTGATTGTAAATGAAGCGGCACATTCCCAATTTCATCCAAGAAAATCGTACCATTTTGCGCCATTTCAAAACGTCCTGGCGTATCTGTTTTTGCATCGGTGAACGCCCCTTTTGCATAACCAAACAATTCGCTTTCAAAAATATTTGAATTTAAAGATCCCAAATCAACATTTATAAAAGGCTGATTTTTTCTTTCTGATTGTGCATAAATATGATGCGCCAAAACAAATTTACCTGTTCCATTTTCGCCAAGAATCAAAACATTGGCATCTGTTTTCGCTACTTTATCGGCGAGAGAATATGCTTTTTTTATAATCTCAGAAGTACCTACAAAAAACTCGTTTTTAATTTCAACATCTTTGTTTTTTCGCTGTTCTTTTCTTGATTTTTCCACCGCTTGTCTAACAGATTCCAACAGTTTTATATTTTCCCAAGGTTTCAAAATGTAATCAAAAGCGCCCGATTTTAAACCTTCAACAGCAGTTTCGACTTTGCCAAAAGCGGTCATTAAAATCACAACCGTTTTTGGCGAAAGCGTTTTTATTTCTTTCAACAAATACAACCCTTCTCTTCCATCTTCAAAACCAATTCTGTAATTCATGTCGAGCAAAACCACATCAATGGCATTTTTCGCCAATAATTCGACAATATTTTTTGGATTATTTAAGGTATAAATAGTTTCAAAGTATTTTTTCAGGTACACTTTCGACGCAAAAAGAATGTCTTCTTGGTCGTCGATGATTAAAATCGAAGCGTTTGTTTTTTTCATGGTTGTTCAGTTTTGGACGAAAGGTGTCCACTTATGGACAGTACAATTGTTTTTCAGAAAATAAAACATTAAAAATAAAGCAATTACAAAGTTTAATTTTTTGGCATGAAAATCACTTTTGTACTGATAAATCATTAATTATTAAGCCCTTTCGAAAGTAAAAATAACAAAAAATCGCATTGTTAAATATCTTAATTTTCCAATGCGTTTCTTTTGCTTCTGAAAGGAAAAATTTTAAAAAGAAAATCAATCAAAACTAAAAACATCAATTATGATTACGATTAAAAAGCTTTCAAAAGTATTTAGAACTGAGGAATTAGAAACCAAAGCGTTAAGCGAAATTTCATTAACAATCAATCAAGGCGATTTTGTCTCAATCATGGGACCGTCTGGAAGCGGAAAATCTACTTTATTAAATATTATTGGTCTTTTGGACAGCGCTTCAGACGGAAGTTATAATTTACTTGATCAAGAAATGGTAGGCTTAAAAGAGAAATTGAAATCAAAAGCACGAAAAGAAAATATCGGTTTTATTTTTCAGAACTTTAATTTAATTGATGAATTATCGGTATATGACAATATCGAATTACCTCTGATTTACAATGATGTTCCTTCTTCTGAAAGAAAAACAAGAGTACATGCGATTGCCAACAAACTAGGAATTTCGCATCGATTGAAACATTTTCCGCAACAGCTTTCGGGCGGACAACAACAGCGTGTTGCCGTGGCGAGAGCTTTAATCAATAATCCGAAAATTATTTTGGCCGATGAGCCAACAGGAAACTTAGATAGTAAAAACGGAAATGAGGTCATGGAATTATTGACTGATCTTCATGCAAATGGTGCTACAATTTTGATGGTAACACACTCGGATTATGATGCTTCTTTTTCACAAAAAACAATTTTGATGAAAGACGGCGTTATTCTTTCGGAAAAATTAAATCATAGAAATGTGGATGTTTTGGTAACTTCTAAAAACTAGAATCATGCTGAAAAATTGGATCTCCACATTTTTTTACCATATCAAAAACAACAAACTGTTTTCGATTCTGAATGTTTTAGGACTTTCAATTGGAATGGCGACGTTGATTTTTGCGATTCTTTTTTGGAATGACGAACATTCATATGACCAATGGAATCCGGAAAAGGATAAAATTTATTCGGTACTAAATGACATTGGAGGAAATAATATCTGGACATCAAATGCTGCAACTACCGGACCATTGCTAAAAGCAGTTTCACAAGATGTAGAAAGCTACTGTTATTTTTATGCCGAATATGCCAAAGATGTGATATCCTATAATGGCAAGAAAGAAGTGCTGAATAAAATATTTACGGCACAAAGTAATTTCTTTTCTTTTTTTCCGTACAAATTTATTCATGGAAACGGCAAAACTGCAATTCAAGATCGAAGCAGTATTGCATTATCTGACGAAACTGCCGAACGACTTTTTGGCACAGAAAATCCGATGGGAAAATTAGTCCGATATGATGGTCAGATTTTTACTGTTCGTGGTGTGTATCAGCTTTCTGAAAAATCATCTGTAATGCCCGAAGCTGTTACAACAGTTATTGATGACGACCTAAAAAGAACAAAAGACCAATGGAGTTATCATTACGGTTTGATTTTGAAAATTAAAAACCCAAATGCTACAGGTGCCATCATAAAAAATATGGATAAACTTTTCTTTGAAAATTGCACCAAAGCGCAAGCAAAACAGGAAGGCTTAACGATTGATGAATTTTTGAAAAAGTATGGTGATCCTGTAAAAACAAGTTTATTGCCATTGCCTGAAGCGAAACTTTACTCTGGAAGTTCTCCATTTTCAGAACCAAATGGAAATTTACAATATCTGCAGATTTTAATGGGTTTGTCTCTATTGATTTTACTTCTTTCGATTGTAAACTATATTAATCTAGCAACTGCAAACGCTATAAAAAGAGCTAAAGAAATTGGAGTACGAAAAATTACTGGCGCCACAAAAGGACAAATCATAATGCAATTTGTTTTTGAAACGGCATTAATCACTGTTTTTTCAGCCTTGTTGGCATTAGTATTGGTCGAAATTTTATTGCCCTACTATAATTCTTTTCTAAACAAAGATTTGGTCCTTGTTGGAGCTCAATTCTACATTCAATTATTAATAATTACGTTGCTCGTAATACTGGTTTCTGGAGTTTTACCAGCGATTTATGTTTCTAATTTTGAGGCATTAAAAGTCCTTAAAGGAAATTTTTCCCGAAGTAAAAAAGGAATTTGGCTTCGAAACGGAATGCTAGTTTTGCAATTTGCAATCGCTGCTTTTTTTATCATTGGATCTTTTATCGTTTACAAACAGGTAAATTTTATGGCCGAAAAAGATTTAGGTTTTAAAGGGAAACAAGTTTTAGATATCACTTTTAAACCTAAAAAAGGAAAAACGCAATTCGAGAGATATAAAGTCATCAAACAAGAAGCCTCAAAAATAAAAGGCGTCGAAGCAGTTTCGACGGCACTATTTGCAATGGGATCGCAGGAAAACTCATGGTCAAGTGCGAGTTACCAAAACAATAAACCGTTTATAATTCAGGAAATGGCAATGGATTTAGATATGCTGGATATGTTGGATATTAAAGTATTGAAAGGACGAAAATTAAATACTGCTATTTCTTCAGATACCATTTCATCTGTGCTTTTAAATGAAGAAGCTGCCAAATTGATTGGAGAAAAAGACATTCTAAATAAAACTATTCTTTGGAGAGATGAAAAAGTGAAAGTTGTTGGCGTGGTTAAAAACTTCAACTATTTCGGACTTGAGAGCCGAATTTCGCCTATGGTTTTCTTTTATGCAACCAAAATTAATGGGGTAAAAGATGACATTAGACATGTTTTTATAAAAGTCAAACCAGACAACATCTCCGAAACTATTGCTGGTATTAATAAATTCTGGACACAAAAAGTAGATTCTGAATATCCTTTTGAATATAATTTTGTCGATAAAAATTACGCTCGCAACTTTAAAAAATATGAAAATCAAAGAAACTTATTTGCCTTACTGAATATCATCGTAATCCTAATTGCTGTTTTTGGATTGTTTGCGCTGGCTTCTTTTTCTATGGAAAGAAGGTTGAGAGAAATCGCGATACGAAAAACACTTGGCGCTGAAACCGATAAGTTACTCAAAGAATTGTCCCGACAATATGTGGTTTTCTGTGTAATTGGTTTTTTAATTGGAGTACTTCCAGCTTATCTTTTACTGCAAAAATGGCTTGAGAATTTTGCCTTCCGAATTGACATTCCGGTTTTACCATTCATAATTGCTTTTGTTTCGTTGTTATTTCTAACACTAACAATTGTTTTAGCAAAAGCCTACCAAGTAACAAAAGTTGATGTTTTACGATATTTAAAATACGAATAAGATGCTAAAAAATTGGATTAACACATTTATTTATCAAATAAAGAACAGTAAACTTTTTACTGCACTAAATATTCTCGGATTATCAATAGGAATCGCAGGATTAATATTTGCATTACTCTATTGGAACGACGAGCAAAGCTACAATGCTTGGAATCCTGAAAAAGACCATGTTTATCAGGTTTTAGTCCAGCTTACTGATACGCCTGTTGGCACTGATAATACCGTTTTATTAAAAGCACATTTAGAAAAAGATTCTAATGTCGAAAACATTGTTTTTGCTGATAGCTGGTATCAAAAGAGTAAAATAATTTACAAAGGAAAGAAAGAATTCGTTGATAAAATAATCAATGTTGAAAAAGATTTCTTTTCACTATTTCCTTTTAAAATTATTCAGGGAAATGGTGGCGGTGCATTAAAAGACGGAACAAGTATTGCTATTTCTGAAGATCTTGCAAAGCGCATTTTTGGTAATGAAAACCCAATTGGCAAGCAAATTAATTGTCTTGATAATTTATTTGTAGTTCGCGCAGTTTATCAAATTCCCGGTAATTCTTCGATTGCACCAAATGTTGTAATAAACCGAATGAAAGATCTTGTTGATCCTGCTCAAAGTCGAAGCTTGTTTGCTTTAAAAATACTTTTAAAACTAAAAGATCCATCAAAAGTAGAACAAACTCGAAAAATGCTCGAAAAAGCATACTATGACGATGTAATTGTGAGAGAGGCAAAACAAGCTGGTTTTACTCCTGAAGAAATGACAAAAAAAGTGGGACATTTTACAGTTTTCATGGAACCGCTTTCAAAAGCAAGATTACAATCTATTACAGATGGCTATCCTGAAGGCCGAGGCAATTATCAGTTTTTGCTTATTATGGCGGGACTGTCAATTTTGATTCTCATTTTATCGATCGTCAATTATATAAATTTGGCGACAGCCAATGCAACAAAACGTGCTAAAGAAATAGGAATTCGCAAAATTGTTGGTGCATCAAAAAGCAATATTGTATACCAATTTATTTTTGAAACAACTTTGATCAGTTTGTTCTCAATCTTGTTGGCTTTAGTAATTGTAGAATCGACTTTGCCCTTTTACAATAATTTTTTAAACAAAAATTTAATGATTATTGGAGGCCAATTTTATTTACAACTCATTCTAATTTTTGTCATTACGATTTTTGTTGCAGGAATATTTCCAGCTGTTTATGTTTCTAATTTTGAAACCTTAAAGGTCTTGAAAGGTAATTTTTCAAGAAGTAAAAGCGGTGTTTGGGTCAGAAACGGAATGTTGATTTTTCAATTTGCTATTGCTACATTCTTTATTATTGGTTCAAACATTGTGTATCAGCAAGTAAAATACTTAAACGATAAAGATCTTGGTTTTAAAGGAAATCAATTGATTGCAATAGATTTAAATCTTCTGCCTTCAGATTTCCAAGGAGAAAACATAGACAAAAACATTTTCAACAAATACGGTACAATAAAGCAAGAGTTAAGAAAAATTGAAGGGGTTGAAAACGTTTCGACCGGACTTGTATCTTTTGATGGTGCAGACAATTCGTTAGCACCACTTTTATATCACGATGTACTTTTTAAAGCAAAACATATTGGGATAGATTTTGGGATGCTTGAAATGTTAAAAATCAAGATAACACAAGGCAGAGGACTTGATAGAAAACTTTCTTCTGACACTATAAATTCAATCATGATAAATGAAACAGCTGCAAAGTTGATGAATATGAAAAACCCGATTGGAGAAGAAATTTTAATTAGAAATCAAAACTTAAAAATTATTGGAGTTGTAAAAGATTTCAATTTATTAAGTCCTGAAGTAAAAGTTCCTCCAATGACTTTTTATCATATAGAAACTTTGCATATGGCTGAAAATATGAATGTTGTTTATGTAAAACTAAAATCGCAAAACATTGAAAATACAATTGCAAATATTGAGAAATTCTGGACAGCAAATGTTGACAAAGAATATCCTTTTAAATACGATTTTGTAGATAAGCAATACGCGAGAACATACGAAGCGTACATAAAGCAAAAAAATCTTTTTTCATTGCTAAATGTTATCGTAATTCTAATTGCTCTTTTTGGACTATTTTCTTTGGCTTCCTATTCAATACAAAGACGAATGAAAGAAATCGCAATCCGGAAAACCCTTGGTGCTGAAACGAGTATTTTAATAAAAGAATTGTCAAAACAATACATTCTATATTGCATCATCGGATTTTCAATCGCATTGTTTCCGGTTTATTATTTACTAACCAAATGGCTTGAAAATTTTGCTTTTAGAATTGACATAACGCTGTTTCCTTTTATTTTAGGTTTTGTAACCTTATTAGTATTGACATTAATAATTGTAATATCTAGAGCCTATTCAGCAACAAAAACGGATATTTTAAAATATCTGAAGTATGAATAACTTAATTCCTGAGTAATCATTCCATAATTTTAACTGGCACATTTAATTGATTCAAAAATAAAATGTTTTTATACAGAATTTACAATACTGTAAAAACTTCAAAAGGTTTGCTTTGTGCCAGTTAATAATTTTAAAGTAATAAACTTATGTTAGAAAAAATTAAACTATTTATTTTAGTTATTACGTTGCTATCTTTTGAAATTGGTTTAGCACAAAAAAATGAAAAGTCAATTCAAAATACAAAAATTGATCAATATATATCTGAAATCCAAAATAGACAGGATATTCCTGGAATTTCACTTGCGGTAATTAAAAACGGACAAATACTTCATAGAAAAAATTATGGGAAGGCAAATATCGAAAACAATATTGCAGTATCAGATAAATCCATTTTCAGACTTTATTCTTTAACAAAACCCATTATTGCAACTGGAGCTTTTCAATTAATCGAACAAAACCAATTATCCTTAGACGATTTTATTTCAAAATACATTCAGGACCTTCCAGATTCCTGGACATCCATACAAGTAAAAAACTTGCTTACACAATCCTCTGGACTTCCTGATATTGTCGAATATGAGAAACTCGAGGAAGCTGTGGCAAAGGAAAAGGTTTTTGCTGATTCTATACATTTTAAGAAAGGAGAAAAATTTGAATACAATCAAACTAATTTTTGGCTTCTTCAAAAGATTATTGAAGTCATAAGCAAACAAGATATCGAAGCATTCATAGTTAAGAATCAATTTAATGAAAAGACATCCAGTAAAAATGTCTTTTTTTCAACAGATTCAAGAGATATAATTGAAAACCGAGTTACGCCTTATTTTTATTATAATACCGGTAAATTACAGATAGACCTTCCTAACAATGGAAATTATCTAAATAGTTGTAATGGCTTAAATATAACAATGAATGAATTTATATTGTGGGACAAGAAACTCAATAACAATGAATTATTAACTGAAAACACAAAGAATAAAATGTGGGAATTATTCCCTTTTACTAAATCAAATACTAAATTCGCTTTTGGTTGGGATCAGCAAACAATAAACGGTCATCAGTCATATGGTTTTTCGGGTGCACGAATTACGGCTTATAGAAATTTCCCAAAAGATAATTTAAGTATCATTTTTTTAGCAAATGGTTTAGGTGGAAATGATTTTAATGTAGATAGTGTAATCAATCATATTGCCTATTTTGTTGATAGTGATATTGTAGATTATAATGATCTGGCTTTTGAGTTGTTACTTAATATAGCCCAAAATAATATATCTGAGCTAAAAAGTACCTATACAGCTTTAAAAAACAATCCAAAATATTTAGATGTCAATTTTGAAGAGTGCTTGAATTCCATTGGATACATTCTTTTAAATAAAAATAAAAAAACGCTTGATGCCATAATCGTCTTTACCTTAAATACTCAAGAATTTCCAAAATCATTTAATACTTTCGACAGTTTAGGAGAAACTTATGAAGCAAATAAGAATTTTCAAAAAGCATTACTAAATTACAAGCAAGCAAAAGAATTAAATATTGATGAAAGTTATCGAACAAAAGTGAGTCAAAAAATAAAAGAACTTGACGAAAAAGCAAATAGGCAGAATGTTAAGTAAAACACAACGACAAAATCATTTATTGTAAGTTCCTTTAATAATTCCTCTTTCGGATTGCCTGATAAAATTTAATATCAAATCCCGTTCTTCTGTTTGACTAAATTGACTTTCCACCAATTCTAAAGCAAGATTAGTATTTCGTTTTTCTTGAAAAATAATCCGATAAATTTGTTTTAACTCATTAATCTTGTCATACTCAAAACCTCTTCGCCTTAAACCTATTACATTTAAACCAGCATAAGACAAAGGCTCGTGCGCAACAGTAATATAAGGCGGAATATCTTTCACCACCCGACTCATACCACTTACCATACTATGGCTTCCAATAATTGAAAATTGATGTATGGCAGTCAAGCCGCTGATATTAACCCAGTCACCCGTGATGACTTCTCCGGCCATACCAACACTAAATCCAATTATACAATTGCTGCCAATAATACAATCATGGCCAATATGAGCGTTTGCCATAATCAAATTTGAATTTCCTATACTGGTTCTTCCTTTTGATATAGTACCCCGATTTATAGTAACATTTTCACGAATAATATTGTTATCGCCAATTTCAAGCAAAGTATATTCATTGTCAAACTTTAAATCCTGAGGAATACCACCAATTACAGCTCCCGAATGAATTTGGCAATTATTCCCAATTCGTGTACCGCTTAAAATAGTAACATTATTGCCTATCCAAGTATTATTACCAATACTGACATCATTTTCGACAGTAGTATAGTTACCAAAATGTACATTATCACCAATAAATGCCTGACTGTTGACTCTAAAATTTTTCAATTATTTAATTATTAAAATTCATAGCAAATTTTAATAAAAAAGAAAGCTTATTTTTTGATGTAAAATCAAATAATTGATGCTCTAATTCTGCTTAAAGTTTCTTGGCTTACGCCGATAAGTGATGCAATGTGCATTAATTTGGCTTTCTTTATCATTTCAGGAAAATTAGCAAGTAAAAAAGAATATTTTTCCTGTGCTGTCATAAATCTGAATGTATGGTGAAATTCATTTAATTTCGAAAGATATAATCTGAGTTGCTTTATATGAAATCTAGAAAATAACGGATATTCTAATAAGACTAATTCATCTTCATAAGAAATAGAGTAAACAATAGTTTCCTCTGAAGCTTCAAAATTTTCGAAAGAAGCTTTTTGCTCAAAGAAACTGCTTAAAGAAGTAAAAAACTGACTGTTAGTATAAATCCAATTTGTTCTTTCAGCTTCATCTTGCAAACTAAATCTGCGAACCACACCCGACTTGATAAAATACATTTTTTTACATATTTTATCATGTTTTACTATAAGCTCATTCTTTTTAAAAGTTTCGATTACAAAATACTTCCTAACAGCATCTTCAGTTATAGAATCCAATTTCTGAAAACTATTTATAATACTAATTAATTCATCCATTTGAAAAGCCATAAAGAAACAAATTTATCAATATTTTCAAGAAAAGAAACTTTATGAGATTTAAGAAATTAATTATTGAAAGAAAACTAGGTAAGATAAATCCAAAAAAAAACTTCAATTGACAAAGTCAATTGAAGTTTTAGTACTCAGAGCGGGACTTGAACCCGCACGAACATTGCTGTTCACTGGATTTTAAGTCCAGCGTGTCTACCAATTTCACCATCCGAGCATTGTGTGGTACCTCCAGGGATCGAACCAGGGACACATGGATTTTCAGTCCATTGCTCTACCATCTGAGCTAAGGTACCATTTATTTACTTTATACAGGTAAACAAAGTTAGAATAAAAAACCCCATCTAATCAGATAGGGTTTTTCAAAAGAAAGGCGACGACATACTCTCCCACATGACTGCAGTACCATCTGCGCAGGCGGGCTTAACTTCTCTGTTCGGGATGGGAAGAGGTGAGCCCCGCCGCAATAACCACCTTAAGGCTGTTGGTTGCTTGGGCAACTTTTTAATTAATAATTATCAATTATAAATTGTTAATTATCAATTAAACAATATCTTAACATACTGAGATAAAGAAAAGCAATTTTATTTACTATTTTAGAAAGTTTCTTCCCCCGATTTGCATCGGGGGAAAAGGGTGTACATAAGCTTACGGATTATTAGTACTACTCGACTATGACATTACTGCCTTTACATCTATAGCCTATCAACGTGGTCATCTTCCACGATCCTTAAAAGAAATCTCATCTTGTGGTGGGTTTCGCGCTTATATGCTTTCAGCGCTTATCCCTTCCCAACGTAGCTACTCTGCGGTGCCCCTGGCGGGACAACAGATACACTAGAGGTTGGTCCAATTCGGTCCTCTCGTACTAGAATCAGATCCACTCAAATTTCTAACGCCCACAGTAGATAGAGACCGAACTGTCTCACGACGTTCTGAACCCAGCTCGCGTGCCACTTTAATGGGCGAACAGCCCAACCCTTGGGACCTTCTCCAGCCCCAGGATGTGACGAGCCGACATCGAGGTGCCAAACCCCCCCGTCGATATGAGCTCTTGGGGGAGATCAGCCTGTTATCCCCGGCGTACCTTTTATCCTTTGAGCGATGGCCCTTCCATGCGGAACCACCGGATCACTATGCTCTACTTTCGTACCTGATCGACCTGTATGTCTCTCAGTCAAGCTCCCTTATGCCATTGCACTCTACGCACGGTTACCAAGCGTACTGAGGGAACCTTTAGAAGCCTCCGTTACTCTTTTGGAGGCGACCACCCCAGTCAAACTACCCACCAAGCAATGTCCCCCGCAATCGCGGGGTTAGGCCTCAGATAAACAAAGGGTTGTATTTCAACAATGACTCCAAAGCGCCTGGCGACGCCACTTCACAGTCTCCAACCTATCCTACACATCATTTATCCAAGGTCAATACTAAGCTATAGTAAAGGTGCACAGGGTCTTTTCGTCCCACTGCGGGTAAACGGCATCTTCACCGTTACTACAATTTCACCGAGCTCATGGCTGAGACAGTGTCCAGATCGTTACACCATTCGTGCAGGTCGGAACTTACCCGACAAGGAATTTCGCTACCTTAGGACCGTTATAGTTACGGCCGCCGTTTACTGGGGCTTCAATTCAATGCTTCTCCGAAGATAACATCTCCTCTTAACCTTCCAGCACCGGGCAGGTGTCAGGCCCTATACTTCATCTTGCGATTTTGCAGAGCCCTGTGTTTTTGATAAACAGTCGCCTGGACCTCTTCACTGCGGCCCGATTGCTCGGGGCGACCTTTCTCCCGAAGTTACAGGTCTATTTTGCCTAATTCCTTAGCCATGAATCTCTCGAGCACCTTAGGATTCTCTCCTCAACTACCTGTGTCGGTTTACGGTACTGGTTCTCATTACCTGAAGTTTAGAGGTTTTTCTTGGAAGCCCTTAGGCGCACTATCTCTTTGTCCGAAGACTCCGAGTACTATCGTATTTCCCCAAGACGCGTGGATTTGCCTGCGCATCTTATAGGTAGGTACTTCAACGAACTATTCCGTCAGTTCGCGGCGCTTTCATCACTCCGTCACCCCATCACAGCAATAAGAAGTACGGGAATATTAACCCGTTGGCCATCGACTGTCCCTTTCGGGTTCGCCTTAGGTCCAGACTAACCCACAGCTGATTAGCATAGCTGTGGAAACCTTAGTTTTTCGGTGTGCGGGTTTCTCGCCCGCATTATCGTTACTTATGCCTACATTTTCTTTTCTGACCGGTCCAGCATACCTTGCGATACACCTTCAGCCCTGTCAGAATGCTCCCCTACCACTTGCAGTTGCCTGCAAATCCATAGCTTCGGTAATATGTTTATGCCCGATTATTATCCATGCTCGTCCGCTCGACTAGTGAGCTGTTACGCACTCTTTAAATGAATGGCTGCTTCCAAGCCAACATCCTAGCTGTCTGGGCAGACAAACCTCGTTCTTTCAACTTAACATATATTTGGGGACCTTAGCTGATGGTCTGGGTTCTTTCCCTCTCGGACTTGGACCTTAGCACCCAAGCCCTCACTGCTGTGAAACATTATATAGCATTCGGAGTTTGTCAGGAATTGGTAGGCGGTGAAGCCCCCGCATCCAATCAGTAGCTCTACCTCTA
>CAWCGN010000009.1:0-337601 GCA_963795025.1 uncultured Flavobacteriaceae bacterium | reverse complement strand
TTTTTGGCGCATGATTGCAAAAAAAATACCACTTTTCTTTCCTGTTTTATTTATTCTTCTGCTATTTTTTTCCTGCCAGAAGAGGAAAAATTTTACAGAGAGAATTGAAAATAACAAAATCCAAATAGAAAAGATAATACATGCTGCTGATTTGTTTTATAAAAATAAACAGCTAGACAGTGCATTTTACCTTTACAATAAAGCAAGGGCATACTGCAACCCCAACAAAGATGCTAAAAACTATGTTTACTGTATGTATTACATGGCTGAAATTCAACAAGACCATGAAGATTTTATTGGAAGTACCATTACAGCAACAGAGACATTTCCCTATTTAAATAAAATTAACGGTTCAGAATTTGTATGGAATATTTATAGTGTTTTAGGCAGAAATTATTATTACACTTATGATTACCCAAATGCTATTTACTATTATTCAAAAGCATTTATTTTAAAAAGTGATCAAATTAACAAACTTGAAGCAAAAAACAATATTGCAGTTATTTATATAAAACAGCACAGATTCAATAAAGCCCTACGAATTTTTCTTTCAATAAATAAAGAGAAAATCATACAACAAAACCCAGCGTATTGTTCAAAAATATTAGATTATATTGGTTTTTGCTATTACAAACTTAAGGATCCAAGAGCATTATCTTTCTTTCGAAAGAGTATTGAAATAAAGTCTAAAGCAAAAGATCAAGATGGTTTGGGCAGAACTTATTATAATCTTGCTGATTATTATGAGAAAGATAACATTGCCTTATCAAAGAAGTATGCAAAATTAAGTTACGAAAACTATACTTCAGTAGGCAATATTGATGATTGTTTACTTGCTCTAAAATTGATTATAAAAAACAGCTCAGTTATCGAGACAAAGAAAAACTCACTAATTTATATAAAGTTAGTAGACAGTATTTATGAAGTTAGACAAAGAGCAAAAAATCAATTTACAAAAATTAAATACGATTCCAAAAAAGAAAAAATCGAAAATCTTAAACTAAAGGCTCAAAAAATCAAAAATGAACTTCAAATAGAAAAACAGGAAAGAAGGAATATTATCTCATATGTCATAATCATAGTAGCTTTATGCTTGATTATCTTTCTTTATTTTTATTTAACCGCAAAAGCAAATCGTCAAAAAATAGAAGCAACTTACCAAAGTGAGACTCGAATTTCAAAAAAATTACATGATGAATTAGCTAATGATGTCTATCATGCTATAGCATTTGTGGAAAACAGAAATCTTTCTGTTGAAGAAAACAGTACTCATTTATTAAAAAAGCTAGATGATATTTATTCCCGAACAAGAAATATTTCAAAAGAAAACAATCCGATTTTAAGCAATCAAAATTATACTTCTCAGCTTAAAGAAATGATTTCCAGATTTGACACTTCAAATGTAAACCTATTATTAAATGGTCTGGATACCATTTCGTGGAATAAAGTTGATAAAATTAAAAAAATATCTGTTTACAGAGCCATCCAGGAATTACTTGTAAATATGAAAAAGCATAGTGATGCCAGTTTAGTTGTAATCACTTTTAAAGAGAAAGACAATACTATTTTAATCAATTATACTGATAACGGAAAAGGAATCGATGCAACTAAAATGGTTTTAAAAAATGGTTTGCATAATATGGAAAATCGAATTCACAACATTAAAGGTGAAATGGATATTCATTCAGATCTAGGAAAAGGTTTTAAGGTTTTAATTAAATTCCCATTATGATGATTAAAAACTTACTCCGTTTTTTTCAAAAAAAATACATTCTTTTTTGCTTGCTGCTATTTGCTATAATTTTGGCAGCAATTTTTTCTACACAGTTTTCTGAGGCAAAAAATCTGCAAATAAAATACATCCGCAAAGATAATTCACCCGAAATAAAACAAATGCAGAAAAAAGCAAATGCATTTTGGGATGTCGGAAAAACCGATAGTGCAATTTTTTATTTCAACAAAACACAATTATTATGTTATCCAAAAGAAGATTATGCAGATGATTATGTTGGTTCATTATGCAATATTGTAGAAATCTTGCAACAAAATGGTGATTATTACGAAGCAGAAACTACGCTTATAAAAGCATTTCCTTACTTAGAAAAAACAACAAATGTAAAGTATCCCGTTAACGCATATACATTTATGGCCTATAACTATTTGTATACGTATGATTATGAAAAAGCACTCTACTACTACAAAAAAGCGTTAAAAAAAGCAGTCTCGACTTTTAGAAAAGCAAGGATATTATCTGAAATTTCATTTGTCTATATGCATCAAAAAAAATATCAAAAGGCTATAAACTTATTAGAACCAATAGCAAAATATAAAATTGCAGATAAAATAACTCCTTCAAATACAGATGTTCAGCGTGCATCTATATTATATAATCTAGGACTTTCCTACTTACGTCTTGGAAATCATAAGGAACAAGCATTCAAATGCTTTGACGAAAGCTTAAAATTAACACTTACACTAAACGATGATTATGAACTAATTGGCAACTATTATGCTTTTTATTTATATTATTTGAAATACAATAATCCCGAATTAAAAAAACTTAATGCCCAGAAAGCTTATAATTGTGCCAAAAGAGCAAAGTCGGCAACAAATGAAATCAACATGTTAGCAAATTTAATCGAAGCTGATGATGCCGAAAATTCAAAAAAACACTGGAAGATTTATATTAGAAAGGTTGATAGTCTAATTGTAGGCAGGAAAAAAGCAAAAAATCAATTTGCTGATGCTATATACAACTCCAAGAAAGACAAAGAAGAAAATTTAGAGCTGAAAACTCAAAAAGCAGAAAAAGAACTTCAGTTAGAAAGACAAAAGAACCGTAATATCGTTTTATATATTTCTATCATATTTGTCCTTTCGGGGCTCTTGTTTTTATTTTTGCGTCTTTCTAAAAAAGGGAAAAAAGAAAAAAATGAAGCCATTTATATAAGTGAAGCCAGAATTTCTAAAAAACTAGATGCTGAACTTGCCAACGATTTATATCACACAATAAGTTTGATCCAAAAAGGAAATCTGGAACAAAATGAAAATAAAGATCAACTCTTAAATAATCTGGAAAACATCTATTCAAAAACCCGAAATATTTCGAAAGAAAACAGTTTTATTCTTACTGACGAAAATTATATTTCTGAATTAAAAGAAATGATTTCGGGATACAAAACTGAAAAAGTAAATATTTTAATGCAAGGTTTTGATACGGTACGCTGGAGCGAAATTGATAAAAACAAAAAAATCATTCTTTACAGAGTACTTCAGGAAGTATTTTTAAATATGAAAAAACATAGTGAGGCAACTTTAGTAAGTACAACTTTCAAAATAAATCAAAAAAATATTATCGTGACATATGCTGATAATGGCATTGGAATTAGGGAATCATAACTTTATTTTAAAAAATGGACTTCAAAATGTGGAAAGCCGTATAAAAACTATAAATGGAACTATTACTTTTGACAAAAATTCTGACAATGGGTTTTAAATTAAGTTTCACCTTTCCTATTTAAAAATAAATTATATGTTCAAAAAAGTTTTAGTTGCCGAAGATCTAGATAGTATAAGCATTGCAGTAATACAAATACTTGAAGACCTAAAAGTAAATTCAATAGATCATGTAAAATATTGCGATGACGGTTTATTAAAAATCAAAAAAGGACTTGCCGAAAACGAGCCCTACGATTTGCTTATAAGCGATTTATCATTTAAATCAGATCATCGAAAAAACCAGCTTACAAGTGGCGAAGATCTTATTGAGGCAGTAAATAAAGTACAGCCAACATTTAAAAAAAATAATCTTTTCAATCGAAGACAAATCATACCGAATCAAATCTCTTTTTTATGATTTAGGTATAAATGCTTATGTTTCTAAAGGAAGAAACAGCATGGAAGAATTAAGAAAAGCTATTGAAGGCACTTACAGAAACGAGGAACGAATATTATCATCTGATTTATCATTTAGCTTTAATGACAAATCTTTAATTGAAATTGAATCTTATGATATTTCTATTTTGTCACTTTTGGCAAAAGGTTATATTCTAGAGCATATTTCGAATGAATTTAAAGCAATGTCAATAACTCCAAACGGAACCAGCAGCATAGAAAAACGAATCAATAAATTAAAAATATATTTTAAAGCCAATAATAATGTTCATTTAATTGCTATTGCAAAAGATTTTGGGTTAGTATAAAATTAACACTTAGATTACGGTTTACCGTAAGGAAATACATTTTTATACTTCTAAATTTGTGTACAATCCTATTAAGTAACCAATGAAACCTAAAAACCGCATTAATTTTATCAATAAAATTAATACAACTAAAAACAAAATTATTATGAAGACAATGATCCTTTGCATCTTCTTATCAGTAAGCTTTGCTTTTGTTTCAGCAAAAACAGGTGGTTCTGAAATTGAATGGAAAATTGTTTTTATTCCAGCCTTGCTTGTATTGCAAATCATTATAATTTCGACAGCTTTAAAAAATAGATATAAAAAAAATTAAGACTCAGGATAGTCAAAATTTACAAGGCTTCTTATATTTGATTTTTTAAATACCGAATGAAAAATATTTTAAGCCTTATTCTATCTTTTTTTACATTTCTTTCATTTTCTCAAACAAAAATTCTGTCTTGGAATTTAGAAAATTATGGGAAGTCAAAATCTGAAACCGAAATAAACTACATTGCTTCGATAGTTCTAAACTACGATATTATTGCTATTCAAGAAGTTGTAGCTGGTTATGGCGGTGCGCAGGCAATTGCAAAACTTACCGAAATCCTAAACCAAAAAGGTTCAAAATGGGATTATACCATTAGCGACCCAACAAGCAGCAGCAGTTATAAAGCGGAACGTTACGCCTTTATTTGGAAAACGAGTAAAGTTAAACTAAAAGGCAAACCTTGGCTTGAAAAGAAATATGGTCTTGAAATTGATCGTGAACCTTATTTTGCAACATTTGAAATTGGTCAAAAAAACATTACTTTAACCAACTTTCATGCGATTACTAAAAATCGAAATCCTGAAACTGAAATTAAATATTTCAAATTTTTACCTGCAGAATATCCTAACTTAAACTTAATTTTTGCCGGAGATTTTAATTGTCCGCAATCTCATACAGTATTTTATCCTTTAAAGAAAATGGGATATGCTTCTATTCTGCAAAATCAAAAAACAACTTTAAAGCAAAAATGTAAAAACGATGTTTGTCTGGCATCTGAATTTGATAATATTTTTTTTAAGGCGAGTACAATTAATTACATAAATTCTGGAATAATCCCGTTTTACAAGAACTTTAATTCTCTTAAAGAAGCTAGAAAAATATCTGATCATCTTCCAGTTTGGATAGAATTTTCCTTAAACTGATTAGGTTTTAAGTTTCTTCTTTTTTGCTGCAGGAAACAAAACATTGTTTAAAATTAATCGATATCCAGGAGAATTTGGATGTAAATCTAAAACTGTTGGCGGATCACCAACCTGATGCTGAAAATCTTCAGGATCATGACCTCCAAAAAAAGTAAACATTCCTTTGCCTTTTTCGCCATGAATATATCTTGATTCGCCATTTAGCTCACAAGTTCCCATTATTAAAACATTGGATTTTATTAATGCCGTATCAAAAGAAGTTGTTTGTCCCATAAAACCTTTAACAAGCTGTGTATGATTTTGGCACAACATGCTAGGAATCGGATCCCATTTTGCAGAAAATTCCATTAAAGTAAAATAATCCTTTTCCATAGGAACTTTACGTTTTAACGTCATATCAATATCAGAAAACTCATAAACTTCTGGTCTTCTTTCTAAAGTAAAATTTTTAAACGCAAAAGAATTGCTATAATCCAATTTCGACTGATAATTAGAATCACTGGCATCACCATCAAACATTGCTTCACAAATATCAACACCATCGGCTGCAAGCGCAATATCAAAACTATCAGTTGCAGAACACATTGCAAACATAAAACCTCCACCGATTACGAAATCTCTGATTTTTTTTGCAACAGCACCTTTTTCTTGAGAAACCTTCGCATAACCTAATTTAGCGGCTAAAGCCTCAGCATCTTTTTTCTGGTCAATATACCATGGAGTGTTTTTATATGCAGAATAAAATTTACCATATTGCCCAGTAAAATCTTCATGATGCAAATGAAGCCAATCGTACAACAACAGCTGATCACTTAAAACTTCTTCATCATATATTGGCGTAAAAGGAATTTCGGCATACGTCAAAACTAACGTTACAGCATCATCCCAAGGCTGTTTTCCTTTTGGAGTATAAACGGCAATTTTTGGAGCTTTTTCTAAAACAACCGATTCCATATTTTGCGAAGGACTAGAAATTTCATTTAAAATCGAAGCTTCTTCACTATCCGACAAAATTTCAAAACTTACGCCACGAATTTTACATTCTTTTCTAATTTCCTCAGCATCAGGTAACAAAAACGAACCGCCTCTGTAATTAAGAAGCCAACTGGCCTTATAATCCCTGCTCAGACACCAATAAGTAATTCCGTACGCTTTAAGGTGGTTCTGCTGTGTCGTCTCGTCCATTGGAAGCAAAATAAAAGAAGCTTTTGCCGAAAACGAAAGCAATAATATAAAGATGCAAACTAAACTCTTCTTCATTAAAAAATTATTTTAGTAAAGATATAAAGGAAGCTTTTAAAAATACCATAGTTGCCTTTGTTTTATAACTAAAAGAAAGTTAAAAAAGAAAACTGCTTTTATATTCTTACAAACAAAAACAGGTAAAAACACCTATTTCACAAAAACAAATTCTAACTACATTTGGTAACCCAAATCATTGAGCTATAAATCAATGAAAACCAAAATTATGAAATTCAACGAAAGCAATAACCAACCAAAAGGATTAAATGTACTTCAAAAAATAGGTATTTGCGTACTTGTTCTTACAATTATATTGTATTATGTTTTATCAATACAATTTTTAACTGCTTAAAAAAATTAAAGTGTCAAAACCGCAATTTCATTTTGTATCGCGTACACCACTAATCCTGCAATATTTCTTGATTCTGTTTTAAGAATCAAATTATTGCGATGTCCTTCTACAGTTCTCGGACTTAAAAAAAGATGTTCAGCAATTTCAGTAGTTGTTTTTTGCTGGCAAATAAGCTGAATAATTTCGATTTCACGAGGAGAAAGAAAACCAGTTTCTAAATTACCTTTTGAATTTTTTGATGAAACGATTGTATCCTGAATCGTTTTCAATACATCTTCACTATAATAAAATCCTTTTTTTGCAACTTCATTAATTGTATGAATTAAGTCTTTTGGAGTAGTATTTTTTATAAGATAAGCAACAGCTCCAATCTGAATCATATTTGCAATAAATGATTTAGTATCATAACTTGTTAAAGCAATTATTTTTAATATCCGGAAAAGATTTACGAATAATTTTTGTCGCCTCAACACCATTTAAAATGGGCATTTTCAAATCCATGATAATAATATCAGGCTTGATTTCGCATTATCTTCCAAACTTCATAAGAAGTTCTTCGCCGTTTGAAGCTTCAAAAATAATTTCGATATTATCTTCTCTCTGCAATAAAAACGCAATTCCTTTTCGAAATAAAACTTCATCATCAACTAAAGCAATTTTAATAACGGTACTCATTATTTATTTTGTTTTTGGTCATTTGGTATGCCGAAATTACAAAATATGAATGCAAAGAACACTCGAAGAAATCTACATGTCGATTTAATTCGTACAAAAAACTGATTTATTTTCAAAAATTAACTTAAAAAGTAAAAACTACAGAGATACCTTTATTAACTTCCGAATAAATCTGAATATTGCCATTTAGAAAAGAAATACGGCTATCAATATTTTTCATCCCTAAACCTTTTTGATTTTCGGAATTTTTCACTGTCAAAACCAACTCCGTTGTCTTCATAATTACAAATTGAAATGAGTCCATCTTCGCAGAAAAAACAATATTTGATCACCTTGCTTTTCCATGTCGAATTGAATTATTCATAAGTTCCTGAAGAATTCTAAAAACATGCAAATGACGATCAATCTCATTTTCATTAAAATCAATTTCATTTTCATAATGAACTTTTACCAACCTTACTGCTTTCAAATTCCTCACATAATTCCTCTACACCTGCACTGAGTCCAAATTTTTCAAAAACCGGAGGCAATAAATTATGCGCTATTTTTCTGGAATTCTCTAACGCTTTGGTGGTAAGATTAATAATATTTTCTGTAATTTCTTTAGTCTCCGCTTCGGTTAAATTTGGGCCGAAAGTAAATGTGTATTCAAAGAAACAATATTAAGTTTAGAACTAATATCGTCATGCAAATCCTGTGCAATTCGTTTTCGTTCTTCTTCCTGTGTTATAATCACAGCATGAATTGTTCTTTTTGATGCTGAATTTCTAAATCTCTTTTTTCAAGTTCTTTCTGAATTATTTTTTTTCGCGAAAAATAAAAAAAAAAAACCAAAACAAGCCCCATCAGTATAAAAGAAATACAGCTAAATATTGCGGTTGCAACGATTTCTGATTCTGAGATTACTTTTGGGCTCATAAGTTTTTAATTAAATTGTTTTTTTCATAAAAAAACCTTTGGCATAATTTAAATAAGCCAAAGGTTTTAAATTTTTTAATCTATGATTTTGTGTTTTTTTCCTTTAAAGTAACTTACTTTCCATTCGTACAACATAAATAATAAATAAATTACATATAAAGCTGCATTAAGGGTCCAAGTTATCATATTGAATTGTTTACTAAAATTTACAGTTAAATTTCCAATCAGAAATAAAATTGTACTTGCAAACAGATATAATAAAATACCCATATTGATATAGTAAAATTCTTTTTTTTCATCCAACATGTTGTAAAAATGAAATGTTGCATAAATAATCAGTAAGAACGAAGTAATAAATATTTCATATAAATTGAACTTAAAAAACAAGTCAGGTTTTACTGCATATTGAATTATCAAGGTTAATAAAACTAATACTAAGGCAATATTTATCGCCTTTTTTTGAAATTGATCTTTGACCAATTGTAGATAAAACAAGCTTAATAATATAAACTTGCCCGATAAAATAAACATGAGAAAGAAACAAGTTATTGTTATATAAGTACATGTAAATCCAGGAGATTAACTGCACTCCAGTAATGTAAAAACAAATACAATGTGAAAATCTTATAAGCCTTACCTTCCTTAAAAAAACCTTGGCAAATAATACAAAGTTAAGTGCCAAAATAATATATCCAAGATTTACGAAAAATAAACGCATATTTATGAGTTCATAGGGCTACTGTCATCTCCAGTAGCCGGAGGACTTGGCTGAGTAAAATCATAAATTCCAGCATCACCATCTCCTAAAGATTTAGCAGAACTATTATGACCAGGAATTTGATCTTCATAAATCCCTGTTTCCTCATTATAAGTTGTTCCAACAAACATCAAAGTTTGCAAACCTTTATCGTTTAATTCCTATATAAGCTCTTGCTGCATCAATTCCTTGCTCTAAAAGCTTTTCTAAATTAACTTTTGGAATTAAAAATGAATTAACTCGTTTTTTAGCAGTTTCTTCATCAGTTTGCTTTTTCCAATCTTGCTACCCATGTTTGAGCTACTGCTAATGTAATGTCCGTGTCCTTTTCTGGTAATTTTTCATTTGCCATAATATAAATTTGTTTTTGGTTACAGTTAATTTATGCGATTGTTTATCAATCGTTTTGCTAAACTACTGAATTTTATTAATAAATTTATCATTTAGTCATAAAAAAAAGCCTTATTAAAAGGCTTTTGATTTGTATTTAAAATGGAACATCGCTATCATCATCATCATCATTGAGATTGCTTCCAAAAGCTTCATTTGCAGAAGGAAGATTTTTAGTGATGAAACGGATTGTCATCATGATTCATTTTTGAAGGTAAATCATCATAACCACCAGTAAAATCTTCAAGGTTATCAAATTTACCTAAATGTCCTAAGAATTTCAAACGGATATTTTCAAGACCACCATTACGGTGTTTTGCAATGATAAACTCAGCCTGGCCTGCTGTTGGAGATGCTCATCATCATCCCATTCTTCAATTTTATAATATTCAGGACGGTAAATAAACGAAACGATATCGGCATCCTGCTCAATCGCTCCAGATTCACGAAGATCCGAAAGCAACGGACGTTTACTAGAACCACGTGTTTCAACGGCACGCGATAACTGCGAAAGTGCAATAACCGGAACATTTAACTCTTTTGCCAATGCTTTTAAGTTTCGGGAAATAGTTGAGATTTCCTGCTCACGGTTTCCTCCTCCTTTACCATTACCTCCGGCAGTCATTAACTGAAGGTAATCGACAATAATCAATTTAATTCCGTGTTGCGAAGCCAGACGACGGCATTTTGCACGTAAATCGAAAATAGAAAGTGAAGGCGTATCATCAATAAACAATGGTGCTTTTTCTAAATCTTTTACTTTAGTACTCAACTGTTCCCATTCGTGTTTTTCTAATTTACCAGTTCTTAATTTCTCAGATGACAAACCTGTTTCTGACGAAATAAGCCTTGTAATTAACTGTACCGATGCCATCTCCAGAGAGAATACTGCCACCGGATGTCCAAAATCAATAGCAATATTTCGTGCCATTGAAAGTACAAAAGCCGTTTTACCCATACCCGGACGAGCTGCAATAATAATCAAATCCGAAGGCTGCCAACCTGAAGTTACCTCATCTAATTTTTCAAAACCAGTTGCAACACCACTTAAACCTTCTTTACCGGCAATTTCTTCAATACGTTTTTTTGCCTGAAGAACTAAACTCTGCGCAGTTTCAGAACTACGTTTGATATTTCCTTGTGTTACTTCGTATAATTTTGATTCGGCTTTATCCAACAAATCAAAAACATCTGTTGTTTCATCATACGATTCTTCAATAATTTCAGAAGAAATTCGGATCAAACTTCTTTGAATAAATTTCTGAAGAATGATACGTGAGTGAAATTCGATATGTGCAGACGAAGCAATTTTCTGCGTAAGCTGAATTAAATAAAAATCTCCACCGGCAACTCTAATTTTCCATTCTTTTTTAACTGCGTCGAAACCGTTAATAAGTCGATTGGCTGTGTTTCAGTAAAAAGCTGAACAATTGCTTCAAAAATATATTTGTGCGCATCTTTATAAAATGCATCTGGCTGCAAAATATCAATTACATCATCTACCCCTTTTTTATCAATCATCATCGCACCAAGCACAGCCTCCTCTAAGATCAAGTACTTGCGGAGGAAGTTTTCCTTTTTCTAAATTAATAATAGTGGTTTTATCAACCTTTACAGGGTTTATATTTTTGAAATTTTCCATATAGCGAAAGTAACAAAATTTAAAAAAAAATTGCTATCGAGTTATAACTATTAATTGTTTATAAATAAGCTTTTTTTGTTCATAACCAAAAAAAAATCCGAAACTGTAAGGCTTCGGATTTTTAATTAATACTGTAAGAATTTACTCTTTATACTCGCCCATATTACTGTATTTGTCCATTCTTTGGGCAATCAGTTCGGCTGTTGATAAGTCTTTCAATTCGTTATATCCTTTAGTGATGTATTCCGCAACTGTTTTAAAAGTAGTTTCGCGGTCATAGTGCGCTCCGCCTAGTGGTTCCGGAATAACATCATCAACTAATTTTTGTCTTTTCATATCAGATGAAGTCAATTTCAAAGCATCGGCAGCACGCTCTTTGTACTCCCAGCTTTTCCATAAAATTGAAGAACATGATTCTGGAGAAATTACAGAATACCAAGTATTCTCTAACATATAAACTTTATCTCCAACACCAATTCCTAAAGCTCCACCAGAAGCACCTTCACCAACAATAATAGTGATAATTGGCACTTGCAAACGAACCATTTCAAAAATGTTTCTTGCAATTGCTTCCCCTTGTCCTCTTTCTTCAGCTTCAAGCCCTGGATATGCACCCGGAGTATCGACTAAAGTAAAACCGGAATTCCAAATTTCTCTGCCATTTTCATTAAACGCAAAGCTTTACGGTATCCTTCTGGGTTTGCCATACCAAAATTACGGTATTGACGTGTTTTTGTATTAAAACCTTTTTGCTGACCAACAATCATAAACGATTGACCGTTTATTTTTCCAAGACCTCCAACCATCGCTTTATCATCTTTAAAGCCTCTGTCTCCATGAAGTTCTAAAAAAGTATCACCGCAAATTGCTCTGACATAATCTAAAGTATAAGGTCTATTTGGGTGTCTTGACAACTGAACACGTTGCCAAGCCGTAAGGTTTTTGTATATTTCTTTCTTAGTTTCTACTAATTTTTTGTTGATTTCCTTGCACGTTGCTGTTACATCAACCTCAGATTCTTTTCCAATAATTACACACTTTTCTAACTGGTCTTCAAGTTCTTTGATTGGAAGCTCAAAATCTAAATATTCCATGGATTTTTGAATTTTGTTTTTAAATCGAACCGCAAATATAAAAATATTATATCATTGGCATAGTTAATTGTTAGTAAAGTATCAAATTCTGAATTAAAAGATAAGTAAACTATTACACTTCTTTCTTATTTTTATAATGTTTAAAAACACCATTTAAAATAACTGTAATTACGATTATTAACTGCTCCAATATAAAATTCGGTACTCATTTTTTCTTTTCCGCCAAGGATAAAATAAGCGAGCATAATTCCGTAAACTGGCTCTAAATTAGTCGTTAACATTACCGTATAAGGCGTTAATCGTCTGCATAACTTTTACAGATGCTGTAAAAGCATAAGCCGTACAAATGGAAGCCAGAATAAGCAGCAAAACCCAATTATTTAGTGACAATGTAAAGAACTCAGCAGTGAATTTTCCTTGAAATAAAAAATAAATCGTGATAAAGAAAACTCCTGCGCCAAATTCATAAAATGTAATTACAGATGGTTCGTGGTCTGAGATCAGTTTTCCGTTCATGAGCGTAAATAAAACGCCCAGGATAATTGCTGCCAATGCGTAATAAACACCTGTAAGATATTTAATTTCAACCTGCAAAATCAGAGCAAGTCCGGCGATTATGACTAATCCGAAGAAAACTTCATACCAAAGTATTTTTCTTCCGTAAAAAAGTGGTTCTAATAAAGAGGCAAAAAATGCACCCAAAGAAAATATCGAAAGTGTAATTGAAACATTTGAAACATGAATTGCTTTAAAAAAGAAAATCCAATGCAGGGCAATCAACAAACCAACAAAAATCAGTTTAAAAAGTTCCTTTATTGGAACTTGGAAAGATTGTTTCTTAAACAGAATAAATCCTCCTAAAAATAATCATAGCAAGAAGCATTCTGAACCACACCAAATTTTCGGCATCAATGGTTATTAAAGCGCCTAAAATGGCTGTAAAACCCCAGATAAAAACAATTAAATGAAGATTTAAATAACTTTTTAAATTATCGTTTCGCATTACGTAATAGGTAAACTGCTAAAATTCCGAACACAATATTCGGGAACCAGACAGCTAATAAAGGTGAGAATGTAGATTTTTCGGCAAGGGTTCCAAATATTTTATCGAAGAATACAAAGGAGAAAGCAATTGCAATTCCGATCGCCAAATTGGTTCCCATTCCACCACGGCGTTTCATAGATGAAACCGCTACGGCAATAATGGTCAAAATAAAGGCAGAAACTGGTACGCTGTATTTTTTATAAAGAACGACCAAATAAACATTGATATTTCCTGAACCTCTTTTCCTTTCTTTGTCAATAAAATCAATAAGTTTCCCTAACGACAGTGTTTCAGCAATATAAACAACTGGAGTTAAATCGGCTAATTCAAATTTAAACTTAACCTCTTTTTCAGGAATTTTTTCGATTATATCATTCAGTTCGCCAACAGTTCTTTTAGTATAATCATACAAAATGTACGTTTTCTTTTTAGGATCCCATTTAATTCGGCTTGCTGAGATTTTATAGCTCATTTTTTCCTTTTCAAAATGCTCTAGTGTAAAATTAAAAGCCGTTTTAGATTCTTCGTTAAAACTGTTTACATAAATAAAATCGTGATCATTTAATTGTCTGTATACATTAGTATTATTACCCATCATCTCGGCTTTTCCGTTTCCTTTTAAATAGGTATATCTAAAATTATTGAATCCTTCACTTGCCGCCGGAACAATAAAAAATCCCATTAAAAGTACAAAAACAGAAACTATTGAAGCTCCAATAATATAAGGCCTTAAAAAGCGACTAAATGAAATTCCCGAGCTCAAAATCGCAATAATCTCTGTGTTATTTGCCAGTTTTGAAGTAAACCAAATTACTGACAAAAACAAAAATATCGGAAAAAGAGAATTTGCAAAATAAATAGTAAAGTTGTAATAATAGAGCGCAATATCCATAAACGGAATTTTGTTCTCCAACATTTTATTCACCTTTTCAGAAACGTCAATTACAATTCCAATCGGAATAAATAATAAGATCATCACCGAAAAAGTGGCTAAATATCTTTTTAAAATATACTTGTCTATTATCGTTAACATATAGATTTTTGTTTGTTTTGTTTCAAGTTTCAGGTTTCAAGCTCTGCAGAGAACTTGAAACCTGAAACCTAAAACTTGAAACTTTTTTATTAAAGTCTTTGACTCATATTTTTAACCATCATTTCTTTCCATGGTCTAAAATCTCCTGCTAAGATATGTTTTCTGGCTTCACGAACCAACCACATATAAAAACCAAGATTATGAATCGTTGCGATTTGTTTTCCTAAATATTCGTTGGCAGCAAACAAGTGACGTAAATAAGCTTTTGTATATTCCGTATCCACAAAAGTATGGCCCATTTCATCAATTGGAGAAAAATCAGCTTCCCACTTTTTATTTTTAATATTGATAGTTCCGTTTGCTGTAAACAACATTCCGTTTCTCGCATTACGCGTTGGCATAACACAGTCAAACATATCAATTCCTAAAGCAATATTTTCCAATATATTAATTGGAGTTCCAACGCCCATTAAATAACGAGGTTTATCTTCTGGCAGAATTTCGCAAACTACTTCAGTCATAGCGTACATTTCTTCAGCAGGTTCACCTACAGAAAGTCCACCAATTGCATTTCCTTGCTGGCCAGCATTTGCAATATATTCCGCCGATTGACGACGTAAATCTTTATAAGTACTTCCCTGAACAATTGGGAAAAACGTTTGCTCGTAACCATATTTATAAGGCACTTTATCCAAATGACTAATACAACGATCTAACCAACGGTGCGTCATGTGCATCGAACGTTGCGCGTATCTATAATCACATGGATAAGGCGTACATTCATCAAAAGCCATGATAATATCAGCTCCAATGGTACGCTGAATTTCCATTACATTTTCAGGCGTAAAAAAATGATACGAACCATCAATATGCGATTTAAACTTCACTCCTTCTTCTTTAATTTTTCGATTATTCGAAAGAGAATAAACCTGATATCCTCCAGAATCAGTCAAAATATTACGATCCCAATTCATGAATTTATGCAGTCCTCCTGCTTTTTCAAGAATTTCAGTCTGCGGACGTAAATATAAATGGTACGTATTTCCAAGAATAATATCCGGATTAATATCATCTTTAAGCTCACGTTGATGCACCCCTTTTACAGAAGCAACCGTTCCAACAGGCATAAAAATAGGCGTTTCAATTACGCCGTGATCTGTAGTAATACTTCCCGCTCTTGCTTTAGATTGCGGATCTTTTTGTAATAAATCAAACTTCATCTCTTTCTTTTTTCAGTCGGCAAAGATAAGCTAATTTCAGGGAAAACTAATTAATTAGATAATTAGAAAATTCGTCAATTAGATAATTATTCTTATTGAGTTAAATTCAGAGATTTCACAAAACCTGAAACAAAGAAAACTTTAAACATGAAACTAAAATTATAATGTAAAAACTGCAGCAATCTGATTATTAAAATATAAAAGTTTCAACTATTTCTTTCGTAATTTTAATATTCAACTAAAATGTATAAAAATCATGATAAATTCAGAAGAAAAAAATACCGAAAAAGAGAATGAAATTGAAAGAAATCTGGAAAATTTAGATTATCCGGCAAGCGAAGACATTTTCAATCAGGAAAACAAATTAGAAGATATTGATCCTGATGAAATTTCCAATGAAACAAACATCGATCAAGAAAATCATGAATGGAAACAAAACAGTGATAAACTCGGAGAAGATCTTGACGTTCCGGGTTCTGAACTCGATGATGATCAAGAAGAAATAGGATCAGAAGACGAAGAAAATAATTTTTATAGCGAAAGCGATACTAATTAATTATCATTTCAAATTTTCATAAATATTTTTTCGCCACAGATTAAGTGTGTTTTTTACACTATAAAACATTTAATCTGTGGCATCAATTTATGCGCAATTATCAAAATCTCGGATTTTCCGTAATTCTGATAAAAAAAGAGCAAAAAAATTTAACAATTGGAGCAAACTAAAGCAGAAAATCATTTGTCTCCCCGCAAAATAACAATTACTTTTGCTTCAGTTTAAAATTTTACATATAAAATGAAGCCTAACACACAACAATTAAGTGATTTAACGATCCAAGTAAGAAGAGACATTCTTAGAATGGTACATGCTGTAAACTCTGGACACCCAGGTGGTTCATTAGGTTGTACTGAATTTTTGGTAACACTATATCAAAATATTATGGACCGCAAAGAAGGTTTTGATATGGACGGAATTGGAGAAGATTTATTTTTCCTTTCAAACGGACATATCTCTCCTGTATTTTATAGCGTTTTAGCACGCAGCGGTTATTTTCCAGTTTCAGAACTTGCTACTTTTAGACTATTAAATTCTCGTTTACAAGGACACCCAACAACTCACGAAGGTTTACCTGGAGTTCGTATTGCCTCTGGTTCATTAGGACAAGGTTTATCTGTAGCTCTTGGAGCGGCGCAAGCAAAAAAATTAAACAACGACAATCATATTGTTTATACTTTACATGGTGACGGAGAATTGCAAGAAGGTCAAAACTGGGAAGCTATCATGTATGCTTCTGCTAAAAAAGTAGACAATATTATTTCAACAATCGACCTTAACGGAAAACAAATTGACGGAACAACTGACGAAGTTTTACCAATGGGAAGTATCCGTGCTAAATTTGAAGCTTTTGGCTGGGATGTTATCGATATCGAAAAAGGAAACGACATTGATGCAATTCTTGCTGGTTTAACTGATGCTAAATCAAGAACAGGAAAAGGAAAACCAGTTTGTATTTTATTACATACAGAAATGGGTAATGGAGTTGACTTTATGATGCACACACACGCTTGGCATGGTAAAGCACCAAACAATGACCAATTAGCAAACGCATTGGCTCAAAACATTTCAACTTTAGCGGATTATTAAAAAAAGCTATAAGCTGTAAGCCATAAGCCATAAGCTTATTGCCTAAAGCTTACTGCCTAAAGCAAAAAACAAAAATGAAAAAATACGAAAATACAGGAAGTAAAGATACTCGTTCTGGTTTTGGAGCGGGAATGACTGAACTAGGTCAAAAAAACGAAAATGTTGTAGCATTATGTGCTGATTTAATTGGATCTTTAAAATTTGATGAATTCAAAAAAAATCACCCAGAGCGTTTTTTCCAAATCGGAATTGCGGAAGCTAACATGATCGGAATTGCTGCAGGTTTAACAATTGGTGGAAAAATTCCTTTTACAGGAACTTTCGCAAACTTCTCTACAGGAAGAGTTTATGATCAAATTCGTCAATCTGTTGCTTATTCAGATAAAAACGTAAAAATCTGTGCTTCACACGCTGGTTTAACCTTAGGAGAAGACGGTGCAACTCACCAAATCTTGGAAGATATCGGATTAATGAAAATGTTGCCAGGAATGACTGTAATCAACACTTGTGATTACAACCAGACTAAAGCCGCAACTTTAGCTTTAGCAGATCACCACGGACCAGCTTACCTACGTTTTGGTCGTCCAGTTGTAGCAAACTTTACTCCTGCTGACGAACCATTCGTTATTGGAAAAGCGATTATGTTAAACGAAGGAACAGATGTTACTATCATTGCAACTGGACACTTAGTTTGGGAAGCTCTTATTGCTGCTGAAGCATTAGAAGCAAAAGGGATTTCTGCTGAAGTAATCAACATTCACACTATCAAACCTCTTGATGAAGAAGCTATTCTAAAATCAATTGCTAAAACAAGATGTGTGGTTACTGCAGAAGAGCACAACTACCTTGGAGGCCTTGGAGAAAGCGTTTCAGGCGTATTAGCTTTACACAACCCAACTCCACAGGAATTTGTAGCAGTACAAGATAGTTTTGGTGAGTCTGGAACTCCAGAGCAATTAATGGAAAAATACAAACTGAACAATCAAGCAATTGTTGAAGCTGTAGAAAGAGTTATCAAAAGAAAATAATTTTTACTTTTCTTACTTTATAAAAAAAACCTCGAAATTGAATTTCGAGGTTTTTTTTATATTCCTTTTTTTACTTTCTATGGTGCTTTTTATCGACATGAAATTAATCTTTCTGGAGAAGCATAAAAGCAAGATAGTTTTAATGAATCTGAGACTCAGAAGCAATTGATGAAAAAGCGCAAATTAAACAATCAAACGATTGTTAAAGCTGTAGAAAGAACTATTAAAAGAAAATAATTTTTACTTTTCTTACTTCATAAAAAAAACCTCGAAATTGAATTTTGAGGTTTTTTTTGTATTTCTATTTTACGTAATTATTTTACACTATGATGATCTTTATCAACATGAATTCTTAATCTTCCCGGAGAAGTATAATCACCTCCAAAAGCAGGAATACCCCATGTTTCACTTTCATTTACATTTGGCGTGCTAGGATTATCCGGAATTGGATCAAAAGGATAATATTTGCTTATACCCGTAACCGGAGCGTCAGTAGGTTTTGTAGTTTCAAATCTAGTCGTGTAACCGTCTCCATCATCATCAACATCTAAGAAATCTGCGATTCCGTCTCCATCTGTATCGTCTTTCATCCACGCTGGAGGGTTTGGATATCGCACCAAATCTCTTAAGTCATAAACATATCCATTGCCATCAAAACCATCAGCAGTAACAGTTTTATTAACATCTTCAAAATAATCTGGAATACCGTCTGGATTTGCAGTTACGGTTGTACCGTTTATCTGAATATCATGATCCATTCTTTGAAGACCATACAATTTAAAACTAAATACCAAAGGAGAATATGCAGGTATTTTATCTTGTGCTGATGCATAATACGCTAATCCCGAAGGTAAAAACATTACACCAGCTCCAAAATTATCATAAGTAATTACCCCATCTGCAGCAGTAGTTGATGTTCCTGTTCTAAATTGAGGAAAGATTTCTCCCCAGCCATCAATTACAGCACCTTGAGTGTACACAAACAAATCAAAGCTTATTCCATATCCATATGAAGTATCAAAAAGAGTTCCATCAAGCAAATTACCCGAATAAGAAGCGTAAATTTTATCTGTATTACAAGGAGCTTCACCAGTCCCTTTTCTTAATTCCAAATAATAAACATCATAATACACATCTCGATTATAAACCTTTCTTACTTTCAAAGGATATGTTTTTTGATCCCAAATTGAAGTCTGAGTACCACCAGAAGGTATTTTCTTTATTACAATATCATAATTTGCTGAAACGTTATCAATATAATTAGTCTTTAAATATTTTACTATAGAGTCATTATCTGCTTTATATTGCACATTATAATCTCTCAAAGGAACCACAGGTTCATCATCATCACCCTTGTTACAAGAAACCAAAGCAATACCAGCTAGTAATAAAATAAAATAATATTTAAATTTATTCATTATTGTTAATTTTTTAGGTGCGCAAGATACAATATTGATTTATTTTTGTAAAGAATTTAACTTCGATTTTAGAAAAATTATGAGAATAGATAAATACTTATGGTGCGTGCGTTATTACAAGACCAGAAACATGGTTACAGAAGCTTGCAAAAAAAACCATATCACAGTAAATGGGCAGGTTGCCAAACCTTCTAAAGAAGTTTTTCCTACTGACAGAATCACCTTTAGAAAAGATCAAATTACTCAAATTATTACGGTTCTTGACATTCCAGAAAGTCGTGTTGGAGCTAAACTTGTTGATATATACCGTAAAAACGAAACACCGCCCGAAGCTTATGCGCATTTGGAGTTATTAAAACTATCCAAAGAACATTATAGAAAAAGCGGAACAGGAAGACCTACCAAAAAAGACCGAAGAGATATTGACGAGTACGGAAATGAATTTTTTGATGAAGAAGAAGAAAATTAAATCTAAAATTCCAATTCAAAAAAATCTGAAATCTAAAATCTAAAATCTAAAATTCTAATCGTATTTTAGCAAAAAATAAAATCATGAGCAAAAACATCATCTTAACCAATCAGGAAATTGAACACAAAATCAAACGTATCGCATATCAAATTTACGAGACATTTGTTGATGAAGAAGAAGTTGTAATTGCTGGAATCGCTTCTAACGGATCTATTTTTGCTCAAAAACTTGCTTTGGCTTTAAGTACTATTTCAACACTGAAAGTTTCAACTTGCGAAGTTAAAGTCGACAAACAAAATCCGCAATTGCCAATTCAGACTTCTTTAACTAAAGAAGAATACCAAAACAAAGGTTTGGTATTAGTTGATGATGTCCTTAATTCGGGCACTACTTTAATATATGCTGTTCGTCATTTCTTAGACGTTCCGCTTAAGAAATTCAAAACAGCAGTACTTGTTGACCGAAATCATAAAAAATACCCTGTAAAAGCCGATTTTAAAGGAATTTCTCTTTCAACTTCGTTATTAGAACATGTTCAGGTCGTTTTTGATGAAAACGGCGATAATTACGCCTTTTTAAGCTAAGATTTCCAAAATATCATTAACCGTTTCTTCGACTGATCTACCATCAACCGACACTTTATGCTGTGCGTGATTGTAATAAAAACTTCTATCGAATAAATGTTTTGCGATAAACTCTTTCATTTCTTCCTCTTCCATATTTGCAATCAGCGGTCGTTTGCTTTTGTTTTGCGCCAATCTATTATATAAAGTATCAATTGATGCTTTTAAGTAGACAGATACGATATCGTCATTTTGAAGCAATAAATGATTATTTGCATAACATGGCGTTCCACCACCTAAACCAATAATATTATTTTCTGAAGAATTAAGTAATTCTAAAAACATTTCGTGTTCTAATTTTCGAAAATAGATCTCTCCATGTTTAGAAAAAATCTCATTTATAGACAAATTTGTTCTTTTTTCGATGCAATTATCTAAATCCAGGAACGGAATATTTGTAATTTTTGACAAGTTTTGGGCAATTGTTGACTTTCCGCAACCCATATAACCTAATAGCACTATTTTTTTCATATTAATAAAACCTTATAAACTAAGACATTGGCTTTTTTGTAAAAAAAGACAAATTTATAATAAAAATGCTTGGAAACTTCGAAAATAACTCCTTATATTTGCACCCGCATTCAAGAAACGAATATGACTCGATAGCTCAGTCGGTAGAGCACATCACTTTTAATGATGGGGTCCTGGGTTCGAGCCCCAGTCGGGTCACAAAATTTGTGATTAACAAAATAAGTTTCTTGAAAGCAATGACTCGATAGCTCAGTCGGTAGAGCACATCACTTTTAATGATGGGGTCCTGGGTTCGAGCCCCAGTCGGGTCACAAAAGGTCGAGTATTAATTTACTTGACCTTTTTTCATTTTAGGCCACGTGGAGAAACGGTAGACTTGCCATCTTGAGGGGGTGGTGCTCGTAAGGGCGTGTGGGTTCAAATCCCACCGTGGTCACAAAAAACACAAAGCCTATTTTATTGTAAAATAGGCTTTTATAAATTATTACAAAAAAAGCATTAAAAAAAGGCTTCATAACCTAAATAAAGTGCTTATATTTGCACCCTCATTGAAAAAACAATGACTCGATAGCTCAGTCGGTAGAGCACATCACTTTTAATGATGGGGTCCTGGGTTCGAGCCCCAGTCGGGTCACAAAAAAAAGGTCAAGTATTAATTTACTTGACCTTTTTTCTTTTATTAGCTTGATACTGCCGTAAGCAATCGAAACTTTTACTTATTATTATTAATTTTTGGAAGGATATATTGTTGGCCTTTCAAGATTGCGACAATTGCATCTGATATTTCAAAAACTTTTCCATTATAATTATTGTCCAATAAAATGATTGTAAATTTTTCACCAATATCCGACACTAAAATTGCTTCATAATTCCCAGATCTTCCATCGTGTAGATGTTCAATTAAATTTTCGTTATTAAATTTTGCCTGTCCTAAAGCAGATTGTGTTTCTTCCGAATTAAATTTTTGACCTAATTCATAAAGTGATTTTTTATTAATTATTTTATTTGTGTGCAGGCAATTTTCCCATTTCAATAAATCAATAGTTGTCAAATAAGTCCCGCCTGTTATTGGTAAATCAGTTTTGTCTGGAACTAAATTATTATTAAATCCTTTTGCAATATTTTCTTCATTTTCAAAAGGCGTCATGACAGCCAAATTCATTTTACAAGGTTTAAATATGAATTTCTCTACATAATTTTTATAAGGCATTCCTGTTATGCGCCCTACAATAAATTGTCTTAAAAAAATATTATTATTGTTGTAGTCGTAATTTGTCCCAGGTTTAAAATCGAGGGTATCAATTAATTTTAAATCATCAAAAAGATCAGTATCATTTTTGATTTTTTTCCAGTTTACATTAGGAATTCCGCTTGTATATTGCAATAAATCCCTAATTGAAACCTCATTTGCCCATTTTGGCAATTCCGGAATAAATTTGGAAACTTTATCATCTAATTTCAATTTACCCTGTTCTTGTAATTGCGATAAAGCGACCGCACTGAATTCTTTCGTAATAGAACCAATATTAAATCTATAATTGGGAGTTAATTTATTTGTTTTGGTTGCATCAGTAAAACCAAACGAAGCATTGTATATTATTTTGTCATCTTTTGAAACAAGTACATTTCCATTAAAAACACCAATTTTATTTGACCATTTCATCAAGGAGTCAATTTGATTTATTTTTGTTGTTTGCGAAAATGCATTATTCACCAAAAGCAAAGCAATAGTAAAAATTGAGAATAGTTGTTTGTTATTTTGCATGTTTTATTTTGTTGTTGTTTCTTTTTAATATTGACTTTAAGCCTATTTTGGCAAAGTCAGATTGTTCTCAATTCTCCTTATTTTCTCTTTACCTCAGCAATATTTTTCAATTTCAAAAGCATATAAAATACTTCTAAGATTTAGTTTCGCATTAGAAAATATTCTTTTATGATTACGAGTAATATAAACTCCGGTTCTTAATTTAAAAATTATGTTGCCATCATTTTCAGCTCCAACCGCTTCTTTCAAAACATCTGGAATTCGAATATTTTGTATCATATTTTCATACTAACTCTTATGATCAAAACTTAAAACTTCTTTCAAAATCCATTCGTTATTGATTAAAAGATAAACATGAGTAAATTTTGCTTCGGCGGTAAAAACATCTGGCTTATTTGCTTCTCTTAAATAAAAATCATGAATTCCTGTCTGAACAACTCCGTAAAGCTTTCCTTCACTATAAAGTGGATACACTTCGAGACTTTCAGGCTTTACTTTTCTTATTGGTTTTTGAGGACCTTTGCCACAAATTTTTTTTTTGACATTTTCTAAAAAAATCTTTTTATTCTGAATCCCACCCTGATCATGATAAAAAACCAAATCAGGATGAATCGCTTTTTCTAAAAAAAAAATATCACACTGATTAAAACTCTTTTCAAAAAAAATACTGTCATGTTTCTTTAACGTCAAAAACAACTCAGAATCTTTTGGCACTTGCGCAAAAAGTGCAGATGAAATATTCAATACTAATAATACAAGCAATTTTTTCATATCTAAATTTATCAATGTTTCTACTTTTAGAACCTTCTATTTTTTTATTAAAAGTAAAACAATGCCTTCAAAATAAATTTTTCCGAAGCAATATTTTTTAATTTCCACATAAATCCTAATCAATTCGAAACATCAACCTTATTTCGACTCACAATTAAACACACATCTTCAATTAGTTACACAAGAAATATGTTAAAAAATTTGCGTAGCCAAATGACTTCATATATATTTGTAGCCAAATAACTTCACAAATGAATTTAAGACGAGATGTTTTTCAGGCAATAGCCGATCCTACAAGAAGAGCTATTTTACTTTTGGTGACTTCACATTCTATGACCGCCGGCGCGATTGCGTCAAATTTTGACACGGCGCGCCCGACAGTTTCTAAGCATTTGAAAATTTTGACAGAATGTGAATTATTACAACAAACACAAAATGGTAGAGAAGTTTTTTACACTATCAATGCTAAGAAAATGAAACAAATAGCCGATTTCATCGAACCTTTCCGCCAAATGTGGGACGAAAGATTCAACAAACTCGAAGATATTATGAAAAACTACAAACCCGAAAACTAACTATTATGGAATTAAAAACAAAAATAGACGCACAAGAAAGCAAACAAGATTTAGTGATTACAAGAGAATTTGATTTGCCTGTTGCATTGCTTTTTAAAGCGTATGAAGAACCTGAAATTGTAGCACAATGGATGGGAACAAAAGTTATAAAACTAGAAAGTAAAAAACATGGCTCCTATCAATTTGAAACCAGCGATCCAAACGGAAATGTAGTTTTTAAAGCAAATGGCGTAATTCATGACTTTGTTCCAAATCAAAAAATCACCAGAACATTTGAAATGGAAAATTCCCCTTTTACCGCACAATTAGAGTTTTTAGAATTTGAAGCGCTAAATGATCAGCGAAGCAAACTCACTATGCAAATCGTTTATAAATCAAATGAACTGAGAGATCAAATGCTCCAATTGCCATTTAAACAGGGCTTGAATATGGCACATAACCGCTTACAAGAAATTTGCAATAACTTAAAATAAAGAAATCATGACAAAAAGAAACAAAATTATTTATTGGGTTGCTACACTTTGGCTGGCATTGGGAATGACAGCAACAGGAATTGTACAATTGATGCAGTCAAAAGACGAAACCGCAAGAATGACACATTTGGGTTATCCAATTTATTTGCTAACTTTATTAGCCGTTTGGAAATTGCTTGGCGTTATTGCGGTGCTGATTCCTAAATTCCCTTTATTGAAAGAATGGGCTTATGCTGGATTTTTCTTTGCGATGTCGGGCGCAGTATTTTCACATTTTGCGGCGGGCGATTCTGCTAAAGATTTTTTTGGACCAGCTCTTTTGATTGTTTTAACGGTAATTTCTTGGTATTTTAGACCAACTGAACGAAAACTCATTAACGCTTAAACTAATAAAAATGAATCCGAAAGTTGACTTTTTCTTTGATAAGGCTGTAAAATGGCAAGAAGAATTAGAACTAATGCGAACCATCGCTCTGGAATGCCAGCTTACTGAAGAATTAAAATGGGGAAATCCATGTTATATGTACCAAGACAGCAATGTTGTTTTAATTCACGCTTTTAAGGAGTATTGCGCTTTTTTATTTTTTAAAGGTGCTTTGATGAAAGATACTGACGGAATTCTGATTCAGCAATCCGAGAATGTTCAGGCGGCACGTCATATTCGATTTACAAGTCTAAAAGAAATTGTAGACCTTAAGCCTATTCTAAAAACGTATATTTATCAAGCGATTGAAATTGAAAAAGCAGGTTTAAAGGTTAAGCTAAAAAAGACTTCTGATTTTCCGGTTTCTGAAGAATTTCAAAAGAAAATAGATGAAAATCCAGAATTAAAAAAAGCTTTTGAATCGCTCACTCCAGGAAGGCAAAGAGCCTATTTATTGCACTTCTCGCAACCAAAACAATCCAAAACACGAGAAGCCAGAGTTGAAAAACACGCCCAGAATATTCTTGACGGAAAAGGTTTAAATGATTAATTTTCCATTTTAATATAATTCAAAATGACAGCTAACGATATTTTAATACAGCTCAAATCTCTTGGAGATGAAAAAGTATTTGCTCAAAATAAAAAACGTGGTGCTTCTGAAAATCAGTTTGGCGTTAAAATGGGTGACATTCGAGCTTTGGCAAAAAAAATCAAAATCAATCACGAATTAGCATTGGAACTTTGGGATACCGAAAATGCAGATGCCCGATTTTTAGCAATATTGATTATTGATCCGAAAAAACTAACAAATGAACAAATTGCCAAAATGGTTTCTTCGGAAAAATTCGTTCATATTGCCGATTGGTTTTATTCTTATATAATAAAAGATTATGCCGACCGAGAAACTTTGCGCCAAGCTTGGATGCATACTTCAGACGTAATGCACGGCCGCGCGGCGTGGAGTTTAACCAGCGGATGTGTTGCCCGAAATCCTGAAATTCTAGATCTGCCAGCTTTGCTCGACCGAATTGAAAACGAAATGCCAACTGCAGCGCCAGAAGTGCAATGGACAATGAACAGCACTTTGGCACAAATTGGAATTAAATTTCCTGAATATCGAGAACGCGCCTTAGCAATTGGAGAAAAATTAGGCATTTACAGAGATTATCCAACTTCAAAAGGGTGTACTTCTCCCTTTGCTCCTATCTGGATCAATGAAATGGTTCGCCGACAAGAATAATGATTCAAAAAACAACAAAATGAAAAATACTATTTCAGCAAGAAGAACAAGAACAACTAATCAGCATTTTGAAAGCCCGTTTTGAGAAAAACACAAATCGTCATCAAAATATGGAGTGGTCAAATGTTGAAGCTAAACTTCGCGCAAATCCTGAAAAACTTTGGTCATTGCTTCAAATGGAAAAAACTGAAGGCGAACCTGATGTTGTAAGCTATAATAAAGATACTAATGAATATACATTTTTCGATTGCGTGGCCGAGAGTCCAAAAGCCCGCAGAAGTTTTTGTTATGATCGAAAAGCATTGGATTCGAGAAAAGAACACAAACCTAAAAACAGTGCCGTTGACATGGCAACCGAAATGGGGATTGAACTTTTAACCGAAGAACAATACAGACAATTACAAGAATTTGGGAATTTTGATACTAAAACCTCAAGTTGGATCGCAACTCCTGATGACATTCGAAAACTTGGCGGTGCCGTATTTTGCGATTTCCGTTACGGCAGAGTTTTTCTTTACCATAATGGTGCCGAATCTTATTATGCAGCAAGAGGATTTCGAGGATTTTTGAAAAATTTAATTATATCACATTTATTTCATACCAGAACTTCTCTTCCAAAATAAATCTTTCTTAAATTCGTTTGGAAATAATTAACCACTAATCCCAAATTAGTTTTATGAAAAACCTACTATTAGTATCATTTATTATGATTACTTGCTCATCTTGGGCACAATCTGCAACGGCCTATTTTGACAAAGCCATGAAAAAAGCCGAAGCAGGCAACACAAAAGGCGCCATCGCCGATTACACCAAAGCAATCAGCATGAACTCAAAATTTGTTGAAGCTTATCAAAACCGTGGCGTAGCTAAACTAAAGCTTAACGATTTAAAAGGTGCTTTGGCAGATTTTAGCAAAACAATCGAACTTGACAGCATGAATGCCGATGCTTTTACAGGAAGAGCAAATGTAAATTACAAATTGATGAACTTCAAAGAAGCTATTGACGACTGCACTTCGTCACTTGGTTTGAATCCTAACGATTATATCGCATATAATTTAAGAGGTTTAGCTTATAATAAAATTGGCGACAAGAAAAATTCCTGCAAAGATTTTTCCAAAGCCGTTGAACTCGGAAGCCAGAGCGCGATAAAAAACAAAGCAACTTTTTGCAGATAAAAAAAACAGAAGCCATTTGTAAAGACCAAAATACAAATGGCTTTTATTTTACAAACACTTTAATATTCCACAAAAGATATTTATAAATTTGCTCTTCAATTAAATTTCTATGGCGCTTCTTAAAAAAATAAATAACAACGCTCAAACAGATAAAAATTCTGGATTTGGAACCAATGCAGAAAGTTACGGCGGAAGATTTGTTAATAAAAACGGAACTGCAAATGTTGAAAAAAGAGGTATGAATTTATTTCGTCGCATCAGTTGGTACCATACCATGATTGATATGCCAAATTGGAAATTCATGCTCATTTTATTTAGTTTTTACATTGTCATCAATTTTATTTTTGCAGTCATTTATTATGCCATTGGAATTGAACATCTTGACGGAATCGAACAGTCTCAAAGCATTTTAAAGCAATTTGGACAGGCTTATTTTTTTAGCGCACAAACATTTACCACGGTTGGTTATGGACATATTAGTCCAACTGGATTTTTAACAAGCGCGTTGTCAGCTGCCGAAGCGCTAATTGGATTATTAAGCTTTGCAATTGCAACAGGATTGTTTTTTGGAAGATTCAGTAAACCTACCGCATTTTTAAAATTTTCCCACAATGCTTTAATTTCGCCTTATGGAGAAAATAAAGGTTTAATGATTCGGCTTGTACCTTTTAAAAACACCAATTTTACTGATGCTACAGCAAAAATAACTTTAGGATTAAGTATTGAGGAAAATGGCGTACAAGTGAATAAATTCTACAGTCTCGATTTGGAATTAGACAAAATCAATGCTCTT
This sequence comes from uncultured Flavobacteriaceae bacterium, assembly GCA_963795025.1. GTDB lineage: Bacteria > Bacteroidota > Bacteroidia > Flavobacteriales > Flavobacteriaceae > Flavobacterium. The sequence continues at coordinate 308,986 of CAWCGN010000009.1, read as the reverse complement.
ACATTAAGTTGGACATTGGTACATCCTATTACAAAAAACAGTCCTTTATATAATTTTACCGAAGAAGATTTTAAAAAAATACATGGCGAAATTTTAGTTTTTATTACCACTTTTGATGACATGTTTAGTAACACGGTTGCTGCTCGAACTTCGTATACTTTTGACGAAATTATATACGGCGCAAAATTTGTAACTATGTACAACAGAAGCAAAAACGCGTCTAAAACAATTCTTCATCTGGACAAATTAAATCAGTATGAGACTACAAACTTTCAATAATCTATCATTTTGGTAAAGTTTTAGAGGTTTTTTCAGATTTTATTTTATTTTTGTTTACTCAATAATAAGAAATGGTAAACAATATAAAAACAGTTTTCAGCATAAAAGACCTAGAAAACTTATCTGGCATAAAAGCGCATACAATTCGCATTTGGGAAAAAAGATATAATATTCTTGAACCAATGCGAACGGATACCAATATCAGACTATATAATTTACAAAACTTACAGAAACTTTTAAATATAACTTTACTGCATCAGTATGGTTATAAAATTTCTAAAATCGCTACTTATCCTGAGGACAGAATCCCGCAATTAGTACGTGAAATTATTTCTAAGAAAAATTCACAAAACTATGCCATCACTTCATTTAAAATGGCAATGATGAATTTTGACCAAGAACTATTCTTCAATACTTTTGACTGGCTTATTTCAGAAAAAAGCTTTAAAGAAGTTTTTAAAGAACATTTTCTTCCATTGTTGAAAGAATTGGGCTTGTTATGGCAATCTGAAACCATAACACCGGCAAATGAACATTTTATGAGTCATTTGATCAAACAGAAAATTTTAATTTATACAGAAAGTCTTCAAATATTAAAACCAACCAAAACAGACCGAATCTTTGTTCTTTCATTGCCTTTAAATGAAGTTCATCAAATTGGCCTTTTATATCTTCAATACGAAATTTTATCAAAAGGGTACAAAACTATTTATTTAGGCGAAAGCATGCCTATTGAAAACTTGCAGGATCTTACTCGACATTTTGAAAATATAACGTTTATTTCTTTCATGACCGTTCAGCCAGACCGAACTGTTATTAATCAGTATGTAAAAACGATGGGACAAAAGTTGTTGCTTAAAAATAACGAAATCTGGCTTATGGGTAATATGGTCGAACATATTGAGAAATCGAATTTACATGAGCGCATTCATATTTTTGATTCAATGGAAGAAACTATAGAAGAAATTTAATTTTTTGTTTAAAGTTTTTGTATATTTGTTAAACAAATGACAAAAACAATTATCATATTAGGATCCGGCTTTTCCTCTTTAGCTGCATCGTGTTACTTGGCAAAGCAAGGACATGAGGTTACCATTTATGAAAAAAATCCAACAATTGGGGGTCGAGCCAGACAATTCAAAAAAGACGGCTTTACCTTTGACATGGGACCAAGCTGGTACTGGATGCCAGATGTTTTTGATCGCTTTTTTGAGGATTTTAATAAAAAGACTTCCGATTATTACGAACTCATAAAACTTAATCCTGCTTATCGCGTTTATTTTGGAACAAATGATTTTATCAACATTTATGACAATTTAGAAGAAATAAAAGCTGCTTTTGAAGAAATCGAAAAAGGAAGTGGAAACAAACTCCAAAACTTCATCGATCAGGCAAAAAGCAATTATGATATTGCAATTAAAGATCTTGTATATCGCCCCGGAGTTTCTCCTTTAGAATTAATTACTCCAAAAACAGCTTTAAAACTAAATCAGTTTTTGAGCAACTGTGAGTCACGATATCCGAAAGAAATTCAAAAACCAAAGATTAATTCAGATTCTTGAATTTCCAGTTTTATTTCTTGGAGCAAAACCCAGCAAAACACCTTCTTTTTATAATTTCATGAATTATGCCGATTTTGGCTTCGGAACCTGGCATCCAAAAACAGGAATGTTTGATGTTGTTCGAGGCATTGAAAAATTGGCATTTGGAACTTAGGTGTTACGATTAAAACCAATTCGCCAATTGAAAAAATAATAGTTGAAAATAAAACCGCAACGGGAATTGTAATCAATGGAAAAATCATAAAAGCAGACATCATTTTAAGTGGTGCCGATTATCAGCATACTGAAAATTTATTAGAAAAAGAACATCGCGCGTATTCTGAAAAATATTGGGAAAGTCGAATTTTCGCTCCTTCTTCGCTCTTATTTTTCATTGGCTTCAATAAAAAAATAGAAAATATTTCGCATCATGCTTTATTTTTTGATGTTGATTTCGACGAACATGCAAAAGCATATTTATGATAATCCACAATGGCCAGAATCGCCTTTATTTTATGCCAATTTTCCATCTAAAACAGATCTCACCGCTGCACCAGAAGGAATGGAATGCTGGATTTTTCTTAATTCCGCTTGCGCCGGGAATTGAAGATACATGAAGAACTACGGGAAGAATATTTCGAAAAGATAATCACTCGTTTTGAAGAGCTTACACAACAAAAAATTAAAAATAACATTATATTTAAGAAGTCATTTTGCAAAAATGATTTTGTAACTGATTATAACGCGTACAAAGGAAATGCTTACGGAATGGCGAATACCTTTAACGCAGACTGCTTTTTTAAGGCCAAAACTAAAAAGCAAAAAAGTACGTAATTTATATTTCACAGGACAATTAACCGTTCCTGGCCCAGGGGTTCCGCCTGCCTTAATTTCGGGAAAATTGGTTGCTGAGTTAATTCAAAAATCTCTAAGATCATAAAAAGATGAAATCACTATTTGACGCCGTTTCTTTCAAATGCAGTAAATTGGTTACGCAAAACTACAGTACTTCATTTTCCCTTGCCGTAAAAATGCTTGCCGCCAAGTATTCGTGATGGCATTTACAGCATTTATGGATTTGTTCGTTTTGCTGATGAAATCGTAGATTCTTTTCACGATTATGAAAAAGAAAATCTCATTAATGATTTTGAAAAAGAATATTACAAAGCAATGGAAATGGGTATTAGCCTCAATCCGATTTTAAACTCCTTTCAGCATACGGTAAAACAATATAATATTACCGATGATTTAGTTCAGGCGTTTTTAAAAAGCATGAAACTGGATCTTATAAAATCAACTTACAACACTCAAACCGAATACGAAGATTACATTTATGGCTCTGCCGATGTTGTTGGGTTAATGTGTTTAAAAGTTTTTGTAGCCGGAAAAGAATCAACAAATATGAACAATTAAAACACGAAGCCATGCGATTAGGATCAGCTTTTCAAAAAGTGAATTTCTTAAGAGATTTAAAAGACGATAATCTGATTTTAAACCGAAATTATTTTCCCGGAATCGATCTTAAAATCTTCAATGAAGATGCAAAAGACGAAAATCATCAAAGAAATTGAAGACAGATTTCCGAATTGCTTATCAGGGAATCGTAAAACTTCCAATTGAAGCAAAATTTGGCGTTTATACGGCTTATATTTATTATAAAAAATTACTTAAAAAATTAAAAAATACGCCGTATCACGAAATTGGAAATTCGAGAATCAGGGTTTCAAATTATACAAAAGCAGGACTTTTAGCCCAATCTTTTGTAACTTATAAATTGAAATTCGTATAAAGATTGAGTCAACAGTTTGTCATCCTGAGCGAAGTCGAAGGACCTCGAGAAGCTCGACAAAGATTGGATTTTCGTTGCGGAGTTGCTTACGGTCCTTCGACTTCGCTCAGGATGACAAGAGAAAAAATTTAATCTTTTGAGTTAATCTTTTATAATTTAAAGCTAAACTCTAAAAAATTAAGTCATAATTTTAATACTCAACAAATAAAAAATGATTTCTTTTTTAATCTTTTTAGGTGTTTTTCTGTTCATGGAATGTGTTACATGGCTTACGCACAAGTACGTAATGCATGGATTTATGTGGTATTTTCACGCAGATCATCATCAGCCAAAATACGAGCATACTTTTGAGCGCAACGACATTTTCTTTGTCATTTTTGCGACTCCGAGTATTCTTCTTATTTTATTTTGGTGCTCAGGCCGGTTTCAATTATTTGTTTTTCATTGCTTGTGGCATAACGCTTTACGGCATCTGTTATTTTTTAATTCACGATGTTTTGATTCATCAGCGTTTTAAATGGTTCAAAAACACCAAAAACAAATACCTCATCGGACTCCGAAAAGCACATAAAATACACCATAAACATCTCAATAAAGAAAAAGGAGAATGTTTCGGAATGTTGTTTGTACCTTTTAAGTATTATAAAATGTAACTCTATAAGAAATATTTGCAACAATTGACTTAAGCGAAATGAAATTATACAAAATAGAAACCGTACAATATGTGAATTCAAGTGTTGAAGAATGTTGGGATTTTTTCTCGAGTCCAAAAAATCTTCAAACCATAACACTTGATAATATGAGTTTTGAAATTAAGGATTTCGATGAAAAACGAATGTATCACGGACAACTCATCACGTATACTTTAAAACCGCTTTTCGGAATCAAAATTTCATGGGTAACCGAAATTACAGCTTGCCAAGAAAACGAATATTTCATCGACATTCAGCGTTTTGGTCCCTACAAATTATGGCATCACAAACATTTTTTTGAACGCACAAAAGACGGCCGAACAAAAATGACAGACATCGTTCATTATGCCCTTCCTCTCGGAATCTTAGGCAGATTAATGAACACGATAATTGTAAAAGATAAACTAAAAACAATATTCGATTTTCGACGCAACAAAATTGAAGAATTGTTCAATTCAAAAAAAGAGCCACAAGTCGTACAAATTAATGGGAAGCAAAAAAATATCAAACACATAGAAACATAATTTTCATAGCTTAATAAAGGCGTTTCACTTGCATAAATAAACATAGTATACGCAAAATATAGAGAATTGGCAATCTTTGTAGAGCTTCTCGCGGTCCTTCGACTTCGCTAAGGATGACAATTTTTGAGAACTATGTGTTAAGAAACTAGTTTCTTTTTTTTTAATCTTTATAAGTCAAAAAGATAAAAATCTATGTTTCGATGTGTTTAAAAAAATACATAAGACAAATATTCGTCAAGACATAACCAATACAATGACAAAACAAAAAGTTTCTTTTTTCTGGTTCAGACGCGATTTGCGTTTAGAAGACAATACCGGATTATTTCACGCTCTTAAATCTGATTTTCCTGTAATTCCATTATTTATTTTTGATGAAGATATTCTGGAAAATCTTCCAAAAAATGATGCCAGAGTAAGTTTTATTTATGATTCACTTCAAAAAATAAATGCACAGCTAAGCGAATTCAATTCTTCAATTTTAATCAAAAAAGGAAAAACAACAGAAGTTTGGAAATCACTTATTTGCAGAATTTGACATTCAAAAGTATTTTCTTCAATAAAGATTATGAGCCTTTGCCATAAAACGAGATTTTGCAATTTCTGCTTTATTAAAGGAAAACAAATATCGAATCTTTCTCTTTCAAAGATCACGTAATTTTTGAAGAAAAAGAAATCACAAAAGCTGACGGACTTCCGTACACTGTTTATACTCCATATAAAAATAAATGGCTCGAAAAATATCATTTTTCAGGAGCAAGCTCCAGAATATGATACTCAAACTCCTATTTCAATCTAACTTTGCTAAAAAATAAATTTCCATTTCCAGAATTATCACAAATTGGTTTTGAAAGAAGTTCCATAAAAGTACAGCCACATGATTTAACTCAAATTTCAAATTATAAAGAAACGAGAGATTTTCCAGCTTTAGACAGTACTTCTTATCTTTCGCCACATTTGCGTTTTGGAACCGTAAGTATTCGGAAATTAGTGAATTGGGCCAATCGAAAAAATCAGACTTTTTTAAGTGAATTGATTTGGAGAGAATTCTTTATTCAGATTCTTTTTAGTTTTCCAAATTGTGTGAATCACAATTTTAAATCGGCTTACGACGGAATTAAATGGCGAAATAACGAAGAAGATTTCAAACGCTGGTGTTCCGGAACAACTGGATATCCAATGGTCGATGCGGGAATGCGTCAACTTAAATGAAACCGGTTATATGCACAATCGTGTTCGTATGGTTGTAGCTAGTTTTTTATGCAAACATTTATTGATTAACTGGCAATGGGGCGAAGCGTATTTTGCCGAAAAATTACTAGATTTTGAATTGGCTTCAAACGTAGGGAACTGGCAATGGGCGGCAGGAACGGGTTGCGATGCTGCACCTTATTTCAGGGTTTTTAATCCCGAAATTCAACAGAAAGAAATTTGACGAAAAAGGAATATATATCCGTAAATGGATTCCTGAATTTGATTTGGGTTATAATGAACCTATGGTTGATCATGCTTTTGCGAGAGATCGGGCGATTGCGACTTATAAAGCTGGGATTTTGAAATAGTTTGTTTTGTTTCTTTTGTTTCAGGTTTCAAGTTTCAAGTTTCAAGTTGACCAATTTAGACGTAAATAAACCTTTGTCAAAATTTTAAACTTTGACAAAGGTCGGTAAATGTGTAAAGTTTGCGAAACTTGAAACTTGAAACCTGAAACTTAAAACAAACATAAACTTTTTCAATATTTCAAATAATTCTCCACCACTATTTTCGCCTTCAAATCGAACATTAAATTATATAAGTCCGAAGAAAGTACGTTCATGTAAATAAAATGTTTTGAACCGCGGTTTCCGTTCATTTTTTTCAGATTTGTATCGTTCGAGAAAGCGTTTTCCTAATTTGCGCAATCGCATTGAAAAAATGTCTCATCGGCAAAATCGAAAGTTTCGTTTTGAAAAGGTCTGGTGAAAAGTGATAGTAGATCATGAAACATTTCGGTGAAATATTCAATTTCCGCAGGTGTATCATCTGGACGAAGAATTTCTAATTCGAACAATTTCTCATTAAAACGCTTCTCATCTGTGATTACATTTTTATTGATTAACTCAAAATATGGAGTGTAAAACTCTTTCAGGAATTTGTTTCATACAGCCAAAATCAAAGCAATTAATTGATTTTTATCATCAACCAAAAAATTCCCCGGATGCGGATCGGCATGAACTTTTCGTAAAACATGAATTTGGTACATATAAAAATCCCAAAGCGCCTGTCCAATTTTATCTCCAACTTCCTGATTTGTATTTATTGCCGTAAATTCAGAAAGATGAATTCCCGTCATCCAATCCATTGTGATGATTTTCTCCGATGAAAATTCAGGATAATAATTCGGGAAAGATAATATTCTCGATTTTATTGCAAGCATTAACAACTTCCTGACTTTGTTTCAATTCGAACAAATAATTAGTTTCTTCTATCAGTTTGTCTTCGACTTCTTTAAAATATTTATCAGAATCTTTTCCTTGCAAATTAAACATTCGGATTGCAATTGGTTTTACCAAAGCCAAATCAGACGAAATGCTGTTGGCAACACCCGGATACTGAATTTTAACAGCCAACTTTTTACCATCTTTCTTAGCCAAATGCACCTGACCAATACTAGCAGCATTTACTGAATTTGGATTAAATTCATCGAAAATTTCATAAGGTGTTTTTCCAAAATTAGTTTTGAAAGTCTTTAAAACTAACGGCGCAGAAAGAGGCGGAACTGAAAACTGCGAAACTGAAAATTTCTCAACATAAGCCTGAGGCAAAAAGTTCTTATCCATGCTTAGCATCTGGGCTACCTTTAGGGCACTTCCTTTTAAGCTTTTTAGTCCGTCGTAAATATCTTCGGCGTTATTTTCGTTTAGTTTATCTCGTGGTTAAATCAGAATTCACCATTTTTTCAGCATAATGCTTAACATAGTTCACTCCTAATTTTGGCGCCGGTTTGGACCAATTTTCTGGCCCTTTCTATTTTTGAAGTTGGGATATAATCGATTGTTTTCATTGTTTGCTGTATATTTTTTCCTTGAACAAAAATTTGCCAAAATCTATCAAATGGTTCATTGGCGCAACATTCATCAATTCGAACGAAGCATTCACTGATTTTTCAATAAAAATATCTGTTTTTTCAAATCCGGCAGATTCATCATCCATCCAAAATTTAATTGTCATCATGAGTTGCAACCATGCGCGTTTCCTGAATGGCTTTTTCCTGAAATTTTTGGAGTTTTTCCTGTTCCAGTCTATAATCATCTGTCAGAATTTCTGAAACATATTCTTTAAATACTATTTCGAAGCGAAGTGAGCTGTACGAAATTTTTTAATCGGATTTCTGTCGAGTTTCAGTGATTGCAAAACATAACTTCTATTAGCAGTTAAAATTTCGAAGAAAGTAAAATAAAAACTCAACATTTTATTCTTCATATCGTATTGCTGATATTCTTCATTTTTGTGAATCAATTAACTGTATTTACAAAAAAGCAGCCTAAATATCTCTTTTTCTAACCCTTCAAGCGTTCCAAAAAAAGTATAAAACTCCGCTTCGCGAAAATCATTTTCTTTGGCAAAATGATAAACTGATTTTGGCTTTTGGCCTTTTTCTAAAACTTCATTCATGTATATTGAAACGATATCATCTTTGGTAATTATCTTCTTTTTAGTCGCCATTTTATTAAAATTTAGAATTCGCATTAAAGGTAAGCATTGTTTAAGTATCTTTACATAATCTTAAACAATCTACACTGTTAAAAATATTATAAATATTATGGTTCAAAATGTTTTACTAACCGGAGGAACTGGATTTGTTGGTAAACATCTAACAGATGTTCTTATCGACAACGGATTTTCGGTATCTATTTTAAGTCGGTTTGAGCATAAAAAATACCCTCAATTACCTATTACAAATGGAATTTAAAAATAATTTCATCGAAAACGAAGCTGTTCTGAAATGCTGATTATATTATTCATCTTGGCCGGCGAAGGCATTGTTGAAAAACGATGGACCAAAAGACGTAAAAAAGTCATTTTAGAAAGCCGCACAAAACCAATTGAGCTTATCTTTTCGATTCTAAAAGAAAACAACAAAACATTAAATGCATTTGTTTCGGCATCAGGAATTGGAATTTATGGGGCAATCACAAGTCATAAAATATGTACGGAAAAAACACCTTCGGCAAAAGATTTTTTAGGAAGAACCTGCAAAATTTGGGAAAACACAGCCGATAAAATAAGTACGCTCGGAATTAGAACGGTAAAAATCAGAACCGGAATTGTTTTTGGGAAAGATGAAGGTTTTCTAAAAAAAGTGATTCCGAGTTTTAAATCTGGCTTTGGTGCAGTTCTCGGTACCGGAAAACAATATTTAGCCTGGATTCATATTGAAGATTTAGCGCAGATTTATCTAAAAGCAATTACAGACGAACATATGCAAGGCGCCTATAATGCCAGTGTAACAGACAATACTACTAACTCTGGATTTTCAAAAACATTAGCGAAGATTTTAGGTTATTCGATCTGGGTTCCTAAAATCCCTGTTTTTTTACTAAAAATTACTTTAGGAGAAATGAGCAAAGCGGTTTTAAAAGGACAGCGTGTTTCTTCGCAAAAAATCCAGAAAACCGGGTTTGAGTTCCAGTTTACAGATCTTGAACGAACACTTTTGAGTTGTTTAAATTAAACTTCATTTCAAAGTAAGATAACCTGCGTTATCTGTTCTGATTATTCCTGTTAATTCAGTGTTGGCTGTTTCAGAAATTTTTGACGCAATTCTGCTCGGAATCTGAATATTAAAATCAGCGATCGGGATTGGAAAATCGGATATAATCTGAATTCCATCACCCATTTTTTTAATTAAAGCTTTAACCGCGATTTGCTTCGATTTCCCTCTTACAACTAATTTTCCATGTATTAAGTATTCTTTTTCAACTTCATTTATATCCTTCAAATCAAATTTTTCGATTTTACCTTTAAAAACAGCTTTCGGATATCGATCGCTTTCCATATAATTTTCATTAAAATGTTCTTGCATCAAATCCAATTTAAAACGAAAATCTTTGATAATTACAGTACAGATAAATGTACTTGTTCGAGGCTCTAAAACAATCGCAACCTGTCTGTTTACGGCTTTTATTTCTTCAAAAAGAGGAACCGATGCTTCAAAATTTATCGTTCCCGTATTAGTGAAAAATTTATCTTGAGCAACAAGAGAATAAGCAGTAAAAAGCAAAATTAATAAAGTAGTTCTTTTCATAATCGTCATCATTAAACAATTATGTCATTCGATTTTTTTATTTTAAGAAGAGAAAAATCAGAACTTAAGATTTTGGCTTAAAAAATTGAATGGCAGTACTCAGTGAAATATTACATAACCTATTAATGTATACTTAAAGTTACGAAATTTCTCGGTACAAAGTTCTTTTGCTAATCCTAAATATTTGTGAATATTTTTTAATGTGAATTGTCAGTTGTGAAATGTTAAATGTGAGTTGTAAAATGTTAGAAGTTTTACATTTCACAACTCATAATATATTTTCACTAACTGATTTCTAAAAGCACATTATATTTATCCAAGCTCGCTAAATCTTCGATAGAATTTACATTTGCAACTTTTTCATGTTCTTCAGCTTCTTTTTTAATTTCAATATGTTTGATTGCTTTTCTAAAACGGCGCACTTCTTCAAGACTTGATAAAATAAGTCCAGGAACCTGAACACTTTTTCCATCTTTATCTTTGGCAACCATTGTAAAATATGATGAATTGCAATGTTTTATAACGCCAGTCTGAATATTTTCGGCTTCAACACGAATTCCAACAACCATCGAACTTCTTCCCACATAATTTACCGAAGCTTTCATGGTTACCAATTCGCCTACTTCAATAGGTTTTAAAAAGTTTACGGTATCAACAGAAGCCGTAACGCAATAATTACCACTGAATTTTGATGCTGAAGCAAAAGCAATCTGATCTAGTAATTGTAAAATATATCCCCCGTGAATTTTACCGCTAAAGTTGGTATGCGATGGAAGCATTAATTCGGAAATACTGATTTTTGATGATGAAACGAGTTTGAAATCTGCAGTCATGTTTTTTGTTTTTATGGTATTTTTTGATTAGTTGTATTTTTTTAAAACACATAGAATCATAGCTTATTGGAAACTTAAAAAAGGCGTTTCACTTATATAAATTCGCAAAGGTTTCTATGTGTGAGAAACGAGTTTCTTTCTTTATTCTTTTAAAGACAAACTAAACCTATGTTTGTATGTGTTTAATTTTTTTTTTAATTCAATAATTCATTTTCATCTAAATTTGAAGCTCGGGCAATAATATTTTCAGGAAGCGATTTTTTTGCTTTGGCTCCCATTTTCTTTAATTTTTCAACACTCGAAATTAAATTCCCTCTTCCGTCAACTAATTTGCTCATGGCACTTTCGTATTCGGTTTTAGTGTCTTTGATTTTATTTCCAATTCGGACTAAATCAGTCACAAAACCTTCAAATTTATCATATAAAGCTCCGGCTTGTCTGGCAATTTCAAAAGCATTTTCCTGCTGTTTTTGATTTGTCCACATGCTGTCGATTGTACGTAAAGTCGCCAACAGCGTAGTTGGCGTTACAATCACAATATTTTTATCAAAAGCTTTATTATATAGAGTCGAATCTTCATTTAATGCAATGGCAAAAGCAGGTTCTATCGGAATAAAAAGCAAGACAAAATCTGGACTTTCAATTTGATATAAATCATGATAATTTTTATTTCCAAGTTGTTCTACATGTCTTTTTATAGAACCGACATGTTCTTTTAGAAAATCGATTTTCAAAATTTCAGATTCTTCGTTGATCCATCTTTCATACGCAACCAGCGAAACTTTAGAATCGACAATCATTTTCTTTCCATCAGGTAAATTAATCACAACATCGGGCAAAACACGAGTTCCTTCAGTGTTTGTAAAACTTTGCTGTACTTCATATTCGCGCCCTTTTTCTAAACCTGATTTTTCTAAAACGCGTTCCAAAACCAGTTCTCCCCAATTTCCTTGCATTTTAGTATCACCTTTTAAAGCTTTGGTCAAATTGAGCGTTTCTTTACTCATTTGTGCATTCATTTCGCTTAAACCTATAATTTGTTGGCGTAAAGCGGCATGATAATCAATGCTTTCTTTATGTGTCTGTTCTACTTTTTTTTCAAAACCCTGAATTTTATCCTGAAATGGCAACAAGATATTTTTCATGTTTTCGCTGTTTTGCTCTGTAAATTTAGCCGACTTTTCTTCGAGGATTTTATTGGCCAGATTTTCAAATTCTTTGGTGAATTTTTCCTGAAGTTCGGTTATTTCATTTTTCTGTTCTTTATGGCGTTCCCATAAATTTTCAAAATCGACTTCTTTCTTAGAAAGCTGAATTGCGAGGCTGTCTTTTTCGGTTCTGATATTTTCTTTTTCAGAATTAATTAATTGAAGCTGTTTCTGAAAATTATTTCTTTCACTTTCAAATTGTTCTTTTTGCAACTGTAACTGATTTACATTTGCATTTAATTTTTCTTCCAAACTCACTTTTTCAGTCTGCGATTTGGCCGAACATCAACTGCTTTCCTAAGTAAATACCTAAAAACAGCGCTATAACAAAAGCTCCTAAAATTGGAAGAAAGTCAAACATAACTAAGTTTTTTTTAAGTAAAAGTACGCAATAATACGTAGAGCTAATTTTTAAAATTAAAATTTCACGAATTCGTGAACATTCTAAATTAAATAAACATTTAAAAAAATTAAAGTAAAAAAACATTTTTACGCAACCATTTCAAACCTCAGTCATCTACAAAATATAACCTATTAAAATAATACAATGAAAAAATTAATGCTAGGCTTGTTTATAGCTTTTGGATTTAGTTCCTGTTCGCTTGGAAATGATGATATGAATGTTGATTGTGGAGCAAATACCGATGTGGATTTACAGGATTTCCTCTTTTATGTAATTTATGCCATAAAATTTGACGAAAATGCCACGGCTTTGTTTTTAACACTCAAGATAAAGATGGAAAGCTACTTTTTCAAAACATGAAAATACTTGTCCAGTTCCACAGACGATCCTACTATCGATTTTACTAAAAACTATTTAGTTGGTATTTTTGCCGGAATGAAAACCAACAAACGGCTATAGATAAAAATTACTTCTATTGTTGAAAACAATTGCGAAATTGTAATCAGTTTTTACGAAAATGCTCCTCAAGTTGGAGAAATCATTTCACAAACTGCCTACGTATCCGGCAGATTACATCCTGATTCCTAAAACTTCCAAATCAATTATTTTTAACAGAAATACAGAAAGTCCAGACAATATGGTTATTGGAACATATTTTAGTAAATTGCACAGGAGCTGCCTGTCAAAACTTTTTTCAGATAAACGAATTTAATATTTTGAATTTTCAATATGTGGTAAGCGGTAATTACGATTTTAAGCAATAGTTAATTTGCTTCAACTGGAAAAAGAGGTGAATATACTTTGTTTTTGAAAAATGTCCCTGCAGAAATTTTGAACTTTAAAAGGACAAACAAAAATCTACGGTACGCCAGATTCAGCAGATCAAGGATGGTATTTATTTTGAGTTGAAACAAGGTGCAGTTGCAACCAAAATTTATATCGACAATAATGATACTGCTGATCAAAGTGCAGACAATAAAACTTTCAAAAAAGCAATCCAGGATAAAATCACGAGTTTAAAATAATCTGGTTATGAAAAAACTTTCTATATTATTTATTGTATTTAGCCTTTTCACAACAGGATATTCTCTGGAATCTTAAAGTTGTAAGTTCAGGTTCTATTGTCAATACCTGGATTTGGGAAAAATCAGTTGGAGGAACAACTAATCCTTATACGGCCACACCAAAAACTACTGGTTTCAACAAAAAAATAGTATTTACTCCGGAAGGGAGAGTTATCACTTATAAAAACGATGTAGAAATTAGAAACAGTCCTTATCAGATCGAAAAAGGCACAGGTTTTTTGACCATTCACAACATGACCTGATAACTTTTGAAGGGAAAACCTACGTCATAGAAAATCTTGATAATCAAAACTTAACAATCGTCAGTAATAGTCAGGATGCAACGCGAAGCATTTATAAAAGGTAGTTTTTTAAGTTTATAAAAACTATTTTTGCAAAACCAAATAAAAACCATTTTTGAAAGACGATTTAGATATATATATCAGGCAATGCATGGAAAATGACAGAGGCGGACAACTGAAAATTTATCAGTTGTTCTCTCCTGTCTTATATGGTATTTGCTTGAAGTATATGAAAAATGAAGACGATGCGAAGGACGTTTTCCAAGAGGCATTTGTAATTGTTTTTCAAAAAATAAGCCAATACAAATTCGAAGGAAGTTTTGAAGGCTGGCTAAAACGTATTTTCATTAATAAACTAATTGAAACTTTAAATAAAAAGAAAAAAGAAAGTTTCTTTTTAGATGTTTTTGATCCTGATACTGATTTTACCGAAGAAGAAGAATTAGATATTATTCCGATAGAACAAGAAAAATTACTGGAATACATCCGGGATTTACCTGATCAGTACCGGACGGTTTTTAACTTGTATGTTTTTGAAAAAATGAAACACAAAGACATAGCCGAATTATTAAAAATTTCAGAAGGAACATCAAAATCAAATTTAAATCGGGCGAAGCGAATTTTGCAAAAAAGGATTTTGAGCATAAAAAATTTTAAAATAGCATGAAAAAACAAAACATAGAAGATATTTTTTCATCAATGGAAAACTTTTCAAGTATTCCACCCCCAGAATTGTGGGCAAACATTGAGGAAAAATTAGACAAACCAAAAAAGAAAAAAAGAGCTATTCTTTGGTGGTCGGCTGCAGCATGCCTATTATTAGGCTTATCGCTTCCTGCTGTTTTGTCTGACTCTGGCAATAAAATCAATACTGGTACATCTTTAGAAAAAAACAATGTAGTTCTTGATGAAAACAATAATGGTGAAAACCACAAAAAACTGGCTTCACCAAATGATCAAAATTCAGAAAATAATAAAAACGGTATTGTAAATTCAAATTCAGAAAAGGCTTCAAATCCAACTAATAATAATTCGTCTGTAAATTCAACAAAAGAAACAGCAGTTGCTAATGCCGATTCTAAAACGGAACGCAGTTCTAAAACAATTGAATCAAAATCAAATATTGTAAACAGCAATTCAAATCAGGCTGTCGCCGAAGAAACTGCAGTTGAAGAAAAGAAAGCTAAATTTTCTATTTCTGGAAATCAAAAATCAAATGCAGAAAAAAGAAATCTGAATCAAGCAGTTGCTGTTAAAAATTATAGTTCCGAAAAACAAAATAGATTTAATTCAGCAGAGAAAAATCAGTTTAATGCTTCGGAACCTCAAAAATTAAATGCTGAAAAAGGAAATTCAAATCAAGGTTTAGCATTTAAAAATTATTCTTCGCAGAAACAAAACACATTTAATGGAGCAGAGAAAAATCAATCTGCAGAAAACGAAAAAAGAAATCTTGACAAAGTTTTAGCAGAAAAAACGTTTACAGGCAAAAAGGCAAATTCATTCAGTAAAGCTTCAAAAAATCAGCTTCCAAATTCTGTTTTTGAAAACAATTTGAATTCGAAATCCAATAATAATATTGCTTTAAATGCTGCGAACACAAATTCTGCGGGAAGCAAACAAAATATGCTTGCTGAAAATAAAAAGGAAACTGCGGATAAGACTCTAAAATCAGAAAAAACAATTGCTGACAATACACAGAAAAGTAATTCGAAGTTTAATAATGTTGTTTTAAGCAAACAGGATTCTCTACAATTAGCAGAGCTTCAAAATCTGGAAAAAGGAATCATAACTCCTGAAGCAAAAAAAGAGAAAGAAAAAAATCCTAATAAGGCTTTAATTGACGAAAAATGGGCGCTTGAAGTTTTTGCCGGAGTAGCAAATTCTGAAAACTACAAAAATGACAAAACACTTGGCAATGTTAACGATTCAAAGTCAACTAACAGTTATGGTGTAAAAACAAAATACAAGCTAAATAAAAAATGGGCTGTTGGTTCTGGTTTTAAAATAAATAAATTAGGACAAAGTATTGCAAATGTTTCTTATATTAGCACGAAAAATAATGCATTTTTAGGAAGCAGTGACTATTTTGTCCAAAACGCTACGGTTCACGTCAAATTTCAATCAGAAACAGGTTATGTACTTGTGTCTAATACGCGACAAAAAACGCATTAAAAAGTGACAATTTGGCGACTGGAAATATAGATCAGAGTTTAAAATATATCGAAATGCCGTTAGAAGTTTCGTATTCGATTTTTTCTAAAAACAAAGCAAATATCAGTTTAAATACTGGCGGTTTTGTTGGAAAATTAATAGCAAACAATCTCGCTCTTAATGGAAATTCGATTGGCGAAAATGAGAATGCAAATGATTTTGTTTACGGTTCGACTTTGAGCAGTACAATACAATACCGAGTTTATAAAAAAACAAATATATTTGTAGAACCAGCGATGAACTATTATATTAACCCTTTGAGCGCTCAGTCTTTTAATCAATTCCAATGGGGATTGAATTTTGGATTGAATGTTTCATTTTAAAAAAAAACTAACTATTTAACAACCCAAACCAACGTAACCCCCTAAACCTACATAATTTTGAAAACAAGCCTAAAAGCCAGTCTTCTCAAAATGATCGTAAAAAACCACTGGTCGAACCATAAATCTTTCCCCAAGGATTTAATTTTAGCCAAAGAACTAGTTTATGATTGCTTTGATTTTGATTGCACGCAGCCTCAGCAGGAAAGTGAGAGCATTGACTACAGTGCTTATCGTTTTTCGATGAATGAAAAAAACATTTGCTATCGTGAGGCTAAAATTACTCCAACAAAAACAGGACAATTTGTAACTTTGTGGAAACGAAGCCGACTCGGAATCATTGAACCATTTGATTTTGATGATGCTATCGATTTTGCTATCGTCAGTGTTCGAAAAGATGCTCTTTTAGGGCAATTCATTTTCCCAAAAAATGTTTTGCTGGAAAAAGGTGTTTTTTCGTCAAAAACCCACGAAGGAAAAAGAGCCATGAGAGTTTACCCGCCTTGGGATGAAACCGAAAGTAAACAAGCAAAAAAAACACAACAATGGCAACTGGAATATTTTTACCCCATTGTACCAGAACCAGATTTTGATGTTTTTAAAAAATTAATTGCTTATTAATACAAAAAAAGGCTGCCTATTTTCGAGACAGCCTTTTTCAATTTTATATTTTAAATTTAGATCGCAGTATATCCTCCGTCTGCAATTATATAACTTCCTGTTGTAAAAGACGATTTTTCGGAACTTAAAAATACAACCAGATCTGCAATTTCTTTAGCAGTTCCTAAACGATTCATTGGTGCTTTTGCCGCAACGGCATCCATCATATTATCTGTTAAATTGTCTTTTAATAAAGCGGTTTCAATATAACCTGGACCAACTGCATTACAGCGAATATTTTTCAAGGCATACTCTGCTGCAATATTTTTAGTCAGTCCCACAACTCCGTGTTTTGATGCTGTATAAGCCGGACTGTTTGGCGCCGCAACCTGACCGTGAATTGAAGCAATATTAACAATGCTTCCACCTCCGTTTTTTTCCATTTGCTCTAATTGATAGCGACACGCATAAAAAACACCGCTTAAATTAAGCGCAATTACGCGATCCCAAGCTTCTGGCTCATATTCGCCAGTTGGCTTTGCTGGCCCGCCCATTCCTGCGTTGTTGCAGGCAATATCAAGTCGGCCGTATTTTGAAACTGCCACTTCAATCATACGCTTGTTATCACTTGCAATCGAGGAATCTCCTTTTACAAAAAAGGCTTCACCTCCGCTGTCTTTTATAATTTTTACGGTTTCTTCACCGTGTTCAACATTAATATCCGAAAGGACAACTTTTGCTCCTTCTTGAGCATAAGCTTCTGCAACAGCGCGGCCAATTCCTGAACCTCCGCCAGATACAAAAGCCACTTTGTTTTCTAAAAGTGCCATATTCTTAGTATTTAAATTTGTCCCTACAATTTACGAAGTTCTTGCCCTTTAAACGATTCGAGACCTGACTTTACAATAACATTAACTTGATATGCTAATCAAATGTTATTTGATAATAAAATTGCTTTTAAGAACAAAAAAATCCTTATAAATTCAGCTTTCTTCATCTAATTTCATGTTTCCCCTGTCTTTATGACTTTCTGGATTTGAATTCGGATAGCGGTTTGCTGTGATGTCTGAATTCCTGTCCTTATTTTCGACTGTTTTCTTAGCTTCTTCATCAGTTGCTACACCGCGATTTGCATTGGGATTATTGGGATTTGTTTTATCAGAAACCTTTTTGATATCTTCGTTTTCATTTCGTGCTCGTTCAACAATTTCTTTCTTTCCGTCTTTATCCGCAACAACTTCTTTTTTCAAATTAGCATCATCGGCTTTGCCATCGTGCGAAACATTTTTCCCTTTAGATTCATCTACATTTTTCTGTACTCCGTTTATTTTTTTTGTACCTAAATTATTCGTTTCCATAGCTTTATTGTTTTTTGAATTCGTAACTATAATATTACGATTTCTAAATCTGAAAAATTTATGGCTTAACGTTGCTTTTTTTTATAATTGCCATCTTTCAAAATTTAGTACCTTTATTAATAACTACTTAACACCTTGGATAATTATGAATTTCTTTAAAATCAAAACATGCTGGTCGAATGCCGAATTTATTCTGATTAAATTGTGCATGGCTTCGGCTTATATTTTTATTGGAAGCTATTTTCATGACTTTTTCAAAAATTATTATACTGCTTTGATTGTCATTTTTGGTATCACTGTAATTTGGTTTGTGTTACAGTGGCTGAAAAAAATGAAAGACTAAAAAATAGTTATATACTGTACTTTGTTTTTAATTTTGCCAAAGAAACTATCTTTGCAAAAAATTAAAAATGCACAGACACTTTATTCTTTTTAAACCTTACGGCTATCTAAGTCAATTTATTTATGAATTAAAAAGAAAGAAAAAGCTCTTGGGTGAATTGCATGATTTTCCTGAAGGAACAATGGCAATTGGGAGACTTGACGAAGATTCTGAAGGTTTGCTTTTATTGACAACTGACGGAAAAGTAAGCGAACAAATAAGAAGCAAAAAAGTCGATAAAGAATATTACGTTCAGGTAGACGGAATTATTACTCCCGAAGCGATCGAGCAATTGCAAAAAGGTGTCGAAATAGGTTTTGAAGGCGGAAAATACAAAACGAAACCTTGCTCTGCTTTTATTGTTACCGAGATTCCAGATTTTGGGCCAAGAGCCAAAAAAATAAGAGATGAACGTCACGGCCCAACTTCCTGGGCTTCGATTACTGTAAATGAAGGGAAATTTCGCCAAGTTCGAAAAATGACCGCTGCAGTGGGTTTTCCAACATTGCGATTAGTCCGCGTTCGAATTGGAAATGTATATTTGCAAAACTTAAAGGCTGGAGAAGTTCGCGAAGTGGAACAATTTGATAATTAGAAAATGTGGCAATTAGATAATTTCTGAAACTCATAACTCATAATTTATAATTCATAATTTAAAAAAAATGCTAAACGTTGTTCTTGTAGAACCTGAAATACCTAATAATACTGGAAATATTGGAAGATTATGTGTTGGTACAGAAAGCCGTCTGCACTTAATTCATCCGTTTGGCTTTGTTATTAATGATAAAAACCTAAAACGCTCAGGTTTGGATTATTGGGTGCATCTTGATGTTACCGAATATCCAAATGTTGAAGAATGGATAAAACAAATTCCGGATCAATCTCGTGTTTTTTTAATGAGTTCACATTCTGATAAATCGTATTTAGAAAATGATTTTCAGGATGGAGACTGGTTGTTTTTGGAAAAGAAAGTGTTGGTTTAAGTCAAGAGTTTATGGCTCGATTTGAAAATCATTTAACAATCCCGATGTCAACGCTTATTCGTTCTTTTAATATTGCAAATTCGGTTGCTTTTGTAGTTGGAGAGGCTAAAAGACAGATTGGTTTGAAAGTTTAATCGAATATGATTTCGATTCCTGCAAGGTTTTTCAAACCTTGTAGGTATTTAATAATTTATTATCCAAAAAATAAACCTACAAGGTTTGAAAAACCTTGCAGTGAATGCAAATCAAGTCACAATAAACTTCCCTTTTTCGGCATCAAAAATAATATGTTCGTCTTTGAATAAAGAAGCAAAACTTCCGTTTGAAATTAAATTACATGGTTCGTCCTGCACTACATTTTCTGGTGTCATGATAATCATTTCGTCACTT
The DNA here is from genome assembly GCA_963795025.1 of uncultured Flavobacteriaceae bacterium. Taxonomy (GTDB): domain Bacteria; phylum Bacteroidota; class Bacteroidia; order Flavobacteriales; family Flavobacteriaceae; genus Flavobacterium. The sequence goes on along the minus strand of CAWCGN010000009.1, from coordinate 288,820 downwards.
AACTGAATCGCTAAATCGATATCGTGCGTCGAAAATAAAATACATTTTTGAGTTTCCTGAGTGAGTTTTTTCAATAATTTGAATAAAGAAACTTTATGCAATAAATCTAAATGTGTTGTGGGTTCATCTAGAATAATCAACGGTGTATCTTGTGCCAAAGCTCTAGCAATTAAAACCTTTTGTAATTGTCCGTCGCTTATTTCAAAATGTTTTTTGTGGGCAAGATTTTCGATTTGTGTCAGTTGCATAGCTTCCTGAACTTTTTCAATATCTGTATCTGTCAAAGTTCCAACCCAATTTGTGTAAGGCTGGCGTCCAAATGCAACCAATTCAAAAACTGAAAGATTACTTGGCGGTAATTTTTCGGTTAAAACCAAACTTAAATTTTGTGCTAAGTCTAAAGGTTTGTAAGTGTTTATATTTTTATCGTTCAAAAAAACATTTCCTGACAAAGGATGCTGAATTCCAGTAATGGTTCTCAATAAAGTCGATTTTCCAATTCCGTTTGCACCAATTAAAGAAATTAGTTTTCCTGAGGTTAAATTCAAATTTAGATTTTCAGCAATAGTCACAGTTGCCTTCTTGGATTTGTATCCAATATTTAAGTTTGAAGTTGACAATATGTTTTTCATTGTGGTCTTTTTTAAACACATAGAAACATAGATTTTCTTTTTGTTTGAAAGTTATTTTAAAATTTACTCGTAAATTAACACATAGCTTTGAGCTTAAAACTTTGGCAATAATTTGAAATATTCATTTACAAATGTTTTTTGACCTTCTTTAAAAATATTAAAACAATTAAAATTAATTATAATTCCTTTTGGTGCTTTTAAAAGCTTCATATAAGTCATTAATTGTGCTTCATGAATTGGATTTATTTCTGAGGTTGCTTTCAATTCCACAACTAAACAATTTTCAACAAATAAATCACATTTCAAGTCTGCGTTCAATTCTTTATTTTTATAAACCAATGGTACTTTCATTTCTGTTAAGAAATTGATTTTTCGATGACGTAATTCTTCTTTCAAACATTCGTGATAAACGCTTTCAAGCAATCCTCTTCCAATTGTTTTATGTACTTGTATACATGCTCCTATTATATTAAAACTTAATTCATCTAAATATTTCTGCGTAATCATTATCTTAATTTTTAAAGAAACAAGTCAATTTTCCTCAAAATCTATGTTTATTCAAGAAAAGTGAAATGCCTTTAACCAGCTTCCTAAACTATGTTTCTATGTGTTTAAAAAATAAAGATAAAAATATTTTGTAAGTTTTTACTTAAAATTTCTTTTTCGAACTAAAAGCCAAATAACAACCGGAGCACCAATTATAGAGGTTATCGCATTTATTGGAAGCGTAACATCAAATCCGGGCATTTGCGAAACGACATCACAAAACAACATAATGATCGATCCAAAAAACAAAGTACTCCAGAACAAAACAGTATGATTACTCGTTTGAAAAGTAAGTTTCGCAATATGCGGAACTGCTAATCCCACGAAAGCAATCGGGCCGGCAAAAGCAGTTATGCTTCCTGACAAAATACTGGTAGCAAAAATAATAATCAATCTGGCTCTTTTAAAATTCAATCCCATACTTTTCGCATAATTCTCACCCAAAAGCAAGGCATTTAAAGGTTTAATGCTTGCAGCACTTAAAAGCAAACCAATTCAAAACACAAATCGCAAGAATTCCAACCGTTGCCCATGAAAGATTTCCAAGACTTCCCATTGACCAAAAAGTGAATTTCTGAAGTTGTTCGGCTGTACTGAAATAAGTCAAAACACTAACTATTGCCGTGGTAAAACTTCCAAACATTAAACCCACAATCAAAATTGCCATAGTATCTCTTAATTTCTGCGAAACCAGCAAAACCAATAAGTAAAACAAGTGAACTCCCGAAAGTTGAAGCAATAACAATTCCGTATGATGAAAAGCAATTTCGCTTAAAAAAGAAGGCAAAAATCCAGCTCCCAAAATCACAAAAGCAACACCTAAACTTGCCCCTGAACTCAATCCTAAAACATAAGGCCCAGCAAGCGGATTACGAAACAAAGTCTGCATCAATAAACCGCTTATGGACAAACCTGTTCCAACTAAAACCGCTGTAATTGCTTTGGGCAAACGGTAATTGATAATGATATATTCCCACGTTGATTTACTGGCGACTGTCCTCCTGTTAAACTCGTATAAACATCCTTTAACGGAATCGTAACCGACCCTAGGCTGATACTCGCAAAAAACATCAAAATCAGTCCTAATAGACAAATATGAAAAATAAAATCGTATTTCGTTTTTTGTTTGCCAATTTAATTCAGTTTTGATGCGAAAGTAAATTCGTAGCCTGGTAATAAATCGGGATGAAAAATCTTGATATAATCTTTTAAAACCAAATCAGGACGGCTCGGCGATAATTCGTAAAAAATAGTACCTCCTGTTGCACCAAATTTTCCTTCAAAAGTATAAACCGTTTTATTTTTAAAAGCATCAAATTCACCATAATGCGGATTTGCTTTCTGTCAAACTCTTCTAATGATTTTAACAGATCCCGTAACAATCCAGACATTTGCTGTTTTTGCTTTATCCAACACTTTTTCGAAAGACAAACCTTCACTTCCAGTTCCTTTCAAATTGCCCATAAATAATTAGATTGCGCATCTTTCATAAATTGTGCAACCCAGCTATTTCCTTTTGCTACGTACCACACATCTTCGTACATCGAACCATATAAAACTGTTGATGTTGCTGGTTTATCCGTCGACTAATTTCTTAGCCTGATTGTAGCTCTCAACAATCTTATCAAACAATTCTTTTGCTTTGTCTTCTTTTCCAAATAATGCTCCGTAAAGCTTTAATCCATTCCGCTTTTCCAAGCGGGGATTGCTCCATCCAATCGGCCTTGAATTAATACATTTAAACCACTTTTTTTCAAATTATCCAAGCATCGGATTGTTGTTGTCAACACCAAAAGTAACAATTAAATCGGGAGATAATTCGATCAATTGTTCAATATTCAATTTTTCATTTTGTCCAACATTTTTCACTGAACCTTTATCAATTAATGCTCTTGTTTTTTCAGATGAAATATAATCCGTATGCGGAAAACCAACTAATTTATCTTCGACATCCAGCATTTCAAGATATGGAATATTTGTTGTCGAAGTTACCACAACCGATTCTAAAGGAACTTTTATACTTGGATATAGTTGTGAAGACTATCCGGAACTTTTGCATCTTTTTCTTTCAACATATATTTGAAATTCTTATTCGCATTTGGCCATGGATTTGAAACTTGTAACTACTGAATAATCCTTCTTGTTTTACAATAGAAAATCCCTGAAGCATATTCGATACTGTTTTTTGGAATTTGAGACTTTGCGACTTCAATAGTTTCATTTTTTTTACATCCTGTAAGAATAAAAAAAGAAAAACAAAAATCTATTTTGGTAATAAATTTTCATAAATTTATACTATTTTGGAATTTTAAATCGTTAATACTCAATATCAGTACAGATTTTGAATACTGAAATTTCACAAATTAATTTTTCAATAGCCACAAAGGTAAATCATTTTCTGATTTTTTTGTTTACTTTTATTCTTACAAAATTCAACAAACTTATCTTTACATATTATGAATACCACAAAAACAAAAATTTGCCCAAGTTGCGAAACTATCCTTTAGCTGCGGAGATATCTCTGTTGAAAACAAATGCTGGTGCAATGATTATCCACCAATTTTTAATCTTTCAGAAGCAGGCGACTGTTTGTGTCCTGTTTGCTTTAAAGAAGCCTGCGAAGATAAAATTGATGCCTATATAGAAACAATAACTCCTGAAAAAGCATTAAAAAATAAAGCTGCATCATTGCCCAAAACAGATAAACTTATCGAAGGAATTGACTATTACATGGAAAATGGCAATATGGTTTTTAAAACCTGGTACCATCTCAAAAGAGGTAACTGTTGCGGAAATGACTGCAGGCATTGCCCTTATTAATTGTTAATTATGAATTATTAGTTGTTAATTATGAAAAACAACGTTATGAAAAACAACGTTGTGAAAAACAAAAGTTTTGATTTTGCAATCAGAATTGTAAAACTATATCAATATTTAAATAATGATAAAAAAGAATTTATACTTTCTAAACAGCTTTTGAGATCAGGAACTAGTGTTGGTGCAATGATGAGAGAAGCTGAACATGCGGAGAGCAAAAGTGACTTCATTCATAAATTTGCTATTGCTCAAAAAGAAGCAAACGAAACAGTTTATTGGCTTGAATTATTAAAGGCAACTGATTATTTAAATCAAAAAGAATTCGAAAACATTCACAATGATGCAATCGCAATTTTAAAATTAATAACCAGCATTCTTAAAACTTCAAAAAAACAAGTTCCAGCATAAATTTATAATTAACAATTTATAATTAACAATTATTACATGATTTACCTTATTACCGGCGGCGAAAGATCTGGAAAAAGCAGTTATGCTCAAAACTTAGCCTTACAACTTTCCAATGCGCCAATTTATGTTGCGACAGCCAGAAAATGGGATTCTGATTTTCAGAATCGTATTGATCGTCATCAGCAGGAACGCGATGAACGATGGACTAACATTGAAAAAGAAAAACATTTAAGCGAAATTGATTTTTCAGGAAAAGTGGCCTTGATTGACTGCGTTACCTTGTGGCTGACCAACTTTTTTGTCGATACTAAAAATGACGTTTCTTTGTCTTTAGAAGAAGCAAAAAAAGAGTTTCTTTCGATTGCCAATCAAGAAAATGCAACATTGATTATTGTTACTAATGAAATTGGAATGGGAGTTCATGCCGAAACCCACATTGGCAGAAAATTTACCGAACTTCAAGGCTGGATGAATCAGTTTTTAGCATCAAATGCAGATGAAGTTGTTTTAATGATTTCGGGGATTCCTGTCAAAATAAAGGGATAAAATTGTAAGACTGAAAATCAAAATTCCAATGTTAAGCTTTACCTTTACTTGAATATTTAATATTCAAATTTTTTATTGATTTGAAATTTATTTATTGAAATTTCAAAAATTACAGATGAGCTATTTAGACGATATTTTAAAATCGCGCCGCGATACCCGACATTTTACTGCCGATGAAGTTCCTGATGAAGTAATGCAAAAAGCTTTACAGGCTGGACATTGGGCGCCTTCGGTTGGGCTTACAGATGCAACACGATATTATATTATCAAATCGACTGAAGTTAAAACAGCAATTAAAAATCTGTTTTTAGATTATAATAAAAAAGCCGAAGAACTTACTGACAATCCTGAACAGAAAGAACTTTACAGATCTTTAAAATTAGAAGCTATTGAAGAAGCACCAATTGGACTTATAATTGCTTATGATAGATCTGTTTTGAATCAATTTACAATTGGAACTGTTGGAAGCAATGAAGCAGTAAAATTCAGTTCGGTTTGTGCAGCTCAGAATATTTGGCTTTCGCTGACAGAACAAGGCTACGGAATGGGCTGGGTTTCGATTTTAAATTATTATCAGTTTAAAAAGATTCTTGATTTACCTGAAAATATTGAACCTCTTGGCTATTTCTGCATTGGAAAACCTGCGACAAATTACAACAATCAGCCAATGTTGCAACAATTGCATTGGAAACAAAAATCGGAAAGTCCAATTTGTACCGAAATTCAAAACGTAAACAAAAGTTTCATTTCAGAAATAAAGATTACAACTTCTTCTGAAAAAAATAATTCATCAGATTTCGATCAGCTTCTTCAGGAAAAAATAGATTCAAAAACCAAACCTATTGGCGCTTTAGGAACTTTAGAAACCCTTGCTTTTCAAATGGCGAAAGTTTTTAAAACTTTGAATCCGAAAATCAGTAAATCAAACTTAGTTGTTTTTGCCGCTGATCACGGAATTGCAAATCACGGTGTAAGCGCCTATCCGCAAGATGTCACCCGACAAATGGTCGGAAACTTTCTGGATGGAGGTGCCGCAATTAATGTCTTTTGCAGACAAAATAACATCGAATTATCAATTGTTGATGCTGGAGTCAACTACGATTTCCCAACTAATATAAATCTGATTGATGCAAAAGTTGCCAAAGGAACGCAATCCTTCCTGCATGTGCCCGCAATGAGCGAAGCCGAATTAAAATTGTGTTTCGAAAAAGGAAAATCAATCGTCGATGAGATTGCCAAAACAGGTTCAAACTGCATTGGTTTTGGTGAAATGGGAATTGGAAATACTTCGACAGCATCGGTATTGATGAGCATTTTAACAGATTTTCCAATTGAAGACTGCATTGGAAAAGGCACTGGTATTGTTGATGAAAAACTCATTCAAAAACACAACCTTCTAAAAAAAGCAATCGAAAATTATTCCGGTCAAGCTGAATTACTCTCGCAATTGGCTTATTTTGGCGGTTTCGAAATCCTACAAATGGCGAGCGGAATGCTCTCTGCCTTCGAAAATAAAATGCTGATTTTAGTGGATGGTTTTATTTGTTCTATCGCTTTTTTAATTGCTTTTAAAATCAATCCAAATATTAAAGAAAATGCTGTTTTCTGTCATTGTTCTGCAGAACAGGCACATCAAAAATTACTTGAGTATTTAAATGCAAAACCAATTTTAAACTTAGATTTGCGTCTTGGCGAAGGAACAGGTTGCGCAATTGCTTTCCCAATTTTAAAATCGGCTGAAGCCTTTTTGAATGAAATGGCTAGTTTTGAGAGTGCTGGGGTTAGCAGGAAATAAAACCCAAATTTGTCATTTCGACCGAAGGGAGAAATCACACTAGGAATTCCACATGCTATATCGTCAATCTTTGTCGAGTTTCTAGTGTGATTTCTCCCTTCGGTCGAAATGACAAACAATAACAAAAAATTAATTTTTAAATGAAAAAAGAACTACATATTTTCTTTACCTGTTTAATGTTCTACACCCGAATTCCATGTCCAAAAAACATTGACACATATCCCGATTATTTAAACAAAGCCACACGCTATTTTCCTTTTATCGGATGGATTGTTGGGAGCATTTCTTTTTTGGCTTTTTATCTTTTTTCTCTTTTTCTTTCAGTTGAAATTGCTGTGATTTTTGCAATAATTGCTTCAATTCTAACAACAGGAGCATTTCATGAAGATGGTTTTGCCGATGTTTGTGATGGTTTTGGCGGAGGCTGGACCAAAGAAAAAATTCTGATGATTATGAAAGACAGTGCCATTGGTGCTTATGGAGCAATTGGACTGGTTTTATTATTTTTAGCGAAATTCAAATTGCTTTCAGAATCAATTTCTAATTTTCAAAATGACAATACATTACTTTTGCAGATTTTCTTATTTTTTATTTCAGCTCATTCTTTAAGCCGTTTGGCAGCATTTCACATTATTTTTACTCATGAATATTCAAGAGATGATGCTTCGAGCAAAAGCAAACCAATTGCAAAACAACATACTTGGAAAGAAATTTCAGGATGCATTTTTCTTCGGATTACTCCCTCTTGTTGTACTCTCCTATTATTCTTCTCAATATACAATTCTGTTAGTTTTAATTCCGGTTTTCTTGACTAGATATTTTCTAGCAAGATATTTTCAGAAATGGATTGATGGATATACAGGCGATTGCCTAGGCGCAACACAACAAGTTTGTGAAGTTATATTTTATTTAAGCTTTCTTTTTTTATGGAAATTTATTTAGTTCGCCATACCGAAACCGTTTGCGAAAAAGGAATTTGCTACGGACAATCTGATGTCGATATCGCCGAACCTTTTGAATGCTATTTTTGATGAAATATTCTTTCGCAATTACCTTCAGAAGCAATTATTTATTTCAAGCCCTTTGAAGCGTTGTGTGACTTTGGCAAAACATATTCAAGAACAATATCAAAACAATATCCTATCAAGAAGATGAACGATTGATAGAAATGAATTTTGGGGATTGGGAAATAAAAAACTGGAATGATATTCCGCCTGAACAACTCAATCCTTGGATGGAAGATTTCGTAAATATCCGCGTTTCAAATGGCGAATCGTTTGTTGAATTACATGAAGAGTTGGTTCATTTTTTTATCTGATCTTATTTCAAAAGAATATTAAAAACTCCAATTGTTGTTGTTTGTCACTGCCGGAATCATAAGAAGTATCTTATGTCATCAATCTTCTTTACCCTTAAAAGATGCTTTTCAAAATAAAGTAGATTTTGGTGAAGTCATTAAAATTGAGCTTTAGCAAGTTTATGTTTAGAATTTGACCGAAAAAGTAAAACAAATTTGAAAATTCAATAATTTTAACTTTATCTTTGCGCCAAATTAAGGTTGTGTTTTATAATTTTAAAAACACATTAAAAGGGAATCAAGTAAAAAATCTTGAGCTGTACCCGCAACTGTAAGCTTAGTTCTGAAAAGAATGCTTGTTGTTATCTACAAAACCACTGCTCGCGCCTGGCGAATGGGAAGGTAAACAACAAGACGCAAGCCAGGAGACCTGCCTTTAAAACAAATATCGAACTCTCGGGAAAAAGAGTGTAGAAATTATGACTTTAAAAAAACTATTTCGCTTTTGTTTATTGATGATGTGCCAGTTTATTTTGGCGCAGAATGACTCTATTACCAGTCTGAAAGAAGTTATTGTTTCTGATGCAAATCTAAAAAAATATTCTACTTCACAATCGGTTCTAAAACTCAATGATTCTGTTATCAATAAAAATGAAGCTTTATTGACGGATCTTTTAAATTTCAATTCTACCATTTATTTTAAAGAATATGGACGCGGAATGCTTTCGACAGTTGCTTTTAGAGGAACAACTTCATCACAAACAGCAGTAATCTGGAACGGAATCAACATTAATTCTCAAATGAACGGAAGCACCGATTTCAATACGATTTCAAGTTCCGATTATAATTCTGTAAGTGTAAAAGCCGGTGGAGGAAGTGTTATTTATGGAAGTGGTGCCGTTGGAGGAACTGTGCATTTAAATAACGATTTGGCTTTTATAATCGGTTTGAGAATAATTTAAAACTTAGATTACGGAAGTTTTAATACTATTGGAATCAATTATAAAACAAATATTTCAAACGAAAAATGGAGTGCTCAAATTGGTTTTTCAAAAAACAGTTCCACAAACGATTATAAATATCTGAATCTATATAACTTGGAAAGGCGAACAACGCTGGAATCAAAATGGGCAATATGACGTTATCACGATGAGTGCCAATTTGGGTTATAAATTTGATGCTAAAAACAGTTTAAAATTATATAGCCAAACCTCTAACACGGATCGAAATACTTCTTTAATAACAGAGATCCGAAACCAAAAGTAAATATGTTAATGGTTTCAATAGAAATTTACTGGAATATGATGGAAATTTTGGCAAGTTTACAGCCAATTTCAAAACAGCATATATTTTCGAAAACTATCAATATTTTGCTGATAATTCGACTGAATCAATACACCTTCGGAAAAACAGAAAACTTTATTGCAAAAGCTGATTTAGGATATACACTTTTCAAATCGACTCAAATAAACGGAATTTTAGATTACAACCGAACAAAAGGCTTTGGAAGTGGTTTTGGAATAATACACGAGAAATTAGTTCTGCTGCATTATTGGTAAAACAAGATTTTTCTAAAGATTGGAAAAATGAATTTGGCATTCGAAAAGAGTTTACAAACAATTATAAATCACCAGTTTTATTCACTTTAGGATCCTCGTATCAATTTGGAAATTTTATAATTTGAAATTGAATTTGTCCCGAAATTTCAGAATCCCAACTTTCAATGATTTGTATTGGGAAGAAGGCGGAAATCCAGATTTGAAACCTGAAAGTTCTTATCAGGCAGAAATTGGAAATGTTTTTACTTTAAAAACATTTCTCTTACGCAGACTTTTTACTACATCAAAATCACAGATTTACTGCGATGGGTTCCCGGAAGTAACGGAATTTGGACGCCCCAAAACACCGATAAAGTGAATAGCTACGGAGCAGAAACTTTGCTGAGCTGGAAAAAACAATATGGCAAAAATTATTTTGGAGCCAATGCTACTTATGCTTACACGATTTCTAAAAATTTAGCAACTAGACAAACAACTCTTTTTTGTTCCTTTTAATAAAGTTACCGCCGCCGTTTCATATTCCAGAAACCGAATTTCAGCTTATTATCAATTTTTGTATAACGATTTTGTCTATACACAGGCCGATAATGATCCTAATGAAATTGTGGATGCTTATACGGTTTCAAATATTGGAATCGACTATGATTTTAAATTTTTAAGTTCTTTCAAACTTGGATTTCAAGTTTTAAATCTTTGGAACGAAAATTATGAAAGTCTTGAAAACAGACCAATGCCAGGAAGAAATTTTAATTTGTACTTAAACCTTAAATTTTAATATAATGAAATTAACTAGATTATTTTTATTAGCATTAAGCGTATCGCTTTTTGTTTCTTGTTCAAACGATGATGATAATACACCCAAAAGGAGCTTATGATAATGGATTTTTCATCTTAAACGAAGGAAATTCTGGAGGTGGTTCGGTTTCTTTTGCAAGTGATGATTTGTCAAGTTTTACAGCTGATATTTATAAAACAGTAAATGACGGTGATTTTGCGGGAGTTTATCTTCAAAATATCTTTTTTGACGGAGATAAAGCGTATATCATTGCAGGCGGATCTAATGTAATTGATGTTGTAAACCGATACACATTTAAATTAATTGCAAAAGTTGACAGCGGACTTAGCAAACCCAAGATACGGAGTTGTTAAAGACGGAAAAGCATATGTAACGAATGCAAACACCTATTCATACATGCAATCCTGCAACTGGAAATACTGATGATTATATTGCAATAATCGACTTAGCTACTAATAAAGTAGAATCTAAAATTGAATTGAAAGCTACTGCAAACCGAATTGTATTAGAAAACGGCAAATTATACATTACTGATACTTATAACGATAAAGTATTGGTTGTAAATCCTGCAACTAAAGCATTAGAAACTCCAGTAACAATTGGTCACTAGTGGAGACAGCATGGAAGTTAAAGATGGAATTTTATACGTTTTGAGAGCTCCTTATGGTGACAACAGAAGTGAAATTGTAAAAGTAAAATTATCCGATAAATCAGTTACTAAAATCACTTTCCCAAAATCTTTAGACAGAGCTGGATACTTAGATATTTATAATGATAAAGTTTACTATACTTCTAACAATTCAGTTTACGCAATTAGCACTACTGCAACAGAAGCATCAACAACACCAATTTTAACTGCTAATCTTCCTACTGGTGGTTCTATTTATGGTTTTGCTGTAAAAACAACAAAATTTATATTGCTGATGGTGGAGATTATGCATCAAACAGTAAAGCTTACATCTACAACTTAAGTGGTGTATCTCAAAAAGAATTAACTGTAGGAGTTGGACCAAATGGTTTTTACTTCAACAATTAATAAACCTTTATTTTTAAATTAGTTTTTGGATTTTTTTTTAAAAAAAGGCTTTCATTTCTGAAAGCCTTTTTTCTATTTTAACGATTTTGAAAACCCTTTTGGAAGAGTTTCAAGATACATTTCATTTCGTAATCCGTTGATTTTTTTAGAATCGTCTATATAAGGCAAGACAAAACTTTTGTCTGTTTGAATCTTTTTAGCTGTTGCTCCAGTGATTTTAGAAATTGCCAAATTTAATAATGGTTCAGCCGGATCTCCAAGCACTCCATAACTTTTGATATATTCTAACTGTACATATGTAGGAACCAATCCCGAAGTATAATCTCCAAAATCTTGAGCGTTGGTAATTTTAAAAACTAATGGTTGCATTGCATATTTATGATTTGGATTTACTTTTGATTTCGTAAAAGTTGGAGAATCATAAACTGTAAATGAACCAACATTTTTTCCGATCGTTGTTTCACCAATCTGAACAACATCTATGTAAGGTTTTAAACCATTAACTACTAATTCACTTGCCGATGCAGTGCTTGAAGTTGTCAAAATATAAATTTTTGATAAATTCAGACTATTTAACGCCGTGCCATCGATATTATTGACAAATCTTTGGTTCAAAGACTCCAGATCTTCTGTTGTCATTGTTGCCATCAATTTTAGATTGTATTGCTGTTTTGAAAATATTTTTCCATTAAACTGACCTGTAATCATACTTGCCAAACGAGTTGATGTACGTACAGAACCACCTCCGTTATATCTTAGATCCAAAACTAGATCGGTAATGCCTTGTCCTTTCAATTCGCCAAAAGCCTGATTCAATTTTACATCATAATCAGCATAAAAACCATTGTACATTAAATAGCCAATTTTATGACCGCCAGATGTAATAACTTTATTAATTAAAATTGGATTTTCTTCTAAAACAGTTTTAGTCAAAGCAACCGATTTGCCATTCAAAACAAAAGTTGAACCGTTATAATCAGAAAGATTTAAAGTATAACTGTCTGGAGCTAACAATAATGATTGATAGTTAGAAACCGTAAGTTTTGTACCATTTACAGCCGTAAATAAATCACCTCTTTTTATTGCTTTAGTCGAAGCATCAGAATTTGGAATGATATAACGCACATAACCTACTACATCATTAGAACCGTCTGCAACTCTTGTAAGTTTAAAATCTACACCATTATTTTTTGTGATTCCGTTAAGTTCTTGTTCCAATACAGTATAATCATCAACAATCCAGCTAAAACGGTCAATTGCACTTGCAGGATATTTACTGATTGGCTTATTTAATAAATCTTGAAACAATTCTTTTGGGTCCGAATATCCAGATAAATAAGAGTTTAATTCTGCTTGACTACTAAACCTGTCATCGGCTAAATTGGGTACATCAGCCTGCCACAAATAAACTGCATTTAATCCTTTCCAGATAAAATCATTTACTTGCAAAGTTGCCGGAGCTTCTACATCATCCTGATCTTCACAGGATTGCAAAGTAAAGGCAAGCAAAAAAATTAGCAGCAAACTCTTTAAAATTGTTTTCATAAATTCTGTTTTCGGTATAGTGGTATAAGTATTAACGTAAAAATACTACCTTTAGTTTTAACTCTATTAAATTTATTCCATTTTTTCTTCATTTTTTTTAAAAGTGGCTGTAACAAAAATAATAGTGCCTCGTCTTGACTATATAAGCTAACGAATAACCAACCAATTTTATGAATCAGAATGTGTTTATAGAATTAATTAATCCTTTTAAAGACAAAGTTTTTCGTCTGGCAAAAAGATTGCTTACAAGTACTGAAGAGGCAGAAGACGCCACTCAGGAAGTAATGGTAAAATTATGGAACAAAAAAGACAATTTAGATTCCTATAATAATATCGAAGCAGTTGCTATGACAATGACCAAGAATTATTGTCTGGATCAATTAAAGTCTAAAAGAGCCGGAAACCTAAAAATTGTACACAACAATTTTACAGACCGGGAACCTCAATTAGACAAAAAATTAGAAGATTCTGACAGCTTGGAATGGGTCGAAAAAATTATAAATCAGCTGCCAGAACAGCTTCAAATATTAATTCAGCTTCGGGATGTTGAACAATATGAATTTGATGAAATTGCGAAAATTGTCAACATGAATGAAACTGCTATTAGAGTAGCGCTTTCGAGAGCGAGAAAAAAAATTAGAGAATCAATGGTTAACACACACAGTTATGGAATTAGATAAAATAGAAAATATATTAGAAAAATACTTTCAGGGAGAAACAACTATTGCTGAAGAAAACGAATTAAAAGAATATTTTTCGTCTCCAAATGTTGCGCAGCATTTAGAGCAATATCAAGCCAATGTTTGGTTATTTCTCTCAAGTAAAACAACAAAAATCGACACAAGAAATTCCACTACAAACTAAAAGACGAAATGTGGCGTGGTTATCAATTGCAGCTTCGGCTGTTGTTTTACTCGGAATTGGGACTTATTTCTTTGCAAGCCAAGAAAACGCAGCTCCGGCTGTAGCGCAATCAGAATTAGGAACCTATGATAATCCTGAAGAAGCACTGAAGGCAACTCAAAAAGCTTTGGCACTATTATCAAATAATGTTAATGTAGGTATTGGAAGTGTACAATACATTAACGAATATGAACAATCAAAAAACAAAATCTTTAAACAGTAATTAAATTCAATCAAAAATGAAAAATCTTATTATAACACTAGTTTTCGCCTTTTTCACTCATTCTTTCTACGCACAAGGCGCTTTTGACAAATTTGATGGTCAAGACGATGTAACATCAGTAATTGTAAACAAAAAAATGTTCGATTTAATGAGCAAAGTAAAAGTTGACGCTACTGACAAAGAAACACAACAATATATTAATCTGATCAAAAAGTTAGATTACTTAAAAGTGTTTACAACAAAAAATCCTAAAATCGAAGCTGACATGAAAGCTTCTGCTGACAAATACATTAAAACAGCAGGTTTAGAAGAATTGATGCGAGTAAACGACAGCGGAAAAAATGTTCGCATCATGGTAAAATCTGGTGCAAGCGACACACAAATTAAAGAATTACTGATGTTTGTTGACGGTGCAAAAAATGACGAAACAGTTTTACTATCTCTAACCGGTAATTTTGACTTAAACGAAATCTCTGTACTTACTGATAAAATGCAACTTCCAGGCGGTTCAGACTTAAAAAAAGCCTCTAAAGGCAAAAAATAATCATGAAAACACGTGTTTTTACCTCAGCCATTATAGTATTACTGACTTTAATTAGTTGTAATTCTGAACCTTCATTGCAAAAGTATTTTGTTGAAAATACCGAAAATAAAGGACTTTATCGCTATCGATGTTTCGTCTAATATTTTAAATATAGACAAAGCAAAATTATCAGCCGAACAAGCTGAAGCTTTAAAATCATTTGACAAAATGAACATTTTAGCCTTTAAAGCCACAGATAAAAATCAAGCCGAATTTGAAACAGAACGTACGAAAGTGAAAGCGATTTTAAAAGATCCAAAGTATCAGCAATTAATGAAAGTTGGCTCAGGTAAAGACGGAGCTTCAATAAGTTATGTTGGCACAGACGAAAATATCGAAGAATTTGTTGTTTTTGCTAACAGAAAAGAAAATGGTTTTGCTGTTGTACGCGTACTCGGAAAAAACATGAATCCGAATAACATTATGACATTGATGTCGGTTTTACAGAAATCTAATATCAATATGGATCAACTGAAACCTTTACAGCAATTGATTAAATAAATTTCACATCTCGCTTAAAAAAGACTTAGGCTGTTTCACTAATTGTGAAAACAGCCTATTTTCTAAGTATTATTTTTTTATTACATACCCTACTATTTTTTTATTAGAATATCCTGATAATGTTTCGAATTCATTTGTTGTATAAAAATAATGATAAACTAAATCTTTATACATACGCCATATTTTTTCATCTTTTGATTCATAACTATAAAGGGCTGTAGTGTTTGGTTGAAGCGTAGTAAATAAGTATCCTACAATTAAATTAGCAGATGTTGTTGAACTGGTAAACAGTCGATAATCGCTTATACTAGTATTATAGGATCGATATAATGGTACAGTTCCTGCTATTGCGGTGGAATATAAATACCCTGCATCATTATCAAAAGTATAACCATCATTTGCATTAAGTATTTCACATGGGTCTGTACTATAAATAAAAGTAATGCCTTTTTTACATCTATATAATTTCTTCGTTCCTATTCCAACAGGGTACAATGTGCTGATTGCAATATTATCACTAACAGAAAAACCTATCCAAGCACTATTATTTGGAAACATCACAGAAGAAGGATCAGAAAGTAAAGTACAAGGTATCAAATCATTAGATGAAAGAACAGTATCGGTATGTCTGAGTCCAAAAGTGTGACCTAATTCATGTGTAATAGTATGAATTTTGTTAGATGCTTCTATAAAACTATACGTTGTATTTATTTCCACCTTTGATCCTGGCTGTCCATTATTAGTAGGAAAAAAAGCTTGGGCAATCGTTTGATTATAACCATTATCAACTGCGCTTATTTTTATATTTGAAGATTCTATATCCGTAACAATAGTAATCGATAAAGATGAATTTGTATTATTCCAATTATTTACCGCTTCCTTTATCGCATTTTTCCAATCCGTCGGTACCTCTGGATATATATAAATTCTAATCGATTTTGTGATTTCCTGCGATACTTTACTTCCAACTTCTTGTGTGGTTTTGCTAGTATTTTTTTTATTAGATTTATTATATTGATCTATAACTTCCTCAAAAGCAATTAATCCATCACCGTCTATTATAAATACACTCTTCTCTGAATTATAAGCAATTTTTTTTAGCTCGCAAGGTAAACTTGTTGAAAGAAATTTTCGTAAAAGATTAATTTCATCGCTATAGTGTTTTTCTACTTTTGTTTTTTCATTAATTTCTTTGTTGTTATCTGAACTACATTGAATAAAAGCCAATGTAAAACTTAAAACAATCATTAATCCAATTTGTTTAATTGTTTTCATAATTTCATATAATTAAAGGTTAATCCTACAAATATCGTGTAAATTTTATAATTTGTAAGCAATTTCATACCTTTTTTATTTTTTAACATTTTAAACAAAAAATCAATTAAAAAGAAAAACAAAAAAAACTCCAATTTTCATTGGAGCTTTTTTATATCAGGATTTGAATATTATTTACTCAAATACATTTTTCTTCTTGAGTACAATTCGTAGAATTGATCGTCTTTCAAGTCATCAATAAACAAGATGCTTTCTCCTGTTGATTTCATTTCCGGTCCTAATGCTTTGTTTACATTCGGGAATTTACTGAAAGAGAAAACTGGTTGTTTGATCGCATATCCTTTTAATTGCGGATTGAAATCAAAGTCCGTTACTTTATTATGACCTAACATTACTTTTGTAGCGTAGTTTACATAAGGTTCTCCGTAAGCTTTTGCAATAAACGGAACCGTTCTTGAAGCTCTAGGATTTGCCTCGATAATATAAACTGTATCATCTTTAATCGCAAACTGAATGTTGATTAAACCAACCGTTTTTAAAGCTCTAGCAATTTTATGTGTATGATCTTTTATTTGTTGCATTACAAATTCTCCTAAGTTAAAAGGAGGCAAAGTAGCATTACTATCTCCAGAGTGAACTCCGCAAGGCTCAATATGCTCCATAATTCCGATGATGTAAACATTACCATCAGCATCACAAATTGCATCAGCTTCCGCTTCGATTGCTCCTGCCAAATAGTGATCTAAAAGCAATTTATTTCCTGGAATCGTTTTCAATAAATTGATAACGTGCTCTTCTAATTCTTTTTTGTTGATTACAATTTTCATTCCCTGACCTCCTAATACATAAGAAGGACGAATCAATAATGGGAAGTCTAAAGTATCTGCAAGTGCAGAAGCTTCATCAGCAGTTTCAGCAATTCCAAATTTCGGGAAAGGAATATGTAATTCTGTCAATAAATCTGAGAAACGTCCTCTGTCTTCCGCTAAATCAAGTGCATCAAAACTAGTTCCGATGATTTTCACTCCGTATTTAGATAATTTTTCAGCCAATTTCAAAGCTGTCTGACCACCTAAGCTGAACAATTACACCTTCTGGTTTTTCATGCTGAATGATGTCGTAAATATGCTCCCAGAAAACTGGTTCGAAATATAATTTATCAGCTGTATCAAAATCAGTCGAAACTGTTTCTGGATTACAGTTGATCATGATTGTTTCATAACCACATTCTTTTGCTGCCAAAACTCCGTGTACACAAGAATAATCAAACTCAATTCCTTGTCCAATTCTGTTTGGTCCAGAACCTAAAACGATGATTTTCTTTTTATCTGTTACAATACTTTCGTTATCTACATAACGCTCACCGTTTGCTTTTTCGATTTCAGCTTCAAAAGTTGAGTAGTAATAAGGTGTTTTTGCTTTAAACTCTGCCGCACAAGTATCAACCAGTTTAAACACACGGTTGATGTTCTTGCTCCATACGTAAAGTGTGAACTTCACTTTCAAGACAATTCATCATGTGCGCAATTTGTCTGTCAGCAAAACCTTTTTGTTTCGCTTCAAGCAATAACTCTTTTGGAAGATTTGCAATTTTATAGTTCGAAATTTCTTTCTCTAAAGTATAAAGTTCTTCGTATTGTTTTAAGAACCACATATCGATTTTTGTAATTTCATGAATACGGCTCAACGGAATTCCCATTGCGATTGCATCATAAATTACAAAAACACGATCCCAACTTGCATAAGTCAGTTTCTCGATAATTTGTTCGTAGTTTTTATATCCTTTTCCGTCAGCACCTAACCCGTTTCTCTTAATTTCTAAAGATTGAGTTGCTTTGTGTAATGCTTCCTGGAAAGAACGTCCAATTCCCATTACCTCACCAACAGATTTCATCTGAAGACCTAAAGTTCTGTCGGCACCTTCAAATTTATCGAAGTTCCAACGTGGTATTTTTACGATTACATAATCTAAAGTTGGTTCAAAAAGAGCCGAAGTAGATTTTGTAATTTGATTTTGCAATTCATCTAAGTTGTACCCTAAAGCTAATTTAGAAGCAATTTTTGCAATTGGATAACCCGTTGCTTTTGATGCCAATGCAGATGAACGAGACACACGAGGATTAATCTCGATCGCTACGATATCTTCTTTTTCATCTGGCGAAACTGCAAATTGTACGTTACAACCTCCAGCAAAATTTCCGATACTTCGCATCATCAAGATTGCATAGTCACGTAATTTTTGGAAAGTTGTATCAGATAATGTCATTGCCGGTGCCACTGTAATCGAATCTCCAGTATGAATTCCCATTGGGTCCATATTTTCGATCGAACAGATAATCACCACATTATCATTTTTATCTCTTAAAAGTTCCAACTCATATTCTTTCCATCCCATTAAAGCTTTGTCAATTAAAACTTCGTGAATTGGCGAAGCTTCAAGTCCGCGAGTTAAAAGCTCATCAAAATCTTCTTTTTTGTAAACAACTGCCGCTCCAGTTCCTCCAAGTGTAAACGAAGGACGAATTACAAGCGGAAAACCAAATTCCTGAGCAATTTCTTTTCCTTCTAAGTAAGAAGTAGCCGTTTTTGCAGGTGCAGTTGGCACATTTATTCTTTCTAAAAGCTGTTTAAACTGCTCTCTGTCTTCTGTAATATTAATTGCATTTACATCAACCCCAATTAATCTTACTCCGAAATCCTGCCAAATTCCTTTTTCTTCAGCTTCCAAGCACAAGTTCAAAGCAGTCTGACCTCCCATTGTTGGCAAAACAGCATCAATTTGTGGATGTTCCTTCAGAATTTCAATAATCGATTTTGTAGTTAATGGTTTCAAATAAATATGATCGGCCATAGATGGGTCGGTCATAATCGTTGCTGGGTTTGAGTTAATCAAGATAACTTCAATTCCTTCTTCACGAATCGAGCGTGCAGATTGTGATCCTGCATAATCAAATTCGCAAGCTTGACCAATAACAATAGGACCTGAACCTATTATTAAAACTGATTTTATTGATGTGTCTTTAGGCATTTTGTATGTATTGTGTAGTTATTATTGTACTTTAAAAAACATTCACAGTGCTTTAGAAACTAGAATGTTACAAATATATTACCGACAAGGTATAAAAAAAGGCGATACTAAAAAAGTAATCGCCTTATGTATGTTTATACAAACATTATTTTTTGTGTCTAGGTTCGCTAGAAACAGTTAATTTATGTCTTCCTTTTGCTCTTCTACGCGCTAGAACTTTTCTTCCATTCGCAGAAGCCATTCTGTCCATAAATCCGTGCTTATTTCTTCTTTTTCTTTTCGATGGTTGAAATGTTCTTTTGCTCATTGCTTTGTATCTTTAAAATGGTATCTAATATCTGTTTTTCTGTTTTTGAATATCGTTGCTCAAAAACCGAGTGCAAATATACAAAGACTTTTTTTTCTGGCAAGTACTTTAATAAAAATATTTTTAATTCATTTTACTATATTTGCAATCACAAATTTACATTAATTATGTTTAATAAAAATATTAAGCTTATTTTGGCCGGACTTCTTGTAGTTGCTGGCGTTTGGCAATTTACAGAAAGTAATATCGGCAATGGTATATTTCCTTGCTTTTACTTGACTGCTATTCCTATTTTCCTTTATTTCAAAAACGAATTTATCCTATTAGCTTTCCTTAAATTAAGAAAACAAGACTTTCGAAGGAGCTAAAAAGTGGCTAGCATACATTAAAAATCCAGAATCGGCATTAGTAAGAAAACAACAAGGATACTTTAATTACCTGCACGGAATCATGTTATCTCAAACTAATATCAACCAAGCTGAGAAACATTTCAAGAAAGCAATCGAACTTGGACTATCAATGGATATGGATTTAGCCGTTGCAAAACTTAATCTTGCGGGAGTTGCCATGTCACGCCGTAGAAAACTTGAAGCTACTAATTTATTAAATGAAGCTAAAAAATTAGACAAACAAGGAATGCTGAAAGAGCAAATCACGATGATGAAAGAACAAATGAAGAAAATCTAACTTCTTTAAATTACAATATTTAAAATCCCAAATTCTAAAAAAGAGTTTGGGATTTTTTTATTTTAGATTGCAGATTTTAGATTTTAGATTTTCTTTCTAACGTAAGATCAACACTTGAAACATTAAACCAAAATCTTAATCCTCCAATATAATAGAAGGCAAATTCTCATTAAGCCATTTGTATTTATTAAGAATCATAATATGAGTGCCGCCTTTTACAACAATACATTTGTCAATATATTTTATAGGAAAGACATCATCTTGATCGCCGTGAATATGAATTACATTCTCATCAACTTTATCTCTGTCCCATAAAATCACCGATTCTACAGCCCATTGGAGATAATTCAAATCTCGGACAGCCAAAAATTTCTCGTATAATTTTATTCGTTTGTTTACTTTTTCTCCAAAAGAATATTTAGCCAGATTTTCAATATTTAGAATAAGCTTCATTGGAATAAGTTTGTAAGCCTTTGTTTTCTTACCGATTTTCATTCTTCTTGGAAATTCAACATTGCTTCTTACACTCGAAATAATAATTATTTTTCGCGCTTTTATATGCTTCGAAATTTCTTGAACCAAAATTCCTCCAAAGGAAACTCCTATCAAAACAGGATTTTCATGTTTGATATTCTTAGCAATTCGGACAGCGTAATCAGATAAAGACTCTTTAGGTTGAGGAATTTCCCATTCAAGCATATAGGTTTCAAAAACAGATTCATCTAATTTAATTCTTTCAAAAATAGCTGAGCTAGCCGCCAAGCCCGGCATAAAATAAACAGGAATTTTACTCATTTGTCAAAAAAGGTATTTTAATTACAAATCTCTATTTCAAGATAAATTTACTTTTTTTAACAATATGCACAGCAAATCTTACACCATAATCCATATTAAAACAAATAAAATTACAGAATACCTAAAAAACGGCCTCTTAAAAAAATAATTTCATATTGAAAATCAAATGATTAACTTTGTATTCCAAATCGCTCGTGTTTAACATTCTTTCATAAGGTTTTAAACAGAGCAACGCCCAAAATCTATTTTATTTATTAAACCTGCTAAAAAAATGACAAATTATGGAATCTATTGAAACTACATTGGCAATTAAAGACAACACTTTTGCGAGACAATTTGAAACTTTAGCTCCAGAAGGAATGCTTTCTGTTGAATATTCATTTCAAGAAAAGAAAATTTTCCTAACCAAAATCAACACACCTGAAGGCTATGACAATCAAGCCGTACTTGACAACATGTTGAAAAACATCATGGAATTGAATACTGAGAAAAAATTTAGAGTTGTTCCAATTCACCCAAAGATTGTTACTTTTTTCAAAAAAAATCCTAAATACAAAGAATTGCTTCCTCCAGGAATCAGGATTTAAAAATAACCAATTAAGCGGAGCCATAAACCTCCTATTACCATATAGATAACGAGCATAACTAAGCCCGTGATCAGGCCTTTGACCCACCAGCTTTTTAGGTCGACGTAACCACTTCCAAAAAAGACTGGTGCCGGTCCATGTCCGTAATGCGTTAAAGTTCCGTAGATCGATCCTACAAAACCAAGCATAAAAGCAAGAAGCATGCCCGGAATTCCAAGTGAAACTCCAACCCCTAATAAGGCCGCATACATTGCTGCAACGTGTGCTGTTGCGCTTGCAAAAAGATAATGGCTGAAAAAGTAAACTAATACAATAATAGGAAAAGCCATTTGCCAGCTTAATCCGCCAATTTGGGCTTTTACTAAATCGCTAAACCAAGAAATAAAGCCTAGCTCATTTAGCGAACTTGCCATCATTACTAAAACTGAGAACCAAACAATGGTATCCCAAGCACCTTTTTCGGCTTTAACATCCTCCCAAGTCAAAACTGAAGTTAAAAGCAAAATCACTAAACCAATAAAAGCAGTTGTTGTAGCATCTATTGAAAATAAGTCACCTGTCATCCAAAGAAATAGCAAAATAAAGAAAGTCAAAAGCATCAACCATTCGTTGCGCGTGATTGGCCCCATTTCTTTAAGTTTCTGAGCTGCAATTTGTGGCGCATCACCAGTTTTCTTAAGTTCTGGCGGATAAATTTTATATAACACAAACGGAATTACAAAAAACGAAACTAAACCCGGAACAATTGCCGCCGTTGCCCATGAAATCCAGCTAATTTTGATCCCTAAATTAAGCGCAAATTTTTGACACATTGGATTACTTGCAGTTCCCGTCAAAAACATAGAAGAAGCAATAAGATTAGCATTATAACTGCTCAAAGTAAGATAAGAACCTAGCTTTCTATGTGTTTCTGGCTGATCAGGCATCGAACCAAAACTCATTGACATCGACTTCATAATTGGGTAAATAATGCCACCGCCTCGAGCTGTATTACTTGGAACCGCAGGCGCCAAAACCAAATCAGCAAGACCTAAACCATAAGCAAGACCAAGCGAACTTTTGCCGAATATTCGAATAAATAAAAAAGCAATTCTGTTTCCTAAACCTGTTTTTATAAATCCTCTAGCTATAAAAAATGAAATTCCGATAAGCCAGATTACTTTATCGCCAAAACCTTTGAGCGCTAATGTTATCGATTTTCCAGCATCGCCAGGTGCTAAAACCTGCGAAAAAGCTGTTAACGCAATAGCAATCATACACATGGTTCCCATTGGAGCTGCTTTTAGAATGATTCCTAAAATAGTAGCTACAAAAATGGCAAATAAATGCCACGCTTCTACAACAACACCATTTGGAGCAGGAATTAACCAAATTGCAATTCCCACGACAAGTGTGATTATGGTTTGAGGAATTTGTACTTCTTTCATAAAAACAAGATTTAAGTTAATTAAAGTCTAAGCTGGAGCTGTATTAAAAACAAGTTATTATTGTAGGTGGATGTATCTGGGACATTATAATCAAATCGGTCAATTTGAAATCCTGTCTCAATTCGCCCTCTATAAGCTTTTCCAAATTCAAGACTCACCATTGGTGTGTACGTCTGCCTTAGATTGGAATCAATTTTATAACTCGGATCAAATCTTTCATAACGACACGAAATCTCTAATGAGGTTAATTTATTATAATCAACAACATATCTAAAATTAGGCAAAAAGTAAATGCCGCGCATTTGATAATCAGCTACATTTGGAGTTCTTGAAGCAACTGGCAGAGAAAAATACAAATTATGATTTGTTCCTTGTTTGTATTCAATCTGCAAATCAAAACTCAATTTATCAGTAAGCTTAAAATCACTTGTAATATCAGCACCAATTGCAAAAACATCTTCTTTGAAAACTTTTCCAAAACCTCCGTTTAAGCCCAAATTAATATCATATTTTTTCGACAACTCTAAAACCCACCTTGTAGAAAACTGCTTACCATTATCTTTATCCATTTCTTGATTTTTCCCGTTTCCATTCAAAATAGAAAAAGCATAATTCACAGGTATTTTTCCAACATCAAAAGCACCCGTTGCCGAAGCCCCTATTTGAAAACTTGTCCATCCATTTTTCCCAAATTCATAATATTGATTAGAAAAATCAAACGACTTAATAATATCTACAGGAACCAATTCCTCAATACCAAATGCTGGTCTGAACTGACCGCCAATAAGTGCTATATATTTATTAAAAGTATATTTTCCGTAAGCATTTTCAAGAACCTTCCCTTTAGCATCTGATTTAAAATCGGCTAAGTTTACTAAAATCACAACTTCGGTTTCTTTACTTAGTTTTGTATTAAGTCCAACACGCATTCTTTTAATATCAAATGAACTTTGAGTAACATTTCCTGCTGAATGGTGCGTTCCCAAAACATCAACATTGTCTTCAAAACTTTCTAAATATCTGGCTTGTAAAAGCCCTTTAAACTGAAATGTTGGATATTTAATATCGCTTTCAGAATCAGTTGCAGGCTGAGATTGTACAGTTTGCCCAATCGAAAGCAACGGCATCAGAAATAAAACAAGAATAATTTGAAGAAGTAAAGTCTTTTTCATAGGCTTATAAATTAAACTTTTGAAAGGGTCAAGAAATCTTTTTTATATTAAAGCACACAACAATAAAAAAATACAAACACCTATAAATCAACACAAAAGCAATTATAAATGTAATAAAAAAAATATAAATTGTAAAAATAATTGCATTAAAATATGGTTATCAATTTTAACAAAACAAAAAAGACGCAAGAATCAACTTGCGTCTTTTAAAACTGAATCAGTTTTTTTTAATTAATATAACCTAAGACCTTTAACCATAAACCACCAATTACCAAATAAATTATAAGCATTGCAAGTCCTGTAATGAGTCCTTTTATCCACCAATTTTTTAAATCGACATAGCCGCTTCCAAAAAAAACGGGTGCTGGCCCGTGGCCATAATGTGTCAATGTTCCATATAACGAACCTACAAATCCCAACATAAAAGCCAAAAATAATCCCGGAACCCCTAATGAAACTCCCACTGCCAATAAAGCAGCATACATAGCAGCTACATGGGCCGTTGCACTTGCAAAAATGTAGTGACTAAAAAAATACACTGCAATTATAATAACAAAAGCAATTTGCCAACTCATTCCTATCATCTGATTTTTTACAATCTCACTAAACCAGCTAATAAATCCTAATTTATCAAGAGAACTTGCCATCATTACTAAAACAGCAAACCAGATAATAGTATCCCAAGCTCCTTTTTCTCCTTTTACGTCTTCCCAAGTTAATACCGAAGTAAGAAGCAAAACTACTAATCCGATAAATGCTGTAGTGGTTGCATCTATAGAAAACAAATCGCCAGTCATCCAAAGAAATAATAAGATACCAAAAGTCAGCAGCATCAGCCATTCATTCTTTGAGATCGCTCCCATTTCTTTCAGTTTTTCGCAGCTACTTTTGGGGCATCCCCTGTTTTTTTCAGTTCTGGTGGATAAATTTTGTAAAGCAAAAATGGTATTACAAAAAAAGCGATCAACCCTGGAACCAATGCTGCGAGCGCCCACGATGTCCAAGAAATATGAATCCCTAAATTTTCAGCAAATTTTTGACACATTGGATTACTTGCCGTTCCAGTCAGAAACATAGATGATGCAATTAAATTGACGTTGTAACTGCTCAAAGTAAGAAAGGCGC
The DNA here is from genome assembly GCA_963795025.1 of uncultured Flavobacteriaceae bacterium. GTDB lineage: Bacteria > Bacteroidota > Bacteroidia > Flavobacteriales > Flavobacteriaceae > Flavobacterium. The sequence continues at coordinate 263,230 of CAWCGN010000009.1, read as the reverse complement.
CCAATTTTCTTCTTGTTTCTGGCTTATCTGGATCTGAATCAAAATTCATTGCCATTGATTTCATAATTGGATAAATTATTCCCCCTCCGCGAGCCGTATTACTTGGAACAACCGGCGCCAATACCAAATCAGCCAAACCTAAACCATATGCTAACCCAAGTGAGCTTTTTCCAAATATTTTTATAAATAAAAAAGCAATACGGTTACCAAGTCCGGTTTTTATAAAACCTCTGGCAATAAAAAATGAAATTCCGATAAGCCAAATTACTTTATTACCAAATCCTCCTAAAGCCAATGTAATAGAATCTCCTGCGCTTTCTGGCGCTAAAACCTGAGTAAAAGCTGTAACAGCAACCGCAATCATACACATTGTACCCATGGGAGCGGCTTTTAAAATGATTCCAAGAATAGTTGAGATAAAAATCGCAAATAAATGCCAGGCTTCAAGTGAAAGTCCACTTGGAACAGGAACAAACCACACTGCAATACCTACAATAAGGGTTATAATTGAATTTTTTAAATTAATTTCTTTCATGATGCTGTAATTAAAATTTTAATACTTTAGAAAAATCTGCCTTGAAATTGTAGAATAAACAAACTGTTATCGTAAGTAGTCGTATTTGGGATATTGTGTTGATAATTATCAAACTGCACTCCCATTTCAATACGTCCTGTGTATGCTTTTCCAAACTCTAAACCGGCCATTGGCGTATACGTTTGTCTTGCATTCGGATCAATTTTAAAATTTCTGTCCAAATACTCGTATCGGCATGAAAATTCTATTGCAGTTAATTTTTGATTTTTAATTTCATACCTTAAATTGGGTAAAAAATAAACCCCTCTCATTTGATATTCATTGAGATTTGATGTTCTTGAATCTTGCGCTAAAGAATAATACAAGTAATGATTAATCCCTTGTTTTGCTTCCAATTGTGTTTGCAGCGTTATATCATCTGCTAGTTTGAAATCTGCGGTAAAATCTAGTCCTACAGCAAATACTTTGTTACTGTAAACCTCTCCAATCCCGCCATTTATTCCAAGATTGATATTATGTTTTTTATCCAATTCGAAACCAAAACGTGAAGAATATTGTTTTCCGTTGTCTTTATCTGAAAGTTGATCTTTCCCATTTCCATTTACTGCAGAAACCGCATAGGTAACAGGCAATTTCCCCAAATTAAAGCCTCCAAACACAGATGCACCAATTTGAAAACTTGTCCAGCCATTATTGCCAAATTCTACATATTGATTTGAATAGTCAAATGATTTAAGAATATCCGCGGGATTTATTTCTTCAATTCCAAATACAGGCCTAAACTGACCTACCAAGAAACCAATGTTCTTATTAAAAGTATATCTGGCAAAAGCATTCTCAAGAACTTTTCCTTTTGGATCCGATTTGAAATCGGCTAAATTTGCCAAAACCACAACGTCAAATCCTTCCCCTAATTTTGCTGTCACTCCCAAACGCATTCTTTTAATATCAAATGTGTTTTCGACAGCTTTGCCATCAGAATGCTGAAGCCCGCTTACCGCATCAATTCCATCATTAAAACTACTTAAATACCGGGATTGAAAAAGTCCTTGAAATTTAAATTGCGGATATTTTATTTCTGATTGCGAGCTGGACGCCTGAGTTTGTCCATTAACCAAAAATGGAAGTATTAAAAACAGAAATAAGCCTTTGAAACCTAAAAAATCATTTACTCGATTCATAACTAAAAAATTAAATTTTTGATTGAATAAACTCTTGAAAAGAAAGTTTATTCTTACGCTAATTTAATTTTATATATCCTTTTAAAACCTGATTTAAATCATGTTGTTAAGTATTACAAACCTTGAGTTTTTTTAATATTAGAGCATAAAAAAAGCATAAGAATTAACTTATGCTTTTTTAGAATGTATTATATTTTAACAATTATTTTTCGATCTCTCTCATAGAATCCATTTTTTTATGTGCCAAGAAACCAGCTACATCTTCAAAATGTTCTTTCACACGTTTGTTTCCAAATTCGAAAACCTTAGTCGCTAATCCGTCAAGGAAATCACGATCGTGAGAAACTAAAATCAAAGTTCCGTCAAAATCACGTAATGCATCTTTAATAATATCTTTAGTTTTCATATCCAAGTGATTTGAAGGCTCATCCAGAATCAATAAATTAACTGGCTCCAACAACAATTTAATCATTGCCAAACGCGTTTTTTCTCCACCTGAAAGTACTTTTACTTTCTTGGTAATATCATCACCCTGAAACATAAACGCTCCCAAGAATATTTTTGATCTGTGTTCTAATATCTCCAACAGCAATATTATCGATAGTTTCAAAAATCGTAGCGTTTTCATCTAATAAAGAAGCTTGATTTTGAGCAAAATATCCAATTTGTGAATTATGACCAATTTCAACACTTCCTTCATCAATGCCAATTTCTTTCATAATTGCTTTAATCATCGTCGATTTTCCCTCTCCATTTTTACCAACAAAAGCAACTTTTTGCCCTCTTTCGATTACGATATTGGCATCTTTAAAAACCACATGATCTCCATAAGATTTAGACAAATCTTTTACCACAACAGGATATTGTCCTGAACGTGCAGCCGGTGGAAATTTTAATCTTAATGCAGAATGTATCAACTTCATCAACCTGAACGATAACAAGCTTTTCAAGCATTTTTACACGAGACTGAACCGCATCTGTTTTAGAGAAAGTTCCTTTAAAACGATCAATAAACGCTCTGTTGTCAGCAATCATTTTTTGCTGTTCATCATATGCTTTTTGCTGATGAATACGACGGTCTTTTCTTAATTCTAAGTAATGAGAATATTTTGCTTTGTAATCGTAAATTCGTCCCATTGTAACTTCAATAGTACGTTTGTAATATTATCAACAAACGCTCTATCGTGCGAAATTACCACAACCGCTTTTGCAGAAGTTACTAAAAACTCCTCTAACCACTGAATACTTTCAATATCCATGTGGTTTGTTGGCTCATCCAGCAAAATCAAATCTGGTTTTTGCAAAAGAATTTTAGCCAATTCAATACGCATTCTCCATCCTCCAGAAAACTCAGATGTCTGACGAGTAAAATCTTCACGTTCAAAACCTAAACCAACTAATATTTTCTCAACTTCAGCTTCATAATTTACTTCTTCAATTGCATAAAACTTTTCGCTTAAATCTGAAACTCTTTCAATCAATTTCATGTAATCATCACTTTCGTAATCGGTACGAACTGTTAACTGCTCATTGATTTCATCAATTTCGGCTTTCATTTTAAAGATTTCACCAAAAGCTTTTGACGCTTCTTCCATTACAGTTGAACCATCTTTTGTCAATAAATGCTGAGGCAAATACGCTACAACAGCATCTTTTGGAGTAGAAATGCTTCCGGTTGAAGGTTTGCTTTGACCTGCAATTATTTTTAAAAGTGTCGATTTTCCCGCACCATTTTTACCCATAAGGGCAATTTTATCATTTTCATTTATAGCAAAAGAAACATCGCTAAATAATGTAGTTCCACCAAACTGAACCGAAATATCGTTAACTGTAATCATTTATCTTCTGTGAATTTGTTTAATCGGTCAATCCTTTACTTGACTACCTATTTTTTTGTGCTGCAAAGATAGATTTAATTAGATAATGTCCCAATTAGATAATTAGATAATTTTGAGAATCTGTGAATTAGAAAATGTGTCGATAAGATAATTTGATAATGAAAAATTTGAAACACTCAGTGAATCCTAAATCACGAATGACCAAACTGGACAGATTTGTTTATATTTTAAAATTTTAGCCTTACCTTGTATAAGAATTTAAAAACCAGCAAAATATGAAAACGAAATTAAAACTGACTGTTTACTTACTTGCAGGATTACTAATTGGATTTTCTGCAAATGCACAAAAAACTGTAATAAAAAAAGAAGCATTGCCTGCAAACGCACAAACATTCTTGAAAACTCATTTTGGATCAAAAAAGCCGAGCTATATATTAGAAGACAAAGAAATTCTTTCTACAGAATACAAAGTTCAATATGACAATCAACTTGAAATTGAATTCGACAAAAAAGGAAACTGGAAAGAAGTTGATGGCAAAAATGATAAAATCCCAAAATCTATTGTTCCAAAAAAAATCGCTTCTTACATAAAAACAAATTTTCCTAAGGAAAAAGTAACCAAAATAGAAATTGGAACTTCAAGCTACGAAACAAAACTAACTAACGGCTTGGAATTAAAATTCAACTTAAAAGAAGAGTTTATTAAAATCGATAAATAAGGTAAATTTGAAAATGTGCCAATTTGATAATTAGATAATTTTGAGAATGTGTCAATTAGATAATTTCTAAATCTTAAAAAAAAATCAATCCATTGCTAAACTGGACTCGAAGTCCAGCCCTACAATATAGCCCGAGCCAAATGCTCTTTTGAGTTCCGAAGGAACGTATTATATTGTAGAGCTGGACTTCAGTCCAGTTTAACGATATAAAAAACAAAACCCGACAGGTTTTAAAAACCTGTCGGGTTTGCAAAAATTATCTAATTGACTAATTTTCTAATTATCAAATTAATCCTTTCTCCACTTTTTAGTTTCTTCAAAAATGTGTTCCAAAATCGCAGCTTCGGTTTCATCGAAATCTATATTTCTTCTTCCCAAAACTAATTTTGCAGTTTCAAAAGCTTTTTTAGTCACATAAGTCGTAAATCCGGAAGCACCGCCCCAAGAAAAACTCGGAACAAAATTTCTAGGAAAACCAGATCCAAAAATATTCGCACTTACTCCAACTACAGTCCCGGTATTAAACATTGTATTGATTCCGCATTTACTGTGATCTCCCATCATTAAACCACAAAACTGAAGTCCGGTTTTTGCAAAACCTTCTGTTTCATAACTCCATAATTTTACTTCTTCGTAGTTGTTTTTCAGGTTTGAATTATTTGAATCTGCACCAATATTGCACCATTCGCCTAAAACAGAATCACCTAAAAATCCGTCATGGCCTTTGTTTGAATTTTGAAATAAAACAGAATTCTTTACCTCTCCTCCTATTCTTGATCCTGGACCAACTGTTGTCGCGCCATAAACTTTTGCATTCAGTTTTACCTGAGCATTCTCGCATAAAGCAAAAGGTCCACGAATTACGGTTCCTTCCATAATTTCTGAATTCTTACCTATATATATAGGACCAGTTGAAGCATTTAAAGTTACAAACTCTAATTTTGCACCTTCTTCAATAAAAATATTTTCCGGCGCAATTACATTTACGCTTTTAGGAATTGGCTGTGATTTTCTATCTTCTGTCAAAAAATCAAAATCAGCACGAATTGCAGCATCATTTTTTGAGAAAATATCCCAAGTATGTTCAACTGTTAAGCAATCGTCATTATACTGAATAATTTCATAGGTATCGAAATCAACCTCTTCTTGATTTTCAGATGTAAAAAAAGCAATTACATCATCACCTTTAAAAATGGCTTGATTTGTCTGTTAAATCAGAAACCAGTTCAGCAAGCTTATCATTTGGCAAATAAGCGGCATTGATCATTACATTTTCTTCCATCTCAACCATTGGAAATTTTTCAGATAAATATTCCTCAGTAATTGTTGTGATGGTTGATCCAAGGCGCATTTCCCATTTTTGACGAATCGTCGTGATTCCGATTAGAATATCAGCAACAGGCCTTGTAAAAGTAAAAGGTAATAAAGCATTCCGGACAGGACCGTCAAAAAGAATGTAATTCATACAATTAAATTTAATGTTGTTAAAATTTGATTTGGTTACCGAGATCAAAGTTACAAATATTTTATCTTTTGCATTTATCACGTTTATGTGTAAATAGCCACGAATTCAAAATTATTGTTTTCCACAAATTTCATTATTTAATAAACTTAGACATAATAAAAATTCGTGAATTCGTGGCTTTTTTTAAAAATTCCGCATAAAAAAAGCCTTCCGATTGGAAGGCTTTTGTATAAGTAAAAACAGCTATTATTTTTTAGCGTGTTTTGCATATTTAGTTTTGAATTTATCAATACGTCCTGCAGTATCGATAAGTTTAGATTTACCAGTATAAAAAGGGTGAGATGTTCTAGAAATCTCCATTTTTACAACTGGATACTCAACTCCGTCAACTTCAATTGTTTCTTTTGTATCTGCAGTAGATTTAGTGATAAAAACTTCGTCATTTGACATGTCTTTAAATGCAACTAATCTGTAATTTTCTGGGTGAATTCCTTTTTTCATCTTTTCTTTTATTTATTGTTTTAGAGCATTTTTATTTTGAAGCTTTTTCATGGTTAGAAAAAGGTATAAACAACATCTACTCTTTTTTGTTTAAAACTTTTAATTATTTTTGAGTGTGCAAATTTACAATTCTTTTTTAATAAACAAACATTTAGCTCACTTTTTTTTAGTTAAATTCAAAAAGCTTTTTTTATCTCTCGATTATATTGGGAATTGCTATATTTGTGGATTAATTTTAAAACATATAGAAATATGATTAATGAAGTTATAAAAAAGAATGGGATTACTTACGGAATTATTTTAGGTATTGTTTTAGCATTGATTACTGCTACAATGTACGCAATAGATTTAAAATTGTTTGTTTCTGGTTGGATTACAGCAGTAAAAATAGTTATTTATTTAACTATTAGCATTTTATTATTATCAAAAACAAAGAAAGAATTAGGAAATATTTTTCCATTTAAATCAGCTTTCACTACATGTTTTATAACTGTTCTTGTTGGTATTTTAATTGCTACATTATTTGACATTATATTATTCAATTTTGTAGATCCGGGCGCAAAAGAAACTTTAAGTGATATAGTTATTAAATCAACTGTAGAATTCATGCAAAAACTTGGAACACCAGCATCAGCCATAAATGATGCAATAGCCAAAATGAAAGAAACAAACAACTTTGATACGCTACAGATACTAAAAGGCACTATTTTTACGTGATAATTATTGGTGCTATTTTCAGTTTAATTATGGCGGCATTTTTTAAAAGCAAAACTACTCAAGAATAAAAAATATAAATGAATTTATCTATACTTATACCGCTTCTAAACGAGGAGGAATCACTGAAAGAACTCTATTCGTGGATTATTAAAGTGATGCAATCTAACAATTACTCTTATGAAATCATTTTTGTAGATGATGGAAGTACGGATGATTCTTGGAATATTATTGAAAGTTTTTCAAACGAAAATCCAAATGTAAAAGGAATTCGTTTCATGAAGAATTTTGGAAAATCACAGGCTTTGCATGCTGGTTTTGCAAAAGCACAAGGTGATGTCATTATTACTATGGATGCCGATTTGCAGGACAGTCCTGATGAAATTCCAGGCTTGTACGAAATGATTACCAAGCCAAAAATTCGATTTAGTTTCTGGATGGAAAAAGAAACGTTACGACTCTGTAGTGGCAAAAAATCTACCTTCAAAATTATTTAATTGGGCAGCTACGAAAAACTTCGGGTGTTGAATTAAATGATTTTAACTGCGGATTAAAAGCATACAAAAATACCGTTGTAAAAAACGTTGAAGTTTCTGGCGAAATGCACCGATACATTCCGGTTTTGGCAAAAAATGCCGGTTTTAGTAAAATTGGAGAAAAAGTAGTAATTCACCAAGCCAGAAAATATGGTGAAACCAAATTTGGAATGGAGCGTTTTATAAACGGTTTCCTGGATTTGATTACAATTTGGTTTTTGTCTCGATTTGGAAAAAGACCAATGCACTTATTTGGCGCAATGGGTTCTATTATGTTTATCATCGGGTTTTTATTGCGCGGGATATATTGGAATTTCAAAATTATACCATATGTATAATGGCATGAAATACAGCTTGAGTAACCAGCAATCCTTGGTTTTTTATTGCTTTAACCACAATGATTTTAGGAACTCAATTATTTCTTGGCTGGATTTCTTAGGTGAAATTATTTTGAGAACCAAAAACAACGAAGCACGTTATAAAGTAGCCCGAGAGGTTAATTTTTAACGTAAATGCCCTAGCCCTGATGGGACGGAAAATCCTTTTATGGTGGGGTTCACCAGTAAAAGATATAGTAGGACAGCAGGAAATCAGCTCCTGAAAATTATTATTACTTTAATTATAACAAAAATAAACGAATGATGAATATAGCACCTAATATTTTAAATGCTGTAAACGAATGGTTAACGCCAACATTTGACAAAGAAACACAAGCAGCTGTTAAAGAATTAATGACAACTTCGCCAAAAGAACTTGAAGAAAGTTTTTATAAAAATCTGGAATTTGGAACTGGCGGAATGCGTGGTGTTATGGGCGTTGGAAACAACAGAATCAACAAATACACGCTTGGAAAAAACACTCAGGGCTTATCTGATTATTTACATGAAGTTTTCCCAAATCAGCCTTTAAAAGTTGTTATTGCTTATGATTGTCGTCACAACAGTAATACTTTGGCTAAAGTTGTTGCTGATGTTTTCTCTGCAAATGGAATTCAGGTTTATTTGTTTTCAGATTTACGACCAACTCCAGAATTGTCTTTTGCGCTTAAATATTTAGGATGCCAATGCGGAATTGTTCTTAACAGCTTCACATAATCCACCGGAATATAACGGTTATAAAGTGTATTGGGAAGATGGAGGACAAATTGTTCCTCCGCAGGATGCTGCAATTATTAATGTAATTGAAAATTTAAGTTACGACAAAATTAAATTTGACGCAAACGAAAGCTTGATCAAATATATCGATACTGAAATTGATAAAGCTTTTATGAAATCATCTATTGAAAATGCAAGTTTTAATACTCCGGCAGAAGCAAAAGATAATTTACAAATTGTTTTTACTTCGTTGCACGGAACTTCAATAAAATCGGTTCCGGATACTTTATCTCAGGCTGGTTATAAAAATGTTCATATTGTTCCTGAACAAGCAGTTCCGGACGGAGATTTTCCAACTGTAAAATCTCCAAACCCTGAAGAACCTGAAGCTTTGACTATGGCTTTGCTTTAGCAGATAAAACAAACTCTGATATTGTTGTTGGAACTGATCCTGATTGTGATCGTTTGGGTGTTGCTGTTAGAGATAATGATGGCAAAATGATTTTGTTGAACGGAAACCAAACCATGGTTTTAATGACTTCTTTCTTATTGAAACAATGGAAAAAAGCGGGAAAAATTAACGGAAAACAATTCGTAGGTTCAACAATTGTTTCAACTCCAATGATTATGGAATTGGCAACAAGCTATGGCGTTGAATGCAAAGTTGGTTTGACTGGATTTAAATGGATTGCCAAAATGATCAAAGATTTCCCGGAACTTCAATTTATTGGCGGTGGTGAAGAAAGCTTTGGTTTTATGGTTGGCGATGCTGTAAGAGATAAAGATGCCGTTGCTGCAACGTTATTAATTTGTGAAGTTGCTGCTCAGGCAAAAGCAGCAGGAAGCTCTGTTTACAAAGAACTTTTACAACTTTATGTTGAAAATGGTTTTTATAAAGAATATTTGGTTTCACTGACTAAAAAAGGAATGGAAGGTTTGACAGAAATTAATCAAATGATGATTGATCTTACGTAAAAATCCTTTGAAAGAAATCAACGGACAAAGTGTAATTATGGTCGAAGATTACGATTCTTCAATTGCTTTGAATTTATTAATGGAGAAGAATCTACAATGGATATTCCGAAATCTAATGTATTGATTTATTATACTGAAGATGGTTCTAAAATTTGTGCAAGACCAAGTGGAACGGAACCAAAAATTAAATTCTACATCAGCGTAAATGCAGAATTGAATCAGTTGCAGAATTTGATGCAGCAGAAAGTTTCTTAGACGGAAAAATACAGAATATCATTGCAGATATGCAATTGAAATAATTAAAATACAAAAACATTTTTCAAAAACCCGATAACTTTTTAAGCTATCGGGTTTTAATGGTAAAAAACACCTAAATGAGTAATTTCAAAAAAATAGTTCCTTTTATATATCCGTATAAAAAATACGCATTCCTTAAACATCTTTTTTAATGTTTTGTACGCGCTTTTCAGTACGCTTTCATTCATGGCATTAATCCCAATGCTGCAGGTTTTATTTGGCAAAAGCAAAAAACTTACTGTCAATGCCTCCATATGAAGGAATAGCGCATATAAAAGAATACGGAGAAAATTATTTAAACTATTATATCACAAAAAATAACGACCCAAATAATCCGGGTTTTATACTTTCTGTAATGGTTGGAGTAATCATCTCTATTTTTCTATTGAAAAATCTAGCCGATTATTTGGCGATGTTTTTCATCAACTTTTTAAGAAATGGCGTTTTAAGAGACATGCGAAATGCATTGTACAAAAAAACATTAGAGTTGCCTTTAGCTTTCTATTCTGAAAAAAGAAAAGGTGACGTAATTTCTAGAATTTCAGCCGACGTAAATGAGGTTCAGACTTCTTTTTTGGCAATTTTGGAGCTCATTGTAAAAGAACCCTTAACAATCCTTTTTACAATAATTGCGATGTTGATTATTAGTGTCAAATTGACTCTTTTTGTCTTCATTTTTATTCCAGTTTCAGGATATCTGATTTCACTGATCGGAAAACAATTAAAAAAGCAATCTTCAAAAGCACAACAGGAACAAGGCACTTTTTTATCTACTATTGAAGAAACTATAGGAGGTTTAAAAGTGGTTAAAGGATATAATTCTGAAAATTATTTCAACACCATTTTTCAAAATTCTACTGAACGTTTCTTTACCTTATCAAACAGTATTGGAAACCGCCAAAACTTAGCTTCGCCAGCGAGTGAGTTCATGGGAATTACTGTAATTGCCATTTTACTTTGGTACGGAGGACAAATGGTTTTGATTGACGGAACTTTAGAAGGCGCTTCCTTTATTGCCTACATGGGATTAGCATATAACATTTTAACTCCTGCAAAAGCAATTTCTAAAGCTTCATACGGAGTAAAAAGAGGAAATGCAGCTGCAGAACGTGTTCTTGAAATTCTAGAGCAGGAAAACCCAATTACTTCAAAAGAAAATGCAATCGAAAAAACTTCTTTTGACAACAATATAAACATTCAACACATTAACTTTAAATATGAAGAAGAAACTGTTTTAAAAGATTTTTCTCTTCAAATTAAAAAAGGCCAAACTGTTGCGCTTGTTGGGCAATCTGGAAGTGGAAAAAGTACAATTGCCAATCTACTAACTCGTTTTTATGATGTTAATGACGGAACAATTTTGATTGACGATATCAATATTAAAGACATGAACTTACAGTCACTTCGTGGTTTAATGGGATTAGTTACTCAAGACAGCATTTTATTTAATGATACTATTAAAGCTAATATTTCACTAGGAAAACTTGACGCGACTGATGATGAAATTATCGAAGCCTTGAAAATTGCTAATGCTTACGAATTTGTAAAAGATCTTCCGTTAGGAATTTACACTAACATTGGGGACAGCGGAAACAAACTTTCGGGTGGACAAAAACAACGCTTGTCTATTGCTCGTGCTGTTTTGAAAAACCCACCAATCATGATTTTGGATGAAGCAACTTCTGCATTGGACACTGAAAGTGAAAAATTTGTTCAGGTTGCGCTTGAAAATATGATGCAGAACAGAACTTCAATTGTTATTGCGCACCGACTTTCGACCATTCAAAAAGCAGATTTAATTGTCGTAATGCAAAAAGGAAAAATTGTTGAACAGGGAACTCATGAAGAATTAATTGCTCTCAACGGAACTTATAACAAACTGGTTACCATGCAGTCTTTTGAATCGTAAGATTTAGAAAAAAGAAACCAAATTGATTTACACAGATTAAGGAAATATTAAAACTAAAATTTAATTTCTTTAATCTGTGTTTATTTTTTAACTTTAAGTAGCTTTTGATTAATCCTGAAAAATGTATCTAAAAAATCCAAATATAAAACTGCCTGAAGATCCCAACACTGTTGTTTGGAAATACCTTGACTTATCTAAATTTCTGGATTTACTGCTTTCGAAGAAATTATTCATGTCGCGTTCAGATAAGTTTGAAGATCAATACGAAGGCACTTTCAGCGAACCTACTTATGAAGAAATTAAAAAACTGGCCATTGATAATCCTGACTTTTTAAATTATTATAAAACACATCGCGAAAAAGTTGCTATTAGCAGCTGGCACATCAACGAATACGAATCGTTTGCTATGTGGCAGATTTTTACTCAAAATAGTGAAGGTTTCGCTATTCAGTCTACAATTGGGAGATTGCAAAAAGCATTGAAACCTGAAAATAATTTTGATCAGTATATTGGTGAGGTAAATTATATCGACTACAAAAAAGAATATATTCCGTTTGATGATTTGTTCTTTCCGTTTTTATTTAAAAGAAAAAGTTTTCAATACGAACGCGAAGTCCGAATTATTACAGATACTTCTAAAAGCAATATTAAATTAAATGACGGACTAAAAATCAATGTTGATATCAATCAACTAATTGAAAAAATCTACATTCATCCGAAATCTGAAAACTGGTATAAAAAACTGGTAATTGAATTGGTTGAACGTTTGGATTTTGGATTTGAAATTGAAAAATCTGATTTGGAAAGCGATATTTTGATCTAAGGTTCTGAGATGCTAAGGTTCTAAGGTACTAAGTTTTTTCAAACCTTTGACACAAGAAAGGCTGTTAAAAACTATATTTTTAACAGCCTTTCTTTATAAAAAAATCTTTTCAATCCTTTTAATCTGTGGCAAGAAAAAAAACTTAGAATCTTAGTACCTCAGAACCTTAGCATCTTAGATAGGTTTATAATTCTTCACTTCCCATTTTTTTGAAGCCAAATCAATATAATTATAATGCAGAACATCATTTTTATCAAATTGACCATTTTGGTTGGTGTCTTCAATTGTTCTGAAATAAATACGATTTTTTGATTCAATTAAACTCCAATCTACCAATTCCTGAAGATCTGCAGAAACCTTTGTGAAGTTTTCTCCGCTGATATCACTTAAATACAACGTTTTAATATCTCCAGTATCAATTTTTCCATCTTTATTGGTATCAGAATCCGTTAAAGTATAAACCATTACTTTATTTTGAGTTTTATCTGCAACTGTTTTCAAATACGTCGCAGTTAAAATCAAAACTGGTTTGTCAGATAAAGCATGAATCGAATCTGAATCAACTTTCTGAAATTTTAAATTCTGTAAATAGCCTGTAATTTCATATTCTCCTAAATTAGAAATCGTAAAACTCACATCATTTACACTAGAAGAGCCATAACGTGCTTTTGTACCTCTTTCATAAACTCTCAAATCACCAACCGGATGAATTAAATAATTCGTTCCTTCCATCTGAATAGGCAAATCTGCCACCTCAATTTGGGTAGAATCTGTTTTGGCAACTACACTTTGCTTTGTTTGAAGCATCATAAATTACTTTCGGCTTCTGCACTTCATCCTTACAACTCACTGTAGTTCCGATAATTACTAAGGCGATATATTTTAAATAGTTTTTCATTTATGGCAATTATATTAGAATATCAAATATACTATTTTTGATTGTATTATATTTTACGGTTTTATATTGAATTTTACTAAAATTTACAATCTCGCGTTCAGTTTTATATTAAAAACTCTCGAAGTCATATAATTTGGAATTGCATACTGATTTTTAGAATACACATCGCGAACCCAAGTATTTGTAATTGCATTTTGATTATTGAAAAGATTAAAAATTTCAAATCCAACTGATAATTCCTTAAAATCCTTCAGCCATTTTGCTTTTGCCACTTTTGTACTGCTGTCAACAAAAACTTTAGCAAAGCCTACATCAGCTCTTCTGTAATCATTTAATCGATTTTGATACAAATAAGGATCAGAGTATGCAGGCGCTCCGCCAGGCAAACCAGTATTATAAACTAAATTAAGATACAATTTTACACTCGGAATATTCGGCATATAATCCTGAAACAACATAGCAAATTTCAAACGCTGATCTGTTGGCCTGGCAATATATCCTTTATTTTCATAATTTTCTTCCGTTTTCATATATCCAAAACTAACCCACGATTCGGTTCCCGGAACAAATTCTCCATTCAATCTGAAATCAAAACCTTGTGCGTATGCTTTTGCATTATTATTCGCTACATAACGAATTCGGACATTATCAATCGAATACACATTTACATCTGAAAGTGACTTATAATACACTTCGGTAACCCATTTAAAAGGGCGATTCCACATTTTAAAATTATAATCATTTCCTAAAACAATATGTACTGATTCTTGTGCTTTTACATTAGGATTTACAACTCCATCCAAATCTCGAAGTTCCCTATAAAAAGGCGGCTGATGATACAATCCACCAGAAATCCTGAAAACCATATCCATATCCCAATCGGGCTGAATAGCAAATTGAGCACGCGGACTTACAACAATTTGATTTTTTCCTTCAACAGAAGCTCCTGAAACACTCCAACTTTGAAAACGTGCACCAAGATGATACCAAACCTGACTTGAACCAATAACCGTTTTTTTATTGAACTGCGTGTAACCTGAAAATCTATTTATGGTATTGTAATTTGTTGCACGAATATCTTGATAAGGCAACAAAGGTCCTGTGTAAGGCTGATAAGGCTCATTGTTTTTAGGCAAAATAACCAAAGGCGGATTTATTGAAAATCCAGCAGAATCAATTACCTCCCACTCAACTACTCGATCACGAATAGATTCTCTGGTATATTTTAAACCAAATTCAAGCTGCGCTGTCATTTTTCCATTCTTTAAAACCTTTAATTTCGACATTGGCAATTAATGCATCGAAATCATTTCGGGCATGATTGAGCTGAGAACCAATACCGCGTGTAAAATCAATATTTTCTAGATTTCCGTCATTCAGTCGACATTCCCTAAACGATATTGTGCCAAAATATCAAAATGTTCCTGTTCTGTTGTATGAAACAACGAGCCAATTAATTTTAAAGTAAAATTTGGCGCATGCTTTATAAGTTGTTTTCAATAGCCCCAAAATAAGTTTCGTATTGGTCCTTTTCCTGACCTTCATAATAAACCCTCAAAGCCATTGGCTGATCTACTGTTCCAAAATTAGTCTCACGCGTTAATGGCTGTATAAATATTTATTTTGAGAAATATTTCCTAAAAAACTCATTTGCCATTTTTCGGAAATATCATAATTAATATTCGTTTGAATATCCGCAAATGTTGGTGTATAGTTCGTTTCTGTATCCTGACTATTTACCAAAAGACTATTATTTCGATAACGAACTCCTGTTACCGCCGACCATTTTTTATTTTTAGAAACAAGATCGACTGCAGCACTTCCGCCCAAGAAACTTGCTTCAAAAGCAGCTCCAAACTGAGTTGGTTTTCGATACGTAATATCTAAAACTGAAGATAATTTATCACCAAATTTTGCCTGAAATCCTCCTGCAGAAAAATCAACATTCTGAACCAAATCGGTATTAGTAAAACTCAAACCTTCCTGCTGTCCAGAACGAATTAAAAATGGACGATATACTTCAACTTCATTTACATAAACTAAATTTTCATCATAATTTCCCCCACGAACTGCATATTGCGTACTCAATTCATTATTTGAATTTACGCCAGGCAAAGTTTTCAGAATATTTTCTATTCCTGCATTTGCCCCGGGAATTTTTTTTATTGTTTCAGGTTCTATGGTCAGTAATTCCCTGAACTCGTTTTTTATTTTTGGAAGAAACAAAAACCTCTCCCATTTGCTCCTCCGAATTATTCATTACCGGATTAAACACAAAAACCTCATTAGGCTTTAAGCTCACAGTCAAACTCATCATTTTTAAAGAAATATGAGTAAAAATCAAGGAGACTTTTTTATTTGAAGGTATTTCGATTTCAAAATACACCATTTGAATCTGACTGAGCGACACTTCCTAAACAGGTAATATTTACATCTGCGACCGGACGATTTTCAGTGATCTAAAATAATACCTTTTACATGGGCATTTTGAGCAAATGCCATTTGGCCAATGCATAAAAAAAGGAAAACAACTATTAATTTATGATTATTCAAATGTTTTGATTTTATTTTTGTTGACTTCTAAAAAAATGAGTTTCAAATATAGCAGACATTTCCAACATTATCATCACTTCAATTTTTAAATCATTTGCACCTTCAGCCACTAATGTATCATCAAAATTATGCGTAATTTTTCTGGTTTTATTATCATATTCAAACAAAACCCAGTTTCCGTTTAAATATCCATTATACGATTTAATTCCTGACAAGACTATCACTTATTGTAAACTGAATTTTTTTAACATCACTTATCCACTTATCCTCAATTGGTTTTGCAATTGAAATTTTTGGAGCAATTGTATCGAGAACTAAACCAAATTGTCCTAACGTTTTAGATTTTGCTGTAAAAACATCATCTTTTCTTGTGTTGCATTAAAACTTTTACTACTTGCCTAATTCGACCAATAAAAAGTTTGTCTCTCAAATCTTCGGCATAAGCATTGTCTTTAATCGTAATTGTAAAATTAGAATGCACAGGAATAACATCTTCATGATATAAATACTTTATTATCTTTTACATCAAAATTCATATTGAAATCATCATAAAAAGTTCCGGCCGGAAAAAATACCGACATATTATCTTTTTCAAAATTGGCATCTCTGTTTGCCTTTTATAAAATATTTTGAAACTATTGGTTCTTCATTTACCATTGGAGTTGCAATATCATATTCAATTGGAACCGTAATTGAACTTAAATTTCCATAATAATCAGAAACTTCAATTCGATAAGACGAAGCTAAATTTGGATCCACCAGATATAATGCCTCGAAGCGAATCAGTTTTAATGATACTCAAAGCATAAGGCGTTTTCATAAAAAGCTTTTGCACTCTTTGTCCAGATTTTTTATATTTTGGATAATCAATAAACGCATTGATGTATCGCATTTCATCAAAAGAATAGGTATTAAATTGATAATTATAATTTTGATTTCCGTTTAAAAAAGTTGAAACATTAAAAACTCCATTTTTATTACCCGAAACATCATCGAAATCGACAGCCGTAATTCCAAAACCAATTTTTCCATTTGCTTTTACTTTACTCGGCCAGATAAGTTCCATCTTTTTGAAGCGACAAATTTAACATTAATAGGCTGTTTGGATTGATTCACAACGTTGTATTATCCATTGGATAAACATAAAACACTTGAAATCGTAGGTTTTTTGGTATCTTTAATATTTTTGTCAAATCCAAAAAACATTGGATTAATTACAAATTCCGTTTTTGTATCACGAATTTCAAAATGCAAATGCGGGCCTTCAGATGAACCTGTATTTCCGGAAAGCGCAATTAATTGTCCCTTTGTAATAGGCAATTCACTCGGTTTTAGAAACATTTCAATCTCAAATGCCTTTTCTTTATAATGCGTTTTCTGAATATAATCCTGAATTGCGACCAATTGCAGTTTGCAAATGTCCGTAAACAGAAGTATACCCATTTGGATGCGTGATGTAAATACATTTTCCATTTCCAAAAGTAGAAATTTTTATTCTTGAAATATATCCATCAGCGACAGCATAAACATTCAAACCTTCTCTTTGATTTGTTTTTAAATCAAAACCAGCGTGAAAATGATTTGGTCGCAACTCTCCAAAATTCCCAGAAAGCTGCATAGGAATATCTAAGCGGCGGGTCAAAATAATCTTTTGGATATTGCGTCTGAGCAAATATAAAGTGGCAAAATAATAAGGTGTAAATACGAAAATTTCATAAGCAACATTTTTGCTAAGATAAAAAAATAACAGGCTTAAATCCGAGAATATATAAGCACAAAAATACAATTGACTGAATTTCATCTAATTTGTCTATATTTTAACTGCAAAAAAATCGATAAAAAATTGCATTAATAAAAAGGAATACTAACTTTGTATGATTAAGTAATGAATAGGATTTATAATGAGTGTAATTGCCGAAATAATTGATACTCTTGAATATAAAGTCGAGAAGCTTTTTGAAAAATCAAAAGGTTTGGAGAAAAACAATCAGGAATTACGATTAGAATTAGCCAAAGCTACGCAAATTATCCAGAAACAATCTGAAGAAATGGAGGCTTTGAAAAAGCAATATGATACACTTAAAATAGCCAATTCGTTGCTCGGCAGCGACAATAACAAGAGAGAGACAAAGCTTAAAATAAATTCATTAATTCGCGAAATTGATTACTGTATAGCGCAACTATCAGATTAGTAAAACATGGACGGAAAGCTTAGAATTAAAATATCAATTGCAGACCGCGTTTATCCGTTAACGGTTGAACCATCTCAGGAAGAAGGACTTAGAAGTGCTTCTAAAAAAATTGATGCGATGATTAAGCAATTCGAAGAAAATTACGCGGTTCGTGACAAACAAGATGTATT
This sequence comes from uncultured Flavobacteriaceae bacterium, assembly GCA_963795025.1. GTDB lineage: Bacteria > Bacteroidota > Bacteroidia > Flavobacteriales > Flavobacteriaceae > Flavobacterium. The sequence continues at coordinate 244,830 of CAWCGN010000009.1, read as the reverse complement.
AGCTATGTGTGCACTGCAATTTGCATCACAAGTTGAACAAAAACAAATTGATAACGCGATCGATGGAGAAGAAACCATCGAAAGAATTAAAAAATTAAATTCGCTATTAGATCAATATCTCGAAAATTAAACGTTCTTTACAGAAACTAAGATACTGCCTACATTAGTTCACAATTGGTAAACTCAACACTAACAATTTAGAATGAGCGAATCGTCACTACTATAGCATGCCCTGCTTTCGGCTGGGAAACTTGAACAGTGAGTTAGCTCAAAACTTGTCTTTACGAGTTTATTCAAGCAATTAATGTAGGCTTTTTTTATATATAAATTTTAACAAACATGGACATAATAACGATCATTATTTCAGGTATTGTAGGGATTGCAGCAGGTTTTGCAATTGCTAAAATCATCGAAAAAAGCAATATTTCTAATCTAATCAAAAACGCTAAAAAAGAGGCAGCTTCAATTTTAAAAGATGCTAATTTAGAAGCTGAAAATATCAAAAAAGATAAAATTCTTCAGGCAAAAGAACGATTTATCGAATTAAAATCAGAGCACGAACAAGTTATTTTAGCGAGAGACAAAAAAGTAGCTGAAGTAGAAAAAAGAGTTCGTGATAAAGAATCTCAAGTTTCAAATGAGCTTTCAAAAGCTAAAAAAGTAAATGATGATTTTGAAGCTAAAACTCAGAATACAACAACAAAATTGAAGTTTTAGACAAAAAGCAAGCTGAAGTTGACAAACTGCACAAAAGTCAGTTACAACAACTTGAAGTAATTTCAGGACTTTCTGCAGAAGAAGCAAAAGAGCAATTAGTGGAAGGCTTAAAAGCCGAAGCTAAAAGCAAAGCTATGTCTCATATTCAGGATACTATTGAAGAAGCTAAACTTACTGCTCAACAAGAAGCTAAAAAAATCATCATCAATACAATTCAAAGAGTTGGAACTGAAGAAGCAGTTGAAAATTGCGTTTCTGTTTTCAATATTGAATCTGATGATGTAAAAGGTAGAATTATTGGCCGTGAAGGACGAAACATTAGAGCTTTAGAAGCAGCAACAGGAGTTGAAATCATTGTTGACGATACTCCAGAAGCTATTATTCTTTCTTGTTTTGATCCAGTTCGTAGAGAAATTGCTCGTTTGTCATTACACAAATTAGTAACTGACGGACGTATTCACCCAGCAAGAATTGAAGAAGTTGTTGCTAAAACAGCTAAACAAATTGATGACGAAATTATCGAAGTTGGTAAACGTACTGTAATCGATTTAGGAATTCACGGTTTACATCCTGAATTGATTAAAGTTGTGGGTAGAATGAAATACCGTTCTTCTTACGGACAAAACTTATTACAACACTCTAGAGAAGTTTCTAAACTTTGTGGTATCATGGCAGCCGAATTAGGACTGAATGTAAAACTAGCAAAAAGAGCTGGTTTACTTCACGATATTGGTAAAGTGCCGGATACGGAAAGCGATTTACCACACGCATTATTAGGTATGCAGTGGGCTGAGAAATATGGTGAAAAAGAAGAAGTTTGCAACGCTATTGGAGCTCACCACGACGAGATTGAAATGAAATCATTATTATCTCCGATTATTCAGGTTTGTGATGCTATTTCAGGTGCACGACCAGGCGCAAGACGTCAAGTTTTGGATTCTTACATCCAGCGTTTGAAAGATCTTGAAGAAGTTGCTTACGGATTTAGCGGTGTAAAAAATGCTTATGCAATTCAGGCTGGTAGAGAACTTCGTGTAATTGTAGAAAGCGAAAAAGTTTCTGATGACAATGCAGCAAACTTATCGTTCGAAATTTCACAAAAAATACAAACAGAAATGACTTATCCAGGTCAGGTAAAAGTAACTGTAATTAGAGAAACAAGAGCAGTTAATATTGCTAAGTAATTTCTCTTTTTAATAAGAAAACAAAGGCTATCTTTTCAGATAGCCTTTGTTTTTTTTAAGTATTTTGATAAACTGAATTACAAATCTCCAAATATAATTTTAAAACTTGTCCCAACTCCTACTTCACTTTCAACAGAAATAGTTCCTTTCATAGCTTCTATTTGATTTCGGTAATGTAAAGACCAATTCCACGTGCTTCTTCATGTTTATGAAATGTTTTATACATTCCGAATAAAATTCGCCATGAACAGCTAAATCAATCCCTAAACCATTGTCTGTAATCTTCAATGATTTATAACCTTCCTGGTCAATTGCAAAATCAAAAATAATTAACAGGATCCCGATCCGGATGTGCATATTTGATTGCATTCGTTGCAAAATTCAGCAAAACACTTTCTAGGTAAGCCGGATTAAAATTAATGGTCAAATAATTAGGAACGTTATTTACGATTAGTAACATTTTTTTCCTTTATCATAACCTTTAATTGTCTGCGATTGTCTTTTCAATATATTCACACAGTTTTAAAGGAACAACAGCAATATTTATATTGCTTTGTGTTTTCACGATCTGTGTTAAATTCGAAATTGTATCATTTAGGTCATTTGAAACCGTTCTTAAATGGACTAACATTTCACTTACAGTTTGTTTATCAACATCGGCATCAATAAAATCTAAAATTGATTTTATATTTCCCGCCTGAGTATTTAAATTATGCGAAACGATATGCGAAAAATTCAACAGTCGACTATTTTGATCGCTATATAATTTCATTGTTTTTATAAGCTCCAATTCTTTTTCCTTTTGCAAAGAAACATCTGTATGCGTCCCAAAGACGCGCAATGGTCTTCCGTTTTCATCTCGTTTCTATCACTTTTCCTCGATCTAGAATCCATTTGTAATTCCCGCTGGAAGTCATTACACGATGATAATTTTCGTAATACGGAATTTTATTATCGAAATGTTCGTGAATATCAGAATAATATTTTGGCAAATCATCTGGATGCACAATTTTATCCCAACGCTCAGGATCATCAAATACATCATTTGATTCTAATTCCAAAATTTTAAGTGAAAGTGAAGAATAAAAAACTCTATTCGTCACCATATCCCAATCCCAGACACCAACTGTTGATGCATCTAAAGCAAATTGAAATCGTTCTTCAGAAATACGAAGTCTTTCTTCTTTATCTTTTAACTCTGTAATATCAGAAACATGACCGATAAAAACTCACATTCCCATCATGTGATAATTCGGTTTTAGAAGAAACCTTAAACCAACGCAAACCTCTTTTTAGGCAAAACTGCTCTAAACTCAATCTCCCATGGCTTTATTTCCTTTCGAGCTTTCACCAAAGACTGAAAAAACAAATCTCGATCCTGTGGAAAAATTCGTTCGTAAACAATTAATTTAATGTCATTGGTAAATTCTTTTGCTGAAATTTCAAAAATCTCATCAGCCGATTTGCTGACAAGTGGAAAAGAATAATTATTATTGTTATCGATTACAAATTGAAAAAGCAAATCAGGCATTTCGGCCAATAATTTTTTATAAAAATTATTCACTTCCAAGCAATCCTCATTTCCATATAAATCAAAAACCATACAATAACATTTATGCAAATAGCGTGTATTTTAAATACTTAAAACTGAAAAACATGCAGTTCGTCGATTTTATCTGCTTTTAGTAGAAATTATCATACAATATATTAATTTTTCAGATAAAATTTAACTTTTTATCGAAAAAAATTACCTTCTCGGATGAAAAGTATGCATGACTTCCTTTAAAAAACTTCGGTCTAAATGCACATAAATTTCGGTTGTTGTAATTGATTCGTGTCCCAACATTAATTGAATTGATCTCAGGTCAGCACCATTTTCTAAAAGATGTGTTGCAAAGGAATGGCGAAACGTATGCGGACTAATGCTTTTGTGCAAACCTATTTTTACAGCCAGGTCTTTTATGATAGTAAAAATCATGGCACGCGTGAGCTGATTTCCTCTTCTGTTTAAAAACAAAGTATCTTCAAATCCTTTTTTGATAATTAAATGAGGTCGTACTTCATCTTTATAAATCTCGATATATTTTTTAGTCAATTTTCCAATTGGCACAAAACGTTCCTTATTTCCTTTTCCGGTAATTTTTATGAAACCTTCATCAAAAAACAAATCTGAAATTTTTAAAGTGACCAATTCTGAAACACGAAGTCCACACCCATATAAAGTTTCGAGCATTGCTCTGTTACGTTCCCCTTCATTCGAGCTTAAATCAATTGCTGCAATCAATGCATCAATTTCATCAACCGATAAAGTGTCTGGCAACTTTCTGCCCGTTTTTGGACTTTCAATTAACTCCAAAGGATTATCATTTCGATAATCTTCAAAAATCAAATAATTAAAAAAGCTTTTAAGACCTGAAATTATTCTCGCCTGCGAACGCGGATTTACCTCTTTTGCCACCGAGTAAATAAATTGCTGTAATGTTTCATCTGAAATCTTTAACGGTGAAACATCTATTTTATTTTGTTCTAAAAAGAGGCATAAGCGCTCAATGTCAAAGCCGTAGTTTTCAATTGTGTTTTTAGACAAGCCTCTTTCAATTCGCAGATACGATTGATAATCTTTTATATATCGGTTCCAATTCATAATTACAAAGTAAATAATTTTTAGACATAAAAAAACCTTCCTAAATTTAGGAAGGCTTTAGGATGATTTTATTTTTAATTAGAATTTATATGCCAATGTCAAAGCTAAAACACTATTTTTTGGGCTGTCATAATATTCTTCAATATCATCAACTTTATAGTCCGCAATATTGGATAAACCAACTGTATAACGAAGATTTACAGAAACATTATCTGTAAAATTATAACCAGCTCCAAAATTGAATCCAGTATCTACTGATTTATACCAATCTTTGATATCTTCTCCTTCGCTTTTTGCTGAAACTAAAAACCCTAATTGAGGACCGCCTTCGACAGTAAATTGTTTTGTAATATAAAATTTAGCCAAAACCGGAACATTGATATAATCTAATTTTCTATCGACATTTAAATCGTCCAATTTTGCTCCTTGAGTAGAAAACAAAACCTCTGGCTGTATCGATAATCTGTCAATAATTTTAATCTCAGCAAAACCTCCGACTTGAAAGCCAACTAAAGACTTCGTGTCCCAATAATTTCCTCCAGCAAAACTCGTGATATTAAGACCTCCTTTTATTCCAAACCTAGTTTCCTGAGCATTACTAAATGCAAAAGCCATTAATGCAATGGCAGATAAAATAATTTTTTTCATTCTAATTTGTTTTGGGTTAAAATTTAATTAATCAAATATAAAATTATACCTACTAAAAACCAATTAGTTTTTTAACAAATAAATTAGTACTATAATACCTTAAACAAAAAAGCCCTCCTCAAAATTGAGGAGGGCCAACAAAAAACAAATAACTTTTTTTTCTTAGAAATGTAATGCAAATCCAATGTTGAATTGGAAAACATTTTTGTAATAATCATCATTCATCGAAATATTATAACGAAGACCTGGTTCAACAGAAACGTTTTTTCCTACAAACCAAGCATATCCTCCTTGTAAACCAATGAAAGATGGATTGTTGTCAACTCCTTTAATACTTTCTCCTGTATATGAAGCTTCAAGAGGGAATTTATTTAACAAATAATATTTTGCTCCAACTTTGTACGAAATAGCATTTACACTGTGACCAAAATCCTCATAACCTAGACCAGCCTTCACTGCTAAATTATTTGCTACAAAGTAACCACCTTCTGCACCCGCGCCCCAAGATGTATCTCCATCTGAAGATGATAAATGAAAGCCAGTATTTCCGACTTGAGTTGCTCCAAAAGAAGTATTAGTTTCAATTAACCATTTTCCTTTTACTGTTTGTTCTTGCGCATTTGCAAAACCAAATATCATTAATGCGATAGCAGCTAAAATAATTTTTTTCATGATTTATATTTTTTAATTACCAAGCCAAAGTAATATTTTACCTACTAAAAAATACCCCTTAAAAGTTTGAAAAATATTAAAATAAGACAAAAGCAGATTTGATAGAAATCACTGACCTAAATAAAGCAACTGAATTATAAAAAGAATTAATCAACTTTTAAAAGGCATAAAAAGTGAGAATTTTAATAGTTTTCCAAAGCATGATGTAAAACAATAAATCACAGATAATGTAGTTTTGATATATAGATAACATATAAAATACCAATTTTTAAAAGACATTTTTATGAAGAGATTATTTTTAGCAGCTGTAATGTTCTTAGCAGCATCAACTGCAATACACGCACAATTATTAAAAATCGGGGTTAAAGCTGGGGTTAATTTTGCAAGTCAGCCTGGCGATGCATCATTAAATGGTGTTGCATTCGACAAAGATGGAATCACTAGCTTTCATGCTGGTTTAGTAGCCGAAGTAAAATTATTAGAAAAATTCGCAATTCAACCAGAGCTTTTGTATTCTACACAAGGAGCCACTTATAAATTTGCTGATGCTCAACAAGACTTCAAAAATGAATTAGCATATTTATCAATCCCAGTAATGGCAAAAATCTATATGACAAAATCATTAAGTTTAGAGGTTGGCCCACAGGCTTCATTTTTATTAAGTCAAAAAAATGACGTAAGATTTGACGATGCTAATACATTTGATTTTGCTCTTAATGCAGGTTTAGGATTAAAACTTACAGAAAGCATTTTTCTTCAAGGACGTTATAGTCTAGGACTAACAGATGCTTCTCCAAACGCAGATATTAGAAACTCAGTAGTACAGCTTTCAGCTGGATTCATGTTCTAAAAGAATATAACATAGTTTTATGAAAACCGTTCTATTAATTAGAGCGGTTTTTTTATTTTTACATACTTGTGAATTGTTTTCTGTAAAATGTAAAATGATTCAATACTTTAATTTAACTAAACACTTATGAAAATTTGCATTATCAACGGGCCTAATTTAAATCTTTTAGGAAAAAGAGAACCAGAAGTTTATGGAAGTCAGACTTTTGAGGATTATTTTGAAACGTTGAAACAAAAATTTCCAAACACTGAACTTATTTATTATCAAAGTAACATTGAAGGCGAATTGATTGGAAAAATTCAGGAAGTTGGTTTTTCATTTGACGGAATTATTTTGAATGCAGGTGCATACACACATACCTCTATAGGTTTAGGCGACGCAATGAAAGCTGTAACAACTCCAGTTATCGAAGTTCATATTTCGAATACTTATGCCCGCGAAAGTTTCAGACATCAATCTTACTTATCTGGAAATGCAAAAGGCGTAATTTTAGGTTTTGGACTTAAAAGTTATGAACTTGCAATTCAGTCTTTTTTGTAATCTACTTTATAAATGAATGTCATCCTGAGCGAAGTCGAAGGCTTACAATATAAATGGGCTTCGACTTCGCTCAGCCTGACAAAAAACTCAATTTCTTTTACAGTTTAGAATTTAACAAATTATTAATAAGCTCAGATTCAAGTTATTCTATTTTTGTAAGACAAACCACTTACATGAAAAACTATACCCTACTAGCCTTTTTATTTTTTTCGATTTCTAATTTTGCTCAAATCAAAGGAACTATAACCGACGAAAAAGGAAATCCGCTTCCTTTTGTTTCTGTTTTTGAAGAAAACACTTATACCGGAACTACTTCAAATGAACAGGGAAAATATCAGTTAAACGTAAAAGAAACTGGTAAAAACAAAATCATTTTTCAGTATCTCGGATTTAAAACACAAAAAATTGCTGTTTCTTCTGATTCAAAAAATATTGTCCTCGATGTAAAAATGCTCGAAGAAAGTTTTGCTTTAAATGAAGTTGTCATTGATCCAAAAAATAATCCTGCCGATGCCATCATAAAAAGCGCCATTGCGAACAAAAAAGACAATTCGGATAAAACCGGCAGATATACAGCCGATTTTTATTCGAAAGGAATGTTTAAAGTAAAAGATCTACCTAAAAAAATTCTTGGACAAAAAGTAGATCTTGGCGAGGATATGGCTTCAAATTTAGACTCAACGGGAACTGGAATCTTGTATTTATCTGAAACTATTTCGAAAATTACATTTGAAAAACCTAATAAATTAAAAGAGAAAATTATTGCATCCAAAATCTCTGGAAACAACAAAGGATACAGTTATAATACTGCTGCTTTATCAACTTATGATTTTTACGACAATACTTTAGATTTCGACATCAAACTCATCTCTCCTATAGCAGATAATGCTTTCAGTTATTACAAATACAAACTTGAAGGTACTTTTTTTGATGATAATAATCAGCAAATCAATAAAATAAAAGTTACTCCAAAACGAGATAAAGAACCCGTTTTTGAAGGTTACATTTATATTGTTGACGATAGTTTTGCCATTTATGCAGTTGACTTAGACATAAAAGGCTACCGAATGAAAAATGAATTTACTGAAGTAATGAATCTAAAACAGAGCTTCAGTTATAATAAGGCACAAAAGATTTGGTCAAAAAATGCACAATCACTCTTTTTTAATGCCGGTATTTTTGGAATAAAATTTTCGGGAACATTTAATTATGTGTATTCAAATTACGAATTTCCAGCTTCTTTTGAAAAGAAAACTTTTGGAAATGAAATTGTCGCTTTTGAAGCCAAATGCCAATAAAAAAGATGATGCTTTCTGGAATGAAATTCGTCCAATTCCTTTAACCATCGAAGAAAGTACCGATTATAAAAAAAAAGACAGCCTACAAACCATTAGAAAATCAAGGAAATATACAGACTCAATTGATGCCAAAAACAACAAATTTAAAGTTTGGGATATTTTAATGGGTTATGATTACAAAAACACTTTCGAGAAATATTCTTTTAATTATAAAGGCTTATTAAACCTGAGTTCATTAAGTTTTAATACTGTTCAAGGTTTCAATTTAGATTCTGGTTTTTCATTTAGAAAATGGAATGAAGAAACAGGAAAAAGCACCTCGATAAGTACTACTTTCAATTATGGCTTTTCTGATGATCGTTTGCGTGTTATTGGAGAATTCAGTCATCGATTCAACAACATAAATTATGCTTCAATTTGGGCTTCGGGCGGAACAAAAACCGCACAGTTTAATGGTGCCGAGCCTATTACAAAATTTGTCAATTCGATAGCTTCTTTATTTTTTAAAGATAATTATATGAAGCTGTACAATTTAGAGTTTGCTCAAATTAATTACGGTCAAGATGTTGCAAATGGGATAAATTTGAATGCAAAAATTGCTTACGAACAGCGTAAACCACTTTTCAATACCACTGATTATTCTTTCTTTAAAAAAGATGATATTTATTCATCTAACAATCCACTGGCGCCAAATGATTTTTCAACTCCAGCATTTGATCCGCATCATTTGTTTAAAACGGCAGTGACGGCTCGAATTAATTTTGGAAACAAATACATTTCAAGACCTGACGGAAGATTCAATGTTAAAAACGAAAAATATCCAACTGTTTATTTAGTTTTCGAAAAAGCTTTTGCAGCAAGTGAAAAAAAATATGAATTTGAAAGAGTTGGCGCTTCCGTTCAATATGATTTATCTCTAGGAAACAAAGGAATTCTTGGAACAAATTTCAAAGCAGGAAAATTCTTTAATGCTGAAAATATTGCTTTTATGGATTACAGGCATTTTAACGGAAACCAAACCCACATTGGCACGAGCGAACGTTATTTGAATGTTTTTAATTTAATGCCGTACTACTCAAATTCGACAAACGACAGTTATTTCGAAATGCATTTGGAACACAACGACATGGGTTTTGTAACCAATAAAATTCCGCTGATTAATCTCTTGAAATCGACAATGAATATTGGATTTCACGCATTGGCAATTCCAGACAGAAAACCTTATTCTGAATTTACTGTAGGTTTAGATAATTTAGGTTTCGGAAAATTTAAAATCTTCCGAGTTGATTATGTTCATTCTTATCAAGGCGGCATTCAGCAAAATGGTGTTGTGTTTGGACTGAAGATTTTGAATGTATTAGACTAAGGTACTAAGGTTCTGAGATACTAAGATTCTAAGTTTTTTTCTTTTGAATCCTAAATCGTGATTTCAAAAACATAACAAATCCGCTTAATGCAATCTGCGTGAAACCAGATTGCATTAAGCGGATTTTTATTTTTAAAATTTGATATTCTTTACGTAGACTTCGACTTCGCTCAGCCTGACAAAAATATTGAGAGAAACTTAGAACCCCAGTACCTCAGAATCTTAGAATCTTTTTTTAGTGATAATCATCTGGCTCAATATGTATCAAAACATTTCCTAACTGCGGGATTTGTTCTTTTAAGGTATCTTGCAACTTATGTGATAAATCATGGCCTTCTTTTACAGAAATACTTGCTGAAACAATTGCATGAAGATCAACGTGGTATTTCATTCCCGCTTTTCGGATAAAACATTTTTCAGTTCCTAGAATTCCGGGAACCGTTAGGGCAACAACACGAATTTCTTCTACTAAATCATCATTTAAGTTTTCGTCCATAATTTCGCCGAGTGCTGGTCTGAAGATTTTGTAACTGTTATATAAAATGAAAAAAGCAGCAAAAAGTGCAGCCCAATCATCTGCAGATTCATAACCTTTTCCCATAATTAGAGCAATCGAAATCCCGATAAATGCTGCAACAGAGGTTATTGCATCGCTTCTATGATGCCACGCATCTGCAGCTAAAGAGGAACTATTGGTTTGCTTGCTTCGTTTCATTACAACACGAAACGAATATTCTTTCCAAATAATTATTGCTCCCAAAACATATAAGGTCCATGATTTTGGCAAATCGTGAGAAGTGCCAATATTAGCAACACTTTCGTACCCAATAATAGTTGCTGAAGTAATTAAAAACCCGACAACTAAAAATGTTATCAAAGGTTCTGCCCGGCCGTGTCCGTAAGGATGATTTTCATCGGCTGGTTTGTTAGAATACCTGATTCCAAATAAAACCAAACAGGACGAAAATATATCCGTCGTTGATTCGATCGCGTCTGCAATTAAGGCATAAGAATTGCCAAAAAAACCTGCCAAACCTTTTATCAAGGCTAAGCAGGTGTTTCCAACTATACTAAAGATAGTAGCTTTTACAGCTTTTTGTTCATCTGTCATTTAGACTATTTTTTTTCGTCACGAATTCACAAATTATTTTTGAGAATCTTTGCAGATTCAAATTCATGCATTCGTGGCGAATCTTTTTTTAAGCTCTCACGATTTTTGCGCCAATTGCTCTTAAACGCTCGTCGATACGCTCGTAACCACGGTCGATTTGTTCGATGTTTTGAATTGTGCTTGTCCCTTTTGCTGAAAGCGCTGCAATCAATAATGAAATTCCCGCACGAATATCAGGAGATGACATTGTAGTTGCTTTCAATTGCGATTCGAAATTATGTCCCATAACCACAGCTCTGTGCGGATCACATAACATAATTTTTGCTCCCATATCAATTAATTTATCCACGAAGAACAAACGGCTTTCGAACATTTTTTGGTGAATCAAAACATCACCTTTTGCTTGTGTTGCCACAACCAAAACGATACTTAACAAGTCAGGTGTAAATCCTGGCCAAGGTGCATCGGCAATAGTTAAAATTGAACCATCAATATCTGTTTTTACTTCATATCCGTCTTTGTGAGCTGGAATATAAATATCGTCGTTGCGTTTCTCGATTGTAATACCTAGTTTTCTGAAAGTATTCGGAATCAAACCTAAATTTTCCCAGCTAACATTTTTGATCGTGATTTCACTTTTTGTCATAGCAGCAAGACCAATCCAAGAACCAATTTCGATCATATCCGGTAAAATTCTGTGCTCACAACCACCAAGGCTTTCAACACCTTCGATAGTCAATAAGTTAGAACCAACCCCTGTAATTTTTGCTCCCATTGAGTTCAACATCTTGCATAATTGCTGCAAATATGGCTCGCAAGCAGCGTTGTAAACTGTAGTTTGTCCTTTTGCTAAAACAGCAGCCATTACAATATTTGCAGTTCCAGTTACTGAAGCTTCGTCAAGTAAGCATATCCGTTCCTTTCAAGACCTTCTTTTGGAGATTCTACTCCGTAAAAGTGATCTTCTCTATTGTATCTGAATTTTGCTCCAAGGTTAATAAAACCTTCAAAGTGAGTATCTAATCTACGACGCCCAATTTTGTCTCCACCCGGTTTTGGAATATATCCTTTTCCGAAACGAGCCAAAAGCGGTCCAACAATCATAATAGAACCACGAAGCGCTCCACCTTCTTTTTTGAAAGCTTCCGTTTCTAAATATCCAACATTAACCTCATCTGCCTGAAATGTAATTGATCCTGGCTCATTGCGTTGAATTTTCACCCCTAAATTACCAAGCAAAGTGATTAATTTATTGATGTCTATAATATCAGGAATATTATTAATTTTTACTTTATCTCCTGTTAGAAGCACGGCACATAAAATTTGTAATGCCTCATTTTTTGCTCCTTGCGGAGTGATTTCTCCTTTTAAAGGAGTTCCTCCTTCGATTTTAAAAATTCCCATAGATTTTTTTTAGGTTCTAAGGTTCTGAGATTCTAAGGTTCTGAGCTAAAATCTTAGCATCTTAGTAACTTAGTCATCTTAGCCACCTTTGTTTATTTTGATTATTGCTTTTTTTTCGAAGATTCTGAGATTCTGTGGTTCTATGTTCTAAAAATCTTAGCATCTTAGTCACCTTAGCATCTTAGTACCTCTTTTTATTTCTGATTATTGTTTTTTTGGAAAGGTTTTTTCCCGCTTTTATTATTGTTTTTGTTGCTTTGAATTTTTGCTTGTCCGCCGGAGTTGTCTTATTCGACACACGTTTATTGGTACGCATTAAATCAGTTGTGTTTAAAAGCTCCTCTGTGCTTTGCAATAAATTGATTTTCCCGCCAGACAATTCAAATAAATGTTCGAAAATCACATCATCTTTTACAGTGTCTTTATTCCAACTCAAAAATGATTTCTTCATGTGATTTGCAATGACTAACACTAACGCATTTTTCATTTCCCCGTCTTCCCATTTATTAGCCACATCAATCATGTATTTGATGTTATTACCATAAAACCTGTATTTTGGAAAGTTTTGCGGATATTGCAATACATCTGGTTTCAATTCTAAAACCTCTCTAGATGGAATTGGGTATGGAGATTCAACATTTAGTTTAAAATCAGACATAATAAAAAGCTGATCCCAAAGTTTATGCTGAAAATCCGGGACATCACGCAAATGCGGATTCAAACTTCCCATAACCTGAATGATGTATTTTGCAGCTTTGTTGCGCGTTTCATCATCTTCGATTGCGGTAGCCTGATCGATCAGTTTTTGTAAATGACGACCATACTCTGGAATAATCAATCGTTGTCTTTCAGAATTGTATTCTAAATTAAAAACAACGTCATTTGCGACTTCTTTTTTATATTTTTCGATCATAAGTTATAATGAAACTATACCTTCTATTGTAGATACTTCTTTGTATTTACTAATCACATCATCTGAGCTATGCATTGTAACATCAACAGAAACGCTGGTAAATTTACCTGTTTTAGATTTTGTTGTTTTAATAACTGCGCCCATACGGTCAAAAGCTTTTTCAACACGCTCTACATTATCTGCCACAGATGGCACAATAAATTTGTACAAATATTCTGCAGGCCAAGTATTTGCGTTATCAAGCTCTAATTTTAATCTTTCGTAAAATTCGGCTGTATTTTTTTCTTTATCGTTCTCCATTCGTAATTAAAAATAAACGCAAATATACGGTTTTGATTTTAGATTTTAGATTTTAGATTTTAGATTTTTCAGGATGGAAAAACCGTCGCTTTTTTGTCACTAATTACGTAAAATTGGACAAATTATAGCGGAAGAAAAATCAGCTAAAAGTAAATTAGCGAAAATTCGTCGCAAACTTTTATATTTGAAATACTTTGCTACTTCGCGCCTTTGCGAGATTAAACCTCAACACAATGAAAAAAATCGTCTTCCTACTTTTTACGTTTTTCACTTTTTACAACATTCAAGCACAAGAAATCAAAACCTTGACCTATTTCCAAAATGACACTATAAAACTAGATTTAGATTTATATCTGCCAAAGAAAAAATCTAACGAAAAAATTCCGTTGATTATGTTTGCTTTTGGCGGAGGGTTTTCTGGCGGAGAACGTACAAGCGAAAAAGAATTTGGGAAATTTATGGCCGAAAACGGTTATGCGGTTGCCAGCATTTCATACAGTTTATATATGAAAGGAAAAGATTTTGGATGCAAAGGAACTCTAACCGAAAAAATCAAAGCAATTCAAATTGGCGTAAGCGATATGTGGCAAGCGACTTCGTTTTTAATCGAAAATGCAGACAAATACAATCTTGACACTTCAAAAATCTTTATTTCAGGAATTAGTGCTGGTGCCGAAATTGGTTTCCAAGCCTCGTTTTGGGATTATAAATTGATGAATTTATACAAAAGCAATTTGCCCGAAAACTTCAAATACAAAGGTTTTATTGGAGGTTCTGGAGCGATTCAGGATATTAATTTGATTACAAAAGAAAAAGCGATTCCGATGTTACTAGCACATGGAAGCAACGATGATACCGTTCCGTATAGCGCGGGTTCGCATCGTTCCTGTCCGACAAATGCTTCGGGCTGGTTGATTCTTTTTGGATCTTATGCGGTTTACAACCAAATGAAAGACTTACATAAAGATATTGAGCTAATTACTTTCTGCGGAGGCGGACATGAATTCTCTGGTTATCTTTTTCACGACGGACAACAATATGTTCTAGATTTTGTGAATGATGTTTTGAAAGGAAAGAAATTTGAATCGCATATAATTATGCCCTTGAAGAAAGGCAAAGATTCAGGAAAGTATTTGTTTTGCGAGTAACCTATATAAAACCACCTACGCTTAAACTGGACTGAAGTCCAGCCCTACAATATTTGGCGAGTCTTTGGCTCTTTCGCTGATTCAGTTCCGAAGGAACGATTTATATTGTAGAGCTGGACTTTAGTCCAGTTTATGCCAATATCATTTAAATAGATCCAAAAATCCAACAGCAAGAAATTATTCCAACCAAAAATGCCAAATTTTTCGCTTCTGACAAATATTCTTTTTAATTATGAATAACTTTAGGTAAATTTGCCCTTTATTTTTAGAATAGTGCAAAAAGAAATCATAGTTCTCATTGGCGGTCCTGGAACGGGAAAATCTACGCTTATAAACGAATTGGTAGCTCGTGGCTATTGCTGTTACCCTGAAATTTCTAGAGCAAGTTACGCTCGAAGCTCAAAAAAGCGGCATCGAACAATTGTTCCTGGAACAGCCTTTATTGTTTAGCGAAATGCTATTGGAAGGACAGCATTAAGCAATTTGAAAATGCCCTTGAAGAACCTGATAATGTAGTTTTTATTGATCGAGGCATTCCTGATGTTGTTGCTTATATGGATTATATTGGCGATGAATATCCGGAGCATTTTACAAAAGCCTGTGAGGATTTTAAATATTCTAAAACTTTTATTTTACCGCCTTGGGAAGAAATTTACGAAAGTGACACAGAGCGTTATGAGAATTTTGAACAGGCATTAACAATTCAAAAACATCTTGATTGAAACGTATAAGAAATACGGCTACGATTTAATTGAAGTTCCAAAAGATACGGTTGAAAACAGAATTCTTTATATCTTAGATAAAATTTAGTGGCATTTGTTTAAAGTTGCAAAACTAGAAACTGATTTCTAAATTTTTTAACTTTAAAACTTTGACCATGCCAGGAAGCACAGGAAATTCTTTTAAAATACTGGAAACACGAAAATTTCAGACCGCTTGCAAAAAGAGATTATCGAATCGGTTTTGGAAGGGCAAGATACTTTTGCCCTTTTGCCGACGGGCGGCGGAAAATCGATTTGTTTTCAAGTTCCGGCCATGATGCAGGAAGGAATTTGTTTGGTGATTTCTCCTTTGGTTGCCTTAATGAAAGATCAGGTTGCGAATTTGCAAAAACGAGATATCAAAGCGATTGCACTTACCGGCGGAATTCATACGGAAGAAATCATTGATCTTCTTAGACAATTGCCAATTCGGAAATTACAAATTCCTTTATCTTTCGCCAGAACGTTTACAATCGGACTGGATTTTGGAACGCATCAAAAATCTTCCCATCAATTTAATTGCTATTGACGAAGCGCATTGTGTTTCGCAATGGGGCCACGATTTTCGACCGGCTTATTTAAAAATCTCGGAACTTAAAAAATACTTTCCTAAAATTCCATTTTTGGCTTTAACCGCAACCGCAACACCAAGAGTCATGGAAGATATTAAAACCGAATTGGGATTAAAAGACACCAAACTTTTTCAGCAATCTTTTGAAAGAAAGAATATTGCGTACATGGTTTTTGAAGTTGAAGACAAACTGTATCGCGTTGAACAAATTCTGAAGAAAAACCCACAGCCTTCTATTATATATGTACGAAATAGAAAATCGTGCTTAAATATGTCGACACAATTGCAATCGTTGGGTTTTAGAGCAACGTATTATCATGGCGGACTTTCAGCTCAAGGAAAAAGATAAAAACATGCAATTGTGGATGTCTGAACAAGCACAGGTTATTGTGGCCACAAATGCGTTTGGAATGGGAATTGACAAAGACAATGTAAAAACGGTTATTCATACACAACTTCCTGAAAATATAGAAAACTATTATCAGGAATCTGGAAGAGCAGGACGAAATGGCGAAAAATCGTTTTCGGTTTTATTGATCTAATTCTTCCGATGCCAATCAAACAGAACAACAATTTTTAAGCGTTTTGCCTGATAAAAAATTTCTGAATACAATGTATGTCAAACTTTGCAATTATTTTCAGATTGCTTATGGCGAAGGTTTAGACGATTCATTTTCGTTTAAACTGAATCATTTTTGTCAGAAATACGATTTCCCTACTTTAAAAACATATAATGCTTTGCAGTTTTTGAATCAGCAGGGAATTATTACGATGTCTCAGGAATTTTCAGAAAAAATTACGATGCAGTTCTTAATCGAATCAAAAGAAGTGATTCGATATATGAGTCTGAATCCAAATGACGAAGAAATCATTCTGGCGATTTTGAGAACTTATCCCGGAATTTACGAAATGAAAACACCTTTCAATCTCTCGTTGATTGCTAAAAAATCAAATCATACCGAAGCACAAGTTCAGTGCACTTTTAGAAAAATTAAAAGAAAAAGAAATTATCGAATACAAATCTAAAAACAACGACGCGACTATTATTATTTAATGAAGTCCGCGAAGATGACAGAACGATAAACCGAGTTTCGAAATATCTTGAAAAACAAAATAAACTTAAAAACGATCAGCTTTTATCTGTTTTACATTATATAAAGGATAGACAAAACCTGTAAAAACAGATTGATTTTGGATTATTTTGGAGAAGAAACAACTTCAATTGTGGAGTTTGCTCCTATTGCATTACGCAAAAAGGAAAAATCACAGAAGCCGATTCTATTGCAGATAAAATTCTGTCCTTATTAAAAACGGCAACTGCTTGACCTCAAGAGAAATTCAGAACCAAATAAAAATGGATGCCGACGATGTAATTCTGGCAATTCAGGAATTATTAGAAAACAATCATATTATTATACAAGCGAATAATAAATACACTTTAAAATCATAATGGAAAAATTACGAATTATATTTATGGGAACTCCAGAATTTGCCGTTGGCATTTTGGATACCATTATTAAAAACAATTACGATGTTGTTGGTGTTATCACTGCTGCTGATAAACCAGCGGGACGGGGACAAAAAATAAAATATTCGGCAGTGAAAGAATATGCATTGGCAAACAACCTGACTTTATTACAGCCGACAAATTTAAAAGACGAAACTTTTTTAGCAGAGTTAAAAGCTTTAAACGCCAATTTACAAATCGTTGTAGCTTTTAGAATGCTGCCAAAAGCTGTTTGGGAAATGCCAAGTTTAGGAACTTTCAACCTTCACGCTTCATTGTTACCAAATTATCGTGGCGCAGCACCAATTAACTGGGCAATTATTAATGGAGAAACCAAAACTGGAGTTACGACTTTCTTTATTGATGATAAAATTGATACCGGAGCCATGATTTTAAATTCGGAAATTGCAATTGACCCAGACAGAAAATGCCGGACAATTACATGATCGATTAATGCATTTGGGAAGCAAAACAGTAATTGATACATTGATAGTTATTGAAAGCGGAAATGTAACCACAACAATTCAGGAAGATGATGCCGAAATAAAAACAGCATACAAACTAAACAAGGAAAACTGCAAAATCGATTGGACAAAATCCGGAGACGAAATCAATAATTTATTCGTGGTTTAAGTCCGTATCCTGCATCTTGGTGTTTTCTTAAAGATAAAAATGAGGAATCGAACATAAAAATTTATGAAGCAAAACTGATTTCAGAAGCGCATTCTTACGAAGCAGGAAAACTGATTTGCAGCAAAAAAGAAATCAAAATTGCAGTCAAAGATGGGTTTTATACAGCTTTTAAGTTTGCAATTTCCAGGAAAAAAGAGAATGCAGGTAGCAGAATTATTAAATGGGATAACTTTTTCTGATGAGGCAAAGTCTATTAAGCTCAGTAAAACAGGGGTTTCTACCTGATTTTAATCGATAAACAACAAGCTTTATGAACAAAAAAAGCAAGTTATTAACAATTTTTACTAAATTTAAAGAAAACACTTGCAAGGAACGGATTTCCTACTAAATTTGTGTATTAACAATTTTTTTTAACCAACAATTAATAACTAATTATTATGAACAAATCAGAATTAATCGATGCTATCGCTGCTGATGCAGGAATTACAAAAGCTGCGGCAAAATTAGCTTTAGAATCATTTTTAGGAAATGTAGGAGCTACTTTGAAAAAAGGTGGAAGAGTTTCATTAGTAGGTTTTGGATCATGGTCAGTATCTGCTAGAGCTGCTAGAGATGGTAGAAATCCTCAAACAGGAAAAACTATCAAAATCGCTGCTAAAAATGTAGTAAAATTCAAAGCTGGAGCTGAATTAGAAGGTGCAGTGAACTAAGTAAGAAAGTTCTCTAAACTTATAATATAATTAAAACCCTCCTCATGGAGGGTTTTTTTGTGCGGTTTAACGATTTTATTTGGGAGTTTAAAATTTTTATGATTAAATTTAATAAAAATTGTAGCCGTATGATTTCAGAAAAATTAAAAAAAGGACACCTGCTCATTGCCGAACCTTCTATAATTGGAGATTTATCATTTAATAGATCGGTAATTTTATTAGCAGACCATAACAAAGAAGGATCAATAGGTTTTATCATTAATAAGCCTTTAAAGTATACTATTAATGATTTAATACCTGAAATTGACGCCAGTTTCAAGATATATAATGGAGGTCCTGTAGAACAAGACAACCTATATTTCATTCACAATATTCCTGAATTAATCCCGAATAGTGTCGAGATTTCTAATGGAATTTATTGGGGAGGTGATTTTGAATCAACCAAAGACTTAATAAACGACGGATCGATCAGCAAAAACAACATTCGTTTTTTCTTAGGCTATACTGGTTGGGATGAAAATCAGCTGGAAAATGAAATGCAAGGAAACTCTTGGATCATTACCGATAATAACTATAAAAACAAAATTATCGGGAAATCGACCACTCACTTCTGGAAAGAACAAATCATTGAACTGGGCGGCGATTACCTTATTTGGTCAAATGCACCAGAAAATCCGTATCTGAATTAATTTTCAGCGATAGATTCGTTCAGTTTCTGCACTAATAAATGCGCCAAATTACTTGTAAACTCTTTTTTTCGGTATTTGGTTATCGGCTGTATTCCCATGATTACATTGGTAAGAAATAATTCGTCAGCTTTTTGAAGATCAAATGGCGAAATTATTTCTTCTACTACTTCTATGTCTTCTAATTTTTTTGCCAAAGCTAAAATCTGTTTACGCATTACACCATTTAAGCAACCTTCAGAAACTGGAGGCGTAATAAGTTTTTTACCCGTTAACATAAATAAATTGCCTTGTAATGCCTCAACAACATTTTTAGCATCATTAAGCAAAATGCAATTTGCTAAGCCATTTTCGTGGGCAAAAATACTTCCGGTAACATTAATCATTTTATTCGTCGTTTTAATAGACGATAATAACTGCTTGGTTACATAGAAATCTTTATACAAATCGACTTCATATTCCGCCGTATTTAAAGCGTAAGAAGTATTTTCAAGAGCAGTTGCGTGAATTAGATATGAAACATCATTAGTTTTTGGCAAATATAATCCGCCATCATTTCTAAAAACGGTTATACGTGCTCGGGCTGAAGCAGAAATTTCATTTTCCTGAACCAGTTTCAAAACTTGTTCTTCAAAATACTCCATTGTAAAGTTCATCGGAATTTCCATTCTAACGACGCGCATTGAAGCCATTAATCGGAAATAATGATCTTCGAGAAACAAAATTTTATTATTGATTATTTTTAGTGTTTCAAAAACACCATCACCATATAAAAAAGCACGATTTTGAGTTAATATATTGTCGTCTTGCGCTACTATGTTTCCGTTAAAATTGATCATAAAAAAACCCTGAATTTTGTTCAGGGCAAATATAAGGCATAAAATAGAATTTTACTAAACAGATCCTATAAGATGTTTCAGGTCTGAAATCTGGTTCTCCCACAATTGTTTAGCCTCTCCTACTTCTTCTTTTTCAGCAAAATCAACCACCATTAATGACACATCTTTAGTTAATTCATCAACTAAAATATGTAATTCAAAAAAATATTCTGTATCCTTACTGCTTTCGTCAACCCATTTAAATTTTACTTTTTCACCAGTTTTTTTAGATGCCAAACGCGCTTTTTCCTGCGAGTCATTCCATATAAAAGTAAAAAATTCGCCTCGTGAGTTTACATTGTCTGCAAACCATTCTGACAAACCTGAAGGCGTTGATATATATTGATATAATAATTGCGGCGAAGAATTTATAGGAAACTCGATTTCGTAACGTATTTTTGGATCCATGTGCTACTTTTAATTTTTTCGAAATATAAGAATATATGTCCAAAAACAATGCATTTTTAAAAATATTTTTTTTTCTTCATTTTATGCTTGTAAGCTCTAATATTAATTTTTATATTTGCACCCGCAATGAGGAACAGGTTCCACTTGCAATCTTGGCGAGGTAGCTCAGTTGGTTAGAGCGCAGGATTCATAACCCTGAGGTCACGGGTTCAACTCCCGTCCTCGCTACTAGGTAAAAACATCACTTCAATAAGTGATGTTTTTTTTATTTATAGCACTTTGCAATTATAGCAAAATTGTGTTTATATTTACATAACACTCATTAAAATAGTATTTTACAATCTAAGTAATTTATAAACAATGGATATTGTCAAGTTTAAAATCACATCAAAAACAATAAAAGTAGAAGTGCGTAATTCTAATAATTACGTTTTTAATTTTAATACGGCTTTAGAAATCGAAAAAGCCGACAGAGATGTTTTATTAAAACTATACAATGCTTTGGATATTCTTTTTAAGAAAGAAACTCCAAGCGAAACAAAAAACTATATTTCTCCCAACCAAACGAATATATTAGACCAGATTTCTGACGTTGATAATCTAGAACAAGAAAAATAGACAAGTTTCGTATAGTCCGAAACTTAAATTAAAAAAAGCCACAAATTCATTTATTTGAATCTGTGGCTTTTTTTATATAACAAAACTCGGTTTTTAATCGAATCGCTCTTTATATTTTTTAAATAAAGTATTCATTACTAAAAGCACTACTCCAACACCTAATAAAACTAATGCTCTGATTAGGAAATCGGCATTTGACAAATCGAAAAACATTAATCGAATGACACAAACTCCAACTAAGGAAAGCGATACGTAACGAAAGTATTTTTCTTTTAAAATAATTCCGAGTATAAGTAATCCCAGTGATTCTAAAATCCAGAAGAAGGTCAAGATTCCTTTGTCAAACGAAAGAAATAAAAACAATCCGATACTGAATGTGGCGGGATAAATAATAATACTGTTTTTAAACTCAAAATCTTCGATGTATTTGTAAATGATAAAAATATACAATGCCAACAAGGCAAATATGATCAAATAAACGAATTCAAACTTAGATTCATAAAAATTGAAACTAATAAAAGCTAAATGAAAATTAGCCAGCAAATAATAAAGAATACTGATTTCTTTTTTGTTTCCAATCTTTTTATAATACAGCAACACGTTTACAATAGCTGTTGTTGCCCAAAATACAGGAAGCCATTTATGTTCTAATTGTGAGAACATAATAATAGAAAGCCAAATATTTACAGCAATTTGATAATCGATTTTCAGCGATTTAATAAACTCTTTTTTATGAATTAAAAGAACCAAAACAATCAATAAAACAATTGCTGAAAGTTGTAAAATCCAATCTAGCAAAGTAAAACTATTCAGCGTTTTGATACTGTAAAAAACAGACGTCAGAATCGATAAAAGCCCGATAATCAAAATAGATTCTGAAGCCAAATCTATTTTTCTATACAAAATCAAACCAAAATTAAAAATTGCTAGCAACATAAATATTGGCGATAAATACACTGTCTCTACTTGAATAAATAATAAAACTATTATCCATAAATTTTGAAGAACAGGTAAAATCGTACTGAACATTTTTCCTTCTTCTTTCGGACTTTTTATTTGCAGATAACTATAAGCTACAGAAAACAAAATAGCAACGATTTGTGTTCCATAAATTAGATTTTCACTAACGTTGCCTGTTTTAAAAATGGCTAAATAAACACTTAGAAGTACAGAACCGATCAACAATACAAAAGAGTAAATATTATAGCGTTTCATTTTATCGACTTTTTGAAAGATCCAAAAAGTGATCACCGCTAAACCTCCCAAATAAACCGGAATATAATCGATTTGGATACAAGTAAATCCAAAAACTAAAGCATTAAACAGAATAAATTCGGAATTCAGCGTATGGAAATTTCCCCAGCCAGAAATAACCTCATCTGTTTTGTTTCTGATTTTGTCGGCAAATAAAATATAAGTTTCGATAACAGAAAGCCCAACAGCAATTAAACCGATTTCAGCATTACTTAAAAATTGAGTTTGGTATAAAAAGAAGAAACTCCCGAATATTGAAAGAGCAAGACAAAAAAGATACAACAGGACTTGGTTATCTGTCGAAAGCGATTTTCGTTTAAACTGAATCCACAGAAATTCATGATTTAATAAAGCTATACCAAACCATCCAAAAATCTGGATAATCGCATAACCGTCTGCATATTTATACAAAAGCAAAACTGATAAAACATTTACACCAATAATTCCAATTGTTTTTATAATACGATCATCTGCATAAAATACTTTTACAAACCAGTTAAATGTTATTACAGAAACAATTCCAAGTGCGTAAAGAATATCTAAATTAGATTTAAAATCGATGAAAATCAATATTAATCCTGCAATTATGGTCACGTTAAGGAAAATGAAACGCCCTAAATCAAAAGTATTTGTTTTGAATTTGAATCGTAAAAAACACCAAAGCAAAGCCAAAAATAAAAGCGGATAATAAAACGAAACTTCGATTGTATGATACCAGCTTATAAAAAAGAGTATTGAAAATAGAACAGAGAAAATCCCGTTTAAACTCAAATCTTTCTTAAGGACAAAGAAATCAATTTCTAAAAACTCTTTTTTTACAGCGCAGAAAACAGGAACGATTAATGTTATCAAAGTCATAACAATTAACGTCGCAAAAGTATTTGTAATCGTAATTTCTTGAAAAGATGGATTAGTGTTCATAGCAAAGAAACCCAAAACAAACAGCCCTAAAACATGATTAATGCCTAGAAATATTTTATGCAATAAACTTTCCCCGCTTTTATAAACAATGAATAAACAAGTAACGACTAAAAAGTACAAACCGCAGGCGATAACATCAAAACCTATTTTCCAATCATTAAGCATGATAATACTTAAAGCAAAAAGCACAAACGAAACCATTCCATCTAAGTGATACAGCCAAAAAATCTTTTTCTTTCTAGCAAAAAGAGCCGCAAAAAGACAAAGAATTCCTGCCGCAAGCAATACGAATATTTTGATTTTACTTCCTGTTGAATGTAAAATCAATCCTAAAGCAAATAAAATCCAGTTTGTTAGATGCGTTATAAAAGCAATTCGGTCAAAACGAGTATTGGCATAAATGCTTCGGTATTGCATATACATACAACTTACAGAAACCAAAATAATACCCAATATCGCAAAAATATTTTGAGACGCACTTAAACTATGTGTGCCTTGCGTAAACCAAATATCAAATATGATAAAGGCCGAAATAACAATCAATAAATGATATTCCCATTTTTCTTTATAAGATAAAATAATTCCTGCCGTCGCTGTTAAAGACGCCAGCAAAAATGTAATTAACAACTTTTCCGGAATTACGCATAAAATCAAAATACTCAAAATCACGTGGAGTGATAAAAAAGTTTGTTGCCTTATGATATAACCTACATATAAATTGATTGCAATTCCAATTCCGATGAGTGAATAAGCGAGCGGAATAGTATCAATAAAAGTAAGCGCGGGAATTTGTGAAGCGCCAAAACATCCAAACAAAAATAAACTCGCGCCGGCACTTCGAAGCCAAAGTCCTGTTTTAAACCATTTTTCTTTTGTCTTCAAAAAGTAATAAGAACCAACTAAAACTCCGGCATAAAGCCAAAGAATTAAAACTCGGAACATTGGCGAAACCTTCAAAGCGGTGTAAATGCTTAAATAACCAATTCCTAAAACCATTATAGCAGTTCCTAAAATTCCAGTCCAATTTTCGGCAAATTGCTGTTCTAGTTTTTTTATGAAAATTGAAAAAGCGCTTTCTACATAAACTTCTTCTTCATAATGTTGAGGTTCTGTTTGTTTTTCTAATTCAAGAATTGGCTCTGTTTCAATATTTGCTATTGGTTCTGGAATTTTATTTGCTTCAACAATTTTATTTGTGTCATTTACATGAATTATTGACGATTCCAAAGCAAGTTTCTCGAGCGCTTCTTCAGGAATAATATTCTCTTCTTTTTGAATAACTTCCTCGACTTTATCGGCAACAGAAATTATTGAAGGAGAATCTTCAACTATTGGTTCAGAAATTATTTCGACTTCCTTAATTTTTTCGGGTAAGTCTTCTGCAACAAAATTCGGTTGCGCTATTTGTTTTTTAATGTCTTTAATTTCATTTTTCAAAGAATTGTAGTCATCTCTGCTTTTTCTAAAAAGAGATTCAAGATTTTCGTTTTCTTCTTTTAATTTAGAAATACTAGTGAATAAGACAACCACACATACAAATAAGACAAATAGAATAAAGCTCTCCATAGTTTAAATTTAGGACTTATGAATGTAAGAATATTAATGTTTATTTTTTGGTCTAAAGTAAGATAGATTTATGAAATTAAGTGATGAAAATGAAAATTACTTTTGAAATAAAATATTTTTACAGACTTTAATAATCATCAAAACAGAAAACATCCCTATTGCTGTAACATTTTTCAATAACAGCGTCAAACTTTAAAATTAAATTACAGTTCTTTGCAACTTATTACAATCACAATTTTAGATTCGTCATTTTCTAAATTGCAATAATATTGAACTCATTGAGTTTAGATTAGTTAAAACTAGTCGCGATATTTTCGTTATGGACAATAAAAAGTTTATTTTAAGTTTGAAAAAAGGGAACGAAGACGCCTTCAAAGAGGTGTACTTCAATTACTACGACAAACTGACAAATATTGCCAAACGATTTAATTCTTCGGTTTTAACTCCTGAAGATTTTGTTCAGGAAACTTTTTTACGACTTTACAATAAAAGAGAACTCCTCCATGAAGATGTTTTGTTTGACAAGCAATTATTTACCATTTGCAAAAACATCATTCTCAATCATATTAACAGAGAAAATAAAATTATTCAGCTTGACACTTTTCAAGTTGATCTTTTGGAAGAAGAAACAGATTCTGGAATTTTTGAAGAACGAAAAGAAAAATTATACACTTTTATAAATCAGCTTCCAGAACAACAGCAAAAAATATTTACTTTACATAAACTGGAAAACCTTAGTTATAAAGAGATTGCAGAAATTACGGATCTTTCTGAAAAGACCATTGCCAATCATATTTATCTTGCCAGTAAATTTATTCGAAAAAAAATCGAAGAGCATTAGGAACTTTTCCATTCTCGTTTGTTATATATAAAAACGAGAACTCAAAATGCATATTGAAGCGTATAAAACCAATGTAAAAACTAAAAAAGACGCAAGCTTACTTGTTGCTCTTTTACAATTCACTATTTCCGATTGTATCATAAAATTTGATTCGGAAAGTCCTGAAAAAATTCTGCGAATCGAAACCAATAGAGACATCAAAGAAATGGTTTATGGTGTTTTTAATAAACAGGGATTTCATTGCCAGATAATTTAATACCAAGAAATCATGGATAAAGAAAACTTTGACGAAGAGTTTAAAAAATTATGGAACGAAACTCCAGCTTCGCATTCAGAAAGTGAGAAAGAAGCTTCTTGGGAAAAATTCCATTCAAAAACTTTTGCTGTTAAGAAAAAGAAAGCTGCACCTTGGCGCTATTATGCCGCTGCGGCAGTTTTGTTATTTGTTCTTATTGGAACTGGGTTTTATTTCAACACTAAACCTCAACTAGAAAATGTTGTTCTGGCTGAAAATGTAATTGAAAATACTACGCAGAAAATAAAATATGTTGTCTTGCCAGATAATTCAAAAGTAGAATTGAATCCAAATTCTAAAATTACTTATGGCAATAATTTCGCTTTAAACCGAAAAATTGAAATTATTGGTCAAGCTTATTTCAAAGTTACAAAAGACAAAAAGCATCCATTTCAGGTTTTCTGTAATGAAACTACAACTACTGTTTTAGGAACGTCTTTTATTGTGAAAGAATCAGACAAAAAAGAAGTTACCGTTGAACTTTATGAAGGAAGCGTTCAAATGAATGTAAAAGGCAAGGATCAAAAATGGATTTTAAAACCGGGTGAAAAATTCACTTACGGAAACGAAACTGCATCAGTTAATGAATTTAACCGATTTAAAGATTTTGACAATGAAAAAATGAGTGTTTTAAGTACTTATATCGAAGAAAATTATGGCTATAAAGTGATCCTTCCGAAAGAAAATTTAGATCAAAAAATCACAATCCGAATCAATAAAAAAGAAAATTTAAAAACAATTGTACAATTAATATCAGAAATGTATAACCTAAATTTTGAAATAAATGAAGATTTAAAACAGATTACTTTTCAATAGAAAAGAAAAAAGGATGCAAGCCGCGAAACTACACATCCTTCTCATATTCAGGATAACACGAAGTTATTCCATTTAATAATATTCAAAAATACAAAATTTCATGAAGCATATAATTTCAGCATGCTTTTTTTTACTCAGTTTAAGTATGTCTGCCCAAAAGATTACAGTAACTGTAGATCAAAATGTAACCTTAAAAGAATTCTTCAAACAAATTGAAAACCAAACGGATTTTAAATTTGCCTTTACAGATCAAATCGACACCAGTCAAAAGTATTTCACTAAGAAAAGCACATTTAAGCAAATCGAAATCGAAAAACTTATTTCTGAATTAAACAAAACCGCAACGGTACAATTCTCAATTGCAGGCAATAATATTTTTGTAAAACAGAAATCTCAAATTGAGAAATCGGCTAAAAAAAAAGTAAGCTAAAAGGTCAGATATATAACGATGAAAGACAGCCTGTTATTGGTGCCAATATTTATATTAAAGAATTAAATACCGTCACCGTAACAGATGCAAATGGGCGATACAGCATCGAAATCCCAAATGGAAATTACACCGTTTCTATCAGCTATGTTGGTTTTAAGAATAAGGAAAAACAAATTAGTGTTTCTGATGATGCGACAATCAATTTTAATATAGAATCTGATAGCGAGGAATTAGGCGAAGTAATTGTAACTGGAACTAAAGCTGTAGATACAAGAAATACCCAGATGAGCGTCAATAAGCTTTCTATGGAAGATATCAAGAGAATTCCGGCCGCAATGGGAGAACCGGATCCTTTAAAATCGCTATTGACATTGCCTGGAGTTACCAATGCGGGAGAAGCCTCATCGGGTTTTAACGTACGCGGAGGCGCGGCAGATCAAAACCTGATTTTACTGGATGGCGCTCCAGTATTTGGTGATTCTCACATGTTTGGTTTCTTCTCTATTTTTAATGCTGATATGATTAGCGGTTTAGATTTATACAAAGGCGGAATTCCTTCTAAATTTGGAGGAAGGGTTTCTTCTGTTCTAGACGTAAACCAACAAACAGGCGATTTTGAAGATTATAAAGTAAACGGAGGAATTGGCTTAATTTCAAGCCGTCTTTTAGTACAAGGCCCTTTAAAGAAAGGAAAGGGTTCGTTTATAATTGGCGGACGTACTTCGTATGCAAATTTGTTTCTAAAATTATCTGATCTCAAAAACTCTATTCGATTTTATGATCTTAATGCTAAATTAAATTATCGTTTTGATGCCAACAACTCGCTTAGCTTTTCAGGTTATTTAGGAAGTGATCGAATTTACTTTCCTGATCAACTTGATATGGATTTTGGAAACACTATGGGAATTTTAAGCTGGAAACATAAATTCTCAGATAATGTAGATACCAACTTATCTGTTTTTTATAGTGATTATAAATTTAATCTTGACTTGATCATTCAAGATTTTAAATGGAAAAATATGGTTCAAACGTATGGCTTAAAATACAATTGGAATCATATTCTAACTTCAAATTTCAAAATGAACTACGGGGTTGAAGGCATTTTTTATAATTTCAATCCTGGTACTGTACAGCCTACTGGCACAAATTCGCAGTACAATTATCAGCAATTGGACAAAAAATATGCTTTTGAATCTTCTGCCTACATGGACTTCGAGCATCAAATAACAGAGAAATTAAATCTTCGATATGGACTCCGTTACAGTTTGTTCTACCGTTTAGGAAGTGAAGAAATTAGCACTTATGAAAATGGAAATTCGGTAGTTTATAATCCGCTATACAATATTTATCAAAAAGGAACTCCAACAGGAAGTATCAATTACAAAAGTGGTGAGACAATAAGCAAGTTTGACAATTTTGAACCGCGTGCGGCATTGTCTTATTCTTTTAACGAAGACGCATCTATAAAGGCAAGTTATAACAGAATGACACAATATATTCATATGCTGTCTAACACACAATCGCCATTGCCAATGAATATCTGGACGCCAAGCGGACCATTTATGAAACCTCAGCTACTCGATCAATTTGCGCTGGGTTATTTTAGCAATTTTAAAGATCGTGATTATTCTTTTGAAGGAGAATTGTTTTATAAAAAAATCCAAAACCGTATTGATTATGTAGACGGCGCAGATATATTGGCAAACAACAATATTGAACAAGTAATCTTGAGTGGTAAAGCAAGATCTTACGGTATGGAATTATTATTTAGAAAAAACACCGGCCGTTTTAATGGCTGGGTTTCTTATACCTTGTCGAGAGCAGAGCAAAAAACTCCAGGAAGAACTGCTCAAGAACCAGGCATTGCAAACGGAGAATGGTATTTATCAGGTTATGACAAATTGCATAATTTAAATGTTGTGGGTACTTATCAATATAACCAAAAATGGTCTTATAATGCTAATTTTACATTGCAATCAGGACAACCAGTAACATATGCAAATGGTTATTATGAATTTGACGGATTCAACATACCTAATTTTTCGCAACGAAACGGAAACCGACTTCCTCTTTATCATCACTTAGATTTAGCAGCAACTTACACACCAAAACCTGACAAAAAGAAAGGATGGCAAAGCTATTGGGTTTTTAGTATCTATAATATCTACAATAGAAAAAATGCCGCTTCGATAACATTTTCAACAAATGAAGATACGGGAATAAACGAGACCAAAAAACTATCAATTTATGGATTAGTTCCTGGTGTTTCTTATAATTTTAAATTTTAATAATATGAATAAAGCAGCAAAAAATAATTTTAAAAGTAAATTACTAACCGTATTTAGTCTTCTTTTTGTTCTATTATTATCTTCTTGTGAAGAGGTTGTAAATCTTGACCTTGAAACAGGTGAAGCCAAAATAGTAATTGATGCCGAAATCCTTTGGAATAAAAATACCGATGGAAAGGTACAAACTATAAAAATCAGCAAAATGGCTCCGTACTACAATACCAGTACACCAAAAGTCTCAGGTGCTCAGGTAAGAGTGGTTAACAGTGAAGGCATCGTTTTTACTTTTACAGAAACGGATCCAGGGTCCTATGTTTGCAACAATTTCGTACCGGTACTTAATATGGAATATACGCTTTTTGTTCAGGCTGAAGGGAAAAGTTTTACTGCCGTTGAAAAACTTATTCCTACAACACCAATTAATAAAATAGAGCAAAGATATATGCCAGATATCTCAGGTCCTGACTTACTGGTGCTTTCCATTTTTTATAACGATCCGGCAGATCAGGAAAATTTTTACCTAACCTATTTTACTACCGATTTCTTGAAAGTTCCTTATTATATAATTTCAAATGATAATTTTTATAACGGAAACGAAATAAAAGATGAATTCTCTGATCAGGATTTAAAACCAGGAAAAACAGTAAAAATTTTGCATAAAGGAATTTCTAAAAACTTTTATAATTATATGAATTTAATTTTTGAGGCATCAAGCGCAAATCCATTTGCTACATCACCTGCAAATATTAGAGGAAATATTATCAATACAAGTAATAGTAGTGACTTTGCTTTAGGTTATTTCAGACTTTGCGAAAGTGAAAAAGTAGATTATTTAATGAAATAAAAAAACAAAACCCTTAACGATCATGTTAAGGGTTTTGTTTTTAGATTAATCCTAAAAGCTTGCCGTAAGCAATTGCGGCTTTGTGAACTTGAACCGTCCAATCTTCGGCTGCGTTGTCATCGGCGCCATCGGAGATGTATTTAAGACATAAAAAAGGAATGTTTTCTTTCATAGCAATCATGGCTAAAGCATAAGCTTCCATATCTACAACATTGTACGCATCTGAGCAGTGACCCATTTCAAAATTATCGCCGGTTCCGCAAATGCCTTCCTGCAAATTATCCATCAATAAACCATATTTAAGAACAGTTGGCAAACCAGATAAAGGTGTTTCGTATTGTGCAAAACCTAAACCACGAACATCCATATCTCTTTGAACAAATTGCGTACAGCAAATTACTTCACCTTTTTGAAAACAACTGCTTCCAGCTGAACCAAGATTTATAATTACGGAAGGTTTTTTCTTTTGAATTGCTTTCGTCAATTCATAAGCTGCGTTTACTTTTCCAATTCCAGTGAATACTACGTTGTTTTCTTTAAAAACTTCTGCTGCTTCAGATTCTAAAGCAAAACAGAATACTATATCTTCAAAAGCGAATGACTCCGTTTGATTAATTTTTATCATGAGTAATTTTAATTTCAGTCGGCAAAAATACGTTTAAAATTAAATAATCTCCTTTCTATGAAAAGCTCTTTTTATCAAATTTTAAATTCTGTATTACAACATCAATTCCTCAAAAATTGGATCTTGCAAAAGTGCCACAGACAAAGATTCCATTGCATGTTTTGAAGCATGAACCTGCCATTCTAAAGTAATATGATCCAAATTACGACGCTGCACAACTAATTTTGATTTTATGGAATAGTCAGAAAATAATTCTTTGCATCTTTCATAACCATTATTCGTTCGATTAAATGTTATTCGAAGGATTTTGTGTTCATTGCTGAGGTCAATCTTGTCTTGAAGAAACGTAAGAAGAGTCAATATTAAAAGAATCATCAGTGCAGCACAGGCCGCTGCAAAATAATAGCCTGCTCCTACTCCCATACTCACCGCCGCAACTGACCATATTGTTGCTGCGGTTGTTATGCCACTTACATGATTATCAGATCTAAAAATCACTCCGGCGCAAAGAAAACCAAGACCTGTTACGATATTAGAAGCGATCCTGTCTGGATTTCCTGATCCGCCAATCCATTGTGACATAAAAGTAAAAAAACAAGCTCCTACAGAAATCATAATTGTAGTTCGAAGACCTGCCGCTTTTCCTCTATATTCTCTTTCGGCACCAATTAGAGCTCCCCAAAATGCTGCTAAAAGAAGCCTGACTACTATTTCTATTTCCATAAAAGTTTATATTTTTTCAGTTAAAAATACGCAAAAAACAGAAAACCTTCAAAATCTAAACGATTCTGAAGGTTTTGAGCTTTATTCTAAATTGTTTTTAAATCGTTGACCGTAATCCATATTTTTTATTCAACATATAGAAACATAGATTTTTATTTATTGAAAAGAGTTTAAAAAGAAACTAGTTTCTAACACATAGCCTATGTTTTTTTTCAACAAGTGAAACGCCTTTCTACGCGTTCTAAATCTATGTTTCTATGTTTTAGAATAAATTAAAGGTGTGTTTTTTAATTATTCTTATACTCTTTCTCTTTCTGCGCGTACCAATCTTTCATCACATAAAAAGCTTTCTTTTTAATTCCGTTGCTGGAAATCAAACCTTTTCGGTTGAAGAAATCCTGAATGTTTGGCAATTGTCTTCTTGGTGATCTAAAATCAACTAAAATCCATGGTGAAACTCCGGCTAAACCTTCAATTCGATTGAACATCTGTGTATTTTGAATGTATAATTCTTCCTGATATTCTTCGTTCCAACGTTCTTTTTTGTCGCCATGCAAACCTTGTAGAGCCTCGCCTCCAAATTCACTTACAATAACCGGTTTATTATACGGAATTACCCATTTCATGTCTTTGCAAGATTCATTCGTTCCTCTGTACCAACCCAAATATTGATTAAAACTCACAATATCAACATATTCATTCATGTTATCTTGTAATGTATTAACGTTGTTCGGACTTTTAGTCACTTCCATCGCCATACTTATTAATCGGGAATTATCTTGCGTACGGGCGTATTTTGCCAATTTACTTAGGAAAATATCTCTGTCATCTCCATGCGGTGTTTCATTTGCAATCGACCAAATTACAATTCCACAACGGTTTTTATCTCTGTAAATCATATCATGCAATTGGCGTTCGGCATTAGCGTAGGTATCTGGATTTGTCCATGAAATGGTCCAATAAACTGGAACTTCGGACCAAATCATCAATCCCATTTTTTCGGCCTGTTTTACCATATTTTCGTTATGCGGATAATGCGCCAGACGAACATAATTACAGCCTAACTCTTTTGCCCAAGTCAATAACGTAACCGCATCTTCCTCAGACCAAGCTCTTCCTGATCTAAATGGCGCTTCTTCATGAATACTGATTCCACGTAAAAAGACTTTTTTTCCATTTAAAAGAATCTCTTTTCCTTTCGTTTCAATAGTTCTGAAACCAATTTGATCTTCAATATTTTCGTCAGCTTTGCTAACTTTTACTTCATATAATTTTGGTTTCTCTGGCGTCCATAAAACTGGATTTGCTTTTATTTCAAAATAAGCTATTCCTTTTGCATCCGTCGTAATTTCTTTTTTGATTTTTAATTCAGGAATCGAAATCGAAACCGATTGATTTGCCGTTTCACTATTCAATTTCACCCAACCGGAAATTTTTCCTTTTTCTTTTTTATCTAATTGAACCAAATAATCTTCGATATAAGTATTTGGAACTTGCGCCAAAGTAACATCTCGAGTAATTCCACCATAATTCCACCAATCCATATTTACTGTCGGAACATTATCTTTATGGCGTTTATTATCAACTTTTACCACGACAAAATTATTCCCGTCAACTAATAAATTGGTAACATCAAAATTAAAAGGTGTATAACCACCAACATGAGTTCCTGCTAATTTTCCGTTTACATATACTTTCGCATCATAATTTACAGCACCAAAATGAAGAATTCCTTTGATTTGTGCATCTTTTTTATAATCGAAGTCTTTTTGAAACCAAACTGTTCCTTCATAAAAAAACAATCTTTGATCTTTTGAATTCCAATCTGAAGGAATATCCATAGTTGCTGAGGTCGCAAAATTATATTCAGAAAGTTCAGTAGTATTGAACTTTTTATTTTCGAAAAAACCGTTATCCTTTAAAGGCATCAAACGGTAATCATAATAGCCATTTTCAAGAGGATCTACTATATAATGCCATTTTCCGTTTAAATTAATATTATTTCGCGATGCAATATTGGCTAAAAGTGGTACTTCCTGCGCTATTGATTTTCCAATAAATAAAAAAACAAAACACAACATTATAATTTTTCTCATTTCTAAAACATTTACTTTTTTAATTTTTCTCTATTTTTTTACTGCTAAAGTTAATTTTTTCTGCGAAGGATTAAAACTCATAATTCATAAAACACCCCATCAAATCCTTATCAATTCCTTCTATAACGTATTAGATAGTACTTTTTTGGTATACAATTTAATTCTTAAAAGATTCTCCTCATAAATTTTTCTTTTTTCTTATCAGAATGCAACGCTGTCTTTTCACCTTTTTTTAAATGTATTTTCATCATATTTCTCGCTAATCTCTAGCCTGAGATGCTAATTTTTTAAAAATAAAGTTTTTTTTCGTTAACAAAATCACTAACTTGTTTCTGCTTAATAATATGATGCAATATTTTTCCTATTTAAGCAGTTGTATTCTATACTTTCCAAAGCAAATTATACAATATACCCCGAAATAATTTTACTAACGGCACTTATTTATTGTAATTAAAAAAGTAAAACTATGCGAGTATCCGTAACCCGAAAAAACATAAAATTCAGCCCAGATTCCAGAAGAGTTGTTGCCCGATATTTCATGAATGGCGACGAACGAACCCAGCAAATGATTCTTAGGATAATGACGCTTGACGAAAAACAGGTTTATGATACTTTAGAACAGACACTTCGAGAATTTGCCAGAAGGCACCGAAATATTTCGGCCATTTTTTTTAAACACTGCGAAAAAGTAAGACCACTGATCGAAGTTTTAAAAATTGACTACGAAGCCATGTCGCTTAACCGAAAAATGCTCATCGGTTCTTATTGCACAATGGAATATGCAATTGAATCTGCGGCCATTTTTAATCCCTCAATTATTGAAGATTTTGACCAATCTGGACTTGAAGCTGGAGAAAAGCGTGTTATTATTTCGTTTCGAGCAACTGGTGAAGGCCATATTTCCTCGATTGTTTTTAGAAGAGGAATTTTAGACAAGGATAACAACTTGCAGATAATGAAAATTGGAAATCAAATTGATAAGGCCGAAATCGAACATAAAACCTTATTAAACAAGGAACGTTTTCAAAGAAAATTGTCTGAAATGCATACGCAAGACAAATACATCGACCAAATTATGCAGGATTTGCCAGATGCATTTGAATTTGTTGTTTTAAAAAATATGGTAAATACTGCTTTGATGGACCCTTCACTTCGTCAGGAAAGAAGAACGGCTCTTGAAGAAATTGTTTGGCTGGCAAACTCCTTTTATGATGTTCAATTCAGTCATGATTCGGACATTACAGAGCGTGTTATTTTTCCAATTTCTGAATCTGAAAGCCGTGGTATTGAAGATGCGCGTTTTGTTCGTTTTACAGATGATGACGGCTCTGTTCGTGTAATGGCAACTTATACCGCTTACAATGGCCATGCTATATTACCAAAATTAATTTCAACTGAAGATTTTTATTCTTTCAGAGTTTTGCCATTACATGGAGAAGGTGCTCAAAATAAAAATCTGGCATTATTTCCAAAAAAGATAAAAGGCAAATATGCCATGCTTGCCAGAATTGACGGTGTCAACAATTATATCATGTACTCAGAAAGAGCCACGCAATGGAACAATCCAATTCTTTTGCAAGAACCTCGTTATACATGGGAATTTACACAAATAGGAAATTGCGGTTCGCCCCTTTGGACAGAAGAAGGCTGGCTAGTAATTACGCACGGTGTAGGCACGATGCGCCGTTATTGCATTGGTGCATCATTATTTGACCTTGATGATCCCTCAAAAGAAATTGGAAGGCTTCAAGAACCGCTACTCGCACCACTTGAAGATGAGCGCGAAGGTTATGTACCAAATGTCGTTTATTCCTGTGGCGCAATTATACACAACAATAGTCTTATTCTGCCTTATGCCGTTTCTGACTATTCCTCAACTTATGCTGTAGTCAGTTTGGCAGAATTATTAAGCGCTTTAAAAAATTGCAGTTAAACATATAATTATTACACTGCTAAACTTTAATCAAATCAAAAAAACACGTTAAAATCCCAATCAGATAGCGCTTTTTCCACATAAAAAAATACTTTTGTCTAAAACCACATTTCTCTTTAGTTAAGAAACGCAAAAGACATTAGTATGGATAATGAAAAATTTATTTTCTGCCTGGAAGGCGTTCCAGACATAGATGAGATCACTATTACTGATGTGGTTAAAAATCTGGAAGAAATTGCTATTGATCAAGGCATTGCAAGCATACACAAAACTTGTGATACCATTGAAGGTTTAGAAGAAAGCTTAAACACATTGCTTTATGACGATCATAATTTTAAGGATTATGAAATCATTTATCTGGTAATGCCCGGACAGGAAAATAACATTTGCCTGCATGATTATTATTACAGCCTTGAAGAAATAGCCGAACTTTTTGAAGGGAAAATGAAAGGAAAAATTATTCATTTTGCCAATAAAAAAAGATTAGACCTCAACGAAGATGAAGCGCAATATTTTCTAGACATTACTGGCGCTCGTGCCATTTCGGGCTATGGATCTTCTTATAACAAAATTGCCAGTTACAAAACAATTGACAAAGCATTTTTTACTTTATATCAGGAAAACGACGATTTGACAGAAGTAGTCGAAGAATTGTACCAAAAACATTATGCGCTGTGCAAATTACTTGATTTCAGATTATATTATTAAAGATGAAATCAAAGTCGGCTGAAAAAATAAAAACGTACGAAGCAAAAGGATTTCGAGAAAAATTTCTTGGAGAAGACAATCCTATGCATTTGCTTTTCAAATCCAATTCGGATCACTTTTTTTGTTTAAAAACAGAGGAAATGATGCATTTGAAATATCCAGTTCCGCCGTCTAAACACCGTTGTCACACTTTAATTTTTGTAGAATCTGGATCGCACAAAATGAATGTGGGATTTGAAGAATATGAAACGGTTTCAAATCAAATTATAGTGGTTCCTGCTGAGCAAGTCTTTTCGATTAAAAATATTTACAATACTTATGACGGATATATTTGTCAATTTCATCCTGATATTTTAATTGGAAAATTTGGGAGCCGAGAACTTCT
This sequence comes from uncultured Flavobacteriaceae bacterium, assembly GCA_963795025.1. Lineage (GTDB taxonomy): Bacteria > Bacteroidota > Bacteroidia > Flavobacteriales > Flavobacteriaceae > Flavobacterium. The sequence goes on along the minus strand of CAWCGN010000009.1, from coordinate 207,538 downwards.
CAATGATTTTGATTTTTTGAAAATTTCTGGAAACCCAAAAGTAAATCTATCTCCAGAAGATATTTCTTTGATCACCGCCATTTTTAAACGCCTGCAAAAAGAATATACCGATACAAATCTTGCAAATCTTAATATTGTTCAAACGTATTTGATTGCTTTATTTTATGAAATGAATAAAAACTCGATTACGGCTTCTAAAGGTATTTCAGCTGCAGAAATCATAACCAATAAATTCAAAGAATTAATTCATCTTCATATAAAAACACGCCATCAGGTCAATCATTATGCTTCATTGCTCAATGTTTCTCCTAATCATTTAAACAAATGTGTTAAGACAACAACAGGAAAATCTGCAGTAAAATGGATTGATGAGAACATTTTACTAGAAGCCAAATATTTACTCTTTCAAACTACGCTTTCGATAAGCGAAATAGCTACTCAGGTTGGTCATGAAGATCAATCCTATTTTAGTCGTTTTTTTAAAAAACACGAAGGGATTTCTCCTATTCAATACCGAAAAATGATTGATAAGTCCTAATTATTGATTATAGAATCCTATTAAGTAAGAAGACATTTTTCAGACATTTGCCACTCCAAAAATGCAAATTATGATTTATGTATTTAAAACTACCGTTGATAATCCGTCAAAATTAGAATCGGCTACTGCTCTGCTTAATGAATTATTGCCAGAAACTTTATGGAATTTTGATCTTGAAGATTGCGATAATATTTTGCGAATAGACAGCGAACTTGATATTGTTACATTACTTGCAGACAATACTGTTTTTGATTGTATCGAATTAGAATAAAACTAAAATCTCTCGCTCCCCAAATTAAATGGAAACAAAATTATATCAAAACCGAACTTTCGATACCATCGATTATTCTGAACAAAGTTTATCGAATATTGAGTTTGTAAACTGTCAATTTATCAACTGCAACTTTTCTAAAAGCGATTTAAGCTACAATGATTTTCTAGATTCGACATTCAAAAACTGCAATCTTTCATTGGCGGTTTTAAAAAATACTGGTTTAAAAAACCTCCGATTCATTGGCTGTAAATTAATGGGACTTGATTTTAGTGCCAGCAATAGCTTTTTATTTTCGATGAATTTTGAAGATTGTCTTTTAGATTATTCGACTTTCATCTATAAAAAACTAAAGAAAACGTACTTTACAGATTGTTCTTTAAAAGATGTTGATTTCTCGAATACTGATTTGTCATTAGCAATTTTCAAAAACTGTGATTTATCGAATGCCACTTTTATGGAATGTAATTTGGAAAAAACGGATTTTAGAACTTCAAGAAATTATGTTTTTGATCCGTCAGAAAACAAAATAAAAAAAACAAAAGTTTCGCATAGAGCTCTAGCCGGGCTTTTGGAAAAATTTGATTTAGAAATTGAATAATATCAATTTTGTTTGTTGAAAAACTGCCATTGACTTCAATGTAAAACATAAAAAAAGGATGCAAAAACTGCATCCTTTTTTATAACAAAATATGAAAAAATGAATAATTTACTTCAAAGTAGATCCAACATTTCTATCTAATAACGCTTGATTTTGAACTGTAAAATCTCCTGTTGCTGCGTTTACAAACTGCGGATCTAATGTCGTTCCAGAAGTGTCTGGTCTATTATTAGCAAGCGGAATTGCATTTGCATTTAAATTTGGAGAATTAAAATAATTGTTATTAGAAAACGTAGCAGTTGTAACAGCCTCTCTCGTGTAAGGAGCTGGTGTATTTGCAAATAATGTATTGCGTACGATAGTTGTAGTCGTTACAAAACGAGTATACAAAATTGCATTCGCCGTCGTGTTCAGCATATTCGGATTCGAAATAGTACAACCATCAATTAAAACATTTGAGGTCAAACCTGTAAGTCCTGCATCCATACGAAGGAAATATCTTGCTGTTGCACAATTATTAAAAATACTGTTTTTTAAAGTAAGTTGAGCTACTTGCGAACCTCTAACATCGATACATTCACCGCCAGTTGTTAGAATGTTTGTAATTCTGGTATTTTCAACAATTATAGAAGTAATTTTTGCAGCAGCTAAATTTGCAGTAATTAAAGAAACTCCATAATCATGAATAGTACACCCGCTAATCAATAATGCCCCATAAGTAATACTGTTATCATTATACTTCACCACAGAAACGGCTGCTCCTGCAGCTCCTTTATCACCTTTTAAATCTAAATCGATTAGACTCAGATTTCCTGATCCGCTGTACAATACAAAGTTTACATGAAGTTTCGGCTTATCATAACTGCGTAATCCTCTAATTGTAATCACTTTATTTATTGTTACGGCTCCAACTTGGTTATCAGCTGTATAATCACCAGGCTCTAGAACCAAAATCGCTCCAGATGGAGCATCTGCAATTTTTTGCATTAGATCATCTGTCTTTTTAACCAAAATACCAGTTCCAATATCGATTCCAGTGGTAAAAGTCTGTGTACCGCGTTTCTTTGCTCCATTTAACAAAGTAGCTGTATAAGCTGTTTCGCCTGTAAGCCCAGTTACAACAGCAACTCCAGCAGTTTTTTCGGCTGCTGTAATTGTATGCGTAATGTTGCCCGGTTGCACTGAAATTGCCGTTACGTTTGTATTTGCAGGCCATCTTAAAGTTACTTGTTTCGCTTCAATATCAGTTCCTGGTACTGGGGAAACAAAAAGTTGCTCAGACAATGTAGTAGCCGTTGTTACCGACCATGTAGAATCTTCTAAACCTGTTGAACTTACTGCTTTTACTCGAATGGAATAAACAGTTTCTCCTTCAAGTTGCACTTTTACAGGCAATTGATCTGGAGCAACATTTATTGTTTTATAAATAGTTTTAAATTCAGTATCATCGGCACTGAATTGTACTACATAATGATCTGCATCTGGCTTTACAGTCCAGTTCAATTCAACTGAAGTTTGATTTCTAACTTTCGCTGTAAGTCCATTGGAGAAAATTCTCTGTATTACTCCAACCCATCCAATAACTGCTTCATTAAAACTTTCACAGCTTGAAAATGCAATATGAATAATAATGCAGCAATTGATCCTTTTATATATATATTTTGTTTTCATAATCTTAACTTTATTAATTTTTCAAAAGTTTAATAACCATAATCATTGGTCAATTTGTCCGTTGCTTCCATCTATGAATACTTGCCATATTGGCCAGAATTGTCTATTATCAGGATTAACTCCTGGTTTGTACAAAGTGTTGAATTTTAGTATCCGTCGCCGTTCCAGTCCATGTCCAAGCGATAGAACTGTATCCTGTCCCGGATTTGTAGTTTCTCCACTGTTTAAGCCGTAAATATCCAAACTACATTATCTGCTTTAAATTTATAGTATAAAGTAGCTGGAACATCTGCATATTCACCTGTACGATCCGCTAAATTTTTCATTTTTTCTTTAGCCTGATCTATTTTTGCTTTAAGCAAATTCCAACGGATAAGCGCTTGCTTACGCTCCATTTCACCAGTAAACTCAAATTTATTTTCTTCAACAATCGCATTAAACATTGCCTCTTTGCTTGTTAAAGTCCACTTACATACGCATCAACTTTAACAGCCTGAGATCGCTGCAGGAAATGCTCTTCTACGAACTTCTTTTAAATAGGGAGCAGCTGCAGCTGGTCCTTCTATTTCATTTGCTGTTTCAGCAGCAATAATAAGAACCTCAGCATAACGCATATAAATTTTATTTACACCATCGTCATTAGTAGAAGTTACATAACGAGTCATCCATTCGTAACGATATTTACCAAAATACCAAGTATCCAATGTTCCTATTTCTTGCTTAGCAATATTGTTAACTGCCGCACCATATTTATAAGGAACACAAGTAACATCTCTACGTGTATCTGTTTGGTCATAGTCATAAAAAACAAATGGCAATGGACCTGCTACACCTCCACGGTTAGCCCCATTAGCCTGAAATTGGTCACTAGTCAGTATGTTTTACAGCAAAAGTAAATAACATTCTTCCTCTCCATCAGCAAAAGGAAGCTCCCATAATGATTCTCCACCTGCAGCAGTATTTTCTTCATTGTATTTTCTCCATAATGTTTCAAATGAAGATTCTAAATGAGCAGTTCCACTTTGCAATTACTTCACGAGATTCTCTTAATGCTAATGCATACATATTAGCTAACTGAAAGTTCAGGATCATTACTTCTTCTTACTACCGTCAGGATATTGTTGATAACCACTTGCATCCATCGCTAAACGTGCACGGAAACCTTTTACAAAAGCTTTATTAATTCGTTCTACACTACATGTATATTTAGTTTCACCTGGCCAAGGAACCAATGTTGATGCTTCACCTAAATCTGCAATAATTGTTTATAAATTTCATCTCTGACTTGTTTTTGGCAAATATAATAGTTGCATTGTATTAATGGTTCAAATCGTGCCTGGAACATCTCCCCATGCTTTTACTAAATCAGCATAATAAATTGCTCTCAAAGTCAAAGCCTCTCCTAATAAATATCCCAATTGAGTTCCCGGCAGTTGGATTACCATAAGCACGCATACCACGAATACAAATATTAGCACGTTCGATACCTGAATACACTCATTGCCCACGAATTATTAGTTGTATTCATTTCTGTATTATTGGTTTTGCATCATAGATACATAAATCTGCTTTATCTCTTGCTGTTTGCGAAGAGTTATACCATTCTGTATCTGTATTTAATCCATAATAAGGAAGAAAACGTCCTCTGTAAGAATTGGTTTCTGCAAATGGTATTTTAATTCCATCAATTGCTGCTTTGGCCAAACCTGGGCTAGAAAAAATAACCGATTCATCTAATGTTGATTTTGCCGGATGCATCTAAATAATCTTCATGAGACAAGAACAAAAAGGCTTGCAACAAATATTCCTGCTATTAATATTTTATGTTTCATTTTGTGAAAATTTAACTGAATTAAAAATTAAGGTTTAGACCAAAAATCATCTGTCTGCTTCTCGGATAAGCCGAATAATCAACTCCCGGTGTGTAAGGCGTGTTTCTTCTAGTTGAAGATTCTGGATCTGGACCAGAATAGTTAGTCCAAACAAAAACATTACTAGCCGTAAAATAAAATCTCAACTTAGAAACTCCTAAAGCAGAAGTCAAAGCATTTGGAGTTGTATAACCCAAACTCAAAGTATTAAGTCTTAAGAAAGATCCGTCTTCAACTGCCCAATCACTGAATACATAACGAGGCATGTAAGGAGACCACATTGTAGTGTTTGCATTTAAAGATGCTAACTGTGTAGGATCTGTTACTAATTGTCCTGTAGAAGGATCAAGATTTGTCCATCTTTTCCCATCTGCCATGTCAGTGCTTAAATTTCTATATTGCCCATTCGGGATTGAAGAAGCAAATTCAATTTTGTTTGCATTGTAAACGTCGTTTCCAATACTCCAGTTGAAAGCTGCAGAAAGATCAAATCCGTATGCATTTGCATTCAACACCATACCACCTGTGCTTTTTGGATTTGCATTTCCAATAACAGTCATGTCACTTGCATTTACTTTTCCATCGCCATTAATATCTTTTAATTTCATAGCACCTGGTTGCATTTTACCAACTACTGTAGAACCATCTGGCACTCCACTTTTTAAAGTGTAAGCTCCAGCAGCGTAATCAAAGTCGCTTACTTCATAACGTCCATCGCTCTTATATCCGTACATGATACCTAATGGCTGTCCAACATTAACTAAATAATCTCCAGTAATTGATGACGAAGCCCATCCAGATGACGCAGTAAAGTTATTCATTACTCCAAGCGAGTTGATTTTATTAGTATTAAATGCAGCGTTGAAAGATACACTTACGCCATACTTTTCTCTTTCAATAAGATTAAGGTTCAAAGTTGCCTCAACCCCACTGTTTTGAATTTCTCCCATATTTCTGTATTGATTATCATAACCTCCAGAAATTGGGAAAAGCATTAATAAATCTTTTGTTTTATTTTTATAAACCTCCACAGATCCAGTTACTTTGTTTTTGAACAAGTCAAAATCTAAACCGATATTTTGTGTAACTGTAGTTTCCCATTTTAAATCTGGATTAGCCATTGTTTTAGAAGCTGCCCAGAAATTATCAACCCCATTAATCCAAGTAGATGTAGAAGAAATGAAGCTTTGAACCATTTGCCCAGGAGGAATATTATTGTTTCCAGCCTCACCATAACTCACTCTTAATTTAAGCAAATTGATCCAAGAAGCATCTTTCAAAAATTCCTCTTCTGAAATTTTCCAAGCTGCAGCCACAGCTGGGAAGATATCCCCATTTATTACTACCTAAAAATTTACTTGATCCATCGGCACGATAAGTCGCTGTAAGAAGATATCTGTCTTTATAATCATAATTTGCACGTCCAAAGAAAGAAAGCAGTTTGTCATCTGGATAATAAAAATTATCAACTGAAATTGGCGTACCTTGAGAAGTTAATTTTATCGCTTCATCTAATTCAAAAGATAATGGATAACCTTGAATTGTATTTGTAAGGTCATTTCTTTTATAGTTAATAGTTTCTTCTCCAAAAAGGAATTTCAAATTATGATTTTCTCCAACTAATTTTTTCAAATCATAATTTAAGGTATTCGCATTTCTAAAACGAGTATCTTTTCTGTCCATCATGATCATAGCAGGCATATTCTGTCTTTCTGCCGCTGGATTATTTTTTACATAATAAGTTGTACGCCCGTAGAAACGATAATCTTGGTAGTTGTAGTTATCTAAACCGAACTCTGATTTAAACACTAAATCTGAGGTCAATTTCCAAGAAAAACTTCCTAATGTATTAAAGTTTTTTCTAAATTGTTGACGGTTATTGTCAGTAATAGCAACAAAAGGATTTGTTAAAATTTGCCGCAACAGCTTCATCTGTATCGTCAGTAGTTAAACCTGGAACCGGAATTGGAGCATATCCAACAATATTTTTCAAACGTGAATCTGCTGAAGAAACCTCATTTTGCTCATTTATACCAGCACCATTAATTTGAGTATCTGAATAACGCATGTAAAACCTAAATCAACTCTATCAGTAAGCTTTGCTGTTTAAAGCAAGGGACAAGTTATTTCTGTTGATAATCTGAACCTATCATAATTGCTTTTTCATCATAATGAGCATAGTTGAAACTATAATTAATTTTATCAGTCCCACCACGAATTCCAAATCACGGCTTTGAACTTCGCCTGTACGTCCAAAAATTTGTTTTTGCCAATCATTTCCTTTTATGCCTTTGTATATAGTCATGATCTTGCCAGTTTCCAAAATATTTAGTGTATGAACTTGGATCAGAAAATCTTTTGTCTGTTTGTGTAAGTAAAGCATATTCATATTGCCATTTAGTATAATCCTCAGGCGATAAAACATCAATTTGATTTGCCATTGTTTTCATTCCGTAAAACATATTGAAGTTTACAGCTATTTTACCATCTTTACCACTTTTTGTTGTGACAATAATAACTCCATTTGCCCCTCTAGAACCATATATTGCAGTAGATGAAGCATCTTTTAATACTGTCATAGTCTCAATATCAGATGAAGAAATATCATTCATACTGTTTACCGGAAATCCATCTACAATATATTAATGGAGATGCATCTTGGCTAAAGATCCGCCTCCACGAATTCTAACTTGGATATCCGAATCTGGCGAACCCTCTGAAGATGTCACCGATACTCCGGCAATACGTCCTGTTAAAGCCTCAGCTACGTTAGGAACAGGAATTTTTCGAACCTCATTTCCAGAAATGTCGCAACAGCACCTGTTAAATCAGATTTTTTTGATGTACCATATCCAATTACAACAACCTCATTAAGTTGTTTGAATCTTCAGCTAAAACACATCAACTTTAGTTTTTCCTGCAACAGAAATTTCTTTTGTACCGAATCCAATAAAAGAAAAAGTCAAAACACCCTTAGGATTAGCAATTTAATTTTATAGTGTCCGTCAAAATCAGTAGAAACACCATTTTTCGTCCCTTTCTCAAGTACATTAACTCCCGGCAAACTCATTCCGGCAGCATCCTTAACGGTTCCCTCCATAGTCGCAGTCTGCGCATTTACCTGACTACTCATAAGCAAGCACAATAAGAAAACAAGGGTGAAGCAATAGTTTGCTCCTTTGTTTAATAATTCTTTAAAGTTCATGGTTTATTGTTTAAGTTATTAAATGGTTAATGGTAATTTATGTGGTTTTGAAATTATAAATTCTGTATTCAAGTGGTTTTAATTTTATCGAAAAACGCAACAACAGCAAGGTTTTTCAATCGATTTCGTTTAAAAATAATGACGTGAAAGAAACAAAAATCAAATCATGTAATCGATTACACAAACATAGATATTTTTTTTATATAAAAAATTAATTTTCATAAAAATTTGCTAAAAAAAATTACATATCAAAAATAAAAGCACTTTTTTATAGCACATATGTAATTTATATTATGAATAAATAGTAATTATATTATTGACAAATATTAATTTCTTTCGTTTTTATCAAAAAAACAATCGATTACATGAAAAAATAATATCGTTTTTATAAGTCAGTAAAAATGAGCCTTCATAAATGTTAAAAAATAGAACACAGCATAAAAAACCAATCAATTCCTACAATAAGAAACAAATTGGACTAGAAAGCCTATTAAAAAAAGGCACAAAAAAACCCTTAAGTAATTAATCTTAAGGGCGTTTTAAAAAAGTAATTAGATTTTTAAGCTTTTTGGAACTGCAAATTTGCTTTATGTTTCTGCATTAATGCCAAGGTAATAATCATTCCGGTTACCGCCATACCAACTCCAATAAGATTAGGAGAAGCAAAACCATAACCCGCCGCTAAAGGAAGTCCGCCTAAAAATGCGCCTAAAGCATTCCCAATATTAAAACTTCCCTGTAGTGCTGCTGATGCAATCATCTCAGCATCTTTCGCCGTTTTAATCATCAGCATTTGTATAGGTGCAATTACCGAGAAAGAAATTGCGCCAGTTAAAAATGTTAAAAACAAGGAAACATATTGATTAAATGAGAAGGAATATACTAAAAGCAGATCGATCACCATTATAAATAATAATGCCAATACAGTAGGCGCCGGAGAATATTTGTCTGCCAATTTACCGCCTGCAAAATTCCCAACAACCATTCCGAGTCCAGCAAGAATCAAAATATAAGAGACATCTTCTGGCGAAAACTTAGAAACATTGATTAATAACGGCGCAATATAACTGATCCAAGCAAACAAGCCTCCAAAACCAATTGCAGTTATCCCGATAATCAACCAAGCTTCGGTTTTCTTAAAGAATAAAAGTTGCGTTTTCATATTTACATTTCCTGTTTTTTCCAATTTTGGCATCCATAAATAAATAAACAAGAACGTAAGCAATCCTACAAGAGCAATTAATATAAAGGTGTAACGCCAAATAAAATGGTGTCCTATATAGGTGCCAATTGGCACACCAATTAAATTAGCCAATGTTAAGCCGGCAAACATAATCGAGATGGCTTGCGCTTCTTTTCCTTTATCTGCCAAACGGCTGGCAACTACAGCACCAACCCCAAAAAACGCTCCATGTGGTAATCCCGAAAAAAACCTTGAAGCAAACAAAAAATTATAAGTAGGTGCAATGATTGAAAGGGCATTAAAAACCGTTAACATCAATGCCAATATCAAAAGCATTTTTTTTGGAGGCAAATTTCTTCCTAAGATTACTAATAAAGGAGCTCCAATAACAACGCCCAACGCATATGATGAAATTAAATATCCTGCAACAGGAATCGAAACCTTCATATCTGAAGCAATATCAGGCAAAAGGCCCATCATAACAAATTCGGTTATTCCGATAGTTAAGCCTCCTAAAGACAAGGCTATAAGACTTTTTTTCATTTTGATTTCAATAGAAAGGAATGTATTTTCTATGATGCAAATTTAACACCGTTAACCTCAAAATAAATTGTACTTTTGTGATATAAACTTGTAAATTTAAGTTATGCCTAAGTTAAATCAATTTGAAACTTTAGTTATTCATGAGTTTGAAGATGAGAAATTTCATCTTCCGCCTCACACGCATACTTATTATGAAATTATCTATATAAAAAAAGGAAGTGGCATTCATCATCTCAACAAAAATCTTCTTCCTTATAAAACAGGGGATTTATTTGTGATTTCGCCTGAAGATGAACATTATTTCGACATCAAAAAGAATACTAAATTCGTTTACATCAAATTCACTGACAATTATTTTAATTCAAAACAGAATCTTACTTGCGACGAATTTTTAGTAAATACGCCCGAAAGTTTTATGCGGGACAAAATCCTGAAAGAAACTGTTTTAAAATTTGATGATCCTTGTAAAACGATTTTAAAAAATACAGTTGAAAACATCCTTATATATGATCAATATATTGATGTAACGACTTCACCAATAGTTTTTTATCAGATTCTTTCGATTTTTGGATTGATAAAAGAAACCATTCGAGGCATGAATCTTCAGATGAAATCGACGCATCTTGATAATGAGCAGATCGCAAATTACATTCATCAAAATGTTTATCAGCCAAAATTGGTTCAGATTAAAGTAATTGCGGAACATTTTAATATTGCACCAACCTATTTCAGTGCTTATTTTAAAAGAACGTTTTCTATCAGTTATCGAGATTATATTAATAATTTGCGAACCACTTTGATCGAAAAACGAATTCAAAACAATCAATTGCCAATTAAGCAAATTGCCTATGAATTTGGTTTTACCGATGAAAGTCATTTGTCGAATTATTTCAAAAAGAGAAAAAACATGAAACCAACAGATTTCAAAAAGCTTTAGTTATTGAAATCTTAAAAGACCTTTAACCATAGATTTTTTATCTAAATTTGTATCACAAAACAAATTTTCGTTGACAAAAAAAGTGCACATATTATTACTTGTTTTAACTTTTGGCTTCTCTTTGATGTCAACGGCAAGTTATGCGTGTGGAAAATCTTCTGAAAAAATGTCCTGCGAAAAGAAAACAGCTTCGTCAAAAAAAGATTCTTGTTCAAAAGACTGTTGCCAAAAAAAGTCACACTCTAAAAAAGGCTGCAGTGGAAAATGTGATCATTCAGGTTGTACAGCTTCTGGATTACAGCTTAGTCTTGTAAATCAAAACGAAATTGAATTTAGAAACAATGCTTTTAATTTAACTTTCAAGGAACCTATTGGATATTATAAAAACAGTCGAATTTCAGATGGCTTTGTTTCCATTTGGTCTCCTCCAAAAATAAAGTAATTCTATTTCTGACAGCCATAATTGCGTAGAATTTAACCGCAAAGAGCGCAAGGATTCACGCAAAGTCCACAAAGAAAAATTCTAAACTTAATTACGGAAATTAAAATTCCTTCAAATAAAATTATATAAAAATGAAAAACACAATAACAACTATAGCGGCAGTAATTACAGTACTATTTTCTGCAAATACAATTCAGGCAAATTCAGTTAAAACAGAAAAAACGGTAATTGAAATTGCAGAATCAAGCCAATTACAAGCCGTTTATGACGCGTATTTTACAGTAAAAGATGCACTTATTAAAAGTGACAGCAAACTAACTTCGGCGAAAGCGAAAGATTTACTTACTGCAATTACTGCAGTAAAAATGGACAAACTGAAAAGCAACGAACATACAGTTTGGATGAAAGTGATGAAAAAACTTTCTGCTGATGCTAAAAGTATTTCGGCAACAACAGATCTTAAAAAGCAACGCGAAACTTTCAAATCGCTTTCTAAAAGTACTTACGATCTAATAAAAGTTTCAAGTCCAGACCAGCCAGTTTACAAACAGTATTGTCCAATGGCTGATGCCGACTGGTTAAGCAAAGAAAAAGCAGTTAAGAATCCGTATTACGGTTCTTCGATGTTGACTTGCGGAAACGTGGTAGAAACCATCAAATAAATATGAAGCTCTACATCAAAAACATGGTGTGTGCTCGATGCAAAATGGTTGTGGAGTCTGAGTTTGAAAAACTCGGACTTCAAACTATTTCTGTTGAATTAGGCGAAGTCGAACTGCAAGATGAAATCACTGAGTCTCAAAAAGAGGTTTTACTCAAAAACCTTCAATCTTTAGGTTTTGATTTATTGGATGATAAAAAAACCAAAACGATCGAGAAAATTAAAAATTTGATTATCGATTTGGTTCATCATAAAAACAGTGAACTCAAAATTAACCTTTCTGATTACTTAGCTGAAAACCTGAATCAAGATTACAATTCGCTGAGCAATCTATTTTCTGAAATTGAAAAAACAACTATTGAAAAATATTTCATCAGCCAGAAAATAGAAAAAGTAAAAGAGCTTTTGATTTACAATGAGCTATCCTTAAGCGAAATTGCTGATATTCTCAACTACAGTAATGTGGCACATTTGAGTAATCAATTCAAAAAAATTACGGGCTTTACTCCTACTTCTTTTAAGCAATTGAAAAATAAGAAACGTATTCAAATTGAGAATTTGTAATTTTCCCTAACCGCAAAGAACGCAAAGGTTTACGCAAAGTTCGCAAAGTTATTTTAGACAAAGCTTTGCGAACTTTGCGCTTTTATAGATACAGCATATCAAAAATTCCTTGCGCTCTTTGCGGTTAAATAATTTTACAAATCATTCTCAAAATTATACAAACCGTTGTAAACCTTACTTCGGAAATTTGCATTGTAATACTTTAAAAGATAAAACAATGACTCATCACTATATAATTTCAGGAATGTCTTGTAACGGATGCCGAACCAAAGTTGAAAAAACTTTAAATGAAGTCGAAGGAATTCATGCAGAAGTAACGTTAGATCCGCCATTGGCAACCATAACAATGGAAAGACATGTTCCAACAGAAAAATTTCAGGAAGTTTTATCTGCGGTCGGGAAATATACTATTGAAATGGATTCTCCTAAAAAAACCGAATCCAAAGTAAAATCATGCTGTTCAGGTCATAAAAAAGAAGATCATTCGCATTCTCATAAAAAAACAAATACTGTAATTCCTCATAATGCAACAGGCGTTTTTTATTGTCCGATGCATTGCGAAGGCGATAAAACCTATAACAAACCCGGAGACTGTCCCGTTTGCGGAATGGATTTAGTACCTCAAATTGCAATTGGAACACAATTTACCTGCCCAATGCATCCGAAAGTTATTTCAAATGAGCCTGGCGACTGTCCAATCTGTGGAATGGATTTAGTGCCAATGCAGGCATCTGAATCTGAAGAAAACAAAACCTATACTGACTTATTAAAGAAAATGAAAATTGCGACATTGTTTACACTTCCTATTTTCATTATTTCAATGTCGGAAATGATTCCGGATAATCCGCTTTTTCAAATCATGCCGATTGAAAGATGGAATTGGGTTCAGTTTCTGTTTTCAATACCGGTTTTGTTTTATGCCGGCTGGATGTTTTTTACCCGCGCTTGGAAATCGATTATCACATGGAACTTAAACATGTTTACCTTAATTGGAATTGGCACCAGTGTTGCGTTTCTATTCAGCGTTGCCGGAATGTTTTTTCCGGATCTTTTTCCTTCGGAATTTAAATCACATCACGGAACCATTCATCTTTATTTTGAAGCCGCAACCGTTATTATAACTTTAGTCTTATTAGGACAATTATTAGAAGCCAAAGCCCACGGACAAACCAACGGCGCTATTAAAGCATTACTAAAATTAGCACCAACCGAAGCTACTTTGGTAGAAAACGGAACTGATAGAACAATCTCCATTCACGATATTAAAAAAGGTCATTTATTAAGAGTAAAACCCGGAGAAAAAATTCCGGTTGACGGAAAAATAACTTCTGGCGAAAGCAGTATTGATGAAGCCATGATTACCGGAGAACCTATTCCGGTTGATAAAAAAGCAGGTGATAATGTAATTTCAGGAACTATAAATGGAACAAAGTCATTTGTTATGATTGCCGAAAAAGTTGGTTCAGAAACGTTGCTTTCGCAGATTATTCAAATGGTAAATGATGCCAGCCGTTCGAGAGCGCCAATTCAAAAACTGGCCGACCGCGTTGCTAAATATTTTGTTCCAACAGTTGTTGCCATTTCAATATTAACCTTTATTATATGGGCAAAATTTGGTCCTGAACCTTCTTATATATACGGATTAATAAATGCGATTGCCGTTTTAATTATTGCCTGTCCTTGTGCTTTAGGATTGGCAACTCCAATGTCCGTTATGGTGGGAGTTGGAAAAGGTGCTCAACATGGAATCTTAATCAAAAATGCCGAGGCACTCGAAAACATGAATAAGATCGATGTTTTAATCACCGATAAAACCGGAACAATTACAGAAGGAAAACCAACTGTCGAGAAAATATTCGCCATCAATAATAACGAAGATTTTCTATTGCAAAATATTGCTTCGCTTAATCAGCACAGTGAACATCCTTTGGCGCAAGCCGTTGTCAATTTTGCCAAAGACAAAAATCAAACTTTACTCGAAGTTCCAGATTTTGAAGCCGTTGCCGGAAAAGGAGTTTTAGGAACCGTTAATAATTCAAAAATTGCATTAGGAAATAAAAAACTAATGGAACAGATTAACGCTTCGGTTTCTGAGGATTTTGAAAGCAAAATTACAGCCGAGCAAAATCTCGGGAAAACGGTTTCATACATCGCTGTCAATAATATTATTTCGGGTTATGTAACCATTACAGATGCCATAAAAACAAACAGCGCCAAAGCAATTAAAGATTTAATCGATCAGGGCGTTGAAGTTATTATGCTTACCGGCGACAATAAAAATACAGCCAAAGCCGTGGCAGATCAGCTTCATTTAAGTTCGTTCAAAGCGGACTGTCTTCCAGAAGATAAACTAAAAGAAATTGAACGTTTGCAAGCCGAAGGAAAAGTGGTCGCGATGGCCGGAGACGGAATAAACGATGCTCCTGCTTTAGCCAAAGCGGATATTGGAATTGCAATGGGAACCGGAACTGATGTTGCCATTGAAAGTGCTAAAATAACGCTTGTAAAAGGCAACTTAAACGGAATTGTAAAAGCTAAAAAACTGAGTTTTTCGGTTATGAAAAATATCAAACAAAATCTATTTTTTGCTTTTATATACAATGTTTTGGGCGTACCAATTGCAGCGGGAATTTTATATCCAGTATTCGGAATTTTGCTTTCGCCGATGTTAGCGGCGATGGCTATGAGTTTAAGTTCAGTTTCTGTAATTGTAAATGCTTTGCGATTGAGAAACCTCAACCTTTAAAAAAATCATTATGAAACTACATACTATTTTAATTGTCTTTTTAATTGCTTTGAGTGCAAAAGCTCAAAAAGTAGTTCGCTATGATTTACACGTTCGTGATACTATTGTGAATTTTTCGGGAAAAGAAAAACGCGCGCTGACTGTAAACGGACAAATTCCGATGCCAACATTGACTTTTACAGAAGGCGATATTGCTGAGATTTATGTGCATAATGATTTAAAAAATGAAGACACAGCCCTGCATTGGCACGGATTATTTCTTCCGAATAAAGAAGATGGAGTTCCCTATTTAACGCAAATGCCAATTAAACCGGGAACGATACATAAATATACTTTTCCAATAATTCAAAACGGAACTTATTGGTATCATAGTCATTCGGGATTGCAGGAACAAATTGGTTTATACGGACTTTTCATTATCAATAAAAAGAGAGACGATTCAACTTTTAGAAAAGGAATTGACGATTTGCCAACGGTTCCAATTATTTTAAGCGAATGGACGGATTTGAAACCAGAAAATGTGCAACGAATGCTTCATAATGCGAATGATTGGTTTGCTATAAAAAAGGGCACAACACAAAGTTATTCCGAAGCAATCAAAAAAGGGCAATTTTCGACCAAAGTCACCAACGAATGGAAACGTATGAATGCCATGGATGTGAGCGATGTCTATTATGAAAAGTTTTTAATCAACGGAAAAAATGAAGACCAACTTTCGCAGTTTAAAGCTGGCGATAAAGTCCGATTAAGAATTGCAAACGGAGGCGCATCCAGTTATTTCTGGCTGACGTATGGTGGCGGAAAAATAACCGTTGTAACCAGCGATGGAAACGATGTTGAACCAATAGAAGTCGATCGTTTGATTATTGCCGTTTCTGAAACTTATGATGTTGTCGTTACGATTCCTGAAGATAAAAAATCCTTTGCTTTTTTGGCTACAGCCGAAGACAGAACAGGATCCGCTTCTTTGTTTTTAGGCGAAGGAACTAAACAATCCGTCTCTCATCTTCCCAAATTAAAATATTTTGAAGGGATGAAAATGATGAACGATATGATGAAGATGAACGGCGAAATGAATGATATGGGCATGAATATGTCGCTCAACAAAATGGACATGAATGCCGTAATGTATCCCGAAATTTCTGGGGAAGAAGAAGCTCCAAAAACAGAAGATAATTCGATGCATAATATGGAAGGCATGAAAATGGACGATATGAAAATGTCTGATGATTCTACCGCAACTTCCGAAATTGTAACACTAAATTATGGAATGCTGAAATCTCCAACCAAAACAACGCTTCCAAAAGATGCTCCAGTAAAAGAATTGCGTTTTACATTATCCGGAAATATGAATCGTTATGTTTGGAGTTTAGACAATAAAGTAGTTTCTGAAACGGATAAAATCTTAATTAAAAAAGGAGAAAACGTTCGGATTGTTTTATATAATGGTTCGATGATGCGCCACCCGATGCATCTACACGGACATGATTTTAGGATTTTAAATGAACACGGCGATTATTCTCCACTTAAAAATGTAATTGATATTATGCCAATGGAAACTGATACTATAGAGTTTCAGGCAAATGCCGATGGCGATTGGTTTTTTCATTGTCATATTTTATATCACATGATGGCAGGAATGGGACGTATTTTTAGTTATGAAAATTCGGCTCCTAATCCGTTGATTCATCATCCTGAAATGGCTTATAAAATGCTAAAAATGGACGATCGAATGTTTCATTTTATGGCTGAAAATGATTTTGCTACAAACGGAAATGATGGAGAAGCGATGTACAGCAACACACGCTGGAGCATTGGAACCGAATGGAGATTGGGTTATAATGACAGTCATGGTTATGAAACCGAAACGCATATTGGAAGATATATTGGAAAAAATCAATGGTTGATGCCTTTTATAGGTTTTGACTGGCGTTACCGAAAAATGGGAATGGACGAACAGGAACAAAATCTTTTTGGGCAAAAAAACACAAAAGACAATCGTTCGGTTTTCAGTTTAGGAGGTGAATATACTTTGCCAATGCTCGTAAAAGCTCAAATTGAAGTGTACACCGATGGAAATGTTAGAGTTCAATTTGAGCGAAAAGACATTCCGCTTTCAAAACGTTTGCGAATGAATTTAATGTGGAATACCGATAAAGAATATATGGCAGGCTTAAAATATGTAGCTGGTAGAAACTTCGGAATTACAACACATTATGACAGCGATATGGGAATTGGTTTTGGAGTGAATTTGAATTATTAATTATTTTTCAAACCATATAAGTAATATAAGGACATATTAAAAAGTAGAGAAAAAAAACAGATTTTGCTACCAAATAAATTATATCTTAGTTTTCCGAACTCATTATTGATCGAGAAATATAACATGAGAAAAATATATTTTACACTACTTTTTATTTCCGGAATAATCTTAACAAGCTGTAATAATAAAAAAGCTGATTTACAATTTGAAAAAAATGTAATGTATGAAGTTTATCCTGCTCTTATTGATTCGGTTTGGGTAAATGCTGAGCTAAATTATGTCCCGCCTCCACCGCCGGGAATAAATCCGTCAGAATATAAATTGAATCGGCGAAATGAATCAAACAAACGATTCAATAAAGAACTAGCAGAATTTAAAAAAAAGAAATTTCCTGTTGATCTTGTTTTTCTGGACAAAGCAGTTGTAAGAGATAATTCTAAAGAACTTAAAGAACATTTCAAAGACGCTATACTATCAGAAAACAATATTTTAGACACACTTGATTATAAATTTGACAGAAAAAAACTAGATTCCTATCAAGCTTTTCATCTTCATTATGTTCCGAGAATACCGCGTGAAAATGATAGAAAATTTTATAATGAATGTTGTTATTCTATACGAGGAGTCATTAGTTTAAGCAGAATTCAATTTGATGATGAAAAAAAATATGGCGTTCTCACTGCAGGAATTGAATGTGGTGGTATGTGTGGCTATGGTTATCGAATTTATATTAAAAAAGTAAACAACAAATGGGTTGTTGATAAAATTGAAGATGGCTGGATTGCTTAAAAAAATAAAACATAAATGAAATTCATACAACTCGCCTTTACATTATTGATAAGTTGCAATTTATTCGCTCAATTTGCAGTAATAAAAGATATTGACGGATCTGTAAATATTCGGACTGAAGCATCAAAAGGAAACAACATTTCTGACCAATTAAATAATGGTTTTTTGGTCTATTGTTTCGAACCAAAAAATAACTGGATTAATATCGATTATTCGAAAAACAATAAAGATAGAAATGGATATTTATACAAAGACAGAGTTCAATATTTATCTGAATTCACAAATATTCCTTTGGTAAAAGAAAATCAAAACCAAGTTGTTTTCAAAAAAGATAATCTGAATATTAGTATTGAGATTAAAAACTTTGAATCAAATACAGCCAAATTAACCTTTCTTGACAACAAGAAATCATTTCTTAAAAAAATTAATGGAAAGGTTTTTTGGGGAACCGATGGTGGCATTCCTAAAAAAGCTTACAAAAAAATAACGATGGTGATTGATACCGAAGTTATTGAACTCCCTAAAAACAGTTTTGAAGATTTATTTGAACCGACTCTTTTTAATACTCATATGTACTTCGACAAAAGTTCCAATATTTTATATATCACCTCCAGTAATAGTGATGGCGCAGGCGGATATGAAGTTGTGTGGGTTATAGAAAAAGGGAAATACAAAAAGCGAAAAATTGCCTTTAATTTTTAAATACTTTTACTTTTATTGGACTCCAATTTTTACAAAAACATTAACAAATTGTAAGAATCAACCTTAAAGAATGTTGTTATATTTGATTCACCAATTACAATTCTCTAACAAAAAATAAATTAAATCAAAATGACAAAAGTAATTACAATTATTACCGTTGCTTTATTTACAATTGGCGTAAACGCGCAAGACACAACACCAGCAAAAAAAGAAAAAGCAAAAAAAGAATCTTGCTGTAAAAAAACTTCAACAGACAAAAAAGACACAAAATCTTGCTGTGTAAAAAAATAAACTGAAATGCTAATTTCAAAAAAAAGGCCTCAAATAATTGAGGCTTTTTTTTATGATTTATTTTTCGCCACGAATTCATGAATTTTTACAAATTAATCCTTTTAAATCTGTGGCAAAAACCTATTTCAATCTAACGCTCCATTCAAAATCCATTTCTGAAACCTGAACTCCTTCTTCATTGGTTCCAATTGATTTCATCCAGAAAGTTTGGCCTTCGCCAGTTTCGATAGTTCTTTGAATCACTTCGGCAATTAAATGGCCGTCGTTGCATACAAATGTGATTCTGCCCGTTGCTTTTTTAGTAAAGTTTCCTTTATTGTTTGCCACCAGCATTGAAATTTTTCGTCCACTTTCCTGAATTTGCGAAATAACCAAAGCTCCTGTGGTCAATTCCGCCGCCATTGCCTGCACTGCAAAATACATTGAGTTAAACGGATTCTGATTTATCCATCTGTGTTTTACACTAACCGCGCATCTGTCTTTATCGATTGCTTTTACACGAACACCGCAAAAGTATGCTGAAGGTAATTTGAATAATACAAATTTATTGAGTTTGGAAACTGAAACTGCCATGTGATTTATTTTTTTATGTAAAAATACAAAAAAACTATGCACGCACAATAAATTCACATTACTTTCCTAATATCCCTTATAAAACATGGCACTCACAATGGTTTTCAACGAATTATCTTTGCTAATCTAACATTTTAACTTTGTTAAAATTTTGTTAATATTTGGTACTATGCAAAACAAGATACTGTCTTTTAGACATATATTTGCATAAGAAAATACTATATACTTTTAATCATGGAAACAACAACACCACTCATCATGGAAACAACATCAGAAAAGAACACTGCGGCGTTCACACATCTAAGTGCATTAAGCACAGTACATCATTCCATTTGGAAATTATATTTTCCCGATAATAATCTGGACAAACTACAAAGACAAATCAGAATTTGTAAATCACCACGGAAAACAAACATTGAATTTTCAATTGAGTTTATTGCTTTATACTTTGGTTTTAGCCTTAATTGCAATTCCGATTTTTGTATCTGTAGTTTTTCAAAATCTTCCTTTGGAAGCTATTTTTGATCATCACGATTTCTACATCAGAAATTTCAATTTTCAAGGAAACATCGGTTTACTTAGTATTGGTGGAACAGCAATTGTACTTTTTGGATTTTAAAAGTTGTTGAATTCTTTTTAGTGATTTATGCTTCAATAAAAGCTTCAAACGGAGAATTACTACAAATATCCGCTAGCGATTCCTTTTATAAAGTAATCCTAAAAGGATTAAAAGTTATACGAGCTAATTCTAACAGAATAAATTCGAAATCAATCATCAATCATCATCATCAATCAAAAAACGAATTGTTCAATCTAAAAAAAACAAAATGAAATTATGAACATTGAAAACACAAAAGCACAGATGCGCAAAGGTGTTCTTGAGTTTTGCATCTTATCAGTATTAAAAGAAAAAGACGCATATACATCTGAAATATTAGACACTTTAAAAAACGCAAAATTATTAGTTGTTGAGGGAACTGTTTATCCGCTTTTAACCAGACTGAAAAACGACGGTTTGCTAAATTATCGCTGGGAAGAATCGACCTCAGGGCCACCACGAAAATATTATGGATTAACCGAGATAGGACAAACTTTTTTAAACGAACTTAGCGGCACCTGGACAGAATTATCTGACGCCGTAAATCTAATCACCAATCAAAATCAATAAGTCATGAACAAAACAGTAAATATTAACTTAGGAGGTATGTTTTTCCACATCGATGAAGATGCATATTTAAAATTGACACGCTATTTTGACGCCATAAAACGATCACTGAACAATTCCTCTGGACAAGATGAAATCATTAAAGATATCGAAATGCGTGTTTCTGAATTATTAACAGAAAAACAAAAAAGCGAAAAACATGTTGTTGGCTTGAAAGATGTTGACGAAGTGATTGCGGTTATGGGACAACCAGAAGATTACCTCATTGAAGACGAGGAAAGCCAAAATCAATCTTTCAACAATTACGGTGCAAGACAGCATAAAAAATTATACCGTGACAAAGAGAAAGGTATGATTGGCGGTGTTGCAACTGGTTTAGGACATTATTTTGGAATTGATGCTGTTTGGATCAAAATCATATTCTTGATATTTGTTTTTGCAGGTTTTGGAACTGGGATCTTAGCGTATTTCGTTCTTTGGATTGTAACTCCGGAAGCTGTAACAACTTCAGAAAAACTAGAAATGACAGGCGAACCTGTAACGATTTCGAACATCGAAAAAAAAGTTCGCGAAGAAATTGATTCATTATCTGATAAATTCAAAAATGCAGATTATGATAAAATGGGAAACCAGGTAAAGTCGGGAGCTGAGAGAATAAGTAGTTCATTTGGAGACTTTATCATTACGGTTTTTAAAATCTTCGCTAAATTTTTAGGTGTAATTCTAATCATGGCGGGAATCTCTACTCTTGATCGTATTATTGATTGGAGTATTTACTTTAGGAACAAATATTTTTATTGATTTTCCTTGGCAAAACTTTGTTGAAGCCGGAAACTTTACAGAATATCCTATTTGGTCTTTCGGTTTATTAATGCTTTTTGCAGTTGGAATTCCATTTTTCTTTTTGACCTTTTTAGGATTTCAAATTGTTATCACCGGATTTAAAATCTATTGGAAATATTACAAAATACACTTTGTTGCCATTTGGATTATCGCTATTGCAATTGCAATCAGCATTGGAATCAAACAAGCAACTGAAATATCTTATGATAAAAAACAGTTGAAAAGAAAGCAATGAATATTACGGCAAAAGATACCCTTTATGTAAAATTCAGATACAATGATTATTATGCAAAGGATTTGAATCATCATCATGAATTTACATTCGTACAAGATTCTGCAAACAATAACTTGATTTATTCTAATGATGTTCGTTTACATGTTTTATACACTGACAACGCTTCTCCTTACTTGCAAATTGAAAAAAGCGCAAGAGGAAATTCATTTTCAAGCGCAAAGAAAAGAGCTGAAAAAATCAATTATAATATTCAGATTAATGGAAATCATTTAATTTTAGATAATTATTTTCTGACAGATGTAAAAAATAAATTCAGAGGACAGGAAGTTGATGTATATTTGTACTTGCCAGAAGGGCAATTATTTAAGCCAGATGCATCTGTACAAGATTACGATGATTCTGAAAATGATTTTTTCAACCTACACTTTAGCGGTGATTACAAGTATAAAGTAGAAGGTTCAAAAATAAAATGTTTAAACTGTCCTGCAGATGAGAACGAATATAATGATGGAGATAATGATAGTGATGACAACACTATTGAAAATGACACTGTAAAGGAAGTTTCGATTAAAATTAACGGAAAAGAAGTTTTAAACGGAAAAAAAACCAAAGGAAAGCTAACCACTGATAAAAACGGAGTTATAATTAAAATCAACTAAGCCATGATCAAAATAATCATTCATATTACAAAATTTATTATTGCAGCTGTTACCGCATTTTTGCTTGCCTCATGCAACTTTAATTTGAATACAGTTGAAGGAAGCGGACACGTAACTACAGAAAAAAGAATTGTTCAGGGAGATTTCAAAAAAGTATCTGTAAGCAACGCGATTGATTTAGTAATCGTACAGTCTGATTCAACAGAAATTGTTGTTGAAGCTGATGATAATCTACAAAAAGAAATCATTACAAAAGTGGAAAACGGAACACTCGTAATTAGCTGTAAATTCAGTTCTTTTAGAAATGTTACAACTAAAAAAGTTACTGTAAAAATGCCAGTTATCGATAAGCTAGAAGCTTCAAGCGCAGCATCTGTTCAAAGCACAAATGTAATTCAGGCACAAGATATTGACTTAGAAACATCGAGCGCGGCAACAATGACTGTAAATGTAGAATCTGACAATATTACGGCTGATTCTGAAGCGGAAGTACTATATCTGTTGAAGGAAAAGCTTTAAAAATCAGAACTTCAGCTTCAAGCGGTTCTAACATTAATGCTCAAAAATTATTAGCAAATGAAGTTCAAGCAGAAGCATCAAGCGGAGGAAGCGTAAATGTACATCCGATTGTAAGCCTGAAAGCAGATGCATCTAGCGGAGGAAGTATTAACTACGATTCAACTCCAAATACTATTGAAAAAACTTCAAATTCGGGCGGAAGTATCAGTCAGGGATAAATAATATTTATCTGTTAAATATAAAAGAAATCATTCATCAAAAGTGGATGATTTTTTTATATTTGTCAAAATCAAATCAAGAATTAATGAAAAAAAATACTGCCCTAATCTTATTACTGTTAGTTACAACATTAACTTTTGCACAAAGAAGAGAAAAAATTAAAGGAACTAAAATCGTTACAACATCAATTAAAGAATTTGGAAGTTTTGACGGTCTTGAAGTAGATGACAATTTGAAGTTTACTTAGAACGCGGTGAAAAAAACGAAATTAAAATTGAAGCCGATGATAATCTTCATGACATTATTGGAATGGATTTAAGAGATAGAACACTTCGTTTATATACTTCAAAAGAAAGCACAATTTTCAAAAAACTTTCCGTTCATGTTACTTATACTGAATCATTAAATAAAGTTATTGCAAAAAATGAAGCTGTTATTTATGCCGTTCAGGAGCTAAAATTAGATGATATTACTTTTAATACTTTGATTATTCAAAACTATTTTTAAATGTAAATGCAAAAAAATTCGGTTTAGTTGCTGATGACAAATCAAGATCTGAAATAAATCTGAAAGCAGATGAAGCCTCTATTCAATTAAGTAAAAATGCTCGACTATAAATCATTAGTTTCAGCAATCAAATTCAAGTGTGATTTGTACCAAAAATCAAATGCTGCAATTGAGGGAATTGCTGAAAAAACGATTATTCGTTTAGATAATAATTCGATTTTCACCGGAACAAAATTCACTATGAAAGATGCTAATGTTACGGCTGAAAGTTATTCTGTTGGAAGTATTTTAGCTGAAACGACGATTTCATTTGCTGCGAGCGACAAAGCAGAAATTTCTCTTATTTGGAAGTCCAACAATACAATTAACCGTTTTTCTGAAGAAGCAAAATTGATTAAGAAAATTAAGTAAAAAAGTTTTAAGTTTCAGGTTTCAGGTTTCAGGTTTCAGGTTTCAAGTTTGAAATTTAAAAATGTCGAAATTATAAAACTAAAAAATCCCATTCTAAATTTAGATTGGGATTTTTTTTAAGGTAAAATTTTAATCGTTTCAACAACTTGAAACTTGAAACAAATAAAACCTGAAACTAAAATTATTACTCTTTAGAAGCTAAATATCTCTCTGCATCTAGTGCAGCCATACAACCTGTACCTGCAGCAGTAATTGCCTGACGGTATACGTGGTCTGCAGCATCACCAGCTACAAAAACACCATCAACATTTGTTTTAGATGTTCCCGGAGTATTTATAATATAACCTGTTTCATCAAGAGTGATGTAATCTTTAAAAATATCTGTATTTGGTTTGTGACCAATTGCTACGAAAAATCCAGTTGCAGGAATTTCGCTAACTTCTCCGGTAGTTTTGTTTAATGCTTTAATTGCGTGAACTACATTATCTATCACCTAAAACTTCAACAGTATCGTGATTCATTAAAATTTCGATATTCTCTGTTTTGCGAACGCGATCTTCCATAATTTTAGAAGCTCTGAATTTTTCGCTTCTTACCAACATCGTCACTTTTTTACAAAGTTTAGATAAGTAATGCGCTTCTTCACAAGCAGAATCTCCTGCTCCAACAATCACAACTTCTTGGTTACGGTAGAAAAATCCGTCGCAAACAGCGCATGCAGAAACTCCTCCACCCATATTTAAATAATGTTGTTCTGATGGCAATCCTAAATATTTAGCCGAAGCTCCTGTCGAAATAATAACAGTTTCACAGTGCAATTCGATTGAATCGTTAATCCAAACTTTATGAATATCTCCTGAAAAATCAACTTTTGTAGCCCAGCCATCACGAATATCAGCACCAAAACGTTTTGCTTGTTCTTGTAACTGAATCATCATTTCTGGTCCTGTAACGCCATCAACATAACCTGGAAAATTTTCTACTTCATTTGTAGTAGTCAATTGACCGCCAGGCTGCATTCCTTGATATAAAACCGGATTCATGTTTGCTCTGGCTGCGTAAATTGCTGCAGTGTAACCCGCAGGACCAGAACCTATAATAAGGCATTTAATTTTTTCGATTGTATCTGACATAATGTGTATCATTTTTTTGTGATGCAAATGTAAACTTTATTATAAAAAATACAGACGAAAATAAATCCGAAATAACTATCTTCAAATAAGTTTTATTTATTTTCATTTTTTCCTTTTGCAAATCAAATTTATTTATATCTTTGCATCCGCTTTCGGGGTGTAGCGTAGCCCGGTTATCGCGCCTGCTTTGGGAGCAGGAGGCCGCAGGTTCGAATCCTGCCACCCCGACAAAAGCCGAACAGAAATGTTCGGCTTTTTTGTTTTCACATAATTCCAAATTATACAATCGAACAGAATTATCGCATTTTAAAACAATACTAATGTTTCAACCGCAAACTATATTTAAAAACCTCTAAAAATCAATCGATTTTCAGAGGTTTTAATTTCAAAAATACCTGTATTTTATTTCTCCATTTTAATATAAGCAGGATATGATTCCGTACTTGGCAAATTAAACTCTTCATCAAAAGGCTGTGTCCCTGATCCATTATTATACGATGCTACACGTTTTACACCAGTTGCTGTGCTTCCGCCAGTACTATTAATAACGTTTTGAATATTTCCTGAACCGGCAAAACGAGTTGTACACATTTTTTCGAGTATCACATTTGGACTGCTAGGAATTTCAAAACCATTTTTCTTATTTACATTTCCGTCAGTTCCTGTCAAAACAGCATAAGAACCCATTCCTATGCTATGATGTTCTTTTACGGTATTGGCAACTTTGAATGCCGCATAACCATCAACTTTCCCTCCTTGACTACTCCAGCTTGCCTGATTTGGAGCATCGTAAGGCGGTTCATTTTGGAAGAAATACGTTCTGCCTCTTTCTCCCAACCATAATACTTCATATTCTTGAAAATGCTCAACAAATAAACCGTAAAGCGTAACATCATTACCTGTAACAATAAGTCCGTTTTTACATCTGTCTCTTACCCAGCGTGCATCTCCGCCTTTCTGCGAACCATGATCGGCACGCCACAACCAAAAATGATCTCCAACTACATTGTTACTGTTTATTTGCATTGAAACCTGTATCTGAATATTTTTTGACTGAACCCCGCCTACTCGACAAGTAATATCTGTTAACAAAATAGGATCTGCAGCATGATCCGCTTTTGCTCCTTCATTTCCAATTCTAACCTGATATGTTGTACTATTCAATGAATCCATAAGAAGTCCGGCAATGATAATTCCATCCTTGTCATCGGCATAAATACAGCCCCAAGTATTTTTTTCGGTAGGTTCTAGTGTTACCGAAGCGATTCCGGCACCCAATAATATTGCATCTTTTCTATTAACCTGAATCGGAGCATTCAATAAATAATGTCCTGGTGTGAAAAATATATTTTTTCCAGCTTTTAGTGCATTATTGATTTCTACATCAGTATCACCTTCTTTAGTAACATACCAATCCGTTAGTAAATCCTGAACTTTTCCTTTTCCCATATCTGCCGACGACCAAGAAACTCCTACTCTATCCTTTTGCCATGCTGGAACAAATATTTTGTATTCTCCATCTTTATCTATAAAAAGAAAAGGTTTTTCTCTAATAATAGGCGTAGTCGAAATTGGGGAATTCTTCTCATCGACTTGCGGAGGATTAACACAACCTTGCCAAACCATATTATAAGAACCGCCCATTGCTCCTGAACCCGAAGGGAAAACAGTATTTCTGGTATACCATTGTTGTTGCCCCGCCCAGTTTGGCCTTGAAGATGTATAATGAGTATCAGCAATAAATCCGCCACTTCCCCAAAAGTTAGTATTTCCAATGTCTGAAATATATTTTGAAGTGCTTTCTATCAATAATCTTCTTGCACTAGTTGACTGAGAAACGGTCCACGAAAAATCACGCATCACTTCAACATTTTCTACAGAACGCCAAAATGTGCATGTAGCATTTGCGCCTCCAGACAAATGAGGTCTTGTAAATATAGAACCCAATTTAACATCTGCCGGCACTCTGCCCAAACCCCCAATATGAGAATAAAATCCTAATTCTATTGAATTGGCTTCCGCCGATGATGCAGAACCAGATCCGCCAACATCATAAGTTTGACCATTAACATTTGGCTTAAAATAATAAGCTTGGCGCTTTGTTGTCCATTCACCATTTGCTCCACCTAAACCAATAGTAGCAAATTGTGAATTAATTTCGTTTCGTGCCGTTTCTGCTTTCTCATATTTTCTATCGTAGAAATACATATTATCACCAAAAATCTGATTTTCCAACGAAATAATTATGGTAATATCGTTACGAGTAACTTTGTAATAGTTCTCATATTTATCGGTATTTGGCTTATTATCAGTAAATGTTAATTTAGAAGTTGAACCTACTTGTACAAAATCTGATGCCAGACGACTTCCTCCTCTTGTAATGATATAATTTCCCGAAGATCCAAAAGCTGACCATGATAAGATCATGTCATGTTTCTTTTTGTTATAAACAATTTTAGTTTCTGTCTTTTTCTCCCCTACTTTTTCATTAGAGGAATAAGGTGAAACAAAACTGGATAGAATCAGCATAAACACAAATGACGTAAATACCGAAATTATTTTTTTACTCTTAAGAATGTTCATTTTTTTGGTTTAATAGTTTGTAATAATTGTAGTTTTTAGAGAACCCAAAATAGCAATAAACTTTAACCTAAAAGTCCATTTTTACTCTCAATTTTCTTATCAAAAACTATACAAAATCAACCTTTATCAGCACAAACAAGCCTTATACAATATGTTCCTTGTTTTCTAATAATTTTTCGATGCTCTACAAATTCAAAAATCAAAAAAAAACAACAGCATAAACATTGTTTCTAAAAGTCGTTTACTTTATATCACCATTGAAATTTAAAAAAAGAACTTTTCTCCAAGGCAAAATTAGATTCCTGACTTTTTAAAGCAGTAACACCAACTAAATTGGTCAACTTTCAACTGGCATTTCTACTTATAAGTAAAATTATTTTGTTCCGAAGACCCATGAAACCACGAATAAACAACGTTTCATAAATGTTAACAAAATAGATTTTCAAAAACCATAAATAATTGTATTTTTACGGTTCAAAATTCAGAAAATAAATGGGCAAAATCATTGCTATTGCTAATCAAAAAGGAGGCGTTGGAAAGACTACTACATCAGTAAATCTTGCGGCCTCATTAGGTGTTTTAGAGAAAAAAGTATTATTGATTGACGCTGATCCTCAAGCCAATGCCACATCTGGCCTTGGAATTGATGTAGAATCAGTTGAAATTGGAACTTATCAAATTCTTGAGCATATGTAACACCCTAAAGAAGCCATTTTAAAATGTACAGCTCCAAATGTTGATGTGATACCTGCACACATTGACCTTGTTGCTATCGAAATTGAATTGGTCGACAAAGAAAACAGAGAATATATGCTTAAAAAAGCATTGGAACAAGCTAAAGAAGAATATGATTTTATCATTATCGACTGCGCACCTTCTTAGGCTTGTTAACCTTGAATGCTTTAACAGCAGCAGATTCTGTAGTTATTCCTATTCAGTGCGAATATTTTGCTCTTGAAGGATTAGGAAAACTTATTGAACACTATTAAAAGTATTCAAAAAATACACAACCCAGATCTTGATATCGAAGGATTATTACTTACCATGTACGATTCTAGATTACGTTTATCAAATCAGGTTGTTGAAGAGGTTCAAAAACACTTTAACGATATGGTTTTTGAAACTGTTATTCAGAGAAATGTAAAATTAAGC
The DNA here is from genome assembly GCA_963795025.1 of uncultured Flavobacteriaceae bacterium. GTDB lineage: Bacteria > Bacteroidota > Bacteroidia > Flavobacteriales > Flavobacteriaceae > Flavobacterium. The sequence goes on along the minus strand of CAWCGN010000009.1, from coordinate 178,261 downwards.
GAGGCACCAAGTTTTGGCGAAAGTATCATTAATTATGATGCAACAAGCAAAGGAGCGGTTAACTACATTAATTTAGCGCAAGAAATTATAAAGAAAAACAGCAAATAGTTTTTATGACAAAAGCAATTAAAAAACAAGCATTAGGAAGAGGATTATCAGCATTATTAAAAGATCCCGAAAACGACATTAAATCAGTTGACGATAAAAATGCTGATAAAGTTGTTGGAAATATTATTGAGCTTGAAATAAGTGCTATCGAAATAAATCCGTTTCAGCCCAGAAGCAATTTTAATGAAGAATCATTACGTGAATTAGCCACTTCTATTAAAGAACTTGGTGTAATTCAACCTATTACTGTTAGAAAATTAGACTTCAATAAATACCAATTAATTTCAGGAGAACGTCGTTTGCGTGCTTCAACTTTAGTTGGACTAACTACATGTTCCTGCTTACATTCGTATTGCTAATGACAATGAATCATTAGTAATGGCGTTAGTAGAAAATATTCAGCGTCATGATTTAGATCCAATTGAGATTGCTCTTTCCTATCAGCGTTTAATTGACGAAATTCAATTGACACAAGAACAAATGAGTGATCGCGTTGGAAAAAAACGTTCTACGATTGCCAACTATTTACGTCTTTTAAAATTAGATCCGATTATCCAGACAGGAATTCGTGATGGTTTTATCAGCATGGGACATGGAAGAGCAATCATTAATATTGAAGATTTAGACGTTCAAACTGATATTTATCAAAAAATTGTAAGCCAAAATCTTTCTGTTCGTGAAACAGAAACTTTAGTTAAAAATTATCACGAAAGCTTGAAACCAAAAGCAGAAGGAAAGCCAAAAGTCGATTCTTCGTTTGTGGTTAGAGAAACACAAAAAAATACTTTCAACGATTATTTTGGTGCGAAAGTTGATATTAAAGTCGCCGGCAATGGAAAAGGAAAAATCACAATTCCGTTTAATTCTGAAGCCGACTTTAATAGAATTATAAAATTAATAAATGGATAGTGAATAAGATTGTCCCCATAAGTTTATTGTTCTTTCTCATAGGAACCGCTTCTATTTTTGCTCAAGCAAAATCAGATGCGGTTTTAGTCGCTAAAGACACTACCAAACTGGAAGAAATAGACCCGCTTACACCAGCAAAAGCTGCTTTTTATTCTGCGATTTTACCTGGTTTAGGCCAAGCATACAACAAAAAATACTGGAAAATTCCGCTCGTTTATGGAGCAATAGGAACCAGCCTTTATTTCTACATCGACAACAACAAAAAATACCACGATTATCGTGATGCTTATAAACGCAGGCTAGAAGGTTATAATGATGACAAATATACCAGTTTCTAGATGACAGACCGACTTATTGCTGGTCAAAAATTTTATCAACGAAACCGAGATTTATCTGCATTTTTTGTAGTTGGCTTTTATGTCTTAAATATTATAGATGCCAATGTTGACGCTGCTTTGATTCAATTTAACGTAAATGAAAGATTATCAATGCGTCCAGAAATTTATCCCAGCGATGTAACATTTAAACCAAATGTTGGACTAACTCTTAATTATACATTTTAAATAGTTTCAATTTAGCTATTTAAAATTCTAAAAAACATACAAAATGAAAATTGCACTTTTAGGATATGGAAAAATGGGTAAAGTAATTGAAAGAATTGCTTTAGAAAGAGGCCATGAAATTGTTTTAAAGAAAGACGAATTCAATACTTACGACGGACTTTCAACTGCCGATGTTGCTATTGATTTAGCGTTCCTACTGCTGCCGTTGATAATATTTCAAGCTGTTTTCATGCTAATGTTCCTGTAGTTTCAGGAACGACGGGCTGGTTGGAGCACTATGACGAAATGGTCGCTCTTTGCAATGAGAAAAAAGGAGGATTTATTTCTAGCTCGAACTTTAGTCTTGGAGTTAATATTTTCTTCGAACTAAATGAATATTTAGCCAAAATCATGTCACAATTTGACTCATATAAAGTGACTATGGAAGAAATTCACCATACTCAAAAACTGGATGCACCAAGCGGAACAGCAATTTCTTTGGCAAAAGGAGTTATTGAAAACAGTAATTACGCTAGACTGGACTTTAGAAGAATGCTAAAGACAATGAAATTCATATTGAAGCAAAAAGAATTGGAGATGTTCCTGGAACACATACAGTAACTTATGATTCTAGTTGTAGACAGCATCGAAATTAAAACATACTGCACATAATCGTGAAGGTTTTGCACTTGGAGCCGTTATTGCTGCTGAATGGCTGGCTGGTAAAACAGGGTATTTACAGTATGAAAGATGTATTAAATTTAAAATAAACTAATCTTAAAGCTTTCGAGTTTTTTATACGAATAACCGTAAACTTAAATCATTAAACAACAATATTATGACACTATATCTTTGGTTTGTTTTTTTCTTTGCCGTACAGGTTATTCATTTTCTGGGAACCTGGAAATTATATCAAGCAGCAGGAAGAAAAAGCTGGGAGGCTGCAGTTCCTGTGTATAATTCTATTGTTTTAATGAAAATTATTCAGCCGTCCAACATGGTGGACATTATTACTTTTCATTCCTATTATAAACCTGATTATGTTTCCTGTTGTTTGGGTAGAAACCTTAAGAACTTTTGGAAAAAAATCGACTTTAGATACTTTTCTAGGAATTTTTTCGCTTGGTTTTTATATCTATTACGTAAACTACACTCAAAAATTAGAATACAACGCTAATAGATCCTTAACGCCTGAAAAGCAAAACTGCAGATACTGTAAGTTCATTGCTTTTTGCTATAATCGTAGCCACTTTAGTACATACTTATGTAGTACAGCCTTATACGATTCCAACTTCATCATTTGAAAAATCATTGTTGATTGGAGACTTTTTGTTTGTCAGCAAATTAAACTATGGACCGAGAGTTCCAATGACTACAGTTGCTTTGCCAATGGTTCACGATTCCATACCAATGACAAAAAGCAAATCATATTTAAAATGGCCACAATTGCCATATTTCAGATTGCCTGCTTTTGAAAAAATAAAACGAACAGACATTGTAGTATTTAACTGGCCTGCCGATACAGTACATTATTTTTATGAAAGAAAAGGACAGCCTGGCGTTATATAAACCAATCGATAAAAGATCAAATTACGTAAAACGATGTGTTGGTATTCCTGGAGATAGTTTATCAATTAGAGATGGTTATGTATTTATCAATGGGAAGAAATTAATTTTCCGGAAAGAGCAAAACCTCAATATTCGTATACCATAGCATTTGACGGAAAAACTCCAGTTGATTTCAGTCTTTAGTAAAAGAATTGAATTTCATCTTGTCGGTGGTTAGTTTTAAAGATGAAGTAAAAAGAGATACTTTAGTTTTTGGAGCTTTAACAGAAGCTAGATGCCGAAAGATTTAAAAATACTCCTGGTGTTACTGGGTAATCAGAAAAATTGACAAAAGGAAATGATAATGCCATTTTTCCTCACATCAATAAAGGAAACAAGATAATTATGGTACCAATTTATATTCCTGAAGCTGGAAAAACAGTAGCGTTAACAAATGAATCTTTGCCTTATTACAAAGATATCATTACTAATTATGAAGGAAATACTTTACAAACTAGATGATTCTAATTTTATCATCAATGGAAAACAAACAACACTTATACCTTCAAACAAAACTACTATTGGATGATGGGAGACAATCGCCATAATTCTGAAGACAGCCGTTATTGGGGATATGTTCCAGAAGATCATATTGTTGGAAAACCTGTTTTTATCTGGCTAAGCTGGGATACAAATGGAAAAGGAATCAACAAAATTCGCTGGGACAGAGTTTTCACCACAGTTGATGGTGAAGGACAACCACAATCGTATTTCAAATATTTCTTAATTTTACTTGCTCTTATTTTGTTGGAGAGTATTTCTGGAGAAAAAGAAAAGAAAATAAAGCATAAAAATAAAAAAGTTATTTTTGTTTCAGGTTTCAAGTTTCAAGTTCGCACAAAACCTGAAACTTGAAACCTGAAACATTTAAACAAAAATATCATGAACTCGTTAATACTTCCTACTTATTTCCCTTCGATCAGTCACTTTGCAGTTATGGCTCAATCTGAAACTGTCACTTTTGAAATGGAAGATAATTTTCAGAAACAAACCAATCGAAACCGTACTTATATCTATAGTCCAAACGGAATTCAATTATTAAATATCCCAGTAAAACATTCAAAAGCAGCACATCAAAAAACGAAAGATGTATTTGATTGAAAATGAATTTGACTGGCAAAAACAACACTTCAAATCTCTTGAAGCTGCCTATAGAAGTTCTCCATTTTTTGAATTTTTTGAAGATGATATTCGACCTATTTTCGAAAAAAAACACACTTTTTTAATGGATTTGAATTTGGAAGTATTTGATATTGTTACAAAATGTTTCGAATGAAATTAGAATTCGGAAAAACAACAGAATACTTTCATGAATTCTGAAAATATTACAGATTTCAGATATTTTAGCAAACGGGAAAAAAGATCCCAATTCATTTGAAAAATATCCACAAGTTTTTGATGACAAACACGGCTTTATCAATAATCTAAGTGTTTTAGATTTACTTTTTAATGAAGGGAAATTCGCTATGGATTATTTAAAAACATCAAAAATTGATCTCAAATTATTCCATCGACAAGTCTTGTCTTTATTGGATAATGATCTGAATTTTCGAAATTAGGAAAGCTTTCAAATTGTTTTGACTTTCATTTTTCTGTCAGTAAAAATATAATCTATTCTCGCTGGATAATATTTAAACTTGTAAGTAGCTCCAAAACCTTGTCCGGCTTCTTCAAAAGTATCCTTTAAGTTTTCCTTTTATATTTCGGTAAACGTACGAAAACGGACTGTTATTCATGTCTCCACAAATAATATATTGGCGTATTTACATTCTTTTATGTTCTCTTTAAAAATTTCAGCCTGTTCTTGCTGTTGTGTAAATCCTTTACTGATTCTTGTATAAATAAGCTGCGATTTTTTCTGATTTACATTGTCAATATCATTTGAAATATTTGACTGACATCCGGAGAAATCTTAATGGACTGCAAGTGCATATTATACACACGAATAATATCCTTTCCGCGCTTTATATCAGCATAAACTACATTATTATCCGATTTCGGAAAAATAATATTTCCTTCATTAATTATTGGGAATTTTGAAAAAATAGCCTGACCAGTTTTGATCTGATTTCCGTCGATAAAAATATAACGGTGCGGATATACTTTCAAATCAAGATGAGCTGAATTTGAATATTCCTGAATACATAAGATATCAGGATCCTTTCATCAATGAAAGTTTTAATATTCTCAGGGAATATCATCACGATCCAAGCCATTTAAAAACATTAAACAGACGGACATTGTAACTCATAACCGAAAAATCTTTTTCATCTTTGACATATTCTTTTGCAGAAAATTTATAGAATTTACTGATAAACGTAATTCCCGTTAAGCAACACCAAACCAGATAAAATAAGACGCTTTTTAAACTGTATTGCCCAATAAATAAAGAACAATCCGTTCAGCACAAAAAACGCAGGCATAAACAAGGTTAGCACCGATAAAAGTGGAAAACTTTTAGGTGCTAAGAAATGGAAGAATATAGACACTAAATGTTATAGACAGTCAGCACTATATTCAAAAAGAACATTATTTTATTAAACCACGAAAGGTTTTTCATATTCTTTTGCTAAAAGGATTATTTTCCTGCTTTAAATAAAAATTCTTTTTCTTCTTTGGTCAGACAATCATAGCCAGATTGACTAATTTTGTCCAAAATTTCATCAATTTGCTGTTGTGTTTTATCTTTTGTAACAATTCTTGATGTCGGTTTCTCCGTAGGTTTTTTGTAATTCTTATGAACCGTTTTGTAAATGGGGTCGTTGGAGGTTTTTTAAATAAATTAGCAAAAAAATCTAATACCCTGGAAACAACGATACTCAAATCAGTTCCGTTTTGAAGCAATTTAATAAAAATAAATCCAAATAATGCACCAGCCAAATGGGAAATATGCCCACCCATATTTTCTAAGACGAAACTGCATTAAATCAAAATTAAAATTACGCCAGTAATATGCCATAGTTTTACATTTCCAAAAAACATAAACGAACACCCATTAAAGGCTGATAAGTTGTTGCTGCCACTAAAATCGCCATAATTGCAGCAGAAGCACCAACTATAGATGCCGAATATTTAAAAAATAATAACTTAAAGCAAATACAATTCCGGCAAAAATAGCACTTAAAATATACAATCCTAAATATTGCTTTTGAGTAAAAAAGGTTAAAAATAACTGACTCGCAAAATTCAGAACCATCATATTAAACAACAAATGCCATAAATCAGGAATGAAAAAACGATAAGTTAAAAAAGTCCAAGGTTTGAATATAAAAACTATTTGGATTTGACGACAATGCCAGCCAATCCGGATAAGCAAAACCGCCACCCGAATATTGATAAAAAAACACCAATGAAATCAAAAAACAAGCAACATTCCAGTAAATAACACGCAGCGCAATTCCACCTATTTTATATTGCAGTTTTAAATCATCCAAAATATTCATAAACTCTCTTTTAGTTTTTCAATTAGAACTTAAAGTTAAAAATTAATTCCAACGATTACTATTAAACTGATTTTTTTTCCAGTACCACATAATTAAAAAACCAAAAAGTGCGCCTCCAATATGAGCGTAATGTGCTACTCCATCTCCAATTCCCATAAATGAATTTCCTAGAATTCCGAAAAACCATCGTATAAAAGCATATAAACAGGAACGAAATATTTAGCTTTAATTGGAATAGGAATAAACATCAAAGCCAATTCAGCGTTAGGAAACATAAATGTAAAAGCAACCAAAAGCCCATAAATCGCTCCAGATGCACCAACAACAGTCCCAAAATAAGCACTTGTAAAATGACTATATTCAGAAACAGATAATAATTGCTGCCATCTTGTATCGATTTTTCCCTGTTCTAATACTTCCATGACTTGCAATTTGTTAACCCCGTTAGCAATCAGTGTATTTAATCCATCCTGAAAATAATAATAGTTTACAGCAAAATTTATCAAAGCAGCTCCTAAGCCACATGAAATATAAAAAAACAAGAATTTTTTACCACCCCAAAAATGCTCCAGCGTTGAACCAAATGAATACAAGGCAAACATATTGAATGCAATATGCATTACGCCACCATGCATAAACATATGTGTTATTGCCTGCCAAGCTTTAAATTCAGGATTTTGCGGAAAATACAAAGCAAAATACTCGTAAGAAACAGGCACCAATTGGGAGCCAATAAAAAAGATAATATTAATTATCAATAATTGTTTTACTACGGGAGTCATGTTCATCATAAGGCAAACTTTTTATCTATATCTTCAACACGCATGGTGATGAAAGTAGGTTTTTGAAAAGGTGAAATATTAGGATCTTTACAGGCAAACAAACCGTTGACTAAATTATCCTGTTCTTTTTCGGTTAAATAAGATCCTGTTTTAACCGCTAAACTCTTGGCCATTGATTTTGCAATGGTATCATTTTGACTGTAACTGCTTGCCGGAATTCCGTCCTGCAAGTCACTTAATAATTGTTCGATTACCAATGAAACTTCACTTTCAGTAATATTGACCGGAATTCCTGAAATTACAATATGATCTGCCTTGAGCATCTTCAAAAACAAATCCTGTTGTTTCTAATGAAGGTTTTAATTCCTCGATCAATGTCATTTCATCTGAAGAATAAAACAAATTCAACGGAAATAACAATTGTTGGCTTGAAGCCTGATTTACGGTCATATTTAGTAGAAATTGCTCATACAAAATACGTTGGTGTGCACGTTGCTGATCAACGATAACCATTCCGGATTTTATAGGAGAAACAATATATTTTTTATGAATCTGATATGTTTTCTGAGGAGCCTGTTTCTACCTCATCATCGTTAAATAATGATGAAGTTACTTCTTCATTTTCAAAAGTAAAAGGCGAGCTTTCAATACTTTCCGGTTTCCTAAACCTACATATAAACTTTCCCAACTTGCTAGTTGGTTCAACTCTTTTTGAATAACCGGAATAAGAATTTGATCAGCCGAACTATAGCTTGAAGAACCTGAACTTGATCCAGATCCTGAAGAACCCGATTTGGTATAATGCTGATTGGTTTTATCATCCGTAAACGGATTAAAAGTTCCATCAACCTGAATTGTTGGCGTTTCAGCTTCTAAATCTTTATAATGATATGGCGTATCTAAATTCGCATCACGATCAAAATCTAAAACCGGCGCCACATTAAACTGTCCTAAACTATGTTTAATTGAAGCCCTTAAAATAGCATACAAAGCTTGTTCATCATCAAACTTAATTTCTGTTTTAGTTGGATGGATATTGATATCAATTGTATTTGGCGGAACTTGTAAATATAAAAAATAACTCGGCTGAGAACCGTCTTTCAAAAGTCCGTCATAAGCTGCCATAACCGCATGATGCAGATAACCGCTTTTTATGAAACGATCGTTCACAAAAAAGAATTGCTCTCCCCTGTTTTTCTTCGCAAATTCTGGCTTACAAACAAATCCCTGAACATTGACAATCTCAGTATCTTCATTAACAGGAACTAATTTTTCATTTGTTTTTCCGGAGAAAATTCCAACAATACGCTGACGATAACCCGCAGCAGGTAAATTATACATTTCGCTACCGTTATGGTAAAAAGTAAAATGAATATTTGGATGCGCTAATGCCACACGCTGAAATTCATCCATAACATGACGAAATTCAACCGTATCCGACTTTAAGAAATTACGACGGGCGGGAATATTAAAAAATAGATTTTTAACAGCAAATGAAGTTCCTTTTGGTAAAACCGCCACTTCCTGAGAAACAAATTTACTTCCTTCAATTACGATATGCGTTCCAAGTTCTTCCTGATCTTGTTTGGTTTTCATTTCCATGTGCGCAATCGCCGCAATAGAAGCCAAAGCTTCTCCACGAAAACCTTTTGTACCATAATGAAAATAAATCTTCGGCCTGACGAATTTTTGAAGTAGCATGACGTTCGAAACATAAACGTGCATCAGTCACGCTCATTCCTCTACCATTATCAATAACCTGAACTAATGATTTTCCGGCATCTTTAATAATCAATTTGATGTCGGTTGCTTCGGCATCAACAGCATTTTCTAAAAGTTCTTTTACGACTGAAGCAGGTCTTTGAACCACTTCTCCAGCAGCAATTTGATTAGCAACGTGATCAGGAAGCAATTGAATTATACTCGACATTTAAAATTTGGGTTTAAGATTTCTCTTTGATTAGATTAACGATCTGATTGATATTTTTAGTTCGCTCTGATTTTAAATCTAAACCAAGGTGTACAAATTTAATGAATTTCTGGTTGGGATTCTTAGAACATCTGCATCATAAAAAAAACAAAAAACCTATACTATTTTTACACAGTATAGGTTTTAGTATTTTTAAAACAATTGTGTTTTATTCGTTCTCGATCTTTATTGGTGTTATCTTCAATTTGAATCGCTCCTGAAGACAATAAAGGCTGGTTAAAAGGATGTGACATTGAAGCCTGCTGACGAATATACGCCATCTTGATTGCTGCAATCGCCGCTTCAGTTCCTTTGTTTCCGTGAACCCCTCCACTTCTGTCAATTGACTGCTGCATGTTATTATCTGTCAAAACACAAAAAATAACCGGAATATCAGTCTGAACATTCAAATCTTTAATTCCTTGCGTAACACCTTCGCAAACAAAATCAAAATGCTTTGTTTCTCCTTGAATTACACATCCAATTACAATTACAGCATCAACATTTTGTGTTTGAAGCATTTTTTTTGCACCATAAATAAGCTCAAAACTTCCAGGAACATTCCAACGGATAATTTGCTGTGGCGGAACATCACAATCAACTAATGCATCAAAAGCACCATTATAAAGTCCTTCTGTTATAATTTCGTTCCATTCAGAAACAACAATCCCAAATCGAAAGTCTTTCGCATTTGGGATTGTGTTTTTATCGTATTCTGATAAATTTTTATTTTGAGTAGCCATCTGTAATATTTTAGATTTTTTGATTTTAGATTCTTAAATACAAATCTACAATCTTAAATCTAAAGTCTAAAATTTTTATTGTGCTAATCCAATCAATACATCAACAGAAGCTGCTTCTGGAGTTGCATCGAAGTTATCTTTAATATCGTTAAATATTTCAAAGCATCTTCTTTTTGACCTAAAGCCAAAGCAGTTTTACCAGCTTTTAATAAGAAACGAGGAGTTGTGAAATCATTTTTGTTTGATTCAGCTGCTTTTACATAATAGCTTAAAGCTTCTTTTTGGTTGATTTTTTTGAGAATAAGCATCTCCAATTGCACCTTTTGCCAAAGCACTTAAAATCGCATCTTCAGATTTAAATTCACCAAGATATTTAATAGCATCATCAAATTTACCTGTATTCAAATATGCCATACCAGCATAGTAGTTTGCTAAGTTTCCAGCATCAGTTCCAGAATATTCGTCAGCAATTTTAACGAATCCGAATTTACCTTCAGAACCGTTTAATGACTAATTTATATAATGAATCACTTGCAACACCGTCAACTGCTTTTTGGAAATTTTGCTGTGCAACAAACATTTCGTTTGCAGCTTCATCTTGCTTAGGAGCTTCAATAAATTTTTGGTAAGCCAAATAACCAATAGTAGCCACTGCAATACCTGCAACTAAACCAATAATGATTTTTTGATTTTTAGCAACCCAATCCTCAGTTCTTGAAGCAGTTTCATCTAATTTTGAAAAAACACCAGCTGTTGTGCTGTCTTTTTCGTCAATAATTACCTGTTGTTCCTCATTTACTTCTTTTACTTCCTTCTCTTTTGGTGTCTTTATATCCTCTTTTATTGTAAGTTGCCATTTAATAATTAATTTAGTGAACGGCAAAAATAAAATTTTTATTGAAACTGAGGCAAAAAAAATCAATTTTATCACTATTTTAAAAAAAATAATTTTCCAACCTAAGTCTTGCTTCTACTTTTGCGGAAGCTTCAAAATAATTCGATGTTTGAAACTGCGTTCAAAGCCTAGTATTATATCAGATTACAGATTCAGATAATTTTCACAACCTCAAATTTACTGGTTTCAAAAACATGCTAAATTTTTACCTTTAGAGTTCCTCTAAAAAATGCATTTAAACAAAATTTCTTTATTCAATTATAAAAATTTCTCTGAAGCCAGTTTTGATTTCGACATCAAGATCAATTGTTTTGTGGGCAAAAACGGAATTGGCAAAACCAATGTGCTCGATGCTATTTATCATTTGGCTTACGGAAAAAGCTATTTTAATCCGCTTGCAGTTCAAAATATCAAACACGGAGAAGAGTTTTTTGTAATTGATGCCGAATTAGAAAAAAATGACAGAACAGAACAAATTGTCTGCAGTTTAAAAAAAGGGCAAAAGAAAGTTTTAAAAAGAAACGGGAAAGCCTACGATAAATTCTCAGATCATATTGGCTTTATTCCACTTGTAATTATTTCGCCAGCCGACCGTGATTTAATTGTTGAAGGAAGTGAAACACGCCGTAAATTTATGGACAGCGTTATTTCGCAATTAGATTCGACTTATCTGCATCAGCTTATTCAATATCAAAAAGTAATTGTACAGCGAAATGCACTTTTAAAATATTTTGCACTGAATCATACTTTTGACAACGACACCTTATCTATATATAATGAGCAGTTGAATGAATTTGGGAAATCGATTTTTGAAAAACGAAAAGATTTTCTGGAGCAGTTTATACCTATATTTAATATGCATCATCATGCGATCACGGGATCTGAGGAAACAGTGCAATTGGTTTATGAAAGTCAGTTATTCGAAAAAGACTTACTATCGCTTCTTCAGGAAAATATAAATAAAGACCGAGCGTTGCATTATACCACTGTCGGGATTCATAAAGATGATTTGTCTTTTGAAATTGATTCGCATCCAATAAAAAAATTCGGATCACAAGGACAGCAAAAATCATTTTTGATTGCTTTGAAATTGGCTCAATTTGAATTTTTGAAAAAAAAAGCGGTGTAAAACCTATTTTACTTTTTGATGATATTTTTGATAAACTCGACGAAACCCGAGTTGCAAAAATTATTGAAATGGTAAATACCGAAACTTTTGGCCAACTTTTTATTTCAGATACGCATCCTGAACGAACAGAAGCGATTGTAAAATCAACGCATCAGAGTTATAAGATATTTAATTTGTGATTTTCCTATGCAAAAATTGATATAATTTGTATCGTTTTTTGTCATCCGTCTCCCAAGAGAATTCATTAAATTAGCCTCAATAAAATTCAAAAACAACTGCAATAAAAAAACTCGATTATGCTAACCAAAGAATCATTGCAATTTTTAGACGATTTAAAAAAGAACAATAATAGAGACTGGTTTCAAGACAATAAAAAACGATACGAAATCTTCAAAAAAGATTATCATCAATTAGTAAGTGATTTTCTTGATGTCATGAAACCACTTGATCCTTCGTTAGAATTATTAGAAGTTAAAAACTGCACTTTCAGAATTAATCGAGACATTCGTTTTTCTAAAGACAAATCCCCATACAAAGCACATTTGGGCGTTTGGATGTCAGGTGGAACGAAAGGCTTAAACCGCGCCGGGTATTATGTTCACATCGAAAAAGGTGCCAGTTTTATTGCAGGTGGATTTTATTCTCCCGAGTCAGAAGATTTAAAGAAAGTTCGAAAAGAAATTGCATTTTTCCACGATGATTTAGAAGAGATTTTAAACAATAAAGATTTTAAAAAAGAATTTGGAAGTCTTGATATCAACGAAACCAATTCGCTAAAAAGCATGCCACGCGGTTACGAAAAAGATCATCCTGCAATTGAGTTTTTAAAACTGAAAAGTTTCACTGCAACTCAAAAATATGATATTTCTGAAGTTACACAGAAAGATTTCGTTTCAAAAATGAGCAAAAAATTTATCGCTCTAAAACCATTAAATGAATTCATAAATCGAGCTTTAGACACCGAAGAGTAAAAAAAATCGCCACGAATTCACGAATTATTTAAACTCAATTCGTGAATTCGTGGCGAAAAAACATTTTATTAATGAAAAGAAAAATACTTTTTCTTGGAGAATCTTACCGCGCCGACGCCATAACTTGGATGAAAGGTCTGAAAGAATTTGGCGATTTTGAAATTATTACTTGGGAACTTCAAACCTCAAATAATCAAAGATTCAAACGTATTTTAGAATACTTCTTCGCCCCTATTTCTATTCGAAAAATAATCAGAATCGAAAAACCCGACATGGTTATCGCCGAAAGAACCACAAGTTACGGATTTCTTGCTGCTTTATCAGGATCTAAAACCATTGCAATCGCACAGCAAGGCCGAACTGATTTATGGCCAGAAACTTCTGTTTTATATCCGTTTAAAAAATTCATTCAGAAATATGCTTTCAAAAAAGCGCATTTAATTCATGCTTGGGGATCTGTAATGGCAATTCACATGAAAGCAACTGGAGTTGATATGAGCAAAGTTTTAGTTCTTCCAAAAGGAATTGATTTATCGCTTTTTACTCCTTCAATAAATAATTCAGCTAAAATTGAAGCGATTGTAACACGTTCTTTACAGCCTGAATATCGACACGAATCTATTTTGAAAGCTTTCGGAATTTTAAATCAAAAAGGAATCGATTTTTCTCTTATAATTGTTGGCGACGGAACTCGATTACAATTTTTAAAAGATTTAGCCAAAGAATTGCAAATAGAAAACAAAGTGATTTTCACCGGAAGAATTCCAAATACCGAACTTCCAAAATTATTACAGCAATCGAATATTTACATCAGCATGCCAATTACTGAGGGCGTTTCGGCATCATTATTTGAAGCGATGGCTTGCAATTGTTATCCTGTAGTTTCAGATATTCCCGGAAATCAAAGCTGGATCAAACATCGTGAAAATGGACAATTAATTGAAATTGATAATATCGAAATGCTGGCTGAAGAATTGATCTGGTCTTTTGAAAATTCTGAATCAAGAAATCAAGCCATTATTCTAAATAGAAAATTTGTAGAAGAAAATGCGAATTATGATATTAATATGAAGGTTATTTCGGAGAAATATCATGGAGTTCTCGATTCTTTAAAGTAATTTAACCGCAAAGACGCAAAGTTTTACGCAAAGTTCGCTAAGCTTTGCTTCTTTACGGTTAGAAAAAACTTATTTTGGACAAGCCAAAGAGACCTTTTTATTAAAAGCATTATAAATGACATAATGAAAATCTTCATTTCGTCTAAGAAGAAAGACTCTTCCATAATCTTCAGTTTTAGAAAAAACGATTCTATAAGTAGATAAATCGACTAACTTATTTTTTTTGTCCTCACAATCTTTTACAATTTCTTCTGGCAGATTCCCACTAGTATCTCTCCATGCATAATTATACCTTTTCCACTCCCTATCAAAGGAATCAAGCAATTGAGTATAAAGCATTTTATCTTTATCATCTTGCAAAATGCCATTACTTGGAATTAGCCGAATGGAATTTTCCTCTACAAAAACATAAAAAACGCCTAAATCTTTAATAATTTGTGATCCATCAACTTTCATCATTCCGCAAGTCAATCCGCTATAACCAACTTTTTGAACATTCATACTGATATGACAATCGTCAATTATCTTATAAGTGCCCGAAGTAGATACAGAACAACCACTCAAACACTCTTCCAAATCATAACTAGAAAAAGTCCCATCAATTTTAAGTGCCAAAAAACGACCGAAAGTCTTATTTTTTTGTTGTACTAAACAATATTCAACAACATTGTTAAGACCAATTATTTCTTTGGTTTTCCAAATTCCAACCATATTTATTTGACTATAAGATACAACCGGAAGAAACATATTAAATAACAAGAAAACAATAATCTTAAAGTTAAGAATAGATTTTAACATAATCATGTTTTTATAATTAATCAAACATACAAAAAACTAAAACCCAATTAAACCAACCGTAAGTAAAATTCTATATTTCAATAAAAATCTTAGCGAACTTTGCGCAAAACTTTGTGTCTTTGCGGTTAAACCAAAAATTATAATCCTTACTTTTGAACTCAGATTAAAAAGCCTTTTATATATGGAAATCCAATCCAATTTTTCTTTAAAAAACTACAATACTTTTGGCATTGAAGCCAAAGCCAAACAATTTGTTGCCGTACATTCTGTTGATGAATTGAAAACGATTTTAGAAGAAAACAAAAACGAGAAAAAATTCATTCTTGGTGGCGGAAGCAATATGCTTTTGACCAAAGATATTGACGCTTTGGTAATTCATATCGATTTAAAAGGAAAAGAAATAATCAAGGAAGATGACGATTTTGTCTGGGTTGAAAGTCAAGCCGGCGAAACTTGGCACGATTTTGTTCTTTGGACAATCGAAAACAATTTTGGTGGATTAGAAAATATGTCATTGATTCCTGGAAATGTCGGCACAACTCCTGTTCAGAACATTGGTGCTTACGGAACTGAAATCAAAGACACTTTTGTTTCTTGCGAAGCGATAAATATTGAGACGCAAGAAATAAAAACGTTTACAAATACCGAATGTAATTTTGGCTATCGCGAAAGCATCTTTAAAAATGAAGTTAAAGATCAATTTATTATTACTTCTGTGATTTATAAATTGACAAAACGAGATCATAAAATCAATACATCTTACGGCGATATTTTGGCGGAATTAGCCAAAAACAATATTTCTGAACCAACATTAAAAGATGTCAGCAATGCTGTAATTGCGATCAGACAAAGCAAATTGCCAGATCCAAAAGAATTAGGAAACAGTGGCAGTTTCTTTAAAAATCCGATTTTATTGAAATCTGATTTTGAAAAAATTCATCAGAAATTCCCAGAAATGAAATTTTACGAAGTTTCTGCAAGCGAAGTAAAAGTTCCTGCAGGATGGCTGATTGAACAAGCTGGTTTTAAAGGAAAACGTTTTGGCGATGCCGGAGTTCACAAAAACCAAGCTTTGGTTTTGGTTAATTACGGAAATGCTACCGGACAGGAAATTTTAGCCGTTTCAAAAGAAGTTCAAAAAACTGTTTTTGAAAAATTCGGAATTCATATTGAAGCAGAAGTAAATGTGATTTAAAACACAAATTTCACTAATTAGCACGAATTTACAATCATTGTCAGACTGAGCGAAGTCGAAGTCCTTTTCGGATTGTAAAACATTTCGACTTCGCTCAATGTGACAAATTGAATAAAAACAAGAGAGATGTATACACCTGAAATATACAAAAACGAAAATCAAGAAGAAATCAGAGCTTTTTTGAAAGAAAACAGTTTTGGAATTCTAATCAATCAGACTAACGGAAAGTTATGTGCAACGCATATTCCGATAGAGCTTGAAATTAATTCCGAGGGAAAAGAAATTTTGCAAGGACATCTTTCAAAACTGAATCCTCAGGCTGAAGGTTTTACAGAAAATGATCAAGTTTTGGCTGTTTTTACAGGTCCGCATAGTTATATTTCTTCATCATGGTATGATCACGAAAATGTACCAACATGGAATTACATAGCCGTACATGTTTACGGAAAAATTAAGATTGTAGATTATGAAACTTCGGTTGAACAATTAAAAAAATTAGTTGATAAATACGAAGCAAATTCAAAAAACCCAATCCGCGTAGAAGATTTGTCAGAAAAAACAATGCGTGAAGCACGAGGAATCTTTGGTTTTGAGATCGAAATCAGTGAAATTCAAGCCACTAAAAAATTGTCTCAAAATCGTGATGATTTTAATTATAAAAACATAATTTCGGAATTAGAAAAGACCGAAAACCCTCAGGCTATTGCTGTTGCAAAAGAAATGTCAAAATGCCGAAAGTAAATTGGTTTTAAACATTGAAAATTAGGAATTCATAAGTACATTTGCACTCGCAAGATTCAGAAATTAAAAGATATTAAAATCAGATGCTTACAATTTTATTTTACTTTTTTATTGCTATCGTTGTTGTTCAACTTTTTTATTACTTAGGTGTATTTGGAAAGTTTGCCTTTGCTAAACCACAAGAGATTACACCAAAAAAACTCCCAGTTTCAGTAATTGTCTGCGCTAAAAATGAAGAAGAAAATGTAAAAAGATTTATCCCGCTTTTAGCAGAACAAGATTATCCTGATTTTGAAATTGTTTTGATCGATGATGCATCAAGTGACGAAACTTTAGAAGTTTTTGAAGAATTTGAAAAACAATATTCTAATATTCGTTTAGTAAAAGTTCAAAATAACGAAGCTTTCTGGGGAAACAAAAAATACGCTTTAACTTTAGGAATCAAAGCTTCTAAAAAAGATTACCTATTATTTACAGACGCTGACTGTTATCCGGCTTCTAAGAACTGGATTACTTCAATGACATCACAATTTACCATGAACAAGACTATTGTTTTGGGTTATGGTGGTTATGAAAAAATTGACCGTTCGCTGCTAAATAAAATCATTCGTTTTGAAACCATTTTAACTGCACTTCAATATTTTTCGTGGGCGAAAATTGGAGTTCCTTATATGGGTGTTGGACGAAATTTGGCTTACAAAAAAGAAGAATTTTTTAATGTAAACGGCTTCATCGACCATATTCAGGTGCGTTCTGGTGATGATGATTTATTTGTAAATCAAGCAGCAAACAAATCAAATACAACAATTTCATATAACCCAGAAAGTTTTACCTATTCAAAACCAAAGGAATCTTATAAGGAATGGTTCAGCCAAAAAAGAAGACATGTTTCTACCGCAGAACATTATAAGTTTTTTGACAAAATGCAATTGGGTATTTTTTATACCTCACAATTATTTTTCTTTATATCGTTTATTCTTTTATTGGCTTTGCAGTTTCAATGGATTGCTGTATTAGCAATTATAGCAACGCGTTATACGGTTGCATGGACAGTAATGGGATTTTCGGCTGGAAAATTAAAAGAAAAAGACCTCAAAATTTGGTTTCCAATTGTAGAGATAGTGCTTATATTAACACAAATTAATATCTTTATAACTAATATCTTTTCAAAACCGGTACATTGGAAATAAATTCTAAAATAGAAAAAGCAAAAAAAGGCGATCAGATCGCCTTTACTTTTTTATTAGATTTTTACTGGAATGAAGTGTACGGCTTTATGCTGAAACGCACAGAAAATGAAACAATTGCCGAAGATATTACCATTGAAACTTTCTCAAAAGCTTTCGACAAAATTGCCACTTACAACTCCGAATTTAAATTCAATACTTGGCTAATCAGTATTGCAAAAAATGTCTATATTGATTTGCTCCGAAAAAAGAAAACCAATCTTTTTATTGAAATCACAGACAGTGAAGACCAACAGGCATACAATATCGCCGACCCTACTCCCTCTGCAGAAGATGCTTTAATTAAAGAGCAAAATTTATCCCGTTTGCTTTTATGCATCAAAGAACTGAAACCCCATTATCAGGAAGTTATTCAGCTGCGTTATTTTCAGGAAATGACGTATCAAGAAATTGCACTTAAGATTGATGAGCCTTTAAGCAATGTAAAAGTAAAATTATTACGCGCTAAAAAATTATTAGCAGAAATTATTGAACGTAATAGATAATTCATTATCTTTAGGTAAAGAATAAAATATAATCATATTTTCTCTTAAAAAACTTAATTTCTAACATAATAAAACAACAACTCCTGCGTTGTTTGCTAAAACCCAATCCTAATCGCGTATGATTTAAAGTTACTTAACCTTAAAATCCAAAAATCATGTCTAAATCAAGCATCTATGAAAGCAAGTGGACCAATCTTGTTTTCGAAAACAAAAACAAAGAGTACGGAGCGTATCAATTACGTCAAGAAAATCCGAGAACTACAATTAATGCCTTATTTATTGCATTGTTGTTAATAACCGCCGTGGGAAGCGCATCGATGCTGATTAATAAGTTAAGTATACATGAAACTGATGGGCCGATTACAACTCTTCCAGACCCAATAGTTATTGTAAATGTAGACCCATTGGTAAAACCAGAAAAAGCAGATCCTATTGCTCCACCTGCACAAAAGCAACCAGCAGCAGAACCAATTACTTCTGCTCAGTTAACAAATCCTGTTGTTTCTCGCACAGAAGAAGCTATTCAGGAAATTGCAACTAATGTTGAAAACACACCTGTTGTAGACAATGCTACACCTGGTGATGGAACAATTACAAATGCAATACCAGGAAGTGGCAATACTGGAGGTGAAGCAATCAGCGAACCACCAGCAACTAATGAACCTGTAATCGCAGCAGCATTAGACAAAATGCCTGGATTTCCTGGAGGAATGGACAAATTTTACAGCTATGTTGGAAATAATTTTAATAGACCAGAACTAGATGCTGAAATGACTCTTAAAGTATATGTTTCTTTTGTAATTGAAAGAGATGGCTCAATAACTGACATCATGGTACAAAAAGATCCAGGTTACGGAATGGGCAAAGAAGCTATTAGAGTACTAAAATCATTAAAAACAAAATGGACTCCAGGTATTTTAAACGGAAAACCTGTTAGAACAGCATATAATCTTCCTATTACAATTAAAACACAACCGGAATAAAATAATAATCGAAAAACTGAAAAAGCAGAACTTAGGTTCTGCTTTTTTTATGCTACATATTAAACTTCACAAATCTCATTTGTTATACAATGAAAAACCAGCTTCTTTTTTAATTTTAACTACTTTTGCTATTCCTTAAAAAGCAAAACAATTTTATTAAAATTAAAAAACTAAAAAATGGGAATATTTTCTGCACTAATGGGCAACGCAGGTACTGTCAGCCAAGATGATCTATTAAAAAAATACGGTCAGCTTTTAACTGATAATGAAGAAATTGAAATGGGTTTCAAATTAATTCGTGATACTTTTATTTTTACTAATAAAAGATTAATTCTAGTTGATGTACAAGGAATTACAGGAAGTAAAACAGAATACAAATCAATTGCTTATAAAAGCATTACTCGTTTCAGTGTAGAAACTGCAGGTACTTTTGATTTGGATGCCGAATTAAAAATTTGGGTTTCAAGTGAATTAAATCCAAGTATTGTAAAGCAATTTAATAAATCTGTAAATGTGTATGATGTTCAAAAAGTTTTAGCGCATCACGTTTTAGGATAATCTTTAAAATAAAAAAAAACGGCAAATTTTGAATTTGCCGTTTTTTTATAGATAATTATTTCTTTTTAACTGTCGTTGTTTTCTTGGTAGTTGTTGCTTTTTTTGTCGTAGTAGCTTTTACAACTGGAGCCGTATTTACAATTTTCTGCTGTACATATGGTTTATACAAACCATCTTTTTCAGCTCTCTTTTTTGCATCGTCAGCTCTTTTAGCAGAATCAGGATGCGAACTCATCATTTTATCAAGAAAAGAAGCCTCACTTCCTTCACTCATTTTTGCCAAAATTCTAAAAGCAGATTCTTCAGCATTTACGTCGTAGCCATTTTTCTTTAAGAAATTATAAGAAAACAAATCGGCTTCCGCTTCTTGTTTACGGCTGTGTTTGCTATCGATCATCGCACTTCCAATTTTACCTAACTGACTATCAGTAACAGCACTAATTGCCGTAGATTGTGAAGACGCTCCATCGATCAAAGCTTCTTTTTGATAAGCGGCACGCATTGCATCTCTTGAATCGTTATTTGCAACGTGACCTATTTCGTGACCAATAACGGCCAATAATTCGTTGTCATCCATGATATCCATCAAACCAGAATATACACGAACGCTTCCGTCTGCTGTTGCAAATGCATTTACTTCTTTTAGTTTATAAACTTTATAATTCAGCGTATATCCTTCACCTGAAGTATATTTTCCAAAAACTCTGTTTAATCTTAAAGTATAACCGATCATGTTGGTCCTGCAACTTCATTTGTAGCATCTAATTTATCTAACTGCTTCTTTAGATAAAGTTGCAGCATCTGCATTTGTCAAGGTAAAACTTGTAACACCTTTTTGCAGTGCTCCCATTGCTTTATCTCCTAAATTAATTTGCGCATTCATTTTAGAAAACCCCAATGTGGCAAATAAAATCCCTAATACTATTAATTTCTTTTTCATGTTTCTTTATTTATTTCAATTTAACAACAAATGTACTACAGATTATATTTCTATATTTTATTTCCAAAAAGTCTATTTTTTAACAAATAAAGGTATAAATATTAAATGATTAAAAATCAATTGGATATTCATAATTATTCCTAAGGGCTTATAAGACAATAAGACAACATCATTTTTACAAATGTTACTTCGAAAAATACAGTTTTAACAATTATACAAATTATAATTAAAAATAATTTCATATCTTCCAATATCAAATGCATCAAATTAACCCGCAAACAAATCTCACAAATAAACTACATTGCTTATCTTTGTCTTTTGAATTTTGATATATGGAAACAGTCATTGAAAATATACCAGCAGGAAAACCCAAATGGTTAAAAGTTAAACTTCCAATTGGACAAAAATATACTGAACTACGTGGTTTAGTTGACAAATACAGCTTAAACACAATTTGTACTTCTGGAAGTTGCCCAAATATGGGTGAATGCTGGGGTGAAGGAACAGCCACTTTTATGATTCTTAGGAAATGTTTGTACTCGTTCTTGCGGATTTTGTGGTGTAAAAACCGGAAGACCTGAAACAGTAGATTGGGACGAACCTGAAAAAGTAGCGCGTTCTATTAAAATCATGAACATCAAACATGCCGTAATTACCAGTGTTGACAGAGATGATTTGAAAGATGGAGGATCTATTATCTGGATTGAAACTGTAAAAGCAATCCGTAGAATGAATCCGAATACTACGCTTGAAACTTTAATTCCCGATTTTCAGGGAATCGAAAGAAATATCGACGAATTGTTGAAGCAAATCCTGAAGTAGTTTCGCATAATGTTGAAACCGTTCGACGTTTAACCCGTGAAGTACGTATTCAGGCAAAATATGACCGTAGTCTTGAAGTTTTGCGATATTTAAAAGAAAAAGGAATCAACAGAACCAAATCAGGTATTATGCTAGGTCTTGGCGAAACTGAAGAAGAAGTTTTTCAAACCATGACAGATTTACGCAATGCAAATGTTGATGTTGTAACTATTGGACAATACCTTCAGCCAAGTAAAAAACATTTGCCTGTAAAAGAATTTATTACCCCGGAACAATTTGCGAAATACGAAAAATTTGGACTTGAATTAGGTTTTCGTCATGTCGAAAGCGGACCTTTGGTTCGTTCTTCATACAAAGCACAAAAACATATTTTATAAAATAAGTTTAATCGTTTATTGTTAATCGTTTAATTGCTAGCCTTAATCGATTTAAAACAATTAAACGATTTAACGATTAAACAAATAAACAGATATTGAAAACAAGAATTGCTATAAATGGTTTTGGAAGAATTGGAAGAAATTTATTTCGTCTGCTTTTAAATCATCCAGAAATTGAAGTAGTTGCAATCAATGATATTGCCGATAATAAAACAATGTCGCATTTAATAAAATACGACAGTATTCATGGTGTTTTGCCTTTTGAAGTTAGTCATGATGAAAAAGGAATTATTGTTGACGGCAGAAACATTATTTATTTTTTCATGAAAAAAGCATTTCCAAATTAGACTGGAAAAACCATAATATTGATTTTGTAATAGAATCAACAGGAAAATACAAAACACATGAAGAGCTAAATGCACATCTTGAAGCTGGAGCAAAAAAAGTAATTCTTTCTGCTCCATCAGAAGTTGATACGATAAAAACGGTAGTTTTAGGAGTAAATGAAGATATTTTAGACGGAAATGAAATAATTGTTTCGAATGCAAGCTGTACGACAAACAATGCTGCACCGATGATTAAAATCATCGATGAACTATGCGGAATCGAGCAAGCGTACATTACAACTATACATTCTTATACAACTGATCAAAGTCTTCATGACCAGCCACATAAGGATTTACGCAGGTCGAGAGGCGCAAGTCAGTCAATTGTTCCAACAACTACAGGTGCAGCTAAGGCATTAACAAAAATTTTTCCTAAATTGCATCAAAAAATTGGAGGTTGTGGTATTCGTGTTCCAGTTCCTGATGGTTCATTAACCGACATTACGTTTAATGTAAAACGTGCCGTTACTATTGAAGAAATTAATAAAGCATTTGAAGTAGCTTCAAAAACAAATTTAAAAGGAATATTAGATTATACAGAAGATCCGATTGTTTCTGTTGACGTAATTGGCAATACGCATTCGTGTTTATTTGACGCGCAACTAACTTCCGTTATTGACAAAATGGTAAAAGTTGTGGGCTGGTATGACAATGAAATTGGCTATTCATCCAGATTAATAGATTTGATTTTACTGATAAGAAAAACATAAGAATTCATTGTAAAAGCATTGCCATACATGAAATACCACCTTCTTATTCTTGTTTGTTTTTTAAATTCATTTTTGTATTCTCAAACTAAAAAGAAGAATACAGATAGCGTTTCCTATTATAATAAATTAACAGACTCAAATCTTGATAAGAAAAAATATAATCAGGCTGTTTATTACACTAAAAAATCGATTGATTTCTGCCAGACCAATAATAAAACCGAAAATTTAGCCAATCAAACTTTCAAGCTCGGGAAAATCTTTTACAATCAGCAGAAATATGATGAAGCTTTAAAAAACTTCCATAAAAGTGTTTCTTTATTTGACAAAGTAAAACCAACCTGCACCAAAATCTTAGCGTTACATTATATTGGCGCAGCAAATACCGCAAAAGGTAATTATGAAATTGGCAATATTTATTATCAAAAAGCCGACAGTCTATTAAAGGAGCTAAAACTTGTTGATCATGCCGAAATTTTGGATTATCAAAAAGCAACGGCATTAAAATCAGCAAAAATTTACCTCTTGCTGCAAAAACGTTCCAAAAAATAATAAAGAAACCTGATAATCCGAAAATCCTTAAAACCAAAACAGATTCTTATTATCAGCTTGGATTAATTGAGATCGACTCTTAAACGAAATGATTCTGCTCTAGTTTATTTTGAAAATGCATTGGATTATAGCGTCAAAAAACAATAATTTATTTCAGAAATCAAAAATCATTTTGGCTATCAGTCAGTATTATAAAAAAAACAGAAACTTCGATCTTGCCTATTCTTATCTTGATGAACATTATCAGATTGAGAATTATATTCTAAATTAAAAAATGCGAAACTGGATCTTAATGAATTTGAAAAATTCAAAAAAACACAATCTATTAAATAATACACTTAAACGAGAAAGTGAAGAAAAAATCCAATTAAAAACATATCGCTATTCAAAATTGGTAAGTATTTTAGCTATTGCATTGATTTCGATTTTATCTCTTTTGAGTTTGGCTTTATATAAAAACAATATTATTCGGAATCAGAATAATTTGCTTTTAAGAGAAAAAAACAAAGAACTTATTCTTGCCAAAAACAAAGCTGAAAAAGCATCAAAAGCCAGATCTGAATTTCTATCTACAGTAAGTCATGAACTTCGAACGCCGTTGAATGCCATAAACGGAATTACTCATTTACTTCTCGAAGATCATCCTAAAAAAACATCAGCTAAAATATTTAGAATCGCTTAAAATTTTCAGGAAATTATCTGACAACATTTATCAATGAAATTCTTGAAATAAATAAAATTGATTCGACTAAAGTTGAAATCGAAAATATCAGTTTTAATCTGAAAGAACTTCTTTTCAATATTCAAAGTTCTCTGAAAGAACTGGCAACGGCTAATAAAAACTATTTTAATCTTGAAATTGACGAAGCAATTCCTGATAATTTAAATGGAGATCCCACAAAATTATCTCAAATCATATTGAACCTAATCAATAACGCACTTAAGTTTACTCAAAACGGAAATGTAAATGTTATTGCAAAATTATATGCAATAGAAGATGAAAATGCGACTGTTTATTTTGAAATTGTCGATACCGGAATTGGAATTCCAGAAGATAAATTACAAACGGTTTTCGAAAGCTTCTCGCAAGGTTCTATAGAAGTAAACCGAAAATATGGCGGAACCGGACTCGGACTAACTATTGTAAAAAAATTAATCGAACTTTTAGGAGGCGAAATAAAACTAAAAAGTGAAGTGGGTAAAGGATCAACTTTTACTTTCAAATTAAATTTCAGCATTAATAACGAACCGCTGGAATTGTTGAAGAAACAAAACCCTACAACGACAAACAATTAAAACATAAATCGATTTTATTGATTGAGGACAACAAAATCAATCAGATGATTACCCGAAAAATGCTTGAAAATAAAGCTATTGACTGCGAAATTCTCGATAATGGCGAAGAAGCCGTCGAACTTTTGAAAATAAATCGTTTTGACATGGTTTTAATGGATGTTCATTTACCAGGAATCAACGGAACTACCGCTACTAAACTCATTCAGAGAATTTGACAAAACTACTCCAATTATTGCATTGACAGCTATTTCACTTGACGAAAACAGAGACATGCTTTTATCTTTTGGAATGAACGATGTAATTACAAAACCATTTGTTCCTGATGAATTTTATATGATAATTGCTAAATTTTTTGATTGATTTTTTTTGAGGTTCTACGGTTCTGAGGTACTAAGTTGCTAAGGTCTTCGTAACATATTCTAAAATCGTTGCATCAAAATTTTGATCGATGATTTATGAAAGTGCTTTTTATAGGAAGATAATACAATTGCGAAACCAATTTGGAATCTTTTAAGCGAACATAATCCTTCTCCGTTGTGATGATTTTTTTGCCTTTTGCTTTATTTTGAATTTCATCCAAATCAGCATCTGAAAAATGATGATGATCCGGAAAAGTCAGGCATTCATCGTTTTCATTTTTTAAATATTCAAAAAACGGTTCTGGTTTTGCAATTCCTGCCAAAAATAATTTTGATTCTGATTTTTATTGCATCTACTGCAATCTTTTCTTCTTTACCAATAAATTGCATCATCATAATCTATAAAAGTAAAAATAGCTTTGCTTGGCGAGCAACTTCAATTTAATTTCAATCGAATTTCATCCTGTTTTTCATCCGATAAATCTTT
Organism: uncultured Flavobacteriaceae bacterium; assembly: GCA_963795025.1. Lineage (GTDB taxonomy): Bacteria > Bacteroidota > Bacteroidia > Flavobacteriales > Flavobacteriaceae > Flavobacterium. The sequence goes on along the minus strand of CAWCGN010000009.1, from coordinate 152,111 downwards.
TGGAGCATTTTGTTACAATAACTAATTTTTGCTCGGTTTGCTCCACTTCTGCTTTCACGCAAATTTCCTGTTGGAAGCATAAAATCGTCCGCATACAAATCACCGTAAGAAGTCAGCAAAATATAAAATCCTGCTTTTACTTTTCGGTGTTGATAAGCATCATCAAGCAAAATAACTTCAGGTTTTTCTTTTTGCGAAAGCAATTGTATAATTCCGTTTGTTCTGTTAGCATCAACAGCCACCTGAATATTGGGGAATTTTTGATAAAACTGAAAAGGTTCATCACCTAAAATTTCAGCATTTGAAGTTCGCATCGGCCAAAACAAAACCTTCAGACTTTCTCTTATAGCCACGGCTTAAAGTCGCAATTTTATATTGATCAGATAATAATCGGATTAAATATTCAATCTGAGGTGTTTTTCCAGTTCCGCCAACACTTAAATTTCCAACAGCAATCACCGGAATATCAAATGAAGTCGATTTCAGAATTCCTTTATCAAAAAGAAAATTCCGGATTGAAGTAATGAATCCGTATAAAATGGCAAATGGAAAAAGTATTTTTCGAAGTAAGTTCATAGAATTATTTCAATTTATTTGCGACATTAGACTTAACAAGAGATTTCATTTGATGAATAGCAATTTCATTCAATTTCAACAATCTTTCTCTTTGTACTATTTCCTGTTGTATTAACATAGCATTTATGCTTTCAAGATTTGACAAAACCACTAATTGTTCAATAGAAGCAAAATCTCTAATGTTTCCTTTTTCGCTAAGATTTTCATCTCGCCACTGTTTTGCTGTTTTACCAAACAATGCTACATTCAGCAAATCTGCCTCATCAGCATAAATAAAATTATTTTGGTTTGCATTTAAACTTACCGGAATTAAATTTTCTTTTATAGCATCCGTATGTATTTTATAATTAATTTTAGAAATTGTTCTCTGCAAATTCCATTCTAACTTTTTAGTACTGCTTTCTTCTTCTTTAAGCCGTTGAAATTCTTTTATTAGATAAAATTTAAACTCAGCACTTAACCATGTAGCAAATTCAAAAGCTATATCTTTATGAGCAAATGTACCACCATAACGTCCAGATTTTGAAATAATCCCAATCGCATTAGTTGCCTCAATCCATCTTTTAGGAGTTAGCGAAAAACTATTTGATCCCGCCATATTTTTAATTCCATCGAATTCGATGGAATTAAAATCCGGATTATTAAATTTTTCCCACAAGCCAATAAATTCAATTGTACTGCGGTTTCTCATCCAGTTTTGCAAAATATAATCACTTCGTTCGTTATCACGATGTCTCGCAATATCTGTAAGAGACATAAAATCTTCCTTATTATCTTCATACAAAACAATGTCAATTCCCTGAACATTTATTTTTTTATTTTTAGCCATAATGATTATAAAATTTTAATTCCATCGAATTCGATAGAATTAAAAAACGTTTTCTAATGTTCTTCCTTTATTAAAACGAATTTTGAATTTAATAGTGAATCCGCATAAATAGAAACGGAAAAAGTATTTTCGGAGTAGATTCATTTTACGAAAGTATAATTTTTTTCGTTAATTTGTTTAAGGTTTCATTTGTCAAACAAAAACTTGAAACCTGAAACTTGAAACAAAATAAAATGAAAATTTCTCAAATAATATCAGTCCTCGAAGAAATGGCTCCTTTGGCTTACGCCGAAGATTTTGATAACGTAGGACTTTTAGTTGGAAACACAGAAACTGAAAGCACAGGAGTTTTAGTTTGCCATGATGCATTGGAAAATGTAATTGACGAAGCGATTGCGAAAAACTGCAATTTGGTGGTTTGTTTTCATCCGATTTTATTTTCGGGAATTAAAAAAATTACGGGCAAAAATTATGTCGAACGTGCGATTTTAAAAGCCATCAAAAATGATATTGCTATTTATGCCGTTCATACTGCTTTAGATAATCATTCGGCCGGCGTTAACAAAATATTTTGTGATGCTTTAGGTTTGACAAATACCAAAGTTTTGATTCCGAAGCAAAATTTCATTCAAAAATTAGTGACTTATACTGTTCCTGAAAATGCTCAAAAAGTACGTCAGGCCTTTTTGATGCCGGCGCGGGAACGATTGGAAATTATGAAAACTGCAGTTTTAATTCGAACAGGAATTGGAACTTACAAAGGAAATTCTGAAAGTAATCCGGTAATTGGAGAACGCCACGAATTAACGGAAACCGAAGAAATAAAAATCGAAGTTACTTTTGAAAAACATTTACAATCCAAAATTTTAAAAGCCCTTTTTACGAATCATATTTATGAAGAAGTAGCTTATGAAATTTATGATCTTCAAAATTCACATCAAAATATTGGATTAGGAATGATTGGCGAATTCGAAACTGAAATGGATGAAAAAGAGTTTTTAAACTTCGTAAAAGATAAAATGATTGCTGATGGAATTCGCCATTCAGCCTTTCTAGGAAAAAAAATAAAAAAAGTTGCGGTTTTAGGAGGCTCCGGAAGTTTTGCCATAAAAAATGCAATTATGGCCGGAGCCGATGCTTTTTTAACTGCCGATTTAAAATACCATCAATTTTATGAAGCCGAAAACAAGTTACTTTTGGCCGATATTGGTCATTTTGAGAGTGAACGCTATACAAAAAACTATATTGTTGATTATCTTCGAAAAAAAATCCTTAATTTTGCAATCATTTTATCAGAAGAAAATACAAATCCAGTTAAGTACTTATAGAATATGGCGAATACGAAAGAATTAAGTGTTGAGGACAAGTTAAGAGCAATATACGATTTACAGCTTATTGACTCTAGAATTGACGAAATCAGAAACGTAAGAGGGGAACTTCCTTTAGAAGTGGAAGATTTAGAAGATGAAGTTGCAGGTTTAAGCACCCGTTCAGAGAAACTGAAAAGTGAACTTGAAGTGATTGAAGAGCAAATCAAATCAAAGAAAAATGCGATTGAGGAGCACAAAGAGGTTATCAAAAAATACACAAAACAACAAGAATCAGTTCGTAATAATAGAGAATTTAATTCTTTGACTAAAGAGGTTGAATTTCAAGAATTAGAAATTCAATTGGCTGAAAAGCAAATCAAAGAAATGAAAGCTTCTATCGAACATAAAAAAGAAGTTATTTCTAACTTAAAAGAAAAACTTGACGCAAAAAGCTCACATTTAAAACATAAAAAATCTGAACTTGATGCAATTATGGCTGAAACTCAAAAAGAAGAAATCTTCTTGTCTGAGAAATCTGCTGAGTTTTCAGGTCAAATCGAAGAAAGATTATTAGCTGCTTACAACAGAATCAGAAGCAGTGTTCGTAATGGTTTAGCTGTCGTTTCTATCGAAAGAGGAGCTTCTGCAGGATCTTTCTTTACAATTCCACCACAAACTCAGGTTGAAATTGCTTCAAGAAAGAAAATCATCACTGATGAGCACTCTGGAAGAATTTTAGTTGATAGCTCATTAGCTGAAGAAGAAAAAGAAAAAATGGAACAATTGTTCTCTAAATTCTAAATATCAAAGTCTCGATTTAATCGGGACTTTTTTTTTGCACAATTATTTTTTTGCCACAGATTAAAAGGATTTACACAGATTACTACAACTCAAGATCTTGAGAAAAAAATCTTTTGAATCATTTTAATCTGTGGCAAAACATTTTTTAGCAAGTTTAAAATCATATTTTTTACCTTTAGAAAAAATTTAAGTTTTGGGAATTAAAAAAGGAATTCGTTTTATTACATTAAAATCAGTTGGATCATATATTAACTTTTTAAGTTATGTTCGTCCGCAAAAAGCTGTTGAGCTTTCATACGCACTTTTTAGTCAGCCCAGAATTGGCAGACTGCAAAAAGAAGCATTACCTAAAGTTTTAAAAAACACAGAAACCGAAACTTTCCATCATAACGAACATCATTTTCAGGCTTATATCTGGAAAGGAAACGAAACCAAAATTTTACTAGTTCACGGCTGGGAAAGTAATGCCGCTCGCTGGAAAAAAACCTTACCTCATCTTCAAAAATCTGGAAGTACTATTATCGCTATAGATGCACCAGCACACGGACAAAGCAGTGGAAAAGAATTTAATGTTCCGCTTTACGCTGAGTTTATCAATAAGGCAGTTGAAAAATATCAACCGGAAATTATTATTGGCCATTCAATTGGTGGCGCCGCTTGTGTGTATCATCAATATTTATTCCCGAATACGAGCATCAATAAAATGGTGATTTTAGGCGCTCCATCAGAATTAAAAACTTTGATTGACAATTATATCTCCATGCTGAGTTTGAATACAAAAATGTTTTCACTTTTAGAAAGCAAATTCATGGAACGCTTCAACTTTAAACTGGAAGACTTTTCGGGTCAAAAATTTGCCTCAGAATTTAATGTCGCTGGATTAATTGCACATGATACTTCGGATAAAATTGTTGCTTTTGAAGAAGGAAAAAAAATTCAAAGCAATTGGAAAAACAGCCAATTTATAGAAACTAAAGGTTTAGGCCACGGCATGCATGATGATGAATTGTACGATAAGGTTATTGAGTTTCTTTTTTCTGAAGGTTCTGAGCCACTAAGTCGCTAAGACACTAAGTTTTTTTTCTTTTAAACCCCAATTTCCTTTGTCATCCTGAGCGAAGTCGAAGGAGCGTATGTAGCTCGACAAAGATTGACGATTTTCTGTGCGGAGTTTCTTACGAGTCCTTCGACTTCGCTCAGGATGACAAACTTTACGCGAAAATCTAAAAATCTAAAATTCTAAAATTCTAATAATCTAAGAAGTCTAACAATCTAAATTGTCTAAATGACAATTTTAAAATGCTTCAATAACTCCTTCTCTCCTTTTCCAGTAACAATTATTGCTCTGGAATTTTCAGTTTTTCTGAGCCAGTCTTCTTTTATCATTTTATTAAAAAGCAAAGTTCCGACTGAGCCTGCAATGTGATTTCTTCGTTCGCTCCAATCCAGGCATGGTTTTAAGAAAATTCGTTTTTGTTTTTGTGCTTCTGCTAGATTAATTCCGAAATCTGAAAACCATTTTTCTCCTTCGGGACTGATTTCGAAAACATTGTTTTTTTCTACAATTATCTTTTGTTCCAATAAACTATCTGTTAAAGCAACTCCAATTTTTCCGGCTAAATGATCGTAACAAGTTCGGCAAAATTTTATTGGAGGATATTTTTCGGGTTTATTCTTTGAAGAAACTTCTGGTTTCGGGACCAAACTTGCCATTGCTTCAAGCGCGTACGCGACTTCTTTATTCGAAAATCTATAATACTTATGACGACCTTGTTTTTCTACACAAAGCAAATCGGCATCTAGCAATTTTCCTAAATGCATGCTTATATTTTGCGGTGACGTATTTACAGAAACTGCTAATTCTGTAGCCGTAAAAGCTCTTCCGTCCATTAAAGTCCACAGAATTGAGGCGCGCGTTGGGTCACCAATCAAAGATGCCGTTTTTATAAATTGATCTTCCATTTCGATATTCATAGTTAAGCGCAGAATGAAGTATTGCTTTGTAAAGTTAAATAACTTTGTCAGAAACATTCAACATGAATTCGACTTTATTCCTTCAATCTGATGTCAGCGATCCTTATTTGATCTATAAAAATATGTTGCAAAACAATCCAATTTATTGGGATGAAACGAATAAAATATGGGCCATATATTCTTATGAAGATTGTGTTTCTATTTTGAAAAATCCTAAAGCTGCCATTCCGGTTGTAAATCCAAATAACGAACAAAAACTGAATAAAAAGGCTTTAGAAATTTTAAATAATCTGACACGATTATCAAATGGAATTCAGCATGAAGTTTCTAAAGAAATTACTATTTTATTGTTTTCAAAAATGAAATCGGTCGATATCAATTCGATTATTTCTCAATTAATCAAAGATAATTTAGCTGATAATAAAATTGATTGGGTGAATTCGGTTTGTAAAAAATTGCCCGTTTTAGTTATCTTGAAAAGTTTTGGTTTTGAAGAAAAGGATTGCGATTTTATTTCAAACCAAATTGAATCTTTGGTAAAAATAATGCTTCCACAGAAGACAGAAGCACAAGTAAATTCTATAAATGAAGTTTCGTCAGCAATTTTTTCAATTGTAGAAAAGCAACTTTCTTCATTGCTTTTTTACCAATCTTTATCGTCCAGAATTTCAGAATCAAATTTTCTTTCGCCTGACGAAATTAAAACAATTAGCATTAGTAATTTAATCGGATTATTTATTCAGAGTTTTGATGCAGGGCGTGGAATTTTGAGCAATTCATTATTGCAGATTATTGAGCATAAAACATTTTTAAATAAAACTGAAATGGAAAAATCGGTTATTGAAACACTTCGATTTGATCCTCCAATTCATAATACCAGAAGAATTGCAACCGAAGATTTTTACATCGGCGAAAGCCAAATTAAAAAAGGTGATTCAATATTAATTGTTCTCGCTTCGGCCAATCGCGATTCTGAAAAGTTTGAGAATGCTACGGATTTCGAAGTTGAAAGAATAAACAATAATGAAAACCTAACTTTCGGAATTGGTGGCCATATGTGTCTGGCGAAATATTTCTCCATTCAGTTAGCCACAGACGTTTTATGGTTTTTATTTGATAATTATAAAACGATACAACTTTTAGAAAATAATATTCAATATGAACCCATGATCAACGCCAGATTACCAAAAACAATCTGGATTTCAATACAATAAAAAAATAAAAATATGATAGCTGTAATTTTTGAAGTTATTCCAAACGAAGGGAAAAAAGAAGAATATCTCGATATCGCTGCGAGTTTACGTCCAGAATTGGATCACATTGAAGGTTTTATTTCGATCGAGCGTTTTCAGAGTTTTAGTAATCCAGAAAAGGTTTTGTCTTTGTCTTTTTGGAGAGATGAAGAAAGTATCCAGCAATGGCGAAATTTAGAAATGCATCGCCATGCGCAGGCAAAAGGAAGAAATGAAGTTTTTAAAGATTATCATTTAAGAATTGCAAATGTAGTTCGGGATTATGGAATGTTTGATCGGAAAGAGACGCCGGAAGATAGTTCAGAATTTCATTCTTAAAAAAGGTTCTAAGTTTTTTTCATACACTTCCCGCAATCTTGTCATCTCGACGAAGAAGAGATCGCACTAGTAATTCGACAAAGATTGGCGACTTTCTTTACAGAGTTTCTTGTGTGATTTCTCCCTTCGGTCGAAATGACAAGATTGCGGGAAGTCTAAAATCTAAAATTCTAAGAAGTCTAAACTTTTGCCTACTTTTGCAGTATGGAAGAGAATTTAAAACGTCTGAACAAATTTATTGGCGAAACCGGCTATTGTTCTCGTCGTGAAGCCGATAAATTAATTGAAGAAGGGCGCGTGACGATAAATGGAGTTGTACCGGAAATGGGAACTAAAGTTTCGCCAGATGATGAAGTACGCATTGACGGAAAATTGATCGTGGAGAAACACGAAAAGTTAGTGTATTTGGCTTTCAACAAACCTGTTGGAATTGAATGCACAACAAATCTTGATGTCCGAGACAATATTGTAGATTATATTAATTACCCAAAACGTATTTTCCCAATTGGAAGATTGGACAAAGCCAGTGAAGGATTAATTTTCATGACCAATGACGGTGATATTGTAAACAAGATTTTACGCGCCAGAAACAATCACGAAAAAGAATATACAGTAACGGTAAACAGACCAATTACGGATCGTTTTATAGAAAGAATGGGAAATGGTGTTCCGATTTTGGATACTGTGACCCGAAAATGTAAAGTGGAACAAATCAGTAAATACACTTTCAAGATTATTTTGACGCAAGGTTTGAACCGTCAAATTCGTAGAATGACCGAATATTTAGGTTATGATGTTACGGCTTTGAAACGTATCCGAATTATTAATATTTCTTTGGATGTTCCAGTTGGAAGATATCGCGATTTGACTGATGATGAAATTAAAGAATTAAATCAGTTGATCGAACCTTCGAGCAAAACGGAAGAGGCAAGTTTACCGAAAGTTGAAAGTCCAAAACCAGCTTCAAATAGAAGAACAACTTTTATATCGAAACACGATCCTCGATTTAAGAAAAGGGGTGATAATTAAATACAAATCAAAAATGGTCGCTATATTTATAGCGACCATTTTATTTATGAGACTTATTATACCATCCAACTTAGAAGCTTATCTTTAACCTCTTGTGTAATACGTACGCCTTGATTTAATTTGTCATCGTATCCACGAGTATGAATACCTACAATTTCTTTGCTATCTCCTTTGGTAATAGCAGAACCACTGGCTCCTTCTTCTGTAGAAATTGGATATCGAAGATACTTATCTCCAACTTCTTTAATAAGCCCTTTAGCATTTGACATTTTTTCATCAAGCCATCCATATCCATTAATCTGAGCTGCCAGATCTTGTAATTCTCCGGTTGTTTTAACAATTAATCCAGGAAAACCATCAATTGAATTCACTGAAGATTTAAGCTTGACAATTCCATAATCAAGATTAATATCTTCTTGTAAAAGATCAACTTTATTTTCTGATAATAATCTTTTTTCATGGTGTCTCGAAACTGCAACATCTGGATATTTTTCTGGGTAATCCCAACTTACTGCTTCTATTGATGGAAATGGCGCATCAGGATCATTATAAGCTCTAATGAATTCTATTTTTGTAGCTTTACCTCCGTCTTCAAAATCGTAGAGATTATGCGCACAAGTTAATACATAAAAACTATCCTTCTCAGTACTTTTTGCAATTACTGTACCTGTTCCAAAGTATTTTTCACCATTTGGAAATGTCATATTTAGCAACCCTATAAATTTATATGGAGCTACTTCTGTATCTACAACATGTTTTGGCTTATTTCCCGGAATTGGTGCAAAAACATTTTCTTCATTTAAATTATTAATTTTCATTATTTTAATTTTTAAAAGTTAATTAATTGCTTTCATCATTTTGAAAAAGTACTCGACTCCCTCACCATCTGTTCAGCTAATGAAATTTCTTGCAAATGACGCTTCATGTCTACTGGAACATCCATGTCCATCGTTAAATGACATGCAGGACAAAGAATGTTTTTCTTCATCACAAGATCCATCATCGTAAACTTAATCTTGAATCTGCAGGCAGGACATTCAAGTCCGTTAGGCTCCTCTTTTGGTTTTGAATTTTTCATAACTCTAATTCTTTTACGTTATTAACTCGCTTATCCTTTACGTTATTAATTTCGCCCATCATAGCTAAAAGCTGAATAATACCACCAGGCATATCACCGTCAATCATGTTGAGTCTAACTTTCATATTAGATTTCATAGTCTCCATATTACTAGTGGTACTTGGAGTTAAAAAAGCTTTTATCGCGGATTGTCTTTGAGGCAATCTTGCAATTGTTCCATCATCATCTAACAATGACGGAGGTTGCTCCTCTTCGTCTATGTCTACGGTTATCATTTTAACTTTCATATCAAAATTGGCGTCTTTGATCCGTAATAGAGGAAGCTGAATTAAGGAAAGTACAGGCAAACTAAAAACTTCAACTTTGCCTTGTTCGTTTGTAAAAGAAAAGCTTACCATTTTTAGTTTTGGCAATTTTCCTTTTTGATCCCAATCGTCAAATCCATAATCCATTATAAATTTGGTTATTCTTTCAGATAAATCAATATCAGCTTGAATAACTGCTTCGAGGGGGGCCAGAAAAATATCCGTTAGTCTTGTCGCCCCTGTACTGTATAATCCTTTTCTCATTTTTCTGATGTATTTGGCGGTACTCTTTCTACCATTATATTTCGCATTTTCATGACTACTTTAGCTTTTTGTATTGCATCTGGCGGAAGCTCTTTTAAAAGTTGCGCATCTACAATTATATTTATGCTTTTAGGAATATATTTTACAGAAGACTTAACAGAATCATCAATTTCCTCAATATGTTTATCAAGATTGTTTTTGACTTTCTCTGAAACATGATCTAGACTAATATGTTTACTAAACGGTGCCATATGCTGATGGTTTAAAACATTTCGTTCCACCGTATCTTGTGCAAGAGGAATTAATGTGTTTGCCACAATCTGATAGTGCTCTAACTCTTTCTCATTTGATTTATTAAGAAGAGTATCGAGCTCATTAACAAAAGGCGTTTTTAGATCAGTAAGCATAAAATCAATCAGTTTTCCAGATGAAAGATTTTTTTTGATCTCCAGCCATTTGACATTCGAAGATTCTGGAGAAAGATCGACCTCATCAATAATCTTCTTTTGATATCTTAGCAAAGTCTTTTTTATCAATCTTTTCATCTTACTAAATATCAAGGCAATATCAAAACTTTCTTGATAACCTATTTCATCTTTTTTCTCGTAAGCATAATTTATATCTAGTGTAATCTGTTTTATTTCAGCAGTAGGAATAGGGAGCAGGTTGTTATCCCGCTCACCTAATTTCTGAGAAAATACGTAAGATTCATACTGTGCCTCTACGAGGTTATTAAGAACATCTGTAAATAAATTTTCCACTGTCATGGCTGTACGTATTTAAGGTTAAAAAATCAATTAAGTCGTTGGTAACTGACCGATGAAAGATAGTACGCCAGACGCGCTTAATCCTTGTTTAGCATCTGCTAGTGTAAAGCCCACTGCTTCGCTATAAGCATCTGCAGAAGTTAATGTACCATTTACAGTAAAGGTTACATTACCATTATCGTCTGTTGTTTGCTCTGGTACAGCATCAAAAGTGATGTTTTTACCTGCATCAGGTGTAAACGTAACTTTTTCGCCAGCAAGGACAAGTCCGTTAGAGTCTTTAATATTTGCAGTTATATTTACAGCAAATTTTCCGTCTTTAGCCAAAGTAGCTGCATCAACCTGAGGATTTGCAGGAGAGAAAGTAAACGTACCTTTTGAATTTGCATCTGTAATACTTGACTGCAAAATATTCAAAACCGTTGCAAGTCCTGCAGGCATATCTGATTGTCCTGCATGTACTTGTACATCCATCGTATATTCTACAGAATATTTAGATTCTTCAGACGCCTTTGAATCTTTTTTACTTGAATAGTTCGCTTTAAACTCGGCCGAAACACTAAAAGGTCCATAACCAAAACTTGCTTTTGCACTACCTCCTGCTTCTGTACTTTCAGATGAAGACGTTTCAGAAACTGAAGATGAAGATGCCGAAATATTAGCCTTAAAATTAATTTGCACCTCGTCTATCGCGATATACGGTATTGGCACAATAGTCAAGAGCGGGACGATAAGCTTTGTCATTTGTCCGTTTTTATTGTAATAAAACGTTACGTTGACTGCTTCTCTTTTTCCTGTCGCTTTGTCTTCGTTAAGACCTACTTGTTGAATAAATTCCCAACTTGTTTTAGCTGCCATAGCTTGAGCTTTAATTGCAGCATCAAGAGGACCACCAATAAGGGATGAAAACGGTAATGCCTGTAAGGCATTTGTCGCCACTGTGGACGGAGTAGTATCGATTGGCATGATAAAAATTATTTAATTACCTACTCGTTTGGTTTTTCGGATACACCTCGTTTTTTAAAGTGGATTCTGAACTCCACTATACTCAACAAAAACCAAAAAACGCTAGCAATAATCTGATTTTCAATTGTAAAGCTATTTCATAATTTAAGTTCTAAATCAAAAGATGGTATAAGAGCAGTATTTATTGGTACAAGATTTAATAAATGAGGTATAAGATTATTTCAAAAAAAAATCCTTCAAGAAGAAGGATTTTTTTGTCAATTATAAACTCTGTATTATTTTAATATCGTAAACTTAGTTACAAAGTCTTTATACTTTTCACTAAGTATTACTGCATGGTTTCCTTTTAAGATTACGACATTATCGCTCAAAATAATTTCAACAATTTTATTTGAGTTTACGATATAATTTCGATGTGTTCGAATAAATTTTACTGGATCTAAGAGCTCTAAAAGCTTAATTAGCGATATTAGAATTAAAAACTTTTCTTTCTCGGTAATAATATTGCAATATCTATCTTCAACTTCTATATAAGAGATATCTTCTGTACGTACTTTTTTGAGTGCTTTGTTTTTTTTAATAAAAAGGTATTTATCACTAATAATTGCATTTTGATTTTTACCTGTTAAAATATTTGGCTGATGATAAAATTTTTCGACTGCCATTTCGAGTGAATATAACAGTTCTAATTCGTTAAAGGGTTTTAGTAAAAAACTAAAAGGCCGAGTCAGTTTTGCACGATCAAAAATTTCACGGTCCTTTGAACTTGTCAAGAATACGAATGGCTTTAAAGCATTAGGAACAATACTAATAGTTTCGGCAAAAGTAATACCATCTGGTTTGCCATCTAAATAAATATCTATAATAATGATATCGACAACATTACTATAAAAAAGATCTAAGGCCTGTTTATAAGTAGTGGCAACACCTGCAACATTGTAACCGTTTGCAATTAAAAGAGAAGCAAGTAAATTGCTTTCTTCTTTATTGTCTTCAATTACCAATACATTTATATTATCCATTTTTTTTACTCTTAGGCAGTATTATAATGAATTTAGTCCCTTGATTTTCTGCACTCTCGATCTTTAACTTTCCTTCATTTTTGCTAATTAAGTTTTTACAGAGCTGCATTCCCAGTCCAGTTCCTGTATTATCATCTGTTTGTTTTTTTGAAAGCAGAAATGATTCTTCTAAAATTTCTTTTTGAAGAGAAGAACTCATTCCTATTCCAGAATCTTCAATTATTATATAACAGAAATCTTCTTCAATGTCACAATCTGTATAAAGAGAAATTCTTCCTTTTGAAGGTGTAAATTTGATTGCATTATCTAATAGATTTCTAATAATTATTTTTAGCGAATCTAGATCGGCAAGAATATAAACTTCTTCTGCAACTTTATTTTCAAAACTTATCTCTTTATCCAATAACAAGGCTTTGTAGTTGTATTGAACTTGTTCGACAATTGAATGAAGATGAAGAGACTCAATATAAAAATAAGTTTGTGCCGTTTGCAGTATTGCCCAATTGAGTAAATTATCTAATAAATTATAGGCCGCATTTGTTATTGCAGTATTTTTCGTCAGCAAAACATCTAATTCTGAAAAATTTCTGTTTTCAAGATTTTCTAATAATTTAGAATTACTCCTTTTCAAAGCACTAACAGAAGAACGCAAATCATGACTTACGATGGAAAAGAGCTTATCTTTTGTATGGTTTAATTCGTTCAATTCATTTTTCTGAATTAGAATAATTTTATTGCTTCTACTTTTTTCTCTATAAAAATAAATACCGGCACCAAACAACAAAAACAATAATACTGATACGATAAAAAACATATTTCTTTCTGCATTTTTGAGTTTATTTTCGGCTTCAAGAATATCGATTTCTTTTTGTTTTTGCTTTACTGCAAATTTCTTCTCTAAATCTGCCACCGCCCAAACTTTATTCTGATCCCGTAACGAATCTCTCCATGATTCATATTCTTTGCGGTACAATAAAGCTTTTTGAAATTGTTTTCTGTTTTCTTCAACAACTGCCATATTAAGGGTAGCATTTTGTTTTAATTCAAACGATTTGACTTTTGCGGCTAGCTTATATGCTTTTTCGAAATAAGGAATCGCTTGAGCATCTTTAAATTGATTATAATACAAATTAGCAATATCCATGTAAGATCCCACAAGTAACAGCGTATCTTTTTCAAGTTCTTGTAATTCTGAGGCTTTAAACAAATAAGTCTCCGCTTTATCAAACTTGCCAAGATGTAAATAACATAATCCTATATTATGAAAAGCATTGCTTTTTTTAAAATTGCAATTATCATTTTCGGGCTTTTCTACAGAATGAAAATAATATAAAGCATCTTTAAATTTATTTTGTTCTAAAGCAATTTCGCCAAGATTGATTTGAATTTTACAATGAAATTTAAACTTTCGCGAAATTTTATTAAAATCTTTTACGGCCTCAGTAAATAGTTTTTTTTCTTTAAAACTGAATCCCCTAAAATAATAACAGTAATCTTTTAATTCCAGATTTCCGTTACTTTCGAGTTGTCTTACAGAATAAACTAAGGTTGAATCCCAATTCTTTTTTGCAAAATAGTACTGTGCTTTATAAAAATTGATATCGTCTTTATATTCCTTTGCTTTTAATTTTATTTCTTGGGAAAAGAAATCATCTTGAATGAGTTTTTCTTGAGAATAAAGATAAAAAGAGGAAGAAAATAGTAGTAAAAAATTTAAAAGTATACTTTTTAGCATTGCCATTTTTTAGGTGATCGAAAGAAACAGAAATGTTATTTCTAATCACAAACAATACTAATATTTTAATTGTTTGTGATTATAGAGATCAAAATTACAGAACTAAATTAGGCCGCTGATTGTACGGTTGTTACCGTACCTCTCGAGGTTACGGGATCTATATCCCATAAAAAAGTCTGAATCGTTTTTATATGTGATATTTGATCCTCAAAAGGATGAGATTTTGCTTCGAAGGTAACTTCGTACACATAAAAATCTTTAGAAACTGTTTCAGACATATCATACGACACAAAAAATTGAAGCTGCGGAAATCCTTCAATATCTGTATACCAGTTTTGGTAAATCTTAAGATCTAGTGCTTCATTCGAAAAAGGCGGTACAAAAATAACAGCTGTTATAGTTATTGCATCATTGTCGTATAAAGCTTCTACAAGAGGTGATAAAAGGGATTTTGATTTGTTTTCGGGAAATTTAATTAATCCTCTCGAATTTTTTACAACTTCTGTAATTCTTTCTCCCGGTGGCTTAACTGTCTTTCTGCTTAATTGGTCGTTGTTGTTTTCCATAATACTATTTATTAATTATATTTATCTAGTTTACTTTGGGATAACAAAAAATCTATTTAAGAACTGCGCAATCAAAAAAATATCGAAAATTATTACAAATCAAATATAGTAAAGATTTTCTTAAGAAATTGTTTTTACATATTACAAATTCATCAAATTCAAAAGCCTCTATATCAATGACAAAGAGGCTTTTAAAACATTTTAAAATTTATACAATTACTTCTTTTTATTCAAAAAATCATAATATAAAGCTTTTGATAAAAAAGTAGAATTTTGATATTCATCGATTAATTCTTCTCTTTCTATTTCGGTTTTGTTTCCATCTAAATGGTGTTGTAAAAAATATTCTCTTCGAGCTATCATCATTAAAATTCAAATCAGCTTAAAAATTGTCGGTTCTACTCCTTTATTTACTGAAATATTGTAATTTGTAATTATATTTCCCCAGTTTACATAACTGCACAAAAGAACAGTTCCATAAAAATACCAAACCATTTGATTGACCAAATAAGCATTTGTTTTTTGCTTTGTAATTTTCAGAAAAGAATAAACTAAACCAATAATTGCCAAAATCAAGAAAAGCATAAACTCCCAGACGTTTGTAAGTTAATCCGTAAAAATGAAACATATTCTGAGTTTTTAATAATCGTACTTACAATTAAAACTCCATTTAAAAAAATCCAGATTTTAGCCAGCGTTTTAAGCAAATTGCTTTCTTATCAAAATTGAATCCGCCTTTAAAATAAAACATAATTACACCAACTGCCATCAATATTGAAAAGATAACAGAATTTACTCTTTCATGTGTATCAGAACTTAATTTGGTTTGTGTCGTAACCACTTCAAAAAATTGTTCGTAATTGTAAGTTACGATAAAAACCAAAAGCATCAAATTTAACAGTACTAAAGTAATTTCACCACTTTTTCTTTCGAAATCAAGATCAAGAAATGAAAATGTATTTTGGTTTTTAACTTCCGCTATATTTTTAAATTCATTGTCAAGAAGTTCATTTTTTTCATAACAAACTTCCGGCACCCAGTAATTCCAGAAACTGAATGAAATATATAAACCTGCAAGACTAATTATTAAAAGATTTGCAATATTGATATCTAATGTATAATCTGTAAACAATGAAGAGAAATGATCGCTTCCAAAAGAATACACAATAAAAAACAATACCAAGGAAAATAGCCGGAATAACAAAAAAGGCAACTAATTTTTTGGCAAAATTATTATGGATTTTTTTCTCCGGAAGCCATTGTTTAAACATTAACATACGTCCTAATGAAGTAATTCCGTTTAAAAATACCAATGGAAAAATCTGAATGATTTTCAATTTGTTATCCTGTGTTTTAAACTGTAAAAAAATAATGACAATGCCATTGCAAAAAAGAAGCAAAGTCACCGTACCATGCAAAAGCCAAACATGACAAAACTGATGTGACGACTAATATCAAATGTGATCTTTCAGTAAATTGATCCTGAAAGAAATAACAAATAAAACCGGTTAACACAAGTCCAAAAATTGACCAATTAACGTCCTAGATCTTCTTTGTAAAAAAGCAGTAAAAAAATAAAACTGCAAACTAAAATAATGTGGTGTTTTTTCATGATTATAAAATTAAAAGTACTTTGTATTTCAAAGTTATTAGACAAAAAATTATGAGTTATTACGATTTCATTAATTTTTCAAGATAAGAAAGTGTTCTTTAAAGGCCAAACGGCCTCTATCGGTGTTACCTGATAAGATGTTTTTGGCTTTTTGCCAACAAATTCCTTTCTTAACCTCAATATATTCTGATTTTTCTAATGCAGAAGAATGACTGGCCAAATTACCATCTGTGATATTCAAAAGCGTTTTCATCTCGGTAAAATCTACCCATTCGTTAACCATCAGAACGGACATAATCCCCAGTCTGACACGGCTTTCAAAATCTTTATTTAGTTTATCAATAATTCCCATTGGGTTATTTGTATTTTTTGAACATCACTAATCCGTACATAATATGCAAAATTCCAAATCCAATGATCCAAAATATCAAACCATATCCTATATAAAAAAGCGAAATACCTCCTAAAATAATTCCAAAAACCTAAATATTTAATATCTGAAAATGTATATTTTTCAGCATTTATCAACTGCAAGACCGTAAAAAATTAAAGTCGATGGCGCTACTAAGCCATAATATCCATGATATAAGTAAAGCCAGACAAAAAAGACCTCCGGAAACTAATGGAACAGCAAGATTAAACAACATATTTTTTGTAGCCGATGTCCAAATTGGCAAATTGTATTTTTTGCTTTTTCTGATTGTAAAAACAGGCTCCAAATACAAACGCACATACTAAAATTACAATTCACCAGTTACAAATAAATCGGAAACTAGATTACCAGGAATCACAATATTATCATCTGTAAAATAATCTATACCATTTATTTTAAAAATCTGGTAAACATACAAATCCGCCAATTAAGGCCGAAAGCCCAGCAAAAACTCCTGAAAGCCCGCTTAAGGATATAAATCTTGAAGAACGCTCCATCATGGAACGAATATGTGCTAAATCTTCTTGGTGTTTCTGATTCATAATTAAAGTACTTTGTGTTACAAAGTTATTTTTTATTTTGAAATGACAATAAAAAATTTGACTTTTATTTTAATCGTTGAAATAGATACTACTAAGTTTTGCCCCGAAGTTGTAGAATTGCAGGAATAAAAGATCTTATACCCTTAAAGCTGCGTGAGGGATAGGAGCTGGCTACCGAAGTAGCGCGGATAGCCCGACCGTCCCGACATAAGAAGGCGTATTGATATAAAGTATATTGGCCTTCTTATATCGGGACGGTCACGCCCAGATTATAAAACGAAAAGCTATTCTTAATGAACAGGCTTCTCTTTTTATTTTTTGCTTTTGATTTAAAACCATCTTCTTCTCTTGAATAAAAAGACTCCAAAAGTGGATAGAATTATGGAGACTAAAAGCAAAATCCAGATTCCGTATTTACTTTCTTCTAAACCATTTGGCACGTTCATTCCGTACAAACTGGCAATTAGAGTCGGAATCATTAAAATAATAGAAATTGAAGTCATCTGCTTCATGATGTTATTCATATTGTTTGAAATTACAGACGCATAAGCATCCATCATTCCGGTTAAGATATTGCTATAAATATTGGCCGTATCCTGCGCTTGGCTTAATTCGATTTCGACATCTTCTAACAAATCTAAATCGTAACTAGCTTTATGTGCTTTTAAATTTTTAATACGCTGAAATAACACGTCATTTGCCTTTAATGAGGTAATAAAGAAAACCAAACATTTTTCGATTTGAAGCAATGCCTGCAATTCTTCATTTTTGATTGATTTTTCTAAATTATCTTCGGCAAGTTTAATTTTTTGATTGACTTGTTTTAAATATTTCAGATACCAAACGCTTGACGAAAGAAGCAATCTCAAAACCCAGTCGAAGTTATCCTTAACTTGAATATTTTTACGTTTTGAATACAACATAAAATCATGTATAACTTCTGTTTTGTAAAAAGTAATAGTTACACAAACATCACCTTTAAAAATTACTCCTAACGGAATGGTTTGAAAAGGGAGTTTAATGTCGTTACTTTTTATAGGAACACGCATTATGATTAAAGTCCAGCCGTCTTCAATTTCTATACGGGGTCTTTCGTCGATATCTTCGATATCATTATAGAATGCTTCGGGAATTTGAAGCTCTTCTAGTAAATATTTTTTTTCTGCTTCTGTTGGAGATTCAATACTAATCCAGCAATTTGGAGTCCATTGTTGGATTTCTACCAATCCGTTGTTGTTTGTGTAAAGGGCTTTCATTTCAAAATACAGGGTTTTACTGCAGCATTTTGAAATTTCAAAAGCTGCTTAATTTAATACTAACGAATAATAATCGTCCATTTGGAGAAGTGTTATTTTTTTTAAGTGGTGCAAAAGTATCCTTTATTTTTAAGACCCAAAAGTTTAAACTATTAATTAAATATTAAAATGATTTCTAAACACATAGAAACATAGATATTGCAACTGCAAAAAAGGCGTTTCACTTTTTTAAACAAACATAGCGGTAGTTAACTATGTGAGAGAAATCAGTTTCTCTTTTATAAAACTTAAATTCTATGTTTCTATCTGTTAAAAAAATAGTCGTGCAATAAAAAAAGCCTGTTCATTTGAACAGGCTTTTTGATAGTATTTTGAAGAGAAATTATTGATTTCTTGCGCTTCTCATTTTACGTGCCAAAAGCGTATTTTTTAAGCAACATTGCAATTGTCATTGGTCCTACTCCACCTGGAACTGGAGTGATGAAAGATGCTTTTTTGCTTACTCCATCAAAATCAACATCGCCTTTTATAACATATCCTTTTGCGTTTGATGCATCTTCTACACGAGTAATTCCAACATCAATAATTACAACTCCGTCTTTAACCATATCCGCTTTTAAAAATTCAGGAACTCCTAAAGCTGTAATAATAATATCAGCATTTTTAGTGAATTCTGCTAAGTTTTTAGTACGGCTGTGAGTCAAAGTAACTGTTGAATCTCCAGGATTTCCTTTACGGCTCATTAAAATACTCATTGGACGACCTACAATATGGCTTCTTCCGATAACTACTGTATGTTTTCCGGCAGTTTCAACTTTGTAACGCTCTAACAATTCCATAATTCCGAATGGCGTTGCTGGAATAAAACTTTCCATTTCCAAGAGCCATTCTTCCAAAGTTAGTTGGATGAAAACCATCTACATCTTTATCAGGATCAATTGCTAATAATAATTTTTTGCTCATCGATATGTTTTGGCAAAGGCAACTGAACGATATATCCATCAAGATTATCATCTTCGTTTAACTCTTTAATTTTAGCTAAGTAATTCCGCTTCGGTAATCGTCTTCTGGCAAACTTACTAAAGTTGAATCAAACCAATTTGCTGGCAAGATTTTACTTTACTTCCTACATAAGTTAAACTTGCTCCATTGTTCCCAACCAATAACTGCTGCTAAATGAGGTACTTTTCCTCCAGCATGCTTTTATGGATTGAACTTCGATTGCAATTTCGTTTTTAATGTCTTCGATGTTTTTTTACCGTCTAGTAGTTGCATTGCTTTTTGTTGTTTTTTGTTTCAGGTTTAAAGTTTCACGTTGAAACGAAACTATATTTATTTATCGAAAAAAGTTTCAAATTTCAGTCTCTAACTTGAAACCTGAAACTTGAAACTTTTAATTTATTATCTCGGCATTCCGCCTGGCATTCCTTTCATGCCTCCCATCATTTTCATCAGGTTTTTTCCGCCCGGACCTTGCATCATCTTCATCATTTTGCTCATTTGGTCAAACTGCTTCATCAACTGATTTACTTGCTCGACTTTTGTTCCGGAACCTTTAGCGATTCTGGCTTTTCTTTTTACGTCGATTATGGCAGGTTTACTTCTTTCAATTGGCGTCATTGAGTGAATGATTGCTTCAATATGTTTGAAAGCATCATCTTCAATTTCTACATCTTTCATGGCTTTTGAAGCACCTGGTATCATTCCAACCAAGTCTTTCATATTACCCATTTTTTTCACTTGCTGAATTTGCGTTAAGAAATCATCAAAACCAAATTCGTTTTTAGCGATTTTCTTTTGAAGTTTTCTAGCTTCTTCTTCATCAAATTGTTCCTGAGCTCTTTCTACAAGCGACACAACGTCTCCCATTCCAAGGATACGTTCTGCCATACGTTCTGGATAGAAAACATCAATTGCTTCCATTTTTTCACCTGTACCAACAAATTTGATTGGTTTGTTTACAACCGATTTAATCGAAATTGCGGCTCCACCACGAGTATCACCATCTAATTTTGTTAAAATAACTCCATCAAAATTCAAGATATCGTTGAAAGCTTTTGCTGTGTTTACAGCATCTTGTCCTGTCATAGCATCTACAACGAACAAAGTTTCCTGAGGCTGAATTGCTTTATGAACACGAGCAATTTCGTCCATCATTTCCTGATCTACTGCCAAACGACCTGCAGTATCGACAATAACTACATTAAAACCGTTTGCTTTTGCATGTTTAATTGCGTTTTGAGCAATTTCAACAGGATTTTTATTTTCTGGCTCTGAATAAACCTCAACACCTATTTGATCTCCAACAACATGAAGCTGATTAATCGCCGCTGGACGGTAAATATCACACGCTACAAGAAGTGGTTTTTTATTTTTCTTAGTCTTTAAAAAGTTGGCTAATTTTCCTGAGAAAGTAGTTTTACCAGAACCTTGCAAGTCCTGACATTAAAATAACAGTTGGATTTCCTGAAAGATTAACACCAGCAACATCTCCACCCATTAATTCCGTCAACTCATCTTTTACCAACTTTACCAATAATTGTCCTGGCTGTAATGTTGTTAAGTACGTCCTGACCAATTGCTTTTTCTTTTACTTTAGTTGTAAAATCTTTAGCAATTTTAAAGTTAACATCGGCATCAAGAATGCACGACGCACTTCTTTTAAAGTATCGGCAACGTTTACTTCTGTAATTTTACCGTGTCCTTTTAATATATGGAACGCTTTATCTAACTTATCACTTAAATTATCAAACATATTATTTTCTTTATTTGAAGTGCAAAGATAATCTAATTAGATATTTCAGGCAATTTTTATTTAGCTGCATTTAACCGCAAAGAACGCAAAGTATTACGCAAAGAACGCTATGTCATTTTGCTTGCAAAGTCGGGAAGTTGGAAAGTTTTTTATTTCACGCAGATTTAAAAAGATTTAAGCAGATTCACACAGATTATTATTTAAAATCTAAAAAATAAAATCTGCCACAATCTGCGAAATCTGCGTGAAAAAAAATCTGTTTAATCCTTCTAATCTGTGGCTAATAACAAAAAAGGTGCAAAGAATAAAACCTTTGCGCCTTTGTTACTTTGTCTCTTTGAACCTTCTAAATTAAAACTGGAAATAAATAAAAGGCTGTGAACCTGCTACGGCTGTTGCGTAAACAATCCAGTAAACGAATCCTAGAATTATTGCTTTTACTAATATTGGCGTTTTATCAAAAATCGATTTCATTCCGTTTGTGAACAGTTTCTGGCAAGAAATGCCAAACGTAACCAAACAACATTAATCCGAATACGTTTTTATAACCAATTACAATTGTTTTCCAATGTTCTGGTTCGAATGTCAACTGCCCAATATTATTAATTACCTGCAAGGCTGTTTCAAAATCTCGAGCTCGGAAAAATATCCAGCAGAAAACCACAAAATGGAATGTAATTACGATTGAGAAAAATCGCCACAAGAAATTCGGTTTTTTATCTTTTTTGGATGGGAAAAATTCCACGAAAATCTTATGAATTGCCAAAGCTAATCCGTGTAAAGCTCCCCAAACAATGAATTGTGCTCCTGCTCCGTGCCACAATCCACCCAAAAGCATCGTGGTGAATAAATTCAAATTAGTCACTAAAGTTTGTTTCTTTTTGCTGGAAAGCAGAAAAGACAAACAAAAAAGCAATATTGAAACTGACGCAACGATCAGCGGAATTATACTGGTATTGTAACTTGTAATTCCCCAAAGCAATAATCCGAAGAAAAACAAGCTCGGAAATAAATATCCAGCGAAAGAACCTTCGCGGTTTCCTCCCATCGAAATGTATAAAAAATCTTTTAACCAAGTCGAAAGCGAAATATGCCATCTTCTCCAGAAATCCGTGATCGAAGCCGATTTATAAGGCGTTCTAAAATTGACTGGCAATTTAAAACCAAGCAATAAAGCAATTCCGATTGCCATATCTGAATATCCAGAGAAATCACAATAAATCTGGATTGCATATCCGTAAGAAGCCATTAAATTCTCGAAAGAAGTATAACTCATTGGCGTATCAAAAACACGATCAACAAAATTTATCGAGATGTAATTTGAAATTACCGTTTTCTTAATTAATCCGCCAATAATCAAAAACAAAGCATTGTTTACATCCTGTCTTGATAGATTTAATTTTTGATAAATCTGTGGTAGAAAATCTTTTGCACGCACGATTGGTCCAGCAACTAACTGCGGGAAAAACGAAACGAAAAATAAATATTCGATGTAATTTTTTGTTGGCTTAATTTCTTCACGATAAATTTCAATAATATAACTCATCGACTGAAAAGTATAAAACGAAATTCCGACAGGAAGAAAAACATCATGAAGCTTATAATTGCCATGAAACATATCATTGAAAGTCACAATCATGAAATTCATGTACTTGAAATAACCTAGTAATCCTAAATTTAAGATTACACTAATTACCAGATATATTTTCTTGGTACTGTCTTTTGTCGCTCTAAAAATAATCTGGCTTAGTCCGTAATCGACAACGGAAGAAAGTAATAAAAGTAAAAAGTAAATGCCGCTTGACTTATAATAAAAGAAAAGCGAGAAGAGAATAACATAAGTTAATCTCAAATAAAATGTTTTGCGTAAAAAAGCATACACAAAATAAAAAACCAAAAATAATCCGAGGAATAAACCCGTATTAAATAATAATTTTTCGTCTGGATTGTAAACAAACCAGCTTTTAACTTGTTCTATTGTAATTGCACCAAAATTTTGGATGAACCAATCATTAATGCTATCTATTGTTATCAATTTAATTCTTTGATTTAAAATTATCGTATGCTTTTAAAACTGCCTGTGCAAACAAGTCGCCCTGTTTTTCATATCCTTTTTTAGAGTAATGAACCCAGTCTGGACCAATTAATTTTTGAGATTTTAATTTCCGGATTCCGTCCATTCCGCCAAATTCATCATATAAATCCCAAACTGCAAAACCATCTGTTTTGCGCGACTTCTAAAATTTCTTTGGTGTAATCCTGCACATAAGTATTAGGCTTTTTTCTTAGCAAAGATGGCGGTGGCGTCATCACTATTATCGGAACATTTATATTTTGTGCTTTTATTTTTTTATAAATTCTCGCAATTGTTTAATATAAGCCTTCGCTTCTAATTTGATCGTAACTTTCATTTGTTCCAAGTGAAAAAACAAGCAAATCTGGATGCACCGCTTTCAACTGTTCAAAAAACAAAGGATATTTATTGTAATCTGAATATTTAGCACCGTTTACACCAATACCACTGTAGAGTATCCCTGGAGTATCTTTTTCTAAAACAATTCCGTTCAATTCGTATTTTGAAGCATCTTTATTCGGAATCAAATAAATTTTTTCTAAAGCTTTATCTGAATTATAATAATGAGAAAACGAATCTGATTCTAAATTCAACGGAACAAACTGCAGAGCTTTTAATAGTTTTTTGTTTTGTTTCGTTTGTTGGAATTTTCAATGTTCGGCCGGCACGAATATTATTTGATTTTAATCCATTGTCTTTTTTAATTTCTGTGACCGAGATATTATATTTGTCTGCAATCGTCGAAATTGCTTCTCCTTTTTTGATTTTGTGAGTGATAACTTTTTTCTCTGAAGATTGAATTAATATTGACTTGAGAAGAAGTTGCCAAATCAAACATATGCTGATTTTGAGGCGTAATAATTTTTATCGAATTAAATTTATAAGCCATGTCCTTCACTCGCAATTCTACTGCAAAACCGCCATTGTCTCTCCAAAGTCCGATACCGCTTAAACCAATAGGAACATTTTTCTCAGGAAGAATATTTCTATAACTTTCCCAAGTTCTATTCGAATGAAAAGCGTTCATTATAAGAACCGTTTGTTTTAGCAAGCTGATACGGAAAAACTAAACCTCGACCGCCATTCCCAAATTGCTGTTGCAACTTTTTTCGTACTTCATTGGTCATTAAATCACTCTGAATATGAGAATCGCCAATATGAACAATATTTATTTTTTGATCTCTGGAGTTTTCATTTTCCTTTAATTTTTCAAAAAAATCTTTTAATACTTTCGCATTATAAATTTGATCATCAGAAACAGAATCAACTGTTATCGAATCGACTTTGTGAATCATACTTTTTGTTGTTGGAAGTGAATCTGTTTTTTGCGTCTTATCATTGGCAGAGAAAAAAAGACAACAGAAAAAAATAATCATTTTATTCATTTACACTATCTTTTATAACAGAGGTAGAATCTGTATTGGTTTTTCGAGCTGTCCTTTGTTGATTCGAAACAGCTTCACGTTTTTCACGCAATATTTTATATTCTTCGTAACCTTTATTTAATTGAGTATATAATAAATTTCCAATTGCTTTTGCACCGCGCTGATTAAAATGCGTATAATCTTTATTGGCTCTGGCCGGAGTTTCATCAACCCATTTTACCATCGATCCATCGCCACCCATCAAAGTATATAAATTTACAAAACCAGACTCCGTATCCAGCGCATATCTTTTTTGTGATCGCATTAAAGGTACAACAGCCGAATCGGTTTTCATTTCTAAATCATATTTGGTCGATTTATCTGCTGTCGAAACAATTAAAATAGAAACACCCGGAAAAGATTCTTTTATTTTATTTACTGTTTTAGTCATTCCTCTTTCGTACCAATCATAATTTTTGGTACCGTAATTCAATACGTTAGTCCCGTAATGCAAAATAATCAAATCATATTTCAAACTGCGATTAAAACCTTGCATTACATTAGTATTAAACATCGAGATTGGCAATCCAGAATTTCCTCTTTGAGAGAAGTTATCTACGTGAACACCGCTTCCGTTGTCAAAATTGAAACCATAAATCGGGATAGAATCTGCATTTATGAAATTAGCCTTAAATGCTTTTAAATGTCCTGAAGTTACTTTTAAAGTGTTAACTAAATTATTTGGATTCAGATTTTTCTTCAGCGTATCTTTTCCGATAATAAAATTCACTTTACCATCTTTTAGACGCTTTTCCATAAAATAAAGTTGGATTATCTAAAGTTGTAGAATATTTGTTTGTTCCGGCTTCGTATTGTACCCAAGTTGGATTCGTTTTATCATTTGCAAAAAACACATGTCCGTTTACTCCAAAAGGACTTGAAGGTCTTTTTACATTCAAATAAGATTGTGTCTTCCAGTTTTTAGAATAAATCGATTTTACCGAACCACGTGATGCTGCAGATTCTGAAGTAATAGAAACGAAACCAACTCCATTTCCTCCAAAACGTTCCTGATAATTGCGTTCTTACATCCTGAACAATTAAATCGCCATCGGTCATTGAATCGCCATAATATGCAATTCTGACATCTCGATTCTGGATTTTTTTCTAATTGATAAAGTTTTTCATAAAACGAAATCAAGTATTGATATCCTTTATAATTTTCGAAAGTTTCAGATGGAAATTCGATTCCTTCGATTTTATCAAAAACGATTTCTTCTTTTCCCTGTACGTCTTCGATTGCGTCGATGCTGTCGTTTTCAGTTAAAGAATCTTTAGCAACAGCTTCTAAAAGCAAACTGTCGATTAATACGTTTTTAGAATTTATTTTGCTTTCAGAAAAAATTTTATTCGGCAAAACTTGCTTGAATCCAATAAAAGCAACAAATGCTAATGCAACAATGGCGAAAGACTGAAAAAAATATGATTTTGTATTCACTTGTAAATTTAAATTTTAAAGGATTCATTCCAAAAACTAATTTGAACGAAATTTCCTCTAATTTATTATGAAAAAATATGTGCAAAGATAAGATTAAACCTTAATTAACAATTGTTTTTATCAACAAAGTAAAAACAAAAAAAGAGGCCAGACGAATCTAACCTCTTTATCAAAAAAAAATAAAAAAACAAAGCTAATGATTAACTAAATATCGATGCTTAGGCATAGTAAGTTAATATGAGATGATCTTTATAATCTTAATTTTTTAAATCTTAAATTATTTTAAGATTGCGTATTGGAATGATGGATGACCTCTTTCTAAATCAGCTTTTGCACCACCTGTAAATTTCAATTTATAAACATTTCCTGCTGGATCTTTAATTACAAAGAAACGGTCAGTTCTTAATACAAATTGAGAAACTGGAATTCCGTCAGCACCAGGAACACTAGTACCTCTCCAGTTTGAACCAATATTTCTCTGATCAGCTGTAAATTTATTATTATCTACATTTGATAATGTAAATGCCTCATAAGTAAATGCAGAAGTAAGAACCTGATATGCTTTTGCATTACCATTTAAGTTGTTTGTAACATAATCTGGGTAAAAGTATGGTACATCAGTTGTTCCATTAGAAATAACGTTTACAAAAGTTGTAAAGTTAAGATCCCACTGATTTTTCTGTGGCTCAACATTTACTAACTTTTTATCGATTAAGCTTAAGAATGTAAAATTATAAGCACTATTTTTAGAAATTACAATTTCGTCGTGAGTAGTAGAAGCTATATCAGCATATTGAACTTTATAATCGCTTCCGCTTCTTAAAACTCTAATTTTTTTCCATCCTCTAGTATCTCCTCCAACTGCTCCTTCTTTTCCTAAAACTGGTGGAGTCGCAGCCGGCTTATTACCTAAGTAAACCAAGTAAACTTTATTTTCAGCATCAGTAGCAGAAACAGCTGCAATAGCAGTTTTTGTAATATCTCCAGCCGGATCATCAACTTGAGAAGCGATTCCTGTGTTTTGAGAAATAATCATAGTTTCATCAGCAACTTGAACTTCGTCAATATTAATGCTGGTCAACTGTTTTGCTGCCATTTTCACAGAACCATTAAGTACTACTCTAAAATCAGTACCTGAATAAAATCCTAAATCCCAAGAATTCCTAACAACAGTGGTCAGTTTTCCACTGCTCAAATCAACATAAACTTGGTTTGGCTGTAATGGACCACCAACTTCTGGTGCTAAAGCTGTTCCTAAAGAAGCTGCTTCATTAAAATTTAACTGAATTGTTTTGTTTCCTGAAATTTGAGCTCCTAAAGAAGTTCCTGAGATAGTGAAAACTACATTTTTAACCTCACTTCCAGTTGCATTTTTAATTTTATTAAACGTAAACTCAACTGAAGTTGCACCTTGTGCAAACGGAACAACTACTTTTTTAGACGCTGCCGCAGGACTTGTAGTATAATCTGTAGTATAAGTTACTGCAGTTTCAGTAACATCAAGTGTAATTGTTCCTGCAACCGGAGCTGCTTTAGAAAATTTTATCTGAACTGGTGTCGCATCGCTTGTCAAATTATATGAAGCTTCAGCAAATGCAACAGCAACGTCTGCGTGCTGGTCATTGTCATCACTATTACAAGCTGTAAAAGCCAGCAAGACGAAAGAAAGAATTAAAACGAAGTTCTTTTTCATGGTATTTAAGTTATTTATATAATTAATTAAAATTTAGGTTATACGTAAGTTTTAGAAAATAAGAGCGTCCATAGCCAAGCATCATATCTGTGATTCCACCTCCGTGAGCCCCACCAGTTGATCCGCCACCGCCTTGTGTAATTTGTACATTGGTAACATTAAATAGATTACGTGCTCCAACAGTCACTTCAAATTGATTATTAAAGAAGTTTTTTCGAACCGAAGCGTCCATCCAGCTGTAAGGATTTATTTTGTTTAAATAAAATTCAGCATTGCCACTTCCATTAGTTCCTGCAGCATATTGCTGTTGCTGTCCGTTGTATTTGTAATAAAGGGCAAATAGCATATTCCATTTAGGAATATTGTACGAAACACTAGAATTTAACTGTAACGAATACAAGTATTTATCATCTGAAGTAATATTCAATTCAGCCAAATCAAGTTTTTGAGAAATTCCAACTAAAGCTGCTCCAACTTTCAAATTCCAGTTTTTGTAAGCAAACTGTTCGGTTGTCGAAATATTCCACATTTTATACTTGTTGATATTTATGTATTTGTATCTCGATGGGGTAATTTGAGTTAATACCATATCAATTCTATCATTGACATCTAAAAAAGTTACTGCTACATTATTAGCAACTTGTGCGCCTGATTTAAAATTGCACAGTCTTTTAAAACTCACTTCATATGAAGTACTATTTTCCGGAATTAAATTCGGATTTCCCTGTACATTATGATTAGAGTCAACGAAATAAGTATAGAGTTCATCGAAATTTGGCGTGCGGTATGATTTTCCAAGTGATGCTCTGGCTTCTAATCCTTTTTTGAAAAGATATCTTAACCCTAAAGAACTGGCGTATTGATCTTTAAAAGCCGTTTGAATTGAATAACGAAGTCCCGGACGAATAGACAATTTATCTGATAAGCTGATTTCGGCAACGGTAAAAATGTCATAATTTTCTAATCTCTTTCTAACATCTAACGACTGCAATGCATTATCTAAAAAAGTTCCTGCAGCACCGCTATAAAAACCATTTTCATTCGTGATCTCATAACCCAATTGAAAATCAATCTTTTTATTATTGAAGAAGTTGCTCAAAGTTCCTGTAGAATAAAGAACTTCTTTAGACTGATACGTAAATCTGTTATTATTTGACTCTTCTTTCGTTTCTAATTGATAATCAAACAATTCAGCATCGCGTTCTTGCTTTTGATGAGATAAAGAAACATTAAAATTTAGTTGCGAAAAAAGTTTTCCGTTTGCATTCAAATGGTGGTAAAAACGATTTGTCAGATATCGTTTATCTCTTGCAAAATAAGTTTCAGGAAAAGGATAATTATCTTGAGGAACTAAAATTGGACTATAATAATCTACATTTTCTCCGTAGTAATCAAACTTGTAAAAAATCTTAAAATTAGATTTTTGATATCCCAACATGGCGTTTCCAACCCATTGTTCTTTCGGAAGCCAGCTATATCCTCTTAAACCGTCGTTAATGCTGTAATCTTTTCCTTGTTTATCATCATAAAAACCTTCAAAATTATTATGATTTCCACCAACATTAATGAACCAGTTATCATTAAAATTATGTCCAACTTTTGCAGATTGAATATGTCGTCCTTTATCTGTAAGTGAATATTCATTCCCAACAGTTTCTTCCTGAACAGTTGCGCTGATATCCCATTTATGAGGCCCACCTTTTTTGGTAATAATATTTAAGATACCGCTGACAGCATTCGCTCCGTGAGTAACTCCCATTGAACCTTCAATAATCTCGATGCGTTCTACATCATCAAGATTCACCTGCGTTAAATCAACATTAGTTCCCATTCCTGTATCACTTACTAATGGTATATTATCAACTAAAATTTTGAAATACTGCGAATCTAATCCAAACATTGAAACCGTTGAACGCCCATCGCTTCCACTATTCTGAATTGTTATATTCAAGTATTGATTTAAAACATCTGAAAGATTATTTGCTGCTAATTGCTTGATATCTTCCTTAGAAATCACACGCACATTAAAAACAGATTTTTTAATTGATTGTGGCTCTAGTTGTCCTGTCACAACAACCTCAGAAAGTTTTTCCTGAGATACAATACTATCTTTTTGCTGAGCAAAAGAGTAAGCACAAAAAAGAAGTCCAGCAAAAAGGGTAATTTTAATTTTCATTATTTTTATTCAGTCTTAATAATGACGCAAATATAGAAACTATTTTTATTTGTTCTAAATAAAATTTATATATTTGCAAAAATTAAAAACAAAACAATAAGTTATGATTACAAAAAGCCTCTATTTAACGGCCGTAATGGCTTTGACTTGTGGTCTTGGTTTCAGTCAGGACAAAAAACAACAAGACATTAAATCAATAAAATCAATGTGCGGTTGCTATGAAGTAAAATTCAATTTTACAGAAACTTTTTCATACCCAAAAGATTCTCTTACTTATAAGCCATCAGAAACCAAACATGAATCTGCTTTAGAATGGGTTCAATTATTAGATGATACCCCTAATAAAATTGTAATGCAGCATTTATTGATTGTGAGTGATGATATGATCATCAAACACTGGAGACAAGACTGGTTGTATGAAAACACCGATTTATATTCGTTTGATAAAGGAACTTCTTGGAAGTATAAAAAATTAGATAAAAAAGCCGTTAAAGGGCAATGGACTCAAAAAGTATATCAAGTAGATGACAGTCCAAGATACGAAGGATCATCAACTTGGGTTCATGTTGATGGACAAGATTACTGGTCAAATGTTGCAGATGCACCTCTACCAAGAAGAGAGCAGACAAAACGTAATGACTATAATGTTTTAAAAAGAAGAAACATACATGAAATTACTGCTACAGGATGGAATCATGAGCAAGATAATGACAAATTAGTTAGAGATGACAGTGGTAAAGATATCCTTTTAGCTCAAGAAAAAGGATTTGACGTTTACACTAAAGTTCCAGATTCTAAATGTGCTGCTGCTCAAAAATGGTGGGCAACTAATAAAGACCTTTGGCAAAATGTTCGTAACAAATGGCAAGTTCTTTTTGACAGAAAACAAGACTTAAACTTAGAAGCAAAAGTGGACCGCAAAGCTTTGTATTCTCTTTTATTTGATTTAAAACCAGATGCAACAAAAGCAGAATCTGACGCTATTATCGACAAGTTCGTCAAAAAATAAAAATATTTTGTTAGTTACAAAAGCCGATAGTTTTAGGACTATCGGCTTTTTTCATTTATAAAAAACATTATAAAGCAGTTGTTATTTTGTGCATTATTTCACTAAAGTTCACTAATTCATTTATTTGAAAATCACACAAACAAGTTTTCACAACCTCCTTTTAAATAAAATAGGAAAATTACATCAAAAATTTATAAATCCCAACTTAAAACATAAATATTATAGGATAAATCTTATTTTTTTATAATTTAAAATATTATAGAAAAACAAGAATTTTGAAAACAAAAAAGCCGACAGTTTTTACAACTGTCGGCTTTTAAATATTTTTCTTTTAACTTTTACATTCTTTCTGGAACTTCAATTCCTAATAAAGTTAATGCAGATTTAATTACTTCGGCTACTTTTTGAGAAAGCTGCACTCTAAAAATCTTTTTAGTCAAATCAGCTTCACCTAAAATATGAACGGATTGATAGAAAGAATTGTATTCTTTCACCAAATCATAAGTATAATTTGCAATCAACGCTGGACTATGATTTTGCGCCGCATTTTGAATAATTTCTGGGAAAAGTTCGATTTGTTTTACCAATTCTTTTTCTTTTTCATGAAGCTCTTCAGTATTTGTTTTGGCAGAAAAATCAAAATCGGCTTTACGGATTATCGATTGAATACGCGCATATGTATATTGAATAAACGGACCTGTATTTCCAGCAAAATCAACTGATTCTGCAGGATTAAATAATATACGTTTTTTTGGATCTACTTTTAAAATGTAATATTTTAAAGCGCCAAGGCCAATTGTTTTGTACAATTTTGCTTTTTCTTCTGCAGAATAACTATCTAATTTTCCTAAATCTTCAGAAATTTGTTTTGCAGTATCTGTCATGTCTTGCATTAAATCATCTGCATCAACAACAGTCCCTTCACGGCTTTTCATTTTTCCTGAAGGTAAATCAACCATTCCATAGGATAAATGATATAAGCTTGAAGCCCAGTCAAAACCTAATTTTTTTAAGATCAAGAATAAAACTTTAAAGTGATAATCCTGCTCATTTCCAACAGTATAAACCATTCCGCCAACATCTGGCATATCTTTTACACGCTGAATTGCTGTTCCAATATCTTGCGTCATATAAACCGCAGTTCCATCAGAACGTAAAACAATTTTACGATCAAGGCCTTCATCTGTCAAATCAATCCAAACAGAACCATCAGGATCTTTTTCAAAAACACCTTTATCAAGACCAACTTGAACAACATCTTTACCTAATAAATAAGTGTTGCTTTCGTAGTAATATTTATCAAAATTAACTCCAAGATTGCTGTAAGTTGTTGCGAAACCGTCGTAAACCCATTGATTCATTTTTTTCCAAAGTGCAATTACCTGATCATCGCCAGCTTCCCATTTTTTAAGCATTTCCTGCGCTTCAATGATAATTGGAGCTTGTTTTTTAGCTTCTTCTTCAGTTTTTCCAGTTTCAATTAATTGGTTAATTTCTGTTTTGTAAGCTTTGTCAAACTCAACATAATATTTACCAACTAATTTATCACCTTTTAAATTTGAACTTTCTGGAGTTTCTCCGTTTCCGAATTTTTCCCACGCCAACATCGATTTACAAATATGGATTCCGCGATCGTTGATGATTTGTGTTTTATATACTTTCTTTCCAGAAGCTTTAATAATTTCGGCAACAGAATATCCTAATAAATTGTTACGAACGTGACCTAAATGCAAAGGTTTGTTTGTATTTGGCGAAGAATACTCAACCATAATTGCTTTGTCTTCCGGGTTTGGAGTTACGTAACCAAATTTGGTATTACTTCTTATTTCATTGAAGAAATTCAGATAATAACTGTCTGAAATAACAATATTCAAAAAACCTGATACCACATTAAAGCGAGCAACTTCGGAAACATTTTCAACCAGATAGTTTCCTATTTTATTTCCTAATTCGACAGGATTACTTTTAATTACTTTCAACAGCGGAAAAATTACCATAGTAATATCTCCTTCAAACTCTTTTCTGGTAGTCTGAAATTCGATTTTATCAACTGAAACATCAAATAATGCCTGTATTGCTTTTTGTATAGAAGGTGTAAGAATTTGTGATAATGACATGTAAACTTATTTTAAAGTGAGCAAAGATACTGCTTATTCATCAATTACAGAAAATGAATAACATATAAAATCGCACAAAACGCTTAGAATTTCTTAAAAATGTTTCTCAGATGAATGTTAAAATTATCAAAAAATTAAAATGCTAATCTCCTATAAAACAGCAGATCCCAGATTAAATTTAAAAAAATTAAGTTTTTCTTGTAACATATTAATCATAAAAGAGTCTTAATAGAGACTTTGAATTTATTTAAAGCCAAAAAAAAATCTAACAAAAACAAAAAAAACAATCATCATCAATCAAATCAAAATAATCAATTATTAGTTATGAAATTAAAATTTTTTCTGTTCGCATTATTCAGTTTAATTGCAACAGCACAGGCCCAGAATTCGGGGACAGTCTCCGGAAAAATTATTGAAAAGTCAAATAGCGCACCTATTTCGTATGCAACTGTCTCTATCAAAGACAATGGCAAAGTCGTATCTGGAGTTAACACAGATGATAATGGTGATTTTACAATCAAAAACTTAGCATTAAAAAGCTACACAATCGAAATTCAATATATTGGTTTCAAAAAATATGTTGGTTCTCTAATCTTGAGCGAAAATAGAAAAACTGCAACAGTAAATGTTTCTCTTGAAGAAGAAGCAACACAGTTAAAAGGTGTAAATATTGTTGCTGAACGTTCAACTATTGAGCAAAAAATTGACCGTAAGGTTATTACTGTTGGAAAAGATTTAACTACTGCCGGAGCTTCTGCATCTGACATTATGAGCAATATTCCATCTGTAAACGTAGATCAGGATGGAAAACTTTCGCTTCGCGGAAATGAAAATGTGCGTGTATTAATTGACGGACGTCCATCTAATATTGATCCTGCGCAATTATTGAAACAAATTCCATCAACTTCAATCAAAAAAATTGAATTGATTACAAACCCAAGTGCGAAATACAATCCAGAAGGAATGTCTGGAATTATCAATATCGTTTTGCATAAAAATGCTAATACTGGCTTCAACGGAAGCTACAGTGGCGGTATTACTTTTGGAGAAACTGCAAAATATAATCAGTCTTTAGATTTGAACTACAAAACCGGAAAAGTTAATTTCTTTGGAAACGGAGGACAAAATTTTGGAACTTATTACAATAAAGGGCATATTCAAAGATTTGATCAGGATATCGAACAAAATTTAAATATTTCGAACAAAAATGACAATTACCTATACAAATTAGGCATGGATTATTTGATAAATGATAAAAACACTTTATCATTCTATACTAATCAAAACAAATCAACTGGAAACGGAAATGTAATTACAAATATTGATTACAA
Organism: uncultured Flavobacteriaceae bacterium; assembly: GCA_963795025.1. Lineage (GTDB taxonomy): Bacteria > Bacteroidota > Bacteroidia > Flavobacteriales > Flavobacteriaceae > Flavobacterium. Next base: position 117,458 of record CAWCGN010000009.1, on the reverse strand, counting down.
TAACGGTGACCCGAATATTTTGAATATTTACCAAAATTCAATTTACCAAGGACCAAGCAAAACAGGAACTTATAATTTAGCTTACAAACATATTTTCAAAAAAGAAGGGCATACTTTAGATTTTGAAGGTAACTACAGTGATACGAAAGTGAGCCAAAATGCAACTTTTGACACACAGACAACTAAACCAAATAATTCGGTAAACGATGTGGTTTACAGTGACAAAATTGGTGACCAAAGAAAACTAAGCACTATAAATGTTGATTATGTAAATCCGTTAAACGATAAAACAACTCTTGAAGCTGGTGCTGAAGCGAGAATTACAAGAACAAATAATGATTACAACACTGGTAATCCTTTAGTTCCTGTTGCTGAACAAATTTCAAACTATACTTATGATACTGATATTTATTCAGCATACGTAACATTTGGTCAAAAATTCAAAAAATTCAGCTATCAATTGGGAACACGTTTTGAGAGCTACAAAGTTGCAGCTAACCTAAATCATGGTCAAAGTAAATTTAATGATGATTATATTACCCTATATCCATCAGCTTATTTGACTTATAATTTAAATGAGAAAAATGTATTGCAATTAAGCTACAGCCGTCGTGTTGACCGCCCAAGTTTAGAGCAAACAAAACCTATTCGTGAGTTTTCAACTCCATTAGTAACATCTTACGGAAATCCTGAATTAAGACCTCAGTTTACCAATTCTGTAGAAGTAAATTATACTAAGACTTTAGAAAAAGGAAGTGTAACGGCTGGTGTTTTTGTAAGAAGCATCAACGACCAAATAAGCAGAACTTTAAGCCCAGATCCAAATGATCCATCAGGATACAAGCAAATTTTAAGTTATACAAACTACGATCACAACAGTGCTTACGGATTTGATGTTTCGTTAAACTATAAACTTACAAAATGGTGGGACATCCAACCATCTATTGACTTTTCAAGTATTAAGCAACAAGGTGTTGTTTTTCAATTTGATCCGGCAACAGGTACTAGTTCACCACTTGAACGTAGTGTAACAACTTCGGCTTTCAATGCTCGTATGAATTCTAACTTTAAACCAACAAAACGTTTAAGCTTTTTACTATTTGGTTTTTACAGAGGACCTGTTGATGATGTGCAACAACATAGAAATGAAATGTACAAAATGGATATTGGTTCACGTTATACATTGTTAGACAACAAAATGAATATCAGTGTTCGTTTTAACGACGTTTTCAAAACCATGAAATATTCTTTTGATGGAATTTATCCTTACCCGCAAACAGGTCAGTTTACTTGGGAAAGCCGAACAGTATATTTAGGTTTGACATACAACTTTGGAGGCGGAAAAATCAAAAATTTACAACGTAAACAAAGAGAAGATAACACTAATAAAGGTGGTGGCGGAATGTTTTAATCCCACTTTGATTAGTAGATTTTAATAGTTCTTGTAGAAAAAAAAATCCTGGAGTATGCCAACTCCAGGATTTTTTATTTTTATGATTTTCTATAAAAAATTTCGCAATTCTTTTATTTCTTCGGGATTTGCAATTTCTGATTGATCTGTAATTGCTGACGAATGATAAAAAGTTGGCGCTAATCTGTCTTGCAATAATTTAATATTTGAAGATCTTAATCCTCCGCCCGGCATAATTTCGATTCTATCTTTAGCTAATTTTTGAATCAATTCTAAATCGAAAATTCCTTCTTCAACATTTTTTCCTCTTCCTGATGTCAAAATGGTTTTAAAACCACATTCAATAACATCTTCAAGTCCTTTTTCAATATCATTCAACAACATCAAAAGCACGATGAAAAGTACATGAAAGCGGATGTGCTAAATGCACTAATTCTCTATTCTGTTTTTTATTGATTTTTCCATTCGCTTTTAAAATTCCAAAAACAAAACCGTCAACACCAAGCTTTTTATACTGCTTTATATCTTGTTTCATTTCGATAAATTCTTCATCAGAATAAACAAAATCACCACCGCGAGGTCTAATAATAACATGCATTTTTATGTTTACTCTTTCGCGGACTTTCACCACTAAAATAGAATTTGGAGTTGTTCCTCCTAACTCCATGTTTTCACAAAGTTCAATTCTGTCCGCACCATTTTCCTGAGCAATCAAAGCTGACTCGTAATTAAAACAAGCTATTTCTAGTTGATTTTTTTTCATTGTAAATATCAAAAAAAGGCTTCGACTTTGCTAAGCCTGACAAATAATCTCTAAGTGACTTATAACCCGATTGTCATCCTGGGCAAAGTCGAAGGCTAAGTTACAATTAAAGTTCTTTTTTATTAAATTTTTTATAAGTTGATTCATTTAAACACTCCGATAATTTTTTTAAATCTTCCCATCTATCATTTATAATTGCCTCTTTCTTTTTCCGGCTCCATCCTTTTACTTGCTTTTCAAATGCAATGGCTTGATTCACATCATTAAATTCGGTATAAAAAACTAATTGCAATGGTCTTTTACTAAAAGTGTAACACGCTATATTTAAACCGTAATTGTGTTCGTTTAATCTTCTTTCGATATTATTTGTAAATCCAGTATAATAACTATTATCTGAGCATTTTAGTATATAAACGTAATATAGTTTCATCTTACTTTTAGTTTAAACTTATCCAATATAAAAGTAAGAAAAATATTTCTTTTTACTTATAATATTCCGGTTGTCACCCTGAGCGAAGTCGAAGGGCGCTCCTATTGGCACGCGGGCTTCGACTTCGCTCAGCCTGACAATACGGACTTCGTTCAGTCTAGCAGCCTGTTTTTTATCAACTTATACACCGCTTGTCACCCTGAGCGGAGTCGAAGGGCATTCCTATTGGTACGCGGGCTTCGACTCCGCTCAGCCTGACAATACGGACTTCGTTCAGTCTAGCAAGCCTGTTTTTTACCAACTTACACACCGCTTGTCACCCTGAGCGGAGTCGAAGGGCGTTCCTATTGGCACGCGGGCTTCAACTCCGCTCAGCCTGACAACCATTGGATTATTAAACCCAATAAAGTGTAAAAAAAAACCTGCTCCAAAATGAAGCAGGTTTAAAATATAATGCAAGATGAATTAATTTACCATTTGATAATTGCGCTCGCCCAAGTGAATCCACTTCCGAAAGCGGCTAAAACTACTGTATCTCCAGATTTTATTTTTCCTTGTTCCCAAGCTTCCGTTAAAGCAATTGGAATAGATGCCGCCGTTGTATTTCCGTATTTCTGAATATTATTATGCACTTGATCATCAGATAATTTAAATTTATTCTGAATGAACTGCGAAATTCTCAAGTTAGCCTGATGCGGGATCAGCATATCAATATCTGAAACCTGAAGACCATTTGCTTCTAAACCTTCGTTGATTACCTCAGCAAAACGAACTACTGCATTTTTAAATACAAATTGTCCGTTCATATATGGATAATAACTTTCATCATTTGGATCATTATCAGCAATAATATCCGTAACCCAACGTGCTCCCATTCCCGGTGCCTGCAAAGCCAATTCCTCAGCATGCTGTCCTTCAGAATGCAAGTGCGTAGATAAAATTCCTTTTGTCAAATCTTCTTCACGGCTCAAAACCGCTGCTCCGGCTCCATCTCCAAAAATAACCGAAACTCCTCGTCCGCGTGTTGTCATATCCAATCCTGTAGAATGCACCTCAGAACCAATAACCAAAATATTTTTATACATTCCGGTTTTAATATATTGATCGGCAACAGAAATAGCATAAACAAAACCAGAACATTGATTTCTTACATCTAAAGCTCCAACAGTTCTTAGACCTAAATCACGCTGTACTAAAACTCCAGGCCCTGGAAAATAGTAATCTGGACTTAATGTTGCAAAAACTACAAAATCAATATCTTCTTTGGCTATGCCAGAACGTTCTATTGCAATTTTAGCTGCTTTTACTCCCATTGAAGTTGTGGTATCTTCTCCACGAATGATATGTCTGCGCTCCTGAATTCCAGTTCTTTCCTGAATCCATTCGTCATTGGTATCAATAATCTTAGACAAATCATCGTTCGTCACAACATTTGAAGGAACATAATATCCTAAGCCCGCTATTTTTGAATGATACATATTCTTTTATTGTTTGTTAAAAAATTGGATTGCAAATTTACGTATAGTTTAAAACATAAGCACCCAAATTACTATTTTTTTCGTTATTGACAATTTAATATACTTTAATTCTAAAGTTCTTTAAAACTTTTTCTTTTAAGAAAACGCAGTGATTTGTTAAAAACGATGAAAACTATTGAAAATATGCTTTAAAATGTAACAAGATTGAAGTACTTTAGTCAAACATTATGAATACCATTTTTTAAACCCCTAAAATTCAAATTATGAAATTAAAGGTTACACTGCTCTTATTTCTAAACTTTGGTTTTTTTGCTTTTGCCCAAGAAAGCTTAACATACCAAAAACCACCAAAATCCATTTTAGATTTAGCCGATTACGAACGCGCTCCTACAGTATCAATGGATACTAAAAAAGAATACATGCTACTAATGTACAGAGCTACTTATAAAACACTAGACGACTTAAATCAAGAAGAACTGCGTTTAGGCGGACTAAGAATCAATCCAATAACTAACATTTCTAGCTCTGTTACTTATTTGAATAATTTAAAAGTACGGAAAATCAACAGCAAGGACGAAATGCAAGTTTCTGGCTTGCCAAGCAATCCTAAAATCACCAATATTTTATGGTCACCAAATGATAAAAAAATATTGTTCTCACATACTGCTCCCACAGGAGTTGAACTTTGGGTTTTAGATGTTGCAACAGCAAGCGCCACAAAACTTACAGATGCTACTGTAAATGCAAATCTTGGAAATCCGTTTAGCTGGTTTTCAGACAATGAAACGATTCTAGTAAAAATGCTTCCTAAAAACAGACAACCGTTATTAGATGCTAAAAAAGATTTGCCAACAGGACCAATTATCTCAAATACATCTGGAGAAAAATCTCAAAACAGAACGTATCCAGATATGTTGAAAAACAGAAATGACGAAATAAATTTTGAAAACATTGTTACTTCAGAATTGTACAAAGTAAATCTTAAAGGAGATGCTGTTTTATTTAAAGATGCAGCAATGTATTCTGGAGAAAAAATTTCGCCAGATGGAAATTACGTCATGCTGACTACCATTCAAAAACCATTCTCGTATGTTGTTCCTTTATACAGATTCCCTTCAAGAACAATTGTTTATGATGCAAGAGGTAAAGAAATCAAAACGGTAAATGAAGTTCCTTTAAACGAAATAATACCGAAAGGTTTTATGGCCGTTAGAAAAGGAAAAAGTGAAATGGCCTGGAGAAATGACAAGCCTGCTACTTTATCTTTCGTAGCTTTAGACGAAGGAGATCCTGCAAACAAAGTTGAATTTAGAGATGAAGTTTTCCTTTGGGAAGCACCCTTTACTAACAATCGCAACTTCGTTGGCAAAATTACCGCAACGTTTTAGTGACATTACTTGGGGAAATGACAATATTGCAATTCTTTCTGACGAATGGTACGACACACGTAACACAAAAACATATTTAATCAATCCGTCAAATCCGAGTGAACAACCAAAACTGATTACAGACAGAAATTCACAAGATGTATATTCTGATCCGGGTACATTTGAAACAAAGAAAAACGAATACAATAAATACGTTTTAGCTATTGAAAACGATAATGCATTTCGTATTGGAGAGGGATTTACAAAAGAAGGACAATTTCCTTTTATTGACGAATTCAATTTGAAAACATTAAAATCAAAACGCATTTATACTTCTCCTTATAAAGATAAAAAAGAAGATTTATTGGAAATTGAAGATTTTAAATCTGGTAAAGTTTTAGTTCAGATTCAGTCGAAAAATGAATATCCGAATTATTATTTCAGAAACATTAAAAAACAAAACAGCCTGACTCCAATTACCGCTTTTAAAAACCCATTTGAAAGCATTAAAGATGTGAGCAAAGAAGTAATTAAATACAAACGTAAAGATGGTGTTGAACTTTCTGGAACGCTTTATTTACCTGCCGGTTACGATAAAGTTAAAAAAGAAAAACTGCCTTTGTTAATCTGGGCGTATCCAGCAGAATACAAAGACAAAAACAGTGCTGGACAATGACTCAAAATTCAAATGAATTTACCGTTCCTTATTATGGATCATTTGTTTACTGGGTAACGAAAGGATATGCCGTTTTAGACGATGCCGCTTTCCCAATTATTGGAGAAGGAACAACAGAACCAAACGACAACTTTATTTCTCAATTAGTTGATAATGCCGAAGCAGCAATTGACGCTGTAGATGCTTTAGGTTATATTAATCGCAAAAAAGTAGCCGTTGGAGGACATTCATATGGAGCTTTTATGACAGCAAACTTATTGACACATTCTAATCTTTTTGCTTGCGGAATTGCAAGAAGCGGTGCTTACAACAGAACTTTGACTCCGTTTGGGTTTCAGACAGAACAACGAAACTATTGGGAAGTTCCGGAAGTTTACAATAAGATGTCACCTTTTATGAATGCGGACAAAATGAAAACTCCAATTTTATTGGTTCATGGTGAAGCCGATAATAATCCTGGAACTTTTACTTTGCAGACAGAGCGTTATTTCCAAGCTTTAAAAGGTTTAGGTGCCAATGCAAGAATGGTAATTTTACCAAAAGAAGCACATAGTTATGTTGCTAAAGAAAACATTTTGCACCTTCTTTGGGAACAAGATCAGTTTTTAGAAAAATACTTAAAAAACTAAAAGCATAATTGATTCCAAAAACAAACCCGACAAGTTTTAAAAACTTGTCGGGTTTGTCATTTTTATAAGGATTAAAAAATTATCTAATTATCAAATTGACACATTTTCTAATTAAAGATAATTTAAGCTAAGGAATATTTCCTGCTCCAGCGGCAAATCAATTTCGCTTTCAAAAAAGATTAATTGTCTTTTATAAACAGTTTCGATTAAATAATGATTTCCTCTAAAGTAAGTTCTTCTAATTTTTACAGGAATTTAGATTCAGGAACCATTTTAAACTGATGCGGATATACTAATGTTTTATGCGTTTCATCATTCATAATCCAGCAATAAATGCGTGGTATTTCATTTACTTCACCAAATAATGAAGCCACATATTTAGTTTGAGGATCTTCGTAAATTTTTGTCGGATTATCTTTTACAATTATTTCTCCATTTCGCATTACAATAGCTTCATCAGCAAATGATAACGCATCTGTGCTGTCGTGTGTAGCGATGATACAAGTAATTCCCTTTTGCTTTAAATATCGGAACAAATTTCGGCGTAAAGCATTTTTCCGAAAAGCATCAATTTGGCTAAAAGGTTCATCAAGCAAAATTACTTCCGGTTCTAGATGCCAAAACACTGACCAAAGCTACTCTTTGTTGTTGTCCTCCACTTAAAAATTTAGTCTTTACATTAGAAAATTGTTCCATTTCTACCATTTCCAACAATTCCTGAACGCGAAGTTTTTTCATATTTGCAAAACCATTCGAAAGAAATTTTCCAACATTTTCCGCAACTGTTTCATATGGAGACAAATCAAAATCCTGAGCCAAATATTTCATATATGGCATTCCCGGAATCAAGATTATATTTTGGACCTAAAACTGGTTTTTCATTGTAAAAAATCTTGCCTTCATCTAAATCATACAAACCATACATTAATTTAAGCAGTGTACTTTTTCCACAACCGCTTTCACCAATAATAGCAATATTTTCACCTTTATTTATAGTAAAAGAAACGTTATTTAATAACGGGTTTATCAGTATACGAAAAAGAAATATTCTGAATGTCGAGCATGGGTTGTAATTTGAAAGGCCAAATTTACAATGTTTAATTTCTAAAGTCAAAAAAAAGCTGCTTCAATTATGAAACAGCTTTTAAGAATTTTTATTGCTTTTGAAACTATTTTGCAGCTTCAGTTTTTGCATCATTTACCATTTTGTCATTTGCAGTAATTGAAAATTCTACACGACGGTTTTGTGCTCTTCCTTCTGGAGTATCATTTGTTGCAATTGGATCAGCAATTCCTAAACCTGAAGTTTTAAAACGGCTTGATTTCAATCCTTTAGCAACTAAATAAGCTTGAACAGAAGCCGCTCTTTGTCCTGAAAGTGTCAAGTTATATTCTGGTTTTCCAGTGTTATCTGTATAACCAAAAATTTGATATCAGTATCTCCGTATTCTGTAAATACAGGAACTAATTTATCTAAATTTGCTTTTGCATGTAGCAGTCAAAGTTGATTTATTAGTATCAAAACGAACAGCATTTTCGTTCAAAGTCAAGTGAATTCCTTCACCTACTCTTTCAACATCTGCACCTGGAAACGCCTGATCGATTTCACGAGCCTGTTTATCCATTTTATTTCCAATAAGAGCTCCGGTTCCTCCACCTACAGCAGCACCAATAGCGGCACCTAAAGCAGCGTTTCCACCATGTCCTAAATTATTTCCTAAAATACCACCAATAAGACCTCCGGCAACTACTCCAATTCCGGCACCTTTTTGTGTATTATTTGCATTTTTTACTGAATCACAGCTTGCAAAAAAGCTAACTAATACAAGCAAACTACTCAAACCTAAGACTGTTATCTTTTTCATATTTTATATTTTTAATTTTACTTAGCTTTCTTAGTTAGCTCTTTGAAATTGGTAAGTAACGTCTTTAACTTGTCCACCAACATTAATGTTGTCGATTAACTGAAAAGAATTATCACTCAATCCTGCAACTTTTAGTAAATAACCTTCTTTTACATTTTTAGATTTTGTTCCAGGATTAACAATTTTAAGAACAAAAAGTCCTTGATTGTTTATACTCCAAACAATCGGCGAAGTAAATGCTGTACAGCTTGGCGCTGTTAAAGTCATTGTACCTTTATTATTATTTGAAATAAAATTCCAAGTACTTCCAATAAAGCATTTTGAATCAGCAAGATCAAATGAATTTACCTTAATATAATCAGAACCCGGATAAGATACATTGGTTAATACCCAATTTCCTTTAAGAGCAACTTGAGTCGATTTGTCAAGTTTAGTAGAAAGTGTTGGCGCTTCTGTTGCAGCCGTTGTAGACGAAGATGATTTACATGCGAAAAACATCGTGGCGATCATGCAAATGAAAATAATTTTCTTCATTTTGTACATTTTTAAGTTAATACTTACGCGTTTAACAATTATTATACCACAAATATACGATTCATTGAAATATTAACAGTTCCAAAATCTAATTATTTTCTTTCACAATTAACACTTCGACATTTTGTCACCCAAAATACAATTGGTATTCTATTTGACGAAATGAAAATCATCACATTAAACTAAAAAATTATAAAAATATGACAACAGGTAAAATTAATGTTTCTGTAGAAAACATCTTTCCCTTAATCAAAAAGTTCTTGTACAGCGATCACGAAATCTTTTTACGTGAGCTGGTTTCAAATGGAACTGATGCTACTTTAAAGCTAAAACACCTAATCAGCATTGGCGAAGCTAAAGTTGAATACGGAAATCCGGTTATCGAAATTAAGGTTGATAAAGAAGGAAAAAAAATCCATATTATTGACCAAGGTTTAGGTATGACCGCTGATGAAGTTGAAAAATACATCAACCAAGTTGCTTTTTCTGGAGCTGAAGAATTCTTAGACAAATACAAAGATTCTGCTAAAGATTCTGGAATTATTGGTCATTTTGGTCTTGGTTTTTACTCTGCTTTTATGGTTGCAGAGAAAGTAGAAATCATTACAAAATCATACAAAGACGAACCAGCTGCACACTGGACATGTGACGGAAGCCCTGAATTTACTTTAGAGCCAGCTGACAAAACTTCACGTGGAACTGAAATCATTCTTCATGTTGCTGAAGATTCTCTTGAGTTTTTAGAAGATTCTAAAATCAGCCGGCTTATTGAACAAGTACAATAAGTTTATGCCTATTCCAATTAAATTTGGAACAAGAACAGAAACACTTCCAAAACCGGAAGATGCTCCTGAAGATTACGTTAACGAAACAGTTGAAGTTGATAACATTATCAACAATCCAACTCCGGCCTGGACAAAACAGCCATCTGAATTATCTGATGAAGATTACAAAAACTTCTACAGAGAATTGTATCCAATGCAGTTTGAAGATCCGTTGTTTAACATTCACTTAAATGTAGATTATCCTTTCAACTTAACTGGAATTTTGTATTTCCCGAAATTAGGATCATGACATGCAAATCCAGAAAGATAAAATTCAATTGTACCAAAACCAGGTTTACGTTACTGATAACGTAGAAGGAATTGTTCCTGAATTTTTGACCATGTTAAAAGGTGTTATCGATTCTCCAGATATTCCATTGAACGTTTCTCGTTCAGGTCTACAAGCAGACGGTGCGGTTAAGAAAATCTCAAACTACATTACGCGTAAAGTTGCTGATAAATTAAAATCTTTATTCAACGAAAACCGTGCTGATTTTGAAGCAAAATGGAACGATATTAAAATCGTTTTAGAATATGGAATGCTTTCTGAAGATAAATTCTATGAAAAAGCAGGTGCATTTGTATTGTATCCAACGGTAGATAATACTTATTTCACTTTAGAAGAATTAAAAGAAAAATTAAAAGAAAACCAAACCGACAAAGATGGCAAACTTGTAGTTCTTTATGCTGGAAATAAAGATGCACAACACTCTTATATAGAAGCTGCAAAAGATAAAGGATATGAAGTATTGCTTTTAGATTCTCCAATTATCTCGCATTTAATTCAGAAAATTGAAAATGATAATAAAGATGTAACTTTTGTACGTGTCGATTCTGATCATATTGATAACTTAATCAAGAAAGACGAAAACACGATTTCAAAATTATCTGATGAAGAAAAAGAAACTTTAAAAACTTCATTAGAAGCTTATATTCCTAAAGCATACAGCGTGCAATTAGAAGCTATGGATTCTCAAGCAGCACCATTCATTATTACGCAACCAGAATTCATGCGAAGAATGAAAGAAATGAGCCAAACTGGCGGAGGCGGAATGTTCGGAATGGGAAATATGCCAGAAATGTACAATTTGGTTGTAAATACAAATTCTGATTTAGCTTCAAGCATTTTAAATACTGAAGACAAAACACATCAAGAACATTTGGTAAAACAAGCTTTAGATTTAGCAAAATTATCGCAAAACCTATTAAAAGGTGAAGCTTTAACTGCTTTTGTTAAAAGAAGTTTTGAGATGATCAAATAAGATTTTAAAATCTTATCCTTTATAATTGAAAACCTGCAAGTTTATATTTGCAGGTTTTTTTATTGTAATTCATTTTTTTGTTACATTTGAGTACCTTTAAATCTAACTTTAAACAAAAAACTGCTATGAAAAAAATCGCTCTTTTTGTTACAACTATTTGTGTAACAGCGCTAACCTACATTTCTTGTTCTAGCGACAATCAAACCGTAAATCAAACCGACACAACCGCAGTAGGAGCTTCAATTTCAATTGACGCTGCAAACGAAATGGATGTAAACACCGGATTATCTGTAACAAACAGCTCCGGTACAGCAAAACCTGCAGCTGCAGTATGTGCTACAATTACTGTATCTCCTGGAACAACTTACCCTAAAGTTTATACCGTAGATTATGGAACTACAGGATGTGTAGACAATCAACTTACAAGAAAAGGAAAATTAAAACTTACTCTTTCTGGACCAGTAACTACTACAGGAAGCAAATTGACAATTGAAAGAATCGATTATTCTATTAACGGAATAAAATTAGAAGGAACAATCGAATATACAAATACTACAACTGTTGCAACCGTTCCTCAATTTACTAGAAAAGTAACAAACGGAAAATTTACTGATTTGTTAGGAAGAGTTTACACAAACTCTGGATCATACACAGTAAAACAAACCGCAGGTGTTGACACTCCGCTTGTTCTCGAAGATAATGTATACGAAATGACTGAAGGAACTCATACGGTAACTACAGACAAAGGCGCAACATTAACTTTGACTGTGCAAGAATCTTTGATTAAAAAATACTCTTGTCAATACATTTCAAAAGGAAAATTAAAAATTGAAGGCGGATTCTTAAAAGGAGTTATTGACTACGGAAACAATGACTGCGACAGTAAATTTACCTATACACATGAAAGCGGAGTGACTTATAACTTGCAAATGTAAAAGTCTCATTTTTATAAAAATACAATGGATCCCAATTTAGAAATAGATTGGGATTTATTTTTTATTAAAATTTAAATCACCATAGCTGCATTCAAACTATTTTCTTTATTTTGCACCAAAATCTAAAAACCAATGAAAAAATCTATTATTGCCTTTGCTGCAATTGCCCTACTAGCATCATGCAGCAAAAAAAATGAATCTCCTGACAACCTGCACATCACAGGAAACATTAAAGGATTAAAAAAAGGAACTTTATATATTCAAAGAATTGTCGATACTTCGCTTGTTGCGATTGACAGCATCAAAATTGACGGAAACGCAACTTTTGAGCGTGACATCAAACTTGAATCTCCTGAAATGCTTTACTTGTTTTTAGACAGAGGCGTAACGAATTCAATGGACAATAATATTTTATTCTTCGCAGAACCTGGAAATATAAATATTGATACAAACTTAGACAACTTTATTTCTAGCGCTAAAATTACAGGATCTAAAAATCAGGAATTATACGAAGAGTATAGAAAAATAAACAGTCGTTTTAATGACGAAAGTCTAGCTTTAGTTGAACCAAGATTTAAGGCAATGAAAAGAAACGACCAAAAAGCAATTGACAGCCTTAACGCAAAACAAGAATCAAATATCAAAAGAAAATATCTGTACGCGACAAACTTCGCTCTTAACAACAAAGACCACGAAATTGCGCCTTACATTGCTTTAGCTGAGATTTACGACATCAATATCAAATTCTTAGATACGATCCAAAAATCGATGACGCCAAAAGTAGCACAATCGCTTTATGGAAAGAAATTAACGAAATATGTTGCTGATATTAAAAAACAAGAACAAAAAGCTCCTACAGCAGCAGAATAAAACAAAAAACGTCCTGAAAATTCAGGACGTTTTTTTTATGTCAAATATTCAAACTTTAAAAAGATTATCTTCCTAATAAAGCTCCGGTAATAGCAAGCAAGAAAAACAATGCATACAATACCAAAATAGAAACCATTAAAATACCAATAAATTTATAGTGTGATTTTAAATATCCCAAAGATGATGTTAACGCTTCAGAATCATTATCTCTGAATGCTCTTTTTGCATTTGAACCAAATTTAAATAAATAGTAAACAGGGAAGAAATAAACCGCCGCAATCAATAAATAAAAAAAGCTCATTATTGCGCCAAAAGAACCTCCAAAAGCTCCCATTCTCGGCATTGCAGCTCCCATTGCAGAAAAAAGTGCTCCCGCAAAAATTGCAATTACAACAAAAAGTCCAATTCCGACAAATCCTAGAATTGCTAAAAAATAAGCCCACTTAGCGGTTTCCTTTAAAAAATCTTTTGCAGATTGATCGAGCTGCATCTCAAAATTTTCAAATACTGAAGTTTCTTCCATTATGTAATAGGTTTTTGGTTAAGAAACAAACATAAGAAAAATATTGTTACTATAATATTAAATAGAAGTTCTAATAATTTAGTTTCAAGTTTGAAGTTTGAGGTTTCAGGTTTGAAGTTTCAGGTTTGAAGTTTCAGGTTTGAGGTTTCAGGTTTCAGGTTTCAAGTTTCAAGTTTTGATTACGCTGTCAGGCTGAGCGAAGTCGAAGTCCTTTGCGTGATGATATTCGACTTCACAATATCTATCCGCAACCTGAAACCTGAAACTTGAAACCTGAAACAAAACAAAAACCAAACCTTAAATTTTGAGCATAAAAAAACCACCACATTTCTGTGATGGTTTTGGAGCCGATAGAGGGACTCGAACCCACGACCTGCTGATTACAAATCAGCTGCTCTAGCCAGCTGAGCTACATCGGCCTATTTTCCGGGTGCAAAGATAAAATTGTTTTTTATATTTCCAAAAATAATTTCACACCTCTCTCTATAATTAAAAAACCACCACATTTCTGTGATGGTTTTATGTTGAGCCGGCGGAGGGACTCGAACCCACGACCTGCTGATTACAAATCAGCTGCTCTAGCCAACTGAGCTACGCTGGCGACTCATTACGGGTGCAAATATAAAGCGGTTTTTCGTTTTACCAAAATAAATTTGCACTTTTTTATACTTTTTTTTGCTTACAATTCGTTGATTTTAGCAATCAATTGATTAGCAGTTTCTTCCAATTCAACATTGATTTGTTTGAAGTGCGCTTTTTTGTTTTCAACGTTCTTTGCGTTCACTTTTGTGATCAAAGTATCAAATGCACTGATCGCTTCATCGATTAAAGCATTCGTTTCTGGAGTAGGATTTCCTGTAGTTGAAATCTCAAACAAGTAAACTGCTTCAATAATATCTCCTAATACGAAATTGATGTCTTTCTTTAAATTTTTAACGTTTGCCATTTTTATTATAATTTTAATTTGCGTTTGCAAAAATACACATAATCTTTAGATTAAGTGCTATGAAATGTAAATTTCTAAAATTGAAGCTTTTCCACTCAAAATAAATGCATTTATCGCAGCCGGAACTAAAACCGTGTCTCCTTTTATATAAGTCTGTTTAAAACCATTATATTCTATTTCAAAGCTCCCTTCAATACACATATAAACTGTAAAAGTTTCACCAGATTTAGAAACTTCGATTTTATCTTCTAACGGAATAAAATTTGTCGTAAAATAAGGACAGTCAACAACCGTATTCGAAACATTTAATTTTGTTTCGTATTTCTTCTGTGTATCAACTTTGTTATAATTGATGGCATCAAGAGCTAAATCTACGTGCAATTCTCTTTTATTTCCCTGCGCATCAACACGATCAAAATCATACAAACGATAGGTAATATCAGAAGTCTGCTGAATTTCGGCAACAACCAAACCTGCTCCAATTGCGTGAACTGTTCCTGTTTCTAAAAAGAAAACATCACCAGATTTTGCTTTTACATCATCTAAAATAGAAACAAGTGTATTATCATGCAAATGTTTCAAATATTCCTCTTTGCTTGAGTTTTCTTTAAAACCAACAATAATTCTTGAATCAGAATCGGCTTGCATTACGTACCACATTTCGGTTTTACCAAAAGAATTATGACGCTCTTTTGCTAATTTATCATTTGGATGAACCTGAATAGAAAGATCTTCGCGAGCATCTAAATATTTAAAAAGTAACGGAAATTGCTTTCCGAAACGCTCATAAACTCTAGTTCCCAAAATTTCGTTTGGCGTTTCATCAATAAGTTCCATTAATGATTTTCCTTTCAAATCGCCATTTGAAACCACACTTACATCACCTTCAACAGTAGACAATTCCCAACTTTCGCCAGTAATTTTTGAAGTAATTGGTTTATTTAAAAATGTTTTCAATTTCTCGCCTCCCCAAATTCTTTCTTTCAAAATTGGTTCAAACTGCAATGGATATAATTTTGTGCTCATATTTTTTTGGCTAATATCTTTATTATTTAAATATTGATCTAATACTATTTTCTTAATCTATAATACTAATTCTTTGATGGTTTCCAGCGCTTTCTGAATATGTTTTTCAGCATTCATACTGTCAAAAATAAAAATAACAACGCCATTTCTGTCAACAATGTAGGTTACTCGTCCTGGCAGAAGGCCAAATAAGTTATTACGGACACCAAAAAGCTGTCTTAATCTTTTATCTTGATCTGATAACAAAATAAAAGGCAATTTATATTTATTAGCAAATTTGTGATGCGATTTTACACTATCACTGCTAATACCAATTACTTCAGCGCCTAAATCTTTAAAATCTTCGTATTGATCGCGGAAACTGCAGGCTTCTGTAGTACAGCCTGGCGTATTATCTTTTGGATAAAAATAAATCACTAAAGGCTTTCTTCCTAAAACACTTTGGCTTTCAAAAAGTTCTCCGTGATTATCTTTTGCAGTAAAATTCGGAACTATATCTCCTATTTTTAATGACATTTATTATTCTCCTTTATAAGTTACAAAATTGCGGTCCGTTTCATTCAGAACGATTTCTAAGTCAAAATCAGGCTGAATTCTTTTTCTAATTTTATTCCATATCACAACAGCAATATTTTCTGCAGTTGGATTCAAATCCTGAAATTCCGGAACATCCAGATTCAGGTTTTTGTGATCAAACGGAATCTCAACTTCTTCAAGTATAATATCCGCTAATACTTTCACATCTAAAACAAAACCAGTTTCTGGGTCAATTTTACCTGTAACGCTAACAGTTAAACCATAATTGTGACCATGAAAATTGGGATTATTGCATTTTCCAAAAACAGCATTGTTTTTTTCAGACGTCCAATCCTTCCTATGCAATCGATGTGCAGCATTAAAATGTGCTTTTCTTGATATGGTTACTCTCATTTAGGTTTTTGGTTAATTTTGGTTATAATTTATGGTCTTCGAGATAATGATCAAATTCATCAAAAATTATCTTAAACCAAACCGTATAAATTTCGGGCTGTTTTTCAATATCGGCCTTAACATCTTCAATACTCATCCATTTCCACGCTTCAACTTCTTCTTCGTTAATGGCTGGTTCATCATCATAATAGCCAATCATTACATGATCAAGCTCATGCTCAGTCAAACCATTATCAAAAGGCGCTTTGTAAATAAAATGAAAAAGCTCTTTTAGTTCGCTTTTAAATCCCATTTCTTCGTACAATCTACGGCTTCCGGCTTCAATATTACTCTCGCCTTCACGCTGATGACTACAGCAGGTATTTGTCCAAAGCAAAGGAGAATGATATTTATGATGTGCTCTTTGCTGAAGCATGATTTCATTTTTATTATTTAAAATAAAAACCGAAAATGCGCGATGCAAAAGTGCTTTTTCATGTGCTTCTAATTTTGGCATTAAGCCAATCTGTTCGTCGTTTTCGTTAACTAATATTACGTTTTCTTCTGTCATAGGGCGTATTGAATTAACAAAAATACGAAAAAAGAAATGGCTATAAAATCCTAGACGACATTGTGAAAAGTTTAACTACTTTGGCGTTTTTACAAGGCTCTGATTAACAGAATAGTATATTAGTTATACAAACAAAAATCCTTTAAAAATAAGATACAAAAACTGCGACGCTTATTTTTACGTAAATAATGAAAAGTTAAAACATACTTAAAAAAATCTGAATTGTCATTTACACGACATATCGAAGTTAAATCTCAACGTATATTTGAAATACAAATTAATTCAACTAAAAATCATGAAATTTAAAAACTTAATTTTCAGTCTTTTCTTTATAATGCCTCTTTTTATTTTTCAGGCGTGCGGGCAAAACACAAAAAAACAGTCTGAAAAAACAAATGCTATGGAAAACAAAATCAGTAAACCCGGAAATCCTTATTATTCAAATACCGATACAACAAAATTAAATGTAAGCGATGCCGAATGGAAAAAGGTTTTGCCTGAAGATGTTTATGCCGTGATGCGCCAAGCAGACACAGAAAGGCCCTTTACAGGAAAATATTGGAACACTGATGAAAAAGGAACTTACTATTGCGCTTCATGCGGCAACAAACTTTTTAGATCGACCGCAAAATTCTCAAGCAGCTGCGGTTGGCCAAGTTTTTTCGAACAAGACAACAAAAAAAGTGTCGTTTACAAAAATGATAATTCACTAGGAATGGAAAGAATCGAAGCGCTTTGCGGACGTTGTGGTGGACACTTAGGACATTTATTTGACGACGGTCCTGAACCAACCGGAAAACGTTACTGCATGAACTCCATTGCTCTTGATTTTGTACCTGATAATAAATAATTTAATTATGAAAAATATACTTTTAATCTGTTTATTTACTTTGTCTTTAAGCGGATTTTCACAAAACAAAAAAGCTTCAAATCTTGAAATTATTACGCTTGGCGGAGGTTGTTATTGGTGTGTTGAAGCAGTTTACGAAAACTTAGACGGAGTAAAATCTGTGGTTTCTGGATTTTCAGGAGGAAATGTTCCGAATCCAACTTATGAAGAAGTTTGTACAGGAGAAACTGGTCACGCCGAGGTAGTTCAGATAACCTATGATAAAAATGTAACCGATATTAATGAAATTTTCAAAGTGTTTTTTACCGTTCACGATCCAACAACTTTAAATCGTCAAGGCGCAGATATTGGAACCCAATATCGTTCTGTTATTTTTTATAAAAATGATGAACAAAGAAAAGCTGCACAAAGCATTATTGCCGAATTAAACAAAGCAAAAGTCTACAGCAATCCGATTGTGACCAAAGTAGAGCCTTTTAAAGTTTTTTATAAAGCCGAAGATTATCATCAGAATTATTATGCAAACAATAAAAATCAGCCTTATTGCAAAATGGTGATTCAACCAAAAATCGAAAAATTTGAAAAGGTTTTTAAAGACAAACTGAAAAAGAAATAAAAGCAAAATCTAGTGAAATAAAAAGGGAAATGATCATTTGTCATTTCCCTTTTTATTTATGTTTATGTTGAACTTTGTCAAAGTTTGAAACTTTGACAAAGTTGAATAACTGAAACTATTGTTTTGCCACTTTTTTAAACCTCATCATCGGTACATCGCCCTGAATTAAGTTTAACTTTCCATCCCTATCAATAGAATAGCTTGTGATTTTTTTCATTTGCTGTAAAAATTGCTGTTCACCTCCACCGTCGCAAAACATCATTGTACTTGGTCCCGGCTCTCCAAAAGTTAATGATTTTCCGCTTAAAGTATAAGGCGCGCTATATCCGTTACAACCATTATTCCCAAAAACTTTTGTTTCTTTTTGATCAAAAGTAACTTGCGGTTTTTTATTCGGATATAATCCTTCAAAAGCAATTCTTGGTCCCGAGATATATTCTAATTCCCAAGTTGTACCAAATAAATTTCCTCCACTTGATGCCTCTTTTGATGTTTTGCAAGAAGCCAATAATACCATTAAAAGTGTAACGGCTGCGAGTGTGTATTTTTTCATAAAAATTATGTGTTTTTGAAGATTAAAAATTACTTTATAAATATTGCTTTCTCAATATTCGTGCCCAGTTCTACGATTAATTAAAATTTAAATTTTGTATCAAACCGTATTTTTCCAATCTCTAAGTTACGTCATTTTGCTTAAAACAATATTAATCAAACGTTTAAATTACAATATGTGATTGTATTTTTTTTGTAATTTGCACTAATCAAAAAACCAAAAAACATCAATAAAAAAATCAAAAAATGAAGCAATTAGTAGTATTCTTTGCCGTTTTATTAACTTTCTCACAAGCTCATTCTCAAGAAAATCTCCCAACAGACTATCTTTCAAAAGAATTTCACAAAGGGCGCCGTGAAGCTTTTAGAGCTTTAATGCCTGCCAATTCTGTAGCTGTAGTTTTTTCTTATCCAGAAAGGGTTTTCTCAAAAGATGTTAATTACATTTATCACGCAAATCCAGACATGTATTACCTAACCGGTTACAAAGAACCAGATGCGGTTTTGTTGCTTTTTAAAGAAGAACAAGGAACAGAAAAATACAACGAAATTCTTTTTGTAAGAGAAAGAAATGCCAGCAGAGAAACTTGGACTGGGAGACGTTTAGGCGTTGAAGGCGCAAAATCAAAACTTGGTTTCTCAACTGTTTATAATGGCAAAGATTTTAATGCTTTTTCAATCGATTTTAAAAAATTTGACAAAGTTATTTATGACAAAATTCCAACAGATTTAGGAAATGATAAAAGCGGATTTGATCTTTTTGGCCTTCTTGAAGCTTTTAAAACCAAAGCTGGAATTGCACAAAACAATGATACTTCTACAAATTTATTTACAAATATCACCAACTCACTTAGAGAAATAAAAACTCCTGAAGAACTTGATTTAATGCGTAAAACCGTAAAACTTTCCTGCATTGCCCACAACGAAGTGATGAAAGCAGTTGGTCCTGATATGAGTGAAAATGAAGCCGATGGAATTCACGCTTACGTTCACAGACATTACGGCGCCGAAGGCGAAGGTTATCCGCCAATTGTTGGTGCCGGAGCCAACGGATGTATTTTACATTATGAAGAAAACAATGCAACAAAAATTGACAACCAATTATTATTGATGGATGTTGGATCAGAATATCATGGATATTCTGCCGATGTTACCAGAACAATTCCGGCAAACGGAAAATTTACCGAAGAACAAAAAGCAATTTATCAATTGGTTTATGATGCTCAGGAAGAAGTTTTTAAACTTTGCAAAGAAGGAACCCCAATTCAGGACTTAAATACCAAATCAAGAGAGATTATCGCAAAAGGATTAATCAAATTGGGCATCATTACAGACCCAAAAGAGGCCAGGATTTACTATCCGCACAGCTGTTCACATTTTCTTGGTTTAGATGTTCATGACAAAGGAAATTATATGGAAACTTTAAAAGAAAATATGATTTTGACTGTTGAACCAGGAATTTACATTCCGGCAAACAGCAAATGCGATAAAAAATGGTGGAATATCGGCGTTCGTATCGAAGATGATATTTTAATCAAAAAAGATTCATACGAAAATCTTTCTGCCGAATCTCCTAGAAAATGGCAAGATGTTGAAGCTTTGGCTAAACAAAAAAGCACTTTCAACGAAATGAAATTTCCAAAAATCTAGTTTTCTTTTGCCACAGATAATATAAAAAGATTTTCACAGATTATTTTTTAGGTTTTAAATTTAAAAAAATCCTACTAATCCATTTAATCTGTGGCTAAAAAAAACTTTTCTAAAGCCTCATTTAAAAATTAAATGAGGCTTATTTTTTTGAAATTTTGAAGTAAGATAACGTACTTTTGTAGTCCAAAAAAAGTATAAAAATGAAAGCACTTACCTTCTCTGTTTTCGGAGATTCAGATGTTTTAGAATATATCGAAATACCGAATCCGGAATTAAAAAAGGATGAAATTTTAGTCGAAATGAAAGCCATCGGACTAAATTTTGCCGATGTTTACAGACGAAAAGGAAATTACCATTTAAAAGGAAATCCACCTTTTATTGCCGGTTACGAAGGCGCCGGAATTGTTATTGATGCAAATAATCATTCTGAATATAAAGTTGGCGACCGCGTGGCTTTCGCCGATGTTCCTTTTGCTAATGCAGAATTGGTTGCTGTAAATGTAAATCACGTTTTGCCACTGCCGGAAAATATTTCTTTCGAAACCGCAGCTTCGATTTTATTACAAGGTTTAACAGCACATTATTTAGCAACCGATAGCCATAAAACAGCAAGAGGTGAAACTGTATTAATTCATGCAGTTGCTGGTGGCGTTGGTCAAATTTTAACGCAAATCAGCAAACTTTTAGGCGCAACTGTTATTGGACTAACCTCATCTTCTGAAAAAGCAAAAGTTGCAATTGAGCAAGGAGCTGATCATGTTTTCTTGTACAATGAAGATTGGAAAGCACAAGTTTTTAAGACTACTCCAAACGGTGTTGATGTTGTATACGACAGCATTGGAAGCACTTTAAAAGAAAGTTTTGAAGTCACAAAAGAATGCGGACAAGTTGTTTTCTTCGGAATGGCCGGCGGAGATCCTGAACCTGTAGATCCAAGAATGTTAATGGATGGGTCAAAAACTTTAACCGGAGGTGATTTGTGGAGTTATTTAAATTCTAAAGAAGAAAGAATCAAAAGAGCAACACAACTTTTTAACTGGATTATCGAAGGAAAAATTAAACTTTCAGAACCAACATCTTTCAAATTATCAGAAGGAAAACTGGCTCATGACTATTTAGAAAGCCGAAAAAGTACTGGAAAAATTATTTTAATTCCGTAAATAATAATCTGGGCGTGCCAGCAATAAAAAAAGGGCCAACTATGCAAAACGCTTAGTCGGCCCTTTTTTTATTGCTGTCGGGCTTTCACTGCTACTTCGGTAGCTTAGCTCTATCCCTCACGCGACATTCGTTTTCAAAACCACATTTATATTATCATTTTAAAGCTTCCGCAATCATCAAGGCACATTTTTCCCCATCAATTGCTGCAGAGATAATTCCGCCAGCATAACCTGCACCTTCACCGCATGGATATAAACCTTTAATCTGTAAATGTTCTAAAGTCAAAGGATCTCTCGGAATTCTGACTGGCGATGAAGTTCGGCTTTCTGGTGCGTGCAAAATAGCATCATTGGTTAAATAACCGCGCATTGATTTTCCGAATTCTTTAAAACCTTCACGTAAAATCTGCGATAAAAATCCCGGAAAAACCTGTCCCATTTCAACCGAAGTTGTTCCCGGAACATAAGACGTTTTCGGAATATCGGCTGAAACTTTATTTTGAGTAAAATCAATCATTCTTTGTGCTGGAACTTTTTGAGTTTCTCCTGCCAAATGCCATGCTTTTTGCTCGATGCTTTTTTGAAATTCCATTCCGGCCAAAGCACCGAATTTTGCAAAAGGCTTAAAATCTTCTAATTTCAATTCAATTACAATTCCAGAATTTGCTGTTGCCTGATCACGTTTAGATGGCGACCATCCATTTGTAACCACTTCTCCCGGACTTGTAGCACAAGGCGCAATAACGCCACCCGGACACATACAGAACGAATACATTCCGCGTCCGTTAACTTGTTTCACGATCGAATATGGTGCTGGAGGCAAATGTTCACCGCGATAATCACAACTGTACTGAATACTGTCAATTAATTCCTGCGAATGTTCTGCACGAACACCTAAAGCAAAAGGTTTTGCTTCGATAAAAATCTTCTTTTTATCTAACAATTCAAAAATATCACGCGCTGAATGTCCTGTCGCCAAAATCAATTTATTAGCTAGAATCTTATCTCCGTTTTGAGTTACGATTCCTTCAACTTCATTATTTTTTACCAAAATATCATCAACTCGTGTATCAAACAAAACCTGTCCGCCAAACTCGATGATTTTATTTCGAATATCTTCAATAATTTTTGGAAGTTTATTGGTTCCAATATGCGGATGTGCTTCAACCAAAATATCTTCTGAAGCTCCAAAAGCAACTAAAAGTTCTAAAATTCTAGTTACATCACCACGTTTTTTAGAACGGGTATATAATTTTCCATCAGAATAAGTTCCGGCTCCGCCTTCTCCAAAACAATAATTCGAATCTTCGTTGACGATATGATCAACATTGATTGCTTTCAAATCGCGTCGGCGTCCACGAACGTCTTTTCCGCGTTCGATTACAATTGGCTTTAAGCCTAATTCAATTAATTGCAAAGCTGCAAAAAGTCCGGCTGGACCTGCGCCAACAACGATCACTTCCTGTGCCGATGAAACATCTTTATATAAAGGAAGCTCAATTTTAGTTTCCTGAAAAGCTTCTCCTTTTAAATATATAATAACTTTCAAATTGATTTTTATCGCTTTTTGGCGCGCATCAATTGATCGTTTTAAAATTGTAACATGTTGAATTTCTTGTGGAGAAACCTTTATTTGTTTAGACAAATAGTCTTTTAGCAACACTTCGTTTGCAGCAGTTTCTGGAGTTACCTGAAGTAAAAGTTCTCTTGGCATTGTATCTTATTTTCATTAGCTTTTCTTTCTATGAAAAGAAGAGGCAAAAATAACATTTTGAAATGAGATTTTATGCTTACTGTAAAATTGGCGATTGATTTACAAAGATCAAAACAGATTTTACCCATATCTATTTTGCATAAAATCTTTAAAATTTATTTTTAGCCACAGATTTATTTGGATTAAAAAAAATCTTTTAACAACAATTAGACGCACTGCAGTGCGCCTCTACAAAAAGACTTAGAACCTTAGCATCTCAGAATCTTAGAACCTTTTTCAAAAAAGACTTTGTACCTTTGCAACTCTCAACCTTTGCACTTTTAAAAAAATGTCTAGAAAAATAAAACTAATTTGGGATTTTCGCGGTCCTGCATCTGCAAAAACAGCCGAGCATCACGAAATTCATTTAAAAGAATATATCGCAATCGAAAAATTACCTTTAAATATCACTGGATTTAAAATCGTAAACGACATGCACGCAACCGCTTTTATGGTTGTTACCGATGAAAATATGATTCAGGTTAGAGATGCTTTGAAACCGCATCGTGGGGAAGTTTATGTCGAAAGTCAAAAGTCTTAAAGTCAAAAGTTTTTAACATAAACTTCAGACTTTAAGACTTTCGACTTTTTAACTTTATGACTTAATTAGCTACTTCACTGATAAACTTAATACGCATTAAACGCAATTCATCAATATCATAATCGCCATCAAATTCTTTTAGGGCATCTTCGATTTTATCCGATTCAGATTCCATGAAATAATCGTGAATTTCTTCCTGTTGATCATCGTCTAGCATATCATCGACCCAATATTTGATATTTAACTTTGTTCCAGAATAAACAATCTGCTCCATTTCTTTAATCAAGGCATCCATTGACAAACCTTTCGCAGAAGCAATATCATTTAGAGAAAATTTTCTATCAATATTTTGAATGATATATAATTTATTAGCCGAATTCACTCCGGTAGATTTTACAACCAAATCATCTGGACGAATAATATCATTATCCTCTACATAACGGCTAATTAAGGCAACAAATTCTCCACCATATTTTTTGGCCTTTCCTTCTCCAACACCATGAATATTGATATAATTCAGTTAATGAAATTGGATATTTCAACGCCATATCTTCAAGGGAAGGGTCTTGAAATACAACAAAAGGCGGAACTCCAAGTTTTTTGGCTACTTTTTTACGCAGTTCACGAAACATTCCCATTAAAACTTCATCGGCAGTTCCAGATGATTTTCGCTGCGGTTACAATTGCTTCATCTTCAGTTTCACTGTATTCATGATCTTCAGACATCATAAACGAAACCGGTTTTTTAATAAAATCCAATCCCGCTTTCGTAATTTTTATCACACCATAAGTTTCAATATCTTTTGACAAATATCCTGCGACCAAAACTTGTCGAAAAAGCGCCATCCAATATTTTTCATCATGATCAGAACCTGACCCAAAAAACGATTGAGTATCTGTTTTATGTGCTTTGATCACAGCATTTATACGTCCAATTAAAGTAAACACAATTTCTTTTGATTTATAAATATGTTTAGTGTCACGAACGATTTCCAACAATTTAACCACTTGATCTTTGGCTTCAACTTTATTTTTCGGATTTCGAACGTTGTCATCCATATCTGCACCTTCACCAGTTTCGCTGTCAAATTCTTCACCGAAATAATGAAGAAGAAACTTTCGGCGTGACATTGAAGTTTCGGCGTAAGCCACCACTTCCTGCAAAAGCGCAAAACCAATTTCCTGTTCTGCAACCGGTTTTCCAGACATAAATTTCTCCAGCTTTTCTACATCCTTATAAGAGTAATACGCAAGACAATGTCCTTCTCCTCCATCACGGCCGGCACGACCTGTTTCTTGATAATAACTTTCAAGTGATTTTGGAATATCGTGGTGAATTACAAAACGAACGTCTGGTTTATCGATTCCCATTCCGAAAGCAATTGTTGCCACAACGACATCTACATCTTCCATCAAAAACATATCCTGATGTTTGGCGCGTCGTTTTGGCATCTAAACCTGCATGATAAGGAACAGCACTGATTCCATTGACTTGTAAAACTTCGGCAATTGATTCTACTTTTTTACGGCTCAAGCAGTAAATAATTCCAGATTTGCCTTTATGTTGTTTGATAAATCGAATAATATCCGACTCAATATTTTTTGTTTTTGTACGAACTTCGTAGAACAAGTTCGGTCTGTTGAATGATGCTTTAAAAGTATTGGCATCAGACATATCAAGGTTTTTCAGAATATCTTCCTGAACTTTTGGGGTTGCAGTTGCGGTAAGTCCAATAATTGGCACTTGCCCTAATTGCTTGATAATATTTCTCAGGTTTCGGTACTCCGGCCTAAAATCATGTCCCCATTCTGAAATACAATGCGCTTCATCAATCGCAACAAATGAAATGGGCACACTTTGCAAAAAAGCAACATATTCTTCTTTTGTTAAAGATTCGGGCGCAACATACAAAAGTTTGGTCAAACCAGAAGTAATATCTTTTTTTACCTGGGCAATTTCTGTTTTTGTGAGGGAGGAATTCAGTACATGAGCAATTCCGTTTTCTGAAGAAAGACTTCGAATCGCATCAACCTGATTTTTCATCAAAGCAATCAAAGGAGAAACAACAATGGCTGTTCCGTCCTGAATTAAAGCGGGCAATTGATAACAAAGAGACTTTCCACCGCCTGTAGGCATAATTACAAAAGTATTCGTTCTTACCCAAAATACTTGTAATGACTTGCTCCTGCAAGCCCTTAAATTGGCTAAAGCCGAAATACTTCTTTAATTCCTTGTGTATTTCAATTTCGTTTGAATTCATTCTTTATATTAATGGTATTTTTGTATAAATTTGCAACACATAAAGATACAACTTTCTTTTATACATACAAATTTTAAATATTCTGTTTTGATCACAAAAGAAAATATATTGGCGATCGCCAAAAAAACCATACTATCTGAAAGTGAAGCAATTACAAAACTAATTGATTTTCTTGACGAAAATTTCTACGAAGCTACTCAACGCATTTACGAAACCAAAGGCCGACTGATCGTTACCGGAATTGGAAAAAGCGCGATTATTGCTCAAAAAATGGTTGCCACTTTTAACTCAACCGGAACTCCTTCTATGTTTTTACACGCCTCTGAAGCTATTCATGGTGATTTGGGCATGATACAGAATGAAGATATTGTTATTTGCATTTCGAAAAGCGGTAACAGTCCTGAAATTAAAGTTTTAGTTCCGTTATTAAAACGTTTCGGAAATACTTTAATTGCAATTACTGGCAACGTAACTTCATTTTTAGCAAAAGGTTCAGATTATGTTTTAAATACCACTGTCGAAATGCGAAGCCTGCCCAATAAATCTTGCACCAACAAACAGCACAACAGCACAACTTGTAATGGGCGATGCACTTGCGGTTTGTTTAATGGAAATGCGCGATTTTAAACCCGAAGATTTTGCCATTTATCATCCAGGTGGTGCTTTAGGAAAAAAACTGCTTGCTTACGGTTAAAGACATGATTGAACATTCACTAAAACCAATGGTTACACCAGAAACTTCAATCAAAAAAGCTATTTTTGAAATTTCTGAAAAAAGATTGGGCGTAACAGCTGTTATCGAAAATGATAAAATTGTCGGAATTATTACTGATGGAGACATCCGAAGAATGCTAAATGACGTAGATAGTATTGCTGACTTAACCGCAAGAGATATTATGTCAAAAAATCCAAAATTAGTTTCGTCGGAAACAATGGCTGTTGATGCCTTGAATATTTTGGAAGATTTTTCGATTACACAACTAATCGTTGCCGACAATGGAGAATACAAAGGAGTATTACATTTACATGACATTTTAAAAGAAGGAATCGTATAATGGCAAAGAAAAACCTTGGCGAGATGTCATTTTTAGACCATCTTGAAGAATTAAGATGGCTTTTAGTTAGAAGCACAATTGCAATATGCATTATGGCATTTGTGACTTATTTTATTAGTGATTATTTGTTTGACCAAATTATTTTAGGTCCTATTAGACCAACATTTTTTACCTATGTATGGTTCTGTGATTTATCACATTCATTAGGATTTGCAGACAGCATTTGTATTACTGAACTGAATTTTATTATTCAGAATACAGAAATGGAAGGACAGGTAAATATATTTGTTTGGATGTGTCTTTTGGCAGGTTTCATTCTGAGTTTCCCTTATATTTTATGGGAAATCTGGAAATTCATCAGCCCGGCTTTATATGAGAAAGAACGTAAAAATGCGAAGGTATTCATCTTTGTTTCTTCGCTTCTTTTCTTTCTAGGAGTCCTATTTGGATACTATGTTGTAATTCCGATGTCGGTGAATTTCGTTGCTACTTTCTCCGTAAGTGATGTTGTAAAAAACCAGTTTACACTTGAGTCTTACATGGGAATGGTAAAAACAAGTATCTTAGGAAGTGCAATCTTTTTTGAATTGCCAATCGCTATTTATTTCTTAACCAAATTAGGACTTGTAACTCCTGCTTTTTTAAGAAAATATTGGAAATATGCTGTTGTAATTATTTTAATTATTGCTGCAATTGTAACACCGCCAGATGTAGTAAGCCAAACCATTGTAGCAATACCAATGCTGATTATCTACGAAGTGAGTATCCTAATTTCAAGGATTGTTTATAGAAATAAAATGAAAGAAAATGTCTGAATTAATACAAGAATTTAACGACTATCGTTCTAAAATGAACGAAAAATTATTAGCTGACAATAACAAAATTGTAAAGCGAATTTTTAACCTTGACACAAATGCATACGCTCCTGGAGCTCTTGATGTAAAAACCAAAGAGCTTTTAGGCTTAGTTGCATCTACAGTTTTGAGATGTGATGACTGTGTAAAATACCATTTGGAAACAAGTTATAAAGAAGGCGTTTCTAAAGAAGAAATGATGGAAGCAATGGGAATCGCAACTTTGTTGGAGGAACAATTGTAATTCCGCATTTAAGAAGAGCTTACGAATTTTGGGAAGCTTTGGAAGAAGCTGAAAAATAATTAGAAAATTTGATAATTAGTCAATTAGATAATTTCATACGATATGTTAATTCATTTATTTGATTGATTTATTTTCACTTATTTTGCCCGTCAGAGATTAATTATCTCATTATCAAATTGACACATTATCTAATTAAAAAAAATGAAGCTAAGAGCCGATAATTTAATCAAAACATACAAAGGCCGAAGTGTTGTAAAAGGAATTTCTGTTGAAGTAAATCAAGGAGAAATCGTGGGGCTTTTGGGTCCGAATGGTGCTGGAAAAACAACTTCGTTTTATATGATTGTTGGATTGGTAAAACCAAATCAAGGGAATATTTATCTTGATGATTTGAATATTACCGATTACCCAATGTACAAACGTGCACAGCAAGGAATTGGTTATTTGGCACAAGAAGCTTCTGTTTTTAGAAAACTTAGCATTGAAGATAATATCTTGAGCGTTTTGCAATTGACCAAACTTTCGAAAGAAGCTCAAATTGCAAAAATGGAAAGTTTAATTGAAGAATTCAGCTTAGAACATATTCGTACGAATCGAGGCGATTTACTTTCTGGAGGAGAGCGTCGTCGTACTGAAATTGCACGTGCTCTGGCAACAGATCCAAAATTCATTTTATTAGATGAACCTTTCGCGGGAGTTGACCCAGTTGCAGTCGAAGATATTCAAAGAATTGTAGCGCAATTAAAAAATAAAAATATCGGAATCTTAATTACCGATCACAA
The DNA here is from genome assembly GCA_963795025.1 of uncultured Flavobacteriaceae bacterium. Taxonomy (GTDB): domain Bacteria; phylum Bacteroidota; class Bacteroidia; order Flavobacteriales; family Flavobacteriaceae; genus Flavobacterium. Next base: position 88,121 of record CAWCGN010000009.1, on the reverse strand, counting down.
CGTTCAGGAAACTTTAGCAATTACCGATAAAACATACTTAATGTTTGAAGGAGGAATCCTGAAAGCCGGAGTTCCAGAAGAATTAGTTGAAGATGAAATGGTTCGCCGTGTTTATCTTGGACAAAACTTTGAACTTCGTAAAAAGAAACTTGAATTTTAAAAAAAAGCATTCAGTGTTCAGGTTTTTAGTAATCAGTTCATAAAAAGTAATTAATGATCAGTTTTTTAGCATTCAGTTTTGATCTGAATCTAAAAAATTGATTTTTTTTCACCCTAAACTGATCACTAAAAACCTGAAGACTGAACACTTCTACTCTACAGTAATAAACTGCAGTTGTTCTAAGTCGCCATTATAAATATTCACATCGACTCTGCTGTTTGATTCCCGGCAAAGAAGCTTTTTCTGTGAACTGCCAAAAAAGCCAGTCGTCTTCGATTTTTTCTCTGTAGAAATTGTAATTGGCAATCCAGAATAAATATTCGCTAAATTCTTCTTTTAAGAAATCAGCATAATATCTTTCACCTGTATAAATTATTGGACGAACTTGATAATGTGCTTCAACTTTGTTCAACCAACGTTTCAATCCTTTTTTCAAACTATCCAAAGGTTGATTCTTCTGGCAATTTTTCAATATCTAAAACAGGCGGCAAATCACCTTTTTGCAATTTTACCGTTTTAATAAAAAGATTAGCCTGCTCTATAGAATTTTCGTTCGGACGGTAATAATGATAAGCGCCACGCATAATTTTATTTTCTTTTGGCGCCATGCCAATTTTGCTTAAACTGACCGTCAACACGGTCATTTCCAGCAGTTGCTCGAATAAAAACAAATTGAACAGGATATTTTTCCTCTAAAATTTCAACTTCCTCCCAGTCTACTTTTCCTTGAAACTCAGAAACATCAATTCCGACTACTTTTCCTTTATGATTTTCAAGAACCTGAATATTTCTAACATCAGAAAGGTGCTTGTCTACTTCATCTTCATCTAAAACTTTTTCCGATTTAAATCCGAGATAATACGCCAACCCTGCACGATAATGATAAATTGTTCCAAAAAAAAGCACCGCCAAAAAAGAAAAACCAATAAAGCGAATCACTTTGCTAAAGAAAAGATCTTCCAGTTGGGTTTTCTTGAATAATAGGTCTTACGGTAAGTTGTTTTTCTTGCCATTACAATGAAAAACTACTTTTTCAAAAACATATTATTTATGACTGATAACAATACATAAAAAATGATGATTAAAGGAATTGCGATGTAATGAAGCAAAAGAACCAATACAACCGAAATTAATAAAAACACGATTTGAAGTGCATTATCTTTTACATTGAAATTTCTTGATTTTTAAAGCAAACAACGGAATTTCTGCATTCAAAATATAAGCACTGAATAAAGTGATAGCCAATAAAACCCATTGGTTTGTCAATAATTCAAGAATAATAAGCGAAGAATCAGAATACATGTCAAGAACCAAATGCAAACTAAAATAAAAAGTGCATTTGCAGGAGTTGGCAAGCCAATAAAAGAATCGGTTTGACGAGTATCGATATTAAAATTAGCCAATCGATAGCAAGAACCTAAGGTTATAATAAATCCAAAAAACGGAATCAATGGACTTGTCCCTAATTGATGACCGCTATTCGCAAACATATTATACATTACATAGCCAGGCGCAACTCCGCTGGTTACCATATCTGCCAAAGAATCCAACTGTAATCCAAGCGGACTGGAAACTTTAAATAATCTCGCAAAAAAACCATCAAAAAAATCAAAAAAGATTCCTAAACAAACCATGTAAAAAGCCATTTCATAATTGGCTTGCGAAATGTAAACAACGGCAACACAGCCACAAAAAAGATTTATTAATGTAATTAAATTAGGAATGTGTTTTTTAATATTCATCTTTATAAAATTTGATAATGGTAAGGAACAAATTTAGTATAATAAGTGCATGTAAAATAGGTTTTTGCAAGAGTTTTTTAGTTAAAGTTCTGTACTTCTGCAATATTTCTCAAAAGAAAGAAATTAGATGAGTAAAATATTATATTTTTGGTAAAAATTAAAAACAGGCCTCAGTCTGCAAAAAAATAACTTGTTGAAAAAACTTTTTACGTTTTTATTGTTTTGGAGTTTTACTGCACAGTACGCACAAACTGTTCGAAAATATTCGAATGAGTTTATGAATATTGGTGTTGATGCTGCTGCATTAGGAATGTCAAGTGCCGTTGTCGCTTCTACAAATGACGTGAATGCAGTTTATTGGAATCCAGCAGGTTTAACCAATCTTGAAGACCATCAAATTTCGTTAATGCATGCCAACTATTTTGCAAACATTGCGCAATATGATTTTATAGCGTACGCAAGTCCAATTGACGACCGAAGCGCTTGGGGAATCTCAATGATTCGTTTTGGCGTTGATGATATAATGGACACTACTCAATTAATCGACAGTCAGGGAAATATTGATTATAACCGAATCAGCTTATTCTCGACAGCAGATTATGGTTTTACTTTTTCGTATGCACGAAAATTGCCGGTTGATGGTTTTCAATATGGCGTAAATGCAAAAATAATCAGAAGAATTATTGGAAAATTTGCCAATTCATGGGGTTTTGGTTTTGATGTTGGATTGCAATTTGAACGTAATGACTGGAAATTTGGCTTGATGCTTCGTGATATAACAACCACATATAATGTCTGGAATATTGACGAACAAGAATATGCAAAAATTGCCAATGCTATTCCCGGAGAAAACAATGAATTACCTGAAAGCACAGAAATTACTTTGCCAAAAGCACAATTAGGTGTTTCAAAAAAGTTTGATTTCCATAATGATTATAGTCTTTTAGTGGCTACAAATTTGAATATGCGATTTGAACAAACAAACGACATTATTTCATCAAAAGTAGTAAGTATTGACCCTGCCGTCGGATTTGAATTTGGCTATACAGATCTTGTTTTCTTAAGAGCCGGTGCGGGAAATTTTCAGAATGTCACACAATTAGACAATACTGAAAAAGTAAATTTCCAACCGAATATTGGTCTTGGTTTCAAATACAAAGGAATTCAGGTAGATTATGCCTTGACCGACTTAGGAAATCAAAGTACGGCTCTTTATTCGAATATTTTTTCTTTAAAAGTAGATTTAGGTATCTTTAGATAATTTTTGCAAAACCATTAAACTTCTTAAAAATTTTAAATTATGAAAAATGTCATTTTCAAAAACACACTTTTTTGTTTACTATTATTACTGAGTTTTGTTGGTTTCAGCCAAAATCTTCCTTTATCAAAAGATGCTAAAATAAGCGTTCTAACTTGCGGACTCGGAAACGAAAGTTATTCTTTTTTTGGACATACAGGGATTCGAGTTTCCGACCCTGAAAACAACTTTGATGTTGTTTACAATTATGGAGCTTTTGATTTTAGAACCCCTAATTTCGTAATGAAATTTGCTAAAGGAGATTTACAATATTTTGCAACTGTACATTCTTTTGCTGATTTTTTAGATGAATACACTTATGAAAAAAGAAGTATTCTTGAACAAGAATTATTAATTTCATTAGATCAAAAACAGAAACTTTTCGACAAATTAAATGCCGTTTTGGCTTCTGAAGAAAGATATTATACTTATAAGTTTATTGATAAAAACTGTACTTCAATGGTGGTTGACATGATCAACAACTCATTGAGCACTAATGTGATTGTCAAAAAAGATGATACTGACAAAACATATCGCTCTATTCTTTTCCCCTATTTTAATGGACATTTTTACGAACAATTAGGTACGAGTATCATATTTGGGACTAAAGTTGACCAATTGGGAACGAAAATTTTCCTTCCTTTTGAATTAAAAAACAGCTTAGAGAAAACTACTTTTCACAATCAGCCGTTTGCTGGTAAAACTAAAACATTATTACAATTCACAAAAGAAACTCCAAAATCTTGGTGGAACAATATCTATACCTATTTAATCATTTTGCTTTTTGTGGTTTTAGCCAAGAATAAAATAGTTGATAAAATCTATCTTTTTATTTTATCCTTAATGGGAATCTTTTTTGTTTCGGTGGGATTTTATTCATTTCACCACGAATTAGCTATGAATTACAATGTACTATTATTTAGTCCGTTCTTGTTGATTTTGATTATTTTTTCAGCTCTGAAAAACAAAAGATGGACGTATCGATTTGCCGTTTTGCATTTAATTTTTCTATTAGCATACACTCTTTTCCTAATCAATAAAGCGCACTTTTTTATTATGTTGCCAATTATTATTACCAGCGGATTTGTTTTAATAAGAGTCGTTATCAGAAACAAAAAACGCATTCCGATAATTATCTAGATTTATTGTCCACGATAAAACAAAACCGTTGTAATTGTTTTGAAAGTAATGCTTAAATCTAAAAAAATACTGCGGTGTTTAATGTAATATAAATCATATTGAAGTTTTATCAGACTTTCATCAATAGATTCGCCATATGAATAATTTACCTGAGCCCAGCCAGTCAAACCCGGTTTTATAACATGTCGTGTTTCATAAAAAGGCATTACTTTTGCTATTTCATTAACAAAAAAAGGACGTTCAGGTCTTGGGCCAATTACTCCCATATCTCCCACTAAAATATTAAAAAACTGTGGCAATTCATCTAATCTGGATTTACGCATAAATTTTCCAAATGGAGTAACTCTTTTATCATTTGTCTGCGCAAATGGACCATTGACATCATTATTTTCAATCATTGTCCTGAACTTATAAATTTTAAAGATAACACCGTTTTTTCCAACACGTTCCTGCGTATAAAATAAGCTGCCTTTATTTGCGATAAGATTGCCAATAAAAATAAATGGCATAAAAATGACGCAAAAGAGCAAACCAATAAAAGACAGAACAAACTCTATTAAACGAATTAAAATCAGATACAATTTATTGCTGTTACTGCGGCTGAATGGAAAAAAACGATAAAAATCACGTTCTATATAATGTACTGGAATTCGCTGTGTTTTACTTTCGTAAACCTGCGTGTATTCTTTTATAATATTACCTGATTCTAATAAGTGAAGTAATTGCTGGTATAGATCAGCGGTGATTCCGTCTGTTTTTTGAGTAGCAATGACAATTTCTGAAACGTTATGATGAACTACAAAATCTTCTAAATCATGTTTCTTAATCTCTTTCACATAATTAAACTCGTTGCTTTCATCCGAAACGGAATCTGAATTAACAAAGCCAATTATGGTATAATGCGGATCAACATTTTCAAGACCCATAACCAATTCTTCGACCTGATCCTGATCGCATATTAAAACAACATTCTGAGAGAAGCGGCGTGAAGCCAAGAAAATGGCGTAAAAAAATCGCCAAACGAGCAAAGAGCCAAGAACTGTAAAATAGAATACCAAAATAACGAGACGTTTTTTTGGAAGTTCAGGCGATAAAATAGGTGTAAATAAATAAAGTATAATTGCTGCGGTGACGGCAAAAATAACGCTTCGAAGTATTTGAAACTGATTACTAGCAACCTGGAGGTTATACATTTCGAAAATTACTCCAAAGATAATTACATAAGCAATAAGTATAACTGGTCTATAAAAATAATCCCAATCTAATAGATAATACCGGTTATCAAATAAAAAATGTAAGACATATAAACCTGTAAAAATAAAAGCAGCATCAAAAATATGCAATAGTATTTTCCTTTCCGAAATCTCGAAATGCATTTTTTTAGTAGTCATAATAAGTCGTAAGTTTTAAAGTTTGGGGACTTTTTCTTCGACACAAATGTATTATAAAAAATTACAATTCACTGCCTTAATTTTCAGCTTTTTCCGGTATAGTAATTCGTACTGAGAGCAATGATAAAGCATAAATAAAAGCTGGCGCTGCAATTCTCATTGCGGCATGATTTATGGTCAGCAACCAAAAAAGATAAAAAGAGATACAATAAAGATGCTGTCTATTATTAATAAAAAGAATTAATGGTGTTAAAAATAATATTAAAAGCGCGAAAACACCAAACATTCCATGTTCTGCTAGCATTCGAGTTATTTCATTGTGAGAGGCAATTACAGTTCCAGATTCTTCTCGTATCGCTTTACCCATTCCAGCACCTACTCCCATAATAGGATTATCTAAAAAGAGCTTTATCTCTGAGTCCATAATTTCTTCTCGCCCACTTAGACTACTTTTTTTTACTCTTCCTAAGGCATCTTTATTTGCATAACGTTTGTCAATAAGTCCTCTTGTTTGAATAGAACTGTAAGTCCAAATTCCAATACCCATTAACCCCGTTAAGATAAATACCAAACTGAATTTTGCTTTTCCTTTTGCATTAGAAAATCGATACAAAAAAAACAAAAGGCAAACAATCATAACAACTCCAGTAATAATACCGCCTCTCGAAAATGTTACAACTCCACGATAACTTACAAACAGCAGTAAACATATATTCAAAATAATTTCCTTTCTTGATTTTGAAAATAATACAAGCTGCGTAAAAAAAACAAAAATTCCCAATCCTAAAATTGTTGCAACCTGATTTGGTCCAAATCCACCTGATGTTTCAAAATTTGAACCTGTACTAGTCACTACATCTCTGACACTGGGGTTATATAAAAACAAATAAATTGTTGTGGTTAAAATTGGCAACCCCATTACCGACATAATATTCTGTAATTGAGAAAATTGAATCCGTCTTGAAAACATATAAATGGAACAAATTCCTAAGCAAACGGGTCCAGAAAGATTAAAAAATAATAGTTTTTTAACATCAATGCCAACTTGATCTACTGAAGCTGTAATCAAAATACAAGGAATAAGCAAAATCAAGAAAAACCAATAAATAATGGAAGATGCAGAAAAACTACTATAAATCATGCCTAAGAACATAAAAAAAATAAGATTAAATTTCACATATTCATTATTAAAATTTCCTCCTGTCATTCGCAAAAAAACTTCTGCTCCAACTAGATATGCACCAACTAGCAATACTTCATTATTTTGATTTTTTGTTTTAGTTACCAGATAAATTCCTGCTATAGGTATTATAAACGCATATAGTTTCGAAAGAATTGGCAAAACAAAAACTGCCAGAGCAATCAGGAAATGCAATAAAATAAGGTAACTATATGTAATGTTCTTGTTTTTCATTAATGTATTTGAACTGGAATTTTAGAAGTAAAATTAGTTAAAGAATTTAACCATAATAAATAATCTTTAATAATCGATTTTTGAGAATAATTTGATTCAACAATATCATACAATGCTAGCCCCATTTGGATACGTTCATTTTCATTTTCAATTAATCTTAGTACTGCCTCTGTGAATTGATTTATATCATTCGAATTAACGAGAAAACCTTCTTTATCTGAGTTAATTATTTCTGAAATTTGACCAACATTTGTAGCTACCACTGCTTTTTTATAAAGACCATACTCTAAAATTGCCAGCGGAAGACCTTCTGATAAAGATGGCAAAACTGCAATCTGACACTGTTCTAATACAGAAGCCACATTATCAACAGTCCCATAGAGAAAAACAGATTTTTCTAATTTTAATTCAACAATTAAATTTTTAATCTTTTCAGAATGATTATCATGAAAATCTTTTCCGAAAAAATGAAAAGTCCAATCTGGATATTTTTCATTAATTAAATGTGCAGTTTTAATTAATAATTCATGGTTTTTTTGCGGACGCAGATTGGCAACACAAATAATTCTTTTATTATCATTTCCTTTTAACGAAAACACTTTTTTCGTGTCAATAATCTCATCGATGAAATTAGGAAAATAGACAACATTCTTGACATTTAAATAGGTTTCAGCCCAATTTTTTAAAGCCGAATTTACAGCAATACTGCCCATAAAAAAAAATGACCCTATTTTTAATCCTATATTTTTTCGTTCTGCTAAATTTTGCGAAATTCCATAATGATCATGCCAAATAATTTTGACTTTTGGAAAAACGCATTTAATTAGAACAGCTAAAAAAAATGAAGAACTATGGGCATGTATAACATTAACTGCATTCTTTTTAATATAAGATCTCGCTACAAAAACAGCTTTTAAGTCTATTAGTTTCTTCTTATTTAAAAACAAGTAATTAACTTCCGCATCAATCTGATTCAAAAGTAAACCTTCTTTTCGAGTCGCAATTAATCCTGAAAATTCAATTTTTTTTGACAATGCATTAGCATAATTTACCGCCATGCGTTCGGCTCCGCCAGCTTCCAAGGTATCTATTATTTGTACAACCCTCATTGTTACAGCAAATTTTTAATTTCAGTCTCAAAAAAATCAGTAGTATAGTTCTGAGACCATTCTTGGGCTAATTTACTCTTAGACATAAAAGCGTCATTGTTTTTGAGAAGATTTTCAAGTTCAAACACGTCTTTTTGCAAATTCATCTCCAATAAAACACCTCTATTACCGTAATCAAGCATAAATGGCACACACGAAACTTTAGTAGAAAGAGGAATACAACCCCAAAACATCCCTTCGGCTATTGCTTTAGGCCATCCTTCGCTTTTTGATGGCAGTACTACAAAATGGCTTTTTTGATAGGCTTTTTTTACTGTTTCTTTATTTTGATTTCCGTGTAAAATAATATGCTCTTCTAGTTTATTTTCTTTAATATAAATCTCTAAATTATGCTTTTCGGGACCATTTCCATATAAACTCAAAGTTGCATTTATTCCTTTTTTAACCAATTCTTGAATTAACTTTATGGCATAAAGGGGATTTTTACCTGAAACCAAACTACCAACAAAAATAAACTCGGCCTTTACATCTAAACTATTTTTTGAAATAATTTCTTTCTCTGTTTCTGAATAGGTTGCCGTAAAAAATGGTTTTATATTTTTGGATTGATTTTTCCAATCTCCGTAAACCAAAACTTGAATATTACGAGTTAAAAAAGAATTACTAAGAATCCATTTTTGCAAACGATATGATAAAGGCTGTTCACTTTCTGGATCCCAATTGCCTGCATATTTAGCGGTTTTCTTTTTATTTGGAAAAAAAATTTGGACAACACATCCTATTAAACCAACATTTCCTGGACATCGCAAATGGATATGATCCGCATTTTTCATTGCCAAAAAAATTTTCCAAAAAATTAGAGGCAATTTAAATATCGAGCCAAGAGTGTTTTTTAAACTTATAAAATTAAAATTTGGAATACTCCTAAAATCGACTTTTTGAAATCTATAAGCAATATCAATTTCACTCAGTTTTTTTTTTCCAAAGGAGCGACAACAATTAATTCATCTATATATTTTATCCAAAAATTCATCTCATGAACATACGGTGCGTATCCAAAAAATTCATTTTCTTTTTGGATATGAATAACATGGGTTATAATTGCAAATTTAATTGGTTTCAATTCTAGCTTTTATTTTCAATTATAGACAAGATTCTTTTAATGTAATTTTTAGGATGTAAATATATATCACTCCACAATAAATTATTTTCACCCATTACTAAATACTTTTTTTCTTCAAGAAGATTATCAATTTTTTCGGGTAATTCAAAATATGAATTTCGCGTACTTAATTTTCCATAATTTGTATATTCGTTAAAATTATCAATTTCAACATTTAATGGAGTAGTTACAACTGCCTTTCCATGCAATAAATATTCACCTATTTTCCATCCTGGTGTATCTTTTAATCCATCATCAGCAATACATATATCATAATTACGTAAGGTTTGAAGATAATTCTTTTTATCCGAATGTTTAGGGTCTAACAATAAATCTGGAGCTAATTCTCTTGATAAATTATCTGCCAATAAACCGACCGAAGCATTTTTATATGTTTTTTTTAATAAACGGCATGCGTTAATTCTAAATTCATTTTGATGTCTTCTACGTTCTTTTTCTTCTTTATTCTCATTATTATCTGGATTCCACAATCTTGTATGAAAAAGTATTTTGCCTCCATTATCAATTATTTTTACTGGATATTTTCTAATATCTAAAATAGAATGAGAAGAATTTGTAAACAGTGCAAATTTATCCATCGCTCTTATAACTTCTGTCCTATTAGATTTGTTTAACAAAAAATCAGATTTCAAATTCAATAACAGCCAATAAGTTTTGTAAGTCATTGGGACATTAAAATTCAAAGGATAAACATTTTTATTTCGGTCATTAGCCCGAAGTGATCTTTTAAAATAATAATCATATTTTTCAGGAAAATCAATAAAATCAGGATCATCTTGATAATCAAAAAAAACAGTCTTTTGATTCACATATAATATTGCACCACTATGTTTTACACGCTCATTGCAAATAATTTCAACTTTTATTTTCTCTTTTTTACAAAAATAAAAATAGGCGTAGATAATTTGATTTAGATGATGTGTCCATACTGATAATTCTAATTTCATATTTTTATTAATATTTTCTATTGCACTTTAAAGCCTTAAAAATTTTAATTCTTACTTATTGATAAATAATTTAACTTCTCATTCCTATATTTTTTTGAATGCCAATATAGAAGTTTCTTTATGTTATCACTCTACTCGAATTTAAGTATAATTGAGTCTAAATTAATAACTTCAAGATGGTCAGAATCTTTGTGTCCGCAAAACGACTGCCATATTTCTGATATCTTTTTATAATCTGAAGCTATTAACTAAAATACAGTCATTAAATTATCCTTTTTTCTTCATCAACATTGTTACATGCATACAGCTGAACAAAACTGAATCTGATGTTCTTGAATTATGCCAATCCTGACCGTGCCATTTTATTCCAATTTCATTTTTTCTTTTTCCAGAAATAGGCAAAATATTTATTAGAGCGATCCATTTTGATTTGCCTAATAATCCTCTTCTTTCCAAAACATCAAAAGAATTTTGAAACAAATAAAATGTTTTTTTTGTGAATGGCCATTCCCATGCTGCATCCGATTGAAAAGGTCTATAGAGTGTTCTTAAAACTTTAACTGGAAAACTCGTTTGAAGTGGGTCATAACTTATGATTTCTCCTCCAAATGCTAATTTTTCATTCAGTTTATCAATCAAAATTGATGTATTTTCAAAATGATGGAGCACACCATAAGCGTAAATCAAATCAAAATCCTTTTCTACAAATTCATCCGAAAGAAAATCAATTGCTTTTGCTTTTGCATTTGGAAAATGTTTAATTCTTTCATTCAATTTTGCAATCGCAACATCACTTAAATCGATCCCTAAATATTCCTTTGAATTTTCAGCCAAATACATTGACCAATAATTTCCTGAATAACAGCCTAAATCCAAAACTTTTTTTGAAGATAAGTCGCCAAACCATTCTTTATGTAAAACATAAGATTGGTCTTGAACACCAATATTCTTTTTGATGCGGTTTAAAAGTCCATTCCTTATTTTTGACCAAACCTCTGTTGCAAAATTTTTCTTTTTATTATTGTAAAACTCTTTTTGCTTCAAATTGGTTTCTAAAATTGTCTCTTTTGTTTTCATTTTTCAATTTTTGGTTTGTTCAATAATAAGCTCCACCAGCCTATTGTTCTTCCTATAGCTTCTGTAAAAGCTTCTTTTTTCTTGTTGCCTGTTAAAGCATTAGTAAATCTAATTACTGTCAACATAATAGTTATTGTATTCCATTTGCAACGATCCTTGAAATTTGGTTTTGGATTTTTCACTTTCCATACATAGTATCCATTTCTGACTACCATTTTTCCATACTTATATTGATTTGGACGTCCTGAAGGAGCATGAAAATGATCTAATCTTGCAGCAGTATTTAAATATAAATTTCCGATTTTTGAAACTCTTATTGAGAAATCTGCATCTTCATACAAACCATATCCTTCAAAATAAGTCGAAAAAGAAAGCTTTTCAAAAACCGATTTTCTAAATGATGACACGCCCCCCATTAATTGTTCAACCTTGTATATTTTATTACTTGGGGGTAAAAAACCAACACTTCGTCCATGTGAAAAGTTGGGAGAAAAACCCGGAGGACAATCGCTGTCTAAATTAAGTTTTTTTCGAAGTATAAATCGGCTGCCGTCATTTCGTTTCCATCCATCATAATAAAATTCATTAATTTTTGGAACATAATCCTCATATACTTTTTCCCATTTTACTTCATTACAAATATAACCTCCAATCCCCTGAGCATCGGGAAATATTTTATACGTTTCTATTATTTGTTGAAAATAATCGGTTTTTAAAACTGTATCATCGTCTAAAAAGCAAACTACTTCAATGTTTTGATCTACATTTTTAATTCCAAAATTTCGTTGCTTAGTCAGACCGCGATTTGCATTATCAACCAGAAAATATTTCAAACCTTCGAATAGATTTTTCTCTAAAATATTTTTAGTTTCATTATTTAAAGACGCATCAATAATTAAAATTTCATCAGGATATAAAGTCTGTATTTGAACCGATTGCAATAATTTCAGCAATGGCTCAGGACGCATATAAGTACAAATAATCAAAGAGAACTTCATCTTCTCTTAATTAAATAATTAGCCCAATATATACTTTTCCCCCATTCTCTTTGGAAATTATAAAAATATTTTATTGGATTTTTAATTGATTGTTTTCTATATACTTTCAAAAACAAAATTGTCTTATAACCTTTATGTTGCTCTTTGGTATCATGCAGTAGCTTATACAATGATATTGTTGGTGACGGCTTTGGTTTTACAGTCTCTTTGTTCCAAATGAGATCAGGCTTTATTCTGAACCCGCCCATTGGCGCTCTTAAATGTAAAATTTCGGGATTTGGAAAATAAAGAACATCAGTTCCTGTATTGCGTATTTGCATTCCAAAATCACTATCTTCTCCATAACCAAACTCAAACCCCATGTTAAAAGAAACCTTTTCAAGCAATTTACTGGCAATAAAACTGTTTCCAGAGCCAAAAAAAGCGGCTTGATATACTTTTGTCATCTTTTTTACATCCGTTTTTGTCAAATAGCAGTTACTTGCAACTGCAGTTCCATATTTTATGCAATTTGCGAGCGTTGAACTTATAAGATCTTCTTTAAATTCATTATCGTCATCATTTAAAAAAACCCATTCACTTTCAACTTCGGCAAGAGCTAAATTTCTTGCATTGCACGCACCTGCCTGGTGTATAAAAATATGTTTGACAACAAAAGGCCATTCATAATCAGATAAATAATCAAGTTCCGAAGTACTTTCCGGATTTGGATTTTGCTCTACAATAATTACCTTTTTCGGTAAATAAGTCTGTTTTGATAAATCCTTTAACACATTATGCAAGTATTCCTTTCTTCCGATAGTTGGGATAATCACATCTACTGTTCCATTGTAAACTATTTTTCTGCTTGATTGTACATCAATTTTATCTAACAAATCATTTTGTAATTTTCTTTTTCTATAAAAAAAGCTGAACAAAAATGGCAATAGCGCAAATGAACGTTCATATAAAAAAAGATTCAAAAAAAGTAAAATTACCCAGTGAGTTTTATAATGTTGTTTTACGAAACGAAATAACTGAAATTTACTTACTGATCTTTTATTATCAATTTGAAAATCAACCTTAAGCAATGAAGGTTCAGAATAACATAAAAGACCTAATGGCATGCATAATTTAGCAACCGAGCTTAAGTAATAATCGAAATTTGAATTATGGCGAATCTTGCCTTCAATTTCCTGCAAGACTTTTGCATGTATGACCCCAACAATACTACTCATTTGCCATGTTGGAAAAGTCACTTCTTTGTTAACCTTAATAAATGGAGATGCATCAATATATCCTATTTCTTTGCCTAAAAGTCCTGATGTGCTTGGATTATAGCTTAACATCATTTTGTCATGATGAAAAACTTCATTTAGATTTTCTAGATTAAGCTGTTTTTCGAAATTTTGGTCACACCAAACAATTCTTAACTCCGGATATTTTTTAGCAAAATCAATCAAAACTGATGAAATAGTTCCTTTTTTATTAAAGGCTAAAATTTCATTAGTTAATGTAGAAACTTTCACTACCTTATTATGATTATGGTAAATTACTATCATAGTTAAGATATTATCGTTTTATAAAATTCAATATTCCTTTTAGCCAAAACCTTAATATCAAAAGCAACTTCAACTTTTTTTCTAGCCGCTTTTCCAGTTTCAGAACACAGTTCCTCATTATTTAAAAACTCTATTATTCTTTGAGCGTACAAATCATGATTTTTTGGATGAACCAAAAATCCATTTTCTCCTTCATCGATCATTTCATTTGCCCAACCAATATTTGAAGCCACAATTGGTTTTTCCATTGCCATTGCCTCCAACCAAGAAACTGGAAAAGCTTCCGCAAAAGATGGAAACACACATATTCTTGATTCCTGAATTTTTTGCTTTATTTCTTCGTAAAGAACACTTCCGAAATATTCTACGTTTTTTAATGCCGGCGCAGAAAAAAGATTTTGCATCATTTTCCATGTTGATGAATTTCCAGATATAATGTCCGGAACATCTTTGCCTATTAAAACAAGTTTTGAATCAGGATTTTTTTCAATCACCTTATTAAAAATAAAAGGCAATTCCAAAAGGCCTTTTTTTCGAATAAGACTTCCAAAATATAATATGGTTTCTTTGGTACGCATATCTGAATCATTATATTTAAACAATTCAGAATTAATAAGATTTGGAATTATTTCAAACTTCTTATTTAAACCAAAAACAGCATTCGTTTTATCTGCAGTAAACTGACTTACCGATAATAAATTATTAGCTTTTTTAATGGCTCTTTTTTCATGAAACTTATTTACCCATTTTACAGGACGATTGTCTAAATAACAAAAATAGGTGTCAGAACCGTGTAATCTTATAATTATTGGGCAATTATCTGGTTTTATAAATGATGTAATTCCTGTCCAATCTGGTGCTTCTACTAAATCAATATCTTTATTCGAATATAACTCATTAATAATTCTTTCGATTTTTTTTCTTGTCAATAGCCACGAAATTCCTTTGAATTTAATATTTTTTATTTGTTGAATAATTATTCCATTTTCTTCGAAAACATTATCTACTTTTTGACCATAAACAACCACTCGTACAGAAATTCCTTGAGCTAAAAGCCCAATTGCTAAATTCTTAATACTAGTACCAATACCTCCTGAGTTGCCAGTTTTGGCGTGTGGATATTCTGGTGTCAAAAAAGCTATTTTCATATTTTTATTTATTGAAAAAATCTTTTAAAATTCGCGCTGTAAATAATTTCGCTCCACTATCTGTCATGTGTCCACATGAAGAAAAATATTTATCTTCTACTACAACATTTTCATAATTATGAATTTCTGGGTATGCTTTTTTTACCTTTTCAAAATAATTCATTCCAACAACATTTTCACACATTGGCGTCATAACAGCTATAAAATTAATGTTGTTTGCTTTACAAATACTTTTGATTTCTTCGTAATATTTATTGTGAGGAAGCGGATTTAAATTGACAATATTATTTTTCATATTACCGTTTTTATGCTTTTGTAAAGGATAATATCCTAAGTTATCTAAAGCATTTGTTGTTTCATTGGAAACAATTTTATACATTTCTCTAAATCCAATTTTGGAATCATATTTTATATATCTATAAAACGGAATATAATAAAGCTCATTAAAATTTTCTTGAGATTTAAATTGCTCTTTTATAACCTCTGAGTTGTGGATATAAGGTAGAAACTTTGCCGATACTCCTTCAGATTCTTTATCATTGGACAAATTTAAATCGGCTTCAAGAATTACATTTTTAATTGTATACTTTCTTTCGATCATTAATTTCAACATCAATGATGCTTCAAATAAATGTCCGCCACTCATTCCGTAATTAAACGTTTTTAAACCTTTATCTTCAAATATTTGAGATACAAAATGATTGTTTGCTCTTGAAGAACCTAAAATTACTACATCATACTTTTGTGCATTCGAATTAAAAACGTTTCAATTTTTCCTCTATTTTTAGATTGCAGAATAAATATATGTATAAATTCCGTCTAATGCTATAGCAATCAAAATAACAATCGCTAAGACTGTGGCTGTATAAATTAAAAACTTCTTCATTAAAACTGAAAATATATAAATTCCTTATAATCTGAAAAAGTTCCAAAAGCCATGATAGCTGCAATTGCTAAAGCAATCTTTAACAAACTTCTTTTTCCAGAAATATGGCTCTACCTTGTTTCGATTATTCCATTCGATCAAAACGAACAGTCCAATCATTCCAAGTAATTCATAGCTATAACGTTCATTTTCCAAATATTGAAAACCAAAATCTCTATTAGAAAAAATTCTTTTTATATACAAAACTGCATCGGTGATGGTTTTAGCTCTAAAGAAAATCCATGCAGCGCAAGTCAACAAAAAAGTATATAAAATACTCATTACTACTTTAACAGAGTCAAAATCAAATTTTAATTGAATTGCATCCATGTTGTTTCGATTACTGTTTGACAAAAGCAACGGCAAGAAATAAACGGCATTAATAAATCCCCATACTACGTACGTCCAATTTGCTCCATGCCAAAATCCGCTTACTAGGAAAATGATGAAAGTATTTCTGATTTTCATCCAAAGTCCGCCTTTGCTTCCTCCTAACGGGATATATAAATAATCACGAAACCAAGACGAAAGCGAAATGTGCCAGCGACGCCAAAACTCTGCAATGTCTCTTGAAAAATAGGGATAATTGAAATTTCGCAGTAAGTCTAAACCAAACAATTTTGAAACTCCTAAAGCAATATCAGAATAACCTGAAAAGTCTCCATAAATTTGAAAAGCAAAATAAACCGCACCTAGAATTAATGAAAACGAATTCATTCCGGTATAATTATCAAAAATAGCATTGGCATAAGTTGCACAGGTGTCGGCAATAACTACTTTTTTGACTAATCCCCAAATAATTTGATATACGCCTTCTTTTGCTGTTTGAAGATCAAACTTCTTTTAACTTTTACTTGCGGAAGTAAATGTGTTGCTCTTTCGATTGGACCAGCTACCAAAAGCGGAAAATAACTCACGAAAAGTGAATAATCAACAAAATTATATTCGGCTTTAATTCGTTTGTAATAAATATCTATTACATATGAAAGTCCGTGAAAAGTATAGAAAGAAATTCCGACAGGGAGAATAACTTTTAATAAAATTGGGCTCGCCTTGAAACCAACTGTACTTAATAGATCTGAAAATGAAGTGGCGAAAAAATTATAGTATTTAAAAATGCCTAAAAAACCCAGATTAACTATTATACTCAGCCAAAACCAAAATTTTCGGCTGTTTTCAGATTTTCCTTTCTCAATTTGGATTCCTGTATAATAATCTAAGAAAGTAGAAAAAACTAAAAGAAATAAAAACCTCCAGTCCCAGCAAGAATAAAAATAATAACTCGCTATAATTAATAAAGCATTCTGTGTGCTTTTTGTTTTATTAAAGACAAACCAATACAAGAAAAAAACGATTGGCAAAAAAACAGCAAATGCTAATGAGTTAAAAAACATTTATGTATTTATAAAATTGTAAACTTATCTATTTGTAAAGCAGCTCAAAATGGTCATCTACCATTTTCGGCAAAGAAAAGGAATTGCTAATTAATTCCCTTGTATTAATTGATATCTTTTTGTTTCCTAAATAAATATCTTCAAGAATTTGAGTCAAGGCCTTTATATCTTTTGCTTTAAAAATATATCCGTTTTCGAAATTTTTTATAACCTCAGCATTTCCCCCAACGTTGGTAGTAATCACAGGAACATTTGCAGCTAGACTTTCTAAAATAGACAAACTAAAGCATTCCATGTGCGTGGGCTGTAACATATAATCATAATTAAAAAAAATCTCATTTAAATTGGGTTTACTTCCTTTAAAATTGAAACAATTTTGAAGTGAATATTTTTCGATTTTCTTTTTTAACTGATTTTTAAAAGGTCCGTCACCGTAGATATCAATTTTTATTTCTTCTTTAATTTTATTTGGAAGAAACGAAACAGATTCGATTAAATCTTGAATTCCTTTTGATTCTCTGAGATGTGAAGCCACCAAAAAAGCCGGCTTGGAAATTCTTTTGTTTTCTCGAACTAAAATTTTATCTATAACTACTCCATTATAAATTGTTTTAGTTTTAGATTTTAAATGCGAGCCGAAATCCTTTAAAATCTCATTTACTGTATAATCAGAAACGCCAACAAAAAGTTTTATATATCTTGAAAAAAGTAATCCTTTCAGTTTTTTATTTATTCTTTTCTTTAATGAATATCCGTTTAAAGGCCTAGGATTATGATCTATCGCAATAATTTCCGCCTCAGAAAGTTGCTTTATTTTTTTAAAAAAAGGAGTGCATAATTCTACAAAATGAGTAATAATATGTGAATATTGCGGTTTGTTTTGTTCAAGAAATGTTAGAAAAGCATTTTCGACATTCGTTTCTGAACTATAAATATTCAATTCTGAATAACTGCCATGATTTGAGCTATTTGGAAAAAACCAATCTACTTCAATATCATTTTCTTTGCATTTTTGATCAAAACTCCAAAAAAAATGATCCATTCCCCCCACTCGTTCTGGAAGTAATTCGTAATTGCAGATAATTGCTATTTTCTTACTCATTGAATGACGCTAAAGTTTTAGCAATTCTTTTGCTGGTTCCTTGAAGACTTTGTCCGATTTGCAAATTGATCATTTCAATTCTTTCCTGTTTTCTTTCCTCGGGATTATTCAAAGCCTGATTAATTTGATCAATAAGTTCTTTTTTATCTTTGGCAATTGTTACTGCATTTCCGTCAATTACTTTTTTATAATGATCATAATTTAAAAATCGCTGATCGTTATACAAACCATTTTCAAGATTTCCAAAAACAGTATTAATTACTGGTTTATCAAAAAGCATGAAATCTAAACTCATTGTAGAACACATATTAATACTTAGATCTGAATTTTCTAAAAGTGCTCTCAAATCCATGATATCTTCTTGACTTGGAATTCTCTGAGACCAGCTTTCCTGATGATTTTCTCTTGTCAAAATCCATTTAGGTACATTCCAAATAATTTCTGGAAATTCATCACGAATAGCTTTAAATCTACTGTCATCCTCTGCTGGAGAAGTTCTAACCAAAAGCTGCGCATCAAATTTAATTTCATTATTTCGAATGGCCTCCGCAATAGTTTTAATAACTAAAGGATCATTGGGTCCAATCGAAACATCCGCACAGCTGTAGCAAATTATTTTTTTGCTGTTATCTAACTCCAATTTATTTAAGAAACTTTCTCTCGAAGATTTATATTTGTCAAGAACATAAGGCTCAAATTGTGGCGTTCCGACAATTTGTACATCTTGCTCTTTTGCATTTGGATAGAAATAAAGCAATTCCTGTTTCATCAATTTACTCCAAACCAAAAACTTATCAAAAGTACCCAGCATTCTTCCTTTTGAAGCTAAATTATCCCAACTAAAAATAAAAGTACTCGTTGGAATTTTTGATTTAATAGCCGCATATAAAAAAGGTGCTAAATATGGAGGTCGTTGATGGGTAAAAAATAAATGCGTCGGATTATCTAATTTTAATAATTCAATATATTCTTTTGTAATTCTATTTTTGGAAAAAGACAAAAACTGAAGCTTTTCAGCAAACAGCATACTGGAATCACCATTAATATATTTCGTAAAAACATAAATTCCTTTTACTAATAAAGATCGAAGTGAATTGCTTTTAGGATAACCCGAAACCAGATTATCATGCATCCCATAAAAATTTTTATTTTTTTGCAAATGCGCAATTTCTTTCCATTTTCTAAAAGCCCAAGTTGCTTTCCCTTCTTTAAAAACAGCAAGTTCTTTTATTTCGAGTTTTGGATTGTTTAAATTTGGATAACAACTTTCTGGCAAACCAGAATAGATAATAATTTTATCAAACTGATTTACTGCTTCGGCAAGAAAATCACTCATGACAAAATTTCTAAATCCTACACCGTCGGTTATTACAACTCCTAATTTTCTCATTTTATTCTTTACTATTTAAGCTGCTTCAATATTAATTTAAAAAATTCTTGTTTTTAAGCAACTCATAAAAACTTATGTATTGCCAAATATGAAAACTTGATTGAATATTGCCTGCAAAATAACTTTCTAATTCCTTTTGTAAAGCTTCTTTGTTAAACCAATTTGCATATGTTGAGTTTTCAACTTCTTTAAAACACTGTTTTACCTATTCTTTTAAATCAGTTGCAAGCCATTCTCGTTGTGGTGTTTGCAATGGCCTTTTTGGTGCAAAAACTAAATCATTTACAAAATATTCTGAAGCGATTTCTCTTAAAATAAATTTTGAAATTCCATTTTTTATTTTGTATTCTAATTGGCAATGAAAAAGCAAATTCGACTAAACGATAATCTAAAAAAGGCTCTCTTAATTCTGTTGAAAATGCCATAGAAATTCGATCATTAAATCGTAGCGCTCGAGGAATTTTGGTATAAAACAAATCTCGGTATTGTTTATTTAAAACCTCATCATTAAATGGTTTTGGATATAAAGGTTTTTCCGCTTTCGCTAAAAAAGAATCTGAAAGCATATTCATTTTATAAGGAGAATCCTGAACACCTTGTATTGTAGCTTCATTATTCTGAGTATAATAATCATATCCTGCCCATTGCTCATCCATTCCTTGTCCGTCTAATAAAACTAGAATCTTATCTTTTCGAGCCTGTTCAAAAATTTTAGCATAAGCCAATGTAGGAATTCCTCCAAAAGGCTCATCTTGTTGCCATTGGATTTTTTGAGTTAAACTTGGCACATCATCAGCTTGCAAAAGTACTTTTACTAACGGATTTTGAGTTTCTGAAATCATTTTTTCTACCCAAGGCAATTCATCATAATCTGAATTATTGGTGTAAAAAGTATAAGCATTTATTTTTGAATTATCTTCCTGAAGATTCACTAAAGCCAATAAAACAGAGCTATCCAATCCTCCACTAACATTAAAACCAACACCAACATCAGCTCTAAAACGTAAATTAATACTATCTTTTAAAAGAGCAACATATTGTTCTTTTGCTTGTTCCAAAGTTAGATTTTTTGGCTGTTTTGCAACCTCTTCTTCAAAACTATACCATTTTTGTATAATCAAATTTTTATTTTGAAATTCTAAAAAATATCCTCCCGGAAGTTGTGCAATATTTGACCAAAAAGTCTCATCAGGCATTCCGTAAGAACCATATGCAAAATAAGAAGCCCAAACTTTTTCATTGCATTCTTTCGCAATTCCGGCAGCGTGAAGTGCTTTTATTTCAGATGAAAAATAAAGAGCATTATTAAGCAGACTATAATAAAAAGGCTTTACTCCAAA
Source organism: uncultured Flavobacteriaceae bacterium (assembly GCA_963795025.1). Classification (GTDB taxonomy): domain Bacteria; phylum Bacteroidota; class Bacteroidia; order Flavobacteriales; family Flavobacteriaceae; genus Flavobacterium. Next base: position 66,823 of record CAWCGN010000009.1, on the reverse strand, counting down.
ACGATCTCGCGCGGCAAATAATGTTTTCTCTTGATTATCCCAAATCGCAAAAGCAAACATTCCATTAAGTTTTTCCAGACAAGATTTGCCATAAATGATAAATGCAGCCAATAAAACTTCAGTATCTGATTCGGTTTTGAAATTATATTGATTTTGAAGTGCCGTTTTAATTTCAATATAATTATAGATTTCTCCGTTAAAAACTAAGGCATAACGTCCAGATTCATCCTCGAATGGCTGATTAGATTCCTCAGATAAATCAATAATTGCCAAACGATTGTGTCCTAAAGCACAAAACCCAAGATCAAAATATTTCCCTGTTGCATCAGGCCCTCTATGATGTTGACTAGCAAGCATCGCATTAAGCTGAATGTCATTATAGTCGCCTATTATACCCGCAATACCACACATTATTTCAATCTATTTTCAATCATTTTTTCTGCTTTTTCCCAATCTTGCATGGTATCTATATTGACATAGGATTCAGAATCTGATTCTATGAAAGCAGTGGTTCTACCGTAAAGTGAGTGCTCTTTTAAAAGCACTTCTGTTTTGGTAATATAGATACTTCCATCTCTATGATAAGCAATTGGAAGTTCTTGTCTGCGGCTAATAATTTCAGTTTCACCGGTAGCAATTTTCAAGTTTCCATCAAGATTAATTTCAAAAGTCCAATGTGGATTATATTCGTGAGGTACTTTTTGAACTGAAACCAAAGAATCCGTTTTACTTTCTATAAATTTTTCTATTGCTTTGTCTAAAAATTCAACAGTTCTAAACGGACTGGTTACTTGTAAAAGACAAACAGCATCAAAAACAATATTTTGATTTTCATACCATTTTAAAGCGTGAATAATAACATCTATTGTTGGAGTATTATCTTGTGCCAATTCAAATGGCCTAACAAAAGGAACATTTAAACCTAGTTTTTCTGCTACAATTTTAATTTGTTCATCTTCTGTCGAAAGTATAACTTCCGAAAAATATTTTGACTTTAGGGCAATTTCAGAAGTATAAGCAAGTAATGGTTTTCCACTTAATAATTTAATATTTTTCCCAGGAATTCCTTTTGAACCTCCACGAGCTGGAATAATAGCTAAAATTTTCATTTTAATACATAATAGTTTTATGAAACTGCAAAGGCAATTCAGCCAACAATTCAGCTATCTGATCACCTGCTTTTCCAGTACCATAAATAGACGATGAAATCGCTTTTCCTTTTTGAACAGCTGTTTTAATCGCAAGCTCTATTTGTTCTTGAGAATAGTCAACATCTACACTGTTTCCTCCGCGGTCTCTTCTGTTTTGACGTGAACCAATATTAACAACTGGAACTCCTAAAAAAGCACATTCACGAATACCAACACTAGAGTTTCCTATTAAACACTCACTATGTTTTAATAATTCAAGAAAATCTTTTCCTTCCATATTTTTGAAAAAGTGAACATTTGGAAGTTGATGTTGCTCTCTAAAAGCACGTATTCCTGTTGAAGTTCCGTCTGCTCCTGCATCTACATTTGGCCAAAACCAAAGTGTCGGTTTATTTATTTTATAAATGGCTTCGAGAGTAGCTTCAATATGTTTTCTAGAATCTTTGTATTCTGTCGTAACCGGATGTTGCATTACCACTAGATATCCATTTGATAAGTCAGGTGTTGCACCAACGCCACCATATTTTTGATAAGGATCAAACGGAAGTTTTTCGCTTCTAACGATTTCCTCTGCCAAATCAATAGAAGGACAACCCGTATTAAAAACCATCTCAGGATCTTCGCCTAATTTTATAACTCGATCTTTCGCACTTTCTGAAGCTACAAAATGATAATCTGATAGTTTTGTGATTGCGTGACGTACTTTTTCGTCAATATTTCCTGTTACTTCACCACCTTGTATATGTGCCAAAGGAATGTTCATGTAAGAAGCCGCAATAGCAGTTGCCATTGTTTCAAATCGATCAGCTACAGTTACCACAATATCTGGTTTTAAATTATCAAAAACAGTAGATAATTCCAAAATCCCAATTCCTGTCGTTTTTGCTGCAGCAGTCAAATTTTCTCCTTCTAAAACGTTAAAAACTTTCGCCGCAATTGTAAAGCCATCTTTCTCTATAAAATTTACAGCAGAACCGTATCTATCCAATAAAGCCGAAGCCGCTACAACCAAAAGCAATTCTAAATCTGGATGTTGCTGAATAGCTGATAATACAGTCTTTACTCGACTATAAGAAGGACGGGCTGTGATTACCACAGCTATTTTTCTTTTTGGCATTTTTAATTTATTAAAGGGCTAAAGTAGATAAAAAAGAGGAAAAGCAAAATGTTATTTTTTTCAAAATTTATTAAGCAAAAAAAGATTTTTTTTGCTTATAACAAATCTGTTTCATTCAAAAAATCCCATTGCTTTAATTCTTTATTTAAAGTTTTGCCAATTATTTTCTGAAATTGGGATGCATCTATTCCAAACCCTTTCGGTTTCTTAGCTTCCAAATCCTCGAATGTCAGAATATGATTTTTTGGCAAATCTTTATTAATTGCCAACGATTTTTCGAAAATTTGTTTCAAAGGCTTTAAATACTCAATATCATTTTTATCGATTGGATTTTTCATTGCATTGGCAACATTTCGAACAGATTCTACAAGTTCTTTAGTTTCAATAAGTGTTAATGAAGCTTTTGAATCTGGTCCAAAAAGTGCTCTGTCAAAAACAACATGAAATTCTAAAATAGAAGCACCTAAAGCTGTTGCTGCAATACAAGCTTCTTTTTTAGCAGAATGATCTGAAAATCCTATTGGAACATCATAACGTTGTTTTAATTCCGAAATAACGTTTAATCCATATTGTTCAGGTTGTGTAGGATAAGCAGTTGTACATTGCAAAATTGAAAACTCAACATTTCTCTCTTTTAAGAAACTTACTGTTTCATCAAGTTCTGAGTAAGAGCTCATTCCTGACGAAATTATAATTGGTTTTCCTGTCTGAGCAATCTTTTCTAAAATCAAAAAATTATTTACTTCGCCCGAACCAACTTTGTAACATTCGGAACCAATTTCTTCCAGCCAATCTACTGCCAAATTACTAAAAGGTGAACAAATAAAATCTAAACCAGCTTCATCACAATATTTTTTTATTCCTTTCCATTGTTCTAAAGAAAAGCCCATTCGTTTCCAATAATCAAATCGCGTTTTATCTTCTAACGAAAACTTCACACGAAAAGGCTCATGCTCACTGCTTTCAGCTTCAGCAATGTGCATTTGAAATTTAACTGCATCAACTCCCGTTTTTGCAATGGCATCGATATAAGAATATAATATTCCTAAACTACCTTCGTGAGCCTGACCAATTTCAGCTATAATATATGGTGATGATTTTTTTAATAGCATTTTAAATTTCTTTTTGTTTTAAAACTTTAACTGAGATAAACTTCGCATTTTTAAAATTACTGCTTTATTAATTGGTTTTCTATACTTTAAAACTTTAGGAGTGTTACTCATTACGATAAGCAAAGTTTTAAAATATATTTTGAAGCACTCCTTATCGGTTAAAGCATATTTTTTGAAATTATGCCAATACAATTTTAAAATATTAACTAAAGGAAATGGATAATAAACCAAAAAATAAAATGTTGAATTTTTTAATTGCTTGCCAAATCTGAAATAATTCTGTTTACTTAATTTTCGTTGTTCTTTGTTTACTCGATGATTAATTTTGATCTGATTTGTATATAAAATATCATACCCTTTTGATATAACTTCAATAGACAAACACGATTCCTCTCCATAAATATCAATCCAAACAGGAAAACCATTTGTTAAATTATAAACTGATTTTCGGACTGCAAAACCACAGCCAATAAATTCAGAAGTCAAATACTCCTTATTTACAGTTTCTGCCTGCTCCAAAGCTTCTTCATCAGATTGGAAAATTCCTTTTATTTCCTCAAAAGCTAAAATTCCGACTTGAGGATTTTGTTTAAAAAGTAGTTCAATTTGATTAACAAAATCAATATTTAACGGATGAGCATCATCATCTAAACCAATTAGTATTTCTGAATTTGCCAATGGATAAATTTGGTGTCGCGCTGCAGAAGCTCCAATAGATTTCGCCGAAACAAACCATTTTACCCAATTAAACTCTTTTTTTAGACTTTCAGATTCGTCAGTGCATCCATCCAAAAAAACTAAAACCTCAACTTCAGATTTATCTATTAAAGATTCTAAAATATTTAATGTTTTGAATAAATCTTGTTTTCTGTTTTTTGATACGATTAATATTGAGGCTTTCATTCTTAAAATTTCTGGATTTTTTTCAAAACGGTTATTATTCTCCCTTCAACATATTTGGTAAACAGAATACTGCCAAAAATTAATATCAAAATACAAATAAGAGTTGGCAAAAAAGGAAAAAAATTGAAATTTATATAATTTTCATGTATTAAAAAAACTCCAATGTTTTCATGTATTAAATAAAGAAAATAAGAGGAAACTCCTATCCTATTTATAGCTTTTGTGCCTAAGATTGAAATTCTTTTAGGATAATAAATCATTAAGAAAAACAACGAAGTAAAAGCTATGAAAAGTACCATTTTTTTTAAATCTGGAAAAGACTTGAAAAGTAAAAAAAGAAAGAAAAAAGAAAAAATGGATTTCTCTAAAATTGAGTTTTTTCTTTGCTTTAAACCATTGTCATAAAAAATGTAAAAAACTGCTCCCAAACAAAAAAAAGGTAACGCTTCTCCCAAATTGAAAACTGATTCCCAAGCTTTAAGTTTAACAAAAAAACTATTTGCACTATCAAAATATGATAATACAAAACTTAAAATACACACAATTATAGAAACTGCGAAAAAGATGTGGCTGAAGCTTTTTTTACAAAAAAAATAAATAAATGAAACTAAAACATAAAACTGAATTTCAACCCAAAGACTCCAATAACTAGCACTTATGTAATCTAATTTAATTGTATATCTTGTTAACGAAGACAATAGGTCTGGCTGTATAAAAGTTAGACTAACTAATATATTTTTAAAATAATGACTTGCTGGAAATAAAAAATCATTATCAAAACAATTAAAGAAAACATAAGTTATTACAGACGCAAAAAGCATTCCTGGCAATAATCTTACAAATCTATTGAACCAAAATTGCGCTAATGATTTTGTTCTTTCAAGTGTAAATAGAATAACAAATCCACTTATCATAAAGAAAAAATGAACGCCATATTTCCCATATCCAAAATAGTCATATTTGCTCTCATACGGATATAGATTAGTCCACCGCGAGAAAAAATGAAAAAAAATCACCATAATAATAGCAATCCCTCGAAAGCTATCTAAAAGCTCAATTCTATTACTTTTCATTTAATTTAATTGGCTTTTAATTAATCGAGGCATACTAATAAATCTTACTTGGGTCAATATTATAAACCAGATAATTGGGTTAAACAAACTAATTTTTGCTCTCTTTCTAAAATCTGCAATTTTTCTAGCTAAGAGATAACTAAATTTTTTCTTGTCTTCTTTCTGTAAGTCTCCAGTATGATGTACAAACAATTGATTAAATGAACTGATAAGTACTTTTAATTTAGGAATAAAGTTTTGCTTCATACTATCATCTGATTCATAATAATATTCAAAAACTTGCTCAGGTGATAAATTAATATCAAACGTTTTCCAATAATTAGAAATAATACTAGACCGTTCAGATAAATGTATTTTTTTATTTTCTTGAGATCGATGATTGCTAGTTGGAACTATTCTATATTTCATCAAAAAACTTGGTAAATTATGCACCTTGCCTATTTTAGAAACACGGATCCATAAATCCCAATCTTCACATGTTTTAATAATCTCATTGTATTTTAAATTATTTGCAATAAAAAAACTATTCCTAAAAATAAGGGAAGAATGTCCAAAAGAAGCTGCGAATAATAGATACAATTTAAGATAACTATGATTTATAGGATATTCCCATCCCGAAGATGGTTTTTCTGTCAAATTTTTCAACCAAAATCCTTGTGTTCCGCATAAACTAATGTCTTGATTTCTTTCCATAAAATCAATTTGCATTTGAAGTCTTTCTGGATACGCCCAATCATCAGCATCCATTCTCGCAATAAATTCATAGTTCTCTAATAAGTCAACCAATCCTTTATTTAGCGTTTTTGAAATACCTAAATTAACTTCATTTTTTCTATAATAAACTCGATCATCCCTATAATTTTCAACTATTTCTTTTGAATTATCAGTAGAACAATCATCATAAATATATAAATCAAAATCAGTATAAGTCTGATTCAAAATAGAATCAATACTTTCAGACAAATACTTAGCGCAATTATAAGTAGGCATTAAAACTGCTATTTTTTTCATTTAAATTAAATTTTTCAAAAGATCTATGATTAATTTTAAATAATTAGAAGACAAAAATTCTCCTTAATCTTTATATAAAAAAAATCGTCAACGATAGGCTAATATTTTTTATTACTTTTTTACCAATTTAATCGCCAATCAATATCTCGTTTAACTATCGAGGCCGGATTACCTGAAATAATTGTTTTACTTTCTAAAAAATTCTGATTTACAACACTCCCTAATCCTATTAAGTTTTCACTTTCAACAAAAACGCCTGGTGCAAAAAGACATCTAGATCCCACATAAACATCATTTTTAATTGTTATGCAGAGATCTTTACTTTTTGATTTTGTGTGAATTGAACCATGTGTCCAAAACTGACTTTCTTTTCCAGCAATCCATGTATTATTTCCAATTTCTATATTACAATATAAATCAAAATAATGATCATTGATAATTCTTGAATTATGACCAATCGAAAAATTTGCAGATCCCAGAATAATATTTCCTGAATGTATGGAGGTTTTAGACCCAATCGATAATGTACTACATGAGATAAAATTTCTATCAGCTATAAAAACATTGTCGCCAATTTCGACCTTATCGCAAATGATTAAAGCCTTTCCAATTTTTACATTTTTACCTATAGAATAACCAAATATTTTTTTTAATAAAAATATTTTGAAACTATTAAAAGGTATATATTTTATTATCTTTAAAACAATTGTTCTTATACTCATTTAGCATCACATTTAACAACTTTATAATAATCAATCAGCTTTATTAAAGTTACTTTTCTTTAGTTAATTAATATTTATTTTTACAAACCGTCGATTATACTTTTCAAATAACCTTTAGATAAATAATCAACTAAATCTTGTCGATTCAATTTCAAATTATTGGGATTTTGTTTCCATAATTTATACATGTCTCCAATAATTTCAGCGATTTTATCAACCTGATCGACTTCTGCCCAATAAGGATAATCATTTCCTAATAGTCTTTTTGTTTCACTATAAAAAGGAGCTAATGACAAAATTGGTTTATTAGCTTCTACACAATGCGAAAACTTCGCTGGAAGAAAAGGGCTAATCTCTGATTTTGATTCAAGAATAATATTTACAGATGCATTTTTTTGTATATTATATATTTCGTCAAAAGGGACGCTTTTATTGTATATTATAAGTTGCGGAACACTTTTTTTATACTGCTCAAGTATTGTTGAAAAATCAGAAGAAGGACCTATTAGAAGAAGTCTTGTTTCTTCTTGGGCTTCTTTGTTCTTATCAAAAAATAATTGCAAGCCTTTTATTAATCCTTCTGGCGATCTTGCTTTCATTAAATTTCCAGCATGTAGCAAATTAAATTTTGACGAATCAAAATAGTCTGGAAAATTTAGGTTTTGAATTTGATACTTTGAGCTTTGATGCGGAATAACGACACCTGTTTTTAAAAAATTAGGATAAAAACTTCCCATCCATTCTAGCAACAATTGACTAGGAAACGCACTGTATTTTGCTTTTTCAGAAACTTTTGTAAAGAATATTTCTTTTCGTTTATAATTTGATTCCACCCAAGTATATGGTCTTGGATAAAAATGAAATGGATAAGGATCGTGAACGTAGGCCATCCATTTGTTATGCAATTCAGGAAGTTTTAAAACAGCATAATGAGGTCTAAAGCTAGCCCCTTTACTTAAAGTCAATACCAAATCAGGATTAAAACTACATTTTTTCAAAGCTTTTGCAATACTATTAGTATCGTTAAAAAATGTGAAAGAAAAACCAAATAATTTTTCTAGAAAAGGAGCAAAATTAATTTTAAAATTTCGGCTTATAACACGCTGCAATCTACTTAAAAAATAGGTAGTACTTATTTTTATTTCAGGAATTGCAAAAGTGTTTATGTTTTTTAATTTAATATCTTTTAAAGTATAATGATAAACCAAAATTTCAAAACCAGCATCAGCCAAATTATGAATTAGTGCTACATTTGCTTTTGAACCACTACTATCCTCAATGTTGATAGACTCCGCTACAACGAGTATTTTCATTCGGCTGTAATTTTAAACAAATAATTCATAATTTTTTTTGAAGCATCACCACTTCCATAAGGATTTATTATGTTGTCAAAACCTTTAAATTTATTCAAGATATCTTCAATAGTATTTACAATTTTAACAGTATCTGTTCCTGTTAATATAGAAAATCCAGCTGCGATTCCTTCTGGTCTTTCCGAAACTGTCCTAGTAACTATAACTGGTTTACCTAATGAAGGAGCTTCTTCTTGAATACCACCAGAATCAGTAACAATCATGAAAGATTGCTGCATTAACCACACAAAAGCAGGATACGATACTGGGGCTATAAGTTTAATATTCTCCTTATTTGAAAGTAATTCATAAACTACATCCTTCACATTAGGATTTAGATGCACAGGGTAGACAATCGTTATATCATCTCTATTAGAAATTTCCAAAAGAGCCTCGCAAAGATTCTTTATACCTTCTCCAAAATTCTCTCGTCGATGACCTGTTACTAATATAATTTTCTTATTTATCGGAATTATATTTTTTAATTCTTCTATTTCAGGGTGGATATAATTTTCTTTTTCAATTTTATTAATAGTCCAAAACAAAGCATCAATAACAGTATTTCCTGTTTGAGAAATAATAGATTGAGAAATCCCTTCTTGCAATAGATTATTTGATGCTTCGGTTGTCGGTGTAAAATGAATATCCGCTAATCTTCCTGTTAACTGTCGATTGATTTCTTCAGGAAAAGGAGATTTTTTATTATAAGTTCTAAGTCCAGCTTCAACATGAGCAATTTTTATTCCTCTATGAAATGCTGATAGAGCAACCATAGAAGATGTTGTTGTATCGCCATGTACCAAAACCAAATCTGGTTTTTCTATATCTAAAACCTCATCCATCTTTGAAAGAATTTTAGCACTTAATTTATTCAAGCTTTGATTTGGCAACATTAAATCTAGATCATAATCTGGGACAATTTCAAAGAAATCCAATACCTGATCAAGCATTTCCCTATGTTGAGCTGTGACACACACTTTTACCTCAAAATTACTTTTTTGAAGTTCATGATAAATTGGTGCCATTTTTATAGCTTCTGGACGAGTTCCGAAACAAATGAAGATTTTCATTACTTATTATTTATAAAACTTTTCTTTAATTTTGTAATTTTAAATCTTAACGGCAAACTAAAATAAAAAATTCTCCATTTAAGCTTTTCGAACGTGGATATTTCAAAAGCATTTAAAACAGATTCAAATAAATTATATTCGGTAAAATCTTTTGATGTAGTTACAAAATAACGTTTTAAAGAATATGCTAAAAATTGTTTTCTCTTTAGATTTTGAACTACTAACAAAATTGCTTCGGCATAAGATGCCTTTCTTATTGCATCCTTTCTATTAAACTCCCCAGTTATTGAGTCAGGGTGTTTTCTACCAAAAAATAAACATTTATCAATTGATATCCCTCGAAAACCAGACAATATTATTCGGGAATATAACTCCCACTCATCTGCATATGAAATATTTTCATTAAATCTAGTGTTTTCAAAACATACTGCTCTCCACATAACAGAACACGAATTAATTTGAAGTTCATTTTTCAATATCCTTTCTATGTCATTCTTATCAATATAAAAAGAGGTGTAAGTTTTTGAATAATCGAAAGCGTAGACAAAATTCCCAAAAAAAACATTTCGGATATATCTACAAAAAGAAACTTGATTATCCATTAACTCAAATACACAAAGTTCTAAATTTTGAGGATGAGGAATATCATCGTCATCAAAAAAGATAACATATTCTCCTCTGGCCAAATCCAAACCATAATTACGACAACCTGAAGTCCCCTTTTTATAATTTTCAGAACGTAAATAATAATGAAAACGGGGATCTTCTTTTAATATTGGAGTTATAATTTCAACTGTATTATCTGTTGATCCATCATCAATAATCAAACATTCCCAATTTAAAAAGGTTTGGTTTTGTATTGCTAAAAGGGTTTCTAAAAAATATAATTCCCTATTATAGGTCGCAACAATGATAGTTACTTTTGGTAGAATCATTTGAATAGTGATTTAATTTTTCGAAATGGCTTTAAAATCATCATACCAATTTTAAATTCTAAACGTTCTGTATTTTTTATTTTTTCTTTTTCTTCTATTTCTATACTATACAATAAATGATTAATTAAAGTGTCAAAATACGACAAATATAGTTCCCTATGTTTAATATAAATATAGTTCAAAAGCTGATATTTTGTTTTGTTAGCTCTTAAAGTAGTTGAATGAGTTCTCTTTCTATAATTATACAAAGGTTCTTTAATCACTTCAACATAACCACCATTTTTTAAAAGACGTATAAAAAATTCCCAATCTTCAAAACCCTGTCGCATACTTTCATCATACTTTCCGCAATTATCCCAATCTTCTTTTCTAAACAAAGAAGTTCCTAAAGCATGATTGCCAAGTATAAAATCAGCAATTGTTCCTCCTTTTGGAGTGAATATCCTAGATGAACCATCTTCAAAAAGTAAATTGGCTTGACAGGTTACTAATTTTACATCCTCTTTGTTTGTAAAAACCTCAATGGCTTTCTCACAAAAAGTTTGCTCAAAATAATCATCACTATCCAAAATCAGAATGTAATCGCCTTTAGCAAATTCAATACCTTGGTTTCGAGCTTTACTTTGACCTTGGTTTTCTTGAGTAATTAATTTTGTGATCTTTGGTTCTAACTTTTTCAATACTGCTTTGGTTTCTGCATCCGAACCATCATCTATTACAATAACTTCAATTTGAGAATAGGTTTGATTTAAAGCTGAAAATACCGATTGTTCAATAAACTGTCCATCATTATAACAAGGAATAATAATTGATATTAAAGTATTATTATTTTCCATTATTCAAATTATTATATATCATTTTCCATTTTTTGTCTGTGCTAATTTGCGAATAATTTTCTTTTACAAATTTTACTGCCTGACTACTCATTGCATTTAACAATATTGGACTTTCAATAAATTTTGTTATACGATTAACAACAGCATCGGTATCAAATTCATCACAAACATAACCCGAAATTCCATCTTCTAAAGTGTATTTCACTCCTCCTGAATCAAAGACCACAACCGGCAACCCACAAGCTTGAGCTTCAAGAGTAGCCAATCCCTGTGTTTCCCTTCTACCATCTAGTAATGCAACTGCAGTTAACAAGTATAAATCATGCTTCCATAATTCTTGCCTTATCTCTAACTGCGATTTTCTGCCTATCAACAAAACTTTATCTTCAAGTTTATGTTTTTTAATTAAATCCTCTAAGTTTTTATGCTCTGTTCCTTCTCCAATGATTGTCAATGTAACATCAACCCCTTTGCTAATTAAATTTGCTACAGCCAAGATGCAAAATTCATGGCCTTTAACTTTATCTAAACGGCCAACAGTAATTAATTTTAATGTCTTATTGTTTGTTTTTATTTCTTTATTTGGATAAAAATATTCCGTATCAACTCCAACCGGAATAATTGAAAGTAATTCTTTTGGACAGCCTAATTCAATAATTTTATCTGCTAAATAAGGAGTATTTGCCGTAATTAAATCTGCATATTTGAATAAATTATCATAATAACCATTATTAGGAATATAACCATTGATAGGAAAAAAAGCATCATGCCCATGAAAGGTGACAACAAGTGTGGGTTTAAAACCTGTCTTTTTTAAAATATCTAATGGCTTAGAATTGGTTCCATATTGAACATGAAAAATATTTACATCGCTAAACTTTTGGTAAAAAACCCATTGATACAACCATGTTAAACTAAATTTTGATTGCTCTTTGTGAAACTTTATGATCGCTTTTAAATCTTTGAGATTTAAAATTAACAACATTAGCCATTTTATTAAACGTACGAGCTTGTTTTTTGGAATACAATAATCTTCTAGAATTATTTTATCTAGCAAATTGTGCTCTTTTATTAAGATTGAATTTGTGGCTACATCATTATTGAGAAACTTTTGAATTAAGATTTTCACTTCATATCCTAGATTTATAGCTGTTACGATTTGAGCAACAATAAATGTTTCTGACAGATGTGGAAATTCAGAAATTTTAAAAATTATTTTTTTTTTCTTATCCATTTTTAAAAATTCTCTTTCTGAGTTCTCGTTGTTTTATTTTAAATATAAATAAGAAATCATCCATCGGTAAACCAAATAAAACTTTAATTCTCCATTCTTTTGTTATACCTATGGAATTCTTTTTAAAATAAAGAGAAAATAAAATTGATCTCTTCAAAATTTTCAACACTTTTTCTAATTCACTTGGAGAATAGATTTGTATTTTCTTGTTTAAAAGAACCAATTGATTCAACCAATTTAAAAAGGTCTTAAATTCTTTTATTGTGATAGGCTTATTCAATAATAACATTTTTGCTATTATTTCGTCAGAGAATACTTCAGTATTATATTTTAATTTTTTAAATAAAAACAATTTTATATCTATATCTCCTTGTATTTGGATTGGTTTATAAACCGTGGATACTTGTAATTCATGAATTCTATAATTATACAGTATTTCCTGAATATTATAAAATTTTCCATTCCATGCCATCTTTGACCAAAAATCATAATCCTCAACATGCAGTTTTGTTTTATCAAACTTAAAATCTGTAACCCATGATCTATCGAACATAGCACTACACAAAGACATTGAACATGATAAAAGAAGCCTCGACACAATTTCATCATGATTTTCTTTATGATTAATTATTTTGTTTGAATAACCAAATTCTTTAAGCCAGCAACCACAAGCTTTTATGTCAGGATTATTTTCTAAAATTTCCAACTGCTTTTGAAATCTATCTGGTAAACTAATATCATCCCCATCCATTCGAGCAATATATTTACCCTTTGCTACTTTTAAGCCATAATTTAAACTATTTATCAAGCCTGAATTTACCGGCTTTTCAATTAATTGAATTCTAGAATCTTTATATTCTTTAATAATACTAACCGTTTTATCTACAGAGACATCATCAATAATTAAAAATTCAAAATCAGAAAAAGTCTGATTTAAAATACTATCAATTGCTTCTTTGATATATAATTCACAATTATATACCGGCATCAATACTGTTATTTTTGGTACTGGATTTATAATTGTATCCATTCTAATGGTATTAAGTCTTTTGTATTATTATTGTTAGTTGCAAACCATTTTTTAGGAGCAATAACTACTTTATTAGGATTCTGGTTCAACCAAGCTCCCCACCAACTAAAGGAACTATTGGCAATTATATTGTGGTGACATGAACTCATTAATAACATATCTTTCCAGCTATTCTCATTTTTGTTGTGATCTATAAAAATTTTAGAATACGATAAATCTCTAAATTGTTCCTTAACCCAATCGCTATCATCTGAAAAGAAAACCAATTTACAGTCTTTATGATCTGATGTCAGAAGTTTAATTGCTTCTATGTAATATTCCAAACTACAATTTCCATGAAATTGTTGAGTTAATTTGTCCTCAACATAATCTCCCCTTCTTATATGAACAGCAATTGTATTTTGCGATTTTAATTCAAATAATAAATCTTTATTTATACTGTCTAATTTATTTATTGGAAAGGAAAAAATATTCCTGATCAAATCTTCTCTACCTTTAAAGTATTTATAACTCTGAAAATAGCCTTTTAAATAAATTGGAGATTTCATTAACAAAACATCAGCTTGAAAATTAAATGAAGGTTCGATATATATTTTAGGATATTTTAAACCTATTTTTTTTTTATCTTATTTAAATTAGACAAATGATTAAATGAAAAAATATCATAATCCGTGGCTTTTGTGTAGTAATTATCAAAAATATCTAGTTCAAAATTTCTTGGAGTAAATCCTTGTTTTTTTTCTAATAGATTAAAAAAACTATTATCTATTACAATCTTGCTAGTAGCATTATTTGCTACAATAGTTGCAATTGCATATTGAAACATTTGGTTACCTAATCCACCCTGTAATTTAATTAATATCATTATTTTATTTCCTCTAAAAACTTTGTTTTACAAACATTGAATTTATATGAATGTCCTCCTATCATCAAAAATTTCTAATATTTACAAAAATAAAAAAAGAACTAAACTCAAATTCTGCCAGCTTTTTATGATTAGCTGTTAAAAGTAATATAATTGATGTCTAAGACGGAAGTTTTATTCATCAATACAATTTAAATTACTATCTATTACTGATTTTAGATTTTGTGCAAACTTTTTAATATTTTCTAAATAGTCTAACTCGTATCTTAATTTACTCTCGGGATTATTTATTACTTCAATCATGTTTAATGCTAATTCATTATAATCATCAGGAGCAAAATAGTAACTTTTATTACCCATCTGCTCTTTGTGAACCGGAATATTGGAAACTATTAATGTTTGATTTAAAGCCTTTGCATCTTCCACTACCGTACTCCAACCTTCAAATAAAGAAGGCTGAATGATAGCTTGTGCATTTTTCATCAACACAAGTTGGTCTATTCTATCGATAAAGCCTAAAAAAACAATTTCATTTTCTAATTGATAATCAACCACTTTTTGCTTCAAGTTGGTAGTATAATCTGGATTTCTAGAATCATACTCTTTACCAGTAAAGATGATTTTTACCTTAATTCCCTTGTCTCTCAAAATTTTGACAGCTTCAATTATAGCAATATGATTTTTATGTTGCCAAAATTGGTTGGGGGAAAAAAAGTAATTCCCTTCAATATTGTAGAGAGATTTAACCTCATCACTGTTTTTCATCATTAAATCTGGATGAACGACTGCGAACCGCAAAACATATTTCTTGTTTTTTGAATCGGGATAAAAAGTATTGAAATCGTTTAGAGCAGAGAAACTGCTAAAAACAATTGGATATTTTAAGGCTAACATATTTTCATAACATGTTTTGCGATATTCTAACCCTTCCAGCGAGAAAAAGCTGGGTAAGTACTTTTCTTGTAAATCTGGAATCCAAAAAATCTTTTCGTTTATATGTTGTAAATCATGTGGTATTTCATATAGAGGAAAAATCCAATCCAGCTTAATCTTTTTTACGACCAGCTTCTTTTTTAAAATCTTTTTGCTCACTCTATTAATAAAGCGTTCTATCTTATTGCATTGAGGTTTATATTGAACAAACTTCAATTTAGGGTAGGCAGTTACTTTTTGTAATTCTTCAAAAATAGATCGATCTCTGGTTAATATATGTAATTGGATTTGCTCTTTCTTTGGAAGATAATTTAAAGAACGAATTAAATTTTGGATATAATAAGCTCCCCCAATCCAGTTTTCATCAAAATTATAAATAATTCCTATTCGCTTTTTCTGAGCCATTCAGCATATTTTTTTAGTCCTGTTTGTAAATCAAATAGAGGTTTAAAACCAAAATTCTTAAGGCATTCCATATCCGCTAACCAATTATTGGGGTCACCAATTTTGACTTCGCCATTAAATAGCAATTTTTTTTCGGGAGAAAATTCATTTATAAAAATCTGTGCTGCATCAGCAATTCTAGTTTCGACTTGACTGGCTACATTATAAATTGAGCCTTGAAAGGCAGACTTCTGGATGACCAAATCCAAAATTTGTAATAAATCATCGATGTAAATAAAATCCCTTGTTTCATTTCCTGTACCAAAAAGTGAAATTGTATCATTTTGAATTGCTTTTTGATATAAATCCCAAAACAATTGTTTTTTTAGTCCCGGGCCATAAGCCGAAAAAACACGCAAACTACAGGTTTTCAAACCAAAAAAATTGTAATATTCTGTTAGAAGCAACTCACTTTGTAGTTTATGAAAACCATAGGGTGACAAAGGTTTGCAAACACTTTTCTCTGTAATGGGCAAAACCTGTGGATTTCCATAAATGGCAGCACTTGAAAAATTAATAAATTTACAGTTGCTGTTGTAATCTCGAATTGCTACTAATATTTTTTGAACATTAACTACGTTCAATTCAAAATCTTTAGATGGGTTTTCAAATGAAAAACCAACATGAGCAGAACCCGAAGCATTGATACATACATCAAATTGATGCTTTTTGAACAGCAATGAAAAATCAGAATTAATATTTTCTAGTTGATAATAATTTACCTCTGAAGAAATCATAACATCTGCTTGAATAACCTCGAATTCTTTAGATTGAAAAAAACTCACACAATGACTTCCAATAAATCCTTTTGAGCCTATAATTAAGATTTTCATTGATTTTTATTATATTCAGGTAAATATTTCACAACTACAGCAGGATTTCCAGCTACGACTGTCCATGGTTCAACGTTTTTTGTTACAACACTTTTTGCACCAATTACTGCACCCTCGCCCACAATCACACCTTTTAGAATTGTAACATCAAAACCAACCCATACTTTAGATTCTATAATTACAGGAGCATCTACAACATAAGACCAATCTTTATTTTCTACATTATTACCCTTACAATGTATGTAATCATTATAACATTGATGATTGTCATTTTTGCGTTCTTCCCAATAAATACTATGTGAATTATGATCATAGATAATAATTCCCCATGCCATTGTTACATCATCGTGTATTTCGATTTTATTTCTACTTATGAAAGTGACTCCGCCCAAATGTACATTGTTTCCAATAATTACTTCTCCTTTTCCAGATTCAAAAACAAAATTGGCTCCTATTATTCCTTTCTGTCCGATTTTAACATATTTCCGATTTTCGATTCTATTGACAACATCAAAACGAATATTTGAATTATTTTTCAGAATAGTAGTATCGTCCTTTTCAAAATAGTCTCCATATTTCTGAAAAGAAGTCATTATCGGCTTTTTTTTCTTGAATACATTTAGGATTTTACGAATCATTAATTGACTAATTATTTTATTTTATTCAGAAAACTAATTATTTTATTTATAACTCTTCTTTTCAACCCCAAACTTGCGACATCTTTTTTAGGTTTTATAGAGTCTTCCAGATTTTCTCGACCTTTTTTTAATAAATCGCTTACACTTTCATTAAACCAACCTGATTTAATGAGAACATTATAAACTCGAACTACATGAGCTACATTTTTTTCATGATCTTGCATTCCCCAAACACTATGCGGATTAAGATTTCGAACACTCATTACTTGTGGCAAATAATAATAATTTCCATTTCTTGTATTTAACAAATGTAGTGGCCAATCTCCAATTGGCAAACTTAAGAACTGCTCAGTAAATACCTCATCTGCTATTGATCTCTTGAATACAATAGAGGCTGTAGGAACCATATTATATTGTGTAAGTTCCTGAATAGAAATCTCCCTGCCCCCAGGAAATGATAAATACAAACTGGAAGCTTTTGAATAGTCATTCCAGTAGCGTTCTTCTGAATTGTGGAAACAGCCAACTAAATGAGGATTAGCTTCCAAGATATCCACTTGTTTTTGCAATTTTGATGGATCTGTCCAGTAGTCATCGCCATCACAAAGTGCGATATATTTTCCAGTACATTGTTTCAAAGCAAAAATAAAATTAGGCATCATTCCTATATTTTTATCTTTGTTAAAATATTTAACCCATGATTTTTTTGAATGATTTTTTAAAATATCCTGAACAATAATATCTGTTTTATCCGGAGAACAATCGTTCGCAATAATCAATTCTACTTCAAAATTGCATTGTTGCATTAAAACTCCCTCTATGGCATGGCGAATGTATTTTTCGTGGCCATAGGTAATCAAACAAACGCTAACTTTTAAATCACTATCCATTATTAAAATTCTAATGGCTTTAATTCTTTGATAATTTTACCTGGTATACCAACAACTAAACAATTATCTGGAATATCTGTGGTAACTACAGCACCTGCACCCACAATAACATTTTTCCCAATATTAACTTTAGGCAGTACCGTTGCGTTAGTTCCTAAAACAGTAAAATCACCCAGAATGCAATTTCCTGAAACACTAACTCCCGGAGATAATTCAACAAATTCTCCTATAACACAGTCATGCCCTATTGTAGAATTTAAATTAATTAAAACTCCTTTTTTAACAATCACATCAGATGTTATTATTGTTCCTGTCATTATATTAGATCCCATTCCAATTTCATTACCAAAATTGCCAATAGTGGCTAATGGACTTATTGTTGAAGAATATTCTCCTCCCAAAGCAGTAAACAAATCATAAAGCTTTTTTCGTAAATAAGGATTTCCAATTCCTATTGTAAATCTATTATCAATTGTTTTAAAATAGACAGAAGCTTCCTCTATAGTTTTTATAATTGGAAATTTATTAAATAAAGTGCCTTTTACGTCGTTATTTACATCATCATAAAATGCCAGATTTTGTGTCTGATTTAATTGATATAAAACTTCTAAAACTTCTTTTGCAAAACCTTTTGCCCCAATAATTAACATAAATTTTTATTTATTAAAGTAGTTATTTTAGATACATCCTCTATTGACAAACCAACATACAAAGGTAAACACAAGATTCTTGAAGCTATATCTTCTGAAATTGGCATTTTAGAACCTTTTAAATATTCAATAGTATTCAAAGAAGGATAAAAGTAACGTCTTGGAAAAATTTTATTCTCGTTTAATACATTTTGAACCTGAAGTAATTGCACTTCATTTTCAAAAATAACTGGATAGTAACTAAAATTCCATTCTGTATTTTGTCTAATTTCCAGCGATCGTAATTTTGAAAAATCCAAATATTGATTGTAATAATCAACAACTTTTTTTCTTTCAGAAATTATTTTTTTCATATTAGGCAAAACTGCCAATCCCATAGCTGCCTGCAATTCAGAAATTTTTCCATTTATCCCTAAGCCGTGAAACTCTAAAGGTCCATTATGCCCAAAATTATGAGAATAAAATAATTGATATTGTAAATCTTCCTTATTTGAAAACATTGCTCCACCCTCACCAGTGTGAAATATTTTTGTCGCATGGAAACTACATGTGCTTATATCTCCATAATCAAATATAGATTTGTTATTGTATTTTACTCCAAAGCAATGAGCTGCATCATAAATCACTTTTAAGTTATATTTTTTTGCAATTTTTTCAATAGCCTCAACATTACAGGGATTCCCAAAAACATGTGTTGCTAAAATAGCAGTTGTTTTATCTGTAATTGCTTCTTCAATTTTAGTTTCGTCTATAGTTAAATATTCGGCATGAATATCCACAAAAATCGGTGTGCAATTCTCCCAAACTATTGCAGCTGTAGTTGCAACATAGCTAAAAGGTGTGGTAATAATTTCGCCTCCATTTCCCAGAAGTTTCAAAGCGATCTGTAAAGGAATTGTTCCGTTATTGGTTACGATTACATTTGAAACTTCTAAATATTTTTTTAGCTTGTCTTCTAATTCCAATACCAACTCACCTCGATTGGTAAGCCACTCATTTTCCCATGCACGTTGAACAAATTTTGTATATTCTGATATATGAGGGAGGAAAGTTTTAGTTACATTAATCATTTTGATATTTCATTTTGCAATACTGCAATTCTATAATTCATCTGTATTTCATTTGAATAAATCTCACTAAACTTTTCTTTTCCTTTCCGCGCAATCGAATATAATTTTCCTGGATTTTCGATCAAATCTATTGTATGGTTCACAATAGATTCAGGATTACTATCAATTATAATTAAATCTTCATTTGGCTTAAAAACGTGATTTTGGTTAAGTTCATCAGTAATTAGTACAGCAACCCCGTTTAACGCTGCTTCGACAACGGTACCCAGCGGGAATCCATCAAATTCCTCCTTTTCCAATTTTAAATGCTTTATTGGGAGAAACTAAAATATCCATATTTTGATAAATTTCGCTCAAAGCTTCAAAATTTTGATAACCATAAAATTTTATCCTTTGTTTTATTGTTGTAATGTCAATATCATTTTCATTAAACCCTCCAATAATATGAAAATTAATAAAATCATATTGAGTTGAGATAATTTTAGCAAATTCTATAAATACATCATAGCCTTTATCTACACCCTTTGGCGTATATTTTGCGGCACAAAAACAAATATCAAATGATGGCTTATTAGACAGATAACTTTTCTTTAAGCTAAAATCTTTATTTAATGAAACTTGAGGAACCACACCTCCAAAAATAAACTTTATTTTGTCTGAATCACATAGTTTATTATCTATTAAATAATCGTAAGTTATTTTTTGAGTAACTATAATTTTCCGAAACATTGGAGATTGAAGTACCTTTTTCAATTTATAATCGCTTTCAGTTTCATTCAATTGAAAGCCTCCTCCTGGGTATAAAGTAAACACAAAAGGAATTTTATATTTTTCTAACCAATTAAGATTTATATATATATTGTTTATAAAAATACAATAAAAAAGTTCAGTATTTATGTTAACAAATCTTTCTTGAAATCTTAATTTATTACCAAATAGAAGGTGTTTTTTTTTATATTCTTCAACATGTTTTTTATGCTCATTTATTGGAGTATTAACAGCTGGATAAGCTGACGGGTTCATTACAATTTTTGATTTTTTAAAAAAATTAAGTAAAAAAGTAAATTCTTCCGTACGAAAACCTGATAAAGGATGTGGAAATATATCGTCAAAAATCAATAATTCTCTTTTCTTAATGCCTTTATAACGAAACAAAAAATCAGGTTTGATAATTTTTTTTATCTTTTTTTTAATTTTTAAAATTGACATAATAATATTATTCTATTTGAACGTTATCCCAATTTAAATATGGTCTCACAACTCCTCCCCAATGACCAAAATATCCTTCTCTTTTTACTCCTTTTTCTTCTATATCAATAGAAATTACTTTATCTAATTGTGTTATAATTTCAAAATTATTTCCTATCAATAAAACAGTACAATAATATTTACCTTTATTAAAAAAGTCTCGAGGTATAGAGCAGACACTTTTATATTTACCTAATCCTAAAGGATTTTTCTTTAAATTGGGCGATGACAAGACATAAACCTCTTTATCATCAAAAATAGAAATAGAAGCATTTATTGAATGATTATCAATAAAATTGATATATTCAATTTCAATATCTATATCATTTTCTATGTAAAAAAAATCTTCATTTGTCTTGAATTTTACAGAAGTAATTTTGGCATTCGAATTTCCTGGTGCATCTACAATATCCCAATTCATACTAGATAATGAGTCCTTTGAATTTAAATCTGAATTGTAAACATCTAAAGCATCGTCGATCAGACCGTCAAAAATAATTTTTCCATGTTCCAAAACAATCCCCTTCGTGCATAAACTTTTTACTGCTGCCATATTATGGCTTACAAATAATACAGTCCTGCCTTCACTTTTAGAAATGTCCTGCATCTTTCCAATCGCTTTTTTCTGAAATTCAGCATCACCAACAGCTAAAACCTCATCTATAACCAAAATTTCAGGCTCCAAAAATGCGGCGACAGCAAAGGCCAAGCGAACTGTCATTCCTGAACTATATCTTTTTACAGGAGTATCTATATAACGTTCACAACCTGAAAATTCAATAATTTCATCAAGTTTTGACGCAATTTCTTTTTTTGTCATTCCCAGAATGGCGCCATTCAAAAAGATATTTTCCCTGCCCGTCATTTCACCATGAAAACCAGTTCCAACTTCTAACAAAGAGGCAATTCTTCCTTTTGATTTTAGACTACCTGTTGTGGGAGCAGTTACTTTAGAAAGTATTTTTAGAAGTGTTGATTTACCTGCTCCATTTTTACCAATAATTCCTAAAACTTCACCACGGCGAACTTCAAAATTGATATCCTGTAGCGCCCATACATACTCAGATGTACCCTTGCTCGAGCGGTCGTTTGTATCACCAATTTTTAAATATGGATTTTCTTTACCACGAATTTCATGCCACCAACGGTTTAAATCATGACGAATAGTTCCTGTACCTACTTGCCCTAAACGATATTGTTTAGAAATATTTTCGACTTTTAAAATAATATCTTTTTCCACTTTTGAAATTTGATTAAATGTTTTTTTCTAAGACCTAATGTTATTAGACTGTATCTATAAAACTCTTTTCTGTCTTATTGAAAATCAAAAGCCCTATAAAAAAAACAAAACATGTGAAAATAAAAGTATAAAAGATTTCTAAAATCGAAATCCTGCCCTCATTTAAAAGCATATAACGAGATGTTTCGATTAAATAAGCCAATGGATTATATGCTACAAGCCAACCATAATGTTGGCAATTTTTCTTTGATTAATTCCATTGGATACATAACTGCAGAAAGATACATCAACAACTGGACACCAAACCCTATCAAATTGCTAAAATCTCTATATTTAGTTACTAATGAAGAAATGAACATTCCTAGTCCTAGTCCCAAAATTCCCATTAATACAACAAGAAAAGGAAAAAATACAACTGATGCATTTAGACCTAAAATTGCGCCTTGACTATAATAATAAATATAAAACGCAATAAAAATTAAAAACTGAATTCCAAATTTTATCAAATTAGAAATAACAACTGATAATGGTGTTATAATTCTAGGAAAATAAACTTTTCCAAATATTCCGGCATTACCTGCAAATGTATTGGATGTACCATTTAAACATGCTGTAAAATAATTCCAAACAGTAATTCCAGTTAAGTTGAATAAAAATGGAGGAACGTTACCTGTATTTATTCCTGCAAGATTATTAAAAATTATTGTAAAGGTTATAGAAGTAAACAAGGGCTGAATTAAGTACCAAAGTGGCCCTAATACGGTTTGTTTATAGACCGTTATTATATCTCGTTTTACAAAAAGAAACAATAAATCTCTGTACTGCCAAACTTCTTTAAGATTTAAAGTGAAAAAACTTATTTTTTGGTGTTATTTCAAACAACCATTCATTAGAATTTCGGTGGAATTATTCATTTTGTTACGGTATTATATTTTGTTTGTCAATAAGTTTAAAAAACCAGATAATTAACAAGATTTTTACCCTTTTAAGAATGTATTTAAAAATAGAAAAAGGCGTTTTTACAAAAACACCTTTTTATCTAAATTTTCAGTCAAATGTATAATTTATTTATCCAAAACTTCAAAAGCAGAATTCATGCTTTTAAATTCCGGAACAATTTTTTTCATTTTTGCTACAATATCATCATTGTCGTAGAAATCAGCAATACCAATTAGTTCATCTATATCAGTATGCAAATTTTCGTATTCATCTTGAATTTCTTGCGCAATCATGATTTTATTATGATAGGTTGGCAATGTCTTAGAAGTATCATTTAATAATTCTTCATATAATTTTCTCTCCTGGGCGCAAACCAACAATCTTTATTTTAATTTCTTTATCCGGAATAAAACCAGCTAATTTAATCATTTTTTTAGCCAAATCAATAATACGAACGGGTTTGCCCATATCAAAAATATAAATTTCGCCTCCATTGCCCATTGCCCCAGCTTCAAGAACCAGTTGGCAAGCTTCGGGAATAGTCATAAAATATCGTATAATATCTTGATGCGTTATAGTTACTGGCCCTCCTTCGGCAATTTGTTTTGTGAATAAAGGAACTACAGATCCATTTGAACCTAAGACGTTTCCAAAACGTGTTGTTATGAATTTTGTACTGCTTTCAATATTTTCTCTTTGATTTTTCAAAAATAAAGACTGTACGTATTTCTCTGCAATTCTCTTGCTAGCTCCCATAACATTACTAGGATTGACAGCCTTATCTGTAGAAACCATAACAAATTTCTTGACATGATATTTACATGATAAATCAGCGAGATTTTTTGTTCCCTTAATATTTGTCAAAATAGCTTGTGACGGATTTTCTTCCATTAAAGGAACATGTTTATAAGCCGCGGCATGAAAAACTACATGTGGATTATAGTTTTTGAAAACTTTGTCTAATGCTTTTTTACTTTTAACATCAGCAATTACTGCAACTATTTTAGTTTCTGCTTTTGTTGCAAATGTTTCTAAACATAAATTATGCAGTGGAGTTTCGGCATGATCTAAAATAATTACAACTTTTGGATTAAATCCAAGAACTTGCCTAACTATCTCACTTCCTATTGAACCTGCTGCACCAGTAATTAGAATTGTTTTGTCTTTTAATTGCTTAGAAATTGACTTGCTGTCTAAAACAATTGGCTTTCTTTCTAATAAATCTTCAATTTGAATATTTTTAACTTTCTGAGAAATCTCTTTTTGATTTTCCCAATCTGAAATAAGTGGAACTGTATAAACCCTATAATTGAATTCCAAACATTGATCTACAATGATTAATTGTTCATCTTTAGACAAACTTTTATCAGCAATAATTACTCCTTCTGCAGCTACAGATCGCATTAAAGCTGGTAGTTTTTTTCTTAATATTAAAATTGGCAGATCGAGCATTCTCTTAGATGCATTTTGATTGTTTTTATCAACAAATCCAACAATTTTAAATCGGGAAGGTGTTTCAAATTTTAATGCATTGGCAACAGAAATTGCGTTTGCATCCGTTCCATAAATTACAGTTCTAATAAGTTTTGTATTTGCCTTTTCTGAAAAATATAACTCAAAAGTTTGTTTAACGATTACCCGATATAAAAACAATCCGCAAAACGATAAAACTAAATTGATAAAAAGGGCTGTATTTAAAAAAGCTTTATGCCCTGTGTATAATTCAAAAACTAAATTGAAAAATAAAAAGAAAACTAAAACTGACATTTGTGAAAACAGCAATTTTATCGCATCAATATAAGAAGAATGCCTAATAATTCCCGAATAAGTTCTGAATAGCCAGAAGAAAAATATATTTACAATTATTAGACTTGAAACAAAATAAAAGTCATGAGATGTAATGATATACCCTAATGCTGTTCCTTCAAACAACATATAAGTAAAACTAAACGAAAATATTAAAACCATTACATCAATCGCAACAATAATCCACCTAGGCAAATAACTAAGGTTATTAATATGCGCCCTTAGATTTCTAGGAGATAATGAGTTATGCAACACATCGGCTATTTTGGCCTGTTTATCTGTATTCAATGGTATTAATTTTGATTCTGCAAATTTGTAGGTCTTACAAAAATACAAATTAAACGTTTAAAAATATGTTTCTGTAAGTAAATTAAATTTTAACTCCTTTTTTCTTTTGTTTTAAAAACTCTAATAGATAAGTCCCGTAGCCTGATTTCACTAATGGCAATGCAAGTTCTTCTAATTGAGTATCATTAATAAAACCTTGTCTCCATGCAATTTCTTCAATACATCCTACTTTTAGACCTTGTCTTTCTTCCAAAACCTGAACAAACTGCCCTGCCTGCATTAGACTATTAAAAGTTCCTGTATCTAACCAAGCAGTTCCTCTGCTTAAAATGCCAACTTTTAAAGCTTCTCTTTCTAAATAAATTTTATTAACATCTGTAATTTCATATTCTCCGCGAGGACTTGGTTTAATATTTTTTGCGATTTCAACCACAGAATTATCGTAGAAATATAGTCCTGGAACTGCGTAACTCGATTTTGGCTCAAGAGGTTTTTCCTCAATGGAGATTGCTTTAAAATTTTCGTCAAATTCAACTACTCCATATCGCTGAGGATCGGAAACATGATAAGCAAAGACGACTCCTCCTTGTGGTTTTGTGTTTGATTTTAAAAGTTCCTGCATATTAGAACCAAAAAATATGTTATCACCTAATATTAAAGCAACATCATCTTTTCCAATAAATTCTTCACCAATTACAAAGGCTTGAGCAAGACCATTTGGTATTGCTTGCTCTGCGTAACTAAATTTACATCCCAAACTTGATCCATCACCTAGAAGTTTTTTAAAATTTGGCAAATCATGAGGAGTAGAAATAATCAATATTTCATTAATCCCTGACATCATTAAAGTTGATAACGGGTAATAAATCATAGGTTTGTCATAAACTGGCATCATTTGCTTGCTCATTGCCAAAGTCAGCGGATGTAAACGAGTACCTGAACCTCCTGCTAGTATAATTCCTTTCATAAATTTTAATTTGAGATTTGAGATTTCTTGTAAAATAAGTCTAACTCAAAATCCTACAATCGTTTATTTTTATTTAAACATTTTTTTTAAACTCTTTTCGTATTCTGGAACATCTAAATTATAAATCTCTTTAATTTTTGTCTTATCTAATAATGAAAACTGAGGGCGTTTTGCAGGAGTTGGATATGATGCAGAAGGAATTCCTTCAATATTACAATTATAGCCTCCAAATTCTTTAATCCTCAACGCAAATTCATACCAACTTATTTCACCTTCATTTGAATAATTATATATTCCTGGAATCCAATTTGAAGCTTCTACTATAGTTATCATTGCTTTTGCCAAATCCGCTGCGTAAGTTGGCGAACCAATTTGATCGTTAACAACATTAATTACTTCTCTTTCCTGCATTAATCTTTGCATCGTTTTGACGAAATTATTCCCGAATTTACTATAGACCCATGAGGTTCTAATAATAATAGAATTTTTATTTTCTTTTAAGCAAGCGATTTCGCCAGCCAATTTGCTCTCTCCATAAACATTTATGGGATTTGTTTCGGCTTCTTCATTTAAAGCAACTGAAGAAGTTCCGTCAAAAACGTAATCTGTAGAAACGTGAATTAATTTTGTTTTATTTTCGAAAGTATATTTTGCAATTATTTCAACTGCTAAATGGTTTATAGTAAAGGCAAGTTGTTTCTCACTTTCTGCTTTATCAACTGCCGTATAAGCTCCACAATTGAAAATTATATCTGGATTAATCTCTTGTAATTGAGTTTTTAGCAACTTTAAATCATCTAATGTTATCTTAGTACGATCAGCAAAAAACCAATCATAATTTTTATAATTTTCGGATAAAACCTCAAGTTCAGATCCTAGCTGTCCATTTGCTCCTGTTACAAGAATCTTTTTCATTTAAAATAGGCTGTTGCAGTTTTCAATAAAAGGCAAAACTTGATCTTTATCTGACACAATTGCATCATTTAAATCCATTCCCCAATCAATATTTAAAGTTGGATCATCAAATTTAATTCCGCCTTCTGATGCCTTGTTATAGAACTGATCACATTTATACATTACTGATGCTGTTTCACTGATAACTGAAAAACCATGAGCAAATCCTTTTGGCACTAATAACTGTTTTTTATTTTCTGAGGACAATAAAATACTAAATGATTTTCCATAAGTAGGTGAGTTTTTTCTTAAATCAACAGCTACATCTATAATTTCACCTTGCAAAACACTTAATAATTTAGTCTGTGCAAAAGGAGGGTTCTGATAATGCAAACCTCTCAATGTTCCTCTTTTAGAAAATGATTGATTATCCTGTACAAATTCAATATTAATTCCTACATTTTTTAATTTAATTTTACTATATGATTCAAAAAAATAACCTCGCTCATCACCAAAAACAGTTGGCTCAACAATAATTAAATCTTTTATAAATGTTTTTTCAATTTTCATGTAATATTTAACTCGTATTTTATGATTTAAAAAAAGTAATAATTACTTCTTTTATTCTATTCTTATCGTCCATTGTTAGATTTGATCCCGATGGCAAACATAATCCATTTTTAAACAAGTTTTCAGCAATAGTAGCACCATAATAAGAATACTTGTTAAAAATTGGCTGTAAATGCATGGGCTTCCAAAGCGGACGACTTTCAATATTTTCTGCCTCAAGCGCTAGTCTTAAATTTTCTCTATTTTGATCAGAACTATTACAATCAATCAAAATAGTACTTAACCAATAACTTGAAAAATAGTCTTCATTTAAAACTTCAAAAAGTGTTGCGCTTTCTATTGATTTAAAAATCTCTCTATAAAAACTATGATTTTCTCTTCTTTTCTCTACATTTTTGCATAGTATTTTCATTTGTCCCAGACCAATCCCTGCACAAATATTACTCATTCTATAATTATATCCTATTTGACTATGCTGATAATGAACTTCTTTATCTTTTGACTGTGTAGCATAAAAAATTGCTTTTTCTTTTAACTCTTTTGATTTTGAAATCAGCGCTCCACCGCTTGATGTTGTGATAATCTTGTTTCCGTTAAAGGATAAAATGCCTAAGGTTCCTAAAGTTCCACATTTTCTTCCTTTATAGGTACTGCCCAACGCCTCTGCACTATCTTCAATTATTGGAATTTCATAGCGATTTGCCACTTCATTAATCTCATCAGCTTTATATGGGCTTCCATACAAATGTACAGCTATAATAGCTTTTGGCTTTTTTCCTTTTTTTATTCTGTCTTTTATTGCTATTTCAAGATTTACGGGGCAGATATTCCAAGTTTCCAGTTCACTATCGACAAAAACAGGAATTGCACCTTGATATATAATTGGATTTACTGAAGCCGAAAAGGTCATTGTCTGACAAATTACTTCATCATCTTTTCCAACCCCTAACAAAATTAGAGCTAAATGAATTGCTGATGTCCCTGAATTTAACGCTGTTACAAATGATTTTTCAGTTAAATAATTTTGAAGTTCTTTTTCGAAATTATTTACATTTGGTCCTCCAGAAGTTATCCAATTATCTTTTAAGGCATTTGAAATATACTCATTTTCAAAACCACTTTGTTCTCCCAAAGATAAATAAATTCTAGTATTATTCATTTATTAACCAATAATCATAGGGATAACGAACATCGTCATCCTTTACATCTTTTAAGGGCAAAGTTGAAAATGATATCAATTTTGAATTGCTTTCTAACGACTCAATCGCATTAGCATAACCAGGCGGAATATGAACTATTTTACTATCAAATTCTGAAACAAATATCGTCTCAATTTTTATTTTTCTTGAGGGATTTTCCCAATTATCAACTTTTACAAAATGAATTTTAAAAGATCCACTTACACAATAAGAAATTTTTTGCATCTAGTTTATGTCCTTGCCACGCACGTAGAGGATTTTCATCAGTATTACTTATAACATAAAACCTTTCAATATTCTGAAAACTAAAATCATTTACATATGAAATAGTACCACGATGATCTGAAAAATTCCCTCCTTCTATTATTATTGGACTCATGCTTTCAGTTTTAAATTATTTTTGTTTAATAAATAAAATTTCGATGTAGTAGATTAAAAGTAAAGGTGTAATTACAATTACAAATAATAAAAAATCTGGAAGTTTTTGATACAAAACCAAGACAAAAACGGATATCCAAATTCTGAGATATTGCATAATATAACGAAACAAATCTATGCTGAATTTTATATTCATTACTTAAAACTTGATATAAGTGCAAACGTGGGCCTCAAAAATATTTTGTTTTAAATATAAACGATGAATAATTGTGCATACAGCGTCAACGCCGTATACAGATAAAAACAATAAGCCAAATAAGAGAATTTGTAACTAGAATAAGCTTTAAAACTAAATAAATTACCCAAAAAGCAATTGCAATACTACCTATGTCTCCTGCAAAGCATTTAGCTTTTTTTCTGTAGTTAAAAAATAGAAAAACTAAACTTGCAATTATTGCATATTTTATAAAAACTCCATCTATAAACAACTGGATTTTTGTATTTACATACAGCAAGAATCCCATTACTACTAATGTATAAAGTCCTGTAATTCCATTAATTCCATCCATAAAGTTATAGGCGTTAATTAGTCCTATTGCGAAAATATATGCTACAAAAATCCCCCAAAACGGGATTGATTAAATAAATCCAGATCATAAAAAATCAAACTAATTGAAAGAAAATGAATTGAAATTCTAACTTTATTTGATAAACTCTGAATATCATCCCAAAAACTAACCAAACTAACTAAAGTTATTCCTGTGAAAAAGAAATAATTACTCTGATAATGCATTACAAAATAAAGCAACGCAGCAAACCAGAAGATAATTCCTCCTCCACGTAAAGTTACTTCCGTATGCGAGCTTCTTTGATTTGGCTTATCAACGATATTAAAATGATCTGCTACTTTAAAATAAAGCAACATTATACTCATTAAAACAATTCCTATAATCGTATATTCCATTATTATTTTTTATAATTTTGGTTGTAAACCAGATCTATTAATTACAATTTTTCTTTCTTTAAATAATCCAAAATCGGTTCTGGTTTCCAGTTTAGTAATCTTCTTGCTTTTGAATCATCAAAAGTTAAATCTGAAGTGATTTTTTTTACTTTTAATGAGGTGATAGGGGCTCGCTCACCTACAATATCACCAACTTTTCCAATCAATTTTGCGACCCTCAAAGGTAAACTGAAATAAGACCTTTCAGAGATTACAAAACTTAACTCATAAAAACTAGGATGAGTTCCATCTGTTAAATTATATATGCCACCAATTGGAGCAACTATTGGTATAAAAGAAGCTATATCTTTGGTTAAAACCATACTTTTTTTTGCTTTACCACCTGCAATATTAAAATAATATCCTTTTTCGATTGCTTTTAACATTGCTCCTAAATTACCTGGAGGTCTTTTACCTACTAAAAGAGGTAATCTTAAAATTGTACATATTACATTGTTGATTTTACACCATTTTATTATAATATTCTCAGCTTCAATTTTACTAACTCCATAAGGGTCAGTGGCATTTAAAGAGTGATTTTCATCTATGTTAGTACCTGTTTCTTGCCCATATACAGCAACAGAACTTATGAAAATAAATTGTTTTGGCAATTCATTATTCTCCAAACCTTTTAATAGATTAAAAGTACCAATGACATTCACATCATTAAACTCTTTTTTTTCCAGATCACTTTTTGGAACACTATGTGCTTTCCCTGCTGAGTGAATAACAATTTCAAAGTTTTCTTTAAAAACTGGAACTTCTTTTTCTAAAAAACATATGTAATCTGCATTACTTCTTGATAAATCAAAAACTTCGTGCTCATGTGATAGCTCCTCTTTGATGGATCTCCCCAAAAAACCATTTGCCCCTGTCAGTAATACTTTCATAATTGTAATCGCTTACAAACCGCATTAAATTCGTGCACAAAAAAATAATATGCACTTTCAACTAAATTCAAGTTTAGCCACTTTCTGTAAATATGCCAGGTATAAGTTACTGCTTTTAACTTATTAGATGACAAAGAAGTTGAATGTACTCGATAACGGACTAATTTTAAATTTATTCCTCGTGCCACATGACCGATTTTTAAAACCTGAAGCCAGAATAGATAATCTTCATGTCCAATTTTTTCAAACTTAATATTTTTTACGACTCTCACATCCATCATAGAAGTAGACATAGCGATAACGTTCCCCTTTAAAAGATCTTTATAGCTAACACTAATTGGTATTTTATTAACTTCTCCTATTTTTTCATCACCTTCATTGATTCTATAATATTGAGTAAAAGATATTGCGGCATTGCTTTCCTCCATAAATTTTAACTGAACTTCCAGCTTGTTTTTTTCCCATAAATCATCAGAATCAAGAAAAGCTATATAGGGAAATCCAGCTTCTTTTATTCCTCTATTTCTCGATTCTGCTACTCCTGAGTTTTTTTCATGAATTATTAATTTAATTCTAGAATCGGCAGCGCAATATTCTTTAATAATATTTAAAGAATTATCTGGTGAACAATCATCTATGATAATTAATTCCCAGTTTTTGTAAGTTTGGTTTAGAACAGACTCAATAGATTTTCTTATAAATCTTTCCGATTTATAAGATGGCATTATAATAGAAATGTAATTCTCAATCATTTACAATAATTTTGTGTATAAATCATAATAATTTTTAGCCATAATTTCATCAGAATATTTTTGACGATACTTATTATATGCATTTTCTATTAGGTTTTCTCTGCGATCCGATTCTTTTAGTTTTAAAATTTCGTTACAAAAATCATCGACATCATCAAGTTTAAACTTAGGTATCTCTTCATCTGTAAAAAGCTCATTAAAAGTCGGAATATCACTTGTAAAAGATAAAGTTTTACAAGATACTGCCTCAATTAAGGCAATTGGCAAACCTTCGCTTCTTGAAGGCATTACATAAACATCATAAAACTGAAAAAAAGAGCCTATATTTTTTTTAAAACCTAAAAAGAAAACTTGCTCATGAACATTTAATTCTTTTGCTAATAATTTTAAATTTTCGACCTCCGGACCATCACCAATAATTACAAAACAAAAATCCTTTAAAGTCTGAAGTCCTTTAATTACAGTATCCAAACCTTTAATTTTAGAAACCACCGCATGAGTTCCCATAACAAATGAAAATTTGTCTTTTATATCCATCATTAAATTCTTATCTGAATCTGATATAGTATTTATCTCAATTTTTTTCCTCCCGTTATTAACAACTTCGAGTTTTGTTTTAATCTTATCAGAATAATATTGTTTTGCAATATCCGTCAGAACGACAACTGTATTTTGAGAATTTAAAACTGAATACCAAATTTTCGAGCAAATAAAGGCAAAAACAGCATTAAATTGATTTCGAAAATCTTTATAGATAAAACTATGAATTGTAGTTACTAATTTCGTTTTACTATTAATTTTTTTTCTGTGAAAAAAGGTATATATATTTGGTCTTAAACCGCTTGAGTGAATAATATCATAATCATTTATAGGCAGTGCATCAAAAAAGCCTAATCTTGTAGTATTTTCAGTAAAAGTCAAAGCAATTTCTTTATCAAAATAGTATATATCGATTTCAATATTACCATCAATTGATTTCAGTTGAGGTACCAAATCTTGAAAAAGAGTTATTGAGCTTTTATTATCAAGCCTAGGAAATAGGTAAGCAATTTTCATAAATTATATTTGGAATAATTAAAAACCATCTAAATAGAAATGTTAAATGAGATTATCTGAAGAAGATTCGGTAATAGTATTTTTAAATCTCAAATAAAAGAAACCAAATATCGCATAATAAGTCCAGGCTGTCCAAATTATTGCATTGTTAGTAAAACAGATCAAAAATAAAATCAATAAATACCAATAGACAACTGACTTACTTTTTATTCTATTTTTTTTACTTATAAAAAGAATAAAGGTCAAAAATAAAACAGTAAAAATTACTCCTAAGTTTACAGGTAGAAGTGTAAAAACATTATCACTTATTGCATTTGTACTTGTTTCTTGAAGTGCTGCTGGAACACCTATAATATAACAGCCTATGTTAGTATTGATTATCTTCCAAAAATATACAAGTCTTTCTCCTCTTCCACTAGAAATATCATCTTGATCAAACCTATCAAAAAATGATGTATATAACATTTCTACATTAGAAAAGTCGATTTGTGTGCAAACTAAAATTATTATGAATACACTAAAAAAAATCACACTGATTTTATCTAATGCCGACCCTTTTTTTAACTTCATATACAAAAAATATAATAATGCCAAGAATAGAACTATCATACCTCCTCTGGATATGGTAGGAGCTATTGCAATAATTGCTAACAATGTCAAACCAAAAAATTTTATTATTGACATCTTTAAATTAGACAATACAAGAATCATAAAAATAGTGGATGTAAAAACGGCTTGAACATTAGCTCCTCCCATTATCCCTCCAAACCTACTAAATGCCACATAATCATCGGCTAAAATATCTACATGTTCAATTGCTGGTAATCCCGACAAATAACAAATTGAATTAAGTGAATGAATTATCAAAACCAAAAAAAGGAAAAATCTGATTTTTTTGTCCGAAATCTCTGCAAAATTAATTCTATTGCATAGCATTATCACAACTGGAACAAAAAAAATAAATCTATTATTTCCAAATAGTGTAATAAAATTTTCGGCGTAAAAAAATGTTCTAAAAATTAATACAATTAGCAGAAGTAGAGCAATTATAAAATAGCACAATACCTGATCACGATTAACAATCTTTAAATTTTTAGCAAAAACATAAAAAATTGTACTGTAAGTAACTATGGTAACGAAAAAAGATAATCCTAATAATTTTATATTAATAAAATAATCAAAAATAGCTGCAATTCCAAAATAAAAAAGAACAAGAATTAATAGGTCTTGCCCAAAAACTAATTGTTTATTTAATTTATTTATTGAAATATCCGACATCACTTTAAATTTGATTTTAAATTCTTTATATAGAATTTAATAAGTTCTGTACAAATAACTTTTACAAAACGAAACATATTGATGCCGTCAAATCCAAATGTCAAAACATGTTTTATTAATGCATAAATTGTTCTAATATGATTTAAATGGCTGTTAGAACTATAGGCAGAGTTTGCTGCCATTCTATATTTTATTAATGGCTCTTTTATATAAAAAAATGAATATCCATTTTTCATTAATTTCAACCAAAGATAAAAGTCTTCGCATGCAATCAAATCAGAATCTTCATTAAAAATTATTAAATCGGAATATGAAATTAAGGTACTTGAAAGAGGAATTTGATTTCTTTTAATCAAATCATTAATATTAGCTATTGGCGTGCGATTTGAAATTTGTTCAGTAATATTTTCACCAAAAAGTAATACTTCAGAATAAATTAATTTTTTATTTTGATCACTTTTATTATTAAAAATGGCGATTTGTTTCTCTAATTTATTAGGAAACCAAATGTCATCATCGTCACAAAATGCTATGTAACTACCAGTGGCATGCTTTAATCCATAATTTCTATTGACAGCAATTATGCCATTATTATGATTTTGAAAACATTTTATTTTTGTGTTTTTAAAACTCTCTATATGGGTAAAAAAATCATAATTAGAAAAATTATCAACAACAATTAATTCAAAATCTTGAAAAGTTTGATTCAGTATAGAATTTAATGTTTCCGACAATAAATCTTGTCTATTATAAGTAGTTACAATTACACTAACAAGTGGCATATTTATATTTATTTTTTAAACAATGGGATTTTTTTCCAGAAAATCAAAAAGATCATTTATTCCCATTACTAAATTCCATTTTGGTTCAAATCCTATTCCACAAATTAAACTATTGTCTATTTTGTAAACTGTTTTTTTTGCGATATTATTTTCTGATTCTGCTTTCGTAATAATTAATTCAACACCATATCGATCCAGATATACCTCCTTTATTTTTTCCGCTATATCTAAAATGGACAATGTTTTGCCAGAGCTTAAATTATAAATAAAATGTTTATCATTTGTTTCAATTACTGTTTGTACTCCACTGCATACATCCCATCCATGAATAAAATCCCGTAAAGGAGAACCATCTGACTGCAATACGATTTCCTTTTGTTTGTATGCCATTTGACACAAATCGTTTATGACCAGCCACCAGCAATTAGTTTCTTCAAACAATGGCGCTCCGTAACTATTAGAAAGTCTAATTACGCAACAGTCAACAGAAGAATTTCTATTATAATAATCGCAAATTACTTCTCCTATTTGATGTGTGAGCCCATAAGGGTTTTGAGGTTTTAAAATTTGGTTTTCTAAAACCTGTTCATCACTTAATACTCCATATATTTGTGCGGTCGAGAAATAAATAAACTTTTTAAGGCCATGTTTAGAAAATATATCCAATAAGGACCAAACAGGTGTTATATTAACCGAGCTAACAAAGGTTGGAGATGAATTAGACTGATGGTGATCTAGAGAAACAAGATGGACTACTATATCATAATTATCATTAGCTAGTTCACTTATAAATAATTCGTCTCTAACATCTCCAATTATAACTTTTTCCATTTTAGATACCCAACCCTTATCAGAAGGGATTTTTGAATGACAAAGAGATGTTACAGAATATCCTTCATTAGCAAAATGCAAACAAAGACGAGCTCCTATATATCCACTCCCACCGGTGATGAGAATTTTTTTTTTTACCATTGATATTTTATATCGGATAAGTTTTCTTTTCTTTCTATTTCATTTGGATCATGTTCAATACTCGCTAAATTTAATAACAAATTGTACGATTTACCTATTCCACTAAAAGCGACCCAAACACCCGGAGGAATTGTGATTCTCTGGTAATTATCATCTCCTAAAGTCACATCGAAAAAAGAATTTTTGGTCAGACTATTTTCTCTGTCATCATAAATAACAAAACGAATTTCTCCAATTGGTACTACAAAGTTCAAAGTCATTTCAAAATGTTTCTTCCATGGCTTTGTATCTTCACTATTAATAGTAGAAAAATAAGCTTCTCCAAAACCAGAAAAACCAGGATCAGATTTCTTCATTCCATGAAATACATCACCCTTCGGATGATGTATTTTTTTTAGAGGGGTTAATAAAACTCCGTCTACAGTTATCTTGTCCATGATATATTACCAAGTTTAGCTAAATCTTCGTATCCTTCAATCTGTGATTTAGTGTAAGTAAACATATCAACATTATTCTTATAAAACTGATAATACCAATCACTTGTATATTCAATCAAAGTATTATAATCTAATGTTGGTTTCCATTGAAAATGAAACAAGGCTTTGTCGCAGTTTAATTTTAATAGACCAGCTTCATAAAATTTGATATCGCCAGTTACTTGATAAGCATCTTTAGAATTTTCAAAATGCCAACGAACACTCATATCTTCTAGTATTTCCTGTACTGTATGATTATATTCTGGTTTAGGTCCAAAATTAAAACTTTCGCCGTTTAGAGAATGATCTTTATACAAACGTTCTCCCAATTGTAAATACCCGCTAAGAGGTTCTAATACATGTTGCCAAGGTCTAGTTGCTTTAGGACTTCTGATTTCAACCACTTTACCTTCGCTCCAAGATCTCATGCAATCTGGTATAATTCTATCTAATGCCCAATCTCCACCTCCAATTACATTTCCAGCACGAGCAGATGCTATCTGTACGTTTCCACCTTCTTTTTTGAAAAACGAATGATAATAAGATTTAAAAATCAATTCTGCAGCTCCTTTACTTCCACTATAAATGTCTTTTCCTCCAACTGCATCAGTTTCTTTATAACCATAAATCCATTCTACATTATCATAACATTTATCGCTTGTAATAATTATTGCGGTACAAGGTTTGTTATATGTTCGCAGAACTTCAAGAACATTCGTAGTTCCCATCACATTTGTGGAGATTGTATCAACAGGTTCAGTATATGACAACGAAACTATTGGCTGTGCTGCTAAATGAAATACAAAATCAGGTTGTAAATCATTTATGATTGTTTTCATTGCATTCAAATCACGAACATCAGCAAAAAAGTGGCTCATTTTATCTTCTAATCCTAGTTCAGTAAACATAGAAGGTTTTGTAGGAATTTCATTCGAAATACCATAAACATCAGCTCCTAAAGAAATTAACCAAGTACATAACCATGATCCTTTAAAACCTGTGTTACCAGTAACTAACACTTTTTTATTACGATAAATATCTCCAAAAATTATTTTTTCTCCCATTTTACCCACGGTGCCTGATTATTATTATAAAGTTCATTTAATAAAGAATATTCTCTTGAAGTATCCATTGGTTGCCAAAATCCGTCATGCTCAAAAACTTTCAATTCACCCAATTCAACTAATTTTTTCATTGGCTCTTGCTCCAAAACTAAATCTTCCGAATCACTAAGAATATCTAAAAACTCTCTATTGCATACAAAATAGCCTCCATTGATTCGACCACCACTTGCTTGAGGTTTTTCATTAAATCCGGTTATTGTAGATCCATCTTCTCCAATTCCAAGTTCTCCAAATCTTCCTGGAGGTCTAACGCCCGTCAATGTTACCATCTTACCATGCGATTTATGAAATTTTACCAAAGCATCAATATCAATATCTCCAACTCCATCTCCATAAGTTAACATAAAATAAGGGTCATCGCCAATATATTTTTTTATTCGACGTACTCTAGCTCCAGTCATTGCTTTAATACCTGTTTCTGCAAGAGTTATTTCCCAACCATCTTCATCATGACTAGTTTCAGAAATTATTTGTTCTGATTTCTTTCCTAATTTTATTGTTATATCGGAGCTTCTCACTTCATAATTCAGAAAAAAGTCTTTAATAACTTCACTCTTATATCCCATGCATAAAACAAAGTCATTATAACCATAATGAGCATATGTCTTCATTATATGCCAAATTATAGGTTTTCCACCAATTGGTATCATTGGTTTTGGTATGTCATCAGCGACATCTCGAATTCTGGTTCCGTATCCTCCACAGAGTATTACTGCTTTCATAGTATATCTTTTATTTATAAATAATTTATTAATATTAGCTGTAAGTTTAAATAATTACAAATTACATCTGTAATCTTTCCCAATCGATTGTTTGCTCAATAGTTTGATTAAAATCTAAAAATTCAAAATCAATTAATGATTTCATTAATGATATGTCTAAACAAAAATCTTTGACATCAGTTAATTTTGAATCGAGATAATTTATTTGCAACCCCGGTAAATATAGTTTTATAGTATTTAGTATATTGTTTAATTTATAAGATTGGCCAGAACCTATATTTATGGTTTTATTGATGTAATTTTTTTCTAATAATTTAAAAATTATCTTAACTAAATCATCTACAAACAAATAATCTTTTGATTGATTTCCATCTCCCCATACTTCGACAACATCCCCTCTCAAAGCTCTTCTTATGGCAATGTTAATAATTCCCTGTTTTTCTGAAGCGTGAAATTTTCCAAAAGGATTAGAAACTCTAAGAATTAAATAATTAATTCCATATTGTTTTTGATATAATCGCAGATAATTTTCAATTGTCAATTTAACCACTCCATAAGAACTGACGGGATAACAAATTTCATCTTCGGAGATTAGGTTTAATTTTTTTTCTCCATAAACTGCACCTCCGGAAGATAAATATAAAATATTATTACAACCAAAGTCTTTCATCACGTCCAATAAATTTATTGTTGCGATTAAATTTCCGTTAATATCACCAATAATATTACTCCCCGAAGACAATGGAGTTGTTGAAGTAGCACAATGAATAACTTTTGTAAAATTCCATTTAGAAAACAAACTAATTAGTCTATTTTTATCAGCATAGTCGCCTACAACATATTCTATTTGGTCATCAAATTTATTTTGGAAAGTGCGAGATAAAACAACAATTTTACAATTTGTAAATTCTTCATTTTTTAAAAAAAAATCTACAATATTTTTTCCTATAAATCCTGTACCACCAAGTAGTAAAAAAGTTTCTTTAAATTTCATACACTTGTTCATAAATTTTTTGCAGGTTTTTCCCATAGCTTTCAGGGCTATAATCTACATAGGTGTTTTTTGCTTTAATTTCAATTTTTGCCCTTAGTTCTTTATCATTATACAATCTCATAATTTCGTTACTTAAATTATGAGTAAAAGTTTCTAAGTTATTTTTTATTAAAATACCATTAACACCTGATTCTATTACTTGAGAAATTCCAGCAAAATCTGTCGCAATAATAGATTTTCCATAACCCAAAGCAGACAATATTACCAATGGCATATCTTCATCTTTTATTGAAGGCAACACAAACAAATCACCAGCCATAATAAAATCTTCACTATTATTACGGTAACCTAACAAAAAGATATTCGATGTTAATCCTAATTCATTAATATAATTTCTTAAAAAATCTTCATCTTCTCCATTACCTATAAAAGCACAAAAGACTTTTTCTTTTGAAATCATCTGTTTTTCGAATAATTCCTTTAATGCTTTGATTAAATATTTTTGACCTTTTCTTTCAGATAAAAACGCAACTTCAACAATTAAGAAACTCTCTTCGGGAATATTAATTGATTCAAATATTTCCTTTTTATTTAATTTTGCATTTGGTAATGGTACACAATTATTTACTACTAATATCTTATCAGAGTCAAAGTTTCTTTTTTCAATTAATTGTTGTTTGGCTTTATGGGATGCGTTTATAAAAAAATCAACATTTTTATTTATGAATTTGTCATAGATTTTTTCTAAAATATTTTTACGTGGTCTTGCCTGATTATTAACCTGATAAATAACTTTTGCTTGGATTGTTAAATAATTCGCGACAACCATAACATTGCAACTTTTTGCAGCAGGATAACCCCCATTATTAATATGAATAATCTCAGGTTTAACTTTTAATAGAAAACACATTAAGATTATAAGATTGTATGTAAAATAGATTCCTATTACTTCGATTAAATAAAATGGTATTTTAGCTAACTTTCGTAAAAGAGGATTTTTAAAAACAACATTTATCTTAAGAAATAAAGTTTCATTAGAAAGCAGCGATAGAGGATAATTATATTTACGATGTAAAACATCTTCATTTCGAAGTCCTTCTTGATAATCTTTATGTTTTCTATACGCAAACAGTAATGTATTATTTTCATTCAAAAAATGATTTTTCAACAAAAAAACCATTAATCGTTCGCTTCCTCCATAAACATAACAATCGCTAAAAATCAATATTTTCATAATTTACCTTCCCATCCAATAGTTTTAAGTATTTGCATTCTAAAATTTCGGGAACTAAAAAATTGAATTATAAATGCCATTATGATCAAACATCCCATAGTAAAAGCTACAATTAATAGATTCATTTTTGATTTCTCTTGTGGCAAAAAACTTTTAATAAAAAAAGAAGCCAAAATCAAAATTAAAACTGGTAATAGCATTGGAAAGAAAATTGTTTTAATTGAAGAAAATAAATCTAATTTCAAATAAACAATCATTAACCTAAATAAAAATAAAGCTGATATCAAAAAAGCAATCAATTTAAAAATAGCAAATGATTTAACACCCCAAAAATTAACTGTAAAAACAATGCCAACCCAAAAAATAAAAGGAAGTAAAGCATTGACGAAGTACAACACTTTTTGCTTTTCTTTAGCAATTAGCATTGAATTAGTCGGATAAGTTATAAACGCAAATACGTTACATAATACTAAGAGCTGTACCACTTCTATTGACTGCATATATTCACTTCCAACCCATGTAAGAACAATAGAACTTGATAAAATAGCTATTACAATTATCGGAAAAATAACAATTGGAGCAAAAATAGATACTATTTGAAGATAAAAAGACTTTAACGCATTTTCATCACCAATACCTACAAAATGATTAAAACGGACATTAAATGGAGAAAAAAGAATTCCTAGTATACTTCTAAAAAAAGACAAAACTGTTAATCCTATTGCGTAGATCGCTACTTGATTAGCTCCTAAAATTTTACCAATTGCAACTGAATCAAGCTCATAGTACATTATCCATGATATGGTTATAAACAAACTAGCAAAAGCTAGGCCCTTTGTTTTATTAAAAATTACTTTATCGAAGCGTATAGAATAAAACAAGAATATAAAATTATAATTGTATCTTTTTTTTGCAATATACAATGCAATTAATGTAGTAGTAAAGTTTACAATTTGTGTAAATAAAAAATACCCTACAATATCATAATCCCCCTTTTTAAAAAACCATAATACAGATATAATTTTTATTATACTCCCTAAAATATTTGTTCGCTGAATAATGAAATCTTCCATCCGAATACCAAAAATCATTTGCAATAAGCGCTGAAGTAGGGTTGTAGGCGTAAAAATTGATAGTATTAATAACAACAAAGATGCTATCTTATGTTGATCAAGGGTATTAATTCCTTTTACTAAAATCTCAGGTTGTTGACTAAGAATAAAAAATCCTATTGAAAATAAACCTAAAAAAATGAGCAATATAAAAATAGACAGCCCGATAACTTTAATTTCTTGATCTTCATCTCCTTTGGCAAAATATTCTGCTGCATACTTTTGTCCAGCCCCCATAAATCCCAAATCAGCATAAGCTAGAAATATAGAAAAAGAAATACAAACTGAATAAATACCGTAAATTGTAGGCTGAGAAGTTAAATATGGAACTACAATAAACATCGAAAGAAAATTTAAAACAAGCGAAACGCCTTGCCAAAAATAAATTTTAATATAATTTTTTGTATAAGTTTTTTGCACGCTTCTATTTTGTTTTTGTCCTTAATGAGTCTAGAATAACATCTGTTTTAAATTCTTTGCTAATGTAATCATTCAAAATAGTTGAATCTACAAATACTTTTTTGGTCAATAGTTCTTCTAGTTCTTCTTCTGATTGTGCCACTGGGACTTTTTTTTCACTTCCATCAAATGGTGCAACTGGGTAAAATCCATCAACTAAAACATCTCCGAATAATGGCTCATATACCACATAATTAACCCCTTCAATTAATGCTTCTAAAAAAGTAGTTGAAGTACCACCTATTACCAAACTTGAATGATTTAATGATGTTTTTAAATCATCAGAATCAAAAATAAAGAAATCTTTTTCTATGTATTTATAATACCAATCAATGTTTTCACTTGGATGTGGTCGTAATCGTACTTTTTTTACACCAAGCTTTTCTAGAACTCTTTTAATAGATAACAAATAATAAATAAGATTACTACGATCTCCTAATACCAAACTATCACTAAATTGTGATCCATTAAGCGACTTGGTAATAATAAGTATATTATCTAATTCAAATCTTAAATTTTGATCGAATGATAAACTGTTATATTTAGGATGCCCATTTACAATAATTTTATCCGCATCAAATCCCGCTTTTATAAAATTTTTTTTTATGCTTTCGCCCCATACTACTAAATAGGTTGTTCGATTATAATCAATATCATTATAAATACCAGGCAAACCATGTATGAAGTTGAAAGTTGGAAGATTTAATTCTTTAAAAACATCTATCGCTAATTTTTCAAAGAATCCAATATCTTGTGGCAGAAAAAGTGCTTTAATATTATACTTCAAAACATATTCTTTAAAACTCACCTTATAACTTTTTGCTAATGAAATAAAACTTGGTTTTACCAAATCTTTAAAATCACCTGCTAATTTATTATTTATCTCAAAAGTTTCCTTAAAAAACGAAAATTCAAAATACTTTTGACTTTTACCAAATATCCAGGGTGGAGTCATAATTAAAAATTCGTTTAGTTCTGCATTGTTATTTAAATTAA
Source organism: uncultured Flavobacteriaceae bacterium (assembly GCA_963795025.1). Lineage (GTDB taxonomy): Bacteria > Bacteroidota > Bacteroidia > Flavobacteriales > Flavobacteriaceae > Flavobacterium. The sequence continues at coordinate 23,575 of CAWCGN010000009.1, read as the reverse complement.
AATATGCAGAGGACAATATAACGTTAGTATCAGTTTTTTTTTTAATGCAGGAAAATAAAAACGCATATATCGAGATTCCGGAACGGAATAATTTATCTTTTATTTTTCCCTTAAAACTTTTTTCATATTCATTCGAATTTTTAAACTGCAAACCATATGAATATATCTTGTTATTTAAATTAAAGTGCAAATAATCAAAAAAAAGTTGATCATTCGCATTTTCATTATGCTCTTCATTCAAAAAATTTAATAATAAATTCCTTTTCATCTGATTTATCTTTTCTTAAATTTTTTTGCAGGTACTCCCATCATTATTGAATTATCCTCCACATCTTTTGTAACAACACTTCCAGCTGCAATAACAGATCCGTTTGCTATTTTTACTCCTGGTAAAATCACACAATTTGCTCCAATCCAAACATCATCACCAATAAAAACATCTGTTTTAATTTCATCCCAACCTTGTCCATTAATATTTTTATCTTTTTCTATATTATGATTTGAAGCGACAATTGTTACAAATTGTGAAATCAAGCAATTACTTCCAATTGTTATTTTCCCTCCAGCGGCTCTAATATTATTAAACTCTCCTATTGAAGTATTTTCACCTATTTTTAGTAATCCTTTTTTACTTGAATGTCCTGAGTTAATAGCATACAAAACCGTAAATGCTCCAATTACAACATCATTTGAAATATCTAAATTCTCTTTATTGTAATACAATTTAACTGTATTATCAATTATTATATTCTTTTTACTTAAAGCTCTATACTTGAAAACAAAAAATAAAATTTTATGATAAATTGATCCTAAAATATTTTTAATAACCTTCATAATTGGTTTGATTTCTTAATCAATATTTTCCTTATTCAATCTTTCTCCTTTTGTCAAGTCGACATTAACTACTTTACCCAAAATATCATTATAATATTTAGGATGTAAACCAAAACCGGGTCTAATAGATCTAATATTTTCTTCTGTTATTATATCTCCAGCTTTCATATCTTCAACAATATATAAAGATCTTGAGAAATCTTTTCCTTTGGCTTGTTTTTCTGTTAAACTGTAATCTACTACTCCAATTGCACTTTCAGCTTCTCTAACTGCTTTTACCATTTCAGTAAATTCGTCTTCGTTCATAGAAAATGAAGCATCTGGTCCACCAATTGCTCTATCTAAAATAAAATGTTTCTCTATAATCTTGGCACCGAAACAAGTTGCAACAATAGGAACAGTAGCTCCCATAGTGTGGTCAGATAATCCGCTAATCACTCCATATCTTTCAGCTAGATCTTTTACCATGCACATATTTGCCTCATTTATTGGTGCTGGATAGCTTGATGTACATTTTAATAATGCCAAATCATTATTCCCCATTCTTCGGCATGCCTCTAAAGCTAATTCAATATCTTCTTGCTCTGCAATTCCAGTTGAAAGAATAATAGGTTTTCCTTTGGAAGCAACGTATTCTATCAATGGTATATCTGTAATTTCAAATGAAGCAATTTTATAAGCTGGAACATTCAAACCTTCAAGAAAATCGACTGCGGTTTTATCAAATGGAGAAGAAAAACAAATCAACCCTTGTTTTTCTGCTTCAAGAAACAATTCTTTATGCCATTCCCAAGGAGTATATGCCTCTTGATAAAGTTTGTGCAAATTTTGGCCATCCCAAATAGTGCCTTTGATTACAAAATCATCTTTATCACAATCGATGGTCATTGTGTCAGCTGTATAAGTTTGTAACTTTATACAATTCGCACCTGCACGTTTTGCCGCTCTAATAGTTTCTAACGCCGTTTCAAGACTACCATTATGATTTGCAGATAATTCAGCAATTACAAAAACTGGTGATTCACTATTTATTTCTATATTTCCTAATTTCATTTTCTAATTAATTTATTGATCTTACTAAACAAAAGGCTTCTGCAAAAGTAGTTCCAACTGCAATTCCCCATCTTTGAGCTTGGATTTTCAATGCTTCAGGAGAACGAGGATGAGGATATTCTCGACGTTCAAATTCATAACTTTCCATACCCTTAATCTTTGCATTCAAATTATTTTCTGATACACTAAAAAACAAATTTGGTAAAAAATGACGTGGATCAGTTGGTGATCTCCATTCTGTACCAGAAGGAGTTTCAAAAGTTATAATAGTCTTAACTCTCTCATCTTTCATTGGTCTACAAGCAGTAATTATAGACTCAAAAGTTCTTTGATGATCTACATTTACATCTCCTCCATGATGAGTAAAAATTACATCTGGATTAAATTGATTCTTCTCTTTTTCAACTGTCTTAACAATATCTAATAATGCAACTGAATCAAATCGATTATCGGGAAAATCATAAATACTCGTACTATGATATCCAATGGCTAATTGCGCATTTTTTATGTTACTTCTATGAATTGCAAGCTCATTTTCCCATGCTTTAACATCTCTGTTATCAGCACGCGATGTTATACCTTCTCCTAGAATTACAACATGAGTTTGTACATTATATTCATTTATTAACTTATGAAATGTAGCACCTAATCCCAATAATTCATCATCGGGATGTGCAACAACAATCATTATTTTTTTATTTCTTAGAAATTCTAACATTAGCGGTAATTATTTTTTCAGTTTCATTAAAAATAGCTTTATCAAATTCAAATTTTAAATTGTCAGTTTCAATAAAAGCATTTGGATAACCTTCACAATCCAGCATCCGTATATAATCATAAACTTCTTCTAGTTTTGTCAATTTAATCACATTGCTATCTTCTAATTTTCTTCTTTTGAACTCCGTAACTGGGCCAAATTGAGGAGTAGCAATTAACTGCTTTTGTATGATATCAAAAATCATTTTTTCAATTATTAAAGAAGCTCTAGAAAATATTTCTTCGGCAGTCCCATATAATTCTAGTGGCTCTTTTAGATAAATATCCCCCGTATCCAAACCTTCTTCAACTCTTAAAGCCGATATTTTTGTTGATTTATATCCTCTGACAATCAAATTTTGCAAAGGGCTTCCTCCTCTTCCAAAAGGCAAATCAGTCATATGAAACACAATACATTCATGTTTTTGATAAATTTCTTTTGGAATAATATGAGACCAATGAGGAATAAAAATTTTAGCTGGATTAAACTTTTCTAAATTCTCTAAATTAAAATCGCTTTTTGAATCAATCAATAACCAATTATCAAAATTAAACGACTTTTTTAGATTCGTAAAAAGATCAGCATGCCAGCTTTTTTCTGACAGAACAATATAGTTAGGCATTGTTTTTTTATTTAATATTCAAACAATAGATAATCGTCATTCTCTGTTTGCACAGGTCTAAAACCTACATGAGTAAAGACTTTCGCTGAAGAAAGATTTTCTTTTTTTACAGTCGCTATAAATTTAAAATTGAATTTATTTAAAAGATGTTTGACTATTTCCTTTCCTAAACCTTGACCTCTGTAAATATGATCAATGGAATAATCGATTTGCCATTGTGAACCGACTTTATCGATTCTAATTTGGCCAAAACAGTTATCTTTATTACTTAGTATAAATATTTTTGTTTCTGAACTATTAATTTTCTTTTTAAACCAAGCCAAATGATTTTCCCAGATAATTTTCTCTTGCACGATAGAATTCTTTCGCACATCTTGATCATTTGCCCAAGTAAATAATAATTCCGCATCGTCTTCATTTGCTTCTCTCAAAAATAAATCATCCGTTGTTGTATTATTAAATTTTCTATGTATAACAACGTCAATGAAACGACCATTAAAAAGACAATGCTCTTTCAAGACAGCTTCTTTTTCATAGCCTTTATCTTCAAGCACTTCATATAAATGAGACCTTAAGTCAAATGCATAAGTATATATCTTATGAAGTTTTATTTCATTAAAGGCAAAAGTTTCAATTAATCCTAAATAAATGCTCCAATATTTCTTAAAATTATTATTTTGCAAATCAGTATTCATTACAAAAGATATTTCAGCATTTTTATCATTCCAATTGATATGTACTAATCCTCCATAGCCTATACAAACTTCATTTTCTAAAAAAGAAAACAAAATTTGATCTGGCTTACTTTGATCAAAAAGCTTTGCAACTATATTTTCATAATAATAATCTTGATCCTCAATGGTTAAAGGTTTCACTTGACGCAAATGATAAATTTGTTCATTTCGCCATTTCATGATGTCCATACGATCCTCAAACCTAATCGGAACAATAGAATAATTGCCGTCTAAAAAAACTTGTTGTTGAAACGCTTTATATGATTTCATACTAATAATTTAGTTTAGCCTCTTAAACCCACCATGGCATATAGGTCCTTTTAAAAGATTTTCAATTTTTAAATCCCCATTTTCACATTTTGATATTGAGGTATACACTTCATCAAGAGCATTAAAGTAAGATTCTAAATGAGCGTCTGTTTGTGCTGTTGACGCGTAAAAATTAGTACTTGCTAAAAATCCTTTCTCTAACATTTCCTGAGCAATAAATGTTTTATACGAAAGAGCATCAGGACTATTAAAGCTGTAGGTACTTAAAGCTGGAATTCCTGAAATAGAAATATTTAGCTTATGTAAATCAGCCAATTTCTGCCAGCCATTACGCATTTTCCCTCCAGTTTCTGTAATAATCTCCCAAGACTTTAATTTTTCCATAACCTTTAATGTAGCTAAAGCTGCTGTTGGACCAATTCTTTCGGTCCAAAACGTACTACTAATAAAAGTATTTTGTGCGGCTTCCATAACTTCTCTCTTACCCACAACTGCTGTTAGAGCATAACCATTACCAATTGTCTTGCCATACATCGCAACATCAGGTTCAACTCCAAATTTTTGGTAAATCCCTCCAAAAGTCTCTCTAAATCCAGATGTACATTCGTCAAAAATCAAAACAATATTTCTTTCTGTTGCAAGATTTCTAACTTTCTGTAAAAAATTATCCTCTGGTCCAAAATTTCTAAGGACTTCCATTTTAATTACCCCAATATCATTATTATCAACTATTGAAAGCAGCTCTTCGAAATTGTTATAATTAAATGGATAAACAGTATCTTTCAAATTTTTTGGCACTCCTTTAGGACTTAAGCCAGCCAGTAAATGACCTGATAGTTCGTCCCCACCATCATTGTGATTTGCAGATAAATACCAGTCGTGCCAGCCATGATATCCACAGATAGCAACCTTGTCTTTACCAGATGCTGCTCGAGCTATACGAATTGCTATCGAATTTGCCTCACCTCCACTTCTCGCAAAACGAACCATATCTGCCCACGGATTTAATTCAATCAGTTTTTCAGCTAGATAAACTTCTTCAGGACAATTAAGAGTAGTCATATTTCCATTCTTAACAACTTGCATAACTGCCTCATCAACTTCCTCATTACCATAGCCAAGTGTATTAGTTCCAATACCCATTATCGACATATCCAGAAGTTCTTTTCCGTCTAAGTCCCAAATTGTACATCCTTTTGCTTTTGAAAAATAAGAAGGCCATAAGTCTGGTAAAAACATTTCTGGCCTTTTAGATAACAACATTGTCCCTCCTGGTATTAATGTTTTTGCTTTTTTATATAGTTCTTGTCCTTTTCCCATTATATATCTTTTTTTAATGACTTTAATAATCCTTCGTTTCTTATAATTTCACCATTTATTCTGGCTAAATCATTTTCAATGATGTAATTTGTATATTCAATCCAAGATTTATTTGTTCCTAATGAATCTATAAGGATTTCAATTAAATCAAAATCTTTTTTTTCATCAACTGTCATTCTAATTGTAGAAAAATTTGCCTCGCATGGATAATTAATAGCCGAAAATAAATTCCCTCCATTAAAATCTGAATTATTTCTTATATAAGTTGTAACATGTTCTCGTTCAGAAAGTAATTTTGCCTCTTTCCAAGCTTTTTCAAGTGCTGAAAATTTAAAAACTTCAATATCTTGTCCATCTGGAAAATTTTCGATTAAAACATTTGAGCCATAATCTTTATCATTTTGTTGCACAAATGATATAACTTCATCCACCAAATTTGAGTCTATAAGTGGACAATCTGATGTTACACGAACAATCCAATCAGGTTTTTCAATCTTTACAGATTGATAAAATCTATCTAGTACATCTGATTCAGATCCTCTGAAAGATTCATATCCCCATTCTTTTGCTTTATCATAAATTATATTATCTGCTTCAACAATTGTTGTCGCAACAATTATTTTAGAGACTTTTGAGCATTTTTTTAATCTATTTAGGTGAATTTGAAGTAATGATTCTCCTTTTATTTCCTTTAAAACTTTTCCAGGTAGTCTTGTACTTCCTAATCTAGCCTGTGTAATTAAAATTGTTTTTATTTCCATAAGGATGGATTTAGCAAATCTAAATCTTTAACTTTTATAGAATTGATTTTATCTATAAGGTCTTGATTCAAATTATAATTTAAAGCATTTAAATTATCAATAAGTTGTTCTGGAGAATCAACTCCTATTAAAACTTCATCAATTAATTGATTGTTTAAGCAATAACTTAATGCTAAACTTGAAACATTAATATTTTCGAGTTTTGCTAAATTTTTAATAGCAATCAATTCTGTCGATAATTGTTGAGCAATAGTGTTATCAAAATTTTCCTTAAAAAATAATCCTTGCAAAAAAGCAGATCTAGTATGAATTATTTTTCCTTTTCTCTTCAGAGCTTCCATTACTTCACCACGCAATGACGCATTATCTAATAAATTAAATGGCATCTGCACAACTGTGATACTATCGTCAGACAATAATATTTCAATTTGTTGATTAGTATATACGGAAACACCTATGTGATTAATAATTCCCTCTTTTTTTAATTCATTTAAAATCGAAATACATTCTTTATTATTTAAATATGATTCAAAAGAATGGAACATAAGAACATCTAAAAAACTTACATGTAGTTCATCTAAATAAGTATTAACCTTATCTCGAATATCTATAACATCACCATGCGGAATCTTAGTTATGATATTAAATGTTGAATCAGGGTATAATTTATGAAAGCCACCAATTACCTTATGTGCTTTACCATATGCTTCAGCGGTATCTAAAGTATTGATACCCATTCCGAAAGCTTTGCTTAAAATTTGACAACTAGTCTCAAAACTTAATTCGCCTTTGGTATTATTGACACCATAATCTAGACCCATTTGAACTGTTCCTAATACTATTTTTTTATTCAATTTATTAAATATTAAAAATCAACTTAACTTATTCTACTTATAACTCGCACTCATATCTTTTTTGAGTAATGAGATACTATATTTATCAAAATAATTATCGGTTGCATCTAAAATTTTTTCAGAGTGATTCCAAGTAGACTTATCTAGAAGGTAGTATAATTTAGAAGAGGTAAAAATTTCATCATAATTTTGTTTGAACGAAAATGCGGTAAACTCATTAATATGTTCATATACATTTCGTAAAGATTTTTCGGAGAAAAAATCTACAATTATAAGTATCCCTCCGTTTTTCAAAACCCTATCTATTTCAGAAATAACTTTAAATAAGATATCTCTGTCTATTACATAAAATACAAAACCAACAATTACTATATCTATAGATTGATCATCAAAATATTCTAAATTATCTGCTGTACCATGTATAAAATTAACATCAGAAAAATGTTCTTTGCCATATTTTATAGCGTTCTCTGAAGGATCTATCCCATAAACTTCACAATGTTTATATATAGATTTTAAAGCATTTAATCTATATCCTGCTGAAGATCCAATTTCAAGAACTTTTGCTGGATTAAGATTATATTCTTTAATCAAAGTAATAACTCGATCGCGATTAGAGTCATATTTTTCAATTGCTCCACAATTTCTCTCGAACCAAGCATTTGCTTCATAGGCAAGAAACGATTCTTTCTGATTATTTTTTTTCATAATAAGAGTTAATAATCTCTATTACAAATTCTTGTTCTCCCAGTGTTAAGGTTGGATACATTGGCAAACTGATGCAATTTTTATAATATTGTTCTGAAAGTGGCATATCATCTTCTTTCCATCCAAATTGCTTATAATATGGCATAAGATGGCAAGGGATATAATGAATTTGTGCGAAGATGTTATTCTTTCTAAGATAATTATATAATCCTAGTCTATCTTCCACTTCAATGATATACAAATGATAGGCATGACCTTCCACTACACCAGACTGTCCTTTAATGAAATTTTTATCTACAAAAGCTTTATTATATTTTGATGCAATTTCTCGTCTTTTTTCAATACCCTCATTAGCTCTTTGTAATTGACTTAATCCTAAAGCAGCTTGAAAATCAGTCAATCGGTAATTAAATCCTAATGTCTGCATTTCCATATACCAAGATGGATAAACAGTTTCTTCTGTTTCAATTCCATTAGCAAAATTAGTTGAATTAATATATTCTGCTTCATTCTTAGTAATACCATGTGTACGCAAAGCTAGAAGCCTTTTATACAACATTTCATCATTAGTTGTAATCATTCCTCCTTCACCACATGCAATATGTTTCACCGGATGAAATGAAAATATAGCTAAATCAGCGAAATTACCATTTCCACAATTTTCCAGTATTTTTTTAGAATTTAAAAATGCTCCCCCAGGTGCATGACAAGCATCTTCAATAATCCACAAACCAAACTCGTCTGCTAGTTTTCTAAATGCTTCTAAATCTACTGCTCTTCCAGCAAAATCAACAGGAATAATTCCTTTAAATGTTCCTTTTGGCGAAGATTCTAGCAATTTTCTTACTTTGTTGATGTCTAATAGATAAGTATTTGGATCAATGTCAGAAAATACTACTTCACCTCCACAATAACGAACACAATTTGCAGATGCTGCAAAAGTAATTGGCGTTGTAATTACTTTATCACCTTCTTTAACATCTAAAGCTAATGCACATAGATGTAATGCTGCGGTTCCATTAGAAACAGCAACTGCATATTTACTTCCAACATAACTAGCAAAAGCCTGTTCAAATTCAGCTATCTTTGGTCCTTGTGTTAAATAATCAGACTTTAATGCTTCAATGACAACACTAATGTCTTCTTGAGTTATATTTTGGCGCCCATATGGTATAATATTCTGTCCCATTATATTTCAAAAGTTGGATCTAAATGTTTTTTTATTAAAGCTCTTAAGGTATCTACTGTTTCCCATTCAGTATTTGTGCCAGAATTATAATTAAATCCTGGTTCCACTAATTTAGCATTAAATTTATCTATGAAATCATTAACCTTAAAGTTAGGAACTGTTGGCAATATTGTATAATATTTTCCTAAATCATACGTATAAAAAGCATCGGATGCGGTAATCATTTCCTCATGAATTTTTTCACCAGGTCTAATCCCAACAATATCCAAAGCGCACTCAGGAGCAACTGCTTTGGCTACATCAATAATATTATAAGATGGAATTTTTGGAATAAAAATTTCTCCTCCCCATGCATGTTCAATGGCATGCATAACCATATCAACTCCTCCTTGAAGTGAAATATTAAATCTTGTCATTGTTGTGTCTGTTATAGGTAATTTCCCTTCAGATTTCTTTTTCATAAAGAAAGGAATTACCGAACCATTAGATCCCATAACATTCCCATATCGCACTACTGAAAATTTAATTGGATTCTCTCCTTTTATATTATTAGCTGCAACAAACAATTTATCGGATGTTAGTTTTGTAGCACCATATAAATTAATAGGGGCACATGCTTTGTCTGTAGATAAGGCAACAACATTCTTAACACTTGTTTGTAGAGCTGCGTAAATTACATTTTGAGCGCCTCCAATATTAGTTTTAATACATTCATCTGGATTGTATTCTGCTAAATGGACATGCTTCATCGCCGCAGCATGAATAACAATATCAACACCTTGAAAAGCTCTTACTAACCTTTCTTGATCACGCACATCTCCAAGAAAAAAACGAACCTGAGGGTACTGATTTTCAGGATATTCCTGCGCCATTTGAAATTGTTTTTGTTCATCTCGAGAGAGGATTATAAGTTTTTTAATATTAGGATAATTTTTAAAAATGTGAGAAGTAAGCGCTTTTCCCAAAGATCCAGTTCCTCCTGTTATTAAAATTGTTTTATTTTCAAGATTCATATTATATAATATTTACGATATGTTATTATTATTCAATTAAATTATTTTAAAAAAGTTATACTATGAATTTCGAAGTTCAGTTAATAACCGCTTTAAAATTATTCCAAAAACTGTTAGTATACCAGCTAAAAAACCACCAAAAACCAATCCTTTACTTTTGCTCAATCTTTCTTTTGCTAAGGGCAATATTGGTCTATCGATCACTTGAATCAATGGAGTTTCTCGTCTCAATGTAACTTTTGCTAATTCAGATTGTTTTACTAATTCTGTTAAAATAGCAGTATTTGCTTGCACATCAACCTGTCTTCTTGCTGATGGACTTCTGCGCACATTTAAAGCAGGGTTTAAATTAAAGGTATTGTCGTTAGCAACTGCCACTCCAGTTATAGCACTATTTAATTCATTTCTAACAGAATCAACTTGTCGCTCTAAAATAGCCATATTTAATCTTGCTTTTTTACTTTTCGTTTCAACATAAAATCTACCTACTTGTCTAGCCAATGCTTCACAAAAAAATTTAGCAAACAATTCATCTTTCGAAGAAACATCCATAGTAATTATAGATATTTTTTTATCTTTTTGTGCAACTGATAAATCTGATTTAGACAAATTAGAATACATAACTCCCAATAATACTATCCTGATCTCTAGAAAACTTATCACTATCAGCATTAGGTAAAAATTTAATAGATGAAAATCTAGGTTTATCTATCCAATTTTTTCTCCACTTGTTATCTTGAATATACATCTCAGCCAAGGAAATTACCTTTCCATCAACTGTAACTGGAGTTAATAATGTTTTTTCAACCATCGATCTTGATTTAAACAACTCACTCAAATTTGAAGCAGTAAAAATTCCACCTCCACTACCTCCTAAATCTAACCCAAAAGAACTCGCTAAACCTAATGCTCCACCTAAACCCCCTCCTCCCTTTTCATCTTCAAGGGCAAATGTTAAAGTAGCGGTGTAAACAGGCTTTTTAATAAACGAATAACTTAGTCCTAATAATGCTCCAATTATTCCAGCGAATAACAATAATTTTCCACTTAGAAAGCGATATAAGAATACCATTCTTTTCCTTTTTTAATAAATCTTTTAACGAAATTTCATCGTTTATAACAGTTTCTTTTCCATTCGAAATTTATTTATTTAAACGCTGTAACAATTAACAAAGCCAAACTAGTAAGTACGCTACCTATACTCACCCATTCTCCTGTACTCATTTTTTTAGTTTCGGGTTTTTCAGGAACCACAATTTGCGAATCTGGTGTAACTGTTGGGTATGATCTAAAGAATAAAAATGATTGAGTAACCGACAGCTTTTCCATTTGGATAAATAATATATGCTTTCTTTCTTCCATCCTTTATTATCCACACCTCCAACGGCATTTATATAATATTTAAATCCTTTTCCACTTCTGTAAGGAATTTCAGAAGTAAGTAATACATTTCCTGTTACTTTTACTCCTTCATTATAAACTAGCTACTTCAATCTCATCCCCAGGAAATAAAGTAACATTTGAATAGTGATTTTTATCTTTTACTATTTTTTCCCAATTGACAGGAATTGTTGCAAATTTTAAATCTTCTTTTAATTTTTTAGCTCATTTTTCTTTTATTGTATCATTTTTTGACAAATTCAAATCAACACTTTCAATTTTTTCAATTTGCTTCTTGCTTAATAGGTCTCTTGATTTTCATTCCATCTAAATTTGCAATTGACGTCAATCCACCAGCTCGCATAACTACATTGTAAACAGTCTCTTTTTTATTTGCTAAAACATATTTTCCTGGGTAACCAACTGCTCCACTCACAGTTACCATTTGAGGTTTTTCATAAACCGCCATTTTACGAATATTAATAACATCAAAAGGTTTTAAAACAAAATTTTTAACCTGTTCATTATTATCTGCCGTAATTTCAAGTTCGACCAATTCCACACGTTTTGGATCTGCATCATCAATTACGTCAGATTTTACCATCCTAGCTATTTCAACTCTTTTAGATGCTGAACCTGTTAAACCTCCTACTTGAACTACTAAATCATTCAATGTGAGATTTTCAAAATATTCATATTCTCCAGGATTTTTAACCTCTCCATCAATGGTAACTTTATATTCTTCTCTAAAATCTAAAATTGAATATACTGTTACAATATCTTCTCGCTTTAATTCAATGTCAGCATTTAAATCACCTGATAAGGCACTTGCTAAATCAACATTTACAATTTCAGTAGTCAAATCTGTTTTTAAACGAATGATTCGCGCTCTTTTTGTGTAGGCATCTTCTTTTAGTCCTTCTGCTCTAGTTATAAGATCAGAAATTCGCATTCCTTCATTATAAGAATAGTAATCAGGTCTAAATACAGCACCTTCAATTTTTATACGATTTTCAAATCGATTTAAAATTTTAGTTACTTTAAAAACGTCTCCTGATTGTGGCGTATAAATATTATATTCACTTTCATTGATATCATGAACTTTAAACTCTTTTCCTGTTTTTTGCAAAACATTTACAGAGGCTGTATAGGCAAATTCATTAAATCCAGAAGCAAAATTTAATAAATCAGAGAATTTTTCTCCCTTTTTCATTTCAAAAATACCTGGGCGTTTTACTTCACCTTCCACAACTACTCTTTGACTATAAGCTGGAATTCGAATTACATCATTATCTTTTAAACTAACATTATCTGATTGATCTCCTTTAACTAAAAATCTATAGATATCTATATTTCTATAAACTTTATTGTTTCGTATTAATTCAATATTTCTATAGCTTCCATTTTTTCCTGGTCCTCCTGCTAAATGCAGTGCATTATAAACTGTCGCTAAAGATGATATTGAATAATTTCCAGGTTGTTTCCCCCCAACAATTGTTATTTTTATAGTTCGAATTCGGCTTAAACTCACACTAACTTGAGATTGGCCAGATCTTACTGTACTGTAAACACGAGCAATTGCTGCTTTTATTTTTTGAGTCGCTGCCTCAATAGACATTCCTGACACTGCAATTTGTCCAACGTAATCAATCGTAATTTTTCCTTCAACACTTACAGGAATACTTGCATTATACTCTTGAACTCCATAAACACTAACCTGCAATTCGTCGCCAGGCCCTAAAACGTAGTTCATTGGCGTAGCTAATTTTAAATCAGGCTCAAAATTTAATGTAGGATTATCAAATAACTCAGAGCCAAAAATCAGGGAATTAACTGAATCTTTAACCTTGTCATTTTTGATTTTTTCCTGTTTTCTGCCAAAATCAGAGTCTTTATCTGTCTTTTTTTCTTTACTTTCTTTATCAGAATTTTTAATAGGATCTTTAGACTGTTTCTTCTCGAATTCAGTAAGTTTAATTCTCAATTTATTAAACTCCGTCTGACTCATACCTTTTGATAAGGCCATTGGTTCAACTTGATCAAGAGTCGCATTATTACTTTTTAATTGAGCACTAATTTTTGCCAAATCATCATCTGACAAATAATCAACTTTCACCGTGCTTAAATCCTTAGATTTCAATAAATCTTGTGCATGCAAATTAAAGGACATTGTTACAATAAAAATTAGAGTAAGAACGTAAGTTATTTTTTTCATATTAAATTTTGTAATTAAACTTAAAATCAATGTTTCAACAAGTCTAAGAATATTGTTTTTTATAATAATCTTTATAGGCACCTGAAGTAACATTTTTTAGCCATTCTTCATTATTCAAATACCAATTAATAGTTTTTTCTAAGCCTTCTTCAAAAGTTACAGATGGCTTCCATCCTAATTCTTTATTAATTTTTGACGCATCAATTGCATAACGCAAATCATGGCCTGGTCTGTCTTTTACATATGTAATAAGTCCTGTAGAAGTTCCATTTTCTCGGCCTAACTTTCCATCCATAATCTGACACAGTAATTTAACTAAATCAATGTTTTTCCATTCATTAAATCCACCAATATTATAAGTTTCGTGATTTTTACCCTTATGAAAAACTAAATCTATTGCAATAGCATGATCTTCGACAAATAGCCAGTCACGTGTATAATTTCCGTCCCCATATACTGGTAATGGCTTATTGTTGATAATATTATTTATAAAAAGCGGAATTAATTTTTCAGGAAAATGGTATGAACCGTAATTATTTGAACAATTTGTTAATACATATGGTAAACCATAGGTTTCACCATAAGCTCTTACAAAATGATCTGAACTTGCTTTTGATGCTGAATAAGGCGAATTTGGGTCGTAAGGAGTGGTTTCAGTAAACAATCCTTCAGCGCCAAGCGAACCATAAACTTCATCTGTACTAATATGGTAAAATCTCTTTCCGTCAAAATTATCTTTCCATTGATTTCTTGCTGCATTTAATAAATTCATTGTTCCTATAACATTGGTTTTAACAAATGCCAAAGGATCTTCAATAGATCTATCAACGTGTGATTCAGCTGCTAAATGCAAAACCCCATCAAATTTATGAAGAGAAAAAAGTTCATTAATAAAAGTTTCATCAATGATATCACCTTTTACAAAAGTGTAATTCGGCTGATCCTCAATATCTTTAATGTTTTCAAGATTTCCTGCATATGTTAATGCATCTAAATTAAAAACTTGATATTCTGGGTATTTATTTACAAAACGTCTTACTACATGTGACCCAATGAAACCAGCACCGCCAGTGATAAGAATTTTTTTCATTTCAATTAAAGTTAATTTAATAATTCCGAATTTTGCTTTTCCAATTCGCTGTAAATATCTTTTACATCTTGCGAATTTTCTTTTTTCAAAATTAAATTAGCCGAATCTGTATATACGAAAATAGTATTTTTTAATCCAAGGAAAGTCGTATGTTTATCAGTACCAATTACCATATTTCCGTTTTGATCTGTTGAGTGACCCTTAGAAATTAGATAATCATAAACAGACTCAAATGAACCTAAATCTGACCATGAGAATGAAGCAGGAACAACTTTAATTTTTTTACTGCGTTCCATTACAGCATAATCAATACTGATTGATGGAATTTCTAGTGAAAGTTCTAAGTCCAAAAAACCTTCTTTACTTGATTCCCAAACAGCTTTAGACTTTTCATAAACATCTGGCTGAAACTGTTTTAGCTCATCTAAAAGAACACCAGCTTTAAAACAAAACATTCCACTGTTCCATAAAAAATTTCCTCTAGCGATAAACTCTTTCGCTGTAGTTTCATTTGGCTTTTCACGAAATGAAATTACTTTATCACCTTTTGATTCAATATATCCATATCCAGTTTCTGGTTTAGTTGGAATAACCCCAAACGTAACTATATAACCTTCATTAGCTTTTGAAACAGCTTCCTCAATAGCGCCATTATAATTATCCATCAAATCTATGATATGATCTGAAGGCGTAACTATTAATATATCATCTGGCTCAGATGCAAATGCTGCAAATGCTATTGCAGCTGCAGTATTTCGAGGTGTTGCTTCAACAATATTGACATATGAAGTCAACGTTTTCTCCATTACTTTTCCACTCAAATGATGATTGTCGACGTTCCCTACTACCATTACTTTATCAGCTAAATGGCTATTGCGATCTACCGTCATTTCAAATAAAGATTTTCCTTCAAATATCTCTAAATATTGTTTTGGCTGACTCTTACGTGAAAGTGGCCATAATCTGCTGCCCACTCCACCTGTCAATATCACATGTGTAATTTTATTTTTTGTACTCATTATCTATAAATAAAAAAAAGAAGCTTATACACTATAACCTATTATCAGCTATGGCACCTAAAACTCCTTTTACATCGTATAATAAACTATTTTCTTTTTGCAATTCTGAAAAATTCAATTCTAAAAATTCTTTATGAGAAACTCCTAGAATAATTGCATCAAATCTATTATTTGGAATACTGTCAATCGTTATTAAATTATATTCTTTTTTTACATCATTTGCATTAGCTAACGGATCAAATATTGTTACAGAAATACCATATTCCGTTAACGCTTTTACGACGTCAACAATTTTGGTATTCCTAACGTCTGGACAGTTTTCCTTAAAAGTTATACCTAACATTAAAAGGCTTGCTCCATTAACAGATATTCCTTTTTTAATCATTAATTTAACTACCTGCGAAGCAATATACTCACCCATACTATCGTTTAAACGTCGTCCTGCTAAAATTATTTCAGGATGATAACCAAACTCTTGGGCTCTTTGTGCTAAATAATATGGGTCAACACCAATGCAATGTCCGCCAACTAGTCCAGGTTTAAAAGGTAAAAAATTCCACTTTGTTGCAGCTGCCGCTAATACTTCCTGAGTATCGATATTCATTAAATTAAATATCTTAGCTAGCTCATTCACAAAAGCAATATTTATGTCTCTCTGCGAATTTTCGATAACTTTAGCTGCTTCAGCAACTTTTATTGTTGGTGCTAAATGTGTTCCAGCAGTAATTACCGACTTATATAAAGCATCGACTTTTAAACCAATTTCTGGGGTTGATCCAGAAGTTACTTTTAAAATCTTCTCTACTGTATGTTCTTTATCTCCTGGATTAATTCTTTCGGGAGAATATCCAGCATAAAAATCAATGTTTAATTTTAGTCCAGAAATCTTTTCTAAAACAGGGACACATTGTTCTTCTGTCACACCCGGATAAACAGTTGATTCATAAATTACAATATCTCCTTTTTTTAATATTTTCCCGACTGTTTCACTTGATTTATATAAAGGAGTCAAATCTGGACGATTATTCCGATCAACTGGAGTTGGCACTGTAATTATAAAATAATTACAGTCTGACATATCACTTGAAGCACTTGTACAAAACAGCCCAACTTCTGTTGTAGTTTTATCAACTAGTACTTTTTGCAAATCTTGCTGATCAACTTCTAATGTAGAATCTATTCCAGATTTTAAGCTAACAACTCTCGATTCGTTAATATCAAATCCAACGACTGGGTATTTTGTAGCAAATAATCTTGCCAAAGGAAGACCAACATAACCTAGACCTATAATAGCTATTTTTATGTTTTTGTTCATTTAAAAAATATTAGCTTTAATCATTACAACACATGGCTTCGCCATTCCAAGTCACATTTATTTGCTCGGTTTACTAAAAAAGTGTATTCTCGGCAAATATAACATAATAACTCAATTTATTCAATACGGTTTCACGTAATACTATATAACAAAAAATAAGAAAAAAACTAAAAAACAGCAACGCACTATTAATCAGTCTGTAAAAAATTACACATTAAAAAAAAACAGAAAATAAAATCTAAAATAATTATGATTTTATTTTCCGTTTCCTTTATTTATATATTTCTGCAATCACTACTTATATTTAATCTTTAGCACACAGCCCAAAGATTCTAATACTAAAATATAATGCGTTTTTGAAATTTCCTGCACAATTGCATCTTGATTACTAAAAGCTCCTGACTCTAATTTTATTCTGTCTCCTACTTGAATTGAAGACACAGTAATATCACTCACATTAGTCGCCTTGAGACTAGATTTAATTATACTAATTTCCTCATCTCTAACAATTGCAGGCTTTCCCAACCAAAACAAATATCTTACAACTCCTGGAACATTAAAAACTGAATTCCTATCAATTTCAGAAAGCTGTACAAATACATAGGAATTAAAAAGAGGAACTTCAACTTTTTTCTTCCTGTCAGACCATTGTTTTATCTGGGTAATTAAGGGACAATAACATTCAACACCAATTTGCGTAAGTTTCTCTGCTACTTTTTTTTCCCATTTGGGCTTTGTATAAACCACATACCAATTCATAGTTCTAATTTATTGAAATAAAACATCTAACACCATCTCCCTTATTAACTTAACATTAAATTTCACTTCAACATCTATTGTAATTAAGAACCTATTCCTCTATAAATAAATCCAATCGATTCCAGTTCTTTTGCATTCAATATATTTCTTCCGTCGAAAAGGAAAGCAGGTTTATGCATAGAATCATATATTTTTTTCCAGTCATAAGTAACAAACTCATCCCATTCGGTAAGAATTGCGATTGCATGTGCACCTTTGCAAGCCTGATAAGCATTATCGAACATTTCGAGTGCATTACTGTTTTCTTCACTTGATCTAGTTTGCAAATAATCCAAATCATTCAACATTTTATTTCTTGAAACTTTTGGGTCATATACTGAAATTTTAGCCTGCTCGTTGATCAAATCATCAGCAACATAAATTGCCGCAGATTCACGGGTATCATTTGTATCTTTTTTGAAAGCCCAACCTGTAATAGCAACGACTTAGAGGAAATGTCGGCCAGCCGACAAAGATTTCGGATCTCCTCCGGCATGCGCAGTCAGCGCCAGCGACTCGGTGACCGACGTCCGCGACTTGCCCAGCCGCCTGGCGAGGTCCTCGTGGGTATAGCCGCAGCTCGCGGCCAGGCCCTGCAGCGCCTCGGCCTCTTCGAACGGCGTCAGGTCCTTGCGCTGGAGGTTCTCGATCAGCGCGATCTCGAGCATCTCGGTATCGTCGACGTCGCGGATGACGGCCGGCAGTTCGCGCAGGCCGACCTGGACCGCCGCCTGATAGCGCCGCTCGCCGGCGATGATCTGGAACCGCTCGCCGCGCTGGCGGACGACCAGCGGCTCGATGATGCCCTTCTCGGCGATCGAGGCCATCAGCTCCGAGAGGTCGCCCATCACCTGCCGCGGCTGGTTCGGGTTGGGATCGATCTGCTCGATCGCGATCAGTCGGCCGATCGGCACGCCGGCCGATGCCGACCAGCGCCTCCACATAATGTTCGTCGTGGCGCATCGACCATGCTCTCGGGCAGCCCTCGTTTAGACACGATCGATGACCTCCTCGCAGAGGCTGTAATACTCCGCCGCGCCCGGTCGAGTCGGGCGCGAACGTGAAAATCGATTCCTTGTAGGCCGGGCTCTCTTCGAGCCGCACGCTCTTGGTGATCACGGTCTTGAACACCTTCCCGCCGAACACCTTCTGGATCTGGGCCCGGATGTCGCGCGCCAGCGCCGTGCGCTTGTCGTGCATCGTGATGACCACGCCGAGAATCCGCAGCGCCGGATTGGGCCGGCCGCGGACCTTCTCGACCGTCTCGAGCAGATCGTCGGTGCCTTCGAGCGCGAAGTACGACGACTGAATCGGAATCAGCAGGTGCGTCGCCGCGACCAGCGCGTTCACGGTCAGCAGGCCGAGCGTGGGCGGACAGTCGATCACAATCTGCGTGAACTCCTCGCGGATCGGCTCGATCTTGTCCTTCAACCGGAAATGCGCGTCCATCTCCCCGACCAGCTTGGCCTCGAGCTTGGCCAGCGCGATCCGCGACGGCGCGATCGAGAGATTCTCGACCGGCGACGGCATGAATGACGTCGGCCAGCGACACCGCCGGATCGATGATCGCGTCGTAGACGCTCCTCGACACCTGCGTCATGTCGAGGTACGACATCGTGCTGTTGGCCTGCGGATCCAGATCGATCAGCAGCGTGCGCTTGCCGCGCAGGGCGAGGGCCGCGGCCAGATTGATGGCGGTGGTGGTCTTGCCCA
This sequence comes from uncultured Flavobacteriaceae bacterium, assembly GCA_963795025.1. Taxonomy (GTDB): domain Bacteria; phylum Bacteroidota; class Bacteroidia; order Flavobacteriales; family Flavobacteriaceae; genus Flavobacterium. The sequence continues at coordinate 3,930 of CAWCGN010000009.1, read as the reverse complement.
CGCCGCCCTTCTGGTTGCAAATCGCGACAATCATCAGGGTGACGAGGATACTACAAGAAGTGAGGAATCTGAAGGGAGCGACCGGCGTGTCGATGAGCGTCACTTCCCTCAGTCCGCTCACATCTTGTATTTGCCCAGATCGTCCGGATCCAGGCTCTCGAGCCATTTCTGCAGGCGATCGGCATCCGCCTTCTCCGACGAGAAGTCGACGGTCTTGGCGTGCTCGATGACCGTGTCCTCGACGAAGATCGGCGCCCGCGATCGCAGCGCCAGCGCAATCGCGTCGCTCGGACGCGCGTCGACGGCCACCGTCTCGCCGCCGAGCGACAGATAGATGAGCGCGTAGAAGGTGTTCTCCTGCAGATCGCACACCACCACCTTGCGGACCGACGCCTTCAGATCCTGAATCACGTTGCGCAGCAGGTCGTGGGTCATCGGGCGCGGCGTCGAGATGTTCTCGATCTGCAGCGCGATCGCGTTCGCCTCGGGCAGGCCGACCCAGATCGGCAGCACCTTGTCCCCGTCCTTGTCGCGCAGAATGATGATCGGCGTGTTCGTGATCGGGTCGACCATCAGCCCCTTGATCGTCATCTCGATTTGCATGCGGTCACCCCATACGCTGTGCGGCCCCGCGCGCTCGATCCGCGTCCGCACCGTCTGGCCAATCCACGCCGCCGGCCCCGGAAGATTGACGACCACGTTGGTGGTCGTCCGGCCGGAAATCTCGGTCTCGCGCCGCCGGCTCGCGGCGTCGACCAGGACGTCGACTTCGTGCCCGATCAGCCGCTGGTTCAGCGCCGACTGCATCTCCCGCTGCAGCGCCTGCAGCGCCACAATCCGCCGCGTCTTCTCCGCCTCCGGCACATCGTCCTCGCAGCCGCTGCTCCGCCAGCGTGTTCGGACGCGGCGAGTACTTGAACGAGAACATGCTGTGATAGCCGACCGTCGCGGTCAGCGTCATCGTGTCGTCGAAGTCGGCATCCGTCTCCCCCGGGAACCCGACGATCATATCGGTCGACAGGGCCACGTCCGGCAGCATCTCGCGGATCTGTCGCACCAGCTCGAGATAGCTCTCCCGCGTGTAGCGGCGGCGCATCGCGCTCCAGCACCCGCGTCGACCCCGACTGGACCGGGAGATGGAGGTGCCGGCAGATCTTCGGCAGCCGGGCCATGGCGTCCAGGAAGCGATCGCTCACGTGCCGCGGATGAGGGCTCGCGAACCGGATCCGATCGATGCCCGGAATCTCGTGGATCGCTTCGAGCAGCCCGGTGAAGTCGCAGTCGGGATCGTCCGGCGCCGAGTAGTGATTCACGATCTGGCCGAGCAGCTGCACTTCGCGATGCCCGGTCTCGGCCGCCTCCCGCACCTCGGCCAGGATGTCGGCCTTGGGCCGCATCCGCTCGTGGCCGCGCGTGTAGGGCACGACGCAGAAGCTGCAGAACTCGTTGCACCCTTCGATGATCGTGACGTAGGCCTTCACCGGATCGCCGCGATGGGCGACGCCGAGCGGAAACGAGACGTCTTCGTACAGCGTCACGTCGACGAGCGGCACGCCGCTCGGCGGCGCGCCTGCTCGACCAGCATCGGCAGACGACGAATGCGCCTGTGTGCCGACCACGACGTCGGCGACGCCCGGCGACCGCTTGAGCAGCGCCGCGCCTTCCTGCTGCGCGACGCAACCGGCGACGGCGACGATCGGATGATGGCCGCGCTCGGCGCCGAGCTGGCGCAGCTCGCCGAGACGCGTGTAGAGCTTCTCCTCGGCGCGCTCCCGGACGCTGCAGGTGTTGATGACGACGACGTCCGCGTCGGCCTCGTCGAGCGTGGCCTCGAGCCCGGCCTGATCGAGCAGTCCCGCCATCCGCTCGGAGTCGTGCACGTTCATCTGGCAGCCGAAGGTCTCGATCAGGTATTTGCGCGCCACGCGTCAGTCTCCCCCTGCGCTTCTCGCGGCCGCGCGACCGGCCGGCTGACTTTCGCTTTCGCCTTTCGTGTTCGATTCGCCTTTCGCCCGCCGTGCGCGGCGGGCTGCTGGCCGTCCAGCAGCATCTCGCGCGCCGACGGCGCGCACGCCGCTCGGTGACGCGCTTCCCCGCCGAGCATCCGCGCCAGTTCTTCGACGCGGCCGTCGTCGTCGAGCCGCGCGACCCGGGTCTGCGTCCGGCCGCCGTCGACGTGCTTCTCGATTGAATAGTGGGTGTCGGCGTAGGCGGCGATCTGCGGGAGGTGCGTGATGCACAGCACCTGAAAGGCGGATCCGAGCGCGCGCAGTTTGCGGCCGACGACGTCGGCCGCCCGGCCGCCGATGCCGGCGTCGACCTCGTCGAAGATCATGCCCGGCGCCGACTCGCTCGGCGGCCGATCGTCCGCCTCGCTGAATCCCTGGCGGCCCGTTGCCGTCAGCGTCTTCACTGCGAGCATGATACGCGACAGCTCGCCTCCGGAGACGATCCGCGCCAGCGGCCGGAGGTCCTCCCCGACGTTGGGCGACACGAAGAACTCGACCGCGTCGATGCCGCTCGCCGTCCACGCCGCCTCCGCCAGCGGCTCGGCGTTGAACCGCACCTCGAAGACGCGTGCGGTCCATCGCCAGCTCGCCCAGCAGGCTGCTCGAGCTGACGTGCGAAACGTGGTCGCGCCCGCGCGCCGGGCCGCGGACAGTTCGCCGCGCGGCCGCGAGAAACGCCGCCCGCGCGGTCTCGTGCTCGCCGCGCGAGCTCGCGCCATCCGCTCGTCGGTCCGGTCGAGCTCGTCGAGCTCCGCCTTGACGCGAGCGCGTCGGGCGATCACGTCCGCCAAGGTCGGCCCGTACTTCCGCTTCAGACGCTCGAGCAGCGCGAGCCGCTCCTCGACCTGCTGCAGCCGCGCGGGCGACGCCTCGATGCCGTCGGCGTAGCGACGCAGGAACAGCGCGAGATCCTCGAGCTGCGATTTGATGGCGTCGCGCGCGTCGAGATAGGGCTGGAACGCCGCGTCGAGGGCCGCCAGCTCCGACACGCGCCGCCAGACGCCGCCGAGCTGCGCCAGAATCGCGCCGTCGCTCTCGTACAGCGACGCGTAGCTCTCGCGGCACCAGCGCTCGACGCGCTCGGCGCTGGCCAGGACCTGCCGGGTGGCGGCGAGCTGCTCGTCTTCGCCGGGGTGCGGTGCCGGCGCGATCCAGTTCCGCCGCCTGAAATGCCAGCAGTTCCTGACGGGCTTCCGCGGTCGGCCGCCGCCTGCCGCACGCGCGCCAGCGCGGCCGCGGCGTCCCGCATCGCGTGGAACGCGGCCTCGACCGGGCCGCTCAGCCGCGATCCAGCCCGCTGAAGGCGTCGAGCACCGCCAGATGGGTTGTCGGGTCCAGCAGCACGTGATGCTCGTGCTGGCCGTGGAGCTCGATCAGTCGGACGGACAGATCCTTTAGGGCACCTGCAGTAGCCAGTTCGCCGTTGACGAACGCGCGGCTGCGGCCCTGCGCCGTCACTTCGCGACGGATCAGCAGGTCCTCGCCGGCCGCCTCGAAGATCGCTTCGACCGTCGCCGATTCCTCGCCGGTCCGCACCAGGTCGCCCGACGCGCGGCCGCCCGAGCAGCAATCCGACGGCTTCGACCAGAATGGATTTGCCGGCGCCGGTCTCGCCGGTCAGGACGTTCAAGCCCGGGCCCGAACTCGACCTCGACCTCGTCGATGACGGCCAGCCGTTTAATCCGAAGGAAGCGGAGCATAAGGTAGGAGAGGGAACTCCAATCGTAACATAGGTTTGACAGCTGTTTTCCCGGCGTGATACAGTTTTGCCTTCGTCCGGGTCCCCAAACCCCGGTGGCGCTGTCCCAGCGGCGCATAGCAATCGTCGGAGGGCTGTTTGCGCACGCTTGGAAACCTGTTTGCCCTGCAGTTGCAGGCGCAAGGCGGGTCTGGGATCGAAAGTCCGTCTGCACCCGGCGTC
>CAWCGN010000008.1:0-13558 GCA_963795025.1 uncultured Flavobacteriaceae bacterium | reverse complement strand
TTTGGGGATCTGGTTTAGCGAATATAGCCCAATACTAAATTTAGTATTGCAACTAAACCGAATTTAAAATGTATTCTAATACAGCTTCAATAGCAGGAGTTGATGAAGCCGTTTTTTCCGTCATCTTTTTCTAACAGTTATAATAAACCCATAAACGATTGCAATAACGATAAAGGCTAATTCGTATTGGGGAATTCCAAAAATTCTCATTTGCAAATATTAAAAAATTATGCTGTTTGCATTGTCATGCGCTCAAACTGAAGATTAAAAAATTCGTCAATTTGTTTGCCAATACTATTTTTATCTTTGCTCCTAATTTTTACGATTATTTCCTTTTGATAACAATCTCGAACCAAAACATAATAATCAAATTCTGCCGGGTTATGAAATCGTAAAATGGTAAGAACTGTAAAGGCTAAAAGTGCCGGAATAATATAATTAAGATCAGCCATTTTTGTAAAAAGCATACAATAATAGGCGCTTGCGGCAACAGCGAAAAAAATCGCATTTATTAGAAAATAATTTTTCTTTTTTCGAATTAAGCCGAGTTCGATTATTTCATCGAAAGCATAATTCCATCTCTGTTTGCGGTAGCAAAAATGAACTTGAGTTGAAGTAATTGTAAGGAACATAAAAATAGTAGGTAAAAAAGATTTAGGATATTTTTTAAAGCTAATTCTTTAAATGAAAAGCTCAAACGCAATATTAAGCAAAACCTTCTTTTTTTTCTTACAATCTTTCTAATACAATATAACTGAGAGTTATAATTCATTACAAAAATGTAAAATATTACTTATAATCTATTTTATATCAATACAATAACTCATACTTTTTTACTGAGTTTCTGTTTCTTTTAAAACTGATCATAATCTAAGTAACTGTTAATTATGCAACTATAATTATCTTTCATGTAAGGCTTCCCTTTGATTTGCTTGGTAAATTTGTAAAACACAAACTTTTAATTGAATAACTTAAAAGAGAAACGTTATGAAAAATGAGCAAAACTTAGATAACTATCAGAACGATCCTGATTATATCGATCAAAATATTCTTGTTGACGGAACTTCAAATGAAGATCAATTCAAACAAGACTTAAGACCTTATAATAATCGCGAATTTGGTGACAGCGATCCCGATTATATCGAACAAAATACATTGGTAGACAATGATAATTATGCCAGAGACGAAGATCCTTATCAATATCAGGAAGAATTTATTGGTGACTCGCAGCATTTTGTCGCAGATTTTGAAAACAATAGTTTGCGATTAGAAAATATTCCGAATCAGGAACGTATTGTAAACGAAGATGATGCTATTACAAATGACGATCGAAAAAATGATTTTGACGAAGATGTTGATACCGATTTGGATTATGAAAATGATGTAGAAAAAGATAGCGATCTTGACGACGATGATATTAAAGATTTAGATGATTTTGATGCTGAGCATTTTCCTGAAAATCATCCAAGAGAATAATCAATTTCTTGCATATGGATTTGACATTACAAATTATCTGGCTTTTTGTTTTAGCTGTTCCAATTGCCTGTGTCAGCTGGACGGTTACGCACGAAGAAATTTTTAAGGAACCGAGAGAATGGTGTGTCAAACATTCAAAATTTGATAAGGCAATTTGGTCACGAAAAATATTTTATCTCTTTACCTGCGAGTACTGTTTCAGTCATTATGTCACAATTGCGTTTTTATTGCTTTGTGATTATAAACTTTTGTTAAATGACTGGCGTGGCTACATTTTGGCAGGATTCTCGCTGGTTTTTATTGCAAATATTTACATGAGCCTTTTTGCTTTGTTGCGACAGGCCATTAAAAAAGAAAAAGTAGAAATTGAAAAAATTGAAAATACTATCGACAATGAAAAATTGTCAAATTAAATAAAAATAAGTTTAAGCAAATAAATTATTAGAATTATGGAAAATTTAAATTTTATAGATCCTCTATTACATGGAATAACGCCTAATCCGGCATCAAAATTATCAGTTAAAAATTTAGTTTGCGCGGGACTTGGTGCATTGTTGGTTGGTGCAGTTTTGAAAAAAACAGGACATAATAAATCGGCAGCGGTGGTTGGAGGTCTGGCATTGCCTTTATTAACTTCAGCATGCTACAAAAAAATCTCAAAATCATACAAAGAAAAAAAGGAAAAAACAGAAAGCAGTGGGATTGAGTATAATCACTAAAAAGTTTTTTTTTGTTTCAGGTTTCAGGTTTCAAGTTGAAATGTGATAATTCCTGTGCTTTTTTTAACCGCAAATTCGCAAGGTTTTTTATCAAGTTTTATGTTTACAAACGCAAATTCGCGAAGTTTGCGTTCTTTAGCGTTTGTAAACGGAATTGAACGAAAAAACTTTGCGAACTTTGCGGTTAAATTCACAAAGAACTTGAAACCTGAAACCTGAAACAAAAATCAAGAAAGATTAATATTTCCCTCTACCCAATTCAAGGCTTTATTAAAATTTTCTTTTTTAAATCCGTGGAATTCTCCTGGAACTACGTAACTGAAACCATTTGTGAAAGTAATAATTTCTTCAGAATCTGTAATTATTGCAGCTCGGTTCCATTTTCCTAAATGCTTTATTCCAAGGAATGCATCTTCAAGCCATGCGCCCGCAGTAAAATTTTCAAGATCTGTATCAAGAACCAACAAAAAATTAATTTCGTGAGTCTGTTTCACCAAATGTTCAACTGCGGGAACGACTACTTTTAAAAAATCTTCTTTTGTTACTTCTGCCAATGCTCTAAATGCGACTATGTTATCTGTTGTGTCTATTTGATGTATCATGATATTTTTGTTTTGAATGTTATTTAATATATGAGATTTATACATGAGTTATAAATTTCATGAAACTTCCAATCAAAATTATTCTGAAAACCATTTAATATTATAGCATCTCTTACTTTTTTATAAAATAACAATGTTACTTCTTTTAAATGTAGTAATTTAAGAAGCTTTTAAAGGCAAAAAAGCGATAATCCAGTATCTGAATTATCAAGCAATCTTTTAGTTCTTCTATTCTTATTTATTAATTTTTGATCTGTCAATTTCGTCTATAAACGGAATTGAATTTTGAATTTCGGCTTTAATTGTTACTTGTAAATATTGTTCTAACTGCACAAATTTTGCTGCATTACGACCACCAGCGGCTTTCTTTACTTTTCCAAATGTTTTAGACAGCAGTTTATCAAAGTCGGCTGTGTTTTTTAAATTGGCTTCAGTCAATTCGGCTGCTTTTACATCATCAAGAGTCGCATAATTATCTGCATAATCTTTAATGATCTGTACTTTCTTCTGGCCTAATACTTTGCGTTCTATTTCATACTCATCATATATTTTTTGAAATTCTGTTGCCTGAGGTTCCAACAAATTCATATATTGTTTCACTAAATCTGACTTAGATTTACCATAAATATCCTGAATTATTCCACATCTTCTCGGCTAAGCTCGATTGAGCAAATGCATTTACAGAAAAAACAATAAGCAGCTAATAAAACTACTTTTTTCATAATTTAATTTTTAAGGATTGAAATTTGTTTTACATCAATTTATTATTTGCTGAAATCATAACTTAAAACCGCTCCTAAACCAAATTGAAATGTAGAGGCATAATCAGTAACTGCAACTAGGTCCCCAATAGTAATCCCAGTAATAATCATATCCAACAGCTGCCGACATCGATTGCAAATAAGCATTAAGATTAATTGAGAATAGCGAATCTGTTTTTATTTTTACACCGCCTTTAATTTCCCACGCAAAATAAGTACCGCTACCGCTTTGTGGTGATTCAAGAATCGAAATCCCTGCACCAGCTCCCAAGAATGGAACCGCTTTTTGAGAACTTGGTCCGAAATAATAGGTATAATCTAGCCAATACATAATTAATAGCACCTTTATCATCTCCTGCATTTACTTGACCACCAGCAGGAATACCATAAGCAGGTATAGAGACTTTTGTGTATAAAGGCATTTTTGTATCAAGTCTGTTATATTTTAATTCTATAGAAGCGTTTTCCATTATAAAATATTCCAAACCTGCACCATACTCAAAACCATCTTCCACTTTTGCGTATGAGGAATCAAAATCTACTTTGTCCGAAAAGGTATAACCTCCGTACAAATTAAGCAAAAATGAGCCTTGACTTTGCGCTGACATTGTCAGAGAAAATAAAAAAACAACGAATAATAAGTGATACTTTTTCATAATTTGATTCTTTTAATTTGTTTGTAATTTGGTTTCTTAACTAATAGGTTTTGATGAAATAAAAGGCCTCATACATTTCCTGTTCATTGTTAGAGTAACTTATTATTTATCAACAGTATAAACCGTTTTTTTGATTAAGGTCAAAATTATTCAAATTGACAAAGGTGATCCTTAAATTAGGAGGCAATAATGGTTTCAAGTTATAAATTGAAACCAAAAAATACTACAAAAATGAAATAACGAAACTGAAAAAAAATCAAAAACAAATATTTATATATCTGATTTTCATATATTTACAAATAAATCTACGCCAAAAGACTGTGTATATCATTAAATAAGCTAAACTCATTAAATCTTAAACAAAAATAATATGGCAGATATTTATAAAGTAGTAATTAGTCTTTATGCCGATGTTTATAAAAGCATTGGTACCGACGGAAAACCTAAAACAAAAAACAATACGATCTTAATGGGATCATTTGTAAAAATTTTACCCGAAGAAACTGTAAGCTGGCAAAAGATTTTAGCTTTTGGAAAAGAAAGCTGGATTGATAAAACCTGTTTAGGATTATCTCCAGCTTTTAAATGTTTTTATGTTGATGTTGGTCAAGGCGACGGCGCTTTAATTGAAGTTGGAAATGACGAAAACGGACTTAAAATAATTATTGATGGGGGGCCCAATGATAATTTAAGCCATTATTTAAGTAAATGGCAGTACAAATATTATTTTGACAACAATAAAAAAGTGCATCTGGATTATATTTTTATCAGCCATTTTGATAAAGATCATTATCAAGGATTAATTGATATTATTAACGACAGCCATTATACCATCGGCACCATTTATCATAATGGAATTGCAAAATTCAACAACAAAAAAGTCAATTTTCCAAAAACAGAATACAATACCGAATTAGGAAAAAAATCAAAACATAATGGCGAATATTATCTGGAAACTTCATTTGGGACTTTAGCCGAGTTTAATGCTCTCCAAGCCAAAGGCGGTATGCTTGATTTACAGGAAAAATTCTTGAATGCGGTTAATACAGCAACGAGTCAAGGCCGACTTGCTAATTTTGAACGCTTGGATCATAACGGCATAATTCCTCAAAAACTCATTAATAACAAGAACTTCTCAATTGAAGTTTTGGGTCCAGTAACTTCAAAAATTGATACTAAAACGGTCTACAAATATTTTGATGATGAGGCACATACAATAAATGGTCACAGTATTGTTTTGAAAATAACCTACGGAAATCGTTCTTTTTTGTACGGAGGCGATTTGAATATTCCTGCCGAAGAACATTTATTAGAACATTATAACCCTGCAAATCCGTTTGAGGTTGATGTGGCAAAATCCTGTCATCATGGAGCATCTGAATTTACGACCGATTTTATGGCAAAAGTAAATCCGTATGCAACTGTAATTTCTTCGGGTGATAATGAAACGTATTCGCATCCGAGAGCAGACGCCATTGGCTGTGCCGGAAAATATACAAAATCTAAAAGACCTTTAGTTTTCTCCACCGAACTTGCACGTTCAACTGCAGAAGGAAGCACAAGAGTAAAATACGGAATGATTAACATGCGTTGCGACGGCGACAACATTATCATGGCGCAAATGAAAGAAGCTGTCAGCGGTGCAAGCCTCTGGGATTTATATGAACAGAGTTTTTTTAATGTTTGATTTGATTGAAGGTTTCAGGTTTCAAGTTTGCAATTCGTTGTGAATTTAACCGCAAAGTTCGCAAGGTTTTTTTCTCAGATTGTGTTTACAGGTATAAAAGGACGCAAAGCTTTGCGAACTTAGCGTTTGTAAACATAAAACTTGATAAAAAAACCTTGCGAACTTTGCGGTTAAAAAATCAGCCCAAACCGAATCTCATTTCAACATGAAACCTGAAACTTAAAACTTGAAACTTAAAACCTTAAACATCAAAAAAAATAGAAGCCTGTCTTTTGCAAGACAGGCTTTTCTAATAAAAAATAAATAAAAAAATAAACTAACTAACACAACTTAGTTATAACCTTGATTTTGTGTAAATTGTTTCGTTACGTCAATTGTTGACTGCGGAATTGGAAACACTCTTCTAAATGGCTGTGATGCCGATTTAGCTGTTCCTGGCAAATCAAATTTCCCGAAACGAATCATTTGTGGTCTTCTATATAATTCCCAGTATAATTCGAAACCAATTTCGTTATATAATTGCGTTGCATCGAGTGAAGTAAGTGCTTTTCCTGATACACTTCCAAACAAAGCTTCTCTCTTTCTGCTTGTACGTAATTTGTTTAAATCATCCATTGCTAATCCTGTACTTCCTTTTCTGAAGTAAGCCTCAGCTCTCATTGTATAAATTCCACCTAAACGGAATAACGGAATATCAACATTACTGTTTCCATTTCCTCCTTCTGGATCAAATTCATATTTAAAAATACGAGCACCTTGATTAATTTCATTTTGAGCAAAAACCGCTTGAGCTGGATTTTTAAACGTTAATGACGGCGTAAAATCCATTCTTGTAGTTGTACTTTTTTCCATGAATAAAGGAGAAACTTTAATACGTCCGTTAATCATTTCTAAAGAACCTGATGATAATAAAATTGGTCCGTATTGAGGTCCATATTCAATTCCTCTATTGAAATGGAACCAAGGTAAATTAGCACTTTTCGGAACAATATCAGTTGCTGGAACGCTCACATCTGTACCATCGTTTTTAAACCATGTTCCATCTGCATATTGGTATTTTTGTTGAAATCTTGGATCATCATGATTTCCGTCCCAAGTTGCAAAAAACTCAGGAGTTGTACACGCTGCATTTGTTCCTCTGTTTGCTGCAGAAGTTCTTTGGTTACGTTCCATACATACATAAGCAAAACTGTTTGAACCGTTACGGATGTAATCTATCTTTTGAGAAATTGCAAAAATCAACTCTTTTCCATTCTCATTATCTCTTGCAAAGTTTTTGAAATAATCACTTTCTAAAGAATATTTTCCAGAATTGATCAACAATGAAGTATAATAAATTACACGATCCATATCAGTTCCACCTCCAGAAACTGCCGCTTCACTGAAATTAAAATTAGAATTTGCATTAAAACGATCTTTAAAAACAGCACGGTTCAAATACATTGTTGCCAAGAAACCATAAGCAGCTTCTTTAGTAAAACGTCCGTGGTGCGTTTGCTGTTCTCCCATGCTTGCCAAATCTGGAATTAAAGACTCAACATCTGTAATTAATTTATCGATTTGAGTATCAGCTTTTAAAATTTCCAAAGGCGCATTTGGATTCATCGGATCTCTATACGGCGCTTGTCCAAATACATCTAAAGTCGTGTATAAATAAAAGTCTAAAAGTCCTTTAGCTTCTGCCAAAAACAATTTTTTCTGCGGAATTGAACTTTCTTGAACAGACTGAATTGCTGTTAACGAACGTGTAATTCCGTTTGTCAATTTATTCCAGTTATCACCTACAACAGCATTATCTGATTTCCAAGTAAACTCATGCATATCTCTCCATTTTCCACCATCTCCCCAGTCACTTCCTCGTGTTGGTAAAATAGCTTCATCTGTTGTATATTCTTGCAAAGAAAACATGCATCCATGATCTACAAAAGTTCCGTCTCCTAACCTATCATAAGCTGCAGCAAGTGCTCCAGCAGGATTTGATGCATTGTCTCCCAAAACCTCGTCTAAAACAACTTCATTAAGATCGGTACAGCTAGCAAACAGCCATATAAACGAGAACAATGCGATTAATTTTATACTAAAAAATGTATTTGTCTTCATAATAAATTATAGTTTTAAAGTTGCTCCAAAACTGAACGTTCTAGAAGTTGGGTAAGCCGCATAATCAATACCAATTGACTGGTTTCCTCCGTTTGATTTCGGGCTGTTGATTAACGGATCAAAACCTGTATAATTTGTAATTGTAACTAAGTTTTGTCCTGTAACATAAAGTGTCAAACCATTAATCCAGTTTATTCCTTTCAAATCAAAATTGTAACCTACACGCGCTGTATTTAATCGGATGAAATCTGATTTCTCTAAGAAAAGTGTCGATAAAATTGGTGAGTTTGTTGGATTCGCGCCAGATTCATAATAACCTGTTGCTACGTTTCTATCAGAAGCCAAGTTGTTGATGTTCAAAGCATTTAATCCTGTGTTATTCAACAAATAACCACCTGTTTGTCCAATGATTGAAAAAGAGAACGTAAAGTTTTTGTATCTCATATCACTGTTGAAACCGTAATAGAATGTTGGCAAAGCACCCTCAATAATGATTCTGTCGCTATTGTCAATTTTTCCATCTCCATTTTGATCTTTAAAAATATTTGCTCCATTAGCATCAAAACCAATGTGTTGCAATAAGTAGAAAGATCCAGCTGCGTAACCGCTTTTGTAAATGTTTGCATTAACTCCAGATTGTCCAGGTCCTGAGATTGTTCCAGTCAAAATTTCTGAAACTGGCAAGTCTTCAATTTTATTATTCAAAGTCGCACCATTCATATCAACGTTCCAAGAAAAATCTTTGTGGTCAATCAATTTTGAACCTACCATAAATTCAAAACCTTTATTGATGATTTTTCCATCAATGTTTGTCCAAATTGTAGTTGTTGGGCTTAAGGCCTGAGAAGGAACATTTAAAATTGCATCCGTTGTAGTTTTGTTGAAATAATCAAGAGTTCCGTACAATTTATCTTTCCATAAATTGAAATCTAAACCTAAATTGTATTGCGTTACAACTTCCCATTTTAAATCAGGATTTGGTGTTCTGTTTACCGAAACTCCGTTTACCAAATTCAAATCGTTGTATAAATAATATCCATCAGCACCAGAAAGTGAATAACTTGCCTGAGTAATTTTATTTTCAACTTCTTGGTTTCCTGTTTGTCCCCAACTTGCTCTTAATTTTAAGTTGTCTACTGCAGTTACATCTTCTAAGAATTGTTCTTTAGAGATATTCCATCCCAAAGCTGCTGACGGAAAATAACCGTATTTGTTGTTTTTTCCAAAACGAGTCGAACCGTCTGCTCTCATCGAAGCAGTCAAAAGATATTTATTATTGAAAGTATAATTTACTCTTCCAAAATAAGACTGAAGCTCATTTTCTTGTGCATATCCCGAAACTCCAGATTGTGTTCCTGCGAAACCAGGATTAATTGCTGGCGGTACACCAACTCCTTGATTTGAGATTCCGTCAACACTGAAAGCAGTTCCTGATCTTTCAAATTTTTGATATGAAAATCCGCCTAAAGCTTCAATTTTATGTTTATCCAAATTCAAGTTATACGTCAAATAATGTTCGATTAATGAGTTTCTAGAATCTAAATTGTTCTGAACATATTTCCCTTTTGGGTTCAAATCGGTTAAGTTTGGAAAAATAGTCGTATTTCTTTCTGATGCAGAACGGTCAAAACCAATGTTTAATTTATATTCCAATCCGTTAACAATTCGTAACGATGCTTCTAAATTTCCTAAAACTCTCAATGTACGCGTTACATCATCATAAATACTCAATAAATAAGCAGGGTTGTAATGCGCGTTCATGTTGAAGTTTGTGTACTTCCCATTTGCATCAAAAACAGATCTTGTTGGGTTTGCCATCAAAGTATGAACGATCAACTGTCCGTTAGAACCTCCGTCATCACTTGTAGGAACTCCATTATCTTTAGTTTCACTTGCCGTAAGATTCATTTTTACTTTCAGACGTTTGTTATCCAAAAACGATTCTGCAGCATTAATTCTTCCCGACATACGTTTGAAATTACTCGTATTGATAATTCCTTCCTGATTCATCTGTGCAATCGAAGCATAGTAATTTCCAGTCTCCGTTTGTTTTGAAAAAGCCAATGAATTATTTGTTGTAATAGCTGTTCTAAAAATCACATCTTGCCAATCTGTATTTCCTCCGTGATCAAAAGCTGGATCTTTAATTGCTTTTCTATATTGGTCAGCGCTTAAAACATCTAATTTGTGAGCCACATTAGAAACTCCTGTATACGTATCAAAAGTTAAAGTTCCTTCACCTTTTGAACCTTTTTTAGTTGTAACCAAAACAACTCCGTTAGATCCTCTAGCACCATAAATTGCTGCAGCCGAAGCATCTTTTAAAACTGTAATCGATTCAATATCACTTGTATTCAAAAAGTTCAATGGATTTTTAGCCGATGAATTTCCGAAACCCACATTACTTCCAGACGGACTCACATCATCATTTGACAAAGGCACACCATCAACAACAAACAAAGGCGTACTTCCGCTTCTGATTGATCCAACTCCTCTAATCGTAACATTTACTCCCGCTCCAGGCTCACCGCTTGTGTTCACTACACGAACTCCGGCAATTTTCCCTTGCATTAAATTATCTACAGAAATATTTACACCTTGCTTAAAACTTGCTGCTTCAAGTTGTGTAACAGCACCAGTAACATCTTTTTTAGACTGTTTTCCGTAACCTACAACTAAAACTTCGCTTAATTCAGCAGTATTTGGTTCTAACTGAATCGTCATAAAACCTTTTTGTACAGCAACAACTTTATTTTTGTATCCTAAATACGATACTTCGATTGTTTTTCCTTCTCCAACAGTAATTTCAAATTCACCATCAAAATTAGAAACCGCACTGTTTGATGAACTTGTTTCAGTAATTGTTGCACCCGGAATTGGCAATTTATTTTCATCAATTACTTTACCTTTTACTTTAACTCGGTCTACAGCTATATTTGTTGCCACTTTTGGCGAAGCTGTTTTCTGAATCAAAACTAATTTTCCGTTAATGTTGTAATTAAAATTTGCTTTTTTTGAAAGATCATTCAAAATTGCCGAAACTGTTTCGCCTGCAAAATTTACTGTATAAGTTGTGTTATCAGCAATTACAGCTTGTCCGTAGCTGAATTTATAATCAGTTTGCTGACTTAGTTTTGAAAATATAGAAACAAGAGTTGCTTTTTCTATTTTATTTTCTATTTTTGATTTATTTACTAAAACTGTTTTACTGTAACCTGTTTGTAAGGCCAGTAAAGTCAGAACTAAAAAGAAAATACTCTTTAGATTTAAATAAGAAGTTTTAAAATACATGATTTAAGTTATTGGTTTTTTTTACGATACTTAATTTATTCAAAGGCAGTTGTTCTCAGCAGCTGCTTTTTTGTTTTAATCCACTTTTACTGTTTCGCCATAAACTTTGAATTTTAGGTTTGTGATATAATTTATTTGCTCTAAAACATTCTCTAATGTTGCGTCTTTCTTGATGAATACCGTTAACGGCGTTGCTAATACGCGCTCATTATCATATTGAAATGAAACTCCGTATTTATATTGTAAAATGGTAATTACTTGTTTAAGTGTAGTTTGATTTAGAGTGACATCCGTGGTGTACCAATTCACTAAAAGCGATTTGTCTGCCAGTTGTTTCGTCAGTTTATTTGATTCGAATAAAGCTTCGTCATTCGGAACCAAATCAACACTTTGCCCTTTCGAACTCACATTTACCTTTCCTGTTACGACAATCACTTCACATTTTGATTTTGATAACTGAATATGGAATGAAGTTCCTACTACTCTAGTTTTAATTTCTCGGGACGTAATTATAAAAGGATGCTTTTTGTCTTTGGTGATTTCAAAAAATGCATTTCCTTTTAAAAGAGTCACTTTTCTTTCATCTCCTTCAAATTTTTCAGGATATTGAAATAATGAGTTTGCTGCCAGATAAATTTTCGAGCCGTCACTTAATTGGATAGATTTGGGAATCGATGACGTTTTAAACGATAATTGCTTTTCGACGGCAATTTTTGGTTTAAGCCAAAAGCCTAAACCGGCAAGAAAAAGAATACTGGCAGCTGCTATATATTTTAAATAAGGAGTAAAAGTTTTCTTTTTTCCTATTCGAAGTTGAATATTGTCATAGATATCTTGAGAAACTTCATCTGAATTTCCCATCGAAAGGTCGTCCCATTTTGATTTTTGATATTGTGTAAAAGCAAAATCATTAAGCAGATTTTCCTCGGCAATTGAAGTTTTGTTTCTCGAACTTTTATCGATAAGATATTCTAAACTATGTTTGATTCTTTTTATCATAATACTTATTATTACAAGTAAGTACCAGAATCTTGAAATCGTACTATCCGGAAATATTATGAAACCATTAACAGAAAGTTATCTTAAAAGTTTTCGTGAAAAATAAATAAAGGCGCCAGCCAGGCCAAGTCTTTCAAGCCTTCGCGCAATTGTTTTATTGCCGATGAAATTTGGTTTTTCACCGTTTGTTTCGAAATTCCAAGTTCGTCTGCAATCTGGTCGATCGACATATCTTGAAATTTATACATTAATAAAACTTCTTTTCTTTTCTCCGGAAGTTTATCTAATGCAGCATAAAGCAAATCCATTAATTCTGGATCTATCGACGCAAAATTGTCAATGATGTAATCTTCAAACTGATCTTCCAGAATTGTCTTGTCAAACCTATTATTTTGATAATGTTTAAAAACCTGATTTTTTACCGCGCGAAATAAATACGGTTCAATTGCATTGATGTTCAAATCATCTTTGCGTTCCCATAAATCGATAAAAACATCCTGCACTATATTCTGAGCCAAGTCTTTATCCTGAGTCATCGTATACGAAAAAGCATTAAGCTTTTTCCAGTATTGTGTATACGTTTGTCCAAAAATTTCAGGGTTCTTCATGGTGATATCTGGTAGTATTTGGTGATGTAAAATAATAAAATACAATACCAATACTTCTTGCCTGAAAGTTATCTTTAAATTAAATTTATAATCCACTTGTTTTATTAATACTACTATTTTCGACTAAAAATGACATTTGTTTTGCGATTTCTTTTACTTTAGCTAACACAAAAACCAAGTGCCACGTTTACTTTAGTAACCTCTAAAAAAAGCAATTTCTCTTTTGCTGCGTCTCCTTAAATTCAATAATCCTAATTTCATTCAAAATCATGAAACAAATTTTGTTTACATTATTATTTGCTGGAACTTTTCAATTGAGTCATGCGCAAGATGACAATTTAAAAATCAATCAGATACAAGTTATCGGTTCGCACAACAGTTACCGCCACGCTATTGAAACTGATTTATACAATATGATTCAGGCAAAAGATACTACGCGTTCTTTAAAAGGACTTCAGTACACGCACATCAGCCTCACAGAACAATTAAATAAAGGTTTGCGCAATTTAGAAATTGATGTTCAAGGCGATAC
The DNA here is from genome assembly GCA_963795025.1 of uncultured Flavobacteriaceae bacterium. GTDB lineage: Bacteria > Bacteroidota > Bacteroidia > Flavobacteriales > Flavobacteriaceae > Flavobacterium. The sequence goes on along the minus strand of CAWCGN010000008.1, from coordinate 127 downwards.
TCAAGGTGGAAAATTTGCACACCCAAAAGGCCTTGATCTTGTAAAATCACAAGAAGCTTACGACCCAAACGGGGAAATGAAAAAACCGGGTTTTAAAGTTTTTCATATGATTGATATCGATTTTAGA
>CAWCGN010000007.1:62500-779329 GCA_963795025.1 uncultured Flavobacteriaceae bacterium | reverse complement strand
ACGCCACGGGCAGACGATCGATGCTGTCCAGTACCTCCTCAACGTGATCGCCTATCGCGCCTACGGCGACGAGAAGAAGGACGTGACCGTCGACGCCGCGGGTTATCGCGCGCGGAGGCAGGCGACGCTCGAGACGCTTGCGCTGCGGGCCGCCGACCGGGTGCGAGATTCGGGCGAGCCGGAGGAGCTCGAGCCGATGACAGCGGTCGAGCGCAAGGTCGTCCACTTGAGCCTCAAGGACGTCGCGGCCGTCGGCACGACCTCCGAAGGCACGGAGCCGAACCGCTACGTCGTCGTCGTTCCAGACTGACGGCTGGCTCGACGCGGTCGTCGCGACGCCGGGCCTGACGGCGCTCGGCGACCGTGAAGTGCGCGGTTAATGTTGCTCGACGATGCACTGCGGGCGCTGCCCATCGTCGAGCAGTACGACGGCCCGCTGATCGACGTCGGCTCGGGCGGCGGCTCGCCCGGCATCCCGCTGGCGGCTGCGCTTCCCGAGCGCCAGGTGACGCTCCTCGACGCCGAGCGGCGCAAGTGCGACTTCCTGCGCCGCTGGGCACCGGCCAACGCCAAGGTCGTCTGGGGACGCGCGGAGGAGCAGCCGCTCGAGGCCTGGGATGTCGCGACCGCGAAGGCGCTTGCGCAGCCGCAGGTCGCAGCCGAGTGGTGCCTGCCGCTCCTCGCGATCGGCGGCGCTGCGATCCTCTGGCTCGGCGAGAACGCGGATCTCGACAAGCTCGCGCGCGTCTCCGTGCAGCTGGGCGCTCGCGCTCCGGAGATGATCGACGGGCCTCGCGGTGCTGCTGAAGGTGACGCCGACTCCACCGGGTTTCCCGCGCCGGGTCGGCGTGGCCAAGAAGCGTCCGCTGGCCTAGCGACAATGGCCTGGCGATGACCCCCGCATCTACGCCCTTGCGAATCAGAAGGGCGGCGTCGGCAAGACGACGACCGCCGTCAACCTCGCGGCCTGCCTAGCCACCGGCTCGTCCAGGACCAGCAGCTCGGGACGCTTGGCCACGGCCAGGGTCAGCGCGAGCTGGGCGCGCTGCCCGCCGGACAGCGTCCCGGCCTTCTGACCGGGATCCAGGTCCAGCCGCTCCACCCGGCCGCGCGCCAGCCCCGCGTCCCAGCCCGGGTTGAGGCGCGTGCCCAGCTTCAGGTGATCGCCGACCGCAGCCCCGCGTAAACCGGTGCGTCCTGGGCGAGGAACCCGACCCGGGCCAGCTGCGCCTGCCCGGCCCCCGGCGTCAAACTCGAAGTATATCCTGTTTCATACAAACCGCTTTTATAAGGCGCAGAATAGTTAAAATCGATTTGCAATTTACTTGATTTGCCCAACGAAAATGTATTGTTTGTCGAAAAATCAACTTGAAGTCCATTCACTGGTGTTGCATTGATATCTTTTATAAATGTAATATCTGACCCTGTAAAATACAATGAATTCTCATTCTCCCACCAATCTGCAAAACTCGCAGAATAGGTTTCTCCAATTCCATAAGTAAGGCCTTTAAAATAATTTTCTCTCGTTACAATTTGCGTCAATGTTTCTGGATTTGCGGTAAATATTACGCCATAACCATCTGTAACATAATTTGCGAAAATACTGGTTCTCAATATTTTTTTATACGAATGTGCAAATTCAAAATTATCACTAAATGAAGGATTCAAAAACGGATTCCCTTCTGAATAACTATTACTGCTAATGTAAACTCGAAACGGGTTCAGCAAAGAAAAGCCAGGTCTGCGAATTCTCTTTCCGTAATTTAAACTGAAACTATTGTTTTCATTTTTCTGGTAAGATGCAAAAAAGGTTGGAAACAATTTAAAATAATTATTTATAGTTTCTTGATTTAAAGTTTTAGAAAAACCGTTTGTCTGTGTGTTTTCTAATCGTAATCCCAATTGAAAATTCCATTTTTCGTTGATTTTCTTATCTCCGCTAATATAAACCGCCTGATTATTTTCGGTGTATTCAAATTGGTTGGATTGATTCGTATCTAATACTGGAGTTCCGGTAATGTTGTTAAAAAATAAGGCGTCACTTTTACTATTTGTAAAACTCACTTTGGCTCCATAAGATAAATTCAACGCATGAAGCGGATGTTCCATATCGGCCTTAAAACTCAAATTATCAATATCTTGATTCGAAATATTGCGTCCCGATTGATTTACATCTATAAAAGTTCCGTCAGCAGCATAATTGTTCGCAATAAATTCTCTATCGAATTTTGAATTGTAATTAAAGTAATCCACATCAAATGATAATTTACGGTTTAGCGGATCAAGTTTAGTAATCAAATGCAAATTATAGGTTTCATTACCAGATTTTCTATCCAAGAAACTTTCATTAAGGATATAATTATTTAATTCATTTTGCGCATTGTAGTTGTCAATTCTAATATCTGTGTTAAAATCAGGATTGCTTTTATCTTTTAAAATTTGAAAACCGATGGTAGTTTTCTCCGAAAAATCATAATCCAAAGCAATTTTTCCAGATACATTATCTTCATCGAATTTTGTTACTGCCTTCATCTTTGAAGGACCTTCTGCAAAATACATATCCAGATTTTCCTCAATATTTCGATAACCCGTTTTTCCATTAATACTAGCCGAAAACCTAAACTTATTTTTATTATAAAAGAAGTTATTTCTTAAAGCAAAAATCCCATATTTGTTTTGATCGTAAGAGGCTGTAGTTGTATTTTTCCAAGAATCACGAGCTCCTTTTTTCATGACAATATTAATGAGTCCGCCGGTTCCTTCGGCTTCATATTTTGATGAAGGATTGCTTATAATTTCGATGTTTTTAATATCACTTGCCGAAATAGATTTCAAGAAATTATTCAGTTCTTCGCCCGTCAATTCAATCATTCTTCCGTCAATCATAACGCGAGACGTTCCTTTTCCTAATATGTTGATTGCATTATTTTGCACTACAACGCCAGGAGCTGTATTTATAGCGCTCAAAGCATCACCACCAACTGTTGTGACATTATTTTCAGGATTATAAACTAACCGATCTATTTTTTGTTCGATTGTTTTCTTTTTAGACTGAACCACAACTTCAACTAATTTTGTTTCATTTTCTTTGAGAGTAATGATTCCCAAATCTGTATCTTTTTCTAATGAGATCTCATTTTCATAATCTGTAAATCCTAAAAGACTGATGTTAATTTTATAAATTCCTTTTTTAAGATTAATTTCAAAACTGCCATCTTGTTTAGTTGTTGTTCCGTCAATTATTTTCCCTTCTAAATTTGATATTGAAATATCTGCCCACTCTAATGGTGATTTTTCGCTTGAAATTTTTCCTTTTAATTGAAATGATTGCGCTAAACAAAATAGAGGAAATAGTAAAAAGATAAGGGAATTTAGTTTTTTCATGATTTCTAATTTTAACTTGTTCGATTAATTTGAAGCAAAGTTGCCTTATAAAATCTTCCTGTGCGACCGACAAAAAAAGTCGAACCATTTTCTGTTTAAGAAATTGGTTCGACTTTATTGCATCTGAAGCACGACTTTTTACAAAGCCTTTATTATGAAGCGTTTCGGTACGCCGTTGGCGTTAAATTTGTGTACTTTTTAAAATAAGTATTAAACGATGATTTTGAATTAAAACCCACTTCGTATAAAATTTCCAGAACGGTCAAATCTCTTTTTAATGGATTTTTTAGAATGCTCATGGCTTTTTGAATGCGATATTCGTTCACGAAATCAAAAAAATGCTGATCGATATGATGATTAATTAAAATGGATAAATCCCGAACCGGAATATTTATCTGGTTTGAAAGTTCCTGAATTGTAAGTGATGGGTCAAGAAAAGGTTCTTTTGCTGTCATATATTGCTTCAGCAAAGCAATTTGAGTCGAAATTGCTTCATTTTGATTCTCTTTTACTTCGACTCTGTTTTCTTTATGATCATGAATAATATCTCTTGCTAATTGCAATTTTGAATCGATGCCTCTAAAAAGTTCTGGATGGTTCAGCGCTTTTAAAACAAACCAACAGGTTATTGATAAAACAAAAAACTGCATTATTACATTTGCCCAAATCCATAATGTTTCAAGATCGACAAATCGTAAAGCATTCTTTGCTATTGATAAATAATACAGAACAAAAAGTACCGTCGATATTTGAAACAACCACTTGAAAATAGAGGTTTTAGGATTGGCGTAATTCTCCTGATAAAGCGCTTTATACTTTTTTAAAACCAAGAATACTGCAATGCTATAAACAACAATTTGGACACCTAACATCAACTGGAAACCATACAATTCAGGCATTTGAGCTCGGTGTTCATAAAATGTCATTTTTTTTGCATTGCTTAAAAAGTACAATCGGAACAGAAAAACTGTATTTGTAATTAAAAATGGAAGTGCGTGAAGCAAATGCTTAGCCTTCAATCGAAAATCAGTAAAACAAACTGATATTATATACAGATAGAAAGTCGGAATAATCAAAGCGCAAGTACTCCATCTAAAAAATTCAAAATTAAAATGGCTTTTGATGAAATCTTCATTTATAAAAATTCCGATATTATCAATTGCAAAAAATAACAAGTAGCAAGCAAATAGACGGTTTGCTAATTTGTTTTCGGTTTTAACACTAAATAGAAAAAATGCCAGTAAAAAGGAAACAAAAACTGACATTCCGCTCAAAATACTTAAAAGACTGGCTATATCCATTGTTTTTTCTGGTTATTTAACAAATATACTATTTTAGTTTTTTAGCTCAATTCACTATGAGGCGTTTCTAAAAGCCGTTGGTGTTAAATTTGTATATTTTTTGAAGGAAGTATTAAACGAAGATTTGGAGTTAAAACCAACTTCATATAAAATTTCCAAAACCGTAAGCTGACTTTTAGATTTATCTTTTAAAATATCCATTGCTTTTTGAATGCGATATTCATTCACAAAATCAAAAAAATGCTGATCCATTTTATGATTAATCAAAATGGACAAATCTCTAACCGGAATGTCAATTTGATTTGCCAATTCCTGAATGGTAAGCGACGGATCTAGAAAAGGCTCTTTCTGAATCATGTATTCTTTTAATGCTGAAATTTGAGAAAAAATAGCTTCATCCTGATCATTTACTGTTTCAGTTGTACCATTATTTTCTTTATTTTCTTTAGGAAGAAAGTCTTTGGTTAAAGTCAATTTGGAATTAATTCCTTTAAAAAGTTCTGGATGATTTAATGCTTTCATTACAAACCAGCATATTACACTCAAAGCCATAATTACCATTAAAACATTTCCCCAAAGAAAAGTATCTCTTGAAGCAGTGTAACGCAATAAATTCTTTGAAGCTGTAATTGAATGCATTACTATAAAAACGCAATTCATTTGAAAAAGCCATTTATAGGTAGAAGTGCTGGGATTAGCGTAATTTTCGAGATAGATTTTCTTGTATTTTCTTAAAATCAAAAATATGCTGACAATATAAAACCAATATTGGCATTCAATTAAAATCTGAAAAAAATACCCTTCAAACATTGTACTGAAATTTTCCAAAAATTGCTGGTTCTCAATACTTGATTTTAAATAAAATCTAGGCATTAAAAGTAAATTCATTACAATAAAAGGAATTGTATAGACTAAATGCTTCCATTTTATTCGAAAATCAGAATAACAAACTGCTAAAACGTACAAATAAATCAAAGGCATTTCGAACAAACAAAATGTACTTTTCAAAAGCACTAAATACAAGTATTCCTTTGGAAATGAAAAATCAAGAAGCCCGCTGAAATCAATTGCTGAAAAAATTATAAAACAAGCAAACAATCGATTTGCCAATTTATTTTCTGTTTTTACGGTAAGTAAAAAAAGTGCGAGGAGCAACGAAATAAAAACAGCTATACGAGCAACGCCATCCAAAAAAACTAACTTATCCATTTATCTTTTATATAATAACAAATATAATATTTTAGTTTATCCAATAAAGCTTTAAGAAAGTATTCAATAATTAAGAACTAAAACTACAAAAATACAATACTCTTTTCGCAACGACGTAAGAATGTATTAACATCAGATAACTAAACAAAACTTAAATATTTGTGAGTTTGTGTTGCAAATTTCGAGATTGAAAGAAAAAACATTAATTTTGACGAGTCTAAACAACTGATAAAAATGACATTTACCAAAACCACTGAACAAGCCTCAAAATACGAACATTTAGAAAAAATGTCTGTTCATGAATTGTTATCAATATCAACCAAGAAGATAAAACTGTTCCGTATGCTGTCGAAAAAGCTTTACCTCAAATAGAAGCATTGATTGCACAAATTGTCGCAAAATTAAAATTGGGCGGGCGATTATTTTATATTGGAGCAGGAACTTCAGGCCGTTTGGGTATTGTGGATGCTTCGGAATGTCCGCCAACTTTTGGAGTTCCTTTTGATTTGGTAAACGGAATTATTGCTGGCGGAGACACTGCTATTCGACGTGCTGTAGAAAATGCGGAAGATAATGACAACACAAGCCTGGATTGATTTGCAAGTCACACAATATTGGTAAAAATGATGTTGTAATTGGAATTGCGGCTTCTGGAACAACGCCTTATGTTATTGGCGGTTTAGAAGCTTGCAATCGAAAATAATATTGTTACTGGATGTATTACCTGTAATGCAGGAAGTCCGTTGGCATTAACTGCACAATTTCCAATTGAAGTTGTTGTTGGTCCAGAATTTATTACAGGAAGTTCAAGAATGAAAGCCGGAACTGCTCAAAAATTAGTTTTGAACATGATTTCGACTGCTGCTATGATTCAACTTGGAAAAGTTAAAGGAAATAAAATGGTCGATATGCAATTGAGCAACACTAAAACTTGTTGATCGTGGAGTAAAAATGATTATGGGAGAAATTCCGGTTTCATATGAACAAGCATCAGAATTATTAAAAAAATATGGCAGTGTGAGAAAAGCTGTTGACAATTACGAAAGTAATAAGGTTTTCTGTACCTAGTTTGTCATTTCGAGGAACGAGAAATCACACGCGTAAATCGACAAAGATTGGTGACATGCTTTGCGGAAAATTTAATGTGTTTCTCGTTCCTCGAAATAACAAAACAGCGAAAAACTTGAAACTTTTAAACCTGAAACCTAAAATAAAAAAGCATGGCAACAAATAAAGAATTATTAGGAAAAGGAATTAAATATTTAACGGTCGCTTCCGCTTTAATGTTTCTTGGGCCATCGTTGATTTATAATGCTTTTATGAATCAGCATACCAATTGGCATTATTTGGTTTTGGGAATTGGAATTGTAGCTTGCTTAAGTGCTATGTTTTTAATTTTTTATGGATTGAGAATTATTATGAAAGGTTTGTTTAATGACTAATTAGTTTGTTAAGCAAACCCGATAGGTTTTAAAAACCTGTTCGGGTTTAATCAGAATCTACAATTCAAATTTTTTAGCAAAAACAAAATGGAAGAAATAATTCACATTCAAAAAACATTCGAAAAAGTCATTTATATTGATAAAAGAATAAACAATCGGGAGTTTGAAGATTGTGTTTTTAAAAACTGTGATTTCTCTAATAGTAATTTTGCTTCAATAGCTTTTTAGATTGCGAATTTATTGACTGCAATTTGTCGATGACTAGTTTAGCGGGAACGAGTTTAAAAAATGTCACTTTTAAAAACTGCAAACTTTTGGAATTGCTTTTAACGAATGTGATGATTTTTTATTTCAGGTATATTTTGAAGAAAGCGCTTTAGATTATGCCATTTTCTCGAATAAAAAAATGCCAAAAACCAAATTCATTAATTGCATCTGTTCGAGAAGTAACTTTTATTGGAACTAATTTAACGAGTTCTGTTTTTGATAATTGCAATCTTGAAGGTGCTATTTTTAATGAAACCCAATTAGCCGGAGTCAATTTTAAAACGGCTTATAATTATAAAATTGATCCTGAATTTAATCCCGATGAGAAAAGCACAATTTTCTAATTCAGGGAATTGTTAGGACTTTTGGATAAATACTGATATTAAAATTGTTTTAAATTTTGGAAAAAGCAACTGAACCATCCTATTTAGAAAGCGTTAAAAAGCAATTTGTATATTACAAAATGCTAGGCGAAAAAGCAATGGACCAATTAGAACCTCAACAGCTTTTTGTTACAATAAATGAAGATACCAACAGCATTGCCACCATTATAAAACATATTTCAGGTAATATGCTGTCACGCTGGACAGATTTTCTGACTTCTGATGGCGAAAAAGAATGGCGCAACCGCGATTCCGAATTTGAATTTGAAAATGATTTACAATCTAAAGAAGAAGTTTTAGAAACTTGGAATAAAGGCTGGAAGGTGTTTTCTTGAAACACTTAAATAGTTTAAAACCAGAACAACTTTCAGATATTATTTATATCAGAAATGAAGGTCACACGGTTATTGAAGCCATAAACAGACAATTGGCACATTATCCTTATCATGTTGGTCAGATTGTATTTTATGCCAAACAACTAAAAAATAGCTATTGGGAAAGTTTATCGATTCCGAGAAATAAATCCGGAAATTACAATGCCGAAAAGTTTGCTAAGGAAAAAGAAATTAAGAACTTTACTGATGATGAATTAAAGAGATTGAAATGATAGAATATTATGCAAATTTTGGTGGCACATGTTGGTGGATCTTAATTAAATTCTGTAAAACAAATTTAACCGAAGAGCAGAGTTCTAAAAACAAGAAACGGAATTTGCTTTTTCTAACTTTTATAACTCTTGTAATTTTCTTTTTATTCTTTAATTAAAAAAGGACTTCTGAAAACCAAAGCCCTAGCCCTGATGGTAGCGGCATCTCCCGATTTAGAAAAACAAGGCTTTTTAGCCGTAGTTTTTGTTTATCGGGAATACAGCGGACAGCAGGAACAAGCTCCTAAAAAAAACAACTTATTTAAAATGAAAAAAATTACTATTCCTTCTTCCGTTAATTGCATTAGCCTCTTGTTATAACGCAGAACACAATTGCAAAGATTTTAAAAACGGAAAATTCAAGTTTGAGTCTGAAGTAAACGGTGTAAAAAAAACAACTTTTTTTGAACGAAATGACAGCATTGAAATCGAAACTTTTGAAGGAAAAACAGATACTGCAACAGTACGTTGGGTAAGTGACTGCGAATATGTTTTGCAGAAAAAACATCCAAAAAACATGGCCGAAGAAAAAGCAATCAGCATGAAAATTTTAACGACTTCAAAAGATTCATATACATTTGAATTTGGTTTGGTTGGTTCTGAAGAAAAACAACGCGGCAAAGTTTTTAAAGTCGAATAAAAAGTTAAAGTCCCAATTGGGGCTTTTTTTATGATATGCCACGAAGACAAAAGGTTACAAAGTTTTTTACCATTACGCAAAAAACTTTGTGACTTTGCACCTTTGTTCCTTTACCCCTAAAAAAGAAACGTGTTTATTTCACGTTTATATTTTTAAATAGTATTTTAGGACTTTAATCTAAACAAATGAAAAATACCATTTCACAAAGAGTTGCCGATTTTTTAAAGAATTTCCCGCCTTTTAATTTTTTACATCAAATGGATTTGGAGAAACTTTCAGAACAAATTTCTATTGTTTACAAAGAAAAAGATGCTGTCATTTTTGCTGAAAACGAAAAAACTCATGATTCTTTTTATGTAGTTCATAAAGGCGCCGTTGCTTTGAAAAAAAGCACCAAAAATATGGTTTTAGATATGTGTGATGAAGGTGATATTTTTGGTCTTCGTCCTCTTTTGGCGCAGGAAAATTATATTATGGAGGCTGTGGCACATGAAGAAACGATTTTGTACGCCATTCCGATTGCGGTCTTTAAACCTTATGCACTTGAAAATCGAAATGTTGGTAACTTCCTAATTGAAAGCTATGCTTCGAACACGCGAAATCCTTATTCCGATATTCATAAAGATAAATTGTATGGAGACGATGATTTATTAAACGAAAATCGACATACAAATAACGATTCATTTGATTTAACACCAATAAAGTATTCAAAAAAAATTGTTACCTGCACTCCGTCAACAACGGCTCGAGATGTTGCAAAAATCATGAATAAGAAAAAAGTCGGAGCTATATTAATTGTAGATGAAATGCTTCCGATTGGTATTTTGACAGATAAAGATCTCCGAAACAAAATCGTAACCGGAGATTATTCGATCATGACAACTGCCGAAACGATTATGACGAAACCGGTTATTACCTATCCTAAAAAAATGACGGTTACCGAGGCACAAATGGCGATGATGAAAAGTAATATCAGTCATTTATGTCTAACAAAAGATGGAACAGTCAACACCAAAGCTGTTGGAATTTTATCCAAACATGATGTTATGGTCGCACTGGGAAATAATCCAGCAGTTTTAATAAAAGCACTAAAAAGAGCTAAGAAAACCAAGGAAATAAAACCAATTAGAAACCGAATCATGCAATTGCTTCAAGGATATTTAGACCAAAATATTCCGATGACTTTGATTTCTAAAATTATAACCGAATTAAACGAAGCCTGTACAACACGTGTTATCGAGATTTGTCTGGAAAAAATGAGCAGTCCGCCACCGGTAAAATTTGCGTGGCTGGCATTAGGAAGCCAAGGAAGAGGCGAGCAAATGCTGCATACCGATCAGGATAATGCGATTGTTTATGAAAATGTCTCGGAAGTTTTTAGAGATGAAACAAGAATTTATTTTTTAAAGTTTGCTTCTCTCGTTAACAAAGGACTTTTTGATATTGGCTATGATTATTGTCCCGCCGATATGATGGCTTCAAGTCCAAAATGGTGTATGAGCCTAGACGAATGGAAAAATCAGGTACATCATTGGATTACAAATCCTGGGAAAAATGAAGTTTTACTTTCTTTCATTTTCTTTGATTACAGTATGACATATGGCGATGCCGAAATTGTCAATCAATTATCTGATTCGATTTTTGAAAACGTAAAAGCAAACCCAATTTTTTATATGCATTTAGTAAGTGGTGCACTGCAAAGCCCATCGCCTACTGGATTCTTTAGACAATTTTTAGTCGAACAGGACGGTGCCAATAAAGACAATTTTGATATCAAGCGAAGAGCATTAATGCCTTTAACCGACGCGGCGCGTGTTTTAATTTTATCACATTCCGTTAAATCGATCAGTAATACTGCGGAACGATTTGAAAAATTGGCCGAACTAGAACCAAACAATCGTGAATTGTATTTGTCATGTTCTTATTCCTTTAAAGCTTTATTGAAATTTAGAACCAAACAAGGACTTCTACATCATGATTCTGGGCAGTTTATTGCTTTGGAATCTTTATCAAAAATGGAAAAAATTAAGCTGAAACGTACTTTTAAAACCATTAAGGAACTTCAGGAATTAATTTCAGTGCGTTTTAATATTTCAAATCTCGTATAACTATGAGTTTATTCAATTTTTTCAAAAAAGAGGATCATCCTTTTGATGAAAGTATCACCATTGAAAACACAAAATTTGTAGTTTTAGATACCGAAACGACTGGTTTTGATTATGAAAATGATAGAATTTTATGCATTGGCGCTTTGATTCTTCAAAACGGAATTATATCTGTTCAAAATAGCTTTGAAGTATATATACAACAAGATCATTATGACAAATCGACCGCTCAAATTCATGGTATCTTAAAAGCATTTGTAATTCAGCGTCCAACTGAATCAGAGGCTTTACAGCAGTTTTTGTCTTTTTTAGGCGATTCAATTATTATTGCGCATCATGCAATTTTTGACGTTACAATGATCAATAAAGCTCTAGAAAGAAATGGTTTGCCAGAACTAACCAACAAACGTTTAGATACAGCTTATTTATATAAAAAAACCTTAATTAAATCTCATTTGTTTGAAAGAAAAGATCATTACACTTTAGACGATCTTGCAGATAAATTTGATATTTCTAAAAAAGATCGACACACAGCATTAGGTGATGCTTATATTACGGCAATTGCTTTCTTGAAAATTGTAAAGAAATTGAAAGAGAAAAAAGAAGTTAATTTGAATTCATTGTTTAAATAGAAAACTTGACTTTTTTGCGTCAAGTTTTCTAAAATTTTACTTATCAATAAATAGTCGATACGGAAAAACATTTGATGATCTATTCTTTAAATTTTTCAAGAAGCTGTCACATAAATACTCCCATTCGGCTATAGATAAATGTCTTTTTTCTTCTGAATTTGATTTAATAAAAATATCAACCGTTCGGCTGAAGCCAGCTTTTACAGAGATTTCCTTACGCGTTCCTTTTTCAATTCTAATATCTTTAATTGAATTTTTAAAATGATTAAATCCGAATGCTTTGATATCTGCAAAAGTTACAATTCGACCTCGGGTTAAAAGAGCATTTCTGTAGGCGAGAATTCGGTCTTTATTATTCTGTTTATTTAAACCTCCAACCGTATTTGTCATTAAAGTAACTGTTTTGCCAATAAAAAATAAATCATCTTTAGAATCTAAAACGGTTCCCGCTTTTATATCATTTCCTTCGTCGGCACAAGTTGACCAATAACTAATCGTAAAAGATTTTGCAGTCGAATCTTCTGCAGTAGGTTTAATCATTAAATAAGGATCATTATTTTTAGTAAAACTGCTTTCTTTTGCCTGCTGCTCAACCGATGCCAATAACTGATTGATTTCCACCAAAGAACTGTTCATAAAATCCTTTCCTAAACCCGCAAAAGAAGAACTTTCGTCCTTTAATAAATCTAAAACATTTTGTAATAATTCAGAAGCGCTTCTGGAGTCAAATCTAGAAACTCCCCCAGTCCTCAATACTGCATTTCCTTCTTCAAGAACGCCATCTTTAAATTCTTTTATCTCGTAATGTTTATGTAATCCATCGACAACTGAATCGATATCAAGGAAAATATCATTTTTACTATCTAAGGCAACATATGACAGAAAACTATCAAGTGTCTTAATAAAGACATGCTTTTTTTTATTAATTGCAGGAAAACAATTTGCGGTAAAAGAAACGTTATCAATAATTTGCGGGACCAAAGATTCTGGAAATATCATTTTTATCCAAATAATAGAATTGCCGTCTTTATTTACTGCGTTGTCAAAATGTTTGTATTCGTCTCCATATTCATTTATGCTTTTATATTTTAAAATTCCTCTTAAAGTATAAAAATTATCAAAATAATATTCGTTCACCTCCTGCATTACTTCGCTCAAATTAGCATAATTGCGATTGATAATGCTCTCGACATCAAGATTATTAAGAGGAACATTATAACCTTCCTCAACTTTTATTTCTTTTTCATCATGAAAACATTTCATTTGCTTTAAGTAGTAATGAAACATTTCTTTCTGATGCGTATTTTTAATATCGATATACAACATCAAATCCTCCAGTTCTAAAACATTTGCATTACTCAACTCTATTCCCAACACAATCTCTCCAGATGGCAGCGTATGATTATAATCTCTAATTGCATCTTTATAAAAAAGATTCGATATTTGATATAAGTTTCTCTCGTATGCAATATATTTTACCTCACAAGCTGACAATTTTACTTCAAGAGTTGGCGCAAGTGCAATTTCTTTAATAATTGGCGCCAACGGATTGTAAATATTATGAATTCTTCTGTTGGTCACCATTTGGTTCTGCAATGAGACTTTTATATTATTTTCTATCGGCAAAGCATGCAGAATCGATCTTGCGGGTTTCGCACCAGAAGTAACTTCGGGAAACATAATTTCTAAAACTCTCTCTACAACACGAGTTTTAGAATCTTCCAGTTCGTTAGCCACTTTTTCAAGTTCATACGATAATGCATTTAACATCATAGCCACAACTGGATCGAATGAAGTTTCCATTTCAACATCTGAAAATCCCCAAGATCTCGCAGCTCTTTTTAGTACTCTGTCTTTTATTCGTTCTTGTCTCATTGTTTGACGTTTTTAAACAAACTCATTTTTTATTTCGAAAAATCGCTCTCTTTTTTGAACATATAAATTGCACTATTTTTTAGTTTTCCTCTTTGAGTTTTCTCAATATAATCGGGTTTCCTCAATACCGACTTGTTAGCGTAACCTTGTCGTTTTAAATTTATAACATAATCAGAATTTGAGTTAACTTCAATCTCAAAATGTCCTATACTATCTGTTTTTGTTAAATTACCATTGACACTTACGACAACATTTTTAATTGGTTTGTTTTTATCGAAATCATGGATAAAACCCGAAAATTTATTTTGGTTACAACCGGATAATAGTAACATTGCTAAAACGAGTTTTGATTTCATAAAAAATTAAACTTAGTCTAAGACAATCCAATTATTTGAGAATTTAGCATCACCAAAAGTCAATTCTTTAGTCACTAATTCCATTGTAATTTTCATTGGTACTTCAGTTGTGCTGGTAAACTGCTCATGGTAACTGATACAGAATGCTTTTTCAAACGTAAGTTCTTTCATTTTACTCAAGGCATCTCTTCTGTAAAAAACGATTTTCCCATCTTTAGTTAAATCACTATTAAGCATCCAAGACAAAAAAAGACTGTTTTGAGTTGCCTCAATTATTAGTTTTATATTACCTCCTTTGGCATTTCCTATTGGTTTGCTTGTCGTATCAACTTCTTGTTTGAAATCTATATTAAATTCAAGCACATTATATTCTTCTCCGTCTATTTGTAATTTTGATAAAAAGCTCATTTTTAGTTTTTTTATATATTAAAATAATAGTCAAAACTCAATAATTAAGAATTGAAATATTGGGTATAAAAAATAAAAAAAGAAGCCCATTATTGGACTTCCTTTAATAGTTTCAAACTTAATCAAGTTTGATAAAGTCCTTAAGTGTTATACCCAAGCGTTATCAAACTCACCTCCGCCCATCGAAATTTTACGTGCAGAAATCATAAAAGTTTCTGTTAATGGATTTTCGCTGTTATGGTCAAAATTTTCTTTGTATTTTACCATATAAGCTTCAGTAAACTTCAACTCTTTTAAAGTAGCGTTAGAATCACGCTTGATGAATTTTACTGATCCATCTTTTCTTTCGAAATTATTGGTCATCCACTCAAACAATTCTGTACTTCCAGTTGATTCTACCTCGATCATGATCCTTCCTCCACGTGTTACTGTAGACGGACGCCCTGAAGCATCTGTTTCCTGAGCTAAATCATAACTTACTTGTAATACTTTGTAATCCTTTCCGGCTACTGACAATGATGTTAAAAACGACATAATAAAAAATTTTAATTATTAATTTATCTAATTATAGTGCAAACATATAAAATATTTCCTACAAATTAATATATTTGAAAGATATTATTTACTAAATAATAAAATCGCTTATATAAGCATTATATGCTTGATTTTCAGTAAAAAAAAATTTATTTATATGATAATGGCCCTACAAAAAAATAGCCTCTAAAATCAAAATTTCTGTTAGTGCCTTTAATTGTTGCCTGTACAATAATATCAACTCTTTTTTTAGCCCTTCTCATATCATCTACCTGATACATTGTTTCTGAAAGTTCAACTTTTAGTTCATTTACCTTGATTCTTCCCTCATGTAAAAGCAATGACTGCTTTATTGTTTTCGAAATCGTTTCTTTTATCGCATTTTCATTCATCAGTAAGTCAAAATCAATCTCCCAAATTTTTGATCCAAAAGTCTCATCAAATTTGCATTCGCCAAATGTGGTCGTTGCTAATAATATAATCTGCTGTGCAATAGAATGTTCTATTGACGTTTTCTCAAGTTCTTTTTTTTGAGTAATGTCATTAAAATTTATTGGCAGTTTGTAAAAAGCTCCTTTCATCTTGTTTTCAATTAAATATAAATAAGCTTTTCTGCTTGTCCTTTTTTATTCGTTTCCATAGTTTTAGAAACTTCTTTTCTCTTAACAATATGAAGTTTTACCTTTGGTATCAGTTTTAAAAATTTTTCACGATAAAGAATATCACCTATAAAACGTTGTCCTTTTTTCTCATCTACAATAATGAAATAGCTTACTCCCTTTTGAATTTTAATCTTATTGATATCACCGGCATAAATCTGTATTTTTTGATCTTCATTTTGAAAATAATACATCAGTTCATCGTGATTAAGTTTTCTGTATTTAGATATATCATAGATTTCTATAGCATCTCTTAAAGGCTCAAACGGAATGTTTTCAAATAGAAAATTCTTAGTCTCTAAAAATTTTAGCCCCAGAAAACTCCATAAATTCTTTTTGACTTTCTGCTCTTTAAAAAAATAAGTATCACGCGTTACTTGATATAGCTCTTTTTCATTTGTTTTATCATCTGTTACAATCAGTTGATAAGTAGGAATTTCAATTTCATTAGGAATGCCTGTCATTTCCATATTTGTTTTTAAATTGACTGTTCCCACTTGCTTTTCAGAGATAACAATATCAATTATATGCTGTTTTAGAGCCGAATCAGTTCGTACGATAACTTTTCCTTCTCCGCTTCCTGAATAAAATACAGATCCATCATTATCTGTAAGTCCAAGAGAAAGGTTTAATTCTGGGATGGGCATATTTTAAGATTTAATTTAAAATGGATGCTGAGGTTCCGTAATCCTATTCTAAAATTTAATTAATAATTAGTTTATCGTTTTTTAACTTTATATAATTTCAAACAATCTAAATATTCTTTTAAATACTGGTTATCAGTGCCAGTAGGTCTAAACTCATAATCTTTTTTCAGTGTAAAAAACTTTATAGTATTAATGTTATTTGCAAGTATCTTTTTTCGATCTTTTCGTCGAAGCTGCAATGCAACAGTCCCATCACAATTAACTGCAAATGAATTTTTTAAAACGTACATTTCTCCACTTTTAAAATATAATTCTAAAGGCTGTTTTTGTTTTACACAAACATTATCAGTGAAAATTTTAAAATACAAATAAATTTTTCCTTTTCGTTTTCCAAACTGCAAAACCGCATATTCAAAATCTTCATTAAAAACACGCAATAATATTGGAGGAGCACTTGCAAAGTTTTTTCCGTCAAGTAATAATTCATTTTGAGAAATTGGGCAATTTAAAGTATCTATCGAATTTATTTTTTGTGCCGAAATTGAAAATGAATTACAAAATAATACAAGTAAAAATAAAATTTTAAATGCTTTCATTATTAAAAGATCAATGTTCTGTTTAAAAAGGAAACACATAAAATGCGTTTCCTTTATTAATTTAACCACAATTATTTTTGCTCGTAATCTGTATCCCATTCCGTTCCGTCATCACCTTTGTGGCCGTCCATTTTTATAAGAAAGTTTTTGGCTGGAAAATAAGGCTTCATATGAATATCCATATAAATTCTATCTTTCTGAATCGGATCTTGTTCGAATCTTCTAATTTCAAAATTCTCGATTAATTTATCCGGACCAGTGATTCCATCAAGGAATGCAACAATCTGATTCATAATTTCTTTACGGGTTTTTGCTGTAAAGTTTTCAAAAGCACGACGGTTAAGAAAATCCATTAGAACCTTCGTAACATAATCAAAAACACGCACTACAGAATACGTCTGTAAACCTAAATTGTCACCGCTGAATAATGTTTTTGCAGAAAAAGCCATTACTTTTCCGTACTCATTTACCATAGGAACTAAACCAAGGTTTTCAAGATTAGCGATTTCACTTTTCTTAAGGTCAAATTTTACTCCGTCAACCTCATTAATTCCTCCAAATTTTTTCCCCGCAGTAACTTGAGACATTAACGTTTTGTAAATTTTTCCCGCCAATGCTGCAGATGGTGCAATGTGCAAATCTTCGTTTTCTCCAATCTGATCAAATCTTCCTCGCCCTACTAACCAGTTGCAAGTCATAATTACATTAGATCGATACACATCGCCTCCGGTCAATGAAGCCGCGTCGAACATTTCCATTACATCATCCGGCTCATCTAAATGTTCAAAATCTGTAACCAGCATTACTTTATTTTCATGTGCAATTTTTGCCCATTTTTCGATTACTTTATTTGATCCTAAATAACCTGGAATAACTAAAATTCCATAATTGTTTTTAAGATCCAAACGATCATAATTATCAACTAACTCAGAGTGAATTGCGTCGATGAATCTTGTATTATCAAGGTCTTTTAACTGTTCAATATCTGCATTTACAATCGTAACATTTTTAACCTTGTCAGTTTCTGTGTTTTTAAAAAATAAAGCAACAGTTCTATAAGCTGCTTCAATTTCTCTTGTATCCTCAACTGCTTTTGCAAGATTCTTTTTTAACAATACTTCAGATTCTTTGCATTTATCTTCACATTGTGCCACCATATCGGTCAATGCATCACTATTGTTTAAAATTGAAGACCATAATTCTAGTGTTTTTTTCAAAGTCTCTCTTTCTTTGGTTTTATTAACTTCACCAAGGAAAATTTTTCTTCTTGCTTTTCTGTCAGGATTTAAATTCTGAATGCCTTCAATAGACATTTCCAATAAATCAAAACCACCATATTTAGCTAGTTTTTCAACATTTTTTTCAATAGAACCACTTGTAATTTTGCGTTCTAAAACTGCAGTATCTGCATCACTATTTTGATGTACTTGTTTGCTTGACATAGTTTATATTTTTCTGATTATTTATTTTCTTTTAATTCATTAATTAACGTTCCAAGGCTTTCCAGTAATGCTTTTTTTGCCTCTCCATCTTCTAAAGCTGCCTTCAGAATCTTATTTGTTTTTAACTGGCGAATTATCTTTTGATATTGATCTTTTTCTGTTTCTAAATCAGATAAAAAATTGCTTTGATTTGTAATTCCCTTAATTCCAAAATCTCCCAGATTATTAAATTTTAAGGCTTCAACTTTAGTTCCACCATCGGCTGTTTCAAAATTTACTTTTACTTCAGGTTTAAAATGTTCGAAAGCTTTCTCTACATTTGTAATGCCTTCAACCAATTCTGGTTTTATAGGTGCATCAACCGTTAATTTTTGAGCTACAAGGGTTCTGTTTTGAGGTATTGCAATGATTGCTTCATCTGCATCGAGTTTTACTTCGTTTCCTCCAATTCCATAGTTTGACAACATAATTTTAATTTTAAATGGTTATGATTTTTACTTTCTTTACTTCTTATTGATTTTGATAAATCTGACGGCAGACATCCAAATCACGGCTTACTTTTTCTAATTCTTCCTTATAAGTTTTAGCAGATTGATTCAAACTGTCTATTAAATGTGCATTATGCGTAAGACTTCTAATCTGTTTTTTGTAGTCAATAATATTCTTATACGCTAAGATGATATTACTGTACATTTTTTTATTATCAGTGGTATCTTTGGGTATCTTTTGATAAATGTTGGCCACCATAACATTTGCCAAACGCTGCTGAAAATCATTATCTACTTTTGGTGAATTAATCGAGTCAATTGTCATTCTTACGCTATCAATTTTTATTGAAAAATTGGTTTGATAATCGTATTCCCTTTTCATCATTTCATTTTCAGCTTTAAGCATTTTATTTTCGGCATAAGGCATATAAAAATTAAAGGATATCGCAGAAATCATTACCACAAACGTGATAATGAATGCGATTAAAAACGCTATAAAGGCTTTTTGTCGTTCGGTTTTATTTAATACTTCCATATTTTTTTATTTAATAATTAATCTTTCATGAAAAAACCATGTCTTTTCGGATTGTGCACAATGTCTTTCTTATCCGTTTCGGCTACAAATAATTCGATGCTTTCTTTTTTCTTACCGATGTAATCCAGTTTACTTAAAGTGTCGAAGAGTTTTTCAATTTTCGAAAGGAACTTCATCGTCAACGCTGCTGTCTTATCTATATGAACATGATCGTAATTTGTGTTTATGAGTGTCGTAAAAAGTATCTCCAAATCACCCTGAGACAAATCGCACCATTCAGCGAAATAGTTTAAAAGTTCCTCTTTTCCCGCTCCAGCTTTAGAATCGATGAAATTCTTCATAACTCTGGCAAAAGAAACCACCGTGCTCAACATCGAAGCCGGATGCTGATGCAGTGAAAACCAGCGAAATTGTGTTAAGCAATTCCCCAAAAAATAGCTTGTATTATCAGACAATTGCATTACGGTTTGTGCCAAAATCCCGCTTTGTTGAAACCGATTAATTTTTTGAGAAATCTGAACCGAATAAATTTCAATCTGACCAAATGATCTCGCGATTTCTGCCTGCATGTCTGCCAACTTTGGATGACAGTTAACAGTAACCGATGCCGGAATATAGTTTTCATCCAGAACCGTTATATCGCCAATTAAAATCTTGCCAAGAGCGAGATAAAAACCTCCATATCCAATTCCTGAGCGAAACTCTTCAGCTTTAATTAAATGGAGTTTATATTCTGGCTGTGTGTAAGGATATCTTGGCGGAACTTCGTCTGGATCTGGTTCTCCAAACGGAATCCTTTTTCTGGAATTAACAGAAATACAAGCTAGCAGTTCCAACTGTTCGCCCTCTTTTATTTCATACGTATCTTCCGGATACGGAACCTGCAAATCCAGCGTGTCTGTATTTGTTTTGCTGATTTCGATTCTCGATCCGTTTGGTGTAATGGCATGACACTCTTCTACACGAACGCGCAGAAGTTTGTGATTATCGATTCCTAAAGAAATTTTAGTAGAATCTTTACTGTGATTTCCCGAATCCAATAAACCATAACTTATTGGCGTGGTATGAATTCCAACAGCATCATTTACCAATTCAGAAACATTGTCCTGCATGGCCAAAAAATGACTTTTGTTGATCTTCATTCCGTCAATCCAGTTTACCGGAAAATGATTTAATTTTTCTATCATGATTTTTTATTCTTTATATTTTTTTGATTTATTCCCATAGCAAAATGCCTCATGTAATTGGATTACATAAGGTTTTTGGACTAATTACTATTAGTGGTTAGTAATTAAGGTTTATTTGTTTTTGGGAATTGTTTTTTTGGGTGCGGTATTATTCTATATTTAAAATCAAAAATTGTATTTTTTATCTTTCTGTTTTTACATTTTTTGTGTAAACCTATTTTAGGACAAGACACTACTTATCACGAGTGAGACGCTCGTGCCAGCATGGCATTACTTTTTAAATTAAATAAGTACAAAAAAACAAAATACAAATACGTGCATTAATACTGATTTTACTCCTTTGTTAAATAGAGAATAGGTTTTTCACTAATTAATTTCGCTATTTGTGAACCATCTAATGCATATTTTTCACCATTCTTTATATTTTATATTTTTAAAGTATTCCCATTCTCCATTTTGAAAGTTAACGAATTTGTTTCTTTGTCAATTAATACTAGTTTTGAATTTTCTGCTTTTAAACTATGCAATTCATAGGTTAAAGAATCTTTACTAATATTTATATAAACAGTTGCCCAACTTCTTGGATCATTATATTCTTCTTTAAATTGTAAAAAGGATCCTTTATAAATTCCAATCCATTTATTTTCAATTTGCAAATCTGTATTTTCTCGATTAATCATGTTTTTATTTGAAATAAATGGTTGCCCTAAATCTATTATATTTAGATATCTATCATTTACGATACTACTGATTAAAAATTTATCTTCTTTATTTTTTGTTAATAAATAATCAACATTTGTTCTCTTTTCATTTTTATTACCAAATAATATGAAACTTGCTCTAAATTGATTTTTATTTTTTAAAGGAATTATTTCCAAAGAATTTTTAATTGATTCCCCATTAAAATCTTGTCCTTTTATGAAAGGGTCATAATTTAATATAATATTATCATCATTACTTCTTAAACTATCTATTCTATTTAGAAGCTTCTCCGAAATAAATAATCTCATTTTAGTCTGATCAATTTTAATATTATCATCAAAGTAAAATGATGCATAAAATTTGTTTAACATTAAAACACCTTCTTGATTATTATTAGAAATTAAAGAATATTTACTTTCTCCAATGTTGTTACTTTCTAATTTTTCTTTACATCCTCTAAAACAAATACATACTGTAATTATGTAAAAATAAAATTTCATCTATTTAATTTATTTAGTTATTATTCCCATCTATAGATTGCATATTTTTTTTCTATAGAATATTGATTTGCAACCCAAAAACTATTTTGTTTTAAAATCAGATACCCCCGCTATCGCACGAATCCTTTCGTATGGTACGTTCAACTAAGCCTTCAGTATTATGAAATTTATAATTTCTCTTTATTTTTAATTTTTTATAAAAAATCAGACATTAGACCTTACCGCCACAAGAAAGGATTCATGCGGAAAAGGAGACTTTAACAAAATTCTTTCTATTTAATTTCTATCATCTAAATTAATGATTCCTGATATTTTTATTGGAGTGCTTATAGGCATCTTTAGAATTCTATTATTTTTATCTAACATGTAAACAGCAAATATTTTATTGTCTTGAGTAGTCCTTAAACAAAATGCTCTTTTGTTATTATCTTTTTTAATAATAATGTTAGTGTCAATAATTAAATTTTTGTTGATTTTAAGTGTATCACATACGATGTCACCGTTCTTAGACAAAATATAAACATCCCTAATTTCGTTAGTTCTAATATTCATAATGTTTATTGTTTCCAATTGATATTTATAATCAACATTTACATGAACTATACCGCGTAAATAGGTTGCACCATTCAAATTAAATAATTTGTCTAAATTTTTAGAATAATATAAGTCATCTTTAATTTTTATTCTATCTATTTTAAATTCTGTTCCTAAATAATTTGTTTTGTTGTTATTTAATTTCAAATTATTTTCAAAAAAAAATAATTCCGGAAATAAATTTAAAAAATAATTATTGTCGTGATAAGGAGGAAGGATTTGAGATTTCACATCTCTTATTTTTATCCAAATTTTATTATTTTGATCAAAAATATAAATTTCCGCAATTGTATTACTTTTAAGAAATACAGCTTCAATCGAACAGGGTTTACCTCCCAAATATTCTTTTTTTACCTTGTACGAAAAAATATTATACGAATTAAAATTATTTTTCAAAATATTACTAATATTTTTATTCTCTATTTCTGTATCATCATATTCATATTTGTATTTTTTAAAATACTCATCTTTCCAAAAAAAACTCAATGAATCTGTTTTTGGCACAAAATGCAGTGTAAATAGCCCTTCTTTTTCGCAATCAAGATAACTCATAATTGGATGTTCTGATAAAGAAGTTCCATCTATATTTAAAGCATATCCTTTTAGGTACTTTTTGTCTAAAAAGTTTATGCTTTGTTCTAAATTATCAACTTTATTATTTCCTTGATTAACATCTTTCTTATTTTTACTTTGTCCATTACAAGAAATTATAAATAAACAAACTAAAACTATTTTCATTATTAGTTTCATTATATTATATTCTCTCACCATTATTGTCAAATTTTGTTTTCATATAATCTTCAGCTTTTACTCTATAACTTCCTAAATAATAAAAATTATTTGAGCCTTCGCCTTTTGTGGCTGCTTCAATATGGCAATGCCAGTTCTCTTTTTCTATACCATGCCCTTTAACTCCATTTGGCAATCCACTATAAGAGGCATTCCCTGTGCTTCCAGATTTAGCTACTTTTTGCCCATGTTTTACTTTATCACCTTCTTGAACATAAATTTCATCCAAATGACAGTATAAAATAAAAATTTCATTCCCCCCCTTGTCTTTAGATTTTATCATTAAAGTATTTCCTAAACTATGTTCTTTATATTCATTTGTTTTAAATGAATCAACAATTTTTCCTACAGTACCACACATTAGAGAATGCACATCTTTATAACTGGGGCCTGATAAAATATCTATACCCTTATGTCCTCGAGTTGTATTATAACCATAACGGTTATTGTTTTTACCACCATTATCACTACTTATTTCTGGATTATCCCAAACGTCTGCATAGTTAAAACATTGTGAAAAATCATCTGGGCAGGTATCATTAGATTCTACATTACATCCACAACTATATCCGAACTCTTTTAAAAATCCTTTTTTGAGGTATAAATCACTTTTTTCCTCTAATTCTTCTTTAAAAAATTTTTCATAATTAGCTTTACATTCTTTCTTTGTTTCTGTTGGTT
Source organism: uncultured Flavobacteriaceae bacterium (assembly GCA_963795025.1). Classification (GTDB taxonomy): domain Bacteria; phylum Bacteroidota; class Bacteroidia; order Flavobacteriales; family Flavobacteriaceae; genus Flavobacterium. The sequence continues at coordinate 755,327 of CAWCGN010000007.1, read as the reverse complement.
GACCATAAGGTGCGTCCGGTAAACTTGCCCAACATAGAGCAGATAACAAAACTGCATTGTCAAAATTATTGTCAATTAGCATTTTTATAATATCTCCATTTTGTCCTTTAAAGCGTTTTCTTCTCTCTTTCGCTATATTCTCTTTTTCTAAATTTCTAATTGTTTCTGCTTTGTCTTTCCAATAAATTGGATTATAAAAGCTACTTGGTCGATCTTTTTCATAATTATGTTTTAAAATCACTAAGCATAATTTATCTTGTGATTCTTGATTAAAATTTAAAATATTATATTTAGTTCGATACGTTTTTAATTCATCATAGGTATTTGCCATTATTTGATATGCCCCAGCTGCTGAAGAAGAATATCCACTAGCAGTTATTACTTCATGAGGATGATCACTCATATCTGAAAATTGTTTTCCGCTAAATTGTCTTGTGTAACCTTTCTCACCTTCTGTTCCTTCCCCTACTCTCAGCATCCTTATAAATGCTCTCACTCGCGCTTCGCAATCACATTTTTTACCAATCACAAAATACTCACCATCCTTCTTCAAAAACTCTCCTTCATGTTTTATGGTATTTCCTTGGCATTCGGCTTGTAACCAAAGATTTTCAGCCTGCGTTTTGTAGATATCAAAACTAATAGTACTACCACTAATGTAAGTTTTGCTTTCTAATGCTTTTTCTATATCTTCTGCAAAAGCAGTTTTTCCAGTTTCTATTTTTGTGTTACCTTGTTTTCCTTCCTTTGCATTATTGAGTATTATTGTTGCAAATTGTTTTTTATTACTATCGGTAATTACCGTTTCAGTTTTAAACGTGTAGCTGTACGCTTCTCCTTTTTTTCCTTTAAGGAGTTTTTCCTTCCATGCTTTTAAATCCTCATCAGTTTTTGGGCGAAGTTTTATTTTTACTTTTGCTAAGCCGTTTTCTACTGTTGCTTTTAGTATTGTAAGTTCACCTCCATCTTCTTTGGCTTCCAGAACGGGTACGTCTGCATCAGCATCGACCAAAATGGTTTCTTTCTCTTTTATTTTAATTGTTATTTCTTTGCCATCCAATAAAAATGTTTTTGCAACCACATATACTTCTTCTTCTAGTGGGGCACTATTTATTTTTATATAATTAGCTCCCAGTTTGCACAAATTAAAAGACACAAATGTTCCAATATCATAAGAATCATTCTCTAAAGAATTTTTAATATCTTCCAATTTGGCATATTTTCTATCTGCTTTTACTTGTGCATCTACTCGGTCTTTAATGATTTTTGCGACCTTATCTTTATCAATACCAATATTTTTGGTTTGAAAAATATATTTATGTTGCCCAGCAATTTCTGAAGTTTCCAACGAAAATTCTTCTTTAGCAAAATAAGCCGTAATAATACCTTCTGTTTTTGCTTCTTCCTCTTTAGGCGGGTCGTCTACTTTTAAAGGAGTTGTATTAGTTGGTGGTTCAAATACAGGCATTACCCTTTCGTTTTTTATAGTAAAAGAGAATACTTTGTCACTTCCATTTGCATTTTTAATGTAATCTCCTGTTATTTCAAGAACTTTTATGTAAAAGTTTTCAAAATTGTCTGGAAGACCTGAAAGGGAAATATAACAAGACATAGTTTTAAACTTGGCTTTAAGTATTCCATTTACACATTTTGCTGGTATAGTTTCTATAGCCTTATCAGTTTTATTAACGCTATACGTCTCAAATGTTAAAGTGTCGCCATTTATGCCCTCAGCTTCTAGAGTAACAAATAAGTCATGTCCATAAATTATTTCACTGTTGTCTGCTGTATTTTCTTTTTTGCTCCAAGAAGAGGAGATTATTTTTTTTTCGCATTTTCCATAAACATGTAAGCCTGTGTTTCTATGATCATGTCTACCATATAAACTGGCTTCCAGATAAAAAGCATAAGATCCGCATAGTTTTTTGGGCAGGGTAACACCAAAAGGAACACCTGCCAGTTTTATTGTTTTGTGAAAAATTATCTTCTTTCTCTGATCCATCCATAGCCATTTAATGCTATTTCTTTTTTCTTCCTCGGTGGTTTCATTATACCATTCGCCAACAGCAAACGGAGCTTCTTGATTTGGTTTTATGCAAAGTATTTTATCTGGCACACTAAAATCTTTTAGTACACCAGTTTCACCTACCCACTTTATTTTTTTTACCCCCTTTGCCATATGTATGCTTTTAGAAAAATAATGAAATTATTTTTTAACTATATATCGTTCCTTCGTCAGTATGCGCAATCTCGAATAGTGCTTTTATATTTACCATCGGATTTATTTGCCTATGCAATTCTGGTTGGGAATTCTTTACATTCTGTTTACTCAATTCTGCCTTTTGTCCATGTTTGTCAACAGTAATACAATCAGCTCCTCCAATAGGACAAGTAGCTTTGCTGTCTTCCAGTAATAACTTTCCGTTATTAGATAATGTAACTTTTTCATAAAAACTACTCCATTGAGTTATTACAGCCTGACAAGGTTTATAACTACTCCCCATTGGCTGTAATTTACAATTGCCAAAAGTGTTTTTTTCTAAAGTCTGTCCTAGCTCCTTCGTAGTTGCAATTAGCTTTTTTGATGCCTCTTTATCATTTGCAAAATGTTTACTTTGCGATTTTACTTTTAATATATCAGTTTTATCAGCTTCTTCGCTAAATTTACATTTTACAGTTGCTCCCTGTACAACTACATGTTTACCACTCATAACTTCACATTCTTAGTTTTACTTATTGTTACTATTTCTTGTCTTTTTTATTTTCTGAGAGCTCAATTGCAATAGTTGTTTTCATAGGTTCATAGTTCTCAATATTGCACTCCAGCTTTATCTGTTCCATGACATAAGTATCCGAATTTAAAAAGTAAACAGCATCATAATTTACCTTCGAAGAGGCATAACCGTATAAAAAACCATATCCTGAATCTACATAATGGCCTTTTTGTTCTATCTTAATAAGACCTGCATCATCTACATTAGGAGCTATCTTGTGTTGCACACTAAATACAGATTCTGTTTCTTCTTCTAACGGAAATAACAAATCATTCTGAAATTCATAATCAGCTGTATATTGAATATAAATACCAATAAAAAAAGTTCTCAAAAAATAATCAGAACGAAGTGATGCCCATAACCTCTCTGAATTCTCTAATGCATATTCTGTTTCGTCTATATACGCTTCAACTATTTCACCATCGTAATAATCTAAAATTTCACTTTTACTTTTATCCCAACGTCTTTCGACTTCAGAAAAATTATAAATATCAATCCATTCACCAAATTCATCAACAACAATTTTTAAAGGATACAAAACTTCAGACGTTTTAATCGCCAATTCATCCATCATGGCATCAGGAACTCTGCCATTTATATAAATGTCCGATGTTCTGTTAATTTCAAAAAGATGATACTTATTTTTATTCGTAGCGATCCATTTAACCCCAACTGCCATTTCCGTTTCATCAATTTTATCCCCAACTTCAAAAGTATATTTCACACTATACTCTTTTGAAATTCCTCTTGGTAAAAACGGCAATTTATTATCCTTTCCTAAAATGACTTTTTGAACTTGCTTCTCTATTATAACATTCGACTCAATCTGACTTTTTTCTGGAGATAGAATCAAAAACTTTGAATGACGTTTAAAATCACCTTCGATTAAATCAGAAAGTTTGCAATGCATATTATGATACCTTCTAAGCTCTTGTATTTCTATGCCAAGTTTTTTTGATACACTTTGCAGTGTATCACCTTTTACTATTTTATAGGTCAAGAATTGTCCATAAAATGACGAGTCGGAATCATCTGTGTAATACATTTTGAATTAATTTTAAGTTAATTGAAACTTTGAATTATTCTTTTTCACCTGTCGTTTTCTTTGGTGTAGGTTCATACGTAAAACCATCTCCTTCAATCTCATTTTTTTTGTCTGATTTAATCATTTCTTTCTTCTGCCTTTTGCAGATAACAACTGAGTTTTCAGTTATACCATTCATTCCCAGCGTATAATCCGCATCAACATATTTCGCGGTTTCATACCATTTTGGCTGAAGAAAAAACACCCAATTGTATTTTTCTCCATTTCGGTCTAAATCAATTTTATTTTCAGGATATTGTGTATTATAACCAGAGATTGTATTATAAAATAGTGGTCCAAAATCAATTCTTACAGGCCCTTTAGATCTAATTGTTATAAACCCTTTACTATCTTCATGCCTTTGGATCAATAATGTTATTAGTAAAAGATCTTTCATTTCTACAGCATCGATTTCAGGAAAAGGATTTTTGCCATCAGGAATTCTCCAGGTAACATATTCTCTTGACGGTATCTTCATCATATATTCAAAAACTATATAAATTCCAGTAGGAACAATAAATGCAATAAAATGAGAACACATTAGAAAAGTTAGTTCAATACCATTTAGCGCAGTGTAAATAATAGCAAAAAGTACACTGGAATAAAGCATAACTAGAAGAGCAAAAAGTAGTTCGAGGCCAACACTTTTGACATTAAATTCATGAAAATAAATTCTATACATCCAAACATGTAATACTCCAAACAATAAAGTGGCTATCTGATAAAACATAAACTCGTCTGAGAGTTCATTAAACAATTTATTGTAACCCAAAAAAGCTACTAATGCGTAGATGAGTACAAAAGAAAAAATATAGATGTAAAATCCTTTTTTATATTGCGAAGCAAACTCTTTTACTTTATCACTAAATAACATAGTAAGTATAACGCAAAGCGCCATAATTACAACTAAAAATACGATGAGCCTAATATCAATAAGGGCTAATAAATGCTTTTTTATCATTTCTAAATTCTTGTTGTGTATCCTAACACAGGTTGTTTATTAAAATTGAATTCTTCTGTTTCGTAATTAAGTATCAGGATAGTTTTTGACTCGACTTCCATCGGAAAAAAATGCTCATAAAAGCAGTCAATAAACTTTTTTATTTTTCCATTATGAATATAATTTTTAAACGAATTATTGATAATTGGTCCAATTTTGATTGTCAAATTCATCGAGTAATCCGTGTATTTATTGCCACATATAAAATCAACTCCCAATCTATTTTCACCTAAGTTTATTTGTTCACTTTCTTCGCTGTATTCTTTAGAACTTGTGATAGTGTATTGCACTTTTTCTTCAATAATACTTGCCAGACATTTGCACGACAAATCAATATCACCTACAATTTTATATGCATAAGGCAAAAGTTGTATAAATTTTGACACTAAAACCGCCGGATAGTCTTGTGACAATCCCCAGAAATCATAAAAAAAATCCAACGGTTTACTGCCATTTAATTTGTACAAAAAACTTCTTTCGACACTTTCGATTTTTGTTCTGTAATGAAAGATTTCATCTTCAAAAGGAGCAAAAAATTTTCTTGCCTCATTTTCCTGTTGCTTTTGATATTTATGCTCTTTAATCATCTGTCGAACAGATTTATCAGCATTATTTTCACTCAAGCTATGAATAAATCCTTCTGGCAGTGCGTCATACATACTGTCACGAGACAATAGCAATTTTAGATAATCATGACGTACATAATTATCATCCTGAATTACCACTCCTAAAACATCACTCCTAAAAGCTCTTGAAAACTGACCTTGATTTGAAATTGAAATCTCATCTGCAGAAATTTCATTGCGCTCTATTAGTTCATTGGCAATTATTTCTGCTCTAATATCATCTGGAATATTCTCAATTTCCTGAACCAGATCTTCCAGACTTTTATTATTTTTTCTTTGTGTCTTCATTTATTCTTCCAGCTCCTATATAACGTAATTGAAAATACTCATCATTAAAATTGTAAATCCCTAATCCCTTATCTGTACACGCCAAAATCCTATCGTTATGCAAGTACAAAGCAACATCTGAAATTGGATGATCTTTATCGTACCTAAAAAAAACAAGATCACCTTCTGCCAAAAAAGTTCGGCCTGTAAAAATTTGAATGGATTTTGATTTCCACATTCCGGCAGGATCCTTCGGGAGCGTCACTTTGTAAACATCACTGTATAATGATTGCAAGAAATAGGAACAATCTATTCCATTTTTTGAAAAACTTTTTTCTTTATATGGTGTATTAATCCAAGGATCAAAATAGGCATACAGCTTATAGTTTGTAATTTTATTTGGCGTTACAGCTAGAACAATCGAATATTTCTCTTTTAAATAAAGCATTTCATCGCTTAAATTTTCTGAATTATCATTTACAATTGTTTTGTTTTTAATTCCCGTTTCTTCCATTTGCGCCTGCTTTTTCAATAGATCTAATGAATAATCGTATTTAAAAGGAATTTGTGCTATATATTTCTTACCGCCACAGCTGTTTAAAAACAATACTGCTGCCAATAAAAGCCCAAATCGATTAACCAATACATATTTCTTCTTTTCTAAAAACAGCTGGTTTTTAATATTCCCTTTATTCAGAAAATTCCAGAAATTAGTTATATGCATCAATGGTTTATATTTTAAATTTGTAAGTTTAATATCACAAATCTAATTAAAATATTTTTCATAAACGTCACTATTTTGCATTATTTTTTTTACATATATTAGAATTTAGATTATATATTTGTAGTTAATTTCTTATTTAATATAATTTATTCCATAATGAATAAAAAGAGTTTTGATCTTAGGGTAGTTTTTGTTTTTGCGTTTTTATTGCTTATCGGAATCATCGCTTTTATGATTCAATTTTTCAAACATGTCGACTGCGATGATGTGAAATTTTATGTTTTATCAGATCATTCGCAAAGCGAAGAACCTATAGAATTTAATGACAAAACGTATAAAGCGAAGTCATGGAAATGGGATTTTGGAGACGGCTCAGCGCCTGATATGAGGCGACATACTTTTCATACATACAAAAATCCAGGAAAATACCTTATTACTTTAACTATAAACGGAGAGTGTATTCATACCAGAGAACTTATCCTGAATGATAAATACTTATTAGACAAATTAGGAACTCCACAAATAATTACTTCCAAAATTATTACAGCAGGACAACCTACTTATTTTAGCTCTATTTCTGAAGATGCCAAAACATGGGAATGGGGATTTGGAGAAGGAAAAGGAGTTATTGAAACCGATTCAAATCCAGTGTACACTTTTACCTCTTCAGGAGAAAAAACAATTACACTTGTTGTAAATGGAGATTTTAGCCGAGTTGCCAAAAAGATCATTTATGTGCATCCGCGTGTTATTAAAAAGACAAATCCACTTGATGTAACTTCTTATGTATACGAAAAACAAGCAGAAGCTTTTGCGTTGCCAAGAGGTTCCGTAAAAAAAGATCCGCTTGAAGATATGCTTCAATATGTTCCAGTTGCTCCTAAAAACAAGATTCAAAAAGATAGTATTCTATCAATTAAAAAGGCTCCAAAGATTTCAGAAGATCAATTTGAAATTCTACTGAACAAAGTGGCCGAAGGCAGCAAAGTAAAAGACGATTTTGCTGAATATCTATGTGATGATTTCGAAATTCCCATTGTAAAAAACGACAAAGATTTATTGACTTTTGCTCAATTATGTGCCAATATCAAAGGAAAAAAAATCAAAATTGAATCGATCCGATTAAATAAAGACAAAACAAATAATTGTATTAAAGGACTGTCTATAAATTATAAAGTTAAAAAATACATGATCTGGATAAAAGACTAATATTATGGAACACAAACAAAATATTTTTAGTACCGAATTACTTACTGCTTTTGAAATTGCCAAAAAGATTGCCAAGAACAATTCGAACAAATTTTATTCTGCATCACATTTACTGAAAGCAATTTTAAATAGAGATTTATCACTTTTAAAACGGCTAGAAACAATGGGTAAAGATGTTTATTTTCTGGATGAATGGGCAGAAGTTCGAATTGAAGAAGAAATAAAAGCTTCTCATGTCCTAAGTGCTGAACCCAGTGATATCATAGATCACATAATTAAAGAAGCTGAATCCCTAAAAGATTTATTAAATGAAGATGAAATTAGTATTTACAGTATTCTAATCGCTTTAAGTTCTCCTGGAGTAGGATTTAATTTTGATCAGATGAAAAGTTTTCCTATTTCCAGAAATGAATTACTGGAAAATGAAAATATTGTTGAACCTCACCTCTCAACCAATCAAAAAGAAGCTAAAAAAGGCTTTTTGACCAAATATTGTATTCATAAAAACGTTGAAAAAAAGACAAATAGAATTACTGCTATTGGCCGTGAAGCTGAACTAAATGCTATAAAAGAAATTCTTTGTCGTTTCTCAAAACCAAATGTTTTATTAATTGGTGATCGTGGCGTAGGAAAATCCATTTTGATTGATTCATTGATTCAAAATGTAATTGCTAATCAAGTGCCAGAAGCGTTAAACAAAGTGCAGTTATTTGAATTGGATTTATCATCCTTAATAGCAGGTGCTTCGTATAAAGGCGAAATTGAGGATCGCTTAAAAAATTGTATTCAGGAATTACAGCAGTTTCCAAAAGCCATTCTTATTATTGAAGAAATTCATACTTTACTGGACAAAAATGGCGGTGACTCTGGTGTATCAAATATTCTAAAAAGCGAATTAGCAAAAGGATTAAATATTATTGCTACTTCTACAATTGACGAATTTTCGAAAAGAATCGAAAAAGAACAAGGTTTGTCAGGGATGTTTGAAATTATAAAATTGGAAGAATCAAATGATGAAACATTATTCCGAATGATCCGAGAATCAATCAAAATTTATCAGGAACATCATAAAATACAGATTGACGATGAAACCATTTCAGAATCAATTCGATTATCCAGAAGATATTTGAAAGAAAAAAGCTTGCCGGAATCAGCTATAAATCTAATTGATCACACAATGTCGGTTTTAAAAACTTCTGGAGAAACGTTTCTAAAAAGCAAACAAGAACTTAAGAATAAGTTAGCTTTTTTAAAGCAAAATGATGTTGATTTATCTGAAGAACAATTAATAAAAGAATGCAGTTGGTTTTTGGATGATCTTATACAAAAAACCAATTTTTTAATAACTGTAGAGGAAGATGAAAAAAAATATTTAGCTTCATCAGAATCAATTATAAATCATATCGAAGAACTTTTAATTACGCTTGAAACACGAGCTCTAGATAAACGGAGCCATATTGAAACGTTTGATCTATCTCTCATAATTGCCCAAAAAACAGGAATTCCGGCAGGAAAACTAAATGAGGAAGAAAAACAAAAGCTAAGCAATATTGAAGATGTTTTAAATCAAAGAGTTATTGGTCAGGATCACTGTATTGCAACTGTTGCGGGATCTATTTTAGAATCCAGATCAGGATTAAGCAAGGGGGGGCAACCTATTGCTTCGTTTTTTTTCCTTGGACCAACGGGAACAGGAAAAACAGAATTAGCAAAATCTCTCGCCGAATTTCTTTTTCAGGATGAAAATGCTATTATCCGTTTTGATATGTCTGAATTTAAAGAAGAACACTCGGCAGCATTGCTTTACGGGGCGCCTCCCGGATATGTTGGATATGAAGAAGGTGGGCTCCTTGTGAATAAGATTAGACAAAAACCATATTCTATTGTTTTGTTTGATGAAATTGAAAAAGCACACCCATCTGTTTTTGATGTTTTTCTTCAGATTATGGATGAAGGAAAACTACACGACCGTTTAGGAAAAGAAGGTGATTTTTCGAATGCCATTATACTTTTTACTTCAAATATTGGTGCAGATCACATTGTAAACACTTTCAATAATGATGAAATTCCGACTTCAAATTCCTTAATGGAAATTATGGGCAATTATTTCCGACCTGAATTTTTAGGTCGTTTAACTGAGATTGTACCTTTTGCGCCTATCAGTAAAGAAAATGCATTGAAGATCTTCGAGATCCATCTAAAAAAAGAGTTTATGGATTTATTGAAAAACATCAACATTCAAGTTGAAATTCCAATGGAAGCGAAACTTTATCTTGCCGAAAATGGCTACAATGCCAAATATGGTGCAAGACCAATTAAAAGTATCATTAGAACACATTTAAGAAGGCCTTTGGCAAAAAAGATAATTTCCGGAGAAGTAAAAGACGGCGATATTATTTCTGTTAGTATTGTAAACAATGAAGTAAAATGGAATAAAACGGAAATCCTCTTATAATCTCTTGAAAATTAAATTTGAAACAATAAAAAAACGCTAAGAATTCAATCTTAGCGTTTTCTATTTTATTCTAAAACCAAACCGATCTGGCCATCATCATCTAATTCAGTTTCTACTGAATCATCATCTTCAGATAATTCTGGTTTTTCAGGAACTTCTTCAACTGGCTCTTCATAAGGAAGTGGATCTAATAAATTAACTTGTTTTAATTTATCAGTCGTTAATTGATTTCCTAAAGCTTTGAACCCTTTTACAGCAATAAAGTCTTCTACGTCTATATGTAAATCTTCTTTTTGAACTCCTTTTACTTTTGCAAAAACCAATTGCGCAACCGGACGATAATCGGTTGATACTATTTCTAATTGAGAATTTGGATGATCAGTAATGAAACTTTCTTCTTTACCTTCATTTTCAACTAGGAAACGTTTCAAGAAATAACGCTCTTTTTCTCCATCATAATAAATCGCTGAAATTGGTTTTTTAGGTTTCCATTTTTCCAAAACAATCATATCTTCCTCAAAATGAGTAGATAATTCCGGAATAATAACTTTTAGCTTTCCACTTTGGCTAATTACTAAAATTTTATCACTTGGTTTAAATTCGCCTAGCAATTCTCCTCTTGCATCAACATTTAAACGTTTTACAGTATCATCAAACCAAACTTTTCTTGGTAATAAAGTCGAAATTCCTTTCTCTTTTAATTCAATTTTTTTAATTGGATATTTGGTGACCAAATTTCCTTTTGAAGCACGTCCTTTGATTGCTAATTTAGCAAAATCAATATCGAATTTCAGTTTCTTTATTGTTCCAACCTGACGCAATAAAATGGTAACAACCTCAGCTTCTCCATTTGGATTATGTGAAAAATAAACCACTTGAGAACCATTTGTACCATTAGTCAAATCGTAAGCTTTATCACGCGTTACACCCGAAACATTGAATCGTTTAATATATGAAGGACCTGATTTACCATCACGATACATCATGTTGTAAATCGTACGTTTATCACTCTTATCAAAAACGGCAACGTGAATTATATCTTTTCCGATAAAGGTTTTGGCATCTACTTTTGTTATCATCAATGTTCCATCTCGTAAAAACACTATAACATCATCAATATCAGAACAATCACGCTACATATTCGTCTTTCTTTAAACTCGTTCCAACAAAACCTTCTTCACGGTTTACATATAGTTTTGTATTTCTTAAAACTACTTTTGTAGCCTCAACATTATCAAAAACACGAAGTTCAGTCTGACGTTCACGGCCTTTTCCGTATTTCTCTTTTAATTTGGTAAAATACGTAATCGCAAAATCGGTTAGATGCTCCAGATTATGCTCAACTTCTTTCATTTCATCTTCTAACTTCGCGATAAAATCATCTGCTTTATCAGAGTCAAAACGAGTAATACGAATCATCGGAATTTGAGTCAAACGCTGTAAATCATCATCATTTATTTCTCTGACGAATGATTTTTTGAAAGGCTCAAAACGATCGTATAAATATTTATAAAGTGATTCTCTGTCTGAATATAATTTGAAATCAATATACATTTCTTCACGAATGAAGATTTTCTCCAAAGTAGAGAAATGCCATTTGTTTTTTAATTCTTCTAACTGAATTTCTAATTCCTGACGAAGCAAATCGACCGTTCTGTGCGTTGAAATTTTCAACATTTCAGAAACTCCAATAAACAACGGCTTATTATCTTCAATAACACAACCTAAAGGCGCTACAGAAGTTTCGCAAGCTGTAAAAGCAAATAAAGCATCAATAGTTTTATCTGGAGAAACTCCTGGAAAAAGATGAATTAAAATCTCAACATCGGCAGCGGTATTGTCTTCAATTTTCTTGATTTTGATTTTACCTTTGTCATTGGCTTTCAAAATACTATCAATCAAAGTCGTAGTATTAGTCGAAAACGGAATTTGTGTAATAACCAATGTATTTTTATCTAGTTGTGCAATTTTCGCACGCACACGCACACGTCCGCCACGGAGTCCGTCATTATAATTTGACACATCGGCAATACCTTGTGTCATGAAATCAGGATATAATGTAAAGGGCTTTCCTTTTAAAATCTTGATTGAAGCATCAATTAACTCATTGAAGTTATGAGGCAAAACTTTTGTCGAAAGTCCAACCGCAATACCTTCTGCTCCTTGCGCCAAAAGCAATGGAAATTTTACTGGAAGATTGTTTGGTTCAGCACGACGACCATCATACGAAACGCCCCAATCGGTAATTTTTGGAGAATATAAAACCTCCAAAGCAAATTTAGATAAACGTGCCTCAATATAACGCGAAGCTGCAGCTCCATCGCCCGTTAAGATATTTCCCCAGTTTCCCTGGCAGTCAATCAATAAATCTTTTTGTCCAATTTGAACCATTGCATCACCAATACTCGCATCTCCGTGTGGGTGATACTGCATGGTGTGGCCAACAACATTGGCAACTTTATTATAACGACCATCATCCAACTCTTTTAAAGAGTGCATAATACGACGCTGAACCGGTTTAAATCCGTCTTCGATAGCGGGAACTGCACGTTCCAGAATTACATACGAAGCATAATCCAAAAACCAGTCTTTGTACATTCCAGTTACTTTGGTAATAACGTCTTCGCCTTCTTCTTCCTGATTTTCGTAAAAATGCTGTCCTTCGAAATTCTTTGCATCTACATTTATAATTTCATCTGAATCTCCATCTTGATTTTCATCAAACTGATTTTCATCTGAATTATTCTCGTCGTCGTTTGGAATTATGTTATCGTCTTCTTCGTCTTTCATTTATTTTGATTCCGATATTATTTTATTTATACTTAATTTTCTCAACTGTTTCATTGCTTTGCTGCTTTTTATACATTTTTATTACAGTATAAGTTAAAGCAAAACTTAAAATAAATACAATTGCTGCGTATATCAATTTTTTCTTTTCCATCTCTTAAACCTCCTCAATTCATCAATCTCCACCTTCAAATTCTTGATAATAAATTCCTGTCTGTCTGGCGTATTTTTGCCCATATAAAAAGACAACAACTGCTCAATCGAAGTATGTTTATCCATCATAACTGGATCAAGTCGAATCGTTTCTCCAATAAAATTTTTAAACTCATCTGGTGAAATCTCTCCCAAACCTTTAAATCGGGTAATTTCTGGTTTTGGTTTTAGTTTTTCGATCGCATCTTTTCTTTCTTCTTCAGAATAACAATAAATGGTTTCTTTTTTGTTTCGAACCCTGAAAAGCGGTGTTTGTAAAATATACAAATGTCCTTCTTTGATTAATTCCGGGAAAAACTGCAAAAAGAAAGTAATCAACAAGTAAACGAATGTGCATTCCGTCGACATCGGCATCGGTTGCGATTACGATGTTGTTGTAACGCAATTTTTCTAATCCGTCTTCAATATCAAGTGCTGCTTGAAGTAAATTGAATTCCTCGTTTTCATACACAATTTTCTTCGTCATTCCGTACGAATTCAAAGGCTTACCACGTAAACTGAAAACCGCTTGTGTATTCACGTCACGCGACTTTGTAATCGATCCAGAAGCCGAATCTCCCTCGGTAATAAAAAGCGTACTTTCTAAGTTTCTTGGGTTTTTGGTATCAGGAAGATGCGCACGGCAATCTCTTAATTTTTTATTATGAAGATTGGCTTTTTTAGCACGATCTGTTGCCAATTTTCTAATTCCTGATAATTCTTTACGCTCTCGTTCTGCCTGAAGAATTTTACGCAATAAAGCTTCTGCAGTCTGCGGATTTTTATGTAAGATAATTATCTAATTTGGTTTTGACAAAATCGTTTACAAAAGTACGAACAGAAACCGCTGGTGTTCCATCATCAGAACCCATATCTGTAGAACCTAATTTTGTTTTAGTCTGAGACTCAAAAACAGGTTCCATGACTTTAATACTAATCGCACTTACAATCGATTTTCGAACATCTGAAGCTTCAAAATTTTTATTATAAAACTCACGAATTGTTTTTACAATAGCCTCACGATACGCCGCTAAGTGTGTTCCTCCCTGCGTTGTATTCTGACCGTTCACAAAAGAGTGATATTCTTCGCTATATTGCGTTTTACTATGCGTTAGTGCAATTTCAATATCATGATCTTTCAAGTGAATAATTGGATATTCTAAATCGTCTTCACTTATGGTTTCTTCTAATAAATCTCTAAGACCATTTTCAGAATATATATTTTTCTCCGTTGAAAATAATCGTCAAACCATTGTTCAAATAACAATAATTTTTGACCATTTTAATTACATATTCTAAACGGAATTTATAGTTTTTGAAAATCGTTTCGTCTGGTGTAAAAGTTACTTTCGTTCCTTTACGTTTTGTAGTATCAACAATATCTTCTTCTAAAACCAAGATTTCCGGCAGAAAACTCTGCTGCTTTTTGTTTGTCATCACGAACCGATTCTACACGAAAATAATTTGAAAGTGCATTTACGGCTTTTGTTCCGACACCGTTCAAACCAACCGATTTCTGGAAAGCTTTAGAATCGTACTTTCCTCCTGTATTCATTTTAGAAACTACATCTACAACTTTTCCTAACGGAATTCCACGTCCGTAATCACGAACCGAAACCGTTTTATCTTTGATTGTCACTTCAATAGTTTTTCCAGAGCCCATTACGAACTCATCGATACAGTTATCTAAAACCTCTTTTAAAAGAATATAAATACCATCATCTGGAGAAGAACCGTCTCCAAGTTTCCCGATGTACATTCCCGGACGCATACGGATATGCTCTTTCCAGTCGAGTGATCGGATATTATCTTCGGTATATTGATTTTGCTCTAGCATAAGGTGAATTGGATTTTTGGCTAATGTACCATTTATCGGCAAAAAATGAAAGCGTATTTTTCCTTTTGTTACGAATAATAACAGCTTTTCAATCTATTTAAATTGATTTTAAAAAAATACGACCGTTAAAAATATAAAAAATCAGCTATGAAACAAAAAAATACTATTTGATTCCGAGCACTTCTTTTGCCAAAGCAATCATTTCGGGCGTTCCCGTATTTTTATTTTTTTCATCGGAAAGTTTTACAACGCCCTGCCAATGTGTATTATCAGGTTTTGTATCGGTTAATTTTATAACCATATTCATTGCTGGAAGACCAACGTCATTGGTGAAATTTGTTCCGATTCCGAATGACATTTTGATTTTGTCTTTACAGAAATCTACAATCGTTTTTACTTTTTCATAATTTAAGGAATCTGAAAAAACAATGGCTTTCGATTTTGGATCAATTCCCATTTTAGTATAGTGCGAAATCACTTTTTGCGCAAACTCAATCGGGTCACCGCTATCATGACGGACACCATCAAAAAGTTTGGAATATTTTTTATCAAATTGATTGAAGAACACTTCTGTTGTGTAAGTATCTGTAAGCGCAATTCCGAGATCACCACCGTAAACTTGTGTCCAATGTTCGAGACTTATCAAATTGGCCATTTTAAAACCATATTGCGCCGCATGAAACATAAACCATTCGTGCGCGTGCGTTCCCAAAGGTCGTTTATTGTTAAGCATTGCAAAATGAACATTACTTGTTCCCATAAAACTGTGTCCACCAAAAGTCTGCAAAGTTTCATTTACCAAAGCATGAACATCATAAGAATGACGGCGTCTTGTTCCAAATTCTAAAACCGAAACGCCTAATTTATTGTAATTATCAATTTTATCTTTGGTCAGTTTTTTAATCGCTTCGTCATTTAAACGAATTAAATGATTTGATTTATAAAAAAGTTCCGAAATCAAAGACATCAGAGAAACTTCCCATAAAATAGTTCGGTACCAAAAACCCTCAACTGTAACTTTTATTTCTGAACCTTCCTGACTGATTTGAACTTCAGACGGATCATAACTATAGCCTTGCAGAAAGTCTAAATAAGTTGGATCAAGATAAGGACAATAATGCGCCAGATAACTTTTTTCTTCTTTTGTCAAGCGAAGATCCGCCATTGCATCAACAGATTTTCGAAGCAAATCTGCAAATCCAGGCGGAAAAATATGTTTACCACGGTTTATAAATCCGTAACGTACTTTTGCCTTTGGAAAAAGCCTGATTACGGCATGTTGCATCGTAAATTTGTAGAAATCATTATCTAATATTGATTTCAAAAAAGTTGTCTCCATGGCCTATTAATTCAAATCCTGAATTGCTAAGATACGGCAATTACACAAAAAAAGGAAATGATATAAATCTGTAGCAATTAAATTTTCCTCTACTTTGCAATTATTTTAAAAGAAGCAAGAGCATATTGATATCGGAAAAGTGTAATAAATTGACTCATTTTCTTTTTGCACAAAACCTCAAATTCTAGTACATTGTTTTCTTCCTTTTGATTAATTATTTCAAGCCTTTCACCATCATTGCCAAGACAGGATAAATCATTAAATTCCGATAGATTTTTAATTTTAAACAATATTTTATCTCCCTCATTTGCAGTAATAGTACCTGTTCTTGGTAAAATAATTTCACAATCATTCTCTATCATTTTATCATAAATCAACGGACCATTCAGATAAGCTTCTTCATCCATTTTAAAATCACCGTTTTCAGCCTTGGGAAAATGTTTTGCATTAAAATATTTCGTATCCATATCGAAATATATGGGTGTGAAATTTTTAACAGCAATGTTAGTCTTAAAATCTAAATAGCCTCCTCCCCATGTTGCATCTATCAAAATCCATTTATCCCCTATTTCCACCATATTCCATGCATGATTTGTATACAACCTTTTTCTGCCAATATCACTTAAATGTACTTTAGCATCTCCTGTAACGACCTTTACTTTTAATCCTGACAACGTACCTATTTGCTCATACAAAAACGAAAAATCCTCACAAACTCCTTTTTTATTTCGAAACGTTTTTTTGATCTCAAAATTACGATAATTCTGCTTTTGTCTCTCGAGATCAGCTTTGTCTCTAGAAGTAAACTTTTTTGGAGGTGAAGTGTCAAGAAACTTTTTTACATCATAATCAATGTTTAGCGCAACCCAACTATAGACTGCCCTAGCTTTATCGTATTCTGAAGTAAAATCTTTTCGGATTTGTTCTGCTAATTTTTCAGTGTTTCCAAAATTTGGGTATTTTAATACAATACTATCAATTGCATTATATTTTTGGGAATATAATGAACTAATAAAACTCAGGTTCAAAAAAAGAGATATAAAAATGACTTTCTTTATTATCATTGCTTTTATTTTGAAACAATTTTAAAAGACACAATGCTATTTGTATCGATAAAAATAGTAATATACTCACCTACGTTTTTATCATAAAAAATCTGAAATTCTAATCCTCCATGTTTTTCTTTTGAATTCTGAACTTTTACAGCCTTATTATATTTATTTAGATAAAAAACCTGATTTGATTTTGAAACGTTTTTAATTTCAAAAGTAATTTTATCGCCTTTTTTAACTTCGATTAAACCTGATTCTGGTGATTTGATTTTATAATCGAATTCGATAGTTTTATTATAAATTAAAGGTCCGTCAAAGAAATCTTCTTTGCTTAATTTGTTTCCTAAATAAGAACCTGAATCTGGAAAATGTTTTGCAAAGAAATAATCAGGATCTGTATCAAAATAAATGGGCGAAAAATCAGCAACCATTCGGCCTTTACTGCTGTCATAATAACCCTGACCCCAAGTAACATCAACCAAAATCCATTTTTTATCAATCAAAACCATATTCCATGCATGATTTGATGAAGTTGTTTTTCGGCCAATATCTCGCACAGAAATTTTCGAATCTCCGCGAATAATTTCGCATTTTATTCCAAGCAAAGAAGCCAAATGCTGATACAAAGCCGTAAAACCTTCACAAACTGCTTTTTGAGATTTAAAAGTTTTCTGAATCAGATTGTCATTAATCTGTTTTATTTTTCTTTGTTTTTCAGCTTCGGTTGAGTAACTAAAACCTTGACTTCTAGGTGGATTCAAAAAAGTATTGAAGTCATATTTTATATTAAAAGCCATCCAGCTGTAAATCGCTCGTGCTTTGTCATAATCAGAATTGAAATCTTTTTCGATTCTTTCCGCTAGTTTTTCTGTTGTTGCAAAGCTTTTCGGGTATTTTGCAACGATTTTGTCTACTTCATTAATTTTTTGCGCAAAACTATAATTCAAAAAAATACAGTTCAGCAAAAGGAAAATAAGACTAATCTTTTTTTGTGGCATTTATTAAAAAGTTGATTGGATAATGTCTTTCAATTCTTTATCTAACTCAACATTTGAAATTTTATTTTGTTCCAAGTCAAAGTTGGCATTGAAAGCAGGCAATGAAAAAGTAGCTTTTACTTCTGCTCCATATCTTGGCAAAGCATTTCGCGCAATTTCCAATACTGAAGCCCCACCTCTTGAACCCGGCGAAGTTGCCAATAGTAACATTGGTTTTTGCTGAAAAACTTCCTTAGTAATTCTAGAACTCCAATCGAATAGATTTTTGAATGCTGACGAATAATTATTGTTATTCTCAGCCAGAGAAACCACTAAAATATCGGCACTTGCGAGTTTAGCAAGAAATGCTTTTGCAAGTTCATGCTGACCAACTTCTTTTTCAAGATCAACACTAAATAATGGCATTGCAAAATCGTTTAAATCTAAAACTTCGACATCGGCATTTTCAAATAAACTTGATGCGTAAGTCGCTAAACGTTTATTTATTGAGTGCTTACTGTTACTTCCTCCAAAGGCTATTATTTTCATGGTTTTTCTTTTTGTAATGTTTCTTCTATTGGTTCTTTTTTGGGTTCGTGGATTTCATAAATCTCTTTTGCTATTTCTACAGAGTACTCATTTGGATAAATTTTCCCTCCATATGATTTAGCATAGACTTTAGTAAATTCTGCTCCAAAATACAGAATTATTGCCGAATAATAAACCCAAACCAGAATTATTATCACAGAACCCGCCGCACCGTAAACGGAAGCAACTGTAGAACTTCCTAAATAAAGCCCAATTGCAAATTTACCAATCATAAAAAGGATTGCTGTAACTCCTGATCCTATAAAAGCATCTTTCCATCTAATTTTTCCGTCTGGTAATGTTCTAAAAATAATAGCAAAAAGAGTGCTAATACTTGCCAGCACAATAATTATATTAATTACATAAAATAAATAAACGGTACTTTCCGGAAAATAAACTTTCAAACGCGTACTAAGTAAGTCTAAAGTTGTACTGATAAAAAGACTGACCAACATTAAAAAACCAACTGAAGCAATCATAGAGAAAGACATTAAGCGGTTTTGAATAAATTTCTTGATTCCTTTATCCGGTTTTGCACGCAATCCCCAAATAAAATTAATAGAACTTTGTATCTCGGCAAAAACTCCTGACGCTCCAATTAACAACATTACGATTCCGAATACGGTTGCAAAAACATTATCGCCAGACAATTGCACATTTTTAATAGCTTCCTGAATTTGAGTTGCCGCGCCGTTACCTACCAAACCATTTATTTGTCCGTACAATTCGCCCGTCACAGCTTCTTCTCCAAAAAAGAAACCACAAATTGTGATAATAATAATTAACAATGGCGGCAATGCAAATATGGTATAATATGAAAGGGCGGCACTAAGCTTAATGGCATTATCATCGTTAAATTCTAAAAAAGTATTCTTTAAAAGAAACCAGGTTTTGGAGAATATATTTTTAATTTTCATTTGCTGATTTTTTGATATTCTCTCAAATTTACACAATAATGAAAAATTTTGAATTCTTGCTTTTTAACTGAATTTTATATTTTTTCCATGTCTACCAATATTGAATTCCTAACGGAATAATCTCGTAGAGATTAAATATTGGTAACCCGAAAAATCTCCGCGCAATAATTATCCCGTAGGGACTTCACTATAAATTTATTGATAATGACAAAAAATCCCTTTATCATAAACCGTCCATAAACTCGCTTTTTGATTCGCCGCTTTTAACGCACTATTCGCCCAAGTATTGCAGGTATAAAAAAGACTATAACTTCCTTTTGCTTCATAAAAAGCATCTTTTTTTCCGTAGCTATGCCCTTCAATCCATTGTGGATGACTGGATTACTGAAACTTTTGAAATATAATTGACTAAGTTTTTGATAGTTTTCTTTTGAAACCAAAATGCGTTTGCAATCGTCACCTTCTCGCAATTGCTTTTAAAAAATGTAGTATGCATTGCGGATGAACTTACTCCAAATGCCGCTTTTAAAGCAGTACTTGCTTTTAAATCTGACCATTCTGGCGTATCAAGTAAAAACCTTTGTCGCCCCATCCGAAATGCAATAAAATTCATTAATGAATCTTTTGATTGTGTTTGATTGAATTGTATTTCATTTCGCCAATCTTTTACTTCATTTTTAACCGGAACGACAATATCAGTATGAACGCCGTTGGAAAGAATGTAAATCGGAACTGCATCTTTTTCTTCTATTTTGCAATATCTGAATTCACTGTGATTTTTGAAATAATCAGATACATCGATTAAATATAAAAGCAAGAAAGTAATAATTCCGAAAAGTGTCCAGCCCAGAAATTTGAAAGATTTTTTTAGCATTTTGATTGGTTTTTAGATTCGTTATTGGTTAATTTTGTCTGTTACCAATTTTTGAGCCAAAAATATTTATTTAGGTGATGAAATTGAACACGGATTTTACAGATTCGCTTTCGCGAAAACGCGGATTTACACAGATTTTTTATTATTCTCATTTTTGTCATCCTGAGCGTAGTCGAAGGACACGCAAGTAGCTCCACAATCTAAATCGCTAGATCTTTGCGGGGACTTCGACTTCGCTGCAGACCTGACAATAAAGAGACTTAAATTTTAAACATAAAAAAAACTGCTGAATCTCTCCAGCAGTTTTTAGTCTTTATCTCTTTGTTCTTTATTCTATCTTCTCTAAAAAAAATCTAAACGTTAAAACGGAAGTGCATTACATCACCATCTTTAACGATATATTCTTTTCCTTCCACTTTGAATTTTCCAGCTTCTTTTGCTTTTGCTTCTGAACCGTATTGAACATAATCTTCGTATGAGATAACTTCTGCACGGATGAAACCTTTTTCGAAATCAGTGTGGATAACTCCAGCAGCTTGAGGTGCTGTTGCTCCAATGTTGATTGTCCATGCACGAACTTCTTTTACACCTGCGGTAAAGTAAGTTTGTTGTTTTAATAATTTGTAAGCTGCACGAATTAAAACTGATGCTCCCGGCTCAGTTAATCCCATATCTTCAAGGAAAACCTGACGCTCTTCGTAGCTTTCTAATTCTGTAATATCAGCCTCTGCTCCTACTGAAAGGATAATAACTTCAGCATCTTCATCTTTTACTAATTCACGAACCTGATCTACATATTTGTTTCCGTTTACTGCTGAATTTTCATCAACATTACAAACGTATAATACTGGTTTTGCTGTAATTAATTGGAAAGATTCCATTAACACTTCTTCGTCATTGCCTTGAGGAGTAATAGTACGAGCTGATTTAGCTTGTAATAATGCCTCTCTAATTCTGTCTAAAAGTGCTTTTTCAGTTTGTGCTTCTTTATTTCCTGTTTTAGCAGCACGATTTACTTTTTCTAAACGTTTTTCAACAGTTTCTAAATCTTTTAACTGCAATTCGATATCGATAGTTTCTTTATCACGAATTGGATTTACATTTCCGTCAACGTGAACGATATTATCATTATCAAAACAACGCAAAACGTGAATAATAGCATTACACTCTCTAATGTTTCCTAAAAACTGGTTTCCAAGACCTTCACCTTTACTTGCTCCTTTTACCAAACCTGCAATATCTACGATATCAACTGTTGCCATTTGTACGCGCTCTGGTTTTACCAATTCTTCTAATTTATTGATTCTTGGATCCGGAACGTTTACAACACCAATATTAGGTTCGATTGTACAAAACGGAAAGTTTGCACTCTGCGCTTTTGCATTAGATAAACAATTAAATAATGTTGATTTTCCAACATTTGGTAATCCTACAATTCCTGCTTTCATCTGTTGTTTCTATTTATTTTATGGCACTGATTTTCCTCAGGCCAGACCATTAATACTTCTATTAAATAATGGTTTATGATTTACGTGTACTTTTTTGTATTTTCTTGCTAAAATGATATTTTTTGGCTTTAAAATTTTGCAAATATAAGATTTAATAGCTCGTAAGTGAAGTAAAAATGTGTAATAATATAATTTTATCGGTCATTCTTAAAAAAAATTAAACTTTTCATTAATTTTTTGTTAAAAAAAACTAATTTTATCACAATATCAAAACCAAACAAAATCCAAAAAATAACCAAACCATGAAAAAGATTGCATTATTATTATTTCTACTAAACACGGCATTTCTTTTTGCTCAAAAAGAAGTCTCAGGAACGGTTAAAGACAAAACAGGCACACCACTTTCTGGTGTAAATATTCTAGAAAAAGGAACTACAAACGGTGTTTCTACTGATATTGACGGAAGTTTTAAAATCAAAGTTAAAGAAGGGGCGAAATTAATTTTTACCTATGTTGGATTTTCAACTGTCGAAAAAACAGCAACAGATAAAATGGAAATCAATCTGGATGAAAGTGGCGGACAAGTTTTAAATGATGTCGTAGTTGTAGGTTCAAGAAGCACTAAAAGAACCGTTGTAAATTCAGCAGTTCCTATTGATGTAATCAATGTAAAGGATGTTACAACACAAAGTGGTAAAATCGAAATTAATCAACTTCTTCAATATGTAGCTCCGTCATTTAATGCAAATAAACAATCTGGTTCTGATGGTGCCGATCACGTAGATCCAGCTTCTTTAAGAGGTATGGGACCGGATCAGACTTTGGTTTTGATTAATGGAAAAAGAAGACACCAATCGTCTCTTATCAATTTATTTGGAACACGCGGACGCGGAAATACAGGAACAGATTTGAATGCAATTCCAGCCGCTTCGATCAAAAGAATTGAGATTTTGAGAGATGGCGCTGCTGCACAATACGGTTCTGATGCTATTGCCGGCGTTATCAATATTATAACGAATGACAATGTAAAAGAACTTTCAGGCTCTGTTACTTACGGCGTCTTTAATACAAATGCAAAAGGAGACTTTTTGCCTGGAACGCCAAATACTGACGGTTTCAGACTGGATCAAAAAGGAAATGGAAACTCTTACGGAAAAGACAAATCTTTTGACGGAGGCTCTCTGAAAGTTGCTGCAAATTATGGTTTTTCTGTTGGAAGCAAAGGCGGATATGCCAATTTTACTGGTGAATTCATCAATAAAGACAAAACGTTAAGACCAGCCTATGATTTTAGAAAAGGTTTTGGCGATGCACAAATGAAGGGAATCAATTTCTTCGGAAACTTTTCACTTCCATTATCAGACAGAACGGAACTTTATGCTTTTGGAGGTAGCAATTTCAGAAATACTGATGCGTACGCCTTTACAAGAAATGACGGAGAAAGAGTTGTAGAAGAAATTTATCCAGGCGGATACACGCCAAGAATTACTTCAAATATTAGAGATAATTCATTAGCAGCTGGAATTAGAACTACAACTGGCGGTGGATGGAAAATGGATTTGAGCAATACATTCGGAAAAAATAAATTTGAATACGACATTAAAGGAACTTTGAATGCTTCTCTTGAAGCAAAATCTCCAACTGAATTTAATGCTGGAGGACACAGTTTGCTTCAAAACACAACCAATTTTGATATTTCTAAAAACTATGATGATGTTATGAGTGGTTTCAATATCGCTTTTGGAACAGAATTTAGAGTCGAGAAATTCGAAATTTTTGCTGGTGAAGAAGGTTCATACACGACTTACGACACGAATGGAAAACCAATTACCGATCCAACAACGCAAAGTGCTCCTATTGACCCAATTTCTGGAAATCCTCGTCCTGGAAGCTCACAAGGTTTTCCTGGTTACAGTCCTGCAAATGAAGTTAACGAAAGTCGCACCAACTTCTCGCTATATACTGATGCTGAGTTAGATGTTACTAAAGGTTTCTTGGTAAGCGGTGCAGTTCGTTTTGAAAACTATAGTGATTTTGGAAGCACAGTAAACGGAAAATTATCTTCGAGATTAAAAATCAATGATCATATTAATTTAAGAGGTTCTGTGAGTACAGGTTTCCGTGCTCCTTCTTTAGCGCAGATTTATTACAATTTACGTTTTACAAACTTTAACGCAAGCGGTGCAACCGAAGTTCTTTTAGCACCAAACGACAGCCCAGTAACTAAAGCATTCGGAATTCAAAAATTAAATGAAGAAAAAGCAGTAAATGCTTCTTTGGGCTTCACAGCAACATACGGTGATTTTACTGCAACGGTTGATGGTTATTATATTAAAGTAAAAGATCGTATCGTTCTTACCGGATATTTTGATGCAACTTCTTTAAACCTTGGCGTTTCTGAAGCGCAGTTTTTTGCAAACGGAGTTGATACGAGCACACATGGTTTAGATTTGGTATTTTCTTGGAAAAAAACGTATGATTTCGGACATATTGGAGCTACTTTAGTTGGAAACATTAATGACATGAAAATCGATAATGTAAAAAACGGCTCTCTTGATGCTGATACTTTTTTTGGAAATCGTGAAAAAGCCTTTTTATTGGCTTCTGCACCGGACAGCAAATTTGGTTTAAATCTTACTTATGCAAAAAATAAATTCGATGCAGGATTAGCTTTCACTCGTTTCAGCAAAGTAGTTTTAGTTGATTATGCCGATGAAGAAGATGTTTACAATCCGAGATTAGTAACTGATTTGACTTTTGGCTACAAACTTTCTAAAAACTTAAAATTAAGCATTGGAAGCAACAACTTATTCAATGTTTATCCAACGAAACAAGATGAACAAGGAAATACAGAAGCCGGAGGATATTGGGATGCTGTACAAATGGGTTTCAGCGGTGCTTACTACTATGCAAGACTTGGATTTAATTTTTAATAGAAAAGAGCTTCAACTTCGCTCAGCCTGACAATCTACACTATAAAACAAAAAATCCTGAACATTTTGTTCAGGATTTTTTTATGATTTTCTATAAAAACTATAATTTAAATTCTAATGAATCCACAATTCCTTTTTCTTCGTCAGTAGCTGTAAATCCGGAAATTTCCCAATATTTAGTCAACATTTTATTCTTTTTATTAAAAAGTGATTTTTCTTTAAAAACATCACTTTCGCTATAGGTGAAATTTTGTCTGTTGAAATGTGTGGTAATAAAATTATTGCGAACCTGAATATTTTTAATTTGATCTTTTAAAACAAGATCATAACCAATTTCTTCATTTGAACTCAGCAAATAATAATCTTCTCCATCAATTCTATAATTTACTTTAACGATTGATCTAGTAACATTTTTAGAGCCAACTTTTGTCTGTTCTTCAACTTGAAGTAAATTTTGAGGCGTAATTATAATGCTAAATTCAACAATTAACTTTTTTACAGGATCGTAAATAACCTCAAAAGTATCTAATGCTTTTTTCGATTTATCAAATGGCGTTATTGCCATGATGTAATAATTTTTATTATTTGGATGACCTCGCGTAATAAAATCATACTCTTTTCTGGTCTTCGAATCTAAAAGAGGATCAAAATACTTCAGATTACAATAATTTTCCATGATATTATTCAAATTGTAACCTTTTAAATCAGTACTGACATCAGTATCAAGGAGTCCATACGATCGATTTTGCTCTACTAATAATGTTGTAGTTGATTTTTTTTGGCTTGCCGTAAATTGAAAATTAACTAATCCGTCATTATAATAAGAATATTTATTATCGAGCATAAAAAACTCTCTCACATAACACTTTCAGCCTATAAGAAGAAGCTAATTTTTGTCTTGAATTAGCAACAATTTTTTGAAGAGTTTTTTGCGGATTTTCTTTTGAGACTACAATTTCATCTAATTTATTATCGTTGCTTTTAAGATAAACTACAAATATGTCTGGCTTTAAAGACCCCCATCGAAGTGTTACTTTTTCATAATTGGTTTCAGAAACCTCAATACTTGAAGATCCATTTAACATAAAAGTTACCTTGCCGTCTTTATTACTTATCAATATCTGCTTTGTTTTCATGATAAAAACAGTTGCATTTTCGATAGGCAATTGTGTTTCGATATCTTTAACAACAATTGAATACTCTGTATTTTGTGCAAAGACAGCTGAAATTAAATGAATACAATAAATAAAAGTATCATTCTCTCTCATAGGCATGTTATTAAATTTTCAACTAATGTCATTAAATTATTAAATATAAATTAACATTATGTCACAACAAAATATTAAAATAATAAATACGTAAGTAACTCTTTAAACATTAGACAAAAAAAATCCTGAGTATAACACTCAGGATTTTTATATAATCTTAATTAAAAAATATTATTCGTCATGCAAAAACGCTTGTCTGTTCAACAATGTTTCTTCATCTTCTACGTGGTTATCATCTGGCACACAGCAATCAACAGGACAAACAGCAGCGCATTGCGGTTCATCGTGAAAACCTTTACATTCTGTACATTTTCCAGGAACAATATAATAGATTTCATCAGAAATTGGAGTTTGGGCATCATCTGCATCAACTTCAGTTCCGTCTGGTAAAATTACTTTTCCTTTAAGACTTGTTCCATCTTTATATCTCCAATCATCTGCACCTTCATATATTGCTGTATTTGGGCATTCTGGTTCACAAGCCCCACAATTTATGCATTCGTCAGTTATAATAATTGCCATCTTTTTTAGTCTTAAAGTTTAAAAGTCAAAAGTCATAAAGTCTGTCATAAAGTTTGAAAGTATTAACAGTAAAAGTACTAAAGTCTTTTTGACTTTGGACTTTCGACTTTGACTTTTGTCTTTCGACTTATTTATGCTTATTTTTGTGCAAAATTACAATCAAAACTATTCATAAACAAACATTATGACATTAGAAACAAAAAAAAGTGTTTTTGTTGAATTAGGAAAATTTTTAAGTCAATTTTCCGAAAAGGAATCCAGTTAAAAAATCTGACGTATTAAATAACGATTTTTTTTCGATGATTTTCAAAATCTGATTCAATTATCACAATCTCATAATGGCTGGTACACACCTGAACAGGTTTACTTTGCAATAGAATCCTGGGCAGAAGCTTTGACAGACAGAAAATCATTGAAAAATGGCTTTCTCAATATAATGCCGACTTTGCTCAAAATGACGGAAAAGAAAAAACCGTAGCTTTGATTTTAGCCGGAAATATTCCGTTAGTTGGTTTTCATGATTTCTTATCGGTTTTAATCACTGGCAATAAAGCTTTGATAAAAACTTCTTCAAACGATCAGCATTTATTACCATTTTTAGCGAAATATTTAATTGCTGTTGATGAAAATTTAAAAGATAAAATCACTTTCGTTGAAGGAAAATTAGAAAATTTTGATACTGTAATTGCCACCGGAAGCAATAATACGGCACGCTATTTTGAATATTATTTTAAAGACAAACCTTCAATCATTAGAAAAAACAGAAATTCGGTTGCTGTTTTAAATGGAAAAGAAAGCAAAGAAGAATTAGAAGCTTTAGGTGAAGATATTTTCCGTTATTTCGGATTAGGATGCCGAAATGTTTCGAAGCTTTTTGTTCCAAAAGGATATTCTTTTGATGCTTTTTTTGAAGCAATTTTCAAATATCAAGATGTTATTCATTATGAAAAATACGCTAACAATTATGATTATAATAAAGCGGTATTTTTAATGAGTAATTTCAAATTATTAGATAATGGATTTTTGACAATTAAAGAAGATTCGAGTTACGCCTCTCCTATTTCGAGTGTTTTTTATGAGTTTTATGAAAATATCGAAGAATTAAAAGCACGTCTTGAAGCTGATTCTGAACAAATTCAGTGTATCGTAAGCAATGATTTAATTCGAAAACAGCATTCAGATTTGGTGAAACTCAAAAACCTCAATTGTGGGATTATGCAGATAACGTAGATACTATAACGTTTTTGTTAACAACAAAGTAAAAATATGTTTAATTATTTCGAATAATTTATCGCTTTTTCAGCTCCTATTGCCGAAATTTGCGTCTTTAAAATTTTCGACTATTAACAACAACCATGAAAAAACACAACTACAGCGCAGGACCAAGTATTTTACCTCAAGAAGTTTTTGAGAAAGCATCAAAAGCAATTTTAAATTTTAATGATTCAGGATTATCAATTCTTGAAATTTCGCACCGAAGCAAAGATTTCGTTGCCGTTATGGATGAAGCTCGCTCCCTTGCTTTAGAATTATTAGGACTTCAAGGAAAAGGATATCAGGCTTTGTTTTTACAAGGTGGTGCAAGTACTGCATTCTTGATGGCTCCTTATAACTTAATGAAAGAAAACGGAAAAGCAGCTTATTTAGATTCGGGAACTTGGGCAACTGCTGCAATTAAAGAAGCTAAATATTTTGGAGAAACTGTTGTGGTAGCTTCTTCAAAAGAAGAAAATTACAACCATATTCCAAAAGGATACGCAATACCAAGTGATGCTGATTATTTTCACTGTACAAGTAACAATACCATTTTTGGAACTCAAATGAAAGAATTCCCATCAACTAACGTTCCTGTTGTGTGCGATATGAGTTCTGATATATTTTCACGCGAATTAGATTTCTCAAAATTTGATTTAATCTATGCCGGAGCTCAAAAAAATATGGGTCCAGCAGGAACTACTCTTGTTGTTATTAAAGAAGAAATTTTAGAGAAAAGCGGAAGAACTATTCCAAGTATGCTTGACTACGCCAAACATATCAAAGCAGAAAGTATGTATAATACTCCTCCTGTTTTTGCTGTTTATGTTTCGTTATTGACATTACAATGGATTAAAGAAAAAGGCGGAATTGCAGCTGTTGAAAAATTAAACAACGCTAAAGCTGAATTGCTTTATGCTGAAATCGACAGAAACCCATTATTTAAAGGTGCTGCAGCGGTTGAAGATCGTTCAAACATGAATGTGACTTTCTTATTAAACAATGCAGATCATACAGAAACTTTTGATGCTTTATGGAAAGCAGCAGGAATTTCAGGATTGCCAGGACATCGTTCTGTGGGTGGTTACAGAGCTTCTATTTATAACGCTATGCCTATTGAAAGTGTTCAGGTATTAGTTGATGTGATGAAAGCATTGGAAGATAAAGTTTAGTTCTCAGTCTCAGTTTTCAGCTGAAAATTATCAAAAAAGAAAAATCAAATAGCTGGTTTATCTATTAAACAATTAAACGATTAACCAAATAAACAATAAACACACAATGAAAGTATTAGCAAATGACGGAATTTCTAAAAGTGGAATTCTAGCCTTAGAAAAAGGTGGATTTGAAGTTATAACTACAAAAGTAGCTCAAGAACAAGTAGCTAATTTTGTTAATGAAAATAATGTAGACGTAATTTTAGTACGCAGTGCAACTAAAGTTCGTAAAGATATTATTGATGCTTGTCCTGGTATTAAAATTATTGGACGTGGTGGTGTTGGTATGGATAATATCGATGTTGATTATGCTAAAAGCAAAGGAATTCATGTAATCAATACTCCTGCTTCATCGTCAGAATCTGTTGCTGAATTAGTGTTTGGACACTTATTTTCTGGTGTTCGTTTCTTACATGATTCTAACAGAAATATGCCTCTAGAAGGAGATTCAAACTTTGATGGTTTGAAAAAAGCATATGCTAACGGAACTGAATTAAGAGGAAAAACTCTTGGTATTGTTGGTATCGGACGTATTGGTCAAGCTACTGCAAAAATGGCACTTGGTTTAGGTATGAAAGTTATCGCTGCAGATAGTTTTATTCCGCAGGTTGATGTAAAAGTGGAGTTTTTTGACGGACAGTCTATTACAACTACAATTGTTTCTCAATCTTTAGAATCTTTATTTAAAGAAGCTGATTTCATCACTTTACACGTTCCTGCTCAAGATGGTTATATCATTGGAGAGAAAGAACTTGGCAATTATGAAAGACGGTGTTGGAATCGTAAACTGTGCGCGTGGTGGCGTTATTGATGAAGTAGCTCTAGTTAAAGCTTTAGATTCAGGAAAAGTTGCTTTTGCAGGTTTAGACGTTTTCGAAAGCGAACCAAAACCAGAAATGGCAATTTTGATGCATTCTAAAATTTCATTGACTCCACACATTGGAGCTGCAACTGGAGAAGCACAAGACAGAATTGGAACAGAATTAGCTTCACAAATTATTACTTTGTTGAGCTAAGCAATCAAAAAATAGATTAACTTTAGAGGGATTTATTAACATTGTTGTAGTAAATCCCTTTCTTTTTTGTTAATTTTGGTGTATAATCTAATCTAACTCTATAAATCATGTTTGAACAATTAACACAATTAGTACAGCAATACGGCGGTGATGCCGTTGTAAACAATTCTGCTGTCCCGAATGAGCATAACGAAGCAGTATTAAACGAAACTAGTAATTCTATTTTTGCAGGATTACAAAAAATAGTTTCTGAAGGCGGAACGGAACAAATTGCCGGATTATTTAATGGAAATTCACCTATTGACAGCTCAAATCCTGTAGTGCAGCAAATATCAGCAACAATTGAGCGGAAGCCTGGGCGAGAAATTTGGATTGAGCAGTGCAGATTCAAATGGCGTTGCTTCTAATTTGATTCCACAGATTTTAGGCTCGTTAGTTAATAAAGCAAAAGACTCAAATGATAGCAGTTTTCAGATTTCAGATATCATCAATTCGATTTCTGGAAACAGCGGACAAGCTTCAGGAATTATGGATACTATTTCAAAATACGGAATGCAATTTGGCCTTGACCAAAACAACGACGGAAAAGTAGATGTTGCCGATGTTCTTGTTGTGACTAAAAGCAAAGGTGGTATTTCTGGATTTATTGGGAAACTTTTTGGGAGTAAGTAAAGGTTCTGAGATGCTAAGGTCCTAAGATACGAAGGTTTTAGGATTTTAACTTTAAATATTTAAAAGCTGTTTATTTTAATAAACAGCTTTTTTTTTCAGTAACCACGAACTTAGCAACTTAGAACCTTAGTACCTAAGAACCTCAAAAAAAAATCGTAACTTTAATTGTTCAAAACAAAAGTCATGAAAAAATTCATTTTCATATTACTTATTTTATTTACGATAATTGCATGCTCGACTGCGTCAAAAAATGATGCCGTTGCTGTAAATGCTCCTAAAGTAAATCCTCCTAAGGTAAATAAAGTTGTAAATGATACCGTGAAAATTGTAAATGATTCATTAGAATACGAAGTAATTATTATTGATAATGGCTTTTCGACTTGGCTGGCTTCGATGGCGCTTCCACGAAAATATTATTCTATTTCTTATCTTGAAAACAAAAATTTTCTTTATGTAACAGAATGGAACAATCGCGTGCGTCAGCCACAGATTTACAATCCAAATTTATACGAAATGCTGATTGATTATCGCCCTGAGATTCATTATGGCTACGAAGTGAATTATCTTATTTACAACTACATGATCTATTTTCAAAATACTTACAAACAAAAGCTTTGGGGTTACGTTCCATCTAGATAATGTTCTTATATTTGTAATCATTACAAATAGCAATGAATAAATTAAAACAACGCTGGGGAATTACCTCAAATTTACAAGCCATAATCATTATTATCGTTTTTGCCATCACCGGATCGGCATCTGCGTGGCTGTCTAAACCTTTTTGCGTTTGGTTGGGTATTACAAAAGAAGATTTTGGAGGCTGGTTTACTTTAATTCGTTTGCTTATTATATTCCCAATTTACCAAGTTTTATTAGTTGCTATTGGAACTGTGTTTGGGCAATTTAAATTTTTCTGGAATTTCGAAAAGAAAATGCTCAAAAATATGGGATTAGGTTTTCTGTTTAAAGATTAAATTTTCATACGTTCACCTGAAAAGAAATACGTGTAAATCCAAGTTAATGTAAAAGATGGAATTATATCTGTAAACGGAAGTATCTCCTCAACAAAAGTCAAAACACTGGCTACTTTCCCCACTCTTCCTTTATACATTCTAGTCATTATAAAAGCGGCAATGGGTGCCCAAATTACATCTGAAAATTCACCAAGAAGCGGAATCGAAAAAGAAATCATACCAATTCCGTCTAAAATTAAACCGATTATTAATTTTGACAATCTATTATCTTCTACAACTGTTGTTTCTTCTATTTTCATTGTATTCTCTTTATTTTTTTCTCACTACTGCAAATAATACACCAAAGTCTCCATCCGTCTGAATCCAGTTTTCTGATGGTACATAAGCTCTTGAAACAAATCCGTCTAAATATAAGGCATTCTTGCATCCTAAGCTTTTAAAATAATTGGCAAAATCATAGAAATTGATTTCGTTTTTAGACAGTACAAAAACCACTTTTCCATTTGGCAGAATCCCTACTCCGTTTCTAATATTCAAATTTTTTGATTCCTCTTTAAACTCGGGATGAATCTGACCGTCAATTACTAACATAGGACCAGATTGAGTCGCGTATTTTATTTTTCCATTCGCATTATTAAAATCCTCCGTTTTACAAATTTTTGGAACATTTTGATCTGTTATGTAAAAAACTCCATTTGGCTTTAAATAAAAATTCCCTGTTGCTGTCGAAGTATCCAGCGTTGCTATAGTCTTTTGATTTTCTATATAAAGACCTTGTGGCGCATTTTCTTTATTGTACATTCCTGCGTTCATTGCAAAATCTAAAGTTTGGTTCTGTTTTTCAACCCAATTTTTTAAATTCTGAATGCTTCTAAATTTTTCACCCTTTTCATTTTTCCAAAAAAGCATTAAATCTTGCTTTTTTGTATCAATTGTATAAACTACAAACGAATTTTTATCGTAAACTTTCGCATTGATAAAAATGAGCATTATTGCAATTATAAGGAACGCTAACTTCGATTTCATATTCAATAAAACTTTCATAAAAGTAAATTATAATTTTACCACTAATTTATATTGTTTTTCCTTTAACTTACATATTCTCAACGTTAAAAAATGTTATTCATAAATTTCTGTTATAACCCATTTTTATATCGATAGATTCTTTGTTTCTTTGTAGAAACAGTTTCAAAAAAATGATACACGCAAAAAATATACATAAATTCTACGATCAGCTTGAAGTTTTAAAAGGAGTTGATTTGCATATTAAAAAAGGAGAAATTGTTTCAATTGTGGGCGCTTCTGGTGCCGGAAAAACAACTTTACTGCATATTTTAGGAACTTTAGACAAACCTTCAAAATCGGATGCAGATACATCATTAACTATAAACGGAGAAAATATTCTGAAATTAAATGATAAAGCTTTATCTAATTTTAGAAACTTAAATTTGGGCTTTATTTTTCAGTTTCATCAATTGCTGCCTGAATTTACAGCTCTTGAAAACGTTTGTATTCCAGCTTATATTGCAGGAAAAAAAGCTGCCGAGACTGAAGCAGAAGCTAAAAAACTACTGAATTTTCTAGGATTATCTCATCGAATTAATCACAAACCAAATGAACTTTCTGGCGGAGAACAGCAGCGCGTTGCCGTAGCTAGAGCTTTAATAAACAAACCTGATGTTATTTTTGCCGATGAACCTTCGGGAAATTTAGACACACATTCTGCAGAAAATCTTCATCAGTTATTTTTTCAGCTGAGAGATGAGTTTGGTCAAACGTTTGTAATCGTAACGCATAATGAAGAATTAGCCAATATGGCCGATAGAAAATTGGTTATGGTTGATGGCCAGATTAGTAATACAGAAGTTACTAAAGATGAATAAAACCGAATTAAAAGAATTCTTAGACGAAAAAGTCATTCAATATAACAATCAGGATTTCATTGAAAGTGATCCTGTGCAGATTCCGCATTTATTTTCTCAAAAAGAAGATATTGAAATTGCAGGATTTTTAAGTGCTTCAATCGCTTGGGGAAACCGTAAAATGATTATTAAGAATTCACATAAAATGATGGAATTAATGGGTAATACACCTTACGATTTTGTCATGTCACACTCTGATGAGAATTTAGAAAATCTAGAAACCTTTGTACACCGTACCTTTAATGGAAAAGATTTTGGTGGATTCATCAAAGGATTACAGCACATTTACAAAAATCATAACGGCCTTGAAGCTGTTTTTGCTAAAAATCAAGAGCAAAATAGTCTGCAGAAAAGCATACATGAATTCAAAAAGATATTTTTTGAAATCGATCATTTGCCGAGAACTCAAAAACACATTTCAGATCCAATGAATAATTCGGCTGCGAAACGCATCAACATATTAAAAAGGGTAATTAATGTGGTATTGAAAAATTAATATTTTAATCCTGTAAAAATATTTTTCACAACTTGAGAATTATTTTTAGGCAAACGAATTTCTTCAGCGTAAACATAAAAAACTTTATTATCTTTTTGAATTATATTTGTGACTCTGAAAATAGTGTTTCTTCCAAATAAAACCTCTTTCTCTGAAGTGATATTAGAATGAATATACTTCCCAGTATTACTTCTCAAAATAAATTTTACTACGGCAGTAAAACAAAAATCACTCCATGAACTTTTTCCTCCAGAACCGCGAAATAAACTAGTAGCTAGGTACGACTTGTCCGAAATCAAATCATTCACCTGAATATTCTCAGAATATACTCTATTATCTTCCAATTCTAAAATTCTATAACATATTCCTGTGTAATCGGGCAATGTGTTTAGAAACGAATCTAAACCGTCACAAATTTTATTATATTCTCTTTGCCCTAATCTAATAATTAATTCTTCAAAATTATCCTTAAAAGCTATTTTAAATTCATTTTGCTGTTCTTCATCATAAGTGTTAAAAGTAAATCGTCCTAAATTTATATATAGATTTTTTGGCATCAGTTCTCTCAAATGCTGTCCTATTGAATGATGCGTAATTAATTGATTGTATGTTGTGTTATCTCCATAAATCCATGCATTTATATAAATATTATCTGAGTTTTCTATCCTTATTTCTTTATCATAAACTAAATTTATGTAAGCTTTTTCTAAAGAAGTCGACTCATTCTCAATGATGTAGTTTGAAATTCTCTGTAATAAATCCACGGAAATATATAATTATGGTTATTTGTTTTTTTTTTCATTCATATCAAAAATAGTCAAAAATTGGAACTTAATTATTTTATAGAACAAAATAGTTTAACGCCTTAAAACTTACAAAAAAAGACTTTAAAAGTTTCCTTAATTAAATGTAACTAAATTCTTTTTGTCAAGAATAATTTCATCAACCATCGCTGAAACTGATTCCCCTGCTTCAAAGTCAATAAAATCTTCATCTGTATATTCAATTCCTTTGAAATCATATATCGCTTTTTGGTCTTCAATATCTTGTAATCGCTGAGCTTCATTAGTCGCTTTTCCACGAGCATAATACATCCAATTCCACTTTACAGAAAGCCAATCCGTAATAAATGCCGAATATTCCTCAAAGCCTTTATACTTAATAAATATGTAGAAATACCCACCTTTTTCTAGCTTAGTATGATTAATTGTTATTCTTTCTACTAAACTATGTATTAGTCGTTTAGTGTCATCAAAATTAGATGTAAGTTTATATTCACTAACAGCATTTTCAACTTTCATTCTAGCAAAATTAGAATCAGATTCTAATATTTCAGATTTTAAATTTTCAATAGTTCTCTTTAAACCATCGATACTTTGTATGTTTTTTTTATACCGTTCCATAATTGCATCATCACCTTCTAATTCTTCATCGTTAAGCCATTTTAGATGCTTTTCCTTTAGCTTGTTTTTCTTTTCAAGTTCTTCTTCACATGACACTAATTTAGCCTTTAAAACAGTTTCATTGTCCGTATTAATAGGTAGGTTGAGTAATAGTTCTTTTAAATTCTTATTGATAAATAAATGCTGAATAATAAAATTTTCAAACCTGACAATTGATATACCTCGTGATTCTGGACATTTTCCTTGTTGAATGCATTTATAAGCAGAATCTTTACTTGCTATTCTTTTCTTGCCTCTATATTCTTTGCCACAATGCCCACAAATAATTAAACCATTAAGCAAATAATTAAATTCACTTCGCTTCCCAACTTTCAACTTATTGTTAGATAAGTTTTTATTGACCCTGTCAAATAAGTCTTCAGTTATAATTGATGGTACACTAGCTTCAATTCTTTGCTTCTTTCCCTTTGGTTTTCGATTCCAAACACGTATCCCCTTATAAACTGTATTTTTTAGCATATCATATATAACATTACCACGCCATTGAATAGAATTCTTTGAATACACAAGTTGCTCACCAGTATATGAATCATGGCGTATAATAGAATCTTTTTTACTAACATTTTGAAATTTTGTAGGTATGCCTTCAGCATTCAATATGTTTGCAATGGTATATGTTCCATTTCCTGCCAAACTTAAATCAAATATCCTTTGGACAACTTCAGCCTCATCTGGAATTATTTCATACATCCCATCATTACTTTTTTTATATCCATAGGGTAAGGCACCATGTGTTTTTCCTTCAGAAGCACGTTTGTCAAAAGTTAAATTAACCTTTTCACGTGTTTGTTCAGCAAATAATTGGTTGGTCAAAGATTGAATACCAGCCGCAAATTTTATTGCAGGGTCAGTTAAATCTGTCTCAACGCCTTTAGGATAAAACTTTACATCTTTTTTATTGACTTGATATTGAAATATCTGCCAAATTTTAGGATTTCTTTCCAACCTCGACTGGTCAAAGACGTAAACAGCTGTAATTTTATCCTTGTCAATATCCCTCATCATTTGAGCAAATGCTGGTCTTTCTTCAACTTCATCCTTAGTTCCCGAGATACCAACATCGGAATATATTCTATAATTCATTCCAAGCCTTAAAGCTACTTTTATGCCTTCAGTAGTCTGAATTTCAATTGAAGTATCCTTGCCTATAGCTTTAATTCCTGAAATTCGAGTATAGATTCCTAACATATTTTTTTAATTTTTATACAAATATATTTAATTTATTATTAAGGTTAATTTGTGTAGTATTTTTATTTTATATCTTACAGGTAACATAGGACTATCTTTATCTTTTTCAAAATGATAATACCATTCTAAGTTTAGGATAAA
This sequence comes from uncultured Flavobacteriaceae bacterium, assembly GCA_963795025.1. Classification (GTDB taxonomy): domain Bacteria; phylum Bacteroidota; class Bacteroidia; order Flavobacteriales; family Flavobacteriaceae; genus Flavobacterium. Next base: position 718,114 of record CAWCGN010000007.1, on the reverse strand, counting down.
CCAAAAACATTTTTCAAATCATAATTAAATTGAAATTGATTCGAATTGTTCTTTTCAAAACTTTTAGTTAAGCCTTTCTTTTCAGCATTTTCATTCCATATATCAGTATATTTATTAGGTATATAAACAATTTGTCCATTCCATAAAGAAAATTTAATATCTGAATATAAGTTTTTACCTTTTTGGTCTTGTATTTTCCTATGTGGGTGAATTTTATCTTTAATTGAAAATTGTTTTTTATTTAACTCAATTACATGCAGTTTAAATGGACTCCAATTTCTTTTTATGGTTGCAATAGACTTATTGATTTTATCAGATATTTTTCTTTGGTCAATTTTACCGTCAATTTCATAATTCCAATCTTCTATGCAGTCATTAATTGCTTGTTGGGTCTTGTCTGTTTTCATTTTGCCTAATAAAACTGCTGTTGTCTTTTGCTTCTGAATAACCGTAAATTTTGATTTTGGATTAAAAATTATTCGACGTTCTTTATTAAAATGAGGCTCTAAAGTACCTTCCTCTCTCTTCTTTAGTACACTATTTATAATGCTAATTAGTTCAGATGAGCTTAATTTCTCAGAACAATGCTGATTTACTATATCTGCCCATGCTCTTAAAAAACCACCTTCAGCTGACGGATTTAATAAAGCATATTGTGACAATAAAAAGAACATCGTCGAATTACGTTTTCCTTTCATAATTACTCTCGGAATAAAAGGAACACATAATTTTTCTTTTTTCTCAAACATGATATAATCATCTTCAACATTAATAAAATAATCCGATATGTTATTAAATCTAATATTATTAGAATCTGAAAAAGTATCATTTACTGCTATACACTCTTTTTCTTTTTTAATACTACTAGATGATACTTTTTTATTTACTGCTTGAAAAATTACTGATTTCTCATTTATGAAAATATTTTCATCGTAAGACAAAACGTTAAATTGACTTGCTTTAATCGCATTTATATCGACATAGGATTCAATACCTAACTGCTCGATAATAAAATTATATGAAGATTTAAAATTTGAAAGAGTTAATCCTTCAACTTTTACAATTATTGCATAACCATTTCCACCAAAGGACTTGTAATAGGCATAAACTTTGTTTGAATCAAGTAAATTAACATCAAACATTTCATCATCGATATCTATATAGATGTATCCAGTACCAGATATTACATTTTTATCTTTTTTATAATTGTTGTATAGAAAATTATAAGTCACACATGGCAAGCTTGCTTTTGTTTTATCATAATCAAGTTCTCCATTTCTGGCTTTTGTTATTGTTTCAGAATGTTCTGAACTAGAAATTGATTTTAACCAATTTGAAATAGATGTGGTTGATACCACTTTAGGATTTTTGATGCTGTCATAAGTATTGACGTAATTTTGTTGAAACATTTCATAATATATTCTCTCTTTGTTATTTTACTCTCTCAATATTAAGCTGGGGAGAGAACCAGATAGAGCTACTATCTGGAATCCCAGCAAAAGGGTTTCAAACCCTTTTTAATAAATATAAGGAAACTAAAAAAATAGTCAATAGATACGAAGTTATTTATTTACATCCCCTTCGTTACCCCCCCCTGAGATATCCCTCCCCCCATGCCCAAGAAGAGCATATGATGACCCTTGTTAAAATTTTAGGAGTAGAAATTTGGCTACATTAATAAAGAAGTCCCAATTTGAAAAAATATTTTTTTTAGTTTTTTTTAGCTAAAAAACTGTTCCCAACATCAATGTTTTCAGTATTTTAAATACCCCAAAAGGGAGTTGCTTAGCACGTAAGCTAAGGAGATAAAATATCAATTATTGCCCAATTTAGCCTTTAACAGCTTGTTTTTATTGATATTATAAGCATTGCATCACTCATTATTGCTGTTTTTTTTAGAAATATTAATATTGAATATTTTCGGCATTTTTATCCCAATCAAAATCTGAAATACCTTCAATAATAATGTCCTTAATTGATTTTTCCATTGATTCTTCTCCAAACCATAATAATACTATTGAACTCAAATCATTTATTTTAAATTTTTCTGGAACAGCTTCAGATGTTAACCAAACTGAATAGATTATTGACTTCAGTACATTTTTTTTACTGTACATATTTTTCTTTTCTAATAATGCTTTTCTGTTTCCCCATTCTTTAGAATAACTTATCGAACCAATAATAATGTCATTCATAACTTCATTTGGTTCACCTATTAATAAACCTCCATAAGTTCTGTTCATACTGAAAGCTTCTACTTCAACTACTCTTCCTGTTTGTAACTTAATTTCCATATTTTCCTTTTAATATAAATATCATAAGCCCAGGAAAATCAAGTTTTTACTTGCGTATTAAAAAAATCCCTGGAATCTTTGTATAAGTGTTATAAATAAAGGTTTACCTTTTTGTATAACAGTAAATAAGTAAAAAATGCCATATAAGGTCAGTAAATCGAAATCAAAATTCAGTAACCCTTTTTTTATAACAGTTAAGATATGAAAACACCTGTTGCCCTTTTCGGAAGAGTAAGTTTAGACTCTATGGATTTTCAAAGACAAATAAACGATTTAAAAAAAGTTGCTGATAAACTCGACTACGAAGTTGTGAGCATAATAACAGAAAAAATATCTGGAGCAAAATCAAATCATGAACGTCATGGAATTCAACAATTATTAGATGAGGCCAGACAAGGAAAGTTTAAAAAAATCCTTTGTACCGAAATTTCGAGATTAGGAAGGTCTAATACTCAAACACTTTGCTTACTTGATGAACTTCATCAACTAGGAATTAGCGTATACTTTCAAGACCTAAATTCTGAGACTTTAAACGAAAACGGAGAAGTATCTTTCCAAACTGAAATTTTAACCAATTTACTTAGTTTATTTTCGAAGAATGAACGTCAAACATTGATTTCTAGAATTCGTTCTGGGATGAAACAAGCCAAAGCGAATAATATCCATTGTGGTAGACCGAAAAACAGCTCAGAAGAAAATGAGCAATTCTTATCAAAATATCCTAAAGTTATTAATGGTCTTAAACGTGGTTACAGCGTTAGAGAATGCGTGAAATTATACGATGTATCGCTTGGAACTGTTGCTAAGGTAAAGAGAATAGCTAATTTATAATTTTTTATTTTTATAAATTCTTATAATTTCTTTCAGTATAACATATTAGGTTAAGTAACACTTGCTTTCTCTTATTTTTAGTACCTTCAAAATAAACGGGCATTGCAATCCTTTTCTATAATATTTTGAATATTAAAACTTACTAATAAAAATTGCCATAGAGACTCTATAATCTCTTGAAGCAACCCAAAATGATTTATCTGACGATGAATAACCTAAAAAATTACCATTTTCAGAACCAGAAAATGAACTCCAGTATTTACCATCCTTTAATAGATTTTCATTTTTATCAGCAAAAATCATTTCTAATTCTTCTGATTTTGGTAAATACCAATTATCATACCCATCATTAATATACTCTTCGCTTGATTGTTTAGCCAAATCCCATGTAAAACCATTTTCATCTTCGATTGTATTTGTTCGGATTAAACCATGTTTTCCGTCATAATCTAAATAAAATATAATACCTCCATGATAATAACTTCCTAAGGAAATTGTATTATTAACTTCTTTAGATTCTAAATTTTCATCAGAAAGGGAATCATTGTTTTCCGTAATGTCTTTTGAAACCCTACTATTCGAAGTGTTTATTAATATTGAGTCTTTATTTATATTATACTTGGAAGAATCAAGTTTAATATTTTCAGTCTCATTTTGAACTTTATTTGTATTATTTCCTTCGTATAAAAGTAACCAAGTACAGCCGATAATTAAAAGAACACTCACTACGATTTTAAATATTAAACGATTGCGTTTATCTGGCGCATCTGAGTTTTCACTTGCATAAATTGTATTATTAATGTTTCCATCTCCAATTATATCAGAAACAAAAGAATAATTACAATTAGCACACTTCTTAACATAAATTGGGAGTAAGATTTTACAATTAAGACATTCTTTTTTATTTGAATGATAATCAGTTCGTGGTTTTGATGGAGATGAATTTTTATTGTCAACATCGTTACAATTCACAACTTTTTCTGAAAAAATATCAGATTTTAATTTTTTAAATTCTTCTTCTGAGATTAAATTTTCATCTAATAATGATATGATTTTTTTTAAACTTTCAAATTTATTCATTCCTATGTTTTTGTGTTTTTTTTAGACTAAAAAAGACCAAAAAATTAATTATACTTCGAACCAGAACCATGACAAAAACGACAAGTTATCATTTCTCTTTCTCCATTACCGATATTGCGTCCTAGTTCATACCCCTTTCCTTTACAAACTGGGCAAGCATTTGGCTCATGTAAATTTCCATCTTTATCAACCGTATTATAATTGTTATTAGGGAGATTTCTTCTCGAACTTTCAGAACCAACACCGTATTTTTTTTCTATAGCATTAAATTGTTGATTGTGTTTCTCACCACAAGCGGGGCTACAAATATCCCCTCTGTTGCCATCTGGTAATTCTCTCCAATTTCCATCTACACCCTCTTCATAACCTCTATTATGAAAAGTTCTTCCACAGATACTACATTGATTTGAAATTTGTTCTATTGCAGAACTATTAGAATTATCATTAGATGATGTAATTTGATTTTCTTCATAACTATGTTCTAAATTTGAAACGGTTGTTTTATTAGCCAGATTTAAAATTGCACATAGTACTACTACAAATATTATTAAGATACCTACAAACTTTGGTTTGTTATGAATTGATTGCCTTGTTTTGATTTTAACCATTTTCTGAAAATTTATATTTACTGCTATATCTTCCTCTAATTGTATCGTAAGATAAATCCATTGAGTATTTCTTGTTATTTAAAAGCTCTTCAATTTCAAATTCTGTAGATTTTATTCCTGATAGTAATAGTTTTATAGTGATTGAATTCGAATTTAGTGGTATTTCAACTCTAAATCCATTTTTTGTACTGTGTGTAGAATGTAAATGATTATTTACAAATAATTTTGTTTTAGTATCAAATAAAAACCATTGACCATCAAATTTTAAAATCAAAACACCCTTTTTGTTTTTAAAGTTTTCTTTTGGGTGTAATGAAGGATTTACTTCTGATTTAAGTGATAATATTTCAGCTTTTAAGATTGAGTATTCTTTTTCTGATATAATTTCACCATCAAAAAAAAGTTTAATTTCCTTTAAATTCTCAATTATATTTTCGTTCAATTCATTCATGATATAATGCTTGATTTTAGTTTATTCTAATTTGGTAAGTGAAATCTCTTTCAAGATATATTGAAGCATTAATCAGTTTACATTATAGATTAATCAACATACTCATATGTTATTTCGTAATTACTATCATTACCAGCAGGATATACTATTTTAATTATCCTGTCTTTAGTATCATACGTAAAAACTTTATTTGAAAAAATTACATTATTAGCACTATATGGATATGAGTCTGCATAAGCTTTTGTAGGAGATAAAAATCTTTCCATATTCACTCTATTATCATATTGAGCTCCCAAAAATGGCTTTATATTAAAAGTAGAATCATAATATGCATACGTTTGGGGTCCGTAAATAAAATCTGGATTGGTTATTTTTATTAATCTACCTAAATTATCATACTGGAAATTTGTAATACTATTTTTGGTAGAACTGCTAGAAGCAACGGTATTTCTATTTTGCTCAGTTATTTGCCCTTTTTCATTATATGAATATTCAAAAATATATTCTGGTGAATAGGTTTCATCAATTAAAGATTTTTCTAAAATCACTTTTTTTATTAATTTTCCACTTGCATCATAAAAGTAATTGTCGATACTTGTACCATTTGGAGCTACTGAATAAATCGTATTTTCATTCTTTTTTGAAACTAATTTACCATCATCATAAAAATATTTTGCTATATCTTCATCTTTAACTTTTCCCGAAATTGTTACAATTCTTGATGTTTCAGTAACCTTTAGTTGCCCTTTTAAACTTTCATTTGAATCAGATGAATTATCACCATCATTAGTACAGCTAAACAAAAATGCCGAAGTAATTACCAAAATTGAGTACAGCAAATATTTTTTCATTTCCTTTATTTTTTTAAGTTTATAAAGGCAAACCTAATATAAAGACGTAACTAAAAATATGACAATTAGTTCTCGTAAGGATTTGATGATTAAGCGTTAAAAATTAAAACATTTTAAGTTTCAAAATAACTGTAGTTCCTTCATTAAGGACTGAACTTATTACGATTGGATTCGAATTCTCAAATTGGAACAAAGCAATCCTTTCTTTGGCTAAAGCAATCCCTTTTGAAGTATGAAGTTTATTTAAATTTCTAGACTGCATTCCTTTTCCATTATCAATAATTTCACAAATAAGGTAATTATCGTTCTGTTTAAATGAAAGTACTAATTTCGGATTTATAAAATGTGAATCAAAAGCATGAACAAATACATTTTCTATAAAGGGTTGAATCAACATTGGAGGAATTTCGATTTCAAACAAATCCAGTTCTTCGTCAACATTTAGTTCAAATGCAACTTGATTTTTAAAGCGCATATTCTCTAGCTTTATATAGGATTTCAAATATTCAATTTCATCAGATAGTGCAATTTTTTGAGTTGATGAATTATTAAGAGTTTGGCGAATTATTTTTGAGAATTCACCCATATACATCAAGGCATCATCTGTATTATTGTCTATGATAAAATTCTGAATGGAATTCATAGCGTTAAAGATAAAATGAGGATTCATTTGACTTTGTAAAGCTTCCATTTTGGTCTCTGCCAAGCGTTTTTGAACTTCTGCCTTTGCCCGCTCTTGTTCTTTTATTGTATGAATGCGATTAATATATATCAAATAACCACTAACGCAGGCAATAGTTAAACTACCTAATATAAACCACCAAGTTTTCCAGAAAGGAGGTGTTATTTGAATGTTCAAAATATCTTTTGAGGATATTTCTCCAGAAAACAAATCTTTCATTTCTAGCCTAATTTTATAGTTGCCATTTGGCAAATATGTAAGGTTGATGGTTTTATCTTTTGTCCATTTATTCCAATTCGAATTTGACAATCCTATTACTTTGTATCGATACTCCAATTTACTTGGATATTTAGCATTTTGAGGTTCGAAGTGTAGTGATAATGTATTTTTATTATATGGAAGTACTATTTGGTCTGAATCATAACTCAACCATTTGAAACGATTTTGACTAATCGCTTCAAAGTTGACTTCTAGTCCAGTAATTTTTATTTTTCTTGAGGTATTTTTTGCTGAAATATATTTTTCAAAATCAAATTCAAAATAACCATTTTGTGTTCCTATTGTCAAAATTGTTCCGTCTATATTTGAAGAAGTAAAAGCTTTCGCAGTCAGTCCCTGTTCTTCGTCAACAAGACGAATAGTTCCGTTTCGATATATATTTAATCCTTTTTCTGTTCCTATAAATAGATAATCTTTATAACATTCCAAAAATGAAATAGAATTACCGATTAATTGTGCACGGTCAATTTTTCTAATTATTTTAAAATTCTTTGAAACATCAATAATGAAAATATCTCCAAATGAATTTGCTATTACAAGTTGATTCTTATCATTAATTCTCAATTGAACTAATTCATTTTCTTTCCATACATTGTTAAAATAGTATGAATAAAATTTATCATTTTTATAAACGTACAATCCTTGAGATAAGGAGGCAATGAAATGTTTACCTTTTAATGGTAAAATGGAAAAAGCATCCTTTGGATTATTTAAATTGTTCGCGGGATATTCTTTTAAAAATGTAGTGTTTTTAAAATTATTTACAGTGTTGAATATCCCATAAGCGACTTGAAAAATAATTTTACTTTGATTTTCGAAATCAAAAGCACTAACGGAATAAGGATAATATTCTTTAATTATACCATCACTATTCACTCCAAATATACCGATAGTTGAATTTACCCAAACCATAGAATTAGCAATCTTAACTCCTCTTAATTCAAACGCATCTAATCTCGTTTTAGAAAAGGCATCAAAATATCCATATTGTTTCAATTTTAGGTTTGTTCTGAAATTGTAACAAGCAAAATCATAGAACTTTTCATTTGATATTTCAGTCTTGATTTTGTTTTCTTTTAAAAAAAGCAATCCTTGTTTATGTAAAATTAAATTTTGATTTTGAAAATTTACAATAGAGACAATATCTAATTTTGATTTTTGATAGAAAGAAGCGGGATAGTATTTAATTTCTTGCTTCAAGTCAACTTTAAATAATCCTTTGTTTATTGTGCCAACATAGAGATTATCCATTTTCGAATCGTAATATAGGCTCCAAACCTCAAAACTTTCGATTCCGAAAGAATTATTGAGCTTAATAACTTTGTTGTTGTCTATTCTATAAATTCCACCTGTGGCAAAGTTTATTCCATTCCCTGCAATATAAGTTATACCCCTTTTATCGGTAACAAAATTCCAAAAGACACTACTTCCAAAATTGATATTACAATCTTTGTTTGCTAAATAATCTTTTATACTAATTCTATTTATGGCTCTATTTGTATTATCACTATTACAGATATAAAGACTATCATTTTTTTTATGAAATGAAAATATAGCAGGTTGTTTATGATTTATCAGCTTTATACTTTTTGTTGATAAATCAATACGCCAAAAACCATCGTTAAAAGTTCCGAAATAAATTTTAGAATTTATCTCAACAAAATCCATGACTTGAAATAAGTTCCTGCAACCAATAATTTTCTTGCTCAAAAGGATTTTATGAGTTTTGATATCCAAAACAGAAATCCCGAATTCGGTTCCTATATAAAGAAGATTTTTATGGATAAATAATCGTCTGATTTTATCATAGATTAATCCTTTTTTTTGATTTATGACTGCAAATTTTTTACCATCATAAAAGGTCAAGCCTCCACCATGACTACCAAACCACATATTGTGATTGTTATCTTCGACAATAGTCCAACAACTATTGTGCGCTAAACCGTCTGAAGTATAATAGTTTTTTACTGCTCCGTTTTGGATAGCAGATAATCCATTCGCTGTTCCTACCCAAAGAATGCCACGACTGTCTTTAAATATTGAGTAAACACTATTATTTGGAAGTCCATCAATTGTAGAAAAATTCTTTGATGGAAATTGTTGTGAAAAAGCTATTTCAACAACAAAAAGCAGAACAAATAATAGATTACTTTTTTTGAATGATAGCATTTATAAAGTCTTCTTTTTTTCTGACAGATACGGGCAAAGTTTCTCCATTGCTTAGTTCCACGAGGAGTTCATTTGTTTTATTGAATCGAGTAATGTAATTAAGATTAACTAAATATGATTTGTGAATTCTTTGAAAAATAGAAGTTGGTAGAAGTTCCTCAATATATTTCAACGTTTTAGACAATACAATATTTCTTCCGTCAAGACAAACAATTTTACAATAGTTACTATCAGCTTCACAATACAGGATTGCATTAGTTTTAATTAATTCAAATCCGTTATCTGTTGGTAGTGCTATTCTGTTAAATTCTGAACCTCCAGTATCAATGTTTTCTAAAAGCAATCTTAGTTTTTCTTCTTGTGATGCCTTGTTTTGTTTGTCATCGTATTTTTTGATGGTCTCTAATAAATCTATATAATTGATTGGCTTTAATAAATAATCCAACGCACTGCATTTTATAGCATCGATAGCAAATTCTGAATGTGCAGTTGTAAAAATGACTTCAAACTTTACTTTATTCAACTCTTTAAAAAGTTGAAAACCGTTTTTATTAGGCATTTGTACATCAAGAAAAATTAATTCTGGATTATATTTTTCAATAGAGACAACTGCTTCATCAACGCTTTCACATTTATCAAGAATTAGAAATTTATCAGGAAAATAGCGTGTCAAAAGTTTTTCTAAAAACTCTCTAGCGTTGTATTCATCGTCAATAATAATAGTCTTAATCATTTTATAAATGTAGAAATATTTTAACTAATTCTGTAAATTGAATTAGTAAACGTATTGATTTTAATAGTAACTGTCTGAGTTTGTTTATTGAATGAAACATTAACAATGAAACGCTAAAAATCGTCCTAAAATGCCATATTTTCTTCTATATTTACGCTAAAAATATAAAGAATAAAATACTAATGGCAGATAATAAACTATCACTGGCTACTTTAGAAGCATGGCTATGGGATTCAGCAAATATATTAAGAGGAAGTATTGATTCCTCCGATTTTAAAAATTACATCTTTGGATTATTATTTTTAAAACGTTCTAATGATGTGTTTGAAGAAGAAGTGGAAAACATTATGAAGCGTGATGGAGTTTCTCGTGAGGATGCAGAAGATGAAACCTATTTTCAAATGCCAATCGAATCACGTTGGGAAACTATCAAAAAAGAAACGGAGAATATTGGTATTGCTTTAGATAAAGCTTTTGCAGGAATCGAGCGTGAAAATACTTCTTTAGAAGGTGTAATGACTGCTACCAAATTTGGTGATAAAGAAAAGCTTTCTGATGAATTACTACAACGCCTTTTAAGACACTTTAACCAACATTCATTAAGAAATTCTCATCTAGAATCGAATGATTTATTAGGAGATGCTTATGAGTATTTAATTAAGATGTTTGCTGATGATGCTGGTAAAAAAGGAGGCGAATTCTACACGCCTCGTGGTGTAGTACAACTTATTGTACAGTTGATTAAACCTGAACCAAAGCAAAAAATATATGACCCAACTTGTGGTTCTGGTGGTATGTTAATTGAATCTGCTCGTTACATTGCAGAACAACCCAACGGAAAAGTTGGAAACAACATAAACGTATCCCTTTTTGGTCAAGAAAAAAACTTAGGCACTTGGGCAATTGGTAAATTAAACATGTTGCTTCATAACTTTATGGATGCCGATATTAGAAAAGGTGACACCTTAATTAATCCCCAACACAAAAACGAAAATAATGAATTAGATTTATTTGATAGAGTAATTGCTAATCCTCCTTTTTCAATGGATGGATGGTGGACACCAGCTGAAAACTCTATTGAGGTAAAGCTAGACAAAGACGGAAAAGAAAAAAAAGTAACTCCAAATTATGCCAAAGTAGTAACTGACCTATACGGACGTTTCCAATACGGAATACCTCCAAGAGCCTATGCTGATTTAGCTTTTTTACAACACATGGTAGCCGTTTTAAAACAAGACGGGAGAGCGGGTGTAGTTTTACCACACGGTACTTTGTTTAGAAGTGGAAGTGAAGGAACTATTAGACAAGGTTTATTAGAAGCTGATTTGGTAGAAGGCATCATAGGCTTGCCCAGTTCGTTGTTTTACAATACTGGAATATCAGCCTCAATCTGGATTATTAATAAAAATAAAAGCAAAGCTCAAAAAGGTAAAGTAAAGATTATTGATGCCAGCAGTGATTATAAAGAGGGTAAAAACCAAAACGAATTATTACCAGAACACATTTCCAAAATTGTAAAAGCTTATGATGGTGTTACCGATATAGAAAAATACATGCGTATTGTTGATGTATCTGAATTGGCTGAAAACGATTACAACCTAAATATTTCTCGCTATATTGATACTTCTGAAGCTGAAGCTGAAGTTGATATAAAGTCGGTACATTTAAAACTTTTTGAATTAGAAAAAAGAGAAACCGAAATTGATGCAAAATTGGCAGAGTTTTTAAAGGAACTGAGAGTATGATTAAACAAACAAAAATAGGTGCTATCATTAGCGATTGGAAAATAATAAATTTGGAAGATATAATTCAACTTGATAGGGGAATTACATATGGTATTGTTCAACCTGGTTCTTTTGACCCAAATGGTAGATTTTTAGTTAGGGGAAAAGATTATTCTAAGGGATGGGTACAACCAGATGAATTTTTCAAAGTTTCATCAAAAGTAGAAGAACCATATAAAAGAGCTAGACTTAAAAAGAATGATTTAATAACAACTATCGTAGGAGCTGGTGTTGGCAATATGGAGATTGTTCCAGAATGGTTAGAGGGAGCCAACATTACCCAGACAACTGCTAGAATAGCAATAGATAATAAAAAGGCAGATTATCGTTTTTATTATCAAGTTTTAAATTCTTGGATTGGACAAATGAATGTAAGACTTTTTGAAAAAGGAGGAGCACAACCAGGGTTAAATTTAGGAGATATTAAAAAATATACTGTTCCACTACCTCCCCTCCCAGAACAACAAAAAATAGCCGAAATATTAAGCACCGTAGATGATAAAATCGAAATAATAGACCAACAAATTACCCAAACCCAAGAACTCAAAAAAGGTTTAATACAACTTTTATTAACCAAAGGCATCGGTCATACTGAGTTTAAAGATTCTACTTTGGGGATTATTCCTAAGAGTTGGGAGGTTGTGAAATTAAGTGATATTACAGAACAAATAAAAGACGGAACTCACGCAACACATAAAGAAGTTGCTGGTGGAATACCATTACTGAGTGCAAAAGATATTCGCAACGGTCAAATATACATTCCTAATGATTGTAGAAAACTATCTCAAGAAGATTTTAATTCGATTCACAAAAACTTTAAACTTAAAGATGGAGACGTAATGCTAACGGTTGTTGGTTCAATTGGTAGGGTTGCAGTTATTAATAATTACAACGACAATTATACTTTTCAAAGAAGTGTAGGATATATTAGATTAGACAATTATCATAACTCATATTTTTTCAAGCAATACTTCCAGTCTGATATTTTTATCAAGCAACTTTTACTTCGTTCAAATGCTTCCGCTCAAGCTGGCGTATACCTTGGAGAACTGGGAAAAATACCAGTAGTTTCCTTACCTATTGAGGAACAAACAAAAATTGCTGAAATATTAAATTCAGTTGATGACAAATTAGAAGTGTTATTGGAAAAGAAAGTTAGTTATCAAGAATTGAAACAAGGTTTGATGCAACAATTGTTAACTGGCAAGATTAGAGTAAAAGTATATTAGTATGGAAGATGACATAACCAGCGTTGAAATATTGATTGGCGAATATGAGGCATTGAAACTCAATTTTGAACAAGAGAGAATTGATGAAGATATCCCAAAATATGAATCGCTACTGAATGATTTCACTGTAATGAAAAAGGAATATCACAATTGGAATCGACAAGAAGCTGAGAAGTATAATATATTCCATATTTTAAATATTCGTCATGGTGAAACCAAAACGCATACGCCTTATTTAATTAATTTATTAAATCCAAGAGCTTCACATGCTCAAGGATTAGTGTTTTTTAATTTATTTATAAATTCGATAGCTCCAGAAGAGAAAAAGCATCTATATAAAGATTTAAAAGTATCTAATCTTCGAGTGAAAGAGGAGAAAAGTACAGAAGACGGACGACTGGATATTTTTATAGAGAGTTTTGATATAAAAGAGAAATTTGTCATAGTCATTGAAAACAAAATCAATGCTAAAGACCAAGGGAAACAATTATCAAGATATTATATTTACTGTAAAAAACTAGGATTTAGTGATGATAACATTCTTCTCATTTATTTGACTAAAAGTGGTGCCGAAGCAAGTGATTTCTCGATGTCGGCATCGGAACGAGAAAGATTAAAAAAATGTGGAGTATTAGTCAATATGAGTTATCGTCATGATGTGAAAAATATCATGAAAGCATATATTCAAGAACTTCAATCCGAAAAAGTAAAATTTATTGCCCAACAATATCTAGATATTATTAAAACATTCTAACATGAGCGTATACGAAGAAAGAATATATACAATGTTAACGTCATCTGAAGAGAAATTCAAATCAGCTTATGAAATTGCAAACCATTTGAATATGGTGAAACGAAAATTAATTGTAGCTTTCTGGAAAAATGTCGAAGTAGAACTCAAACATTTAGTAGAAATAAATAATGAAGAATTTGAAGTTATATTAGATTCTGACATATTTTATCGTAATTCTGGATGTTCTTTATTTCTTAAAAACAATACTAAAGCAGGTTTTATTTATGAGCACTTATCAGGTGACCAAACTATGGGCTTGTGGTTTGAAAACCCAAAATTCGATATGCAGAAAATTGATAGGTATAGAATTGAACATCAGAATAAAATAACTAATTACAGTACTTATTCTTGGTGGGTTTCTTTTCAAAATGTAAATGAAAATTTTAATAATTTTGATTCATCACTGATAATTTTACCCGATAAATCTGTGGAATATGCCAAGATAAAAGCGCAAAATCTTTTTGAATTAGCAGTTGAAAACAAAGAGCATTTAAAATATTTAATTGACAATTGTCTTAAATAATCTATGTTAAAACTAAGGAAATAATTATTAGTGAATGTTATAATGAATTTACACGAAAAATCACTCGAATTAAATATAACCCACGAGTTACTCAATTTGGCAGATAGTTTTGACTGGCATTTAGGTTATATCTCTCATTTTAACGAGTCGGCACCTTCAACAGATGGTTTTAAATTTAATGGTAATAAAAAATCATTAGCTTATGGCTTGCACTCAAATATAGAAGGCAAAGATGATGCTAAAGGAGAAGCTGGTGGTGGATATGATGTTAAAATTAAATCAGGAAAAAATGAAAGTGTAGTATTTATCCAGTATAAAAAAGGTGAGTATTCTGAGAAAGAGCCCAAAAAAAATAAAAATGGTAATAGAAGTATTTTTCATGGAGATGAAGTAAATCATTTTAAGTTCAATTTAAATAATCCAAAATCAAATCAGCACTTTAAATTAAGAAAGCTTTCTAAAAACATTACTAAAAAGCATGGTAACGCAGTTATTTATGCTTTTCCTCTTATAAAAGACATAGAAGATTTAGATAGAAATGCGGGTGAAATTATTCGAAGAACAAAATTTATTTCGATAAAGGATATTGATAAAGAAGCTAAAAAACAGAAACATCCTTTTGAAGAAGACAAAAAGCATTGCTATAGAATTTGTGCAAAGCATCTGGAAAGGTCTGAATTGAATTATTATTACTATTATTACAATGGATTTGACTCTTCTATAGGCATTATTTGTGATACTATTATTTTAGGAATTCAAAGAGCATTACGAAATTTTGTAAAAAAAATGAATAAATCTGACATCGATTTTAATAATAAATTTGTAGAAATTTTAGAAAAAACAATAATTTCTTATAAAAAATATATTCTTGATTATTTCGAAGTACCTACTCATTTCGACACATCCAGTTATTTTAATTCGGCGGGATATTACACCTATAATAATGAACAAAATGAATATCCTGATTCCATTACTAAGAAAAGAGATATAGCTATAGTTCATGAAGTTATTGAATATCTTAAATCACTTTCTAAATTATCAAAAGAATTTGAACCCAATTTAATCCCACTGTATAAACCTAAGCACTTTACTTTGAATGTCGATTTAAATATTAATTTTAAAAGTAAACTTCTGAATAATCTTTGCATGATTAAAATATAAATTATGATTCAATCACCAGAATATATCCATAGCGAGTTACCAGCAATAGGCTTATTTCAAAAAATGGGCTACCACTATTATAATGGTGAAATGCTCGACGAACGTAATGATATAACCGAAGTGATTCTTAAACAAAGATTATTAGATGCAATCAACCGTATTAATCCTTGGATAGACGATAATAATCTTAATAAAGCTTATAGTCTAGTCACATCTGTTACTGGAGCTTCATTAATGGAAATTAATGAAGCCGTTTGGGATATTCTAAAAGGCGGAACTTTCACTCCAAAACAATTAATTAATGGGAAGGAAGAATTCTGTCCAGTTCATTTTATAGATTATAGCAATCCACAGAATAATGATTTTTTGGTTGTAAACCAAATGTCTTTTCATAATAGAGTTGGAAGAAAATCAAGACCTGATTTAGTTGTTTTTATCAATGGTCTTCCTATTGCAGTTATCGAATGTAAATCTCCAATTGCTCCTAATGCATGGGACTCTGCATATAGCGACTTAAAAGAATATCAAGATTTAAATGAAAAGCTCTTTCATTTTAATCAAATTCTCGTCGGAATTTGGCAAGTTGGAGGTCTGTATGGAGCTATTTCTTCACCACAGCAATTTTATTCGGTATTCAAAACCAATAAAGAAGATAACTTAGATTTACTTGGAGCTAAGCCAACCGAGCAAGATAAATTACTCTACTCCATTTTTCAAAAAGAAAGAGTTTTAGATATTATTCGCCACTTTGTATTATTTGAGTTGGATGAAGGCAGAACCATTAAAAAACTCCCAAGATACCAGCAAATAAGAGCTACAAATAAAACCATCGAGCGTTTACAAGCGGGAGAGGGCGGTGTTGTTTGGCACACTCAAGGTTCTGGTAAATCTTTAACAATGGCTTATGTTGCACGTAAATTACAAGCTCCTGAATACAGCTTTGATAATCCAACGGTTTTAATAATGACTGACAGAAAGGATTTAGACAGACAAATTAGCAATACTTTACGAAATGTTGGATTCACAAATATAAATCAAGCTTCATCTGTTGTTCATTTGGATAAATTACTTCGAAATGATTATGGAGGAATTATAACTACAACAATCCAGAAATTTCAGGAAACGGATAAAGAGGCAACTGTATCTGAAGACCAGACAGAATTGGAAGAGCGTGGTAATTTGATGATTGAAAAGCATATAAAAGATAAAATACTTGTCAAAATTACCAAGGAACTGCAAAAAGGAAAATGGGTAGAAATTGAACGAGAAGAAGTAGAACTTCAAGAACTTTCCAAAAAAGAAAACTTATACGTTCTAGTAGATGAGGCGCATCGAAGTCATTATGGCTTTCTAGCCTCTTTCATGCGTACCGTATTACCCAATGCTAAGTTTATAGCCTTCACAGGAACTCCAATTTCTAAAGAAGACAAATCAACCCTTGGAGAGTTTTATGGTGGAGAGTATATTGATGTTTACACTATCAAAGAATCTGTAGCTGATGGTGCAACAGTAGCTTTGTTTTATGATGAAGGAACAGCTAAACTTGATGTGAAAAAAGAAGAATTAGATAAAGAGTTTGAAGAAAAATTTGCGGATGTTTCTGAAGATAAAAAAGATAAACTCAAACGTGAAGCACTTAGGAAATATCAATTATCAGCAGAGCGAATTCAAGATATTGCTAAACATATAGTTGACCACTTTAGAGAAAAGATTTTTCCTGATGGTAATAAAGGAATGTTGGTTTGTAGTGGTCGTGAAGCCGCCATCAAATATCAACAGGTTTTACACTCACTAAAAGAGGAAGGTTATCATAATTTTGATTCTAAAGTAGTAGTTAGTATTGGTTCTCCAAAGTCAGATGCTATTGCAAAAGAGTATTACGAAACCTTAGAATGGAACAGAAAAAATCCGAGTAATAAAAAGTCAATTTATGTCGTTCCCCCTGAAGATATCAAAGATGCAACGGATGATTTTAAGCTTCCATTTGGAAATGAGAATGAAACAGAAAAATCAGGTAAAAAGAAGTTTGACAATACAGCAATAATGATAGTTTCTGATATGTTACTGACTGGATGGGATGCACCTATTGCATCTTGTTTGTATCTGGACAAACCTTTGAAAGAACATAATCTTTTACAGGCAATTGCCAGGGTAAATCGCTCAAGAAAAGGAAAAAGTGCGGGCTTTATTGTAGACTATAATGGAATCACAGCATATTTAATTCAAGCTTTAGAAATCTTTTCAGGTGACATTAGACCTGATGATATTTTGAAAAATTTGAATGAAGAATTTCCAAAATTGGAAATGAATCATACCAAAATAGTCGATTTCTTTAAACCAATGAAAATTGATAGAAATTATGAAAGAGAACATTTTATTGATTCTGCCGTTCAATTTATAGAACCAATTAATCGAAGGGATGATTTTAAATCTCTTTTGAAGGATTTCAATAAATCAATCAATATTATTCTACCAAATACCAAAGCATTGAAATTTCAAGGCGATTTTAAACTTTTCAACGAAATAAAACTAAGAGCCAGAAATGCTTTTCCTGACGATGATGATTTAAAAATCACAAAAGATGAAAGCAAAATGCTTCAAGCCATGATTGATGAACATTTAAAATCACTGGGAGTTTTAAGTTTGCTAGAAGAACCTATTTCTATAATTGATAAAGAGAAATTCAAAGAAGAAATCATGAATGCATCACCAGCTACTAAAGAGTTGAAGATGCGAAATAATTTAAAGCATACAATCAAGGTTGGATTGGATAAAAACCCAGATTTCTACAAGCCTTTAGCACAAAGACTAGATGAATTGCTGAGACAAAAAGAAGCACAACGTATTGATGAAGCTCAATTGTTACTTGCTTTTACTGCAATGCAAGATGAAATCATCAACGAGCAAAAAGAGGGCGAACAAAAAGGTTTTGTGACTGAACGTGAAAGAGCAGTTTATAATTCAATGAAACTCGTATTTGGTGACGATGCTGAAGATGCAACTAAAACTTTATTTGACCTTATAAAAGGCGAATTAAGTATTGTTGCTTGGGAATCTAAGGGTCAGGTTCAAAAAGACATTGAAAATAAAATAATTCGATTCTTAAAAACTAAATTAGAACGTTCGGAAGCTAAAGATAAGGCAAGAGAAATGGTAGATGTTTTAAAGAAAAATAAAGATGTCTAAAAAAATAGAAGAATACAACTGGTCTGAGTGGCTTAATTTTCCTGACCCTAGAAAAGGAGAAGTATTGAAAGCACCGTTTGGATGTGGTTTATACCAATTAAAAAATATAAATAATGAGGAGCTTATTTTATTTGGAGTTGGAAAGAATTGCGCAAATAGAATGTCCTCCCTCTTGCCAAAACCATTAGGATGTGGAACAAGGAATAATGATTTAAAACGAGAATACTTGTTAGAGAATTTATCTTCAATTATGTATCGAACAATTTCATTTCTAAATACAGAAGACATGAATCTTGTTGAAAAGGAAATTAAAAAGTTGAAAATTCATAAATACAATACATAAGATGACTTCAAATGTTAAATATGGCAACAAAACCATCGAGTACTCTATACTACAAAAAGAGGGTCTTAAATCGCATTATATTAGCGTAGAAAAAGGTATTGGTGTTACGCTTAAAGGAAAAATAATATCACAAGAGGTTGCAGATAAACTTATATTAAAAAAAGCTAAATGGATTCTGGATAAATTAGATTTGGTTAGTTCAATAGATGATGGTGATATTGTAACTGGTTCAAGAATTCAATATTTAGGTAGAAAATATTACGTTGAGTTGAATATTGATAACGATAGTAATAAAATTGAAATTGATTTTACGGAATCTAAGTTCAAAATTACGCTTCCAGAGCATCTAAACATTCAAGAAAATTTGCGCCAGGCATTTGAGAATTATTACAGATTAAAAGCACAGGAAAAAATAGAGCCTATTATAAGAAAGAAAGCAAAATCTACTGGATTGTTTTACAATAATGTTAAGTTCATGAAACTTGAAAAACGCTGGGGAAGTTGTACTCCATCGAATACAATAATCATAAATTTTCACGCCATTAAACTCCCATATTCGCTTATTGAATATTTGGTTATTCATGAATTGGTTCATACAAAAGTAAAAAGTCATTCTAAAGAATTTTGGGCTGAGTTGTCTAAGTATATTTCCAATTGGAAAGAACTGGATTCAAGAATGTATGGGATGAAGTTGTGAAGATAATACTCATATAAAGCAAATTAAACACAAAAACTTACCAAATTATTTAATCAAAAAAAAAACAAATGAAAGCAGAAGCAATGTCATTAACTTTTTTAGGAAATGAAGGACTTGTAAGAATTCCATTTTTCCAGCGTGGTTATGTTTGGAGTATTGAAAATTGGGATGATATTTTAACAGACTTACTTGACTTTAATAAAAGTCATTTTTTAGGTTCGTTAATTTTAAAACAATTAGAAAAACAAACAGGGAAACCCAAAGAAGTATTAGTTATTGACGGACAACAAAGGCTTACAACATTAAGCATTTTGGTTAGAGCCCTGTATAATAGTTTTGAAGAGGAAACTCAAAAAAATTGTGAGTCATCACTTAAAAACTATCTGTTTTTAAAAAAAAATCAGACTGATAAAGATTTTTTTGTAAAAATAGAACATTCAAAAATCGATAAAAAATATTTTCAGAAAGTTATTAAAAATGAAATTTCTCAAGATGAGTTTGATGCAATTATAGTTGAAAATCCTGCTACAAAAACCACATCAAAGTCAAATAAAGTTCTTCAATGTTTAAAATATTTTAGTGAAAAATTAAAACTTATTGATATAAATAAAAGAGTCGATTTATTCAATAGACTTCTTGACCAAGAAAACAAAATACTTGTTATTATAGATTTATCTGAAAAAGAAGATGAGCAAGCAATTTTTGATACGATTAATAGTGCGGGTGTTAGATTAAGTAGTGCTGATATTATCAAAAATGCACTATTCCAAAAAGCTTTAGACATATTTGAAAATATAGAAGATGTTGAAACATTGTATAAAGATAATTGGGAAGAAATATTTGCAATTGATGAGGAAGCAATTAATTTTTGGGATACACCTAGAGCAACTGGAAGATTAATGAGAGATAACATTGAAATTCTTCTACATTCTATTTCTGTTATAAAAGGTTTTTTTGACCCAGATAAGCATACACTTTCTGATTTATCTAATCTTTATAAAGCGTATATATTGAAAATAAATAAAACTGATTTAGAAGCATTCATTAAGGAAATATCCAAATATGCTAAACTATTTCGCGAAAAAATACTTGTTTTCACAAGCAGTACTCTTTTCAATAATCAAGACAATTATTCTCGCCTCTTTCATGTTTTAAGCATATGTGAAATTTCTACATTCCATCCCTACATTCTTTCATTATTCTTCAAATATGATAAAAATGAAGTAAAGCTCCTCCAAGAATTAAAAAAAGTGGAACAATTGGTCATCAGGCGTATGATTACAAAATCTGAGACAAAGAGTTATAACAAAATGTGTAAAGACTTTATAAAGGATAATTCTCTTATTGATACTAAAATTTCAGAAAAAACGGACAATGAAGTATTGCTTGGACTTTCAAATATTTCAAATAAAAATGCGACTTTGTTACTCTTTTGGGTTGAACTGTATCGTAGAGGAAATGATAGTAAACAATCTGTAAAAGAACTAAAATATAACTATTCATTAGAACATATCATGCCTCAAAAATGGGAGGAATATTGGGGGAATGTTGATATTGTAGATAATTTATCTAATTCTATTGAAGACAGAGAAACAGCAAAAAAAGAACGCTATTCAAAAATTTATTCAATTGGAAATATGACTTTATTAAACAGCTCATTGAATACTTCACTTAGAAATTACGAATTTGCCAGAAAAATTGAAGGCGAAGGAAGAAAAAGAGGAATAAGACATTATAACGACCTAGGTATTACTCGTTTCGATATTTTAGAATTATATGACAATGGCGACAAAGTGTGGAATGAAAAGAAAATAAGTGATAGAGCAATTAATTTAGGAACTGATATATTAAATATTTGGTAAAAATGATTTTCTAATATTAAAGAAGAGCAATGGCACTATTAAGTCCTACTATTGAAGTAATAAAAAAACAGAAAGTACAACCTACCGAAGGAGAGTGGACTTTACTTAGTTTCTTATTGTCTAATTTGGACGACACATATGAAATATATTATCAACCTTACTTAAATGGAGATAATCCTGATATCGTTTTAATGCGTCGTGGTAGCGGGGTATTGTTAATTGAAGTAAAAGATTGGAATTTAAATCATTATTACATTGATGAAAAAACAAGATGGAGATTAGTAAAAGATAATTCGCTTCTAAAATCTCCATTTCATCAGGTTGAGAGTTATAAATCAAATTTATTTAATTTGCACTTAGAAGATTTATTTGCAAAAAGAATAAAAAATAAAAATCATTGGGCTACTGTCAATTGTGCTATTTATTTCCATAAAGCCACGGAGCATAGTTTAAGTAGTTTTGTACTTAACGATTTCAAGAACGAGCATTATAAATCTTATCGTAATTTCATAAGCTATTTTGGTTGTTTAGGATATGATTCCTTAACGAAAGAAAAATTGAATTCACTTTTGACAAAATTTTGGTTAAATAAGAATTCTTATTATTTTGATGATACACTTTATATCAGTTTTCATCGCTATTTGAAGCCACCTATTCACCAAATTGAAGATGGCATACATATAGTTTACTCAAAAGAGCAACAAGAGTTAATTAGAAGTGAAATTAGACCAAGAAGAAAAATAAAAGGGGTCGCTGGCAGTGGAAAAACCTTAGTTTTAGCAAAACGAGCAATAAATGCACATAAACGTACTAACAACAGGATTCTAATATTAACATATAATCTTTCACTTAAAAATTATATTCATGACAGACTTAGTGATGTTAGAGAAGAATTCAACTGGAATAATTTCTATGTAACAAATTACCATCAATTTTTCAAGACTGAAGCTAATAACAATAATTTAGAGATTTATGGTATTGAAGCATGGCAGGATACTGCATTCTTTGCATCTGTAAAAGATATAATAAAAAAATATGATGTTGTTCTAATTGATGAGATTCAAGATTACATGCAATCTTGGGTAGATATTATTACAACATATTTTACACATTCAGAAACTGAATTTGTGGTCTTTGGAGACGAAAAACAAAATATTTACGAGCGAGAATTAGACGAAAATAATGAGCCAATTGTGAGAACTGTTGCTGGTATCTGGAATAAATCTTTAAACGTATCTCATCGCTTTGCAAGTAATATTGGAAATATAGCTATCAAGTTTCAAAAAACAATGTTTGGGCTTAAATATGGTTTAGATGATTTAAAAGTATTATCACAATTTGATTTCGAAAAGCGAATAATTGAATACCACTATTTTCATACTTTTTCATCTCAATTCTTATTTGAAAAAGTTTATGATGTACTAGAATTAAATGAAATTCATTCATCAAATGCAGGGATTTTATCTTCAAAAGTAGATATCTTAAGGCCAATAGATTTTTCTATAAGAACCATAAAACACGAAAAGACAACAACTGCCTTTGAAAGTCAAGAAGAGTATCATGAACATAAAGACAATAATTCTAAAATTGAAGAAATTAGACGTTTAAGAAAGAATCATTTTTATATGAAAACTGGAACGATTAAACTTTCGACTATACACAGTTTTAAAGGTTGGGAAATTGATACATTATTTTTATTAATTGAAAAGGAAGAAGAAGGTAAGGAATTTTCAAATGCAGAGTTAATTTATACTGGACTTACAAGGGCAAGAAAAAATTTAATAATTTTCAATTTGGGGAATAGAAAATATGATAATTTTTTTAAAACTGAAATTGAACAAAAGTATGAGTACAAATAGAATTATAAATTAATTAAAGTAGTAAATTGACTATGTATTTATTAATAATATATGAATATTGGTAAGTTTGAATCATTGATTTCAAAATTAAAAACCTTCAAATATTCCTAAACCAAATAAAGCAAAATCATATTTTACGGGGTCTTTAGGGTCGAGGAGCCTTAAATTAGTATCTAGTTCTAATAAAGCCTTTCCATCATTTTGTTTTCTTTCTAAAAGACCTAGTTTACGTGCTACATTCCCTGAATGAACGTCAAGCGGACAAGATAGTATTGACGGAGATATATTTTTCCAAATTCCCAAATCGACTCCAGCACTATCGTTTCTCACAAACCACCTTAAGCACATATTAATTCTTTTTGCCACGGAGCCTTTAAATGGGTCGGCAACATGTTTTCTAGTTCTAGGTTGATGTGGAATTTCAAAAAATATTTTATTGAATTCATGAATAGCTGGTTGTAATGAATCATCTGTCTGATTATTAGTAAAAATATTTTCTAAACCTCCCTTCTCAGAATAAATATATTTTAATGCTTTTATAAAATAAACTAAGTCATCTGAATTAAATGTACGATGAACAAAACCCTCTAATCTTTCCAGTTGATAATCATCATGGCTCATAACAAAATCATATGGTGAATTACCCAATAAATCCATCATCCTATGACCATTTTTGGTAATCATTTTTCTATTTCCCCACGCAATAGTTGAGGCTAGAAAACCTGCAATTTCAACATCTTCTTTCAATGAATATCTATGCGGTACGCTAATAGGGTCTGGCTCGATAAAATCAAGTGTATTGTATTGTAATACTTTAGAATCTAAGAAATCTTTTAACTCGTCTTTTTTTATTTCAAACATTTTTGGTGTTCTTTATTTATAAATAAATTTTCAGTAAAGGTAATCTAATTAATAAATTTGAAAATTACCGTTCCGTTAATGATGCTTAATTTTTTTTAGGGTGAGATACAATGAAATTAGTATTATTTTAAAATTTATCTTTTAGCTGTAAAAAACAAATTGCCAATTTCTGTAATTTATTTAAAATCATTACACATCCATACAATACAATTAATATATTTGAATAAAATCCACATTAATTATGACAATTTCTTTAGAATCCAAAAGAAATATTTATAAGATATTAGTAAATACCAATACGCCATTTGTTGATGACGATTATAGTGGCAGTTATACAAGCACAAATTTTCCATTTCTAAAGTCGATTTGGAATCTATCAGATATGCCATCAGAAGATTCTCGTTATACAAATGCTGAAGGAGATATTTTCCAGCATATGATTAATAATAGTGATTGGGATTTTGACTACCTTTTTGAGCATCGTTTAAAGTTGTACGATGATGATACAATTTTTATAAAATTTACAGAAACAGTTATATCTCCTAAATATCGAAACAATGATATGGAAATAATTGGGCTTGTAATCGAGATAAATAATATTTTAGAGAAAGATAAACTACAACTTTCAATTTATGAATATGCCGAGAATGGATTTCCAATCTATAAGGTTTTCCCAAAAGAAGAGGTTGAATATATTCCAATTGAAATAAAAAAAAATACAACTATATTTCTTGTTCAAAAATCTTCTGAAAGCATTCAGCATATCGCCGAAAAACATAATGAATATTTTTTGCTGAGAGAAAGAGTTTGGGACGATTACAATAATAAAACTTCATTTTATCTTTACTATATAAATTCAGAAGGAACTACAAGCTTTGGCATGGTTAAAATTATGCTTAAAGATAATCCAATTACAATTGATGCAATACCAACGGAATTTTATTTATTATCTCCAGAATATTGCTCATTAGGACAAAACGATAATTATTATATTGAATTAAAAAATAAATTTCCTGATAATTTTGAAGACATTCTCTTTGCAATAGGAGACTCTGCATTATTTCCATCTAAACAAGAAGAATTTGAAAATTTGAATGCATTTAAAAATTCTTTGATAAGAAACGATGATGCTGAGAGGACTCTTAGGCTTATAAAGCATAAATTAAATGGGCGAGATTTATCGCAATTGTTTACTTTCGATTATGTTTTCAAACCAAAATACTCAAATGATGAGATTTCAATATCTTTCAACTTTAACAATAATCAAATATTAGCAGATAGAATTTACGCAATTATTGGTAAAAATGGAACTGGTAAAACACAACTTTTAACATCTCTTCCAACAAATATTTCACAAAATAAAGCGGAACATTTTCATCCATTTGTTCCAATGTTTAGTAAAATGATTACCGTTTCATATAGTATTTTTGACCGTTTTGATATTCCACGTAAAACATCACGTTTCAATTATGTTTATTGTGGGCTAAAAGATGAGAAGGGTAATGTTCTAGATGAAAGAAAATTAGTAACTCGTTTTCATAAAACATGGAAAAAAATTGAAGGATTAGAAAGAATAAATAAATGGCGCGCCATACTTTTAAATTTCATTGAACCTGAAATTTTAAATGAGTTTTTGGTAAAGAGAGAGAGCTTAACCTCATTCCATAATCAATTTGAAGTAAGTATTTCTGGATTTAATAAAATTAAGAATTACCTAAGTTCAGGTCAAAACATATTACTATATATTATAACAGAAATTACTGCCAATATAAGATTTGACTCATTATTACTTTATGATGAACCAGAAACTCATCTGCATCCTAATGCTATTTCTCAATTGGTTAACACAATTTATGAACTTGTTGAAGAATTTCAATCATTTTGCTTAATTGGAACACATTCTCCATTAATTGTTCAAGAATTGATTTCAAAAAATGTTTACGTTATGGAGCGTGTAGGTAATGTTCCGATGATAAGACGAATTGGCATCGAATCATTTGGAGAAAACCTAACCACTTTAACTGAGGAAGTATTTGGCAATAAAGAAATACCTAAGCAATACAAACGTATCATTGATGAGCAGATTGATGATGGGAAAAGTTTTGATGAGATTGTTTCTATGATTCAATTTGATGATATTCCATTAAGTTTAAATGCAAAACTTTATATTAAAAGCCGATTGAGCAAATGAAAAATTTAAATAGTTATAAATTAAATAGTTTTGAGTTTCATAAAAGTGTTATCAATAGCAAGAAACTTACTAAATCTGATAAAGATATAAAGGTAAGGTTGAATGCATTAAATGCACAAATTGAATCATTACACAAAATTTATAAAGTTAATTTTGATAATGATTCGCTTCAAACCATAAAAGCTCATGGATATGAAAATAATGAAAAATTAGATTTATTAAGTTTATATAGTTACAAAAGTAAAATAATCCAATCCTTTAAAGCAGGAATTACAACCAGCTCAACAAATCGCATAATTAACACTTGTCAAAATTGTACAATTGGAGAAGTTAGTTCTTTTGACCATATTCTGCCGAAAGAAGAATTTGCTGAGTATGTAGTTAATCCATTAAATTTATTTCCTAGTTGCTCTACTTGTAATAGTTTAAAGGGAAAATATTGGATACATAATGGACAAAGATTGTACTTAAATTTGTATTTAGATAATTTACCACAGCTTCAATATCTTTTCGTAAATATTGGTTTTCTCAATAATACTTTTACTACTGAGTTCTATCTTGATAATCAAAATGGGGTTGACCAAAAGTTATTTTCCTTAATAGAGCAACATTACACAAGATTAAAACTTTTCAAACGATTTTCAGATAATAACGATTTGGTTATTCCAACATTACAAAATAAAATACGTCCATATATTGGGAAATTGCCACTGCAAGATATTATTGACGTAACGACCAAACAAATCCAACTAAATAGAGATTTGTTTGGATTTAACTATTGGCAAAGTATTTTAGAGCTAGAATTAATAAACAATCAAGTATTTTTAGATACATTAGTTTAAAATCAGCACTACCTAAATTACCTTTATCAACATGTACTTCCGATGGATGGTACGACAAGATACAAAAGGGGTCGATTTAGGAATTTGGAAAACTATTTCACCTGCTTCTTTGTCTTGTCCGCTGGATGTGCATTCAGGAAATGTAGCTCGAAAATTAGGTTTGCTTACGCGAAAACAAAACGATGGAAAAGCCTTAACCGAATTAGACACCAAACTTAGGGAAATGGATTCGCAAGATCCTGTAAAATACGACTTTGCACTTTTTGGACTTGGAGTTTTTGAAGGTTTTTAGCTACAAAAATACATTTCTTTTTTTGATATTTCTTTTTTTTTTCGTAATATTACAAGTGTAAAAGCTGCATGTTATGGAACACTTTATAGTTTATATTAAACATTTTGTCATTCCATTTTTTTTAGTTCTGACATTTTCTTTAGCAGCAACCTTAATTCTCAAAAGAGTTGTTTACCAATACAGACTTCCTTACAGACACATAATTACTAGAAAGTCTGAAATATTTTTGACTGAGATTATCTTGTCAAAACCTGACAGCAATACATTAAAATATAAAATTGCAAAATTCAAATCAGAAATTCCGATCGATAGAACATGGTGTAAAAACATGCTTATTGAGGATTTAATCCGATTGAAAAGCAATTTAAAAGGTTCTGCTTCAAAAAATATACTTCTTATTTACGAACGTCTCGGTTTGAACAATTACACAGCAAGTTTGATAAGTGATTTTAGAAAATATAAAAAATACGAAGGAATTTATCAATTTCACGCATTAAGCTACAAGCCAGGCATTTTATCTTTTAAAAAATACTTATTTAGTTCCAATAAAGTTATTCGGTCTAATGCCAACATCGCTTATTTGGCATTGTCTAAAGGCGACTGGCAGGCTGTTGATAAATTACCTCTTAAAGTAACAATTATTACTACTATAAAAGTAATGGATGTACTTCATACCGAAAATATACCAATGCCTCAAGAAGTAAATCAATGGATACATTCTAAAAATAAGGCAATTTTAAAATTAGCAGTAATGGTAATGGTGTTTTATAATTACAGAAACAAATCGGCTGAAATTATAAACCTATTGCATCATAAACATATAGCATTAAAAACCGATGTAATTATTGCAATAAGAGATCTTTACCTATATGAGGCAGAAGATGTAATTTTATCCTTATATCCTGATGAAAATCTTGAAATTCAATTACAAATGCTGGAAACACTCTCAGTAATTGGTTCAGATAAAACACTTGAATTTTTAGAGATCAAAATTGCAAAACAAGAATTAAAAGATTTGAAACTAAAAATGGTTTACTGCCTCAATAGTTTAGATTCTGAACGTGCCGACTTATTTGGCCACAAAGATCCTGATACTCAAAAAATGATTAATCACATTAGACAAGTACAAATATGATTCATGATTTCCTGTCTCATCTTATACGCGCTTATGATATATTTGTAGCCTTTTTTTCTTTTGGGTATATTTTGTTTTATATTTTTTTATCTGTTTTATCCTATTGGGCAATTATAAAACATTTAAAATATCAAAAATATCTAGAAGACGAAGTATTGTTGCGCTCTAATCATATTTTGGGTGTTTCAGTTGTAGCTCCTGCGTTTAATGAAGGCCTGAATATTGTTTACAATGTAAAATCACTACTTTCATTAACTTATCCTAAATTCGAAATAATAATAGTAAATGATGGAAGTTCCGATGATACATTGCAAAAATTAATAACCGAATTTGATTTGGTCAAAATTGATTTTTACTACCAAGAAAAAATTCCCACACAGCCAGTAAGAGGACATTATAAATCTAAAAATCCTGTTTACTCAAAACTTCTTGTTGTAGATAAAATAAACGGAAAAAGTAAAGCAGATGCCTCAAACGCAGGCATTAATTCATCACAATATCCTCTGTTTTTATGCACAGATGTGGATTGCATTTTGAAGCAAGATACAATTCTAAAACTGGCAAAACCGTTCATGGAAAGTGAAATCCGTGTGATTGCAACTGGCGCCGGCATCAGAATTTCGAATTCATGCGATGTAAAAGAAGGCTTTTTATTCAAAGTTCATTACCCTAAAGAATGGTATCCACGATTTCAGGAACTAGAATATGTTCGGTCTTTTTTATTTGGACGAATGGCCTGGAGCCAGATAAATGGGTTGTTGCTTGTTTCAGGAGGACTCGGAATGTTTGATAAAGATATTGTAATCAAAGCCGGAGGCTATTGGCATAAATCTTTGGGTGAAGACATGGAACTTGTGACCCGTATGCGTAAATACATGCACAATACCAATCAAAAATTTTTGATTAAATATATCCCCGAATCACTTTGCTGGACAGAAGTTCCAAGTACCAAAGAAGTTTTTTTAAGACAGCGAATTCGCTGGGCAAGAGGGCTGATACAAACACTTTATCTGCATAGAAATATGTTTTTAAACCGAAAGTATGGACGTACTGGTTTTCTAATTTTGCCTTTCTTTTTCAGTTTTGAATTTTTAGTCCCAATAATAGAGTTCATAGGAGTCATTACTTTGATTGCCAGTTTTATTTTTGGAATTATAGATTTTCAGTATTTACTAATTATCAGTCTTTTGGTTTATCTTTTTTATTTATCAATCACCATCATCTCAATTTTAATCGATGAGATTTTATACAAAAGTTATGCAAATTACAAGGAATTACTAACCCTAATAGGAATGGCAGCGATTGAACCTTTTGTGTATCATCCCATAACAGTATATGCCTCATTAAAAGGATATTGGTACTTTTTTACAAAGAAGGAACAAAAATGGGGTGTAATGGTTCGTAAAGGCTTCGAGAAACCAATTGTAAAATAATTTCATTATGAATTGCACTAAAACTTTACATATCATACTATTAATATTTTGTCTGTTTTTATTTTCGAATCAAAATGTAAAAGCACAAAAAATAGATACTGACAGCCTTTTGACAGTCATAACAAAAGACATGCAAAATACTCGTCCCAATTATAACCTTAATATTCAAAGAGCTTTACTTGGAAAAAAATTAGCGCCAAATTATCTTGATTTTCATTTGGTTCTAGGTCGAAACTATTATTTAGTAAATGAAAAAGACAGCGCCAGATATTATTATAATTATGTTATTCAGAGAAGCAATAAATATCCGGATGCTTTTTTGTACCTCATTAACTTAGATTTGGAACAGAAAAACTATACAGAAGGCGTAAAAATGGCAAATCGTGCAATCGAAATATATCCTGATGATAAAACATTTCGGCTTAAACGAATTGCTTTTTATTCCTTGGAAAATGATACCAAAAATGAAGCTAAATATCTAAAATCGATTAAGGCAAGGTTTCCAAATGATCCCGAAATTCAGCAATTGCTTTTTGAATTATATTCTACCGTAAATATGGATCGAATTGGCACATATTATAATTTTACAACAATAAGCCGGGACAATGTTGGCCCCTGGCACTTGGCCAACGTCGATTATTTAAGGCAGCGTGTATGGGGAAGCTTAATTGGGAGAATAAGCTATGCCAAACGATTTTCTTCTGATCTTGTAATGGCAAGCGGACTGCAGTTTGAAGTTGAATCTTATTTGTTTTCAAAGAAAAATAATTACTCCTACATAGATGTCGCCTACAGCAAAGACAACGCTTTTCCGGAATGGAGATTAGGATATTCGTATTATCATAATTTTGAAAAAGGCTGGGAAGCCGATTTAGGTGCACGTTATATAAAAATGCAGGACAACAGCGATCTCAAAACTTTAAATATTGGTCTAGGAAAGTATATTGGGTCTTATTGGTTCAATCTTAGATCCTATATTCAAAAAGATGCACCCTCTTTAATATTTACTTCGAGATATTATTACAAAACAAAATTTGATTATGTAACTTTGATTGCCGGTTACGGAACTTCCCCAGATGACAGAACACGAGCTGCCGAATATGAGACCAGAATGTCTTTAAAATCTTTCAGAGTCAGCGCAGGTTTTAATAAACTGATAAAAAGTCACTATATAGCAGGAATTCTTATTACAACAAACGAGCAAGAATATTCGCCAGATAAATATCAAACTGAACTTGATTTTGCCTTTTTATTGCAATATAAATTTTAGAAATCATGAAAAAAAAGCATCAGATATATTTACAGCTTCTCGTTTTTCTTCTCTTTAACTTTAAAATGATGTCGCAATCCGAAATTATTATAACAAATAAGAATAGTATTCTATCAAAATCAGATGATTCTCGTGACGCCGCGGTGCTATTAAAAAAATATATCGATAAAGCTTTTGCGAAGGAATTTGATAATATTTCTGGCGAAAAAAAAGATCATGAGCAATCCGAAATAATTTTAGAAATTTCTGATCAGGAAAAACTGAAACCAAATGAATTCATCATCAAAAGTGATTCAAAATCTATTTACCTGATTGCTGAAAACGCAAAATCAATGCGTTACGCCGTTTATACACTTCTGGAAATTTGGGAATTCAGAAAATTTTCTGCCACCGAAACTTATATCCCGAAAAAAGATCAATTTACATTTGCAAAAAACACGCTTAAACGATATCAGCCTTCATTTGATTATAGAGCCTTATTTTTTCATGATTGTTATGATGAAGCTTTTAGAGATTGGCATAAACTTGATTGGCATTTAAATGATTTCGGAATCTGGGGACATTCTTTCAGCGTTTTAGTGCCTTCTAAAGAATATTTCAAAAGTAATCCAAAACTTTTCGCTCTATATCAAGGAAAAAGAAACGCAGAATCGTTATGTATGACAAATGATACTGTGGTTAATCTCATTGAGAAAAAAATGGCGAAAATAATTGAAGAAACTCCAAATGCTCAATTTTATTCCATAAGCCAAAACGATGATGTGGTTTACTGTGAATGCACAGAATGTCGAAAAATCAATGAAAAACACGGCGGTCCACAGGGATCTCTTTATTATTTTTTAAATAAAATTGCTTCTCATTTTCCGAATACAAAAATCACAACTCTCGCCTATTTACATACTTTTAAACCACCAGTTAATCTAAAAATAGCACCAAACATCTACACTAATTTCTGCCCGATTGAATTAAATCGAGGAAAAACAATATCGGCTCAAACCGAACCTAATTTTGTAAAAACGCTTGAAAACTGGAGCAATACTTCTCCCCATTTATTTTTATGGGATTATACGGTTCAGTTTTCAAATTATATGTCGCCTTTTCCAAATTTCGAGCCTTTTCAGAGCAATTACAAGCTCTTTAAAAAGAATAAAGTGAAAGGTTTATTTGTTCAGGGTTATGCCGATGTTCCGGGAGATTTCTCAGAATTAAGACAATATCTTCTGGCAAAATTATTATGGGATACTGACATCAATATTCAAGAAACAACAGCTGATTTTTTAAGAGGTTTTTACGGAAAAGCCGCGCCATTTGTTGGAAATTATTTAAAAGCTTTAACTGAAAATCAAAATAAAAGCACTGCTTATTTAGATATTTATTCTGGTCCCGTTCAAGCCCGAAACTCTTTCTTTACACCGGAAAATATGGATCAATACGATCAATTGTTAGAAAAAGCAGCAGATGCTGTAGCTGATAATTCTGTTTTAAACGGCCGAATTAGAAAATTGAGGTTGGCTCTTGAATTTACCTATTTTGAGCAATCTAAATTTTATGGCAAAAACCAACACGGAATGTTTGTCGTAAATAATAAAGGCGAAAAAGACGTTAAAGAAGGTTTAACTGAAAGAGTTTTACAATTTACTAAATTGTGTAATGATTTAGGAATTTATGAATTAAGTGAAGACGGCCTTTCGCCTGATAATTATTATAAAGAATGGCTTGAAATCTGCAAAAACAAAACAACACATTTAGGTGAAGATTTAAAAGTGACTTATTTAACACCGCCATCAGATGATTTTAAAGGCAAAGGGAGTTATGGTTTAGTTGATGGAAATCGAGGTTATAAAGATTTCAATATTAACTGGATTGGCTGGTATGGCACAAATCCTTCTTTTGAAATTGAAACAAATAAATTGAATTTTAATACTCTCAAATTGAATTTTCTAAGTGATCAGCGTCACTGGATTTTTACTCCAAAAAAAATAAAAATTTACGGTTTTGCAAATCAAAAATGGAAACTTATTGAGGAGAAAATTTGTGATAATTTAACAGAAGATTTTGAAATTACAACTAAATCTTGGGAGTTTGACAATCAAACCTTTACTAGCTTTGCGAAGCTAAAAATCCTTGTTGAAAACCAAACAAAAGTACCAACTTGGAGAGAACGAAAAAATAAAAAGCCAATGGTTATGATTGATGAAATCGAACTATATAAAAAATAAAAGCCAAAATGAACATTAGTGACAAAAAAATTATGATCATCGATAATGATGATATGACTATCGAAATTCTTAAATTTATTTTAAATCGTGAAGGTTACAAAATAAGCATCGCTAAAGATGGAATAAGTGCACTTGAACGAATTGAGACCATTATGCCTGATTTAGTGATTACTGCCATTATTATTCCATTAAAATCGGGATTTGAAATCATTAACTATATCAAAAAAAATTACGCAGCCATACGTGTTATAGCGCTTTCGTCGCTTGGCGAAGAAGAAAATACTGTCGAAGAAGCTTTTAGATTAGGTGTTGATGATTTTATTGCAAAACCTTTTAATCCAAATGAACTTTTATTGCGAATAAAACGATTTTTACAGTAATTCAAACTCTATTTTTAAGAAATATGAATCGCTTAAGTTTTTGTAATTTCTAAGAAATACAAATTTTTCAGCTATTTATAGCTATATTTGCACAAAATTTAATGCAAATGAGCACTTTCGAAAAATTCAATCTTCCAAAATCATTACAAAAAGCTATTGACGAACTAGGCTTTGTTACGCCTACTCCTATTCAGGAAAAATCTTTCTCTGTAATCATGTCTGGACGCGATATGATGGGAATTGCACAAACCGGAACCGGTAAAACATTTGCTTATTTACTGCCTCTTTTAAAGCTTATACAAATTCACAAATACAAATACACCAAAAATTGTTGTTTTGGTTCCAACTCGTGAATTAGTAGTTCAAGTTGTCGAAGAAGTTGAAAAACTGACTAAATACATGTCGGTTAAAACTTTAGGTATTTACGGTGGTGTAAACATTAATACACAGAAAAAAGCCGTTTACGAAGGTATAGATATTTTAGTTGGGACGCCAGGCCGTACTATGGATTTGGCTCTGGACGCTGTTGTTCGTTTTGACGAAACACAGAAACTAGTAATAGACGAATTTGACGAAATGCTGAATTTAGGTTTCCGACCACAGTTGACTTCACTTTTGGCAATGATGAAAACAAAACGTCAAAACATTTTGTTCTCAGCAACGATGACGGATGAAGTCGATGATATTTTGAACGATTACTTCGATTTCCCAGAAGAAGTTACGCTTGCAGCATCAGGAACACCTTTAGAAAAAATTACTCAGATTACATACAATGTTCCAAATTTCAATACAAAAGTAAATTTGTTGAAACATTTATTGGAAACAAACGAAGACATGAATCGTGTTTTGGTTTTCGTAAACAACAAAAAGATTTCAGATATGCTCCATACACGCATTGAAGAACATTTTGAAGGACAATTTGGCGTTATTCACTCAAATAAATCTCAAAATTACCGTTTGAGCACAATGGCTGAATTTCAGGAAGGAAATCTTCGCGGTTTGATCACTACGGATATTATGGCCAGAGGTTTGGATATTTCTGATATCACACACGTAATCAACTTTGAACTTCCAGAAGAACCTGAATTATACATGCACCGAATTGGTCGTACAGGTCGTGCTGATGCAACTGGAACTGCAATTAGTTTTGTGACGCCAAGAGAAGAGGAATTCAAAATTGAAACCGAACTTTTAATGAATCAGGAACTTGAAATCACTGATTTCCCTGAAGAAGTTGAAATTTCAACTAAATTAATTGAACCTGAAAAAGACAGACAACCAATTAAGTTTTTAATGAAAAAAGTAAAACTTGATGGTGAAGGTGCTTTTCATGAAAAATCTAAAAAGAATAAAAAAGTCAACTTAGGCGGCCCTTCCAAAACAAAAAAGAAAACGCACGGTTCTGTTAATAGAAATATGTTGAAAACGAGAGATAAGAAGAGAAAAGATAAGGATAAATAAGGTCCTAAGGCTCTAAGATGCTAAGGTTCTAAGTATCTACCCTTTAAAATTAAAAAGCTTCAGCTTTAAGTCGATTAAACTTAAAGCTGAAGCTTTTTTTTGTTTAGTCCCTTAGCATCTTAGAGCCTCAGAACCTTAGATTAAATCTTCGTAAAAACCAAACCAACCGGAGAACACAATTCAATTCGTTTTCCAGTATCTGTAAGCTTTCCGGTAGTTTTATCTCTTTTAAAAATGATAATATCATTTGTGTATTGATGTCCCACTAAAAGGTAATTTCCTGTTGGATCAATAGCAAAATCTCTAGGACCTTTTCCTAATGTGCTTTGCTGTTCTACCAATTCCAAGCCTCCATTCTTTAAAATTTTATAAACCGAAATTGCGTTTGCATCTACACGGTCTGTTAAATATAAAAAATTTCCATCAGGCGAAATTTTAATCGCTGCCGAACCGGTTCCGCCTGTAAATCCTTTAGGAAGAATGCTTGTTTCTGCAACTATTTTTAGATTTCCAGTTTTATCATAACTCAATGTTGTCAACGTGCCATCAAGTTCCTGAACTAAATAAACAAATTTACCGTCTTTACTGAAAGTCAAATGTCTTGGTCCGCTTCCGGCTTTTACATCGACACTGCCTTTTAAAGTTAAAATCTCGTTTTTAGCATTTGGATTGTATTTGTAAATAAATATTTTATCCAAACCTAAATCATTAGATAATACAAACTTTTTGTCTGGTGAAAAAACAACTTGGTGCACATGCGCTTTTTCCTGACGTGCGACATTTGGGCCTTTTCCTTCGTGCTGAATTAATTGCTGTACTGTTGTGATGCTTCCGTCAACATTTTTCTTAAAAACTACAATACTTCCTCCAGAATAATTAGCAACAATTACATTTTTATCATCATTAATCAAATGACAAGGATCTGCGCCTAAAGCATCATTTGTGTTCAAAA
Organism: uncultured Flavobacteriaceae bacterium; assembly: GCA_963795025.1. Classification (GTDB taxonomy): domain Bacteria; phylum Bacteroidota; class Bacteroidia; order Flavobacteriales; family Flavobacteriaceae; genus Flavobacterium. The sequence continues at coordinate 681,663 of CAWCGN010000007.1, read as the reverse complement.
GCTTCAATTTCCCTGAAACCGCGTCAAAACCAAAAGCGCTCACTGCACTTTGAGTTCCGTTTTCATTTACTGCATATACAAATTTATTATTCGCCGAAACCGATAAATAACTTGGACTGATTACGTTTTCTGAAGAATTTTTCAATTTAAAATCCCCAGAAGCAGCATTAAATTCATACACGTAAATTCCGTTGCTTTGGCACTTATTGGTGTAAGTTCCAACTAATAAGTTGAATTTATTTTGAGCTTTTCCTGTTGTCACTGCCAAAGCCGAAAATAAGATTACATATAATTTTTTCATATTCATTATTTTTTGAATACGCTAAAATACGCAATAATATCTTTTTCATCGTTACAAATGAAACCAGAAAAATTACATTTTTTGAGCGATTTTCCACCATATAAGTTATATAAGTTCATTTTAAAATGCTTCAAATATTTTTTACTTATAATCTCTAATATGAACTTATATGGTTTAATATTTTTCTGTGCAAAATGTTAGTATGGTTCAACTAAAAAATTTGTATTTTTGACCAGCATCTTCGCGAAAAACAAAACGTAACGAAGTAAATCGAAGCCAGAATGCATTTTAAACATCCCGAAATTCTATACTTTCTGTTTTTATTGATTGTTCCAATTTTGGTTCATTTATTTCAATTACGACGTTTTAAAACTTCTTATTTTACCAATGTTCGTTTCTTAAAAGAGTTGGCAATTCAGACTCGTAAAAGTTCAAAAATAAAAAAACGTCTTTTATTAGCTACGCGTCTATTATTGCTGACTTGCATTATTGTCGCTTTTGCACAACCTTTTTTTGAAGCCAAAGACAGTAAAAACGCTTCAAACGAAATGTATATTATTTTAGACAATTCGTTCAGCATGCAGGCAAAAGGCAAAAAAGGAGAATTGCTAAAACGTGCTGTTCAGGAATTACTTGAAAATACACCAGAAACTACTCAATTTTCGTTGTTGACAAACACTGAAAATTATTGGAATACTGATATAAAATCGGTTAAAAGTTCGTTACAGAATCTAAACTACAGCGCAACGCCATTTGAACTTTCGTCAATTATGGCAAAAGTAAAAGCACATAAATCGGCGCATAAAAAAGATATTGTTATTATTTCTGATGCGGTTGGTTTGACCGAAAATGATATAAAAAACATTGATTCTGACGAAAAACCCTATTTCATAATCCCGGAAGCTGAGCAGAAAAATAACGTTTCAATTGACAGCGTTTACATCAATCAGACTTTAGAGAATTTCTATGAAATAAGTGTCGATTTATCAGGTTATGGCGAAGATTTCAAGCCAATTTCAACAGCTTTATACAATCAAAATAAACTGATTGCCAAAACAATCATCAACTTTGACACAAAGAAAAAGAAAATCAAGTTCACAATTCCAAAAGAAGCTTTTCATGGTTATGTTTCTATAGAAGATAACGGATTGACTTATGACAACAAATTGTTTTTCAGTATTTCTAAAAACAAAAAAACAAACGTTATCAGTATTGGCGAACCTGAAAAAAGTAATTTCTTATCGAGAATTTATACTTCTGCCGAATTCAATTATAATAATTATTCTATCAGCTCTTTAGATTATAATAGTCTAGAAAAACAAAATACTATAATTTTAAATGAATTAGTTGAAATTCCTCAGGCTTTGCAGACGACTTTAAAAGCGTTTGTTTCGAAAGGTGGCAACATAGTTGTAATTCCATCTGAAAAAAGTTCGATTTCAAATCTAAATTCCTTTTTAGGGAATTTTGGAAAAGTTCAGTTTAATAATCTTAAAACTGAAAGCAAACTAATTACCAAAATCAATTTTGATCATCCGTTATTTTCTGGAGTTTTTGAAAATAAAATTACAAATTTTCAATATCCAAAAACAAGCAGTTCATTTGCTATCACAAGTCCATATCCGGCCGTTTTATCTTATGAAGATCAAAGCGCATTTGTAACTGCAATTCAAAATCCAACTTCTGGAATTACCGTTTTTTCGGCACCAATAAATTCGGAGAATTCAAATTTTCAGCAATCGCCATTAATTGTTCCGTTATTTTATAAAATGGCACAGAACAATCAAAAAACCGGTGTAAATGCATTAACAATTGGAAACAATCAACCTTATTTTGTTGATGTTTTGCTGACAAAAGATGCCATTTTAGAAGTAAAAGGAACAGAAGATTCTTTTATTCCAATTCAGCAGATTCTGAATAATAAAGTCAAATTAACATTCAATGATTTCCCTGAAACAGCTGGAAATTACAGTATTTTTGACAAAAAAGAATGGGTTGAAAATTTAAGTTTCAATTACAAAAGAACCGAAAGTGATTTGAGTCAGGTAAACACAAACGTAGTTTCCGATTTTAAAACCGCTGATACGATTTCGACTATATTTAATACGCTACAAACTGAACGAACTGACAGCCAAATTTGGAAATGGTTTGTTATCTTTGCACTGTTATTTTTAGCATTAGAAATGACAATTATAAAATTTGTAAAATGATTTTTTTACCATTAAGACATTAAGATTATTAAGTTTTTACTTTATGAACTTACTTTTTTAATGTTTAGAAAATTAAGTTTCTCCCCTTTATTAACTTAATTTCTTAATGGTAGAAACAAAAAACATTTAATGTTTGAATAAAATAAATATCTCATTATGAAAATAATCATCAAAAGCGCCAAAATTATCGACTCAAAAAGTCCGTTTCATAATCAGACCGTTGATCTTTTAATTGCAGATGGTTTAATTGAAAAGATAGGAGTTTCACTTCCAAATGACGATGCCGAAATAGTAAGATTCGACAATCTCCATGTTTCTCAAGGCTGGTTTGACAGCAGTGTTTCGCTTGGAGAACCAGGTTACGAAGACAGAGAAACCATTGCAAACGGATTAAACGTTGCAGCAAAAAGTGGTTTTACCGCAATTGCTTTACAACCAAACTCCTTCCCGATTATTGACAATCAGTCTCAGGTAAATTTTGTAAAGAATAAAGCAAATGGTTTTGCAACAGAAATTTTTCCAATTGGAGCTTTAACAAAAGCCAGTGAAGGAAAAGATATGGCAGAACTTTATGATATGAAAAATTCTGGAGCAATTGCTTTTGGAGATTACAATAAAAGTATAGAGAATGCCAATTTGCTTAAAATCGCATTACAATATGTTCAAGATTTTGATGGCTTGGTAATTGCTTATTCGCAAGATCCAAACATTAAAGGAAATGGAGTTGTCAACGAAGGTATTGTTTCGACAAGATTAGGTTTAAAAGGAATTCCGAATTTAGCCGAAGAATTGCAAATTTCAAGAAACTTGTTTTTATTGGAATATACAGGAGGAAAACTTCATGTTCCTACAATTTCTACAGCAAAATCGGTTCAATTAATTAGAGAAGCTAAAGCAAAAGGTTTAAACGTAACTACAAGTGTTTCTGTGCATCATTTGGTTTTAACCGATGAAAAACTGGACGGATTTGACACACGTTTTAAAGTAACACCGCCATTACGAACCGAAGTTGACAGACAAGCATTGCTAAATGGAATTGCTGACGGAACTATTGATACCATTACTTCAGACCATAACCCAATTGATATTGAATTCAAAAAAATGGAATTTGATACGGCTAAAAACGGAACTATTGGTTTAGAAAGTGCTTTTGGAGCTTTATTAACGGTTTTACCATTAGAAACTGTAGTTGCAAAACTTACTTCAGGAAGAACAATTTTCGGATTGGAAAACAATACAATCGAGGAAGGTGCAAAAGCAAATTTCACTTTCTTTACTCCAGAAGGAAAATCAACTTTTACGAAAGAAAATATTCTTTCAAAATCTAAAAATTCTGCTTTTTTAGGAACTGAACTAAAAGGTTCTGTTTACGGAATTTTAAATCAAAATCAACTTGTTACAAAATAATACAATGAATAATTCAATCGAAGAAGGAAAATCAATCGCCATTACTAGTTATATTTTAATTATTGGAGTTTTGATCGCGATGTCAATGAATTCTGAAAACAAAAACAGTTTTGCTTCTTTTCATATCCGTCAGGCTTCAGGTTTATCTATAACTTTTATTTCCTTAGCTTTGATTGTAAGCAATTTTGATAGTTTTTACATCACTTTCCCAATGTGGATTTGCATTTCAGTTTTATGGACATACGGAATTTTTAGCGCCATTCAAGGACAGACAAGACCAATGCCTTTAGTTGGCGGTCTTTTCCAGAAATGGTTAAAATCTATAGGTTAGGAAAATTCCATTTTTTTGAAATTGCAAATTCCAATTAAAAATTAAAAAAATCCGTTAAAATCCGCGTTTTCGCTTTAGCGAATCTGTTTTATCAGCGTATAATTTTGAACACGGATGACGCTGATTTGCAAGCAAAAACGCAGATAAAAACAGATTTTTATTATCTAATCTCTTTGTCAAAGTTTGAATCTTTACAAAATTGAAAATTTACAATTCACAACTTACAATTCACAATTAAAAAAATGAATCTATCTTTAGAATATAAAATACAAGAGCCAAAAGTAATTTTAGATAAAAATCCATTATTGCTTTTATTGCACGGATATGGCAGCAACGAAGCCGATTTATTTTCGTTTGCAACTGAACTTCCAGATAATTATTACATTATTTCAGCCAGAGCACCTTATGATTTGCAATATGGAGCTTATGCTTGGTATGCCATCAATTTTGATGCAGATCAGAATAAATTTTCAGACAATGAACAAGCCAAAACTTCTCGCGATGTAATTGCTAATTTTATTGACGAATTGGTTGCAAATTACCCAATTGACGCCAATAATGTAACTTTAATTGGATTCAGCCAAGGTTCAATTTTAAGTTATGCCACTGCGCTTTCGTATCCTGAAAAAATTCAGAGAGTTGTGGCAATGAGCGGTTATTTTAATGAAGAAATTATTAAAGAAGGTTTTGAAAAAAATGACTTTAAAAACCTAAAAATCTTCGCATCACACGGAACAGTAGATCAAGTTATTCCAATTGAATGGGCAAGAAAAACTCCAGCAATTTTAGAAAAATTAGATATCCCGGTTGTTTATAAAGAATATCCTGTTGGTCACGGTGTTGCACCGCAGAATTTCTTTGATTTTAAGAATTGGCTTTTGAGCTAGTGTTCAGTCTAATTTACTGCTTAGAACTGTGTCAAAGTTTGAAACTTTGACACAGTTCTTAGATTGCAAACAAATTTAAAACTGAATACTAAAAAATTACTTTCCTGTATAAATAATCTTCCCACCTTTTTTCAAGACATAACCTTTCCAGGGAATTAGTTCTAGATCATCTTTTTTCCAAGAATCACCTTCGGATTTTCTTTCTAAAATGATAGATTCTTCTTGATAACCTAAGAAAAGTTCCGCTTTGTTACCTTCAAAAATTACGTAAGCGGCACTCTTATATTTCTTTCCTTCTTCTACTACATTTTCTTCTGAAGATTCAAGTAGGGTTCCTTCAAAAATTCGGATACAGTTATTCTTTATTACAGACCAAGTATATCCAGCTGAAGCTTTGCAACCGTGAGCATCTGAGTCTGCTCCTACCGCCGTTTCTGTTTTTGGTTCGGTTTTTGGTACTTTTAAGCCTTTCTTTTCTGAAGAAACTTTCTTCGCACAAGAAAACGCAAGAGTTGCTATAATTGCAAACAAAATTATCTTTTTCATAATCCTATAATTTAAAAATTGAGCAAAAAAAATAGGATTAAAAAATCCTATTTTTGATATAACCAAGTTTGATTTACTTCAAAGGTAATCTTATCATTCATATCAACAAAGTATTTTAGTAAGACTTCTCCCCATAATTCTCCATTGCTGTAATCTGCAATAATCCATCTATGGTTTAAAATTTTGATTTTATTGATGATGAATTTCTTTCCGCCAATCATATCCTGACCTGTATATGGATTTCCTTTTGGATTTGCATTAAGATCTAATAATTTCTCAGTTACTACTGGAATCAGTTTTTCATATAAAATCACTTTTCCTCCAGATGCACTGTTGTCAAAATAATTTTGTGCATTCTCATTATGTTCAAGCGAAAAATAATCTGCATCAGCTAATTTGGTTGATACCAAATTTATACTGTCTCTAAGTTTCTTAGTAGTTTTATCATATCGATCTTGTTCAAATTTAACTTGTCCGCTATAAAACGTATAAGTAAACACATTCATTAAAATGGCAAGAATAAAAAGATAAAGCATTAAGGATTTTTTCATTGTATGGTATAATTAAATTGTAATTTCTAAATTATCATAAGCTAGATAAACATTTTCAGGAAGTGTTTTTTGCACTTCTTCGTGAAAACCTAAAACATGACTAATATGTGTTAAATAAGCTTTTTCAGGCTTAACGAGATTTATAAAATCAAGTGCTTCCTGCAAGTTAAAATGTGTATCGTGCGGTTCAACGCGCAATGCATTTACAACCAAAACTTTTAAGTTTTTTAATTTTTCGATTTCAGCCGGTTCGATCGTTTTTACATCAGTTAAATAAGCAAAGTCATCAATACGATAACCAAAAACCTGAAGATCGCCGTGCATAACATTTACCGGAATAGCGATTTTATCTCCAACTGCAAAAGGCTCATTGTTTAAAACTTTGATTGTTTTAATACTTGGTGCGCCGGGATATTTGTTTACAGTTTCAAAAATATATTCAAATCGGCGTTTCAGATTGGTAATTACACGTTGATGTGCATAAACCGGAATTTCACCTTGCCTGAAATTAAACGGGCGAATATCATCCAATCCTGCTGTATGATCTGCATGTTCGTGTGTGAATAAAATGGCGTCGAGTTTTCGGCATCCGCAGGAAAGCATCTGCTGTCTGAAATCAGGACCGCAGTCGATTACATACGAATGCTCGTCCCATGAAATCCAGATGGATACGCGGAGCCTTTTATCCTTAGCATCAGTGCTTTTACAAACGGGATGATCAACCCCAATAATCGGGATACCTTGAGAAGTACCAGTACCTAAAAAATAGACCTTCAATTGAACTTAATTTTTTTACAAAAATAGGATTATTTCTCTTTCATTAGAAGCCTAATTTGCTAACTTTGTAACAAATCTATTTAAAATAAAATGGGTACAGAAATAAAACTCAAAGGTGACAAGGTCATCGAACAGATTCCTTCTATAAAAGACAAAGCGTTACGCATTAATTTAAACGAGAATATTTACGGAACATTTGCCGAAATTGGCGCTGGACAAGAGACCGTTAGGCACTTTTTCAGATCCGGAGGTTCATCGGGAACAATTGCAAAAGCGATGTCTGCCTATGACAAAGATTTTAGTGACGCCGTTTACGGTATTGAAGGTGACGGTCGCTATGTGACTGAAAACCGATTAAAAAAAATGCTGACGTTTGAAGGTGAATTGATCGAAGAACGTTTAAGCCGCGAAAAACACCCAAACAAACTTTTCTTTAGTTATGCCAACACAGTAGCAACTATTGATTTTGCTAAACAGTTTAAAGGCCACGGATGGGTAGGAATTCGCTACCAAATTGAGCCAGACGAAGCTTATAACGAAATTATACTTCACATTCGTTTTAAAGAAACTGACGCAAGACTTCAACAAGAAACACTTGGAATTTTAGGTGTAAACTTAATTTACGGTGCTTTTTACAAATACAACGATCCAAAACGCTTACTGCGTTATTTATATGACCACTTAGATAAAGATCAGCTTGAAATTGACACCATTAACTTTTCAGGACCTCGTTTTGCCGATGTTGACAATCGTTTAATGAGTTTGCAATTGGTTAAAAACGGAATGACAGATGCCGTAATGTTTAATCCAGAAGGGAAAAATGTTTTACCAGCTGCTGTTTTATACAAAAAGAATCTTCTTGCTTTTAGAGGGAGTTTCCGCCCAGTAACGAATGTAAATCTTGACATGTATGAGAAATCATTAAAGATGTTTCTGAAGCGAGAATAAAGTTGAAAAAGACAATACGTTAACAGTTTTTGAAATTACGCTTTCGAATTTACGTTCTGACGGTGAAATTGACGAACGTGATTTTATGGATAGAGCAGAATTGCTTTGTTCTCTTAGGTCAAACCGTAATGATTTCGAATTTCCAGGAATATTATAAAGTTGTTGAATATTTCTCTAACTATACTAAAGCCAGAATGGGATTGGCGATGGGTGTAAATAACTTGGTTGATATTTTTGATGAAAAATATTACCGTCATTTAAGCGGAGGAATCCTGGAAGCTTTCGGAAAATTATTCTACCGCGATATGAAAGTTTTCTTGTATCCAATGTTGGGCGATAACGGCGAAATTATTACTTCTGATAATTTGAAAGTTCATCCTAGAATGAAAGAATTATATAAATTCTTTAAATTCAACGGAAAAGTGGTTGATATTGAAGATTACAATCCAGATATTTTAAATGTCTTCTCTCGCGAAGTATTGAAAATGATCAGCCAAGGAAAAACGGGCTGGGAACCAATGCTTCCTTCTGGAGTTGCCGAAATTATAAAAGAACACCATCTTTTTGGATATCATCCGCAGAAAGAATTAGAACAAAATACATAGAATTAAAAAGTCCCTTAGTTGGGACTTTTTTTTTGTTTCAAGTTTCTTTTGTTTCAGGCTTCAGGTTGTCTTCTGGGACGTAAATTTTAACGCAAAGTTCGCTAAGTTTTTTTATATAATGGATTGCATTATTAATGCACAAAGTTCACAAAGCTTTGTGTTGATTAAGCTTTGCGAACTTTAGCTTTTTAACAAACCCTCAGCTTTCAAAAAAAAACTTTGCGAACTTTGCGTTAAAATTAGACTCAAGATTAAACATGAAACCTGAAACAAAAGAAACTTGAAACAAAAAATACTATTTCAAAATCTGAGCTGCGTGTTCTTTTGTTTTTACTTTTTCGATTACCTCATCGATAATTCCTTTTTCATTAATTACGAAAGTTGTTCTGTGGATTCCGTCATATTCTCTACCCATGAATTTCTTTGGTCCCCAAACTCCAAATGCATTGATAACCGATTTATCTTCATCGGCTAATAAAGGAAATGGCAATTCATATTTTTCTTTGAATTTAGTCTGCGCTTTCTGACTATCGGCACTTACTCCCAAAAGTTCATAATTATTGGCTTGAAAACGATGAAAATTATCTCTTAAATCACAAGCTTCGGCTGTACAGCCTGGCGTGCTCGCTTTTGGATAAAAGAAAACTACCAATTTTTTTCCGGCATAATCTGCCAGTTTATGCGTTTTCCCTTCTTGATCTACTCCAGAAAAATTTGGAGCTTTATCGCCTGCTTTTAATGTTGTCATATTTTTATTTTAGATTTTAGATTGTTGATTTTAGATTATAAGAGAGAGGGATTTTTTTTTAATTTTAGATTATAACATAGAAACAATTCACAATTCACAATTCACAATTCACAATTCACAATTCACAATTAATAATTATTAATTATTTTCATGCCCCAGATTACAGTGAAAACCCCGGAATTGTGGCAGTTTACATTTTTTGTATTTAAAAAGCGACCGGAGGAAGCTCTTTTAAATACTTAAAAATGTTACTGACTCAATGAGGAGTTGAAACGGAAAGCTGGATTAGGCACATCATCAAAAATACACTATTTTTACGACTCTAAAAATACGGAAATGAATAAAGAAGCTCGCGTACAATTTGTCATCAATACGTTAAAAGAACTCTACCCTACTATACCTGTCCCGCTTGACCATAAAGATCCTTATACACTTTTAATTGCAGTTTTATTATCTGCCCAATGTACAGATGTTCGTGTGAACCAAATTACGCCTTTGTTGTTTGCAAAAGCCGATAATCCGTATGATATGGTAAAAATGTCTGTGGAGGAAATTAAGGAAATTATTCGTCCGTGTGGTTTGTCTCCAATGAAATCAAAAGGAATTCACGGTTTATCTCAAATTTTAATTGAGAAACATAATGGAGAAGTTCCGCAAAGTTTTGAAGCCCTTGAAGAATTGCCTGCTGTTGGACATAAAACAGCAAGTGTTGTAATGTCACAGGCTTTTGGTGTTCCTGCTTTTCCGGTTGATACGCACATTCACAGATTAATGTATAGATGGAATCTTTCGAATGGAAAAAATGTTGTGCAAACAGAAAAAGATGCTAAAAGATTGTTTCCAAGAGAAATATGGAATGATTTGCATTTGCAGATTATTTGGTACGGACGTGAATATTCGCCTGCAAGAGGGTGGAGCCTGGAGAAAGATATTATCACGAGAACTGTCGGAAAAAAATCGATTATTGAAGAAATGACAAAAATGACAAAATAGAAAAAGGCACAAAGATCAAAAACCTTTGTGCCTTTTTTTATTTTTTAATGTGCCAATTAGATAATTAGATAATGTGTTAAGATGACTTACAATTACAAATTATCTCATTTTCTAATTATTACATTTTTATTACATTCCAGCTTTTAAAGCATTATATTCAGTAGTCATGTCAAGCGATCTGTAAACCCCTAAAAGCGTTTTTGTTACGTCTTCATTTTTAGGCTCAATTGTAAGAGCTTTTTTAAGATATGGAATTGCGCTTCTGGCAATATCATCTTTTTTGGCATTTAGCTTGTCATATTGTTGCATTTCTTTTGGCGTTGTTCCTAAGTTCGCAATTTCATCAGCTAATACCTTTTTTTGCTGCAATTTTAAATATGCCAAATTAATATAAGCATCCACATAGTTAGGATTTATTTCCAAAAGAGAATTATACGTTGCCTCAGCCTTTGCATAATCTTTGTTTTCCATGTAACAATAAGCCAAATTATTGATCACATCTATTTTTTTGGAAGGAACTGATTCTGTTCTTGGCTTTTCGTAAAGACCTTGATCTAAAGCAGATTGCCTCGCTTTTGGCGAAATAAAAGCATCTTCTTCTTTTGTTTTCTTATTTGTAGCATAATAAAGAACGCCTTGTCCAGAGTAATTCTTTTTCTTTAATTCTTCATAATATTTAATTGCTGCGTTGAAATCTTTTGCATTTATTGATGACGAAGCTGCATTAAATAAATTAAGGGTGTCTTTTTTGTCAAACAAATATACTTTATAGCTTTTATCGGCACTTTCTTTAAATTTTCCCGCTTTAAAGTCGTCCATGGCACCGTTAACCAAATTAGACTTCATGTCTTTTAAAGCTGCTGCTGCTTTTACAGTATATTTGAATTTTCCTGATTCGTTTTCGAATAAAAACACATCCTGATAAGCTTGTGAAGCCAGACTGAAGTTATTTGCTGCATCAATATTTTTACTGGCTAAATCTTTTAATACATTTCCTTTCAAAAAATAAAAATCGGATTTGTCTTCATCCGGAGCATTTATGATCAGATATTCTGTTTTATTTAAGATCGTAATTGCTTCTTGCGGATTACCTTTATCAAAAATTGCCTGCGCATCTTTTATTTGTGTCTTTTGGGCATACATCCCAATATTCATCAATACTATTGATAAAATCATTAATTTCATTTTCATTGTAGATCAAGTTTGATAGTTAAATAGATTGGGTTCTTCTCTCAACAATTTTGTTGGTTATCCATGAAATGGAACAAAATTGCACTTTTGATATCCGTATATCGGATTCAAAAATAATCAAACTTAAAAGTTAGCTAGAGTAGTTTTTTATCATATTAAATATTTTAAAGGATTAAACACATTTTTTAATTATTTTTTACAATAATTTGTTTTTTAACAGTATTTACACTATAAATATCATTGATTACAGATATTTCATGTGAACATTATATTTTTTTATCTAAAATAGAATTAAAAAATGAATACACAATAAAATGTGAATATTTTTTTAGTTAAATCATAACATTTTCTTAAAACTGCGAATTTATGATAAATTTTAAATTTAAAATAAAGACATAAAAAAAACTCACTGTCAGTATTTTACATACCGAAAGTGAGCTTTAAACCAAAACGACCATTTGGCTTTTAGTTAACAATTAAGATTTCGCTTAACACAGATTTCTTAATTTGCTATAATATCAAAAGTTTTATCATCTATTTTCACAACTGTTAATGCTTGTGAATAACTAAGCAAAAAAGAAACAACTTCTTTTTTAGGTTTTAAATTTTTAGAAGCTAATGCTTTCTTAGAGTAAATTTTTGCCATACTGTAAAATGTTTATATACAGTATAACGAGTTAATACTCAAAATAGTATTAGTTGGTTAAAATAATTTGATGTTTATCTATTATTTTTCTCAAATTCATTAGTGCATAACGCATTCTTCCTAATGCTGTATTGATGCTAACGTCTGTCAATTCAGAGATTTCCTTGAAACTCATGTCTTGATACATACGCATTACTAGTACTTCTTTTTGATCATCTGGAAGTTCTTCAATTAGTTTTTTTAAGTCTATTTCGACTTGATCAAGTATCATTTTTCCTTCAATTGTTAGAGAATCATCAGACATTACAGAAAAAATTGAAAACTCTTCTGTTTCTCTGTACATTGGCATTTTTTTGGTTTTACGAAAGTGATCTACGATCAAATTGTGAGAAATACGCATTACCCACGGCAGAAATTTACCTTCTTCGTTATAGGAATTGCTTTTTAAGGTTTTGATGACCTTAATAAAAGTGTCTTGAAAAATATCGTTTGAAATATCTCTATCGCCGATCTTAGAATATATGAAACCATATATCTTAGATTCGTGCCTTTTAATTAATGTCGATAGTGCAACTTCATTGCCATCGATATAATTTTTTACTAACAGAGCGTCTGGAATATGCAGATGAGCCATAATACTACTTTTTTAGTTTTTTTTAATTTGGAGTAATTTTCTAAAAAGTAATTTTATTGTATAGGCTTCTCTTTTTTTAGTTGTGTTAATTAAGTGATCAAATTTAACAAATTATTATTTTAAAAAGCAAATAAAACACAGAATAATTAACAATAAAAACTTAAAAAACACGTATATACGTTAAATTTTAATCGCAAAGTCCGTTAAAACCTTAAATTTTATGCAGGAAAAAACCAATAAGAAAAAGACATAAATAACTTACAATTAAATAGTTATAAGCTATTCATATCTTTCTTTTTCTATTTTTACTGATAAACTCGTACGTAGTCAACATAGTATTTTTGCGGAAAAATTTTATCATCAACCTCTGGTCCACCAAAATTTCCTCCAACAGCTACATTGACAATTATATAAAATGGTTTGTCAAAAGGCCATGTATCTTCATTTTTTACCGGCGGATTAAAAGTATAAACCAATGTTTTATCCACAAAAAAGTCCATTTTATCTTTTGTCCATTCGATTGCAAATATGTGATATCCTTCTTCAATATTAGGAGACGGTGTTCTTTTAGTATTAATCGTATTTCCGTGGCTGTCCTGTGTGTGCAACGTAGTGTAAACCATTCCGGGATCACGCCCTATATATTCTAAAATATCTATTTCACCTGCTTTTGGCCAATGAATTTCGTCGATATTTGCTCCCAGCATCCAGAATGCAGGCCAGATTCCTTGACCAACTGGTAATTTTGCCCTAGCTTCAATTCGGCCGTATTTAAATTCCTTTTTTCCCTTAGTTGTAATTTTTGTAGATGTATATTTAGAACCTTCTTTTCGAGCTTCAATAACTAGATTTCCATCTTTAAATTCGTGATTTGTTTTGGTATAAATCTGTCTTTCATTATTTCCAAACCCGCAGAGATCAGGACAGCCATCACCAATTTCAAAATTCCAATCTTTTTCATTTAATTCTTTTTTATTGAAATTTTCCTCCCAGACAAGTTTTCTTTTAACTTCCTGAGCAAAACAAGCACTACTGACTAACAGCAATATTAACACCTTTTTCATAGTTTTATTTTAAAATTATAAAAATTGAGAAGGCCAGCCTAAACTGACCTTCTCATTTCATTCTTACTAATTAATTTAATCTATTGATATACTCTAACATAATCAATCTCCATTGAAGACTGCGTAAAAGCTGCATCAATATTACCGCCAAAATTACCTCCCATGGCAACATTCAAAATTAAGAAAAAGTCTTTGTTGAAAGGCAAACTCGCATCATTAGGAACCGAATGAATTAACTCATCATCTACATATATTTTTACTGCTTCAGGACTCCAGATTGTTTTATAAATATGAAATTCTGTTGAAACATTTGCGATTGTTTTAGAACCTGTATTGGCACTTCCGCCTGAATGTCCAGGATAATGAAGCGTTCCGTGAATTACATTCTGGCTATTTCCAACATGTTCCATTATATCTATTTCTCCACATGCCGGCCACGCATTTGTAGCATAATTTGCGCCAAGCATCCAGATTGCAGGCCAAGTTCCTCCGCCTATTGGAAGTTTTGCACGTACCTCAACTTTTCCGTAAGTAAATTTATATTTCCCTTCCGATTTTAATCGAGCCGAAGAGTAATCAGATCCGCCAGAAGCTTCTTTTTTAGCTGTAATTTTCAAGTTTCCACCTTGTACAATTACGTTTGTTGAAGAATTGGTATAATTCTGTTTTTCATTATTTCCGAAACCGCCGTTTCCTAAATCATAACCCCATTTTGCAGCATCTGGCGCTCCATCTGTATTAAATTCATCAGACCAAACTAAATTGGTATAATCTTTATCTGGCGTTGTTGGATTTTGAGTTGGTTTTGTAGTCGTGAAAATATGATACCAAGCCAATGACGAATTTCCGCCCATAACTGCTCTCACAACCATTCTGTTTGCTGTGATCGATAAAATCTCATAAGAACTCTGACCAATATAATAACCCATAAATCCGCCATCAGAGAAATTCATCACGGTTCCTCTCGTTTGCGTTGCATGATTCGGATTTTGCATTACAAAAGATTCTGAAGGACTTAATGAAACCGATTTTTTCCCAGAAGTATCATACGGCAAACAAGCATCAGAACCTGAACTTCCTCCTCCAACACTTTCAAAAGAAGCATTAAAGAAAGTTGCTCCGCCATTATTTAATTGAAATTTAAGCTGATCGCCTTCAAGAGAGAAAGTCAATTCGTTTCCGTACAAACAGCTGCTCGTTGGCGAACCTGCTTTTTCCCAAGGTGCTGCACTATAATAATTACCGTAGTAATTTTTTGTAGCATCGCCATCATTTTGACCAACACCTAAATGTCCAGCTTCTGAAGCCGACCAATACCATTTTTTAGAAGTACCGCCCGTTAAAAACTGCACAGCTTCAGCATCGCTAAAATCACTTTTAACTGTAACATCGGTTGTCGTTGTGCTGCTCACACCGCCTTTTCCAGAAGCAATTACCGTTACTGTATATGTATTAACGCCCGTTTTTGTAAAACGTTTTGTCAGTACTCCGTTTGGCGCATTGTCTGATGTTCCATCACTGTACACATATTTGTATGATATTGCGCCATCTGCTTTAGCTGTAAACTTTACTGTTCCTGAGCCATCTCCATTTGGAGCTGTGGCTGTTTTACCAATAATCTCGGCAGTAACCTTAAGATTTGTTGGTGAATCTATTGATCCAAAAGTAAAATCATCTTTTTGACAACCCGTCATCAAGAGAATCGTAAATATGGATACTATTTTTATAATTATATTTTTGCTCATGATTTCTTGTTTTAATTGGATTGTTTTATGTCGTCAAAATAATACGTCGCTCCAGTTCCTGATTGTCCAAAGTCTGGGAATAAAATTACTCTGTCGTATTTGACGCTAGCATCGAAACTTGCTGCACTTGTAAGATCAAAAGTTAAAATCTGCCAAGCATTTGCTACAGTTGTAGAGGCATGCACTTCAAAATTAACGCTTGGATTTCCGTTTCCATCTTTTGGAGAAGTTGAAAGCTCCATTTTGTATAAAATATCGGCACCAACTTTTGGAGACCAAACTGCTACTTTTACTTTAGTTCCTTTTGAAAAATCTGGTGAAGCATCAAGATTTAAACTTGCTCCTGCCCACGTTTCTGCGCCTGATTTTTTCTCCAGTTTAACTACTTTATCCGAAACATTTGCTCCTGTTTTATCTGGATTTGTAGTCATTGAAGCAATAACGTTTCCAAAACCTCCCCAATTATAAGTCAAGTTTGCCGATTCAAAATCAATAGGTAATGCAATTGATTCAGCAGGTGCTTTGTAGAAATAGATATTGTCGATAAATACAGTTCCGCCCGCCCAAGGTGTTCCTACAAATTTCAATTGGAAAATTTTATCTACTGTCAATCCTTGGCTTGTAAATGCCGAAATTGGAATATCAATACTTGTCCATTGATTGGCAGCAAGATCTTTTGTTACCGGTTTTTCTGAAGGTCCAGTCTGAATCAATGAAGTTTCAATTTTTTGTAAATCGGCTGTCCAAACATCAAAGTGCAAATATTCCATTTTTGAAACATCGATTGTAACATTGTCTGCCAATGCAATTCCTTGATAGCTTAATTTAATATAATTCAGCATTTTATCTCCATTCAAATCAAACTCAGCCCAACTGCTTCCTTGTCCAGCCTGACCCCAATCTGGGAAATAATTTGTTCCTGCAACATTGGTATATTTAGATCCGTAAATCGAAATAACATCAGCCGGCTGTCTGTTTGGTGGCGTTGGCGCAGATGCCGAAGGCGCAACAACCAATTTTGCAGTAACCTGAGCTGTATATTCAGTTGTTTTGATTGCTGCACTTTTCGAAACTACACGAACTGTATAAACTCCTGCTTCTTTATACGTATAAGAAACCGATTCGCCATTGTTTGCCGAAATTGGATCTGGTTTTCCTGCTTCTCCAAAATAAACATCATAAAACAAGGCAAAATCTGCAGTTGCTTTTACTGTTATTTTTTTAGATACCGATAAATCGTTAGTTATTTCAACTTTCAAATTTTCTGGAGCTCTAAACGAAACCACAACATCCTTCGTTACTTCGGTTGTTTTTCCGTTCACATTCATCGCTGTAATTTTCGATTTGTACGTTCCTTCTTTATAAGTATGAGTCACCGTACCACCAGAAGGGATATAAGCAGATTCCGTAGTTCCATCTCCAAAATTGATTTTATATTGCGTTGCTCCTTCTCCGGTAGGAATAAAAGTTACTTTTCCAGTATTATCCTGCGTAACGGTTGTCAATGCCGAAACATTAGCTGGTGCCGCAATACTGTCTAAATCGACATCAAGAGCATCATCGTTTGCACAAGCAATAAGCATTGTTAAAACGAAAACATTTAATATTAGATATATTTTTTTCATAATTGTATTTTTTAGTATCCAGGATTTTGTTGCCAGTTTCCGTTTGAAAATTGAATTTCTTCAATTGGAAGCGGAAATAATTCGTTCTTGTTAGCTGTAAAACCAGAAATCTTCCCAACAGCTTTTCCAGTTCTTACCAAATCAAAGAAACGGTGTCCTTCGCCAAAAAGTTCTACTCTTCTTTCTGCATAAATAAAATCAGTTAAAGCTTGTCCAGAAGCTGTGATATCGTGATTATTATCTCCAAAAGCGCGTCTTCTTACTTGATTTAAATAGTCTCTTGCTTTCGCATCATTGTTTCCTGCACGGCTATAAGCTTCGGCAGCCATTAATAAAACATCTGCGTAACGAATTGCTCTGTAGTTATTTGGATTTGTAAGATTCAAATCTCCAGCAGCAGCTGAACTTCTTTTTCTTGGAATATATTTTCTGTTGAAGTATCCTGTATCTTCATTTCCTTTTCCGTAGCTCACGCCTTTTCCGCCATCATAATTAGCATTTGCAGCAGCAAAAGCAGCAATATCTAAAATGGCAACATCTTTACGTTTGTCACCTGCTTCAAAAGAATCAGCGCCTTCTTTTGTTGGAACATTAAAACTAAATCCAGATGAGAAAAGAGGTCCCGAAAAATTTCTGACACCGCTGAATCCTACGGCAACGTTACCTTCACTACATTGTAAACATCCAAAACCTGCACCTTCAACATCTGTATATTGAACTTCAAAAACAGATTCTGCATTATTTTCTCCGTCCATTTCAAAAATGGAATTATAGTCTGTTACCAATGAATATTTCCCTGACGTAATTACGCCATCAAGAGCAGATGCCGCTTGAGCAAATTTACCTTCATATAAATACGCTTTTCCTAAAAGTGCCAAAGCTGCACCTTTTGTAGCACGTCCTTTTTGAGAAGCAATTGGAGATAAATTAGCAGCTGCAAAAGTCAAATCAGCTTCAATCGAAGCGTAGACTTCTTCCTTACTAGAACGCGGTACTGTTTTTTCATCTCCAATTTTAAACCTAGCATCGCCTTTCATTGGTATACCACCAAACCATTTTACTAACTCAAACTGATAATATGCTCGAAGAAAGCGTGCTTCGGCTATAACTTGATTTTTTCCTTGAAAATCGGTTTTATTTTGAAATTCAAGAATATAATTGGCTCTTTGAACACCAGCAAACATCCAGTTCCAGATATCTCTCAAATTGCTGTTTACCGGAGTGTGAATCATATCGTCGATCTGTTGCCAACCAATTACATCTGTTGGACTTTCGCCTCCGCAAAGTGTATTATCTGAAGCAATTTCTCCTAATATCACATTTGCGTACGAAGCTTGCAATAGATCATATGCGGCAATTAATGCTTGATCATAATCGGCTTTTGAATTAAAATAGTTCTCAGAATCAATCGAATATTCTGGTGTAGGATCTACGAACTCATCCGAACAAGAAATACATAAAGTCGAAAATAGAGTAAGCGTTATAACGGTTGTATATAAATATTTTTTCATTTTAATTGAAATTAAAAATTAAGGTTAAGTCCCATTAAGTAGGTTCTTGGAATTGGATAAAAACCATAATCTATTCCCGCACCAATTGGCGACTGAGAAACATTATCGCGATTTCCCGGACCAAATGAAGCACCAGGATCAAAACCTCTATACTTTGTAAATGTGTATAAATTATTTACCCCAACATAAAGTCTTAATTTTGTAAGTCCCGCTTTTTGAGCCACATTTGGATTAAGAGAATATCCTAATTGAATATTTTGAATTCTTAAATAAGAAGCATCTTCTACATAATAATCAGAAAAAACATTGTTTGCAGTTGCTCCAGTCGTTACTCTAGGAGTAGAATTTGTTGATCCTTCGCCTGTCCATCTGTCTAAAACATAATTTAAACGATTGGCATCAGAAAGTGTTCTTTCATAATTACGTACCATATCATTTCCTACAGAAGCAAATGTGTACATTGCAAAATCAACATTTTTATAATTCATTTGGATATTGAAACCCATTGTAGCTGATGGAATTGGATCGCCAATATTGGTTTTGTCATTTGTATCAATTTTTCCATCTCCATTTACGTCAACAAAACGAAGATCACCAGGAACTGCATTTGCGCCTAAAGCAAGCTGAGACGGATGCGCATCAACTTCTGCCTGATTTTGAAAAACCCCATCTGTTTTATATCCGTAGAAATATCCTATTGGTTTTCCAACTTCCATACGTGAAGGCGCTGGCTGGCCAACACCAAAAGCACCACCTTCAATAAATCCTGTACCATTATTAACTTCTTGCACAACATTTTTAAGGAAAGTAACATTATAACTTACGCTAAAATTGAAAGCATCTGAGAATTTATCTTTGTAATCAATTGCAAATTCATAACCTGAATTTTTAACTGATCCGGCATTTAAAGTTGGAGCACTTGCGCCTGGAGCGCCTGTTCCATTAATTCCAGAAACAGGAATATTTGGTACCAATAAATCTTTTCTGACATCATTAAAATAATCTGCTACGATATAGACTTTGTCATTTAAGATTTTCATATCCAAACCAACATCGAATTTTTTAGCTTCTTCCCATTTTAAATCAGGATTTGGAACCTGTCCTGTCGAACTTCCATTGACAATTGCACCATCAAAAACATAAGTTGCTTCACCGTTCAAAAGCCCTAAATAACCGTAATTCGGAATCTGGTCATTTCCTAACGTTCCGTAACTAGCTCTTAGTTTTAAGAAATTTATAAACTTAGGTTCTCCAAAAAAATCTTCCTTAGAAATAATCCATCCTCCAGTAACAGATGAAAAATATCCGATTTTATTTCCTGGGCCAAATTTGGTCGAAGCATCACGGCGTGTCATTCCAGACAATAAATACTTTTCTTTATAATCGTACTGAAGTCTTGCATAATACGATAGTCTTCTTTGGTCATAATTATAAGAACTGTTCGTCAATGTCTCTGAAATTCCTTTGGTTAAAGAAATATCAGCAAATTGCCAAGAATTATTTGGAACATCATAACCAGTTGCTGTAAGTCCGTTACCCCACTCTTTAAAGATTGTTGTACCTACAGTTCCTGTAATATTATGAGCATCTGCAAGTTTTGTTGTATAAGTACCGTACAGGTCAAATGAATAATTATTATCATTTACTGCACCTTGTGTAACGGAACTTCTTTGCACATCAAAAACTTTTCCTCCATAACTTATTTGTGGTGCAAAACTTTTCGATTCACTGTTTGAACTATTAAAACCGATTGCACTTGACAAAGTAAATCCTTTGAAGATTTTATAATCCAGTCCGAAGTTTCCGTTTATTTTTTTATAATTATAATCGTTATATGAATTTTCAATTTGCGCCAGCGGATTAATAATTTCATTTCCTAATCCTGTAGTGTTTGGCACAAGCGTAAAACTCCCATCTGCATTATATGGAGTTAAAGTCGCCGGAACGTTTAATGCATTGAATAATACAGATCCAAGACCGTTTTCATTTAATGTTCGTCTTGTAAAATAAGTATAGATAACATTTGTTCTCAACTTGATTTTACTGCTCAAATCAGCGCCTAAACCAATTCTTGCCGTATTTCTTAAATAACCCGATTTATCACCTCCAACAATTCCTTCCTGATCTAAATGCGATCCACTGATAGAATAAGTAATATTTTCTGAACCTCCAGAAATTGTCAAATCATTATTAATAATAGGAGCGCCTTTCTGGAAAACTTCATCTTGCCAGTTTGTACCTTTTCCTAGTCCGCTTACATTTGGATACGGAATCGGTTTTCCGCCATTTGCATAACTTTCATTTAATAAAAGGGCATATTCTGTCGCATTTAAAGTTGGAAGTTTTCGAGATGTTTCCTGAAATCCTGCATAGCTGTTAAACGAAACTTTAGTTTTAGAATTCTTTTTACCCATTTTGGTTGTTACCAAAATAATTCCGTTGCCCCAATTGTTCCGTAAATTGCCGCCTGAGCATCTTTTAAAACGGTAATTGTTTCAATATCATTTGGATTTAATAAACTAAAATCTCCAACATAACCGTCAATAATAGCAGTTGGCGAATTTTGACCATTTGTAGCAATACCACGAATACGAATATCTATACCTGCACCTGGCGCACCACCCTGTGTGGTTACATTTACACCTGAAACGGTTCCCTGTAAAGCCTGCTCAATTCTCGCTGGTTTCAATATATCCAGCGTTTTACTGTCAACAACAGAAACGGATCCGGTAATTTCTCTTTTCTTTTGAGTACCGTAACCAATAACAACGACTTCTTCAAGTGATTTTGCGTCGTCGGCCATCTTTACATTCATTTTAGTTCCAGAAACAGCAATTTCCTGCGTTCTGTAACCAATATAACTAAAGACAATTGAAGCTCCTTTTGGAACTCCGGTTAACTTAAAAGATCCGTCAAAGTCTGTGGTTGTACTTTGCGACGAACTTTTAACTTTTACATTTACGCCAGGCAGTGATAATCCTGACCCATCTACTACCGTTCCGCTTACATCATAGGATTGCGCAAAGGCAAATGATGTACACAACGATAGTACAATTAGTAACAATTTCGATTTCATAATTAGTTAGTTTTTATTGAAAGATAAATTTATTCGTTCCAATTAGGAATCCGATAAATTTAACCTCAACAAAAAACATACATCTCAAAAAAAATGTTACTAATTTTAGGATTTCGCAAAATAATTCTTGAAATGACTAATATTTATGAATGTTAATTTCTTTAACATTTGCATTACAAAACCCTAACAAAGTCATAATGTTGTGGTAATGTATAGTTTTTTTGAGTCTTTTTTCGGGTTACTATACAGCCAAAATGTATTCAACTAAACCGATTTCGTGCTGCAAATCCATTTTTTTGCGTAAACGGTATCTTTTAATTTCAACACTTCGGACAGAAATATTGAACAATGGTGCAATTTCTTTGGAAGAAAGATTTAAACGAAGATACGCGCACAAACGCAAATCATTTGGTGTCAATAAAGGATGAAGCTGTTTGATTCGTTTTAAGAAATCTTTATCGGCATTATCGAAGGCTTCTTTGAAAACATTCCAAGAATCTTCTTCTGTAATATTTTTATTAATCGTACTGATAACTGATTTAATGTTTTTGCTCTCGCCAGGAGTCGTTTTCTGCAAATCTTCTCTAATAAAAGCAAGCAATTCGTTCTTACTATTTAAACTCATAGTCGAAACCGCTAATTCCCTGCTTTTGTTGTCAACATCCTGAGAAAGCTGTTCATTTCTCAGTTTCATCAATTGCTGTTCATTTTCTAATTCTTTTATTTCGAGCAAAAGATTATTCTCCTCGATAAGTTTCTCTTTTTGCTTTTGATAATAATTTCGATACGCTTTATTGATAAAGTAAGCCATTGCCAGCATCAGCAAAAAATAGATAAAAACCGCCAGATTTGTCAAATACCAAGGTTTTGAAATAATGAAGGTGTAAACTGCTGTATTTTCGAGAATGACATTAGCATATTTTGCACGAACTTTAAACGTGTATTTTCCCGGAGAAAGATTTTTGAAGTTTACTGTTGCTTTTGTACTCCACTCGCTCCAATCATTCTGAAAACCTTCAAGCAAGTATTGATATTCCGTATTAATATATTTGTTATACTCCGGAACGGTGTAATTTAATGTTATATTATTTTCATTTGATGCAAAACTTGCTTCCTGCTGAATGGCGACATTTTTGAGCGTTTCATTTTGCTTATTTATAGTGATGTCAGTTATAAAAACCGTGTAATTTTTAAAACTTAAGTCATCAATATTTAAGGTATAATAACCATCTGTTGTACCAATTAGATAATTTGATTTAGAAATTTGAGTAATATTTTCATATCCAAGCATTGAATTTGTCAAAGATGCCGGAATCGGAATCACATTTTCCTTCAACTGATTACTTAATTTACTTGCCGAGAAATAATGAATATAATTTTTAGAGAAAAGCCAGATTTTATTCGAATTATCTACAATCAATTTTCCCGAAGTATATTCATCATTTTCAAAAATCGAACTTAAAACAGTGTCTTTTTCAAATTGTTTTGTTGTAGCATTTAATTTAAAAATTCCGCCTTTGTATGCATAATAAATCGAATTGTTAAACTTTGTCAAACTGGCACGGATTCCTTTTTGAGGCGATTTATAGGTATAAAAATTAGCTGTTTGAGCTAGCGCATTATCTAATTTCAATCTAAAAATTCCTTTATATTCATGGCTGACATAAACATCTAGATTATTTGAAATTTCAAAATATCGGGACGAATAATCAAATCCTTTTATTTTATTTCGAAATACCCATTGATTATTGACTTTCTCTAAAACCGATATTCCATAATAATTTCCCTGAAGCAAAAGATTTTTGTTATGAGGAACTGGCTCAAATTTCCATGTCCCAGATGCTGAAAAAATGCTCCTCGCAGTATCACCAGCAATTAAAAATGTTCCCGAATCATGTCCGCAAAAAAGCGTTTCATCATAAACAAAAAGTGACCAAACCTGACCTTTTGTTCCGTTTATAAATTTAAAATCGCTATTGCTTTCAAGCGGTCTGCAAAAAAGCCCCTGATTTGTTCCAATGTATAAAAGTCCTTTATAAACTGCCGAAGCGTAAACCGTTCCTAAAACTCCCGAATCATCAGTAAAACTATGCACCGGAGATTGCATATTTATACAATTGATTCCGTTATCAAGTCCGGCCCATAAATTTTGATCTTTGTCTTCAAAAAGCGACAAAGCCGTATTATTGCTCAATCCTTTGCTCTGTGAAAGATGGTATTTTAATTTTCCGCTATCTGTTAAAACAAAAATTCCGTTTGAAACAGTTCCCAAAGCGAAATTCCCATTTTGAAGACGCTGACTGCTATACACAAAACTCGATTTTAATTCGGAATCAACATCAGTAACAAAACGAGTCAGTGTATTTTTGACCAATTTATACATTCCATCAAGCTGCGTCTGAATCAACAAACCTTCATCAGTCGTAAAAATATTGGCAATCGTGAATTTTTTCAAAATCGGATTATCCGAAACTAATTTGGCTTTTCCACTTTCAATTTCAAAAAGTCCTTCTTTCATCGTTTGAAAGTAAATAGCATTTTTTGGCGCGAATGATTTTATAACACCGTTTTTTGGTGCAATAATTTTAAACTGTCCCGTTTTAGTATCGTAAATATAAATTCGGTTAAGCGATTGAAACAAAACCCATTGATCATATTTTAAAATGTTCCAAAATTGCTCATCGTCTAAAATCTTGCTTTTTATTGTATTGCTGAGAGAAGTGTATTTTAGCCTGCCGTCTGATTTCCTAGTCCAAAAGCCAAAATTCATGTACGTTCCTGTGTAAATTTTATTTCCGATTACTTTTACAGAGCGCAGAATTGTCTCATTTGGAGCACGATATAATTGCCAATTAGTTCCGTTATACTCTAAAAGTCCGTCATTATTAGCAAAATACAAGTAATTTTGATCGTCCTGCGAAATCATCCAACTCTGATTCCCAGCTCCATACACAGACGATGAATACTTAATAATTGGTGGAAATTCTTGGGCAAACAAGAAAAAACTCATCAAAAGAAAAAGGGCAGAAAGTTTTGTTTTCAATCTATTGTGGTATTAATTTATTACAAAAACAGTTCTAAAATAGCTTATTTTATATTGAAATAACAAGTTTTTAATAAAAAAAACTCTAATCCTAAAATCGAAATACAACTTACTGATTTAGTTAAAATTTGGAACAATCCCGTTAACTAAACTCAATTCAAAATTGATTACTTTTGTAAAAATTGACTTTTTTTATGCAAATTGATCTTTCTACACTCGACCCAAAGCAAAATATCATCATTAAAGGAGCACAAGTACATAATTTAAAAAATGTAAGTGTTGCGATTCCGCGAAATAAACTTGTTGTGATTACAGGTCTTTCAGGATCAGGCAAATCCAGTTTGGCATTTGATACTTTATATGCCGAAGGACAGCGTCGTTACGTAGAAAGTTTATCATCCTATGCGCGTCAATTTTTGGGGCGTCTGGACAAACCAAAAGTCGAATATATAAAAGGTATCGCGCCGGCAATTGCAATTGAACAAAAAGTTAATACAACCAATGCTCGTTCAACCGTTGGTACTTCTACTGAAATTTACGATTACATCAAACTTTTGTATGCTAGGATTGGTCGTACTTTTTCACCAATTTCAGGTCAAGAAGTCAAAAAAAATACCGTAACCGATGTTATTTCTGATGTAAAAACACTGGAAATTGACAGTAAATGGCTTTTACTGGCTCCTATTCATTTAGAAGAAGGAAGACAACTCGAAGACAAACTAAAAGTACTTTTACAGCAAGGTTTTGCCCGTATTTTAGTCGATAATGAAATGGTTCGTCTGGATGATTTTACAGCTTCAGATTTACATTCATTAGATAATAAAGACATTTTATTAATCATTGATCGTATTGTTGTTAAAGAGGAAGAAGAATTCTACAATCGTCTAGCAGACGCTGTACAAACTGCTTTTTTTGAAGGAAAAGGAATTTGTTTTCTGCAGGAATTGGGAACAGAAAAACGTTTCTCCTATTCGAATAATTTTGAATTGGACGGCATTACGTTTTTAGAACCAAATGTTCATTTGTTCAGTTTCAACAATCCTTACGGAGCTTGCCCAGTTTGTGAAGGATATGGAAATATTATTGGCATTGATGCCGATTTAGTGGTTCCAAATACTTCTTTATCTGTTTTTGAAAGTGCTATTTATCCGTGGAGAGGCGAAAGCATGAGCTGGTATAAAGATGAATTAGTAAAACATGCTTACAAATTTGATTTCCCTATTCACAAGCCTTATTTTCAATTATCAGAAGAGCAAAAAGATTTGCTTTGGAAAGGAAATCAGTATTTTCAGGGATTAAATGATTTTTTCAGAGAATTAGAAGAGAAAAATTATAAAATACAAAACCGCGTCATGTTATCGCGCTACCGAGGCAAAACAAAATGCCACGCCTGTCGAGGAAAACGCTTGCGCGAAGAAGCTTCATACGTAAAAATCAATGGCAAAACGGTTTCAGAATTAGTTGATTTACCGATCAGACATTTGGTTACTTTTTTCAAAAATATTGAGTTGAATGTTTATGAAGCACAAATTGCAAAGCGCTTGATGGTTGAAATCAATAATCGTTTGTCTTTTTTGACGGAAGTTGGCTTGGATTATCTTACTTTGAACCGAAACTCTTCGACACTTTCTGGAGGAGAATCACAGCGTATTAATCTTGCGACTTCATTAGGAAGCAGTCTGGTAGGTTCGATGTATATTTTAGATGAACCAAGTATTGGTCTGCATCCAAAAGATTCTGAACGACTTATTAAAGTTTTACTTTCGCTTCGTGATTTAGGAAATACGGTAATTGTAGTTGAACACGATGAAGATATTATGAAAGCAGCCGATATGATTATTGATATTGGTCCAGAAGCCGGAACCTTTGGAGGAAATTTAGTTGCTCAAGGCACTTATCAAGAAATCTCTAAAATCAGATTCGTTAACGGCAAAATATCTGAACGGTGATTTAGAAATTTCTGTTCCGAAAAAAAGACGAAAATTCAAAAATCATATTGAAATTATTGGTGCTAGAGAAAATAACTTAAAAAATATAGATGTTACTTTTCCGCTTGATGTTTTAACCGTTGTTACCGGAGTTTCTGGAAGTGGAAAAAGTACTTTGATCAAAAAGATTTTATTTCCTGCTATGCAGAAAAAACTGGAAAACGCTGCCGAAAAAGCGGGACAATTCAGCGAGATAAAAGGTTCTTTTTCTCAAATAAAACATATTGAATATGTTGATCAAAACCCTATTGGAAGAAGTTCAAGATCAAATCCGGTGACTTATATTAAAGCATATGATGATATTCGAGATTTATATGCCAAAGAAAAACTTTCAAAAATAAGAGGTTATCAGGCGAAACATTTTTCTTTTAACGTTGACGGTGGCAGATGCGAAACCTGCAAAGGAGAAGGTTCAATAAATATTGAAATGGTTTTCATGGCCGATGTTTCGCTGCCTTGCGAAACTTGTGGCGGAAAACGATTTAAAAAAGAAATTCTAGAAGTTACTTTTGATAATCAAAACATCAATGATATTTTAACAATGACTATTGATGATGCAATTGCTTTTTTCGAAAAAAATAAGCAATCAAAAATTACTCAAAAATTGCAACCTCTACAAGATGTAGGTTTAGGATATGTTCAGTTAGGACAGTCATCTTCTACTCTTTCTGGTGGTGAAGCACAGCGAATTAAATTGGCTTCCTTTTTAGTGAAAGGAGCTACAAAAGACAAAGCTTTATTTGTATTCGACGAACCAACAACTGGATTGCATTTTCACGATATTAAGAAATTATTAGCTTCATTTGATGCTTTAATCGAAAAAGGTCATTCAATAATTGTGATTGAACACAATCTCGATTTAATCAAATGTGCCGACTGGATTATTGATCTTGGACCTGAAGGAGGTGAAAACGGAGGTCATTTATTAGCCACGGGAACTCCAGAGGAAATTGTAAAAGTAAAAGAATCTGTTACTGGAATTTACTTGAAAGACAAACTTTAGAAATGCTTTAAGCTTTAGGCAGTAGGCTTTAGGCTTTTGCTTTTAGGAATAAAATAAAAAAACAGCTATAAATAGCTGTTTTTTTTGTTTGTTTTTAGGTTTGATTTGGCTTATAGCCTAAAGCGTACAGCTTAAAGCTTTTTAAGCTACTAAACATTTTTCTTCAAAAGGAACACCATCTTCATCGATGGCAACTAATATTTTTTTCTGCTTTGAGGCTTCAAAAGTAAGATAAAGCCATGCGAACGACCACAATCCTAGCGTCAAGCAAAAAATAATAAAATTCAAACCATGATTTACAACTTTTCCGCCTTTTGAAAGTACGGCAAAAAGTAGTTCATCATTTCTTTCTTCCAGTGTAAATCCATTATGAACTTTGTTTGAGATCATATTCGAAAACACTTGTAAGCTTTGTTCTTGACTAAGTGGATTGCCTTTCATAATCATTAATTAATTAAAAGATTAATCTAAATACTACTACAATTCATTAACACTTTTCACTTTCTGAAAAGCATTTTCAATCTCAATAAAACATACCAACATCAATTTTTATTGCTTTATGAATGATATTTTTTACCATCTAAAGCAAAACGTTGCTAAATTCTTAGCTAAAGTTAGTTTTAATAAAATTAATTGCAAAGAAAATAAGTGTTAAATTTTTAAACTTAACAACTTAATATCAATGCCTTAACTCTTATTCTTGACTTCAAAAGAAGGCGATTCATAATCTGGTTTCAAGTAATCAGCTGGAATAGTCGTCGTATTCCCGTCACGTAGCGAATTATAATGAGGCGACATAATTTCGATACCTGCTGCATTAAACGAATCTTGAATATTTTGATGCAATGATGAATAAATTCGAGGCTGTTTTGTAGGTTCTTTAGTGTAAACATTAATTTGATACGAAACATAAAAATCATCCAGACTTGTTTGAAGAACAAATGGTGGAGGCGTTTGCTCAGTCAATTCCGTTTTTAATGCAGCATCTATTAAAGCTTTATGAATGTCTTTCCATGGAACATCATAACCAATAGTCACTGTGGTGTGAATAAGAAGTCCATTTGTTGAATGTTTTGTATTGGCAGAATAATTGGTAGATGTACTGGATAAAACAGTCGCATTCGGAATTGTAATATCTTCAAATTTTGGTGTTCTGATTCGCGTAACTAAAGCCGTTTTTTCGATTACTTCTCCGCTTACATCTCCAATTTTTATAAAATCTCCAATCTTAAAAGGCCTCATATACGTTATTACCAATCCAGCAACCATATTTGCAATAGCATTTGAAGAACCCAATGAAAACAAAATACCAACAAATACTGAAACTCCTTTAAAAATATCTGAATCTGATCCTGGCAAATAAGGAAAAATAATTACCAGCATAAAGGCAAACATCAAAAAACGAATGATATTAAATGTGGGCATTGCCCAATCATTGTAAAAACCATCAATTTTAATATTTTCATTCTTAATTTCAGTAAAAAAGAATTTTATTACTCTAACGCTAAATCTGAAGATAATAATAATGACAACAATCGTAACCAAACTTGGCAAGAAACCAACAAACCCCATAACAGCCAATTTTGCAGGCGTCAAGATCCAGCGCAGCAAAGTTGTTGTGTAAACCTCAGTCGCTGGAAAAATACTAAACAAAACCGGAAGAGAGAGGTAAACTATAAAAATCAAGGCAATTATTTTTACAAATCCAAATAATCGCATAATCAGAAATTGCTCTTTATGTGCCGCTATTAAATTGATATTACTATACTTAATTCCTTTAAAATATCGGTCGCTATTTTTTAAGATATAAAGTTTTATCCAATTAAAAACTTTCGACACGAGATATAGAACCAAGCCAATTATAAAAATCAGCAGTGCTGTATATCCAAGTCTTTTTGGGAGTTGCGAATAGTTTTCGTTTTGATAAATAACTGCCCTTTTAATCGCATTAAGATTGCGTACGGCAATTTCTTTGGTCGACTTATTTTCTAAGGCTGCATCGGCATTTAAAACCGACATTAATATTAAATCGCCTTTGTAAACGATATCAACGCTAATATCAGAAGGAATAATCCTTAACGAATCTGGGGTAAAAACATCATTTTCATACAAAGATTTTATCTTCTCTGTAATTGCTTTGGCTCTATTTTCTGCAGAAAAAGATCCCACTTTATTATAAACATAAAAAAGTGTGTCTTTAAAAGGAACAACTGGATATCCTTTTGGTTTTGACACATTTGTCCCAACATTTGCATTTTGAGACTTATCTTTTTGAGCAAATAAAAATGAGGAGAATAAAAGAATAGAAAACGCTAAAAAACAATTGAATTTATTTTTCATAATTCATTAGAAATAAATTGGTTATCCTTTCTAACAAATATAAAAACAAAATTGATTGAAATCTAAATTACTTTTCGTTTTCTAAAATAAATCGTACTAAATTTTGATTCCTACTTTATTCAATAAGCTATCGATCACCTTATTTATATCCGGAGAGATTTTAAATTTATAATTCAGAAAAACATATAAAATCGTAACTAGAATAGATTTTAAAACAATGCCTATTAATGCATAAACAGGAATTTCCCAAAAATAGAACATTAAAAATAATAGTGCAGTAACACCTAGAGAATATAAATTTTGCTTAGTAAAAGGATATAAATGAAGTTTTTTAACCACAAAAAGTAACTTGGCTAAACTATAAAAAGTAATAGATAATAAAGTTGCAAATGCAGAGCCCATTATACCATAATGTGGTATAAGTATCATGTTGAGTATAAAAGTCAAAGCTACTAAAGCTAAACCTAAAAACAATACTGTTCGATAGTACTTCGTATTAAAGATAATAGCATTATTATTTCCTAAGATCAGATCAAAGTATTTTGAAAGACCAATCATAAAAACTACCGTTACACCTCCTCTATAGTCCTCAGGAATGATTTCATATAACTGATTTATATTAACAAAAATACACAGCATTACAAAACCTCCCACAATCTGTAAATTTATAGAGGTTTTTTTATACAAAATATTCAATTCGTCGTGTTTGTTCTCGTGCATCAATTTTGCAGTAATAGGATATACAATTTGATGCATAGCACGACTTGGAACCGAAATAACCAAAGCAATATAAGTAGCAACCGAATAATAGGCAATATTCTTGATTTCCATATATTGGTTCAACATCATTTTGTCCCCATCTAAAAGTAAATTTGCAACACTTCCTGATAGAATGATATAAAAAGTATATTCCATAACACTTTTTACATTTTTGGGAATTGCAATCTGAAAATTAGGTTTCTTGATATAAAAAGCATAGAACATGGTAACCAAAAGCGCCACAAAATAAATTGCGGCTGTTAAATAGACAAATTGTAAAGGAGTTATCCAATTTAAATACAAGCACACAAGACCAATAGACGACAGTATTCTCAAGCCAACTTCTTTTATAAAATTGCCAAAAACAGAATGCATATGCACTCTTGCCCACGCATAAAATATCTCGAAATAGGCCATACAGATTGCGATAAACGGAATCAGTAGCATAAACTCTTTTACAACAGCATTTTTCTTTGATAAAAAAGCACTAATATCATCAAAAAAGAAAATTCCAATAATGCCCAAAGGAATACACATTAAAATAGGGAACAAAGCTGTAAAAGATAGAAACTGCTCTCTTTCTTCTTCGGTTTTGTATTGAGCATAAAACTTTACCAATGTATTTTGCATACCAATTGCAAACAACGGCATAATAACATTTGCAGCAGAAAGAATGTAATTGGTTAAAGCATAATAAGTAGCTCCGAGAAAAACCGGATACAAATAGAGGTTATTTATAGCTCCAATAGCAAAGCCTATATAAGTAATAATAGTATTTTTGAAGGACTGATTTAAAACAATACCCATTTTTTGGATTTCTGAATTTAGATTTTAGATTTTTTGCAAAAGCTAGACTATTCACTAATCAATTGTGCTAATTGTTTGGTAAGATTTTTTCGGGAATATTGTTGCAATCCAACGCCATTAGATTGTAATTTTCCTTCTAAAAATTGATTATAAAAGTCCAAAATTACACTTTTTAACTTCGCTTTTTCAGAATAATCAAAAAATACTCCTGTATTCGTTTCAGTAATAATATCGGCAAAATCAGAACCTTGCGGTCCAATTGCTATAATTGGGCGGTTTGACACCATATATTCAAACAGTTTTCCAGGAATAATGCTTTTAGTATCTTCAGAATTAATTTCGATTAGAAGCAATACCTGAGATTTCTTCTGGTGAGCAATTGCCTCATTATGCGAAACATATCCTAAAAGATTCAAATAATCTTTTAATTTAAATTCTTCAATAGCATCTAAAACTTCTTGACTAACTGCACCAATTAACTTAATTTCTAAATGCGATTTAAAATCTGGTATTTCTTGAAGAAGTTCAACTAGACATTCCCACAAAAATCTAGGGTTTCTATCAGATAAAAATGAGCCAATATGAGCAAGCGTGAATTTTGTATCTAAAGGCTGTTTTTCGACTTTTTCGATATCATAACCATTTGTAATTACTGAAATTGGCTTATTGGTAATTGCCTGAAATTCTGTTTTCGTAGTTTTACTCGTTACAATAATTGTATCTGCAGTGTTTAGTACTTTATACTCTAGACTTTTATGTTTTTTTTCAGCATAAGATGATAAACGTAATGCTTTGTGATAGCCAATAGTTGTCCATGGATCACGAAAATCGGCAAACCATTTTACATTTAATTTTTCTTTTAGCTCTAAACCAATTAAATGCAGACTGTGTGGTGGTCCAGAAGTTACAATAGTATCGATATTATTTTCCTTGATATATTTTTCAAGATAAGAAACAGAAGGTTTTACCCAAAAAACGCGTGCATCTGGAATAAAAAGATTACCACGAATCCAAAGAAACGTTTTATCTAAAAACGTCTGCTTTTTTTTATGTGGAAAAATTCCAGAACTAATTTTCTTGGTTTTATTTTTTGAAAACACAGAAGCCAATTGATAAGGTTCCCAAATTTTATTTTTAAGAACAATCACTTTATCTGAAATTTCGCTTACTAAACCTTCGTCAACAATTGGATAAGTTGGATTTTCTGGAACATAAACAATTGGCTGAACACCAAAATCTGGCAGATATTTTACAAATTTCAGCCAGCGCTGTACTCCCGGTCCTCCTGCTGGTGGAAAGTAATAGGTAATAATTAAGAGTTTTTTTGGTTCCATTCCGTTTTATTCAGTTCCACAGAGACTCGCAAAGTTTTGCAAAGATGTCATTATTTTTTTTGAGTATCTCCGTGATTTCTTTGTGAACCTTTGCGGAAGAATTCTTCAAAATAAATACCGCCATGCTAATAACAGCAACATTCCAATTGAGCTTATTAAAGTAATTGTACCACCTGTTTTGATAACCTGTGGTTCAAATTTAAATTCAATTATATGTTTTTCTCCTGGAACTTTCTCTCCGGGAATTTCCATTGCTCTTAAAACATAATCAACAGGAAAATGATCTGTCAGCTTTCCGTCAACATAAGCATTCCAACCATTTTTATAATAGATTTCAGAAAAAACAGCTAAACCGTCATTTTTGTTATCCGATTGATATTTTATATAATTTGGTTTATACTCAACCACTTTAATTGTGCCTGTTGTATCCCATTGTTTTTTCATTCGGGCATTTGCAAACTTCGATTCGTATTCATGAACATTGAAAACTGCTACTTGCTTAGTATCAATATGATCCAAAGCTTTCATTACGTCGTCTGGTTTATTTACTAATTTTACAGTGCTTACAAACCAAGCATTTCCGTTTGCTTCAGGATTTATTGTTGGAATTTCTTTTCCTTCTTTATCAGTCTGAATGACATACTTAACATTTAGCATATTAAGTACTTCCAGATTATTTTTAGCTATTTGATAATCAAATAACTGCTGCATTCTTCTAGGTTTTGCAGCATGATACCCTCCAATTGAATGATGAAAGTATGAAGCGCGGGCACTTGACATATTTCCGCCTACTTCAAAAACTCTGTAATTTGTTTTATCTTCTAAAATTTTAGCATCAGCAGGAGTTTCCTGAAACGGTGCTGCAATTTGAACAGGGCTAACAAAATCTTTAGGAGAAACATATTTTCGATCCACAAAAAACAAATCAGAAATCATTAAAATTGCAACAATTACTAATGTTGTAGTTTGAGAAAATTTATTCTTGATAAATAACCATAATATTCCAAAAGTTCCTACTATAAAAAATCCTGAACGAAGCAAATCTGCTGAATACAAAGACATTCTGTCTTCTTTTAAAGCATCAACGAAATCTGGTCCATAAGTTTCCATGAAATAATTATCACTGCTTCCTGAAAAATGGAAGAAACCTTTAGCAATTACCAAAATCACAATAAATCCAAGGCCAAAAACTCCTGTTTGTACAAGTGCTTTTTGCTGTTTTTTTGGTTCGTCTTTTGCTTTGAAAAAGGATTGAATTCCCATAACAGCGAGAACAGGCATACATAATTCAAGAATAACCTGAATTGAAGAAACTGCTCTAAACTTATCATACATTGGAACATAATCAATAAAGAAATCTGTCAATAAAGAGAAATTTTTTCCCCAAGAAAGTATCAATGAAAATAAAGCTCCGCTTAAGAATACATATTTTATTTTTCGATCATCAATAAACAAAGCTAAAACTGCTAAAAAGAAAACCACTGCTCCAATATAAGCAGGCGCCGCTACAATAGGTTGATCTCCCCAATAAGTTGGCATTCCTGATACAAAGTCTGTCGCCTGATCATTAGGAACACCATGTTCAATCATAAACGAGTACATACGACTGTCTGTTCCAACATTTTCATGATTTGAACCTCCAAAAAGTCGCGGAGCAATTAAGTTAAAGCTCTCTGCAATTCCATAACTGTATTCTGTGATATATTCACGGCTTAATGCATTCTCATTTGCCTTTTTAGTTCCGTCTGGATTAAAAGTCAATTCGCTGTTGCTTCTTGTACTAAATTTAGCATATTCACTCGTTGCTAATAAATTTCCAGCATTGGCACCAATAGCAAAAATTCCTGCCACTGCTAAAGTTCCAACTGAAATTAAAAACGGTTTGTATTCTTTGTCTTTTATAAAATTGAAGGCAAAATAACCTGAAAGAATCAACAAGAAAATCAAAAGATAATAGGTCATTTGAAAGTGGTTTGCATTAACTTCTAATGCAACCGCAAACATGGTGAGCAAACCTCCCCAGACATATTTCTTCTGAAAAACAAGTATAAATCCAGCGATAACAAGAGGCATATACGCAATTGCGTGTGCCTTTGCATTGTGCCCAACACCAAGAATAATAATTAAATAAGTAGAAAACCCAAACGCAATTGCGCCTATAAAAGCTTTTAACGGATCCGTTTTTAAAACTAATAATAAACCATAAAAACCTAAGAAATATAAAAATAAGTAATCAGCTGGTCTTGGTAAAAAACGCAAAACATCGTCAATTTTTCCAACAAAATCATTTGGATAATTTGCACCTAACTGATACGTCGGCATTCCACCAAAAGCAGAATTAGTCCAATAAGGTTCAGTATGCTCGGCGGCTCTAAAGTCATTTTGCTCCTTTGCCATTCCGGTATATTGTGCAATATCTGACTGGAAAATTTGTTTTCCTTGCAGTACTGGATAAAAATAAATTAATGAAACGAGAATAAAGCCCAATATTACAAGGGCGTGCGGAATGAACTTATTTACTATTTTCAATTTTGGCAGGTTTGGTTAAATGATGAATCCTATTTTATCAGGATACAAACTTAATCTATTTCTTCGTAATCAACATAATCACCCACTTTTTTGGTTTCACGTGGGTTTTTAGCATTGGCAGTGTTAATGATTATTTCATCATTATTCTTATTTTGAGTTTTCTGCCAAGAATTATCTTGGGTATACTGCTGTTGTCTCTGAAAATTTTCACCTGCTTTTTCAACCGCTTTCTTTACCAATACTGGCAAAAAGATTCGAGCTAAAAATTTAAAAATATAATAAAACGCAATGATCCACATTATCGTTTTAAACAAGTTTGTAAAAGATGCTTCTTGCATAACTATATAATTTTTGCCAAAATTAGTAAATCCGCTGTTTAAAATTAAAATATCAATCTTAAATAAATAATAAAATATAGTACATTTGAAATGCGTTATAACTTTTTAATCCAAAAATGCATTTATGTTAAAAATTAAAAAATTATTTATCACAGCTCTTTTTTTTGTGCCTCATTTCTTTTTCGGACAATATACCGATGTAATCAATTCAAACCGTCCCGGTGAAACTATGTCTGCTTATGCTGTTGGAAAAACAGTAATTCAAGCTGAACTTGGCATTTACGGGATCAAAGAAAAACACGATTTATTAGATTATGATGCCAGTGGTTTCGGAACCGATTTTACACTTAGATATGGTGCTTTTCTTGAACAATTAGAGTTTGTGCTTGATGTGCAGTATCAAATGGAAAACTTTAACACTCCGTATACTAGCTACAAAAAAAACAATTTTAGACAAACTGTTTTAGGAGCTAAATATTTAATTTATGATCCCTATAAAAATTACAAAAGAGAAAACAATATTTATAGTTACAAAGCAAATCGCTCTTTTAATTGGCATGAATTAATTCCAGCAGTTTCTATATTTGCAGGAGCAAATTTTGTTGGCGCAGACAATCCTTATTATTTTTCTGCGCAAAGTGCCATTTCGCCTAAAGTAGCATTGGTTACACAAAACTTATTTGGAGGCGGAAAATGGGTTTTTGTTACCAATATTATTGCCGATTATATTGGAACAGATTATCCTAGTTATGGTTATATTTTAACTTTAACCCACGGATTTAACGAAAAATGGTCTGGTTTTATAGAAAATCAAGGATACAAAAGCGATTTTTACAGTGATGCAATTGTACGAGGAGGTGCAGCTTATTTGCTTTCAAGAAATATGCAGGTTGATGCTTCAATAAGCACAAATTTCAAAAATACGCCTTCAATATTATACGGCGGAATTGGAGTTTCATGGCGTTATGACGGTTGGTATCAGGAAAAACTAACAGAAGTCAAAAACAAAGAAAAGGCAGACAAAAACGATGACAACAAAAAAGAAGTTGATTATCAGGAAAAAGAAAGAAAACGAAAAGCTAAATACGAATAAATTTTATAACTAAGTCTCTGCAAAAAAAAAGAGAAACTTACAATACCATCTTAATGATTACGATTAAAGAAGCTAAAACTAAAAAAGAATTAACTGAATATATAAAATTTCCGTTTTCACTTTATAAGGATAATCCATATTGGGTTCCTCCTATTATTGCTGACGAACTGGAATCTTTTGACAAAACAAAAAATCCCGCTTTTGATAATGCTGAGGCTTATTTTTATATTGCCTATAAAGATAATGTTGCTGTTGGTCGTATCACTGCAATTATCAATTGGTCTGAAGTTAATAATCAGCATAAAAGAAAAGTTCGTTTTGGCTGGTTTGATGTAATTGATGATATTGAAGTAACGAAAGCATTGCTTGAAAAAGTATATGAATTAGGTCGAAAACATAATCTGGAACATGCCGAAGGACCGATGGGTTTTTCAAATTTAGATAAAGTTGGTGTACTGACTGAAGGTTACGACCAAGTTGGAACAATGATTACATGGTACAATCATCCTTATTATGTAACGCATTTTGAAGAGTTGGGTTTTCAAGTTGAAAAGCAATATATAGAAAGTATTTTCCCTTTTTCGAACGTAAAACCAGAATTTTTTCAGAAAGCACAGGCGTTAATCAAAAAGCGTTATGAACTGAGAACACTTAATTTTACCAAAACAAAAGACATTATGCCTCATGTTGACAAAATGTTTGATTTGTTTAATGAATCGTACGAAAAACTGGCTTCGTTTGTAGCCATTTCTGATGTTCAAAAAGAATATTTTAAAAAAAAATACATCAGCTTTATCAATCCTGAATATATTAAGTTTGTAGTTGACAAAGATGATAATTTAGTAGCTTTTAGTATCGTAATGCCAAGTTTTACAGAAGCTTTACAAAAAATAAGAGGAAAATTATTTCCGTTTGGTTTTTTACAATTATTGAAAGCCAGAAAACACAGTAAAGATGTTGTTTTTTACTTAATTGGGGTTCATCCTGATTATCAAAACAAAGGTGTAACAGCACTTATTTTTGATGAATATTTTAAAACTTTTTCAGAAAAAGGAATTAAAAACTGCATTAGAACTCCGGAATTGCTAGAAAATAATGCAATTCATTTATTATGGAAAAACTTTGATCCAAAAATTCACTGCCAAAGAAAAACGTATTTGAAGAACTTGTAAAAAGTATTCAGTGTTCAGTTTTTAGTGTTCAGTTTTAAATATAAAAAAATCCATTCGCCCCCAAACGAATGGATTTTCAATTTATAAACTATATTTATTCCACTTTGCAGTCTACTTTACTTAATGTATTTTTTGCGTCAAATTTTAATTTTGACTTGTCTTTAAAAGTAACTCTATCATTAGTCGAAACTACATCTCCATATCCTTCTATCAAAGTTCCGTCTTTTTTCAGAAAAACAACTTCTCTAACAGATGAAACTCCTTCAGACAAAAATGTATAATCACCGACTAAAGTGTCACCTTTCATATTTCCAACTAAAGTTCCTTCGTTTTTATCTTTTCCTGTTAAATTATAACTTAGTTTTCCATTAACTTCCTGATGTGAGTTCACATTAAAACTTATTAATACTACATTCCCATTTTGTCTTGAAGCATAACATTGATCGCCTGCTGGTTCTACTAATTCGGCATCTTTTGGTGCTTTTGGCTCAATTTGAACTGGTTCCGTTTCAGTTGCTTTTTTACAGGAAATAAGAACTGTTAAAACAAGTGTTGCTATTACTAATACTTTTTTCATAATTCGTTATTTTTATTTTGTTGATTATAAGATAAAGTTAGTCCAAATAAAAAAAATCCATTCGTAGAACGAATGGATTTTTTTACATAATTCCCACTTAAGAGAATCTATTTTTATAAGTAATTACGAAACGTCAACAGTTGTGCGTTCTGCAATTTCTTTATAAATTCCGTTAACTAATTTCTCGCGAATTGCCTCAAAAGCAGTTAAAGTTTCGTCAATATCAGCAAGAGTATGAGAAGCTGTCGGGATCATTCTTAATAAGATAATTCCTTTTGGAATAACAGGATAAACAACAATCGAAAGGAAAATACCGTAGTTTTCTCTTAAGTCGTTTACCATTACCATTGCTTCAGGAATACTTCCTTCTAAGTAAACTGGTGTAATACAAGTATTTGTATCTCCAATATTGAATCCTTTTTCTTTAAGACCGTTTTGCAATGCATTTACGTTTTCCCAAAGCTTATCTTTAATCCTGCAGATGAATTACGCAATAATTCTAAACGTTTCAATGAACCGATTGTCTGAATCATTGGCAACGCCTTTGCAAACATTTGAGAACGCAAGTTGTATTTTAAATAATCAATTACCGTTTTATCAGCCGCCACGAAAGCACCAATATTAGCCATCGATTTTGCAAAAGTAGAGAAGTAAACATCAATATCATCTTGAACGCCTTGCTCTTCACCTGCTCCAGCACCTGTTTTTCCAAGTGTACCAAAACCGTGTGCATCATCAACTAATAAACGGAAATTGTATTTTTGCTTCATAGCAACAATTTCTTTCAATTTCCCCTGCTGTCCGCGCATTCCAAAAACACCTTCGGTAATAAACAAAATACCTCCGCCTGTTTCTTCGGCCATTTTAGTAGCACGCTGCAGGTTTTTTTCCATACTTTCAAGATCATTGTGTTTGTATGTAAAACGTTTACCCATGTGCAAACGAACACCATCAATGATACAAGCATGTGAATCAACATCATAAACAATAATGTCATTTTTTGTTACCAATGCATCAATGATCGAAACCATTCCTTGGTAACCAAAATTCAATAAATAAGCAGATTCTTTCATTACAAAAGCAGCCAATTCATTTTCTAATTGTTCGTGATACGTAGTGTGACCAGACATCATACGAGCTCCCATTGGATAAGCAGCTCCAAATTGAGCTGCTGCATCTGTATCTGCTTTTCGAACCTCTGGATGATTAGCTAAACCTAAATAATCATTTAAACTCCAGTTTAAAATATTCTTTCCGTGAAATGTCATTCTAGGACCCAACTCACCCTCTAACTTTGGGAAAACATAGTAGCCTTCTGCTTGAGAAGCCCATTTTCCTAAAGGTCCTTTATTGTCCTGAATTCTCTCGAATAAATCTTTTACCATAATATAGTGTAGTAATAATTTTAACTTTAATCAGCGAGCAAAAATAATCATTATTAATTTAAAATGAAGAACCTCAATTATTTTTATTGAAAATAATTCAGCTTACAACATTTAACAAGTTTAATCTTAACATAACAACCCAAACCTTTATCATTTAAGTATATAGTTGTTTTCAAATTATGATTTTTATCATAATAAAAGATAAAATAGTCTTTTATTTTTGACATAAGTTAAAACCCTAGTAAAACCAAAAATTATGAAAAACAAAAAAGACATTTCGATGAAAATGAAGGTGTTTGCATGTATTCTTTTTAGTACATTTTTTTTAACAAGCTGTAAGAAAGAAGAGAATGTTAATTATGAAAACATTGTGACTGAAGGTGAGATGAATGCAGAATTAACTTCTCCTCCTCATGTTCCAAAACCAGTTGGAAACAGACCTGCCATGAAACTGAAATTAAACATGGAAATTCGAGAAAAAGAAGGAACAATGACCGATGGAGTGAAATATACGTATTGGACATTTGGAGGTTCTGTTCCGGGAAGTTTCATTAGAACGCGCGTTGGTGACGAAGTTGAGTTTCACTTAAAAAACCATCCAGATAATAAATTACCGCATAATATTGATTTACATGCCGTAACTGGACCTGGCGGAGGAGCTACTTCGTCTCTTGTCGCACCAGGACATGAAAAAGTATTCAGCTTTAAAGTAATAAATCCAGGTCTTTATGTGTATCACTGTGCAACCGCGCCAGTGGGAATGCACATTGCAAATGGTATGTACGGACTAATTCTTGTTGAGCCAGAAGGCGGACTACCTCCTGTTGATAAGGAATACTATGTAATGCAGGGAGATTTTTACACACAAGGCGAATATGGCGCAAAAGGACTTCAGCCTTTTGATATGAATAAAGCGGTTAAAGAAACTCCGGATTATGTTGTGTTTAATGGAAAAGTTGGTTCCTTAACAAATGGAAATGAATTGACTGCAAAAGTGGGCGAAACTGTTCGTTTGTTTGTTGGAAACGGCGGACCAAACTTGGTTTCTTCTTTCCACGTTATTGGTGAAATATTTGACAATGTTCATATTGAAGGTGGAAGCACGATCAATCATAATGTGCAAACGACTTTAATTCCTGCCGGAGGCTCAGCAATTGTTGATTTTAAAGTTGAAACTCCCGGAACTTTTATTCTTGTAGATCACTCGATTTTTAGAGCATTTAATAAAGGCGCTTTGGGAATGCTGAAAGTAGAAGGAAACGAAAACAAAAGTATTTATTCTGGAACTATTCAAGAAGGAATTTATTTACCTGAAGGCGGAACTATTCAAAAAATGCCAGGAAATTCTACAGCAAAAGTGGCAGTTCCGAAACGTACTGTTGAAGAAAAAGTAAAAATTGGAAAAGAAATTTTTGGTACAACGTGTTTCGCTTGTCATCAATCTGAAGGGCAAGGAATTCCAAATACTTTTCCTCCTTTGGCAAAATCAGATTTTTTAAATGCTGATCCTAAACGTGCCATCAAAGCAATTCTGCATGGTTTGAGCGGCGAAGTAACTGTCAATGGCAAAAAATACAATAACGTAATGCCTGCTCAGAATTTATCTGATGATGAAATCACGAATGTACTAACCTACATTTATAGCAGCTGGGGAAATAATAAAACAGAAATCACACCAGAAATGGTAAAAGCATTAAGATAAACAGCTAACAATCAGCATGAAAAAATGCATTTTCATACTCACTTTTTTTTGCGCCGTGTTTAGTACCATAAAGGCGCAGGAAAAAGGAATGGCTTTCATAAAAGAGGGATCTTTTGTCCCTCTTTATGGAGCTGTTTCTAAAAACCCAATTGTAGTAAAATCTTTTTACATAGATGTTTATCCTGTTACAAATAGTGAGTTTTTAGAATTCATCAAAAAAAATCCTTCTTACCGAAAATCAAAAATAAAGGGAATTTTTGCTGATAAAAGTTATCTCTCCTATTGGACAAATGATCTTGATTTTGGAAACGCAAAACCAAATTCGCCCGTCACCAGTGTTTCATGGTTTGCTGCCAAAAAATACTGCGAATGCGAAGGAAAACGCTTAGCCACAATGGATGAATGGGAATATGTAGCAATGGCCGACACTAAAAAAATCGATGCCAGAACCAAAAAAGAATTCAATACATACATTCTTTCTTGGTATGAGAAATCTAAAACGTATGAAAATGAAATTGGTAAAACTTTCAAAAATTACTGGGGAGTTTATGACATGCACGGATTGGTTTGGGAATGGACAGCTGACTTTAACAGCATTTTTTTATCAGGCGAATCCAGAAAAGATAAAAGCAGTGATAAAAACCTTTTTTGCGGAAGCGCATCGGTAAATGCAACTGATCTGATGGATTATGCGGCTTTTATGAGATATGCATTTAGAGGAAGTTTAAAAGTGCAGTATTCAACACGAAATCTTGGTTTTAGATGTGCCAGTACAACAAAACCTAAAATTTAATTTTTAACTATTTTAAAATGAAAAAAATAACAATCGTTTTTCTTGTTCTTATATTGTCATTCTACGGTTGCAAAAAGACAGATATAAAAACAGAAACAAAAAAGGAAATAACTGATTTATCAATTTATAATCTGCCTTCTAAATGGACAACGCAAGACGGAAAAGAAATTGAGCTAAAATCATTAAGAGGAAATGTGTTGGTTATGGTAATGATTTACACCAGTTGTAAAGCTGCATGCCCAAGATTAGTTGCAGATATGCGAGATATTGAATCGAAATTAGATCAAAAAACAAAGCAAAATATAAAACTTATTTTGGTCAGTATTGATCCAAAAACGGATACTCCGAAAAGATTAAAGGCTTTTGCAATTGAAAATAAAATGAATCAGGATCCTTGGATTTTTCTTCGTTCAACAGAAGAAAATACTCGTGAATTTGCTGCAGCATTGGCAGTTAATTACAAACAGATTTCTCCAATGGATTTTTCGCATTCTAACATTATAAGTGTTTTTAATCCCGAAGGAGAATTGATTTTTCAGCAGGAAGGTTTAGGTGTTAACAATGAAAAAACGATAACTACAATAAATCAAGAAGCAGGGAAAATATAATACATTTTTTAAACACATAGAAACATAGATTTTTAAGAAAAGTAGAGAAAGATAATTTTAAAAAAATCTAGATTTTAACACATAGCTATCTGTATTGACTTAAGTGAAACGCCTTTTATGCGTTCAGAAAATCTATGTTTCTATGTGTTTAAAATAAAATTTCATTAGATAAATAGGTTAATTAGCAAGAAACAAGAGTAGGATTCTAGACAGAAATCAGCTCTTTTTTTTATTTATAATAGATGCCATCATTAAAACTAATCCCAAAACAAGAAGTATGCTGAAAACCAAAATACTTTGATAATAAAATACAATTGTTCCTTTTCGAAAGAAGAAAAACCAGCCTTGCAAAAACAATAGAATTTCAGTGGAAATATATCCGAAAATAAAACACTTTACTCCTATTTTTAATATTGAAGAATTAGCGGAAACTATTTTATTCTGAAGCAATATTCCAAACAAAAATCCGGTTATAATTCCTAAAGTCGTTAAATGAATAAAACCAATTACGAAATTCCTGATTTGATGCGAAACTTCAGCTAAATTTGGAAAAAGGGTCAATAATTGAATTCCGACTTTCAAAAACAAGGAACATAAAGCCAAGCCGTAAACTATTTTAGTCGCTTGATCTAAAATATTTTTAAAATGATTTATTTGAGGTTTTAGCATTTTATAAAAATAAATAAAAGCACCTAATTGAAGTAAAACTCCCAAACCATTAATATAATTCAAAACTTCATTTTCGATAAACCAACGCACTGGAAAAGCAATCGTTAATACTGTAGAAATAATCATTAAAAAGTAAAACTTCTTAAACTTTATCTCATCAATTTTGTTCTGAAACTGTTTTAAAAACAAAGCTAAAATCGCCAGTATAAACCAGCCATTAAACTGAAAATGGAGAAAAAACTGAATCGCAATTTGGTAAAAATCACTTTGTTTTCCTAACATACTTACCGCCGGACCTAAACACCAAACGCCAAAAGTGGACAAAATCATAAACAAAACCGAAGTCATTAAAAGTCTTTGTGCTGGAGATTTTTCTTTAGAACAATCTTTCCAAATCAAACGACAAAAAACATAACTCAGCAAAATATGCATAGTTGAAAATAGAATTGAAAATAAAGCATAGCCTTGAATTGGAAAAGCAACCATCATTCCGATAACTGAAAACTCCGTCAGCCAGAATAACCGATTGTAAATTGGTTTCTGACTTTTTTCTTTCGGAATAAAAAAATGGACCATTAAAACGTAAACAATCATATAAACCCAGCCCAGCATTGCTGTATGCGAATGTGCATGAAGCAAAAAACTATAATTCAGAAAATTTATTGGAAAAAGATATAAAAACCGCATTAATAATCCGAAAATACAGGCAATCAGAAAATTAAAAAAACAGCAGATGATCCAAGCTTTTTGGAAATTCATAATATGCTTTTTTTTAACACATAGAAATATAGATTTTGTAACCGTATAAAAGGCATTTCATTTGTATTAACAAACATAGCTATGTGTG
This sequence comes from uncultured Flavobacteriaceae bacterium, assembly GCA_963795025.1. GTDB lineage: Bacteria > Bacteroidota > Bacteroidia > Flavobacteriales > Flavobacteriaceae > Flavobacterium. The sequence continues at coordinate 636,880 of CAWCGN010000007.1, read as the reverse complement.
AAAATCTAGATTTTTTAATTTATTCTTTTTTAGATTTCTAAAACTATGTTTCTATGTGTTTAATATTGTTTTTTTGAGTTAAACTCATTCAGTTAAAATAACGTTTCTTCAAATAAAAAAACACCAATAATTATCATTTATAGAAGATGTTATCAGTGTTTTTTGTGAATTAATATTAATCTTTATTCAACTTCAATAAAATCTTTTTCAAGAAGAACAGCTTTAGGAAACAAGATATTATTTTCAAGGTGAATATGCTTGTGCAAATCTTCTTCAAACTCTTTCAACATTGCAAAAGTTACTTTGTATGTGGTACAAGCATCTGCTGGAGGTGTGTAATTATTTGTCAATTCGGCAATTGTTCTAAAACGTTCACCTTCATTATCGTGTTCGTTCATCATCATTGCAATCGGATTTGAAACGGTTCCGAAAGGAGGCTGAGATAAAACTGCTTCCGATTCTTTAGCCTTTATCATTTTTTTTACAAAAGGAAACAAAATCAGTTCTTCTTTTTTCATATGCTGTGCTAATTCGCCGGCACACTCAATAAACAACTCATTAATTCTAAATAATTCAGGATGATTTGCACCATGAACCTTGCATAATTTATCTAAAAACGGAAGCAATATATTTGTTTTTTCTTCGACATAACGGTGATGCGTTTTTTCAATATAATCGACCAATAAATCTAAAGGCCAGGAATTAAAATCGATACTTCCTTGGTTTTCTGATTGTACAACTTGCAGCACATTTTCTAATAAAACATCTGCATCAATATTTTGATTTTCGCAGACTTCGGTTACAGTTCTGTTTCCTTTACAGCAAAAATCAATTTTATATTTTGAAAACACTGCAGCTGTCCTAAAGTCTTCAGCTACAAATGATCCGATTGTTTTGTTTTTTAAATTCTCCATGATAGTCTAATTTTAAATTTTTATTTATTTTTTGTTTTTTAATGTCAGTTCAAATACAAACCAAGCCATTGTTATAAATCCGATTCCGAAGATTGAATCGCCAATGGCGCGAAGCCATTTCAGTGTAATCATTGCTGGTTGTTGCATTAATTCTGATGAACGAGCATACCACATTCCGTGATTGATGCTTTCTATTGCCTGCCAGATCCCAATAGGAAGTAAACTCAGAATTGCCATCAGAAACAAACCAATATTTAACGACCAAAAAGTAATTTTAAGCAGTTTATTGTTCCAACTTACATTTCGGTATAAACTTCTCAGTACAAATAAAACAAGACCAATTCCCAGCATTCCGTACACTCCAAACAAAGCTGTATGTCCGTGCAATGGTGTTGTATTTAATCCTTGTACATAGTAAAGTGCAATTGGCGGATTGATGATGAACCCGAAGATTCCGGCGCCGAGAAAATTCCAAAATGCTACGGAAATCATAAAATAAATTGGCCACTTATAATCGGCAATCCATTGTGTTGATTTTGAGATTTTATAGTTTTGGTAGGCCTCAAAACCAATTAAAGTCAAAGGCACAACTTCTAAAGCACTGAATGTCGCTCCAAGAGCCATAATTGCAGTTGGTGTTCCTGAGAAATATAAATGGTGAAATGTTCCTAAAATACCGCCAGACATGAAAATAATCGTTGCAAAAAGAACATTTAATGTTGCAGTTTTGGTTTTCAATAATCCTAATCGAACGAATAAAAACGCAATCACAACGGTTGCAAACACTTCGAAGAAACCTTCCACCCAAAGATGAACTACCCACCATCTCCAATATTCTGCAATTGCCAAATTGGTTTGTCTTCCCCACATTAATCCAGCTCCGTAAAACATGGCAATTGCTGTACAAGAAATTAAAAACAGGGTAATCAGATTTTTTTCTTCTGTTTTTTTCTTTAAAATTGGTAGCAACGGACGAATCATCAATGCCAGCCATAAAAACAATCCCACTAAAAGGAAAATTTGCCAGAAACGACCTAAATCAACATATTCATAACCTTGATGCCCAAACCAGAAATTTTGGACTAAATTAAGTTTCTGCATTACGCCAAACCATTGTCCGGCCATTGAACCTAAAACAATGATTAGTAAAGCGACAAATAAGAAATTTATCCCGAAACATTGAAACTTAGGATCCTTGCCCGAAACCGCCGGCGCAATATATAATCCCGTTGCCAGCCAGGCGGTTGCAATCCAGAAAATAGCCAATTGCGTGTGCCAGGTACGGGTTACGGCATAAGGTAGAATTTGATCAATCGGAATTCCGTACAAGCCATTTCCTTCAACACCGTAATGCGCTGTTATGATTCCGAAAGCCATTTGAAGAACCATCAATAAACTTACAATCCAGAAGTATTTTACAACCAAACCCATTGATTTCGTTTTTCCCTGTTTGATTATCGGATCTTCTTTTGGAAGCGGAAATTCTTCTTCTTCACCCGATTTCGCATGATAGAATACCAAAATTCCAACACTCAAAATCAGTAAAATAATACTCACTCCAGACCATGCCAAAAGTTCTGTAGTTGCTTTATTTCCAACTAATTCATCTGAAGGCCAATTGTGTGTATACGAAATATTTGAATCTGGTCGATTCGTAACTGTCGCCCAGGTTGCCCAAAAGAAAAATGCATTCATTTTATGCATCCTCTCAGCATCTTTAATCGAATTTTTCGGAATCGCATATTCTCCTCTCAGTTTATCAAACTTAGGATCATCGGTAAAAAGGCCTTTATAATATTTGCTCAAACTTTCAATTGCGACCAAACGATTTTCAGAAATTGTTAAAACGCCAGTTACTGTGTTATAACGATTGGTTCTCAAATCTTTTTGCAAACGCACTTTTAAAGCCGATTGTTCTTCGGCATTTAATTCGTTATACTTTTTATTAAAATCTTTTTGGGCATAAATATCCAATATAAAAATAGCTTCTCTGTGCAGCCAATCCGCAGTCCAATCTGGTGCTACATAAGCGCCGTGTCCCCAAATTGATCCTACTTCCTGCCCTCCTATACTCTGCCAGATATTTTGTCCATCTTTTATTTCTGTTTCAGAAAAAACAACTTTTCCTGAATCTGTAATAATTTCCTTTGGTACAGGTGGTGCCTGCTGGTAAATTTCATATCCATAGTAACCAAGCACTGCAAATGAGATACTCATTACCAAGGCAAAAACTATCCATAATTTTTTTTCTCTTTCCATTTTTAATCAAATTTAAATAAAAGATAATTTTATCTTTTATTAGGTTTTAAAAAAACTCCAAGTCAAAATTTGAATTGGAGTTTCGTTATTTATTCAACAATTAATTTGCCTTTCATCATTGCTACGTGGCCTGGAAAAGAGCAAAGGAAATCGTAGGTTCCTTTTTTATCAATTGTAAATTCGATTGTATCTTGTTCGCCACCACCAATTAATTTAGTATGCGCAATAATTGAAGCTTTTTCAGACTCCGGAACGTAATCTGTAGCTTTAGCTTCATTGGCTTTTAATGCAAAAGCAGCAACGTCTGTTCCTTGTTGAAGGATCACTAAATTGTGTCCCATGGCTTCTTTTGGAATTTTACCTACGTGTTTCAAAGTCAGTTTAATTGGTTTTCCAGCAACGGCTTTTAATTCATTTACACTGTATTGCATTTGGTCATTCCCTTCAATAACTAGTACATTTTCTTCTGTAGGCGCAGCTGTTGGAGCTGGTTCTCCTTCTGTAGATGTTTCTGTTTGTTCTTCAACCGGAGCAGTTTCTTTTTTACCGCAAGAAGTTATTGTTAAAAATCCCATTAGGATCAATAGTGAAATTTTGGTTTTTGTATTCATTTTAAGATAATTTATTAAATGTTAATCGTTTGTATTAAATGTTTTAAGGAAAAAATCGCCAGATTTCACATCTGAAGCCAATTGTTCCAAAGTAGTTTTAGTCAGCATTTCTAAAAGCAAACCTCTTATTTTCGCAAATTCGTTATGAACAGGACAAGGATGTGTCGCAGAACATTCTTTAAGTCCAATACCGCAGCCAGTGTAAATCTTGTCGCCATCAATTGCATCGACTATTTGAATAAGTTTAATCGATTTTACCGCTTCATTTGAAACTTCAAAACCGCCTCCTACTCCTTTGGCTGAATGAATGATTCCGTTTTTTGTCAGTATCTGCATAATTTTCGCAGTAAACGGCTCGGGAGAATCAATTTCCTTTGCCACATCTTTTATACCAACTCTTATTCCTTTTGAAGAATTGGCAGCAATAAAAATAGAAGCTCTAATTCCGTACTCACACGCTTTTGAAAACATATCTTAGTGGATTAATTTGAAGCAAATATATACAGATTTATAATAAAAGACAAATTTATCTTTAATTAATTTTACAGTTACAAAACTTATTTATAACCAAACTAATTAAGTATTGTAAAAACATTAAATCATCCCTAAAATCACATAAAAACAAATTTTAATTTTAACTTTGAGAATACTTAATATTATAATATTGAAAAAATGGCTTTAAGCACTTCAAAAGATTTAAAATTAGCCGTTCTTATAGACGCCGATAATGTTCCCTACAGCAATGTGAAAGGTATGATGGAGGAAATTGCAAAATTTGGAACACCAACTACCAAACGTATTTATGCCGACTGGACAAAACCAAATGCAAATGGATGGAAAGCCGTTTTACTCGAACATGCCATTACTCCTATTCAACAATACAGTTATACAGTCGGGAAAAACTCTTCTGATTCAGCTTTGATAATCGATGCAATGGATTTGCTTTATTCCGGAAAATTAGATGGATTTTGCATTGTTTCTAGCGACAGCGACTTTACAAGACTGGCAATTCGTTTGAGAGAGTCGGGAATGAAAGTTATTGGAATTGGAGAAAAGAAAACCCCAAGCTCGTTTATTGTTGCCTGTGACCGATTTATTTATATTGAAGTTTTGGACGGGGCAATTCAAAAGAAAAAACCCAAAACTACTGCTACTGCAGATGCCAAAAAACCTGTTGAAAAACCTGCTGAAAAAGCCTTACATAAAATTGACAAACAAACCATAGAACTTATTGAAGCCACTATTGAAGATATAGAAGACGATGATGGCTGGGCATTTTTAGGTGATGTTGGAAATTTGATTGTTAAGAAAAAACCCGAATTTGACCCTAGAAATTACGGTTTCTCTAAGCTTACGCCAATGTTAAAATCACTGACTGATATTCTTGAAATTGATGAAAGAGAATCAGACAAAAAAGGAATCAAACACGTTTATGTGCGATTGCGATTCAACTAAATTATTACACTATTACCTATTTAATTTTTTAAAAACATGAGAAAAAAATTCTTTATTTACGGATTCTTATTGTTTATAATTGTTGTTACCATTTACTTTTATACAAAACGTGGTTTTTTACTAGTGATTATTCTTCCAATATTATTGGTAGTTGGTGTTTATAATATTATTCAAAAAAAACATGCGATTTTAAGAAACTTTCCTGTTTTGGGTTATTTCAGATATTTATTTGAAATGATTGCACCTGAAATTCAGCAATATTTTATCGAAAGATCAACTGACGGAAAACCATTTTCTAGAAATCAGCGTTCTTTGGTTTATCAAAGAGCCAAAAATATTGATTCGAGCACACCTTTCGGAACACAGCAAAACTTAAATACAGATAGCTATGAAGGAATAAAACATTCGATTTTTCCCGCAAAAGTTAATGAAGAATTGCCGCGTGTTTTAGTTGGAGGGAAAGATTGCAAACAGCCATATTCAGCTTCCTTATTTAATGTTTCGGCAATGAGTTTTGGTTCTTTAAGCGAGCATGCTGTTCGTGCCATCAATATTGGTGCGCAAAAAGGAAATTTCTATCAAAATACGGGAGAAGGCGGATTAACCGAATTTCATCTTGCTGGTGGTGGTGACATTACATGGCAAATTGGTACAGGTTATTTTGGATGCCGTGATGATGACGGAAATTTCAATCCAGAAAAATTTTCAGAAAAAGCCAATCTTCCAAATGTGAAGATGATTGAAATCAAGCTTTCGCAAGGTGCAAAACCAGGTCATGGAGGTGTACTTCCGGCTGCTAAAAATACAGAACAGATTGCTAAAATTAGAGGCGTTAAACCGCATACTATATTCTTTCTCCTCCTGGGCATCATGCTTTTTCGGATTCAAAAGGATTGATACATTTCATTAAACAATTACGTGAACTATCAAATGGAAAACCAATCGGATTTAAATTATGTATTGGAAACACTGCAGAGTTTGAAGCAATATGCCATGAAATGATTGCTGCGGATATCTTCCCAGATTTTATTACCGTTGATGGAGCTGAAGGTGGAACTGGAGCAGCACCGCTAGAATTTGCTGACGGAGTTGGAATGCCGTTTGAACCTGCTTTAATTTTTGTAAACAAAACTTTGATTGCATTAAATATCAGAGATAAAATCAGAATTATTGGAAGCGGAAAAATTATTTCTGGATATTCAATTTTGCATGCCGTTGCTTTGGGTGCTGATATGTGCAACAGCGCGCGAGGATTCATGTTCTCTTTAGGTTGTATTCAAGCGTTGCGTTGTCACAATAATGAATGTCCAACTGGAGTTGCAACTCAAAATAAAATGCTGATGAAAGGTTTGGTTGTTACTGATAAATCAGAACGTGTGTACCATTTTCATAAAAACACGCTTCACTCAGCAAACGAACTTTTGGCTGCTGCCGGAAAAACTTCTTTTGCTGATGTTGATATTAACATCTTCATGCGTGGCGATGAATTTGCAAACTTGTCCGATTTATATTTTCCAGATAACTTAACAAACGTTACCAAAAAAAATTAAACTAAAAAACCTCTCAATAATGAGAGGTTTTTTTTATCTGTTTTATTAAAGTAATTTTATTTTTCCAGGCGTTACAGTTTTGCCGTTTCTTTTCCGTTTCCTTTATCTCCAGAACCTTCTAAGATGGCCAATTCTTCTTTGTCAACTAATTGTTTTGCTAGGATGATATTATTATAAGAGATAAAATATACATCGAACTTTACACCTTCTTCGATTAACTCTTTAGAGATTTGATCATTTTTAATCATTTCAGTAAGCAAACTTGGGAAAGTTTCCTGATATGCCAATTTGTTTTCCTCAGTTCCTTCTAAATCTGTTTCAATTCTAATTTCAATTTTATTATCATTTAAAAATGCTTTCGAGCTGGTCGACACAACATTTCCTCCTTTTATAGAAGCTGTCGTATTGTAATTACTAACGTGTTCTTGAATTTTTTGTTTAGTGTTTTTACAGCTGGCAAGCGCCAAAACTAAAATAAATGCAAATGCGATTTGGGTAATTTTTTTCATAATTTTTTAGGTTTTTGGTTATTTTTTAACTCAAACATAACAAACTTCCAACACAAAAACAACATTCACTCTAAAAAATAAACCTTTATAATTATTTAATTACAAATCACATACGGCCAAATAAGGCAACTTCATGAAACAAAAAACCTCTTTAGAAAAACTAAAGAGGTTATTCAATTATTTGAACTGCCTAAAATATCAGGAGTTCGTTTATTTTAATATTTCCGAAATAGATTCTTTATCAATAATCTTCTTTGAGAGAACCGTATTATCATTCGCTAAAAAATAAGCATCAAACCGAATTCCTTCTTCAACTAAATCTTTCGGAATCTGATTTTTATTGATCATTTCCTTCAAAAGTTTTGAAAACGCCAAATCTCCAGCCATTTTATTGGCTTGATTTTGCTCTAACCCTGTTTCAAATCGCAATTCAATTTTATTATCATTAATATAACCTCTTGCAGTTGTCAAGGTTACATTGTCAGCCTTAAAACTTGGCGCGGCAGTATTATATGCAGTAACATATTCTTGCAGTTTTTGTTTGGCGTTTTTGCAATTTACGGATAGTATTGCAACTGCAAAAACACACAAAATCAGGCTAATTCTTTTTATCATAACTTTAATTTTAAGCTAAATAAATTTATGGATTATATTTTATACTAATGCAAAATTAGATAAAGAAAGACATCTAATTCGAAAACTGCTACTTTTTTTGTTTCATATTTTGAAGCAAAAATTCTAATGCTTTGTCCTTTAATATATCTTTTGAAAGTGTACTGCTCTCAAATTCATAAAAAGTTTGGTAATCTCTCGTTTTACTTTGAAAAGCCAAAGCATAACCGTTGAATTTTTTACCTTCTTTAGAAATTTTATACGAAAAAACTTTACCCATTTCCAAGTCATTCTCTAATTTAAACTTCTGAAGATTACTATATCTTTTAAGGCTTTTAAAGCTATTCTCTACACTTTCTTTGGTCTCAAAATCATGGATAAAAATCGTTAAATTTCGAGGTGACTTAAAAGCAACGCGAAGTGAATCATCATGATTATTCTGCAAATAATATTCTTTTGGAATATTTAATTGTGTTTTTATATCCATAAAAATCAAAGAATCTTTTTTCAGCCTACAAACCCCATAATCTTCTTGCTCTGATACAGTTAAACTATCCAGAACTGCATAATCACTATAAAACAAATTATTAGAAAGTTTATCCTTCTGATACTTTATAATCTGGTTATTAACTCGGTTTTGTTCAGCTATAGCTTCAGCTTGCTCTTGGCTCATAACGTAAGGACTGACATCAACAGTATTTTGTGAGTTAGCATTTCTTCTGTCCATGTTTGAACAAGTATACATCAGCCTGATTGAGGTCACTACAACAAAAATAATACTTAAAACTGTTCTCCAGCTTGATGATTCTCCACTCATTATAATTTAAGATCTTTTTCAGTTATAATCATACTATTAATAATTTTACCTTTTGCGTTTAGATATTCGTATTTTATATCTTTAATACCATAGCGGCTTACAGTATTAGCAACTTTTTGCAACTGACCTTCTCTTAAAATACTTTCTTTTACTAAAGAGTTGGCTGCATTATTTTTTAGTATCTCAAGTACATCTTCAGGCATTTCAACTTGATAAACAAGCTGCTTTTTATCATTAACATAAATTTTCAAAATTTTGCTTCCATCGTTATTTTTGAATGGCATATTTTTATTCATCATAACCAATATCTGCTGAAGCTGCGTATCGCTGTCAGATGATACTAATGATTCTGCAGAAATTGTAGGTTTGCCAGCATTCTTTTTCATTAATGCAGCCAATTCTTTCTGATCAATTTTAAATTCTGCAATCGATGTATTATCATCTGCTAGAAAAGTAACGTCGAAAACTACGCCTTCCTCGATCAATTCTTTAACATCTCGATCTGTTGTAAGTGTCTCTTTTAAAAAAATGGGAAACATTTGTCCGTAAACAGATTTATTGTTTTCATTTTGTTCTACAGTAGTCGAAACAGTGATTTCAATTCTTTTTTCATCATGAAATGCTTTTGCCTCTGTTGAAGTAATTATTTCGTTGCTGAAATTAGCAGCCGAATTGTTATATGAATTTACAAAGGCTTGTGTCTTTTGTTTTGTATCCATACAACTTGACAAAGACAATAAAACAGTTAAAACAAATAATACTTGGGTAATTTTTCTAATCATAGTTCGTTTATTTTTCGGTTAAAATAATAAATATTTTACTACGAAAATAAACAATAGTAAAACTTATCCAAATCTTTACATATAAAATCTCTTGATTCGATTTAAAAATAAATTACTTAAAAATTTTAAAAAATTATTTTAGTTTTTGAAGTCTCAAAAGCGCTTCTAAATAATAGTAATCTGCATAGTTAATTGAACAATCAATCTCACTTCCAGCTGGTTTATGGCCTGTTGAATGAAGCAAAAATGCCGAATTAACCTCATGACTCTGATAATTATCTGAAAGTGAAACGATCATTTTTTTAGCTTTCGTCAAATATTCATTTTTCAGATTTTTATCTTTTGTATAAGAACTTAATTCTAAAAGTGCAGAAGATACAATCGCCGCCGCAGAAGCATCACGCGGTGCATTTGGAATATCTGGCGCATTAAAATCCCAATACGGAACCAAATCTTCTGTAGTTAATTTATCTAAATAAATTCGTGCAATTTTATGTGCAAAATCTAAAAATTTAGGATCTTTTGTTTCTCTGTAAACCATTGTAAAACCATAAATAGCCCACGCCTGCCCTCTCGCCCACATACTGTCGTCACTGTATCCTTGAGCTGTTCTTCCTTTTATCTTTTTTCCTGTTTCATAATCATAAATCACAACATGATACGAAGTATAATCTGGTCTAAAATGATTATTCATTGTTGTTTCAGCATGTTTCACAGCAATGTCATACAATTTTTTGCTTCCTCCGTTTTTAGAAGCCCAAAACAGCATTTCTAAATTCATCATGTTGTCAATAATTGTATTGTGACCGCCCATTTTATTATGAGGCCAAGACTGGATTGTTCCTACTTTTGGATTAAAAAGTGTTGCCAAAGTATCAGCCGTTTTAAGGATAATTTCTTTGTACTCTTTGTTTTTTGTTAAACGGTATCCGTTTCCAAAACTATTGAAAACTTGAAAACCTAAATCATGATCTCCCGCTTTGCTTATAGATAAAGGCGTTAAGAATCTACTGAATTTATCAGCTTCTTTTTCCCACTTTTTATCTCCTGTTGCTTCATATAAATACCACAATTCTCCTGGCCAGAAACCGCTTGTCCAATCTTTATATTTAACGAATTGCCAATCTTTGCTTCCATTCGGAACTGTTCTTGGTGAAGTTCCGTCATTCGGAATCACTTTTAATGTTCTCGATGCCTGTTCTGCACAGTAATCAAGCTGTTTTTTAATATTAAACGAACTGTTCTTTTGAGAAAAACCCTGATTTCCAAGTAAAAACAAAGCAGCAATCAGAGCGAAAAATTTTAAATTCATGTGGTTATTTTTTGATAGGTAATTTATTGAATCGATAAATTTATAAAATAAAGGGAACTTATTTTAGTGTTTGTATTTTTCATTCCCTAAAAATGTATTATTCTCTTCCTATTCTCTTTCTCTTTGTCAAAGTTCAAAACTTTGACAAAGAGAGCGAATGATACTAAAAAATAAAAGATTAATTGTAGTTTTGTTTGAAGGATAAAATCTAAACTAAAACTTGAAAAAATCCAGACTTCATTATTTCATTTTTTTTCTGTTGATTATTTTTCTCGGAATCCTTTCTAGAAAAATTTCATTCATTCCTTTATGGATTGGCGATTTTCTGTACGCAATAATGATTTATTTTTTGGTGAGAATATTTCTTCCAGCTGAAAAAGTTTTTATCATCGTTTTAATTTCTCCATTACTATGTTACTGCATTGAATTTTCACAACTTTATCAAGGCGAATGGATTAATGAACTAAGAAAAACCCTTTTTGGAAGATATGTTTTGGGCCAGGGCTTTTTATGGTCAGATATTTTGGCTTATACCTTCGGAATACTATTTATCTTTTTTATTGAAAAAATCATTTTAAAATATACCAATTATGAAACTCGTTTTCGCATCAAACAATAAAAACAAAATCAAAGAAATTCAAAGCATTCTAAATGGTTCTATAGAATTATTAAGTCTTGAAGAAATTGGCTGTTTTGAGGAAATTCCTGAAACCGCCGATACCATTGAAGGCAACGCCATTTTAAAAGCCAATTATGTAACCGAAAAATATGGTTATGACTGTTTTGCTGATGATACAGGATTAGAAGTTACGGCATTAAACGGTGAACCCGGAGTTTATTCGGCGCGATATGCGGGCGAACAAAAAAATGCCGACGATAATATGAATAAACTTTTAGAAGCTTTATCAGAAGAAGAAAATCGTAATGCACAGTTCAAAACCGTTATTGCATTGAACTTAAATGGAAAACAGCATCTTTTTACAGGTTTAGCAAAAGGAAAAATCACGCATCAAAAATCTGGAAATTATGGTTTTGGATACGATCCTATTTTTCAGCCAGAAAATTATTCGGAAACTTTTGCAGAAATAGCAGCCGAAATTAAAAATAAAATCAGTCATCGGGCAAAAGCAACTGAGCAACTAATTGATTTTCTGAACACAATAAAATAATTGTTTAAAATACAACATTTTATAAGCTAAAATTTATATTTCACGACGTATTTTTTCCTAAAATTTTGCATTCTTCGGAAAAAATGATTTTACAATAAACATAACTTTTTGATTATCAAATCATAAGAAATACATAATTCTTAAAATAGCATTAGTTTATCTGAATAATTAACAGTAATTTTGCACCCTATTTTAAAAATACATATGAATAAATTTGAACAATTAGGATTGAATGAATCGTTACTGAAGGCGATTTTAGATCTAGGATTTGAAAATCCGTCAGAAGTACAGGAGAAAGGCGATTCCCCTATTATTGGAAAAAGACACAGATATGGTTGCGTTGGCTCAGACAGGGACAGGGAAAACGGCAGCTTTCGGTTTTCCGCTAATTCAAAAAATTGATGCTGACAACAGAAATACACAAGCATTAGTTTTATCGCCAACACGAGAACTTTGTTTACAGATTACCAACGAACTTAAAAACTACTCAAAATACGAAAAAGGTATTAATGTGGTAGCAGTTTACGGCGGGGCTAGTATTACAGAGCAAGCTAGAGACATTAAAAGAGGAGCGCAAATTATTGTGGCAACTCCAGGAAGAATGCAAGACATGATCAACAGAGGATTGGTTAACATTAAAAATATAGATTACTGTATTCTTGATGAGGCTGATGAAATGTTGAACATGGGATTTTATGAGGATATCGTATCTATTTTATCTGATACTCCTGACCAAAAAAGCACATGGTTGTTCTCTGCAACTATGCCACAAGAGGTTGCCAGAATTGCAAAACAATTCATGAGCGAACCAGTTGAAATTACTGTTGGAGCTAAGAACTCAGGTTCTGCAACAGTTTCTCACGAATTTTACTTAGTAAATGCTCGTGACCGTTACGAAGCATTAAAACGTTTAGCCGATGCAAACCCAGACATTTTCTCTGTGGTTTTCTGTCGTACTAAAAGAGATACTCAGGCTGTAGCCGAGAAATTAATTGAAGATGGATACAGTGCTGCTGCGTTGCACGGAGATTTATCTCAGGCACAGCGTGATGGTGTAATGAAATCTTTCCGTGGAAGACAAATTCAGATGCTTGTTGCTACTGACGTTGCTGCACGTGGTATTGACGTTGATAATATTACACACGTTGTAAATTACCAATTACCTGATGAAATCGAAACCTACAATCACCGTTCTGGACGTACTGGTAGAGCTGGAAAATTAGGAACTTCTATTGTTATAGTTACAAAAAGTGAGTTGCGTAAAATTTCTTCTATCGAAAGAATCATCAAACAAAAATTCGAAGAAAAATCAATTCCATCTGGAATCGAAATCTGCGAAATTCAATTATTGCACTTAGCAAACAAAATTAAAGATACTGAAGTTGATCACGAAATTGACAACTACTTACCAGCAATCAACAATGTTCTTGAAGGTTTATCTAAAGAAGAATTGATTAAGAAAATGGTTTCAGTAGAATTTAACCGTTTCATTGCTTACTACAAAAAGAACAGAGATATTTCATCTCAATCTTCTGGAGAAAGACGTGAAAGAGGTGATTCTGAGCCAAGAGAATTCAATAATAACGGAGCAGTTCGTTACTTTGTAAACATCGGTTCTAGAGATAATTTCGATTGGATGTCTCTTAAAGATTACTTGAAAGAAACATTAGACTTAGGTCGTGATGACGTTTTCAAAGTTGATGTAAAAGAAGGATTCTCTTTCTTTAACACTGATCCTGAGCACACTGATAAAGTAATGGAAGTATTAAACAACGTACAATTAGAAGGACGTCGTATTAATGTTGAAATTTCTAAAAATGACGGTGGCGGAAGACGTGACCACAACAATCGTGGTGGCGGAAGAAGTTCTGGCGGACCAAGAAGAGAAGGAAACTTTGCTCCAAGACGTGAAGGTTCTGGTGGCGGATTTAGAAGCGACAGAAACTCAGCTCCTAGAGAAGGTGGTTTCAGAAGCGACAGAAATTCATCTGCTCCAAGAAGAGAAGGTGGTTTTAGAAGTTCGGCTCCAAGAAGCGAAGGTAGCTCTGACAGAGCTCCAAGACGTTCTGATAGCTTTGGTGATTCACCAAGACCAAGAAGACCAAGAAGAGATTAATACTTTAATTTCTTAAAATATAAATCCCAAATTCCAGACATAATTGGAATTTGGGATTTTTTTATGCCTAGAATCTTTCTCCTCTCCTCTTTTTAGCTTAATAGCAAAAGTAAACCATTGGGTACAATTTCAAACACATAGAAACATAGATTTAGAAGTGCTTAAAAAAGGCTTTTCACTTGTTTTAAACAAACATAGTTGGCTATGTTTTAGAAACTGGTTTCTTTTTAAGTTCTTTTCTAAAAATAAAATCTATGTTTCTATGTGTTGAATAAAAAAATATGAATTGCCTGCAGTGGTTTAAAAGCAATACTTTTTTGCTTTGTTAATTTTCTTATAATTAAATTCCAAGACTACGAAATATTTAATCCCGATTTATTACTTTTAGTGCTTTAAATCAGGATATGAAATATTTCGCAGTTTTCTTTTTTATATTACTTTCGAGTATTGGTTTTGCCCAAGATACAGAATCAACAGCTCCACAAAGAGTTTCAGGTTATATCTTTAATGATAATAGCAAACAGCCTCTTCCCAATGTAAACATCATCAATAAAAACAAAGTATTAGGCGCAAAGTCTGATGCTAAAGGTTATTTTGAAATTGATGTTCAGCAAAATGACACACTGCAATTCTCTATTCTGGGATTCCAATCTTTGCGTATTAGAGTAACGAATGACTGGATAAAAAACAAAATCACAAGAATTCAGCTTACAGAAAAAGCAATTGCACTTGAAGAAGTTGTTATTGCTCCTTTCAGCTTGACTGGATATCTTGAAATTGACTCAAAATTAATTCCGACTAAGGAAAACTATCGTTATAGTATTTCAGGTCTTACACAAGGTTATGAAGCCGGTGAATATGCTCCAAATGCTTTCGGAAAAGTATTAGGATCTATTTTCAACCCCGCCGATATGCTCTATAATTTCTTTGGAAAAAACGGAAAAGAGCTCAAGAAACTGAAGGACATGAAAAAAGATGATACCATCAGAAATCTTCTTGAAACTAAATACGACCGAGAAACGCTTGCCCTGCTTTTAGGAATAACAAAAGAAGAAATTCCGGAGATTTTACAGCGTTGCAACTACTCAGAATCTTTTGTTCAGCAAGCAAATGACTTACAGATTCTTGATGCTATTAGTGGCTGTTATGAGCAATACAAAGTTTTGAAACGTAATTAAAGTTAGTGTTCAGTGATCAGATTTTTAGTGATCAACTCTGAACAACTAAACAGAATATAAATAATCCCTGATTGCTAAAAAAGCAGTCAGGGATTATTTATTTTTAGAAACGTAGTAAAATCATGAAAATTCACAAAAGTTAGTACGAAAAGTATTCAATAAATTAAAAGTCTTTTTGATGATTTATAAGACAAATATTCTATATTTGAGTTTTACAAAATAACAAAACACTGATGCTTATTGGACAAAGCTACCTAATTTAAGGGGGATAAGTCTGGTTTTGTTAGACATATATACGAGTTATGTGTCACATTAAACACCACTATGAATGAAAAAGATACTTATACTATTAATTTTTCCCATCATTATGTTTTTCACAAACTTCTATAAAAAACATAAAAAGTGAAGTTCTTTTCAAAGGTCCTCTTTACATTCAAGTTTATAGCGTCATTGACACGTTAGTAATTCAAGACAAAAGAGAAATTAGAGACAGTTTAAATTTCCAAATAGTTAGAGAAAAATATAAATCAGGTCACAGACATTTCGAAGTTACAGAAAACAGACTGACCAAAGAATTTTATTGGAGACAGTACTATGCAAATGGAAATATTAAGGAAGAAGGTGCTATGACAAAAGATGAATTGATACGCTTTGGTGATTGGAAATTCTATTCTGAAAATGGAAACTTGAATAAAATAATAAATTTTGATTCGTTATTGACTGTGCCTTACTTATCAGCTATTGAGATTGCAAAAAAACAGAATTACTTGATGCCCGAGATTGAAATAGATTTAGAAATTTTTGAAAATAAGCTCTATTGGCAAATAAGAAAGTGGATTATGAAATATGGAGATGGAATGTCTTCAACTATACTAGTGGATACTAATGACGGACATATTATAAAACCGAAAGAAGAAGTTGAACGACATAATTAAAAATGCGAACGCACAACAAGCGTTTGGCAAGATTGCGAATTTTGTAGTAAATTCACGTTTATTTCTCGCAAGAAATTTATCTTTAACAGAAAATAATCGGTTCCGAACTTCGCAACCTCGCCAAGCGCCAGAACGTTAGTAAGTCGACCACGAATTATTTGCTAAAAAATATTTTTTTCCAAAACATATCAAAAATAAAACTACATAAATCTTGAAATATCTTACTTATATAACTATCATATTTGTTTTGAATTTTACACAAGTAAATTCAAAAACAATTGGAAATCTTATTTCTGAAGAAGAATATAAAGCGTTTTTTACTGACATAAAGCAAAATTTAAAAAGCAATAGAATCGAAACTAAGAACGAAGAATATTCAATAATCAACAAAAACAATCCAATAATTAAGGAATGGAGCAAGTATTTTACTAAGGAAGATATAGTTTTTCAAAATAAACAGATTAAGTTATTAAAAACTAAAAAAAACATACAATCAAATCTAATTGATAATATTTACTTTATTAGTGATAATGAATTGAAAATAATAAAAGAAAATTTATCTGAAGAGAATGCTTATTATTCGCTTAAATATCCCATTTTCTCTAAAAATAAGAAACTTGCTGGTATTTGGATTAAATATAATTGTGGAAATTATTGTTCAGAAAACAAATTAATTCTTTACAAAAAAGTAAATAATCATTGGAAAGAATACAAAACTTTATTTCACATGACCTGGTAAGAGCTAATAAATCAGTCAAACACAACGGATTTGGGCATTTGGATTAATGGAAAGTTGGTTTTGTATTTGGGAGATTTGGCAAATCTGAAAATAGGGCTTAATTTAGCTCTAAACTCGCTGTAGTAACAGAACGTTAGCGATAATTTTGATATTCAACAACGTAATTTTAAAACTTAAGAATAAAAATGGATAAAACATTTAAAATAGAAAAAGAACAAGTAGACAAACTTGCATTTAGAGATATTAGAAATAAAGGAATTATTGGTCTGGTAACTATAATTTTTACTTTTTCATCTTTAATTACAATGATTAAATCCGCAAATATATCAACCGTACATAATCCTGAAAGAATAATAATTTTTTCTGCATTCATACCTATGGTGCTTTTTGGGCTTATTACTTGGAATTCATATAAAATTAAAAAAATATTTTATGAGAACTATTTTATAAAGGTAAATGACACAATAATTAGAAAGTATATCAACCTTGAAAACAATTCTAAATTAAGTGGTTTTGACAAAATGAATTGGGATAAAGCAAAACGTTTATATCCTCAGAATAATATTTCTATTGAATGGGAAAAACTAAGTAAAATCGAAGAAAAAAAATATGGACTTTGGCTTAAAACTAAAAATGCAAATAATTTCTTTGGAGGTGGACAAGTTATTATTCCAAAAGAAATTGAAAAGTATGAAGAGCTTAAGCAAATAATAAACGAAAAAAGAAAAAACTACCGCTAACAGATACTATAACGATGTGGCAATTGGCTTAATTATTCTCAAACCTGCTGTAGTTCCAGAACTTTAGAGGCAACCTCAGATCCAAATAGAAGAATAACAACTTTAAAAAATGAATAACAAAATTATAAAAAAGTGTATTGAAGAAAACGAATTGCAATTGAGTTTTTGGAATAAAATCAATCATTTTTGGGTTGTTATATTTGCTCTAATTATTCCAATTTGTTTTACAGCTTTTAAAATTATAGACATCATAAATAAAAAAGAAAGGCCTAGTAAAGAAGGCGATATTTATGTGTTTATAATTCCAATTATACTTTCTTTTTTGTTTTATCTATTGCAAAAAAAAAGACTAAGTTTTAAAATAGTCGAAACAAAACTGAGCATTGACGAAATTTATAAAGTTGTAGATGAAACGGCAAAAGAATTAGGATGGATAATAAATCAAAAAACTAATAAATATTTGACAGCCAACACAAATCCGAAATTTACTTCCGGAAGTTGGGGTGAGCAGATAACAATAATTTTTGCTGAAAACAAAATCCTTGTAAACAGTATTTGCGACTTAAACAAAAAAGATTCATTAGTTTCAATGGGCAGAAATAAAAAAAACGAACAAACGTTCATAAGCAACATCAAAAGAGCCAGCCACTAACAGCCACTAAAACGGATTTGGGCAATTGGCTTTTCCGAAGTATCGGGAGGAAAAATGGTTCTATATTTAGATGATTTGGCAAATCCAAAAACAGAATTCATTTATCCCTAAACTAGCTTTAGTCCTAGAAGATTAAAATCAATATTACCATTTAAATTAAATCCTCAATTCTGATAATTGAGGATTTTTTTTGCTTTATAAAAAACAGTATATTTACTTATAAATTAACTATTTAATATTTTCAAATCATGTCAAAAGGTCAAGATGCCAAAAAAACGGCAAAAAAAGAACCGTTAAAAACGGCTAAAGAAAAAAAAGAAGAAAAAAGAGAAAAGAAGAATTCTCCTAAAAGAGATTAACTTTTACTTTTCAGTCGCAATCGCAGTCGCCGTTTTCAGTCTCAAAGGAAACTGAAAACTGTAACTGAAAACTGAGACTATTCAATGTGCATAATTTTAAATATATCGATAATTTAAAATGAAAAACAATGCCAAAAAACTACGCTTTAAAGATTGCACTTTTGCTTTTCTTTTTTTTCATTAATAGCAAAAGTTTCGCACAGCATACCGATTTAGTTGATGATTCTCAAACTCAAATCTTACCTGACACAACAAAAACGTACATGATTCCAGATGCGACAAGCAAAGGGATGAAATGGACAAGAACTCAAAACAAATGGTTTTCCGCCAAATTAGGCTTCGCTCCTATTCTCGACTATAATGCTAATTTTCAAAATGAAGACAGCAAAAATCAGGTTGGAAAGCAAGAAAGTCGTTGGGACATTAGAAGCGCCAGAGTCATGGTCAGCGGAAAAATTAATTTTAAAAATCCGTGGAAATACTTAATAAGTGTTGAATACAAAGGAATGGATCGCCCTGATGATGCCGCTAATTTTGGCATAACCGACTTTAAAATTGTAATTCCACTTTCACAAAACAGTCAGTTAGAATTTGGTAAAGTCAAAGAAACTTTTATTTATGAAATGGTAGGAGATGCTGCCAATTTACCTCAATTTGAACGATTATTAAATCCGTTTTTCAATAGCCGAAACATAGGTGTCATTTACCGACATTACTTATTAAATAACAGAATTAGCCTTTCGGGAGGTGTTTTTAAAAATTGGCCTGCGAGCGAAAAAAGCTTTTCAAAAACAGATAATACTTTTACGGCCAGAATTACAGGATTACCAAAATGGCAAAATGATGGAAAAGAGTTTATGCATGTTGGTATAGGGATGCGTTATGTTGATGCAAAAGAGGATATAATTCGATTAAAAAACAAAAACGAATCAAATATCACTTCAACTTATGTTGACACTGGAAACATGAATGCTTCTCATCAATTTAATTTGAGTATGGAACAACTTTGGAGCCTTGACAATTTCTCTGTTTTAATGGAATATGTACACAACTGGACGTCAACAAATGATTTAGGCATGCAGCAATTTAGCGGTTATTATGTAACCGGAAGTTATGTTTTAAGCGGCGAACAGCGTCCATATGATCAAAAGGCTGCTTATGCAAGAAGAATAAAACCAACTGGGAAATATGGAGCGTGGGAAATTTTTGCTCGTGTTGGTGAAAATGATTTAGAAACTAAGGAAATACACGGAGGAATAAATAACCGCTATGATTTAGGATTAAACTGGTGGGCAACACAATACTGGAAAGCCGGTTTGGTTTATGGAATTGGAAATCTCGAAAAAGACGGAATTATAGGCGTAACCAATAATATTCAATTTCGAATTCAGTGGATATATTAAAAGTGATCAGTGGTCAGTTTTTTTTTAGTGTTCAGTGGTCAGTTTTTTAGTGTTCAGTTTGTATAAAAAAAGAAAGCAATCAATATGATTGCTTTCTTTTTTTATAGAATTGCGATTACTGATCACTAAAAAACTGACCACTGAACACTACTATTTAACCGGAATATTCGAAAGAATTTCTGATACAAATTTCCAATATTTTTGAGCAGATGAAATACTTGCTCTTTCGTCTGGAGAATGCGCTCCGTGAATAGTTGGACCAAAAGAAATCATATCCATATCTGGATAATTAGTTCCTAAAATGCCGCACTCTAAACCGGCATGACAAGCTACTACTTTTGGTTTTTCACCATTTTGTTTCTCGTAAATCTCTTTTAAAACTTCTAATATTTCAGAATTTACATTTGGTGTCCATCCTGGGTACGAACCTGTAAGTTCAACCTCACATCCCACTAATTCAAAAGCCGAACGCAAAGAATTAGCCAAATCAAATTTTGAAGATTCAACACAAGAACGCGTTAAGCATCCAACCAAAATTTCTCCATCTTTAATGACAACACGAGCAATATTATTTGAAGTTTCAACTAAATCGGCCATATCAGCGCTCATTCTGTAAACTCCGTTATGTGCCGCGTAAATTGCTCTGATGATTCCTTCCTGAACCCCTAATTCCATCACTTTTTCTGGCAAATCGCCTTTTACGATTTCAATCGATAAGTTTGGTTCAGTTGTTTTATATTCTGCTTTGATATCAGCAATAATTTCCTGCATATCATAAACATAAGCTTCATCAAACATTTGAGAAATAATTACTTTCGCAACACTTTCTCTTGGAATTGCATTTCTTAAACTTCCGCCATTAATTTCAACAATCTGCAAACCAAAGTTTTCAAATGCGTCAAATAATAAACGATTCATGATTTTATTAGCATTACCTAAACCTTTATGAATATCCATTCCTGAATGTCCTCCATTTAGTCCTTTTACCGTAATCGTATAACCAACAGAACCTTCTGGAACTTCTTCTTCATGATATGTTCTTGTTGCCGTAACATCAATTCCACCAGCACAACCAATATCAATTTCGTCATCTTCTTCAGTATCTAGATTCAACAAAATCTGACCTTGCAAAATTCCACCTTTTAAGTTCAAAGCTCCCGTCATTCCTGTTTCTTCATCAATTGTAAATAATGCTTCAATTGCCGGATGCGGAATATCTTTGCTTTCTAAAATCGCCATGATTGTAGCAACTCCAAGTCCGTTATCAGCGCCAAGAGTTGTTCCTCGCGCACGAACCCAATCTCCATCTACATACATATCAATTCCTTGCGTATCAAAATCAAAAACAGTATCTGCATTTTTTTGGTGCACCATATCTAAGTGACCTTGCATTACAATGGCTTTACGATTCTCCATTCCTGGAGTTGCAGGTTTTCTGATAATTACATTTCTGATTTCGTCTTCAAAAGTTTCTAAACCTAAGCTGTTTCCAAAGTTTTTCATAAACTCGATAACGCGCTCTTCTTTTTTCGACGGACGCGGAACAGCATTTAAATCTGCGAATTTGTTCCAAAGTGCTTTTGGTTCCAGATTTCTAATTTCCTGACTCATTATATTTTGTTTGAAGTTTAACAATTAAGAGTTCCAAAGTTACAAAGTTTAAATGCTTTTTTCGAAACAAATTACACGAATTAGCACAAATTATAATGGCTCTAAACTTAGATAAATCAGTAATTAATAAAAATTTGTGGAATTCGTGACTAACTTTTTTCAATCAGTCAATAATGTAATTATATTTACGTATCCAAAAATTATACTGTGAAATCAAAATATATTCTTCCCCTATTTCTTTTACTTCAAATTATCTTTTTAAAAATTCTTCCCTTTTTTCCAGATTTTGTTGAAGGTTTTTACAGCAACAATTTTTATATCAGAATTTCGCATTTCTCAAGAACAGTTTTGGGCAGAGTTCCGTTTTCTGTTGGTGATTGTATTTATGCTGTTTTAATTCTTTCGATAATTAGTTGGTTTTGGAAAATCAGAAAAACTTGGAAGGCAAATTGGAAAGATCATCTTCTAAAAATCTTAGGCAAAATTTCTGTTTTTTATTTTCTGTTTCATGTGCTTTGGGCGTTCAATTATTATCGTAAACCTCTGTTTGAAAAATGGAAATTAACAGAGAATATACTGATGCCGATTTATTAGCTTTTACAAAAAATCTGATTCAAAAAACCAATGAAATTCAGTTTCAGATTACAAAAAATGAAGCAACAAAAGTAGTTTTCCCATATTCTCAAAAAGAAGTTTTTAAAATGAATGTCAATGGATATGAAAATTTAGCAAAAGAACATTCGTATTTTAAATATGATATTTTGAGTGTCAAAAAATCATTTTTAGCGTTGCCTCTGACTTATATGGGATTTGGCGGTTATCTGAATCCGTTTACAAATGAAGCACAAGTAAATGATTTGTTGCCAATGTATAATTTCCCGATTACAAGTTCGCACGAAATGGCGCATCAAATTGGTTTTGCAAGTGAAAATGAATGCAATTTTATTGGAGTTTTGGCATCTGTAAAAAATGACAATTTATATTATCAATATTCCGGATACAGTTTTGCTTTGCGTTATTGTTTGGAATTTGGCAATTTAAAAACGAGAAAATTTTTAATCAACTAAAGAAAACAGTTCATATTGGGATTTTAAAAAACTATCAGGAAAGTCATGATTTCTGGAAACAATACGACACTTTTATTGATGAAGGTTTTCATTTTTTTATGATAATTTCCTAAAATCAAATAATCAAAAAGATGGAATGGAAAGTTATAGTAAGTTTATTGATTTGATGATTAATTATTATAAAACACGAAAATTATAAAAGTTGCCACGAATTGCACGAATTAACACTAATTTTAAAAGTATAAAATCCCGTTTGATCTTTAATATTTTCATAAAGCAATTCGTGAAATTTGTGAAATTCGTGGCAAAAAATAAAATCCAACTGTAACAAAATAGATTTCAACACTACTAATACTTTATGAGCGAAAATCTAGAACAATCATTTGTTGCGCAATTGCAGGCAAATCAGAATATAATCCACAAGATTTGTAGATTATATACTGCTGGCGAAGACGCTCACAAAGACTTGTTTCAAGAAATTACCATTCAGCTCTGGAAAGCTTATCCAAAATTTAGAGGAGACAGTAAATTTTCGACCTGGACATATCGTGTGGCTTTAAATACAGCAATTACTTTATACCGAAAAACCAAAAGAACCATATCGACAGTAGAATATGAAAGTCATCAGCATTTTGTGAAAGATGTTGATTACAATTATGAAGAGGAAGAACAAATTAAATTAATGTACAAAGCCGTTTATCAGCTTAATGACATCGAAAAAGCATTGGTTTTTATGTATTTAGAAGACAAAGATTATCAAGAAATAGCAGAAACCTTAGGGATCAGCGAAGTGAATGCGCGCGTGAAAATGAACAGAATCAAAGGGAAACTTAAAAAAATATTAAATCCTTAAAAATTATTATGAAAGAACTGGATTTATTAAAAAAAGACTGGAAAAAGAACTCGGATTCTTTTGAGCAAATTTCTGAAAAAGAAATCTACAAAATGATTCATAAAAAATCATCTTCAATTGTGAAGTGGATTTTGATTATCAGCATTTTGGAAATTTCATTTTGGACTTTTTCAAACCTGTTTATAAATACAGACGATGTTTTAAAAAAAATCAATCATCCGGAAATTGTTTTGGCACTTGAGATTCTTAACCTATTTTAACTATGTGGTTGTTCTGATTTTTGTTTTTATTTTTTATAAAAATTATAAAACAATTTCGACAACTGTTTCAACAAAATCTTTAATGAGTGCTATTTTAAGAACTCGAAAAACAGTTCAATATTATGTATGGTATAATTTGGAATGATAGTTGTTAATAGCAATTCTAAGCTTTTTTATTGCTTTTGTGTACAATCCGGATATGGCTTTTATAAGAGAAAAATTAGCCATCAATGGGAAAACAATATTTATAACTATCTGGAATATTTATTTTGTTACTGTGCCTTTTTTGGTTTATTCTGGTGTTTTACAGATTACTATACGGAACACTATTACGCAGATTGTATGCTAATTATAAAGAGTTGAAGAAAATTGATTTTTAGTTTAAGGTTCTCAGATACTAAGGTTCTAAGTATCTAAGTCAAACAACTTGAAACCTTAAACCTGAAACTAATAATCTAAAATCTACAATTTAATACTCCCATTGTCTTAATCTGTTAAGTTCTTCCTGTGCTTTAATTTCTTCAGCTGGAATAACTTTTAAAAATGACGGATGCTGTTCGATTGCATATTCTACTTTTTCAACGATTTCTTCAATAGTATCATTTTCATAATCAATTTCAAGAGGTTCTTTGATTATAAAAGACTGCAGAATTCCTTTCTTTCTTCATTCGTAAACCTTTTTTATCAAATGAACGGCGGAAACCATCAATTACAATTGGAATTACTATAGGTTTATGTTGTTTGATGATATGTGCAGTTCCTTTACGAACAGGTTTAAATGATTTTGTAGTTCCCTGCGGAAACGTAATTACCCAACCATCTTCAAGAGCAATTCTGATATTTTCGGTATCATTTGGGTTAACATCTCGTTTTTCAGTTACGTCGACACCTTTTGCACGCCAAGTTCTTTCAACAGTAATAGCACCAACGTAAGCCAAAATTCTTGGCAGTAAACCAGCCTGCATTGTTTCTTTAGCAGCAACATAATAAATATTCATTTTAGGTTGCCATAAATAACCAATGTTCTTAATAGTATCCTGACGTCCGCTTAAACTTGCGTTAAACACGTGAAACATAGCTACAACATCGGCAAAATAAGTCTGATGATTCGAAATAAACAGCACATTAGTATCAGGCAATGTTTTAATAATTTCAGATCCTTCAATCTGCAATTCATTAAATCCTCTGTATCTCCGGTGCGTCATAGCACCCAAGACACGGATTAACCATTTCTTGATGAATAATATATGTCCAAAAGGATTTCGTTTAAACAATCCCATAGCTGTTTATTGTATTTTTTTTGTTAGGTCGCAAACATACAAAAATTATTCTTTTAGCAATACTATAAAGCAATTTCGGAAATAAATCGTTATAATAATGAATATCAAATTGTTAAATTTTCATTTTTATGAATTTCCATCTAAAAGCAGTTTTCAGAACGTCTCTCAGTTCACTTAATATCATCGCTGTCGCGCCCCAAACAATATGATTTTGAATACTGAAAGCAGGAACTAAAACATTTGGCGCATAAGAAGTTGACAATGTGGCTTCGATGATAATTTCATCATTTAAAAAAACAGATAATGGCAGTTCAATAATGGCGGCAACTTCGCGAATATCAGGATAAAATGAAAGCTCTTCCCTTGCAATTCCCATAAATGGATGAACCAAAAAATTGCTTGGCGGAATATACATTGGCGTAAATTGTTTTATTACTTCTATCTTTTCAGGAAGAATACCAATTTCTTCATTGGTTTCGCGCAGTGCGGTATCTCTCAAAATCAAAATCGGAAACCTCATATTTACCGCCTGGAAATGCAATTTGTGATGAATGAACACCATTATAAGCATTACGGACAATTAAAACCAAATGTGTTTTACCATTTTTAGGATAAAACAGCATCATAACAGCAGCAATTCTCGGATTTTTGGCACTTAGATCGAGGTTTTTAAGCTCTTGCATGCGCTCCTTTGGTGCCATTTTTATATGGCGAATTCGTCGCTGGCAGTTCAACAGGAATTAAATTAGGAACATATTGCAAAAAATCTTGAAAATCCATATTCAAAGTTTATTTTTGTACTTTCAATTAAAAATATAAATATACTCTAGAAAATGCGGTTCTACAAATTTTCTAAGATAAAGCCATAGATAATGTACAGTAAAGAAGAATCACAACGAATGAAAAGAGAATTCTGGGTAGCTTTTGCAGAAAAGTATCCAAGAAAATGGGTTCTTTATGATACTAAAATCAAAGATTTCTCTTTTAAATTTTATGTTGATAATAAAAAAGCGCAGGTTTTAATTGACATCGAACATCGAAGCGATGAAAAACGAAATGCTTATTTTGAAAAAGTCGAAGCCTTAAAAAATATCCTAGAAGAGGAATTTATTAAGGATTTAGTTTTTGAAAAAAACTACACTTTAGAAAGTGGTAAAACCATAAGCCGAATTTGGGTCGAAAAACAAGGAATTGGTTTCAGTAATCGAAACAATTGGGATGCGATTTTTGATTTTTTCAACGAAAACATGCATGCTCTTGAAATGTTCTATTTAGAGTATGACGAATTTATTAAAGATATAGAGTAAATTTTTAAGGGTCTAAGGTTCTGAGATACTGAGACACTAAGATTTTTTAACCCTGCAGATTTATTTTTGCGGGGTTTTTCATTTTTAGAATTTCAATATTAGATATTTATTAAAAAAATATCTAAAAATCACTATTTACAGGCGTTTACCTCATATTTGTTTTGTTTTTAAGATATCTTAAAAATAATTAATAAAGAAATACCTATAATTGATAAAGATTTGGTCAAAATTTTTATATTTGAAAAACCTAAATCTGCAATGAGAAAACTTTTACTGGTGTTTTTTTTAGTTTCATTTTCAAAAAACTATGCTCAAACTGATTATGCTTTTGTTTACAACAATGATTCCATAATCAAAAGAGGTGAAAGATTATATGATACTCAAAAATATGATGAAGCCTTAAAAGAATACCAAAAAATCAGTAAAATTGACCCAAGATATCTTAATGCACAATACGAAATAGGTCTTGTCCTGAATGCTCAGGAGAAAAAAACAGAACTAAAAGCACATTTAGAAAACTTATATGCTAAAGGAAAAATGCCAGAATTTCCAGAGCTTTATAAAATGTATGCGATCTTTTTGAGCAACGAAAAAGAATACGATTTATCAGAAAAAATATTTAAAGAGGGCGAAAAATATATTGGAAATTACTCGACTTTTGAATACAATTTTGCGATTCTTTACATTCGTAAAAAAGAAACTCAAAAAGCGCTTGATTTACTAAAAAAAGTAATTACAAATGATCCTAATTATGCTCCAGCGCATTATTTATTAGGGATTATGGCTTTTGAAAATGGTAAAATCACCGAAGGAACTCTCGCTTTGATGAGTTACCTTGCTATTGCTCCTACTGGCCAATTTGCCGCCAAAGCAGTAGTACAATTAAATTCCAGCTATGGACAAAATTATCTTGACGAAAACAAACTGGTTTTCTCAAAATCTGGAGATAATTTTGAAGAAATAGAAACTATTTTAAGAAATCAGCTTCCGTTAAAAAAAGTCTACAAAATAAAATCAAGTATTGATGATGTTATAACGCGTCAAGTTCAAGCAGTTGCAGAATATGCTGTGGAGCATAAAATGGGCGATGGTTTTTTTGAAACAACATACATTCCGTGGGTGAAAGATATGGTTGCAAAAAATCAGTTGGAAAATTACTCATATTATAGTTTGCTTTCTTTAGAAGACAAAATCGGGAAAGAGTTAATGAAGCAAAAGAAAAAAATAATTTCATTTAGTGAGGATTATCTTCTAAAGGGATTTTGGCCGGTTTTTGCAACAAGAAAATTGGATCTTTTTGGCAAAACGGAAGAAGTTGTAGTTACGATCAGAAATGAGCGACCTTTTATCATTGGTGCACAAATAAATGGTGAATTTAATGGAAAATGCAAGTATTTAAATGCGCTAGGAAACTTAGGCGGTGAACTTAATTTTAAAAACGGAGCTTTAGATGGTCTTCAAAAATATTATGATGATAAAGGACGTCTTACGGAAGAAAAATATTTTGCTGACGGAAAATTAAGCGGTGAAAGAAAGGTTTATTATGAGAATGGAAATCTTTCTTTATATGAAAATTATAAAGATGACAAGCTTGATGGAATCAGTACATCTTATTATCCGAATGGCGGAAAAACTTGCGAAATAAACTTTACAAATGATGAACGAAACGGTACTTATACCTGTTTGTACGAATCAGGTGGAAAGAAAAGGGAAATTGATTTTACCAATGGAAAATTAAGCGGAAAATATATTTCATACAATGAAGCCGGCGATATTACAGAAACATATAATTGTAAAGATGACAAAATTGAAGGCAATTATGCTGAATATTTTGACGGCAAAATATTAAAATCGGAGGCTGTTTACAAAAATGGGCTTATTGAAGGAAGTTCTAAAAAGTATTATTCAAACAAAATTTTAGAAAGAGAAAATTTCTATTCGCTTGGCAATGTTTCTAAATCAATTGAATATCTTCAAAACGGAAAAAAAACAGCTGAGAGTTTTTATACTCCTAAAGGTGAATTAGATACTTATGCTTACTATGACACTTTTGGAAACAAATATTTTGAGGAAAAATACAAATCTGGTGAACTTAAAACTGGAACTCAATTTACTGAAAAAGAACAAAAAGGAACCGAAGTAAATATTGCTAAAAAAGGTTTTGAAATGAAAAACTTTGATGGCACTCTAAGAGTTAAAGGAAGCTTTGAAAAAGGCAACAAAACGGGTGAATGGAGTTATTTGTTTTCATCTGGAATTCCTAGATTAAAAGAGTTTTATAGTAACGGAAAAAATAATGGCCTCACTACTAATTACAACGAAAACGGAGAACTTTCGAGCATAAGCAATTTTGAAAATGACACCTTGAATGGACGTTATGAAGGATATGATGGTGATAAAATCAATCAGATTATTTATTATGAAAAAGGAAAGCAAATTGGTCTTTTTCAGACTTTTTATGCTGATGGAAAAGTGAGTACAGAAGGTTTTATGAGCAATGACAATGTTTCGAATGATAAATATATTTATAATCAAGACGGAACTATTTCTATCATCGAACATTATATAAACGATTATCTTTCAAATAGAAAAACGTTTGGAGTTAATGAGAAACTGGAAAATGATTTTGACTATAAAAACAAAACCGGAAAATTTAGTTTATCATATAATAACGGTGCTATTACCAAAAACTTTGAAATGAAAAACGGAGTTTTAAACGGAAAAGCAATTTCTCAAGATAAGTATAAAAATATGATGTTGGATGCTGAATATGTTAACGGAAAACTTCATAATTCTTATAAAAAATACGGTCCAACAGGTTCTCTCCTTTTAGATCAAAACTACTATTGCGGAACATTGAATGGATTAAGCAAACAATATGATTTTGTTGGAAACTTGAGACTTACTGAAGAATATACTTTCGGTGATGAAAGCGGTAAAACAACTCGTTATTTCAACAACAAATCAAAAATGATGGAGAGCGCGCTGTCAAATGACGCTCGCGAAGGAGAAACTGTTTATTATAATCAAAAAGGAGAACCTTTGGCAATTATTGGTTATGAGAACAATATGGCACAGTATTTCGTTACAAAAAGCAAAACTGGCGAGCTGACAGAGAAAAAACCTATCATCAATCAAACTGCCGAAATCGTGTCGTATTATCCAGACGGAAAACCGGCAATTCAGCTGACTTTAAACAAGGGACAATTAAATGGGAAATTTGTTATCAGCTCTACAGACGGAAAGCCAGAATATGAGTGTAACTATAAAAACGGCAGTTTAGAAGGCGATCGATTTGAGTATTATACAAATGGTAAAGTTTACAAAAAAGAACATTTTGCAAATAACAATTTTGAAGGTCAGCAGGAATATTTTAAAGAAGATGGAAAATTATGGGCAGCGATATCTTATAAAAATGATGAACTGCACGGAAACACATTGATTTATAATGCAGGGAAATTAATAGAAACTAAAAAATATGATTCAGATGAATTGGTTGACATTATCAAATAAACCTTTGATTCTGAGTGTTTTTTTTGTTCTTTATTCCGTTTTAGGTTCGGCACAAAAATCATTTCAGGATACAAAAAACCTTTATCCAGATTATAACGAAATTATTCTTGATAATACGGAAGCGTATGATATTACCTTTGAAAACAATGGTTTTAAAATCATGCTTGACAATCATTATGAAGCCATGATTTTGACTCAAAACGGGATTATCAATAATAAAGAATCATTTTCCTATTCCGATTTGATTCCGCTAAAAAGTTACGATGCATATACTGTTATTACTGAAAACGGGAAAGAGAAAAAAATAAAAGTAACGCAGACAATTGAAAAGCAGTCACAGCAAAGTTCGATCTTTTATAATGATGTAAAAGAGCGTCAGCTTACTTTTCCGAACTTAGAAACAGGAGCAAAAAAAGTATATAATTATCAGACTCAGTTTTTAGATCCGCATTTACTGCACAAGTTTATTTTTGGAGATGTTTTGCCTATTCAAAATTCGACTTTAGAAGTCAAAACGGACAAAAATATTGTGATTGATTACAAGATTTTTAATGATCCCAACAAAACAATTGTTTATTCTAAAACAGAAAAAAAAGGCAAATGGATTCATAAATGGACATTGACAGATATAAAACCCGTGAAGTATGAAGATGGAACTCCAGGCTATTTATATCAAGTTCCTCATGTTGATTTTTATATTAAGGAATATACCATTAACAATGTTACAACTCCAGTTTTAGGTACCATTACTGAACTTTTTAATTATTATAGAGGTTTCGTAAAAGATCTGAATAAAAAAGAAGATCCAGATTTGAAAGCCCTTACAATGGATCTTACCAAAGATAAAACTACAGATGAAGAGAAAGTAAAAAGCATATTTTACTGGGTTAAAGCAAACATTAAATACATTGCTTTTGAAAATGGTTACGAAGGATTTATTCCGCGTGAAGCAAATTTGGTTTTTGAGCGAAAATTTGGTGACTGTAAAGATATGGCCAGCATTATTTCCTGCATGGCAAATTATGCCGGTGTAAAAAATGTTACTGTGGCTTGGATTGGTACGCGCAGTATCCCATATTCTTATAATGACTTGGCAACGCCTTCGGTAGACAATCATATGATTGCTATTTTTAAAAAAGACGATCAGTATATCTTTTTAGACGGAACTGACAAAGAAACGCGATACGGAATTCCAACGGCTTTTATACAAGGGAAAGAAGTACTGTTTAGCGAAAACGATCAATACAAAATTTATCCGGTTCCGGTTGTTGCTCCAAGTCAAAATGAAGTCAAAGAAACAGTCAATTTAAAAATTGAAAACAGCAAATTGATTGGAAATGCAAAAATGGAACGTTTTGGTTATAACCGAAGTCATATTTTAATGCAAATTGGCGACGCTACTAACAAAGCGCGTCAGGAAATGATCAAATCTTTAGTTTTAAAAGGAAATAATAAATTCATTTTAAAAGATTATAAAGAAGAAAATCTATCTGACAAAGATTTGCCTTATGTGATTGATTACAATTTTGATCTTGATAATTACATCGTAAAAGTAGACAAGGAAATTTATGTGAATTTATTTTTAGATAAATTTTTCGAAAAAGCAACGCTTGCAAAAGATAGAGTTGCACAGTATGAATATGAATATTTGACACAGTTTACGACACAATATGCGCTCGAAATTCCGAAAAACTTTAAGATCAAATATCTTCCAAAAAACTTTGATTTAGATAATGATTATTTAAAAGCGCATTTTGCCTACGAATATAAAAACAACATTATGTATTTAAATATCAGTTTACAGCAAAAGAAATTACTGCTCAACAAAACCGATTTTGAACCTTGGAATGAAACCATCAAAAAACTAAAATCTAACTATAGCGAAACCATAATTTTACTTGAAAATAATGAAAAAAAACTTCCTTAAAACCATTTTTACCTTTGTTGCAGTATTATGCACTACACTCTTTTATGCTCAGGAATATAGTTTCAAGAATTATGATTGGAATGAAAAAGATGTAAAAATTGAAGTGCCTCAAAAATACGAAACAGAAAAAGAAATCATTTTAAATCGTACTTTGAAAATTGAGATTTTGGTTGATAAAAATACCGCTTCTCAATATCGTTTGATTCATGAAAAAAAGTACATCAACTCTGATGATGCTATTGAAAGAAATAATAAAGTTTATATTCCGTTTAGTGATAACGAAAATGTACTCGTTACAAAAGTTCGTGTGATCTTAAAAAATGGGAAAACGATTGTTTTAGATAAAAAAGATATTAAAGAAGAAGTTGATCAAGAAAAAGGAATGAAATATAATTATTTCGCCCTTAACGGACTTGAAAAAGGTGCCGTGATCGAAAAACTGTATGTCCTTGAAGAAAATCCAGATTTGAAAGGAAATACAATCAAAATGCAAGATGAATACCCTATTGCTGAGTATAATTTTGAACTGATTACACCTGCACATCTTGTTTTTAAAACAAAATCGTACAACGGTTTGAGCGAACCTGTTTTGGATGATAAAAAACTGGAAAACAAAAAAGTACTTAGTATTTCTGAAAAAGATATTCCTGCTTTAAAAGATGATGAAGAATACTCAAATTGGGATGTTAAACTAAAACTTTTCCGTTACAAATTAGATGCAAACCTTTATAATGGTGCAAAAAACTTGAATAATTTCAAGGAATATGCGACAGCAACTTATGAAAGAATCAATCCTGTTTTAGACAAAAAACAAGAAAAAGCAATTGCAACATTCTGTAGTTCTATTCCAGAATCTAAAGACCCTCAAGAGCAAATCTGGAATATAGAAAACAAAATCAAAAAGACAATCATTTACGATAAATATACTGATATGCAGCCTTCTTTGAGCGATGTAATCAGCAAAAAACAAGCAAATAGTGTCGACATTATAAAATTGTATGTTGCGGCTTTTAAATATTTCAAAATAGAGCAAAATCTTGTTTTCACTTCAAGCCGTTACAAAGTTCCTTTTGATAAAGATTTTGAAAGTTATGAAAACTTAAATGATTTCTTATTTTATTTTCCGGCAATCAAAAAATATCTTTCTCCAAC
This sequence comes from uncultured Flavobacteriaceae bacterium, assembly GCA_963795025.1. Lineage (GTDB taxonomy): Bacteria > Bacteroidota > Bacteroidia > Flavobacteriales > Flavobacteriaceae > Flavobacterium. The sequence continues at coordinate 603,798 of CAWCGN010000007.1, read as the reverse complement.
CGAAATTGAATATCGTTTGCCACTTTTTCCAAATTATTTAGGAAATAACAACGGATTATTTATCAAAGAAAAAGTATTTGCAGGCGTTGCAATGGGAATTGGTGAAATTAATTTTATTGAAATTCCAGGTACCGAAATCACGCATGATTATATGGACATTACGGTTGATTTTACAAAAGATCTTGAAAATCCATTAATTACAAGCAACATGACGTATGGCGGTTATTCTGGTTTGAATTTTCAGCCAATAAAAGATTTCGTTTCGGCAGAACAATACAAAACAATGCTGAAAAGCGTTTCTGAAAACTATACACTTCAAAGTGAATACAAAACGCTTACAACAGAAAATGACGGAACAGAATTTATTGGTAAAAAACCATACAAACTGAACTTAACTTTTGATGGAAAAGATATGATTCAGAAAGCGGGAGAAAATTATTTATTTTCTGTTGGACAAACTATTGGTCGCCAAATGGAGTTTTATCAGGAAAATAAACGTGTACTTCCAATCGAGATTGATTATCCGCATTATTACACCCGCAAAATAAAAATTGTTTTGCCTGAAGGCGCTAAAATCAAAAACCTAGATAAGTTTGTAATGGACTTTAAAACCGATTTAAACGGCAAAACTGAAGCTGCTTTTACCAGCAAATATTCTCAAAATAAAAATGAAGTTTTAATCGAAAATACAGAGTATTACAATATTATAAATTACCCGTTGGCAAGTTTTGATCAATATAAAGCGGTTATTAATGCTGCTGCCGATTTCAACAAAATTGTGGTTATTGTGACGCAATAAATCCTAAAGCTATTTATAAAAGAAGCCCGATATTTAAAAATATCGGGCTTCTTTTTTGTTCTTAAAACTACACGCTAAAAATATTATAAACTATAATATGATCGTCGTAGTTAATATAAAGTTGCTTACGGAAGTCTTGTTTTTTGCGGGTAATAATGGAAAGTTTACATTCTTTTCCGTCATTGTCTTTACACATGAAAGAATATACAATATCAGTATCATTTTCTTCTCTTTCGATATAATCCAAAATACTAAAAAGCTGAATTTCCTGCGAATAAACTACGATTCTATGTTTGTTAGTATCTAAAATTACGACTCAGATTTACTAAATCAAGATTGGACCACTCTCCCCATTTTCCTCTTTCATTTTTCTCTAAAACACTAAAACCCGAAGTTTTAAATTGATAAGACTGGCTTTGAACCTGTTGCAGACCAAATACTAAAAAAAGATAATAATATATAAGTGCGTATAGAATTCATATTGTAGGTTCTTGGGGCTAATTAAAATTCAAATTTAGCCTTTTCTTTGCTGCAACCTCAAATTCGGCCATCATTTGTTGAATAATTTGTTCAACTGGGCAAAATTTCGTGAATCAATCCGGCGATTTGTCCAATTTCGAGTTCACCTTCATCAAGGTCTCCTTCAAACATTCCTTTTTTCGCTCTGGCTCTGCCTAAAAGCTGTATTAAATCTTCTTTTGAAGGACATTTTTCATACAATTCCTGAACATCCTGATAAAACTTATTTTTCATCAATCGAACAGGGGCTAATTCTTTCAATGTCAAATGTGTATCACCTTCTTTTACTACTAACTATCGTTTCCTTGAAATTATTGTGTGCAGAAGATTCTACTGAAGCGGCAAAACGGCTTCCAACCTGAACTCCATCGGCACCTAAGATCATTGCAGCCAGCATTCCTCTTCCCGTTGCAATTCCTCCCGCAGCGATAATCGGAATCTGAATTTTTTCTTTCACCATCGGAATCAGAGTCAATGTTGTCGTTTCATCACGACCGTTGTGTCCTCCGGCCTCAAAACCTTCGGCTACAATAGCATCTACTCCAGCTTCTTGTGCTTTTAAAGCAAAAATACTACTGCTCACTACATGAACAACGGTTATTCCTTTTGATTTTAAAAAAGAAGTCCATGTTTTAGGATTTCCTGCCGAAGTAAAAACGATTTTCACACCTTCTTCAACCACAATATTCATGATTTCTTCAATGTTTGGATATAACATCGGAATGTTAACACCAAAAGGTTTATCTGTTGCTTTTTTACATTTTTGAATGTGCTCCCTTAAAACTTCAGGATACATTGAACCGGCACCAATAAGTCCTAAACCTCCAGAATTACTAACGGCAGAAGCTAATTTATAACCACTGTTCCAGATCATTCCGCCTTGAATTATTGGATATTTTATATTGAAAAGTTGTGTAATTTTATTCATGCAAAATAGGCGGTTATTGTTTAATTATCTTTCCTGTTTTATGCAAACCTTCGGCATCAAAAGTATAAAAATAAAGTCCGCTGTTTAAAGCCTCGACAGAAAGAATTGGATTTTGATTTGTAATTTGTTTTTCAATTAATTTTTGTCCTAAAACAGAATAAATTGCAACTGAGGCAGTATAATTTTCTTCAGGAAATAAAAAGGAAATTGTCGTTTTTGCTGGATTCGGAAATACTGAAAAAAATTGAAGAAACCTGAAAAATCTTCAATCCCTAAAGCAGATCCAAAATTTGGAATTCCGTAACCATAATTATTATCCGGATCGGTATATCGATCTGAGATTCTAAGAATCATTTGCCGAATTTCTTTATTCGTTTTTGTTGGAAAAGCCTGCCATAAACACGCAACTCATTCCAGCCATAATCGGACATGAAAATGAAGTTCCGTTTGCCGTAGCAATAGTACCCGCATTATTTGAAACTACTGCTGCAGCTTCCTTGAGCCATAACATCTGGTTTTATCCGATTATCAAAACTTGGCCCAATCGAACTAAAATCGGATTTTACTTTTGAAGGTTGACAGAACCCACAGTCAACACCGAAACAGCATCAGCAGGAGCACCAATATGAGGTTCAACAGTTGCTACCTTCATTTCCAGCAGCAGCCAGACACAATATATTCCTTTACTAAAAGCAATTTCTGCACCGCGCGAAATAAAATTGGTACTGCCATTCATATCGCTATAAGTATGACTTTAGTTCGGATTTGTAAATTCAAAATAACCTAAAGAAGTAGTAATAATATCTACACCCAAACTATCGGCTTTTTCTGCAGCTTCGACCCAATAAGATTCTTCAACCGGATTTTCAGAAGCATCATTTTCTGTAATAAATAAATAATAGGAAGCATCGGGAGCAGTTCCAATTAAAGCATTTTCTTTATAACCTCCCATTGTTGAAAGCACCATTGTACCGTGGTCATCACCAGAATAAAAATTTGTATTTCGGTTTACAAAATCATATCCGCCTAAAATTCTGATTGTTTGTTCTGCAGATTTTGAAAAGGCTGTGCTGTATTTACACCCGGGAAACCTGCATCTAAAACCGCAATAATTTTTCCGGAACCTGTATAATTTTTCTTATGCAAAGCCTGACCATTAAGCATCTGAATTTGATTTGCAGCATTTCCATAAGCATAATCAATTGTCGTTTTAAGTTTATTGTTTGTTTGTATATGCTGTTTTCGATTCGACTTTTTTTGCGTGTATTTAAAGTTTTATTCGCAAAAACAACTTTGTCAACAAATGATAATGATTTAAGTGCTCAAAATATTTGTTTGAGTTCCACGAATATGAACTGCATTCAGCCATTTTGACTTGCGCCATAATGTGATTCCTGTGCTTGATTTTATTTGGGTTATGATAGCTTTTTTCAATGGGAACATCCGTAAAATCTAAAGCAATATTCTGAGCCGTTCTTCGGGTCTAAAGAACGCTGTGAAAGCATTTCTAAAGGTTTATCCAAAAAAGTCTGGGAATTTGGTTTATCTTTAAAATAAACCCATGCATCTTCTTGCGAAAACATCGCAGAAGTAAATAAAGTAATAGAAGAAAGCCTGAAATAAGTTCCTCATAATTTACTTTTTTAAAGGGTAAATCCTCCATAAAAAAGTATAAAGCTAAGAAATTACTCCCGAACCAACTAATTCATTATCGAAATACCAAGCAACAAACTGACCTTCAGTAATAGCAGATTGCGGCTTCTTCAAAACGAACGTACATTCCATCTTCAAATTGATGTAAAGTCAGCTTTTTGCAAAGGCTGACGGTAACGAATTCTCGCCATTACTTCCATTGTTTCTCCAATTTTAAAGCTAAATCAGTTCGAATCCAGTGCACTTCAGATTTTTCGATAAACAAAGCTTTTTTGAATAAACCGGGATGATTGCTGGATAAACCTGTGTAAATTGTATTCGTTTCAACATTCGTCGCAATAATAAATAACGGATCAGTTGTTCCGCCTACATTCAACCCTTTTCTTTGTCCATTTGTAAAATAATGAGCACCTTGATGTTTTCCAACTACTTTACCCATTGTTGGAAGTAATTCAGCTTTTGAGTTCTAATTTTAATTCCTCTTCTAATGATAAACCAGCTGGTTTTTCAATATTATAAATTGGATCATTTTTATCAATCTGAACAATTTTCCCTTCTTTTGGCTGTAATTTTTGTTGTAAAAATTCAGGCAAACGAACTTTTCCAATAAAGCATAATCCTTGAGAATCTTTCTTTTCGGCAGTTACCAATTCCATTTCAGCAGCAATTTCGCGCACTTCCGGTTTAGTCAAAGCACCAATTGGAAATAATGCTTTTGATAATTGTTCCTGTGATAACTGACATAAAAAATACGATTGATCTTTATTGTTATCTGCTCCTGCAATTAATTGATAAACAGGTTTTCCATCAACTTCAATTTCATTTTTTTGGCAATAATGTCCTGTTGCAACATAATCAGCACCAAGACTTAAAGCAATTTTCATGAAAACATCAAATTTAATTTCGCGATTACAAAGCACGTCAGGATTTGGAGTTCGTCCTTTTTCGTATTCGTTGAACATATAATCAACGATTTTCTCTTTGTATTCTTCGCTTAAATCAACAGTCTGAAACGGTATTCCAAGTTTTTCAGCCACTAATAAAGCATCATTACTATCCTCTAACCAAGGGCATTCGTTAGAAATAGTAACCGAATCATCATGCCAGTTTTTCATAAAAAGGCCAATAACTTCGTATCCTTGCTGCTGCAGTAAATAAGCAGCAACACTAGAATCTACTCCACCAGAAAGTCCAACAACTACACGTTTCATTCTAAATCGTTTATATTTTTACAAGGGTGCAAAGATAAGCCAAATTATAGATAATTATAACAGTTTCGATTAGTTTATATAATCCCGCAGTAGACAAAAGCTATCGTTTTTTTTAATTACTTTTAATCATCAATAAAAATGTCATGCAAAAAATTGTGTTCACTTCTTAATTTTTCTCCTTACTATCACCTCTTTGAGCGCGCAAAGATACAGTGCTACTTTGCAGAATTACGAAGCTTACAAAGCATTCAGAGGCAAACCTTTATCTGATAAATTTTCCAATATCGAATCTGTAAAAATTGTTTACGATCTAAAAAATAAGAAAATGTATTATTTCAATAGTGCTTTAATTTCACATCATTATGATTTTGTAACGAACTATTTAGGATATGACAAAGAAGTAGAAATCTTTAACAGAGATAATTACAGCGCCACTGAAAAAAACAGAGATTATTTATTGGGAAATCTAAATCATGTTAAAGGAACTGAAAAGTGGGTTTTCGAATTAGCAGCTTCAGATCGCATGCAAATTCCTTTAATTGAAACCTTTTATAATTTAGTTCTTAAGTCAAGTTTTATTGGACCAAATTTAAAATTTTATTTGAATAATCCAGAAAAAATGGAATGGTTCCAACAAAATAAATTTAAAATTCCATGTGTAAAATCCGACTATATCTTTAATGATATTACTTATCAGGAGGTAGTTTCAGGAAGTAATATTGGCATTTTAAAACAATATAAAATAAAGGATTTGGAAAACATACAAGACCAAATGCTGACGAAATTATAATTTTGGATGGAACGCCTGATATTCTGCCAGATGTAAGAGGAATTATTGTGAATGAACTTCAGACACCTTTGAGTCATTTGGTCCTTTTGGGCAAAAACAGAAAAATTCCGATTATGGCTTATACCAAAGCTTTTAATGATAATAATATCAAAAAACTAATTTCTAAGAAAGTAGAATTAAAAATTGAAATTGACACTTTCTATATTAAAGAAACCACTAAAAAAATAAACGAAAAAAACATTTCCAAAAAAGAAGCAATTAATTATTGATAATACTATTACCGATTTAATAGATCTAAATTCAATACCAAAAAAAGGCGTAAATTCTATAGGTTCGAAAGCACAAAATATGGCGTATCTAATTGCCATTTCAAAAGATAATGCTAAAGATATTCCATTTAAAACTCCTGAAGATGCACATGCGATTCCATTCTATTTCTATACGCAACATATTCAGAAAAAATCAATTTCGCCATTAATACAATGAACTTTTGACATATCCACATAAAGATTCGATGGTTTGGATCAATCAGTCAATTAAAAAAAATTCGGGATGCCATTAAAAAAGAACCAATTGATCCGGAATTAATTGCAAAATTAAATCAGACTTTCAAAAATGCTAAATTCAAAAATTTCCGATTCAGATCTTCTACCAATGCCGAAGATTTAGATGATTTTAATGGCGCAGGATTATATGATTCAAAAACCGGGATTTTGGGTGATAGCATAAAAACCTTCGAAAAAGCAATTAAACAAGTTTGGGCAAGCGTTTGGAATGAAGGTTCTTATAACGAAAGAGAGCTTTTTGGGATCGATCAGCAAAGTATTGCAATGGGCGTTTTAGTACATCGTTCTTTTCCGGATGAACTTGCCAATGGCGTAATTATTACTCAAAACATTTTTAGAAAAAATTTTCCTGGGATTACTGTAAATATACAAAAGGGAGAAAATTCAGTTGTAAAACCTGAAAAAGGGGAAATATGTGAACAATTTACTGCATATTATCTAACGCCAGAAAAAACAGCTGATGAAGATTTTAATGTCGATTATATCTCCAATTCTAATTTAAACAAAATGAACCTTTATTAAGCAGAAAGGAAATGATCAGACTTAATCTTGTCAGTCAAAAAATCCAAAGCCAAATGAATCGCTATTGGAAAAAAAACAGATTAAATCCAGTTGATATTGAGTTTAAAATTGTGGGAGAAAACAGGGATTTATATGTTAAACAAGTCAGACCTTTTAATGAATAATCAATAAAACACCTGAATCTCAATTTCGTTTGCAACTGTATTTACTAATACAATTTTAAAATCGAAATCTTGAATATTTATTTTCTCCTGAATTGCTTTGCGTACATTTCCGTTTTCTAAAGAAAAATCATTTAAAAGAGGAATTTTAAGATCAACGGTATTCAAATATTTTGAAGCTTTTTTATTCACGATAAGTGAAGCTACAACATAAAATCCGATAATTATTATTTGAAAAAATAAAAGCACTTCAATTTTTTCATACGGATACATAATATCTAAAATCGAAAGTGTGATTGTTGCAAAAAGAAAAATAATCGCATTTACCGTAAAAGACTGCGTTCTGAATCTTAAAATGGAAAAAATAGCAAATAAACCAAACCCAATTCCTACACCAATTTCAATTTTGGTAAACAAATAACAAAGTGAAAAAGTACACAATCCAACAATTACCATTAATGGATTTATGGTTTCATTATCTTTTCTGTTAGAAAAAAAATACAAAACTAAAATCGAAAAAAACAACAATAAAAATCGGCCAATTAATTCGTTTAAATCCATTCTTTCAAAGTGTTAGACAATCAAATTTAAAAAAAGTTTGCCACGAATTCACAAATTTTTATTTTAAAATTAATTTGTGAATTCATGGCAAAAAAAACTTTTATATAAAAAACTCTATTTATTCCATTTTAGGCTTGGAGTCGGCTTGGTAATTACTTTTTGGGTCGCTCATATTTACTTCTTTGGTTAATTTTCCTCCTAAGTAAAACTGCCACATGCCCACTTTTTTTCCATTTAAAAATTTTCCTTTAGACGCCATAACACCATTAGAATCATAGAAAACAGCATCGCCATTATAAACATTATTCTTATAAGTTGACTGCTCTAATAAAATTGCATTTTGCCCGTATTTTTTATAAATGCCTTCTTTTGAACCATTTTTATAAATCATTTCTTCTGCGATTTTCGCATCTGGATAATATACAGATCTCGTTCCTTCAAGCTTTCCGTTTTTATAATGTTCCAGCGTCATCACAACCTTTGAAGCTTTGTGATAATATTTCCATTCACCTTCGCGCGATTTTCCAACTTCTTTTCCTTCGCTTACTTTATTCTTATTCTGATCATAAAAAATGGTGTATGAACTTCCATCATTTTCTGTAAAATCGCGAGTTGCAATTACGTCGCCTTTTTTGGTGTCATCAAAAAATTTAAATACTCCAGTTTCTTTTCCATGACTAAAAGTTCCTTCGTAACGCGGACGTTTTGAAGGTTCGTAAGTTCCTTTCCAAACCCCGTCTTTCTTACCATCAGAATCGACTTTATTAAAATCTTGCGAAAAAGCTAATGTGCTTATTAAAAATAAAATCCAAAATTTTTTCATAATTCGTTTTTCTTTATAACAACAAAAATTCAGTTTTAGTATGGCAAAAATATGACCTATTTTACTTTTATTCTGATTTTTATAGTTTTAAATATCACTTTATATTTTGTTTAATCCTCCTCTAACAAAATAAGAAGAAACAAACAGCTAAAACACAATAATTAAAATACAAATAACTAAAAATCAACAACTTAAATCGTTAAACAAAATAGTTAAATCTATATTAAATTTAATGTTTGTTTAATATTTAATAAAAAATGTTAAACAAAATGATTAATTTAGTCGTACAAACTAAAAAAAACAATATTATGAAAACAATTAAAATTAAATTAATTGCTCTTTTAGCGTTAATTACTTTCGTCACTGTTTCCTGCAACAATGATGACGATTCAGGTCAAAATCCCCAAACAATTGTATCAATTGCGCAAGCAAATCCAAATTTAAGTTCTCTCGTAGCTGCTTTACAAAAAGCAGATTTAATCACAACCTTGAAATCTTCTGGTACTTTACAGTATTTGCTCCCACAAATGCAGCTTTTAGTGCTTTTCTAACTGCAAATGGTTATGCTGATCTGAATGCCGTACCTGTACCTGCACTTAAAGAATTATTATTAAATCATGTTTTAAATACCAAGGTAAAATCAAGTGAAATCACAACAGGTTATGTCAAAACATTAGCCAAAGGAAGTGCATCAACTACAAACACTATAAGTATGTATCTTGAAAAGAATACTGGCGTTGATATTAACGGAGGAAAAACAAATGGTGGCGCAACGGTGACTATTGCTGATATTCCCGCTTCTAATGGTATTATTCATGTTGTCGACGGTGTAATTGGACTACCAACTATTGTGAATCATGCAATAGCTAATAAAAATTTTACAACACTAGTTGCTGCCTTGACCTACAATCCATCATCTGGATTTGCAGGAATTTTATCAGGTAAAACTAGTTCGCCATTCACCGTTTTTGCCCCTACAAATACAGCATTCTCAAGTTTTTTAAATGAAACTGGATATTCTGGACTTGCTGCTATCCCTGCAAATGTTTTAGAAACAACTTTAAAATATCATGTGGTTGCCGGAGCAAATGTACTTTCGACTTCTTTAACAAACGGGCAAATCGTAAGCACTTTTGCTGGCCAGAATTTTACAATTGGCTTAACAGGAGGAGCAAAAATTACTGATGCAAATAACAGAATCAGCAATATCATAGCTACAGATGTACAATGTTCAAATGGAGTTATTCATGTCATTGATAAAGTTTTGCTACCTAAATTTTAAGCATAAAAAAACCGTCTCGTTAAAAAACGAGACGGTTTTTTTTTATCAATCTAAAATCTATTTCTTTTTATTTGCTTTTGCCGCTTCCTGCTGCTCCATTACTTCATTAAGACGCTGTTGAAATTTGCTTGGTTTTTTAGGCTCTTTTAATTTGTTCTCTTGAATTTGAGCATGAATTTTATCGCTGTCAACGATGTAATTCTTGATCACAAACATAATTCCAATTGTAATTAAGTTTGAAATAAAGTTATATAAACTCAATCCCGCACCATAAGTATTAAAGAAAATCAACATCATTAATGGGGAAACATAAATCATAATTTTCATCATTTTTGCCATATCTGGCATACCTTCTTGCTGTGGCGCAGCCATTTGTTGATCACCTGAAGTCATTTTCATGTAAAAGAAAATCGCAATTGCAGCCAAAATTGGGAACAAACTAATATGATCCCCATACAACGGGATATGGAATGGCAATTTTACAATTGAGTCAAAAGATGATAAATCGTCTGCCCAAAGGAAACCTTTTTGTCTTAACTCAAATGCTGAAGGGAAAAACTGGAACGAAGCATACATAAAAGGAAGTTGAATCAATGCCGGAATACATCCTGCCATTGGGTTTACTCCTGCTTTGTTATACAGTTTCATTGTTTCCTGTTGTTTCTTCATTGGGTCTTTTTTGTATTTTTCTCCCAATTCTGTAATATCTGGACGTAAAACTTTCATTTTAGCCTGAGACAAGAATGACTTATATGTAATTGGCGACATTGCCAATTTGATGATAATGGTAAAGATGATAATCGCAATCCCTAATGACAATCCAATTGTTGAACTTAAGAATCCAAATAATGGAATAAAGATCCATTTGTTGATCCAACCGAAAATTCCCCAACCTAATGGAATGATTTTTTCAAAGTTTTTATCGTATGCTTTTAAAGTTTTATAATCAGATGGTCCAAAATACCAGCTCATTTTATAATCGATTTCTCCATTAGAAAATGCCAAAGGGACTGTAGCTCTAAATTGTTTTAGTAAAAACAGTATCTATTGTTTCATCTTTAACTAAATCATCAGATTGTAATTTAGAAGTTTCAAATGGTTTTTCAGTAGATAAAATTGAAGTAAAAAAATGTTGTTTAAAAGCTACATAACTTAACTTTTCAGGAGTTTCTTCCTTTCCTGTTCCGTGGTTTACTGAACTATATTTCTCATCTCCATATTCATACTCAATCTGTGCAAAACGCTTTTCGTAAGAAACACTTTTTTCATTTCTAAATGTCTTTAAATCCCAAACTAAATCTAATGGTTTAGCAGAATTCAAAACTTTATTCAAACCTTGAGAACGCACGTCAAAACCAACTAAATAATCGTTTGGTTTTAAGTATATATTTATATTCTAAAAATTCATTTGCACCCGCTTTCAAACGCATTGTCAAAACCTGATCTGCTCCTACTTTTTCTAATGTTGGTTCAAAAAACAAATCTTTAGAATTTAAAGTTCTGTTGTCTATTGTCAAAAGTTGAATATTCAGATTTGAATTATTGTCTTTAATTAGTTCTACTAATTCTTTTGAATCTTTTGAGAATTTTTTGAATTCCTTCAATGTAGCTTCAACTATATAACCACCTTTATTAGCGATTTTAAGTTTAATCTTCTCATTTTCAATAGTTGTAAAAGACTCTTTTGCAGAAGGAAGTGTTGCAGAATAAGCAAAACCGCCTAAAGTTTTTTGCAATTGTGCTAACTGTACCGTATCACCAGGTGTTGCTGCAGTAATTGGCGCAACAGCAGTTTTAGTTTTATCAGCTTTTGCTTGAGCTTCTTGCTTAGCAACTAATTCTTTCTTGGCTTTTTCAGCAGCAATTTCCTTCTCAGAAGGCTGATTTTGATACATAATCCAAATCAAAATTCCAAATATCAATACAAAACCAATGATTGAATTAAGGTCAAATTTTTTTTCTTCCATTATTTTTAAAAAAAGTTATTCGTTTGAGGTTATTAGTTATTCGTTTAAGTTAAAAGTTACACCTCTTAGAATGAATTATTATTTTTTATGCGCATTTACAGCAGCTGCCACAAAGTTTACAAAAATCGGGTGCGGATTTGCAACTGTACTTTTGTATTCTGGGTGATATTGTACTCCAATGAAGAATGGGTGATTTTCAAGTTCCACAATTTCTACCAATCCTGTATCTGGGTTTACTCCAGAAGCTTTTAAACCAGCTTTCTGCAATTCATCAGCATATTTATTATTGTATTCGTAACGGTGACGGTGACGTTCAGAAATTGTTTTCTGTCCGTAAATTTTATAGGCTAAAGTGTTTGGCTTAATATCACATTTCCAAGCACCTAAACGCATTGTTCCACCTTTATCTGTAATCGTTTTTTGCTCTTCCATCAAATTCACAACCGGATGAGGCGTTTTATCGTTCATCTCAGTAGAATTTGCATCAGCATAACCTAAAATATTTCTAGAATATTCAATAACAGACATTTGCATTCCTAAACAAATTCCGAAAAATGGAATATTATTTTCACGTGCATAACGAACTGCTTCGATTTTTCCCTCAATACCTCTTTCTCCAAATCCAGGAGCAACTAAAACTCCGTCAAGAACACTTAATTTTTCAGCAACATTATCAATATTAATATGTTCTGAATGAATAGAAATCACATTAACTTTAGTTTCGTTTGCAGCACCTGCATGAATAAACGCTTCTAAAATTGATTTGTAACAATCCTGCATTTCTACATATTTACCAATCAAACCAATATTTACGGTATGTTTTGGATTTTTTATTCTGCGTAAAAAAGTATTCCAGTTTTTTAAGTCCGGAGCAGCTTTTTTAGGTAAATCTAATTTTTTCAAAGCCACAACATCTAATCCTTCTTCAAGCATTAAATTTGGAACTTCATATATTGTTGAAGCATCAATCGATTGAATAACTGCTTCTTTCTTAACGTTACAAAACAAAGCTAATTTTTGACGTAATTCCTGAGACAATTCATGCTCCGTTCTACAAACCAAAATATCAGCTTTAATTCCGCTTTCCATCAACGTTTTTACAGAGTGCTGCGTTGGTTTTGTTTTCAACTCACCTGCAGCAGCCAAATAAGGAACTAATGTTAAATGAATAACAATTCCATTATTTTCTCCTAATTCCCAAACTAACTGACGAACAGATTCTATATAAGGCAACGATTCAATATCACCAACAGTTCCACCAATTTCAGTAATTACAATATCATAATCGCCAGATTTACCCAGCAATTGCATTCTGTCTTTAATTTCGTTTGTAATATGAGGAACAACCTGAACTGTTTTCCCTAAAAATTCCCCTCTTCTTTCTTTTTCAATAACCGAAAGATAAACTCTTCCTGTAGTAACGTTATTGGCCTGAGAAGTAGGAACATTCAAGAAACGTTCGTAGTGACCTAAATCTAAATCTGTTTCAGCTCCATCATCTGTTACATAACATTCTCCATGTTCATACGGATTCAATGTTCCCGGATCCACATTTATATACGGATCAAATTTTTGAATAGTTGTTCGATATCCTCTTCCTTGTAACAATTTTGCTAAAGATGCCGCAATGATTCCTTTTCCTAACGAAGAAGTCACACCGCCTGTAACAAAAATATATTTTGTTTGATTCATTCTGTTGTTGTTTGTATGTAGTTGTGTAAAAAACTTGGCAAAAGTACAAATTTAATTAGATAATTTATCAATTAGATTATGAGATAATTTGCAAATTTTTAAACAGATCGATTACTTGGTTTTGTAATCGATAATTTTAACTTTTAATTAGAGATTTTTTTTGAAGAATGTCTTTATTTCGGAGTTAAGAATATTTCTAGATAAAGAAAAGATTTCTTTTGGTAAAGTAAAATTTTAAAATAAATTTCGAAAAAAAATATTATAATTTTAAAACATCGACTTGTAACATTAAAATTCAGTCTTAATTTTGATGCCAATTTGTTTTTAAAAATTATAATATTTTTTATATCTATTATAATTTAAAATACTGACTTGTACACATTTATAAATTCAGGCTTGAATTCTGTGGTATCAATTTGTTTTTGGGAATTATAATATTGTATGTATTTCAAACTTATAATTAAAAAAAATTAAATAACCAAAGATTTTTCTTACTATTTTAATCGGCTTCGGATATTGCTTCTTAATATTTCGTATTAATTCCTCCAAACCATTCAGTTTTAACTCGTAAATGAGAGCTAATTGCTGACCTAACTCTCCATTTGGAAATCCTTTATTATGATACCAAACCACGTAATATTCAGGTAAATCGATTAAAAAACGTCCTTCGTATTTTCCGAAAGGCATTTTGGTATGAGCTAATTTGATGAGAAGTTTTTTGTCTTGTTCCATTTTTTTTTTAGAGAAGAAAGAAGCAAGATGAAAGAATATAGATCGTTCTCTCCTCTTGCTTTTATTGCTACAAAGCTATTATTATTTTTATTCTTTTGCCACAGATTAAGAAGATTTACATAGATTATAAACTGAGTATCTCAGGAAATCATCTACTTAGAAGCTAAAAAAAAGAAGCAAGAAAAAAGAATCTTTTTTAATTCTCTCTTCCTGCTTCAAAATCATTATTTGACTAACTGCTAAAAAACACTTAGTAAAAACCTTAGAATCTTAGCTCCCTTAGAACCTTAGCAACTCTTAATAATGCCATCTCACGAAAGCCTCCATCGCCGCATAAGTCGCTAAACCTAATTGCTGGTATAAAGCTGCTGTTTCGCTGTTTCTGTCTTCGGCTCTCTGCCAAAATTCCCTGGCATCAGTTCCTTGGAAAACAACACCGTCTTTTTGCGATTGGTGTTTGAAAATTCCGTGGCGTTTTGCTAAAACCTGGTCCGGGCTCATTGGAACTGCCATTTCAACTTCGTCAATTCCCCATTCCTGCCAAGCTCCACGATATAACCATAACCAACAGTCATCCATAAACGATTTTGGTTTTAAAACTTTTACAGCTTCAAAAATAGCATCCAGACAAACTTTGTGCGTTCCGTGCGGATCTGCTAAATCTCCGGCTGCATAGATTTGATGCGGTTTGATTTTTTCAATCAAGTCAACTGTCAACTGAATATCTTCTGGTCCAATTGGTTTTTTCTCGATTGTTCCAGTTTCATAAAAAGGCAAGTTCCATAAAATGAATCTGATCATCAGTTAAACCAACAAAATGACTTGTTGCTCTCGCCTCCCCTTTTCGAATTAATCCTTTAATGTAACGAACTTCTGGAATATCAATTTCGCTGTTCTTTTTATTCTCTAAAAACGTCTGTGCTTTTTTATAAATATTATCCGCCTCTTCGCTTTTTATTCCGAATTTCTCATTGTAATCAATTACGAATCTTGCAAAACGCAACGCTTCATCATCCGCGACAGCGATATTTCCTGAAGTTTGGTAAGCGACATGCACTTCATGTCCCTGCTCCTGCAGACGCATGAAAGTTCCTCCCATACTGATAATATCATCATCTGGATGCGGACTGAAAATCAATACACGTTTTTTAGCCGGCTCTGCTCTTTCTGGGCGATTTGCATCATCTGCATTTGGTTTTCCGCCTGGCCAGCCCGTAATTGTATTCTGAAGTTTATTGAAAATTTTAATATTGATATCGTATGCCGGACCAGAATCTGCCAATAAATCGCTCATTCCGTTCTCGATATAATCAGCATCGGTAAGTATTAAAATTGGTTTTTTAAGACTGAAGTGCCAACCCTAAAACCGCTTTACGCGTTAATTTATCTGTCCAAACAATTTTCTCAACCAACCAAGGTTTATTAATTCTGGTCAGTTTTGAAGAAGCTTCTTTATCTAAAATAAAAACAGCATTATTATGTTCCTGCAAAAATGAAGCTGGAACTCTGTTCGTTACTTCATCTTCAACAGATTTTTTTACAATATTTGCTTTTCCTTCTCCCCAAGCCAATCAAAATAACTCTGTTTGGCTTCCATGATTTTTTTAACTCCAAGCGTAATCGCAGTTCTTGGCGTATTATTCAATCCGAAGAAATCTTTGCTTGCAGCAACTCTTGTAATATGATCCAAAGCCACCAAACGAGTTTTAGAGTTTTGAAGCGAACCTGACTCATTAAAACCAATATGTCCATTACCCCCAATTCCAAAATTTGCAAATCGATTCCGCCTAAAGCTTCGATTTTCGCTTCATAATCATGACAATAATCGGCGATTTGTTCTTTCGTTAAAAGTCCGTCTGGAACGTGAGCGTTTTCAGGTAAAATATCGACATGATCAAACAGCAATTCTTTCATAAAACGAACGTAACTGTTGATTGAGTTTGGTTCCATTGGATAATATTCATCCAAATTAAAACTGATTACGTTTTTAAAACTCAAACCTTCTTCTTTATGCAGTCGAACTAATTCAGCATACAATCCTTTTGGAGAAGAACCTGTTGCCAGACCTAAAATACAAGGCTGATTTTCTTTTTGTTTTGACTGAATTAAAGCTGCAATTTCCTGAGCAACTGCTTTTGAAGCATCTGAGGAATTTTCAAAAACAATCGTATTGATGTTTTCGAATCGTTTTTCGAATCCTGTTGCTTTGTCGATTTTACTTTTTAACATGATATAGTTTTTTTTTTAATTTCTCTTATTCATTTTACCATCTTCTGTATTTATGCCCTTTTACAGCATAAAAAAGAATCATTACATACGATGGCAAAAGCATCAAATAGGCTAATTGATTACCGCTTCGCGATGTTGCCTGTGTTCCGGCCGCAATATTTGATGTATTTATTGTTTCGGTAATCAAACCATAAAACAAAGGAAAAATAGCACCGCCAATAATTCCCATAATCAAAATGGCACTTCCTATTTTAGTGTATCCGCCCAAATCTTCTAACGCCATTGGCCAGATCGCCGGCCAGCAAAGTGCATTTGCTAAACCTAACAATGCTACCAGCAAAATAACAATTGGCAAACTTGGAATTCCCGGAAGTTGTATTGTCAATTTTGGCGAAATCAAAACAATTGCTAGAACCAAAATGATTCCTAAAACTCCAGATCCTTTTAAAGCCGTTACCTGCGAAAGGTATTTTGGAATCAATGTTATTCCTAAAATATAGCCTACAACCATCGCCGACATTGTAAAAGAAGTTAGTTTTAAGTAAAAATTCCCTTCGTCGCCATAAACACCTAATTGTTTTCCAAAACCTCCAATTGAATCTCCAGCCAAAACTTCGGCCGCCAAATACAACATTAAAGTTATTACTCCCAAAACCAATTGATGACGTCTGAATGCGTTTTTAATTTGTTTTAAAATGCTCAGATTTGAAATATTTCCTTCTTCATCTAAATCAATTTCCGGGAGTGGCGAAAGCTTCACAAATAAAGCTAATACCATAATAATCAATCCCATATAAAGATAAGGTCTTTGCAATTGTAATGCAAGAGTATTTAAAGCGTTTGATTTTGAAACTGAATCCAGCATCGCAATTTTATCTGCCGTGAACTCCTGCATGTTTGATAAAACCAGAGCTGTTAATATAATTGGTGCCACAAATCCGGCTAATTTATTGGCAATTCCTAAAACACTGATTCTTGCTGCAGCACTTTCCCTCGGACCAATTACAACTACATAAGGATTTGAAGCCGTCTGTAAAATTGCCAAACCGGTTCCCATAACAAAGAGCGCTATTAAAAACAGTAAAAAAGTACGGCTTTCGGCTGCTGGATAAAACAAAAATGCTCCTAAAGCAATGATCAATAATCCGAGCGAAATACCATTTTTGTAGCCTACTTTTTCGATAACCCACGATGATGGCACTGCCATAACAAAATAGGCAATATAAAATGCAAAAGTTACAAAGTAAGCCTGAGAAGAAGACAACTCACAAGCTAATTCAAAAAATGGAATCAAAGGTCCGTTTAACCAGGTTACAAATCCGAGAATAAAAAATAATGCGGTCAGGATAACCATCGGAATAATTGCATTCCTTTTTTCTACTTGGATGACATTTTCAATGTTTGACATAATACTTTGGGTTGATTGTTAATAGATTTTTCTCTTTCAATCTATGATAAAATCAACGCTTAACATTTAATTTGCATTTTTTGCGCAACTATTTGCGATTTTTTTGCAATGCAAATGTAATGCAATAAGAAGTACTTATCCTAAAATAGATATGAAATTTTTGTTAATATTTTTTAAGACTCCCAATTAAGTACTGGATAGTGCTTTTTAAGATATTCTTTAACGTCGGCAATATCCTCTTTTGCAGTCAAGTCAGGAACATGCTCAGAAAACGGAATTCCAATAGTTGTGTTTGGGTTTGCTTTTACAGTATTCAAAAGAACTGTTGGCAATTCTTTTTCATCTCTTTCAGGGTTTACAGGACAATTTTTCAGATGCGGGTACAAAGTGCTTCCTGTAAACTTAAAAGCATTCATACTTACTCTAATTTTTCCTTCAACATCTTTATAATTTTGCAAATCATTTGCAGTCGGTTTTTCTAGAATATCCAACAGCTGATTATTTTCATCTAATTTTGCAATAGCAAAACGCGAAATTCTTTCTAAAGGAAATTCTAAAGCATCACGATCATAACTTATAAATGCATTGGGGCTCGTTGTTTTTCTTAAAGCCCATAAAGCTTCCGCAGAATACAAATTATCGCTGTTGCATACTGAATATTCTAATTCATTCAGCTCTGGAAATTGCTCAACAGCTTGAAAAAGTGCATCTGCTGTTCCAAAAGGTTTTACTCTTCCTTCCGGAATGTATTGAACCGCAAACGAAATATTCAAACCATGAAAATCATTATCAGTATCATGACTTCCGTAAAATTCTTTAAACAATTGTCCTTGTTCACCAATAATAATATAAATATTTTGATAACCCGCTTTTTTGGCATTCAATAAAAGATAATCTAATAAAGGTCTTCCGCTTGCTCCAACGCCAATTAGGCCTTTGCTTCTTTCATTTGCCTGTGCAATTTCTTCTGGAGTTAAATTATCTGTAACCGCTTCTTTTTTCATACGGGAAGATGCTCCGCCCGCAAGAATAACTAAATTGTTGTGCATATTTTTTTCTCTAAATTTCAATTTTTTCAATAATTCTCACGCCTGGATCAACTGCAACGCCGTAAGCTTCTTGTGCACCAGCTTTCAAAATCGCCTCTATAACTGCGGTTTCATTTTTAGGATCAGCAATAACCACAATACTTCCGCCGCCACCAGAACCTACAATTTTAGCTCCGTATGCACCGGCACGCAACGCTGCATTGATCATGTCATCAATACGCGGTACTGTAATTTTTAATAAATCACGCAAAACTTCGTGATGCTTATTCATCCAAAAACCAATTTTTTTAAGATCTAAAACTGGTTTTTCAAATTCTTTTAAAGCTTCTTTTGTATAATGATAATTTTTTAAAGCAGCTTCAAAAAAGGGAATCAAGCGATCTGGAAGACAATTTTTATATCGATCAACATCTTCAATTTCAGAGGCGTTTAAATCGAAATCAGGATAATTTTGCTTTACGATATCAATAGCCATTAAAGCATTTCCTTTTAATTCGCCAATTAAACCGATAGTCTCTTTTGGAACTCCAGAAACTCCGGTAATCAAACCTTTTAATTCGGTTCCAATACATTGATATGAAAAAGGAACTTTAGTATTAATGTAAACAATATTCCCTGCTCCAATACTAAAATGATCCATCATGCCGCCTGGTTCACCATGTTCTAAAACCTCAGATGCATATCCAATTTTAGCGATAAAATCTGGAGTTGATTCTTCATCGGCTCCAAAAGCTTCAATTAAAAACCGAATCCAAGCCATTAATAAAGCCGATGAACTTGATGTTCCCGAATTAATTGGAATATCACCCGTAATTATAATGTCGTAACCTGATGTAGGAATACACCCATGTCTGCGTAAAACACGCAGTGATGAAGCGAAATAATCTCGCGGTTCTAATTTTTCAAAAGTTGCATTGATATCAATGACACGAACTTCGTTAATGTCAATCATATTAATAACAAAAGTATTGGTATTATTTTGCTCTGCTGTCAGCTTTATATTTCGATCTATCGCACAGGCTATAACAGGCAATCCTAAATAGTCCTGGTGATCTCCAAAGAGACAGGTACGGCCCGGGGCTAATGAAGTAATTTTTTTCATGTAAAAATTTTACATTAAAATATTGCAAATCAATACATTACAATATTTATTGGTTATAAATTTATTTTAGATTTTCAGTTTTGATTCTACGAAACTATCGATTATATTTTGATAAAACAAGAAAAAAAACAAAAATGTGCTCGAACACACTGAAAAAATGTTCTCGAGCACACAATGCGATTTCAGCAAACTTTTTTCTTATTATTAAATCAAAGTTTCTATATTTGCTCATATGGATAAAAAGTATACTATAAAGGATATTGCAAAAATGGCCGGAGTTTCTAAGGGAACTGTTGATCGTGTCTTGCATAATAGAGGAAAGGTTTCTCCTACAGCACTTGAAAAAATCAACGAGGTTTTGAATGTGATCGATTATGAGCCCAACTTAATTGCCCGAAATTTAAAAAATACAAAAGTTTATCGTATTTGTGTACTTCTGCCCGATCCTGAAATTGATCCATATTGGCTTCCTTGCGTAAACGGAATTCAAGACGCTATTGTGGAGTTCAAAGCTTACAGCGTTATTATTGAAACGTATTATTTTAATCCTGAAAGTACAAAATCATTTTTAAAAACACACGAAACCATTATTGCACAATCACCAGATGCTGTTCTACTTGCACCGCTTTTTCATAAAGAAACTGTTGAAATCATTAAACAGTATGATGAATTAGGGATTATAGTGAATACTTTTAACAACCAAGTTGAATCTTCGTCGATTAAAAGTTTTGTTGGACAAGATCTTCATAAAAGCGGACGTGTTGCTGCCAGTCTAATGAATCTAATTTTAAGCAAAGGCCAAATCGCAATTATCCATATTGATGAGAGTCTTAAAAATGCAGTTCACATGCAGGAAAAGGAAAAAGGTTTCAGAAATTATTTTGATGAAAAAAATCTTTCTGACTTTTCTATCACAACTCTGAAACTTAAATTCTCAAACATCGAAACTAAATTTGCAACATTTCTAGAAGAAAACCCAGATTTAAGCGGCATTTTCATTACAACTTCAAAAGCATATCAAATAGCTTCGATTTTATCTTCAGCAAAAAGCAAAAAAATTGCAGTTATTGGTTATGACTTAATCGAAAAAAATGTCAATTTCTTAAATCAGGGATTGGTTCATTTTTTAATTCACCAAAATCAAAAGAGACAAGCTTATTTAGGTGTAAGTACTTTAGTAGATCATTTTTTGTTCCGAAAAGAAATTCCGGAAACTATTTTGCTTCCAATCGATATTATTAATGTCGAAAATGCTTCTTTTTACGTTAGCTAGTTTGCCACAAAGGCACAAAGACACAAAGTATTTTCCTTAATATTGTCATTTCTGTAAAGGTTAGATAATTCGGTAACAAAATTTAACTTTAATAAATTTTGTTACGATGAGAAATAATAGTCAGGATTCGACTTTAGAGCGAAACTATTTAGAGAAGTATCGTTTTTTAATAAAAGAATATGAACAGGTAAAAAACAAAACTCATCCACTGCATAAAAAGGCAATGGATTTTTACCAAGCAAATGACACCTGCAGAAAAAGTTTTTTAAAGTACTATAATCGTTATAAGCAGAGCGGAAAATCACGAGATCTTTTGCCCCAAAAGCGAGGTCCAAAATATAAAACCAGACGTCCTTTGCCTTTTATAGAACAAAAAGTAATTGAATTAAGAGAAAAAGGAAACAACAAATATGAAATTGTTAGTATCTTAAATCCCAAATTAGGAAAACATACACCTTCCTATTCTGGAGTTTACAATATTTTAAAACGACATAAAATAAACAGATTAACTCCGAAGATTAAGAAGAATCATCAGAAAATAATCAAAGAAAGAATGGGACAGCTGGGTCATATTGATTGTCATTACTTAAGCAAAAGCATAATTCGGGGAGAAAACAAAAAACTCTATTTGGTCTGTGTAATTGATGATTACAGCCGGATTGCCTGGGCGGAATTAGTCCCAGACATTACCAGTTTAACCGTTATGTTTGCAGCATTGAAATGCTTAAATATCTTAAGCAGCCATTATGAAATAAAGTTTGAAGAGATATTATCTGATAATGGAGCTGAATTTGGGCCTAAAACAAGCAAAGCAAAAACCAATCATCCTTTTGAAAGAATGTTGATGGAACTTGGGATAGTACACAGATACACCAGACCTTATCGTCCACAAACCAATGGCAAAGTAGAGCGCTTTTGGAGAACTCTTGAAGAAGATTTGTTAAGAGATACTGATTTTGATTCTCAAGAAGAACTAAAAGAAGAATTATTGCAATATTTATATTATTACAATCATGAAAGACCACATCAAGGCATTGATGGAAAAAAGCCAATCGAAATGATAAATCCGTTACCGAAATAAGTGACTTTTACAATTTCGACGGAGGAGAAATCTTCACGAGAAACTCTACAAAGATTGGGTTCTCGTGAAGATTTCTTCTCCGTCGAAAGACAAACTATATGTTAAAACTTTCGCGACCTTGTTTGCAAATTTTTCGCAAAACAAATAAAAATTGGTGTCTTAGTGCCTTTGTGGCAAATCACTTCATCAAAATCAACTTCCCAAACGAAGAAACAATATGAAAATTAGGTTCGGCAGTTTCAGGATTTACCCATGAAATCCAGGTTGGTTCATAATTTTGATTTTCATCTTCAGAAAATTTCGCTCTAAAAATTCCCGTTTCGATTGTATTATTCTGAATCAAATTCAAATTATTTAGCGATTCAATGTTAATATCTCCTTCTACAGTGAAAGAAATTTCATCCTTTGATGTTTTTATACTTAAATCTTCTTTTGGCCATTTCCAGCTGAAATCAAAATCTTTATTCGGCTTTGCCTTAAAATCCATTAATCTTGCGGCAGTATCTATTTCGAGACAATAATATGGATTTAGAGAATTGTTTTCTCTAAAAAAAAGTTCTACTCGATCTGAGTTTCCAATACTGTCAAAACTATTGTCTTTTTTATCCATATAAATATCAGTATCAAAAACTCTGAATTTAAAATACAGAGTTTCAAAATCCCAAAGTGCGCGAAATTCAATTTTAGAAATCGGATCGCTGTTCCAAGGCGATGAAAAATCGGTTAGACAATTTGCATTTTCCCAAGCAGAAAAATCCAAAATTCCACTCTCTTTTTTCAGATTTTTATCTATTAAAACTACTTGATATTCCTTCATGATTTTACTCTTAAATTTTGTTAATTTTTTTCTTCTTAAAAACTCGGATGAACTGAAATTTACCTTCAATTTTCAGTCTTCTTTTTCGATTGTTAATATAGAGTATATTTTAAAAGAAAAAATGTTACAAAAAATTTATAAAAATTGTCATAAATCAATTTTCTTACTAAAAACAAGCATCAGAAAATGCTGTATAATATTTACATTTTCGGATTCGTAATTACGAATTTCACAACATTTTATCAAAACACCATTTATAATTCATCTAAACAGCAATTAAGCATAAAAAAGCCACAATTACTGCGACGCTTCTATTTCTAAAATATTTTATAAAAATAGCAAGAATTTAAGTCAAAAAAAACGTTTCGCACAATTTTATGTGCTCGAGAACATAAATTTTGTGTGTTCGAGCACATTTTTTGTGTTTTTTCTTGTTTTATAAAAATATAATCTATAGTTTCGTCAGAGATTAATCTTAAAACGAAGTTAAATCAGTGAAAATTTTGATGATTTTGAAGCTAAAAAAATGCTCAAAATTGAACTAAACAAGCTGTATTTCGATTGAAAAATTAGATGATTTTTTTTATCGAAAAAGAGACAGAAAAAAGTCAAGCAAAAAACAAAAATGAAATTGCCAATCAAAAAAGAAATCTAAAACCTACAAACAACGAAAAACAATTAAACATTAACCAAAACCAATTTTTAGTATGAAATTATTAACCCAAAAAAAGCCAAGAGATTTTCGGATTAACAATTTAGCCCGCAAAGAAATCAAACTAACAGTTCTTTCATTGTTAGCTTTTACATTTCAAGCTTCGGCGGCAGCATCAATAAGTACTTCAGAAAAAAACTATACTTCATTATTTTTTGAAAAAACGATAAAAGGTACAGTAACAGATCAAAATGGTTTGCCGCTTCCTGGCGCAAATGTTCTTGTAAAAGGAACCTCAAAAGGAGTTCAGACTGATGTTGACGGAAGCTTCTCGATTACAGTAGCAGATAATGTTACTAAACTTATCGTAACCTACATTGGTATGGAAGATCAAGAAGTATCAGTAGGAAGCGCTCCGTTAAAAATTGTCATGAAAGAAGCAGGACAAAAATTAGACGAGGTTGTTATTGGATACGGAAAAGCAAAGAAAAAAGACCTTACAGGCGCTGTAGCTTCTGTTGGAAAAGACAACTTAAACTTAGGTGGTACAGTTGCTAACGTTGGTCAGGCTTTGCAAGGACGCGCTTCTGGGGTTCAAGTACAGCAAAACAGTTATGCTCCAGGAACCAATCCTACTATTGTTATTAGAGGAGGAAACTCTATCACTACTTCAAATGCTCCTTTGTATGTAGTTGACGGATTTATCACGAGTACTGGTGCTTCTATCAGTCCGAATGATATCGAAAGTATCCAAATTCTTAAAGATGCTGCTTCTACTGCAATTTACGGTTCGCGAGGTGGAAATGGAGTAATTATGATTACAACTAAAAAAGGAAAATCGGGTAAAATGCAGATTGAAGGTGAAATCTCTGATGGTTTTCAAAACATCATTCAGGAACCTTCATTGTTAAATGGACAACAATATGCTTCAATTCAAAATGCAATTGCTGCGGAAAATGGAAGACCAGCAGTTTTTCCTGCAAGTTTTCCTATTGCTAATACAAATTGGTTTGAAGCTGCAACGCGTCCGGGTGAAGTTTTAAACAGAACTTTGACCTTTAGCGGAAGCGATAAAACCTCTAAATTTTTCTTATCTGGGAATTATTTAAAACAAACTGGAGCGATCGAAAATACAGATTATACGAGATATAGTGTTCGTATTGGATCTGAGAAAAAATTCACTGACAAAGTAACTGTAGGAGCCAATGTTTATGGCGCTGCAAGTGAAGGACACAACAGTGATTTTGGTGATAATATTTTGTCTCCAATGTTCTCTATTCAAACTGCCCCACCGTCAATTCCTATTTATAATGCTGATGGTTCTTATTACAAATACCAAGGAAAAGATAACGCTTTGGCTCTTTTGCTTGAACCAACAAACCACACAATCAACAGATTAGTGAATGGCAATATGTTTATGGACTATGAAATCATCAAAGGTTTAACCTACCACTTTGGGGCTGGTGCAGAATGGCAAGAAAATATTCAAGGACTTTATACACCAAGAACTCTTGTTGCTGGAGCTGCCTTAAACGGTACAGGATCTGAGGAAAACAAAACGTATTTTAGATGGAGTACAGAACAATATTTAACGTATAAATTTAATATTAAAGAGAAGCATTCTTTTACGGCAATGATTGGAACATCAAACCAAAAAGATACTTACGAAAGAATGAAAGCGTCTGGTTCTGGCTTTGCTAATGATATATTGACGTATTACAATCTTGAAAGTGCTTCGGTTTATTTGAAACCAGAAACGCAGAAACAAGAAACAAAACTTACTTCCTATTTTGGTAGGTTCGGTTATACTTTTGATGACAGATATTTAGCTTCATTTACAATTAGACGTGACGGTTCTTCTCGTTTTGGTCCAAATAATAAATACGGAACTTTCCCTTCTGGAGCAGTTGCTTGGAGAATTTCAAAAGAAGCATTTATGCAAAATTTTGAAACGCTTTCTGATCTTAAATTAAGAGTTAGTTATGGTATTACAGGGAATGACGGAATTGCAGATTATGCCTATATGTCGACTTTACAACCTTGGAATGTTACCATTGCTGATGGTTCTTTTGAAGGTGGTAACGAGCCAAAAAATTTAGCTAATCCTGATTTGAAATGGGAACAGCAAGCTCAAGCCAATATTGGTTTAGACATGGGATTCTTTAATGACAGACTTACAGCTACAATTGATGTTTACAAAAAGAAAACAACAGATGCCCTTTTAAATGTTCCTGTTGGAGGATGGTGGGGATTCTCTACTCAAACACTTAACTCAGGTACAATTGAGAATAAAGGAATTGAGCTTGGAATAAGCAGCGAAAATTTCAGAAATGATAAATTCTACTGGAGAACTTCTTTGAATCTTGCTTACAACAAACAAGAAGTTGTTGCACTTGCTGATAATGTTAAGATAATCAGTTATAATACTTCTAACCCAAGTGGTACTGTTTCTGGACGTGAATTCACAAGACTTGAACCTGGAAAAGAAATGGGTCTATTATACGGATTTGTTTATGCAGGCGTTGTTAAAACTGGAGAAGTTTATTCGCCACAGCCGTTATCAAAACCTGGAGATCCAAAATATGCTGATCTTGACGGAGATGGCAAAATTACAGCTGCTGACAGAACTTATTTAGGAAATTCTACTCCACATTATATTGTTGGTTTTAATAATGATTTCAGATTTGGGAATTTTGATGTGAATATCTTTTTCCAAGGCGCTCTAGACTACTCTGTTTACAACATGACAAAAATGGTTGGCGAATCAACTACAAGTACAGATGCTTTAAATCGTTGGGTTGCGAGCACAAATGAAAACACTGATATTCCAAGAGATGGTTATTACAAAAGTACCTACGGAAGTTATGTAAATTCAAAATTTGTTGAAGATGCATCTTATTTACGTCTTAAAAATTTATCTATTGGATATTCTATTCCAGAAAGTCTTTTAAAACCAACCAAATTTATTGATACTATAAGATTATATGCTACAGGTCAAAATTTGTTGACAATAACGAAATATTCTGGAAACGATCCTGAAATTAATGGACATACTAATACAGCAACGGCACAAAACCTTGGTGGAGGAATTGATTTCAACTCTTTCCCGGCTTCTAGAACGTTTATATTAGGAATCAAAATAGCAATTCATTAATAGCTTTTTCAGTAACATTTAAATTTATCACAATGAAAAAATATACAATATTATTGCTTTTACTTACTGCAGGTTTGCAATATTCCTGTAATGAGGACTTGGATCCGACAGTTTACAGCAGTTTAACGAATACAAACGGATATCAAACCAAATCTGACGCGATTGCAGCCGTTAATTCTATTTATGGCCGACTAAAAGGCCCAGCCGTAGGAGATAACTTTTCGTACTGGGCAACCCGACATTTTGCCCTGACTGATATTGCAACAGATTTAGGCCACTGCCAATATGGTGGCGATCCAGGACAATTATCATTAGGAACATGGAACTCGGCAAATGGTTTGCTTTTAGAAGACTGGAATGCCATGTATAAATTGGTTTCAAATGCAAACAATGCTATCTTTTATATCAATAAAATGACTGCAATTACAGATGCAGAAAAGGCACAGTTTATTGCTGAGGCTAAGTTTTTGAGAGCTTCTGCTTATATGGATCTAACAGATTCTTGGGGTCCAGTTATTTTGATTACCGACGAAAATCTTGCTAATCCAAATTATTTAGAACAGACACCTCCAACATCTGTTGAAGAAATTGATGCGTTTTTAGTTAAACAGCTAACAGAAGCTGCTGCTGTATTACCAGTTAATTACAAACAAAATACAATTTATGGTACTAATGATGTAGCACGTGCAACAAAAGGAGCTGCACTTACTTTATTGGCAAAACTTTATTTGAGAAATCACGACTGGCAAAAAGTGGTAACACTTACGCAACAAGTAATGGATTTAAATGAATACCGTCTTTTTCCATCTTACTTAGGCTTATTTAAAGAAAGCAACAAATGGTGCAGTGAGAATATTTTCTCTTCTCTTAGTGATGCAAATACAAACGGAACTGAGTTGCTAAATCACTTTGGTCCAATTGATCACCCTGTAGTTCAAAACAGATGGCAGTATTATACTGTAAACTGGGATTTCTACAACACTTTTGGTGATGAAGATGAAAGAAAACAATGTTTCTTCCCAGAATTTATGGGAACTGATGATCTTCTTCATAAACAAGCGCCAACGTTGGGAGCGCAACCGCCAGCTGGTGAATTTTACATGCCAGACGTTTCTACAAGAAAATATGCTGACGATGAGACAACAACTTATTATGACGGACATAGTGTGAATATTTTACGTTATGCTGATGTTTTATTAAGCAGAGCCGAAGCTTTAAACGAAATTAGCGGTCCTACAACTGAAGCGATTAATTTAATCAACCAAGTAAAAGGAAGATCTCATGCAAAACTATTGGTATTAGCAGGTCTGACAAAAGAAACGCTGAGAGATGCTATTTTGCAAGAAAGAGGCTGGGAACTTTTCTACGAAGGAAAACGTCGTGCCGACTTGATTAGAATGAACAAATATGATGTTCTTGTAAATGCTTATCACCTTAGAGTTGGAGAAGCTGCTCTTGTTAAGATGCCACAAAATAAATATTATACGTATCCACAAAGTCAGGTTGATCTTAACCCTAAGTTAAGTAATGCTGACAGACAATAATTAAAATTAAAATCAGGAATAGACAGTTAAATTGTCTGTCTATTCTTGATTTTTTATACAAAAAAAGTACTTTTCTGTTTCACAAAGAAAACCTTTAGGATGATCAAAAAATTAGTATTAAAATGGAGTTTTATTTTGGTTTTGCTTGTTTTTGCAGGCTGTTCCAAAAATCAGGGCAATAGTATCACAAATATCAATATTGGGACTCATAGCAACAACGAATTGAAAATTCAGATCGATGTTACTACGAAGGACAATGTTCAGGTATATGCAGAATATTGGTCGGATAAAAATGGAAACAAGAATAAAATAACTTCTCCTATTTCAAAAACAGGTCTTAAACATTCTTTGGTTCTTTGCAATATCAGTCCGGAAACTAATTATAGTTATCAATTGATTACAATTCAGGATGGTGAAAAAAAACCTAGTAAAGTATATACTTTCAAATCAAGAAAACTTCCAGAATGGCTTCAGAAGCAATTTAAAGCAAATTGTCCAAAACCAGAGTTACTGCCTGAAAATTTCAAAAAAGGTTTTATGCTTTTGGCAAAAAGAGAAACTCCGGGAACAGCTTATATAGTTGACTACAAAGGGAATTTAAGATGGTATCATACTGTTGAAGGAACCGGATTTAAAGTCGCTCATTTTACTAAAGATCAAACGATTCTTTCGATTTTAGGAAAAAATGATGAACCTACAAGTTACGGAAGCGAGATTCTTGAAATCAATTTACAAGGCGATACTTTAACGCATATTAAAAAAGGTCAGGGCGATTTTAAACAAACTATTCATCATGAAATTTTAAAAAAATCGGCTAATGAACTTGTCACTATAACGGTTGATCAAAAAATTATCGATTTGACTTCTATTGGAGGAAAAAAACAAGATACAATCAACGGAGACGGAATCCTGATTATGGATAAAAAAGGAAAACAACTTTGGAAATGGAGTGTTTTTGATGATTTAGATCCTTTAAAAGATAAAGATTTACTGAAAACCAAAAAAGACTGGACACACGCCAACAGCCTTAATTATGATACAGATGGAAACTTCCTTCTCTCATTTTATAACAATGGACAAATTTGGAAAATTGATTCTAAAACCGGAAAAGTAATCTGGAAATTAGGAAAGAATGGAACTATGAAAATGTCTTCAGACAGTAATTTTTCTCAAGCACACGCCGCACATATTAATCAAGAAGGAAATTTATTGTTTTTTGATAATGGTGTAGACAAAAAGCAATCATCTGTTTTTGCTTTAAAAATAAATGAAAAAGACAATTCAGTAAATCTGGATTATCAAATAAAATTACCAAAAGACATTTATAATGACAGAATGGGCAGCGCTTACATGATCAATAAAGATCTCTTTTTAGTTTGCTGTTCGAAAAGACATATAACGGTTTTAACCAATAAAAAAGGAGTTCTATTATGGGCTTTAGAGTCTGAAATTCCTCCTTATCGCACACAATTTATTGAAGAAGAAAAAATGAAACCTTTTCTTTTAAATTAGAAAGTGACGCTCCTGCAAGGTTTTCAAAACCTTGTAGGTATAATAATAAAACGAATACCTACAAGGTTTCAAAAACCTTGCAGGATAACAATACAGATTAAAAACATTTAACATGAAAAAAGTAATTCTTCTCGGTCTCTTTGCAGCTTTGCCGATTATTGTTTTCAATTCTTGCACTAAATCAAATTCTCAAACATTAGCAGCAAAAACTTCTGAAGCTGATGATGAAGGTTATATTACCATTGATACTTCAAAAATTCCTGACGACCAATTTGGGGAGTCGGTTCGTTATGGAAGAGAGTTGATGATGAAAACTGCCTATTATATTGGTCCAAACGGAATCAATGGAAAATATCTTGGCAATAAAATGAATTGTACGAATTGCCATCAGGATGCCGGAACAAAACCGCATGCTTTCAACTTGATGTCTTCGCATGATAATTATCCACAGTACAGAGGCCGAGAAAATAAAGTATTGACGCTTGCGGAACGTGTAAACAATTGTATTATGCGTCCGCATTCAGGAAAACCGCTTCCGTTGGACAGTAAAGAAATGGTTGCTTTTTTGTCTTATTTTAAATGGATCAGCAAATTTGTTCCAAAAGATGGTAATTTTAAAGGAGCCAAAAACTTAGAAATCGAATTTCCAGATGTTGCCGCAAGTCCGGAAAGAGGAAAAGCATTATTTGTAGAAAATTGTGCACGTTGTCACGGAAATAACGGTGAAGGTACTTATAATGCTGACAAATCTGGTTATACTTATCCTCCACTTTGGGGCGAATACGGATATCAACCAGGCTCAAGCATGCACCGTGTTATTAAACAGGCACAGTGGCTAAAAAGCAATATGCCTTATGATAAAGTAACGCTTGGAAAACCTTATTTAACAGATAAAGAAGCACTTGATATTGCCGCGTATGTAAATGATGATTCACAACATGCAAGACCAAACCCAAAAACGTTTGATTATCCTAACAAAATGGGCAAACCAATTGATTATTCACACAGCCCTTTTCAGGATAATTTTACCGAAGAACAGCATAAATACGGTCCGTACAAACCAATTATTGCGTACTGGAAAAAAAATGGATGGAAAGCCGTTTATTAATTTTAAAATCTTACTACACTATTATAATCTGAACAAAAATAAAATGAAACTAAACCTAAACAAACAACTCCTAAATAAAATATTGATTGCGTGTCTTTTCGTTTTCAGTATTTCATTATCGGCACAAATAAAATATTCAGACGGAAATGACAGCTGGAATCCTAATCAATTAGGAAATCATCGTGCTGTAGTCTCTTTTTCTGGTACAGGAAATATTGCCAAAACAACTATTGAATGGCGCAGAAGAGATCAAAATCCAGAACTTAAAAAAATTATTGTTCAGGATGCATCTGGAAAGGAAATTCAAAATATAAAAACGGAAAATATTAATAGAGAAAACGGAACTATTTTCTTTGAACCAATTTCTGGAAAAGGAACCTATTACGTTTATTATATGCCTTATGTCGATGAAGGAACTGCAAATTATCCGAAAGGAATTTACCAAAAACCTGAAGACAAAGCCGATGCACAATGGATTTCTAAAATAAAAACCAATATAAAAGACAATGCTTCGGTAACCGAAATCCAAAGCGTAAATGCTTTCAATAGTTTTTATCCGATGGAAGTAATTGCAACTACTGCTGAAACTTCTGCGCTTCTTGCAAAAAACGGCGGGAATTCTTTTTTGGTTTTTCCAGAAGATAGAGAACATTCCATCAAACTAAAATCTGATTTGCCACAAAGATGGATTCAAAAAGGAGTTCAAAACAGTTTTGCAGATACTGCGATGAAAGGCGAATATTTGGCTTTTCAATTGGGCGTTTATGCGCTTGAAGATTTGAAAAATGTAAAAGTTTCTTTTTCAAATTTAGTGGGTCCAACTGGAACAATTGATGCAAAATACATTAACTGTATCAATACTGACGGAACTAAATATGACGGATCTCCTTTTACAAATACGGTTTCTGTTTCAAAAGGAAAAATTCAGGCAATGTGGTGCGGCATTGATGTTCCGCAAACAGCTGCAACTGGAACTTACAAAGGAAAAGCGACAGTTATTGCTGACGGAAAATCAAAAGAAATTGAACTTCAAATTACAGTAACTAATGAAGTTACTAAAAATGGAGGCATTGACAGTCCAGAAAAAATGACGCGTTTGAAATGGTTGAATTCAACTTTAGCTCAGGAAAATACTGTTATCGCGCCCTATACTCCACTTGTTGTAAAAGATTCTGAAATTTCTTTATTAGGAAGAAAATTGATTTTGGCACCAAACGGATTTCCTGCTCAAATCCAGACTTTCTTTACACCTGAAATGACAACTACAACTACAAAACCAAATGACATTTTAAGTTCTCCTATTGATTTTCATTTTGTTGATGCATCAGGAAAAGAGGCAAAATGGAAAAACAATGGTGTAAAATTCACTAAAAAAGAAGCCGGAACAGTTTCTTGGGAAAATACTTCGACTTCAAACTCGGTTCAAATGGATGTAAATGCTTCTATTGAATTTGATGGTTTTGTACATTATACAGTTAAAGTTACTGCTCTTGAAGATGTTGCTTTCAATGATATTAATTTCCAATTGCCAATGCAACCAAAATCTGCAAAATACATGATGGGATTAGGTCAAAAAGGTGGCGAGCGTCCGGCAACTTTTGACTGGAAATGGGATGTTGCACATAAAAACCAAGATGGTGCCTGGATTGGTGATGTAAATTCTGGATTGCAATTTTCTTTGAGAGATGAAAAATACATCCGTCCACTAAATACCAATTTCTATTTACAGAAACCATTATTATTGCCAACTTCTTGGGGCAATGAAAATAAAGGAGGAATCACAATTACACCAAATGAAAAATCAGTTCTGGTAAATGCTTACAGTGGTGCAAGAACCATGAAAAAAGGCGATGTTCTGTATTATAATTTCAATTTATTAATTACGCCTTTCCATACAATAAATACTGATTTTCAGTGGGATACTAAATTTTATCATAAATACAGTCCAATTGATTCAATTGCTAAAACTGGCGCAACGGTAATCAATATTCACCATGCAAATGCGATTAATCCTTATATCAATTATCCTTTTATCGAATTTAAAAAGATGAAATCGTATATCGATGAAGCGCATGAAAAAGGCTTAAAAGTTAAAATCTACAATACAGTTAGCGAAGTTTCAAACAAAGCTTATGAAACTTTTGCTCTTAGAAGTTTAGGTCACGAAATTTATTCTCCAGGAAAAGGAGGCGGTTTCTCTTGGTTGCAAGAACATGTAGGCGATGATTATATCGCAGCTTGGTTTGTTCCTGAAATTAAAGATGCTGCAATCGTAAATAGCGGTATGAACCGTTGGCACAATTACTATGTTGAAGGCATGAACTGGTTGACTCAAAATGTAGGTATTGACGGAATTTATTTGGATGATGTTGCTTTTGACAGAGTTACAATGAAACGTATAAAAAGAGTTTTAACCAAAGACGGTCATCCAGGAATTATCGATTTACATTCAGCGCAATCAATACAATAAAAGTGACGGATTTAATAACAGTGCCAATTTATACATGGAGCACTTTCCGTACCTCAACCGTTTATGGTTTGGAGAATATTTTGATTATGAAAAAAACCAACCCGACTTTTTCTTGACTGAAGTAAGCGGAATTCCATTTGGATTAATGGGTGAAATGCTTCAGGACGGAGGAAATCCTTGGAGAGGAATGGTTTACGGAATGACTAACAGAATGCCTTGGAGCGATGATGCTGACCCAAGACCCATCTGGAAATTATGGGATTACTTTCGGAATTAAAGGTTCTGAAATGATTGGTTATTGGAGTGAAAATTGTCCAGTAAAAACAAACAATGACAAAGTATTGGCAACAGTTTACAAAAAGAACGGAACGGCTTTAATTTCAATTGCAAGCTGGGCAGATGCTGATGTAAATGTGAAATTGAATATCGACTGGAAAAAACTTGGAATTAATCCTGCTAAAGCAACAATTACGGCTCCAGAAGTTACTAATTTCCAATCAGCAAAAACGTTTACAGCAAAAGATGAAATTCCGGTTTCAAAAGGAAAAGGCTGGTTGTTGATTGTTAAGTAACTACAATATCTTAACGATTATGCGCCTTGCTTGTCATTTCGACGAAGGAGAAATCTTCACGAGAAACTCCACAATCTTTGTCGAGCTACTAACGAAAATTTCTCCTTCGTCGAAATGACAAAAATGAGGTAAAACAGTCTAACTAATTTTAACCACAAACACCAGCTCTCCATCATGAAATTTAGACCAATATTATCCATTTTACTCTTTGGAAGCCTTTTTATAAATGCCCAAAATAAACCAACCGTAAAGGAGTTTAAAAAAGTATTTACCACCTACCCTTTTTCAGATCCTGACCCAATTCCGAAACCAGATACGAAGTTTTATCCTTATTTCCGTTTTGACGGTTTTACAGATAAACCTGTTCAGAAAGAATGGAAAGTAATTGAAATTGAAAACGATTATATCAAATTGATGATTCTGCCAGAAATTGGCGGAAAAGTTTGGTCGGCAGTTGAAAAATCTACTGGAAAAGATTTTGTTTACAACAACCATGTAATCAAATTTAGAGATATTGCAATGCGCGGACCATGGACAAGTGGCGGTGTTGAAGGCAATTATGGAATTATTGGCCACACACCAAATTGCGCTACTCCGGTTGATTATAAAATCATAACTCGCGAAGACGGAAGCATCAGCTGTGTGATTGGCGTTTTGGATTTATTGACTAGAACTTCATGGAAATTAGATATTAATCTTCCAAAAGACAAAGCTTATTTTACAACAAATTCGTTTTGGTCAAATACAACCGAATTTGAACAGCCGTATTATACTTGGATGAACACCGGAATAAAAGCAGCAGGAAATCTGCAATTTATTTATCCGGGACAAACTTATATTGGTCATAACGGCGAATATAATTCTTGGCCAATTGATAAAGAAAACGGCAAAGATTTATCATACTATAAAAACAATGATTTTGGCGGATACAAGTCGTATCACGTTTTTGGAAAATACAATGATTTCTTTGGTGGCTATTGGCATGACGAAGATTTCGGAATGGCAAGATATGGCAATCACGACGACAAACCAGGCAAAAAAATCTGGATTTGGGGATTGTCGCAGCAAGGTATGATTTGGGAAAAATTATTAACCGATACTGACGGACAATATACAGAAGTACAAAGCGGAAGATTATTTAATCAGGCGAGCGAAGGCAGTAATTTAACGCCTTTTAAACAGCGCTCGTTTGCGCCATACCAAACCGATACTTGGACAGAATATTGGTTTCCGGTAAAACAGACAAAAGGTTTTGTAAAGGCTAATAATTATGGTGCTGTTAATATCAAAAATGAAAATGGTTGGCTGAAAATCTATCTTTCTCCACTTCAAAAATTGAATGAAAAAATTGAAGTTTTTGAAGGCGAAAAGAAGATTTATTCGAAAGATATTGCTGTAAATACAATGCAGTTATTCAAGGATTCGATTCAGGTTAAAGCCGATTCTAATAAACTGAAATTTGCTCTTGGCGAAAATAAATTAGTTTGGAATAGCGCCTCAGAAGACGGAAATATTAATCGTCCTGTAGAAATTCCAAAAGATTTTGATCATAATTCGGTTTATGGATTATATCTGCAAGGAAAAAATTACATCAGTTTTAAAGATTATTTAAAAGCGGAAGAAAACTTGACAGCTTGTTTGCAGAAAGATTCAAACTTTGCTCCTGCTCTTTCTGCTTTAGCATCTTTACAAATTAGAAAATTAGAATATAAAGAAGCCGTAGAAACTGCTAAAAAAGCCTTAGCAATTGATACTTACGATCCTGCTGCAAATTATTTTTATGCTTTGGCAAATTTGCATTTAGGAAACACAACAGATGCAAAAGATGGTTTTGATATTGCGTCGGCTGGCGTTGAATTTCGTAGTCCGGCGTATACTTCATTAAGCAAGATTTATTTGGATGAAAACAATTTGCCAAAAGCTGTTGAATATGCTGAGAAAAGTCTGGTAAGCAATCAATATAATTTAGAAGGATTACAAACATTGGCAGTTTTATATCGTCTTCAGAATAATTCTGAAAAAGCAAATTCGGTATTAAAAACGATTACTGCACTTGATCCGTTAAATCATTTTGCGGATTTTGAGAAATATCTTTGGAACAATTCAAATGATGCAAAACAAAATTTCACTGTTGCAATTCGAAATGAAATGCCGGAACAAACATATCTTGAATTGGGAATTTGGTACTGCAATTTAGGTCGTAAAGAAGATGCTTTGAAAGTGTTTTCAATCGCTGAACCAAGTGCTGAAATCAATTATTGGAAAGCATTTTTAGAGAATAAACCAGTCGATTTAAGCAAAATCAAACCATCGACAATTTTTGCTTTCCGTAATGAAACGGCAGAAATTCTTCAAAAATTGATTCAAACAAATGATCAATATCAATTAAAATATCATTTGGGGTTAATTGAGTGGAATCGTAATTCAATTTCAAAAGCTAAAGAATTATTCTCACAATGTGGCACAAAACCAAATGATCCAGCGTTTTATGCAGCAAAAGCTTCCTTATTTAAAGATGATGCAGCAATCGTAAACGCAAGTCTGCAACAGGCTTTAAAACTTGATCCACAAGGCTGGAGATATCATAAATTATTGGTTGAATATTATATCGTTCAAAAACAATTTGATAAAGCACTTTCGACTGCAGAAGCATTTTACAAAACGCACAAAGACAATTATTTGATTGGAATGCTGTATGCCAAAACTTTGCTATTAAATAAAAAATATGCAACTGCAGATGCCTTTTTGACCAAATTACAAATTCTGCCATTTGAGGGCGCAACTGCCGGAAGACAATTGTATCACGAAGCCAAATTAATGCAGTCTTTGGCTGAAATCAAAAACAAACAGTACAAAAAAGCACTACAATTTATTGCTGATGCAAAACTGTTTCCAGAAAATTTAGGCGTTGGAAAACCCTATGATGAAAACATTGACGAAAGACTTGAAAATTGGCTAGATTATCAATGTTATAGGGGTCTCGGAAATAAAGAATTGGCATCAAAATCATTGCAGAAAATTGTTGCTTTTAGTCCAAAAGTTGATAACACGGTAATGAACTTTTTGCCCGCAAACGATCTTGTTTCGGCTTGGGCAATTGAAAAAACATCTTCTTCACAAGAAGCAGAAAAATGGCTAAAAAATCAAGCCGACTTATATCCAACAAACAAAATCGTTCAATGGACTTTACTTGTTTACACGAAAAAACCATCGAACATTTTAAGTGAAGATGAAAAAGACGGCGAAGTCAGAATAATCGAAAAATTGTAAAAAGAACTTTCTAATAATCATAAAATGAAAAACCATTTTTTAAAATATACTTTTTTAGGTCTTATTTTTATCGTAAGCCCAAAAATAGAAGCTCAAAACAAACAGGAAAAGCTTGATGAATTAAGCATTTACAGAACTACTCCGTTAAAAACGCATGATTTAATTCATACCAAACTTGAGGTTTCATTTGATTACGGAAAGCGCTATTTGTATGGAAAAGAATGGGTTACACTAAAACCTCATTTCTACGAAACGGATTCGCTTAAACTGGACGCAAAAGGAATGGATTTTAAAGAAATTGCCATTGTTGACGGCAAAAAAAATATTCCACTAAAATACAAATATGATAACGAACAGCTTTCAATTGCTTTAAACCGAAAATACAAAAACACTGAAAAGTACACGATTTTCATTAATTATACGGCAAAACCAGCAGAACTAAAAAGCAAAGCTGGCGAATCGATTACAAACTCAAATGGATTGTATTTTATAAATCCTGACGGAAAAGGAGACAAACCAATACAAATATGGACTCAAGGCGAGACTGAAGCTTCTTCATGCTGGTTTCCAACAATTGACAAACCAAATCAGAAAACAACTTCTGAGATTGCAATGACAGTTGAATCAAAATATACAACGCTTTCGAACGGAAAATTAACTTCTCAAAAAGTAAATAAAGACGGGACAAGAACGGATGTATGGAAAATGGAACAACCAAATGCGCCGTATTTGTTTATGATGGCAGTTGGAGATTTTAAGGTATATAAAGATTCGTATAACGGAAAAGAAGTCAGTTATTATTTAGAACCAAAATATGCACCGTACGCCAAACAAATTTTTTATAAAACGCCAGATATGATGAACTTTTATGGCAAAATGCTTGGTGTTGAATATCCTTGGGCAAAATATTCACAAATTGTTGTGAAAGATTATTTTGGAGGTGCGATGGAAAATACTTCGGCAACTGTACATGGCGAATATGTTCAAAAAACAGAAAGAGAATTATTAGATGACAATCAGGAAAGTACTATTGCTCATGAACTTTTTCATCAATGGTTTGGAGATTTAGTTACAGCTGAATCTTGGTCAAATTTAACCATGAATGAATCGTTTGCCACTTTTGGTGAAGTTCTTTGGCACGGTCACGACGCGGGACAAGATGGTGAAGATCGATCTCGTTATGAAAAACTGCAGAACTATCTTCGTTCTCAAAAAAATGGAGACAGTCCAATTTTAGCACGTTTTCATTACAAAAACGCAGACGATATGTTTGATAATATCAGTTATTCTAAAGGTTCAATTATTTTGTACGCCATGAAAAACCAAATGGGTGACGAAGCATTTTTTAAAGGACTGAATCATTATTTGACAACAAATGCTTATAAATCTGGTGAACCGCATCAACTGCGTTGGTCAATGGAAGAAGTTACTGGAAAGGACTGGCTACCGTATTTTGATCAATGGTATTATAATGCTGGAAATCCTATTTTGGATGTGACTTACAAATACGTTAACGGAAAAATTATCATTACAATAAGTCAATCTCAGGATAGTGCAGTGCAAACATTTACGTTGCCTTTAAAAGTTGATTTTTATGCAAACGGAACTAAAATAAGAAAAGATATTTTAATCAATAAAAGAGAACAAAGCTTCACTTTTGACTTTCCTTCAAAACCTGAATTTATAGATTTAGATCCCGATAAAATCCTAGTTGGCGAAGTTAATGTAGATAAAAAAACTGCAACTGATTATCTTTTTCAATATAAAAATGCACCATCCTATTACAACCGAATTGAAGCTATCAAATTTGCTTCAAAAGACAGAAGTCAGGAGTCTCAAGCCATATTATTAGCAGGATTAGCAGATCAGCAGGAAGATTTAAGAGTTATGAGCATTAAAGCTATTGATTTAAACGATAATCAAACGAAAGATCAAGTTTTGAAATCACTGCTTGATATTGCTAAAAATGATAAAAAGACAATTGCAAGAGCAACTTCAATTGTAAAATTAGCCTCAACAGGAAATCCTGCTTACATGAATTTAATGCAGGAAAGCATCAAAGAACAATCTTATAATGTTATTGCAGCGGGCATCTGCGGATTGACAAAATATTCTTCTGAAGAAGGTGAAAAAGCATTATCAGGATTAGATGACGATACAAAAAAACATGTAACGCCTTTAATCAAAAAGTTTAATAGTCAAAAATAATTAGCAAGATCCATTTGAATTGTTTTGTTTTTGAAAACCTCTCTAATCTGGTTCGTTAGAGAGGTTACTTTTTAATAAAAAACCAAAATCACAGCAAATGAAAAATTTATTTTACCTGTTTTTTGCTTTTCTTTTAGTCTCTTTTTCGAATGAAAAAAAAGACGCTGAAACTGTCGTATCTATTCCGCTGGCAGGAAACGCTTTTAGTTCTAAGCATATCGACGGAAGCAATACAATTACTGAAAATGGTATTGAAAACTGGACAAATGCAAAGGAGTTTTTTACCGTTTATTTTAAAGTTTCAAAACCGGGAAATTTTCAGATTTCTGTAGAAGAATCGGTAGAAGTTTTTGGAAAATCTGAACTTGAATTTTCAATAAATAATGTAGCAAAAAAAGCAATTTTCAATACTTCAAAAAAAGCTGTTTTACTTGGAAACTGGAAAATCAATCATGAAGGTTATGTTGCATTAAAAATAAAAGGAATCAGTAAAAACGGTAATCAATTTCCATCTATAAACAGATTAAAAATTTCCAGCACAGATTATGACGGGAAAATTTCTTTTGTTCCAAATAATGAAGGCAATTTTTATCATTGGGGACGCCGCGGTCCATCTGTGCACTTAAATTATCAGGTTCCTGAAAATATAAATGCTGAATGGTATTACAACGAAGTTACCGTTCCTGAAAACGAAGACAAAATAGGTTCTTATTTTATGGCAAATGGTTTTGGTGAAGGTTATTTTGGAATTCAGGTCAACTCGGCTTCAGAAAGAAGAGTTTTATTTTCAGTTTGGAGTCCGTTTAATACCGATGATCCAAACAGCATTCCAGATTCACAGAAAATTAAAATGATTAAAAAGGGAGAAAACGTTCATACAGGCGAGTTTGGAAGCGAAGGTTCTGGCGGACAGAGTTATTTAAAATACAATTGGAAAGCTGGAATAACTTATAAATTTTTATTGAGAGGAACACCTCAAAACAATAATTCAACTACTTATACAGCATATTTTTATACTCCAGAATTGAAAAAGTGGCTTTTGATTGCTAGCTTCAATCGACCTCAAACAAATACTTATCTAAAAAGATTTCATTCTTTTTTAGAGAATTTTATACCCGAACAAGGCAATTTATCTCGTCGCGTTTTATTCAATAATCAATGGGTTTGCGATGAAAAAGGTATTTGGACAGAAATTAATTCGGCTCGTTTCACAACAGATAATACAGGAGCTAAAGGTTACCGAATGGATTTCGCCGGCGGACTAGAAAAGGAATCTTTTTTCCTAAAAGATGGTGGCTTTTTCAACAATTTTACAACACCAAAAACCATCTTTACAAGACCTTTAAACAATAAAAAACCTGAAATAAATTTTAATGCTTTGCCTTAAAACAAAGTATTATAAACAAAAACCAAATTAACTTATTTATGAAAACTGCTTTTTTAAAATCTACGATAGTCTTTTTTCTTTTGTTCGGATGGACAATTGCATCGGCACAAATGATTAAAACCAAAACGCCATCGCGACCAAAAGGACAGCAAGATGTCCTTAGAATGGCTGCAGATCCAATTCCGACAGTTCGTATTGCTTTCATAGGCTTAGGAATGCGCGGACCTGGTGCTGTTGAACGTATGACACATATACCTGGCGTAGAAATTGTCGCGTTATGCGATATGACTCAGGAAAATACTTCAAAAGCAAATGAGATTTTAACCAAAGCCGGTTTCCCAAAAGCACAGGAATTTTATGGAGACGAAAATGCTTGGAGAAAAGTAACAGCTTTACCAAACGTAGATTTAGTATACGTTGCAACAGATTGGCTACATCATGCTACAATTGGAGTTCAGGCTATGAAAGACGGAAAACACGTTGCTATTGAAGTTCCAGGAGCTTTAACGATGAAAGAAATCTGGGAACTTATTGATACTTCAGAAAAAACAAGAAAACATTGTATGCAGTTAGAAAATTGCGTTTATGATTTCTTCGAATTGACTACTTTAAACATGGCACAGCAAGGTTTATTTGGTGAAATTCTTCATGCCGAAGGTTCTTATATTCATGGCTTACAGCCGTTTTGGGGAGAATATTGGAACAATTGGAGAATGGATTACAACATCAAACATCGTGGTGATGTATATGCTACACACGGAATGGGACCTGCTTGTCAGGCATTGAATATTCATCGTGGCGACAAAATGAATTTCTTGGTTTCTATGGATACTAAAGCGGTTGGAAATCCTGCTTATATTAAAGAGAAATCAGGACAAGAAATAAAAGATTTTAGAAACGGTGATCACACAATGACAATGATTCGTACTGAAAACGGAAAAACAATTCAGATTCAGCATGATGTTACATCGCCTCGTCCGTACAGCAGAATGTACCAATTGAGCGGTACAAAAGGTTTCGCAAACAAATATCCTGTAGAAGGTTATGCCTTAGACGGAAAAGAACTTAGCGACGATTTAAGACCAAATCACGAAAAATTAAGCGCACACTCTTTTGTTCCCGAAGAAGTTAAAAAAGCGCTGATGGAAAAATACAAACATCCAATTGCTAAAGGAATTGAAGAACAAGCTAAAAAAGTAGGCGGCCACGGCGGAATGGATTTTATTATGGATTACCGATTAATTCACTGCCTTCAAAAAGGGCTTCCGCTAGACATGGACGTTTACGATTTAGCCGAATGGTCTTGTCTTGGTCCGTTAACCGAAATTTCATTAGACAAAGGTTCTGTTCCTGTCGAAATTCCAGATTTCACAAGAGGAGGTTGGAATAAATTGAAAAAATTAGAGTTTTCTGAGTAAATATTTATTATTGGTTAGTTAAAGTGAGAAAGGGCATCCTAAATTAATAGAATGCCCTTTCTTTATTTTATTCAATAAGAATTACAATTAACTCCAGTTAAAAGTAATTTTCTTTTCAATTTCACTGCTTAAACTCAAGAATACCGGACAAGTCATTGCAGCACGTTCTAAAATTGTTCTGTTTTTTTCATTCGCATTGCTCTTCATATCAAACACAATTTCGATTGCTCCAATTCGTCTTGGTTCTGCATTCATGATTTTTGTTACTTCGGCAGTAGAGCCAACAAAATCAACTTCTAAATCACGGGCTTTAATTCCCATAATTGTCATCATACAGCTTGCTAAAGCATTAGCAACTGTATCTGTTGGAGAAAAAGCCTCTCCTTTTCCATTATTATCCACATGGTGCATCTGAAATGATTTCGCTTCCAGATTGCACGTGAATTGAACTTGTTCTTAAATCACCTAAATAGGTTACTTTTGATGTCATTAATTTGCTGCTTTTAAAGTTAAATCGGTGTCGTAATATAAAATGTAAACACCTTTATTTGCGTGTCCGCCATCTTCTTTTTTGTAATATTGAAATTTGTTGTCCACTTGTTCTGTGGTCATTAAATCTGCCGTTTCCTGATATGTTTTCCCTTGCACCAATCGCATCATCGTGTCAAAAGTAACATCAAATCCTCTTCGTTGCATACGTACTCGGATTTACTTTATTTTTCAGATCTATATTCTTTTTCGAAAATTAAAACTCCTGGTTCATCGCTTTCGCGAGTTACAGACGGATACATTAATTTCAGTTTAACTAAATTGTCAAAACTAATTTCGTCTGTATCCAATGTACTGTTTGGTTCCAAAATAACCAATTGTACCTGACATGTTTTTTGCGAATCAAGTAATGCTTTTATTGTTGTTTTAACCATTGCGGTATTTCCCGTTTCCATCACCACATAATTCATTCTGTTTGGCAATAACAAACTTTTTAAATTTGCAACGTCCAATCCTCCAGTTTCTGCTCAAAGCAGCAAACACTACTCCTTTTTGATTTTGTTTGATGTAATTAATAACCGATTCTTTTTTCTTATCTACAACAGCCACAATATTTCCATTTTTAGCACGCATATAATCAAAAACCGCATTTCGGA
The DNA here is from genome assembly GCA_963795025.1 of uncultured Flavobacteriaceae bacterium. Taxonomy (GTDB): domain Bacteria; phylum Bacteroidota; class Bacteroidia; order Flavobacteriales; family Flavobacteriaceae; genus Flavobacterium. Next base: position 560,193 of record CAWCGN010000007.1, on the reverse strand, counting down.
CTACATCATTTGACGGAATCGACTTGATATAAATTATCAATTGGATTTGCGGTATCTTTTGATAATGGCGAAATCACCGGAACATTATACTAAACGAAGCATATTTGCAGCTCGCTTCGGCATTAGTTTGATAAAATGGTCCGATTACTGCATTTGCATTCTGCAATTTATTCTGAGCAATTAAGCCAGAAACATTCGATGATGTTTTAGTTCTCCTGAAATCATAAATCGAAACATCAATTGGCAATATTAAAGTTTTAGCCGAATCGATTGCCATCATTGCTCCTGAATAAAAATCAAGAGTCATGTTCAAAAATTTATCATTTTTAATTCTGTCGCCAGTACTTGTCGTATCGTTTTGCATTTTAGCCAAATTAAAAGGCAATAATAAAACCACTTTCTTACGATCCGTCTGACCTCTTTTTTTTGTCAGTTCCACTACTTCAGGATCTGCAGAAACAGTTTCTGATTTTACTTTGTCAAAATTTTAATACCGCCGGAGCTTCCTGCATTATCAATTGGTTTTTCAACCGTCTTTTTCAACTGGTTGCTGCTTGAGCAATAATTGGCGTTGGCGCCAAATATCCTGAAGGAACTTTTAAAACCATTCCTTCTTTTACACCTTCAGAAAGTGACGGATTTAAAGCTGTCAATTCTTCCTGAGACTAATATGAAATGTTCTTCCTAAACTATAAAAAGTTTCTTTTGGCTTTACTTGATATTCCATATAAGTAGTTACTTTTTTAGGAGTTTCAGTTCCTTTTTTAGTTTCAGCAGGTTTTACAGCATTTGTAATTGGCGCTGTTTCTGTTTTAGGAGCTGTTCCTTTTATTGTCAATCGATATCCAACTGGCAAACTTTGCAACAATTTCCGGATTACGTTTCTCTAATTCTTCAATAGTAATATCGTATTGTTTTGCAATACCAAATTTGGTTTCTTTTGGCTATAACATCATGATAAACATATTTTTCCTGCGCAGTATTTGTTTAACTGGAGATTTTGCATTTGGCTACAGCTTTTGAAGCCAAACCTTTTGCGGAATTACCAATTTCTGTCCAATTTGAACCCCATCTTTTTCTAAAACCAGGATTTGCAGCTTTCAAATCTTCATCTGAAATTCCATACTTTTGTTCAATACTCCAAAATGTTTCTTTTGGCTTGTACTTCATGAATTATTTCTTTTGAATTAGCAGGAATTTTTACCGCAACTGTTTCAGATTTCACCGCTGTTTTTACTAACATTCGTCAGGAATCAATAAAACCGTATTTGGCTTCACTCCATTTCTTGCATCTGGATTTAAATGCATAAATATCATAAGGCGTAATTTTAAATTTTTGCGCAATCTGGTTTATCGTTTCTCCACTTGAAACGGTATATTTCACCACCTTTTCCTGTGAAAAAGCAGAACAAGTTACAAAAAAAACGAGACATAATAATGTGAATAATATTTCATAATAGGGCTTAAGACAATTTAATTTTTAATTCAAAAACAAGTTACTAAATTCTTGTCAGAGCAAGATTCGGGCCACTGTTAATTTCTTCCCAAAATATTACCTAAGATCAATTTCAGCTTTAGCAATAATAATTTCTTTATATAACTCATCTTCTTCCTTTTTCTTGCATTTATATAAAACTTCTTCCATATTTTCGTATTGTCTGAGTAAACATAATACGAAAGACTGTTTATATTAAAGAAAAAACTAGCATTAAAATCCCCAGAATCAATAAGTTTCATAATGAACTTATCTCTTAGTGTTGCATCTGTAAATATACCCAAAACTAAGTAATAGCCATTTGAAACTTCTTTAAGATTATCAAAAACTTCAACTTTTATAGTTTTATCGCTTTTAAGCGGATTTTCCTTTAATTCACGTTTCATTTCCTCTAACGAAACTGTTTTTGAAGTTTCAGCTGAATTCGATTTTTACTCTTGATTTTTAATAGCATCATCCTGATATTTTTTCAATTTTATCAAAGCCAGTTTATCATCAAATTTCCGAGCTTCCATGCTATAATAATTAGCTTTGCTGATATGTCTTTTTACTTCAATTTTTTTCTGAGTATCCAATGAATCAATTTTTGCAATTAAAAGCTGATTTTGTGCATCACCTTGCTCCTGCTCAATTTTATAGCGTTTTATTTCTTCTAGACGAAAGTCTTTGCTGCAATCGAAGTTGACATTATTATTTTTTTCGCTTTCGCGGATTTTCTTCTTGTACTCCTGATTTTCTTCAACAGCAATTTTCTCTACTTTATTCATTAAACCCGCATAAGCTTTTCGGTTTTCAGCCAATTCTTTTTTCAATTCAGATGATAATTCACTTGTTTTTCCGATGCTTTCATACGATTGTTTTTCTAAACGTTTTGATTCATCGACATTCAAAACATCCATTCTTTTCAATTCAACCAAATCATTATTCATTGTGTTTACCAACGAATCTAATTTCGCCATTAAAATATCCTGAACATTTTTATTGGCTTCTAAAACCAAACGCAATTTTTCAACCGAATTTTCTTTCGAACCATTCATATCATTCAGATTGACTTTCAAATCATTAATTTTAATGATCTTCTGATTCATTTCTTTCTGAACCACCAATCTGTCTTTTAAATCATCAATTTCAACTGTTTTGGCTTTTGTTTTTTCAACCACAACTTGTTTTTCGGCAAGAGCCAACATCAATTCTTCGCTTTCGTTTGTGGGTTTAATTTCTTTTGTATTGATAGCCAACTTATTTCCAACAACCAATCCGTTTACGATTTCAGGGTTTTGAGATTCCAACTGATCGATAGAAATTCCGTATTTTTTGGCAATCGAAAATTTAGTTTCTTTTGCTTCAACAACATGAAAAATGGTTTCCTGATTAATTACACGAACTCTTCCATCTAACGTTTTTCTTTTGTTTGGAATTGTAATCGTCTGACCAATTTGCAATCCGTTTTGAATAGATCTCCTTATTCAAGATCTTCAAGATCCTGAACCGAAACATTGTATTGTCTGGCAATACTAAACAAGGATTCTTTAGCCACAACCTGATGTGATTAGCTTTTGAAGACAGTTGCAATTTCAGTTTTTAGAAGAATTTGAAGTATTTTGCGGAATTACTAATTCCTGACCAATTTGAAGTCCACTAGACAAGAATTTCAATATTTGCATTCTTGAATTGCTTCTTGACGAAACATTATATTGTTTTGATAAGCCATAAAGCGTTTCTTTTGCAGCAACGATGTGAATAATTTGAGCATCTGATTTTGGTTTTTCTGAGGAATGAACTGGAATCTTTAATTATTTGATTGTCTTTGATTCCGCTTTGTGATTCGGGGTTGAGTTTGTAAATTTCATCAACAGAAACCTTATATTTTTGGGCAATAAAATAAGCGGTTTCGCCCTTTTGAATTTTGTGCTCAATAATTGAATCTTGTGCAGTTATTCTGTTAAAAGACAAAATAAAGACAAGAAAAATCGTTAAAAATTCTCTCATAAATAGTAGGTTTAAAAAATTAAGGCGTTACAAATGTAACGCCTTAATTTGAAAAATCTTACTATTCCCACTCAATTGTTGCAGGTGGTTTTGAACTTATATCGTAAACTACGCGATTCACGCCTTTTACTTTATTTATAATGTCGTTTGACACTTTCATCAAGAAATCATAAGGCAAATGAACCCAGTCAGCAGTCATACCGTCTGTAGATTCTACAGCTCTAAGCGCAACTACTTTTTCATAAGTACGCTCATCGCCCATTACACCAACACTATTTACCGGAAGCAAAATTGCTCCAGCCTGCCAAACTTTGTCATATAATCCCCAAGATTTTAATCCTTCAATAAAAACAGCATCAACATCTTGTAAAATTTGTACTTTCTCCGGAGTAATATCTCCTAAAATTCTGATTGACAATCCAGGTCCTGGGAAAGGGTGTCTTCCTAATAATTCTGGATCTATTCCTAAAGTAGCTCCAACTCTTCGCACTTCGTCTTTAAACAACATTCTAAGTGGTTCTACAATTTTTAATTTCATATAATCTGGCAATCCACCAACATTGTGGTGCGATTTAATAGTTGCCGATGGTCCTTTTACAGAAACCGATTCGATAACATCAGGATAAATAGTTCCCTGCGCCAACCATTTTACATCTTCGATCAAATGTGATTCATCATCAAAAACTTCGATAAATACGCGTCCAATAGTTTTACGTTTGGTTTCAGGATCACTGATTCCGGCTAAGTTCCCCAAGAAAACGATCTCCAGCATCTACTCCTTTTACGTTCAATCCCATTCCTTTGTATTGATCTAATACATTTTGGAATTCGTTTTTACGAAGTAATCCGTTATTTACGAAAATACAGTAAAGGTTTTTACCAATTGCCTGGTGTCAATAAAACTGCTGCTACAGTTGAATCTACTCCACCTGATAATCCTAAAACTACTTTATCGTTTCCTAATTTCTCTTTTAATTCTCCCACCATTTCTTCTACGAAAGCATTTGGTGTAAAGTTTTGAGGAACTTCGGCAATATTTACTAAAAAGTTTTCCAGCATTTTTGATCCATCTGTAGAATGGAAAACTTCTGGATGATATTGAATTCGCATAAGTTGTTTCGCCTTCAATTTTGTAAGCTGCATATTCTACGTCATGCGTGCTTGCTAATTTCACAGCATTTGTTGGCAAAGCCTTTGATACTATCGCTGTGGCTCATCCAAACCTGACTGTTTTCTGAAACATCCATCAAAGAAAACTTCATTCTCCTTAATATAAGACAAATTCGCTCTTCCGTATTCTCTGGTGTTTGAAGCTGCTACTTCTCCACCGCTAAAGTGAGCTAAGTATTGTGCTCCGTAACAAACCGCCAACATTGGAAGCTTGCCTCGAATTTGAGATAAATCAGGATGTGGAGCATCTTCTGCACGAACAGAAAATGGGCTTCCTCCTAAAATTACTGCTTTATAAGGTGATAAATCACTAGGAAAGTGATTGTAAGGGAAAATTTCGCAGAATATATTTAATTCGCGAACTCTACGCGCAATAAGCTGAGTATATTGCGATCCGAAATCTAAAATAAGTACGTTGTGTTGCATGCGCAAAAATACTTTTTATATTTCAATCTTAAAAATCGGAACATTGAAAAAAATATTTTTTTTTCTTTTAGGTTCTAAGATGCTAAGGTGACTAAGGTTCTAAGGTCTTTAGTTCAAAACCTACAAAAAGGCGAAACCTTAGCATCTTAGCCCTTAGAGCCTTAGAACCTTAGCACCTTAGGCAAAAATCCAAACCTCAAGATATTTCGTATTTACAGAAAAACCCAATTTAAATTCAACTATGAAATCAAAATTTATTGCTTTGACGGTTTTGCTGTCCATCTTTTTAACCTCTTGTGATGCTGTTGATGACTTATTGACTTTCAACATCTCAAATGAAACTTCAATAAAAATCAAAAGTACTTCGCCTATAAATCTACCTTCGGAAATTATCACTCCAGAAGTAACAACAAATTCATCTGCGGAATTTCAAAATAACAAAACAAAAGCCAGTCTTGTAAAAGATGTAAAATTGAGATCGCTGCAATTATCGATTTCTGACCCATCAGATAAAACTTTTACGTTTTTAAAATCGGTTCATTTGTATATTTCGACTACAAATTCTGATGAAATCGAATTGGCGTATCAAGACAATATTATGGCAACAACCAACACAATTGATTTGATTTGTACCGATAAAAAACTGGATCAATACATAAAAGCTAGCAGCTACAAAATAAGAACTCAAGTAACTTTGAAAGAAACATTAACTAAAGATGTAACTGTGAAAGCAGCCATGAAGTTTAAAGTTACTGCGGATCCGTTCTAGTCTAAGGTTCTGAGATTCTAAGATGCTAAGGTTCTAAGTTTTTCTCTAACTTTAAACACTAACTATAAAAAAAGGAGATTCTAAAAATTAGAGCCTCCTTTTTCTACATATCAATATCAAAGCCTAAGAATCTTAGTATCTTAGAATCTTAGAACCTCAAAAAAATTACTCTTTCGTCACAATAATCGAAGCCTTAAATCCGGCAGCTAGATTGTCCCAATAATCGTTGGTAACCAATTGGCCTTTATCATCATAAACCTGAATTTCGGCAGTATTTCCTCCGAGGGTTCCTATATTTAAGGCTTCGAAATCTAATTTATTAAATCCTTCAGACAGATCTATTTTTACGTCTTTGAAATTAGATCCAAAAATATTTGATTTTGAATTACTTTATCATTATTTGAAACTTTTACTAAATCCCCGTCGATTGCTCCAAAATCACGAAATTTCACGATAAAATATTTTGATTTTGTTCTAAAATCTCCTAACGAAATATTGTGTTTTACTAATGTTCCTCTGCCTTCGCGAAGTCCGGCATCTTTCAGAGCTTTATCCAAATCTTTTTCCATCTTGGCAACATAACGATCACCTGGATTAGCAAATTCTGTTTCAGTAGACATTGTAAACTTGCTCTTTTCTTCTCCTACCTGAAATTTTGATTTTGTCGTTATATCTTGTTGTTATCATAAACATTTGGTGTTTTGATACTCGGAATTTCAGCAGTTGCAGCCTGCAGGATCTTTAAGATCTGGCATAGCTGGATCAGGCATTTTTTTGGGTTTTGCACCAAACTTTGGAGCCGGAATACTCTTGAATTTAGTACCAAATTCGGTTTGGGCTGATACTGTTACAGCTGTAAAAAATAATATGAAAAATAAAATGTGCTTCATTGAAAAGGTTTTATCGACTCGGCCTTTATAATTTACAATTATTAGATAGCAAAGCAAAAATAATATAATTTACTTACTGACTTTAACTTTAAGGATTTTATAACAATATATTTGGGCTAATTTTTAGAATCAAAAAACCTGCCAAATATTCTTCGATATAAATTTCAAATTAAAAAATCAAAATTCAAAATAACCACTTGCTAAAACATCATTATCTTTATTCTTTCAAAAATAACTTCATCATTTTGATAATTAACAACTTATTCTTAAATTCAATGTTTTAATTCACGTTTATAAAAAATAAAAAGATGGATTATATCGACTACTACAAAACACTAGAAATAACAAAATCAGCCACCGACGCAGAAATCAAAAAAGCGTATAGGAAATTAGCCCGAAAATATCACCCCGATTTGAATCCGAATGATAAAGAAGCGGAGAAAAAATTCAAAGAAATAAACGAAGCAAATGAAGTTTTAAGTAATCCGGAAAATCGTAAAAAATATGATAAATACGGAAAAGACTGGAAACATGCTGATGAATTTGAAAAAGCTGGCTACGACCCAAATCAACAGCAACAACAATATTCGAGACAGCAAAGCGGAAATCAAGATTTTTCTGGTTTTGGCGGAGATTTCTCAGGAAGTGATTTTTCTGATTTCTTTAATTCGATGTATGGTTCTGGGCGAAGCAGTTCAAGAGCTCAATCCAAATATAGAGGTCAGGATTTTAATGCTGAATTACAGCTGGATTTAGCACAAGCATATACAACACATAAACAAAGTTTAACAGTAAACGGCAAAAATATCAGAATTACAATTCCGGCCGGAGTTGAAAATGGCCAAATTATTAAAATTCCAGGACATGGAGGCGCCGGAGTTAACGGAGGTCCAAACGGCGATTTGTATATTACATTTTCAATCTCGAAATAATTCTGATTTTAAAAGAGATGGGGATAATTTGTATTCAAATGTTGATCTGGATTTATACACTGCGGTTTTAGGTGGCGAAATTTCATTAAAACATTTGACGGAAAAGTAAAAATCAAAGTCCCACCTGAAACACAAACCGGAACTAAAGTAAAATTAAAAGGAAAAGGTTTTCCTGTTTATAAAAAAGACAATCAATTTGGTGATTTATTCATTAACGTACAACTTGAAAACACCAACCAAATTATCTGAAAAAGAAAAAGAATTATTTACAGAATTATCTAAACTAAGAAATCATGAGCAGTAAAAATTTAATCCAAATAAAACAATTTTGTCTGTATCACGAAATTGAAAATACGTTTATAAATGAGCTTAATAATTATGGTTTAGTGGAAATTATTTTTGAGGAAAATGATGAATTTTAGAACCCGAACAATTGCCTGCAATCGAAAAAATGATTCGGATGCATTACGATCTTAAATATCAATTTAGAAGGAATTGATGCCATTTATCATTTGCTGAATAAAATTGAAGTTTTACAACAACACTTGACAAATACGCAAAATAAACTCCGAATTTACTTGAAGAATCAAGTAAAGTATTTAAAACCCAATTCATTTTTAAAATATCACAAAAAAGATTGATTTTAAGTGGGATTTCAAACTAAAATGATCTATCTTTTTCATTGGCTTATTTTATAAATTGCAGACGCATTAATTAACCTGAATTTGTTTTTAAAAACCACCAAAAACAATTCAAAAAAAATCATAAAATGAAAAGAGAAAACATCTTAACAGGATCACCGTGGGAAGACAAAATGGGATATTGCCGTGCTGTAAGAATTGGTAATATCATTGAAGTTTCAGGAACTGTTGCAATTGTTGATGGCGATAAAGTAAAAGCCGATGATGCTTATGCACAGACTTATAATATTTTAGAGCGTGTTGAAAAAGTATTGGAGGATTTGAATGTGGGAATTAAAGACGTGATCAGAACCAGAATTTTCACCACTAATATTTCTACTTTTGAAGAAGTTGCGAGAGCGCATTCAGCTTTTTTAAAGATGTAAAACCTACAACAGGATTTTATGAAATCAGTAAATTGGTTGCCCCAGAATATTTAGTTGAAATTGAATTTACTGCTGTTGTTCAGTAATTTTTATTCGCCACGAATTTCACGAATTTTCACTAATTATTTTTTTTGCCACAGATTAAAAAATTAAAAATGATTTCTTTTTAATTTCTGAATTTAAAAGCTATTAATTCGTGAAAATTCGTGAAATTCGTGGCAAAACTTTCTTTAAATTCATTAATGACTTCCCAAAACCTAAAACAATTACTGCTGACTACTTTCGAAATGGATTTTGATCTGTGTTTTGATAGGTATTTTATCTGGATCTGCATCTGCATTTTTTTTAGTTTCTCTTAGAATGGGTTACTCAATTTAGAATTCACCATGACTGGATTATCTGGCTTTTGCCTTTTGGCGGATTATTGGTCGGATTTAGTTATTACTACTGGGGAGAATCTGTCGTAAAAGGCAATAATTTATTGCTGGAAGAATACGAAAATCCGCAAGAAAGTAATTCCGTTTAAAATGGCTCCTTTAGTACTTTTCGGAACTTTGATCGACCCATTTATTTGGAGGTTCTGCAGGCCGTGAAGGAACTGCGGTACAAATGGGAGGGGCAATTGCAGATCAATTCACTAAAATTTTCAAACTAGATAATTCCGAACGAAAAATTCTGATTATCCTCGGAATCAGTGCAGGTTTTGCATCGGTTTTTGGAACTCCTTTGGCAGGTGCTATTTTTGCTTTGGAAGTTTTGTATTTCAGTAAAATCAATTTCAAAAGTATTATTGTTATCTTTTATTAGTTGCTTATGCAGCTTATTTTACTGTCGAATTCTGGCAAGTAAAACATACACATTATAGCATTCCTGATTGTTCCTGAAATCAATTTACAAAACTATTGATTTACTGCTATCGTTTGGAGTTTTATCAGGTTTTGCTGCTTTATTATTTTCCAGAAGCACTCATTTTTGGGGTTCTCTTTTTTCAAAAACTATAAAATATCCCTCCATTACGACCTTTTGTTGGTGGAATCATTTTAGCCATTGCATTTGCTGGTTTCGGATTTACACAATTCTCCGGATTGGTGTTCCGGTTACTTGTCGATTCATTTACTCAAATCCAAATCAATTGTATGACTTTTTACTTAAAATATCTGTTTACCGGATTTACTTTAGGAGCCGGTTTTAAAGGAGGCGAAGTAACACCATTATTTTTTATAGGTGCTACTTTAGGAAGTGCTTTATTCTGCAATTATTCCGATGCCAATCGCTCTTTTGGCAGGAATAGGATTTGTAGCTGTATTTTCGGGCGCGACCCATACTCCTATCGCCTGCACGATTATGGGAATGGAATTATTTGGAATTGCACCCGGAATTTTTATCGCAATTGGCTGTACAATTGCCTATTTTTCTTCAGGTTCTGTTGGAATTTATAAATCACAGATTGTAAAAGGAGCAAAGTTCAAATTGTATCAGCGATTTAAAAAAGAAGAATTGGAACATCTGTAAACGAAATTCCAAAATTCACATTTCTATTTTACATTTTACATTTTACAATTAAAACCTCATAACTTATAAAAGTGTGTTAATCTCTAAAATGATTTCAACATTACATTAAAAAAATGTAAATTCGCACACTATGAAAATACAAGATATTCAGGCAATACAATTGTTGCTTGCGACCCCAAAGAAAATTGCAATTATTCCGCACAGAGGACCAGATGGCGACGCTATGGGTTCTACTTTAGCTTTATACCATTTTTTATTAAAAAACAACCACCAGCCAACGGTTATTGCACCAAATGATTTTCCTGATTTTTTGGCTTGGCTTCCAGGTTCAGAAACAGTAAAAATATTTGAAAAAGACACCGAAAACTGCACCAAAATATTAGAAGAAGCGGAGTTAATTTTCACACTCGATTTTAATGCATTTCATCGTACAGGCGAAATATGGAACACACTTTAGCAAAACTAACTGCTCCGTTTGTCATGATTGATCATCATCAAAAACCTGATGATTATGCAACTTATACGTATTCTGACACTTCATTTGGTTCAACTTGTGAAATGATTTACAATTTCATTTCTTTTTTAAATAAAAAAGGAAGATTTGGATAAAACCATTGCAACTTGTATTTATACCGGAATTTTAACCGATTCTGGATCATTTCGTTTTCCGGGAACTACAGGAAATACACACCGAATCATTGCAGAATTGATTGATTTGGGAGTTGAAAATACTCAAATTCCTGTTTTATTATTTGATAATAGTTCCTACAGTCGATTACAATTATTAGGGCGTGCTTTACAGAATATGAAAGTTTTAGAAGAACATAAAACTTCTTATACTTCACTTACTCAGGACGAACTAGATTCTTTTGATTACGTAAAAGGTGATACTGAAGGAATTGTAAATTATGGATTAAGTATAAAAGGTATTGTTTTTACTGCTATTTTTATCGAAAATAAAGAAGAAAAAATTATCAAAATTTCTTTCCGTTCGCAAGGTGGATTTGATGTAAACCAATTTGCCAGAGATCATTTTAATGGCGGAGGGCATAGTAATGCGGCCGGTGGAAGATCAGATGTTCTCGATGGAAGAAACCTTGAAAAAATTTGAAGATTTAGTAACCAAACTAAAAATATAACCTACTATGAACTATATAAAACTAAGCATATACACGCTCCTTTTTACTGTTTTATTAGCTAGCTGCAAACAGCATGAAGATGCCAGAAGACCGCTTTCGAGAGCTTCGGGAACTTTCATGAAAAAATCGGCTGATCGAAATAAAAAACTAATTGCCGATGAAGAAGTACTTTTCAAAAAAATCATCAAAAGCAATCCGAAAGTTAAATATTACGCAACAAGAAAAGGATATTGGTTTTCTTATGATGAAAAAAATCCGAACTGAAACCCAAACGCCTAAAAAAGGCGATATTGCTTATTTCAATTTAGAAATAAAAGACATTCAAAGGCAACATCATTTATTCTGAAGCTGATCTTGGTCCGCAAACTTATTATGTAGACAAACAAGATATCATGATGGGATTGCGCGACGGTATCAAATATATGCATAAAGATGAAACGGTTACCTTTTTATTCCCATCGCACATTGCTTATGGATATCACGGCGACAATAATAAAATTGGACCAAATGAATCATTAATGTGTACTGTAACGCTTCGTAATTTTGTTCCAGATCCGACAGCTCCAAAAACTGCTGCTCCTGCAGGACAAAATACAGCCGAACAAGCTCCAGCAGGACAAACACCAAAACCTGCTGCACCAAAACCAGTCGCTGTAAAACCAGCCACACAAATTAAAAAAGACACAGTAAACCCTTAAAAAAAACATTTTAGAAATGAAAAAAAGTATTTTAGTAGTACTATTAGCCGTAACTTCACTTTATTCTTGTAAAGATGAACACAGTAATTTGCCTGATGGTTTATATGCAGATATTGAAACAAACAAAGGACATATCATTGTTGAATTAGATTATACAAAAGCGCCTGTTACTGTAGCAAATTTTGTGACTTTGGCAGAAGGCAAAAACGAATTTGTAACTAAAGAATACAAAAAAAATAAACCTTTTTATGACGGATTAAAATTCCACAGAGTTATTGAAGATTTCATGATTCAGTCTGGAGATCCTGAAGGAACTGGTTCTGGAGATACTGGATATAAATTTAAAGACGAAATCACAGATTTGAAATTTGACAAAGCTGGCGTTTTGGCAATGGCAAATAACGGTCCAGGAACAAACAGCAGTCAATTTTTTATTACACATGTTGAAACACCTTGGCTAACAGGAAAACATACTATTTTTGGTCATGTAGTTGAAAAAGGTCAAGAAGTTGTAAACCAAGTAAAACAAGGTGATACAATTGTAAAAGTTACTATTATCAGAAATGGCGAAGCGGCAAAGAAATTTGATGCTGTAAAAGTATTTGGTGATTATTTCTCAGAAATTGCGAAAGAAAAAAGCAAATATGCGGGAGCTCAAACAGAAAAAGTTGCTTATTATGCTTCTATCAAACCAAAAGCAACTAAAACGAATTCAGGTTTAGAATTTGTTATCACTGAAAAAGGATCAGGGAAAAAACCAGCTATTGGAACTCAAATTTATATTCATTATGCAGGTTTCCTTGAAGACGGAACTTTATTTGATTCAAGCATTGCTGATGTTGCAAAAGCTTTTGGAAAATATGACCCCGCAAGAGCTGAACAACATGGTTACGAGCCAATTCCTTTTCAGGCAGGAAAAAAATGATGGTTTAATTCCGGGATTTATAGAAGGAATTGAGCAACTTTCATTTGGAGATAAAGCAGTTCTGTTTATTCCATCTCACTTAGCTTACGGAGCAACGGGTGCAGGAGGAGTTATTCCGCCAAATGCAAATATCATTTTCGAAATTCAATTATTAGAAAAACCACAATAATAAATTAGTACGCAGACTTAAATTTAAACAAAATGAAATTTAAATTTCTATTATTATTCTGTTTGGCAGTAGTAAATCTTCAGGCGCAAACAACAAAAAAAACGGCTGTAAAACCAAAAGCTGCTCCAGCTAAAACAACTGCTGCAAAACCAGTTATTCCAGCCAATCCAAATGATGGTATTTTTGCAACAATTTCAACTTCAAAAGGTGATATTGTTGTTTCTTTAGAATATGTAAAAGCGCCTATAACTGTTGCTAATTTTATTTCTTTGGCAGAAGGAACAAATCCAAATGTTACAGTAGAAAGGCTAAAAGGAAAACCATTTTATGATGGTTTGAAATTTCACCGCGTTATTAATGATTTCATGATTCAGGGTGGAGATCCAGACGGAAACGGTTCTGGAGGTCCTGGATATTCATTCAAAGATGAATTTACCGAAGAATTGAAATTTGACAAAGGCGGTATTTTAGCAATGGCCAATTCTGGCCCAGCTACTAACGGAAGTCAGTTTTTCATCACACACAAAGACACTCCTTGGTTAAACGGAAAACATACTATTTTTGGTCATGTAGTTTCTGGAATGGATAATGTAAACAAAATTGTTCAAGATGATATCATGAACAAAATTACAATTACACGCAAAGGTGCTGCAGCTAAGAAATTTGATGCTGTAAAAGTTTTAGCTGATGATGTGAAAAAAGAAGCAGCAAAAAAAGAGGAAGCGAAAAAAGTAATTGCTTCAAAAGCAGCTTATTTTGCAGCGACTAAAGCAAAAGCAACTACAACTGCGTCTGGCTTAAAATATGTGATTACACAAAAAGGAACTGGCGTAAAAGGAGCTGAAGGATCTACAATTTACTTTCACTACGCTGGTTATTTTGAAGACGGAAATCTTTTTGACAGCAGTATCGCTAACGTAGCAAAAGAATATGGCAAATATGACCCTAACAGAGATGCTGGCGGAGGATACAAAGCTTTCCCATTTGCAGTTGGGAAAAAAGATGGTATGATTCCGGGATTTATCGAAGCTTTAGATATGATGACTGACGGAGAAAAAGCAATTTTCTTCCTTCCTTCAAATTTAGCTTATGGAGAAAAAGGTGCTGGAGGTGTAATACCACCAAACGCTACTTTAATTTTCGAAATCGAAACCTATAAAAATCAGCCAGTCAAATAATTAGCCTGAAAGATTTATAAAAAAATAAAAACCATCAAAGCATAAGTTTTGATGGTTTTTTATTTTTAACTAGTTTCTCCTTTTTTGAAAAATATACAATTTATAATCAAAAAATAAGTCCTCAATAATATTAATCCTAATGTTTACTTCCTATTTCTATTAAATCATGAACAAAATAGCTTACCTTTGCCGGCCTTAATTTTTAAAACAGGAATTTCAGATGTCACAAAATAATGTATTAAAAGGAGTTTTTCTAGTTGCTTTAGGAGCTACAACTTACGGAATGTTAGCCACTTTTGTAAAAATGGCTTACACAGAAGACTATACAACTGCAGAAGTAACTACTTCACAATTTGTTTTGGGAATAATTGGAATTTTGATAATTAATGCATTTCAAAAAATAAAACATAAAAACAATGTTGTAAAAGCTTCATCAAAAAACATTTTCAATTTGATGCTTGCCGGAACTTCATTAGGAATGACAAGTTTGTTTTATTATCTGGCTGTTAAATACATACCGGTTTCAATTGGAATCGTTTTATTAATGCAGACTGTCTGGATGGGTGTTTTTCTTGAAATGATTTTAGAAAAAAAACTACCTTCAAAACAAAAAGTTATTGCCGTTTTTATTGTTCTTATAGGAACCGCTTTGGCAACTAACCTTATTCACGCTGATTTTAAATTAGATTGGAGAGGAATTGTTTGGGGATTATTAGCTGCAGCTTCTTTTACTACAACTATGTTTACTGCAAATCGTGTTGCTACCGAAATCTCATCGGCGCAGCGAAGTTTATATATGCTTTTGGGTGGCGCTGTAATTGTATTTTCTTTTGCATTTGCTACTCAAACAGAAACATTTAATCTTGCTATTTTCATGAAATGGGGAATTGTTTTGTCTTTATTCGGCACTATAATCCCGCCAATGCTTATGAATGCAGGTTTCCCTTTAACCGGAATTGGTTTAGGAAGTATTGTTTCTGCATTAGAACTTCCAGTTTCTGTTACTATGGCTTTTGTCCTTTTGAATGAAAAAGTAATCTTTATCCAATGGGTCGGAATTATTTTGATCATTCTTGCCATTATTATTATGAACATAAATTTTAAGGCAAAAAAATAACACATTTTGCATAGCTTTAAAAAAAAGAGCCTTGTAATGCAATAATTGTTAATTTTTTTATAAATTCGTGATAAACAATAAGATATCATGAAACAACCTTGGCATTTATATTTAATGGCTTTCTTATATATACTTGCCGGCATCAATCATTTTAGAAAACCTGGAATGTACATCAGAATCATTCCGCCTGTTTTTAAAAACCCCAAATTAATAAATAATTTAAGTGGAGCTGCCGAAATTATATTAGGCTGCCTCCTATTACTTCCTTTTACAAAAAGTTTTGCTGCATGGGGAATTATTGCACTTTTAATTGCAGTATTTCCTGCCAATTTGCACATGTATCAAAATAAAAAAGCAAGTTTTAATTTACCAAGATGGATTTTATTTGTACGTTTGCCCTTACAAATTGTTTTGATTTTTTGGGCATACCAATATACCCTTTAACAATCAGAATCTATTAATTTAAAATTACTTAATTATGAAAAAATTATTTGCAGAGTTTTTTGGAACTTTTTGGTTAGTTTTCGGAGGTTGTGGAAGCGCTATTTTTGCAGCAGGAATTCCTGATTTAGGAATTGGATTTGCTGGTGTCGCTTTAGCTTTTGGTTTAACGGTTTTGACAATGGCTTATGCTGTTGGACACATTTCTGGCGGGCATTTTAATCCGGCTGTTTCTTTTGGATTATGGGCTGGCGGAAGATTTTCAGCAAAAGACCTGATTCCTTATATTATCGCTCAGTGTATTGGAGCAATTGCTGCAGCGGGAACGTTGTACACCATTGCTTCTGGAAAAGCTGGTTTTGTGATTGATAATACTAAAGCAGGTGCATTTGCATCAAACGGTTTTGGTGCTTTTTCTCCTGATGGTTATTCATTGCAATCTGCTTTTATAGCTGAGTTTGTATTGACATTGTTTTTCCTTTTAGTTATTTTAGGAGCTACAGACAAATTTGCAAACGGAAGATTTGCGGGTATTGCAATTGGTTTAGCTTTAACTTTAATTCACTTGATTAGTATTCCAATTACAAATACTTCTGTAAATCCGGCAAGATCATTGTCTCAAGCTATTTTTACTGGAGGTGAGCCATTATCTCAGGTTTGGCTGTTTTGGGTCGCTCCAATTTTAGGTGCAATTGTAGCTGGATTTATCTATAAGAATCTGCTTCAAAATCATGATGAAGCGTAATGTCATTAGAAACAACTCAAATACAAACTAAAAAAATCAAATTATGGAATTTTTATATTTCTTACTCATAGGAGCAATTTCTGGATGGTTAGCTGGTCAAATATGGAAAGGCGCTGGCTTTGGTTTACTTGGTAATATTATCGTTGGAATTATTGGCGGTATTATTGGTGGCTGGATTGCCGGAAAACTTGGCATTGGCGGTGGCGGACTTCTTTGGCAAATTTTAATTGCTGTTGGCGGTGCGTGGGTTTTACTGTTTATCATCAGCCTTATTAAAAAGGCTTAAACCAAAAGAATCAAAATAAATTAGTTAACCTAATAATATTATATAAAGAGAAAAAAGAAGTCTTATCGACCTTTTTTCTCTTTTTTTTGCACAGCACTTTTTTCTCATTAAACAATAAACACCAAAGTGATTATAAAAATTTACATTTCTTAAAATTAATGTTATTATTTCATCAATTTTATTACATTTGAAAAAATACATTATAGAATTATGAATGATATTATTAATTATTTCAGTACCATTCCTTCTTCGCATCGAAGTCTAATTTTGATTGGAGGAATAACTATTTTTTGGCTGATAGAAAATGCATTTCCGCTTTTTCAAATGAAATACAGAAAATGGCATCACGCAGGAATTAATATCTTTTTTACGATTACTACTATTATTGTCAATTTTATTTTAGCTTTTATTCTGATTAAAACTGCTGCTTGGACAACGGAAAATCATTTTGGAATTTTACAATGGCTTCCAGAAATGTCGCTTTGGATTTATGCCATAATTGGATTGCTTCTGCTTGATTTAATTGGTGCTTATTTGGCACATCTTGTACAGCATAAAGTGAAATTTTTGTGGCGTTTTCACCTAATTCATCATACCGATACTTGGATTGACACAACAACAGCAAACAGACATCATCCGGGCGAAAGCGTAATTCGATTTGTATTTACAACTTTGGGCGTTTTAATCGTAGGAAGCCCTATGTGGATGGTTTTTCTTTACCAATCATTATCGGTGATTACTTCACAATTCAATCATGCTAATATTTCGTTGCCAAATAAGCTGGATGTTTTCTTAAGTTATTTTATTGTTTCACCCAACATGCACAAGGTTCATCATCATTATATGCTGCCTTATACAGACAGCAATTATGGTAATATTTTTTCTGTTTGGGATCGTCTTTTCAGTACTTTCAGCACCTTGCAAAAAGATCAGATAATTTACGGAGTAGATACTCACCCAGAGCCCGAAGAACATAACAAATTGAAAAATTTATTGCAAATTCCGTTTCAAAAATCAAGATCAGCAAAAAACAGTTAAAATCAATAAAAAAATATAGTTCAATGTACCAACTAATTATTTTTTTTATTAATATTGATATATAAAATGAAAATCAATCTATTAATCATTAACCTCTATTTTGAATTAATTTTCACGAGATGAAAAAGAGTAACCGCAAAGAATTGAATTGGGAACAAACTGAAAGGCTTGTTTCTTTAGCTTTAGAAGAAAAAAATCCATTTGAAATTATAAAAAAAGAATTTGGATTAGCCGAAAAGGAAGTTCTGGAAATCATGAAAAAGAAGATGCCTGTAGAAAAATTTGAAATGTGGAAAAAGAAGGCAATTGCAAATAAACCTAAGCCAAAACCTGTCAAAATAGATGACTTTGACGAAGATTTGGACGGTAAATACTACATAAAAAACAAACTAGACTAAAAGAAAACTCCTGAAATTCAGGAGTTTTTTTTATATTTATATAAAGTGTGTAACAATTTGATAATTTTTAAGTCAAATACACAAAACTAAACGCGAACAAATGAAAAAAATAATCTACACACTAGCTCTTGCTGTAACATTATGGAGCTGTAAAACCGGCAGTACATCTGGAGATGCGAAAAGCAAAACTGTCGATGTCAACATTAATCTTGTTGATGTAAAAGACGACAAGGTCTTGGTAACTGTAACGCCTCCAACGATCAAAACGGATGAAATTATCTACAGCATCCCCAAAACGGTTCCTGGAACATATTCTACCGATAATTATGGTAAATATTCTGATGGTTTTAAAGCTTTTGATGCCAAAGGAAACGAGTTAACCGTAAAAAGAATTGACGATAATTCATGGTCAATTTCGAATGCAAAAACGCTTAAAAAAATCACTTATTTAGTTGGCGATACTTTCGATACTGAAAAAGGAACTGGTTTTGGAAATGATGATGTATTTTCACCAGCAGGAACAAACATCAACGCCGGAGTAAACTTTATGGTCAATACACACGGTTTTGTTGGCTATTTTCAAGATAAGCTAGATGTACCTTATAAAGTTACTATCACACACCCTGAAACGCTTTGGGGAGCAACTTCAATGACAGATGAAGATGCAAGCAAAACAAGTGATGTTTTTGTAACGCCTCGTTATGCTGTTTTGGTTGAAAATCCAATTATGTATTCTAAGCCGGATTACACTACTTTCAACGTAAACGGAATGGATATTCAAATTGCTGTATATTCTCCAACCGGAAAATATACTGCTGAAAGCATCACACCAGAAATGAAAACGATGATGACGGCGCAGAAAAACTTTCTAGGCAAAATTAATTCAACTAAAAAATACACTGTTTTACTGTATTTATCGAGCTTAGCAAAAGATGATGCTCACGGTTTTGGAGCTTTAGAACATCCTACAGCTACAACAGTTGTGTTACCGGAATCTATGCCTAAAGAAAAATTAGTAGAATCAATGAAAGATGTGGTTTCGCACGAGTTTTTCCACATTGTAACGCCATTAACAATTCACTCAAAAGAAATTCAGTATTTTGATTACAATGCCCCAAAAATGTCAGAACATTTATGGATGTACGAAGGTGTAACTGAATATTTTGCAAATCTTTTCCAAATCAATCAAGGTTTGATCGACGAAGCAGAATTTTACACGCGTATTGCTGATAAAATCGAACAAGCGAAACGTTTAAATGATACAATGTCATTTACGGTAATGAGCAAAAATGTTTTGCAGGAACCTTATAAAGATCAATATTTAAATGTGTATCAAAAAGGGGCTCTAATTGGTATGTGTATTGACATAATCATTAGAGAAAAAAGCAATGGAGAAAGAGGAATTCTTGATTTAATGCATAAATTATCTAATGAATATGGAATCGAAAAACCATTTAATGACGACGAGCTTTTTGCAAAAATTACTCAATTAACTTATCCTGAAGTTGGAGAATTCTTGAATAAATATGTTGCTGGAACTACACCAATTCCTTACGATGTTTATTTGGCTAAAGTAGGTGTTACAAAAGCAATGAGAAAAAAGCAGGTCCGATTTTCATTAAAGGACAAACTCCTTATATTTCTGTTGATAAACAAACTAAAGAAATTGCAGTTCGTTCTGATATTGAGCCAAATGGTTTTTTCACAAACCTTAATTTAAAAGGAGGAGATATTATTCTGGCTATAAACAACAAACCGTATTCTCTGGTAAATATTTATGAATTAATTGGAGAAAGTGAAAACTGGAAAGAAAACGATCCAATTACTGTAAAAATTAAACGTGCCGGGAAAGAAGAAACTATTAAAGGTATAGTGAAATTGCCTTTTGAAGAATCAGAAACTTTTAAAGCTACAGATGCTTCAAAAGAAAAGATTAAAAATGCATGGTTAAAAGGATAATTTCTTTTAATACAAATAAAAAAACCGACAAGTGATTGTCGGTTTTTTTGTTTTATTAAGTTTGTCAGACTGAGCGAAGTCGAAGTCCCGCAAGTCAAATCCATACTGCTGAGGGCTTCGACTTCGCTCAGCCTGACAATTAATCAATTTATTTCTTCACCGGAAATTTCCAGTCAAATTCATCTTTACTATTGATAATGGCTCCAATTTCGAATTTCACCACTTCATCAAATTCTGTCTGAAGGATAAACCAATTGTCTTCATTGAAGTAATTTTCGAAAGTATCAAAAGTTTCCTGATTGTATTTTGTAATTCCTTTTGCAGCGAAATCTTTCTTCACATCAGCAATTTTTCTTCCGATTATTTTGAATCCGAAAACTTCTAAATCATTGCTTGAAGCAACAAGATATCCTAATTTCAAATCTTCTTCTTCATAAAATGTCAATCTGATTTTGTGTGAATTATATACAAAAATCACATTGTCATCTTCGTCTTTATAGTTTTTATCAGGTTTCCCGAAAACGGCAGTAACGTCGTTTTGCTTCATTCCAAAAAGCAATTTATCAATTCCTGATTTTAGATTTACTTTCATATTTGATTGTCTTTATTTAAAATGCAAATTTCGTGAAGTTTTTATAAAATTGAATACATTTCTGTTTTTATTAAAAATTTAATTATTGAATACGTCCAACTTTCCTAGCAATTGTAATATAATCTTCAGATTCAACAAATTTTATAGCTTCTAAAATTATTCGATTCAATGCATCTGTTTCACTTTGAGATATGTTTGTTCCGAATTTAGCAGCTTTAATTTCTGAAAGTATTTCCTTCTCTAATGATGATCGTATCTCAACCTCCTTTCTGTTTAACAAAAGGCTCCCAGGAACTAAACTATTTTCAACTTGTCTTTTACTTTTTTCTAAAATGACTTTTTGCACAAAATCAATTTCATAAAAAATTGAATTATCTTTTTTCATTTTTAATGTGACAGTTCCCCCATCCATCCACACACCAACATTTTCAATTATAATTTCCTTTTCCATTTGAAATTAATTACGAATAAAATTCTTTTTATTCGGTTTACTGCTCATATAAAACGTAATTTTTCCGCCGTTCATAACGTCTGAATGTTTTAAGAAAGGTCTCGAGATTTCTTTTCCATTCAATAAAACTTTACTCACGAATACATTTTTATCCGATTGATTTACGGTTTCCACTTCGAAGTTTTTTCCGTTTTCTAAATTAAAAACCGCATTTTTTACCAACGGACTTCCTAGTGCATATTCGTCAGAACCCGGCGCAACAGGATAAAATCCTAAACTGCTGAAAATATACCAAGCGCTCATTTGTCCGAAATCGTCATTTCCGCCTAAACCATCTGCCCCATTTCGGTACATTTTTTTCAAAATCATTCTAATTTTGTCCTGCGCTTTCCAAGGAGAATCGGTCCAATTGTACAAGTAAACCACGTGATGTGAAGGCTCATTTCCGTGAACATAATTTCCGATAATTCCGTCACGTGTAATATCTTCGGTATTTTCGAAATATTTATCCGGCAAATGCATATTAAACAATGAATCTAAACGAACTTTGAATTTGTCATTTCCTCCCATCATTTTAATCATTTCGGCAGGATCTTGGGGCACATATAAACTGTAATTCCACGAATTTCCTTCAATAAAACCTTGTCCGTGTGTATCAAGCGGATCAAATTCTTTCTTGAAAGTTCCGTCATTTAATTTAGGACGCATGAATCCAGTTTTCTCATCGTAAACATTTTTATAATTTTTAGATCTTTCGATGAATTCATTATAAATGGCTGTTTTGCCTAATTTCTTTGCAGCTTGCGCAATCGCCCAGTCATCATAAGCATATTCTAATGTTTTTGAAACCGAAGCTCCATTTTTGTCTTCAGGAACATAACCCATTTTCATGTAATATTCCAATCCGTCATAATAAGGTACTTTTGCAGTATTAACACAAGCTTGAAGCGCTTTTTCTGCATCAAAATTTACATTTCCTTTTACAATCGCATCAGCAACCACTGAAACGGAATGATAACCAATCATACACCAATTTTCATTGGCATAATGCGACCAAATTGGAAGCATTTTGTGCACGCTCTGATCTGAATGTGCCAGCATTGAACTTACCATATCTGTATTTCGTGCCGGCTGAATAATATTGAAAAAAGGATGTAAAGCTCTATAAGTATCCCATAATGAATAACTGGTATAGTTTTTAAAATTTTCAGCTTTGTGAACATTCATATCTAAACCTTTGTAATTTCCGTCTAAAGTCCATATATTCGGTCGGACCCAAAAAGGCGTGATACATGGCGGTATAAAAATTCACATAATCCTCCTTTTGAATGGCTTCTATCTGAATTTTATTCAGTTCGTTATTCCAAACTTCCTGGCTTTGTTTTTTTACTTTTTCGAAATCCCAGCCCGGAACCTCTTTTTTCATATTTTCTAATGCTCCAGCTGAACTAACCGGCGATAAAGCCATTTTGATTTTGATTTTCTCTCCTTCTTCAGTATTAAAATCAAAAAATAATTTCAGATTTTGTCCTGCCATTTCCGGGAAATTTTTCGTCTGATCGAATCTTCCCCAAAAACCTCTGTAAACACTTTTTTCCTGTGCGGCTTGTCCGTAGCTTTTTATCGGTTTACTGAAAGACATTGCAAAATAAACAGTTCTGGTTCTTGCCCAGCCGTTTGTCTGACGGTAACCCGTAATTAAAGTATCGTTTTCAACACGAACAAATGTCCAAACGTTTTTCTTATCGTAATTATAGATTCCGGAAGTCAAATCAAAAATAATATGTGCTTCATTTGACTTTGGAAATGTATATTGATGCATTCCGACTCGGGTTGTTGCAGTCAATTCGGCTTTAATTTTATGATCTTCTAAAAAAACGCTGTAATAAGCTGGTTCTGCTTTTTCTGTAGTATGCGAAAACGCCGATCTGTAGCCAGACAAAGGTTTTGAAGCGACGCCCGGATTTAGTTGCAATTTACCTGTCGTCGGCATAATTAAAAAATCGCCTAAATCGGAGTGTCCTGTTCCGCTGAAATGTGTATGGCTGAAACCTACAATTGTTTTATCTTCATATTGATAACCTGCACAATATTTATAAACTTCGCCATTATATTTTCCGTTTAAGCCATAAGCAATTGTATCTGTTTCTGGGCTAATTGAACGCTTCCAAACGGTACTGTTGCCCCAGGATAAGTATGTCCCATTTTTGCCGTTCCGATCATTGGATCAACATACTGAATTAAATTTCGTTTTTCAGTTGTTTTTTTCTGTGCATTTGAAATCGTCCCAAGCATCAAAAATGAAAATCCGAAAAGAAGACTTTTGCAGTTTATTTTATTCATTAGGTTTTATTTTTAATCTTTCTATTTTTATCTAAAAACGGATCAAGCAATTAGTAAAACAAATTGCCTGTGTTTTTAATTTAGAAAAATACAACTAAATATGTTTTTAAAAAACATAAAATTTGGGTGTTCTTATTTATTCTAACTGGACTGAAGTCCAGCCCTACAATATGGTTCGAGCCGTTGGCTCTTTTTTTACTTTGCGTTTTATAACTTGCGTTTTAGGTTTTCTTTTACCTCATCAAACCATTCATTTTTAAGAATGCTTAAAACGATTGAATCACGTCTCAGATTGTTATCGCGTGTCGGCATATTGCTTCTTAAAATTCCTTCAACTTTACAGCCAATGCTTTTCATCGCTGCTATACTTCTTTCATTATTATTATCGGCGCGGAATTCAACTCTTTCTAATCCAAGCGTTTCGAAAGCAAACTGAAGCAATAAAAATTTGCAATGTTTGTTTAAACCTGTTCCTCTAAATGCCGAACCGTACCAAGTATAACCTAATTGCAATGTTTTAAATTCCAGATTGATATCGTAGAAACGTGTTGAACCGGCGTATTTTTGAGACTTTTTATCAAAAACGATGAAGGGAAATTCTTTCTTGTTTTCTCTTGCTTTAATGGCCTGCTGAATATAATTGATCAAATTTTCTTTTCCGTCGGCGCCAACCAATGAGTATTTCCAGGTTTCTGGTTCGTTGATTGAAATATCCAATAAATTTTCTACATCTGATTCTTGAATTGGGCGCAACAAAACGAAATCATCTTCTAAAATAACAGTATCGGTGAAATTGAAATTTGATGTTTTACTCATAATTCTTTTTTGGTTGTTAAATATTTTGGTCATAAAAAAAGTCCCATAAGGGACTTTACTTTTGTGCTATTATTTTTTTGAAGTCCATAATTTCTTTAAAAAATTATTCACTCATTTCATCGTAACGTTCGGGAACTTGCGGATCGTAAAGCGGACATTTGAATTCTTCCATTACAGAAACCAATTGATTCATGGTTTTACCTTCGGTGCCATAACAGTCAATTTTTATGCTTTGAGAAGTTGTAATTACTTGAAAAGCACCTTTTCCTTCATTATTTTTCCAACTATTATCATCGACCCTTTCCCATTTTGAAAATACGGAATTAATTCTGTTAATGATAACATCGACTGGAAGAACTGCAAGTCCTTGTATCTCTTCTTTCTCAATAAGAGCTTCGTAAACTTCCTGATTGTTCAGGTAAATTTCATCTAAATATCTCCAAAAAAGCAATTCGTACATAATCTGGTGTTTTTTAGCCCCGATAGTAGTGAAAATCCTTTTGTTTTTTTCTTTAAAAAACAAAAGATTGTAACGGATAGCGGGATTAGCTCCTAAAAAACTATAATTTATAAAAAAATCTATTTAAAGGCTTCAGTAAAAAACCTTAGTACCTCAGCACCTTTGTGCCTTTGCACCTCGAAAATTAATATTCGAATGTTCCGTATTCGCTAGTAATAGTAAGCTTTTTAGCGTCTGCTGCTTCTACTCTTCCTACGATTTGTGCATCAACATTGAATGATTTTGAAATCTCGATAATATCCTGTGCAATACTTTCTGGAACATAAATTTCCATACGGTGGCCACAATTAAAAACTTGATACATCTCTTTCCAATCTGTTTTTGATTGTTCTTGAATTAACTTGAACAATGGCGGAACCGGAAATAAATTGTTTTTTATGATGTGTAAATTTTGAACGAAATGAAGAATTTTAGTCTGTGCTCCTCCACTGCAATGAACCATTCCGTGGATATCTTCTGGAGTATATTTATCTAAAATTTTCTTGATAATTGGTGCGTAAGTTCTTGTTGGCGAAAGCACTAATTGACCAGCATTTATTGGACTATCTTCAACTTCATCAGTTAAATTTACCTGACCTGAATAAATTAATTCTTCGGGAACAGCTGCATCGAAGCTTTCTGGATATTTTTTAGCCAAATATTTCCCGAAAACGTCGTGACGTGCAGATGTTAATCCGTTGCTTCCCATTCCGCCGTTATAACCTTTCTCGTAAGAAGCTTGACCAAAAGAAGCCAAACCAACAATTACGTCGCCAGCTTTGATATTTGCATTGTCAACAACGTCACTGCGTTTCATTCTTGCTGTAACTGTAGAGTCAACAATAATGGTACGTACAACATCACCAACATCAGCAGTTTCACCACCTGTTGAATGAATTGTTACTCCAAAAGATTTTAATTCGTTGATTAATTCTTCTGTTCCATTAATGATTGCAGAAATAACATCGGCCGGAATTAAATTTTTGTTTCTTCCGATTGTTGATGAAAGCAAGATATTATCTGTTGCTCCAACACATAATAAATCATCAATATTCATGATTAAAGCATCTTGAGCAATTCCTTTCCAAACCGAAAGATCTCCAGTTTCCTTCCAATACATATACGCTAATGACGATTTTGTGCCAGCGCCGTCAGCATGCATTATCAAACAATGTTCTGAATCTTGGGTAAGATAATCAGGAACAATTTTACAAAATGCCTGTGGAAATAAACCTTTATCGATATTTTTTATGGCGTTGTGTACGTCTTCTTTTGATGCCGAAACACCTCTTTGTGCGTACCTTTTGCTAGAATCTGAACTCATGAAACTTAGTTTGTGTTGATGTGCTGCAAAGATAACCAGTTTTTTTAATTCTTTGGTTGCTCTCCAATTTAAAATTAGATTTTATTCGGACTTCCTATTCTATTTTGCAAACGAATGTTTCAAAAAAAAACCGGCAATGAGAACACTGCCAGTTTTTTGGATTCAAATTATTCGAAAATTCTGATATTTTATTTCCAGTCTGGCATTGAGGCATTCTGAAACAAGGTTGTTCTTGAACTTGTATTACTGCTGTCTGATAAACTGACGGTTTGAATATTCTTGGCCGACAGTCCGTCATTTGATGTATTTACAAAAATAACTTTTGCTTCATTTGGTGAAAATTTCACATCAAGATCGTTGAAACCATTTTCTTTATTCGAAGCCAATTCTGCCGATGTATTTGTTGCAACCGTATAAATAAATATTCGGGAATCTAGTTGTCTGTAATTGGCATTTTCAAATCCAGAAACATCTCGGGTATATACGACTCTTTTGTTATCAATAGAAATATCAATTCCGCTTGCGCCTCCCGTCACTCCAGAAAGCACTGTATATAAAACATTTCCGCTCATATCTATTGTATATATTTCAACATTATATCCTGAAACATCATTTACTTTTAGGACAATCTGGCTTCCGTCACGGCTCCATTCGCATTCAGAAATAAATTTTCCGTTTGGTGTTTTGAACAACTGCACTAAACCAGATCCGTCTGCATTTATACGATACAGTTTATCAAAATTTGGATATATAAGCTGACTTCCATTTGTGCTCCATGCATAACTCACATTATCCATATTAAAACCTGCAATAGGTACAAAATTGGTTATCTTTTTGTTATCTGTACCGTCTGGATTCATACTGAAAATTTGATACAATGACCCATCAGAACTGATGTAGGCAATTCTATTAATACTTAAATTTTTTCTTGGCCTGAAACTGTTTACCTCAGCCGATGACAACTGCAGTTCATTTCCTGCATCATCTGCAGTAAAAATAACATTGTTATTTTTTACCTTTTTAACGTACATATATCTAGGATTTGGGAAAGCCAATGTTCTAAACGAATTTGTCACACTATTTACAGGCTTATTGATTCCGTCGTCAACACTTACCTGCCAATAGTATTTGGTACTGTAACTTAAACCTGAAATACTCAAACTTGTCGTTTTAAGATCAGTATATGTTTTAACTTCGTCTGTTGTTCCGTTTTTTACTGTAACGGTATACGTAAGTGGGTCTCCTTCTGGATCTTTGGCAGTCCAAGTCAGATTCAGACTTAAAGCTTGGCCTTCAGAATTATCTACAGGTGCCGTAAGCACCGGAATTTCTGGCGGTTTATTAGTTGCTGTTGACACTTCTAACTCAAAAATAACTTCGATTTCAATATCCTTATCAATAGTAGCTGGTTGAAATCTGGCGATAAAGCCATCTTTTTGAGCCTGAAAAGCGTATTTACCAACTGGTACTTTATCAATTTTAAAGTATCCATCTTTATCTGTATAAACAGTGCTCGTTGTTGGGCTTGAAGACACACGGGCATTTTCGACTCCTGTGTACGTACGAACATCTACAACTCGTCCTTTTAATGATCCTGTTCCTGTATTGTCAAGCTGTTCTTCACTGCAAGAAATTAAAAGAATAAAGCACGCCAAAATTTTTAATCCTATTTTCATTTGAGACTGAATTTTATTAAACTTATATTGAACTTAATCCTTTAATCATTAGTTATTAAAGATTAAAAGGCTGCCTATTTTTTCTTGTAATTGAGATTCTTTGGGAAATAATATGTCATTCCTAAACCAAACCGGTAATAATAATCGTCCCGCACTCCCGCTACCATATGATCGACATTGTCACTAAATGCCGCATTAAATTCGCCGTAGAGTTTGAGCCCAACATGTGGTGAAACAAGATATTCTACTCCTGCTCCAGCCTGAACTTTGGTATGAAAATTTTCGCGATGATGATCGAATTCGAATCCTGTTCCGGCAAAAACAAAAGGAGAAAAAACGTCCCGGGGCAATACGATGCACTCCAGATTTAAATCTAAAGAGAGATAACCGAGATCCATATTATTTTTATTTGCTACCTGAAAAGCATTTGATGAAGCACTCAGATTAAATGCTGGTGAAAAAAAGAATTTCACGGCTCCTCTTATCATTGGCATAGGTTCTGGATTTGGATAATCGCCCTGCATTAAAGTTGTTCCTCCTACAGCTTCAATTCCAAATCGGGCTCTTCGGTTTTCACTTAAATTTCGATTATATAATTGTGCTAAATCAGCTTCACTTTTTTCTTTATCATATTGTGCTACAAAATCGTCAACTTGTTTTTGCGGTGCGTCTACTGTCCAAAGTTTATCTTTGATTCCGTCTACGATAAGTCCTTCAACCGCTTTTTCAATTGCTTCTGTAACGGCCATTTGAATTGGTTCATTTCGAGTAAAACCAGTTTCAACTTCCAAAAGTCTGTTTAAATTAACATATCTAAATAAACTCGCGTCAACGCTCTGTGATAAAATAGTTTTGGAAACATAAACTGTATTTAAAATTTTTCCATTTGAAGTAGAAACTAATCTTAAATAAACAGTAACTCGGTCTTGTCTATATTGTGTTGAGCCTCCAGCGCCAAAATATCTCGCCCCAAAACCTCCGGTAATAATATTGGTATCATAAGAAATAATTCCTCCTTCGAGCAAAACTCCTGCAAATAAAAGAGGTGTCAGTACTGCCTCATTAGGTTCTGTTTTTGACGCATATTCCTGACGAGTTGAACGAATAATATTTCGCTCATTCAAGAGGTTACCCAGATTTTCACGTTCAATTGGTACAAACCATTTTGAATCCTGAAGCGCTTTAATTAAAATTGATGTTGCCCCTTGCGTAACAGCGGTACTAAAGGTACTCCCTAATTCGGTTGGCTTGTATTGACCAGTCTGGTCTTTAAATTTATATACACCTACAACTACCTGTTCTTTTGGTTTTGGCATTTCGACCAATTTAGCAGTTGCGGGAGTATTTTCTCCGTAAACTGCTTTTTGTACCCCAACAGGCTGATTAAAATAGGCACCACATCCTGAGAATAGGCAAATTAACAAAAATAGAAAAAGGGGACTTTTATTCATAATCTTAATTATTTACGATACTACATGAACCTAACTATCTCTAAACTTTTAAAATCCTTATTGACCCGGCAAAATTACTTGTGTCTGCTCGCCAGTATCTGTATCAAGTAAATTCACCACCAATCCTAGATTAGAATGGTAAATATCAACAGATAAAGTTCCGAAACACATAAGTTCCAGGAGCAAGAGTACCATTGCCAGTTCCTGTACCTTCAGTTCCTGTGCCGGTTCCATTCCTGTGCCTGTGCCTCCTGTCGTAGTTCCAAATTGATTTCCAAATAAGGAATTTGAAATTCTGTTTAGTAATTGATTATTCAAATTACTTTTAAATCGTTCCAAATCAGTCTGCTGTTGATAGCCTGTTTTGTATCTTCTTTATAATTATTTTGAGCATGAGCCGAATTTAACAACCATTGATAATTGAAAGTTTCTCCTCCAAAATTTGGGTTTGCTGGTTTGTATGCTAGATTTTGTGCTATTGATACAGTCGTAAAACCAAATAAGCAAACTAGTAACGCTATAGTTTTCATATAGATAATTTTTTATTATTTTGAACATTAAATAGTAAACTCTTTATCGAAAAAAGACTCTCAATTGTAAATTTTAATATTGAGTAATCATTTTATTTTGCTTTTCCTGATCTTTAAAATACTTGAATAACTTTGAAGCCGATGACTCAGCCATGTATTTTAAAAAATCTTCGTCAGGACGTGAATATAAACTCCTCTATTACTTCACTATCTGCTAAAATTGTAACTTTTGTAGTGCGTCCAAACGACATTTCTTCCTGTACCGTTACGATCTTAGTGGTGTGAACTTTTAGTTTAGAATATTGCGTATAAAACATATCATAAAAATCATTTCCTAACTTTGTTTTGGTATCATTGGCCACAATTCCAACCATTTCGATACCATCAACAGGGACAGATTTTCCTGCGTCTGATTCTGTTTCTTCATTAAAAACAATTCGGTCTTTACCTATTATGGCATTTTTTTCATCATAAATCAGCAACATTACAATCACTTCATCCTGTTTGGTATAGTTGACTTGCGTTTTAGACAATTCTACCTTTTGAATAGGCTCTAATGTTACTCTTCCGTCTTGAGCATTAGTTGATTTATTTGAGTTTGATTTGTTTTTCTTGAATACACTTAACTTATATGAAATATTCTTGAACTCTGATTTTAAATTTTCTGCAGTTCCAGTTATAAATAATAAATTCTCGATTTCCTTAATTTCAATTTTCGCTTTTACCTCTTTGTTGTACTCGGTCTGCGAAAATCCGTTTTCAGAAAAAAAAATAAGAACAAATGCAACAATTATGTTTAAATACTTTTTCATGATCTTAGCGATTGAATACGTAAATTGTACCAGAATTTCCAGACTGATTTATGATCATATCTTTGGAAATTGAATTTGATCCAGTACTGAAAATCGTTAAATTATTGCCTTCCTGATTGACTTTCATTTGTTCAGCTCCGCGGGAATATGATGAAAGATCACTTATATAATTATTATTACCTGACTGTATATAGGATTGGTTTATTTCGTCTGCTTTTTTGTAGACATTCATGTAGTTGTTGTTACCAGTTTGCTGTGCAGTTACATTAGCATTATTACTGATGATGGTTAAATTGGCTTGATTATAATTTCCAATTTGTGCAATTTTGACTATATTATGACTTATAATATATTGATTGGTATTCTGATTTTGATTGCGATTGTTGATTTCATTTAAAGCTATAGCATAATCATTTATATTCCCATCAATACTTTGCGAGAATACAATTTCTGTAAAAAGAAAAAATATGATTATTACTGCTTTCATAATTTTGAAATAATAAAAAAAGGAAGAACTGATTTAATCAAGTCCTTCCTTTTTCTGGTTTATTTAGTTTATTTGAAGTACAACACTTCCATTTAAGAATCCAGTTTGTGTAACTGTGCTTAAATTTAAGATTCCTAATTGTGTAGTACTAGCATAGTTAGCAATTCCGTCTTGTTCGATGCTAGAGCCATTAAGCCATCCTGCTTGTGTAGTAGATGCATTATTGAACCAACCATCTTGATCAGTATATGCAAAATTCAAAACTCCAGCTTGAACTGTTGAAGAGCTATTGAACAATCCTGTTTGATCAGTAGTTGCATAGTTAGCATCACCAAACTGAGTTGTTGAAGAACTATTACCCCATCCAAACTGATTAGTAGTAGCTGAATTAAAATTACCTATTTGTAATACATCAGAATTATTGTCAACTCCTATTTGTGTAGTAGCAGCATAATTTCCTACCCAAATTCCCTGAGCAATACTTGATGTATTACCAGCTCCAAATTGTGCCACCACAGAAACATTACCCAGCACCTAATTGATAAACAGTTGATTCATTGCCAGATCCAACTTGTCCTACAATTGCAAGGTTGGCAATCCCTATTTGATCAACATCTGAATTGTTTGATCCAACTTGAACTACTAATGCTCCATTTAACGCTCCTGTTTGATCAACATCACTAACGTTTTGAGCAAATCCTAGACCTGCAAATAGCATCGCGGAGATGCTTAAAATTACTTTTTTCATAATAAATATATTTAATTGGTTATTAATACAAATTATTATGCAGGTTGTGAATTTGGGAAAAAAATTTGGGCTTTTTTGATTGAAATCTTTGCTGAAAATTCGGGGTTATTTTCTTGATTTCTTTTTCAAAATTAGAAAACTTCTCGAAATTCAAATCAGGTATAAATACGTATTTTACAAGATCTTAACGTGTTTTCGATGAACTGTGAAACTATGTCGATGAACTGCCATTTTCGTTTTTTTACTTAGTAAGAAAAAACTTATTTCTTTCAATTTATTTACATTTATACATAAACAGATGTTAAAAAATAGTTATAAAGGCTCTTATTTTAACATATTCACAAAAAAAGCCTGTCTTTTTGAGACAGGCTTTAACTAAATGTTTACAAAACATTATTTGGTAAACAACAATTCTCTGTATTTGGTTAATGTCCAGCTTTCGTCATCTACTAATAATTCTAATTTATCACAGTGGTTTCGAATATCTTCAAAATACGGTTTTACTTTATTACAATAAGCTTCTGCCATTTTTTGAGCATCTGTCAATTGATTGGCTTTTTTTCTTTCATTAGTCATTGCCAATACTTTAGAATTGATTCCTTCTATATGGCCAGAAATTTCTTTAATCAAAATAATTTGCTCTTTTGCAATCGTTTCAAATTCTTTTCCAAAGATTTCTTTTAAGCCTTTTACATTTTCAATTAATGTATTTTGGTAACGAATTGCTGTCGGAATTACATGATTTCTTGCGATATCTCCTAAAACCCTTCCTTCAATCTGGATTTTCTTAGTGTATTCTTCCAATTCAATTTCGTAACGAGCTTCTGCTTCTACATGATTCAAAATTCCAAGTTCTTCAAATAAATCCAAAGCTTGTTTAGAAACTTTAGCTTTAATAGCTTCTGGAGTAGTTTTAAAATTACTTAATCCTCTTTTGCCCGCTTCTTTTTCCCAAGCTTCGCTATAACCGTCTCCTTCAAAAAGAATCTTTTTAGATTGTTTGATGTATTCTCTTAAAACATTAAAAATAGCATCGTCTTTTTTCATGTCTTTTGACTCGATCAAATTATCTACTTCATTTTTAAAATCTTTTAATTGTTTTGCTACAATTGCATTCAGCGTTGTCATTGCATTCGAACAATTTGCATTTGAACCAACAGCTCTAAACTCAAATTTATTTCCTGTAAAAGCAAAAGGTGAAGTTCTGTTTCTATCTGTATTATCTAAAAGTACGTCCGGAATTTTACCAACAACATTTAATTTTAAATCGGTTTTTTCTTCTGGAGATAATTTTCCTGTTGTTACACTTTCTAATTCAGATAAAACTTTTGTCAATTGTGCGCCAATAAATACAGAAATAATTGCCGGCGGTGCTTCATTTGCTCCTAACCTATGATCATTACTTGCCGTTGCAATAGAAGCTCTCAATAAAGTTTCGTTATCGTTTACCGCTTTAATTGTATTGATAAAGAAAGTTAAAAACTGCAAATTGCTCATTGGCGTTTTACTTGGACTCAATAAGTTAACTCCAGTATCTGTAGCCAATGACCAGTTATTGTGTTTTCCTGAACCGTTTACACCTTTAAATGGTTTTTCATGAAATAATACTTTAAAATCATGACGTTCAGCCACTCTCTGCATCACATCCATCAATAAAGAGTTGTGGTCTACAGCAAGATTGGTTTCTTCAAAAATAGGAGCCAACTCAAACTGATTTGGTGCCACTTCGTTATGACGGGTTTTTACCGGAATTCCTAACAACATACATTCCTGCTCCAAATCTCTCATATAAGTTAAGGCACGAGTTGGAATTGATCCAAAATAATGATCGTCTAACTGCTGCCCTTTTGCAGATGTATGCCCTAATAAGGTTCTTCCTGTCATCATTAAATCAGGGCGTGAATTTGCCAAAGCTTTGTCAATCAAGAAATATTCCTGCTCCCATCCTAAAGTTGCTGTTACTTTTTTTACATTTTTATCAAAATATTTACAAACTTCTGTCGCCGCTTCATCAATTGCAGATAATGCTCTTAATAAAGGTATTTTATTATCTAAAGCTTCACCGGTATATGAAATAAAAACTGTCGGGATACATAAAGTTGTACCATATATAAATGCTGGAGATGTAGGATCCCAGGCTGTATAACCTCTTGCTTCAAATGTATTTCTGATTCCTCCGTTCGGGAAACTTGAAGCATCTGGCTCCTGCTGCACCAATTGTGCTCCTCCAAATTTTTCTACAGGATCACTTCCGTCATAAGATGTTTCAAAAAAAGCATCGTGTTTTTCTGCAGTTGTTCCTGTAAGTGGCTGAAACCAGTGCGTATAATGTGTTACGCCTTTTGCCAAAGCCCATTCTTTCATTCCCATGGCAATATAATCTGCCAGTTTTCTGTCTATTTTAGTTCCATGCTGAATCGCATCTCTCACTCCTTTTAAAGCATCTGAAGTTAAATACTGCTTCATTGCTTTTTCATTAAACACATTTGAACCAAAAAGATTTGATTTTCTATCCGATTTCTTCAAATTGTACCGGCTTTCTAGTTGAAGCTTCTTTTAAAGCTTGAAAACGTAATGTTGACATGTATATTAATTTTAAAATTCGTAATAATTTTTACAGAAAAATGAGAAACAAATATAAACAATAAAACAGCCTGTTAAAATATAGTTTTAGAATTTTGAACTGATGATTTCTCAACAGAACATCTTTTTTCAAAGAATAAGTAAATTCATATTCGAAGAAATATAACAAAAATCAGCAATAATTATTCATTAAATAAACATTTTTTCATAATTTCTTAACCCATGATATCAAAAATATTCCTTAATTATTACGAATTTATTTTTTATAGCTGGTTAAAAATTGCTTTTTTAAAAATATACCCCTACCTAAATTGCGCTTCTCTAAAAAATAATACTCTGCAAAACAAAATAGCCCCCTAATTTTTAGGACTAAAAAAATAAATCTATATTTGACCCAGCGAAAAAAAACAAAAAAATAAATTTATATTATTATGGCTAAAATTAAGTTAGAGTACATTTGGTTAGATGGATACGAACCAACTCAAAATCTTAGAAGTAAAACTAAAGTTGAAGAGCACGAAAATTTCAAAGGAACATTAGAAGAACTTGGAAACTGGTCATTTGATGGTTCGTCAACAAAACAAGCTGAAGGTGGTTCATCTGACTGTTTGTTAGTTCCTGTTGCAATTTACCCAGATCCAACACGTATCAACGGATACTTAGTAATGTCTGAAGTTATGTATGCTGACGGAACACCACACCCTTCTAACGGAAGAGCTACTATTGATGATGATAATGATGATTTTTGGTTTGGTTTCGAACAAGAATATTTCATCATGGATACTAAAACTTTATTGCCATTAGGTTTCCCTGTTGGAGGATATCCTGCTCCACAAGGTATGTACTACTGCTCTGTTGGTGGAAAAAACACTCACGGAAGAAAATTAGTAGAAGAACATGCTGATTTATGTATCGCTGCTGGAATCAACTTTGAAGGTATTAACCAAGAAGTTGCTTGCGGACAATGGGAATTCCAATTATTCGCTAAAGGTGCTAAAAAAGCTGGAGACGAAATCTGGGTTGCTCGTTACTTATTAGATCGTTTGACTGAAAAATATGGTTACTATATTGAATATCACCCAAAACCTCTAGGAGATACTGACTGGAATGGTTCTGGAATGCACGCTAACTTCTCTAACGAAGTTTTAAGAACATGTGGATACTCAAGATACTTACGAAAAAATCTGCGAAGCTTTCCGTCCTGTTACTGCTGAGCACATCGCAGTTTACGGAGCTTACAATGAACAACGTTTAACTGGTAAACACGAAACTGCTTCTATCCACGATTTCTCTTATGGAGTTTCAGATAGAGGATGCTTCTATCAGAATTCCTTTGATGACTGTTCAAAAAGGATGGAAAGGTTGGTTGGAAGACAGAAGACCAGCTTCAAACGGAGATCCATACAAAATTGCTGCAAGAATTATCAAAACTGTTAAATCAGCAATATAATTCAAAGCTTAATTTATATTCTAGAAAGTGCCAGTTTCATTGACTGGCACTTTTTTTTATGCTTAATTTTTGTCATTCCGAGGAACGAGGAATCTCCACGAGTAGCTCTACAAAGATTGGCGATTCTCGACGTGGAGTTTCTTGTGGAGATTCCTCGTTCCTCGGAATGACAAGATTGCGCTAATCTTTGACAAAATTTAAAACTTTGACAAACTTGTCAGTTCGAGCGAAGTTGAGAACCTTTTTCACCTTTCACATCAAACATCCAGCATTTTACAACTATTCCTTAAATTTAATAGCAAGTTTCGTATAATTAATTTTTCAAAGTTGAACTTCAAAACTTATCTTTGTAGATCACTATAAAAAATCATCATAATGGTCTGGACTCTTTTTTTAATAGCCGTTGTTTTAATTCTCGCTTTAGATTTAGGCGTTTTCAATAAAACGCCACATATCATAAGCACTAAAGAAGCCAGTAAATGGACATTGATCTGGGTTACTTTATCCTTCTTGTTTTCTGGAGTAATTTATTGGCTGTACACTACAAACTATATTGCAAATCCTGACAAGTTGCTTCCTAGAGCAGCTTCAATGAAGTTTATTACGGGTTATTTAATTGAGCTTTCACTAAGCGTTGATAATATTTTTGTAATCGCAATTATTTTTGCTTCATTCAAAATTCCGCAAAAATACCAGCACCGTGTTTTATTTTGGGGAATTCTAGGCGCGATTGTTTTTCGTGGCTTGATGATTTTCTTCGGAGTTATGTTAATCAATAAATTTACTTGGACAACCTATTTATTTGGCGCCTTCTTGATATTCACAGCTTTAAAAATGTTGTTCTCTGGAGAAGATGAAGATTTTCAGCCAAAAGATTCTTTTGTGTACAAAACATTAGGAAAAATTATTCCGATTACATCAGAAATGGATGGTGAGAAATTCTTCATTGTAACAAAAGCAGCAAAGAAAGCAGCAACTCCATTATTTGTAGCCTTAATTGTAATTGAAGTTATGGACGTTTTATTTGCCGTAGACAGTGTTCCAGCAATTCTGGCAATTACTAAAGATCCATTTTTAGTATTCAGTTCTAATATTTTTGCGATTTTAGGATTACGTTCGATGTACTTTTTCCTTGCTAATATGCTGGCAAAATTCAGCTATTTAGAATACAGTTTAGTAGCGATTTTAGCTTTCGTTGGATTAAAAATGATTCTTCACGATTGGATTGAGGTTCCAGAATGGGCTTCTTTAGGATTTATTGCCTTATCACTTTTAGTTGGAATATTAGTTTCTTTAAAATTTGGAAAAGAAAAACTATTAACTGATTCAGATTCTACGGAGCAATGATTTTTACAAAACATATAATAAAAAAAGGAAATCTTTCGATTTCCTTTTTTTATTATAAACTTTATTTTAATTTAACTTTTTAACATTACTGTCAT
This sequence comes from uncultured Flavobacteriaceae bacterium, assembly GCA_963795025.1. Classification (GTDB taxonomy): domain Bacteria; phylum Bacteroidota; class Bacteroidia; order Flavobacteriales; family Flavobacteriaceae; genus Flavobacterium. The sequence continues at coordinate 522,647 of CAWCGN010000007.1, read as the reverse complement.
CGATACCATATTTAGCAATTATAGCATTGTAATCTGAATAATCCACTTTCGTTTTTTTAGAATTTGGACCTCCTGAATTTACTCCATCATCACCAGGAATAATCACAACTCTAAATGTTTTATTCGTCGTAAAACTAGCTGGTAACTGATTCAAAGGAAAACTTGCATCAATTAAAATAGAAAATTGATCATATGAGAACTCATAATTGTATTGTGCAGTACCACCTGCAAAATAATACACTTGTGGCAATAATGCCCATGTATCAATCCCACTATTTGTATTTACTAATTCATAAACCAAAAGATTATCTCCCGAATAAATTTTAGGACTTAAAGGAAAAGTTTGTCCATAATTATTTCCAGCAGTAAAACTCATTGTTAATTCGAAAACTTCTGCCAATGGTCCTGGTTGTCCCGGAGGCCCTTCTGGTCCTTCACAGCTTGAAAACACGATTAATCCAACAAGGGCAAATAAGGTAAGTATCTTTTTCATAATATTTGTGGTATTTAAATTGTTTTTAAAAATTTATAAAAGCATTCCAAAAACCAAACCAAAAATTTTATTAAACAGGTTTTGGAATGAAATTTCTAATTATTTTTTTGCAGTACCCTGATTTTTAAGAAGGATTTTGTTAAAAAACAATACATGGTAAGGTAGCGAATTTTCCCAATAATCCCAAGTATGTGCGCCAGGACGTTCGGTATAATCGTGTTCAACTTTGTTGTAAACTAATCTTCGGTGTAATTCTCTATTTGGTTCAATTAAAAAATCATCAACACCGCAATCAATAATTAAAGGTAGTTTGTTTGCTTTTATTTTATCGAGCATATTCATAACAGCATATTGCTCGTACATTTCGGTACTACCGCTTTTATCTCCAAAAACCGGTTGCATTAATTTCACCACTTGAGCTGCCGAATCTCTATTCAGCATGGTACTCATATCTACTGCACCGCTCATGCTTCCGGCTGCACAAAATAAATCGGGGTGTTTTGCCGAAAGATACAAAGCACCGTGACCTCCCATTGAAAGTCCTGTAATTACTCTTCCGTTTTTATTGCTGATGGTTCGGTAGGTTTTATCTACTTTCTGAATTACTTCCTGAGTTATAAAAGTCTCAAATTGACTTTCTTTGTTTACTGGACTATCTAAGTAAAAACTAAACACTTCGCCTTCTGGCATTACAATAATCATATTGTATTGATCTGATAAAGTCTGAACTAATTTTTTGTTTGGTGTATTTTTCAACCAGTCGCTAAAATGTCCGTAAGCGCCATGTAAAAGGTACATTACCGGAAAAGCTTGTTTGCTTTTAGCATAAGAATTTGGTAAAACTACCGCTGCTTTATAGGTTTTACCCATAGCGGTACTGGCAACTTGCAAAGTGTCAACTTTTGCTGCATAAGTCATCGTAGTCAAGCAAAGCAAAAACAGCGATAACAGCATTTTAAATTTCTTCATTGTGATATTTTTTTTCTGATTAGGGAATGTAAATATACCTTTTTCAAAATAAAATATATGAAAAATCCGACCGCTTTTATGTAAAAAAGAAATAGCCACGAATTCACGAATTTGTGCTAATTAAATTCGTGAATTCGTGGCTAAAAATTATTTAACCAGCAATATAAAAATTCTAACTAATTATAATCTTATGTTCCAAACGGTATTGCGATGCGCTTTTACCAGTGTATTGTTTGAAAGATTTACTAAAATGACTGAAATTATTGAACCCGCTTTCGTAACAAACTTCATTAATACTGATTTGCTTTTCGGCCAAAAGTTTAGAGGCATGAACTAGACGATATTCATTTACAAATTCCGTAAATGTTTTATTTGAAATCTTTTTAAAATAACGGCAAAATGAAGGCGTTGTCATGCTAACTAGATTTGAAATCTCGTCAATAGCAATTGATTCCTGAAAATGATCTTTCACATAATTAAAAACCAAATTCATACGATCGCTGTCCTGTGTTTGCAATTCTAACGAAAATCCGTCAGCATTTAAAACTGTATATTCTTCAGATGCTTCTAATTCATCTAAAATACTCAAAAGTGTCAGCAAGCGTTCAAAAGGAAGCTGATGCTCCATCATTTCAATTTTTTTGCCAATCTGTTTTTTAGTCTCTCCGTTAAAAGCAATTCCGGCTTTTGACTGACTAATAATATTCTGCACTCTTTTCATTTCAGGAGCAACAAAAAAATCATTACCTAAAAATTCCGGTTTGATATGAATAACGGTTTCTTTTTTATTTCCCGTTTGTTCATTTGTAAAACCGCAATGTGGCAAATTTGCACCTATTAATATCAAATCTCCATTGGTGTAATAAGAAACGTGGCTTCCTATTTGTCTTTTTCCCGCACCTCCATTAATATAAACCAACTCAATTTCTGGATGATAATGCCATAAATGGGCTTTACTGTTGGTCTTTTCGGCATGTTTAGTGTAGGTAAAAGAACTTCCGTATGAGTTTGATATCACTTCAAGAGCTGGGGCGACTGTTTTCATGATATATATCTTTAAAAAATAATAGCAAATTTAACAAAAACACCTAAAATAATTTAAATTTTAACCTATAACGGTTTCGTAAATGCGAATTATTCACGAAAACCAACAAAATAGTCTTATTGATTTTACACTAAAATAGCTATTTTTTTAGGGTCTGATTTTTTTATCCACGATTTTTTTAAAATATCATATTTAAAACCACTTTTTTATATTGATATAGCATTTCTATAAGAAAACAGGAAGATTTTAACAAACTGCGTTTTTATCAAAACATTGAAAAATAATAGCGCAATTAACAAAAACACTTAAAATAATTCAAATTTTAACCTATATCGGTTTCGTAAATGAGAATATAGTATATAAATTGGAAAATAGAGTTGTGTTTAAAAAGCAGTTGCTGCAGTAATTTTACATCAGAGAAATGAACTAATAATTTAAACATAGAGAATTATGAAAACGATTTTAAAATTAAGTTTAGTAGTTGCGGTATTATTATCAGGATTAAATACTTATGCAATTGATGGAGACGGAGAATTTGGTCTTCACGTATTAAAAGGAGAAGGAAAGCTTATTACGTTTGCTTTGAATCAGACAAAAAAAGCTAATTTATCTATTTATGATAAAGCAGGTACTTTATTATATTCTGAAAACGCATATGGAAAAGATGGTATCTTAAGAACTTTTAGTTTAGAAGAATTTCCAGCTGGAACTTATTATTTAGAAGTTGAAGACAGCGCTAAAAAAGTAAGACACGAAATTACTATTACTGATGATGCTACAGTTTTATCATCAAAAGCAGTTTCATCTGTTTACAAAACAGCTGCACAAAATACTGGCGTAGCAGTACGCTAAAAAAGTTATACTCGAAACAGTATAAAAATGAGGTTAGATAGTTAGTAAAGTTTAAAAACCGTCAGGTTTTAGAAACAGCTCTTTGTGGTTATTGAGCTGTTTTTTTTTGCTTTTTATTTAACGGTAGTTTTTTTAACCGCAAACGTCGCGCAAAGGTTCGCAAAGTTTAAAATAACTTTGCGAACCTTTGCGTTTTTTCCTTGCGGTCTTTGCGGTCTTTGCGGTTAAACACGTTTGCTTTGTAAATAAATCGTCAATTCAACATAAAGCCAAAACCATCAAAACATTAAAAAATAATCACCCAATTAACATAATCATTAAATTAAAATCAAAATTTAACCTATAACGGTTTCGTAAATGAGAATATAGCATCGAAATCAGCAAATAGAGTTGTGCAATTATCCCTACATCATAACTAATTTAGCATCAGAGAATTAGATCTATTAATTTAAAAACTAATGCTATGAAAAATTTAAAATTAAGTTTAGTGTGTGCAGTGCTTTTCACAGGAATCAGCGCTTTTGCAATTGACGGGAACGATAATTTGAACGTTCACGTGTTAAAAACAAATGGTAAAGTGATCACGTTTGCACTTAATCAAGTTAAAAAAGCAAACGTAGCGATTTACGAGCAAGATGGAACTCTAATTTATTCAGAAAGTGCTTCTGGTAAAGATGGGATTTTGAGAACTTTTAATTTAGAACAATTTCCAGAAGGAACTTACTATTTAGAAGTTGAAGACAGTACAAAAAAAGTAAGACATGAAATTACGATTACTGATGAAAAAACAGTTTTATCATTAAAAGCAATTTCTTCGGTTTACAAATCAGGATTTTCTAAAAATACAAGCGTAGCAGCACGTTAAAAATGAGGCTTGTATTGAAAAACAAAATTAGATTTTATATTCTTTAAAACAGCTTTCGTTATCACGGAAGCTGTTTTTTTTGTTCCAAATACTTTTTACTGACTGGTTACGAGATTATCTTTTGAATATTCTGAATTTTTCTCTTTTCAAACCGAAAATCCTTATTTTGAGAACATTAAAAACATTAAAAAATAACAACCAATTTAACAAAAACACCGAATATAATTTAAACTTTAACCTATATCGGTTTCGTAAATGAGAATATAGCATAGAAATCTGCAAATAGAGTTGTGTTGAAAAAGCTATATCAAGAGTAATTTAGCATCAGATAATTAGAACTATTAATTTAATAACTAAGATTATGAAAAAGATTTTAAAATTAAGTTTAGTATGTGCAGTACTTTTTGCAGGAAGCAGTGCTTTTGCAATTGACGGGAATGACAATTTGAACGTTCACGTATTGAAAGGAAATGGAAAACTAATTACGTTCGCTCTTAATCAGGTTACAAAAGCCAATTTAGCGATTTATGACAAAAATGGAGAATTGATTTACTCTGAAACTGCTTCAGGTAAGGATGGAATTCTAAGAACTTTTAGCTTAGAAGAATTTCCAGCAGGAACTTACTATTTAGAAATTGAAGACAGTACAAAAAAAGTAAGACACGAAATTACAGTTACAGATGATGCATCGGTTTTAGCATCAAAAGCAGTTTCGTCAATTTATAAAGCAGGTAACGCTGCTAAAAATACTAGCGTAGCAGTACGCTAAAAAAGTTATACTTCTCATAAGGGTATAAGGTTAGATAGTTAGTAAAAACGTGATTGTTTTACAAACAGCTCTTTGTGGTTATTGAGCTGTTTTTTTATGCCTAATTTTTACCTCATTAATGTGTTCTTCTATTTTTTCACAAAACAATTCTTAATAATTTTAAAAGTCTGATTTCTAAACTTTTAAAAAAATTCATCAAAAAAAATCCAAAACTGGTCTTTTTTCGTATATAATGTAAGAAAAATACAGAAACATCTTTAATTCAGCAACTTAACCGTTTGAAAACGGCAATTTTTTGCACAAAATTAAATTTCTTTTGTAGTTTTGTTGTTCCACTATGTAGTATAAACTTTTAAAAAACAATTAAAAAAAACATGACAAAATTTACCAAAATGGGCTTAATTGCCGCCTTTTTATTTACCTCGATTTTTACCTACGCATTTAATGGAAAAGGAGACTATATTTTGAATATAGTTACAGGAAACGGAAAAGTAGTAAGCTTTACTTTAGACACCGTTGAAAACACTTCTTTTTCTATTTATGATGAAAACCACAATTTAGTTTATGCTGGAGTATCTGCAGCAGATAAATTAGAAGTTTCAAAAACAATAAGCTTAGAAGGTCATCCAGCCGGAACTTATGTTTTAGAAGTAACAGAGAATGGTAAAATCGCGAAACACGAAATTAAAGTTGCAGCTAAAAAAGTGAAAGCTGTTAAGTTAGACGAATCAGTAAACCAAAGTCCGTCTTTCCGTCGCTAACCCTTTTTGTCCCCAACAAAAACAAAAGCAGCTCGTTCCAGGAGCTGCTTTTTTTATTCTTCTGTTTTCCGGATACTGCTTCCAAATTTTACCAGTCTCCAAAACGAATCTGCACCTAGCGGTATTACGATTTTTTGAGTTTCTTTATACATAGATGAATGTGCAAAAGCATATATATAATCTAATACATCTATTAATATGAAACTTTGCCTGTATTCTGATCGTAATTCATTACTGTCAGCATAACAAACATTTCCTCCTTCTTCTTCTTCATCTAAATAAATTAGACTACAATAATGTGAAAATTGATTTATAATTTCTGAATTTATTGTAATTGATTTAGAATCTGATTTCTGAAGAAAAGAATCGATTGTAAAATAATTTTCAGAAGCATTTGAGGAAATTTTTAAAACAAGATTTTCTAAATCCGAATAATCAAAAATTGTTTTTTCACTTTGTCCTTTTTGCAAAAGATTGATTTTAATTAAATATTGATGTATCGTCATGATAATGATTACTTTACATCAATAAAGTTAAATTATATATTCTGAATTCAGAAAAAATAACTTTTAGAAATGCTTTTTTACTTAAAGACATACTAAAATCGAAAAATAATAGTTTTGAAAGTAGATTAAAATCGATAAAACGAAAAAAAACACCGCTCAATTACATGTTATATTACTGATTTAGATATATTTGCAGAATAGAATTAGCAGAAAAAAATGACCATTAAAACCAATCTTATAAATTAATACTTATGCAAAAAAAACTTCTTGTTTTAGTATTATTGATTGTTTTTTCATTTCGTGCTGTTGCTCAGAATGAAAATGTTTATATAACTGATAAAGTAAGCGACAAATATGCTTATGTAGACGTCATAAAAACATACGAGAAAATTGCCGCAAAAGGCTACAAATCTGTAGACTTGTTTCAGAAATTAGGAGATTCCTCTTATCAACACGATAAACTAGATAAAGCAGCCGATTGGTATGATCAACTATTTGCCATGACCTCCGACTTAGAGCCTGTATATTATTATCGCTACGCAGAATCTTTGAGATTTATTTGTCAAAATGAAAAAGCGGATGCGATTATTGAAAAGCTAAAACGAAAATCTAAAGGAACAATTAAGAAGAAAGTTTGATTACTATAGTGATTTTCAGAAAAACATAAAAAACCTCTCAGGAATGGGAGGTTTTCCTATTTTTATATTTACCCTTTTGTTGCAAAATCCCCCAATATTGTCATTTCGACCGAAGGGAGAAATCACACAAGTAATTCTACAAAGATTGACGATTTACATTGTCGAGTTTCGAGTGTAATTTCTCCCTTCGGTCGAAATGACAAACTTTATGGAGTTTATTGTTTTGCTCGCGCGAGCAAAGAAATTAACCGCAATATTGTCATTTCGACCGAAGGGAGAAATCTCCGCGAGAAGCTCGACAAAGATTGAAACTTTTAGGAGCGGAGTTACTTGCGGAGATTTCTCCTTCGTCGAAATGACAAACTTTATGGAATACTGTTGTTCCGTTAGCATGAGCGGGACGCTCTCGTTAGCAAAGAGATTTTTCTTTAATTCGTTTCAGTTATAATTTTATACAATTCCTGACAATAAGCAAACTTTTCATTTTGTTGATTTCTTTTATACTCCTGACCAGTTTCATAAACCATAATCTGAAACCAATTTAATGTCCTAAAAGCCATATTTTGCATCATAAGATTTTTGTTATCAAGCTTCATAACATTCAAATCCTTAATTTCAGATTTCCAAAATTTAAAATCAGCATTATTCTTAGCCGATTTTAATTCTTCATTAAAACGAACCGAAAGTTTATTTAAAATTTTATTTTCAAGAGCTTTTGTCTCTTCCATATTTGCGATTTCATCTTTATATGCTTTTGACTTTTTGATTTCAGCAATCTTGGTTCTTAGAAAATTGTCGTTATTAGTATTAAAAAAAGTTATTCCTTTTTCATAAGCATTTACAGAAAAAACCATTTCGTTATTAGCTTTTAAACTATCGGCAAATAGCAAATTGGCATCGTAAATTCGTTTAATAATAGTATCGTTCGTTGGTTTCGTCTTTTTTCTATAGGCCTGAATTTCCAGCCAATCAAATGCTCGAAGCATTTGAGGTTGTTTGGGCCAAATATGTCCTTCGTGTGAAACAAAAAGTGTATTTATAATTTTTGTCTTATCCAGCCAATCTTTATTTGCAATCATTTCCTGGTAATTCATATCCCGATCTCCAACCATTCCAACATAGGAAAAATTATTGGAGGGCGGAATAAACTTATCCATGCCATTAAAAGAAGCACCGCAAGCAATAACGCCCTGAAAAGCGCCCGTTGAGATTCCGAAAAAACTGGCTAATCGTGCGCCACCCGAAAAACCTGCTACATAAAGTTGAGAAGTATCCACAGCATAAGTTTGCAATACATTATCAAACAATCTGCTAGCAATTGCAACATTCTTTTCGATTGATCCATTTTTTGAAGTATTAGAACAAACTAAAATATAATGATACGTTTCCGCGGCCAAAATAAATGGTTCAATTCCTTTTTTGCCTCTTGCCGCCGGATCAAAAATAAAAACCAATGCCATTGGGTTTTTAGCATCGTATTTTTTAGGAAAATATATGGCATACGATTCTGTTGGAGCTGTTGCAATTTTCACCGAATCGATAATAACTCCTGTTTGTAACGATTGCTTGTTTTGGGCATATCCAAAAATCGTAACAAAAAGAAAGAGAATATAATAGATAGTGTTTTTCATGACACTAAAATTAAAAAAATTACACATAATATTGTCATTTCGACCGCAGGGAGAAATCAAACTCGAAACTCGACATAGCAGATCGCCAATCTTTGCGGAGTTACTTGTGTGATTTCTCCCTTCGGTCGAAATGACAAACTTTATTGAATTTTGTTGTTTTGCTATTTTACTTAATCTGCAATTTTATAATCAGTAAACTTATAAGTGTTGTCAATTTTTCCCATTAATTCTACAGATTGAAAATCAACTCCTTCATCAGTAATCTTATAATCATACACATCAATAACACCATCGTAATTATGTAATTCATAATATTTCCCATTTTCAACCCACCACTTGCCATTTTCAGTTGTTTGATCTACTTTTCCATTCGGATATAGTACAACAAATAACAAAGTACTTGTTCCATTTTCAAAACGGCATGAAACCCAATATTTACTTACTCCATCTTGCTGTTGCCCAGTTTCTGAACCTTTCCAGCATCCAAAAAGCTTTGAATCATATGTTTTTGCTTCTGATTTATTTTCTGATTTTACAGCCATTTTTTCCTTTGCCTGGCTAAAACCAAAGCTTGTGAAAAGTAATAACCCTATTATAAAAATGTTTTTTCTCATTTAAAATTAAATATTTAAGGTCCATTAATAGTTTATAAGTTTTCAAATAAAATAGTATATGCTAATGTATATAAAGATAATCCATTAAAATTACGACAAACCGTAAAGTAATAGAATTTCCATAAATCAAATTTTGTAAATAAAAAAACCTCCCATTTCTGAGAGGTTTTTCCATATCATTAAAAATCTAAAAGATTTTACATATTCCTTCTATACTGCCCACCAACTTCAAACAACGCTGAAGTAATCTGACCTAAAGAACAAACTTTTGCAGCTTCCATTAAATGATCGAATAAGTTTTCGTTTTTAATAGCGGCTTGCTGTAACGTATTTAAATGCTCGTTCACTTTCTCTTCGTGGAATTTATGCAAGTTATCCAACATTGTAATTTGATATTGTTTTTCTTCTTCGGTTGCACGAATAACTTCAGCCGGAATTACCGTTGGCGAACCTTTTGAACTCAAGAACGTATTTACGCCCACAATTGGGAAATCGCCATTGTGTTTTAAAGTTTCGTAATACAAACTTTCTTCCTGAATTTTAGATCGTTGGTACATCGTTTCCATTGCACCCAAAACTCCGCCGCGTTCTGTAATTCGGTCGAATTCTTGTAAAACGGCAGCTTCAACTAAATCGGTTAATTCTTCGATGATGAAGGAACCTTGAATTGGATTTTCGTTTTTCGCCAAACCTAATTCTTTATTAATAATCAGCTGAATTGCCATTGCACGACGCACAGATTCTTCTGTTGGCGTAGTAATCGCTTCATCGTAAGCATTTGTGTGAAGCGAATTACAGTTGTCATAAATCGCATATAAAGCCTGCAAAGTAGTTCTGATATCATTAAAATCAATTTCCTGCGCGTGCAACGAACGCCCAGAAGTCTGAATATGATATTTCAGCATTTGTGCTCTTTCGTTGGCTCCGTATTTGTTTTTCATCGCTTTTGCCCAAATTTTACGCGCCACACGGCCAATTACTGAATATTCTGGATCAACTCCGTTCGAGAAGAAGAACGATAAATTCGGTCCAAAATCATTGATGTTCATTCCTCGGCTCAAATAATATTCCACATAAGTGAAACCATTTGAAAGCGTGAAGGCCAATTGCGTAATTGGGTTTGCTCCCGCCTCGGCAATATGATATCCTGAAATCGAAACCGAATAAAAATTACGAACGTTTTTAGTAATAAAATATTCCTGAACGTCGCCCATTAATCGCAAAGCAAATTCGGTTGAGAAAATACAAGTATTTTGCGCCTGATCTTCTTTTAAAATATCGGCCTGAACTGTTCCACGAACTTGCGATAATGTTTTGATTTTTATTTCATTATAAACATCCAAAGGCAAAACCTGATCGCCGGTAACGCCTAAAAGCATTAATCCTAAACCATTGTTTCCTTCTGGCAAATCGCCTTGGTATTTTGGTCTTTCAATTCCTTTTTCTTTATATAATTTGTTGATTTTAGCTTCAACTTCTTTTTCTAAATCATTTTCTTTGATGTAAATCTCACATTGCTGATCAATTGCCGCATTCATAAAGAAACCTAACAACATTGGCGCAGGTCCATTAATTGTCATACTTACCGAAGTTAAAGCATGAACCAAATCAAAACCAGAATACAGTTTTTTAGCATCATCCAAACAACAGATTGAAACTCCCGCATTTCCAATTTTTCCGTAAATATCCGGACGCAAATCTGGATCGTTTCCGTATAAAGTAACGCTATCAAAAGCGGTTGAAAGTCGTTTTGCCGGCATTCCTGCACTCACATAGTGAAAACGTTTATTGGTTCTTTCTGGTCCTCCTTCGCCCGCAAACATTCTTGACGGATCTTCGCCCTCTCGTTTAAAAGGATATAATCCCGAAGCAAAAGGAAATTCGCCTGGAACATTTTCCTGTAAATTCCAACGCAAAATATCGCCCCAAGCTTCATATTTAGGCAGAGCAATTTTCGGAATCTGTAAATGTGATAAACTTTCAGAATGCGTTGCAATCTTGATTTCTTTATCACGAACTTTAAATGAGTAAACTGGATTTTTATATTTCGCTACTTTTTCATCCCAATTCAAGATAATTTCCCAATTGTACGGATCTAAATCCATTTTTACTTTATCAAATTGATTCAGTAAAAGATTTAAAAAGATTCTGTTTTCATCATGTTCTTGAAATCCTGCTGTTAAAACAGAAGAATCATCAATTCCAGCTTTATTTATTTGAGGAAGTTTTCCAGAAACGGATTCAATCGTTTTGAAAATTCCGTATAGTTTTTGAGCTACTTTTTGTTGTGAAAGTGCTGTTTCATCATAATTTCTATTATTCTCTGCAATTTCAGATAAATAACGTGTTCTGTGTGGCGGAATCACGAAGATTTTCTCGCTCATTTCTTGCGTAATTTTAAAAGTCGATTTCAAATCCGAATCCGTTTTTTCAACCATTTTATCCATAATCGCTTTGTAAAGCGTATTCATTCCCGGATCGTTAAACTGCGAAGCAATCGTTCCGAAAACGGGCATTTCATCAGGATTTTTATCCCAAAGATTATGGTTTCTTTGATATTGTTTTTTTACATCGCGCAACGCATCAAGCGCGCCTCTTTTATCAAATTTATTTAACGCAACTAAATCGGCAAAATCAAGCATGTCGATTTTTTCCAATTGTGTTGCCGCTCCAAATTCTGGAGTCATTACATATAAGGATACATCAGAATGATCCATAATCTCCGTATCCGACTGCCCGATTCCTGAAGTTTCTAAGAATAATCAAATCATATTTTGCTGCTTTTAAAACTTGAATCGCTTCGGCAACATATTTAGACAAAGCCAAATTCGACTGACGTGTCGCCAACGAACGCATATACACACGAGGGTTATTGATAGCATTCATACGAATTCTGTCTCCTAAAAGTGCTCCTCCTGTTTTTCTTTTCGAAGGATCGACAGAAATTAATCCGATTGTTTTCTCAGGAAAATCAATTAAAAAACGACGAACCAATTCGTCAACCAAAGAAGATTTTCCGGCTCCCCCTGTTCCTGTAATTCCTAAAACCGGAATTTTAGAACTAGCATTGCTTTCGTGAATTTTATCGAAAACAGGTTTTGCAATTTCTGGGAAATTCTCTGCCGATGAAATTAAACGTGCAATTGCAGTTGGAACTTTATTTTCGATATGATCGATTTCTCCATTTAATTTATCTCCAATAGGAAAATCAGCACGTTGCACCAAATCATTAATCATTCCCTGAAGTCCTAAAGATCGGCCATCATCTGGAGAATAAATTCTGGTAATTCCATATTCATGCAATTCTGAAATTTCGCTTGGCAGAATTACACCGCCTCCGCCTCCAAAAATCTTGATATGCCCTGCTCCTTTTTCATGAAGCAAATCATACATATATTTAAAGTACTCATTGTGCCCGCCTTGGTAGGATGTCATTGCAATTGCATTAGCGTCTTCCTGAATTGCAGTATTTACAACTTCTTCTACACTTCGGTCATGACCTAAATGTATTACTTCAACTCCCGTTGACTGAATAATACGACGCATAATATTAATTGCAGCATCATGTCCGTCAAATAGCGAAGCTGCTGTGACAATTCTTACTTTATTTTTAGGAATATATGGTAATTGTGGTTCCATTTTATGAATATGATAATTTTGAGCGACCAATGTACAAATTATTTTAATATTTGATCAAAAGAATAGCGTTATGTTAACAAAAAAAAGAAAAATGTTTTTTTGATTTCAAGGGTAACAATTTTTATGGTGAATTGATATAAGTTAAAGAAAGCTTAAAGACATGGCAATTTCGCAACATTTAAACAAAATCAAAAAACATGTTTTGCTCTCTCTCATAGTAATTTAGCAGTGTAGAAAAGCCCCAAATTTTTACCAAAACTTAGCAAATAAAAAGTAAAACGTAAAAATTTAAAAAAAATGAAAACACTATATTCATTCACCGTAATTTTAGGTTTGAGTTTTTTTGTATCCTCTTATAATAAAATTGAAAATACAAATTTTTCAAATACAAAAACTCCAAACGCTACCGCCATCAATATTAACCCCAATGATGACGAAAATGAAATTTCAAACGACTTCTTTAAAAGATATTCGGACTTGAAAAAATATAAATCTGATATCATGTCATTGTACAAAAACAGAACTCTGGGTACAATCTGGTATGATGAAGATCAAATAAGTGAATTTGCATCTGCTTTGTATCAAAAAGCAAAAAAAACAAATGATTTGGTAATTCCTTATCAAAAAGAAATTGATCAGCTTTTTGATTCTTCAGCAACAACAAATCTTTCAAAAACAGATGCTGATATGCTTTTGAGTTCCTTATATATTGTTTATGCTAAAAAAAGTAATGCTGATAAAAACGTGTCTTATGATACTATGCTGAAAGACTTTATGAATTACAGCACAATTGAAGAATCAGCTGCTCCAGAAGATAATAAAGTGGCTTTTGATCAATATTATAAATTGCAAGGTGCTTTAAAACAATATCAAAAAATAGAAAGATCAAATAAATGGAAACCTATTGTTGCAGAGATTCCTTATAAAGACTTACGTCCTGATGCAGTTTCGCCTACAATTGCACAAGTTAGAACTCGTTTATACTTATTAGGAGATTTAAAACAGGATTCTAAAAGCGATGTTTATGACCGCGAATTAATGGATGCTGTTATGAAATACAAAGTTCGTAACGGATTTAAACCTAATTATATTCTTGCAGAAGAACATATTAAAGAAATGAATGTGCCTCTTTCTGATAAAGTAAAAACGTTGATGCTGAACATAGAAAGATGTCGTGAAATTTCAGCTCAAATGGCTGGAAATGATGAATATGTTTTCGTGAACGTTCCTTCATACGAATTGGTTTATGTGAAAAACGGAAAAGTTGTTTTAAGATCGAATGTATTTGTGGGTTCATCTTTAACAAAAACCACTATTTTTAATGGTGAAATTGATAGAATTGTTTTCAGTCCGTATTGGACAGTGCCACAAAGCATTGTGCAAAACGAATTAAAATCTAAAATTGCTGCAGATCCAAATTATCTTGCTGATCATAATATGGAAATGGTGAACGGTCAAGTTAGACAAAAACCAGGACCAGAAAACTCTTTAGGATTAGTAAAATTTGTGTTCCCAAATCCAGATGATATTTATATGCACGATACGCCGGCTAAAACGTTATTCGATTTTGAAAAAAGAACATTCAGTCATGGCTGTGTAAATGTAAAATTGGCAAAAGAATTAGCTGTTGCAATGCTTAAAGATTATCCAGAATGGACTCCGGAAAAAATTGATGAGGCTATGGCTGGAAAAACAGAAAACAGTTTTAAATTAGCTAAAAAAGTTCCTATCTACATTTGCTACTTTACTTCGTTAGTGAATGAAAATGGTGAAATTGGTTTCTTTCAAGATGTTTATAACAGAGATAATGAATTAAATAGTCAATTATCTGTTACTTCAAATTAATTTTAACGATAATACGATACAAATCGGGAATTCATTTAGGTGGGTTCTCGATTTTTTATTTACAAAAAAAAGACTTAAAACACTATTTTTTAGACTTTTACAATTAAACATACTTTTTATTTTTTTTGAAATTTGCACCATAATAATACCACTAAAATTTTAATTAAATTAATTATGGAAGCAAATAATACAGAAGGACTAACACCGTTCGAAATAAATTTATTAGTACAACAAGGAGGCAAATTTGTTCAATTCCCTTATATGTCAGGATTAATTCAAAAAATTAAACCCTCAAACATTTATTTTGTTCGTCCAGAAGAAAATACTTTTAAATACGCTTTAAAGCATTTCTTTTCAAATTTAAATCTAAATCTTCAAACATTGCCTAATAGCCCCATTTACATACTTAAATCATTGTATTTTTTAGCAAAAGGCGGAAAAGATTACACCTTTACAATGTTGGAAAAAGTAAACACAACAGCTTTGACTCAAAATTCTAATTTATATGATTTGTATGATTTAAATAGTCTGCAGGAATTATAACTCTAATTTAAATTGAATTTTATAAAGGAATTCCATATTTTAGCTTTGATATTCAACCAATTATAACAAAGCTAAAATATGGAAGATTCAAACGAACTTATTGTTGATAAAAGAAACTGGTGGAACCGAAACTGGAAATGGTTTGTTCCTACCGGCTGCCTAAGTCTTATCGTATTGTTTGCTTTATTATTATTTGGAGTATTCTTTGAAGTTACTTCAATCATCAAAGATTCTGATGCTTATATCGAATCGATGACACGTGTTGAGCATAATAAAATTCTAACAGAAAAGCTTGGTTCTCCAATAGAAACAGACGGAATGGTTTCTGGAACCGTCGTCACGACCAACGAAATAAGAAAATGTGATGTGCAAGTACCTCTAAAAGGCCCTAAAGGGAAAGCAACACTCTTTGTTGTAGGCGAAAAAAGAGGAACCTGGAAGTACAGTGAAATGTCTGTTTATATTGAAAAAACAGGTGAGAAAATTGATTTGATGAAAAAATAAATCGATAATTTAACTCCTATTTTCACTTCCTTCCCTACATCTTAAAAAACGAAATTTTCTAATATAGCCCCGATAGCAGTGGAAATCCTTTTGTTTTTTCTTTAAAAAACAAAAGATTGAAACGAATAGCGGGACGAGTGTTAATTATGAAACAAAATCTTTCTGCTCCTGAAATAAAATTGTGGCGTTGTTTTTGAATAAGTAGTACTTTTGAAACTTAAATAAAACCCCAAATGAAAAAGATTTTATTATTAGCCTTTACATTTTCACTCGTTTCATGCGCAGAAATGCAGCAGACTTTAAATCAGTTGCCACAAATTTCGTCACAAATTCCTGTTGGCGGTATTGACATTTCAGCCGGATTAAAAGAAGCTTTAAACAAAGGAATTACACAACAAGTTAGTAAATTAACTGCGGTTGATGGTTTTTACAAAAATGAAGCTGTAAAGATTTTAATGCCCGCAGAATTGCAAAAAGTAGATGCCACGTTAAGAAAAGTTGGTTTGAGCTCACTTGCTGATGAAGGAATTAAAATGCTGAATCGCGCTGCGGAAGATGCTGTTAAAGAAGCAACTCCAATATTTGTTTCGGCTGTGAAAAATATGTCGTTTACAGATGCTAAAAACATTTTGTTAGGAAATGACAGTGCTGCAACAACTTATTTACAAGGAACTACAACAACAGCCTTGTACGGAAAATTTAATCCGGTGATTAAAAATTCATTTGCAAAAGTTGGTGCCGATGTAGTTTGGACTAATATTATAAACAAGTACAATACTATTCCGCTTGTAAAAAAAGTAAATCCTGATTTGACAGATTACACAACGAATCAGGCGCTAGCAGGCGTTTATAAAATGATTGCTGTAGAAGAAAAAGAAATCCGAAATAATATCAGTGCAAGAACAACGCCTTTATTGAAAAGCGTTTTTGCCATGCAGGACGGAAAATAGTTTTTGTTGTTTAACTGTTTAATCGTTTATTCGTCAAATCGAACAAACGATTAAACAAATAAACGATTAACCGATTAACCAAAAAAGATGCAAAAAATTACCATTCTTATTCATTGTAAAGACCAAAAAGGCATTATCGCGGCAGTGACTACTTTTATTGCAAAAGTCGAAGGAAATATCACATACATTGATCAGCATGTTGATGTGGAGCAAAATGTATTTTTTATGCGATTGGAATGTGAATTTACCAATCAAAAAACTACAATTGAAAGCTTTAAAGCTGATTTCAACCAAACCATCG
Organism: uncultured Flavobacteriaceae bacterium; assembly: GCA_963795025.1. Classification (GTDB taxonomy): domain Bacteria; phylum Bacteroidota; class Bacteroidia; order Flavobacteriales; family Flavobacteriaceae; genus Flavobacterium. The sequence continues at coordinate 505,722 of CAWCGN010000007.1, read as the reverse complement.
CTTCTGATTTTAATATGTCATGGGATTTGTACAATCAGGAACAAAAACCAAAAATGGCTTTATTTGTCTCTAAATACGACCATTGCCTTTTTGATATTTTAGGGCGTTACAGCGCTGATGAACTAAATGTTGAGATTCCGGTTATTATAAGCAATCATAACGATCTAAGATCTATTGCAGAACGCTTTGACATTCCGTTTCATTGTGTCCCATTTACAAAAGACAACAAAGAGGAAGGCGAAGCCAAACAAATTGAATTTTTAAAAAGATACGAAATCAATTTTATTGTTTTGGCGCGCTACATGCAGATCGTTACACCAAAATTAATTTCGCTTTACGAAAATAAAATCATCAATATTCACCATTCGTTTTTGCCAGCTTTTCCTGGCGCAAAACCTTACCATTCGGCGTTTAAGCGCGGTGTAAAAATTATTGGAGCAACAAGCCATTATGTTACCGAAGAATTAGACGAAGGGCCAATTATCGAGCAAGATATTGCCAGAGTTTCGCATATTCATTCGGTTGAAGATTTTATAATGAAAGGAAGAGATTTAGAACGAATTGTTTTGGCAAGAGCAATTAAATTGCATGCTGAACGTAAAACAATGGTTTATAGCAATAAGACGGTGGTTTTTTCTTAGTTCCTTTTAAAGAGACAAAGTAACAAAGGTTTCCAGAATCGAAATAATATAATAAACCCGACAGATTTTAAAAATCTGTCGGGTTTTGTTTTAATATAAAGTAAAGAGACTTTGAACCTTTGTTGCTCTGAATCTTTGAGCCTTATTTAACTAAATCAAATCGGTCGGCATTCATTACTTTAGTCCATACGGTCACAAAATCTTTTACGAATCTTTCTTTTGCATCGTTGCAAGCGTAAACTTCTGCAATAGCACGCAATTCTGAATTTGAACCGAAAATAAGATCTGCACGAGTTGCTGTCCATTTCAGTTCACCTGTTTTGCGATTATGGCCTTCAAAAGTTTCGCCACTTTCGTTAGTTGCTTTCCATACCGTACCTAAATCCAGTAAATTGATGAAGAAGTCATTATTCAATGTTTCTGTATTTTTTGTCAATACACCATGCTTAGAACCATCATAATTGGTATTCAGCACTCTTAAACCACCTAATAAAACGGTCATTTCCGGTGCTGTTAAGCCTAACAATTGTGCTTTATCAACTAAAAGTTCTTCTGTTATTCCATTGGATTTTGCACTTTTATAGTTTCTGAATCCATCAGCTTTTGGTTCTAGAGCATTAAAAGAATGAACATCTGTTTGCTCTAAAGTAGTATCACCTCTACCTGGAGTAAAAGGAGCATCAATATTTATTCCTGCATTTGCCGCAGCTTTTTCAATTCCTACAGATCCTCCCAAAACAATTAAATCTGCAATAGAAACTATTTTTCCAGAACTTGTAAATTCATTTTGTATTGATTCATAAGTTGCTAAGACATTTTTTAATTGAGTTGGCGAATTCACTTCCCAATTAATTTGCGGTTCAAAACGAATACGGGCACCATTAGCACCTCCGCGTTTATCAGAGCCACGGAAAGTTGAAGCCGAAGCCCAAGCAGTCGATACCAATTGTGAAATCGAAAGACCACTAGAAAGAATTTTATCTTTTAAAACAGCAATATCATTGTGATTTAATTCGCTTTTAGCAGCAGGAATCGGGTCTTGCCAAATCAATACTTCACTAGGAACTTCCGGACCTAAATAACGAGCAATTGGCCCCATATCTCTGTGAGTCAGTTTGTACCAAGCTCTTGCAAAAGCATCTGCAAATTTGTCAAAATTTTGCATGTAATCTCTTGAAATTTTTTCATAAGCTGGATCCATTTTCATGGCCATATCTGCCGTTGTCATCATTGGCGCATGTCTTTTTGTTGGATCATGTGCATCTTCTACAGTTGTCGCGGCACTTTCATCAGTTGGTGTCCACTGATGTGCTCCTGCAGGACTTTTAGTTAATTTCCAATCATATTTGAATAATGTTTCAAAATAACCATTATCCCAAGTTGTCGGATTTGGTTTCCAAGCACCTTCAATACCACTTGTAATAGCATCTCCACCTACTCCTGTACCGTGTGTACTTTTCCATCCTAACCCCATTTGTTCAATGCTTGCACCTTCTGGTTCTGCTCCTACCAATGATGCATCTCCAGCTCCGTGTGCTTTACCAAAAGTATGTCCACCAGCCGTCAAAGCTACCGTTTCCTCATCGTTCATCGCCATACGGGCAAAAGTTTCTCTAATATCTCTACCAGAACCTATCGGATCAGGATTTCCATCTGGACCTTCTGGGTTTACATATATTAGTCCCATTTGCACTGCAGCAAGAGGATTCTCTAAGTCTCTATCGCCAGAGTATCTGCTATTAGCTTTGTCACTAGTAGCTAACCATTCTTTTTCATTACCCCAATTCACATCTTGCTCTGGTTCCCAAACATCTTCTCTTCCACCAGCAAATCCAAAAGTTTTGAATCCCATAGATTCTAAAGCGCAGTTCCCTGTCAAAATCATTAAATCAGCCCATGAAATTTTATTCCCATATTTTTGTTTAATAGGCCAAAGCAAAAAACGAGCTTTATCTAAATTACCATTATCTGGCCAACTGTTAAGAGGTGCAAAACGTTGATTGCCTGAGCTGGCGCCTCCACGTCCATCAGAAATACGATAAGTTCCTGCACTGTGCCAAGCCATACGAATAAACAAAGGACCATAATGACCATAATCAGCTGGCCACCAATCCTGAGAATCAGTCATTAATGCGAAAAGATCTTTTTTTACTTCATTTAAATCCAAAGTTTTAAACGCCTCCGCATAATCAAAACCTTTTTCCATAGGATCTGATAAACTAGAATGCTGACGCAAAATGTTTAGATTTAAACGATTTGGCCACCAATCTTTATTAGAGGTTCCTGCTCCTGATGTTTCTTTCATTTGTCCGTTATGAAATGGACATTTACTTTCAATTGATTCGCTCATCTCTTCTTCTTTTTTTAGTTATTTCTATTAAAATGCTAATTTTTTCAAAAAGCACATATTGCTGATATTTAAGATATTACCAAATATACAAACTTATCTTTAGCATATTAATAAACAAAATTGATTGTTATTATATTTTAATAATCAAAAATTATATATCGCTGCAGAAAGCTCAGAAATAGGTTTTGACAAATCTTAACTTATGGTCAACAAAGTAATAACAAAACCTTAACAGCAAAAGATTGATATATGTCGGACATTTGTAATGTAATAAACTGGTTATTTATTATTTTGGTTTTGGTTAGTTAAATGATGCCGGCGTCTTCGAGATGCCGGCATTCTTTTTTTGTATTAATTTGATTTCAAGTTTCAGGTTTTCTTTGTTTCAAGTTGCTTTACTTTGAGCATAATTTTAACGCAAAGAGCGCAAAGTTTTTTTTATTTGTGAGTGTTTTTATATAAACGGAAAGTTCGCAAAGCTTTATGTAAAAGCTTTGCGAACTTTGCGCAAATCTTAGCGTTCTTTGCGGTTAAAAAATGTAATTCAATTAACTTGAAACAAAGAAATTTAAACTGCAAGTTTTGACATTAACTTATTTCCAACAAAGTAATAACAAGACCTTAACAGCATAAGATTGATATATGTCGGATCTTTGTACTGTAATAAACTGGTTATTTATTATTTTGGTTTTGGTTAGTTAAATAATGCCGGCGTCTTATCGATGCCGGCATTTTTTTTGTTTCAGGTTTCAGGTTTCTTTACTTTGAACATATTTAACCGCAAAGAGCGCAAAGTTTTTTCTGCCAGACTTTGCATAAAAACATAAAGTTCGCAAAGCTTTATATAAAAAACCTTGCGAACTTTGCGTAAATCTTAGCGTTCTTAGCGGTTAAGCATCCAACAACTTGAAACTTGAAACAAAAACTAATTCTTCAATCTTTCGTGGAGTAATTTAAAATAAGCGAAAGCCTTTAACAATCGGCTTCCGTGCCAAGAAAACATTTCGCCATCGACGAAAATGGTTTTGGCGTGATGCGTAAACCTTCCAATTTCAAAAGCATCTTCTTCTTTAAAAGGATAAGGTTCTGAGGAAAGAAAAACAATATCAGGATCGCCTTCTAAACGTAATTTCTTAAGTTCGATTTCAGGATAACGCCCTTTATCTTCGTAGATATTTTTGAAATGATTCAGTTTTAAAAATTCGTTTATATACGTATCATTTCCCGCAACCATATAGGGGGTTTTCCAAATGAAATAAGCTGCTTTTTTAACTTCAATATTCTGAATGTATTTTTTGAAATCACTCAAGGCGAAAGCCAATTTGTCATTCCACTTTTGAGCTTCGGTTCGACAATTGAAGATTTGACCAAAATCTGAAATCATCTGAAAATTATCTTCAACAGAAATAATATTTGTAACCCAAACTGGACAAATTTCCTGTAGTTGCTTTACAATCTCCTCGGTATTTTCTTCTTTATTACAGATGATAATGTCCGGCTGCAAAAGCTTTATTTTTTCAAAATGAATTTTCTTCGTTCCGCCGACAATCTTTTTGGTAAATTTTAAATGAAAGGGATGAACACAGAATTTCGTGATTCCGATGACTTTATCTTCTAAACCTAAATCATAAAGCAATTCTGTTTGGGAAGGTACGAGAGAAATTATTCTCTTCGGAGAATTTTCAAAAGAATGTATCGTGCCAAGCTGATCGATTATTTGTTTCATGTTTTCTTTGTTTCAAGTTGTTGGAGTGTATATTTAACCGCAAAGTTCGCAAAGATTTACGCTATGAACGCAAAGTTTTTATTTGCGAACCTTGCAAAAAATCTTAGCGAACTTTGCGGTTAATTAAGTTCAAAGTAAAGCAAACTTGAAACTTTAAACCTGAAACTTTAAACCAATAATACTTTCCATTTCCTGCTGTACTTTCAAAGCCTCTTCTCTAGCTTTTTCAGCAAAATCAGTTCCTTTTGAAGCGTAGATAATCGCTCTTGCTGAGTTTACCAATAAACCAATTTTATCATTCATTCCGTATTTGCAAACTTCAGATAAGCTTCCGCCTTGAGCGCCAATTCCTGGAACTAATAAGAAGCTGTCTGGAACAATTTTTCTGATATCGGCAAAATATTCTGCTTTTGTAGCACCAACAACATACATTAAGTTTTCGCTGTTTTTCCATGTTTTAGAAGTTTCTAAAACTTGTTTATACAATTCTGTTCCGTTTGTATTTAAAGTCTGAAAATCGAATGCGCCTTCGTTTGAAGTTAAAGCCAACATAATTGTATGTTTGTTTTCGAAAGCCAAAAAAGGTTCAACCGAATCTTTTCCCATATAAGGTGCAACGGTTACACTGTCAAAATTCAAGTCTTCAAAAAAAGCTTTTGCATACATACTTGAAGTGTTTCCAATATCACCGCGTTTTGCATCGGCAATTGTAAAAACTTCAGGATAATTTTCATTGATATAATTAATTGTTTTCTGCAATGACATCCAGCCTTTTATCCCGTATGCTTCAAAAAAAGCCGTATTTGGTTTGTATCCAACTGCTAAATCGTGAGTGGCATCGATTATCGCTTTATTAAATTCGAAAATTGGATCTTCAGTTTCTAATAAATGTGCTGGAAGTTTGCTTAAATCAGGATCTAAGCCAACGCATAAAAATGATTTTTTTTGAAGAATTTGTTCGTGAAGCTGTTGTGTTGTCATAGTGTGTTTTAATAGTCGCGCAAAATTACGAATAAAATTATTAGTTTCAAGTTTGAGGTTTCATGTTTCATGTTCTCTTACGTTGTCAGGCTGAGCGAAGTCGAAGCCCACTTTCCAATTGGAGCGCCCTTCGACTTCGCTCAGGGTGACATTCTAAATGTTTCAGGTTTTTCCTGTTTTTTACGTTTAATGTTATACTCGCATTGTCAGGCTGAGCGGAGTCGAAGCCCACGTTTCAATTGGAGCGCCCTTCGACTTCGCTCAGGGTGACATCATAGATATTTCAGTATTTTTCTTTTGACTTTTGACTTTCGACTAAAACATTGAATTCCTATAACATCTTCTTAAAATTATGTAAGAAAAAAGGAAGTAGTCTTATATAATTTTGAAATGAACCCAAAAATCAGACAGTTATGAGTCCAAACATCGGAATATCGACGAAAAATTTAAAGAAAAGCACTAGCATATTAGCCACGATTTTATCAAACGAAATGACACTATACGTGAAAACAAGAAAATTTCATTGGAACATTTCTGGAAACAGTTTTATGGAACTGCATAAATTGTTTGAAGACCAATATAGAATTTTAGAAGCGCAGATTGATGAAGTTGCAGAAAGAATCAGTCAGCTTGGCGAAAAAACAATTGGAACGATGAAAGAGTTTATTGAAAATTCGACTTTAAAGGAATCTCCAAAAGAATATGCTTCGCAAAAACATATGCTGGAAGAACTTTTAGAAAATCACGAACAATTAGTAACCGAATTTAGAGATTATATTCCGGTTTTTGAAAATGAAGCCAACGACGCTGGTTCTACTGATTTTATAACGGGACTTTTGCAGGAACATGAAAAAATGGCTTGGATTCTGCGACGTTATCAAGCTTAAAAATGTGAATTATGCAGCGTTATCCAAAATTAATATAACACTTATTTTGTGCTTAAATTGCAATTTTACAAAACAAATAATTACTAAATCAGACTATCATGAATACTACAGAAATAAAAGGAAACTGGAATGAGTTAAAAGGAAAATTGAAACAGCAATATGCTGACCTTACTGATGATGACTTATTATATGATGAAGGAAAAGAAGACGAAATGTACGGAAAACTTCAACAAAAATTAGGAAAAACAAAAGATGAGGTTCGTAAAATTATTGCAGATTTGTAAAATCTTTGAACTCAATCAGGGAATACCGTCTAATACTTGTACTAGACGGTATTTTTTTGAAAATTTTACTTGTTTTTCTTCTATTTTCGGCATTTCAAACAAATCTTAAATACTATAACCAAAAATAAATTAAGTATCTTTAACCAAATTTTTATAAAATGAAAGTATTTATAAAGTTCGACATTAATACCATTTGTTCTCTTTATCTAAAACACAACCTTGACAAACAAAATATTAGTTTTACAAGTCTTGGTTTTGGCGAGATCGAGATTGCTGACAACCTTGATGCTGATGCTCTAGAAACTTTAAAAAATAATTTGAGTCCGTGCGGTTTTGAAATCGTAGAGAATCAAAAAAGTGTTTTGGTACAAAAAATAAAAGATGCCATAATTGAACTTGTTTTCATGGAAGACAGCAACAATTACAAAAGTTCTGTTTTTCTAGCCGAGAAATTGAATCACAGTTACGGCTATTTATCTAATGTTTTTTCGGAAGTCACTTATTCTTCTATCGAAAATTTTATCATTTTACAAAAAATTGAAAGAGCAAAACAGCTTATTATTATAAATGAAATGAGTTTGACTGAAATTGCTTTTTTGCTTAATTATTCGAGTGTTGCGCATTTGAGCACACAATTTAAGAATACAACCGGAATTACACCTTCGGCTTTTCAAAGAATAATTAAGAAACGAAGAGAAAATTTAAAATAAAAACCTAAATACCACACTAAAATGCAAAAAAACGCATTATATATTTTATTAGCTGATGATGATGAAGATGATCGTCTTTTTTTTAAGGATGCATTTGAAGAAATAAAAATTCAGACCAATGTAGATTTTGTTCACGACGGAATGCAGTTAATGGATCATTTAAACAATCTTGACAACAAACTTCCGGATATTTTGTTTCTGGATTTGAACATGCCAAAAAAAACAGGTAAAGAATGTTTGATTGAAATCAAAAAAACAGAGCGTCTTAAAAATATTATTATTGCCATCTACTCTACTTCATCATCTGAAGAAGATATTGAAGATACATTTATTCAAGGTGCCAATATTTACATCAAAAAGCCAAGCGATTTTAATACGCTTAAAAAAATAATTAATGAAGTCGTGACCGTAAACTGGCACTATCATACCTCTGGGTTAAATCGTGATAATTTCCTGTTGCGACTAAAATAGTATAAGCCTTTCACATGAAATGGATACCAAATTTTAATTCTTCAAACTCTTTGAGAGTTATTTTTGTAATCGCAGTTTTCATTCTGTTATTTCTATCATCCATTGCTTACAAGCACAATCAGGACTTGAATGAATCAAGTAAGCTTGTGATGCATACTTATGAAATAAACATTCAATTAGAACGATTAATGTCGGCGATTAAAGATGCTGAAACAGGCCAGCGCGGGTACATTATAACACGCAATGGCCGTTTTTTAGCTCCCTATCTTTACTCGCGCGACAAAGTAAATGCTTCGTTCATTACCTTAAAAAAACTGACTGCCGATAACCCAATTCAGCAGCAGAATCTCGAAAATTTATTTAAACTCATTATTCAGCGATTTGTTTCTTTTGAAAATTGCCTGAAATACAGCGATCCTAAAACATACGATAAAAGAAAACTTGACAATCATATGTTTGGAGGCAGAATTTTAATGGAAAATATTCGGTTTCAAGTGGACAAAATGAATGATATCGAAAAAAAATATTTAGAAAACAGACAGAAAATTTACGATCAGGAAATTTCCCTAAGTCCCATTTTTTCGATTTCACTTTTTCTAACGGCTTTAACTTTTATTTTATTGGGCTACAGACAAATCAGCCGAGATTTTGAACGTTTGAAAGTATTCAATAAAAGGCTTTTAATTTCCAGCGGTTTGATGTCCGAATCGGAAATTATTGGAAAATTCAGCACTTGGCAATGGGATTTGGATTCAAATAAAATTGATTATTCTGATAATCAGTACCGAATATTGGGCGTTCCACCAAACTCTTTTGTTCCTGTAAAAGAAACTTTTCTTGATTTTGTACACCCAGATGATAAAGATGCCGTTGCAGTATCTATGGAAAGAATCATGGAGAAAAAGAATCTTCCATTTATTTATTATAAAATTAAACGCCCCGATAACGAAATCAGGCATTTTAAATCCACCGGAAAATTATTGACCGATCAGCAAGGAAGCAAAATTTTACTCGGAATTAATTTTGATATTACTGATGAGCATCTTTTAAATATTGAACTTCAGGAACGAAACAGAGAATTAGAAAAAAGCAATAAAGAACTAGCTTCTTTCAATCACGTTGCGAGTCATGATTTGCAGGAACCACTTAGAAAAATACAGACTTTTATTTCAAGAGTTTCAGATGCCGATAAAGCGGTAATGTCTGACAGTGCACGCGACTATCTTTCTAAAATCGAAAGTTCGGCAAAAAGAATGCGTGTTTTAATTGATGATCTACTTTTATTTTCAAGAACCAATACTACTAAGAAAGAGTTTATAAAATCGAATTTAAATGAACTTCTGGAAAACGCAGAATCTGAATTAACTGAAATTATTCAGGAGAAAAAAGCAATTATTACGGCTTCAAAACTCCCAAAATTAGATGTGATTCCGTATCAAATTGAACAGCTCTTCATCAACTTGATTGGAAATTCATTAAAATACAGTCAGCCTGGTCGAACTCCGGAAATTAGTATTGAAAGCGAAAAAGTGCTTTCAGAAAGTTATCCTGATTTATTGGAACAATCTATAAAAAAATACCACAAAATCACTTTTTCGGACAACGGAATGGGATTTGACCCGCAGTTTAAAGAAACTATTTTTGTTCTTTTTCAGCGTCTGCATTCAAAAACAGATTATCCTGGAACTGGAATTGGTTTAGCAATCTGCAAAAAAATTGTAGAAAATCATAAAGGTTATATTTTGGCTGACAGTGTTCAGGGAAAAGGTTCTCTGTTTACTGTTTTTCTTCCGGACTAAAAAACATACAAATTCCTACAAAGAGCGTTAACACAAATAAATGATTATTTGTTGTTAACGCTCTTTTTTCTGCAAAAAAACACCTTAAAGCCTTTATATAAAACGATTATGGGAATTATATAACGATTCTTTTTTATGCTGTAAAGCAAAACAAGGTATTCGTTAGCACCTTTGTAATGTAATACTTTATGAAGTAATAATGAAAGCAATGCCCCATATAAAAGCAGCTATTTTAAAAGTCTTTTTCTTATTGATTATAATCTCTTTTTCAGCATGCGGAAGAAAAGAACATCAAAGAGCAAGTCCTTTTAAAAATGAAACTTTTAGCCAAAAAAACAAACAGCAAACTGATAACGATCAAGCTGAAAGTTCGTTTTTTATTGCTGCAGGAAATGTGAGCAACGCGCTTATTTCAAAAAGTCAATTTGCACAAAAACGTTCAGAAAATTCGATACAGGAATTGAGCAAAAAAATTGAAGATCATCAAAATCAATTGCTTCAGAAAATATCAGAAATGGCTAATAAAAAGCTAATTATTATAACTGATATAAATGTGACGCATAAAAGAGATTTATATGAATTGATTGCTACTGATGAAAGTTCTTTTAATAAAACGTATCTGAATTCAATTTCAGAATCATTATTAGAACAGATTAATTTATTTGAAAAAATTTCGTCTGAAACAAACGACGAAAAGATTTTAAAATTAGTGATTCAGTATTTGCCAGACCAGTATTTGCTTTTGAGGGAAACACAAAGATTAAAAACAGAGTTTATTTAAACGCCTTAACATCTATTATTAACTAAATTTTTTATTATGAAAATGCACTCTAATTTTTTATGCGCCTTAGCCTTATTTTTTTCAGCTTCATTTGGAATGCTTCAAGCACAAAATGACGAAAATGTTACTACCGAGTTTGGTGTAAAAGGAGGTTTCAACATGTCTAATTTATATAACAATGATGCCGACGACGAAAATATTATATACGGATTTAATGCCGGTGTTTATGCAACATTGCCTATTTCAGATTTTATCGCAATTCAGCCTGAAATTTTGTACACTACAAAAGGATGCCGAATTAGAATATAATAATGCCTTTGCAAGCGGAACCGGAAAATTTAGATTGAATTACATCGAAGTTCCTTTGTTATTGAGAGTAAATATTACCAAAAATTTTAATGTTCATGCCGGTGGTTACGCGTCGTACCTGGTAAGTTCTAAAGTTTCTGGTGATGGTGACTTCAACTTTGACGAAGATATCAACGCAGATGATTTAAACAGATTTGATGCTGGTTTATCTGCAGGTGTAGGAGTCGATTTTAGTCCAATAAGTATTGGTTTAAGATACAATTACGGATTAACAACAATAGGAAAAGAAAGAACCGTTGCGGGAACAACTTTTACCGTTCCCAGATGCTAAAAACAGCAACTTGTCTTTATACCTATCATATAAACTGAATTAGTAAAATGAATTAATTAACCCTCTAAAAAATAAAAACCATGTCAAATTTATTATATACAATCGCAGTAATCTTAGTTATTCTTTGGGCTCTTGGATTCTTTGTTTATAGCTTCGGAAGCATTATCCACATCTTATTAGTGATTGCCATTATCGCAATATTGTTCAGACTTATCAAAGGTCGAGAAATTTAAAACAAATCATATTAACAATTATATATTAATCACTAAAATCAAATATTATGAAAACGAGTAACACCATTATTAGGAATTGTTAGGAGCTGCAGCTGCAGGAGCATTTTTAGGAGTTTTATTTGCACCAGATAAAGGTTCAAAACACGCAAAAAAATCAAAGATAAATCGAAAGATTACGGAGATAACCTGAAAGGACAAAGTTTGACGGAATTTTAAGCACAATCACTTCAAATGGTAAAGATATTATTGATGAAGGAAAAGCAAAATTCAATCAAGTTAAAGAAGACTACAATTCAATTAAAGACGAAGCAAAAACTGTAAAAACAAACTACTAATATTTTAGTAATTAAGTGAGATTTTTAAACCATAAAATACCCTATATCATGGAAACAAATGCAACAACAAACGAAAATTTAAATCTTTATGAAAAAGCGGAAAATTATACTAAAACGAGTTTAGAATTATTAAAACTTAAAACAGTATGTGCAGTCGCCGATGTGGTATCAACCTTAACATCAAAATCGCAGTTGGCGTTGTTGTTGCATTTTTTACCTTGTTTCTTAATATTGGGATCAGTTTATGGCTTGGTAAAGAGCTCGGAGAGTATTATTATGGTTTTTTTATCATGGCGCTTTTTTATTTGATTGTGGCAATTGTGATTCATAAAACGCATCACAGTTTAATAAAAACGCCAATTGGGAATACTATAATTTCAAGTATTCTAAAAGAAGATAAAAACTGATTTAACTATTAATAACTAAAAAAAGACTACAATGGAGACTATTTATAATATTGGTGAATTAAATCAGCGAATAAAGCTTTTAGAAAATCGTCAAGACGCCGAGTGGTGTTCCATAAAAGATGAAATTGACGATATTAAAGAGAATTTAAAACCTCTCAACCTGATTCGGAATACGGTTGAAGAAATCAACGAAACTGTTGGATTTAAAAGCCACATTGCCCAATCTGCCATCAGTATCGGAATTGGATATTTGGCAAAAAAATTCATTGTCGGAAAAGGCGATTCAATGTTCAAGGGAATTTTGGGCTCAATCGTTCAGCTGGTCGTAACCAATTTGGTTTCGAAACCACATCACGAATCACCAGATGCATCTTCAGAAGAAGAATCATCTCAATACGAACCATCTAAAGAGTAATTTGTTTAACTAAAATTTTATATCATGGAAAAGTTAAGCCATATCATATTAAAAAATGGAGTTTACATGTACTCTAATCTATATAAATGTTTTGAATTCACAAGAGTATTTCTAGGTATCTAACTTGTTTATACGTTTTTTCACAACAAACGGTTAAGCGGTTAATACACGCTATATTTTTAAGGTTCTGAGGGACTGAGGTTCTAAGGTTCTAAGGTTTTTTAGTAAAAGCTAACGCTTTTCTTAACTAAAAAAGGTGCTGTTTCACTTTGTGAAACAGCACCTTTTTCATTAAAAAACCTTAGAACCTTAGAACCTCAGTCCCTCAGAACCTTTAATTGTAATTTTGATAAATTGGCAATTTCAAACCAACATACAAATTGCATGCTTTTGAAGTATTTGAAAATAAATTCGAAATCAGCGATCCTGATCCAACAAATAGTGGACCAGCTCTAAAACCAGTTCCAATTTGGGTGCCGCTATATTCCATGTACGTTACCGGAACATAAAAACTGAATTGCCTCGTCTCATATCGAGGCGTAAATGTAACCGAGTTTGGGAGTGCAGTTGCGTTTATGTTTTTTGCATTCACTAAGCTAAAATCAGTGCTTAAATTCAGATAAAATCTATTATCAATATTCCAGTCGAAATTAGTGTGCAATGCCGTTGGCAAATTAGCTTTAACGCCTGTTTTTGAAGACACTTTTGTATAATGCTTGTCGAAGAATTCGAAAATACTTTCAGCACTATCAATATCGGCCTGCGTTACTCTTCCTGCCAAGTTATAAGTGTTTTCGATGATGTTTTTATAATTGATTTTTCCGATGTCTGTTATCGATGCAGCTGCTTTTAATTTATATCTGTTTCCAATGCAAGTGTGGCAATTTGTGCGGTATTCATACGTAAAACCCAAATCAAGACCTACGCCTGCCGAAGCGCCACTAAACTTAGGATCATTTCCGTTTTGATAATCATAACTTGCCGCCGTTTTTAATGTTCCTGTCGAATAATATTCACTCAACGCCGGATTTACATTATTTTTATTGAAAGCAACACTCAAATCATTTCCGCTGATGTAGCCGTTTACGCCCGCCATTAAATATTTTACCGTAAGTCCGCCTTTAATAAAATGATCTTCCTCGTCTAAAAATATTGTCGCATAACTCGCTCCAATTTCTGCCCAAGAATTGCTCACGCCGTTTGGATTGCCACCTTGAATTAAAAAACTATTTGAGACATCAAGATTTTTACTTACCTCATCAATCAGCTGGCCGTTTACATCAACCATGCCTGTAACGCTTCGAAATCTTGTAAAAACAGCAATACTATGTTCGGGAGTAATATTCATCATAAACGAAGGCCCTAAAATATCTAAATTCAAATTCCCTCGATTGTTTGTTTTGATAGTTTTGGTTGCATCTTTATGAATGTCATAATTTCCATCGAGAACTTCGGCAAAATTAAAAGCATACAAATCATTTTGTCCTGTTGCACTGGCTGAAAAGACAGTAACATCGGCTTTGTACTTAGAATCTACAATAGCAGATGGATTAAATAGAGCCGACTGGATTCCTGCATAATTATCGTCTCTGAATCCGAAATACGATTGCGATCGCGCGTAAAAAAAGCTTCCAAAGAAGCACAATAATAGTAAAGTTCTCTTCATAGATTTTTTAAGGGGTTGATTAGTTGCGCTTTTTTCTCAAAAAGCACACAAATATTAACAAAAAAATGGCAAAAAAAAACTTGCTAATCTTAACGATTGGCAAGTTTTTTTTTGAGATACAAAGGTTCTAAGTTGCTAAGGCTCTAAGATTTACTTAAAAATATTATTAATCTTACTTCACTGTAAAATCTTGTAGTAATGCTCTTAATTTAAAATATTGAGTTTAAGAAAATTCTCAAAACATCTATTAACAGATTAATCTCAAAAATTTAACATCCTTTAGAAGAAAAAAAACGAAAATTTAAAAATCTAAGAAGGTTCTTGCATTTTTTCTAAGGTTCTGAGGTACTAAGGTGCTAAGGTTCTAAGTTTTTTTTGTTGGGGTGAAGGCAACGCGTTTAAACATAACCTGTGGTTAAAATCATTGGGCGATATTTTAATATTTTTGAGATAATTCAAAAAAAAGCCGAACGCAAGTTCGGCTTTTACTATATTATAAGTTCGAAGAGAAAAAACCTCAGAACCTTAGCACCTTAGTGCCTCAGAACCTCAAATTAATACACCTCAGAAGCTTCCTTCAATTTCTCCATATTGTTAACCAATTGAAGCTCGGCAACAATTTTCTGAATATCACCATTCATGATGTTTCCTAAATCGTAAAGCGTTAAACCAACACGGTGATCGGTTACACGACCTTGCGCATAGTTGTACGTACGAATCTTAGCCGAACGGTCACCAGAACTTACCTGAGAAGTACGTTTTGTAGCATCTTCAGCTTCTTTCTTAGCCAATTCTTGTTCGTATAAACGAGAACGTAAAACGTTCAGTGCTTTATCTTTATTTTTATGCTGCGATTTCTGATCCTGACATTGCGCCACTAATCCAGTTGGAATGTGCGTTAAACGTACAGCCGATTTCGTAGTATTTACCGATTGTCCTCCAGGTCCTGACGAACAGAAGAAATCTACACGAACATCGTTCATATCGATTTGAACATCAAACTCTTCTGCTTCTGGCAAAACCATAACAGTCGCTGCCGACGTATGTACACGACCTTGCGTTTCTGTCTGAGGCACACGTTGTACACGGTGAACACCCGCTTCAAACTTCAAAGTTCCGTAAACATCTTCTCCCGAAACTTCAAAAATAACCTCTTTGAAACCTCCCGAAGTACCTTCGTTCATATCCACCACAGATGTTCTCCATCCTTGGCCTTCACAGTATTTAGTATACATTCTAAATAAATCCCCTGCAAAAATACTCGCTTCATCCCCACCCGTTCCGGCGCGAATCTCCACCATAACATTTTTAGCATCTTCAGGATCTTTAGGAATCAACATAAATTTGATTTCCTCCTCTAATTGAGGCAATCGTTCTTTTGCTTCGTCAAGTTGCATTTTGGCCATTTCAACCATATCAGCATCGCTTCCGTCAGCAATAATTTCGTTTGCTTCGTCAATATTTGCTAAAACAAGAATGTATTCTTCTCTCTTATCAACCAAAGCTTTTATGCTTTTATATTCTTGGTTGAGTTGCACATAACGTTTTTGATCAGCAATTACATCCGGCTGAATAATCAAATCCGAAATCTCATCAAAACGCTGCTTTACATATTGAAGTCTATCTAACATTTTCTAATTCCTTTTATTGGACTGCAAAATTACGAAATATTTATTGATTATTCTAGCGTTGTTTTTTTGTGTTTTTTGAGAGAGATTTTTGGTGGAATTAGGATGGTTTTTAGGAGCTGTTTCCTGCTATTCGGTATATCTTTTTAGGCAGAATATTTACAGTTGAATAAGATCTTTTTCGTTTGCCTAAAAAGGATGCCGCTTCTATCAGGGCTAGGCTTTGGTTTTTCATAATTACATTTACGGTTTTCCGTAATGCATTTAGTTTTTATGTTCCTAGTTTTGAAAACCAAACTAACTAACAACCATAAATTCTAAAATGAAAAAACTGCTCGCTACATTCCTGATAATCTTTGCAATAACACAAAATTACTCTCAAAATAAGAATTCTGAAACCCGCCAATTTATTGAAAATGCAGAAATCACTCAAATAAATAAAGATTGGAATGTAAAAGCTGAATTTAAATCTGGACTTGGTGAAATAGTTTCTTTCTTTCCTGTTGAAGCAATTGATTTAAAATCAAATAAAAGTGTTAAATCATTGCAAATGGATATGACTGTAATATATCAAATTGCAGGAAGAAACTACAACTACTTTAAATCTTCTTGGATTGATTTAAATGAAGTTGATGAGTTTACATTATTTATTGAACAATATGTTATTCCAAATCTAAAAGATAAAACGGAACAAAAACAATCTGTTACATATATTTTCAATTCAAGAGAAATTACGTTCAGTTTTTATATAGAAAAAAGTAACAGAAGAATTTCTATTTATTTAAAAGATAATGGTTCTACTGATAATGAACATTATTTCTGGACAGAATCGCAAGTAAGCAAAATTCCAGAATTACTTACAACGTTGAAGGCAATTAAATAAATCTTTTTATTTTTTTCAAATATTCAGGTGTATTTACGTGGCGGTAAATTTAAATTAAATACGATGTTTGTTAAAATTTTAGTCCGACTTAAGATTTATCCCATAAAATTAAATGCAATACAATTTCCAAAAGAAATTTATTTTCAAATGAATTATCGTTAAAAAAACAAAAAAATGTCCGAAAAGTTTAACCAGTTTTATGAATCAGAATTTAATTCTGAATCAAAAGAAGTAGCAAATTTTCTTGCTCAAGAATATTTAAATTCAGTTTTTGAAAATAGAACTGAAAAAATTAATAGGGAATATAAGGGACTCGAACTAGGTGATATTAACGCAAATCTTAATATATTAAAATCTCAAATTGACTTTTTAGAAAATATAGGTTTTAGAGATTCAATACCTTGCTTAGCAATTGGAGAAGTAAATATTCCAATTGATATTTATCAGTATTTTGAAGATAGAGAGAAAAGAAATACACTACTTCCTCTTGATTTTTTTCAAAATTATTACGATCACCCTTATAGATTTAGACATATAGAAAGGTTTTTAAATCACATAGAAAGATCTCCTAATAAACTTTTTACAAGTGAAAGTACTGTTTCTGTAAAAAAAAACCTTAAAAGCGCTCTTTCGTCATTTATCGAAGTAAGACATGCATCATTTTTCAACACAAAGATTTCAGACCATATATCAAAATTCTTTAAAACAAACCAATCATCTGACAATCAAATAAATAATAATTCTAAATATTTAAACATTACAGTCAATACACACAATCATGGACTTGAAATATTAGCTTCTCCTGCTTATTTTGTTACTTGGAAAAAATTTGGCAGTCCATCATCTCCTACTGTAGGTTCACTAATTCCCGGTTCATATATTTTCGGAGGATCTGGAATTGGCGTTCCAAATTTTGTGTATGATGAAATTCCGGCAGATGTTCCTCCTAACTTTAATATCACAATTAATCAATTTTAACATATTATGATCTTAGAAATTAATTATGGCCCATTCGCTCCTCTTTTTGGATATGTTGGATCTATCGTAGCAACTGTATATGGCATATGGACCTTAATTTGGAAAAAGAAGGTATGGAAAACTCCGCAAGAAATTTTACCATCCACCATAAGAGGACTGTTGGCAGTTATACTTGGCATTGGAATGGTCTATATCTGGCTTAATGCAAAACCACAAAATATTGATTCAATAATAAATATAGCGATAATATTTGCTTTCATTGCAATTATATCATTCATATTATATTTCGCTCTCTTAAGAATTTTAACCTATGAAAAAATAGAGGCCTTAAACTCTACGCAAACAAAAAGCACGGAAGTCATAGGAGGTTTATGGCTAAGAAAATCAGCAAAAATAGCTATGACCAACTATGGCGTTAGAACTATTCAAGAATTATTCAAGGGCTCGTCATATAATCTAGATGAATTATGGAGCAGATTTTCGCAAGAGTTATCAAAATCAATAATTGTAATTTTATACTTAGCTATTGTAACATCAGGTATTTTAGGAATTACTGCATCTGGCTTTATTGTTCAAGTTAAACTAACAGATAAAAATGCATCAAAAGTAATCCAAAAATCAGATTCCCCTGGACTTAATGAAAATAAATAAACCCGTTAGCGCAGATTTGTAATCTGTGCACGCAACAGTAAAACACAATACAAATCATCAAAACAAAAGCTACAAAATCATGTAGCTTTTTTATATTTACAAAGAGAACAAACCAATCTTTGCGGGCACAGATTACAAATCTGCGCTAACGTGGCAATTTGTACAACAAAAATCAATATTAAAATATGGAGCTCAGTTACAATTCCAACAAAGGTTTTACTCCGATTGAACCTGACATCTATGATAAACTAAATTGGGACTACGATTTAATTGTTTTGTGTTTAGAATATATTCGAACTGAAATTCATACTATTTTAGAAACTGAAAGCGATAAAATAGAAGTTTTTTTAATTTCATTTTCTAACTTTTTGGACCAAAATTATCCAGCAATCGGAATTCGAAATAAATCAGATGAAAAAGAATCTATAAATTTAGATTTTTTTGAAGTTGACGAAAAAATCGAAAGATGGATTTTAAATACAGGCATTGAGAACTTAAAACAGAAAGCACAAAATATTTCATGTATTGATTGGAAAACTTTACAGGACTTAAAAAGATTTCCACAAGAGTAAGACATAATCCGTTAGCGCAGATTTACAATCTGTGCCCGCAACAGTAAAACACAATACAAATCATCAAAACAAAAGCTACAAAATCATGTAGCTTTTTTATATTTACAAAGAGAACAAACCAATCTTTGCGGGCACAGATTACAAATCTGCGCTAACGTGGTGAAAATGGAAATTTCAAAGAAGTTAAGGTTAAATTATAAAAACTGAACGTTTGCTTACAAACAACTTATAATCCGAATTCCTGAATGAATTTTAAAACTGACATAGAAAATAGAATTAAAACAGACTTTGGAGAAAATTCTTCAGAAGTTTTTAAAATCCTAAATGCGTCGATACAGAAAAATGATCATTTAAAAACAGACAGAATAATTAGATGTATATTATTCTTGTCTGAAAGAAGCATTGAAAAATTAAAGCAAAGCATTGAAGCGGCAATTCTTGACCCTCGCGATGTAATGTTTTGGGCAGAATACACTATTTCAAAAGAACTCGGTACAGAAAAAAGAGTGAGAGATTTTGATAAGATTTTTGAAGATTCTGAAATAAATGCTAATGAATAGTAATTCTCAACAAAAAAACAAAACCCACAATAAATCAACACTTTACGAATTATTTTATACATTTGATAATTGCCAAAATCTATTATTTAATCATTTTTTCTAACTAAACCACTAATGGAAAAACTCATTAAAATTGGCCGTTTCTTTTATGGAATTGGCGTTGTTGCTTTAGGGATTCATCAACTTATAATCAAACAATTTCGTTCAGAAATTTTAGCTCCATTTCCTGCTTGGGCGCATAACAATAGCATCTTCCCTATTATTACCGGAATAGTTTTAATAGTTGTCGGAATTATCATTTCGGGAATATTTAAAATTAAATCTATCGACACCAAAAAAGTGTGTCTTTATTTAGGTTTTAGTTTTCTTACTGTTGTCATCGTTTCTCACTTGCCTTATATTATAATGATCAGCGCAGATAAAACTCCCGATTTTCAAGTTTGGATAAACGCTCTCGAAGCATTAACGTATAGTGGCGGCGCGTTTGTCATGGCGGGATCATTTCCAAAAAACAATACTGCTAAAGGTGAAAAGAATTTCACAGCGTTCTTAGAAAAACTTATTCCGTTTGGGCGCGTCTTTTATTCCATTCTCATAATAGTTTTTGGATTGAGTCATTTTGCTTTTGCCAGCTTTATCGCGACAATGGTACCAAAATGGTTGCCCGCGCCAATGTTTTGGACATATTTTTTTGGTTTTGCCCTTATCATTTCTGGAGTTTCCATTATTTCCAAAATAGAAGTAAAACCAATCGGACTTCTTTTAGCGTTGATGCTTTTACTGTTTTTTCTATTCTTTCATATTCCTGATGCCATTGCAAACCCGTCAGCCGGCGGTGGAAACGAAATTGTGCGTGCATTTGTTTGTTTGCTTTTCTGTGGTGTTGCATTAGTAATCGCCTTGACTAATGATTGTAAAAAAAAGATTTAGTTAAAGTAATAGAAACTGAATCCGTTGGATGCAATTAATTCTAACAGCTAGAAACATGGTTTTATGGCTTTCAAAAAAGGAGTATTACTTATTTAAAAAAAACATAGTTGATTCTGTGTTAGAAACTAATTTCTTTTTAATCTCTTTTCTAAAAATAAAATCTATGTTTTATATGTTGAAAAAATAAACGTTGCAAAATGCCTTATAAACACGTTTACAATGGAGAATTCTTACTTCAATTGTTTTTAAAACAGCTTTTACGGTTTTACGTAAGAGTTTTAATTTTAAACAACTTACTTTTAAAGCTCCATAAACTAAAAACATTAATTTACTATAAAAATCATGAATAAACTAAAATTGATACTAACGTTAGTTGTTTTCTTGCCAAATTTTATTTTTTGTCAAACGAACGCCGATTTTTCAACGGTAAAAACACCTACTGGCGATGTGAAAATTCCAGGAAACTGGGAACAGTTGAATACAGCAAATGATTCTGGCCAGACTTTTTTAAAAAATAGCGAAGGCGTAACAATTGCCATTGCTCAAAATCCTAAAAAAGCATATTCCTTTTTTAAAAGCAATAAATCTGCTTTCGAAAATGTAAAATTATTTTATACTTGGGATTCTGATTATATGAAGGAAAGTAAATTCAAAACAGATAAAATCAAAGAGAATTCTAAATCAGAATATATTATTTGGAAATATAATGATGGAAAAATAGATAATGTATTTCTATTTGGTTCGGCAAAAGATAACTTTTTAAATCTGCTTGTTTTTACCAATAATTGGGATGAAGATAAAAAGGTTTTGTTTTTAGAAAATCTGTATGAATTGAATAAATAATTCCTTGCTATCACAAGTTGCAGCTGTAAAACTTTTAACTTGTCCAAAAAACAATAAAACTAGAATTAAATGAAAAATTTCTTCCAATATTTCTCCCTATTATTTCTGTTTGGCTTTAGCACTACTTTATTGGCGCAAACTCAAGCTGAAATGAATCAGACGGCTATTAATAATTTTAAAAAAGCGGATACTAAACTTAATCAAGTATATAAAAATCTAGTAAAGAAATTAGATGAAAAAGAGAAAAAATTATTGATTACAGCACAAAAAAACTGGATTCAGTTTAGAGATTCAAAATGTAATTTCGAAAAGCAACAATATGAGGGAGGAAGTATTCAGCCTTTAATTTATTATACGTGCCTTACTGAATGTACAGAAGATCGAATTAACGATCTCAAGAAAAATTTAGAAGATTACAACAGATAGTGTTTAAAAAATCGAAGTTTATGAAGGTTGATTGGAGTTTTAAGATTCATTAATAAAATCTAAACGGCTCTTATTTTGACATTTCTAACTTCTAAAAAATAATGAAAATAAATTTATTTATCGTTCCAAATTAAGCAAATGGAACATTATCACCATTGCCTTTTATATATTGCTTTCTTTTTTCTTGTTGAGTTATGTTGCAATAAACAAAAAAAGCCAAGACATACTATTTTTATACGGACTTCTTACTCAATTATTTCTTTATTCTTTTCAATATCGGGCACTTCGCAATTTTAATTATTTTTTAATCTGGGTCGCAATTGGAGTAATTCATTTTTGCGCTTTTCTTGTAGTAAAATATTCACCTGAAACAATGTTTGGCCAACGTAATTTGCACGTTGTTAAGGTTTTAATAAGTACTTTAATATCATTATTGCTTTTTCAATTGCTGCGGTTTTTAAGTTTAAAAATTCAAAACAAAGAATTAATTATGCCAGCAAAAAATGGAGGAACGGACCTTTATGACGATCGAAAAGGTACAATATTCGATGTAATTTGTTTTTTTGTGTTTTTAGGTGTAATCGTATTTGCTATGACAATATAATAACTTATTGACCAAACTGGATTATAGCAATTATTTTTCCTTTTGTTCTTTTAACTTTGATTTTTTTAAGTTAGTTTATTTTAAAATATCCAGAATTTCTAGTTTCTCCCCAACAAAACCACTCGGTTAAACAATTTAAATCTTCCCTAATCAATATTAGAAACTTTTTCTTACTTTTGAAATTATACAAACCACATTTTCAATATTATACAATATCTAAAAATTGTATTTTCAAGAAACATTTATAATTCCAAAAACACCAAAAAAAGCAAAATATGATTAGAAAATCCGTTTTATCCGTTTTAGTTGTTTTGGCAACACTTTTTATTTCCTGCAAACAAGAGCCAAAAGAAACTCCTGCCCCATTAATTGATGTGAAAACTTTTTTCAAGAATGGAGAAAAAAGCACTTTCAGAATTTCGCCTGATGGAAATTATTTTAGCTATCGCGCCGATTATAAAGGAAAAACCAACATTTTTGTTCAAAAAGTGGGCGAAGAAAAGTCGGTTCGTGTGACTAATGATACATTGAGAAGTATTTTCAATTATTTCTGGAAAGGTGACCGAATTGTATATGCGCAGGACATTGGCGGCGATGAAAATTTCCAGCTTTTTTCGGTTAAAGCAGACGGAACAGATTTAAAAAAATTAACGCCTTTTCCAGGCATCAGAAGTGATATTACTGACGCTCTGATTGACATTAAAGGAAAAGAAAAAGAACTGATCGTACAGATCAATAAACGAGTTAAGGAATATTTTGACCCGTATCTTTTAAATGTCGAAACGGGAACTTTGACGCTGCTTTATGACAATAAAGAAAACTACGACGGCTGGGTTACAGACAATAATGGCGTTATTCGTCTTGCATCAAAAACAGACGGCGTAAACATTACATGGAATTACCGAAATTCAGACAAAGAACCTTTTACACCTTTGATTACTACGACTTTCAAAGACATTTTTACACCATCTTCTTTTGATAAAAACAATAAAAATATTTACGCGTTAAGCAATATCGGAAAAGATAAAGTGGCTTTGGTTGAATATGATCCTATTGGTAAAAAAAATGTAAAAGAACTTTTTGCTGATGACAAATACGATTTAGACGGCATTAACTATGACAGAAAAAAACAAACTTTGGTTTCTGTTGACTGGGAAGGAGAAAAACAAGAAAAACATTTTTTTGATAAAGAATGGGAAGAAATCAACACCAATTTGAAAAAACAAATTGAAGGCTATGAAACCGACATTGTGAGTTATGATGATGCTCGAACTAAAGCGATTGTGTGGGCAGGAAATGACAGAACGCCTGGAAAATTTTATCTATATGATTTTAAATCAACTGAAATTAAAGAAGTTGCAGATCCATATCCTTGGATTAAGGAAAATCAAATGAGCCATATCAAACCTGTTACGTATAAATCAAGAGATGGTTTAGAAATTCATGGTTATTTAACGCTTCCGCTTGGCATCGAACCAAAAAATCTGCCAGTAATTATCAATCCGCATGGCGGGCCTTGGGCACGAGACGGCTGGTATTACAATCCAGAAGTTCAGTTTTTAGCCAATCGCGGTTACGCTGTTTTACAAATGAATTACAGAGGAAGCACGGGCTACGGAAAGAAATTTTGGGAATCAAGTTTCAAACAATGGGGAAAAACCATGCAAGACGATGTTACAGATGGTGTTGAATGGCTAAAAAAAGAAGGCATTGCCGATGACAAACGAATTGCAATTTATGGTGGAAGTTATGGCGGTTACGCCACTCTTGCCGGAATCACTTTCACTCCTGACTTATATGCGGCTGCGGTAGATTATGTGGGCGTTAGTAATTTGTTTACGTTTATGAACACGATTCCGCCTTACTGGACACCTTACTTGGATCAGTTTCATGAAATGGTGGGTGATCCTAAAAAGGACAGTTTACTGCTTGCGTCAGCATCGCCGGCATTGCACGCTGACAAAATTAAAACGCCATTGTTTATAGCACAAGGCGCAAACGATCCAAGGGTTAATAAAGCCGAAAGTGACCAAATGGTAGAGGCGTTAAAAAAACGCGGTGTTGTAGTAGAATATATGGTTAAAAATGATGAAGGGCATGGTTTTAGAAATCAAAATAATCGTTTTGATTTTTACTCGGCGATGGAGAAATTCCTTGACAAACATTTGAAACAGAAAAGTAAATAAAACCGAGTCATAATTGAATCAAAAAAAGGCTGTAAATAGATATTTTACAGCCTTTTTTCTTTCATAAACTTTATGTCAAAAGTCTTTTATTTTGGTGCAAATCGATTATGATCATACGATTTTTTCTCTGCAATATGCTGTATTACAAGATTCTTGATTTGGTCTTCACTTAAACTCTGAGTGTATTTTTTAGCAACTACAATTTCTAATCTGTTTAACTCCTCTTTTGATAAATTCTCAAAATAAGAAATCACCATTTCTTTGTCTTCAAGCTCGTTAATATCCAGATTTGGAATTACTTCAGGGACTGGAGGAACTTCCTTCTTTCTGCTCAAAATAGTATTTTTCTCTGTTTTTTCTCCGCCATTTTGAGATGAAACTTTAGCTGGAGAATTTGCTTTAGAAATCTTCATTTCATTAGTTTTTTCAGGCTCTCTAGAAACTGGTAAATCAGCATAGTTCAATTGAGAAGCTTCTTTCAAAATATATCCTAAAACAGAAGCTGTAAAAGCTTTAAATAAAAATGTTAGTACCTCACTGCCTGGAATAGATACAACTGCAAGCGCAGAAAATACTCCAAGCAATATCAATGAAAAACCTAAGATTTGGAAAAGTTTTTTCAAAATAATATCAATTTTTAGGATATGGATTCCCAATAAAATAGTAACAATGATCAATCCAATATTAGAAAGAATCAGCAATACGGCACTCGAAATAGAAGTCGAAGCAAAAGACATTAAGGAATTAATATCTTTCTCACCATCAAGCGACAAATATAGCTGTACCGACTTAAATACAACTAAAGTCACAGAATAAAGTCCGATTAATAAGAATACCAAAGAAACATTTATTAATGAATCTGCTTTTTTATATTTTAAAATTCTATTTAAAAATAGTTTAAAAACAATCAATATTCCCATCCAAACCAAAGTGCTTACAAGAGCTAAACCATTTGCTGTCAAGCCGTGAAACCAAGTTTTGTCAACATAAAAAAATTGTTTGTAAACTAAAAAGAGAATTGTAAAACCAGCATAAATAAATGCTATTAATGCGGTAATGTTGTAGAATTTCGGTAAACTGGTTTCTGTAGTAGAGTTGCTCATAAAATTAGTAGTTTCTTAATTGGTGATTGGGTTGGTTTTACTATATAATTAGTTAATTGTAAAGTGTTCTTTATTATTTAAAGAATCTTTTTTTTTAATAAATATATTCCTAAAACAGCATCATACTTAATCAACACATATCCTAAAATCATGAAAATAAAGCACTCTTTTAGTTAATAGGAATAAAAAATAAACAAACACATTTCAATCCAAAAATATATAAATTTTAATTACAAATCATAAGAGGATTTTTACTTATTTTTATTTTTTTATAAAACACGAAAGGCAAAAATGACTACCCAAAAAATAGAAATTCAATCAAAAGAAAATTTGAATCCCGAAATAATAAAACCAAAACAACATTTTGAAATCCTTGATGGTTTAAGAGGAATTGCCGCTTTAGCCATTGTCGTTTTTCATTTTATGGAAATTGTTTATCCTCCAAATGAAAATTTCATGGCACATGGTTTTTTAGCTGTTGACTTTTTCTTTTGTCTCTCCGGATTTGTTATTGCTTACGCTTATCACGATCGAATTGGCAAAATGACGTTGAAGGAATTCTTTAAATTGAGGTTAATCCGATTGCATCCTTTGGTTGTTTTTGGTTCGATTTTAGGCTTCCTGACTTTTATTTTTGATCCATTCAGTAATCATTTTCAAAACTATGAAACTGGCAAATTAATTCTGATCGTTGTAAGTTCGCTTCTTTTGATTCCGTTCCCAGCAATGCCAGATCGTTATTTTAATCTATTCGGTTTAAGTGCGCCTGCGTGGTCTTTATTTTGGGAATATATTGCCAATATTTGTTATGCTCTTTTTCTTCATAAACTAAGTCGTCGTATCCTGTTTTTATTAACTGTTTTTGCTGGAGCAGGAATCTGTTTTATCAGTAACCGCGCGGGCGGTTCGTTGATGGGCGGTTGGAGTGGTGAAACTTTTTGGGATGGATTTGGGCGTATTTCGTACTCTTTTTTAGCTGGAATGCTCATTTATCGTTCTAAGTGGATTATTAAGTCAAAACTGGGATTTATTGGTTTATCAACATTAATTTTATTAGCACTTTTAATGCCTTTCACAGGTTGGAATTGGCTGACTGAACCCATTATTGTATTGCTTTATTTTCCTTTATTAATTGTATTGGGAGCTGGAGCAAAACTTTCAGAAGGTTTCAGAAAACTATGTATCTTCTTCGGAAAAATATCGTATCCTTTATACATGACGCATTATGCCGTAATGTGGATATTCGCGGGTTATTATGCAAAGTACAAACCAGATGCAAGTCAGCTGACTTTTATTATAATTATTGGAACACTTCTTCTACTTGGTTTTGCTTATTTAGCAATGACTTTTTATGATACGCCAATTAGAAAATATTTAATGGAGAGAAGAAAGAAGTCTTAAAAATTAATGCTTTCTAAATTAAATTTTAAGCTTCTATTGCACTGCGAAATTTTCACGCAAAGTCGCGAAGACGCCAAGTTTAAAATGTTACAAAGAAAAACTTTGCGCCTTGGCGTCTTTGCGAGATTAGAATAACAAGCTTTAAAAACCTTTGAAACTTTGGACCTTTGCATCTTTGTCCCTTTATAATTTCAATACCAATTTCTAAATTCCTAATTTGCGCTTTCGAAATAAGAAAGAGAAAAATGAAGGTATGTATTGCCGAGAAACCAAGTGTAGCACGAGAAATCGCATCCGTTTTGGGCGCCAATACCAAGCATGACGGGTATTACGAAGGCAACGGTTATGCCGTAACCTACACTTTTGGGCATTTATGTACTTTAAAAGAACCTAATGATTACAAACCACACTGGAAAAGCTGGGATTTAAACAATCTCCCAATGCTTCCTGAAAAATTCGAAACCAAAGTCGTTGAGAATTCGGGAATCCAGAAAGCAATTTAAAATCGTAAAACAGTCTTTTTGACAAAGCCGAATTGGTTATAAACTGCGGGGATGCCGGACAAGAAGGAGAATTGATTCAGCGTTGGGTGATGAACGAAGCGCATTACAAAGGCGAAGTAAAACGTTTGTGGATTTCGTCCTTAACAACCGAAGCAATAAAAGAAGGTTTTGACAACTTAAAACCTTCTGCAAACTACGATAATTTATTCTACGCCGGATTTTCAAGAGCGATTGGCGATTGGCTTCTCGGAATGAATGCAACACGTTTGTACACCGTAAAACATGGCGGTTACAAACAAGTTTTATCTATCGGACGCGTGCAGACGCCAACATTGGCAATGGTTGTAGAACGTTTTAAAGAAATCGAAAACTTCAAACCTCAACCCTATTGGGAATTGCAGACTTTATACAGAGAAACACTTTTTAGTTATGAAGAAGGTCGTTTTCTAAAAAAAGAAGACGGAGAAATCTTGGCCAATAAAGTCAAAGAAAGTGATTTCGAAATTGTTTCTGTTGATAAAAAGAACGGAAACGAATTTGCACCAAAACTGTTTGACTTAACGGGCTTGCAGGTTTATTGCAATCACAAAATTTGGATTTTCTGCCGAAGAAACACTTAAAATTGCTCAAACTTTATACGAGCAAAAAGCGATAACATATCCCAGAGTTGATACGACTTTTCTTCCGAATGATATTTATCCGAAAGTTCCGGGAATTCTGCAAAAATTGACGAATTACAGTCATTTAACACAACCACTTTTAGGAAAGAAAATAAAAAAATCTCCAAAGGTTTTCAACGATAAAAAAGTAACCGATCACCACGCTATTATTCCAACCGGAATTGAGATTAATCTTCCGTACAATCAACAGCAGGTTTATGACATTATTGTAAAACGTTTTATAGCTGTTTTTTATGATGATTGTTTGGTTGCTAATACGACAGTTATTGGAAAAGCAGCCGATGTAACTTTTAGAGCCACAGGAAAAGAAATCCTGAAAAAAGGTTTCCGAATTGTTTTTGAAGATCCAAATGCAAAAGAAAAAGAACCCGATTTATTGCCGAGTTTTGTTGTGGGCGAAAAAGGCCCTCACGAACCTTCTTTCCTTCAAAAAGAAACCAAACCGCCAAATCATTTTACCGAAGCAACTTTACTGCGCGCGATGGAAACCGCTGGAAAACAAGTCGATGACGAAGATTTACGCGAATTGATGAAAGAAAACGGAATCGGGCGTCCGTCAACGCGCGCGAATATTATTGAAACGCTTTTCAAACGCCAATATATTGTCCGAAACAAAAAACAAGTTCTGCCAACAACAACGGGAATTCAGTTGATTGATACCATTCAAAATGAATTGATTAAATCGGCTGAGCTTACTGGTTCTTGGGAAAAACAATTAAAAGATATTGAGAAAGGAACTTTTACTGCGGGTGCTTTTATCAGAAACATGAAACGAATGGTTGAAGCTTTAGTTACTGAAGTTAGAAGTGAAACTAGGCATGCTAATATTTCGCATGCGGAAATGATTCAAAAACCGACAGTAAAACCAGAAAAAAAGAAAGCTGCAGGAGGAATTTTGGCAGAAACTTGCCCGAAATGCCAAAAAGGAAATCTGATAAAAGGGAAATCGGCATTTGGATGCAGTGAATATAAATCGGGTTGTGATTTTGTACTTCCTTTTGTTTTTTCAGATAAAAAAATTACTGAAAGTCAATATTTACGATTAGTTCAAAAAGGTTCTACCGTAAACATAAAAGGTTTTAAAACTGAATCTGGAACAGTTGAAGGTTTGATTCGTTTTGAGGAAAATTACAAACTCAAATTAGAACCTAAAAAAACAGAAACGAAAAAGACAAAAGAAGAAACATCAGATTCTTTAACGTGTCCGAAATGCAAAAAAGGAACAATTTTAAAAGGAAAAACAGCTTATGGTTGTGCTGAATATAAATCGGGCTGTGATTTTAAAGTGACTTTTGATGACGTTCGCACCAAACTAAAAGATCAAAAACCTACTAAAGAATTAGTTTACTCTATTTTGCAGGAAAGCGTTTAAGTTATTTCACGCAGATTTAAAAAGATTTTTAAGCAGATGTACACAGATTTTTATTTAATTAAATCGAAATTAAATCTGCTAAAATCAGCTGAATCTGCGTGAAAAAATCATTTCAATCTTGGTAATCTGTGACAAACATTTTTTTCATACTTTAGTACAACCAAAACTTATAAATTATGTTTCAGAAAATTACTCTTTTAGCGCTTATAATCACTTTTGTTTCTTGTCAGAAGAAAGAATCTGTTGAAAAAGATAAAATTAAAGTTGCCGATTGGCTTATCGGGAACTGGGAAAATAAATCTCCTGACGGGGTTTTAACCGAAAACTGGCAAAAATTGAACGACAGTACTTTTAGCGCTTCTTCTTATTTTATAAAAGGAAAAGATACTTTGCATTTTGAATCTATTATTCTCGCTCAATTAGGCGAAACTCTTACTTATAAAGCAACCGTAAAAGGACAAAATGATGATAAACCTGTTTCATTTCCGTCAACATCTGAAACAAATCAAAAATTAGTTTTCGAAAATCCTAAACACGATTATCCTCAAAAAATCACGTACACAAAAGGTGCAAATAACACTTTAACAGCTGAGATTTCAGGGAATTTGAATGGGAAGCCGAGTTCTGAGAAATTTGTTATGACGAAGAAGTAGTTTTTAAGTTCTAATTATTATTAAAATAAAAATATGAGCTACGATTTATACTTTTTTAAAAGCAAAGAAAATCAAATAACGACTAACGAAATTGAGAATTTTTTATCTTTTAATTTAGTTCCTGAGGAAAACAATCAGTGGTTTTTTCATAATACAGATACTGAAGTATATTATACTTTTGAAAAAACAGAAAATGAAGATAATTCTGAAAGTTTTAAAAATTTTGAGAATCTAAATATTTCTTTTAATCTAAATTTTCTTCGTCCAAGTTTTTTCGGAATTGAAGCATTTGAATTTGTTGAGAAACTAATTAGAGATTTAGATTTATACGTTTTCAATCCTCAATCTGAAAATGAAGAACCGTACAAACCGACAAAAACAGAACTCATTGAAAATTGGAACAAAACAAATCTAACTGCTAGTGCTGGCCATTTCCATGAGCAAACCAGCTATTTGGAAATTGAAAAATCTAACTCAATTTGGAATTACAACTTTAATAGAAATCTAATTCAACAAAATTTAGGAGATGACTATTTTGTTCCTAAAATGTTCTTTTTCAAAACGAAAGAAAACAATGAAGTTATAACAGTTTCCAGCTGGACAGAACATATTCCAAATGTAATTCCTTTTGCTGATTATTTTTTATTGACTAAAGTTCAAAAAAAATGGTTTAAGACTACAAAAGAAAATGCACTGATTTCAAGAGAAAAATTACTAGCAACTTTTGACGAGTATTTAGAAGATCATGATTTTATAGATTGCAAAATAATCCATCCAGAAAATGCACAAAAAATCAAAACGATTTTCAATAATGTAACTTCAAATATTGAACTTGAAAATTTTGCTGAAAGGGTGCAAATTGAAAATTTGTTTAATGCTAAATAAAAATGGAAAAATTCTCTTAATGAATTAAAAAAATAATCTGTCTTCCCAAATAAAGAACCAAAGGTTCAAATTATATTGTAGAGCTGGACTTCAGTCCAGTTTAGATTGAAAATTTTATTCGTTTTCCCCGATCTTATTCACCATAAAAATCATCAGAATACCTAAAAGTGCCATAACCAGAAAAGCCCATTTCATACTTAAATATTCAGAGATAAATCCAACCATTGGCGGTACTAATAAAAATCCTAAATAACCAATTGTAGAAATCGAAGTCAAAGCCGAACCGCTGCTCAGTTTAGACGATCTTCCAGCAATGCTGAACACTAACGGAACCACGCAGGAAACACCAAATCCAATTAAGATATAGCCAAAAATAGTTGGATAGATGTAAGGCAGAATAAAGCAAATACCAAAACCTATTGTAATTAAAATACCGCTGTAAAGCAGAATTTTTTTAGTACCAAATTTCATTACCCCATAATCTCCAAATATACGGCCTAAAGTAACTGCTGTTGCAAAAAACACAAAGGCGGCGCTGGTCAATTTTGGCGAAGCTTTTAAGATGTTTTCAAAATAAATACCGCTCCAATCGTACATTGTATTTTCGCAAGCCATTGAGACAAAACAGATCAAAGCAAATTTGACTAAGCTTTTTTCTGGCATTGAAAAGAATTTCTTTTTGACTGGAACAGGTTCATTATGAATACTCATTGGGTAAAAACAAGCTGTAAGCGCCATCATAAAAACACTCACGCCCAATAAATGATGCGATGGTGCAACATGCTGCGTCACCATTACATATCCCAAACCAGCTCCCGAAAAAACAGCAATGCTCCATACGGCATGAAAACGTGTTATAATCGATTTCGGATATAATTTTTGGACCTCCAATGACTGCGCATTCATTGACAAATTTAAAATATTACGTGAAGCTCCAAAAATTAAAAGTACAATAACCAACTGCCACACAAAAGCGACTAAACCTGGCAAAGCCAATACTATATTAAACATTACTGCTCCTAAAAGCATGATATATCGGCTACTGTATTTGTTCAACAGCCTACCGGTAAAAGGCATTGTAAGCATTAATCCTATTGGAAAAGCAAATAAAACAGCTCCAAATTGTGCTTCGGACAAATGCAATTGTGCTTGAATATGCGGAATTCGGGAAACCCAAGATGAATACCCAATTCCGGAGAGAAAGAAAAAAACTGTGTTTGCTATACGATATCCCTTGGGAGTATTTTGATACTTTTTTAAAAAAGGTAAAATCATGAAGTCATGTCGATTTGTTCAGCTGCAAAATTAAGGCTTTTAAAAAGGAACTTCTACCCTTTTTATAAAATACTAAATCTTAAAAAAATAAAATTCTACAAATCTTTCTTTTATTTTATTTTTAATTATTCTAAATAAACTTTAAGTTTGTGATTTAATTCTATTTAATACACTTAAACTTCATATTATGAAATCAAAAACTTTAAAAACAATTGCATTTTTACTTTTAATGCTAGTCGCTAGTCCGCAATTATTTGCTCATGCACTATGGATCGAAACAAAAGCAACCGGAGTTAAAGGAAAAGCGCAGGAAATTTCAGTTTATTTTGGAGAATTTTCAGAAAACGACATTACAAAAGCTGACAAATGGTTCTCCGATTTAAAAGATTTCTCACTAGTAGTTATCAGTCCGTCAAAAAAAGAAACAAAACTTACTTCAAAAGCTTTAGATAATAAATATCAAGCATTTTTTACTCCGGATGAAGATGGAGTTTATACTATTGTTATGCATCATGTTGTTAGAGATGTTTACGGAACAATGAAATTAGACTATAATTCAAGTGCAACAGTCGTTGTTGGAAATAAAACTGCCGGAAATTATGCAACAGCAAACAAAAATCAAATTGGCTTATTTTCTGAAAATGCCGACATCGCAAAAAAAGATGTAAAAATATCTGGTGTTGCAGCATACGAAGGAGCATTAGCAAAAGAAACAAAAATTAAAGTAATCGCACCAAATGGTTGGGAAAAAGAATTATGGACAAATGATAAAGGTGAATTCTCGTTCACACCTATTTGGTCAGGAAATTATATGGTTGAATATGCGCATACAGACAAATCGTCTGGAGAACATAACGGCAAAAAATACGATGAAATTTGGAAAATGGCTACTTATTTAATTACTGTAAAATAAGCGCTTTTTTCCTTTAATCAGAATCTTTACTTCAAAAAACCTAGCTTTTTCAGCAAGGTTTTTTTTTATTTTAACATAAAAAGCAACTTAAAAATATAACATTTAAAAAGTTTTTTCCTACTAATTTAAATTATAAAATATTAATTAATAATCAGTTACAATATTAATCATAATTAATCTAAATAAACTTTGTTAAAGAACTAACACCTGTTTATATTTGCAGAAACTATTTTTAATCATTCTTAATAAAGCAACATGAGATATAATTTACTACTCGTTTTATCCTTTTTAAGTTTTGCATCCTACAGTCAGGATTTTGCAAATGCTCAAGATAATCTACTGTAAATGACACTGTAAAAAACAAAAAAGGAGAAATTCTTAATGAAGTAATTATAACCAAAAATAAAGAGCCAAAACCTGTAACTGCAGTTCGTTCGGGATTAAAGCCAATGGATAATCCACAAAGCATACAAGTTATTGGTTCTGAAGTTATCGAACAACAACAAGCTATTAGATTAAGTGAAGTTCTGAAAAATGCAAATGGTGTTTATGTTGGTTCTGCGAGAGGTGGTGCACAGGAATCTTTTTTCTCACGAGGTTATGACTTGTCAGCTAACAATATGTTCAAAAATGGATTTCGTTACAATGCGGGATCTATTCCAGATGTTTCAGGTTTAGATAAAGTAGAATTCCTTAAAGGTGGTTCTGCATTATTATTTGGAAATGTGGCTCCTGGTGGAATCGTTAACCTTGTAACAAAAACTCCTCAATTTAAGTCGGGCGGTGAAGTATCTATGCAAATAGGAAGTTTTGCTTATTACAAACCAACTATTGATTTTTATGGAGGTTTAACTAAATCAATCGCTTTTAGAATCAATGGTTCTTATGAAAATTCAGAAAGCTTCAGAGATGTTGTAAAAAATAAGCGTTTGTATGTAAATCCATCTTTGCTTTTTGTTATTAGTCAAAAAACGCAAATTACAGTACAGGGAGATTATTTAACAGCAGACTGGACGCCGGATTTTGGAACAGGAATTATTGGCACACAAATTCTTGATTTACCTCGTAATGCTTTTTATGGATCACTTTGGTCTAATGGAAATACTAAATCTGCTAGTGCTTCTGCATTATTAAATCATGATTTCAATAAAAACTGGAAGCTTAATTTCAACAGTTCTTACCAAACCTATAATAGGGCTTCAAAATCTACAGCTCAATTATCGACAATTAAACCTAACGGAGACTGGACAAGACCTTTAGTTCAAAACGAAAACTTAGAACAAATATTAGGTGATCAATTAAGTCTTCAAGGGAACTTTAATACGGGATCAGTAAAGCACCAAGTATTTACAGGTTCAGACTGGGAAAACTCATTTGCAACAGCTTACACTTTTGCATTTAACCCAGCAAATTACGACACAATTAATCTTTTCAACTTTGATCCGTCAACACAAAGAAACGATATTCCTAATGCCAGAGCTACACAAATCGCAAAAACAGAAACAAACCGTTTTGGTGTTTATTTTCAGGATTTGATTTCAATCACAGAAAAATTCAAAGTATTAGCTGGTGTACGTTGGTCATGGCAGGAAGCTGAAGTTACTACTTACAAAGAAACATTAGTAAACGGAAAACAAACTGTAGCTCCAGAAAATGCAGTACCAACAGTTGGCGCTAAAAAATTAGATAATGCATTTTCTCCGAAATTTGGATTAATATACCAACCAAGAAAAGACATTTCTATATTTGGTAGTTATTCTACTTCATTTACTCCAAACACAGGAACTACAGCAGATTTAAAACCAATTGAGCCATCAATTATTGATCAATATGAAGCAGGTATTAAAACTGATTTCTTAGAAGGAATATTAAGCACTAATGTTACGGTTTATCAAATCGTAAATAGCAACTTGGCTCAAACAGCTGAATTTAAAGCTGACGGAAGTTTAAACACCGACACAAACGTAAAAGTTTTGAGTGGTGAAACTAAAAGTAAAGGGATTGAAATTGATGTTACAGCAAGACCTATCGAAGGTTTAAATATTATTGCAGGCTACAGCTATAACGATATGCGTTATTCTAAAACATCAGGTTTAAACGGAAGTTTTATTGAAGGTGATCGTCTTGTTAGAACTCCCGCAAATACAGCAAACTTAAGCTTCTTTTATACAGTATCAGAAGGCTTTTTTAAAGGAGTATCTTTAGGAGCAATTGGAAATTACATTGGTGACCGTTTAGGTGGATGGAATGATCAATATAGTACAGATACTGTGACGTATCCTGATGGTATCTACCACAGAGAAATTCCGTTAAAAGGCTACACTACAATTGATGCTTCAGCTGGTTACACTTGGAAAAAAATCTCAATTTTATGTAAATTATCAAATATTACAAACGAGTTAAATTACACAGTTCACGAAAACTACAGTGTAAACCCAATTGCACCTCGTCAAATCATGACAAGCTTGAGATACAAGTTCTAATATCCTGATAATGATCTATTAAATAAATTTTTCCTTATAAAAACCAGAAACCTCGTCTACCGCTAGACGAGGTTTTTTTTATTTCTATTCATAGCTTTTTTTTATAAATTTGAATATTAACAACTGATAACCAATAATTTAAAACCATTTAAAAGATGAAGAAAAAATTTATTATAGTTGGCCTTTTTTCTATACTTATACTCAATTCCTGTAAAAAAGAAGAAAAAAATCAAGAAGCCAGAATCCCTAAACAATATGCTGTAGAAGATTTTTATGATACCCAAGCAATTGCTGGTGCCGGCTTTAATAAAGATGAAACTCAAGTTTTAATTAACAGCAACTTAACTGGAATTGCCAATATTTACGAGTTAAATATTGCCGACACAACTTCTAATGCACTTACAAAATCTCAAACAGAAAGTAATTATGCAGTTGATTATTTGCCTGGAAGTTCAAAATTTCTTTATTCATCAGATAAAGGTGGAAATGAAAATACTCATTTGTACTTGGCAAACCGAAAAGATAATGCTGTAAAAGATCTTACACCTTGGCCAAATAGTGCTAATAGTTTTGTGGGCTGGAGTTTGGATAAAAAAAATATTTATATCAGCAGTAATAAGCGCGATGTAAAATATTTTGACATTATTAAATTAGACACGCTCAGCTGGAAACCGGTCGTTTTATATAAAAACGAAACGGGCTTAACTCCCTCTGTAATCAGCAAAACTGAAAGATATATAGCATTAACAAAAGAAATTACTACAGATAAAAACGAACTGCATATTTATGATAGTAAAACCAAAACCACTAAAAAAATCAGTTCTGATACAGAAGCAAGCTGGATTCCGATGGCTTTTGAAAAAAATGACAGCATTTTTTATTATTCAACAAACGATAACAGCCAATTTAGTTATTTAGTAAAATATAATTTAAACACCGGAAAATCTGAAAAAATCTTTGAAGACAAATGGGATGTTAATTATATGAGTCTTAGCGAAAATGAAAAATATCACATTGTATTTATCAATGATGACGGTAAAAACAAGGTTATTCTTTTTGATCATAAAACAGGCAAAAAGATAGATTTTCCTGATTTGAAAGATGGTGATGTTCAAAACGTAATTATTTCGAATAGTGAAAATAAATTATTACTGACTGTAGGAAGCAGTACGAGTTCGCCAAATTTATATGTTTACGATATTCCGACTAAAACTTTAAAGCAATTAACCTCAACCTTAAGCAAAAAAATTGACCAAAACGATCTCGTAAAAGCTGAAGTAGTTCGATTTAAATCTTTTGATGGAAAGGAAATTCCGGCGATTTATTACAAGCCTTTACAAGCATCAGAAAACAGTAAAGTTCCAGCTCTGATATGGGTTCATGGCGGACCTGGAGGTCAAAGCAGAATTGGATATTCAAACAGTATTCAATATCTTGTTAATCATGGCTATGCGGTTTTAGCAGTCAATAATCGTGGCAGCAGTGGTTACGGAAAGACGTTTTACAAACTAGATAACAAAGATCATAGCAACGGCGACTTAAAAGACTGCATTTGGGGCAAAAAATGGCTGGCACAGCAAAATTATATCGATTCAACTTCGGTTGGTATTTATGGTGGAAGTTATGGTGGTTGTATGGTTTTAGGCGCATTGGCATTTCATCCAAATGAATTTAAAGTTGGCGTAAACTTATATGGAGTTGCCAACTGGTTGCGAACTTTAAAAAGTATTCCTCCTTACTGGGAATCGTTTCGCGCTGCACTTTATGACGAATTGGGCGATCCCTACACATCTGACAGTATTCGTCTGAAAAAGATTTCTCCATTATTTAATTACCAAAAAATAAACAAACCGATGCTAGTTTTTCAGGGAGCAAATGATGTTAGAGTCTTGCCTGTAGAAAGTGATGAAATAGTTGCTGGTGTCAAAAAAAATGGCGTTCCGGTAGAATACGTGCTTTATCCTGATGAAGGTCACGGTTTTCAGAAAAAAGAAAATCAAATCACCACGTCTAAAAAAACACTTGCTTTTCTAGATAAATATCTCAAACCAAAAAAGAAAGAGTAATTAGCAATTTCAATATTCATAAAATAATTTACAAAACCTCATTTAGTGCTAAATGAGGTTTTTATTTTTTCATAAAAGAAAGTGCTTTAATTATCTTTATTTTTGTTCTAAATTTCCACTTTCAACAAAACAAATTCTATGTCAGATTCCAAACAAAACCAATTAAAAAAAACACTTGGATTAAGCTTTAACATTGCAGTATTAATTGGCGGAACAATTGGAGTCGGGATTTTACGAACACCGGGTGCCATTGCCGATTTATTAAATAATTACTGGCTTATTATTGCTTCTTGGTTATTTGGAGGTTTGTATGTTTTACTGGGTGCAAATTCCTATTCAGAATTGGCTACGATGCTTCCAAAGGCTGGTGGATCTTATAATTATATCAAAAGAGCTTTAGGTGAATATGCCGGATTTTTATCTGGCTGGTTCGATTATATTATAAATGCCATTCCTCCTGCTTTTTATTGCATTGTAATTAGCGAATATTCAATTATTTTATTTCCATCACTTGCCAATTATTCTACTGTAATATCAATTTCTCTATTAATTGCTTTTCTATTGCTTCATTTAGGCGGTGTAAAAAACGGAAGCGTTATTCAGCAAATTACCAGCTTTCTAAAAGTAATTTGTTTTGTGGCTTTAGTAATTGCTTGTTTTATGTATTCAGGAATTGAGGTTTCAAAAATCAAAACCGACAGTTCAATCTTTCAAATCGGACTTGTTTTTGGATTTTTTAAATCTTTACAGCTTATCATCGGAACTTATAATGGGTGGAACGCAGTTTGTTTTTTTGCAGAAGAAAATGACGATCCAAGCAAAAACATTCCGAAATCTTTATATAGCGGAGTTTTGCTGGTTGTTGCAATTTATGTTTTAGTAAATGTTGCTTTTTTTCATGTAGTGCCTATTGAAACTTTAGCAAAATCAAATTTGGCGGCCGCCGATGTTGCTAAAATTATTTTTGGAGAAAAAGGAGCTGTCATTGTTACAGTGATTTCTATTTTCTCTTTAATCAGCATTCTGAATGCGTTTATGATGATTCCGCCAAGAATTCTTTACGGATTAAGCCGTGACGGATTTTTTATTGAGAAAGGAACGCAAGTCAATAAAGGCGGAACGCCAATTGTTGCACTTTTAGTTTCATCACTTTTCAGTTTATTTTTAATCTGCATTGGTTCTTTTGAGTTTTTATTTTCGTTTGCCGCTTTTATCTCCATTATTGTTTGGGGATTAGCATACTATTCTCTTTTAAAATTAAGAACCAAAGAACCTGATTTACCAAGACCATATCATTCATTTTGGTATCCGTGGACAACTATAATTGCCATAATTGCCTCTATCGCTTTGTTATTAGGTTTTATATACAGCGACCCAAAAGGTTTTGCCATTATTGTTGGAATCACTGTGGTTTCTTATCCTTTATTTTTGGTTTTGAAGAAGAAAAAATAGTATGTTTTTGTCATTCCGAGGAACGAGGAATCACACTAGAAATTCCAAATAGTAAGTCGCCAATCTTTGTCGATTCACTAGTGTGATTCCTCGTTCCTCGGAATGACAAAACAAAAAAAGCTGTCCATTTGGACAGCTTTTATATTTAATAGAAACTCAAATTCTTATTTCAAACCAGCAATACTTTGCTCGATTGTAGCAATTTTTGCCAAAGCATCAGCTTCTTTGTTTCTTTCGTTTGCCAAAACTTTTTCTGGTGCTCCGCCAACAAATTTCTCATTTGATAATTTTGCCTGAACTGATTTTAAGAAACCTTGCGTATAAACTAACTCTGCAGTTAATTTTGCAATTTCAGCTTCAACATCAATATTTCCTCCTGAAATCGGAATGAAATATTCATTTGATTTTACACGGAAAGATAATGCTCCATCTACTTTAGCAGAAACATATTCGAAAGCTGAAATATTCCCTAATTTCGTTACAATTGAATCAAAATAAGTCGAAATGTTTTCGCTGTTGATCGCTTTCAATTCGATAGCATCTTTAAACGGAATATTTTTGTCTTTTCTAATCGTTCTGATTCCAGAAATTACTTCGATTGTACTTTCAAAATCAGCAATTAAACTCGCATTGAATGGTTTTAATTCTGGCCATGTTGAAACGATTAAAGCTTCTTCCGGAGTTCTGTCAGCAATTAAATGCCAAATTTCTTCCGTTAAGAAAGGCATGAAAGGATGCAACAATTTCAAGTTGCTTTCTAACATTTCAATTGCTTTGTCAAACGTCGCTTTATCAATTGGCTGTTGGTAAGCTGGTTTAATCATTTCTAAAAACCAAGAACAGAAATCATCCCAAACCAATTTATAAATCGCCATTAACGAATCTGAAATTCTGTATTTCTCAAAATTATCTTCAATTTCAACTAAGGTTTGTTGCAACTTCGCTTCGTACCATTCGATCGCAACTTTTGATGATTCTGGTTGTGGAATAGTTTCAGAAACTTCCCAACCTTTAATCAGTTTGAAGGCATTCCAAATCTTGTTCGAAAACGCTTTTCCCTGATTACATAATTCTTCATCAAACATAATATCGTTTCCTGCAGAAGCACTCAAAAGCAATCCTACACGTACACCATCGGCACCGAATTTATCAATTAAATCTAAAGGATCAGGAGAATTTCCTAATGATTTAGACATTTTACGACGTTGTTTATCACGAACTAAACCTGTCAAATACACATTTGTAAAAGGTTTTTCTCCAGCGTATTCATAACCTGCAATAATCATTCTGGCAACCCAGAAAAATAAAATATCCGGACCTGTTACTAAGTCGTTTGTTGGATAGTAATATTTATAATCTGCACTTTCAGGATCCATTATTCCACCAAAAACTGACATCGGCCAAAGCCATGATGAAAACCAGGTGTCTAAGGCATCAACATCTTGTTTAAGGTTGTCGGTTGTTAGTTGTTGGTTGTTGGTTCTTTCTTTAGCTAAAACTAAAGCGTCTTCAATATTTTCTGCAACTACGAAATCTTCTTTTCCGTCTCCGTAATAATAAGCCGGAATTTGTTGTCCCCACCATAATTGACGAGAGATATTCCAGTCACGAATATTGTTTAACCAATGCGCATAAGTGTTTTCGAAACGTTTTGGATGCAATTTAATATCGCCCGTTTCTAAAACTGACTTAATTGCCGGTTTTACTAAATCTTCCATTTTCAAGAACCACTGATCTGATAATCTTGGTTCGATTACCGCTTTGGTTCTTTCAGAAGTTCCTACTTTATTCAAATGGATTTCGGTCTTCGCCAAAGCTCCAATTTCTTCTAATTCTTTTGCAATTTCAGTACGAACCACAAAACGATCTTTTCCCTGATAATGTAATCCGAAGCTGTTTAATGTAGCGTCTTCATTAAAAATATCAACGATTTCAAGATTGTGTTTTTCACCAAGCGTTTTATCGTTCATATCGTGAGCAGGCGTTACTTTCAGACATCCTGTTCCGAATTCAACATCTACATATTCATCTTCGATAATCGGAATAACTCTTCCGCAAATTGGAACGATCGCTTTTTTACCCTTTAAATGTGTAAAACGTTCATCGTTCGGATTAATACAGATTGCAGTATCTCCAAAAATAGTTTCAGGACGCGTTGTTGCAATAGTTAAGAAATCTTCTGAACCTTCAATTTTATATTTTAAGAAAAATAATTTTCCTTGTTGTTCTTCATAAATAACTTCTTCGTCAGAAAGAGTTGTTTTAGCTTCAGGATCCCAGTTTACCATTCGGTATCCTCTATAAATCAAACCTTTATTGTACAAATCAACAAACGAACGAATTACAGATGCCGACATGTCTGGATCCATTGTAAATTTAGTACGTTCCCAATCGCATGAAGCACCTAATTTTTTAAGCTGATCTAAGATTACACCACCATATTTATCTGTCCATTCCCAGGCGTGTGCCAAAAATTCTTCGCGGGTTAAATCGTTTTTATTGATTCCTTCTGCTTTTAATTTAGCTACAACTTTAGCTTCGGTCGCAATAGAAGCGTGATCCGTTCCCGGAACCCAGCATGCGTTGAAACCTTTAAGACGTGCTCTACGAATTAAAACATCCTGAATTGTATTGTTCAGCATATGTCCCATATGAAGGACACCAGTGACGTTTGGCGGCGGAATTACAATAGTATACGGCGTTCTATGATCTGGTTCTGAATGAAAATAATTGTTTTTCATCCAGTAATCATACCATTTATTCTCAATCGTCTTAGCGTCAAATTGTGCTGGAATTGTCATTTATTAGGCTGTTTAATCGTTAATTCGTTTAATCGTTAATTCGCTCATTTGTTTAATCGTATTGAAGATTCAATTAAACGATTAAACAGTTAAACAAATAAACCAACAAACTTTGGTTCAATTTTTGTAATTATAACTGACAGCAAAAGTAAATAATTAAAGACACTATAAAAAGCGAATTATTAATTTGTGTGTTAATTAAAAGAATGTATATTTACTTACAATTTAAAATAATTTCAAATGAAAAATGTTGCCTCTTTTATTGCAATCGTATTGTTTAGTGCAATCGGTTATGCACAAAATGGTCCGAAAATTGAATTTTCGGCTCAGGACAATACAATCGATTATGGAAAAATTTCTAAAAGTGATAATGCAGTTCGTTCGTTCGAATTCACCAATACCGGAGATGCTCCGCTAATAATTACCGGTGCTGAATCTACAGTGAGTTCTATTGTAGTTACTAAACCTGCCGATGCTATTACAGCCTGGCAAAAAAGGAAAAATTGACGTTAAATACAATATGGCTTCTGGTCCAATTCGTAAAACAATTACAGTTGAAACTAATGCTGTCAATTATCCTGACGGAAGAGTTGCCTTAAAAATTAAAGGTGAAGTTTTATAAACAAATTAAAATCTTAAAATACAAAAAGCCGTTTCTGAAATTAGAAACGGCTTTTTTTTGCTTCAACATTGTCAAATCTTTGTCAAAGTTTAGAACTTTGACAAAGATCGTTAAACACAAAATCTTCTTTATTTTTTATCAGCGCATTCTGCACTGTCAAATTTATATTTTACGCGATCAAAATCGATTGGTTTATCTTTTACCAAATAGGTAACTCCCATTGTAGTCTGCATCTCTCCCTTTCCTAAAATAAGCTTATTGTCTCGTTTTAAAAATGCCATTGGGTTTTTGAATGTTTTGTTTTTATTGGTTACTTCAACAAAAGTATAATCAGCAAACAAAGTATCTCCATGAAATTCTCCTGCAATCTCACCGGTTGTTTCTGTTGCCTGAGCCACTTTCATGATCATATTTCCAGCTATTTTTCCGTTTTTTAAAGTATTTAACTTCAGCTGAAGAGTGTCTTTTTCATAAATTGCCCGATAACATTCACTACTAACAACCTTTTCTCCTTCGGCTTTTGCTGCTTCAAGTTCTTTTTGTTTTTCTTCATTTTTACAGCTTTGGAATCCAATGCAAGTAATAAGCAAACATGATAAGGCTAAATTTTTCATAATTTGATATTTTATTTTGATATGGTTATTTTAATAAAATTAAATAAAAAAGAAGCCAAAAAAAAGGCTTCTTTTTTAAATTTCTATTTTTTCGAAAAACTACAATTTTTTAATTACAAATTCAGATCTTCTGTTTAATTCGTGATCTTCTTCTGAACAGGCATCGTCTGTTTTACATTTTATAATTGGAACCGATTCTCCATAACCTTTAGCCGAAACTCTGCTTGCATTTATTCCTGACTGAATTATAAATTCTCTTGTCGAATTTGCTCTTTTTTGAGACAGTTCTTCATTAAATTTAGCATTTCCTCTTGAGTCTGTGTGAGAACCAATTTCGATAATCATTCCCGGATATTTATTCATTAAAGCAACAACTCTGCCCAAAACAACTTTTGATTCTTTACGAATGTACCACATATTGTAATCAAAATAAATAGGATCTGTTTTGATTATCAATCGGTCCTTATCATCTTTGACTACATCTTTTTCCTGTTTTAAAATCTCAGTTACTTTCTCTTTTTTCTTAACTTCTTCTGCTTTTATTTCATCTGCCTTCGCTTTTTTAGTTGCTTCATTTAAAGCAATAATTGCCAACGCTTCTTTTTTCTTATTTTCTTCTTCTAAAATAAGTTCTTGTTTTCTTTTGTTCTCAGCAATCTGTTTTTCTTCTAATTTAATTGCTTCTAAAGATTTTAGTTCCAATGAACCATCATTCGTAATATTCCTAGTTTTTCCGATGGTCAAAGTTTTAGATTCGTTTGTGTATTTTTCTTTAAAAGCAACCACAGTATACGAACTTTCGCAGGCAACAGTAAAACTGAATTTTCCGTCGGCCGAAGTTGTAATTGTGTTCAGCGTCTTTTTATCAACATCCTGCAGTATTACAGTTGCATTTTCTAGCACTAAATTTGTGTCAACATCTGTAATTGTTCCGGCAATAAACTGTTTACAGTCTTCAACAATTAATTCTTTTGTTTCTTTAAATTGATAAATATCGTCGCTTCCTTTTCCGCCGTCTCTATTTGAAGCAAAAAAACCTTCTTTGGTATTGGCATCAATATTAAAAGAAAAATCGTCTAAATTAGAGTTTAAAGGCAATCCGATATTTACCGGTTCAGAATATTCATTTCCGCTAATTTCTGACACAAAAACATCCAGCGATCCGTAACCTAAATGTCCATCCGAAGAAAAATAAAGTTTATTATCAGAAGCCACGAAAGGAAACTGTTCTCTTTTATCGGTATTGACAATTGGACCTAAATTCTTTGGAGTATCAAATGCTCCTTTATTAATGTTTACCGAATAAATATCAAAAGAACCAACAGATCCAGGCATATCCGAAGAAAAATACAATACTTTTTCATCAACACTCAAAGCAGGATGTTCCACCGAGTAATTTGGACTATTGAACGGAAGTGACGTAACGT
Source organism: uncultured Flavobacteriaceae bacterium (assembly GCA_963795025.1). Classification (GTDB taxonomy): domain Bacteria; phylum Bacteroidota; class Bacteroidia; order Flavobacteriales; family Flavobacteriaceae; genus Flavobacterium. The sequence goes on along the minus strand of CAWCGN010000007.1, from coordinate 460,885 downwards.
TCGTCCATTTTCCATCAACTAATTCGGCTTTAAAAATTTGAAGATTGGAAACTTTCTGATCGTTTGTTTTTCTTGTTTTATTTTTTGAATTGTTTCGGGTAAAATAAACCGTTTTTCCATCTTTTGTAAAAACTGCATTTGACTCGTGCATTCCTGTTTTTAATTCTGATGCAAAATAATTTATGTTTGGTTCAGCCACATTGATTTCGTTTAAAGGAACAGCAACTAAATTCAAATACGTTTCATTGTCCCATTTAAACTTTTTATCAAATAATCCCGGTTTCAATTTTACGGCAGCAAAAACCAAATTATCGTTATATTTAACAGCTCCAAATTCAGAATTTGGTGTATTTAAAGCCAAATTTTTTATTTCAAATCGGTTTCCTATTGCCGAAACATTTTCAAGTTCTTTAAGTTCTTTTTGAAAATAAACAGAATCTTTGCTAGTAGTCGACGAAGCATAATATTGTTTCAGCGCCACATTTGCATCGGCATAACTATTTGTTGCTTTTAATGTTTGCGCATATCTGAAATAATATTCGCGATTTAAATCCTTGTTATAATTTTGAAATAACAACCTATAATAACGCTGTGCTTTCACTAAATTATTGGTATAATAATAAGAATCTGCCAGATTTTTAATAACTTCCTGTGAAGGATTTTCTTCAGCTAATTTTTCATATAGAATAATTGATTCGGCATAATATGTTTTATCGAAGAATCGTTTGGCTCTGACCAATTCTTTGTCTTGGGCGCTTATAAATTGTATTGAAAATACGAATATAATAACTAGGAGTTTTTTCATATTTTTCATTTTAAAAGAATCTTGGTGATTTATCATATCCTTTTCCTAATAAATCTAAATCGAACAGAAGCATAATTTCATGCGTCCCTGAATTAAACTGACCTAAATTTGAAAGTGTATAATCGTAAGCATAACCAACTCTCAGCGATGGTGTAACATTAAAATTAAACAAAGCACTTACCGAATCATCGATTCTATACGCGGCACCAAGTTCGAACTTTTCGTTGTACAAAATATTTGCAGTCAAATCAATAGAAACAGGAGCTCCTTTTACAAATCTTGACATAAAGGCCGGTTTGAATTTTAAATTATCATTGATTTGAAAAACATATCCTCCGGTAAAAAACATGTGTATTTCTTCTGCGCCAAAAGCATTTACTCCTGATTTTTCTTCGATATATTTAGATTTTATCAAATTAGGAGCAGAAAATCCAACATACAAATTATCTCTAAAATAATAAGCTCCAACCCCAATATTAGGTTTTGTTGCATTTATGTTTTCCGAAAAAGCAAAATCAGTTGCAGGATCACTGAATTTAAATCCGTTAAAATTAGTCTGCATTGATGAAACTCCAGCTTTTAAACCCAGTGAAAGCTTATTTTTTCCTCCTAAATCCAACACATAGGCAAAATCGGCATAAATATTATTCTCCTTTTTTGCACCATCGCCAATATCATCCGAAATAAATGAAAGACCTACTTCAACTTTTTCAGATAAAGCAGTATGTCCAAAAAAAGTGAATGTTTTTGGCGCTCCCACTGCCCCAACCCACTGCGTTCTGTATAGTCCTCCAAAATTCATCATCAATGGAGTTCCAGTTGCATAGGCCGGATTTACAACACTCATGTTATACATATAGTGTGTATATTCAGGATCCTGTTGCGCAGAAACAGTCGTAAAGCAAAAGAGAAAAGTTATGTAGAGTATTATTTTTTTCATTTGAAATGTATTAAATATTGCAAAATGGAATTATCGGTTTAAATAAAGGCGTCCTTGTATTGGAGGTTTATTGCCTTTATTAAATTGGAGTGTATAAAAATAAACTCCGTTTGGCGCTATTCCATGAGCAAATCCGCCTGTTTGCCAGTTGGTACCATCCCAGCCTGCTTTGTCTTTAAATCCTTCGTACATTCTATTTCCGTATCTATTGAAAATTTGCAGATAATAGTCAGGAAATAAAAAGTCAATGTTAGGTATCACAAAAGTGTCATTTATTCCATCACCATTTGGAGAAAATCCGTCAGGAATAAAGAAATCTGGTGGCACAGTATCACAATCCGTTAATGAAACAATAACTTCTAGACTATCATAAGAAAGACAATTTTCGGTTGTCGAAAAATCAAATCCGTAATATTTCCCTTTGTCAATTAAAAGAGTTGAAGTAGGCAAAAGTGTTCCACCTTTAGGCGCGTCATACCAAACTACAGAAGAGGGAACATTTGTATTATTTGATAAATTAGCAAGTGTTGGAGCATCTAAGCCACAAAAATTCTGACCATCTGTATTTAGTTCAGGTGCAGGAGTATCTCTTATGACAACCTTAAACATTGTTGCTGCCGACGTACATGACAATGTAGTTTCGGTAACATAATACGTTTCACTTTTAAGCACATAAGTATTTGCAAGAGGTGTCGTCAATGCAGGTGAATTATACCATTTAAACTGTGTTCCGTTTGGTACCAAATTACCAATAATAGCATTCTCCGACTTACAAAAAGTTTGGTCAGCTACCGTTGGCGCAACTGGAATAGGGTTTATTGCAAATGTTGCAGCGGTGCCAGTTGCAACACTCTCACAGCCTGTAATGTTATTTTTTAAACTAGAGATTGTAATTGTTGTTGAACCCGTATTGGCAAGCAGAGTAGCAGGAATAACAAAACTTGCATTGCCACTTGTAGGCGATAAAACAATTGTCTGCACCGTAGCCATATTAGCTCCTGAAAGCGTATAGGATAAGGTAACATCCGTCAAAGTACCTAATCCTGTAACTGAAGCTGTCACCGCAGATCCAAAACAAATTGTTGTAGCCTGTATTCTTAAATTTGAGGCATTCGGCAAAGGATTTACGGCAATAATACCCTGCACATTTGCAGTATTTGTACAACCAGAAGCTTTATGAGTGATTTTAACAATTTGAATGATTCCATTTCCGCTCTGAGAACTTAAAATTGCAGGAATAAAAAAAGAGGCATTTCCTCCAGAAAACGTAGCAGATGCCGTTTGAGATGATACATTATTAACACCCGAAATATTATAAAGAATGTCATAAGTTCCATCAACAATTTTTACAGCATCTGTGATTTTAACTTCTGTAGCTGTATTTTGACATGTATTTATTGGTGTGATTTTTGCACCTGCTAAATCTGGAATTGGGTATATATTTACTACTTCTGAAATATTACTAATAATATTTTGGCAAGCTCTTGCACTATTTACTCCATAAATATTTATAATCGTTACACTGTAATTTCCAACTTGTTGAAAATAATCTGATTTTAATGAAAACACTAAAACGCCATTAATCAAATTTGCTTGCAATGTTTCACTACCTCCATTGGGGCCAGAAACGAAAAACGAAACATAGTAATCACCATTCGGGATTGCAGCTGGTCCTTTTGTAATAGTTGCCGTATATGTTGCGGTAGGTATTTCAGTTTCGCAAATATTATTGGCATCAATTTTAAGTTTTGCGCCAGTAAAATCCAGTTTTTTTTCCAATGTAATTCCAACACTTGTCTGCTTATCTGAACAAATTGGATTTTTAGATTTTACTACATAATTATAAAAATAGCTACCTTCTCCACGATTAGCATAAATTTTCTGAATATCGACAAAATGATCCCCTGCATAAGTCAACTCACCAGTATTACTAACCTCAATCCATGTTCCTCCGAGGTCTTGGCCAGAAAGCAGATTATTCAAATCATAATCTGTATAAGCTCCTAAACCGTCACTGGCACACAATTTCAAAGTTTGACCAATACCTGATTTTGGCGCCCTAAAAATTGTAACGACTGCAGTTGAAGACATAGCTGGGCAGGTACCTATTGCTGGCATTGTATAGGTATATTGAAAAGTTCCCTCCATATCTGTGACATTTACAATGGCTTGTACATTTCGATTTGTAGTGTCATTATGCCATTGCCCATTAGATTGTGGACTCACATATACTCCATTAAAAGCTGAAAAAAGATTAAACTCGCCAATTGCACTGCAGACAGAAACATTAGGAGAAGTCACTCCAGAATATCCCCCAATCGTAACCGTAACCGTAGCCTCGTTATCTGGACAAAGTCCAATTCCGTCAACTGTATACAAATATCTAAAAATACCACTTCGGCGAATCTGCTGCGCATTTAAAATCCCAGTATCTACATCTAAACCTCCAGAACCATCAACATCTGTCCAGACACCGCCAGAAAGAGGAGAGCCTGTTAACTGTGCATATAAATCAATTGATTTACTACTCGCTGCCGGAATATCACAAACTGTTAAAGTTCCGTCCTCACCCGCACATTGCGCGTAAATTTTATTTGGGATTACAGATAAAAAAATAAAAAAAAGAATAATTCGTAAGAAATTAATGTATTTTTTGACCATAAAATTATATTTGGCTAAACATTATAATTAGGAGCACGCATCTAAACAATAAAACAATTTAACAATTATTTTATCACAAAAGTCTACTTAAGTTCCAAAAATAGTCATTCTATTGATTATGACCCAAAAAACTTTCTAAAATATCTACTGTTACAGTTCGTCTTCAAGTTTAAATCTAAATTTCAATATCAAGCTATTACGCTCAACTTCAAGAGTTATCCAAACATCTTCTTCAGATTTTAAAAGACTGTTTATTTGCTGTAAGGAATATTTATAAGGAAGTGTATTATTTATACTGACAATTACATCTCCTTTTTGCAGGCCACATCTTTCGGCAGCAGATTTTTTCCGAATATTCACAATTTCGTAAACTGGTTTTAATGAAAACTTATATTTAAAATTATCATCTTTTTTACCATCATAACTATTAACATCCGACATTGTTGTTGCGACTTGTACAGTTTCTAAATGTACTGTCTCCTGCACCCATTGCAATCCGTTATGTTGTACCGTAATCCCACTTTTATTATAAGTAAACGGTTCTGAAAATTTATTATTTTTTTTAAGATACATCTTTTGATCTGCATAATCCAAAACGACGGTAAATCGCTTTAAAACCTCACCTCCTATTGAACCAATACGACCGGGAACCATTTTTACATTCCGAATCGAACTTGAATCTGGAAATGAAACAATTGGGTTTTTAAAATCAAATTCATCAATTGAAAATTTAGCAATTTTTGCTCGATGTCCTTCAATATCACCGCTAAATCCTTTTCCTAAAAAATCAGGAAAATTTTTCTTAGGCAATTTTATTTTGTTGTTCTCAAAAATCCAAAAAGCATCACTGTTGCCAATATCAATCAATAATTTCGCCGGAATTTCAACACTATCAACTACAGCCTGAGTAGTAATATAAGGTTTAGATTTCTCTATTGAAATTGGAATAGTTTTAAATTTCTTAGCCAATTTCTCCCTGACTTTATTATTATTCTGATAAACATAAATTTTTTTCTTTGCGTAATTAATTTCGACTAGATTGTTTCTAAAAAATTTATATCCAATTATCCCATTTACAGGAATTCCGATATGTGATGATAAATTAAAATTTTGATCCAGAATAATATACACTAAATGGTTATTAGATTTTATACCATGCGTTTCTAAAATATTGTTTGTCGACTTTAGTCCTTCTATTTCATCTTCGCTTCCTAATCCTCGAAGTTTTACTTTTACGACATTATTAAAACTGACTTCTTTTGTTCTTCCATACTAAACAAGATGGTTTCTTCGACACCAGAATCCAATAAGAAATTCAGTTCAACTCCGTTTACTTTTATCGGAATAAAAACAAGATTATTAATCAATTTAAACGGGATGGTGATCTTACTGGAGTGGCCCTCTATCAAAAAATCATCTTGAGCCTGAATGTTAAAAGATGCCAAAAGCCCAAAAAACAACATGAAATATTTTTTCATTGCTAATATTTTACTATAAAATTAATAAAAATATTGATAATTGTTACATTTTCGATAACACCTCATAATGTTTACGTTAAATTCGAAAAAAAAATGCAAATTTGCACTTCAATAATTTATACTCATGCCAACAATTTCACACAAAGGCAGAAACATGCCTGAATCCCCGATACGCAAGCTGGCTCCTTTTGCAGATTTAGCAAAGAAAAAAGGACACAAGGTGTATCACTTAAATATTGGTCAACCGGATATCAAGACACCCGAAGTGGCCATCGAGGCGGTAAAAAATATTGATTTAACTCTAATAGAATACAGTCCGTCTGCCGGATATGAAAGCTATAGAAAAAAATTAGCAAAATTTTACCAGCGCCAAAATGTAAACGTTAACACAGAAGACATCATTGTAACAACTGGTGGTTCTGAAGCCTTACTATTTGCGCTGGCCACAATTACAGATCCAGGAGATGAAATTATTATTCCAGAACCTTTTTATGCTAATTATCACGCATTTGCATCTTCAACAAGTGCAACTGTAGTGCCTTTAGTTTCGACTATCGAAACGGCATTTGCTTTGCCAAGCATCGAAGAAGTTGAAAAACTGATTACATCAAAAACAAAAGCGATTTTAATTTGTAATCCCGGAAATCCGACTGGATATTTATATTCTGAATCAGAAATTAAACAATTGGCAAGCTTAATCAAAAAGCATGACTTGTATTTAATTGCTGATGAAGTTTATCGCGAATTTTTATATGACGGAGACGATGTGCATTATTCTGTAATGAATTTAGAAGATGTACAGCAAAATGTAATTATGGTTGACTCTGTTTCAAAACGCTACAGCATGTGTGGCGCAAGAATTGGCTGTTTGGTAACAAAAAATAAAGATGTTTTGGCCACGGTTATGAAATTTGCCCAGGCACGTTTAAGCCCGCCAACAATTGAGCAGATTGCCTGCGAAGCTGCTATTGACACTCCTCAAAGTTATTTTGATGAAGTTATTGCGGAATATAAAGAGCGTCGCGATACTTTAATTTCAGAATTAAACAAAATTGAAGGTGTTATTGTAACCAAACCAAAAGGCGCTTTTTATTGCATCGCTCAATTACCAATTGCAGATTCTGATGATTTTGCACAATGGCTTTTAGAAAGTTACGATTTAAATGGAGAAACCGTTATGATTGCTCCAGCAAAAGGATTTTATTCAACTCCCGGAATGGGACTTGAATCAAGTTCGAATTGCTTATGTTTTAAACAAAAAAGATTTAATTACAGCAGTAAATATTTTAAAAGAAGCACTTTTAGTTTACAATAAAAGATAATAATTCAAATATATATTCTAAAATCTGTTTCAACTTAAATGTTGAAGCAGATTTTTTTTGTTTTCTTTTTCTAAAAATAACCTCAAAAACAAACTTCATTTATTTAGTTCTTAGTAACTTAGACAGATAGGTTTAAAGACTTTTTGACATGAAAAAGTTAATTGTAATATCATTTCTCTTTCTATGTCGGCATCTGCTATTAATAAAAATAGCAAAGAAGTGAAGAATGATCCTAAAAACGGAAGTATTGAGTATTATCGACAAGAAATTAATCATGCTTTTTCATTATTAAAAAAACAAAAGAAACTCATAGACTTAGAACTCCTTAACACCGAAAAAGCACAAATTCTTTCTATTGCTTTTCCTGAAATCCTGCGATACGACTCTTATTCTGATTACTTGGAAACTTCTTCAAACAGGATTTTATATGTCAATAATGGAAAAGAAGCATCTGATTTTTCAACAGGGTATTTTCAAATGAAACCTTCATTTTTAGAAAATTTGAAATTTATGTTGCCAATACTGAAAGTTTGAAATCCTATAATTGGATTCTTATTCAAAATAAAAATGAAAAAGAAGCCCGAAAAGAAAGAATAAATCGTTTGGAGAAATTTTCAATGGCAATTGCGAGTATCTCAAAAGTATTCTGGTATGTTGCTGAATATAAATATCAAAATATTGATTTTAAAACTACTGAGGAAAAAATTAGATTTTTGCAACAGCATACAATTACGGATTTACAAAACCTGAAACTGAAATAACAAACTATCAGTCTGCAAAAAAATTTTCCCCTGGAGAAAATACTGATGCTCACAAATTTGCATTTGCAGATTTTTCAATTGATTTTATACAGACATACTCTATTTTTTTTTAAATAATAAACATACAAAGCAAAACTCGAATCGAACAACGTTAATTTAAACTATATCTAAAAAGGATCGATTAAATAGTAAAAACGATAGAAAAGGTTTGCTTTTTATTAATTATCTTTACCGCCTTAAAAAGATATACCCATTATAATAGTAGTTTTTAATGATAAATAACGAAGATTTTTTAGACGAAATAGGAGACAATCATTTTAGCAGTAATGCAAAAAACCCTTTAAGAGAGGATGCTTTTGACTTAACTGATGATGAAAAAATAGAAAAAATAAAAAAAGATGTTGAAAACATTCTGCAGACTCTTGGAATGGATTTGACAGATGACAGCATAAAAGGCACTCCTAACCGAGTAGCTAAAATGTTTGTAAAGGAGATTTTTGGAGGTTTAAACCCTGCAAAACAACCAAAAGCTTCTACTTTTGACAATAATTATAAATATGGCGAAATGCTGGTAGAAAAAAACATTACTGTTTATTCTACTTGCGAACACCATTTACTGCCAATTATCGGACGTGCTCACGTAGCTTATATTTCTAGCGGAAGAGTTATTGGCTTATCAAAAATGAACCGTATTGTTGAATATTATGCTAAAAGACCTCAGGTTCAAGAGCGCTTAACAATGCAGATTGTTCAAGAACTTCAAAAAGCTTTAGGAACAGAAGATGTTGCCTGCGTTATTGACGCAAAACACCTTTGTGTAAACTCAAGAGGAATTAAAGATATCGAAAGCAGTACAGTAACATCTGAATTCGGCGGAAAATTCAAAGATCCTCAAACAAAAAGAGAATTTCTTGATTACATCAAACTAGAAACTCAGTTCTAAATATTTGGTTAATCGTTTATTTGTTAAATCGTTTAATCGAAAACAGCTAAACAAATAAACGGTTAAACGATTAAACCCAAAAAACATGTATGTTTTTTCTTTGAGAAACTTGAAGTTTGGCAGAATGCAAGATTGTTTATTTTGGATATTTATAAATTAACTAGTAAATTTCCATCAAATGAATTATTCGGAATAACTTCTCAAATAAAAAGAAGCTCATCATCAATTGCTACTAATATTGCGGAGGGAACTTCAAGAAATACAAATAAAGATAAAGCATATTTTTTAACGATATCTTATTCATCTGCAATGGAAACTTTGAATCATTTAATAATTTCCAAAGATTTAAATTATGTTTCTGAAGTGGAATATGTAGAATCTCGTGAAAAAATTAAAAAAATCTGCAATGATAAACAGTTTAAAAAAATATTATCTTTCTAAAGAATAAGACGAAGTAAATTAAAACGATCAAACGTTTACACGATTAAACAAATCAACAGTTAAACGATTAAACAGTAAAAAATAATATGCCATTATATATCAGTCAACCCTTAAAAATATACAACTCACTTTCAGGTGAAAAAGAAAATTTCAAACCAATCCATGAAGGAAATGTTGGAATGTATGTTTGCGGACCAACGGTTTATAGCAATGTGCATTTAGGAAATGTGAGAACTTTTATGTCTTTTGACGTAATCTTCAGATACTTTTTACATCTTGATTATAAAGTTCGTTATGTTCGAAATATTACCGATGTTGGTCATATTGTGGATGATGTTGACGAAGGCGAAGATAAAATTGCCAAAAAAGCACGTTTAGAGCAATTAGAACCAATGGAAGTTGTACAGCGCTATACTGTCGATTTTCATGATATTTTAAAAGCTTTCAACTTTTTACCGCCAAGCATTGAACCAACTGCAACGGGACATATTATTGAACAAATCGAAATCATCAAAAAAATCATCGATACTGGAATTGGGTATGTTGCCAATGGATCAGTTTATTTTGATGTTGTAAAATATAACGAAACCAATAATTACGGAATTTTAAGCGGCAGAAATATCGAAGATATGCTAGCCAACACCCGTGATCTTGACGGGCAATCTGACAAAAGAAATCCACAGGATTTTGCACTTTGGAAAAAAGCCGAGCCAGAACATATCATGAGATGGCCTTCACCTTGGAGCGATGGTTTCCCAGGTTGGCACTTAGAATGTACTGCAATGAGTACAAAATATCTAGGTAATCATTTTGATATTCATGGTGGCGGAATGGATTTAAAATTCCCACACCACGAATGTGAAATTGCACAAAACGAAGCCTGCACAGGACAATCGCCGGTAAATTACTGGATGCATGCCAATATGCTTACCTTAAATGGCAAGAAAATGGCAAAATCAACCGGAAATAATATTTTGCCAGGCGAAATTTTAAGTGGCGACAATACTATTTTAAGCAAAGCATTTTCTGCATCAGTAACGAGATTTTTCATACTTCAGGCGCATTACAGAAGCATTTTAGATTTTTCTGATGATGCGATTACAGCTGCCGAAAAAGGATACAAAAGATTAATGGAAGCGATTGATGCGTTACCAGCAATTAATGCCAGGAAAAACAAGCTCAATTGATGTCAATGCATGGAAACAATTGTGCTATGATGCAATGAATGACGATTTCAATACTCCTATTTTAATTGCTCATTTATTTGAAGGCGTTCGTTATATCAATTTATTAAAAGACGGAAAAGAAACGATTTCTGCCGAAGATCTAAAAACCTTCACAACAGCAATCAATGCTTTTGTTTTTGATGTACTTGGATTAAGTGACGAAAAAGGCGCTGACAGTAATAATGACAAACTAGAAGGTGTTGTAAACATGCTTATTGGAATGAGAAATCAAGCCAGAGCAGATAAAAACTTTGCCCTTTCTGACCAAATCCGAGATCAATTAATTGCTTTGGGAATCCAGTTAAAAGACGGAAAAGACGGAACCAGTTTCTCTATCTAAGACAAAAAATCTAATAAATCATGAAAGCCATAACGCCATTTGTTTTATTAGTTCGTTTTTATCAAACTGCCATTTCGCCATTTACACCAGCATCATGCCGTTTTGAGCCAACATGCTCAAGCTATATGATTGAAGCCTTGCAAAAACACGGATTACTTTACGGTGGTTACTTAGGAATGAAACGTATTTTAAGTTGTCATCCTTGGGGAAGAACCGGTTATGATCCAGTTCCAGAAAAGAAATGTTCACACAAACATTAACTTTTTGTAAATAGGAACTCTGCTTTAAATATTTATTTTTACAATTAATAAAAAACACAATATTACATGACACACGCCTTAAATTTGGTTTGGAATCCTTCTGAAGGAATAGATCTGGGATTTTTTATGATTCGTTATTATAGTTTAATGTTCGTAATTGCTTTTGGTTTAGGATGGTTCCTGATGAAAAAGATTTTCGAACGCGAAAACGAATCTCTTGACAAACTGGATTCTCTTTTTGTTTGGACCGTTTTAGCCACTTTAATAGGCGCTCGTTTAGGACATGTCTTCTTTTATGACTGGGAATATTTCAGAAATCATATTCTTGAGATATTTTTGCCAATTAGAGAAAATGAGAAAGAAACACTCTTTGGCTTTATAAATGGCTGGGAATTCACAGGTTTTCAAGGTTTAGCGAGTCACGGCGCTGCAATTTCAATTATAATTGCAATGTATTATTACAGTAAAAAAATCTTAAAACGTCCTTTGTTATGGATTTTAGACCGCGTGGTAATTCCAGTTGCAAGCGGTGCTATTTTTGTACGTTTAGGTAATTTCTTCAACTCTGAAATTACTGGACACGAAACAACATCTGCATTTGGAATTCGTTTTTTACATGAAACATTTGGTAAAAATGAGGCTGTAAAGAAAACCGGAATTGCAAACCCAAAAGAGGCTTACAATGCAATTGCACACGACCCAAGATTTGCTGATTTATTAGCTCAGGTTCCTGCAAAACATCCAACGCAATTATACGAAGCATTCTGCTATATTTTTGTATTTGCAATTTTATATTTCTTATATTGGAAAACAAACGCAAGACTAAAATCTGGATTATTATTTGGATTATTCCTTGTTCTTTTATTCGTAGTGCGTTTCATCGTCGAATTTGTAAAAGAAAGCCAAGGCGGTTTTGAGAACGAATTAGGCATTTTCTCAACAGGACAATGGCTAAGCATCCCTTTTATTATTATAGGCCTTTTCTTTATCATTAGAGCACAAAGAAATCCTTTAGCAACTTCATAAAAATTACATTTTAAAAATACAGAAACGCCCAATATTTAATATTGGGCGTTTTTTTATTGAAGTAATGCTAATTACTAATCTTCATTTTTTGAAGCAGAAATAAATCATTTCACAACAACTTTCAGTCCCGCTGTCCACTATATCTTCTTCCTGCTAAAGGAGCAGGAAAAAGGATATCGCTCCCATCGGGGCTAGACTACAACTTTTTATTTTCAAAAGACGCTTCAGCAAGATTGTTTAGAGAACACTTAATCCTGCTATAATACAAACAAACATAAATAAGAATACAACAAACGAAAAGATTTATTCTTAGCTGTCTATAACTCTCCAAAATACAATTAATTAAAGCAAAAAAAAGATCCAGTTTTCACTGGATCTTTTTTCTATATAAAATAAACTAAGGTTTTAATTATGCCTTATTATGTTTGTCTTCGATTGTGTGTTTATCATCTTTAGAAATCGTGTCAACCAATACTGGCGTTGCGATAAATAATGAAGAATAAGTTCCAACAACAATACCAATTAACATCGCGAAGATAAATCCTCTAATTGACTCTCCACCAAAGATAAACATTGTCAATAATACAATGATCATCATTAATGACGTATTCAATGTTCTTGATAATGTAGTATTGATAGAAGCATTTACGATATCTTCAAAAGTTCCTTTACGGTTACCAATGATAAACTCTCTAATTCTGTCAAATACAATTACAGTATCATTCATAGAGTATCCAATTACCGTAAGAATCGCAGCAATAAAGTGCTGATCCATTTCCATGTGGAAAGGCATGAATTTATAGCATAATGAATAGATTCCTAATACGAAGATAACGTCGTGAGCAACAGCAGCAATCGCACCTAATGAATATTGCCATTTACGGAAAGAGATCATTAAGTATAAGAAAATAACACCCATAGCACCAAGAACTGCCCAATAAGAATTAGTTTTGATATCTTCTGAGATAGAAGCTCCAACTTTAGACGCTGTACAACCCCAACAACTTTACCATCAAAAGAGTTGATGAATTTATCGTAAGTAGTATTTGGGTAATACTTTTTCAATGCATGATATAATTTTTGGTTTACTTCCTCATCGATAGCAACACCATCTTCTTTAATCTTGTATTTAGTTGTAATTTTCAATTGATCATTGTCACCTAAAACTTTAGCCTCAACTGGAGTTCCAAAAGCAGCAGATAATTCATCTGAAACAACTGTAGCATCAACCGGTTTTTCAAATTTAACTTGGAAAGTTCTTCCTCCAACAAAATCAACACCTTCATCTAATCCGTTAACGAAGAAGATAGAAATTAAACTCACAACAACTACAATAGATGAGAAGATATAAGTGAATTTTTTGATTTTAATAAAGTCAAAGTGGAAATTAGTAAACCAGTTTTTAGTAATGTTTGTAGAGAAAGTTAAATCACCTTTTCCAGCAATATTTCTGTCGATAAAAATTCTAGCAATAAAAATTGATGTAAACAATGAAGTTACAATACCAATTAATAATGTTAAAGCGAAACCTTTAATTGGTCCTGTTCCAAAAATAAACAAGATTGCTCCAGTTAAAACGTGAGTAACGTTAGCATCAATAATAGAACGCATTGCACCGTGCCATCCGTAAGAAGCTACAACAGCTTCAGACAATGATTTACCTTCACGTAATTCCTCTTTTGCTCTTTCAAATATAATAATGTTCGCATCTACCGCAGTACCTAATGTTAATACGATACCTGCAATACCTGGCAATGTCAATACAAAACCAAAACTTGCCATAATTCCGAACAAGAATAGTAAGTTCAATAATAATGCAAGGTTAGCATACCATCCTGCTTTACCATAATAGAATACCATCCATAAACAAACTAATAAAAATCCAATTACAGATGAATTAGTACCAGCATCAATTGCAGCCTGACCTAAAGATGGCCCTACAACAGTTGATTGAATAATATCTGCAGAAGCTGGTAATTTACCTGCATTTAATACGTTAGCTAAATCTTTAGTTTCAGCTACATCAAAAGAACCTGTAATTTCAGATCTTCCTCCAGCAATTGGTCCACTTGTAACTCCAGGTGCAGAGTAAACAATATCATCTAAAACAATAGCAATATAACCTTTTTGAGTAAAAGCTCTTCCTGTCAATTCTTCCCAAACTTTAGCACCTTGACTGTTCATTTGCATAGAAACAGCTGGTTTTCCTAATTGGTCAAAAGTATCTTTTGCATCAGTAACAACACCACCGCTCATTGCTGGAGTATTATCTCTGTTACCTTTTAAAGCATATAATTCAACTGCTTCAACTTCTTTTCCTTTAGCATCTTTTAATGTAGTTGGTTTACTCCAAACAAATTTTGCATTGTGTTGGTCAGCACCCAATAAAATTCTAATATCAGCTCTTTTGAAATAAGCATTAACTGTTGCAGTATCTTTTGGAGCAAAATATCCTAAAACTGGTCCACCACCTTGACCAATCATTTTGTCAAATAATGGATTGTTTCCTTTTTTAGTATCAACAGAATCTTTAGCATCTGTCAATAAAGCATTCAATGAGTCTTTAGCAACAGTTTTAGTTTCTGTTTTCTTAACTTCAGTTTTTTTCAAAGCTTCATTAGAAGCCACTAAGAAGTTTCCGATTTCTTCAATTTTATAAGTTTCCCAAAACTCTAATTGAGCTTTTCCACCTAATAATTTTTTGATTCTATCAACATCTTTAGCACCAGGAAGCTCAACTAAGATTCTTCCTGTTTCTCCTAATTTCTGAATGTTTGGCTGTGTAACACCAAATTTGTCGATACGCTCTCTTAATACTTTATAAGCACTTTCGATAGACTCATCAACTTTTCTTTTAATTACTTTTTGAGCTTCAGAATCAGACATTTTAAAATCAATTCCGCCTTCACCTTGCATACTTTTGTTTGCGAAGATATCTGGAGAAGCTAATTTTGTAGTTCCGTTTGAATTTGCTTCAAAAGCTTCAAAAAACTTATTTAAATACGTTTTGTTTCCTTCTAAATTTGCAGTTGCATCAGCTAATGATTTATTAAATACTGGATTTTTAGAATTATTTGCTAATCCTTTTAAAACGTCTTTAACAGAGATTTGAAGAATCACGTTGATTCCTCCTTCTAAGTCAAGACCTTTATTTAGTTGTTTGTTTTTTACTTCATTGTAAGTAAAATCCGTAAAACCAAGATCAAATACTTTCTCTTTACCAATAGAATCCAAATATTTTAGCTCTTTATCAGGATTATCTCCTGCAAAAGCTTTAGCCTCACCTTTGACATTATTTGCCACAAAAGTGAATGAAAGTTGGTAAATACTTACCAATGCAAATAGAATTGCGAAAAATTTAATAAGTCCTTTATTCTGCATTATTACTAAAAATTAATTATGTTTTATTGTTTGTTTTTGGTTCTAAATTCCCTAAAAATAAGCCCTGACATGAGATTTTTAAAACTAAAAAATCGAGATCACGAATTACAACATTTTTTTTAAACCGAGCAAATATATAATTCTCGAAATGATTAACCAATTTATTTATTAATTAATCTCAAAAAAAAGACTGCAAAAGTGCAGTCTTTTCTTTTTTTTACTGTATTTTATTATACTAAAATCGATTTTAGAGCATCATTCATATTACGAACTGCATCTGCACTTTTCGAAAATAATGCCTTTTCCTGATCGTTTAAATTTATATCTACAATTTCTTCAATCCCGTTTTTACCGATTATGCACGGCACTCCAATACAAATATCGCTTTGCCCATACTCGCCTTCAACAAAAACAGAGCAAGCAATCATTTTTTTCTGGTCATTTAAAATACTGTCAACTAAATACGCTACAGAAGCTCCAGGAGCATACCATGCTGATGTTCCTAAAAGACCTGTCAGAGTTGCTCCTCCTACCATTGTATCAGCTGCTACTTTTTGAAGTACTTCTTCTGAAAGAAATTGCGAAACCGGGATTCCATTATAAGATGCTAAACGTGTTAATGGAATCATAGTGGTATCACCATGTCCTCCAATTACCATTGCAGAGATATCATTTGCAGGTTTATCCAATGCTAGAGAAAGATAAGTTCTGAAACGAGAGCTATCTAATGCACCACCCATACCAATTATTCTGTTTTTTGGCAAGCCAGTAGCTTTTAATGCTAAATATGTCATTGTATCCATAGGATTAGAAACAACAACAATAATTGTATCTGGAGAATGTTTAAACACATTTTCGGCAACTGTTTTTACAATTCCTGCATTTATACCTATTAATTCTTCACGTGTCATTCCTGGTTTTCTTGGAATTCCTGATGTAATAACTACTACATCACTGCCGGCTGTTTTAGAATAATCATTGGTAACACCAGAAACTTTGGTATTAAAACCTGTGTTTGTGGCACATTGCATAATATCCAACGCTTTACCTTCGGCAAAACCTTCTTTAATATCCAACAACACTACTTCGCTAGCAATTCCTCTATAAGAAATAACATCTGCACATGTAGCTCCAACATTTCCTGCTCCTACAATGGTAACTTTCATATTTTATACTTTATCGGTTATTAATTTGTTTATTCTTTAAACAGACAATTCGTTTAATTGTCTAGTAAATTTAAACAATTAAACGAATTGGAATTATTAATTTTTCATTTTATGCATCAATATTTGCGTAAACCGCATTTTTCTCGATAAATTCTCTACGTGGCGGTACTTCATCTCCCATTAACATAGAGAAAACTCTGATCAGCTTCAGCAAGGCTGTCAATAGTTACCTGACGTAAAGTTCTGAAGTTCGGATCCATTGTAGTTTCCCATAATTGCTCCGCATTCATCTCTCCAAGACCTTTATAACGCTGAATAGCTGCACTTCCACCCATTCTTTCGTTAGCTTGATCACGTTGCACGTCATTCCAAGCATATTCTTTTTTTTTCCTTTTTTAACTAAGTATAAAGGTGGTGCAGCAATATATACGTGTCCTTCTTCAATCAAGTTCCTTCATGAAACGGAAGAAGAACGTTAATATTAAGGTAGAAATGTGACTACCATCGACATCGGCATCACACATGATGATTACCTTATGATATCTTAATTTTTCAAGGTTTAATGCCTTACTATCTTCAGCAGTACCAACTGTTACCCCTAAAGCAGTAAAGATATTTCTGATCTCTTCGTTTTCGAATACTTTGTGGTGCATCGCTTTTTCAACATTCAAAATCTTACCACGCAAAGGTAAAATCGCCTGAAAGTTACGGTCACGACCTTGTTTTGCTGTTCCACCAGCCGAATCTCCCTCGACAAGGTAAACCTCACATCTTGCAGGATCCTGCTCAGAACAATCTGATAATTTTCCTGGCAATCCACCGCCACCCATAACGGTTTTACGCTGCACCATTTCACGTGCTTTTTTTGCAGCGTGACGGGCCTGAGCAGCCAAAATTACTTTTTGAATAATGATACGAGCATCATTTGGATTTTCTTCCAAATAATTCTCTAACATTTCTCCAACAGCCTGAGAAACCGGAGAAACTACTTCTCTATTCCCAAGTTTGGTTTTTGTCTGTCCTTCAAACTGAGGCTCAGCAACTTTTACCGAAATAATAGCTGTTAAACCTTCACGGAAATCATCTCCAGAAATTTCAAATTTCAGTTTATCCAACATTCCAGAAGCATCGGCATATTTTTTAAGCGTTCTTGTCAAACCACTTCTAAAACCTTGTAAATGCGTTCCTCCTTCGTGTGTATTAATATTATTTACATAAGAGAAAATATTCTCTGTATAACTTGTATTATAAATCAAGGCAACCTCAACTGGAATTTCACCTTTTTCGTGATCCATGCTGATTACGTGAGAAATAATTGGCTCACGGTTTCCATCTAAATAACGAATATATTCTTTTAATCCTTCATCAGAATGAAAAACTTCGCTTTTGAATTCGCCTTTTTCATCTACTTCTCTTTTATCTGTAAATGTGATTGTGATTCCTTTGTTTAAGAAAGAAAGCTCACGCATACGAGCTGATAATGTATCATAAGAAAACTCTGTAGTTTGAGTAAAGATTGTATTATCAGGATAGAAAGTCTGACGTGTACCTCTTTTCTCTGTTTCTCCGATTTGTTTTACCGGATATAATGATTTTCCTCTTTCGTATTCTTGTTCGTAAATTTTACCGTCTCTAAAAACAGTCGATTTCATATGAACTGAAAGTGCATTTACAACCGAAACCCCAACACCGTGCAAACCTCCGGAAACTTTATAAGAATCTTTATCAAATTTACCTCCGGCACCAATTTTAGTCATTACAACCTCAAGCGCAGAAACGCCTTCTTTTTTATGTAAATCTACAGGAATACCACGGCCGTTATCTTCAACTGTTACCGAACCGTCTTCATTTATAGCAACTCCAATAGTATCGCAATAACCTCCCATTGCCTCATCAATAGAGTTATCAACTACTTCATAAACCAAATGATGAAGCCCTCGAACCCCCACATCTCCAATATACATCGATGGACGCATTCTTACGTGCTCCATTCCTTCTAATGCCTGAATACTATCTGCTGAATAATTGTTCTTCTTGATTTCTTCGCTCATATAATTTATTCTAAAAAAATGTAATTATTGTCTAACACGCAAATATATAAAAACGCAAATTATATATCCGTTAAAATACGCATTTAAAGCACTTAAGTTATTAACATATTATTAAAAAAACTCAATTAAAATAGGAACTATCAAATTCAAAATTAGCCAATCTTTTAAAATCAAAATCAAATTTCTTTGAAAAAAATTGAAATTATGATCAAAATAAAATCCGAAACAACATTTTGTCATTTCGGATTTTGAGACTTTGAATCTCCAAATGTAATCAAGTTTGGAATTTACTTATTTGAATTTCACCCCCTTATTTATTTTTTTATTAAAATCTCCAACATAAATTGAAGTCATTTTATCTAAACTCAAATATTTTTTCAAAACAGTATTTACCTCTTCTACTTTTAACACTTTTACTTTGTTTTCTAAATCATCATAATCTTCCAATGGAATTCCGTATTGCAAATAAGTATTTGCTAAGCTCATCAAAGTGTCATCCAGTTCCTAATCTGGTCTTTCTCTCATTCTGCCAGCTCACCAAATTCGATTTTAATTCTTCTGCTGTAAAACCATCTTTTAATGCTTTTGCAATTTCTTCTTTTGTCGCCGTTTCAACTGCATTCTTTTTCGTTGGATTTAAAAAAGCATAATAATGACCATGCTGCAACATTGCTTGTAATTGGCACATCAATAAATGAACCTGCCCCGTAACTGATACCTTCTTTTTCTCTTAATCGCATTGGAATTCTTGCACTTAAAAAACCGCCACTTCCTAATATTTCATTTGCCATCACAAATGCTGGATAGTCTGGATTTTTTCTATCCATTTTAAAACTAACTCTTCCTACAGCAACTGCATTTTCTTTGTCTGGAGTTATAATATCCTTATCCGATTTTTGTGTTTCAAAATAAGTTGGTAATAGCAAGCTCATATTTTGATTTAGAATTCCATTTTCCGAATGTACTTTCTAAAATTTCGCCAGTTGATTTTCCATCTAAATCTCCAACTACACTTCCAACACCGTTGTTTCCGCCTAGGATGTTTTTATAAAAATCCACAATTTCAGATTGCTTTATATTTTTAAAAGCATCTATTTCTTCCTGTGTTGTCGAGGTGTAAAAAATACTGCCTTTTGGATATTTTGTCGTTTGTCTTGCAATTTCTGTAAAAGCAATAGATTGCGGATCATTTAAGTTTCCTTCCAAATAAGTATTATATTCTGCTATTGTTTTAGTCAATTCATTTTGTGGAAAAGTTGAATTAAGAAGCACATCTTCTAATATCCCCATAACCTCTTTGAAATTCTCTTTATAAGTATTCACATAAACACTCAAAGTTTGATGATCAAAATTGAAATAAACACTTGATTTCAACTGATCTAAACGATCCTGAATCTGTTCTTTAGTTCTTGTTGTTGTTCCTGTTTTTAAAAATTGCGCCATAATACCGCCAACATCGGATTTTCCATTCAAATCTTTTTCATTACTTACAGGAAAACTAAAATTAGCTTGTACTTTTCCGCCTTTGATTTCTTTTTTAATCAAGCCGTACTTCATACCATTGCTTAATTTTCCTTCTGTTAAATTTTGTTTTAAATTTTTGATTGAAGCTTCAAAAGCTGCAACTTCTTTTTCTAAAGCTTTTCCTTTGTAATCTTTTGTAAGCGCAGTGATTTGTTCGTTTGTAAATTCTACCGGTTTTAATCTTTGCTCATCTTTTGATGGAATAAAAATACCTACTGTTCTGTTATTGCTTCTAAAGTATTTTTCTGCAACACGCTGAATATCTTCTTTTGTCAGTTTTTCAACAGCATCACGATATAAATATCCAAGTCTGTAATCTCCAGAACCAATAATTTCCGTCAGATTAATAGCAAATGAAATGGTATTATTTTTAATAGATTCAATTTGCTTTATAATTTTTGCCTGCGCTCTGCTTACATCTTGATCTGTATATTTTATGGTTGTAATTTTATCTAATTCAGTTCTTACAACATCTTGCGTCGCTTTGATATCTTTATCATTAGCTACAGCAAATCCAAAATACATATAACTTGCATCTCTTACTGTTGGTTGCCAATAATATAAGCTAGAAACTTTTTGCGTCTCCACTAAAGATTTATATAAATATCCTGAAGGATCAGCCGTTAAGATTTCGCCCAAAGCATCAAGTGCTGCATAATCTTTATCGGCATAAGAAACGGTATGATACAACGCGCCCATATTTTTGCTTTCTCCGGCTCTTTTTAACTCCACAAATTTCTCACCATCCTGTGACGGCTCAATTGTATAGGTTTTATCTAAAACTCTTTTAGGTCTTGGAACAGCTCCAAAATACTGCCCAATATATTCCAGTGTTTTTTTCTCATCAAACTTTCCAGCAACTATCAGCGTTGCATTATCTGGCTGATAATATTTTTCATAAAAAACTCGAAGTGTATTTGCTTTTACGCGTTCAATATCTTCTTTGCTTCCAATCGTACTATTTCCATAGTTATGCCATAAGTAAGCTGTTGAAACAATTCTTTCCTGCAAAACGCGATCTGGATTGTTTTCTCCAATTTCAAACTCATTTCTTACTACCGAAAATTCTTTATCAAGATCTGTTTGCAAAATAGTAGAGTTTACCATTCTGTCTGCTTCCATTTCAATACTCCATTTCAGATTTTCATCATTTGATGGAAAAACCTCATAATAATTTGTTCGGTCAAGCCAAGTAGTTCCGTTGGCATTTCCTCCTTTATCCGAAAGCATTTTTTTAATATCACCTAGATTTTTGGTGCTTTTAAAAAGCATATGTTCCAGCAAATGCGCCATTCCTTTCTCACCATAACCTTCATTTCTAGAACCTACATTGTAAACAATATTGACCACCATGTTGCTTTGTGAAGCATCAGGAATCAAAAGAACTTTTAATCCATTTTTTAAAGAATACTCTTTGACGCCTTCGACATTTGTAATAAATTTAGGTGTCTCTTTAGGCGCCACCGATTTTTGTGCATAAACTGAGCTCATGGAAATTAACGAGCAGCATAGAATTCCGCTTAGTAATAAGTTTCTCATAGATTGTTAAATGGTTTGAATTTATATTATTCTTGGTAACCAAATATAATATATTTCTTAAACAGAAAATCCTTATTAACTTACTTTTAATACTTTACGGGATTCCGTAAAATACTATTCTGAAATAATAAAATTAAAGAACACATAAATAAAAAAACCGAAACCACATTTGAAATGCAGTTCCGGTTTTTGTTATTTATCGTTCTTAAAAAACTTTTCTTTTAAATTGTAATTCCAGATTTTGGAATCTCAACACCTGGTGCTTTTACGTGTGCAGCATTGGCTCTTCCACTCGGATCAAGATTATCCTGCCATTTCGGGATCCATTTACGCACCGTATGCGCAGCGCTTACCTGAGGATAATATTTGTGAAAAATACTTCTATACAAATAAGCCTCTTTTGTTGTTGGCGAATTGTATGGGAATTCTGCACTTGCACCAGCCAATTGTTCGTCTGTTACTTGCGTTGCACAATATTCAATCAATTCATCTACCCATTTATACCCAACTCCATCAGAAAATTGTTCTTTTTGACGCCATAAAACTTCTGCCGGCAAATATGGATCTTCTGGCGTATCAAATGCTTTTCTTAAAATATATTTTTCAATACCATCATATGTTTTTGGCTGTTTTTCTTCTGGTTTGATTCGGATGGCAACATCTAAAAATGAAGTATCTAAAAATGGGACTCTAGCTTCTAAACCATGCGCCATTGTTGTTTTATCAACACGCAATAAATCTGCAGTAAAGAGCTTTTGTACTCTTTCTATAGTTTCATCCTGAAATGCTTCTGTAGAAGGAGCATTTCTGAAATATAAATGTCCGCCAAAAATTTCATCGGCACCTTCACCAGAAAGAATAACTTTTATTCCTGCATCGGCAATTGCTTTTGATAACAAATACATTGGCACACCAGATCGTACAGAAATAATATCATACGTTTCTATATGATAAATTACTTGTTCTAATACTTTAACCCCCTCTTCAACAGAAAAATGAATTTCATGGTGCTCCGTTCCTAAAAATGCAGCTGCTTTTCTTGCTGCCGTATTATCAGGTGCATCTGCATTTAAACCAATAGAAAATGAATGCAATTTTTGTCCGTTTTCTTTTAAAAGTCTTGAAGTAATAGCCGAAATCAAAGAAGTGTCTAAACCTCCCGATAATACTGCACCTAACGGAACATTGCTCAATAAGCGCTTGCGAGTTGCCTCAATCAAACTCTCACGAATTAAAGCTAAATCCAGATTTTCAATTGCTTTTTTATGATCTTCACATTCTGGCTGATAATATTTTACGAAACCAGTTTTAGCAGTATAATAATGTCCCGGAGGAAAAGTTGAAAACGATTTGCATTGATCTGCAATTGATTTCATTTCAGATGAAAAATAAATTCTTCCTCTTTCGTCAAGTCCATAATATAATGGTTTCACGCCTATTGGGTCTCTTCCTGCTATATAATCATCTCCATCGATTATAACGAAAGCAAAATCTCCATCAAGTTTATTGCAGAAATTATATCCAAATTCTTCATATAAATGAACAATAACTTCCGAATCTGAATTAGTTCTGAAGGTATGCTCTTTTAAAATCGTATTTTTTAATTCCTGGTAATTGTAAATTTCACCATCATGAATCATCCACGCCCTATTTGTTCCTTGGATAGGTTGTTTGCCCGTATTTAAATCAACAATTGATAAACTTTCGTGGCAAAGTACACTTCCGTTATCCATAATGTGCAAATCACTCTCATCTGGGCCACGATGAGACATTCTTGCTGAAAGTTCTTGTACAAGTTTTGGGTCTTTTCCTTTGCCTATTACGGCCAATAATCCAGACATATTTTATTTTTTTTTACTTATTATTTTCTTCAAACTCACTTTATGAAGCCAATTAGCTGCAAAAACAATTATAATTTATAATCTGCAGCAAAACTAAATATTATTTTCTGCTTTTCCTTTATAATCCTATTATAATATCAGGCATTTAACTCTATTTCGACGAATGTCAAATATAAAAAAGAAAGTCAAATTACCGTCAAAATTATTTTTAACTACCTGAAAACGTACAACCTAATAATTTAAGACAAGAAAAACGCCCTCAATTAAGAGAACGTTTTTCTGCAATATATATACTAATTCTAAAATTATACTTGATTATGCTTTCGCGTAAGCGTCGTCATGAACACTTGCTACAGCTCTTCCAGAAGGATCGTTCATGTTTTTGAAAGCTTCATCCCACTCTAAAGCGATTTTTGTACTGCACGCAACACTTGCTTCCTGAGGAACGCATAATGCTGCCGCATCACTTGGGAAGTGTTCAGTAAAAATAGAACGGTAATAGTACTCTTCTTTTGAAGTTGGTGTCTGCAATGGGAATTTGTATTTCGCATTTGCTAATTGCTCATCCGAAACTTCTCTGCCTACAACTTCTTTCAAAGTATCAATCCAGCTGTATCCCACTCCGTCTGAAAATTGTTCTTTTTGTCTCCATGCAACACTTTCTGGAAGCATTTCTTCAAAAGCTTTACGAACAACCCATTTTTCCATCGGATGTTCTTTGTTGATCATTTTATCTTGTGGGTTGATGCGCATTGCAACATCCATAAATTCTTTATCCAAGAAAGGAACACGACCCTCAATTCCCCATGCTGCTAAACTTTTGTTTGCACGCAAACAGTCATACATATGAAGTTTACTTAATTTACGAACGTTTTCTTCGTGGAATTCTCTTGCATTTGGTGCTTTGTGGAAATATAAATATCCTCCAAATAACTCATCTGCTCCTTCACCAGAAAGTACCATTTTGATTCCCATTGATTTGATAACTCTCGCCATTAACCACATTGGAGTTGAAGCTCTTACTGTAGTTACATCATATGTTTCAAGGTTGTAAATTACATCACGAACAGCATCTAAACCTTCTTGAATGGTAAATTTAATTTCGTGGTGAATGGTTCCAATATGATCTGCTACTTTTCTTGCTGCAGCTAAATCTGGAGAACCTTCTAAACCAACTGAAAACGAGTGCAATTGCGGATACCAAGCTTCTGTTGTATCATCAGACTCGATTCTGTTTTTTGCATATTTTTTGGCTACAGCCGAAGTAATAGAAGAATCTAAACCTCCTGAAAGTAAAACTCCATAAGGAACGTCGCTCATTAATTGTCTGTGAACTGCAGCTTCAAGTGCTTTTTTGATTTCCGGAATACTTGTTTCGTTGTCTTTAACCGCATCATAATCAACCCAGTCTCTTTTGTACCATTGTACAAATTCACCGTCTTTGCTTGATAAATAATGCCCTGGAGGGAATAATTCAATTTTAGTACAGTATCCTTCTAAAGCTTTTAATTCAGAAGCCACATAAAAAGTTCCGTGCTGATCCCATCCAATATATAGCGGAATAATTCCCATATGGTCACGAGCAACAAAATATTCGTCTTTATCAACATCATAAATTGCAAATCCGAAGATTCCGTTCATTTCATCAACAAAGTGAGGTCCTTTTTCTTTATAAAGTGCCAAAATAACTTCGCAATCGCTTTCTGTTTGAAAGTTATATTTTCCTTCAAATTGTTTGCGAAGCTCTCTGTGATTGTAAATTTCACCGTTTGCAGCCAAAACCAATTTTTTATCTTCTGTAAATAAAGGTTGTTTTCCTGAAGCTGGATCTACAATTGCCAAACGCTCATGAGAAAGAATTGCTTTATCATTGCTGTAAATTCCGCTCCAGTCTGGTCCACGGTGACGAATGATTTTAGACATTTCTAATACTTGAGGTCTTAAAGTTTCGGCTTTTTGTTTTAGATCAAAGGCACATACAATTCCACACATAATTCTATATTTTTATTTTGTAATTTTTAATTTGATAAGGCAAAGATGCAGTAATGGTTATAATTGAAAAACACAAATAGTTATTTCAGTTATAATTTTAAACCATAAATTAAATTTTACATATAAAATGTAAAATTTTAACACAGAAAAATGATCTAAACTTGAAATTTTCAATTTTGAGGAGAAAATGCGAGCAAAATTCAATGTTTTAAAGAAATATTTGAATTAAATCCTGAGTTATTAAAATATTCATGAAAGATTCACAAATAGAGCTTAAAAAGCGGTTCAAAAATTGTTTTTTACTCAATCTTGTCATTTCGACCGAAGGGAGAAATCACACAAGGTATTACGCAAAGAGATTGCCAATCTTTGTCGAGCTTCTAGTGTGATTTCTCCCTTCGGTCGAAATGACAAAACTTCATAATTAATTTAATTACTCTACACTCTCAATCGTATAATGTGTCTTGTTAATCTCAAATTGAAACCCAACTTTATTTCCCATTAAATGATTCCCTAGCGGAGATTGCGGAGAAAGTGCAATAACATTAATTCCTTCGATTGCAATTTTAGGAAGTGCAACACTTACGTATAAATAAATTCCATTTGCTTTTACCAAACTTCCGGAAATAATGTTTTCAGTATTTTTTACAGCATCAATTTTATCTAAAATCGCTTTTTGAGCAATAGCTTCTTTTAATTTATTGGTCAGTTTTTCCTGTTCGATATGCATCATCGACAAAGCCGTTTCATGCTTATCACCAGCCGAACCTTTAGCATCGTTTTTAGAATCTTCTGTCAATCCCGAAATCATGTCTTTAAAAACATCAATTCGGTCTTGAACCATTTGTGAATAATGAGAATGTATTTTTTGTTTGAAGTTCATTTTTTTTGAGGTACTGAGGTTCTAAGTGACAAAGGTGCAAAGTTTTTTGCTGACGAAAAAAAATTAGCCACGAATTCACGAATTTACTCCAAAAAATTCATGAAACCATGGCTAAAAAAGGCACTTTTTATACAATAGAGTACCCAAAAATCTTTATAAGAAAAGCTTAAAAATCGAATTTATAATTTCCTCCAACTAAAACTTGGAATCCTTGAACAGGATAATTCAGCCATCTTTGGTAAGCTTGATTTCCAATATTATTTAGTTTTAAGAAGAAAGTCAATCTCTCGTTATATTTATATCCTAAATGCGCATTGGCGTCAAAATAGCTTTTTAAAGTTACTGGAACTCCAAGAGTTGCAACATCAAAATTAGTTTGCATGTCTTTACGTTCCCCCACAAAGAAAACATTCAAACCAGCATACCATTGTTTAGTAATATTAACATCTAAATTTGAACTTATTTTCATTGATGGCAAGTTCCAAGCTTCTAAACCATCTGTTTTGTAACTATTAAAAGTTCCGTTAATTCCGAAAGAAACATTTTGAGAAAAATCAGCTTTTAATTCTCCATAAAAACGAAGCGTTCTTACGTCGTCATAAACCACTCCAAAAGAGTTTCCGAAAGCATAATTTTGATTCGAAAAATCTTCTGTATAATCATTGCTTTTAAACAATGCTTTTTCTTTTTCATTCAAGTAAGAACCTGTCAAATTATAACTTACATTATTCGCCAATTTCCCTTTTAATCCAGCAAAAACATTGTATTGTGTACTACTCGGTCTCATCTCTAAAGTCGGTGATAAAAATGGGTTGTCCGTCACAAAATCAGCATAAGAATTCTGATTTAAACTTCCGTTTACTCCCGTATAGAAAATCATCAAATCGCCAACTAATTTATACGATGCATTTACTTTTGGATAAATATAAAATTTGTTACCGCTGTTTTCAGAATCCAAAGCATAGAATAAACCAGCACCTAATTCAAGTGTCCAATCATTTTCATGAATTACAAAACTTGGCTCAATCCCAAAATTAGTTAAACTGTATTTTACCGGCTCTGTATTCGTTAAAGTGTAATTATTTTCGAAAGAACCACTAACATGATCAATAATAACATTCGTATTTATGGCTTGATCCATTACATCAACTTTAAAAGTCGGTTTTAGATAAAAACGATTTTCTGAAGATGAAAAACTATCTGAAAAATGGGTAAATCGAGATGAAATTTTGCTGAAAATCCCGTCATTAAAATCGGCATTTCCGCCTAATGAAATTGTATTATAAGAGTGATTTGGGTTAATTCCTCTTATTAAATCTTCCTGCGTAGCTGGTGGCAAAGTCATTCCAAAATCGGTTGGCAAACCGTACCAATTATACAACTGATTTTGATATCCTAAATCAACGCCCCAAGACATATCGCGATTAATTACACCATAGCCAACATTTAAGGCTGTGTCATAAAATTCATCGTTCAAGTTTACATCTTTAATACCCCCTTGTGAAGAATGATGACGAAGCATTCCAGCCACATAATCATTGTTTCCTAAATCCTGTGTTACAAACAATTCGGCATTTAAAGTCCCATAATTTCCAACGCCTAAAGTTGCATAATTATTAAATAATTTTTCTTTTTTAGATTTATCAACACTTTGTGCATTTCCTTTTGAAGGCGTAAAAGTCGATGCCACCGGAACCGACAAAATACTATATTTAATAGTTTCTTTTGGCTGATTTCCAGAATCGTCAAGCGAAGGTGTTTCTTTCACTTTAAAAGCATCTGATATTGTTGGCGAATAAGGTTTTACTACGTTTACCGTTTCAGTTCCAATACTTTCATTTTTCTTTTGCGAAAACGAAAGCTGACAGGCAAACAACACTAGTAAAACGATAATTCTATTTCGGCATTTAATTTTCATATTTCTTTTATTTTGTAAAATGTCTTCTGTGAAATGTGAATGGTAAAATGTGAGATGTGAAAAATATTCACAAAAATTTTGCATTTTACATTTCACAGAAAACATTTCACAATTATCTAATTTTCTAATTTTCTCAATTCTCTAATTACTAAGCTTCCCACTCGCCTTTCGCAACAAACTGCGCTTTTCCACCAATATTAATATCAAAATTAGTATCGGATAATTTCCCTTTGAAGTAAATTTGCGACGGACGGCCAATATAATCCCCCTGATAATTAATCAATTCAAATTGAGGTATATGATATTTTAAAAGAAAGGCTTGCAAACAAGTACTTGCGCTTCCTGTTGCCGCATCTTCCACCAATTGATTATGCTCAACACATAACATTCGGCTAAAAAGTTTTGAACCTTCCAAATAATAAAAATATAAACCTCTATGATCTGTTTTACAATGATTTTTCATCCACTGATCTGCTTTGTCTTTATCTAAAACCAAGCTTTCTAAAGCTTTTTTACTGCTTAGTCCAACCATTACAAAAGCACTTCCTGTCGTAACTTCCTGAATTGGAAATTGATTTTCAAAATCACTGACTTTCAAATTACTGAATAATGTAAAATCTTCTTTTGAAAAAATATCCCAGAATTTTGGCTGAGCTGCTTTTAACCAAATCAAATCATCTGATTTATGAATCGCAATGGGTCCAATTGGAACTTCAAGTTTAATTTCGTTTGGAGAATTTTCAAATATTTTATTCATCAAAACCCACGAAGTCCCAATTATTGGATGACCTGCAAACTGCATTTCATGAGCCGGAGTAAATATTCTAATCTCAGCTTTATTATTTTCTCTGTCAAGTTTGGTAACAAAAGTGCTCTCAGCAAAATTAATTTCGCGTGCAATTTGCTGCATTTCTTGTGAACTCAATTTTTCCGCATCCATAAAAACTGCCAACTGATTTCCAGCATATTTTTTATCGGCAAAAACATCAACTATATAAAAAGGTAAACTCATTTCTTTCTTTTTTCTTAAGAATCAAGAAGAAAGAGACAAGACTTTCACAAAATCTTGCTTCTTGTTTCTTGCTTCTACATTATCTTTACTTATTAATCGACGAATTCGTTTTAGATTCTTCTAACTTAATTGCACTTAATTCTTTTTTTGCTTCTTCAACAACATCTGGATAATCTGTGAAATTGTTGATTACATTGTCTAAAATATACGTTGCCTGATAACTGTCTTTTAATCCGTAGAAGTTTTTCGCCATTAAAACCAAACCTTTGGCTCCATAATATTTGTAAGCCGAATAACTCTTAGCCAGTTTTTGTACAGAAACATTCGATGCATCAAATTTTCCTTCTTTCGTTTTAAAATACGCATCATAATACAATGCTTCTGCTGCTAATTCTCCTTTTGAAGTTGCCGAAAGTTTAGCGTAAGCAACTTTTGCTTTGTCTTCGTTTCCTGTCTGCATTGCAGCGCGGGCAACAATAATCTGCGCATCAGCTTTTACGCCTGCATCTGATTTTGGGTTTTCCAATACTTTTTCAGCAGAAACAACCGAATTGTCATAATCTTTTTTGTCATAATAACATTTCATCAAGTTTGCTTGAGCAAAAGTTTTATTCTGAGGAAAATCAGCTTCTTTTTCTAAACGTACTAAAACCGGAATCGCTTTATCACAATCTTTCGCTTTCAAATAAATTTGAGCCAAGCGATTCAAAGCTTGTTCTGTAAATTCATTTCTTGGCTGATCAATTACATATTGATAATTTGGAGCCGATTTCATTTCTAATCCATCAGCGTAATATAATTGTGCTAAATAAAAATTAGCTTCTAAAGCATGCAAACCTGAAGGGAATTTGCCCACATAACCTGCAAAACCAGTAATTGCCGCTCTGCTATTATTTTGGCTATATTGTTTGAAAGCCGCATCGTAAGTGTCATTATCCAATTCTGCATCTGTAACCGAAACGAAATCCAACGTTCTAACCCAGGTCGCATATTCGTCTACTTTTCCTGAATCAACATAAATTAATCTTGCAGTAGAAACAGCTTCCAAAGCTTCTGGACTTTTTGGAAATTCTGCTGCAACTTTTTTAAATTTCGTTAAAGCCAACTCATCGCGGTCTGAATTGTAATAAATCAAACCTTGTTTTAAAATGGCTTTTGAAGTAAAAGATCCTTCTTTAAATTCTGAAATTAATTGATCGTACGTTTTTATCGCCTGATCGTTTTTCTTTTCTGCGACATACGTATTTCCTAATTCAAATAAAGCATCATCACGGTAAGATGATTTTTTATACATCTGGATAAAATTGTTCAATTCTTCAACTTTCTTTCCATTATTTGACATGAATCCGTAAGAAAGTGCTTTTTGAAACTGAGCGTAATCAGCATCAACACCTTTTGCAGCAATAGCTTTTGCGTATGCTTCGTTTGCCGCGCTGTATTTTGAAGTCACAAAACGACAATCTCCTAAACGCAAATAAGAGTCGTCTAAACGAACTTTATCTGAAGGTGAATTATCAATTTGTGCCTGAAAAGAGTTTGCAGCCTGATCGTAATCCTTCAATTTAAAATACGTATAACCAATATTGTAATTGATGTTTTTATATTCTTCCGTCGATTTTGCAGCTGCTTGACCTGCAAACTGTTTGTAAGTCAATAAAGCATTCTGAAAATCATCATTTAAATATTCCGTTTCGGCTTTCCAGAAAGTCGCGCGAGCTGTAAATTCAGGCGTTTTTTGTTCGCTGATAGCGCTTTTAAACATTTTTCCAGCCTCAGAATAATTTGATTCGTTATACAATTCTAATCCTCTGTAAAAAAGTACTTTTTGATACGCTGCTTTATTTTCTGCCGATTTATTTTTTTCTAATAAAACCAAAGCTTCTTTATAGTTTTTAGTCGAAATATAAGAATCAACTAATAATTTTTCTACCTCTGCTTTGCTTGAATTGTTTGGATATTTTTTCAAGAAATCAAGCAAAATTCCCGGAACAGTTTGATAAGCATTTCCGATATCATAACTTAATTTTGCATAATTTAAAGCAGCATCTTCCTGAATTTGAGCATTAAATTCCATTTCAGATGCATTCTTAAAAGCATTCAGCGCTTCTTGTTTTTTGCCCGTATTCAAATAACTTAAACCTAAATGGTAATACGCATTTTGAGCAACAAAATCTTTTCCTTCAATGATTTTATTAAATTGAGAAATGGCTTTTTCGTAGTCTTTTTGTTCGTAATACGCATAACCCAATTGGTAAAAATCGGTATTGTTCCATTTTCCTTTTTTACCAGCATATTGCTCTAAAAACGGAATCGCTTTTCCGTATTGTTTTAAATTGAAATAGCTTTCTCCAATAATCTTATTCAGTTCCGATTTTTCCATCTCATTAGATTTCGCCATTGCTTTTTGGCCCAAATCGATTGCTTTTTGGAAATTTCCTAGTTTGAAATTCATGTCAGCCTGATAATACGAAAGCTTTTCTTTGTATTTTTCTTCTCCCGAAACTTCGTCAAAATATTTGGTAGCTTCTTTGTAATCATCACCCTCATAAGCCATAAATCCTAAATAATATTTGGCTTGTGATCCAAATTCTGCAGAATTCACCACTTTATTAAAATAGGTTGTTGCCTCTTTTTTCTTTTTGGCTGTAAAATAACTGTATCCTTTCTGGAAATTAAATTTATCCGAATCGGCTTTGCTCATGTAACTTTCATCCACTTTATCAAACCATTGCAAAGCTTTTGGATAATTTCCTTGTTCGAAGAAATATTGAGCAACTTCAATATAAGCCTGATTTTGTTTGGTACTTGTTGGGTAATCATCAACAAATTTTTCCATCAAAGCATCAGCATTTGGCTGATTGGTTCGAATGGCGCAGTTTGCGATATAATATGCGCAGTCTGATTTTACTTCTTCAGTTGGCGCCGTATTATTTTTTACATATTCGAAAATATGCTGTGCCGAAGCGTATTGTTTGTCATTGTACAAAGCCACCGCTTTGTCAAAATCCTTTAAATCGTAAGTATATATAGCTGATTTTTGTGCCGAAACCGTGGTCGAAATAAGAATAATTTGGAGTAAAAAGAACCAGGAAAGTCTACGCATTTTAGTTTTATTTAGTATTCAAATTTATCATTTTATACCGTTTATAACGAAACGTTTCCGTCTTTTATTATGAACAAAAAATTTAACAAGCGTTATTTAGCAGCTTCTATCGTGGCTTTTTTCAACCATATAAGTTATATAAGTAATTATAAGCTAGGTTATTTTAGCAGATTAACCAAAATGAACTTATATAACTTATAGAGTTTAAATTTTCATTTCTTTTTATGGAAATTTTCTTAAGAAATGATTGAAATTTATTTTGAATCCAACCGTTATCTTATTACTTTTACCAATCAAATCAATTTTATTATGTCACAAACCGTACTGTCTCTTAAAGAAGTCACTATATATCAAGAAGGAAGAAAAATTATATCTCACATTAATTTAGATGTTCAACATGGTGAATTTATCTACATCATTGGAAAAACAGGTTCTGGAAAAAGTAGTTTCTTAAAAACTTTATACGCAGATTTACCGCTTACGGAAGGCGAAGGCCATATAGTTGAATTTGATTTGGCAACTTTAAAAGAAAATGATATTCCCTATTTAAGACGTAAAATCGGAATCGTATTTCAGGATTTCAAATTGCTTCCGGACCGTTCTGTGAAAGACAATATGCTTTTTGTTTTAAGAGCGACCGGCTGGACCGAAAAAGAAGCGATGGAACATAAAATCGACGAGGTTTTGAATAAAGTTGGAATGATCAATTTCCTAAACAAAATGCCACACCAACTTTCTGGAGGTGAGCAACAACGTGTTGCAATTGCAAGAGCTTTGCTGAATGATCCCGAATTTATTTTAGCCGATGAACCAACAGGAAACCTTGATCCGCAAACAAGTTCTGAGGTTTTAGAAGTATTAAAAAACATCAATGCCAATGGTAAAACAGTTATCATGGCAACGCACGATTATGCTTTGTTGATGAAATTCCCATCTAAAACATTGAAATGCGAAGATGAAAGAATCTTCGAAGTGGTGCAAAAGAGCGTGTAATGCTTTCTGTTTTAATTCCGGTTTATGATTATAATGCTTTTTCGCTTGTTGAAGAACTTATAAAGCAATGTAATTTATGCGGAATTAATTTTGAAATCTTATATCAAGACGACGCTTCAAATTCACAGGAAAACATTCTAAATCAAGAAACTAATTCTTTACCTAATTGTTCTTTTTTTATAAATGAAACTAATTTAGGAAGAGGAAAAAACATCAATTCTCTTGCTCAAAAAGCAAAATATGATTGGCTGTTGATTCTGGATTGCGATACTTTTCCTTCTCAGAATGATTTCATAAAAAGATATGTTGATTTCGTTTCAAATTCAACAGAAAAAATCGTTTTTGGAGGCATTATTTATGAAGCTGAAAAACCTGAAAAACAACAGCTTTTACGCTGGATTTACGGCCAAAAACGAGAAACTGTTTCAACTTTAACTTCTAATTTATGGATTAAAAAAGAAGTTTTTCTGCAACATCAATTTGATGAATCGATTACAAAATACGGTTATGAAGATTTGTGCTTTTTTTCGGTTTTAAAAAAGAATAATTTTGAAATTTCCCGAATCCAAAATCCAACTTTTCATCTGAATTTAGAAACTTCGGAAGTGTTTTTAAAAAAGACAAAAACAGCTTTAGAAAATTTAGTTTTTCTTTATAATTCTGGGAAAATTTCTTCGGAAGAAAGCAAAATTATAAAAGCTTTTGAACTTCTTAAAAAAATAAAATTGATTCGTTTTGCAAATTCTATTTTCAAAAAGAATCAAGATCAAATAGAACGAAATTTGCTTTCTGAAAAACCGTCTTTATTCCTTTTTGACCTTTATAAATTGGGATATTTTTGTTTTTTGCATTCCTGCAAGGTTTCTGAAACCTTGTAGGTCTAAATTACATCACAGATACCTACAAGGTTTTGAAAACCTTGCAGGAGAAGCGAATCTATAATTCTTCAAAAAACTGCTTCCACTTCTCCATTATTTTCTCAACCGAATAATTTTCAGAAGTTTCTTTTGCATCACGTCCAAACTTCAATCTCACCTCTTCATTTTCGATTAAAAAAGAAAGTTTTTCAACATACATTTCAATATTATTGTCCGGAATCAAAAAACCGTTTTCGGCATTCGTAATAATCGTTCTTGGGCCAATCGGGCAATCATACGCGATACAAGGCAAGCCTGAAGCCATTGCTTCCAATAAAACCATAGGAAAACCTTCTGTTCTTGATGTCATGGCGTAAATCGAATATTCCAGGTATTTTTCTTCAATATTTTTGACGAAAGAAAAAATATTCGCGTTTGATTTTATTCCCAAATTGATAACTATTTTTTCTAAAGATACTGCATCATCCGTATAAATATCTAAAACCCAATCCGGATGTTTTTCGATTACTTTTTCCCAAATTGATAACAATCTGTCCAAACCTTTTTCATAGGAATTTCGGGCAATTGCAATTACTTTTTTATGCTTTAAATCGGAGGCCATTTTTGTTGGAATCCATGATGGATTTGGAATTACAATTCCGTTTTTAACATTCCATTCTTTTAAACTTTCTTCAGATAAAGCAACCATTTTGGTAAACTTTCGAGCGCCAAAATCTTTAAACCGATATTTTATATTTGAAATAAATTTTGCTAATAAATCAATCTTCTCATTCTCTTCAATGAATTTTGAACCATGACATTCAAATACAATTGGAACTTTAGTTTTTGCAATAAATGGAAAAATAAAAGCTTTTAAACCGTTATCTGCGACTAAAATAATATCTGGATTTATTTCGCTAATTTTTTGATTTAATTGATTTCGAAAAGCTTTGAAAAAACTAAAACCTTTTCCGTTTAAAGTCATATTATGAAATGCAATTTTAGAATTGAAATCATAAAAAAACGAATCATCTTTTTCGTTTTGAGATAAAATATGAACTTCATATCCAAAATTTTCGACAAAATAATTCCCTTTTATAGACAAAACCCGTGTGACGCCACCGGCATTTTTTATTTTGGGAACGATGTAAAGCAGTTTCATTTTTTGGAAATCAAAAAAGTTCCAAAATCTCTAATATAGTCTGATTCTTCAAAAACATCTGAAGCCAAAACCAAACAAACAGCACCTGAAGAAAAATTCTCTAATTCTCTCCAAATTCCTTTTGGCAAATGCAATCCAATATTGGGTTTGTTGAGCAAAAAGCTTTTTTTATCACTTCCGTCAGTTACTTTTACTTCAAAACTACCGCTTAAAGCAATCAAAACTTCATGTTGTTCAATATGTGAATGACCTCCGCGGAAAGCAGAACTCGGAACATCAAAAAGATAATAAACACGCTTGAATTCAAATGGTAAAATATCATTTTGAATAAAAGCCAAATTCCCACTTAAGTCTTCCACAACGGGAATTTTTAGTATTTTTATGTCCTGAATTGTTGTCATAAGTAAGTCGTAAAGTCCAAAGTCGAAAGTCGAAAAATCAACATACATATTTTAATTCGCTTTCATCAAATGTAACCATTGTTTACCAATTTTTTCTAATAAAAAAGGTTCAATGCTTTTCAATGTATTTTGTTTGATATTTTGAAGCAAAACTTCATTCGAAATCAATAAATTCATTGCTTCTGAAAGTTTTTCCCAATTTTGATTTTCAACTAAAATGCCATTCTCAAAATTGACAATCATATCTCGCGGTCCAAAATCACAATCAAAAGAAACAACCGGAGTTTCGCAAGCCAAAGATTCTAAAATCACATTTGGGAAACCTTCGTTTTTACTACTTAAAACTAAAAATTTAGCTTTGCTTAGATATTTAAACGGATTGTTTTGATATCCCAAAAGATGTACAAATCCTGAAATATTATTTTCTAAAATTGCTTTTTTTAGTTTTGATTCGTCGCCATTTCCAACAATCACTAAATGTATATTTTTTTCAAATAAATCAGACTTAGCATAACTGGAAATCAACTTATCAAATTGTTTTATTTCATTTTCATATTGCCCAATTGCAATTATAAAATCAAAATTTAAATCAATTTTTTCATCTTTTTTTTCGACAATTTCTTCCGAATAAACTGGATTATGAATGGTGACAACATTCTGCAATTGATGTTTCGTTTCAATCAATGTTTTCATTTCATTCGTAATCGCCACATTTGCAAAACAATGATTGTACATCAATCGTGTAAGCAAAGAATTATTGGGCATATAATGATCGATCAAAAAACTGTGAACGGTAAAAATCGTCTTAGTATTATAGATAAATCGAGCCAAAATAAGTTCCTGAATTATTTTGGTTCTAAAGCGAAAATCAATAATAAAATCGAATTTATTTCCCTTTAAATAAGC
Source organism: uncultured Flavobacteriaceae bacterium (assembly GCA_963795025.1). GTDB lineage: Bacteria > Bacteroidota > Bacteroidia > Flavobacteriales > Flavobacteriaceae > Flavobacterium. The sequence goes on along the minus strand of CAWCGN010000007.1, from coordinate 423,953 downwards.
ATTTAAAGCCTTTAACCGTTTGACTTTATTAAAAATTCCATTGGATTTATTCTTCAACAAACCCAAATTCACCAATTTTCCTGAATACGGAAAACTAACTTCATCCAAAACAATAATAATATCGACTTCAAAACCTTGATTCTCAAAAAAGATTGACAAATTTGCCATCACTTTATCGCTTCCACCTCCGCTCAAGCGATAACCAATTAAAGCGATTTTATTTTTTTTGTGAGTCGATATCATTCGTGATTTCTTATTTTCGTATCAAATATAACTCTTTAAAATAAAATAAGATTTAGAACCAATAAGACATTAAGTTGCATAAAACTTTGGGCTTAATTCTCTTAACAGACAAAAGAAAATTAAGCTTATGTTTATCTTAATATCTAAATGGTAAAACAAAAAAAACATGAAGGATAATCCATTAGTAACTATTATTTGCTTGTGTTATAATCAAGAAAAGTTTGTTTCCGAAAGTTTATTTTCGGCAATAAATCAGGATTATCCGTTTATTGAGTTAATTATAGTTGATGATTTTAGTACCGATAATTCTAAAGAAACGATTCAAAACTGGCTAATTGATTATCCTGAAATTCAATTTATATCAAACGAAACCAATTTAGGGAGCACAAAATCATTCAATAAAGCTTTAAAACTTGCAAAAGGTGATTTTATAATTGATTTGGCTTGCGATGATATTTTATTGCAAAATTGTGTTTCATTGCAACTAAAAGCTTTTCGGGAAAATCACTTTAAAAATCTTGGCGTTGTTTATGGAAACGCCGAATTAATCAATGAAAAAGGCAAATTTTATTTTTATTATTTCCCTGTAAATGAATCAAAAAAAACAATCGAAAAAAGACAAACCGGAGATATTTATTTAAGCGTTATTGCTGGCGGAAACAGTATTTGTTCGGTTTCCTCAATGGTTAAAAAATCGGTTTTTGATGATTTAGGAGGTTATGATGAAAATCTGGCTTATGAAGATTTAGACCTTTGGATTCGGGCTTCAAGAAAATATGATTTTGATTATATCGATGAAATTTTAATCAAAAAAAGAATCTCAACAACCTCTTTGGGAACTCATTTTTTTCTTAAAAACGATGAACGATCTAAGAAAATAAATTATTCAACTTATTTGATTATCAAAAAAGCAATTGCCCTAAATAAAACAAAAGAAGAACATAAAGCCATTTTAAAAAGAATGCATTTTGAAATGATTTTGGCGTTTAAAACTTCGAATTATGAATTGCTCTTTAAATATATTTTATTGGAAATCAAACAACGTTTCCGCATTATAACAGAACGCTGATTTTACGGATTTACTTCGTAAAGACGCGGATAAAAACGGATATTTTAATGTATTAATCAAAAAAAAATCCGTTTTTATCCGCGTCTTCGCTTTAGCGAATCTGTTTCATCTGTGTTCATTTTTTAGATTGTCAGAAAATCATCTAATTGTTGTTTTTCGCCTTGCCAATCACGCGAAATATTTGTTCTGATTAGTTTTGCTGGAATTCCTCCAATCAAAATATTATTTCCCCAGGATGTATAATCTTTGTTGCAAAAAGAATTTGTGGCAATGGTACAGAAATCAGGTGTTTTGGTATTTTTCATTATCGAAATTCTGCTTCCACTAAAATTATAATTTCCTATAAAAACTGGACCCGTTTTTTTCTGCTTTTCGCCAGTATTGGTATCAATCATATCATGGAAATTGGTGTCTATAATCTGACTTTCAGCACCAAGACGAACATAATTCCCTAAAACAACTTTTTCAAGACAAATCAGTTTTGCGTTCGAAGCCATTGAAGACATGTTTCCTAATTCGCAAACGGCATTCTCCCCAACAAAAAGAAAATAATCTTTCCCGAATTGAAATTTCCCTTTAAAAATTATTTTCCCCTGAATATTGATTTCTGCAATTCCGCGGTGAACTGTATTAAGTTCGTAAGGTTGACCAAAACCAATCATTCCTCTTTTAATTTTTCCGTCGATTTGAATTTCACCGGAAATTGAAGTAAACTTTACTCTTTTATAAAAGAAAACAGGAAGTTTTTTAGCGGTTTCAAAAGGGAATTTTTTGAAATTAAAGTACAGCGTTTTTGTCCAGTTTACCGACCAGTAAAACCTGAATTTATGATAAAACGAACGATATTTTCTGTAACTATTCCTGATCATTTTTACCTTTTTTTCGCTGAACAAATGACGTAAATATTTCGCTTAAATTCATCTTTTTATTGATTTCGTATAAACTAAAACCGAAAGACAGTAAAATTAGTATTGTGTACAAACCATATTTCAAAACATGATTATCGATAAATTTCAATGCAAACGAAGCGACACAAATAAGAAAACAAATAAAATAAAGCTGATAAAATTCTTTTTCAAAATAAAAATTATAGCGGTTTTTGGTGATGATTTTTAGTCCGATAAAATGGCAAAAAAAATACAAACAAAAGCTAATCCCCAAACCTTCTAAACCATAAAAATAGTATCCTAAAACATTCATTAGCAAAGACAAAATATTAAAACCAATAGCAGTTTTAATGAACATTTTCGAATCACCTTTTGCAATTAAAATAAATCCCATTGACCAGGAAACGGCGCGAAAAAGCATTCCTACAATTCCTGCGCTAATCATTGGAATTATAGCTTCAAATTTTGAAGTATAAATTACTTTGACAATTATTGGGCTGAAAGCCAAAAACAAAACAATAATTGGCATAATAATCAAAATTGAAATAAACGCTTGTTGCTGAACACTTTCTCTAACTTTTTCATTATTTGAATTTATAGAAGCCAATTTTGGAAAATAATCTGTACTCATGACCGTGAAAATAATTCCGACATACGAATTCAACAAAGTAAATCCGGCGTTATAAAATCCCACTTGTTCTAAACCGCCTATTTTTCCAACATAAATCTGAACTAAATAAGTTGATAAAAGCGTCAAAACACTGCTGATTGTAAGCATAAAACCAAGCTTTACAATTAATTTGCTTTCTAATAAAAAATGCGAATTGGGAATTTTTTCTTTTTCAATTTTAATTTTACTCGAATAATAAAACGAAAAAATCAAAACCGAAAATGAAGCAATTATAATCGTTGGAAGAATGGCATCAACTTTCAGAAAATAATAGAGCGGAATTGAGAAAAGAAGTCCAAAAAGATTTCCATATAAATTGGCTTTCGCCAAAAAACGAAACGATCGCAAACCTTGCAAAACTGCTAATTGTCCTGAACTTAATTGCTTAAATAAAATAGTGACCGAAAGAATCGCAAAAGCAAATGTCTGACTTGAATTTCCAAAAGTCATTATACTTAAGGCTTTAGAAAATACAAAAGTTAAAAGCATTCCAAATATTCCAGTAAAGAGAACAATCTTTCTAACGATTTGAATTGTTTTGGAAACTGTTTTTAAATCTTCATTTTTGTAGTTTTCGGAGATATTTTTAACGGAACTGGTTTCGATTCCAAAACCAGAAATACTGCTTAAAACATTTAAAGTCGAGTTTAATAAAGCTATAATTCCCATTCCGGCCGGACCAATAAAAACAGCAATTAATTTGGTACGGATAATCGAAATTAAAATCGAAAAAAACTGAACGCCACCAAAAAGCGAAGTCGTTTTTAAAATCTGCTGATATGATTTTTTATCCGACACGAATTAGTATTTATTTAAAATTTCGATGATAAAATCTACTTCTGTTTCAGTTAAAACTGGACTTATTGGTAAACTTAAAACTTCGTTATGGATTTTTTCGGTAATTGGAAAAGACAAGTTATTCCACGCAGAAAAAGCTTTTTGTTTATGTGGCGGAATTGGATAATGAATTACAGTTTGAATATTATTTTCGAGCAAATATTCTTGTAAATCTTGCCTATTTTCTGTTCGGATAACGAATAAATGAAAAACATGACTCTCTGACAAATCCCAAAATGGCAGGTACAATTTTATCATTTTTAATTTCAGATAAATAACGTTTTGCTATTTTTCTGCGACTTTATTATTATCAGGATTTAAATTTGATAATTTCAGATTTAAAAATCCATGCCTGAAGTTCATCTAATCGAGAATTTATGCCAATATATTCGTTGTGATATTTTTTCTCCGAACCATAATTTCGAAGCGAAAAAAGCACTTTTGCCAATTCAGAATCATTTGTTGTAATCGCACCGCCATCACCCAAACAACCCAAATTTTTCCCTGGATAAAAACTGAAAGCCTTTGCACTTTTTAAATTATTAATTGTTAATTGTTGATTGTTAATTGCTCCATGTGATTGTGCGCAATCTTCAACAATAATTAAATTATTTTTTTTTGCAATTTCATTTATTTTGTTCATTTCAGATAATTGTCCGTATAAATGAACGGCTAAAATGGCTTTTGTTTTTGAGGTGATTTTTTCCTGAATCAAATCTGGATTTATATTGTAGGTTTCTATCTTTGGCTCGACCAAAATCGGAACTAAATCGGCTTGTAAAATGGCTAAAATACTTGCGATATAAGTATTTGCAGGAACAATAACTTCATCGCCTTTTTTGAGTTTTCCGAGTTCAATGTAACCTTTAAAAATCAACACTAAGGCATCAAAACCATTCCCTACTCCAATGCAATATTTCGTTTGATTATATTCGGCGAAAGCCTTTTCAAACGTTTCCACTTCTTTCCTAAAATGTACCAGCCATTGTTTAAAACCATTTTCAGTTTTTCCTGAAAAGCAGTTTCATACGGTTCGTTTATTTTTTTTAGATCGAGAAATGGTATCATTTTAAATCAATTTTATAAAAATCCTGATTGTAAACAGAACAGCCTAATTCTTCTTTTTGTTTTAAAAGTCCTGAATGATAACCACTTTCGTTGTCTTCATTTACAATTCCCATATCAAAAAAATGTTTGCCCTTTCGTTTGTATTTATGAATCAGATTAATGAATAAAAAGTCAAGTGCTCGAACTTCTTCCCCTTTTTTTGAAGTTGCTCCATATTGCGATTTTATCACATTTTCGGTTTCAAAAATCGTTATTCCGGCAATTATTTCATCATTTTGATAAACAGAATATTGTCTGATATTTTGTGGAAAATTTTGTTTTAAAAGTGCTATCTCTTCTTTGCTGTGAACCGGTTTTGAATTGAATTTTTCTAATAATCTTGGTTCCAGAATTTGTTCCCAAAAGGGTTGAAAATCATTTTCTTCGACTATATCCAAATCAAGATTTTCAATTCTTCTGAAATGCTTCATTTTGCTTTTTGAAATCTTTAAAGGTATTTGCAGATTCACCGCAAGATTCATTTCTTTTCTTTCCGGAATGGCATTTCTTTTAAATAGAAAAAAATCCATTTCCCGATTTCCTTTTGAAAAATAAAAATCCGGAATTGGTTTATAATGAAAAGTTTCGATCTGGTTTTCTTTCAAAAAAGATAAAACTTCGTCTAAAATATTTTCTGCTTTTTCTGCTTTCAATTTTGACGAAAAAATCAATCCGCCATAAGTAAGCCCTTGGTGCGAATGAACCGATTTTTCTTTTTTATTGGCCGGCAAAACGGCTTTCAATTTTTCATCTTCAAAAATTAAAAGCGAAAAATCTTCAAAACGATCTTTGTGATATTCCATAAAATCGCGATGAAATAAAAACGTAGCATTTTTAGCAGCAGCAATAAAATTATTCCAAAGCTGGTAATCGTTCTGATCGTATATTTTTATGCTAAATGCCATATTCAGAATTACTTATGATCAAATGCTTTTAAATGCCATTTGTATTTAACCGCCATTAATCGAACTACAATGATTACTAATGAAGTAACCAAATATAAAAAATCGTCGTTTATATTTAATTTTCTTAAACTAAAAAAAACTATTCCGCCCAAAATACAAATTGTGGCATAAATTTCTTCTCTAAAAACATTCGGAATTTCATTGCACAAAATATCTCTTAAAACGCCTCCAAAACAAGCTGTCATAGTTCCTAATGCAATGCAAATAACGGGATGCAAACCAATTGAAATTCCTTTTTCTAGTCCGATTAAAGTAAAAACCCCAAGACCAATTGTATCAAACAAAAACAAAGATCTTCTCAATTTTTCAAATTTTTTTCTGAACAAAATAGCCAGAAAAAAACCTAAAATAATCACATATACATATTGCATATCACGCATCCAGCCAACAGGAGTCCTGCCAATCAAAACATCACGAAGTGTTCCGCCACCAACGGCAGTTACAAATGCAATAATAAAAACCCCAAACGGATCGAGTTTTTTGTGCATTGCTGTTAAAGCACCAGACATGGCAAAAGCCATCGTACCGATAAGATCTAAAATATGGAACATTTTTTTTGAGGTTGCAAAGGTTCAGAGGAACAAAGGTGCAAAGGTTAAAATTAATTTGGCGTATTTTCTTTTAATTTAATTTCAACCTGAGAATTTATTTTTTCAATTGCATCAATAAATCTGCTTTTATCTTTTGGAGAAATTACAATCGTATCTTGCGTATTGTATGAAATTTCGAGCCTGTCAAAAGAAAGAGATGGAGCGCTCATAATACTATTTGTTTCTGAAATCTTCTTTATACTCAAAATATCAAGTGATACGTTAACCAAAAAACCACTTTTTACAATCAACTTCTGATCATTGATGGTGTAAAAAGTATTTGAATACAGATGAGCAATAAAGGCAATCTGCAAAAGTATAACCAAACTTACTATCCAGGCTCTGTTTAGTAATAGATTTACTAATATACCGCTCAATACTAATGCTAAAAAAAGCACAATAGAAAGATCTATTTTAGATTTAAATTTCTCCATTCGATTTATTTTTTCACATAAATAGGGCTTCTTTTCAATAAATACTGCACTGAATCTATCCAGCTGTCTTTCACTGCCAAAAATGGTTTACGGGTTTGTGAATATATTTTTGAAGCATTTTTATACATATCAAAATAAACTGTGTAGTAATAATAAAGCTGATTATTTGCCGTAGTTGTCGAATAATCATTTGTTGTAACCTTTTTATTATTGTCACTAACTTTTGCATTTCCGCTATTGTAAGTAGTTGCTGTTGTGGCAGTTCCTATCGTATAGGAGATTTTTGCTGCGATGATATTGTCAACACCTAATATTTTTTGAAGGTCTTCAATAGAAGTTTCATCAACATTATTATGATCAATTCCAGCTTTATGAAGCAGCGTATTTGTTGTTCTTAAATCCTGAACTGTAAGCGGAAAAATATTGGAAGACTTGTCTAATAATTTATTGTAAATATCATTTTGAGCAAATTTTGCCATATCCTCAGAGCCTTCTTGATTGTCTGAATTTACATAAGGAACGGGCAAAACGGCAATTGTATTCGGTTTCATTTCTGAAGAAACAACATCCGAATTTGATGTTGGTGAAGTGCTTCCCTGACTTACGTCAAATGTCTGCGATCGTCCGCTTGCAAAATCAATTCGGGCAATTTGCGAAACATCAAGAACTATTAGAAGGGTTTCTCCTGGAAGTGAATATTCTACAGTTTTATCAGATATTTTAGAAACTGTACCTTCAATAATCGTATAATCTCTTTTTATAATTTTATCTAATTTTTTTCCGCCTTGAGCGAAAGAAAAAACAGAAACAAAAAACAGTATTAATATTGTGGCAAATTTTTTAATTTTCATGGTATTTACGTTTAAATTTATCTACTCTTTGACTTTTCGGATATTCTTTTTCTAAATATTACACTTGTTAAATTTAAAAAATTAATTCCAAAGCATTGCTAATAAACCTTTTAAACTAAAAAAAACTCAACACCTTAGTATCTTAGAACCTTTCTAAAAGCTACATATTCTGAGTATAAAAATTATAATCTTTTAAAACCACTCTAATAAAATCGCTGTTATTTCCTGACTGATTTTTGATTCCGGTAACGCTTTCAATTTTTGCTACTAATTTGCTTATGATTTCGTAATCATTTTTTATCTGCTGCTTTATTGAAAGTTTCTTTGATGATTCGCATATCATTATCTGATAATTTAATTACAAGAGGGTATGTTGGCACATAAGCAGTTCCAATTTCTTCTAAAATAGTATGACTTATATTAATATTATTTTTTAGCGTAATTACAGCTGTTCCTGCAGCCATGTCACCCAAACGCTGTGCTTTTTTACTTGATATTACAGTGATTAAAGCAACAAGTCCGTAAATTATGGGAATAAAAAAGTCGATAATTCCAAAGAACCAACGAATTAAATAATCACCAAATCCAGCCTGGTAGCCGTCTATTTTAACCACTTTTATTTTGAGCAAAATTTTTCCAATTGATCTGTCCTTCAAAAATACTTTCCAAAGTAATCGAATAAAACAACAATGGAAAGGCAAATAATAACATTAAAGCTCTATAGGACCAGCTATCTAAACCATCCATTAGACCACCAACTTTGAACCAATAAAAAAGCACAAATCAAACCACAAGATATATAGACGATTTTTACCTATAGTCAATAAAATAAGAACCTAATCGCTCGCCTATAGAAGCTGCAATAAAATTTATTTTAACATTTTGTGTTGTGGTTATAGATAATTCTGACATATTTTATATTTTAGCCTACAATGAGAGAAGTTGCCTTTATAAAACAAAATAAAGAAAAATGGCTGGAATTTGAGCTAGCTATTTTTGGTAAAGCTAAAAAAAATCCTGATGAGTTAGCTAATTTATACATTCAAATGATGAATGATCTTTCGTATGCGCAAACGTATTATCCTAAAAGTAAAACAGTTATTTACTTAAATCATCTTGCTTCTCAGATTTATCAGAAAATTTATAAAACCAAACGAACCGAAAAAAACAAAATTGCAGAATTCTTTAAAACTGAAGTTCCGTTGCTTGTTTATGAATACAAAAGGTATTTATTGTATGCTTTTGTTTTGTTTTTTGCTACGGTTGCTATTGGTGTAATTTCTGCGACGATATGATACTAGATTTTGTCCAGATTGGTTATGGGCGATGACTATGTTAATATACTTTAGAAAACATAAAAAAAGGAAATCCCATGGCTGTTTATGGTCTCCGGAAGCAATTGGGGAAGTTTCATTGGCATCACCATTAACAATTTTATGGTTGGTGCACAATGTTATTTCTTATGGCATTTTTGCCGGTATTGGAACTTTTTATATCTGTTGCAAAACTGTATTATGCTAGGATCATTTCAGTATTTTTTTTATCGAGCAAGGTGTTTTCTGGAAAAGTGTCCGTGGCATATGGATTCATGGTGCTATGGAAATTTTTGCAATTGTAATTGAGACTGCGGCCGGATTTATTTTTGGAGCTTCAATATTTTTCCAAAAACATTTTCAAGATTAAATTCTTTTAAAATTGGGTTTAAAAACAGTTTCAAAATATACCTAAGTACTTTCCCTTTTACTATGTGCAGCTGGTTTTCTGGAAGGTTTTATTACCACGATATTCTATCGATATGCCAATTTGGCTAAGCAGTTTTATTATAGTATCTACTTTGGGTGTAATTTCATTTTATTATTTAGTTTATCCTTCTATAGTCTACAAAAAAATACAACAATTATCAGCCCATTTGAATTAATCGAAACCATAATGAATAAAATTTTCTTTATTTTATCTTTCTTTTTTTGCTTTGGCAATTCTTCGAATGCTCAGGATTCTCTTGGCTAAATCCGAACCTCCAAAAGTGGGTTCTGTAAAATATTCTGAAAAAGATATTCAGATTGATTCAGACACGATTCAGTCCAAAACATTTTCTAAAAACTTCAAAAAAAAATATACAGATTCTGAATTTGTTTATGAGCCAAAAGCGCCAGAAAGAGGTATTTTGGGACAATATTAAAGAATGGCTTGCTAGATTTTATAAGAAGGATTTTCACTTTCAACGATCCTGAAACATCTGTGAATCTCGTTGCCTTTATTGTTTAACAATTTTGGCAGTTCTTATTATTATCGCTGTCATTTATTTAATTGTAAAAGCTTTAATTAATAAAGAAGGACAATGGATTTTTGGAAAAAATTCCAACAAAAGAAACATTCATTATTCTGATATTGAAAAAAACATTCATTTCTGGATTTCGAAAAACTTATTAAAGAAAGTATTGAAAACGGAGAAAAAAGAATTGCAATTCGTTATTATTATCTTTGGTTGCTGAAAGTTATGGCGCAAAATCATTATATCGAATGGGATATCGAAAAAACCAATTCTGATTATTTGTACGAACTTAAATATCCTGCACATAAAGAAGAATTCACTTATTTGTCCTACTTGTACAATTATATTTGGTATGGCGAATTTGAAATTGATGAAACCATCTTTCATAAAAGCCGAAAACCGTTTTAAGAAATCCATAAAAACCTTTAACAATGAATAAATCCATCAAAATTTACATCGCTGTTCTGGTTTTTGTTTTAGCCTTGATTCTAATAGCCGATCAACGGAAAGAAACCAATTGACTGGCGTCCCACTTTTTCTGTGCACGACAAAATTCCATATGGACTGTATATTTTTGATAAAGAAATTGGGGTCTTTTAAAAAATCAAAAAATTGAAAGAATCAGCCAATGTAACGCCGTATGAATATTTAGATTCAAAATACGATGCAGATACCTTAGTTGAAGAATTATCAAAATAAAAGGTACTTTTTTGAGTATTTCTGAATTTGACAATATTGATGAACAATCGGTTAAAGAACTTTTCTATTTTGTTTCGCACGGAAACAATGCTTTTTTAAGCATGAGAAGATTTCCTGAATCTTTGATGGATAGTTTGAAAATTGACTTCAAAATACACTTTCCATGAGCCAAAAAACAATCTGGTTTGGATGGCAAATAAAAATGTTGCTAAAAAAATATATTTTCAAGCAATCTGTAGAAGATTATTTTTTTAAAATTGATACCGCAAACACTACTGTTTTAGGTTATCAAGGAAATTCAAAAAAAGAGAAACACATCAATTTTATAAAAGTTCCGTATAATGAATGGGTATTTTTATCTTCATACACAGCCAGCCGCCTTTACGAACTTTCATTTATTGAAAAGGAAGATCATTATCAATATGCTGAAAATGTATTGTCTTATATTCCAAAGGGTGATGTTTTTTGGTACACAAAACTGCAAAATAGATGAATCCATTTCAAATTCACCAATGCGTTTTATTTTTAGTCAGCCAGCATTAAAATGGGCTTGGTATTCTAAGCTTAATCGGAACTTGTAATTTTTATTGTTTTTCAATGCCAAACGAAAACAACGCATTGTTCCGATACTAAGACCTTTCTCTAATTTAACGGTTGATTTCACCAAAACAATTGGAAATTTATATTATCAGGAAGGCGATCATCGAAATCTGATTGATAAAAAAATTATTTATTTTCTGGAGAAAATCAGAAATGAATATTTAATTGACACTACAAGACTTGACGATAATTTCATTAAAAAACTACATCATAAAACTGGGAAAAATGAAACCGACATTCAGGAACTTGTATTTCTAATTAACGAACATCGAAATAGTTATCATGGCAATCTTGAAGAAGATTTAATCAGAATTAACAATGCCGATTGAAAAAATTATTGCATTAAATTAAAAAACTATTTGCCACAGATTAAATGATTTTCACAGATTAAAAATTAGGCAAGTTTCTAAAAATCAAATTTTAATCCTTTTAATCTGTGGCAAAAAAACAATAAAAATTCAACAAAAGAAAACATACCAAATCATGGACGATATCAATATATACAGAAACCGAAATCACAAACGAAAATGTGAATTTTGAAACGAGAATTAATCTAGCACCGCTTTTAGAGCATGTTACTGCCATCAAAAAAGAATTGGAAACCGTTATTGTAGGACAGCACAAAATGGTCGATCAGCTTTTGGTTGCGATTTTATCAAACGGACACGTTTTACTTAGAAGGTGTTCCCGGAGTTGCAAAAACTATTACGGCAAAATTATTGTCTAAAAGCAATAAATATTGGTTTTAGCCGAATTCAGTTTACGCCAGATTTGATGCCGTCGGATATTTTAGGAACTTCAATTTTCAACTTAAAAAACTCTGAATTTGAATTCAAAAAAGGACCTATTTTTTCGAATTTAATTCTGATTGACGAGATAAATCGTGCGCCGGCCAAAACGCAGGCCGCACTTTTTGAAGTTATGGAAGAACGCCAAATTACGATTGACGGCTCTGCTTTATCAGCTGGAAACTCCATTTTTAGTTATTGCAACGCAAAACCCAATTGAGCAGGAAGGAACATACCGTTTGCCAGAAGCGCAATTGGACCGTTTTCTATTCAAAATTGCGATTGATTATCCAAAATTAAACGAAGAAATCCTGATTATCCAACGAGAGCATTTATTGCAGAATCACGGGAAATTAGAAGCTATAAAAACGATTCTTTCTGCTTAAGAAATTAAAGAATATCAAGGCTTTAGTCAAACAAATCAGAGTCGAACAAAATTTACTGGAATACATTGCAAGAATTGTTGTCAACACAAGTGAAAATGCCTTTTTATATCTTAGGAGCTTCACCTCGTGCTTCGATCGCAATTTTAAATGCCGCCAAAGGTTTTGCTGCCATTCGCGGACGCGATTTTGTAACTCCTGAAGATATTAAAGAAGCTGCAATTCCGGTTTTACAGCATCGTGTTATTGTAACACCGGAACGTGAAATGGAAGGAATTACAAGTTCTGAAATTATTAAACAAATTATTGAAACGGTAGAAATTCCTAGATAATTATTAATTATTAATTGTGAATTGTTAATGGATGAAATGCTGAGATTAAAATAACAAGCCTTCGGCTCCGCTTAGGATGACAGCTATTTTTAATGACACTTTTTCCACTTTGTCATGCTGAGCGAACTTGAAGCAAACCTGAAACCTGAAACTTAAAACATTAAACAACCTTTCTAAAATGAAATTCATAAAAAGCCTATATCTCAACAACTTCTTTTTCTATGTGCTTTTGGGATTATAGGATTGTTTGTCTGCGCTTTTATTTTTCCGAATATTATACAATGCGAGTCTGGTTTGTTAGTTTTGGTTTTAAGTACTTTTTTGGTTCTTGATATTTTACTTTTGTATTTAACCAGAACAGGAATTGAAGCGAATCGAGAATTACGCCTGAAAAATTATCAAATGGAGATTTAAATCCGATCAACTCTCATATCTGAAAAACCAATATACTTTTCCGGTTTCTGTAAAAATTATTGATGAAATCCCAGTTTCAGTTTCAAGTTCGTGATTTTAAAATTATAAAATCGATACAAGCTTCAGGACAAAAAGAAGTTGGTTACGATTTGCGTCCAACAGAACGCGGGGAATATCTTTTTGGAAATCTGAATATCTATGTTTCTTCGCCTCTGCGATTAATTTCCCGAAGATTTACTTTCGATAATGAGCAAATGGTTCCAACTTATCCTTCATTATATTCAATTGAGGAAATACGATTTATTGGCTTTTTCGAATAACTTATATCAATTCGGAATCAAGAAAATTCGACGAATTGGCCATACGATGGAATTTGAGCAAATTAAAGAATATGTTCAGGGCGATGATTTGAGAACGATAAACTGGAAAGCAACAGCCAAGAAAAATGCTTTGATGGTGAATCAGTTTCAGGACGAAAAATCACAGTCGGTTTATATGGCAATTGATAAAGGACGTGTGATGCAAATGCCATTTGATGGATTGAGTTTGTTAGATTATGCGATAAATTCGACTTTAGTTTTGTCCAATGTTATTCTGAAAAAACAAGATAAAGCGGGAATTTTTGCTTTCTCTAAAAAAGTAGAAAACAGAGTTTTTGCCGAAAGAAGAGCTTCGCAGATGCAAAAAATACTGGAAACTTTATACAATATCAAAACCGATTTTTTCGAAAGTGATTACAGTCGATTGTATGTTGATATTAAAAAAAATATCAATCAGAGAAGTTTGATTATTCTTGTACACCAATTTCGAAACTATGGACGGTTTAAACCGACAATTGCCTTATTTAAAAGGAATTGCAAAAAGTCATTTATTGGTGGTTGTTTTCTTTCAGAATACCGAATTAAATCCATTCATCAACAAAAAAACGGACACCATTCAGGAAATTTACGATAAAGTCATTGCCGAAAAATTCATGTTTCGAAAAACGTCTAATCGCCAATGAACTTAAAGAAATACGGAATTCATTCGGTTTTGACCCAGCCTGAAAATTTGACTTTGGATGCGATTAATAAATATTTGGAAATTAAAGCAAGAGGGATTTTATAAGTATTGTGAAATGTTGTTTTGTGAAATGTAAAATGGCGTGCTATAAAAACTGATAAGAAATTAACTACGACTTCATCTTTTATATCTGTTAACTTAAAATTACATTACGTTAAACCGTAAAATTCGTGCAGAAATTAATTAATTCTGAAATCATTACATATCAATGAATTTTATAACTTAGGAAAAATGAAAAAAGTAATTCTAATCCTACTCGTTTTCACAAGTTTTTATCTTCAGCACAAAAAACAGAAAACATCATTATCATTACCACAGATGGTTTTAGATGGCAGGAAGTTTTTAAAGGAATAGATCCGGCGATTGCCAATGATAAAAAATTCAATCAGGGAGACAGTACCTATATTTATAAGAAATATTGAAGTTCTGATATCAAAGAAAGCCGTAAAAAACTAATGCCATTTTTTTGGTCAGAAATTGCGTCAAAAGGACAAATTTATGGCAATCGAAATTTAGGAAATAAAGTAGATGTTCCAATCCGTATTGGTTCAGTTATCCCGGATATAGCGAAATTATGACCGGAAATGTTGATTTAGAAGTCAATTCAAATGGCTATAAAGCTAATCCGAATGTGAATGTTTTAGAATTTCTAAATCAGCAGCCAAAACTTAAAGGAAAAGTCGCCGCATTTGGTGCTTGGGATGCTTTTGACCAAATTTTAAATGAAGAAAGAAGTGGTTTTCCAGTTATTTCGGCTTTTGATAAAGTGGGAGGAAATAAACCAACGGCAACGCAAAAATTAATAAATGAAATGCGAGATAATTCGTTTAAACCTTTTCATGAGGATGAATGTTTGGATGTTTTTACACATTATCAAGCTTTAGACGAACTTAAAAATAATAAACCAAAAGTACTTTATATCGCATATGGAGAAACCGATGAGTGGGCACATTCCGGACAATACAGATCGTATTTAGATGCTGCCAATCAGGTTGATAAATGGATAAAAGAGATTTGGGAATTTGTACAAAATGATCCACAATACAAAAACAAAACTACTTTATTAATTACCGTAGATCATGGCCGTGGCGACAAAACAAAAGCACAATGGACAGATCATGGGGCTGATGTTGCAGGTGCATCTGCAAATTTGGTTTGCTGCAATTGGACCAGAAATTGCAGCAAAAGGCGAAATCAAAACGGATTCTCAAATTTATCAAAAGCAATTTGCACAAACTATTGCAAAAATTTTAGGCTATAATTTTACCACAGATCATCCGGTGGAGAATGAAATTTCAGAAATTACTTCAAAAATAAATTAAAACCAATAATAATTAACCAATTTAATTAACCACAAATAAGAAAAAAACGGTACTTTTTCTTTTTTTATCGGCTGATTTCCATTTCTAAAATCAATGCGCAAGCAGATACACTTGCAGCTTTTTATGACAAGATTGAAAAATCTTTTACTTATGAATCAGGGAAAATTAAACTTCCTGAAGGAGACGGAACTTTAAATGTTCCTAAAGGATTTAAATTCTTAAACGGAAACAAACTCAAGATGTTTTAAGCAACTTATGGGGAAATCCAGAAGATAAAGCCATTCTTGGTTCACTTGTTCCTGATGGAAAAGGAGTTACTCACGCTGACAGCTGGATGTTTGTAATCAGTTATCAAGGTGATGGTTATGTAAAAGATGATGATGCTGGCGATATTGATTATGATGATCTTCTTAAAACTATGAAAGAAGATACCGATGCTGAAAACACAGAAAGAAAAAAAGGCGGTTACGACTGAAGTTCAATTAATTGGTTGGGCATCTAAACCATATTATGACAATAGTTTAAAGGTGCTTCACTGGGCAAAAGAACTGCAGTTTGGCCAAGATAAAAATCATACTTTAAATTACGATTTAAGAGTTTTGGGACGTAAAGGAATGTACAATATTTCGGCCGTAGCAGGAGTTGATCAGCTTGCGGAAGTAAAAGCAAGTATTCCAGGAATTATAAAAAGTGTTGAATTTAACGACGGAAACAAATACTTAGATTTTGATGCCGATACTGATACTGTTGCTGCTTGGACAATTGGAGGTTTAGTTGCCGGAAAAGTATCTGGCAAAAGTGGGATTTTTTGCTATTTTGGCAAAATTTGCAAAAATTATTGTAGTCGGAATTGTAGCTGCATTTGCTGGTCTTAAAGAAATTCCTTTTTGGTAAAAAAGAACAAGTTGTGACAAGACCAAAAGAAGAGGAACGCACTTGTAGAAGAAACTACTACGGAAGAATAGATATTTTTTTGCCACGAATTACGACTAATTTCTACGACTTAATTCTTTATTCACATTAAAGCAATACAATTCGTGCAAATTCGTGTAATTCGTGGCAAACTTTTTTTGTTTCATTAACTGAAACCTACAAGGTTTCGAAAACCTTGCAGGAAGAAAAAAACTCTGTACCTTTGATTCTTTGCAACTTTGAGCCTTTAAAAAAAATGAAACAAATCACTTCAATACAAAATCCGTTTATAAAATCACTTGTTTTACTTCAGGAAAAAGCAAAAGCCAGTAAACAAACCGGAACATTTTTGATTGAAGGACTACGCGAAATTTCATTCGCTATAAAAGGCGGTTATGAAATTGAAACCGTTTTATTTTTACCCGAATTGGTTTCTGAAAATCAAATTAATAAACTGGTTAAAACATCCGTTTCAAATTAATTGAAATCAATAAAGAAGTTTATCAGAAACTAGCTTATCAGCGATACAACCGAAGGAATTTTGGCAATAGCCAAAACCAAATCACTAAAATTATCCGATTTAAAATTATCTGAAAATCCATTAATTCTTGTTGTTGAATCTCTTGAAAAACCAGGAAATATTGGAGCCGTTTTACGTACTGCTGATGCTGCCAAATTGGATGCCGTTTTAATCGCAAATCCAAAAAGTGATTTATACAATCCAAATATTGTGCGTTCCAGCGTTGGATGTTTGTTTACCAACCAAATTGCGACTGGAACATCAGAAGAAATTATTGCTTTTTTAAAAGAAAAAAAGATCAATTTTTATAGCGCAACTTTACAAAATTCAACTTCGTATCATACATCAAAATTTCACTGCACCAACAGCTTTGGTTGTCGGGAACAGAAGCAACTGGACTAACCCAGCAATGGCGTGATGAAGCAACTCAAAATATCATTATTCCAATGCAGGGCGAAATTGACAGTATGAATGTTTCTGTAGCTGCTGCAATTTTAATTTTCGAAGCGAAACGTCAAAGAGGATTCAATTAATTATAAATTTTAAATTATGAATTATAAATTATCTGTGTTAATATTCCTATTGGGATTTTCAGCTTTTGCACAAATTACAAATCAGGAAGTTGATGAATTGGTAAACCGAACAATCAAAACTTTTGATGTTCCTGGAATTGCGGTTGCGATTGTGAAAGACGGAAAAGTAGTTCTGGCAAAAGGTTACGGTGTAAAATCGATACTAACACAGCAAAAAGTTGATGCCAATACCCTTTTCGGAATTGCGTCAAACAGTAAAGCATTTACTACTGCAGCACTTGCAATGCTAGTTGATGAAGGCAAAATTAAATGGGACGATAAAGTCATTAAATACCTTCCGGATTTTAAAATGTCTGATGATTATGTAACGCGTGAATTCACTATTCGCGATTTATTGACTCATAGAAGCGGACTTGGTCTTGGTGCCGGAGATTTGATGATCTGGCCTGACGGAAGTGATTTTAAAGCACAAGATATTATTCATAATTTACGCTATTTAAAACCTGTTTCGAGTTTTAGAACAAAATATGATTATGACAATCTAATGTATATTATTGCAGGTGAAATCGTTCATGTTGTAAGCGGAAAAACCTGGGCAGATTTTGTTGAAGAACGCATTATGAAACCATTGGAAATGAATAATAGTGTAGCTTCAATAAAACGCTTAAAAGACACTTCAAACGTAATTACGCCACACGTTCCTATTGATGGAAAACTAAAAACTATAAAACGCTACGAAAACCAACTTTTTGATGGCGCTGCCGGAATTTACTCAAGTGTTAACGATTTGAGCAAGTGGGCCATTTTACAGATCAATAACGGAAAATACGGAGATAATAAGCAATTATTTTCGGAAAAAGAGCATGACGAAATGTGGCAACTGCAAACCATTATTCCTGCTAAAACGAGACCGCCATATAATACTCATTTCTCTGGTTACGGATTAGGCTGGTTTTTAAGCGATGTAAAAGGATACAAACAAGTTTCACATACAGGAGGTTTAGAAGGAAATGTGACACAGACTACATTGATTCCTGAAATTGGTTTGGGAATTATCGTTTTGACGAATCAGCAATCTGGAGCCGCTTTTAATGCGATTACAAATACTATCAAAGACAGTTATTTAGGCATTAAATCTGATGATTATGTAACTGTTTACAGCAACAGAATGAAAGCCAATGAAGAAAAAGCCGATAAAGTTACTGACGAAGTTTGGGCAGTTGTTGTTAAAAATAAAAAAGATAAAGTAAAAACTGATTTTTCGAAAATCGTTGGGACTTACAAAGACAATTGGTTTGGTGAAGTTACGATTACAGAGAAAAAAGGGAAAGTATATTTTGCTTCAAAACGTTCTCCGCAATTAGCTGGCGAAGTTTCCTTTTATAAAGATGGAAATTATGTCGTAAAATGGAATAATGCCTTTTTCCATGCCGATGCTCATTTACTTTTCAAATATGATGAAAACGGAAAAGTTACGAATCTAAAAATGCTTCCAATCTCTGAATTGACTGATTTTAGCTACGATTTTCAGGATTTGGACTTTTCGAAAGAGTAATTTTTGTTTCAGGTTTCAGGTTGAAAAACAGGACTTAAAACGATAGTTAAAAACTTGAAACCTGAAACTTGAAACAAAATAATTCCCTTCTAAAATCAACAATCTAAAACCTTGCGTATATTCAAACTAATGCGTATTTTTAGTACTTGAATATGCCGTTATGATAGAAATAGATATTGAGAAAGAAAACAAAGCGATTGCGCAGGAATACAAGGAATTACTTCGAATAAGTTACCAGACTTTAACCCCCGCCGATAAAAAACTAATTCGGAAAGCTTTTGATGTTGCCGTTGACGCTCATAAAGAGCAAAGACGCAAATCTGGAGAAGCGTATATATTTCATCCTATTGCAGTTGCGAAAATTGTTGCCTCAGAAATTGGTCTGGGTGCGACCTCTATTGCTGCGGCTTTATTACACGATGTTGTTGAAGATACACCAATGACAGTTGAAGAAATTGAGCGTTTATTTAATCCAAAAGTGGCTCAATTAGTTGAAGGTTTGACTAAAATTTCTTTGGTCCAAAAAGATTTGAATGCTTCAATGCAAGCTGAGAATTTCAGAAAAATGATCTTGACGCTGAATGATGACGTACGTGTTATTCTGATAAAACTCGCCGATCGTCTTCATAATATGCAAACTATGGATTCGATGGCCGAATATAAACAAACGAAAATTGCTTCGGAAACACTTTATATTTATGCTCCACTCGCCCATCGTTTAGGACTTTATAATATTAAAACCAAACTAGAAGATTTAGGTTTAAAATATACTGAACCTGAACTGTTTACAATGATATTGTAAGCAAAATTAGAGAAACAAAAGAAGAACAGGATGCTTACATCAAAGACATTTCGGATGTTTTGAAGAAATCTCTGGATGATGAAAATATTGATTACATCATAAAAGGCCGTCCGAAATCTATTTATTCGATCCGCCGAAAAATGCGTGCGCAAAATGTGAGTTTTGATGAAGTTTATGACAAATTTGCACTTAGAATTGTCTACAAATCAGACCCTCACGACGAAAAATTTATTGCCTGGAAAATCTATTCGATTGTAACTGATCATTACAGACCGAGCCCGAGTCGTTTGCGTGACTGGATTTCATCCCCAAAATCAACTGGTTATGAAGCACTTGCACATTACCGTTATGGGACCAAAAGGTCGTTGGGTTGAAGTTCAGGTTCGAAGCGAACGTATGGATGAAATTGCAGAAAAAGGTTACGCTGCACATTACAAATATAAAAACGGCGCAACTGAAGAAAGCGGTTTGGATGCCTGGCTGAATTTACTCCGAGAAGCTTTGGAAAATCCAGGAAACAAATGCAGTAGATTTTGTAGAAGATTTCAAAATGAATTTATATTCAAAAGAAATCTTCATCTTTACTCCAAAAGGAGAAATAAAATCATTGCCAAAAGGAGCTACTTCATTAGATTTTGCTTTCAGTATTCACTCTGAAATTGGAATTAAAACCAGAGGAACGCGTGTAAACGGGCGTTTGGTTCCGTTAAACCACGAACTTAAAAAGCGGTGATCAGGTTGAAGTTATTACTTCCGCCAATCAAAAACCAACTGTAAACTGGCTGGAATATGTAACCACTTCACGCGCAAAAAATAAAATTAAAAATGTTCTTAACGAGAATACGAAAAAAATTGCTGAAGAAGGAAAAGAATTACTTAACACGAAAACTAAAACATTTAAAAATAACCATCAACGAACAGGTTATCAATGAATTGGTTAACTTTTTCAAACTAAAAACAAGTCTTAGATTTATTTTATAGAGTTGGAATTGGTGCGATTGAAAATCAGCAGTTAAAAGATTATGCTGCTCAAAAAAGCAATTCGTTTATCAATTTCTTTAAAAATAAAATCAAAAGAAATAAAGATACTGCCGACGAGGATATTCATAAACCAGTTATCAGCAGCAATTATGACATGTTGGTTTTTGGAACCGAACATGACAAACTTGATTATAAACTTTCGCAATGTTGCAACCCAATTCCGGGTGATGATGTTTTTGGTTTCGTAACTATTAATGAAGGAATAAAAGTGCATAAAAAAGACTGTCCGAATGCTATTGGAATGCAGTCGAATTATGCTTACCGAATCATGACTGCCAAATGGATTGATTCCTCTCAAGAAGAATTCAAAGCGATTATCAATATTACCGGAATGGATGTTTTAGGTCTTACCAATCAATTGACAAAAGTTATTTCGAACAATATGAGTGTGAATATTCAGAGTATTTCTTTGAGTACCGATGCCGGAATTTTTCACGGACAGATTGCTGTAATTGTGAAAAATAATACCATTTTGAAAAAAATGATCAATGCGATCAAGAAAATAGATGGAGTTGATAAGGTTACAAGAGAATACAGAACATAATAAGTCGAAAGTGTAAAGTCTTAAAGTCAAAAGGGATATTATATTGTGACTATTTAAATAAATAATTATTTATGGAAAATGAAAACTTAGAAATTCCTGAAATCAATTTTGATGAAAACGGAGAACTTATCATTGTCGCTTCTGAATCTTCTTCAAAAGATGACTTTGATTTTTTTCAGGGAAAATCTTTCATCCAAAATAAAAAATTAAAACAACGATTTGCAAATTGTACCGAATGGATTGAATTTCCATCAACTCAGGAAATGTATAAAATCCTAAACGGAATTGGAAATATTGATAATTTCCTTGCCACTTTTGACGGAGAACCTTTTGAGGGAATGACCGTTCAGACTTTTTAATCCAAAAACAAGATTGTGGAGTATTTATTGGTCAGATTCAAATACAGGAATTTTAGATAAACCTGTTGTTGGTTCATTTGAAAACAATATTGGGCACTTTTTTTCAAAAGATATTTTTGAAGAAAAAAATGTTCTTCAAGTTTTTCGTTGGGATGCCAGAGACGAAGATAATCCAGTTTGGAGTCAAGCAATGTCTGATGACAATGGAAAAACCTGGGAATGGAATTGGTACATGTACATGACGAAAAGCAAATAGAAATTTGTTAATTTTATCGTAATTAAAAATATTTATGTTAATTAAGGTTTTTTGGGTTCTCCAAAACATACAACTGTTAAACCCTGTATTTATTACATTTTTACTACTTAGATATGATTTTGAACGTTAAACTTTAAAGCCGAAACTTTTATTGATTAAAAATAAAAAATTATCTTTGCAGGATATGACACTCATTTCAACTGACAACACTAAGAATCAAGAAATTGTAAAAAATGTTTTTACAATGTATCTTGAACAAAAAGGGCATCGCAAAACTCCTGAGCGCTATGCTATACTTCAGGAAATTTACGATAGCGAAGAGCATTTTGATATAGAAAACTTATATATCAAAATGAAAAACAAAAACTATCGTGTGAGCAGAGCTACGTTGTACAACACGATCGAGTTATTGTTAGACTGCGCTTTGGTTAGAAAACATCAATTTGGACAAAATCAGGCTTATTACGAAAAATCGTATTTCGACAAACAGCATGATCATATTATCATGACTGATTCTGGAGAAGTAATTGAATTTTGCGATCCAAGAATTCAGACCATCAAAAAAACAATCGAAGAAATATTTGATATCGAAATCACGAATCATTCACTTTATTTCTACGGAAACAAAAAGCAAAAACAATAATCCGGAAAGGAATTATTCAAAAAATAAAAAAAAAGAAAATTAACTACATTAATCAGTAGGACAACTTGGCTTGTCTCAACGCAAATTAAAACAGAATGACCGTAGATTTATTACTAGGATTACAATGGGGAGATGAAGGTAAAGGAAAAATTGTTGACGTTCTTACCTCAAATTATGATATTATTGCACGTTTTCAAGGAGGACCAAATGCAGGACATACATTAGAATTTGACGGAATTAAGCACGTACTTAGAACTATTCCTTCTGGAATTTTCCATAAAAATTCTGTAAATATCATCGGAAATGGTGTTGTAATTGATCCTGTGGTTTTTCAAAAAGAAATTGAAGGTTTAGAGAAATTCAACCTTGACATCAAAAGCAAATTGATCATTTCAAGAAAAGCACATTTAATTTTACCAACGCACCGTTTGCTTGATGCTGCTTCTGAAGCATCAAAAGGGAAAGCAAAAATTGGTTCTACTTTAAAAGGAATTGGACCAACTTACATGGACAAAACTGGTAGAAACGGTTTACGTGTTGGAGATGTTGAATTAGAAGATTTTAAAGAGCGTTACAGAGCTTTGGCAGACAAACATGAAGCTATGATTGCTTTTTATGATGTTGCTATTCAATATAACTTAGCTGAACTTGAAAAAGAATTCTTTGAAGCTATTGAAGAACTTAAAAAATTAGATTTTATTGACAGTGAAGAATATATGTACCAAGCGCAAAAAGCAGGTAAATCTATTCTTTGTGAAGGAGCTCAAGGTTCATTATTAGATGTTGATTTTGGAACATATCCGTTCGTAACTTCATCAAACACTACTGCTGCTGGAGCTTGTACAGGTTTAGGAATTGCTCCTAATAAAATCAAAGAAGTTTACGGAATTTTCAAAGCTTACGTTACTCGTGTTGGTAGCGGACCTTTCCCAACGGAACTTTTTGACGAAGTTGGTGCTACAATGGCAAGAGTTGGTAACGAATTTGGATCTGTAACAGGAAGACAAAGACGTTGCGGATGGTTAGACCTTAGTTGCTTTAAAATATGCTGTTCAAGTGAATGGAGTTACTCAGTTAATGATGATGAAAGGTGATGTTCTTTCTGGATTCGAAACTTTAAAAGTTTGTACTGAATACAACTACAAAGGACAAAACATTTCTCATTTTCCTTACAACATCGAGCCAGAAAATGTAACTCCTATTTACAAAGAATTCAAAGGATGGCAAGCTGATTTAACTGGATTGACTACTTATGATCAATTACCAGTTGAGCTAAAAGAATATATCGAATTTATTGAAGCTGAAGTTGGAGTGCCAATCAAAATTGTATCGGTTGGACCAGACAGAAAGCAAACAATAACAAAATAATAATCTTAAACGCTCTGATAATCAGAGCGTTTTTTTTATACAAATTTATTCGCCTTATGAAAAATCCAGAAATTAAAGTTACAGAAACTAAATTATTATCAGACAATTGGTATATCCTGAACAAGGTAACTTTCAGTTATCAAAAAGAAAATGAAAAAATTCAGACTCACGTTCGTGAAGTTTATGACCGAGGAAATGGAGCCGGAATTTTATTATACAATACCAACTAAAAAAACGGTTATTTTAACGAGACAATTTCGTTTGCCCACTTTCCTTAACGGAAATAAAACCGGAATGATGATTGAAGTTTGCGCTGGACTTTTAGACGAAGACAATCCAGAAGAATGTATTATTCGTGAAACAGAAGAAGAAACTGGGTATCGTATTAAGCAAGGTAGAAAAAGTAACACAAACCTATATGTCGCCAGGCGCTGTAACAGAAATCTTATATTTGTTTACAGGTGAATATGATGAAAGCATGAAAGTAAGCGAAGGCGGTGGATTAGCTTCGGAACAAGAAAATATTGAAGTTCTTGAATATACTTTTGATGAAGCTTATGCAATGATTGAATCTGGTGAAATTGTTGATGCCAAAACTATTATTTTATTGCAGCATGCTAAAATAAAAGGGTTAATTTAGATTTTTTTACTATGTTTAATGGTGATAATTAACTGTGCAAATTATTCGAAAAACTAAAGCCCAAGTAAAAAAAATGAAATTATTCAAATCATTATCCCCTTTTATCCTATTTCTTATTACGACACTTTCAATAGCTCAGAAAAATCAAAATTTGGACTGCAAAATATTTAAAGATATAAAGTTAAAATATGCACATAAAGTAAATAATCGCGATTTCATTACAATAAAAGACAACAAACTTATTGAGAGTTTAGAATACGAAAAATATTTCATAAAATCAGATTTGGAGTGGATTAGCGACTGTGAATATAATGCTACAATAACAGAAAGCTCTCTACCAAATTTCCCTTTTAAAGTAGGAGAAATTATGAACGTGAAATTTGAAAAAATAAAAAACGGTATTATTTACGGAACAGCCACTTTTCGCAATCAAACCTTTCCAGTAAAATATTTAGTTATAAAATAAAAATCCTTTTTCGATATAAAAGTAATGTCTAATTTTTCTCAAAATTTCTGGCAGCAATTTGCAAAGGAAACCGGAGGGGCTTTTAAAGAAGGCTATTCCTGGCACTCAGATTCTGTTTCAATTGAATACAAAAACTGGAAAATAGTTTTTGACAATTACACTTTATGGTCTGGAAAATACAGTTCTGAAATGACGCGAGTTATTGTTCCAATTTATTTGACAGACAATTTTAAATTTGAAATTTATAGAGAAAGTTTTGTTCGAAAAATCGAGAATTTATTTGGAGCGCAAGATATCAAAATTGATTATCCTGATTTTGACAAATCTTTTACAATCAAAAGTAATAACGAATTTAAAATTAAAACCTTATTAAGAAATAAGGAGATTAGAAATTTGATTATATCTCAGAAAGACGTCAACATTCAAATATCATCATACAAAGGCGTTTGGGAAGGAGAATTACCTAAAAATGAATTTGAATTATCATATTTTATTAATGGCGAAATTCATGATGCAAAAACCTTACTTTCAATCTTACAACTGTTTAAACTCATTTTAGATGATTTATTTCAAATGAATTCTATTGCCTAAATGAAAATCCCGAAACCAATTTAAAAAATTGTGTAACGCCTTTGCGCTATCCTATTTATAACTTTACTTTCATAAAATTACTACCTATGAAAAAGTTATATTACTCCGCAAATGCCCTGCTTATATTGATGTTGGTTTTACTAGGTTCTTGTAAAAAAAGTGACACTTTACATCTATCAGAAAATAAAAAAGAAAAAAAAGCAATTGAATATAAAAAGCCTAGTTCGGCCGTTTCTTATCAAATTCAAAATACCAAAGAATGGCTGAAAGCTAATGAAGCTGATAGCAGTAAAATGGACATTGTTTATGCATTAAACAGAACTGATAAGGCAAATTTCAAGAAACTGGATTCTGTTGTTATTCCAGCAGATTTTAGTGGTGATTTGGTTTATTATATGCCATTTCCGCTTCATGTTGCTGCTTTAGAAGAAGTTTCAAAAATTATTATCTTCTCCTATCCTACTCAGACTTTTGGTGCTTACGAAAATGGTGAATTAGTTTATACAGGTCCAACCAATATGGGAAGAAAAAAAGATCCTACTCCAACAGGTTTATTTTTTACCAACTGGAAAGCCGAAAAAACAACCAGTACTTTTAATGACGAATGGGATTTGAAATGGAATTTCAATATAGAAAATAAACTTGGTGTTGGTTTTCACCAATATGAATTGCCGGGCTATCCAGCCTCACATTCGTGCTTAAGACTTGAGGAAAAAGATGCTAAATACCTTTATAAATTTGCTGATGAATGGATCCTGAAAGACAAAGAAAATGTAAAAGTAAAAGGAACACCAGTAATTGTTTTTGGAAGTTATAATTTTGAAGCACCAAAACCTTGGCTTCAATTGACTTCAGATCCTAAAGCTTTAAATATTTCAGAAAGTGAAATAGAAAATCAGGTAAAACCATTTCTAAATCAGATTTTAGAAAATCAAAAACTCAGAGAAGCTGAACCATCTTCAACTATGTAAAAATAATTTTTACTATATAAAAACAGCTGAAACAATCTAAATTTTGTTTCAGCTGTTTTTTTTTGCTAACTATATAGCATAGAAAATTTGGCTAAAGCCTATTCTCCTATTTTCTTTAAACCTCCAGCTAAAGCTGGAGGCAATTCATTTTTTTTATAATCTATTAACACAAACAAAAATCTTAGAACCTCAGCACCTTATAATCTTAGAATCTTTAAAAAAATAAATAAGCGAACATTCACTTATTATTTATATCTTTGTACCATAATTCAGAAAATTATGAGAACAAGAGATGTCAATAAAGAAGAAATCGTAAGGCAAAAAGCCATTGAAATGCTGGTTTCACAAGGCGTAGAAGGATTTGGAATGAATCGGCTGGCGAGAGAATGCGGTGTTTCTGTGGCGACACTTTATATTTATTATTCTGATAAAGAAGATTTGATTAAGAAAATCGGAACTGAAATAGGTCAAAATTTCTTTGAAGAAATGCTGGTCGGATTTTCTTCGGAAATGTCTTTTGTTGATGGATTACGCAAACAATGGGAGAACCGTTCTAGATACACTATAAATCATTCTCTTGAAACTTCTTGTTTTGAACTTTTAAAACATTCAACTTATGGAGACTCAATTCTAGCAGAAATCACTCCTGATTTTAGAAGCGAAATGACAAAATTCATCACAAAATCAATCGAAAAAAAAGAGCTTGTTCCCATGACGTTTGAAGTTTTTTGGAGCATTGCTTATGGATCTCTTTACTCCCTTTTAGAACTTCACAGAGAAGGAAAATCGATGTCTGGAAAGCCTTTTGTTTTTACTGATGAAATTAGAGATGAAGCCTTTAATATGGTTTTGAAAGCACTGATTCCCTAACAAAATTCAATATCAACTACAACATTAAAATACAACAGAATGAAAACTTCACTTATAGAAAATAAAAAAATAGCCATAATTGGCGGTGGTCCTGTCGGACTTACAACGGCTCGAATTTTACAAATTAATGGCGCCGACGTTACAGTTTACGAAAGAGATATCAATGCACAAGCCAGAACTTCTGGAGGAACTCTTGATATTCATTTAGGTTCAGGACAATATGCGATTCAGAAAGCCGAACTGATGGAAGAATTTTACAAATATGCGCGTCCGACTGGCGAAAAAATGGCAGATATGCACGGAAATATTAATTCTGATGAAATGCCAAACGAAACAAATGCCTATTCAAGACCGGAGATTGACCGCAACGATTTGCGAAAAATTATGTTGGAAAATCTTCAAGAAAATACTGTTGTTTGGGACAGCCAATTAACCAACATTGAAAAAATAGAAGACCAATATATTTTAGAATTCAAAAACGGAAAAACAGCAAAAGCCGATTTTGTAATTGTTGCCAACGGCGGACGATCAAATGCTCGAAAATTTGTTAGTGATCAAGAACCACAGCTTTCTGGAACTTATATTATTCAGGGAGAAATTGTAAATCCTGATCAAGATTACCCCGAATTTAAACCTAAATTCGGAAACGGAAATGTAATGGCAATGGGCGAACAAAAAATGTTTTATACACATACGATGAGCGATGGTTCAGTGCATTTTGGAGTTTCTTTTAAAGCGGATGAAAATTGGATTTTAAATCACGGAATCAATTTTGAAGATGATAAAGAAGTAATTTCTTTTTTAAACGAAAAATTCAAAAATTGGAACGATGATTATAAAAAATTCTTTGCATTTTCGACTGAATTCTCAGGTTTGCCTTTGAGACTATTTTCTTTAGAAGAAGATTGGAAAGAACATTCAAATATCACACTTGTAGGCGATGCTGCGCATTTAATGCCTCCATTTGCAGGTGAAGGAGTAAATATGGGATTATTTGATGCTTTTCATTTAACTGAAAATTTAACCAACGGAAAATTTGAAACGATTGACAGCGCCATTCAGGATTATGAGAAAAAAATGTTTGGTTATGCATTAGAAGCACAACGCATGACGAAAAAAATGGAAGATTTATTACATTCTGATATTTCGGCAGAAGATATTTTAAATAGCCGAATTGATAATTAACAACAAATATTTAAATAAAAAAGGCGTAAGATTTAAATTCTTACGCCTTTTTTATTTAAACATCAATTAACAAATTAATATTTGTATTTCATCTAAGTCAATCTGCTTTCGTTTTACCCCATAAAGTTTTTTAAGTAAATTTAAAATACTGAACGGATTTCTACCTAGCATTGAATGAGACACAGCTAAGTCTTCATAATTATGAACTGAAATTTTATATTTAGCCTTTTCATTTATCTGAAAACTAAAAAATTTTACAGCTCTTTTCCCTTTTTTGTAATCTCTTGTTTTAAAGTTTTTTTCTTTTAATACAATTGATTCATTTGTTTTCAAATCAAGTATTTCAACAAAAAAGTCATCATTTACTTGAACATCAAAACCTCCTAAAACAAAAATATCATAAAAACCATAATACAAATCAACTTCAAGAACATCTTTTAATTTGAACTGTAAATTCATATTATTTATCTAGAATAATTTGGAGCCTCTTTTGTAATCGTTACGTTATGTGGGTGACTTTCTGTAATTCCGCTTGACGTGATTCTAACAAAACGTCCTGTTTCTTGTAATGTCGGAATGTCTTTTGAACCACAGTATCCCATTCCGGCACGAAGACCTCCAATAAACTGAAGCATACTTTCGTTTAATTCACCTTTATAAGGAACACGTCCAACAATTCCTTCTGGAACTAATTTTTTAACGTCGTCTTCAACATCTTGGAAATAACGGTCTTTTGAACCTGTCTGCATCGCTTCAACAGAACCCATTCCGCGGTATGATTTGAATTTTCTCCCTTCAAAAATAATAGTTTCTCCCGGAGATTCTTTAGTTCCAGCTAATAATGAACCTAACATTACACAGTCGGCACCTGCAGCGATTGCTTTCGGGATATCTCCTGTATAACGAATTCCACCATCAGCAATTACAGGAACGCCAGTTCCTTTAATAGCTGCAGCAACTTCTAAAACTGCTGAGAATTGAGGAAAACCAACACCTGCAACGATACGCGTAGTACAGATAGAACCTGGCCCGATTCCAACTTTTACACCATCAGCACCATTTTCTACTAAATATTTAGCGGCTTCTGGTGTTGCAATGTTTCCTACAATTACATCTATTTGAGGGAATTTTGATTTTACTTCTTTTAAGGTATTTACAACACCTTCTGTATGTCCGTGCGCTGTATCGATAATGATCGCATCTACTCCAGCGTTTACTAAAGCTTCAGCTCTTTCTACAGCATCTCCAGTAACTCCAATAGCTGCAGCAACTCTTAAACGTCCGAAAGAATCTTTGTTTGCGATTGGTTTTTGAGTCAGTTTTGTAATATCTCTGAAAGTAATTAAACCAACTAATTCATTTTTATCGTTTACAACTGGCAATTTTTCAATTTTATGACCTTGTAAAACAACTTCTGCCTGCTGTAAAGAAGTTCCTTCTGAAACAGTCACTAAGTTTTTACTTGTCATTACCTCAGCGATTGGTCTTGCACCATTTTTTTCGAAACGTAAATCACGATTGGTAACAATTCCTTTAAGGATTCTGTTTTCGTCAACGATTGGAATACCGCCAATTCCGAATTCTTTCATGGCGTTTTTTGCGTCTGCAATTGTAGAATTCATTGGCAAAGTTACCGGATCGATAATCATTCCAGCCTCTGCACGCTTTACTTTTCTAACCTTTCCAGCTTGTTGCTCGATGGTCATGTTTTTATGTAAAACACCTATTCCTCCCTCTTGCGCCATAGCAATTGCCATTGCACTTTCGGTCACTGTATCCATAGCTGCAGATACGATTGGAACGTTTAGTGTTATGTTTCTTGAAAATTTTGATTTGATACTCACTTCGCGGGGAAGCACATTCGAGTAGTTAGGTACTAATAATACATCGTCGTAAGTTAAACCTTCGCCGATAATCTTGGAGTTGTGTGCTATCATGGTGCAATTTCTAGTTGAATTGCGTGCAAATATAGTGAATAAATTGGTAACTTGAATACTAAGTAATTCATAAAATTGCATTTACACGAATCGTCTTACAAAACGTAATGCCTAGCCCAGATGGAAATGGAAAGCCACGAAAAGCTAAAAAACATTTTTTTTCTGGTTTAAAAAAGCGACCAACGGAAGCTCTTTTTAAACCTTGAAAAAAAGTTTTTTAGCTCGAGTGCTTGAAATGTACAGCTGGAAATTGCTTCTAATTATCATTTTAGAAGTAAGAAAAAAATTACTCTTCTTTGTCTTGGAACACAAAATTTATACCGATCTGAAATGCTGCACTACTTGCTTTGGATATATCTTTATATTCTAAAATATTATTTGCCAAGGCATAAATATTTACCATACCAATGGTGCCGGAAAGTCCCAAACCAATGTTTGTACTCGAAAATGAATCGACTGTATAAGTTGCTTTTAAGTCTAATTTTTCGAAAATATTTCTTTTGTAAAAAGCGGTTAAAGCAACAAGCGGTTCTCTTGGTGCCGACATTGCAAAAAACTGAAGTCCGGCAGCATTTTTATATCGCTCTTTAACTTGTCCCATGCAATTACAGTCGCCATTTGAGCGAGACATACCAAATGAATATTCAACAGATGTATATAATTTTGTAGGTCGCCAAGTTGTGTATTTGTTGTATAAAGTATCTCTCGGAATCGCTTTTTTAAATTCATCAAAAACATTTCCTGGATTATCTGAATTCATAAAATCAGGATTTGCACCTTGATATTGATAAGTCCCTTTATAAGTCAAGGTTTCAATATCCTTTGACTGTTTTACAAAACCTAGGTCAATTATACTGGCTGTAACCTGAAAATTTTCTTTTAAATAATACGTTACACCAGCATCAAGGCCCAAACCTAAACTTCCGTTAAAAAAAGTGTTATGCGCGATATCACTTGCGATATTTCCGTCATATTCATCTTTTGTAAAAGGAGCAATTCCAGAAGTTTTCAATTCTAAATTAGACGAAATAATTTGGTTATAGAGATTGGGTGTTCCGGGTTCTTGACCTGTATATATATAACCTGAATTGTGAACCGAAACTGCATTTGCACCACTTGAATATATTTTAGCACGGCCACCAAGCACTAATTTGTCATTCATTTTTTTATGGAATCCGACATGAAAAACGGAAAGCACTTCGGCTTTTACGTTAAGATCATCCAGATGAAACATTCTTCCAATATAATCTTTATTGCCATCTAAAGCCAATATCGCCAAATCTTTAGGCATGTACATGAAAAAATCAAATTCCTGATACAGTCCAAACGAAATATAAGAACGGCTTTCTCTCCCGCCAACTCTGAATCCGCCAGAAAATATTTCCAGCTGTTCATTGGTAACTACTTTGTCATTTCGCGAAGATTTATTGACAACATCTCTCACTTTTTGATTGAAATCGACTCCGTTATTTGCAAATAAATCGTAAGCTGAAAAACTGCTTGATCCTGCATTAACAGAAACTCCAGACAATACGGGAAATCCAAAATAGAATTTATACGAAACATCGGCACCGGGATTTACCAATGAAGATTGCGGAATTGTAGTGAAATTGTACAATACTTCTTTATTTTGAGCAAAACAAGAAAACTGCAAAAGGAGTCCTAAAACTAAATATTTTATCCTCATTGGATCTCAAAATAAGTGGTTGCACTTGATCGTAACTTTAAGCTTCCTATACTGTTTTCATCTAGCGGGGCTCCAGACGTCATCAGGACAATAAAACCAATTCTCTCGGTTTGTTTTAAAAGTTCTAATCTTTGATTTTCAAAAACTTCAGTAGGATATTTAATAATGTTTGAACTTCCAGTGTAAGCGGGCACGGTGAAAGTTTTAGTTATAAGAACTTGGCTTTTTGAATTCAGAAACAGCATGTTTACAACAAAACCACGCTGGATAGTGTTTTCAATTTCGACATCAAATTCGGCTTTTTTTAAATAGTCGCGAAGAAACTGTTTTTTAAAAATGTCAAAAGATCTGGAATCATATACAATCTGATTATTGCCATTATCTCTCAATTCATTTGCCGGAATGTCAAAATAGGCCAAATTGGCAACATAAGCAGGTTCCAGTTTTAAATCTTTTGCCTGATCAAAATCTAAATCACTTGAACAGGAAATGAATAAGATTGCTACTGCACAAATCTTTAGGATACTACTGATACAATTCAATTTCATGGTTGAAAGAATTTTTTAAATAATAGTAACAACTGGGGACTGCTGTTTTTATTGCTTTGATAAGTAAATATAAGTTTTTTTTTAATGAAACTTACCAAATAATTTTGAAGCCTCGTTATAAGCACTTTCAAAACTTAACGAATTCAATCCGGTAATTTTTTTATTGGCAGTAAAATAAGAAACCAGTTTTTCTGTAGGCATATTTCCGGTCAATTTATCTGTTGCCATAGGACAGCCTCCAAATCCCTGAATTGCACCGTCAAAACGTGTACATCCGGCTTTTGCTGCCGCATCAATCTTTTCGAACCAGCTATCTGGAGTAGTATGCAAATGAGCTCCAAACTCAATTTGAGGATATTTTGGAATTAAATTGGAAAAAAGATAGGTAATCACATCTGGTGTAGAACTTCCTACAGTATCTGAAAGCGATAAAATCTTAACGCCCATTCCGGCTAGTTTTTCGGTCCACTCGCCTACTATTTCAATATTCCAAGGATCTCCGTATGGATTTCCAAAACCCATTGAAAGATAGGTTACGACTTCTTTGTTTTTTTTATCGGCAATCTCCAGAATTTCTTCCAAAGTAACGAGCGATTCGGCAATAGTTTTATGTGTATTACGCATCTGAAAATTTTCAGATATCGAAAAAGGGAATCCTAAATATTGAATAGATTCAAATTCTGAAGCCAAAGCTGCACCTTGTGTATTGGCAATTATAGAAAGTAATTTACTCGAAGTCTGCGAAAGATCAAGCTGTGCCAAAACTTCGGCAGTATCCTGCATTTGCGGAATTGCTTTTGGAGAAACAAAACTTCCAAAATCAATAGTGTCAAAACCCACACGAAGCAATGCCTGAATATAAGTAACCTTATTTTTTGTTGGAATAAAATCCTTGATGCCTTGCATTGCATCTCGCGGACATTCGATAATCTTGATTTCTTTATTCAAAACTTTTTCTTTTGTAAAGGCTAAGTTAGTTTCTTTTTTAAAGAAATAAAAATTATGCGATGGTTCTATTTTTTTAAACATGCATTTTCCGTAGAGATGCACTGCAGTGCATCTAACGCATTGTATTTCCAACATTGTGGATTCTCTTTGTGTAGACGCACTGCTGTGCACCTCTACAATGTTAAATCTAAATTATTAAGAGAAATTGTAATTAGGAACATTATTACCTAAAAATGTAATAATACAAAACATTACCTAAAAACGTAATAATAAATTTTATTCCGTATATTTGTAATAGAAAGTTTATTATTTTTTAATTATATTTGGTTATGACTAGTGTAATCACAGGCGACATTATTGGTTCAAGACAACAGAAATCGAAAGATTGGGTTGAAGGTTTAAAAAAAATCCTAGCTCCGTTTGGTGAAACGCCGAGCCAATGGGAAATTTATAGAGGTGATGAATTTCAAATCGAAATAAAGAATCCTGAAGACAGTTTATTGGCGGCTATTTTGATTAAAGCGCATTTAAAAACAATAAAGTTAGATGCCCGAATGAGTATTGGTTTTGGAGATAAAACATATACTGCTGAAAAAATATCCGAAAGCAACGGCTCAGCTTTTATTAATTCGGGGGAACTTTTTGAAACTTTAAAAAAGCAAAAATTGACTCTTGCTTTACGAACTGCTGATTTTGATTTTGACGAAAAACTGAATTTAATGATTCGGTTTGCTTTAACTTTTATGGACAGCTGGCTGGTACAATCGGCGGAATTTGTTGCCGTCGCCATCGAAAACCCAACATTATCACAGGAAGAAATTGGACAGAAATTAGGCATTAATCAAGCTGCTGTAAGCCGAAGACAAAAACGTGCTCAATTTGATCTAGTTATGAATTTAGACCGATATTTTAGAAAACAAATAAAACAACTTGCCCCATGATTTTATTCGTAAAACTGCTTTTGGCACATTTATTAGGTGATTTTATCTGGCAACCTAATTCGTGGGTCGCCGACAAAGAAATTAAAAAACATAAAAGTATTTACTTATATGTTCACATAGTACTTCATGGCGTTTTGGCTGCTATTTTAGCTGGAGAAATCAGCTTTATTCCATATGCTGTTTTCATCGCTTTTACACATGGAATTATCGACTTGATAAAACTGAATTTTCAGAAGAAAAAAACTAAGCGCACTTGGTTTGTCGTTGACCAAATTGCACATATTCTAGTTTTAATCGCCGTTGTTCTTCTTTATCAAAATAAAAATATCATTCCTTTTTGGCAGGACAATAATTTTTGGATTTTAATAACCGGGATTTTATTGATCACCAAACCTACTTCGATTTTCATCAAAACTATCATTTCAATCTGGGCGCCAGAAAGCCAAAACAGCCATCAGGATAATTCTCTGATAGCTGCCGGAAATTATATTGGTATTTTGGAACGTTTATTTGTGTTCGGATTTATCTTAACCGGACATTTTGAAGCAATCGGATTTTTATTGGCTGCAAAATCTATTTTTAGATTTGGAGATCTAAAAGAAGCCAAAGACAGAAAACTTACTGAATATGTGATGATTGGAACTTTAATGAGTTTTGGAATTGCAATCGTGGCCGGTCTTATTATTCAGGCACTTCTTTTACAATCTAGCTAAAACCTTTTTATTGATTGCTTTTATCAAAGCCGGACCTTCATAAATAAAACCAGTGTACAATTGTACTAGACTTGCACCTGCATTTAATTTTTCGATCGCATCATCGGCAGAATGAATTCCTCCTACTCCAATAATTGGGAACGCTTTGTTGCTTTTTTCCGAAAGAAAACGAATCACTTCTGTAGAACGTTGTGTCAATGGTCTTCCTGATAAACCTCCCATTTCTGATTGATTTGCAGATTGCAGACCTTCTCTTGAAATGGTAGTATTTGTTGCAATTACACCCGCAATTTGAGTCGTTTTTACAATATCAATAATATCTAATAATTGCTCGTCTGTTAAGTCTGGAGCAATTTTTAAAAGAATTGGTTTTATTTTTTGAGTGCTTGTTTTTTGCTTTTCAACATTTCTGTCTTGCAATGTCTGCAATAAAGCTGTTAATGGTTCTTTATCTTGAAGCGCTCTTAAATTTGGAGTATTTGGCGAACTCACATTCACAACAAAATAATCAACGTGATCAAACAAGGCATCAAAACAAATGATATAATCGTCAACCGCATTTTCGTTTGGCGTTACTTTATTTTTCCCAATATTTCCTCCAATCAAAACTCCTGAATTCTTTTTCAAACGTTCTACGGCTTCCATAACACCGCCGTTATTAAAACCCATTCGGTTAATAATGGCTTGATCTTCTTTTAAGCGAAATAAACGTTTTTTAGGGTTTCCTTCTTGACCAACCGGAGTTACAGTTCCAATTTCAATAAAACCAAAACCAAAATCTCCCAATTCTTTATAAAGTTTGGCATCTTTATCAAATCCTGCTGCAAGTCCAACTGGATTTTTAAATTTAATTCCGAAAACTTCTCTTTCTAAACGAGCGTCTTTTACTTCATAAATACTTCTAATAATTAATGAAACTCCTGGAATTTTTGAGATGAATTTTACAAATGAAAAAGTAAAGTAATGTACTTCTTCTGGATCAAACCAAAAAAGTATCGGACGAATTATCAATTTATACATAAGAATTTTGTTGTGTTGTTTTCGGATGCAAATTTAAATATTATAGTTTAAAAAGGTGCTTTTTATACCAAACAAATTAGAAGAGTTTTTAAAGCCACTTAAAATTCAAATTAAAATTACAAACTCAATCAAAGCACTCGAGAAGTCTTATAAATTGAAAAAGTTTGTTTCAAATTCCAATTTTTAACGTTGCAAGTTATAAAATGAAACGATGTTGGCCTCAAAATAACCATCCTTTTACTACTCTATTAATTAATTTTGAAAGAATAGAAAAAATCTTTACTTGTAACATTTTTTTATTTCAAAACAAATGATGCAAAAACATTAAAATTGACTTGCCCCGCCAAAATCAATTTACATAATAATGAGGATCAGATTATATTATTTTTTAAGATTAAATTTTATCATAAACACAAAAGCACTTTGATACTAAATACCAAATAATTAATACTTTAAAATTATGAAAGCCAGCACTACATTTATGATACTTAAAAAAAGTATCCCTTTATTCTTATTATGCCTATTGCCGGGTATAGCGCCAAAAGCTTCTGCACAGGCAGATCCGCAACAAGTAACTAAAGAGGAGTTTAAAGGAAAAATTAGCCTTGATGTCCGTGATTCTAAAGAAGATTGGGCACCTTATACTCCGAAAGTAGCTCCGAAAGGCGCTCCAAATATCTTATTCATTTTATACGATGATACAGGATTAGCTGCTTGGTCTCCATATGGTGGAGCTATTAATATGCCTACTATGCAAAAATTGGCAGATAATGGTTTAACTTATACACAATGGCATACAACAGCATTGTGCTCTCCAACACGTTCTACTCTATTAACAGGACGTAATCACCATTTAAATGGAATGGCTGCAATTACAGAAACTGCCGCAGGATATCCAGGTGCAAGTGGTAGATTACCAAAACAAGTTACTACTATTGGACAAGTTTTACAAGACAATGGATGGAGTACTTTTTGGATAGGAAAAGACCACAATGTTCCTGAACAAGATGTAGCATCTGGTGGAAATCGCAGCACATGGCCATTACAAATGGGATTTGATCGTTATTACGGATTTCTTGGAGGAGAAACCAACCAATGGTATCCAGATTTAGTAGAGGATAACCATTTTGTTGATGCTCCAACTAGCCCGGAAGAAGGATATCATTTGTCGAAAGATTTAGCAGATCACGCTTTAGAATATCTTCGTGATCAACAAGCAACAAATCCTTCTAAACCTTGGTTTATGTGGTATTGTCCTGGTGCAAATCACGCGCCTCACCATGCTCCTCAAGAGTATATAGATAAATACAAAGGAAAATTTGATGGAGGTTATGAGGCTTACAGACAATGGGTTTTACCTCGTATGATTGCAAAAGGAGTAATTCCTGCCGGAACTAAGTATGCGCCATTTAATCCGCTTCCTAAAAATGTTGCCAATGAAGGTGATGCCGTTTTAGAGTGGAGCAAATTAAGTGCTGACGAAAAGAAATTATTCTCGAAATTGGCTGAAGTATATGCTGGTTTTTCAGAATACACTGACGCTCAAGTGGGACGTGTAATTGATTATTTAGAAAAAACTGGTCAGTTAGAAAATACAGTTGTTATTTATGCAGCTGACAACGGAGCTTCAGGAGAAGGTTCGCCTTCAGGTTCTGTAAACGAAAATAAATTCTTTAACGGATATCCTGATGAAGTAAAAGAAAATTTAAAATTGATTGATAAATTAGGTGGCCCTGATACTTATGAGCACTACCCAACAGGATGGGCATCTGCTTTTTCAACTCCATTTAAAATGTTTAAAAGATACAGCGAATATGCAGGAGGAACTTGTGATCCTTTAGTCATTTCCTGGCCAAAAGGAATTAAAGCCAGAGGAGAGATTCGTAATCAATTTCATCATTCAACAGATATCGTTCCAACATTACTTGATATATGCGGTGTAGAAATGCCTAAAGTATATCATGGTGTACAACAATATCCTTTATCCGGAGTATCTATGCGTTATACATTTGATGCAACTCCTGATGCAAAAACACAAAAACACATTCAGTATTTTGCTATGCTAGGTAGTCGTGCTTTATGGAAAGACGGATGGAAAGCAGTTGCCTTACACGCACCTCTTGTTGGAAAAGGAAATTTTGATAAAGACGAATGGGAATTATACAATACCGATGTGGATAGAGCTGAAAGCAACAATTTAGCTAAAAAAAATCCAGACAAATTGAAAGAATTAATTGCTGACTGGAATACAGAAGCTGCTAAAAATCTTGTATTACCTTTAGATGACCGCGCTGCTATTGAAATTTTGGGAATTGAAAGACCTTCTTCTGAAGCTCCTCGTGATCAATATATTTATTATCCTGGAACTGCTCCGGTACCTGAAGGAGTGGCCGTAAATGTACGTGGCCGTAATTATAAAATTGTTGCCGATGTTGATGTAAAAGATGCGAATGCTTCGGGAGTGATTTTTGCTCATGGATCTCGTTTTGGAGGACACTCTCTATTTTTGAAAAACAAAAAATTATATTATGTGTACAATTTCTTAGGAATTCCGCCAGAGCAAAAATTCGTTTCAAATGTTGATATTACACCAGGAAAACATGTTTTCGGGATGGAATTTACTCGTGAGAAAGCAGGACCAAATGGCGAATCAACAGGAACAATGAAATTATATATTGACGGAAAAGAAGTTGCTTCTGGACCAATGAGAACGCAAAGTGGTAAATTCACACTTTCTGGTGATGGTCTTTGTGTTGGATTTGACAGTGGTGATGCTGTTAGTAGCGAATACAAAACTCCAGGTGAATTTAAAGGAGGAGAAATTCTTGGAGTAGGTATTAACGTGGGTAAAATCGAATATTCTGATTTAAACAGCGAAGCAAAAAGAGCTATGAAAAGAGATTAATAAAATCATTTAAATTTAAGAGGTATTTGCCATTAACAGTAAACTGTGCAGCAAATACCTCTTTTTTCTTCAAAATAACTACCATTCATTTTGATAATTAAAAAAGTTAATAAAATGTTGTACGTAAAACGTTATTTCAAAAAATCACCTTTTATTTCACTCTTTTTTTGTCTGACATGTATTTATTCAACCAAAATCACAGCTCAGGAAAACTCAGAAAAAGAAGCTTTTCATCCGCATCATCAAATTGGGATTTCTATAAATCATGTTCATGTTTTTGAAGGCCGGGACGACGAAGGAAACAGAGAAGTTTTAAGTCTTCCTGCTTGGGGATTAGATTATACTTTTCAATTTCACGAAAAATGGGCAATTGGTCTTCATACTGATTTTATTATCGAAAAATTTAAAGTAGAAAAAAATCTTGAAGGTGGAGATGACAAAGAAACAGTTGAAAGAAGCTACCCAATTGCACCAGCAGTAATGGGAATTTATAAACCAAATGAACACTGGAGTTTTCTTTTAGGTTTTGGAGGTGAATTTGCAAAAGAAGAAGATTATTTCTTAACCAGAGCAGGAGTTGAATATGGATATGAACTGCCACAAGGATGGGAAATTTTTGGAACTGTCAGCTATGATTTTAAATGGAATGCTTATGACAGCTGGGGAATTGGTTTAGGAATTGCAAAAAACTTTGGAAGAAAATAAATATCATAAAAACCAATTATGCACTTACATAAAACAAATAAAACTGTTTCGATTTCAAAAATTATTTTGACATCCTTACTGTTTTTAATTGGTTTAAACGGAATGGCGCAGTCTCGAAAAAGAAAAAGACACTACTAAACTGATCAATGTCAGCTACGGAAAAAAGGGAATTGAGCTAAGAACGAAAGACAATAAATTTCTTTTCCAATTACAAAGCAGGCTTCAATTCCGATTTTCGACACCCAATGATACTGATCCGTTAACTTACGACGATTACAGTCAGGAAGCAAAAACAACTTTTAAAATAAACAGAGCAAGATTAAAAGTTGGTGGACACGCTTTTCATCCTTGGCTTAAATATTATTGGGAATATGAACTCAGCCAATCAAATTTATTAGATTTTAGGCTGATGGTTGAAAAATGGGAATGGCTCAGCTTTAAAGCCGGACAATGGAAAGTTGAATATACTCGAGAACGTTTTATAAGCAGCGGTGAACAGCAAACTGTTGACCGATCTTTAATAAACCGTCCTTTTACTGCCGACAGACAAATGGGAGTTGAAGTTTACGGACATCTTAAAGGCGCCGGGATTGCCGATTTTAATTATTGGGCTGCAGCACTTACTGGAACCGGAAGAGGAAATACGGCAAATGATGATGGAAATCTAATGTATTTTGGACGTGCGCAATGGAATTTTTTGGGAAGATTTCTCGACTTTGAAGGCAGTGATTTAGAATTTCACGAAAAACCAACCCCAATTATTGCAATCTCAGGTTTAACAAACCGAAGCCCTTATACTCGTTTTTCACAATCGGGAGGAGGCTCTTTGGAAGGTTATGAAAACGGATTGCCGGGACAATATCGTGTCAATCAATGGAATTTAGAAAGTGCTTTTATGTATCGCGGATTTTCTTGGCAAAGCGAATGGCATACAAAAAAAATCATCGATAAATTAAATAATGATGATACCACGACCTTGAAAGGTTATTATGTTCAGGCCGGGTATTTTTTTCATAATGCTTTTGATTGGTGGCCAAAAGATCTTGAAATGGCTGGAAGACATGCAGCTTATCGTCCTGATAATTCAATTAGACAAAACTTGCAGGACGAAACTACCATTGCATTTAACTGGTTCTTTAACGGCCATAAAAACAAATTGACCTCAGAAGTCAGTTATTTTAGTTTTCAGGATAAAACATTGCCTTTAGAACAAGGTTGGCGCTTTAGAATACAATGGGATATTTCTTTATAAAAGTCAAAATTACCATAATTGAAATATAGTTAAATTTTACTCAGAAAATATTTTTTTTTAATAACTTTATAACACTAAAACTCTGAAAATGAAAAATATAAAATCAACATTAAGAAAAACAGTTTGTATCCTTTTTGTCGGATCACTTTTCATGATTTCAATTGACAGTTTTGCACAACGCGGACGTGGCGGTTTTCATGGAGCTGGTGGCGGTGGCGGTGGCGCTCGTCATGCAGGCGGAGGCGGAGGCGGACAAATGAAGCAATCTAGGCCAGCGAGAGAAGCTCGACCAATGAATCAGTCAAGACCTGCTGCCCAATCGCGACCGGCAACAAACAAACCAATTGCATCTCGTCCGGGAGCAAATAATGGCGGAAGTAAAATTAATGGTGGAACTGCTTCAAATATTCGAAACAAAAATGGCAATGGCATAAATAAAAATAACGGAAATAAAATTAATAATTCTGGCAACAGAAATACCAAAATAAGCGGTAATACAGTTAATAGAAATAGAAACAACGTCAATATTAATGTCAATAACAGCGTTCATGTCCGCAACAATCGTAATACAATAGTAAGACCGGGTCCAAGACCTTATGTTCGTCCTCCTTACAGATATGGCGGTTACAGATACAATTGCTACCATCCATATTATCCACGCCCTTACAGACCATTTTACTGGGGACCTGTTTGGCATCCGTGGGGATTTTTCGTAGCAACCTTAGCAACGACAGCG
The DNA here is from genome assembly GCA_963795025.1 of uncultured Flavobacteriaceae bacterium. Taxonomy (GTDB): domain Bacteria; phylum Bacteroidota; class Bacteroidia; order Flavobacteriales; family Flavobacteriaceae; genus Flavobacterium. Next base: position 381,780 of record CAWCGN010000007.1, on the reverse strand, counting down.
ATTATTGTTAGTGTTGAAAACCAAAAGTATCATTATGATCAAGGCGTTTGGTATACTTCTACAAGTGGAGGTTATACAGCTGTTCCAGCACCTGTTGGAGGTACTGTTAATAATATTCCTAGCGGTGCAGAAACGGTAAATACTGGAACGGTAAATAATTATTATTACGGAGGAACATATTATGAAAAAGACGGAAGCTCTTATAAAGTAGTAGCTCCAACAGCAGGAACCATTGTAGACAATTTACCAGAAGGCGGTGAAGAAGTAACTATTGGTGATGTAAAATATGTGAAGTTTGGTGAAACCTATTATCAGCCAGTTCAAGTTGATGGCAAAGATAAATATGAAGTCGTATCGGTTGAAAAAGATAGTTAAACAAATTACCCTATAAATTCTATAAAATAAATAGACTATTCTAATCTTATTTTTATAATTTTATCACCTATTGACAACCACTATATATTAAAAACGATTAAAATGAAAAATAAAACCTATTGGATATTTGCACTGCTGACCATTTCAATTATTTCGATTGCTTCTTTTGGATACACTAAATTAGCTGTTCCAAAGCAAGAAAAACCAGTCGCAATGGATTGTGCCGAAACTCCAAGTACTACAGATGCATCTGCATATAAACCAACAATTGAAAACAAAAACAAACCAGCCGGAAAAGCACCAAAAGGCATGGTATGGATTCCAGGCGGTGAATTTTCGATGGGATGCAAATGTTGAAGATGAAAGTTTGTGCAGTATAAAAGGTGTTACAAAAGATGCCGCTCCTATTCATCGCGTTTATGTTGACGGATATTATATGGACCAAACTGAAGTAACAAATGAAGAGTATGAAAAATTTGTAAAAGCAACCGGATATATAACAGTAGCTGAACAAAACCAACAAAAGAAGAATTTCCAACATGCTAATGAGAGAGATTTAGTAACTGGATCGGTTATCTTTACTCCTACTGCAGCTACGGTAGATTTGAATGACTTTTTGCAATGGTGGCGCTACGAACTGGCACAGACTGGAAACATCCTGAAGGACCGCAAAGTTCCATTAAAGGAAAAGAAAAATATCCTGTTGTTCATATTGCTTATGAAGATGCTGCAGCTTATGCAAAATGGGCAGGAAAAAGACTTCCTACTGAAGCAGAATGGGAATTTGCAGCAAGAGGCGGAAAAACCGGAAATCTCTATGCATGGGGAAATTCATTAAAACCTAACGGAAAATTTCAAGCAAATATTTATCAAGGACATTTCCCTATAAAAGAGGCGATACTGGCGAAGACGGGTTTAAAGGAATTGCACCTACCGCACAGTTTGCTCCAAATTCTTATGGCTTATACGACATGGCAGGAAACGTTTGGGAATGGGCTAATGATTGGTATAGCGCCGATTACTACAAAACATTAGCTGAAAGCGGAGAAATAACAAAAAATCCACAAGGACCGAAACGCTTATAACGATCCACAAGATCCAACTCAAATAAAAAAGGTACACAGAGGAGGTTCATTTTTATGTACAGACCAATATTGTACGCGTTATATGGTGGGAACCCGAGGGAAAGGAGAAATTCGATCTGCGGCAAACCATCTTGGTTTTAGATGTGTCAAAAGCATATAACAACAAAATTCAAAAGAGAGATTTATAAATTTCTACTTTTTTTGTCTCTATAATTCTGCAAATATAAATTTGTGAAATCATACCATTTAAACAATATTCTTATATTTGCTAAAAAAACAAAAAAATGCAACATATCATAGATCGTTTTATCAGTTATGTAACAATTGATACAGAATCAGATCCAAACTCAAAAACTACTCCAAGTACAGAAAAACAATGGAATCTTGCCAATAAATTAGTCGAAGAATTAAAAACTATTGGATTACAGGATGTTACAATTGATGATAAAGCCTACATCATGGCAACTTTGCCAAGTAATGTTGATCATGAAGTTCCAACAATTGGATTTGTTTCACATTTTGATACTTCGCCAGATTTTAGCGGAGCGAATGTAAAACCTCAGATTGTTGAAAATTATGATGGAAAGGATATTGTTTTAAACGCTGAAAAAAACATCGTTTTATCTCCAAATTATTTTAAAGATTTGTTCTATATAAAGGCCAAACCATCATTACAACTGACGGAACAACTTTATTAGGTGCCGATGATAAAGCTGGAATCACAGAGATTGTTTCGGCTATGGAATACCTTATTCAGCATCCAGAAATTAAACACGGAAAAATCAGAATTGGTTTTACTCCTGATGAAGAAATTGGGCGTGGTGCACACCATTTTGATGTTGAAAAATTTGGCGCGCAATGGGCATACACAATGGACGGAAGCCAGATTGGTGAATTAGAATATGAAAATTTTAATGCCGCTGGAGCCAAAATTACTTTTAAAGGAAAAAGTGTTCATCCGGGTTATGCCAAAGGAAAAATGATCAACTCTATGCTAATTGCCAATGATTTTATCAATGAACTTCCGAAAGGCGAAACACCACAGGAAACAAAAGGTTACGAAGGATTTTTCCATGTACATCATTTAACAGGAAGTATTGAAGAAACTGTTTTAGAATTGATTATCCGTGATCACAACAAAATCAAATTTGAGAAGAGAAAAGATTTAATTGATAAAATTGCCAAAAAAATCAATAAAAAATATGCAAAACAATTCGGAGAAGATATTGTAATAACTGAAGTTAAAGATCAGTATTACAATATGAAAGAAAAGGTACTTGCCTGTAAAATATATTGTTGATATTGCCGAAAAAGCAATGAGAGAATTGAACATCAAACCAATCATTAAGCCTATTCGTGGCGGAACTGACGGTTCTCAATTGTCATTTATGGGATTACCTTGTCCAAATATTTTTGCCGGCGGACATAACTTTCACGGAAAATACGAATATGTTCCTGCAGAAAGCATCCAGAAAGCAACAGAAGTAATTGTGAAAATTGCTGAACTGACAGCTGTTCCAGGCATTTTTGACGCATCTGAAAAACCTAAAAGAAGAAGATAAAGTGGAAACTAATTCTGATAAAAAACACGTTTGGGATAAAGTTAATAATTGGGAAGAAGAACTTCTTTTCCTGAAATCAATTATTGATAAAACTGAACTGGTCGAAACCATAAAATGGGGCGGACCAATTTATGTCTACAATAAAAAAAATGTTATCGGAATTGGTGGTTTTAAAAATTATTTTGCTATTTGGTTTCTTAACGGAGTATTTCTAAAAGACGAAAAAAAGAGACTGATCAATGCTCAGGAAGACAAAACAAAATCGATGCGACAATGGCGTTTTACTTCAAAAGAAGAAGTAAACGAACAAGATGTTTTAGAATATATTTACGAAGCAATTGAAAACGAAAAACAAGGAAAAGTCATTAAACCTTCAAAAAAAGAGGCGATTGTTTCTGAACTTCTTAATACCGAAATGATTAAAAATCCAGCTTTGAAAGAAGCTTTTGAAAAGTTTAGTCCTTACAAGCAATATGAATTTTTAGAATATATCGAAACTGCAAAACAGGAAAAAACAAAACTTTACAAGAATCGAAAAAGTCATCCCGATGATTTTGGAGAATAAAGGATTGAATGATAAATACAGGTGAATTAATTAAAAATCAATTCAAACTATACGAGACCTTTGTCAAAGTTTAAAACTTTGACAAAGGTTTTTCTTTTTTTTGTCGTTCTAACAAAATTTACCGGTAAAGTTTGTCATTCCGAGGAACGAGGACACGAGCGATAGCGAACTGGCGAAGCAATCCCCGCAAGAAACTCCGCAAAGTAAAACGCCAATCTTTGTCGAGCTACTTGCGGAGATTCCTCGTTCCTCGGAATGACAAGATTGTGGCAATTCAGTTAAAAACACAAAGTCATGTCATTTCGACCGAAGGGAGAAATCACACTCGTTAATCGGCAAAGATTGGCGTTTTACTTTGCGGAGTTTCTAGTGTGATTTCTCCCTCCGGTCGAAATGACAAAAAAAAATCCCAAATTCCGAAAAGAATTTGGGATTTTTAAATTGGAAATTTTAAAAACTTAAGCTTTTTTATTCAAAGTAGCACTCAATTCCAAAGAAATAGCCGAACGCTCCAATTTTAATTTTCCAGACATTGTTTCGATTACAACTGTAGTTTCTGCAAGTTCAACAATTTTACCGTGAAAACCACTTTTTGTAATTATTTTGTCACCTACTTTTAGGCCGCTTTCAAATTCTTTTTCATTTTTTGCTCTTTTTTGCTGTGGTCTGATCATGAAGAAATAGATTACCACGAACATTAAAAGGAACGGTGCAAATTGAGATAATTGTCCCATAATTTAAGTTTGTTTTTGATTTATATTAATATTTTTTTTGCTTTGGCTCTTCGACTTCGCTCAGAGTGACAACTCATTGTTTTTTTAGATTTTCAATTTACATTAACCCTCTTCCTACTTTTACCATTTTTTTATTGGCTTCAAGTTCTTTTACAAGGTTATCTAAAATTCCGTTGATAAAAATACTGCTTTTTGGTGTAGAATACTCTTTTGCAATTTCTAAATATTCGTTAAGAGTTACTTTCACAGGAATTGAAGGGAATTTTAAAAATTCGCAGATTGCCATTTTCAAAATAATCGTATCAATTTCAGCAATTCTTTCACTGTCCCAGTTTGGCGTTTTATCATCGTATTCTTTTGCAAAAACAGATTCGTTTAAAACAGTACGTCTAAATAAATCTTTTGCAAAATCCTTATCTTCAACGTCTTTGTATAATTTTGGAACTCTAAAAGCATCTGGATCTTCGGTTTTGATTGCTTTTAATTGTTTGATGATATGCGTGTTTACCACCGGAATATCATCAACCCAAGTTAATTTATCGTCCTCAAGATATTCGTATAATTTCTCATTCGGAACAATAACATTTTCAAACAAATCAATTATAAATTGTCTGTCTTCTTCAAATGTATTTACATTGTTGCTCATGTATTTTTTGTACAAATCGCTGGCTTTAATATCATTTAAAAGCAAAATGATATAATCGTCATTTAAAGACCAGTTGTTGATTTTACGAGTTTCTAAAGCAATGCTAAGAGAATTGCTTTCGGCAAGAAGTTGAAAGATTTTGTTTTTAACGAACTTTTCGTTCGGGTTGCGTTCTGCTGCAGTCGCAAGGTGCTTTTTGCTTGAAAGATGTAAAAAAACAGATTCTTTTTTGCAAATTTCAATCAATGAAGAAAGCATTATAAGATATAAGTCCTGAATATTATCTATGCTGTAAAAAAGAAATTTTTCTTCTTTTTCCATATTATCAGAACCGCTCTGATGCATTGCATAAATGGATTGCATTACTTTAACGCGTATGTGTCTTCTATTTACCACCTTGTAAGAACTTTTAAAAATTAGTCTGCAAAATTAGGAATTTCAATTCTTATAATAAAATTAAATCGATAAAAAAGTCATGATTTTAGTGGTCAGTTTTCAGAATTTAGTGGTCAGCCTTCGTTTTTAGTGATCAGTTATCAGTATTTAGCGGTCAGTCTAAGTTTACAGATAAAAAAAATCTCAGCTTACAGATAAAACTGTAAACTGAGACTGAGACTATAAACTGAACACTAAAAAAAGTGAACACTGAACACTAATTACTTCTCTGCGTTTTCAATTTTTCTCAAATCAATACGATTTTGAGCAATTGTAAGGGCTGCTTTATGCGTTGTCATTCCGTTTTTCACGGCATAATCGATAATTTCTAAAGTAGTATTATAGATATTTTCGGTTTTACTCATGATTTCGGCTTTACCGTAGTTTGCTAATTCAGCATAAACATTGATAATTCCACCCGCGTTGATCAAGAAATCAGGAGCATATAAAATTCCTCTTTCTTGCAATCTTGCTCCGTGAACATTTTCGTCAGCTAATTGGTTATTTGCAGCACCAGCAATAACTTTAGCTTTAATTTTATCTACAGTATTATCGTTGATGATCGCTCCCATTGCACATGGCGCGTAAATATCAACATCAGCAGTATACAAATCTTCACCTGTATAAATTGTTGCGTTGTATTTTTGAGCAACTTCGTATAATTTTTCTTCGTTGATATCCGAAATTGTTACGATCGCTCCTTCTTTAGTCAAATATTCAACTAAAGCTTCACCTACGTGCCCAATTCCTTGAACCAAAACTTTTTTGCCATCTAAAACATCAGAACCAAACTGACTTTTAGCAGCTGCTTTCATTCCTAAATAAACTCCGTAAGCTGTTACAGGAGAAGGATTTCCAGAACCGCCTCTTTCTTCAGAGATTCCTGTAACATAAGGCGTTACATCTCTTACAGTGTCCATGTCTTTTGTCTCCATTCCAACATCTTCAGCAGTAATATATCTTCCGCTTAAAGAGTGTACAAATTCTCCAAACTTGCGCATCAACTCAGGTGTTTTCTGCGTTTTAGCATCACCAATAATAACCGCTTTTCCACCGCCAATATTCAGTCCGGTAATGGCAGATTTATAAGTCATACCTCTTGAAAGGCGTAAAACATCATTTAAAGCTTCCCATTCTGTGTTGTAATTCCACATTCTGGTGCCTCCCAAAGCTGGTCCCATAACCGAATTATGAATACCAATAATTGCTTTTAAACCTGTATCTTTGTCATTGCAAAATACAATTTGTTCGTGATCGTCAAAAGATAATTGACCAAAAACAGGATCCATTTTTTGAAGTTCCTTTCCAGTTGCGAAAGTTGCATCCATAGCGCTAGTATTAATTAGTTAAAATTATGAATTTGTCAAAAAGACTTCTCAAACATAATTAAAAAATACACATGTGCTAATTTTTTATCTTTAAAATAACAATTTTACAATATAATTGTTTTGATTAAAACGCAATTTATTATAATTTTAATTAATAATAATTCATAATTTTAAATCAATTCAATATTACATTTCTTAAAAAAATGAAAGAATTAAGCTATTTAAACAAATATTTCATCAAGTATAAATTCAGTTTCTCTTTTGGAATTTTAATCACAATTATCGCACAAATATTCTTTTTGTTTACACCAAAACTAGTCAGCCACTCTTTTAATGTGATAGAACGCTTTCTAAAACTTTCAGAAGCAGATCAAAAATCCTCTATTATAAGAGATTTTTACAGACAAGATTTAATTCATAATGTACTGTTAATCATTGGAAGTGCTATTGTAGCAGGTTTTTTAACCTTTTTAATGCGTCAGACATTGATCGTAATGTCACGTCATATTGAATTTGATTTAAAAAATGAAGTTTTTAAACAATACGAAACGCTTTCTCAGAATTTCTATAAGCAAAACCGTACTGGAGATTTAATGAACCGTATCAGCGAAGATGTTTCAAAAGTCCGTATGTATGTTGGTCCTGCCGTTATGTACACGATTAACACTTTCATTCGTTTTGCAATCGTTATTATATATATGTATAATGTATCGCCATTACTGACTTTATATACGATTCTTCCGTTGCCAATTCTTTCTTACTGCATCTTTAAGTTAAGTTCCGAAATCAACAAACGAAGCACCACTTTCCAGCAATATCTTTCAAAAGTTTCGAGTTTTACACAGGAAATATTTTCTGGAATTCGAGTTATAAAAGCCTATTCATTAGAAAATCAGCATCAAAACAACATGATCAATCTGTCTGACGAAAGCAAACGCAAAAGTTTAGATTTAGCCAAAGTTCAATCGCTTTTTGGTCCACTTATGATTGCGCTTATCGGAATCAGTAATTTGGTTGTGATTTATTTTGGAGGCGTTATGTACATCAACGGAACAATTCCAAATATTGGAACAATTGCCGAATTTATTCTATACGTAAATATGCTTACTTGGCCGGTAGCGTCTTTAGGCTGGGTTTCATCAATGGTTCAGGAAGCCGAAGCATCTCAAAAACGTTTAAATGAATTTTTGAAAATTGAGCCCGAAATCAAAAACAACAATCCAAATTCATCAGAAATTCTTGGTTCAATCGCTTTTGAAAATGTAAGTTACACTTATGAAGACACAAATATCGAAGCTTTGAAAAATGTAACATTTTACAGTTAAAAACGGAGAAACATTGGCCATTTTAGGTAAAACTGGTTCTGGAAAATCGACTATTTTATCTTTGATTTCTCGTTTATATGATGTTACAGAAGGAAGAATCACAATTGATCAAAACGAAATCAGTACTTTGAACTTAAATGATTTGAGAAACAACATTGGAATTGTGCCTCAGGATGCTTTTTTATTTTCGGATACTATCAAAAACAACATCAAATTTGGCAATCAAAATACCACAGATGAAGAAGTTATTGAAGCTGCTAAAAATGCTGTAGTTCATGATAATATCATCACATTCAACAAGCAATATGACACTATTTTGGGCGAAAGAGGTATCACACTTTCGGGCGGACAAAAGCAACGTGTGTCTATTGCGCGTGCGATTATTAAAGATCCTGCCATTTTACTTTTTGATGATTGTCTTTCTGCGGTTGATACCGAAACTGAAGAAACGATCTTAAATAATTTGTTTAAAATTTGTAAAAATAAAACTACAATTATCGTAAGCCACCGAGTTTCATCGGCCAAAAATGCAGACAAGATTATCATTTTAGAGGATGGTAAAATAATTCAACAAGGCTCTCATAATCAATTAATAAATCAGGAAGGTTATTATTCATCGTTATATTTAAAACAACTTTCGGAAAAAGAATTACTTTAATTGTTGTGTAATAGATAATTTTTTATGATTTTTGAGTACTATTAATTCCAAAAAATGATAGAACGTATTATGAGAGAAAATGACATGTTAGAAAAAGAAGAGATTTTTTCTAAAGTATTACGAGCAGGAAGAAGAACTTATTTCTTTGATGTGAGAGCTACTAAAGCTGACGATTATTATATCACGATTACCGAAAGTAAAAAATTTACTGAAGAAGATGGTTCTTTTCATTTTAAAAAACACAAAATTTACTTATACAAAGAAGATTTTAGTGCTTTTGCCGAAATACTAGAAGAAATGACTTCATACGTCTTGAACCACAAAGGCGAGGAAGTAATCTCTGAAAGACACCAAAAAGATTTTAAAAAAGAATACGGTTCTGACAAACCTGAAGGGCAAAGATCTAGTTTTACTGATATTGATTTTGACGATATTTAGTCCCCAAATAGCTTTTTAAAAAGTACGAGTCCAATATGTCCAGCATTTTGGACTTTTTTTATATATTAATTTATTATTTTAGATTGCAGACTTTAGATTTTAGATTTCTGAAATTGACCAAGTTCGACAACAACAATTCAATATTTTTAAAATGAAAAAATTAATCCTCCTATTTGCTTTCCTATTCCTTTCTGTTTCTTCGTTTGGGCAAAAAACAGAATATGAAACCAAATCAAATATTCAATATTACAACGCTACAACAAACAAATCCGACAGTTACATTAACGAAAGATGCGTTTTAGATATTTATTATCCAAAAAACACTAAAAATTTTGCAACTATAATTTGGTTTCACGGCGGTGGATTGACTGGAGGAAGCAAGGAAATTCCGGAAGCTCTAAAAAATAAAGGTTTTGCGATTATTGGCGTTAATTATAGGCTTTCGCCAAAAGTAAAAGCAGAAAAAGCGATTGAAGATGCGGCTGCCGCGATAGCTTGGACTTTTAATAACATTGCAAATTATGGAGGCGACGCTTCGCAGATTTTTGTTTCAGGACATTCTGCTGGCGGTTATTTAGCCTTAATGACTGGATTGGATAAAAAATGGCTTCAAAAAGAAGGAATTGATGCTAATAAAATAGCTGGCCTTATTCCGTTTAGCGGGCAATGTATCACGCATTTTGAAATTAGACGAGAAAATGGAATTCCAGATACAACGCCAACAATTGATGCTTATGCGCCACTTTTTTATGTTCGCGCTGATGCGCCACCATTATTATTAATTACCGGCGACCGCGAATTAGAAATGCTTGGGCGCTATGAAGAAAACGCATACATGGCAAGAATGATGAAACTAAAAGGCCATAAACAAACCAAACTTTATGAATTAGACGGTTACGGTCACGGAATGACTGAACCTGGTTTTCCGTTGCTTATCAATGAAATAAACCGAATTTTAAAAGAGAAACAAACTAAAAAATAAACACAATAAAAATCCACGGCAATGGACACACAATTATTGATTTTACCCGGATTAGGAAATTCTGGAGAGAAACACTGGCAAACTTTTTGGCACGAAAAATTCAAAAACTCTATCCGTTTAGTTCAAGACAATTGGGATGAACCGCTTCGTGAAGACTGGATTTCGCGTTTAAATGAAGAAGTTGCTAAACTAGAAAATCCAACGATTCTGGTTGCGCACAGTTTGGCGGTTTCTTTAGTTTTACATTGGGCAGAAAAAAATTCGAATAAAAATATTATTGGTGCTTTATTGGTCGCACCTGCTGATGTTGATTCACCTCAGCATACTCCTGATATCATTAGGAATTTTTCACCAATGCCTCTTTATAAATTACCTTTTCCGTCAATTGTTGTTGCCAGCGAAAATGATCCTTATGCTTCTTTCGAAAGAAAACAATATTTTGCAAAACAATGGGGAAGTGATTTTGTAAACGTTGGAAAACAAGGGCACATCAACTCTGATTCTGATTTAAAATATTGGGAAGAAGGACAGGTGATTTTGAATCAGTTAATTGCGAAAATTTCTTAGTATTCAGTCACAGTCTCAATTTACAGATTGTCAGGCTGAGCGAAGTCGAAGCCCTTTTGTCGTAAACGAGCCTTCGACTTCGCTCAGGATGACAATTAAAATCAAATTGCCTACAGAGGCCCAAAACTGAGACTGAGACTGAAAACTCAACCTATTCTAAGTCCATTTTCAATTTTAAAATCCGGCGCTAATAAAATAACATCTCCCTCCTCGCCTACAGCACCAAGAACAAGGCATTCACTCATAAATTTTCCAATTTGTTTTTTAGGAAAATTGACAACCGCAACTATTTGTCTGTTTACTAAATCTTCTTTTTTATAACGCTTTGTAATTTGTGCCGATGATTTTCGGATTCCAATTTCAGAACCAAAATCTATTGTTAATTGAAATGCTGGTTTTCTTGCTTCGGGAAAATCATTCACTTCAAGAATAGTCCCAACACGCATATCAGTTCTTTCAAATTCATTCCAAGTTAAATCCATTTTGTATTGTATCTAGTTTATTTACAAACCTATAATTTTGTAATGAATTGCACTAATTCTATAACTGGTTTTTCGGGCTTCACTTTTAATTTTACTAGACAAAATAATAAACTAACGGTAAAAACATATAAAATGGAAAATAGTGTAATAGCTCCCGGTATCTCTCTTAAAGATTTTGATTATGAAATGCAGAAATCAAACAGCGATAAATATATTGAAGTTGCAAAAAATGTAAAGCTTTATGTAAAAGATTACGGAAAAGGAAAGCCAGTAATTCTAATTCACGGCTGGCCACTTTCAAACGAAATGTGGGAATATCAAGTAGAGTTTCTGGTTCAGAATAATTACAGAGTAATTGCTTATGACCGTCGTGGTTTTGGTAAATCATCTCAACCTTGGGATGGATACGATTATGACACATTAACTGATGATTTAAGCGAAATAATTGAACAGTTGCAATTAGAGGATGTAACGCTAGTTGGGTTTTCTATGGGTGGCGGAGAAGTTGTGCGTTATTTTAGCAGACATCACGGAAAAGGAGTTACAAAAGCAGTTTTGATTTCGTCGATAATTCCATTTTTATTAAAAACAGAAGATAATCCTGAAGGGCGTCCAAAAGAAAAAACAGAAGCTACAGCAGCTTCAATTAAAGAAGATCGAATTGGTTTTTTGGATAATTTTGGCAAAATCTTCTTTGGGGTAAATATTATCAACAAACCTTTAAGCACGCCTTTATTAGAATATTACAGAAATTTATGTTCTGTAGCTTCGCCAAGAGCAACTTTGCAATGTGCAGAATCTCTAAATACAACTGATTTTAGAGATGAACTTCAAACCATTAAAGTTCCGACTTTGATAATTCATGGAACCGATGATAAAAATGTTCCAATTGAAATTAGTTCCGAAAAAACAGCAAAAGCAATAAAAAACAATACTTTCATTGTTTACGAAGGCGCACCACATGGCTTATTTTATACCGAAAAAGACAGATTAAACAAAGATTTACTTGAATTTTTGAATTCATAAAAATAATCTAGCCACAGATTTCACTGATTAAAATGATTATTGAACTTCCTTTCGATTTTGATTAGGACAAAAAATCATTTTAATCAGTGAAATCTGTGGCACAAAAAACTAAACAGCACAAGAAAAAATTCTTGTGCTGTTTTTTTTATATTTTTAAAGCTATTTTTGATTCATTAATTATTTGCAAAAAGTTTGTTATATTTGTAAAACAAGCAAAAATTACTCATTGTGAGCACTCTAATATTATTTACAGTTTCTGCATTACTGTTTTCTTCTCCAAGAAAACAGCTTTCGGCTGTATTTATTTCACATAGTAAGGCCTTTATTAATTAGGCCTCCGTCTATTTCATTTCTTCTTTCAGGCGGAGGATTTACATTTTTTTTAAACTTTATTTTATTTGACAAAATCAAATTTTGGTCAGATATTTTTTTGTTTTCCCATGTTTAAGCATTTCTAAATTTCTGCCTTTTTAAAAGTTCTGAAATGTCTTGCTTTCTCTCTTTTAAAAGAAGAAAAATAATTCAAAAAAAAATACTAAATTCAAACAGATATGAAACCAATTCCCACTTTCACTAAATCAGAATACCAATTTTTAAGAGAATTGATCTTAAAAAGCAAAAATTCAACAAATACAAAAGAAGCCAATCAACTTTCACAAGAATTGGATCGAGCTGTTATATGCAAGGAAAATGATTTAGATCCATCGGTTATCAGAATCAATTCTTTTATAACAATCGAAGATGTGAACGCAAAGAAACAAATGACAATACAAATTGTTCTTCCTTCATCTGCCGATTTAAAAGAATCTAAAATTTCGATTCTTGCGCCTTTAAGTGTTGCCATTATTGGCTTTAAAGAAAATGATCAAGTCGATTGGGAACTACCTGCCGGAATCAAAACTTTAAAAATAATTGCAGTTAATAATGCAGAAGTACACACTTCATAAACTTTTAAACACCTCATTTTAAGTGAAGGTGTTTTTTTATATCTGTCTGAAAATAAAAAAACTATTCAATATCTGAATAGTTTTTTGTTTTTATATAACTGCAAATTATTACAATTGCGAATGAATATAATTTGTTATCGAAGCCATATTAGTATCATCTAATTTTGCTTTTTTCTGCATACGAACTAAAATTGGTTGCCATTCTTCTTTAGTAAATTTCGTTGGTTCATATAGCTTGTGACACTTTGCACAGCTATTTTCATATAGACTTTTACCTGCTGCTAATTCAGGTGTTAATTCCTTTGTTTTTGCAGTTTCAGTTACTGCAGGCGCAGTAGGTGTTGCAGGCGCTTTTTTTGTACCGCATGAAGCTAACAGCAACACTGCTGCGGTTAAAACTAAAATTTTTGATTTCATTGCTTGGTTTCATTTTTAATTCAAGTAAATATAAAAAAATCCCATATGCCGCGGCATATGGGATTACTATTTAAAACAATACTAAATTGTTATTATATTCTTATTTAACGTCCATTAATTCAACGTCAAAAATTAAAGTTGCGTTTGGTGGAATAACTCCTCCAGCTCCTGATGGACCATAACCTAAATCAGATGGAATTACAAAACGAGCTTTGTCTCCAACTTGCAATAAAGCAATACCTTCGTCCCATCCTTCGATAACCTGACCAACTGCCTAATTTGAATTCGATTGGTTTTTTTCTTGGATAAGAAGAATCAAAAACTTTTCCGTTTTCTAAAGAACCTTCGTAATGAACAGAAACTGTTTTTCCAGCTTCTGCTCTTTTACCTTCACCTTTTTGAATCATTTTATAACGTAAACCGCTTTCTGTTTTATCAAAACCAGCAGCTAATTGCTCCATTTTTGCTTCAGATTCTGCTTTTAAAGCTGCTTCACGTTTTAGACGAGCACCTTTTAAACCAATAAAAGCCTCAATAGCATTGAATTTTTGAGCTTCTTCACCTACTCTGATAATTTCTAAAGTTTCAAGAGCATCACCTTGAGCAACAGCATCAACGACATCTTGTCCTTCAATAACATATCCAAAAACACTGTGTTTTCCGTCTAACCAAGGAGTTGGAACGTGCGTGATGAAAAATTGAGAACCATTGCTTCCAGGTCCAGAATTTGCCATAGATAAAACTCCCGGACGATCGTGTTTTAAAGTTGGATGAAATTCATCATCAAATTTATATCCAGGATCTCCAGTTCCAGTTCCTTTAGGACAACCTCCTTGAATCATAAAATCAGCAATTACTCTGTGAAAGTTTAATCCGTCATAGAATTTTTGTCCTTGAGGTTTCACTTTATTTTCCATATTTCCTTCTGCAAGAGCAACAAAGTTTCCTACAGTTCCTGGTGTCAAATCGTGTGTCAATTTTACTAAAATCGAACCTTTGCTAGTATTAAATTTAGCGTATATTCCGTTTTCCATGTTGTATTTTTTTTTATTCGAATGCAAATTTACAAATTAATTATTTATCAATTTGTCTTTCTATTTTTAGATTTATAAGTAAGTCCGTAAACAGTAAATGCCAATGCTGATAAGCCAACGCATCCAAGCGCGACTGCATGCCATCCCCCCAATTTCCAAAGCAATAATCCGTACGCAGATCCAGCCGCAGTTCCTAAAAAGCTGAATGACATAAAAACTGTATTTAATCTGTTTCTTGCTTCTGGCAATAACGAATATACTCGTGTTTGGTTTGAAATGTGAACGCCTTGAATTCCAATATCAATAAACACAATTCCAATTGCAATTCCGATTACACTTTCTATCGAAAAATAAAAAATCAAAAAGCTTATTAAAATTAATAAACATCCGTAACCAACAGCGATTCTAGAATTACCTTTATCTCCAATTTTACCAACCAAAGGCGCTGCCAAAGCTCCAGAAGCACCTACAATTCCAAATAAACCAATTGTTGCACTATTAAAATGAAACGGTTCGCCCGAAAGCAATAAAACCATAGTTGTCCAGAAAGCACCAAATTGGGCAAAACTGAATACATTGATTGCTGTAGCTTCGCGCAAAATCGGTTGTGTTTTTATAAGTGTAAATAATGATTGAATCAATTGCCCGTAAGTTCCTTGAAACTGTGGTTTATTAACTGGAAATTTATTTTGGATTACAAAAAAGATCAAAAGACAAATTCCCGCTGCAATGTAAAACATAGATCTCCAGCCTAAAACTTGGCCAATAAGTCCGCTTAAAGTTCTGGAAAGCAAAATCCCGACCAATAAACCGCTCATGATTGTTCCAATAACTTTTCCGCGCTGTTCCGGCGTGCTTAATGACGCCGCCAAAGGCAAAATAAGCTGCGGCACAATCGATGTGATTCCGATCAGTAAAGAAGCAATTTGTAAAATAAAAAAACTTTTTGCTGTTGCAGCAATCAAGAGCGCGATTACCGAAGCAAAAGTGGTTATTAAAATTTGTTTTTTACGCTCTAATTTGTCACCAAGAGGCACCATAAAAAAGAAACCAATTGCATAACCTGCCTGCGTAAGATATGTTATGGTTCCGGCGCTGGCTTCGGGAATTTTAAATTCGTTGGCAATTAAAA
This sequence comes from uncultured Flavobacteriaceae bacterium, assembly GCA_963795025.1. Lineage (GTDB taxonomy): Bacteria > Bacteroidota > Bacteroidia > Flavobacteriales > Flavobacteriaceae > Flavobacterium. The sequence continues at coordinate 366,042 of CAWCGN010000007.1, read as the reverse complement.
CAATCAAAGGCTGGCAGTAATAAAGATTTGCAACTATAAGACCAGTGCAAACTGCCATAAACAAGACATTGGTTTTAGATAAATTCATGATGCAAAAATACCATCAATATTTAACCTAAACTTATAATTTAAGTTATTTTTATAATAAAATCTGCGTAAATCTGCGTCTTCGCGATAGCGAATCCGTTTAATCAGTGTCAATTTTTAGAACACTGATGACACCGATTCGCTATCGCGAAAACGCGGATATTACTGATTTTCTTTATTTCATTTATTTCAAAAAATCTTCACGAACAGGGCTAAAAACATCTGTAAGCATTCCTGTTTCAAGGCAAACAACGCCGTGAACAGCGTGAGGCGGAATATAAAAGCTATCACCTTCTTTTAATGTTTGAGTTACACCACTGATCGTTACATCAAATTTTCCGCTTGCAATATACGTTACCTGCGAATGGTAATGATCGTGCAACACACCGATACCCCCTTTTTCAAAATGAACATTTACGAGCATAATCTTGTCATCATAAGCCAAAATTTTGCGTTTAATTCCTTCGCCTACTACTTCCCACTGTATATCGTCACCTTTTATAAATTCTTTGCTTGTTGCCATTTTATTCATTTTTAATTTTTTCAATATCTTGTTGCATTAACTGCATTTCTGCTTTCAAATTATTATCCTTAAAATATTTTTCCAGCTCTTTTAATCTTTTTGCATTATCGTATTTTAATCCTGAACTCAATTTTCTTTGACAAATAGAACATAATCTTATTGTATGTTCATCTGTTTCAGACAAACTATTGGTACCATTCATTGCACAATTTGCGTCAATACAATGATGCAGTCCAAACATATGTCCAATTTCATGTGAACATATTTTTAATAATCTTGCCAATGACAAATCGAAATTGGCTTCTGTCAACTTTTCATCCTGTAGCCTAAAAACCGAACTTACAGCAATTTTATCTCGGTAAGAGGCCAAACCAAAAACAAAATTCCACTCTGGTTTTGGATACAAATCGACTTCTGTAAGTGCCATTAAAGCAATGCCTTTATTAGGTTTCTCTTTCTTTAAAATACTATCTAAAATATATCCTGCTAAAAATTGCTCATGATCTTCGGATCCAATTCTTCTTGCGTGTTTCGGAATAATATCATTTGAAACATTATCCATAACCTTCGTTTCTAATTGAAAAAAAATGTGCAAATATTGTCGAACCAATTCAGTTTGTTTGACCTGCAAAGAAGTGAATTCACCAATTGGTTTTAGATAAATTATGTTGTTTTCTTTTGTTGGAATTATATGTTTTGAGTTTTTGAATTGCTCAAAACTTTGTCCTTTTTCTTTATAAGAATAAAGCCAGTCACCTGGCTTTGGTGGAAAAAGTTTAACATCATTTTCTGCAATAATGTCGAAGTAATCTTTTTTCGTAGAATTACACGAACAAAGAATCAATAATACCAGCAAAAGAAGTTTCTTCATAAATTACCTCTGAATTAAATTAGATTTTTTGAAATAAAATCACAGCTTGTTTTAATTGATTCAAAAGCATTAACAGCAAAATTGTTCTCTTGCTCTACAAAAAAATGAAGCATTCCTGATTGTTTTGCTGTTGCAAATAAAGGTCTAAAATCAATTAATCCTGAACCAATTTCAGTATTCAGTGCTTGATTTGCTTTATCCATATCTTTTATATGCCACATTTTAAATCGGCCCGGATTTTCTTTAAACAATTTTAAAGAATCGTTTCCTGACCTCGCTACCCAATATAAATCCAATTCAAAATAAACTAAATCTTTGTCCGTTTCATTCAGTAAGATTTCATAACCCGTAACGCCGTCATGTTTTTGAAATTCAAAATCATGATTATGATAAGCTAGTTTCAAACCTGCTTTTTTACACATTTTAGCAGCTTCATTTAAACGCAAAGCAATCGTTTTATAATTGTCAATACTTTTTCTAAAATGCTCATCAACCCATGGAACGGTCAGGAATTCGTTTTTCAAAACTTTTGCAGCTTCAATTGCAGCAATAAGTTCCGCCGTATTTCCATCATATAAATAACTTCCTAAATTATAATGGCCGCTCACTGCTTTTAAATCATTGTCATCCAGAATCTTTTTCAACTCTTTTGGCGATAATCCCCAGAATTGATCTTTTATTGAAAAACCGTATGTTTCAACGGTCGTATAACCCGCTTTTGCTACTTTTTCTAAAGTTGATTTTACATCTTTTGGAAGTTCATCGCGCAATGTATATAACTGCAAACCTATTTCTTTTTTGTTCATAGTAAAAGCTAATGAAGGCGCAGCTAAAACCGCAGTTGCAGCCAAGCCTGTATTTATAATAAAGTTTCTTCTTGTTATCATTTTAATCTTAAAAAATCTAAAAGTAAAACTAGTCTTTTTATTGAAACTGTTTACAAATCAATCGAAAATTGATTTTCAAAATTATTTATAAAATTGGCAAGCGCCTTTTCAGTATCAAGATTTATGATTTTTCCTTCGTTGTCTATTTTTCCGCGAATGCCTTGTATTAAAAGTGTTGAAGCAACTTCAAATTTAGCTTCAAGTGTTTTCATAATCAGCAGAAGTTGTTCGTGTGCCATTTCGCCAGAAGCTGAAGCAGTTATAAGTCCTGTATTTTTTCCTGAAAAAATAGTAGTAGAAACACACCACTCCAAAGCATTCTTTAAACTTCCTGGCAAACTGAAAACATATTCTGGCGTACAAATCAAAATACCATCTGCATGAGCAATTTTATTTCTGAAATCAATTACATTTTTAGGCGCAATTTCTTGATCCAAGTCGGGATTAAAATGGTGTAACTGATCTAGTTTCTCAAAAATTTCAAACTCAAATTCTGGTTTTATATTTTCTGAAATATATTTTAGTATTTTAAAATTACTGGCATTTTTTCTGGTACTGCCATTTATTGCGAAGATTTTTATTTTTTGAGAAGACATTCTTAATTTGATCTATTTTTAAATTGAATCTTTAAAAATACCATTTTAATTATAACCGAAATAAAAACTTTTATTCGAAATTATGATTTGGAATCACTTCACGGTCAACAAATTCATCCCCGCTAATTTATTAGAATCTATAGATTGTGGAGAATAATTTTGTTTCTCATTTCTAAAAGAAACTATTTTACCCGCTTTGTCTACATATATATAAGTGTAAGTCCAATATGATGTACCTGCTATTCTTGAGTCATGATCGTTATCTTTTTCATAAACCTGATCTGCATAAACAAGTATTTCCCCATCTGTTGCATTATCAAATGTCCTTACTGGAGTTCCCCAACTTTTCATGAGATTTTGTTTTGATTTACCAACCCATTTTTCTTCAGCAATTTTTGAACTCGCGCATGCAGATAATACCATTACAGCACACAAAACAATTATTTTTTTCATTAGATCAAGATTTAGATTTAAGGCAAAAGTTTTACATATTAAAAACATGTAATGGTACTTAAAATTACTAAAAAAAGATTACATAAAAACTTTTAAATGTTATATAATTATTATTTATTCATTTGATAAACAATTAATTAAAATAAAAACTTACATTTAATTCTATTCATTTTTAGTGTCTTTTTTTTAAATTCCAGTTCTAGATTTCTTCCATATTTACTTTGTATCTTTGCACTCAAACTTTTGAAAGAGCGAAATGCGAATTGATATTATTACACTTTTACCTGAATTATTAAGAAGCCCGTTTGAAGCTTCAATTATGAAACGTGCCATTGACAAAGGTTTAGTCGAAGTACATTTTCACAATCTTCGTGATTATAGCACTAATAAACAAAAAAGTGTAGACGATTATCCGTTTGGAGGAGGTGCTGGAATGGTAATGACAATTCAGCCAATTGATGATTGCATTACTCATTTAAAAAGCCAGCGAGAGTATGATGAAATCATTTATATGTCGCCAGACGGAGAAACACTGAATCAAAAAATGGCCAATACAATGTCGATGTACGAAAACATTATCATTTTATGCGGACATTATAAAGGTGTTGACCAAAGAGTTAGAGATCATTTTATCACCAAAGAAATTTCTATTGGTGATTATGTCTTGTCTGGCGGAGAATTAGGCGCGATAGTTTTATCTGATGCTTTAATTCGATTAATTCCTGGTGTTTTAAGTGATGAAACCTCTGCTTTGACCGACAGTTTTCAGGACAATTTGCTTTCTGGACCTATATATACAAGACCCGCAGATTATAAAGGATGGAAAGTCCCTGAAGTTTTAACTAGCGGTCATTTTGCCAAAATTGATAAATGGCGTGAAGATATGGCGTTTGAACACACTAAAAATAGACGTCCGGATTTGCTGGAAGGACATTAAATAATAGTTTCAGGTTTCAGGTTATTTTTGTTTCAGGTTAAAACTCTAGACAACAACAACTTGAAACTTTAAACCTGAAACAAAACAAATGATAACTATCATTTTATCAACAACTTAAAATAATTTACAATTTATAATTCATAATTTATAATTATTTTTTACATTTGCACCCGAATTAGACTAACCTCTGGCGAAATCCGTGAATGTTGCTCTATTAAAACTATAATAATAAAATTATCATGGCAGATTTATTAAAATTCGTTCAAAACGAATTCGTTGCTAAAAAAGATTTCCCTGAATTTGGAGCTGGAGATACTATCACAGTTTTCTACGAAATTAAAGAGGGTGAAAAAACAAGAACTCAGTTTTTTAAAGGAGTTGTTATTCAAAGAAGAGGTTCTGGTAACACAGAAACTTTTACTATTCGTAAAATGTCAGGTGCAATTGGAGTTGAGCGTATCTTCCCAGTAAACTTGCCAGCTTTGCAAAAAATCGAAATCAACAAGAAAGGTGCTGTACGTAGAGCTAGAATTTTCTACTTCAGAGAACTTACTGGTAAAAAAGCTAAGATTAGAGATAAAAGAAGATAATCATTTATCAATCTGTTATAAAAAACTCGTTTCATACTATTTGAAACGAGTTTTTTTTATGCCTTCTTTTTAACCAATATCAAAACTGTAATTTTTTAATATCAAAATCATCAATTTCACAATTTAATAACTTCGAAATAACAATCTGATAATTCCTGTATTTCTAAGTAAAACTACACCGATTTCGGACTGTTTTTATTATATTTGCTCCGCTCGTTTTGAGCCGACTATACTTTTCATATCGTCATCTTTTGACGACACGCTTATAAAAAAAAAAAAAATGACACAGAATTCAAAAATTTTTTACACCTTAACTGATGAGGCGCCATTATTAGCGACTTATTCTTTGTTACCAATTGTACAGGCATTTACTGCTACAGCAGGTATCGCTATTGAAACCAGAGATATCTCTTTAGCAGGAAGAATTTTATCAAACTTTCCTGAATCATTAACAGATGCTCAAAAAACAGGAGATGCGCTATCTGAACTTGGCCAACTAGCTACAAAACCTGAAGCTAACATCATCAAATTGCCAAACGTTTCTGCATCTGTACCACAATTAAAAGCAGCTATTGCTGAATTGCAGTCTCACGGATATAATGTTCCTAATTTCCCAGAAGATCCTCAAACGGATGCTGAAAAAGAAATTAAAGCAAAATATGCAAAAGTTTTAGGTTCTGCTGTAAATCCAGTTTTACGTGAAGGAAACTCTGATCGTAGAGCTCCAAGAGCGGTTAAAAACTTTGCAAAAGCAAATCCGCATTCGATGGGTGCTTGGTCTGCTGACTCAAAAACTAAAGTAGCATCTATGCCAAACGGTGATTTCTACGGAAGTGAAAAATCACTTACTGTTGCTGAAGCTAATGATGTAAAAATTGAATTCGTTGCTAAAGATGGTTCTACAACTGTTCTTAAAGCAAGTACACCACTAAAAGCTGGCGAGATTATCGACAGTTCAGTTTTAAGCGTAAAAAAATTAAAAACTTTTGCTGCTGAAGCAATCGCTGAAGCAAAAAAAGAAGGTGTTTTACTTTCTGTGCACTTAAAAGCTACAATGATGAAAGTTTCAGATCCAATTATCTTTGGCGCTATCGTTGAAGTATATTTTGCTGATCTTTTCAAAAAATACGAAGCTTTATTCACTGAATTAAACATTGACACTAGAAATGGTTTAGGTGATATCTACGCTAAAATTGCTGGAAGACCTGAACAGGCTGAAGTTGAAGCTGACATTACTAAAGCAATCGAAAACGGACCAGCTCTTGCAATGGTTAATTCTGATAAAGGAATTACAAACTTACACGTTCCTTCTGACGTAATTGTTGATGCTTCTATGCCAGCAATGATTCGTACTTCTGGACAGATGTACAATAAAGAAGGAAAACAACAAGATACAATTGCAGTTATTCCAGACCGTTCTTACGCAGGAATTTATACAGCAACTATCGATTTCTGTAAAAAACACGGTGCTTTTGATCCTAAAACAATGGGAAGTGTTCCAAACGTTGGATTAATGGCTCAAAAAGCAGAAGAATACGGATCTCACGACAAAACTTTCCAAATGAAAGCTGACGGAGTTGTTCGTGTTGTTGATACAAACGGAAATGTTTTAATGGAACAAAACGTTGAAACAAATGATATTTTCAGAATGTGTCAGGCAAAAGACGCTCCTATTCAGGACTGGGTTAAACTTGCTGTAAACAGAGCTCGTTTATCAAGCACACCTGCTGTTTTCTGGTTAGACGAAAACAGAGCGCATGATAGAGAATTGATTGCTAAAGTTCAAAAATACCTTAAAGACTACGATACTACAAACTTAGATATCCGTATTTTAAACCCAATTGCTGCTACTGAATTTACTTTAGACAGAATCATCAAAGGTTTAGATACTATCTCTGTAACAGGAAACGTATTACGTGATTACTTAACAGATTTATTCCCAATTTTAGAACTTGGAACTTCTGCAAAAATGTTATCTATCGTTCCTTTAATGAACGGTGGAGGATTGTTCGAAACTGGTGCTGGAGGATCTGCTCCTAAACACGTTGAGCAATTTACTGAAGAAGGATATTTACGTTGGGATTCATTAGGAGAATTTTTAGCTCTTGGCGCTTCATTAGAGCATTTAGGACAAACTTTAAATAATTCTAAAGCTATTGTTTTATCTGAAACTTTAGACCAGGCTAACGATAAATTCTTGGCAAATGATAAATCTCCAGCTCGTAAAGTTGGACAGATTGACAACCGTGGATCTCACTTTTATTTAGCTTTCTACTGGGCTCAGGCTTTAGCTGCTCAAAATAAAGATGCTGAATTAAAAGCTACATTCACTCCAATCGCAGCTGAATTTGAAGCTAATGAAGCTAAAATTGATGCCGAATTAATTGGTGCTCAAGGAAAAGCGCAAAACATTGGAGGATATTATCAGCCAAACCCTGAATTAGTAAGCAAAGCAATGCGTCCTAGCGAAACATTCAATGCAATTATTGCTAAAATCAAATAATACCAGAGTATAACTAAATGTACTCATACAGATAAATAAAAAAAGACAACCCTCAAAGGTTGTCTTTTTTGCTTATCTTAACCAATGTTTAACACAGTTACCAGTTAAAATATTAGTAAGAATTCTTAACTATGTAAACCAAAATCAAAACGATGATTATAAAAAAAATTGGCATCCTTATTATTTTACTTTTAACGGCATTTAATTCCTTTTCTCAAGAAAAATTTACACTGAGCGGTACTATTAAAGATAATAAAAGCAACGAAACCCTAATAGGTGTCAATATCTATATTCCATCCTTAAAAATTGGAACTGCAACAAACGAATACGGTTTTTACTCCCTTACAATTCCAAAAGGCGAACACCAAATTGAGATTAGTTATGTTGGGTATCAAACACTTCAACAAACTGTGGTTTTAAACCAAAACACCAAACTTAATTTGAGCCTCAGCGAAGGTGTAGGTCAGGAACTTCAGGAAGTTGTTATCAAAGAAAATAAAGGAAAAATCAATACCAAGTCTCCAGAAATGAGTGCCAATAAACTCTCCATTTCCACCATTAAAAAAATGCCGGTGGTTTTAGGAGAAGTTGATGTTTTAAAATCTATTTTATTACTTCCTGGCGTAACAAATGCAGGCGAAGGTGCATCAGGATTTAATGTTCGCGGCGGTGGTGCTGATCAAAATTTAATTTTATTAGATGAAGCAACGATTTTTAATTCTTCTCACGTTTTTGGTTTTTTCTCGGTTTTTAATCCCGATGCGATTAAAGATTTAAAATTATATAAAGGAGGAATTCCAGCACGTTTTGGCGGACGCGCTTCTTCTGTTTTGGATATTTATCAGAAAGATGGAAACAGTAAAGAATTCCATGTAAACGGAGGCATCGGATTAATTTCGAGTCGTCTTTTGGCAGAAGGTCCTTTGGTTAAAGACAAAGGTTCTTTTTTAATTGGCGGAAGAGGTTCTTATGCTCATTTATTTTTAAAATTATCTCAAGATCAAAAAGATAACGCTGCTTATTTTTATGATTTGAATACAAAATTGAGCTACAAATTAAATGACAATAATAGTTTGTATTTGTCGGGTTATTTTGGACGTGATGTTTTCAGCTTAAACAAAAGCTTCACTAATATTTACGGAAATTCAACTTTAAATCTTCGTTGGAATCATTTATATTCTGATAAATTGTTTTCGAATTTATCGATGATTTATAGTGATTATTATTACGGGCTTGATCTTGATTTTGTTGGCTTTAAGTGGGATTCGGGCATTCAAAACTATAATATCAAATACGATTTCAAACATTATATTTCAGATAAATTAAAATTAAGCTACGGTTTAAACGGCATTTATTACAAATTTAATCCGGGAACTATTAAGCCAAGCGGTCCAGATTCAGGAATTAATCCGGATCAATTGGATAAAAAATATGCCTTTGAACCTTCGATATATATTGATGCTGAAAATCAGCTTTCGAAAAAAATTACGGTTGCTTTCGGATTGCGATACAGTTTATTTTATCGTTTAGGTCCTTCATCTGTAAATCTTTACGAAAACAATAATCCAGTTATATTTGATTCGAATTTGCAGATTTACGAAAAAGCAACTCCCATTGGAACGGAATATTTTGGCAAAAACAAATCAATCAAAAATTATAACAACTTAGAACCTCGATTTTCAGTTTCATATCAGCTAAATGATGATGAAGCAATTAAAGCGAGTTATAACAGAATGGCGCAGTATCTTCAGCTTATTTCGAATACCTCATCTCCTACTCCGCTGGACGTCTGGATGCCAAGCGACAATTATATTAAACCGCAAATTGCAGATCAAGTTGCGTTGGGTTATTTCAGAAACATTAAAAATGGTGCCTATTCGTTAGAAGTTGAAACCTATTATAAAGAAATTCAAAATAGATTAGATTACATTGATGGAGCCGATTTAATCGCAAACAATGCCATTGAACAAGTAATTTTAAATGGGCAAATGCGTGCTTATGGTTTGGAAATTATGGTGAAGAAAAATGAAGGCAAATTCAACGGATGGATTTCTTATACTTTATCAAAATCAGAACAGCAGACTCCCGGCAGGACTCCAGAGGAAACTGGAATCAACAATGGACAATGGTACAGTTCGGCTTACGACAAAACGCATAATTTAGCAGTAACTTCTGCTTATAATTTGAACGAAAAATGGTCTTTTGGTGCTAACTTTGCTTTACAGTCTGGACAACCAGTTACTTATCCGACTGGGCAATACGAATATTTAGGAATCACAGTTCCGAGTTATGGTCTGCGTAACGAAAATCGATTACCAGCTTATCATCATTTAGATGTTTCGGCAACTTTAACTCCGAGAAAAAACAAAGACCGAAACTGGAAAGGCGAATGGGTTTTTAGTATTTATAATTTGTATAACCGAAAGAACGCAGCTTCGATAAATTTCCGCCAAAATGTTGATACTGGCGACAATGAAGCAGTAAAAACATCCATTTTTGGGATTGTTCCCGCAGTGAGTTACAATTTTAAATTTTAAACATCCGTTTTATAAAAAGCATATTATGAAAAAAACAGCTTTATTAATTGTAATTTTTATGTCGATGTTCTTTACAAGCTGTGAAGAAGTTGTCGATGTTAATTTAGATACAGCACCACCTAAACTCGTTATTGAAGCTGCAATAAACTGGCAAAAAGGCACTACAGGCAGACAACAGACTATTAAACTGACTACAACAACGGGGTATTTTGAAAACGTAATTCCGACTGTTTCTGGCGCAACAATTTTTATTAAAAACAGCGCAAACGAACAGTTTAATTTTATAGAAGTCCCAAAAACAGGCCGATACGTGTGTACGAACTTCAAACCAGTTTTAAATACCGAATATACTTTGACTGTAAAAACAGGCGGGCAAACTTATACTGCTGTTGAAACCTTTCAGTCTGTTGCTCCTATCACAAATATAGAACAAAATAATGAAGGCGGATTTACGGGAAAAGACATTGAAATAAGAGCTTATTACAACGATCCAGGCGATGCCGATAATTTCTATTTGTACAAATATGTCTACTCGAATAAAATCAAATCTAATTATTATGTTGACGACGATAAATTTTTTCAAGGAAATGATTTTTTCAGTCTCTCAGATGATGACGAATTAAAACCTGGAGATGAAATCCAAATAACACATTTAGGAATCTCAAAGCAATATTACAATTACATGAGTATTTTGGTAAGTATTGCAGGAAGCAACGTTGGCGGGCCTTTTCAATCACCTCCGGCAACGGTAAAAGGAAATATCATCAACACAACAAATAAAGAAAATTATCCGCTTGGTTATTTTTCACTGAGCGAAACCGATTTTAAAAAATACACCATCAAATAAACCTGCTAAAATGGAAGCCCAAATTAAAATTTTAACCGAAAAAAAATTAGTCGGCAAACATATTGTAATGTCGTTTATTGAGAATCATACTTTTCAATTATGGAACGGTTTTATGCCAAGACGAAAGGAAATCAAAAATACAGTTGATTCTAATTTATATTCACTTGAAGTTTTTCCAGATGGCTATTTCAACAATTTTGATGCCAGCAAAACGTTCCAGAAATGGGCCGCTGTTGAAGTTAAAAACTTCCCTATTTTACCTCCTTCAAAAATGGAAACACTAATAATTCCGACGGGAATTTACGCTGTTTTTATTCATAAAGGACCTGCCAGTGAAGGACATAAAACCTATCACACCATTTTTGCAGAATGGCTTCCAAATTCAGAATACACAGTCGATGACAGACCACATTTTGCCGTTATGGACGAAAAATACAAAAAAGACGACCCAGATTCTGAAGAAGAAATCTGGATTCCCATAAAAAATAGACCTTGATTTTTTGGAATTCCATCATTCAAATAATCGTAAATAAAAAAACATCATGCTAACCGAAACACTTAAATCGTTATTTGAACGAGACTTAAACAAACTGAAATTCGAAATTGAATCTTATCAAAACGAAAACAAGATTTGGGAAGTTGATAAGAACATTTCAAATTCGGCAGGAAATCTTTGCCTGCATCTTATCGGAAACATAAATAATTTTATTGGTGCAGAACTTGGAAAAACAGGTTACGTCAGAAATCGCCCTTTGGAATTTTCATTAAAAAATGTTTCAAAAACAGAGTTAATCAGCAAAATTGAAGATACTCTTTTAGTTGTAATTAAAACTTTAGATTCTTTGACCGAAACGGATTTACAAGCAATTTACCCCCAAATTGTTTTTGAAAAAGAAATGACAACTGAATTTTTTCTAGTGCATCTTTCAACACATTTAGCTTATCATTTAGGACAAATAAATTATCATAGACGATTACTTGATTTTAGATTTTAGAATGTAGATTTTAGATTATTTCAAAGCTGGAAAAAATCTAAAATCTAAAATCTAAAATCTGCAATCTAAAATACTAACCGTATATTTGCATCACATTCAAAAATGCCCATATGTCATCACATCATATAGTTCGCGACGATCAGGAACCTGCTTTAATAATTGCAAATGGTGCTGCCTGTGATCCTGAATTATTAGGGCAATTACTGGAATGGTCGCCTTTGGTTATTGTTTTAGATTCGGCTATAGAAAGAGTAATTGAATTAGGCATAAAAGTCGATGTTCTTTTAGGCGATTTTGATCGTGGTTTTGATCCGGAAGTCTATAAAACCTCCCAGTTTCCAATTGAAATTGTGCATACGCCAGATCAAGACAAAACCGATTTAGAAAAAGCTTTTGATTATTTAATCGAAAGAAAAATCCCGGCTGTAAACGTTGTCTGGGCAACCGGAAAACGTGCCGATCATACTATTACAAACCTTACCAACATTGTTCGTTACCGCGATTTACTTAAAATCGTTATTCTTGACGATCATTCAAAAATATTTTTACTTCCTGCGAAATTCGAAAAATGGTACACCGCCAAAACTCCAATTTCCTTAATTCCAATTGGTGTTGTAAACGGAATTTATTCCAATAATTTAAAATACGAACTACAAAACGATACACTCACAATGGGTTACAGAACTGGAAGCAGTAATTCTGTTGAGCAGGACGGACTTGTAACTATCACGCATAACAATGGCGATTTATTGTTGATGGAGTGTATTGACTGATTTGCCTTTTTGAGCATGCTGATTCCAAGATTGTATTTTTAAAAATAACACTTTTTTCTTACTTTAGTAACCTAAATTGTATAATTACGACGTTTATCATACTTACCTACCCAAAATTGAGTGGCTTTGTATGGTTTTGTCATTTATATATACTAGTTATGAGCAAATTAAACATATAAAATCTTTTAATGCATGTCTGAAAATAAAAATATCGATATATATAAAAAATTACAAACTTGGTTACTCTTAACTATAATAATCTCAGTATGTGGTTATAATGTGTTTAATTTCATCAAAGAGAAAAAAGAAAAAGAAGCCAAGGAAGCAGTTTGGACACAGAAAGATTACAACGAACTTGTACAAAGATGCGTTCAAGATACAGGTGACCGTGGAAAAGAATTTCCTGAGATTACCACGGAATATTGTGAATGTTCAACTAAATCTATCACTTCTGCTATTACAAAAAAGGAATATTTATTTTTGGTACAGCAACCTTTTGATGTACAATCAGCGAAATTGACACCATTATTTAAAAAATGTTTAGATGATTATTTGGCTAAAGTAACCAAACTCGAAAATCAAAGTAAATAATCTACTCATAACAGCTACTACAACGGATTTGGGCAATAGGCTTAATGGGAAGTTGGTTTTGTATTTGGGATGATTTGGCAAATCCAAAAAATGGGCTTAATTTAGTCTTAAACCCGCTGTAGTACCAGAACGTTATGCGTTATTTTAAAAAACCGAAAAACCAACATGCTAAAAAAATCAATCAAATATATAGTCATTGCATTAATCAATTGGCTTTTATTAGTATTTATTCTTCAGATTTCTACAGATAAATTTGACATACGTTTTGAAGAATCATATTTGGAAGATGGAATTGCAGTAATCACTATTATTACTTTTCTATCATTATTAGCAGTCCGATTTTTTGTTTTTGTCTTCAGAAAAAAAGCTTTGCAAAAGTTAACAAAAATAAATATTGCAGTTGCTATTACTTTATTAATTTCCTCGTTCTTATATGTTCATCTTATCATTAAGATTAAGAACGATATTATTATAAACAGCGATTTTAGAAATCAAGTAGCTGTCAAAGTAAAAAAATCTGACGGAGTATCCGGAACAAAAGCTACTGATTTGACTCTTAAAGAATATCAAGAAATTAAAACAAAAATAAAATGGCTTCCTAAACTACCAACAGAAGCTACAAGTATTGATTATTCTTATTCTGAATATGATGATTTTTTACCTGATTATACTTTTTCATTAGATTATAGTTTGCCGAAAGACATGGAAGTAAAAACTATAAATTATAAAGATGATATATTTACAAAAACTCAATCATTTGTTCTCATTAAAAATAAAAAAAGAGTGGAATACCTTGAAATACGAACATAAAAACAATGCATAACAGACGCTACTAGCAATTTGGGCATTTCGCTTAATAGATAGATGTTTTTGTATTTGAGATGATTTGGCAAATCCGAAGAATGGGCTTAATTTAGTCCCAAACCCGCTGTAGTACCAGAACGTTAGGTGCAAGCAAACCGCAGAACAATATGAGAAATTTAATTACAGTTTTTTTAATTTTTTTATCACACTCCATCTTTTGTCAGAATCAAGAAACTCAATTAAAAGAAGCTTTTTCAAAAAAATCAGATTCATTACTACTTAAGTTTTTTAACTCTTGGCAAAATGGATTAATGACAAGTAATGTTAATAGACAAAATAATACTTTAAAAATTGTAAATAACATATTTGAAGATATTTACTCTAATGAAGTAAATCATTCTCAACTCGACAATGATAAATATACATTAATTGATACTCGAAAATTAATAATAGATGTTGTAAAGGAAGACTCAGAAACTAACGACTTAATAAATCGTATTTACCAATTAGAGAAATCTAAAAATATCAATAATAAAGAAGACAAATTAAACAGTTTGTGTTATGAACTTAAAGAAATAGCTAAAAGTACTAAAATTGATACTTTGAATAATTTTAATCCAACTTATAAAAATCATAAAGTCTTATATTTAAATAATAATTATAATAATATCTTTCAAACTTTTTTAGTTGAATATGGTAAACATGAAGATCGAGAGAGGTTTTTAAGGAACAAAATAAAAGACTTTTTCTTTAACGGTCGTCGTTTTTCACCCAATGATAGAATTAATAAAATCATACTTTTTATTTCTATGAAATTTGCTATCGTGGAATGGGATGATGGTTATTGCAATGGAAAAAGATATTATCTTTTGAATAATCATAATTGGGAACCTTTATCATACTCATATGAAGAATGTGAATAGAATTGCCTGCACCTAACAGCCACTACAACGGATTTGGGCAATAGGCTTAATGGAATGATGGTTTTGTATCTGGGATGATTTGTCAAATCCGAAGAATGGGCTTAATTTAGTCCCAAACCCGCTGTAGTACCAAGACGTTAGTGGCTATTTACAGCATTTTAGCTTAACAAAAATTGCGCTATGAAAAATTTTATCTTTATAATTTTATTTGGAATATTTATTTCATGTCAAAATAAGAGTGCGAAAGAAAATATTACGTTTACAAACTTTGTCTTTTCGATGAGCGCCCAACATTCAGATTATTCAATGAAGTTTACAGAAAGTGATACTGTTTATTTTGAAAGAAGATTTCCTGATCCCAAAGAACATTTTTATAGTGTAATAAAGAAAAGTGAAAAAGATTCTGTGTATAAAATTGTCCATGAAATCAATTTCGTAAAATACGATTCAATATATGATGAATATCCTATAAACGGCTTAGTAGACGGAACTGGCTATAAATTCTATATTGAAAATCAAGGAAGGCAAAAGTGGATTTATATTTATGGTCATACAGCTCCAAAAGAATTATATAAGTTCGCAAGTTTTTTCGAAAGGTTAAAGGAAAGGCAACAACTTCATCCAACAAATAAAAAAATAGACTTTGGAAACTTAAATCACATTTTGCTTCCAGAACCACCACCGCCACCGAAATTAAAAAACAGCCACTAACAGCTACTACAACGGATTTGGGCAATTGGCTTAATGGAAAGATGGTTTTGTATTTGGGATGATTTGGCAAATCCGAAGAATGGGCTTAATTTAGTACCAAACCCTCTGTAGTAACAAGACGTTAGGCGTCAGCTTAAAAACTAAACTGCGAAAAGACAACCGAAATTTAAAAAAAACTATGCTTAAACTTTATAAACTAACGGATAATCAACTTCACTATTGGGAAACATGGGACAAAGACGAAAAAACCGCAATTGTACATTGGGGTGTGGTTGGACAACGTGGACAAGACAAAGAAGTTAAAAGCGGACTTTTCTCAAATTTTAGAAAAACTGTTCAGAAAGAAATTAACGAAAAACTAAAAGATGGCTACGCTGAATTTGACGAAGACAAACTTTCTTTTTTAGAAATCGAATATAAGATTGACGATTTTGGAACAGAACAAGACCTTGAAAAACGCCACAGACTTGAAAACAAACTCGACGGAATATTAGGATGGACAGGACTTGGCCACACAGACGGCGGAAGTATTGGAAGCGGGACAATGGAAGCTGGCTGTCTAGTTGTTGATTTTGAAATTGCAAAAAAAGTAATTGAAGTAAATTTAAAAAACACAGAATTTGCCGATTACTCAAGAATTTACAAAATGGATAATGAATAAAAAGCCGAACGCATAACAGCTACTACAACGGATTTGGACAATAGGATTAATGGGAAGTTGGTTTTGTATTTGGGAGATTTGGCAAATCCGAAGAATGGGTTTAATTTAGTCCCAAAACCGCTGTAGTACCTGGACGTTGGCAGACATTGCAAAAAAACGGAGGAGAATTGAAAAAATTATTAAACAAATGAAAAAAATATTGCTTTATATTGTTGCCTTTTTTAATATAAGTCGTAAAGAAAAACAAAGAAATTTTTACGGTTTTGGAGAAATTAAATTAGATACTATTTTTAAGAATTTACCATCTGCAAAGCATTTCAATAAATTGTCAAAAAGGGAATTTAAAATAGACACTTTTAAATTGTCAGAAGAAATTGGCTTTGTCAAAAATCTAATAGTAAAAATTAAGAATGAAAAAATTTATGATGTAAGTTTTGATTGTACTGAAACTACAGATATTCATTTTATAGATTCATCGATAGAAAAATTAACTGAATTAAAATCTTTGAATAATGTAGAGAATAAATCTTTGCCTGTACAATTTTATCAGCAAAGTGATGGTAATGTAATATTTTCTAAAATAATTGAAAAAAAAGCTTCTCTCGTTACTTACAGATATTGTGACATACGAAAAATACTATAGTTTACTAAATATTAAAGACAATAATAACCAAAGCAACGCTCTACTAACAGCTACTACAACGGATTTGGGCAATAGGCTTAATGGAAAGCTAGTTTTGTATTTGGGATGATTTGGCAAATCCGAAGAATGGGCTTAATTTAGTCACAAAACCGCGTAGTGCCAGAACTTTATATGCCATTTCCGAAAACCTATATATTTCATAGAAAATGAAACTAAAGCTTCCAATTATTGTTTTTTTATTACTCATACTTGTGTCATGTAATACAAATATTTACGGAATATATAATAGTGGATATTTGACAGACCAAAGCGCATTACTTCAAATCAGAATAGATTCAAACTATACTGTTGAGAAAAATGAAATTCATACAATCAGAATTGATTCTAAAGGAACGTGGAAACAAGAAGACGGAAAGATAATTTGTTATTTTTATCCAACCGAAATAGGATTTTCAGCCGATACTATGAATTTGAAAATTATTGGAAGTAGAATGTACATTGAGAATAAAGGAACAGTCAAGAATAAAAGGTTTTACTTGAAAAAAGTAAAATGAGGTTATTTAAAAATCAAAAAAGAAACAGCATATAACTACTACTACTACGGATTTGGGCAATTGGCTTAATGGAAAGATGGTTTTGTATTTGGAAGATTTGGCAAATCCGAAGAATGGGCTTAATTTAGTTCCAAACCCGCTGTAGTACCAGAACGTTGGCGGTAATTATTAAGCGAATCGATTTAAAAGATATTTTTGTTTAAATTTGTAGTATGGGAATTATTGACAACAATATTGATAACTTAAAAAAGCTTTGTGTAATGTACAACGTGGAAAAAATGTATCTATTTGGTTCATCCCTGAATTCCAGCTTTAACGAAAAAAGCGATGTTGATTTATTAGTTAAGTTTAAGCAAATTGAGCTTTCAAAATATTTTGACAATTATATAAACTTCAAAGAAAAACTAGAGTCTTTATTTGGTCGAGAAGTTGACTTACTTGAAGAACAGACTTTAAAAAACCCAATCTTAATTAAATCAATCGACAATTCAAAAAAACTAATTTATGGATGAAAGGATTCTTAAATGGCTGTTTGATATAAAAATGTCCATTACTGAAATAAACGAGTTCTTCCATAATGAAGAGAAAGATTTTTTCAAATATCAAAATAACTTAATGCTTAAAAGAGCAGTTGAAAGAAATCTTGAAATTATTGGCGAGGCAATCAACCGAATAATTACTCGAGATGATTCTTTTGTTGAGAAAATATCAAATGCAAAAGCAATTATTGGTCTCAGAAACCATGTGATTCATGCTTATGATAATGTTTCTGACGAGAATATTTGGTCAATCTTAATCAACCACTTACCCAAATTAAAAATAGAGATTGATAATTTAATCCAAAAAGAAGAAAAATAACTACTGCCAATAACTACCTACAACGGATTTGGGCAATTCGCTTAATCCAAAATCTCATAAAATCTTTTCTAAAAAAGGAATACCTATCTTTGCACGAAATTTATAAAAATGAAAGCAAACGATAATTCACAAAAAGACAATTTACATCCAAGAAATCTGCATCGCTCTCGATATGATTTCGAACTTCTTATTTCAAATTGTCCCGAATTAAAAGCTTTTGTTTCAATAAATAAATACGGAATCGAAACTATTGAATTCAGCAATCCACTTGCTGTAAAAGCTTTAAATAAAGCTTTATTGCAAACTTATTATGATATTCAAAATTGGGATATTCCAAAAAATTATCTTTGTCCGCCAATTCCAGGAAGAGCGGATTATATTCATTACATAGCTGATTTATTGGCCGGTAGCAACAACAATCAAATTCCAGAAGGAAATTCTGTTTTAGGGCTAGATATCGGTACAGGCGCAAATTTAATCTATCCGATATTAGGAAATGCCATTTACAATTGGAGTTTTGTTGGTACAGATATAGACAGAAAAGCAATTGAAAATTGCAGTAAAATAATAGAAAACAATCCGAAATTAATCGATGCAATCAGTTTACAGCAACAAACCGAATCTCGATTTATTTTCAAAAATATTATTGTTGCCGAAGACAAATTTACTTTCACAATGTGTAATCCACCTTTTCATGCTTCGGCAGAAGAAGCTAACAAAAGTGCATCAAGGAAAGTCTCGAATTTAAAAGAAAAAAGAAGCACAAATCCTGTTCTGAATTTTGGTGGTCATAATGCCGAATTATGGTGCAACGGCGGTGAAATTGGTTTTATTACACAAATGATTTACGAAAGTGTAAAATATGCTTCACAATGTCTTTGGTTTACAACATTGGTTTCAAAACAGGAAAATCTTTCTTCAATTTACAAGACATTAAAAAAAGTAAATGCAGTTTCAGTAAAAACAATTGAAATGTCGCAAGGACAAAAAAACAGTCGTATTGTGGCTTGGAGCTTTTTAAATGAAGCTGAGCAAAAATCATGGAAACTTTAAGAATTATTAAGTCCTGATATTAAATTTTGTTTTGTAACTTCGAGTAAATTATAGTATTATGAATACACTTCAGCTCAAAAATATCTTGATTTCTGAAATTGAAAAAATTGATGACGATACGTTTTTATCAGCATTAAAGACGATTTTAGATAATCGAAAAACTTCTCCAAAAGAATATTTGGAACAATACAATAATGAGTTAAAGGTTGCGGAAGAAGATATTGAAAAAGGTAATTTTTATTCTCATGATGATATCAAGAATAAAATGGAACAATGGAAAAAAAAATAATTTGGTCCAAGACTTCTCTGAATCAGCTTGAAAAAATTCACTCCCATCTATTTAAAAAATTAAAAAGCAAAAATATTCCAAACAAAGTAATTGATGTCATTTACAATTCTGTTTCAATTTTAAATACAAATTGGGAAATATATGAATTGGATGAAATGAAAATCCCAAATCATGTAAATTATAGAGCATATGAAATTTACAGCTATCGTATATCTTATAAAATAACTTCTAAAGAAATCCACATTTTAAGAATCCGACATACAAGTCGAAATCCTAAGAAAATTTAAACTTCTTAGATCATTGATTTTCAATTACAACTCTTGATTATATAATTTGGTTTTGCTATATTTATTGTAAACTATTTAATATCAAGACTATGGCGGAGTATATTGGTTACCTAGCATCTGTTTTTATTGTTGGAGGTTTTTTATTGAAAGATCTAAGAACAATCCGATTTATTAATATGTTTGGCTGTATCTGTTTTGTAATTTATGGTATCTTCTTAAAAGATTACCGCGATTTTAATCAATGGCTTTTGCCTGTAATTATTCCAAACGCTATTTTAGCTTTCGTACAGGTTTATCACTTAACGGTGAAGAAAACTTAGAAGTTATAATTATACTATTTTAGAGCAAAATTCTGAAACTTCTTCGGAATTAGATTGTTGTACCTTTAAATTAAATTAAATTTTATGAGTACTACAAAATCGTTCGTTAGTTTATTCCTTATCATTACAATACTCGCAGGTTGCGGTTCTTCAAAAGAAGCTAAATTTGAAGATTACGTTTTTAAAACCAAAAGCGACAAACAAAATTACATTGCCTCTTACGATAAATCCCTCAAACTTTGGGAAATTCCTTTAATAGAAGAAAATGTAAAAACCAGTTTTGGAACTGCGCATGTTGTAATTGCCGGACCGAAAAATGGAAAAGATCTAGTTCTTCTTCACGGAATGGATGCCAGCTCTACGATGTGGTATCCTAATATTAAAGTTTTAGCCAAAAATCATCGCGTTTATGCAATTGATTTTTTAATGGAACCTAACAAATCTACTTTAGCCGCCAAACCGCTTTCATCAGAAGAAATTGTTACTTTGTACAATGAAATTTTCGATCATTACAAATTAAAGAAATTTGATATTGTAGCTGCTTCGCGCGGGGGTTGGATTGCGACATTGTTAGCCATTCAAAAAAATAACTCAATTGATAAAATAGTTCTTTTGAGTCCGGCTCAGACTTTTAAATTTATTGATAAGCCTAGAAAAACATCATCAGCTTTGATGTTGAAACTTTTTCCGAGTGAAAAGAAATTCACCAAAACATTAAAAACATTTTCTACGCATCCAGAAAAAATTAGTCCTATATATAACAGGCAATTTTATTTGGCGAATAAATATGCAAAATCCAATTCAAGTATGCTGAAAATGACACCTTTTTCAGATAAAGAATTAGAGTCGATTAAAAATCCAGTTTTGGTTTTAATTGGAGATCATGATGTCATCAATTCTGAAGAAAGTTTAGAAAGGGCAGAAAAATATTTAGTCAATAGCAAGACGATTATGATTAAGGATGCCGGTCATTTTTTAAGTATTGATCAGTCAAAATTTACGAATGATGCGATTATTAATTTTCTTGAAAAGCCTGCAAACTTTGTATCTTTACAAAACTAATTTTTCATCAGTAAGAAATGAATTTCCAAGTATCCTCAGAATATAGTCCAAAAGGAGATCAGCCTCAAGCCATACAAAAACTAGCACAAGGTGTAGTCGATGGAGAAAAATATCAAACTTTATTAGGAGTTACAGGATCTGGTAAAACTTTTACCGTTGCAAATGTTATTCAGGAAGTACAACGCCCTACTTTAGTTTTGGCACATAACAAAACTTTGGCTGCACAATTGTATTCAGAATTCAAGCAGTTTTTTCCCAACAATGCCGTCGAATACTTCGTTTCATATTACGACTATTATCAGCCGGAAGCTTTTATGCCTGTAACGGGTGTTTTTATTGAGAAAGATTTATCTATCAATGAAGAACTTGAAAAAATGCGTCTAAGCACCACTTCTTCCCTGCTTTCAGGGCGAAGAGATATTTTGGTCGTAGCGTCGGTTTCTTGTTTGTATGGTATTGGAAATCCAGTTGAATTTAAGAAAAACGTGATTGAGATTGCCAGAGATCAGGTTATTTCGAGAACAAAATTATTACATAGTCTGGTTCAAAGTTTATATGCCAGAACAGAAGCCGATTTTAATCCGGGAACTTTCAGAATAAAAGGTGACACTGTCGAAGTATATCCAAGTTATGCTGATGATGCTTACCGAATTCATTTCTTTGGAGATGAAATCGAAGAAATAGAATCGTTTGATGCTAAGACATCTCAGGTTATTGAAAAATTTAAGCGACTGACGATTTATCCAGCAAATATGTTTGTGACTTCGCCCGAAGTTTTACAAGGAGCAATTTGGGAAATTCAGCAGGACTTGGTAAAACAAGTTGATTATTTCAAAGAAATAGGAAAACATTTAGAAGCCAAACGTCTGGAAGAAAGAACTAATTTCGATTTAGAAATGATTCGGGAATTGGGTTATTGTTCCGGAATTGAAAACTATTCCCGTTATCTTGATGGAAGGCAAGCCGGCACAAGACCTTTCTGTTTATTAGATTATTTTCCGAGTGATTTTTTAATGGTTGTTGACGAAAGCCACGTTACCGTTTCGCAGGTTCATGCCATGTATGGAGGTGATCGAAGCCGTAAAGAAAATTTGGTTGAATATGGTTTTAGATTGCCAGCCGCAATGGATAACAGACCTTTGAAATTTGAGGAATTTGAAGCGCTTCAAAATCAGGTAATTTATGTTTCGGCAACGCCAGCCGATTATGAATTACAGAAATCTGACGGAATTTATGTCGAGCAGATTATTCGTCCAACCGGATTATTAGATCCAATTATTGAAGTTCGCCCGAGTTTAAATCAGATTGATGACTTGATCGAAGAAATTCAGGTTCGATGCGAATTAGACGAACGCGTTTTGGTGACCACTTTGACCAAAAGAATGGCCGAAGAATTGGCCAAATATTTAACCAAAGTTGGTGTTCGTTGTCGTTATATTCATTCTGAAGTTGATACTTTAGAACGTATTGAAATCATGCAAGATTTACGAAAAGGTATTTTTGATGTATTGATTGGTGTGAACTTGCTTCGTGAAGGTTTAGATTTACCCGAAGTTTCGCTTGTTGCAATTCTTGATGCTGATAAAGAAGGTTTTTTAAGAAACCACAGATCTTTAACGCAAACTATTGGGCGTGCGGCAAGAAATTTAAATGGTAAAGCAATTTTATATGCCGATAAAATTACTGGAAGTATGCAAAAAACCATAGACGAAACTACTTATCGAAGAACAAAACAAATAAATTTCAACACCGAAAATAACATTACGCCTCAGGCATTAAACAAAAAAATAGAAAGCGCATTTACCAAAAATCCTTTGGTTGAATACGAATTAGGACATACGCTTCCTCAAGCAGCCGAACCAGAAACGGCTTATTTATCAAAAGCAGAATTAGAGAAAATGATTCGCGAAAAACGAAAATCAATGGAAAAAGCGGCAAAAGAATTAGATTTTATGCAAGCTGCCAAACTTCGCGATGATATTAAAAAACTTCAAGAGCAATTGCCTTAATTATGTTGTTCCTGAAAAACTCGCAATAATATTTTAGGATCAATCATAGCGTTTGGTGCATTTTTCATCAAATCTAAAATTCGTTTTACGGCATTTGGATTCAGTCCCATTTCAAGTGCAATCTGATGAATGGCTTTTGACTCTTTTTCGTGTAAAATTCCGTCGCAATGCATAATCAAAGCCAATCTGTAAAACTGCTGAATGCGCTGAAATTCCGATTTTATGACTTTCGGAGAATGTTCCTGATGAAATAAATCCTGAAAAAGATCGGGCGTAACATTAAGTTCCTGAGCAACTTTCCACAAAAATTCCAGTTCGCGTTTATGCAATTGCCCATCAACTGTTGAGAAAGCAATCATTTCTAAAAGTAAACTTCTTTTTTCTTCTTCGGTGTTCATCAAATTTGTTATTTTTAGCTAAAATATTACTTTAAATCTAAAACACAATAACTAATGATTCGAGGATTCTTCTTTTTTATTTTATTGTCGCTGGCTACTATCGGAAATGCACAGGAAAGCACGGCATCCAAAAATGTATCCACTTTTACCATTGAATCACCACAGCTTAAAACCACTAAAAAAATCTGGCTTTATCTTCCCGAAGATTACTCGGCTTCTCCTAAAAAAAAATACAGCGTTATCTATATGCATGACGCCCAAAATTTATTTGATGCTAAAACTTCTTTTGTAGGCGAATGGAATGTAGATGAAAAACTGGACAGCTTAAAAGCGCCTGTAATTGTGGTAGGAATCGAGCATGGAAATGAAAAACGCATTGACGAATTAACGCCTTATAAAAATGAGAAATATGGCGGCGGAAAAGCAGATGATTATGTTGATTTTATTGTCAATACGCTAAAACCATACATTGATAAAAATTACAGAACTAAGACAAAAGCTAAAAATACAACGATCATGGGAAGTTCTCTTGGCGGTTTGGTTTCCTATTATGCCGCAGTAAAATATCCACAAGTTTTTGGAAATGCTGGTGTATTTTCACCTTCATTTTGGTTTTCAAATGAAATATATACTTTTACAGAAAAGTCACCAAAAATCAAAACCCGATTTTACTTTTTATGTGGCGATAAAGAAAGCGACGAAATGGTTAAGGATTTAGAAAAAATGGAACGCTTATTAGACAAAAACCGCTGCTATTGCCTTCATCTCAGTAAAACAAAAATTGTAAAAGGCGGTGAACATAATGAAAAACTTTGGCGTGATGGCTTTGTAAAAGCAGTTCTTTGGCTTGGTTATTGAGCAAAAAAAATTTAAAAAAAACAGCATAAATTATGAAACTAATTTTAAGAGAGTATAACTTAAAACTAAAACATACTTTCACTATTTCAAGAGAATCTATTGATTTTCAACCTTCATTGATTGTCGAATTACAAAGCAATGGTTTTTCTGGTTTTGGAGAAGCTACTTCAAATCCGTATTATAAAACTACAGTTTCAATGATGATGGCAGATTTAGAAAAAATCAGAGCTATTATTGAAAATTCAGAAATTGAAACTCCTGATGTTTTTTGGTCTAAAATTCATCCGTATTTAAAAGACGATATGTTTGCTTTATGTGCACTTGATTTGGCTTACAACGATTTATATGCCCGAATAAAAGGAAAAAAATTATACGATTTGTGGAATTATACCACAGAAAAAAATCCGCTGACCGATTATACAATTGGAATTGCTTCTATCGAAAAAATGGTTTCGAAAATGCAGGAACTTCCTTGGCCTATTTATAAAATCAAATTAGGAACTAAAGAAGATATCGCCATTGTTAAAGAACTTCGCAAACACACTAACGCCATTTTTAGAATTGATGCCAACTGCGGATGGGGAGTTGAAGAAACAATTAATAACGCTGTTGAATTAAAGAAACTTGGTGTCGAATTCTTAGAACAGCCCATGAAAGCAGATAATTGGGAAGGACACAAAGAAGTTTTTAAACATTCGGTTCTTCCGGTAATTGCTGATGAAAGCTGTATTATTGAAGAAGATGTTGCAAAATGTTTCAATCATTTTCATGGTGTAAATGTAAAATTGGTGAAATGTGGTGGCTTAACTCCAGGAAAACGCATGATCGAAGAAGCAAAGAAATTAGGCTTAAAAACTATGGTTGGCTGTATGACTGAATCAACAGTCGGAATTTCTGCTATTGCACATTTGCTTCCACAGCTTGATTATGTTGATATGGATGGCGCACTTTTGTTGTCTGAAGATATTGCAACAGGGGTAACGATAAAAGATGGTGTTGTAAATTATTCTGATCTTAACGGAACCGGAGTTACACTTCTATAAAATGAAAGTCGAAAAATTCCCTGATCGAATTATTGAAATTGACCATGAACAGTATTTGTATTTTGGCGGAACTGCCTATTTAGGGCTTCCAACAAACGCAGCATTTCAAGATCTTGTCATAAAAAACATTCTAAAATGGGGAACCACTTACGGAAGTTCAAGAACTGCTAATATTCAATTAACGGCTTACGATGCAGGCGAAAATTTTTTAGCTTCGCACATTGGTTCAGAAAGCACTGTCACAGTTTCTTCTGGAATGCTTGCTGGAAAATTGGTTGTAGATTTAATGAAAAAGCAAACTGATTGCTTTTTTCATTTTAATGAGACGCATAATGCAATTTCAATTGAAAACAGCCTTCCGCTATTTGTAAATAACAAATTACACGAACGTTTGTTAGATTCAAAACCGGAGAAAATAACGATTCTTACTGATGGTGTTCCTTCTTTCGAAACACAATCTATTGATTTATCTTTCTTAGAAATAATTCCAAAACATAAAGAAATTACATTAGTTGTTGATGAATCACACTCGTTCGGGATTGTTGGTCAAAATGGTTCAGGACTTTACGCTTCGATTCAAAATCCAATTAAGAGAAAAATCATGGTTTCTTCGCTTGGAAAAGCATTCGGTTTAACTGGCGGTGTCATTGCCGGAGATTCTGATTTTATAAAAGAAATTAAAGAACACGAAACTTTTACAAGTGCAGCCGGAATGAATCCTGCTTTTGTACAAACACTTTCTGATGCTTCAGAAAATTATAAAATACAGCATCAAAAACTCAAAGACAATTTGAGTTATATTGATTCAATTTTGGTTAAAAACAACAACATCAAATTTGATAAAAACTATCCTTTAATTTATCTGTTATCAAATGAATTAGTAGAAAAACTAAAACAAGAAAAAATCATCATAGCCAGTTTTAAATATAAAAAAGAAGCTGAACCGCTAAATAGAATTGTAGTGACTGCGAATCACCTTAAAGAAGATTTGGACAGACTTGTTAGTGCTTTAAATGAATTTAATTCTCGATTTTAATCATTTTAAAAACTACCTTTGTAGAAAATAAGTAATCAGTTTAAACTTCAAGTAAAGATCGGAAAAACTTGAAACTTGAAACAAAAAAACTTGAAACAAAAATTATGACAAATAACGATATACTAAAAAAACTTCGCGTGGCTTTGATGCTCCGTGATGATCAAATAGTTGAAATTTTAGAATTAGTAGATTTCAGAATTTCAAAATCAGAATTAGGTGCTTTTTTCAGAGCAGAAGATCATCCTAATTACATGGAATGCGGTGATCAAGTTTTACGTAACTTCTTGAATGGATTGGTTATTCATTTAAGAGGTACAAAAGAAAACCAAAAAAACCCAAACGATGTTTTAGCGAAACACAAAGCAGAAATTCCGAAGAAAGAAACTTTTAAGGAAAGATCTGAATTTAAAGCTACTCCAAAAGATTCTGAAAGAGCTAGAGGCGATCAAAGTCCATCAAAGTCAGGTTCAGCAGCTGGAAAACCTAAAAAGAAAGCATTCCCAAAAGGAAATGGAAAACCACCTGTTGTAGAAAAAGTAGTTTTCAAAAACGGGAAGAATAAGAAATAATTTAACCGCTAAGAACGCTAAGAATTACGCAAAGTTCGCAAAGTTTTGTTCAAAGCTTCGCGAACTTTGCGCTTTTATAGATATAGTAAAAAAACCTTGCGTCCTTTGCGGTTAAATAGATTCCAAAAAAAAAATCCCTTCGAAGAAACGAAGGGATTTTCTATATAAATTGATTTCTTATTTTAATTAAGAAAGAGCAGCTTTAACTTGATCAGCAGCTTCTTGAAATTGAACAGCTGATAAGATTGGCATACCAGAGTTGTCAATTAATTCTTTTGCAATTTCAGCATTTGTTCCTTGCAAACGAACGATAATTGGCACATTGATCGCGTCACCCATGTTTTTGTAAGCATCAACAACACCTTGAGCAACACGGTCACAACGAACGATTCCTCCGAAAATATTAATTAAGATCGCTTTTACGTTTGGATCTTTCAAGATAATTCTGAAAGCAGTTTCAACACGTTTAGCATCAGCAGTACCTCCTACGTCAAGGAAGTTTGCAGGCTCAAAACCAGCGTATTTAATTAAATCCATAGTTGCCATTGCAAGACCAGCTCCGTTTACCATACATCCTACAGTACCGTCAAGGTCAACATAGTTCAAACCTACTTCTTTAGCTTCAACTTCAATTGGATTCTCCTCACGGATATCTCTCATTTCAGCATATTTTGGTTGTCTGTACAAAGCGTTATCATCGATATTCACTTTAGCATCAACAGCCATAATTTTATTGTCTGAAGTTTTCAAAACTGGGTTGATTTCAAACATAGAAGCATCAGAACCAATGTAAGCATTGTAAAGTGCATCGATGAATTTAACCATTTCTTTGAAAGCATTTCCAGAAAGACCTAAATTGAAAGCAATTCTTCTAGCTTGGAAACCTTGTAATCCTACAGTTGGATCAACTTCTTCAGTAAAAATTAAGTGTGGAGTATGTTCAGCAACTTCTTCGATATCCATCCCACCTTCAGTAGAATACATAATCATGTTGCGTCCTGTAGCTCTATTTAATAAAACAGAAACATAAAATTCAGAAGTTTCGCTTTCTCCAGGATAGTAAACATCTTCAGCAACTAAAACTTTGTTTACTTTTTTACCTTCAGCAGAAGTTTGAGGTGTAATCAATTGCATTCCGATAATTTGTCCTGCAATTTCTTCAACTTGCTGTAAATTTTTAGCTAGTTTAACTCCACCGCCTTTTCCACGTCCACCTGCGTGAATTTGCGCTTTTATCACGTGCCATCCTGTACCAGTTTCGGCAGTTAATTGTTTTGCAGCAGCTACAGCTTCAACCGCATTGTTAGCCACAATTCCGCGTTGAATGCGTACTCCGTAACTTGCTAAAATTTCTTTTCCTTGATATTCGTGTATGTTCATAATATAGAATTTGTCTGGTTCTGAATTTATTTCAGAATAAAAGTGCGACAAAAGTAGCAAAATTCAACTTAATAGTAAAATCTTTTTCCAATTAAAAAATGAGTCAATTTGTTATTAATTACAGATTCTTTTTCAAAGCAAATTAATCGTTAACGAATTGCATTGAAAAAGTTAACAGAAAAACACTATATCGTTTGATATTTAACAAAAAACCCTATTGAATTCTAGGGTTGACGCCGATTTTTCCTAATATTATTTAAATGTTATTATGATTTTATCATTTCGCAATGCATTAAATAATATTATTATCATTTAAGAAGCCTTTTTCTAATATTACAACAAAAATGTAAGCTAAATTATAATTTCACTACATTATGTTTAACGAAATCTCTATTTTTGTAGAAAAAATATCAAGAATGAAAGTTAAAGAACAAGGGCTTTATCTGCCTGAATTTGAACACGACAATTGTGGTGCAGGATTTATTTGTAATTTGAATGGTATTAAGTCAAATGATATTATTCACAAAGCATTAGACATCTTAATTAAATTGGAACATCGTGGTGCCGTTAGTTCTGATGGAAGAACTGGAGACGGGGCTGGAATTTTATTCGACATCCCTCATGATTTTTTTAAGAAAGTTTGTGACTTTGAAATCCCTGAAACGCGTGAGTATGCAGTAGGAATGGTTTTTTTACCAAAAAGCAAAAACCAGGTTTCTTTTTGTATTAATGCATTTGAAGCAACTATTAAAGACCAAAACTTAAAGGTTTTAGGCTGGAGAGATGTGCCTGTTGACGTTGAAAATTTAGGTGAAATCGCCGCAGAAAAAGAACCAACAATTAAACAAGTTTTCGTTTCTAAAAACGGACAGGATTTAACTGAACAAGAATTTAATGCAAAACTTTTTGCAGCTAGAAAAATTGCTGAACACGCCGTAAGAGGATCTAAAACCTCAGAAAGCCACATGTTTTATTTTACTAGTTTATCGACAACTACTATAATATATAAAGGTCTATTGATGCCGGAAGACATCAGCCGTTATTATATAGATTTGAAAGATCCAGACTTGGTGACTCGTCTTGCACTTGTACACCAGCGTTTCTCTACAAATACATTCCCATCTTGGGACTTAGCTCAACCGTTTAGATACATGTGTCATAATGGTGAGATCAATACACTTCG
The DNA here is from genome assembly GCA_963795025.1 of uncultured Flavobacteriaceae bacterium. Taxonomy (GTDB): domain Bacteria; phylum Bacteroidota; class Bacteroidia; order Flavobacteriales; family Flavobacteriaceae; genus Flavobacterium. Next base: position 336,211 of record CAWCGN010000007.1, on the reverse strand, counting down.
TGGAAACGTAAGCCGTATGCGTGCTCGTGAAGAGCTTATGGAAAGCAAAGTTTTTGGCGATGATATCAAAAAATTATTCCCAATTATCTTAGAAGGAAAATCTGATTCTGCTTCAATGGATATGGTAATTGAGCTTTTATTAATGACTGGTCGTTCTCTTCCAGAGGCGATGATGATGGTTGTTCCTGAAGCTTGGGAAAAACACCAAACCATGTCTGCTGAAAAAAGAGCTTTCTACGAGTTCAATGCTTGTATCATGGAGCCTTGGGATGGTCCTGCTTCTATTCCGTTTACAGATGGAAACGTAATTGGTGCATTATTAGACAGAAACGGACTTCGTCCTTCTCGTTATACATTAACACATAGCGGTTTCGTAATCATGTCATCTGAAATTGGTGTTCTTGATATCGATCCAGAAGATGTAATTCAGCATGGACGTTTAGAGCCAGGAAAAATGTTCTTGGTTGATATGAACGAAGGCCGTATCATCGAAGATGAGGAAGTTAAGAAAGCGATAGTTACAAAACGTCCATACCAGCAATGGGTTGACGAGAACTTATTGCCATTAGCTAGCGTTCCTTACACGAACAATCCTACTCCTGTTGAAAAATTAGATTTCGTAACAAGACAAAAATTATTTGGCTATACGATCGAGGATTTAAAAACAATCATCAACCCAATGGGAAGTGACGGAGCTGAAGCAATCAGCTCTATGGGTAATGACACGCCTTTGGCAGTTCTTTCAGATCAGCCTCAGTTGTTGTACAATTACTTCAAACAATTATTTGCTCAGGTTACTAACCCGCCGTTAGATGGTATTCGCGAAGAAATCATTACTGACATCAGTTTAGCGATTGGTGGAGATTTCAATATTTTCGAAATTGAATCAAAACAATGTAAAAAATTAAAAATCCAAAATCCGGTTATCTCTAACGAGGATTTGGATAAAATCAGAAATATCGATCACGCAGATTTCAAATCGGCTACCATTTCTACTTTATATAAAATAGAAAAAGGAGTTAACGGTTTAGAGCGTGCTCTTGAAAAATGTGTTCAAGCCACTTTTAAAGCAGTTGAAGAAGGATGCAACATCATCATCTTATCTGATAGAGGCGTTAGTGAAGAATTTGCTCCAATCCCAATGTTATTGGCTTGTTCTTATATTCACCACTCTTTGAACATTTTACAAGTTCGTTCTAAATTCGGAATCATCATCGAATCTGCTGAACCAAGAGAACCTCATCATTTTGCTTTATTGTTTGGATATGGTGCAAGTGCAATCAACCCTTACATGGTAAATGAAATCATTCACGATCAAGTTGAAAAAGGCTTCATTACAAAAGTAAAAGCTGATTATGCTGTTGTAAACTACAACAAAGCGATTGCAAAAGGAATCGTGAAAATCATGAACAAAATTGGTATCTCTACTTTACATTCATACAGAGCTGCTCAAATTTTCGAGATTTTAGGATTAAACAAAACATTTACCTCTAAATATTTCCCTTACACTCCATCAAGAATTGAAGGAATTGGTTTAATGGAAGTTGAAAAAGAAGTTAAAAAACGTTTCCAAAAAGCGTTCCCAAATTCAAAAGTAGCAAGTTTGCTTTCTCTTGAAATTGGAGGTATTTACAGATGGAGACGTGGCGGTGAAAAACACATGTTTAACCCAACCACTATTTCTAAATTACAACAGGCGGTTCGTTTAAACAGCCCAGAAAGTTATAAAGAATACTCAAATGCCGTTAACGAGCAAAGCTCAAACTTAATGACCATTAGAGGTTTATTTGAATTCAACAATTTGGATCCTATTTCTATTGATGAAGTAGAGCCTTGGACAGAAATTGTAAAGAAATTCAAAACAGGTGCAATGTCTTACGGATCTATTTCTAGAGAAGCACACGAGAATTTAGCGATTGCAATGAACAGAATTGGCGGAAAAAGTAACTCTGGAGAAGGTGGAGAAGATCCAAAACGTTTCCAGAAAGAAATTAACGGAGATTCTAGAAACAGTGCTATCAAACAAGTTGCTTCGGGACGTTTTGGTGTTTCGATCAACTATTTGACAAACGCTAAAGAAATCCAAATCAAAATGGCTCAGGGAGCAAAACCTGGTGAAGGTGGACAGTTGCCTGGAGAAAAAGTAGTGCCTTGGATTGCTGAAACTAGAAACTCTACTCCTTACGTAGGTTTGATTTCGCCTCCTCCTCACCACGATATTTACTCAATTGAGGATTTATCTCAGTTGATTTACGATTTGAAAAACGCAAACCGTGAAGCTCGTATTAACGTAAAATTAGTTTCTGAAGTTGGAGTTGGAACCATCGCTGCCGGTGTTGCCAAAGCAAAAGCTGACGTTATCTTAATTTCAGGTTATGACGGAGGAACGGGAGCTGCACCATTAACATCTTTACAGCACACAGGTATTCCATGGGAACTTGGTTTAGCTGAAGCGCAGCAGACTTTAATCTTAAACGATTTAAGAAGTCGTGTAGTTTTAGAGTGTGACGGACAGTTAAAAACAGGTCGTGACGTTGCTATTGCAGCTTTGTTAGGAGCTGAAGAATTTGGTTTTGCAACAGCACCGCTTGTAGCTTCTGGATGTATCATGATGAGAGCTTGTCACTTAAATACTTGCCCAGTTGGTATTGCGACTCAGGATCCTGAATTGAGAAAGAATTTCAAAGGAACTCCAGAGCACGTAATCAACTTCATGTATTTTATTGCAGAGGAATTAAGAGAAATCATGGCGCAATTAGGTTTCAGAACTTTAAAAGAAATGGTAGGTCAGTCACAAAAATTAAATGTGAACAAAGCCATCAAACATTATAAAGCAAATGGTTTAGACTTGTCATCAATTCTATACAAACCGGAAAAAGCAAAAACACAGCCAAATCATAATACTACTACTCAGGATCACCAACTTGAAAATGTATTGGATTTTGACATCATAAAAGAAGCGATTCCGTCTATCTATAGAAAAGAGAAAACAAGAGTAACCTTTAAAATTAAAAATACAGACCGTTCTGTAGGTGCGATTTTGAGTAACGAAATCTCAAAAATCTACGGCGCACAAGGATTACCTGATGACACTATTTTAGTTGATTTTGAAGGTTCTGCCGGACAAAGTTTTGGTGCTTTTGCAACAAACGGATTGTCATTTAAAATTCACGGAAACTGTAATGATTATTTAGGAAAAGGTCTTTCTGGAGGAAAATTAATTGTAAAAGTACCTCCTACTGCAACCTTCAAACCTGAAGACAATATCATTATCGGGAACGTTGCCCTTTACGGAGCTATTACCGGAGAGGCTTATATTAATGGAATGGCCGGAGAGCGTTTCTGTGTGAGAAATTCTGGAGCAACAGCAGTTGTTGAAGGAATTGGAGATCACGGTTGCGAGTACATGACCGGTGGTACAGTAGTAGTTTTAGGAAAAACAGGAAGAAACTTCGCAGCTGGTATGAGCGGTGGTGTAGCTTATGTTTACGATCCAAATAAGAAATTCGATTCGACAGTTTGTAACATGGAAATGGTTGCATTCGATCCATTGGAAGAAGAGGACGTTACTAAACTAAGAAAATTGATCAAAAATCATTCATTGTACACAAGCAGTCCATTAGCAAAAAGAATTTTAGCAGACTGGGAAAACCAACAACAGCACTTCGTAAAAGTAATGCCAACTGATTACAAAAAAGCATTACAAAGAATTGCAGAAGAGAAAAAAATAGAAGAATTAATAGCTGATTAAAAGGTTCTGAGTTACAAAGGTGCAGAGGTACTAAGGTTGAGCTTCTCAACTGACTTCTCACATTTCACATCTCACAACTAAATTTAATAAAAATGTCATGGGTAAAATAGGCGGATTTAAAGAATATAACAGAGCCGACGAAAGTAATTTAGCAGTAGCAGAACGTGTTTCTAACTACAACGAATTTACTATTCCGGTACCAAAAGATAAATTAAAAGAACAAGGATCAAGATGTATGGACTGTGGAATTCCTTTTTGCCACAGTGGTTGTCCGTTAGGAAATTTAATTCCTGACTTCAACGACATGGTGCATCAGGAAGAATGGCAAAGCGCATTAGAGATTTTACAATCGACTAATAACTTCCCTGAATTTACAGGACGCTTATGCCCTGCTCCATGTGAGAAATCATGTGTATTAGGAATCATCAAAGATCCAGTTTCTATCGAAAACATCGAGAAAAGCATCATTGAAAGAGGTTTCGCTGAAGGATGGATCAAACCGCAACCACCAAAAACAAGAACTGGAAAAACAGTTGCCGTTATTGGTTCTGGACCAGCAGGTCTTGCGGCGGCACAGCAATTAAACAGAGCAGGACACACAGTTACGGTTTTTGAAAGAGACAACGCAATTGGAGGTTTATTACGTTACGGAATTCCAAATTTCAAATTAGAAAAAGGAATTATCGACCGTCGTGTAGTTGTTCTTGAAGCAGAAGGAATCACTTTCAAAACTAACGTAAATGTTGGTGTAAACTTCAGCGTTGAAGAATTAAACGCATTTGATTCTATCGTTTTATGTGGAGGAGCAACTGAAAGAAGAAGCTTGCCAACTAAAGGAATTGAAAGTAAAGGCGTTGTTCAGGCAATGGATTTCCTTACTCAACAAACCAAAGTTTTATACGGAGAATCAATTCCAGACCAAATCAAAGCAACTGGTAAAGATGTAATCGTTATTGGTGGTGGAGATACTGGTTCTGACTGTATTGGAACTTCAAACAGACACGGAGCAAAATCGGTAACTAACTTTGAGATTTTACCAAAACCTCCAGTTGGAAGAAGCGAGTCAACTCCTTGGCCTTTCTGGCCGTTGCAGTTAAAAACATCTTCTTCTCACGAAGAAGGTTGTGACAGAAACTGGTTAATCAATACAAAAGAATTCATTTCTAACGATAAAGGTGAATTAACTGGATTAAAAACGGTTGAAGTGCAATGGAAAATGACTCCAGGTCAGCGTCCTGAATTAATCGAAAAAGAAGGTTCAGAGAAAATCTGGCCTTGCGATTTAGCTTTATTAGCTTTAGGATTTACAGGCCCTGAGAAAACATTAAGCGAGCAATTAGGAATCGAAACTGATTTTAGAAGCAACTACAAAGCGCATAACTATCAGACAAACGTTCCTCACATTTTCACTGCTGGTGATATGAGAAGAGGACAATCATTAATCGTGTGGGCTATTTCAGAAGGTCGCGAAGCAGCAAGAGAGGTAGATTTGTTCTTAATGGGCTCTACCAACCTGCCTACTAAAGGAAAAGGAGATTTACCGAGTCTATAATTTTTAAGGCTCCAAGATTCTAAGATGCTAAGGTTCTAAGTTTTTTTCCTTGCATTTTATTAATCTTTTCCAATAAACAACATAACTACTAACAAACCCTTGAATTTATATTCAAGGGTTTTGTTTTTTTGAAGCATCACAATTTGCTTCTATTAAACATGGTTCCCGCTTTCGGCTATATCTCTCCGTTTCACTTCGAGGATACCGCCTCAAACGAAGTTCACTGAACACAAATTAAAATATATCTTAGTGAAGTAATCGGGGCTAAATTCAAACATTTGACTTCTTTTAAAAATTGGGATAAAAATTCATTTAATCAATGCAATCAGTGGCAAAAACAATTTCAACATCATTTAAGAAATAGTTAATTTGTGAATTCGAGGCAAAAAAACTTAGTACCTTAGCATCTTAGAACCTCAGCACCTTTAAAAAGGTTATAAAATTCGAAAACAAGCAAGTTTTTGTTTAAAAACAAACAATTTGTTACAATTTGTTATTTTTCTACAATTAATTTGCAGTTACTCAAAAGTGTAATAACTTTGCCCAAAATGATTTAAAAATGCAAGCAAAAGATTTACTGCAGTTAGCAGACCAATTTGGAAGTCCATTATATGTTTATGATGCCGAAAAAATCCAATCTCAGTACAACAGATTAACTAAAGCTTTCTCTAAGGTAGAAAACTTAAGAGTTAATTATGCCATGAAGGCATTGTCTAACGTTGCGATTCTTCAGTTATTAAAGAACATGGGGTCTGGTTTAGATACTGTATCAATTCAGGAAGTTCAGTTAGGACTTCATGCTGGCTATGATCCTGACAAAATTTTCTTTACACCAAACGGAGTTTCTTTAGAAGAAATCGAAGAAGTTGCCGCAATGGGTGTACAAATCAATATCGACAATTTATCTATTCTGGAGCAATTCGGAACAAAACATCCTCATATTCCAGTATGTATTCGTATCAATCCACACGTAATGGCGGGTGGAAATGCTAATATTTCTGTTGGACATATCGATAGCAAATTCGGAATTTCTGTTCACCAAATTCCACATATCTTGCGAATTGTTGAAAATACAAAAATGAGTATTGTAGGGATTCACATGCACACAGGATCTGATATTTTAGATATCGAAGTATTCTTGTATGCTGCTGAAATCTTATTTGATACCGCTAAACATTTCAAAGATTTACAATTCTTAGATTTTGGAAGTGGCTTCAAAGTTCCTTACAAAAAAGACGATATCGAAACTGATATTGAAGAATTAGGTAAAAAATTATCAAAAAGATTCAATGCTTTCTGTACAGAATACGGCAGAGATTTAACCTTAATTTTCGAACCAGGGAAATTCTTGGTGAGTGAAGCAGGTCATTTCTTAGTAAAAGTAAACGTAGTAAAACAAACAACATCAACAGTTTTCGCTGGAGTTGACAGTGGTTTCAATCACTTAATTCGCCCAATGTTATACGGATCTTCACACCATATTGAGAACATTTCGAACCCAAAAGGAAAAGAGCGTTTTTACTCAGTTGTAGGATACATTTGCGAAACAGATACTTTTGCAAACAACCGCAGAATTCCAGAAATTACTGAAGGTGACATTTTATCTTTCAGAAACGCTGGAGCATATTGTTTCTCAATGTCTTCGAACTACAATTCAAGATACAAACCAGCCGAAGTTTTATGGATGAACGGTCAGGGAATCTTAATTCGCCAAGCTGAAACATTCGAAGATTTACTTAAAAATCAAATTCCGTTGCCACAAGAAATTGCTGCAACAGTTTAAAATAAAAAAAAAGAGAATATCAATTGTTGAAATCCCGTTCCCGAAAGGTGAACGGGATTTTTTTGCCCAATATTGTCATTTCGACGAAGGAGAAATCCTCGCAAGTAGCTCCACAAAGCATATCAAACAAAAGTACATTAAAAGAAAGAAAAATCTTAAATAAATATTTTATCTTTCCTGAAAAAAATGCAACATGAAGAAGGCTATCACACATACTACATATACATTCTGACAAATAAATACAAAACCGTTTTCTACACCGGAGTTACAAACAACTTAAAAATCCGTCTAAACCAACACAAGGAAAATAGCACAAGTGAAAACAAAACCTTTACATCAAAATACAACGCCACATTCTTGCTATATTATGAAAAGTTCACTTGGATACAAGAAGCAATCGCGAGAGAAAAAGAAATAAAAGATTGGCGCAGGGAAAAGAAAATTGAATTGATAAAGACTATTAATCCTGATTTGGATTTTTTGAATTACTTATTTGAATAATCTATCCAAAACGTTTCCAATCTTTGTAGAGCTACTTGCGAAGATTTCTCCTCCGTCGAAATGACAAGATTGGGGATAACTAGGGTTTTGAATTTAAAAAACTTAGAATTTAATCAGTTGGGCATCTCCTCCCGAGCCGTCTCGACAGCTGGGTCAAACTTTCAGATATATCTTTTGCTTAGTTCCACTTCACAAAAGGATGCCACCTCTATCCCTGACGCAATTTCGTTTTCATAAGGAAATAAAAAAACTATTTTAATATTTTGTAAGTATTAATTTAATATTTTAGCCTATATCAAACTTAGAAAACCATTATTTGATTATTTTATTTTTTAAAGAAAAAAATATTGATCATGATAGATTAAAAATGTTTTTTTTTTGAAAAGTATTGCAAACTCAGAAAAGCATAATAATAATTAGCAGAAATAGAAGAAGGTTATTATAATTGGAAACAATCATATGATGATGGAAAAGTCGGATTTTTTGATATTGAAATTAAAAAATAATTAATTCTATAATGAAAAAAGAACTCATATTACTTTTCCTTGTTTTCACGTTTTTAAATTGCCAAAATAAAGACGAAAAAACAGAAATCGATTCCAAAGAAATCAATGCAATCATTGCAGCTGTAATAATTCAGGATAGTTTAAATGTGTTTAAAGAGATGAAAAACTCCAAAATGTTTTGTACTGAATTGGAAGCAGTTAAAATAGAAACACCAGTAAAATTAAAAAACGGCCTCATACCTCCCCTCTTTCCTGGCAGGCAGTCTATCTCTGATATTCTTCATAAGAAAATTAATAATGAAGTGTTTTTCTCCACAAAAGATTCAGCAACCATAATGGCTCAGAGCTCGAATGAAGAAAAGTTCGAAGTCGGGAATCCTATTTTAGATAGAATAAATACAACGACAATCGAAAAAGAATTTACAAGAAAGGAAAATGGAAAAGATTTCAATTTCTATCAAATGAAAATTCCCATTTTTTCTTTAGACAAACAAAAAGCTTATGTGGAATTAAATCGCTACTGTGGTCATTTATGCGGAACCGGAAAAGCGATATATTTGAGAAAGATTAGTGGAAAATGGGTAATCGTTAGAAAATCGAGAACCTGGATCAGTTAAATAGTTTAGCATATAAAATTCCCCACGCGAGCGTCCCGCTCATGAACACAAACTTAGGAAATCAACAACGTAAAAACTTTACAGGCACGAGCAAGACGCTTGCGCTAGCTATAAAACAAAAAAACACAAATAATTTTCCATCAAGAAAACTATGTGTGTTTTAAACAAATGAAATGCCTTTTACCGGCAATCCAAATCCTATGTCTCTATGTGTTTAAAAAAAATCTAAACTTTCTTCTTGCCCTCAATATTCGGCAAGAAACCAGTAATAATCCCAATCAAAGGCAGAAATGCACAAATTTTAAAAACATATTCTATACTCGTTGCATCGGCGATTTTTCCTAGAACGGCTGAACCTAAACCTCCCATTCCGAAGGCAAATCCGAAGAAAAGACCGGCTACTAAACCTACTTTTCCGGGCAATAATTCGGTTGCGTAAACTAAAATTGCAGAGAATGCCGAAGAAAGAATCAATCCGATAATTACAGATAAAGTTCCGACCCAAAATAAATCTACATAAGGCAACATTAAAGTAAATGGCGCAACTCCCAAAATCGAAACCCAGATTACATATTTTCTTCCGATTCGGTCGCCAATTGGTCCGCCAATTAAAGTTCCTGCAGCAACAGCTCCAGAAAACAGGAATAAATAAACTTGCGATTGCTGAATCGAAATATGGAATTTATCAATTAAAAAGAAGGTATAATAACTCGTAATACTGCTCATATAAAAGTATTTGGAGAAAATCAGAACCAATAAAATAATCAACGAACCAATAACTCTATTTTTAGATAAATGATGCGTTTCGATTTTAAGCGAGGCTTTATTGGCATTTCTTTCAGACAAATGTTCCGTGTACCAAAGCGCAATTTTATACAAAGCAAAAATTCCTATCAAGGCAATAATACAAAACCAAGCCACATAACTTTGTCCATGCGGAATGATAATAAAAGCCGCCAATAAAGGTCCGATTGCGCTTCCGGCATTTCCTCCCAATTGAAAAATCGACTGCGCCAATCCCTTTTTTCCGCCTGAAGCCAAATGTGCCACTCTCGAAGATTCAGGATGAAAAATCGAAGATCCAATTCCGATTAAACTTACTGATAACAATAGAAATGTAAAACTAGATGCAATAGAAACGAGAAATAATCCGGTCATGGTGAAACACATTCCAATAATAAGCGAATACGGTTTTGAATTTTTATCGGTATACATTCCCACAAACGGCTGTAAAATTGAAGCTACGATTTGATACGTAAAAGTGATAATTCCGATTTGAGAAAAACTCAGCCCGAAATTTTCTTTAATGAGCGGATAAATTGACGGAACTACAGCTTGTAAAAGATCATTAATTAAATGCGAAAAACTGATTATAAAAAGTATTGAATACGTCGTTTTTTTAATTACTTCTGGTTGTACTTTAACGGTTTCCATGAGTTGTTTTTAGGTTAATCTTTATTTTAAAAATAACAGCTGCATTATTTAATTACAAAATTGAAATAAATAACTTTGTCAAAATTGCTATATTTGGACAATGAATAATCAGATTCGGACATATCGAATGGCACAGGATTATGGATACCAAGTTGATCCATCAATTCCTGTTATTGGCTATACTGAAACGGTAAATAACGAAATGTGCATTTCGCACTCGCATCCAAGAGCACAGCTTATTTATGCTACGCGTGGTGTCATGCATGTTGTGGTTGGAAATCATATTTGGGTTGTAAATCCGTTACAAGGATTGTGGCTTCCAAGCGGTGTCGAGCATCAGGTTACTTTTCAGAAAGACGTTAATTATTATAGCGTTTTTATCGATCCTTCTGCGACTGAAGGATTGCCAACAAACAGTTTTTCTTTTGATATTCCGATGTTCTTAAAACAGCTGATTTTCAAAATCATTTCTTTTGGAACCAACGGTAATTTAACCGATTCACAACTTAGAATTATTGCTGTTTTTCTGGATGAATTGGCGCAGATTGTGCCAAGTGCTACTTTTTTGCCAACGACAAATAATGAAAGACTTCAAAAAGTAGTTGAACTTTTATTAAACGATGTAGCAAGCAAACATAACATTGATTATTACGCCGAACTTTCGTTTATGAGCAGCAGAACTTTATCTCGCTTATTTATTAAGGAATTAGGAATGAATTTTAGTGATTGGCGCGCTCGTTTAAAACTCATCGAAGCTATTAAACGATTAGGCGAAAAACAATCCATTAAAGAAATTGCTTTAGATTTAGGCTACGAAACGGCCAGCGCTTTTATTTTTATGTTCAAAAAGCATTTAGGAAAAACGCCTTCTAATTATATTTTAGAAGATGAAAATGATACCGATAAAATATCAGCGTAATTTTTTTAGATAAAAAATCTATTCAAAAAACTTGAATCAAAAATTGTTGAATTCTGTTTGAAGTCTTCCTTATTTTGTATGGCTTTTAATATTATATTCGTGTAGAAAAACTTCATTATTAAAAACAAACAAAATGAAACCACAAGTACGAATTCTTATTTATTCTATTCTCTTCTTTTTATACCTTACAACAACTACCATTTTACTTACCATTGGAGAAAAATTAAAAACAGATCCTTATATAACTTTAGGCTGTGGTTTTGCCATTCTCAATTTACTTTATGCTTTCCTTGCTTTAAAATGGAATGTATTACTTAATATAATCTGCTCAATTCTCATTGCTGCTTTATCTCTGTTTTTGGCTTTAAAGTTTACCAATTTACGCTTGCTTGACAATTATGATCCGTATTTGGTTAAAACAGCGATTTTTACAAATGCTGTGCTTTCAATTATCTTTTGGGAAATTGTTTATCAGGTGAAAATTAGGAGATCATAAATCTAAATATAATAACTTCCAAATCTAAAACCCCAAAAACCATGAAAATTGCGATCCCCCTATCGGTATTATTCCTGTTTCTTACTACAAATCTATTCAGTCAGACGATTGCTGATTTAAAATTAAAACCTAAAGAAATTCCGAAAAACTATACTTCAAACGACGGCAATATTTGCATTACGCCTCAAGCCTGCACTTTTTACAACGACATTGAAACCTACAGCAATATTGTTGGAACTGTAAAAAGCAAAGCTATTCAAAATTTCAGAAGCAAAGGCGACCGTGGTTCTATCATGTATTTTGAATTTGAACATGTATTTAAAGGTGATCGTTTTCTACAAGGATTATTATGGGGAAAAGATGGTCAGCCAACTGATGAACATCCGGAAGAATATGTTGCTAAAGGAAAATTTTTAATTATTTGGAGCTTTCGTCCAGATAGTCCTTTAAGAGAAAAATCGGAAGCTAAAATTGAGGCACTTTTACCTTAATCAATTAGCCAACAATAATTTATAGCTGAAATCATAAGCTAATTTTCTATTAACATCAAAAAACCAACAAATGATTAAATCTAAAATTATTTCTCGCTTCTTCTTTTTTGTTATCGCTGTTGTGCTTTTATCAGCTTTTACTACTAAAGTGACCAAAACCTCCATAATATCAAAAGAAAACATACAAAGTGAATCAAATGTCTCAGGAGTATATGAATTTCAAACAAGTTTTCTTCAATCAACTGCTAATTTTAAAGCTGACGGAACTTTTGAAATGAGCTATTCTTTGGGTGGTGAACATGTAACGTCGGGCACTTGGACAATTAAGAAAGACATATTGATTCTAAAAAACAAGGATGCTTTTCCTGCCAATAAAAAATGGTTGATTAAAGATGATAAACTTTATCCAATATTAAAATCATCAAAAGAATATGATATGGCTTATTTCTACATTTCAAAAAAAGAATAAAAAACTTTTACAAAAGCGTTTTTGACAGAATTGTGATTAATAAAATTATCGTTTTCCCTAGCTCCTATTCTCGTCAGTCTTTCGTGCAAAATAAATCCCTATTAAAACAGCAACTAAAAAAATGAATAGAGAAGGCGCAGTTGGAGCATTGCTTGACATTTATAAGCAAGCAATTTCAGACCTTAAAAATGTGATTAAAAATATCCCCGATCATGCCTTGACAAACATTATCGACGAAAAAACAACTAATGAAGATTGTAAATCGATACAAACCATTTTATCACACGTTGTAAGATCTGGTTATATCTATGCTATAAATATTCAAAATCTAAAAGGACATAATATTCCAAGACCAGAGAAGGTTTTTCACTTAACTATTGCCGAATATTTAAACGATTTAACGAATGTTTTCGAATTTACTGAAAGTGTTTTCAGAGAAATTAAAGATCATGAATTAGAGCAATATGACAATTCATTAAAAATAAAAACGGGTTGGGGACAAGTTTATGATATTGAACAATTAATGGAACATGCTATTGTACATGTTTTGCGTCATAAAAGACAAATTGAAAAATTTAAAATACAATTAAAACCCACAGAATAAACACATGGGACAAGAAAAAATAGCGACTAAACCAAATCTTAAAAAAAGAATACTTGCGGGGTTAGTCGATTATACTTTGCTATTCGGATTCACCACCGTTATGTTTATTTATTTTGGGGAAGAAATCGAAAATGGATATAAACTAAAAGGATTTCCAGCATTCCTAAATGCGTTAGTCTGGTTTGGTTATTTAGTTGGTTTTGAAGTAAAATTTGGCGGAACTCTAGGCAATCTTATGTTTGATCTACAAGTTATTTCTATTCGAGATAATGATAGTTCTAGTGTAACCATTGGACAATCATTTAAAAGGCATTTATTGGATCTGTTCGATATTTGGCCCTTCGGAATATTTGGGATTTTGTTAATTAAAAACACCAAATACAATCAAAGACTTGGTGATATTTGGGCACATACAATTGTAATAGATACAAAAGATGAAAAGCAGTTTTGCAAACGCTTTATTTAAAAAATATATCTTTCGTCTTTGTTTAATGTGAAAATTATTTGTCATTTTAAAATCAGAAAACCATGAAAAGATTGCCATCTATAGATATTGTCCGAGGCATTGTAATGATTATTATGGCTCTTGATCATGTTCGGGATTTGATGCATGTTGATTCGCTTGCGCAAAGTCCGACTGATTTGTCAACAACTACACCTTGGTTGTTTTTTACACGCTGGATTACCTATTTATGTGCGCCAACTTTTGTTTTTTTGGCGGGAACTTCGGTTTATCTTTCGCTTCAAAATAAAAATAATTTAGCTCAAACAAGACAGCTTTTATTGAAAAGAGGTTTTTGGCTGATCTTCCTTGAATTTACAATTTTCAATTTCGGATTGTACTTCGATATAGGGTTTCATACGCTTTTATTTGAAGTAATAGCCACAATAGGTTTTGGGTTTATAATTTTAGGATTATCACTAAAAATTCCTTCCAGAGTGTTAGGAATCATTGGATTGTGCATTCTAATTTTCCATAATCTTTTACCTTTTATTGTGATTTCGCAAAATTTGAAATTGAATGCAGTTTTAACTTCATTCATAAGCCCATTTGGTACTCCATTTGGCAATCCGTTATTGGGAAGAGTATTTATTATGGCCTATCCTCCACTTCAGTGGCTGGGAATTATGCTCGTTGGTTTTGCCAGCGGAAAATTCTTTGACCTGGAAATTGAAAAAAGAAAAAAATTGTTTATCAAAATCGGATGTAGTGCTTTAGCATTATTTGTCGTGATTCGCTTCTTGAATATTTATGGCGACCCAGCATTGTGGAAGCTTCAAAAAGATGCTGTTTTTACCTTTTTGTCTTTTATTAATGTCACCAAATATCCGCCTTCGCTCCTATTTTGTTTGCTAAATTTAGGTATTATGTTTTTGCTTCTTGCTTTTGCGGATCAATTTCATAATACAGTCAAAAAAGTAACTTTATTTTATGGAAAAGTGCCTTTGTTTTACTTTATCGTCCATTTTTATGTCATTCATATTCTAACAATAATGATGCTTTTTGCGCAAGGTTTCAGTTGGTCGCAAATTGAATTTGCTGCAGGAACTTTTGGAAGATCAAGAAATGTTGTAAGCGGTTTACCTCTTTGGGAAATTTATTTAATGTGGATTTTTGTGGTAACAATTCTTTATAAACCTTGTCAATGGTTTGGAAAATATAAGGCTGAAAATCAGCATTGGTGGTTGAAGTATATTTAAAAATAAAGAAGAAGATTGACTGCATTGCACCTCTTTATCAACAATAAAAAATCTCAAAATTTCGTACGTAATTTTTTATATTAGCATTTTGATTTTTTCTACATAAATTTATTTAAAGATGAAAAATACAATAGAAATTGCTAATCGATTTAGAGAAGTTATCTTAAACGGGACTTGGATTGCTAATACCAATTTTAAAGATCAGCTCGAAAATCTAGACTGGAAAATTGCTATTACTCCGGTTCGAAATTTAAATACAATTGCAGTTTTGGCGCAGCATATTCATTATTATATTAATGGAATTAATAATGTTTTTAAAGGCGGAACACTGGATATAAAAGATCAATTTAGCTTTGACTTTCCTCCTATTTCTAGTCAGGAAGATTGGGAATTTTTTTTAAATAGATTTTGGAATTCAGCTGAAGAATTTGCTTCTTTTGTAGAACAAATGTCTGACGAAAAATTAGATCAGTTTTTTGCTGATGAAAAGTATGGAACCTACAGAAGAAATATTGATGCCATGATCGAACATAGTTATTACCATTTGGGGCAGATTGTTTTGATTAAAAAATTACTAGCTAATTAAATGCATAATCCCTGCAAGTCAAAAAAATGAAAAAGTATCTTTTCGCTTTACTATTTTGTACACAGTTTTTGTTCTCGCAAAATACAGATCATCTATATTCCGTTTTAAAACAACTTAAACTAAAAGAAAGTCAAGTAGACTTGGAACTTTTTACTGAAAAAATACTGCCGTATGATAAAACAAAAAGCGTATTAGTTATTCCAAAATATGCTTCTGAAGTTACTGTTGATTATTTCGTGCTAGATGCTTATATAATAATCATCGATAATACGACAGGAAAAATAATCTATAAATTTATTGAACCCAATGCCTGGACTTCAGATGCTGTAATGTTATCCGACATTTCAATTGATACTGGATTATACATATTAAACAAAACTACAAGGGCTTTTGGCGTAAGAGTAAATTATACTGGAAGCAGTCGACCAAATCCTTACAATGAAACCAACTTAACACTATATGTTATTGATAAAAACAGTTTAAAACCTGTACTTCATAATTATACTATTTATCAATTTGGTGGAGAATGGGATACTAATTGTTCTGGAGAATTTGAAGACAACGATTCAACAATTGATATTGACAAACTGCAAACCAATAATTTTAATAATCTTATTGTTAAAACAAAAATTACCAAAACAAAAAATACCTTCAAAAATGATGATTGTATTTCTAAAGAAACGATCAAAAAATCAACATCCAAATTAGTTTTTAATGGTAAGGAATACAAATAAAGAAAAAGATATTCACTAAAATTCTATAAATACAATACACAAATGAAAACAAAATTTTTAATTTTGGTAAGCCTATTTTGCCTAATAAGCTGTAAAGAATCAAATAAGATTGAAAGAGAAAATGAGCCGACAATTTATGGCGTAGAAAGTGAAGATAAAGAAATGAACGCCGCTATAACAAAGGCAAATGAAACCTTAAATGATTTTAATGCAAGCTTAACGAATCCGAAAGCTCAAAATCAGGCTTTAAAAGTTGAATTTACAAATTCAAGCGGAACCGAACATATGTGGATTGGGAATGTTGTTTTTAAAGATGGTAAATATTCGGGGATTTTAAATAATGATCCAGAATATGTAAAAGAGTACAAATCTGGCGATAAAATAGATATTGATCCTTCTAAAATTAGTGATTGGATGTATCTAGAAAATGGAAAATTATATGGTGGTTACACCATTAAAGTTTTACGAAACAGAATGAGCGAAGAAGAACGCAAACAATTTGATGCAGAAAGCGGTATGAAAATCGATTAATCATTTTACTATTCAATAATTTTACTTTTATTCTAAATCTATATATGAAAAATATAATGCTATTCTTTTTAATCTTGTTTTTGACTTCTTGTAAAAAGAATGACGAAAATTTAGATTCTAAAATTTTAAATGAAAAATCACAAAACAGTCCAAATGTTGAAATTGAAAATGATAGTCTTCAAAAGGCAACCGCTTTAAAAATCAATTACCTCGAACATAAAAACTTATTAGACATTCTTACCATTTTACCAGATAGTTCAATGGCAAGCTGGAGTTGGGAGAAAAGTGAACGACTTGAATTTGTAAAACACATACAAAAAAACAACTACACAACCGGATCGCCTAGTCACTTTTCTCATTTCAAATTGATTCAACCAAACACAATTGAAATTCAAGTTGTTGACGGACATTGGATTTTGTCTATTTACAAAGTACAATCCGATAATTATATTGTAATAACCGATGATATAGTTGGTGACGGAAATGACCTTATGGCATTTGAATATTTAAATGGAGAACTAAAGTCTATACCTTTTCAAAATATATTTGATACTCCTTTAAACGCCCTAATTATAGATCAAACTAATGATGAGTGCTTGGAATCATTTAAAGATAATTATATTGGATTTGAGTATGATTTCATTGGGACGCAAAAAATAAAAATCGTCAACTCTTTATTTGAAAAATCAAACCAATGTTTTAAAGGAAATACTTTGAATTATGAATTTAATCCGACTGCTAAAAAATTTAAATTAATAAGTATTCAATAAATGATCTCTATTTATTACGCGTTATAAATGTCGTTATGAAAAACTAAATGAACTAATCTAGCCCCGATAGAGCCGATATCCTCGCAGTGGAACGGAGAGATAAAGGCGAAAGCGGGACTAAAAGTTCTTATGAAAACATCGGTTTCTGCTCCTTAAATAAATCAAAAAAAGGCATAGTTGTTGAAAGTTAAAAAAGATATATTTACACCTTCAAAAAATACAACATGCAAAAAATTACTTTTCTATTTTCTATATTATTTTTAGCCTTTTCTTCGTGCGGTGTAAAAACAACTCAGGCGTTAATAAGCGACGGTAATTATGACGGCGCAATTGATCGTGCGGTCGAAGCTTTAAGAACCAATAAAGATTCAAAGGGAAAACAAGATTACGTGTATTTACTCGAAGAGGCTTTTGCAAAAGCGAAAGACAGAGATTTACGTAATCTGGAAATGCTTAATAAAGAAAATAATCCTGCCAATGCTGAACGCATCTACAATACTTATTTACAGCTAAATAATCGACAAGAAAAAATCAGACCGATTTTACCTTTGAAGTTAATAAAGCAGGGAAGAAATGCGCTTTTTCCGTTTGATAATTATTCGAATGAAATTGTAAACAGCAAAACTGTGCTTTCAAAATATTTGTATGAGAACGCTTCTGCCCTTTTGAAATCGAATAACAAAATGGATTTTAGAAAAGCGTATGATGATTTTGCATATTTGGAAAGTTTAAATCCAAATTACAAAAATGCAAAAAAACTGATGGACGATGCGCAGTTTAAAGGAACTGATTTTGTTGATGTTTATGCTAAAAACGAAACCAATTTGGTGATTCCGAAAATGCTTCAGGACGATTTATTGGATTTCAAAACTTATGGATTAAATGATAAATGGACCGTTTATCATAGTGCCAGACAAAAAAATGTGAAATACGATTATAGCCTGATTATTAATTTTAGAGACATTTATATTTCTCCAGAGCAAATTAAAGAGAAGGAATTCACTAAGGAAAGACAGATTAAAGATGGCGTAAAAACGCTGTTAGACAGTCGCGGAAAACCTGTAAAAGATAGTCTTGGAAAAGAAATTAAAGTAGATAATTACAAAGTGCTACGTGCTTCGGTTTATGAATTCAGACAATTTAAATCATGCCAAGTTACTGCAAAAGTGGATTATGTAGATTTGAAATCGAATCAGCTGGTTCAAACTTTTCCTATTGCTAGCGAATTTGTTTTTGAGAATATTTATTCGACTTACAAAGGCGACAAAAATGCTTGCGAGGACAATTATCTTGGCAACTTTAATAAACGTGCAATTCCGTTTCCAAATAATGAACAAATGGTTTTTGATACGGGCGAAGACTTAAAAGCTAAACTCAAAGACATTATCGTTAAGAATAAATTTCGACAATAATTATATAACATGAAAACCGAGAAAAAGACGCAATTTTAATGCGTCTTTTTTTTGTTTAAGCTTTTTTTAATTAAAAAAGTTTGTTTTTTTTATTGCGCAACCAAAAAGTTGCGTATATTCGCAACTAATTAGTTGCGTAATTTTATTTTAGAGATGAAACGAGATATTTTTCAGGCAATTGCCGATCCGACACGAAGAGCTATTTTGGTCTTGATTTCTGCCAATGCATTGACTCCAAATGCGATTGCAGAACAATTCAATACCACAAGACAAGCAGTTTCAAAGCACATCAAAATCCTGAACGAATGTGAATTACTCGAAGAAAAAAAAATGGGAAGAGAAATTTATTATCAACTCAAAATCGACAAAATGAAAGAAATAGACCACTGGCTGGAGCAATTCAAGAAAATTTGGGAAAGCCGTTTTAATCAATTGGACCAAGTATTAATGAATTTAAAATCTAAAGAAAATGAAATCTGATCTTACAATGAATTTTTCCGTAGATAAGGAAAATAAAACCGTAAATGTAACACGCGAATTTAACGCGAAATTGTCAAATGTTTGGTCTGCTTGGACAGAACCTGAAATTCTGGATCAATGGTGGGCACCGGCTCCTTTTAAATCAAAAACAAAGAAGATGGATTTTAAAGAAGGAGGACGAAGACTGTACGCCATGGTAGGTCCTGAAGGTGATGAACGCTGGAGTTTTTTTGACTATACATCTATTTCTCCAAAAACGAATTTTAAGCATACTTCGACTTTTTGTGATGCCGATGAAAATCCGATTCCGAATTTTGGAAGTTCGCTTTGGGATATTACTTTTTCTGAAGAAGGCGAACTGACTGTTGTTGACATCGTTATCAAACGCGATTCTTTAGAAGAAATTGAACAACTTATTGCAATGGGCTTTAAAGACGGATTTACAGCTACACTGAAAAGCTTGGATAAAATACTGGAAGCAAAAAATTAAGCCTTTTTATTTAACCAATTATTAATGCTTTTAAAAAATGAAAAATATGAAATCAAATTTTTTAATGGATTTTACTGTGGATAAAGAAACCAATACGGTAAATGTAAAACGTGAATTTGGCGCTTCGTTATCACATGTTTGGTCGGCATGGACGGAACCTGAAATCTTGGATCAATGGTGGGCGCCTGCACCTTGGAAAGCCAGAACAAAAAGTATGGATTTTAAAGAAGGCGGACGCCGACTTTATGCAATGGTTGGCCCCGAAGGTGAAGAACATTGGGCGATTGCTGATTTTACTTCAATAACGCCGAAAACGAATTTTAAATATTTGGATGCTTTCAGCGACAGCGAAGGAAATTTAAATGTCGATTTCCCACGTTCTGACTGGGATGTAAATTTTTCTGAAAATGGTGATTCGACTTTTGTTGATATTGCTATTAAACACAAAACCTTAGAAGATCTGGAACAAATTATTGCAATGGGCTTTAAAGAAGGTTTTACCATTGCAATGGAAGGCTTGGATAAAATTTTTGAAGAAAATCAAAAATAAATTTTTCTAACTTTATAAATGAAATCCCGCTTTTAGTAAGGCGGGATTTTTTTTTTAAACCAGTTGACTGAACTAAGCTGTCGAAAAAAGTTTAAGCTTTACAAGCCTTCTCCCGAAACATCAGGATCGCTCAGGTGACAAGCGGTTATACAATTAACAATTTATAATTCATAATTAACAATTAACAATTATCCCAGCCATCCTTCACGATCTAAACTTCTGTATTGAATAGCTTCGGCGATGTGCTGTGAAATTATGGACGGAGCATTGTCTAAATCAGCGATTGTTCTTGCGACTTTCAAAATTCTGTCATAAGCCCGTGCGGAAAGATTGAGTCTTTCCATTGCGGTTTTTAGTAGTTCTTTTGACTGTGCATCTAATGCGCAAAATTCACGAATTAATTTACTGCTCATTTGGGCATTGTAATGTATGTTTTCGATTTCTTGAAATCGCTTCGTCTGAATTTCTCTCGCTACAGTAACACGTTTTCTGATTTCAACACTGCTTTCGGCTTTTCGGTCATCTGCTAGTTTCTCAAAAGGAACGGGCGTTACTTCGATATGAATATCAATTCGGTCTAAAAGCGGACCTGAAATTTTGCTCATATAACGTTGCATTTCATGTGGTGAAGAGGTATTTGGCATACTCGGATCGTTAAAAAAACCACTCGGACTCGGGTTCATACTTGCCACAAGCATAAACGATGACGGATAAGTTACGGTAAATTTAGCTCTTGAAATAGTTACTTCGCGATCTTCGAGCGGTTGACGCATTACTTCTAAAACATCTCGTTTAAATTCGGGCAATTCGTCCAGAAATAAAACACCATTATGCGCCATTGAAATTTCGCCCGGTTGCGGGTAACTTCCGCCTCCGACTAAAGCGACGTTCGAAATGGTATGATGCGGACTTCTAAAAGGTCGCTGATTCATTAAACCGACTTCTTTCAACTTTCCGGCAACGCTATGAATTTTAGTTGTTTCAAGCGCTTCACGCAAAGTCATTGGAGGCAAAATACTCGGGACACGCTTTGCCAACATTGTTTTTCCCGCTCCTGGCGGACCAATTAAAATGATATTATGACCTCCAGCGGCGGCGATTTCCATACAACGTTTGATGCTTTCCTGACCTCTTACATCTGAAAAATCATGCTCAGGGAAATCGAGTGTTTTGTAAAATTCGGTGCGAGTGTCAATTACTGTTGGCTGAAGCGTTCCTTTTCCTTTAAAGAAATCTATTACTTCCTGCAAGTTTGAAACTCCATAAACATCAAGTCCGGCGACTATTGCAGCTTCTTTCACATTTTGAATTGGCAGAAAAAATCCTTTGTAACCTTCTTCTTTTGCTTTTATCGCAATTGGCAACGCACCGCGAATAGGCTGCAAACTTCCGTCTAATGAAAGTTCACCCATGATAATATATTGTTCAATTTCGGGTGCTTTTATTTGGTCGGAGCCGACTAAAATTCCCATTGCGAGTGGTAAATCGTATGCTGAACCTTCTTTTCTGAGGTCGGCGGGCGCCATGTTGATGGTTATTTTTTTTCCGGGAAGACTTAATCCGTTATTTTTTAAAGCGGCCGCAATTCTAAAACTGCTTTCTTTTATTGCATTATCTGGAAGTCCAACTAAATGATAACCAATTCCTTTATCCATATGAACCTCAATCGTAATTGTGGTTGCTTCTACTCCAAAAACGGCACTTCCGTAAACTTTTACTAACATAATTATTCTTTCATTAAATGATTTTTAAATCTAATGAAAAAATAATTATTGTAAATATTTTATTACAAAAAAAATTTAGACTAAAATGGCAATTTAATTTGCGTTTTAATTTCCTCAACAATCTTACTCAAATCCAAGCTATTCTGATGCGACCAAAGTTTACTTTCGATTTCATTATTCCGAATACAATTATGGCATTCGATAATTTCATGCGCATAACCTTTTCCTAAAACCGGCAAACTGATAACAGCTTCTTTTTCTTCGTCTATAAATAAAGAATATCCATCGGCGACAAACCAAGGCGAATTAAGTCCGATTCTTCCTTTACTTCCGGCAATAGTTGCTTTCATATCAGAATCGGAAACTATAGAAGCGTGCAAAATCGATTGTGCCGATTCATATTGCAAAATCATAGAAGTATGCAAGTCAATATCATTTTTATGTTTTATAGCTTTTGCCACAATTTCCTTCGGATTTCCTAAAACTATATAGGAAAGAAATAGCGGATAAACGCCAATATCAAATAACGCGCCTCCCCCTAGTTTTTTATCAAAAAGCCTAAGATTTTCGGTTTCGCTTCCGCGGAAAGCAAAATCGGCATTTATATATTTTACTTCGCCAATTTCTCCGTTTTCAACTTTCTGCAAAACTTCTTTTATTGTCGGAATAAATCGGGTCCAGAACGCTTCCATAAAAAACTTATTATTCTTTTTTGAAGCTTCAATCATTCGAACAGCATCTGAATACGAAAGCGCAATTGGTTTTTCGCATAAAACATGCTTTCCAGATTCTAATGCTTTAATAGACAATTCGGCGTGCGAATCATGTGGTGTGGCAATGTATATAATTTCCACTTCTTCATCGGCAAAAAGTGCTTCATACGAATCATACGCTTTTGAGCAATTGTACTTTTGGGCAAAATCATTTGCTTTACTACTATCTCTGGAAGCAACTGCCGTCAATTCAGCATCTTCCAACAAAAGCAAATCTGCCGCAAATTGATTGGCTATATTCCCAAGTCCAACAATTCCCCATTTTATTCTTTGTAAATTTTTCATAAATGTCCTATATACACTATCCATCAGCGGTTTACTGAAATCTTTGTCTAAAATAGAGAAAAAACATTTCAGAAAAATAAAACTCGTATAACATATTTTCATATTTTTAGCAACAAATTAGCAAATACTATATGAAAAAAGCCCTACTACTACTCTTTTTGAGTGTTTTTTTAACAAAAACGTATGCTCAAGACTATTTCCCTGTTAATGAAAGTGTGCACAACAAAAGTAAAAATTTTACTGCTTTTACGAATGCTACCATTTATGTGACTCCAACTCAAAAAATCGAAAAAGGAACTTTGCTTATCCAAGATGGGAAAGTAATTTCTGTTGGAACTACAGTTACAATTCCTAAAAACAGCATCACAATTGATCTTACGGGAAAAACAATTTACCCATCATTTATTGATATTTATACCAATTTTGGTATCGAAAAGCCAAAAGCAAATGTAACTCCAGGACGCAGCCGTAACCCACTTTACGACACAAAAAGAACTGGTTTTTACTGGAACGAAAGTGTACGTCCAGAAGTAAACGGTTATGAAACTTTTAAATACGATCAGCCAAAAGCTGATGAATTTTTGAAAGCTGGTTTTGGTGTTGTTGGAACTCACGTGCCTGACGGAATCGCTCAGGGATCTGGAGCTTTAGTCGCTTTAAACAACGAAAACAACTCAAAACAAATCATTTCAAACAAATTAACAAATCACTTCGCCTTTACGAGAAGTGCCTTGACCAATCAGCAATATCCAAGTTCTTTAATGGGTATGATGGCTTTGCTTCGCCAAATGTATTTGGATTTAGACTGGTACAAAAAAGGAAATTCTGATACTAAAGATTTATCATTAGAAGCATTGGCTAGCAATGAAAAACTGGTTCAGATTTTTGCAACAGAAGATAAATTGAACAGTTTAAGAGCTTCAAAAATTGCAAAAGAATTTGGCTTAAACTACGTTTTAAAAGGAAGCGGAAATGAATTTGAAAGAATTGAAGAAATCAAAGGTACAAATGCAAAATTTATTATTCCAGTAAGTTTCCCAGATGCTTATGATGTTTCGAATCCGTATTTATCAAACCAAATTGAATTGGCTGATATGCGTTTCTGGAATCAGGCGCCAACAAACTTAAAAGTGCTGTCAGAAAACGGAGTTGTTTTTGCCTTGACGACAGACAAATTAAAGAAAATTGAAGATTTCAAACCTAATTTATTAAAAGCAATAAAATACGGTTTTGACAAAACAAAAGCTTTAGAAGCCTTGACTACAATTCCTGCCGCTATTTTAGGAAAAAGCGACGAAGTAGGAAGTTTAAAAACTGGAAGTTATGCCAATTTTATTGTTACTTCTGGAGAAATTTTTGACGAGAAAACGGTTTTATTTGAAAACTGGGTGCAAGGAAGCAAATTTATTGTGAATGATATTAATGCAAGAGATATTCGCGGTAATTACGACTTAACGGTTGGAAAAGATACTTATAAATGGAAAATTGACGGAACTGCTGAAGCTCAAAAATCAGAGCTTACTACTCCAGATGCTAAAAAAGTAAAAAGTACTTTTTCTATTGCAAAAAACTGGATTTCTCTGGTAATCAAACCTGCTGATACTATTAAATCAAACTTTACACGTTTGACAGGATTTGTTGAAAAAACAGATGCTTTATCTGGAAAAGCAGTTTTATCAAATGGAGAGGAATTGGTTTGGAATGCAGTAAAAACGAGCCCGTTTGTTGCTGTAAAAGATACTTTAAAACCAGAAAAACCAAATCCGGTTATGCCAGTAACGTATCCAAACGTTGCTTTTGGTGATACTAAAAAACAAACTGCTCAAACTTTATTATTTAAAAACGCTACAGTTTGGACAAACGAAAAAGAAGGAATTCTGACAGAAACTGACGTTTTAATCAAAAACGGAAAAATTGCTGCAGTTGGAAAAAATCTTTCTGATGCAGGTGCAACTGTAATTGATGCTAAAGGAAAACACATCACAAGTGGTATTATCGATGAGCATTCGCATATTGCAATTTCTAAAGGCGTAAACGAAAGCGGACACAACTCAACTGCCGAAGTTACGATTCAGGATGTCGTAAACTCTGAAGATATTAATATTTATAGAGATCTTGCGGGAGGTGTTACTATTTCACAATTATTGCATGGATCTGCAAACCCAATAGGTGGTCGTTCTGCAATTGTAAAATGGAAATGGGGCTCTTCTGCAGATGAAATGTTATACAAAAATCAACCTAAGTTTATCAAATTTGCTTTGGGTGAAAACGTAAAACAAGCGAACTGGGGAATTGACAATCCAACTCGTTTCCCACAAACAAGAATGGGAGTTGAACAGGTTTTTACAGATTATTTCCAATTAGCGAAAGAATATGACGAAAACTGGAAAAAATTCAATGCCGGAAATAAAAAAGGAAAAGCCCCAAGAGTAGACTTAGAATTACAAACTCTTGCTGAAATTTTAAACAAAGAGCGTTTCATTACGTGTCACTCTTATGTGGAGTCAGAAATTTTAAATTTGATGAATGTTGCTGAGAAATTCAACTTTAGAGTAAATACTTTTACACACATTCTAGAAGGTTATAAAGTAGCTGATAAAATGAAAGAACACGGCGTTGGAGCTTCAACATTCTCTGATTGGTGGGCTTATAAATTTGAGGTTAATGATGCAATTCCGTACAACGGGCCAATTATGCACAACGAAGGTTTAGTAGTTGCTTACAACTCTGATGATGCTGAAATGTCTAGAAGATTAAACCAAGAAGCTGCAAAAGCGGTAAAATATGGAAATATTTCTGAAGAAGATGCTTGGAAATTTGTCACTTTAAATCCTGCGAAATTATTACATATTGATGATAAAGTTGGAAGCTTAAAAGTTGGTAAAGATGCCGATGTTGTTTTATGGAGCGAAAATCCATTGTCTATTTATGCTAAAGCTGAAAAAACAATTATTGATGGTGTAGTTTATTTTGATATCGAAAAAGATGCTCAGAAACAATTGGACATCACTAAAGAAAGAAGTCAATTGATTGGACAAATGCTACAAGAAAAAAATAAAGGAAACAGCACTCAGGCACCAACAAGAAAAGAGAAAAAAGAATATCACTGTGATACTTTAGAACAGTTATAAGAGCTTTAGAAAATTCATAATGATAAAAAGAGACAACATGATAAATAAAAACATATATAAACTGCTGTTGTTATTTTGTGCTTCGGTACAAATAAATGCACAGCAAATTCCGGCGCCAAAGCAATCTAAATCGGTTTTGATTTTAAATGCTACAGCACACTTAGGCAACGGAAAAGTGATTCAAAATAGTGCTATTGGTTTTAAAGACGGCAAAATTACTTTAGTAGCCGATGCAACAACCATCAGACTTGCTGCTGATGCTTATGACACAACAATCGATGCTTCAGGAAAACACGTTTATCCTGGATTTATTGCTGCAAATACAACTTTAGGATTAGTTGAAATTGACGCCGTAAAATCATCTGATGATGAAGAAGAAATTGGAACTTTTAATCCAAATGTTAGAAGTATTGTCGCTTATAACTCTGAATCAAAAGTTGTAGAAACTGTTCGTCCAAATGGCGTTTTAGTCGCTCAGGTAACGCCTCGTGGAGGAACAATCTCTGGTACTTCATCAATTGTGCAATTAGATGCATGGAGCTGGAAAGATGCGATTGTAAAAGAAAATGACGGAATTCATTTGAATTTCCCTTCTAGCTTCAAAAGATCTGGATCTTGGTTTGAGCCTGGTGTTATTGAACCAAACAAAGATTATCCAAAGCAGGCCGAAGAAATAAATGCTTTTTTAATCAACGCTAAAGCCTATAATCAAACAGCGCCTAAAGAAAGAAATATCGTTCTAGAAGCTACAAAAGGATTATTTGACGGAACTCAGACACTTTATATCCACGCTGATGAAGAAAAACAAATTGTAGATGCTATTCAGTTAGCGGCAGACAATCAAATTAAAAAAATTGTGATCGTTGGCGGATTTGAAGCTTACAAAGCAACTGCTCAATTATTAAAATATAATGTTGGTGTTCTTTTAAGACGCGTACACGATATGCCAACAAGTGCTGACCAAGATGTAAATCTGCCTTATAAAATGGCAAAAATACTTACTGATAAAGGCATTGTTGTAGGTCTAGAAAACAGCGGTGATCATGAGCGTATGAGTGTACGAAATCTGCCTTTCTTGGCAGGAACTTGTGCCGCTTTTGGCCTTGACAAAGAAGTTGCTGTACAGCTTATTACACTGAATACTGCAAAATTATTAAGTGTTGATGCTACTTGTGGTTCATTAGAAACTGGCAAAGATGCAACTTTGTTTATTTCTGAAGGAGATGCTTTAGATATGCGAACAAACAAATTGACAACTGCTTTTATTCAAGGAAGATTAATCAATTTAGATACTTTCCAAAATAAACTGAATAGAAAATTCAAAGAAAAGTACGGTCAGAAATAAAAACTTTCTTTTCGTAAAAAAAAGGCATCTTTTGAAATATTCAATTGATGCCTTTTTTCATTTATATCAAACAATTTAAACGTTCAAATGAATATTTGAAGAGAAAAAACTATAATTTTAAGAATAATATTATCTTTTTTATATCATAATTTACAGAAATTGTGGCTTTTCCTCATTTTAACTTTAATTAATTGTAAATTTTAAGTCTTTTTTAAGAAGTACACGCAAAATTTAGGGGGTCAAATTTAAAAATTAACAAAAATTAAACATTAGACTCTATTTTTTATAGGGGTGTCGATTGATTTTATACTTTTATAAAAAATTTAAAACTAAATAACTATGCGAAAAATTATTTTAAGTGTGATCCTCATCACGATTTTATTACTATCTATTTTTTCTATCTCATTTGTTACTGAATCAAAAACATTAGGTGCTCATGTTGTCCAATTAAAATTAGATACAGGTGACACAGCATGGATGGTTGTTGCTACAGCTTTTGTATTATTAATGACTCCAGGACTAGGATTTTTCTACGGAGGTATGGTAGGCAAGAAAAACGTAATCAGCACGATGCTTCAAAGTTTCATGGCAATGGTAATTGTTACAGTTCTTTGGGTAGTAATTGGATTCGGATTATGTTTTGGACCAACTATAGGCGGTTTTATTGGAGACCCTACTTCAAATATATTCTTTCAAGGAGTAAGTGCAAACACGGCATGGGAATTAGCTCCAACAATTCCAATGATCCTTTTTGCTTTATTCCAGGCAAAATTCGCAATCATTACTCCAGCGTTAATTACAGGAGCTTTTGCTGAGCGTGTACGTTTCTGGGCTTACTTATTATTCATGGTTTTATTTATCTTATTCGTATACGCTCCATTATGTCACATGACTTGGCATCCTGACGGATTGTTCTTTGGATGGGGAGTTCTTGATTTCGCTGGTGGTACAGTAGTACACATGAGTGCTGGATGGGCTGCTTTGGCTGGAGCAATTTTCTTAGGAAAACGTAAAGTTCAAAAAGTTAATCCTGCAAGAATTACTTATGTATTATTAGGTACAGGTTTATTATGGTTCGGTTGGTTTGGTTTCAATGCAGGTTCTGCTGTTGGAGCTAGCAGTCTTGCTGCACAGGCTTTAGGAACAACTACAATCGCCGCTGCTTCTGCTGCTATGGCTTGGGTTTTCCTTGACAAAATTCTTGGACACAAATTATCTGCAATGGGAGCTTGTATTGGAGCTGTTGTAGGATTGGTAGCTATTACTCCTGCTGCTGGATTCGTAAGTATTCCTCACGCTTTAGCAATTGGTATTATCGCTGCTGTTATCAGTAACCTTGTAGTAAGCAAATTCCCTAAAGGAAAAATCGACGATGCTCTTGACGTATTTGCTTGTCACGGTGTTGGCGGAATGGTAGGAATGTTATTAACTGGTGTATTTGCTTCTAATAGTGTAAACTCTATAGTTGGAAAAAACCAAGGATTAATTTTTGGTGACGCTACTTTATTCTTAATACAATTAAAAGCATTAGTTATTGTATCAATCTTTGCTTTTGGAGCTTCTTATGCTTTGTTCTTTATTGTAAACAAAATAACTCCTCTAAGAGTTACTGAAGAAAAAGAAGAATTAGGATTAGATATTTCTCAACACGGAGAATACTTATAATAAAAAGAATTTCCTCTTTTTGCCTTTATAAAAAATCCCTCTAAGTTTATCTTAGAGGGATTTTTGTTTGAATTAATATTTTATTAGTGCTTAGTGATTAGCTCCTAGTAATTAGTCACTATACTTTTAGTTTAGTTTAACTTATTAATCATTAAAAAGATTAAGACTAAAGACTAATCACTAAGGACTAATCACTAAGAACTAAAAAGAAATCTTATTTAAAATTAGAAATTCCTTCTTTCAACCAATGCAAATATTCTTCTGTGCTTACATAACTAATTGTAGGTTTTGAACTGTTCAAATTATTACCTTCTAAATCTGTAATAACATATAATGGTTGTGTATTTGTTTTATATCTTGAAATCATAAAATCTGTCCATTTATCACCTACTGTAATGATTTCGTCTCCTGCTTTAGTAACAAATTGTTTTTCTTTTGGCAATTCTCTTTTATCATCAACATAAAGAGAAATCAAGACAACATCATTTTTTAAGATTGGCAAAACCGTTGGATCTGACCAAACATTGTTTTCCATTTTTCTGCAGTTTACACAAGCATATCCTGTAAAATCAAGCATAATTGGCTTTTTGATTTCTTTTGCGTAAGCTAATCCATCTTCATAATCATGAAAAACCATGATACCATGCGGGCCTAATTCTGCCCCTTCTGGCAAACCTTTTATTTCACCTGTATTTTCATTTGAAGTTGCTGATCCTCCAAATCCAAATGGACTCTCACTATAAGTTTGAGGTGGCGGAAAAGCACTAATTAATTTTAAAGGCGCTCCCCATAGTCCCGGAATCATATAAACCGTAAAACTTAAAACAAGCAACCCTAATGACAATCTTCCAACCGAAATGTGATTAGTAGGACTATCGTGTGGCAAAGTAATTTTTCCGAATAAATATAACGCGAGAGTTCCAAAAATAGCAATCCAAATTGCTAAGAAAACTTCTCTTTCTAAGAAATGTAATTGCAAAACTAAATCGGCATTTGATAAAAATTTGAATGCTAAAGCCAATTCTAAAAATCCTAAAACAACTTTTACTGTATTTAACCAGCCACCCGATTTTGGCAATGAATTCAACCAGCCTGGGAACATTGCAAATAACATAAACGGAAGTGCCAATGCTGATGAAAATCCTAACATACCAACAACCGGAGCAATTCCTCCGTTTGAAGCCGCGTCTACTAATAATGTTCCAACAATTGGTCCTGTACAAGAAAAGGACACAATTGCCAAAGCTAAAGCCATGAATAATATTCCAATAATTCCGCCTTTATCAGCTTGTTGATCTGCTTTGTTTGCCCACGAATTTGGCAACATAATTTCGAATGCTCCCAAAAATGAAGTAGCAAAAATGACTAAAATCACGAAGAAAATCAGATTGAACCAAACATCAGTAGATAAAGCATTTAAAGCATCGGGACCAAAAATCTTAGTTACAACTAAACCTAATATTACATAAATAGCAATAATTGCAAGTCCGTAAATAATAGCATTTCTAATTCCTTTTGCTCTGCTTTTACTCTGTTTAGTAAAAAAGCTTACCGTCATTGGAATCATAGGAAAAACGCAAGGCGTCAATAAAGCGGCAAAACCACCTAAAAAAGCAAGAAAAAAGATCGACCATAAACTTCTTGCAGACGCTGGCGCAGGCATATCTTCTTTAGAAACTGATTCTTCGATATTTGATGTTGCTACTTGAACTTTTGCAGTATCTGCTGGTTTTGCAATTGTATCTACTGCGATTCCAGGTACTTTTGTCTCATCTTTTTTCGCTTCTGTTATTGCCGGAACTGCCTCCATATTAAAAGTCGAAGGAATAGCAATTGAGAATTTTTTATTTGAATTGATACAAACTTCTTTACAAACTTGAAAATCAAAATCAACATCAACCGTTTTTAAATTCGGGTTTATAATTTTAATTTCTTGTTCAATATGCGCTTTTCCTTCAAAGAAAGTTTCGTTTACACCAAAAACATCATTAAAAGCCGTTTTGGTTTTTCCTTCTTTAGCTTTTCCAACTAATTCGTAATTTCCTTTTTGATTTTTAAATGCAATTTCCAGCGCAAGCGGACCGCCTTCTGGTGTGAATTGCGAATACATATGCCAGTCTTTTTCAATTGTTCCATCAAAAATAAGTATAGCATTATTTCCAGCTTTCTTTTCAATTTTCGAAGTCCATTTTACTGGCTCTAAAATTTGAGCGTTACTTTTTGCAAAAGAAAAAAGAAAAAACAGTAAAAATAAAAGAGATTGACTCCAGACATTTTTTAGCGTAATCGCTTGACGGTATTGATTAAAGTTCATTATTGCAGTTCTATTTTAAGTATTTTATTTGTGGTATTTTCTATTTTAAATCGTTCATCTTGCCTTATGCCGATAACCCAGACAATTTGATTTTCTGAGCATAAAATCCAAGTTTTTTCCTTTTCGATGAGTGATAATTTTTCATCTTTAAAAAGCTTGCTTACTTTTTTAGATTTTCCCTGCATTCCAAACGGATGAAAAACATCTCCTTCATTCCATTTACGTAAAACGAGAGGAAAGTGGATTTTTTCGGCGTCAACAAAGATAGCTTTATTTGAATTTAATGTAATGTCGTCTACTTGACAAAGCCTCAATTTTAAGGGAAAATTAACGTCTTGATCTTCTTTATTAATGTGATATACGTCCTCTTCATCTTCTTCTGATATCGGACTTAAAATCAATGTGTTTCTATTTTTCAACAATCTAAATTCCGAAGAAAATACTTGTTTTCCTGATTGCCCATCAACTAAATCATAAATATCATTCCATGCCGAAAACCCAAATTCATTCAGCCATTGGTACAAATACAATTTATAATTAGGTAATTTTTTAAGCTGATTTAAGTCAAAATGGATATCTTCTCCGTTCTCTTTTGCCACTTGCTGATAAATCATAATGGAAGCATCTTCAACCATTTCTTTCGATTCCTGCAAATAAGATTGTGTTTTCTGAAAAGCATCCAAAAAGTTGGGATTTATTTCTTTTAGAATCGGAATTAAATCATGACGAATTTTATTTCGAAGATATTTTTTTGAAGCATTACTACTATCTTCTCGCCATTCAATTTTATTTTCTTCGGCATATTTCAGAATTTCTTCTCTAGAAAATGGCAAAAGCGGACGAATAATCCGGTCATTTTCCTCCGGAATTCCAATTAATCCATCTAAACCTGTTCCTCGTGTCAGATTGATAATAAAGGTTTCCAGATTATCATCTGCATGATGCGCGGTCAGTATAAAATCGAAGTTTTTTTCTTCTAAAAGCTCATAAAACCAACTGTAACGAAGTTCCCTCGCCGCAACTTGTATGGATAACTTATAATCTTCGGCGAAAGCATTAGTATCAAATTGAGTAGTAAAAAAGGGAATATTGTTTTGATTGCAATAATCTTCAATAAAATTTTGATCTCCAAAACTTTCTAATCCACGAAGCTGAAAATTGCAATGCAAAACCGCAATTTCATAAGGCAACTGCTGAAACAAATGCAATAAAACCATACTATCCAATCCTCCGCTAACAGCTAGAAATAGTTTTTTATCTTCCAAAAATGGAAATCTGGAAATGATATGATCTTGAAATTTTGAAAACATTTGATAAATGTAAAAAATTAAATTCTATCTATTTTTAAATAAAATGTTAAGCGGTGTTTTTTTCGCCACGAATTCACGAATTATTTTTCACGCAGATTTAAAAAGATTTAAGCAGATTGACGCAAATTAATTTTAATAAAATCTATTCAAATCTGCTTTAATCTGCAGAATCTGCGTGAAAAAAATCATTTTAATTCTTTAATCTGTGGCAAAAAATTATTGCAAAACTTCATGCATTGCCTTGGCTTTCAGCAAACATTCTTCGTATTCTTTTTCTGGAACTGAAAGTGCTGTAATTGCACTTCCAACAGAAAATGAAACATATTTATTTTCCTGATTATATAAAATACTTCTGATTACAACATTAAAATCAAAATCACCTTCCGGCGTAAAATAACCAACTGCTCCACTGTACAAACCGCGTTTGGTTTCTTCAAGATTTTCGATAATTTTCATTACCGAAATTTTTGGCGCACCCGTCATACTTCCCATCGGAAAAGTCGTTTTTAAAACATCTATCGGCGAATATTGTGAATCTAATTTTGACGTTATTGTTGAAATCATTTGGTGCACTTGCAGAAACGAATAAATTTTGCAAAGTTCTACAACCTCAACAGACCCTTTTTGCGCTGTATGCGATAAATCATTTCGAACCAAATCGGTTATCATGATATTTTCAGCTCTTTCTTTTGAATCGGATTCAAGAAATTGTTTCGATTTTTCATCTTCAACAGCATCTGAAGATCGTTTTGAAGTTCCTTTTATAGGTTGAGAAATAACAGTTTCTCCAACTTTTTTCAAATATCTTTCAGGCGAAGCCGAAAGCAAATATTGTTTATGATTTTTAAAGAAAACTGAAAATGGCGCTTGCGAAATTTCATTTAGTTTTTCGAATTTTTCTAACGGATTTATTTCAGCATTTTCAGCAAAAAATTCCATACAAAAATTAGCTTCATACATATCTCCGATGTGGATGTGTTGAAGCATTTTATTTACTTTCTCAATATAAGATTCTCTGGAAATACGCTGTTCAATCTTTAAAGAATCTTTACTTTCGACTTTTGACTTTTGACTTTCGACTATTTCATTAAAATCATCTTCAACTTCATCATCACAAAGCAATAAATATTGAATTTCAAGTTGATCGCCTTTCAATATGAATATTTTTTTTGGCTGAAAGAAAAACAAATCCGGGAAATCTAATCCATCAAAATTAGCCGATTTTAAATCTTCAACATCATTTTTTAAATCATAAGAAAGATAACCAAAAAGCCAATCTTTAGTGGTTTGCTGATATTGTTTTAAATCATCAAAAGCATTTTGAAAATCGGTTTTTAAAGAAGTAAAAGCATCGACAGCCATAATAAAATCAAAGCTAGAATATTCCTGCGGATACGAATTACTGTCTAGAAAAACAATCTCGCGGAACTGCTGTGACCAAATTAAAAGCTGCTGTTTAAAATGTTCTGGATTAGAAATATGTTTATGAATTGAAACTCTCAAAGAAGTATAAATTTTAGGCTTCAAAATTACGACAAAAAAAATCCTTCAATAAAGTAATCCCGAAAAAATATTGGCACACTTTTTAGCATATCGAATTAGTGCTAATTATTAAAACTTTTCTTGCAATTTGATTAAAAAATTACTTATAAAAAGAATGTCACAGATTTCACAGATTAAAAATCTTTAAAATCCTGTAATCTCTAGCAAAAAACCAAAGACAATCGCACAATTGATAATTTATCGATGCAGGATCAAATCAACTTCAGTACAGTTACTTTGCAGCTTTACCAAAATGAAACGATAAAGCAGGAAATCACGGCCGGCGAGAAAGACAGTGCGTATTATAAACCTAATTTAGGAATCCAAATTATCGATGCTTTAAAAAGTGGCTAGTACATTTTGCAGAAATTTTAGTTTTCTTTTTAAATCTATGGCCGTTTATTTTAATTAGTTTAGGTGGATTTTTTCTGTACAAGAAATACGTTAAGAAATAGGAAAAGTGTTAATAAAATAGCAATTTAATAATGAAAAAATCGTTATATTTGATATAGCATTCAATAAATACCAAAATTAACCAAAATTGATTGTGCAATTCTCAATAAAATGACTTTAAAAAACTGAATTTCATTTTATTAAAGAATTTTAGATTAAACGATTTCCAGCAGATTATTTATATTTTTTAACTTATTTAAAAATCCTAAGTATTATGAAAATTGCTACTATTATTGTCCGTGTTTTAGTTGGTCTTTTACTGCTTTTTGCTTCGATCAGTTATTTCTTCCACTTACAAGCAGAACCTGAAACTACAGGTAATTTTAAAGCCTTTAATGTGGGTCTAATGGCTTCAACTTATTTAATGCCCTTGGCTAAATCAATCGAATTGCTTTGTGGAATTGCATTTGTATCAGGACGTTATGTAACATTAGCTAATATTTTAATCTTGCCTATTACGGTAAATATTTTATTTATCAATTATTTTCTAGCTCCGCAAGGCTTACCAATAGCGGCATTACTTTTTCTAGCTAACTTATTTTTGATTTACAGATATTGGAATAATTACAAAAGTGTTTTCACGCCTTGATTTTTTAAAAGCAAAAAAAATAAACCCGACAGCTTCAGAAGCTGTCGGGTTTTCTTTTTTAATTTATTTTATCGTGTTTTACCCAGATAAGATCTGATATTTTATAACCAATTTCCTGTGCTTTTATAAGATAATCTGCTTTTATGCTTTCAGGAATAGTAGTTTCTCGCGAAAGAATCCACAAGTATTTTAAATTTTCGCCTGCGACAAGTGCATATTTATAATCCGGATCAATGGCAATGACATTATATCCAGCATAAAAAGGACCAAAAAATGAGACCTTAAGCATACCAACATCGTCCTTTTTGACAAACTTGGCTTTCCCGATACTTTCCTCCCACTTGTCTTTTTTGACATTATAGCCCCTGTTATCTACTTTAATAGTGCCATTATCATTCAGCGAATATTCGGCAGTTACATTGTTTAAGTTTTTCTCCCATTTGTAATCTAACCTTGCAATTTCAAACCATTTTCCTAAGTATTTTGCTTTGTCAAAATTGGTGACAGCAACTGCTTTTTTAGGAATAGTCGATTTGCACGAAGAGAGTACAACTGCAATTCCCGCCCCTATTAAAAGTGGAGCTATATACTTATTTTTCATAATGTTATCTTTTTAATTAAAGTAAAGATAGCATCTGAAATATACATCTAATTTACAAAATTTTTCTTTGATTTTATATTTTTTCAGGTATAAAAATTGAATCTAATAAAAAACCCGTCTCGTTTTTTAACGAGACGGGTTTTTGAAATATGATTTACGTAAAAATTATACGTGTATTGCTCTATTTTCTGTGGCTGCCAAAGCTGCTTCTTTTACCGCTTCCGCGAAAGTTGGGTGTGCATGGCTCATTCTTGAAATATCTTCAGCAGAAGCTTTGAATTCCATTGCAGTAACCGCCTCAGCAATCAAATCTGCTGTACGC
Organism: uncultured Flavobacteriaceae bacterium; assembly: GCA_963795025.1. Classification (GTDB taxonomy): domain Bacteria; phylum Bacteroidota; class Bacteroidia; order Flavobacteriales; family Flavobacteriaceae; genus Flavobacterium. The sequence goes on along the minus strand of CAWCGN010000007.1, from coordinate 299,780 downwards.
GCTCCAATCATGTGAACTCCTAAAACCTCATCTGTTTTTTCATCAGCAAGGATTTTTACGAATCCGTCTAAGTCAGCACTTGCTCTTGCACGTCCTAAAGCTTTAAATGGGAAACTTCCTGATTTGTATGCAATTCCTGCCGCTTTTAATTGCTCTTCAGTTTGTCCAACTGCAGCAACTTCTGGCCAAGTATAAACAACACCCGGAATTAAGTTATAATCGATATGTGGTTTTTGACCCGCTAAGATTTCAGCAACCATTGTTCCTTCTTCTTCCGCTTTGTGCGCTAACATCGCTCCACGAACAACATCTCCAATTGCGTAGATATTTGGAACATTAGTTTGTAAATGATCGTTTACTTCAACTTGTCCTCTGTCTGAAATTTTTACTCCGGCTTTGTCAGCGTTTAATCCGTCTGTGTATGGACGACGACCAACAGAAACTAATGAATAATCTCCTTCAAGAGTAATTGTTTCTCCTTTTGCATTTTCAGCCTGAACTGTAACAGCATCGCCATTTCTTTCAACCGATTTTACTTTATGAGAAACGTAGAATTTCATTCCTTGTTTTTTCAATACTTTAGTCAATTCTTTAGACAAAGCGCCATCCATTCCAGGAATGATTCTGTCCATGAATTCCACTACAGAAACCTGAGCTCCTAAACGCAAGTAAACTTGTCCAAGCTCGATTCCGATAACTCCACCACCGATGATAACTAAGTGTTTTGGAACTTCTTTTAAAGCCAAAGCTTCAGTAGAAGTGATGATTCTTTCTTTGTCGATTTTGATAAAAGGCAGAGAAGATGGTTTTGAACCTGTAGCGATTACAGTATATTTTGCTTCGATAGTTTCAGATGTTCCGTCAGCTTTTGCAACTGCAATATGCGTTGCGTCTACGAATGAACCTAACCCATTGAAAACAGTAATTTTATTTTTATCCATTAAGTAGTTGATTCCACCTACGGTTTGATCTACAACAGCTTGTTTGCGCGCGATCATTTTCTCTAAATTGATTTTTACATCTCCAGAAACTTCGATTCCGTGATCTGCAAAATGAGCAATTTCAGCATAATGATGAGAAGAAGATAATAATGCTTTTGAAGGAATACAACCTACGTTAAGGCAAGTTCCGCCTAATGAATTATATTTTTCTACAATTGCAGTTTTGAAACCTAATTGTGCGCAACGAATTGCTGATACATATCCTCCAGGACCTGAACCTATAATGACTACGTCAAATGAACTCATAGTATTTTGTTTTTATTTTAGCGGTTACAAAATTAAGGAATAAAGTTTTGTTTGAAGTTTAATTTTCAATGTTTTTTGTGTGAAATTTTGGGAGTTGGTTTTACCGCAAAGAGCGCTAAGATTTACGCGAAGGTTCGCAAAGTTTTTGTTTTTTTTAGTCTCAAAAAATCGCAGAGTCGCCAAGTTTTTTTAATGGTTAAGTTTGAATAGCGTCCAGCTTTAGATGGATGGAGAATAATCGCCCGACAAAGGGCTTTAGCCAAACCCGCGTCAGTTTGGCTAAAGCCCTATCTAAACAAATCTAGAACCTCCAGCTGAAGCTGGAGGCAATTCAATAAAAACTTTGCGACTCTGCGACTTTGCGAGATTAAAAAACTTAGAATCTCAGAACCTTAGCATCTTAGTACCTTAAAAAGAAATCACCGTTGAGTTCTTCACTTCGCTAATCATGAACATACTTTGTGTACTTCCAATATGTTGTAATGAAGTCAATTTTGTAACTAAGAATTCTCTATACGCTTCCATATCTTTTACTAAAACTTTTAAGATATAATCATAATCGCCACTTACGTGATGGCATTCTAAAACTTCGTTGAGTTTGATAACTTCGCTTTCGAATTTGGTTAAGAATTCTTTGGTGTGCTGAATGAGTTTTAAATGACAAAAAACTACAAATCCTTTTTCGATTTTGGATTTATCGACTAAAGCTACATAGTTTTTAATGATTCCTTCTCTTTCTAATTTTTTGATTCGTTCGTATACTGCTGTAACCGAAAGATCAAGTTTTAATGATAATTCTTTGGTTGTTTTTTTACTATCGGTTTGTAAAAGAACTAAGAGCTTTTTATCTGTGGCGTCTAAAGTCATATTAGTTGATGGTTTTTGGTTGATAGTTGATAGTTTGCTGGAGAGAAAAAAAATCTACTGAATTAGAATACATGTATCAAATTTAGATTAAAAATCATTATAAATACATTTTTATAGTTTTAAAATCTAAATAATCATTTTATAGTTGATTAATTTTCTAATTAGATCTTATTTTGAATGGAATTTCTTTTGAAAATGAGTGCCCTAGCCCAGATTGAAGTGGAAAGCCCGGAGTAAAAAAGGCATAAGTTTCTTGTTTTAAAAAAGCGACCAACGGAAGCTCTTTTTAAAACATTAGAAACTTTGCATTTTTTATGAGGACTTGAAACGGAAAGCTGGAAATAGCTCCTAAAAATTTTGTTTCAGGTTTCAAGTTTCAGGTTGTTGGAACTTGAAACCTGAAACTTGAAACAAAGAAAAACAATAACTAAACATATGAAAAACTTTAACCCAGCAGATAAAATTCAGGATTTGCAATACTTTGGTGAATTTGGCGGTGTGAATCCGTCGATTTCTGATTCTTCGACTTATACTTTCCTTTCGGCTAAAACCATGTTCGATACTTTTGAAGGAAACATGGAAGGCTGTTATTTGTATTCGCGCCATTCTTCGCCAAGTAATTTATATTTAGATCAGGCTTTGGCAGCGATGGAAGGAACAGAAACGGCAAATGTTTCGGCTTCGGGAATGGGAGCGATTACGCCTACGCTATTACAGCTTTGCGGGGCGGGCGATCACATTGTTTCAAGCAGAACTATTTATGGCGGCACTTATGCTTTCTTGAAGAATTTCACACCAAGATTCGGTATTGAAACGAGCTTTGTTGACATTACAAAACTTGACGTTGTGGAAGCTGCAATTACGCCAAAAACGAAAGTTTTGTATTGCGAAACGGTTAGTAATCCGCTTTTAGAAGTTGCTGATATTGCTGGTTTGGCACAAATTGCTAAAAAGCATAATTTGAAATTGGTGATTGATAATACATTTTCGCCATTATCAGTTTCTCCTGCAAAATTAGGCGCTGATATTGTGATTCACAGTTTAACGAAATATATAAACGGAAGCAGTGATACGGTTGGTGGCGTGACTTGTGCGTCGAAAGAATTTATTAATTCGCTAAAAAATGTAAATTCTGGAGCGAGCATGCTTTTGGGACCAACAATGGATAGTTTACGTTCGGCTTCTGTAATGAAAAACCTTCGTACGCTTCATATCCGAATTAAACAGCACAGTCATAATGCACATTTCTTGGCTGATCAATTTGAAAAAGATGGCTTGAAAACAGTTTATCCAGGTTTAAAAAGCCACCCAAGTCATGAATTGTACAAAACAATGATTAATCCGGAATATGGTTTTGGGGGAATGCTGACAATTGATGTTGGAACTTTGGAAAAAGCCAATGAATTAATGGAATTGATGCAGGAAAGAAATCTAGGGTATTTGGCTGTAAGTTTAGGGTTTTACAAAACACTTTTCAGTGCGCCTGGAACCTCAACTTCGAGCGAGATTCCGTTAGACGAACAAAAAGAAATGGGATTGACAGATGGTTTGATTCGTTTTTCAATTGGTTTGGATAATGATATTGATCGTACTTACAAAATGATGAAGGCTTGTATGGTTGAACTTGGGATTTTGAATTCCACAGAGATTCAAAAAGAAGTTTACGCAGAGGTTCGCTAAAGAATTTCACGCAGATTTAAAAAGATTCAAGCAGATAAACGCAGATTATTTAAATTAAAAATCTGCTTAAATCTGCAGAATCTGCGTGAAAAAAATCTTTTCAACCCTTACAATCTTAGCAAAAAAAAAAGCCGTTTTGAAAACATTTTCAAAACGGCTTTTTCATTTATAATTTATAATTCACAATTAACCATTAATTAAGTTCAGTTTACTGTTTTTTCTACTGTAAGTAAAGTAAATCAATAGTCCGATTAATAGCCAAACTGTAAAGTAAATCCAGTTCCAAACGCTTAATTCGGCCATCATGTAAAGACAGCAAATTAATCCTAAAAGCGGAATTAAAGATAGATTTTGTCTGAATGCCCAAACAGCTAATCCAACCAAAACAATTAAAAAAATCCACATTGGAATTTTGTGTTTGAATAAACTGAAACCTGATTCGTATTTTGCAGCATCATTGATTGGAAGACCTTTTACAACTTCAGCATATTTTGCGTCGTCATCTTGATATTGGCTTAATAAATGCTCTAAATCTGAGGTTTCAGCCGTTTTATTTTTAACATCAATACTTTCTAAATAATTGAAAACTTTTGCAGATTCTTCTTTATCTAAAGATGTAATAATTGTCGTTGCGTCGTTTATTTGTGCTTCATTATTAATAAAAGCCATTGTAGCTTTATTATTGAATGAAAATGCATAATACAATCCAGCAATCATTAAAACCGGCATAATAAACTTTGCGTTGATATAAGGCGTTTTGAATTTTCCTCTCGGAATTTCTGGTTTGTTTTGCAAAACTAAAACACCTGCACAAACTAATACAAACGCAAATAAAGTTCCTATACTGCATAAATCAGTTACCATTGTAAGGTTCAAAAACAAAGCAGGAACCGCAACCACAAAACCAGTTACAATTGTAGCAAAAGATGGTGTTTTGAATTTTGGATGAACGGTAGAAAATTTCTTTGGCAACAAACCATCACGGCTCATACTCATCCAGATACGAGGCTGACCCATTTGGAAAACCAATAAAACGCTTGCCATTGCCACTACCGCACTCACGGCAATAATTCCGGACATCCATTTTAAGTTTAATTTATCGAAAACAAATGCTAGTGGATCTCCAACATTTAATTCGCTGTATTTCACCATTCCGGTTAAAACCAAGGCAATGGCGATATATAAAATCGTACAAATAATAATGGCCCACATCATACCGCGTGGTAAATCGCGCTGTGGATTTTTACACTCTTCTGCAGTTGTTGAAATTGCATCAAAACCAATATAAGCAAAGAAAACTGCAGAAACTCCTTTTAAAACACCACCAACTCCATTTGGAGCAAACGGATCCCAGTTTGCTGTATCTACATAAAATACGCCGACTGCAATTACTAAAAGAACCACGCAAAGTTTTACGACAACCATTAAATTACTGGCGTTACGAGATTCTTTCATTCCTCTGTAAACCAAAGCCGTAATCAAAATAATGATAAACAAAGCTGGCAAATCGGTTACAAAATGGAAAGATCCTATTGTTGGTGCTGTTGTCCAGGCTGTATGTGCTTGCTGTAAAGCTACGCTTAGATTTTCGAAAGATTTTCCACCACGCATTAAAGCTTCAGCATCATTAAATCCGTTTGAAGCGGTTAAATAATCCATTTGAATCCATTGTGGTAAATGAATACCACCACTCTGGAGCAGTCCGGTAAAATAATCACTCCACGATATCGCGACTGTTATATTCCCAATGGCATATTCCATAATTAAAGCCCAACCAATTATCCAAGCGATAATTTCACCAAAAGCTACATAAGAATACGTATAAGCACTTCCTGAAACTGGAACCATTGAGGCAAATTCGGCATAAGCAAAAGCGGCAAAACTACAAGCTAAAGCTGTAAACAAGAACAAGAAAATAACAGCTGGTCCACCGTCTGCACTGGCTTTTCCGATGGTGCTAAAAATTCCCGCTCCAACAATAGCCGCTATTCCGAATGCTGTTAAATCTTTAGTAGTCAAATGCTTTCCTAACGCATTATGACCGTCTGATTCATTCTGTGCAACTTGCTTCAGAATATCCTGTACTGTTTTCTTTCGGAATAAACTTGAAAATGCCATATATGTTTTGCTGTTATAAAATTAATTTAATTCAGTCGTTTTTGTTTTATTTTGCAAATAATGCAAAAATTATCCTGATTTCAAATATATAAAACGATTTTGTTTTTTCTGTGTTTTTTTGCCACGAAGGCACTAAGCTGCAAAGTTCTTTTTTTTGTTGCGAATTTCTCTTATTTCTTTATTTTTTTTCTGCTACCAATTAAAAAGAAAGAAATTAGAGTGTCTTTTTCTTTTAAATATTTATTACAGCTTTTAGTACAAATTTTATATTGAATTTAAAAAATTGAGTAATTTTAAAAACGATTAAAATACAAACTAAGTAATAAAAAATAACTATTAATCTAAATACAAATATCAGTCGATGAAAAAAATCTTTTTCCTATTCCTTCTAATCTGTTCAAATGTTTTTGCACAAGACATTGACATTGATCAACTGAATTGGCTTCCAAATTCAAATTCGTTTTGGGTAAATTCTCAAGATAATATTATGGTTTATGATGTTAGCAAAATGAAACAAGGCACGACCATTTTATCAAATACTCAATTAAAAAATTCAGGTTTTAGTGGAGAAATCGAGCAGTTGGTTTGGAATAATGATAAAACAAAATTGCTGATTTATACCAATTCTAAAAAAGTTTGGAGGGCCAATACCAAAGGAGATTATTGGTTTTTCGATCTAAAAACTGGAAAAGGAAGGCAATTAGGAACAAGCCTGGAAAAATCATCTTTGATGTTTGCTAAATTTTCAAGCGATAACGAAAACGTGGCTTATGTATCTAAACATAATATTTATGTTGAAAATCTAAATTCCGCAAAAATAACCCCGCTGACCACAGACGGAACTGATAAAATCATCAATGGAACTTTTGACTGGGTTTATGAAGAAGAACTCGCCGCACGTGACGGTTTTAGATGGAATCCTGACGGAAAAAGCATTGCATACTGGCGCGTAGATGCCTCTGAAACAAAATTTCATTTAATGATTAATAACACTGATGCACTTTATCCTTTTACAATTCCAGTAGAATATCCAAAAGCAGGAGAAAAACCTTCATCTGTAAAAATTGGTGTAATTGATATTGCGTCTTTAAAAACAAATTGGTTAAATATTCCGGGCGCTCCAGACAATAATTATCTTGTGAGAATGGAATGGATGAACAATCAAAGCGTAATGGTTGTGCAGCTTAACAGAAATCAAAATCAAGCTTCTTTTTATAAATGTGAAGCAAAATCTGGAGAAGCAAGTTTGATTTATCAGGAAAAATCAGATTCATGGATTGATGTTTTTGATATTTCGGCTGGCGAATATGATGTTTTTTCATGTCAATTCGTTGACAACGGAAAATCATTTTTATGGAGTTCAGATGCTGATGGATGGATGCATATTTACAAAATCAGTATTGATGGAAAAAAGAAAGAGTTAATTACTACTGAAAATTTTGATGCTTATTTTAAAGCATACAACGAAAAAACAAAATCGGTTTATTTTATTGCAAGTCCTACAGATGCTACACAACGTTATTTGTATGAAACAAATTTAGATTCGAAGAAAACAAAACGCGTAACTCCTAAGGAATTTGAAGGTACAAATGAATATCGTTTTTCGACAAATGGCGAATATGCTACCCATACAAATTCAAATATCAATCGAAATCGTAATAACCGTTTAGTTGCTTTATCGGGTCATAAAAAAATATTCCCAGAAACTGCCGATTCTTTTACAAAACCAGAACGCAATTATTCGATGGAGAAATTCAAAGTTACAACCGTTGACGGAATAGAAATAGACGGAATTATGGCTAAACCTTTAAATTTTGATCCATTAAAAAAATACCCTGTGTTTTTCTATGTTTACGGAGAACCTATGGCGACTGTGGCAAATGATGAACCGTATTTTTATCCGCTGATTACGCCTTTAATTCCGGCAGGATATATAGGAATTGCAATGGACAATCGCGGAACTCCTGCTATGAAAGGTACAAAATGGAGAAAATCAATTTACAAAAACATCGGAATTATTAATACGCACGATCAGGCAATGGCTGCAAAAGAAGTTTTGAAATGGAACTTTATTGATTCAGACAAAGTTGCGATTCATGGTTGGAGCGGTGGTGGCGCTATGACTTTGAATTTAATGTTTCAGTTTCCTGAAATTTACAAAACCGGAATTGCAATTTCTGCTGTTACTGATCAGCATTTTTATGACAATATTTACACGGAAAGATACATGGGACTTCCGAATGAAAATGAAGCAAATTACACTAAAGCCTCGCCAGTAACGTATGCGAAAAACCTAAAAGGAAATTTATTATACATTCATGGAACTGGTGACGATAATGTGCATTATAAAAACGCCGAAGTCCTAATTAATGAATTGATCAAATATGACAAAATGTTTAATTTGATGATTTATCCAAATCGTACACACAGCATTTCTGAAGGCGAAGGAACAATGAAACATTTATTTGACACTTTTATTAATTATATCAAAGAGAAATCTCCTCCGGGAGCGAAGTAAAATATTAGTTTTTAATTTTCACTGCCTTATTATTTTTCGGAATAATGAGGCTTTTTTCTTTGCAACAGATTAAAGGGTTGAAAGATTTTTTCACACAGATTTAAAAAGATTTTAGCAGATAATCGCAGATTTTATTTGTTTCAAAACTTAAAATGAAATTTGCCTAAATCTGCAAGATCTGCGTGAAACTTTTTTTGCCACAGACTAAAAGGTTTTCCTAAGATTATTTTAAATAAATCCAACATTTACTCACATAGTTTGTCACTCCGAGGAACGAGGAATGACAAGATTGGGGATAATTTTGTGGTCAACTTTGTCAAAGTTTTAAACTTTGACAAAGTTTTCCCAACATGTAACTTTTTTAAATAACAGTGTACTAATAAATTAAGAACATAACTAAAAAACTAATCCATGGAAAAAATCTCAAGACGTTCTTTTGTAAATAAATTTGGCGTTGGCGTTGGCGCATCTGTTATTATGACCACACTTCCTTCGTTTTTAACAGCATCAGAGGAAAATCAAAAACCGTACACCGGAAAAAAATTAAATGTTGCATTATGCGGTTTAGGAAATTATGCCTCAAGACTAGCCGACGGAATTCAGGCTTCTCAATATTGCAATCTGGCAGGAATTGTTACGGGAACTCCATCAAAAGTTACTCAATGGAAAACCAAGTATAATATTCCAGAAAAGAATATTTACAATTATGAAAATTTCGATGAGATTATAAAAAACAAAGACATTGATTTAGTGTATGTTGTTACTCCAAACGGACTTCATAAAGAATTTGTCATTCGCGCTGCAAAAGCCGGAAAACATGTAATTACAGAAAAACCGATGGCAATTACAGTTAAAGATTGCGAAGAAATGATCAAAGTTTGTGAAGACAATAAAGTACAATTGGCAATTGGTTATCGCTTGCATTACGAACCTACACATCTTGAAATTAAAAGATTAGGACAAAATAAAGTTTTTGGACAAGTTCGTTATATTGAGGCTTCTCTTGGTTATAAAATTCATGATCCGCTTGATACAAAAAGCACTGTCAATTTCAGTGATCGAAACGAATGGAGACTTAACAAAAAATTATCCGGAGGCGGTCCGTTGATGGATTTAGGAGTTTATTGCATTCAAGCAAGTCGTTATGTTTTAGGCGAAGAACCAATTGCGGTTACAGCACAATTTGGCAAAGTATACAATAAGCAGATTTTCTCTGAAACGGAAGAAAGTATTTCTTGGCAAATGGAATTCCCGAGTGGCGCAACTGCAAATTGCAACACCACCGTAGCCTACGACATTGACCGATTATACGCTTCTGCAGATGAAGGTTCGTTTGAATTAAGTCCGGCTTTGAGTTACGGTCCTTTTGAAGGAAAAACATCTAAAGGCCCACTAAAATTTCCTGTGATAAACCAACAGCAGACACAAATGGATGAAATTGCGAAATTATTATTAGAGAACAAAAAACTTCCCAATCATATTACCGGAGAAGAAGGACTTAAAGATATTAAAGTCATCAACGCAATTTATAAAGCGGCAGAAACTGGGAAGAAGATTACGCTTTGATGTTTTTTGCCACAGATTAAAAGGATTAAAATGATTTTTACAGAACATTTTAAACAAATCTAATACCCAAAGTTTGTCATTTCTGTAAAAGTCACTTATTTCGGTAACGGATTTATCATTTCGATTGGCTTTTTTCCATCAATGCCTTGATGTGGTCTTTCATGATTGTAATAATATAAATATTGCAATAATTCTTCTTTTAGTTCTTCTTGAGAATCAAAATCAGTATCTCTTAACAAATCTTCTTCAAGAGTTCTCCAAAAGCGCTCTACTTTGCCATTGGTTTGTGGACGATAAGGTCTGGTGTATCTATGTACTATCCCAAGTTCCATCAACATTCTTTCAAAAGGATGATTGGTTTTTACTTTGCTTGTTTTAGGCCCAAATTCAGCTCCATTGTCAGATAATATCTCTTCAAACTTTATTTCATAATGGCTGCTTAAGATGTTTAGGCATTTCAATGCCGCAAACATAACGGTTAGACTGGTAATGTCTGGAACCAATTCTGCCCAGGCAATCCGGCTGTAATCATCAATTATACATACTAGATAGAGCTTTTTATTTTCTCCTCGAATTATGCTTTTGCTTAAATAATGACAATCAATATGACCCAGCTGTCCCATTCTTTCTTTGATTATTTTCTGATGATTCTTCTTAATCTTCGGAGTTAATCTGTTTATTTTATGTCGTTTTAAAATATTGTAAACTCCTGAATAGGAAGGTGTATGTTTTCCTAATTTGGGATTTAAGATACTAACAATTTCATATTTGTTGTTTCCTTTTTCTCGTAATTCAATCACTTTTTGTTCTATAAAAAACAAAGGGCGTCTTGTTTTATATTTGGGACCTCGCTTCTGAGGAAGCAGATCCGCATATTTCCCACTTTGTTTATAGCGATTATAATACTTTAAAAAACTTTTTCTGCAGGTGTCATTTGCTTGGTAAAAATCCATTGCCTTTTTATGCAGTGGATGAGTTTTGTTTTTTACCTGTTCATATTCTTTTATTAAAAAACGATACTTCTCTAAATAGTTTCGCTCTAAAGTCGAATCCTGACTATTATTTCTCATCGTAACAAAATTTATTAAAGTTAAATTTTGTTACCGAATTATCTAACCTTTACAATTTCGACGAAGGAGAAATCTTCGCGAGAAACTCTACAAAGATTGGATTCTCGCTACGGAGCTACTTGTGGAGATTTCTCCTTCGTCGAAATGACATAAAATGAGGAAAATCTTTTTAATCATTTTAATCTGTGGCTAAAATATTTTAAATCTTTGCGTTCTTTTGCGTAATTCCTTGCGAACTTTGCGGTTAAACTCTACTTCAAACAGCTTCTCAAAATACTAACCGGATGCTGTGCTTCACGTTTTGTTCCATCATAAATCTGATGACGGCAACTTGTTCCTGCCGCTGCGATTTTCACATTTTCGGCAGTGTTGCGCACTTTTGGGAAAAGCGTGTCCTCTCCCATTTGCATGCTCACTTTATAATGTTCTTTTTCATAACCAAAAGAACCCGCCATTCCGCAACAACCAGAATTATAAATCGTAACCATATTATTTTTAGGCAAATTCAGCATTGCGAAAGTCGCTTCAACAGAACTTAATGACTTTTGATGACAATGTCCGTGAATTTTGATTTCTTTGATTTCTTCCGAAAAAGAATCTGGCGTTATTTTTCCGTCGATGATTTCTTTTTTGAAGAATTCTTCAATGGTGAAAGCGTTTTGCGAAATCCTTTCTGCATTTTCTTTATCATCTGCCAATCGTAAATATTCATCTCTAAAAGTCAAAATAGCCGAAGGTTCAATTCCAATTAATGGCGTTTTCGCGGAAATTAAATCTTTGAAAATATTAACGTTGATATCCGTGATTTTTTTCGCTTCTTCTAGGAATCCTTTCGATAAATACGTTCTTCCGCTTTCTTCATGATTTACAATTAAAACTTCGTAACCTAATTTCGTCAATACTTCAAAAGCATCAATCCCGATATTTACGTCGTAATAATTGGTGAATTCATCAACAAACAAATACAATTGTCCGTTTGGGAAATCTGTCTTTTTAGGTTTATTACTTTCATACCATTTTCTGAAAGTCTTTTTTGCCAAAAGCGGCACTTGTCTTTCTGGTGCAATTCCCATTGAATTTTTAACCAATGACTGATTCGAAATAAAGTTCGTAATCGACGGAAACAAACTTCCCATTTTGTTCAATTTTGCATTGTTGGCAAAAATTTTACTTCGAGTCGAAAATCCATTTGCTTTTTGATATTGGTATAAAAATTCGGCTTTTAGAGTTGCAACGTCAACATTACTCGGGCATTCGCTGGCGCAGGCTTTGCAGCTTACACACAACTCAAAAACTTCGTATAATTCTTTTTGGTCAAATTTATTTTCTTTTTCAGAATACGTCAAATATTCTCGTAAAGCGTTTGCTCTTGCACGAGTCGTTTCTTTTTCATTTCGCGTCGCACGATAACTCGGACACATTGCTCCTCCCGCCGATGGCATTTTTCTACAATCGCCAGAGCCGTTACATTTTTCGGCAGCGCGTAAAATTCCCAAACTGTCTGAGAAATCCTGAAACGTTTTAATATCTGGTTCAACTCTTCCTGAAATCACACGATGGTTTTCGTCCATTTTCAAAGCGTTGACAATCTTCCCGATATTTAAAACCGAATTCGGGTCAAACGCTAATTTGATTCTTTTTAGCAGTTCATAATTCTTTTCGCCAATCATAAATGGAATAAACTCACCACGCACGATTCCGTCGCCGTGTTCACCGCTTAAAGAACCTCTGTATTTTTTCACCAAATGCGCCACTTCTGTCGCAATGGTTCTGAATAATTTTAGATCTTCCGTTTTCTTCAAATTCAAAACCGGACGCAAATGCAATTCTCCCGCGCCGGCATGCGCATAATAAATTGCTTCTTGTCCGTGGCGCAGCATCATCGCCGAAAACTCCGCAATATAAGCTGGCAAATCGCTCAATTCTACAGCCGTATCTTCAATTGAATCAGCTGCTTTGTTATCGCCTACAATACTTCCTAAAAGTCCTAGTCCAGCTTTTCTAAGTTCGTTTGCTTTATCAATATCAGGGCCATAAATTTTTACAAGCGCGTAGCCAAAATTGTGTTTTTCCAAATCGGCAATTAAAGCATTTGCCTGATTTTCGGCATCTTCCAGCGTGTGCGATGCCACTTCAAAAAGCATAATCGCTTTTGGTTCACCAACCAAAAAGAATCGGTTTTTAATATGTTCACGATTGGTTTTGGTACAATCTAAAATCGTGTCGTCGATCATTTCGCAAGTGTACAAATGATGTTTCATCGCCACCACAACAGATTCCAAAGATTGCTGAATCGTATGATAATGTCCAACAACCATAATATTATGTACGGGCGGTAAATCGTCAACTTTTAAAGTAATTTCAGTTGTAAAGGCCAAAGTTCCTTCGCTTCCGCAAAGCAGTTTTCCGAGGTTTATTGTTGGTTCTGTTCCTCCAAATAATTCTGATTTTAATAGAATATCAACGGCGTAACCTGTATTTCGTCTGTGAATTTCCGGTTTCGGAAACTCTTTTATAATTTCTTCCTGATTTTCTTTTACTGAAAGTTCGTCGTAAACACTTTTGTAGATTTTATTTTCTAAAGAATCGCCTTTGGTTTTCTCAATAAATGCCGCTGAAGTCAATTCGCTAAAAACTACTTCCGATCCATCGCTCAAAATCGCTTTTACTTCAGCAATTTTATCACGCGTAACGCCATAACGAATCGAAGTGGTTCCTGAGGAATTATTTCCCACCATTCCGCCAATCATCGCTCGGTTTGAAGTTGATGTAATGGGCGAAAAGAAAACGCCGTGAGGTTTTAAAAATAAATTCAGTTCATCGCGAATAACGCCGGGCTGTACGGTAACCGTTTTTTTCTCGGCATTATAACCTAATATTTTGGTGAAGTGTTTTGAAACATCAATCACAAGTCCGTCGCCAACAGCTTGTCCAGCAAGTGAAGTTCCGGCAGTTCTAGGCGTAACCGAAATATTATGTTCTCCCGCAAAGCGAATTAATTTGCTGATATCTGCCGTAGATTTAGGCAAAGCCACCGCATTTGGCCGAATCCGGTACACCGATGCATCTGTCGAATAAAGTGTTTTATAAAGATCATCGTATAAAAGTGTGCCCTCGAGTTCGCCGGCTAATTGCTCTAAATCCTTAAGTATTGACATTTTTTCTGAATATGATTTCACAAAAATACTTATTTTTTTAGGTTCTGAGGTTCTTAGATGCTAAGGTTCTAAGGTTTTTTTGTGATTGTTTTTGACATTGGAATTTGGGATTTGTTTTTTTGCAATTTAACCCGATTGTCATCCTGAGCGAAGTCGAAGGCTTTTGAAAACGTAAATTTTTTCTTTTTTAATCAATAAGTCCTTCTGTAAACTTTGTAGAAAGAATACCAAAAGTAGGTTTCATATAAGCTTGAAAAGCATTTGCCTCTTCAAGGGTTTGAAAAGGTATCAAATGCTCTTCAATCAATGCATTTAATGTAAAGTTTAGGTGCATAATGTAATCTTGAAAATCATCCAGATAATGAGATTTTGCATCTACTAGTTCCATACCTGATAATTTTTCAAACGGCTGGCGCTTTGCGTTTATATACTCTTCCGCACTTTTAATAAATTCTTCTTTGATTTTTTCATAACTCATGTCTTAATGATATATGTACTGTAACATTTTTGCCATCTGTTTGAAAATCCTACATGGATAATTTCCCGAATAAATCTAACAGACAATATGAGTGTGTGGCTTTCTATTTTGAGTACTTCATTTACTCAAATTTAAATAAAATTAGCGAGTATAACAAAATTTTGAAATACCATGCTCTGCGAAGTCTCCCGACTTCGAAGCGACAACGATTAGCAAATACAGTTGTTAAAATAAAATGAATATTGGAACGAGTACGAAGTCAGTAGACTTCGCACAGCAAAACTTCTAAATACACTTTAGGTTTCTAGAAACCTTTGGAGAACAGGCAAAAATACCTATTGCAAAATTGTTATAAAACCTTTACTTTGTCAGAAGAAGTAAAGTAACGTTTCTGTAATGTAATTAATTCAAAAAAAGCGATCTTTACTTTATTATTAACTTATTAAAAAAATAAATAAATTAGAGAAACATGGGAGAAACAATTTCAATTATAGCTGATATCTGTGGAATATTAGGGTTTTTAATTAGTATTTTTGTAGCATCAAAAGTTTATACGATTAATAAAATGACAAGTCAAAAAAATAGTCAGTCTGCATTTGGAACTAAAAATAAGCAATCAATAAAAACAGGTGAATAGTCAATTCATATTAGGCTTAAATAATAAGCAGGAAATCACAAAAATTGTAGTAGATGATAAATATATCCAACAATTGATTTCATTGCCAAATAATCCAAGTGATTTAAATAAGTTAGTACTTCTTATTCATAATGGAATTATTGACAATGATCAACAATATGAAAAACGAAGTTTGCCTCCAGATATAGATGAAAAACTTAGTTTTAATAATGTTTTAACTTATCGATTTCTTATAGAATCGAATTATAGTGAAAATGCCTATTATCTTGAAAATGCTTATGAGTCTTTAAATACAGAAACCCCTGGTCAAAAAAAAATATTTTTAAGCTATATAAATTCAATTTATTTAAAAGTACTTGGAGATTTGTTTCAAAAAGAACCAACGATTAGCAAAAAACAATTAATAAATAAATATGCTGATACAATTATTTCAAATGTAATAAGCGCACTTTTGTTAAGTGTAAGTTCAAATTCAAAAGAGATTTCCCATTTAAGTGCTGAAAGTATTAATCTTAATATAATTACGATTGTGTGTCATGCATTTGTTGATTGTAAAGTTTTAGAAAATCCTAATAATTAAATGTTACTACCTCAAGATATTGCTCCAGAAAAAAGTCTATATGTAATAGGTGGAAGAATTATTGGAATCTTCAATACTATTAATAGAAGAACTATTGACATTAAATCATTGTACAACTTATATTATACACAATTTAAAACTGATGAAATCAATTTCAATTATTTTTTATACGCTTTAGATTGGTTGTTTATGATTGGCTTTATTGAATTATATAATAATACAAAAATAAAGAGATGTTTCTAAAAAAATTAATAATAACCAGAAATGGTGAAACAATAAGAGATATTTCTTTCAAAGAAAAGGGATTAAATCTCATTGTTGATTCAACTCCTCCAAAAGTAATATCTTCTGAATCTGGAAACAATGTAGGTAAAACAACATTCATTAGAGCAATCGATTTTTGTCTTGGATCTAAAGGATTAGATTTATATAAAGATAAAGAAACTGGTAATGACAATACAGAAGTGAAAAATTTCTTATTTAACAAAAATGTTGTTTTTGAACTCCAATTAATAGATAATCAAAAAAAGACAATACGTTTAGTAAGAAGTTTTAATTCTGAAAATGATTTATTTATTGACAATACCAAATATTCAGATTTAAGCAAATATTGTTTTAAATTGAATGAATTAATTTTTGGAATTCCCCCTTCACAAAAAAAAATTAGTTTTAGAACTATCATAAAAAAATTCGTACGATCAGATTCTAATTCTGAATCAACCTTATTAAAAGTTTTATCAACTTTTAAAAGTGATAATGATTACGAGGCTATGTATTTGTATTTGTTTGGCTTTCCAGATCAAGATATTATTAGTAAAAGACTAAATATTTTAACCGAGATAAAAAAGTTAAATGCTTCTTTAAAAAAAATGAGTGGCAAAAGTATGCTGCCAAAATTAGAAAGTAGACTTGTACAAATTGATCAATCGATATCATTTCAAGAAGATATAATTAAAACATTTAATCTTCCTAAAACTTATGACGATTTGCTTGATAAGTTGAATTTTGTTAAATCTGAAAGCAGTGAAATATCTTCTGAAATCGCAAATCTTAATTTAAAACTATCTTTAAGTAATAAATCTAAGCAAGAACTAACAGAAAGCAAAAGTAAAATAGATCCTAAGTTAATTAAAAGTTTATATCAAGAAGCTAAAATTTTAATTCCGGAAATCCAAAAAACATTTGAGGAAGTTTTAGAATTTCATAACACAATGATTTCGAACAAACTAAACTATATTGAAAAACATATTTTAAAACTAGAAAAAGAAAGAGATCAAAAAGAAAAACTTCTAAAACCAATATTAAATGAACAATCAAGAATTTTAATCTTATTAGACAACAGCGGAAGTTTTGATGATTTAATTAAAGTAAGGGAAGATCTTAATGAATTGTATACTAATAGAGGAAAAATTATAGGGCAAATTGAAGAAATTAAAAAAATTCAAAAATCCATTGAGACAAACACTGAAGAACTTGATACTGTTAATGAAACTTTTAATACTTTCTTAGAAGCTTTAAATGAAAATATTCAAGAAATTTTTAATAAATATTTCAAGAATTATACTCTATTAACTCATGGCGAACAAATCTATCTACTTTATAATCCTGAATCTCGAAAATTTGAATTTGATAATATCAAAGGAAATGTTGGTGATGGCTATAAAAAAACTGATATCATAGCTTTGGATTTTGCATTTATTAATTATTTTGAAGCTATTGGATTAAATTTCCCACGTTTTGTTGTGCATGATAAAATGGAAATCATTCATAAAAACCAAATTTTAAAAGTATTTGAAATTGCAGATAAGATTAACGGTCAATTTATTGTATCAGTGTTAAAAGAAAGGATATCTTTTCTTGGAGACGACTACATTAAAGATCATACTATTCTAGAATTATCTGAAAATGATAAATTCTTTAGATTTTAATATTTATGTTAATAAAAAAGACCAATCAAATGATTGGTCTTTTTTATTGTTTTTAATTTCAGTTTCAAAAAAACAACTGAAAAGATCTTATTCCTTCCCCCAAATCCTAGTATTCAAATCCAATTCCTGAACAATATCATGCATGAATTTTACAATCGAAAGATCATTGGTAAGCAAATCGGGATCTAAAAGTGTTGAATGAATAGGCGCTTCAAAGTAATTGTGCGACAACGGAAAAGCAATATACATTTTAGAACTTATAAACGAGACCGAAATCGTTTTGTCGCATTTGCTGTTTAAGTCCAAAATTCTTTCCATCATGGCGGGCGTTAAAATATACCTCGCCTCAATTTGGTTTCTGGAATAGGTTGCAAATTTATTATCAAATTCCGGGTTTTCTAATTCTACAACTTCGCTGTTTCCAAAACTAAAAACATT
Organism: uncultured Flavobacteriaceae bacterium; assembly: GCA_963795025.1. Taxonomy (GTDB): domain Bacteria; phylum Bacteroidota; class Bacteroidia; order Flavobacteriales; family Flavobacteriaceae; genus Flavobacterium. The sequence goes on along the minus strand of CAWCGN010000007.1, from coordinate 281,495 downwards.
TTTAGAAAACCAAGAACCAAAAGCTTCTCCAAAACCTTTTGGGCGCACAACCGTCGAAACTTCAAAGTTTTTATTAAAATCGGCTACAAAAACAATTCCTTTCAAAATAGTATGCCATTCTGTACGAGTTCCGTTTTTTGTGCTTGTTTCCGTTTTGTATTCGGCGTGAACTTCGGCAAACCAGAAAGAAGTTTTATCGTTCGTTCCACTTATTAAATCCTGCGTTTTATAACGATCCGGCTCCGTTGCAAAAAGCTCAGAACTTATAAATTCATATTCCGGAAGTCCGCTTTGTGGCGTTAATGTCAAACTTTCATTGATATTTTTTAATGCCGTTGCCACAACATTATTTTTGTAAGCAACTTTGTATTTTACGGCATCATCTTCTATTTTAAAATACATTACGATACCAGTAATCGCAGAAACAGCAAATCCTAGAAAACCTATAATCGGAATTCGAATAAAAAAACCAACTATTAGAAGCACAAAGGCAAGTCCAAATAATATGTACGCCGTTTTATAGGTTTCGGCAATTTTTTTTCGGTCAATTTCTAATGTATTCAAAACCTCTTGCAAGGCTGCATTGGTGTTAATTTCTGAATCCATTAATTATTGAAAAGTTCTTTTGCACTAATATTTTTACGCTCTTCTTCTGCAGTTTCTAAAACATCAATTTTAGTATAATTCAGCATTCCAGAAAACAGATTTCCAGGAAACATCATAATCGCATTATTGTAACTCGTAACCGAAGCATTGTAAGTTCTTCTGGCAGCAGCAATTTGTTCTTCGCTTTCTGTCCATGTACTTTGCAAGTTTAGGAAATTTGTATTGGCTTTTAAGTCTGGATAATTTTCAACTGTAACCATCAAACCTTTTACGGCCGTACTCAATTCAGTATCCAAACTCGCTTTTTCGGCATCACTTAAAGTACCAGAACCTGCTTTGGCACGAAGTTCTACGATTTTAGTTAAAGTACTTTGTTCGTAGTTGGTGTATTGTTTTACGACTTCAACTAGATTCGGAATCAAATCAAAACGTTTTTTCAGCATTACATCAATTGCCGAAAAAGCATTCGTAACATTATTTCTTTTTTCGATAAGGGAATTGTAAATAAACACTCCAATTAGTAGAAAAGCAACAAGAATAATAACAATAATCATGGTTTAAAATTTAATTAGTTTGAAAACAAATATATAAAAAGAGTTGTAAGTTTTATTTGACCCGTTGCGTTTTTATTTAGACACATAAAGACATAGTTTTTGAAATTGAAAAAAGAGATAAATCAAATCAAAATTTAATGCACAGGTATATTGATTTAAAAAAAGTAAAACGCCTTTGACCACAAAGAAATCTATATTTCTATGTATTTGAAAAATAATACACCAAATAAATTTCGAAGTTTAACTACATTTATATGTAAAATAAATCCCATTTTAGCATTACCAAATAAAACACTTCCTTAAAACATCATTTTAATGAATAAAAATATAAGCGCTCTTTTTGAAATTGCTCAAAAAGAGACCCGAAAAATAATAGGTTTAATGTCCGGAACTTCGCTTGACGGATTGGATATTGCGCTTTGTGCTATTTCTGGCGCGGGCGAAAATACCGCTGTAAAAATTCTGGAATTTGAAACCATTAATTATACCGAAGACATTAAAACCGAAATCCGTAAAGTGTTTGCACAGAAAACAATCGATTTTCAGCATTTGGCTTTACTAAACGAATGGATCGGTCTTTTGCACGCCGGCATGGTCAACGATTGTCTTCAAAAATGGAATATTCCCGCGCACGAAGTCGACTTAATCGCATCGCACGGACAAACGGTTTTGCATGCTCCGAAGTTTTTGCATCAGCAGGAAAAATTCCCCAATGCGACTTTGCAAATTGGCGACGGCGATCATATTGCGGTAAAAACCGGAATTATAACGTTATCAGATTTCAGGCAAAAACATGTGGCTGGCGGAGGCGAAGGCGCGCCTTTGGCGGTTTATGGCGATTATTTATTGTTCAGCAAAAAAGGCGAAAACCGCATTATGCTCAACATGGGCGGCATCGCGAATTTCACTTATTTACCCGCGTCCCAAAACGCCGAATGAAGTTTTTGTAACCGATACCGGAACTGCAAATACTTTAATCGACATTTTTACCAAACAGTTTTTTCCTGAAAAAAATTACGATAAAGATGCTGAAATCGCCAAAAACGGAACGGTAAATCAAACGCTTTTAACTGAATTAAAAAGCGATGCTTTCTTCCAGAAAAGCTTCCCAAAAACTATCGGCCAGGAATTATTCAATAAAGATTTTGTCGATTCGGCTTTGGCAAAAACTAATCTCGAAAACATTTCGGCACCAGATTTGCTTGCCACTTTAACAAGACTAAGCGCTGAAACAATTGCCGAAGCGATTTGGTTTGTTGTAAAAAACACAGGAACGCCAATCGAAGAATTTACGGTTTATATGTCGGGCGGTGGCGCGAGTAATCCGCTTATTGGTAAACTGGTTAAAAGAATTATTGGCTTGCCGTTTTGAAAAAAGCGACGATCCTCGGAATTTCAGGTGATGCGAAAGAAGCTGTTTTATTTGCTGTTTTGGCAAATGAAACAGTTGCCGGCGGAGATTTTAATTTTGGAACAAAAAAAGGAATTCCTTCTATCACTATGGGAAAAATTTCTTTACCGGATTAGGAAGTTTGCCACGAATTCACGAATTATTTTTACAAAGTATTTAAAAAATAATTCTTGAATTCTGTGGCGGATAAAAATAAGCTTAAAAAATGATCATCGAACAATTTTATTATGTGCATAACATTTAAAAAAATAATAATTCGTGAATTCGTGGCGGAAAAAACTATTCAACAAAAACCTGAATCACATATATGAAATTCAAATTAATACCGTTAAAATTATAATCTCTGAATTATTTACTATAATCAGCTAAAAAAACTATTTTTGGTTTCTGTTAAAAAAGATTGCAATGCATAAAAATCAGACACTATTATTCTCTATCATATTTTTACTTTTCTTTGGATGGAAATCCACTTCGCAGGAAAATATAACTGCATCCTAAAAACGAATTTAGAGGTGTTTGGATTGCCACTGTTGTCAATATTGACTGGCCAAAAACAGCTACTGACAACGTTGAAAAAGAAAAAGCTGATTATCTTGAGATTTTAGAAACTTATAAAAAATTAAATTATAATGCTGTAATTGTTCAAATTCGAAGTGTTGGCGATGCTTTTTATCCTTCTGAACTGGCACCTTGGTCCCGTTTTTTGACAGGGAAAGAAGGTCAGGCTCCGAACCCGTATTATGATGCATTGGCTTGGATGATTGAGGAAGCACACAATAGAGGTTTTGAATTTCACGCTTGGCTTAATCCGTATCGTGCAACTTTCGATTTAAACAAACAATCTTTTAAGCCCAGAATCACGATCTTTTCAAACATCCGGAATGGATGATCGAATACGGCGGAAAATACTATTATGATCCTGCATTACCTGAAGTTCAGGAACATTTGACGAAAGTCGTAAAAGAAGTCGTCGATAAATACGATATCGACGCCATTCATTTTGATGATTATTTTTATCCATATACCGTTCCCGGAAAAACATTTAACGACACGGCTTCATACAAAAAATATGGCGCGGGTTAAGCCTTGCCGATTGGCGTCGTGCCAATGTGAGTAACTTTGTGCATACGATTTCAACCACTATTAAAGCAAGCAAACCGTGGGTTCAATTCGGAATCAGTCCGTTTGGGGTTTGGCGAAATAAATCGCAGGATCCAAAAGGTTCTGAAACACAATCGACTTCAAATTATGACGATTTATACGCCGATCCTGTTTTATGGATGGATCAAAAATGGATCGATTATATCCTGCCTCAATTGTATTGGAGCATGAATAATCCGAGAGCTTCATATTCTAAATTAGTAAAATGGTGGTCAGAAAACTCAAATAATACGGCACTTTATATTGGTCATGCCACTTATAAAATTAGAGGTGATGGTGATAAAAGCTGGAACTTTGCAAATGAAATTCCGAACTCAGGTTGATTATGCCAGAAGTTTCAAAAAAGTGGGCGGAAGTGCTTATTTCAGCTCCAAATGGTTCATGAATAAAAACTTTGATATCGTTCGTCTTTTAGAAGAAAATCAATATAAATATCCTGCGCTTCCAGCTCCGGTTCCGAATTTAAAACATGTTATTATTGACACTCCAGTAGTCAATGAATATTCAAAAGACAGTATCAAATATTCATTTCAATATTAAATCTCCATTGAATACCAAAGTACGTTATATGGTCATTTATGGAGGAGAACATATTTCGAAAATCGATATTAATGATGCCACGAAAATAATTGACAAAGTACCGTTAATGAAGTTTGATGGAACACATTTCATTTTCTATTCCGGCTCAAAAAATGAATCTGTATAAAGCTTGCGCTGTAACTTTTATTGACTATTTTGCAAACGAAAGTACACCTACTTTTATTGACTTAAAAAAACATTTAAAACCTATACCCCTGCATCAACCTAATGAAAATAGATAATAAACCCTGGTTTTGGATTCCGCTTCTAAATTTTGCGTCTGGATTACCTTATGCCATAATCATTTCGGTTTCGGTAATTATGTACAAAAATCTCGGAATCTCTAATGAAGACATTGGAGTTTATACTAGTTTATTGTATCTGCCTTGGGTAATCAAACCACTTTGGAGTCCGTTTATTGAATTGATCGGAACCAAAAGAAAATGGTTTTTATCGATGCAATTGCTAATTTCAATTGCCTTTTTATTAGTCGGATTTACGATTCCGACCAATGGTTTTTTCATGATGACTCTTGCCATATTTTGGGTTGCCGCTTTTGCTTCGGCGTCAAATGATATTGCCAGTGATGGTTTTTATTTATTGGTTTTACCCGAAGATAAACAATCTTTTTTTATTGGAATCAGAAGTACTTTTTACAGACTTTCAATGTTAGCCGGAAACGGATTAATTGTTTTATTGGCAGGATATCTGGAACATAAATACGGAGACAATACTAAAGCTTGGTCGTACACCATGATTGCTGTTGGTTTATTAATGACTTTTATAACGGTTTACAATTTTTTTTTTACTCCAAAAAATGAAATAAACGCGGAGCTAAAAATACAGATGCCAATAAACAAAGCTTTGCACAGCATTTTTGCAAGCTTCTTCAGGAAAAAACAAATCTTATCATTCTCGCTTTTATCTTGTTTTCAGATTAGGAGAATCGCAATTAATTAAAATGCTGACGCCATTTTTGACTAGATCCAATTAAATATGAATTGGTTGAAATCGGGTCAGATGAAAATCAGACAAAAGCGTTAGAACTATATAATTCAAAAGTAAAGAACGGCGAGCAATTATCAGATTCAGAACTACAATTACTTTATGCTAACCTGCCTATTTTGGTGGAAATGAGAGATGGAAAAAAACCATTGGCAGAAGTAGAAAATAAAGATAAGGCAGAATATAAAAATGCAAATAAGGCCCGAATTACCTTTGTTGATGAATTGATTGCCAATAGAGGAAATCAAAAAACGATTAAAAAAGGCGGAATGGGACTTGAAACCGAAGACATTGGTTTGATTTACGGAACTTTGGTTTAATTGCATTGACTTTGGGTGGAATTCTGGGCGGAATTGCAATCTCAAAACAAGGCCTAACCAAATGGATGCTTCCAATGATTTTAACCATGCATTTACCTATAATTGGTTTTATTTTGTTGGCGTATTTCCATCCTGCTTCTATTTATTATATCTATGCTGTTGTGATTGTTGAACAATTTGGCTACGGTTTTGGTTTTGCTGCTTTTATGATGTATTTGATTTATGTGGCTGAAGGTGAATCTAAAACTGCCCATTATGCATTGCAACCGGATTTATGGCAATGGGAATGATGTTGCCGGGAATGGTAAGCGGTTATATACAACAATATTTAGGGTACGGAAATTTCTTTATCTGGGTATTTCTGGCTACAATTCCTGGTATTATTTTATCACGATTTTTAATTTTCCCAAAAGATTTTGGGAAAAAATCTGAAGAAGTTTAACCCCAAATCAAACATCTTAAATATGGAATTCAATGAAAATCTGCAGGCCGAACGCAACCTGAAAGGGGCTGAGTTCGAAAAAACAGGAGATTTTGAAAAAGCAATTGAAGTATATGAAGAAAATGTCGCAGAAAGCTTTAAAGGAAATCATCCTTATGATCGATTAGCTACGATCTACAAAAACCAAAATGATATTGAAAACGAAATTCGGGTTCTGGAAAAAGCAATTATTGTTTTTGAAGAAATCACACTAGAAGACCGACTGGAAGGTTTACCGAAACTCTTCCGTTTCAAAAACCGATTAGAAAAAGCAATTGAAACCAAAAAACAACTGGCTAAACAAAAGAAAGCTAAGTTGAAATAAAGCATAAAATTTCACACATTTTATCATGATTACGATCAAAAGAACAAACTCTGACGATACTGATTTCAAAAATCTGGTTGTTTTATTAGACCAGGATTTAGCCATCAGAGACGGAGAAGATCACGCCTTTTATAATCAGTTTAATAAAACCGATAAAATAAAACATGTTATCGTTTTTTATGAAAATGATACTGCGGTTGGCTGTGGGGCTTTTAGAGAAAAAGAATCAGATGACGAGACGAAATCAAACGTATGTTCGTTCATCCGGATCATCGAAAAAAAGGATTTGCATCTGCTATTCTAAAAGAATTAGAAATTTGGGCGAAAGAAATAGGTTATGCGTATACGATTTTAGAAACCGGAAAAAATCAGCCGGAAGCGATTAATTTATACCAAAAATCAAGAATATACTATAATTCCAAATTATCCGCCTTACGAAAAAATGGATAATAGTGTTTGCATGAAAAAGACTTTATAATAATGAAAATTACTACCGAAGCATTAAGACAAAAAGTGGGACAATTCTTTTTTCCTGCTGTTTTCATCAACGATACCGAAGAAAATATTCAGGAAACCGAACGTTTAATAAAAGAACACAACATTGGCGGATTGACTTTTTTTCACAGTCGTGCCAGCGCTGCAACCAATTATGAAAGCAAGAAAAAAGTTGTTTTTAATGATGACAGTTATCGAAAAAATAAAAGAACTGATTGTTCGTTATCAAAAGTCGGCCTCTACTCCACTTTTAATCAGTATTGATGCCGAATGGGGCTTGGCCATGCGCATCGAAAAAACACCGCAATATCCGTATGCGATTACGCTTGGAGCTTTGCCGGAAAACAAATCTAATTTGGTTTACGAAGTTGGAAAACAAATTGGTTTAGATTTAAAAGCAGCCGGAATTCATTATAATTTATCGCCTTTGGCAGACATCAACAACAATCCGAATAATCCGGTTATTGGGTATCGTTCTTTTGGTGAAAACAAAGAAAAAGTAGCCAATTTTGCTGTTGAATATTTAAAAGGAATGTCGGAAGTTGGCGTTTTAGGCTGCCTGAAACACTTTCCCGGACACGGAAATACCAATGTCGATTCGCATTTGGGATTACCGGTTTTAAAGGAAACTTTAGAAGAATTATTAGAAAACGAATTATATCCGTTCATTAAAGGAATTGAAAATAATGTCGACTCGATTATGATTGGGCATTTGGCTGTTCCGAGTTTGAATGACGGAAAAGATACATCGGCAACTTTATCAAAAGCAGTTATTCAAGACCTTTTACGTAGAAATTAGGTTATGATGGTTTGGTTATTTCTGATGCCTTGAACATGCACAGCGTTTCTAAATTATATGAAACAAAAGGACGATTTAGAATGGGAAGCGTTCAACGCTGGAAACGATGTTTTGTGTTTTGCCGAAAATGTTCCCGAAGGAATTGAAGCCATTCTTAAAAATGCTTCACCAGAAAGAATCGAAGAAAGCTTTAACAGAATTATGAAAGCGAAAGAAAAAGCTGGAATTCTATCTGGAAATAACTTTACTTCAGGCGAATTAAATTTCGAAAAAGCATCCGAATTAAACTTCTGAAAATTGCTCAAAATTCGATCACAAAAATCATTGACAATTCAAATACAGAATTAGCTTTTGAAGCTCAAAAAAACAATCAAATTCGCCAAATTGAGTTTATATAAAAATGCCGAAAATACTTTCTTTCAAACTTTAAATTCAAAACTGACATCACCAGAATTTGCTTTTGAAAATTTAGAAGTTTCTGATATTTCATCCATCAAAAAAGAATTAGAAAATTTTGAAACTATTCTCATTTCATTATTTGTTCCAAAGGCAAAACCAATGAATAATTTTGAAATTGATAATGACGTTTTAGCACTGCTTTCAGATTTGCTTCAAACCAAAAAATGTATCGTTTACGTTTTCGGAAATCCATATGTTTTGCCAATTATTCCGAATCTTTCAAAAGGCTTCAGGATTAATTCAGGTGTATCAGGATTTTGAAGAATTTCAAAAAACATGCAGGAATTCAATTTTTAGAAAATAAAATTTGTTCAAACGGAATTCTTCCTGTAAATATTGATATTCAATAACTTACAAATTCACCAAATCAGTCCATAACTAAATTCTATCACTTAATAAATATTTATAATTACATCTTATTGTAAGTAACTGCACTTATGCCCTACTTTTGCACCAGAAATAAATTTTTAACTTTAAAACGAAAAATATGTCTTTAGTAGGAAAAAAATTCCCAAGTATTGCAGTAGACGCTATCTCAGAAATGGGTGATAACTTGAAAATCAACATTTTTGAAGAAGCAGTAAACAACAACAAAAAAGTATTATTGTTTTGGTACCCAAAAGATTTCACTTTTGTATGTCCAACTGAATTACACGCCTTTCAAGCTGCATTACCAGAATTTGAAAAAAGAAATACTATCGTAATCGGAGCTTCATGCGACACAAACGAAGTTCACTTTGCCTGGTTAAATACTCCAAAAAACAATGGTGGAATCGAAGGTGTAACTTACCCAATCTTAGCGGATACAAACCGTAACTTATCTAACATTTTAGGAATTTTAGATATTGATTCTACAGAATACAGCGAAGAAACTGATTCAGTTATCATCGAAGGTTCAAACGTAACTTACAGAGCTACTTACTTAATTGACGAAACTGGAAAAATCTTCCACGAAAGTGTTAACGATATGCCATTAGGACGTAACGTAAACGAATACTTACGTATGGTTGATGCTTACACGCACATTCAAACTAAAGGTGAAGTTTGTCCTGCAAACTGGGAAGCTGGTAAAGAAGCAATGTCTGCTGACAGATTGAGTACTGCTGAATACCTTAGTGCACTAAGAAAAAATAAATTCCAAATTTTTAAAATTCTAAATTCCAATTTTGGGATTTGGAATTTCTAAATTGGAAATTTCATTTCAAAAAACAATACAATTTCAATATCATTATTCTCTTAATCTCAATACTTAGTTTTTGGAATTTGGAGTTTAAAATCTTGGAATTTCATTAAAAACATCACATTTCAAAACTTAAAATTCACAAGTTCAATCGTAAAAATCTTGGAATCTTAGAATTTAAAAACCTTGGAATTTAAATACAAATGATATGTTAATCGACTTAAACGAAGATACGTTAGCAGATTTAGTTGCTAAAAACGAAAAAGTAGTAGTACAATATTCAGCTTCATGGTGTGGAAATTGCCGTATTATGAAACCAAAATTCAAAAAATTAGCAACAGAAAATGAAGCTATCACTTTTGTTTTGGTTGATGCTGAAAATTCTCCTGAATCAAGAAAATTAGCCAATGTAAGCAACCTGCCTACTTTGCTACTTTCGTAAACGGACAATTGGTTGGTGAAACGCAAACCAACAAACAAGAAGTTTTAATCGACCTGGTAAACGCTATCGCATAATTTAGATTTTAGACTTGTTAGATTTTTAGACTTTTAGAATGTTGCTAAATTCTAAGAAAGTCTAAGTCATCTAACAAGTCTAAAAATCTAAGAAGTCTAAATTATGAAATTACCAGTAATAAAGCAGTTAACGCAATTTATCGAAGAAAACGATCAGGATTATATCATCGAAACGATTGAAGTTCTGGAAGCGATGACTGAAATTCCTTCTCTTAAAGATGAAGAATTAGATGTAATTGGCGAATTGATTTCAAATATGTATGGCGCACTTGAAGTACACAAAATGGTAGTTCAGGGAACTGATAAAAAAGAAGCTTTAAATGCATTCATGAAACGTGTTTTAGGCTCAATCGATAAATAAATCGACCTCTTTCAAAGAAAAAACAAAAACAAGAAAGCGTTTCTGAATAAGAGACGCTTTTTTTTATTGTGTATTATTAAGACGAGACAGCACTAGAAAAGAATAAAGAATAACAGAATAAAGAACACATAGAAAAGAACAAAGAGAATCCAACTTCAAAGTGATGTCATCCCAAGGAACGAGGAATCAGCATGTAGCTCCTTACAGTTATTTTAATAAGATATACACACGCAAAGTCATTGCGAGGAACAAAGCCAACATCACGATTAAGATCAAACGTTAAAAAAACCTTGAAATAAGCAAACTACATGAGATTGCTTCATTCCTCGTAATGACAAATCTATCACTTTATAACATAAAATTCCAAATTTTTCGTTACTCTTAAATCTCGCCTAATTGTACTCACAACCCACAACAAATACTTTTAGATTCAAATATTAATCCTTACTTTTGAACCTCATTAATTTAAACAAATATCATGGCTTCAATAACATTAGGAGGAAATCCTATTCATACTTCAGGAGAATTACCAACAGTTGGTTCACAACTAGCTGATTTCAAATTAGTACAAAATGATTTATCAGTTGCTTCATTAAGCAATTTTGCTGGTAAAAAATTAGTTTTAAATATTTTCCCAAGTATCGATACAGGAACTTGCGCAACTTCTGTTAGAAAATTCAACGAAAGTGCAAGCAAATTAGAAAACACAACTGTATTTATGTATTTCAAGAGATTTGCCATTTGCTCAAAAACGTTTTTGTGGAGCTGAAGGATTAGAAAATGTAGTAAACTTATCTGATTTTCAAGAAGGAGATTTTGGTAAAGCAAACGGTTTAGAAATCGTTGACGGACCATTGGCAGGTTTACATTCAAGAGCAATCATTGTAGTTGATGCTAACGGAACAATCACGCACACAGAACAAGTTGCTGAAATTGCAAACGAACCAAATTACGAAGCAGCTTTAGCAGCACTATAATATCCAATAAATGGAATTTCAAAAAGATAATACTTTTGTTACAGGCCGGTTAAAAAGCATGACGTATGCTTTTAAAGGAGCTGTAAAACTAATTAAAACTGAACATAGCATTATGGTTCAATTCTCATTGGGAATTATCATGACTATTGCTGGGTTCTATTTTCATATTTCACAAACCGAATGGCTTTGTCAGACTATTGGCAATTGGCTTAGTTTTAAGCTGTTGAAGGATTGAATACAGCAGTTGAAAAAATTGCCGATTTTATTCATCCTGATTACAGCAGACGAATCGGGTTTATTAAAGATATTGCTGCCGGAGCAGTATTTTTTGCTGCAATGACTGCAATAGCAATTGGCTTAATTATTTATATCCCAAAATTTATATAGGCAATACTAAACGCAAGAATGGCAAAAACAACAAAAAAGAAACTGCAGACAAAAAAACAGAATCAAAAGTCGAGAGTATTAAGATCTTGGAAATTAACAAACAACAAAATTTTGTTTTGGGCTGTCTTTTGGTACTCTTTTCTATTGCATTATTAGTTGCATTTATTTCCTTTTATATCAACGGACAATGGCAAACAGACCAAAGCGCTGTCAATCAGTCTTGGCAGACCGTGACGAAGTGGTACAAAACTGGCTCGGAAAATTCGGAGCTTATCTTGCTGATTTAATTGTATATCAGAGGCTTTGGGATTGCTTCTTTTATTTTTGTCCGTCTATTTTTCTTGACCGGATTATTTCTGTCATTAGAAATTTCGACAAAAAAACTAAAAAATATTTGGTTCTGGGATTTATTTGCCATTATTATTGTTTCTGTTTTATTTGGATTTTTTGCTACTTCTGCCCCAGAATTAGGTGGAACAATTGGTTATGAATTGAATCTTATTCCTCCAGGATTACATCGGAAAAACAGGAACTTTATTGACCTTGCTTTTCGGATTGATCGTGTATTTGATTTTCAAAATAAAAGTATCTCCGGAAAAAATTCAGTCTTATTTTGATTCGACTAAAAAAGAATTCAAATCAGAATTAGAATTCTTTAAAACCTGCTCGACAACAGCAACAGCTGAAAGTGCTTATAATTTAGAAGAATTTGCTATTGAGGAAGAAGATCCTGAATTAGACAATATTCACTTAAAAACTGATGATTCTCAATTCGAAATCAACAAAGAAGCTTTAAAACCAACTATTTCAAATTCGTCAGAAATTGATTTGAATCCGGTTTTAAAACCTGTTCAAATGAATATCAATCCTGCAACGGTTACTGCTCCGGTTCATACTGAAGAATTTGTGATTGAAAAAGCGGAAGAAGAAGATATTATTGAAGAAAATCTGGCTTCTCGTCTTGTTGCTGATTTTGGATTGTTTGACCCAACTTTAGATTTATCGAATTACAAATTCCCAACCATCGATTTATTAAAAGAATATTCAACTGGCGGAATTACCATCAATCAGGAAGAATTAGAAGAAAATAAAAACAAAATTGTAGATACACTTCGTAACTACAAAATTGAAATTGCGCAGATTAAAGCAACTGTTGGACCATCGGTAACTTTATATGAAATTGTACCGGAAGCCGGAATCAGGATTTCTAAAATTAAAAGTTTAGAAGATGATATTGCTTTGTCATTATCCGCTTTAGGAATTCGTATTATTGCACCAATTCCAGGAAAAGGAACAATTGGTATTGAGGTTCCGAACAAGAATCCAACCATGGTTTCTATGAAAAGTGTTATTGGTTCCGCTAAATTCCAGGAAGCCGAAATGGAATTGCCAATTGCTTTAGGAAAAACAATTTCAAACGAAACTTTCGTTGTCGATTTAGCCAAAATGCCTCACTTATTGATGGCGGGTGCTACTGGACAAGGAAAATCGGTTGGATTAAATGCAGTTCTGACTTCGCTTTTATACAAAAAACATCCAGCAGAAGTAAAATTTGTTTTGGTTGACCCGAAAAAAGTGGAGCTTACACTTTTCAATAAAATCGAAAGACATTATTTAGCCAAACTTCCTGATACTGAAGATGCTATTATTACAGACAATGCAAAAGTTGTCAATACTTTGAATTCGCTTTGTATCGAAATGGACAATCGTTATTCTTTATTAAAAGATGCGATGGTTCGAAATATTAAAGAATACAACGATAAATTCAAAGCAAGAAAATTAAATCCAGAAGCTGGTCATCGATTTTTACCTTATATCGTTTTGGTAGTCGATGAGTTTGCCGATTTGATTATGACCGCCGGAAAAGAAGTCGAAATTCCGATTGCGCGTCTGGCTCAGTTTGCCCGTGCCATTGGTATTCACTTGATTATTGCCACACAAAGACCTTCTGTAAACGTAATTACAGGTTTGATTAAAGCCAATTTCCCAGCCAGAATAGCGTTTAGAGTAACTTCAAAAATTGACTCGAGAACAATTTTAGATACTCAAGGTGCCGATCAGCTTATTGGACGAGGAGATTTATTATACACAAATGGAAACGATGTTGTGCGTGTACAGTGTGCATTTATTGACACTCCTGAAGTTGAAAAAATTACAGATTTTATTGGTTCGGACAAAAAGCGTATGCCACAGCATATTTGCTTCCTGAGTTCATTGGAGAAGAAAGTGGCATCAATCTTGATATAGATATTTCCGAAAGAGATACCTTATTTAGAGAAGCCGCTGAGATTATTGTCAATGCACAGCAAGGTTCTGCTTCATTACTGCAAAGAAAATTAAAATTAGGCTACAACAGAGCCGGGCGATTGATTGATCAATTGGAAGCAGCCGGAATTGTTGGCCCTTTTGAAGGCAGTAAAGCAAGAAGTGTGAACATTTTAGACTTAAGTGCTCTTGATCAATTTTTTAATAATGAACAAAATTAACCCCATCATGAAAACGAAAATTCAGGAAATCAGAAACAATTCTATCACTAACATGACTAAAAAGTGTTTTCAAATTGCTGCAATATTGCTTTTGAGCTTCACTTCAATTCAGGCTCAGGATAAAAAAGCCAAAGATTTATTGAACGAAGTAACCACGAAAATTAAAAGTTACGACAACATTGTTATCGATTTTAAATACTCTTTGAATAATGCTAAAGAAAACATTAATCAGGACAGTAAAGGAAATGTAACAATGAAAGGAAATCAATATGTTTTGAATTTCATGGGTGTTACTAAAATATTTGACGGGCAAAAAACCTACACTATTAATCCTGAAGACGAAGAAGTTACTGTTTCTAAAGTAAATGAGAAAGATGATAATGCTATTACGCCTTCAAAAATGCTTACTTTCTTTAATTCTGGATACAAATACAACATGGATATTGTTCAAAATGTTAAAGGAAGAAAAATTCAGTATATAAAATTAGTTCCGACGAGCGGTAAAGACCAAAGAAAAGAAATCCTTTTGGGTATTGACGTTCAGACAAAACACATTTACAATTTGATCGAAACTGGAAAAAACGGAACAAAAACAACTTTAACCGTTAATTCTTTTAAAACCAATCAGCCTTTATCAAAAAATCAATTTACCTTTGTAGCGAGCAAATATCCAAAATACTACATCAATAAATTAGATTAATTACGGGTTGAAAATTTTAGACAAATACTTACTAAAAACATTTCTGATTACATTTACTACGGTATTTGTAATCCTTTTTTTTATATTCATACTTCAAACAGTATGGCTTTTTATAGCAGAACTTGCCGGTAAGGATCTTGACTTAATACTGGTTGTCAAATTCCTGCTTTTCTCAATGCCGCGAATTATTCCACTGGTTCTACCTTTATCAGTTTTATTAGCCTCTATTATGAGTTTCGGAAATTTGGCAGAGAACTATGAATTTGCCGCCATGAAATCGTCTGGAATTTCACTTCAAAGAGCAATGCGTATTTTAATCGTATTTATCTTTGTTTTAAGTATTGTTGCTTTTTGGTTTGCCAATAATGTAATTCCGTACGCAGAATACAAATTTGTTAACTTCAGAAAAAATATCGCTCAAGCGAAACCAGCAATGGCTATTGCTGAAGGTCAATTTAACGATGTTGGATTTTACAATATTAAAGTAAATAAAAAATCGGGCGAAAACGGAAATATCCTAACCGGTGTTACTATTCATGAAAAAAACAATAACATTGGTGAAAACAAAACCGTAATTAAAGCAAAAAACGGCAAGTTGATCAGTAACGAAAAATCAAGCATTTTGAAGTTGGTTTTAAACGACGGTTACTATTACCAAGACGTAACTCCAAAAAAATACGAAGACCGCGCTAAATTACCTTTTGTAAAAGCTGCCTTCAAAAAACAAATTATCAATATTGATTTATCTGAGCTAAATAAAGTTGACGAAGATAAAGGAGATGTGAGCAGTACAAACGGAATGCTGAATGTCAGCGAATTGCGCTACACACTTGATTCGCTAAACAAAAACTTAGATAATGAAATAATTTCTTTTTCAGAAAATATCAATCAGCGCGTTGGAATTAAAAAAATCCCAATGCCAATTAAAACTGGTATAAAGAAAAAGCAAATGCCTAACAATCTTCTATCATTATATACGAATAAGCAAAAATTAGATATTCTAAAAATGGCAAGCAGTAATGTGAGCAGCAATATCTATTCTGTCGAAGCTACTCAAAAAGATTTAAAAGACAAACAACGCGAAATCAACAAACATCTCAGCGCATTATACGAGAAATTTGTGATTGCTTTTGCGTGTTTTTTAATGTTTTTCATTGGAGCTCCGTTAGGCGCAATCATTCGCAAAGGTGGACTAGGATTGCCAATTGTTTTTGCTGTATTGATTTTCATCACTTTTCATTTCATCAATACTTTTGGAAAAAGACTTTCACAAGAAGGCGGTATGACTCCATTTATGGGATCATGGATGTCCTCTTTCATATTATCGCCGTTGGCCATTTTATTAACTTATCGTGCAACAAACGACAATGGATTAATAAATTTTGATGCTATAATGACGCCAATATCACAATTATTTCAGAAAATTTCCGAGCGATTTTTCCCCGCTCAAAACAAATAAAATTATGTCAGCAAAAATACAACTTAATACCATTGAAGAAGCTATAGAAGATATTCGTCAAGGTAAAATAATTATTGTAGTCGATGATGAAGATCGAGAAAATGAAGGTGATTTTTTGGCAGCAGCCGAAAAAGTAACTCCGGAAATGATCAACTTTATGGCGACACACGGACGCGGATTAATCTGTACACCACTTACAGAAAGCCGTTGCAAAGAACTTGATTTACGTGCAATGGTAACTAACAATACAGATCATATGGAAACTGCTTTTACAGTTTCTGTTGATTTAAAAGGTCACGGCGTTACAACTGGTATTTCTGCAGCAGACAGATCAAAAACTGTTCAGTCTTTAGTTGATCCAAATACAAAACCGCACGATTTAGCACGTCCTGGGCATATTTTTCCCTTGATTGCAAAACAAGGAGGTGTTTTAAGAAGAACAGGACATACAGAAGCTGCAATTGATTTTGCAAGATTGGCTGGATTCAAACCTGCAGGTGTTATTTGCGAAATTTTAAATGAAGATGGAACAATGTCTCGCCTGCCTCAGCTTATTGAAGTTGCTAAAAAATTCAACTTGAAATTAGTTTCTATTGAAGATTTAGTTGCCTACAGAATGCAGCATGACAGTCTGATTGTTAAAAAAGAGGATTTTGATATTGAAACTCGTTTTGGAACTTTCAGATTAAGAGCTTACGAACAAACTACAAACAAACAAATTCATATTGCTTTAACTAAAGGAACTTGGAATCTTGGTGAACCTATTTTAACCCGAATCCACTCTTCACAAGTAAATAATGATTTATTAGGTACTTTAACCAATAATGCTGAGCAACAGCTAGACGATATGTTTAAAGTGATTAATGAAAATGGCAAAGGCGCTATTATTTTTATCAATCAAGATATGACTGCTATTAATCTTCTAAATCGAATTTCTGAACTTAAATCATTGCAATCGCAAGGAACATTAAAAGCTCCTAAAGTAATTATCGACAGTAAAGATTACGGAATTGGTGCTCAAATCCTACATGATATCGATATTTCTAAAATTAGATTAGTATCGAATACACAGCAAACAAAACGTGTTGGTATGATTGGATATGGACTTGAAATTACTGAATACGTAAGCTACTAATATGGGAACATTAGAAGAAAGAATTATAAAATCAGAAACACATATTTTTAAAGCTGTTTTTCCTAGTACTACGAATCACTATGACACTTTGTTTGGAGGAACCGCGCTTCATTTGATGGACGAAGTTGCTTTTATTTGCGCTACGAGATTCAGCCGAAAGAAAGTTGTAACGATATCAACAGGGCAAATTGATTTTAAAAAAGCAATTCCGGCCGGAACTTTAATCGAATTAGTTGCAAAAGTTATCAGTGTTGGAAGAACAAGTTGTAAAATTCACGTTGATATTTTCATGGAACAAATGTATTCAGAGCTTCGTGAAACAGTAGTTTCAGGAACTTTTTCATTTGTTGCAGTCGATGAAAACAAAAAACCAGTACCAATTTTAGATGATTTAGAATAAATTTTTAAAAAATATCTTTTTATAAATACTGATAATTAGACACTTGGAAATTAACTTAAAAAAATCGCTAAAAAAGTTTTTATAATCGGAAAAGCGTACTATATTTGCACTCGCAATCAGATAACGAGAGCGATATACTGGAGAAATGGCAGAGCGGTCGAATGCGGCAGTCTTGAAAACTGTTGACTGTAACAGGTCCGGGGGTTCGAATCCCTCTTTCTCCGCCAGTAGAAGTTTCAAAAGAAACTTTAAAAGTCAAAAGCCTTTAAACACTAGTGTTTAAAGGCTTTTTCATTTTTGGTAACCTTTCAAAAAGCACATATTATAGCAAAGGACGGTACACTATTTAGTACACTAAAATATTTTTGCTTTGTGGGGTAAAATTTAGTGTACTAAAAAAAGAGGATTCCCCGGGAATTCCCTGTTATCATTGGTCTCTGTCAAAATTTTTAAATCAATTTGATTATTAATTTAAAAATTAAAACCATGCTAAAAGTATTCTTTTACCTCAAATCAGAGCAAGTAGACAAAAATGGCGAATCTTCAATTATCGCCCGTCTATCAATCAACAACCAAAGAATTTCATTAAGTACCGGAAAAACAATTTCCAAAGAAAGATGGGTTTTCACCAACAGCCTTAGAAATGTCTTAAAACTCGAAAAAGAAAAAGCACTGAAAAACTTTCTTGATCTATTTTATCTTAACGCTGAAAAGAAATTCAATGAACTTTACAAGATCAATCCTGAAGTTTCTTTAGAACTCTTAAAGAGTGAACTTAATGGGAAGAAAAAAGAAAAGTCTTCACAAATTACAATTATCGAAATTTTGGACAAATACAATAAGTATTTTAAAAAAAAGGTAGTGGCCGGAGAACGGTCTAAAGCTTCGCTTCAAAAATATGAGAGATGCAAAGAACTTCTTGTGACCTTTTTGAGAAAACAATATTCTACAGAAGATATACAGATACAGGAAATCTCTCATGCCTTTGTTTTTAGCCTTGAAGAATTTCTGAAGTATGAAAGTAATTTTAAAGGCAAAATAGGCATCAAAAACAATTCTGTAGTCAAGTATATAAAAATGTATAAAACTGCCTGTAATTACAGTATTAAACTAGATTACCTTGCAAAGAACCCCTTTAATATATATGATGGAAAATTAAGTGTAAAGGAGGCAGTATTTCTTACGCAACAGGAACTACACACTATTGAAAATAAAATATTTTCGATTAAGCGTCTTGAGAAAGTTAGGGACATTTTTATTTTTTGCTGCTACACCGGCTACGCGCCAGTTGACGCAACAGAACTTAAAGAGGCAAACTTATTTGAAGATAACAATGGAAATCTTTGGATTATAGCAAATAGGACTAAAACTGACATTAGAGAAAATGTGCCCGTACTGCCTCCTGCTCTTTCTATAATTCAAAAATACAAAAACAATCAGGAAGGTCTTATCCCTAAAATATCTAATCAAAAAATGAATGCCTATCTAAAAGAAATTGCTGACTTGTGTGGCATTAATAAACATCTCACTTGGTATGTTGCTAGACATACTTTTGCTACAACAGTAACGCTCGGAAACGGTGTAAGACTGGAGAACGTTTCTGCTATGATGGGACATACCAATATTAAGCAGACGCAACATTATGCCAAAGTGCTCGATGTAAATATTATGAATGATATGCTTAAATTAAAAGATAAATATAATGCAGATTCAAATTTTTAAGATTGCTGTTTAAAATAACTAATAGGACATTAAGGCAAAGCTTCAGGGAAATCTGGAGCTTTTTTATTAATAAAAAACTCTTAGTTTATAAATACTACACATTTATTTTATTACTTTGCATCCGTTCCTTGAAAATCCGCTTAAGATTTTGATTTCGCCTGCTGTACTCGGTTGGCTGTCTCAGAAGTAATTTTGAGGCTAAACGTTAGATAGTTATTTTTCTCTCTGATTTTTAATTATTCTGGTTTTTATTTATTTTATTTATATTTTGTCTTTATTTTTATTTTATTTTTTTATTTATATTTTAAGGGTTTCATAAACAAAGAAAATACAGCGGATTTCGGAACATTTTCCAATCAATAGATGAAACTAGATCAAACCGTAGTAGATTATATCAATACAACTTTTCATGAAATGAAAAGCAAAGACGATTTTTTATCATTACTCAACTTTGTAAAAATAAAGATCTATGGCGAACAAACTCACCCTTTTGAAACAAAGAATATAAACTATTATATAAGTTCGAAAAGCAAACAGCATAAATACACCAGATTTGTAATTAAGAAAAAGTCTGGGGGAAATCGGGTAATTCATTCTCCCGTACCGGGTCTAAAAGCCATTCAAAAATGTATCAATTTAATATTCCAGAGCACTTATAAGGTTAATTCTGCGGCAACTGGCTTTGTAATCGGTAAATCTATAGTTGATAATGCGATTGTACATTCAGGAAAGAATTACGTTTTTAATCTTGACTTAAAAGATTTTTTTTCAAGTATTGATCAGGCTAGGCTTTGGGGGAGATTAAAGGCTGCCCCTTTTAATTTGAACGAGAAGAACGGTCGCTTGGAACTTGCTAACATTATTGCTTGTTTATGTTGCCATGAAATGGAAGTTGAGCGATTTGATTCTATTAACGATCAGTGGTACAAGATTACAAAAAATGTTGTTCCACAGGGCGCTCCTACTTCTCCGACCTTAATTAATATTATTTGTCAGCGGCTCGATTATTATTTATCAGCAGTGGCAAAAAGATTTTCTTTAAATTATACAAGATATGCTGATGATATAACTTTCAGCTCCGACCACAATGTTTATCAGAAAAACGGTGAGTTTATTACTGAAGTTGAAAGAATTATTAAAGCGGAAAATTTTAATATAAAAGAGTCAAAAACTCATCTGCAAAAAAGAGGCTATCGTCAAGAAGTTACTGGACTTGTGGTAAATCTTAATCCTAATGTGCATAATAAATACATTAAGCAGATTCGACATTGGTTGTATGCTTGGGAGAAATATGGATATGAATACGCTTCAAATTTTTTCATTGAGCGATATTTAAAAGATAAAATAAATCCTAAAACTGCGACACCAGATCTTTCTAATGTTTTAAGTGGGAAACTAAATTATTTAAAAATGATTAAAGGATTTGACAATTCTACTTATATAAAACTAAAAGATCGATTTGAGTTATTATTAAATAATGCAGAAATAAAAATTATAGATACTCAAACTGTTCAATCAGATATTCCAGAAGAGGCATCTCTTACTCAAAAAAATAAGGTTTTGAAGTTACCTATTGAGCATACACCTAAAGAATTGGTGAGAATACTAAATAAGTTCACCTTAAATAATAGTGCTTTAAAGTACTCAACACATAATTGGGATGCTGGACAAGACGAAGACATTTTTAAAGATTTACCTGATTTTCTTAAAAAGGCACGTAGAGAATTTAATCCTGTTAGCGAACATTTGAAAATTCTTCGAAAAGAATTACATGCAAAAATAATTTCTTTCCTTTTTTATGAGAAAGTTGCGGAAAAAGGCTGGGGCATTCACAGAGTTAAATTTGGATGGAGTTCTCCAGAACTTTTGAAAGAAATGGAGCTTACTGATATAAAACCTGAAAATTTTATTATACCGGAAAAAGCTCAATTTTTATTAGAAACTAACGGAGCGAAACAGACAATCCAAAAATTTAAACAAGTAATTGATATTTTTAAAAATGAAATAGAAATTAGGGATGAAAATTCAGTATTGCAAGATCTCCTTATAGAAAAGCATAATATACATTTAAATGGTTTCGAGATCAGAGAAGTGAAAAATTTAGAAAATACAAATTTCTTTACGGATGTGGATTATTTCAGTAAAGCACTAACTTTAATTTTTGAAAATATTCAGAAAAGACCGCAGCATAAATTTGTAAGCTATATCCTTAAAGATGAATCGGATAGCTATATCTTAGAAATAATACATCATGATTCAACTGCCAAGGGAAAATCTATTAAAGATAAAAAGCTGAGTTTGGAAAGTGGAGATTTTGGAACAATGAGAATGCACTTATTAAACCTTTGCGAGTGGAGTGTGGAATCGGAATTTAAAGAGGGACCAACCCGAATAAATTTTTTAGACTCCCATGAAAATACACCGCCCTACGTAAAAATAGATCAAGCAGAAGGTTTTAAATATATATTTAAGTTTTATAAATAATTAACATCATGATTGCATTAATAGAAGATCGAATTGGACGGATGAATCAATTTATAGATTTCGATATAAAATCAATCCAAAATATAGAAATAATTACCGAAACGGATTTATCTGATTTAAAAATAGACCTAGATCAACGAGCAACAAGTAAACTTGATATGTTTGACTGTTTGATATTTCATAGGTCCGCATTGACAAATACGCAGCGTGAAATCATTAAAATTTATTGTAATAGTAATAAAAAACCACTTGTTTTCTTCTCAGGAGGTATATCTTCAAGTTTCTATAATGATTCAACATTTCCTTACCTGCATATAAATTCAAGAGATTTATATTCTAACAATTTAAAAATGTTTAGCGATCACGCAAATCAACAAAACAACATAAATTTATTAATTCTGCAATATGGTTCAAAATGGAAAACAAATCAATTACTACTAATTAAAGAAAATCTAAACTTACGATTTCAATTAAAAAAAATTAGAAGGATAATAGATTTAAGTATCCCAAAAAATCAAATCAGAGATTTTGATTTAGATTGGCTAAATAAGGGTGACTTTTCCGAAATAAGTGAAGATCAAATTAAACAGTTCAAAGTAGCTTTGGACAAACTAATCTATGAGTCAATATGAACAAACTGATAGTCCATAGTCAAAATACAGTTTTAAACTCTGAGGAATATTTTAAATTTGATGAGCAATTTTTCTTTAATATCGATTCCGATATCTCAGATGTAGATTTCTATATTCACGATCAGATTGTGAACAAACATTTAGGGCAGAAAATTAATCAAAGCGACATAATATTTATTAAGGTCGGTTTGACCCAAAACTTCATGGAATATTATGGCATACGTTTAGCCTGCCATATAAGAATGACCAGCAGCTTAAAAGATAAAAGTTGTATTCCAATAGTTCTTATAAGTCAAGAGACTTGTCAATTTCTAGGTATTACTGGTGAATTATCAGAAATATTATTTACTGAAGGTATTTACCTAATGGAGGATAATCCAAAAGATTTAAATAAATATATCAAACTTTTTAATGAGAACAAGCTAAAATCTCTAACAAAAATTGATGATTTTTTATTCAAAATGAAAATCAAGCCTTGTTCTGAGTTTGATTCACATCATGCAATTGCAAATGAGTGGAGTTTACTTCGATGGTCGCAAATTTTACAAATAGATCATTTTGATGAATCATTTGCAAATATTAAGCAAAATACCGAAGGATTGTTGTATTATAAATATCTTTCTTTAAAACATCCTATTTCACTTGAAACATCTGCTGCAAATATTAATTTTAAGGGAGGCGGAAAAGTATTATACATTGATGATGAATGGAACAAGGGATGGGATACAATTTTTAAACATATTTTTGCTAGCAACTCATCCTATTCATTTAAAACTTTTGAATATGATTACAGCGACAAAGAATTTTCTGTTGGAGGTCCAATTATTAAATCAGCGATAGAAGCTTTTGATCCTGATATTGTAATTTTAGATTTAAGACTATTTAAGGAAGATTTTGGAAAAGATAGGACTCCTGAGAATCTCTCTGGTTTTAAAATTCTTGAAGAAATCAAAATAAAGAATTTAGGCATACAAGTTATAGTATTTACAGCCTCCAATAAAGTTTGGAATTTCCAGAAATTGAAACTTGCCGGGGCTGATCATTTTATACTTAAAAATTCACCTGAAAATATAATAACTTCCGATTCAACGTCGGAATCAATAAAAAATTTTAAAAAAAGCATTGAACAAGCTTCAGAAAAATCTTTTATTAAGAACCTGATCTTATTGTGTAAAAAAATTTCTGCTTTTCTAAAGTCAGCAGATTATGTAGAAAACCGAGAATATGAATTTCTTATTAAAAGTCTAGAGAGCCAATTAAAAGTCTGCATTTCTGCATTAACACTGATAGACATAGAACGGCCTGTAACAATTGACATATCTTTTCTTTCATTCTATAATTTTCTTGAACTTTTTAAGAAATATTATCTAAAATATAGTGACGCAGATAACGAATTTCAGATTGGTTTTGAAAAGGAAACGATGTATGAATATAAATTAAATAGAAATAAATTAATTAAAGGTGATCGCTTAATAAAAGAAACAAGTTATTTTGATCCTAGTTTACCCTTTTTTCTTGTTTCCCTTTTTATAGATTATTTTGAAATCGATGATTCTTTTTCAAAAAGCATCTCCGTTATTAATTTAAGCAAGGCAAGAAATAATTACTTTCATGGTACAAAAAAGAATTTCACTATTGAGGAACTGCAATTAATTACTAGAATAATTTATGACGCATGTTCAAAACTTAAAGAGTGAGAACTCAATACACGTCAACAATAAAAATGCTAAATCAAAAGATTTAGCATTTTTATGTTCATTAATAATCACTATTAGTCTGCGTCTGAATTTTAAATATGATTATCAAAGAATGAAGTCTTTTTCAATGTAAAACCAACCCTACAACTACGAGCCATTCCTTTTCAGTATTTCATCTATTTTATTAGTCTCATATAAAAAAATATCTCCCAATTTAGTATAAGGTAATACTCCTGTCTGTCTGTATTTTATGATTGTATTATTTGACAAACCAAATATCCTTTTTAAATCTTCATTTCTATAATATCCTGGTTTAGTTATTTTATCCTCGTTTCTTATTTTTAAATCCAGTTTTTCTAATCGAATTAATAATGGATCTATTAATTGTTTTGCTCTTACGAAATAAGTGAGCTTTTTTTCTTTTGACATAATTGAAAATTTTTAAAAATCATAACTACCATTGCATTAATTTCTCTTTCCTTTTTTGAATGACTGTGATTAATTCATTCAAAAATTTAATTTGCTTTTCTTTATATGTAAAACCTTTGCATTCTGAGAATTGTTTACTTATTGAATCAATATTCACTTGAGTCCCTGCATCACCATTGTAACTAAAATTTTCTACAATAAAATTTTGCATTTTACTCCTATTAATCTTTTGATTACTCGAATCAAAAAATAATATTTGTTCATCCATTAAAATGTAAAAAAGCTGTCCGAGATCACTTTTATTATAGATCGAACAGCATTTCTGATTTCGTAGAATTTCAGGACTCTTTTTATTATTAAAATTTTGATATTTAATTTTCAATAAATCCTCTATGG
This sequence comes from uncultured Flavobacteriaceae bacterium, assembly GCA_963795025.1. Lineage (GTDB taxonomy): Bacteria > Bacteroidota > Bacteroidia > Flavobacteriales > Flavobacteriaceae > Flavobacterium. Next base: position 256,339 of record CAWCGN010000007.1, on the reverse strand, counting down.
ATTTCAATCTCAATTCTAATTTTAAACAGTACTTAAGGATTTTATCATTGTTCATTAGCTATGAATTTAGATCATCGTTTTCCAAATGAAAATATACTTTGCTTCGTTTATTTTTATTTTTCGTGGGCAAGTAAATCACATATCCATAAGCATCTAACTCCTTCATACATTTTTGATAGGTTTTTGGGGATGCTATTTTGGCGATCTTTTGAATTTCAATACTGTACGCTTGCAATGGATTTATAAAACCCTTATCCATTCGAAACTGAAGCAGGGCAGCATATATGGCAATATGCGTTGTACTTATTCGGAAGTCTTTTTCAATGGCTAGAAAAAAGGCTGATAAGGGTTTTAAATTATCCATCACATTTATATTGAATTACCTTGCTTCTTTTTTTTCGTATTTTTCTGCGCTCCCGATTCCGCATCTGTGTCTTGGTCCTGTTTAATATTCTTACCTTCTGATTTTGACTCCGATTGGTTCTTCTTCTCATTTTTACTTTCTCGGTCATTAATCCTCTGCATTGCCGTATCGTACACATTAATTGTTTTAAAATGGGGATTTGCTTCCACAAATTGTTTTTTCTCCTCTCCACCAATGACAAACGTAACGGATTGAATATTTCCTTTTTTTAGCGAGTTCATTAAATCCTCTTTGTACTTTGGGGTTTCCAATTCTTTAATAGAGTGTTTTGCAAGGCTTGCTTCCAGATCATAGCCATAATTTTGATGATAATGATTTAGTTTAAAATTACCCTTCTCATCTGCTGCTTCCTTGAAGTCCATCTTTATCCAGCAATTATAAACTTCACCCTCTTTGTTTTTTAAATCCTTATTAACAGCCCTGCCTTCCATTAAATTGTAGGCTTCCTTAGCGGTAATATTGTTTTCCCTGTTAATATAAAAGGTTTGGGATAATGCTTCCGACTGTCCCTCTTTTTGAATCTTCATATCATAGGAATTAAAAAAGTACATATCAGTCTGATCTGACTTTTTAAAATTCAATGCTGCGGATGCGGTATCATTGCCATATTTTACTTCATGATCCAGCTTAAATTCCGGATTTCCTTTGGCAATATTTTCTCTTAATACATTTTCCATGGCATCGCCAAATCCAGTATATTTTAACTGCTCTTTCAAGTATTCTACATTTTTCTCGTTCATGACCTTTAATTTTAAATTAGTATTTGATTATAGACTCGTTAGTATTTCCAAATTGGTCAGATCACCGTTTTTTAAATTCAATTCAACATGCCTGCCTCCATTTTTCTCATTTAGCTGAAGCGTAAAATGTTTTTTCTCCGGAATAGTGAATTTTGGAATTGCAAAAACGAGCAATAATTCTGAATGATCCGAGATTTTAGAAGTAGTTGAACTTGTTAAAATTGGTGCTATCTCAATTTCCTGCGAGGCAGTCCGCTTTGACTTTTTCTGATCGCGGATAAAAAATCGCAATTGGTCTATGTCATAATTAATTCTGGAATTATTGCTTATCAGTACTCTGAAATACATTACATCCTGATGGATAAATATTCCCGTCACCTGAAGGTCAATAGAAAATCGATTGGTCTTTAAGCCTGCAACCTTTTTTTTCCTGGAAAGTGCGAGTAGTGAATATTGCTCAATTTCCTTCTGGTTTTTGTTTTCAGAAGAAAAAAGCACCTCATTATCATCACTCGAAACTTTTCCTGCAATTAAATTTAAAGTCGGACACAGTTCATCAAAATTCAAAACAAAACCGTATAATTTACCATCAGCAGTAACAACAGTAAGGTTGGTCTGTGTAAAGTTTTGTCTGCCAGCCTTTAATAACAGAATGTTTTCCACTCCCTTGGCTTTCTGCACTAAAATTTCCTGGCTTCCCCTGTCTACACTTTTGACAGCATAAGGGAATACAATACTTGTGGTTTTAAAATAACTTAATTGCACATTGTCTTCTTTTAAACTTGGGTTATCCTGAGCAGACACCGAAAAAGTAATTACCGCAATTGCAACAGTAAACCATGACTTGATATTTTTCATTTTTACATTATTTTAAAGTTAATTGGCATTCTTTTCTTTCTCATCATAAAGCAGTACTTTATATCCCGCTTTGACCATTACTTTTATAAGTTTTACTTTTTTACTTAAAAGCGTCTTTGCAGCCTCCACCCCCATACCGGCCGCCTGGGCTCCCCAGGAATCGTCCAAATTGGAAATACCTAAACTTTGCATTGAGCGGTCTGCCGATGCTTTGGCAACATCACGGTTAATGGCACCGGGAATAAAAATTCCGTCAATACCGTCCATATCATATACAGAAAGTTCCACAGGAAAAATGGAGTTCTTATATTTAATGCTGTTGATCTTTACTTCCAGACGCTCCCCTTTTAAAGCAGCTGTTCCAAAAACAAAATTGTTTCTGGGAACAAGTACCCCATTAATAAAAATATCGTTTGTTAATCGCAGCTTTACTATGGAACCGTTTACAATAGTCTGCGTCTCATGTACGACTGCTTCGAGTGCATTCCCCTGCTCATCATTTAAAATATTCTCATTCAAAGAATAGAAGGAATTTAATTTTGAATCATCTGACGCAATTACATTGGAAACCTGTAAGGAAGTGATATGCTGCTCTTCCATATTTTTACTCACAGAAAATACTTTTCCTTTTTGATTTTTTGAAGACTGTCTTAATTTTTCCTGCACACGCTCAGGATGCTGAATATCCAGGATGTTCTCCAGCATTCCTCCCAATTGCTGGAGCTCGGGATCTGGCTCGGCAGGTGCATTCATGGCAGAAATCATCTGCTCTAAACTTTTCATGTCCTGTGATGCGGTGCCTGAAGAGCCTCCATATTCAAACTCCCTCGTGTCCTGATCATCCCCAATAGATTTCGGCGGCTCGGCGATTGCTTTTTGAAGTGCTTCTAATTTTTGGTAGACCTGCTTTTCATTCTCTGATTTGAAAGAACTGGTATTTAAAGCGGTCTTTTCTTTTCTGTAAATTGCCGGGTCTTTATAGAGTTCACCGGAAAGCGGTAAAGAATCTTCAGCAAATAAGCTCTTGGTATAATTGGGGTCTTTTTTGATCTGCTCCTGTAGTTTTAAGGAATCAATCGCTGCCTGATCATAATAACTCATTTTATCTAAAGCCGAATCTTCCTTAAACTTTGGATTGGGCAGCAGTACATTAAAACCGCGCTTATCTTCTTTGAAGGTCTCATCACTTATCTTTTTCCCGCCTCCCAATGTCCAAAATAACAGCGTTAAAAATGGTAATATCAAAATAGGCAGAATCAAAAGCATTTTACGTTTTTTAAACTCTTTCAATGTCATTGTTTTCTTTTCCATGAGTTTGCTTTTTAAAGTTAGTTTTATATTAATTTTCAAGAAATAAAGACTTGCTATTTACTTGAGATGGTTTTGAGATTGCCTCAATCTTTAAGTGCTTGGAATCCTTAGACAAGAACCCCTTACAGACATTATAGATGCTGACGCTCCCGGCAATAATTATAAATAGAACAAGAAAAAAGAGTTTCTTTTTTCTCGATAAATCCGAAGTTAAAGAGGTCATCTTTTTTGCCCATTTATCCTGAATGAAGAGATAACATTTCTGATTGATTTTAATGTCTTTTTGCTTTTTAAATAACCCGAACATCATTTTCTGTTTTCAACGCCCAGATCCTTATTTTCAAGCGTATTCCAGCGCTCTATCAAAAACCCGTGTGGATTGTTATCACTTCTTGACACATTTCGCAGAGTCCCTTCGGTGATTAGGTTCCGATTTAAAATGCTCGTAGTTCTTATAATATTTTGCTTCGCATAACATTTAAAATGATAAGGATACTCATCAATATTTACAGTAATGCTGTCAATTGAAACGGTCTGGCTTATATTGCCGGAAATCACGCCTGCATAATACCCATTCTCTTTCAGGTCATCATACACTCTTTTTGCTGAATCATCTGCCAGATAGAGGGCCCTGGTAACATTGGACTTGATCACTTTGTCATCAGGATCTAGCGTAAAGAAGAACTTGTGGAATGTTCTCACATGATCCCTTGCTTCAACAGGCACATTGTCCTTTCGGTCCGATGAATAGGCTTCCAGCGCTTTTCCATTAGCTAAAATATAAACCCTGTCCTGCATCAATGTAACAGCGGTAAAGCTTTTGTAAAGCGTATAACAGCAGATAATAATACAGCCCACAATAACGAGCATTGTAAATCCCCTGACATAGCGAAACGCAGTGTCAATATTTTTCATCTTTGTAAACATAATCAGTTCCCTGTTAAATTATTTAGAATTTCCCCGAAGCTTCTCGCTCATATAGTTCCCTTTCTCTTCAAAATAGGGAGAAGATGCAGAAGACGAGGACATACTCTGTGTCATTTTCCCCGCTGTATTCCCCATCGAATCCATTATCATGCCAGCACCCTGGGATGTTGTCGTCATAACGGATGATGCAGAGTTTCCGAAAATACTGGTCACTTTCTGCCCAAGAGCTCCTCCCCCGCCTGCATGCACTATATAGTTAGCCACAGACGGCACTGTGAAATACCCAACAATTCCGATGATCATAAAAATCATATATCCCATATCAGTCCGGCTGAAAAAGGTATCTCCGGATTGGTTGATCTGGCCAATGTCCAGTTTTATCATCTGCTCCTGAATTTTACCGATGATACTTCCAAAAATATTAGCTACTGGAAGCCACAAATAAATATTAATATATCGGGCGAGCCAGACGGTAAGCGTATGCTGGAAACCATCAAAAACGGCTATTCCGAAAACCAGCGGCCCTAAAATAGAGAGCACAACCAATTGAAAAGTTCGCAGTGTATCAATACATAACGAGGAAGCTTCAAAAAGAATTCGCAGCACTTCGCTCACCCATTCCTTTACAGAATTCCTAAAACTATAGGAAGCTTTCTCCATGGCAAACTTAACGTCATTACCAATCCCAGCCAGCATGTTCTCTTCTGAAGGATCTTCACCACTATGCGTATACTTGTACCACTTGTCCCTATCGCCTGTTCCTGAGATTCCAACATACATTTTCCATGGATCGCTGTCTTTGATTGCTTTTTCTTTCTCTTTCAGCAGCACTTCGATTGCTTTATTGGAGCCTTGCATCATAGCAGCTGTAGCTGTAACGGTGGGTTTCATAACACCATTGATTAAATAAAGCACTGATGGAAAAATCATAATACAGAAACCAATCACAAAAGGCCTGAACAGAGGATAAAAGTCTATGGGTTCAGCATTGGCAATATGGCGCCATACCCTTGAAGCGATATACCAAATCGTAGCAAATCCTGCAATACCCTGCCCCACTCCAATAAGGTTACTGCACAAAGGCATCATCTCATCATAAAGCTGTTCCAAAATACTATGAAGACTGCCAATTTCATTTCCTATTCCCTGCGCCATACCTGAAACAGGCAGTAAACCTATAACTGCATAAGTAGCCTTCTTATTTACTCTTATCATAGAATCAATTTTTAATTTGGTAATTATCACGCTGTGTACTTATATCGTTTTTCTCCTTAGCACGCTGTATAGCCAATACATTCGAAGTAGAATTAAACTCTCTTAGGAAAAAGACTTTCTGTTGCATATCAAGATATATTTTATCTATGGCCTCCAGTCTTTCATCGTCTGACATCCTTAGTTTGTCGGCCGTTAAAATTGTCGTAAGCTCATCCAGATTTCTGAGACTTTCTTTTGCCAGATTGGAATATAACTTTTCAAAGTAATCAATTTCATTAGTGGTAAAACTGTCACTTTTTACAAAACGATTTAACGCCGATTTGCTTTCCTTCATTAGAAGCAATTGGTAATTCACGATATCTCCAACCCTCTTATAATTTTTTACTGTCGGGCTTACCTGCATAAGGGCATCCAGAAAAGTTTTATGGAGTGAGAAATTGCCCTGGGATAAATCCTTAACTGCCTTGTATCCTCCGCTCAAAATTTCATATCCCTTTTTCATGTCACTCAGAATCTTTTTAAACTGAGCGAGTTTCTCGATATTCAAAATCAGCTGCTGAATTTCCTGAGACTGTGATTTGGCTTTTAAAGGTGCCCCAAGCAGCCCGAAAAACATAAAAATCAATACTAAATTTTTCATGATATTATTTTATAAACCATTTAAAATTTGACTTTGCCCGACATCCTTTTTCTCTTTAGCCTTTGACAGGGAAAGTATCTTAATCTCCTCGCTCAAATGCTCGCAGAAAGAATAATCCTCCATCATAGTTGAATACAAACCGTCAATACGTTCTATCCTCTGATCGTCTGTCATTTCAAGTTTAGCATCCGTTGAAATAGTTAAGAGCTGATCCAGTGTTCCATTGCAGTTATCAATCAAAAGCTCAAAAGCTTTTTCTATATACTCCAATTCATCTCCATGAAACAAATCATCCTGACGCACAAGTTCAAAGGTCTTTTTATGAACTTTTAAAATTTTAATCTGCAGGGTAATTATTTCTCCAACTCTCACATAGTTCTTAACCTTCGGATTTACTTGCAGCAGTGAATTGAAATAATCACTATGCAGGTTTACTTCCCCTTTCTTCACATCGCCGATAAAATTTAGCCCCTTTTTAACAACTGTATATCCTTTTTTTGCATAACCGATATAAGTCTGCAGCGCGGCTATCTGTAAGAGCAGTACCTTTCTCTGCTTGGCCTGCGCGTGTATTTCCTGCGCGCTAAAATTTAAAAGCAGCACAATTAGTAATAGCTTTTTCATCATTTTTTCTTTGTTTACGGAATTCCGTAAAATTGTTTGACTTTATTTACATCAGTGAAAGTCTTGGCCCTTTGAAGACTCAGCAACACATTCTGTTTATTGAACAATGTGAGGTCATCATAATTGGCATCAATCTGATCAGCGGCTGCGTTAATGATTTCCAGCCTTTTCAGATCACTCATCTGCGTGGTAAAAGATTCCAGGATTAAAAATATCTGATCAATATTTTTCATGCTCTCTTCCAGAATTCCAGAATAGACCTTTTGCATATAATCCAGCTCATCAGCACTAAAATGACTGTCCTGCTTAAATAAATTCCAGGCATTTTCGTACTCCTGAATCAGTCTTGTCTGTTTATTGGTAATCTCTTTTATTCTCTTGTAATACGTAATAATAGATTTTACTTTCTGCAGTTCCTCATAATAATTTTTATAGAGATCACGCTGCTTTTTAGTCCAGTCTGAAATCTCATCGAGTTTTAATTTGGAGAGTGTATTTTCAAGCTGCTTTTGAGCATTCTGGAGCCAGATCGTTTTATTCTGCAGGCGCTGAATCCCAAGGTCGATAGCTTTAATTACTTTTTTGGCTACCGCCTTTACTATCTCGAGTATGGGGATAGCAGCAGTTGTTTCTACTGGTCTGGCCGATGTACTGACAAGTAAAAAGCAAAGCACGCAGGTCAGAAATTTCATTTTCGTTTTCATTTTTCCATTTTTTTTAAGTTCCATTTCTCATATCAAATGCCAGAGCAGCAATACCTTTCTTAATGTCTCCGTCATACTTTTTGGCATATGCATTCACTTTTACCTTCTCGCTTTCCTCAGTAGTGTACGCCAGATACTCTTCCAGTGAAACCTCTGTCCGGTATACTTTAGAAAGCATCCCGCCGAGTGATATAAAAACTTCCTTGTACTTTTTATCGGGATCATTGGCTTTATTTACCGACAGCACCAGTGCTTTTTCCTTTTCGGTGAGCCCGAGCAGTTCCTGAATCTGATCAAATTTGTTCTGGTATTTGCTTTGATCCAGCAGGATCTTACAATCACTGTTATTGATGATGGCCTGCTTTACGACCGGGGAAGAAATAATATCTTCCACTTCCTGGGTCACTACAATAGCCTCTCCAAAGAACTTCCTGACAGTCTTAAACAGGTACTTAATGTATTCGGCCATCCCCTCTTTGGCGATGGCTTTCCATGCTTCTTCAATCAGTATCATTTTGCGGATCCCTTTCAGTTTGCGCATCTTAGTGATAAACACCTCCATGATGATGATGGTTACCACCGGAAAAAGGATCGGATGATCCTTGATATTATCCAGTTCAAAAACGATAAACCGCTGTTGTAACAGGTCCAGATTTTCAGTAGCGTTCAACAAATAATCAAACTCACCGCCTTTGTAGTAAGGACGCAGTACGTATAGAAAATTATTGACATCAAAATCCTTCTCTTTTACCTTATCGCTCTGCAGTACCGGAACAAAGTCATCTTTCAGAAATTCATAAAAGCTATTAAAGCAGGGAAAGATATCTTTATGAATCTCCAATTTTTCATAATACAGCTGCAGCGCATTGGATAATGCCACATATTCACTTCTGTTGAAAGTTTCATCATCTTTTTTCCAAAGTGCAAGAAGCAAGGTTTTAATGCTTTCCTTTTTCTCGGTATCCAGAGATATCACCCTCACTGATGTAAAAAGGATTGAACCGGATGGGATTTTTTTCATCATAAGTGAAATAATAACCCTCAACCATATCACATAAGCCTTTATAGCTATGCCCCACATCCACCAACACGACATGCGTCCCTGCTCATAATAACTGCGTACCATATGATTGGTAAAAAAGGATTTGCCGCTGCCTGATGGCCCTAGTATAAACTTATTCCGGTTGGTGCAGATGCCCTCTTTCACCGGTTCATCACTAATATCCACATGAACGGGTTTTCCGGTAAGTCGGTCCCCCAATCGGATACCTATGGGGCTCAATGAAGATCTGTAACCTGTTTCCATATTTAAAAAACAGACAGCCTGTTCGGCGAATGTGTCAAAAGTATCATTCATCGGAAAGTCAGCAGCATTGCCCGGTATGCCCGCCCAGTAGATCTGCGGAGCCCCAACGGTTTCCTGTTTAGCTGCAGCAGTCCATCTGGGCTAGTGCGGATGATACCATATTCTTGATATCTTTCAATTCTTCTTGGTCTGTGGTCCATGCCAGCATATTAAAATGAGCTTTAACAGGCAATCGTTGTTGAGCAATGGCTTCATTTAAAAAATCATTTGTCGCATCTCTGGCAATCAGTGTTCTCCCTGCTGATAGGCTGATAACGACTGCAGACGCAGTCTTTTGCTTTCGAGTTTCTGAAGGGTCTTTTGCGCATCTTCAATAAAAATATACTGGTTGTAAATGTGATTGCAGGGCAAAAGCTGTCCAAGAGTTGATGCAAATCCGACACTGAACTTTGTCCTATCGGTAGAATACCTGTCATAATTAATTCTGGAGCCGCAAAGTGCTGGCAGGTCAGCTGCATCTCCCAGCGTAAATAGCTGGCAGTGTTTATCACCAATTTGCAATCCCTCACTGAACTTAATATCCTTATACACAAATGAATTTTCACTTTCGGATAAAAAGCAGTATTTCTCCACAAGTCCGATACTTCGGCTCTGGCTTTTCAGTTCATGATTTCTAAGACGATTCAATTTTACAAAACCACTGTCTTCCATTATGCGTTTAAACTGTCCGGTACTGTCAATAAAGTCTTGTAATAATTGTGCTTTTAATGTTTCTTCAGGCGCTATTGAATTCCTGATGAGATTAGAAAATAAGGAACTTGAATTCTTTCGTCCAGCCGGTTTTTTAGTTATCATAATATAACATGAATGATCCAAGAAATGGTCTTTCATTGAAAAAGCGCTCACTACTTCTGGTTAGAAAACTGCTATCATCGTTTTGAAAATCTGCCTTGTACTCACTCTCTAAAAACCAATCCTGCTTGTGAAATACACAAAACTTGGGAAGAATTTTAATGGCTTTGATCCAAGACTGATGAAACGCTTCATATTCCTGATCCGATAACGTAAAAATCTCAGGAAGCTCTGCTTTAAAGACCACTGTTACGTCTCCTTGTTTGGAGAGTATACAATCATATTGAACATCCATAATTGGCAACACATCATCTATCACTTTCTCCATCACTTTTTCATTTACATATAACGTTCTGTAACTATATCTCTCTAAAAATTCTTCTGCTGTGGACCTTAATGGTTTTTGGAATCTGTTTTTTCGCTATAGCTTTCATCATACCGTACTGGCCATATTGATGGCTCATTTTATAAATTTTGACAACCATAAGTGTTCCCACAATTCCAATAAAACCAATACAGATAAGTGAAGGAATTCCAATAAAAAACAGAATGGCAAAAAGAATCATTAGTCCAACAACACCTCCTCCCAAATACCAGATATACTGAGCTTTCAGTCCCTTAAATTCAATGGACTGGTTAATTCCTTTGTTAATTTGATACACACTGTTACTCATTTTTTTCAAATACTTAATTGTATTAAACTCCAAAAAAAGATTTGATAACGGTAGCTACCACTACCAAAAAAACACAGCTTCCAAACCAGGCGGCAGCAACTTTTCCTGTATCCGGATCTCCAGCATTCCACTTCTGGTAAACCTTTACCGCTCCAATTAATCCTAGTAAAGCACCAACAGCATACATAAGTTCTGTACCTGCATCGAAATAACTCCTGACTTTTTGATTGGCTTCATTAATTCCGGCCACGCCATCTTGGGCATAAGTATTGAACTGTATAAATAACACCAGCATTATGGCCTTAATTGATATTAATTTAGTTCTCGAAAAACACTTTAAATCCTCTTTACATTTTTTCATCACGCATCATTTTAAAGTTTTGATTTTTGATAATAAAGCGGAGGAATACCGCTGTTGCAGCTCTATCTCATTGTCACATCAAGCCATACCGCACCAGAGAGAACAGGGATTACTCCTCCACCATATTTCTTAAATAGTTTCTTCCCACATGTCTTCAACCTGCTGGAAAGTCAATACCAGATTGGTAAATTTTTCAGATTCTGAGACAACTAAATCATTTACAGTACCTCGTAAAGAAGATATTTTTACATAAGGATATTCAGCCAGAATGAGTTTCAGGTAGTTTGTGAATTCTGGTCCCGAAAGATTTCTTTGGGCACTTTCAGCAATTGCTTCGACTAATCGTGCAGATAATTCTTTTATTTCGTCCAGTGTGGCGAAAGATTCCGAAAAGGATTCAGACAAATTAGAATCTGAAACACCAATTTGATTACCTGGAAATAAAGAATTATCAAAATTTTTTCTCCCAAAGTTTGGGAACACAATTTTCCTTTGACCAAGTAGGGTCTGTTTTATTTCAAAAAAATAGAATTGAAAACCTAAAAATAGGTACCACACAAATAATAGGGTACCAATGGCAATTACATAATTGCTCCAGGAAATGGTTGTAAACATAGCCTCTTCATTTATCGTTCAACATCATCTTACTCTATCTATAAATCACCGAAGTATTTATGATTTATTTTACATTCCAAAGGAACAAATACAATGGCGTCGCTACAAGTACAACTTTAAAGTTGTACCCTTTTGTACCCCATACAATCGCGCTGACAGTAGCTATTGAAGCATGATTCAGCTTTAATAAATCAGTATGTTTTTATTTTTTTTATAATTTTCTCTAACGTCTGTATAGCAATTTCCTTATCTCTTTCTTCTGCATTATAGGATTTACTCCTAACAGACTGATAGGAAAGATTTCTTTTAAAAGGTGTAGAAAGATAAGGTACAATAGTTTTGAAGACCTGATTCATGGATCTGGCTTTCAAAATTCTTGATTCATCTGTAGCTCGTAAAATAAGACCCATTTGATCTGTAGATAAGATACACTCTATTTTGTTTTCATGCTCCAATTCCACAGGAGTAACTTTATTTTCATCCTCTGTTTTTATAGTCTGTGATAATTCAATTTTTCGCTTTAAATAATGAATTTCATGTTTGAACCAATTATCTAAAACGTACTTTATATTATGAAGTCTGGGATCAAAGCTGATTTTTTCATTTGATTGCAATTGGCTGAATTCTTTGTGATGCAACAGTAATAAATCCATTCTTTTTATCAAAACAGTCTCAGCATTAATCTTATGAAGTAATCTTGATATAACCTGACTAATATAATCTGCACTGTTAAAATTTGAAGCAATTAGTAAAGCGTCAAGACAGATATAATGTGGAGTTACACTCGAAACACAAAAATCCTCTAAGTTTTTTAGAAGTTCTTTCTGGTAAAGAAGACGTCTGTAAGTAATTTTATTTCCATTGCTGGTTTGAATGGCTTTTGAGAGAATTAAAATAATACTCTCCAAAAGATTAAGATCCAAATTGCATGGCAATTTGTCTTTTTTGAATCTATCTAATTTCACTGAAAGTTCTTTCTTAGAAACAGCGAGATAGCTTAGAGGTACTCTTTCATCAAGGCTTAAGTAATTGGAAAACCGATTTTCGATAAAAGACAGCAGCTCACTCAAATTATCTATAATTGAATTAGACAATTTTTCTAAAGAAGTTGTTTTAAAAATCTCATTTTTTTTATTTTCAATAATGTGATCCAGCAGGTAAATTAGAGTAGAATGATATTTCCTAATCAAAAGGCGAATTTGACTCTTCTTTTGCATAGAAAAAATATCATTTTTAAGCTGTACCTGAATATTTTTAGATTCTTTTAAAACATATTCTAAAATAAGAGACTGATCACTAGCTGTCAGATTCTTAATGTTGGTCTTATTTGGATTAAGAGTTTCCAATATCAAAGAGTCAAACCATTCTAAAGGATATATTTTGGTCATGATAAGGATGTTTTATTGGACAGTCAAAACAACTAAGCTATTTGTTCTTAAACTCGTCAATAGTATTCGACCGATATTGAGAAGGAGAAATTGCAGTAAATCTTTTAAAAAACCGGCTGAACAGTGAAACTGTACTAAATTCCAATTCTTCTGCAATGGCAGCAATAGTGAATTGTGGATCTTCAAGAAGGTTTTTAGCTTCCAAAATAATGGCTTCATCAATTAGTTCTTTCACATTTTTACCTGCTACCTGCTTTACTGTTTTATTTAAATAACCAAGAGTAACAAATAAGGATCCTGCATAAAATTTTGCACTGTGCTGTTTTCTGCAATGTATGGTGAGGATAGTGAGAAATTGAATAGTCAAACTTTCTTTTCTAGTAAAACCCAATGCATGTTCAGTGAAATATTTATTGTAAATGAGCCGCAGTTCGTAAAGGAACAAATTAAAACTAATCCGTTGTAATTCTTTTTCTACGCCATTTTGGATAGCATCTCTATTTACAAAATGAATCAGTTTATAGATTAAGGACAAGACCAAAAAATCTTTTTCATCAAGGTTTATTTGGATCGAAGATTTTGCTATGAAAAAATGAAAGGAATCAATTAACTCCTTCTTTAAACAATTTTTTAAAGCAAAATCGGAGGTAAAAGATATAAGAAAGAGTTGTAGCTTATCGTGAACCTCGAGTATCGTACAAAACGAATTTCTGGGAATTACAAGTAAATCTCTTGCAGATAAATCATGAATGATTTCCTGCAGCTGAAGTTTAAACTTCCCCGTCTTAACCATTAAAATGGAGAGATTATTTGCTAAAAAGGATTCATTAGCGGCTGTCTTGACCACATACTTTTTAATGACATGAATTCCCAAGCCTTCAATTGGCATATCATTGAGTTCAATATGTATTAAATCCCTGATCATGAACTAGATAATTAACATAATAAACTTATAAAATCACTTAAAGAGAATATATTATAACTTGTCATTAAAGAAGGTTTCCATAATAACAAAAGATAAAAAATAGAGATTCAACAAACAGGTAATAAAAAGAAAATATGCTAATTTCCTTGGGCTGCTTGTTGTTTGTACCCCACTGACAACGTAGCCTACTATTTCATCATAGCTTAAAAGTTCTATGATGAAATAAAGGCTCACAAAATTGAATGCGATCAGAGACAGATAAAATATATTTTTTAGTTTCATGTTAAAGTGATCAGCATTAATCAAAATCATTAGTTTAGATAATTTTATCCAATATGGCTATTGCAGAAATAAGCCCCACCTCATTATGAGAAAAGAAAGGCAATACTTGTCTGCTTCCTACTGAGGTTTCCCAATCCCTGTCTTTACGCTCTGCTTCAGAATAGAGCGAATATCTTGAAATTGAAGCTACTGTCAGTATAGTATCTTTTTCATCAGTGTTCAATGTTGTGTTTGCAATGATGGTGCTTTCATAAGAAACCACGTAGTTATAGATTACAGTAAATTCCTGTTCTCTTTGTAGAATAAGGCCTTGCAAAAAATCAATAATAAGAGCTTTTGCCTCGTTGCTTAATGTACTTCCTTGAACAATTGTAATCAAACTATTATCAGGATCTGCCATTATTGATTCTACTATTTCATCAGTAAATAGAATCACATTTCTTCTGGTAAGCGTGGAGCTATTAAGCTTCGTAGATGCAAATTCGATCTGAGCCGTAATCTCACTAATCGAATTTGGAAACGGACTCTTTTGACGATAAAGAGTTATGGCATCATAATATTGCTTGCCAACTGAATCAAAAGGATTTGCTTTATTTTGTGGAGAAACTGAATCAATAAATTCAGTTTCTAGACTGGAATTTTTTGGAGCATCTTTAAAATCTGCGTCGGTTGAACATGATATAATACAAAATGATAATACAAAATATAATAATAAGTTTTTCATGATTAAGGTTATTTAAATATGACCGAGAATTTCTTCTCAGTTCATTTCACCCGGGTCGGCAGAACTTTTATTCAGCACTTTGCCAAACATTTTCGCCTTTGAATTCGAAGCAAATCTATTATCTCAAAAATTGCTGTACAACAGTTATAGTGTGGGTTTTCATGATTTCGAGTATGGATTTCATGAAAATCCACACCGCTTTTTTATAAATAAATACCTATATTTCAATAGTTTACATTAAATTTGAATTAAGCTTTGATAAATTATCCCCTCCTGCTTAAACTAACGTTCCGGATCGTTTATAAACAAAGTATTTAGTCCCAAACTATCACATCTTATGAATCAAAAACATCTTTTGATCCTTTTCATAGGGATCACAGAATTACTTACGGCTCAAAAAATAACTTATAAAATACCCGACTCGCTCCATAGCAAAAGTTATGAATACCTTGATGATAAGATCTATGAATTAAAAAAAGACAGCTCTAAAGCTGCTGTCTACATGTATACATATCTCACCAAAGCCAGGAATGAACAAAACTGGAAAGAGATAGTCAACGCCTACCAGAGTCTCCTTCATCAATCACCAGATAATTTAAGATTAGTTTACGCCGACAGTATGATTTATTCTGCAAAGAAATCTAATGATGATGCCCTTATGGGATCAGCTTACCTCTCAAAAGGCATTGTATACTATGGGCAGAAAAAGCAAAATTTGGCCTTAGACAATTATATAATCGCCAACAATTACATCTCCAAGACAAGCGATAATTATCTGATTTATAAAGTAAAATATCACATTGGTTTAATTAAATACTATTTAGGATTTTATGATGAAGGAATCTCACTTTTAAAAGAATGCATAGTTTATTTTAAAGAAGATGAGAATCCGAGGCCTTACCTGAATTCTTTACATTCTTTAGGTTTATGCTATAATAAAATTGGTAATTATGAACTATGCTCACAAACCAATTCCTTAGGGCTTTCCGAAAGCAAAAGACTTAAAATTAAAGAAATGGAAGCCTACTTCATTCATTCTGAAGGCATCAACAAGTACTTCATGCACAACTATGCCGTTGCGATTGCGGATATAGAATCTACTCTTGATGAAGTGTCAAAAAACAAGGATTTCGCAAATGAATCTATTGGAAATTTTTATATCGGAAAAAGTTACTGGAAGCTTAATAGGAAAGAAAAAGCAATCGCTTACCTTAAAAAAGTAGATCAGATTTTCAAAGATAAAGGATATATCCGTCCTGACATAAGAGAAGCATATGAATTGCTAATTAAGTATTACAACAGCAGAAACGATCCAAAAGCACAGTTATATTACATTGATCAACTTCTTAAAGCGGAAAATGTGCTTAATGAAACTTTCAAATATTTAATTGGAAAAACACACAAGGAATATGATACCAAAGCATTATTACTAGAAAGAGAAAAAATCAACAATGAGCTGGAAGAAAGAAAATATGATGACTTGACTCTAGCAGGTATAATTTTGGTTCTGTTTCTGATATTAGTATACATTACTTATCGCCACTTTGAAACCAGGGCTGTATACAAACAAAAATTTGACGAACTTATGTTAAAAATACAGAACGAAAATAAAAGCAAACCAAAGTATAAAAATAGTACATGGGAAATTGCAGATATTAGTTCTGAAGTCGTTGCAGATATCTTAAAACAATTGGATAAATTTGAAACCGAAAAGAAGTTTCTTCAAAAAGATATTTCTTTAGCCAAATTGGCTGTCGCATTTGGCTCCAACACCAAATACCTTTCGAAAATTATAACGCATTCCCGCGAAAAAGGATTTGTGGAATACATCAATGACCTGAAAATTGATTACATCATCTCTCTGCTGCACAATGATAAAGCGGTAAGAAACTATACAAACAAGGCACTTGCAGAGGAAGCGGGCTTTACCAGTACACAGCGTTTTGCAAATGCTTTTCTCGCCAGGACTGAAATGCCTGCAGCATATTTTATTGAGCAGCTGAGAAAAGAAAAAAAATAATATTGAATTTATCATATGGATATAACTTTCTCATTTTTAGATAATTTTACTTGATAAATAGCTTAATAATTTGACCAATATTAAATTAGTAAAATATAAAACATTTATAATAATGAGAAGAATAGCAGTTACAAAATATAAAGTAAGTCCTTATAATGATGAGGATGTAATAAGTGCCTGGAAATGGTTTATGTCATTTATATCCGCTGCAGATTGGCAAAAAAGAAAAAATAATATCGAAAAGAAGATGATTATTGAATTTAGAAAATCAGAACCTTTCTCAGAACTTCTAACTGAAGGAACACTTTTAGTGGATAAAGTTGATGTTATTGGTTGGTATCTATATTTAATTGATATGCTAATTCAT
Organism: uncultured Flavobacteriaceae bacterium; assembly: GCA_963795025.1. GTDB lineage: Bacteria > Bacteroidota > Bacteroidia > Flavobacteriales > Flavobacteriaceae > Flavobacterium. Next base: position 239,382 of record CAWCGN010000007.1, on the reverse strand, counting down.
GACCCTCAAAAATATGAATACTTTCAAGGTGCCAGAGTTGTACCTATTTTTAAATGATTTGGAAATAATCTGGAAATACTTAAGCGAATTAATGGAATAGAAATTAGAATGAAAGAGTTAGTAAAGAATCGTAGATCCGAGGCCGAAGCGCTTCTCACCGCCTATTAAAATACGACTGATGATAGTGCCTGAAGATGCAGACAATACTGAAGGTATCGCTCACTGGGACAGACCCCATCCAGAAGGATGATAGATTTGATTTATTAACAGCCAATTATAACAAGCTTATCCAAAAATGATGCATTACAAAAGATTCAAATCCTGAATTGTCAAATTTATGAGTTGAGATATACTCATTTTGAAAATTATTGGAAAGTAATTGCGTATCATCTGGAAATTTTTGCAACAATTTATTGTTTATTAAAGATAACCAATCATCAATAGATTGATTTTCAATAAAAGCAATCATACCATTATACTTTAAAGTTGAATCACCATGTACTAGAGACTTATAACGTTGAATACCACCTGAAATTTTATTCGATGAATCATCACCAGTAATATATTCCTCATCATTCTTTGTTCTATATTTTGGCAATCTTTTCGCTTCAACATAAAATACACGAGTATAATTATCATCATTTAAATGAAAATATATATCTTCTCTTCCGCTTCCATTTTTTCGTTCATGTTCTTTTTGCACCCCAATCCAAGGTTTGTTTTCAATATGCGTGGTACCTAAAATATTGAAAGTCTCAACTAATAACTGAGTATTCAGCCCTTCACGATTACCTTTTTTTAAGACATTCTTCTTTTGAAGAATTCCTTGGCGTACTATGTATAAAATATCTGGAAGATATTTGTGAGTGTCATCTATATAATCAAATTGCATAGCTTAATATCCTTTTTTAAACATTTCGCTTTTGACGTTCTCTACGTCACGGTAAGCGGTACTACGCATCCAATATTTCAATTTATTAGACTTAATAAAACTAATTTGATTATTTCTCCCGTAATAAACAATTATTCTATTTATAGTTAAAGAATTGTTTGTAATATCGTCAAAAAGAATTTTCTCAAATTCTATTTTACTCTTGTCATTGAATTCTTGCTCGATAAAATTTTCTAAATTATTGTGTTCAAAAGTAACCCACACATAATCATCAGTTAATAACTGTCTAACCGGTTTAAATTTGTAGCCGCCCTTATCATAGATTAAATTTAAAATTTCACAGAAAGTATTCGAATACTCTATTAATTCAGTTTTTTCAATTTTTTTAAAAATTTCACCGTTGGTTTTATTTAAACTTTTGGCTATAAGTTCAGTATCTTCTATCAAGATTTCTTCGTGCTTATCCAAGGAAGGAAAGGGAATAATGTGACCATCAATATCGACATTGATAGGGAGATTTAAAAGATCTTGACGATTTATACTGTAGCCACCTCCTTGCTGTATAAAGGCTTTGGCAGACAAAGCTTTAATTAGAAAAATATAAAGATTTCTATTCTGTTTAAATGCAGTAACAAAATCCTTCATTCTTTCAATATCCTTTGATTTTATTGTAAGAACACCGTTTGGAATTAAAAGATTTTTGATATTATAAATAATTGGGAGATTAACGTTAATATTTAGACGTACTAAAACATTTGGTACAGTAAAACCATTCTTTGGAACTCTAACCCAGTCATCTTGAGAAATTGTCTTAATTGCGTCTTTGGTTAGTTTATCACAATTGAAACGTTCAGAATCTAGAATATTCATGCCATTAAGATTAACTACACCTTCCCCAGCTTCTCTTTTTTTCTGATCATTAATAACATACTTGTCTCGGGTGAAACCAATATTTGCAATAATATTATTCTTTTTAAAATAGTTAGATATTGAATTATATTGATTAAATTTTTCGACAAATAGTCCTAGTCTACCACCTCCTAATAAATTAATTTTCCAAATACTTTCCTTCGAGAATACGAAACTTATAGGGACATAAAATTTATCATATTTATCAATTTGGAAACGAATCGACCCTTTCTCATTAGCTGAAGAATTTCGAACAATAATATGTTCCACTCGTGAATTTGATGATGGACTATTTGTAACCTTTACAGCAATTGTAGCTATTTTTGTTTTTCCCCAAAGATGTTCTCGCAATGGAGTAAAGTCATATATTCTTTCCAGATTCCAAAGCGATACAATACTTTTTTTATACTCAAAAGATTTTGTCGTATATAAAAAAGTTGACGCCGGCATTATCATAAATAACGATCCAGTATCAGGTTTTAATAAAATTTCTAAAGATTTATGCAAAAATATCAATGCTGGATTGCTGTCTGGAAATGATTGCAGTTTATTGTTATAATCAACAAATTTTTCCTTCGAAAAATCATCATCCCGTTCCAATAACACATTTTCGTCTTTCTCGCTTTGTGATATATTAAAAGGCGGATTCCCTGCAATAACATCAAACTTTATAAGAGTGGATTTATACCATTTAAAAAATCCAAGATTAGTTAAGTTCGTTTGTTCCTCCAAATTATCAAAAGTCAAGCTTTCCCATATTTCTTTTGGACGAATATGACTTGTTAATTCGATTTGTAAAGAAGTAGCAGTTATAGATAATGCATCTTCGTTAATATCTACGCCATATATGCAATCAGACAGTATTTTTTTTATGCTTTTTATATCATCTTCTCCTTGTATTGATTGCTTGTTGTTTTTTAACATCCAAAGCGTTATCAATCTTTTGTAAGCAAGAACTAAAAAAATTCCAGACCCACAGGATGGATCCAAAATTTTAAAATTGTCAAAATCAATTTCTTTATTAAAAGGCAACAACTCATCAATTAATAATCTCGCTAGATGTGGAGGAGTATAATAAGCACCTGTACTTTTTTGCTTGCCATCAACAGAAGTCACAAACCTTTCATATAATCGACTAATAAATTCAATAGGTAACAAATTGAAATCGTAATATCTCCAAATTGACATTTGTCCATTAAGATCTTTGTCACCATCAAGAGCATCAGCTATAATGTTTAAATTAGCATTTTCTAATTCTTTCTCCTCCTCTTTAGAAATATTAAAAATCCCTCCATTGAATTTTTCATTTAAAAAATTTAAAAGACCGTTTATATCGTTTCCGCGCAATACGTCGCAGAAAGTATTTTTCTGCGAGAAAAACGTTTTAGCGACATTCTTAACTATAAAACGGTCAAAAAAGTCATTTTCAAATACGCTATTGCCAGAATTATCAATTTGCTCTTCAAGATATTTTATCAATATAAATTTGACCAATAATTTTTTTAGAAGATTTTGTTGACATCCAATAATCTTACTTTTATTTAGAATTTCTATCTCGATATGATTGAGCAATTTCTGATAAGGTGATACACTTACGTAGTCAGAGGGAGATTCCTCCAGAATTAAACCTTCAAAAATCCGCTTTTTCAGGACTGAATCAATATTTATTATAGCATCAGATAAGTCATCCAAGAATGCAGGTTCTGACTCACTTCTTATCGGATTTCTTGTATCAATAATTTTAAAACCGTCAGAATATACAATAATTGCTAATGCAATTTCACCCAGTGTCCATAACTGCCTGTTTATCTCAACAAGATCTATCGTTTTGCTTTGTTGAATTTCACGTTGATCATATATATAAACAAACGGTACAGGCTGATTTTCACTTAAATTATTAAAGCAATAGAAATAATCAGCATTTACAATACTGGCTTGAATTCTATAGTATTCCAACAGATTTTCCGTAAAAACAACATTCACAGAATACAAATTACGTTCGTATTCTTTTAAGTTCAAATCGTGAAATAGAGAATTTCTACTATTAGTATTCATGTTGATTGCTATCCAGATGCTTTGAGCAAATATAGCTAATTTTAGACTTATGCCTAATCAATTATTGAAATAACATATAGAAAACAGAAGCTAAATGGCTCCAATTTGCTAAAATATTTTTAATGCCCTGATTGGATTTCCAGTAGAAGTCTGAATGATTTCATCCCAAAAATCATTCGACTTTGTCTTGTCCGATTTATCATAATATTTCGTGTAAAATGCCTTTAAGGTTTGTCTAGTATATTTCCAATCATATTTCACTGTAGTGCCTTGAGACATCTTATGCGCAAATTTAACTGGACCTAACTGGCTATCACTTAATGGCCATTTTAAAAGTATTCCATCATCTTCCAATTTGATTTCCCATTTATATGGCAACCCATCAGCACCGATTAAATTAATTTCCAAATTTTCTCTAGTTCTTAAAACAGGCTGAAATTTCAATGTATCAAGAGAATCAAATGTTTTAATACAATTTTCGATCTCATGCGTAAATTGAGCAATACCCATATTATCATGACTTGCTGGATTAAGTACAAATTTTCTATGTCGATCAAGGTCTTGAAATAGTGTATCATCAATATCACTGGCTTTTGCAAATACAATACATTGCATGATTAAACCATCTAAATTCCGTGGAGCATATTCTTCACTAAAATGATATCTTTTGGGCAGAAGTTCTTTAGTAAACTTCTCTGCCTGTTTGCGAAGTAAATTTCCGGTTATTTCAAATTCTTTTAAATGAAAATTTGCTTTTGCTTTTTCGAGGTATGAATCTGACCTTTTTATATGAGGAATAAAAATATCATCTTTTATTGATTCATACATTTCATAATATAACCAATTTTCCCCTGCTATACTTTTTGTTTTATGTTTAGCCAATTCAAAAAACATCCTGTCATGTGTCATCAAAATAACTTGATAATCCGGAAATTCGTTTAGTATAATTTCAAGAACAATATCTCTATTACCCATATCCAAGCTTACCAAAAGATCGTCAAACACCAGTATCTTCGAAGCATCGGGCAAATATTTAGCATCAATAATCGCAAATCGTATTGAAAGTGCAATAGCAGTCAGTTTGGCTTCGTTTAAAAAAGATTGAGGTCTTCCTAAATTAATTGGTGGCGTGTGAATCCTTGTGTCAATCAAATCAACAGTTAAGACAATTTTTGGTGATACTGTTCTCCGATTGCGTCTTGTTGTACTTCCTTCTACAAATGCATCATAGCTAGCAGGGAAATAATCAAATCTAATACTTATTCTTTGTCTAAATTTATTTTGTAAATATTCATTAGCATCTTGGACAATGGAGTACAGATATCTCTCCAGTTCATTGTTAAAATTTTGAATTTTTGCTTGAAAGTCCAGATAAGCAGGATGGTGCATAGCTGTCCTAGGCTGCATTCCATCTTTCAAAAAACGCCACCAATCAGATGCATTACTTACCCCCGGTGACACTTCAGTACCAAAATCAATAAACATAAGAATTTCCCGCTCAAAAAGAGAGAACAGATCAATCTGTTCACGGTTACTAAAATCATACAAACGAGATAGAATTCTATAATTGACAAAATCACTTGAATGCGCTGCCTCTTTTACTATATCTCCAGCTTTTGTATTTACTACTCGATAGGATAAGGTCTTTTGTGTTATGGTTTTAGAATCGTCTATAAATTCTATAACTATAGAACTTTCTTCACCAGCTTGTATAAAACTGTTTATAAGATTTTGGCTATTTGTAGGATCAAAGTATTTTTGAATATCACTATCTTCAGGTTTATATACACTATGAAGAAAAGTATACAAAGCCCAATATATTGAACTTTTACCACTTCCGTTTTCTCCGTAAATAATTAAATTTTTTGAATTAATATCAATTACTGTTTGCCCTCGGAAAAACTTGAAATTATTTAAGATAATTTTATTAAGCTGGTTCATTATAGCTAACTTTTTTTATAGGCATTACTATCTCAGAAAGTCTTAAATCCATCAATTTAAGATTATTTCTAATCATGCTATCTTTACGTCGAAACATTTGATATGCATCGAAAATTATTATCTTTTGTTCCTCGAGAGACAGAATCTCTGTTATTGGTCTAAAATCAGCTTTCACATATTCAATTAAATTGATATTGGCGCTTTGAAAATCTTTTTTAAAGACTAATTCAAATATCATTGCGTCAAGAATTTCTTCAAAAATCGATATTAAAAAACCATTTGGAACAAAATCATCAATAGATATGTTCGAAAGACTTCCGGACAAAGCCAAAATATAATCAACAACTGTAGTAAACGCAATTTGTGTTTCTTCGTCGGCAACAGGAATTAGAATCTGGGATAAATATTCCTTCGACAGATTCACTGTTAATCGCGACTCGTTAGTAAACATATTACTATAATACCAATTTATTAATTTAGAATTTAATAGCCCTAAAATGTATTTATATGAATATCCACTATTATTTTTTAGGATTAAGTTATTTATAGACTCTTTGTTGTAATATTGTTTATTATCATAAGCAGCCTTCAACGGACGGCTACCGCCTGTTATACGCTGTAACAGAATTTTTTCTGGTTGCTCAAAAATTTCTTTACTTCTTGCACGATGCAAAAGGCTAGGTTCGTAATTTATAAATTTATTTACAGGTTTAATTGTATAAGCAGAAATGTCTTTTCCTTCTAAGAAAGGCTTCCATCCATGCCCCTGCTCATGACTAACTACTTCATCACCATTTTTGGTTATAACAATACCGAATATCATTTCAGCACATATAGAACCTAAAAGAATACTATTTTGTTCTATCTTACCAATAAGAATGTCTTTTTCCTCATTGATATTTGTAGCAATAATATATTTTCTCTCTTTAAGTGCCTGTTGGTTAATTGCATTCGCAGTACTGTTATTGTTGTCAGTTATTATTATTTTATGTCTTTCCGTAGCAACTTTCTTTTCTGCCACAATAACGATTGCTGTTGTAACGGCATCTTCAAATACTGCATCACCTAAATCCACAATTGTGTCAATTTGATTATTATCAATTAATAACTTCCTTGATTCGTGGTAGGAAGTTACGCGTAGATATGTATTGGGAATTATAAAGGAAAAATCCGCATTTGGCCTTAATAAGTCGAAGGCTCTTTCTATAAACAAGGTAAACAAATTTACTTTTCCGCCTCCTGTCAAATACTGCTGTTTATAAAAGCGTTTATCAATGGCTGAAATCCCCTCATTTCCACCAAACATGTAAGGTGGATTTCCAATCAACACATCAAATCCAGCAAACGATCCATCATCATTTAATATATCAGGAAATTCGATTCTCCATTCAAAGGCGTTTTGATACACTTTATTATTTCTAACATCATCAATATCCATACTAATTTTGTCAATAGATTTTTGGAATGATACCAATTTAGCCTGAATATCAGACTTTTTAGATTTTGCGAATAAGTCACCAATTTTAACTGAATTTTCCAGGTTTAATTTTTTACCCCGTAACTTAGAAAGATCCTTAAACCGTGGATCACGGTTGTAAATTTGTGAGGTATAATCACCTTTTACTATTTCAATAATTTTTTCTAAAGTACGTTTCTCTTCCTTTCCTTCTGCATGATAGTACTTATGGAATGCTTCTCTATAATCGACAAGAGAATACCTACCTTGCAAAGCTGTATCCAATTCTTCATTAAGAGGTAATCGATTAATCAATGAATTTCCGCACTTAATATTTATATCAATATTAGGTAGTGTTTCTAACTCAGTGAATTGTGTATCTTCTAAATAGTATGTATTTTTAAGTAATTCGATCCATAACCTTAAACGACATATCTTGACAGAACTAGGATTTATATCAACACCAAATAGACAGTTTTCAATTATGTTTTGTTTTTCATGAAATAATGTCTTTTGCACTCTTTGTGTTTCGCTATGTACAGAATTATTAGTGACCTTATATTCGAAGATGTCTGTATTATCATTGTAAGTAACAATAAGTTCGTCGTTTTCAACTTTCACATCATATCCCATAAGTCTAACTCCATTTGAGTCTGCTAAAATCCCAAGATCTGCTTTAACAGCAATAATCTCATTTAATGCAGACACCAAAAAATGACCTGACCCGACCGCCGGATCACAAATTTTAAGTTTATTGATAACCTGATTAAAGTTTAAAATATCTTGTGCTTTGTATTTTGAGGAAATGAAATTTTTCAGATCCTCGAAAGAACTGCATTCCAATTGATATTCTTCATTAAACTTCTTTATTACAGCATTTCTTATTGTCTTTGTGCAAATAAACATAGTCACAGTTCCTGGAGTAAAGAATGAGCCATCTTTGAATCCATTGATCTTTTCGAAGATTAATCCCAATACAGATGCATTAATCAGATTCTTGTTTTCTTCTTGTATTTCCTCCGACCCTTCAGAAGTAAAATCGTATGAATCTAGAAATTCAAAAAGATATTGCAAAGGTGGCATTTGACCTGTTTTTTTAGAGCCTTTATTATCTTTTAATACAGTCGACGGCAATAAAGATAATAATTCACTATTGGATAATGAGCTAATATCAATTGTGCGTACTTCTAAATCAGTGCGCTCGAATAATGTACTATTAAGATACGGAACCTTTTGGAATTTTTCGACTAAATGTGATCGTCGTGTTACTTTTCGTTCAGCCAAAACCTGAAAAAAAAGGGTGTTTAAATCATTATAATCATGTACTAAAGTACTATTCAAAAATTTATATTCTTCATGTTTATGGTGATATTTAAAAAGCTGTGCCTCAAGTAGCTTGATAAACAGAATTCTATTAATCCACGTAATAGTAAGTTCTAATGCAACATTGTAAAGCTGTTCTGTAATATTTATTCCGTAATTAGAAGGGGTGCCCAGTTGTCTAATGCTATCCCTTTCCTCCAACTGTAGGATAGTATTTTCTATTAATGTTGCATAGGATGGATTAGAACTACGTTGAATTATTTTCCTACCACCAACTTTTTTTTCTTCAAGTCCAATGATATATAACAATTCAGAATAGAATTTCTTGTCAAGCGAATTACTATCATTTGCAAACGCTTGTTTTAATAAGTTCGTGGGGGATAATACCTTATATAAAGGGATTAGTTGTTTATCACTTAACTTTGACGAATTGGGAGACGAATCTTTAAAATTCCTCAAGTCAAAATAAGTACAGTCAATATTTTCAGCTATCGTGCTTAGATGGTCTTTTGCATAGCCCTCATAGAATGATCGAGTATCCTTTCCGCTAAGTTTCCAGTTCTCATACTCTTTTCTAAGTTTTTGATTTCGATATACGTTAATTTCGAACCAATTTTCGTCGAATATAAACCATTCATAAATATTAGTTACAACTAAATGTTTAATATCTAAATTATTATAATCTATTCTTTCCCTAAGATAATATAAAATGAGTTCATGAAATGCCTTCACGTTGAATCGCGAGGTATTTATCATTTCAGACTTGTTATTCGGATGTTTTATTTCAAAAATTACACCAACACTATCTCTACTCGTTTTTCCATTATAAATTGCGAGGTCACTTCGACCTTTAGTATTTATCTCATTCTGATTGTTATACCAAGTATCTTTCAAAAAAACTGCAAGTACGTTCTTTAAATGTTCTTCAGACTCATTCTCATTAATTCTATCAAATAACAATTCAAGATTTCTTTTGAAATCCTCTATTTCTGATCGACTTACCTTTTCTTTCAGATAGGCTTTGTTGAGTGTCTTTTTAGGGCTATTTAACGTTAAGTTCATATGTGGATTATGTCCAATTTTTAAGAGAATGATGCTTGTTTTAGAAAATAATTCTTCTGTATAATAAGTTGAATTACGAACATCATTGAATATTATCCAAAAATAGCCAAAAACTTCCTTTCTAGTCAAAAATGGAGTATCTTTTTTAATATTGAATCTTACAGGAAATTAATTATTTATTGATACAGTTCTAATAAATTGTATTCACTTCCGTAAGAAGATCTAACTGTTAATGTTCGCTTAGATTAATACTCATTTTTTTGGACTTGTAAAGCTCAATAAGATTGTAGCAATAACCTATCAAAATTGGATCTAAATTAGATTATCGAAACTTGAAAACAATTTTAATATAATAATTTATATTGTATTATTTATAAATAATTTAAAATTATTAATTATCGATCAATTTAAAAAAATCTGAAAGTTTAATGTTTTTTGCTTCACATATTTTCTGAAGTGTATTTACAGGGATACTATAATTAGCACCTTTTATTTTTAGTGCAGTATTCTTGATTTTTCTTACTACACTTTCCTCTATATTATGATCTACAGCAAAAGATCGCTGAGATTTATAAGACTCAATCCAGCTTAGATAAAGAAATTTACAAATTATGTAACTTGTCTGTGCCATTATAACAAAGAAAATGTAATATTTAAAAAATAATGCGCACTAAAGCACGCGTTCTGAATTATTTTGTTATATTTGTATTATCGTTACAATTATGTAATGTATTTTTGCGATCCTTCATAAAAATATTTGAAGCATTCGCTTTGAACTTGCATTAAAAAACTGGAAATTTTTGAGCGCGCAAGATGATAAGTGTAAATGCTCACGTCATATATTATATTGGCGTGGGCTCACTTATATGCGCGCGGGTCATTCCAGTACCTTTAATGCAGTAAGTTGAGAACAACCCACGCCTTTATATTTATAGGCAATCTCTCCTTTAATTCTTAGCGTATTTCACAATTTTAATGATTCGCAACTAATTATTGTTTCATTAAATATAATAAAGCCTATGATTTAAAAATGGAAGTCTTTTCCATAAAAAATTCCTGAATAAGAAAAATGGTCCTCTACCCTGTCGCCAAACGAGTATAGAGGACCGTAGCTAATAAAACTAACGTTAAACTAACCAATCCCAATATTATGAATAATTTTTCATTTTCCAAGGATGGAAGAATGCTTTATTGCCTAATTTTTGCTGGCTTCTTCTTGTCTTTTTCATCAGTGTATGCCAAATCTTCTTTTCGGCATAATACTATATTAACTCAACAATATCAAATTCAGGGAACTGTCACTGATGGCAGTAATCCGCTTCCAGGGGTTACTATTGCAGTTAAAAGCAAATCAGGCGCTGCAGCAATTTCTGACTATAGCGGTCAATACACTCTTTCATCTGCTGCTAATGATACTTTAATTGTTTCCTTTATCGGATTCAAAACTGCTCTTGTTCCGATTCAGGGTCGTAAAATAATCGATGTCAAATTAATATATGATACTACAACACTTCAGGAAGTCCGAGTAAATGCAGGTTACTATTCCGTAAAAGAAAGTGAACGCACCGGTAATATTGCACGAATTACTTCCAAGGATATCGAAACCCAGCCCGTTACAAATGTTCTTGCTACAATGCAGGGGCGTATGGCGGGAGTCAGTATTACACAATCATCCGGCGTTGCCGGCGGAGGTTTCGATATTAAAATCAGGGGACAGAACAGCCTGCGCTCAGAGGCCAATTCCCCTTTATATATTATTGATGGAGTGCCCTATTCCTCTGAACCTATTGGTTCATCTGTAACTTCTACAATATTTCAATCCTCAACAAGCCCACTCAATAGTATCAACCCCGACACTATAGAAAGTATTGAGGTTTTAAAAGATGCAGACGCAACTTCTATCTATGGTTCAAGGGGAGCAAACGGAGTTGTTCTTATCACTACAAAAAAAGGAAAAGCTGGAAAAACCAAATTCAGCCTTACCAGTTCAACAGGAGCAGGAACAGTAACGCGATTTCTCAAATTAATGAATACGCAGGAGTATCTCAATATGAGAAGAAAGGCCTTTATTCACGATGGGATTCCATATGGAGAAGCTGATTACGATGTAAACGGAACATGGAATCAAAATCGTTATACAGATTGGCAGAAAGAATTATTGGGCGGCACAGCACAAATAAACGACATGCAGGGCATTATTTCGGGAGGGAGCGATAATACACAGTTCATGTTCAATGGAAACTACCACAGTCAGACTACCGTTTTCCCTGGTGATTTTAAATATAAACGGGGCGGCGGACAGCTAAATATTACCCATCGTTCTGAAGATAATAAATTTAAAATAACGTTTTCGGCAGCCTACAATGTACAGGATAACAATCAGCCTTCTACTGATTATTCAAGTCTTGCCAGATTTCTTTCTCCAAACGCTCCCGCATTATATAATGCGGATGGATCTCTTAACTGGGAAAATACGACCTGGGAAAATCCACTGCGTAATAATAATGCAGTCTACAATTCAAAAACAAAAGATTTAATTGCTAGCACCCTGCTCTCCTATGAGATTTCAAACAGTCTAACTCTTAAAAGCAGTTTCGGATTTTCTGACCTCAGCACACTTGAAACCAGAACTAACCCTTCCACTTTGTATAATCCCATTTATAATGTAAGCAGCATGCGTTCGTCGATCTATACTAATAATACAGCAAGATCATCTTGGATTGCAGAACCGCAGATCAGTTATAAAAAAAACATTTTCAATGGAGAGACAGAGATACTGGCCGGTGCAACATTTCAGCAGCAGGAAAGCACTAGTCTCTACCAGTATGCAAGGGGATTCAGCTCAAACAGTCTCATTTATAATCTTGCGGCAGCCAATAACATCCTCATCCTTGGCAATGATGAAAATCAGTATAAGTATCAGGCATTTTTTGGAAGGATAAATTACAATTGGAAAAAGCGGTATATAGTAAACCTAACCGGCAGACGGGACGGTTCAAGCCGATTCGGCCCGGGAAAGCAGTTCGCTGTTTTTGCCGCCGCCGGAGCAGCCTGGCTTTTTTCTAATGAAAATTTCCTAAAAAACAGTTCATGGCTGAGTTTTGGCAAACTTCGTGCAAGCTATGGCTCAACAGGCAATGACCAGATCGGAGACTACCAGTATCTAAATACCTATTCGAGTTCCGGGGTAAGTTACAGCGGAGTCATCGGTCTGCAGCCTTCCAGACTTTTCAATCCTGATTTTGCATGGGAAATCAATAAAAAGCTGGAAGCTGCTGTTGAACTTGGCTTCTTGAAAGATCGTATTACCTTATCGGCATCCTTTTATCAAAACCGCTCCTCAAATCAGCTTGTTGGCATACCTCTTCCGGGAACAGCAGGCTTTCCAACGCTACAGGCAAATCTTGGGGCGGCTGTTGAAAACAAAGGCTTTGAGCTGACTTTTCAAACCGTTAATTTCAACACAGAAAATTTTAAATGGTCTACCAGTTTTAATTTCACTGCAGCCAGAAACGAACTTCTGCGATTTCCTAATCTGGAAAGTTCTCCATACAGTCAGAAATATAGAATAGGAAGTCCGCTGAATATTTATCTCATGTATAAATTAAAAGGGGTAAATCAACAGGCCGGTATCTACGAATATGAAGATTTAAATAATGACGGACAAATAACTTACCCGGAAGACAGGCAGTATGCTGCCGACCTGAACCCCAAATACTTTGGAGGCCTGCAAAACCAATTTGAATATAAAAACTGGAAGCTTGACTTTCTGTTCCAATTTGTGAAACAACAGAATCAGATATATCCAATGGGTGCAGCGGGTGATATGTCCAACAAGCAACAGAGACTTACCAGCAGCTGGCAGAATCCCGGAGATGTCTCCCAGTACCAAATTTTGACTACAGGACAGAACAGCGCAGCTGTCATGGGCCAGTTCTATTATTATGATAGTGATGCAACCCTGGTCGATGCATCGTTTGTGAGACTAAAAAACATTTCACTATCCTATAAGCTTCCTTTAATACTCAAGGAAACAAGCTGTACAATAATGCTGCAGGCACAGAACCTGCTGACTTTTACAAATTATAAGGACGGAGATCCTGAATTTATAACCTATGGGTTTTTGCCTCCCTTAAAAATAGTTTCAGCTGCAGTTCAATTAACCTTTTAAATCACCGATTATGAAATCACTAATCAACTACATACGCTTATACAGCATTATTTTAATGCTTGCAGGATGCGACTCTTTTGTTGAGGTTAATCTTCCAAAATCGCAATTATCAAATTCGGCGGTCTTTGACAGTTATTCGACTGCTGAGGCGGCAATGGCGGACATATATGCAAAAATCAGAGATTATGGTCTGCTAAACGGCTCTTATACAGGAATATCAAATCAGTTGGGAAACTACACAGATGAACTAATGGCATTTGGAGGACCATCAAACCCCAGCATTTCTTTCTACAACAATACTCTTTTAGCTTCATCAGGAAATATTTTGCAATATTGGAATACCTCCTATAATCAGATTTATGCCGCCAATGCAGTAATTGAAGGACTTCAGGCCAGTAAAAATATAACAGAAGAGAATAAAAATAGGCTTTTAGGGGAAGCTCTGTTTATTCGCGCACTTTCGCATTTTTATTTGGTAAAGCTCTTTGGCGGTATTCCGTACATAATAAATACAGACTATCGGCAAAACAGTACTGCAAGTAGGATGAGTGTCGCAGAAGTTTATAAAAATATCATCACAGACCTTGAAAAAGCAATAGCGCTCCTGCCTGAGAATTACAGCAGCAGTCAAAGAATACGTCCCAACAAATACTGTGGCAGGGCATTACTGGCTAGAACATATTTAGAAAACCAGTCTTATGAAGAGGCTTCAAATGAAGCATCGTCAATAATCAATAACACGGCAATGTATTCACTTCCTGTACTGAACGATGTCTTTTTACTGAATTCAGCAGAAACTATCTGGCAGCTTGAGTCAGCTGAAGACGGTCAGAATACTCCAGAAGGAACCTTATTTATCTTTGAGCAGGGCCCTCCTTCATTTACTGCCCTGAGTTCTCAGCTGGTAGATTCCTTTTCAGATCTTGATCTTCGAAAATCAAGCTGGATAAAAAAGGTAAGTAACGGAGGACACTCTTGGTTTCATGCCTATAAATACAAAGAACAGAATTACACTGCTGTTTCTAAAGAGTATTCCATTATTTTCAGGACAGCCGAACAGTACCTCATAAGAGCTGAATCCAGAGCCAGAACGGGTGACCTCATCGGTGCTAAAGAAGATATTAATAAAATAAGAACACGCGCCGGTCTTGGCAATACAGCAGCCGAATCACAGGAGGAAATCCTAAACGCAGTACTTCAGGAAAGAAGATGGGAGCTCTTTACAGAATCAGGCCACCGCTTTTTTGACCTACAGCGGTTCAAAAAACTTGATGCTATCCTGTCTTTAGTTAAACCCGGCTGGGATATCAATGACCAGCTGCCCGATTCCTGAAAATGAAATGAGTGCCAATCCTAATCTAAGACCTCAAAATCCCGGTTATTAAATTTTACTGTTATGCTTAAACTTTATAAACCAAAAAACCTTTTTTCTAAAATACCTGCTTTAGTTTTATTTTTAATTTTGTTTTTAGTAGCCTGTCCCATATGGGGGCAGGTGTTACTAAAAAAACAGCTTTCTTCCCAAGATTACGCTCTATGGGGTTCTTTAGATACCGATAAAATATCACCGGATGAAAACTGGACAAGCTACAGAATGACTTATCAAAACGGCGCTGACACTCTGTTTGTCAGAAATACTGTTAATAATAAAGTATTCGCATTTCCGTCTGCACGCCAGACACTTTTTACCAGAGACAGCTACTTTATATACCACTCAGGTGACTCCATCCATATTCTTGATCCAAAGAAGAATAAGAGCGAGCGTTTTCGTGCGTCCGAGAATTACAGTTATTCAGAAAGTAATAATCTGCTGATTATCCAGAAAGAAGAACAAAATGAAATGCTGATTAAAGTCCCGCTGGGAAAAACAGCAAGAGGAATTCCGCAAGTCAAGAAATATTCACTAAGCCCAGACTCACGTGTTCTGTTATACACAACATTTTCTAATGGAATTAATTATCTGCATCTTCTGGATCTTAATAAAATCAGCACCTCTAAAAAAATTGCAGAGGGCAGCGATTCATTTGACAATTTTACCTGGGCGAAAAACTCTAAATCGGTTGCCTTTTATTCGAAAAGCTCCCCTTCTACCATTGAATCTTTATTTTTCCTAGCTCTAGATCCGGAAAAATTATTAGAACTTAATCCTAAGATGAATAACACAATTCCAAATAATACGCTCTTAAGTGACAAATACGGGTATGCACTTGCTGTCGCTGAAAACGGACAGATGGTGTATTTTAATATCATCCAAAAACCTTCGGCTGAAAAAGAAAAAGAATCGCAAGTGGAAATATGGAATACAAATGATAAATGGATATTTCCTGACGAACAGAACAATGGAAAATTTAATCAGCATCCAAAGGTAATGCTGTGGCAGCCTTATCTGCGAAGCATTACTGCAATATCTGCTGACACACTTCCAAAAGTCATTCTGACGGGAGACTATGAGCATGCCGTTTTATTTAATCCCCAGGATTACGAGCCTCAATTCAATTTTCAGGGACCTAGTGATCTTTACATTATGGATGTTAAAACCGGCAGTAAAGAGCTGCTGCTTAAAGAACAATCATCAATTTACTGGGATTTAGTTCCTTCTCCTCTTGGCAGGTATATCGCATATTACAGGGAAAAAAATTGGTGGCTTTATGATGTCAAGACAAAATCACACACTAATATCACGTCAAAAACGGGAGTTTCCTTTGAAGGGAAAGTACGTACCCTCGAACCCGATATCACTTTTGGTAATCCTGCATGGGGAAAGCAGGATAAAGAGATTCTGCTTTATGATGCATTTGATATCTGGGCAATTACACCAGATGGTAAATCTTTCCGAAGGCTTACGCGCGGCCGTGAATCAAAAATAAGGTTCCGCATTGCTAAATTTCCAAATATAAATCTATTGGCGTTTAAATATAGTGGACTTGTTATTCAAAATGTTGATCTTGAAAAAGGACTTCTTTTACGGGCTGAAGGAGAAGATGGGAAAACTGGTTTTTTTACATGGAATAAAGCAAATGGTGTTAAGCCGATTGTATATAGAGATTCTTATATCAGCGATTTAAATTACAGCTCTAAAAAACATACTTATTTTGTTACTGAACAAAAATTTGATCTTCCTCCACGCATCATTTCTAAACAAAAATTATCTGTAGACGAAACAATTTTTCAAAGTAACCCTCACCACACTAAATTTTACTGGGGAAAGACCGAACTCATACATTTTCAAAATTCAAAAAAACAGAAACTAAAAGGCGTCTTGTATTATCCTGCAAAGTATGACCCTCAAAAAAAATATCCAATGATTGTCAGCATTTATGAAGAACAGTCTCAGGATCTGCATAAATATCAGAATCCCACAGCTTATAACTCAGCTGGAATTAATTCTACAGTTTTTGCCTCACAGGGATATTTCTTTTTTTGTCCCGATATCATCCATGAAAACGAAAATGTCGGACCGTCATCTCTTGACTGCGTAACTGCCGGGACACAGAAAATTATCGATATGAGGCTAATAGATTCAAAAAAGATAGCGCTGCTGGGACACTCTTTCGGAGGGTATGAGACTTGCTTTATCATCAATCATTCCAAAATGTTTGCCGCTGCTGTCGCCAGCGGAGCCATAACAAATCTATGGAGCTATTATCTGAGCGTCGGATGGAACAATTTAAAACCTAATATGTGGCGTTTTGGAAGCGAAGAATGGCGGCTTGATGGAAAAACACCATTCGAAAACCCTGCAGATTTTGACAGAAACTCTCCCCTTGAATCCGTAAGACAACTGGAAACTCCCCTGCTGATGTGGAGTGGCAAAGAAGATAACCAGGTAGACTGGCATCAAAGCATAGAATACTATCTGGCTCTTAGAAGACTAGGTAGAAAAAGTGTTTTACTATTATATCCGGGTGAAAATCATGTCCCCACAAATCCAATTAACCAAAAGGATATTTTCGAAAAGGTCATGCAGTGGATGGACTATTATCTTAAGGATGAAAAAAGATATCCGTGGATAAAAAAAGCAATGGAATAATTATGAATCAAAGAATGTAAAAATGCCGTTCAATCGAACGGCATTCTCTTTTTAGGTTTATAATTTTTAACATCATTGCTGGCGATATAAAATCTCCTGACAGTCCTGATCCGAACCATAAGCTCGAGTCCCACTTGTCCCCCCTCCAACATAACAAAAGGTAGGGATTGGGGTTGAGTTACAGTTTTGAGGCTGATTAAGTATACAATTTCCCATGGCATTTCGAGGATAGCCAACTTTAGGTGCCGTATGCTTTGATGCGCTCTGCATCGAAGTAGTTACAAAGGCACCGGATACCGCCAGTGCAACAACAGCAATCGGCAGTACATTTTTAAATAGTGTTTTCATAATAATTAAAATTATATTAAACATTGATCTACTATTTTTTACAGGTGTTCGATCTTTTTATCCTGAAACCGGCCGGTATAATGTAAAAGCTCAGTACTATTTTAACACTGGGCTTTTTAATTCTTTTTTTATGCGTTCTCTTAGCTGATAAACTGCAAGAGAATTTCCAATCAGTGCGTACAAATGTGTATCGGTAACGATAAATGATTTTAATTTATCTCTCTCAATATTGTAAATTGGAAAGCTTAAAAGATAGGAGTGTTTACTAACATCGTATAGATCAATTACAGAAGAATGTTCCCATCTTTTTTTATCCTCATATCTGCCCATTATTCTTGAATTGACAAATAGTAGATTTTTAAAAACCGAACCATTCGCATTAACAATTAAGGGAGGTGCAGACATAGTTCTTCCCGTTCCGTCTTTTACAACAGTCACTTTAATTTTTGCTTTTGAAGTGGTATCGATAGTATGCCCGATATAATCAATTTTGATATCTTTCCCTGCAACAATAAATTCATTTCTGTAATAATATAAATAAATCATCTTTTCAATCTCTTCACTGTACATTAAGAATCCGTCTGTATCAAAAATCCCATCGATCTGTTTCTCTAGGAGCAAACTGTTATATTGTACCTTATTTTTACTTTCAGAACTGAATACCCCAAGTACATTTGATAGATTAATGCCGCTGTTATTACGGAATATGATTGTAGTGCTGTCCGCTGGTTCTGCCTGTGTAAAATAAGGCATCCCATTTAGTTTTTTGTTAATTTTCCAGTCTTTAACACTACCTCTGAACAAAGCAGGAACCCTTCCGTCTTTTAGATAAAAGTAATTTCCCCTCACACTTAATGTAACATTTTGAAAAGGAATATTCTGCGGATCAAAATCAATTTTTTTAATTTTTTTATTCTTCAGGTTACTGTCAAAAGACACAAGGATCTGCGGATTGCTATAGTTCCCCAGGTATAATCGGTCATTAGTAAATCCCGCAATGTAAAATGAATTAAACCCTAAATCTTTTTGCTTCAGCAGTTCAGCAGCATTCTTAGGATATCTTCTTTGGAAGGGATTATTGTATTGCATGATCTCTTCAGACCATATAAACAAAACTATAACAGCAATTGTACCTAAAAAGCAGGAGAAAATCATTGTTTTTAAAGAAGGAATAAACTTTTTTTTATTTTTAATTTTATTTTCTACACTGCCCTGCATTATCACAGCGATAAAAGCTAATAAAACAAACAGCAGATTGAATAACAGGTGAGCATTCCAGCTCAATTTTTCCAGAATCCCTCCGCATGAGCATGGGACATACGAGCTGTAATGGAGAATAACAAAAATATATACAGTAAACATAATCATGAGGACAAAAGCCAATACTAATCCCCATAATCTAGTGGAACGAAATATCAACAATGCTGAAATTAATGCCTCCGCTAGTGGAACTGTCCATGACATCCAAGACGCGAAAGCACTCAAAAGAGGAGACTGTCCCAGCTGAACCTGAAAATTCTCAAAATCTAATAATTTGCTGACCGCCGCATAAACAAATAAGAGGACATATAGAAGAGAAATTATCTCGACAATTAAACTTTTAGTGTTGATATTTAATTTCATAATCAAAAGTTTTATAATCATTTAAGCATTCAAACTCATCGTCAGTAAATTCTTAAACAAATTTAAATCAGTTCATTTGAAAAACTGATATCAAAAACAAGCCAAAAGTTTTCAAAAACAAGCCATTATTATTTAGATTCTCTAAAAAAATGCTTTATAAATACTGAGTACCTATAAAGCATTTGCAAATTGTTTAAATAGCGTTACGGTTTATAAGAATCGCTCAGCGTTAAAAGCTTTTGATTGAGCTCGACAAGCCCGGCCTTCTGAAGGCATTCCTGAGAAATATTTTTCAGTTCCGACAGGCCTTCTTCTGAAAGGTTTCCCATAAGACTGGAAGGATCTTTTTCAAGAAGTATTCCATGTTCAATAAAGTGACTTAAGACCAGTACATTTTTGCGTGAAATTTTCAAATCAATCCTTACCGGTTCACTCATGCCAGGGATACTAAAAACAGTATCAAAAACCTTGGCAACTTCATTTTTTGTAATCATAATTTCAACGTTTTAAATTAATAAATCAAAGGCTAAAGTTAGCGTAGTATTCTCAGAGCATCATAAGCATAATTTACCTATCATAGGCCAGATTCATTGGGCTTGCCTAATTTCGTATAAATAAAAAAAATAAGGAATAGACCGAAAAAAATACTACGCCAAACAATTTTAAATATTTCTATTCTTAGCCGCATCTACATTTGAATAGCTGGCAAATACATTACAAGCCCCTGAAAGATTGCCACGTTCCTGCAATCTGCAAGATGTCCGGTTGTATCACAACCGATATCTTGCCACCTTTTTACTCGGAACTCGTTGGCGGTAAAACCTAAAGAAAAATAGCTGTAAAATGAAAAAGATAAATGATGGAAGAGCAAAACAAAAACAGGACTAGATGGTTGCATTTAAGATTAACTGTCGACGAATATGAACTGATACAAAAGCGTTACAAGAAATCTACCTGCCCAAAGCTTAGCGATTATGCCAGAAAAAATCTGCTGCAAAAACCCATTGTAATGAAATATCGCAACGTGTCACTCGATGAATTAATGCCCGAGCTTATACTCTTGCGAAAAGATTTAAATGGTATTGGAAACAACTTTAATCAGGCTGTAAAAAAGCTTCATACTTTGGTTCAGATTCCAGAATTTAAACATTGGATAACGGTTTTTGAAGTGGAGAAAATAGTCCTTTTTAATTCCCTAGACCAGATTAAAAAACATATTGGAAATCTCGCTGAAAGATGGTTGCAATCATAAATACCGGACACTCGATAAGAAGTATTTTCAATTACAATGAAAATAAAGTCTCCATTGGTGTAGCTAAGTGCATCGGAGAAGGAAATTACCCTCTTGACATTGATAAAATGAGCGGTGCTTTTAAATTAAACCTTCTTTTAAAACAAGCAGAACTAAATGAAAATGTAACTAGAAACAGTGTGCATATCTCCCTGAATTTTGATCCTTCTGAAAAAGAATTATCAAAAGAAAAACTGATGGAAATTGCCGACACTTATATGGAAAAAATTGGCTTTGGCGCTCAGCCTTATCTGGTCTACCAGCATCATGATGCCGGGCATCCCCACATTCATATTGTTTCGATAAAAGTGAAATCCGACGGAAGCAGAATAGACATGCAGAACATTGGAAGAAATCAGTCTGAAACAGCAAGGAAAGAAATCGAAACACTTTTCAATTTAATACGCGCTGATAGTAGAAAAAATAAGCCTGAATTAAATATTCTGCCAATAAATATTCGTAAGGTTCAATATGGCGCTTCGGATTCAAAAAAAGCGATAGCAGGTATTTTAAATACGGTAATACCACATTATAAGTTTACCACTATCGGAGAATTAAACGCTGTTTTAAATCTCTATAATGTTTCTGCGAAGATGGGTAAAGAGAACTCAAAAATGTTTCATCACAAAGGATTGGTATACCAAATAATTGACAATGACAAAAAGCCTGTTGGTGTTCCCATAAAAGCCAGCAGTTTTCATTTCAAGCCCACCTTGCAGCATTTGGAAGAGAAGTTTGAAACCAATAAGAAGGCGCGGATTCCTGATATTAAAAAAGTAAAAAATGCTATTGATCGTGCATTTTTAAAAAACACTAAAAAATCACTTGATGAACTGGAAAAAATCTTACTCAAAGAAGGCATTGCAGTTGTTTACAGGACAAGCCCACAGCATCTCATTTATGGAATTACCTATGTAGATCATACCACAAAATCTGTATTTAACGGCAGCGCTTTAGGAACTGCCTATGCGGCCAAAGCCATACAGGAACGCTGTGGAATATCCACAGTAGATAAAAATGAACCGGCCTTTAAGCAATTACAAGACTATCCAGCTGTAAAAGATTCTTCGGCATTTATTTCTGAGATCGAACTGCAAAAGATAATAGACAACATTTTACAGCCGGAGTATCAGGCAGATTATATACCGGGGCAGTTAAAAGGCAGGCGCAGAAAAAGAAAGAGAAAAGGACAATCTGATAACTAATAAAACAATAAAGCCATGGGGATGCAGACAGGAGAAAATGATCAGGCACTTAGAAAAATTTTAGATATGACAAGGCTAATTGGCATTCTGCTTTTAGGTATTCATTTTTATTACTATGGTTATGAGGTTTTTAAAAACTGGCAGCTTGTAAGCCCGTTCAGCGATAGAATTTTACACAACATTTACAATACAGGAATTTTTAATAATTTTCACAGATCTAAGTTATTTGCCTTGGGCTTTCTTGCTATTTCCTTACTTGGGGCTAAAGGAAGAAAGAATGAGAAATTAAAATTTAAAACAGCGCTATACTACATAATAGCAGGACTGTTAATGTATTTTATAAGCTATCTATTTTTACTAACCTCTCTTGCCGCTGACAGCAAAATTATAGGTTATGGTGTTACTACTTCAATAGGTTATCTGCTTATTCTCTCAGGAGGCACGTTACTCTCCCGAATTATCCAAATAAAACTAAATCATAAGGATATCTTCAATAAAGAGAATGAAACTTTTCCACAGGAAGAAAGACTTATCGAAAATGAGTACTCTGTGAACCTTCCTGCTCGATATTATTTAAAAGATAAAATCCGAAACAGCTGGATTAATATTATCAATCCTTTTCGTTCACTGATGGTTTTGGGAACTCCTGGATCGGGTAAATCTTATTTTGTAATCCGTCACGTTATTACCCAGCATATTCAAAAGGGATTTAGCATGTTCGTTTACGATTTTAAATTCGCCGATCTTACCATCATAGCCTATAATACTTGGCTGAAATACAGACATCTTTATGCTGTTGAGCCAAAATTTTATGTCATCAATTTCGATGACCTGAGCCGAACCCACAGGTGCAATCCGCTGGATCCTGGATCAATGACCGACATAACCGATGCAACGGAATCAGCACGCACAATTTTGCTTGGACTTAACCGGGAGTGGATCAAAAAACAAGGTGACTTCTTTGTAGAATCCCCTATCAATTTTCTCACTGCAATTATTTGGTATTTACGCAAATACAATGATGGTGAGTTCTGTACCCTTCCCCATGTTATTGAACTTATGCAGATAGATTATGACAGCCTTTTTACACTGCTCAGAACAGAAAAAGAAATTGAAGTACTTATCAATCCCTTTGTTAATGCCTACCTTTCAGATGTGATGGAGCAGCTTGAGGGACAAATTGCTTCTGCCAAAATTTCTATGGCTAGGCTTTCCTCTGCACAGCTCTACTATGTTCTATCAGGAAACGACTTTACATTAGACATCAATAATCCACTCGATCCCAAGATTGTCTGTATGGGAAATAATCCCCAAAAAATCCAAACTTATGGCGCGGTATTATCCTTATATGTAAGCCGATTGATTAAACAGGTCAATCAAAAAGGAAAGCTGAAAAGTAGTCTAATATTCGATGAATTCCCAACGATCTATCTCAATAATATGGATACTCTGATTGCCACTGCACGAAGCAATAAAGTAGCTACATGTCTGGGAGTTCAGGACTTCAGCCAGCTTAGAAAAGACTATGGCCGTGAACAGGCGGATGTAATCTTAAACATTACAGGAAACATCATCAGTGGTCAGGTTACCGGCGACACGGCAAAACAGCTTTCGGAACGCTTTGGAAAAATTATGCAAGACCGTGAAAGCTTGTCCATTAATAGTACAGACACCTCTATAAGCCGTTCCAAACAACTGGAATCTGCCGTTCCAGCCTCAAAGATCTCTTCGCTGAGTTCTGGTGAATTTGTTGGCATAGTCGCTGATAACCCTGATTGCAAAATTGAACTCAAAACCTTTCATTCAGAAATTATAAACGATCATGATGTGCTAAAAAAAGAACAGGATAATTATCAGTATATAAAACCTATTAGAAAAATTGACAATGCTATGGTGCAGCGAAATTATCTGCAAATCAAACAGGACATTCAGGATATCCTGCATTCTGAAATGGAACGTTTACTTAGTGATCCTTCACTGATTCATTTAGTTCTAAAAAAATAAAAATTATTCAAACTAATCTATTATTTACGATGCTGTAAATTCTGAATAAAGGCTAAATACCCTATTTCTTCTCCATTATACAAGTACTGAAAAATAAGAGTTTTTTATTTTTGTTACTATTTGTAACACTTTAAAATAAAAAATTGTTATCATCAATACTAATTTTGTTTTGTATAAAAATGAGAGGAACATGGGAAGATCTATTGTACATATCGACATGAATACGTTTTTCGTGTCCTGCGAAAGGCTGACAAATTCTGAATTAAATGGAATACCGCTCATCATTGGAGGCGGTGAAAGAGGAGTTGTGGCATCATGCTCTTATGAAGCGCGGCGTTTTGGAGTACGCTCGGCCATGCCTATCCATATGGCCATGAAACTCTGCCCGCAGGCCAAAATCATGAAAGGTGATATGGAATTGTATTCCAGACTCTCCCATGATATTACCGAAATTATTCAGGAAAAAGCACCAGTAGTTGAAAAAGCCAGTATAGATGAATTTTATCTGGACATTTCCGGTATGGACAAATTTCATGGCAGTTATAAATGGACAAACGAGCTTGCTCAGACCATAATTAAAGAAACGGGCCTTCCCCTCACCTTTGCTTTGTCAATAAATAAAACCGTTTCAAAAATTGGGACCGGAGAAGGCAAACAAAAACAAAACCTGGAAATACCCGAACATCTGGTACAGCAGTTCCTGAATCCTTTATCGGTTCAAAAAATACCGATGGTGGGAGATAAAACTTTTCAATTACTATCCCGAATCGGTGTAAGGACTATCGAAACACTCTCCAATATGCCATGCGAAGTGCTACAGCAAATGATCGGAAAAAATGGGTCCGAACTCTGGAAAAAAGCCAACGGCATAGATCATAATCCTGTAGAGCCTTATACGGAGAGAAAGTCCATATCTACAGAACATACATTTTCTCAGGATACCATCGATATTCCAAAACTCAAAAGGGTTATATTGGGTATGGTGGAAAAATTGGCCTTTCAACTGCGTTCTGAAGAGTGGCTGACCTCAACTGTAACCGTTAAAATCCGTTATGCCAATTTTGATACCGAAACAAAACAATGCCGTGTGCAGTATACCTCAGCAGATCATATCCTGACCCAGACCGTTACGGATCTTTTTGAGAAATTATACCAGCGTCGAATGAGGCTCCGTCTTATAGGGGTAAGATTCAGTGGGCTTGTTCGCGGTACCTATCAGATTGATCTTTTTCAGGATACTGAAGAAATGCTCGCACTTTACCAGGCTATGGATAAAATGAAAAGCCGCTATGGTTTTGATGCTGTGATGCGCTGCGCCGGGGCATCGTTTAAACCCAATACTAAAAATGAAATTTTAAAACGTAAATCCCAGTAAAAATGTACCTCAATTGTCATTCTTTTCACTCCCTGCGTTATGGCACTATTCCTCTTGAGGACTTAATTGCACATGCTGCCTCTTGTGGGGTTACTGCTATGGCGCTTACCGACATTAATACGGTAACAGGAATTTACGATTTTATAAAAGGATGTGATGCTGCAGGGATAAAACCTTTGGTGGGTATGGAATTTCGCTCAGAGCATGAGCTTCGATATATCGGTTTGGCTAAAAATACATCAGGCCTTGCAGAGATGAACCGTTTTTTGACAAGTCATAATTATGAAAAAACTTCGCTTCCTCTCTCGGCGCCTGATTTTTTAGATGTTTTTGTAATTTATCCACTGGAAAATGCTCCTGGTTCACTTGCTGAAAACGAGTTTATTGGAATTCGTCCAGAGCAGCTGCCAAAACTTGTACTGTCAGATTGGAAAAACAGGCAGGAAAAAATGGTGATTCTTCAGCCGGTTACCTTTCGTACCAAACGGGAATATAACCTGCACAAGATACTCCGGGCCATAGACCTGAACCTGATTTTATCACGGCTTTCTGTTGATGATTACTGCAAAGATTCAGAAGTCATGGTTGCTCCTGAAAGACTATTGAACTGTTATGAGCACTATCCGCATATTATTGGTAACACTCAGAAGATAATTGACGAGTGTCATTTTGAATTTGATTTTACAACACCCAAAAACAAAAAATTTTACACCAATAGCAAAAGGGACGACATGACTCTTCTAACCTCCCTTGCAAAGCAAGGGCTTGAATGGCGATACGGTAAAAATAATGCTGAGGCCAAATCCCGTATGTTTAAGGAACTTAAAGTAATCGACCAGTTGGAATTCAGCGGCTACTTTTTGATTACTGCCGATATCATCCGCTTTAGTACCTCTCAGGGCTTCCTTCATATTGGACGGGGAAGTGGTGCCAACAGCATCATTGCCTATTGTCTGGGTATTACCGATATCTGTCCATTGGAACTTGATCTATATTTTGAAAGATTCCTGAACCTGAACCGTAAAAGCCCTCCTGATTTTGATATTGACTGGAGCTGGAAGGAAAGGGATGTTATATTGGAATATATCTTTTCACGATATGGATACGATCACGTGGCTTTCTGCGGGACAAACGTGGAATTTAAATATCGCTCCATTTTCCGTGAAGTAGGCAAAGTTTTTGGTCTTCCCAAGGAAGAACTCGATGCGCTGGCCAAAAACCCGATGACACTTCATGCGACAAACAAAGTGGTAAAACAGGTTCAGGAATATGGTATGCTTTTGGAAAAATATCCCAACCAAAGAAGCATGCATTCCTGTGGAATATTAATCTCCGAGGAACCTATTACCAATTACACGCCGTTGGAAATGCCCCCAAAAGGCTTTCCAATTGTACTTTTTGATATGCACATTGCAGAGGATATCGGCCTTGAAAAATTTGATATTTTGAGCCAGCGTGGCATTGGGCATATTGATGACAGCGTGAAACTTATTGAAAAAAACAGGGGCATACGTCTAAATATTCGTGACACCTCCATTTCAAAAAATGAGGCCAGCTGCAATGCATTCCTGGGTATTGGGAAAACTATCGGCTGTTTCTATATCGAAAGCCCAGCAATGCGAGGCCTTTTGCGCCGTCTTAAATGTGATAATTACAAAACACTGGTTGCCGCTTCTTCGATTATCCGCCCAGGGGTAGCGCAGTCCGGGATGATGAAGGAATATATTTTCCGTCACAACCATCCTGATAAATTTGAATACTTCCATCCTGTTTTTGAGCAGCAGCTTGGAGAAACCTATGGGATTATGGTCTATCAGGAAGACGTAATCAAAATTGCATTGCATTACGGAGGACTGCCCGCGGAAGACGGGGACATCCTTCGCCGTGCCATGTCGGGCAAGGGACGTTCAAAAGCCGCATTGCAGAAGGTTAAGGATAATTTCTTTTTATCCTGCGCCCAGCAAGGACATCCGATGAAGCTCAGCGAGGAAATTTACCGTCAGATCGAATCCTTTGCCGGCTATTCGTTCTGCAAGGCACACTCTGCCTCCTATGCCGTGGAAAGCTATCAGAGCCTTTATCTTAAAGTGCACTACCCTATTGAATTTATGGTGGCGGTCATTAACAATCAGGGCGGTTTTTATCGCACGGAGGTCTATGTGCATGAGGCAAAAATGTCAGGGGCTGTAATTCATAATCCCTGCGTGAACAAAAGTGAGCTTGAAACTACACTGTACGGCACAGATGTTTATCTGGGTTTTATGCACCTGCAGAGCCTGGAATCCAAAATAGCTTTTCTCATACAGACAGAACGGGAAAAAAATGGAGCTTATAAATCACTCGAGGATTTTATCAACCGTATTCCAATCGGAATTGAAGGAATTCAGATCTTAATTTTTATCGGGGCATTCCGTTTTACCGGAAAAACAAAAAACCAGCTGTTGGTTATAGCAAGATTGATTCTTGTAAATTTCAAACCTGAGAACAGAAACTTGATGCTGATTCAGGAGCCTGTCAAGGAATATGAACTTCCAAAACTCGAACGTTCTGAATTTGAAGATGCCTTTGATGAGATCGAGCTTTTGAGTTTCCCTGTTTCCTGCTCCCCATTCGATCTTTTGGAAACAAAATTTCGTGGTGATGTGATGGCAAAAGATTTGTTGATGCATCATAAAAAAACAGTGCGAATGCTGGCTTACCTGATCTCCAGAAAACATGTGCCTACCAAAATGGGTGCTATGTATTTTGGTACCTGGATAGATGCCCATGGAGAATTGTTTGATACAGCCCATTTTACAGACAGTCTGGCAAAATATCCATTCCAAGGAGGGGGATGTTATCTGCTGCTGGGGAATGTTGAAGTGGATTACCACTTCCCCACTATTACGGTTACCAAAATGGCCAAAATGCCTTTTATTGCAGATCCCCGATACTCGAATTCTGATGATAGGCAATTTACTGCCCACAATCAAATTCGTGAAGATGTTAGCATGACCCATCGTGCACCCTATCCACAGGAAAATGAGATCAACATACCCAGAAATAAAATGACTAATTAAAATTATTTTTAATCATTTTTCTTCTGCAAATCTCCTTATACCATAAACTTGCAAAACAATAAATAAATCTAAGGTCTAAACAACAGAACTCAATTATTAAAATTATAGTGGTATAATAATTTATAACAGATTTTATTTATGTTTTAAACTAACTTATACTCCTTTTAACGTTATTAAAATGTAGTAATTTTTACCGTTTTTTCTCTGTTGTTATTAAAATGTTTAAGTATTTAAGATTTATATTCATTAGATTTGATACCCTAACCACAAAAGAATAGATATGAAAAAACTTTTAGTTATCAGAGTAAGTGATGATATATTAGATGAATCTGTATTAGATATTTATTGTCATGCAAAACACTATGGCATTGAACCTGCCCATAAAGACGTTAAGAATTTTGAAGACTTATCAAGCGCTTTATCTGATGGCAATAAATATGATTATATATACTTTGCAGGTCATGGCAACGGACAATGTTTAGGTGATAATAAAGGTTTTTCGATCACATGGGGTGAAATAGGTTCTATAATTTGTGATTCAAACTGTCTTCAGGACGGGGCCATTATAATGCTCTACTGCTGTAAAGGCGGATTAAACACAGTTAGTTTTCAATTAATGGCAGCCTGTAATAATATAGAATATGTTTGCGGCGCTAAACAAAGTATCACCAATATTGATGCAATAATTGGGTTTAATGTTTTTATGTACAATATTGAGAACAGACGTATTGACCCTACTATATCTGCCAAAAAGGCAACTAAAGCAACTGATATAAGATTTGAATGCTTTGATAGAACAGAGGTAGAAGCAAATCCCCATTATTATTACAATTACTGTCCTGATTGTATTAAAGTTGAATCATAAATTTATCTTCATTAATAATAATGAGCAAAAAAAAACCTATGCAAACGGATTCTCAAAGTCTTGGGAATGTCGGAGAAACCAGTGTGCAGTTAATTCTGCAAAAATACAAATGGACCGCCGACATCATAAAAAGTGACTTTGGTGAAGATATTGATTGTAATATATTTATTGACAATTTTAGGACTAATTATCACTTGAGATGCCAGGTGAAATCAACTACTGCTGATAGTGAATACGTAAAAAAATTAAGCAATGGTGATTATAGTGTTTCTATACAATCAGGTCTTTTAAGTGCATGGCTAACAAGCTATTTTCCTGTTCTTTTAATGGTATATGAAGAAGAATCTGACTTATGCCACTGGTGCAATCCTATTGAGCAAATTCTTAAAAACCCTTCCAAACTTGAAAAAGACAAACCAACAATAAGGATACCAAAAGAGAATATTTTCGACTTTAACGCTAAAAATGTAATTCTGGAAGAAGTGAAAAAATTCTACAGAAAAATACAGCGATTAGATGAATCAACAATTCAGTGCAAGGTCCTGCCTGTTTTAATGCCTGGCTACAGAATAATCCCTCTTCATAATTTGCTGGATTTCCATAATAACAGCTTTCAATTATCTTCAGAAATTGCTGTAGATTACCTTGAATTACTTCCTTCCTGGATATCTGTTTTAAAAAGAATAGATCCAAGCAGCATACTCAGCACAATTAAGTTAAATTCATCAAATACAGAATTAGACAGCTATTTAGTAAACCTCAAGAAAAAATTAAATTCCTTTAAATATCCCTTAAAAAGTAATGAGTGGTTGTCTTTTATTGTTAGTCCTACAATAATACAATCAAACAATTCTTCATGGTCAAATGAAATAACTTCCTGGAGATCTTATGTAAAACTAAAAAATAAAGAAATAATAAATGATTATGAATATAATTTTGAAAAACCAGATGGTTTTTTAAGGCAGATAATAAGACGTGGAAGAAGTTGGCCTTACCTTCATAGCGTACATCCAGACAAAGATATTGCATTACATTTTTTGGGCTGCTATGAAATTACACCATCAATAAAAAAAATTGAAGAAATTCACAATCATAATATCAAAGGACAATTAGTACTTTGGAAATGCAAAAAAAGTGAAATTGAAAAACTTATAGATTTAATTGAACCTCATGAATTATCAATTCAGTTAATAGAGGATCAGGGATATGAAGAACTTATAGCAATTACAACTTTTATGTTTGATCCATTCATTGGCATATATTCCCTTCCAATGGACTGGGATAGTTTTGAGAATGGCAATCTTATGAATAAGCTAATTCAAACCAAACTAATAAGTGTACTCCCAGGCAAAGAATATGATGGTAAGGTCCCGGCTTACTTAGATGAAGTGTTGAATAGGTATTCAGACAAAAATTACGAAAATGTACTAATTTCAGATTCAGAATATATTGAGGGAATGCCGTTGATGCTTCACAATAGACAAATTAACGTTTCAAGGTTTCAAATGTTAATGCCTGATCAGGTGGAGGAAATCGAAAATAAGATAAACAAATTAAGCAGTTTTAAGCTCAAAAAGTACAATCTATTATTTACAATGATAGATGATTCATTTGGCAGAATTCCCATTTACGAATTATCTGTCTCATGGATACCAGAACTTTTAAAGTCATCAAAACAATCATTTAATGACCACCAGCAGGATATAATTAACCTGTTTAATTCTATTATGCCAACTGTAGATAATAGTTTATTTCATATGAAAAACACCTGCGAGATTCTTCATTTGGCTGGAGAAATTGGCTTTGAACCTAAAGAAAACTAATACCAATGACGCAACTTATTACTAAGCTTTCAGATAATCTTAAACAGGAATTAAAATCAGCTGATGAGATTTGGGTTGCCGTGGCTTTAATAAACCAATATGGTTTTGATTTAATTAACTCAGAGCTAAAACAAAACTGTATTCAAAATTATCTGGTGGGAATTGATTTGCCTACAGAGCCCAAAACACTTTTTGAATTATATAGACTTCATTTAAAGTTTATCCTTCAAATCAGAGTATACTCGGATAAGGAATATTTTCATCCAAAACTTTACCTGATTAGAAAAAAGAACAAATTTACGGGCTTTATTGGATCATCAAACTGCACCAATGGCGGATTGAATTCAAATATAGAGTTAACAATACAAACCGACGACCAAATTCTCTGTGGCCAGCTTTTAAATTGGTTTAATACTTTCTATACAGCATCAAAACCTCTAACAAAAAAGTTTTTAAATCAATATCAAGACCATTATGATACTAGAAAAAAGGCAGATAATCAGGACCGTAAATTAGTCAGCAAAGTCAAAAAAGATTTAAATACCGAAGTAGAAGTATTCTTAAAGTATAAAAAAGAGTTTTTATATATGCTGAAAATATACCGTAGATTAGAAAAATATTCTGTTATTGTCAAAGAAAGGAAGAGCGCCATAAAAGATTTACGTACCACATTGGATTACCCTAACTTTATTAAAATTGATGTGGATGCCTTTTTTAAAATTCATGACCTGGGCCACATCATTTCAATACCAAAGCCTACCATAAAACGAGAGATTGACAGGTTTGCTTTGCTGCTTAAAACTTTATGTGACGAAAATATTGATATTGCGCAACGATATGACAGGGCAATCTCAGGTGATTTGGAGATTCGCGGTGTAAAAGAAGGATTAATTTCAAAAATATTAGCCATCCATGATCCTGAAAAATATTATGTTGAAAACCAAAGAACCCTTAAAACTCTTAAGAATTATGGCATTGAATTCCCCAGAGGGCTGACAAAGGGAGAACGATATAAGTTTACATCCAAAATATTACAAGATATAATTCAGCAAACCAATTTTGAAAACCTGGCTGTTTTAGATTACTATCTTTATATGGAAGGTGAAAAAGAAGCATTGTAGAAAATAAAGTTAAAAGCATAAATCATGAGAAATTCCTATTTGAATAAAATACGTAAAAAATCTTATATGAAAGATTTTAATAATCTCTTGGAACTTGAACTTGATTTTTGGGAATTAGATAGTCCTGAATTAAAAGAAATTTTGCGTAACATCAACACAAATGATTTTATACAGACCTTATATTCACAAAGTATGCCACAAGGAAATCCCGGTAAAAAGACAAGTTATTTGACCTTTGCATATAATGCTTCTGTCGAGCTTGAAGTTTTCAGAAATATTATTCCGCACTTTATACAAAACTATAATTACAATTCAGGTTCAAAGTATGCCGTCTGCTGGTATAATTTTTCATTGCCCAAGGAAAATGAAAATTACAATAAGGGATCTAAAAAACTGGGATTGGCAAGCACAGACAATAAAAATTATTTTATGATAAATCATATACATCTAAATTTAGAATGTGAAAATTTTCAAATACATACCGAATTTTGGAATGACTTGAACTTGAAATTATCAACTATTAAATAATAAAAATACTATTTACATTTAGAAACAATCTCCGTAGTAAAGCCTTAGCGAACGGTTGAATAAAAAACAAATTTTATGGAAGAACATAAACAAAATGAATATCTTAAATTTATTGCCATTTTTCTTGGTGTTGCCCTATTTTGGTTTGTAGGCTGGATATTCGTTGACACCGTAGTACCTGCCGAACAAAGAGCCGCTTTTGGAGATAAATTTGGTTTTATAAATTCCCTATTTTCAGGATTAGCACTTGCCGTTATTATTTATTCTATAATTCTTCAACAAACCGAATTAGCTCTCCAGCGAAAAGAGCTGACTGACACGCGTTCCGAATTTAAGGATCAAAATTTTCAGACTACTTTTTTTAATCTTTTAAATACTCAGCGTCAAATCCCTAATGACATTAATGTAACCATTTCCGATTTAAAGACCTATGATAAATATGACTATCGTCCGGTAAAAGGCCGTGAGTTTTTTGTGCATTCAAAAATAGAAATAACACGAATATCAGCAGCCCTAAAACATCCTTCCTTTCTTAAATTTACAGAGTGGGACGAGTACGAGGAACATTACAATGGTCCGTCAAATGATCCTGAGGAACAAGATTTGTTTCAAACCAGAAAATTGGCATTTACAAATAAATATTATGGCATAAGCAAAGTACAATGGATGTATGCTAAAAAACTTGAACCGGCGGAATTTGGAGCATTCTGCTATCAATTATTTTTCCATAAGTTTCAATATGCCATCGGTCACTATTTTAGGCATTTATATCACATTCTTCTTTTTTTGGAAGAGTGTGAAAAAGCAAAAATGGAAAGTCAGTCCGAAATCGAAAAAGCAGAAATAAAAAAGGAATTTCAGCGATACGCCAATTTTGTACAAGCCCAGATGGCAGCTCCTGAATTATTCTTACTCTTTTACAATGCACTTTTTTTTCCCAAACTACGAAAAGAGCTTATCAAATATAATATACTGGAGAATCTTCATATTGAAGATCTGCTTGACCCGCAACATAAAAATGTTGAAGGGATAAACCTTAAAAGCTTACAGGATTTACAATAAGTCAAATCGAAATAAACTATAATCTATTTATAACGACAACCAATGACAACTATTATTTTGTTTGTGTTACTTGCAGCAGCCATTAGCATAGGTTTTATTAGAATGAAATACGGCAATTACATTGCCGGTAAAATGGCAATGAAAAGTAACCCTGAAAAAGCGGCACGATTATTTGAAAAATCAATCCAGAAGTTCAATCAAATTGACAAAAGTTATTTCGAATTAGCAGTGTGTTACCAAAGTATTGCCCATCAAAAAACCGCCAATAAAGAATTCAATCTCTCTAAAGCATTTCTTAATCTTTTTAATGCTATCTATTATTCTAAAGAAAACGAAAATTATCAAATTTTGGAAAAATCTAAAAGCCAGATACATGATTTATATTTTTCATTTAATTCAGAACAGAAAGAAAAAAATCTAAATCATCTATTTTCACTCAATGGAAACTATGGAAGCAATTATCATCAGCCAAGGATTCTATCAATTGTAAACAATGAGTTGAGCAGTATGTATAGGGATTTTGAGAAAATAAATAATATTCACTTCAAAATATTTCAAGAAAAGCTTTCTGAAAACAACAAATGGTGATTCCTTCTTGGTATTTTTTAGCAACTCAAGATTCTCTGTCTCACAAAATGCTATTTTTTAATATCCCACTGCATTTTTTGAAGTTTCTCAGAAAGAAATACCAAAGATTCAAAAACAGCATTCTCATCAGGAAGCTCACCCGTTACAAGCTCCTTGAAAGAAGATGTATAAACTTTCTTGAGCTGGTTCCAGACAACGGAAGTCTTGCTGAATATAAGGGCATCTTTCGGATGCTCGTACAGCCAGTTTTTGTTATTGGGAATAGCCTTGTCATCATCCTTGCCCACCTGAAGCAGCATAGCATCAAACTCCGTGGAAGCCACAAAATTTTGTATTTCTTCTTGCTGCAAAAGCTGATATAAGTCATAAGTATGACGTACCTTATTTGATAAATCCTCCAGAGGGTTTTCGGTATATGAAAATCGGACCAGACTTATGATCTTCTCACAAAAGGTGCGTTCAATAGCCAAAGCCCGAACCTGGAAATCCTCAAGGCCAAACTGGGCGATCAGCCCCTTGTTGTCGGTACTTTTAATATATTCTGCAATAAGGCTGCATACGCTCTGGGTAGTATTGGGCTCAAAATTTCCCAAATGTGAAACTTCAACGGCAATATACTCTCCCACCTCTCCATAGTTGCCCTGCATCCCGAGTTTAGGATAAGAATAGACTATTTTTCTAAGGCTTCCCATCTTATTGCTATTGGGGTGATTTGGGACTACCTCTAAAATAGATTCATCCACAACATCGGTAACCGCTTTAAGTTTTCTTTTTAGAACATTCCCACCATCCAAAGCCTCTTTGATAATGACCAGATCAATATCTTCAGAAAACCTTTCAATTATTTTATGGCATTTGGAAAGCGAGGTTCCACCTTTAAAAACAATCCCGTCCCTTACCCCTGAATGAAATAATTCATGCAGGGCGTAAGTAACCCAGTAGTCTTTTTCAATGAAGATTTCCGGAATCTTAAAGTACTCGGCGGCAATAACGATAGCGCCTTCAAAATTATCTTTGTCTAAATGCAAATTCATTATGAAATGTTCCAGTAATTAACAGTGGGCAATAACTTCTCGTTGATACCATACAGGTAACGGCTTGTTGGATTGATAGATTTCTTAAGCACATTCAAATCCTGACATTCCGTATTGGCTTGCAGAACAGCGCCAAGCAAAGCCCTCACTTTTGGCGGGTAAGAAATTCCGTAATTCACCAGTTTTTTGATTTCTCCATTCTCTAAATTACGTATTGCTTTTTTCAAATAAGCCAGTCCATCCTTTTTTTGTAAGTCAGGTATGATATTGAAATCTTTCATGACATCCAAAATTTCCAGATAACGCACACGCTCTGAAGTAACCTTTACATAACTCTTGGCGGGCTTCACTACCAGATTGCCAACCTTGCCTTTTATCTGGCGGTCAAGTGATGCTACCCGAATAATGTTTGGGACCTGGGTAGTAAGGCCGAGCCTGTTATAAAGCCTTGTGCCTGTAACATAAGCAGTCTGCTTGTTATTGTCAAACAGGTACAGCCCAAGCAAAACATCTTCCCTTGGTTTTTGCTCTCCAAACACAGATACTTTAGGTCTGTAATAATATCCTTTTCTGGCTCTTCTAATAACACCTTTATCCGTAAGTCTTCCAAGTGCTTTAGCACCAGCTATAACTTCACTAGAAGAAAGTCCAAGCGCATCATATCCGAATACATCTCCCGGGGCAATCTTCTTTATCTTACGCTCTATTTTATCGGTTACTTTCATATACTCTTGCAAAGATAAGTAATTAATATTAAATGTCAAGTTTTATCCATTATTTACTTGACATTACCCTTGTAATATCCCTTATAACTTCCCTTTAATTTACTCTTGCATCTATGCTTTGAACTTGCCTGAGTAAGATGCTCTTGCAGCACCTCTTTAAGTTTTTCCTTTAAGCCCTTCCTTGCAGTACTGCTAACGACTGATAAAAATAACAAGTCTGATATTTTCATTCGAAACGGACTAAAAGGCAGCCAAGATAGTGCCCCCCGTATGCTGCATGCGCATAACGGCTTGCCCTGCCGCCGCCCTACGGGACTTATAGCACTCCGCATCCTCTAGCGGGTCACTTGATTCTTGCTTTCTTTTTTCCCGTTTTTTCTTTTGAAAAATATTTTTTGAAAAGCAGGGGGAAAGAAATTTTAAAAAACAGTAATCACTAAAATTTAAAATCATGGAAATCACAGGACGCATTACAAAAGATGCAACAGTTAGAAAAGTGGGGGAACAAAAACAAGTGGTCAATTTCTCGATTGCCATAAATGACAGCTACAAGCCAAAAGGAAGTACAGAGTACACCGAAATTGTAACCTATATCGACTGCTCCTATTGGATCAGTAGCAAGGTAGCCGAGTGGCTAAAAAAAGGCGCACTAGTACAGCTTTTAGGACGTATCGGGATAAACACTTACACCAGTTCGGACGGCAGGGCTTTAGGGACTTTGACCTTTCACATCGATAGCATTAAAATCTTGGTTTTTGCCAAAAAAACACAGGGTTCCGAGAACACAAATGTTAGCCCGAAAAAGCAAAAACAAGCAGAGCAACCCGATGACCTCCCTTTCTGATCCATAGGAACTTTTAAATATAAACGCCAAAAAAACACATGTTATGAAAGCCTTAAGCAACAATAGTTATACCTCTTACGGTGTCAGCAAAGAATTCAATAAAATAATTCTTGGAAAAATAGAAAGTTACGACGGAACTAAAAAAGAGCAGTTGAAATCCTTCCTTGAGGATTTACAACAGGGCGGATGCATCAGCGGCATGATAGGCGAATTTATCTATCATACCGATTGCAAAGCCTTTTACATCAAACATATTGATGATTTGGAAAACATTAAAACGGACTTGGAAGATTCCCTTGGAGAGCCTGTTTCAAACCGCTATAAAAGCCCGCATTATACTTTTTTATGCTGGCTGTGTTTTGAGGAGTACTGCGCTGAGATTTACAGAAACTCTTTTGAATAATTTTTCATTAAACACATCTATTATGAAAGCTTCTGAAATTTTTAAAAACATCATAGAGAACTATCTCACCCAGACGGCACTCAGCGACACTGCCTTTGCAATAAGCCTTGCCAAGGCATCCAAGAACATCGAGGGCTGTATCAATTATATTGGCAGTGAGGTTAAAAAAACAGGCCTGTGCGCCTTTGCAGATCAGGAAATCTTTGACATGGCTGTCAAATACTACAACGATGACAGCATTTGTGAGACCCCAAAAATAAACTTCAAAGCAGTGGTAAATCAGCCTGTAAAGGCTGATTTATTCAACACCGCCCCTGTAGAAACCCCAAAGGATATTGCGACCCAAACCGTGGTAACAAAAACGCCAAAACCTGCCCCTGCAACCTTAACACTTTTTGACTTATGAAACCACATACCATCACAGAGAAACGTATTACACAGTTAAGTGATTCCCTAACCCCTATAACACCTGAAATGCAGTTGTGGGCAGAGCACAGTATTTTCCTTAAATGGGGTGTGCTCTCAAGGGGAAAATTCCACTGTTTGGACTGCGGGAATTCATGGAAACCACAGTGCGCAAAAAAATCCGAAAAATTCACAAAATGCACCGCCTGTAATGGCAAGCTAAAAATGCACGGGTGTAATCAGGTACATTTCAAAGAAATAGAATACAGCGCCATAGTGACTGTTGCATCTGAATTTCAGGTAGTGCGCATTATATGCTCTCACAAGCTAATGAAAAAAAACTGCCTTCCTTCCTATTTCCACACCGAAGTAATGCAGCACTTCATAGACACAAAAGGGGAAGTGCGCACTTTGTCCCTTAGCACCAATCCATTTTCACAGGCTTATGACGCATGGCAGTATCACACGCCCCTTGAAATCCGTCCTAAGGATTTTCAGGATTCGCCAAAATACCGCATCAATCCCTACAGGATTTACCCACGCACTAAAGTACTTCCGGCTCTAAAAAGAAATGGTTTTAAAAAAGCTTTTTATTGCCTTACCCCTCAAATCTTGTTTTCTGCGCTTCTGAAAGATCCCTGTGCTGAAACACTGCTGAAAGCCTCGCAGGGGGCTTGGCTTCGTTATTACCTGCAGTCCTCTGAACAGCATATCAGACGCAATTGGCAGGCAGTAAAACTATGCCTGAAAAACAACTATACAGTTTCGGATTTTGGTATCTGGGAGGATTACCTTGAACTTCTTAGATGGTTTAAAAAAGACCTTAACTCTGCCGTTTATATATGCCCTGTGAATCTCAAAGAAGAACATGACAGACTCGTGCAGAAAAAAAGAGACTTGCAGAGAAAAAAACACCTTGAAAAAATGCGCATTGAAATCCAGCAGGCGCAGGTTTTGTATGCGCAACAGAAAGAACAGTTTTTCGGGCTTTGCTTCTGCGAGGCTGATATTACTATAACGGTAATGGAAAACGTTGCTGAATTTATGGAAGAAGGCGATAATTTAAAACACTGCGTTTTTACCAACGAATATTTCAAAAAGAAAGATTCATTATTGTTCTCCGCCCGCATAGATAACAAAGCCGTTGAAACCATCGAGGTATCGCTTTCCAAAATGGAGATAGCCCAATGCCGTGGTATGAAAAACAATAAATCACCGCATCATAAAGTCATTATGGAACTCATGGAAAAAAACCTGTATCAAATTCGCTCCCGAATGAAAAAGCAAAAGAAGCTAAAAAGCTAAAAGCGGAAAAACCGAAGAAATTTCGGTTTTTCCGCTTTTGAACGCTTTAGAAAAATAATGTACTAATTCCATATGAATTCTAAGCATACCCGTAAACTCAAAAACAAGTATTTATACCTGCCAATTTATCTGATTTTAATCGATAAGTTTGAGAACGGTAATAATTTCCCAAATTATGGTTTTCCGTAAAATACTTAAATACTAAAGATTAAAATTTGCTGGATAAAATGACTTAAAAAATTAATATCAAAAACAATGAAAAAATATTCTGACTGGTTTAAGGTTGATTTACATATTCATACTGATTTAAGCAATAAGATTAAAACTAATGACTATGATGGCGTTTTTGATTTAAGTATACTTAAAACTAAACTAATAGAAAACGATGTCAAAATGTTTTCCCTGACAGATCATAATATTATAAATAGTGATGCATATGAAAGCTATTATGAAAACCAAAAAGACGGTGACCCTATTCTACTTGTAGGATGTGAATTTGATATTGCCGTTAAGCAAATGGATGATAAAATCCTGACCTATCACACCCTATTAATATTCAACGAAAATACAGTTGATAAAGCTAAAGAAATAGCAAAAATTGTTGAAGACCATTTTAGCAAAAAGAATATTCCAAATAGTGATCGCAGTATCTCTGAAGATGAAATATTTGAATTATTTCACTCTTATCACTTTTTTTACATACCACATGCGGGAGGCCATAAAAACATCATCGACGCATATAAGGGTGCTGACATTACAAAAGCGCAACAAATGGTGCTTTTAATGGAATGCGCCCACGAAAAAGTTAAGGAAATACATAGGATTAGGCATCATGAAGGTTTTGACAAATTAAAGGATCCTGAGTTTCAGAATAAGGCAGATGAAGCATTCATAAATTTTTCTGACAATCATAATTGCAATAATTATCCAACACCTAAAAGCGGAGTCCAGCATGAATTTTACTGTATCAAAGGACAGCCAACATTTGAATCGATTCGATTTGCTTTTATTGACCCTAAGTCCAGAATTAAAAAATTCTCCGAAGTAGAAGTATTAATGAGATCCGACAATTTTTTGCATAGCATAGAATTTCATGAGAACAAATTAATAAAAAATACAATATTATATTTCAGTCCTAATTTAAATGCGATAATTGGAGGGAGATCAAGCGGGAAAAGTTTACTGTTTACTATTTTGGGGAAAAAAATAAATAATACAAAAAGTCAAATTGAAAAATATAGTTTAGATATTACTAATTCTTCGGTCAAAAGTTTTTTAGATGATGACTACAAAAGCTTTATAAATTTCAATACCCATGATATCATTTATATAAATCAAGGTGAAATTGTAAATTATTTTGAGAACAACTCACTAAAAGACTTAATCATAGAGTCTGGAGAAAATGAAAGTTATAAAAAATCATTGGAATTTTTTAAAACTAAAAAACAGGAATTAATTAATTTAATTGATAAGCTCACTGAACTTTACGACGAATTAAATCAAGTTTTAAATTCTAATTTTACTTTCCACAATAAGGATATAACATCTATCCTTGATTCCAGTTATATTTTTAAAAACATATTACACATTGAAAATAAAACTGATTCCTTCCAAACCTCTCAGGATATATTGGATTTGTTAGTAGAAAACACT
Source organism: uncultured Flavobacteriaceae bacterium (assembly GCA_963795025.1). Lineage (GTDB taxonomy): Bacteria > Bacteroidota > Bacteroidia > Flavobacteriales > Flavobacteriaceae > Flavobacterium. The sequence continues at coordinate 198,282 of CAWCGN010000007.1, read as the reverse complement.
GAAAATTTTAAATTAAATGAGAATTGGTCATTTACAGACCAAGAACTTGATACAATAAAAATATTTCAAGAACTGGTTGTATCTAAAAAAAATCTATTTCAAGATATAAAAGGAATTTACAGTAAAAAAGAAAAATTTATTGAACTTGTTAAAGTCATTGTTTCAAATAAAAATTCAAGTTTAGATTTGAAAGGAAGAGAAAAAGAGGCATCAAATGAAAGATTAACAGTACTTAACAAGAATCTTTCAAGGGCTTTTAAAATTGCTATGCAACTGCAAATACATTGTCTGCTTTTTGAAAATTTGCTATATGGAGGTATTCAGGAAATTAAAATTAATGATGATGTTACGGTCGCGCTTGAAGTTCAAAACAGTGAGAACATAATAACAAAAATATTTGAAGGCATCACCAATGTCAATTCAAGTCAAAGTTTATATAACGTATTGATAAGGTTAGCACTTGGTGATTTAAAGATAAAAAACTTTAACGAAAACTCATCCGAAAACTTAGCAAAGAAAACCTATACAAACATAAAGGGTATTTTAGAGTCATTTGACAAGCCAATAGAATATTTGAAGTATTCACAAGACAATACTTCAAAAAACAATTCTCCTGGATATAATTCTGAAAAATATTTAGAGACAATATTGAGAAATGGAAATTCGAAAATTATATTTATTGATCAACCCGAAGATAACCTAGGAAATAAATTCATAACCGAAAAACTTATAGACTTAATTAGAGATTTAAAATTTAAAAAACAAATATTCTTAGTTACCCACAATCCATCTATCGTTGTTTATGGCGATGCTGAAAATATAATTATGTGTACCAACAATGAAAATTTAATCCAATACGAGCAATTTGTACTAGAAGAAAAAGAGCATCAAAAGGAAATCTGCAACGTTTTAGATGGAGGTCAATATATTTTTGAACAAAGAGCAAAAAAATACAACATAAAAAAATTAATTAATTAGACCTTATTATGAATACTATATTAATAACTAATACAATACAAGAAGATAAGATATCTATAGCTTTTAATCTTCAAGATGGCACTCTTTCTTTTCCCGTAGTAGACTTGTCAACCTCTGGTGATATTGAATTAAATCCTTTAGTCATAAAACTAACCGAATTGCTTGAATCAGATCGTAAAATTGAAATTAAATATGAAGATTCTCTTTCATTAATTGAAAACGATTCAAAAATTAAATTAATAAAAGAAACTCTGGATAATATATTTACTTCATTTAATTCAAATATTGTAACTAAAGAAGAAGACTTCAATCAAGACCAGATCAGTGAAAATGATGATTTTTAATATAATTTATAATAAAAACAATTAAAATGACAGAAGCAGTTTATAGCCTGATCGGTGTACTGATAGGCTCAGGTATTTCGTGGTTCCAAACCTATTGGGCAAGCAACAGACAAGATAAGAAAAATGCTAAATATCTCGCTATTCGCGTGGTCTGCATACTCGATAAATATATGGAAGACTGCGTTGATGTAGTAAACGATGATGGTCTCTCTTACGGACAGCGCAGTGCAGAGGGTTATTTAGAGCCACAGGTAAAGAAACCAATACCGCCCATCTTTCCTTCTGATGTAGACTGGAAAAGTATCGACCATGAATTGATGTATAAAATATTAAGTTTCCCATCAGATATTGAAGCCGGTGACAGGATAATTGATTTTACTACCAATATTTCTTCTCCGCCTGATTTTGAAGATTGGTTTGATGAGCGCAGGTTCCATTATTGCGGTTTTGGAATAACAGCCTATGGGCTTGCAGAGGAACTTTGCCTGAAATATAATATCAAAAAGAAAACATATAACGATTGGGAACCTTTGGCTGAATTAAAAAGGGAATTAGAAATAGTGGTAAAAAGACGTCAAAAAAGAATTGATTCCCGAGCAGCTTTGGTCAATAAATTATTTAATGACAACGAGACTTCCACGGATAAATAGCCTGAACATACTTCTTTTTTTATTCCTTTTTGAAAATGCATCAGGGCCTTGCAGTACTGCAATTTACTTATTTGATAGTAACCGTACCTGCCAATTCTGCTTCATTTATAAACGCATTGATAAAATCCTGAACCACTTTTCTGTTTTCAGCGGTGGTCTCAAAAGAATTAATGTGGAAATCATCATCATAATCATCAATATGGATGATCTGCGTATAGCCATTGGAAATCAAGCTTCCTTTTAATTTTATTATATTGAACTGCTGCTGGCTGTTTAATTCTTTTCTAATCTGTAGTTTAATAGCCTTTTCCATTTTAATTATCCTTAAGTAATGCAAATACAATTGCATGATAAAATTAGAAAATTAATAGATAAGGTCGAATACTTTAACACAGTGTGAATCTCCAATTTTTAATCAAGGGATTAATCTTGCTTTGAGCATTTTATAAACCAAATTAATACAACAGGAACAGCTTACTTTATCTTTAAGTAATTACGAAATGTATGCCTGTTCCTGATTTTTGTTTACTTTTTAAATAAATTCAAACAATTCTTCATCTATTGTTTTATCAAAAACGGATTCATTACGTTTGAGATGATTTACTATATGTCCTGAGAATCCGATATGTTTTAATATAAGCTTAGTTACCAATTTATGCAGCCTTAAAGAATTCATATAAATTTCAAGAAACTCTTCTGATCCCTCTTCGATTTTCAATGCCCTTCCATGAAGAAAACTGTTTCTGTTTCCAATAGCCTCATGTTCAGCAGCAGTCAAATTTATATTATAAATTTCAAAAGGTTTGGTAAGTTTATCCCTGTTAGTGGGACTATTAAGTCTGTCAATATTCTTTGTTAGAATATTTATTGAATCTTCATTGCCTTCTTGCTCAATCCTGTCTTTAAACTGCTTTAAAACCTCTTTCACTTCAGAAATAAATGCTCTTGATAATCCTTTGGCAATAATTGGTTTAAGACCCTTATTCTCTTCGGCGATAATATTGGTAATTTTCTCCAATGCAACAGAATAACCAGCTGGTTTTAAAATAAGGGAAGTCTTATTAGACTCAATAACCAGAAGCAGGAGCACGACATATTGGGGCTCATCAAAAATTTTAGTGCAGAACTTAGAGAAAAGTTCTCCATCAAATATTTCAAGGAAGAGACCATACCTTTCCTGAATCATTTTATCCGATGTAATATGTGATGTAAAAGCATAAATAGGATTAGCTGTTCCATTTGTTATAATAGAAGGTCTGATCTGTTGATATGAAACTCCTGTAATTGTAATAAACTTTTTATCCTCCCCTTTAATATAATAAGCCTCGTCCTGATAAAAATTCCCCGATAAAAATCCATACCCAATCATAATGGAATAGCACAAATCGGCAAATGAACTAAAATTGATTTTCTCTACAGCGTCGATAACAAAATACTTCTGGGTCTCGTATTTAACTTCATAAAGATTAATCTCTACTCCACTGATACTAAGACTCAGCATACCACGCATTGAAGATGATGACTCATAAGCAAAAGGCCCGCTTTTTATATAGTTCATGATCTCATTATTCGGGGTCTTTATTACATATCGATAAAATGACTCTTCAGAATCGAAGTTTTCAGTACTAAATTCTCTTAAATGAGATCTCGATGTGATACTGCCGCTGAAAAGTCCGTTACCTTGCTTTTCAAGTTTACTCTCGCCGATTAAAACATGTACATCATCTGCGAAAAATGTACGTGCGCCTATCTGAAGATCAATGTTATATTTCCTTGAGCTGACTCCTGCAAAATCGTTGATCACAAGCATGTATTCCTCCATTTTCAGCCTTTGTGAAATTAACATCTGTCGCATCTATATCCTTCTGATCGATTTGAAGTGAAAATTGTGTTGCATTTTTAATAGTTGAAATTTCGGCGAATGTTTCATTTATAAAAACTTTCGGCGTTTTATCCTGCATTTCTTTTAATTCTTCATTTAATTTTTTCAATTCTGACATTATTTGTTTTTTTAAAACTAATTGAAATATTTGATTAATGGCATTGTAAAACTAGTGATAAATTATCATCTCGCCTTATTTAAAAACAGGACTCCCTTATCCTTTTGCAATAACTATAAAGAAGTCTTGTTTAGACATTATAGTTTAAGCCTTACCGGCAGAGTAATTTCTCTTTTTAGCGAGAGAAGTATGGCCAACTAAAAGTTCCCCAAAACATTTAATACAGCGCATACCCCACAAGCTGCACTTATTATGCTTTGGCCTTAACTAAAAAATATAATCAGTGCTCAGAAAATTAGAGTCATGATCCCTCACAATACTATTAAAAAGGTTTTTATTGGCATCGGTCGCTTTGGTTGCCACCAATGACCTAATGGAGAAAGAACGCAATGCGTCTGAGATCGAAAGTGTCCCTTCAGCACTGTCTTTTCTTCCCGTAAACGGGAAAACATCAGGGCCTCTTTGTGACTGGCAGTTAATATTGACACGGCTTACTAAATTGACAAAAGGATCAATTAGGCTTGCCACTTCTTTTGGGTCTTCACTGAAGATACTTACCTGCATTCCGTGCGATGCATTGATCTGATATTCGATAGGCTCATCTATGGAATCAAATGGGACAACAGGTATAATAGGCCCGAACTGTTCTTCATGATACAATTTCATTTTATCGTTTACAGGATAAACCACCGAAGGAAAAACAAAAGAGTTGTTGGCATATCCTCCATTTCCATTTATAATTTTTGCGCCATTGGCTATAGCATCATCCAGACAGCTTTTTAAATAAGCAGGCTTATCAACTTCGGGAAGCGGTGTAATTTTTACATCCTTGTCCCATGGCAGACCCGGCTTCAGGGCAGCCACAGCTTCGCTGAGCTTATTTACAAACTCATCAGCCACTTCCCTTTGTACAAAAATCAGCTTGAGCGCCGTACAGCGCTGACCATTAAAAGACAATGAACCTAAAAGGCATTCGTTAACAGCAACATCCAAATCGGCATGTTTGGTTACAATAGCTGCATTTTTGGCATCAAGGCTCAGAATCGAGCGAAGCCTGTTGGCTTTGGGATGCAGTTTTTTAAGCCCATTGGCAACCTTGCTTGAACCGATAAAAGCCAGTACATTTACTTTTCCGCTTTCCATAAGTGGGGAAATAATTTCCGCACCCCTTCCATAAAGTGTATTTACGGTTCCTGGTGGAAAAGCTTCCTTAAAAGCATTCAGCAGCGGATAGTGCGCTAAAACACCATGTTTTGGCAGCTTGAATAATATGGTATTTCCCATGATAAGCGCCGGGATAAGTGTGGTGAAAATTTCATTTAAAGGATAATTAAATGGCCCCATACTAAGTACTACCCCCAGCGAAGAGCGTCTTACCTGCGCCAGGATCCCTTCCGCTTCTTCAAATCTTGAAGACTGCCTGTCCAGATCTTTCAGCGCATCAATTGTTGCATTAATATAATCCACAGTACGGTCAAATTCTTTAGTGGAATCTGGCAGGCTCTTGCCAATTTCCCACATCAAAAGCCTTATCACCTCTTCTCGCTGCTGGATCATAAGGTACACAAACTTCTGCATGCATCGAATCCTGTCATCGACACTCATGGTCGGCCACACCCCCTGCCCATCCTTATATGCTGCCACGGCTGCATCCAAAGATTCCAAAGCCTCTTTGGAAGAAGTGTGTGGGATGCTTCCCACCAGTTTTCGCTCAAGACCGCTTTCTCCGGGAACATAAACTGGAGAGAATATTTCCGTCACATCTCCGTTCCATGGAACCAGCTTGCCGTTGAGCAGATACTCGCGCTGGTGGATAGGTGAGATTTTATATTGATCCGGAATCTGGCTTTCATCCACAAACAGGTTATCAATAGCTTTTATAGATTCATTTGAATTTTCCATATGTAATATTTTAAGAGGTTTCTAAATCCAATTCTAACAAAATAAATTGAAATTGCTATCTCAAATATAAATCCAAAAAATCATAAATCCACCAAAACATGCCGTCAAAAAAGCCACAAATGCTTTATTAAATTTCAATAATTTAAAGGATCTAAAGATTCTTATTTAAAAAAAAACCATATATCATAAATCAGTTTGTACAAATGTGATATATCGATTTTTTAAAAAATCAAAAAATATATAACTATTTAAAAATCAAATAATTAAATACATCACAGGTTTCCAATTGCGTAGGTTCTCACCATGACGTTACTTTTTTTCGAAATGACTGACTTGGCGGCTATTTAAAATAAATAAATTCCTACTTTATATTTTTATTTTTTGTTTCACTCTTATTTTATAATCTCTTTTTCAAACCGACATTACTTCTTTATTAACAAATGTGAATGTTTTTCAAAAGCAGATCCTGGAAATTTGTATCATAAATAAGAAGTATACTAAAAGCCAAATGTCGCATCAAAAATGGATGAAAAACGATATTCCATATATTGAAATATGTCAAAACATCCATAAAAAACACATTATCAACAGATTAACTAATTGGTATTACTATTGCTTAAATTCTGAACTGGCACCAATAAGCATCGGACATAGATTTGTCTCAGGGAAGTTCAAATAAAAAAATTAAAACTATGCTGACCATAAAACAATTACATGAAGAAGACAACAAGGCTGTGCGAGACTTTGTCCTGAATATAGAAAACGATGAATTTAAACTTGGATTTGAACCGCACGAACAGCCAGATCTATATAATCTTGATGCTTTTTATGAAAATGGGGGATTTTGGATTGCCAGATGCAATAATGTAATCAGCGGTACAATAGGACTTGAGCCTTTAAATCATGAGGTGGCTGTAATGCGGCATCTCTTTGTAGACAAACAGCATCGTGGATCAGAAACCCGTGTGGCGCAGCAGTCTTTCGCCAGCTTTTAGTATATGCTAAAATCTCAGGATACCGAAGCATTTATCTCAACACCCCGGAAATTGCAGTGGCCTCCCATCGCTTCTTTTTGCGCAATGGCTTTAAGGAAATTCATGATCCTCTTCAATTACCAAGGGATTATAAATTCGCTGACAGGAATTCAAAACTATATCATCTGCCTATTCTTTTCTAATGGCTATAAAATTTATAAAACTTAAAAATTAATTTATGGAAACTAATTTTGATATTATCGTAATCGGATCAGGTCCTGGCGGATATGTAGCCGCAATCAGGTCTGCACAATTGGGTTATAAAACTGCTATTGTAGAAAAATACAGTGTCCTTGGAGGTACCTGCACCAACGTAGGCTGCATCCCAACCAAAGCCCTTCTGGACAGCACAGAGCATTTTCATACAGCGGCAAAAAAATTTAAAACCCATGGCATTCAGACAGGCGAGTTAAGCCTTGACTTTCAGCAGATGATCAGTCGTAAAAAAGAAGTAGTCGGACAAAATATCGACGGGCTTAACTATTTGATGTCCAAAAATAAAATTCAAATAATTCAGGGAACGGCATCCTTTATTACCAACAAGGAAATAAAGGTGACCAAAGAAGATAAGTCTTCCGCAACCTATACTGCAAACCACTTTGTTATCGCTACGGGATCAAAACCTTCCACCATACCAGGGGTTGTAATTGACAAAACACGAATTATTACTTCCACAGAAGCGCTTTCACTTCCCGAGAAACCCAAAAGTATGGTCATTATCGGTGGTGGGGTGATTGGAGTAGAGATGGCTTCAATATTTGCAAGAATTGGTGTTAAGGTGACCATACTTGAATATGCACCGGGTTTAATTCCCACAATGGACAAGGATCTTGGAAAAGAACTCAAAAAGATCTTACAGCGATCTGAGGTGGAAATATTACTGAGCCAAAAAGTACAGACAGCGACAAATAATGGAGATTCAGTAACGGTCAAATACAGCAACGAAAAAGAGGAGCTTCTGGAAATCACAGCCGATTACTGCCTTGTAGCGGTAGGCAGAAAACCATACACGGAAGGGCTTGGACTGGAAAACACTAAAATTGAACTCGATAAACAAGGGCGCATACAGACCAATGAAAGCCTGAGAACAGCAGAAGATAATATCTACGCGATAGGAGATGTTATCAAAGGTGCCATGCTGGCACACAAAGCCGAAGACGAAGCGGTATTTGTTGCCGAGGTAATCAATGGTCAAAAACCCCATATTAATTACAGGCTGATCCCATCGGTAGTATACACCTGGCCTGAAGTAGCGTCAGTGGGTTACACTGAGGAAGAGCTTAAAGCAAATAATACTGCATACCAGACAGGTAAATTTCCATTCTCAGCCAGCGCCAGAGCTCGCGCCGCAATGGAAAAAGAAGGATTTGCAAAAGTGCTTTCAGATCCCAAATACGGTGAGATACTTGGGATGCATATCATTGGGCCAAGGGCAGCCGATTTAATCGCACAAGGAGTTATTGGAATGGAGTATGAGGTGACCAATGAAGATATGTTCCGCATTTCATATGCCCATCCTACCTACTCCGAAGCCCTTAAGGAAGCGTACCTGATTTCATCAGGCCAGGGTTCAATTAACATCTAAACCCCTACTGCCTTAAATCTAACTACTACCTAAAAATGAAAAAGAAAAAGAAAAAGAATAAAACAATTGAATTTGATAAAATAAGCAAGGTATTACTGGTTGTTGTATTACTAGTGCATGGAATGTTTTTTATACTTGAAGCGCTCCTTTGGATGTGGCCCGAGGTACATACCCCACTCATTGTGCTGTTAAACAATCCGGTTACAACTGATATTTATACCCAGGCACTCACGCTGAAAAATATTTTTATCAATCAGGGCTTCTACAACCTATTTTTAGTCATTGCAGGCTTCTGGGGAGATATCTTGGTATTAAAGCAGAAATATGCCTCAGGGTATGCCCTTCTTTTGGTCTTATGTTTTTCTGCCACAGGTGCGGGTATTGTACTGGCATTATCAACAAACGCTTATCTGCTCGCATTTTTTCAGGCTGCCCCGGCAATCTGGTTATCGCTGCGTCTGCTTCCTAAGTATCAGCAGGCCGATAGCAAACGTTAAGAAAAAGCCAATATTCTTTCTAAATTATACCGATCGGTATATATTTGCAGAATATTTTACATCATGTCAAAAGCTGAAAAAACAAAAGCATTTATCATAGAGAAGGCCGCCCCAATTTTTAATAAAAAAGGATATGCCGGAACTACTATTGCGGACATTACAGACGCTACAGGACTAACAAAGGGCTGTGTGTATGGTAACTTTGAAAATAAGGATGCCCTTGCCATAGCCTCTTTTCATTTCAATGTACATAAGCTTCAACAGTATTTCCTAAATGAAATCAGTTCCCAAAGTACATCAAGGGGAAAGCTTATGGTTTATCCAAGGTTATACACGGGACAGTTCAATGAAATTTTCACAACCGGTGGCTGCCCCATTTTAAATACGGCAATTGAATCAGATGATACCCACCCGGTTCTGCGAATGTATGTGCAGATGGCGCTTAATTTCTGGCAGGAAAAATTGACGAAAATTATACAGAGCGGTATCACAGCAGGGGAATTCAAAGCCAAAAATATTGATCCAAAGAAAACAGCCCTGAGCATTATTGCCTCCATAGAAGGTGCTGTTATGATAACTAAAGTATCAGGGGAACGGCAGAATTTCTCCGATATTATGGGATCAGTAAAACTCCTTATCGATGCGCTGGAGTAAATACACTTCCCAACAATAGTAAAACTAAATATTTTAATTAAAATATACACAATGAAAAGAGTAGCAATAACAGGACTGGGGGCTATAACCCCACTTGGCAATTCAGTAGAAGAATTTTGGAACAATATTCTGGCAGGTAAAAGCGGCGCTGCCTCTATTACTAAATTTGATACCTCAAAATTTAAAACAACTTTTGCATGTGAAGTAAAGGATTTCAGAGCAGAAGACTATTTTGAGAGAAAAGAAGCCAGAAAATATGACCTGTTTACCCAATATGCCATTGCCGCCAGTGACCAGGCCATCAAAGATGCCAATCTCGATTTCTCTGGCATGGACGAGGGTCAGCGCGCTGAGATCGGTGTAATCTGGGCCTCAGGATATGGCGGGATTACAACATTCGAAGAGCAGCTAACAGAATTTAATCTTGGGGATGGAACCCCCCATTTTAATCCTTTTTTCATTCCTAAAATCATTATCGATATCGCCGCTGGACTTATATCAATCAGACATAAATTATATGGGCCAAATTATGCTACGGTATCAGCATGCGCATCATCCAATACAGCAATTATAAGCGCCTATGACGCTATACGTCTGGGAAGGGCCAAAGTCATGATCACTGGCGGCTCAGAATCGGCCATTACCCCCTCTTCTATTGGTGGTTTTAATGCCTCACAGGCACTTTCCAAAAGAAATGAACAGCCTCAAAAAGCATCAAGGCCATTTGACACGGATCGTGATGGTTTTGTAGCTGGCGAGGGCGCCGGGGCCTTAATCCTGGAAGACTGGGACTACGCCACAGCCCGCGGCGCCAAAATTTACGCGGAGATAGTAGGCGGCGGTATGGCCGCAGATGCATATCACCTAACCGGTACACCTGCCGATGGTCATGGTGCTGCCCTGGGGATAAGCAGTGCACTTCGCGAAGCCAGTCTAAAACCAGCTGATATAGACTATATCAACGCGCATGCAACCTCAACATCTCAGGGTGATTTAAGCGAACTGCAAGCCATACACAGTATTTTTGGAAATCTCCCTGTGGCTATCAGCGGCACCAAATCAATGACAGGGCATCTTCTGGGAGCGGCCGGGGCCATAGAAAGCATCATAAGTGTTCTGGCGGTACAAAATGATATTGTTCCCGCTACCATTAACCTCGAGAATCCTGATCCGCAGATTCCCGAAGGCCTGAATATAATCTCCGGAAAATCTTTAAACAGAAAAATCAATTATGCCCTGAACAATACTTTTGGTTTTGGGGGACATACAGCCACTACAATCTTTAAAAAATACACAAAATAGCGCCTTTTTTTTATTAAAAAATATACCGATCAGTATAATACATGGAACCATTACACAGAAAAATTTTGCTTTTTACCGTGATAGCCGCAGCTATTATGGAACTTATCGACATCTCAATTGTAAATGTTGCACTCTCTCATATGAGTGGTAACCTTGGCGCTACTCTGGAGGATACCTCATGGGTGATCACTGCCTATGCCATAGCCAATGTAATCATTATTCCTATGACGAGCTTTTTGACAACAAACCTGGGACGACGAAACTATTATATTGGATCTGTCATATTATTTGTCTTCTGTTCTTTTATGTGTGGAAATTCAACCAATATCTGGGAACTTGTTGCCTTTCGTTTCTTTCAGGGAATCGGTGGTGGTGCATTGTTGTCTGTATCGGCAGCAGTGGTATATGAACTCTTTCCAAAGGAAAAACAGGCAACAGCCAGTGCGATCTTTGGTGTTGGAATCTTCATTGGTCCAACTATTGGTCCAACCCTTGGAGGATATATTACAGAATTCGCGTCATGGCCCTGGATTTTTTTCATTAATGTGCCTATTGGTATCATCGTTGCCTTTTCATGTTTCTTTTTGCTTACAGAACCTGCCTTAAAAGCTAAAAAAACAGAAGTGGACTGGCTTGGAATAGCCCTTTTGACAGTGGGCATTGGGGCACTTCAAACCGTTTTGGAAAGAGGACAGACCGATGACTGGTTTGAAGCCAAGTATATCGTGGTGCTTTCCATTATTGCCTTTCTTTCATTATCCGCTTTTATCTGGTGGGAGCTTCATATTAAAAATCCGGTTGTAGATCTTCGCGTTTTAAAAAGCAAGGAACTCCTTATTGCCGCGGTCCTGACTTTTATCACAGGTATCGGAATGTTTACCTCCATTTACCTGACTCCGGTACTCGCGCAGCGTTTGCTTGCTTTCTCCCCTTCACAGACAGGGATCTTGCTTTTGCCGGGATCCGTTGTTGCCCTTATAGTGCTGATAGTATCAGGGAAAATGCTTCAGCGCGGTGTATCTCCGGCTTTTATTGTACTTCTTGGCTTTTTGTGCTTTATCTACTTTAACTGGTCGATGTCACAAATAACATTGGAAACATCGGCACAATACATCGCCATTACACTCATTTTCCGCGCCGTAGGTATGGCCTTCCTTACAGTGCCACTGGCAACTTTGGCCATTTCATCACTGGAGCCTAAAGATATGCCCCAGGGCGCAGCGCTGAACAATATGATGCGCCAGCTTGGAGGATCTTTCGGAATATCAATTTTAAATACATATGTAGCGCGCCGAATGGCCGCACACCGCACCGATCTTATCAGCCATGTGACCGAAACAAATCCAATAGCGATGACCAAATTAAATAACCTGATCAGGCTTTTTCAGCAACGTGGCTTTGGCTATAGCGATGCGCGCATTCATGCATTGGCTTTAATGGATAAGAGCGTACAGCGGCAGTCCGTTTTATTGAGCTATATTGACGGATATCTTTTCATAGCACTGTTCTTTACCCTTGCAATACCACTACTGATTATAGTGGCCAAGAAAAGAAAAGGCCCAGTGGTAATTGCCTCAGTAGACCATTAAATTCAACAAAATAAACTTCATTCTCTCTATATATTTTTTTTAAACCAGAATTACAGCATTACCCAGCTGTATTCTGGTTTTTTGTTTTAGGGGGTCTGCCAGCTTTATTTGTACCATTATCAAAGAATATCAGGCAACAATTAAAAAAACACACAAACAATTAAAATATTGGCCTACAACAGGATACATAAATTACTTCAGTTTAAATCCAGACAATGGCCATAGAATCCATATGTCGCATTTTGTTTCGCAGTAAGTCGATATATAATCTATCCAAAAACTAAAAACAATAATCAATTAACTGATTATCAGTAGATTAAAACAAGGGCATGATATATGAATATTGTCCATTTGTATTGCTGATCCTTGATAAAAGCCCAAATACGGTTCTTAACATTTGTGAATGTTTTTCGTTTGAGATTGACGGTACTTTGCCATGTAAATTATTACAAACATTTAAAAAAACACATTATGAAAAATAAAGTTTTAATAACAGGAGCTACAGGTTCAACAGGCAGAAATGCCATCAAATCATTACTTTCATTAAATATTCCAGTTAGAGCACTGGTACACAAAGTTGATGAAAGATCAGACGAATTGGAAAAACAGGGAGTAGAGATTTTTCAGGGCGACCTATCGGATTTTGATTCTGTAAGCAGAGCCCTTAAAGGCATAGACACAGCTTACTTCTTATATCCGATCCAGGTACCGGGTATACTGGAAGCAACAGCATTTTTTGCTCAGGCAGCTATTGAAAATGGCGTAACACATATCGTAAATATGTCACAAATATCAGCCAGAAGAATTGCCAAAAGCCATGCGGCTCAAAATCACTGGCTGGCCGAAAGATTACTGGACCGTTCAGGTGTTCCGGTTACACATATCCGACCAACATTTTTTGCTGAATGGCTGATGTATTTTGCCCAGGACATTCGTGAAAACAACCGTATACTATTGCCATTTGGAGATGGTGTTTATGCGCCGATCGCAGCAGAAGATCAGGGACGTGTAATTGGAGCTATCCTTTCTAATCCTAAAGAACATGCAGGAAAAACATATCCCCTTTACGGGCCGGTAGAAATGTCACAATACGAAATTGCAGCAAGTCTCTCAAAAGTGCTGGGCCGTACTATTGAATACATTCCTATTCCGATAGAAAACTTCAAAGAAGTATTGGCAAGCATGAATTTTACCCCACATTTCATTCAGCATATCAGCAATGTAGCGCAGGACTGCAGGGACGGAATCTTTGCCGGTACCAATAAAATAGTAGAACAATTGACAGGACAATCTCCAATGCCAATTGAAGACTTTATCATTAAAAACAAAGAAGCATTTCAAAACTAATTAAAAACAGATAAAACATACATTTAAAATGGAAAATAAAATATTAATTACCGGGGCTACAGGAGCTACCGGTAGCGCTGCAATCAAAAATCTTCTTGAATTAGGCTTGCCTATCAGAGCGATGGTACACAGAATCGATAGCCGCTCAGAAGAATTAAAAAATAAAGGGGTTGAAATTGTACAGGGTGACCTAAATGATTTTGAAGCAGTAAATCGCGCCATGCAGGGAATCTCTGCCGCTTATTTCGTGTTTCCTATAGAAATTCCCGGCATCATTGAAGCAACTGCCTTTTTTGTCGAAGCTGCTTTGGAAAACAACGTTAAATACATCGCAAATCTAACCCAGAGAACAGCCAAGAGAAACGCTAAAAGCCATGCTGCACAAAATCATTGGATTGCAGAGCGAATATTAGACCGTTCAACGGTTCCGGTAATACACTTACGACCAACCTTATTCGCGGAATGGCTTTCTTATATGGCTTCGGATATCCGTGATAACGACCGAATTGTATTGCCTTTTGGTGAGGGCAGATTTGCACCTATTGCGGCCGAGGACCAGGGAAGGGTGATTGCAAAAGTGCTGTCTGAACCACAGAAGCATGTTGGCAAAAACTACGACCTTTTAGGTCCTGTGGAATTGGATGGATTTGAAATCGCAGATAACTTATCTGAGGTTTTAGGTAGAAAAATAACATACGTTCCCATAGACATCGAGTCTTTTCAGGAAATATTGGCAACTAACATGGGTTTTAGTCCATGGTCTGTTCAGCATATCGGGGCCATTTCACAAGATGCGCGTGATGGTGTAGTCTCTGGGACAAACAATACCGTGGAAGAACTAACAGGAACAAAACCTCTTACAATTGCACAGTACATTACTAAAAATAAACATTTATTCATAAAATAAATAATGGGTTCAACACCCCTTCACAATCAAAAATTGTAAGGGGTTTTTGGGCTTATTACAAACAAAAAATGATCAAAATGAAAGATAAAGTATTAATTACCGGGGCTACTGGTGCCACAGGGCAAAGTGCAATCAAACATCTTTTAGAACATAATGTACCGGTTAGGGCAATGGTTCATAAAATCGATGAGCGATCTTATGCATTGCAAAAACTTGGAGTTGAAGTGGTACAAGGTGATTTGAATGATTTTGACTCGGTAAGTAATGCCCTTGATGGAATTTCAGCTGCATATTTCCTATATCCTATTCAGGTTCCGGGAATACTAGAAGCTACCGCTTTTTTTATACAGGCTGCCCTTGAGAATGGTGTTACCCATATTGTAAATATTTCCCAAAGGACCGCCCGAAGAGAGTCCAAGAGTCATGCGGCGCTGAATCACTGGATATCAGAAAAATTATGGGACCGCTCAGGACTTCAGATAACGCATCTTCGCCCTACGCTTTTTGCTGAATGGCTCGCTTATATTGCAAAAGACATCCGCGAGAACAATAGAATAGTACTTCCTTTTGGAAATGGAAAATATGCACCTATAACGGCCGATGACCAGGGACGCGTCATTGCCACAATTTTATCAGAACCTGGTAAGCATGCCGGTAAGACTTATGACCTTTTGGGTCTTGAAGAACTTAGCCTTTTCAATATAGCCACGATACTCTCTGAGATCCTCAAAAAAGAAATCACCTATACACCCATGGAAATTGAACCCTTTAGAGAAATCATGGAGCAGAATCCTGATTTTTCCCCTTGGTTTATTCAACACCTGACCGCTATTGCAGAAGATGTACAAAATGGTATTACTGCCGGTGTAAACGATACCGTCGAAAACCTCACTGGTTCAAGACCTGCTTCAATTGCCCATTACATTACTGAAAATAAGAATTTGTTCCTATAATATTAAAAACCACAGCATCTTTAAAACTATTGACATTTCGGTTTTCTTAACATTTGTGAATGTTTTAAGGTTTTAAGTTGCGCAACTTTGTATAAGAAAATAACAAGTAACGGTATCTTATTTTACACCCTTTCACTGGGATACAAATAAGTTTTCAGAGCTCTGGTTAATCTACATTTTAAAATAATAGTAACTAATTAAAATCAACATTATGATACCAAACATTCCCTTCGCACTTTCGTTAGTATTCGGACTTATTACACTAATTACCCTGCTGCTTTTTAACAAAGTAGTTCGAAATTCTCCCCTGGAGTCAACCAGAAAAAAAGCAACACCAATTTTGATCGGATCTATCCTTTGGATTATCCTTCAGGGCGTACTGGCCAAAAATGACGTATTTACATCAAGTCTTGACAGCACCCCACCAAAATTGTTTCTCCTGGGCTTCTTTCCAGTGTTTATCTTCTTTATTATATTATTTGCTACAAAGTCAGGAAGGGCTTTTATAGATAGTCTTCCTCTAAAAGAACTTGTGTATGTCAATATAGTTAGGGTTCCCGTGGAGCTTGTACTTTTTGCTTTGTACCTCTATCACGCAGTGCCAAGACTTATGACTTTTGAAGGCGGTAACCTTGATATTATCTCTGGTCTCTCTGCACCTGTGATTGCTTACTTTGTATTTCGAAAAGACAAAGTAAACAGAAAAGCGCTCCTGATATGGAATATCATTTGTCTGGCTTTATTATTCAACATCGTTACCAGGGCTTTGCTTTCTTTACCGGTGCCATTCCAAAAATTAGCATTCGACCAGCCAAATGTGGCGATCCTTATATTTCCTTTTATCTGGCTTCCAACCTTTGTAGTAATGACAGTACTTTTTGGACATCTTGTTTCACTTAGAAAACTGATCCTTAAAATACAATAATCAGCTCCTGAAAGATCATTATTCAAAACATTATGTCTATCAATATGGAGAACTTGCTCAATGATGTCCTGCACGCTGCAGGAGGATTACAAATTTGGAAAAAATATAATATACTCACTACTCAGATTAAAATAAGTGGCATAAAACCATGGGTTGGATCTGATTCTGAACTATTAAATAATTTAACCCTGCAGGCCGATTTACAGGGACAAAACGCTCAAATCAGAAATTTTCCACATATGGGATTATATACTATTATCACCACTGATGATGTAAAAGTATATGACCATAATGATGAAGAGGTTACTTTTTTTGAACCGGAAAACACTGCTGCTTACGACCCATCATTGCGCGCACCATGGAACGCCCTACAATTGATGTGTTTTATAAAATATGTCCTTTGGCACAATATCAGGTTTCCATTTAGCCTTGACACTCAGGAGTATGCCTGTGAAGAGAGCCAGATCTTTGAAAGTAATGATAAATTATACAGGTCAATGCTAGTAGAGAGCAGGCATAATACTCCCTACGGCCGTGTGATGAGCCTGTTCTTTAGCGGAAATAATTTACTTGAAAGAACAGATTACGAGACCCAGCAGGACGAGCCTGTACTTTTTACTAAAATCACTTCGCAGTATGCTTTGCTTAATGGACTTATAATGCCCACACTTATAGAAATTTATTACCGAAACGATGATGGTTCCTACGACACAAAAAAACCAATTGTAAGTGTCGAAGTAAAATCCATGAAATTTCTATAAGAACACCTCAGCAGGATTTCAAAAAAATAACAGATTAAAAAATCAAAAGGAGCATGACTTGTTTTCCTTTCGGAGGCCTGCATGCCAAAATTATAGCGATTCTAAACAAAAAAATATCGCTCACAGAGAATATCCATTCTTTATCATTAACCGCTCTAAAGGAGCAAAATATTAAAATAATTTAAAAATAATTTAAAATGAAAACAACAATTTCCGTGATCGCCATCGCTTTAATGACAGTCTTTGGCGCAGCTGCACAAAAATCTACAGCTAAAAAAAGTACAATCGTAATTATTCCGGGAGCCTGGTCTTCCGCTCAGGATTGGGGCGCCGTGGTTCCTAAATTAGAATCTCAGGGACATAAGGTAGTTGTAGTAAACCTGCCCGGACATGGACAGGACAAAACACCAATCACCTCTATTTCCCTTAACGGATACGTAGAGACG
The DNA here is from genome assembly GCA_963795025.1 of uncultured Flavobacteriaceae bacterium. GTDB lineage: Bacteria > Bacteroidota > Bacteroidia > Flavobacteriales > Flavobacteriaceae > Flavobacterium. Next base: position 180,408 of record CAWCGN010000007.1, on the reverse strand, counting down.
GTAAAAAATGCAATAGGCAGTGAAAAAGATATTATACTCGTTGGCCATAGTTTTGGTGGTGTTGTTATGAATCAGGTAGCAGAAGAAATTCCTGGCCAGATTAAAAAATTGATCTATGTAGCTGCTTATGTGCCTAGAAATGGTGAAAGCTTACTTTCTCTTGCCACTACCGACGCGGACAGTCATTTAGGCAAATATTTACAAATCAAAGAAACTGAAGGAATTGCTGTAGTGCCAAAAGAAGGTATAGTTGATTCATTCTTTGAAGATGCACCAAAACAAGTTCAGGACTATGTGGTGGACCACTTCCCATCTGAACCTTTAGCTCCCTTGGCTACACCTGTAAAATTAACAGATGCGGGTTACGGTAAATTAAAAAAAGTATACGTTTTTACAGAAAACGATCATACAAACAGTCCTAAATTGCAGCACAAAATGGTGGCTGACAATAACATTAAAACTACTTATAGTTTGACTTCAAGCCATACTCCTTTTGTTTCTGTACCTGATAAATTAGCTGATATCATCAATAAAGAAGCTAAGTAATTCAATAAAACGCCACTGATAAATCCAAGAACAGTGGCAAAGCAAAAATCGCAGAAGATAAAAGCCAGGATACAAATAATGTACCTTGGCTTTTCTGCTTATCTTTTTAACATATGTGAATGTTTTGGTCTTCTTATTTGATCAACTTTGTTTGAAGATTAAAACTGCTGTTTATAAAATATAAAAAATATAAAAGCAATCCAGTACGGCCTTAACAGACTAAAAGCATTGCATTTTGCAAGTCTTTTTTTAGTATATTTGAATAACCAATAACCAATTAAAAATGATTAACTCTGACTTTTGTGAACCCTTTTTAGATTACATGAGAACTTTTGTTGAACTGGACGCTCATGCCATAGAAATGATTGCCGCTAATGCAAAAGAGGTAATATTGCCTAAAAAACATACAATACTTTATGAAGGTCACAATTCAGATAAGGTACATTTTATGGTATCTGGAGAGGCCAGGTCCTTCTATACAGATTTTACAGGAAAAACCATTACATGGTCCTTTCATTTCAACACCCCAAAAAGCATTAGCAAAAATTTGTTTGCTGTAGACTATAGAAGTTTTTTAAGCAATGAAAATTCATCAATCTCAATTGAAACACTTACCGAGGTAAAGGCGCTTGTCTTTACAAGGGAACAGGTTACCTACCTGATTGAAAACCTTCCTGTTTATGAAAGATGGATGCGAAAATTGAATGAAAAAGCTTTCCTGCATACTTACGACCGTGTCTTTACACTGCTCACTATGACAGCCAGTGAGAGATATGAAAAGTTATTGAAAGATGAGTCTTACCTTCTACAGATGTTTTCCAGCTATTATATCGCTTCTTATCTGGGTATAGCACCCCAGTCCCTAAGCCGAATAAGAGGCCAGGGATAAAATAGAGCCCCTTTGCTTTTATTAACATATGTGAATGTTTTCAAAATTAAGTAGTGCGAACTTTGTATGTAATTAATTATCATACAAAATGAAAAACACAATTAACATAGAACATGTCGTTAAAAAAGTTATTGGAACTTTTGAAGAATTCACAGGTAATCTTGAAGATCTACTTGGCATCTTAAAACCAGCTGATCTGGATTTTCTGCACGGTAACAAAGCCTCTCTGGCTGGACTTCTGGAAAATTTGGGTGGTGATCAGGAATTGATCCTTTTTAATATTATCGAACACGGCGAACTTTTGAGACTAAAGGGATTTGATGGCAAAAAAGCAAAACAGTACCAACTGGGGAATCCTATAATGGCTACCAAAATGACTGCCAGAAATGTTAGTTCCGGACTTTATGCGCCCCTTCGTATGCTGGTGCATGAGGATACTGACGGAACAGTTCTGGTTGAATATGACCTTCCCTCTTCCGTGTTTGCGCAATTCAATGATCCTGAAATTGATCAGGTGTCAGCCCTTATGGATAAAAAAGTTGAAAGACTTATTTCAGCAGCAGAACAATAGTACTATTCTCTTCAGAATATTGTCCCTGCGAAAGCCGGTTAAGGATTACTATTGTTTATAATCCTTAACTGGTTTTGCTTAATTATTTAAGGTGCATATGTAGTACTGAATTCTTTTGATACTCCGGGTGCGTGTCCACATACCATTTTACAAAGCTGCATTGTGGATTTATAATTAATTTTTCCTCCAATGCATAATCAAGGACGAATTTGGCCAGCTGTGATCCGATTCCCTTCCCTTGAACTTCTTGCGGAACCTGCTCTGAGATAAAGGCAATGCCACGTTCAAATAATTCATAGGCAATAAAGCAGGTAACACCTTCAACGGAAATTTCAAACCGCTTAAGTTCCAAATTATTAGTAACCTTATATGCTGTCATTTTTAATCTTTTAAATAATGTTTCTTTATATCAAGCTTTTTTATTCTGGAATTTAATGTTGAAATTGGAAGATCCAGGATCTCGGCAGCACCACCAATACCACCAATTTTTCCTTTACATGACTTAAGCACTTTTATGATATGGTCACGTTCATTCTCTTCGATAGTTTTATGTCGAAGAGGCACTCCTTCTTCTGTTTCAGGATTATCAGGAACACCTGGAAGGTTTACATGGGTAATGCAACTCCCATTGCTCAGAAGAATACTTCTCTCTATCATATGTTCCAGCTCCCTTACATTACCAGGCCACCCATATGCCATAAGTTGTTTGAGTGCAGTGCTCGAAATTTTGACGATTTCTTTTTTTGTATTTTTGGAATGTTTTTGTAAAAAGTGCGCTGTCAAAAAAGGAATATCTTCTATACGCTCTCGAAGTGGCGGCAGTACGATCGGAAAAACATCAAGTCGAAAATAAAGATCACTTCTAAAATTTCCCGCAGCAACTTCTTTTTTTAAATCCCTGTTTGTAGCAGCAATGATCCTTACATCGGTTTTAATAACGGTGCGTCCCCCGACACGTTCTATTTCCTTTTCCTGGATCGCGCGCAATAATTTTACCTGCAAATCCAAAGGCAGCTCGCCAATTTCATCTAAAAACAATGTACTGTTATTGGCCAGTTCAAATTTACCTATCCTGCGGTCCGTAGCTCCTGTAAAACTACCCTTTTCATGACCGAAAAGTTCGCTTTCTATTAAATTGGAGGGAAGTGTGGCACAGTTTACCTTTACCATCACCTTATCCTTTCTCTTTGAAGTATTATGTATAGCCCGGGCTATAAGTTCCTTTCCCGTCCCTGTTTCTCCAAGAATAAGAACGGTACTCTCTGATTCGGAAACCTGTGAAACCAAATGAAAGACCTCATGCATGGGATTGCTGTCCCCGATAATTTCACTGTAATTATGTGTGGTTAGTATTTCTTCCTGCAAATACAAGTTCTCTTCCTCAAGCTGCTGCTTGTAGCGGGTAATTTCCTCTATTTGTTTTTCTATTTTTTCATTGGCAAGAATGTTTGCGATCGCAATAGAAAGCTGGGCGGCTATAGCTGATATAAGGTTTATAAAATTCTGGGTCATACTTTTAGGACTGTCAAGCACCAAAATTAATACTCCGGTTTTCACAGCCCCAGTACCTAAAGCGACGTACACGACTTCGCGCATTCCAAGATCATAGTATTTTTTTAGATAAGTAGCCCCTGTTTTTTGATTCAGCAATTCTTCAATATCGTATACCAAAGGAGATGCCGAGAGAAGTACCTGCTTTTCAAAATTTTTATCTATATAACATCCCAGGGCTATATCTTCATAATCCATTTGTTGACTACAGACAGAATCCTGATTGCGCAGATAAGCAATGTATCGTCCAGTATCATCATCTTTTACACATGCCAGAAGATCCCCGACAGGTAATAATTTGCTCAGTTTTTCATTAATGATCCTTTGAAGATCATTTTTATTTCTGATCGAGGCCATGGCACTATTGAGTTCAAGTAGTATTGATTTTTCATTTTCCCTGTTACGCATTTGTTCTGCAGCATGCAGATTGCCCGCAGCAGCCGAAAGCTGGTAAGCCATACTGCCTATGAGGTCAAAATAGCGCTCAAAATAAAAATCCGTTTCTTTTGAAAATAAAAAAAGAATCCCTGCCGGTTCCAAAACATGGAATATCCTGGCTGCAGCTACTTTTTTTATGCCGTTTTCCGCCCAGCGAAATACACACTCAGGAATTCCAGGCTTTTTCATAGCCTTCTCCACTGAGAATTCAATGGGCGAACCATCAGTAAAAAGCGCTGCTAAAAAAGCATAATTTTTCTCAGAGGCATCGTCTTCAGAAACTGCTGATAAAAAGACAGCTGTATGCTTATGCTCAGATTCAGGAATAAATATCTGCTCCTGTTTATCGGTCCATAAAATGAGTGCTTCAGAAAAAAAAGGCAGATTGTGAAAATGCTGTCCTAATATTTCTGCAAGATCGTTCTTAGTTCTTACCGAGGAGAGACTATTGCCTAACTTAAGCAGGAATTCTTTTTCAAAGTCTCTTTTCTGGATTTCCTCATTGGCCAGAATATTTAGCATAACAGCTGATAATTGCTGTGCTACGGAGAAAAAAAGTTCATGCATCTGCTTTGGAAATGCCTGAGGGTCTTTTGAATAAAAATAAATAACACCGCCAACATTATCATCTACTGCTATAGGAACAGTAAGGAGCCTTTTCATATTATTTTCACTAAATACCGTAACATAAGGAGGTATGTCGGATTCCCAATCCAGGATTTCCTCCATATTAAAAACCAAAGGGTGACCGGCCTTGAGGGTGGCATCTGCGATTCCATCATCCGAGCTGCAGGTACCTCCCTTAAGCAGGTATTGATATTCAGGGGATATTTGGCGCTCCTGCTCAAAATATTTTATCACCGCCATAAGTCTTGCCTTGTTTTTAAAGACAAGCATGAAAACCATGTCGTTAAAGCCAAAAAGGCCCTTAAGGCTCTGATCAACAAACTCCTCTAAAGATTCCCTGTTTCGAACATATACTAATTTTTTGGCAATGGAAAGCAAAATCTCCCTATCGCTTCCATATAATAATTGTTCCTTTGAGGTTAAATTATCATTGCTTTTTGCAAGAGTTTCTACATCGGATTCCTTGGTAATTTTGTGAATTGCATTTTTTTTTGAATCCATTATCTTTCTTAAGTTTGGTTAGTACCTTTATCCTGAAAATGTCTCAATCGACTCTTAAAGATACAAATAATTATATTTTAATTAGTGAAATTTTATATAGACGCATTTATTTTCAAATATCTGGCTATTTAACCAAAATTCCCATACAATTCGTAATTATTTTTATATCATTTATATTGCAAAATGCAATACTTATTAAGGTCTCAGAGAAAAGATTTTAACACCTCAGCTCAGAGTATTATTTTGCATTAATCGCTTTTAAATGCTAAATTTGAATTTCTGCAAAAATGAATTGAGCAGCTTCGGCCCTGCAAATAATGATTATGAAAGAGTTTAGCCCCAGATCAGAATGTCCTCTTGCTTACTCCTTAGATCTTTTTGGTGACAAATGGACACTATTAGTTCTTAGGGACATGATTTTTTTTGGTAAATATTCTTATAGTGAATTCCTTTACTCCTACGAGAAAATAGCAAGCAATATATTAACCGACCGCCTTAACGCTTTACAGGCTAATGGTTTTATAATTAAACACACCGCACCTTCAAAAAAATCAAAATTCCTTTATACCCTCACTGATAAAGGTATATCGCTGATTCCTTTAATTACAGAAATCATTCTTTGGGGAGATCAGTATGGTCCTTTGAAAATGCCGGTATTCCTTGGTGAAATGCTTAAAAAAAACAAAGAGAAGACTTTAAAATCACTAGCTGTGAAGCTTAAAAGAGAAAGGGATTTTTTACTCGAACAGCACTAGTAATTTCAAAATTGCGCCGTACCTTATTCCGCCAAATGTACTACATCACTTTTGTTTTTTGGTAGCTTATAAATCAAAAAAGCAAGTACCAATAATACCAGTAATTCAGCTAATGCTCCATAGCGGAATGCCTTTTGGTATAATATGATACCAGCGCCACCTTTTAGGACAGTGAAAAACAATCCGCCTATCAAGGAAACACCTATGGCCGATGAGGTCTGCTGAAAAGTAGAATACAGGCCCGAGGCAGCGCCGGCAAATTCTTTAGGCACACTTTGCAAGGTAATGTTCAAAATTGTGGTAATAAGGATCCCTGTACCTATACCATGCAGAATCAGGACCCCGCCAATAGTTAAAAGAGAAACAGTGGGTCTCCCAAACAAAACGAGCTGCACCAGAAGCGAAAGAGTCAAAAAACCAACTCCTGTAAAGGCTACTTTTTTGCCATATCTGCTAAAAAGTTTTCCTGCATATAAATTGGTGAAAGTACTGCCAAGTCCGAATAATATAAATAATTTCCCGACCAGAAAAGCATCCAGATGATATCCGTTTTGAAATAGTAATGTGCTTATCAGCAAATAAGAATTGTGAACCATAAAAAGGCAAAACACACTAAGGAGCCCAATATTGAAATCCCGGAAGGCAAACAATCCTGTGTCGATGAGTTCTCCATTATCTATTTTTTTTCTCCTGCTTTGGTTCTTTGCGAAAAGAAAAAAGAGAAAAAAGGAAAAAATAATCATTGACCAACTCCACCATGGCCAGTTATTTTCTCTTCCAATTACAAGAGGCAATATCAGGCAAGCCAATGCCAGGGTCAAAAGTATCACTCCTGGAAAATCAAACTTTTTGGACCTGTCCAGACTGGTTTCCTTTAAAAAAAGAATGGCAGATATCACTGCCACTATTCCAATGGGAAGATTTATAAAAAAGATTAAACGCCATCCGGGAATAAAGAAATGAAAATAAGTAAAATATCCACCCAGAAACTGGCCAAGTATACTGGCCAGACCTAAAGTAACACCAAAATAACCTACAGCTTTTGCCCGGTCTCTGGCAAGGGGAAACAATACCTGAATATAAGAAATGGTTTGAGGAACCATAAATGCAGCGCTGACGCCCTGAAAAAATCTGGCAATGTTCAGCTCTGATGCATTATGGGTAAGGCCACACCAACATGAAGTAAGGGTAAAAAAAACCATACCGTAAATAAAAACTTTTTTCCTGCCGAAATAGTCCCCAAATCTGCCGCCGGTGATCAAAAATGCTGCATATCCCAGAAGATAACTCGCAATAACCAGTTGAACCTCTGCCTCTGTGGCATGAACACCTTTGCGTATTGCCGGAATAGCAACATTAATTATAAAAACATCAATTACTGATAATAAAGGTGCTGCTAAAACAATCAGAAGCGCCAGCCAGCGATTAGTATTTTGTTTGATAAAATCCATAATTTAAATAGTTTTCAATAGATGGGGTACTGATTTTGTTTGGTCAATGAAGTTCAATTACATTTTATGGAAACCCTGAACCTGTAGTGCATTGACAAAAAATAAGGGCTATAACAATAAATTATCATAGCCCTTGGGTTATTGAGTTATCTTATAAGGCAAGAGGATCCTGCATTAAAAAACGCAGCGGACTAATTGGCCCTAGTGGAATGAATTCAAATGACATCATCTCTACTACCCCAAGAGGCAGTTTTTCCAGAAGTTCATTTGCCGCCTCAGCTGTTGTGACATTCATAATAAATACTACCCCGCTGATATCAGGTTTAAGATACCATTGTTCAATTACACCTGTAAGATATAAATTTACAGTAGCAGGTACTTCTTTAATCATTATCGGTAGTCTGGCTTTTCTGTCCAATCCTTTTTCTGTCCAGCTTCCAATTGCTAATATTTTTGTTACCGGAGTTGTTAAATCTATCGCTCCAGCCATATGAACTGGTGCATTGTTGTTCTCGTTGTTCATGATCTTAATTTTTTAATGATTGTTATTTTATTTTCAGTTTGTATATTTAAATTGCCGTTAGGCCTTTGAAAGTTATTTGTCTATCCAATTTATATACCAAATCTGTGATAGGCCGTAAATACAGGGATTATAAAAAAAATATTCTTTCAGAAAAATTGATTTATGGTTTAAAAACAGATCAATAAACCATATATCGATTCTTTAATTCCAACCTCCGCCAGTGGCGCGGTAGAGATCAACCGCAGCATCAAGCCTTGCTTTTTTCAATGCTGCAAGCTCCAGTTCGCTTTGCAATACATTTCCCTGGGCTGTTATAACTTCCAGATAGGTCGCCATACCATTTTTAAAGAGCATATTGGAATTACTTGTAGCCTTATTAAGTGTTGCAGCTCTCTCAGATGCAATACTCTCCTGTTGTTCCAGTTTATCTATTTTAACAAGCGCATCAGATACTTCACCGACAGCCGTCAAAACAGATTGTCTGAAATTAACAACAGCCTTCTCACGTCCTAGTTTGGCAAGTTCATATTGGGTTCTTAATTCTTTTTTTCTAAAAAGCGGCTGTGTCAAACCTCCGGCCACAGTTCCAAATAAGGAAGCCGGGATATTAAACCAATTGCTGGCCTGAAAAGAATTTAATCCTGCCTGAGCAGTAATAACCAGCGATGGGTACATATTTGCCTTAGCATATCCTATCTCTGCATTTGCTTTTGATAAGGCATACTCCTGAAATTTAACATCTGGTCTTCTGCTTAGAAGTGAAGAAGGAATCCCTGCAGAAAGCTCCTTTGTAACAGTCAATTTTTCAAGTGTTACCGCTCTTGTTATAGCCTGAGGGTTCTCACCAATCAGAATACTTAAAGCATTTTCCTGAATCACGATTTCCTGCTCAAAGAATGGAACAAGCCTTGCCGCATTAAGCTTTAAGGCTGTAGCCTGTTGTATGGCCAGTGATGTAACCTGACCTGATTCAAATTGTAATTTAATCATCGTAAGTGTACTATCGTTAAGCTGTACATTTTTTTTAGCGATATCAAGCTGGGTGTCCAAAAGCAGTAAATTGTAATATCCTTTAGCAACATTACTAACGATCTGGGTCTGCACAGCTTTTCTGGCTTCGTCAGTCTGCAGGTAACCAGCCAAAGCTGCTGCTTTCTGGCTTTTGATTTTTCCCCAGATATCTGCTTCCCAGGAAAGTCTCGCTGCAAGGTTATAATCGTCAATATGATGTGACCCAAAAGCATTAGCGGCATTCATTCCATTTATGCTGTTATCTGAAAGACGCGCTGAGGCGGCTGTCACATTTAAATCAAGGGTTGGGATATTTCCCATTTTAGCCTGAGATAAAGTTAATTTTGACATCTCAAGGTTTGTCAGTGCAATTTTTAAATTATTATTATTTGCAAGGGCATGATCAATTAAAGTATTTAATTCGCGATCAGGAAAATAGGATTTCCATGGGATAGAAGCTACAGAAATTGTATCTGTTTGTACATCCCTGTAATTTTCAGGTGGATGTACCACTGATTGTACGGTATCTTTAGGTACACTACAGGCAAGTAAGAGCCCTAGGGCTAATATGCCCGTAATATTTTTATAGTTAAACATGATAATTAGATTTAAATTAGTGGTGTTGTTTCCTGCAAGGCAGGTTTTGATTTTTTGCTTATTTTCTCATGAAAATTCTGGAAGATAATAAACAAGACAGGTACTATGAAAAGTCCCAAGACAACCCCGGCAATCATTCCTCCTGCTGCAGCAATACTAATGGAATGGTTTCCATTTGCAGATGGACCTGTAGCACGCATCATCGGGATCATTCCTACAATGAAAGCAAGTGAAGTCATTATAATCGGCCTAAGCCTTAGGTTTGCCGCTTCAAGTGCAGAGTTAACAAGACTGTCCCGCCCTTCTTCGCTGAACAGCAAATTCAACAATCAAAATGGCATTTTTCGATAACAGACCGATAAGCATAATCAGGGCTACCTGAACATAAATATTGTTTTCAATTCCCGCAGGCCAATCGCTGCAAATACTCCGAAATATACCAGTAGGAACAGAAAGAATTACCGCAAAAGGCAGAATGTAACTTTCATATTGACCTGCCAGTAAAAAGAATACAAAGACAAAACAAAGAGAGAAAATAACAGTCGATTGTCCTGCAGAAGTAATCTGCTCCTTTGTCAGTCCTGAGAATTCATATAGTGTAACCTCTTGGAAGGTTATGATTCCTTACTTCTTCAACTGCCTTGATCGCATCACCTGAACTAAATCCCTCTTTTGGCATTACACTCACGGATATGGAATTAAAAAGATTATAACTTGTAGCGGTTTCAGGCCCGAAAACTCTTTTTAATGTAATCAGTGTACAATTGGCACCATTTCTCCTTTGTTGTTTTTCACAAAAACTCCATTTATTTTAGAAACATCAGTACGCTCGGCTACCTCTGCCTGTGCCACAACACGATAATATTTACCAAATCGGTTAAAATCCGATACCTGCACACTACCGAAATAAGCCTGCATGGTCTGCGTAATTTCATGAATTCTTACGCCAAGCTGTTTTGCTTTTAGTTTGTCAATTTTCATGTCATATTGGGGAAATTCGCATTGAAGGTAGAAAAGGCTACTGCTATCTCTTTACGTTTCATAAGTTCTGCCATGAAATTGTTGGCAACAACATTAAACTTATCCAGCTTGACATCTCCTGTACGATCCTGAAGTACAACATCCAAACCATCTACGTTGCTGTAACCGGCTATGGAAGGTAGTTCAAAGGCAAATGCATTAAGTCCTTTTATACATGCAATTTTTGGCTGTCAATGCCATAATTTCACCGATACGGTTTTAGTTTCCCCTCGCTCTTCCACCGGTTTAAGGATAATAAAAATCTGAGAAGAAGAAGGACTATTGGAAAAGGTTAAAAAATTAAATCCTGTAAGTACATTTACACCTTTAACCTGCGGCATTGTGCTCAATATCTTTTCTGGCCTCTGCCAGTTAGCTGCTTCATACGTTCTAATGAAGCACCTGGCTGCATTGTCATGGCAACTCCAAAAAAACCACTATCTTCAGTCGGCATAAAACCTGTCTGAGTTCTTCTGATCATGATGGCCGTTGTCAACGAATTAATATAATCCCTACAGTGTAATCCATTTTTTGCTTACCAGAAAACCAAGACCATCCTATGTATCTGGTCGTTCATTTAGTTAAATGTCGCTATTAAAACCAACAAAAAAACGTTCTTTAAATTTTTAGGACCCATTCATCTTCCTTTCTCATTGTGGATATCCTTTAGGAATAAGCTGCCAGAATGCAGGACTTAGTGTAAAGCATTTACCGCAGATATTACAATTGCGATTGCCAAGTGTAAAAGCAAACTGTCGGTAAAACATCCCTGTTGACCCCTGTATTAATCCTATTGGGAAAAAAACCGCTGACATAATTAAGGGTAATCGATATAATTGCACCAGTAATCTCATGCATGGCCTTTAAGGTTGCAGCCGCGGGGGCTAGTTTTTCATGCTCCATTTTGGAGTGTACGGCCTCCACCACAACAATGGCATCATCGACGACAATTCCTATGGCCAAAACAATGCAAATAAGGTTAATAGGTTAATAGTAAAGCCAAAGACATTCATAAAGAAAAAGGTTCCAATAATAGCTACAGGTACCGCAATGGCAGGTATAAGTGTTGATCTGAAATCCTGAAGAAATATGTACACTACAATAAACACAAGAAAAAAGCCTCTAATAAGGGTATGCAGTACCTGTTAATGACTCGCATCAATGCCACTTTAGTATTATAAATCATTAGGTTTTTTACGCCTATTGGATAGCTTTTTCCTGCTTTTTCAAGCAAATCACCTATGGCAATCTGAATTTCATTGGCATTGGAACCCGGCAATTGCTGAATTGCTATTGTTACAGCAGGTTTGCCATTCATATTTGTTTTCACTGTTATAAGTATATGAACCAAATTCTACACTTGCTACATCTTTAAGATGTAATACAGATCCGTCAGGATTTGCACGAATTACAAAATTCTCATAATCAACCTTTTTGTTCAGCTTTCCATCGTATTTTATTACATATTCGTAAGCTTCTTTACTTCCCTCACCGAATTTACCCGGTGCGGCCTCAAGGTTTTGGTCCTGAATTGCATCCATCACTTCTTTTGTCGACAAGATTATAAGATGCCATCTTTGCAGGGTTTAACCAAATACGCATTGAATATTCTTTATTTCCCCCCAAAATGAATGACATTACCGATACCTTGTATTCTTTTAATATCCGGAATAATGTTTATATTGGCGTAATTCACTAAAAACTGCTGATCATATTCTGCTGGTTTCTCAGCTGTATAGCGTTGGGACCATAATAAGGCTATTTACTTGTTTGCAGTTACAATTCCCCTCTGCACTACCTCAGGAGGTAACTGGCTTGTGGCTTGTGATACCCTGTTTTGCACATTTACGGCGGCTTGGTTCGGATCAGTTCCTGCTTTAAAAAATACCGAGATCACAAGTGATCCATCATTACTGGCCACTGAACTCATATAAGTCATATTGTCCACTCCATTTATCGCTTCTTCAATGAAGGTGCAACAGAACGTAGATATTGTTTCTGCATTAGCACCTGGATAAATAGCCGTTACCTTTACTGCAGGAGGGGCAATATCGGGAAAACGTTCCAGAGGCAGACTAAACATACCAATTATTCCCAGTATTACAAGTATACACGATATTACCGTTGCCAGTACCGGTCTTTCGATAAATTTTTTCAGCATGACCTTTATTATTTAATTGTTGTAACTTGAATTCCGCTTTTACAGGGATCAACATTTTTGAGCTTGATTTCCTGGCCTTCCTCAATATGATCAAAACCTCTTGAATACAATTTTATCCCCTTTTTTAAGACCTCTTTTATGATATAATCGTTGCAGTGGTTCCAGATACTTCAATCGATTTTTTGCTGATTGTATTTTCTCTGCCTACCCATATACAAAGAGTTTATCCTGCGTTTCCTGGGTAGCGGCCTGAGGAATATTTATTACGTTTTTAAACTCCAGTCCCAATTTGATTTTTCCGGTATTTCCTGATCTTAAAAGTCCGTCAGCATTAGGGAAGGAAGCTCTCAGAGTAATGGCAGCTGTATTTTTATCGAACTGTCCGTTTACAAGTTCTATTTTCCTTTTTTCCCATAAACAGTACCGTCAGCATGTGACAAGCTCTACCTCTGGAAGTGCGCCAATTTTTTGTTCAGGTTTTTTCCTGGATACATCGTTTAAAAGCTACAAAGTCACTTTCACTTAAGCGAAAAGTATACGTGTACCTCATGAACATCTGAAAGTTTGCCAAAGCCTCGGGATCGCGATCCCTACAAGACTTCCTTGTTTTTTAGGCAGTCTTCCAATATATCCGTTAACAGGAGCTGTGATTAAATGTATACCCAAGATCTATTCTTGCAGATTCAAGATCAGCTTTAGCCTGGCCTATATTTGCCTCAGCAATTCTCTGAGTTGCAATTGCAGTTTTTAATTGATAGTCAGATACCACCTTATTATCTACAAGGGGAGTAAGTTTCTCCACTTCAAGTCTTGCATTTGTAAGGGCACTCTGTGCAGCAAGTAATCTTCCTTTTGAATTATTAACTCTTTCCTGATAAGGTCTTGCATTAATTTTAAAAAGAGGTGTTCCTTTTGTTACGTAATCACCTTCATCCACAAACACCTTGTCAAGTGTCCCATTAACCTGTGGACGGATTTCAACATTTACTCGGCCTTCAACCGAGGCTGGATATTCTGAATATACTGTAGCATCTCCAGAGTTAACACTAAGTACTGGTAGTACTTCTAAAGCGGCAGCCGGAGCTTCCTGTTTTCCTGTACAGCTATAAAGTAGCGCAAGGATAAATAAATAAAAGATTTTCATGATTTTAATTTTTAAAGTGTTTATTATTTTTTTAAATTATTTTATTCTCGTTGTATTATTATTTTTTCTGCTTCTAATCTTATACAAAGTAATGGCGGATAAAAGCTAAAAACATTCACATATGTTAAGATCGAATTGTTTAATAATCAGGTATTTACGCAAAAAATCAAACTTGCACTAACCATACCTATTCTCAAAATACTGATATTCAAACAACTGCATAAATTCTTAAATATTTAATATGTCAAATACCGAATAATAGCGTTGATTTGTGCGATATGTCAATTAAGAGTTGCGTTATAAAACCTACCAACTGCTCTTATTTTTTTCTGTGATAGAACTTTTCAGCTGCAATAAATTCTAACTCTGTTAACTCTGAGTGAAAAAAACAGCATTAGTCCCTATAGGTTAATGCAGTAATAACATTCTCAAGAACACCCAAATTAAATTCTGCACTTACTTGGGGATCAATGATTTTTATAGCTATCAATCCATGAACAGCAGACCACATCGAAAAATAATATGCTGAAATCTGCTGATCTGTTCTTTTGTTATCAACCATCATCTCCGATATTACATCCAAAAACATTTTTGAAGGATTTTCATCGTCTGCCAATACCACTTTTTCTAAACAGCACTGAGTTTCAATTCCAAACATTAATTGATAATATTCGCTGTCACTTAACGCAAAGTCCCAGTAAGCCATCCACATTTTTTTTAACTTCTGATCCCCTGTATGCTCTGATACTTTAGCCTTATTTAAAACACAAGCTAATCTTTGGAACCCGGTTTTTGCAAGTTCATTCAAAAGGGCATCTTTATTTTTGAAATATTCATAGATTACTGGCACTGTATATTCTATTGCCTCTGCAATCTTGCGCATGCTCAGGGCTTGCCATCCTTCTTTTTTTACTATTTCCAGAGAAACTTTTAAAATCGTATTGTGAATGTTTTCTCTGTTCCTAAGTTTTCTCTCTATAATTCCCATGGCTTTTTTGTATTGTTAAAATAATTTTATACCGATCGGTATGTTAAATAATAAAAAAAGAGTATGCTCCATATTTTTCTCTAGACTGATCGGTTTAAATTAAATCAAAAAATTAGCTCGTGGCAGGCACCTAACTAATCACTTTACACAGATTATTTATTTAATAGCTTCAAATGACCATGCCTGAAAAGTAGTTTTCAATGGACTTTCTCCAAGCTCGATTGACAACTTTTCTTCCAATTTCTCAATGATATCAAATAATAGGTGTGGAATTCTCGCATTGATTAAATTCAATGTCGGCAAACCAATAATAAATCCTTTGGCGGCAATCTCCGCGCTTTGAATTTCACTATTTTTTGTAACCGAAATTGCTTTTTTATCTCTAAACCCAGCCTGCTCCAATTGGTCTAATACTATCTTTTCATCGCTCATGCAAAATGGGCCTTCTTCGAAGATTGTTGTGGGTTCCTTGCCTAAAAAAGAATTAACTACTAGATTACTTAACTGCCATGCCTTATTATTTGAAATAGGTCCCCAGGTATTAAAGATTAGTTTTCCCCCAGGCTGTAGAACCCTGTAAATTTCTTTAAGAGCATTCACTTTCTCTGGAACAAACATTATCCCGAATTGGCAAACTATCAAATCAAATGAATTATCATCGTAAGGCAAATTAGAAATATCAGCAGTCTCCCATTTAATGTTCGGGGAAGTAATTCTTTTTTGTGCTACTGAAATCATTCCTGGATTAATATCGGTGGCTGTCAATGAAGCTTTAGATGGCAGGAACTCTGCCAGATGATTAGTTACTCGTCCAGTCCCGCAGGCAAGCTCAAGGACATTCTCTACCCCTGCAATATTGCTCTTTTCCAAAAGGTCTAGTGCAAAAGGTTCAAACATAAATGCACCTAAAAGATCGTCATAATTTTGTGCGACTGAACTATCGAAAACAATTGGTTTATCTTTCATGATTATAATTTTTAAATATTACTATTAGTTTACAGGGCAAAGTAATGGCAAGAAAAAACAATAAAAATTCACATATGTGAAGAAATGAAAAGAGCAGTCATTATGCTTTAATATAAATCAGAGAATTCAAATAGATGCAGTACATATATTTGTCAAAAGTTTATGAGTCAAGTAAATTTTATAATAACCTGATTTTTAAAATTGAAACCCATTGAGCCTTTCCGATGGGTAAAGGCCAATTCTACCTAGATAACTATATCTACACTATTGAAAAACAACGGAATGACACATTTCAAATATGATATTATGACTGTCCATATATCGCATCCGATTTGAACAAAAAGCGATATAAAGCACCTTGTAAACATCCAAAAAACTCATAAATAACTACTAATCAGTAAGTTAAAAAATGACATCAAAAATGCATTTAGTAAAGCAAGTATTAGGATTTAAGAATGTTATTGAAGAAAGTAAAATAAGTGGAGCATTAACTTAATATTTAAGTATGCTGAATATTATACTATAAGAATCCACGATACGTATCATTTGTAGAGCTCCAGGATAATTCCATAAACCTAATTAAGTAAAAATTATTAGCCATATGTTCGTACCTTAATTTATTAGCAGATTTAACATATTATACTTGCTACTAAGGCCATTATTTATAAACTGTAAAGCCGAAAAATTTATTTAGCAAATAAAAAATTTGTTAAATTGATTTGTTTTCGAACACTGTTCGATTATCTTTGCAGTAAAATTTGAGAGTATGTCTATAGCAGTAAGAAAATTAAAAGAAAAAGAAAACATGCGTAAGCTTATCCTTGATGGCGCCCGTAAAGTTTTTTTGGAAAAAGGATACGAGCTTACCAGTATGCGTAATATTGCCGAAGCCATTGACTATAGCCCTAGCAGTATATATTTCTATTTTAAGGAAAAAGGTGAAATATTTCATGAATTGCACGAGGAAGGATTTAGGGTTTTACTCAGCAATATGCAAGTACTGGAGCATGTCAGTGACCCTTTTGAAAGACTTAAGGCCATGGGTAACGTTTTTTTGGATTTCGCTATTCATAACAAAGATTTCTATAATTTAATGTTTATCGTCGACGAACCATTAAAAAAGAAATCCGAGGATGATCCCTGGAGAATGGGGATAAGAACTCTTGACTATCTGATCACTGTAGTTAAGCAGTGCATGGAGACCGGAAGATTTAAAGGTTTAGATCCTAATGATCTGTCTTTTACAATTCTTTCATCTCTTCACGGAATGAGCGCGCTCTTCTGTAAAGACAGAACAAGTACCTTTAAAGATAAGACCTCAGAAGAGCTTATTAAGGTAGGTTATAAAAATTTAATTTTTATGCTTGAAAAGCTTTAGGCTTTTTTTGCAAATTTATCGAACACTGTTCGTAATTAATACACCAATCAAAAATGAAAAATTTACAACTAAAATTTATTAAGCAACTGTTTCTTTTTTGTCTGTTGACAGCCTCGCAGGTTATCGTCGCGCAGACTACTTTAGATGATTATATCAAAGAAGGGCTACAGAGCAACCAAAGCATAAAGGAACAGGGGTTTCTTTTGGAAAAAAGTGTTTATGCCCTGCAGGAGGCCAAAAGTCTTTTTCTTCCCAACGTCACTTTCAGCACTACCTACACTAAGGCAGATGGCGGAAGAGCAATTGAATTTCCAAGCGGTGACCTTTTAAATAAAGCCTATGCAACCCTTAATACACTTACGGGGACCAACAATTTTCCGCAATTACAAAATCAGAGTATTCAGCTGAATCCTGATAATTTTTATGATGCAAAATTCAGGACCAGCCTCCCTTTATTAAACGCAGAATTAATCTACAATAAGCGAATTAAAAATCAGCAGATGGACTTGCAGAAAACTGAAGTTCTTCTTTACAAACGAGAATTGGTCAAGGACATCAAAAAAGCCTACTACCAATTTGCCAAGGCAGATAATGCTATTAAGATTTATTTGACTTCAATGAAGCTTGTTCGAGAAAGTAACAGGATTAACACTGCCCTTTTTAATAATCAAAGAATAAACCGAACTGCTGTAATTCGCAGCGAGAATGAGATTTCAAAAATAAATGCGCATTTGATAACAGCTCAGCAGAACAAAAAATCTGCACAGGCCTATTTTAATTTTCTTCTAAACAGGCCCCTTAAAGATTCTATATATGTTGATACCACTACGGTTTTGCCCAAACTGCTCCTTACAGAATCTGATGTAAGCAAACGTGAAGAACTTTCAAAAATCAGAACCGCCATGGAAATCAATGACAATGTGGAAGGTCTGACCAAATCTTATATCATTCCTAAAGTCAGCACATTTCTGGATCTTGGCTCTCAGGCATTTGATTTTAAATTTAATCAGGACAGCAGATATTATCTTCTGGGTGTAAATATGGAATGGAACATTTTTTCCTCTGGCAAAAATATCTACAAACGAAAACAGGTGGAATCACAGCAAAAAAGTTTAACCGCTGAGAATTCTTTTGTGGAAACACAACTCGAGACGCAATTAAATATTGCTAAAAATGATTTCGAGAATTCAATTGCCCAGCACGAGGCAGCACAGCAGCAGCTCAAAACAACAAATCAGTATTACAAGGATGAACTCAGGCTTTACAAAGAAGGACAAGCGCTATATATTGAATTACTGGATGCCCAAAATCAGCTGATAAATGCACAGTTAGAGGCTAATATTGCTCTTTTTGATGCCTGGATCAGATACGCAGATATCGAACGCGCTACGGCGAGTTTCAACATAAATTAACTAAATAAAACTAACATACTATGAAATCAAATATAATCCCAACACTTGCCCTAAGTGGTCTTTTGTTACTTACAGCTTGCAAGAATAAATCAGATGAGTCGCAAAAAATAGAAAATACGGACCTTATCCCGGTTAAAGTTATAGAAATCAGTTCAGGTCAGAACTCATCTGAGATATCGGCAACAGGTCTTGTTACAACAGAAAATGAGGCAAACTACTCCTTTAAAATTGGAGGGGTGATTCAAAACATCTTTGTAGAAGATGGGCAGTCCTTTAAAAAAGGTAAACTTCTGGCAACCCTTAACAATACAGAAATCGGGGCTGGTGTTGATCAGGCGACTCTAAATGTAGAGAAAGCAAGAAGAGATTATACCCGAACATTAAACCTTTACAAGGATAGTGTAAGTACACTTGAACAAATGCAGGATGCAAAAACTAAACTTGATCTTGCGCAAAAGTCAAAACAGGCAGTCTCCTTTAATGCACACTATTCAAGGATTTATGCAACAAGTGACGGATTTGTAAATAAAAAAATAGCCAATGTGGGCGAAGTAATAAATGCAGGTTCACCCGTATTGTCAATTAATGAAACTAAAGGAAATAGTGATTACATCTTAAAAGTAGGAGTTACAGACAAAGAATGGGTACTTGTAGAATTAGGACAGTCTGCCAAGGTCACTCTTGATGGTTATCCACAGGAAATTATTGATGCAACTGTTTTTAGAAAATCACAGGTTTCCAACGATGCTGACGGATCATATCAAATCGAACTTAAACTTAGAATCAACAAGTCAAAACCTGCCATTGGAATGTTTGGCAAGGCAACGATTTTAACCCAGCACCAAACTTCAAGCAAAATAATACCCTACGACGCCCTGATTGAAGCAGATGGCAATAAGGCATTTGTCTTTACCCTTACCCCAGGGAACAAAGTGAAAAAAGTCCCGATTATAATTGAAGAGTTTAACAATCAGCAGGTATATGTAAAAACCGGTCTGGAAAACACAAAACAGATCATAGTTTCAAACAGTGCTTTTTTAAACGAGGAGTCTCAAATCAAAGTCATTAAATAATTTACGATATGAAAATCACAAACTATGCGGTAAAAAATTACCAGTTTACTCTGATCATGTTCGCCATGGTTGCTGCAGTAGGACTGGCCACACTTTTCACTATGCCGCGCGCAGAAGATCCCTCCCTTCATCCCCCATCCTATGTCGTTACGGTAATTTATCCCGGTATCAGCCCAAAAGAAATGGAGGAAACGGTAGTAAAACCTCTTGAAAAAAAAATATATCAGCTCGATAATATGGCCAAGATATTGACCACTATTAAAAATGGTCTTGCAGTATTTGTAGTTGATTTTAAATACGGGGTAGATGTAGAGAACAAATACCAGGAACTTACAACAGAAATAAATGCCTTAAAAGGAAACGAACTTCCAAAAGATATTTATTCAATTAAGGTTGAAAAAATAAATTCCAGTGATGTAAATGTTCTTCAAATAGCGCTGGTTTCGCAAAATGTTTCAGCCAAAGTGGTGCGTGATTATGCTGATGATCTAAAAACCAGACTTGAGAAAATAACCGAACTCAAAAATGTTGAATACAGTGGTGTCCCTGAACAAGAAATCCATGTCGATCTGCATTTTGATAAATTGGCACGTCTTAATATTCCAATCGGTGCCGTCATTGGAAGCATGCAGAGTGAAGGAACTGATATTTCAGGAGGAAACCTCAACATGGGAAGCAAATCCTTTAATGTCAAAACCAGTGGAAAATATAAAGATGCGGATGATGTTGCCAATACCGTTATTTATAATTCAAAAGGCCAGATAACTTATCTTAAAGATGTTGCTGAAATAAGTAAAAAAAATGAGATAGAAAAACATTATGTAAGGCTTAACGGGATTCGATCAGTACTGGTAAGTGCTGCGATGAAAGAGAACTTAAACATTGCAAGTGTTGAGAAAAAATACCTTCCGGTAATTGAGCAGTTTGAGAAAACACTTCCTGCAAACATCAAATTAATTAAAAATTTCGATCAGGGAAAGATGGTTTCAAACCGTCTGAATAAGTTAGGTGAAGATTTCGCTATTGCCATTTTGCTTGTGCTTATCACCCTTCTTCCTTTGGGGACACGGGCTTCAATAATTGTAATGATTACCATTCCTATAAGTCTTGCACTGGGACTTGTAATCCTGAACGCTTTTGGTTATTCACTTAACCAATTAAGTATTGTGGGTCTTGTTGTGGCACTAGGATTATTGGTGGACGACAGTATTGTAGTTGTAGAGAATATAGAAAGATGGCTTCGTGAAGGATATTCCAAAAATGAAGCAGTTCTAAAAGGTACAGCTCAAATTGGAGAGGCAGTATTGGGGTGTACCGCTACGCTTATCATTGCTTTTTTACCTCTGGCATTCCTGCCTGATAAGGCTGGTGAATTTGTCAGAAGTTTGCCTGTTGCTATTATTTCCAGCGTATTTGCCTCTATGATTGTTGCCCTTACACTTGTTCCATTTTTAGCAAGCCGTATCCTTTTAAAACCTACAAACGACCATGGCAACGTATTTTTAAGAACGCTGCAAAAGTTCATAAACTTCTACGGAGGAATAATGACACATGCCCTGCATAAACCGCTCTTAACGCTATTCATTGCACTTGCATTAAGCGGTTCAGCCATCGCGCTGTTTCCGGCAGTGGGCTTCAAACTATTTCCAGCCTCTGAAAAAGCGATGTTTCTTGTGAATTTGAATATGCCCCTGCAGACTAATTTGACAGAGAGTGATAAAATCACCAAACAGGTGGAAGGCATACTTAAAACCTATCCGGAAATTAAATACTATACCAGCAATGTCGGTATGGGAAATCCGCAGGTATATTATAATATCCGCCAACAGAAAGAACAATCTGATTTTGCCCAGATTCTTGTACAGATGGACAATGAGGCTAGACCATCGGAGAAAATAGAACTTATTGAGAAACTGCGTAAAAAACTTTCCGACTTTGCTTATGCCAAAGTTGAGGTAAAAGATTTTGAACAGGGTCCCCCTATTGAAGCACCTATATCGATTCGAATCTTTGGAGAGAACATGGATTCAATCCGTGCCATTTCCTTCAAAGTCGAAAAAATCCTTCGTTCTAACCCAGGTACAACCTATATAAACAATGAACTTAATGTTTATAATACAGATGTAAGGGTTAATATCAACAGAGATAAGGCAAGAACACTGGGGATTCAGACTGGAGATATTGATAAAACAGTAAGACTTGCGGTGGCAGGTCTTGAAGTAGCTCAGTATATTGACGAAAAAGGAGACAGCCGCAAAATAGTTGTGAGTTCTCCTATTCAAAAATTTGCCACTATAGATGCTTTCCATAACATGTTTGTTAATACATCAGCCGGCAAGCCAGTAGCTTTGAGCCAGATCGCAGAAGTAAAATTTGAAACATCCCCTACTGCAATTAACCACTTCAATAAAAGCCGTTTTGCTAAAGTCAATGCATATACCAAAGAGGGTATACTAGCCAATAATGTACTTAAGGAAATAGTGCCAAAAATAGAAGCCATTAAAATGCCTCAGGGATATTATTATAAATTATCAGGAGAAAAAGAATCAGAAGGAGATTCGCTGGGAGGTAATTTCATCACCGTAATTATCATGAGCGTCTTTATGTTTGTGGCTGCGCTAATACTTCAATTCAAGAATTTCAAGGGGATCATAATTGTACTTTCAGTAATTCCGCTGGGAATTGTCGGGGGCATCGTATTGCTTTTCCTGAGCGGAAACCACATGGGTCTTGTGACCATAATTGGATTTATTGGACTCTCTGGAATCGAGGTCAAGAATTCACTGCTGTTAGTTGATTTCACCAATCAGCTCCGCCGCGAAGGAATGCCTTTGGAAGAGGCAATTATACATGCAGGGGAAACCAGATTCCTGCCCGTTGTACTTACTTCTCTGACGGCAATTTTTGGTCTGATTCCAATTGCGCTGAATCCAAATCCGAACATATCTCCTTTAGCTATCGTCCTTATTGGAGGATTAATATCCTCAACATTATTATCAAGAATTCTAACACCGGTAATGTATAAACTGATCCCTCCAAGAATAGAAGTGGATCAGGATGCTAATATGGTAAAGTAATATCACAAATAAAATAAAAATACAATTATGAAAAATCGAGTTTTAGTTACCGGCGCAACCGGAAACATAGGCGGTCATACCGTACAGCATTTAATAAAAAATAATATTCCAGTTCGTGCACTGGTCCATAAAATCGATGAGCGTTCACAGGCGCTAGCCGCACAGGGTGTCGAAATAGTAGAAGGAGATTTATCAAATCTCGAGTCGGTAAGTGCCGCGTTAAAAGGGATCAAAAGCGCATTTTTTGTATATCCTATAAAAGCTCCTGGAATTATAGAAGCAACTGCTTTCTTTGCTCAGGCTGGATTGGAAAATGGTGTTGAAAATATTATAAATCTTTCCCAATTTGGTGCACATCGCAACGTGAGAAGCCACGGTGCCCAAAATCACTGGATTGCAGAGCGTGTATTTGATCGTTCTGGTATTCCGGTTACCCATCTCCGCCCTACACTATTCGCTGAATGGTTCATGTACCAGGCTTTTATGATTAAAACACAAAGCAAGTTCTTTCTTCCTTTTGGAGATGCTCAATTTGCCCCTATTGCAACTGAAGATATTGGCAGGGTCGTGGCAACTATATTAGATAATCCAGCTCCTCATGCAGGTAAGAGTTATGACCTTTTTGGTCCAAAAATCCTGAACATGACACAAATTGCTGAAATTTTCTCCGAGTCATTAGGAAGAACAATTACTTACGTTCCTATTGATACCCCTACGTTTGTTGACATTGTCAAAAAATTTATGGACGCCGACGATTATTTTATTCAGCATGTAACGTCTTTAGGACTTGATCTGAAAGAAGGCCGTACTGCAGGAATGAATGATTTGGTAGAAAAATTGACCGGAGAAAAACCAATGGACATAGCAGAGTTTGTATCAAAAAACAAAGCGGCTTTTCTTTAATGCAAACAATAAACAAAAAGATGGAAAAGAACCTCCAGGTGAAAAACCTTAAAAAGGAACTTTTCCATCTTTCTAAACTTACCCTAAAATATTTGGAGCATTATTGCATAAGATCATTTACAAATATTTAGCTAACTCCATAAAACAGACATGAATCAATACTTAGAAAAAATACAGGAAAGCAGAAAAATCCTTATTGAAATGACTAATGATCTCAGCGTTGAACAATTCAACTTTATACCTGTTGGTTATCTCAATAATATTATTTGGAACATGGGCCACATGATAACTGTCAGCGAAAACATACTTGCCAGGAATTCAGATTTTATCCTTCCCGAGCACAAATTTGACATTACCCTGTTTGGCAAAAATAAAAAACCTGAAAAACCAGTAAATGAGCAGGACATCTCACTAATCAGGGAAGCGCTTCTTGAAACCGTTACACTTTTTCAGAAAACTTCAGGTATTGAAGATTCAAAAACTATGGAATTAGCTGCCGGAAGTCAGAAAATAACTGTTGGGGTCTTGCAATTTGTTCAATTTCACGATGGAATGCATATTAAAACCATTGCTAACCTATTGCAGTTAGCCCGCAGAGTATAAAGAACAAACATCAGTAAGCAAAATAACTTCAGCTTAAAGAACAGCTGATTGTTAATCGTTAAAAACAAAATATTAATAAAATATCATTACAATGGAAAAAAAAGTTTTAATAACAGGAGCAACAGGCGTAACAGGCAGACATGCTATTGACAGGCTAATCGAACTTCAAATACCAGTGAGAGCACTTGTTCATCGTTTAGATGAGCGATCTGAAGCTTTAGAGGCAAAAGGAGTTGAAGTAGTAGAGGGCAATCTTTCTGATTTTAATAAAATTAGTGAAGTACTGGAGAATATCAGGGCAGCGTATTACCTCTTCCCTATTCAAATACCTGGTATAATTGAATCTACAGCTTTTTTTGCACAGGCTGCCCTTGAAGAAGGTGTTGAGGCAATTGTAAATATGTCGCAAGTACCAGCAAGACGTAACTCGATCAGCCATGGATCGCAAAATCACTGGGTCGCAGAAAGGGTCTTTGACAGATCAGGAGTTCCCGTAACACACCTTAAACCGACATTTTTTGCGGAATGGCTGTTGTACTCCATCCGCTCGATCAAAACACAAAACGCCATTTCATATCCCTTTGCTGATGTTGCATATGCTCCTATAACCGGAGAAGATCAGGGTCGTGTAATTGCATCGATACTCGCAAATCCAGCTCCACATGCCGGAAAAACATATCCGTTGTATGGACTTGAAGAAATGACACAATATCAAATTGCCGATATGGTTTCAGAGGTTCTCGGCAGAAAGATTACCTATCTACCTGTTGATATCCCAGCATTTGAACCCACATTGAGAAATGTTATGGGTGGAAACGATTACTTCACTCAGCATATATTAGCTGTTGCACAGGATTGTCAGGATGGCTATTTCTCAGGCACTAACAATAACGTGGAAGAAATTACCGGGCAGAAACCAATGAGTATGATGGATTTTATTGTAAAAAACAAGGCTGCTTTGCAATAATAAAATTTCAAAACAAATTCACTGTTCATCAAGGCCAAATAAAAAAGCTTGATGAACAGTGCTTTTCAAGTAGGTATTAAACTACTTCGTGGATGCTTTATCAAATTATAAAAAACTCTTAAAAAGAATATAAAATCATACCGATTGGTATATATTTGTAGTCTATACATTTTGAAATTATGAGTAAAGCAGAAAGAACAAAAGAGTTTATCATAGAGAAAACTGCCCCAATTTTCAACACAAAGGGTTATAGCGGGACTTCTATGAATGACATGACTGAGGCGACCGGACTTACCAAAGGTGCTATTTACGGAAATTTTGAAAATAAGGACGACGTAGCTATTGCAGCATTTAAATATAATGTAAAGAAAATGCAGGATACTTTTAATGATGAAATAGAAAAACAAAATACTTATAAGGCTAAATTATTGGTGTATCCAAGGCTCTATTCAAATTATTATGACCTAAAAGTTACACAGGGGGGATGCCCTATACTAAATACTGCAACTGAGGCCGATGATACTCATCCTGTTCTTAAAAAAATTACCGAACGCATACTATTGTCGTGGAAAGATAAACTGGTTCAATTGATAAAACACGGTATCCTTAATGGTGAATTTAAAGCTAAGTCAATCGATGCTGAAGCAACAGCACTAACAATAATTGCAATAATTGAAGGAGCTGTAATGATTGCTAAGGCAACGGGAGAAATAAAAAACTTAGCAATTATAATGCAGTCGCTTAATAAAATTATAGAAGATTTGGAATAAGCACCAAAGTTATTGTTCACTCTGTTTCTTATTTCAACAGCAAGTTCAGCATCCATTAATTCTTGCAAAAAAAAGCGAATAAAAAAAACTTATGAAAACAAAAGGTGAACAAACAAAACGGTTTATAATAGAGAAAGCAGCGCCGATATTCAACAAAAAAGGTATTGCAGGAACTTCAATGAGTGATATAATGGAAGCAACCAAACTCGCAAAAGGAAGTCTTTACAACCATTTTGAGAATAAAGAAATCTTAGTCAATGCAGCTGTTGATCATAATATAGATGCCCTGAAGGAATTAATCTACGAGTCCCTATCGAGATATAAATCAAATTATGAAAAGCTTACAGCATATGTGGATACCTTCAGATATCCTATAAATACACACTTTGATGGCGGATGTCCTATGATGAATTTTGGGAGCGAGTCAGATGATACCAATCCTGTGGTCAAGCGTAAAGTGAACAAGTGTGCAAACTATATTCAAAGAATAGTATCGGAACTTATCGAAAAGGGAATACAGAACAAGGAATTCCGACCTAACTGGGACAAGAATGAATTTGCCACAATTGCCTTTGCAATGATCGAAGGAGGTATTATGACCTGCAAATTAGCGGGTAACAACGATAAAATGCAGATCATAAATAGTTATTTGAAAAAAAGTATAACCGACAATCTTTTATAATTTTCTCATGAAAACTAAAACTTATTTTGGAAAGTAACTTCCTTTTAAAACAAGCTTTACAGATCCGCCAATAACAAATAAAACCAAAATATTTGTTAGGCAAAAAACTATTAAGGCAAGTCCTGTAACAAAAGTATCATTTGTCTTTAAGGCAAAAATTGATAATCCCTGTGACAAGGTTGCTATACCAAAAGTATATGCCCAATAACCTGGTGCAAAAGCTTGTTCCCTTAACCACTTTAGGGCAAAAGTTATTGCTACAAATATAAATAGCGCGTAACCCATTAACCCATATGCAATTGGAAAACTAAAATTATCGCCGGCCAACACCTGATAAGCAACAAATAAAATAACTGCAGGGGCCATATAAATGCCCATAAAGTTTCTCGTTTTGGCTGCTAATCCTCCCACGATTAACTGTTGGGTAATTACTGAATCCATAATCAGCCAGGAAACAGTGCCTATACCCAAAAGCATGAATCCGTAATAATTAAAACCTAATATCCCAGCTGCAAGCGCATTGACCATTATACTTGCAGTGAAGGTTAAAAATAATGATGGGGTGGTTTGGTCAGTTTGACGTTCCTGCGTCCATAGCTTGGAAAGGCGATACGCTCCGTACAATAAATTCAATATTGAACCAACCCAAAATAATGAAATGGCAATTGTTTCACTGTAGAGGTGAAATGCCAGTGCCATAAGAATTATAGATTCCGGGATCAGTGCAATAAAAGAAGATTGAACTGGATCATTAAATTCAGCAACAGCCAAATTTCTATGTGCAATCCATTTATTTAAGTAAAGAGCCAGCCACCATATAAATGAAACCAAGGCTAAAACCTCTAAAATTTCACCAATGTAATGTGGTAAATTCCACATTGAGGCAGCATTTCTCCATGCATTTCCTGTTTCGGCCAATCCCAAAGTCATCGCAAAAAATGATACAGGTGCTATTGGTAGTTTAATTGTGTGCGTCTTTGAATCGTTCAGCAACACTTTCTCTGCAATTTTATTCATTATTAAAATATTTAATTAACTTTGAAACAAAATTATACTGATAAAATAAATAATTAACAGTAATATTTTACACTTATTTTGTAATATCCTGACATGAAAAAACACAATTTATACCTGCCATTCGAAGTTATATTTAAGGAAATTGAAGATTCACTTACAACAGAAGTTGAAAATAATTTCTTCGAACTCGTGTACATTGTATCGGGCACAGGTATACAGGTAATAAATGAAAACCGTTTATCTTATGAGCCTGGCCACCTTTTTCTTATTACTCCTGAAGATACCCACTGCTTGGAAATTGAAAGCGCAACAAAAATTTTTCTTCTGCGTTTTACGGACATATATATTAAAAACAGCCCTTTAACATCCAGTAATATCTATAAACTGGAATACATATTACAGCATGCCAACCATCAGCCTGGCTGCATATTAAAAAGAATAACAGATAAGAATCTTGTGCATCCTATCATTGAAGCAATTCGCCACGAGTATTATAATCCTACGCTTTACAATACTGAACTTACACAACTTCTCATAAATACGCTGATTGTTATTATAGCGAGAAATATTTCGGAATATCTTCCTGATAATATTAATAAACAATCTGATGCTAAAACTCATGTCTTGGTTCAGTACATTCAGTCTCACATTTATCAACCTGAAAAACTCAGCGTAGCGGTAATGAGTGAAAAATTTGGGATATCTGAAACCTATCTGGGTAGATATTTTAAAAAACAAACCAATGAAACCCTCCAGGACTACATCTCAAAATACAGAATAAAGCTAGTAGAAAACAGGCTTCTTTACAGCGACCTTCGAGTGGGCGAAATTGCAGATGAATTGGGATTTAATGATGAGAGCCATTTAAATAAAATCTTCAAAAAACATAAAGGCACGACTCCTTCCTTATTTAGAAAGACCCCTGCACTAAACTAATTATTTTATTGGAATTAATTTGTTATGGTAATGATTTGAAGATTTCTTTTTTCACAGAATAAGGCAGCGAAAGAATCCACCAGTTCCCCGAAAATTGATTAGCCGTAAAGGTCACATTTGAATTATTTGTTTTGCCTCCCATTCGTAATGCGGAAATTGTTCCCGTCGTAAGGTCAATTCCATTGACTAAATAGTAATCTTTGGCATCAAAATCCTTTCTTAGCGGATAACCTGGTAAAGAGTGAAGGTATACGTAATCATATTCTACAATACTCTTGCCGCTTGCCAAATATGTTTTTAATTCTAAAAATTCGAACTCCATTTTTTTTCTTAAAATTACTTAATTTATTTTGATTTGCAAGTTCGAATTCGCGCCAGCAAATGCTTCTGCGCAAAACAACATTGAGCTATTTTTAACTTTTAGTTTTCCCAGTATTACTTCTAAATTTATCTATATCCGGTGAGGTAGAAACAGTCTTAGCCTTTCCTTTTACCATCGTCTCGGCTACAAAAACGATATCCCCTTTTTTATTGGCAAAATAATCTGATCGAAGTACTCTAAAATGCCCTTTTCTAAAATGGGGTATTTTTGATAGCTGTGAATTTTCACTATCTCTAATCTTGTCGGATAACTGGAAAGTAAAGTTTTTAGCGGACTTATCTTCGCTTCTTTCAAATAGATTTTTTGGCACTCCATCCGCAACACAATCAGGAAAGCAATTCATATAGGCAATTGTATTAATAGCTAGACGAAACATTTTCGTAGTGGTTAATGAAATTACATCAGCTTTCTTAATGGTGTCTAGATAGAATTTATCGGACATTCGTCCACCATTTTCACCCAGTGAAAAATACAGCTCCACACTTCCGTCATCTTCAATACTTAAAGAAAAGGCATATCCGTCGGCTTCATAGGGCAGATGCAGCGCAAATCTGTAAATTACATGTTTGGTCTGTTTATTAGAATACAAATGGAGCACATCGTTACTTTGCCCATTTTCGTATAAGAATTTTTTAATACCCTCTAAATCCGATAATGGAGTATTTTCAAGAAAGTCACGCAATTGTTTATCCAGAAAGAATATATGCATAATTTCTCCCCTCGAATCCTCTCTCCACATTTCTAGACCTGATACAATCAGGCCTTTCATCTCTGGGGTTTGAAAGGCTCTGGTAGGGGCTGCTAATATATTCTGACGTAGTATAGCAAATATCTGTTCATCGGAAAAATATGGTGTGAGTTTTTTTTGAGTACCATAAAGATCCTTCCAAAAATATTTTAATGGTTTGCTGTAATATACTTTTCTAGCCATGTCAATTTATTTTAAGTGAGACCGATTTCTTCCAGTGACTTTATTTGTCGAGATGATAAGGAATCTGAAACATAAGATTCATTAAAACTTACCTCATGCTTTTACTAAAGAACCAAGATGAGCTTTTAAATCATTGTGTTAATAAGTAAAAATTAGTATCAAAATATTCAATCATACACTCTACAAGTCTATTAATGGAATATTTTGATATAGTGTTTATAGAACAAAACTTTTCTAAAAAGCTTTGTAAGTTATAATCTTGCAAGCTAATCTTTGGCCTTTTTCTTAATTTCAAGACTTATCTCTTTCATAATTTCATTCCCTGAATCTGTCAAAGTTTTTACCCTAATTTTTACAGGTATATTATATGTAACGTCATTGGTATCGGCATAAAAGGTTACTGATATATCTCCATTTGTATTAGTTACGGCGGTTGCTAGACCAGTAAATCTTCCTACATTCACTTCCGTACCATTAATATTCTGCAATGCCTGAAATGTAGCTGGTGTGCCGGTACTCACTGACCCTATATTCCTTGTAAGATATACTTTTAACAAATTTCCTTGAATTGTATCCATGGTAACCAATGCTGGTTCAACGACTAGTGCATCAGCATGAGCTCGCTGCAAAGTAAGACTTGATTCATCAAAATATTGTGAATTAGCCCCTACAGCTGAAGAAAAAAATAGCGTTCCAACATCTTTAGGTACTTTATAGCTTACAATGGCTTCATGGTTATTATTAATTGCCTTGGTTATCTGCAGACTATTATTATTTTGAAATATACCATTAGATGCATTGAAAACAATTTGGTTTAATGCAGTTGTGTTACTAAGAACAGTAGCCTTTAAAAGCAGTACAGTAGTACCATCTGCCCTTATAACTCCTGACAATTCATTACCTTGTAAATCTAATGTTGATAATTTTATTATCTCATCAACGCCGACAAGTGTTATAACTTCTTCATCTATAAACAATTTGCCACCACTGCTTCCAATTTCAGCAGATATTAGTAAAGGCTCAGTTCCTAAAGGTATTTTAAGATTAACTCGCGCTTTGCCGTCATTGTCTATAGGTTTAGTGACTGAAGTATCAGGAATTCCCATAAACTGTCCCGCAGATTTTTTAAAGGTCACGGTTTTGTAATTGTCGCCTGCTTTTTTAGGTATTGTTACCTCCAAAGTAATGATTGTCTCCCCATCTCCAATTGCTTGGCTAATCTCAATATTGTTTTCGTCAAGAATCTTCAGGTCTATGATTTCGTCGTTAGGAATTGGATCATCGTTTTGGCAGGATACATATGAGAAGCATAACAAGACTCCTAAAAATATATTTCGTAAGTCTATAGTAAATCTTTCCATAGTCCTTAAATTAAATTATCTGGAATAGCATTGAGAAAAGTACGTGTTGAAGGAGGAGTTGGCTTCCATGAATAAAAACCTTCGTCACCTCCTGGTGGATAAGGAAAACCTTCAGCAGCATCTAGCACTATCACCTCAAAAGCGACTTTCTTTTCCAACGTAAGTCCAGGATTTTTAATTCTAATCCTAAATTCAATATCTCCGGTTGCAAATCCTTTTGATCTATTAGTATATTCAATTGTAAAATTCGAACGACCATTCTCGAATTCATAGAAATTCGGATGTATAATACTAAAAATCAACTCTATTTTATTAATAGGTTTTATTGCAGTTTTACTTAGTCTAATATTAAACGCGAGGTTTACAGGCTGAGAGACAATACTATTGTCCGCCTGTCTAAGAAATACTAGATCCTCACTATTGGGTGAAGCCTTCGTTTTTTCATAAGTTACATTTGCCATATCAATTAATGTTTAGTGCCTCTCCTACTGCGCCTAAGGCTTTAACCAAATCAATATCTACTGACAAAGACAAGGTTGGGGAAACAGTTATTTTTTTATCATCGATCACTGGATTCGGGTCTTTTTTATAATGCAGCAGGCCCCCAACATTTAATCTGAAAGCTCTATTAAGGCGAAACCCACCTCCGACCATCAAGCTATTATTACCAAACAGGCTTTCGAATGAATCTTCTTTCTCTGTAATAATTTGTGCTATACCTAAATAAAAACTTAATCGCTTAAGGAATTCATCCATTCCTTTAAGATCTCTAAAATCAGCATCTCTATTTATCGGTCGTAGATAAAAATTGGCCCCCTCATAAATGAATACTCCATTCGCAGATCCGAAAGCATATCCTACTCCTGCATCTAGCCCAATGTATGGATTTTTCTCAGCTAAAACATCTATGTCTGCACCGGCATCAATCTTTATCTCTTTAGTAATAAAGGCATCTTTAATAAGATTTGGAATTTCTTTTTCTTGTTTGGCTATATCTGCAAATGCCTTTTCTTTTTCAGTAATTACTGTCACATAATTAGTAAATATTCTGTAAGATGTGGCTGCAAATTGCTTTTCAGTAGACTTAAAATAAGGTCTGCCTTCAGGCGTGGTTACAGTCGAACGTCCAAGTATTTCAAAGATTTTTTGCAAAATAATCAATGAGTTTTTATCAATTTCACTGGCTGGATCGTGATTGTTTCCAACTATTTTTTGTTCACCATTGACAACTTTAGTTATCCTTTCAATAGGATCCTCAAGCAGATACTGAAGATATTGTCTTGCTGTAAGGTTTACGTTATCAGCCAAGGATGGATTGATAGGACTATCAAGAAGTTTGTTAAATGATTCAGATATTATCTTATTATTCTTAAGTGCTTTGTTTAATTTTTTAAAAAAGGCTGGACTATCTGGATTGGAGTCGGAATCAAAATGACTAACCGCAGCATTTTTTGTTGTGAGAGTAGTTGCCTTAATTCCATTCGGATTGTTTAACTTATAATATCGGTTTTCAACAATCGTTATTGCAGGATCTATATCATTTTTAAATAGTGGCATTAACATAACATCAATTGGGTTTCCATCTGCATCTACTAGTTTGTCTGCTTTGGCATATTTTTTTAAAATTACATCCAGATCCTTTTTGAACTGATCTATTTTCTTCTGGTCTGTTGCTGTTACATCTTTAAAAGATTTGTTTATCAGTACGAAAACTTCTTTTCTGTAAGCTGCCTCCTCTTCTGGAGACAGTACTATGGCTTTAGTAACCGTAAAATTAAATTTATAGACAACATTTGGATGTAGAGGTCCAATAATTGTTGAGCACATAGCTATGCCTGTTGCCTTGTTAATCGAGAAATCTGCCTGACCACCACTAAAATAGTTCGGCTTTTCAGTAGGGTCCTTAATTGTATAGGTAAGCCTTATTTTATCATAGGAAGTTTTAAAACTCCCTAACTTAAACTTTTGATCAAAGGGTACCTTGCCAATTGTTCCTGCATCAAGATCAACAGGAACAACTATTTGATCCTTTGTCTGTGAGTACGAATCAATCCCCAAAAAAAACAGGCACATGATTAGTAGTACGCTGATTGAAAAACATTTAGACATTTTAAAAGCTTTATAATTCTGACTAAATTAATATAAAAATAATGTAATAAAAACAGTATTAATACGTGTTTTTAATTTCATGAAATTGACGTTTTTTGGTATCCGGAAGTGTAGATTTCACGAAGAATTATTATTTTAGAGAGCACTTACCCTTTTCATTGTTAACTTGTGAAGTGGCAAATTCTCAGATCAAAAAAAGACAAGTATTTTTATTTAATTGAAATAGTAGAAAAACCAAATCCACTTCTGTTTCATCTTTTTTATTTCAAAAAAGTTTGTAAGGTTTTCTTATCTTAGCACAAATTTGCAGACATCCAAGACTTTAGACTTACATTTAACTTCCTGGAATTCATTACAATCAACAAGATTTTAGATGGCAAGAGAAATTATTACGGTCATGGTATCATCGGCTGTCTATGGTTATGAAAATGAAATTAGACAGATTTGTGCAACTATAGAAAGCTATAAAAGTCAAGACTTTAAATATGAAGTTTGGAATAGTCATATTGGTACTATCTACGTACCTCCCGGTGTTTCAAATACAGATGCCTGTTTACTCGCAGCAGAAAATTGCGATTTCTTTCTTGGTATAATTCTGCCCCGATATGGTTCGGGTATAACCCATCAGGAATTTGCTGCAGCAATCGCCGCCGACAAACCCAGAGGTTTTTTAAGTCACTTCTCGGTTCGTTATGCCCGCGAAATGCTTGCCCAATACATGTATACCGATATCAAGACTAGAACTAGAAATCCTAATTTTACTTTTAATAAAACACCTGTGTTTGAAGACGCCAGAATAATTGACATGTATAACGAAGCAATTCAGGATGGCGAACCGATGGACCAAAGAAGATGGGCACATGAATTTGGTCATTTTGACGGTGATGGAATGAAATTCGTAGAAACCGAATTTAAAAAAATTGATCGCTTAAAAGCGGATTTAGATGCATTAGCAATTAGTAAAGCTGCAAAACCATGAATGACGAACAATTATTAAAGACGCTCATCCAACAAGGAGAAAGTCAATATCTTGAATTCAAACAATCGGTACGCAAAGACGAAGTAGCAAAAATAATTTCTTCGTTTCTTAATAGTAAAGGAGGTACATTGCTTATTGGACTAGATGATGACGGAACTATTATTGGACTTCCTCATATAAATACATATGAAGAAGAATTAAAACAATATTTATTTGAGAGTATTATTCCTGAAGCCCCTATTACTATTTCTTCAGAAAAAATAGATGATAAATTTCTATTATTAGTAAAAGTATGGAATGGCTCTAAACCACCCTACGTATATAATAATACAATCTATCTCCGACGACAGGCACAAACCGTTAAAGCTTCTTCTAATGATATTTCAAAACTTATTGTTGAAAGACAAAAAACAGAATTACATTGGGAAAGACAACCTGCTCTGGGTATAGATTTAGATGATCTAGATAATAGCGAGATTTTAAAAACGATTAAAGATCTGCAAACTTACAGAAGAGGTAAGATCTTTTTAGAAGATGAAATTGAAGATTTTTTATCGTATTATGGTTTGTACCAAAATGGTGTTTTAAGCAATGCCGCAGTTGTACTATTTGCAAAGGAACCTGTAAAACACCTCCCGCAATGTAGAATTAGACTAACAGTTTTTAGTGGATCTAAATCGTCCGATACTTTTACCTATGACAAATATTTTGAAGGGAATATTTTTAGAAATATTGAAGATATATTACAATTTTTTGATGTAAATATTGCGTCGAAAAGTATATTTAGAGATAAGAACTGGTTACGTGAAGATACTGCTTTTCCTAAATCAGCAATTCGCGAAGGTCTGATGAATGCATTAATTCATAGGGATTACTCAACAGTATCTGGCACAGTAACGATTTCATTTTATCCCAATAGGCTTGAATTTACTAATAGTGGCGAATTGTACGGTGGTTATACCCCAAAATCACTTACTAAAAATCATCTGTCAATTCCTCGTAATCCTGATATTGCACAAATATTCTTCTTGAGGCAATTTATTGAAAAAATAGGGAGGGGAACAATTAAAATGATTGAGGATTGTGAAGAAAAAGGTTATCCTGAACCAATATGGGAAAGTGATAACGGAGTTACTCTTTTAACCTTTAGAGGTGTTACAATAGCTGGTAGTACAAATAGTGATGCTGTAAATGATGCTGTAAATGATGCTGTAAATGATGCTATAAATGATGCTGTAAAAAATGATCATATTGATCCTATAAGTGATACAGTAATTGATGCTCTAAGTGATACTGTAAAGATAATAGCTTCTAATACTGAAGGAGTATCTATGAATGATATAATGCGAGGTACAGGAAAATCAAGTGCAACAGTAAAACGTTATTTACAAATATTAAGACAACTTAATTTTATTAAATTTAATGGTGCGGCTAAAACCGGCAGATATATTGTAATACAAGAACAAGATAGATTAAATAAGAGAAACAAAAGTTAATAATATTTCCTCTATAGAAATTAAATAGGTCTGAAACATATAAAGTAAAATATTATAAATTTTGCAATATGATTTTTGGATCAGTTTAATTACACTAATATTTGCAGATCAAATATTTCTAACACAAACATAAAAAAGCAGTTTTATACATTTTTACGGATAACCATAATTATAAATCATCAAGTACTAAATTAACTTTTTATTAAATAATTGAACAAGCATATTTACCTGTTTTTAGTCTCAATTAAAAAAACTAAATTCAACATATTTTTCTAGGCTTTCCCGAAAATTTTCACCACATTTACTACGTATTTATACACTAGAATTTTGACGGTACACTAATTGGTAACCGAGTTCTTAGCTATGATTGTGAAAACCCAGTATCACTGGGATTAAAATAAAGGTTCAGGAGCCTCTTTCTCCGCTGAGAGCTAAAAAAGAGACTTTTCAAAGTTTACAAAAAAGGCTAAAATTCACGGAAAACCCTGCAAATCAAACGATTTGCGGGGTTTCTTCTTTTATACCGCATTTCAATATTTTCAAAAACAGACAAAATCTTCGTGGCGCATTCGTGGCGCAGGCTAAGATTTTTAAAGTGTGCCACAAAATTTCACCTTAAGTCCTTATATCAAAGGGGTTAAGCACGTTTACATCTTGTTTAAATAAGGTTATAATTCTACATTTACTAATCTAATAAATTGAATTATGCTAGAGAACAGCTTTGGGTTAATTTTCTTCTTGAAAGTTCCCCGACATGAGAGTAAAATTAGAACCGTTTATTTCAGAATCACCGTTGACGGCATTCCTAAAGAAGCATCTACAAGACGCCAATGGGATCTGGAGCGATGGAACCAGAAAACTGAAAGAGCAGTCGGAACAAAAGAAGACGCAAAATCACTTAATTTTTTTCTAGACTCGCTCACCTCGAAAATCCATGATATCAAAACAGAGATACTCTACAGCGGAAAACCAATAACTTCCCAGAAAATTATGGATAATGTCATGGGAAGAATAACTCCGAGAGTAAAAGTGCTTGAAGAATTTCAGAAACATAATGATGAATTGGAGGCGTTGGTTGGCAATGGCTACACCGGTGCAACGCTGGAAAGGTTTAACATAACCAAAAACCATGTATCCAATTTTATAAAATTCAAGTTTAATGCTGATGATTTTGAATTTGCAGATCTAGATCTTGAATTTGTAAAAGATTTAGAGTTTTACCTGCGGTCTGTCCGCAAATGCAGCAATAATACAGCCCTTAAATACATTGCCAACTTCAAAAAAATTGTCATTCGTGCACTTGATAAGGAAATTATTGAAAAAGACCCTTTTAAAAGCTTTAAAGGCAAAAAAACTAAAATTGTAAAAAAGCCTATCTCTGCAAAAGAATTGGCTGAATTGGAAGCCCATCAGTTTTCAATAGAAAGACTCAGTATAGTACGCGACATTTTTGTGTTCCAATGCTACACTGGGCTTGCATACATTGATGCCTACCAGCTCACAAGTGCTGATATAAAAGACGGAGTGGACGGGAAACCCTGGATCATCTCTGAACGGCAGAAAACTAATTCAACCGCAAAGATTCCGATCCTGCCTCATGCTGCCAGAATTCTTGAAAAATATAAAGATCATCCTCTCTGCATCAAACGAGGGACTCTCCTGCCTGTTTATTCCAATCAGAAAATGAATGGCTACCTTAAAGAAATTGCCGTATTATGCGGTTTTCCTTTCCCACTTAATACCCATATGGCGCGCCGTACATTTGGAAGCACGATAACCTTGAACAATAATGTCCCCATTAATGTGGTCAAAGAACTGCTCGGGCACTCCTCTGTTAAACAGACAGAAGCTTATGCCATAACAGAGCAGACAACTATAGGAAGAGAAATGTCCATACTAAATAAAAAACTCAATCAGCATACAAATGAGATTTCTCAAGAAGATTTAACCACGCTTGAGAAACTTGAAAAAGAAATTCAATTAATTAAAAGTAAATATAAAAATGCATCCCTTTGACACAAAATGAGGTCTAACCAACATACGGATTTGTAAGAACAATTAACTTAAAAATCATCCAAATATTAGCATCTTTAAAATGTTAAAAAGATACCTCACGGGTTCGAGTACTGCTCTCCCCACGGAAAGGCCGAAAAGCCGGAAAACTCAAAGTTTTCAATCTTTTCAAAAAGCCACAAAAAATGTCTGAAGACCTGCAAATTCAACGATTTGCAGGTTTTTTTTGTTTTAGGCCTGTTTTCAATATTTATAAATCCTCACAAAATTAAAGGTGCAGAATCGGTGCACTTTCAGGCGTGGAGCTGATACCTTTTCTGCCACAAAAAATTAAGCTAAGTTTTGTGGCACAATCGTGGCACACACATGTTTTAAAAAATAGAAACCCTGCAAAATAAGGTTATAACAAGTTTAGGTTCGAAACTTATTAGTCAAACCCATCAGGGGATCCAAAGGAAATCCAGCTTCTCCAGAAAAATGGCTAAAGCAGTATCGCAAGGACAAAATAAAGGTATAACACAGGTGGGCTTAAGAATCTCCCTGGGAGATGTTCTTTTCAGAAACAAAAAATAAATTTTTAACAGGCTTTAGCAAAGCTTTGGCCCAATGCAGAAAGAAGACCTTTTTTAGTACCAGCACAAAGCCGTCAAAAGAATTGGGCTTCTGGACATAGAGGTCTGCCCCCTTATCAAAGGTATCTTCAATATCTGCAGGATGATCCCAGGTCGAGAGCATAACGGCAGGAATGTCCCTTAACTCTTTATCTCCCTTTATTTCTTCCAGCGCCTGCTTTCCTCCTTTAACAGGCATATTGACATCGATAAAAATAATATCCGGATCGCTCTGGGATTTATCTCTAAGTGTATCCACGAGTTCCTGCCCGTTTTCAACGGCCGTTACCTCAGAGGGAACATCAGCCGCCTGAAGGGCATCAATGAATAATTCCTGGTCATCCTTATCATCCTCGGCCAATAAGATTTTTACCGGCTCTTTTTCTTTTGGGCTTTCAGCATCCTGATTTTCAGTACTTATCATATTGAAGCGGTTTTAGAATGTCCAAATGTACTAAAAATGCCCAAATGAAATTATGGCGTACAAAATTAATGCTCACAGGATCTCATTTTACAAAACTTTTTAAACTGCAGGATATTGAAAACAGCATTATATCAGTACAATATCCCCAGCTGTAAAATAGTCAGCAGGCCAAGCTCACATTATCCACAAACCCTTAAATGAGTTTTTTAAGCATGCCGTCAAATATAAAACCATGAAACGGCAGCACGGCATACCAGTATAGTCTTCCCATAAGCCCGCGGGGTTTAAAAGTGGCCGCCTGATATAAGGTATTGTTGATTATTTTAAATTCCAGCCAGGCTTCGCCCGGAAGTTTCATCTCGGCATATAAAACCAGTTTGCCCTGGTTCTTATCGGCGTATACAACCCTCCAGAAATCCAGTGCATCCCCTGCATGTATCTGCGTTTTATGTGTCCTTCCCCTTCTGGTTCCCACACCGCCGAAAACCTTATCGATAAACCCGCGCAGCTCCCAGAGCCAGTCGGCATAATACCACCCGGTCTCTCCTCCGATGGACCAGATCCGTTCAATTGTATATTCCCTGTTTATGACTGCTCTTTTTCTTCTGTCAATGTAACAGCCCTTTTTTGGAACCTTTAGATATTGGGAAACATTTCCCTTAAACTGTCCGCTGACACGGGAGTCTTTCCAACTTGAAATGATATCATCATCATTAATTTTTTTCAAAGCCCTCTCTAATGCCTGCCGGTAAGTAATAGGTGTAACGCCCAGCAGGCTGTTAATCCTGTTATCTCGGCAGATGACTTCCACTTTCATGCTGCTGACCAGCGCCGAGGCCAGCTTAAAGGAAGTTGAGGTCACAAAATACAGCCAGTATGACGATAATTTAGGGGTCATAATCGGTACGGTATAAATGTATCTTTGGAGTTTTTTTGCTCTGGCAAACTCCAGCAGCATTTCCTTGTAGGTCAAAATATCAGGTCCCCCGATATCAAAACTTTCATTATAAGTTAATGGATTTAACAGCGAGTGGATTAAAAACTCCAAAACATCGCTGATGGCAATCGGCTGGCATTTGGTATTGAGCCATTTTGGGGTAATCATAAGGGGCAGTTTATCCACCAGATCGCGTATTATTTCAAAAGAGGCGCTTCCCGATCCTACTATTATTCCGGCCCGAAGCACCGTTAAGGGCACTGCTGCAGTCTTTAAAATATCTTCCACCGCCTTTCTTGATGACAAATGTTTGGATAATGATTTATCATTTACAATTCCGCTGAGGTAAATAATCTGTTTTGCATTTGTCTGGTTTATTTTTTCTATAAAATAATGTGCCGAAATGCTTTCCAGCTGATCATAATTGGAAGCGCCGGACATGGAATGGATCAGGTAATAGGCCGCATCTATATCATCGGGAATATTCTTCAGGCTTGCCGGATCCAGAAAATCAGCTTCAATGATCTGTATTTTATCTTTAAACTGTTCAGGAAAGTAAAACCTGTTTTTATCCCTGACACAGCAGACCACCTCATTTCCGTGATCCAGCAGCAAGGGCAGCAGCCTCTTGCCTATATAACCTGTAGCGCCTGTTAAAAGAATTTTCATCTCTGAGCTGTTTTACAATTTAAAGCTTACCAAACCATAATCCATCGCGAAAACCTGGCCTGAAATTGAGCCTGCATGTTCAGAGATAAGATAGCCAGCCATACGGGCAACCTTCTCGGGTTTTAGATAATTTTTCAAGGGGTGTCGTTCCTTCATATTTTCCTTCATCCTGTCGTTTCTTAAAATAGATGCTGATAAAGAAGTCTCTGTAATAGTCGGGGCAATAGCATTGATACGGATTAACGGGACAAGCTCGGCGCCGAGCGATTTAACCAGACCCTCTACTGCTGCTTTGCAGGCCGCAATACTGGCATGAAAAGGCATTCCGAGTTTTGCCGCAACACTGCTGAATAAAACAATAGAAGGGTTTTCCCCTTTCTTTAACGCAGGCAGATAATGCTGAATCACTTTGACGGCTCCCACCACATTAATTTCAAAATCATTTCTGAAATCATCCAGGCTTAAGCCTAGGATGGGTTTGAGGTTTATGGACCCCGGACAATAAATCAGGGCATTAATACTTCCAAATTCAGGCAAAGGATCCCGGAGCACATCAATTGCAAAATGAATTAAATTCGGATGGGTAATATCGGGAGCTGTCCTGCTGATATTGATAATCCGGCAGTTTTCCAGATTCTGCATTAAAACAGCATTCCCTATTCCTTTACTGCCGCCAACAATTACAATAGTTTTCATTTTTTTTAAGATTAAATTTAAGAGCCGGGCTCACTCTTTGTGCTCTAATTTTCAAGAAAATAAGATATTCTTTATTAATTATCAAAAAAGCTAAAGTGTGTTTTCACAGAAAGTGATCTTTGTATGTTAAAGATAATAATTGTTTAACTATTTTATATAAATATTAAACAAAATAAAAGTTATTTTATCTAAATTAGCTATGCACTGCTTAATTACTAACTGGGAATTTCTCAAAAAATACAATTATGAAAAAATTAAAACAGCCATTTTCTGATCGTGACCTGGACTGCATTATTGAAATGGCATGGGAAGACAGAACCCCTTTTGAGGCTATTGAACACCAGTTTGCTCTTAAGGAAGCTGATGTAAAAGCCTTAATGAAGAAGGAACTCAAAACCGGCAGTTATACACTTTGGCGTAAAAGGGTAGAAAATTGTAAAACAAAGCATCTGCAGAAACGCTGTGCGCAGATCAGCCGCTTTAAGTGCAGCGAGCAGCGGGTCATTTCCAATAACAAAACAGCAAAGCGGAAATAATAAAAATAATTACCTGCCAATTATTGGAATTATGATAAAAAATATGGAATCCCTGTAACAGCAAACTTTTTATAACCAATATCTTCGCCATTAAAACTATAACAATCAAACCTAACGCTATGTACCGAAATCCAGGGCTTCTGCAGAATATAATTGATGCTATCCCACTTCCTGTCGGAGTGTATGTGGGAGATAATTTAGAAATTGCACTGGCCAATGATGCCATGATCAAAACATGGGGCAAAGGAAATGACGTGCTTGGAAAAACCTATCTGAGCGTGGTTCCTGAAATTGAAAAACAGCAGATTCTCGATGAGGCCCTTGGCGTACTTAAAACCGGAACAGCCTTTCACGCTGTGGACAGAAAAGTTGATCTGGTGATAGAGGGAATACTC
This sequence comes from uncultured Flavobacteriaceae bacterium, assembly GCA_963795025.1. GTDB lineage: Bacteria > Bacteroidota > Bacteroidia > Flavobacteriales > Flavobacteriaceae > Flavobacterium. The sequence goes on along the minus strand of CAWCGN010000007.1, from coordinate 138,312 downwards.
AAGGAACATTATTTTAATTATAGTTTTATTCCACTCTTTGATGAGGATGGAAAAGTCTATGGCGTGCTTAACACCGGCGCTGATATCACAGATCTGCATAAAGCAAAAGAAGAAACCGTCAAATCAAATGAAAGACTGACCATAGCTATAGAAAGCTCCGGGATAGGAAGCTACGAAATAGACCTTGAGACCAAAAAAATCAAGACTTCAGCAAACTTCAATACGATCTGTTCGATTGGAATCGAAGCTACAAATGACGATTTAACTGCAAAACTGCACCCAGAGGACCTCCCGGCACGCGAAAAAGCACACCAGCAGGCTGAGGCAACGGGAAAAATATGCTATGAGGCAAGGATTTTAAATCATGACGGCGCCTACCGCTGGGCTAAAATCAATGGAAAGATTATCAAGGACAAGGACGGTTCTGCAAAGACCATTATTGGGATTGTTCAGGATATACACGAGCATAGGGAATTTCAGGAGGAATTAAAAAAACAGGTGGCTGCCCGCACAAACGAACTCACACGTTCAAATCGTGATCTGATGCATTTTGCCAGCGTAGTGAGCCACGATCTTCGCGAACCGCTGCGAAAAATTAAAATTTTCAATACCCTTTTACGAAATGACATAGAAGGCAATGTTAATGAAAAATCCAAAAAATATCTTCATAAAGTAACCCAGTCTGCCCAGAGAATGGAAAATATCATCGAGGGAATCCTGACTTATTCCACACTGGATAAAACGCTGCAGGTCATAGAAACAATCAATCTCAATGAGGTTATTGAAGACATCAAAATAGATCTGGAACTGATCATAAAGGAAAAAGGTGCTATTTTAATTACTTCTGATCTTCCACAGATTCAGGGAGCGCCGATTTTAATTAACCAGCTTTTCTATAACCTGATCCAAAATGCCCTGAAATTTTCCAAAGCGGACCAGCCTCCAAGGGTTATCATAACAAGCAGCATCATCAATAGTGAGGGCCAGGATTTTGTACAGATCAAAATAAAGGATAATGGTATTGGAATTGATCCTGAATTTGCAGAAAAGATTTTCACGGCATTTGAAAGACTGCACTCTAAAGATGAGTATGAAGGCAACGGGCTTGGCCTTGCCCTGTGCAGAAAGATTGCCGAAAGGCATAATGGCAAAATAACTGCCGCCGGGGAAAAGGACAATGGCGCCGAATTTACGGTGACCCTTCCTTTAAAACAAAAAGCCGATACGCTTTAGTAATTAAAATTTGTAACTTCCCCATTAGAAGAATTTTAAAAATAACAACAATATGTATGATATACTAATATTATACAGCTTCATAAATACATGTTTTTTTATTTTGCATTCCTGTAAATTTCAATCTTGCCAATTACATCAAAATCCAATTTGTAATGGGCAGCAGGCTGATAATTTTCATCGGTGAGGGCAATTTTCATGACCTGATGAATTGAAGGATGAGTGTCTGTATCTGCATTTTTTGAAAGAACAGGGTAAAATGACAATATTCCCTGCGGAACGTTACTGTTTATAAAAAAATCAAATTCTTCTATTTTAGTGGGCTCCACAAAATACTGACCTGGAAAGTTAAGTGGATTTTGCCCTATAAAAGCCTGAAACTGCTCAAGCTCAAGACTATTAAAAAACAATGCCTTTAAACTGGAACTATCCGCCTTGTCAAGTCTGAACCATTTGAGATTTAGAATTAACCTTTGAGAATTAAAACTGCAGATAAAATATGCCAGCTGTGTATTGATGGTATACATGAAGACTTTCCTTTGTTAAATTTAATTCTCCTATTCAATTTTAAAAAGATACCCTGATTTAACTATGCTTCATTACTGATGCCATGACCAGGAGCCGCATCATTTTAAAAAGCCGATACTGTTATTGTACTGCTAACTTACTGCAATTTAATCCTGCAATAAAAGCCTGAATAAAATTTAGAATCATTCTAACGGCAGCAGCCTGATAACCAAAGGTATTTTGAAGTAATTTTATTTGGAAATTATAGACCTATGAAAATGGATTTTATGGATAGAGAGATCCTCTTGGACACTCTTAAAAACATAGATAAAAAAATTGAAGGGTTAAATAATCAAAAAATTAAAGCCTTCTTTGAGTCTCTGGGACTGGAGCAAAGAGATGACATTGCCAAAGATTATCTGAACTGGGAAAACATACTTATTGTGGTTCCCAGCCGCAGTACTTTAAATGAACTGAAGAAATATAAGTATTCCATATCCCGAATCTCTTTTATTGCAAATCCGAATGCAGAGCAGATTCATATTTACGATTTTAATGACTGGAAAAACAGCACCCGGAACAAGACACAATTTCAGATCAGGGAGCTGCTGAAAACCAATTTTGGAGGCAGTCCAAAAATATCTGAAAATCGGGACTGGGTTAAATTAATGCAAAAAAATCATGGAAGCTGAAAATCATTACATCACCAGAAGCGGATGGCTGAGGGCAGCAGTTCTGGGCGCCAATGACGGAATTTTATCCACCACCAGCCTGGCCATTGGCGTGGCAGCGGCAAGCGTGAGCAGAGAACCTATTCTGCTGGCGGCAACAGCCGGTTTAGTGGCAGGTGCATTGTCCATGGCCGCAGGCGAATACGTATCGGTAAGCTCTCAGGCTGATGTTGAAACTGCTGATCTTACCCGTGAGAAAGAGGAACTTAAAAATATGCCTGAATCAGAGCTTGAGGAACTGACCCATATTTATATGAAGCGCGGGCTGAACAGCGAACTGGCAAAACAGGTTGCAGTCGAATTGACAGCCCATAATGCACTGGAAACACATGCGAGAGATGAGCTCGGAATCAATGAAATTACCCAGGCCAATCCCTTAATGGCCGCTTTCGCATCAGCGGTATCTTTTGTCATAGGAGGCTTGCTGCCGCTGCTGGTGGCTATTTTCGCTCCCATAAAAGAAATGGTATTGTATCAGTACGGTTTTTCAATACTCTTTTTGGCATTTTCGGGAATGCTGGCCGCTAAGGCCGGGGGATCCCATACGCTGAAAGCTGTACTGCGTATCTGCGTCTGGGGAACTTTTGCAATGGCAGCCTCAGCCTTGGTCGGTTATATTTTCGGGGTTCATACGGCTTAAGAAAAACAGTCCTGAAGCCGGAGTAAAAAATTAATTGAATCTTAAGCAATTAAAAAAAATAAGAATCGCAGCAATGCGTTATTTCGTATATACCTAAAAACAGACTGCAAAATGAAACTAATTACATTATTGCTTTTAATGACCGTGCTTCCCATTAACTGGGAACCTGATTTTAATAATGCAAAAAAAACGGCAAAAGAAAAACATGAATTAATACTGCTCAACTTCTCCGGTTCAGACTGGTGCGGACCCTGCATTGTGACGCGCAGAGATTATCTTGAAAGCCAGGTATTCTCAGACATGGCAAATGAAAATCTGATATTAGTCAATGCCGATTTTCCAAGGAAAAAGAAAAATATCGGAACACCGCAGCAGGTTAAACGAAATGAAGATTTAGCCGAAATATACAACAAGGAAGGAAATTTTCCCCTGACGCTTCTTTTGGATGCCGATGGAAAAGTGCTTAAAACCTGGCATGGAAAACCCGAAACTACTCCTGAACAGTGGACTGCCGAAATAAAAGCGATCTGTGAGAGCCGAAAATAACATGCTTAAAAACCAAAAATATTCCGAATCCCTAAAACTCATGGGGAACAGCTTTACCATAACAGTTGTCGCCGAAAATGAAAAAACAGGAAATGAGAATATTGCACTTGCCATTGAAGAAATCAGACGGATTGAAAAACTTTTGACTACCTATAAACAGGACAGCCAGACCAATCTGATCAATGATAACGCAGGAATAGAACCCGTTAAAGTAGATTTGGAGGTTTTTAACCTTATTGAAAGATCTATCGGGATTTCGAGAATCACACAAGGCGCATTTGATATTTCTTACGGAAGTATCGACAAAAGCCTCTGGAATTTTGACAAATCCATGACCAGTCTTCCTGATGCCCAGACCGCTCTGAAAATGGTACACCTTATTGATTACCGAAATATTATACTTGACAGGGAAAATACAACAGTATTTCTAAAAGAAAAAGGAATGCGTATTGGTTTTGGAGGTATCGGAAAAGGATATGCTGCCGAGATGGCAAAACAAATTCTTATAAAACATAATGTACAGAGCGGCATTATTAATGCCTCCGGAGATCTTTCGGCCTGGGGACTGCAGCCCAACGGCAAAAAATGGACCATCGGTGTGGCTGATCCTGACTCGCCAAATGCGGCATTCTCCTATATGGAAATCTCAAACAAGGCGGTGGCAACCTCGGGCAATTATGAAAAATTCGTGACCATTAACGGAAAAAAATATTCGCATACCATTGACCCAAAAACAGGACTTCCGATATCGGGAATAAAAAGCGTGACCATTATTGCATCAAATGCAGAATTTGCAGATGCAATGGCTACCCCAATAGCGGTTATGGGCATTAAAGCCGGCTTGTTTTTAATAGACCAGATACCTGATCTGTATTGTATTATCATTGACGACAACAACAAAATTTACACTTCTAAAAACATTAACCTGAAATGAAAAAGCCAAGGCAAAAAAATCTCGCGCTTTTATGCAGTATTGCTTTAACAGGCATTCTGCTCACATCCTGCACCTCTGTAAAGGAATACCAGAAAGGAAAAATCAACGATTCTGAAATGGTGCTTTCCAACAGGAAAATAGAAAAGACAGAACTTAGTTTTCAATCCTACCGTGAAGGAGCTTCCGGGGCCAATTCAGGAAAAAGCGGCGGTGGCTGCGGCTGTAACTAATTTTCATACGATCAAAAAATGAAAAGAATATTCATTACGGGATTTGCATTATTGGCATTATTTCAGGCAAAGGCGCAGAATGTCCCGGTCGATTCTACCAGTTATAAAAGCAAAAAATTAAAATTGGAAGAAGTTAATCTGGTTTCGAGCTATTATAAACAAGACGGAAACAATTCAGCCGTTACGGGCGGAATCGGTTCTGAGCATCTAACTGATATTGCCAATACCATTGATGTTAAACTGGTAAAATACGGCCAGACCGGAATCAAGCATACCTTTGATATTGAAGCCGGTATTGACCATTATACCTCTGCTTCATCAGATATGATTGACCTGAGCGCCAATTCATCTGCTTCCTCTTCAGACAACCGCTTCTACCCTTCTTTGACCTACCTCAGGGAAAATGAAGAAAAAGGAAGAACGCTTGGAATCGGCGTTTCATCATCAACGGAATTTGATTACCAGTCTTTTGGAGCAAACATCAGCTTCTCGCAGAAAACAAAAGACAGAAACGGGGAATTCACGGCCAAATTCCAGACTTTTATTGATCAGCTGAAATTAATTGAGCCCGTTGAGCTTCGAGGCACAACAAGCGAGGGTTATGGCAGTGCGAACAGGAATACTTTTGCAGGAACTTTGAGTTACTCCCAGGTTGTAAACAAAAACCTGCAGCTAATGCTCGTAGGGGACTTCATCAGCCAGAATGGCTATTTAAGTCTTCCTTTTCACAGGGTTTATTTTGCTGACGGCTCTGTCCATCAGGAAAAAATGCCCGATACAAGGCTTAAAATCCCATTGGGAATAAGGGCCAGTTATTTCTTGGGGGACAATATAATTATCCGCGCCTATTACAGATATTACGCCGATGACTGGAGCCTTAAAGCACATACGGCCGATCTTGAAATTCCGGTAAAATTAACTCAGGCTTTTTCATTAAGCCCATTTTACAGGTATTACACCCAGAGCGGAACCAAGTATTTCAAACCTTACGGCCAGCATACTGCAGGTGATGAATTCTATACCAGCAACTATGATCTATCCAAGTTCGACAGCAGTTTCTTTGGAATGGGAATGAAATTCACGCCCCTTAATGGAATTTTTGGCCTAAAGCATTGGAATACGCTGGAGATTCGTTATGGGCATTATACACGAACTACCAATATGACTTCTGATATTATTAGTATCAACATTAAGTATAAATAACACATAATCAAACAAGTGTAATGGATATGAATTTACGGCATGTTTATTGTTTTTATCCAAATGTAATAATGAATTAAAAAGTAAAATCATGAAAACTTTAAAATATTTTTTGATCGGGGTATTATTCCTTTCATTTGGTTACGCTCAGGCTCAGGTATCAGTAAATGTAAACATAGGAACACCTCCTGCCTGGGGACCTGCCGGTTATACGGATGCCCGTTATTATTATCTGCCGGATCTTGAAACCTATTACGATGTAAGCACGTCCAATTATGTTTATCTCAATAACGGAAAATGGGTTCGAACCAGATCACTTCCCTCTGCCTATCGAAACTATGATCTTTATAATGAATATAAAGTAGTACTGACTGATTACAGAGGAGACAGGCCTTACGACAGCTTTAAATCCCATAAAGTAAAATATGCAAAGGGCTATAAAGGAAAACCTCAAAAAACAATAGGACAAAAGCCGGGAAAAGGAAACAATAAAGATAAAAGCCACCATGATAATGGAAACCATAATGGAAATGGCAAGGGAAAAGGAAATGGTAAACATTAATTTAAAAGAGGCTTTGGGGAGCCTCTTTTTTTATCTTCAAAGGGCAGCCAATACGTCATATTTTAAAATATAATCCATAAAAGCTATTCAATCAGTCTATTTTACAGATCGGTTTTAAAATGGCTGGAATGATTTAGATTCATAAAAAAAGGGTTCATGACTTAATTTAAGTACAATGAACCCTTTCCATGAAACAGATCCTAATTTACAAATAATTCCCAACAAATCAATGTTTTAGTAACTTTCCTTTTTTTAAATAGTTAAATCCAAATCAATAATTTAATTATTTCAAAGCCGCAGCAATCTCTGAAATACCCTTTGATTCATTAGGATACTGTTATGTTTCCCGCCGGCTTTCCTTATTATCACACTTGTCCTAAGATGGAAGACTATAAAGTGCTGCATTTTTCTTTATAATATTTAAGCTCCTGATCTGTTTTGCCAAGGAGTTTTTCTAAAAGCATAATCTTATCTTCATATAGTTTTGCAATTAAATGAAAGTTATTCTGGCCCTTTACAGTATCGTACTTTTTACTATGTTTTTCTTCACTAAAATATCTCTGAATCTCAAAATTGATTATATTTTCTACAGACAGCTCGAAGATAACTGCAAGCTGCTGAAGTTTCTCCAGGCTCAATGCTGTTGTTCCTTTTTCAATCTTGCTATACCCTGCCTGTGTTATTCCCAGCCGATACGCTGTATACTCCTGAGTGTAATTTTTTAATTCCCTAATACTTTTAATCTTCACGCCTATTAACATTTCCATAGTACTATATCTCTTTTAATTCTTCCCGACAATATTCAAATAATGCACCAATATCATATACAGCTTATCATTATCCATAATGACAAAATGTTGAATCCTTATTCATTTTACAATCTTGTAAAATTAAATTCTTAAAAAAGTTACAGCAATAACATTTGTTTATATTTTGATCCAATTATCACTCAATACCTTGTTTGAGACGGCTTAAGTGAACAGGGCTAATGTTAAGATAGGATGCAATATAGTGTTGAGGTACACGGATGAGTATTTTTGGATAGGTAATATTCATACTGTTATAACGCTGTATGGGAGTCTGTGTATAAAATCCTTTAATTTTATAATTCATCAAAAAAAAATAATCCTCTGCAATAAGTCTCCCTAACTTTTCTCCATATCGAAGATTCTTATATAAAAAATGCAGCATCTCAAAAGTAATCACTATTACTGTCGTATTTTCAAGTGCCTGAATATAAAAGTCTGCAGAAGTCTCTTTTAAAAAACTCTGATAATCTGTAGCAAAAGTATTTTCCAGTGAAAAATGAAATGTTTTTTCATCAGTATTTTCATCAATAAAATAGATCCGCATTATACCTTTTACTACAAAATATATTTCGCGGCAGATTTCTCCTTGAGAAAGAATTATTTCTTTTTTTTTAATGCGCTTAAGATTAAACATAGATTTACACTGCTCCCATTCAAGGTCGCTAATATCTATATAATGCAATATAAGTTCGCGTATGCTTTTGAATTCACTGTTCATAAATTTCTTTTAGCTTTAACATAACAAAATTTTATCCTTAATAGTGCTTTACCTATTCACTTATTGTTCCTTTCCTTATCCGTATAAAATTAATATAGCTGATTTCATTTCTATAATTGAGACGTCAAATAGCAATTCTTAACTTATACGATTGCAATCTCCGCCATTCATAAAAGTCATCAAAAGTGTGTACTCATTTTTTTTTCACAATTTTTGATGATGCCTTTATTAGCGAAGATTTTATCTGACAGAAACCTTGCTAGCAGTTCCCTGTTCTACTGCAACCATTTTGCAATTGTTATTATCAAAATTCAAAAACTAACTGCTATTTTTTTGTGGTAAATATTAAATAAATATTTATTATTGATAAAACAAGAAAACCTCACAAGTAAAAAAAAAGCTTATATTAGTTCTGAATTACAATTGAAAATGAATAGAATTATCAAAGGATTGACTAATCAATTAGTAAAAAAACCTAAGACACTTTTTTTAATTGACAGCATAGGAGCTTTTCTTACTGCCTTATTACTTTTTGTGGTATTGCGAAATCTTACAGAGTATTTTGGCATGCCTAAAAATACACTAACTATACTTTGGTCAACAGCGGCTTGTTTTTGGCTATATTCAGCAGTCTGCTTTTTATTTCTAAAAAGAAAATGGAAGCTTTATATAAAAATAATAAGCTTTGCCAATTTATTTTATTGTATGTTAACCTCTGCCTTTTTATTTATTCATCATCATGAGCTTACAGCTCTTGGTTTGATGTATTTTTTACTTGAAATAGCCATCATCTGCATGCTTGCTTATATAGAACTTAATGTAGCGGCGAAAATTCTAAATACCAGTTGCGATAATCAAATTATGCCAGGCAGTAAAAGTTGCCTTTAAAATTAGCATTACATTAACGTTTAATTTTTTCAAAGACCTCATTGGGGAAGTAACTTTGCATTTATAGAATATAATTTCAAGAAATGCTCAAAAAACAGCTTCTAAAAGTAAAACAGCTCTTAATTCAGGGGCAGGAAAAAATTACCAGAAAACAATTTATTTTTCTCTCAAGTGTGTTAATTGGAATTACTTCTGCCTTTGCCGTTATTTTTCTAAAAGCTTTTGCCCACTGGGTTTATTCCTTTGCAACATATATAAATGGTACTTTAAAACTGAGTTTTATCAATAGTATCTTACCTATTATCGGAATTCTTTTAACTGTTTTTGTTGTCAAAAGAGTACTGGGAGGTACTCTTGAAAAAGGTACTTCGCAAATTTTATATATTGTAGCGAGAAAAGCCAGCATTATTCCTAAAAAGCAAATGTACGCGCAGATTATCACAAGCTCTCTAACCGTGGGACTTGGAGGGTCCGCGGGGCTGGAAAGTCCTATTGTGATAACCGGAGCTGCTTTTGGTTCCAACTTTGCCCAGCAGTTCAAATTAAGTTATCAGGAACGTACTTTATTAATTGGCTGCGGAGTGGCAGCCGGTATAGCAGCAGCTTTTAATGCGCCAATTGCAGGGGTCCTATTTGCTATTGAAGTACTGCTGGTTGATGTAACCATTTCGGCCTTCACTCCTATTATGATCGCAGCGGCTACAGGTACACTGGTTTCTACAATAGTATTAAATGATGATATATTACTGGCCTTTAGACAAAAACAAACCTTCGATTATCACAATATTCCTTTTTACGTATTGATGGGACTTTTTACGGGTTTTATTGCAGTTTTCTATGCTAGAAATTTTTTGAAGACCGAACATTATTTTGCCCATTTAAAATTTGGTATTTATAAAAAAGCGCTCATTGGCGCCACTATTCTGGGGCTTATGATTTTTATATTTCCGACCCTTTTTGGAGAAGGGTATGAAAGCATTAAAACCCTGGCAGATAAAGATCCTGGAAAACTGCTGGAAAATACGCTCTTTGCAGATTATGCCGGTGATCATTTGGTTTTACTGGTTTTTGTTGGTTTATCAATGCTGCTCAAGGCCTTTGCTTCGGGTATTACCCTGGGAAGCGGCGGTAATGGCGGTAATTTTGCCCCTTCCCTGTTTCTGGGCTCTTATGCAGGCTATTTCTTTTCAAAATTTTTAAATCTGACAGGCCTTACTGATTTACCGGTCAGCAATTTCACTCTTGTTGGTATGGCCGGAATCCTGAGCGGGTTATTTCACGCGCCCCTTACCGCTATTTTCCTTATTGCGGAGATCACCGGAGGATATGACCTGATGATTCCCCTTATGATAGTTGCCTCTGTGAGTTTTGCTGTTTCCAAACGTTTTGAAAAACACTCCCTGGATGTAAAGAATCTGGCCAGAAAAGGAAATGTTTTTACCAGTAACAAGGATACCAATATCCTCTGCACACTGGAAATCGAGGATCTTGTCAAAAAAGATTACCTCACTGTAGAAACCAATCAGAACCTTGAAAATGTTGCCGATCTTCTGGCACATTCAGACCAGGTTATTTTCGGGGTTATAAACAAGGAGAATGATCTTCAGGGACTGGTTTATTTTAATGATATACGGGAAGTTATTTTCGATAACCTTAAAACCAAAAATATCATTGTCGGGGATATTATGGTGCAGCCCATCCAGACAGTCCACCTCTTTGACAGCATGGAAACAGTCATGAATAAATTTGAAAAAAGCAATAAGGTCTTTCTGCCAGTACTGAAAAATGGCAAATATTACGGCTTTATAACCAAATCAGATGTACTGGAGTCCTACAGAAACAGGCTTAAATCCATGATTTTTGAATAAAATTTTGCGTTAATACAGCTAAATTTACACCAATTTCCATCTGTTGTCATTTACGCAATAAGCCTAATAATTATTAAAATTAGTCTTATCTTAGCTATACATGCCAAAAAAAGGTATTTAGCTACTAATTTTATAGATGATGAGAAAAATTACAGATCTGCTCAACCTTCGGGACGGAGAAGATGACAGGGCAAAAACCTTAGAGGCCGTAAAGAAAAACATAACCTTCAAAGGGGCTAACCTTTGGATTCTGGCCTGCGCCATTATTGTGGCTTCGGTTGGACTGAATGTAAACTCAACGGCTGTTATCATTGGGGCCATGCTGATATCCCCTCTTATGGGCCCCATTGTAGGTGCCGGGTTTGCACTGGGCATTTACGACTTTTCACTGCTTAAAAAATCCCTCAATAACCTGCTTATTGCAACAGTGGTCAGCCTGGTGGTTTCAACGTTATATTTCTACCTTAGCCCTTTCAAGGATGTGCAGTCTGAACTTCTGGCCAGGACCTCCCCTAATATTTATGATATCCTTATTGCTTTTTTTGGGGGTGTTGTGGGGGTTATTGCCGTCACAAGGTCCGAAAAAGGAAATCCCATTCCCGGGGTTGCCATTGCAACGGCGCTTATGCCACCATTATGTACGGCTGGTTACGGTATCGCTACCGCGCAGTGGACCTTTTTCCTTGGCGCCTTTTATCTCTACTGCATTAACTGCGTCTTTATAGGGATCGCAACGTTTTTAATTATTAAATACCTTAACTATCCAGCTGTTAAACAGGTCGATGAAAAACATCAAAAACGCGTAAAGTATACCATCGCTTTTTTAATTACCATTATGCTGGTGCCCAGCAGTTATCTTGCCTACTCGCTCTACAGGGAGCAGCAGTTTAAAAAAAATGTAAATCTTTTTATCGAAAGCGAATTCAGCAATAAAGGGTATACTGTAGTTTATAAAAAAACTGATTTTAACTCTAAAAGCAAAAAACTAGAACTGGCTTTCCTATCAAAGCGTTTCTCCGCTTTAGAAATAAAAGATCTTACCAACAGGCTGAACCGCAACAAATACCTTGCAGGCACCCAGTTACAGATTCGACAGGACAGCACCGATCGTTTCAATGCCCTAAAAGGAGATATACTGAACCAGATCAAAAGCAGTGAAAACGAAATGAACCTTAAAGATGTGAGGATCATGCAGCTGGAAAAAGAACTGACCAAAAACAAATTTGACAGCCGTCAGATTTTAAAAGAGACCAGGGTGTTATTTCCCGCTATAAGTTCACTCTCCATAACCAAAAGCACATTAATCAATCAGAAGGACAGCACCACTGCCATAACTGCTGTCATCTATGATGCCCCCAAAGACCTTAATAAGGCTGAAAATGAAAAATTACAAAAATGGCTTAATGAGAGATTATCCGTTAAAGATGTGGAACTTTTCAGGAAGCCTTAGTGCTCCTGAAAAGTCTTTTTTTGCTTTTTATTGTACAGACTCAAAATACAAAATCCGGAAATACCCGCTATTGTAGAGGCGATTAATATGGCGAATTTGGCTTCATTTTGATGCAGCAGGTCTCCAAACGAGAGCAAGGCAATAAAGATGGACATCGTAAAACCGATTCCACCCAATAACCCAAGGCCCAAGACGTGCGTCCATGTAGTTGATTCGGGAAGCTGGGCAATTTTTAATTTTACCGATAACCATGACATCGCAAAGATTCCAATTGGCTTTCCTAAAAACAATCCAAGGATAATACCCAGCCCCAGATTACTGAAAAGTCCCTCTATCATCGTTGATTCAAAAGTAATATTGGTATTGACAAGGGCAAAGACAGGCATAATGATAAAATTGACCGGACGCGTGAGGGCATGTTCTAATTTTTCAAGCGGCGAATCGGTATCTTCTTCATTAGTGGGCAGCGTAATGGCTACCAGTACACCGGCAATAGTGGCATGAATGCCCGAGTGATGAATAAAATACCAGATAACAACCCCAGGAACCAGGTAAAAAAGCAGATTTTTAATCCCCGTCCGATTAAAAATAATCAGTAACACAAAAAGTGCCCCTGCATATCCTAAATAGACAAAATTCAATTCTGAGGAATAAAATATAGCAATTACCAAAATAGCAATAAGATCATCGACAATAGCCAGGGCAGCTAAAAATATTTTAAGCCCTGAAGGGACTTTATTTCCCAAAAGGGACAAAATCCCCAGTGCGAATGCAATGTCTGTTGCCATAGGAATCCCCCAGCCTTTAGCAGTCAGTGAATCTCCACCATTGAAAAAAGCATAAATCAAAGCCGGAACGGCTACTCCCCCTATTGCCGCTAAAACCGGCAGGGAAGCCTGGGAAAATGAAGAGAGCTCCCCTTCAATTATTTCCCTTTTTATTTCCAATCCTACAAGAAGAAAAAAGATCGCCATAAGCCCGTCATTAATCCAAAGTAAAACAGGATAACGAAGATGTACCGTATTTGTATTGAATCCGAGTTCTAAATTAAGGATTTCCTTAAAACCTTCCGACCACCCGGAATTAGCGATAAAAAGCGATATCATTACACAGATTAGCAATATAATGCCTCCTGCTGAAGAAGAACGGAAGAAATGAGAAAATATCTTAAGGTTTATAAGTTTTGCCATAAATACAAATTTAGCTTTTCAAAACTGTCTCTGCAAATATTTAGGCTGGGCAATTCATTTTATAATTATTCTAATTTTTAGTTTTATATTAGCTCAATAAAATATTTAACAATATTAATCCGAAAGAATATAGCAATAAGGTTTAGATTTAATTTTTTTCCTAATTAAAAAATCTGATTATGAGTATGAAGAAATATTTGATAGATACCTTTATCTATAATGATACTGCCAACAAAAAACTTCTTTTGAAAATCCTGCAGTTATCCGATAAAACCGGCGCGGTTAAACTTTTTAGCCACTTAATAAATTCTCAATATAAATGGATGGCAAGAATCTTACATGATCCAAAAGCAGCAGAAATGTCTTGGTGGGATCCTCTTTATTGCTTTGATGATTTAGAAAAACAATGGAATCAAAGTCTTGATTTATGGCTGAAATATATCGCATCGAAGACTGATGAAGAATTAAGTGATGAAGTCACATTCATTGGATTTGACAATACCAAATGGGCAGCAAGCCCTAAAGATATTGCCTTACAGTTAAATTATCATTCGATTCATCACAGGGCACAAATTCAAACGCTGATTCGCCAGCAGGGAATTGAACCCGACTTTCTGGATTACATAGGAACAAAGTATCGTAAATTAACCCCATAAAACAATTAAATTGTAAATTTAAATCATCACCAGACAAGGTGTCAATCCTAATTTAATCTGGCTTGGTTTCAGTATTATTATTTCTTTGGAAAATCAATATTAGCTTTTATCTCCTCAATTTGCTGTGTATGCCTATTACTGTGGGCCGAAATAAGCAGTATGAATTGATACGCATCATAGGTGCCGATAGGAAGCACACATACATGGTTTCGTAAGTCTTCTTTGGTACTTTTAACAAAAGTGATCAATTTTTCACGATTCTCTTTAAAAGAAGCAAGCGCCTCAGCCATTGTTTTATAATTCGAATTTGCCGGTTCTAAAGCCTCGAATGTTTTTGATTTTTGCGAGCGGTCTTCCACGGCCTTGATTAATTGCTGATCCGTAAATTTAATTTCTTCTCTTTTTTCGGGGTTTGCCGGCTGCTTTAATGATTCTTCGATCATTGCCCATAGTACTTTTTCTGCAGCAGCAATATGTTTGACACAATCTTCCACACTCCATTTCCCGGCAGCGGGCTTAAATGTTGATTGCACCTCGTGCAGGCTTTTTACTGCATCAAAAACCCCTGATTCGGTTTCTTTTAAAAATTGAACAGCATAATCCCTTTCCTTAGCTGTAAGAAGATTTTTTTCAGTTTTAACAGGTGTTGTTCTCATAGTTGTTGCTTTTATTTGATTAGCATTTATTTGCTGGGCATTACATTTATAACCGCTAAGGCTGATAAAAGTCAGTATAAACAAGGTAACTGTGTTTTTCATAAATTAAATATTTAGTTTTTTATAGGAACATTGAATAACAAATGTACTGTCCAAATTACGTTTTCAAAGGGTGTTATTCAGACAATGTAATGGGTTGATTTGGACAGCATAAAGTTTTATCTTTACGCAAAGCAGTATTTATGAAAAACTTAACCATACTTGTTCCTGACGGCGAAAATAACCTGAGCAGCATTGTTGGCGCTTATAAAATTTTTACGCGTGCCAACAGCTATCAGAAAGAAATCGGAAAAAAAGAAATATTTAACATTGAACTGGCAGGGATTTCAGGCGAAGTCGGGTTCTATGGCGGATTGTTTACTGCAAGACCGCACAAATATATAGCAGAAATCAGCAAAACCGACCTTATTATTGTGCCATCATTAAACCATAATTATCAGCAGGCTGTTAAAGTTAATGGCCAATTGATACATTGGTTAGGGAAACAATATCGATATGGCGCCAGCATTGCCAGTATATGTACCGGATCTTACCTTTTGGCAGCTGCAGGATTACTCGACGGTAAGAGTTGTTCTACTCATTGGTCTGCTGCTAATGAATTAAAGCAGCGCTATCCTAAAGTCAATTTACAGACCGATCAGCTGATCACAGATGAAAAGGGAATTTATACCAACGGCGGGGCTTATTCTTTCCTAAACCTTATCCTTTATCTGGTGGAGAAATATTACGACAGGGAAACTGCCATTTTTTGTTCCAAGGTTTTCCAGATTGATATCGGCAGGCAAAGCCAGTCAACTTTTATTATTTTCGAGGGACAAAAAACTCATAGCGATGAACTGGTTAAAAAAGCACAGGTATATATGGAAAGCAAACCGGAAGAAAAGATCTCAATTGAGCACCTGTCAGCCAGTCTTGCCATCGGCAGGCGCAACTTTGACCGTCGCTTTATAAAAGCTACTGGTAATACGCCGACAGAATATCTGCAAAGGATAAAAGTAGAAGCTGCAAAAAAATCTTTCGAAACAAGCCGCAGAACTATTAATGAAATTATGTACGAGGTTGGTTATTCAGACCTTAAAGCCTTCCGGGAAGTGTTTAGGAAAATTACAGGGCTGTCGCCATTAGAATATCGGAACAAATACAATAAAGATGTACTGCAAGGCGGATAACTCTAAATTCAACTAACTAAACTGGGTATGCTTCCTTTTTGCCACAAAAAGGTAATGTTGTCTGTCTGCTTTTAATAAATCATACAAGAAATATCTTATTTAAAATCATTTGTGAAATCAAATATTTTTTTTCAGTGCTCAGCGGGGCATCCAAACCGAAATACTGAAAAAATATAAAGACATCCTCTACTTCCAGTAAGGCCAATCTGATTTAGAAAATTATTCATCATCTCAACCATTAGTTGAATCTTAAGTTCTAATAGAGGTTAAAAATGGATTTATTCCTATTTATGGAAATAGAAAAAGCAACGGTGCAAGAGAAGAACATCAACATAACATAATCCCCGAAAATTGGTATTTTGAAAGTAATATCCTTTATTTCTGCTTTTGGGCCAGTTACGTAAAAAATAAATTACCTTTATCCGGCATTACCACTTTATAAGAAATTAAAATTTATTTAAGCTTTAAATCCAATCCTATGAGCCAAGAAGAATTATTGGTACTAATCCGCAAAAAAGATGAAAGGGCTTTCACCCATCTCTACGATATGTACTCAAAAAGCTTATTTTCGGTCATAAATGTTCTGGTAAAAAACCGGGAAGAAGCCGAAGATGTCCTGCAGGAAGTCTTTGTAAAAATCTGGAAAAACATTGATAGTTACAGTGAAAGCAAGGGCAGGTTCTACACATGGATCCTTAATATTGCAAGGAACACATCGATTGACAAGCTGCGGTCCAAAAATTTCAACAACAACCAAAAAAACCTTTCTTCGGATAATTTCGTAAATATATTAGATGATAGCAACAAGCTCACAAACAGAATTGATTCTATAGGAATTCAGGAATTCGTAAAAAAACTGAAACCAAAATGTATCGAGATTATTGATCTGCTATTCTTTAAGGGATATACCCAGCAAGAAGCATCGGAAGAGCTTGCCATGCCGCTGGGCACTATCAAAACACAAAACAGAAACTGTATCAACGATTTAAGAAATTATTTAAAGATATAATGGAAGATAAGGAATATATTGAATCAGGCATTTTAGAACTTTACGTTTACGGCCTGCTGACAGAAAAAGAGAACCTGGAAATTGCCGAACTTGCTAGAAAAAACCCTGAGGTTGAAAGTGAAATCATTGCTATAGAAAAAGCTGTTTCAGCCTTATCATCAAGCTTCTCACCTTTCCATTCGGTTGCCAATTTCGAGAAAACAAAAGCGCTTTTAGAGCTTAACGATGGTAAAGTTATCAATATAAAATCAGCATCAAACCGTTCGCAGTACTTGAGCTGGGCGGCTGCCGTATTACTGCTCTTAGGTTTTGGATATCAGACTTTAGAACTGGCAAAATCTAAACAGGCAGTCTCTGAGGCTGGAGGCGAAAAAAATAAAATTGAAAGAGAATATGCTTTTTTAGACCAGCAGAATAAACAGACTGAGAAAAATCTGAGCATTGTGAGAGACATTAAAAACACAAGCGTTACTCTGGGCGGACAATCAATATCTCCGGCATCATTTGCAAAAGTGTATTGGAACAAAGAAACAAAAACGACTTATATCGACGCGGCAGGTCTGCCAAACCCTCCAAAAGGAATGGTTTACCAGGTTTGGTCTTTAAAACTAAGTCCGGTGCTTACACCGACAAGTATTGGTCTGCTGGATAATTTTGAAGAAAACTCTCAAAAAATCTTCGCTGTAAGCCAAACCGATTCAGCTGAAGCTTTTGGCATCACGTTGGAACCTGCAGGAGGAAGCCTTACACCTACAATGGAGCAGCTTTATACTTTAGGAAAAGTCTAATTCCATAAAAAGTCCTAACTAAAAAGCGCATATTGATACTATTCAATATGCGCTTTTTGGGATTCAATACTGCACTCTGGCGGAACTTTACCCAAACCCCTTAGCCATTGTAAAAAAATCTAAAATCATCGTCAAATTTTGATTTGAATAGTTTCTAATAGTTTAATTTTTTGCAGCCTAAATAGAATTTTAAAGCCTGCTTTCAATAATTAGATATTTTCGACTGATACTTTATTTGATTAAAAAGTTTAAGTTTAACATTTTTAGCGTTTAACGCCGACGATGTTTACAAACCATTTTTGACCAGCAATTTCAAATAGTAATCTTTCAACTTGAAAAATAAGATAAAGTACGTTAAAAGTTAACAGAATTCGAACGCCAAAAATGGAATAGACCCCATACTCCTTTTTTTTAAATTTCTAGTAATTGAAATAATGAAAACCCATTAAATCGTTAACTATTTATCATTTATTGAATTTTCCACTCTCACTCTCTGATTATCAATTATTGCTCAGCTGAGGCAGAAAATTAGTTTACTCCTCAAGCGTTTGGCACGCCGGCCTGCCTTTTTTATAACATGGATCAATGATGTGAGGCAATTTATAGTAAAAAAGCTAATTATAAAATTAATTAATAATCATATAATTATCACCAAATTAATTAGTCTAACTTTACCAAATGAGGAATTGATTACTCTCATGCAGAATTAAGTAAACATTTTTTGGAAGATTATGTTTATGGACAAGCCCGTCGCAGCGTGCAGCGCAGCTGACGGGTTCTATTTTTGTATCACTTGCTTCAGAACTTTGCTGTAAGTTTGAAACTGAAGCTGATTAAGCATTTATGACAGATTGATTTTGTATTTTTCTTCTATTGGTGAAGAAGCCTTATTCGGTGCAAGCTGTCCTATCTGAAATACTTTTTCAATGAATTCAATGCTTTGATCCACTGAAGTGTTTTCATTTTTTAAATGGCTGGCAAAATGGTTTGTTAATTTTTGAATAATTCTTGAACTGATTAAATCCATCTGTGCATCATCAAAATGGGTTATTTTCTTTTTTTGAAAAGCAAATTCTGCTGATACAATATCATTTAGCTTGGATTTTAAGGCATGGATAGTCGGAGCACATTTTCGGCCGTTCACCCAGGTATTCAGTTCTAATTTTAGATCATCAATAATGGCTTCCGCAGCAGGAATATGCTGTTTTCTCTTTTCCAGCGTGTCATCAGTAATTTGAGATAAATCATCCAGATGTATTAAAGTTACACCGGAGATTTCTTCTACATTGGTATCTACATTGCGCGGGATGGATAAATCCAGAATCAATAAGGGTTTCTGTAAAGCAAGCGATGTTTTGTCAATAGTGGGATTTTGTGCTCCTGTAGCTACAACCAGCACATCAGCCTGCTGCAGTTCCTGTTTTAAATCAGCATAATCTTTTACAATAACATTCAGCTTGCCGGCCAATAATTCGGCTTTGTTTTTTGTTCTGTTTATAAGGGCAATATGGCTGTTTTTAGTATGTTTTACTAAGTTTTCGCACGTATTTCTGCCTATTTTTCCTGTTCCGAATAACAAAATATTTTTGTTCCCAATATCTGCAACATTTCTGATAATATATTGTACTGATGCAAAAGAAACTGATGTTGCACCAGAAGAAATTTTAGTTTCCGTTTTAACTTTTTTGCTCGCCTGAATAACAGTATTTACTAAACGATCCAGAAATGTATTTACCAAACCTTCCTGTTTACTATTATTAAAAGCGATTTTAATTTGGCTGATAATTTCAAAATCTCCCAAAATCTGACTGTCTAAACCTGTTCCTACCCGAAACATGTGGTTAACAGCTTCTTCATTCTTATATATATAAGCAACTTCCTGAAATTCTTCTACAGAACCATTGCTGTTTTCGCAAAGTAATTTTATTAACTCATAAGGATGATGGGCAAAACCATAAATTTCAGTTCTATTACAAGTAGAAGTAACAATTAATGATTCTATACCTTCTGCTTTAGCTTGTAACAATAAATCAGATTGTGCTTTAGTATCTAGACTAAATTTTCCTCTTATAACTGCATCTGCTTTCTTGTAACTTAACCCTAATGCGTAAAAAGTAGTGGATCTGGACGTATTAAAATTTTCCATATTTATGGTTTCCTTAAAAAGTTCAAAAATTATTACTTGCTAATTTATACAAGAACGCTAGTCGTAATTTTTTATATCACTATGAAATAAATTGATTCAAACCGGCGATTTTGTATAATTTCCTGATATTGTAACAATAACAGGTTTTCAAAAATTTTTATATACTTCAAAATAGTATTGAAATATAAAACGCTGCCTTTTTCAGGCAGCGTTTTGAGAAGAAATTTATTTTTGAACTATAGGAGTTCTCAATGATTCTAAAACAGCAACAATATCTGTGTAAAGTTCTGTATTTGAAGCAACACCATTTGCATTTGCTGCAGCTCCAACATATCCTTCAAATTTTGTATAATCTGCATTACTAGATTTTGTTCCCATACGAGGATTTTTTGCAGGATCATGTGCAGCTGACATACTCAAACCAGAATATGTATTTACAGCATTTGTCCCTCCAGTATTGTATGAGAAGAAATCTGTCAGATTATCTGATAATTTAGCAATATTAGTAGACTGAGTAGTTCCAGTTTCTGCTAATAAAGGAGCAAAATGTGCCTGCAGATTACCTGAAGCATTCGATTGAATATCAGCAACAATTAATCCGATAGCTGAATTTACTACTTTACGGAAATTCAAACGTCCCTGTTCAATCATTTGACCCGAATTATCTGGATCAGAAACCATTTTAGTTCCGCCTAAACGCTCATAAATAGAAGGCTTTGCAGCTGGCTCTGGAGTTTCGTCATCATTACTACTGCAAGAAATCATAGTTGCAGATGCAACAAGTAATACACTAAGTGTAAGTTTTGAATAAATTTTCATAAAATAAGGTATTAAAGGGTTAATTAAAAAAACGATTAATTTTTTGAGATAATTTATAGCTCAAACTATTTTGATCCATAGGGCAAACTTCTTTGCTTGCCAGATTTGCTGGTAAAATATAACGCTTGGCATCATAATGTCTTTTAGCCATTAACTCATTGAAAACTTTCTCAGAGTTTGTAATTTTATTATTGTGGAAATACACCACAACATTTCTTTTAACGATAATGGAGTCAGATGTCAGACCTTTTATACTTCTTAAGTCAGCACAAATTTGTCTGGCTTGCAGAGAATCGATATCTGATTTAAAATCGATTCTGCTTACTTGCAAATTTGGAGTATCATAAACAGGTGGTTTTGCTGTTATGATGTGAAAAAGCAAAATGGCGATAAATAATCCAAGTATTCCGCTCAGTATCAAAAGTCCTTTTTTGATGTTTTTATTGATTTTCATAATTTTTAGGTTTTGAAAATTATTTACGAATACTTTATTCCTGTGGTTTTAGAAATCGTTACAAATCGGTCAATTTAGAATTATTATAAATACAGAAATTACCTAATAATTTAATTATAAAGGAGATACTAGAAAACTCTGGCAAGATTAAATCCAAAAAATATATCTCCTTTTGCCCAGTCGCCAGTAGTTCTCCCAAGATATCCCGCTTCATCAATTGCCTGCGAACTGGTAAAATGCATTTGAAAAACATGTCCGCCGGTTTCTAAATCAAAACCTATAGACAGCGGATTTTTATAAAGTGAATTTGGTGCTCTGTTTAAATGCGCCGCATAATCCATATTTAAAGACCAGCGCTTAGCGAATTTATATCTGCCTCCAAATCCTATCGCATATTGCGTATTACTTTGATCTACGTCTTCAACAAAATTTTGATGAAAGAATGATGGTACAATCTCTAAAGACAGTTTTTCAGTAAATTTTCTTGAAATTAAGAGCTGCGCTACATAAGTCAGCCTGTCTTTAAATTGAAGTTTCGGATACAGGCTTTCTTTTAGTGTGTTATTAATAGACAAACTATTAAAGCCGGCAATAGTAACAGGAAAACCATCTTTTATTTGGGGAAACAACATATATTTTGTTGCAAAGTCATAAGCAAATTCACTTCGGGCTGCACTTACATTAAATCCATTTGTTAAACCGTAAATAAATTTTATTTGTGTATTGGCATTATCCAATCCGTAGAAACCTTCAAAACCATCTTTAATAGAACCAAATCGGTGTGCAACAACAAAATACAAATCCCTTTTTGCTGCCAATTTTGTAGACTCAAGATTAACGATTTTTAAGGCTTTGAATGCAGATGTCACTTTTTCTTTTGCAGAAGGAGTTTCTACTCCAGACAGCAAATCGGTTTGAGAGAAGGTTAATAGCGGAAATAAAAAAAGTAATAGAATAAAGTTTTTCATGAGGTTAGTTTTAAATTGTTATTTGTATTAGTGTACAACTGAAGATTGGTCTATTTTAAATTCCTGGAGCAATTCGTCATATCCTAAAAAACGCCCTTTAATTTTTAGGGTTTTTCCAGATATAATATTTTGCGGCAAACCGTTTTTGAATGTCACAAATATTTTTTCGCTCATAACAATTCCATTACTGGCTTTATCAATACTTGTTACTCGTGCAGATAATTCAATTGTTTTGTCCTGATATTTGATGTAAGCCAGACTATCGTTTGAAGTAAACTCTCTTTCTAGTTCGTTAACGGTTACAACATAATCGGCAGTTTCTGATTCTATATTTCTATGCCCTTTGTAGATGTAGAGGTACGCCGAAATTCCGATTATTATAAAAAGGGAAATTGTAATTAGTATTTTTTTTCTCATAACTGGTTTTTAGTATTTCAAATTATCTACGTTAAAAAATACCTATTGGATTTAAAACATTAAATATGCCTCTTGCCAAATCTGTATTATTCTTTTCAACGTATATGATTTTGAAATGCCTGATGATCCTTAAAAAAATCATGCATTTATTTATAACTAAAAACCAGCCTTATGAATTTAAAAACCCTTTTCGCCATCTCATCATTAGCATCAATTTTTGTAAGTTGTGCCAACGATGATCCAAGTACTTTAATTGACTCTACACCAATTAATGGTTTGGCAACATACAACCAAAATGTAAAATCTATTATTGATAATAACTGTGTTGTATGCCATGCGGCAGTTCCTAAAAATGGCGCGCCAATGTCTTTAGTTACTTATGAACAGGTGAAAAATGCAGTTTTAAACCGAGGATTGCTTACACGAATTTCTTTAGAAAATGGAGATAGTTCCTTAATGCCGCAAGGCGGACCAAGATTGCCTCAAGCTACTATCGACATTATAAATAAATGGAATCAGGATGGATTATTAGAAAAATAATCTATAACAGCAACATGAAGAAAATCATAATAATGCCAATGCTATTGGCTTCTTTTATTGTTTTTTCACAGGAAAAAATAGTAACTAAATCTGCAACAATAACTCTGGAAGCTTCAGTACCTTCTTTTCAGCCGGTTGCAGGAACTAACAGCAATGTAACTTTTGTTTTGAATCCCGCAACTGGAGAAGTGGCTAGTCTTGCCTTAATGAAAGGATTCCAGTTTGAAATGGCATTGATGGAAGAACATTTTAATGAAAATTACATGGAAACCGATAAGTATCCAAAAGCCATTTTTAGAGGCCAAATTGAGGGGTTCGACATTAAAAGTCTAACAGAAGATTATAAAGATTATATCATAAAAGGGAAGTTAGAACTTCACGGTAAATCTAAAGATATAAAAGCCACTGCAAAAATTACCAAGACGGGGCCGCGAATCACCATCATTTCTGATTTCGACGTAAATGCCAGTGAGTTTAGCATCCCTATCCCATCGCTTATTAAGTATAAACTTGACGATAGGGTCAAAATTCAAATTATTGCGGTTTTAAAATAAGTGCTAAACCTCATAAATCTTATCCATTAAAAACAATGTAAAGCCAAAAAAATATGAAAAAAAACATACTTATTGCAATGCTATATGTCTGCGCTATTGGCCTCTCACAAGAAAAAATGATCAGTAAATCAGGAAAAATTACTTTTGAAGCATCCGTTCCTTCTTTTGAAGAAGTAAAAGCGACAAATACCAATGTTACTTTTGTACTGAATCCTGCAACGGGTGAAATTGCAAGTTTAGCCCTGATTAAGGAATTTCGATTCAAAGTCGCTTTGATGGAAGAACATTTCAATGAAAATTATATTGAAAGCGATCGCTTTCCAAAAGCAATCTTTAAAGGAAAGATAGAAGGATTTGATCTACAAAGCCTAAACGGAAATCCTACCGATTTAATTATTAAAGGTAAATTAGAACTCCACGGAAAATCAAAGGATATAAACACCACAGCAAGGATAAGCAAATCAATATCAGGAATTACTATTGCATCTGAATTTAGTGTAAATGCCAGTGATTTTAATATTGAAATACCTAGTCTTGTAAAAAGCAAAGTTTCCAATAAAATAAACATTCAAATTACCGCAGTTCTTAGAAGTAAATAGACATAACAAGAAAAAATAATCTTGAATAGCAATTATTCACTACATCAGAAAAAAATGGAGGAAGAAATAAAAATTGAAGACGACCTTACCCTTATCCGCTTTCAGAATGACGGTTCATAGCCTCTTTTTGTCAACCGTGAGCTCGAAAGTGCTATGATTCAGTTTCATTTTGGACTGAAAGGCAATAGCAATTTTTTGTTCAGTCAGGATAATCATGCTTTAGAATTAAAAGAGGAAAAATCCCTGCTTTTGTACCATCCGCAGAGCCAGCCATCACTTCATTTGGAGGTTGCTCCAAATTCATGGGTGATTTCTATTATTGTATCGATTAAGAAATTTCATGAGCTGTTTTCTGCCCAAGTAGATTATATTACACTCTTAAATTCTGATAGTTATAATAATGAAAAATACTATACTGAAGGAAATATCAGTCCCTCGATGGCAATTGTTTTAAGCCAGCTGTTTCATTATAATCTTCAACCATCCCTAAAAAACCTTTATTACAAAGGAAAAGGATACGAACTGCTAAGTTTGTTTTTTAACAGGTCTGAGAATCCAAGTGCGGAACATTGTCCATTTTTAATAGATAAAGTGAATATCTTGAAAATCAGAAAAGCCAAAGAAATTATTATTGCAAATATGAATGAACCACCTAGTTTAGATGAATTGGCAGATGAAATTGGCCTTACTATGAAAAAACTCAAAATAGGTTTCAAACAAATTTACGGTGATACTGTGTATGGTTTTCTGTTTGATTACAAAATGGATTTCGCCAGAAAACTGCTTGACAGTGGTTCCTATAATGTAAATGAAGTGGGATTAAAGATAGGCTACAGCTGCGGAAGCCATTTTATTGCAGGATTCAAGAAAAAATTTTCCACAACTCCAAAAAAATACCTGATGTCGATTAATACCAATTTTAAAACAGCATCAATCTTGTAGAATGAAGCATAAATAAAAATAATATTTCTAGAAGTGGCAAATGCTCCTTTTAGCAGAAATTTAAACAATAAACACTCAAAGGCCAAAACTCAAAGTAAAAAAAAACATAATGAAAGGCGTATTATTAGTAAATCTTGGATCTCCAGAAAGTCCAACACCAAAAGATGTAAAACCTTATTTAGATGAATTTTTAATGGATAAATACGTGATCGACGTTCCGTATTTATTGAGAGCATTATTGGTTCGTGGTATTATTTTAAGAAAAAGACCAGAAGAATCGGCTCACGCTTACGCAAAAATTTGGTGGGATGAAGGTTCTCCTTTAGTAGTATTGTCTGAAAGAATGCAGAAAAAGGTTCAGCCTCTTGTAAATGTTCCAGTTTCTTTAGCGATGCGTTACGGAAGCATGACAATAGAAAAAGGACTTCAGGAATTAAGTGATAAAGGAGTTACAGACGTAATGCTTTTTCCTTTGTATCCGCAATATGCAATGGCTTCAACTTTAACTATTTTAGTAAAGGCCGAAGAAATTCGCAAAAAGAAATTCACTCACATGAAATTTACAGATGTTCCGGCATTTTACAATAAACCGGATTACATCAAAAACTTAGCAGATTCCATTCAGAAACATTTAGCCGGATTTCAATACGATCATTTGTTATTCTCGTATCACGGAATCCCGGAACGTCACATCCGCAAAACAGATGTAACCAAATCCCATTGCAAAATTGATGGCTCTTGCTGCAGCACGCCATCTCCGGCGCACGATTTCTGTTATCGTCACCAATGTTACGAAACAACAAGACAAGTTGTAAAATTATTAGGGCTTCCCGAAGATAAATACAGTCTGACATTTCAATCGCGTTTGGCGGGAGATAAATGGTTAGAGCCTTATACTGATATTGAAATTGACAAAATGCCGGCAAAAGGAATTAAAAATCTGGCTGTTGTAACACCTGCTTTCGTTTCGGATTGTTTAGAAACGCTCGAAGAAATCGCCATGCGCGCCAAAGAAGATTTTGAGAAAAATGGAGGGGAAAATTTCCTGGCTATTCCCTGTTTGAATGACGACCAGAAGTGGTGCCAGACTGTTAGCAACTGGATTAATGAGTGGGCTGAATAATGCAAAAATAACAATAGGGAATATTGGAGCTTTCATTATCAATATATCAATTCGCCTCTTGTATTCATTTTAATTTATTTTTTACCTCTTTTAAAACCAAAAAGAATATTAAAGCGTAAATGACTTTATAACTTAAAAAAAGTAATTATGAAAACTAGAAAATTTTTAGCAGCAGCAATCCTGGCATTAGGATTTGGATTGACATCATTTGCACAAAAAACAGTAATGGTTGGTGGAGCAGCTATGTATCCTAATAAAAATATTATAGAAAATGCGGTAAACTCAAAGGATCATACCACCTTGGTAGCAGCAGTAAAAGCAGCAGGATTAGTTGAAACTTTACAAGATAAAGGGCCATTTACTGTTTTTGCACCAACAAATGAAGCATTTAGTAAATTGCCGGCTGGAACTGTTGAAACATTATTGAAACCTGAGAATATTAAATCATTACAAACTATATTGACATATCATGTAGTCGCCGGTAAAATGAATAGTTCTGATATTGCAAAAGCAATAAAAGCTGGTAAAGGAAAAGCTTCTTTAAAAACAGTTAGCGGCGGAACTCTAACTGCCTGGATGGATGGAAAAGATTTGTACATTAGTGACGAAAGTGGCAATAAAGCTAAAGTTACAATTTCAGATGTAAATCAATCTAATGGTGTCATACATGTAGTGGATACAGTACTGCTTCCAAAAATGTAGTTTGCTGAAAATAAATTACAATTAAGCCCTGAAATTTCAGGGCTTTTTATATAATTACTATGCGACAAAATAGTAGTAGTCAGTTGTATAAGAGATTTTGATTACCATTTTATTGCCAGCTCAAAACTTTAAATGTAAGGAATTGATATCTTTTTTTTACAAAAAATTAAGGCTGTCTCTTTTTATTTTGGGTAAAATAATACATAAAACTAAATATTGGAGTTGCTACCTTTTTTGCGACTAAAAGCTAAGGCAATTTTTATCTGAAGGAGTAAATGGAGGTGATACCTTTTTTGCCACAAAAAACTAAGGCGGTTTTAAAAATATTGATTAGATTTTAATTTGATAAATTGTAAGAATAAATAATTATAAAACAATTCATCACACTATAAATTTGAAACCATGGAAAATACTCGAAAAAAGTGGCCGTTGGAATTTAAAATTTGTGCCGTCACAATCAGTAATCAATATAAAAGTGTATTAACTGTAGCTCAAGAGCTAGGCATCAATGAAAATAGCCTCCAACATTGGAAAAAACTTTACAAGGAAGGAAAGCTGACCCTTGAGAAAAAATCTGATCTAGATGCTAACCAAAAAGAATTAATAAGATTAAAAAAAGAAATCAAAAATATTCAGATAGAAAAGGATATCTTAGAAAGCAGCGCAGGAATTATTTTACAGAAAAGACGGCTTCGCTATAAATTCATCATGGAAAACTGTGAAAAATTTCCAATTATTAAGATGTGTAAAATTTTCAAGGTAGATCCAAGCTGTTTCTACAGATGGAGGAAAGACCTATCTACGAGCAGAGCTGAAAGAAAAATATTTATAACATCTGAAATTCTAAGAATTTATCATTGGAGCCAAGGAAGGTACGGAAGCATAAGAATCACTAAAGAACTTTCAGCAATAGGTATAAATGTATCCCGCACGTATGTTGGAAAGATAATGCTAGAGAATCATCTTCAACGGGTCGCAAAACAAAAGTTTAAAAGAACTACAATCTCCTCTCCCAAATATCCTGCAGCTGACAATTTATTAAATCAGGAATTTAAAGTTAGAAACCAAAACCAGGTCTGGGTATCTGACATTACTTACATTCAAACTAAGAAAGGCTGGGTATACCTTACCGCAGTAATAGACCTCTTCGATCGTAAAGTTATAGGCTGGTCCATAAGCAAAACCATGAAAGCATTAGATACAACTATAGCTGCTTTTAAGCAGGCTTTGCGCAACCGTCCATTAATTCGAAACCAAAAATTAATATTTCATTCAGACCGCGGAATTCAATATGCCTGCAAAGCCTTTGTGTACATTTTATCTAAAAGTGATCAGATTACTCAGAGCATGAGCAGAAAAGGAAACTGCTACGACAATGCAGTTGCAGAAAGCTTTTTCAAGACAATTAAATCAGAGTTAATTTATCAGAACCAATACGCGTCCATTAAAAAAGCAAAAACATCAGTAACCAATTATATCAAAAATTTCTACAACACCTGCAGAAGACATTCAGCTCTTGAATATTTAACAATTGAAGAATTCCAAAAACAATATCTTCCGTAAAAAGCAATTAGTTTGCCTTTTATCCCACTTTAATATAATTAACAATTTTTCTATCTATTTATTTAACAGAATTGATACCATTTCTGTTGCAAAAAGCTAGGACGAATTTACAAATAATCTAGTACTCCAAGTCTTGTGGCGTACTCGTGGCGCAAAACTTTTAAATGCTTCTTAAATTCATTAAAATCAAACTCTTCTCTAATAAGGTTCGAGTTGCAGAGCGATCATAACTATACGGTTCGAATCCTGTTCCCGCTACTAAGTACAAATTAAAAACCGAGAAATAATATAGTATATAAACTATTACAATAATGACAGAATAAAACTTAATCTAAAAAGAATGAGCCAAATACAATATCGAGCTCATTATTATCAAATTTAATTTATAAATCTGTCTAACCTTTTGGGTGCAGTCTATTTCTGTTTTTAACCAAATTAAAGACGGACTGTTTTATTAACTTGGTATTCTTTTATTTAGTTAAAAAATTTCCTGCAACTTATGAAGAAGAAATACAAAAAATATGATCGTATTTATAAAGAGAATGCTGTGAAGCTAAGTTATGAAAAAAACAGCATCAAAGAATCTGCAGAAGAACTTGGCATACGATCAAGTCTGATTTGCAGATGGAGAAAAGAATATGAGGAATTCGGACCAGGAAGCTTCCTTGGATCAGGATACGACAGAATTCATCCCGATAATAAAAAAATATTTGATCTTCAGAAAAAATCAAAAGAATCAGAACTCAGATATGAAATTTTAAAAAAGGCATCTCTTTATCTTCATCAAGGAAATTTAGTAATTTATAATTTCATAAAAGAAAACGAAGACAAATATTCTATATTGAAAATGTGTGAAATTTTAGAGGTAGGATACGGCAGGTACCATAGATGGAAAAAGAATGGAATTTCAAAAAAAAAGCAGTACATAGTTCTATTAAAAAAAGATATTATCTCCATATTTTTCCACTTTAAAAGACATTATGGACGAAATAAAATTACGGAGGAATTACATAAGCTAGGATACAAAATATGCAAAGAACAGGTCACTATATATATGAGACAGCTGGGATTAAAAAGAGTTGCCAGAAGAAAATTTAAAACAACAACCAATTCCTGCCATAATAACTGTATTGCCCCTAATCTTCTAAACCGAGAATTTAAGGTTAATGCTCCATCAAAGGTCTGGGTATCTGACATAACCTATATCCAAACTAGCAGAGGTTTTTTATATCTGACTATTATTATGGATCTATATGACAGAAAGATTATCGGCTGGAGTCTGAGCTTTATGCTCTTCACCCGAACTACAACTTTACCCGCTTTTGAGATGGCCTCCGCCAATCGAGAGGCTTCAAAAGGATTGCTGTTCCATTCTGACAGAGGAGTTCAATACGCCAACAAAATTTTCGTCGCTAAACTTAA
Source organism: uncultured Flavobacteriaceae bacterium (assembly GCA_963795025.1). Classification (GTDB taxonomy): domain Bacteria; phylum Bacteroidota; class Bacteroidia; order Flavobacteriales; family Flavobacteriaceae; genus Flavobacterium. The sequence goes on along the minus strand of CAWCGN010000007.1, from coordinate 108,219 downwards.
TTCCTATAAGTGTATCAGAAGCATGAGTCGTAAGGGAAGCAGTATTGATAATGCTGTTGCTGAAAGTTTCTTCAATACATTAAAAAGAGAATTAATACACCGCAAAAACACACTGATCAGCCAGAAAATTATGAAAGAGGAAATAGCTGAATTCATTGAAAATTGGTACAATAGAAAACGAATCCATTCTGCACTTAATTTTAAGACTATAGAACAGTTTAATGCAGCAAATGGTTTATAATCATGAATAATATCATCAGCCGTTTAAAACATCAAAAAAAATCAACCAATTCTAGTATCTAAAGAATAGTATAACTAAACAAAACAATGAAACTGGAACCAGCAGATTTAAGAGACAACAATCCAATTCGAGCAATGAAAAAAAACAGAAAAAAATACGATTATGCTTTCAAAGAGAAGGCAGTTCTTCTGAGCTATGAGAGAAGCGGAACCAGTCTGGCCAAATTAGAAAAAGAGCTTGGCCTGTTCACAGCAGCCTTAAGCTCATGGCGCCGGGAATATGAAAAATACAGTACAGCAGATGGCACAGCAAATGATTATTTAAAAATAAATCTTGAAAGGAAGGGAATTCTGGAACTTGAAAAAAAAGCTGAAAAATCAGAATTAAAATTTGAAATTCTAAAAAATGGGAGTAAATATCTTAATCAGGATAGACAGCAACTTTTTAAATTTATTGCAAGCATTGAAAAAAAATATTCTGTTAGAATGATTTGCGAAGCTTTAGACGTTCGTAGAGCCAGCTATCATGCGTGGAAAAATCCCAAAATTACAGAAAAAATGAAAAGAAAAATTGCAATCAAAAAAGAAATAACACAGCTATTCTATGCATTTAAGCAGCGTTATGGTTGCCAGCGAATTGCGGTTGAGCTACGGAATGCTGGTTATCACATATCATGCAGTACAGTATATGAATACATGAAGGAACTGGGTATAAAAAGTCAGATAAAAAAAATAAGAAATAAATGAAATATTAGATATTTAAGATTGAACCTAACATCAATAAAGTAAGATTTTCCAGTCCATCCAGCTCTGATTCCTTTTCGGGATTTCTCATTGTAGCAATAACCTTCCATCCTCTACTGTGAAATAATTTAGCTGCTGCTTTTCCCAGCCCACTTGAAGCACCTGTAATAAAAATTGTCTTTTGCATATTTACATTGTTTAATTATACAATGCAAAATTCAAATTATTACGCTGGCAAAAATTAGCCAGAATGGAAGAAAAAATAACCAAAAAGGATAACGTGCAACAAAATAGATTTTAAATACTGGAGTTCCCTCCAAAAGTGTTACAAAAAACTAAGATGAATTTACAAATAATTTGCCATTAGAAATTTTGCGGCAGAATCATACCCCTTAAGTCTTAACGTTGTACAAGATTACTTAAAATCAAGCTCTTATTTATTGAGGCTCGAATTGCAGAGCCTCACTCTACAAAATTTGAAACAATCGCACTATTTCAACAAACATCCTTATTGTTATTATTAATAAAGAACTCTTCCTTTAGCTATTCTACCGAAATAAAAACTTGATTAATCTCTTTTAATTCTATAGCTAAATTCGCATAAATTCGCATAAGAAAACCCTCATTTTCATTCTATATTTGAAATTAATTTCCTTCAAATAGAAATTTTATCGCTCGCTTTAAATATTTCTTTAGTAACACTCAATTGATAGGAAAAGTTAGCGCTTAAAACATATTTTATACAGATAAAATGGTTAAATCAAAAAACAAACATTGTGTATTAACAGCTGCCGGTGCTTCAAGCTTGCATCGCGAATGGATTAATGAAGAAAGTACATTTGACCTGCATTTAATAATTTATGATGACTCTTATGAATTATTCAAGACAGACAGCCCATATGTATTTGTAAACAAAGGATTTAAATTTAAACTATTTTATAAATACTTAACAGAGAATGAAAAATTGATGGAACAATATGATTTTTTTTACATGCCGGATGATGATATATCAATTGATTATCACAACATACAAAAGTTGTTTGATTATATGGAAAAATATGAATTAGCAGTTGCTCAACCCGCAATTACTAATTCTTTTTTTTCGCATAAACATACATTTCGACAAGAAAATTCTATTCTACGTTATACTAACTTTGTCGAAATTATGCAGCCATGTTTTTCTAGAGATGCTCTTAAAAAAGTTTTGTTTACTTTCAATGAATCAATTAGTGGTTGGGGAATAGATTTTCATTGGGGCATACTGTTAAATTATGCTGAATATAACATGGCCATAATTGACGATGTTATTTCGATACACACAAGACCGGTGCAATCCAGCCATTATCCTGAAATGCAGGAATACATGGCAAAATATAATTTAAGTTCTGATATTTTTAGTACCTGAATATGAAAAGATATGATTTTTTGATTGTTGGATCAGGTCTATATGGTGCTGTATTTGCACGTGAAATGGCGAACATAGGCAAAAAATGTTTGGTTATTGAGAAAAGATCGCATTTGGGTGGTAATGTTTTTAATGAAAATATTGAAGGAATTAATGTTCATAAATATGGACCGCATATCTTCCATACTAATGATAAAAATATTTGGGACTATGTTAATTCTTACGCAAAATTTAATAATTACATATATTCTCCATTGGCAAACTACCAAGATTCATTATACAATTTACCTTTTAATATGAATACTTTTTATCAGTTATGGAATATTAAAAATCCACATGAAGCTGAAGAAAAAATAAAAAATCAGATAAAGATGGCAGGATTCTTTAAACCTAAAAATCTGGAAGAGCAGGCAATTAATATGGTTGGAAAAGAAATATATGAAATACTAATAAAAGGTTATACAGAAAAACAATGGGGCCGTAAAGCTATTGACCTACCGACTTTTATTATTAAACGATTACCCGTAAGGTTTACATACGATAATAATTATTTTAACGATAAGTACCAGGGAATTCCGTTGGGCGGATACAACAAATTAATTGATGGACTTTTAGCAAATATTGAAGTTAGGACTGGTGTCGACTTTTTTAAAGATCGAAATGAACTTACCAATTTGGCAGAGCATATAGTTTACACAGGGAAACTTGATGAATTTTATGACTATAATTATGGATACTTAGAATATAGGAGTTTACGTTTTGAACATGAATATATGAACATCCCAAACTATCAAGGCGTTTCAGTTATGAATTTTACTGACAACAGTATCCCATATACACGAATTACAGAACACAAACATTTCGAATTAAGCAAATCTTCTGCAACGATTATCACTAGAGAATTTCCACAAGAATGGAAACCAGGACTGGATGAATATTATCCAATAAATGATTATCACAATAATCAAAAACTCAGGAAATATAATGAATTAGTAAAAAAAGAAAATAAAGTGATTTTTGGAGGACGCTTGGCTGAATACAAATATTATGATATGCATCAAGTTATCGGATCAGCCTTAGCAAAAATAAAAATATTAAGCAATAAAAAAGCATTGTGAAAGCTCTAAAATGCTTTTCATCTTCATTTCAAAATCCATTGAAGAAATTTCAATTGCCCCACAAAAGCAAACATAAGTTTTAAACAGTTCAAGGGTAAACTTTTAACCCACATACCACTCAAGATGCTTATTTTAAAACAATTACAAACTTCAATTCCATACAACTTATATTTGCTGATTCATTTTAAGCATAATAAAAATATTAAGTTTGGCTTATGCCATGACTCTCTATTGTTAATACTTAATTTTGAGAAGAGGGGCGCCCTGTCAAGCAATATTTTAAATGAACACGATTTAGAAATTCAAGCTCAAAGATGATAGCATAATTCTGAACTCTTACGAATACCATAAACAATAGCACAGCTTTTTAATCACTATTAAGCCTTTTCTGCAGATCCCTATCATTTCTTGGACAAGTTCAACTATTTATAAATTAGGGCAACAAACAAACCTAAAGTTTAGCATCTAACCCTAAACATTTTCAAAAATACTTTTGAACTGATAGAGTATCCTTTCAAGCAAGCGTAGATCTTCAGTTACAATCTCCGCCCTTCCTTTCATTTCCTGTTGAAAAACAACTTGTTTTCTATATGAAGTTTCAAGCCCATTTACTAAAGCTACGTCAAGCAATAAATTTCCATCTTTATCAGGAACCAATGAAATATTTTTTATTTCTCCTTTCAGAACCCCAAATTCCTGATCTGGATAATTTGTTAAGCGAATGTTGACCCGCTGGCCTACTTTTATTTTTCCAGAATTCAATGCCAAAGCTTTTGCTTTTCCAATAAATACATTTTTTCCATCTGGAACAATAGACAATACATTATCTCCCGCATTTATAGTTTGATTTTCATTCCAAACTTGCAAGAAGGTAACTACGCCATCAATGGAAGATTTCAGTGTATAAGCCAGCTCCCAGTCCTTGATCACTTTTTTGAGATGATAGAAAGACTGAGTCATGTTTCTGCCCAGATTGACGCCCTCTTTTGTGCCGCTGATCTGAGTAGCTTGACTCTGTTTTGTATTATCAATCAAAGCTGATTTTAACTGAGAAATTGAAGTCAACAATCCTCTAAAACCCTTCTGAGCCTGCAAATAGGCCATTTTTTTAACCTCCATCTCTTGCGCCGAAATGATTCCCTTATTAAATAAAATTTCAAACCGGCCAAGTTCATTTTTTTGGAGCTGGAGCTCGCTTTCATTGATATTTCTTTGCTGTTGCAGAATATCCAGCCTTTCTTTGATCTGGATTTTTTCGGAAATCTGGGCTCTGTTTTCTACTTCGAAAGGTCTTAGTTTTTTATTTAATTTCTCAGCTTCGTAATCTTTCTGAAACATGCCGAACGCACTCTCAATTTCGCCAAGCTGTACATTTTTCAATAAAGCAAACGGAAATTCCTTATTAGAATCATTGATGTTATAATCGTAAACAATTCTTTTCAGCAAAAAAACATCTTTATAATTTGCCGTGTTTTCAATGATGGCGATAGTGGTATTTTTAGATACTTCGGCTTTATTTTTTACCAAAATAGCCTCGATTCGGCCTGATGAATTGGAAACAATTTTCTCTGGAGGAATATTAGTTGTTATCAAAACTTCGGTATTCACAACATCTGGATATTTCACAAACCAGGAGACAAAAAACAGCATCAGGATAATTATAAAAATGAGAACCGTTCCCCATCGGATCATCCAGTGAGGCACTTTAGCAAGAATGTCCTGAACTTCCTCGCTTCTTATTTCTAATGCATTATAATCTTCTGCCATGATTTAATTTCCTAATTGTAGTTGATTTTTAACCAGTTCGAAATAATTCCCTTTTTGTTGAACAAGCGCTGAATGATTCCCTACTTCTATGATTTTTCCTTTATCTAAAACCACAATCTGTTCTGCGTTCATCACCGTACTCAATCGATGTGCTATAACCAATACTGTCTTATTTTTGAAAAAGATATCCAGTTTTTGCATGATCTCTTTTTCATTATTGGCATCCAAAGATGATGTTGCTTCATCAAAAAACAATATTTCTGGGTCTTTATAAACGGCTCGCGCAATAAGCAGTCTTTGTTTTTGCCCGGTGCTCATCCCCGTTCCTTCTGCACCAATTTTTGTATTGTATCCAAGGGGAAGCTCGCTTATATATTCTTTGATATTGGCCACATCTGAAGCATAAAGCATTTTTTTCCTGTCTATTTTATCAACACCAATTGCAATATTATTGGCAATGGTATCGCTAAAGATAAAACCTTCCTGCATCACTGCCCCAATGTTTGAACGCCATGCCTTCTGGGAAATATTTCTTAGCTGAGTATTCCCGATCAGTATTTCACCATTTTCAGGTTCATAAAACTTCAACAGCAATTTCATCAAAGTTGTTTTTCCGCTTCCACTGGCACCAACAATTGCAGTTGTTTTATTTGCTGGAATTATCATATTCAGATCTTTCAAAACAGGAATATCTGATCCTAGATAGCGATATGTAAGATTCTTGATTTCGATATCTGAATTGCAAGGCACCTCACTTGTCTGATTAATCTCCTGCTGGGTTTCGTCTTCTTTTTCATGGATTTCTGACAATCTTGCCAATGAAATTCGAGCGTCCTGAAGCTCCCTGACAAACTCGATAAGCTGAGTTATTGGTCCGTTCAAGCTTCCTACAATACTGCTAATCGCCAGCATCATCCCTAATGTTATTGAACCGTCTATCACCAATTTAGCTGAAAAAAATACAATGAAAATATTTTTAAGCTCATTGATTACTGACGAACCGATAGTTTGAGTTTGCTCCAAAACCAATCCTTTTATTGAAATACGGAAAAGCCTTGCCTGTACATATTCCCATCCCCAACGTTTTTGTTTTTCAGCATTATGAAGCTTGATTTCCTGCATTCCGTTGATAAGCTCCATCACCTTGCTCTGTTCCTGGGAAACTTCCGAAAAACGTTTGTAATCCAAAACTTCTCTTCGTTTTAAAAACAAAGTTATCCATCCAAAATATAGGGAACTACCTATCAAAAAAACTAAAAAAATCTGAAGATTAAAGTACGCAAGAACGGCGCCTAATACAAACACGTTAATAAGCGAAAACAAAACATTCAGTGACGATGTAGTAAGGATTTTTTCGATTCGATGATGATCGTTTATTCGCTGCATAATGTCTCCTGTCATTCGGACATCAAAAAATGAAATAGGAAGATTCATTAATTTGATAAAGAAATCTGATATTAAGGAAATATTTATTCTGATCGAAAGATGCAGCAATATCCAGCTTCTGATAAGTTCCAGCCCTGTCCTTCCCGCAAAAAGAAACAACTGTGCAAATAAAATCAGATAAACAAAATGAAGATTCTGATTCTGGATGCCTACATCGACGATACTCTGCGTCAAGAAAGGAAAAATCATTTGCAGTAAGCTACCTGCCATAAGACCTATACATAATTGTATTAGAAATGACTTATAACGAAGAACATAATTGGCCAACAATCCAAAACCGATACTCTTATCATCCTCTCTTTCGAAATTCGATTGAAAAAACTTTGGAGTTGTTTCCATTAACAACACTATTCCTTCCTTTGTCAAATCATCCGCATTCTTACCTATCCAGAATTTAATAAAATCTTTTTTATTATATTCTATTAGTCCAAAGCCAGGATCAGAAATATAATATTTATCACGCTTGATTTTATAAAGAACTACATAATGATTTTTATTCCAAAATAAAATGCATGGCAATACTGCTTCCTTGAGCTCAGTTAAATTTAATCGCGCACCTAGGGTCCTGAAACCGATATTTTCAGCTGCTTCGCTTAAAAAAAGCAAATTACTTCCTTCACGAGTAGTTTCACTACTGTCCCGCAGCTTCTGGATATTGACTGTTTTTCCATAATGTTTAGCAATGATTTTTAAACATGTAGGACCGCAGTCTTTATTGTCGGCCTGTATATAATTGGTGAACTTTTTCAATTTAGGTCATTCTGTTTTTAATTAAGATTCGTCGTAGACATTATTCTAATTTGATTTTAGATGTCTCATAAAGCATATTGCTCTTATATTAACAGTAAATTTTGGTCGGGCTGATCTTATAGCGATTTGGTATTTTATTAGGTATTTTAAAGGATGACTTTCTTTTTTTAAAATTTATTAGATGATACATAATTCCTTCAATTTTGTTGTTATACACCACTCTTCCATTATCAAAGACAATTTTTCCGGGATTGCCCTCAATTAGAATAAAATCAAAATGTGCTTTTATCTCATTAGTAAATTCAGCCGCTTTTATTACATGTGTAAAACTCACGATATCGCTTTCAAATTCAAATATAGATTTGTTCTCTCCCAGAGGTGCATATCCCATCTCGCTACACTCATCAAAGCACAACGACTCATAATTGGACAGAACTGATCTGTAATCTCTACTTTTCTTAAAAAAAACATTCATTTTTTCACTATTCTTGTACAATGAAAAACATCCGGTCGTATAGTCATGACGCATGCTTAGATAGTCATATTGGTTGATCATTTCTTCTGTTAGAAAACCTCTCAGATCTCCATAAATAAGATCCAAATCACTTTGTCCCCAATAATCATATCCTTTGAAGATTTCTGGAAACAAAAAGCCATAAGCAGGCTTGAAATCATTAAGCTTGAAAGGATAATCTAGACTGACTTTAAATCCTAATTTCTCAGAAGCCATCTCCTTTATTTCTTCCAATGTCTTGTTGACGATTATCAAATTATCGGGCTTGTGAGGTATTTCATCTTTATTATCTGTTATTATGTAGAAATCGATTGTCGGATTAAATGAACAAGAATGGACATAATAAGGAAAATACCAAGGATACTCTCCATACCAACAAGTCAGAACTGCTATTGATGTAAGTTTCATGTTGTTTTAATTTTTTTTGGTTTGTGTTAAAAAATGCAAACGATTTTATCAGCTGTACCCACTAACAGGAGAGCCAATAATACTTTACAAATCCTCTGATTGTGTCATTAAAAAATTAGGATAAAAGCAGATAATTATCCCTGATTAAGATATATTAATCATTATTCAGCAGAATAATGCTATGAGAAAAAACAGGATAAAAAAATTCTAGGTAGTTTTTCATTTATTATTGTAAATCCTCATCTTCAATCAAATCCTCAATGAAATATATCAGCTCCTTACGGTCATACATTCGAGGATATTGGAAATTATTAATTAAGATCGTCGGAGTAAGCTGAATATCGTTTTCTTCATTCATCATAAATTGATCGTTCAAAATCTCATCCGCCCTTTCATCTGAAATTGATGAATTTTGAGAATCAATTAATAGGGCCTCGTTTTTGCTTTCAAACCAAATGCTTAGAAATTCCAAAAAACTCTCCTCCCCTTGATCGTAATAAATACGCATCAATTTTCTATGTACACTCTGTGATTCATCGGTGGCATGGTTTTTATTTAAATTAAAGCGGAAATCGATGCAAACCCTGTCTTTATATTTCTTTAATATCTCGATCATTGCAAAATGACATTCAACACAATGTCCACAATAAATATTGAGTACGACCGTAATTCTTAAATTGGCATTCTTATTGCCTGCAAGCAGATTGCCAGAAAGAAGAGGGTAGTAACTTGTCTTTGCTGAAGAAAACAAAATTTTTCTAAATATTTCATAATTATGCATAAAGCGAAGACCTTTGATCTTGAATTCTTTCAATTCTTTGCGTTGCATAAACAAATTTTTGAGAGAAATCCAAGACAGGCTGACCCATACATAAATAATGGCGAAATAAGTGATCGAAGAAATTGAAAAAATTAAAGACATTCCGTTGACAATTAAAAGATAATTCAACTCGAGCACTACTATAGCGCTTATGGTCAAGCAGATTGGGCACCATTTTTTCTCGATAAACTTTTGAAAATATATAGACAAGAATATAAGTGGCAGGGCCATAAATAGTAAGAGCAACTGAATTGCAAAAAACTTGTAAATATTTCCTGCAATCAAGAAGACAATCAGGCTGACTAGCTGGCTCGAGAAGAACACAATACTCAAATCGCTAAAGTTGACGACCTCAAATATTTTCCATCTGGTTGAGTTTACAACAGATTCACAGCTGGTAGTTGATGTCATATTGCAGAAGTTGTTAAGTAGTTCATTTTTGGCTCCAAATAAATCCTTTAAGGCTGCTATGGAAAAAAGTATTCCGGCAATTGGGAAGACAGTAAAAAATTTGTCCTCAATGAGGGTTCTAGCCTGAATTAAGAATAATACAAACAGGATAAAGGATGAATATTGCAAAAAATTCAGCCATCTGTTGTCTTTTTTTTCCATAACACCGCTTAAGTCAGGTTTTTCAATCACCATTACGACACCTGTCCAGCGTTTTTCTAATTCCGCAACTGAGACGATTTCAGATTTTTTATCACTAATCGACAAAAAATGTGATCCTTCTTTTTCTACTAAGCTAAAATTCTGTTCTCCGGTTTCTTTATAAAGTGGCGCAATAAATCTATTTGGCAGATGATCGACTTTACTGAAATCAATTTTGGCCGCAATATTATTTATATTAAAAAAATTTAATGTGTCAGAAATAGATAATAATGATGGATATTCTGGATGTGACTGTGCTTGAAATGAAAATTCAGCTTTATCTATTTGTATCTCTTCTTTTTCTAAATATTTGAAAAGAAAATCATATAAGTTGTTCATTTGGTTAAGAATTAAATTTGTTTAGGCCGACACTTCATTTTGTTGAAGTTTTTTTTTTGCAAAATATCCGAATAATTTTAAAAAAAAATAAAAATCAATGATAACCGTGGTAATCAAAATGCTTTATTGGAGAATAAGAACGAAATATTTAAAAGCAGTTATTGTTTAGCTCCAACAGCTTTAATTATTCCAGGCAAATCATTATAAACATTGATCAACGTTCTGCCTTCACTATCCAGTAGGATCATATTTGGCACTGTAGTAATATTATACTCCATTTTTACTTCGTTCTTACTTTTTGGAAGACCTGAAAGATTCAGCCAGGGCATCTGCTCTTTTTCCACAGCCTCTTTCCAACGATCATAGTCATCATCAATACTTAGACTGACTATGCTTACTTTATCTTTGTAATTGTCATAAAACTTTTTAAGATTAGGTATTTCCTGCCTGCAGGGATGGCACCAGCTTGCCCAAAAAACCAACAGCAATAGCCTGCCATTCTGTGCTTGCTTCAAATTATGGCTTCTACCGTATATATCTACCCACATATTTTTTTTTCGGTAGCCGAATTTTTCCAAATTCTCTTTCGCTGAAATATATTCCTGGAGCATATGATATGATGTAGAATGTTTGACTTGATCTGAAAATAAGGAAGCATATTCTTTTAATTGTCCCAATGAACAATTTTCTCTAACCCCGTACAATTTCTCTAATAATGCAAAACTGTCCGGATTTGATTTTAGATTATCGCGAGAAATGGCAAATCCATTAAAGATCCTCATAAACATATCTGCTTCCTCTGAACCCTCGAAATCCACTCTATATTTAGTAATATCGTTAAATTTCGCTATTTCATATGAATTATTCACTTCAAGAAAAACATCCTCATTGCCAATATAAATATCTCCAAAAAACCTTTCTTTTTTGCAGAATTTATCCTTGAATCCTATTTCTCCAACCAGTTTCTTGCCTTTTAATAATGAAACGTTAGTATATTTAGGCTGTTTGATACGGAAAAAATATTCAAACTTTCCATCAACAGCAGAGATAGTATCCGATACTTTCAAAGAATCCCCCAGATTTTCGAAACCCCACATTTTAACAACCACATGATCAAAATCTTTGGTAACAGCACTCAAGTCTGCCTTGATCGATCCTGATTCATCTTTCTTCTCAGAGCATGCGGCCAAAAAAATCACCAATAACAATGCAATTAAGCTACTTCTCTTTAATGTCATTTTACTTTTTTTTAGAACATTTATGTCAATTGGGCAGAACTACATTTGAACTGCCCAATATTATTAATTTATCTGAAATCAACAGAAATGTGCCTCATTACTCTTGACAACAGAAAGTTGTAGTCTAATTGAAGCAGTTGCTCATTCCGCTAGAGTTGCCTACTTGGTAATCTCCATAAGACGTTAGACAATAGCAGCTTAATGTATTACCCCCAGATTTTCCGCCACAGCTGCCATAGTATGTCGTCCCCGAGACATACACACTGCATGAAACGGTTTTACAACCGGAACTACCAGCCATTATATTTTTCATCTCTTTTCTGGTTAATTTGCCATCCATATTGGCAAGACTCATTTTTTTGATTTCCATAATTTTACTTATTAGATTAATAAATTATTAAAGAAAAAGCATTTAGCATAACTTAAAAAAATATCTACGTCGACTTAAATATTGAAAAAATTAAACAAAATGTTTTTTCAAATATAGAATGAAAATTCTCGATGTCTTATGCGATATTATGCGAATTTAGCCATAAAAAAGATAGTTATAAATGAAAAAGTGTGTGATTGTACGATTTTTAATCCGAAAAATCAATATTTCAAATTAACAAGTTTTAACTTATAAAAATATCATAAAGCACGTGTTTGTACTACAGAATTAACTTATTAAATAATACAATTTATATCTTATTATTAACAAAATATAAAATTTAAACAACATACCTTATATTTTTGTAAAAATATTTGATAAATTGATAAAAAATATCTTTTTTTGTAAGAAAAAAATAAGTGTCATTATTACAATTAAAAAAAATAAGAATTAATAAGGGAATCTCACAGGAGCAGATAGCCGACTTGATTGGTATGACCCAATCTAATTATAGCCGAAGAGAAAATGGAAAAAAAGAAATAACAGATTCTGAATGGAAAAAAATTGCTAAAGTGCTAGACGTCAAAATTGAAGAAATTTACAGTTCTGGCACTCCTGATTTGATTGCTTTACAGCAAGAGGAATTTCATATGAAAAATGATTTAAACTCACTTTCTAAATACATAGTAAAGTTAGAAAAGGAGAATGCATCATTGAAGGAAAAAATAAAAACAATCTCGAATAAGATTTAGCAACCGGTCTGGAGTCTATTTCAAAAATTGCATGTTGAAATACTGAAGTCCAAACTGTAAATTAGGCAATAACTTTATATGCAAAATTTTTTACTTATTAATCTGATGTTCTGGCAAGGCCAATTATTGGTTTAGTTCTTGTTATTGTTATTGTTGATTATAAAAAGCGTACTTTTGTCTTCGAATTAATTAATGAATTAGAACTTAATTTTAAACGGATTTAAGCCGGTCTGGAAATTTCAATATTGCTAAAAACGCATAAAATTCCCATGGCAGAATCGTGGCAAAATAACGAGGAAATATTAGAAATGCAGTATAAAAGCGGGATGCAATGATTTTGTTCGAATCCCTCTTTCTCCGCCAGTAGAAGTTTCAGAAGAAACTTTAAAAGTCAAAAGCCTTTAAACACTAGTGTTTAAAGGCTTTTTCGTTTTTACACACTTTTCAAAAAGCACATGTTTTATCAAAGAATGGTTACCCTATTAGTTACCCAGCTTTTTTTGAGGTAATTTTTCTCAAAAATGGGTAACTAAAAAGAAAGAATTCCCCGGGAATTCCCTGCTGTCAATGGGCTCTCTTAAAATTTTTAATTCAATTTGATTATTAATTTTAAAACTAGATAACATGTTAAAAGTAATTTTTTACCAGAAATCCGACAGAGTAAACAAGAACGGCGAATCTCCAATCTATGCACGTTTGAGCTACAATGACAAACAAATTTCAATGTCAACCGGACAAGCAATTTCAAAAGAAAGATGGGCCAGTACCAATAACCTTAGAAACCAGCTTAAAATTGAAAAGGAAATAGTAATCAAAAACCTGCTTGATCTTTTCCAGCTTAATGCAGCCAAAAAATTTACTGAGCTCTTCAGAATTGATCCTGAGGTTAACCTTCAATTATTAAAAGCCGAACTTACAGGAAAAGTTAAAATTGACCAGCCTGAGAGACCCTCCATAATTCAGATTATGGATACATACAATGAATTCTTCACCAAAAGAGTAAATACTGGAGAACGCGCTTCGGCTTCACTGCAGAAGTACAAAAGAGCAAAAGATCTGCTTTTGAATTTCATCACCGCTACCTACAAAAAGGAAAATATGCCCGCATCTGAAATATCAAGCTCGTTTGTCTTCAAACTGGAACAGTTCCTTAAATACGAGAGCAGTTTTAAAGCCCAGACAGGCATCAAAAACAATTCGGTGGTAAAATATATGAAAATGTATAAAACTGCCTGCAATTATGCCATTAAAATGGATTTGATCATAAAAAACCCATTCAACGTTTATGACGGAAGGCTAAGCGTAAAAGATGCTGTTTTCCTAACTCAACTTGAACTGAATACGATAGAGAATAAAATATTTTCAACACCTCGTCTGGAAAAAGTAAAGGACATATTCCTTTTCAGCTGCTATACAGGATATGCACCCGTCGATGCCATGGATCTAACCGAAAGAAACTTATCCGAAGATTCAAATGGAAACTTATGGATTATGACCAGCAGGGCCAAAACTGTGCAGATCCAAATGAAGAAGAAGCTTTAGAAATAATTACCAATCTTGATAGTCTGGTAGATAAAATATCCGATAGTGATCAAATCGAAGATAAAAAAACCTTAAAAAAGAATTTACAAATTTTAGAAAGTGCCTTTGTAGGATTAACTGAAAAACACAAGATTATTTACCTAACCTATAAAGCATATGAACGAGTTGGAAAGAATTTACCTAGAGCCGTGAGTAAGAAACTGCAGGAAACTTTAGATCTCGTTCCCGTTACTATACGGATCTACAAAAGAGATGCTAATAATCATGTTGATAACTATTTAAGAGAAAACAATGCAAGAAAATAGTAACCATAATATCAATTCAGAAAATTTAGATACTTATCTGGGCTCAATGGGATTTCTTTATCCAATCAGTGAAGTACAATTGGACATATTTAATATTCTCTATGACAACTTTGATTTTAAATTAAAAGACATTCATATTGATATAGATTCCATTATAAATAATAAGATAACCAAAAAGTCAGTCATCCAGCTTAATGAATATGATCCATCGGAGATTAATGAGTTAAAAATGGCAGCTCGAAATGGCACTGAAAATTTATCTCAGGATATAATTGATAAAATGTATGAAAAGCACCGAAAAAAGCGAGATGATGAAAGTTAGTTCTATAATTGGAATTAAAGATTTGGCAGAAACCATAGCATTAGAATATCCAGAAATAATAACTCCTTTAGAGCATATTCTTCTCGAAGAAGATTTAGATTTATATTATGACAATTATGGAAATGCTTTTGACGGAATTGTAAAGGTTAGATAATTCGGTAACAAAATTTAACTTTAATAAATTTTGTTACGATGAGAAATAATAGTCAGGATTCGACTTTAGAGCGAAACTATTTAGAGAAGTATCGTTTTTTAATAAAAGAATATGAACAGGTAAAAAACAAAACTCATCCGCTGCATAAAAAGGCAATGGATTTTTACCAAGCAAATGACACCTGCAGAAAAAGTTTTTTAAAGTACTATAATCGTTATAAGCAGAGCGGAAAATCACGAGATCTTTTGCCCCAAAAGCGAGGTCCAAAATATAAAACCAGACGTCCTTTGCCTTTTATAGAACAAAAAGTAATTGAATTAAGAGAAAAAGGAAACAACAAATATGAAATTGTTAGTATCTTAAATCCCAAATTAGGAAAACATACACCTTCATATTCTGGAGTTTACAATATTTTAAAACGACATAAAATAAACAGATTAACTCCGAAGATTAAGAAGAATCATCAGAAAATAATCAAAGAAAGAATGGGACAGCTGGGTCATATTGATTGTCATTACTTAAGCAAAAGCATAATTCGGGGAGAAAACAAAAAACTCTATTTGGTCTGTGTAATTGATGATTACAGCCGGATTGCCTGGGCGGAATTAGTCCCAGACATTACCAGTTTAACCGTTATGTTTGCAGCATTGAAATGCTTAAATATCTTAAGCAGCCATTATGAAATAAAGTTTGAAGAGATATTATCTGATAATGGAGCTGAATTTGGGCCTAAAACAAGCAAAGTAAAAACCAATCATCCTTTTGAAAGAATGTTGATGGAACTTGGGATAGTACACAGATACACCAGACCTTATCGTCCACAAACCAATGGCAAAGTAGAGCGCTTTTGGAGAACTCTTGAAGAAGATTTGTTAAGAGATACTGATTTTGATTCTCAAGAAGAACTAAAAGAAGAATTATTGCAATATTTATATTATTACAATCATGAAAGACCACATCAAGGCATTGATGGAAAAAAGCCAATCGAAATGATAAATCCGTTACCGAAATAAGTGACTTTTACAGGAATGACAATCTATGCCGACTCATTGTTTCATGTCCATATTAATACATTCAGGGGAAATAATCCCGGGAGTCCAAGAGCTCGTTTTAGTATCGCCCACGAGCTCGCCCATTACTTCATTGACAATCATAGGGTAGGATTAAAAAAAGGGTTATTAAAGCCACATCCTTCTAAAAATAATGAACTTACACACTTTAGGATCGAAAAAGAGGCAGATTATTTTGCTTCTTGTTTGTTAATGCCCGAAGAACGGTTTAAAAAATTTGTCCTAAGAAAAAAATTTGATTTTTCTGTTATTAAAACCTTATCTGAGCATTTTCATACAAGTATAACCGCCACTGCAATACGATTTGCCGATTTGGGCAATCATCCCATTATGTTAGTTTTTGCCGAGAATGGAAAAATAAAATGGAAAAACTGCAGTAAAGATTTTCCTTTTCAATATTTATTATTTGGCAGTAAAGTTCCAGAAGATTCCGTAATGGGAGAATATTTCTATAAAGACAGGCCACCAACTGGCACGGAAGATGTTTGGGCTGTCGATTGGTTTGACTTTGTCACTGATAAAAACATTCATAGAAAATTTAAAGAACATTGCATACCACATAAAAATTTGGCATTTAGTATAATTTGGGAATTATAAATCAAATATTATCTAAAAAAAACAAACCCTTTAACACTTTAATTATTCACTCATAACCAACTCAATAAGCTCAAAAATATCTTCCATTATGAATAATGGTTCAAAATCCTCTTTTACCAGAGTGACAACAATCAAACATTAAAATCATTGATGAATCCAATTGCGATTAATCGTAGCATAGGAACTATAAATGTACAAGTATATAAGATTATAGCAGAAAGGATAGTTTATACACTTTCTACTTTTTCTGGAGTTACCTTCAAAAGTACCACAAAAAATTAAGACGAATTTTAAAGATCATTCACGTCGTTGAAAAAGAAATTTTATAAAGATAAACTTCATAGGCGTTAAAAACTCAACTTTAAATTTATCTTTATTTCTCCGACAGGAAATCCCGTTATTGATGGATAATGTAATTGAAAACCCAATGATAAAATACCGCGATCAAGATAGAGCTTAAGTTACCAATCAAAAAATAATCGTTCTTAATATCCTTGGTTTTGTCAAACCTCGTTCCAAGTTTAATTGTTGCAAATACAATAATTATTGGCACAATGCCCAAAATTAAGCCGACAGAAATAATAAAACGCTCAAATATTCCCTTAAACGTTGAAAGGTTTAGGAAAAGAAACTTTTTTTGTCCTTGCTGTTCATTATCTTCTGATTCTTCTTTAAGTAAAAAGTACGATTTTAAATATCGATACCAAGTCAAATTAAATAAAATCTCGCCTATTACAAACACTAGCAGAAAGCAAATTATTTTACACATATAGTTTTTTGGTTAAGTTAGTTATTAATTTTTTCACTAAGAAATACTCTTCTATGTTCAACGTCTTTTGTCTTCTCCAGGAACTAGAAATATTTAGATTTAAAGATTCTGCTACTTCTTTGTAATTTTTGTTATTGATTATGAATTCTTGCAGAAATGGTCGCTCTTTTAAGCTCCATTGATCAATATAATTTTGATATATTTTAAACAAATCATTTAGTGTTTCCTGTAGGAAGGCATTGTGATTTATCAGTATCTGAATCCTATGTTTGCTTGTTTTAATTTTATTTAAATGCTCTCTGGCTTCGGTCAAACCTTCCCCAAGCATTCCATAAGCAATTTCCCTGTTAATTTTAGTTTCTATTAAACCGTAGTTCAGAACGTACCTTAATGTAATATCAAAGTCCTTCAAAATTATATATTCTTCAATATGAGGTATTAGCTGAATTGCATTTGGAAAATCACTTATTACTCCCTGAAATTCGTCTCCCAATGTGATGGTCAGGGGAGATAATACAGTTTCTTTAAATTCTGAATTGATATATTCTACTATACTATTAAATTCATACATCAATCTTTCTTGACTTGCTCTGCGGCTATTTACTATATCAGCCATCAAAATAGAATAGTTTTCCATAACTTTTGCATATTTGGTGCAATTTAGTGTTTTTTTTGCACTATACAGGCAAAAATATCTTTTTTGCACTATACAAGCAAAAAATACTAAATTGCGCTATACGTGCAAAATCATAGCGATAAGCAAAAATAGCAAATTACATTTTAAACCTTTTCCTACAAGACACAGTTTAGAGTTTTTAACTTTATTTTTAACTAAAGAGGAGGAAATGGATTAAATCAATATAGAATTTTAAATATTGATAAAAATAGCGAAAATCTTGATGGCAGAATCATGGCATATTCAATTCCAAAAAACTTAAATCCCAGCATAACCAAAACTTAAATCATAAGGTTTGAATCTGCAGCTTCTCCACTTACCACAATTTTTACAGACTTTATATTTCTTTTTTTTTTACGGAATGCACCAAGTTATCTTTATCTTGCGGAGTCTGAAGTTCCATAATAGAATCTTTTTCCAGCGCAGTTTCCAGACTAACCATAATCCTGATGAAAAATTACTCATCTTGAAATTTCCATTGGTCTCGGCATCCCTGAAGTCTAGTTTGACCGCTCGGTGAATACTAAAAATACAAGCATGTAACTTTAATTACATTTCCAACCTGATTTGTACCAATAACAGTTATTATCGTTCGCACGAGAACATGTCCAAATATATCCATTAATACAAGCTTCTTCTCCACAACAGTCTTCAAAAGATATACCTTGCGCTTTAATAGAAGTTTTTGCCTGCCCTAGTTCTTCTTTAGTGGCTAAAGTAGCATTGACTTCTTTTCCGTTTTTTAATTTAAGAACCTTGACTAGTGATTGAGTGTCTGTTTTTTTAGTAGTGGAACATGATAATAATAAAGTAAACGAGAGAAAAACAAAAAGGTATTTCATTTTTTTTTTAGTTTTAAAGGTTATTCATATGAAGTAGAGATTATTGCATTTATGCTAAGAACTAGAAATTGACATATAATTTCACATTATTGTAGCTGCCTGAAAATAAAAACTTTAGCTGGTCGGATCCCAGGCTGAATAAGCTCTTTCAAATGGGCATTAGCATCTTTGGTTGCGATTAGTCCATTCCATTCTGCCCTTAGGTTTGTTCCCTCTCTTCGAAATGTAATAAATGAAGATTGAGGAGATCTGGCAGATATTTCATTTCTCAAGCTTGCTTGAAATCCCAAAAATGAAAGAACTTCATTGTCATTGGCTCTGTCTATTCTAAAACTGCCATTTCCAATATCTTGAATTTTCATTTCTCTCATTAAAATAGCTCCTGAGGAGTTGCGCTCCGTCCACTTCACTATGTTTTCATTGAATTCTAAAGTAAAGCGTTCTTCTGGTTCTGATGATTGCCATTTCCCTGAAAGACCTGGTATCTTTACGGTGAATTTTTTGCGCGCTGTAGCAATACTAAAACCTAGTCCATCACCAGCTAATTGCCAAGCCTCTCCTAGGGGAAGTTGCTGAAAAGCTGGCACCCACTCATTGCCAGGTTGCCTTGCGTAAATTTCAAAAGCAGGAAAAACTCCAAATGTAAAATCGACAGTCATTTCCATAGTGGAACGGTTCCATTTTAAATCAAAACTGCAATCTGCAGATGGTGTAAGGAGCAGTGGTGCGCAAGGGACCAACTGATCAGTCGCTGTTACTTGACCAATAACTTGCACAATATCTTGGGAAACTATTGGCGCTCCTAGAACATCAAGGTCAATTTTACCGGCTTTTTCCTCTATTGTTGTACCTGTTGAACAATTTAGTCTCTTTGTAATTCCGGTAATTGTTCTCCCAGATGCAGGACTTATTTGTGCTGTTCCGTTTTTATTAAATGTGATGGTGAATTTTGTATCGGTTCTTGCAGTAGAGGCCGGATCAAAACTAAACCCCCTATTATCAGTTATAAAACAAAGACGATCGGAATCTGGAGAAAAACAAGAACTTGGAGCAATGGCTGAGATAATTCCCCCTACAAATGGAATATCCTTTGGAACAACTTGAACAATACTTCCTAATCCACTCGGATTATTTAAAATTGTTTGCTTTGCAGCGCCCGAGTGTTCTGCGTCAGGTATAAATGATCGTATCCAAATTTCTATTGAATTTGATTGCGCACTTAGTGACGAAATCTTTAAATATAGAATTAGTAAAATAACATATGATTTACATTTTGACATAATACACTATTAAATTATTAGAGTTTAATTTAAAAAAAACATTGTTAATTTTCTTTACTCAAGTTAAAGAAACAAAAAAAACATCTCTGACAATCAATTAATTACATACACACACCAACAAATATGTAGGAATTAAATTGATATTATTGACTTTATCTTTTCAAGTAAGGCATCAACAATATCTTGCTCATGGTAATTTGTTTTTTAATCTTTAGGCAATTAAAATGAATACTGCCACAAAGTAAATGGGTCAACCTGAACGCCATTATATTTTACTTCTAAATGAATATGGTTTGTTATACCTGGATATCTTAAGGTTAAATTTTGCGCCGTACCGATTTCTTGTAGTTCAGTAGCCATTCCACTAAATAGACCTTCTACATAAAATATCTTTAGCTCATAACCATTCCACTGTTCGGTACCTTTTAAAACAATGCCCTTGTAGTTAGGGTCATTGCCATAAGGCATTGCTTGTCTTACAATATTGCCTTTGATTGGTGAAAATATTTTTTCTCCTGGCGTAACAATAATATCAATTCCTTTATGAGTCCTAACACCACCATCCCTTGATGATCCATATTGGCCAGAACCATAAGCGTCCCTGATACGTGATTTTTGGTTTGACACAATTTCTTTTGCGATTGGTAAAGTACTAGGCACTTCCGCTGCGGATAAACTGGATTCCCTTACACCGACATTTAGCCCTATGTCAGCAGACTTACTCTTACTTTGAACACAAGCCGAAAGAAGCAAAATAAAAAAAATAGTAAGTACTTCAAGGTAACTTTTAAATTTTCTGACATTTGAAATTTTATAGCTCATAATTATCTAATTTTATATGTGAATACTAATCTTTTACGGATATCGTTTCTAGGATTATAATTAATATCAGGGATTTCAATATTGTTTGCACTTAGACTGCCCATTCTAAAATCTTCAGTGATTTTAGAATCCCAGACATTATAAAACTCAAATTCCTCCACATACATACTTGTAGGTTTAAGCGCATCAATTTTATCTCTAACTTCCTTATCATTTATCGATAAAAACTCAACATCTAAATCTTTGTGTGGTTTATCCAATCTTATACAGAATACTGAATTCAAATCTGTTTTATCTCCAATTAATTTATCAAACTCACCCTCAACATTTTTTTCCAATATTAGATAGAATTCCAGTTGCTTTGACAAATAATTATTTCTCAAAACATCTCCTCCATCTAAAGCAAATGCGCCAGTAGTAATGCTAAAATTCCCCTTAGGATTAAGTATTTTCCGCTCTGGAAAAACCTGGACCTGAGGTGTAGTCACAATAGTTGAAAATCGGTAGTCATACTTCGTCTCATCCTTAATCGAAGTTTTTAAGTATCTTGCAACAGCAAATTTTAAAAACGGAAAATAAAGTTTTTTCTCGTTATAGATTTTGAGTTTAATATCACAGTAAAACTTCTTTTTTATTGAATCGAATTTCACCTCATAAATTGCAGCTTTAATATCCTGTGAATCCACAGGAATTTGCATAGGTGTCGCAAAGCTTGACTCCCCCCTTTCTAATAGTAACGGATTTATCTTCTCGGTTGGGGCAAGTACGCCATCAATAAAATTATCAGTGTTAAATAAGCTTTTAGTAAAGCCTTTTGTCCTTCTTTCATCTTCATTATTAATTATCTTTGGTATGACACTAGGATCTTTACCAAACTCTGATACCAGTCCCTCATAAGGATCGGGAATAGTGTCCTTATTGTCTAAAAAGAAAACTGCAATCTTTTCAACTTCCTCAAATTCAAATTCTCCATTTTTCTTCTTTATAAAGTCACCTGCAGCATTTTTTTTGAACGATGCCCCATTCTGATACCAGTCTCCCTGAAGATACATTCTAAAAGTGTCATGAAAACGAACTATATGGTCTTCTCTTTCTTCCCAAGAAAACACAGGAATTATAGATTCAATCGACAAGGATTCTAATTTTTTAGAGTTGTCAATCTTCAATGGGTCATTAAAAACCCCCACTACGCTAAATTCATTTTCATTAGGAAAATAGTCTTTAAATCTCGATACCAATTCTATTGAATATTTTGCGTTTCTATACTTTGTATCTCCAAATGAGTGCTGTAAGGCGCTAAATCCCTTACCTGTTAGCAAACTCGATGGGTCATTATTATTATCAACCTTTAATGATAGGCCTTCACCAAAATTTGAGAACGATTTTACCAACAATTTTCCAGCTTCAACCCTGTAACCGAATTCAGTATTTCTATCGCAGATTATTTCGTCGTATTTCGCTATAATTTTTATTTCTCCTGTTGTTGATAAAGGCAGACTATTATTTAAATAAAATATTGATTCAAAAGCAATTGAAGTAGGATTTGAAGGCGTTTTCTTTCTTAAGTAACCTTGCAAATTGTAAATAGGCTTAAACTCTGTATTTCCGGTACTAGTGACAATAATTGGTTTTTGGACCGCACTTATAAATAATAACTCCTTTGGCTGGGAATATTTCCCTTGAACATCAGCCCCATTTTGATCTTTAAAGAGCGCATCGGAGTGAAAAGAATGCTTGTCATGATCAGGAATAAAACTTTCTACAGTTCCCTTCACTATCGTGCCGGCCTTAAGTTCAACCACCAATGCACCTGAATTTGCAGTTACTTTTCCTGGATATGTGTCTGTAGGCTGTATGCATTGCAAGGCAATAGAGCTAAACTTTCGCTGAATATAAAGATTGTTTGATTGGTTCCAAATGCTCCCGCAACTCGAACTGTTAAGCCCATCAACCCTTACTAAAAATGAGTCCATTATGGGGTCAGTCAGAAATGGAATTATCTCTCCTGGTTTAAAAACTTCACTATCAGTATGTTTATTTTCATAAGATGCCTTATTATAAACCAGCATTCTTTTATTCTCATCTTGCAATAGATCATCCACTGTACCGTGCAATTCAAGAAATGATTGTGTTATTCTAGGAGGGCAAACTGACCTAACATTGCTTCCATGCATAATTATCTTATTATCCTTTATTGTAGTCCTAACTACAAAAGTGCTAATATCTTCTCCATGAAATTCTGCTTTTAGTTTTCTTTGAATAAACTCTCCTTTTTCATTTTTTAGTTTCCCTTCAAAGACATTTTCGGTAAAATGTAGTTCAGGAGGATTTACAATCTCTAATCTTTTGTAAGTCACTTCTTTTAAAAGTGAATCGTCTTTTAGTATTATCTCGTATTCTTTAGAGTCTGTCGTTATGACTGTTTCAAAATCATCCGTTGCAGGACTGTTTCCACAAATATCAACCACTCTAATTCTGAATTTATATTTTCGTGAAAATCGTAAAGGAGTTAGATCAAAAGCCCTGATGTTTTGTAGCTCCAGATCATTGAACTCATAATTTTCCTTCACATTAGTTTCATCTTGGGGATAATTACCAATATGCGGGCAAGTCAAACTCCAATTGTTCCATCTAGAAAGTTCTTCATCAACATAAAGCATCCCTGATTTGCCGGCTTGCGCTGATTCTGAAATCCATGGTTCATCCTCAAATTTTGCTATCAAATCAATAAAATCCTTTTTATCTGAATAAGGAGACCGATCGATTTTGTAATCCGCCCTTCTTTTACACAACGATTTAAACGAAGAGAAACTTGCCCCGTCGTCCTTTGATACAGCAACATCAATCCTATATCCTGTATCAAGATTATGTCCAAAAATTATATAGTCATCTATATTGGCAGACTCATTCTTTTTACCATTAACAAGAGTAGAACTATTTAAATTATTAGGATTTTCAAGTACGCCTTTCTCAAAAGGACTAAGAGCCCCCTTGTTTTTTTTAACTACCTTAATTCCTATACCTGTTGATGTTAAATCGCTTGATCTATCATCAATTGATTCGTTGATTTTTATGCTTTCAATTGTATCGGAATCTAAAAGCTTCCGTTTTAACTGATTGTGGTCAAATTGACAAGCAACTAAATCATAGGCATCCCCTGATACTTTCATAAAGCCCTGGTTAATAACAAAGTAATCTTTCTTGAATTTATCCAAGTAACGAATTGAAAAAGTATTTTTTTCAACATAACTCCAAGGGGTTTTAAAATCTATCTCATTCGAAAAATTCGCCCAAAGCAAAGGGTCTGCTTGGTCCGCAATAAAGTTTTCTATACCCGACAAGTCCAGCTTCACTAAATCAACTGATAGCTGAGAGATGTCTGTTTCAATTTGAAAATCGAAAATCCAGCCCGTCGAGCGCATCAGGTGTGGATAATCAGCCAAGATTGATATTTTTTTGTGAAACTCTTGATTTTCCTTATTCTCAAGCCGTAGTTCATCTTCGCTGATCTGCTTACCGGCTATATCATTTAATTTTAAGGTCTCTGTCAACTCTTCTCTGACCTCCACACTAAATGCTTCAACTACTCCTGCTAGTGTTCTTCCTGCTTTTTTCTGCTTATTGTTCTCTAATAGTACATCTATTTCATCTTTAGTGAAGATTTGAGTGACTTTATTATATTTGTTTTCTCCTTCATCAAATAGCCATCCTTTAACAGGGGTGTTGTCCTGGAAAATTTTCATCCAGATTTTTTCTCCCACTTCGTAATAGGCCTTTTCATTGTACTGTTCATTGTTTTTTCCCTGCAGATAATCTTTTCTACGCAATCCCGGGTCACTTGATACCTTATAGCTACCCTGCAGCTCTTTAAATGTATAACTGTCATTAACTGCTGTTAATTGAGCTAAACGCACGCTAATCCAACTATTATCACTAAATAAAGTAGCAAACTTAAACCAGTTGATTATTTCATAATAATCTTTCAATATTCCTGAATCAGGAAGTCTTGGTGTCAAGAAAACCGAAAATGCGCTATATTTTCCTTTATTTCCATCTTTTCTTAACTGTCTTGTTCTTGTCGGGTTTGGGACGACCGTGCAGATGATTTTAGTATTTTTACCCATATTATTTAAAATTGAAGGAGTTACAATATGATTCCCATAAGCCCGAGTTTTTAGGGTAAATGGTTTTAAAAGATTTTACATCATCAGTCTGAGGCTCACTCAAGGCAGCAATCTGAGAAAATGACTTGTGTGGGCGAACCATCAGTTCATCACTTAGTGAAGCATAATAAACAGGCTCGTCACTATATTCCAGATATGCAGTGGAATTTTCCGAGCTAGGATCAACTGCTTTTCCTTTAGCTCCGGCTATGCGCTTGCTATATCTAAGAGTAAATGATTTTTTAAAGAAACCAACTTTCACAGAATAGCGAACAGAAGCTGAACCGTATAATGTAGCTTGCCCTCCAATATTTTGATAGGTCATGGCCAGTAAGAATGTAACGGATACGGAGATAAATCCGAAAACCGTTACGCCACCTCCGCAGATCACGTAACCAGTAAAAATTATATCACCACCACTACATTGATATCTGATACCTGCAAATAAATAGACATGCCCTGAGGCTATGCCCAGATTAATTCCAAAATATCCACCAAATTCGATACTTGCATCAATGCTAACAATTTTCTCAGGCGTTGCTTCTAAGACAAAGTGCCCTCTTCCTCCAAATATGCCAACTGTAACTAAAAATTTATCGTAGGGAAGATTAATGCTGAAGGTTGTTGTGATTGGCATAACTTTATCAGACGTCGGATAAGGAATTCGTAAACCTATGTCAAATTTTAGATTAGCTAAGTTGAAGGAAGGCGTTTCGATAGATGGCAGTGCAAAGGTGTATCCAATTTCAACCTGAGAAATTGAAGGCACAACCCTTAAGCCTGTACCAGGCATTTTTATTGCTTCAGCAATTTTGCCTAAAAAATTTAACGGCCCGCCAAACGAAACATCATCTATTTTTACATCCGTACTTTTTGCCTTAGAATTTGACGATGAAACTTCTAGCTTGTCAAATAAGATCAGTAATATATCCTGCGAAGCTAATCTGATTGCGATTGAAAAATCAGACAGCCTTGTAAAGGATTTGTAATTACTTGGGTTTTTGGTTTCTTTTTCCAGATATACCTGTAGAGCCGCTTGCTTGCCTTTATTTTTACCATAAAATTTTACAATCGAAAAATCCTTGTCCCGAATTTTATTGGTTTGAAAATTATAAACCATTTTATCAGGTAGTTCTGATAAGCGTGGAATTTCAAAATCAAGCCCCAAAATATCTTTTAGAGAAATACTGCCCAATATTTTTGCTTCAAGTCCCTTAAAAAAGGCATCTGGCTGAATTTGTTTTATTTCATTCCATTGCTCTTTCGCCGCTTCACTAATAAAAACCAAGTCATTATAGCCGTCCAGAATTTCTTTTGCATATTGACCCAAATCAGGATATTGCATTAATAGCTCTGCTTTTAATTGCTCTGGAATTTTTTTAGGATCTTTCAGATAGGTAAGGAATTCCACAGGAATTTCAGGATTTAGATATCCTCCCATTTCCGATGCAACCTTCCTAATTTTTCCTTTTAAATGTTCTCTTGAAGATTCTGTAACCTCTGCAAAAACTCTCGAAGCATTTTTCTCTACTTCTAGCTTTACTGTGTCAAATTGGTTTTTAAAGTAGTCTTCTGCGTAAGCTATCTCTATAGGAATGTGTTCATTCACAATTTTATTTAACGATTGGACATAAACCTGTGCTTTCTGTAATTGAGGCAAACTGGAAAACACATTGAAAAAATCTATTTTCCCATCAATTTGCTCCTTTAATTTCCCTTTAAACAAGACAAAATCGGTACGTAGATTTGAAATAGTATCTTCTTTTATTTTTTCAAATTCATTATTGTAGTCTTTTACAGTAAATCCAATCTGCTGTTGATAACATTTTATTTGATTCCTGAACTCTTTTTCTTTATCCTTGAGTTGCAGCCATGTCTTATTCAGGCTTATTATCCTGCCTGAAAATTCAGTATATAAAGGATTGCTTTTTATTTTTTCGTAAGCAGCAGACATATTACTAACAATTGCATCGATTTCTTTTATGTTTTCTTCTAAAATTGTAGCAGTACCAGTTTTTATATCATTTTTTATCTGCTGGCGTAATGCCTGCAGCTGATCTTTGCAATTGGCTAAGTATAGTCCTGTATCAATTGAATAATTAAACAATGCAGTTTTTAGGGAAGCTATTTTTAACTGTACATTAGCGAAGGATTGTGATTTATTTTTTAATTCGTTTATAATTTCATTTGTTAGGTATGGATTCCACTCTAAAACCCTTTTTTTTAAATAGAGATAATCTGCTTTGCCGGTCTCATATTGAGCCTTAAGTTGAGCATTTCCTTCAGTACTTATTTTTTTTTCAATATCATATATCAGTTGAGAAAAGGCTGTGTTTACATCATTCTCTATAAGCTTAGTCTTTATTATTTCCTTATCGAAAAAATCATTAATCTTAGCAATAGTAGCAATGGGTTCATTTATTATGTCCAGAGGTATCGCTTGAATTGACTTTTTAAACTTAATTGATTTTCCTTGCCAGTCAATTGCTTCGTAGTCAAATTGTACAAGTTCTTTGTCTGCACCAAACAGCAAAGGATAATAAATTAAGGAGCTACCTAAAGTTTTTTTGAAATCTTCTTCAATATAATCTGCTGAATCTAAGGGAATAATTCTTTTGGGCTTAAGTTCTTTTATTTCAATAGACCTGTAAGGGGATTTAAATTTTGTGACCAATTCATTTTTTAAGCGATCATCGATATTGGTATGCTCTTGATAGTCAATCACAGGGGATAAAGGCATAATATACTCCCGATAATCAAGATAAGACAATCCTTTTTTGGTCCTGCGCTTAGTTGTTTTTACCCGTACATATTTGTGCCCAGCTTCCTTATCCATAAGCAGTGTTACAACTTCTACTTCTTCATCTCTTCCAAATGAAATAAGCTGTTTCCATGATATTAAGAATATTTTGTTCAGTGCGTCCAATGCGCTTGTCACTGTTATCTTGTCATTTTTAAATTCAATAAAGGATGAAACTCCAATAGATGAAAATGTAATCCTACTTGTCCTTGCTACAAGTTTGTATTTAATATACAATTCAACTAAGTCCCTTCTATTTTTAGCATCCGGCAAAATATGCCACTTTGGATCTAAAGCCCCATCTGGCTTTTTGATAAAAATATCATTTGTTTTAGTATCTTCCTTGGGATAATCAGGAGATCCTAAAATCATCAATTCAATTTTTTTTACAATATCTTCTACTTCATTTCCTTCATCGCTTTCCTTTTCTTCCTTCGTCCTGTGCTGCTTTCTAAGTTCAAGTGTTTTCTTATATTCTAGGTTCTCAATTATAGTGAGAGATGCTGTCCACAGTTCCGCTTCTATAAATCCTTTTGTTTCGGTCGGTTCTTTTGAAAATTCCCAGTGCCACATAAATCTATCTTGGTCGGGAAGTTTAGGACTGAGTATTAACCGCCACGGAAACTCAAGTGCTGTTATTGGATCGCCATAAGCCTTTGGAAACTTATCGTAGTTATGCTTATAGGTTCCATCTAATTGCTTTTCATACCCAAACGGGAAAGTGTTCTCAAAGTTGCCATCCCTATTAATCTGAATCTCGAATAAGGACTCAGTTAGGTTTTGTCTAACAACAAGCTTAAAGTTTTTATGATTATTCCAATCCATTAAGGCCGAAGCAGTGAGAGGTAATTTCTTTTTATCCTGATCTATTCCAAATACAATTCTGAAAACAAGGTAACTATAACCCGATATCATCGTTGTAGCTCTCCAATCATTTTCAGGAGCAACCTTGTCTGCAGGGACAGCATATGATTGCTCAGCGATGTGTTGTTGAGGCAGTCTTACTATCATATAGCTTTCTTGCTGACCATATCTGCTAAGCAGTTTACGTTTTCTAAAAAGATTATTGTCTTTGTAATCTACATTGACAAAATAAAATTCAACATTTAATAGATTTTTCCAATTTGTAAGCCTGAAACCATAATCAACCAATAATTTAGTCTGCTGGCTTGTTATTCCAAAAATCTGTGATAGGGTATTGACTGCTGGTGCCACTGAAATTGCAGCCAAAGCGGAAGTTTTTAAAAAGGTTCTGCGCGAGTAATTACTTTCTTTCATATATCTTTTTTGACGATTAATGATTATGGGCAATTGAAATTGTTCTTTTACTCAACTATAAGCATAAGTTTATATAAATGTGAACTTACTGCGGTAATAATAGATTATATATATAAATTAGGTTACAACATGCATCCCCGAGATTTCTTTTAGATTTTTTTAATAAAATAGAAGTGATAAAATTAAGTGCCAATTTTTTAAATTAACGATCTTAATTCTGTCATTACTTTCTGAATTGAAATACAAATAAAAACATTCCAACAATTAAAAAAAAGAGTATAAATACCTGATTAATAAAAACATACACACTAATTTGTTTTTCTTAAATGGGAAATTGGTATTTTAAATATTCCCTTTAAAAAAAGTGAATCGTCATTGTTTGTAATAAAATAACTTAGTATCAATAAGTATTTTAGAGTTTGGAGCCAATACATTTATTATTTTCTTCACAAATAGTATCAAAAAAATTTCTGCAATCAAAAAAACATTTTATCTTTGCACCCGCAATCAGAAAATGATTGCTTCTTATTGGAGGAATGGCAGAGCGGTCGAATGCGGCAGTCTTGAAAACTGTTGACTGTAACAGGTCCGGGGGTTCGAATCCCTCTTCCTCCGCAGAAGGCTTAAAAAGAGACTTTTCAAAGTTTACAAAAAGGCTAAATTTCACGGAAAACCCTGCAAATCAAACGATTTGCAGGGTTTTTTCTTTTATACTTGTTTTCAATATTTATAAAAACAATCAAAATTTTCGTGGCACATTCGTAGCAGAGTTGAATTGGAGTGGATACCTTTTTTGCCACAAAAAGTTAAGGCGTTTTTTTAGAAAGTTTCATCACTCTAAGTTTTATGGCAGAATTGTGGCACAGGATATTTGGAGTTCCCTCCAAAAGTGCCACAAAAAGCTAAGGCGAATTTACAAATAATCTGCCATTTCATATTTTGCAACAGAATTACGTCGCATAACTCTTTCTCATGGGACCTAATTCATGAAAATCAAACACTTTTCCTACTGAGTTTCAAATAGCAGAGTATTCGCGTCCGAGAATATGTAAATTATTCAAAGGATAGAGAGATTGCTTTTCTAAATTAACTTGCTGTACTACTCACGCCAAAATTTGATTTATTTCTCCACAAGATTTTCTGGAGATTTGCTGCTGTAAGGAAGGTGATAGAAACCGTTGCTGTACGTAAAAAAGTACTGCTTAAATTGATTGAGCCATTTTTTAAGTTTCTGTTGGAGCATTTCAAAGCCAAAGATAAAATTTATTTAAATTTTATCAAATTTACATAGAATTAAAAATGTAAGCAAAAAACAGTTCGATACAATCTTGAGTTGCCTTCAGTTTGTCACAAATAATTAAGAGTTTTTTTCGAAATATTTATGCAAAGTTTGAGTTAGATAATTTATTCCATTCTGTATTGGAATAAATTATCTAACTCAAAATATCTTTTTAAAAAAGCGTCCATTATTTTGTTTCAAACATTTCCATTATCTTATCATAAATTGCCGTATTTTGATACACTCCTGTGAACTTATTAGCTCCAGGTCCGTAAGCAAAAACAGGAACAGGAATAGACGTATGATCATTTGTACTGAAACTTCCATGCACATATCCTTTCTCTATGCTTCCATCAATAAGAGATAATCCGCCGGTTTCGTGATCGGCAGTTACAATTAAAAGTGTATCCGGATTTTTGTCTACAAATTCCATTGCTTGTCCAACCAACTTATCAAAATCCAGCATTTCGCGAACTACATATTCAACATTATTTTGATGTCCGCCGTAATCAATCTGCGCGCCTTCTGCCATTATGAAAAACGGATTTTTAGTTTTCGAAAAAGTGTTGGTCGCTTTCGCTAAAGATTTTGTTAGAAAATCTCCTCTTCCATTTTTTATAGAAACTACAGCTGCATCTTCTAAAACTACAAATCGGTTGTTTTTGATGGTGTCTAAACTTGCAAATTTATCCGAGAATGTGTACCCTTTTTCAATTAAAATTTTAGACAAATCTTTTCCGTCTTTTCTAGACATAAATTCTTTCTGCCCTCCTCCAATCAAAATATCTGACGGATTTGAAAGGAAATCATTCGCAATTGGTTCGCTCAAACTTCTTTCTGGCTGATGAGCGTAAAAAGCTGCTGGTGTAGCGTCTGTAATATTTCCTGCAGAAATAATAGCAGTTTTAAAATTTTTCTTAATTAATTGTTGTGTGATTAATTCAAGTGGTTTTCCTTGTTCATCAACACTTATGAAACGGTTATTTGTTTTATGTCCGGTTGCCATTGCAGTCGCTCCCGCAGCCGAATCGGTAATGTAACTGTCCGAAGCTTTTGTAATAGAAAATCCTTGAGTTGGAATATTAAAGAGACTCAACTGACCTTTATTAGCTGTATATCCAGAATAAATCTGCGTTAATCCCATTCCGTCACCAATTAACAGAATTACGTTTTTTGGATGCTTATTTTTAAAAGAATTCTTTGGAACATAAGCTTCATGAAATTCCGCATTCTGGTAAAACGTTGTTTTGATACTGTTTATAAACTGTACCAATTCTGTTACTTTATCAGTTCCGATAAAATCAACTTTCAAGTTCATCAAAGTCATATAAGTATTTACATTATCTTGTGTCGCCCAGAATCTTATTTTTTTATTTTGATCGTGTACTTTCTTGATAATTGCCTGAATTTTTTCTGAATCTGGCTGTGTTAAAACGCCTTTTCCATTCCAAACAGTAATTTCATGCAAATCTTCGCTAATCATTTCAACTCTCGCCAATTGATCTGAAGTATAATTTTCATTCAATCTTCCATCAAAATAAATAAAATCTGGATATGCTGCCCAAAGAGATGGCAAAGGTCTATTTCCAGAAATAACGACTTTTATGTTTTTGTTCGAAATAATATCAGGATAAGTTTTTAACTGCTGTGTGATTGTTTTTAAAGTCAAATCGGCATCTGATTTTATATCAATCATTAAAATCAATGGCTTATTACTTGGATAAGCTTTTCCTTCCAAAGTTTTTAATTTAGACGAAAGCGGTTCCAAATACATACTTTTTAATGTATTATGAGAATTGATTTCTTTAGAAGTGTGCGCAACAAACAATTCATTATTTACTAAAAAAACATCGGCTTCTATAACGCCTGTTTCGTTTGAATAAGCACCATAAAAAGGCAATTTACTTTCGTAGTCGTTGTGCGAATGAATGTTAGAAGAACTATATTCTTGCGCTTGCGCGAAAAGGAAAAGCTGAAGGCAAAAAAGGGTTATTATTTTTTTCATTGAAAATAAATTAAATATCAAAAAACTGTAGGTAACTTCTTGATATGTTTTGAAACAAAAAATGGTTTTAATAATTTTTTACTGCTGCAGTCTCCCGACAAAGACTGCAGCGTAAAAAAACTAAAAAAAACACAATGAAATTATTGATTACCAACCTTGGTTTTGAGTCAAGGCACCTTTGCTCACCGCAATTTCGTCTGGCGGTATTGGCCAAACATGGTGTATTGCAGGATTAAAATTACGAGCAGGATAAATTACGCTTCCATCATAATGGTGTAATGGTTTTGCATAAGTATCTTTTGCATCTCCCCAACGCACTAAATCGAAATGACGATCTGTCCATTCTCCTGCTAATTCGCATCTTCTTTCTCTTTTTAAATCAGTTAATGTTGCTCCAGAAAGATCAGTAAGACCAGCGCGACGACGAATCATATTGATTTCTGTATCTGCATTTTGACCTTTCATTAATTTCGCTTCTGCTAACATCAAAATCACATCTGCATAACGCAAAAGCGGAACGTTTAAAGCTGTTGAAGGTTTATCTCCGTTTGCATTTACATAACGAATATCAACTCCACCAGATGTTGTTTTTGGATAACTAAATGGCTCCATATATTTTTTAAACTGATAACCTGTTCTGTTACTTGAACTTACTACATTTTTCCCTTCATTAAAAGTTACTGTTTCTCCAAAATAAACAAACTTGTCTCCTTTTTGTAAAATAGTAGCACTTCTTCTCTTATCGTTTGCAGCGTAAGTATCAAACAATTCTTTTGTTGGATAGAAATTTCCCCAACCGTTGTAAACTCCCCAACCTTTATCTTCTAAACAAACTCCAGGAAAAATAGAACCCAAAGAAGTATTTTGAGCACTTGAAGTCACCGCCCAGATATATTCTGTAGACCAGTTATTGCTAATTTTAAAAACATCTTCAAAATTGTCAAGCAGTTTATGTTTTCCGCTTCCAACAATCATGTTAGCGTATTTAATCGCATTGTCCCAATCTTTTGCATACAAATAAGTACGAACCAAATAAGCCCACGCAGCAGTTTTATGTGCGCGTCCGTAATTGTCTGGTGTTAGCTGATCAAAGTATGGCAATAAATCGGCAGCTTTAATTAAATCGGCAGCGATATAAGCATAATTTTCGGCAACATTTTTAGCACGAGGAACATACACGTTTGTTGGGTTTGCTCTGTCCTGAATTGGAATTCCGGCACGATCATCTCCATAACGATAAGCCAATTCTAAATGCATTACAGCATGATTAAAATAAGCTTCACCCAGCATTCCGTTTTTTGTTTTTTCATCTAAAGAAATATTTGGAATGTTACGAATGACATCATTACAACGTTTCATGATTTCGTAGTGAATTCTCCAGATATCTTTTGTATCAGATTCAGCTCCATCTACAATAAAATTCTTAATACGTTCTGCATTTTGTCTTGGTTTTGTTCCGATATCATCGCTGGCATTATTTAGCCAGAAGAAACCACGACCGTACATATTATCATCAGAATACAAAGCGTAAATTGCGTTCACTCCGGCTTTTGCATCTGCTGGAGTTTTCCAGAAATTTCCGCTTGAAGGAGCTCCCTGCGGAATCACATCAAGTTCGCTTTCGCAAGACGAAACGCCAGCTAAAAGCATCAAACTCATTAATAAAAGACTTATTTTTTTCATTGTAATTGTTTTTTATTTTTTAAAAAGTAGCATTAACACCTGTCATGTAAATACGTGAAAGCGGATATTTTCCTAAATCCATTCCGAAATTTCTTAAACCAACTTCAGGATCCATTCCAGAATAGTTTGTAATTGTAAAAAGGTTTTGTCCAGAAATAAAGAATCTCAATTTCGCTTTTCCGTTCAACCAGCTTTCTTTAACAGTGTAACCAAGTGAAACGTTTTTCAATCTTAAGAAATCAGCATCTTCAATGTACAAATCAGAAATGCGCCCGAAGTTATTGTTGTTGTCTGTCGAAGAAAGAACCGGTACATTTGTGTTTGTATTGGTTGGCGACCAAGCATCTTTAGATTCAGCAAGTAAATTATAACCTGGAAAAGAAGCATTTAAACCTGTATATTTTACTGCATTGAAAACACTATTTCCTGCCGCTCCCGTAAAGAAGATATTCATATCAAATCCTTTATATCTGAAATTAGCATTTAAGCTGTAAGTTGTTTTTGGAAACGGACTTCCCAATACTACTCTATCGCTGTTGTTGATCGCACCATCGCCATTTTCATCTTTAAATTTAATATCTCCAGCAACTGCATTTGGCTGATACGCAACACCATTTGAGTTTACATAGGCTTTTGCTTCAGCATTACTCTGAAATAATCCGTCAGTTGCATATCCGTAGAAAGCACCAACTGGACTTCCAACTTGATAAATATTAGCTAAAGGCAAACTACGAACTCTGCTTAAACCTAGCGGTTCTAGAGAACTTAAATCGTCTTTAATAGAAACAATTTTATTGCTTAAGAATGCAGCGTTTGCTATAACATCAAATTTGAATTCTCCTCGTGTTTTTTGATACATCAAACTCACCTCGATACCTTTATTTTCAACATCTCCAGAGTTTACAATTCTTCCTTGAGGCGTTCCAGAAACTCCTGGTAATTGATCACGAACCAGCATGTCTTTGTTCTTTTTAACATAAGCATCAATAGATCCTACTAAGCTATTTTTCAGCATTGTAAAATCTAAACCAATATTGGTCTGCTCAGAACTTTCCCATTTTAAGTTAGGATTGGATAATTCGCTTTCAGCATAACCATAATTGATTGATGGTGTAGCTCCAATTAAAGCCTGAGTTTGTGACAAAGGCACACTAAATTGGTATGGTCCAAGGTTTCCTAAGTTTCCAATTTGCCCCCAGCTTGCACGCAATTTTAGACTGCTTACAATTGGCTCCAGACCTTTCATAAAACTTTCTTCAGAAATTAACCAACCTGCAGAAACAGAAGGATATACTTTCCAACGATTTTCTTCTAATAATTTTGAAGTTCCATCACGGCGTACGATTCCTGATAATAAATATTTTTGATTAAAATCGTAGTTAATTCTTCCTACATAAGAAGAAATAATCTCATCTGATAATCCAGCTCCTGTTTGCTGAATTAATTTCGCATTCAATAAATAACGTTGTGATGGATCTTCATTGTCAAAACCAGTTCCTTCAACCGTATAAAAATCTCTTTTCGTTTCTTGATATGTATATCCTGCTAAAGCTTTCAAATTGTGTTTCCCAAATGATTTCTCATAAGAAATAGTCTGCTCGCTCAATAAATCAGTAATTGTCATATTTTTCAATGTCAATCTATTGAAGTCGAATATTTTTCCAGGTTCTGTAACTTTTACAGTAAAATCTGTTGCGTTATCTTGAATTCTAGTATAACCCCAGTTTGATTTAATTTTCAGTCCTTGAACAACTTCCCACTCTGCATACGGATTGATCAAAATGGTAGAAATTGGATTTTTATTATCTAATCTTTTCAAATACGCCACTGGATTGATTACGTCTCCGTAAGAACCAATATATTTCTCAGGAACGCCACCAAATTGTCCAGAACCATCTTCTCTATAAATCGTTGCATTTGGCGGATACAAAATTGCAGCTTGAATTGCTCCTGTGTACGAACTTGAAGTATTAGCCGTTTGACCATTTGTTAAAGAATATGATAAATTTTCTCCAATAGTAAAATTATCAGCCAGTTTAAAAGAAGAATTAGCTCTAACTGTATAACGTTCTCCGTAAGTATTCAGCAAAATACCTTCATTTTTTCTGTAACTTCCAGAAAGGAAGAAATTCGTTTTTTCTGTTTTTCCATTTACAGAAAGAGATAAATCCTGAATTTCTCCTGTACGGAAAATTTCGTCCATCCAGTTTGTTTTTGTTGTTCTTGCTGTCGGTTCAAATGCAGGATCAAACGCAGGAATTCTTGGTAAACCTGCATTATCTCTTGCTAAATTCATAGCATCAGCATATTCTGCAGCGTTTAGAACCTCTAACTTTTTTGCAACATTTTGAAAACCACCTTGATAATTTACATTTACATTAATTTTATCAGAAATTCCTTTTTTAGACGTAATTAAAATTACACCTCCAGAAGCTCTCGCACCGTAAATTGCTGCAGAAGCCGCATCTTTCAAAACACTGATCGAAGCAATATCATTTGGATTTAAAGTATTTAAAGAGCCGCTGTAAATAATTCCATCTAAAACAATTAAAGGCGTTTCAGCATTTAAAGATCCGATACCACGAATATTGATTGTTGGCGATGCAGTGGGATCACCACCATCGTTAATAACCGTAACTCCGGCAA
This sequence comes from uncultured Flavobacteriaceae bacterium, assembly GCA_963795025.1. Lineage (GTDB taxonomy): Bacteria > Bacteroidota > Bacteroidia > Flavobacteriales > Flavobacteriaceae > Flavobacterium. Next base: position 71,424 of record CAWCGN010000007.1, on the reverse strand, counting down.
CAGTTCCTTGTAATAATTCGGCCGCATTGTTGTACGTTCTGCTCGCTGTTTCTTTCATCGAAACCGAACCTACAGCTCCTAAAACTTCATTTTTTTTCACACTTCCGTAACCCATCACAACTACTTCTTGAAGCTGTTTTACATCGGCTTCTAATTTCACAGTAATGTTTTGTGAACTGATTACTTTTATTTCTTGATTTACATATCCAACATAAGAAAAAACAAGCATCGCTTCTGAAGCATTGATTTCCATTTTGAATGTTCCGTCAAAATCTGTTGTGGCTGTCGCGTTAGAGCCTTTATCTTTAATTCCAACACCTGGCAAAGGCATATTATCGTCTCCGCCATAAACGGTTCCAGAAATAATAAGTTTGTTCTGATCTGCTACTTTTTGATTTTTCTTAATTACGATATTATTGCTCACAATCTCATATCGAAGTGCAGCGCCACAGATTTTATCTAACGCCTGTTCTAGCGTTACATTATTTAGTTTTAAACTTAATTTTTGATTGGCATTGACTTGGCTGCTTTCGTACATAAAATGCACATCAACCTGATTTTCAATTTTTTGAAATATATTTTTTATACTTTCATTTTCAACTTTCAAAGTTACTCTTTTGTTAATGTCAACATTCCCGGCGTTTACTGTCAGCGTCGCAAAAAACAAAGCCATAAACAGGAATAATTTCATTCCTATTGTCCTTATGCTCTGGCACTTTACGGCAGACCGCATTTGTTTTTCATTCATAATTTTTAGATTTAGTTTAATTGTTTTGTTTATTGGGTTTCTACGTAGTTTATTTTTGAATTATTCGATTTTATAAATTCCTGAATCCATTTTATAATTGGCATTGATGATATTACACACCAGTCCAATTACTTGATCGGCAGGCATTTCTTTAAAATATCCACTTATTTTTAAAGCATTTAAATTTTTGTTTTTGATTTCAATTGCAACATTATAATTGCGATTTATTGTGGCAACCACTTCAGGAAGAGGTGTTTCTTCAAAAACCATAATATTTTTTCGCCACAACGAAATTGTGTTTACCGGAATATCCTTAAAAGCCTGAAGTTTATTGTCTTGTGATTTAAAAACCACTTTTTGCCCTGGAGTTACATATACATTTTCTTCTGTAACAGTGGATTTTACGTTTACTCTTCCAGTCATCACTGAAACTTCTTGTGTTCTTTGATCTGGATACGCTTGAACATTAAAACTGGTACCGAGCACTTTTGTATCCATTTTATTGGTGTGAATAATAAAAGGATGTTTTTTGTCTTTGGCTACATCAAAAAAAGCTTCTCCGCTTAAAAAAACTTCTCTGTTATTTCCTGTAAATTCTTTTGGATATTTAAGGACACTTCCAGCATTTAACCAGATTTGTGTTCCGTCGCTTAATTTTATTTTGGCATGTTCTCCTAATTTTACTGCTAATTGCGTGTTTTCAACAGAATTTGATGTTTGATAAAAAAACACCGATAATCCGATTAGAAAAATTAAAGATGCCGCAACAGCCCAGTTTTTATATTGAAAGGAAATAACTTTACCTGTATTTTTGATTTGTCTTAATTCTTTTTTTAACTGCGAACGATCAGACTGAATCACTTCCATATTATCAAAAAAATCATCTGTACGGTCGTACCATTTATTCCACATTTCTTGCCCTTTCGGAGAATACTTTCCGTCTAAGAAGTTTTTTATGTCGTTGTTTTCGTTATTTGAATTTTGAGGCATTATAATTTCTTTATGTCTTTAATAATATGTCTTGGAAATTGAATTTTTAGGTAGGCGCACCAGGTTATGCTTCTGTTAAGAAAAAAAATGGATTCTTAATCTGAATTTTACTTTTAGTTGAATTCGCCTAAATAGGTACGCATGAATTTTAGCGCATACGTAATATGGTATTTTACCGTTTCGATGGAAACATTCAGTTCCTCTGCAATTTCTTTATTGGTGTAATGTTTCACACGACTTAGAATAAAGACTTCTTTTGATTTTTTAGGAAGCAACATTGCCGCTTCGTCAACAGCTTTTTGCAATTCATCATAATAAATAGCATCTTCTGTTGCGTTTTGACTTGTATAAGCAACCACGTTTTTATCTAAAACTTCTTGAATATACTGACCTGTAACTTCGTGCGATTTTATATAATCTAAAGTCATGTAACGAACTGAAGTATAAATATAAGCTGCAAAACTTTTCTGGATTATAATGGTCTTGCGTCGTTCCCAGATAGAGGTAAAAACTTCCTGCACTATTTCTTCTGAGATTGCGATTGATTTCATTCTCAAATAAACGAATCGAACAAGCACATCGCGGTATCTAAAATAAAGTTCATCAAAAGCTTTATCCTTGCCCGATTTTAATAATTCGACAAGTTCTTCGTCTGTAAACTTCTTATACATGATACATTATTTTGGTATGAATAATCCAAAGAGAATCGCTGGCAGAAACACTTTTTCTGATTTGGTTCCGATAATGTTCGTGTTCTTTAAAAAATGACATATACAAAGTATTGGGTTCTTCTAATATGTCTCCAAAATTAAAACTTGGGGTAGGTGGATTAGGTTACGTTTACATTAATAAAACCATTGCAAAGCGAAACATATTATTAACATTTCAAGTCAAAAGTTAGCTGAAAGTAAGTCTGCTTGCACTTTTGGAATTTCAGATTCTCCAATTTTGCTACAAAAAGCTAAGGCAATTTTTAAAGATATTTTTTTAAAAAAATACTAAATGAAGTATAGGCAAAGGTTCCAATCTTAAGGTTCGGGTCCTGCTCTCACTTAAAAGGCATCGAAAATATTTACCCTAGCTTGTTGTAAAAAAACGTAACTTTGTCTTTCAAAATCTTAAGAATTACAACGTAAATTTAAGCGGATTTAAACCAGTCTGGAACTTTCAATATTGATAAAAATACTGAAAATTTCCGTGTCATAATCGTGGCGCAACAGTTAGAAAATATTAGGAATGCAGTATAAAAGCGGGATGTGACGGTTTTTTTCGAATCCCTCTTCCTCCGCTGAGAGCTTAAAAAGAGACTTTTCAAAGTTTACAAAAAAGGCTAAAATTTACGGTAAACCCTGCTGATCTTAAGATCAGCGGTTTTTTTTCATTTACATGCATTTTCAACATTTAAATAACCGCACAAAAGTTTAGTATCACAATCTTGCACAGATATATTCTCCTAGAATCTATAATTAATATTTTTTTTATTTAATGAAAAAGACTGTGAACTGTAACTAACTTAATACAGTCAGGATAAGTTGCTTCGATTTGAATATCATGAATCATTTCGGCAATACCACCCATTACATCTTCTCTAGCTAAAAGAGTAACGCCGTAATTCATTAATTCTGCAACCTATTTTCCGTCGTGGACAACTTCAAGTAAATGATCGCTTATATATGCAATAGTTTCAGAGCAATTAAGTTTCAGACCTCTAGCCTTTCTTTTTGAGGCTAATTTGCCAGCAAGATGCAATAGCAATTTCTCACTTTTTCTTGGTGTAATATGCATAGTATTTTGACTTTAAAATGTTTAACAATTTTTAAAATAGAAATCCATAATCAATACCAATTTTCATTAGCATTGAAAAAATAATAGAGTTTAGCTGTGTGAAAGGAATTCAGTAGAGCACAAGGATTCTTATGAAATTGAAAATTTCCTTGAAGAAGCAATAGAAAAATCTGGATTTAATTCGCCGAAGGAATCGACATGGAATGAAATAAAATGCAAAGAGAGATAACAGTTGTATGCAAAAACTGGGCATAGCAATTTACAAAGACAACTGGTTTATAAGACTAATAATTTAGACAAAAAAGAATAACTTCATCAAAGTTTAGAAAAGCAAAATTGGCAAAGCCATTTTTTTCCAAAATCAGCTTCATCATTATTTTCTATACATAAATCATCATTTGCATCAATAAGAACAATAGATACATCGTTTTGAGATATTGATAAATCTTTAGTGAGTGAGTGATTGATATTAAACATAGTGTGATGCATAACAGACATTGTTTACTTTCTGTTTTCGCAAAAAAACTAATGTTAAAAAACAAATTAATATATACTAAACGTTTCATTCTGTAAAAAAGCCTTCTTTTGAAAACTACAAAGCAAAATTACAGAACAAGTCAACTTGATCGTTTGCACAAATCACTCCATTTGTATTCCTTTTCTGTAATTTTTACTATTATTTGATTTTTTTGTAATAACCTTTGTTCCAAAAAAGGGCTTTATTAAAAAACAAGAAAGTCGTACCTTCATAAAAAATACTTTTATTAAACTTTCGATAAATGAAAAAAAGAGAAAAACTACAAATTATTCGAAAACACTACCCTAATGCTTTAACTACAATTGATTACATAAATAGAATCATTGATTTTGTAGAGGAAAAACTTGATTTAGAACCTTCTCAAATAATATTGGCTGACAGTATTTGCAGTGATGATGTAAATAGCATTCAATATCCAGTAAGAGCACAGGAATTTTTGGGACCATTTAAAATGGGAGGATTAGACGGTTTTCCATTTACTGGACTAAGTGGTATGGCCGCTTTTGCAAGTCATGTACCTGATGACGGAGCTGTATTTATTTATTACGGCCCTCATATCGGTATTTCAAAGGAAGGGGTGATTGGAAAAATAAATAGATTTGGGCAAAATGATAATTCTATTTGTTGCGGGGCAGCAACAGTGGCACTGAACAATTTAGCAGATAATACTATTAAACCTAATAATATAACAGAGCTTGATTATCAAATGAATACAATCGAACAAATCCTTTACAATCAAAAAGATAAGATTTTAAATGCTGAAATTCCATTGCATGAAGCCACAGAAATAATCTATGAAGCTATTGACAAAAGAATTCAGGAACTAATTGCAGTTACAAAGTATAACTGCAAATATATTATTTTGGTTGGGGGAATTTTAATTAACAGTGACACTGATGTTGGATCATTTTCATCAACAAAGAGATTTGAAGTTATAGATTTAAAAACAGGAATTAAAGAAAATTTAATTTCTATTCTAAATAAGGAATAGTAGCGGAATTATTAAAACAACTTGTAAAAACTTAAAATAAAACAGTATCTAAAAAGTACAGAAAAGCTAATTTATTACCTAAATATAGTATCCGCAATAGTCCTTTTTTATGTTTTTATAAGTAAATTCGCATTACATTTAGCAAAAATACCAAATCAATGCTTTTATTAAGATTTTCTAATCTCATTATAAATGAATGATCATCAAATAGCTTATATAGAGCAAAATATAAAAGAAATAAACCAAGCTAATTTCAACTTAAACAAGGAAGGGATAACATTATTTGGTTCAATAACCAATTTAAAAACTTTCTTGAAAGGTTATTTCATTACAAGATTAAATGAAACTGAATTTCATAATAAACTTATAAAAGATTTTTCGGAAAGAAATTTTGTAAAAGCTAAAATAATCGAAATTGCTGATCAATATTTTATAGCTAAATCAGATCTTCAGTCTTTTTATGATGAAGCATTACAAAGCAGTTTGATTGATGAAATAGATAAAGAAGAATTCATTAATAACTCTTTAAGTTTCATCCAGAAAAACATATCAAATCAACATCAATTTGGTTATACAAAAACATCTTTAAGAAAAATATTGGAAAAACAATATGATTTTATTTTCTCAAATGGATTCCCTACTAATCTTTTGAATATTAATACGGGAATAATGACTGCTAATGCAGGAGATAGTGCTCAATTTTTATTTTTAGCGCGTGCAATTCTGGCAGGATACAACTGTTCAAATGTTGATGTTCGCTCAAGCAGATATGATGCTGTAGTTGATTTTAACAATGTTTTATTACGACTACAAATTAAAGGAGTTTCAAGCAGTAACGCTATAAGTTTTAAAGACAGAGATCGTGGTGGACAAGGAATTGATCACACACATATAACTAATAAAGGAAAAAGAATTACATCAGCAGATTGTGATATCTACGTTGCAGTTGATAAAGAAATTGGCATTTGTTATTTGATTCCTATGAGTTACGTTGACAATTTAGAAGAACATGAAATTACAAGTATCAATCTAAACACGTTAAAACAGTATAAAGAAAACTGGAATATTATAGCAGAAGTTGCCGAAACCAAAAGAATATGAAACTAGATTACCAAAAAAAATCAAATGGAGATTATTATTCTGTCAACAATAAAAAGCCATTTAAAGGAATTGTAATCAATGAAACCGATTTAAAAAATGCTTTAAATTTTGCATACGAGATGTGTTTTGGCAATGGGCATCATAGATCAACTAGAGCCGGAGGCCAATACGGAAGAAAAAATGGAGAAAAGTTTTGTAATACTTTCCAGGGAAAATTAGCTGAGGTTGTGCTTTATAATTTTTTCAAATCAAAATCCATCGTCTGTGATGAACCAGATTTTGGAATCTATGGCGAAGGAATTTGGGATGATACAGATCTAGAAATTCACGATAAAAAAATCAACGTAAAATCAGCCGCGTCACAATCTAACCTGTTATTACTCGAAACAAAAGATTGGACAAATAATGGCAAATACATTCCAAATATCAATAATGACTCGACTAGTTTTTACGATTATTTCATTCTGGTGAGAATTAATCCAGACATCAAAAAAATATTCCGAAGCCAAAGATTAATGTATACTGATGTTATATCAAAAGCAGATATCGAACAAATCATTCTGACTCAAACTTGGAACTATGACATTGCGGGATATTGTACTACTGAAAATTTAATAGAAGCTATTGCAAACAATAATATATTACCACAAAATTCTATTCTAAATGAATATACTAAAATGGATGCCGAAAACTATTATATACAATGTGGAACTATGAAAGATATTGATGAACTTGTAAAAACTTTGCAATAATCAAAAAGTCTTTATTTTTTTGATGATTTCAAAACCTTCATTATATTCTTTGACACTGCTTCAATAACTGGTACACTTACCGAATTTCCTGCTTGCTTATACAAATGAGAATTTGCGATTTTAGGAATTTTAAATTCATCTGGAAAACCTTGAAATCTTAAGCACTCTCTAGGCGTTAGTTTTCTAAATCCAAAATCAGTTTTAATCAAAGGAACATTATGTCCGCCTGTTCCCATATTAGCAGTTAAAGTAGGACAAACATTCGATTTGTTTTCCCTAACATACTGTCTTCTAAATTGATAAACCGTTTTATCCGAAGTCATTTCTTTTTGAAGCATATTAAACATATAACGATCTTCTTTATAATAAAAATCGTCTTCAACTTTTTCATTGATAACTAAATCTTTTATCGTTTTAGTCAATTTATCTTCTTTCGGAAATTCAAAAACAGCTTCCGGATTTTCAATTGCTAATGTATCAAATGCAACTATAAAGATACGTTCACGATTATGCGGAATATTACCATAATCCTTGGTATTCAAAACTTTATACTGAAAAGAATAACTCCTGTCGCGCAAAGATTTCTCAATTACCTTCATCGTATTTCCATGATCATGATTAACAAGATTCTTTACATTCTCTAGAAACACAACTTTAGGTCTCATGGTATCCACAAAATCTAAGATTCTAAAAAAATGATTTCCTCTGTTGTCATCAAAACCTTTTCTATAACCAGCAACCGAAAAAGGCTGACAAGGAAATCCTGCCGTCAAGACATCAATTTTAGGAATTCCATCTAAATCAAGTTGCAATACATCACCCTCAATTAAATTATGTTTGAAGTTTTCTTTATATGTTATACACGCGTTTTTATCATATTCATTTGCCCAAAGTAAATCAAAACCTGATTTTTTAAATCCTAAACAAATCCCTCCAATACCGGCATATAGACTTCCAACAGTAAATTTATTGCTCATTTTAATATATTGCTAATTATAGTATACGGCACTAATTGCACGTAATCATTTTTACAAAGATAACTATTCAAAATCGAATAAAATATTGGTTTTAAGAATTCAAATAATAAATTAAAACAAAATTTTACAAATGAAAAATTCTAAGTTAACATAAAAAAATCACACCCAAGTAAAATCGAAAATAGATCTAATTGGCAAATTTTCAACCGTTTACTTTTAATTTGTATTTTAGTACAAAAGAAATTTCAAACTAAAACTTTTAAATTTAAAAAATATGCGCTCCATCCTATTTATTCTGATAATTGTCCTAACAACTTCATGCAAAAAAGAAGACCAATCTACATCATTAGCTGAATACTTCACTTATGATAAAGCAAATAATGTAGAAACAGCTGGAGTAAAAATGATTCCAATAAAAACACCAATTGGTGAATTTAAAGTCTGGACAAAACGGTTTGGGAGTAATCCAAAAATAAAAATACTTTTATTACATGGTGGTCCAGCGATGACACACGAATATATGGAATGTTTTGAAACATTTTTTCAACGAGAAGGCTTTGAATTCTATGAATATGATCAATTGGGCTCTTATTACAGTGATCAGCCAAAGGACAGCAGTTTATGGACAACTGACAGATTTGTTGACGAAGTCGAACAAGTACGCAAAGCAATAAATGCAGATAAAGATAATTTTTATGTTTTAGGAAATTCTTGGGGAGGAATATTAGCTATGGAATATACTCTAAAATACCAACAAAACATGAAAGGTTTATTAGTATCTAATATGATGGCAAGTGCACCTGAATATGGAAAATATGCAGACGAAGTTTTAGCCAAGCAAATAAAACCCGAAATTCTTACAGAAATAAGAGCCTTAGAGGCCAAAAAAGATTTTAATAACCCAAGATATATGGAATTGCTAATTCCAAATTTTTACAAAGAACATTTATGCAGATTAAAAGAATGGCCAGACGGATTAAATCGTGCCAGCAAACATGTAAATGGAGAAATTTATACTTTAATGCAAGGTCCAAGTGAATTT
>CAWCGN010000007.1:0-60000 GCA_963795025.1 uncultured Flavobacteriaceae bacterium | reverse complement strand
CTCCCCTACCACTTGCAGTTGCCTGCAAATCCATAGCTTCGGTAATATGTTTATGCCCGATTATTATCCATGCTCGTCCGCTCGACTAGTGAGCTGTTACGCACTCTTTAAATGAATGGCTGCTTCCAAGCCAACATCCTAGCTGTCTGGGCAGACAAACCTCGTTCTTTCAACTTAACATATATTTGGGGACCTTAGCTGATGGTCTGGGTTCTTTCCCTCTCGGACTTGGACCTTAGCACCCAAGCCCTCACTGCTGTGAAACATTATATAGCATTCGGAGTTTGTCAGGAATTGGTAGGCGGTGAAGCCCCCGCATCCAATCAGTAGCTCTACCTCTATATAACTATCATCAGCGCTGCACCTAAATGCATTTCGGGGAGTACGAGCTATTTCCGAGTTTGATTGGCCTTTCACCCCTACCCACAGGTCATCCGAAGACTTTTCAACGTCAACCGGTTCGGACCTCCACTGTGTGTTACCACAGCTTCATCCTGCCCATGGGTAGATCACACGGTTTCGCGTCTAACACTACTGACTAAAGCGCCCTATTCAGACTCGCTTTCGCTGCGGATCCATGGCTTAACCACTTATCCTTGCCAGCAACGTTAACTCGTAGGCTCATTATGCAAAAGGCACGCCGTCACCCCACGAAAGGGCTCCGACCGCTTGTAAGCGTATGGTTTCAGGATCTATTTCACTCCGTTATTCACGGTTCTTTTCACCTTTCCCTCACGGTACTGGTTCACTATCGGTCTCTCAGGAGTATTTAGCCTTAGCGGATGGTCCCGCCGAATTCAGACAGGGTTTCACGTGCCCCGCCCTACTCAGGATACCGCTATCCATTACACTTGTTGCCCATACGGGGCTGTCACCCTCTGTGGCGCTCCTTTCCAGAAGCTTCCGGTTCCTTGTGCATGAAATGTCGCGGTCCTACAACCCCACCTATGCCGTAACATAGATGGTTTGGGCTAATCCGCGTTCGCTCGCCACTACTTACGGAATCACTTTTGTTTTCTTCTCCTCCGCCTACTTAGATGTTTCAGTTCAGCGGGTTTGCCCACCTATCGGTGTACTATCTCTTCAAGATAGTGGGTTGCCCCATTCGGGTATCTGCGGATCGATCGATGTGTGCTCGTCCCCGCAGCTTTTCGCAGCTTATCACGCCCTTCATCGCCTCTGAGAGCCTAGGCATCCCCCATACGCCCTTATTTTGCTTATTGTACCAATCTTGAAATAAATCAAGACCGTTTTTTTTTGTCTTCTGCAAGAAATGCAGAAAACGCTTTCTACTTTTTATTATTTTCTTATCTCAATATGTCAATGAACTTTAACAATCAATAATCATCAATCGATAATCGTCAATTATTTCGTGGAGAATAACGGAGTCGAACCGTTGACCTCCTGCGTGCAAGGCAGGCGCTCTAGCCAGCTGAGCTAATCCCCCAATCTAATTATGAATTGTGAATTATGAATTATGAATTTTTTGTAATCCGTAATCTTTCAACTCTAGAATTTCCTTCTTTTTAAGCTTTCCAGCCTTTTCAATCATCAATTGTCAATTATTAATTGACAATTCATCTTAAAAAGTAGTCCCGGGCAGACTCGAACTGCCGACCCCTACATTATCAGTGTAGTACTCTAACCAGCTGAGCTACGAGACTCTGTTTTACCTAAGTTTTATCATTTTTTTTAAATCAACAGCAAGAGTAATCGAATCTTATCATTCAGAACGTTCAGGATCTTCATCTTTTTTCCCAATCGTGTGCAAGCACTAACAATCGGGCTCTAGAAAGGAGGTGTTCCAGCCGCACCTTCCGGTACGGCTACCTTGTTACGACTTAGCCCTAGTTACCAGTTTTACCCTAGGCAGCTCCTTGCGGTCACCGACTTCAGGCACCCCCAGCTTCCATGGCTTGACGGGCGGTGTGTACAAGGCCCGGGAACGTATTCACCGGATCATGGCTGATATCCGATTACTAGCGATTCCAGCTTCACGGAGTCGAGTTGCAGACTCCGATCCGAACTGTGACCGGCTTTGTAGATTCGCTCCTGGTCGCCCAGTGGCTGCTCTCTGTACCGGCCATTGTAGCACGTGTGTAGCCCAAGGCGTAAGGGCCGTGATGATTTGACGTCATCCCCACCTTCCTCACAGTTTGCACTGGCAGTCTTGTTAGAGTTCCCGACTTGACTCGCTGGCAACTAACAACAGGGGTTGCGCTCGTTATAGGACTTAACCTGACACCTCACGGCACGAGCTGACGACAACCATGCAGCACCTTGTAAATTGTCTTGCGAAAGTTCTGTTTCCAAAACGGTCAATCTACATTTAAGCCTTGGTAAGGTTCCTCGCGTATCATCGAATTAAACCACATGCTCCACCGCTTGTGCGGGCCCCCGTCAATTCCTTTGAGTTTCATTCTTGCGAACGTACTCCCCAGGTGGGATACTTATCACTTTCGCTTAGCCACTGAGCTTGCGCCCAACAGCTAGTATCCATCGTTTACGGCGTGGACTACCAGGGTATCTAATCCTGTTCGCTACCCACGCTTTCGTCCATCAGCGTCAATCAATTGGTAGCAACCTGCCTTCGCAATTGGTATTCCATGTAATCTCTAAGCATTTCACCGCTACACTACATATTCTAGTTGCTTCCCAATAATTCAAGTCCAGCAGTATCAATGGCCGTTCCACCGTTGAGCGATGGGCTTTCACCACTGACTTACTAGACCGCCTACGGACCCTTTAAACCCAATGATTCCGGATAACGCTTGGATCCTCCGTATTACCGCGGCTGCTGGCACGGAGTTAGCCGATCCTTATTCTTACGATACCGTCAAGCTCCTACACGTAGGAGTGTTTCTTCTCGTACAAAAGCAGTTTACAATCCATAGGACCGTCATCCTGCACGCGGCATGGCTGGATCAGGCTTGCGCCCATTGTCCAATATTCCTCACTGCTGCCTCCCGTAGGAGTCTGGTCCGTGTCTCAGTACCAGTGTGGGGGATCTCCCTCTCAGGACCCCTACCCATCGTAGCCTTGGTAAGCCGTTACCTTGCCAACTAGCTAATGGGACGCATGCTCATCTTTCACCGTTGTGACTTTAATTATAAAAGGATGCCCTTCCATAATACTATGAGGTATTAATCCAAATTTCTCTGGGCTATCCCTCTGTGAAAGGCAGATTGCATACGCGTTACGCACCCGTGCGCCGGTCTCAAGGCCCGAAAGCCCCTACCCCTCGACTTGCATGTGTTAAGCCTGCCGCTAGCGTTCATCCTGAGCCAGGATCAAACTCTTCATCGTATATTGTTTGCTTCGATTGCTCAAAGCTGTTTATTATGCGACGAACATCTATCGGTTCTTTTCGAATCTTCCGATTCCATTACTCTTATTCTTTTTGTTCCAGCATCTCTGCTGAAACGGCTGTCAATTCAATATGTCTACGAACGTAATTTTTTGTCTTTCGCTTGTCTCTCAAAGCGGGTGCAAAACTAAAACTTCTTTTTGTTTCTCGCAAGAAAAACTTGAAAAAATTTGAAGCTTTTTTTTCGCCTCATTTTTTTGTCTCTCCTGCCAGTCTCTCAATGAACTTTCCGTGTTTTGCGGGGTGCAAATGTAATACCCGTTTTCCAATTCCGCAAGCTTTTCTGAATCTTTTTTTGAAAATAAATTTTCAGTCCTGATTCTCTTTCCTGCCAGTATTTCGGTGAACGTCTTTCGCTGTTGCGGGTGCAAAAGTACCACCTTTATCCAGTTATACAAGCTTTTCTCAAGACTTTTTTTCCTGTTTTTTCAATCTTTTTCTTAACTTGCTGATAACGGATTCTTTACATTTTCAGATTTTTTGTTTTATTGAAAGGTTTTTCTGAACCCTGATGAGTTTTTCATAATTTTCAGTGTTTTCTGGTTGCCCGATTTGAGGAGTTTTCAGTCTTTGATCTCCTTTTTTGAGGAGAAATCAGGATTAGCAAGCGGGTCTTCTGGCATATTTGATCTCGCAAAGACGCAGAAGCGCAAAGTTTTCTGCCTTCTTTCTTCTGAAAATACCTTTTCCTTAATGAAATTTCTTCTGGAAACAACTGCCCTAGCCCCGATGGGAGGGAAAATCCTTTTGTGCCGGGGTTCGGCACAAAAGATTTGGAAGGACAGCGGGAAACAGCTCCTTATTAAAAACAAATTCCAATTCTTGACTAAAAGGGCTTCGGCTTCGCTAAGCCTGACATACTATATATTACATCTTGGTCAATTGGCTTTTCCGCCGCACATAAGACGCACTGCTGTGCGCCTCTACGGAAAATTGGGATTTCAATTGGCTCTATGCATATATATATGTATGCATAAAAAACAAACCCGACAGGTTTTCAAAACCTGCCGGGTTGTCTGAATGAAATTTACTCCTATATATATGTATACTTATATATGCATACTTTCGTTTAGACTATCAATTACTTCTTTTGTGATTTGAATACTTTTCAATTTTGCTTCATGATCAAAAATAGGACTTGTTACCATCAATTCATCAATGTTAGCGTAGTTGATGAACTTTTTTAGATCTATAATTAATAGTTCTTTGTTTCCTGTAAATGTTCCGGTTGTCATTTGGTTGACATGCAAACGTTCTTCCTGGCTCATGATATCATCAAGTGACGGGACTGGCGGCTGTAATCCTTTGCGGTCGTTCCTGATTAAGTTGAGAAACATTTGATACAAACTTGTCGATAATAATTCGGCTTCTTCATTTGTATCGGCAGCAATAATATTTACGCATGCCATTGTTTTTGGTTTATCTAAATATTCTGAAGCCTGAAAATTTGCACGATAAAACTCGAAAGCCTGTATCATTAAACGCGGAGCAAAATGTCCAGCAAAAGCATAAGGCAATCCATAAGCAGCTGCTAAAGCCGCGCTTTCCATACTAGACCCTAGAATCCAAATAGGAACGTTAAGTCCTTCAGCTGGAAAAGCTCTTACTTTTGCCATTGCATTTTCGGCTGAAAAATACTCTTGAAGCTTTGTTACATTTTGAGGAAATCGCTGTGCTTGTTCAAAAAAGTCTTTTCGAATTGCTTCGGCAGTTGGTTGATCTGTTCCTGGCGCTCTGCCTAAACCTAAATCGATTCGGTTTGGATAAAGCGTTTCTAATGTTCCAAATTGCTCGGCCACTACTAAAGGAGAATGATTTGGAAGCATAATTCCGCCGGAACCTACACGAATATTTTCTGTTTGACCCGCAACATATCCAATTAAAACAACCGTTGCCGTACTTGCAACGTGTGCCATGTTATGATGTTCTGCTAGCCAAATTCGTTTGTATCCGAGTTTATCGGCTAATTGCGCGATGTCTTTTGTTTTTTTAAATGTCTCTGATGCGTTGCTGTCTTGCGTAATGATTGCAAGCTCTAATATTGAAACTGAAATTGGGTTTTTCATATAAAATAATGCTAAGGTGCAAAATTAACTCATTTATATTGATGCACTTTGCTTTCTAATGTTAATAGAATTATAATATTTGTAACTACAAATGTTTACTATTTCAATTTCAGATGAATTAATTTATGGGTTGTTTTACCATCTTCTTTTATAATTAGATTTTTCCCAGATTCTATTTCGAATTTAGAAGAAGTGTCAATCGCTAATGAAATTTCTCGATACCTAAATACTTGAGGAATTTCAGGAATTACAATTTTCACATCTACATCTTTTCCTTTTTGCTTGTAATCAATTTTTATTCGGTCCCTCAACCAAATATATTCGTAAACTTCCTGCCACGGCGCCATCCATATAGAATCGCTTCCTTTTGCACCATATTTATCAGCAAGTGTTGTCATATAATATTTGAAATCTGGAAAACGCATGCTTAAGTTCCACAAGTTTGTATTTCCTGTTCCGTGTGTAAATTCATTAAACCAAAGTACATTTGTCTGTTTTACGATTGAATCCAATGTTTTTAAATAACGATCCATTGTTTTAAAACCAATCGTATCTTTTGAACTCTGCACAAAAGTTCTTGCCGTAATCATTTTATCTAAATTTACTTTTGAATCAACTTTAAAAACTGGACCAACACCATAATAAGACGCTACCGAAAAATATCCGTTATTAAGTGCATCTTTTTCATATTCTAAATAATACTTAGGGTCACCTTCTCCGCCCGGCACTACAAAATGTGACATTGTAAAATCAAGATTTTGTTTTATTGAAGCTGTATTTTCGGTTACTTCTGTCAAATAATTTGTGCCATGTTTTGTTTCATGATGAAAACCATGATTTAAAATATCCCAACCAGCGTTATACATTTCTTTGATTTCGGGCCACGAAAGATGCCCGTGGTTTGCTGGTAAATCACGAATTGCACCTCCGTTGACTGCCAAAGCCAATTTAAACGGAATTTTATTCCCGAATCCGTCCGAATAAAAAAGACCATTTGAAATTGTTCCGTCTCCGCCTTGATCAATTTTCCATTCGTTTTTATCAGAATTGCTTATTTTCCCTCCATTCAATAATGGAAATGCAGTTAAATAAGCTGATCTATATCCGTCATCGAGGGTAAAACTATAAGCGAAATGTTTGTTATACTTTAAAGGAGCAACTTTAATTTTGATTTTCTCTTCCGACTTTAGTTTTATTTTAAATGAAATGATCTTTGATTTTGAAGAATCTTTTTCGGTTACTTCATTTGAAAAACAAGTAAAACATCCGAAGAAAATTATAACGATGAGAAGAATGCGTTTTAACATAAATAATGGGGATTCAAATTTTGCTTAAAAGTACATTTCTTTTTGAAGAAATTATTTTAAAACCAATTACTCTTTTGAAAATAATTTCCTCTAAATCAAAAAAGGAAAGTGATTTAAAACCTAAATTTGTACATCGAAATACCCATTTGATTTTAGCTTATCTGCAAATGACACACAAAATTTTAATTATAGACGACGAAGAAAAACTGAGAAGTCTGCTGGCAAGGATTATAAAATCGGAAGGATTTGAAGTTTTTGAAGCCAAAGATTTAAAATCGGGTTTTAAAAAACTGGAACAAACTGATATTGACGTTGTTTTATGTGATGTAAAATTACCTGACGGAAATGGTGTTGATTTTCTTCAAAATATAAAAGGAAATTTTCCTTTAACAGAAGTTATTCTGCTAACTGCTTTCGGAAATATTCCGGATGGCGTTCAGGCGATGAAAAATGGTGCTTTCGATTATATCGTAAAAGGCGACGATAATGATAAAATTATTCCGCTTCTTTATAAAGCTGTCGAAAAAGTGCAATTGCAGAAAAAGGTAAAACAGCTTGAAAAACGCATTAACGATAAATATTCTTTCAGCACTATTATAGGTAAATCAAAAGGAATTGAACAGGTTATTGATCTCGCACAAAAAGTAGCCAAAACCGATTCGACTGTTTTGCTTACCGGCGAAACCGGAACCGGAAAAGAAGTTTTTGCACAGGCGATTCACGAAAACAGCAATCGTGTGGGGAAATCTTTTGTGGCACTAAACTGTAGTACTTTCACAAAAGAAATTTTAGAAAGCGAACTTTTTGGTCATAAACAAGGTGCTTTTACAGGAGCTGTAAAAGATAAAAAAGGTTTTATTGAAGAAGCAAACGGCGGCACTTTATTTCTGGATGAAATTGGTGAAATGCCAATTGATCTTCAGGCTAAGTTATTGCGTGTTTTAGAAACCAGCGAATATATTCCAGTTGGTGACACAACTCCAAAAAAATCAAATTTCAGATTAATTGCCGCCACAAACCGTGATTTAAAAACAGAAAGTGACGAACACCGTTTCCGTTCTGATTTGTATTTCCGTTTGAATATCTTCGAAATAAAACTGCCTTCTTTAAGAGAAAGAATTAAAGATATTGCAGTCTTGACTAATCATTTTGTCAAACAGTTTTCTGAAAAAACTAATAAAAAAACATTACATATTTCTGATGATTTTCTGCAGAAATTAGAAAATTATTCCTGGCCGGGAAATATCCGTGAACTTAAAAATATTATCGAAAGATCGGTTATTTTGAGTAATGGCGATACTTTAACCTCGGATGTTTTACCTTATGAAATGCAGCATCAAGCTGAAAAAAGTACCAAATCAATGTCGGCTTTCTCCATGCAAAGTGTTGAAAAACTGCATATCCAAAAGGTTTTAAATTATACAAAAGGAAATAAAGCAGAAACCGCAAGATTATTAGAAATTGGAATTGCGACTTTGTATAGAAAGTTGGAAGAGTACAATATACAACCGTAATCCTGCAAGGTTTTCAAAACCTTGTAAGTTTAAATATTTTTAAATACTTATATTTCAATATAGAATACCTACAAGGTTTTGAAAACCTTACAGGAACCATAACAAACCTTATCATTTCAATAAAAGCTTATCATTTTGATAGGCTTTTTTTATGCCTGATTTTTGGCATAAAACTACATTCCTTTTATTGACAGCACTTTAGCTATAACTTGATTTTTTCGGAACATATTTTGGCATAAGGAGAGAGAACATTAAAAATTCATTCCAAATGAAAAATCAAGTAACCTCAATCTACAAACAAGCCGAACGGTTTGCTGAGATAACCAAAAAATCTATTATTTCTGGCAATATCGTTCGTGCAAAAAAATGTCTGGCTCTTGCTGAACGCCTATTTATTACCGGAAGCATCGAAACTAAAAACGCCATTTCTAATGTCTATGTTTTCTCGGTTTCTTCTTTTATGGAAGTTCGTCACTGCAATATTTCTCATCTATTTCCTCAAACGCTTAAAGCGGAATATATCAAACAGGTTAATACCTCTGGTGTTTAATCGGTTAACTGTTTAATTGTTTAATCGCCAAACGACAATCTAAAATCTAAAATCTGAATTCTAAAATAATCTCCTATGATCACTTTTCTTTTACTCGGGCTGGCCGTTGTGCTGTTTGCTATTTGTTTTCTCTCTGTTGAATTTTTTGAAAAAATCTAAATCATGACTGCACTATTTATTATTTCAATCGCCGTTTTCGTGTATTTGGTTTATGTATTAATCAAACCCGAAAAATTTTAAAAAATGAATTTTTAGAATTTATGATTGTTTCAAAGAAATCTAAAATCTAAAATCAACAATCTAATATTAAATATATGAACACAGAATTATTAGGCGTCATTGGTATTT
This sequence comes from uncultured Flavobacteriaceae bacterium, assembly GCA_963795025.1. Classification (GTDB taxonomy): domain Bacteria; phylum Bacteroidota; class Bacteroidia; order Flavobacteriales; family Flavobacteriaceae; genus Flavobacterium. Next base: position 50,848 of record CAWCGN010000007.1, on the reverse strand, counting down.
TTATCCTAACCATTGTTTTAGCTATTCCTTTAGGAAAATATATTGCTAAAGTTTATTTAGGAGATAAAACACTTTTTGACCCGATTTTCAATCCAATTGAAAAATTTATTTTTAAAATCAGCGGTATTAATTCGGCTGAAGAAATGAACTGGAAACAACACTTAAAAGCACTTTTAAGTATAAATATGGTTTGGTTCTTTCTTTGCTTTTTTGTCTTATTGTTTCAGGGTTCTTTACCTTTAAATCCGGATAATAATCCGTCCATGACGCCTGATTTGGCATTTAATACTGCTATTTCATTTTTAGTCAACTGTAACTTACAACATTATTCTGGCGAAAGCGGGGTTTCTTACCTTTCACAAATCGTCCTGATGTTCCTTCAATTTGTTTCTGCTGGTATCGGAATGGCTGCTGCCGCTATGATTTTTACTGCAATGAAAGAACGAACAACAGAAAAATTAGGCAACTTTTATAATTATTTCATCAAAAGCTGTACTCGTATTTTATTGCCACTTTCAGCAATTGTGGCTGTTGCACTAGTATTTAGTGGAACTCCAATGACTTTTGAAGGAAAAGATGCGATTACAACACTTCAAGGTGATCATGTAGAAATTTCTCGCGGACCCGCTGCAGCCTTTATTGCTATCAAACATATAGGTACAAATGGTGGCGGATTTTTTGGAGCCAACTCGGCACATCCATTAGAAAATCCAACTTATTTTACGAACGGAATTGAACTTTGGGCGCAAATGATTATTCCGTTTGCGATGATTTTTGCTCTTGGATTTTACCTCAACAAAAGAAAATTATCAAATATCATATTTGGCGTAATGACTGTTGGATTTTTACTTCTAGTTGTTCCAACAGTTATGAGCGAAATCAACGGGAATCCAGCCATCGAAAAAATGGGAATCGCACAAACAACCGGAGCGATGGAAGGAAAAGAAGTTCGGTTTGGCCCAGCAATTTCAGGTTTCTGGAGTATTGCTACAACAGTAATTTCGACAGGTTCTGTAAACAGTATGCACGACAGTTCAATGCCAATGTCTGGTACTATGCAGCTATTGTCTATGATGGTGAATGCCTTTTACGGCGGATGCGGAGTTGGTATTCTGAACTACTACATTTTCATTATCCTGGCAGTATTTATCTCCGGATTAATGGTTGGTCGAACTCCTGAATTTTTAGGAAAAAAAATCGAAGCACGGGAAGTTAAAATTGCTGCTTTTATTGCGATTCTTCATCCTTTATTAATATTAGCCGGAACTGCTTTAGCTTCTTATTTTGCTGCGCATGATACTGCAATGGGTTATTGGTTTAACGGAAATGCGACAGGATGGTTAAATAATCCTGGCAATCACGGATTCTCAGAAATGCTATACGAATATACTTCAAGCGCTGCCAATAACGGTTCGGGTTTTGAAGGATTGGGAGATAATAATCCGTTTTGGAATATCACAACTGGAATTGTGTTATTGTTAAGCCGTTTTATTCCGATAATTGGGCCATTGGCAATTGCAGGTTTACTAGCAGATAAAAAATACATTCCGGAGAGTGCAGGGACTTTAAAAACCGATACCTCAATTTTTGGAATCATGACTTTTGCTGTAATCGCAATTATCGCTGCTTTATCATTCTTTCCAGCGTTGGCTTTAGGTCCATTGGCAGAATTCTTTACTTTAAAATAACAATTCATTTTTCAATGCTGAAAATATTTTAAACACATAGAAACATAGGCTTTTCTTTATCTAAAAAAGAAAATCAAAAGAAACTAGTTTCTAACACATAGCTATGTGTATTGATGCAAGTGAAACGTCTTTTTCTCAAAGTAGAACCTATGTTTCTATGTGTTTAAAAACTATTCAGCCAATTAAACAACAAAAAAAATGACAACTAATAAATCCACATCATTGTTTGAAAGTAAACAGGTAAAAGAAGCCTTAGTGCAATCTTTTGTCAAGTTGAATCCAAAAATGATGATCAAAAATCCGGTAATGTTTACCGTAGAAATTGGAACAGCCATTATGTTTGCTGTCTGTATTTCCATATTAATGGGAGCAACAGATCAAGGTAGTTTTATCTATAACCTAATTGTGTTCTTCATTTTACTGGCAACGCTTTTATTTGCCAATTTCGCCGAAGCCATTGCTGAAGCAAGAGGAAAAGCACAAGCCGACAGTTTGCGAAAAACACGTGAAGAAACTCCTGCAAGACAAATTTTACCGAACGGAGAAATTAAAAACATAAGCTCTTCGGCATTAAAAAAAGACGATATTTTCGTTTGCGAAGCCGGTGATTTAATTGCTGCCGATGGTGAAATTATCGAAGGTCTGGCTACAATCGACGAAAGTGCCATTACCGGAGAAAGTGCTCCTGTAATTCGGGAAGCTGGCGGAGATAAATCTTCGGTAACCGGAGGAACAAAAGTATTATCTGATAAAATTAAAGTAAAAGTTACTTCTGAACCTGGCGAAAGCTTTTTAGATAAAATGATTGCTTTGGTTGAAGGTGCGAGCCGTCAGAAAACACCAAACGAAATCGCCTTAACCATTTTATTAGCCGCATTTACTTTAATCTTCGTGATTGTGTGCGTTACGCTAAAACCGTTTGCCGACTATGCCAACGCACCCATCACGATTGCGGCTTTCATCGCTTTGTTTGTATGTTTAATTCCAACTACAATTGGAGGATTACTTTCTGCAATTGGTATTGCGGGAATGGACAGAGCTTTACGTGCCAACGTAATTACAAAATCGGGTAAAGCGGTTGAAACTGCCGGAGATATTGATGTTTTGCTTTTGGACAAGACAGGAACCATCACAATTGGAAATAGAAAAGCGACTAATTTTTATCCAACAAAAGGAATTTCTTTTGATGATTTTGTAAAATCGGCTGTTTTGAGTTCGCTTGCGGATGATACTCCTGAGGGGAAAAGTATTCTTGAATTAAGTGAGATGATCGATGTAAAAAGTGAAACGAAAGCCAGCTTTTTACAAACTACTTCTAACATCGCACATACAATCAAATTTACTGCCGAAACCAGAACTTCCGGAGTAGTATTGAAAGACGGGACGAATATTCGAAAAGGTGCTCAGGACGCTGCAAAAAACATTGCGCAACAAGCCGGAAATTCTTTCCCTGAAGATACTGCACAACAAGTAATCACAATTTCATCTAACGGAGGAACACCACTTGTTGTAATTAAGAACAATGAAGTTCAAGGTGTTATCGAACTTCAGGATATTATAAAAACCGGAATGAAAGAACGTTTTGAGCGTTTACGCAGAATGGGAATCAAAACGGTTATGGTTACAGGTGATAATCCACTTACGGCTAAATTTATTGCTGAAGCTGCCGGTGTTGATGATTTTATTGCCGAAGCTAAACCTGAGGATAAAATGAATTACATAAGAAAAGAACAGGCAGAAGGAAGATTGGTAGCCATGATGGGTGACGGAACAAATGATGCTCCAGCTTTGGCTCAGGCAAATGTTGGAGTTGCGATGAACAGCGGAACTCAAGCGGCAAAAGAAGCCGGAAACATGGTCGACCTTGACAATGATCCAACGAAACTAATTGAGATTGTTGAAATTGGAAAACAGCTTTTAATGACTCGAGGTACTTTAACTACTTTTTCTATTGCAAATGACGTTGCGAAATATTTTGCTATTGTTCCTGCTCTTTTTATTACTGCGATTCCTGCGTTGCAAGGCTTAAATATCATGCATTTGCACAGCCCGGAAAGTGCGATTTTATCGGCTGTAATTTTCAACGCGATTATCATTCCAATATTGATTCCGCTTGCGCTGAAAGGTGTTGATTATCGACCAATTGGTGCAAGTGCCATCTTAAAAAGAAACCTTTTAATTTATGGTTTAGGCGGTCTAATTGTTCCTTTTATCGGAATTAAAGTGATTGATTTAGTTGTTGCTTTCTTCATGTAATAATTAAACCTGACAGGTTTTAAAAACCTGTCAGGTTTACAAAACTCAAATTAAAAACACAGACTTTAGATTAATAAGCTTCTAAAAAAACTTAGAACCTTAGAACCTTAGTCCCTTAGAATCTCAAAAAAATGAAAAATCTATTTTCTATAATAAAACTTACTGTGATTACCTTAATCTTGTTCGCAGTTATTTATCCTTTAGCGATTTACGGAATCGCACAAATTGCTCCAAATCACGGAAAAGGAGAAACAATTTCGGTTAACGGAAAAGTCGTTGGCTATCAAAAAATTGGTCAAAAATTCGATAAGTCGAATTATTTCTGGGGAAGACCTTCGGCTGTTGATTATAACGCGGCCGGAAGTGCCGGAAGTAACAAAGGACCAAGCAATGCCGATTATTTGGCTTTGGTTCAAAAACGAATTGATACACTTTTATTGGCTCATCCGTATTTGAAAAAATCTGATATTCCGTCAGATATGGTTACGGCTTCAGGAAGTGGTTTAGACCCGAATATTTCTCCGCAAGGCGCTTTAATTCAGGTTAAACGTATTGCTAAAGATAGAAAACTGGACGAAGCTAAAGTAAAATCTTTGGTGGAATCTAAAATTAATACTGCTGTTGTTGGCCCTGAAACGGTTAATGTTTTGGAATTGAATGTGGCGCTGGATCAGTTGAAGTAAATACGTTTTTAAACCGGACAGGTTTTAAAAACCTGTCCGGTTTGACAAAGCTATTCGCTCATTTTATGTCATTCCGAGGAACGAGGACACGAGCGATAGCGAACTGGCGAAGCAATCTCCGCGAGTAGCTCGACAAAGGTTGACCAATTTCTATATGGAGTTTCTTGCGGAGATTGCTTCGCCAGTTCGCTATCGCTCGTGTCCTCGTTCCTCGGAATGACAAACAGAGCGTAAACTGAAACTTATAATTAATACCTACAAGGTTTTGAAAACCTTGCAGGAAACGAAAACGCCTTTTTTACCCCAAATGCCCTAGCCCCGATAGTAGTGGAAATCCTTTTGTGTCTCGTTTCTTTAACGAGACACAAAAGATTGAAACGGATAGCGGGATTAGCTCCTAAAAAATCTACTAATAAATAATAGAATACCACAAAAATGAAAAAAATAATACTTACTGCTTTAATCGCTTTTGGTTTTAGCAATTTACATGCACAAGAAGAATCTAAAAGTCCGTTTACGTTTTCGGGATATGTAGACGCTTATTATAGTTATGATTTTGGGAAACCAGAAAATCATACCCGGCCAAACTTTTTTTACAGTTATAATAAAAGCAACGAGGTAAACCTGAATTTAGGGATGGCAAAAGTGAATTATTCGAAAGAAAATATTCGGGGAAATTTCGCTTTAATGGCAGGAACTTATGCCGAATATAATATGTCGGCTGAACAAGGTTTATTGAAAAATGTTTATGAAGCAAATGTTGGTGTAAAGATTTCGAAAAGCCATAATTTATGGATTGATGCCGGAATTATGCCTTCGCATATTGGTTTTGAAAGTGCGATTGGAAAAGACTGTCAGACTTTAACGAGAAGTGTTCTGGCTGAAAATTCTCCTTATTATGAAACGGGAGTTAAAATTGGTTATACTTCTGAATCTGGAGAATGGTATTTGGCAGGAATGTACTTAAACGGCTGGCAAAGAATTGAAAAAGTTGAAGGCAATCAAACGCCTGCTTTTGGAACTCAAATTACATACAAACCTTCTGATCGGGTTGCTTTGAACTGGAGTACTTATGTTGGAAATGAACAGCCGGATATTGATAAAAAATGGCGCTATTTTAATAATTTTTACGGACAGTTTAAAGTAACGGAGAAAACAAATATTACAGCTGGTTTTGATATTGGATCTCAGCAATCAGCTAAAAACAGTAACAAATATGATACTTGGTTTTCGCCAGTTTTGATTCTGCAATACAAACCAGTTGATAAAATTCAGCTTGCAGTACGAGGTGAATATTATAGTGATGAAAAAGGTGTAATTATCGCAACTGAAACGCCAAACGGTTTTAAAACTTACGGATTTTCAGCTAACTTTGATTACTTAGTTACTGATAATGTTATGTTTAGAATTGAAGCCAGAAATCTTTCGAGTAAAGATGAGATCTTTACAAATAAAGACAATCTTCCAACGGATACGAATACGTTTGTAACGACTTCGCTGGCGATTTCATTTTAGCTTTAGGCTATAGGCTTTAGGCAGTAAGCTTTTAAAAGTTATACTGCTTAAAGCCTAAAGCTTATTGCTTAAAGCATATTTTTATGGAACAGAAAAATAATAACGCACAGCACTTTCTCGATTTAATTCAGAAATCACGAAAGGGAAAGTTTAAAATCTACATTGGGATGAGCGCCGGTGTGGGCAAAACTTTTCGTATGCTTCAGGAAGCGCATTCGTTATTGAAAAACGGAATCGATGTAAAAATTGGATACATCGAAACGCATATGCGAAAAGAAACGCATGAATTATTAGCAGGCTTGCCTATAATTCCGAGACGGACCATTTTCTATAAAGGAAAAGAATTGGAAGAATTGGATGTTCAGGCCATTATTAATCTTCGTCCAGAAGTTGTGATTGTTGATGAATTGGCGCATACGAACGTTGAAGGAAGCAAAAATGAAAAACGCTGGCAGGATGTTTTAGAGATTTTGGAAGCGGGAATAAATGTCATTTCGGCAGTTAATATTCAGCATATTGAAAGTTTGAATGAAGATGTAAAAAGAATTACAAATATTGATGTTCAGGAACGTATTCCGGATAATGTTTTACGTTTGGCAGATGAAGTCGTCAATATCGATTTAACATCTGAAGATTTGATTGCGCGTTTGAAAGAAGGAAAAATTTATACTCCGGATAAAATTCAGACGGCTTTAACTAACTTTTTTAAATCGGAACAGATTTTACAACTTCGGGAATTGGCTTTGAAAGAAGTAGCGAGTCAGGTCGTTCGGAAAGTTGAAAATGAAGTTCCGAATCTTCATGCTTTACGACATGAAAAACTTTTGGCCTGCATTAGCAGTAACGATAAAACGGCTAAAATCGTCATTAGAAAAACAGCACGACTCGCCAGTTATTACAACGGATGTGGTATGTTTTGTATGTAGAAACACCACAGGAAAGCAGTACAAAAATTGCATTAGACAAACAAAGACATTTAATTAATAATTTTAAACTTGCCGTACAATTAGGCGCAGAAGTTATCAAATTAGAACATAAAAATATTGCCGATGCGATTTTGATTGCCGTTGAAGAAAAACAAATCACAACTGTTTGTATCGGGAAACCGCATTTGAATTTATTTAAAGTAATTTTGTCTACAACAATTTTCAGGCGTTTGCTAAATAAACTGTCGTTATCAAATGTTGACCTTGTTATTCTATCGTAATATTTTCAACCATTAAGATATTAAGAAAATAAAGGCTATGCTTAATTTTCTCTTTGTAAGTTTCATTAAGTTCAATGTTAATTTCCTTATATATCTTAATGGTTCAAATAAAAAAAACTTGTTTTTAAATAAACGTCATGAGAATTAAAACCAAATTGAATCTGGGAGTTGGATTGTTATTTTTAATAATAATTATACTTTCTTTAGTGAGTGCCTTCTGTTTTTTTCTATAAAAAAAGACACTGAAAATATTCTGAAAGCCAATTATAATACGCTTGAATATTCACGAAATATGCTTTTGTCTTTGGATGAAATCAATAGCAATAAAGATAAAAGCAATTATTGTTTTCAAAGACAATCTTGAAAAACAAACACAAAATGTTACCGAAGCCGGAGAAAAAAAAGCAACCGATAATCTTAAAAATAATTTTGCTCTTTTAGAAAAAAACAGCGCTGATGAAATCTTTAAAAACGCAAATCAGGCAAGATATTTTTGCAATTATGAAACTCAATCATGGATGCCATAAAACAGAAAAGCGATATTGCCAAACATACTGCCGAAACATGCCAATTTATGGATTGCTATTGTGGGAACTTTATGCTTTTTGATTGCTTTTAATTTATTGATTAATCTGCCGAATAATATTGCCAATCCAATCAAGGAATTAACGCTAAGTATTAAGGAAATTGCCAATAAAAATTATTCGGAACGTGTACATTTTACCAGTCATAGCGAATTTGGCGATTTGGCAAAATCATTTAATACGATGGCGCAGAAACTTCAGGAATATAATGACAGTAATTTGTACAAGTTCTTCTTCGAAAAGAAACGACTGGAAACACTTATCAATAATATGCACGATCCTATTATTGGATTAGATAATGAAGGATATTATTTTGTTTGCCAATGATGAAGCGTTGAAAATTATTGGTCTGAAACTGGAAGATGTTATTGGGAAATCGGCTTCTACTCTAGCCTTGTCAAATGATTTGATTCGTTCTTTGATTTTAAAAGAAGATTCAGACTCTCCTAAAAAACAACCGCTTAAAATTTATGCCCATGGAAAAGAAAGTTATTTCGAAAAAGAAATTCTGAATATCACAATAATTCCAACGGGAGAAGAAAAAGAAATCAATATTGGCGATGTGATTATTCTGCGAAATATTACACTTTTTAAAGAATTAGATTTTGCCAAAACCAATTTTATTGCCACCGTTTCGCACGAATTAAAAACACCAATTGCTTCTATAAAATTAAGTTTGAAATTGCTTGAAAACGAAAAAACGGGCGACATGAATGAAGACCAAAAACAATTGGTCGAAAGCATAAAAGATGATAGTCAGCGCTTATTGAAAATTACAGGGGAATTACTGAATTTATCTCAATTGGAAACTGGAAATATTCAATTGAATATCGAAAAAAGCAATCCGCAAGAAATTGTAAATTATGCTGTTGAAGCCGTAAAAGTACAAGCTGATCAAAAGCAAATCAAATTGATTATTGATGCTGATGAAAATCTACAAGACGTAAAAGCCGACAGCGAAAAAACAGGCTGGGTTTTGATTAATTATTTATCGAATGCGATAAGATATTCTTCTGAAAAAAGTACCATTTTCATCAAATTAAAAAAAGAAAATAATCAAATCGTATTTCAGGTTATCGATACCGGAAAAGGAATTGATGCACGCTACAAAGACAAGGTTTTTGATAAATATTTTCAGGTTCCGGGCAGTCAAAAATCCGGAACAGGATTGGGATTAGCAATTAGCAAAGAATTTATTGAAGCTCAAAATGGAAATGTTGGGGTTGAGAGTAATTTAGGTTTAGGGAGTACGTTTTGGTTTTCGTTGAAAGTTTAGATTTTTTTTTGCCACAAAGGCGCTAAGACACAAAGTTTTTTTAAGTCTTTTTTAAATAGCTTTGTGTCTTAGCGCCTTCATGGCAAAACTCTTTATGTATTCGAAGTATTATTCTTAATCTCCCTAACTTCTCTTTTCAATTCTAAAAGCAAATCCTTCATTGCTCCAGTTTCCGTTATTTCTTGTTTTTTATCGCAACGGCCAATATTGCATTCGTATTCCCAAATCTCCAAAATATCAGAAGCCTTCACTTCATAATTCGGATAAAAACTATTATCCGATTCTAAAACTAAAGCATTCTTTTTGTTTTTATTGAGACGTTTGTAAACCATTCCTTCATTTTTGGTAATCAGAATATAAGTTTTCCCATCCATGACCTCTCCTAGCCTTTCCACATAACGCCCAATAATAATCGAACCATCTTCGTGCGGAGGCATCGAATCGCCTTCTACAGGAAAACCTCTATGTTTGCCCGGACCTAAAAAAGGAAGTGAAACCTGCTGTAAACTTTCAATATATTCCGGATCGGCATATCCGTTTAGATAACCTGCTTTTGCTTTTTGAGATACAATTTCAATAAAATTTTCTCCGAATCTATCGACTTGAATGGGCAAAATAAGTCGGTTACCTTCCAGTTTTATCAAATTTTCCACATCAATTTTGCGGATATCGACAGATAATATCAAGTCAATACTCATATGAAAATATAATGCAATCTTCTTTAAAATATCATACGGTGCTTCCGAAGTTCCGTCTTCGTATTTAACGTATCTGCCTCTGGTAATTCTTAGGTTTTCAGCTAATTTCTCTTGTGATATTTTATGCTTAACCCTTAATGCTCTGATGTTATCTGAAAATAAGGACATAATTAATTTGTTATAATTTGGAACAGCAAATATACAAAAAAATGTTATCACCTGTGCTAATTTTGTACATACAAAAACAAGATAATGGCAAGGGCAATTGTACACATGGATTTGGATACTTTTTTTGTATCCTGCGAAAGGCTAACCAACTCAGAATTAAACGGTATTCCGTTGATTATTGGTGGTGGCGATCGTGGTGTTGTGGCCTCTTGTTCGTATGAAGCGCAGACACTTTGGAGTACGCTCTGCCATGCCAATTCATATGGCAATGAAACTTTGCCCTGATGCTAAAGTCATCAAAGGCGATATGGAATTATATTCGAAATTATCGCATGATGTTACTCATGTTCTTCAGGAAAAAGCACCGGTATTAGAGAAAGGCCAGTATCGATGAATTCTATCTTGATATTACCGGAATGGACAAATTTCACGGAAGTTATAAATGGACAAATGAACTCGCACAATCTGTCATTAAAGAAACCGGACTTCCAATTAGTTTTTCATTATCCATCAATAAAACTGTTTCTAAAATTGCTACCGGCGAAGGCAAACCAATTGGAAATTTACAAATTCCGGAAAACGAGGTGCAAGGATTTTTTAAATCCGTTATCGATTCAAAAAATCCCTATGGTAGGAGCTGTAACTTTTCAGCTTTTGTCCCGAATTGGCGTGCGTAAAATTCAGACTTTATCTGAAATGCCTCCGGAAGTTTTACAGCAAATGATTGGCAAAAATGGTTTGGATATTTGGAAAAAAGCCAACGGAATCGATAATACACCTGTTGAACCTTATACCGAAAGAAAATCAATTTCTACTGAACATACTTTTTCTCAGGATACTATCGATATCGCAAAACTCAAAAGAGTACTTATAGGCATGGTCGAAAAACTGGCTTTCCAACTTCGGTCAGAACAATGGCTGACCTCCACTATTACGGTTAAAATACGCTATGCCAATTTTGATACCGAAACCAAACAATGCAAAATTGCTTATACCTCAGCAGATCATATTTTGACCAAAAATGTAATGGAGCTTTTTGAAAAAGTGTACCAACGCCGAATGCGATTACGCCTGATTGGTATTCGCTTTAGCGGATTGGTTCGCGGTACGTATCAAATTGATCTTTTTGAAGATACTGAAGAAATGTTATCGCTTTATGAAGCAATGGATAAAATGAAAAGCCGTTATGGTTTTGATGCCGTAATGCGTTGTGCCGGAGCTCATTTTAAACCGAATAATAAAGATGAAATTTTAAAACGTAACAAATAAATCATGTACCTCAACTGTCATTCATACCATTCATTACGCTACGGCACGATTCCTCTTAAGGAATCTGATTCAAGCATGCTGTTTTGTATGGCATAAAAGCAATGGCGTTGACTGATATTAATACCGTTACGGGAATTTATGATTTTATAAGAGAATGCGATAAAGTTGGAATTAAACCTCTTGTTGGAATGGAGTTTCGCTGGAATCATCAATTTCGATATATTGGTCTGGCCAAAAATGCTGAAGGTTTAGGAGAAATGAATCGGTTTTTAACAAAACACAATTTCAGCGGAGAACCTTTACCTATTAATTGCTCCCGAATTCGAATCGGTTTTTGTGATTTACACTTTAGAAAATGCTCCGGAAACGCTTCGCGAAAATGAATTTATCGGAATTCGGACAGATGAAATTTCAAAGCTTTTTACTTCGGAACATAAAAATAAAATTTCTAAAATGGTGGTTTTCAATCAGTAACTTTCAGAAATAAAAAAGAATTTAATTTGCACAAAATTTTGCGTGCGATCGATACCAATATTATTCTTATCAAAACTTACAGAAGCTGATTATTGCAAAACTTCTGAAAAAATTTAGTCTCAGAATCTCTTTTACCTTATCTATGAAAGCTATCCTGAAATTATTGTCAACACACAACAGAATAATCGATTCTTGTGATTTTCAATATGATTTTTCAACTCAAAAAATAAAAAATTCTTTACTGAAAATCGTGAAGGTGATCTAGCATTATTACGGATTGGCCTATAAAGGTTTTGATTTGGCGTTATGGAGAGAAAACATAACTGGCCGAAAACGTGTAGAAAAAGAATTAAAAGTAATTGACGAATTAGAATTCAGCGGTTATTTTTTAATTACTTGGGATATTGTCCAATATAGTACCAATCAGGGATTTATGCACATTGGCCGCGGAAGTGGAGCCAACAGTATTATTGCCTATTGTCTCGGAATTACCGATATATGTCCAATCGAACTCGATTTATATTTTGAGCGTTTTTTAAATTTAAATCGTAAAAGCCCACCCGATTTTGATATTGATTGGAGCTGGAAAGAACGCAATACCATTTTAGAATATATTTTTGAAACTTATGGTCGTGAGCACGTTGCTTTTTGCGGAACCAATGTCGAGTTCAAACACCGATCTATTTACAGGGAAGTCGGAAAAGTGTTTGGTCTTCCAAAAGAAGAATTGGATATGCTGGCCAAAAACCCAAAACAGCTACATGAAACCAATTCTATTGTGAAATTGGTTCAGGAATATAGTGATCATGATGAAAAATATCCCAATCAGCGCAGTATGCACGCTTGTGGAATTATTATTTCTGAAGAACCCATTACGAATTATACACCTTTGGAAATGCCTCCAAAAGGATTTCCAATTGTGCTTTTTGACATGCACATTGCGGAAGAAATTGGCTTTGAAAAATTCGATATTTTGAGTCAGCGGGGTATTGGACATATTGATGACAGCGTAAAACTGATCGAAAAAAACCGAGGAATCAAAGTAGACATTCGTAATACTTCTATTTCTAAAGATGAGGCGATCTGCAATGTTCATTTGGCGCAAGGCAAAACGATTGGCTGTTTTTATATCGAAAGTCCAGCGATGCGAGGATTATTACGCCGATTAAATTGTGATAATTATAAAATTCTGGTTGCTGCGTCTTCTATCATTCGCCCTGGAGTAGCACAATCCGGAATGATGAAAGAATATATTTTTCGACATAATAATCCGATGCAATTTGAGTATTTTCATGAAGTTTTTAAAGAACATCTTGGCGAAACTTACGGCATTATGGTCTATCAGGAAGATGTTATTAAAATTGCCCAGCATTACGGTGGCGTTCCTGCTGCAGATGGCGATATCCTGCGTCGTGCTATGTCTGGAAAAGGACGTTCTTTAGAAGCTTTACAAAAAGTAAAAGATAATTTCTTTGCGTCCTGCGCCAGAAAAGGACATCCTGAAACACTTAGTCAGGAAATTTACCGTCAGATTGAATCGTTTGCTGGGTTTTCATTTTGTAAAGCCCACTCGGCTTCTTATGCTGTGGAAAGTTATCAGAGTTTGTATCTGAAAGTTTATTATCCTGTGGAGTTCATGACAGCCGTAATCAACAATCAGGGCGGATTTTACAGAACCGAAGTTTATGTACACGAGGCACGCATGTCTGGTGGTACAGTCCTAAATCCGTGCGTGAATAAAAGCGAATACCAAACGACTTTGTACGGAACTGATATTTATCTCGGATTTATGCATTTGCAGAGTTTAGAATCGAAAACAGCGTATTTAATCGAATCAGAAAGAGAGAAAAATGGCGATTATCTTTCTTTAGAAGACTTCATAAACCGAATTCCGATTGGGATTGAAAGTATTAAAATTTTGATTTTTATAGGCGCTTTCCGCTTCACAGGAAAAACTAAAAATCAGCTTTTGGTTATTGCGAGTTTGCTTTTAAATAATTTCAAACCCGAAAACAGAAGTTTGATGTTATTGCAGGAACCCGTTAAAGAATACAAACTTCCTACTTTGGAACGTTCTGTTTTTGAAGATGCATTTGATGAAATTGAATTGTTGAGTTTTCCTGTTTCGTGTACTGTTTTTGATTTGCTTCAAATTAAATACCGTGGCGATATTATGGCTAAGGATTTAGTAGCATATCATAAAAAACAAGTTAGGATGCTGGCGTATTTAATCTCCAGAAAACAAGTTCCGACCAAAAAAGGAAACATGTATTTCGGAACCTGGATCGATCATGAAGGTACTTATTTTGATACGGCACATTTTCCGGATTGTCTGGCACAATATCCTTTTCAGGGCGGAGGCTGTTATCTGCTTTTAGGAAATGTTGAAGTTGATTATCATTTCCCAACCATTACCATTACCAAAATGGCGAAAATGCCTTTTATTCCGGATCCAAGATATATGGATGCTAAAGATCAGTTTACAACACAGCGTCAAATTAAAGAAGATGTGAGTTCAACGCATCGTGAACCGTATCCGCAGGGACATGAAATCAACTTACCAAGACACCGAATGAAATTTCAAAAATAACCACTGATGATTTTACAAGAACAAAAAGAGATTTTGCGTTATAGTAAAGAGATGAAAAAGCAAGAATATGCCATAGTAGATATCGAAACCACAGGCGGTAACGCCAGTGGCAGCCGCATTACCGAAATTGCGATTATTATTCATGACGGCAAAAATGTAATCGACCGCTATCGAAACGCTTGTTAATCCGGAAAAAGAAATTCCACTTTCTATTTTTGGATTAACGGGAATTAATAATGAAATGGTAGCGAATGCACCAATTTTCGATGATATTTCAGAGAAAGTATTAGAAATGCTAACCGATCGTATTTTTGTTGCTCATAATGTCAACTTCGATTATTCTTTTGTGCGTCATCAACTCGAGCAAGCGGGATTTAAATGGACCGCAGAAAATTGTGCACCGTTCGCGCAGCACGAAAAATTAAACCAGGACTAGCATCTTACAGCTTAGGAAAACTTTGCCATTCGCTAAACATACCTTTAGAAAATCAGCATCGGGCTGGCGGAGATGCAGATGCTACCGCAATATTATTCTCCCAATTGCTGGAATGGGATGATGAAGGCGAGATCGCAAAAATGGTCAAGATGACTTCACAAGATCAGCGTTTACCACCTAACCTGCCTCCAGAAGATTTTAATAATTTACCCGAAAAACCAGGAGTATATTATTTTTATAATCAGAGTAAAAAAAGTAATCTATGTCGGGAAAGCAATCAACTTAAAAAAACGCGTAGCTTCTCATTTTAGCGGTCATAAAATCAATCCGCAAAGACAGCATTTTTTAAGAGATATCCACGGAATTTCATTTGAAATTTGTGCAACCGAATTAATGGCGCTTTTATTAGAATGTACCGAAATAAAACAGCTTTGGCCGACCTACAATAGAGCATTAAAACGTTTTGAAGCAAAATTCGGCATTTATCAATATGAAGCGAGAAACGGATATAAATATCTGGCCGTTGGAAAACTAACCAAATTTCAGACTTGTATTCATGAATTTAATAGTTTATATAACGCTATAAATTTACTCGAGAAGTTTGTCTGAACAATTTGAAATTGATCAAAGATTCTGCAAATATTCCAGACCCGAAGAAGGAGAGCTTCTGCAAAATAATGATCTAAAAAACTTGCCTGAGTGTTCTGCACTTCATAACGAACAAGTCGACAATGCAATTGATTTTTTATTAAGCAACAGACCCACTTTTGCTATTATAGACAAAGGAAGATCAAAAGAAGAACGCAGTTGTATCTGGATTGAAAACGGCCATTTTTATGGAATGGGATATATTCCGTCAGATATTGCGATTCATGATCCGTTAGAAGTAAAAAATTATGTCACAGCATATAAAAGCAATCAATACATGGTGCAATTGATTTTTGCTTACGCAGAAAAATATCCTGGTAAAGTATTCTTTAAAAAACACTTCTTATAATAAAATTAAAAATAGAGCTGTAAAAAATTAAGTTTATGACACTATTTAACGACACCGAATTATTTACTGCGGGTTTGGGAGGAAAAAAAGTATTTGACATTCCTGATTCCGAATTAATATTGATCGATAATTTCTTTACAAAAGAAGAATCTGATCGTTTTTATGAAAGAATACTTCGTAAGACTAAATGGAGAGAATATGAAATGGAAATTTATGATAAAACCTATACTGTTCCTCGAATGATTTCTTGGTATGAAGACAAGAACAATCCTGGAGCAGACCCAAAAGGACCTGACTGGACTTATGACTTATTAACTATTCGAGGCCGTGTGGAAAAAGAAACACAAGTTGAATTTAATAGCCTTCTTTTAAATTTATATCGAAATGGAAATGATGGCGTAGGCTGGCACAGCGACAAAGAACACAATTCGGGACCAAATCCTATTATTGCTTCGGTGACTTTTGGTGAAACCAGAATGTTCAGACTTCGGCATAAATACAGCAAGGAAATTCCGCAAGTTGAGATTCCGCTTCATCATGGTTCTTTTTTATTAATGGCTGGAACGACTAATAGTTTTTGGCAGCATCAGGTTCCGAAAACGGCTCGAGATGTTTTGCCAAGGATCAATCTTACCTTTAGAAGAACCAATCGAAAACTTTGATTTTTATAGAATTGAATAATTAAAAAAACTTTTTTCGGTTGAAAAAACAGTAAGATATTCCTTCTTTAAAAAGTTAAAACCCACACTGTATGAACCTTTTATTAGGCAAACCCTATCTTTTTTACTACTTTTGCAACCTTTTTCAAAATACAATACCATAATGGCTTATTCAAACAATGATTTATCGCGTTTCTTAGATGCGCAGAACAAACTTTATCTTACCGCTCTTTCTGAAATCAGAAAAGGGAAAAAAGAAACACACTGGATGTGGTTCATTTTTCCGCAAATAAAAGGTTTGGGCAAAAGCGATACAGCAAATCTTTATGCCATTAGTGATTTACAAGAAGCTACAGATTACTTAGAACATCCTATTTTAGGAAAACATTTAATCGAGATTTCAGAACTTTTATTGACTTTCAAAAGAAAATCAGCTGATGGAATTTTTGGCGATTTAGATGCACGCAAATTGCGTTCTTCTATGACACTTTTTTCTTTGGTAGAAAATACAAATCCAATATTTCAGGAAATACTGGAAGCTTTCTTCTCTGGAGAATGTGACCCGCTTACTTTGTCTATTATTAATTCAACAATAAAATCATCTGCCGAAGCTGTTGCCTTATAACACAATTTCCAGATTATTTGCATCAAAGAGACACTGCTTAATTGTAGTGTCTTTTTTTTTGTTTTAAGAAATAAAAAATCCCATAAAGACGTTAAAAATCATAATTATCACTAAACTAAGCGCTTATTTTTAAGCAATTAATCTTAACTTGCATATATAAACCTCCTTCAAAACCTAACCAAATTATGTCTGAAAAAATTAAAACTCTTCAAATTATACATCTTGCCATTTGTGCGGGAACAATTGTAGCGTATTACATCATAGGCGATCTTTCGATTGAAAAATTACGAATTCCTGT
The DNA here is from genome assembly GCA_963795025.1 of uncultured Flavobacteriaceae bacterium. Classification (GTDB taxonomy): domain Bacteria; phylum Bacteroidota; class Bacteroidia; order Flavobacteriales; family Flavobacteriaceae; genus Flavobacterium. The sequence goes on along the minus strand of CAWCGN010000007.1, from coordinate 33,425 downwards.
TATCGATTCTTCTTCGGCAGTATATATTTTAATTCCTGTTTTAGCGTTTGTTTTAAGCAGTTTTCTATTCAAATCTCAATTGAAACAAATCAATCCGAAATTAAAACTTGAAGAAAAATTTCCGATTTACCAAACAGCATCAATCCTGCGCTGGGCTGTTCTCGAGGGTGCCGCATTTTTGATCTTAATTTTAAAACCAGATTATATATTATTCGGAATTCTGATTTTAATTTATCTGATTTTCTTAAGACCAACAGCAGAAAGAATTGATAATGATTTATCGGATACTAATAATTAGAAACATAAAAAAAGCGCCCTGTTTAGTACAAGGCGCTTTTTTTTTATACATCAATTTAACTTGAAACTTCAAACCTGAAACTTGAAACAAAATTTTAATCCTCTTTTGGTTTGGTTAAATAGTAAACCGGAATTCCAGCCAACATTATTAAAACTCCCCAGCCACAAGTTGAAAATTTCGTAAATAACAATGAAATACAAATTGCAGTTGCAACGATGATATATAACATTGGTAAAAACGGATATCCAAATGCTTTGTATGGTCTTTCTACATCTGGCATTTTTCTTCTTAAAATGAAAATTCCGTAGATCGTCAGAATATAAAAAATCAAAACAATGATGATTACAAAATCTAATAAATCACCATATTTTCCTGTCAAACATAAAGCCGATGCCCAAATACACTGCGCCCATAAAGCCCAAGCTGGAACACTCGATTCGTTTAAAACTGCCGCTTTTTTGAAGAATAAACCATCATTTGCCATTGTATAATAAACTCTTGCTCCAGCCATAATTAATCCGTTATTGCAGGCAAAAGTCGAAATCATAATCATAATCGCGATAATCAGGGTTCCAATATCTCCAAAAATATATTGCGAAGCTACAACCGCTACTCTATCCGATTTGGCAGTTGCAATTTCCTGAAGTGGTACAACAGCTAAATACATCAAATTAGTCAAGACGTAAATTATTGTTACAATAAAAGTTCCTAGAAACAAACTTAAACCAACATTACGTTTTGGATTTTTAATTTCACCGGCGATAAAAGTAACACCATTCCATGCATCGCTAGAAAATAATGACCCCACCATTGCCGCAGAAATTCCGGTAATCAAAGCCGTTCCGCTAATTGGAAGCCACGAACTGCTTTTTGTATTGTACGAACGTGTTGTCCAAGCATCTGCCCAATTGGCATCCCAAACTGAAGCTTTTGCTGCAAGTGTTAATCCAAAAACGATTAATCCTAACAATGATAAAATCTTGATGATTGTTAAAACGGTCTGTAGAATTTTTCCGTTTTTTACGCCGCGGCTGTTAATAAATGTCAGTACAACAATTGTAAAAATTGAAACAAGCTGTGCCGCATTGAGTTTAAAAGAACCTAATTCGTATAAGATATTTTCGTCGCTGAAAGGCTCATACAAATATGCTGCAAATTTTGAGAAAGCCACTCCAACGGCAGCAATTGTTCCGGTTTGAATTACTGCAAAAAAACTCCAGCCGTATAAAAACGCTATTAGTTTATTATAAGCTTCCTTCAGATAAACATATTGTCCTCCTGCTTTTGGAAACATCGCGCTGAGTTCTCCGTAACTTACAGCCGCAATAATTGTAATTAATCCAGAAATCAACCAAATCAGTGTCAGCCACCCGGCAGATCCAACTTGTCGGCGATATCGGCACTTACGATAAATATTCCAGATCCAATCATAGAACCAACTACAAGCATGGTTCCGTCTAATAATCCGAGTTCTCTTTTAAAATGTTCTTGGTCGTTTTCTTGCATTTTTTTGGTTTTTGGGTTGGTTAAAGATATACTTTTTTTAGAAAATTTAGATTTTAGATTGCAAATTTTAGATTGCAAATTTTAGATTTTCGGAAAATAATAATAGCGAACCGAATCGTTCTAAATATAATTATTCTCAGTGCAAAAAGATATTTTATACTTTAGCAGAAACAATTCAGCTCAATTTTCATCGCTAACGATTTTTATTGTAATCAATTACGATTAGAAACAAAATTTATTAAATAAATCAACTTCATGGAATTCAAAATCTTTATTATTCTCTTTCTAACATTTGTCTTTTTATATGGTGTATATTTTATTTATAAAGCGTTTAAAGGCTGGGACAATAGTTATATTCCGCATAAAATGTCAGCAAGAATTATTAGAGAAATTATTGGTTATAATGGTACTCGCGTTATTATGGGAATAATTGGATTTGTATTTGCCCTAATTCCGACCTTAATTTTTGCCAATAAAGTATTAGGAATAAATCCTCCTGCGAGATTAGCATCTAAAAGTGATATAATATCTATAAGCGCAAAACCAGACAAAACCAGAGGTATATATGCTGTTGGTGGTGATCGATATGGAGATCTTCAATCTATTACAGATAATATTAAATACAACTCACAGGAAATTAGAGATACTTATATTAAAATTAGTTTTAAAGATAATTATTTAGATGAATTGCCTTTAATTACTTTCAAATTACAAAACCTCGAAGAAATTGATTTAGAAAATAATGACATTGAAAATCTGCCTGTTGATCAGCTTAAAAACTTAAAAAAACTTCGCAAAATTATTCTAACCAATAATCCTATTTCGCCAGAAAATCTAAGACAGATAAAACAGCTTCAAAACGTTAAGGTCATATTATAAAAAAACTGAATAAAATCCTAAAGAAAAAAAATATAACAAATTAATTTTCAAAACAATATCACTTGCAACGCAACCAATTTGAAGTTTATTTATCTTATAAAAAAAACCAAACAAACTATGAGAAAAATAATTACAATTTTTATTCTTGCCATCAGTTTTATTTCGTGCAGTTCTGAGAGCGATTCTAAATCTGACAGTTCAGGTATTTATGGAAAATGGAATTGGGTAGGTACAGATGGAGGCATTGCTTTTCATTTACATAGTACACCAGCTTCAACTGGAAATTCTATTCAACTAAGTTTAAACAAGGACAATACATTTTCGATAACTAAAGACGGAAAAATAGTCGCAAGTGGGAAATTTGACCTTACTGAGCAAAAATCAATTTCTACAGGAGAAATGAAGAGTTTTATAACTTGTAATATAACCGATAATATTCAAGAACCACTAAATATTGCAACACGAGGCATCATTACAAATTCCGAATCAAATAAACTTGAAATAGCTGAAAACAATCCGGACGGAATTGGAAGCAGTTTTGTTAGAATCTAATGAGCAAAAACAATACTGATGGATAAATCAAATAATTAAAATTTTAGAACATATCTAATAGCTGCAAATTAAACTTGCAGCTTTTTTTATAATTAAAATTTAACTTTTACGTGTTCCCGTAACTTTTTACTTTTTCAACTGTTTATATTTGAGAATTATAACTATGATTTAATTTACAAAACTGTAATTAAATCGAATAGTCTATAATTCATTTTTTTTGCATCCAAACACAACCATTTAATAACCTTTTAACCAAACCTCTTAAATGAAACTACACCAATCATTAATTTTAATTCTCTTGTTAGCTTTTACATTCTCTTTAAATTCATGTGGTGCTATTGCAAAAGCGCATGCGAAAAACCATTTTACAGAAGAATCTAATGCCATTCCGCCAGAATTTGGGAAGTTTGACAATCAGGTTCTTTTAATTGTTCTCAAAAAGCGTTCTAGCTATGATAGGTATTTAAAAAGTGCCGCAAAACGATATTTTGGCAAATATGAATTTATTACGGCTGACCAAATAGAATCGGATAAATACAATCAGAAAACTATTTATCGCTATGTTTTTGATTATGACGAAGGATCTTCGCGAACCGTTCACTATTCAGGCAATTCTCAATTCCATACAGCACCTTCAACCAGTACCGTAATATTTAAGCAATTTTATGTAAGAGACAGATTTACTAATGAAACCTATAAATGCGGTTATGAAAGTGCCTATTTTGGGAAAGCACTGAAGGCCTACATGGAAAATTTAGAGTTGAAGAGATCATCAACCATAAAAATTTAAGTTAGAATACATTCATCTTCAAAATAAAAAGTGGCAACTAAAGATCTGCCACTTTTTTTATTGAAAAAATCTTTCTCATTTACGTTTTCCCGTAAGTATATAAATTTTCAACTATTTATATTTGAACATCAAAACCAAAATAGTTTTTCAGAATTATTTTATAATACAATATGATAGCCATAGAATGTTAAATAGTAATCTGAAGAATTAAACCTTGATTCGCTAAAACCAAAAAAAACGTAAACTAACCAAAAACTAAACTATGGAAGTCACTCAAATTGAAGCGGCAGATCTTTCAAATCATCATTACAATTATGCGGCAAACATGCTTATCAATGAAAACAAATCGGCTTATGAAACCAAAGTCAAACTTACTGAGCAAGGAATAAGCAATGAAGTTGCTACATTAATTGTAGAAAATTTAGAAATCGAAATAAAGGAAGCAAAATACGAAAAAGCCCGAAAAGATATGGTTTACGGCGCGCTATGGTTTTGTGGCGGAATTATTTTAACGCTTGCTGATATTGGCTTTATATTTTGGGGCGCTATTTTATTTGGCGGTATTCAGTTTTTCAAGGGGGTAATTAATGTGAATTCTTAAAAATTGATTTTCATTAAAAGCGCAAAGTAAAAACTAATACCAAAAACCGATGGGAATATTTGATATATTTTTTGGTAATGCAGAAAAAAAACGGTGTTCTAAAATTATTAAAAGCACAGATTATGTAGCTTCTGACGAGCTGATGAAAGAAGATTTTTTTTGGAAAATTATTCAAAAAACCAAAGACATCTCCGGAGGCAATTTTGAAGAACAACAAGAAGAATTAGCAAATGAACTACGAAAACTGACAGCAGATGAGCTAATTTTATTTGGCAACAGCTTTCGAAATTTCAGAGGACTCGCAAATACTTGGGAACTTTGGGGCGCTATTTATATTATTCACGGAGGATGTAGCGATGACAGTTTCAGCGATTTTCGCGAATGGGTAATCGCTCAGGGAAAAGATTTTTATTACAGAGTTCTTGAGAATCCTGAATCACTGGCAGAAATCGAAACAAATTTAATTGAAGAATTTGATTGGGAGGGTTTTGGTTATCTGCCCGGAATAATCTTTGAAGAACTGACGGACCAAAAAATGCCTTATCCGTTTCAGGAAAATCATATTACAACAGGAAAAGAGTGGAATGAAGATGGCGAGGATTTAAAACTAATGTTTCCAAAACTTTATGCCAAATACTCAAATAGCATCTAACACAATTTTTAAAAGATAAGCTTTTGATATACTTAAATTTAAAATTCTCTTTTTAGCCGTTTTAAATCTATAATACTTTTAAAATTCATGAAATAATTTTACTTATAAAAAAGCTGCAAGCAAAACTTGTAGCTTTTTTTGTTTTTCAAACACACTTAAAAATAAAAAAAACTTCATTTTATTCTTACATTTTATTTAAAGTTCTTTTTTCAATTTTCTAAAAAAAACAAAACAAAATCTTCTCTAGTAATTATTTTCAAAGCCAACAATCGTTAAACAAAATTTTACTTCAAAATAGTATTTATTCATAAAATGATTATTAAAACTAAACATCCCTCCATCAAAAAAAGTGTTCATTAAAATTTTAACTAAACAATAATTAATTGACAAACAGATGCTTAATTAAAATATATTTAAATTAATCCGAAAATAAAACCTTATTTGTCAAAGCAAAATATTTTTTCATTAAATTTGATAAGAAGGTGAAATTAATCAAATCACCTTATTTTTATTAACAATTGTTTATTTTATACTTAAATACAAAAAAAGTTCCCCAAACTTACGAAACAGAGAAAAAACACCAACCACAAGTTAATCAGACGTTTAAAACGAAACTATCAACCTACAAAATAAGAAATATGCAGAAGATTCAGCTTTTAAGAAAAATGCGATTTCCAAATGTCTTTATTCTTTTGTTAATTGTATTTATTACATGTGCCCTTTTAATTTGTATCAATTTTTTTACAATCAAAATTTTATCTGCCAACAGAGCCTACGTAAATGGCGAATCACATTACTCAAAAGGCCAAAAAGACGCTGCACGACATCTTATCACCTATCTATATACCAAAAATCAAAATCAGTGGAAATTATTTCTCGAAGAATTAAGCGTACCTCAAGGTGACGGGATTGCTAGAAAAACACTTTTGATAGCAGGCGACAACCAAATTGCCCGCGAAGGATTTCTTAAAGGACGAAATCATAAAGACGACCTAGACGATCTTGTTTGGCTTTTTGTTCATTTTAAAGAAGTATCCTTTTTAGCAAAGGCTATTCATGAATGGGAACAAGGAGACAAATTAATCAATGAATTATTTATAATTGGAACTCAGATTGATGCAAAAATAAAACACAATTCGTTAACCACTAATGAACAACTAAAATTTCTTAGCGAAATTAGCGTCATAAGTGACAAACTTTCAATTAACGAGCGCAATTTTTTGAATACTTTGGGTGCAGGAACTCGTAAAATAAAAGATTTACTGATCATCATAAATATTCTTTTTATCCTGATTATTGTCTGCAGTATCTGCCTTTACTATTCCATAATGGTAAAACGCCTGCTAGTTTCAAAAAAAGAAATCGAAGTTAAAAACGAAAATCTAATGCTAGTAAATCATGAACTGGACTGCTTTGTGTACAGTGCATCGCATGATTTAAGATCTCCGATTACTTCTTTGAAAGGTCTTATAAAAATTACACAACTAGAAGACAACATCTCACAGATTAAGGATTATCTTAATTTAATGGAGCAAAGCCTGGCTAAACAGGATCAATTTATAAGTGACATTATTGATTATTCTAAAAACAAGCGTGCTCAAGTAATAATGGAACCAGTGAGTTTAAAAGAATTATTTGAAGAAGCTATTTCTCAGCTAATGCATATTGAAAATGCCAACAGAATTATATTTACCAAAGAATTATTAGTTGATCAAATTCACAGTGACAGTTTAAGGTTAAAAATCATTATTTCGAATTTGCTGTCAAATGCTATAAAATATGCCGACGCCAGCAAACAAGAAATGCTAATTTCAATTAAAACATCAGTGATAGATGGACTTAACAAAATTGAAGTAACAGACAACGGAATTGGAATTAAAGAGGAATTTAAAGATAATATTTTTGAAATGTATTTTGGAACAAACAAAAATAAAGGATCAGGATTAGGGCTTTATATTGTAAAAGAAGCAGTCGAAAACATAAGAGGAAATATATCTGTGAGCTCACAAACTACAATAGGAAGCAAATTCGTTGTAACAATACCAAATTATTATGCCACTTAAACCAACATTTTTATTAATTGAAGATAATTTAATTGACCAGCTGGTCATTAAACAGTTATTTAAAAAAGTACTCGATATAGACAAAGTCCATCTTGCAAATAATGGCAAAGAGGGACTTCAATGGCTTTTTTACAATTTAGAAACCTGCACCCCTTTGATTATCATTCTCGATATTCAAATGCCTATTATGAATGGTTTTGATTTTTTGAAGACATTTGATCAATTTGACGAAAAATACAAAAACGACATTGAAATTTATGTTCTTTCATCAACACTAGATCCAGATGAAATCAATGAGATCAAAAAAAACAAATATGTCCGAAAAATGCTGGGCAAACCTTTTCCTATTGAAGAATTTAAAGATTTTTTTTAAAGAAGCTTACAGTTTCTTTGTCTCTTCTTCAAGAATTCTATTAACCTGAGAAAAAGCTCTTTCGTAATAAGGTTCTTTTGTCGAAGAAATCATAACACCTCCATGAGTTGAAGAATGAACGAATTTAATTTCTCCCTCTGTTACCTCGACAACCATTCCTACGTGATTAATATGACGGCGTCCATTTGTTTTAAAGAAAATTAAATCTCCTTTCTGCGCTGCGTCTGAATTAACTTTACTGCCAATTCGAGATTGTTCAATTGAACTTCTAGGCAATTTAATGTCAAAATTTCCAAAAGTACAAAACATTAAACCTGAGCAATCAAAACCAGCTTTTGTTGTACCGCCTGAGCGATAACGAGTTCCAATGTTTTGCGTTGCATTCAAAATTAAAAGATCGATCAATCCTGAATGATTACTTACCCGAACCATCGCTGAATCAGTCTTTACATTTGTATTATCAGCTATTTGAGGGTTTTCTTCTTGAATCGGTTTTATTTCATTTGGAGTCTGAACCGGATTTAATGCTGCGGCAGCATCTGCTTTTTCCTTAGAAGTTTTTATTTTTAAAACATAACCTACTGGAAGTTTTCCTTTAATAAAAGGATTTTGTTTTTCTAATTCAGCAACTGTAATCCCATATTTCTTAGCAATTGCATATTTTGTTTCTTTTGGCTGAACCTCAACTACAACCTCAACATCTGTTGATTTTTGTGCAGTTTCAACTGGTATTTCGGCAACTGAAGCAGTTTTTGAAGGAATACTGATTCTCTGTCCGATCTTTAACCCTTCGGATTCAAGTGACGGATTTTCTTTTTTCAATTCGTCAACTGATACATTGTATTTTTTTGCAATTCCCCAAAGTGTTTCTTTCGGTCTGCACTTCATGAGAATCAGTATTTGCATTTTCAATGTTTTCTGCAGGTTTTAGAACAACTTCTTTACTATTATTTGGAATTAGCAAAACCGAATTCAATTTTAGAATTTTTGGAGCATTTGGGTTTGCTTCTATAATCTCTTTTGGTTTAACTCCGTATTTTTTGGCAATTACGGTAATATTTTCTCCTTTCGAGATTTTGTGTTTAATGTATTTTTCTTGAGAAAAAACACCAACACTAAAAAAAAACATCAATATTATTAATCTGTAAAGCATCATTATCATTTTATCAATCGCTCGTTCCGAACTTTCCTATATGGAAAACTCAAAAAAAGCAATTTTGTTTTGGGGCAAGGCGAATTTAACTTTTTAAAGTAAAAAAAACACATTTTTTAACAACTAATTTCATCCAAATTAGCTTCTTCGGCATAAAAATTGAGCCAACTTTTTGAAATGCAGTTTTTTACAAAATTTCGCATTTTTAAATTTAATAGTAACTTAACTTTCAAAAACTTGTGAAAAAATTACTCTTTATTTTTCTCTTACTTCCCATATTCTCATTTTCACAAAACCAAAAAGGCCTTGTGTTTTCAAGAAACAATGAACCTCTTGAGGACGTTAATGTTTTTGCTATAAATAAAAAAATTGGAACTATCACCAATAAAAAAGGAGAGTTTTCAATAGCTACTTTTTCAACTCTTAAAGCCGATGAAATAGTAGAATTTTCTCATCTTGGATTTACTACTTTAAAAATAAGTATTGAAGATTTAGCACAACTGAAATTTCAAGTTGTTCTTTCTGAAGAAACTGAAAATTTAAACGAATTGAAAATTGACGCAAATCATGAATTAAAACTGAAATCTAAACTATCATATACCAAACTAAAACCAATGAAATATGGTATTTCATCGTTTGGATCTTTTCTTAAAGATGGAAAAATTTATATTACAGGAGGCGATGCAAGCATAGAAAATGACCCTTTCAAAAGGCTGCGGTCAAAAAATCAAAATTTCGATGATAACGATAATTTCATACAAAAATTTTTAGAAGAACTTCGCCAAGACAATAGTATAGCAATGTACAAATCCAATTTATTGATTTATGATATTGCATTAGACTCCTGGCAAAATACTGAAGAGAAATTCAAAAAGCGAGCTTTTCATAATGTAAATTATTATAATAATACAATGTACATTTTGGGAGGAAAAAAAATCTCAATGAATGGAAAATTTGAGTATTTACAAAACGAAATTGAAGTTTTTGATATGGACAAGAAAACAGTTACGATTGACAAAACTTATCCACATCAAGCTTCTGACGCTGCATCTTTTTCATACAAAGACAACATTATAGTTATTGGAGGTTCACTAAAATCAGAAAAGAAGGATGAAAAAGATTTTACTAATAAAGTACATTTTTACAATATCACCTCAGGTTACTGGTACGAACTGGCAAGTATGCCAATCGCAATGGAAACAAACGGAATTTTGATTGAAGATAAAATATATTTAATTGGCGGTAACAACGGAAATCCTGTTTCTCAGATTCAAACTTTTGATTTAACCTCTGAAAAATGGGAAAAAGAGGGCGAATTGTTTTCAGGCTTAGAAAGACCTGCTATAACTTACAATGATGATACAATCTATTTTTTCGAAAACAAAAAAATGTATGTTTACAACATCAAAACAAAACTATTGAAAGAATATACCATTGAACTGAATTTATATCGTACAGCTATGTATTATAATAACAACAAATTATATATCGTAGGTGGTTGCGTTGAAAATGAATACTCAAGAACTCCCTCTTCTCTTGTTTTTAGCATTTCAACTGATGAGTTTGACACTACAAAACCAAATAGAACAAAAACTTTATCTCAAACAGAACTTTCAAACTGATCCTTTGTTAAATATTTTCAAAATGACCTCAACAAAAAAATGCTCTGTTTTCACAGAGCATTATTAATATAATTAAATTCTAAATTTTAAGCTTTTCCTGCTGCAATTAAATTTAATGCAGAACCTGCAACGAACCAGCCAATTTGACCTGCATTGTAAGTGTGGTTTGCCAAGATAATATCTTTTGTGCCATCTGCATGAACGAACTCTAATGTTAATGGTTTTCCTGGAGCAAACTCAGTTAAATCAGTAAAGTTAATAGTATCGTTTTCCTGGATTTTATCATAATCTGCTTCGTTTGCAAAAGTCAATCCTAAAAGACCTTGTTTTTTAAGATTGGTTTCGTGAATACGAGCAAAAGATTTCACCAATACCGCTTTCACGCCTAAGAAACGAGGCTCCATAGCCGCGTGCTCACGAGAAGAACCTTCACCATAATTGTGATCTCCCACAACAATAGATGGAACTCCAGCTGCCTTATATGCACGAGCAACAGCAGGAACAGCATCATATTCTCCTGTCAATTGATTTTTAACCGAATTTGTTTTTTGGTTGAAAGCATTTACAGCACCAATAAGCATATTGTTAGAAATATTATCTAAATGTCCGCGGAAACGCAACCATGGTCCAGCCATAGAAATATGGTCGGTTGTACATTTTCCGAAGGCTTTGATCAATAGTTTTGCACCAGTAATATTTTTTCCGTCCCATGCATCAAACGGAGCCAATAATTGCAAACGCTCAGATGTTGGACTTACTACAACCTGAACTCCTGAACCATCGACAGCTGGAGCCTGAAATCCTGGATCTTCAGCATAAAATCCTTTAGCAGGAAGCTCATCTCCCGTTGGAGCATCCAGCATTACCTCTTCTCCATCTTCATTAATTAACTTATCAGTTAATGGATTAAAGCCTAAATCACCAGCAATAGCCATTGCAGTTACCAATTCTGGAGAACCAACAAATGCGAGTGTATTTGGATTACCATCTGCACGTTTAGAGAAGTTACGGTTGAAAGAATGAACAATTGTATTTCTTTCTTCTTTTTCTGCTCCTTCTCTATCCCACATACCAATACATGGTCCGCAGGCATTAGCAAAAACAGTTGCTCCAATTTTATCGAAAGTTTCAATAAATCCGTCTCTTTCTATAGTATAACGAACTACCTCAGAACCCGGAGTAATAGTAAACTCAGCTTTTGTTTTTAAGTTTTTATCTGCAACTTGTCTTGCTAAAGAAGCAGCACGAGAAATATCTTCGTAAGAAGAGTTTGTACAAGAACCGATTAAACCAACCTGAATTTGTAATGGCCAGTTGTTTTTGATTGCTTCCTCTTTCATTTTAGAAATTGGAGTCGCTAAATCCGGAGTAAAAGGACCGTTTAAATGTGGTTCTAATTAGATAAATTGATTTCGATTACCTGGTCAAAATATTGTTCTGGATTTGCATAAACTTCTGGATCACCAGTTAAGTATGAAGCTACTTTATCTGCAGCATCGGCAACATCGGCTCTGTTTGTCGAACGCAGGTAACGCCCCATCGAATCATCATAACCAAAAGTTGAAGTTGTCGCTCCAATTTCAGCACCCATATTACAAATCGTTCCTTTACCTGTACAAGACATTGCAGTTGCGCCTTCGCCAAAATATTCAACAATAGCACCAGTTCCACCTTTTACAGTAAGAATTCCAGCCACTTTAAGAATAACATCTTTTGGAGCTGTCCATCCTGATAATTTACCAGTCAATTTAACTCCAATTAATTTAGGAAATTTAAGTTCCCAAGCCATTCCAGACATTACATCTACAGCATCGGCACCACCGACACCAATGGCAACCATTCCTAAACCTCCTGCATTTACAGTATGTGAATCGGTACCAATCATCATTCCGCCAGGGAAAGCATAGTTTTCAAGCACCACCTGGTGAATAATTCCTGCTCCTGGTTTCCAGAAACCAATTCCATATTTGTTAGAAACTGACGATAAGAAATCGAAAACCTCTTTACTTTGTGTTTTTGCTCTGGCCAAATCGGTTGCAGCACCTACTTTTGCCTGAATCAAGTGATCGCAGTGAACTGTTGTTGGAACTGCTACTTTAGATTTTCCGGCATGCATAAATTGCAATAATGCCATTTGCGCTGTTGCATCCTGACACGCAACACGGTCTGGTGCAAAATCAACATAATCAACTCCTCTTCCAAACGCCTGAGTTGGATTTCCATCCCAAAGGTGATTGTATAAAATTTTCTCTGTTAAAGTAAGTGGACGACCAACAATCTCGCGTGCTTTGTCAACACGACCGGGCATGTTCTCATACACTTTTTTAATCATTTCAATATCAAAAGCCATAAGTCTTGTATTATTTTTTGTTTTTCTATTTTATTTTGAACATGACAAGTTACAAAAAATAGAAGAGCAATAAAAGAAAAAGCCCGAGTTTATCACTCGGGCTTTTGATATATTAACTAATCGTAAGATTACATTACTAACGATTTATTAGAAGGCGCAAACTTAGTCAAGTTAATACCTTCTACTGCTGTTGTATATTCATCTAATGTTGGAGTTCTACCTAAAATTGTAGATAATACTACAACTGGTGTAGAAGAAAGTAATGACTCTCCTTTTTTACCATCAGTATCTTCTACAACTCTTCCTTGGAAAAGACGCGTTGAAGTTGCCATTACAGTATCTCCTTTTGCTGCTTTTTCCTGGTTACCCATACAAAGATTACATCCCGGACGCTCTAAATACAACATGTTTTCATATTCTGTACGTGCAGCACCTTTTGGAGCATTATCGTCGAATTCAAAACCTGAGTATTTCTGTAAAACTTCCCAGTCACCTTCAGCTTTCAATTCATCTACAATGTTATAAGTTGGAGGCGCAACAACAAGTGGCGCTTTAAATTCAACTTTACCGTTTTGTGCTTCTATGTTTTTCAACATTTGAGCAAGGATTTTCATATCTCCTTTGTGAACCATACAAGAACCAATAAATCCAAGATCTACTTTTTTATCTCCACCGTAGAAAGATAAAGGTCTGATAGTATCGTGAGTATATCTTTTTGAAACATCAGCATTATTTACATCCGGATCAGCAATCATTGGCTCAGCAATCAGATCAAGATCAACAACAACTTCAGCATAATATTTAGCATTTGCATCTGGAGTTAAAGCTGGTTTTTCAGCCGATTTAATTTCAGCAATTCTCTTATCTGCTTTATTGATCAATCCCTGAAGAACCTGTTTGTGGTTATCCATTCCTTTGTCGATCATGATCTGGATTCTGCCTTTTGCAATTTCCAATGATTCAATCAAAGTATCATCTTCAGAAATACAGATAGAAGCTTTTGCTTTCATTTCTGCAGTCCAGTCAGTAAATGTAAATGCCTGGTCAGCAGTAAGAGTTCCGATGTGAACCTCAATAATTCTTCCCTGGAATACATTTTCTCCACCAAATTGCTGAAGCATCTGCGCTTGAGTAGCATGAACCACATCACGGAAATCCATATAGTCCTTTCATGTCTCCTTTGAAAGTAACTTTCACCGATTCTGGAATTGGCATAGAAGCCTCACCAGTTGCCAGTGCAAGAGCAACAGTTCCTGAGTCAGCACCAAAAGCAACACCTTTTGACATTCTTGTATGAGAGTCACCACCAATAATGATCGCCCACTCGTCAATCGTAATATCATTAAGTACTTTGTGAATTACGTCAGTCATTGCATGATATTCACCTTTCGGGTCACGGGCTGTAATTAAACCGAAATCGTTCATGAATTTCATCAATTTTGGAATATTTGCCTGCGCTTTTTTATCCCAAACCGAAGCAGTATGACAACCTGATTGGTAAGCACCGTCAACGATTGGTGAAATTACAGTTGCAGCCATAGATTCTAATTCCTGAGCAGTCATAAGACCTGTCGTATCCTGAGAACCTACAATGTTAACTTCAACACGAACATCAGAACCAGCGTGTAATACTTTACCTGGAGCTATGCCAACTGCATTTTTGTTGAAGATTTTTTCAACCGCAGTAAGACCTTGTCCTTCATATAGAAATTTCTTTTGATGGAGCAAATACCAAGAGGAGCTTCAATGTCTAGAACTTTCGCTGCAAATGTTTGAATTTTTTTACCAAATACAATAGCGTAAGAACCACCAGCTTTGATAAATTCCATTTTCTGAGGCGTGAATGCCTTAGAAATATCAATCAATTCCTGATCGCCGTTATATAATTTTTTCGTTTTTGTATTGATTGTAAGAACAGTACCTGTTTCAACAGAATAAACTTGCTCTAAGAATTGGCTCATCGTTTTCATTACGAATAACATTTCCATCTGCATCAACTTTTTTAACCCAGTTTTTAAGGTCTAATACCAATACCACCAGTAACATCAACAGTTGTTAGGAAAATTGGAGAAATACCGTTTGTTCCACCAACGATTGGAGCAATGTTAACAAATGGAATATATGGACTTGCTTGTTTACCTGTCCAAAGAGCCACGTTGTTTACACCTGACATTCTTGAAGAACCAACTCCCATTGTTCCTTTTTCAGCAATCAACATTACGCTTTCATCAGGATGTTGTGCCTGTAAAGCTTTAATTTCTTCTTGCGCTTGAGGCGTAATCATACATTTACCATGAAGTTCACGGTCAGAACGTGAGTGAGCCTGGTTACCCGGAGAAAGTAAATCTGTTGAAATATCACCTTCACCAGCGATAAAAGTAACTACTTTAATTTCTTCAGCAACTTCAGGAAGTTTTGTAAAGAACTCAGCCTGTGCATAACTTTCAAGAATTTCTTTTGCAATTTCATTACCATTTTTGAATGCCTCTTTTAAACGATCTGTATCTGCTTCGTAAAGGAAAACCTGTGTTTTAAGAACCTTTGCAGCTTCTTTTGCAATAGCACCATCATCACCAAGGCTAAATCTAATAAAACTTCAATAGAAGGTCCGCCTTTCATGTGAGATAATAATTCGAAAGCAAAAGCAGGAGTAATTTCTTCTACTACGGATTCACCAAGAATAATTTCTTTTAAAAACTTAGCTTTTACACCAGCAGCACTTGTGGTTCCGGGTAAAGTATTGTAAATAAAAAAATTAAGAGAATCTGCTCTGTATTCATTATCTGAATCTTTAATTTGCGCGATGATTTCGCTTAATAATTCAGCACCATCAATTGGCTTTGGATGAAGCCCTTGGGTTTTTCTTTCTTCAATTTCTTGGATGTAATCCTTATAAATATTCATAATATATTAGAAGTATTTTTTTTTGTACGCAAATTTAGAGATTAAAGGTGAGAATTAAAAAGAATATAATGAAAGTCGCCTTTTCAAAAATTATTATTGCTAAAAAACGATTTTCACTGCTTGTTTTTGCCAAAATATCAATTTTGAATTAAAAAAATGAATTATTAATATTTTAAAATCTTTTCATTAACAAAGTCGAAATTTGTTGTTATAATCTAAGTGAGATTTTACCTCTATTTTCACAAAGAACAGTTCTAAATAAGAAATTATAACGTTATAGTTGACTTTTTTTCGTCTTTGAAAAGGATTTCTAGAACTGAAAAATTCACTCCAAATTTTCTTCAAAAAATAAAATAAAAAAAATCTTATTTTTCAAATATTCTATTAACTTTGTATTTCAAAGTACTTTTTAAAAGATATAACTATGAAATACAAACTTGAAATTCTAGATTATTATTCGCAAAAAACAGGTGTAGGGTTATCATCGTGGCTGAGGTGTGGCCCGGCCAGATCGGCAGCTTCCGCGGCAGGCTCGTTCACGACGTTACCCTCGGGCATTCGGTTGGGCCGGGACCCTGAGAACCATGTTAACATCGCAAACCGCTCGATGCTGCAGCTTGACTAAAATGACGATCGTAATATAATGGGGTTTGGGATTGGCTGCGCGGGCGATGGGGATCGGGGTGGTGTGGGGATTTGAAGGGGAATACCGGAGCCTCGCTGACGGGTCGGGTTGGTATTGCGATTCCGGGTGCCAGCGGGTGGCCCGCCGCTACCAGCACGAATTCCAGCGAGTGTTTTCGGCCTGCGAGGTTGTGCAAACGGAGATGTGCCCGTCGCCGACGCTTAGGATCAGTGTGGATTTGAGGGAGGAGACGTGCGATACGCCGCCGGACCACAAGGAGAAGACGCGAGCGAGGATCCTTGCGGCGGCGGGGAAGGTTTTCCGCCGGCTGGGTTATCATGCGGCGGGCGTGGATCAAGGTGATGGAGGAGGCCGGGCTGACGGTCGGGCGGGTTTTACGCGCACTTCGATTCCAAGCAGGCGCTCCTGGCCGAGGCGATCGAACATTCGGCGGCGCAGGTCGCCGACAGGTTGCAGTCGTGGGCCGGGGAGCTGTCCGGGCCGGAATGGGTCGAAGCGTTTCTGGAGCGATATCTCAGCAAGAAGCACTGCCGACAGATTGAAGGACGGCTGTCCGCTGGCGGCCCTGGTCTCAGAGGTTTCGCGGGCGGATGAGCGCGGTCAAGGCAAGTTTCGAGGCGATCGGTGCGCGAGCTTGTGGACGAGCTGGCGTCGCACGCCGCGGGGCCTTGCGGTCCCGACGCGGAGCGAGCGCGCGATGGCGGCCGTGGCCCTGTGCGTGGGCGGGCTGGGGCTGGCGCGCTCGGTCCGGCGACGAAGGCTTTGCCGAGAAGCTCATGAGTCATGCCGCAAGATGGCGGCGCAGCTGCTCTGCGGCGGAGCAGAGCCGCTCCAGGGAAAGCGGGCGCGCGAACGAATGGCGAGACGTGAGTCGAACGCGGGCCGGCCGGACGAATTCAAGTCAGGGGGAAGATTGGTGGACAAAGCAGAGCGGCGGGTTGTGGTCACGGGCCTGGGGATGGTCACGCCCGTGGGCCTGGACGTGGAATCGACGTGGGAGTCGCTGCGCGAGGGCCGGGCGGGGTCGGCCCGATCAGCCTGTTCGACGCCGGCACGTTCCCGACGAGGATCGCCGCCGAGCTGAAGGATTTCCGGCTGGCGCGGTACCTCGGAGATGACGCGGCCCGCTGGGAGAACCACGGCCGCAACACCCAGATCGCGCTGGCGGCGGCCGCGCAGGCGATCGCGCAATCGGGACTTCTGGAGGACGAGGCACGAGACCCGACGCGATTCGGGGTTTACCTCGGGGCGGGCGAAGGCCAGCAAGATTTTCCCCGGATCGTCGACCTGATCCATCGCAGCAACTCGGCGGCAGGGTCGACACCAGTCTGTTCACCCAGATCGGGCTGGGGCTGCTCGATCCGCTCAAAGAGGCGGAGCAGGAGCCGGGCACGCCGGCGGGCCACCTGGCGAGCGTCTTCGGGGCCAGGGGCCCGAACCTCACGTGCCTGACCGCCTGCGCCGCCAGCGCCCAGGCGATCGGCGAGGCGGTCGAGATCATCCGCCGCGGCGGGGCCGACGTGATGCTCGCCGGCGGCGTGCACAGCATGATCCATCCGTTCGGGGTCACCGGCTTCGTGCTCCTGACGGCGATGTCGACTCGCAACGACGAGCCGGCGCGGGCGAGCCGGCCGTTCGACCGCGACCGCGACGGGTTCGTGATCGGCGAAGGGGGCGGGATGCTGGTGCTGGAGGATCTCGAGCACGCCCGCAGCCGCGGGGCGACCATCTACGGCGAGGTTGCCGGCCACGCCTCGACGGCCGACGCCTTCCGCCTGACCGACAGCCACGACGACGGCCGGGGCGCGGTCGTCGCGATGCGGCTGGCGCTTGAGGATGCCAGGCTCAACCCCGAGGACGTCGATTACATCAACGCCCACGGCACGAGCACCAAGGTCAACGACTCGGTCGAGACCCTGGCGATCAAGCGCGCTCTCGGCGAGTCGCGCGTACAGATCCCGGTCTCGAGCACCAAGAGCATGACCGGCCACCTGATCGCCGCCGGGGGCGTCGTCGAGGCGATCGTCTGCCTGCTCGCGATCCGCGACGGCGTCGTGCCGCCCACGATCAACCTCGAATATCGCCGACCCCGGACTGCGACCTCGACTACGTTCCGAACGTCGCGCGCGACCACGCCAATCGACGTCGCCCTTTCCAACAGCTTCGGCTTCGGCGGCCAGAACACCGGCTCGCTTCGTGCTTTCAGCGATTCGCGGGCTGATCGATTGGCCTATCCAGGAAGGCGCGTGGAATTACACGTCGAGGCTGGGGTATTCGCCGGGGACGACGAAGCGGGAGAAGCGGCGGTTGTTTCGCAGGAGCTCGATCTCGGCGGGAATCCCGACCGGGATTTCCGACAGCCGCCGTTGAAGGTCGTCCAGCGCGGTGATTGGCTGGTCGGCGATCGAGAGAATCAAGTCGCCCTCGGCCATGCCGGACTGTGCGGCCGGGCCTTCGGGCTCGAGATGGATGACCTCGACGCCGCTTTCCTGGGTCAAGCCGAGGAAGCGGGCGATGGCCCGTGCGATCGGAACATCACGCCCGTGCAGGCCGAGGTAGCCGCGAACGATGCGCCCGTGCTGCATGAGCTGGGGGAAGATTCGCTTGACCATGTTGATCGGGATGGCGAAGCAGATTCCCTGGGCAGAGTGAATGATCGCCGTGTTCATGCCGATGACCCGGCCGTAAGAGTCGAGCAACGGGCCGCCGCTATTGCCGGGGTTGAGTGCAGCATCGGTCTGGATGACGTTGTCGACCAAGTGGCCGGTGATGCTGCGCAGGGTGCGGCCGAGGGCGCTGATGACGCCGGCGGTGACGGTTGAATCGAAGCCGAACGGGCTGCCGATGGCGACCACGAGCTGGCCGACGCGCAGACCGCCTGATTCGCCGAGCTGGGCGTGAGGAAGGCCCGAGGCTTCGGCTTGCACGACGGCGACGTCGGTCCAGGGGTCGGCGCCGATGACGCGGCCGTAGACTTCGCGACCGTCGTTCAAGCGAACCCGCATCCGGCTGCAGCCGCGCACGACGTGATGATTGGTCAGCAGAAAGCCATCGGGGGTGATCAGGAATCCCGAACCCGATCCGCCCGAGCTGCTTGCCGGATTCGCCGGTCACGGCGCGGAGATTGACCACGGCGGGGCCGAGCTTCTCGGCGACGGTGACGATCACCCGCGAATAGGCATCGAGGGCTTCGCGCTCGTCGACGTTTGGCGACGGACGCTTGGGCTCGGAAAGCGGAGCCTCGGGATGATCATCAGACAACGGCAACACATATCCGTTCATGAGACACGCCCCTTACTCAGGTCGTTCGGTTCTGTCGAGCACATTGTATCGGAGCTCGTCAATCCCGGCGCAGCATGACGTCGGTTCTGCGGGATGAAAACCGGCGCAATTCCCGAAACCACAAGATAGATCGGGCGATGAGCATCGGGGGGCCGTCCAGTGAATTAAGGGAGCGATCATTTCACGATCACATTCGAGCTGGCTGCCCGACGTATCGCAGGGGCGCAGGCCAGCACTCCGTTTTCGTCTACCACGGTGAGGAGACGCTGCCATGCGGCGGCTCGTGCTGTTCGTTGTCTGGATCTTGGTCTTGGCGGCCACGGCGGTGCCGCGGGTGCCGAGGGACCGCGCGGGGCGGCAAAGCCGGAAATCCGGCCCGGCGGCGCGCTGCGGACCGGACGCTGGCTACCGTGACGCGTCGTCGGCATCGCCGGCGACGGGCTCAAACTGCGGGGGCCATACGCTCGCGGGGCAAGGTTCCGGTCGTGTTCATTCACGGGCTGTGGGCGACCACGCGGAGCTGGAACGGCATGATCGAGTGCTCGAGGCCGACCCGAGCCTGAGCGAGCATTACCAGTTCTGGACGTTTGGTTACGCGACGGGCGACCCGATTCCGTACTCGGCATCGCGGCTGCGGCAGAGCTTGGCGGCGGGCCAGGGCAGTTCGATGCCGATCACAGGGAGCGCTCATTCGATCGGATCGTGCTCGTCGGCCACAGCATGGGCGGGCTGCTGGCCAAGATGCTGGTCGTCGACAGCGGTACGCGGTTGTGGAGCGACGTGAGCGACCGGCCATTTGAACAGCTCGCGGGTGATCCGGCCGATCGGATGGTCCTGGCCGACGCACTCTTCTTCAAGCCGGTGCCTGAAGTTCGGTCGGTCGTGTTCGTCGCCACGCCGCACCGCGGGGGCCGGATCTGTCAGGGCTGGCTACAAGGGCTCGGTTTGCGCCTGGTGCGCCCGAGCGAACCGCTACGGGCCGCTTACGAGCGACTGATCGCAGGGAATGCTCCAGGATTCTTCAACGAGGCCTTCTGCAAGCGGTTGCCGAGTTCCATCGAAGAGCTCGAGTGGGACTGCGCCGTTTCTCAAGAGCCTGGGCGAGCTGCCGCTTTCGCGGGATGTGAAGCTGCATTCGATCATTGCCGTTCGCCCGGACCGCCGTGAATTCGAGCGCTCGGACGGCCTGGTCAGCTATGCCAGTGTGCACCTGGAATCGGTGGGCTCTGAGATCGTCGTCGCGGCGAGCCACCTGTGCCAGGACGACCCCGGTGTGATCCGCGAGGTCCGGCAGATCCTTGGAGAACACATGGCCCGCCTCGATCGCTTGCTGGCCCCGGCCGGCTCATTCGGTGCCGATGTGGGCACCTTTCTCGGCGCTGACGGCTTCATCAGGAAGACGAGTGGGATGAGTGCCACCGCCAGGGCGGCGAAAAGCCAAAAGGCGTCAAAGTAGGCCAACGATGCGGCTTGTTGCTGGCGTCCGTCCTCGAGGGCTTGCGACGGTCAATTCTAGTGCGGCGGCAGCGTCGCCGGTTTGCTGAAGGAAGAACGCCTGACCTTGCTCGGAGAATGACTGAGACCGCCGGGTTGAACGGGTCGAGCAGGTCGCCGATCCGGGCGTTGTGAAACTTTTCCCTGCGCTGCACGATCGTCTGGGCGAGCGAGGTGCCGACGCTGCCCCCTTCGTTTCGGAGCAAGGCAAACAAGCCGACGGCGGCGCCGCGGAGGTGAGTCGGCATGTACTTGAAGGCGGCCACGCTGATCGGCGCGAATATCATCGACAGGCCACAGATCAACACGATCCGCGGCCAGATCACCTGCGTGGGGCTGATGTCGAGATTCATCAGCGCCATCCAGTAGTTGCCGCAAGCCATGACGATCAGGCCGCAGGCGATCAGCCAGCGGGCGTCGGTGCCGCAACCGAGCATGACGCCGACGACGAGCAGCATCATGATCGAGAAAATGCCGGAGGGCGACTGGACCAATCCCGAAGCATAGGCGTCGTAGCCGAACAGCGATTGCAAGCAGGCCCGGCAGCGACGTGCTGGCGCCGTAGAGCACGGCGTAGGCACAGAAGATGATCACGCAACGAGCAGACAAAGTTGCGCTCGGCGAGCGGGCGGAAGTCGACGACGGGGTGCGCAATCCGCGGCTCTCGGAAAATCAGCGTGCCCAAGCCGACGACGAACATGACGAACAGCGTCTGCACCTTGCCAGATCGGATCGTTGTACCAGTCCCATTCCTGTCCTTTGCTGAGCATGATTTCCCACGACGACATCACCAGGGTCAACAGCCCCATGCCGATGTAATCGAAGTTGAGCGGCTGGCGCCGCAGTTCGGCCCGCTCGGTCTTGAGATAGTCGGGGTCCTTGACCACGAGGTAGGCAGCCAGCAAGGCCGAGTGCGCCGACGGGGATGTTGATGTAAAAGATCCAGCGCCAGTTGTAATTGACGGTGAGGTAGCCGCCCAGCGTCGGGCCGACGACGGGCGCGAGCAAGCCGGCGATGGCGAATATGGTCATGGCCGCGCCTTGCTTTTCGGGCGGAAAGCCGTCGAGGAGGATGCCCTGGCTGGAGGGCTGAAGCCCGCCGCCGGCCAGGCCCTGGATCACGCGGAACAGGATCAGTTGCGGAAGGCGTCGTCGCCATGCCGCACAACCCCGAGGCGATGGTGAAGACGGCGATCGAAGCAGGAAGTAATTGCGGCGGCCGAGGTGAGCCGAGAGCCAGCCGGAGATCGGCAGGATGGTGGCGTTGGCCGCCAGGTAGCTCGTGAGCACCCACTCGCTGTCGACGTTGGCCGCCGAGAGGCCGCCGGCGATGTACCGCAGCGCGACGTTGGCGATGGTCGTATCCAGCACTTCCATGAAGGTGGGCACGACCACGGCGACGGCGACGACCCAGGGGTTGATCGCCGGGCGGGCGATTGCGGTCGGCGTTACGGCCGCGCTGCTCATTCAAGAGCTCCTGCGAAGTCGAGCTGAACAGAAAGCGGTGGGCCGATGCACGATTGTCGTCATCATTCGGGAGACGTCGGTGGTTTCGCGTCGAGCCGGAGCCGGGCTGCGGCTTGGCGCGGGCCTGAGACGCTCGGGCCTTCGGGCAGCCCATGAAGCGGCTGCAGGAATTCGCCGGCGCTGGGCCCGTCGGGCGGTTCCTTGTAGTAGACGTAGGGGACGACCGACAAGCCCGACGAACAACGGGGCCTTTTCGGGGTCGTAGTCGGACAGCTCGATTCGAACCGGCAGCCGCTGCACGATCTTGACGAAGTTGCCGGTCGCATTCTGCGGCGGCAACAGCGCGAGGGTCTGGCCGGTGCCCATGGTGAAGCCGGTGATGCGGCCCTCGAATTCGCGCTGGCTGCCGTACATGTCGACCTCGCAGCGCACGCGCTGGCCGATTCGCAGGTCGGCGAGCTGGGTTTCTTTGAAGTTGGCGTTGATCCAGATTTCGGTGAGCGAGCGGACGGCCATCAGGCTTCTGCCCGGCCTGGACGTTGTTGCCGGGATTGACGTTGCGCCTGGTGACCACGCCGTCGATCTCGGCGACGACGTCGCAGTACCTCAGGTTCAGCTTGGCCTGATCGAGGTCGCGCTTGGCCTGCTTCGAGCTTGGCTTTGGCCTGTTTGATGGCCGGCGCATTCGGGAATCATCTTGGCGTAGATTCGGTCGAGCGTTGCCCGATGGGTCCTGCTTGCAGGAATGCATCGAGGGCGGCTTTGGGCGTGACGTCCCAGGAGCTGGGGCGTAGCCGAGCTCGGCCCCGCTTTGAAGCAGTCAGGCCGAGGGCCTGGCGGACGGCGGAGAAGTTGTCGGCCAGGTCTTCCGGGACATCGTCCAGGTCTTTGCCTTTCTCTGGTTTCTCGAGAAGCCCCAGGCCCACCCGTATGGCATAGACCGCCTGAAGGGCCTGGTCGACGGCTGCCTTGTCGACCTTGACCGTCTGGCGGCGGGTTTCCAGATCTTCCTTGCTGATGCCGCCGCTCGGAACGAGAGCTCTTGCCTCGCTGCAAGTTGGCGCGTGCGAGCTCCAGGCTGGCCTTTCGGCTCTCGAGTGTGGCCACGTTGGCTCGCAGATTGGCGATCGTCGTTTTGACCTCTTCGATGGCATGCTCGAGCTGGAACCGGCCGTGCGCGTCCTGGGCCACCATAGCTGCGGACCTGGGCGTCGGCGGCTGTCAGGTCGGCCTCAGCCGCTTTGACCGCGGCTTGCTTGATCGCGAGCATGACCTGAAAAGGTTCCGTGTCGAGCTGGACCAAGACGTTCCCAGTCTTGACCCGCATGTTGTCGTCGACCAGCACCTTGCGCACCTGGCCGGCGACCCGCGGCGCGACGAAGGTGACGTGCCCGTCGACGTAGGCATCGTCGGTGGAAATCGTAATGAGCGCTGTCTGGATCGTAGGGGATCATCAAATATCCCCCGCATCCCAGGCCGGCGAGCAAGAACAGCAGGAGCAGGCGTTTTGCCCATCGGTGAGCAGGCTGCGCGGGCTCGCTCGGCTCCGGGCTCGCGGCGGCGGCCAGGCGGCTGAGGACGAGGCCTGTGATCCCTCGGCACGCCGGCCGGCTCGCCTGAAGCCGGCCGTGTGTCTTGCTGCACTTTGGGATCGGGATTCAGCAGGGTCTGCCATTCCGGAGCCTTTCAATTCGTTGCCGATATTTGACAATTCTCTGGCGAAGGTGCACAGTTCCAAAGTGTTGCGCGGAACATCAGCCGTCATGCCCGGTCGCACGGAAGGGAGAAGGGTGCGTGGGCCATTTCAGTATAAGTCGAATGAAGTGGATTACCAAGAGCCGGCTCTGGCGGTCGGTCGTTCCGACGAATCGAGCGAACACGCAAGCTTGCGAGGTCGACCTGCGCATGATTGAATCGTGATTTCCAGACGGGACATTCATTCTTGGTCGTCGCACTTGTCGAGGTGGTCACAAAATGAGGCTGACGCCAGCGCCCTACCAAATGGCTGTTTTCTTGGTGCTCGTGGCACCTGGCGCATCGGCGGCACGCGGTGGCGCGACCTCGCGGCCGCAGAGAGTGAGCCAGCCAAAGCCGCGATCGAAACCACTCTTGCGACGGCGTAGGCACAGATCCGGCAGTTTGCTTTTGACGGCGAGCCGAGCACGTTTTTCGCTTCTGAAAAGAACCCCGAGAGCTCGGATCATTTCACGTTTATCTTCGATAAACCCGTCAAACTCAATCGATCGCGGTCGTTACGGGGCGGACCGACGGAAGCGACTCGCTCGAGGCGGGCAGGCTCTGAAGTTTCGGCGGACGCGAAGGCGTTTCGCGAGCTGTCACCTTTTGCCGACGGCAAGAGCAAGGCCGCGTTACCGAGATGAGTCGATCAAGGCATTGCGAATTCAGCCAGCGGGGAATTTGAAGCACCCGCTCGCCGTTCGCGAGCTGTCGATCGAGTCAGATCCGCCGGTGGGTAGTTTCATATACCCCGTCGAGTTCAAGATCGACGTCGACGACGAGCCCAAGATGAAAGACTGGGCGAGAACGCGTGCGAAGATCGCGCTTGGGACTATCCGATGATCAATGAGGAGCTCAAGAGCGATGGATACAAGCCACCGAGCGTGGTGACGCTGGCGATGAAAAGCGACTATCGCGGCGTGGCGTTTGCGTCGGGAAGCCGGATCACCGGATCGGTGAAGTACTTTCAGGACCATCCGACGACGTCGGGGCGATGGTCCATGAGACAGTCCACGTCGTGCAGCATTACAACGGCCGCAAAATCCGGGATGGCTTGTGGAAGGGGTGAGCGACTATATCCGGTTCTTCAGTTCGAGCACCGGCAAATCGGCCGGATCAACCCCGAAGCGCGCACACTATAACGGCAGCTACCGCGTGACGGCCGCGTTTCTGGCCTATGTCACCGAACAAGTACGACAAGCAGCTCGTGCAGAAACTGAACAAGCTGATGCGCGAAGGGCGATACAAGAAGGAAGTTTTCAAGGAGCTGACGGGCAAGGACCCTGAAAAGCTTGATCAAGAGTGGCGTGACAGCTTGCACACCAAGCCGTGAGTCAAATCTTCCAGGCCACGCCCCAGCGCGGGCGCTCGGCGATTCCAGCGCAGAACCTGCCTGTGGCGATGGTACTTATTTCCCAGCATGCGCATCACGACGATCGAGATCCAGATGACGAGCGTCCAGCATCCGACGCAAGCCAGCAGGTACAAGCCGAAATGCCGCTGCGCAACAGAACGCCAGCACGAAGGCGCCTGCTCCGACCACGACGACAATCCGACGAATACCGAGAGCAGCAAGAACGAGCCGCCGATCTGGAGGAGTGCGGTGACGACGCCGAAGGGCTTGGCGGCAAACGGTTCGTCGTGCACAAAGGTCATGAGCAGCGCCATGAAGAGATAGGGCAAGCACAGGAACGCGACGCCCAGCGCAGCCAGAAGGCTGCCGAGGTTCTCCGAGCCCGATAGCAAACGCTCGATTGCGGCGGGCAGCATGCCAACGGCCACGCCCAGGAACAGCCAGATGACCCAGGGGCTAAGGCCGGTGAAGAATCCTTCGAAGTTGCGATGGGCGTCCGGGGCGGGATCGTCTCGCCCATGCCGCTGAGACAACCACGCGCCCGAGATATTGCAGCCAGTAGATCATCGCGAAGGGGAGCAGAAACGCGACCGGCAGGATCGAGACGATCGCGATCAGCCATCCGAGCTCGGCGTTCCCATGTCGTCGGCATCGCCCATCAGCGCGATGCAATATTCGGGCACGAGGATGGTGAAGAGCCAGAGGATGACCGTGAGCGAAGCCATCACGGCCAGGCTGTCGGCACTGCGAAGGGGATACAGGATGCTGGCGAATGCCGATGTCTCGGGCTTTCCGAGCGCCGGAAAGATCCCGCCTGGACGTTGGCAATGCGGATTTCCGCTCGACGAAGCCCTGCGCGCGGGGGCGTGATGTCCGAAGGTTGGCGGCGTTTTTTCTTCTGAACGACGCGATCGTTCTTGCTCGGATTCAGGCCATAGGCATTGCCCGGCCGTCGTCGGCCGGCGCTGGAGCGAATCGGCTCCATCCGATCGGCTGCAATCCGGAACGCGCAGCTCGCCGCCGCAACTAGGGCAACGCCCGACGCGGCCGGGGGTCGCCCCCGGCGCCGGATTTTCATGCCGCAGGCACAAACCAGAATCGATACGTTCATCAGAGGCACCATCGGCCAAGCCTGCACGAGCTAGACCTGACGTCGCTTCCCGGCACGGGCCACGACAATTGTAGATGGCAGTGGCGAAGTGTGCAAGTGGTTCAAAGGCACCTTGCATGTTCCAGCGACGGGAGGCCGTCTTTGCCGTGGGACGGACTGGCAGTCCGTCCTTACGGATAACCCCGTCGCTACCGCGGTCGGTCGGGAGGCCGTCTTTGCCGTGGGACGGACTGGCAGTCCGTCCTACGAAATAATCCCGATCGTTGCCGCGGTCGGTTGCGTCCGACGTTCGACGGCACGCCATTGCAGTGCGGCGTCGTGACGGGGGCCGAGGGGCTATTCGCAAGTATTTTTGTTTGAGGCTCTGGAGCCGGCCGCTGTTCACGGCTCGAGCGCTTCCGCCACCGCCGCCCTGGTCCTCTCGCCGCAGAGCTGTCGCAAGGATCTTGCCGTCGGGCCGATCAGGAACGTCGCGGGGATGGCTGTGGCCGCGTAATCGGACACGACCGGCAATCGGGCCCGGCGAACGCTTGAAGCCACGAGAGCTTCATCGACTTCACCGTCGCCGCCGCGTCGCTCGGCCGCTCGTCGAGGCTCACGCCCATGAGCGCAAACCGCGGGTCGTTCGCGAACTGCGTCATGCACGCGCTGGAGGTTCGGCATCTCGGCCAGGCAGGGGCGCACCAGCTTGCCCAGAAGTCGAGCAGCACGTACTTGCCCCGAAAGTCGGCGAGCGCCAGTTCCTTCCCTCCAGGGTCTTGATGCGGAATGTCGGGAGCGCGGTCGCCCACCTTCAGCGGGCGACCGCCCACCGCGATGGGCTCGAGCGTGCCCAGGTCGAGCGGAGGCTCGCTCGCCGTTGCGCCGCGGGCACCGTGAACTCGTGTCGGTACTCGCCCAGCAGTCGTCCCCAGCCGCACGATCTGGGCGGGGGGTGGTTCGTGAGCGCAACGCGCAAGGCGTAGTCGCCCGGCTTGAGGTCGAGCGCCCGGAAGCGCCCCTCTTCGAGGACCTCGACTCCGATGGGCACCGGCCGGCTCGTCGTCGTTTCCTTGGGCACGATCTCCGCCTTGCGGATCATCCAGACGTCGGTGCGGGGGAGCACGAGCCGGCCGGTGACGAGCCGGCCGCTCGTGCCGATCTTGAGGTCATAGGACCGGCCGCCCTCGACGTCGACCGTCGCCCGGACCACGGGCCAGATGCGGCCGGTTCACGCCGTTGGGAACCCACTGCGCGAGCGTCAGCCGGCCCGGCAAGACACGGGTCAGCTCGAACCGGCCCTTCGGCGTCGGTCTGGAGCGTAGTATCGCGACACCAGCCGCGGCTTCCCCGACGACCGGCGGCCGATTCCTCGGGATCGTAGGACTGAAGGCCGAGGTTGGCCGCCGGCTTGCCGTCGAGCGTCACCGTCCCGATGATGCGAGCCCACGGCTGGAGACGGAGGACGTCGTCACCCTGAAGCGGCTCGCCGGGCACGAGCAGCGAGCCCACGTCGGTCAGGGCCAGGATCGCGAAGTTCTCGCGCTGCGGGGGAGCGCGAACCGTCCGTCGGGCCCGATCGCCGCGTGGACCTTCCGGGGCGGTCCGGGTCGCGGAGGTCGTCGGGATACGCGAGGTAGTCGATCCAGCCGTCCTCGATGGGGCGGTACGAGATGGACGAACCCGTCCCGCGCGGCCGATCCGTCGGGATTGCAAAACGGTGCCGCGGATCGGCTCCCCCTGGTGAGGCGGTAGCTGAGGAGGTGGGCCGTGCCGTCAGGTGGGAAGCGTTCGGAGTCCTCGGCGAAGTAACCGTCGGCCTGGACCCGAATGAGGTATCGATGAGCGGGCGAGGCGAGCGTGGTTTCGAAGTGCCCGGGCATCTCTTGGCGTGCCTCGTCAAAGCTCCGCCCGCGCTGCCAGATGAGCGGGTCGTCCGGCTTCCAGCGGGCGGCCAGCGTGAGCGAAAACCCGTCGAGCGGCTGGCCGGTCTCGCGGTCGACGACGGTCCCCTTCACCGTGGTCGGGGCCGACTGAGACGATGTCTGTGATCGCTGTCGGAGGCGAGCGCGAGGTTTTCCGTGCCGGCGAAACCGGCGGCGGAGACAGCAGCGTGGACCCCGCTGCGCGGCGCTCTCGTTCCACTGCGAATCGACCGTCGCTGTCTGTGGTGAATTCGTGCGCGATCGCCGAGCCGAAAGACGAGCCCCCCGGCATTTTCGGGCCGGACCAGAAGAGCCGGACCGAAGCGTGCGGAAGCGGGTTCCCGCTGGGGTCGACGACCCGGCCCCGGACCGCGTGCGTCTGCGGTCAGCGTCAGGTAGACGCGGTGCGGTCCCTCGCTGCCGACCTTCACGCTCCTGGAGCGTGGGACCAAAACCCTGTGGCGCTGGGCGACCAGGGTCGCGACATCGTCCCCGGCTTGATTCCCAGCGTGAATCGGCCCTGGGCATCCGATCTTCACGGGAGGGATGGAATTGCCGAAGTCCCTGCCCCTCGCCGTAGCGAACCTCGGCCCCGGCCACGGGCTGGCCGCATCAGCGCCAGGACCGTCCCCTCCACCCGCGTCCCGCGCGTGAGCCGGAGCACCGCCGAACCGTCGCGCAGCGCGCGCGAGCGGCTTGAATGGCTCGAGAAAGTACGCCGAACGATCGCTGAGACAGAGATAGTGGTAGGCCGCGATCTCGACCGAATCGGGCTGCTCCGGCACGTCCGTGAACGACCAGCGGCCATCGGGACCGGTCCTGGCGGATTCGTCACTGACGTCGACCCGCTGCTCGGACCCGGGATACCTCTTGCTCACGCTGACGACGACCACGGCGTCGGCGAGTGGCTGACCGTCGTCGTCGAGTACGCGGCCGCTGATGGTCGTCGCCTTCTCCGTGAGGAGCAGGAGCTGTTCCGGCGGTGCCGGCGCGGTCTCTGCCGAACCAGTTCTCGTACAACGGCACCAGCCCTTCGCGCTGGCCCTGAGCTAGAAAGCGCCGGCCGTTGGACGCCGCGGGAAGCGTGTACTCAAAACGGGCGACCCGTCCGCGGCCGTGGTCGCCTGCAGCTTCACATCTCCGGCAATCTCAGCGTGATTGAGCCGGCAACGGCCGCGTCTGTACCCAGATCGCGGGCTTCGACGGTAAGCTTGCGCGGCGAGGCCCGGACCGTCTGCGCGGGCTCGGAGCGGGTGAGATAACCCGACTAGCAGCCAGAAAGCAGTCGTAGCGACGAGCCACGATGAGCGGTTGGGCTGCCTCTTGGGCAGAGTGCCAATTCCCGTTGCCGCCGTACCGGGCTCGAGTGAGCTCGCTTGCAACGCCTGGTTACCAGAACTGAATTGAGCATGTGAATCTCCTCGTTCTCGCACGAGAAAGCAGGCGCAGCCCTGCACCCACCTTACAGCTTGGCCTTATCGGCGTCTATCGTCGCGCAGAGCATACAGCGTGGCAGTCAATCGTCGAGCGGGTCGTTGCTTCAGAGTATTGTCACAAGGCGGGGCGGCCAATCAAACTTTTTTTACCATCCACCGGACATATCCGCGGATCCGGGAAAGGACTCAGGCAGGCTCGGTGGCCGAATCTGGGGGTCACTGGTTTCGGCTCATCGGTCTTCAGCAGGCGAACGTCGCCTTCGCGGCGGGTCAGGCCGATGCGGTCGAGGTATTCGCCGATCGGGACGGCGTACTTGCGGGTGGTGCCGAGCAGGTCGCGGAGCTCGGACATGGTCATCGTGGCGCCGTCCGGCGAGCCGCTCGCGCACGCGGCGGCGGAGGTCGCCCTCGGCGTCGGCGTCGAGGTAGAGGTCGGCGTGATCTCGACGACCGCTGTTCCTCGCGGAGCAGGGCGAGCAGGTCGGGGACGGCGGCCGCGCGGCGGCCGGCCAGGGCGGCGAGATCGGTGACCTCGGGCGGCTGAATCCGCCGGCCTTGATCGCCTCGGCCAGCTCCAGCTTGAGCTTCCGCTCGGCCTGGCTGAGCCTGGGCTCGTGGCCGGGAAGAGCGACGGTGCGCGTGGTCGCCGATCAGCTTGCCGGCGGCTTTCAGCCGGTCGAGCACGGCCGCCACGAGGCGTCTTGTTTTCCAGGTCGGGCAGCGCGGCCACGAGTTTGGCGCGGGGGATCGCCGACTGGCGGGGACGGGCCGCGTGGAGCCGGGCCAGGGCGCGCAGGACGCGATCCTCGAGCTCGGCGACCGACTCGGCGAGGACGCGGACCGTCCGCCGCGGGCCCAGCGGCAGCTCGACCAGGCCGCCCGAGGCAGCGAGAGCCGCGAGCGCCGATTCGACCTCCGACGGGCGCAGGCCGGTGAGCTGCAGAGCCGGCGCTCGGACCACGGGCCGGGCCGAGAAACGCAGGGCGCCGCGCAGCGTCGCTCGTGGCTCGGTCGAGCGCAGCCGGTCCAGCCGGGCGATCGCGGTGCGATCGCTGCGGCCGAGCCGTCGGCGACGGGCCGATCACGCGGCCGCCGCCGAGCGTCGCGGGGGGCTCTCGTCGCGCAGCACGAACGGCTGGCCGTGCACGGCCACGACCGGCTCGGCCAGCAAGAGCTGAGCGAGCCGAGGCTGTGCCGCGTGCGCTCTTCGGTCGCTCGAGCAGCGAGAGGACGGCGGAGACCTCCGCCGTGCCGATGTGCAGCTTGTAGCGCTCGCGGTGCCGGAGCGGGACGGCCGGCGTCGCTCGAGGCGACCAGCTCGACGCGAGACGCGGGTCGCCTCCAGGTACCCCGGCGCCGCCAGCTCGTGGCCGCGGCGGATCTCGGCGTGGTGGACGCCCACCAGGTTGATCGCGGCCCGGGAGCCGCGGCCGATCCGCTCGACCGGCCGGTCGTGCCGGTGCAGGCCGCGGACCCGGACCGTCCGGCCGTCGGGCAGCCACTCCAGCTCGTCGCCGACGGCGACGCTGCCCGAGGCGACCGTCCCGGTCACGACCGTCCGTGACCGGCCACGGTGAACGAGCGGTCGATCGCCATCCGGAACAGGCCGGGATCGTGCCGGCCGCCGGCCAGGCAGGCGGCCTCGAGGCTGCTTGAGCTCGTCGATGCCCTCGCCGGTCGCCGCCGAGGTCCGGACGATCGCCGCACCTTCGAGGAACGTGCCGCGGACCAGCGCGCGGACGTCTTCCTCCACCAGGTCGAGCCAGGACGGCTCGACCAGGTCGCACTTGGTCAGGGCGACCACGCCGGCCGAGAGGCCGAGCAGGCGGAGGATCTCCAGGTGCTCGCGGGTCTGCGGCATCACCGAGTCGTCGGCCGCGACGACCAGCATGGCCAGGTCGAGCCCCGAGGCGCCGGCCAGCATGTTGCGGATGAACCGCTCGTGGCCGGGCACGTCGACCAGGGCGAGCTGGTATGTCGCCGAGGTCGAGCGCCGCGAACCCCAGGTCGATCGTGATCCCGC
This sequence comes from uncultured Flavobacteriaceae bacterium, assembly GCA_963795025.1. Lineage (GTDB taxonomy): Bacteria > Bacteroidota > Bacteroidia > Flavobacteriales > Flavobacteriaceae > Flavobacterium. Next base: position 1,228 of record CAWCGN010000007.1, on the reverse strand, counting down.
GCTGCTTCTCGGCGGGCAGGCGGTCGGTGTCGACCCCCGTCAGGGCGCGGACCAGGGCGGTCTTGCCGTGGTCGATGTGCCCGGCGGTCCCGAGCACCAGGTTTCTTGGGCGATCAGGCATTTCGGTTGTTAAGGGGATGAGACTGATCACCCGAAGGAACGTCGTTTTGGGCTGGTAATCGTCAAAGTATTGCGGAGGCTCTGACAGATCAATACGGGGCTTTCAGTGCTCGAAAGCTCATACCATTGAAATTGAACAACTTGGAGTCGCCGGTCAGGCCGTCCTTGGTGACTTGAGCACAACTCAGTTTACCATTGCAGCCCGAAAGCCAGGCGTTTCCGTCGAGCTCGGCCCATTCCCAGGTCGGGCAAGGGATCGACGACCCGGACCCGGGGGTGCCAGCTCGTGCTCGTCCCAGTAGCAGCCCTTTCCGGCTGGGTGGTCGACTTCGGCGTGAGCAAGCTTGGCAGGACCCATCCCTTGCCGACGGGTTTTGTGAACACGGTTTCTCTTGAACACTTCCCAAGCTTCACACGTTCGATGAGCGCCCGAACCGTCGCGAACTAATCGGGGGTAATACACTCCCAGGCATTCGCCGCCATAGTTTTTGAATGCTGCACCGTTCGGGTCGCGGCGAAATGATCTCGCATTACGGAGCACGGTGTGTCCATAGCCATCGTTGAGCCAGTAGGTGTCGTTGCCGGTCCACAAACCGCCTCCGTGCCAGCAGTCGCCCTTCGGGAAACGGCGAGCGCCTTTGAAGAAGGGCGTGCGAGATATGGCGGTCCACGAGCCCTGGGATTCACATTCCATCGTCCGTTCATCGCGAAATAGATGAGTGCTTTCCATCCGGCGACAAATTGCACCGGTACTTCTATATTTTACTCTTGAGCCACTGGCCAAGCTCAAAATGATCGTCTCTTATTCACAGAGCAAGCGGCTACTCGCTCGGATGGCCCGCGGCGGATCACGAGACCGACTGGAGCCGTTCTGGCGAGCAGGATATGAATGCGAGCGGGGAAAGGGCCATCTCAGGGATTCCTGAGAGACCGATCGGGTTCGCGCCGACCGTCCGCATCGTATCTTCAAGTCCGCCGCACGCGATCGATCCGCCTTGCCCGGGCCTTTACCGAGGCTTGTTTCCTGGTAGGATCGTCTCGGCGAGACTGGAGTAAACCATCATCGGAGCGATACTCGTAATGATCACGACCAGCCGTTCACCGTGTT
>CAWCGN010000006.1:0-245231 GCA_963795025.1 uncultured Flavobacteriaceae bacterium | reverse complement strand
ACCGCCTCCATCTTCGTTTACAATACGTTCCTGATTCGGAATATTTTCTAATCGCAAACTATTGTTTTCAAAATCTGCGACAAAATGCTGCGAGTCACCAATAAATTCTTCCTGATATTGATAAGGATCTTCGTCTCTGGCATAATTATCATTGTCTACCAATGTATTTTGTTCGATATAATCGGGATCGCTGTCACCAAATTCGCGATTATTATAAGGTCTTAAGTCTTGTTTGAATTGATCTTCATTTGAAGTTCCGTCAACAAGAATATTTTGATCGATATAATCAGGATCGTTCTGATAGTTATCTAAGTTTTGCTCATTTTTCATAACGTTTCTCTTTTAAGTTATTCAATTAAAAGTTTGTGTTTTACAAATTTACCAAGCAAATCAAAGGGAAGCCTTACATGAAAGATAATTATAGTTGCATAATTAACAGTTACTTAGATTATGATCAGTTTTAAAAGAAACAGAAACTCAGTAAAAAAGTATGAGTTATTGTATTGATATAAAATAGATTATAAGTAATATTTTACATTTTTGTAATGAATTATAACTCTCAGTTATATTGTATTAGAAAGATTGTAAGAAAAAAAAGAAGGTTTTGCTTAATATTGCGTTTGAGCTTTTCATTTAAAGAATTAGCTTTAAAAAATATCCTAAATCTTTTTTACCTACTATTTTTATGTTCCTTACAATTACTTCAACTCAAGTTCATTTTTGCTACCGCAAACAGAGATGGAATTATGCTTTCGATGAAATAATCGAACTCGGCTTAATTCGAAAAAAGAAAAATTATTTTCTAATAAATGCGATTTTTTTCGCTGTTGCCGCAAGCGCCTATTATTGTATGCTTTTTACAAAAATGGCTGATCTTAATTATATTATTCCGGCACTTTTAGCCTTTACAGTTCTTACCATTTTACGATTTCATAACCCGGCAGAATTTGATTATTATGTTTTGGTTCGAGATTGTTATCAAAAGGAAATAATCGTAAAAATTAGGAGCAAAGATAAAAATAGTATTGGCAAACAAATTGACGAATTTTTTAATCTTCAGTTTGAGCGCATGACAATGCAAACAGCATAATTTTTTAATATTTGCAAATGAGAATTTTTGGAATTCCCCAATACGAATTAGCCTTTATCGTTATTGCAATCGTTTATGGGTTTATTATAACTGTTAGAAAAAGATGACGGAAAAAACGGCTTCATCAACTCCTGCTATTGAAGCTGTATTAGAATACATTTTAAATTCGGTTTAGTTGCAATACTAAATTTAGTATTGGGCTATATTCGCTAAACCAGATCCCCAAATCAAAAATATGGCCACCTCGATTAAAAATAAAATTAAAAGCATACGTGAATTAAAAAACTACACTCAGGAATATATGGCAGAACAACTTGGTGTGACTCAGGCAGGTTACAGTAAAATTGAAAAAGGTAAAACTGTTTTATCATATGTGAAATTAGTTGAAATTGCCCGTATTTTAGAAGTCAGTGTAGAAGATATAATAAGTTTTGATAGTGAAAGATACTTTAACAGTTTTAATAAAGTAATAGGAAACAACAACGGAAGTATCTTAATTAATACAGAACAAAATTCGGCGACATTAAAACTGCTTTACGAAGATAAAATTGCGCTCTTGGAAAAACTGCTCGCTAAAACAGAATCTGAACTAGAACGCTATAAAGAAAAATACGGTCCGCTTTAGTTTTTCGAAAAATTAAAATACAGTAAAAATCACTATTTATAGTGATGTGTAGTGTATAATAAGCTCGTGGAGATTCATCTGAAAATTATTTGGTGCAAAATTAAAGTTTATTCTGCAATAATTCACACCAAATTTCTTTCTCAGAAATTGACTCAGAGATTTTTATAATTACTTTTTCTTAAGTTTTAATTTGAAAAAATCAACCGTTCTTGTCCATGATAAATTTGCAGCTTCGTCGTATCTTGGCGTTGTATTGTTGTGAAAACCATGATTCACGCCAGCATAAAAGTAAGCAGTATGTTCGACGTTGTTTTTGGTAAGTACTTCTTCAAAGGCTGGCCAACCCTCATTTACGCGTGTATCAAGGCCTGCGTAATGCAGCATTAACGGTGTAGTGATTTTTTCTGCTTCTTCCTTGGTTGGCTGTCCGCCATAATAAGGAACCGCGGCGATAAAGTAGGAATTTTTACCGCCATCATATTTGCAATCCATCCGCCAAAACAAAACCCGACAACACCTATATAACCGTTACAATCTTTATGAGACTTCAAGTATTCATATGCAGCAATAAAATCTTCAAGCATTTCTTCGCGCGTACGTTTCTTTTGAAGTTCTCGTCCAGCATCATCATTTCCCGGATAACCGCCTAAAGGTGATAACGCATCTGGCGCAAGTGTAATGAAACCTTCAAGAGCAGCTCTTCGTCCAACATCTTCAATGTAAGGATTTAAGCCTCGGTTTTCGTGAACAACTATAATTCCCGGCAATTTCTTTTTGGTTTCTGATGGTTGTGACAAAAGACCTTTAATGCTTCCGCCACCTTTTGGAGAATCATAATTTATATAACCTGATTTTAGTCTTGGATCTGTAGGTTTAACTAAAATGCTGTCAACATAATTTGGTGTCATAAAACTTAAAAGCGATGGAAGTGTCAAAGTTCCGACCGCGAAAATGGAGAGTTTTTCAATAAATATACGTCGGTCGATTTTATTGTGAGCATAATCATCATATAAATCAAATACTCCCTGAGTAATATCTTCTTTGGTTAGTTTGTGCATAGCTTTTAATTTTAAATCTAATTTAGAAAATAAAATGATTGCTTGTAAAAAGGATTTCTATTTAAATGTCTTTTAAAATAGAATGCACATTTTCAGCGTTATAACAGATAATTCTATAAGTTCAGATAAAAATTATGTAACGTAACCGGATTTTTAATTTCTGAACTTTGATTACTATAACCCAAACTTTTTTTAAATTCTAAATAATCAAACAAGATGAAAAATACAACCTGCTTTTTAGCATTTGCCACTTTACTTTTAATATCTTTTAGTTGTTCCAATGACAAAGATTCTCCTGCAGATCCAGGAACAAGTACAGATCCGGTTGAAACCAATACACAAAATACAGCTTATAAACCGGCTTTTGCAGGACAGACCAGAGCAGGCGGATTGAAAACCAATACGGCTTTTGAAGCTAAGGTTATCACTTCAGGGTTGACTGCTCCGTGGGGTGTAAAATCCCTTCCGGACGGAAGATTGTTGGTTACAGAAAAAGCGGGTAATATGCGTATTGTAACAGTAGTGGAGAAGTAAGTGCACCAATCACGGGAATTCCCGCAGTTAACCTCAGCTGGTCAGGGAGGTTTATTGGGCTTATGTCTTGATCCTGAATTTGCTTCAAACCGAATGATTTACTGGGTTTTTTCTGAAGCTGTTACGGGCGGAAATCAAACTTCAGTAGCCAAAGGAAGATTGTCAAATGATGAAAAAACTATAGAGGGAGGGGTGGTTATATATCGTGCTAATCCTGCAAATCCAAGTGATCTTCATTATGGAGGGCGAATTCTTTTTGACTATACAGGAAATCTTGTTGTAAGTACAGGAGAACGTTCGGTTTTAGAAACCAGACCTTTAGCACAATCTGTTTCTGCTGGCTTGGAAAAGTGATCAGATTAACAAAAACGGACAACCTGCTCCAGGAAACCCAATTTTTACAGGAAGCGGAGCATTAGCAGAATTATATTCATATTGGTCATAGAAATCCGCAAGGACTGGCATTTCATCCTGTTACTGGAGATATTTGGGAAAGTAGAGCACGGACCACGCGGCGGTGACGAAATCAATCGACTAAAAGCGGGAGCAAATTATGGCTGGCCAACAATCACATACGGAATCGAATATAGCGGAGAAAAAGTAGGAGCAGGAATCCAGCAACAAAAGGTATGGAACAGCCTGTTTATTATTGGGATCCAGTAGTTTCACCAAGTGGCATGACATTTTATACAGGAAATCGTGTTCCGGAATGGGAAAATAATTTGTTTATAGGAGCTTTAAGCGGAATGCATATTGTAAGACTTGCCATTGAGAATAATAAAGTTGTTGGAGAAGAAAGACTTCTGGTTTCTGAAAATCAACGATTTAGAGATATTACACAAGGAAATGACGGAGCTCTTTATGCCGTTACAGATCAAGGCCGACTTTATAAAATCGATAAAAAATAAATCTTTAAACGCCGTTGAAAATGAAAATTCAACGGCGTTTTTTCTTTTATAAAAATTGAATTTTTAAAAGAAAGTTTAACTCGTTAAGCGTAATTGATGAAAATTTTATTAAACACATAGAAACATAGATTTTATTTTTAAAAAGAGGACAAAAAAGAAACCAGTTTCTTTCACAGAGTCAACTATGTTTGTTTTAAATAAGTTAAACGCCTTTTTTACGCACTCAAAATCTATGTTTCTATGTGTTAAAAAAAATAATCATTCATCACCTGAGTTTTCAGTGGTCGAAGGTGCTTTTTTCCGAATACTGGTACTCAGATAAAAAAACAATCTTATGGTATGATTCATATCATATTGATATCCAGTATATTTTTGCTGATAAACATTCATGTACCCAAAATCATAACTCCATTTTGGATTGATTTGTTTTTTTATCCCAATGAAAAAACGATTCTGATCAAAGGTATTATAGACAGCTTCTTCTCCAAATTGTAAAAGAATTTCATCTGAAATAACCATTTGTGGCCACGATTTTTTATCAGAAATTGGAAAAGTAAAACTCATTAAATATCTTATTCTGTTGGTAAAACGCCAGTCTCCAGTTGGTTCATCATTTACTATTTTTTCCTGCCATCGTTGTTCATTTCTAATGCGTTGCAAAATACTCACATTTGCCACTTTAGCATTTAACTGTGCTTGTTGATAAATCCTGTTTTCATCAGAAAAAGTATTCCACTCTTCTTTTGAAGGCGCCAGCCACATATGAGCATATCCAGCGGTGAATGAAACGTTTGAATTCGGAATATAAGTAAATCCGCCTCTGATAAAATAAAAACTTGGATCAGCTACAAAATCATTCCGCCGAATATGGAAATCACCAATAATGCCCCAGTGATCGGCAAATTTTGTGACAGTATTTATAGAAACCCAGGTTTGAAGCTCTGGTTGATTTCTTTTTTTTGGTCGGTTTGTCCTGTAACCGAAATGGAAAATAGAAGGATAAAAATCCACTTAAAATTGTTTTTCATATACAGTACGATAGAAATTAGTTTAATCAGTTAATTTCTTTATAATCGATAAAAGGCAATAATTGAAACAATGTAAAGTAAATATACTCATTTTTTATGAAAATTTATGTTAATCAAATATTTTAATCATTTGATTAAAAAAAATGATTAACGTATTTAAAAATATTTTATATTTGCATGTAAATTATTAAAGATGAGTGTTTCAGAGTCTAAAAAGAAGGATACAAGTACCGAAGAAAAAATAAAAACTGCAGCAAAAACAGTCTTTTATAAAAAAGGTTTTACGGCAACGAGAACTAGAGATATTGCCGAAGAAGCGGGTTTGAATCTTGCTTTGCTCAATTATTATTTTAGAAGCAAGGCTAAACTTTTTGAAATAATAATGTCTGAAACTTTTGCTGGTTTTATTGACAGTATGAAAGTGATACTGAATGACGAAAATACCTCGTTACAGCAAAAAGTAGAAATTATTGCTGATCGATACATTGATTTTATTACTGCTGAACCAGAAATTCCAACTTTTATTCTGACTGAAATTAGAAATAATCCTGAGGGTCTTTTAAAAAGACTGCCAATCAGAGAAATTGTAAATGAGTCGGTTTTTATAAAACAGTTTCAGGAATTGGTAGAAAAGAAAGTAATAACAGAACCGAATCCGTTGCATTTTTTAATGAATCTTTTGGGATTGGTGGTTTTTCCATTTATCGCAAAACCTATTATTATGGGAAGCAGAAATTTGCAAATGGAGCAATTTAACGAATTGATGCAAGAGCGCAAAAAGAAAATCCCAATGTGGATTAATATGATGTTTAGCGCTGTATAATACTTTAGAAGTTTAATTATTTGTATAAAATGAGAAAATTATACTTACTTAAATATATAGGAATTCTGTCCTTTATAAGTGTCCAGGCTCAGAGCTTGACGGTAGATCAAAGTTATCAGCTGGCGGTTGAAAATTACCCTTTGATCAAACAATACGAATTGATTGAGAAAAGCAAAGAATATACTTTGAGCAACGCCAATAAAGCTTATTTGCCACAAATAAGTTTGACGGCTATTGAAGGTTATGTTTTTGGAGATTTTCCGAGTATGGGAAGTTCGGGAAGTGACAGTAAGTTTAAATTTATTGGTCTTGGACAAGTAAATCAGGTAATTTGGGATGGCGGTGCAACCAAAACGCAAAAAAAGATTATCGAAGCGTCTTCTAATGTTGATAAAGCTTCTGTTGAAGTTTCGCTTTACGATTTGCGTTCAAGAGTGAATCAGCTTTATTTCGGAATGCTTTTGATTGATGAACAGCTTAAACAATTGGAAATACAAAATAAGATTCTTGCTAATAATGTCGACAAGGTAAAAAAGCTTCATGAAAATGGGCTCGCCTACAAAACAGATGTCGATGAAATAAAAGCGGAACAGCTAAATCTCAGCAGACAAAAAACAGATTTCCAATATACTAGAAAGGGTTATCAGACAATGCTTTCGTATTTAACAGGCAAAAATATCAGCCAGACTCAATTGGAAAAACCTATAAATGTTATGGGAATTGACACTTTGATCAGTCGCCCAGAACAGAAGCGCTTTGAAAGCCAGCGAAATCTTGTAAATGCACAGTCGGATATGCAGAAAGTCAATCTTATGCCAAAAGTTGGATTGCTTGGCGCTGGCGTTGTACTAGCTCCAGGAGTTAATTTGGGGCCAAATAAAATTTCAACGATTGGAGTTGCGGGATTAAGCGTTGGCTGGGATATAAAAGGACTGTATAAAAATTCAAACGAAAAACAGCTGACACAGCAGGATTTGAAAAAAATTGAAGTTCAAGAAGAGACTTTTTTATTTAATACCCGATTTCAAATGAATCAGAAGAAAACGGATATCGACAGACAGACAGCAATTTTGCAAGATGATGATGCTCTTGTAAAACTTCGCCAAACCATTCGCGAAGGTTATCAATTAAAATACGACACAGGAGCAGGTCCATTAATCGATTTGCTGAATGCTACTGAAAAAGAAGGAACTGCAAGAGCGGAGAAAGCAATGCACGAAGTTCAATTACTCATGACGGCTTATGAGTATCAAATAATCAAAGGAAATTAATTACCATATATTATGAAAAAGATAAAGCTTTTCTATTTTCTTATGCCAATGATCTGCATGTTTTCGTGCCATAATAAAGAAAACGATTTTGATGCTTCGGGAACTTTTGAAGCTGTAGAAACTATTGTAGCAGCAGAATCAAATGGTCAGATTCTGCAATTGAATGTTGAAGAAGGGCAGCAGTTAGAAGCCGGACAAAAAGTGGGATATATTGATAGTACACAGCTGGCAATTAATAAAATGCAGCTGAAGCAAAACAAAAAAGCAATTCTGAGTGGAAGACCACAGGAACAAATTCAAACTGATGCTTTAAAAAAACAGCTTGCAAATGCACTTCTTGACCGTAACCGAACTGAAAAACTGGTAAAAGGCGGTGTAGCTTCTCAAAAACAATTAGACGATGCCAATGCAAAAGTAGCGACGCTGCAGTCTCAGATAAGCGCACAGAAAAATTCTCTGGAAATTACCAATGAAAATTTGACAGAACAAGGAAATACAGTTGGAGTTCAGTTAAAAGGAGTAGAGGATCAATTAAATAAAAGCATTATCGTAAACCCGATTAAAGGAACTGTATTGACAAAATATGCTGAACAATATGAAATTGCAGTTATTGGCAAACCGCTCTATAAAATTGCAAATCTAGAATCATTAAATCTTAGAGCTTACATTACGGGAACTCAATTGCCTCAAATTAAAATAGGACAGCAAGTTAAAGTGCGAATTGATCAAGGTGAAAAGAAATACAAAGAATATCAGGGGACAATCAGTTGGATTTCAGATAAGTCAGAGTTTTCGCCAAAGACAATTCCGACCAAAGACGAAAGAGCTAATTTAGTTTATGCTATAAAAGTCAAAGTGAAGAATGACGGCTATTTGAAAATTGGTATGTACGGAGAAGTTCTTTGGTCAAAATAAAAATAATGCTATGTCTGCAGTTACATTAAAAAATAGTACTAAAAAGTATGGTGATTTTGTTGCCGTAAACGACGTATCATTTGAGGTGCAGAAAGGCGAACTCTTCGGGCTTATTGGTCCGGATGGAGCGGGAAAAACTTCTATTTTCCGCATTTTGACAACGCTTCTTCTTGCTGATGGCGGAACTGCAACTGTTCAAGGGCATGATGTTGTAAAAGAGTTTCAGGAAATTAGAAACAAAGTAGGGTACATGCCGGGAAAATTTTCGCTGTATCAGGATTTGACTGTGCAGGAAAATCTCAACTTTTTTGCGACTATTTTTGGAACCACGATTGAAGAAAATTATGAATTGATCAAAGATATTTACGATCAGATAAAACCTTTCAGCAATAGACGAGCCGGAAAACTGTCGGGAGGAATGAAACAAAAACTGGCACTTTGTTGCGCCTTGATTCATAAACCTGAAGTTTTATTTTTAGATGAACCGACAACAGGAGTTGATGTAGTTTCTAGAAGTGAATTTTGGGAAATGCTAGGAAAACTTAAAGAACAGCATATAACAATAATTGTGTCAACACCTTATATGGACGAGGCAAAATTATGCGATCGTATTGCGCTCATGCAAAACGGAAAAATAATGACTGTTGATACACCACAGGAAATTATAAACAGTTTCCCTAAAACACTTTTTGCTGTCAAAGCAAAGAATATTTATAAACTGCTTCAAGATCTCCGAAACGATGCCGCAATTGAGAGTTGTGATGCCTTTGGAGAATTTCTTCATGTGACTTTTGTGTCAGAAAAAGCAAATGAAAAAATGATTTATTCTATTGCAGAAAAATACAATTCTGAAAATTTCGAAGTAAAAAAAATAGAACCCACTATTGAAGACAGTTTTATTCGTTTGATGCGCGAACAAAGTGATTTAAAAGAACCAAAAGAAATTCCAAATGCAAAATAAAGCGATAATTTGTAAAGATTTGACCAAACAATTTGGTGATTTCAAAGCGGTTGATAAAATCAGTTTTGAAGTCAGCGAGGGCGAAATATTTGGTTTTTTAGGAGCTAACGGTGCCGGAAAAACGACTGCAATGCGAATCCTTTGCGGACTTTCTTATCCAACTTCGGGAGAAGCCAGCGTTGCGGGATTTGATGTTTATAAACAACAGGAAAAAATCAAAAAGAATATTGGTTATATGAGTCAGAAGTTCTCGTTGTACGACAACTTAACGATTCTTGAAAATATTGAATTTTATGGAGGTGTTTATGGTGTTTCCCGACCTGAAATTAAGGAAAGAAGCAGTGAACTAGTATCGACTTTAGGTCTTGAAAAAGAAGCAAAAAAATTAGTTGGCGGACTGCCTTTAGGGTGGAAACAAAAACTGGCTTTTTCGGTTGCCGTTTTTCATCGTCCAAAAATAGTTTTTCTGGATGAACCTACAGGTGGCGTTGATCCTATCACCCGCAGGCAGTTTTGGGATATGATTTATCAGGCGCTGCCAATGGAATAACGGTATTTGTGACCACGCATTATATGGATGAAGCCGAATATTGCAACCGAATCAGTATTATGGTTGACGGAAAAATTGAGGCAATAGATTCTCCCTCAGCATTAAAAAATCGCTTCAATACCGCTTCTATGGATGAAGTTTTTTATGAACTGGCACGAAATGCCAAAAGAGCAGCAGATTAGTATGAAAAAATTGTTCGTTTTCATTCGGAAAGAATTTTATCATGTCTTTAGGGATCAAAGAACACTGTTGATTCTTTTTGGACTTCCTGTTGCGCAGATTATTCTTTTTGGTTATGCACTAAGCAGTGAAGTCAAAAATATAGGCATTGCCATGCAGGACAATTCGCATGATATTCATACAGAGAAGATTATCAGAAAAATACAATCGAGTTCTTATTTCAATGCCGCTGATCCAATTCTTAATTATAAAGATATTGAGAACAGGTTTAAAGAAGGAAGTATAAAATGTGCGGTTATTTTTCCAGCCAATTTTGGTTCTGATCTGCAACGTATTGGCGGAGCAAAAATTCAAGTTATCGCAGATGCTTCTGATCCAAATACCGCAACAATAGTTACTAATTATTTAACTGCAATTATCAACGATTACCAACGCGAATTAAATCCGTCAGTTAATCCAAATTACCAAATTATTCCCGAATTAAGACAGCTTTACAACGAAGAGCAAAATGGTTCGCTCAATTTTATTCCGGGTGTAATTGCATTAATATTTATGATTGTCTGCACCGCATTAACTTCTGTTTCTGTGGTTCGAGAAAAAGAACTTGGAACTATGGAAATTTTGCTTGTATCGCCATTCAAGCCTATAATGGTTTTGATTGCAAAGGCAATTCCGTATTTAGTACTGTCTTTAATTAATTTTGTAATCATTATTTTTCTTTCTGTATATCTTCTTGATGTTCAGATTAAAGGAAGTTTTGTACTGCTTTTATCCGAAAGTATTTTGTTTATCATCACCTGTCTTTCTCTTGGATTATTGATTTCAAATGTCACCGATTCACAGCAAACAGCAATGTTAATTTCAATGATGGGAATGATGCTGCCCACTTTATTGCTGACCGGTTTTATGTTTCCGTTAGAAAATATGCCGTGGATTTTTCAAGCTATTTCGCATTTACTTCCTTCACATTATTATTATATAATTGTCAAAGCCGTTATGCTAAAAGGTTTAGGGTTTTCGTACGTATGGAAAGAGACGCTTGTATTGGCCGTAATGGCGTTGCTTTTATTGACAATTGCCTTGAAAAAATTTAAAATCAGATTGTCATGAAAGTGCTTCGTTTTATATTGCAGAAAGAATTTCGCCAGATATTTCGGGACAAAACCATTTTGGCAATGATGTTTTTTGTTCCAACTATTCAGCTGATTATATTGCCTTTGGCAGCCAATTTTGAAGTTAAAAATGTGAATGTCGTTTATGTTGATCATGATCATAGTTCATATTCTCAAAAACTGATAAACAAAATTGGTTCTTCAGGATATTTTCATATTAAAGCCACTCCAGCTTCTTATTTAGAAGGTTTAAAATGGATTGAAACAGGTGATGCCGATTTAATTTTAGAAATTCCTTCTGGATTTGAACGAAACTTAGTGCGAGAAGGAAGTCAGAAAGTTAATATTGCCGCCGATGCCATTAACGGAACAAAATCAAATATAGGAAATGCTTATTTGAATGTGGTATTGAATGATTTTAGCCGTGATCTTGATATTCGGTTCAAATTGCCACAGCAGTCGACTTCGATATCAACTTCTTTAATTACGCTGACAAGCACAAATTGGTACAATCCGCGAGCCGAATATAAATATTATATGGTTCCGGGAATTTTAGTTTTGCTTTTGACATTAATTGGAGGATTTATTACTTCGCTAAACATTGTAAAAGAAAAAGAAATAGGAACCATCGAACAGATCAATGTGACGCCTATACAAAAGTGGCAGTTCATTTTAGGAAAACTGATACCGTTTTGGATTGTGGGAATAATAGTTTTCACGGTTGGTCTTATTGTAATGTATTTGATTTATGGAATTTTCCCATTAGGAAGTCTTGCAGTACTTTATCTTTTTGCCGGAGTTTACTTAATTGCGCTATTAGGATTAGGGCTTTTGATTTCGACTTTTGCTGATACGCAATTGCAGGCCATGTTTATAGCCTTTTTCTTTATGATGATTTTCATGCTCATGAGCGGTCTTTTTACGAGTACAGACAGTATGCCAAATTGGGCCAAAACAATGTCTGAATTTACTCCCGTAACACATTTTATAAAAGTTGTTCGCCTAATTGTTTTAAAAGGAAGCGGATTGAATGAAGTAGGAAGAGAACTATTTTATCTAATTATTTTCGCCATTGTTTTGAACGGACTTGCAATTTATAATTATAGGAAAACTAGTTAATTTGAATCAATGCGTTTAAGTTTTTTCTTTTTCAAATTTACTTATCATGCAAAAAACGCATTAATAGAGGGGGTAAATTTGTCCAAAACTGCTCTACATACTAAAATGCCCCTTCTAGTATATCTAAATGTCCCTCATGTCTTTTAACTGATTATCTAAATTTGTGATTCCAGAATTTGTCATTCCTTATTTATTTAAGGTTTGCATTTTTAAGATTTGGTTAGTGTTAGGAAGCTTCTTTTTATGATTTTGTTATAAAGAAATACTTTAAACCAATTTGGAATGACAATTATTTTCTGTTTCCAATATTAAAATTTAGACAATCAAAAATAGTTAGATGAAGAAAATTTTTTTAGCAGCTGCTCTCTTTTTAAGTACACAAATTAACTTTGCCCAGAATAATGAATGGGAGAATCCTCAAATATTAGATAGGGGTAAAGAAGCGGGCAGAAGCTCCTTCCTTTTATTTAGTAACGAAACGGAGCTCAAAAGCAATAACCCTCAAAAATCAGAATTATATCAAAGTTTGAATGGAAACTGGAAATTCAATATTGTTAAGAATCCATCGCAAAGACCTATGGATTTTTATTCAACTGAACTGAATGATTCAAACTGGAAAAATATTGAAGTGCCTTCAAACTGGGAAATACAAGGTTATGATATTCCTATTTATACTAATATTGTTTATCCGTTTCCTAAAAACCCGCCGTTTATTGGAGGAGATTATAATCCGGTTGGAAGTTATCGACGCACTTTCACAATTGCAGATTCATGGAAAGATAAAGATGTAATACTCCATTTTGGTTCAATTACAGGTTATGCCCGAGTATTTTTAAATGGAAAAGAAGTTGGAATGACAAAGGCTTCAAAAACTGCAGCGGAGTTTAATGTTACTTTTTTTTTAAAGAAAGGTGATAATTTAATTGCAGTTCAGGTATTTCGCTGGCATGATGGAAGTTACTTAGAAGATCAGGATTTTTGGAGATTAAGCGGTATCGAACGTGATGTTTATTTACAGGCAATGCCTAAAACGACCATTTGGGATTATTTCGTTAAGAGTGAACTGGATAATCAATATAAAAACGGAATTTTTAATCTTGATGTTACTTTAAAATCTTTTGAAAATAACAAAGTAAAAAATCCAATTGTTAAAGTTGAATTGTTTGACAATCAGGATAATGTTATTTATTCAGAAAGTAAAAAAGTAAATGCTAACGAACAAAAAATCAGTTTTGGAAAAACAATTGAAAATGTAAAACAATGGAATGCCGAAACTCCAAATTTATACAAATACACCATTACATTACAGGATAATAAAGGAAAAACACTAGAAATTATTTCTAAAAAAACAGGTTTTAGAAAAGTAGAAATCAAAGATGCCCAATTATTAGTTAATGGTAAAGCGGTTTTAGTAAAAGGGGTAAATATTCACGAGCATGATGACGAAAAAGGGCATGTTCCTAATAAAGAATTAATGGTTAAAGACCTTCGTTTAATGAAGGAACATAATATTAATTCGATTAGAATGTGTCATTATCCACATGATACATATTTTTATGAATTATGCGATCAATATGGCTTTTATGTAGTGGATGAAGCTAATATTGAGACACATGGAATGGGAGCCGAATGGCAAAATTGGTTTGATAAAGCAAAACATCCGGCTTATTTGCCAGAATGGGCACCAGCGCATCTTGATCGTATAAAGAGAATGTTTGCAATAGATAAAAATCATCCTTCGATTATTATATGGTCTCTTGGGAATGAGTGCGGAAATGGTCCTGTTTTTTACGATGCTTACGATTGGTTAAAACAAGTAGATTCAACTCGCCCGGTTCAGTTTGAGCAGGCAGGAGAAAATCGAAACACTGATATTGTAGCACCAATGTATCCGGGTATTAAGAGTATGAAAGACTACGCAACTTCAGATAAAAAGCGTCCTTACATTATGTGTGAGTATTCGCATGCAATGGGAAATAGTAATGGAAATTTTCAGGAATATTGGGATATTATCAATAGTAGTAAACACATGCAAGGTGGGTTTATTTGGGATTGGGTTGACCAGGGATTTAAGACTAAAAACGACAAAGGAGTTACATTTTGGGCTTACGGAGGAGATTTAGGAGGAGAAAAATTGCATAACGATGAAAATTTCTGTTCGAATGGTTTGGTAAGTGCGAACAGAATTCCACATCCGGGATTGAATGAAGTAAAAAAAGTATATCAAAACATTCAATTTCAGTTAGATAATGATACAGATTTAAAGATAACCAATCATTATAATTTTACAAATCTGTCTGATTTTAACTTTAAATGGGAATTAATTAAAAACGGAATAAGCACGAAATCTGGAGAATTTAATGTAGATGCAAATCCGGAAGAAAGTAAAAAAGTCGTCTTAGATTTAGGTTCATTTGATGAAAATTCAGAATGTTTTTTAAACGTTTATGCAGTTTCAAAATATGACGCCCCTTTAGTTGCTAAAGGACATGAATTTGCCAGACAACAATTTACAGTTAGAAAAGGAAATTATTTTAAGAATAATGCCTTGGCAAAAAGTGCTGAAAAATTAAAATATTCAGTTAAAAACAATGTACTTTCTTTTGAAACCGGAACAATTACAGGAGAATTTGATATACAAAAAGGAGAAATTCTAAGATATGCACTGAAAAGTGGAGACAAATCACTTTTTACCAATTTCCCAACACCATATTTTTGGCGTGCTCCAACGGATAATGATTTTGGAAACGGAATGCCAAATAAATTGGTAATTTGGAAAGAAGCATCCCAAAATCCAAAAATTGTAAATGTTAACATAGATAAAAATTCGTCAGAAGGTTTACTTGTAAAAGTGGCGTATCGATTGGCAGAAGTTGATGTTCCTTATACTGTAGATTATTTGATTCAAAATAATGGATCTATAAAAGTTACTGCATCTATTGATCTGGGTGAAAAAAAATTACCTGAAATGCCTCGTTTTGGAATGCGTTTAAAACTAAATGGCGCCTTTGATAATTTAAGTTATTATGGAAGAGGACCTTGGGAAAATTATGAAGATAGAAATTCGGCTTCGTTCATGGGAGAATACTCAGATAAAGTAATAAATCAGTTTACGAGAACTTATATTCGTCCACAGGAATCAGGCTATAAAACAGATGTTCGTTGGCTGACTTTAAAAAATGACAAAGGCCAGGGTTTAAGAATTGATGGAAATCAGCCTCTTGGTTTTAGTGCATTGAATGTTTCTACAGACGATGTAGATCCCGGAAAAACGAAGTCTCAACGCCATCCGTCTGATTTGGATTTAGAATCTAAAGAAGCAGTTTACCTGCATTTAGATTACAGACAAAGAGGTGTAGGCGGTGATGACAGCTGGGGAAGATTACCACACGAACCGTATCTTTTATTGGACAAAAAATATACTTATTCTTATGTAATTTCATTGGTCAATTGATAAGAATTGGATGTGTTTTTTTTACATGAAAAACCTATGATTTATTTTCATAGGTTTTTTTTTAAAGATTAATTTAATAATTGTATTTTTCACACGAATAATTTGTAATTCTGATTTTTTAAAGAAAATTAAAATTTTTAGATAAAAAAAAGACATACTTAATCCCAAATCCGAAATTTTGAAAAACCGAATTCTATTTTTTTCGCTGATTTTAATTTGTTATGTGGCAAGATCTCAATCTGCTACAGGAGTATCTTTTTCTGATAATAACAAAGAAAAATACCAAATAAGTTACCTCGGTATCGAAAAAGGATTGGCAAATAATGCAGTTACCTCTGTTTATAAAGATAAAAGAGGTTTGATGTGGTTTGGTACTTATGACGGAATCAGCAGATATGACGGTTATGATTTTTTGAATTTTAGAAATGAGCCAAACGATGTTAAATCGCTTGTTAATAATAGAATAGTTGGTATTTGCGGAACTCAAAATGAAATTTGGATAGGAACAAAACACGGAATTAATGTGTATAGTTATCTAACAAATCATTTCAGTACGAGGTATTTTGTAGATGCAAAGACTTCCAAAAAAATGATAATCGATTATGTTATTAATGACCTAAAAGATTATAAATCAAAAATATATATCGCAACTGCGGGGAAGGGCTTACTTATTTCTCCTGAATCAGAAGGCGAATGTACTCAGATTCCACTTTATGTAAATGGAAAATTGCAATGGGATTACCGCCCTGAAAGTATTGATTTTGATCAGTCTGGTACCATGTGGTGTTTTGTTCAGGGTGTCGGACTTGTATCGATGCCTCAGGGAGCAAAACAATTAGCAGTAGTTTATTCGGATATTTTAAACGGAGGCTGTCTTTTTATTGATGGATTTTCAAACGTTTGGGTAGCTGTAGAAGGTGGTTTGCTGAAATATAACATACAAGATAAATCGCACCATGTTTACACTAATCAGGAAATTCAGTATCCAATTTCTGATCTTATGTATAAGCCTGATACAAAAGAACTTTGGATTGCTACAAATGGAAATGGCGTTATAAAATATAATTTTGTTTCAGATATATTTTCTCCCTTAAGCACGAGCCTGAACGGAGAAAAATTGAATAGTAATGCTATAACATCTTTATACTTAGATGGTAATCGGGTTTGGATAGGAACTTTAAGAGGAGGAGTTAATAGAATTGAAAGCCGAAAAAGTCCTTTTATTACGATTTCCAAAAATGAAAAATTAAAAAATTCGCTTCCAAGTGATTTTATACTTTCACTTTGTGAGCAAGATAGTGATCATTTATGGGTCGGTACAGATGGTGCCGGAGCTAGTTTATGGGATAAAAAAAGAAACCTATTCACGAATTATTCTTTCGATTCAAACAATCCGAATTCGTTGTCAAATGATTTTGTAACCGCAATTGTAAAAGATAAAAAAGGAACCTGGTTTGGAACTTATGGAGGAGGCGTTTGTCGTTTTAATCCACAAAATCAAAGCTTTAAAAGATATCAGCTTTTTAATCCGAAATATAAAAACACGCAAAAAAATGTTTGGGTATTATTTCGAACTAAAGAAGATGTTTTGTGGGCCGCATCTCCAGATGAAGAAGGATTGTATCGCTATGATAATGCAAACGATCAATTTGAATTTGTAGATGCTAAAGTCAGAGGTATTATTTCGATGAGCCAGGATGTGAATGGCGATCTTTGGGTTGGGAATTTTACAAGCCTGATAAAACTCAACCTTAAAGCAATGAAACATCAGGAGTTTATTGTTAATTATCCGGTAAGGTCTATCGTTTCACATTCAAAAAATAAACTGCTTGTTGGGACAGAAGGAAGAGGTTTGTTAATTCTTAATCCTCAAACTTTTGAGAAAAAATATTTGACTCAAACAAGTGGAATTCCTAATAACTCAGTTTTAAATATTGTCAGAGATAATCAGGGAATTTATTGGGGAAGTACATACGATGGTATTTTTGAATATAATGCTGATAATCAAAAAACCAAAAGTTATTTTGATGCTGATGGACTTCAGAGTAATCAGTTTAATTACAATGCGTCGCTTAAACTTTCGACAGGAGAAATCGTTTTTGGCGGAATAAAAGGTTTTAATATCATCAATACCAAAATAAACAACCAGATTCATACTTTCCCGAAGCTCATTATTACTTCAATAAAGGTTAATAATAAGCTTTATGATCAATCTGGTTTAACCAGTTTTGGTATCAATGAATTAGAATTGCCTTATGATGAATCAATGCTGAATATTGATTTTGCAGCTTTGGAATACAGTTTGCCTGAAAAAATTTCTTACGCTTATTTTTTAGAAGGATGGGATTCGCAATGGCATTATGTTGATAATATTCGAAGTGCAAATTATTCCAGAATAACGGAGGGAGATTATGTGCTGAAAATCAAATCGACAAATGCAGAAGGGGTTTGGAATACAAAATCTATTTCGATGCCAATTACAATATTACCTCCGTGGTACAGAAGCGGTTGGGCTTATTTCTTTTATTTTATTGTGCTTATACTTGTTATTTATGTTGTAGATAAATACCAGCGTCAACAGGCACAGCTTAAATATGAAGTTCGACTTTCTCAGGATTTGGCAAAACAGGAGAAAGAACTAAACGAGAAAAAATTAACTTTTTTCACTAATATTTCTCATGAATTCAGATCGCCATTAACCATGATTATCAATCCACTGAAAGATATTATTTATGGAGCGGAACAACAGATCGATCCCGCGGCAATTGAAATGGTGTACAGCAATTCAAGACGATTATTGAGTTTAGTAGATCAGTTGCTTCTTTTTAGAAAAACAGAAACCGAAACCGGAAAATTAAAAGTAGGGCAAATTGATATTGTTGAATTGTGCAAAGAGGTTTTTAGCTGTTTTGTGCATCATGCAAAATCAAAAAAAATAGATTACAGTTTTAGTATTTCCGAAGAAAATCTAATGGTTTATGTCGATCGGGAAAAAATCGAAATGGCTTTGTTTAATTTGATTTCGAATGCTTTAAAGTTTACTGAAAAGGAAAATGGAAAAGTTGCTGTTAATTTGAGATGCACAGAAAATGAGGTAATTATAAATGTTACAGATAATGGAGATGGAGTTGTAGATGCTGATAAAGACAAAATTTTCAATTTGTTTTATCAATCAGGTAAAAATGTCAAGAATAACCGCAAAGGATTTGGAATTGGTTTGTATCTCGTAAAACAGTTTATCGAACAGCATCACGGAAAAGTAAGTTGTCGCGATAACGAAAATGGAGGTTCTGTTTTTGAAATTAAGTTGCTTCTTGGAAAAGAGCATTTTGGAGATATTGAAATTCGTGAAGATCTCAGCGACAGAACTTTATTTTTAGATGAAGCTTTAGAAGATACCGTAATCCGTGAAAACGTTTTGCCGATAGTTGAAGAACCTGAAAATGTTCATCAATTAATTAAGGATGCAAAAAGTATTTTAATTGTTGATGACAATGTTCAGATTCGGAATTATTTAAAGCGAATATTAACTTCGAAATACCATGTAACCGCTGCTGAAAATGCCGAAATGGCTTTAAGTATTGTCAAAAATGTACAGCCAGATTTAATTATTTCAGATGTTGTAATGGGCGAAATGAACGGTGTGGAGTTTTGTAAAAATGTTAAAACTGATCCCGATTTAAAACATATTCCTGTAATTCTTTTAACCGGAGGAACATCTGAAGATGTGAAATTGAAAGGTGCGGAAGTTGGTGCCGATGATTACATTACAAAACCCTTTGACAATGATTATTTACTAGCGAGAATTAACGGAATCCTGACGCGTCGTGACAGTGAACAGAATTACCTGCTTAATTCGGTTACAAAAAATGTTGCGGGTCCAAAATTGTCTGATGAAGATAAAAAACTGCTGGATAGAATTATCGAACTAATTGATTCTAATTTGGATGTGGATAATTTTAATATAAAAGATCTAGCAAGCGAATTAGGCATGAGCCATTCTTTGGTTTACAAAAAAATCAAAAAAATAACGGGTAAATCGGTTTTAGAATTTACGCGAAATGTACGTCTTCGAAAAGTCGCAACATTATTGATCACAACCGATTTGCAAATTAGCCAAGCCGCTTCTATTGCTGGTTTTGGCGACATTAAATATTTCAGAAAACACTTTCAGCAGTTTTATAATCTGAATCCTTCAGAATTTAAAAAGAAGTATCAAAACGTGAAGGATAACAAATACATTTTGAATGAAAGTTTTTGGAAATCAACCTAAAATTTTAAAAGAAAAGTTTGACTATCAGTAACTGATAATTAACCAAAATTTTTGCCACAGATTAAAAAGATTAACACAGATTAAACCATGTTGCATCAATCACCCATTATCGCGAAGGGATCACGCAGGTTTGTATAAAAAATCTTTAAAATCTTTTAATCTGTGGCAAAAAAATAATAGAAAAATATATGAATCATCGTTTCAAAAATGCTGTACTATCAGTATTTATTTGTTTTGTAATTACAAACATACAATCGCAATCTAGAAAACCTGAAAAAGATTCTCCAGAAAAAGTTCGGGAGTTTTTTGTGGCTTCTTTAATAAAAATTGGCGATCCTGTTTTGACTGCTTTAAGCAATAATCAGTTAAAAACATTGATGCCAATAGAAAAGTCGCCAGGCGCGTGGGATGACAGAACACATGTAACTTATTTGGAAGCTTTTGGAAGAACACTTTCCGGAATGGCTCCGTGGTTGGAATTAGGTGCAGATGATACATCCGAAGGAAAATTACGAGCAAAGTATATCGCTTTGGCACAAAAATCAATTCATAATGCAACCGACCCAAATGCTGCTGATTTTATGAATTTTATAAATGATAAACAACCTTTAGTTGATGCTGCTTTTTTTGCTCAAGCTTTACTGCGTGCACCAAAACAGCTTTGGGAACCGCTTGATGCCGTTACAAAAGAAAACGTTATTACAGCTTTAAAATCATCTAGAAGAATTGAACCTTACAATAGCAATTGGCTTCTTTTTGCAGGAATGATTGAAGCGGCGATTATCAAATTTGATAAAGAAGAAGATGCAAATCGGTTGAATTTTGGTTTGTCAAAACATAAAGAATGGTATTTGGGAGACGGAATTTATGGCGATGGCCCAGATTTTCATTGGGATTACTACAACAGTTTTGTAATTCACCCGATGCAATTGGATATTTTAAATCTGCTGAAAGATAAAAATGACGATTACAAGAAAGACTTTGAAACGGAGTTAAACAGAGCCCGAAGATATGCTGCAATCCAAGAACGATTAATTTCTCCTGACGGGACTTATCCGCCAATTGGGAGATCATTGGCCTATCGTTTTGGCGCTTTTCAGCTTTTGTCTCAAATTACACTTTGGAAAGAATTACCAAAAGAAATTGCTCCGGCTCAAGTTCGTTCGGCACTTTATTTTATGATTAATAATCAGATAAATGCCAAAGAAACTTTTGATAAAAATGGCTGGCTTCAGATTGGTTTATACGGTCATCAGCAAAATATTGGTGAAGGTTATATCTCAACCGGAAGTTTGTATTTATGTACCGAAGCTTTTTTAGTTCTTGGTCTGCCAGCTTCTGATCCGTTTTGGGCTGACGCTTACCAGCCTTGGACACAAAAGAAAATATGGTCTGGTCAGGAAATCCCAATTGACCATGCTTCAAAATAATTAAACGCTTAAACTTACTATAATTATGTATTTAAAAAAATCATTTTTTATGGCATTGACTGTTGTTTTAGTTACAGTTGTTGGCTGTAAAAGCAGTGCTGTAAAACAGGAAACTGCAATAAAAGAATCTAAAAAAGATGTTGTTGCTATTATTGATAAAGTAAATAACCGCTGGCAAAGTTCGCATCCTGAGTTTGGAAATTCTTTTTGGCATGTTTCGGCTTATCATACTGGAAATATGGAAGCTTTCAAAGTAACTAAAAACAAAAAATATTTGGATTATTCGATGGCTTGGGCAGAGAAAAACCAATGGATGGGCGCCAAATCAGAGGATAAATCAGAATGGAAATACAATTACGGAGAAACAGATAAACATGTTTTATTTGGTGATTGGCAAATTTGTTTCCAGACGTATATCGATTTATACAATTTTACAGGAAAAAATGATCCGCATAAAATCGCCCGCGCACAAGAAGTTATGGAATACGAAATGAGTACTCCAGCAAATGATTATTGGTGGTGGGTTGACGGTTTGTATATGGTAATGCCTGTTATGACAAAGCTGTACAACGTTACCGGAAATGAAATGTATTTAGAAAAACTACATTCTTATTTGCAATATGCTGACAGTATTATGTACGATTCTGAATCGAAATTATATTTCCGTGATGCCAAATATGTTTACCCGAAACATACAAGTGCTAATGGGAAAAAAGACTTTTGGGCAAGAGGCGACGGATGGATTTTTGCTGGTTATGCCAAAATTATTCAGGATTTGCCAAAATCAGCCAAACATAGAAATGAATATATCGCTCGATTTAAAGATATGGCTAAAGCATTGGCGGAAGCCCAACAAAAAGAGGGATATTGGACCAGAAGTATTTTGGATGCTGAACATGCCCCGGGACCTGAAACGAGTGGAACAGCATTTTTTACCTACGGATTTTTATGGGGAATCAACAACGGAATTTTAGATAAGAAAACCTATTTGCCCGTTGCAGAAAAATCTTGGAAATACTTAACGACTTTTGCGCTCCAAGAAGATGGAACTGTGGGTTACGTTCAGCCTATTGGCGAAAAAGCAATTCCGGGGCAAGTAGTTGACAAAAATTCTACTGCTGATTTTGGTGTGGGCGCTTTTTTATTGGCAGCATCAGAAATGTATTGTTTTGTGAAATAGTTTTCAGTATAAAATCTTATTTAAATCGGTTTAATTTCTTCAATGAAATAAAGCCGATTTTCTTTTGCTGCAATGTGACAAAAAGAAGACTTGCCTAATATAAATTCAAATTAAAGAAAAAAGAATATCGTCAGTGATAAATATGAAAAACAGTTGTTTTCTTGAAAAATGAATTCCTTTATTTTTTATATAAAATGTTATGCTTATTGCAAATTTTTATGAGGATAAAAAGAGAATATATATTTATTAAATTTTTATTTATGTGATGCATTTTTTTAAGAATGTCTTAAAAACGTAGTGTTTTTGCGGTCAGATACCAATTTGCCCCTTCTTTATTATCATATTTCCCCCCTCTAAAACAACACTCTTCTGCTAGATTTGTAGCTCAAATTGATGCTGTAATTTATGCAGTTGCGATTTAAACCAAACTAATTATTTAACCAAAATTACAACCAAGAAAATGAAAAACTTTATTAGGAAGATGAAGACTCCTGATTATGCATCTGGATTTGATTTAAAAAAGAAACTTACACTGCTTTGTGTATTGGTTTCATTATCTCAGGTACATGCATTTTCTGCTGCATCCGACAGCAGTACAGGAATAGAAAAAGTACAGCCGCAAACTAGCATAAGTGGCCAAGTTAAAGATAGCAAAGGGGTTCCGCTTCCAGGCGCCTCAGTTGCGATAAAAGGAACAAAAAAAGGTACTGTAACAGATTTTGATGGAAAATTTACTTTAACAGGAGATGAGAATTCAATATTAGTCGTATCGTTTGTTGGTTTTATAACCAAAGAAGTACCTGTAAATGGAAAAAACAATATTATTATTCAATTAGATGAAAATGCTGCTTCTTTAGATGAAG
The DNA here is from genome assembly GCA_963795025.1 of uncultured Flavobacteriaceae bacterium. Taxonomy (GTDB): domain Bacteria; phylum Bacteroidota; class Bacteroidia; order Flavobacteriales; family Flavobacteriaceae; genus Flavobacterium. The sequence continues at coordinate 221,857 of CAWCGN010000006.1, read as the reverse complement.
TAGTAGTCGTTGGATATGGTAAAATGAAGAAAAAGGATTTAACAGGAGCAATTGTTCAGGTTAAACCAGAATCTTTAGCAAATCAAAATCCACAGACTGTTCAGGATTTATTAAGAGGAGTTCCTGGTTTAAAAGTTGGATATTCAGCTGATGCAAAAGGAGGAGGTTCTTTGCAGATTCGTGGGCAGACTTCTGTTTACAATCCGGACGGCGCGGGTCATAATTCACCGCTTATTATTTTAGACGGAATGCAGTTCTACGGTGAGCTTTCAGAAATTAATCCTGATGATGTTGGCCAAATAGATGTCTTAAAAGATGCATCTGCAACAGCAGTTTACGGGTCTAAAGCGGCAGCAGGAGTTATTGTTATTTCAACAAAAAAAGGAAAAACAGGTAAGCCGATTATTAACCTTACGACAAATATGACTATTGTCAACAAAAGTGCTTATCGCAATGTATATTCTCCAGAAGGATATATAAAATATCGTCAAGACTGGGAAACTGCTAAAACTTACGGTACAAATACAACAACTGGAAATTACGAGGCTTGGGTTACAGGAACAGCTGCTGGTAAACCGGGCTATTACACAAACCCTAGTCAATTAAGTCAGTTCGGTTTAACTGAGGCGCAATGGTTAGCTTATCAGCCGGCGGCACAAATAGCAGGAAAAAGTTTGAATGAAGTTTGGGGATTACGTTTAGGTATTACTGACGCTACTCTTCTAAAGAATTTTACTGATGGAAAAACGCATGATTGGTATGATAGTACTTTTAGAACTGGAATTAATCGCGACAATAATTTAAGTGTTTCTGGGGCAAGTGATAAAGTAAATTATTATATGTCTTTGGGGTATTTAGACTCAGAAGGAGCTATTCAAGGTAATGATTATACTGCAGTTCGTGCAAACATGAAAGTGGATGCTAAAATTACAAATTGGCTTGAATTTGGAGCGAATGTTAATTTTCAAGATCGTTCTGATGGAGATATATCTGTTGGTACAGGTACTAACTATTGGGATGCAAACATGATGAGAAACAGCCCGTTTTCTAATTTTAAAGAAGCAAACGGCGATTATGCAAGACAACCAATGGGACCAACAATTGGAGGATATAATTATTACTATGACCGCCAATATATGGATCTTGAAAAAGGATATACGATATTGAATACTATTTTTAATACAAAGGTAACTTTACCTTTAGGTATTACTTATTCATTCAATGCTTCACCACGTTATGAATTCTTTTACAACCGTTATTTTCAGTCTGCTGGTAACAAAAACTGGAATCCTGCAAACATAGGAGTAGATAGAGGTAGTGGTAAAAAATTCACATGGAACGTAAATAATACAGTAGCATGGGATCATACATTTAATGCAAAACACCACATTATAGCAACTTTTGTTCAAGAAGCTGAAGATCTAAAAACATGGTCAGATATTATTTATGCACGAAATATTCAGCCTTCAGATGCTTTAGGATTTCACAATACTTCTAATGCAACGCTACTAAATAGTTCATTTTCTACTACAGATACACATCAAACAGCAGATGCATTAATGGCAAGACTTTTCTATTCATTTGACGATCGTTATATGGTAACAGGAACAGTACGCCGTGATGGATATTCAGCATTTGGAGCTTCGTATCCTTATGCCACTTTTCCTTCTGTAGCAGTAGGATGGAACTTTAATAAAGAAAATTGGTTTCATTGGGAGCCTTTAAGCACTGGTAAATTACGTTTATCATGGGGTAAAAACGGAAATAGATCACTTGCTGATCCTTACTTAGCTTTGGCAAATTTAGGTTCAGGTACTGGAGCAACAATGGGATATATGGATGCTTCAGGAAACATTGTTGATATGAAGTACTTAGGAATAGACCGTATGGCAAATCCTAATTTACAATGGGAAAAAACAACAGCAACAAATATTGGTCTTGACCTTGGTTTCTTAAATGACCGAATTACAAGTACAATTGATGTTTACAGATCTGTTACTAATGATATGATCATGAGTCAGCGTTTGCCTGTGTTTACTGGTTTTTCATCAATTGCTACCAATCTTGGAGAGGTTGAAAATAAAGGTATTGAAATAAGTCTTAATACTATAAATATAAAGAACCCAAATTTTGAATGGACAACCATGGTTGCTTTTTCATACAACAAGAATATCATTAAAGCATTGTATGGAAATATGGAAGATATTAAAGATGCTAATGGGAATGTTATAGGAACGAAAGAGGCAGATGATAAAACGAATGGATGGTTTATTGGCAAACCTATTTCTCAAATCTGGGATTATAAAGTAATTGGAATTTGGCAAAAAGATGAGGCTACAGAAGCTGCAAAATACGGACAACGTCCTGGTGACCCAAAAGTTGAAAACAGTTATACTGCAGATGATGTGAATGGAAAACCAACTTATAACGATAAAGATAAACAGTTTTTAGGACAGTCAGCACCTCCAATCAACTGGTCGTTGCGTAATGAATTCAAAATTTATAAAAATTGGAATTTAGCAATTAACATGTATTCGTACATGGGGCACAAATCGCTTGATGGACGTTATATGAATAATTATAATGATGGAAGTTTGTACACAAACAACTACAATCCATTTGTAAATCCATATTGGACACTTGACAACCCAACAAATGACTGGGCACGTCTTGATGCAAGAGGACCTGCAGGAGCTGGAGTAGCAAAATTATACGATCGCAGTTTTATTCGTTTAGACAATATTTCGTTAGCTTACTCACTTCCAAAAGATCTTATTGATCGTTTACATGTAAGAAACTTCAAAATTTATGCTTCTGTTCAAAACGCTGCAACATGGTCGGCTTCTAAAGAATGGAAATATTATGGTGACCCAGAAACTGGGGGTCTTGCTACGCGAATGTTTAATTTAGGATTTAACGTTTCACTTTAAAAATTATTCAACAATGAAAAAATATATAAAAAATAAATTTACAAGACTAGTGCCGTTTGCTGTATTGGCAGTAATGGCTAGTTCTTGTTCGAAGGATTTTCTGGAGCCAGATCCGCTTTCGTTTTACGAACCAGAAACTACATTTAGTACTGAATCAGGGTTGCAGGCAGTTTTAGCAAGTGCCGATAAACAATTACGTAATAATTATATTCATTATAATAATGCCAATAATAGTGTGCCTATCGGGACAGAATATGTTTTCTCTGATATGGCAAAATATGGAAAAACAGATAACAGTAGTACTATTTCTGATTTTGCAAATACTATAGTTCCAACGGGAAGTTTTAAAACAGCAATAAATGATGATTTTTACCTAGGATTTTACTGGGATGAAGCTTACACAGGTATTAAACATGCTAACACCGTATTGACTTATATTGATAAGGTGACAAGTTTATCTGAAGAAGTTAAACGTAAATATATTGGTCAGGCGTATTTTCATAGAGCTTACCGTTATCTAAATCTGGTTTATCAATTTGGAGATATTCCATTGATTACCAAAATTTTGGAAGTTCCTAAGCAGAGTTATTCTTCTACTAAAAAAGAAGCTATCATTGAAATGATTACAGCCGATATGGAAAAAGCTGTAGAATGGGTGCCAGATCAGGCAAAATTGCCATATTTAGGAGTGGTGAATAAAGGAGCATGCCGTCAGTTATTGATTAAGTGTTACTTGGCTTCTGGCAGATTTAAAGACGCAGAAAATCAAGCAGATTTATTGATTAATTCATCTGGTTATTCTTTAATGCAAGCTAGTTTTGGAACTTTTGATCCAGGAGGAAATCCAACAACATGGACAATTAGCAGAAATGTGATCTGGGATTTACACAGACCTGAAAATAAAATTATTGCTGCTAATAGAGAAGCTATTATGGTGATGCCAAATGGAGGAGTACAGTCATTTTTACCGTTTGCGTCGATGAGAATTTTTGGACCAAACTGGAATTCTGCAACTGTTACAACTCCTGATGGAAAACAAGCAGCAAATCGTTTTGCTTCAAATAATGCTAATTATCAAGCTAAATATGATTATGCAAGAGCATTAGGACGTGGTATTGCTACAATTAGTGCTTCGTATTATTCACAAAAACCAATGTGGGTTGTAAATGGTGTAGAGGATAAACAAGATCTTAGACATAATAGTACTGTTGGTAACTGGGTAAATATGACAGATCTTAAATATAGTGATAAGACTTCGGCATATTATGGACAAAATTTCAGATTGAAAAATGGTACCACTTTATTATCAAAAGATACGCTACGTGAATGGTTTGATTTTCCTTTATATAAAATCTATCTGCATGATGTTGTAAATGAAACGAATCCAAATGCAACAGATTTTCAAGGAGCAAGTACTGGTAGTAAAGCTCATTGGTACTTATATCGTTTAGCTGAAACTTATTTATTAAGAGCCGAAGCACGTTTTTATCAAGGTAATGTTGGTGGAGCAGCTCAGGATGTAAATACAGTTAGAGCTAGAGCAGGTGCATCACAAATGTATGGCACAGTAACAATTGGTGATATTTGCGCAGAAAGAGGAAGAGAACTTTACTTAGAAGAATGGAGAAATGTCGAGTTAAAACGTATTTCACATTGCCTAGCACTAAGCGGAAAGCCAGATGAATGGGGTCAGACTTACAATAAAACAAATTGGGATAAACAATCTGGAACTGATGCCGCTGGCGGAAGTTATTGGTACCAACGTATTGTCCATTATACTCTTTATAATAAATATCCAAGTGGAATTGTAGTACCAAATGGAACTAAGTTCTACACCATGGACAAACGTAATAACTATTGGCCAATTCCAAATAGTGCTATAACGGCGAATATTAAAGGTAAATTAAGTCAGAACTTCGGTTATGATGGTTATGATCCTAACACTAAAGTTTGGGATAAATGGCAAGATGCTGTTGCAGATGAAAGCAAAATTTAATCATCTGTTTAATTAAAAAAGTATCAGAACTGCAGTAATTTGAGTTGTTATCATTTTACTGCAGATGATGATACGTCCTTAAAGGATTTAAAATATCCAACTTCCAAAAAATAATTTTTATAAATATTGACTGCTAAAGTAGTATCCCTAATATCCTTATAAGGGATAATGCTGGCGGTCTTTATAATTCGCATGAATAAATATATTGTGCTCGTACAATGTAAAAAAGTACGGATTTAACAATATAAATTATAACAATAAATTTCAATACAATTTTGCCTGTTAATAAAAGCAAAAGAAATTTTCTTGCTCCGTTTTGGTTTTAAAAAGCAGTGGTTAGAGCGTTTCTTGCGCCAATAATTTTGTCGGTTACCAATGAAAGCATTAAACAAAAATTTTAAATAATTTTTTAAACCAATATTTCATATGAAAAAACTATACGCATTTTTATTATTCTGGTTATCGGTTTTTGTGTTCAATATACATGCACAAGCTCCTAATTTACCTGTAAAGGCAAATTTAGCGACAACATTAAATGGTTCTAAAACATTTACTAATGCTGTAGCTTCAGATATTATATCATTTCCATTATCTAACCAAACAGAATTTACTTTAGAGGTAAAAGCCAAAGTGAATTCGGCTGTTGGCAGAGGATTAGATATAGAGGTTAAAAATACAATTGGCCTCGGATTTAGAACCTCTTTGGATAAAACTACTTTTAATAATACCACAATTTTATCGACACCTGATAATTTAAGTACTTCTGTAGATAATGCTCAAGAACAAACTTATCGATATGCCATAAAAGACGGCGTTGCAAATATTTATCAGGATGGCCATTATTTAACTTCTAAAACGCTTGATTTTTTAAATGACACTTCAGGAGCTACAATAGCATATGGCGCTGATAATTTATTAGGAAAATGGGCTGGGATTACTGGAAATAATTCTGGAAAACCTAACGATTATGGCTGGGCAAATACGGCTGCAAGTCTTCCTTGGAACACTGCTAATTCAACTTCTGGTGTTAGGTATTTGGATGTAACTTCTGGACATACGCTTGAATCTGACAATTCTATTTACAGCGGAAGAATAATGTATATTCGTTGGGATAATGCAAGTTATTCAGCTTCAACTTATAGTGTTCCGGTCAAGCTGGAACAAGGATTGCGATATGAATTTTCATGGCTTTACGAATATATTTCTAATGCTGCTCCCGGTATCAAATTGAATGTAGCAATATCGTCAGGCGCTGATGGGTCGGGTGCTATAGTTTCCAAAACATTTACAACCGGAAATGCCAATAAATTACGAAAAGGAGATTTGTCTTTTGTTTCGAATTTTGATGGTAATTATTACTTGACAATTACTGGTGATTACGGACTTATGGCTATTGCCGATTTAAAACTTAAATCTTCAAATTTAATTAATAACTGGGACGGTTATTTTAATGATAATGCTGGAACTCCTGCAGCTTATGGATGGATGAATGTTGCTTCTCCATCTATTTTTAATACAGCAAACAGCACAAGTGGAACGCGATTTATGGACGTAACTTCTGGTCATACATTTGAATCAGATAATTCAGTTTACAGCGGTAGATTAATGTACATCAGATGGGATAGTGCTGCTCTTCAAAATTCGGTTTATTCTTTTCCAGTACAATTAGAAGCATCAAAAGGATATCAGTTTTCATGGATATATGAATACATTTCTAATTTAAGTCCTGGCTCTCAAATGACAGTATCACTAACTACAGCAGCAAATGGCGGAGGAACTGTTTTAGCATCAAATAGTTTTGTGACTGGTGCAGTTAATAAATTAAGAAAAGGAAATTTAGCATTTCAGTCAACAAGCGCAGGGACTTATTATATTAATATAACCGGAGCTAAAGCACTTTTTGGAATAGCCGATCTAAAAGTTCAAGAACAGCAGACAGCAAATATTGTAATTGGTAAAAATTACGCAACTGGCGCGGTAGATATGGCAATTACTTCAGTTACATTTGAAAATGTAGCCTACGCACCCGAAAAAGTGATTAGCCCTTCTTTACAAACTACAACTATTTCGAGCAACACAAGTACAGGCGCCTTTGCTAAATCAAAAGTCGTTTTAAGCGGAACAGCTTCTTTATATCTTAAAAATGGATATAATCCTTTAATAAATTCAACTGTAAACCTAACTTCAGCAGATAATCGTTTGTATTTTGAAAATGTGAAACCGAGCGAAGTCATCAGTTCGCAATTACAATATGTTTCAATAAACGGTACTCTGGCAAGTAATGGTACAAATGCAAATGTTACAAATTACGGTTCAGGCACAGTTGTTTCACCATACGTTGTCGATTATCAGCCATTGCAGGTTTTTACAGGAGAAAATTTTGCAGGATCGTCTCAGCAGTATGTTACCGTAACTCCGTTTGATAATTTAGGATCATTTGATAATGCCATCAAATCATTTAAATTAAAAAAAGGTTACATGGCAACTTTTGCTACAAGTGCTGACGGATCAGGTTATAGCAGAGTTTATATAGCAGAGAATGAAGATCTTGAAGTTCCGGTTTTGCCACTTAATTTATATGGAACAATTTCATTTATTAGAACAATGAGATGGCATCAGGTTACTAAAAAAGGACTTGCCGGCGGAAGTACAGAAGCTATCAATTCGACCAATATTACATGGTATTACAATTGGAACACAGGAATGGACACTACTCCAAATGTTGAATATGTTCCAATACGTCAAACGCAATATTGGCCTTCATTTACACCTGCATATACTAAAGATGGTTATACTCATCTTTTAGGATTTAATGAACCAGATCATACAGATCAGGCAAACATGACAGTTGAGGCTGCAATAAGTTCATGGCCGGGTCTTTTGAAATCGGGATTAAGAGTGGGTTCTCCGGCAACGTCAGATCCATATAATCCTTGGATGGCTAATTTTATGACACAGGCCGAAGCTAATAATTATAGAGTAGATTATGTGGCGTTGCATTGTTATTGGTACAAAACTGCGGCACAATGGAAAAGTGATTTACAATACATCTACGACAAATACAAAAGACCAATCTGGATTACAGAATGGAATATTGGAGCAAACTGGACCGCTAATAATTTCCCTGATGACGTAAACACACTTACAGATGCCAATGCAACAAAGCACAAAAATGATTTAGCTGCGATTTTAACTGTATTAGAAAGTGCAGATTATGTTGAGCGTTATTCCATTTATAATTGGGTACAAGATGCTAGAGCAATGTATGTTACCATAAATGATGCTTTTAAAACAAGAAACCCAAATTGGCAAAATTATGTTTGGTTGCAAACAGCACCAGTAATTTCGAGTACATCAACTGATTATACTGTTTTAACCCCTGCTGGACAATATTACGCTAAAAATGCATCGGCGAAAGCCTATAATTCAGCCAGAGAATACATTCCGTTATGGAAAACAAAAGTAGAAACGTTGAGTTACACTCTTTCATCAGATTATAAAAATATTACAGTAAAATGGACAGGATTTAATCAGGAATTAGTAAATAAATATGTTCTTGAAAGAAAACTAACAGGTGAAACTGCATTTTCAGTTTTCTATGAATCAACAGATTATACTGTTATTCAAAAAATTGATCAAGTTCGCACGCATGCGGAATATAGAATTAAAGTTGTAGGCAAAGACAATGTTGAGTCAGCATATTCAGCGATATTGGTTTACGATCAGCCTGCGATTCCAGCAATTCCAACAAATTTTACTGGAGCAGCTGTATCGTCATCAGCAATCAATTTAAAATGGTCGCTTGTAACGGGAGCCGAATCTTATAAAATCAAAAGAGCGACAACTGTTAATGGTACTTACGATATCATAAATGCATATGTTAAAGACAGCATTTTTGGTGATACCAATTTAGAAGCAAATAAAGATTACTTCTATAAAATTGCTTCAGAAAATGCTGGTGGAGAAAGCCAATATTCTGCAACGTTACAAGTAAAAACATTGACAGCTTCTGGTTCTTTTACAGCTAAAAGTGCAAATTCATTGGCTTTAAATACATTACAAGAAGAAGCTTTTGAGACAATCAGTGCACTTCCAAATCCTACAACAGGTCAATTCGATATTCTTTTACCAACAAATGAAGAGACCGCCACAATAGCAATTTATAGTGCAGATGGTAAAGTAATTTCAACAGCGAATTACGGAAATGCAAATGGCAAAATTCATTTGAATATTGAAAATCAACCTCCGGGAATTTATCTGATAAAGATTTCATCGCATCCAGATACAACGCTTAGAATTATTAAAAAATAATGAATTGAATACAAATAAAAACAGGTTTTAATTAGTATAGAAATGATTAGGGATCTTTCGAGATCCCTAATTTTAATAAGAAACCCTTAAAAATTTCTTTGATTAATAAGGATTAAAAATAGATTTAAAATGAAATTTATTGGTAAGTTTTTGGCGTTAGGTGTCGTCTTGATGCTTCTTTTTAGTTTTGTAAAATACAAACAAAAACACTCATCTTCTGAAGAATATAAGCTGGTTTGGGCAGATGAATTCAATACAAATGGTCCACCAGATGAAAAGAACTGGAATTACGAAACCGGTTTTGTGAGAAATCAGGAAAACCAGTGGTATCAAAAAGAAAATGCTTATTGCAAAGATGGTTTTTTGATTATCGAAGCCATAAAAGAAAGTAGAGTAAATCCGAATTTTATTTCTAAAAATCATCGTGACTGGAAAAAACAAAGAGATTCTATAAAAGTCACTTCTGCATGTTTAATTACTCAGGGAAAGCATTCTTGGCAATATGGCCGATTCGAAATGCGGGCTAAAATTCCGGTAAAAAACGGAATGTGGCCGGCCTTTTGGACTTTGGGCATTGAAGGAAACTGGCCTGCAAATGGAGAAATTGATATTATGGAATATTATACCGGAAAAATATTAGCAAACGCCGCTTGGAAATCAAACCAGCCAAATGTTGCTTGGGACAGTCAAACTGTGAAATTGAGTGATTTTAAAGATACTTCTTGGGCAGATAAGTTTCATATCTGGCGAATGGATTGGGATGCCGACTGGATCAGATTATATGTTGATGATCAGTTATTAAATGAAATTAGCGTAAAAGGCGCTAACCAAAATGCAGACCAAAAAATACTTCCGTTTCAGCAGTCGCATTATTTATTGGTCAATCTGGCTGTTGGCGGTATAAACGGCGGAGAATTTTCAGCAGACAGTTTTCCGTCAAAATACTTAATAGATTATATAAGAGTTTATCAAAAAAAATAATTAAAATGAGATTAAAATATTCAATCATAATAAGTTTTATCAGCTTATTGATGTACAGTCAAAACAAAGAATTTGCTCCGGGAAAACAATGGAAAGATAATGATGGTGTTCATATTAACGCGCACGGTGGCGGAATTCTATTTGATGCCGGAACTTATTATTGGTATGGCGAATATAAAACGAGCGGGAAATCCGGAAATACATCTTTAATTGGTTTCAGCTGTTATTCGTCTAAAGATTTGTACAACTGGAAAAACGAGGGAATTGTATTAAAAACAGAAGAAAATCCTAGTTCTGAAATAACTAAAGGATGTGTAATGGAGCGCCCAAAAGTGATTTTCAATAAAAAGACAAAAAAATATGTAATGTGGTTTCATTTAGAATTAAAAGGTCAGGGTTATAATGCTGCAAAGGCAGCCGTTGCAATAAGCGATAACCCAAAAGGTCCTTTCAAATTCGTGAAATCATATCGTCCAAATAAAGGAGTTTGGCCAATGGATTATAAAGAGGAATTTAAAACTGGCGCAACAGATGAAAGTCAATTGAAATCATGGAGTCCTGAATGGCTGACTGCTATTGATAACGGAATGTTTGTTCGCAGAGATTTTAATGAAGGCCAAATGTCAAGAGATATGACGGTTTATGTTGATGATAATGAAAAAGCATATTTAATTCATTCTTCAGAAGATAATTTAACGCTTCACATTTCAGAACTTACAGATGATTATTTAGATTTTACCGAAAAATGGGCTCGAATGGCACCAGCAGGTCATAATGAAGCACCGGCTATCTTTAAAAAAGACGGTACTTATTATATGATAACTTCTGGTTGTACAGGTTGGGATCCTAATGAAGCTCGTTCTTTTTCATCTAAATCAGTTTTAGGACCATGGAAAGCATTAGGAAATCCATGCGTGGGTGCGGATGCTGAACTTACTTTTCATTCGCAAAGCACTTATATTCTTCCAGTTAAAGGAAAAAAAGATCAATTTATTTTTATGGCAGACAGATGGAATCCAAAAAATCCGATTGATGGAGGTTATATTTGGCTACCAATAAAGTTTGACAATGGTAAACCAATTTTAAAATGGGCTGATAAATGGAATTTGAGCGCTTTTACAGAAAATTAATAAAAATGTAATAATTGTGACTATTTTTAAATTGATAAATTAAGCCAATTGAACGCAATTAATTTAACACATAGAAACATAGAATTGGGGCGCTTAAAAAAGGCGTTTCACTTGTTACAAAAAACATAGTTGGCTATGTGTAAAGAAACTAGTTTCTTTTTCAGCTTCTTCTTTTGCATATTAAAATCTATGTTTCTATGTGGTGAATAAATAAAATACGGATTATACTCAACGAGTTTATAAATTATTAATTTCGAACTAAGCATGTTATTTTAAAAATGATAAAAATGAAAACACCGCACAATTATTTTAAACAGAAATCGCATATTGTTTTTTCTGTGCTTATATGTTTTTTTTATTTTTCAACGGCGCATGCCCAGAAGAAGAGACCAGTAAAAGAAAATGTTCCTTTAGACTCAATCAGGCTAAGCGATCCGGCTATTTTAGCAGATAAGAAAACCAATATGTATTATATGACTGGTACTGGTGGTTTACTATGGAAAAGCAAAGATTTAAAATTTTGGAGCGGTCCCTACGATATTGCCAAAACAGATCCTAATTCCTGGATGGGAACAAACCCTATGATTTGGGCTGCAGAATTTCATCAGTATAAAAATAAATATTACTATTTCGCCACTTTTACAAATAGAGACAAAATAATAGATACTGTTGATGGTAATAAAATCGAACGTCGCGCGAGCCACATTTTGGTTAGTAATAATGCTCAGGGACCATATTCACCAATGAAAGATGATATCTATTTGCCAGCCAATAAACCGACACTCGATGGTACATTTTGGGTTGATAAAAATGGAAAACCGTATATGATCTATTGTTATGAATGGTTGCAAAATGGCAACGGAACCATTGAAAAAATAGAACTGAAACCAGATTTAAGCGGATCAGTAGGTGAAGGGAAACTTCTTTTTAAAGCAAGTGACTCTCCTTGGAGCCGAGAAAAAGATGGTAATGGCAATGATAAACCGAATAAAGTTACAGATGGTCCGTATTTGTTCAAGACAGGCTCTGGGCGCTTAGGAATGATTTGGACCAGTTGGATTTATGATGTTTATACGCAGGGAGTAGCATATTCTAAAAGTGGTACTTTAGATGGTCCATGGATTCAAGAAAAAGAACCTATTACACCACCAAATTTTGGTCATGGCATGTTATTTAAAACTTTTGATGGCAAATGGTTAATGTCAGTTCATAGCCATAAAAAAGTGGAAGGTAAAACAGTTAGAATTCCGAAATTTTTTGAGGTTGATTTGTCTGGAGATAAATTAGTGGTTTTAAAACCTTATTTGCCGTAGAATTTAATCCAAAGCATTTATTAATGGTTGATAGTAATAAAATTTAGAAAAAATTTCATGAATAGAAAATTCGTTTTTACAATTATATGTTTCATCAAATTTTAAAAGACAGTATTTAATAGTTGTTGCAATTTTTAAAAGTGTTGTTTTTACACTTTTATTTAATAACTTGCTTACCACATTTTAAATAATTCAAAATGATATTGTTTAAGTTGTTAAAAAAAATTGCTGACTATCAAAAAAACAAACCGTAATGACTAGAAAAAAGAGATTTATTAAGGCCATAATTTTAGTTTGTTTAGTATTAATTGGCTGTATTTTAAAAGTAAATGCGCAAAATAAATTAATTGTACGAAAACAGTTTTTTAATTCTGATTGGAAATTTTCTTTAGGAGATGCGATTGAAAATAGTCAGTCTAATTTTGATGACAGTAATTGGAGAAAATTAAATGTGCCGCACGATTGGAGCATCGAAGGAAAATCAGAAAAAGATAATCCGAGTGGCGGAGACGGCGGTTTTTACCCAATGGGAAAAGCGTGGTACAGAAAAACATTTAAGATTCCCAATGAATGGAAAGAGCATAAAGTTTCTATTTATTTTGAAGGTGTTTACATGAATTCAGAAGTATTTATCAACGGAAAATCGGTTGGAATACAGCCTTATGGATATACTTCTTTTGAATATGATCTTTCTCCTTATATAAAATTTGGACAAGAAAATGTAATTGCGATTAAAGTTGATAATTCACAGCAAAAAAACTGTAGATGGTACAGTGGTTCGGGGATTTATCGTAATGTCTGGTTGATGGTGAAAAATTTAGTTCATGTCAAAAATTGGGGAGTTGCTGTAAATACTTTAGAAATTACAAAAGATAAAGCGACGCTTCAGGTAAGAACAATTGTCAAAAATGAAACGGCTATTCAGCAGAATGTAATACTTTCGACAGCTATTGGCCGTGAAATAGATAAAGATCATGCTTATTCAGAAAATAAAATAAGCCTGCAACCAAATGAAGAAAAAGAAATCATTCAAAATTTGACTGTTGAAAAACCAAAATTATGGACGATTCCAACTCCAAATGTTTATGAAGTGAAATCGGCAATTAAATCGGCATCAAAGGTTTTTGATGTAACAACAACGAGTATCGGAATCAGAACAATTAATTTTAGTGCCGAAAACGGATTTCTATTAAATGGAAAACAGATAAAATTAAATGGTGGCTGTGTACATCACGATAATGGCGCACTTGGCGCAGCATCATATGATCGCGCCGAAGAAAGAAAAGTTGAATTACTTAAAGTAGCAGGTTTTAATGCAGTAAGAACTTCACATAATCCACCATCTGAAGCTTTTTTAAATGCCTGCGACAAATTAGGACTTCTTGTAATTGACGAAGCTTTTGACGGCTGGCGAGAACAAAAAAACACGTATGATTATGCTAGCATTTTTGATAAATGGTGGAAACACGATGTTGAATCGATGGTTTTGAGAGATAGAAATCATCCGTCAATAATTATGTGGAGTATTGGAAATGAAATTATTGAAAGAACAAAACCAGAGGCAGTTGAAACAGCAAAAATGCTCGCAAATACTATTCATGCTATAGATTCGACACGTCCAGTTACATCAGCAATGACAACTTGGAATCAAGGCTGGGATATTTTTGATCCTTTAATGGCTGCTCACGATGTTGCCGGATATAATTATCAGCTTCATTATGCTGAATCAGATCACGAAAGAGTGCCTTCACGAGTTATTGTACAGACAGAATCGTATCCGAAAGATGCTTTTGCAAGTTGGAATTTGGTTCAAAAACATAATTATATTTTGGGAGATTTTGTCTGGACTGCAATGGATTATTTGGGAGAATCTGGAATTGGGCGTTATGTATTCCGGGTGAACAGGAGGGAGAGCATTGGACAGCAAATTTATATCCGTGGCACGGTGCTTATTGCGGAGACGTGGATTTGACAGGCTGGAGAAAACCAATTTCTACATTATAGAAGTATGCTTTACAATGAAAATGAAAAAATATATTTGGCAGTTCGTGAACCAAACCCAGACAGTGGCGCAATAAAATTAACATCTTGGGCAGTTTGGCCAACTTGGGAAAGCTGGACTTGGCCCAATCACGAAGGAAAAAATATTGAAGTCGAAGTGTATTCAAAATATCCAAAAGTAAGATTCTATTTGAATGGGAAAAATCTTGCGAAAGGAAAACAGGTATAGCTTCAGGAATTCAAAGCAACATTCACAATTCCGTATGAAAAAGGAGAATTGAAAGCGGTTGGTTTGGTTAATGATAAAGAAATGGAATCAATTGTATTAAAAACGGCAGGAGAATCAGCTAAAATAAAGTTAACAGCGGATCGCAAGACAATAAAAGCTGATGATCAAGATTTAGTTTATGTGACTGTTGAAATTACTGATAATAAAGGCATTTTGAATCCAAATGCTCATAATGGCCTTAGTTTTAAAGTTTCAGGCGGAACAATTGCGGGAGTTGATAATGCTGATTTAAAAGACACTGATTTATATATTGCCAATTCTCGAAAAGCTTGGCACGGACGCGCTTTGGTTATTATTAAAAGCAATAAAGAAGGTGTTATAAATCTTGAAGTGACTTCGCCTGGATTAATTAAAAATACGATCAAGGTTCAATCAATTCAGAAAAATAGAATTTATATTAAAGAATTACAAAGTTTAAAAAAATGAATAAATTAAGAGCATTCTTGTTTTTAGCGATTGTTTTCGGCCAATCTTTATTTTCACAGCAAAAAGAAAATACAGAAAATGTATTTCAGATAAAAAATCCTGATTTTAATACGAGTTCTTATACAGGAATGACAAAACAGCATTGGAGAGATGCAGCAATGTATTTGTTGGAAGGCGCGTTCAGCTATGTTCATTCTATTGATGATCCAATGAAATTTCCTAAACAAGAAGGAAAAAGTTATCCAGCAAATGAATCTCAAATTCCAACTGAAAAACTAGAAGGTCTTTGCAGAACCTTATTTATCGCTTCACCTTTATTAAAAGAGAATCCAAATTTAGTAATCAATAACATTAAAGTTGGAGATTATTACCGTTACCAAATCGGAAAATTGACTGATCCAACGAGTGCATCATATATTGAACCTCGTGCAAAAAATGGCGGTCCAAGTCAAAAATTAGTCGAATTTGGAGCTTTAGCACTTTCACTTTTGACAAATCCAGATGTTTTGTGGAAACCACTTCCGCAAACCCAAAAAGACGATTTAGCAAAAATAATGCTGAGCTATGGTGACGGTCCAACAGTTGATTCAAACTGGAAATTTTTCAACATTTTTGTCTTGAGTTTTTATAAAGAACAAGGGTATAATGTTAATGAAAAACTCCTTGTTGAGTATTTAGAAAAATCACTTAAACATTATCGAGGCAACGGTTGGTACAATGATGCTCCAGCTTTTGATTATTATAGTATGTGGGCTTTCCAAATGTATGGAACGATTTGGTCAGAGTTCTTCGGAAAAAAGCATTATCCTGAATACGCCAGTAAGTTTGCATCCAATTTTAGTGATTTAAAAGACAATTATCCTTATTTATTCAGTAAAGATGGTGAAATGATTATGTGGGGAAGAAGCATAAGTTATAGAACAGGT
Organism: uncultured Flavobacteriaceae bacterium; assembly: GCA_963795025.1. Taxonomy (GTDB): domain Bacteria; phylum Bacteroidota; class Bacteroidia; order Flavobacteriales; family Flavobacteriaceae; genus Flavobacterium. Next base: position 205,554 of record CAWCGN010000006.1, on the reverse strand, counting down.
GCCGTTGTTCCTTTTCCCTTAATGGGATTTCAAAATGATCCCAACACAAATTACGGATGGATGCGCAGAATTTCGTCGGGCGTAATAAAACAGTTTTTAACGCATCCTGATTTTATGAAAGATAATGTGCCTACACTTGGTTTTTATGGCGCTTTTGAGCCAGCAGTTCAAAATTATAGCTGTCGAGGAAGTGTCTATTGGATGGGGAAAATCTTTTTAGGTTTGTTAGTGCCTGATGATAATCCATTTTGGAACAGCAAAGAAAATAATGGAGATTGGGAAACTAAATTCAAAAAAGACGAGGTTTACAATAAATATCAAGGTGATTCGCAAATCTTGATTACCGATTATCCTAATATTGGTGCTTCTGAAGTAAGAGCGTGGTGCCACGAAAAAGTAAGCAGTGACTGGCAGAAATTCAGGTCAACAGAAAACTATAATCGATTATCTTATAACAGCGCTTTTCCATGGCAGGCCGATGGCGAAAATGGCGAAGTTGCCATGAATTATGTAATCAAAAACAAAAATGATAAATGGGAAGCTTTTAGGCTTTATACTTTTAAAAAGTTTGAAAACGGGATCTATTATAGAGATGTAGTTTTAGAAACTGATGAAAATATTCAATTTAATTTGGCTGATATTCCTTTGGCAAACGGAATTTTAAGAGTGGATAAAAATAATAGCGATAAGCCAATTTCAATGCGTTTAGGACATTATGCACTGCCAAAATTAGACAAAGAAATCATTACAATTAAAAAGAAGGTTGAAGGACATGAAGTTACGATTATCGATAATGGAAAATATCAGTTAGCTATGATTCCTCTTTTAGGTTGGAACAAGTCTGAAATTGTAAATGCAAAAGGACTGCATCCAGAAAGCAATGAAAGTACAGTGATTAATGTTGTTGCCAATTCTGAACCAAACAAATCTAATGTTTTTTCAGTTTTGTTGCTTTGGAAAAAATCAGGCGAGAAATGGAAAGATAAAGAGTTAGTTCCTTTAAAAATTCAAGAGCAGAAAAACGGGAATATTAGCTTAGAATTTAATAACGGAATAAAGAAATTGGTTAATTTTAATGAAAAATAATTAAATCGCTTATTCAATACGATCAAATTATAATAAATCATTTAATAATATCTAATGAAGTGACAGATGAATAAATTGTATTTACTTCTTTGTCTTTTATGGTTAGCTTGTACTTATGGGCAATCTCAACAAGACAAACAATTAGAAAAAAAATTGGATGAACTGCTTTCTTCCAAATTTAGCAAATCGGAGCCTGGTTGCGAAATATTGGTTGCAAAAAAAGGAGAAATCGTTTATAAAAAAGCATTTGGTAGCGCAAACCTTGAATTAAACGTGCCTATTAAGCCCGAAATGGTTTTTAAACTGGGGTCTATAACAAAGCAATTTACAGCTGTAGCAATTTTACAATTAGTAGAGCAGGGCAAAATTTCTTTACAGGACAGTCTGCAGAAATTTGTTGCTGATTTTCCATCAAATTCCAAAACGATAACTATTGAGAATCTATTGACCCATACCTCAGGAATAAAAGATTATATGCAGATCGATTACCAGGAACCTTATTTGGAAAGGAGAGATTTTGATCCGAAGGAACTTATAGATCGTTTTAAAAACGTTCCATTAGAATTTGAGCCTGGTACTAAATATAAATACAGTAATTCTGGTTATTTTTTACTGGGTTATATTATTGAAAAAGTATCAGGCAAAAGTTATAAAACATATGTGGAGGAAAATATATTAAAACCTCTGGATTTAAATAACATCTATTTTGACACTTCCAATAATATTATTCCCAACAGAGTTAGCGGGTACAGAAAAGAGGGTGTAGCATTTAAAAATGCTGATTACTGGAGTATGACTATTGCATATGCTGCAGGTGAATTGATTTCAAATGTTGAAGATTTATTTAAATGGAACAGGGGGCTATATTCGTATAAAATCCTTAAAAAACAATCCCTAGAAAAAGCATTTGTGCCGTTTAAATTAAAAGATGGAAGCATAACAGAATATGGTTATGGCTGGATACTAAAAAATATAAATGGTATAAAATCAATAGAGCATGGTGGAGCCATAACAGGTTTTCTAACTAATGAAATCTATTATCCTGACGAGGACGTTTTTGTTGCGGCATTATTTAATTGCCAATGTGCTCCAAAGGACGAATTGTCAGTTGATATTGCCAGTATTGCATTAGGAAAAACATTCCAAAATGAAGTAAAAGTAGATGCTGCCCTGCTAAATGAATATATAGGTACTTATACATTATCGATAAATACTAAAAGAACCATAACTATCAAAAAAGAAAATGAGCATTTAATTGCTGAGATTTCAGGTCAGGGAACAGTTCCGTTAATTTTTCAATCTGATACAAAATTCCAGTTTAAGAATATTCTCGGTGCCGAATGTGAGTTTATAAAAGAAAATGGGAAGGTTACAAAATTTAATGTAAGTCAAAATGGAAATTTTGAGTGGAAAAAAAATCAATAAATACATTAGAAATGAAGTTGCAATTTATGGAACTAAAAAACCGTAAAAAGACAATTATAGATTACGATATTAAATAGCTTGTTTTAAAACTATTTAATTCAGCTGTTCTGAGGTTTCCATTCGCAGGCATTGTTCTGCCCCAAGATAAAGAGGATTACCATGTTTTTCAGACCAAAATCCATCCAGAAAATCTTTGGTTACACAGCGGTAAACGGCAACTCCTTTATAAATTTTATGATCGTCCCCTTTATAGCTAAAGTTAATCACTAGAATATTGTCTTTAAAGAAGCCAGAACCTTTTTGTTTTTGAGTTTCATTAATAAGCCAGTTTGCAATAATTCGGTTGTTCTTATCTAAGGACAAAGTCAAAATCCCTTTATAAGTGATTTCGTTATTTTCTTCCTGGTTGCTTCCAGAGACAACATATTTGCCTATTAAATCTTGTATGGTCATTATATATAAGTACAATTTAGGAAACAAATATATAAAGTTAGAGTGGTATTAACTTCGATAAGATTAATGAATTGATGACAACAAGCCCTATTTTTGATACTGAGGCTAAATTAAAAAGTATTCAAATCACAAAAGAAGTAATTGATAGCCTTAATAAAGGATACATACATATAAGTGTAAACTTCATTCCCACAACCCGACAGGTTTTCAAAACCTGTCGGGTTTGTTTTTTATACATATATATAAGGAGTAAATGATTTTATTTCGACTATGTATGTAATATGTAGAAGTAAAGTTTGTCATGCTGAGCGAAGTCGAAGCTTTCAAGTTTAGAATTTTTCAGGAGCTTGATCCCGCTATCCGCTTCAATCTTTTGCTTTTTAAAGGAAAAAGCAAAAGGATTTCCGCTTCTATCGGGGCTAGGGCATTGGTTTCCAGAAGAAATATCCCGGAGTGAAAGGCAATTCCGAAAGAAAATGGGCAGGGAAGCAGGTTCCGAAATCCTGATTTCTGCTCAGAAAACAGCAATAAAGACTGAAAACTCTTCAAAACTTCAGGCAGAAAGAGCGTGAAAAACAGAGAAAGTGCATCGTAATTCAGAAAAATCCCACAAAGGATGAAAAAAAATCGATTTGTAAAGAATCCGTTATCAGCAAGTTAAGAAAAAGAATGAAAAAACAGGAAAAAAAGATCCTGAAAAAGCTTGTATAACTGGATAAAGGTGGTACTTTTGCACCCGCAACAGCGAAAGACGTTCGCCGAAATACTGGCAGGAAAGAGAATCAGGACTGAAAATTTATTTTCAAAAAAAGATTCGGAAAAGCTTGCAGGAATGGAAAACGGGTATTACATTTGCACCCCGCAAAACACGGAAAGTTCCTTGAGATACTGGTGAGAAAAACAAAAAAAAGAGGCGAAAAAAAAAGCTTCAAATTTTTTCATTTTTTTCTTGCGAGAAACAAAAAGAAGTTTTAGTTTTGCACCCGCTTTGAGAGACAAGCGAAAGACAAAAAATTACGTTCGTAGACATATTGAATTGACAGCCGTTTCAGCAGAGATGCTGGAACAAAAAGAATAAGAGTAATGGAATCGGAAGATTCGAAAAAGAACCGATAGATGTTCGTCGAATAATAAACAGCTTCGGGAAATCGAAGCAAACAATATACGATGAAGAGTTTGATCCTGGCTCAGGATGAACGCTAGCGGCAGGCTTAACACATGCAAGTCGAGGGGTAGAGGCTTTCGGGCCTTGAGACCGGCGCACGGGTGCGTAACGCGTATGCAATCTGCCTTTCACAGAGGGATAGCCCAGAGAAATTTGGATTAATACCTCATAGTATTATGGAAGGGCATCCTTTTATAATTAAAGTCACAACGGTGAAAGATGAGCATGCGTCCCATTAGCTAGTTGGCAAGGTAACGGCTTACCAAGGCTACGATGGGTAGGGGTCCTGAGAGGGAGATCCCCCACACTGGTACTGAGACACGGACCAGACTCCTACGGGAGGCAGCAGTGAGGAATATTGGACAATGGGCGCAAGCCTGATCCAGCCATGCCGCGTGCAGGATGACGGTCCTATGGATTGTAAACTGCTTTTGTACGAGAAGAAACACTCCTACGTGTAGGAGCTTGACGGTATCGTAAGAATAAGGATCGGCTAACTCCGTGCCAGCAGCCGCGGTAATACGGAGGATCCAAGCGTTATCCGGAATCATTGGGTTTAAAGGGTCCGTAGGCGGTCTAGTAAGTCAGTGGTGAAAGCCCATCGCTCAACGGTGGAACGGCCATTGATACTGCTGGACTTGAATTATTGGGAAGCAACTAGAATATGTAGTGTAGCGGTGAAATGCTTAGAGATTACATGGAATACCAATTGCGAAGGCAGGTTGCTACCAATTGATTGACGCTGATGGACGAAAGCGTGGGTAGCGAACAGGATTAGATACCCTGGTAGTCCACGCCGTAAACGATGGATACTAGCTGTTGGGCGCAAGCTCAGTGGCTAAGCGAAAGTGATAAGTATCCCACCTGGGGAGTACGTTCGCAAGAATGAAACTCAAAGGAATTGACGGGGGCCCGCACAAGCGGTGGAGCATGTGGTTTAATTCGATGATACGCGAGGAACCTTACCAAGGCTTAAATGTAGATTGACCGTTTTGGAAACAGAACTTTCGCAAGACAATTTACAAGGTGCTGCATGGTTGTCGTCAGCTCGTGCCGTGAGGTGTCAGGTTAAGTCCTATAACGAGCGCAACCCCTGTTGTTAGTTGCCAGCGAGTCAAGTCGGGAACTCTAACAAGACTGCCAGTGCAAACTGTGAGGAAGGTGGGGATGACGTCAAATCATCACGGCCCTTACGCCTTGGGCTACACACGTGCTACAATGGCCGGTACAGAGAGCAGCCACTGGGCGACCAGGAGCGAATCTACAAAGCCGGTCACAGTTCGGATCGGAGTCTGCAACTCGACTCCGTGAAGCTGGAATCGCTAGTAATCGGATATCAGCCATGATCCGGTGAATACGTTCCCGGGCCTTGTACACACCGCCCGTCAAGCCATGGAAGCTGGGGGTGCCTGAAGTCGGTGACCGCAAGGAGCTGCCTAGGGTAAAACTGGTAACTAGGGCTAAGTCGTAACAAGGTAGCCGTACCGGAAGGTGCGGCTGGAACACCTCCTTTCTAGAGCCCGATTGTTAGTGCTTGCACACGATGGGGAAAAAAGATGAAGATCCTGAACGTTCTGAATGACAAGATTCGATTACTCTTGCTGTCGATTTAAAATAATGATAAAACTTAGGTAAAACAGAGTCTCGTAGCTCAGCTGGTTAGAGTACTACACTGATAATGTAGGGGTCGGCAGTTCGAGTCTGCCCGGGACTACTTTTTAAGATGAATTGACAATTAATAATTGGCAATTGATGATTGGAAAGACTGGAAAGCTTAAAAAGAAGGAAATTCTAGAGTTGAAAGATTACGGATTACAAAAAATTCATAATTCATAATTCACAATTCATAATTAGATTGGGGGATTAGCTCAGCTGGCTAGAGCGCCTGCCTTGCACGCAGGAGGTCAACGGTTCGACTCCGTTATTCTCCACAAAAAGCCGTAAGCTATAAGCTGTAGGCTGTAAGCTAATAAAGCCTAAGGCATATTGCTTGAAGCCTAAAGCTTGACAAAGTTCATTGACATATTGAGATAAGAAAATAATAAAAAGTAGAAAGCGTTTTCTGCATTTCTTGCAGAAGACAAAAAAAAACGGTCTTGATTGATTTCAAGATTGGTACAATAAGCAAAATAAGGGCGTATGGGGGATGCCTAGGCTCTCAGAGGCGATGAAGGGCGTGATAAGCTGCGAAAAGCTGCGGGGACGAGCACACATCGATCGATCCGCAGATACCCGAATGGGGCAACCCACTATCTTGAAGAGATAGTACACCGATAGGTGGGCAAACCCGCTGAACTGAAACATCTAAGTAGGCGGAGGAGAAGAAAACAAAAGTGATTCCGTAAGTAGTGGCGAGCGAACGCGGATTAGCCCAAACCAATAATGTTACGGCATTGTTGGGGTTGTAGGACCGCGATATTTCATGCACAAGGAACCGGAAGCTTCTGGAAAGGAGCGCCAAAGAGGGTGACAGCCCCGTATGGGCAACAAGTGTAATGGATAGCGGTATCCTGAGTAGGGCGGGGCACGTGAAACCCTGTCTGAATTCGGCGGGACCATCCGCTAAGGCTAAATACTCCTGAGAGACCGATAGTGAACCAGTACCGTGAGGGAAAGGTGAAAAGAACCGTGAATAACGGAGTGAAATAGATCCTGAAACCATACGCTTACAAGCGGTCGGAGCCCTTTCGTGGGGTGACGGCGTGCCTTTTGCATAATGAGCCTACGAGTTAACGTTGCTGGCAAGGATAAGTGGTTAAGCCATGGATCCGCAGCGAAAGCGAGTCTGAATAGGGCGCTTTAGTCAGTAGTGTTAGACGCGAAACCGTGTGATCTACCCATGGGCAGGATGAAGCTGTGGTAACACACAGTGGAGGTCCGAACCGGTTGACGTTGAAAAGTCTTCGGATGACCTGTGGGTAGGGGTGAAAGGCCAATCAAACTCGGAAATAGCTCGTACTCCCCGAAATGCATTTAGGTGCAGCGCTGATGATAGTTATATAGAGGTAGAGCTACTGATTGGATGCGGGGGCTTCACCGCCTACCAATTCCTGACAAACTCCGAATGCTATATAATGTTTCACAGCAGTGAGGGCTTGGGTGCTAAGGTCCAAGTCCGAGAGGGAAAGAACCCAGACCATCAGCTAAGGTCCCCAAATATATGTTAAGTTGAAAGAACGAGGTTTGTCTGCCCAGACAGCTAGGATGTTGGCTTGGAAGCAGCCATTCATTTAAAGAGTGCGTAACAGCTCACTAGTCGAGCGGACGAGCATGGATAATAATCGGGCATAAACATATTACCGAAGCTATGGATTTGCAGGCAACTGCAAGTGGTAGGGGAGCATTCTGACAGGGCTGAAGGTGTATCGCAAGGTATGCTGGACCGGTCAGAAAAGAAAATGTAGGCATAAGTAACGATAATGCGGGCGAGAAACCCGCACACCGAAAAACTAAGGTTTCCACAGCTATGCTAATCAGCTGTGGGTTAGTCTGGACCTAAGGCGAACCCGAAAGGGACAGTCGATGGCCAACGGGTTAATATTCCCGTACTTCTTATTGCTGTGATGGGGTGACGGAGTGATGAAAGCGCCGCGAACTGACGGAATAGTTCGTTGAAGTACCTACCTATAAGATGCGCAGGCAAATCCACGCGTCTTGGGGAAATACGATAGTACTCGGAGTCTTCGGACAAAGAGATAGTGCGCCTAAGGGCTTCCAAGAAAAACCTCTAAACTTCAGGCAATGAGAACCAGTACCGTAAACCGACACAGGTAGTTGAGGAGAGAATCCTAAGGTGCTCGAGAGATTCATGGCTAAGGAATTAGGCAAAATAGACCTGTAACTTCGGGAGAAAGGTCGCCCCGAGCAATCGGGGCCGCAGTGAAGAGGTCCAGGCGACTGTTTATCAAAAACACAGGGCTCTGCAAAATCGCAAGATGAAGTATAGGGCCTGACACCTGCCCGGTGCTGGAAGGTTAAGAGGAGATGTTATCTTCGGAGAAGCATTGAATTGAAGCCCCAGTAAACGGCGGCCGTAACTATAACGGTCCTAAGGTAGCGAAATTCCTTGTCGGGTAAGTTCCGACCTGCACGAATGGTGTAACGATCTGGACACTGTCTCAGCCATGAGCTCGGTGAAATTGTAGTAACGGTGAAGATGCCGTTTACCCGCAGTGGGACGAAAAGACCCTGTGCACCTTTACTATAGCTTAGTATTGACCTTGGATAAATGATGTGTAGGATAGGTTGGAGACTGTGAAGGGGCGTCGCCAGGCGCTTTGGAGTCATTGTTGAAATACAACCCTTTGTTTATCTGAGGCCTAACCCCGCGATTGCGGGGGACATTGCTTGGTGGGTAGTTTGACTGGGGTGGTCGCCTCCAAAAGAGTAACGGAGGCTTCTAAAGGTTCCCTCAGTACGCTTGGTAACCGTGCGTAGAGTGCAATGGCATAAGGGAGCTTGACTGAGAGACATACAGGTCGATCAGGTACGAAAGTAGAGCATAGTGATCCGGTGGTTCCGCATGGAAGGGCCATCGCTCAAAGGATAAAAGGTACGCCGGGGATAACAGGCTGATCTCCCCCAAGAGCTCATATCGACGGGGGGGTTTGGCACCTCGATGTCGGCTCGTCACATCCTGGGGCTGGAGAAGGTCCCAAGGGTTGGGCTGTTCGCCCATTAAAGTGGCACGCGAGCTGGGTTCAGAACGTCGTGAGACAGTTCGGTCTCTATCTACTGTGGGCGTTAGAAATTTGAGTGGATCTGATTCTAGTACGAGAGGACCGAATTGGACCAACCTCTAGTGTATCTGTTGTCCCGCCAGGGGCACCGCAGAGTAGCTACGTTGGGAAGGGATAAGCGCTGAAAGCATATAAGCGCGAAACCCACCACAAGATGAGATTTCTTTTAAGGATCGTGGAAGATGACCACGTTGATAGGCTATAGATGTAAAGGCAGTAATGTCATAGTCGAGTAGTACTAATAATCCGTAAGCTTATGTACACCCTTTTTCCCGAGCCGAAAGGCTCGGGAAAGAAACTTTCTAAAATGAAAAACTTTCTTTATCTCAGTATGTTAAGATATTGTTTTAATTATTAATTGTCAATTATCAATTATTAATTAAAAAGTTGCCCAAGCAACCAACAGCCTTAAGGTGGTTATTGCGGCGGGGCTCACCTCTTCCCATCCCGAACAGAGAAGTTAAGCCCGCCTGCGCAGATGGTACTGCAGTCATGTGGGAGAGTATGTCGTCGCCTTTCTTTTGAAAAACCCTATCCAAAACGGATAGGGTTTTTTGTTTTGAACAAGTTTTGGTTTTGGAGACCCAGATGCTCTTTTGAGCTGAAATTCTCCCCAAAAAGATACAGCAGACAGCACCGCTAGGAGGGAAGCGCCCAGAAAAGTTTTATTTTAAATTTTAAATTAAACTTGCAATTGTTTTCAAAATCATTCAATTGTAAATATTCAGTTGGTGCCATTTTAGATTGCTTCTGAAAATTTCAGATTTTATGGTGAAATTAAAAGTAATCTTGAAATTAATTTGAAATCTATTTACTTTGAAAGTGATGCTAGAATAAGATCTTTTAGTATCTTGGCAGTCGGTATGGTGATCGCATAAAAGGCTTTAAAACTAAATAGTCAAATTCATTTTAAAATGAAAATTATACGATTACAGTTAATTTATTAACGAGGAAAACCAAAATTATAATCAATTTTTAGCCAGTTCAGAAAATACAAAAAGGTGGTTTGTTTTTCTGGAGAGTGGTAAACCCAGAAAATTAAATTAAGATGACTCAAAGAAAAATTATACTCCTATGTATACTGTTTGCTTTTGTGACAGGATTCAGTCAGGAAAAAATTAAACAATCCATTAATTCAAATTGGCAATTTTATAAGGGAAAAGCCCAAACCACCGATATAGAGAATGAAAAAAATGTAAATTGGGAAGATGTCAACCTGCCACATAGCTGGAATAAGGTTGATGTCATGGACGACCAATGGGGCTATTATCGCGGTGAAGGCTGGTACAAGAAAACGATTTTCATAAATCCAAGCTGGAAAAATAAGTCGGTTTATCTTTATTTTGAAGGTGCGAGTCAGATAACTGAAGTCTATATTAATGGAAAAAAAGTGGGTTCGCACATTGGAGGATATAACTTTTTCAGTTTTCCAATAAATGACTTTCTTCAGTTTGATAATCCAGAAAAAGGGAATCATATTGTGGTAAAAGTGGACAATAGCTACAACGAAAATATTCCACCTCTTGATGCTGATTTTACTTTTTATGGCGGTATTTACCGAGATGTTTATTTGGTTGTTGCAAATGAAGTTCATTTTGATATGAACAATAAAGCTTCTGACGGCGTTTTTGTAACAACACCTTCTGTTTCTGCTGCTTCAGCAAATTTTCAATTGAAAGGAATTGTAGAAAACGCTTCTAATTCTTCAAAAGAAATAAAAATTACAACAAAATTATTAGATGATAATAATGTTGAAGTTGCCAATATTACTTCAGATTTAAAACTAAAACCAAATTCTAAAACCGAGTTCAAGCAACTTTCAAGAGCAATTCAGAATCCGAAATTATGGTCGCCAGATCAGCCAACTTTATACAAGGTAGTTTCTGTTATTTTAGATAAAAAAACAAAGCAACAATTGGATTTGTTTTCTGCTCCAATTGGTTTCAGATGGTTTGAATTTACCGCTGATAAAGGTTTTTTTCTAAATGGTAAACCAACCAAATTAATTGGTGCCAATCGTCATCAGGATTATAAAGATTTGGCGAATGCCTTGCCAGACGCTTTAGCCGAAAAAGACATGCAACTGATTAAAGACATGGGCGGAAATTTTGTTCGTGTAGCACACTATCCGCAAGATCCAGTTGTTTTGGAAACTTCTGATAGAATCGGACTTTTAGCAATGGTAGAAACTCCAGAAGTTAACCGAATCACAGAAACGAAGGAATTTGAAGACAATAGCCTTGAAATGCAACGTGAAATGATTCGTCAGAGTTTTAATCATCCGAGCGTAATTGTTTGGGCGTACATGAATGAAATTTTGCTTCGCCCAAGGTACGATGATAAATCGGCAGAAAGACAAACGTATTATAAAAACGTTGCAGCATTGGCACAAAAACTTGAAAATCTAACTAGGGAGGAAGATCCTTCAAGATATACGATGATTCCTAATCACGGCGCTTTCGATTTGTACAATTCAGTTGGATTGACTAAAATTCCAATGGTTGTTGGATGGAATTTATATCAAGGCTGGTACAATGGTGAGTTTGGCGGTTTAGAAAAATACTTGGAAAAACACCATCAGGTTTTACCTGACAAACCTATGGTAATCACAGAATTTGGCGCTGATGCCGACAGAAGAATGCGATCTCAGAATCCGCAGAGATTTGATAAATCTATGGAATATGCGATGCTTTATCATAAACATTATTTGAATGCGATTGAAAATCTTGATTATGTTGCCGGAGGAACAATCTGGAATTTGGTTGAATTTAATTCGGAGGGAAGAGCCGAAAGCTGGCCTCACATGAATAACAAAGGGATTATGTCGTGGGATAGAATTCCGAAAGATGCTTATTATCTTTATCAAGCACGATTGTCTAAAAAGCCCGTTGTAAGTATTGGTTCTAAAGCTTGGACGAATCGTTCGGGAGTTTTAGTTTCTGAAATTGATGAACTTTATTATGAGAATCTGGAAGTTTTTTCTAATCAAAATGAAATCACTTTAAAAGTAAACGGACAAAATTTAGGAAGTCAAAAAACAAATGAAGGTTCGGTTATTTTTAAAGTTCCTTTTAAAAACGGAATTAATTTAGTTGAAGCTTTTTCAACTTCAAACGAAAATGTAAAAGATTTTGCTTCAATTAATTATACGCTTTATTCGCCAAATTTAAACAGCAAAAAATATCCTTTTGAAAACATCCGAATCAGTTTAGGTGATAAACGTCAATATACGGATGAATTAACGAATCAAAACTGGCTTCCAGAACAAGAATTCAAAACTGGTGGTTGGGGTTATCTAGGCGGTCAAGTTTATAAAATGCCTGGAAATCCTCAGATTCCATATGGAACAAATAAATTGATAAAAGGAACTGAAAACGATCCAATTTACCAAACCCAAAGAGAAGGAATTGAAGCTTTTAATTTTGATGTTCCCAATGGAAAATACGAAGTGACGCTTTATTTTGCTGAGTTGATTTCTGGAAATACAAGAGAGGCTTTGGCTTATAATTTGGCAGAGAAAAGTGTAAAAGAAGAAAAAGTTTTTAGAGTTTTTGATGTTTTAGTAAACGGAGAATTGTTTTTAGAAAATTTCGGAAACCAAAATTATCTAGAACCAGAAAAAGCAGTCGATATGAAAACAACCATTTTTGTGAAAGATGGAAAAGGAATTCATGTTGATTTTAAAGCCAAAACAGGAAAAACTATTCTAAACGGAATCGAATTAAAACGAATTTTTTAAAAGAAACTAACGAATTTCATTTTTAGATATGAAATGTTTTTTAAAGAGGAAGTTGTATTTAATTTCATGTAATTTTTTTTTAAACACATAGAAACATAGATTTTTCAGCTTTAAATTTAAATAAGTTGGTGAAAAAGAAACTAGTTTCTCACACATAGACGAGTCTGGGAAATTGTCAAAGTTTCAAACTTTGACAAAGTTAAATCGACAAGATAAAGCAAAAAAGAGCCAAGAATTAAGCTAAATTCTTGGCTCTTTTTGTTTTTAGAGTAGTTTCTTTTTAATGTTTTCTCTTTTAAAGGATTTTAGAAATTGACTTTAATTTCTAAGTTTATTCTGTTAAATTAGTAAAATTCTTATAAAATCCTAAATATACAGTTAATTACTAATCATCTTGTTTTTAGCTATTTAAAATTTCGAAATCAATTTCGTTAACAATTTTTTTACAAAAAAAACATTTAAAATTTTTGTATTAAAAATTTTAATATACTTTTGTTCTATCAAATTAGTAGAGTTTTAAAAAAGTCCAATAAAATAGGCATAATAATACATTTAATTTTTGAGCAGGCAATAAAATATTTTGACAATTTCATCTTTTTAAGTTGACATTTTTAAAAGATGTAAGTCTGAAAATCTTAAAAAATATCAAAAGAAGAATCCTGAATTACAGGATCGAAATCTTGAAAAAGACCAAAACAAACAGTAGTAATCAAAAAAAAAATCAAAATGAAAAAACGAATGTGCAGTAAATAAAAAAACCATTTCTGTTGCAGCAGAAATGGTGAAGCTTAAAAGAAATTGTTCATCTCTATAAGGAAAGCGAGAATGGAGTAAATCTGTTTTCGGCTCACCTTTTATTAAACTAAAACAAAGTAATGAAAAAAAAATTAAATACATATGCATGGTTATGCATTTTATTGATTTCCATAGGGCTTAGAGCTCAAGAGACTAAACCTTTAATCCAATCGAAACTCGAAGGAACAGTAATCGACGCTGTTACAAAAGAGCCTGTTATAGGTGCTTCGGTAAACATTAAAGGAACTACACACGGAGTGGTAACAGATTTAGACGGGAAATTTTTTTTCCAAACAGGGCAGAAGTTTCCTTATACACTTATAGTAAGTTATTTGGGATATAAAAAAACCGAAATTGTAGTGAATCAAAATGCAGTAGTTATTGATCTTACTGCAGAACAAAATGTGTTGTCAGAAGTTGTAGTTACAGCCTTAGGTATTACAAAAGAAAAGAAATCTTTAGGTTATACTACTCAGGCACTTAAAGGCAAGGAATTATCAGATACAAAAGAGACTAACTTTTTAAATAGTCTTACTGGTAAATTAGCGGGTGTGCGTATCACTAATTCACAAGGAGATATGGGATCTTCACGTATTATTATTCGTGGAGAAACTTCTATTGCAGGAAACAATCAGCCATTGTTTGTTGTTGACGGAATTCCGGTAGATAACTCACAATTGAATTCTGGAGGAGCAACTAGAGATTTCAAAAATGCAATTTCTGATTTAAATCCACAGGATATTGAAACATTGACGGTGCTTAAAGGCCCAAATGCTGCTGCTCTTTATGGATCACGTGCGGCGCATGGTGTTGTTTTAATTACTACAAAATCTGGAAAAGGTCAAAAAGGACTTGGAATTACTGTTAACTCAGGTATAACGGTTTCTCAAGTTAGTACTTTGCCTAGTTATCAAAATACTTTTGGACAAGGTTCAAACGGAAAGTTTAGCTATGTTGATGGTAAAGGAGGCGGAATTAATGATGGAGTTGACGAAAGCTGGGGTCCAAAAATGGACGGACGCTTGATTCCTCAATTTTATTCAAATGGTGTTGCAGTACCTTTTGTAGCTCATCCTAATAATGTGAAAGACTTTTTTAATACGGGAGTTACTTATGATAATAGTGTTTCTGTAGCAAAATCAGATGAAAAATCAGATTTTCGCTTGGGAGTAAACAATCAAAAACAATTAGGAACAGTACCTAATAGTGAAGTAAATAAAACAAATTTCACTGTTAATACCAATTACCAAATATCTCCAAATATTAAGGTAGGAGTAACGGCTAATTATACTGTTACTAATGCGCCACAATTGCCAGGAGGACCATCAGGAGGTCGTGCGGCTGGTGTAATGCTTCAGTTTCTTTGGTTTGGACGACAAGTTGATACTGATGAACTTAAGAACAATTGGAATCAGAACTGGAACAACAGCTATTACAGTAATCCCTACTGGAATGCATATTACAATACTACAAGTCAGCAACGTAATCGTTTAATTGGAGATATTCATTTGGATGTAAAAATTATCGATGGACTTAATTTTAGATTCCGTACGGGAGTTGATTATTATAACGATCGAAGAAAATACACAATTAAGTATGGAACAAATGGAACTCCGTTTGGGTCTTATGCAGAAGATGCTTATACTGTAAACGAACAAAATACAGAAGGGATCTTGCAATATACTAAAAAGCTGAATGATGATTTTAGTTTAGATGCTCTTGCTGGATCTAATATTCGTAACCACAGTGATGCAAACAATTATCAAAAAGCACCGCGTTTAGCTGTACCAGATTTGTATACATTGACGAATTCAAGAGATCCGTTGACATCATCAAATTCAATTTCAAGATTAAGAGTATATAGTGCATATGCTTCGGCACAATTAGGATTTAGAAATTATGCGTTTTTAAACCTAACGGCTCGTAACGACTGGTCGTCAACATTACCAAGCAGTAACCGTTCTTATTTTTATCCTTCTGTTAATGGAAGTTTAGTATTGACTGATGCTTTGAATATTAAAAGTAATACACTTGATTTCTTAAAAGTTCGTGGTGGTTGGTCTGAAGTAGGTAATGACGCTGATCCTTACCAATTATCAACAGTTTATAATTTTCAGACGGCATTCGACGGAAATCCGATTCAGACTTCTTCGCAAAAGAAACTTAATGAGAATTTGAAACCAGAAACAACTCGTTCTTCTGAAGTTGGTTTGGAAGCTTCTTTCTGGAAAAACAGATTGCATTTTGATGCCGCTTATTACAATACGAATAGTTTTGATCAAATTTTAGAGATAAAAACAACAGCATCTAGCGGTTATAATTCACAGTTAATCAATGCTGGAAAAATAAATAATCATGGTATTGAAATTCAATTGGACGGAAACCCTGTTCAAAATGAAAACTTCAAATGGAATGTTGGCGTAAATTATTCGAAGAATATAAGCGAAGTAAAAATTCTTGATTATGATAAACAGATTCAGAATTATACAATTGGTTCTTCTGGAGGTGTAGATGTATTAGCATCTGTAGGACAAGCTTATGGAGCGCTTTATGGAACCGCTTATCAGCGTGATGCAAACGGAAATATTGTAGTTGGCGCAAATGGATTACCAAAAGCTGATCCTACAAAGAAAGTTTTAGGACATTATACTCCAGATTATTTAGCAGGTATTACAAACACATTTACGTATAAAAACATTGAATTGTCATTCCTTATTGATGCTAGTGTAGGCGGAGAACTTTTCTCAGGAACAAACAGAACAGGTGATTATACTGGTGTTTTAGCTGAAACACTTCCAGGCCGTGATGCTGCCAATGGCGGATTAAATTATTATCGTAACAGGTACTACAAAAACTTTATTGCCAGCAGGTGCAACTGCTCCAGGTGGAGCAACAGTATATGATGATGGAATGATCTTTAATGGAGTTTATGCTGATGGAACTAAAAACACGTCAGTGCTTAGCGCACAGGAATACTACAAAGCGTCATACAATATCAGCGAGGCTTATATTTATAGCTCAACTTTTGTGAAAATGAGAGAGATAAAACTGGCTTACAATTTAAATAGATCATTTGCTAAAAAATTGGGATTGGTTGGAGCAAGTATTACTGCCGTAGGTCGTAACCTGTTCTTTATTTATAAAGATGTGCCAAATATTGATCCTGAAACAGCTTTCACTACTGGAAATGCTCAAGGTTTGGAGAGTTTAGCTTTGCCAACTACAAGAAATTTTAGTCTTAATGTTAATCTTAAATTTTAAAAACACAGAATCATGCTAAAAAAACTATCATATATAATATTGTTTGCATTATCGCTAGCTTCTGTTTCTTGCAGCGATACTTTGGATGACATTAATGCAAATCCAAATGCAACGGAAACCCCATTGGCACCTTATCTGTTAACAGGAACATTAAAACAGGGCGCCGACTTATATTGGGGATCAACAAATAATTTTGACTCGTCTTTATTGTTTGTGCAGCATTGGGCTAAAATCCAATATACAGAACCAGATCGATATGATGTATCAAATACTTCTTTCACATCATTGTGGAATACAGGATATGCAACTTTGGTTACAGATTTAAATACCATTATTAATTTTCCTGCAGAACAGGCAAATTCAAATTACAAAGGAATTGCATTAACATTGCGTTCATGGACATTTTTATTGCTGACTGATGCTTACGGAAGTATTCCTTATAAAGAAGCTGGGCAAAAAGTAACACCAGCATATAATACACAGAAAGAAGTATATACGGGATTGCTTGAAGATTTAAAACAAGCACAATCTTTATTGAACTCTTCGAATGGTGCTGTAACTGGTGATTTGGTTTATAAAGGTGATATTTCGAAATGGAAAAAACTGGTAAATTCACTTCGTTTACGTATTGCATTGAGAATTTCAGACAGAGAACCTGCTTTAGCAAAACAAGCTGCAATTGATGCAACTAGCGATGCAGCTGGGTTACTTAGCAGTAATAATGACACTTTTAAATTTACTTATATCAGCTCACCTCAGCAAAATCCAGCTTCGGCTTGGTTTGAAACTCGTGATGATTATCGTATTTCAAAAACATTGGTTGATAAATTAAATGAGTTAGTTGACCCACGTTTACCAGTATATGCGCAGCTTCCGTCAGATGCAAGCGTTGGAAAATATGTTGGAGGTGCAAATGGATTATCAAACAGTGATGCAAATAGTCAAGGTTTTGCTAAAACATCAAAACCGGGAACTTATTTCTTGACTTCGACATCGCCGGCTGTAATTGCTTCTTATTCAGAAACATTATTTAATCTTTCTGAGGCCGTTGCAAGAGGTTATATTTCAGGAGATGCTGAACAGCTTTATAAAAGCGCCATTACTGCATCGTTCAATCAATTCGGAATTACAGATGCAACAGTTATTGCTAATTATTTAAATCAGGCAACTGTAAAATATGATGCTTCAAACTATGCAAAATCAATTGGTACTCAAAAATGGATCGCCTTCTACGGACAAGGTCTTGATGCTTTTGCAGAGTGGAGAAGACTTGATTATCCAGTATTGAAAGCCGGACCAGCGACAGTTTTAGATGGACAGATTCCTGCACGTTTCTTCTATCCTGGTACAGAACAATCTTTAAACGGAGTTAGTTATCAAGCAGCAGTAGCTGTTCAAGGTAAAGACCTTCTTACAACCAAACTTTGGTTTGATGTCAAATAATTAATTTTTATCAATAAATATAGAAAAGGCCAAATCGGAAGATTTGGCTTTTTTTGTTTTTAGACTATTTGCAATCCAAATATCCTTGATTATAAGTGTGATAGTTACACTACGTAATGCTTTGAAAAGAATATTTCCACCATTTTTAATGATTTGTATTTTATTTGGAATCCACTTTTGAAGTAATCATTTTTCTTTTTTAAAAAAAATCTGATTTTGCGTCTTTTTTACATTGAATTTATTGTGTTTGAATATTATATAATTTTTCCTGCATTTTTTTATCGATGCCATTTTTTTAAGGTAAAAAAAGAGCTGAAATGCATTTGCAAGACTATAGTATCCCCAAAAATGTATTTTATTACCCCTCCTCAGAACCATTATTATTCAATTTTGCACAGTAGATCACTAATCGATTCCACCTTAGTCGAGTGATTGACACTAACTAATTAATTAACCAAAAAGTAGAACCAAAAATGACAAATTTTATTAGGATTAAAAATGGTCCTGATTGTGTATCTGTATTTAGTTTGAAAAAGAAAATGATGATGCTCTGTGTATTATTTTCTTTAACTCAAATAGATGGATACGCGATTAGTGCAAAAAGTGCAAAAGAACATGAAAATGTAAACTTTCAAAAAAACGTCAAGGGAATAGTAGTTGATGAAAGTGGCATGCCGATGCCAGGAGTTTCAATTTTAGAAAAAGGAAGTAAAAATTCGACTTCATCAGATTTTGACGGAAAATTTACTTTAAAAGTAGATAACGAGAATGCAGTGATAGTCGTATCTTATTTAGGTTATGTAACTACAGAGGTCAGCGTAAAAGGCGAAGCTTTAATTACTGTAAAAATGAAAAAAGCTACTACTTCACTAGAAGAAGTTGTTGTAGTAGGTTATGGTAAAATGAAGAAAAAGGATTTGACGGGAGCAATTGTTCAGGTAACACCTGATAAGTTGGCGAACCAAAATCCACAAACCGTTCAGGATATATTAAGAGGTACACCTGGTGTAAGGGTAGGCTATGATCCTTCTGCTAAAGGAGGAGGAAGCATACAAGTTAGAGGGCAGACTTCTGTTTATACTGGAGGAAGTCATAATTCACCGCTTATTATTTTAGACGGAATGCAGTTTTATGGCGAGTTGTCAGAAATCAATCCTGATGATATTCAGCAACTTGATATTTTAAAAGATGCTTCGGCGGCATCTGTATATGGATCGAGAGCGGCTGCAGGGGTTATTCTTATTTCAACTAAAAAAGGAAAAACAGGTAAGCCTATTGTTAGTTTGACTACAAACACAACAATTAGCAACAAGAGTGCCTATCGTGGTGTGTATTCTCCAGAAGGATACTTAAAATATCGTGAAGATTGGGAAACTGCTCAAACTTATGGTGTCAATACAACGACGAAACAATACGAAGCATGGATAGCAGGAACAGTTGCTAATGGTAAACCTGGATACTTTTCAAGTCCAAATGATTTAGGTAAATGGGGTATTACTGAAGCGCAGTGGTTGGCTTATCAGCCAGCAACTCAAACAGCAGGAAAAAGCAGTAAAGAAGTATGGGGTACACGTTTAGGATTGAATTTTGATCCATCGCTAATGGCTAATTTCTTAGCAGATAAAACGCATGATTGGAGTAATAGCTCTTTTAGAACAGGAATTAATCATGACAATAATTTAAGTATTTCGGGAGCAGGAGACAAGGTAAACTATTACATGTCTTTTGGTTATTTAACTTCAGAAGGAGCTATTGTTGGAAATGATTATAAATCGGCTCGTTCTAATATGAAAGTTGATGCTAAAATTACTGATTGGCTTGACTTTGGAGCAAACATTAATTTTCAAGATCGCACAGATGGAGACGTTACTCCTTCTTTAGGTACAAACTCTGGGGATAATAATATGATGAGAACCAGCCCATTTGGAACTTTTATAGATGCAAATGGCAACTATGAGAGACAGCCAATGGGGAAAAATGTTTCGGGACAGAACTATAACTATTATTACGAACGTCAATTTATTGATAAGGAGACTGGATATACAACATTAAATGCCATTTTCAATACAAAGGTAACTTTGCCTTTAGGTATTACTTATTCATTTAATATTGCTCCTCGTTATCAATTTTTCCACGATCGTTACTTTAGGTCAACACAAAACCCAAACTGGCCTGCAGCTACCACTGGAGCAAATAGAAACAATTCTACAAGATTTGAGTATAACTTGAATAATACATTAGCATGGGATTATACAATTGCTGAAAAACATCATATCATTGCAACTTTTGTTCAAGAAGCTGAAGAACGTCGTTTTTGGTCAGATGGAATGGATGCGTATAATATTCAGCCTTCAGATGCCTTAGGGTTTCACAATGTTAGTACAGCTACAATGGCAAATAGCGCACTTAGATCAAACGACACACATGAAACGGCAGATGCATTGATGGCAAGGCTTTTCTATTCGTTTGATAACCGATATATGTTGACAGCGACTGTTCGTCGTGATGGATATTCGGCATTTGGAGCTTCAAATCCTTACGCAGTTTTCCCTTCTTTTGGAGTTGCTTGGAGCTTTAAAAATGAAAATTGGTTTAACTGGGATGCTATGAGTACAGGTAAATTGCGTTTGTCTTGGGGTAGAAATGGAAACAGATCACTTGCCGATCCATACATTTCTCTAGCGAACTTAGTAAATACTGGTACAATGGGTTATTTAGATCCTTCAGGAAAAGCGCTTGAGTTGAAATATTTAGCACTTGATCGTATGGCAAATCCAAATTTGCAATGGGAAAAAACAACATCAACAAATATTGGTCTTGATTTAGGTTTCTTGCATGATCGTATTACAGCTACTTTAGACCTTTATAAGGCGTCTACTCATGATATGATTATGAGTCAATCGTTGCCTGGTTTTACAGGATTTTCATCAATTGCAACTAACCTTGGAGAGGTTCAAAATCAAGGTTTTGAATTGAGTGTTAATACACTTAATATGAAAACACCAAACTTTGAATGGCGTACTACATTCGGTATATCTTACAACGAAAATAAAATTATCTCATTGTATGGCAATATGATAGATATTAAGGATGCTAATGGTAATGTGATTGGAAAAAAAGAGGGTGATGATTCAGCTAATGGATGGTTTATAGGCAGACCAATTTCTCAAATTTGGGATTATAATGTAACTGGAATTTGGCAAAAAGATGAGTGGAAAGAAGCTCAAAGATATGGACAGCGTCCTGGAGATCCAAAAGTTCAAAACAGCTATACAGCAGATGATGTAGATGCAGTAGATGCAGATGGTGTTGCTTATAAAAAAGCAGTTTATAATGAAAAAGATAAGCAGTTTTTAGGGAATTCAAACCCTCCTGTACAGTGGTCGCTTCGAAATGACTTTAAGATTTATAAAAATTGGGATTTAGGTATCAGCATGTATTCTTACAATGGAGGCAAATCGCTTAGTTCAATTTATATGAATACTTTTAACGATAGTAGTTTGTACAAATTTAACTTCAATCCATATGTAAACCCGTATTGGACACTTGACAACCCAACAAATGAATGGGCTCGTCTTGATGCTAAAGGACCTGCTGGAACTCCAGTTGCACCAGGAAAATTGTATGATCGCAGTTTTATTCGTCTAGACAACATCTCGATAGCTTATTCGCTTCCTAGAGATCTTTTAGATCGTGCTCATATTAAAAATATTAAAATTTATGCTTCTGTTCAAAATGCAGCAACATGGTCTGCTTCTAAAGAATGGAAATATTTTGGAGACCCAGAAACAGGAGGATTGGCTACAAGACAGTTTAATTTAGGTTTTAATTTCCAACTTTAAAAATTATTCAACAATGAAAAAATATATAAATAATAAAATTTCAAGACTGGTGCCTTTTGTACTATTGGCTGTATTGTCCAGTTCTTGTTCAAAAGATTTTCTCGATTCTGACCCACTTTCATTTTATGAACCAGAAGCTACATTTACTACAGAAGCTGGTTTGCAGGCAACTTTAGCATTATGCGATAAACAGCTGCGTAATAATTATATTCACTACGGTTTCTCGGGCGTGAGTGTGCCTATTGGTACAGAATATCTTTTTTCTGACATGGCACAATATGGAAAAACAGATACAGGAAGTAATATTGCTGATTATGCTGCTACTATAGTTCCAACTGGAGATTTTAGAAGAGATCCAAGTGGTGAATCACTTTATCTAGGATTCCTCTGGACGGAAGCTTATACCGGTATCAAGAATGCTAATACAGTATTATCTTATATTGGTAATGTAAAAAGTTTATCAGATGAAGTTAAAAATAAATATATAGGGCAAGCTTATTTTCATAGAGCATACCGTTATCTTAATCTAGTGTACGAATTTGGAGATATTCCATTGATTACTAAAATTTTGGCTGTTCCAAAACAGAGTTATTATTCTACTAAAAAGGAAGCTATTATCGAAATGATCACAGCAGATATGGAGAAAGCTGTACAATGGGTACCAGACCAATCAAAAATAGGATATGTAGGTATGGTTAGTAAAGGTGCTTGTCGTCAGTTATTAATAAAGTGTTATTTAGCATCTGGAAGATTTGCTGACGCTGAAGCACAAGCTAATCTTTTGATTAATGGATCAGGTTACTCTTTGGTACAAAACACTTTAGGAATTTTTGATCCAGGAGGAAATCCTACAGCATGGCCAATTACTAGAAACGTGATTTGGGATTTGCATAGACCTGAGAATAAAGTAATTTCTGCTAATACTGAAGCTATATTAGTTGCACCAAATGGAGGAGCACAATCATTCTTAGCGTTTGCCTCAATGAGAATTTTTGGACCTAACTGGAATGATGCTAACTTAATTACTCCTGATGGTAAAACTGCGGCACCTCGTTTTCCATTGACTGACAAAACAAATTATAATGCAAAATATGATTACCAAAGAGCAATAGGGCGTGGTATTGGTACGATCAGTGGTTCTTATTATTCACAGCATCCTATGTGGGTTGTAAATGGTGTTGAGGATAAAGTGGATCTTAGACATAACAGTACTGTTGGTAACTGGGTAAATATGGAAGATCTTAAATATGCTCCTGGAGCGGGTGGAAGTGCTACATGGGCTGGACAAAATTTCAGAATGAAAGATGCAGCTGGTAAATTGTTAGCAACGGATTCTATTCGTGATTGGTTTGATTTTCCTCATTATAAAATCTTTTATCACGATGTTGTAGCAGAAGCTAATCCAGCAGCAAATGATTTTCAAGGAGCTACTGCAGGAGCAAGTGCACATATGTACATCTATCGTTTAGCTGAAACGTATCTATTACGCGCAGAAGCTCGTTTTTATCAAGGGAATGCTACTGGAGCAGCTCAGGATGTGAATGTTGTGAGAGCAAGAGCTAAAGCGTCGCAAATGTATACTACTGTAACTATTGGTGATATTTGTGCAGAAAGAGGAAGAGAGCTTTATATGGAAGAATGGAGAAATGTGGAATTAAAACGTATTTCGCACTGTTTGGCTCTTAGCGGAAAAGCAGATGAATGGGGTAATACTTACAGCAAAACAAATTGGGATAAACAATCAGGAACAGATAAAACAGGTGGAAGTTATTGGTGGCAACGTATTGTGCATTATACACTTTACAACAAATATCCAGCTGGTATTTCTCTTAAACCAGGTGTAAAGTTTTATACTATGGACAAACGTAATAATTACTGGCCAATTCCGTACAGACTTGCTATAGAACCTAATATCAAAGGTCAATTAAGTCAGAACTATGGTTATGATGGCTACAATGAAGCTGTTAAAGTATGGGATAAATGGCAGGATGCTGTTGATGATGAAAGTAAAATTTAATTTTTTCTCAAAGTAAAGTTTGAAAAAAAACATAGAAAAATAGCTTGATGCCCCCAAAGAAAGCTAAAACAAGAAACGAGTTAATTTATATAATTAACTCGTTTTTTTATTTTATAAAGTCTTGTTTTTGTGCATTACGAACTCAAAACGATATCAATGAAACATTAGGCCATTTACTTAAATAGAGAAAATGAAATAGAATTGGATAGATTATTAAAAGAATAAAAATTCACTTTCCATTCAAAGTTTGCAGACGCACTGAATAATGATGCGTATATTTGAGATTGTTAATAGTAATAATGCAATCTATGAAAAAAATAGGATTTTTATCATTTGGGCATTGGGCAAATCATCCTTCTTATAAAGCTCGTACAGCAAGCGATACACTTCTTCAGTCAATTGATTTAGCTGTTGCTGCGGAGGAAATAGGTATAGATGGAGCTTATTTCAGAGTACATCATTTTGCAAAACAGTTGGCATCACCTTTCCCTTTGCTTTCGGCCATTGGCGCTAAAACGAGCAAAATTGAAATTGGAACTGGAGTTATTGATATGCGATATGAAAACCCATTATATATGGTGGAAGATGCCGGTGCAGCCGACTTAATTTCGGAAGGACGTTTACAATTAGGAATCAGCAGAGGATCGCCGGAACAGGTTATTGACGGTTGGCGCGCTTTCGGATATGAACCCGCACAAGGTGAAACTGATGCCGATATGGGGCGTAAAAAAGCTTTAGAATTTTTGGATAGGCTTAAAGGTGTTGGATTTGCTGAACCAAACCCATTTCCTATGTTTCCAAATCCACCTGGTTTATTACGACTTGAACCTTATTCAGAAGGATTAAGAGAGAGGATTTGGTGGGGAGCAGCATCTAATGCTACTGCAATTTGGGCGGCCGAAAATGGAATGCATCTGCAAAGTTCTACGCTGAAATATGACGAAAACGGAAAACCTTTCCATATTCAGCAAGCAGAACAAATCAGACTGTATAAAGAAGCTTGGAAAAAAGCCGGACATACACGCGAACCAAGGGTTTCTGTGAGCCGTTCCATTTTTGCATTGGTCACAGATCAGGATAAATTCTATTTTGGAGATCAAGGAAAAGGTTCTGATAGTTTTGGTAATATTGAAAGTGATAAACGAGCAATTTTCGGAAAAAGTTATGCCGCTGAACCTGAAAAACTCATTAAAGAGTTAGAAGAGGATGAAGCAATTCAAGAAGCTGATACATTGTTGCTTACAATACCTAACACATTGGGTGTTGACTATAATGTACATATACTTTCTTCTATACTAAAATACATTGCTCCAGAATTGGGTTGGCGTTAAAATTTTTCGAAATAGTATGAATAATGAAGCTGATCTTATAAAATTCTCTGCAGTTTGTGTATTTCTCGGTAAGAAGATGTATGAAAATTATATTAAAATTTTAATAATTATAATTAAAACCTTCGCCTAAAAGTTTAAAAATTGCTTTATTGCTAATACTGAGTCAATCACTGTTATTTTGTGTTTTTAAGTCTGCATTGTATTTAAAAATAGTATTACTTTTAGAGAACCCAAGCTGTAGTAATTATGAAATAAAAATATTACCATGGAACAAGCTATTAAACTAAAAATCCGCAAAGATGTAAGCGGGAGGCAGCAATTCGATATAATTAAATTAAAAGGAAGTTTAATATCTAAAGGTTATACTGAAATAATTCATATTCTTGATCAGGATGACGAATTTCATATCAACTCTTTTGCAACTAGAGATGAAATAAAAAATGAAGTTCAGGATTACATAACATCCTTCATCAGTAAAGAAAATTTAGCAGACACAGTCAGCTTTTTAAAGTAATGAATTGTATTTTTTACAGCATTAGCATTATCAATTAGATACTTTTTTTCCTTCGACTTAATTATGTCAGTAAAAAAAATAAACCACTCTGATTCAAAATCAGAGTGGTTTATTTTTTTTACGGCTATTACTTTATAATACTAATAATGGAGCAATGAACCCAACAGCTAAAAGCCCTGTTGTATAATCTTTTACGCCAAAAGCCGATTCAGCATAGCTGGTATAATTGTATTTTCGGGCAGTATAAGCCAGATAGAATTTTAGATTCATATCCTTAAAAGGCATATATTGTACGGTTGGTATTAATCCCCAGCTGGTAGATAATTTATCATTTGCATTTGGGTCAGGATTATCTTTCCATAAGTGATTGCTGTTCATAACGGTCAATAACAAGTTGACTTTAGGCGTAATCAAGTATTCAGCTCTTAACCAGTTTTCATGATAAACAACTTTTTGTGCAGCATAAGGATATTGACTGCTGATAATGCTCGACACAATACCCAAACGATCAAGACCTTCGTTGCGATATTGAAAATCATAATAAATAACTAATTTATTTGCTGTAAATTTATTTCCCAGCGCAATGTAGTTCATATGTGCTCCTTGAGCTTCATTAAAAAAACTGTAACTGTAAGTTGTTTCAAATTTTCCGCCAAAAAATTTTCCACGCCAATTTGCTACTGCAGCCAAAGGAAATTCTGAAGGGTTAATATTAGGAGGAGCACTAGCTCCATATTGTTCCTCATAAGTTTTTGTTCGTGAATTTAGTACCTGAAATGAAAAAGAATGATTTCCGTTTTCTAAAGTATGCGATATTCCGGCACCTACTAAAAAGTTGTCGGCATATTCAATGACATCATTATAAGTCAAGATATCGATAGGGTTAAAATCAAACTCGTAGCCACCCCAATCTGCACATAGTTTTCCAAATGAAAAATTGGTCCTTTTTGATAAATCAATTCGTAAAAAAGCTAAATCAACTGCACGGCTTATATTATCAAGATTTCCGGGAACTGGCTCTCGAGTGTAACGATTACGGAATCTGAAATAGACTTTGTCATGAATCTTTCCTTTGACTTCAAACCTAAGCTGATCAACGTTAAAATGTGATATATCGTGGTTTCCATCGG
The DNA here is from genome assembly GCA_963795025.1 of uncultured Flavobacteriaceae bacterium. Taxonomy (GTDB): domain Bacteria; phylum Bacteroidota; class Bacteroidia; order Flavobacteriales; family Flavobacteriaceae; genus Flavobacterium. The sequence continues at coordinate 178,614 of CAWCGN010000006.1, read as the reverse complement.
TAAAATAACTGTTATAAGCCATTCTGGAATTAAAAATCACATCCATATCTCGTAACAGGGATTGTTTGGAGACAGGAATGATTGGTGTAATAGAATCAGTAATATGATTTCCTTCGCTAGTCTGTTTTTCCATGACATCTGTTTGCCCCAATGCTATAATTGGAAAAAACAGTATTATCAGATATAAACATAATTCTTTCGTAATTTTTTTCATGGTTACATTTTTTTGATTAGAATAAATATGATTTTATCTTGAGGGTTTATTTTTGATTTTTTTAAAGAAGATGTGTAGAAAGGAAATTTGCAAAAATGGAGCGTACGTACGTGATGCTAAATCGATTTTTAAGAAGCGTATAGTTGTAATTTATTGTAAATAAACTTTTTAACGGAGTAAGTTCAGATAAGATAATATAGAACTGATTAAAAGAAATATTGACAGACAAAGTTTTTCTGCAGCTATAAATCTTAACGGTAATAATTTCAATATATTCTGAGAAAAATCTTAAAGGAGCTGATGAAAAGACAGCTTGATTAGAATGCCCGCAAAGTATAGTTATAACCATATTATCAAGTTTAAAAGAAACAGAATAATTACTGAAATGCTATTACCTAAGAAAAATAAAAATTTGAATTTGAGGCATTGATTTTTATTACAGATAAAAGTAATAATTTTTTTAATAATTTACTTATAAAATTATATTTAATTTGCGGTGTAATAGATAGTTATGTTTTTTTTAGAAAAACAAATAAGTATTGGTTGATTGAAAATTAATATTTGGTTTAATTATACAAAAAACACCAACTGCTTTTTTACATTGGTGTTTTTTTAATTGTTAGAAACCTGATATAAAAAAAGGAAAAGATTATTTGAAATCTGCTGAAAAGGTAAGTTCTTTATTGGCTTCAATTTCATTTTTTAAAGATTCAATTTTATGATTTGCATATTGGTAAGCATCTGATCCGGTTAATAATCGAAGTGGAGGTGTTTCATTTTTAGAAACTTGAATAATTAAATCGGCTACTTTATTTGGATCTCCAGCTTGGTTTCCCGGAATATCATTTTGGTGCGCTTTCACACTTTCTCGGATATCGGTATAAGAAGCAATTGGATTTTTGGCAGTAATCAACGAAGTGCTGTTTAAGAAATTTGTTCGAGTATAGCCAGGCTCAATAATTGTTATATGAATCCCGAAAGGTTTAACTTCTTGTGCAAGGGCTTCAGAAAGCGCTTCAACTGCAAATTTAGTACTGCAATAAATTCCCCAGCCTGCTCCAGCCACTAAACCAAAAACCGATGAAAGATTAATAATATGACCAGATTTTGCCTCTCTCATATGAGGAAGAATGGCTCTGGTTACATTCAGTAAACCAAACACATTTACGTCAAAATTAGCACGCACCTCAGCGTCAGAACTTTCTTCGATGCCTCCAATTATGCCATAACCAGCATTATTTACCAAATAATCGATTGTTCCAAATTGTGTTATGGTTTTATCAACGGCTTCTGCAACGCTTTTTTCGTCAGTTAAATTAACTTCTAAAGGAAGAAAATTAGATGACGAAATTCCAACTGCTTCTTTTAATGTTACAATATTTCTGGCCGTCGCGGCAACATTATATCCAAGACTTAATAATTGTTTGACCAAAATAAGCCCAATTCCCTGTGATGTTCCTGTAATGAACCATGTTTTTTTCATAATGCGATTTATTAAATGTGTTAAAATATTCTTATTCCCTTATGGAAGTTTTATCTTCTAAAGTCATTTTAGCAATTTCATCTTTTCGTTTAAAGCTTACGCCTTTATGGTTTTTGATATAATTTAATAAATCAGATGTTGTTTTGACCATTTGAGGTGTTCCGCCAATCCTGTCGTGAAAACTAATAGACATTTGTCTGCGTTTCGATTCGCTTTCGGCATAAAGCTGATCAAATTCGGCTTTTACCTGATTGAAGAATTGGTCCGTTGAGAAGTTTTTACCTTCAATCAAAACAATATCATTTGAACGAATAGTGTAGGGCACAACTGCAAAATCTTTTTTATTTGCTTGAATGATAAAAGGTTCATCTCTGCTTAGATCATCAATATGGTACGTAAAACCTAATTCCTGCAGAATTTTAATGGTGTTTTCTCCACGTCGAAGCCAATTCGCATTATATCCAACAGCAGTAAATCCGGTTACTTGTTTTATAGCATCAGCACCTGCTTTTATGAATTTTTTCTCTTCTTCATAAGACATGGCGTACTGCGAACTCCAATTCATACCGTCAGCCACCGCTTCATGACCTCGTTGCACTATTTCTTTGGCAAGAGCAGGATTTTGCAAAACAGCAGAACCAACCATGTGTGACGTCACTTTTATGCCATGTTTATCCCAATTGTCCAACATTCTCGGAATTCCTTCTTTATAACCATATTGATACCAAGTTAAAGCCGGTTGATCAATATAACCTTTTTGCATATTTTGAGGAAAAGGACTTTCAGCATTTTCAGGTTGTCCGCCAGCTTCAAACTGCATAGAAACAGAAACAACCAATCGCGAACCATCTAACCATTTGTTTTGTATTTCAGATTCCATTTTTTCTTCATTTATAGTATTTGAAAATGTATCAACAGGATTTGCCATTACTGCAGCGCCTGTTAATCCGGCCATTTTTATAAAATTTCTTCTTGTTGTCATTTTTATATCTTTTGAGTTTGACCATCTAAATTGTTGAAGATTTAGTAGATAATAACAGACAGATAAACTATTATTTTGTCTATTTAATGCTTCACCATGTTACGAGCATATTGAATTCCAATTCCGTAAGAACCACCATACTGTTGCATTAAATCATTAACAGCTTTATAAGTTTCTTGTCGTGCCCAATCGCGCTGAAGTTCTAATAAATATTGTGTTGAAGTCATTGGTTTTGCACCTGCCTGAATCATTCTTGCAATCGCCATATCATGAGCTTCTTTCGAAACATCGCCACAAGCATCAGTAATAATATAAACTTCATAACCTTCTGAAAGGGCAGAAAGTGCAGGACCAACAATACAAACACTCGTCCATAAACCTGCTAGAACAATTCTCTTTTTCCCTTTTCCTGTAATTGCTTTATAAGCATTTAAATCTTCCCAAGTATTCATCGTAGTTCGATCTGCATAAGTAGATACATCAGGGTAAAATTGCAGTATTTCTGGAAAAACGGGTCCGCTGAATGTTTTTTCTGCAACCGTTGTAACAACTGTAGGAACATTAAATATTTTTGATGCTCCGCTGATAATGGCAACGTTAGTTCGTAAATGATCGATCGGAATACTGTTTGTTGCAAAAGCCATTTGTCCTTCAAAATCAATCAATACCAAAGTATGATTTGTTGGATTAAGCAATCCTGGCGAAGGTTTTTGTGCAGACACGACAAGTGTTGCACAAAAACATACTAGTAATAAAATAGAATTTTTCATGATTTGTTTATTTGAATTAATAACTGTTTTAAAACTTAAGCTGCATAGTAACTCCTGTAAAAAACATATTTTTTCCCGCACTTGCCGCTTTCAAAAAATCTCCTGCTTGAAACCAGGTTGCTTCAACTCTAAAATAGAGATATTGATTTGGCGTGTAGATAATTTCGCTTTCAAGTTGTTTTCCAATTTCTTTCGCAGTTGTTGAGTCTCCCGGATAAATCATAATGGTGTTTGGTCCATAAATTCCGTCTTCGCTACTGTATCTCCAAAACATATCATAATCAATAACCCAATCGATATTTTTGGCTAATTCTAAACCGATGGATGGATGAAAATCAACTAAATTGGAAGGCCCAATAACAGATGCCAAACCAAAATAAGCACCTCTAGGAAACAGCGGATTAAAAGTGTTTAATTTCGTATCTCCATTTGTTTTATCTCCGCTTATTAATTCGACTTTAAATCCAAATTCCGGATGTAAAACAACAGAAGTAAAGCGATAGCCAGTATTCAAAGAAACCGTCCAGGCTTTTATATCTTTAGATTCAACATCTCCAAATTGATAAACAGCTTCGGCATCATAACGCCATTCATCGTATTTTCCCCAAATACGGGTTCCAACAGAATGACGAAGTTCTTTTCCGCTCGCATCATCAAAATTGGCATTTGCTCTTTGATATCCTAAATAATAAAGGTCAATGTTTTTGATTGCCGGAATTTTATTGATGACAAAATAACTTCCCCAAAACTGTCTTTTTTTATTCGAATAATCATCAAAAATGCCATCTTGCGCGACTACATAATGGCTGTAGAACAAATCAGCTCGATAATTATTTAGACCTAAAATAGCTTTTGCGCCATCAAACGACTGGCGATTATTTGGTCCGTCGCGAACGGCAACTAAACGTTGTGAACCGTAACTTAATTCTTGTCTTCCGGCTCTAAAAAGCAGTAGTTTGTTTTTCTCTGAAATCAGATTAATATCCACAAAACCTTGATGCACCTCAAGCGGATCACTGTCAACTGGACTCGGATCAATTCGGCTGTTGGCATTACTGCTCTGAAGCTGTACAAAAGCTCTAAAAAATTTACTGGCATGAAAATCAGCATGAAGCAAGAACCTGTTTAAGATGTAACCGTCATGATCAACAGGATCATCTCCCCATTTTTCATTTTTGGCATAGAAATATTGATATCTAACTTCTCCTCCAAAACTCAAATACGTTTTCCCCGAGGAGGAGAGAGGCAGATATTTCATGGTTTTATACCAGTTTTTTTTGACTGTATCTTTTTGCAAAACTTCATAATTCTCATCAAAACGCAACGGTTTAAAATCAGGATATGACTGAGCATGAAGCTGTAAACAAATAAGAAATAATAGAATAAATTTTTTCATGGCTATTTGCCTAAACTGTTTTTCTTAATATCGTTGTAAGCATTTGGAATATTGAAATTGTAATGCAGCCAGTTAAAAAGTACATAACCTTTATCAAATTCTTTCATGGTTACAGTAGCTTTAACTTGTTCTAATGTTTCACCTTTTTTGACCGCATCTTCAACATTTTTCTTCAAAGTATTTACATAATCAATAGTGTATTTGATTCCCTCTTTATTAGTAATTCGGCCGTGTCCTGGAACCACTACATCATTGTCACCAATCATATCGTAAATTTTTTGAAGATTACGAACTGGTTCTAAAAAGTAACCGTCAAATAACCAAGGAATCGTCAGGGCTTTCGGCAATAAAAGGATTTCCTGCCCACAATACATTTTTGTCTGAGTCTTTAAGAAATACAAACAAGATCGGCTGGAGACTGAGCGGTTCCTACATTAATTATTTCTACAATTTTACCTCCTCCCAATATCAATTTTCATAACTTTGATTTACTGCAATGGTAATATCAGCAGGACGATATACACTTTGTTCTATCCCTCGTCTTTGCCAAAAAGCATGATCATAAATTGTTTGATTCCTGTCGTAATTCTTAGCTAGGTTTTCTTTGCAAATTCATTTTGAATTAAAATAGTTTCTTTTGGAAGCAAATAATTTCCAAAACAATGATCGCCATGATCGCTCGTGTTTACTAGCATAAACTATCGGCTTTTGCGTTACAGTTCGAATCAATTTATAAAGCTGATCATAAAGTCTTTTATTCAACATGGTTTCGATTAACAAAACGCCTTTGTCCCCACAATAAATCCTGCTGAAGTCGCTTGCGGAATTCCTTTTGTGTTTCAGTTTCGGCTGGTTCATGGCGCAACAGATACACATTTTCTGATATTTTATGCAGTTTTAAGGTGACTTTATTGGCATCCCAAATTGGGACTTGGTGGCATTGGAAATTGTGCATAGTGCATTTTGATGTCGAAAAAAAAGTGACTACAAAAAGCATGGCAATTAACATGGATTTATAATTTTGCACGATAATATTATAATTTTTAGAGTTTTCCACGGATGGAACGGATTTAATCGGATTTTCACAGATGAGTTTTAAAATAATCTGTTTAAATCCGTTTGATCATCCTCCCGCAATTCTCATTTATTAGGCGTACCATTATTTCTGATAACCCCAGGATATTTCACCGGAGCCAATCCCGGATTACAGCGAGAATTTCTGAAGTCTAAGCTCTATATTCCGTAGAAGCTAAACATTTTCCGTTTACAACTGGTCAAATCAGATTCGATTTTTCGAACTTTATCTGGCCGAAATCGTAAAATAATCATCAGATAAAATGCTCATATCCGCATACATTCCTTTTACCAATTTTCCTTTTTCTTTTTCTTCACCAGAAAACCACGCACTTCCTGAAGTATATAATTGAAGTGCGGTAAATTTGTCCAAAATCTGATCTTTTGGCCAGAATTGCATGCCTCCTAATAGTTTTTCCCGTAAGAGCCAATGCATCGCCATCCAGGGATTGTAAGTTGAAATTCGTGTAGCATCTGTTCCCATTCCAACTGGAATTCCCATTTCTAACATTTTTTTAATTGGAGGCAATTGTGTTTTTGGAACTCCATACATTTTCTCGTATAATTCTCCCTGAAAATACATTCTGAATTGAACCGCGATACCACCATTAAGTGCTTTACCCGCTCTAATTCCTGAGGTGTAATCGTTTCTGCATGATCAAAAAACCAGCGCAATCCATTAAACGGAATTTCTTTATTTACCTTCTCAAAAACATTCAGCATTCTGTCAATCGATTCGCCGTAGGTGGCATGCAGGCGAAATGGCCATTTATTTTTAACTAAGCAAGCGAATAATCGGTTCCAAATCTTTTTCCATTTCGTCTGATAAGCACAATTCTTGGTTCAAGGAAATTCTCAAAATCCGCTGCGGAAGCCACGATATTTTCTCCGGCACCTTCTTCGGTATAACCATTGGCAACTAAAAGGTTATCATTTTTATTGATTAAAGTGGTCGCAACCCATTTTTCATAATCCTGTAACTCCTTACCTTTTTGCTGAGCAAATAAATAATAGGAAATTCTTAAGATTTAATTTGTCCTGTTTTCGCCAATTCCATTGAGGTTCCATAATCTGTTGGAAAATTCTGGGATTCCCCAGCGGCATCAATTACAGACTTTAATCCAAAGCGGTTGAATTCTCTGTTAAACTGAAGCGAACTATTGATTCTTTCTTCGGGGGTTAACTTTGTGGTTAATCCCAACGTCATATAAATTGCTTTTGGAGTTTCTTTGGCAAACATTAATCCGGTCAGGTTTCCGTTTTTATCCTGTTCAAGAACACTGCCTTCATATTGTGTATCTTTGGTATAACCTAAAACTTCGATTCCTTTTTTATTCAAAAAGCCTTCCCATATAAATAGGTAATAAAAACAGGTTTATCAGGAACAGCCGCATTTATCTCTTCGATTGTTGGCTGTCTTTTTTCTTCAAATCCGTATTCATTCCAGCCACCAATTACTTTAATCCAAACACCGGGCGGAGTTCTTGCCGCTTGTTCTTTCAGCATTTCCATGGCTCTTTTTAAGGTTTTTACGCCATCCCAACGTAATTCGGAATTGTAATTAAGCCCTTCACGAATTACGTGCATATGGCTGTCGTTCAACCCCGGAACGACTGTTTTACCTTTAGCATCAATGACTTTAGTTGCGGTGGTTTTATAAGTGTCCAAAGAATACTTTTCGAAGTTCCGGTAGCCAGAATAATTCCGTCTTTTATAGCGATGGCCTGAACAAATTCACCTGACTTTTGCATGGTTGCAATTTTGCCGTTATAAACAATCAAGTCGGCCTTTTCCTGAGCCTGCGCAAACAGACTCAGGAATATTAGTAGTGAAAATAATCGTTTCATTTCTTTAGATTTAGCAGGTTGCATATTTATGCCAATGTTTTATTTTGCAAGGAAAAAAGCCAATAAGTCTTTCTGAACCTGTGCTGTATTTTCCTGAACCAGCCAATGTCCTGAACCAGCAATTTTAGATTCGCTTACATTCTCTGCTACTAATTTAGAATGCTCTTTTAAGGAATGCGGCTGCAAAATATTCTCCCCCCATTGCTAACAGAGGCATTTTAAGTTTTGTCTTTGCAAAAACTAAATTATCTTTTCCGTCCTGAGGGAAAGCTCCAAACCATTTAAAAGTAGATTTAGTCCGTCTTTAACAGCATAAGCTCTTATAAATTCAGCCGTTTCTTCAGCCGTAAAAGGATCTTTAACGTGACCAACCATTGGCCAGAAATTAATTAAAAATTCTTTTTCTTTTCCTTTTACAATATCTCCGGAAGCTGGCCATGCAAAAAATCCAAACCACCATGCAGAAGCCGAAACATGCGACCAAACTGGCTCAATTCCCGGAAAAAATGCATCCATTAAAGCCAATTTTTTAACTTCGCTGCCGTATTGCGCCGCATAAGCATAAGCTACCATAAGTCCGATGTCATGTCCGGCAAGATTGATGTTAGTGTAACCCAGTTTTTTAACCAATTCATGAATGTCGGTCGCCATTGTTTTTTTATCATAACCGACTCTGGTTTGTCTGATTCGCCAACCCCTCTTAAATCAGGAGCAATAACAGTGAAATGTTTTGATAATTCCGGAATCAAACGATTCCACATGTACCAGTTTTGACCAAATCCGTGAACTAAAACAAGTGGGTCTCCTTTACCACCAATGACATAATGGATCTTTATACCGTTTACAACTGCAGTAGCATGTTTAAAATTTTCAGGCGGATTTGCAGGTGCTACTTGAGCTGTTTCAGTAGTTTCAGAAGGTTTTGCTTCTGTTGCAGGAGTTTCTTCTGCTTTTTTATTACAAGAAATTAAAGTCAATATTAAAAGTCCGAAGGCTAAAAACTGCATCGTTTTTCCTTTAAAGTTTAAAAAAGTGGTGTTTAATAAATTCGTTTTCATGATTTTAAAATTTAATTAGTTAAAAAATAATTGGTTATTATGAATTCTGAACTGGAAGTTTTTCGATCCAGTTTTCAATAAATACGGCAATTTCCTGCCATCCAGGCTGATTTAAAACAAAGTGATTTCTTTCAGGAAAAACCTTGAAATCTGTAATAGAATTTTTGTCTGAATATTTTTTGTAATTGGAATAATTAAGTGATTCGGGAATAGTATGATCTGTTGATCCGGCAATCAGTAATAGTGGTTTGTGAGGAGCTTTAAAATCTACTTTTGCAGCTGAGGTTATCGTATCTCTAACAATTAATTTAGACTCAGGAATTACAGAATCGCAATACGCCTTATCCTGCCATTCCACGGGCATTCCGTTTGTAAATGCATATTGCCACTGAGGGAAACTCATTAAAAAAGTTTTTTTTGCAGAAGTAAAAAAACCAAGCGGACCCCAGCCGGCTTTTAAAAAGGAAAATTTGAAGGTCATAATTCCTTGAGGAGGAACCGAATGTATAGCAATTCAGCGCTGCGAGATTGCGCTGTAAAAGTATCTGAGCTGTTAATCCGCCAATAGAGTGGCCAATAACAATTGGTTTTTGAGGAAGGCTTTTTGCAATTTCTTCGAAATATTCAATTAACTGGGTTAAGCGTATACTAGCAATTTGGGGATCTGGATGACGATCGCGTAAAACAGAAGCTGGAGCATCTTTGTATGGCCATGCCGGAGCCAGCGTTTTAAATCCTTTGTTTTCAAAAAAGACTTTCCATTCGTCCCAGCATTTATGACTGACAAATGCGCCTGTAATAAAAAGTATTGTTGTAGGGTTTTCGGTTAGCATAATACATTGTTTTAATGTTATGCCAAAGTGTAAACTAAAACCGAACCTTATTTGTAACTAATTGATTTTTAGGTGATTATATTTAATGTATTGATTTTTAGATAACTATATATCGTCGTACAACGAAAATAAGACAACGTAATAACGTCGCTATATAATAATTATTAATTATCAATTGTTAATTGTTAATTGTTAATGGTTGGTGGTTGGCTGTTAAGTGTTAATTATTAGTATTTTAAAAAGATTTAATGCCACTTTCATCACAATGTTAGGCAATTAACCATTAACAATTGATAATTCACAATTAAAAATGACTTCTCTTTATGCCGAGTTTTTGCATTCTGGAAGCTAATGTAGTAGGAGGAAGGCCGAGTATTTCTGAAGCACCTCCGGCGCCTCTAATTCTGCCGTTGCATTTCTCTAAAACATTGATAATATGTTCTCTTTCATTTTCTTGAATGGTTTTAAAATACCATTCATTTGAGTTGTTGTTTATTTTTACTTCGTCAAAAGCGGGAAGCGGAATATGTTCTATGGTTGCAGTTTTAGCCAAAAGAACACTTCTTTCGATAAGATTTTCAAGTTCGCGAATATTTCCCGGCCATTGATAGGATAAAAGACTTTTGAGAGCGTTTTCGGCTATTTCGGTTACATTTTTTCCCGTTTTAGCACTATAAACAGCAATAAAATGACGCGCTAGAAGACCAATATCTTCTTTACGTTCACGCAATGGTGGCAACTGAATAGGAAATACATTTAGTCTGTAATATAAATCAAGCCTAAAACGGCCGTCGGCAACTTCTTTTTCCAGATTACAATTGGTTGCTGCAATAATGCGGACATTTACTTTTATGGGAAGATTACCACCAACTCGCTCAATCTCTTTTTCCTGAATTGCCCGAAGCAGTTTTGCCTGCATTTCTAATGGCATATCACCAATTTCATCTAGAAATAATGTACCATTCTGTGCTTGCTCAAATTTGCCAATTCTTCTTTCAGCAGCACCTGTAAAAGCTCCTTTTTCATGTCCGAAGAGTTCAGATTCAATAAGGCTTGGAGGCAAGGCAGAACAATTGATTTTTATAAACGGTTCTTTTTTTCTGTTTGAAAGCTGTTGAATACTGTGCGCAATACTTTCTTTTCCGGTGCCCTTTCTCCAGTAATTAAAACTGTTGTATCGGCAGGAGCAACTTGTAAAATATGATCAAATAATTTTAGCAGAATTGGACTTTTTCCGACAATCGATTCAAAGCCTGTTACTTTTGTATTTTTAGATGCATTTTGAGTTAGAGATGAATTATTTTTTTGATCTAATTTTTTATCATGGCTGATTAAATTTTCAATCGCATAAATTAAAGGTTCCTGAAGCCTTTCGCATAATCTTAAATGATTTTTATTGTAATTATTAGATTGTCTGCTAAAAAAAGACAAATAAAGTCCGCCATTTTCATTGAGTGATAAAGGAACCGGAAGCATAAGATTCGACTTCATATTCATTGCATTTGCAAACATTTTTTTGATCGGAGTTTTGTCGCATATTTTTATAAAATCCTGATCATTATAGAAAACTGCCTCAGTTTCAACCTGACTTTTATTTCGTAATTCATTTATTTCTGATTCTTTTAGAGCAGTAATATTCTGTAATTCTTCAATTCCTATTTTTTGGTACTCGTGCAAACCTGTTCTTGAATACCCTAAAACCTGACTTGAAAGTTTGTTTTCGATATAAAAAACAGCCATAACAAGATCAAAAGAAATTAGAGACTGAAGTGACGTTATAATAGTAAGAACCCTGTCGTCCCAAGTACCATTTTTGGTAACTATTGTTTTTAGTTGTTTCTGAAATAAAAGTTCTTTTCTAATTGTCGATTCAATGCCGTGTTCTTGATGATATTCAGCAATTTCTATAGTAATTAACAAATCTTTTTCTCTGAAAGGTTTTACTAAAAAACCGTAGGGATGTGTCAATTTAGCTTTGCTGAGAACTTCTTCATTAGAATTAGCAGAAAGATAAATAAAAGGAATGTTGTCGTCTTTTAATACTTCTGCAAGATCGATACCGGTTTCTTTTCCCGAAAGAAAAATATCCAAAAGAACCAATTCAGGTTTTTGCTGTGCAATATAATATTTGGCATCAGCAACAGAGCGCGCCATTCCAATTATAGAATGTCCCGCTTTTTTCAGCATCAATCGCAAGTGATTTGCTTCAACAAACTGATCTTCAACTATAAGTATTTTTAGTGGTTTTGCCATTTTGCCAATAAATTAATGAGAACTATTTTCGTTGAAAATAAATTCCAGCGTTATTTTTGTACCATTTGCATTTGTGATAAGAAACTTCCCATCGATATCAGCAGAAAGTCCATGCATTAACTTTATTCCTAATGAAGGATTGTTATAAGGATCAAAATCAGGCGAAAGCCCAATGCCATTGTCACGGATAATTAATACATATTTATTGTTTTCTTCGGTTTTAAGCGAAATATTAATGATTCCGTTTTTATGATTTGGGAAAGCATATTTAATTGCATTTGTAACCGCTTCGTTAAAAATCAGCCCAATTGGAATAGAATGTGAAAGAGGCAGATTAAAACTGTCTATATCCAAAATAAATCGGATTGAGTTTCTGATTTCAAATGAATCTTTTAAATATTCAGTTAATTCGAATATGTAAGAAGGCATATCAATAATAGATAAACTCTCTGATTGATACAATTTTTGATGAATCAGTGACATTGCCTGAATCCTGTTCTGGCTGTTGTTAATGGCCTGAACAGCTTCTTCATTTTGCAGAAACTCAACTTGACTTGCTAACAAACCAACAACCATATGCAGGTTGTTTTTTACTCTGTGATGAATTTCCCGCAACAGCCATTCTTTTTCGACTACTAGATTTTGCAGCGTAGTATTTTTTTTATTGATTTCGTTTTGCTGTGTTTCGAGCACCTTATTTGTTTTTTTCTTGAATCTGTAACTTTTGTAAAGCAACCCAAGAATTATAAGCAAAAGCACCACAAAAGTGATCATCGAGTTGCGCAAAAAAACCTCATTTTTAAGTTTGTTTTGCTGTATAAGTGTTTTGTTTTTAAGTCTGATAATATCCCTGTTCCTTTTCTCTGCTTCATAAATAATATTGAGTCTGGAGGAGATGGGATAAATATCACTTTCTTTAAGATGCGCTGCCTTATAAAAAAATATTGCTTTTTTTAAAAAATTGAGAGAGCGATTAAAATCTGACTGCGAAAAGTATAACTCACTAATTTCTCTATAACAATCACCGCTTCTTTTTTTGTTTCCTGATTTTTCGAACAAAGCTGCCGCGTTGAAAATTGGAGTCAATCTTTCTGCAATTGGTGCAAGTGTACGCATTTTTGCTGACCAAATCATCACCCAAGCCTCGCCTAAATCATCGATTTGTTTTGTTTTGGCCAATGATGCTATAGCTCTTTTGGCGCTGGTTTCGATCATCGGATCATTATTTCTCAACTGATACAGCATCGAAAATTGCAGATAACATTTACCAGCATAAATATCAGAATGCAGGTTTTGGCTTATGCGAAGCGCATCGTCAGCATATTTAAATGCTTTTTCCAGCGTTTCAGGATTATTAAAAGATGCTTCGTACCAATCACTTAATTTCAATAAAGTTTTGATTTTATCGATATTTTCCTGTAAACCATTCAACAATTTTTCCGCTTTTTTCACCTCTTGTTCAGTATAAGGCGGTTCATTAACTAAATAAGTTTCAAGGACAGGCAGACTCTTTTCTGCAGTTTCAATTTGATTTTCGTTTTTAAAAAGAGTCAATGCATTTAGTTCTCCAAATGTGAACCATACAAGGAAAAACAGAATTATTCTGTATTGATTAGAGCGCATTTTCTTAGGATTAAACTGGCTATACGAAGGTATTGATAATTATGTATTTAAATTTAAAATATTCGAAAATTGACTACCAACGATATATCGTCGAAACATGTATAAAAACCACTTAAAATTACTGTAGTATCAATATGGCCACTTATTGATCTCATTTTTTGTTATTCTATTTTGTATAAATATTACGAAGACTTCGACTGAGGAGAAAAACGATATTGCAATGGAGATATTTTCATATGTTTTTTAAAGAGACGAGAAAAATAATAAGGATCATCATATCCCAAATTAGAAGCAATAATTTTTACTTTAACCTCAGAGGTTATTAATAGTAGGCATGCTTGTTGTAATTTTAAATGGATGAAATAATCTAAGGGAGCCATACCGGTGCTTTTTTTAAAGAGCAATGAAAAATGAGAAGGTGAAAGATTGTTTATTAAAGCCAAGTCTTCCAGAGTGATTTTTCCGCCAAGGTTGTTTCTCATATAAGCAATAGTGTTGCTTATTGAGTCTTTTTCATCCTGTTTTTTTTCGTTGACATTTACATCAGGATACAAAAAAGAAGAAAGAAAATGATATAAGCATAAATTTGCCTTGGTAATGTTTTCTTTACCATAACCCATTTCAAGGTTTTGGTACATGCTGTGCCACAGTTCTATACCTTTTTCGTTATAAGCAATTTGGCGGGGACCATCAAATAAACCAATATTGAAGCTTTTATTAAAAAGGTCTATGTCACGACTGCTAAAATGAACCCAATATATTGTCCACGGGTCATTTTCATATGCTCCGTAAATTATGTGCTCTTTTGTTGCTGGAATTATGAAAAATTGATTGGGTCTAATTTCAAAACGTTTGTTGTTCACGCTATGCCAGCCTTTTCCCCGTACACAATAAATTAAAATATTATCTGTACATCCTTTTTTTAGCTCCCTGTAATAATAAGTGGCATTAGGGAAATACCCGATATGAGTAATGTATAAATGACCTAATACGGGATTTTCTTTAATTGCTTTTTGCCAAATATCATTTGGTAGCGATATTAATTTTTCTTTAAGAAATTCCATCTCGCTGTTTAAAACTTTCCATGACAGTTTATTGTAATCAAAAAAGCATTTACTGCTAAGTTACAATTTTATTTTTCTACTCTTGGAATTTTAGAATGATTTCTGATTGATCTCCAAATTATAATTTTGATAGTATTCGTCTGAAAAAAAATATTTTTTCGGTCATTTTAGAGGCAAAAGAGATCTTTTTTATTGAAATTTTTATTTATCGATTTTGAAAGAAAATTTTTAGATTTATTTTTTTGGCTCTATCTAATAAGAAAATTGTCCATCACAAAAAAATGTAAGACTTTTTTTTGCGTGATTTAATGAACGGAGTAAAGTATTTTTTTAAGGATTATAAGGCTTGATAGTAAGATAGTCCATCAAAATAATGATATAGTCCATTTATTTTAAGAAATGAATCAAATAGATTTGTTTTTTTATTAACAAATGTTTAAGTTTAGATAATAAAAAAAACTTACAGATTTTGTTCAAATTAATCTGTTTTTATCAGATAATTCGGTGTTTGTTTTGTGATCAATTTGTAATTGTTTTGTTATTAATAAGTTGTAAAAATGTTTAATTGACGAAAATAAACTCTAAATAAAAAAAAGATCTTTAAAAAGTTAATCAAAAAACAAAACGTATTTTATTATGAATATTTAAAATTAGATAAAAGAATGTAAAAAAATTTCAGTCTGCCAAATCTACTATAAAACTAACACAACTAAACTTAACCTATGGCAAAAAGACTACCCAAACTACCTCCGTTACTGCAAAGTAAAATTTACAAAACCGGACAGACAAGAAGTGCGAATGATGATGTGATTTTTCAAAACAGAGCCAATAGAAATGGTACCGTTTTGATCCCTTTTGAATCAATTGATTTATTCGATGTTTCCATTTTAACTTCTCAAAAATTTGAAAGTGGGTTTATCGTTGTCATAAACCCCGAAGATTATTATTCTAATCCCAATACATTGGATGTAATGAAAGCCAAGAAGCTAAAACTTGGCATCAATGCAATTTTGTTTTATGAAACAAGGGCACAATGGAATAAATATAATCCTTATAAAAACAAACTGTCTGTAGCTGAAAAAAGAACCATTCCTATTGATGGTCATTTTGTGGCAAGAGTATTGTCAACTTCAAAAGATGAAGAAAAAATTACACTTGGCTTTAATACCAGCAGCTGTAAAGGTGCAGGAATCAGAGTGGCAGAATATGCTCCTCTTTTTACAATAAAATCGTGTCACTTGCAATTGGAATATTTATTTTGGCTCTGCTATGATTCTAAAGAAATAGCACTAGGTGCCGGTATGTCAGAAAGTGAAATCGAACATCGTATGACTGCTATTTTTACAGCGTGTAATAATCAAAAATTATCTAATACAGACCGACTTTACAAGACCCGAATTATTGATAATGTTAAAAACACTATTTGTCCTCTTTGTTTAAAAAAGTTAAGTGCAGAAGCTTTTCTGATTAACTTTTTTGAATCAACTGAAAAGTCAGATAGTGATAAAGGCATTAGCCAGATCAACCTTTTTTATATTAATCAGCTGAAGACAGGAGAATTCAATCATTCGCCTTATAATTTAGCTTGGGGGCATCAAAACTGCAACATGATTTGTAAAGAAACCGGGGTAATCGAAACGATTAAATGGATGAAAGAAGTGGTGGTAAATACCATTATTTTCAACAAAGATTCATCTAATTAAGATTATAAAACCGAATAGAATTTAGAGTAAGTATTTTGAATTAAAAATTTGTACGTCTAAATTGGATTAAACTTTGCATCAATATTAAATCCACTTTTGAATTAATTATTCTCCTATTCGAATTATTTAAAAGTGGCGCCAAAGGAATATAATAAAAAAATCATCTAAAAAATAAAGAAATGATTAACTCTTTAAGAAAAAAATACATCGAAAATTATAGTGGTTTTCCAAAAGAAATTTGGATTTTGACATTAATAACTTTTATAAATAGAACAGGAACAATGGTAATACCGTTTCTGTCAAAATATATGCGAGAGAACCTGCATTTTGAATATAATCAGATTGGCTGGGTTATGGTATGTTTTGGTGTTGGTTCCTTTATAGGAACTTGGTTAAGTGGCATGTTATCGGATAAAATTGGATTTTACAAAGTAATGATAGGCAGTCTATTAGGAAGCGGAATAATCTTCTTTATGCTTCAGTACATGACTTCATTTGAAGGGTTTTGTTTATCAATTCTCCTTTTAACAAGTATAGCAGATATGTTCAGGCCTGCAATGCTGGTATCCTTAAACACATATACTCGAAAAGAAAACAAAACCAGAGCACTGTCTTTAGTAAGATCAGCAACAAGTCTAGGTTTTCTATTTGGTCCACCTTTGGGAGGTGTCATCATTACGTTAATAGGCTATAAATATCTGTTTTATGTAGATTCGGCAACTTGTATTTTGGCAGTTATAGTTTTTGTCATTTTAGTTAAAGAAAGAAAACTTCCTTTTAAACTCAAAAAAAACAATATAGGAGTAGACAAATATGCAATATTAAAAGATAAAACTTTTTTAACTCATATGTTCATTTCGCTTATAACGGGGATTATGTATTTTCAAGTATTTACGACATTGACATTGTATCATAGAGAACAATTTAATCTGTCAGAAGTAAACAGCGGTTTGATTTTAAGTTTTAGCGGTATATTGACATTGTTGTTTGAATTGCCGATTGTTAATTATGTAGAAAAAAATAGAATTAATAAGCTTAATGTTATTATGTTAGGCTTATCATTTATGGTGCTTAGTTATATTCTTTTATTATTGAATGACAAATGGTACGGCATATTGTATGTAATGATGTTTTTTATGACGCTTGGTGTAATGTTGACTTTTCCTTTTGCAAATTCATTTGCCATGACCAGATCACATAATAATCAAGAGGGTAGGTACATGTCTGTTTTTACAATGAGTTTCAGTCTTGCTCATATATTAAGTGCTAAAGACAGGTTTGGAAATTGTGGCATATGCAAGTTATAGAGCCGATTTTATATTTATGAGTTTAATTGGTTTATTGGCTATTTCGCTTTGCTATTGGCTGGTAAAAACGGTTGAAAAAGAAACAATTGACACTAAAATAAAAATAGTGCAATCCATTTTTGTTGATAAAAACAAGAAATAATGAGCTATTTCGAGGCAGAAATGAGCCTATAATTTCTTTAAATGTCTGAATAAAAATGAGCAGTTCTTATTATTAAAAAATACAATTTTAGATGAAAAAAAATAGTGCATTAAAAGCCATAATTATCTTTATTTTTTTAATTCCTTCGTATTTAATTTCACAAGAACTCTATGCCGGAATTGAAATTGGAAGCAAGGGTGTAAAAATGTCGGTAATAAATGTCCAAAACATTAAAAGAGGAAAATATGAAGTCGTTGATTTTTGGACAGAAAATGTCGCTATTGCGAAAGGGATAGCCATAGACGGAAAATTAGCCGACAATGATATTGAAAATGCCTTTAATGTAGCGGTGAAAAATTACACCAAACTGCTTAAAGAATACAAAATTACAGAAAAAAACATCTTTATAGTTGTATCCTCTGGCGTAGGAATGGCTAAAAATGTAGATATACTGCTTCAAAAGCTGTATGTCTTTACTAATATTAATGTTGCAATTATTTCTGCTGAAACTGAAGCAAAATTATTATTAAAAGGATGTATTCCGCCAAAAGAATATTCTGATTCAGTCATTCTTGATATTGGAGGAGGAAATACTAAGGGCGGTTATGTGGAGGAATTTAGTGAGGAGGATATTTTGAGTTTTTTCCCCGTCACATTAGATTTAGGGACGGTAACCTTTACAGAGAAAATAAACAAGAACGCAAAAAATAATTCAATTAATGAATTTAATGAATTACTAGTTAATGCAATACCTGAGTTAAAAGAACAGACAGATCATTTGTATCAGCAAAGCCCTAAAATTTTGGGTAAAAAAAATGTATACATGTCTGGAGGTGCAGTTTGGGCATTTTACACACTGTATAAAGGAAAAGCTGCTATAGAAAATTTTAGTCCGTTTGAAATTAAGGAAGTTGCAGATTATAACAATATGATAAAGACAGATTATGCAAAATTTGAAGCATTAGCATTGCAAAATAAAGATGCTGAAAAGGTATTGAAAACCTACTCTCAAAAATACTTAATTGCAGCAAATTCAATATTGCTGACTTTATTAGAGAAAATTCCTGATGCAAAGTCGAAAAACATCTATTTCACAAAACAGGGACAAATGGCTTGGTTGCTTTCTTATATTGCTGATTCTGCTAAAAGAGCAAAAAACATTCAATAAATATTCATTTTAATAATAGCTTTAAATAGACAGGAGGAGTAGTTTTGAGGTCTTGATTAAATGTAATTGATGTTCAAGAACCACAACAAATTTTCTCTGTATATGAAGGAAGCGAAATAATATAAAAAAAACCAGTAATCGAATTGATTACTGGTTTTTTTATTAATTTTTAGTTTGTTAAGTTTTGGCTTTTAATTCTAAAATCAGGCTTTTTCTTCATGGATGAATTGGTAAATAATTCATCGTTTTTAAGTTTTATAAATTCGATTCCAAATTGTTTTCCTTGATACCAATTACTTATAAAGGAATTAGTAGCAGTATTTTGAGTTGTTCCAATAATCTTTGTATCATTAATAAGCAGGTCTTTTAAAGTTATTTTCTCTAAATATTCATTAGAAATTGTAACTGTATCTGAAAATATAATAAGGTGGCTAAATCCTGATATTACGGAATTGGTTAACGTCAAAAAAGTGTTTTCCCTGATTAATATTGCTTCGTGTTTAAGACCTTCAGTTTCAGAGCCAATATCCTCGGTATGCATCATCGTGATATTTGTTGCATTTACTCGAGTCATCTCTTTTTTGCTGTCTAAAACTTCTCCTTTTCTGGTGTCAACCGTTTCCATTTCAAAACAACGAGATCCGTAATTGTCAGACAAGAACGGACTTCTAATGGCGATACTGTTTGAGAGATTGCATTGAACACCTTGAGTAAAATCAAAATCATCATCTGCAGATCGTACAGATACTAAATGGCTGGCATTTACATATCCTCCGTAGAATTGAAAGGAATCGTCATCACAGGAAGTGACCTGAATATAATCTAATACTGTTTTTTCCCCAACTCCAGCTAATGATAATCCGTTTATAGGTTTATTTGCAGTTGTTTTTTTTCCTGAAAATTCAATCCTGACATATTTTAAAATGCCGGAATCACTTTCTTTATTATCTCCCCCGTACATTGCTTTTTGCGGATCAAGATCGAATTCTAAAGTACCAACGCCTCCGGTCTTGTTTATTGGAGCGTCTCCTAAAAGAATAATACCTCCCCAGTCAGCGGTATTTCTATCTCCGGTAGCTTTATTGGAAGTAAAAACGATAGGGTCAGTTTCGGTACCTTGAGCAATAATTTTAGCGCCTCTAGTAATAACTAATGAAGTTAGAGTATTTGTATCGCATCTTACCAATGTGCCAGGCTCGATTGTCAACGTTACATTTGGAGCAACATAAACGATACCGACTAATACATAAACATTTTCTTTTTTTAATGTCATGTTTGAAGTGATTACACCGTTTATTATTATGGAGGCTTCATTATAGCTGGTAGATTTGGGATTAAAATTTGTCCACATATTCAACCAATTGGTATCGCCGCTAATACCTCTAGTGTTTTGTGCTTTAATAAGTATTGTGAAAGTAAAAAATACAAGTAACATTAATCCCTTTTTCATAATTTTCTTTTTTTAATTAAACTAAAAAAGGCCAACCTTTAAAAAGTTAGCCATTTCACAATTTCAAATCGATTATAATTTAGAAGCGATCTCTTTTTTGTATTTGTTAAGAGTTGCTTTGGTCATTCCTAAGTTTGCCTTTGTGGAGTCGACTGCGAGATAGATCATATACAAGTTATTCTCAGAAACGTCGATAATATGAATTTGAGAGGTTAAAGTAATCATGATGTCCGAAACAACCTGATTTTTAAGCCCTAAAGCACTTACCGCATTCATTTTTGCTTTTACAACTTCAAGGTTAAAAGCAGATGCTAGTTCTGGATCAAATTCTGGAACTACTGAAAGTGAAAAGTAAGACATTCCTGTTTGGATTTCTGCAATTGAAACTGCAATAAAACCTGGTACATTTTTTTCTAGATCGTCTCCGAATTGTTTTAAAAAGTCTGACATAATAAGAGGATATTTAATTAGTTTATAATTTGTTTTTTTCAACTGCTTTGTTGACTTTACAAATATATTTTGAAAAATATCTGGCGATCTTTTTTTGCGAAATTGATTTCTTCTTTTTTCTTACTTTTTTTTTTGTTTTTATTTTTTTTCTGAAACCGAATTTGTAAACAACTGATAAACAGTGTTTTGAGCTTTGTTTTTTTTAATCCATTTCGTGGTTAGTTTTTTAAATATTGCATTTCATCGGTTTTTTGTGCTATTTGTCTGATAATTAGTTTTTTAATTTTTAATTTTTTAACCACTAAGTGGTGTCATAATTTGTGTTTTGTTTATTTTAAATTTAATAATCACCTGTTTAGTAGTTAGTTATGAATTATTTAGCGTTTTTTCAGCCTTTTAATGGTAATAGATTTATAAAAAAAACTTTTTTGCTAATTGAAATTGTAGGAAGAATTAAAAATAAGTTTGATAAGCAGGTATTTCTACGTAAGAGACTGTAGTGGCTTATTATTCGTTTTATCCGTTTTTTGAAATCAGGATAGAAAAAACTAAAATTTCCTATTAGAAATTTGTTGCAGAAAGTGATGAATTTCTTTTGATTTTGATTCTAAGATTAATCAGATTATTATATGATGGATTGATCTTCGATCGCAATCATATCTAAGGCAAATCTTGAAACTAGGTTTTATAAATAAAAAAAAACTCCAATGCTGTTATTAATGAATAATAAGCAACATTGGAGTTGTGATTTTTATTTCGGTTAAATTATTCTAAAGCGCATCCCAAGATGCACTAGGGTAATAGATAGAACTTGTTACAGGAGCTTTCCAATACTCTTGGCTGCCACCACGGAAAGTGTGCAGACTCACTGCATTTACATTTCGTTTCGAATCATTAGTCACCCAGCGAATTTTTTGATTCAATATCTCCGTACCATTTACATAATATTTGACATATCCGTCAGTATTTGAACCAGTATTTAATTTAACTGATATTTGACAGTTATATGTAACTCCTTCTTGTATATAGTACTTTTTTCCAAAATCATTACCAAACTGTCCGGGCTGATCTTTATAATATACATAAGGCTGAAGATAAGCGCCACTTCCTTTAGCAGTATCTGATCCATTTGGACAATACCACATAAATCGGGCACTACCGCCATTACCATCCCATCCAGGATCTCCACCTGTATTCTGATCGCCAATAAGGATACCATATCCGCATTTACCGCCTCTGCTCCAATAAAATCCGTTATTAAATTTTATCTGGAACCAAACGGTGTAAAGGTTTGTTGACCAAACTCCATACGATGTACACAAACCACCAGGACACGACAGTGTGTTTGTTTGCAATGTAATTGTTCTAGCTCCAGCACTTCCTGCTAAAGCGGCAGCAGCTGAAACGGCTTCTTTTTTAGTGTTTTGCGACACATCGTTATTGACGATTTTTGCTTCGTCTTTGTTAACGCTTTGTGCCACATTTAAATCTTGTTCCTTTTCACAGGAATTTAAAACTAATGCCGTAATAAACAGCAAACTTGTAACTTTGAAGATTTTTTTCATTTTTAAAACTTTAAGGTTAATAAATGATAGATAGTAATTACTTCATTGATAATGAGACAGAAACTTTTTCTGTTTCTCAAAAGTGGTTTCAATGCAATTAGTAATTGTCTTACAAAGTTGATTAATAACAAGTTATAAAGGGAGGTGAAAAGTACGATTTTAGGTACGTAAAAATCCGCTCATAAAAATTTTAGTATTAATTTAATGGCTAAACTTATTATTTTTTGTTTTCTAGCTGGACTTTAAATTTACCCCAATAAGGATTATCAGCCATTTGTGAATGTCCAATTATAATAATATGATTTCCTTTTTGAGTTAGCTGCATTTTCAAATCCATTCCAAATGGACCATCAGAAGATTTATCTGGAAAAATAATTTGGTTAAAACGGATGTTCCCATTGGCTGTTGCCAAAATAATCTTTCCATCTAATTCACCTAAATTTTCATTTTTGAATTTGACAAATGCTCGTGGATGAATGGAATCTAATTGACCTTCGGCGATGTATAAGCCTTCGGAATTCTTCGACTTCATGAAGATAGTATCGTCGATTTTTTTATTCTCCTCTTTGTTTTTTTGGGTGACAATTGTATCTGAGGTTTTAATAGAATTGGTTTTATTTTCTTTTTGTTGGCATGAATAAAAGAAAATGGATAGTAGTAGAAATATAAAATTTTTCATAGCCGATTTTTTAAATGTGTATTTCAAATTTAGATCTTTTTGAAAATACTCCAGTTATAAAATAGCTTTTCGATTTTATAGAATTAGGAGAAATTTAGTAATAATACAAGTACACTTATTTTTTTTCAAAATAGAGATAACGAGTACTGTTATTTACATCGCGCAATCTGATTTGTGAGTTATTAAATTCAAACAGTTTCCAATTATAATTCAACTTACCAAGCAATTCTGAATTGAAATTTAGTTGCAATTCTCTAACGCCATTTTGCAATTTAGTGTCCCATTGACCTGTTTCCGAAGTAGCTCCTTTTGTAGCAACTACTGTTTTGTCACTCTTAAAAGTAAACGAGTAACCGTTATAAGAAGCTGTTTTTTCTGAATCATCATAAAAATAAGGTATTTGCCAAGAGCCGTTTGTTATTGTTGCTGTAAAATCTAGCGTGACAATGTTATTTTCGGGACAATAATCGATAGCATATTTTATTGCATTTTCAAAATCTGCATTGGTAGCAATTGATTTTGTTTGATTATTGTAATCTATAACAGAAATTGGATATTGTAAAGAAATATATTGGCTGCTGTTCAAATCTTTTATAAAATTAAAAAATGTGCGGTCACTGGTTATCGATACAGAACTTGCAATTTGATTTGCGCTATTATAAATATTTATGGTTATAGGATAATTGATGTTTAATCCATTGATTTTGGATAAAAGATCAGGATACTGATTCCAATAATCGATTAAAGAATTAAAATCAGCTTCATTTGGGATCAATTTTTCGATGTAATTATAGTAAACCATCGTTACTGGAAAATTTATTTTCACGATATCATCGTCAGTATTGCTTGCGTGGATATTATCGATAACTTTTTGATAATCAGCGGTTGTATTAACTGCGATTTGCGTATTATTAACAGTAACAGTATATGGCGGTTTTATAGTACAATAGGTAGATCCGTCGATTACATTATCCTGAACCGTCGGAACCATTGCAACTCTTTGTAGGTAAGAGGTTAGAGGAGAAGCATTTGTAACAGTTCCTTGTGCATTGTTAACTTGCTCGTCCGTTTCAGTTTGACAAGACAGCAAGAACAATAAAACTGCTATTGATAAATATTTTTTTAAAGAGAACATATTTATATTTTTACAAAGGTAATAAAATTTAAGAAGCTGTTTTTTAATAAATTGCCATCAAAGATTTGCGTTTCATTTTTAATATCAAAATTATTGCAGGAAATATACGTTTCATGTTTCTATAAAACAATCAGTTTTGATTTTACCCTACTTAAAATAAAAACAAATACATTTACATTGTAAATTGAAAATCCAAATGCCACTTAAAAACCAATCAAATACGTGTGACGAAATAATTTTTTCGTCTTTCTTCAAAAGTCAGATAAAAGCACTTCGGAATTTTCTTTTTTACAAATTTGGCAATATAGAGCAAGCAGAAGATTTAGCTCAAGAAGCATTTGTAAAACTTTGGCAAAACTGTTCTTCGGTGCCTTTAGAAAAAGCAAAATCATATATATATACGATTGCAAATAACAGCAGTCTCAACGAAATTGCACATAAAAAAGTTGTTTTACGCTACGAAAAAAACTTCACAGGCTTAGATAAAACGAATGAAAGTCCTGAATACATTCTGGAGGAAAAACAATTTCAGGCAAAACTTTTGAAAGCCATTGAAAATTTAAACGAAAAACAGCGCATTGCATTTTTAATGCATCGAATTGACGGAAAAAAATACAGCGAAATTGCTTTAGATTTAAATATTAGCGTAAAAGCAGTCGAAAAACGTATTCATTTAGCTTTGTTAAGCTTACGTAAAGAAATTGACTTATAAAAGTAGGGTAAATCCAGTTCTAATTGTTTTAATGATATAATAGAGTACAATGAAAAAGAATCACTTATTAGCCAAATGGCTCAGCAATGAGTTGTCAGCGGATGAATTAGCTGCATTTGAAGCAAGTCCTGATTTTGAAAAATACCAAAAAATAAAAAATTATACTGCGCATTTAGAAGTAGATGATTTTGATGAAAATAATATGCTGGCGAACATTCTTAAACAAGAAAAAGAAACTCCAAAAGTAGTTTCATTGCACAAAAGATGGATGTTTCGAGCAGCTGCAATTTTTGTTTTGGCATTAGGAATTACCTTTGCCATGAAATTTTTCATGCCACAAACGCAAACAGCAAATTTTGGAGAAAAAACATCTTTTGCATTACCAGACAATTCGGAAGTAGTACTGAATTCTGGTTCTGAAATAAATTATAAAAAATGGAACTGGGATAACAGCAGACATCTTGAATTAAAAGGAGAAGCTTATTTTAGAGTTGCCAAAGGCCGAAAATTTGAAGTACAAACCAATCTTGGAAAAGTAACCGTTTTAGGAACTCAATTTAATGTAAAAGCCAGAAAAAATAGGTTTGATGTAGTATGTTATGAAGGACGTGTAAAAGTAAATTATGAGAACACTCAAATTTTATTAACGCATGGACAAAGTGTTAGTTTTGAAAATGGAAAGCAAGCCAATGTATTAGTAACTTCTTCAAAACCAGAATGGATCGACAATCAAATATGCTTTTATAAAGAAAATATCAAGAGTATATTAGATGAAGTGGAAAGGCAATATAATATCACAATCGAATTAAATACAAAAGATACAACTTCCTTATTTACAGGGAAATTACCCGCTAAAGATTTAAATATTGCTTTACAGATTATTAGCACAACCTATCATTTGGAGG
Source organism: uncultured Flavobacteriaceae bacterium (assembly GCA_963795025.1). GTDB lineage: Bacteria > Bacteroidota > Bacteroidia > Flavobacteriales > Flavobacteriaceae > Flavobacterium. Next base: position 152,801 of record CAWCGN010000006.1, on the reverse strand, counting down.
CAAAAAAAGTTTCCAAAAATAAAGTAATTTTTGACGAAAAATAAATGTTGCTCCCCAAACAATTTCATTTTTTGTTTTTTGGATTTTTCTTTGTCCTTGGCCTTTCTGCTCAGGACAATGGAGAAGCTGTGCCTTTAAAAAACATCATTATTGAAATTGAGCAGCAACATAAAGTGAGCTTTAATTATATTGAGGAAAATGTTGCCGGCATTAAGATAATAGCGCCAAAAGAGTCGCTTGCTTTAGAGCAAAAGCTGGAATATCTGTCAAAAAAAACGAATTTATCATTTGAAAATATCGGAAACAGATTCATTAATATTTATAAAAAAGATAATGAACCACAAATAGTTTGCGGTTATGTTTTTTCTAGCGCAGATAATAAACCAATTGCAAATGCAAATATTAGTATAAACAACAAAACTCAGGTTACTACGAATTCAAATGGTTATTTTGAATTCAAAAAAGAGAATGAAACCGTATTTGCGATTAGTCATATTGGATTCATAACTAAAAAAAATACAGCACTTAATTCAGATTCGAAAAATTGTCTTAAAATTCTGCTGGAACCTCTAATTACAGAACTTGCAGAAATTAAAACAAATGCAATTTTGGCTTCGGGAATTTCAAAAAATAAAGACGGATCATTTGAAATCAAACCCAAAAAATTTGGTATTCTGCCGGGACTTATAGAACCTGATGCGTTGCAAGCCATGCAACAAATTCCGGGTGTAAACAGTATTGATGAAAGTGTATCAAGTATCAATGTTCGAGGCGGAACACATGATCAAAATTTATTTTTATGGAACGGAATACGAATGTACCAAACGGGACATTTTTTTGGTTTAATATCGGTTTTCAATCCCAATTTGGCACATACAATTTCTATTTATAAAAATGGAAGTTCTGCATTTTTTGGAGAAAGTGTATCAAGCGTTGTTTCCATTTCTTCTACTCCAGAGACAGCAGAGAAAAATACTTTCAGCGCAGGAATAAATATGATTAATGCTGATGTTTATGCGAAATACAATCTTTCGAAAAAAAGTTATATCGAAATTTCGGCGCGTAAATCAATTACTGATTTTGTAGAAACACCTACTTACAAAGAATATTTCGACAAAATATTTCAAAATACAACGATAACTGATTTTTCGCAGAATCAAAACGTAGATTATCGCAGTGATAAAAAATTTGGATTTTATGATGCAACGCTAAAATTTGGCCAAAAAATAGGAAGTAAAGACTTGATAGTCCTAGATTTAATTACGATAAAAGATAACTTAGAAGTTTTTCAAAGTGCAGAAGGAAATAACATCTACAGATCAGAAAACAACATTTTACGTCAACAAAATTATGGTGGAAATTTGTCATGGAAAAGAAATTGGAACAGCTTCAATACCACTAAAATTAATGTTTACAATTCTGCTTATGAGCTTTTGGCAAATCAAAAAACAACCAATGCAAATCAAATTGCCATTCAGGAAAATACCGTTAACAATAACGGAATTAATTTAGAGAACAATCATATTATCAATTCGAAATTTAGTTTTAATGACGGATATCAGTTTAACGAAATTGGCATTACTAATTTAGAAGATGTAACGAATCCTGATTTTTATCGTAAAGTTAAAGATGTGCTGCGAACTCATGCTTTAATTTTGGAAGGAAAATATAATGACACCATATCTCGAATATATTTTAAAGCCGGAACACGAATTAATTATATCGAAAAATTTAAAAAAATTATTGTAGAACCCCGAGTTCAATTTAGCTATGGTTTTAGTAAAAGTCTGAATTTAGAATTGCTTGGTGAAATGAAAAGTCAAAATTCGCAACAGATTATTGATTTGCAGAAGGATTATTTTGGTATCGAAAAAAGACGCTGGATTGTCTCAAATAATTCCACAATTCCTATTCAGAGAAGCAGACAATTATCTTTAAATTTATTCTACAAAAAGAATGACTGGCTTCTGGATATAGAAAATTTTTATAAAAAAGTAACCGGAATTACAACTTCCAGCCAAGGTTTTCAGAACCAACTAGAATTTGTTAAAACTACCGGCGACTATGAAATTTGGGGAACAGAAATTTTGGTTCAAAAGAAAATGAATCATTTTTTGACATGGCTGAGTTATACCTACAACCATAATAATTATCAATTTTCTAATTATGAATACCCAATTTTCCCTAACAACTTTGAGTTGATGCATACGGTATCGTGGGCAGGAATGTATGAGAAGAATAATTTCAAAATTGCTTTAGGAACTAAATTGTCTTCGGGCAGACCCAATACGTTGCCTAATACTTCTCAAATTGACACTTCAAATCCTGTACTGGTTTACAATAAACCAAATAATGCCAACTTAGATATTTTTTCGCAAGTGAATCTTTCTTCGACTTATAAGTGGCAAACCGAAAAAGGAATTCAATATAAATTAGGAATATCGATTTTAAATATCTTAAACAGGAAAAATGAAATCAGCGAATATTATAGAATAAGTTCCTTAACAAATTCTATAGAAGAAGTTGAAACATTTGCACTGCAACGAACTCCTAATGTGAGTTTTAGAGTTTCTTTTTAATTCCTTTCTTCGAGGTTTCGAAACAATTCTTTTATTTTTTTTACAAAATTAATAATTCTTTGGTAGGGTAATCTGCATCAAAGCTGTTTTACTATTGAACCTTATCAAAAGATAAAATGACACTTTTAAACCACTCGATAGTTTACTATCCTACCTATTTTTTATATGACAGTTCATAATAACACATGATATGTTATTGAACGAAATGCTCATTAAAAATAATCATGACTTTTTGATTATTAAACGCTTTACAGTTTATGTAAATCAATCCCATCTTTTAACATCAATTTAATTAAAAAACTATGAAATTAAAACAAATTACATTCGGTTTAGTTGCTTTTTCAGCAGCGCTATTTTTCTTTGGTTGCAGCAGTGACAACGGAAATGATACAACGACACCTCCGCCTGTTCAAGAAACTAAAATAGAAATTTCCCTTTCTACCAGCGCTACATTAGGCTCTTATCTTTCAGATAAGTCTGGACGATCTTTATATTTTTTCGCAACTGATGCAAACGGACAATCATCTTGTACAGGAGGATGTGAAGCTTTATGGCCTGTTTTTTTTGTAGATAATTTGACTGCAGATAAAATAGGAACAGGATTAACATTATCAGATTTTGGATCTATAACTACTGCCTCAAATAAAAAACAATTAACCTATAAAGGTTGGCCGTTGTACTATTATGCACCAGTATCTGCAAGTGATGGATACGGCGGTGGCGGTGTGAATACGCTTGAAGCTGCAGGAAAAACAACAGGCGACGGTATAGGCGGTACCTGGTTTATTGCAAAACCAGATTATTCAATTATGATTGTAAGTAGCCAGCTAAAAGGACATGATGGCAAAAACTACAAATCAGATTACACAGTTGGCGATGGCTTAACTACTTATTTTACAGATGCTAAAGGGCTAACCTTGTACACCTTTAAAAACGACAATTTCAAGAAAAACAATTTTACGGCTGCTGATTTTTCAAACAATGGAGTTTGGCCAATTTATGAAACAGATAAAATTGTTGTTCCTTCTATTCTTGACAAATCTAAATTTAGTGTTATTACGGTATTTGGCAAATCACAGTTGGTTTATAATGGCTGGCCTTTATACTATTTCGGACAAGACGCAAGCGTAAGAGGTGCCAATAAAGGAATCAGTTTCCCTAGTCCAGGTGTTTGGCCAGTACCGGTTAAAGATATACCTCTAGCGATATAAACTGAGAATTGAGTATAAAATTGATAAATCCTGATATTAAAAGCACAGAAAAAATGAATAAAAAAGTCATCCTAATTATTTTGACACTGGCCGTAATTGCGCTAATAGGTTTCATATCTTATAACTATATCATGTATGGTGGCGCTAGAAATTTAACAACAGAAGAAACGAATTTCACAGTTACTTCAGAATCAATAACAGCTGAATTCCTTGCAGATATCGAAGCTGCAAATAAAAAATATTTGGAAAACGCTGTCGCAATAAAAGGGAAAATTACTGCCATTAACGGTAAAGAAGTAATTCTCGATAATGCTATTATCTGCAGCTTTAAAGATCAGGATTTATCAATTAAAAAAGAACAAATAGTGACCGTAAAAGGTAGAATTGTGGGTTATGATGATTTGATGGGGGAGTTAAAATTAGACCAATGTTTTATAATCAAAAATTAATTAAATGAACATAAAATTATTTTTATCCTTAGCATTTTTTCTATTGGTTATAGGTCATGCTTCAGCACAAGATGATTTGCTAAAGGAATTGGATACTGTAAAATCCAAAGAAAAACAGGCGGAAACTTTAGGTTTCAAAGGACTCCAGATTTGCAACATGCAATCAACAAAATTAACAGCCAAAGGCGAATGGTATGTTTTGATTTCTCATCGTTTTGGTGATTTAACCCAAGGATTTGATAATTTTTTTGGATTAGATGACGCGTATACGAAATTAGGAGCAATCTACGGATTGACAAATTGGTTGTCAGTTGGAGCATCAAGACAAACGAATAATAAAATCTATGAACTGACCGCAAAATACAGACTAAAAAATCAGGAAACAGATGGTTTTCCGGTTACGATTGTAGGTTATAATACGATGGATATAAACACAAATTTGAGTACAGATCAATATCCGTATTTAGAGTTTAATAATCGGTTAGCTTTTACAACCCAATTGTTGATTTCAAGAAAGTTTTCGGATAAGATTACGCTTGAAATAGCTCCCATTTACATTCATAAAAATTTGTATGATGAAACAATGGAGAGAAAAGATCAATTTGTTTTGGGACTTGGCGGAAGATACAAATTCACAAAAAGATTAAGTATGAATCTGGAATACGCGCCACGAATAGATGCACCAGAAAACGATGTGTATCATAATTTACTCTCAGTAGGATTGGATATCGATACAGGCGGGCATATTTTTCAGATGGTTTTCTCAAATTGTCAGACAATGAATGACGTTTATGTATTTTCTAATGCGACTGGAAAATGGAATGGTGGAGGTATTTATTTTGGATTTAATTTATACAGGGTTTTTTAAAATTAATAAAACATTCGATGAAAAAAATAAAAATATTTTTAATGATATTGCCAAGCGTGTTTATTGTTTCCTGTGAATCAAACACCTATAGTGAAATAAGCAGACCAGCCGGAAATCCTACTTATGAAGCAAATGTAAAGAATATTGTTCAACATAATTGTCTGAGCTGTCATTCTGGAACAAATCAATATCCAAATTTAGAAACCTATGACGGTGTGAAAAATGCTTGTCTTAATGCCAATTTAGTTTGTCTGATTGAATCTAATTCCTGCGGAGAAAGAATGCCGCTAGGAGGAAGCCTGCCTCAAACGGATATTGATATGATAAAACTTTGGGCAACTAACGGATTTATAAAAGAATAAGTCAAAATGATGAAAAAAATAGCACTTTTAATAGTATTCACTTTCTTGGGAAACGTAATTTTTGCCCAAAAGATGATAACCCGAAATGGACAAATAAAATTCGAGGCCTCTGTACCTTCTTTTGATCCTGTTGCTGCTGTAAATAATTCGGTTTCAGCAATTCTAGATGAATCAAATGGAGACTTTGCAGTTTTGGTCTTAGTAAAAGCATTCAAATTTAAAGTTCCTTTGATGGAAGAACATTTTAATGAAAATTATATGGAATCTTCCCAATATCCAAAAGCAACTTTTAAAGGAAGAATCACAAATTTTGATGCTTCAAAATTGAATTCTTCTAAAAAATACGACTTAGAAGGAGATTTGACTATACACGGTGTCACAAAAAAAATTAAAACGAAAATAAATGTAGATCTTAAAGATCAAAAATTATATCTCTCCGGAAACTTAATAGTTAAAAATCAAGACTTTAATATTAAAATACCAAGTGTGGTAAAAAGCAAAGTATCTGAAGATGTTGAAATTAGTTTAGATCTGGTTCTTGCTGAAAAATAGCAAAACGATATAAATTCATCACTTCATAAAAAGAAAGCTTTTCTATTCGATTAGAAAAGCTTTCTTTTTTTTCTGAAATATATGCAGGCATATCTGTAAGATAAATAAACACCCTAATACAGTTTGTATAATATCGCAACTATGAAAGTAAATATATTGTGTAAAAATACAAGCTGAAGATAGTATCCTTTAAAATTAATCAGCCACGATGACGGTATAATTATAAGAAGAAAAGTCCAGCTTACAATTCGCAATAAAGCACTTATGAGTCCGATCATTAAGCTTGTTGTGAATGAAATATCTGCGAATTCATAATACCACATCAAGTAATAAATTCCAGCAAAAAATATTCCGATGCCATGATTAAGTATGCCACTGACAATGAACTTCGCTGTTGGATGCAAATTTAAATCAGCTCCAGCGAGTATCCATGTAAGAAAAGTGGGTTCGCGATAAATTTCGCTATTTGTTGCTGAGACTGTCTTGTAGAATAGTCTGAGAACACAATACGCAATTAACCACGAAGTTAAAACTTGATAGAGCAGATTTAGGGCCATAAAAATGCCGGTATACAATTTATTGGGTAAATATAAAGAGATTTAAATTTAGAATGCTTAAAAAAGATAAGATTGCAAAATATAAGAGTGTAATAGCATTTCAATTATAGTTAAATAGTAATGTTTACTTGTTTTTGGGAATAAATGTATGCCTTTTGCAATGACACGATGTTGATTATAAAAACGTTACGATTGGATTAAATTATGGTAAACAGCTTGTTTGTAACTCTATTTAAAGATAATTATGCTGTAATTTACAAGTGCCTTAAAAAGCAGAAATCAATTTATTCTTGACTAATTAGTATTTTATTAAACGTGCAAAACTACCTTGTCCCTTCAGAAATCTCATGGCTTTCGTTCAATAACTGTATTTTGGATGAAGCCGATGATTCAAATAATTCAATCTACGAAAGAATTAAATTTTTAGCCATTCATTCGTCTAACTTAGATGAGTTTTTCAGAGTGAAAATCAGAAAACTGTTGATTAAAAATTCAAAAAAGAACAAAGATTTACTGAATAAAATTTTAACCGAAGTAAATCTTCAGCAAAATAGATTCGGAATAATTTGGAACAGTTCAATAATTCCCGAATTAGAAGCAAATAATATAGTGTATTACGAAAATCAAGAACTTCTTGAAGAGCATCTACAGGAAATAGAATATTATTTTAAGAGTATTATTTTGTCTTATATTCAGGTCATTTATATTTCTATAAATCAGCCTAAAACGTATTTTTTAAATAATCGCAGTTTATACTTTTTGGTAAAATTAAAAGATACCTCAGGAAACGATAATTATGCCTATCTTAATATTCCTTCGGATAAACTGGATCGTTATAAACAATTGCAAAGTCAGGGAGATAAACATTATATTATTTCGATTGATACCATAATAAAAAAGTGTTTGTCTTTGATATTTCCTACAGGAAAAGTGGTTTCCTGTTGTGCAATTAAATTAAACCGAAACGAAAATTATCTGATCGAGGATGAAAATTCAGGAGATTTAATAGCAAAAATCGAAGCAAAAATTGAAGAACGCAAACGAGGTTCAGCAACGCGATTTTTGTATGATTCTAATATGGATTCTGATACAATTTCGGTATGTAAAAAAGCTTTCCACCTTCATGATAATGAAATGATTAAAGGAGGAAGCCATCATAATCTTTATGATTTATTCAAGTTTCCAAATGCACTTAAACCAAATCTTCAAGGAGAAAATTATCTAGGTCTCAAACATTTGCCTTTTGAAAGCAGCAAATCGATTTTTGAAATTATTAATAAGCAAAATCAATTGCTTCACTTTCCGTATCAATCCTATTATTATGTGCTTCAGTTTTTTAATCAGGCAGCAATTAACAGAAACGTTCTCGAGATAAAAATTACTTTATATCGTATTTCATCAGATTCGTTAATTGCAAATGCATTGATAAGTGCGGCAAAAAATGGTAAAAAAGTTACTGTTTTTGTAGAGGTTAAAGCAAGATTTGATGAGTATAATAATTTATTCTGGTCACGTGAAATGAAAAATGCTGGAATAAAAATCATTCAGAGTATGCCGAATTTAAAAGTTCATGCTAAAGTTGCTATGGTTACCATGAAGGATAAATACGGAAATAAAAAACATTATAGTTATTTGTCTACCGGAAATTTTAATGAAAGTACAGCAAATATTTATTCTGATTTTGGATTCTTTACCGCAGAAAAGAGATATGCTGATGATTTAAAAACAGTCTTTTCATTTTTAAAAACCAAGAAAAAAGCAGCTGCACCAAAGCATATTTTGGCAGCAGGCTTTAATATGAAAGATAATTTATTAGAACTAATAAATACCGAAATTGAAAATAAAAAAGAAGGCAAAGAAGCTTATATCTTTTTAAAAGTAAATGGTGTTGATGAAAAAGATATTATTGATAAACTAATTGAAGCAAGCCAAGCTGGTGTGGATGTGATCATGATCGTTCGTGGAATTTGCACGTTATTGCCGGGAATTAAAAATGTATCAGAAAATATAGAAATATATCGTATTGTCGATATGTTTTTAGAACATTCAAGAATCTACAAATTTGCTAATAATGGACAAGAAAAAATTTATTTATCATCTGCAGATATGCTAAATCGAAATTTAAATAGGAGAATAGAGGTTGCTTTTCCAATATATGACGAAAAACATATAGCAGAAATAAATACTATAATTCAGCTGCAGTTGGAAGATAATACAAAAAGGAGAATCATAAACAGCGAAGGGAACAATGAAATGGAGATTCAACAGCTAGATGTGCCGAGACGCGCTCAGACCGAAATCTATAATTGGATTGCTGAAGCCAATAATAAATAATGTTTTATTATATTTTCTTGATTTTATAAAAAAAGCCTTTGTAAAACAAAGGCTTTTGTAAAAAACAACAACAACTTGAAAATACTATTTAGTATATTTTTTTCTTAGAATATTTATTTCTTTTGGTCCAATTCCCATTTCCTGCTGTAAAAAGTTTTCTACGTTTCCATACTGCGTTTTAATACCGCCAAAGAACGAACGAATAAGTTCAGGTTTTAAAGACATTTCATTTTCAACTTGCGCTTCTGTAAGACCGCTCATTTTAGCTAATGGAGCCATCATTCCTTTGTTCATTTTCTTTAAATAAACATTTGATGCTACATAATCTTCTTCAATAGTTTTTTCTGGAACTTGTAATACATAAAGAAATAACGCAGTTGCCATTCCCGTACGATCGCGTCCTCCTGTACAATGATACATTACAGCTTCTTTTTTATCTGCCGTTAATAGTTTTACAAATAATGGACGGAATCTGTCTCCGCTATATTTTACAGCATCTACGCCATAAAATTTTTCAAGGAAACCGCCTTCTTTCAAAAGTTTAACCATTTGTGCAGGATTCGGAATACTGTCACTTCCAGCTGGACTCAAAGTATAATCTGTATTTTGTGGCAAACGATCCGGAGCCGCTTTTGATTCGGCAACACCTCTAAAGTCAACAACAGTGTGAATTTTCTTTTTATCAAGAAGCGCAATATCTTCTGTTGTCAATTTATCAATTCCGGCACTTCTATATACTTTTCCCCATACAACTTCTTTTCCGTCAGTAGTTTTGTAGCCGCCTACATCTCTAAAATTTAATGCGCCTTTTACAGGAACTAATCTTTTAATGCTGTCTGTAAGCTGAGCGCTTGCTAATGTTTGTACCAAAATAGCAGCTAGTAATACTGTTTTTTTCATTTTATTTCTGATTAATTTATTTGTTTTTAGAATATATCATAACGCAAACCTGCTTGTCCACGACTTCCGTACCATTCTTGTGAAGTTACACGGCGTTTATCATTCCCCATATACATTTTAACTGGTGAATCGCTTAAGTTGTTTAGCTCAATAAACACCTTCAGTCTTTTGTTGATGTTCACAGTTGCCGATGCATCAATTGTAAAGTTTGAATCGGTCCAGATATAATAATCAGGTCCCAATTGCTGGTTGATTGACTCTACTGAATTTCCTCTGTAATTACCTGCAAGACGTAACATAACACCATTGCGTTCGTAGAAAAGGATAGCATTAAATAAGTTTTTAGATTGGTTTGGAAGACTTGTTTTATCATTATAAACAGTTGTTCCGCTAACTCTTGGCACTTCGGTATTTGAGTTGATAAATGTGTAGTTGAATTCTACACCAAATCCGCTCCAGAAACCGTTCAAGAAATCAAATCTTTTATTGATTCCAGCTTCAAATCCATACAAAGACGCTTTATTTAAGTTTTTGGCCTGCGTTACCATATAATCGTTGCCGTTAATGTTTTGCATACTCATATCAGTAAATACAACATCGGTTATGTTTTTGTAAAAAGCACCTCCAGAAATAATACCTACGTTGTCAAAGAAATATTCTCCCATAAGATCAAAATTGCTGCTGAAAGTAGGTTTAAGATCAGGATTTCCTTGTGAAATTGTCATTGGCGATGATGTTGTATTTGTTGAACTTCCAGGTGTCATATCTCCAAAATTAGGACGAACAAATGTGCGTGTATAAGCAGCACGAAGATTTGATTTTTCGTTTAATTTATATTTCAAATGAAGCATTGGAAGAAACGAATTGTAGTTGTTTTCTACCACAGATGGGCTAAGAGTTACTACAGCTGGCGTTCCGGTTGTAGTGGCTTTAGTTCCGTTTAAAGTCATAGCAGTATATTCATTTCGTAAACCTCCAATAATCTTTAAATTATCTGTCGCATCAATTTCTGCCATTGCATAAGCTGCCGTTACATTTTCATCACCAGTATAAAAAGCTGTTGCATTTGTTTTGGATGTAAAATCCATAAATCCGTTTGCTTTCTGGAACGATTGACCATACATATCAAACAATTGGTCTTTAGTTAATGGGTTTACGATGAACTGGCTGAAATCTCCATTCATGTTTCCAAAAAACTTGCTTCCGCTTGGAAAATTTGTAGTTTGTAAGTTTGAAAGCGGTACTAAAGCTGGTGAATTAGGAATTCCGACAGCCGCTCCAGGAAGATATACGAAATTTGATCCGTAAGAATTTGTTCTATCCTTATGACGGTATTTTGCTCCGAACTTTAAGTTTATTTTTGAACTAGCTTCTACTTTTAAATTAACTTGTGCAATTTGATCTCTTTCGCTGTTGTCAAGCTGTGCAATTACCAATTGATTTAATAATAATTTTGAAGGATCCATTGTTTCATTTGGATTTGCAAGGCCTGTTTCAAAATTTTCAACCGTACCGCCAACTCCATTTGGAGAATCAAATCCCCAATAACGTTTTCCGTCGCTTGAAAGATTATTAAATCCTCCAACTATTTTTTGACGAAATGTTGCAATAGGAAGTCCTTTATTGCCAGATGTTGGTGGAGTATCTAAATAATATTCTGATTTGTGATTGCTATAGCTCCAATCCAGTTTGAATTTTTGATTCATTTGATGTTCTCCACCAACTTCAAAACCATTTAAAGCTGTTTGATAATGAGAATACCTATAATTGTATTGAAAACGAGTGTTGGTATAATCAATATAAGATTCGTAAACTGGACGGACATCATCGAATTTATTAGCCATTCCTCTAAAGAATATTTTATCAGAAGGAGTAAGTTTATACTCAGCACCAACATTTAATCCTTTAGTTTCACGCTCACCCATGTAACGTTTAAAAAGTACCGTATTAAGCGATCTCTTTTGTTCTGCAATAGTTGCACCTGTATTGTAAGTCGCCTCAAATGCATCAGATCCCCATTGTCTGCTCCAGATTGCTCCGGAGACAATTACACCAAGTTTATTGTTAAAGAATCTGTCGCCGTATGTTACAGAAGCATTGTAAGTTCCGTTTTCGCTAAATGTATTGTAACCTCCAGCAGCACTAACATTTAAGACACGTTTTGTTGGTGCTGTTCGTGTAATAAAATTGATTGAACCTCCAATCGCATCTCCTTCCATATCTGGAGTAATTGCTTTTGCTACTTGAACATATTGAATCATTTCTGAAGGAACGGCATCAAGTACAGAGGAACGATTCCCCATAACATTTGAACTCGGAAGACGATTTCCGTTAAATAGAGTAGAAGTCCAAGCAAAAGGAGTTCCTCTTACCGTTGCCTGATCGGCTTCACCATGATAACGAGCAACGGCTACACCCTGCATACGTTGTACGGCTTCGGCGGCGTTACGGTCTGGAAGTTTCCCAATTGCATCTGCAGCCATAACATCCATAATGGCGAGTGAGTTTTTCTTGATACTGTAAGCTTTTGCCTGTGATGGTGCCATTGTACCTTTTACTACGATTTCTTTTAAAGAACTTGATCCGTCAGGAGTCATTTGAATTAGGCCCAGATCATTTATGCCTTTTACCAGATTTACAGTAATTGATTTTGTTTCAAAACCTATATAGCTAATTTCAATTACAGCTTCACCTTCGGCTGGCGCTGTTAGCGTAAAAGCACCTTGTAAATCTGAAATTGCTGAATTGTTAAATGTTTTTCCAATAACGTTTGCTGTTGGCAATGTTCCTGCGTCGCTAGTAATAACTCCTTTTATAGTTTGTGCATTAGTCGATAATATAGAACCGACAGTAAGAATGGTTGCGAAAAGTATTTTTTTAAATATCTTTTCTTTTCTGAACAATGATTTTAAAATAATTTTAGGTGTCATGTTTTATAGTTTTTTTGCAAAGATTGCTTCGATTTAAACTACAAAACGACTTTGTCGAACTAGAACTACTTTTGCAAAGTGCCAATCTTTTGCTTAGTTGTTAATGTTTTGATTTTTAATGTTTTAATGGTTGTTATTAAATTGTTATGAATCAATTATTTCGCATTTACTAAACATTAAATTAACAGCCCCATGGTACTTTAGCACAAAGATTTTAAGATGAAATACATTATTGCCATTGGAATATTTCAGGCGCTTTTAGCCACTGTGTTATTGCTTAGAAGCAGATACCGAAAAAATGCAGACGACTTATTAATATCCTTAGTAGTTTGCATAGGCCTTCATCTTTCGATAAAATTTTTCATTTTTACTTTTGTAGAAGATCAGCAAGTACTTAATATGATGAACACCTTTATTGGGTTTTGCTATATTCCGTTGCTTTATTTATATACCTTAAAAACCATTCGTCCTGAGTTTGTCAGCGCTTCAAAGTGGTATCTTTTTATTCCTTTTATAATAGGAGCAATTGGCTATTTTTCTACAGTCTGCGTTTTATCTGTAACATCGCCAAAAGCGTATTTAGTTTTATATTGGTACAATACTTTGAGTCTTTATACATTGCTTCCGCTGGATATTATTTTTTCTTGCGCAATAATTTATTTGGCAATAAATAAGTTGCCAAGAAACAGTCAGGAGAAAAAACTAATTGTGCAGCTTGCTTCTCTTTTTTTGTGTATCGGAATATTAGGAATGCTATTTACCATCTTTAGTTCTTTCATTTTCTCATTAAATTATTTAAGCCGATCGATAATTTATACGCTTCTTGTCGTAATTACTATCAGAATAATTTCGTATAAATATGGTGTATTTATTGAACCGGTTTCGCAAATTTCAGGAAATGAAATGTTTTTAACAGCATCTGATTATATGGCAGTTTCGGGAATTAATAATGAAATGAATTCAGTTAAAACAAATAATTTTTTACCGAATAATTCCGAAGCAGAAAATAGTTCAATTAAAGAAACAGAGCCAATAAAACCTCAAAAGAGAAAAGAAATATTAAGTCAGAGTGAAATGTTTAAGATATTGCTGAAACTCGAAAAAGCAATGGAAAAAGAGCAGTATTATATGGATAGCGAATTGACGCTTGATAAATTAGCAAAGCTTACGAACGTTAATAAATATCATATAAGTGAAACATTAAATCACTTTGTAAGCAAGCCTTTTTATACTTTTATTAATGAGTACAGAATTGAATATGTAAAGGAGAAATTAAAGAGTTTGTCTGAAAAAAATAGTAGTATTACGATCTTGGAATTGGCTTATGAAGCTGGTTTTAACTCAAAATCATCTTTTAATAGATATTTTAAAGAAATTACCACTTTTACACCAAGAGAATATCTAAACTTAATTGCTACAGAAGTCTTAATTTCCTAAAAGAATTCCGTTACTTTTTTCCGATTTAAACCTTCTGGCTCGAAGTTTAATTCTTCTTATCTGAATCAGACATTCGCTGATAAGATTTTTTATTTCAGAATATGAAACATTGTGAATTGAAACGATGTTATTTTTTATGCCTTCAACATATTTTTCAGCTGTCAGCAAATCTCTTTCAAGAATTTTTAAAATAGGGCTTTCTGTATTTTTATTTTTCTTGTAGTAGTAAATACAATTATGAAGATCTTCAATTTGACCTTGCAAATCAAGTATTGCATTTTTTGAAATAGCACGCCTGTAATAATTTAAAAATTTCGAAGGATTATCTTCAATCACTTTGTCAAAATCTTCAATTGCTTTATAGTGATAGTTTAATTTCTGAAAACATTTTGCTCGCAGTTCATATACAGCAATATCGAATCCAGCGTTTACTGCCGAATCGAGATAAAATACCGCATCGTGAAATTTGCTAGCTAAATAAAGCTGTTTTCCTTTTTCTAAATCAATGAGATTTTGAACAGGTGTTGGCTTTGAAAATTTACTTTTAAACTGCATTCCTAAGTTGACAAACCATTTCATATACTAGCATTTTAGATGGTTGAGCTACTCTGATTATAAATCAAAGTTAAAGATTAGGGGGATGCTAAAGTTAAATAAAATTTTGATATACAGTTATTTATAATGTATTTTGTTAATAAAAAACTAGCCAGAATATTGCGCAATCCTGCTTTTAAAAGGGATTATGAGAATAATTAATTGTCAAAAAAAATAACATTTATGTACTTGCAGTTTGTACTTTTGCGCTTATGAATGATAACTTTATAAATGAATATTTTGGTATAGGAATACAAAATGGTAAAACACCTGAAAACTTGGGTGTTTTATGGCGGTCAGCTCAAAACTTAGGCGCTACTTTTATATTTACTATTGGTAATCGATATGCAAAACAAGCCTGCGATACTCATGATGCAATAAAAGCAATTCCTTATTTTCATTATGAAACTTTTGAAGCTTTTTATGAAAATTTACCAAAGGGAGCACGGTTGGTAGGTGTTGAATTATCTAAAAATGCCACCGATTTAGAAACTTTTGAACATCCAAGACGGTGCGTTTATTTATTGGGAGCAGAAGATCATGGTTTATCCAAAAAAGCAATGGATAAATGTCATCATTTAGTAAAGTTTAAATCAGAAAAAAGTTTAAATGTGGCCGTGGCAGGAACTATTATTATGTATGACAGAAACTTGCCTAAACCTCGTTCTTAGAATAATATTCATTGTGCTTTAGTTTTCATTATTAGCTATATACAATTATTATAGTTCCTCCAATAATCATGAAAACTCCCAAAATGCCGAGTGGACTAATTTTTTCATTTAAAAAAATTACAGAGAGAATTATAGCAATAGCAACACTTATTTTATCGACTGGCGCTACTTGTGAAACTTTTCCAATTTGTAAAGCTTTAAAGTAAAATATCCAAGATAAACCTGTCGCAATTCCAGACAGGCATAAAAAAATAAGATTTTGCTTAGTCAATGAATTAATGGTATTGGTACCTCCTCTAAAAAAAGCAATTCCCCATGCGAGAATTAAAATTATAACAGTTCTTATAGCCGTAGCCAGATCAGTATCAACTCCTTTGATTCCTACTTTAGCAAAAATAGCTGTGAGTGCTGCAAAAAATGCAGAAAGCAATGCAAATATCCACCACATAATTCTGAATTTATTAAATTGATTAAACGTTAAAGTAAATTTACGATTTAGTTTTAATTTAGAATTTTTGGTTTTTAATTGTATTTCAATCTTTATTTTTTATTCAGAATAAACTCAAAATTAGAGTATTATTTTGGGGCATAAATTTTAGATATGCGCTATTTTATTTTAAGTTTGATTTTTTGTTCTCCCTTGCAGTTGTTGCACAATCATCAAATTCGAAAGGTAAAATCACAAGAAAAGTGATTGATGCTGAAACCAAAATTCCGATAGAAATGGCGATCGTAAGTGTCTATCGTAAAGGAGAAACTAAAGTAATAAATGGCCAGACTACAGATCAAAATGGATCGTTTGTTATTGATAATCTTCCTGTTGGAGAATATCAAATAACTGTAGATTTTATCAGTTATAAAAAAGCTTCATACAATGCGATAAAAGTGAGCTCAGGTTCAGTAAATCTGGGTAATGTTTCGCTGGCTCCATCGT
Organism: uncultured Flavobacteriaceae bacterium; assembly: GCA_963795025.1. Lineage (GTDB taxonomy): Bacteria > Bacteroidota > Bacteroidia > Flavobacteriales > Flavobacteriaceae > Flavobacterium. The sequence continues at coordinate 136,423 of CAWCGN010000006.1, read as the reverse complement.
CCAATCAATTAGATGAAGTAAAAATTGTTTCAAAAACGCAGACCATTCAAAATAAAATTGACAAAATGGTTTACAACTGTGAGTGGTTTTAATTACAGAGCAAATTTGAATTTAAGTTATCAATTTGCACCTTCTATGATGGGAGAGATTTTTGGAAATTATCGTTCTTCTCAGAAAAACATACAGGGAGATCGTCCAGCTTCTTTTTTCTACAATCTAGCTTTCAGAAAACAATTTTTACATAAAAATGCAAGTTTAGGAATAACGATGGCCAATCCTTTTAACAAATATATGAGCCAAAGATCTACCAAATATGGAGCGAGTTTCGATCAAGTAAGCATTAAAGAAATACCTGTTCAATCTTTCGGAATTTCCCTTAGCTATAAATTCGGGAAACTGGAATTTAAAAAAGGAGATTCAGACAATAATAATGATCCGCAACAGCCAACAATTTAATGCAAAATACAGCAACACTTAATGCAATATTAAGAATCATAAAGGCTTAATTCAGAATTAATTCAGGATTGATATCCAACTTTGTAATGAATTTAAAACTGCTTATAAAAACTGCAGCAGTAAAGTAATTTCATATAATTTTTTGAATTGCAAAAGATGAAATGGTATCTATTTTTCATACTTGTTTTTATAGGTTTTAAATCTTTCTCTCAGGAGAAAGATTTGTTTTACTTCATTGACAAAGCAAGAACTAATTCTCCTTTGCTTGCCGATTATCAAAATCAGATTAAAATCTCGACTATTGATAGTCTTTTAAACAAAGCTTCTTATAAAACTCAGGTAGGTGCAAACTTAAATGCTAGTTATGCTCCGGTTATCAATGGTTATGGATATGATACCGCTATAAGTAATGGTCAGGTAGTTTCTGCTCTTGTAGGTTTTAACCAAAGAATATTGGGCAAAGGCCAAATCAATTCACAAGCAGAATCTTTTAAGCTAATTAAAGATGCTCTTATATTAAATAAAAAAGTAGCAGTCAAAGATTTAGATAAAAGTATTATCTCGCAATACATCACCGCTTTTGGTACAGAAAAACAAATGGTTTTTAATAATAAGGTTACCACACTTTTAAAAGAAGAAGAAGCCATCTTAAAAAAGCTAACCAAAAATTCTATCTACAAACAAACAGATTATCTGATTTTTAATGCAACAATAAAACAGCAGGAACTTACAGCATTGCGTTTGAAACAGCAGTATCAAAATGATCTATCACTTTTAAATTACCTGACAGGTGAAAGAGATACCACGCTGGTCAAACTTAAAAGCCCTGATTTAGTTTTAAAGTCTGATAAAGAACTGGGCAGTATATTTTTAAAACAGTTCGAGACAGATAGTTTAAAAATAAAAAACGCAGATAAACTAATCGATAACAATTATAAACCATCAATTTCTCTGCTAGGAGATGCGGGATATAATTCAAGCTTTGTTTCTCAGGGATATAAAAATTTCGGTTTCAGTGTGGGTGCTGGATTGAGTATACCAATTTACGATGGAAATCAGCGAAATCTTCAGCATCAAAAAAACAGTATGGCTTTGGCAACAAATCAAAGTTATGCCAAGAATTTTAAAAGGCAGTATGAACAGCAACTGTTTCTTTTAAATCAAAAATTAAATCAGAGTACAGAGACGAATAAAATGCTTCAATCACAACTTTTGGTTGCAGAGGCACTTATTGATGCTAACAAAAAGTTACTGCTCAGCGGAGATGCTCAGATTACCGAATACATTATTGCACTAAGTAATCTTATTTCAATTCAGGATGCTATTACACAAAATAGTGTAAATAATCTTCAGACTATTAATGAAATCAATTATTGGAAAACCAATGAATAAATATATCTATCAAGCGAAAGGAATTCTATTTCTAATGTTGCTTTTTTTGGCTTCCTGTAATAAAACTGTCCCGGTAGAAGCGCCTGCAGTTGTGAGTGTTCCAGTGACTGTAACTCGTATTGATACTACAGCTATAGAAAGTTATGTTGATTTGAATGCTACAACATCTTATTTAATTAAAAATACAATTAAGGCAAATACAACAGGTTATTTGGAACTTGTAAAAGTGGCATCAAATGATTTTGTTTCAAATCATCAATTATTGTTTTCATTAAAAACGCGTGAAGCAAAAGTTCTGGGCAATACTATAAATAAAATTGATCCGAGTCTGAATTTTGGTAATGCTATACAAGTCAGAGCAACTTGCGATGGATATGTAAATGCTGTCAATGTTCAAAAAGGAGATTATGTACAAGATGGTGATGTATTGGCAATTATCAATGATGCTAATAGTTTTTCTATTGTTTTGAGCCTTCCTTATGCACTTAGAAAATATGTGGTTCTTAATCAAATATTAAATGTTTATCTGCCTGACGGAACTATAATTCAAACCAAAGTAGATAAATACATGCCATCAGTTGATCCGGCATCACAGACACAGAATGTTATTTTAAAAAGTATTAAAGCAGTCAACATTCCCGAAAATTTAATTGTAAAGGTAAGAATCAATAAAACTTCTGATTCTAAAACAATCAGTCTTCCTAAGCAAGCTGTTCTAAGTGATGAAACCCAAACTGATTTTTGGATTATGAAAGTTGAAGGTAATAATCTTGCGGTTAAAGTTCCTATTAAAAAAGGAATTGAATCCGAAGATAAAATAGAGATTCTTTCTCCAAAATTAAAGGCTTCAGATAAAATTCTGCTTACAGGAAATTATGGAGTTGGAGATAGTATCAAAATAAAAATTGTCAATAAATAAGCTCATGATACCTTTTTTTGCCAGACATAAAAATGGACTCAGCACTATTATCTTTCTGATTTTATTGGGAGGTATATTTTCGTATTCTAAAATGCAGACAGGATTATTTCCTGAGATTACATTTCCGAAAATAAAAATCATTGCCGATGCAGGTCAACAGCCTGTAGATAAAATGATGATTACGGTAACCAAACCTCTTGAAACTGCTATTAAAAAAGTGCAGGGACTTCAAACAGTTCGAAGTACAACAAGCAGAGGAAGTTGTGAAATTTCTGCTTTCATGGATTGGAATGCCGATATAGATTTGAGTAAAACCAGAATTGAAGCGCAAATCAATCAGATAAAAAATGATCTTCCGCCAGATTTGCAGGTTACTGTCGAAAAGATGAATCCTTCTATTTTGCCAGTTATAGGATATGCTATTGACAGTAAGGATCGCTCTGCGGTAGATTTAAAAAAGATCGCCAATTATACGATTAAGCCTTTTTTATCTCAGATTCAGGGAACCAGTGAAATCAGAATTGTTGGTGGAAAGGAAAAAGAATATTGGCTTTCATTAGATTTTCAAAAAATGAGTGCTTACGGAATTACTCCTGCAATGGTAACTCAGGTTTTCAGTGAAACCAATTTTATTAAATCCAATGGTTATTTGGCAGATTACCATCATTTATATTTGACGATTACTGATGCACAATTGGATAAAAAAGATGAACTTGAAAATCTGGTAATCCGCAATAATAGTAAAGGTATTGTAAAGCTGAGCGACATTTGCTTGGTTGAAATCAGAGAAGCCAAAGAATATATTAAAGTTAATGCCAATGGAAAAGAAAGTATTCTTATTGCCGTCATAAAACAGCCCGATGCCAATCTGATCGAAATGTCAGACGCCATGAATAAAAAGATGACAGATCTTAAAGCAATACTGCCTAAAGACATTACAATAAAACCTTTTTATGAACAAGCTAATTTTGTGAATGATGCTGTAAAAAGTGTTACAGACAGTTTGCTTATTGGATTATTTCTGGCTATTATCATTGCAGTATTATTTTTAAAATCGGCAAAAGCCAGCGCTGTAATTTTAATCACTATTCCCGTTACACTTTCCTTAACGCTTATTGTGCTGTATTTCACAGGACAAACTTTCAATATCATGACACTTGGTGCCATTGCCGCCGCTTTGGGATTAATCATTGATGATGCTATTGTTGTAGTCGAACAAATTCATCGAACGCACGAAGAACATCCTGATGAGCCAACAGTAACATTGCTCCAAAAAGCGATGAAATATTTACTGCCTGCAATGACAGGTTCTTCAATCAGCACGATAGTTATTTTTGTTCCATTTTTCTTAATGAGCGGTGTAGCAGGATCTTATTTTAAGGTTTTGACCGATACAATGATTATTACTTTGATTTGTTCTTTTCTGGTAACTTGGTTGTTGTTGCCGGTAATTTATTTATGGCTGTCTCCTAAAAAAACAGCTGAAAATAAAAAAGAAATTGCACATCATGAGGTTAAAACCCAAAAATGGGTTTCTCATTTTATTGGAAAACCGGTTTTAAGTATTAGTTTCTGTGTGCTATTATTGCTTTCTATATTTCTAATCCTTCCAAATTTAGAAACTGGATTTTTACCAGAAATGGATGAAGGAAGCATTGTTTTGGATTATGAATCTCCTCCGGGAACTTCTCTTGAAGAAACAGACCGAATGCTTAAGGAAGTTGAGAAGATCATCATAAAAAATCCAGATGTAGAAGCGTACAGTCGCCGAACAGGAACGCAAATGGGCTTTTTTATTACAGAACCCAACACAGGAGATTATCTGATTCAGCTAAAAAAAGACAGATCAAAAACAACAAATGATGTAATTGATGATATACGATTAAAAGTTGAAAACAGCCAGCCGGCACTCCGAATTGATTTCGGACAAGTGATAGGCGATATGCTGGGCGACCTTATGAGTTCGGTTTCTCCTATTGAAGTTAAGATTTATGGAAATGATCAAGAAAAACTCCATCAAATCGCAAGCAAAGTTGCTACTCTGATAGAAAACACTAAAGGAACTGCAGATGTTTTTGATGGTACAGTACTAGCGGGACCAAGCGTAAATATTGAACCTAATTATTCCTTACTGGCACAGTACGGCATTACGCCAGCTGACTTGCAATTTCAAATGCAGAGCCAACTGGAAGGAAATATTATAGGAACTTTATTAGAACAGGAACAATCAACTCCGATTCGTCTTATTTATAAAAACTCAGAGAAAAGAAGTTTGGAACAGATTAAAGAACTGCAGGTTTTTCTTCCTGGAGGGCAGTCTATCCCACTTTCTAATCTGGTAAAAATCACACCAGAAAAAGGAAGTGCTGAGGTACAGAGAGAAAATTTGCAGATGATGAGCGTCGTTAAAGGAAGACTTGACAACAGAGGATTAGGAACTGTTATGGCAGAAATCCAAAAAAATGTGAGTCAGCATATTGTATTACCACAAGGCTATTATATCGAATATGGAGGCGCATATAAAGATCAACAGCAGGCATTCAGGGAACTGTTGTTAATATTGGTTACCTCGTCACTTTTAATCTTTGGCGTAATTCTGTTTTTATTCAGAGATTTTAGAGCTGCATTGATCATTCTTCTTATTTCTGTTTTGGGAATTTCAGGAAGTTATCTTTTGCTTTTTCTGACCAATGTACCGCTGAATGTGGGAAGCTATACCGGAATTATTATGATTGTGGGAATTATTAGTGAAAACGCCATTTTTACTTTTCTTCAATTTCGAGAAACGTATAAACAGACTTTAGATATTAATGAATCTTTGATTTATTCGATTTCAACAAGACTCAGACCAAAATTAATGACCGCTATTGGAGCTATCATTGCCCTGATGCCTTTGGCAATTGGAGTAGGAACGGGTTCAGAACTTCATCAACCTTTGGCCATTGCCGTTATTGGTGGTTTTATCGTTGCTATGCCATTATTGTTAGTTGTACTGCCGAGTTTATTGGCAGTTATATATAAAAATCCTAAACACTTTACTTATCTATTATGAAGCAAAACTACGTTCACCAGATTGTTTAACGTAATATTCATCTTCTAAATCTCCTCAAAATGTTAAAAACTTTTTTATTATTTATCGTAAGCATAACAGCTGTTAATGCGCAAAATAGTGTGTCGGATTCTATTGTAATTAAAGATACCGTACAAAATTTAAAATTCAATTATAAGCAATTGATTATCCCGGGAGTTCTTATCGGATATGGTTTTATCGGACTTGAAAGTGATCAATTAAAGGGATTTAATAATCAAATCAGAGAAGAAGTAACTGAGGATATTGATAATAAAATCACTATCGATGATTTTTCCCAATATGCACCTGCTGCTTCTGTTTATGCCTTGAATGCTATGGGGATTGAAGGTAAAAATAACCTTAAAGACAGATCCATCATTTTAGCTACTTCCTATCTTATGATGAGTACGACGGTATTTGCATTAAAAAACATTACACACGTCGAGAGACCTGATGGAACATCTAATAATTCATTTCCCTCAGGACATACAGCCAATGCTTTTGCAGGTGCTGAATTTCTTTGGCAGGAATATAAGGACAAATCAGTTTGGTATGGAATTAGCGGATACATTGTAGCAACAGGAACAGGACTTTTTAGAATGTACAACAACAGACACTGGCTTACCGATGTTGTTGCAGGAGCGGGTATAGGTATTTTGAGTACTAAAGCGGCTTACTGGTTGTTTCCGTATGTGAAGAACACCATTTTTCCTTCCAAAGAAAAGAAAGTTACTTCCATGATTGCTCCTTTTTATAATGGGCAACAAATGGGTGCCGGAATGGTCGTCCAGTTTTGATTCTTCGAAATTATCCATAGAATTTACAAGAAACAATTTTTAAATACCACAAGGCTAATTCAAGTCTTAAAAATATACTGCAAATGAAAATTTCAAAAAAGATCAATAATGTTAGACGAGAGACTATGCGATTTATAACCAAACATATTGGTTCTTCGCAAAAGAATTCTAATAAAATTATAGACGATCCTGCTAAAATAAAGCAAATTCTAATCTGCAGGCCAAATGCAAGACTAGGAAACCTACTGCTTATTACTCCTTTGATTAAAGAGGTCAGTGCAGCTTTTCCCGACGCTAAAATTGATCTTTTTGTTAAAGGCGGTTTAATGCCAATTATCCTAAAAAACTATAATCAGATAGGTGAGATTATTGTACTTCCTAAAAAACCTTTCAGCAGTCTTTTGGCTTATTTAAAAGTATGGCACAAAATAGAACGTAAAAAATACGATCTGGCCATAAATGTAGATAAGGATTCTTCTTCAGGGAGATTGGCTGTTGAGGTTTCTCATGCTGCTTTTAAATTCTATGGAGATGATTTAAATGAGAGTGAAAGCAAAGCAAAAGATTATCTGCACATTGCAAAATATCCTGTATATAATTTCAGAAATTTTTTAAAAAGTGTTTCTGTTGAAACCAATAATTTGCCAATTTCAGAAATGGATCTGAAATTAGATGCGACAGAGTTGGCTCAAGGCCAGGAAATCTTAAATGATAAATTTGGCAATCAAAAGCCCACGATTGCAATTTTTACTTACGCTACTGGTGATAAATGTTTCTCTGAATTTTGGTGGAATGATTTTTATGAGCTTTTAAAGAAAAAGTACGACCGAGATTATAATATTCTTGAAATTTTGCCTGTTGAAAATGTCTCACAAATACAATTTAAGGCTACAAGCTTTTATAGTAAAGAGATACGAGAAATAGCTTCTGTTTTAGCCAATACAGAAATTTTTATTGGAGCTGACAGTGGTATAATGCATTTGGCTAATGCCTCACATATTCCTACTGTTGGATTATTTTCTGGTCTTAATCTTCAAAAATACCAGCCTTACGGATTTGGATCTGTTGCTATTGATACCAACTCTATCGTTAGTAAAAATCAGTATATAGTAATCATTGACGAAATTTTGCTTGAGAAAGGGGAGTAAGATTAAAAAAAATCTCTAAATAATTTCTGTGTAAAGAAACTTATTTAGAGATGAAATAGTTGAAATAGAACCTGGAATTTTGAATGCTTCACTTTTTCCTTTTTGAACTGTTTTTTTAATTTTTAGTCGGCTATGCTTTTAATATAAGTCCCATGTTTGTCAAAAATCAGGTCAATAGAATTTAGCTGAGCCTCAAATGTAACCGTGCCATGCGCATCAGTTATTATTGCCGCTTCTTTGATCTTTTTGTTTTTGTATGTTTTTTTAATATAAGCTAGAGCATTGGCAGGAAGTTTCTTAACGCTTATTTCCTCTTCAGTTTCTAATATATTTCCATTAGAATCTAAAAGCATGGCGCGTTCTGTTTTGCCAACGGTAAAATTGGCTTCATAATTTCCTTTTTCCTTTTCCCATTTTACATTGGTCTGATCGGGATAAGAAATTAAGAAAGTTGATTTTACAATATTAGGAATGTCTTTTTCATTTACGCTTTGGCTTATGGCAAAGGAAGAAAAAAGCAATGCTAAACATGTTAGGATAGAATTTCTCATAAGTATTATTTTTTTAATTAATAAAAAACCTAGTACAAAGTTGAATTACGAATCTGTAGGAAGTTTGAATTTTTAGAATTTGACGCTGAAACTATGTAAATTATTATAGAAAGTATAGTTTATTTCCCAATTGTTGAGTTCCGTAATTTTTTTAATAATGGCTAAACCAAGTCCATTTCCTTGTGAAGAAGAATTCGTTTTAGAAAAACGGTTGAAGAGTTTTTCAATTTTCAGTGCTGTGTTTTGACCGGTATTCAAAAACAGTAATTCATTATCTAATGTTGTAATAATGATTTTGCCATTTTTTTCATTGTGTCGAATGGCATTTAAAAATAAATTATTAATTAATACTTCAGTAAGAGCAGGATTTCCATCGATACTTAAATTTGAAGTAAATTCTGTAATGATTGTCAGGTTTTTAGCATTGGCCTGTTCAGTAAAAAAGTCCAAATGTTTTTTTATATAATCATTAATGACAATAGTATTTTTTTCAAGGAAACTCTCGTTTTCAATTTTAGAAAGCAACAGAAGATTTTTATTAAGTCGGTTTAGTCTTGAAATATCCATATTTAAAGAAGCAACAAGGTAAGATTGCTCTTTATTGAGATCAAGCTGTGTAAGTGTATCAATTTTTGTTTGAAATAAAGCTAGCGGAGTCTGCAGTTCATGCGCGGCATTTTCGACAAACTCTTTCTGATTTTTGTAAATGGCTGTGTTTTTTTCAATCAGTCTTTCCAGGCTTTTATTAAGGCGGTCAAATTCGTCTATATCAGTAGGAATAAAATGCGGTGCTTTGTTTTTATCGATTTCAAAATCATGAATTTGATTTAGCGTATTGTAAAAAGGCTTCCATATTTTAGCAGCAGTGATTTTTGAAATCAGGATGATTCCTATCAAAAGTATAATAATAATGAAAAGAAACATACCCGCGATACTAAAAACCATGCCTTCCATCTCCAGCAGATTAATTCTCTCTGTATAAGTGTATTTTTTTCCGTTTATATTGACTGGGCCATACAATATTCGGTAAGGCTCTTTTTCTTTTGCAATCGAATCATAAATCATTTTGCCAACAATAGAATCTCTTCTAACACCCATATCTGGCATTATCATTATTTCATTGTTGTATTTGTTCCATAAATCAATATCGGTTTGAGAAAAGTCGTTATGACTTTCTTTTATAAAAGCGCCTTTGTGAAAATGAAGCACTTCATCAGTCTCATAAATATAAAGCTGCTGACAGATGTAATAAAATAATGGTGCTGCTATCAATAAAATAATAATAGCATAGGCCAGAAAACTGTTTGTTGTTTTGTTAAGCAGTTTTTTATTATTCATTTTCCCATTTGTATCCAAGTCCATAAACTGTTTTAATGTAATCTCCACTTCCTGCTTGATGCAGTTTCTTTTTTAGATTTTTTATGTGCGCATAGATGAAATCGTGATTATCGAGCATATCAGCCATATCACCAGATAAGTGTTCTGCAATAGCTGATTTGGATAATACTTTATTTTCATTACCTATTAAAAAAAGGAGTAAATCCAGTTCTTTTTTAGTCAGATCTAATTTTGTATTATTAACCATTACAGATTTGGAAAATATATCGATTATAATTTCATTGAAAGTAATACTGTTGCTTCCTTTAAAATTTTTACGGCGTATAAGTGCCTGCATGCGAACCAGAAGTTCAGATAAATGAAAGGGCTTGGTCAAGTAATCATCTGCACCAAGATTAAATCCTTCGAGGCGGGTTTCGAGTGTTTCTTTGGCAGAAACTACAATGACACCATCTGTTTTGTTTTTTCGTTTAAGTTCCCTCAATATATCAAATCCGTCACCATCAGGAAGCATAAGGTCTAGAAGTATGCAGTCATAATCATAAGACTCAATTTTATTTAACGCCAAATCATAATTTTCGGCAGTTTCACACTGAATTCCATTAGTCCTAAAATAATTTTTGATGTTTTGAGCAATTTCAAGCTCATCTTCTATAATTAAAATTTTCATGCAGCAAGTTTATATAACGATTTTGAAGAAAAGTTGAATCTGAGGTCATTTGCATTTATTTCCTAAAAAGTCTAAAGTTATAATTTAAGGTTAGTTGTTCACTCTAATTTGAAAAAAATCGTCAACACAAAAAGAGACATCTTTAAAATATAATTAAAAATATAAAAAAAACGCATACATATTATGTCTTATTATAGTATAAATAAAACATCTATAGATAATTATAAAGCTATCAGTTTAATAATTTTCGCCAAAAATATAACCGATGCGTTGAGTCATAAATTAATCTGACATTAAGCCAATGTTACCGCTAGATGTTTTTTTTAGTAAGATTTAAATTTTGTGTTATAAAATTCTCTAAACCAGCACAAATTCTAAATTTCTTCAAAATTGAAAAAGTCCTTTACTTTTTTTTAATCAATAAATCATGAAAATTTATAAGAGCTTTTTTAAGCCTGCAAGCATTATGTTTTGTGTAACATTTATGGTTTTTCCTAAAAGATGGCTAGGCTCATAGACGTTTTTTCTCGTCATCTCTGTTTTTTGATTGCACTTCTGATTTTTCAGTTAATCGAAGAGCAATATTAATTGAAAATGTTTTAAAACTCCATTAACGTATAATAAATCAATAAAATGAATGAAAATATTATTATTAACTATTCAAGCCTAAAACTGAAATTATTTCTTTTTCCTCTATTTTTCCTAAGTGGCATTTTTTTATTTCTATATAGGGAAAATGCATTAAATGCAGCTCAATATATACAAATTCAAAAGGATAGTTTTTATTTTATCAATTATCAATTAGGACATTATCCAAGTTTTGAATATAATGTTACTCAAATTGGTGATGCTCTTATTTTTTTATCATTCTTAAGTATTTTCATTGTTTATGCTCCGAAACTGTGGGAAGCTTTAATTTCAGGTTTGCTGATTTCCCTTTTATTTTCTTGTCCCTTAAAAAAAATATTTTCTGTGCCAAGACCTGCAGCTACATTTAATAATGATACTTTTTTTATCATTGGTAAAGCATTGTATGGACACAATAGTCTGCCATCTGGACATTCTATTGTAATTTTTACAGTACTTACAGTTTTGCTCTTTGCTTTTATGCCTCAAATGATGAAAATGAAAATTTTATGGTTTTTAGCAATACTGTTTTTAGGATTGTTTCTTGCTTTTAGTAGAGTAGCTGTGGGAGCACATTATCCGCTTGATGTTATTACGGGAGGAATTATTGGATATATTTCGGGATTACTGGGAATTTTTATAAGCCGAAAATTTAAAGTTTTCTCATGGATTAACAATAAAAAATTCTATCCAATATTTGTGGTATTGTTTCTAATTTGCGGTGTTTGCTTAATCCAAAAAATAATTAAGGAAGATTTGATCATCTTTTATTTAGCATTTATTAGTTTAGCTCTTTCACTATATAAAATTACTACTGTTTCACTGTATGAAATCACTACTGTTTATGCTAAAAAGTAACTTAAAATTAACTCATTTTGTTTTATTGATGAGTTTCTTGAATTTCGTATTCTTTCATTTGCCTTTTTATACCTATGTTTTTAATCATATTGATTATAAAAGCTTTAATGGCATTATTTTGATTGTAAGTCTGGTAATTCTGATGTTGGTTTTAAATACCTTTGTTTTTTACTTGATATTCTCGCTCTCACGTTATTTTGGAAAATTTTTATTGGTTTTATTCTTTATAATTAATTCAGTTGCAGTTTACTTTGTTAATACCTACAGTGTAATAATTGACGAAAGTATGATTGGTAACGTATTGAATACCAATTATGAAGAGTCTAGCAGTTTTTTTTCCTATAAATTGATTGTCTATATAATTTTTCTAGGGATTCTTCCTAGTGTTTTTATTATTAAAGCCAATATCATAAAGGTTGAATTGAAGAAATTCTTAACCCTATCTTCCCTGACTTTATTATTTATTGCTGTTTTGGTATTTGCCAATGCAAGCAACTGGCTGTGGATTGATAAAAACTCAAAACAATTGGGAGGTCTTGCCATGCCTTGGTCATATTCTGTAAATACTTCACTTTTTTATATTCATAAATACAAGAAGAATGAAAAAGAAATTTTACTGCCAAATGCGGTCATAAAAGACAACCAGAAGTCAGTTGTTGTTTTGGTGATTGGAGAATCTGCAAGAAGCCAGAATTTTTCTCTGTACGGTTACAAGAAAAACACTAATCCGTTGCTTTCCAAAATACCAAATTTATTTCATTTTAACGCCAATTCCTGCGCGACATATACGACTGCTGGTGTTAAATGTATTTTGGAACCTACCAATTCTGATGATTTATATGAAATTTTACCTAATTACCTTTATCGAAATAATGTTGAGGTTGTCTGGAGAACTACAAACTGGGGAGAACCTCCGGTTCATATTAAAAATTATCAAGGCAGGGACATTTTACAGAAGTATTGTAAGGGAGAAGAATGTAATTATGATGAAGTCCTTTTAGCGGGTTTAAAAGAGCAGATTTTGGCCAGTAAAAAAAATAAAATACTTATTATTCTGCATACCAGCACAAGCCACGGGCCTACATACAGCAAAAAGTATCCGCCTTCGTTTGAAACTTTTAAACCGGTCTGCAACAGCGTTGAACTTGGAAAATGCTCTCAGGAAGAACTTCTGAATGCCTATGATAATACAATTGTTTACACTGATTATATTCTATCAAAAGTTATTGAAGATCTAAAGGAGTTAAAAGAGTATAAAAGTGCCATGATGTTTGTTTCAGATCACGGAGAATCTTTAGGTGAAAAAAATCTTTATATGCATGGAGTGCCGATAAGTTTTGCTCCTAAAGAACAATATGAGATACCTTTTATTGTCTGGGTTTCTGACAATTCAAAACAGCTCAAACCAAATGAAACATTGACTCAAAATCATGTTTTTCATAGTGTTTTAAATTTTTTAAACATACAAAGTCCTGTTTATGATGAGAAATTGAATATTTTTAAATAGGTGAATTTTTGGTTATGCATTTTAAAAATTAAAGTATAGTAGAGTGTACTTTTTTTATATAAATTAAAAGTAAAAAGGCGTTAATTTCATATGGAATTTACGCTTTTTAATATTTATAAAACTTTTATTTAATTATGCAGAAATTAATTGTCTTGCTTTAATAGTTTTTTCAGATATTGAGACACAAATAAGGTAATTATCTGAATAATTTAAAACGAAATATTAGCAAAGAAACGTTTATAGTTTTTTCAAATGTTTAAACCCAAAACTTAAAATATTTTGAAATATAAAAAATAATTTCTAAAAAGTTTTTTATTTAAGACCATTCGGTCTATATTTGCAGTGGAAAATTAGAGAAAGATGGGAAAAGCAGAAAGAACGAGACAGTTTATTATTGAAGCGGCAGCACCAATTATAAATAAAAAAGGAATGGCGGGAACTTCTCTTAGTGACATTATGGAAGCTACAAAGTTGGCGAAAGGGGGCATTTATGGAAATTTCGATAGTAAAGAGGAAATTTGCATTGAGGCCTTTTTATATTTACGCAGACAGTTAGCAGATAAACTTGATAATGCAGTTAGAAAAGGCAGATCGGCGCAAGAAAAACTTTTTAATATATTAGATACTTATAAGAATGATCCATGTATGATTGATGGATGTCCTATTTTAAATTTTGGAACTGAAGCGGATGATACAAATCCGCTTATGAAAGAACAAGTCAAGAAGGCGGCGTTTTCTGCTCAGAATAGATTTTTAACAATACTTAATGATGGTATAAAAAACAACGAAATTTCAATGGATTTAAATGCCGAAGAATTGAGTGTTAAAATCTTTGCAATGGTTGAAGGAGCTGTTTTATGTGGCAAATTAGTTAATTCAAAACAGATGGCAGTAGTGCTGGAAAGTATTAAAGATGATTTTAAAAAATATGTTTTATAATATATTTTTTTTACTTATTTATAGACCAATCGGTCTTTTGTAAAACAATAATTAAACCTAAAAAAAATGGAAAAATAGCGTAACAAGAAATTTTTGCAATAGAATTTACAAATAATTCAGCAGCGGTCTTAGCAGGACAATTTTAAGATATAATTAAATTAATAAGTCGAAAGCAATTTTTGGCTAATATCAAATTAATAAGAAATGAGAATTTTACAAGAAAATCACAAGGGATTCAGCACAGTGCTGGCTCTTGCATTAATACCATTATCCGGTTTTGCAACGGATATTTATTTACCGTCACTTCCCGCAATGGCAAATGACCTTCACGTGTCCCCATCGGCTATTCAATTGTCACTGGTGCTGTTTATGTTTACTGTTGGAATTAGCCAGTTTTTTATAGGCAGTATTCTGGACAGTTTTGGGCGCTTTAAAATTGGCGTAGTATCACTGGCTGTGTTTTCGTTGACCAGTTTTGTGATTGCTTTAGTACCGAATATATATGTCATTTACGCCATGAGAATTATTCAGGGAATAACAATCGCCTTAATTGTGGTAGGAAAGCGAGCTTATTTTGTAGATTTATTTACCGGAGAAAAACTAAAGGGATATATTAGTTTGTTTTCTATTATTTGGGCCTGTGCACCAATTATGGCTCCTTTTCTAGGTGGCTATCTCCAAAGCAGTTTTGGATGGAGATCAAATTTCTATTTTTTAGGTGGTCTTTCGTTCATTTTTCTTGTCTTAGAACTGCTATTTAGCGGCGAGACTTTAAAATATTACCATCCGTTTAAATTAAAAGCAATTGCTCAAACTTATACCAATATGTTAAAAACGACCGATTTTACACTCGGCTTATTAATTATTGGAATCAGTTTTGGAATTGTGATTGTTTATAGTTTATCAAGCCCGTTTATCATAGAACAGATTTTGGGATACTCAGCCATTACTACAGGATACAGTTCGCTGTTGTCAGGTTTTTCGCTAATGATAGGAGGAATTGTGGCGAAATCAACACTTAAAATACCTTTAGTTAAGAAAGTGACAACTGCTATTGGCATACAAGTCGGTTTTGTTTTACTAATGATTTTAACCTCGTCATGGTCAAATAGTATTTATAGCCTGGTTGGTTTTATTATTGGAATTCATATGGCTGGTGGATTTATTTTCAATATTATCTATGGTTATTGCCTGACCCGTTTTTCAAAAAATGCCGGAATAGCAAGTGGCTTAACCGGAGGAGTTATGTACATGATTAGCTCTATATTTAGTTATGGATTTGCAAATTTATTTGAAGTTAAATCTCAATTTTTATTAGGAAGTGCAGATCTTTCGCTGATCACAATACTAATAATTCTCTTTTCTGTATTTAGTGGTTACATTTTAAAAAATAGTACTCAAAAAGAAATTGTTGAAGCTTAATTAGGTTTAATCTTTTGAAGACAGTTAACGGCAAAAAAGCTTTAGAGAAATCTAAAGCTTTTTTGCTATTTAATCGTTCTCGAATAAGAACTATTTATCTATTAAACTGGACTGTAATCTTTCTTAAATCTGGTGCAGATGAATTAGCACTCTAATTTTGCTTTAAAATAAGACTAATTATGAAAAAGATATTAATGCTTTAATAAAGATTCGAATCTAAATTTTACAAACACTGATTTTGCTGGATTCTTTATTGTGATAAGATCACATCGAATGATTTTATCTCAAATTCACTTTCTGATCTATCGACATTTACAAAATTTATTGAAAGACAACAAAACAAATAATAAACATACATTGGCTGATTTCTTGAACTACACTAACTTTTAGATGTACGTTACCGGTTAGCTTTGCAGAAAATTAAACACATGAAAAAAATACTAGTAATTAACTCAAGTCCTCGTAATGAAAGATCACGCAGCCGAAGACTTGCAAATACATTTGTTGAGTCTTGGAAAAAACACGCACCTGCGGCCTCAATAACCTATAGAGATTTAGCATCGACTAATGTTCCACATATTAGTGAAACCTGGATTGCTGCAGCATTTAAGCCTGCGAATGATAGAACAGAAGACGAAATTGAAACATTAGAATTAAGCAATGAACTTATTATTGAATTAAAAGAGGCCGATGTAATTGTTCTTGCAGCTCCAATGCATAATTGGACAATTACCAGCTCTCTCAAAGCTTATATTGACCAGGTTTTAAGAGTTAACGAAACATGGAAACTTAATACCGAAGATCTTTCGAATCCTTACATTGGTCTGCTAAAAAATAAAAGCTTATTCCTGCTAACCTCAAGAGGAGCTCAAGGTTACGAAAAAGGGGAGTACAACGAGCATATGAATTTTCAGACTCCTTACCTAAAAATGGTTTTCAATATTATTGGAATAACAGAAATTCAGGAAATTACTGTCGATGGAGAAGGATATGGACCTGAAGCCATTGAACTTGCGATTCAAAGATCAAATACAAAAGTTGCTGATATTTTTCAGTCCTGGAGATACACTTGGCTATTAAATGTAGCTTGTGAATTGTTGATGCTGTCTTATGCATTATTTGGTTACAAAATCAGAGATCAAGACAAACAGACAGTTTCAGGAAAACTCGAAGAAGAATTAATTCATGCATCTCATTAAAAGCCAAAAAATTATATAAATCAATATGATAACTATACGCCATTTTAAAAATAAACCAGCCTTACATATTATAATAATGATGATTCTTTTGTGTACGAATGTTCACGCTCAGGATAATTCTACAGAAGATGACTTTATAAATAAAAATCTTCATTCGGCTTTACAGCTAAGAAATTCTCATCTTTGGAGAGGACAGGAAGTTGCTGCAGGATTGACCTATACCGGAAATATTTATTTGCAATATGAAAATTTTTATGGTGGATTTTGGTCAGGAGGAAATGCTGACGGTTCATATAAAGAGTTTAATAATTACGTAGGATTCAAAGCAGATAATTTCTCAGCAGAATTATGGGATATTTATAACTTTTCTCCAAACGCAACGTATAATAACAAAGAATTTTTTAATTATAAAGCCAGTGAAACAGGACGTTTTTGGGATTTGAGAACCTATTATACAATTAGTAAAAAGTTTCCTTTGGTGCTTAGCTGGAATACTGTTGTTTTTGGTAGAGACAGAAATCTTGCCAATACTGAGAACAGATATTCTACATTTGTATCAGCAGAATATCCTTTTTTAAAAAGGGATAAATGGAGTATCAGTGGACGTGTCGGTTACAGTTTTGCATTAAACAATGGCGAAAATGAAACAAGCAACTTTTTTGCAAGTAAAGCTGGTTTAAACGAAGTAAGTTTGATATTTTCGAGAAACACTAAGATTCAGGACTATAAATTGCCTTTAGGTTTATGGGCGATGTGGAACCCAGTGGATAATCACGCGTTCTTACAGTTTTCTGTAGAAGTATATTCTTTTTGATAAGAATAATTAAAGTTTACAAGAAGTAATTTATGATTAACAAGATCTTTTGGTCTTGTTAATCTGTTTATATAAATAATTAAAAATCGATATGATGAATACCGAAAATAAAGTTCAGGTAGTTTGTTTTGGAGAATTATTATGGGACATTTTTCCTGGAAATAATCGCAGAGCTGGAGGAGCTCCTTTTAATGTTGCCTATCATTTATCTAAAATGGGAATACAAACCAGAATGATTAGTGGTGTGGGGAATGATGAGCTAGGGCAGGAACTTATTCAAAAAATTAAAAACTGGAATATTTCTACAGAAAGCATTCAAATAATCAAAGACCATCCTACAAGTACAGTAATTGCCGAAATTGATGAAAACAATGAAGCACATTATACAATTACCGAAAATGTAGCATGGGATTTTATTACATCAAAACAAGAAAACATTCAATTAGTCCAAAATGCAAATGCTTTGGTGTTTGGTTCCTTGATTGCCCGAAATACTGTTTCACAAAATACTTTATTAGAATTAGTTGAAAACAGTGCTTTTAATGTTTTTGACATTAATCTCCGAAAACCACATTATGGTATCAGGCTCATCAGCGA
The DNA here is from genome assembly GCA_963795025.1 of uncultured Flavobacteriaceae bacterium. Classification (GTDB taxonomy): domain Bacteria; phylum Bacteroidota; class Bacteroidia; order Flavobacteriales; family Flavobacteriaceae; genus Flavobacterium. The sequence goes on along the minus strand of CAWCGN010000006.1, from coordinate 118,119 downwards.
ACTTTTGCACAAAACCCATCTCGCGAAATTCAATAAAGCCGAATTAAAAATCGTTCTCGACTCAATTGGAAAAGAATACACGAATGAAAGCGATGGAATTAAATTTATTCAGGATAAATTTAAAATCAACGAAATAATCGTTTCAAAAGGAAGCAAAGGAGCATTATACGCCAACGAGGATAACATATTTCAATATCCTGCAGTACCAGTAACAGTTGTTGACACAGTAGGAAGCGGGGATTCTTTTTTAGCAGGACTTTTATCTAAGCGATTATCTAAAGGAAATGATGTTCATTCTATAATGTTGCAAGCCGTTTCGCTAGGTGCTTTTATTACTTCAAAAGAAGGAGCTTGTCCTGAATATAATTTAAATGAATTCGAAGAATTTAGGGACCAACAAAATATTACATCTATATAAATCGAAAAGGTCAAACTGCCTACGTTTTTCGATTTAAATTGATTGTAATTAATTTTATCATTAATGTAAGTGGACTTTAATTTTTTATAGTTTCTCCATGTTAAATCATCACACTGTTAGGGTTTTATTATTTTTTTATAGTCTTATGTTGATTATTTAACGCCTTATTATGCTATTAAAGAAAGCGATAACCATAGTATTTTTGCTAAAAAAAAACACTTAATTATATAAACTAGCAAATCTTGTCTTTATATGAAGATGAAGGCTTTGAATTTATTTGGTTTCGTGATTTTTTATAATCGTTTAAAATTGATTAATGAAAAAAATAATAAGATTGGTCATTGCTTTTTCTATATTCTACAATGTTTCAGCACAGGAAAAATCAGCTTTGGCCGAAGGCAGCCAAAATATAGAAAACAATCAAAAAAACGTGAACAATGACGTAGCAACAAGCTTGCCTCGTTTGATTACAGATTCGAACACTGATCAGAAAGGTTTGGTGATAGAAAATCCAGTATCTGAAGAAGTAAAAATTTATCCAAATCCAGTACAGGACATTTTAAATATTGATAACAGCAGTGGAATTAAGGATGTTGAAATATATAATTTGCAAGGTCAGTTGGTTTTTTTTCAACATTTTAATGATTTTAATAGTGAGGAAAAGATTTTGGATCTTTCACAACTACAAACAGGAATTTATTTCATGAATCTTTTAAAAGACAACAAGAAAACGTCACATAAAATTTTAAAGAAATAATTAGGAATGAGGTATTCATTCTAAGTAAATTGGAGTACCTCTACAAATCATATCAGACTACAATGCATGTATTGTTTTGTATTTAATTATGTTTTTAAAAACTTGATTATTAAGTAATAAATGCATTTTAGTCTGTTAAATATGTTTTTAAAATTTATTTTTTAATATTGGAGATCTTTTAAATTTTATTATAGATTTTTGAAATTTGAGAAGGTATAACAAACCGATAACCAAGGTAAATCATTCCATAAAAAATTGAATTGTTGATGCTTGACTCTGTATCAATATTAGCAGTCGTTCCCGAAGCAATTCCTTTCAAGCCACAAAATAAATTATTATTTTGATAATTCATATAGGCATTGATTCCTAAAGTTTTGCTTAAGCTGTTGAAATTTACCTTTTCCTTATCGTTGTCTTCATAATAGTTTTGATTTGAATTGCGAAACCCAATGCCCATATTTACTCCTGCAGAAAAGGTGAAATGAGGCGAAAGAACCCAATTGTATTGATAAGCCGGTATTGCCGAAATAGTAAAAATATTGCTATTGTACGTATAATTATTTTCTTTTTCATCATTACTATTATACAGATACAAAAAGCTTAAGTTTAAAATAAAACTGCCAGCACTTTTCTTCTGGATCTGGGTTTGATATAAAAAAGAACGATAAGAAAAATGATTTCCATTAAAAATATAGGCAGTACTCCCTTCAAATTTTCTAACCCTATAGTTAGGCAGTTGCAAATAAGGATCTGATCCGTGTTGCCAGTCAGAAATAAGATCTTCAGTATTATAGATGTAATAGCCTTTAGTATCACTGAAATGAAAATTTTGATACCATTTATTTACAAAAAAGCCTAAAGAGAAAGAGATATCTTTTGTCTTTCCTTTTAGTTCATTATCAGGTTTAAATGGACTCCATTTTTTTGGAACTGATAAAGAAAAAGCGATGCTTTCATAATCCAGTGACGCTGTAATTTTAGAATTGCTGTTAGGGCGTATATTGAAGATTTCGTTGGTGCTTTTTTGAGTCAAATTATAGGAGTCGACTTTATCATCCACAAATAATTTTATTATTAATTTATTGGCTAAATCTTTTATATAGGTCGTGTCTGTTTTGGTTACATTTCTAATATCCTTTTGTCCGTAAAATTGTGCACTCACTAAAAAGAAAAGAAAATAAAAGTTTTTTTTACTATTAGTAAATACAATCATTGGTGTTTATTTTAATGAAACTTCTCCATGCCATTTTTTTATAAATATTCATGTTAGAAAGTTTGGAGTATTTTATTTCTTTTAATTATTTACAGACGAAAATAATTTTATTAAAATAAACATATTGTAGTAAAATATCCTCAAAAAGTGTAGTACGTTTTATTGGGAATAAAAAATAAAAATCTCAAAAATTCGCATTAAATTGATTTATAGCTTGAATATATGTTTCTTTAAATTTATTCTGCCAATCTTAGGATAATTTGAAATCATTTGAATAAGGCAAAAAAACTTCTGAAAGTTGAGAAATCTATTCGGCTAAATAGTATAGATCTTTGCTTGAATTCTAACCTGTACTTCTTTTAAACTAAGTTTTAATTGTTTTTTTTTGATAGAATTTTTCTTAATGTTTTAAGAAATTTTTTAATTAAAAATCTCACTTATTTTTTTCTCTTTGAATCTTTTTTCGAAAATAAATAATAAAACACTAATTTTTCTAAAATTAGTACCTAATAAAATTGATAAAAAACGAATATTTTATCAATTTTATTAAATACACTGTTTTTTATAATGTCTTTTTTTATGTTTTTAGAAAAAATATTATTAAGCAACCGGTTGTTCTTTGAAATGTTTTTTTACATTTGTAATAAATACACTTATTAATTATCTGGATTCAATTATTTTATAACCACACATTTCAAAGAGATGTTAAAATACAAGAACAAATTAAAATGAAACAGCGACAAATATTCTTATTACTATCATTAGTATTTCTTTTTTCTTTTAACGAAATAAAAATTAAAAATTCCTTTGCAAAAGTGCAAGTTGGAAAATTGCCTATTTTTTCTAATGTTGTCTATACAGGCAATGATAATATTTATAAAAACAATCCTTTAAAACCAGACGAATTTTATTCTCCAATTTTACAAGGATGTTATCCTGATCCTGCTATAACCAGAAAAGGAGATGATTATTATATGGCCTGTTCTTCATTTGCTATGTTTCCTGGAGTGCCAATTTTTCATTCAAAAGATTTGGTGAATTGGACTGACCTAGGCGGGGTATTAAATAACGTTTCCGAGTTCAATCCTCATGATACCGGAATTAGTCAGGGAGTATATGCACCGGGTATCACTTATAACCCACATAATGATACTTTTTATATGATCGTAACCGCCTTTACAGGAGGAATGGGTAACATTATAGTAAAGACTAAAGATCCTAATGAAGGGCTGGGGAAGTCCTATAAAACTGGATTTTAACGGAATTGATCCCTGCATTTTTTTTGATGATAATGGAAAAGGTTATATCGTTCATAACGATGCACCAGATAAAGGTAAAGAATTATATGAAGGCCATCGTGTCATTAAAGTGTGGGAATATGATGTTGCAAATGATAAGGTAATTCCGGGTACTGATAAAATTATTGTGGATGGAGGCGTAGATCTTTCTAAAAAACCAATATGGATCGAGGCACCTCATTTATATAAAAAAGACGGCCGTTATTATTTAATGTGTGCCGAAGGTGGAACAGGAGGAAATCATAGCGAAGTTATTTTTGTTAGCGACAGTCCGAAAGGGCCTTTTAAACCCGCATCAAATAACCCTATTCTTACACAAAGATATTTTCCGCAAGAAAGGTCTCAAAAAGTAGATTGGGCGGGTCATGCAGATTTAGTTTTAGGCCCTGATAATAAGTATTATGGTGTGTTTCTGGGCGTGCGTCCTAATGATAAAGACCGTGTAAATACAGGGCGTGAAACGTTTATGTTGCCGGTAGAATGGTCTGGAATTTTTCCTGTTTTTGAAAATGGATTAGTTCCGCTGGAGCCAAAAATAAAAATGCCTAAAGGGGTTACTGAAAACAAAACTGGCAAGGACGGATTTTTTCCTAATGGAAATTTTACGTTTACTGAAAATTTTACTTCAGAAAAATTAGATTACAGATGGATAGGACTTAGAGGTCCTCGTGAAAACTTTATTTCGGTAACCAAAAAAGGATTGGAAATTAAACCTTTTGCAGTAAATATTAAAGAAGTAAAACCAACTTCGACACTTTTTTACAGACAACAACATAATACTTTTTCTTTTGCAACAACGATAGAGTACAAACCCGCATCTGAAAAGGATTTGGCAGGAATTGTTTGTCTTCAAAGCGAGCGTTTTAATTATGTTTTTGGAATAACAAAGAAAGGAAAGGATACTTATATTTTGTTAGAAAGAACAGAGAAAGGAGTATCAAAAATTATCGCCAGCGCTAAAATCGAAATCAAAAAAGATATTCGCTTGCAGGTAAAAGCAACAGGAGATAGTTACGAATTTAGTTATGCCTTAAATGGTACTGATTTTGAAAATTTAGGAGGAAGCGTTTCAGGAGATATTCTTTCGACAAATGTAGCCGGTGGTTTCACAGGGGCTTTGGTAGGATTGTATGCTACGGCTTCAAATGATGCTCAGGTAAAATAAAAATATTGACATTAAAAACAGATATAAATGAAATCAATAAGTAGGTTTTTCGCATTTGCTGTTCTTTTTTTAATAGCACAAAAAGGATATTCTCAGGATCCTAATTTTCACGTTTATTTGAGTTTTGGTCAATCTAACATGGAAGGATACGCTAAAATTGAACCACAGGATATTGTTAATGTTGATGATCGTTTTCAGGTTTTACAAACCGTTAATTGTCCTGAAATTAAACGTACAAAAGGAAATTGGTATACCGCCATTCCGCCGTTATGCCGTTGCAACACCGGATTGACGCCAGTGGATTATTTTGGAAGAAATATGGTTGCCAATCTGCCAAAAAATATAAAAGTAGGCGTTATAAATGTCGCCGTTGGTGGCTGCAAAATTGAGCTTTTTGATAAAGATAAAACAGCAGAATATGTTGCAACCGCTCCCGACTGGATGAAAGGAATACTTAAGGAATACGACAATAATCCTTATGCACGACTTTTGGAGATGGCAAAAATTGCACAGAAAAAAGGCGTCATTAAAGGTATTTTACTCCATCAGGGAGAATCGAATACGGGTGATACACTTTGGCCTACAAAAGGTAAAAATTGTGTACGATAATTTGATGAAAGATCTCAAATCTGGATCCTAAAAAAGTACCGTTGCTTTCAGGTGAAACTGTAAATGAAGATCAGAATGGCAAATGCGGAAGCATGAATAAAATTATTGCAACATTGCCAAAGACAATCACCAATTCTTATGTAATTTCGTCCAAAGGATGTACCGCTGAGCCTGACTTTTTGCATTTTAATGCAGCTGGTTACAGAGATTTAGGAAGACGTTATGCCGATAAAATGCTTTCTCTATTGGGGTATAAATTCGCGGAAGGAAAATCGCCTTTAAGAGTTCAGGCATCTGTTGGTTTTGATCAGTTAAATTCCAATATTCCGTCCGGAAAAATAGAAAGCAATTACTTATGAATCTAAAACAGTTGGTACGGTAAGAAAAGTTACTGTTTATACGCCGCCGGGATTCAATAAAAAGAAAAAATATCCTGTTTTGTATCTTTTGCACGGAATAGGCGGCGATGAAAAAGAATGGCTTAATGGAGGAAATCCACAGGTGATATTGGATAATTTTATGCCGAAGGAAAAATAGAACCCATGATTGTTGTAATGCCAAACGGCAGAGCAATGAAAGACGATAGTGCCAGCGGAAATATAATGGCTCCGGATAAAGTACAGGCTTTTGCGATATTTGAAAAAGATTTATTAAATGATTTAATTCCTTTTATCGAAAAAAAATACCCAGCTTATAAAGACAGAGAACATCGTGCTATTGCCGGTTTGTCTATGGGAGGAGGACAATCTTTGAATTTCGGATTAGGAAATTTAGACAAATTTGCATGGGTTGGCGCATTCTCAGCGGCGCCAAACACTAAAATGCCCGAAGAATTACTCCCAAATCCTGAAGAAGCAAAAAAGAAATTAAAATTGCTTTGGATTTCCTGCGGAGATAATGACTGGCTTATCGAAAACAGCAGAAGAACCCATGATTATTTGTATAAAAACAATGTGCCCCATATTTATTACATCGAGCCGGGAGTTCATGATTTCAAAGTTTGGAAAAATGGCTTATATATGTTTTCACAATTTTTATTTAAGCCTGTTGATCCGAACGTTTTTACTTCATATACTATTTTAGGAGATCCGGCTAAGACCAATATTCGCAATGCAAAATATCCGCAAATATTGCCGGACAATCGTGTTGTTTTTAAAGTTAATGCTCCTGCAGCTTCAAAAGTGCAAATTGATTTGGGCAGGAAATACGATATGGTAAGAGACTCGGATGGATTATGGACAGTTACTACAGATGTAATCAATAAAGGATTTAATTATTACTCTTTACTTATTGACGGTGTGGCTGTAGCCGATCCGTCAAGTGAAACGTTTTATGGAATGGGACGCATGGCCAGCGGTATTGAAATTCCGAATAAAGAAGGAGATTTTTATGCCTTAAAAATGGTTCCGCATGGCGATATCAGAATTAAAAAATATTTTTCAAAAGCAACAAATTCGTGGCGTGAAATGTATGTGTACACACCACCGGGTTATGAAAATTCCACCGAAAAATATCCGGTTTTATATTTATTGCATGGAGGCGGTGAAGACCAAACCGGATGGGCAACTCAAGGCAAGGCTGATTTAATTTTAGACAATCTGATAGCAGAGAAGAAAGCGAAACCAATGGTAATTGTCATGCTCGACGGTAATATGGGAAATACCGGAGGAATTGCTGGTTTTAATGAAAATGCATTGAAAGCTTTTGAAAATGAATTAAAAACGGGCGCAATTCCTTTTGTAGAAAGTAATTTTAAAGTAGCAACTGATGCTAAAAACAGAGCTTTAGCTGGACTATCAATGGGAGGATTGCAGACACTTTATGCAGGGGTTAAAAATTCAGATATGTTTTCGTCAATTGGTGTTTTCAGCTCTGGATGGTGGGCCAATAATACAACTTTGTCAGATCCCCAATATGAGTTTATGAAAAATAATGTCGCAACGATCAATTCAAATCTTAAAAACTTTTGGATTTCAATGGGCGGCAAAGAAGATATTGCTTTTGAAAACTGCAAAATTATGATGAGCAAATTTGATCAGATGGGCATAAAATATCAATATAGTGAATATTCGGGAGGTCATACTTGGCCTGTTTGGAGGCACGATTTATTTATGTTTGCTCCATTGTTGTTTAATTAATTCAAATGTTTTTTATCAAACAAATGAGGTAAAAAAGCCTCTCATAGCTAAAGAAGCTTCTATTAAACCTTTGGCGTTGCAACAAACATTTTTATATGATATTGCTACTGAAAAAGGTAAAAGATACAATTTCTTAATTGAAGAATAAATAATTCAATTGCAGTTATCTCATTAAAAGCAGTGAAGATTAAAAAGGGAATTTTTAAAATGTTCATATTAATTTCAAAGAAAACATGAAAAATCAATTTGTATATATAATAAGTTTAATTTCATTTTTTTGTGCGAATGCGCAACAATATCCGTTTAAGAATCCTGCTCTTAGTTCGACAGAACGTGCAAAAGACCTAATTTCACGATTAACGCTTGAAGAAAAAGCAGCATTAATGTGTGATCAGAGTGATGCAATTCCACGATTAGGAATCAAAAAATTTAATTGGTGGAGCGAAGCTTTACATGGTTATGCGAATAATGATAATGTGACTGTTTTTCCCGAGCCTATTGGTATGGCTGCATCATTTGACGATCAATTTGTTTATCGTGTTTTTGATGCCGTTTCAGATGAAGCCCGCGCTAAATATAACCAATGGATTCAAAACGGAAACGAGAATAAGCGTTTTTTAAGCCTTTCGGTTTGGACTCCCAATGTTAATATTTTTAGAGATCCGCGCTGGGGTCGTGGTCAAGAAACTTATGGAGAAGATCCTTACCTTACTTCTAGAATGGGAATTTCTGTTGTAAAAGGACTTCAGGGACCAACTGATGCTAAATATCGAAAACTTTTAGCCTGTGCAAAACATTTTGCCGTTCATTCAGGACCAGAATGGAGCAGACACGAATTGAATCTGAATAATGTAAATCCGCGAGAATTATACGAAACGTATCTGCCCGCATTTAAATCACTGGTTCAAGAAGCTGATGTTCGTCAGGTAATGTGTGCTTATCAGCGTTTAGACGATGAACCTTGTTGCAGCAATAGGCGTTTATTACAAGGTATTCTTCGTGACGAGTGGGGCTATAAATATATGGTAGTATCGGATTGCGGAGCAGTTACAGACTTTTATACCAGTCATAAAGTTTCGTCTGATGCAACACATGCAGCATCTAAAGCTGTACTTGCAGGAACTGATGTCGAATGCGTTTGGGAAAAATATCCCTTTAAAAATTTGCCAGAAGCCGTTGAGAAAAATCTAATAAAAGAAGCTGATATCAATAAAAGTCTGCTTCGCGTTTTAGTTGGTCGTTTTGATTTAGGTGAAATGGATGACGACGCAATAGTTCCCTGGACTCAAATTCCGGCGTCTGTTTTAAATAATAAAGAGCATCAAAAGTTAGCTCTTGAAATGGCTCAGAAGTCGATGACGCTCCTACAAAACAAGAATAATATTCTTCCTTTAAATAAAGCCATAAATAAGGTGGCTATTATCGGTCCAAATGCCGACAATGAGCCAATGTTATGGGGAAATTATAATGGAACACCTGTCAAAACTATTACAATCAAAAATGGAATAGAATCAAAAGTCAATGCAAATAAAATCTTTTATGATAAAGCTTGTGATTTAGTCGAAGACAAAGTGAATCAGAGTTATTTCAACCAAATTTCATTTGAAGGAAAAAAAGGAATGAAAGCAACTTATTGGAACAACCCGAATAGAGAAGGTGATCCAGTTGTATCACAACAAGTTTTAAACCCAATAAAAATGACAACTGCCGGACAGCATGAATTTGCTTCTGGAGTAAAATTAGAGGGATTTTCAGCAAAATATGAGGGAGAGTTTTTAGCCAAGGTAAATGATACACTTGTATTTAAAACAGGGGCTTGTGGTGTTTTTGAATTACTAGTGGACGGAATTTCTAAAGCAAAATATACCACGTGGAGAACGTTGCCAGGAAAAATTCCATTTATAGTTGAAGCGGGCAAAAAATATAAAATCGAAATTAATTACGCTCAGTCAAACAACTGGCAAGCCAATCTTGAATTCGATTTCGGAAAAGAACATGATATTGATTTCGGAGGATTAATTCAGAAATTAAAAGGTATTGATACTGTGATTTTTGTAGGCGGACTTTCGACTTTGCTTGAGGGCGAAGAAATGCCGGTTTCTTATCCGGGTTTTAAAGGCGGTGACAGAACGAATATAGAGCTTCCAGCAGTGCAGAGAAAATGTTTGCAAGAACTTAAAAAGGCTGGGAAAAAAGTAGTTTTTGTAAACTGTTCAGGTTCTGCAATTGCTTTTACACCAGAGACATCAAGCTGCGATGCCATTTTGCAAGCATGGTATCCCGGAGAATCAGGTGGTCAGGCTGTCGCCGATGTTCTTTTTGGAGATTATAATCCTTCAGGAAAACTTCCAGTTTCATTTTATAAAAACTCAGACATATTAGGAAATTTTGAGGATTATTCGATGAAAGGGCGTACTTACAGATACACCACAGATGTTTTGTTCCCTTTTGGTTTTGGTTTGAGTTATTCTAAATTCAGTATAGGTACAGCAAAACTGAGTAAGACAGAAATAAAATCAAATGAAAATACACAATTAAACTTTTCAATAAAGAACGTCAGTAAACGTGAAGGAACAGAGATTGTTCAGGTATATACCAGAAAAATAAATGATACCGATGGCCCATTAAAAACTTTGAAAGCTTTTAAACGTATCAATTTAAAAGCCGGAGAAAGTCAAAATGTAACGATTGATTTGCCATCGTCTTCATTTGAATTTTATGATCAAAATACTAGAAATATGAAGGTAACTCCAGGTGAGTATGAGGTTTATTATGGTAATAGTTCAGAACAAAAAGATTTAAAAATGATTAAAGTGCTTGTGCAGTAATGTACCTCAATTCAGCGCCTGCTTTGAGAAGTGATGTTTTTAAAGTAAGGTTAAAATCTGATAATATACTTAATTAACATGCGATTAAATTGCATTTTAAATTAAAAAGTATATATTTAATTTAAATTTTCTCAATAATATATGTCTCCAAAAAATTGTGTTAGAGCGATAGCTATTTTATTTTTTTTAGTAAGCAAATTGTTTTCTCAAGATAAATTTGAAAACTATCAATTTAGATTAGTAGACAAAGAAGCTTCAAAAAGTGGCATTTATACCATTTCACAAGATCAGTCTGGATTTATGTGGATGGGTACAAATGGCGCTGGTTTGTTTAAATACGATGGAGTTAATTATATTGCTTATGAGCAAAACTCCAAGCAAAGTAATTCTATTAATAGCAATTTGATTTATGCTACTTATGTAGATACCCGCAACCGGTTGTGGATAGGAACTGATGAAGGATTGTGTCTTTATAATCGAAACCTAGATAATTTTGAGAGTATCGATATTCAGAAGAAAATTAAAAAAGAAACTGTAATTTCTATTAAAAGCATTATTGAAGATAATAATGGAAATCTAATGTTAGGAACAGTTAATAACGGTTTACTAAAATTAAATACTACAACGCGGGAAATTACTAAAGTTAATTCTGATGTAGCAAATAACTCAAATTATCTTATCAATAGCCTTGCAAAAGATAAAAAAGGGATCATTTATCTGGGAACAAACTTAGGATTGAAAATATTCGACCCTATAAAAAACGAGACTAAAAAGGTTAACATTGGCAATGATAATCAGATACTCTCGGCAAGCATCGTGTCTATGTGTTTAGACAGTAATCAAAATTTATGGATTGGCAATGGATTTAAAGGTTTAATAAAGGTTGATTTACATTCTAAAGTCAAGCAGGCATTTTTCTATCCCATTACCAAAAAAAGAATCATGTCAATTTTGGCAAGAGATTTTAAAACAATCCTTTGTGCAACTGAAAATGACGGATTAATTATTGTTGATGATCAGGGTGTTGTTCAAAAAAAATATGTAAACAGCAAATTCAATACACGCAGTTTAAGCTCAAATTCGGTTTGGTCTTTGCTTTTAGATAAAGAAAATAGAATTTGGCTGGGATATTATAATAAAGGCTTAGGTGTTTTTGATAAAATAAACAGTAAAGTCAATATCATCGAAAGTTTGCCAGGAAATTCGCAATCGTTGCAAACCAATTGTGTGACTGGCATTGCCAAAGATCATCAAGGGCAGTTATGGATTTCTATGGAAGGAGGAGGCGTGGATGTGTTCAATCTTCAACCAAAAACTTTAAACATATTACCAAATCAGATGCTAGTCTGTATTCCGGATTGACCAATGATAATATTACAAAAGTATTTATTGACAAAAAACAAAATATCTGGTTGTCCAGCTGGAATGAAGGAATTTTTCTTTTAAAGAAGGGAAGCAGAATCTTTATTAATTACAGTACAAAAAACACTCCTAATCTGGCCTCAGATAATATTATGAGCATTAGTGAAGATTCGAGAGGTGTAATCTGGATAGGAACTTTTGCAAAGGGCCTACATTATTATACACCTTCAGATGGCCAATTTCATCATTGTGATTCTAAACCGTTTTTGACAAATGGACTGTAACGAATATTGACATCAGACATGTAATGGTCGATGCAGATGATGCTGTTTGGGTAGGATCAACAACGGGTTTGTATAAGGTTACTACTAATGATTTTGTTACTTTTTCAGTAACTTCTTTTAGCGATAAAATGTCTGAAAAGCTTAAAAATCATAAAAGTACACATACTATTAATATCTTATATGAGGCTAAAAACAAAGAAATCTGGATTGGTACCGATGGTGCGGGTTTATTCAGCTATAATAAAAAAACAGATAGTTTAAAATGGTTCATCAATTTTAGTGGACTGCATGAAAAATCAATTTCATCGATTGTAGAATCTAATGATGGAGGTATTTGGTTAAGTGGAAAGAAAGGAATTACAAGGCTGGATTTAAAAAACAACTCTACCTTTAATTATTCTATATATGATGGTTTGCTGGGAAATGATTTAATAATAATTCAGTATTGAAAGATGAAAACGGCATGCTGTATTTTGGCAGTTACGAAGGTTTAAACTACTTTAATCCTACGAATTTGATTAAAAGCAAAAAACAACTTGCCAATTTACTTTACTGATTTAAAACTTTTTAATAAGTCAGTAGGACCGCTTGAAAAAAACTCGCCACTTAATAAAAGTTATTTCTCAAACAAAAAAAATAATTCTTAGGCATGACCAGTCTGTATTTACCATTGATTTTATTGCGGTAAATTATTCCTTTCCTGCCAGAAATGAATATGCCTATTACTTAGAAGGCTTTGAAGATTCCTGGAATTATGTTGGCAATAAGCGCTCGGCAACTTATACAAACTTAGCGCCTGGAAATTATATATTCAAAGTTAAGGCATCAGAAAAAAATGGAGTTTGGAGTCAAAAGCCATTGGAATTAAAAATTGAAATTTTACCGCCTTGGTGGAAAACCTATTTTGCTTATTTATTTTATACCTTATTACTTGTTAGCAGCAATTCATTTTGCCAATCAATACTATCAAAATCGATTCAAACAAAAGCAAATGATAGAGTTTGAAAAGCACAAAAGCCATTCAAATTGAAAAATTAAATAATAAAAAATTACAATTCTTTACCAATATCTCACATGAATTTAGAACGCCGTTGACATTGATTTTGAATCCATTGGGAGATATTATCAAAAATAATAGTTTAGATTTACCAGAGAATGGTGTCTGAGTAAATTACAAACGATTCAAAAAAGTTCTGACAGGCTTTCCCGATTGATTAATGAGTTGATGGATTTTAATCAACTTCAGTTTAATAAAATGACCCTTCAATTACAATTGATTGAAGTAGTTGGTTTTACTAGAGAAATCGTTAGTTATTTTGATGAAGAAGCATTAAGTCGTGGGATTCAGCTCGAATTTGAGTCAAACAAATCTTCACTAAAAGATTGGATTGACCCAAAAATGTTTGAAAAAATTATTTTTAATGTAATATCAAATGCTTTTAAAGTTACTCCGGATAATGGAAAAATTAAGGTAAAAATCATAATTAATAACGAATTAATTCATTTTCCTTTAATTGGTTCATCAGATGGTGTCCTTATTTTACAATAGTTGTTGAAGATACGGGATCGGGACTGGATAAAAAAGATATAAAAAGAATTTTTGACCGTTTCTATCAGGTAAACAATCTAAATAAAGCGTATTATGGAAGTACGGGAATTGGATTGGAAGTTGTTCGAGGGTTTGTGGAATTGCATAAAGGAATAATTGAAGTTGAAAGTGAATTGGGAATAGGTACCACTTTTAAATTACTGTTTCCTATAGGAAAAGAATTTTTTACTGAAAACGAAATTTTGTTTGAAGAATTAAAAAGGAAAATAAAATTAGCTTCACGCCAATTGCCGAAAAAGATGAAATTCAATTAACAGATGCATGAGTGATGAACAGCAAGACCGAATCTACAAGTTTTGATTGTTGAAGACAATGTGGAACTTGCGAAATTATTTAAAAAATGAACTCAAAAAAGAATATAAAGTTATAGTTGCAGAAAATGGGCAAGTTGGTTTAGAATTAGCTTTGCAGAAATTGCCTGATTTGATTTTAACCGATGTGATTATGCCTGTTATGAATGGTTTGGAATTGTGTAAAAATATAAAAGCCAATTTAAAAACAAGTCATATTCCGTTAATGATGTTATCTGCAAAAGCATTGGTGAAAGATAGATTAGAAGGGATTGATTCTGGCGCTGATATGTATTTAAGTAAACCGTTTGATATGGATATTTTGAGATCTAGCTTAATGCAATTGATTAATAGCAGGCAAATTATGTTCAATAAATTCTATAACGGAATTACTCCAACAGCTAAAGAAAAAACAACAACTTTAGATAATGAATTCATAAAAAATGTCTTGAATTACATCAATGAAAACATTAGTGAGACGGAATTAAGTGTTGAAGTTCTGGCTTCGAATGTATTTTTAAGCAGAAGCCAGTTGTATCGAAAAATTAAAACATTAACTGGTGTATCAGTCAATGAATTTATACGGAATGTTCGTTTAGAAAAAGCGAAAGAATTAATAGAATTAGGAAATGACAATATAACCGAAATCAGTTATAAAGTAGGTTTTAGTTCTCCATCGTATTTTACAAAATGTTATAAAGAAAAATTTGGATTTCTGCCAACGCAAAATAATAAACAACAATTAATAATAGCAGTTTTCTAGCTAAAAAAGACGAAGTATTTCGTCTTTTTTTTATGCCTATAGATTCAATAATTGGCAGTTTTTATAAACTGTATATAATGTGATTTATGGTTTTTTAATCGTATCAAAACAAGTTGTATCTGGCTCAATTTCATCTCTTAAAGATTACTAAATACTAATTTATAAGTCACTATTTTTTTTCATATTCAAAAATTTAGACATTAAAATTAGTAATAATATATTTTTCATTTCAATTACTTAAACGCTGTAAAACCCCGAATTTTCTATTTTTTTAACTACGATGCTACAAATTTGATAGATTATGCATCAAATGTAGTATGTGAAATTTATGTTAACAAGCTATTTTTGGTATAATCAAATTAAAATAAACAGGAAACAAATTACTAACAATCTTAAACCATTTAAACCATGAATTAAAACCATATTTATGTATTGTGAACCACTTTTTTAAAATCAAAATTAAAGGACAGAATTTATAATTGTGAAAAAAAAAATGAAAGACGTTCGATAATGAGTTTCTGAAACTTGAAAAAGCATAAAATAGTTTAATGAACTAGTTTACATCAATACAATAAATAACAAACAAACTTTACAACCAACAATTATTTAACTAAACAAAAAACCAATTAATATGATGTTAAAATTAAAATTTGCAATAATCGCATTGCTAATGATAAGCTATCAGAATATGGTGGCACAATCCAAGACCATACAAGGTGTGGTTACTGATCCTTCGGGATTTCCATTGCCGGGTGCCAGCATTACTGTACAAGGTACAAACAATAGTGCATCAACTGATTTTGATGGTAAGTATGCTCTAAAAGGAGTTAATTCAACAGACAAAATAATATATTCTTATGTTGGCTTAGTTACGCAAACTATTACTGTGGGAACTCGTACTACAATAGATGTCTCTTTAGCAGAATCTGCTCAAAATTTACAGGAAGTTGTAGTAGCCTATGGAACTCAAAAAAGAACAAAAGTAACTGGAGCAATTTCAACAGTTACTTCAAAAGATATTACAGCAGTGCCTATTACTAATGCAGAGTCAGCTTTACAAGGTAGAGCGGCAGGTGTTACCGTTGTAAATGGTGCGCCTGGTTCTAGTCCTACTGTTAGTATCCGTGGTTTAGCTACAATGGGAAATAGCACACCTTTATATGTAATTGATGGTGTTTTAACCGGTAACTTATCAGGATTAAACCCTAGCGATATTGAGAGTATATCTGTTTTAAAAGATGCCTCAACAACCGCTTTATATGGTTCTAAAGCTTACAATGGTGTAATTATGGTAACTACTAAAAAGGGAAAAAAAGGCCCTGGACAATTAAATTTTAGTACTTATGCAGGTTTTCAGACTATTACTAAAAGATATGATGTTTTGAATACACAACAGTATTTGAAATATGCAAAAGATTTAGGAAGTGATTTAACAGCAAGAGCAGCTGAATTTGGCAATATCAATACAAATTGGCAAGACGAAATCTTTCAGAGTGGTGTGATGCAGGATTATAATTTAAGTTTCTCAAACGGAACTGAAAATTCTACAGGGCGTTATTCTGCTGGATATTTAAAACAAGAAGGAGCTGTTATAAACACAGGCTTTGAGCGTTATTCTTTCAGAGCTAATAATACACAAACTATTGGTAAATTAACAGTAGGAAGTAATATTGGAGTTTCTTTTAGTAAGACAAATCCAGAACGTGCATCAGGAGGTAGAACATTATTAGAGCATGCTATTAAAATGGCGCCTTATTTACCGGTTTACAATGCAAATAATTTAGGTGGTTATCAAGGTCCTTCTACTGCTGATGGTCAGGATGCAGAAAACCCGGTTCGTGTAGCCAATTTAGGATATCAAAATATTAATGGATTGTCTTTAATTGGAAACATTTACGCTGAAGTAGAAATCATTAAAGGATTAAAATTCAGATCGCAAGTTGCTTTAGATTACTTTACAAACGATGATCATACTTTTATTCCTAGCTATAGTGACGGTTCAGCTCATAAACAAGCTTATTCGTCAACTGCAGAGACAGATTCAAAAGGCCAGACCATTGTTTTTGATAATAGTTTGACCTATAAAACTACTATTGCAGATAAACATCATTTAGAAGCAGTAGGAGTAATAACTAAAATTGAAAATAAATTCAAGAATCTGGTAGCCAGCAGCCGTTATTATATTTCGGACGAAATTGATCAATTGAGGCTTCAGGATGCAAATTTATCTTCTACAAGCAGTGAGACAAATAATTTAGGTTATGTAACACGTATTAATTACGATTATGATGATAAATACCTATTCGCAATTTCAGGACGTAGAGATGCATCTTCTCGTTTTGGTTCTAATAATCGCTATGGTAATTTTTACTCTGTAGCTTTAGGTTGGAATATTGCAAAAGAAAGTTTCATGGCAAATTCCATCTTCAGTACATTAAAGCTTAGAGCAAGTACAGGAACAACTGGTAATGACCTTATCGACAATTATCAGTACAGTGGAACTTTGGCAGCAAATTATATTTATCCAATTAACGGAGCAGCAGCTTCAGGTGTTACAGCTGGTAGAGCTTCAAATCCAGATTTGAAATGGGAATCTAAAACGGATAGAAATATAGGTTTGGATTTTGGACTATTTGATGAAGCATTTACTGGAAGCTTTGAATATTTCAACAATAAAGGTAGTGATATCCTTTTCGCAGTACCGCTTCCTGCTTCTGTAGGTTCGGCCGGTGGAGGAACTCAGACTCAAAACATTGCGAATACAAAAGTGCACGGATTTGAGCTATCACTAGGCTACAATGATAGAAAAGGTGATTTTACATGGTCTGCTGTTGCTAATTTAGGAACAAGCAAAAACGAGGTAACAAGTTTGGCACCGGGTGTAACTAGCGTATTAGGTGGTCCATCAGGAAGAGCAGGTTTAGAGAATTTCTCAAGATTGGAAGTTGGTCAGCCATTGTTCTACTTTTGGGGTTATGAAACCAATGGGATTTATAAAAATCAAGCAGAAGTAGATGCTGCTTTTGGTCCAGGCCAAACTACTATACAACCAGGTGACATTAGATTTGTTGACAAAAACGGAGATAAAGTTATCAACTCACAAGACAAAACAAATATTGGGAATCCATATCCAGATTTTACATATGGTTTAAACCTTACTGCCGCATATAAAAAATTCGATTTCAATTGTTTCATAACTGGAGTTAGCGGTAATGACGTTTTTAATTCAAATAAATTTGATCTAGAAGCTATGCAACGTTTATTTAATGCTGGTACAGATGTTTTAGACAGATCAATTGTTCAAAATGGAGTAGTTACTAATCCATCGGCTACATTACCTAGAGCACTTGGAGCGGGGCAAAACTGGTCATCAGCTAGTCAACGCTATGTTGAAGATGGTTCTTATACAAGATTGAAAAATGTGACTATTGGGTACACTTTATCTGGCGATACTTTTGATAACCATTTTTCACATATCCGATTTTATGTAAGTGCGCAAAATCTTGTTACAATTACAAAGTACTCTGGTTTAGATCCTGAAATTGCTCGTGTAGATGCGAATGCAAATTCTGCTGGAATTGATATAGGAAGATATCCACAACCTAAATCAGTAATTTTTGGACTTGATGTTACATTTTAATTTATAAAGATGATGAGAAAAATAAAATATACAGTTGCAATATTGTTAGGAATTTTTACAATAAATTCATGCAACGACAATGATTTAGAATTGAGTAATCCAAATGAGTTATCGCCAGAAACATACTTTAAAAGCGAAACTCAAGTACAAGCTTCAGTAAATGCAGCTTATGCAAACTTGCAAACAAGAGGATTATACGCAAGACATATTTTCTTTGCTTTAGACAATATGGCTCAAGAAAATAAAGGGAATCCTCAATTAGAAGGAAATAAAAAACCTTTTCTTGATTTTTCTTTTGATGCAAGTAGTGATATTATCCAATTTTATTGGGAAACCTGTTATTTAGGAATATCCAAGGCTAATTTTGTCTTAGATAATGAAGCTAAGATCAATGCTTTGCCAAATTCAATTTTATCGCAAGAGAAAAAGAATAAGTTTTTAGGAGAAGCTCATTTTTTAAGAGCTTACTATTACTTTCTGTTAGTGCCACGTTTTGGAGATCTTCCAATTTATACAAAACAAACTATTGTTGGTAATCCAAGAAGCCCTAAAGATGAGGTATATAAATTGATTGTGTCTGATTTTGACTTTGCTTCTAAAAATCTATTAAGCAAAAATGCTGAGGATAAAGGAAGAGCAACAAAAGAAGCGGCTTTCGCTTATTTAGGAAAAGCACTATTGTACCAAAAGAAATATGATGAAGCTTTGGCTGCTTTCAGTAAAGTGACTGGATTTAGTTTAGAAACTAATTTTTATAACAATTTCATGGATGAAACTGAGCACGGGCCAGAATCAATTTTTGAGATAGAGTATGATGAGAAATTAGGTGTTGCCGATAAATGGGGTAGTGATACTGCCGGAGATGGTGTTGCCGAATCTACTCTTAGAGGTCAGGAATATGGTAACCTAGGTTGGTACAATGTATATCCGTCTGATAATTTATTAGATGAATATGAGCCAGGTGATAAACGTTTTGGAGATACTTTTTATGTACCGGGATCTAAATATAATAACGGAAACAACACGATGACAGCTGCTAATTTTTCTTCATCAGAAGGATTAAGAAGAGCAGGCTGGAAAAAATATCAAAATTATTATAAACGTACTGATGAAAATCTGGATTCAAGTATCAACTTCAAAGTTATGCGTTATTCTGATGTATTGCTTATGATGGCAGAATGTGAAAGCCTAAGATCTGGTGGTGTACAGGCAACAGCTATTGGTTATATTAATCAGGTTCGCGCAAGAGCAGGTGTACCATTGTTGGCAACAACACTTACCAAAGATCAAGTTTTTACAGCTCTTATTCACGAGCGTAAAGTAGAATTGGCAGGTGAGCAAGTTCGTTTTGATGATATAATTAGATGGGGAATTGCTAGTACGCAATTGGCAGGAACTGGTTTTAAAGCTGGTAAAAGCGAATTATGGCCAATACCAAATAGAGAAACGTCTTCAAATCCAAATATAAAACCAAGTAATAATAATCCTGGGTATTAAATGAGTGAAGTTAGTTAGTTTAAGTTAGTTTAAGTTAGTAATTTGAGAAACAGCGCATGTTAAGTGCGCTGTTTATCACTTTTTTATATTCTAAAACTGCTGCTCTCATTTTTTATTACAAATAATTCAATTCAGGAAAAAATAAATCAAGCTTACATATTTTTATAGCTCGCATTACTATTGCATTTGTTATGCAATATGAGGTTTAGATGCTCAATTGATTTTTCAATATTTAAATACCACAGACCAGTTTTATTCAAGATGAAAAAAATTGCATCACTTTTTTTAATCGTAACGTTGTTTTACAATGTTTTAGGATTTTACATCATGTTTGCTGAACAACAAGAGCAAGTATGGGTGACTGCTATGGAAAAAACTGAGGATTCAAATTTTGAAGTTATTGAAATTCAGATTGACCCTTATGCATATATTGTAGATTCTGGTTTTGAAGAAGCTAATGAGGATTTCACAATTGAAAATAAAACCTATCATGTTTTTAAGAAAAGAATTGTAAACAATGTATTAAGATTGTATTGCTTAAAAAATTCTAGTGCTAAAGTTTTTAGTAACGATTTAAAAAAAATTGTTGACAGTCAAATATTTGATACTTCTTCTAATAAAGACAATCCTGGCAAAAAAATAATGAAATCCTTTATTACGGATTATCTTCCTACCAATGATGAAATTGATTTGGTACTTAAGACAACCAAAATATTTTATCCTGCCAAATTGTGTCCATATACTCCCAAAAGAGACCTTCTTTCTGGGTATTTTACTACGGTTTCTCCTCCTCCGGATATGGTATAATATTTCTTTTCACGTTAAAAATTTAAAAAATCTTGACTATTTAATCAAGTCTTGCAGTTCAATCTTTGGTTTTTGCCATAAGATTGATTCTGATTATTTAAATTCTTTACACAATCAATTATTGCTAATTGATTAAGAAACTATTACATAACCATATAAAACTAACCAAAATGAAAATTAATAAATTTTTGTTTAAAGTATTACTGTTTGGTACTTTAAGCATATCTGCGTTTGCCCAAAACAAAGACAATAAAAAACAATCTGAACCAACAGGAGCAAACAATATGGCTTATAAATGGAGCGAAATTGCTATTCGTGCAACGGCAAATGATACCGATAAATTTAAGCCAAGACCAACCGTAACTTCCCGTTTTTTAGGATTGACATTTGTTGCTGTTTTTGATGCCTGGAGCCGTTATGATGAAAAGGCAATTCCAGTATATTTAAAGGATACAGAAAGAAGACCTAATAAAGAACAGACTCTCAAAAACAAAGAGATTGCTATTAGTTATGCCGCTTATGGTGCCTTAAGTGAATATTATTTTTCAGACAAAGAAATGTTTAAAGCTTATATGATTGAATTAGGATTGGATCCTAATGATAAATCACTTGATCCCAAAACACCAGTAGGAATAGGAAATTTAGCAGCTAAAGCAGTAATTGAAGCGAGAAAACATGACGGTTCAAATCAATATGGAGAAGAAGAAGGATCAAATGGAACACCCTATTTTAACTATGTAAATTATAAGCCCGTAAATACTGCAGACGAAATGGTTGATGTAAACCATTGGCAACCAAAATATTTTTCAGATGGAAAAGGCGGAAAGTTCGCGCCAGGCTGTATGACACCATTTTGGGGTAAAGTAAAACCTGTAGGGTTAAAAACTGGAGATCAGTTTCGTGCAATGCCTCCGCCTTCTTTAGATTCAGAACAGCTTAAAAATGAAGTTAAAGAACTGATTGATTTGCAGCAGAATCTTACTAACGAACAAAAAGCTCTAGTAGAATTTATGCGTGATGGTCCAAAGTCAGTACAACAAGCGGGACACTGGCTAAAATTTGCTCAGGATGTTTCAAGACGCGATAAGCACACACTGGATCAGGATGTAAAAATGTTTTTTTATAATCAGGTGACTGCTATGGATTGTTTTATAGCATGTTGGGATACAAAAATGTTTTATGATTTTGCTCGTCCTTATGCTTTGGTACATTATTATTTTAAAGACAAAACAATAACAGCTTGGGGTGGACCTGGTTTTGGAAATGTAGAAATGAAAGGACAAGACTGGAGACCTTATTCGCCAGATGTTTTTTTATGTCCTGCTTTTCCAGGTTATGTTTCAGGACATAGTACAATCAGCGGAGGTTGTGGTGAAGCATTAAAATTATGGACAGGAAGTGACACTTTTGGAGAATCTGCAACTTGGGAATCGCCTGGGGCAATGACAGAACCAAACAATGTAGGGAAACCTGTTGTCCTAAAATTTCCAACTTTTACAGAAACAGCAAATATGGCTGGAATTTCCAGAGTAATGGGAGGTTATCACATTCAGGCCGATAATGTTGAAGGACTTAAGCTGGGTAGAAATGTGGCTCATGAAGTTTGGAAGTTTTACAATTTTCATATCGGAAATAAAACTATCGATAAAATAACAGCAATTGAATAAGTTGCCTAATATTCAAAAGGAATTCATCTATTCTAAAAATGTTTTAATGATGAAAATTAAGTCGTTATTATTTTTATTTATAGTACCAGTTTTGGCAGTTTCATGCGATTATTTTTCGAATCCAAATGATAAAATGATCAAGATTTTGGAAGCCAGAAACAGGATGTATAATGTGAAAAATAATCCTTTTGCAGCTCAAGCAGAGGTCGCTTATTATGATTCTATAATTAACAGCTCTGATGAAGGTTTTTTCAAATTATTCAACGAATTAAATAAAGGAAATGCCTTATTGAAATTTGGTAAAGAAGCTGAATCTGTGTCAATTATGGAAAATGCCATCAAAAGAAAAAAAGATATTGATGGTAAAGATGATCCTCAAGCGCTAAAATGTTTGGCAATTGCTTATATGAGATTGGGCGAAAAGCAAAATTGTGTCAATTACCATAATCCAGAATCGTGTATTATGCCCATTCAAAAAAACGGTATTCACACGATACGTAAGGGATCTCAAAATGCAATTGAAATTTATAAGAAGTTATTGGATATAGATCCAAATGATTATGAATCAAGATGGTTGCTTAATATCGCTTACATGACATTAGGCGGCTATCCTTCAAACGTTCCTCAAAAATGGCTGATACCTAATCTTAATAAAGACAACTCGGACTATCATGTAAAACCTTTTTTGGATGTTGCGCCAAACGTAGGTATAAAAAGCAGAAATATGTCGGGAGGATTGATTGTTGATGATTTTAATAATGATGACTATTTGGATATTGTAACATCTGACTGGAGTTTGGATGGTGTTATGCATTACTATCAAAATGACTTAAAAGGAAAATATATAGATGTATCTAAAACTTCAGAAATAGGAAGATTTAAGGGAGGTTTAAATATGATCCAAGCAGATTATGACAATGATGGAGATGTTGACATTTTTGTTTTAAGAGGAGCTTGGATGCATAAATACGGCAGACAGCCCAACTCATTATTACGTAACAACGGCGATGGCACTTTTACGGATGTCACCCTTAAAAGTGGTTTGTACTCTGAATTTCCTACGCAAGCCGGCAACTGGAATGATTTTAATAATGATGGCTATTTAGACTTATTTATTGGTAACGAATCTTCTGATGGTGAATCATATCCTTCTGAATTATATTTAAATAATCAAGACGGAACATTTACAAATGTGGCTAAAGCAGCAAAATGCGATGTAATTGCTTTTATCAAAGGGGCAACATCTGCGGATTTTGATAATGATGGTGATATTGATTTGTTTCTTTCTGGAATGAATAAAAAGAAAATATTATTAAAAAATACCGGACTTAAAAATGGTATTCCGCAATTTAAAGATGTTACAGACGAAGCAGGTTTAGCCGGAATCAATGTGATGACTTTTCCAACATGGTTTTGGGATTACGATAATGATGGCTGGCAGGATATTTTTGTTTGTGGTTATCAGTACAATGGATCAATTGCCGCTGAAACTGCAATGGAAGCATTAAATATTCCAAATGGAAGCAGCAAAATGTATTTGTATCACAATAATCATAATGGCACTTTTTCTGATGTTTCGAAAATAGCAGGTCTTAACAAAACTGTTTTTGCTATGGGCTCCAATTTTGGAGACTTTGATAATGACGGGTTTCTGGATATGTACTTAGGAACCGGAAATCCAGATTATAAATCCTTATCACCAAATAAATTATTCAGAAACATGGGAAACGGAAAATTTGCTGATGTTACTGTTTCTAGCCGA
Organism: uncultured Flavobacteriaceae bacterium; assembly: GCA_963795025.1. GTDB lineage: Bacteria > Bacteroidota > Bacteroidia > Flavobacteriales > Flavobacteriaceae > Flavobacterium. The sequence goes on along the minus strand of CAWCGN010000006.1, from coordinate 94,012 downwards.
ATGGGAAATTTGCAAAAAGGACACGCCGTAGCTTTTAATGATCTTGATAATGATGGCGATAGTGATATTTTTATCGAAGTTGGAGGCGCTTATTTTGGAGACGCTTTCAATAATTCTTTATACCTAAATCCAGGTCAAAACAACAATCGTTGGATAAAAATGAAACTGGAAGGTACAGAGAGCAATCGTTCTGCAATTGGTGCCAAAATAAAAGTAAGTTTCAAAGAAAACGGCATTCCAAGATCGGTTTACAGAATAGTAAATTCCGGAGGAAGTTTTGGAGCATCGGCTTTACGAATGGAAATTGGAGTTGGACAAGCATCAATCATTGATCAAATCGAAATTACTTGGCCAAAAAATCAGAAAAAACAAGTATTTAAAAATATAAAACCCAATCAATACATTAAAATTGTTGAAGGAGAAAAAGACTTTTCAAAAGTAAATCTTAAAGTGCTTTCTTTTCCAACAGCTGGCGCCAGATCTCCTATCTGTATGTGATAAGAACTATTCTTGAAGCCCGATATTCAGTAGAAAAATTGATAAAATTATTAGACTTATAAAAATGAAAAATATAAATATAAAAACAGGTTTTTTGAGCGTTGTTAGCCTATTATTGCTTGTCAGCTGTTCTAAAAAATCAGATGAGAAAATATTCTCTACGCTAGACCCTTCAGATACCGGAATTGAGTTTAGTAATAACCTGACAGAAAATGATTCCCTAAATTATTTTACCTACAACTATATTTATTTGGGCGGAGGCGTTGCAACCGGCGATATTAATAATGATGGCCTAGTTGATATTTATTTTACAGGAAATCAGGTATCGAATAAATTATATTTAAACAAGGGAAATTTAAAATTTGAAGATATCACGAAAAAGGCTGGTGTAGGTGGTGATAGCCGTTGGTACACAGGAGTTACGATGGCCGATGTAAATGGAGATGGTTTTTTAGATATTTATTGTAGTGTGGGAGGAAAATTCGGACCAAAAAACAATGAACTATATATTAATAACGGAAACGGCACTTTTACAGAAAAAGCCAAAGAATATGGTATAGATGATATAGGAAACAGCGTTCAAGGAACATTTTTCGATTATGATAAAGATGGTGACTTAGATTTGTTTGTTGCTAATTACCCGCCTACGAAATTCAATTCGGCAACAGGTGATTATGTGCAAATGATGCTTCATGTTAAAGACAATGAGTCGGGGCATTTATACCGAAATGATGGAAATCATTTTGCGAATGTTACCCAAGAAGCTGGCGTAAAAAACTATGGTTTATCATTAAGTGCTACAGTGGGTGATTTAAACAATGACAATTGGCCTGATATTTATGTTTCAAATGATTTCAATTCGCCTGATTTTATGTACATCAACAATCAGGATGGTACTTTTAAGGAAGTCGTAAAAGAAGCAATATCACATAATTCTTTCTACGGAATGGGCGTTGATATTTCTGACTTTAATAACGATGGAAACTTAGATATTTTTCAGGTCGATATGGATGCGAAAGACAATCGTCGTAAAAAAGCAAATATGTCCAGTATGAATCCGAAACTTTTTTGGGATGTAATTGATGCTGGTTTTAATTATCAATACATGCACAATTGCATGCAGTTAAACACGGGAGTCAATGAAAATGGTATTCCGCATTTTGGAAATATATCCCGTTTAACAGGAACTTCCTCTACTGATTGGAGTTGGGGACCTTTATTTGCAGATTTTGACAATGATGGAAATAAAGATTTATTTGTAACCAATGGAACCAGAAGAGAAATAAACAATAATGATTTCTTTCATAGTTTAGAAGGCTGAATCTAAAGCCGAAGGACCTGCTCAAAAAGTCTCAGGAAATTCCTTCTGAGAAAATCGATAATTTCATGTTTCAAAACAAGGGAAACTTAAATTTTGAACAGGTGAATGAAAAATGGGGAATTGAATATAAAGGTTTTTCAAATGGAGTAGCTTATGCCGATTTAGACAACGATGGCGATTTGGATTTGGTAGTCAATAATATTGATGATTATGCATCAGTTTTTGAAAATTCAAGTTCTAAGATTAATAATTACATCAAAGTAAAATTCAAGGGAAGCTACAAAAAATACTTATGGTTTAGGGAATCGTGTTTATGTAAAAACAAATAAAGGAACCCAAATGCAAGAGCTTACAATGACAAGAGGATTTCAGTCATCAGTAACACCTGAATTGCATTTTGGAGTTGGCAAGGAAAAAACAATCGATGAGGTAAAAGTAGTTTGGACAAATGGCAAAGTGCAAAAGTTGTATAATGTTAAAGCCAATCAAACGCTTCAGTTTAAAGAGCAAGATGCTAAAGAAGAAGCAGTAGCTGCAACATCTTCTGGAAAACAATTATTTGCGACAGAAACTAAGGTTTTCCCCGTTTTTAAACACGAAGAAAACAAGTACGATGATTTTAAAGATCAGGTTTTGTTGCCACATAAAATGTCAACTTTTGGTCCTGTGATCGCTGTAGGTGATCTGAATAAAGATGGTCTTGAGGATTATTTCATTGGAGGATCTGCCACTTATTCTGGTAAAATGTTTTTTCAGACTAAAAATGGTTTTGTCGAAAAAAGCATTCCGGCATTGGAACAAGATAAAGATAGTGAAGATACAGGCGCATTGATTTTTGATGCTGATAATGATGGAGACAATGATTTATATGTAGTGAGCGGTGGTTATGAATTTTTGATTAATGACCCAAAATTACAAGATAGATTATACATCAATGACGGAAAAGGAGGTTTTACCAAAGCACCAACAGGAGTATTGCCAAGGATGCTTGTCAAGTGGTTCAAAAGTCTATCCGATCGATTATGATAAAGATGGAAAACAGGATCTTTTAGTTTTAGGAAGACAAGTTCCTGGACAATATCCTTCACCAGCAACGACTTATTTATTGCATAATTTGAGTTCACCGAACACAGCCAAAATTTGAAATTTCTAAAAAATCGCCAAAAGAATTTACCAATTTAGGAATGGCAACAAGTGCCGTAATCACCGATGTTAATAATGACAAATTAGACGATATTATTGTTGGTGGGGAATGGATGCCGATTCGTGTTTTTCAAAATACAACAGCAGGTTTCAAAGAAGTCACAAAAGAATGGGACTTAATGATGATACTACCGGTTGGTGGTGGAGCATTCAGCAAGGCGATTTTGATCATGACGGTGATATGGATTATATTGTTGGGAACAATGGATTAAATTATAAATACAAAGCAACTCCTAGTGAAACCTTTGATATTTATGTAAAAGATTTTGACAATAACAAACACAAAGATATTGTGCTGAGTTATTACAATGATGGAAAACAATATCCGGTGCGTGGACGTGGTTGTTCGTCTCAGCAAATTCCAAATATCAAAAAGAAATTCAAAGATTACGAAAGTTTTTCCGAAGCCACTCTGGTTGATGTTTATACCGAAAAATCACTTAAAGAAGCTCTGCATTATAAAGTAAAATCGTTTGCCAGTATTTATTTAGAAAATAAAGATGGCAAATTTGTTATTCATGAATTGCCAGTTGAAGCACAGCTTACCTGTATCAATCAAATAATGGTTGATGATTATGATAAAGATGGTAAACTCGATGTCTTAATTACAGGAAACATGTACAATTCCGAAGTAGAAACTCCTCGAAACGATGCCGGTCATGGATTGTTCTTAAAAGGGGATGGAAAAGGAAAATTCAAATCAATTTCAGCAATTGAAAGTGGATTTTTTACGCCGGGTGATGTTAAAAACATGGAAAAAATAAAAGTACAAGGAAAAACATATCTCTTAGTCACTAAAAACAATTCGTTTTTACAAAGCGTCAGGATTAATTAAAAGTAAAAAACAAGTCAAGAAAAATTTCAAATCTCTGATTCGGAGTGCAAGCTTGACTTTTAAAAGCAATACTTACAGTGTCATAAAGACATTGTAAGGAATTGTTTTTAGACGCTATTAATTAATAATCCAAAACTTCAAAAAAATGAAAACTACTTTTAACTATTTCTATTTTTCATTGAGTGATAAAATAGGAAAACACGGTGTTGACTTAATGCGCATTGCCCTTGTCATAATTTATATTTGGTTTGGACTTCTTAAGATCTTCGGTCTTAGTCCTGCAGGCGATATGGTAGCGAAAACTGTTTTTTGGCTGAAACCAGAATTTTTTATTCCAATTCTTGGAGTTTGCGAAGTATGCATAGGATTGGGATTACTCGTTAGAAAATGGATTCCGGTTACTATTCTACTACTTTTATTGCATATGACAGCAACACTCTCGACTTTTTTTATTCTAAAATCCAGCTGTTTTGAAATCTTTCCTTATGAACCAACATTAGCAGGTCAATATATTATCAAAAACATTGTTTTGGTCGCAGGAGCGCTGGTTATTGCGGGGAAATATAATGAGGATTATTATAGAAAAATGAGTTTGGAAAAAGAGCAGGAAAAGTGTACTTCAAATGCAATTCAGCAGCAGCAAATTCTGAATGAGTAAATTGAAATAGTGACCAATCTTTTTAGAAGTATTTCTGAAAAGAGTAAAAAAACTATTAAACAACCAAAACAAACTAAAAAATGAAAAAATTATACTTGTGTTTTCTCTTCATAATTCCCCTTATGGTGAGCGCACAAACCGATATAGATGCGCTCATGATGAAAAAAAATGATTTCTGTTTTGGCGCGATTTATCAATACAGCAGTTGGAATCAATACTGGGAAGGCACTTTTAAAAGAGAAAACCTGAATCTTGGAACCGTTTCCGCGCAAGGCCCTGCCTTTATGGGTGATTATGGAATATTAGATAAACTAAATTTTCTTGTCAGCATTCCCTACGTTGAAACCAAGGCTACTGCGGGAACGATGAAAGGCCAAAAAGGAATGCAGGATTTATCATTAACCTTGAAATACATGCCAATTAAAAAGAAAGTTGGCGCCGTTACGTATTCTTTATTGGCTTTAGCAAGTTATTTATTTCCTACCTCAGATTATGTGGCTGATTATTTGCCACTAAGCGTTGGTATGCGAAGTAAAACTGGAACATTTAGGTTGATGGGAGATGTGCAGTATCAGCATTTTTTCACCACATTATCTGCAGCTTATCTTAAAAGAGGGAACATCACAATTTATCGAAATTCCTATTTGGATGATGAAATTCATTATACCAATGAAGTAAATATGCCAGATGTCATCAACGTTAATTTAAGATTTGGATATCGTTCTTCAAAATTAATTGCAGAAGCCATTATCGATAATTCGGTTACGCAATCTGGAGGTTTTGATATTACAAAAAACAACATGCCTTTCCCAAGCAATACCATGAATGCTTTTAAATTGGGTTTAAATGGAAAATATACGGTTATAAAACAACCTGAATTAGCGATTGTAGGTGGCTATAACGTAGTGACAGAAGGCAGAAATGTTGGAGAAGCAACTTCATTCTACGGAGGTATTTTCTATCTGATTAATTTTAATAAAAAAAGCAAGTAAAATGAAAAATAATATTAAAAAAATAGTCTATAAAAGTCTGATCCTTTTGTTTTTAGGAATTGGACTACTATATTCCTGTGATGATGATATTGCGCAGCGAAATGAGCAGTTTCCACAATTAAATCCCAAAAATACAGATGCTGAAGCAGGCACTTGGAAAACCTATCTTTTAACTGCACCTGATGAATTTTCAATAGATGTACCTGTAGCGACAAATTCATCTGCCTATACAAGGGAAATTAACGAAATTAAAAGCTTTCAGGTTAGTATAACTAAAGAACAAAAAAGCATAATAGAATACTGGAGTGCTGGAAGCGTATTGCGTTGGAATGAAATCTTGAGAACATTGGTGGCTAGGCATAATCGTCCGCCATATCAAAATGAAGATGGTAGTTATCCGGCACCTTCAGCAGCCAATCCATTTGCTTATCCTCAATTTCCATTTTCTAATCCTCCTTATGCAGCGAGAGCTTATGCTTATGTAAGTGCCGCACAATACGATGCGCTGATTGCAGCTTGGCATTACAAAAAGCTTTACAACAGAGCAGCACCTTATACTGTCGATCCGACTTTGCAAGTTTTAATTCCTAAAAGCACCTTGCCATCCTATCCCTCAGAGGATGCTGTTGTAACGGGAGTTACAGTGGAGCTTTTAAAGTTATTATTTCCAACTGAAATCGCTTATGTAGATGAAAAAGCGGAAGAAGAAAAATTATACCGAATTATCAGTGGCGCTAATGTTCGTTCTGATATTGATGCCGGGATAGTTTTAGGAAGAAAGGTTGCTGCAAAATTTATAGCGCGTGCTTCGACCGATGGAGCTGGGGCAGCTATAGGTACACCAGCAATTTGGCCGCACTGGAATCTCAAACTGCAGCAACAGGAGAAGTTCCATGGAAGTCATTAGAAATACCAGCCGGACCACCGATGTTACCCTTATTCGGAAAAGTAAAATCATTTTTGATGACAGAAGCTGATGTTGTGGCAAATCGCCCGCCGGCACCACCTTCAACAAAATCTGAAGCTTTTGCCAAAGAATTAGCCGAGATTAAAAATTTCAGTCAGGATAAATCTCGTGAACACTTGGAAATTGTAAGTTTCTGGGCCGATGGAGTAGACACTTATACACCTCCCGGACATTGGAACGCTATTGCTTCTGAAACTTTTGTGCAACAATCGTACAGTGAAGTTCGCTGGGCAAGAAATTTAGCCTTATTAAATGTAGCCATGATGGATGCTGCGATTAGTTGCTGGGATGCAAAATATGCTTATTTCAACCCGCGTCCTTGTCAAATGGATCCTTCAATTAAAACAACGACTGGAGTTCCTAATTTTCCAGCTTATGTTTCTGGTCATTCTACTTTTAGTGCGGCTGCCAGTACCGTTTTATCACATTTTTTTCCCGCTAAAAAAACGGAATACGAAGCTATGGCTTTGGAAGCATCAAATTCAAGAATGTACGGCGCAATTCATTACAGAAGTGATTGTGAAAAAGGATTAATCTTAGGTAAAAAAGTTGGTGGTTTTGCCGTTGCAAGAGCAACAACTGACGGCGCTGAATAATAGAACATAATTATTTTTATTAGGATGATATTATCCAATTTAAAATCCGACAGGTATCCTATACTTGTCGGGTTTTATTTTTTCATATTAATACATTTCTATTAAAAACAACAAGCCAAATATTCTTTAAGTATCTATTATTTGAATATTTTAAATTGAATAAAAAATAGATCTGATGAGTAAAAAAATATTCATTTGATAAAGTTTAAATTTTCATGTCATTTTCATCAAGTTTGCTTCATTTATTATAGAAAATGCACGATTTGTCGGATTCTGAAATATCATATTGCTTTACTTTTGGGGGCTTGTTAAAAGAATTTATTTTCCTTGAGGATTATAAATCAATCGTCAATTTAACCAAAAGGTTTTCTAAAATATATAAAATGAAATTCCAATTTAGAGCTATTATGTTACTTACACTATTCTTTCAAAGTGCCTTTTCACAATCCGATGCCGTTACAGAAAAAACAATTCAAAAGTTAATTAAAAAAATGACTTTGAAAGAGAAAGTAGGTATGTTGCATGGAAACTCTAAATTCTACGCTTCAGACATAAAACATCTTGGAATTCCAGAATGGGCATTGTCTGATGGTCCGCATGGAGTTAGAGCAGAAATGAATCGTCATAATTGGCAATATACAGGGCAAACAGATGATTCATCTACTTGTTTTCCTCCGGGTACTGCAATGGCAGCAAGTTGGAATCTGGAACTGGCAAAACAGCGCGGTATCGTTTTGGGTGAAGAAGCTCGTTTTCGTAAAAAAGACGTTTTGCTTGGACCCGGAATCAATATTATTCGTTCTCCACTTTGCGGACGAAATTTCGAGTATTTGAGTGAAGACCCTTTCCTTATTTCACAGCTTTCAATAAGTTATATTAAGGCTTTGCAGACTAAAGATGTAGCAGCTTGCGTGAAGCATTTTGTGGCCAATAATCAGGAAGAAAATCGTTTTGTTATTGATGTCTCTATGAGCGAGCGCGCTTTTCGCGAAATTTATTTGCCTGGTTTCAAATCCTCGATTGTAGATGCCGGAGTGCTAGGAGTGATGGGAGCTTATAATAAATTTAGAGGTGAATATTGTACCGAAAATAGTTATTTAGGCCGAACAATTCTTAGGGATGAATTTAATTTTAAAGGCGTTTATATGTCTGATTGGGATGCCGTGCACAGTACTGAAAAAGCTGCTTTAGCTGGCTTGGACCTAGAAATGGGAACTGAAAAAGAAAATTATAATGAATGGTATTTTGCAGATCCGTTGATTAAGGCCGTACAAGAAGGGAGAATAAAAGAAAGTGTAGTAGATGAGAAAGTGGGTAATATTCTGCGAGTTATGATTAAAACAAAAGTTTTAGATCCTAAAACGCGAATAGTTGGTTCTATAAATACGAAAGAACATCAGCAAGCAGCGTATCGTTCTGCAGTCGAAGCGGTTGTTTTATTGAAAAACGAAAATCAAATTTTGCCTTTAAAAATGAGTGCTTTAAAATCAATAGCAATTATAGGTGATAATGCAACACGTACTCATTGCGGCGGTGGATTTAGTTCTGAAATAAAAGCTTTGTATGAAGTAACTCCATTTCAGGCAATTACTGAAAAATACGGAAAAGCTGTACAGATAAATTTTGCACAAGGTTATGAAAAACAATCACATGTTGTGGAAAGAAGCAGTAATGGGCAGTTAGACACGGACAAAATAGATTGGAAATTAATTGACGAAGCAGTGGCGCAGGCAAAAAAATCGGATGTTGCAATTGTTTTTGCAGGTTTAAATCATGATTTTGATTCGGAATCATTTGACAGACTTCATATGCGTTTGCCTTACGGACAGGAAACTTTAATTCAGGAAGTTGCGAAAGCAAATCCTAAAACAATTGTTGTTATTATTGCTGGTTCTCCTCTTGAGCTAGCAGGAGTAGAATCTAGAGTTCCCGCATTGGTTTGGGGATGGTACGGCGGAATGGAGGCTGGCAACGCAATTATTGATGTTTTGAGCGGTAAAGAGTTTCCTTCTGGAAAACTTCCTTTTACAATTCCGGTTACGCTGAGCCAATCACCTGCACATGCTTTAGGCGCATATCCCGGACATGACTTGAAAGTAAACTATGATGAAGATATTCTGGTAGGTTATCGCTGGTTTGATACCAAAGAAATTAAGCCTCAATATCCTTTTGGTTACGGATTGTCTTATACTTCTTTTGAAATCTCTAATGTTGCCACAGATAAAAAAGTCTATAGTATAAATGATGAAATAGTCTTGAAATTTGATATTAAAAATACTGGAAAAACAAATGGTGCAGAAGTTGTTCAATTATATGTGGGACAAACAAATGCTTCAGTATTAAGGCCAAAAAAGGAATTAAAGGCATTTGATAAAATATTTCTGAAACCAGAAGAACGCAAAACAGTTGATTTAAAAGTAAAGGTTAAAGATTTGGCTTTTTATGATGAGAAAACTTCCAGTTGGAAAATTGAAGCTGGTGAATTTGTACTTTATACGGCCACATCAGCTAAAGATATTCTGAGCAGTCTGAAGATTACGGTACAATAAGCAACATTGAAAATTTAAACAAATTAAAATTATGGCATTATAAAACATTGCCATAATTTTAATTTTATCTTCTTTCTCTTAGGTCATTTTCGATCTGAATTTCCATTTTTTTATCTATTTTGTAAAAGCATAACATTACAGCACTTATAATAAATATAAAACCTGGATAAATACTGACAGAAAGCTTAATTCCTTCGACTGCTGCGGGTACTTGATTGATTTCTTCGGCCACATAACCATACTTAGATAAAAAAGCCGCACCTAATGCACCACCAATACTGATACCGATTTTTAATCCAACAAGCATTGCCGAAAAAACAGTTGCAGTTGCTCTTCGATGGTTTTTCCATTCACTGTAATCAGCCACATCTGCAATCATCGCCCATAATAAAGGAATTGTTACCCCGTAAATAAATCCGTGTGCTAATTGGGTCAGAAAAACAATTTCAATAGCTGTTCGGCTGTAAAAATTAAAAAGCAGCAGACTTATAGCAGACAAAAAAATAAAACTGATATAAATGTTTCTTTTTCCAAAATAATCTGCGAGTGGTTTCGAAAATAAAATGCCTAAAATCATAAAAAGAATTCCTCCCGCATTAAAAAGACTAAATGCTGAAGTAGCAGCATCTTTTGGCCATTGAAAATCAACTAATCCCATTGTTATCAATGAATTATTAAGATCATGAATAAATGCAGTAAAACCAATATTATTCAAAAATAAGGTTTGCGCGGCAGGGTCTAAATAATATTTAAAATAAAACACATACATTCCACCTTTTAAAGACAAGGTTATAAATACTAAGATCGTAACCAGCAGCATAACCAGCCAAGGACCATTTTTAGACAAATCAATAAAATCCTGTTTTACTGTAGATTCCTGATTTTTTGTAGGTGCTATTCTTTCTTTCGTTGTAAAAAAAGTAATGAGAAAGCAAAGTATTCCTATAAAAGCAAATAAGATAATTGTATTTTTAAAACCGACTGCTTTGTCACCATGTCCAAAAATTAAAACTAGTGGTAATAAAAGGGACTGTATTATAAATTGAGCAATTAATACAGCAACAAAACGATACGAGGAAAGACTATTTCTTTCTTTCATATCCCCTGTCAAAACACCGCTTAAGGCAACATAAGGCAAATTATTTGCAGAATAAATTAAAACTAAAAAAAAGTAAGTCAGTAAAGTATAGATTATCTTGCCGTTTTCTCCAAAATTTGGAGTTAAAAAAGTGAGAACAGCACCAATTCCAAAAGGTAAAGCAGTCCATAATATCCAAGGTCTGAATTTTCCCCATTTTGTTTGAGTACGATCGGCAATAACGCCCATAAAAATATTAAAAAAAGCGCCAATAAAACCTCCAATAAAGATAATGATACTTGCTGTTCCGGCAGGAATTTTATATACATCTGTATAAAAGAAAGCCAAAAAGGTCAGCAGCGTCTGAAAAATCAAATTTGCTGCAAAATCTCCCAAACCGTATCCTATTTTTTCTATGACAGAAAGTTTTTCAGATGTTTTACTCCTACTTGCGTATTGGTTTTTGCTTCTATCTGTGAATTGGTTTATAGTTAAAATAGTACTGAGTTTTCTCATCTGTCAAAAAATTTCCCTTCTTTATAATTTGAATAAAATGCTATCTGTAAAAATAGCTTGAAAGTTGAAATAAGCTTGTCAATTTTGAAGCCTTTAATAGCACATTTGAAGCATTCTTTAGTTATAGTAAATCTATTAAATTTTAATTATTATTTTAGCTTCTGATTTAAATAAAACGACTTAAAATCAACATAGTAATTTACATCTCCTCATCTTATCTATATGCGTACTCCCTACATTTTATTGATTGTTTTCTGTTTTTTTATTAGCTGTAATAAAAAGCAGAATAATGATGAATATCACAAATATACCAACGATTTAATTAATGAAACAAGTCCCTATCTTTTGCAGCATGCACATAATCCTGTAGATTGGAAACCTTGGAATGAGGAAAGTCTGGAGAAAGCAAAAGCAGAGAATAAACTTATTATAATTTCTGTAGGTTATTCGGCTTGTCATTGGTGCCATGTTATGGAGCAAGAAAGTTTTGAAGATGAGGCTGTAGCCAAACTAATGAACGATAACTTTATCAGTATAAAAGTAGATCGAGAAGAACGTCCAGATGTTGACCAGATTTATTTGAATGCCGTTCAATTAATGACAGGCAAGGGCGGATGGCCCTTAAACTGTATCGCACTTCCTGATGGGCGTCCTATTTTTGGAGGTACTTATTTTACTAAAGAAGAATGGGTAAAAGCTTTAACCGAGATTTCTAATTTATATAAGAAAGATCCAAATAAGGTAAGTGAGTATGCAGATAAATTAGTTGACGGAATTCAAAAATCACAGTTAATTGCTGTCAATAATAATGATGCTAATTTTAATAAAACTGAAATTTCAGCTTCGCTAAAATTATGGAAAGAGCATTTAGATTATAAAGATGGAGGTTTAGTTGGTGAAACCAAATTTCCAATGCCGGCTTCGATGCAATTTTTACTACGTTACAGTATTCAGAATAATGATAAATCAATTCAAAATTTTGTTGACAAAACGCTTACAAAAATGGCTGATGGTGGAGTATATGATGCAGTTGGAGGTGGATTTTCCAGATATTCTGTCGATGCAAAATGGCATATTCCTCATTTTGAAAAAATGCTTTATGATAATGCACAATTAGTGAGTTTGTATTCTGATGCTTATCTAGTTTCAAAAAATGAAATCTATAAAAAAACAGTTTATGAAACGCTGAATTTTGTAGAAAAAGAACTCATGGCTTCGAATGGAGCTTTTTATTCTTCAATAGATGCTGACAGCAAAAACAAAGCAAAAAAACTAGAGGAAGGAGCATATTATGTTTGGGAAAAAGATGAATTGCAAGCATTATTAAAATCAGATTTTCCTCTTTTTCAAGATTACTTCAATGTCAATGAAAATGGTTTGTGGGAAGATGGAAAGTACGTTTTGTATAAAACGCAAACGGATAAAGATTTTGCTCTTAAAAATAAATTGACCTCAACAGAATTAGATTCTAAAATAAAAAACTGGAAGCAAATACTTTTATCCGCAAGAAACAAAAGAGCCAGACCACATGTAGATAATAAAACATTGACTTCATGGAATGCTTTAATGTTAAAGGGTTATGTGAATGCTTATAGGGCATTTAAGAATTTACATTATAAAGAAATCGCTTTAAAAAGTGCCAACTTTATTCTTGATAACCAATTGCAAAAAGATGGAAGTTTGAATCATAGTTATAAAGAAGGGAAAAGCAGTATAGCTGGTTTCTCAGAAGATTATGCCATTGTTGCTGACGCTTTTATTTCGGTGTATCAAATTACGCTTGATGAAAATTGGCTAAAAAAAGCCAAGCAATTAACGGATTATGCGATAAGTCATTTTCAGGATAAAAACTCAAATCTTTTCTATTTTACCTCTAGTACTTCGGCAGATTTAATTGCAAGGAAAATGGAAGTTGTAGACAATGTTATCCCGAGCTCCAATTCGATTTTTGCTCATAATTTATTCTTATTAGGTCATTATTATTCTAATGATATTTATGCAAAAATGGCAAGAAAGATGTTGAATAATATAAAAATAGATGCCTTGCAATCACCTATGGAATATTACAACTGGCTCGACTTAATGCTTAATTATACGAATAGTTATTTTGAAGTTGCTCTTTCGGGAAAAGAGGCTGTTGCTAAAACAAGTCAATTACAAAGTTATTATTTGCCTAATATTCTTATTGCCGGAGCAACAAAAGAAAGTAAACTTCCAATATTAGAAGACCGGTTCGTTGAAAATGAAACCTACATTTATATATGTGTAGACAGAGCTTGCAAAAGGCCAGAAAAAGACATCGCGACAGTATTTAATCAAATAAAAAATAATTTTTAATAAATTAAGGTACTAAATACTACTGATTAATAGAGTGTTACTGAAAAAAAATTATATTTTTTCTTTTACGAGTTATCTAAAGAAATTTTAATATCAGTTGCAAATCTGCAAAGTTTGACATCAAACAAAATGCTGTATTAGGAATATTGCATTTTTTTAATGTAAAAAATATACAAACCATTATTTTTAAGCACATTTTTAATTAATAATAGAAAATAATTTATACACAACCGGTTGTGTTTCAGTTTTATTTTTTATATTTGTAATAAATACACTTATTCATAATAACGAAATTATGCTCGTAGTTTTTTAGAGTATCTACAAATTAAAAAACATGTTGAATTAAGGAGTGCTGTTGAATAAAAAATAAAGTCAGGATTATAATTAAGGGGTTATAATTGTTTTATTGTGACGTCATTAAATATTGAAAAATAAGAATTGGTTTAAAAAAATGATAGTGTGTTATAAGTGTTATTTTACAGAATCTATTTATAACTAAGCGCGTTAGTTTTTAAATCGTAAAGCCGGAAGCTTAATCCCTTTCGGCTTTTTCATTACGCTATTTATAATAGTATTAATTGAATTATTTAAAATCATGAAATTAAAAATTATTATACTGCTTTTTGCTTTACTAAACTTGTCACAGAGTTGGTCACAAAACATCAATCTGCAATCACCAAATAAAAAAATTACAACTGTTTTGCATGATGCTGATTCTAATGCGCGAGGTGAATGGTATTTGAAAGTATCTTATCAGACAGCTAATAATTTTTCAGAAATAATTCCGCAAATAACTTTAGGAATTTCAAGAAGTGATCAGGATTTTTCAAAAGAACTTCGTTTTTTAAAAGCAACAAAACCGAGATTGATTAAAGAGCAATATGAACTTCCATTCGGCAAGAAATCAATACGTGAAAATGAAGCCAACGAAATAACTGTTTCTTTCGAAAATCCAAGTAAGGCAAAATTGAATCTTATTATTAGAGCCTATAATGATGGCATTACCTTTCGATATGAATTTCCAGAAAAAAATGGTTCTTATGTTATTAATGATGAATTTACTTTTTATCAAATACCAAAAGAAACGAAACGTTGGTTAGAAAAATGGAATCCAGCTAATGAAGGATTATATGCATCTAGCAGTGATGATAAAATTCTGCAACAAGAATGGTGTTATCCGGCGCTATTTAATTCATCAGATAAATCATGCTGGTTTTTGTTGCATGAAGCTGATTTAAATCGCAGTTATTGCGGAACAAAATTGAGCAATTTAAAAGATATCGATACATACAAACTTACTTTTCCCGATCAGCAGGATGGGAGAGGTGCTGGAGAATCAAAACCAAAAATTTCACTTCCTTGGAAGTCTCCTTGGAGAGTAATTATTATTGGCAGTTTGTCTGATATTGTTGAAAGTACTTTAGTAGATGATGTTTCAACTCCAACTGCTTTCAAAACAACTGATTGGATAAAACCAGGAAAAGTTTCTTGGAATTATTGGTCTAGTAATCACGGAACTAAAGACTACAAAATTGTATGTGAGTTTACTGATTTAGCAGTAAACATGAATTGGCCTTATACGCTTTTAGATTGGGAATGGGATACAATGACTAATGGAGGTAATCTGGAAGATGCATTAAAATATATTCATTCAAAAGGGATAAAACCATTGATGTGGTATAACTCGGGAGGCGATCATACATGGGTGTCTTCCACGCCAAAAGATCGAATGCTGACTCATAAAAATAGAGTTGAAGAATTTACAAAACTTAAAAAATTAGGCGTAGCCGGAGTTAAAATTGATTTTTTTGAAAGCGAAAAACAAGATATGATCCAATATTATCTTGATATTCTAGAAGATGCCGCTCAATTTGAAATGATGGTCTATTTTCATGGCTGTATTGTACCGCGTGGCTGGTCACGAACGTATCCTAATTTAATGACTTACGAGGCTGTACGTGGAGCTGAATGGTATAATAATGGACCCGAATTTTCGACAACAGCTCCAGAACACAATACCATTTTGCCTTTTACTAGAAATGTAATAGGAGCAATGGATTATACGCCAGTTACTTTTACTAATTCTCAATTTCCGCATCATACTTCTTACGGGCATGAGCTGGCTTTGTCTGTAATTTTTGAATCTCCTTTACAGCATTTGGCTGACAGGCCAGAAGGATATTATCAATTACCTGATGAAGCGAAAACTTTCTTAAAAGAAGTTCCCACAACTTGGGATATTACCAAATTGATAGATGGATATCCAGGTAAAGATGTGACAATGGCACGTAAAAAAGAAGACGCTTGGTATGTGGGAGGAATTAGTGCTTCTGATCGTGAAGAGATTACGAAAAAAATCAAACTCGATTTTTTAAAAGATGGAGTTAATTATCGCGCCGTTATTATTGCCGATGGCAAACATGACAAAGCATTTATGTCACAAGTTTTGGAAGTAAACAAGGAGAGCACTATTGAGGTAAAATTACTGCGAAGAGGAGGTTTTGCAATTTCATTGACTCCAATTGATAAATAGTTTCAAATTAATAAACAATACATGCATTAACTATAAAACCAAACCAAAAAAAACTAAAATGAAAAAACGAACCAAAATTTTATTTGCGCTGCTATGTTGTCTGTCGGTAATTAAAATGACAGCGCAAAATCCTATCATAAAACATATTTTTACGGCAGATCCGGCACCTATTGTACATAAAGGTACTTTGTACTTATATACAGGACACGATGTTGCAACAGAGCAGGATACGAATTACAAAATGTCCGACTGGCATGTGTTTTCTACAACTGATATGGCTACATGGAAAGATCATGGAGCACCACTTTCACCAAGCACATTTTCCTGGGCAACAGGCGATGCTTATGCCGCGCAATGTATCGAGAGAAAAGGAAAATTTTACTGGTTTGTTTCGACGTTTCACAAAAAAGATGATGTAAGCGGAGGAGGCGCTGCGATTGGTGTGGCGGTTTCTGATAGTCCTACGGGGCCTTTTAAGGATGCGATTGGCAAGGCACTTATCATTAATGAAATGACGACAGACATGACCTATTCCTGGGATGATATTGACCCAACTGTATTTGTTGATGATGATGGACAAGCCTATTTATTTTGGGGCAACGGAAGCTGTAAATGGGTGAAACTGAAAAAGAACATGATCGAAATGGATGGTCCGATTACGACTTTCAAACCTAAAAATTATATTGAAGGGCCATGGGTTTATAAGAGAAAAGGAATTTATTATTTAGTGTATGCAAGCGCAGGTACAAAACCCGAAATGATCGAATATTGCACCGCCAAAACTCCAACTGGACCATGGACGTATCAGGGAATTATTCAGGAAAATGTACCCAATAGTTTTACGACTCATCCGGGAATTATTGATTATAAAGGCAAATCATACTTTTTTTATCACAACGGAAGCTTGCCTACTGGGGGGAGTTACAGACGTTCTGTTTGTGTAGATTATATGTATTATAATGAGGATGGAACCATTCAAAAAATAATACAAACTACTGAAGGAGTCAGCAAAATCAAGTAAAATCTCTTCTAAATTTAATCTTTTGTCCTATGAAAAAAGGAATTAAGTTCACTTTGGTCTTCTTTGTTTTGCTTTTTCAGGCTGTTGCTTTGGCGCAAGCCCAAAATCCAATACTTTTTGCTGACGTTCCGGATATGTCTATTATCAGGGTTGGTAAAAATTATTATATGAGCAGTACGACAATGCACATGAGTCCGGGTGTGCCTATTATGAAATCTACTGATCTTGTCAATTGGAAACTAATTAATTATGCCTATGATACTTTGGCTGATATGCCGGAATTAAATTTGACAGAAGGCAAAAATACGTACGGAAGAGGTTCATGGGCGAGTAGTCTGCGTTTTCATAACGGTATGTATTATGTGACCACTTTTGCGCAAACTACAGGTAAAACCTATATTTTTAAAACGAAACATATAGAAAAAGGAAACTGGCAAAGAATCTCGTTTAAACCTTCTTATCATGACCATTCTTTATTTTTTGATGATGATGGAAAAGTCTATTTAATTTATGGATCGGGACAAATTAAATTAGTAGAACTACAGGATGATTTAAGCGGAATTAAACAAAATATTCCTGAGAAAGTTATTATAGAAAACGCCAGCGAACCCGCAGGAAATAATATCATGTTAGGTGCAGAAGGTTCTCAATTATTTAAAATAAAAGGGAAATATTATCTCTTTAATATTTGTTGGCCTCAAGGCGGAATGCGAACGGTAATTATTCATAAAGCAGACAATATCAACGGTCCGTGGGAGGGGAAAATAGGATTACAGGATTTGGGTGTTGCTCAGGGCGGACTTATAGATACGCCCGATGGACGCTGGTTTTCCTATCTTTTTCGCGATTATGGCGCTGTGGGCAGAATTCCTTACCTGGTTCCTGTAAAATGGGAAAAGGATTGGCCAATATTGGGTGAAAATGGAAAAGTTCCGGAAAAATTAAATCTGCCAGCTAATAAAAGTTTGATTCCGAATTTGGTTGCATCAGATGAATTCAATTATAAGAAAGGACAAGAAAAACTTCCTCTTGTATGGCAATGGAATCATAATCCGGATAATTCACTTTGGTCTGTTAAAGAAAGAAAGGGATTCCTCCGTCTTAAAACCGGAAGAATTGATACTGATTTTCTTCAGGCAAGAAACACACTTACGCAACGCACTATTGGCCCAACAAGTTCAGCATCTGTTGTTTTGGATGTTTCTAAAATGAAGGAAGGCGATTTTTCAGGATTATCTGCCTTGCAAAAAGAATATGGATTGGTAGGCGTAAAGGTTGAAGACGACCAAAAATCAATTGTAATGGTCAAAACTGATAAAGATAAACCGGTTGAAATACAACGAATTCCATTAGACCAAAATCAAATTTACCTGAAGATTGATTGCGATTTCACGAACAAAAAAGATGAAGCAAATTTCTTCTACAGTTTAGATGGAAAAGTGTGGAATCGTATAGGCGAAACTTTAAAAATGAAATATACGCTTCCACATTTTATGGGCTATCGTTTTGGTTTGTTCAATTATGCAACAAAAAATACTGGCGGATATGTTGATTTTGATTGGTTTAGAATTAATTATTAAAAACTTGTTGGGTGTATTAAAAAAAACAATTTAACACATAGAAACATAGCTTTTAGGAACTTTAAAAAGGCGTTTCACTTGTTTAAACAAACATAGGCTATGTGAGAAACCTGGTTTCTTTTAGTATTCTTTTTAACACTTTATCCCGACGCTTCGGGACTATGTTTCTATGTGTTAAAATTAATTGCAATTAATTATTAAAAAGATAAATATGATAATAGATAAAAATTTTACAAGTGAATATCTGATCAAAATGCACTATTTGGTACTGCTTTTTGGGTTGCTTTTACCAGTTTTAGTGGTTAGTCAGAATAAAAAGAAAGCAGAGAAATCAGAATTTAAAACACCTCAATACCGCAATCTTTTTAAGGAAGCAGGTTATAGTCAAAAGGAGATAGACAAGAAATTAGCCAAAGCGTATTATGATGTTTTTGAAGGTCCGAATAAAGTATATTTTGAAGAAGGGGATTCTTTGGGATATGTTTCTGATGTCAAAAATAAAGATGCACGCACAGAAGGAATGTCATACGGAATGATGATTGCCGTTCAGCTCAATAAAAAAGAGGTTTTTGACCGAATTTGGAGATGGTCTGTCAAATACATGCAACATCAGGAAGGACCAAGAGAAGCTTATTTTGCGTGGAGTGTAAATCCTGAAACCAAAAAACAAAATTCGGCCGGATCTGCTTCAGATGGAGAATTGTATTATATCACCAGTTTGCTTTTTGCCTCTAATAAATGGGGCAATAATACGGGAATAGATTATTACAAAGAAGCCAGAAAAATATTAGATGCGATGTGGAAAAAAGATGGCACGGGTAATATTCATAATATTATCAATACCGAACACAAACAAATCTCATTTGTGCCCGAAGGAGGAGGATATAACTGGACAGATCCTTCTTATCATGTTCCTGCATTTTATGAAATATGGGCTTTGTATGCCAAAGATGGTCACGAACAATTTTATAAAGAATGTGCCGATGTTTCCCGTAATTTTCTTCATAAAGCTACTCATCCTGTAACAGGCTTAAATTCAGATTATACCGAATTTACCGGAGAACCACATCCTACGCCATGGATGCCTCCCGGATTTCGTTATGATTCCTGGCGTGTTCCTATGAATATTGCAATGGATTATACGTGGTACGGAAAAGATAAAAAATGGCAGGAAGAGTATGCGAAGAAATTTCAAAATTTTCTTCGATCGAAAGGATTGGACACTTTTGAAGATCAATTTAATCTGGATGGTTCAACTCCTGATTTTATTCTGCAGGCCGGAACGGTTAAAAAACTCAGACATTCCATCGGATTAGTAGCAACTTCAGCTACGGCATCATTAGTCAATCCTCATAAAGAAAGTATGGATTTTGTTCATGCTCTTTGGAATGCGAAACTGGAACCTTACGAAGATGGTTATTTTGACCCGTATTATGATGGATTAATGTATCTCTTTAGTTTAATGCATCTTAGCGGGAATTATCAAATTATAACTCCGGCAGTTAAATAAATTTCTAAACTTAAAAATAAAATTATGAAACAATATGCAGTTGCTATTTTATTGTTTAGTCTGGCAAACAGTTCCTTTTCTCAAAATTTAGTCTTAAATGAAAAAGAATATTTTGAAACTCCGGGTCTGAATGTCTGGGTTTTTAATAATGAATACAACGGAATGTTTTTTGATGAAAAAACAGCAGGAATAGAATTTATTCATCATGGTGTAAGAACGGTAACCGGCGGAGCAATCCGACTTCAAAATACCCCCGAACAGTGGGATTTAATTCCGAAAATGATTAGTCGTAAAGTTGACAAAGCGAATAATACAATTGAAGTTGTACTTGAGATATGAGGAATTTAATTTTAATTCTAAAGATCATAGTGACCGCAAAAGGAAAAGGTTTTGTTATCAATGTTGTATTGGATAAACCAGTTCCAAAACAACTAGAAGGGAAAAGCAGGATTTAATTTAGAATTCATACCGACTTCTTATTTTGAAAGCAATTATTTAGTCGATGGAAAAGCGGGAACCTTTCCCAGATATCCTGCAGGCAACACTCAAATTCAACCTTTATCTCAAAAAATCCCACAGTTTGCGGGACACAGCACTTTTGATGATCGCGGGAAAAATGAATTTATAACGACTCTTCCTTTAGAATCGGGCAAGAATTTAATATTAGCACCTGAAAATCCGGAACGTACCATGAAAATTCAGTCCGAAGATCAGGATGTAATGCTTTTTGATGGAAGAAATCTGGGGCAAAACGGCTGGTTTATTGCACGAAGTATTCTTCCCTCAAACAAAACAGGAAAAGTGATGAGTTGGTATGTAGAACCCAATGCAATATCAAATTGGAAAAGAAAACGCCGTTATAGGTTTCTCTCAGGTAGGCTATATGCCAAGCCAAAAGAAAGTCGCGGTTATCGAACTTGATAAAAGTGATAAGGCGTTAAGCTACGGCATCAATTTTTAAACTTGGTGAAGATGGAAAATTTACAGAGAAATTAAAAGTAAATGTCAAGGTTTGGGGAAATTATCTGAGATATAATTATACCCAAATTGACTTTAGTGCGATTAAAGAAAAAGGGCTGTATTATATTCAATATGGAGACCAGAAAACAAATACTTTTCAGATTGAAGAAGATATTTATTCACAAATATGGCATCCAACAATGGATGTTTGGTTTCCTGTTCAGATGGATCATATGATGGTAAATGAAGCGTATAGAGTCTGGCACGGAAAACCATTTTTAGATGATTGTCTTCAGGCGCCAATTAATCACGAACATTTTGATGGTTATAAACAAGGCCCAACGACAGAGACAAAATACAAACCTCTGGAACGTATTCCCGGAATGTCAGTTGGAGGTTGGTTTGATGCCGGCGATTTTGATATACAAACTTTTTCGCATGTGAGTGTCATCAATAGTTTTGTAGAATCCTGGGAAGCCTTCAAAGTAAACAGGGATGAAACGTATATTGATCAAAAAACACAATTTGTAGATATTCACCGACCCGATGGTCAGCCTGATTTATTACAACAAATCGAGCATGGCGTATTGAATCTTGTCGCACAAGTGGAAAATATCGGGCATCCTGTCAGAGGGATAGTGGTTCCTAATCTCCATCAATATCATCATTTAGGCGATGCATCTACGGAGACAGATAATCTGCCTTATAATCCGGCTCTTAAGCCTTACGAATCTAATGGAGTTTCTAGCTGGTACACTGGATGATCGATGGGCGTTTACAAACCGAACTTCATTTCTTGATTTCAGAACAGCAGGTTCTTTAGCTGCAGCAAGCAGAGCTTTAAAAGGATATAATAATGCGCTTTCTGCAAAATGTTTATCTCTCGCCGTAAAGTTGAACAACGAAGCAACTGAAATAGAAAAAAAGGCAAAACCAGATACTAGCCCAATGTCGAGATGGGGAAAAGGAAGTGATATGATTGCGATTATTGCAACTGTATTTAAGCAGCAAAGATGAGCAATATAAAAAAAGTTTTGAAGATAAAATATGGAAATTGCTGGATGAAAATTTAGAATTTAATATCGGTTCAGCTCTGTTAGCCGTGCCTTCTTTGGATAATAGCTATAAACAAAAATTACGTAGCTATGTAATCAAGTATAAGGATAAAACAGACAAAGAAAATGCTGAAAACCCTTATGGCGTGCCTATAGCAAAAAGAGGCTGGGGAGGAAGCTTCGCAAGTTATTAATTGGGCAAGTACCAATTATTATATTCATAAAATTTATCCTGATATCATGGACAAAGAAAGTGTTTATCAAGGATTGAATTATATTTTGGGCTGTCATCCTTATTCTAATTTATCTTTTGTAAATGCTGTTGGAAACCGATCTAAAAAAGTAGCATATGGAGGCAATCGTGCCGACTTTACCACAATTGCAGGAGGAGTAGTTCCGGGACTTATTTTTCTTAAACCTGATTATCTGGAGAATAAAGATGACTGGCCATTTTTTTGGGGAGAAAATGAATGTATTATAGATGGTGGCGCATGGTATGTTTTTCTGGCGAATGCGGTAAATGAGTTGGCAAAGGAAAAATAATAAACTGGATTAAATTTAAACACATAGAAACATAGCTTGACATGCGTTGAAGGCGCTTCGCTTGTTTTAAAAAAAACAGAGTCGTCTCAATTTAACCGCAAGGTTCGCAACAGATCTACGCAATTAGGTTTGGCATCATCTCTCAATCTCATACAATCTTTGTGAAACTTAAAATTCTACGTAAACACAACGACAAAAATAACTTTGCGTGCTTTGCGGTAAAATTAACTGCAACATAAACCAATATAAAAATGAAACGATTTTTAAATATTACCATTATAATTTTCTAGCTTGTGTTTTGAATCAGGCTGGAGTCAGGAAAGTCAAATTGCAGAAGACTTTAAGCCATCATCTATTAATCAAACTGAAAAACAATTTCCGCAGGTTAATTCACAACGACGTGTACGTGCCAGTATTGCTGCACCAAATGCAAATAAAGTCCAACTTGATATTGGCGGAGTGAAATATGATTTGCGAAAAGATGCAAACGGAACATGGACAGGAGAATCAGATCCGCAAGATGAAGGATTTCATTATTATCAATTAAATATCGATGGAGCTTCTGTTCCTGATCCGGGAAGTTTGTATTTCTATGGGGCAGGAAGATGGGGAAGTGGAATAGAAATTCCGGCGAGAGATCAGGAATTTTTCGCACTAAAAAACGTACCTCACGGTTTGGTGAGTGAAAATATTTACTTCTCAAAATTAACCAACTCTTTTAGACGCTGTTTTATTTATACTCCTGCAGGTTACCACTGAAAATGCAAAAACACGGTATCCGGTACTTTATCTACAACACGGAAGTTTTGAGGACCAATCGGGCTGGTCTGCCCAGGGTAAAGCAAATTTAATTTTAGATAATCTGATTGCTTTAAAACAGGCAACTCCCATGATTATTGTAATGGATAATGGCTACGCTTATAAACCACAAAGCAATGAATCAAAGGATAAAAAAGAACGTCCGGAATCTATTTTTGAGGAAGTGCTTATAACCGAAATCATTCCGATGATTGATACTAAGTTTCGTACGCTCGCCAATCGTGATCACAGAGCTATTGCAGGCCTTTCAATGGGAGCGAATCAAACGATGAGAATTATGATGAACCATCTGGATACTTTTTCGTATTACGGAGGATTTAGCGGTACAGCCAATTACCCGAGTATAGAACCTATTGATGCTTCAAGTTTTTTAGAAGGAAAATATAAAGATGGGAATGCGCTAAATAAAAAAATCAAACTTTTTTGGTTAGGTTTAGGTACTAAAGGAACCTAGCCCTTTTCCTAAATCAATTGGTGCATTTAAGAACAATGCTGGAACAACAAGGAATTAAATATGATTATTACGAATCGCCTGAAACTGCTCATGAATGGCTTACATGGAGGAGATGTTTAAATCAGTTTGCTTCTAAATTATTCAAATAATTATATTATAAATAAAATTGATTTTAACCTAACTTCAAAAAAAATATACTAACCTACCACATGACCAAACCGTTATTTATAATAGCATTTCTAATTAATGTAACTGTTGTTTTTTCACAAACAATAACAGATACCATAAAAACGCATAAACTTTCTC
Source organism: uncultured Flavobacteriaceae bacterium (assembly GCA_963795025.1). Taxonomy (GTDB): domain Bacteria; phylum Bacteroidota; class Bacteroidia; order Flavobacteriales; family Flavobacteriaceae; genus Flavobacterium. The sequence continues at coordinate 69,681 of CAWCGN010000006.1, read as the reverse complement.
CTGTAACCATTGAAGGGAGTCGGATTCCTTTGGATATTCATCGGCTTGAACCTGTACAAGGTACTTATATTTATGCGGGAAAAAAGACGGAAGTAATTGATATAACTCAAAAAAATGCTGCTATTACAGAGAAATACGGCAGGCAAATTTTTGCAAAAATACCTGGCATTTTTGTTTATGATATGGATGGAACAGGCAATCAGGTAAATATTTCTACCCGAGGACTTGATCCACACCGTAGCTGGGAATTTAATGTACGCAAAGACGGAATCATAACCAACTCCGACATGTATGGCTATCCTGCGAGTCACTATAATATTCCAATGGAGGCTGTAGAACGTATTGAGTTAGTTCGAGGTACGGCTTCTCTGCAATATGGTGCGCAATTTGGTGGTATGCTCAACTATATCAGTAAACAACCTGACTCGACCAAGAAAGTTACTTTTGAAAGCATCAATACACTTGGTTCATATGGTTTGGTAAGCACTTATAATAGTTTGTCTGGTAAAATTGGAAAGTTCCGTTATTCTGCATGGGTAAATGGTAAATGGATTACCGGTTATAGAGAAAACAGTGACGCGAGTTTTGATGCCGAAGGAGTTTCACTTTTTTATGATGCGACTCAAAATTTAACTTTCAAATTAGAATGGACACATTCTAATTACATTACCCATATTCCCGGACCATTAACTGATAGTATGTTTCATGATGATCCAAGAATGTCAACTCGTTCGCGAAATTATTATCAGCCCAATATTCACATTCCATCCTTAACAGCCGACTGGAAGCTTGCTTCTTCAACAAAATTACGACTTACAAGTTCGGCTGTTTTAGGAGCAAGAAATAGTGTCATGTTTGACAAGCCGGCCAATATTGCAGATACAATTGATCCTATTACACTTCAATACAACAATCGTCAGGTTGATATTGATCATTTTAATAGTTATACCACAGAGTTGCGAATGCTTCAATCGTATAAATTGTTTCAGCAAACAAGTTCTCTTGCTGCAGGAATTCAGTATATGAACAATGATCTCCATCGCCAGCAACAAGGAAAAGGAACAACAGGAACCGATTTTGATTTATCGCTTGTAACACCAGGCTGGGGAAGAGACTTGCATTTCAAAACAAAAAACATAGCGTTATTTGCTGAGAATCGATGGCTTTTAACAAAGCGATTTTCAGTCAATACAGGAGTTAGAATGGAAATTGGTGAAACCAATATGACAGGTACAACGATTTATTATTCAGAAAAGGAATTGCCAAACAAAATTAAACATAACTTCCCCTTATTTGGTGTAAGTGCACAATATGATTTAACAGAAAATACCAATATTTATGGAGGATGGTCGCAGGCATACCGACCTGTTATTTTCAAAGATATTATTCCACAATCTATTTATGAGGTAAGTGACAAAAACTTAAAAGATGCCTACGGCTATAATACCGAAGTCGGTTTTAGAGGCAAATGGAAATTTTTAAATTGGGATGTAACAGGTTTTTATTTGCAGTACAACAATCGCTTGGGTACACTTGCACAAACAGACACGGCAAACAATCTGATAATTTTCAGAACCAATATTGGCGATTCGCGAACGGCAGGACTTGAATTCTTTTTGCAAGGAGATTTTTCTTTAGGCAAAAAAACAAGTTTATCCTTGTTTACCTCAACTTCATTTATGGATGCCCGTTACGAAGATGCTATAGTTAGATCAGGCAATACAAATGTAAATATCAACGGAAATAAAGTAGAAAGCGTTCCGTCCTGGATTTCAAGAAATGGCATTACAATTAGATATTCATCAGCTAGTTTCTCGGCACTTTACAGTTATACTGCTGAAAGTTATGCGGATGCACTTAATACTGTTACACCTTCTGCAAGCGGAGCCGTTGGTCTGGTTCCTGCTTATCAGCTTCTAGATTTAAACTTTGCAGTAAGATTGACAGAAAATGTGAAATTGCAATTTAACCTGAGTAATGTTTTTGATGAACATTATTTTACAAAACGTCCTCAATTTTATCCCGGGCCTGGTATTTGGCCATCAGACGGAAGAACATTTTCAGGAACAGTATCTATAAAAATATAATCAAAATATATTTGTGGAAAGCGATAAAATATAGAAATCACCTTCTATATTTTATCGCTTTTTTACTAAAATTTAATTTCCGAAATGTTTTTGAACTGCCAGAACTAAAAACATAAAATCTGTAGATCCGCCACCCATCACATATTCTGTTTGTTGCCAAAAGTAAGGCCATTTTTTAAGCTCGGGTAAGTTTGGTCTAATAAGTGCCGTACCCGAAGTTACTCCGCCAGGAATATAAGACCAATCGGCACGATTCATTCCATAAGCGACCAACACTGAATTAGATCCAATTCCCGAAGCAAAAGATGCCGTATTATTGCCTGGATGAACACCTAGTATAAAATTCAAAGCGTTACTATAGACTTCATAGTTCGCAAACTCTGGCCATGATTTCGAAAAATAATATTGCTTTACGCCAAATTCCTGTAAAGTCCATCCGGCTCCCCAAATATTAGGGGTATAAGGAACTCCGTATGGAGAATCTGTAAGGGAATTGTTTTTGGTCTTTGCACTCCATTTTTGTGCCTCAAAATTCAATTTGTCAAGAAAGGATTTATCTTTAATAAGATGTTTTATTCGGCCCACTTTCCATCCTAAATTTTCGAAATTCTTAAGGATATCTTCTTGCATATTGACAATTTCATTAGTGTAATTTGCTTCATTAGTTGATAATGCCAATTCAACAAGTACTATTATTTTGTTGTCAGGTCTTTTTGCTTTTGCGAAAGAAGTTTTATAAAGCGCTTTTGCAGTTTCCAGACATTCTGTTGCTAATTTTGGGTTGCTGTTTTTTAAAGCGCGATAAGAAGCAGCAAGTCCGGCAGCTACATACAATTCTCTCTCAGGATTATCTTCGGTGAAAACCCATCTATCATCATCTTTGACACTTGGATTTGCAGTCCATTTGTTATCTGTAACGCCTCCAAAATCACCAAGAAGCACATATTGTTTTAAATCATTTGTAATTATTCCGCGGTAAAGGCGTCCCATTGAACGATATGCTCCCAAAACCGAAGCAAGTCCGTGTTCCATTTGCTGTAAAGCATCAGATTTGCCGTCTGGCTGGTGAATTTCTACTATTTTTTTATTATTATCTATACTTGTTGCATCATAAGACTCAATATTAAATTCTTCTAACATTAGTGCAAGATTCCAAACGGTACCAATTTGAGATTCGACTCTTAAATCATCATCTCCGGCATCATGCCAGCCGCCTTGATTTAAATTCGGAACAACTTCATTCGATTTATATTTGGTAAGTGTTGATGGTCCCTGAATATATCCATCAAAATGATTCAGATTAGTTGGTGCCATCTGCGCATCGTCTAAATGGCAGAAGTTATGCCAAATCCGATATTTTTCATTCACTCTCATATGACACATTTGAACAGGCAAAAAGTATTCAAGAATAGGTTGCCAGACATTTCGGTCATAAAGTTTTTTACTTATTTGAAAGGGAGAAGTTTCATTTCCTCTATAACTTAACGTGTACATTCCTTCCTCTTTTATTTCAGAAAAGTCGAGTTGGTAATAGTTATATCTTAAAAAGTTGCCCCATTTTTTTGGGCTTATGGTTTTAATGTTTTTTTTGCCAGATTCATCATGTTTTATCAAAATTACTTCAGACGGTTCAGTATCATTTGGATCGGTTTCCAGAATCGCTACTTTTGACTGTGTTGGATAATATCCAACTTGCGAAACCTGAACTACTGGTTTGTATGTCCAATTCGGAATAACATTTGGAGAAACAACAATGTCAATAACCCTTTTTCCAGAATTTTTAGAGATAGGAGCACGAACAATAAACCAGCCATTATTATGATTGATTCTCCCATCCCACAAGGCAATATCTTCTAAGTTAGATTGAAGAGTTACTCGTAACAAATCACTTTCGGGAGCAATTGTAATTTTCTTTCCTTTACATAGCGGCGTTCCAAGATTTTGTCCGTCTAATTGTGTTTGAAGTGGACCATAAGGAGAAGGAGTAAAAATGCCAAAATTCCCATCACAGATATAAGATTTTCCAAATAAATCACCGGGAAACAATTCAATATTAAAACCAATTTTCCCTAGCCATTTTGCATCGACTTCATTTTCTAAATCAACTGTAATTCGAAAACTATTTCCTTCTGTAGGCGTTGCGTTTACTTTGTATTTTAATTTCAAATCCGGATAATTTATCGGATTAAAACCAACATGATTTTTGGTTTCATCAGGATACGATAAGGATTGCGAAATTGTTTGTGAAGCAGGATCTATTTTTTTCTCGATTTCTTTTGGGACAGGAGACCATTGTCCGGGAGAAATTTCTAATCGCAAATCTCCATTTGCCATAACACGCTCACCATGCTGAATCATTGTTACACCTGTTTGATGACCGTCGGGATAAATATCATCAAAAACGGTAACCTCTAATCCCCGAGCAGAAAAATAACCTTTAGGATGCAGTTTTAAATTTTGTGCCTCCATTTTTATTTGTAACATCGTTGCTATTAATATAAAAGCAAGAAGAATTTTATTTTTCATTATTTTTTCAGTGTATTTTGGTTTAAAATAAATTTAGAACACAAGTAGGTCAATGGTAGTAATTGAATGACCAATTAATACCATTAAGATCATAAATTTAGTTTTCTCTTAGTAATCAGAATAGCAAATTTGAAGCGTAATATAATAGAATTGATGCGCTTTTGATTTTTAATTTCTATATCAAAACTGTGGGCTTGTGACATGATCAGCGAGATTGAAGATCTGAAATTATTGAAGCCCTACTTTACTAGATTTTACTATTATCATTATTTGCTAAAATTTAAATAAATTTTATCTTTGGCTTTGAAATGCTCCAACAGACACTTAAAAAATGGCTCAATCAATTTAAGCAGTACTTTTTTACGTACAGCAACGGTTTCTATCATCTTCCTTACAGCAGTAAAACTCCAGAAGATCTTGTGGAGAGTTTGGCTAATTATCCCTTTATGAAGCATGATAGAGTAAAGCAGAGTGTGTACGCTAATACGCCATTTTGTTCGGGAGGCTTCAATTATCAAAAATTAGAAGAAGGACTTTGGGTTATTTATTCTAAAATGAGATATAAAACTAATGTAGCTTTTGACCTCGTTTATGATGACCCAGCAGACATGAAAATTGAGGATAAAGGCTACTATATGCTTAGTCTTAATAATGTTACAAGTCAGCCAATAATTGATCTGAAAATTTGTGAAAAGCAATTATGTTTTGCAAATTATAGCTGGACATTCTTTAAACCAAAAGAACGAAATTGCGATGTAAATTTTAAAGGAGCAAATAACAAATACATCACTTTGTATTTTAATGAAGAATGGCTGCAAAAAAACCTGCTTCAAAATAGTTTGTTCTCAGAAGCTGAATTGGATAAATTTATAACTTCTGATCAGCCTTATATAGCTTGGCCACTTGAGGAGAAGGATGAGCTGGTTAAAAACTTCAGTATTTTTGATAAGGTTATGAATATGAATAATGAGGCCAGTCATATCGATTTTCTTCAGTTTAAACTCTGCACTTTAAATCTGATTTTCGGCTTTTTGAGAACTTGTAGAGATCAGCGAGTATTCGAAAATCACTTTGCAATTGATTATGAAGATAAATTCAGCATCAACAAAGTTGAGAATTATTTGACGAGTAATCTGTATGATAAATTTCCTGGAATTGATTTCCTGGCTGAAAAATTTAAAATTTCGGAAAGTAAACTCAAATCCGAATTCAAACAATTTTTTGGAAAACCGATCTACAAATATTTCCAAGAAAAACAAATGTTTTTAGCCAAAGAGCTTATTATAGAAAACAAATTTTTGATAAAAGAGATTTCGTATAAGCTTGGTTACGAAAATACCAGCAAATTTACAGCTGCCTTTAAAAAACACCACAGCATTCTGCCGTCTGAACTGCAAAAACAGGAATTTGAGATTGCAGGTTAAAATCTAATTTTTTCTTTAACATTTTTTTTCTTCCCCAAAAAAACTTTTTGGGCTATAGAATTATCATGCCAAAACTTTTTGGAGTGCTTTTGAACTTGTTCGCTTGTCTAATTTTGTGAACAAATTAAACTAACCTCAAAAATATGACGAAAAAACTACATTTAATTTTTGCATTTTTTCTTATTGCCTTTGCCTCATCCAGTATGTTTGGGCAATATACAGTCAATTATACTAAGACCGATATAAATTGTATTTCAGCAACGGGTTCCATTACAGTAAGTGGTTTTCAGTATGGTATAGCACCTTATACCTACATTTGGTCAAATGGGGCTACAACTAGTAGCTTGTCTAATTTAAGTGCAGGGAATTACACTGTAATTGTTAAGGATCTCACTGGTCTCACTTCAACTACAACTGTAACTATAAATGCGTATAAAGCAATAGCCGTGCAAACGAATGCTTCGTGCGGAGGTGTTTCAACAGGTTCAGCGACTGTGGCAGTAAAAGGCGGATCTGGAGGTTATACTTATAAATGGAATACGGTGCCTGAGCAAACAACCCAATCAGTAAGCGGATTAGGGGCAGGAACTTACGCCGTAACCGTAACAGATAATTCAACAAAGTGTGAAACTACAGGAAGTGTTAATATTATTCTAAGTCAATCAAGTCCAGTTGGTGATCCTACGGTTTATGGCAATAATGTTTGGAATGTATATGCATGGAATAAAGGTGTTGTTAGCAATAGTGCATGGCAATCAGATTATTCAGGTTATTTTACGGCTAATACATTAAGTTTTAATTCCGAAGATTATTTTGAAGATTATGATACTCCTTCCTCAGCTGCAGGTTACCAAGGATGTAGAGTAAATGGTGATGATCATTCTTGGAGTGCAAAAAGACAAGGATTTCCTTGCGGATACTATCAAATTGATATTCCAATGCATGATGACTGGGTCAGATTATTTATTGATGGCGTACAAATATGGTCTGATAATAATTGTTGTGAATCGCATACAAATCTTTGGAAAGGGTTCTTGGATAGCAATAGTAAAGTCGAATTTCGAATTGCAGAAAATGCAGGCCAGTCCAGAGGAAGTATTGAATTCACTTTGATTGAGCCTACAGCAGTTATATCCGATGTATCATGCAATGGAGGGAATAATGGTAAAATCACACTGACTGGTCTAACAAATCTATCTTACACTTATGATTGGGGTAATGGTATAACTACAAAAGATAGAACAGGACTATCAGCAGGTGATTATACAGTAATTATTGCTACACCAGCTGGTTGTAAGAAAACAAAAACTTTTACCGTTGCCGAACCTAGTGTTCTTACCACTATTCCATCTCAGGTAAATGTGCGTTGTAACGGTACCTCTACAGGAAGAGCGACAGTAAGTGCAAGGGGAGGAAAGGCACCCTATAGATACTCTTGGTCGCATTCTGGCGGAACTTCACCAATAGCGTCAGGACTTAGCGCAGGAATATATACGGTAACCGTAACAGATGCAAATAATTGCACAGTCACACAGAGTTTTACTATTACGGAGCCAGATACACTTATAGCATCACAAGGTTCTCAAACAAATATTGCCTGTCATGGTGACAAAACAGGATCAGCAACAGTAAGTGCAAGTGGAGGAACGGGAGCTTACAGATATTCTTGGTCTCCGTCAGGCGGAACTTCGGCGACAGCTACAGGACTTGGGGTAGGGATTTATACAGTAAATATTACAGATGCAAATTCTTGTACAACAACACAGAATTTCACAATCACAGAACCAGATGGGCTTGTAGCATCGCAAGATTCTCAGACTAATATTGCCTGTCACGGTGCAAATACAGGATCAGCAACAGTGAGTGCAAGCGGAGGAACGGGAGCATATACGTATTCATGGTCTCCTTCTGGAGGAACTTCCGCTACAGCAACAGGTCTTATTGCTGGAACATACACAGTAACAGTTACCGATGCAAATTCCTGTACCGCAACGCAGAGTTTTATTATTACAGAACCTGTATCAAGTCTTTCAGCAACAATAACATCAGTTGAAGTTAGTTGTTTTGACGGAGCAAATGGCAGCGCTAGTGTAAGCGTGTCAGGAGGAAGTCCAAATTATTCATATTCTTGGGCTCCTTATGGCGGAACTGTCGCGACAGCAACAGGACTTAGTGCAGGAGATTATACTTGTACAATAACAGATTCAAAAGGATGTACATTGACAAAAACTATTACAGTTGGCACTCCTGCGAAAATAGCTGCTACGATAACAAAAGTAGATGTTTCATGTAATGGAGGAGCAAATGGTTCTGCAACTGTATCTGCTTCTGGTGGAGTTGGGTCATATTCTTATTCTTGGGCACCTACAGGAGGCAATGCTGCTACTGCATCAGGACTTTCTAAGGGAAATTATACTGTAACAATTCAAGATGGAAATACTTGTGTGTACATTGGTAGTGTTACGATAGACGAACCACCTGTCTTAACAGCATCAATTTCTCATACAGATGTATTATGTAATGGTGGAGCAACCGGAACAGCAACGGTTGTTCCTTCAGGCGGTACTGGAACATATTTTTATTTATGGTCACCTTCGGGCGGTACTGCTGCAACAGCGACCGGTCTGGCAACTGGAACTTATAGCTGTAAAATTACCGATTCTAATGGTTGTTTCGTAACTAAATCAATCAGAATTGATGAACCAGCAGTATTAAGTGCTACAACAAGTCAGATAGATGCAACCTGCATATCTGCTGGAGAAGCGGCTGTTAATGTTAGTGGAGGTGTAGGGCCTTATACGTATTTATGGTCGCCTTCTGGTCAAACAACAGCAATAGCAACAGGATTAAATAATGGCAACCATTCTTGTTTAATTACAGACACTAATGGATGTACAATTACCAAAACTTTTTTAATTAATACAACCAACACCTTAATTGCTGTTACAAGTCAAAACGATATTTTATGTAATGGTGCCAATACTGGTTCTGCTTCGGTAGTTCCATCTGGAGCGCCAGGACCTTTCACCTATGTTTGGGCGCCGACTGGTGGATCAAGCGATACTGCAAGCAATCTTGTGGCAGGTAATTATAGTGTCACAATAACTTCTGCAAATGGTTGTTCTATTGTAAAAACGTTTACAATTACTCAACCTTCTGCATTAATAGTTGCTCCATCTCAAACTAACTTATTATGTAATGGAACAAATACAGGATCAGCGAGTGTAAGTGTAAGCGGAGGTACGGGATCTTATACTTATTCTTGGGCTCCATCCGGCGGAACTTCAGAAACAGCAACAGGACTTGGTGCTGGAACTTATACAGTAACCGTTACCGATGCAAATTCCTGTACGGCAACTCAAAGTTTTATTATAACAGAGCCAGATATTCTTACGGCAACGGCAGTTTATCAAACAAATATTTCATGTAATGGAACAAATACAGGATCAGCGACAGTTGGCGTGAGCGGAGGAAAACCTGGATATAGTTATTCTTGGGCTCCATCTGGCGGAACTTCAGCAACTGCAACAGGGCTTAGTGCTGGAACTTATACAGTAACCGTTACTGATGCAAATTCTTGTACGACAACTCAAAGTTTTATCATAACAGAACCAAATGTTCTTACGGCAACAGCAGTTTCTCAAACAAATATTTCATGTAATGGAACAAATACAGGATCAGCGACAGTTGGCGTGAGCGGAGGAAAACCTGGATACAGCTATTCTTGGGCTCCATACGGCGGAACTTCAGCAACTGCAACAGAACTTGGTGCTGGAACTTATACAGTAACCGTTACCGATGCAAATTCTTGTACGACAACTCAAAGTTTTATCGTAACAGAGCCAAATGTTCTTACGGCAACAGCAGTTTCTCAAACAAATATTTCATGTAATGGAACAAATACAGGATCAGCGACAGTTGGCGTGAGCGGAGGAAAACCGGGATACAGCTATTCTTGGGCCCCATCTGGCGGAACTTCGGCAACTGCAACAGGGCTTAGTGCTGGAACTTATACAGTAACCGTTACTGATGCAAATTCTTGTACGACAACGAAGAGTTTTACTATAACTGAGCCAGCATTACTTGAAGTTATTACTTCAAAAAACGATGTATCTTGCTATAGCGGAAATGATGGAACTGCATCTGTAAATGTTAGTGGAGGAAAAGGAGTTTACACTTACTTGTGGTCACCAAAAGGAGGAAACGAAGCTACTGCAAGCGGACTTACAGCAGGAACATATTCTGTAACCATTACCGATGCAAATTCTTGTTCTATCTCAAAAACAGTAATAATTGAAGAACCTGCGCCTTTTTCAGTAAATACATTAGCCACAACAAATATAACCGTTTCTGAAGCAGTAGTTTCCGGAACAATTTCTTCGGAAAATAATGATGGGAAATGTTTAACTGAAACAGGATTTGTTTATTCGCTTAAATCTAATCCGCTGCTAACAGATAACAAAATTATTGCAGGAGGTTCATTAGGATCAATTACTTCAAAGCTGGCTAATTTAAAAGGAAATACAAATTATTATGTAAAAGCCTATGCAATAAACAGCAATGGATCTGTAGCTTACGGAAATGAAATTAGTTTTACTACAGATAAATACACTTTAAACGTTGTTGCTTCGGCAGGACATCAGAAAGTTTATGGTACAACTGATCCAGTTTTTAACTATACTGTTTCAGGACTTGTAAATGGTGATACAAATGCAATTATAACAGGAATACTTTCAAGAGAAACTGGGGAAAATGTTGGAAAATATAACATTAATACAGGAACAATTGATGCTGGAAAAAATTATAAAATTGTTTTTGAAAGTGCTGTTTTTGAAATCACAAAGGCTGACCAACTAATTACTTGGAATCAAGATTTGGAGTTTGGTTGTGAAACCGAAAACAACTTAAATCTTAGTGCCGTTTCAAACAGTGGATTACCAATCACTTATTCGGTTGTGAACACTAATATTGCTGAGGTTTCAGGCAATAATTTAGTGATAAAAAATTCAGGAAGTACTTCTATTGCAGCATCTCAGAGTGGAGATCAAAATCATAATCCAGCGTTGGCGGTCATAAAACCTATTGAAGTTACACAGGGCGGACTTATAACGCAACATTGGTCTGATGTTCTTTTCTTTGATAATAAAAATAAAGATTTTGTTTCTTGGCAATGGTATAAAAATGGAATAACGATCTCGGGTGCAACTCGACAATATTTCAGCGAAAATCAAGCTTTAAACGGTGTTTATTATGTTATTGCTACAGATAAAGACGGAAACAAAATTAAATCGTGTCTGTTTGAAATAACTGGAAAAGTATTCTCAAATAATATCAAAATATACCCGAATCCGGTAAAAGCATCAAGTGAATTTACTTTAGAATGTAATTTTAGTGAAGCACAACTAAAAGGTGCCACTATTGATATTTTTGACATTAATGGAAAACTAATTCAGACGGTTTCTAACATAAAAACTCAGAATCAAATAATTGCGCCTTCACAAACCTCTATTTATGTCGTATTGTTGACTTTATCAAATGGTGAGAAAAAAACAATTAATGTATTGGTAAAGTAAAATGAGTTTTAATTTAAGATCAATGAAAATCAAAATCAAAATGAAAATCAAAATAGCAATCGCGATATTTTTAGTATGTAGTTCGATGCAAGCACAGGAAGTTAGTTTAAAACTTATCGGAGGTCCATCAGGAATTATTTACGAGAGTTCTGAAGGGAATGGAAATTTAAGAGCTGGTGGAGGTTTAGGAATTGGATATACTTATTTCTTAAATAATCATTGGGGAATTAATACAGGTTTAGATGTTTTTTATAATCAAAATACATTTAAGCTGAATGAAGGAACAACCATCAATTCTTATGAAGTTGATGATCAAATGACGGCATTTGAATACAGAGTTTCACCGAAAAATTATATGGAAAAACAACATTTTATTTCTTTTGCAATTCCAGTTCTTTTACACTACAGAACCGCAATTTCAAGCCAATCACAGTGGTATTTAGGATTTGGCGGAAAAGTTTTATTTCCAGGGAAACAAAGTATCAAGGCTTCTGCTGATGAATTGCAGTTAAGCGGTTATTATCCAGATATGGATCTCCTTATTGATGATTTGCCTTCACATGGATTTGGGAAAGTAAACAATTGGCAGGATAATACATCTGCAGATCTTAAGACTTCATTTTTATTAAGTTTAGAGACAGGCTTAACTTTCAAGTTAAAAGAAAATTTACAGCTTTATACTGGTGTTTTTGCTGATTATGGCTTTTCCGATTTAGCAAAAAACATAGAAAATACCAACATTGTTTTGTATGATTCAAATGGGATTGATAATATGCAGGCCATTGGTGTTTTAAGAAATAAAACGATAGTACAAAAGAGCAATTATTTTTCTGCTGGTATACAAATCAAATTTGGATTTTCATTTAAAAAAGCAAAAGGTAATTAATAAATTAGAAGTTAAAAATAAATACTTGAAAAGCAAAAGGTGTAGTTTCGTAATGAAACACACCTTTTGTTATTTAATAAAATGGAACAGCCACCTAATCTGCCATAGCTTTTTGTGGTAAAACAGGAGGGAACTCCATCAAATTCAAGTAATTCTTTTTTATAAAAACATAAAATAAACAGCCTTAACTTTTTGTGGCAAAAAAAGTATCCTTTCCATTTATATTTAATCTATAAATGCAATTCTGTGACTTCTATTCTATTATTGGCTCCATTGATATATTCTGGAAATCTCAGGAGCCATTTAGATTATTTTTTATGTTTTTAGCTTGTTACAAAGAGTAGGCCTGCAATGTCTTTCTTGCCCATTTTCCCCAATTTTTTAAAGCTTCCAAAAGTGTTTTGTTTAGTTCTTTATTGTCAGTAGGTTTGCCTTTAATTGGTGGAGCTAAATCTTTGTCAGAAACTGGAATTTCAGTAACTTTTGTGGCAAACCATGTCATGTTTTCATGAGGCATTGCCAAGCCTAAAATTGTTCCGGGTAAACCTGTAAAAGATTCAGGACCGCCTGAGAATGGAATTTGAATCGTATAATAGGCAACAACATAAACAGAATCAAGAACTATAGCATTTGCTCTGCGACATTCATAACCTGCAATTTCTCTTGTTTCATCGGTAATTTTCCAGTCAATTTTACGCAAACTGTCTTTAACTAAGTATAAATCATCATAAACGTTTTTTTGTGTAATACTGGTTTGCGTATCAAGATCTGTGGCGATAATATTTTTTAAATTAGCCATTGCATCATCAGCAATCCAACTGTTGCTTGCTGATTGATTTGTTTCATCCCATTTGTATAAACTCTTGTTTTTTGAAAAGGTGAGCGTACTTTTTACAGTTTTAAATTGTGGATTGGTTTTTTTGTAACTTTCAAAAGCAGCTTGATAATAACTATCAGTTTCTCCTTTTAATTTTTTTGTAATCAAAGCGTACATATTTGATTTTTTTTCAAATTCGATTACGCCATTTTGTACAAAGTGGTCATTTTGTGAAAAAGTATTGCAGCTTGTCAATACAATTATTAAAATTAAGATGTGATTTATTAGTGTTTTCATGTTTTTAGTTTTGTTTAATTTCTCCTCCGCCCATTTTGCTGAAATCCCAGCTTACAGAGAACATAAAGTATCTTTGGATAGTTGTATAAGTACTTTGGTTAATATTTCCATTGAATGCAGAACGGTTAAATCCTACATTTTGGTTCAAAAGATCTCTTCCCGTTATAGAAACTCTTAAATTATCTGATTTTAAGAATTTTTTGGTGATAGATGCATTCCAAATAAAACGTTCAAAACTTTCCTGAATCACTTGCGTTTTTCCGTTATATTGATAATTACCATCTGTACTAATTTCTAGTTTGAAAGGCAATTGTACACTGGACCAGAAATTTCCATTAAAGCCCCAACCATTACTGTCGCTATTTTCGTTGATGCTTGCATTAGCAACGTTGTAAGTAGGTCCGAAGTTAGCATTAAAATTATATTTTTTTTCTTTATACTTTGATAAGTTGAAATCAAAGGAATAGGTTGAATTTTTAGTTTGATTCAGTTTTGTATTGATGTAATTATAGTTTAAATTTTTACTGGCGCTTAAACCAATTCCTGCTCTCATGTCTATGGCTTTGATTGTTTTGCCAAAACCAGTACTCAAATAATAACTTGTTGCCGCTTTGTTTTTTAGGTTTACAAATTGAGAAATACTTTGTCCTCTATCATTTGTAATCACATTGCTTATTATTGGATTTATCGTAAAATTATACGATCCATTAACCTGAAAATATTGATTGCTGAGTACTTTATATGAATAATAATTTCCTCTAAAATTATTTTTAAAAGAAGGATCTAAATCTGGATTACCCAAAATCGTATTTAATGGGTTTTGATTATTTGGTATCGGTTGTATTTGTTCTAATGTTGGCTGATCGTTGTTTCCGTTATACGACAAACGCAGTGATTCTCTTTGTTTAAAATTATATTGATAGCTTATTTGAGGCATGTAGTTGACAAATTTTCGATCAAAAGAACTATCTCTATAAACATCATATTGTTTAAAGTTTACGCTACTAAATTTAGAACCAACAGAAAAAACAGTTTTGTTTTTTTTGTAATTAAAAATCGCTCCAAGTTGGTTTATTGTTTGGTCTAATTCATAATTATTACTAAAGATGGAATCCAAAACATTGTAATCGCCATTTGGAGATTGATTAAAAGATTTACGATCAGATTTCCCGTTACTAATGTTAAATCCATAATTAAGAATTAGAGTTAGGCTTTTGGATAATGGTTCGGTATAGATTAGATTTGATTTAAAAGCTGTATTTCTAATATTATTGACTTTATTTTGATCGACTACTTTGGTGCTATCTGGACTAATTACCGATGGTGTAAAAAATTCAGCTCTAGAATTTAAATAACCATCACTTTTGCTATCTGTACTTGATTGGCTTAAATTAAGAGATAATGTTCGGCCCGTTTTTTTAAGTCTTTTGGTTAATAAAGTATTAAAATTAAATATTTTATCATCAACGTCGTTTGTAGTTCTCTGGTTCAAATTATTCAACTGGTTACCTTGTTCGTCAGTACCTTTTCGCATTTCTGCTTCACTTGAATTACTTTTTTTGAATAATCCATCTACATTTAATTTTAAAGTTAAAGTAGTATCAATTTTAATTTCATAAGTTAGATCAAGTTTGTTTTTAGTCATGTTTTTCTCAAAATTCTTGTCTGAAGTATTATAAATGCTGCTAGAACTTAAATTTTGCTGGTTAATATCATTGCGATTTCCTGATAGTTTGATATCGCCAATTTTATAATTTACATTGATAGATTCTTTATCGTTGTTCCATTTATTGTCAAAATGTATTCCACCAGTTTGAGCTACTGGAATTCCTTCACCATTAAATTGTCCATCCCAACTTTCAAGTTCATCATTTCCATTGCTTGAAAAATTAATACCGCCGTCATCAGCTACTTGATAACTGCTTTGGCCATATTTATCTTTATCTCCCCATCCTAATCCTACTTGTCCTGTGTTGCCTAAAATGCCATAAGCTGCTAGTTTTTTCTTGTCCCAAAACTTATTAAACATGGCTTGACCTTTGTAAAAATCATTAGTTCCTCCTCCGAGTTCTACTTTCCCGAAATAACCATTTTTTTTGTCTTCTTTAAGTTTAACATTCAGCGTTTTGGTTTTCTGACCATCATCAATTCCTGTAAAAGCGGCTTGATCACTTTTTTTGTCGTACAATTGTACTTTATCAACCATGTCCGCACGTAGATTTTTTGTAACTAAAGTGGGATCGTCACCAAAAAATTCTTCACCATCAACCAAAACTTTGGTTACGGTTTCGCCTTGAGCGGTAATTTTTCCATCCTTATCAATTTGTATTCCAGGGAATTGTTTTATCAGATCTTCCACTTTTGCATTAGGTTCTATTTTAAATGCTTTTGGATCAAATTCTAACGTATCTCCTTTGATTTTCATTGCGGCTCTATTGCCTTTGATAATTACTTCGGATAGTATTCTTCCTTTATCTTCCAAATTAATTTTACCATAATCCTTGATTAACTTTGTGGAATCAACAGAAAATTGATCTACAAAATCAGCATATTTAGGATAAGAAACCAGTAAAATAAATTTACCAGCTTTAATATTGTTCAACTCAAAATACCCATTTTCTTTGGCTCGGGTAAATTTTACTAAAATGGAATCTTTTGCTCTTAACAAAGAGACTGATGCTTTTGTTAAATTAGATTTGTTTATGGTATCTGTTACATACCCTTTAACTGTACCTGATGTTTGTGCCTGTAAAGTAGTTGATAAAAAAAGAAAGCAACATAATAATAGAATTGTTTGTCTCATTAATTGATTGTTGTTTTTAAAAAAAAAGGCATAATAGTTCTATTCTATTTTTTGAGAAATAGAAATAAAATGCACTTGTTTTGTGATTTGTTTTGGTTAAGGAGTTAGCAAAATTGTAGATTTTATAATAGAAATTGAAATAGCACTTTTTTATAAAGATTTGCAGAAGTGTAGTGACTTGATTTTATGAAATTCATAATTTTTTTGCGAGTTTTTGATTGTTGGCGGTTTAAATTTTAACGATTTTGATTAGCAATCGTTAGTATAATAGTTAAATGTTAACATGTTTCAAATCTAAGTAAAAATACTACAATATAAGAAACGACTTTGCTTTTTTTTAACATAATTAATTATTAACAATCTTGTTTTTTAGCCAATATTTGTGTGATTCAGTAGAGCTAAATTTTAAATAAGATGTGATTAATTCATTTTATTGATTTTTTTTATAGACAAAATTTTTGTGTTTTGTTGCCTATTTTATGTTATGAACTCCACTTTAAAATAAACAAAAAAAGCTCCAAATTTCTTTGAAGCTTTGATCTGATAGTTTAACAGAGTGCAAATTTTAATGAAGTCTATTTTATTTCTTAAAATTTTGTGTTTTGTAATATCTGTATAAATGATCGTAAATAATTAACTCATACATTCTTTGTTTAGAAGTATACTGACGATTAATCATCATGTGAATATGATGCTTAAGAAAATCTGATAGCAAGACCTGAAGTGAGTTATTTATCAACAAGATTTCTTTGTTAATTTGATGTTGTTTTTTATGTATTATATTATAGATTTCAGGGTGAGAGGTAATTGCCTTTCCCGATAAAAAATAGTCGATTTCATCTTGCAATTCTCTATAATGGCTATCCAATTTTTTTTTAAATACTTTGTCTACATTGAATTCCTTTTTAAAAGAATTTTGCAATTCATTAATTATAGTTAATTTATGAGCATTAGGTATTGAAAATGAATTGAAAAAATTATCAATTGAGATAAAGCTAAAAAATAACTCCATCTCCTTTTTAACAAAACTTGATTTTAAAGAAAGATAACTGATAATCATTTCGCTATCGAACCAAAATAGAGTTTCGGATTCTTCTATGGTCTCCTTGCCATATCTTTCTAATTCTCTTTGATAGGTATCCGTTTGTATTTTCCATATTAAATCATCTTCAACTAATTCATTTAAGACTGGATATAATTTGGAAATGACATAAGCCACATTTTCTTGATTCTCAATATAAAAACGAATTCTAAGATGTTCGTCCGGATCATTGTATCTAATAAAAAACCATTTTTGAATTGCATTTGTTGTTTTTAACTCTTCAATAATAGGAGATAATTTTTCGATCAAAATCAAATCCGCAGTTTTAACACCTGTGTATAGTTTATAATAAAGCCATTGACTTCCTATGAAAAAACTTCTTCTCATAGCTTCGCTTTTTGTTTATAAAATGATAAGATAATTTGATTTGAAAAATGCTCCTCTTTTTCATTTTTCACTATAGATTCTTCTGTAAATAAAAATTCTTCCAAAATTATAGAACTTTGGTTGGATACTGATTTTAGAAATAGCTGTATTCCAATTTCTTTTTCTAAATCAATCAGAAGTTTATTGTCAAAATTTACTAAGTTAATAAATTCAGGAATGTTTCGTTTTTTTCTCCAGGTTGTGAATTCCGTAAATAAAGAAGTACTATTTTGACTGTAAAAAGGAATTAATTCTGCTTTTATCACTTTCCATTGTGCTTTTGAAAGAATGATATCTTTATAAACGACGCGGGGGAAATAGTTATAATGAGTCATTAAAACTCCCCAGGAAAAATTGTAAACAGGTTTTAAATTTTGCGATTGAAGCTCTGATAAAAAATGATAAATAGGCAATGATTTGTAGGCATAGTTATGCGCATTTGACAAACAAGGGATAATTTCTTTTTTATATTTTTTAGAACGCAAAACAATTGTACCATTTTTAACGGAAATCATTAAATCTTCCAACCCAATTTGGTATTTTTCCGAAACTCCTGAATTTGAAAGATAAGGAATTTCATATTTTCTCAAAACCGGTCTTCTCAATATATTACCAGTTCTGGACTCTGGTATATGCACAATTTCAGCTAGAATTTTATCTAAGTGATATGAATTTTCTTTCTCTATAATTTCAGCAGTTAATTTTTCTATTAAAGTATTTCCATTGCAAAACCGACCTAGTAATTTTGCAGCGCTCACATTGCCAGATGATTCTATAGCAATAAATTCGCTACTATTCTTTTTAAAACATTCAACTATCACAGAAAAAGTCGCTGGAACATTATCCCAATTGGCATCATAATCAGGGAAGTCTTTTTCAGAAAGATAAAGAGCTGTATTGCAGCTTAAATTAGTTTCTTGTAATTTTTTTTCTAAGATAAAGTCGACTGTTGTCCAGGTTTGCTTTGCCTCATCTGAAACTTTGTTTTTAGTAAATAATCCTTCTAAAAGATCATGATTATCATTCATATCCTGATTTTGAAGATAACCAATTCCTGTTTCTGTATCAAGTACTTTTGTCAATGGCATCTCTCTAGTTTCATATCTCTTTTCAAAAGCTTTAATGAATTGCAATTGGTTTTCAGATTGTGTTTTTTTCTGAATTCCGTTTAAAAAATGAATACCTTGGAGCGTTTTTTTAGATAAAGTATTATTGATTGTGTTAAAAGTAGTAGCTACATTTAAATCTGTTTGAAAAAGATATTTACTCTCATATTCAATTTCTAATTTTTGAATTTCATCTAAGATTTCTTTGTACTTTTTTTCAGAAGGAATTAAATTATGGTCTAATTCTAATAATTTTTTTTTTATTTTTTGTAGTAGTTCTAAAATTGAATTTGAGGCGGGAATTCTTTTTATAATTTTAAAAACTCTTTCCCAATCCTCTTTTGCTGTCAATAATCCATCAAGTTCGCTTGTTAAAAATTGAAAATCAATAAGTTGATTTATGTATTCTCGGGCGTCTTCCGTTTCAGAATCGTCATCAGCTAGTAGTGAAACCATTTCATTAATGGTGATTCCGGACTTACTCTTGTTCAGCAGCAATTCTAATAATTCTGATCTTCGTAAAGCAGAAATAGTATGCTCTCTTTTTGTATTTATGTATTTATATTCTACATATCGATAGAAATCACCCAATTTATAAATTGAGTTATTTGGATAGTATTTAAGATGAGGCGCAATATCTTCTTTTTTTGCAAAATTTTGCAATAGCGCTATCCAAAATTGCGTATCAAACTGTGTATGTCGAGAATGTTTTTTAGGAGATTCGAGTAAAATGTTCGTTTCAGAACTTATTTCGCCAACCGCACAACCTGCAAATAATCCAAAAGGTGTACAGCGCGAAGACATTCTGGTTAAATATTTTAAAAAGCTAAGTTCTAATGCATTTGTTTTTTTTTCAGATAGGCTGTATGGGTCAAATTTCCACCTGTCTAAAGCTGTCAGCAATTCTGGAGAAGCTAAACGAATTGCCTCTCGAACATAATCATTTTCTAATTTTAAAAATAAGTTTTGATAAGAATATGAGGCCATTAAATCACTATAAAAAGTTAGCGAAAATAAAGGTGTTCTTAGTACATAATGAGGGAAGGCATGAATGGTGTAATTTCCCATTATCTTTTAGATTTACTTACTTTCTCCGCAAGTTGCATTGCATTATACACATTCAAAACTTTTCCTGATTTGGATAATTCACTAAAAGGAACTTTTTTATTATTTGTACCGGGAAGAATTACTTGAATATTATAGGCAACACCTGAATCGAGAATAATTTTTTTAACCTGCTGAACAGTTAATTTTGGATAATACGACCAGATTAATGCCGCAGTTCCTGAAACCATAGGAGCAGAAAAAGAAGTTCCAGATTCCGTTTTATAAATATTGCCAGCGCCGGTGGTATAAATCTCATCTCCGGGAGCAAATAAGTCTACATTTTTTTTACCATAGTTAGAAAAATCAGAAATGAATGTATCGCCCATGTTTTTTGTCGTTGAGCCTACAACTATAAAATTATCGCAAATTTCTTTTGATTCATTATAATTTATGTCAGTAGGATAGCTTCTGTTTTCATCGATATTCAGGCTACTGTTTCCTGCACTATGAACAAGTAATACATTATGATCTTCTGCATATTTGAAAGCTTCAAAGACCCAATCTGGGTGCATAGAAAATTCTTTGCCAAAAGACATATTAATTATCTTGGCTCCATTATCAACGGCATATCGTATTGCCATGGTAATATCTTTGTCATGCTCATCTCCAGATGGAGAAATATTCAAAGGCATAATTTTCACATTGTCATCAATACCTTTTATTCCTTTATTATTTTTTCTATTTGCTGCAATAATACCTGATACCATAGTATTGTGATCTTGAATGGTTCTAATACCATCTACTGTATTACAAATTTTATTATTGCCGTATCCAGTTTCAAGTACGTTTGGATTGTCACCAATTGAAAGTCGTTCGTTGTAATTTAAATTCAAGTTTTTATTTACAATAGAATCAAGTTGGGTTTCTTTATCTTTTACTTCATCGTAAGTTTTTTCATTAACTTCAAAACAAACCATCATATAATAAATAAGTGCACCAAGATCTTTATCATCATCGTCTCTCATTTGGCGGTATTTTTTGTCATTTATCTTATACTTCTTATACATACTGTCCAGTTGCTTATATGTATAATCTTCTTTTGGAAAAAAATACTTAAGAGTATCTTTCATTAAAGGATAAACTGCGACATTATGTTTTAATGATTTTAACCAATTCTTATAATACTTATTTTTCTCTTCAAATGTTTTTAATGATCGTTGATATTCTTTATATTTTGTCAAATCTTTGCTCTCAATTTGATCTTCTGTTTTATCTTTAAATAATTTCCTCCATTCATCCACTATACGCACATATTCATATCTGTTCCATACTACATATTGACCGCTTTTAGTTCCTGTAAAACTCCAGCCATTCAAATCATCGATATATCCATTGTTATCGTCATCGATTCCATTGTTTGGAATTTCTTTTAAATTTTTCCAGAGCTGACCTTGAAGATCTTCGTGGTTTATATCGATTTGAGTATCTATTACGGCAACAATAATGTTTTTATTTTTTGGTTTCTTTTTATTTGTGCGATACCACTTATTTATGGAAATTCCTGGTACGGAGTCTTCCTTAAAGTCTTTTTGATACCAAGTCCCGATCTCTTGTGGATTTTCTGTTTGAGATGTTAATTTTGCAGAAGTATTTTTTGAAAGTTTTACTGAATTGCAACCTGCAAAAATTAAAATTAAAAGAGATAAAGAATAAAAAAGCTTCATTATTTTGTGATATTACATTTTAAATACCCTCTAAGAAGTTATTCTTAAATAAACTTCAAAGAGGGTGTTTGTTTTTATAAAAGATTATTAGCAATTTGCTGTAGATCCTCCTGCCTTATGATTTGTATCAATTGGATCATCAAGTTGTACAACATTACCTCCAACAATTAAATGCATATTTTTCAATTTTGCTACTTGCATTTTTTCTAAATTAAATTTCTTCGGTTTGTCTTTTTGTTTGTCTGTTTTCATGATTAATTCAGGTTTTATTTGTTTGTAATAAGCGCAAATTTAGACAGTCTTGTTTTACTAAATCGAAATACTTGAGAATGTTTGTCGGAATTCCTGAATTTCGATATTTAAAAAGGTATAAATTTCTGTATTTGTGAAGGTTATGTCTTGTGTGATTTCTCTAATTCCTTAATGAAATAAGATGGTTTGATACCTTTATTTCTATAAAAAGCAGTTGAAAAAGATTCCGCATTGTTAAAACCAAATTCTGTAGCAAGAGCATTAATTGTATATTTTCTTAACTTAGAATCCTTTTGTAAAAAAACAACTGCATATTCAATTCTTAGATCATTAATATACTGAATAAAGGATTTTCCTTTATAAGTATTTATAATTTTTGAAATGTATTTGCTATTGGTTTCAAATGTTGTAGACAGAATCTGCACAGTAATATTAGATTGCAGATATTCTTTCTTTTCTTCAAAACGTTCTAATTTCTTTAAAATCTGTTCGATTAGTTCCTCTGAAATACCAATGTCTTCTTTATTAATTCCCTTAATTTCGATTTCTTTTTTGTGATTACGATGTGGGATTTCATCTGATTTCTCAGTTTGATTTACGATTTTTTCAAATCGAGATTTATAATTCTTCTTAAGTTGATGTTGCCAGATCCCGTATATACCAACAGAAATAATAATTAAAACCAAAAAAATAATACCCCATTTCGATTTTTCTTTATCATTTCTAAGTGATTGTATAATTGTTTCTTTTGCTGAAAACAAATGCGGGGTATCATATTCTTTTTGCACTAATGCATTCAATTCTTTATAATTCTTTTCCAGTTTATTATCTATTTCCATATATGCAGTGATATATTTCAGCTGATTTTCTCTGTCGCCTTTTTTCTTATAAAAATTGATTAAATAGGGATAACCATCAATAAACTCAGTACTGATATCATTTGTTATTTTATAAATTGAATCTACCTTAATGAAATTCTTAACTGCTTGATTAGTATTGCCTAAGCCCGCATAGGCTTTTCCTAAATAATAATGAGATGTCAATATATTGCCTGAATTATTAAAAGCAACCATTTTTGGATATGCTTTGTATATGCTATCTAAGGCAGCATTATAGTTCTTTTTTAGTAATTGATTTGCCCCTTCATTGAGTATGAAGAGGTTTTTGTATTCTTCGTCTTTTGTTATTTTTGATTCGTTGTAGCCCAATTTATTATAATAAGAGGTTGAATCAGTTTGCTTTAGGGATTTAAAACAATCAGCAATTCCAAAAATAGTATTTTGATAGTATAAGGAATACTTAGGGTCTCTAATATTTTTAGTTTTATAATAAAAATAACATTTTTTGTATATCGTTAAAGCTTCATTAAATTCTGCCAAATCTTCAGATTTAGTACTCGCAATATAAATTAAAACATTGTAGTAGAAATCTATATTTGTTTTAAGGGCAACTTTTTCAGCCAAGTTATAATAAGCGATAGCTTCTTTGAATTTAAATTCCTTTTTTAAAAAATCAGCCTTTTCACAATAGGCAGCTGCCGGAAAATGTTTGTCATTTGAGTTTATAGAATACTTGATTACACTATCCAAATACATAATTGCCTTGCTTGGATTTGTATCATAATATAAAAGTGCAAACTGATAATTTGCTTTTGCTTTGCGAATAGGTATATTTTCTGTGTTGGCTTTTATTAAATAGGCATTTGCGCATTCTAATTGTAGGGTACGATTTTTTGTATTTGCAAAATACAAATCGTGTAATTCATCATAAGTAAGCCGTGAAAGATTCTTTTTTGGTGACTGTCCTAATAAAACAAATGGTATTAGGAGTAAAAAAAGAATTTTATTCCATTGTAAGTAAGTCATTGAATTTGGTTTTATACAAAAATATAGCAAACAGATATAGTTTTTACAAAAAATAGTGATTTTCTTATAAGAATGCTAATTGTTTATTTTTCAGTTGATTACGTCGTATTCAGGCACGGAATTCCTGAAACTCTTGTCTGAATTCCTGAATTCTGGGAGCTATAGTTTGTAGCATCAATTTCACTCCTCTAGTTTTGCCTTAACGGAAAGTAAAATAAGCTTCTACTCAAAGAAAATATTTTTACTTGAAAAGGTATGATTTTATAAAATATTGTTAAACAATATATTAACAAATACTAAGATTGAATTTTATAAGAGGTATAATCAATAATAAATTTCACATCATATCGGAATAATTGAATATTAAATTTAAAAACAAATTAGGTTTTTTTATTCAATTTAAAGAAATCAGGTAGTCTAAATTCAATTAAATAATGGGAAGAGGTAAAAGCCCAAAATAAAGATTTACACATTATTAATTCCCAAAATATAATTTATTATGGAAAAGTTAGAAGTAACGTTAGAATTGCTTGAAACGATGGAGCTTTCATCTGCCGCAGCAATTGTTGACAGCTGTGGTATGTTGAAAGATGTATACGATACAATCACTTCAAATTGTAGCTGCAGTTGTTGTTGTTAATTTATACTAAACGAAACGAAACGAAACAGGAAGAGGTAAAGGCCTGCCAATAAAGATTTACGATTTATTAACCTCTAATATCATTTAAAGATGAAAAAATTAGAAGTAACAGTAGAAGTTCTTGATACAAAAGATCTTTCTTCAGTAGCTGCAATTGTAGACTATTGCTCAGTTTCAGAAGCATTTCAAGATGCATATGGAAGCTGTAGCTGTAGTTCTTGTTGTAACTAAGATGGTAATCGGGAAGAGGTAAAGGCCTGGAAATAAAGATTTACGATTTACTAATCCTTATAATCATTTAAAGATGAAAAAATTAGACGTAATTATGGAAGTTCTTGAAACCAAAGAACTTTCGACTGTCTCAGCAGTTGTAGACAATTGCGGTGCATCAAGCGATCACGGTGGAACAACCGTTTATGCCTGTTGCTGCTGCTGCTGCTAAAACAACTTGTTGATTTACTTAAAAGAAAAAATAACTTAATTAAAATTTATCAATTATGAAAAAGTTAGAAGCAAGTATAGAAATTTTAGAAACAAAAGATCTTTCAACGGTATCTGCCGTTGTTGATAATTGTGGTGCATCAAGTGATAATGGCGGTACGACTGTTTACGCCTGCTGTTGTTGTTGTTGCTAAACTGTTCTGAACTACATAATTATTGATAAAATATATTATGTAGTTCATTTTTAATTAAAAAACTTATGCAATTATGGTAATACTATCCGACAAATGGAAAATTTTCCAAACCGACAAATTAGAATACATTCTCTTATCAAGTGGTAATAATAGCCAAAAAATCAAAGGCAATAATGCTTCTGAAATAGTTGATGTACTAAATGAAATACAGTCAAATGACTCTTTTCAGCACGCAGAAAAAAGGCTAAAAGAAAAATATGAAGAAGAATTTATAAGCAATGTTTTAGAATGGCTTGAATTTAATAGATTCATAAAAATAGAACAAACTTCTAAGGTGCATAATATTAATGTCATTGGCGAATTCTCTGAAGATGAAACTTTGATTAAAGATTTTATAAACAATTTACCATCAGGAATAAATGTAAATCATTATGTGAATTTGTCAAAAACAAAAAATATAGAAATATTAGAAGGACAAACTACACTTTTAATTGCACCATTTTGGCATAACGAAAAAAACATACTTGCTATTTCAGAATTAATAATTGACTCAAAAGACGATTTCTTTTACGTGGAGCTATATAATAATGGTTTGACATTAGGGCCTTTGTTGAATAGCTCTAAAGGAACAGCATGCTTGAACTGTATTGAAAAAAGAAAATTATTTAATTCTTCGAATCCAACTTTAATACTTGAAAATATTATCAATAGAGAAATGCTAAATGAAAATGTTCTTAATGTATTTGAAATAGGAAATTTCGCTTATAATAAAATTTTTATTTACAATGAGTTAGAGAAAATATTATTTAATAAAAATAAAGCTTTATACAATAAGTCCCTATTTATGGATTTGCATAAATATGAGAATAATGAGATTAAGGTTTTAAAGACACCTAATTGTCAAATATGTAATCCACAAATTATATACAATCCATTATGATTACAAAGTTATATGGGAATTTTGGTTTTATAAACAAACCCTTGATTAATGTTCCAAGCAATATTTTCATGCCAAAAAATTTATTTGAAAGAGTAATAACAACAAATAATTTATCTGTCATTGGAAATAATAAAGTAAATATTACTGGCGGAGGTATTTCATTTGATATTGCCGAAGCAAAAATTTCAGCATTTGGAGAATTTGTAGAGCGATATTCATCAAGCTTTCAGTTGGATAAAGGATTGATATTTGGTTCATTTACAGAGTTAAGCAAGACTTATAAATGTTTTCGTCCTGATCAAATTAAATATTTTTCAGAAAAACAGTACGCAAATCAAAATTTTGATTTAAAGAGATTAGACAATTCTACCGAAGTACATTGGATAAAGTGCAGAAATTATTTAACTGATGACGAAATTTTGTTGCCATTTTTTATGACAAATGTTGAAAACATTAAGGAAGATGGTAAATTTCATATTAATACAACGACAGGAACTGCTTGTCATATATCGACTGAAAAAGTAATAGAAAGTGGTTTAATGGAATGTATTGAAAGAGACGCATTTTGTAAATTTTGGTACCTTCAAAAAATAAATAAGTACAGAAAGTTTACCGCCAAATTTATTTTGGATCAATATAAAAACGATAAAAAGATAAAGGCTCTTTTTGATAATAAAAAAATAAAGATCATTTCTTATGATATTAGTGAATTAGCATATTGTCCCACATTTGTAACTTTTATTTATTTTAAAAAGAAAAATAAAATTTATCAAAGTGTTGGATCAGCTACCAGGTTAAATCATAGAGAAGCTTTAATAAAATCGTGTATTGAAGCTTATCAGGGTATAGAATATATTGAGCTTGTTTGCAAGCAAAATACATTTACAGATGATGAGATAAAGACGCTTAATTTTACAACTATAAATTCCTTCAGAAGGCATTATGCATTATATAATGTACATCCCGAGTTGATCCAAGAAGTTCCACTTTTAAAAAACATGTTCAATGATGATTTTTCAGAAGACTGGCAAGATAATTACCCTCATCATCTAAAAAGTATAAATAAGGACGAATTGAAAGACAAAGGATTGGATGAAGTCTATTTTACTGATTTAACAACTGACGATGTAAAACAATTTGGTTTAGAAATTGTAAAAATAGTTACACCAAAACTTCATTTACTTACAGGTAATTTTTTATATCCTTATTTGGGCTTATTTGAGCCAGAACTAGATTTGATGACAGAAATGCCTCATCCTTTTCCTTAACATGTTATTCAAAAACTTAATACATCGCCGCAGTAATTACACTATTGCCTCGTTCAATCAATTAATTATAAAAAAAATGAAATATTTAATTATAATATCGCTCCTAAATTTGAGTGTAGCTTGCGGCAATCCAAAAGCTCCTGTCCAAAAAACTGTTAATAATGACAAATTATTAAAATCGATTAATGATAGTATACAAAAAGGGAATAATAAAATTATAAAGAATTCAGAAAAAATAATTTTAAAACCTGTTGTTGAAACTTATTATGAAGATTCTATCGAAGAAGCCATTTTGAAGATGTTTACAGAAAAGGATATTAAATACATTGAAGCACAATTAGCTTCAGTAGAAAAAGATTCCAAAATAAAGCTAGAAGATAAAAGGTATTGGATAGCCTATATTTTATATAATAAATCTATGTTTTATAGAGGTATTCAAAAAGATGATAATAGTGCAAGTAAAACTATTGATTTAGCTATTGAAACCTTAAATAAAAATAGTGAGACTTCTGAAAATTTAGCACTTTTAGCAACTTGTAAATCATTTTCAATTCAATTTGCAAATATGACGCAATTAGCAACAATAGCTGCTCAAGTAGTAGAAGATGCAAATAAGTCGCTCGAGCTTAATCCTAAAAATATTAGAGCTTACTATGTATTAGCTTCTAATAATTTTTACACACCAAAAATGTTTGGAGGAATGACTCAGGTAGAAGAATTTGCTTTAAAAGGATTGGCATGTCCAAATAGTGCCGACGAAGGTTTTTATAGTCCTTACTGGGCAAAGCCAAGACTTTACTCTATTTATATTAGATATTTAGAAGGTGAGAACCGAAAAGAAGATGCTCTAAAATATAAAGCTATTGCAAAAAAAGAATTCCCAAATCAATTTTAACTATGAATCAAAATACAGTATCAAATTTGTTATCTGAACATCGTTTAAGTAACAGTTCATTGGATTTTTTAGAATCAATTAAATTTCAGGATTTTCATATTGACACTCCGGAAAGATTTGAAATAATATCTTATGTAAATAATAGCCCTGATTTTGCAAAAAAAATATTTGAATCTTATTATGAAGTTGGGTTTTGCGAAACATTCGATTTAAAAACCTCGGATTCCAAATCTGAGGAATATTTAAATCTGAAAAAAATAAATGATCGTAGAAAAAGTACCCGAAAATTTTCAGCGGAACCTATTTCGCTGGAAATGCTAAGCAATTTTCTTCAATTGTTCTATAACATAACTGGAGAAGAAGTGAAGTATATGCAGGGCGAAGAACTTGTTAGAAAAACAAGAAATATTGCTTCTGGAGGCTCAATGTATCCCACAGAAATATTTTTAATAAATAACAAAATAAAAGAGTTACCAAAAGGAGCGTACAGATATAATGTTTACAATTTTCAACTAGAGCTTATTCGTAAAACTGAAACTGAAGATGAAATGAACGAATTGCACAAAATCTTAATGAAAACAGATGGGAAAAGTGCTACTACCGATTTCGAAAATGCTTCTGCGTTTATTGTTTTTACCTCAGTTTTAAACAAGCATTCTTTCAAATACCAAGATTTTGGATTGGTATTATCTCTGATCGAAATGGGCGAATTTATACATTCAGCCTATCTGGCTTCTTCTGCATTAGACTTAGCTTGCTGTACATATGGCGGTTTGTTAAATGACAAAATGAATGATTATTTAGATTTAAAAAACCCTTTGCACTTGCCTTTAACCTATATGTCACTTGGCAATAAAAACATAGAAAAAAAATGATACTAAATCCTAGTCTGTTGGTACTTGAAAACGAAAGTGATTTGGTGCTTCTTAAAATTGGAAAAAATAATAAAATTATAAAAATGTCGTCAATTGAATTTGAGATATTGACATTTTATTCAAAAGTATCCGATTTTAATTCTGTACAAGAAAATTTCAAAAACGAAATTGAAATTGAGAACGATCAAATGAAATTATTGGTTACAAAAGCGACTGAAAATAAAATTTTGGTATCTGAAGATTCATTGCCAGAAAGAAGCTCGGGAATCAATTTTATTTTAAAAAAAAACAAAAAAATATTTGAAATTTTGAATATTGATTTTACAAATACTTATTTGGAAAAAATATTTGAAAATAGATCAGTAACAAATACCATGATTGTTATTCTCACAATCTTATTTACCTATTTTATTTTCAATATCTTATCAGAGCCATTACATTTCAAAGAAAACTATATTAGTACGCTTTATAAAGTACCGGTCTCATTTTCAGCAATCTTCGGATATATTTATTTGGCATCCTTTCTTTCGACTTTAATTCATGAGTTTGGGCATTATTTTATATACAAAAGAAATTATGGAAAAACATCTGTTTTTGGTTTTGGGCTTTTGTTTTTTTTTATGCCAGTTTTTTTTAATCGTGTTCTTGTAAGCCTGATTCGAAAAAAACGAAAGCGTATTTATATAAATGCAGGAGGAATGTTTTTTGATTTTCTTCAATTTGTTTTCCTAATTTATTTTACTAAAATATATCACGATGTTTTTCCAATCCTCTCATTCTTTGGTTATACATTAATGATTTCTATTATAATTAGGACATTTTTTAATTTAAATATTTTTTTACCAAGTACAGATGGGTACTATATTTTTACTGATTTGCTTAATAAACCCAATTTTTATGAGATTGCCCAGAAAAAAACAAGGAATCTTATAAGTAAAAAGGAAAAAAATAATTTCAAAAACTATATATATGCATTATACATAATTATTTGTTATTGCTTTTTTGCCATTTCATGGTGTATGCTTTTTTTACCAGTATTAACATATATTTATTATGCAAATTTCAGATAGACATTTTTGGATACTATTGTTATTATTTTGCAATATTTCTTTTTCACAAGTTCAAAAAAAAGATACAATAAAGAACAAACTTGCCGAAGTAACTATTGTAGCTAAAAACCCAATTTCAGAAAAATTTTCGGTAGTTAAAATAGAAAAATTGGATATTTACTTTAACCCTGTATCAAATGCAGATCCTTTAAAAGCAATAACAATACTTCCAGCTTCGACAAATGTAAGCGAGACAGCAAACCCAACATTAAGAGGAGGTGATGCAGATAGATCGAGGGTTTATATTAATGGATCTCCTGTACTCAATCCTGTTAGAAATGGTCAGGATAATGGTCTTGGTAATTTTTCTATTTTTAATACTGAATTAATAGATAAGCAATATGTCTATGCCAGTAATCCACCTCTAACTTATGCTAATTCTAGCGCAGGTATTGTTGAAATAGAAACAAATAAAAAATTAGTACAGGAGAATTTACAACTATCACTAGCACTTTCAAGCACAGGTTTTTTGTTAAATAAAAAAGTCGGAAAAAATCATTTTATTCAATTCTACGCAAATCATCAATTTTCAGATGTATTTTTAGACCTAAACAAAAATAGTTTACCTAATTTACATAATTTTTCAACTAATGATGGCGGGTTAAATGCACATTTTCTTATAAATGAAAAGGCTTCTTTTAATTCTTATAATTACTTTATTGATGAAGATTATGAATCAAAAAATTATAGGTTAAATTTTTCAGGTGACTCTAAAGCAAAACAAAAAAGATTTTTTTCTGTAAATAGTTTTGATTATCTCTACGGAAAATCAAAATTTAAAATCTCTACATTAATAGATTTTAGTAATCAAAACTATAATTTTGGAGTAATTGATTCTAATGCAAAATACCTTCAGTTTTATTCATCCTTTAGTCATAAATACAAGATAAATAATGATATTACTTTTCAATATGGATTAGATTATTCTACATCAAAATATAACTACAATGAGATACGCCCTGTTTATTACTATGCTTTAGAAGATGGCTCATTGACTTATGTAAATAAGGAGGAAAATAATTTTAAATATTTAGAATCTTATATATATACTAATTATGAATTCTCAAATCGTTTCGGACTTTCTGTGGCAATTAGAAAAAATTTACCTTTGGAAAAACATACTGATTTTATTAGTTATCAAATGGCATCACATTATGAATTAGATAAAAGAAATAGATTTATTTTGAGCATAGGAAGTTATCATAGTTATACTACGCCAAACTATATTTCTCATAAAATTTCATTGCTCTCCAGTTCTCAGGCGGCATTAGATTATTATTATGATACTAAGAATTTTCAATTTACAAGCGCTTTTTATTTTAAAAAAGACGATGGTAATTTTGTATTTTCATCCAGTGAAAGCTTTGATAAGGTAAAAACGATAGGATTTGAAGTTTCATCAAATTATTATATTACAAAACATTTTTCTTTTAGAATATCAAATTCATCGATTTATCAAAAAATCAAATCAAATAGCTCAGAATACAATAGTAATCTTAATTTAAAATATTTTTTAAAAGCACAATTAACCTATTACAATCCCAAACTGTTTACAACATCTTTAGCATTTTCAACCCGACCAGGTAATTTTTTTACAAATGTGGAAAGTGCAAATTTTAATATGGGTGCAAATGCATTTGAACCTACATTTGGAGACCTGAATAATAAAGCGTACAACGACTATTCAAAATTAGATTTTACAATAAATAAAGTTTTTAGAATAAAAAACAACAGTCTAATTTCTTATATTTCAATAAACAATATTTTAAATTCTAAAAATCAATCTTCTATATCCTATAATCAGGATTATTCACAGACATTTTTTAACTACTATCAGCAACGTATAATTTATTTTGGTTTTCAGTATAGAATTAATAAAATACTTTAAGATCGTTAAAGATAAAAAGTGTAACGAGTTAAAATACTATTTGTTAGTGTTTTAACTCGTTTGTTTGTTTTTATTTTGTGTTATTTTGTCTGACTATTTCCCGATGCAAAAATTAGCAAAAATATTCCCCAATAATTCGTCATTAGTAACCTGACCAGTAATAAGCCCAAATTGATATAAAGCTTCACGAATGTCCAGTGCCATTAAGTCGCTAGAAAGATTGGTTTCAAGGCCAAATTTTACTTTTTGTATTTCATCTAAAGCTTTTAGTAAAGAATCATAATGTCTTGTATTAGTTACAATTGTTTCATTATTTCGGAGTGCTCCTGTATTAACAAAAGAAAGCAACTCATTCTTTAATTCATCAACACCAATTTTCTCTTTTGCCGAAATCAATAGCAATTTTGCATTTAGATTTTCAAGTTTAGATGTAATGTTTGAAACTTCATCAACAGACAATATATCTTTTTTATTTACGACAATCAATAAAGGTTTTAACGGATATTTATTTTTTATTTGCTCAATCTCAGAAACAAATTCAGAACTTGAAACTTGAAACTTTAAACCATCAAACAAATAAATTACAACTTGCGCCTGATCGATTTTCTCGAAAGTTTTTTTGATTCCGATGCTTTCGACAACATCTTTCGTTTCGCGGATTCCTGCAGTGTCGATAAATCTGAAACCAATTCCACCAATTACCAATTCATCTTCGATAGTATCACGAGTTGTTCCTGCAATGTCTGAAACAATTGCTCTCTCTTCGTTCAATAAAGCATTTAATAAAGTAGATTTTCCAACATTTGGCTCACCTACAATAGCAACTGGAATACCATTTTTAATAACATTTCCAACTGCAAATGAATCGATTAAACGTTTTAAAACAAATTCAATTCGGTTTAATAATTCATGAAACTGTGTTCTGTCTGCAAATTCTACATCTTCTTCTGCAAAATCTAATTCTAGTTCGATTAACGACGCAAAATTTAAAAGTTCTTCCCGCAATTTTGCAATTTCGTTGCTGAAACCGCCTCGCATTTGTTGCATTGCAATTTGATGAGAAGCTTCATTGTCAGACGAAATCAAGTCGGCAACTGCTTCTGCTTGTGACAAATCAAGTTTTCCATTTAAGAAAGCTCTTAAAGTGAATTCGCCGGCATCAGCCATTCTGCAACCTTTTCTCAATAATAACTGAATAATTTGCTGCTGAATATAAGTTGAACCGTGACAAGAAATCTCAATTGTATCTTCGCCCGTGTAGGAGTTTGGGCCTTTAAAAATCGAAACCAAAACTTCATCAAGTGTTTTTTCATTATCAATAATATGTCCTAAATGCAGTGTATGTGTTTTCTGTTTTGTTAAGTTTTTATCTTTAATGGATTTAAAAACAGAATTTCCAATTGTAATTGCCTCGGCACCAGAAATACGAATGACAGCAATAGCTCCAGCTCCCGATGGAGTCGCTAATGCAACTATAGAATCTTGATTTATCATAATGCAAAGGTATAAAAAAGGAAGTGAAATTTTGTCTTTGATTCGAAGTTGAAAATCAAAACCGAAACTTTCTTAAATCTGTGTTTTAAGAAATTATTAAGTGTTAAAATACTGATAATTATCAGGTTGTTTTCTTTTTAGAATGATTAAATTTGAGAGAACAATACACTAATCCTTAACAAAATGAAAAAGATATTATTTCCCACAGATTTTTCTGAAGCAGCTACAAATGCGTTTGTTCATGCGTTAGAATTTGCAAAAATTGTCAACGCCGAGCTCATTTTACTTCATACTTTTGAGATTCCGGTGTATGACAGCCAATTTTTTCCAGAAAATTATGCCTCGATTTACAGTTCTATTGAATTGGCTAAATTTGAGATGTTTAAAGATGAAATTCCGAAATTGAGAGCCATAGCAGCAGAAAGAAAATTAGAAGGTATTGTCATCAAACATCGATTGATGGATGGCGATTTAGTTTTTAATTTGAAGAATGCTGTTGAAGAAGATCATATAGATTTTGTAATTATGGGAACCACAGGAGTTTCTGACTGGACGAAATTTTTTACTGGATCAAACACCAATTCGGTGATCTCTGAGGTTAAAGTTCCAGTATTATGTGTTCCTGTTGGTGCCAAATATAAAAAGATTAAAGTTATTGGTTTTACAACCAGATATCGAGAAAAAGACAAACAGGTGCTTCAAAGGATTCTAAAAATTGCAAAAAAAACAGATGCAAAAGTCAGAAGCCTATATGTGAAAACTTCAAATTCAGATGTTTCAGAAATGACTATTAAAGAATGGGAGCAAGAATTTGCTGGTGAAAATGTTGAATTTTTGGTTCTGCCAAGTGATGAAGTCAAAGAAACAATTCTCGATTTTATTCTTTATAAAGACATTGATATTCTGACTACTATAACTCATAAAAGATCTTTTTTTGAAAGTATTTTTGAATCGAGCTTTTCAAAAAAAATCACCAAAGAAGTTTCTGTGCCTGTTTTAGTCATGCATGAAAAAGAATAAAAGATAAATTATTTAAATAGCAGTTTTGAAAGTGTAAAATTTATATTTGTACTTCAATAAAATTAAAAATGGAAGTATACCAAAATAAAGTTTCGCACTTTTCAAGCGTTTATAATAAAATCAATAAAAGATACAATAGCATCAGTATTTTACGTTTAATAGCGGTTTTTCTTTGCTTGTTTATGATGTATTATTACATTAAAACCAATGATGTTCTGTACGTTGTATTGGCTTTTCTATCTTTTGTTGGTTTTATTTTTTTAATGAAAATCCACACTAAATTATCTTTTCAAAAACAGCTTACTACAGCACTTTTAAAAATCAATGAAAATGAAATTTCGTTTTTGAAAAGAGAAAAATTGCCTTTTGAAAACGGAATCGAATTCAATGATTTTCATCATCCCTATGCTTATGATTTGGATATTTTTGGCGATCATTCTTTGTTCCAAAATTTAAATCGAACCGCCACTTTTATCGGAAAAAGAACGTTAGCAAATAAGTTGTTGCATCTTTTTCCAAATGAAGTTATTTTAGAAAATCAAGAAGCTATAAACGAACTAAAAACTAAGATCGATTGGCGTCAAGATTTTTTAGCATTGGCAACTGTCAGTTCTGACAGCAAATCTTCATATGATTCTATAATTCATTGGAATTCATTTAAAAATAATACATTACCTAAAGTGACGGTTTTGCTATCGTTTGCAATGCCTGCGTTGTTTTTTGGTGTTTTAATTGCTTATTTTATTACTTCAAAAACTATTTTACTATCCTATTTGAGTTATGTTTTTATTGCGAATTTGATGGTTGTGGGAAGATCACTGAAAAGAATTCAGTCTGAAATTGCGAAGGCTGATAACGTTGATAAAATCATCAAACAGTATAGTTTATTAGTTCAGAAAATTGAAACAGAAACCTTTCAATCTCAAAAATTAAAAGATTTACAACAACAGCTTATTTGCAAAAATGCGGTTGCCAGTGTACATTTAAAACAATTATCAGAGTTGTTTTCCAGAATGGATACTATTAGTAATTTAGTTACTGCGACTTTGTTTAACGGTACATTTTTGTTTAATCTTCATGTTTTAAAAGCGCTTCTAAAATGGAAAGAAGATTATTCAGATGAACTTGAAAAATGGATTGCTATTATTGGTGAATTTGAAACTTTAAATAGTTTGGCAAATTTGGCCTATAATAATCCCGATTTTGTTTTCCCAGAAATCAATTCTGAATATAAAATTGGTTTTTCAGATTTGAGTCATCCATTATTAAATCCGGCCACTAGAGTAGGGAATGACACGCATTTTTATCCCGAATCATTTATGATTTTAACAGGATCTAATATGTCTGGAAAAAGTACTTTTTTAAGAAGTTTGGGAATAAATATGGTTTTAGGAGGAATTGGTTCAGTTGTTTGTGCTTCAAAAGCTAACATTCATCCACTTCCAGTTTTAGTTTCAATGCGATTATCTGATTCTTTGGCTGACAGTGAATCATATTTCTTTGCTGAAATTAAGCGTTTAAAACAAATTATGGATGCATTAGAAGATGGACCAGCTTTTGTTTTGTTAGATGAAATTTTAAGAGGAACAAATTCTGATGACAAACGTAATGGAACAATTGAAGTCGTTAAAAAAGTTATCGCTAAAAAAGCAATTGGAGCAATCGCAACACATGATATTGAAGTCTGCTTGACAACAAATGAATTCCCCGAAATCTTAACGAATCAATGTTTTGAAGTCGAAATTCAAAATAATGAACTTCATTTTGATTATAAACTGAGAAGCGGAATCTGTAAAAATAAAAGTGCCACTTTCTTAATGCAGAAGATGGGAGTTATTTAAGAAAAAAGCCTAAAGAAATAGAATTTTTCTTTAGGTTTTTTTTTTGCTAAACAATGTTTCCATTGTGTGTAAGCATTTGTACAGGTGATATTCTTGAAACGGCTTCAGCAGAGCAACTTGCGTTAAGAAAAACTAGATCAGCTTTGTCGCCAGTTTTTGGCCATTGCTGGGCTCCTTTATCATCCAGAGGAATTGGACCTGCTGTAGCTAATTTCAGCATTCTGGATAATCCAAATTCAGTTGCTTGTCCGTATAATTGTGCGGCAAGATTTGCTTTCTGCAAAACACTTCCTGTTCCAAATGTGTTCCAATGATCTATAATGCTGTCGTTTCCCGTCATGACGTTTACGCCATATTTCATTAAAGTCGGAATTGGCATTACTAAACTTCCAAAAGGTATGGTTGAAACAATTCCTATTTGAGCATTACTAAGCTTTTCGGCCATTTCTTCCTGTTTTACTTTGTCTAATTTTCCAAGTGCAAAACAATGGCTTAAAAAAGTTTTTCCTTTTAGTGCGTTATTTTCATTCACTTTTGCAATTAGATATTCTATAGTTTTTACTCCAGATTCTCCAGATTCATGTAAATGAATATCGATTCCTTTGTTATTGTCTAATGCTAATTGTACCGTAAAATCAATCGTTTTTTCGATAGCGCCATCAATAGAATAGGGATCGAGTCCTCCAATAAAATCAATATTCATTTGAGCGGCTTCTTTTAAATACGGAACAGAATCAGTATAAAAAACGCCGTGTTGTGGAAAAGCAACTAATTCAGCACCAAAAGCTTCTTTCTTGTTTTCTAAAGCTTTCTGAAGATTTTTTAAAGACTGCAGTTTTGAAGTTGGTTCAATGTTTACGTGACTGCGAGCAAACGACGTTCCGTGCGATTGTAATAACTCAATTAATTTTTCAGCTTTTTGAGTTGATGTTTTTAGCATTTCAGGTAAAATTTGCTGTTCCAGTGCAATCATTCCTTTTACACCGCCAGTTCTCTTTTTTACGGCATGCCATTCATCATAAAAAGTTTTGTCTAAATGAATGTGCATATCACGAAAGGCCGGAAGCATCAAAAAACCTTTTGCATCAATGGCTGATGAATTGGGTTTATTTGACGAAATCGCTTTTATTTTTCCATCGCTTATTTCAATGCAGAATAATTCTGTTTTAGTGCGAACAACTTCTCCTTCTTCATATTCAAAACCAGTTTCTAACCTGACATTTTTTAAAGTATAATTTTTACCAGCTAAGGTTTTTATCTCTGAATCGGTTTCAATAATTGTAGAAGCCGTTGCGTTATTCAAAAAACTTGAACCAACGGTTAGTCCAGCAACTCCAAGCACAGAGTTTCTTAAAAAATCTTTTCGGGTTATATTTGAGTTTTTCATACAAATTAATAGTTTGTACAAAAATAGAATTCACATAATCAACAAATGTGGAAAATTTATTCCAAGGCTTGAAAGATTTATAACTGTTCTCGAAAATTAGTTGGCGTAATTCCAGTTTGAGTTTTAAAGAAATTCGAAAAATAAGCATGATCTACAAAACCTAATTCAAAGGCGATTTCTTTAACCGAAAGAGCAGTTGCTTTAAGATGTCGTTTAGATTCCAAAATAATTCGTTGTTGAATTAATTGTGTGGCCGAAATCTTCAAATATTTTTTGCAGAGAATGTTTAGATAATTTGCTGAAATATGTAGTTTTGAAGCATAAAAAGAGACTAATTTTTCTTCTTTAAAATAAATATCTATCAGTTCTTGAAACTTTGCAATTCTGGTTTCTGTTTGATAAATGTCATGATCAGCAAATATTTTGGAAGCTTCTTTACTGATAATAGAAGCAAGAACTGATGTACGGGAACTAATCAATTCTTGAAGACAATCTGTACTTTCTAATTCGTTTTTAATTGCCAAAAATTCATACTGCAAAAGGTTGTACGATTCCTGACTAAGCTCTATAACGGGATGATTGTGATATTGGGCAAATGAAAATCGGAAGCTTGAAGAAAAGCTCTCAAAAAAATCTCTGCCAATCATTAATTGATAACCAGTAGTGTCTGTTTCGATGTTCCATTTATGAACTTGGCCGGGAAAAAGTAAATGAATTTGCTTATTACCGATTTTATAATCTATAAAGTCAATATTATGAACACCTTTTGCCTCATCAAAAAGCACGATAATAAAAAAATCGTGCTGATGTGGTTTATGGATATGCCTTTCTCCATGCAATTCATTAAATATAAGCTGATCAGAATCGCTGTCTTGATTTGTTCTGAATTCCTGAAGGCCAAGAAGCGGAATATTTTGATCTGTTTTTTTAGCTGACATTACATTTGTTTAGGACAAAGTTTGAGACTATTTCAGCACCTCATTTATAGTGTTTACAAAAGCTTCTACAGGTTGAGCTCCTGAAACTGCATATTTGCGGTCAAAAACAAAAAACGGAACGCCTTGTACGCCAATTTCCTGTGCCTCTGTAATATCATGCTGAACATCTTTTAGAAATAAATTCTCATCTTGAAGCACTTCCAAAATTTCATTTTTATCTAAACCAGCTTTTTCTCCTAATTCTATTAATGTAGGACCGTCATTCAAATCTCGGCCATCTGTAAAATAAGCTTTGAAGAAAATTTCTTCCATTTCATCGCCTAAATTATTCTTTTTAGCCAAATGAATAATTCTATGCGCTTCTAGAGAATTTGAAATAATTGCTTTGTCAAAGTTATAATCCAAACCAACGCTTTTTGCGCGTTCTGCGACACCTTTATGCATTTCCTTAGATTGTTCCAGCGACATACCTTTTCTTTCGGCTAAAAACGTATAACGTCTTTTCCGGATTGTGGCGTAATTGTAGGATCAAGCTGAAAGCTTTTCCATTCAATTTCAAAATCATTTCCTGGAAACTGTTCTAAAGCAGATTCCAATCGTCTTTTCCCGATATAACAAAACGAACACATGATGTCCGACCAAATTTCTATTTTCATATTGCAAAGTTACAGAAAAATTTGTTTCAGGTTTGAAGTTTTAGGTTTCACGTTAGTTCGTGTGATTTAACCGCAAAGCACGCAAAGTTTTTTGATCAAGATTGCGCTTACAAACGCAAAGTTCGCAAAGCTTTGAAAAAAAAACTTTGCGAACTTTGCGTTGTTCTTAGCGTCTTTGCGGTTAAATTATAGATTTAGTATATCAACATGAAACCTGAAACCTAAAACTTGAAACAAAAAAATCCCCCCAAATAAAAAACCGCAAATCTTAAAAAAAGAATTGCGGTTTCTAGGTATAAAAAATGGTGGTTAATAGCGATATTTTTTTTACAATGATATGTCTTTAATTCGAAATTAAAAAAATCCCTGTAACAAAAAGAAGTTTCGATGTTAACTATTTAACATTACAGGCATTACGAGCATTGTAACTGTTTCTCCTTCTTCCAGACCATCAACTGGAGTAAGGATTCCAGCTCTGTTTGGTAATGACATTTCAAGCATAATCATGTCAGATTGTAAGTTAGTTAACATTTCAGTAAGGAAACGGGAATTGAATCCAATCTGCATATCGTCTCCTTGATAATCACAAGTCAGTCTTTCTTCAGCCTTGTTTGAATAATCAATATCTTCAGCAGAAATATTCAGCTCAGCACCAGCAATTTTCAAACGAATCTGGTGTGTAGTTTTGTTGGAGAAAATCGCAACACGACGAACAGAACTCAAAAATTGAGAACGATCAATCATTAATTTGTTTGGATTTTCTTTTGGAATTACCGCTTCGTAATTTGGATATTTTCCGTCTATCAAACGACACATTAAAATATAATTGTCAAAAGAGAAAGTTGCGTTCGAATCGTTGTATTCAATTTTTACTTCTGCATCAGAAGCTCCTAAAATACTTTTCAAGATATTCAAAGGTTTCTTTGGCATAATGAAATCAGCAACTTGAGATGCCTTAACATCTGTACTTGCATATTTTACCAATTTGTGAGCATCTGTAGCTACAAAAATCAATCCTTGTGGTGAAAACTGGAAGAAAACACCAGACATTACCGGACGTAAATCGTCGTTTCCGGCAGCAAAAATAGTTTTGCTGACAGCTGTTGCCAAAACATCAGCAGGAACAAGAGTTACAGATGGATCTTCTAAGTTTACTGATTTCGGAAATTCTTCTCCCGGAGCATACGCCAATGCATATTTTCCTGAATTAGAGCTGATTTCTATCGTACTGTTTTCTTCAACAGTAAAAGTTAAAGGCTGTTCCGGAAAAGTTTTTAAAATTTCCAAGAAGAGTTTTGCAGGTACAGCAACGCTTCCTTTGCTTTCAGAATCGATTGTCTAATGTAGCCGACATTGTAGTTTCAAGATCTGAAGCCGAAACTGTCAACGCGTCGTTGTCTAGTTCAAATAAGGAAATTGTCTAAAATAGGCAAAGTGTTGTTGCTGTTGATAACACTTCCTAAAACTTGTAATTGTTTTAATAAGTACGAACTCGATACTATAAATTTCATCTCTTTTGTTTTATTTTTTGAAGTATTTTTCAGCATTTAGGCGCTGATTTATACGGATTACAAATATATCGTAAACTATCTTAGTTTTGCAATTTTTTTATTAACATCCTATCTGCTGTATTTTCTTTTTCTCAGGAAAGTAAATACTAATCCGAAAATCAATAAAATTAGAATTGGAAGTCCGATAGTTATGAATTGTGTCATCGTATAATTATCAGAAACCTTATTTCTGTCCAGCATTGGCAATTCTACATCTTTGCTTCGAATGTTAATAAGTCCGGTGTCATCAAGCAGATAATTGACGCAGTTCATCATGAAATCTTTATTGTCATAAAGGTTTCCTGTGCGCTGATCGTAACCTAATTCTACGGGCATCATGTTTTTGTCTAATTGATTTCTGGCCAAATCACCATCGGCAATAACAATCATTTTGGTTGGTTTTCCTTTTGATTGAAAAGCATTTTCTTTGAAAGGTAAAACACGATTTTCAAAAGCCGAATGGAAACTTCCTTCCAATAAAACAGAAAGATTTAAATTTCCTTTATTCAGATATTCCTCTGGAGTAGTTCGCTCGGTTAACAATATTCAGATTGATTTCTGCTGGAGTTCCAATTTTCTTCGAATATTGAGACGATTGCAATAAAACCGTTTTTTTGATTCCGTTTTTTAAAGTGTCAATTGGATTGGCAAAATCAAATTTGATTTGGCCTAAATTTTTCACAATTGGATGTTGGCTCATCAGGTTTCACAATGTGGCGCGAATTTCCATTTAAACTCTTGATACTGTGTCGCGCTTCCTTGTTCGCCAGTAGCCAGTTTTATTGGACTTCCTAATTCATCTTTAACCAAATCAGGATTAATTCTGAATCCGTATTTAAAGAACATGTCGTTCAAATTTAAATCTCTCGGGATACGCCAAAGTAGCTCCAGCTTGATTGTACAAACTGTCCATATCGGCTGTTGACTTGATCAATCAGCCAAATTGTTTTACCGCCATTCATGATAAACTGATCCAAAACTTGTTTTTCTTCATCAGAAAAAGTTTCAGTTGGTTTTGAAATAATGGCTAAATCGTATTTTTTAAGCGCGTCTAAAGTTCCGTTTGGATTTTTGGCAACAGAATCTAATGTAAAAGGTCCAATGTAATAGCTTTCTTTAATTTGCTTCAACATTTTGGCAATGTGAACTTCGTGCAGTTCACCATTTCCCTTTATGACAGCAACTTTCTTTTGTTTGGCTTTTGTGATTTTGTTAATCGCATCGGCAATTGAATATTCCAGATGCTGGACAGAACCAATTACTTTTTGAGTAGTTGAAGTTCCCATAATGTTTTTCAACAGCGGAATATTAACTTCTTTGTTGTCGTAAACCGCAATTGCCCATGGAAAAACCATTGCCTGCGACTGTTTTCCTCTGTCGTCAACGGTAATGTTTACTGGTGTAAGCCCTTTTTGGTAAAGTGATTTTACCATTTCCATGCTTTCGTCTTCATTTTCCATCGGGTTAACGAATTCGAAAACAATATTGCTGTTGTACGCCTGAAATTCTTCTAGCAATTGTCGGGTTTCCTTTGTAAACGTCTAAAATTCGGCAGGAAAATCACCCTGCATATAAATTTTTATTGATAACGGATTTTTAACCTGTTTGACAATTTGCAAAGAAGTTGGCGATAAAGTATATCGTTTGTCTTTTGTTAAATCAAAACGGTGGAAAAATAACGCTTCCGAGAATATTTAAAACAATTAAAACGAAAATTGTAATGCCTAATGTCTTTGAATTTTATTTATTAGATGCTTTCATTACGCTTTAAAAGATTTTAGATTGATAAACAGTAAAAGATAAAAACAAGACAGTAATGCTCAAAAAATAAATAATATCACGAGTATCAAGTACGCCACGGCTCATACTTTTAAAATGATTCTGCATTCCAAATGCCGAAATAATATTGGATTGTCCAGGAATTAATGCTGCAATTCCTTCAAAACCAAAATAAAATATAAAACAAAGAAAAACCGCAACAATAAAGGCAACGATTTGATTTTCTGATAGGGTAGAAGTGAAAACTCCAATTGCTGAATAAGAAGCTATCAGAAATAATAATCCGAAATAAGAACCAATTGTGCTTCCCATATCGATATTTCCTTCTGGCAAACCTAAATTAGAAATCACTTTTACATAAATGAATGTTGGAATAATTGCCAAAATAATAAGCAAAAATGATCCAAAAAATTTTCCGTTTACAATTTCCCAAACAGATAAAGGTTTGGTTAAAAGTAATTCAAGTGTTCCTTGTTTTTTTTCGTCAGAGAAACTTCTCATGGTAACGGCCGGAATCAGGAAAATTAAGATCCAAGGTGCCAATGTAAAAAATGGAGTC
The DNA here is from genome assembly GCA_963795025.1 of uncultured Flavobacteriaceae bacterium. Lineage (GTDB taxonomy): Bacteria > Bacteroidota > Bacteroidia > Flavobacteriales > Flavobacteriaceae > Flavobacterium. The sequence continues at coordinate 26,332 of CAWCGN010000006.1, read as the reverse complement.
AAATCGGCATAGCCTGTATTCAGAATATTGTAATCTCCCTCAAATACCCATAAAAATAGCCCGTTGCTGATTAAAAAAATCGCAATGACCAAATAGCCAATAGGAGAGCCAAAAAAGGATTTTATTTCTCTTAAAATGATTGATTTCATGTATAACGTTTTATTCGTTTATTTGTTTAATCGTGTAATTGTTTTTTTTGTTTCAGGTTTCATGTTTCAAGTTGCTTTCCTTTGCAAACTATGTATTTTGTTAAAACCTTTTAAATGTAATCTTTGTATTTTTTGCGATAAAATTTTAGGCTGTCCAATTAACTTGAAACCTGAAACTTTAAACTAAACTAACAACTTTATCCACACTCCACGCTTCTGGCTTTGCATTGAATAGTTTCTTTGTAAAATCCCAAACTGTATTAAATAGTTCAGATTGTCGGTAATTTTCTAAATCGGCTTCGGTTTCCCAATAACTATAGGTAAAGAAAATACACTTGTCATTTTTATCCTGATACAATTCTAAAAAACGATTTCCGTCTGCATTTCGTATTTTCTCTTTCACCGATTCGAAATTCTCCAGAAAATTAGGAATTTTTTCTTCGTGAAAACTCATTTTTACTATTCTTACGAACATATATTCAATTTTAGATTTCTGATTTTAGATTTTAGATTTGTTGAAGTCTAAAAGCATTTCAAGTGCGCAAAAGTACCAAAATTGATTGTTGTTTTTATAAAAATTTTTAATAGTTTTTTTGACAATATTGTCATTTCGACGAAGGAGAAATCACACTAGAAATTCCGCAAAGAAAATCGTCGATCTTTGTCGAGTTGCTTGTGTGGGCTTCGACTTCGCTCAGCCTGACAAAAGTGATGAATCTAAAATCTAAACTCTACAATCTAAAATCAAGTAAACTTAACCGTAATCACATCGCGATAATTCAGTCCCAATAAACTATTGGCGGAACCAACTTTTGAAGGGTTGCTTCTAAAAATGGCAATTTCAAGAAAACCAGCTTCATTGAAAATAGCCAGTTTTTCTCCTTCATACGTTTTAATTGGATATTTTTCAGAAGTTGCGATTGCCGAATAATTAGGAAGAATTGTTTTGATGCTTTTTGGCTTCATCACAATTTCATACGGGCGTCCGCGGGAAACTTCTAAAAATTGTTTCTTAGAAATATTAGTAACTACGTTTCCAAAATGATCAATATATATAACGTATCCTTTTAGAGAATTTCCGTCGGCAGCAACAACCGCCTGAAGTTCTGTAACTTCTTTAATAGCTGGGATTTCTTTACCTATAACATTCAGCAAACCGCCTTTTGCAATATGACAGGCAACTTGTATAAAAACATCTAAATCAGAGTATTCTGCTGGAAAACGATCGTGAATATTAATAGCAACAATTTTCTGCGGAACGATTTTCTGCGTAAGCATACTTAAAATTCCGTTATCGGCACAAATAAAATAATGGTCATTCCATTGCATGGCAATGTGCTGATTTTCTTTATTCCGTTCAATATCAACACCAATTAAATGAACCGTTCCTTTTGGGAAACTCAAATAAGAAGCTCCCACAACATAACTTGCTTCGGCAGTGTTAAAAGGATCAATGTCATGCGAAATATCAATAATTTTTGCCTCTGGAAGTTCAGAAATAATTTTACCCTTCAGCGAGCCCACAAAGTGGTCCTTTAAGCCGTAATCAGTAGTAAGGGTAATTATTGACATCATTTTGTTTATAACTATTGGTAGTATTTAAACCTAATTTTCATTAAATTTGAGAAATGCAAATCTAATAATAGTAAATGCAAATTGAAAGCAGAAAAGGCAAATTGCATTTAAAGATATGAACAAACCCGACAGCAATAGATTTACAGAACAAATTTATTTTTAATTTAAATTTATCTCATTTGAACGAAAGAATTATCGAGCTAATAGACATCGCTCCAAAAGACTTTTGGGGCGCGCAGGATTCTCATCTTGAAATAATTAAAAAGTACTACCCAAAGCTTAAAATAGTAGCGCGAGGGACCACTTTGAAAGCCTTTGGCGAAAAAGAAGTTTTAGATGAATTCGAAAAGAGATTTCAGAGGCTGATGCTTCATTTTACCAGATACAACAACATTGATGATAATGTAATTGAACGTGTAATTATGAGTGATGGCCAAGAAGAAAAAAAGGCTTATGATCACGACAAAATTTTAGTTCACGGAGTTGGCGGTAAAATAATTAAAGCCATGACGCCAAATCAGCAATTGCTGGTGGATACTATCAAAAAAAATGATATGGTTTTTGCCATTGGTCCTGCCGGAACTGGAAAAACCTATACTGGTGTTGCAATGGCAGTTAAAGCGCTTAAAGACAAAGAAGTAAAAAGGATCATATTAACGCGTCCGGCGGTAGAAGCAGGGGAGAACCTCGGATTTTTACCCGGCGATATGAAAGAAAAACTGGATCCTTACATGCAACCGCTTTATGATGCTTTGCGCGACATGCTTCCTAATGAAAAACTCGAAGATTACATCTTAAAAGGAATTATTCAGATTGCGCCTTTGGCATTTATGCGTGGGCGAACGCTTGACAATGCCTTTGTAATTCTGGATGAAGCACAAAACACAACGCATTCGCAAATGAAAATGTTTTTGACCCGTATGGGAAAAAACGCCAAGTTTATGATTACTGGAGATCCTGGTCAGGTCGATTTACCACGTAGAACTATTTCTGGTCTTAAAGAAGCGATTTTGGTTCTGAAAGACATTGACGGAATCGGAATTATTTATCTTGATGATAAAGATATCGTTCGCCACCGATTAGTGAAAAAGGTAATCGACGCTTACAAACAAATAGAAAATCACGACTAAGTTTTATTTTTAGTGAAATGTTAAATGTAAATCGTAAAATGTGTTTTAACATTTGTTAATATTCGTTTTGTACTTATTTCTTTTTGAAAGGTGCAAAACGAATATTTTTTTTAAGAGAGATATGGAGAAGACAATTAATGAATTTGATGTTACAGACAGATCTAGTTTTATAAAATTTTTAGATTTATTACGCAAGGATTTTTTAGAGAATTCTGAAAGTTGGGAAAGTAAAACTTTGCCTGACTTTTTAGAAGCTTTACATTCTTATGCAGAAGATATTCAAGGATATTATGATAATACGAATCAGGATATTAATGCTGATAAGCCAGACTGGAAAACTTTTTCAGATATTTTTAAAGGAGCTAGAATTTACGAATAAATCATGGATTGTAAAGATTTGAATTTATTTAACGAAATAGTTAAATAAATAATAAACTTGTCCTATTTTAGTTAGTAAAAGTCGTCAAACTTTGGTCTTCCCATCTTAAAAATGTAAATTTGCACATCAAAATAGTTGATAATTAATATGACAAAACTTAAAAATATAAAGGTTGTAGTAAGTGACCTTGATGGAACTTTACTCAACCCTCAGCATAGAATTTCAGAATATACAAAATCCATTTTTCAGGAACTTCACAATCAAAATTATCTTATCGTTGTAGCTACAGGCCGTCATCATCTTGATGCGTTTGCTATTATTCAAACGCTTGAAGTTCCGGTTTATTTAGTGAGTTCAAACGGAGCGAGAATCCATTCACCAAATAAAGAAGAATTGTTTTCTTTCAATTTAGATAGTGATGTTGTAAAAGCAGCCTTAAATGTTGAAATTGATCCTGAAATTACAGTAGTTTTATTCAAAGAAAATGTTTGGCAAACCAGCAGAATTAATGAAAAATTAAATGCTTTTCAGGCGGATTTAAAATACCGTCCAGAATTAGTTGATTATAAAACTTTGGAAGATTTTGGTGCCATTAAAATTTTCTTTTCATGCGAAAATCATGAAAAACTTGTAAAATTGAAGGATGATATTTTGGCTAATTCTTCAGAACATTTACACCATGCTTTCAGTTTGCCTACTTGTCTGGAATTTATGGATAAATCTATAGATAAAGCAGTTTCAATTGAAAGAGTACTTGAAAAAGAAGGTTTTACATTATCTGAAGCAGTTTCGTTTGGAGATGGTTTTAACGATGTGCAAATGTTAGCAGCAGCTGGAAAAGGATTAATTATGGGAAATGCACCAGCTTTATTAAAAGAAACTTTGCCAGAACTAGAAGTTATTAAAACAAATGCCGAAGATGGAGTGGCAAGATATATTGCTTCTAAAATTCTGGATAAGGAATTTGCAGTAAGCTAATTACGAAATGTTTTATATTCAGTTTATTGCTGAATGATAAATTATAATTATTTTTATAAGAGCTAATTCGTTTAGAATCAGCTCTTTTTTTTTAATCTTAATTTATTTAGCGATGAAAGAATTTTTTGGTCAAGTGGAGAGAAATTGCATCTCTGGCGCATTATTGTTATTACCACTTCTTGTTTTTTTTATACTTGTTGGAAAAGTTTGGAAATTTTTTCAGAATTATGGTGAAAAGTTCGCGCATTTTCTACGGTTAGATCTAGTACTTGGTAAATATGCAACAGATGTTGCCGGCGGTGTTATTTTGGTACTTTTGATTTATTTTAGCGGTTATTTAATGCGTTTGTCATTGCTTCGAAGATTTACAAAATGGGTTGATGATAAGCTGATGATATTTTTGCCGGGTTATGAAAAAAACAAAAAAGAAGCTGAAGAAAAATTGAAAGGAAGAAAGAAAAAACCAAGTACTGATTTGCCTATTTTATTAAAAAATGGCGATTATTGGCAACCTGCACATTTAATTGAAGAAGATCAAAATGGAAATGCCGTTGTTTTTGTTCCGAATGCGCCGGCCAAAGATCATGGACAAATTTTAATTGTAAAAACAAGCGACTTTAAAAAACTCCCAGAAACCACACTTGGAAATCTGGATAATTCAATAAAATCTTTTGGAAAAGGAATTTTGAGTTTTAAATAACTTTATAGTTTAATTATATTGATGATCCTCAAATTAAATATTTTGAGGATTTTTTTTATAATGAACTGAAAATTAATACGGTATGTGTGATTGAATAAAAACAATTTTTTTAATAGTTTTCAAAGTGTATTTTTGTTTTCTCAAATACAACTACCATGATAAAAAACAGTTTTATTCTTGCTTTTCTATTGCTTTCCATAACGGGAAATTCTCAGAAATTAAAATTAGAAGAAATAATGAAAGGAGAATCTTTCATTGGAAATCAACCCACTAACGGACGCTGGTCTTTAGATGGAAAAAAGGTTTATTTTGAATGGAATCCGAAGGACGAGCTAGGAGCAAGCACTTATTATTGGCAAAAAGGAATGACAAAACCAGAAGTCGTTCAGCCAAAAGAAGCCGTTTTTTCTCAAATGGATTTCAAAAGCAAACCAGGTTCTGATACTGTGTATTACGTTGATAAAGGAAGTTTATATTCCTATTCAATTAAGTCACAAACAAGTAAAAAATTGATTCAACAATCATCTCCAATATCAAATCTTCAATTAGGATCTGAAGGTGGAGTATTGTTTTTTTCTCAAAATGATAATATTTTCAAATACAATACGAAAGAAGGGACTGTTTTACAGATTACCAATTTTAGTAAAGGAACAAAAAAAGAAACAAAACCAGAAAAGGAAACTTTTTTAAATACACAGCAAAAAGAATTATTCCAATTTATTAGAGACAAAGAAGCTAAAAAACAATGGAATCTTGCTAAGTCAAAAGCTGTAAAATCTGATTTTGCTAAAGAATATTTTTATGGAAAAGATCGATTTACAAGTTTGAAAGTAAATCCAAATGGAAATTTTGCCACTTTCAGATTAGTTGAAGATAATGATGTAAAGGAAGAAAAAATGGAAGTTTTCATCACTTCTGACGGTTATAACCAAAATCCAGAAACGAAAGAAAAAGTTTCGACAAATAATTTTGTGAAAACGAAATTCGGAATTTATTCTGTTGCAAGGGATTCTGTTTATTATGTGAATTTTTCGACTTTAAGTCATATTCAAGATACACCGAAGTATTTTCAGGAATATGAAAATCTGAAAAATAAGCCAAAGGAAGATAAACTAATTGTAGCTCAAGCTCCTGTTTATAATGAAAATGGATCATTGGCGATTGTTGAAATCAGAAGTCAGGACAATAAAGACAGATGGCTTGTGAATTTAAATTTGGATAAAGGAACTTTTGAAGAAATTGAATATCAGCATGATGAAGCTTGGATTGGCGGTCCTGGGATTCCATCGTATTCATTTGCATCAGGAAATTTAGAATTTTTGGCAGATAACGAAACCATTTATTTCCAATCTGAAGCTACCGGATATTCTCATTTATATACTTATAATGTAAAAACGAAAAAGAAAACGCAACTGACAAAAGGGAATTGGGAAGTTCGTGATGTGACTTTATCGAAGGATAAAAAAGTATTTTATTTGAGCACAAACTCAACTCATCTAGGAAATAGAGATTTCTATAAATTAGCTTTAGCAGATGGTGTTTTACAGCCAATTTTAACGAAAGATGGAGCACATGAAGTAGTTCTTTCGCCTGACGAAAAATCACTTTTAGTTCGTTATTCGTATAAAAATATTCCATGGGATTTTTATGTTGCTGAAAATAAAAAGAATACAACTTTACAACAAATTTCTTCCTCGCTTACTGAAGATTTCAAAAAATACCAATGGAGAGCACCTGAAGTAATTACGTTTAAAGCGCAAGACGGAACTCCGGTAAATGCGAGAATCTATACGCCAACTGAAGAAACTAAAAATAAGGCAGCAATTATTTTTGTTCACGGTGCTGGATATCTTCAAAATGCGCATAATTTCTGGAGTAATTATTACAGAGAATACATGTTCCATAATATGCTGACTGATTTAGGTTACACAGTTTTAGATATCGATTATAGAGGAAGTGACGGTTACGGACGTGATTTTAGAACAGGAATTTATCGTTTTATGGGCGGAAAAGATTTGTCTGATCATTTAGATGGTAAAAAAGTATTAGTTGAAAAATACGGAATTGATGCTGACAGAGTTGGTATTTACGGCGGTTCGTACGGTGGTTTCATTACTTTAATGGGAATGTTGACAACTCCAGGTGAGTTTAAATCGGGTGCTGCGTTGCGTTCAGTTACGGATTGGGCTCATTATAATCATGGTTACACAGGAAATATTTTGAATTTCCCAGAAACTGATCCGCAAGCTTACAAAAAAAGTTCACCAATTTATTTTGCAGATAATTTAAAAGGAAATTTGGTGATGCTTCACGGAATGGTTGACGATAATGTTGAATATAAAGATATTGTGCGTTTGTCACAGCGTTTTATTGAATTAGAGAAAAAGAATTGGAGCTTGGCTTCTTTCCCAGTTGAATCACACGGATTTAAAGAAACATATTCTTGGATTGATGAATATGGCAGAATTTTGAATTTATTTAATTCGACACTTCTTAAGAAGTAGTTTTTAGTTTATAGTTGATGGTTGATGGTTTGCAATGCAGTTGAACTAAAAACTACAAACCATCAACTATCAACAACAAACATTTGTTTGCTCTTTTATTTAGTTTTAAATTTGCATTCATAAAAAACAACACAACAAATAATGAGCAATACAATCACAACTACAAATTTTAATTTTCCGAACCAAAAATCAGTTTACCGAGGAAAAGTTAGAGAAGTTTATAATATCAACGACGATCTTTTAGTAATGGTAGCAACTGACAGACTTTCGGCTTTTGATGTGGTTTTACCAAAGGGAATTCCGTACAAAGGACAAATTTTGAATCAGATTGCGACAAAATTTATGGAATTGACTCAGGATATTGTTCCAAACTGGCTGATTGCGACTCCAGATCCAAACGTTGCTGTTGGACATTTGTGCGAGCCTTTTAAAGTTGAAATGGTTATTCGCGGTTATGTTTCTGGTCATGCAGCGCGTGAATATGCAGCAGGAAAAAGACAAATTTGCGGTGTAACAATGGCAGAAGGCTTAAAAGAAAATGACAAGTTTCCTGAACCAATTATTACGCCAACTACAAAAGCAGATAATGGTTCTCATGATGAAGATATTTCTCGTGAGGATATTTTATCAAAAGGTATTGTTTCTGAAGAAGATTATTTGGTTTTAGAAAAATATACCCGTGCTTTATTTCAAAGAGGAACTGAAATCGCGGCTTCACGAGGTTTAATTTTAGTTGATACAAAATACGAATTTGGAAAAACGAAAGAAGGAGTTATTGTTTTGATTGACGAAATCCACACACCAGATTCATCTCGTTATTTTTATGCTGATGGATATGCAGAAAGACAAGCAAAAGGCGAGGAGCAAAAACAATTATCAAAAGAATTTGTACGCCGCTGGTTAATTGAAAATGGTTTTCAAGGTCAAGACGGGCAACAAATTCCAGATATGTCTGATGAATATATTGAATCTGTTTCTGAAAGATATATTGAATTGTACGAGAATATCTTAGGAGAAAAATTCGTTAAGGCTGATATTGACAATATTGACAAACGTATTGATAAAAACGTATTAGATTACCTTGCATCTAAATAGTAATTTTAGGGTTTAAACTAATTATTTAAACCATGAAATTCATCACAATAAAAAATGCCCATCTGTTTATATTATTGACAGCTGGGCATTTTCTTTTTGCACAAATTGATAAAAATGCGACGAAGGAAACGAAGGTTTTATATCAAAATTTAAAATTAATTTCCAAAAAGCATATTCTTTTTGGGCATCAGCATGCATTGGAATATGGACATGGCTGGAAAGATGAACCAAATCGTTCTGATGTAAAATCTGTGACGAGTTCGCATCCTGCTGTTGTTGGAATTGATTTCAGCGATTTTTCTGGACGTCCAAAAGATGTGATTGAAAAAACGGAAGAAACACTCAGAAAAAATGTAATTGCAACTTATGAACGTGGCGGTATTACCACTGTTTCTTGGCATTTTAATAATCCGGTTTCTGAAAATGGATTTTATTGGAAAGATTCTATTTCTTCGCCAGCAATGACATTGATTAAACCCGGTGGTTCGCATCATGAACAATACAAGGAGATTTTAAAAACAATTGCTGATTTTGCAAACTCGGTTAAAGCAAAAGATGGAACTTTGGCACCAATGATTTTCAGGCCTTTTCACGAATTTGACGGTGATTGGTTTTGGTGGGGGAAAAAATATGCTTCTAGAGAAGATTTTATTGCAGTCTGGCAATTTACAGTTTCTTATTTGAGAGATACTTTGGGAGTTCATAATTTTATATATGCCTTTTCTCCTGATATGAGATTTAATTCAGAAAAAGAATATTTAGAGCGTTATCCTGGAGATAATTATGTAGATATGTTTGGTATAGATGATTATGCCGATTTTGGCCGTGACGGAAAATATGATCTTGAAGCAGGAGTAAAGAAGCTTAAAATAATTTCAGATTTGGCTATCAAAAAACAAAAATTAGCTGCCTTCACTGAAACTGGTTTAGAGTCTATACCAAATAAAACTTGGTGGACAGAGACTTTATTGAAATCTTTAAAATCTAAAGATATAGAATTGGCTTATGTTTTGGTCTGGAGAAATGACAGCACAAGTCCAACTCATTATTATGCCCCATTTCCGGGACAGATTAGCGCACCAGATTTTATTAAATTTTATAATGATCCTTTTACTTTGTTTGAAAAGGATTTGAAAAATATCTATAAAGAGAAGTTTAGGTTGAAGTAGATTTAGTGTTCAGTATTCAGTATTTAGTGTTCAGTATTTAGTGTTCAGTCACAATGAAAACTGACTACTAGATACTGAACACTGAACACTGAAAAATTCCTCTAATTTTCCATTTTAGCTTTTAAGTTTTCTAGTCCTTTTTGCAAATCATTTCCAATCATTTGATCCATTTTCATCATTGGCAACATGATATTCATAGGATAGGGAATGACACCACTGATTCCCCATTTTACTTTTGTTTGGTTTCCAGAAATACTTTCAGTAGACATAAAACCTACAGCAGTATCGTCCATTGGCTTTTTAAAGCGGAGGGCAAACTCAATACGTTTTCCTTCGTTTATTTTTGTAATTTCCTGTTCGCCAACTCCCACATCTTTAACTTCGCTTTCCCATGCCGAGATCGATCCAACAGCACCATCAGTTCCCTTGTAAGTTGATTTCATTTTAGGGTCTAGATTTGCCCAGACACTAAATTCGTTTTGATTTCTAAGCGATCGCACATAATTAAATACAGAATCCACTGGTTTGTTAATGGTTATTTCTCTTTCAACGGCATAATCTTTTGGCATTATAGCCGCTGCAATTAATACGACTGCAATAATTAAAATAAGTGCAATTAAAATTTTCTTGATAATTCCCATGGTTTTTTGGTTTTAAGTTCTTATTGTTTTTTTTGGTTTACTAAATATACATAAAATCATAAAATATTTCTCCTTTTCTGTTGATTTTGAACGAAGTAAAACCCCTGTATTTAAAGGGACTTTTATGAAAATGAAAAATTTTCATAAGATTTTTTACATTTTTTTTGATTTAAACTGTAACATATTGAGTTTTTGAGCGTCTATTAAGAAAGCAAATTATTAACCTTCAATTTGATTACCAGCGCTTATATTAATTGAATGTTAAGAATTAGTTAAAACAAGGTACTTTGTAATGCATAATACATAAAATTGAATTACATTTACATAGAAATTAAAAATCATCAATAATCAATCAATTTAACAATCAATCAACATGAAAAAGTCAGTAATTATTTTAGGAGTTGCTTTAGTAGCTTTTGCCAATGTTTCAATGGCAGCAAATCACACAACATTAGCGGTAAATCCAAAAATTGAAGTTTCTAGAAATTTCTCAGCACCATTGCACGTAGCAGTAAGCAAAGGAGATTTAGAAGTAGTGAAAAAATTTATTGCTTATGGAGCAAATGTAAACGAACAGTCTGAGGATATGACACCTTTGATGATCGCAGCAAGATACAATAAAGTTGAAATCATGAAAGTTTTATTAGAAAATGGTGCACGTCCAGAAGACAAAAACGAACAAGGATTTACAGCATTGAAATATGCACAATTATCAAATGCAACTGAAGCAATTGCAATTTTAAAAGATTTAAAATAACAGTTTAAATCTAGTTTGAGTTAGAGTTAGTATACTTAACGGCCTTCCTTGAGCAGAGGGCCGTTTTTTATTTTTATATTATCAAGAAATTTTAAAAATTGATTTTTTGAATTTTCTTATTCTGAAATTTTGAGAATAAAATTAAAGCTGTAATTGCGCCGATAGTTGCAAATAACATATCAGATTGCGTATCCCAAACATAGCCTTGCGTTCCTAAAAAAGCGTCTCCGCCATCTCCGGTCGCTAAAGAAACAAACCATTCTATAAATTCGTAAGTGGCACTTATTGCCAAACAAATACTCACAATAATAAAGTTGAAAAAGCTTTTATTATTGATGACTTCCTTGCGGATAAATAATTCTCTAATAATCATCGCAGGCACAAAACCTTGGGCAAAATGCCCCACTTTATCATAATTATTTCGGCTTTGGTGAAAAATTTCTTTTATATAATCAAAAAAAGGAACTTCGGCATAGGTGTAATGTCCGCCAATAAAAAGAATAATACAATGAATCAGAATTAGTGTGTAAGTGAAATTGGTAAATCTGAATTTTTTGAAAGTAAACGCCAAAATCACAAATCCAATAATTGCTGGAATAATTTCAAGAAAACAGGTAAAACCTTCTTTTGCATTTATAACTGAAGCTAACAAAGAAATTGAAAAAATGCTAATTAGAAAATAGATGTATTTCATAAATTGTCTTTTTAAGATCTACTGCAAGATATTAAACTAAAGTGTAATGAAAATAAAAAAGCACCATTAAAACAATGATGCTTTTCTTATAATTAAAATTTTAATTATTCTATAGGAACATTTTTCTTGCGATTGAAAACCCAGAAAATAATTGGGAAAACTAGCAGTGTTAAAATAGTAGCTGTTACTAAACCTCCAATAATTACAATGGCTAAAGGTTTTTGAGATTCAGAACCAATTCCAGTTGAAATTGCGGCCGGCATTAATCCAATTGAGGCCATTAAAGCAGTCATGACTACAGCTCTTGTTCTAGCTTTTACTCCCATAAAAATGGATTCTTCAAGCGTGAATTTCGCTTTCAAATTATGATGAAATTCAGATATTAGAATAACTCCATTTTGAATACATATTCCGAGTAAGGCAATAAATCCCACACCAGCTGAGATTCCGAAATTCATTCCGGTAATATGCAAAGCCATAATTCCTCCAATAATTGCGAATGGAACATTGGCAATAACAAGTAAAGAATCTTTTATATTTCCGAACAAAATAAAAAGCAATACAAATATTCCAATTAAACTTATTGGTACAACTTGAGTCAAACGCGCACTCGCACGAACCTGATTTTCAAATTCTCCTGTCCAACCGGTTGTGTAGCCTGTAGGCATTTTTAATTCGGCCACTTTTTTCTGCGCTTCCGCAATTGTACTTCCTAAATCGCGATCACGAACAGAGAATTTTACCCCAATAAAACGTTTGGTATTATCTCTGTAAATAAATGCCGGACCAGTTATGGTTTTAATATCGCAGATTTCTTTCAGCGGAATTTTAACCCCGCTTATTGTTGGAACTTTAAGTTCGGCCAAATCTTCTTCATCTTTTCTATATTCTTTGGAAAAACGAACTCTTACATCAAATTTCTTCTCATCTTCATATTTTTGAGTTGCTGTTTTTCCTCCAAAAGCCAATTCTAAAACAGCTTGTGCATCACTTAAAGTCACTCCGTAAGCGGCCATTTTTTCTCTGTCTAAAATGACGCTGATTTCTGGCTGACCAACATTTCGAAGAATCCCCACGTCTTTAATTCCTGGAATATTTTTGATTTTGTTTAATACTTCATTTGATAATTCATCTAATTTATCAAGATCGTCGCCATAAATTTTTACAGCATTTGAAGCTTTAAAACCCGCAACAGATTCGGCTACGTTATCGATAACAGGTTGCGAATAATTATAAGTAATTCCTTGATGTACTTTCAGCTTTTTATCCATTTCATTAATCAAATCATCCATTGATATTTTGCGTGTCCATTCCGATTTTGGTTTTAAATCAACCTGTAACTGAATAAATCCAAAACCATTTGGGTCAGTTCCATCATTGCTTCGGCCAGTTTGTGAAAGCACATTTTTTACTTCAGGAAAACTTTCAAGATCTTTTCTAATCATTGAAGCTGTCTGTACACTTTCAGGAAGCGAAGTACTCATTGGTAATTCTGCCGTTACCCATAAAGCGCCTTCATTTAATTGTGGTAAAAATTCAGTTCCTAAAAAGGTAGCAGAAAAGAAGACAGTAACCAACAATGCCAGAGAAGCGATCAATGTTTGTACTTTGTGTTTGAATGTCCATGCAAAACCTTTCCCGACAATTCGGTCCCAGAAATTTACAAATGGATTATGTTTTTCTTTTACGTTTTTATTTAAAAGAATATGTGATAAAACCGGAACCAGTGTCAAAGTAAAAAGTAATGCTCCCATTAAGGCAAAACCTAAAGTGTAGGCGAGAGGAGAGAACATTTTCCCTTCTACTTTCTGGAATGAAAAGATTGGTAATAAAGCGGTGATGATAATTAATTTAGAAAAGAAAATAGCTTTACCCATTTCAGTTCCTGTTTTTTTGATCAAACTTCCTTTGGCGATTTTATTGTACGCTGTCATTCCGAGTTGATGCGCTCGATGATCTAATACTACAAACAATCCTTCGACCATTACTACCGCGCCATCAATAATAATCCCGAAATCGACCGCACCCAAACTCAATAAGTTGGCACTCATCCCCATCATTTTTAGACACAAAAAGGCAAATAATAAGGCAAGCGGAATTACAATGGATACTGTTAATGTTGTTCTCCAATCGGCCATGAATAAGAAAACGACAACAGTAACTAAAATTATTCCTTCAAATAAATTGTGCATTACCGTTTCGGTTGTGAAATTCATTAAATTATCACGATCGTAAAACGTTTCTATTTTAATGTCTTTTGGAAGAATATTTTCGTTTAAATCTTTAATTTTATCTTTAATTAAAGCCAAAGTTTCCTGAGCATTTTCTCCTTTTCGCATAACAACGATTCCTTCTACGGCATCATCGTTTTTTCCAATTCCGGTTTGCCCAACTCTTGGCATCGAGCTTTCATAAACATTCGCGACATTTTTCACCAAAATCGGATTTCCTCCTGCATCATCTACAATAATATTTTCGATATCAGGAATTGATTTTAAAAGCCCAACACCACGAACCACGAAAGCTTGGCCATTTTTCTCAATAATATCACCACCAACATTTAAGTTTTCTGCATTTACAGCATTGTAAACTTGTAGTGGCGTAATATTGTATTTTGCTAATTTAATTGGATCAACGCCAACTTCATACGTTTTAGTCTGACCTCCAAAAACATTCAAATCGGCAACACCAGGAACGGCACGTAATTGTTTGTCGATTACCCAGTTTTGATATGTCAATAATTCTCGGCTATCTCTGCTGTTACTTTTTACGATATATCTGAATATTTCTCCAGTTGGCCCGTATGGAGGCTGAACATCTGGTTCGACATCATCAGGAAGTGAGACATTCTTTAGCAAATTGTTTACCTGCTGGCGTGCAAAAGTATCGTCAACGCCATCATCAAAAATAATTTTGATTACAGATAAACCAAACATTGTAATACTGCGGACGCTTGTCTTTTTTTGCACTGAATTCATTGAGATCTCAATTGGAGAAGTCACAAAGCGTTCTACTTCCTCGGCACTTTTACCATTCCATTGTGTAATGATGATAATCTGTGTATTTGTAACATCTGGAAAAGCATCAATTGGCATATTTTTGAAGGAAATAAATCCTGCAACAGCCAGTAATCCCACCCAAAAAAAGGTGAAAGCTTTATTCTTAAGCGAAAAAGCAATTATATTTCTAATGAATTTGTTCATTCTGAAAAGTATTTTTAATGATGAATTTATATTTTTTTTAATTCTGTTGCTTCGTTTTAAGAATGCATTTTCGTTTTATATGATTAAAACTCGGTATGGAAACGCAATGCAAAAAATTGAATTGGCCCTCTATCTTTATTATAGCTTGGGTTCATAGCAAATTGATAATCTGGTGATAAAGTAATATGTGTATTGGGTACTAAAAAGGAATAAAATACTTCTACAATTTGTTCAATTCCATAATTCAAAGTTCCGTCACCAATCATAAAACCATTTCCTCCAAGTTTTTGATATTCTTTATGCGAATTAGACAATCCGTTGGCTACTAGAGCAATTCCTCCAAAATCATCGGTTCGATTCCACATTTTTCCATTCAAATGAATCCCCAGTTGCGCCGATCGATCAATTTCTGTAAATGCCCAGGTTTCGTTTTTTCCATCATTATAGCTTAGTCGTCCAAAAAGTCCCCAGCTGTCTTTGTGTGTATAATCCATATTTAGCCCGATTCCATATTTGGTACGACCATTTTGTCTGGTACTTTGAATATCAGGAGTTGTCGTGAAATTAGAATTTGCTTCGTCATAATTTCCCATTCCGGCTACATTTCTAAAACCTAATAATTTTATAGTGCCGCTGTCATTATTTTTAAAGACAATTTTTTTCTCCATTTCTATGTTTATTGCATTCGAACTGGCAAAGTTAAATTCAACATTTGGACCATTGGCATAAGTTGGTAAAGCGGTTATAGAAGCTCTTACTTGCCAGGTGTCAAACTGATAATTGGCATACAAACCGTCTGTGTATCCTCTTGTATTTGCTGCATAATCCCACGCTCCATAAGTCATCAGTGACCAATTTAAAAACTGGGTTCTGGGATCATGCGAATAGAGGCTATTATCGAAATAGTCTGATAATCCAAATTTCCCGAAAACCAATTGCAATGATTGGTTATTTTTAAACTGAAATTTTTGTTCCAATAACATTCTTGCCACATAAACAACAGGTTTAGCATCTCCAATTCTGAATGTTTCTCCATTTGGAAAACCTCCCAAACCTCTAGCTTGCGATAGACCTTCTCCTCCTGACAATTCCGGATTAAAAGTTATAGTAGCACCTTTCCAAAGCGGAACATCGAGATATAGAGTTGATGTTAATGATAACGCACCTTCATCTTCTGGATGCATACTATTTGTTCCTGAATAGTCAGCATGAAAAGCAGGATGATATTGATATATAGACGTCATTTGAAATTTCAGACTATATTTTCGGATCGAATCTGTTTCTTGAGAAAATGAAAACGTTGAAACAAATAACGCTGCAAACCCCAGTATTTTTCCAGATTTTCCCATTTTACTATTCGTTTAAAGCGCGGTAAATAAATAATTGATTGTTGGTAATGACTTTCTCATTTTCTTTTAAACCGCTCGATATGTAAGTGGTGTTTCCAACAACTCTGTAAACTTCAACTTGTCTTGTTTCAATATTGTGTCGATCTTTAAAAATCATTACGAAGTTTTTACTTTTATCAAAAACAATCGCATTGCTTGGAATCGCAATCATTGATTTATCTTCATTAAAGCACAATTTAATTGTGGCATTCATATCTGGTTTTAAAAGATATCCTGGGTTTTGCAATTTAATACGCGCTTGCATTGCTTTCGTTTCTGGATCAATTACGTTGAAGATTTTATCTACTTTTCCCTTAAAAATTTTATCCGGATAACTTAAGGATGTTACATTGGCATCAATTCCTAATTTTACTTTATTTATATCAATTTCGTTGATGTTGGCCATTGCCCAAACTTCGCTTATTTCAGCAATATCAAAAATGTTTTCAGAGCGGTCGCTTCTCAAAAGCATATCCTGATTGATGCTTTTTTGAATAATAAACCCGCTTATTGGTGCAGTAACTTCATAGATAGAGCCTGCCTTGATATTATAAATTTTGTACGTTTCTTGAATTTTGCTTAATTGTGATTGGGCTTTTGTTACTTCTGATTTTGCCTGCAGCACTTCACTTTCAGAATTTAATTTTCCGTCAAATAATTCCTGAGCTACCTTCAAATTATTTTTGGCAACCAACAAATCACTTTTTGCATCAAGAGATTGTTTTTCAAAATCGGCAATATCGGTACTTTTTATAGTAGCCAGAACTTGTCCTTTATGCACATAATCTCCAAGTTCGACATTCACTTTGATAACATTTCCACCAACAAGTGGATATACGTCAATCATTTTATTATTATCAGCGGTAATTTTTCCGTAAAAATTCAATTCATTTTTCACAGATTCTGTTTTTGCTTCGGCTGTTGTAGTAGTTTTTAGCATCGAATCGCTCAAGGCAAAAGAGGTATTTGTGTCCGTATTTTCAACTTCCTTTTTGCAACTTGTAACAGCTAGACTTACGATTGCAATGGCTATGATTAGTTTATGTTTCATCTTTATTTAATTTTAAAATAAGTCTTTGTTAATGGTACTGTTTAATTCTTCGCCTGAAAGCACAACTTTTTTCTTTAATTCATTTAACTGAATCTGAGCCTGATTATAGCTTTCCATAAAATCAGTAAATTCTAATAAACTGATATTTCGTTTTTGAAAATTGGTTAGAATTCCGTTGTAAACCGCTTCAAAATCAGAGTTTATAGTTGGTTTAATTACGGCGTAGTTTTTACGGGATTCGTCCCATTTGGTCCATGCCGAAGTGATGTCAGTTTGCAATTGCAGTTCAAAATTTTGTTTGTCAACTTTAGACTGTTCTAAAATAGTTTGAGCGTATTTTATGTTTCCTTTATTTTTGTTCCAAAGTGGGAGTGGAATTCCAAGTGTTAAATTGGCTTCCTTATTAAAAGCCCCGCTTCGTTGGTCATAGTTTGCACCAACAGTTATATCTGGAATTGAAAGTGATTTTTGCCATTTTACATTTAAGGCGTTAGCATCTATTTCTTTTTGTTTTGCCAAATAATCAGGACGATTTGTTATAGCGTCAGTTTCAAATGCTTTCAAATCAAAATTGATGGTTTTTAGGTATTTATTAAACTCGGCGTCAGTAACTTTTGGAATTACAGTTTCGGTTTCGTTCAATAATAACTTTAAATTTGCTTGTTCTTCAATATTATCATTTACCACTTCCATTCGCTCATTTTTAAAATTTAAATAAAGCGATTGCAAACGAACAAGATCTCTTAAAGGAATATTTCCTTTTTGCACCTGAACAGAATAAGAATTGATCAGATCTTCAATATGAGCCAATTGATTGTCTGTAGTTTCAAGGCTTTTTGTGTTGTAATAAACAGTGTAAAAACTTTTTCGCAGTTGCAGTTTTAAAGTCCTCAATAAATCATTAAATTGTAATTCTGCCAATTGTTCATTGGTTTGTGCTAGCTTTACTTCATTACGTTTTTTTCCGCCTAAATAAATCAACTGCTCAATCGCAAATGCTTTTTGACCATCTTTTCCAATATCAAAATAACGATTGGCCTCAGGATTATAAGCATTTAATTCGGCACTCATTGTTGGGTTATCCCAAATACGAGCTTGAATAGTTAATGCTTTTGATGCATCGATATTATATTGTGATGCCAATAAAAAAAGATTCTTTTTTAGAAATTGGGTTTCACAGTCTTGAAGTGTGACTGTTTTTTGAGCCAATATTATCTGATTGAGAAAGACAAGCAGAAATAATGCAAATAGTTTTTTCATTGTATCAATTTTAAGTTGTACAAATATGCTATCACCAGACTTTAAGAGACCTTAAAATCTACCTTAAAAATAGCTTAAAAATATTTACGAATGAAAGATAATCTGAAATAAATTCGTGTTAATATTTGAAACACTGTAACTTATGGTTGCGTTGTGAAGATGCAAAATACGCTGAACAATGCGTAAACCTAATCCAAATCCAGAAGTTCCTTTTGAATTTGCTCCACGCATAAAAGGCTGAAAAAGGTTTTTTTGTTCGCTTTCGCTTAATGTATTTCCAGTATTTAAAATTGAGATAATAAGATGATTATCTTCTGAAGTGCTTATTTTTACCGTAGCTTGTTTATTGTCTGAATAAACACAGGCATTTTTTAAAACGTTGCTTAAAGCAATTTCTAATAAATTTTTATTTCCTTTAATTTCTAGCGCCGTATCTAAATTGTCACTTTCTTCCATTTCAAATAGAATGACAAAATCAGGAAAGCTTTTGTTTAAATTTTCAATTGCCGAAAATAAAATTTCATCCATTCGATGCACTTCATTGTGCTCGTGGTTTTTATTGTCAATTTTTGAAAGAATCAAAAGTGAATTTATAAGTTCTGTTAATTGATTAACATCAGCTAAAATAGTTTTTAAGAATGATTTTCCTTTATCTGATGTTGCTGAATCTGTAATTGTATTTTCTATCTGCGATGTAATTCGCGAAAGCGGAGTTCTAAGCTCGTGCGAGGCGTGCGCTGTAAATTCTTTCTGTTTTTGGTAAGAAATCTCAATTCTGTCCATCATGAAATTGAATTCGTTTGCAATCAAATCTATTTCATTTTTATTACTTTTTGATTCAATTCGGGTATCAAGATTGTTCTCGTTGATTTTTTTTATTTTTTGATGAAAAGCACTCAACGGATTCATTGCTTTTTTAACCATAAAAGAAGTTAAAACCCAGCAAATACAAGTAAAAAAGATATAAGATATAATCAGTGTGTATCTTAAAAAAAGCAGTTTTCGCTTGCCATAATCATCTTTTGCCGAGATTAAGGCATAAAAATCTCTGTCTTTAGTATCGTAGAAAACGCCATAAACTTCATAGTTGCCTTGTTGCTTAAAGAAGGTTTTATGTTTTTTAAGGTATTTTAAATCGTTAATCGACCAATTAATTTTAGCATCATCGATACTGCTGTAAATCAATTTATAATGAGAATCGAATACTAATGTTTTCTCGTCGTATAGTTTATTTATCGAGTTTTGATCAATCATTTTCAGAAGCTGATCATCGACTTCTTTAACGTTTACTAGAAGTTTAATGTTCGAAAGCGCTTTTATTTCAAGACGATCTCTAAATTCTTCTTTTCTAAAATTAGAATACAAAACAAATATCACGGTTGAAGCCAATCCAAAAAGGATTGTAAACAGCAAACTTACTAAAAGTGATATTCGGTTTTTTAATGTCATTCCTGATCGCTTAAATAATATCCGTAACCAATTTTGGTCCGAATCAGTTTTGTTTCGTGGTCTTTATCTATTTTCTTTCTTAAAAAATTAATATAAACTTCAATTGTATTCTGATTAGTTTCAATATGATAGTCCCAAAGTTTTTCAGCAATAAATTGTTTAGAAAGTACTTTTCCTTTGGCATGAGCCAGAATTAAAATTAATTTAAATTCTTTTGGCGTTAATTTGATTTCTTCGCCTGAGCGAAAAACTTTCATCTCTTCTTCCAAAATTTCCAAATCCTGAATGATAATTTTTCTCTCTGCTTGTTGCGGAATATCTTTTCTTCTTAATAAAGAAGAACTTCGGGCATACAACTCTTCAAAATGAAAAGGTTTTACCAAATAATCATCGGCACCATTATCAAAAGAAGCCAATTTGTCTTCAATTTCGCTAAAAGCAGTCAACATAATAATAGGAGTCTTTTTGTCTACCTCCCGAATTCCTTTGCAGACATCAATTCCGTTTATTCCGGGAACATTAATATCAAGAATGATGAGATCATATTCGTACGGAAAATATTTTTTCAATAATAATGAACCATCATAATAAGGTACACACTCGAATTCTTTTGAGGTAAAGAATGCTGAGATTTCTTTTGATAAAGTAAAATCGTCTTCGAGTAGTAATATTTTCATGTAGTTTTTTTAGAGATTAATTCGGTTACCTATTATATATAGGTAACCGAATTAATGTTTTAAATCATCTCTTATTTAAAATAAGAAAAAGTTTCGTTGTTCTCGATTTTCAATAACGATTCGTAAATCAACTGAATCACATTTTCGACATCTTCTTTCTGAACCATTTCAACAGTTGTATGCATATAACGCAAAGGCAATGAAATTAATGCAGAAGCTACGCCACCATTACTGTAAGCAAAAGCATCAGTATCAGTTCCGGTAGCATTTGATGTTGCATTACGCTGAAAAGGGATTTTCTTTTCTTCTGCTGTATCAACGATCAAGTCACGTAGTTTGTTTTGAACTGCTGGTGCATAAGCAATAACAGGACCTTTCCCCATTTTTAAATCGCCTTCTACCTTTTTGTCAATCATTGGAGTAGTAGTATCGTGGCAAACATCAGTAATGATAGCAACATTTGGCTTAATTGTCTGTGCAATCATTTGAGCACCGCGTAAACCAATTTCTTCCTGAACAGAGTTTACGATATACAATCCAAATGGGAGTTTCTTTTTATTCTCGTGAAGAAGTCTTGCAACTTCAGCAATCATAAAACCGCCCATTCTATTATCTATAGCACGACAAACAAATTTGTTTTCGTTTAAAATCATAAATTCATCAGGATAAGTAATCACACAACCTACATGAACACCAAGAGCTTCAACTTGTTCCTTAGTTTCGCAACCTAAATCGATAAATATATTACTCAATTTTGGTGCCTCTTCTTTGTCGCGCAAACGGGTGTGAATAGCCGGCCAGCCAAAAACACCTTTTACAATACCTTTTTTAGTATGTATATGAACTCTTTTTGATGGAGCAATTTGATGGTCAGAACCACCATTTCTTATCACATATATTAATCCATCATCTGTAATATAATTTACATACCATGAAATTTCATCTGCATGTCCTTCAATTACTACTTTAAAAAGAGCATCTGGATTAATGACTCCAACGGCAGTTCCATAAGTGTCTGTAATAAAAGTATCAACGTATGGTTTCAAATAATTCATCCAAAGTTTTTGTCCTTCACTTTCATAACCAGTAGGTGAGGCGTTATTTAGGTAGCTTTCCAGGAAAGCAATTGAGGTATCTTTTAAGATAGATTCTGTGCTCATAAAAATATTTTTTTGCTAAATTATAAATTTGGTATTAGAGTTGTATATAAATATATAATTTTACATTTAAATTATGACTCAATGAGATTTACCAGCATTCTTTTATTCTTTATATTGATTTCCTTCACAAGTCAGGCTCAGGTTACGCCTAAAGAAAACCAGCAAATGGGCTATGTGCTAACTGAAAAAGATTCTATTTTGGGTGATACAATTGAATTGCCTGAGATCATTATTACAAAAGAGAAACTCGATCCCGAAGCGCAAAAGCAATTCTTGATACTTCAAAACCGAGTTTATAAAGTGTATCCGTATGCAAAATTAGCAGCAGATAGATTGACCGCATTAAATAAAGGAATGGCGCGATTGAATTCAAACCGTGAGAAAAAGAAATATTTCAAAATCGTTGAAGACTATTTAAACAATGAATTTGAAGATAGACTTAAGAAGCTTTCGCGAAAACAAGGTCAGATTCTTGTAAAATTAGTTCACAGACAAACTGGAATTACAACTTATGAATTGATACGAACTTTAAAAAGCGGTTTCAAAGCCTTTGTTTCTAATACCACTGCCAATTTATTCGACATTAGTTTAAAGAAGGAATACAATCCATACGAAGTCAATGAAGACTATTTAATTGAAACTATTCTTCAGCGAGCATTCGAGTCCGGTCGTTTGGTAAATCAGAAACCAGCAAATCCAATTGATTATAATGATTTAATGAGTAAATGGGAAGAAAAAGCAAAAGCTCCAGCTAATCGATAAAACGTGAATCGTTATCTATATAATATATATGTCATATGCAACCCGACAGGTTTTGAAAACTTGTCGGGTCTGTTTTTTTATTCATATATACATATATAAGTATAGAGCCAATTGAAATGCCAATTTTCCGTAGAGGCGCACAGCAGTGCGTCTTATGTGCGGCTGAAAAGCCAATTGACCAAGATGTAATATATAGTATGTCAGGCTGAGGGGAGCCGAAGCCCTTTTAGTCAAGAATTGGAATTTGTTTTTAATAAGGAGCTGTTTCCCGCTGTCCTTCCAAATCTTTTGTGCCGAACCCCGGCACAAAAGGATTTTCCCTCCCATCGGGGCTAGGGCAGTTGTTTCCAGAAGAAATTTCATTAAGGAAAAGGTGTTTTCAGAAGAAAGAAGGCAGAAAACTTTGCGCTTCTGCGTCTTTGCGAGATCAAATATGCCAGAAGACCCGCTTGCTAATCCTGATTTCTCCTCAAAAAAGGAGATCAAAGACTGAAAACTCCTCAAAACTTCAGGCAGAAAGAGCGTGAAAAACAGAGAAAGTGCATCGTAATTAAGAAAAACCCCACAAAGTATGAAAAAAAATGGATATGTAAAGAATCCGTTATCAGCAAGTTAAGAAAAAGAATGAAAAAACAGGAAAAAAAGATCCTGAAAAAGCTTGTATAACTGGATAAAGGTGGTACTTTTGCACCCGCAACAGCGAAAGACGTTCACCGAAATACTGGCAGGAAAGAGAATCAAGACGGAAAAATTTATTTTCAAAAAAAGATTCGGAAAAGCTTGCAGGATTGGAAAACGGGTATTACATTTGCACCCCGCAAAACACGGAAAGTTCCTTGAGATACTGGTGAGAAAAACAAAAAAAAGAGGCGAAAAAAAAAGCTTCAAATTTTTTCATTTTTTTCTTGCGAGAAACAAAAAGAAGTTTTAGTTTTGCACCCGCTTTGAGAGACAAGCGAAAGACAAAAAATTACGTTCGTAGACATATTGAATTGACAGCCGTTTCAGCAGAGATGCTGGAACAAAAAGAATAAGAGTAATGGAATCGGAAGATTCGAAAAAGAACCGATAGATGTTCGTCGAATAATAAACAGCTTCGGGAAATCGAAGCAAACAATATACGATGAAGAGTTTGATCCTGGCTCAGGATGAACGCTAGCGGCAGGCTTAACACATGCAAGTCGAGGGGTAGAGGCTTTCGGGCCTTGAGACCGGCGCACGGGTGCGTAACGCGTATGCAATCTGCCTTTCACAGAGGGATAGCCCAGAGAAATTTGGATTAATACCTCATAGTATTATGGAAGGGCATCCTTTTATAATTAAAGTCACAACGGTGAAAGATGAGCATGCGTCCCATTAGCTAGTTGGCAAGGTAACGGCTTACCAAGGCTACGATGGGTAGGGGTCCTGAGAGGGAGATCCCCCACACTGGTACTGAGACACGGACCAGACTCCTACGGGAGGCAGCAGTGAGGAATATTGGACAATGGGCGCAAGCCTGATCCAGCCATGCCGCGTGCAGGATGACGGTCCTATGGATTGTAAACTGCTTTTGTACGAGAAGAAACACTCCTACGTGTAGGAGCTTGACGGTATCGTAAGAATAAGGATCGGCTAACTCCGTGCCAGCAGCCGCGGTAATACGGAGGATCCAAGCGTTATCCGGAATCATTGGGTTTAAAGGGTCCGTAGGCGGTCTAGTAAGTCAGTGGTGAAAGCCCATCGCTCAACGGTGGAACGGCCATTGATACTGCTGGACTTGAATTATTGGGAAGCAACTAGAATATGTAGTGTAGCGGTGAAATGCTTAGAGATTACATGGAATACCAATTGCGAAGGCAGGTTGCTACCAATTGATTGACGCTGATGGACGAAAGCGTGGGTAGCGAACAGGATTAGATACCCTGGTAGTCCACGCCGTAAACGATGGATACTAGCTGTTGGGCGCAAGCTCAGTGGCTAAGCGAAAGTGATAAGTATCCCACCTGGGGAGTACGTTCGCAAGAATGAAACTCAAAGGAATTGACGGGGGCCCGCACAAGCGGTGGAGCATGTGGTTTAATTCGATGATACGCGAGGAACCTTACCAAGGCTTAAATGTAGATTGACCGTTTTGGAAACAGAACTTTCGCAAGACAATTTACAAGGTGCTGCATGGTTGTCGTCAGCTCGTGCCGTGAGGTGTCAGGTTAAGTCCTATAACGAGCGCAACCCCTGTTGTTAGTTGCCAGCGAGTCAAGTCGGGAACTCTAACAAGACTGCCAGTGCAAACTGTGAGGAAGGTGGGGATGACGTCAAATCATCACGGCCCTTACGCCTTGGGCTACACACGTGCTACAATGGCCGGTACAGAGAGCAGCCACTGGGCGACCAGGAGCGAATCTACAAAGCCGGTCACAGTTCGGATCGGAGTCTGCAACTCGACTCCGTGAAGCTGGAATCGCTAGTAATCGGATATCAGCCATGATCCGGTGAATACGTTCCCGGGCCTTGTACACACCGCCCGTCAAGCCATGGAAGCTGGGGGTGCCTGAAGTCGGTGACCGCAAGGAGCTGCCTAGGGTAAAACTGGTAACTAGGGCTAAGTCGTAACAAGGTAGCCGTACCGGAAGGTGCGGCTGGAACACCTCCTTTCTAGAGCCCGATTGTTAGTGCTTGCACACGATGGGGAAAAAAGATGAAGATCCTGAACGTTCTGAATGACAAGATTCGATTACTCTTGCTGTCGATTTAAAATAATGATAAAACTTAGGTAAAACAGAGTCTCGTAGCTCAGCTGGTTAGAGTACTACACTGATAATGTAGGGGTCGGCAGTTCGAGTCTGCCCGGGACTACTTTTTAAGATGAATTGACAATTAATAATTGGCAATTGATGATTGGAAAGACTGGAAAGCTTAAAAAGAAGGAAATTCTAGAGTTGAAAGATTACGGATTACAAAAAATTCATAATTCATAATTCACAATTCATAATTAGATTGGGGGATTAGCTCAGCTGGCTAGAGCGCCTGCCTTGCACGCAGGAGGTCAACGGTTCGACTCCGTTATTCTCCACAAAAAGCCGTAAGCTATAAGCTGTAGGCTGTAAGCTAATAAAGCCTAAGGCATATTGCTTGAAGCCTAAAGCTTGACAAAGTTCATTGACATATTGAGATAAGAAAATAATAAAAAGTAGAAAGCGTTTTCTGCATTTCTTGCAGAAGACAAAAAAAAACGGTCTTGATTGATTTCAAGATTGGTACAATAAGCAAAATAAGGGCGTATGGGGGATGCCTAGGCTCTCAGAGGCGATGAAGGGCGTGATAAGCTGCGAAAAGCTGCGGGGACGAGCACACATCGATCGATCCGCAGATACCCGAATGGGGCAACCCACTATCTTGAAGAGATAGTACACCGATAGGTGGGCAAACCCGCTGAACTGAAACATCTAAGTAGGCGGAGGAGAAGAAAACAAAAGTGATTCCGTAAGTAGTGGCGAGCGAACGCGGATTAGCCCAAACCAATAATGTTACGGCATTGTTGGGGTTGTAGGACCGCGATATTTCATGCACAAGGAACCGGAAGCTTCTGGAAAGGAGCGCCAAAGAGGGTGACAGCCCCGTATGGGCAACAA
>CAWCGN010000005.1:0-642500 GCA_963795025.1 uncultured Flavobacteriaceae bacterium | reverse complement strand
GTAGCTACGTTGGGAAGGGATAAGCGCTGAAAGCATATAAGCGCGAAACCCACCACAAGATGAGATTTCTTTTAAGGATCGTGGAAGATGACCACGTTGATAGGCTATAGATGTAAAGGCAGTAATGTCATAGTCGAGTAGTACTAATAATCCGTAAGCTTATGTACACCCTTTTTCCCGAGCCGAAAGGCTCGGGAAAGAAACTTTCTAAAATGAAATACTTTCTTTATCTCAGTATGTTAAGATATTGTTTTAATTATTAATTGTCAATTATCAATTATTAATTAAAAAGTTGCCCAAGCAACCAACAGCCTTAAGGTGGTTATTGCGGCGGGGCTCACCTCTTCCCATCCCGAACAGAGAAGTTAAGCCCGCCTGCGCAGATGGTACTGCAGCTATGTGGGAGAGTATGTCGTCGCCTTTCTTTAAAGAATCCTCATCATTTATTTGATGAGGATTTTTTGTTTTACAGCAGTTTTTGGCGGTTCTGATTCTTTTTAAAACCAAGACATCTTTCTGCCTCGAAATGCGTCAGGGATCGAAGCGGCATCCTTTTGCGGGAACGTGAACATCTCTTTTAAACTGAAAATCCTTCCGCAAAAGATACAGCGCAGAGCCCGGCCCGAAGGGAAACGCTCAAGTTATTTGTAATTTAAATTAAACTTGCAATACGACTTTATGCTTAGTTATATAATTCTGTTAAATTAAAGTCAATTTTGGGTTTTAAATTTAGTGATTAGCCTTTTTAAATGTGAATCACTATTTTTGTTTTAAATATTATAATTTAAGTATGAAAAAAACTATTGTATTGTTGACATTGTTTGTTATTGCAAATTTAAATGCTCAACAACGCCCTAAGTTGGTTGTAGGTATTGTTGTGGATCAAATGAAAATGGAATATTTATATCGATTTTCTGATGATTTTTCACAAAATGGCTTTAAGAGATTAATGAATAATGGATATACTTTTCAAAATATGCATTATAATTATATGCCAACTTATACTGCACCAGGACATGCTTCAATTTATACAGGTACAACGCCAGCAACTCATGGAATAGTTGGTAATGAGTGGTTCAGCAGAACTTTAGGCAAAGATATGTATTGTACTGATGATGCCGGCGTAAAAACTGTTGGTGATGGAACTGCAGTAGAGGGCGCAATGTCTCCCAAAAATCTTCAAAGCACTACTATTACTGATGAAGTTAGAATGGCGACTAACTTTCAAGGGAAAGTTATTGGAATGAGTCTTAAAGATCGTGGTGCAATTTTGCCAGCTGGTCATTTTGCTAACTGGGCTTTTTGGTACAGTAAAACGGGTTCTTTTATTTCTAGTACTTTTTATGGTGAAAAATTACCAGAATGGGTAACTGAATTCAATAACGAAAAAAACTATATGAAATATATCAATAAAGGTTGGGATTTGTATAAACCAGCTTCGATTTATAATGAAAGCTTTCCTGATAATAATCCATATGAAGGTAAATTATACGGAAGTGCAGCGCCTGTTTTTCCATATGATTTGAAAACAATGTATGAGAAAAATGATGCGGGAATTCTAAGAGCTACTCCATTTGGAAATGATTTATTAGCTGAATTTGCTAAAAAAGCTATTGAAAAAGAAGAGCTTAGGAAAAGATAATATTACTGACTTCTTAACGGTAAGTTTCTCATCAACGGATTATGTAGGGCATTTACTTGGGCCACGTTCAATGGAACTTCAGGATACTTATTTAAGATTGGATCAAACGATTGCTGACTTTTTAGCTTATTTGGATAAGACTGTTGGGTAAAGGAAATTATCTTTTTTTTTAACCGCAGATCATGCTGGTGCTGAAAATGTAATTTATTTAAAAGATCGTAAATATAATGTAGATAATTATCCGTCAAAAGATGTTTAAAAAAGTTTCAAGATTTTTCAGTTAAGACTTTTGGAGTTGATTTAGTTCTAAATTATTCTAATTTCAATATTTTCTTCAATAAGCAAATTATAAAAGATAAAGGTTTGGAATTAGCAAAAGTAAAACAAGCATTTAAAGAATTTTTGATTTCACAGCCACAAGTTAAAAAAGTATATACTGAAGAAGAAATTCTAGCAAATTCCGGAAATGACTATTATTTAAATTTTGTAGCAAAAGGATATGATGTAACGCAGGATGGTGATATGGTTGTCATTGATAAGCCTGGTGATATTGAATATTCGGCAACTGGTACATCTCATGGAACGCCTTACAGTTATGATACTCATGTGCCTGCTATATTTTACGGATGGCATATTAAAAAAGGAGAATCATATGATAAAAAAGCTATCACGGAAATTGCTCCAACAATTGCTCAAAAAATTAAAGTTGCTTTCCCTAATGGAACTGAAGCAAAAGTAATGCAGGAAGTTTTAGATGAGAAAATCAGAAGTTTGGAAAAATGCAGAAAAAATAATTTAGTCTATTTCACATAAAGTTAAACGTCAGTCATTTTATCGACTGGCTTTTTTTATGCACAAAAAAAAGGCTTTTCAATTAAGAAAAGCCTTTTAAGCAGTGTTTTTAGTAAGCACTTATTTTAATGTTAGCACTTATGCGTTTGCTAACACTAATTCTTCGTTATAAGGAAGATTCCAAGCTTCGGCAACTCCTTTGTAAAGGATTTTTCCATTCGCAACGTTTAATCCTTTTTTCAATTCTTCGTTTTCGTTACAAGCTTTTTCCCATCCTTTGTTTGCTAATTGTAATGCATATGGTAAAGTTGCATTAGTTAAAGCCAAAGTTGATGTATAAGGTACAGCACCTGGCATATTAGCTACACAATAGTGAACAATATCATCAATAATAAAAGTTGGATTTTCGTGAGTTGTAGGAGTACAAGTTTCGATACACCCTCCTTGATCAACCGCAACGTCAACAACAACAGTTCCTGGACGCATTAATTTAAGCATGTCACGAGTAATTAAGTGAGGTGCTTTTGCTCCTGGAATTAAAACTGCTCCAACAATTAAGTCAGCATCTTTTATTGCTCTCGTGATGTTATAATGATTTGACATTTCTGTATTTACATTTGCTGGCATAATATCGTCTAAGTTGACGTAAACGTGGCAAACTTAAATCCATAATAGTTACTTGAGCTCCCAAACCAGCAGCCATTTTCGCCGCTTGAGTTCCAACAATTCCTCCACCTAAAACTAATACTTTTGCTGGTGGTACACCTGGAACACCACCTAAAAGAATTCCTCTTCCTTTTAATGGTTTTTCAAGATATTTTGCTCCTTGTTGAATAGCCATACGACCTGCAACTTCAGACATTGGAACTAATAATGGTAAACTACGGTCTGTTTTTTCAACTGTTTCATAAGCTAAACAAACTGCACCTTTTTCAAGCATTGCATGAGTTAATGGCTCTGATGAAGCAAAGTGGAAATAAGTAAAAAGCAATTGATCTTTTTTGATTAACGGATATTCAGAAGCAATTGGTTCTTTTACTTTGATGATCATTTCAGCAATTGCATAAACTTCTTCAATAGTTCCTAAAACTACTGCTCCAGCAGTTGCATACTCATCATCGACTAAATCCGCTTCCTAAACCTGCAGTCGATTGAACATAAACTGCATGTCCATGTTTTTTCATTTCAGAAACACCAGCTGGAGTTAATGCTACACGATTTTCGTTGTTTTTAATTTCTTTTGGAACACCTATTATCATAATCGTTATATTTTTTGTTTTTTGTTGAATTTATTTTACAAAGCTACTGATAGAGAATATATTATTGATAATCGATCTTATAAATAAGAAAATATTATTTTATTTTATACTTTTACAGAAATATATTCTGTTTAAGTGCTTTTGAGCTTCTCAAAAAAGAAAAAATGACTAAATTCTATTAATTAAAGAAAACGTTTTCGTTATGGCTTTAGATGAAATTGACAAAAAAATCTTACGACTTTTGCAGGAAAATGCGCATTATACGCTTAAAGGACATTGCAAATAAAATAAATCTGTCCCTTAACACCGGTTCATGATAGGGTTAAACGTCTTGAGAAAGAGGGTGTTATAGAGAAATATGTTTCGATTTTGAACAAGAAAAAACTCGGAAATAATCTTACAGTATATTGCCAAGTTACCTTAACAAAACAGACTTATGATACTTCTGAAGGATTTAATCAATCGATTTTGAATTTACCTGAGGTTGTGGAATGTAATTATGTTTCAGGAAATTTTGATTATATGCTTAAAATTATCATTCCGGATATGGAAAGCTATCATCATTTTCATCAAAAAAAACTATCAATTTTACCTGAAGTTTCTCTTATTAAATACTGTTTTTGTAATCTCTGAAGTAAAAAGCACAACGGTTCTTCCGATTTAATTCAAACAAAAAACCATCAAGAAAACTTGATGGTTTTAAGAAATGGTAGTTTTGGTTTTATATTAATAGTATGTAAATCGTCTTACTTTGGCAATGTATTTTGCTAAACGAATTACCTGATGACTATAGCCATATTCGTTATCGTACCAAATATAAAGTACAATATTTTTTCCATCTTTAGAGACAATTGTAGCATTGCTATCATAAATTGCATGGAGCAGAAGTTCCTACAATATCAGAAGAAACCAATTCATTGTTCAAAGAATATTTAATTTGCTCCACAAGTTCACCTTCAAGAGCATATTTTTTCATGATTTTATTAATTGCGGAAATTGATGTTGCTTTTTTAACTTCTAAATTTAAAACTACCAAAGAACCATTTGGAACTGGAACACGAATAGCATTTGAAGTCAGTTTTCCTTCTAAGTGAAGGTATAGCTTTTGCAACTGCACTTCCGGCACCAGTTTCGGTAATAACCATATTTACTGCTGCTGCTCTGCCACGTCGGTATTTTTTATGCATATTGTCAACCAGATTCTGGTCATTTGTATACGCATGAATGGTTTCTAAATGACCTTTTGTAACACCTAAATGTATCTTCAATTACTTTTAAAATTGGAGTAATAGCATTTGTTGTACATGATGCCGCCGAAAAAATATTTGATTTCATCTGGATTGTATTCATTGTGATTAACACCATGAACGATATTCGGAATTCCTTTTCCTGGAGCTGTCAATAATACTTTACCAACTCCTTTTGAAATTAAATGTCTTTTTAAAGTTTCTTCTGATGTAAAAGCCCCGGTATTATCAATAACTAAAGCATCATTGATTCCGTATTGTGTATAGTCTATTTCTTCCGGAGTATTGGCACTTATAATGTGAACGGTGGTTCCGTTAATGATTAAAGCATTATTCTTTGGATCAGCAATTACTGAACCTTGAAAATCTCCATGAATTGAATCATATCGCAAAAGAGAAGCTCGTTTCTCTAAAATTGATGCATCATTTTTGTCACGGGTTACAATTGCTCTCAAACGCAATTGGTTTCCTTTTCCGGTTTTTGACATTAACTCTCTGGCTAACAAACGTCCAATTCTTCCAAAGCCGTATAAAACAACATCTTTTGGCTGAATTTCTTTGGTTGATTTGGCTTTTTTCAATTTTTCCATTACGAAATATCTTGCATCTGGATATTTTTCTTCTTCTAAAAGATATTCGTAGGTAAGTTTTCCTAAGATCTAATTTTGCAGGTGGTAAATCTAACGTCAAAATTACTTTTGCAATTTCAACAGAATCAAAAACGCTAATTGGTTTGCCAACGAATTCACCTGCATATTGATGCAAATTGATTATGTCACTGACATTTTTATCCAACAATTGGTTTTTAAATAAAACCATTTCGATGGATTTGTCATACCATAAATCACTTATGACTTTTATTAATTCGACACCAGCTCTTCTTCGGTCGACTTGTAACGATACCTCTTTTTGGTACAAAGATTTTTTACTCATAATTGATTAAATTGAAAAAAATAAAATGCTCACTATTTTAAAATTTGGCGCAAAAGTATCCATTTCAATCGATTTCGTAAACTATTTTGTGATTTATTTTTAAAAATAAAAAAGCCACCTTAATTTTCTTCAGATGGCTTTTTATGATAGGGTTTTTACTAGTTTTCGGTCTCAGTTCCCAGTATTCATTCTTCAGAAACTGAAAACTGCACTGAAAACTGCGACTGAAAACTGCGACTATAATTAAATAATTATTCTGAATATTTCTCCATTTCTATTTATCATTTCAATTCGAGCACTTTGTCCTTCATCTTTTTTGCTTAAAAGTTTCGAAACGGTTTCAACATTTGTTGCTTTTACATTGTCGATGCTCAAAATGATATTGCCTTGCAATTCATTTTGATATTGCATTAAATTGTCATCTGGTTATGTTTTTAATTTTCACACCATAATCAATTCTGAATTTCTTCTTATCAGTGGCATCAATATTTTCTAATTCAATACCTTTAAACTCGGTGCTAAAAAATTCATTTTTACTTAAAGTTACCGGAACTGTTTTCATTTGTCCATCTTTCATATAAGTAACTTTGACTACATCGTTTGGTCGTTTCGTGTTAATATAACCTGAAAGATCAGCATAAGTTGCGATGTTTTGATCATCTAATTTTACGATAATATCTCCTTTTGAAAGGCCAGCTTTTTCAGCACCGGAATTTTTAGAAACTTTACTGATATAAAATCCTTGTGTTTGAGAAATTCCTAATTCTTTTGATGCAGTACTATTTAATTCACCACCTTCAACACCTAAAATTCCTCTTTGAACATTTCCGAATTCCATTATGTCTTCGATAATTTTTCTGGCGATATTAGACGGGACTGCAAATGAATATCCAACATAAGAACCAGTCATCGATGAAATCATAGTGTTGATTCCAATTAATTCTCCTCGGGTATTTACTAATGCTCCACCGCTATTTCCAGGATTTACAGCGGCATCAGTCTGGATGAATGACTGAATTCCGCTTTATCTAAGTTTCTGGCTTTCGCCGAAACAATTCCGGCAGTTACGGTTGAAGTTAAGTTGTAAGGATTGCCAACTGCCAAAACCCATTCGCCAATTTTTACATTGTCAGAATTTGCAAAAGCAGTATATGGGAATTTTTCATCGGCATTGATTTTCAATAGAGCGATGTCCATTTTTGAGTCGGTACCGATCAATTTCGCCGTGTATGATTTTTTATTGTTTAAGGTAATCTCAATTTCAGAAGCATCTTTAATTACGTGATTGTTGGTCACAATGTATCCATCTTCAGAAATAATAACACCAGAACCAGTTCCTACTTGTTCCTGTTGTTGTTGACCGCCATATCCGTAGAAAAATTCCATCATCGGATTGCTGACTGTTCTTCTCGAAACATTTTTTACGTGAACAACAGTATGAATTGTCTTATCTGCAGCTGCAGTAAAATCAACAGTTTCGGCTGATAATGCAACATTTCTGCCAAATGAATTTGGGGCGAGCGTAACAACAGAATTTCCTCTTCCAAAAAAAGAATTGTTGCCATCAAATAATAACTTGTAAGCACCAAGGGTAGTAGCACCACTTAGTAATGACACTAAAAATAAGGTTGAAAATCTTTTCATAATTACAATTTATTTTTAAGTTATTTTAGGTATTTGTTTTAATATTTATAACGTAAAATTATAGCAAAAAATTATTTGATAAAACGCTTTAACTCTCTTTAACAATGATTAACATTTCATTAATTAATCTTCGCAGTTTCTTCGTACTTTTGCATTATTTAACTAACTAAAAAATGCAAATAGAATTTTATAAATATCAAGGTACAGGTAACGATTTTGTGATGATTGACAATCGTGCAAATTTTTTTCCAAAAGAAGATATTCAACTGATTGAACGTTTATGTGACAGAAGATTTGGCATTGGTGCTGACGGACTTATTTTACTTGAAAATGATTCTGAAACTGATTTCAAAATGGTTTATTATAACTCTGACGGAAATGAAAGTTCGATGTGCGGTAATGGAGGCCGTTGTTTGGTTGCTTTTGCTAATCAGCTTGGGGTTATCAACATCAAGCAACTTTTATCGCAACCGATGGTTTGCATCACGCTTCAGTAGGAAATGATGCCATTGTTTCGTTGCAAATGATTGATGTTGATGAAGTTCAAAAGCATGATTCGTATACCTTTTTAAATACAGGTTCTCCTCACCATGTGCAAATTGTTGAAAATTTACAACAATTATAATGTAAAAGAAAACGGAGCAGCAATTCGTTACGGAGCACTATATGGCGAAAAAGGCAGCAATATTAATTTCGTGAAGAAAGATTGATGATGATACTTTTTCACTTCGTACTTATGAAAGAGGTGTGGAAGATGAAACTTTGGCTTGCGGAACTGGAGCAACTGCAGTTGCCATTGCAATGAATGCAATTGGACAAACGGATAAAACTTCAATTAATTTAAATGTCGAAGGCGGAAAACTAGTTGTTTCATTTGATAAAATTGGAGAACACTTTTCAAATGTTTTCTTGACTGGACCTGCAAAATTTGTTTTTAAAGGAACGATAGAGATATAATCAATTTGTTAGTCTTAGTGAATTTCGAATTCAAATTCCAAATTTAAAAATCGACAATCTACATTCTGACACTCTAAAATCTAAAATCTAAAATCTAAAATTATTGAAATGATAACACTCAAAGGCGAAAATATTTATCTGCGTGCATTAGAACCAAATGATTTAGAGTTTGTGTATGCGATGGAAAATGATCAGAGTATTTGGGAAGTCAGTAATACCTAATACGCCTTATAGCCGTTTTTTGAGTTCGGCAATATCTTAGAAAATGCACAACAAGATATTTATGAAGCAAAACAATTGCGATTGGCCATTTGTCAAGATGAAGATTTTCCTGCCATTGGATTGATTGATATATTTGAATTTGATCCTAGAAATAATAGGGCGGGATGTGGGAATCGTGATTCAAAATAAAGAAAATAGAAATCAAAACATTGGTTCTGAGGCATTAGAGTTATTAATTAATTACTCTTTTCATAATTTAAATCTGCATCAGCTTTATGCAAATATTAATGTAGGAAATGTAGCAAGTATAGCACTTTTTACTAAATTTGGTTTTGAGAAAATCGGAATTAAAAAAGATTGGATTTTGCTGAATAACCACTATCAAGATGAAGCAATTTTTCAATTAATTAATAAACAAATCTAAAATTTAAACTTTGAGCTTAAAAAAAATTATCACGATAATAGCTGTAGCCATAATTTCAGTTTTAATGATTTACGGATTTATTTTAATTAACAAAATTTTCAGTTCGAATACCAAATTCGAAGAAAGAAGAACTTTACGTTTATGTGCCAACTGGAGCAAATTATACAGACGTAAAAAAAATATTAGAGCCATATGTCAAAAACTTTGACAATTTCGAAATGGTAGCCAATAAAAGAAATTATCCTGAAAATGTAAAATCTGGATCGTTTTTTATTGAAAAAAGGATATGAATAATATTGATTTAGTTCGTGCAATGCGTGCAAATGTTCCGGTAAAATTAGCTTTTAATAATCAAGAGCGTCTTGAGAATTTTGCGGGAAGAGTTGGTTCTGAAATCGAAGCTGACAGTTTGTCTTTATTGAAAGCAATTAAAGATTCTACTTTCATGGCGCAAATGGCTTCAATGAAAACAATGTTTTTGCTATGTTTATTCCGAATACCTATGAGATTTATTGGAATACTTCGGCAGAAAAATTCCGTGATAAAATGATCAAAGAATATCATAATTTTTGGACGGATGAAAGAATTGCGAAAGCAAAAAAACAAGGACTTACTCCGGTTCAAGCTACTATTCTAGCTTCTATCGTTCATAAAGAATCTGTAAAGAAAGACGAAAGACCTAGAATTGCTGGAGTTTATTTGAATCGTTTGCGTTTAGAAATGCCGCTTCAGGCAGATCCAACCGTGATTTATGCTTTGAAATTAAGAGATAATAATTTTGATCAAGTTATTAAAAGAGTTTTTTATAATGATTTGGTTATGCGATCTCCATATAATACTTATGTGAACATGTAGGACTTCCTCCGGGACCAATCGCAATGCCAGATATTACGGCTCTTGAAGCAGTTTTAAATCCTGAAAAAAATGATTATATTTATTTCTGTGCGAGTGTTGACCGTTTTGGCTATCATGAATTTGCATCGACTTTAGCAGAACATAATGTGAATGCTAAAAAATATTCAGACTGGATTGCCAGTCAAGGTGTTACGAGATAAATTATTTTTTTGAAGAATATAAATATGAAACCGAAGTAAATTTTGCTTCGGTTTTTTTTTGTAAATATAATTTGTTCCGTTATTTAGAAAATAAATCTTGATTTTTTTTATTCCAGAATTAAAAAAATAACTGAAATTTGACGTTTTAAAAATTTTGAAAACGACTTTTTTTCAAAATAAAACGAAAATCAAGCTTTTTTAGGTTTTTTACTACAAAATTATTCTGAATATTTTCAAGTTGAAATTATACTCAGACCAAAAAAGGAATATTTTTTGTAAGCTTTATCTTTGTTTTTTAACAAATTTGATAAAAAAATGATAAAAATGACATTTTTGGAGATTTAATTTTTACTGTTTTTCGATAGAATTTTACTTCGTCGAAAATGCTCTTAAACTGCATGGTCAAAGGGCTTAAAGAGAGTTTTTATTTTTTTTAATTTTCGTAAATTGCTGATTTACAGTATTATTTTGTATTTCTTATCTTTGCACTGTAGAAATTTCAAGAAGGTGACAGGGTCTTGAAGAAAAACAATTTATGATAAAGAAATGGTATTTTTATGCGAGTTTAGTCGTTATTATTACATTTTTAAGTTTGGGTTTTAAACCCTTCAATCTGGAAACCAAACGTTGGTTTCTTACCGAAAAATCAGATGGAGCAGAATACATATTTCCATCACAAGAAAAGGATGATTATCCTAATTTAAACTTCCCATACACCGGAAATCATTTTATAGGTTTTAAAGAAGCAGTTGCTTTTAAAGAATCTCAAGGAAAGTACCGCTTGGTTAATTCACTTGGTTATATGGGAAAATACCAGTTTGGTTCTGAAGCCCTAAGAGCAATTGGTATAAAAAACAACAAAGCCTTTTTAAAGGATCCTGCGTTACAAGAAAAAGCTTTCATTGCTTTATTATCCAAAAACAAATGGATTTTGCGTTATGAAATCGAAAAGTACGAAGGAAAAGTAATTAATGGCATTGAAATTACCGAATCTGGAATTTTAGCAGCAGCGCATCTTGGTGGAGCTGGTTCAGTGAAAAACTTCTTTAAAAATCAAAGGAGCGAGGCATTTTAGAGATGCTTACGGAACTTCATTAAAAAGCTATATGAAAGATTTTGGAGGTTATGATCTCTCTTATATTGAAGCTGATAATAATGCGACAATACATTAAGAATCTAAAAAAGCATAAAAAATCCCGAATCAATATTCGGGATTTTTTATGCTCTAAATTTAGTCAATTAATATTTCTAAAATTTTGAATTGCCGCTTCACTTATTTTAGTTCCTGGTCCAAAAATGGCCACAGCGCCGGCATCAAATAAGTATTGATAGTCCTGCGCCGGAATCACACCGCCTACAATAACCATAATATCTTCACGGCCATATTTTTTAAGTTCTTCAATAACTTGCGGAACCAATGTTTTATGTCCGGCAGCTAGTGATGAAACCCCTAAAATATGAACGTCGTTTTCTACAGCCTGTTTGGCAGCTTCAGCTGGAGTTTGAAAAAGTGGACCTATATCCACATCAAATCCAACATCGGCATAACCGGTTGCGACTACTTTTGCACCTCGATCATGACCGTCTTGGCCCATTTTGGCAATCATAATTCTTGGGCGTCTGCCATCTTGTTTAGCAAAGGCATCAGCTAATTGTTTTGCCTTTTCAAAATTTTCGTCGTTTTTTATTGCTGCACTATACACACCGCTAAAGGATTTAATTTGTGCTTTGAATCGTCCAAAAACACTTTCCAGAGCATCGCTTATTTCGCCCAAGAGTTGCTCTGTTCTCGCGCAGCCTCAGTTGCAATTTCTAATAAGTTTCCTTGGCCAGTTTTAGCACAATGAATTAATTTTTCTAGTGATTGATTTACTTTTTCAGTATTTCTACTTGCTTTTATTTCTGTTAAGCCGTTCAATTTGTTGTTTACGAACCATTTGGTTGTCAACATCCAAAATATGAAGCGGATCTTCTTTTTCTAATCTAAATTTATTAACGCCAACAATAATATCCTGTCCACTGTCAATTCTTGCTTGTTTTCTTGCTGCGGCTTCTTCAATTCGAAGTTTCGGAATTCCGGCTTCGATTGCTTTTGTCATTCCGCCTAATTCTTCTACTTCTTCAATTAATTTCCAAGTGCTTTCTAGCAATCTCATTTGTCAACGCTTTCAACATAATAACTTCCTCCCCAAGGATCTACAGTTTTGGTGATTTTAGTTTCTTCCTGTAAATAAATCTGTGTATTTCGTGCAATTCTTGCTGAAAAATCAGTTGGCAAAGCAATGGCTTCGTCAAGTGCATTGGTATGTAATCGATTGTGTTCCACCAAAAGCCGCAGCAGTTGCTTCAATACAAGTTCTGGCTACATTATTAAATGGATCTTGTTCTGTTAAACTCCATCCGCTGGTTTGGCAATGTGTTCTTAATGCCAGTGATTTATCGCTTTTCGGATTAAATTGCTGAATAAGTTTTGCCCAAATCATTCGGCCAGCTCTCATCTTGGCAATTTCCATAAAATGATTCATACCAATGGCCCAAAAGAAAGAAAGGCGAGGAGCAAACTCATCAATTGTCATTCCGGTTGATAAATCCGGTTCGAATATATTCTAAACCATCGGCTAAAGTATAAGCCAACTCAATATCGGCTGTTGCTCCCGCTTCCTGCATGTGGTATCCCGAAATTGAAATTGAATTGAATTTCGGCATTTTTTTGCTGGTAAATTCAAAAATATCAGCAATAATTTTCATCGAAGGTGTTGGTGGATAAATATAAGTATTACGCACCATAAACTCCTTTAAAATATCATTTTGAATGGTTCCTGAAAGTTTTTCAATTGCAACGCCTTGTTCTTCGGCTGCCACTATATAGAAATGCCATAATAGGTAAAACGGCTCCATTCATCGTCATGGAAACTGACATTTCATCCAGCGGAATCTGGTCGAACAATACTTTCATGTCTTCAACAGAATCGATGGCAACGCCTGCTTTTCCAACATCGCCTACTACTCTTTCATGATCTGAATCGTAACCACGATGCGTAGGCAAATCAAATGCAATTGAAAGTCCTTTTTGTCCCGCAGCAAGGTTTCTTCTGTAAAAAGCATTACTTTCTTCGGCAGTCGAAAATCCTGCATACTGGCGAATTGTCCAAGGACGGCGCACATACATTGTTGCGTAAGGTCCGCGTAAATTTGGTGCAAAGCCAGCTCCGAAATCAAGAAACTCTAAATCTTCAATATCCTTTTCAGAATAGCTTTTTTTAAGTTCGATTCCTTCGGCAGTTGTAAAGTTTTCGGTCAAATTTTCAAACTTTTGACTTTCGACTTTTGACTTTTGACTTTGAAGATTAATATGTTTAAGGTCTTTTCTTATCATGGAGACGCTTCGTTTATTTTTGTTTTTAAATATTACTTTGAAAAAAAATTATTCAAGCTCTAGTCTTTCCTGTTCCAGTTTTTCGGCTAATCTTTTTTCTATTATAGGTGTAATTAATGTTTTTCTTGGTTTTATTTTTACAAAAGGAAACAATTCTAAATCGTGTTTCATTTTGTCTTCTTTGTTTGGATATTTATTGGTGCCTAATAAAACTTCTTTTTTAGAATCGAATAATTCCTGTTCTTTAGCAGCGCTTTCCTGAATTTTCTTTTTAATAGTTCCGTCGTTTAAAAGTTTTAAAAAACCTCCGTTGGCTTCAATATCCTTAAATAACGCCAAAGTTTTTTCTGCCAATTGTATGGTCAAGCTTTCGATGTAATAACTTCCATCGGCTGGATTATCGACCTTATCGAAATAGCTTTCGTGTTTTAAAACCAATAATTGATTTCGTGCAATTCTGTCTCCAAATTCATTGTCTTTATGATATAATGCATCGTAAGGTAAATTCGCAACAGCATCGGCTCCGCCTAAAATCGCCGACATGCATTCGGTTGTTGTACGAAGCATATTGACATTATAATCGTAAATGGTTTTATTTCGTTTGGTTGGTGTAACCAATAAATGACAATCTAAATCCGGATTATATTCAGAAGCAATTAATTTGAAAAGCATTCGTAAGGCACGAAGTTTTGCAATTTCAAAAAAGTAATTTGTTCCAACTGATATCTGAAAAACAATTGTGTTTTGTTGAAGTTGGAAAGCGGTTCAAATATTCATTTGCATGCGCTAAACTATAAGCAATTTGTTGTGTGATGTTTGCACCAGCATTTTGATATAAACCTAAATCAACGCTTAAAAAAGGAAGATTGGTTTGTGTTTGAAATCTTTTCAAGTGTTTCAAAATTATTTTTATCCGATGTTGTAAACCAATTTCCATCACGTGCTAATTGCCTAATTGGATCTAAATTGCAATAAAATATTGCTTTCTTCTCCGTAGAAATTGCGTCTAATTGTTTTACGAAATCGATTGAAAGAAAACTTAAATTAAAGTAAACCGTCCTTCCTTCTAAAGGAAGATTTTGTAATAATTTTTGAATATCCGTATTTTCGTTTTGAATTGTAAAACGAAAACTTTCCGCACCTCTTTCGATAGTATTAATTGCTTTTTTTATCGATTTCTCGATATCAAAAACAAAAATATTTTGGCAGATTTTGAAATTTGAACGCTTGAGTTTGTACAGTAGCGCTTTGGGTAGAATTCATCGTCATGATAAAAAGGTTTTACCTGAATATCTTCGGGAGAATTCCAAATTACGGTTTGGTTATAATCGGCTCCATCCAATTCAAACTGAATTTTTTGTTTCCATTGTTTGGATGAAATCGGATTAAAATCTTCGAATAGGTTAGTGGCCATTGGGTGTTTTTTCTGATTATTCTTTATCTTGAATAGTGTCTCCTTCAAATTGGATGATGTAAATATCTTCGCTGTCTTTTTTCATAAAGTACTTTTCGCGAGCATATTTTTCTATTTGTTCAGGATTTTTAAGTTGTTTGATCTGTTCTTGATCTTTTTTTATTTCGTCCTGATAATATTTTTTATTGTCTTGCAGTTCGTTAATCTGTTCATCTAAAAAACGATGATCAAAATAGGAGTAATTATCTAAAAATAACATCCAAACAATAAAAAACAATAAGACCCAAACATATTTGTTACCCAAATATTTGAACCATTTTTTGTCTTTGTATGGATTTTTGAATTTCATATAACCGAT
Source organism: uncultured Flavobacteriaceae bacterium (assembly GCA_963795025.1). Taxonomy (GTDB): domain Bacteria; phylum Bacteroidota; class Bacteroidia; order Flavobacteriales; family Flavobacteriaceae; genus Flavobacterium. The sequence continues at coordinate 627,177 of CAWCGN010000005.1, read as the reverse complement.
TGTTTCTTTTGAATATGATTGGTCTTTTTAGCCCCGATAGAAGTGAAAATCCTTTTGTGTCTCGTTTCTTTAACGAGACACAAAAGATTACTTCACTTAACTTTTATTTCAATCGGAGTTCAGTGAACTTCGTTTGTAACGTATAGCGGGAAATAGCTCCTAATTTTTATGGTTTAAATTTACAATAAAAATTATGAAATTCTCTGATTAATTACGGCACGAACTACATCAATTGCTACAGTGTTGTATTTGTCATTTGGAATAATAATGTCTGCAAATGCCTTTGATGGTTCGATAAATTGCTCATGCATAGGCTTTAAAGTGTTTTGATAACGGTTTAAAACTTCGTTGATATCACGTCCGCGTTCTGAAATATCTCTTTTTAAACGACGAACTAATCTTTCGTCAGAATCGGCATGAACGAAAATTTTAATATCGCAAAGTTCACGTAATTCCGGATTTGTCAAAATTAAAATACCTTCAACAATCATTACTTTTCTAGGATGTGTTGCCACTGTATCATCAGTTCTATTATGCTGAATAAAAGAATAAACGGGCTGATCGATTGTCTCTCCAGCTTTTAAAGCTTTTAAGATGTTTTACCAATAATTCAAAATCAATAGATCTTGGATGATCAAAATTAATTAATGCTCTTTCGTCAAATGACAAATTGGTTGTTTCTTTATAGTACGAATCCTGAGAAATTACGCCAACTTCAGTGTCTGGTAATTCTGTCATGATTTGATGTACTACTGTTGTTTTTCCACTTCCTGTTCCTCCTGCAAGTCCAATAATGAGCATAAAATTGATGTTATAATTTGTTTAGCAAAATTAATAATTTAAGTGAATTGTTTAACATATAATGTAATTTAACCATATAAGTAATGTAAGTAAATTTAAGCAAGCAGATATTTAAACAAAACGTTGCTTGACTGAACTAATATTACTTATATGGTTAAAAGATTATTGCTTATGTGGCGAAAAACATAAAAAAAATCCCGAAAGTTAACCTTCGGGATTTCGTGCAATCAGTATAGATTTAAAAAATATTCTGAATTTAGTAAGCACTTGTAATTATTTATTCTTTTTTGCTTTTATCATCATTTCAAGCTGATCCCAAAGTTCTTCTGGAATTGCTTCTAATAAATTGAATTGTCCCGCGCCTTTTAACCATTCGCCTCCATCAATTGTAATGACATCACCATTTACGTAAGCTGAAAAATCAGAAACTAAATAAGCAGCTAAATTTGCTAATTCCTGATGATCTCCAACACGTTTCAAAGGCACTTTTTTTGCCATGTCAAACTTTTCTGCTAGATCTCCTGGCAACAATCTGTCCCAAGCTCCTTTTGTTGGGAATGGTCCCGGAGCAATTGCATTAGAACGAATTCCGTATTTTGCCCATTCTACAGCAAGACTTCTTGTCATGGCTAAAACTCCTGCTTTTGCAGTCGCACTTGGCACCACATAAGCCGATCCTGTCCAAGCATAAGTTGTTACTATATTTAAAATGGTAGCTGATGTTTGTTTGGTGTCAATCCAATGTTTTCCAAAAGCTAGTGTACAGTTTTTAGAACCTTTAAGTACGATATCTATTACAGTGTCAAAAGCATTTGCAGATAAACGTTCTGTTGGCGAGATAAAATTTCCGGCTGCATTGTTCAAAAGAATATCTACTTTTCCAAAAACTTTTAAAGTTTCCTGAAGCATATTTTCTACTTCTTCATAATGACGAACGTCGCATTGAAGAGGTAAACATTTTCCGCCCGTTTCACTTTCAAGTTCTGCCGCAGTAGTTTTCAGTTTTTCTAAATCTCTGGAAGTAATCGCTACCTGAGCGCCTAATTCTAAGAAATATTTGGTCATTGCTTTTCCTAAACCGCTTCCGCCGCCTGTAACTACAATGACTTTGCCTTTTAAGGCGTCATCGCGCAACATTTTATCTGTATAGCTCATACTTTTCTTTTTTTACAATATTAATTAAAAAAATAGGATGCACGCATAATATTGTTATAAAATTTTGATAAACTTTATATATCACATAGTTTTTTTGCTGCAGCTTCTAAGGTGAAATTATCTTTGGCAAAACAAAAACGTATTAATTTCTGGTCTTTATGGTCGGAATAAAAAGTTGAAATTGGTATTGCTGCAACGCCATGATTAATGATTAGATTTTTGCAGAAAGTTACATCATCTTCGTCTGAAATATTAGCATAAGATGCTACCTGAAAATAAGTTCCTTCGCATGGTTTTAGTTCAAAGCGACTGTTTTTAAGTAGTTTTTGAAAATAATCTCTTTTTTCCTGATAGAATTTTCCAAGTAAATTTACATCAACAACATCTAAATATTCGCTGATCGCAAATTGCGAAATACTATTCACGCTGAAAACCAAAAACTGATGCACTTTCTTGATTTCTTTCATTAAATATTCTGGCGCAATCGGTATAACCAATTTTCCAGCCAGTAATATGAAATGATTTCCCGAAAGAAGAAACCATAATACAGCGATCTAAAAGAAAATTTTTAGTGTGTGCCGAAATGTGTTTTTCTTCAAAAGTAATGTATTCATATACTTCGTCAGATAAAACTAAAAGATCGGGATATTTTGAAAGTAATTTTTCTAATTGAAGAAAATCAGCTTCATTTAAGATTTTTCCAGTTGGATTATGCGGATTATTGATGATGATCATTTGGCTTTTCTGCGAACATGCTTTTTCGATTGTTTCCCAATTTGGAGTATAATCGTCATTTAGTGCAACGCGAATTGGTTTTGCATTACATAAGTAAAACTGGTGATTCGTAAGAATCATAACTCGGATCAAGAATAATAACTTCGTCATTTTTTTTACCAAGGCTAAAATGGAGGTGAAAATTCCCTGTGTTGCACCGGCAGTTACCAAAAGTTCTGTTTCAGGATTTATTGTTCTGTTGTAAGAATTCTGAATTAACTTTGCAATTTGATTCATCAATGGCGGATAACCTGCCATTGGGGTATATTGATGTACATTTTCCTTTGATAATTTTGCAACAATATTCGTCAACCTTTCGTCAACAGGAAAATTTGGAAATCCCTGCGAAAGATTTATCGCATTATATTCGGTTGCCATTTTTGACATTACCGTAAAAATGCTGGTAGTTATGTTTGGAAGTTTACTCATGATGAAGTTTGATTTGGGGAAAACTTTTGTGATAAAATAACTAAACAAGTATTTTATTTTAAAGTTATTGGGACAGAAAATAAAGTTCGTACAACTATTATCGCCTTTCTGTTTTCCAGGACTCCATTTTGGAGATTAGTTTTAAACTCGAATAGCTTCATTTCCTGTGCCATGACCTAGATCTCTTAGGATTTTTATATCTTTAATGAACCGTCTTTTTCAACAATAAATGTACGTAGATCTTTTTCCTTTTAGGTTAATTTTTCTTTCAGGATTTTAAAGTTTTCATCGACAAATTCTAAAATTTATCTACCCTCCTGGAAATTCAGGCTTGACGTCTATACCATGCGCTGTTATAAATCGGATCTTGATTAGAATTTTCTCCAGACATTGTGCCTATTGTCGGTACTTCATTTTTTTTTGTTGATGGAAATACATTTTGAGAAAATGTGTTTTGCGCAAAACAAATTACAATCAGGATTAACAACTTTTTCATATGGTGGTTATAAGGTTAGTTTACATTTTATGAATAATAAAAATCGTCGGTCGATTATGTAAATCTACTTTTAATTTTTTCCAATCAGAGACACGCATTGTTTTGATAAATTCTGTTGGAAGTGTAATATCTGTCGCAATACAAAGATGTGTTGAAGGATTCACAATCTGTAAAATATCTTCAACCAATTTATTGTTTCTATAAGGAGTTTCAATAAAAATTTGCGATTGATTTTTATCCTGAGATAATTTCTCAAAATGTCTTAATGCCGATTTTTTTTCGTCTTTATCAATTGGCAAATAACCATTAAAAGTAAAGCTCTGACCATTCATTCCAGAAGCCATCATCGCTAATAAAATAGAAGAAGGGCCAACTAAAGGAACAACTTGAATTCCTTTTTCATGCGCTAGTTTTACAATTACGGCGCCAGGATCAGCAACTCCAGGACATCCGGCTTCGCTCATCAAACCTACATTTTTTCCTTCTAATAAAGGTTTGATAAAGTCTAAATGTTCACTTGGTTCTGTGCGTTTATTTAAGGTGAAAAGTATAAGTTCTGATTGTTTTTTTTCAGGTGAAACTGCTTTTATTGATTTTCTAGCAGTTTTTTCATTTTCAACAATATAATGATCTATAAAATCGATACTTCTTTTTACTGTTTGAGGCAAAACATCCATTGGATCGCTTTCGCCCATTGTAGTTGGAATTAAATATAATTTTCCTAGAAGTTTCATTGCGTATATTTTAGATTTAAAATATAGAATGAATGTTTCTTTTCAAATTTCTTGAATAATAATTGAAAAGTACGTAAATTATGAATGTTTTGCGATTAGTTTTTTTGCGATAATTTCAGCAAGCTTCATCAAGCATTTGGATAAACATTGTCAAATCCATTTAGCTGCGCCATAAGTAAGGATCTGGAACATCTACATTTTCATCTGGAAATAATTCATTCAGAATAAGATTGACTTTATTTTTGTGTTCAGGAGTTTTGGCAAGATGAATGACATCACGGTAATTTGAGTTATCCATTACGTAGATATAATCAAATTCGTCAAAATCAGAAGTTTTAAATTGTCTTCCTTTTTGATTGTCAATCGATAAGCCATTTTTTTGAGCAACAGAAATTGAACGTTTATCGGGTGCGTGACCAATATGCCATGATCCTGTTCCAGCTGAATCAACTATAAAATTGTCTTTTGGTAATTTTGATGCCAATATGCCTTCTGCCAAAGGCGATCTGCAAATATTTCCCAAACAAACCATTAAAACTTTTACTGGCATGATTCGCGTTTATAGCGTTAATTTTTTGTTGATGTCTTCGACAAATTTTTTGAATTGTTTGTCTGTAGAAACTAAATTGTCAACAGTTTTACAAGCATGTAAAACGGTAGCATGATCGCGATCTCCAATTTGTGAACCAATGTTTGCCAAAGAAGCTTTAGTAAATTTCTTTGCAAAAAACATAGCCAATTGTCTTGCCTGAACAACGTGCCTTTTTCTGGTTTTCGATTGAAGTGTTTCAATGTCCAACTGGAAATAATCAGACACAATTTTTTGAATATAATCGATAGAGATTTCTCTCTTTACATTTTTAACAAATTTCTCTACAACACTTTTTGCCAACTCAATAGTAACTTCTTTTTTATTGAAAGAAGATTGAGCGATTAACGAAATGATTGCTCCTTCAAGTTCACGAACGTTCGTTTTGATATTGCGGGCAACATATTCAATAATATCCTCTGGCATTTCAACACCATCACGATATAAAATGTTTTTTAAGATCGAAATACGTGTTTCGTAATCAGGCTGGTGCAATTCAGCAGATAATCCCCATTTAAAACGAGATAATAAACGTTGTTCAATATCCTGCATGTCAACAGGTGCTTTATCTGAAGTTAAAATTACCTGTTTTCCATTTTGGTGCAGGTAATTGAAAATATGGAAGAAAACGTCCTGAGTTCCTGATTTTCCAGATAAGAACTGAACATCATCAATAATCAAAACATCGATTAATTGGTAAAAGTGAATAAAATCATTACGATTATTCTTTTTTACCGAATCAATATATTGTTGCGTGAAAATTTCGGCAGAAATATATAAAACCGTTTTTTCAGGATATTTGTCTTTTACTTCAACACCAATAGCATGTGCTAAATGCGTTTTTCCTAAACCAACTCCTCCAAAAATCAATAATGGATTAAATGAAGTTCCTCCAGGTTTATTGGCAACAGCCATACCTGCAGAACGGGCTAAACGGTTTGAATCTCCTTCAAGGAAATTATCAAAACTGTAATTCGGGTTTAATTGCGATTCAATTTTTAAATTTCTGATTCCGGGAATTACGAAACGGATTTTTAAGTTCAGGATTTAAGTTTTTAAACGGAGCATCAACCTCTTGCGGTTTCATAGGCACTCTGTTAGCACTTGGCAATTGCTCAGTAAACGGCTGTTTATTGCCATAAGTGTTCTCCATTTTAATTTTATAGAGTAACTTTGCATTTTTTCCTAGTTCTTTGGTAAGCGCAACTTTCAATAATTTAACGTAATGTTCTTCTAGCCATTCGTAGAAAAATTTACTTGGTACCTGAATATATAATGCGTTGTCGGTTAGCTCAACTGATTTGATTGGTTCGAACCAAGTTTTGTAAGCTTGATCTTGAATATTGTCTTTTATAAAGGACAAACAGTTTTCCCATACCGATTGAGCAGTTTTAGTCATAGATTCAGATAAATTTTTTATTATTGATAAAGATTCTCCTAGTAAAAAAGGAGCAAAATTTTTCCGTATTTCGGGATAACAAATATGTGAACAAATTTCTGTAAAAAAAAATATTTTGGGGTCTAATTTTATAAAAAAATGTTGTAAGTGATACTTTTAGAAGTTAATTATTTTTAATATATAAATAATGAAAAATCATCAAACGCAAGTGCGTGTTCGTTACTCTGAAACAGATCAAATGGGAGTTGTTTATCACGGAAATTATGTGCCTTATTTTGAGATAGGACGCGTGGAATGGCTTAGAAACAAAGGGATTTCGTATAAAAGTATGGAAGAAAGCGGAATTGGCTTCCGATTGTTTCGATGCAAATAAATTATAAAAAATCGGCGCGATATGATGAGCTTCTTACTATTCATACAACCTTCAAAAGTCAGTCTTCTGTTAAGATTGAATTCGACTGTGAGATCTATAATGAAGCAGATGAGTTATTAACAACTGCAGTGTTTATTTTAGTATTTATTTCGTTAAAAACAGGCCGCCCAACTGCACCTCCAGATTACATTTTAGAATTATTTAAAACACTGGTATAATTGTTAAAATGAGCTATGTTTTAATATTAATTTATATAATTTTAATGTCGATTTCAAACATTAAATCAAAAATGTCGAATACATATTCGGCATTTTTTTTTCGCGTTTTTGTGATTATTTTGCCAATTGGAAGACCGGAATCTTCATCAATTTCCATTTCCTGAGATATAATTTCCAGTTTTTTTTCTTTAATAACCCGCATCACTTTATTCATATTTTTATAATCAAAAGAGATTAAAAAATGAACGTCAATTGTTTTTTCGACAATTTCGCAAACTTCAAGTGTCATTTGTGCAGTTGTTCGATATGCTGCGATTAATCCGCCAACTCCTAATTTTACGCCACCAAAAATACGAACCACGACTACAAGGATATTAGTTAATCCAAAAGACTGAATTTGCCCATAAATAGGTGCGCCTGCAGTATTGCTGGGTTCTCCGTCGTCATTTGCTCTGTATGATATTTTCGGAGCTGTCCCTAGTTGATAGGCGTAACAGTAATGCACGGCGTGTGGATGCAGTTTTTTTAGGTTTTCAATAATTGGTTTTACTTCGTCTTCACTTTCAATAGGAAAAGCGTAGCCAAAGAATTTGCTTCCTTTTTCTTTAAAAAGAATCTCTTCAGATTCAGTTGCAATGGTTTGATAGGTATCGCTGTATTCCAAAATTAAAATCTAAATGGCTAAATATTTTATAAAATTCCTTTGCTAAATAAATCTACAACATCTTCTTGTCCAACTTGCAAGTTCCATACATGAAGTCCTAAAGCTGCGGCTGCATCTGTATTTTCTTTTTTATCATCAACAAATAATGTTTGTTGCGGAATTAAATTGTGTTCGTCAATTAAATGTTGATAAGAATTCGCATTTGGTTTTCGCTTTCTAATTTCAAATGAAAAATAAACTTTTTCAAAACATTGATAAAAATCGGTATAAAAAGTTTTGCCGACTGTTTTTTCAAAAGTGTCAATATGAATAGCATCTGTATTGCTTAAAAGAAATAAGCGATACTTTTTTGAAAGTTCTTTGTAGAAATTCCAATCGATAAGCAGGAAAATCGGCTAAAACGGCATTCCAGGCTTGCAGGATTTCTTCAACTGAAGCATTTGGAAGTTCTTTCTGAAATCCGCCCATAAATTCCTCGTATGAAATATCTCCAGTTTCAAACAAAAATTCAAACGATCCAATTCCGAATTCCATTCGGTCATGCCTAATTTTTGCAGTCCTGAAATGGTTGCTTGTTTATCTAAATTGATAAAAATATCGCCAAAATCAAAAATTATCGTATCAATCATGATTTGTTATATAAAGTAATTCGTCGTTTAGAATATTGGTTTTGATTGTGTTTTTCTTCTTAATAATTGGAGCTTCTATGCCTTTTTGAAAATTATTTGTTCCAATAAAAATTCTGTGCTTCATCCCAAAATCTTGATCTATAAAAGATTGCAAAGTTTGTCTTCCGCCTTCAATAATTATAGATTGAATTTGATGTTGGTACAAAACAGTCAAAATTTGAGGAACCATATTTTCATTAAAATCAATTTTTTCAAAAATGGTATTTTCTGACGAAATGTATTTTCCTCTTTTGAAAATACAATTGTTTTTACACTGTCATCAAAAATAAAACTGTCTTTTGAAATTCGATTATTCTGATCTAAGACTACTCTCACTGGATTATTTCCTGACCAGTCTCTAGTATTTAATTTCGGATTATCATCAACAACAGTTTGGGTTCCCGCTAAAATAGCCTGTTCTTCACTTCGCCATTTATGAACTAATTGTCTCGAATATTGATTGGTAATCCAAATTGGTTTTCGTTCTTGATCTGTTTCTTTTTCAGGAGCTAAAAATCCGTCTTGGCTTTCTGCCCACTTTAATATTATATAAGGTCTCTTTTTTTGATGAAAAGTAAAAAAGCGTTTGTTTAGTTCATTGCATTCGTCTTCAAGAATGCCAACAGTAACATTTGCACCGTTTTCAATTAATTTTTTAATTCCTCTTCCAGCTACTTTTTCATTTGGATCAACAGTTCCAACAACGACATTCGGAATTTTATTTGCAATAATTAAATCACAGCAAGGAGGTGTTTTTCCAAAATGGCAGCAAGGTTCTAAACTAACGTAAATTGTTGCTTTTTTTAATAACGATTTATCTTTTACAGATCGAACCGCATTTACTTCGGCGTGTGGTTCGCCAGCTTTTTTATGCCAGCCTTCACCAATAATTTTGCCTTCATAAACAATTACGCTTCCCACCATCGGATTTGGATAAGTTGTTCCAAAACCATTTTGTGCAAGTTCTATACAGCGTTTTATGTATTTCTCATGTATGTTCACGGTGCAAAAGTAGTTAATTTTGACTTTAGTCTCAATAGTTATTAGGATTGTTAGGAAACTATCGAAAAAGTATTTTTACTTTTGTAGATATATTACAAGAATAAAAGAATTATGAAAAATTGCATAATTAGAGCAATTAAAAAAGAAGACAATAAAGCCGTTGCTCAATTAATACGATCTGTTTTTGATGAAATGGAAATCCCAAAAGTGGGTACAGCATACGCAGATCCCTATCTTGATTTAATGTTTGAAGAATACAATAAACCTAAATCAATTTATTTTGTTGTTGAAAATGAAGGTGAAATCGTTGGCTGTTGTGGAATTGCTCCTTTAGAAAATGGCGATCCAGAAGTTTGTGAATTACAAAAGATGTATTTTTTGCCTAAAACTCGAGGTTTAGGAATTGGAAGTCAAATGATGGAAAAATGCCTGAAGCAAGCAAAAATTTTGGCTTTGAAAAATGTTATATTGAAACGATGCCGTTTATGCATGATGCTCAAAAATTATATAAAAAATCAGGTTTCGAATATTTAGATGCTCCGTTAGGATGTACAGGGCATAATTCTTGCCCGGTTTGGATGTTGAAAGTTTTATAACCTAATCGATTTGTAATAAATTATATTTTAATATATTATTTGAAAGAAGTCAGTTTTTGCTGAAAAAAAACACATCAAACACCAGAAATGAAAATCAAACAATACCGCACTCAGTTTATAAAAGAATTATCGCCTTTTTATGATGCATATGAAGCGGAAAGTTTTTTCTATTTAATTTTAGAAGACAAGCATAAACTTGCGACAAATTGATTTGGCTTTAAATCATGAATTGAATTTTTCGGAAAATGATTTTGTTGTGTGGGATTCATTATTAGATGCCAATTAAAAAATGAAATTCCGATTCAGTATTTGCTTGGGAAAACCAGTTTTTACGGTTTGGAGTTTGAAGTAAATGAAAATGTTTTGATTCCAAGACCAGAAACAGAAGAATTGGTGGAATGGATTATAAACGAAAATGAAAAATCTAGACAAGTCAAAAAAAATAAAGATATTAGATATCGGAACGGGAAGTGGATGCATCGCTATTTCATTGGCAAAAAATCTTCCTAATGCTAAAGTGTATGCTATTGACGTCTCTAAAAAAGCATTGGATACAGCCAAAAGAAATGCTGTAAACAATAATGTCGATGTTACTTTTTCTTGTTGAATATTTTAAAATCCGAAGATATTGCAATCTAATTTTGATATTATTGTTTCGAATCCGCCTTATGTTCGCAATTTAGAAAAAGAAGAAATCAAAAAGAATGTTTTGGAGTATGAACCTCATTTAGCACTTTTTGTGGAGGATAATGATGCTCTGATTTTTTATAGAAAAATTGCAGAACTGGCACAAAAAAATCTATTGGGAAACGGACAATTGTTTTTTGAAATCAATCAGTATTTAGGACAGGAAACTAAATGATTTGTTATTGAAAATGAATTTTCAAAACGTCGAATTACGAAAAGATATTTACGATAACGACAGAATGATGAAAGGGAATGTTTAGTTTACAGTCTCGGTCTCAGTCTTTAAGTACTAGACTACTCCTTGCCAGAGTTTTAAATCTTTGCTATAAAATTTCCCTTAGTTTTTCACAATACAGTGACTGTAAACTTCGACTGGAAACTGAAAACTTAAAACTATTCGTAACGCAAAGCCTCAATAGGATCTAATTGTGATGCTTTTATGGCAGGATATAATCCTGAAACTATGGCAACCAGTAAAACTGGTTGCAAAAGCTGCAAAAATAGCGCTCCACGGAATAACAAAAGCAAAGTTCATGGCTGTTGCTATGGCAAAACCAATCAGAATTCCTATTATAATTCCGACCAATCCGCCAATTTGACCAATCAGTAAAGTTTCGATAAAAAACTGAACTGAAATAGTTGATTTTGTTGCACCCAAAGCTTTTCGTAACACCAATCTCGCGTGTACGTTCTGTGACGGAAACAATCATAATATTCATCAATGCGATTGAAGATCCTAGAATGGTAATAATACGAAATAATCCAAGAAGCCCAACCTAAGATATTGTGTGATTCCAAGAATTCGGTTTATTAAATCGTCGCTTCGGCCAATAGCAAAATTATTATCACGAACAGGACTTAATTTACGAACTCGGCGCATCGCGCTGGTGGCGTTGTCAATTGCATGTCTAAAAGTTCTTTTTTAGAAACCATAACGCTCATCAGTATAATTGATATTTGGAGCGGTAAATAAAGAACGCGCAACTTGAATCGGAATTAAAACGCGTAAATCCTGACTGTTTCCAAACGTCGATCCTTTTTCTTTTAAAACGCCAATTACTTTGAAACGGGCACCACGAATGGAGATTATTTTGTCAATTGGATTTACATCTTTCAATAAACCTTTTTCAAAATCGGATCCTACAATGCATGAATAAGTATTATTGTCAATATCAAATTGATTGAAAGAACGGCCTAAAGTCGTTTCTAGACCTGAATTAGAAATAAAATGTTCATCAACACCTAATATTTTTATTTCCGGATCTGTTTTTTCGTCCAAAAATTTTACTTCTGCTTTTGATGTTGCGGTAAAAGAAAGCGAAGTTTCGGTAAAAGGATATTTGTATTTGTTTTTGAAAGCAACTGCTTCGGGATAAGAAATAATTGGATTTATGATTTCACGTTCTTTTCCACCACGATTTTTTAGATTGTTTTCGTATTGGTTGATATTGAATGTGTTAGCTCCCATGGAGGCAAAATTGGTCGAAACAGTATTTTCTAAAGCCGTAACAACTGTCAAAATTCCAACCAATGCCGTAATTCCGATAGCAATAATTAATACGGTAAGAATGGTTCGAAGAATTTGTGTTTTGATGGAACCAAAAGCAATTCGGATATTTTCTTTAAATAATTTTAGCATCATGACCAATTTGTCACGAAAATACGGTTTTTGTTACAAGTTTGTTTTCGAACTGTTATTATTTATTTTAAAAAGTGAGATATTTGCAGACTTAATTAAGTGGAAAGTTGGAAAGTCATAAAGTCGAAAGTCTAATGAACCAACAATCTAAAGAAAATCTAGAAATAAATTAATTATAAAGGCTTTAGATTTTAGTTCTCAAAGGAATCTAAAATTTAAAATCAGAAATCTAAAATAGCAAAAGAAATGGCTTCAAAACCAAGTATTCCAAAAGGAACAAGAGATTTTTCACCTGCCGAGGTGTCAAAACGTCAATATATTATTCAAACGATAAAAAGCAATTTCGAGAAATTTGGTTTTCAGCCAATCGAAACGCCTTCGTTTGAAAATTCAGATACTTTGATGGGGAAATATGGGGAAGAAGGTGATCGTTTGATTTTTAAAATCTTGAATTCTGGAAACTTTTTTTACAATAAAAGCAAAATTGAATTGCCGGAATCAATCGAAGAATTGCAAATAAATTCGGCTGAAACAAATAATTTTAGAGCAAAGAATTGAATTGAATAAATTCACAGGAAAAATTTCTGAAAAAGCTCTGCGTTATGATTTGACAGTTCCGTTTGCAAGATACGTTGTGCAACACCAAAACGAAATTGAATTTCCTTTTAAAAGATATCAGATTCAGCCAGTTTGGAGAGCAGATAGTCCGCAAAAAGGACGTTTCAGAGAATTTTTTCAATGTGATGCCGATGTTGTAGGTTCAAAATCATTATGGCAGGAAGTTGAATTGGTACAATTGTATGATACCGTTTTTACATCTTTAGGTCTAGAAGGGGTTACAATCAAAATCAATAACAGAAAAATATTATCCGGAATTGCTGAAGTTATTGGAGCTTCAGATAAATTAATTGATTTTACAGTTGCTCTTGATAAATTAGACAAAATTGGTGAAGACGGCGTAAAGAAAGAAATGATTGAAAAAGGAATTTCTGAAGAAGCCTTAGTAAAAGTACAGCCGCTTTTCAGCTTTTCAGCGGAACTTTCGCAGATAAAATTAAACAACTTTCAGAAATGTTGTCTTCATCAGAAGAAGGAATGAAAGGTGTTGAAGAATTGAATTTTATATGTGACAATGTTGCAGATTTAGGTTTGTCAACTGCAATTTTAGATCTTGGATGTTACTTTGGCACGCGGTTTAAATTATTATACGGGAGCTATTTTTGAAGTTGCGTGCTCCAAAAACTGTTTCGATGGGTTCTATTGGTGGCGGTGGAAGATACGACGATTTGACTGGTATTTTTGGTTTGAAAAATATGAGCGGTGTCGGAATTTCTTTTGGACTAGATCGAATCTATTTGGTTTTAGAAGAATTACAATTGTTTCCAGAAACTGTTGCAGCGACATCAAAAGCAATGTTTATCAATTATGGAGATAAAGAAGCTTTGTATGCGTCAAAAGCGATTCAAAAATTAAGAAAAGAAAATATTAAAGTTGAATTGTATCCTGATAATGTAAAAGTTGGGAAACAATTTCAATATGCAGATAAACGTTTGATTCCGTTTGCAGTAATTGCAGGAGATCAGGAAATTGCGTCAAACACTTATTCACTTAAAAATTTAGTGACAGGAGAACAAGTTACAGTAGATTTTGAAGGATTGAAAAACGCATTGATCTAAAAATAAGATTTAAAAGATTTTATTTCACGCAGATTCGGCAGATTAAAACAGATTTAATTTGATTTTTATATTGAATAAATCTGCATTAATCTGCCTAAATCTTTTTAAATCTGCGTGAAATATTGAAAAATACTTTGTTGGGTTAACTGTTTGATTCGTAGATTTTTGCTTCGAATTGCCCAGATTTAAAGGACTTTCTTTTGAAATCTCTGCATGAAATAGTTGCCAGAGAAGAAAAAAAACTTTTAATTTGCCGACCTTAAGTTACGGGCGTAGTTCAAGGGTAGAATAGCGGTCTCCAAAACCGTTGATGGGGGTTCGAATCCCTCCGCCCGTGCAAAAAAAAATCAAATAAAATCATAAAAAAAAGCTTCGTCTCTATAAGGCGAAGCTTTTTTTAATATAAGGTAAATTTGAATTAATAATTATTTATGAGGCCGAGCCAACCCTTAAATTCAATTTTGATAGGTAATAGATTTGATTTATTTACGTTCTCAAAGATAAAATAAACTATAACGTAATAGTCTTAAAATTATACTAAATTTTATTTAGGGTATATTTGGATTTTAAAAGGCTCAGTTTTAATAAAGTGACAATTTGACATTTTATAAGATTTGGCAGTACTTTTGCAATCCAACAAAAAGAATAAAAAATGAAGTTTAAGAATATTTTTAAAAATAAAAGTAATATGACTACGGAAAATACAGAATTCGATCAGGAATTAGATGATGTAACGTTAGAAAACAATGCCAACGGAGAGCAATTAATTGTTGAAGAATTAAGTGTTGAAGAGCAATTAGCTCAAGACTTGGCAAAAGAAAAAGATAAATTTTTGAGATTATTTGCCGAATTTGAAAATTACAAAAAAAGAACTTCAAAAGAGCGTATTGATTTGTTTAAAACAGCAAACCAAGAAGTTTTGTTAGCAATGCTTCCTGTTTTAGATGATTTTGACAGAGCAACTGTTGAGATCAACAAATCTGACGATGAAAATCTGAAAAAAGGTGTTGAGTTGATTCACGAAAAATTAAAAAGCACTTTGGTTTCTAAAGGTTTAGAGCAAGTTGAAGTAAGAGCAGGTGATGCTTTTAATGCTGATTTTGCTGAGGCAATTACCCAAATTCCAGCTCCGTCTGACAAATTAAAAGGTAAAATTGTTGATGTTATTGAAAAAGGCTACAAATTAGGAGACAAAATTATTCGTTTCCCTAAAGTGGTTATCGGAAACTAAAAAATACAAATAAAATTCTGAAAATCCAACTTTTTAAATATTGGAATTTAGTATTTGTTATTTGGAATTTAAACCTAATTATGAAAAAAGATTTTTACGAAATACTAGGCATTTCAAAAAATGCTGACGCTGCTGAAATAAAAAAAGCTTACCGAAAAAGTGCGTTAAAATATCACCCGGATAAAAATCCAGGCGACAAAGAGGCAGAAGAAAACTTTAAACTTGCGGCAGAAGCTTATGAAGTTTTAAGTGATCCTGAGAAAAAAGCAAAATACGATCAATACGGACATCAGGCATTTGATGGTTCTGGCGGATTTGGCGGAGGTGGCCATGGCGGTATGAATATGGATGACATTTTCAGCCAGTTTGGTGACATTTTTGGTGGAGGATTTGGCGGTTTCGGTGGAGGCGGAGGCGGTCCTCGTCGCGCTAAAGGAAGCAATCTTCGAATTAAAGTAAAATTGACTTTAGAAGAAATTGCAAATGGAGTTGAGAAAAAAGTAAAAGTAAAACGTAAAGTTCAGGCAAAAGGCGTAACGTACAAAACATGTTCGACTTGTAATGGTCAAGGGCAGGTAATGCGTGTAACCAACACTATTTTAGGAAGAATGCAATCTGCATCAACTTGTCCTACTTGTGGTGGTTCTGGACAAATTTTAGATAAAAGACCTTCTGAAGCAGATGCTCAAGGAATGGTTTTGGAAGATGAAACTGTTTCTATCAAAATTCCTGCGGGAGTTGTTGACGGAATGCAATTGAAAGTTTCTAATAAAGGAAATGATGCGCCAGGAAACAGTATTCCAGGTGATTTAATTGTTGCCATTGAAGAATTAGAACACGAATTCTTGAAACGTGAAGGTGAAAATATTCACTTTGATTTATACATCAGTTTCCCGGAAGCTGTTTTAGGAGTTTCTAAAGATATTGAAGCAATCAACGGAAAAGTTCGTATTAAACTGGAAGAAGGAATTCAATCTGGAAAAATCTTAAGATTAAAAGGAAAAGGAATTCCAAGTATCAACGGTTACGGAAGTGGAGATTTACTGGTTCACGTAAACGTTTGGACGCCAAAAACATTGAATAAAGAGCAAAAACAATTTTTTGAAAATGCTTTAAACGACGAACATTTTGTTCCGAGTCCGGAAAAATCAGAAAAATCATTTTTTGAAAAAGTAAAAGATATGTTTTCATAAACTAAACTTTTTTAGAAATGTTCAAATAAATATAAAACCCATTCTAACATAAATTTAGGATGGGTTTTTTGTGTATTAGTACTTAGATTCGCTGCGAATTATTTACTTTTACAGGCACAAAGCCACAATGGTCAAAATTGACGCAGAAAATCTAAAAAATCGCATGAGCAACTTACTCGAAGTACATAAAGTCGTAAAACAATACGGTGATTATGTAGCGCTTAACGAAGTTTCATTAAATGTGCCAAAAGGCAGTATTTACGGATTATTAGGTCCAAATGGAGCTGGAAAAACTTCCCTTATCCGAATCATCAATCAAATTACATTGCCAGATAGCGGTGAAGTAATTTTGGATGGAGAAAAATTACAACCAAAACATGTGCAGACTATTGGCTATTTGCCGGAAGAAAGAGGTTTGTATACTTCGATGAAAGTGGGAGAGCAATGTTTGTATCTGGCACAAATGAAAGGACTTTCTAAAGCTGAAGCCAAACTGCAATTAGAATATTGGTTTGACCGTTTAGGAATTCAAGGCTGGTGGAACAAAAAAATTCAGGAGCTTTCTAAAGGAATGGCGCAGAAAATTCAGTTTGTAGTTTGTGTATTGCATAAACCTAAATTGCTGATTTTTGATGAGCCTTTTTCTGGTTTTGATCCTGTAAATGCGAATGTTATTAAAGATGAAATTTTAGCATTGAAAGAACAAGGTTCAACGATTATTTTTTCAACACATCGAATGGAAAGTGTTGAAGAACTTTGCGATCATATTGCTTTAATTCATAAATCGAATAAATTAATTGAAGGAAAAGTAAGTGATGTAAAACGTCAGTTTAAAACCAATAGTTTTGAAGTTGGAATTCTAACCGATAATGTTGAAGGTTTGATGTATGACATTACACAGAAATTCACGGTTTCTCCTGCAAATTTTAAATCGTTAAATGATGATTTAAAATTAGAATATTCAAATTGGAAATGCAACGCCAAATGAATTATTGCATATTTTAACACAAAGCGGACAAGTGACTCATTTTGTAGAAAAAATTCCAAGTGTAAACGATATTTTTATTCAAACAGTAACCGAGAATCATAATATTAAAATTCCAAAAATTTAGATTCCAAATTCGAATTTGAACGTTTCTAACAATCTGGAATTTAAAATTTGAAAATCTAAAATATTTATGAGTATTATTTCATTGATTATAAAAAGAGAATTTATTGCAAAAGTGCGCAATAAGTCTTTTGTTGTCATGACTTTTTTGAGTCCGCTTTTGTTTGTGGCAATTGCTGTTTTTATTGGTTATTTGAGTTCGATGAAAGCAGAAACCAAACGAATTGCAATTCACGATGAAACGGGTTTGTTTGCAGATGATTTTGTAAAACAGAATAAAAAAGAATCGGAATATAAATATCTGAATTTATCTGAAATCGATACAAAATCTTTGAAAGACAGTATTGCCAAAGAAGATTTTAGTGGTTTGATCGTAATTCCGAAAACGGATAATTTAAAGGATTTAGAAAGTAAAATTGAATTTATTTCCAATAATAGTCCGAGTATTTCTTTTATTGAAAACACTCAGGATATTATTGCCGAAAAAATCACAAAGCTAAATCTGGAAAAAGCCAAATTAGATACGCTTGCAATTCAGAAAGCTCAGGCGAATGTTAATATTCATTTAGCGAAAGCATCCGGAGAAGAAAGTTTAAAAGGACTGAACGAAATTAAAATCGCGAATCGGTGGCGCATTTGGCTACTTGATTATGATGTTCATTATCATTTATGGAAATATGGTAATGCGAAGTGTGATTGAAGAAAAAACGAATCGAATTATCGAAATTATTATTTCATCGGTAAAACCATTTCAATTGATGATTGGTAAAATTGTCGGGACTTCGTTGGCAGGAATTTTGCAATTTATAATTTGGGCGATCATCGGGCTTGGGATTAATGTTTGCAGCTTCGGCATTTTTTGGCGTAAATGTAGGACCAACAGCGAGAATTTCACCTGAATTAATGCAATACGGCACAACACGAAATGTCAGGAACAGCACAAATGTATATCAGCGAATTATGGAATCTGCCAATTGCCAGTATTTTAATTGGTTTTGTGGTTTATTTCATCGGCGGATACTTTTTATACAGTTCATTTTATGCCGCAATTGGAGCAGCAGTCGACAATCAAACGGATTCGCAACAATTTCTTTTACCTATTATTATGCCGTTAATTTTAAGTGTTTACATAGGATTTTTTACCGTTAGTAAATGATCCGCACGGAACTATTGCGGTTGTATTTTCAATGATTCCGCTTAACCTCGCCAATTGTCATGTTAATGCGTATTCCGTTTGGCGTGCCGTGGTGGCAAATCGCAATTTCGGTATCATTATTGTTTGCTACCTTTTTCCTTGTAGTGTGGTTTGCAGCAAAAATTTATCGTGTTGGTATTTTAATGTATGGCAAAAAACCAACCTGGAAGGAATTGTATAAATGGCTGAAATATTAATTTTTTAAAGTTGCTAAGGTTCTGAGGGACTAAGTTGCTAAGATTTTTTTAGTTTCATCAATAAAAAAAACCTTAGAACCTTAGCACCTTAGAACCTTAGCACCTCAAAAAAAAAAATGAGTAAAATACTAATTATTGAAGACGAAGCAGCGATCAGAAGAGTTTTGGTAAAAATTTTATCAGAAGAAAATGATTCTTATCAGGTTGATGAAGCTGAAGACGGCGTTGCAGGTCTGGACAAAATAAAAAATAACGATTACGATTTGGTTTTGTGCGATATCAAAATGCCAAAAATGGACGGTGTTGAAGTTTTAGAAGCAGTAAAAAAAATAAAACCGGAAATTCCGATGGTGATGATTTCTGGTCATGGCGATATGGAAACGGCAATTCACACGATGCGTTTGGGAGCTTTTGATTATATTTCAAAACCACCAGATTTAAATCGTTTATTAAATACGGTTCGTAATGCTTTAGACAAAAAACAGCTAGTAGTTGAGAATAAAATTCTGAAGAAAAAAGTCAGCAAAAACTACGAAATGATAGGCGACAGCGAATGCTATCAATCATATTAAAGTGATGATTGATAAAGTTGCACAAACCGAAGCCAGAGTTTTAATTACAGGACCAAACGGAACTGGAAAAGAATTAGTAGCGCATCAATTGCATGAAAAAAGCGAACGTGCTAATTTTCCTTTAATTGAAGTAAACTGCGCTGCAATTCCGAGTGAATTGATCGAAAGTGAATTGTTTGGTCACGTAAAAGGGGCTTTTACATCGGCAGTTAAAGATCGTGCTGGAAAATTTGAAGCAGCAGACAAAGGAACTATTTTCTTAGATGAAATTGGAGATATGAGTCTTTCGGCGCAAGCCAAAGTATTACGTGCTTTACAGGAAAGTATGATTACAAGAGTGGGTGCTGAAAAAGATATTAAAGTGGATGTTCGAGTAGTTGCGGCAACAAATAAAGATTTAAAAACAGAAATTGCCGAAGGCCGTTTCCGTGAGGATTTATACCATCGTTTGGCTGTAATTTTGATTAAAGTCCCGCCATTGAATGAAAGACGTGATGATATTCCGGCTTTAATAAGACACTTTGCAGAGAAAATTGCTTCGGAACAGGGAAATGTTGTCAAAGTATTTTCGGCAGCAAGCCATAAAATTATTACAGGAATACGACTGGACAGGAAATATCCGTGAACTTCGAAATGTAGTCGAAAGATTGATTATTTTAGGAGGAACATGAAATTTCTGAAACTGATGTGAAAATGTTTGCAAGTAAATAAAATTAATTTAATGATTGAAAAATTGAAAAATTTAAAGATTTGGCATTAGCCGAGATTTTTCAATTTTTTCAATTTTTCAATCTTTCAATCATTAATAATGAAACTAAAAAAAATAAACGAAAAATTACAGGATGACTTAATCGAAAACGGTTTAACAGAAGCAAATATCTTGCAGATGGAAACTTTTTCGACCATTAAAAGTGGTGCAGATTGTATGATTGTTTCTCCAGCAGGAACCGGAAAATCGACAACGATTGTATTGAATGTGATTCAGCAATTGGCTGGACAGAATGAAGAATCGCCACGTGCTTTGATTATTGTGGAAGACAAAGAAAAAGTGCTGGCAATGGAAGCTCTTTTCGAGAAGTACGGAAAATATACCAATCTTGAAGTTTACGGGGTTCACGACAAAGGTGATATGGACTATGATAAAAACTATATTTCAACCGGAATTGATGTTTTAATTGGAACGCCAACACAAATTAAGCGATATGTTCACCACTGCCGGTTATAATGTCAACCGCTTAAAAATGATTATTCTTGATGATGCTGATCCTATTTTGAAATTGCGTAATGAAACAAAAATCATGCGAATTTCAAATAGTATTGCCAAAACGCAACGTATTATTTTTGCTGAAATATTGACAGAACGTATCGAAATTCTGGCAGATAAATTCTTATTAGAGCCTTATTTCTTTGATATGGATGAAGAAGGTGAAGACGAACTTGACGAAGAGGAAGACCAAATTGAAGAAGAATAGTAAGTTGCAGTTTTCAGTCTCAGTTTACAGATTTGGACTGCAAACAAGCGCTTCATAATTAGTCAAAAGAATACAATAAATATAAAAAATAAATGATCATGGGATTAATGAAGGTGTTTTCAGGAAGTGAAGTTTTAGCAATTGCTTTACAGGAAAGATTAGAAGAAGCGGGAGTAGAAACCGTAAAAAAAGATAATATTCAATCCGCTCGTTTGGGAGGTTTTGGCGGAACAGATTTGGCTGTTGAAGTTTTTATTCAGGAAACCGATTTTGCAAAAGCAAATCCTGTTATTGAAGAGTTCAGAATGAGCATTTAGATAAAGTCTTCAGTCGCAGTTTTCAGTCTCAGTGATAAACTATGTCTGCATACTGCGACTGCGACTGCAAACTCAAAAAAATATGCAATACAAAATGCTGGTACTCGACATGGATGACACCTTGTTGACAGACGATCATAAAATTTCGGAATTAAATAAAAAAGTACTTCTTGAAGCTCAGGCAAAAGGTGTTTATGTGGTCTTGGCTTCAGGCCGACCAACATCTGCCATGACAGCTTATGCGAAAGAACTGGAATTAGATTTGAATGATTCTTATATTATTTCCTTTAACGGTGCTATAATTAGTACTGTAAAAGACGATCTTGTTTTATTTGAACAAAAATTGACTGTAGAACAAATTCATGATTTATACGATTATAGTGTGAAAATGAATACGCATATTATAACTTATCTTGACGGTGAAATTATAAGTGAAACCGATTCGGAATATATCGAAATCGAAAAAGAAATCACTGGTTTACCTCACAATAAAGTATCGAGTTTTAAAGATGCAGTTACAAAACCTGCAGTGAAATGTATTTTATTAGCAGAACCTTCTTATTTAAAAGAAGTTGAAAAAGATTTAAAATTGGCAATGCCACATTTAAGTATTGCGATGTCTAAACCTTTTTTCCTGGAAGCAGCTCAAAATGGAATCGATAAAGCGGCAAGTTTAAAACTTTTGGCAGATAAATTAAACATTCATCAAAGCGAAATTATTGCTGTCGGAAACGCAGGAAACGATTTGACCATGATTGAATATGCCGGTTTAGGAGTTTGGGTTGATAATGTAACGCCAGAATTGCGTGACAGAGCGGATGTAATTGTAGCTTCAAATAATAATGATGGAGTTGCCGAAGTTGTTCAACGCTATATTTTAAATAGTTTCGCTCATGAAGAAATCAATTGAAACAGAACGTCTCCTTTTAAGAGAACTCGAACTTTCTCGATGCTGAAGGAATGTTTGAATTGGATTCTAATCCAAATGTACATATTTTTGTAGGTAAAAAACCAGTAAAACATATTGACGAAAGTCGCTCTTCTATCGAATATATTCAGCAACAATATAAAGATTTTGGGATTGGACGATGGGCTGTTATTCTGAAAGAAACCAATGAATTTTTGGGTTGGTCCGGAATAAAATTCATTACTAATGAAATTAATAATCATAAAGATTTTTATGAAATTGGATATCGTTTTATTGAAAAACATTGGGGAAAAGGATATGCAACAGAAGCTGGAAAGGCTTTTGTGAATTATGCTTTTAATGAAATGAATGTTGATGCTCTTTACGCTTCCGCAGATGAAGGAAATCGAAAATTCAAGAAAAATTCTGGAAAAACTAGGTTTGACATTACGTTAATTCTTTTGAATTTGAAGGAGAAATGGAAGTCTGGTATAAAATTGAAAAATCCAAACTTATAATATTGAATTTAGAGAAATGCGTCCCAAATCTTTGTAAACTATTTTGTTAGATTTGCAAAGATTTGGAAAACAACTCGTAGGTTCTTATTCTCTGATATTATTTGGTTTTATTTTTTAGCTACAGAAACAAAATATTTATTTCCATCACCCATTGTCAATTTTACACGCTCGTCGCAAAGATCGATTGCAAAATTTGCACTTTCGTAACAGCTGCAAGTTGTGTTCTTGTCTTTAGACATTTCAGTTTTGCAATTGTTATTTTTGAAAGTTGCTAATTGTGGTGTGTATAAGCTTACTAAGTCTGTCGAAGCAGTAACCAATGAAATAATACTTGCTGAATTATTGTTAGTAATTCTGTAAACAATTCTATCAGTATAATTTACTTCATTTACAGTTACTTTGCGAATGTAAGTGTAGGCAGTTGATTCTTCACCTGGCTCTTTAACTTCAAATTTAAAACCACACTGCACGAATAGCAATATCAAATTGTGCTGAGAGTTTAAACTTGCCCAATTCGTTAAAGTACTAATCGATGGAAATGGATTTGTGGCTGGAGCAGCAGTTTGCGCCTGCGAACTAAAAACGGCTAAGAACATCAAGCAGATTGTGGGTAAAAATGCTTTCATATAGAGTGGTGGTATTTGTAATTGATTTTGCCTACTCTCTCTGGTTTTCGGCTTTCCCATTTCATTTTGTAACACAAAACAACAACATAACGATTGAAATTCAAAATTGTTATGCCTGATTTATTATTAAATTAATCAACACGTTCTATGATTTCTAAATCAACCTAAATTTTGATGTAGAGTCAAGTCATAGTAAATGTAAGATTTTTTCAATTTAAATTGCAAAAAAATGTATTTAATCGATGAATATTTGCACTTAATCGATATTTTTGTCATTTAATTCTTATTGAATTTTATAACGTCCAAGTTCGAAAACACTATTGTTTATCAAAATTTACTTTGACACACTTTAAGTGTATTTTATTTTTAAATGAAGTGACAAATTGTTGAAACGAAGTCGATTATTGATTTTCTTTTACAAATATTGTACGTAAATTTGCAAACTCTTAAATTTTTTGATAACGATTTCATTAACTTAAGAAGTAGTCTATTCCTATGGAAAATAGAAAAAAAGTTGCCTTTTATACGCTGGGTTGTAAACTGAATTTTTCAGAGACTTCTACAATTGCCAGAAATTTCAATGACGAAGGTTTTGACCGTGTCGATTTTGAAGAAGTTGCCGATATTTATGTAATAAATACCTGTTCGGTTACAGAAAATGCTGATAAACAATTTAAACAGGTTGTTAAAAAAGCCATGAAGCTGAATGATAAAGCTTTTGTCGCTGCTGTTGGCTGTTATGCACAATTGAAACCAGAAGAATTAGCCGCTGTTGATGGTGTGGATTTGGTTTTAGGAGCTACAGAAAAATTTAAAATCACCGATTATATTAACGATTTAAGCAAAAACGATATGGGTGAAGTTCACTCGTGCGAAATTGCTGAAGCCGATTTTTATGTTGGTAGTTACTCCATTGGTGACAGAACCCGTGCTTTCTTAAAAGTTCAGGATGGATGCGACTATAAATGTACGTATTGCACAATTCCGTTGGCAAGAGGAATTTCTAGAAGTGATGCTTTAGAAAATGTTCTTGCAAAATGCCAAAGAAATCTCTGCTCAAAATATTCAGTGAAATTGTTTTAACAGGTGTAAATATTGGTGATTACGGAAAAGGAGAATTCGGGAATAAAAAACACGAACATACTTTTTTTGATTTAGTTCAGGCTTTAGATAAAGTTGAAGGAATCGAGCGTTTGCGAATTTCGTCGATCGAGCCGAATTTATTGAAAAATGAAACCATCGAATTCGTTTCTAAAAGTCGCACTTTTGTACCGCATTTTCATATTCCGCTGCAATCGGGAAGCAATGATATTTTAAAATTAATGAAACGTCGCTATTTGCGTGAAGTTTATACTGAAAGTGTAAACAAAATTCGCGAAGTAATGCCACATGCTTGTATTGGTGTTGATGTTATTGTAGGTTTTCCTGGTGAAACTGATGAGCATTTTTTAGAAACGTATCATTTCTTAAATGATTTGGATATTTCGTATCTGCATGTTTTTACTTATTCAGAAAGAGATAATACCGAAGCAGCTGAATATGGATGGAGTTGTTCCGGCAAATGTTCGTGCAAAACGTAGTAAAATGCTACGTGGATTATCAGTTAAAAAACGCCGTGCTTTTTACGAAAGCCAATTAGGAACTAAAAGAACAGTTCTTTTTGAAGGTGAAAATAAAGAAGGTTATATTCATGGTTTTACTGAAAACTACGTAAAAGTAAAAACACCTTGGAATCCGGAATTGGTAAATACTTTGCAAGAAATCAATTTAACTAAAATTGATGAAGATGGAAGTGTTCGTATGGAGTTTGTAAATAAACTGGCGGAAGCTTAAAAAAATATACTCAAAGTATTGTCATTTCGACCGAAGGGAGAAATCACAAGAGAAATTCCGCATGCATAATCGCCAATCTTTGTCGAGCTTCTCGTGTGATTTCTCCCTTCGGTCGAAATGACAAAAAAAAGCCCTTTTTTGAAAGGGCTTTTTATTTGTCAAAAATTCTATTTCAAATCCTCAGAAACCACCAATTTCAAAGAATTAATATAATCTGTATCAAATTCAATTACTCTTATTTTTTCGGGATTGAAACTCAATTCTCCGCCAAATTGACCTTTGATATCTAGAAAATCAATTAAAAGTTCTTCATCGGTCAGTGAAAGTAATTTTCCTAAATAAGCTGATTTAGCCGATTTTTTAGCAATTTGAAAAATACCGTATTTGCTGCTGATGTAATTTAAAATAGATTCTAAATCTCTAATCGGGATAATGTCTTCAGAATTGATTTTTAAGCCCTTTAACCGAATTACCTTTTCGGTAAAAGCCAAATCGTGATCGCGATTAACTGCTAAAATGTTTTTGTTTTTCAAAATTACAAAACCATCCAAAATAAAATCAACTGGATTGTTTCGAAGAAAATCCAGTCATCAGAATAGTCAATAAGAAATCCGGTAAAAATTTGTTTTTTATCCTCAAATTCTATTTCGACTAATTGTCTTAAATATTGTTCCATATTGATTTGCTTTAGTTGCTATAACTTTGTCAAAGTTAAAAACTTTGACAAAGTTTGGTAAGAATGTTTTAAGGATTGGTTGACCAAATACTGCTATTTTTAATAAAAACTCTTCGGTTTAATTTTAACTGTGCAATAATTAAATCTGCCATATCTTCAGACTGCATTACTTTTTCAGGATTTCCATCAGTTAATTTTAAATCTTTAGCTAAATCTGTTGCTACTGTGCTTGGCGTCAATGCTGAAACTCGAATATTGTGTTTTCTCATTTCCTGCATCAAAGAATCGGTTAATCCTAAAACGGCAAATTTTGAGGCGCTGTATGCACTTGTCAAAGCATTTCCGTTTAAACCTGCAGTTGATGAAATATTAATAATATCGCCAGTTTGTCTTTCAATCATGTTTGGAATAACGGCGCGTGTCGTGTAATACGTTCCCATTAAATTAACCTGAATGATTTTTTCCCAATCGTTTGGTTCTAATTCTAAGAATTTCCCAAAAGAAGCAATTCCAGCATTATTAATTAAAATGTCAATATTTTTAAATTCGGAAAATGCTTTTTCAACCGCTGCGATTTATCGAATTCATATCCGAAACATCAGCAGCTAAGGCTAAAGATTTTACACCTAGATTATTAGTTCGATCTGCAACTTGATCAACATCGGCCTGAGTTCTTGCAATTAAAATTAGATTTACACCTTCTTTGGCAAGTGCAATTGCAATTGCTTTTCCAATTCCTTTTCCTGCTCCGGTAATTAGGGCAGTTTTATTTTTTAAGTCTGTCATGATAGTATTTTTTGAAATGCAGAAAGCATCATTTGAGTTACACAAAAATACAGTTTTTGCTTCCTAAAATGATGCTTTAAATGCTTTCTTAATCTAAGTTTAACACATTTTTTTTATTCCTTCAGAACCATATCAATGCACATTACTGCTCCCAAGATTAATTGTCTCAACGAACTATCGGTAGCTACGGTTTCTTCAATTTGCAATACATAATTGTCGGCACTTGTAAAAAACTCTTTTCCCATTCCAGCCCATTTTTTACTAACTTGAGCTAACTGCTTATTTTCGTGCGTGAATTTAAAATCCCAGCCCGTCCATTTTCCTTGAAGTGTTGCAACAGGTTTTTCGTTTTTATCTAGAATTTCAAATTTGCCGCCAATTGAGAAAATCTTTTGTTTGAAAGTTCCAATCAGTCTATCTTTTTCATCAAGAACTTCGACAGTTGATCTAAATATTGCAATTCCTCTTTTTACAGTGATTAATTTTTCTCCAGATGCCGTTGTAATTTCAACATTAAAAGGAGTTGCTCTTTTATAATCTGTAAAACGAAGCATTTTGGTGAAAAATCCCAGATTGTTTTCACGACAGTTCATGATAATCTGATTATTTTCTGGATTATAGATATCGTAATTGTTTGAGGCTTTAAACATTCCGACATGTTCTTTTACTAAAAATAGATTTTGGCTTAAAATTGGGTTCATATGTGTGTAAAGTTGATTTTTAAAATGAAAGTCAAATGTAGTCAAATGTCTATTAATTGCGTTGGTTTATATGTTTGGTTACGAATAATAAAAATCATGTACTTTATTTTTTTCTGACTATTATGATTGCTCCATTTTTTCCTTGGTCGCCGTAAATTAATTTTGCTTCTTCAGGTTTCAATACTTCCATAGATTCAATGTCATTCGGATTAATTTTATTAAATTTTAATTAATTGATCGATAATCTTGCCGTCCAATACATATAAAAACTGAAGGAGTACAGCTCTCGAAGGACTGCATATTATAACTTTAGAAGGTTGAATTTGCTTTTCCTCTGCAATAGGAGAAATTTTGTTTTGCCCTATTGTATCTTTCGTTTCCGAAACTGTTTTGTTTTGTGCATTTGTTGCATAACTAATCAGAAAAAGGAATAAAAGAAGTTTTGTGGTTTTCAATATTAACAGTTAATTAAATTGTTTTGCACCTTCAACCAAACGAATAAATTCCGCTTTATAACCTTCACCATCATTTGAATTTCCTTGTTTGGCCAATTTCACAATTTCTTCTGAAGATTTATCTTTGATTAATTTTGAATCTCTCAATTTCAATCCGAACCACGCAACGGCTGAACTAAATTTCATGTCATCGCTCGATTTCTCCAACTCAACCGATTTGTTTGCAATTACCTGAACCATTTCGATGCTTTTATCGCCGTCAGGTTTTTTGTAACGGAATTTTATTGTTGCTAATTCGTTGCTGTAAGTACTTGAATTTGTTTCCGTTTTAGTGTATTTCAAATCATCTGGTTGTTCGGCTAAATAATCGCTTTTTACACCGGCTGGAATAATTTCATACAAAGCCGTAACGGTATGATTACTTCCTAATTCGCCTGCATCAATTGCGTCATTTTTAAAATCTTCTGGACGTAGCTTCCTGTTTTCATAACCAATCAAACGATACGCCTGAACTTGTTTTGGATTAAATTCGATTTGGATTTTTACATCTTTCGCAATCGCAAACATCGAACCTTTAAATTCTTTTCCTAAAAAACGATTTGCTTCTTGAATATTATCGATATAGGCATAATTTCCATTTCCTTTATCAGCAAGGATTTCCATTTTACTGTCTTTGTAATTACCCATTCCATAACCTAAACAAGTCAGGAAAACGCCTGTTTTTCTTTTTTCTTCAATCAATTTTTCCATGTCAGAGTTTGATGCACTTCCTACGTTGAAATCACCATCTGTTGCTAGAATTACTCTATTGTTTCCATCTTTAATAAAATTTCCTGCAGCAATTTTATATGCCAATTCAATTCCGGCACCTCCGGCAGTACTTCCGCCAGATTGTAAATTATCTAAAGCATCAATAATTGTTTTTTTCTCATCTCCAGAAGTGGGAGGTAAAACCATTCCAGCTGCACCCGCATAAACTACAATCGAAACTTTGTCTTTTGCTCTTAATTCGTTTACCAATATTTTTAGAGATTGTTTTAATAAAGGCAGTTTATTCATCTCAGACATTGAGCCCGATACATCAATTAAGAAAACAAGGTTTGAAGCAGGTAAATCACTTGTTGGAATATTTTTTCCTTGTAAACCAATTTTTAAGATTTTATTATTTGAATTCCAAGGTGAATCACTTACTTCTGTATTAATAGAAAATGGATTTCCATCTTTGGGTTGTGGATAAGTGTATTTGAAAAAATTCACCATTTCTTCAACACGCACTGCATCTTTAGGAACCTTTTGTCCATTGTTTAAAAAACGTCTTACATTCGTGTACGACGCATTATCAACATCGATAGAAAACGTGGAAAGTGGTGCTGTTTTTGGGCTTTCAAAAGCATTTTCTACAAAAGAATCATAATCTTCCTGAGTTGGTTCGGCAGGAATTGGCGTAATGATATTTAATTTTTTGTCTAATTCTTTTTCCGAAAGGTTTTTGTAGATTTCATTTTTGGTTGAAATTACTACGACGCCATTTGAAGCTTTGCTTCCATAAATTGAAGTTGCCGCATCATCTTTTAAAACCTTTAAATCTTTAATGTCATTTGGGTTGATTTTTGCCATTTGATTCGATTTTGCTGGAACTCCATCAATTATGTACATAGGTTCATTTTTTGGAGAAATCGATGCGTTTCCGCGAATCACGACTGTGGGGTTTGAACTTGGAGCAACAACATATGGAGCATTGTTTTGAACTTGAACCCCAGCTACTTTGCCTTGGAGCGCTTTTGCTTCTTTTTTATCTTTTCTTCTTTCAGCGCGGGCATAACTTCGATCTTCATATTCTGAATCACTTGTTCCATAACCCACAACCACAACTTCTTGAAGGTTTGAAGATTCTGGAAGAAGTTTTATGTTGATGATATTTGAATTCTGAACCCTTTGACTTTGGTTTTTGTATCCAATGAAGCTGAAAACCAGCATATCTCCTGTTTTAGCTTGAATACTATATTTTCCATCGAAATCAGTTACAGCAGTTGCTTTTGAGGTCTGATTAAAAATGTTTACTCCCGGAAGAGCCAGTTTAGCTTCATCTGTGATGATTCCAGAAATAGTTCTTTCTTGTGCCATGGTTACGAAACATATAAGCATAGCAATGGCTGATGAAATAAGTTTTAGACTTTTCATGATAATAAGTTTTAAAATTAATTTTCGGATTTTGCTTTGTCAAAGCTGCAGACTTTGACAAAGCTTGGAATTATTTCTTCGGAGTTGGTTTTCCTGTTTTTGTAGTAATTATTACAACTCCTTTTTTACCTTTTTCGCCGTATTTTTCAGTGGCTTCAAGGTCTTGTAAAATAGTTATTGTTTTGATATCCTGTTGGTTTAATGGCGCATAAGGACTCGTTGGGTTTTTCCCGAATAAATCATCTTCAGAATAATAGATGCCATCAATAATGTAAAGCGGTTCGTCAAGAATTACTAATGATTCTACATTTTCTGGCTGTAAATTTTTCATTTCGGCCGTCATCATTTTGTCTCTTTTAACGTCATCATTATGAGCTATTGCATTTCCGTTCAAGATTACCAAAGGAGCACTTTTTTTAGCTCTTGATGCTTGTTTGTCAGCAAACGCAACTTTTGCAGTTCTTTTTCTGGATAACCAATATAGCCAACTTGAGAACTATTTTCTTTTTTTGAAAGCCTATCATCACTTTTTCTTCGCTAATTTCTTCATCAGCAACTTCGGTTTCAGCTTGAGTGCCAACGCTTATTGGCGCGGATACAATACATTTCAGAATTTGAAGCAGTCGTTTCCTGAATTGCAACTCTTTGCTTATTTTTTATCTGATTCTCCAGTATTGCTTTGCCTTCTTCTTTTGTTACTAATTTTGAATCTGATGAAACGGGCGCATTATTTTCTTCTGTCCAATTATTTTTAGTTGATTGATTTTGTGTGTCATTGGTTACAACTTTATCAGCATTTTCGATAGTTGCTTTTTTATCTGATTTTAGAAACTGATAACCTAATGAAATAACTAATAAAAGTGAAGCAGCAACGGCAATTTTTTTCCACAAGGAAATGGCTTTTTTATCTTCTTTTTTGTCGAGTTTTTGTTCAACGCGCGACCAGACTTTTTCCATTCCCGGAAAATCTTTTTGCGTCCAGTTGTGCGCGCTTCTTTAAATTTATCGAATATTTTATCTTGATTGTCCATGACTATTTTGCTTTTTGATAATACAATTTATTTACTAATTCTTTTAGTTTGGTTTTAGAAGCATTCAATTGCGATTTCGAAGTGCCTTCAGAAATGTTCAGCATTGCCGCTATTTCCTTATGTCCATAACCTTCAATAACAAAAAGGTTAAAAACAGTTTTGCAGCCATCGGGAATATGGTTTAATAAATTGAGTAAATCTTCTTCTTCCAGTTCGTTCATTTCATCGGTAAAAGGCTGAGAAAGCATTTTACATCATCAAGATACATATTGAAATTTGTGTTTTTCTTGATGGTTGCCAAACAATGATTGACGGTGATTTTTCTGGACCAAGCTTCAAAAGCTTTGTCTTCTTTTAGCTGTTCCAGTTTTGTGAAAATAGTATAGAAAGCGTCGGCGAGGCCTCTTCAATTTCTTCTTCTTTTTTGAGGTATCGTTTGCAAACGCGATACAATTTTGGAGCCATATGCTCATAAACCTGACGCTGCGCATCGCGGTTCATTTTTTTGCAGTTAGAAATTAGCGTTTCGTTTATCACAATGTTGGTCTTTATTTATAAAGAGAACTTAAAAGATAAAAAGGTTGGGACGAGTATAAAATAAATATAAAAATAATTTAAATTGTTGTGTAAATGCTTGGTTTTGTAGGTTTTATTTTGAATTGATTTTTTACGCTTTTGCCGTCAAAAGAAAAAGATCCCATAAAAAATGACAGACAATCAGGATTTTGATGTTTCGGTATTTTTCGTACTGAATGGCAAAAACTAGTCCGATAACAATTGGTCCAATAACATTCAGCAATGTTCCGTATCCAATGTGAAGCAATCCAAACAAAACGCTGGAAATGATTATAGCCGGAATTTTGTTTTTAAAAAGCAGTTCTAATCTTGGCAGTAAATAACCTCTAAAAATTAATTCTTCAGTAATACCTGCGGTGACACAAGTGAAAAAAAGTAAAAAATAACTCTTTTTAAAAAGTGCCAAAGCTTTTTCCAACACTGCGCTTTCTGCAGTTATTTTAAACAACATGATTAAAAGACCAGTAATATAAACTGCTATAAATAGTTTTATGAATGTTATAACTAATGCTTTTGCGAAATCAGGAAAAGAATATTCGGTTTCTTTCCAAAGTAAAAATGGCTGTTTTTCTATTTTTTGAGAATATAGAAATAATAGCAAAAGTGAAATCCAAATGGCAAACCTCGAAATGTAGAATTGAATTTCCTTGCTGATTCCTAGATTTTTGAACAATAAAGAAGAATAAAGAGCAAGAACGGGAAGAAGTACGGAAATTATAATGCTTATAATTATTGCAGGTTTCTTGGCAGAGTTTGAAATGTTGAGCATTTACTTTGTTTGTAGGTTTTGGAGTTGGATTTAGTGCTGATAAGTTTTCGTTTTTTTTATCGTAGAGGCGCACAGCAGTGCGTCTAACGTCTCGTAAATCCGCAATTTTGTACCAATCATTTTTACATTCTTTGCGGAGACGCACTGCTGTGCGCCTCTACGGAATATTGTAATCGAAAGACTTTGTGCGACTTTGCGTAACTCTTATTTAATCGGTAACGTCAATTTAAAAATCTTCGTCTCTAAAACATCCGTATCATTATCCTCGCAAAGTAAAAACTCGATTTTGTTGTTTTCTTTTTTATAGAAAGTCAAACCTTCAAATTTATTGGTTGATGTTATTTTTTGAGTAAAATCGATTTTCATGGTTTTAAGATCTATTCTTCCAATGAAACTTCCTAGAATTTCGCCGTCGTCGTAAGTTGATTTTGTGTCTTCGGCAGTTGAGAGAAAATAGATTTTGTCTTCGACCAAAATCGCGTCTGTAAAACTGGAGCGAACGCCTTTTATTTTTGGCAGTTTATAATTGACAGAAATCAAGGCAAATTCTTCTCCGAGACTTTTGGCATGAATTGTAAAAATGGTGTTTTTGTTTGAAACTCCGTTTCCTCGATTGAATAAATACCAATTTTCACCATCGAAAATGGCACCTTCTAAATTGAAATCTTCTGGTTTTATTTCGCCGAAACTTTGCATTAAGCCATATAAGTCAACTAAATTATTTTTTTGTAAAATCTTTTTGTTTTTTAGATCAAACTCAATCATTTTGTTTCGATTTTCGGTTGAACCAGAACCAAAAACATATAAGTGTATCATTATGATGTGTAATCGATTCAAAATCGGGTTTTAGG
The DNA here is from genome assembly GCA_963795025.1 of uncultured Flavobacteriaceae bacterium. Lineage (GTDB taxonomy): Bacteria > Bacteroidota > Bacteroidia > Flavobacteriales > Flavobacteriaceae > Flavobacterium. The sequence goes on along the minus strand of CAWCGN010000005.1, from coordinate 594,082 downwards.
TTTTTCGGAATGTTTTGCGCTGAGTTATCAATTAAAGCGATGCTGATTTAATTGTTGATTCTGCATGTTGTATTCGTACAGAAATCCGCTGTTGTCGCCAATAACATAAAGTGCGTCATTGTTATAAAATAATCCTGATGCAGAACCGATTCCGATGATTTGAAATAATATTTCTAATGTGAATTTTTCCATGAATGTTGTTTTGAAAATAAGTGTCTAGCCCTGATAGAAATGAAAATACTTTGAAAAGAAATTGTATTTTTTCCTGACAGAACAAAGCGACCGACGGAAGCTCTTGTTATGGCTTTGGAAAAAAGCAATTTATTGAAAAAGTATTGCAATGAATAGCAGGAATATGCTTCGTAAAATTACTATATTTATGATACAAAAAAATAAAATATGAAATCGCTATTTCAAAAAAGTCATTAAAATAAATAACGAGAAAGCGATAACATATTTTACCTCTTAAAAATAAAATAAAAAAATATGAAATCAATAGACCCGAAAGATTTTAAAGTTACAGATAAAATAAAACTAAGCAAGATTCCGACTTTATTAAAAATTGATGCCGATGATGATGAAAAAGAAGAAAAACTGGATAAGGTTCAGGCAAAATTGAGTGATTTGCAGGATGTAATGTATGCGCACAATAAATATGGGGTCTTAATTTGCCTTCAAGGAATGGATACTTCGGGAAAAGACAGTTTGATCAGGGAAGTTTTTAAAGAATTCAATCCGCGCGGGGTTGTGGTTCATAGTTTTAAAACGCCAAATTCAAGCGAATTAGAACATGATTATTTATGGCGCCATTATATTGCGTTGCCAGAAAAAGGAAAGTTTGCAATTTTTAACAGAACGCATTACGAAAATGTATTAGTAACGCGCGTGCATCCGGAATATATTTTGAGTGAGAATTTGCCGGGAATTAATTCGGTTGAAGATATTACGCCCACTTTTTGGGAAAATAGAATTAAGCAAATCAATAATTTCGAAAAACATATTTCGCAAAACGGAACTATCGTAATGAAGTTTTATCTGCATTTGAGCAAAGAGGAGCAAAGAGAACGTTTGCTACGCCGATTGGAAGAAGGAAAACACAATTGGAAATTTTCGCCCGGCGATTTGAAAGAGCGCGAGCATTGGGATGAATATCAAAAATATTATGAAGAAGCAATCAACCAAACGTCTAAAGAACATGCGCCATGGTATATTGTTCCGGCTGATGATAAAGAAATGGCGCGCTATATTGTAGCCAAAATTATTTGGGAAGAAATGCAAAAACATACCGATATTAAAGAACCAGAATTGGATGAGAAAATAAAAGCCAATTTTGAGCTTTATAAAAAACAATTAAAAAAAGAGTCTTAAAGTAAGGCTCTTTTTTTTGTTTGAATGTTACTGAAAGTTTACGAGTATTTTGTATTACTAAATTATTGTTAAATTTTTTAGCGATATACGCTTCTTGTGGTAAAAGTCTTCTTTTTTTAATAATATCAAAATAATTTTCAGTTAAAATGGTGGGATTTACTTTGTAAAAAAATAAAATAAACCATTTTAGCTCATGAAACGAATTATTCTACCTTTAGTTATTTTAGGTTCGATGCTTACATCTTGTAACAACGATTCTAAGGACGACACTGTACCAACAAGTGTTGTATTGAAAGACCAATCTGTAACGCCAAGTTTATTGAAAGCGCAGGCAGGATTTGAAAATTTAAAAATTTATTCTCTTTTTAGTTCAGATGATGTTTTTCCAGATAGTCCAAGTTTTGTTTTTGGAGGTTCTGCAGATGGTTCAGGTTTGTTAAAAAACACGGATGGAACTTTTACTTTTTTAGTAAACAACGAAGACAATTTTGCGGTTTCTAGAATTACTTTAGACAAAACTTTCAAACCTACAAAAGGGGAATATTTACTGAATTCAAGCGGAGGAACTTGGAGATTGTGTGGTGCAACTATGGCGACACAAGCAGAACATGGTTTTGGTCCAGTTTATTTGACTTGCGGGGAATCTGGTGAAGAATCTCGTACGCATGCTCTAGACCCATACGGAAGTGCAGGAAATGCTTCGGTTTCTAAAGAATTGGCAGGTTTTGGGCGTTTAAGTGCCGAAAATGCTTTGCCATTGCGTTCTAGCGCTTACAAAGGCAAAACTGTTGTTGTAATTGGTGATGACGATTCGGGAACTTATGGAGGTCAGGTTTTCATGTATGTATCAAATACTGTTGGTGATTTGGCGAATGGTTCGTTATACATGCTAAAAAGAAATGATGACAATCAAAGAGAGAAAGACATGGAGGTTAGCAAAACGTATCCGGTTTCTTTTGTGAAAATAGATAATCATACTACGCTTACTGGTGCGCAAATTAATGCTGCAGTAAATACTTTGAAAGCAATCAAATTTGGTCGTGTTGAAGATTTGGATTATAGAAAAGGAGGAAACAATGCAGATCGTGAATTGTATTTTAACGCAACTGGACAAGCAACAACAGGGACAAATGCTGACGGTTCAAGAACGAAATACGGAAGAGTTTACAGATTAAATCTTGATGCTGCTGATCCATTAAAAGGTACTTTGGAAGTTATTTTGGACGGAGATAATAGAAGCGGAATTGCTGGTAAATTTCAAAATCCAGATAATATCTGTGTGACTAAAAATTACGTTTACGTGCAGGAAGATGCAAATGGATACGGAGATGAAACTCACGATGCTTATATTTATCAATACAATATTGCTACAAAAGATTTAAAAGTTGTAGTTGAATTAGATCACCGTCGTACTGCTGCAGATGCTGCAAAATACAACGTAGGTGGAACATCTAAATTTGGAGATTGGGAATATGGTGCTTTAATCGATGTTTCTGAGCAGGTTGGTATCGAGGATACTTTTATGTTGAGTGTACAGCCACATACTTGGACTGGTGCAAAGTACAAAGGAGTTGATGGCGGAACCAATCGTCCTAACGAACAACAGGCTAGCCAAATTGTTGTAATTAAAGGTTTAGCGAGATAAAGTTTAAATCATTAAAAAACAGTTATCCACTATTTCATTTCGAGATAGTGGTTTCTGTTTTTATGATTATACCTCATTTTTAATTGTCATAAAATCATGAAAAAAATATATTGTCTGCTGTTTTTGATACTGTTTGCTAGTTGCGAAAAAAAGAGCAAACATCAGGAAATAAATGAATTATTTCAGGCAGATATTACTTCATTAATAGAAAAAGTAGCCAAACTGAAATATTCTGTGCAGGAAGATTCGACGGAAGCACAAATTCAGAGGCAGTTTTTGGAAGCGCATGAAAGTTACAAAAAGGTCGAAATGATAAGTGAGTATTATTCGCCTGCAGTTTCAAAATCTATCAATGGCCCAGCGATAAGTGAGTTTGAAGAAAATGATAAAGTAACAGTTGCACCAGAAGGATTTCAGGTTATTGAAGAATTGGTTTTTCCAAAATACAACAAAGCGAGTAAAAAAGAATTAATTCAGGAATTAGGTGTTTTATCAGCAAATTTAATTCGGTTAGAAAAAGTTTCAAGTTCGAATGAATTAACAGATGCTCATGTTTTTGACGCCATGCGATTAGAAGTTTACCGAATTATAACATTAGGAATTACAGGTTTTGATTCTCCGGTTGTTCTCAATTCACTTCCAGAAGCTCAGATTTCGTTAGAAACTATCGAAAAATATTATCGTATTTATACTGAAAATCAAAAATCATCAAATTCAAAACAAGTACTTCAGATTTTAGAAAATGGAAAAAAATATTTAAAATCGAATACTAATTTTAATGCTTTTGATCGTGCTTATTTTATAAAAGAAATTTTAAATCCGCTAAGTCGCAGACTTTTTAAAACGCAGTCAGAATTAGGAATTCCGTTAATGAAAGAACAGCGTGGATTAAAAGTTACGGCTCAGAGTTTATTTGATAAAGATGCCTTTGATGCCGAAGCATTTTCGGGATTTCCAGATTATAAAACAACACCAGAAAAAATTGCGTTAGGTAAAAAACTGTTTAATGATCCTATTTTATCAGGAAATAATACGCGTTCCTGCGCGTCTTGCCATCACGCAGATAAAGCATTTACAGATGGATTAGAAAGAGCAGTTTCATTAGACGGAAAATCGATGATTCAGCGCAACACGCCAACGCTTGCTAATATCGCTTTTCAGCGTGTGTTTTTTGCAGATTCGAGAGTCAGCTATCTCGAAGATCAAGCTGTGGCAGTTATTAAAAATGAAAATGAAATGCATGGATCACTTGAAAAATCGGTTTTGGCATTAAAGCAAAATACAGCTTATGCGGAGTCTTTCAAAAAAGCTTTCCCGAAAGGAGAAATAAATGAATTTGCAATCAAAAACGCTTTAGGTTCTTACATACGTTCGTTAAGTCATTACGATTCTAAATTTGACCGCGTGATGCAAAACAAAATAGTTTTTACTCCCGATGAAAAAGCAGGTTTTAATTTATTTGCAGGAAAAGCTAAATGTGCGACTTGTCATTTTATTCCGCTTACAAACGGAACCGTTCCGCCAAATTTTGACCGATCTGAAAGTGAAATTTTAGGTGTTCCAAACCGAAATAAAAAACTCGATGGCGACTTGGGGAAATTTGTAATTACGCAAGCAGCCATCCATAAAAATTCGTTTAAAACGCCAACCATCCGAAATATTGAACTTACTGCGCCCTACATGCATAACGGCGTATATAAAACACTGGAAGAAGTTATCGATTTTTATAATGAAGGCGGCGGATTAGGTTTAGGATTGGATGTTCCAAACCAAACTTTACCAGAAGACAAGCTAAATTTATCTGATAAAGAAAAAAAGCAATTGATTGATTTTATGAAGACTTTGACGGATGAGCGGTATTTAGTAAAGAGTAAAGAGTAAAGAGTAAAGAGTAAAGAGTAAAGAGTAAAGAGTAAAGAGTAAAGAGTAAAGAGTAAAGAGTAAAGAGTAAAGAGTAAAGAGTAAAGAGTGTTGTTTTTGCATATCGCTTTGCGAACTTTTTGATTTTCTAAATTTTATGACTTGCGTTCTTTGCGGTTAATTTTTTGCCCAAAGCTGATGATACAAAACACCAAACCCGGCAGACTGTGCAATCTGCCGGGTTCATACCAAAAACAAAAAATAAATTAAACCTTAATTTTTATAAGTCAAAACCATAAGCAACTCGTAATGCTACTTGATTGGTTTTGAAATCGTGATAATCTTCGTAACGTACGCTCAAATCGATATATTTAGTAGCGTATCCAATTCCTGGCGCCCATAAAAAAGTAGTTTTGTCATAACCGTTTGTTACTGCAAAACCGGCACCTACTTCACCTAAAACGTAAAATTGGTTTTCCCAAACAAAAGCTTTAAAACCTGCTTTGGCAGGAATAAATCCAAGGTCTTTAATGTCATTTCCTAGATCATCTTTACCCATAAATAAATTGGTAAATCCTGTTGTTAAGGTTAATGAAGTTCTTTTCGATAAATCATATTGTAAACGAACATCTCCTCCAAGTGACCAATCATAGTCATTATCTGTTGGGATTCCTCCATTTAAACCAAAACCTAATTTAAAACCCTGATCGTAATTTGTTGCTGCGGTCTCTTGTGCAAAAGTTGTGTTAGCGGATAAAAAAGCAAATGCAGCAAGGCATATAAATTTTAATTTTTTCATGGCAGATATATTTGAATTATTAATGATGTAAAAGTATAATCAAGGGCTTTTGGACTTGTTATATAATTTTTAAAAATCGTTACATAATATTAGGGTGCGCTTAATTTTGCCTTAAAAATGGGATATATTTTTATTGATAGGACAGAATTCAGCGCTTCTGATTATCTTTGCCGACTAAATAAAAATAGAAGTGAATTTAAAGCAGTACACCAAAGAGTTTTCGTATAATTTAAAACTGGCATATCCTGTAATTTTAGGGATGGTTGGGCATACTTTAATTGGTATTGTCGATAATATTATGGTTGGAAAATTAGGAAGTACTGAATTGGCAGCGGTTTCATTAGGGAACAGCATGATTTTTATTGCGATGTCTTTAGGAATTGGTTTTTCGACTGCTATTACTCCAATTGTTGCTGAAGGTGATGCTGAGAAAAATGATGTCAAAATTCGTTCTGCATTTCATCACGGTTTATTTTTATGTACAATTTTAGGATTATTTCTTTTTGGCGTAATTGTTTTGGCAAAGCCAATAATGGAAATGCTCGATCAGCCTGCGGATGTTATCGCATTGGCAAAACCTTATTTGGACTGGGTTGCTTTTTCCTTAATTCCTTTAATAGTTTACCAAGGCTATAAACAATTTGCAGACGGATTATCGCTTACAAAATATTCGATGTACGCTATGATTATGGCTAATGTACTTCATGTCGGAATGAATTACATACTAATTTACGGAATCTGGATTTTTCCGAAAATGGGAATTATCGGTGCAGCGCTTGGAACCGTAATCTCTAGAATATTTTTAGTATCGTTCATGCATATCATGCTTTCTAGACGAAATGACTTAAAACGATTTTTCAAAGATTTCAGTTTTAGCGAAATAAAAAAAGCAACTATTAAAAAAATAATCAGCATCGGATTTCCATCTGCCATGCAAATGCTTTTTGAAGTGGTTTTGTTTACGGCCTCAATTTGGCTTTGCGGTAATATTGGGAAAACAAGTCAGGCAGCTAACCAAATTGCTTTGAGTTTGGCATCGATGACATTTATGTTTGCAATGGGATTAAGCGTGACTTCCATGATTAGAGTCAGTAACCAAAGAGGTTTAATGGATTATAAAAAATTGGTTGTTGTCGCAAGATCTATTTTCTTGTTGGCAGTTATTCTCGAAACTGTTTTTGCCATTTTGTTTATCGCTTTTCACGAATATCTGCCTTACATTTTTTTAAATATGGAAAATACGGGACAAGTTCTGGATAACAGTGAAGTAATCAGTATTGCATCAAAATTACTTTTAATTGCAGCAGTTTTTCAAATTTCTGACGGAATTCAGGTTGTAGTTTTAGGGGCTTTGCGCGGTTTGCAGGATGTAAAAATTCCTATGTACATCACTTTTGTGGCATATTGGGTGATTGGTTTTCCTATTTCATATTATCTAGGAGAACACACAGAACTGAAAGCGCAAGGCGTTTGGATTGGTCTTTTAGCTGGTTTAACGGCAGCAGCTATTTTTCTGTACATTCGTTTTCATTACTTAACAAAGAGATTAATCACAAATTCAGTTTCAAATAACTAAATTTGAAGCTTAAAAAAACATAGCCCACAGATTTTACAGATTAAACAGATTTAATATTGTTTGAATAAAAATCCTTTTTAATCTGTGCAATCTGTGGCAAAAAAACAGCCTATTTAACAGGTCATTGTAAAACATAAATAAACTTATATAATATGGAATTACCTAAATTTTTACTTGGAGACAATACTGATTTTCCAGATGATATTTTCATCGTTCACCTTGATTATCCTCGATTTATTATTAATTTAAAAGATGATGAGGTTGAATTTTTAGAAGAAGCCGAAGATCTTGACGAAGCTGAGCTAAATGCCGAAATGGAAGGCTTGATTGAAAAAGCAAATGAATTTTACGACAGAGAAATAAATCGTTACGAAGAGTAAATAGAAAAAAGTAGCGCTACACATGTAGAGACGCACAGCAGTGTTCTCCTATGTGCCTAAGATTTTTTTAAAACCAAAAACTTCTAACACTAGTAGATTGTAAAGATTTTTTTCACGCAGATTTTGCAGCTTCATGCAGATTTAATTTTAAAATTTGCTGTAGAAATTTCTGCGTATATCTGCTTAAATCTTTTAAAATCTGCGTGAAATAAAAACATAGCAACTTTGTATTTGCTCTGTTTCAACCAAAAATAATGCAAATCATCTAATGAAAAAATTAAGTTTTTTAAAACCTATTTTCAATTTTATAGTAATCGGATTACTGATTACTACTTTAAGCCGAATATTTTTATTTTTTCTTTTTAAAGAAAGAGTAGATCAGACACCAGATTTCTGGTACATTTTTCCAATTGGTCTTCGAATGGATTTGATTTTACTTTGTTACTTGTCATTTCTGCCGGCTGTTTTAATCACTTTTCTTCCAAATAAATGGCTGAAATTCACTAATAAATTCTTAGTAATTTACAGTTTCTTATTTCTGTTTCTGATTCTGTTTGTAGAATTAGCTTCACCAGATTTTGTAAAACAATACGATACACGTCCAAACAAAATTTTCCTGGATTATCTTATTTATCCAAAAGAAGTTGTTGGAATGCTTTTAAAAAGTTATCTGACATCTATTATTGTAACATTTCTTAATTTTAGGAGTTGTGCTTTATTTTGCCTTAAAAAAAGGAAAAAAATATTTCCATTCAACAGATGCAGATTATAAATTGAAATTGATGGTTTTTCCATTATTAGCTTTTTTATTGTTTTTTGGAGCACGATCAAGTCTTACTTCAAAACGTCCTATTAATGCCAGTAATGCTGTTTTCTCATCAGATCAATTAACAAATACTCTTGGCTTAAATTCATTTTATACAGTTGCTTTTGCCGCTTATTCGATAAAGAATGAAGGGAACACGAAAATGTACGGTAAAATGGATGAAGCTGAAGCCATTGCACGGGTGAAAAAATACATGATCGCTGGTCCAAATGATTTTACCGATGCTGAAATTCCGTTTTTGCATGTACAACAACCCGATTCTGTTTTGAAAAAACCATACAATTTGGTGATATTTTTACAGGAAAGTTTAGGTGCAGAATATGTTGGAATTTTAGGTGGAAAACCGCTGACGCCAGAATTTGATAAATTATCAAAAGAAGGATTATTGTTTACCAATTTATATTGCACAGGAACCAGAAGTGTTCGTGGAATTGAGGCGGTTGTAACCGGATTTTTGCCTTCACCATCTGAAAGTGTTGTAAGACTTGGAAATTCGCAACAAGGATTTTTTACACTTGCCGATGCTTTAAAACATAAAGGTTACGATACGAGTTTTATTTATGGCGGAATGGCGAATTTTGACAATATGGCTTCGTTTTTCAACGGAAACGGTTTCAGTGATATTGTTGATCAAACAGATTTTGAATCTGATGGAAATAAATATGCTTTCAAAGGAACTTGGGGTTATTCTGATGAAGATTTGGTTACAAAAGCGAATAATTATTTCAAATCAAAAGGAAATAAACCATTTTTCTCTTTAATGTTTTCGACTTCAAATCATGAACCTTTTGAATATCCAGAAGGAAGAATAAAACCTTATGATAAAAAACCGGCGACAGTAAACAACGCCATGAAATATGCCGATTTCTCAATTGGCAAATTCTTTGAAATGGCTAAAAAAGAAGCTTATTTTAAAAACACGATTTTCATCGTAATTGCAGATCATAATACAAGAACGTACGGAAAAAATTTAGTTCCAATCAATAAATTTCATATTCCTGCATTTATTATGGGACCCGGAGTTCCAAAAGGAGCAGTTTATGATCGATTGGCAAGTCAAATTGATATTCCACCAACATTATTAAGTTATTTGGGAATTCCGTTTGAAACACCAATGGTGGGCAGAAACCTAAGTAAATTAGATCCAAAAGTTCAAGGTAGATCGATTATGCAGTTTAATGATATCAACGCATTTAGAGTTGAAAACCAGGTTGTGATTATGCAGCCAAATTTGAAACCGCTTCAATTTGAAATCAAAAATGACACGACTTTAATTCCGGTAAAATTAAATGAAGAATTAGCAAAAGATGCTTTAGCACATGTTATTACAGCAGGAAATTTATATAGAGAAAATAAGTATAAATTGAGGCGCTAAGATTCTAAGATGCTGAGGTACTAAGGTTTTCTCAATATTGTCAGTTCGAGCGAAGTCGAGAACACGCAAAGCATTTCGACTTCGCTCAATGTGACAACGACAGCTAAGTACCTAAATTAAAACTTAGAACCTTAGTACCGTAGTCACTTAGCACCTTTATCAAAATAAAATTTTAATAAATCAGAAGCAGCTGTGAAAGGTGAAATTTCATCATTTTGCACTGCTTTTTTGTTTTGTTCTAAATGCGAAATAATTTCGGGTTTATTAAAGAAATTTGATTTCAATTGTTCGTTGATGGTTTCCATCATCCAAAACTGATTTTGTTCATTTCTTTTTTCCTGAAAAAAACCTGTCTCTTTTGTCATTTCAAAATAATCAGAAATTGTATTCCAAATATCCGAAATTCCATCTTTAGTAATGGCACTGCAAGTTGTCACTTTTGGTTGCCAGTTTGATTTTTTTGGAGGAAATAAATGTAAAGCTCTATTGAATTCCAATTTAGCTTGATTGGCTTTTTTAATATTATCTCCATCAGCTTTATTAATTACAATTGCATCAGCCATTTCCATAATACCGCGTTTAATGCCTTGAAGTTCATCGCCAGCACCTGAAATTTTCAATAAAAGAAAAAAGTCAACCATACTATGAACGGCAGTTTCGCTTTGGCCAACGCCGACAGTTTCAATAATTATAGTATCAAAACCTGCAGCTTCGCACAAAATAATGGTTTCTCTTGTTTTACGTGCAACACCGCCCAAAGTTTCTCCAGAAGCACTTGGTCTAATAAAAGCATTTTCATCTTTTACCAATTCCTCCATTCGGGTTTTATCGCCTAAAATACTTCCATGTGAAATCGAACTGCTAGGATCAACGGCAAGAACTGCTACTTTTTTTCCGGCTTGTGTCAAGTAAGTGCCAAAAGCTTCAATAAAAGTACTTTTGCCAACGCCAGGAACCCCCGTAATTCCTATTCGAATTGATTTATTGGCATGAGGTAAACAACCTTTTATAATTTCTTCTGCTTTTGCAGTATGTTCAGGATTGGTACTTTCAATAAGCGTAATCGCGCGACTTAACGAAGTTCTGTTTCCTGAAAGAATTCCAGAGATTAATTCTTCAGCAGAAGGCTGTTGTCTGCGTTTGTTTTTAATGTCATTTATAGCCGAAACATTGGTGATTTCAGGAGATGAAATTCCAGCTTTTTCGGTTAAACTGCTCGATTGCTTCTTTAAACTTGACAAAATACTTTTTTAGTAATGTAAAAGTACAGAAAACAAAAACAGTTTCAAAAGTAGATTATTACCTAAGAAACTGTTTTTTGTTAAAATATGTTTTATAAGCTGAAGATGAAAAGACTTACAGCCGTAGCATCTTTAAAAAATTAATACCCCGCAGTAAAACGAACTTGATGGTGTTTTGGAGTTTCTGCTTCATCAGCAATTACAACTGCTAAATCTTCAACAGATAAAATACTTCTTTGTTCGTCATTGAAAACAGGATTTTCTAAACCTAAACGGTATTTTCCAGTTCTTCCGGTTTTAGTTCCTGCGTGCATTTCAAAAGCAGGGCTAAAAAATGCCCAATCTAAATCTTTTTCTTCTTTAATGATATTTAGGTAATCTCTTGCAGCATTTGCGCCATCATAAATTTCTTTTGGAAAATCTGGCGTATCAATTGCCTGTAAACCTGGTGCAACAAATAAACTTCCAGCTCCTCCAATTGTGATAAATCTTTTAACTCCTGCTTTTTTTACGGCTTCTTGAATCGTTTTTGATCCTCTAATAGAATCATCATAAATATTTGGGTTTGTCCATCCCGGATTAAAAGCATTTACGACAACATCATGTCCTTTTAAAATTTCTGCCAAAGCATCGGCATTATATACATCAGCAGCAATCCATGTTGCATTTGATGTATCTTTTGGAGTTCGGGCAATTGCGGTTACGGTATGTTTTCTGTCTGTAAACTCGTTTAATAATGCTGTTCCTACGAAGCCTGTAGCTCCAATAATTGCGATTTTCATAATATATAAATTTATTTAGTAATAAAAAATGTTACAGTTTTAGGTAAAAAAATAGTTTTAAAATTGGTTCGAAAAATCCTCTAAAGAAATCCCTTCCAATTGTGCACTCACTTTTTGATTCATTTCTGCATATAAAGCATCTAGATTCTGATTTATTTTTTTTCCAACGGGACAATCTGGATTCGGCTGATTTTTAGCATAACCCAAATTAATAGTTTCAAAAGTCATTTCAAAAATCTCTTTTAATGTCAGTTTTGAGGAATCTACAGCTAATTTTGTTCCACCATTTTTTCCTTCTTTACTTTCTACAATATGATGTGCTTTTAGGTTTGCAATTTCTTTTCGAACCAAAACCGGATTTAAATTAATGCTTCCCGCAATATATTCTGATGACAAATAATCATTCGGAAATTTATTGAGCAAAGTAAGAATGTGAATCGTTATGGCAAATTTACCTGAAAGCATACTGTAATAAAATATGTTACAAATATAATGGGTTTTTTTATATGATGGAGCAATTTTAGGTTTTTTTTAGTACTTAGTGATTAGTAATTCGTGACTGGTCTAAGTGTTTGTGGCTGTTTTTGGTAAACAAGCTTGACAGGGAATTTTTGGAAAACTTAAGGAATCTGTTTTGCAAAAACTTACTAACTACTAAAAGCTAAAAAAGTAATTGCTAAGGGCTAATTACTAATCACTAATTACTAAATTTGTCGCCACTCATGAACAACTTTATTATAATATTCTTCTTTTTATTTTTAGGATTGCTTTTGCAGAATGTAAAGCGATTTCCAACTCACATTTATAAAACAATCAATAAAATTGTTATTTACGTTTGTCTTCCGGCGATAACTTTATATCATATTCCGAAGATTAAATGGAGCAATGAATTATTGTTTCCAATAGGAGCGGGGTGGATTAGCTTTTTCTTGGCTTTTGTATTTTTTCATTTTTTAGGGCGACGATTGGGCTGGTCAAATAAATTGATTGGCTGTTTGGTTTTAACTGCAGGATTGAGTAATTCATCCTTTTTAGGTTATCCAATTGTTGAAGCTTTATTTGGGAAAAAAGGTTTAGAAACTGCTGTTTTGGTTGATCAACCGGGAACTTTTGTTGTGGTTTCAACTTTAGGCGTTTTTGTAGCTGCTTTTTATTCAAAAGGAAATCCCGATTTTAAAAGTATTGCAAAAAAGATAATTTTCTTTCCGCCATTCATCACATTTGTAGTTTCGTGTTTAATGAATGTTTCGAATTATGATTTAGATGTAAATATTCAATCTTTGCTATTGAAATTAGGAAGTTTGGTTACGCCTTTAGCTTTATTTTCAGTAGGATTGCAATTGACATTTCGATAGAAAAAGCAGACATTGGAAATTTTTACAACTCGGACTTTTATTCCGTCTTATTGTAACGCCGTCAATAATTTTCATTCTCTATGTTTTTATTTTTAACCAACATTCGGAAGCGATAAAAATCACCATTATTGAAATTGCGATGGCTCCCATGATTACAGGCGCAATTCTCGCTTCGACTTATGGTTTAAAGCCAAAATTAAGCAGTATGATGATTGGTTTCGGAATCCCAATTTCTTTTATAACCCTAGCCATTTGGTATTTTATAGTTGGTTTTATTTAAAATAAAATACTAATTAGATAGAGAATGTAGAATTTTAACTTTTTTTTAATTCTGACGTGTTTTCCAAAAGTATTTTTTAGTTAATTTTAGAGGAACTAAAAAATATAAATTATGTCAACATTAAGATTAGGCGATATAGCACCAGATTTTCATGCAGAAACCACACAAGGACCAATCAATTTTCACGAATATTTAGGGGATTCATGGGGCGTTTTATTTTCGCACCCAGCAGATTTTACTCCGGTTTGTACAACTGAATTGGGAACTGTAGCGAACTATATTCCGGAATTCACGAAAAGAAATACAAAAGTTATTGCATTAAGTGTAGATGGTTTGGAGTCACACAAAGAGTGGATTAAAGACATTAACGAAACTCAAAATACTGAGGTTAATTTTCCAATTATTGCCGATGAAGATAAAAAAGTAGCAACGCTTTATGATATGCTTCACCCAAATGCGAGTGATAAATTTACAGTGCGTTCTGTTTTTGTTATCGGGCCAGATAAAAAAATCAAATTAACTTTGACTTATCCAGCTTCAACAGGAAGAAATTTTGACGAATTGCTTCGTGTAATTGATAGTTTGCAATTAACTGCAAATTATAGTGTCGCTACTCCGGCAAACTGGAAAGATGGTGAAGATGTGGTCATTGCACCGGCGATTCCAGATAGTGATATTCCGGCGAAATTCCCAAAAGGGCACACACCAATTAAACCTTATTTAAGATTGACTCCTCAACCGAATAAATAGTTTTTGAGGTGCTAAGATACTAAGGCGCTAAGGTTCTAAGATTTCTATTTGAAAACTTAATAGCTTAGCACCTTAATTATTTTAAAAACCTTAGTCCCTTAGCCTCTCAGTACCTTAGTCCCTTTCGTCAACTCATTCATTTTTTTTCTATCTCCTACAACCCAGATAATATCATTTTTACCCAAGATAATATTAGATTCAGGATTCAAGATTCGGTTTCCATTTCGTTCAATTCCAACGACTAAACCACCGGTTTTTCCTCTAAATTGACCAATAGTTTTTTGAATAAATTCATCTTGAGAAACTTCTAATTGACGCAGTACAATGTCAGATTGTTCAACTGCAGTAGATGGTTCAATTTCGTTTTGATCTAAATATTTTGCAAATTCGGTTACCTGCGCATCTGTACCAATAACACAAATTTCGTCGCCTGGAAACAAACGTTCATTTTTAGTGGGAATAGGAATGGTAATATCGCCTCGTTTTATTTCTGCAATATTAATTCCGAGCTGTTCACGAATTCTTAGTTCTTCAAGCGTTTTTCCTGCCAAGTTTGATTCTTTTCCAATATCAAAAAACGACATGTGACCGTCCCAAGGCATTAAATTGGCATAGCGTCTGTCGATTTTTTTATTTTCACGATCGTTTAAGTTTTTCAGAAAGTGATTTTCAATTTTATGATACTGCTCATTTAATTTTTTCGGGAAAATCTGATAAGCTCCAATTGCAATGATCAAAGCAACAAAAGCGACTAAAGGCGAGAAGAAGATATTCAATAAGAATCCAACGAAAAATAAACCAAGGCTCATTCTAATTAAAATCAGCATTAAAAGTGCCCCACGATATTTGCGTTCTTCCCATAAAATTTCAACTTCATCAACTTTAACTCTTCGCAACGAAAGCGCCCATAAAAATGGTGCGATTATAACTAAGGTTATTAAAGCAGCAAGTGTATTTCCAAATCGTGTATCGGCTACTAAAGGCGCAACAAATTTCGATGATAATAAAATTATGGCCGTAATAATTATAGTATGCAATATAATTTGTGTGATCGATGCTCTCAGAACAATTTGCCACGTGCTCACAGATTTAATTGCTTGCGCATTCACACTATAACGGTTAATGTTTTTAACCCATCTTTTAGGCATTTTTCGTTCTAGAACTAAAGCAAATGATTCAGAATATTTAATTAGAAATGGAGTTGTAAATGTTGTGATTGCAGAAACTGCCACAATTATTGGATATAAGAAATCACTTGTAACTTTCAATGTCATTCCGAGTGTCGCAATAATAAAAGAGAATTCCCCAATTTGCGCTAAACTCATTCCCGTTTGTACGGATTGTTTCAACGGCTGACCAGACAATAAAGCTCCCGTTGCAGAACTTAGTGCTTTTCCAAAAATAGTAACCAAGGTGATAATCAAAACAGGAAGCGCAAAATCAACTAAAGTTACAGGATTAATCAACATTCCGACAGATACAAAAAAAACAGCTCCAAATAAATCTTTTACAGGCTTAATCAAATGTTCGATTTTTTCTGCCTGAGTCGTTTCAGCAATAATAGAACCCATAATAAAAGCGCCTAGTGCAGGAGAAAAACCAACATTGGCAGCAAACATTACCATCATCAAACACAATGCAAGCGAAATAATCAGCAACATTTCGTCACTTAATAAATGCTTTGCTTTTTTTAGAAGAGTAGGAATAATAAAAATCCCGCCTAAAAACCAAATGATCAAAAAGAAAACTAATTTTAAAACAGACTGCAATAATGCTGTCCCAGAAATTTGATCGCTAACCGCAATTGTCGACAATAAAACCAGCATTAAAATGGCAACAATATCTTCGACAATCAGTGCGCCAAATACAATCCCGACGAACTTTTTTCCTTTTACACCCAATTCATCAAAGGCACGAATGATAATTGTTGTGGAAGAAATTGAAAGTGTCGCGCCAAGAAAAATACTGTCCATTTTTCCCCAGCCCATCCATTGGCCAACTAAATATCCAATCAAGGTCATAAATATAATCTGGGTGATGGCGGTGACGGAAGAAGTGCCTCCAACTTTCATCAGTTTCTTAAAACTAAATTCAAGCCCTAAACTGAATAGTAAAAAGATAACACCAATTTCTGCCCAGACTTCGACACTTTTCATATCGGTTATTGAAGGAAAAAAATCGAAATGGTTTCCCGCCAAAAATCCTGCGATCAGATAACCTAAAACCAGAGGCTGTTTCATTTTTTTAAATAGGAGCACAGCAATTCCAGCAGTCATCAGGATTAATCCCAAGTCGCTGATTAAAGGTTGCAAATGGTGTGTAGTCTCAGCAGCGGCGTTTAAGGCAATCATATAAAAGTGGTATTTTAGTTTCAGGAGCTGATCCAGCTTTCCATTACAAGCTTTTGTTCAAAAATGCCTATTTTTTAAGCAGCTCCAGGAGCTTCCTCCGGTCGCTCTGTATCTGCAAAAAAAATATGGCTTTTTTCACAAAAGGCTTTTCATTTCAATCTGGGCTAATAACTCCGGGTTAAATAAAAAAAGCTATCTCGATAAAGATAGCTTTTTTTTGGGAAAATATTTTAGGTTTTCTTTAAATTCCAGTGTAATTACTAGGAGTTATTTGCATTAATTCTGCTCTAACAGCATCAGAAACCTCTAAAGTCGCAATAAAATTATGAATTGCGTTTTTGTCAATTGCTTCATTTGTTCTTGTCAAACCTTTCAAAGCTTCATACGGATTTGGATATGCTTCACGACGCAAAATAGTCTGAATAGCCTCGGCAACAACAGCCCAGTTTCTCTCTAAATCTTCAGCAAATTTGCTTTCGTTTAAAAGCAATTTATTCAAACCTTTTAAAGTTGCTTCAAAAGCAATGATTGTGTGTCCAACTGGAACACCAATATTTCTTAAAACTGTACTGTCTGTTAAATCACGCTGTAATCTTGAAATTGGCAGTTTTGCCGATAAATGTTCGAAAATAGCATTAGCAATTCCTAAGTTTCCTTCAGAATTTTCAAAATCAATTGGATTCACTTTATGTGGCATTGCCGATGATCCAATTTCTCCTGCTTTGATTTTTTGTTTAAAATAATCCATTGAAACATAGGTCCAGATATCACGATCTAAATCGATAATGATATTGTTGATTCTTTTTAAACCATCAAAAAACGCTGCAAAGTGATCGTAATGCTCAATTTGTGTTGTTGGAAAAGAATGGTGCAAACCTAAATCAGTTTCAACAAATTTAGTTCCGAATTGCTTCCAATCGATTTGTGGATAAGCCACATGATGTGCATTGAAATTTCCTGTGGCACCACCAAATTTAGCTGCAAACGGAATGTTGAATAATAAACGCATCTGCTCTTCTAAACGCTCAACAAAAACCAAAATTTCTTTTCCTAAACGAGTAGGAGAAGCCGGCTGTCCGTGTGTGCGTGCCAACATCGGAATGTCTTTCCATTCAATGCTTAATTCTTTTAATTTAGAAATTAAAGAAATTAATGAAGGCATATAAACTTGCTCAAAAGCTTCTTTTGTAGAAAGCGGAATTGCAGTGTTATTAATATCCTGAGATGTTAACCCGAAGTGAATGAACTCTTTGTATTGTGATAATCCTAATTTTTCAAAAGCATCTTTAATAAAATATTCAACTGCTTTTACGTCGTGGTTGGTTACTTTTTCAGTTTCTTTAATCCAAAGTGCATCTTCAGTAGAGAAATTTTTGTAGATATCTCTTAAGCTGTCAAATAAATCTGAGTTTACACCAGAAAGTTGCGGCAACGGAATTTCGCATAAAGCAATGAAGTATTCCACTTCAACCAAAACACGGTATTTTATTAAAGCTTCTTCAGAGAAAAAAGGTGCTAAATTTTGAGTTTTATTTCTATATCTTCCATCAATTGGTGATATAGCATTCAATTCGTTTAGAGTAGTCATTGTTATGTTGTTTTTCGAAAGGTGCAAATATAAACAGAATTTGCGGATTTAAAGTAATCAGAAAGTCAATTGAAAGCAATTTAAAAGAGTAAAACACGAATTTCACGAATTGACACTAATTTTTTTACTGCTTTTATAGATAAGGCAAAAGATTCGTGATAATTCGTGACTCGAGCGATAGCGAACAGACGAAGTAAATTTGTGTTTACTGATTATGTTTTAAATTGCTTTTAATTTTTCTCTTAAATCGGCAACACCTTCTGATGCAAATTTGGCAATCGTTTCTACTTTATTTCTAATATTCGGAATCGCAATTGGTTTTGGGTCAATATAAAAAACTGGAGTTGTGCTTGGCGCATAAGCAATCAGGCCCGCTGCAGGATAAACTTGAAGCGAAGTTCCAATTACAGCAAAATAATCTGCCGTTTCTGTAATGTCTATTGCTTCTTCAAGAGCAGGAACTTCTTCACCAAACCAAACAATATGCGGTCGCAATTGATGTCCGTTTGTATCAAGATCGCCGGTATATAAATCTTCAGTCCAATCTAAAATCAGGTTTTTATCTCTAATGCTTCTTACTTTTAACAATTCACCGTGCAAATGCAAAACTTTTGTGCTTCCGGCGCGTTCATGCAAATCATCTACATTTTGAGTAATAACATGAACGTCGAAATCTTTTTCTAATTCGGCTAAAATGATGTGTCCTAAATTTGGCTTTACTTCTTTTAATTGCTGACGTCTTTTGTTGTAAAAATCCAAAACTAATTCTTGGTTTTTATGCCAGCCTTCGGGAGTTGCAACTTCCATAACATCGTGTCCTTCCCATAAACCGTCGCTGTCACGAAAGGTTTTAATACCGCTTTCAGTACTAATTCCGGCGCCGGTTAAAACTACAAGTTTCTTTTTCATTTTTCTAATATTGTATTATTCAGGCAACTGATTCACTTCTAAAACCCTTACCATTGTTGGTTCTGATTTCGCCAGACCTTCGCCGTCAACCTGATTCACATTTTGAAGAAAGATATGAAGTTTTTTTTGTTTTTTCCAAAGCGAAATATCATAATTCGGTTCCCATTCGCCTATAGAGGTTGCTGTTAAGTCGATTATTTTCCAGGTGCTATTATTGTTCAAATTAGTGTACGCCATCGAAACTTTATTTTCTCTTTCACTGTCTCTAAAAAGAAGGTATAAATTTCTGTTTTTGCCTTTTTCTTGAATTACTAAATCAGGTCTGGAAATTGGAATTTTTTTGGTGCCTCCGCCTCCTAAGGAAAAAGAAGTTTGTCTGAACGCTGTATTTGTTTTTTTCCAAAGTCCATTTTCTAAATACACAATCTGAAACTGCGGAATGTTGTTTTCGTTCCAATAATTGGCAATATAAGGATTTCCGTTTTCGTCAGCAGTCATCGAAGTCTGATTAATTAAACTTGATTTTTCCGGAATTTTCCAAGCAATTTCTGCCGACGTGACAGTTATTGGCAAAGTGTATTTTTCTCCATTTGATTTTTTCCAAGTTAAACCTCCATCTTCTGAGCGGGCATAACAAATATCGTGATTGGTCGAGACATCCCAGCTTTCTCTCCAAGTCCACGAAAGATGGATTGTGCCTTTTTTGTCCACTTTTGCCTGCCAATAAGCGCTTCTTTGCTCTTCACCATTTAATAAATTACTCTGGATTTGCGACCATTTTTTATCTTTTACTGAGTAAGAATTTATAATCATATTGCCTCTTCCTGAAGCACCAGAACGATAAAAGAATACTAAATTTCCATTTGGTAAATTGTGAAATTCAGGATAGGTTACTTTTTGTTCAGAATTGCCAGTCATCGATTCTTCTTTTCCTAAATCTAAGCTTAAAGGCAATTTGCTTTTTGCATATCGAAGTCTGGTATCATGATGATCCCAGCTTAAATGCAAATATCCTTCGCCATCCACAGCAATACTGATGGTGTTATGAGCATCTTTTATATTTCCGGAATAAGGAGTTTTTACGAGTTCCCAGTTTTTGCTTTTCAATTTTCTTTTGCCTAAAATCACATAACCGTCATTATCGTAATAGGCTATAAACTGAAAATTTTTGAAAGTGGTCAAAGCGTTTTTTCTAAACTTGACCGTATTGACAGAATTGCTGCTCCAGCCATATCCAACAGGAATTTCTACATTATGTTTTGTGGCACAGGAAGATAAGCTAAGAATTATAATCAATAAGATTTTGTAAAAATGCGGTTTCATTAAAAGGTTGGTTTTGATAGTAGTTAATTGGAAACGGAATTTTGTTGTTTTCCCGAATCAGTAAAAATAACCGATTTGTAAAGATTAACCAGCCAAACCATACCAGTTTAATTTTTTAAAGACTAAAAACGAAGGAGCAATTTTAAAAGAAAATGGCTTAATTGAAACAATATTGTTCCTAAATAGGTTTTGTCCGATATGACAAAATATTGTTATTTTTGCCGGAAATATAAACGCAATGATTGATTTAGATTACCTGGCTTTTCTTGAAAATATATTAACAGACAACCGCAAAGAAAGATTTTTAGAAGTATTAGGAAACCGTACTAAACATTTTACAGTTGCTGTAGAAGATGTTTTTCAGATGCATAATACAAGTGCAGTAATGCGCAGCTGTGAGGTTTTTGGTATTCAGGAATTAAATGTAATCGAACAGCGTTTTGGAAAAAGAATCGATAAAGAAATAGCGATGGGAGCTCAGAAATGGGTAGATATCAATCAGTATGATTCGATTACAAATTGTGTTTCGACTTTAAAAAATCAAGGCTATCAAATCATTGCTACCACACCACATGAAAATGACTGTTTACTGGAAGATTTTGATATTACTAAACCAAGTGCCTTATTTTTTGGAACAGAACGAGACGGATTATCGCAAGAAATATTAGAAAAAGCCGATGGTTTTTTGAAAATTCCAATGGTAGGCTTTACCGAGAGTTTAAATATTTCTGTTTCAGCGGCAATCATTATTCAAAACCTGACAAATAGATTACGAAATTCTGATATCAAATGGCAATTGTCTGAAGAAGAAATTCTAGAAAAACGTTTGGCTTGGGCCAAAAATTCCATAAAAGATATTAAGCGAATCGAAGCTAGATATTACGAAGAAAATCCAAAATAAAGTTTTTTTTCTAAGTTTCTAAGATTCTAAGATGCTTAGTCTCTCAGAACCTTAGGACCTTAGAATCTCCTTTATAATGTATAATTCAAATTAACACTCCATCTATAATTGGCTTCCATATTGCCGTTTGATAAATTCTGATTGATTGGCAACATTGCATTTACACCAATCGAAAACTTATCTTTTCCGGCTTCAACGCCAAATTTTCCAAACAAAATATCACCTGCAGTATTAGGCAAATCGAGATTATGTTGTTTGTTCGTTTGATACACTTCACCAGCAAGACCCGCTTGCGGAACAATCTGAAATTTATTGGCATCAAATAAATAAAAGAACGTTCCGGCATAATTAAACTGGTCGCCGTATTGGTAATTTTTACTGTTTTCAGTTTTAAAAATATAATTTAAAGTTGTGTTTAAGCCCAAATTTTTGTGCTTAATAACATATTCAGTAACCAATGGAAAATCCCAGCTTCCGGTTCCTAACTGAAAACTTTGATTGATAGTTCCTAAATTATTAATCTCTTTAAATTTTCCAGTTGGCAATTTAACGCCACCGCCAACATTCAGTTTGTGTGTAAAAACCGTGCTGTCTTTTTTAGTTTCATAAACAGTATAAAGTCCCATGATTGTAATATCTCCCAAACCTTCAATGTTTTGCGTTCCTGTTGTCAATTCTCTTTCATGAAAATGGTACGGAACCAAAGCTGAAATCTGGATTTTCTCCGTTATCGGAATTCTTGACCAAGCTTGAATCGTATTGAAGTTTTCATCAATCCACGGTGAATTAGCAAAAATTCCATCACGGCTTGTGTAACTTTGTTTAAAATATCTCAACCCAACAAAATTATTGTTCAGCATCGAACTAAAACCCATGCTTCCGCCACTTGCCGAACAACCACAGGCATCGCAGTCAAAATCTTCCATCATGGCCAAACGCTGAAAAGTAAAAGCCGAAATACTATCTTTTACCGTAAAACTAAAGGCTGAAAATCCAGCTAAAAAAGTACAAACTACTATTAATTTTTTCATTTTAATTGTTTTTAGGAGCTAATCCCGCTATTCGTTGCAATCTTTTATGCCGAACCCCGGCACAAAAGGATTTCCACTACTATCGGGGCTAGGGCACCTGTTTTCATAAGATTGTTTTCGTTTGCCACAGATTATATAGATTTAAAGGATTTTTTGATTGTTTTTATAATTTGTGGCAATCCTTTTAATCTGTGGCAAAATATTTTTTTAATATTCTGAGAAACGTTTATCAGTTAAATATTGGTTATCTGTCAGCGTTTTCAAAAAAGCAATTATTTGTTGTTTTTCAGTTGCAGAAAGTGAAATTCCGAATTTTCCATTCTGTTTCAAAATCGGATCAAGGGTTGGGGAATCTTCAATTCCGCTGGCATAATGATCTAGAACACCTTCGAGAGTTCCAAATCTTCCGTCATGCATATATGGCGCTGAAACTTCTACATTTCTTAAACTTGGGACTTTAAATTTGTAATAATCGCTTGGCAGTTCTGTTACTTTATATCTCCCAACATCATTAACCGCTGGATTTACCGCTAACCCATTATTTCTGAAAGAATTATCAGTTTGTAAATCGGTCGCGTGACACGAAGCACATTTTGATTTAAATAAATCGTAACCTGCCAATTCATCAGAACTGAATGTTCCGCCAGTTTCATTTCTTCTGTATTTGTCAAATTTTGAATTTGATGAAACTACCATGACCATAAATTGCGAAAGTGCTTTCAGCATATTTTCGGTTGTGATGGCGCCATCATCAAAAGCTTGTCCAAATAGCTTTTGATACTCTTTATCGGCTTTCATCATTTTTAAAATGGCATTCAAATCGCCGTTCATTTCAATGACACTCTTAAGCGGAATAAGTGGCTGTAAATCCAAATGATCTGCAGCACCGTCGTACATAAATGTGGTTTGGAAAGCCAAATTCTGAATCGATGGTGTATTACGAGTGCCTTGAGCATTATCTACGCCATGGCTCACAGTGTGTCCGTGATGTGTAAAAGCGTTGGCTTGGATGTGACAGAAGCCACAAGAAACTACCCCGTCTGAAGCTAAACGTCCGTCGTAAAACAGCTTTTTTCCTAATTCAAATCCTCTTTCTGTTGGCGGATTTAATGCAATATTATAGGCTAAATCAGGAAAATTTGACGGAACTTTAAATTCTAATGGGACATTTATATATTCGTCATCCTGATCTGTACAGCTCCATAATAATGGGATTATCAGCCAAAGAAAATATTTAATTTTCAACATGATTTTTTGTTTTGTTAGAAGTACAAAAGTTCTCGTTTAGCCCCGGTAGAAGCGGGCATCCTTTTATGGTCTCGTTTCTTTAATGAGACCATAAAAGATACAGCGGATAACGGGACGTCACGCCTTAGAACTTAATTCGTGTGCTCCAGAAAATTAATTTAGTCGTTGTGCACGTGATCTACTCTAAACATTGCAGAAATATTTTGAGTAATTAATGGCAAGTTAGTACCGCCCATGATCATCGCGCCCATACCGCCCATGTTGTTGTCAGAAAGTTTGATTTTGTTTTTACCGTCAATGATTTTTGAAAGATCAGTAATAAGGTGAACTTCAGGAGTAATTGTTGTACGAACCAATGCTTTTGTTGGCATGTCAAGTGTAACTTCAGTATAGTTGTAATCTGTTCCTGTTTTACCAGTGTGAATCATAAAAGGTGTTGCAGTAGTAACGGTTGGCGAAGTAAAAGTTCCTTCGAAAGCTAGGAATTTATATCCTGCAGCCCAAGACCACATCATTCCGGCAGCATCAGCTTTTGCAAGAAAATCGCCTTGTCCAGCAGCTCCTAATTTCCATTGATCTTCATCAACTCCAATTCCGAATTTCACTTTTACATAATCTCCGGCAGGAATATCTGTAAGTTCAAATTCATGGCCGTCTGCAGAACTTTCATCAGCAATAAAATAGCTTTTACTTTTTGGGTAAACGAAAGTAGTTCCGTCAGCTTTTGTTAAAACTACATTGCTTACAATATATTTAATCAAGCTTACTTTTAAGACTTCATTGTTTGAAGTTGTGTTGCCTTGTGTGTTTAAAATAAGATCATTAGCTCCATATGAATTGTCGAATTCTAGAACAAGTTTTCCGTTTCCAGAAACATCGTTGCTATTGTCATCGTTTGAGCAAGAAAATAAAGATATAGATAATGCTACAAGAGCTAGGGCTTTGTATAAAGTATTTTTCATTTTTTGAATTTTATATAATTTGATTTTAAATTTTGGATATGCGTAAACGCTTTTTCATTGACTAAAAAACAATGAAAATTGATTTCAATTAGAAAAATGAAATCTGATTTAAAAAATTATATAAAATAGGGAAGGTGGGTGAAAAGCAACATTTGAAACCGAAATTGGTTTTTCGTCTAAAGCAGCAAAAGTTTTGCGTTTTAGATTCGATTGGTGCGATTAAATTATATTGAGCGGTAATTGTATTTTGAATGTAGACAATTTCTGATTTTTCTTTCAGGTTGTTGTCCATTTTCTTTTCATTGTCAGCGTATTTTTTTAAACTTTTTTGAAGTTCGCATCGACCGTTACAATTGTTAAAAACCTGTTTGCGCTGTACGCAAATTGTTTTCGAAATTTCCTCTTGATTTAATTTAAAAGATGTGTAAACAAAGAAATTGCCAAAAGATGGCACTAAAAGCATACAAGAAAGTAATATGATAAAAAACTTCGTTCAAGAGCTTTGATTTCGTTGTTTTACGGTTGCAAAAATACATTTTATTATTTTTAGATTGATTATGATTTTTGTTATTTTACATAAAAAAATCCCAATTACAATTTGTAATTAGGATTTTTGATTTGTGAAACCGGACAGGTTTTTAAAACCTGTCGATTTAATTCTTGATAAAATTATTATTTAACCAAAACCCAAGCGCCTGAAGCTAATAAAGTTTCTGCTTTTTTAAATTTCATTTCTTCAGTTTTGCCAGTTGCAACTTCTTGAACAATAACGGTATCATTTCGGTTGATTTTTGGCATATCTCTAACAATTGTTTCAGTAACCTGACGCTGTTGTGTTTCTCCAGCTTCACGGTTGATGTCTTCGCTGTTTGGAATTTCATCTTTGCTTAATTTGAAATTTTCTTTCTGACGAACTTCTCTTGCTTCGTGAATTTCAGAGAACGTTTTGAGCTGGTAAATCACCTTTGAACAAGAATGAAATTACTTCTTTATTAACGTTGTCTAACATTCCTCTAAACAAGTTGAAAGCTTCTAATTTGTAGATAAGCAATGGATCTTTTTGTTCGTGAACTGCTAATTGAACAGATTGTTTCAATTCGTCCATTTTACGTAAGTGTTTTTTCCATGCTTCATCAACAATAGAAAGTGTGATGTTTTTCTCGAAATCAGCAATTAATTGAGCACCTTCGCTGTCATATGCTTTTTTCAAATCAGTTACTACATTCAATGTTTTGATTCCGTCAGTAAAAGGAACTACGATTCGTTCAAAATGATTGTTTGGCTCTTCGAAAACTCCTTTAATGATAGGGAAAGCTTCTCTTGCACTTCTTTCTGTTTTTTCAGTATAGAATGCTAAAGCTCTCTTTGTATACTTTTCCTGTAACTTCGATATCAGTTAATTTCACAGAAATCAGCTTCTGAAATTGGAGAAGTGATTGAGAAATAACGAATCAAATCAAATTCGAAATTTTTGAAATCATTTGCAATTTTATGATTGCTTACAATTAATTCGCAAGTATCATAAAGCATGTTTGCAATATCCAGTTTCAAACGCTCGCCAAATAATGCGTGACGACGACGTTTGTAAACTACTTCACGTTGTGAGTTCATTACGTCATCATATTCTAATAAACGTTTACGAACACCAAAGTTGTTTTCTTCTACTTTTTTCTGAGCACGTTCGATAGATTTAGTCATCATAGAATGCTGAATAACTTCACCTTCTTGAAGTCCCATTCTGTCCATAACTTTAGCAACTCTTTCAGAACCGAATAAACGCATTAAGTTATCTTCAAGAGAAACATAGAATTGAGAACTTCCCGGATCTCCCTGACGACCAGCACGACCACGTAACTGTCTGTCAACACGACGTGAATCATGACGTTCTGTACCAACGATTGCTAAACCTCCGGCAGCTTTAACTTCTGGAGATAATTTAATATCGGTACCACGACCAGCCATGTTTGTTGCAATTGTTACAACTCCAGCTTTACCAGCTTCTTCAACGATTTGCGCCTCTTGCTTGTGCATTTTAGCATTCAATACGTTGTGTTGAATTCCTCTCATTTTAAGCATACGGCTTAATAATTCTGAAATCTCTACAGAAGTTGTTCCAATTAATACTGGTCTTCCTGCTTTAGATAATTCAGTAACGTCTTCAATTACAGCGTTGAATTTCTCACGTGTAGTTTTGTAGATATAATCTTCTTTGTCATTTCTTGAAATTCCACGGTTAGTTGGGATTTCAACAACATCCAATTTGTAAATCTGCCATAACTCGCCAGCTTCTGTAACAGCTGTACCCGTCATACCACCTAATTTGCTGTACATTCTGAAATAATTCTGTAATGTAACTGTAGCAAAAGTTTGAGTTGCTGCTTCGATTTTTACGTTTTCTTTAGCTTCGATCGCTTGGTGTAGACCGTCAGAATAACGACGGCCATCCATGATACGACCTGTTTGCTCATCGACAATCATAATTTTGTTGTCCATGATAACGTATTCTACATCTTTTTCAAAAAGAGCATACGCTTTTAAAAGCTGTGTAAGAGTGTGGATACGTTCGCTTTTTACTCCAAAATCCTGGAATAATCTTTCTTTAGCTTCTGCTTCAGCATCTTTGTCTAAGTTTTTGTTTTTCAATAGCTGCGATTTCAGTTCCGATGTCCGGAAAAACAAAGAAATCTGCATCAGTATCTCCAGATAAAGTATTGGATACCATTATCTGTCAATTCTACCTGATTGTTTTTTTCTTCAATTACAAAATATAAAGCTTCATCTACTTTATGCATTTCGCGATTGTTATCCTGCATATATTGATTTTCAGTTTTTTGAAGCAATTGTTTAATTCCTTCTTCACTTAAAAATTTAATCAATGCTTTATTTTTAGGTAAACTTCTGTAAGCTCTTAATAATAAGAATCCGCCTTCTTTAGTATTTCCTTCTTTGATTAATTTTTTAGCTTCTGCCAAGAAACCATTCGCTAACTGACGTTGTTGTGCAACTAAGTTTTCGATTTTTGGTTTCAATTCAT
Organism: uncultured Flavobacteriaceae bacterium; assembly: GCA_963795025.1. Classification (GTDB taxonomy): domain Bacteria; phylum Bacteroidota; class Bacteroidia; order Flavobacteriales; family Flavobacteriaceae; genus Flavobacterium. The sequence goes on along the minus strand of CAWCGN010000005.1, from coordinate 566,498 downwards.
TAAATTCATGACGATCTCCCTGAGGAACTGGTCCTGAAATAATAAGCGGTGTTCTTGCATCATCAATTAATACAGAATCGACCTCATCGACAATTGCATAATTGTGTTTTCTCTGCACTAAATCGCTTGGCGAATGCGCCATGTTATCTCTTAAGTAGTCAAAACCAAATTCGTTGTTGGTTCCGTAAGTAATATCAGCATCGTATGCTTTTTTTCTTTGTTCTGTACTTGGTTGGTGATTGTCAATACAATCAACAGTTAAACCGTGGAATTCGAATAATGGTGCTTTCCAAGTACTATCACGTTTTGCTAAGTAATCATTGACCGTTACTAAGTGAACACCGTTTCCAGTCAAAGCATTTAAGTAAAGAGGAAGTGTAGCTACTAATGTTTTACCTTCACCAGTCTGCATTTCGGCAACTTTACCTTCGTGTAAAACCATACCACCAATCAACTGAACATCATAATGAATCATGTCCCAAGTAATTTCCTTACCGGCAGCATTCCATTTATTAGCCCAAGTAGCTTTTTCACCTTCAATAGTAATGTATGGTTTTGTTGCAGAAAATTCGCGGTCTCTTGGAGTTGCAGTAACTTCAATATGAGAGTTTTCTTTAAAACGACGTGCAGTTTCTTTTACTACAGAAAACGCTTCTGGAAGAATTTCCATTAAAGTTTTTTCAGAAATTTCGTAAGCTTCTTTTTCAAGAGCATCAATAGCATCATAAAGATCTTCTCTTTTGTCGATGTCTTCGATGTTTTCTACTTCCGCTTTAAGCGAAGCAATTTTAGCATCTTTGTCAGCTCTGGCTTCTTTTATTCTTTCTTTAAAATATACGGTTCTAGCTCTCAATTCGTCGTGAGACAAACTCATTAAGCTGGTTTCGAATGTTTTAATTTTGTTTAAGTAAGGCTGTAAAGCTTTGACATCTTTTTGTGATTTATCACCTACAAAGACTTTAATAATACTGTTTATGAAACTCATGATTTGTTAGTATTTCTTATATTATGTAATGTTGTATTTTGAACCAAAAAAAAAGCCTCTGTGATGAGACTTTTTCCTTTGGTTTATTTTTTAATATTCATCCTCATTCCAAAGATAATCTTCGTCTGTTGGATAATCTGGCCAAATTTCTTCCATTGATTCATATATCTCGCCTTCGTCTTCGATTGATTGAAGGTTTTCTACTACTTCTAATGGAGCACCAGCTCTAATAGCGTAGTCAATAAGTTCATCTTTGTTAGCAGGCCATGGCGCATCACTTAAATAAGATGCTAATTCTAATGTCCAATACATCTGTTATCTGTTTAGTTTGTGCAAAAATAAATTTTTTACTGAAAAAGACAAGTAAATTTAGATTTATTTTAATAAAATTTAAGAACGTCCCATTAATTGAAGATTTTAGATTGTTGATTTTAGATTTATAGAATCTTGTAAATCTAAAATCTGAACTCTAAAATCTAAAATTTTACTTTCTCGGAATCCATTTCACTTCCTCCGCTTTTAAGTCAAACGACAACTTCCGTGCCAAGACAAAAAGGTAGTCAGAAAGTCGGTTTAAGTACTTGATTGCTATTTCAGGAACGTGTTCATTATGGCTTAAATGCACTGCCAAACGCTCTGCACGACGACAAATACAACGTGCGATATGACAATATGACACAGTTGGATGACCGCCTGGTAAAACAAAATGTGTCATTGGCGGAAGACTTTCTTCCATTTTGTCTATTTCGTTTTCGAGTAATTCTATATCAGAATCAATTATCCCAGATTTTTTAAACGAAGTTCACCGTTTTTTAAAACTTCTTTTTCCTGTCGGAGTTGCCAAAATGGCACCAACCGTAAAAAGACGATCCTGAATTTCGATTAAAATGGCTTTGTAATGAGGATTCATTTCCTGATCCCGAATTAATCCGATATAGGAATTTAATTCATCGACAGTGCCGTAACTGTCAATTCGGATGTGATCTTTAGGAACACGTGTGCCTCCAAAAAGAGCCGTTGTTCCTTTATCGCCTGTTTTTGTATATACTTTCATTTTTTTTAAGATGCTAAGGTTCTAAGTTGCTGAGATGCTAAGTTTTTTTAGTTTTGTTTGAAGCCGAGTTCATGATTTAGTTTTTTGAATTCTAATTCGGCTTTTTTGTTAAAATCTCCATTTAAGTCTGCTGTTTCTGCAGATGATTGAAATCGAGAGCAGCCTATGCAAACTATTGTCTGACAAATTACTTCATTGTTTTTAAAGTAAACAAATCCAAGTCGTGGTTCATAACAACTTGCCATGTTCGGATTCTCGAACATTTTTTTATTACTGAAAATCGAATTTAATTTTGAAATCTGTTCTTTACTAAGCCTTTGTTTTTTATGAATGGTACTTATATATTGTCCTTTTTCATTTATTGGAAAATAGATATCTTCGCCAGAAAATCCAATATAGTCAATTCCGATAACTGAATCACATTCAAAACCTTTTATATAAGATAAATGATTTTTGGTTTTTATTTTAACCTGATTTTCAGTCAACCATTTTATTTCGGTTTTCGGTGCTTTTGGCGGAGGGGGAAGAGGAACAGATTTTGTATTCTCTGTTTCATTTTTACAAGAAACAAAAGTTAGAAAAATAAATAAAAAATAAAGTAAACGCATATTTAGATTTTAGAGTTAGGATTTTAGATTTTAGCTTAATCTGAATTCTAAAATCTAAGATCTAAAATTATTTTGTCGTGTCACTTTCAATTACACCATCGCGCAAACGAATTACACGATGCGCATAAGCCGCAATATCTTCCTCGTGTGTTACCAAAATAACAGTATTTCCTTGTGCATGAATATCTCCGAAAAGCTTCATGATTTCTACAGAAGTTTTACTGTCTAAGTTTCCTGTAGGTTCATCGGCTAAAATAATCGAAGGTTTGTTAACCAAAGCGCGGGCAATAGCAACACGCTGGCGCTGTCCTCCAGAAAGCTGGTTCGGTTGGTGATCCATTCTGTCAGCAAGATTTACTTGGTTTAAAACTTCAACTGCTCTTGCATTTCTGTCTGATTTTGAATATCCGGCGTAAATCATTGGCAAGGCTACATTATCTAAAGCAGTTGTTCTTGGCAAAAGATTGAAAGTCTGAAAAACAAAGCCAATTTCATTATTTCTAATTCCGGCTAATTCATCGTCACTCATTTGGCTGACATCTTTTCCATTTAAAACGTATGTCCAGAAGTTGGAGTGTCTAAACAGCCTAACAAGTTCATTAAAGTTGATTTTCCCGATCCCGAAGGTCCCATCAACGCAACATATTCTCCTTTGTTGATTTCTAAATCTAATTCCTTTTAAAACATACACGATTTCATTTCCAAGTACAAAATTTCGCTTTAATGTCAGTTATTTTAATTAATGGATTTGCCATTTTGTTTTACAATTTTGGTTTTAAAAGTACAAAACACTTTTCAATAAAATTCATAAGTAGCCTGGATTATTGGTTTTTGTTACAAAAATCATCTTTTGGTTTACAAAATGTATTTAGACAACTAAAAGTATGCATTATTCAATTAATTAAGTTGTTATATTATTTTGAGTAAATTTTATAATATTATCATTATTCTATGTATTTTACATGTTTATAATCTTTTTAATATTAAAAACATGATAATGATGTAACTTTTTGATATTAACGTTATTAGGTACATTTGTTAATGTATTAATTAAACAATCAATAATTATGAAAAACATACAATTATTATCAGGAATTGCATTAATTGCATTAAGCTTTACATCGTGTAAAGATGAAAAACAAGAAAAAGCTCAAAAGACAATTGACTCCTATGTAACCTATGTCGATTCAGTGAAAAATGTAAATGCTGACAGACTTAAAAGAAAACTGGAAAGATGTTGAAGCAGAATATGATAAAAGAGCAGAAAAGCTCATTTAGCTTTGGCAGATATTAAAGATAATACTGCTGAAACTGAAAAAATAAATGCAAGTAAAATTAAATACGAAGAATTTAAAAAAGAAATGACAGCGGTTCTTGACCGCCACCAGCTCCAAGTCCTAAACAACAATTGCGAAATGCTTTGTTTGGTGAAGGAAAAATTGGAGATGATATGAGTTTTTCATGGGTAAATGCCCAAAATATTCATAGTGTGTACCAACAATTTGTTCATACAGTGGAAGAATAATAAAGATCGTTATTCAAGAGAAGACTGGGATGAAATCAAATTATTGTATGAAGCATTGATAGCCGAAAAAATACAGTTGAAAAAGAAGGTTTGTCAGCTGAAGACAATAGAAAAATTGCTGGTTTAAAAATCAAATTTGCTCCAATGTATACTGTTAACAGAATGGGAGCTAAATCTGAAGAAAACAAAGAAGCTAAAAAATAAATTTAGCAAAATTTTGAATTAGTAAAAAAAAGACAATCAGAAATGATCGTCTTTTTTTTATGCTCGAATTGTAAAATGTTCTTTTTCCTGTTCGTGTCTAAAGAAAACAAATCCCCATTGAAAAGTATCGATTGTAACTTTTACTTTCGGATGATTTTTAATTATTTCCCAAGCCTCTTCCATTTCTTAAGACCAATGAATGTCATCAAATATCCAAACAGTATCGTTATTATCGTTGGTAATAAAAGATCAAAATACTTTAAAGTTGCGTTTTTTGAGTGATTGCCATCGAAGTATATTAAATTGAAGTTCTCAGTCTCCGTTTTCAGTCTCAATTGAATGTCCTGAAGATAGTCTTCAAATTCTGTTACGATTGAATCTGTATTGTTGACAATCAAATTTTTGCAATTGCATTTTTCGACATTGATTTGCTGTTTCTGGACAACCTTCTAATGTAATAACTTTTGCTTTGTTATTCCCTAAAGCAAAGGCTGAAGTAGCTAATCCTAATGAAGTTCCAATTTCGAGAATGTTTTTTGGTTCAAAATATTTGTTACTCGGAAAATAATTCTGCTCGTTTTTCAGAAATTCCAGCTGTTGTGGCGATTTTTGAAATTTGTCTTCGATTTGATTTAAAAACTTTTGAGCCTGCACCAAAATCTGTTACTTCAATAAATTTTTGTTTTCTAAATATGATTTTCGATACTTTTTCAGAATTGCATATTCAGATTTTGGTTTCTTGTCGTAAAAACATTTCGTCAGTAAACTAAAAACAAAAGGCGAATGTACTGCATGTTCATTTTTGGATTTCCAAAGAAATTTTAGATATGATTTTATTTGAAAAAGCATTTCGAAATTTTAATGATAAATACTGAAATTAGTTTACAGAAATTAATTTAACATCAAAAATTAAAACTGATCCAGCTGGTATCGCGCCAACGTTGTTGTCGCCGTATGCTAAATGTGCCGGAATGAAAAGTACTCCACTTCCACCTTCCTTAAATAACGGAATTCCTTCAACCCATCCGGCAATAAGTCTGTTTAGAATAAAAGTACTCCCATTGTTGGACTTTGATCAAATGTCTTTCCGTTAGTTAAATAGCCTTTGTAGATAATTGTGATTGATGATGAAGCATTAGGTTGTTTACCAGTTCCTGGTTCATTTATTATATAATGCAATCCTGAATCTGATTTTTGAGCTGTTAAATTATTTTTGGTTAAATAGTCTGTAATCTCTTTTTCGTTTTCTGCAGAATAATCTTTGGGAGGAGTTGTAGTAAAATCTTTGTCAGAGTTTGTACAAGAAATAAAAAAGGTTAATGCTAATAATGCAGTTAGTAATTTCTTCATTTTTTTTTTTTGATGTCATAAATATATTTAATTCGTTTTTTGGTTTTAGTTATTTAGCACGTTTTTAACAATTGTGCCATAAAACTTGAAACCTATGAAACAAAAAAAACTATCCTTCAATCTTTGCAGAAAGCTCGAACCATCTTTCTTCTTTTGCGTCTATTTTATTGATGATATTTTGCAGTTCATTTGCTTTTCTCTCGATATCAGCATCAGCGACTTTTCCATCAGAGAATAATTGCTCGATTTTAGTTTTATCAATTTCTAGATCTTTAATTTCTCTTTCCAGTTTTTGATATTCTTTTTGCTCGTTGAAAGTTAGATTTCCGGTTGGATTATTTTGTTTCCAGTCTTTCTTTTCGGCTTTGTTTTCTTCTTTTTGAGCAACATCGGCACTGTCTTCGTAAGCTCTGAAATCAGAATAGTTTCCTGGAAAATTTTCAATTTCGCCATTTCCTCTGAAGACAAATAAATAATCAACAATTTTATCCATAAAGTAACGGTCGTGCGAAACCACCAATAAACATCCCGGATAATCCAAAAGAAAACTTTCCAAAACATTCAACGTTACAATATCCAAATCGTTTGTTGGCTCATCCAGAATCAAAAAGTTTGGATTCTGAATTAAAACCGTACATAAATACAAACGTTTCAATTCGCCTCCGCTCAATTTTTCGACAAAATCATATTGTTTTTTAGCATCAAAAAGAAAACGCTCCAATAATTGAGAAGCCGAAATCATTCTACCTTTTGCCAACGGAATATATTCTCCGTATTCTTTAATAATATCAATAACACGCTGACCAGGTTTTGGATTGATTCCGCATTGCGTGTAATATCCAATTTTTATGGTATCACCTTTTACAACACGTCCACTGTCCAATGGAAGCGTTCCGGTTAGAAGATTTAAGAAAGTCGATTTTCCAGTTCCGTTTTTACCAATAATTCCGATACGTTCTCCACGCTGAAAATCAAAACTAAAATTGTCCAGAATAACATGATCTTTAAATTTTTTGGAGATTTTGTGAAGCTCGATAATCTTGCTTCCCATTCGTTCCATATTAATTTCAAGTTCAACTTTATTTTCGCGACGACGACTTTGTGCTTTTTCCTTAATTACATAAAAATCATCCTGACGCGATTTCGATTTGGTAGTTCTCGCTTTTGGCTGACGGCGCATCCATTCTAATTCTTTTACAAATAAGTTTTTGGCTTTGTCAACGCTGGCATTTTCAGACGTAATTCGCTCTTCTTTTTTCTCTAAATAATAAGAATAATTTCCTTTGTATTGGTATAATTTTCCATTGTCCAATTCGATGATTTCATTACAAACACGCTCTAAAAAGAAACGGTCGTGCGTTACCATAAACAAAGTGATATTTTCTTTGGCAAAATAACTTTCCAGCCATTCGATCATTTCAAGATCTAAATGGTTTGTTGGCTCATCCAAAATCAATAAATCAGGACGATTGATTAGAATTATTGCCAATGAAAGACGTTTTTTTTGTCCACCCGAAAGATTTTTTACTTTAAGTTTGAAATCTTCCAATTTTAATTTGAATAAAATCTGCTTGTATTGTGTTTCGAAATCCCATGCATTATGCTGATCCATTCCGTCAAAAGCCTTTTGATAAGCTTCTTCGTCATTTGGGTTTTCTAGCGCTTTTTCGTAGGCTTCAATTATTTTAAGCGTTTCATTGTCTGAAGCAAAAATACTTTCTTCAATCGTAAGTTCTTCCTGCAGATTATTGTCTTGTGAAAGAAATGCCATTCTGATTCCTTTTCTCAGAACAACTTGTCCTGTGTCTGGTTCATCTAAACCGTTAATAATGCTCATAATGGTGGTTTTTCCAGAACCATTTTTGGCAATAAATGCAATTTTTTGATCTTTATTGATTCCGAAAGAAATGTTGTCAAAAAGGACTCTTTCGCCAAAAGACTTCGATATATTTTCTACAGATAAGTAATTCACTTTGTAAATTCTAAGTTATAAATTATGAGTTATGAATGTTTTAGAAAACATAACTTTTTTGCAAAAGTAAACTATTATCTTCCCATTTGCGAATTATTTGTGAACATAGGAATTTAGAATAGGACTCAAATTTAAATAATGGATTTGTGCCGGAACATTTATAATGGGTTTCCGAATCAGTGTCTCATTTGTTACAAAATAATGAAGTCCGTCTTTAGTTGTAATCCCTTCTATTTGATGAAAAGAAAGCTGAAGATCAATTCTTCGTTTATTTCCTGATAAAAAATCATTGTTTTTGAAATCATATAATAAATATAGAAAAGGCTTTCCGAGTTTGGAATAACCACAAAGAACAATAAGTTTTTTTGACTCTAAATAAGTTGCACCAGTAACTAGGCCTTTTGTGTCAAGCGTTTGTTTTAATTGAGCAATATGATTTCCAGGCTGATTTGGCAGCGCATAAATACTAGTTTTAGATGATTTCCATTGTTTTGTAAAAAGAAAAATACTGTCTTTATTTACTATAAAAGCTTCACAGTCAAAGTCAGTTGAGTTTGGTTTATGTGCTGAAAAATCCGTTTGATTTGAGTAAGTGAATGAAATTTTTTCGATTACTGGCTTTTCATCTAAAAAAGTCTTTTTATCAATCCTTAAAATGTTTAAATCTTTTCTATTTCCGGAAGCGTTGTTTCCAAAATCACCAATATAAATATGAGAACTGTCTTGCGAAATCTCTTCCCAATCATTGTTTGTGACTTTGTCCAAAATGATTTTTTTTTGAATTTTCCCTAAAGAATCTAGCCCATAAATATGCTTGTCGTGATCATCATTGTGCGTCCAGAGCAAGTTATTAAACGAAATTAATCCTGAAGTTTCTTTGATTGTGTCGCTTAATTTTACAGAATATTTTGGTTTTATTTTGAAAGTTTCATATTGACAGCTTCCGTTGTTTATAACAGCTTTTGGATCATAATTTTTTGCAAGAGAATCAGAGCAACCAGTAATTTGAGAAAAAACGGAATTAAAAACCATTAAAAAAAAGAAAATTAATTTTTTCATTTAGAAATATTTCACTCAATTGATTTAGCAAAAGTAGTTTTTAATATCCTGAAAGCACTTGAAAAATCTTCACAATAATAACTTAATAAAATGCAATTTTTTTTAAATTAAATTGTTATTTGGTGTTAACACATTGCGGTTAATCTATATTAAGTTAAGACAATTCTTTCTTTGTGCCTTTCAGTATTCAATTTAGAAATGTATTTTTGCAAAAATATTTGAGGGCTATTCTTACTTGTTTTTATTTAAGTTGTTGGTTGTAAGGTGATTGTTTTTAAGTTAAATCGCTTCAATGGATTTGCTAAAATATTATTTGATAAAAAAAGCTTAAAAAATGTCAATATATTTGCCTCTAATGTGAATTTTCTGCTTTCAATTTTTGGGAGTTAGAAGGGCGAAGCCATGTGTTGAAAGTAAGCATAAATTGCAGAAAAAATATTTAAAAAAAATATGAAAATAGGAATCACATTTAGCGCATTTGATCTTTTGCATGCTGGACATATTAAAATGTTGGAGGAAGCAAAACGTCAGTGCGATTATTTAATAGTTGGTTTGCAGACAGATCCGACTTTAGATCGTCCAGAAAAGAATAGTCCAACTCAAACAGTTGTCGAAAGATATATACAATTAAAAGGATGCAAATTTGTTGACGAAATTGTTCCTTATGCAACAGAGCAGGATTTAGATGATATTTTGCGTGCTTTTAAAATTGATGTTCGCATACTTGGAGATGAGTATAAAGATAAAAACTTTTCAGGAAGAGCATATTGTGAGGAAAAAGGTATCGAATTGTATTTTAATACTCGAGATCATCGTTTTTCTAGCAGTGGTTTGAGGAAAGAGGTTGCAGTTAAGGAATTAAAGCGTGTTAAATAAAGATAAATTGGTAATGGATAAAAAAAGCAAAATTTATATAGCAGGACATAACGGAATGGTTGGGAGTGCTATTTGGCGAACATTAGCAACTCAAGGATTTGATAACTTGATAGGTATGTCTAGTAAAGAATTAGATCTTAGAAATCAGCAAATGGTTCAAGATTTTATCGCAAAAGAAAAACCTGATGTTATTATTGATGCAGCAGCAAGAGTTGGAGGTATTTTGGCTAATAATGATTATCCATATCAATTTATTATGGAAAACATGCAGATCCAAAATAATTTAATTGATTCGGCTTTGCAGAATGATGTTGAAAAATTTATTTTTCTTGGAAGTTCTTGTATTTATCCTAAACTAGCTCCGCAACCCTTGAAGGAAGATTATTTATTAACAGATACTCTTGAGCCAACAAATGAATGGTATGCTATTGCAAAAATTACAGGAGTAAAAACATGTCAGGCCATTAGAAAACAATATGGTAAAGATTATGTAAGTCTAATGCCTACTAATTTATATGGAACATACGATAATTTTGATTTAAATACGTCTCATGTTTTACCAGCTATGATTCGAAAGTTTCATGAAGCAAAAGAAAATAATGATGCACCTGTGAAACTTTGGGGAAGCGGTACACCAATGCGCGAATTTCTATTTGTTGATGATATGGCAAAAGCAGTAGTTTTTGCTTTGGAAAATGAATTGCCTGATTACTTGTACAATGTAGGTACTGGGAAAGATTTAACTATTAAAGAATTAGCAGAAACAATCCAAAAAATTACTGGACATAAAGGTGAAATTATTTGGGATTCAAGTAAACCAGATGGTACTCCACGTAAGTTGATGGATGTTTCAAAAATGCATAATTTAGGATGGAAACATCAAGTAGAACTTCATGAAGGGATCCAAAAAACATATAACTGGTTTCTAGAAAATATTGATAATTTTAAACAAGTCAAATTATAATGAAAGTTTTGTTTGGAACAAGTGTTTACAACTATATTTTAAATTTGTTTCAGATCAATTATTATAAATCATTAAATATAAAATAAACTCAAAACTCAAACCAATGAGCACACAAAAAATAGCTCTTGTAACTGGAATTACAGGTCAAGACGGTTCATACTTAGCGGAATTATTATTAGAAAAAGGATATCAAGTACACGGAGTTAAAAGACGTGCCTCTTCTTTTAATACGCAGCGAATCGACCATCTTTATCAAGATCAGCATGAAGCACATGTTAATTTTAAGTTGCATTATGGTGATTTGACTGATTCGACTAATATTATTAGAATTATTCAGGAAGTGCAGCCTGATGAGATATATAATTTAGGTGCTATGTCTCATGTAAAAGTGTCATTTGACTCTCCTGAGTATGTAGCAAATGTGGACGGATTAGGAACCCTGAGAATTTTAGAAGCTGTCAGAATTTTAGGTTTAGAGAAAAAAACAAGAGTTTATCAAGCATCAACTTCAGAACTTTATGGAGGTTTAGCAGAAAATAAAAATGAAAAAGGGTTTTATGATGAAAACTCACCATTTTATCCTCGTTCTCCTTATGGAGCTGCTAAAATATATGGTTTTTGGATAACTAAAAATTACAGAGAAGCATATAATATGTTTGCGTGTAATGGTATTTTGTTTAATCACGAGTCGCCAAGACGTGGTGAAACTTTTGTAACTCGTAAAATTACAATGGCAACTGCAGCTATTGCAAAAGGAAAGCAAGAATGTCTTTATTTAGGAAACCTAAATTCGCAAAGAGATTGGGGACACGCTAAGGATTATGTTGAGGCAATGTGGAGAATTTTACAGCAAGACACACCGGAAGATTATGTTATTGCTACAGGCGTAACAACTTATATTCGTGATTTTGTAATTATGGCTTTTGCAGAAGTTGGCATAGAACTTACTTTCGAAGGAGAAAACGAAAATGAAGTGGCTATAATCGCAGCTTGCAATAATCCTTTATATCAATTGGAAATAGGAAAAGTTGTAGTACGAGTTGATCCAGAGTATTATCGCCCAACAGAAGTAGATCTTTTGATTGGAGATCCAACAAAATCTAAAACTAAGCTTGGGTGGGAGCCTAGGTATGATTTGGCAGCTTTGGTAAAAGAAATGGTGGAAGGTGATTTGAAGTTGTTTTAAAAATTTTGACAACTGTAATTACATTAGAATAATGATATGTTGGATAACATTAAAAAGCTAAGAATTAAAAGAAAAAAACTCTTAGTTTTAATTTCCTTTTAATCATAACGAATAATCAAAATATAATGAATAACATTTAATGCAAGCAGCTAAGAGGGTACTCAAAAATACAGGTATTTTATATGCTCGTATGGCAATTACTGTTTTTATTTCGTTATACTCTACACGGTTAATTTTAAGTGCTTTAGGGGTAAAGGATTTCGGTTTGTTTAATGTAGTAGGTGGCGCTGTTGCTATGCTTGGATTTCTAAATAGTTCAATGGCGGCGGCAACACAACGATTCATGTCATTTGCTCAAGGGGAAGGCGATTTAGAAAAAGTAAAACGTATTTTTAATATGAGTACTTTACTACACTTAGGAATTGCATTTTTAATTTTACTGGTTTTAGAAGTTGCTGGATATTTCTTTTTTAATGGAATTTTGAATATTAGTCCTGATCGACTTGGAGTTGCTCAAATTATATACCAATTCATGGTAGTAAGCACTTTGTTTACTGTAATATCGGTCCCTTATGAAGCAGTAATTACATCTCATGAAAACATGTTGGTTTATGCAGTCTTGGGAATTATAGAGGCAATTCTAAAATTGGGAATCGCATTTTATATTACTTATAGCTCTAATGACCACTTAGTGATGTATGGCTTATTGATGGCGTTATTATCTATTTTTCTATTAATTTTAAGACGTATTTATTGCCACAAAAAATATAAGGAATGCACTTTAAATATTAGACGTTATTTTGATAAACCATTATTACGCGAAATTAGTGGTTTTGCGGGTTGGTCTCTTTTGGGTGCTGCAACAAGTATGGGAGCCTTTTACGGACAAACAATAGTTTTGAATGTCTTTTTTGGAACCGCAGTAAATGCAGCTCAAGGAATTGCAGCACAGATTAGTGGTCAATTAGGTGTTTTTGCTCTTACATTAACAAAAGCATTGAACCCACTAATTGATAAAAGTGAAGGAGCAGGAAATAGAGACTTAATGTTAAAAGCGACTTTAACAGGGACCAAAGTGTCTTTTTTCCTTTTAAGTTTTTTATATGTCCCTTTTCTAATTGAGATGCCTCTTTTACTTCGCTTTTGGTTAAAAAACGTACCAGAATACACAATTATTTTTTGTAGATTACTTTTAATCAGAAATTTGATAGAGCAATTTTTTATTCCATTAATAAATGCAATTGCAGCTGTTGGAAACATTAAAAAATTTCAACAGATTAGCGCTTTATTAAATTTAACCCCAATCATAATGGCATACTTTTTTTTTAAAGTTGGAATGCCAGCATATAGTATTTATATATCCTTTATTATATTTTCCTTAGTACAATTTTTTAATGTACTTTATTTTGCCAAAATCAATTGTAATTTATCATTGCCTTTATTCTATAATGACATTGTTTTTAAATGTGTCTTAGTTTTTACGACATCGTTATTATTTACCTATATTTCTGGTTTATATATTAGGATTGAAGTAGTTCGTTTAATATCAACTATTATTATTGGAGCCATTTCTTATTTTTTAGTGTTATGGTATTTCGGCTTAACAAAAGTTGAAAAAAATATGATGCTAAAATTAAAAGAATCACTAGTCAATAATGCAAAATTTAAATTGAAAAAGCATAAAGTTTAATGGATTTAATGTGAGAGCAAAATATAATATAAGAATTGAAATGAATAAATATCAAATATTAGCTTTAAAAGGTCTGCGTAAAATTTATACTTCAGTCTTTAGTTTTGAAAAGAATAAAAAGCTTAAAAGCATTTATGATGCTGATATATCTTCACAGATTATATATGAATCTTTGAGTCTTGATGAACCTTGCATGATCGCTCGTTTTGGTGCAACAGAATTGATGTGTATTGTTAATTATTTAGGAGTTAAGAGACAGAAAACAAATTTTATTTCATACATAAGAGGCAAAGAATTAGATTGGTGGTGGAGGGAATCAAGTTTAAATCAGATTGAACAATGGAGCGGTTTTTTTCCGGCAACAATTCCAAATGTTGAGAAATTTTGCGAAATGATGATTGCTGATTCTAAACAAGTTGATATTCTTGGATCGTGGTTAGCGGATGAGTCCTATTTAGAAACCGAGATAAATAATGCGAAATTGATACAAGTTGTTTTTTTGGAACCTTTTTGGAGTAAAATTCCATGGACAATAGCTTTAAAAAATAAAAATGTATTAGTTATTCATCCTTTTGAAGATGAGATTAGATCGCAATACAAACGTCGCGAATTGCTTTTTGAAAATTCTAATATTTTGCCTGAATTTAATTTATTTACTATTCGTGCTGTTCAAAGCTTAGGTGGAGACTGCCAATTTACTTCATGGTTTGAAGCATTAGATTACATGAAATCTGAAATTGACAAAGTAGATTTTGATTTTTGTTTGATTGGTGCTGGGGCTTATGGATTTCCTTTGGCTGCTTATGTAAAGAGCATCGGTAAAAAAGCGATCCATATGGGAGGAAGTTTGCAATTGCTTTTTGGAATAAAAGGTAAGAGATGGGAAAACGCGTTACAAGGAAGTCAAGAACTTGGTGGTGAAGGTAAATATTCTGGTCTAATGAATGATTATTGGATTTATCCAAATGAAAAAAGTAAGCCTAAAAATGCAGATGTCGTTGAAGGAGCATGTTATTGGTAATTAGATATTCTAAAAATAACTGTTTAAGCATTTTGCTAAAGTCCTGTAGCATGCACAATTTAGAAAATTGAAATGTTTTTGACGAAGTTTTTATAATTTATTCAGTATTTTAAATTATGGTTAGTAATTTTCTTTATCTATAGTCAAAATGTTAAAGCATATTGGTATTTCAGGGCCGGTGTATTTGCCATCGTTGGATATTAAATTTATTGGGAATCGTAACAACTGGCCAACTGGCATGGGTGGATCTCCTGTTAATCTAGAAATTAATGGTTTGCTAGCTAGAGGGTATAAAGTCTCTGTTTTTTCATTAAGTCCAGATATTGAGGCAAATAATTTATTTGAATACCACGAAGAGAATCTTTCTCTCTATATAGGTCCTTTTAGAAAAAGAGCAAGACATAGATGCTTAGATTTTTTCAAAATTGAACGTAATTTTTTGAAGAATAAAATAAACGAGGTTTCTCCTGATGTGGTCCATGCACATTGGCAATATGAATGGGCTTGGGGAAGTTTGTCTTCAAATATTCCTTGTTTAGTAACTTGTCATGATGATCCTCTAAAGATTCTAAGGTTAAACACTAATTTATATAGATTTATTAGGTTTTTAATGGCTAAAATTGTTTACCGAAAAGGAAATTATTTTACAACTGTATCTCCTGAAACAGCAAAAGGTATAACAAAGCATAGCAAAACTAGTATTAAAATTATACCAAATTTTGTTACTAAAGATTATTTTGATTTATATAAAGTGCGTGATATCAATCAGACAATTAAAATTGTAATGATAAATAATAGTTTTAATTCAAGTAAAAATGTAAAAATTGGAATTAAAGCGTTTGCAGAATTTAAAAAAACGAAGAAAGCTGAATTACATCTTTTTGGTAATGATCACGAAAAAGGTGGTGTAGCTAATGTATGGTCTAATAAAAAAGGGATTTCTGATCAAGTTTATTTTCGTGGCGCTTTTTCACCTTCAAAATTAATGGAAGTTTTATCTGATTGTCATATTCTTTTGCATACATCAAAAGAAGAATCATTTGGTATGGTACTGATTGAAAGTATGGCAATGGGAATTCCTGTAGTTGCAGGAAATCGATCTGGTGGAGTACCTTGGGTTTTAAGTAAAGGAGGCGGTGTTCTTGTTGATATAAATAATGTAAATTATATAGTAAGGGGAATTGAAGAAATAGTAAAAAATTATGATAATTTTTCTAAAGAAGCAAGTTTAGTTACAATCGAAAGATTTTCAGAAGATGTTGTAATTGATGCATATTTGGAAGAAATTTATAAACTGATAAAATAGTAAATGACAGAAATGGAATATAGAAGATTTTCTGAATTAGACGGATTAAGAGGGAGTGCAGCCCTAATTGTCTTTTTTTCTCATTTTATTGGCTTTTACTATGAAACCATACAAGTACGCAATATTCAGAGTTCTTGGTTAAGAATTTTGTGGGATGGATCAGCTGCGGTAAATCTTTTTTTTGTATTGTCTGGTTTTGTCTTATCCTTATCAGTCTTAAAATCAAAAAACACATATTTTAGATATTTAATAAAACGTGTTTTTAGAATTTATCCAGCTTATTATGCTTCTATTATTTTTTGTTTTTTATTATTTATGTTTTTTAATCACTCTAATTTAAAAGGTTTAAGTACATGGGCGCAATCATTTTGGATTAGTAATATTGGACTTTTAGATGTTATAAAACATATTGCCTTAGTTTTTCCTTTTGATACTCGATTAATAAATCCAGTTATATGGTCATTAGCTGTTGAAGTTAAAATGTCTCTATTTATACCTTTGATTATGTATTTTTTTAGAGAAAATAGATCTTATTTTTTAATTTTTTTATTAGGAAGCTTAATTTATATTCTATCGATATTTTCTGCTAAGTTTTATTACCTGCCTGAATTTTTTATGGGTTTGGTTGCGTATATTAAGATTAAAGAAATTTCATTTTTTCTATCAAATATTCATAAGCTTTTTAAATTTGGTTTGTTAGTATTCTCAATTTTATTTTTTGGGAACAGGTACATATGCCCTTTAATAGCAGAGCATTCCGAAATTCTCTCTGTGCATTTGTCTGGAATAGGTTCGGCATTGTTAATAGTTTTGACAATTAATTCTGATTTGTTGAAAAAAATTTTCAATCTTAAAACAGTACAGTTTTTGGGTAAGATTTCATATAGTTTTTATTTGTTGCATTTGCCTGTTTTGTTAATTTGCTGTTCTATTCTATACCCTTACCTAAATTCGCTTTTATTATGTGGAATATGCGCTCTGGCTTTTTCATTTTTTTTAAGCTACTTGACTTATATGTATATAGAATTAAAAATGATTTTAGTTGGAAATAAATTAGCTAATATTTTTAAGCTTTAAAAAAAAATGAAAGTACTTCATATTCTCTATAGTTTAAAGTTTTCTGGTGCAGAAATCATGTATGTTGATGCTGCTGCCGAATTTCAACAAAGAGGTTGTAAATTAACTGTAATGGCTATTTCTGATCAATTGGGTGAATTTGCGCCTAATTTTGAAAAAGCTGGTTATGATGTACTTCATTATCCAATTCCGCAGTCAAATAAAATAATAAGCTCAATAAAATATTTCAAGCAGATTATTAAAATTCTTAAAGAGGGCAAATATGATGTAGTACATATTCATAGTTCGAGGGCAAGATTAGGATTTTCATTTTGTGCTTGGAAAGTAAATATTGCATCGCTATATACTTTTCATAGTGTTTTTCCAACACGTTTGTTGACTTTTCCTTATCATTGTTTTCAAAGGTGGCTTATTAAGCATATTTTTCATTGTCAATTTCAGAGTATAAGTGATTCTGTTTATAATCATGAACTTAAGTTGTATGGTAATAAAACCACTAAAATTTACAATTGGTATGATAATTTAAGATATTATCCCGCAAAAGAAGGCGAGAAAGAATTGATACGTCGGGACTTGAATATAGATGCAGAAACTTTAGTACTGGTATCTGTTGGTGGATGTAGCGATTTAAAAAGACATTCGGAAATAATTAAAGCATTACATTTAATTAAAGGAAAGATTTCGGATGTATTATATCTACATTTAGGAAACGGATGTTCTGAATTGGATGAAAAAAAAATGTCAGAACAATTAGGGGTAAGTCATCTGATAAGGTTTTGCGGCAATCAGAGCGATGTTAGAAAATATCTTATTGCATCAGATTTTTATATTATGACAAGTAGATTTGAAGGCATTTCGATAACCACAATCGAGGCAATGGCTTGTAAAATACCAACGATATTATACGATGTACAAGGTTTAAGAGATTTTAATAAAGAAGGTAATAATAGCTTTTTAATTGCTGAAGATTTTCATAAATTATTTGAGAAGATTCTGGAATTAAGAGAAACAAATAATCCTGAAACATTAGATGTAATAGAGAATAGTAATAAGTTGGTTAACAATAAATATAGTTTGCAAAATAATGTGACGGATATTTATAATCTTTATTGTAAAAGTTTTTTAAAAACTTCAAATCGTAATAAAAGGAACGCTTCTACTAAATGAATAAAGTAAAACTTCAAGATTTTTATTTACCGATAAGCATTTTGTTTGTATCTGTATTTTCTGTTATTAGTTATATACAGATTAATACAGAATTTGCTGTTGCTAATACAGCACTATGGTGGATAATACAAATAATTATTCTCTATTTGTTTTTTAAAGGGAAAAAGTTTTTTTTTAATCCAAGTCAAAAAAAAGCTTTTTTTTGCATAAAAATATACCTCTTATGGAATATTTTAAATGTTATACGTGGTTTTTATATTGCAGAAACATATTGGGATTGGAAAATGCTAATAGGTAATGGTATAGCTATGTTGCTCCCTATAGTAGCTTATCTTGGATCAAATACGCTAATTTTACAATCTATTCTAAGATTTTATTTGCGTTATGGGTTGCTGATTTTTGGATTTCTAGTTTTTTTAATTCCTAAAGATGCTTACGGGTTTTACTTAGTCCCTATAAATTTTTTGGCTTTATTTTACCCCATAATTAGAAAACCATGGAAATATCTAATTTTAGGAATCTGCATATTTGTTATTTTGGTTGATTTTGGAGCTCGAAGCAATGTTATAAAATTTGGAGTTCCAATTATGTTTGGATTGATTTATTTTTTCAGATTTATTTTTTCAAAATTCTTTTTTGAGATTATTAGAAAACTTTTCTTCCTCTTGCCAATTATACTTTTTACACTCGCTGTTAGTGGAGTTTTTAATGTTTTTAAA
Organism: uncultured Flavobacteriaceae bacterium; assembly: GCA_963795025.1. Taxonomy (GTDB): domain Bacteria; phylum Bacteroidota; class Bacteroidia; order Flavobacteriales; family Flavobacteriaceae; genus Flavobacterium. Next base: position 547,735 of record CAWCGN010000005.1, on the reverse strand, counting down.
ATGGATGACTATATCAAGGGAAGTTATGTTGAGATAAAAAAAGACGAAAAAGGTAATGTAATAAATGATAATTTAAAAGTTGACACACGTACGTTTTTATACGTAGAAGTTTTACAAACAGCTCTTAAATACAATAGTTGGCTAATTGGACGAAGCCCCGCAAGAGGTAATATTTCAGAAGCGTTTGGAGACCAAGACATGAATGGTAGAGGAGAACGTGGAACAAATGAAGTTGCTATTCTTAATATTTTTACGTGGACAGGTATTTTAGGTGTAATCTTGTATTTTTTCGTTTTTTATAAATCTTCTTATATTGCTATTAATCAATCAAATAACATATTTAGTAAGATATTAGGATTGTTTATAGCATTTCGTTGGTTATATGCTTGGGTTGAAGATGTTAATAATTTTACGCTCACCAACCTTTTTCTTTGGACAATAATTGGCCTTTGTTTTTCTAAGTCATTCCGCAGTATGTCTAATAAAGAAGTATCACAGTGGGTAAATGGAATTTTTGATAGAAAAGTAAAAATAAAAAAAAGGAAAAAAATTATAATCAATTATTAAAATATAATAAGTGGTAGATAAACCAAATATAGCAGTTTTATTAACCTGTCATAATCGCAAAGAAAAAACATTAAACTGTTTAAAGGCTTTGTTTGACGTTGAAGCTTTAAATGTTAATTTTATAATTGATGTATTTTTGGTTGATGACGGTTCAATAGATGGGACAACTGCAGCTGTAAATAGAGAGTATCCTCTTGTGCAGGTATTGAAAGGAACGGGCAATCTTTTTTGGAATCAAGGAATGCGGTTAGCTTGGAAAACGGCCGCAGCAAGTAAAGAATATAATTTTTATTTCTGGTTAAATGACGATACTATTTTAGATCGGAATGCTGTATTAAATTTGATAGAGACTTATAAATTTGCTACAGAAATCGAAAAAAAAGATGTGATTATAACGTCCGCCTGCAGAATCGCAACAGAGATAAACATTTTTTCTTACGGAGGAAGAACTGAAACAGGTCCTGTGATCCCGAATGGGAAGCCTCAAAGATGTAAATTTATAAACGGAAATGCAGTACTTGTTCCTAAAACTATATATCATACACTAGGTAACTTATCCAATGATTATACCCACGGCATGGGGGATTTTGATTATGGCTTACGTGCTTTAAAATTCGGTTTTGAGTGCTATACTACAAAAGATTATATTGCAACTTGTGCTCCAAATGAGGGTGTTCCGGGCTGGTGTAATCCAAACCTGCCTTTAAAGAAACGTTGGGAATTATTGCATTCTCCACGAGGATTGAATATAAGAGAATATATTAAATTTAGAAAGAAATTTTGGGGCATCATATGGATTAATTTTGCGATTAAAGCATATGTTAAGATGGCTTTTCCAAAATTATATCAAAAAATTACAAATTTATAATTAATGAGTGTTTTAGCTCCTGTAGTTCTTTTTACGTATAAACGTTTTGATACTTTAAAAAAAACGGTTGAATCACTTCAACAAAATTATCTTGCGTCTGAAACTGATTTGTATATCTTCTCAGACGCAGCTAAAAGTTCAGGCGACAAAGATGCTGTTGATAAGGTTCGGAAATTTATTAACAAGATAGATGGGTTTAAAACGGTTACGATTTTTGAATCGAAAGTCAATAAAGGTTTGGCTAGTTCAATTATAGATGGTGTCAGTTCTATACTAAAAAAATATAGTAAAGTTATTGTTTTAGAAGATGACTTGGTAAGTAGCCGTAACTTTTTAAACTATATGAATGAAGGATTAAACTACTATAGGGACAAAAAAAATATCTTTTCTATTGCAGGGTTTAGTATACCCATCATACATGAACAGGCAGAATCAGATGTCTACTTTACCTCTCGTTCCTCTAGTTGGGGGTGGGCTACATGGGATGATCGTTGGGGGGCTATTGACTGGGAAGTTGCAGATTATGATAAGTTTAAGAATAACGGCGAATCGAAAAAAAAATTTAATAAAATGGGGTCTGACATGTCTGACATGTTAGATAGACAAATGAATGGCAAAATTAATTCATGGGCTATTCGTTGGTGCTATCATCAATTTAAGAATAATTTATTATCAGTTCATCCACTAGTTTCAAAAATAGAAAATATTGGTTTTAATTCGCCTGATGCTAGTAATACAAAAGAGAAATTTAATCGGTATGAGACTATATTAGACAGCGAGGGAAATGTAAATTTTTTGTTTTCAAATGATATTAGTTTGGATTTAAAAATAATTAAACAATTTGTTAAGCCATTTTCAATTAAAACCAGAATAAAATATAAACTTCTTAATTTATTATTTAAAAATTGAAAATTCTTCTACTGCATACAAAATATCAGTTTCAAGGCGGTGAAGATTCTGTTGTAGAACAAGAATTGGAATTGTTAAAACAATATCATACGGTTGAAATTTTATACTTTCAAAATCATGGTGGATGGAGAGGTGCTTTACAATTTTTTGCTTCAGTTTGGAATTTTTTTTCTGTAAAAAAAATAAAACAAAAAATTGAAGAGTTTGAACCAGATATTGTTCATGTACATAATTGGCATTTTGCTACGGGACCATTAATTTTCAGGAAAATTCATTCGATGGGAGTTCCAATAGTGCATACTATTCATAATTATCGTTTATTATGTCCTTCTGCCATTCTTTTACATAAAGGAAAATTGTTTGAGAATAGTTTGCATAAGTCGTTTCCTTGGAAAGCTATTCGGAATAAAGTTTATCGATCTTCTTTGCTTCTTACATTTTGGCTTGCTTTAATAGTTTGGTTTCATAAAAAAATTGGAACTTGGAAAACAATAGACACTTATGTCTGCTTAACATCTTTTGCCGTTAACCTTTTTCAACAATCGAACTTTGGTGTTTCTGGAGAAAAATTTGCAATTAAGCCTAATTTTATATCGACTTCAACGCAAGTAGTAAACAAAAAGGAAAATCAGTTTGTTTTTATAGGCAGATTATCTGAGGAAAAGGGAATTTCAGTTTTATTGGATGCTTTTAAAGAATTACCTTTTATATTAAAAATTGCCGGAGATGGACCACTAAAAGAATTAATTTTGAAGGCAAGTAGAGAATTTCCTAATATCATCTACATTGGTAATTTGTCCAAAGATGAAGTTGTCAAATCATTGCAGGAAACACAAGCTTTAATTTCTCCATCTATTTGTTATGAAGGAATGCCAATGACAATATTAGAAGCTTTTTCATGCGGTACTCCAGTAATTGCTTCAAATCTAGGAGCAATGACTTCGATGATTTCAGATGGGGCAAATGGTTTTTTATTTGAATCAGGAAATGTGTTTGCACTAAAAGATGTCATCTTAAAATTTGAAAGACTTTCTATTAATGAAAAAAATCAAATAAGTATAAATGCGTTTAATGATTATAAAACAATATATTCTGCTGAATTGCAGAAAAAATATTTCGACGAAATTTATTACTCTCTCAAAAAGAAAAACATTTAAATTAAGGGATGAAGTTTTATAATATCATTTTTTTTGTAAATAATGATTGATCTTTTAAACTTTAAAATATTATTTTGCCTAAAAGTGAATTACTTATCATAAAATCTACTAAATGGAAAAAAACTACATTTTTAAATCAATTACCTATAATCTTCAATCAATTAGTTTACTCTTATTATTTATAGTATTAGTATTCACTAATTGTGAAACAGAAAAAGATAATTCAAACTCTGGACAAATTCCAGTCGTTATTAAACCAAGTGATACACTTGTGAATAAGCCTGTAATATTGGGACCATCCATTGATTCTATTCAATCATTAGATTTAAAGAGTATTTCATTTAAACCTTCTGACACGCCTCTTAATTTTGTTTCAACAGCTATGGGTGATTTAATTAGCACTGGCAATGAGCGAAATAAAATTTCTTTAACAAATTCAGGATGGACACATCCGTCAGTAATGTATTTTGCAGATGCTTGGAATGATTATCATTATTGGTGTGCAATTACACCTTATCCAAATAGTGATTCACAGTATGAAAATGCTCATATATTTTGTTCTAATGATGGTATTTTATGGAAAGAGCCTGTAGGCATTGTAAACCCAATTGAATATTCACCACTAAGTTCAGGTTATAGTTCAGATGTAAATTTGATGTTTAAAGATGGTTATTTATACTGTTATTGGAGAGATAATCAAATTGTTGTAAAAGGATCAGTAGTAAGAGCTCTTTTTTTTAAAAAAAGTTCAGATGGAGTTAATTGGACACCTAAAGAATTAGTAGCAAGTTGGCCTACAACAGGTATTGATGTTATTGCACCATCGATTCTAAAAGATGAAAATTCTTATTATTGCTACGGTGTCTGTAATGGTGAAACAGTACCGGGAAGTTATTACACGCAATATGCCATACGTAGAACTGCAAGTGCAAGCGAACGTAAATTTGTAGTTGATAGAAATAAAGCTTATGAACTAATCAATATTGCTGGCAGACCTTGGGGAGAAAAACAAGAGCCATGGCATACCGATGTCCAAAAGATTGGAAATGTTTGGTTGATGCTTGTTACTACCACTGATAATGGTCAATACGGTTCATCAGGACGCTTGTTTTTGGGATATTCACTTAATGGAACTGACTTTTATTTCAATGATAAACCAATTTGTAATTCAGTAGGAACTTATAAAAGTGGATTTGTACCTACATATGATCGCCAAAATAAAAGAATTAAGTTCCAATTATGGCGTACTCAAACTGCAAATAACTGGCAAGTTTTTTACGATGAATTTTTTGTAAGTATTAAATAAACGATTTATTTCTAGTTTTTTTGAATGCTTAGTAATTTATATTATTGCATTTTAAATTTAGAATAGCTGTTAGATATTATGATACAGACTGAAAAAACTGTGAGATTTTTTTATATAGAATGCAATTTTTAAATAATGACTGATTTTAATTCCTTCGTTCCATTAATGGATTATTTGATTTATAGTGGAGATCTTTCAGGGTGTGTTAAAGGTGATAAAACCCTTATAAATACAATTAATCAATATTCATATTGTATTGCAGAGGAAGATTTGGCCTTTAAAAAAGCCTTAACTGAATCAGATATTTTATTACCTGATGGAATTGGAATTGTTGCAGCAGCTTGGCTATTAAATCGCAAAAGAATTAAAAAAATTGCAGGAGCAGACATTCATCAGTATCTTTTGAATCATTTGAATAAAAATGGGGGTAAATGCTTTTATTTGGGATCTTCTCAAAATACTCTTGATAAGATTTCTGAGCGTATTGAAAAAGAATTTCCTTTTATTAAAGTTGAAACTTTTTCGCCACCATATAAAAAAGAATTTTCAAATCTTGATAATCAAGAGATGATAGAAAAGGTTAATTCTTTTAAACCAGATGTCCTATTTGTTGGAATGACTGCTCCTAAACAAGAAAAGTGGTCTTATAAGCATAAAGATTTGCTGGATGCAAAAATAATTTGTTCCATAGGTGCTGTTTTTGATTTTTATGCAGGAACTGTTGTTCGTCCAAATAAATTTTGGATAAAATTAGGCTTAGAATGGTTTATTCGATTATTAAAAGAACCAAAGAGAATGTGGAAAAGATATTTGTATTATGGTCCTATTTTTGTCAAATTAGTTTTTGAAAAAAAAATAAAAAATGTATTTAATTAGAATTTTGTATAAGATATGAAAATTTTACAGCAATTGTCAGAATATCGCTTTTCACGTTATTTCAAACTTTTGTTTGTTATATGGGATGTAGTGTTACTTAATCTTGCTATTATTTTTTCGGCATTACTTAGATTTGGGGCTTTTGATAAGCTTTTTTTAAAGGAAGTACAAACAATTTCGTTACTATCAAATTTAGTTTGGATAGGGCTTCTACTTTATAAAGATTCATTCAGATTAGTGCGAATAGAACCAATTGAATTAATACTTAAAAGAACGATAAAAAAAATAATTATACACGCGGCGATAATTGCCATCTTTGTGGTTTTTTTGAAATATAGTGATATTTCAAGACTAAGATTATTATATTTTTATTTCTTTTTTTTTGGTTTATTGATGATCTCTCGATATCTATCTATGAAGCTGCTAAAATACATAAGAGCTAAAGGATACAATTTTAGGAGTTTTGTAATTATTGGAGCAAATGACGCAGGTGAGAGAATGCGTAAAATTCTAGCAAAAGATTTGACATATGGCTATCGATTTTTAGGTTTTTTTGATGAAAAAATAGATCCTTTTGCTTTTATTTCGGATCCTATTTTGGGAGGATTTGATCAAATTGAAGAGTTTGTTATTGCTGAAAAAGTAGATGAAATGTATGTAGCTTTACATATTGATAATATTTCAGTTATAAATAAATTAGTGCAAATTTGTGAGCAGCACATGGTAAGGATTAAGTTTATTCCAGATTTTCAATTATATACAAAATCAAATAAAGTTCAGATCACATTTTATGAAAATACCCCAGTTTTAATGTTTCGACGTGAACCATTAGAACTTGCTGTAAATCGTTTTTTAAAGAAAATTTTTGATATCTTTTTTTCATCATTTGTTTTATTATTTATTTTTCCATGGTTATTTCCTATTATAATGCTTATTATTAAGCTTGAATCTCCTGGCCCAGTTTTTTTTAAGCAAGAGCGTTCGGGGAGAGATAATAAATCATTTACATGTTTGAAATTTCGTAGTATGAGACTCAATGGTTCAGCAGACAGTAAACAGGCTAAAAAAGGAGATATTCGTATAACGAAATTTGGTTCTTTTATGAGAAAAACAAGTATTGATGAACTTCCTCAGTTTTTTAATGTTTTTTTTGGTGATATGTCTGTAGTTGGTCCAAGACCGCATATGGTAAATCACACCAAACAATATAGTGAATTGATTAGTAATTATTTAGTGCGTCAATATGCAAAACCAGGAATTACTGGTTGGGCACAGGTTAATGGCTTTAGAGGAGAAACTAGAGAACTAATTGATATGGAAAATAGAGTAGAATATGATATATGGTATATAGAAAATTGGAATATATTGTTGGATGTTAAAATAATACTAAAGACTGTTTTAAATGTATTTAAAGGCGAAGAAAATGCTTATTAATTATTTTTTTCTGTCCATAATTTAAGATATCTTAATAAATATTTTAGTTTTCAAGATGGCATATCTGTTTTTGCTTAAATAAAATTTTTAAATACTTATATTTGCTCCCGTAAAATTGTAGATCAAATGAAATTGAGTTCTTCCTTTTGTATAAAAACATTAAGTTTTTTACCGTTCCTATTTTTTTGTTTTTCTTGTGGTTCTAAGAAAGACGTTGTTTATTATCAAAATATTGATACTATGAATTTACAACAAAATGTAAATTCGTATGAGATCAAAATTCAACCTGATGATTTGTTGATGATAATCGTTTCTGCAGAAAATCCTGAAGTTGCTATTCCCTTCAATTTGACAACTGTTGCTGTGTCAACTAGTGGAAAGTTGGATATAGCTACAGGCCAACAGACAATTCAATCTTATTTAGTTAGTCGAGAAGGAACAATTGAATTTCCTATAATTGGAAAGTTACATGTAGGAGGACTTTCAAGAACAGAAGTTTTAGCACTGCTCCAAAGTAAGATTAGTATCTATATTAAAAATCCAATTATTAATTTGCGGGTTATGAATTTTAAAGTTTCATTACAAGGAGAGGTCAACTTGCCAGGTACTTATTCTATTGCTTCAGAAAGACTTACTTTGATTGAAGCTTTAAGTATGGCAAAGGATCTTACAATATACGGAAGACGAGATAATATTTTAGTAATTAGAGAAATTAATGGCGTGAAGTCTTATAATAGAGTAGACATTACCAAGTCAGACTTCATTAGTTCTCCTTTTTATTATTTAACTCAGAATGATGTAGTCTATGTAGAGCCTAATAAAACGAGAGTAAATTCATCAGCAGTAGGACCAAATACTTCTGTAATTATTTCTGCGATTTCTATACTAGTATCGCTTTCTGTCCTAATCTTTAAATAAAATTGAAATAGAAAATGCAAAAGCAAGATTTTTATGATGATATCGATGATGATGTCGAAGATATTAATATTAGAGAACAGTTAGATAAATATATAGTTCATTGGCGCTGGTTTTTAGTTAGTGTTATTGTTGGTTTAATTTTAGCTTTTCTATATTTACGTTATACCATTCCTACTTATCAAGCAACAACTTCTATTTTAGTTAAAGATGAGAAAAAAGGAGGTATGCTTTCTGAATTGTCGGCTTTTTCTGACTTAGGAATCGGGGGTAGCATGAAAAGTAATCTAGACAATGAAATTGAAATTTTAAAATCTAGGACATTAGTTGAAAGTACTATTAATAGATTACACCTTAATGTTTCTTTATTTGTTGAAGGTAAATTTGTTGATCGTGATATATATACGGAGACACCTATTAGCGTATCTTTTATAAATAAAACAAATTTATTCAATAAGACACGAATTGCTTTAAATTGTAGTCTTCTAACATCGTCAACGTTTTCACTAGAAAACAATATGGAAGGGAATGAGGATTTTATTCTTTCCAAAAAGAAAAATTTTAAATTTGGTGAAAAGATACCAACTCAAATTGGAACGCTGATTATAGAAAAAACAAACTTCTATGTTTCCCATCATGGAGGAAGATTTAGTTCAATTCATATCGTTATACAGGCGTTAGATGATTTGGCAAATGGTTTTAGAGGTAGATTACAGGTAGAACCTATAAGTAAAACAAGTAGTGTTGTAAATGTATCCATTTCAGATCCTGTACCAAATAAAGCAGAGGACTTTTTAGATGCATTAATTCAAATCTATAATGAAGATGCAGCTGCGGACAAAAACTTTATTTCTGAAAATACATCTAAATTTATTGCAAGTAGATTAGCATTAATTGCGCAAGAGCTTGATGGTGTGGAGCAAGATGTTGAAAGTTTCAAAAAGACCAATAAACTTACAGATATTGAATCTGAAGCAAAACTTTTTATTGAAGGTTCAACAGAATATGATAAAAAAGGAGTAGAAACTGAAATTCAACTGAATGTTGTTTCTTCACTTTTAGATTTTATTAAAAAAAGCACAAATTCAGATTTACTGCCAACTAATATGATTTCTGATAATGCTGATGCAAGTGGATTAATTTCGTCTTACAATCAGTTAGTTTTAGATCGTAACAGAATTTTAAAATCGGCGACAGAAGAGAATCCATCTGTGGTAAAATTAGATCAGCAAATTTCATCTTTGAAATCAAATGTTGGAGCAAGTTTAAGACGTATGCAGGCTAATCTGCAAATTCAAAACCGTAATATTAAAAGTCAGGAAGGAATTTTAAACAACAAGATTGGAAAAATCCCTGTACAAGAACGTCAATTTAGAGTAATTGCAAGACAGCAAAAAGTTAAAGAAGAGCTATATTTATATTTACTTCAAAAACGTGAAGAAACTGCAATTTCATTAGCGGCAACTGAGCCTAATGCTCGTGTAATAGATGTTGCAAAAGCAGATAAAAATCCAATTAGTCCAAAGAAAAAGTTTATTTACTTGGCAGGTTTGTTTTTAGGTTTGCTTGTGCCTTTTGGGGTTATTTACGGTAATAATTTATTAGATACAAAAATTAAAAGCAAATTGGATCTGGAAGGAAAAACACAAATTCCATTTATTGGAGATGTGCCAACTTCTGATGATATTGCCGAATTAATAAAATCAGAAAGCAGAACAAGCTCTGCAGAAGCGATTCGTATTGTGCGAACGAATTTAGAGTTTATGCTTACTAAAGTTCCTGAGGGAATTGCAAAAACTGTTTTTGTGACGTCAACTTTCCCTTCTGAAGGTAAAACTTTTATATCTGTAAATCTTGCCGCTACTTTTGCTTTGTCTGGAAGAAGAGTTTTGCTAATAGGTGCGGATATTAGAAACCCAAAATTTGGTGAATATATTAATGTGCCTAGTATAGGTTTGACAAATTATTTGTCATCAACAGATAAAGAAGCTAAAGATTATATTATCAAACATGAAGCATATAAAAATTTCTTTATTTTACCTTCAGGTGTAATTCCGCCAAATCCTGCTGAATTATTGATGAGCGATAAAGTGGATCAGCTTTTTACAGAACTTAAAAAAGAATACGATTATATTATTGTCGATACAGCGCCAGTTAGTTTGGTTACAGATACTTTATTAATTGCTAAAAATGCTGATACATTTGTATATGTAATGCGAGCAAATGTACTTGAAAAACGTATGCTGAATATCGCTAATACTTTCTATAAAGAGAAGAAATTGCCTAACATGTGTATCGTTCTTAATGATACCGATTCTACAAAAGGATATGGTTATGGTTATGGTTACGGTGTGAGAGCGGAGAAAAAACCGTGGTACAAAAAAATAATCTCAAAATAATTATAAAGGGATTTTATAAAAAAAAACGGCTCAATTATTTGAGCCGTTTTTTTTTATGTGATATTGTTTTGATTTAAAGTTAGAACTTAAAAAACTGGTTATTAGCAATAATTTCTTTTAAAGTTTTAATGTTATTAGTGTCAATTTTTACTTTCTGATTAAATGAAGAAATATGATTATTATGGTGAACGTCCGTTCCTACAAAATCATACATTCCTTTTTTTAGAAGTTCATCGGCAACCTTAGTGATTTCTGTGCCATAATATCCAACTGTTGCTAATAAATTGAGCTGGAATAAACAGCCTGCTTTTTTTAATTTATCATATTCATTAAGATTTTTATGATAAAATAAATAGCGCTCAGGGTGTGCTAAAACCGGAATATATCCTGCGACTTGAAGGTCAAAAAGAATTTTATATAATTGAACTGGAGCATTCATGTATGACATTTCGACTAGTACATAATTGTCTTTCAATGTCAGAAGCTTTTCGTTTTGAAAATGAGTTTCAAACCAATCATCCATAAAATATTCTGCAGCAGCCTGAAATGGAATTTTAGTATTTTCGGCCTCCAGTAAAATTTGGGTTTCTTTATGTTTGAAAATAATTGATTCGGGTGAATTATTCCAAATGTAATGACTAATATGCGGTGTCGTTATAAATTGAACAACACCCATTTCTTCAAAAGACTTTGCAAGTCTGCTTGTGTCTTCTATCGTTTTTGCACCATCATCGATTCCTGGTAATAAATGTGAATGAATATCTACATAATTACCCGCTAGAAGGTCCTTTAAATACGGTTTTGATTTTAAGAATGATAACATGTTGCAAAAGTAGGTAAACTACTCTATATTTTCGAACTCAAAAAGGTAAACTTTTAATAATATAGGTTTTGGTTGGTAAACTAATTTTTCTATCTCAGGTATTATTTTATATTTGTTTATGCTAATAATTTAAGGTTTTATGAAAATAAAAGAAAATTTATACAATCAAAGAATCGTTTCAATAGATGCTTTGCGAGGAATTACCATTTTTATAATGATTTTTGTAAATGAGCTTGCAAGCGTAAAAAATGTACCACAATGGATGAAACATATGCCGGCTGATGCTGATGCAATGACTTTTGTCGATGTAGTTTTTCCGGCTTTTTTGTTTATAGTCGGCATGTCAATTCCATTTGCGTTTAATGCCCGATTGATAAAAGGAGATAGTCCAAAAACGATTTGGACACATACTTTGAAAAGAGCTTTGGCCTTAATTGTAATTGGAGTATTCATGGTAAATGCCGAATATGGATATGATGCTTCAAAAATGCTGATTGCACCTGCTTTTTGGGGATTGTTAGCTTATTCTATGCCAATTCCGATTTGGAATAAATATTCGAAGGATTTTCCAATTTGGTTAAAATATACACTTCAATACGGTGGAATGTTAGTTTTAGCTGTTTTGTATTTTCTTTATATTCAGGATAATGGTGAAAGAGGAATGACACCAAAATGGTGGGGAATTCTTGGTCTAATTGGCTGGGCGTACCTTTTTACTGTTGTTTATTATTGGCTGGTTTGCGGAAAATTATGGGCAATGATTGTTTTTTTAATCTTTTGCATTGTATCAAATTCCTTGAATCTAATTGAAGGCTCTGTCCTACATCAATCATTTTGGCTTAGTTTTGTTGCCGGACATTTAACACACGCTACTTTGGTAACTGCTGGTGTAGTAATTTCGTTATTATTTTTTGATAAGAAAATCCAAACCAAAATTAATTGGCCAGTAATTGGTTTTGCTGTTTTATTTTTTCTTGTCGGTTTTGTGCTCAGACCGTATTTCGGAATTTCAAAAATTAAAGGAACTCCATCATGGACAATGTTTTCAGCTAGCATTTGTACGGTGCTGTTTTATTTTCTGTATTGGATTATAGAAATTAAAAAACAAACAAAGTGGAGTGAGTTTTTTATGCCCGCTGCAGCAAATCCGCTGTTGATTTATATTTTGCCGGGTGTAATCTATTATTTCAATCTGGCTTTTAATATTCATATAATTCCAGATTATTTTCGTGAAGGAATTCCCGGAATTATCTGGTCGTTAGTTTTTTCGACGATTATGCTTTTAGTAATGAAAATTTGTAATAGATATAAAATTCAACTGCATTTGTAGAGGGAAAAATTTCAAGTTTCAGGTTTCAGGTTCTATACGAAACTTCAAACCTGAAACTTCAAACCTGAAACTTCAAACCTGAAACCTGAAACAAAAACTCACCTAACTCGTTTAAATGCGATTGGTCCACTTCGTCTTTTATTATCTACAAAAGTTCCTTCAAAAGTATTTCCATCTTCAGATAAAATTAGAGTATGAGTTCCGGCCGTTGCCCAACCATCAATTGGCAAAGTCACATTTACCGTGTATTTAATTGTATTTCCATTTCGTTTTCCAGTACCACTTTCTGCAAATCTTTGTCCTTTCCATTCTAAATAGTGTGAAAAAGTTACTTCTCCGTTTTTTTCAGAGATAATAGCGACTGCATTTTGAACGCCAGAATTTATATCTTCCCAAACGCCGTTAATATCAATTTTTGAAGATGACGATTTCTTTTGGCTATAGCCTAAGTTGGAAAATAAAATGGCAATTAAAAGTAAAAGGAAAAGCCTTGATTTCATATTTTTAGTTTTGAATTATAACAAATTTAATTTCTAATAAAACTTCAGAAACTGATTTGTAATTTATAAAGTTAAAAAAGGAAGAATCATAATCATTGAATTTGTTTTTAAACAGATATTTACTCTTCCAAATATACCTTTTCTAACTTATGAAATTTTCTGTAGGCAAATCTTTTTAAAATAATGTTATTGTCTTAATAAAAGTCTAAATTTGTAAGAATCCATTCTTAAAGTCTTTTTAATGAATAGTTTAAAAATAAAATTTATTCTCTTTATAATTTTTATTTCGCCATTTTGTTATTCGCAAAATGATAGTACTGCCGTGGAAAGCCAAGATATTTTGGATGTTATTTATAAAATATTCAAGAAAAATGATTCAATAGCAGAACGAAAAGACAGAAAGTTAGCATTTTCATTATTGCCTGTGCCAGTTGGTGCAAATAATTCAAACGGACTTGTTATTTCTTTCTTGACTACATTTTATTTAGGTGAAGACCATGAAACTACAAATATGTCGCAGGTTTCGTTCTCTCCCTATTTTAGTTTCAGCAATCAATATGTTTTCCCTATTCAGTCTTATATTTATACAAAAGACAACAAGTGGAATTTTATTGGTGATTACCGTTATTTGATTTATCCGCAACTTACTTATGGGCTTGGTGATAACAACTCAGAGAATGAAATGTCAACTTTAGATTATAAGCAATGGCGCTTTTATCAATTTATTACACGAAAAATTGTTGGTAATTATCGATTAGGAATTGGCTTTCTTTATGATAATTATATGAATATTTCGGAAGAATCATACATCGATGAAGAGACAGATTATGTGAAATATATGAATGGAGATTTCTCAGATGAAACTTCTTTTGGATTTGCTTTTCAGGGGTTGTATGATTCCAGAAAAAACATCGTGAATCCGGAAGAAGGAATGTACATTGAAGCCGATTTAAGAATAAATACAAGTGGTGTAAACGGAGACAAATGGCAATCGTTATATTTTGACGCCAGAAAATACCATTCTTTCAGTAAAACGAAACATCGTGTTTGGGCATCAAGAGCATTTTATTGGTCTACTTTTGGAGGAAAACCGCATTATCTTGATTTGCCAAGTATTGGCTGGGACCGCGATGGAAAAACAGGTCGGGGTTTTACAAAAAACAGATATCGAAGTAATGCTTTAATTTATTTTGAAACCGAATATCGAACTGATATTACCAAGAAATGGTATTTTTGGAGCCGTTTTTTTTGCTAATGTTTCATCGGTTTCAAAATTGGATACCTATCAATTTGATAAATGGCATCCGGCAATTGGAACCGGAATCCGAATTAAATGGAATAAAAAAAACAATAGTAATCTGGCGCTGGATTATGGAATAAGTAAAAACGATTGGTCTTTACGATTGGGATTAACAGAAAATTTCTAACTTTCCAAAAAATCAACAGTCCAATTTTTCATGCAATTATCGGTAATTATTCTCAATTATAATGTACGATATTTTCTGGAACAATGTGTTTTAAGTGTTCAGGAAGCAATTGCTGTGCTTGATGCTGAAATTATTGTTGTTGATAATAATTCTCAACGATGATTCTTGTTTGATGATGAAGGAACGATTTCCTGCTGTTAAACTTATTCAAAATAAAGAAAATTTTGGCTTCCCGAAAGGAAATAATATTGGTGTTACATGAAGCGAAAGGAAAATATATCTGTATTTTAAATCCTGATACAGTTGTTGCCGAAGATACTTTTACTAAAATTTTGGCTTTCGCCGAAAAACAGAATAGATCTCGGAATCGTAGGCTGTAAATTAATTGACGGAACCGGAACATTTTCTGCCAGAAAGCAAACGTGGAATTCCAACGCCGTGGGTTGCTTTTACGAAAGTTTTAGGTTTGTATAAAATTTTTCCTAAATGGAAACTCTTCAATCAATATTATGCTCAACATTTAGATGAAAACAAACAGGAAAAGTTGAAATTCTAGTTGGTGCCTTTATGTTGATGGAGCGCGAATTTATACAATCAATTTGAAGGATTTGATGAAAATTGCTTTATGTATGCTGATGATATCGATTTGTCATATCGTGCTCTTGCAAAAACAAAAGTCAAATTATTATTTTCATGAAACAACGGTTATTGCATTATAAAGGAGAAAGTACAGTAAAAGATGAGAAATATATGAAGCGCTTTCAGGAGGCAATGAATTTCTTTCTATAAAAACATTTTAGGAAATCATGGTCTTTTTTAGTGCTTTTATTCAAATGGGAATTTGTTTTTTTGCTTTTGCTAAAAATGTTTCAAGGAAAACCAAACGAAAACTATTACCCGAAAAGTATATTTTTTATTCTTCAAATAGAAATTTTGTCTGAAAAATTACCTTTATTTTAAAAAATAAAGTGGAGCTTTTTAGATTTCAAAAAAGAAAAAATGGTAAATTCGTGCCTCGTTTTTAAGGGTAAAAAGGGTGAGATTATTTTGGATAATCAGTATGTTTCATTCAAAAAATGTATCAAAATCATAGAAACTCTTAAAGATAAGAACGATTACTTTTAAGATTTTCCCCAAAAATGCAAATTTTATTATTGGAAGCAATTCGCGAAATGACAGGGGGCAAATTGTAAAAATTGAGTAAAAAATTATATTAAATGTAATTTATATTTAAAATATTCAGTAATTTCGCAATCAGAAAATCAAAATCACCCTTGAGGTTAACAATATGGCAAGATTTGAATTAAAACTTCCTAAAATGGGAGAAAGTGTCGCTGAAGCAACTATTACAAACTGGTTGAAAGAAGTTGGAGACAAAATTGAAGCTGATGAAGCTGTACTGGAAATTGCGACTGATAAAGTTGACAGTGAAGTACCAAGCGAAGTATCAGGCGTTTTAGTTGAACAATTATTTGGTAAAGATGATTTAGTTCAGGTAGGACAGACTATTGCGATTATTGAAACTGAAGGTGATGCTCCTGTGGCAACTGCCAGCTGCTAGAAGAAATTACTGCTCCAGCAGAAGTTGCAGCAATTGAAAAAACTATAGAAGCGGTTAAAGAAACTGTTGCAGCTCCAGCAAGATTTCTCAGGATCTGATAAATTCTTTTCACCTTTAGTGAAAAATATTGCAAAAGAAGAAGGTATTTCTGTCGCTGAATTGGATAATATTCAAGGTTCAGGAAAAGATGGCCGAGTAACAAAAGAAGATATTTTAAAATATATAGAAGACCGTAAAGCTGGAGTGGTTCAAGCTCCAAAAGCGTTGAAGAAGCTCCAAAAGCAACATGAGACTGCAAAACCAGTCAAGCTGCAGAACCAGTGGTTCAAAAAAGCCAGCAAGCAGTTCCAGTTTCGGTAAATGGAGGCGATGAAATTATTGAAATGGACAGAATGCGTAAACTGATTTCAGGTTACATGGTAGCTTCTGTGCAGACTTCGGCACACGTACAGTCGTTTATTGAAGTTGATGTAACTAATATTGTAAAATGGAGAGATAAAGTTAAAACGGCTTTTGAAAAAAGAGAAGGCGAAAAGCTGACTTTTACTCCTATTATGATGGAAGCAGTAGCCAAAGCTTTAAAAGATTTCCCTGGAATGAATATTTCTGTTGATGGTGAATATATCATCAAAAAGAAAAATATAAACTTAGGAATGGCAGCAGCCTTGCCAAACGGAAATTTAATTGTTCCTGTAATTAAAAATGCAGATCAGTTAAATCTTGTGGGAATGGCAAAAGCGGTTAACGATTTAGGAAACCGTGCTAAAGCTGGAAAACTTAAACCAGACGATACACAAGGCGGAACTTATACAGTTACAAATGTAGGGACTTTTGGAAGTGTTTTCGGAACGCCAATTATCAATCAGCCACAAGTTGGAATTTTAGCACTTGGTGCAATTCGTAAAGTGCCGGCAGTTATTGAAACTCCTGAAGGTGATTTTATCGGAATTCGTCAAAAAATGTTCTTGTCACATTCTTACGATCATAGAGTTGTAGATGGTGCGCTAGGAGGAAGTTTTGTAAAAAGAGTAGCTGAATATCTAGAAGCTTTTGATGTCGACAGAGATTTCTAATCGATTCATAAATAAATTCAGAACCCGGAAAATGAAATGTTTTCCGGGTTTTTTATTTTAGCAGGAAAATTCGATAAGATATATTTTATGTAGGATTGATTATTGCTGTTTTTGAAAGTTAAAGATTTATAAAATAGCCTTTTTGTGGGCAAAAAAATAAAAATAGGGGCGGAAAATTCGTCTTTTAAAATTACATTTGTAATCTTATAAAAATTAAAAATGGAATTAAAACTCAACAAACCAATTTGCTTTTTTGATCTTGAAACAACTGGAATTGACATTGGTAAAGATCGGATCGTGGAAATTTCAATTTTTAAAGTTTTTCCAAACGGAAATAAAGAAAGTAAAACTTGGTTGGTAAATCCAACTATTCCAATTCCTCCTCAAACAACAGCTGTTCACGGAATAACCGATGAAAAAGTTGCCAATGAACCAACTTTTGCTGAATTAGCACCGCTTGTTTATAATATGATTAAAGATAGTGATTTGGGAGGTTTTAACTCAGATCGTTTTGATATTCCATTATTGGCTGAAGAATTGCTTCGCGCCGGAGTTGATTTTGATATGAAAAACAAAGTTTCTGTAGATGTTCAGACTATTTTTCATAAAATGGAAGAGCGTACTTTAAGTGCGGCGTTAAAATTCTATTGCGGAAAAAGTCTTGAAAATGCACACTCGGCAGAAGCAGATACAATGGCGACTTACGAGATTTTAAAAGCGCAATTAGATCGTTATCCTGAATTGGAAAATGATATGAAATCATTGTCTGAATTTACAACCCGAAAAAAAATAGCTGATTTTGCTGGAATGATTGCTTTTGATAAAGACGACGAAGAAATTTTTACTTTCGGAAAACATAAAGGTGCTAAAGTCGAAAAAATTTTAGAAACAGAACCAGGTTATTTCAGCTGGATTCAAAATGCTGATTTTCCTTTGTATACCAAGAAAGTTTTGACAGGCAATTAAATTAAGAAAATTAAATACTAAATAAGGTTATAAGGCGCTAAGATTCTAAGGTTCTAAGTTTTTAAGCGTGAATTCTTGGAATCTTAGGACCTTAGAATCTCAGTACCTTTAAAAAAATGAAAATCATTTGTATCGGTAGAAATTATACCAATCATATTGCGGAATTAAAAAATGAGCGCCCAACAGAGCCGGTGGTTTTTATGAAACCAGATTCTGCAGTTTTGTTGAAACAGCATCCCTTTGTAATTCCAGAATTTTCTGAGGAAATTCATCACGAAATAGAGATAATTGTTAAAATTAATAAAGTAGGAAAGTACATTGAGCCTAAATTTGCATATAAGTATTATGACGAAATTAGTGTGGGTATCGATTTTACAGCCAGAGATTTACAAGATAAATTAAAAGCAAAAGGATTGCCTTGGGAAAAAGCAAAAGCATTTGACGGCTCGGCAGTTATTGGAGATTTTTTGCCAAAAAGTGATTTCGTTTCTATGGAAAATCTTAATTTTGAGTTGACAAACAATTCTAAAACAGTTCAAAAAGGGAATACAAGTCTGATGTTGTGGAAAATTGATGAGCTGATTGTCATATGTTTCTCAGTTTTTTACATTAAAAATTGGAGATATTATTTTTACAGGAACTCCAGAAGGTGTGGCTGCTGTAAAACCAAATGATGTTTTGGAAGGCTTTTTAGAAGATAAAAAATTATTTAGAATACAAGTAAAATAATGGCTTTAAAGTACAACCTTTCGAAAGTATACGCGCTTTCAGATAATGATCCAGAATTTGTAAACGAAATTCTTAAATTATTTGTTACTGAAGTTCCTGAAGATTTAAAGCAAATCAAAGAAGGAATTAAGAAAAAGGATCATAAGTATGCCTATGCCTATGCGCACAAAATAAAGCCAACATTGGACTTGATGGGCTTAAATGTGGCTTTTGAGGAAATTCTGCAAGTTGAAGCATGGACTAAAGCAGAAGGCAAGAAAAAAGATATCATCGAAACTTTTAAAAGTATTAGAATACAAGTAAAAGAAGCGATAAAAGAGATCAAAAAAGATTTTGATTTGTAAAATTATGGCGTGACCCTATTTTTGCCCTTTAAAAAGTCAGGGCAAAAACAAGGTCGGGTTATCCACTATATCTTTTGTTCCAGAAAAAAATCATTTAACGAGCACTTGACGTTTGTCACAAAAGGATGCCGTTTCTACCCCTCACGCATATCGGAACACAACAACCTACTTTCTGCTAATGGCTTACAATTACTTAAGCACAAAAAATACATTTAAATGAAAGCAACTATTATAACTATTGGAGACGAAATTTTAATAGGCCAAATTATTGATACGAACTCCGGTTTTATTGCAAAATCTTTAGACCGAATTGGGGTCGAGGTTACAGAAATGATTTCGATAAGCGATGATAAAAAGCATATTTTAGATACGTTTGCCCAGCTTCAGAATAAAGTTGATATTGTTATAGTAACCGGTGGTTTAGGTCCAACAAAAGATGATATCACCAAAAAAACTTTCTGTGAATATTTTGATGATGAACTGGTGGTAAATCCAGAAGTTCTGGCTCATGTCACGCAGCTTATAGAAGGTTTTTATAAAAGACCAATTTCGCAGCTGAATAAAGATCAGGCACTTGTTCCTTCAACTTGTACAGTGCTTCATAATCAAGTTGGAACCGCACCGGGAATGTGGATGAAGAAAGAAAATACCGTATTTGTTTCGCTTCCGGGAGTTCCGTATGAAATGAAATATCTGGTTGAAGAAGAAATAATTCCTAAAATTGTTCGTGAATATAAACGTCCTTATATCATTCATAAAACCATTTTGACGTATGGTCAAGGTGAAAGTTTAGTTGCGGAGCGCATCGAAGAATGGGAGAATAATTTACCCGATTTTATAAAATTAGCCTATTTGCCAAATCCGGGAAGAGTGCGTTTGCGTTTGACAGCAAGAGGAACGGATAAAGAGCAATTAGAAAAAGCAATTGAAGATAATGTTCAGTCTTTAGATGCTATAATTCATGATATAATAGTAGGTTACGAAGAAAATGAAACAATTGAAACCGTAATCGGGAAACTGCTTTCTAAACAAAATAAAACGATTTCAACTGCGGAAAGTTGTACCGGAGGAAGAATTGCTTCGCTTTTATCTTCAGTACAAGGAGCGTCGAAATATTTTAAAGGAAGTGTGGTTTCGTATGCAACAGAAGCTAAAGTCAATGTTTTAGGTGTTTCGCAGGATTTAATTGATGAATATTCGGTTGTAAGTGCGCAAGTTGCGTCAGCTATGGCTTTGAGTGTGAAAGAGATGCTCAAAACAGACTATGCAATTGCGACAACCGGGAACGCCGGACCGTCAAAAGGAGACTCAGATGCCGAAATTGGTACTGTTTTTATAGCTTTGGCAACTCCAAATGATATAATTGTTGAAGAATTTAACTTTGGCCAACCACGTGAAAAAGTGATAGATAGAGCTTCAATTAAGAGTTTGGAAATATTACAGAAAGAAATTTTAAAAATTGTGCAATAATTTTTTGCTACAATGGTTTATTTTTCTTTTCTTTGCACCCTGATTTTGAATAACGATAAAAGATAAGTATAATGTCAAGAGTTTGTGACCTTACAGGTAAAAGAGCGATGGTAGGAAATAACGTTTCTCACGCTATGAACAAAACTAAGAGAAAGTTTTCTGTAAACTTAGTTAAAAAGCGTTTTTATCTTCCAGAAGAAGATAGATGGATTACTCTTAGAGTAGCAGCATCTACGATAAAAACAATTAATAAAAATGGAATCTCTGCTGTTTTGAAAAAAGCACAGTCAGAAGGATTTATCAAATAATCTTTTCCTAAATAAATATATAGCAAGATGGCAAAGAAAGGTAATAGAATCCAGGTAATTTTAGAATGTACTGAGCACAAGACTTCTGGTGTTCCAGGAACTTCTAGATATATTACAACTAAGAACAAAAAAAATACTCCAGACAGATTAGAGATTAAAAAATTTAATCCAATCTTAAAAAGAGTAACTGTTCACAAAGAAATTAAGTAATAATTAGAGATTTTATAAGTCTCAATGGTTTTCCCATTTGAGTTTTATAAAACTTCAAATAACATTTGAATCATGGCAAAGAAAACCGTAGCATCGTTACAAACATCTTCTAAGAGATTATCAAAAGCCATCAAAATGGTAAAATCTCCTAAAACTGGTGCATATACATTCGTAGAATCTATTATGGCTCCTGAAGAAGTTGATGAATTCTTGAAAAAGAAATAATTACAATTACATTATATAGAAAAGCTACTTTCATTCGGAAGTAGCTTTTTTATTATCTATATTTGTCTAAAAATTTAAAGAATCGTAACAATTGACTCTTTTTTGAGAAACAATTGCACTTTCTTTAAAGATTTAGATTTCTGATTTGAAAATCCAGAAATCTAATAATCAAAAAATCTACAAAAAAAATGAGTTTTTTTAAAAAATTATTCTCTACCGAAAAAAAAGAGACTTTAGACAAAGGTCTTGAAAAAACAAAAACTACTTTTTTCTCAAAGTTAAGTAAAGCAGTTGCCGGAAAATCAAAAGTTGATGACGATGTTTTAGATAATCTAGAAGAAGTTCTTGTGGCTTCTGATGTTGGTGTAAATACTACTTTGAAAATTATCGAGAGAATCGAAAAACGTGTTTCGGAAGATAAATATTTAGGAACTGATGAATTGAATCAGATTCTTCGAGATGAAATTGGAGCATTATTGTCTGAAACCAATACTGGTGAAGCAACTGAATTTGAAGTTCCGAAGGATAAAAAACCTTATGTTTTAATGGTTGTTGGAGTAAATGGTGTTGGAAAAACTACTACAATTGGTAAGCTAGCTTATCAATTTAAAAAAGCAGGGCATAAAGTTGTTTTGGGTGCTGCGGATACTTTCCGTGCTGCAGCAATTGATCAATTGCAAGTTTGGGCAGATAGGGTAGATGTGCCAATTGTAAGACAAAATATGGGAAGTGATCCTGCTTCTGTAGCTTTTGATACATTACAATCTGCTGTTGCGCAAAATGCCGATGTTGTTATTATTGATACTGCGGGACGTTTGCATAATAAAATTAACTTAATGAACGAGTTGACAAAAGTAAAACGTGTGATGCAGAAAGTTGTAGCTGACGCACCTCATGATGTACTTTTAGTTTTGGATGGTTCAACTGGTCAAAATGCTTTTGAACAGGCAAAACAATTTACTGCAGCTACAGAAGTTACTTCGTTAGCGGTAACAAAACTTGATGGAACTGCAAAAGGTGGCGTTGTAATTGGTATTTCAGATCAATTTCAAATTCCTGTAAAATATATTGGTGTTGGCGAAGGAATTGAAGATTTACAAGTCTTTAATAAATATGAGTTCGTTGACAGTTTCTTTAAATAATATATAATGAGTTTTTCTTCTTTAAAAAATATATCATCAGTTGCTTTCTATTTTGCCAGCGTTATATGCCTTGTTTTGGCAAATGTGTTGCGTGATAGCAGTCTTTCTTTTTACTATGTTTTATTAGTTTTAGGTGTAGGATTCTTCTTTATGGGAGTTCTTAAAAGATTAAAAACTAAGCGATAATTTTTATACTAATCCAAGAGGGATTTTATATTGATAATAATTTGTATTTTACCAATATAAAATCTCTCTGTGATAAGAAAGAAAAGTGTTTTACTGATATAAAGCACTAATCTTTTCCCATAAAGTTTTATCGAAGTCAGATAATGCAAGATTTACATTATCTGCTGCATCTCCCATTCTGATTATTACCATTTTTTTGCTCGGAATCACATAGATTTTTTGATCATTTTTTCCTAAAGCCATAAACATATCATTTGGAGCAGTCGGAATTACACTTCCTTGAAAAGTGAGTTGTGATTGCGGAAGATGATAAGATGCTTTTCCGTTTAACCACCATAAATAACCATATCCTAAATTGATATTTTGTGAAGTTGTGGTTGCTTCGTTAAAATAAGCTTCATTTAAAATGGTGTTGTTTTCCCATTTTCCTTTGTTAAGCATTAAAAGTCCGAAACGCGCCATGCTTCTGGATGTACTTGTGTAAACACTATTTACGCCAAGCTGAACCCAATTGCCGTTCATTCCTATTTTATCTCTTAATTTGCTATTGAAATAAGTTTCCCAGTTTTGTCCGCTTGCTTTTGCTACTACATCTTGAAGTTTTACGTATACATTGTGATATGCCCATCGAGTTCCTGCATCGGCTTTATAGATTAAATTGGCTGGATCTACATCGTCTGTGCTGTCATCAAGGCCAGATGTCATGGTTAGTAAATGTTTGCAGGTAATTAAATCTTCTTTTGCAAGCGTTTCGCTTGTCCATCCTGTTCCTAGATATTTTGAAACCTTATCGTTTATATTTAATAAATTTTCTTGCTGTGCAATTCCGGTTACGGTCGATGTTAGTGTTTTTCCAGCACTTGCCCAATACCAATTTGTAGTTGCTGTGTGGTTGTTGAAATAATTTTCAAGAACAATTCTTCCGTTTACTAAAATGATAAATGATTTCGAATTTTTTGACTGCAAATAGTCTAAAAGGGGCTGAACAGCATTTTGATTCCATTTTAGGTCTGCTATTGATTTTGTTTCCCAGTTTGTTCCTGTTAAAGGTGGAAAATACATACTTTCGGATGGTGCAGAATCTGGCTCGGTAGTTTCTTTACTGCAAGCTGTAAATAGCAAGGCAGTCAGGATGATACAAAAAGTTTTAGTCATGGTTTTTGGTTTAAGTTTGGGGTTTGACCAAAAATATGCAAAATAGTTTAATGGGTTTCGTAAATTTTTATTTCTTTTGAGATTTATAAGTTTACCTTTGTAATTCACTAAATTTTCTTTTGAAAATGGGAGCCCTAGCTCTGATGGGAACGGCATCCTTTTATGGTCTCGTTTTTTTCTAACGAGACCATAAAAGATACAGTGGACAGCAGGAAATAGCTCCTTATTAATATTATAAATTATTATGAAAAACACTTTTATGATTTTGGTTTTGTCACTTTTGTTTATAAGCTGTAAACAAGAAATAAAACCTGCAGATATTGCAAAATTGAATGGATATTGGGAAATTGAAAAAGTGGTTTTTGATAAAGGTGAAGAGAAGGCGTACGGAATGAATGAAAACTTTGATTTTTTTAAAATTAATGGCACAAAAGGAACAAGAACTAAAGTTATGGCGCAACTTGATGGCACTTTTTTGACGACAAATACTTTTGAAAATTTATCAGTTCGATTTACAGACAAGGGAACATTTTTAGATTATAAAACCAATTATGCTAAATGGAGCTGAAGAATTGATTTCGATTTCGGATAAAGAATTTGTGGTAAAAAATGACGCAGAAAAAAGAGTATCATTACAAAAAAGCAGGACCAGTTAATATTTTGAACGATGGCAAAAAGAATAAATAACGAAAGTACAATTGGGGCTGTTTTGAAGCAGATTATTCAGGTTAATAAACTACAGCCTGGAATGGATCAGATTGATGTAAAAGATGCGTGGGCAAACTTGATGGGAAATGGAGTAAAAACATACACTAAAAATGTTGTTTTGAAGGGAAGTACGCTTTATGTTGAACTTAGGTTCGGCTGTTTTAAGAGAAGAATTAAGTCACGGAAAATCTAAAATCATTAAGATGATTAATGAGGAATTGGGACGTGATGTTGTGAAGGATGTGGTGCTTCGTTGATTTTAGATTTTAGATTTTAGATTTTAGATTTTAGATTTTAGATTTTAGATTTTAGATTTTAGATTTTTGAGATATAAAAAAATCCATTTCAAGTGAAATGGATTTTTTTGTTTTATGCGAATGGTTCAGCAATCTAAAATCTGAACTCTAAAATCATAAATTAAAACTGCTCTCTTCCAGCAAAGTGGAATGCACCTTCGATTGCAGCGTTTTCGTCGCTGTCAGAACCGTGAACTGCATTTTCTCCGATAGAAGTTGCGTATGCTTTACGAATAGTTCCTTCAGCAGCTTCAGCTGGGTTTGTAGCTCCAATTAAAGTTCTGAAATCTTCTACAGCGTTGTCTTTTTCTAAAATTGCAGCAACAATTGGTCCGCGTGACATGAATTCAACTAATTCACCGTAGAAAGGTCTTGCAGCGTGAACAGCATAAAATGCTTGAGCATCAGCTACAGTTAATTGAGTTAATTTTAATGAAACGATTTTGAAACCTCCATTAGTAATCATTGCTAAGATATTCCCGATGTGTCCGTTTGCAACAGCATCTGGTTTAATCATTGTAAAAGTTCTATTTGTTGCCATTTTATTGTGTTTTTAAATTTTGTGCAAAAGTAGACTTTTTTTATGAATTGATTTTAATAAATTCATAATTAAAACATAGGAGAATGATGTTTTAGCCAAGAAAAGCTTTTTTTAAAACCATATTTGTAGAGATGCACAGCAGTGCATCTAACATAAAGTTGTTTTGGAATAAAAAAAAGACGCACTGCTGTGCGTCTCTACAAATATTGGTTGAAATAAATTATACTTTAAATATTAACTTGTTTCTGTAGAATATCCACAAAATAAAAGTCCAAATGCATACATAAACTAGTGCGCCGGCCAATGAAGCAGTCATAGGATTACTGAAAAATGGCGCAATCCAGAAGCTGTATAAGTAGCTTAATAAATTGATTTTTTCTTCCGGTTTATGCGGATTCTGAAATTCAATCATAATTAATGCCTGAGGAATAATCTGCGATGTAAAGAAAACAATCATTGGGTTTACGCCCCAGATTAAAAACAATTTAAAGCCTTTTTTATAATCGGCAATGTCAATTATATAATATAAAACAGTCAGGAATACGATTGCTAATCCTGTAGTGTATAAAACATAACTGCTTGTCCAGATGGATTTATTTATTGGGAAAACAACATCCCAGATTAAACCGAAAAAAATAAGTGCAGTTCCTGCAATACCCATTTTTTGGGCTTTTTGAATTTTGGTTATGTTAAGCTGTAAAACTTTACCGATCATTAATCCTATAATTCCGTTTACAATTGATGGAATTGTACTCAGAATTCCTTCAGGATCCCAAGTTACAGTACCGTGATACATGTGCCCTTTTAATAAAACACCGTCGAGCCAAGCCGCCAGATTTGTTCCTTTTTCTAGATTTGCCTCTCCAATTCCGGGAACAGGAATTAGTGTCATTACTGCCCAATATCCAAGTAATAAAACAACTCCCGTAATGATTTGCGTTTTTTGAGATGTTTTTAAATATAAAAGCGAAACTACAAAATAGACAATCGCGATTCTTTGCAAAACGCCTGGAAGTCTGACATCTTGATAAGCTTCGATACCGCTATAAGCTAGAAATAAGTAAATAAACAGAATTGAAAAAGCGAGAATATTTTTGACTTTTGAACTGAAACTTCCCATTAATGCATAACCAGCACCAATTGTTATGGCTAAACGCCCAACTAAAAGTGGAATTCCTTCAAGTCCAAATAACTGGATTTTTCCGAAGAAGTTAAAGAAGATTCCTAGGCAGAACATTCTTAAAGAACGAATTAAAATTTTATTGAAAGTGCTGTCGTCATAAAATTTATCGGGCATTGCAAGCGGAATAGCAACTCCCATAATAAAAATAAAGAATGGAAAAACTAAATCGGTTGGTGTGCAGCCGTTCCATTCGGCGTGTAATAATGGCGGATAAACATGGCCCCAGTCCCCGGGATTGTTTACAATTGTCATTAATAAAATAGTTAGTCCACGAAAGACATCTAACGAAATTAAGCGTTCTTTTACCATTGGTTTTGGGTAAATTGGTTAGTTAATATTTTTAAAAGTCGCTATTTGGTTTGAAAGATAATAATCTTGAGAAGATAGGTGGTTATTTGGTTCTGAAGAATTATTACTTTATTTTTTTTCATGGATTTGCTTCGCCATGACTACTTTTTTAAATTGTTATAATATTAAAATTTATTTCTAACGGTTTTAGTTTTTGTATTAAAAGCGGAATTAACTGTTCACCTTTTTCCAGATAAAATTCTGAAAAATTGCTTTGGCGTTCCTGTAAGCTATTGTTTGGGAATAATTCACATTGTAAGTCGGTTACACGTTCTAATTGATCACTTAACTTTCTTTTTTGTGCTTTTAATAAGCGCTTTTCTAAATTTTCTAAACCTTTTGTTTGCTTTACTTCCTGAGCTTTTACTGCACCGGAAAAAGATTTATCAGTTTGATTGGCTAGTTTGTAAAGATATTCAAATTGTGTTTTCAGCAATTCTTTTTGGGGTGTTAAATCAATTGGAAAAGCAGAAATTTTATGCGTAATGGCATTTATTAAATTTTCTTGTTTTGTAAATAAATCTTTCCAGGTCAATCCTAAATTATCTGCTTTTTTAGTTTGTTTTTCTGTTGCAAGAAGAACCGAATTACGAACTAAAAGTATTGGGAAAGTAATATCTACAGAATCAAAAAAAGATTTTAATTCCAGCCAATAAGCAATTTCTCCGCCTCCGCCAATGTAGCATAAATTAGGCAGAATAATTTCCTGATATAACGGACGCATAATTACATTTGGACTGAATTTCTCTGGATTGTTTTCTAAAATCTGAAAAATTTCTTCTTTGGAAAATGATATTTTGGTATTGTTAACGAAGTATTTGTCATTTTCAAAAATGATTCTTTCGCGTAAATTATCTTCAATGTAAAACAAATTAATTTCGCGCGGATTTACCTGAACTGTATATTCTTTTAGTGATTCAATTGTTTTTTGGACCGCGTTAAAAGAAGTCTGTTTTTCTAATTCTTCCTTAACAAACGGAATAAAAGCTTGTTTTAAATTGGCATCATCAGCATCTAAAATTACCAAGCCGTAATTTGCAAATAAACTGTTGGCTAAAAAACGAGTTGCATCGGCTAGATTATCGTGTTTTAAATAAGCATCTTCAAAAAGCTTTTTTAAGAGTATTTGCGTTTGTATTTGATCCTAATTCTAATCGAATAAATTTCGAAAAACTCGGCTAAGCCTTCAGTTGAAAGTCGGCCAACTGGACCTGTACTTTCTTTGTTCCATCTGAATTTTTTTCCTTTAAAATTGAAATAATTGATTTCTTCAAAATCATGATCTTCGGTTGCCATCCAATAAATCGGAACAAAATTATTTGATGGATATTTTGATTTTAATTCTTTGGTCAAATTAATTGTCGAAATGATTTTATATAAGAAATACAAGAGGTCCGCTAAACAAATTTAATTGATGTCCGGTTGTAATTGTAAA
The DNA here is from genome assembly GCA_963795025.1 of uncultured Flavobacteriaceae bacterium. Taxonomy (GTDB): domain Bacteria; phylum Bacteroidota; class Bacteroidia; order Flavobacteriales; family Flavobacteriaceae; genus Flavobacterium. The sequence continues at coordinate 519,344 of CAWCGN010000005.1, read as the reverse complement.
AGTGTTTTGCTAATGCTAAAAGTTCGATATTTTGTTTCGTTAAATCTGAAATTTCAATATTTTGATATTGTTTTTTTAAAGTTTCCACCAATGGAATTCGGTTGCGGTTATCAAAATTAGATTGCTTTTCTTGGATTTGTTTTTCGAAATTCTCCAATGTTGGAAAATTGTTATATAAAGATTGCAGTGCTGGTTTTTGATCTAAATAATCTTGTATCAAGGTAGAGAAATATCCTGAGGTTTGATAGCTGATACAGTCGGTAGGCATAATTTTAGATTTATTTTTGATAGCCGTAAATTTAATGAAAATATACAGTTAAAAACGTTTTTAACGATTGCTTATGATTTGATTTTTTGTTAACGTTTATTAAAGTTCATAAAATCAAGTTTTTAATTTTAGCTGAAATGGTAATTTGTAAAACATAAAACACATTAAATTTGTTAAAAAGCAATTGTTGTTTTGAAACTATTTTAGTTAAATGTGGATTATTAATAATGAAACTATATTTTTGTAAGCAAAAAAGTTATATCTATTTTACATGAAAACTAACCCCGATCAGAAGAATTCCTTAAAGCATGTTCTTTTTGGAAGCTTAATAGGCACTACAATTGAATTTTTTGATTTTTATATTTATGCCAATGCTGCAGTATTGGTTTTTCCTCAATTATTTTTTCCAAGTGCCGATTCGACGATGGCAACTCTGCAATCTTTAGCTACTTTTTCAATCGCTTTTTTATCTCGCCCTTTAGGCTCCGCTTTTTTTGGACATTATGGGGATAAAATTGGACGTAAATTTACCTTAGTTGCTGCTTTGCTGACGATGGGAATTTCCACGGTTGCAATTGGATTTTTGCCAAGTTATGCCAGCATTGGAGTTGCTGCTCCTTTATTGTTAATGTTGTGCCGATTTGGACAAGGTGTTGGTTTAGGAGGCGAGTGGGGTGGAGCTGTTTTATTGGCGATTGAAAATGCACCTCCAAATAAACGAGCTTGGTATGGAATGTTTCCACAATTAGGTGCGCCAATTGGATTATTGCTTTCAGGCGGAACGTTTTTATTCTTGACCGATTCTATGAGCAATGAAGATTTTATGGATTATGGCTGGAGAATTCCTTTTATTGCCAGTTCATTATTGGTGATAGTTGGGTTTTACATTCGAACAAAAATTAACGAAACACCTTCATTTGAAAATTCTAAAAAAGAGCAAGAAGAAGTTAAAGTTCCGTTTTTAGAACTTTGATGAAATCATATAAAAATCAGCTGATTTTTGGAACATTTGCAGCTATCACAACATTTTTAGTTTTTTATTTAATGACCGTATTTACTTTAAGCTGGGCAACTTCTGATTTAGGAATTGTGAAACGAGACGGACTATTAATACAATTATTTTCAGTATTATTTTTTGCATTTTTTATTCCGGTTTCGGCTGTAGTTGCCGATAAAATTGGTCGTCGTAAAATGCTAATTATTGCTACGATTGCGATTGCTATTTTCGGATTTTTCTTTTCTTATTTTTTAAGTACAGGAAATCATTGCTTTAGTTGCCACTTTTGCTTGTATTGGAATGGCTTTAATGGGATTCACTTATGGTCCGTTAGGAACCTTTTTATCAGAGTTGTTCCCGACAAATGTTCGTTATTCTGGCGCATCTTTGACTTTTAATTTGGCTGGAATTTTAGGTGCTGCTTTTGCACCTATGATAGCCATTTATTTAGCATCCACATATAGTGTCAGCTATGTTGGTTTCTATTTAACTGCTGCTGCGTGTATTTCTTTATTTTCATTTTTGGTAATAAGCAAAGACGAGCATAAGTTTTAAAGATCACTTATAAATATCAAAAAGCAGTAATGTAAAAAATTACTGCTTTTTTTTTGTCAATTAAAAAAGTATTTAGATATTTGTCTAAATATGTAAATAATGAATGACGTTTTTAAAGCATTAAATGATGCAACCCGAAGAGAAATTTTAGAGCTTTTGAAAGAAAGGGATTTATCAGCAGGAGAAATTGCTGATGCATTCAATATTTCAAAACCTAGTATTTCGCATCATTTAGATATTTTGAAACGTGCCGATTTAATTACATCCGAAAAAAATGGGCAATACATCTACTATTCCATAAATACCACTATAATGGAAGATGTTTTGCAATGGATACTAACCTTTAAAAAATAAAAATGAATTTAGAATTAAAAAAAGAACTTCCAATTATTGGAATTGTTCTGATGCCTTTTGCGTATTTAGCATTTATTTGGAACAGCCTTCCAGAAAGAGTTCCAATTCATTGGAATATGAATGGAGAAATTGATAATTGGGGAAGTAAATCGTTCTTGGTTATATTGGTTTTTCTCTTGCCGGTGCTTACGTATGCTATCATGCTTGCGGCTGCAAAAATTGATCCTAAAAAAAGAATTTCTTTAATGGGGAAAAAGTTTTACCAGTTAAAGTTTTTTTTAGTGTTATTAATGTCTTTACTAGCCTTGTTTCTTTTATATGTATCGAAAAATCAGTCTGCTTCAAGTCCAAATATAATGTACATTCTAGTAGGGATTCTATTAATGGTCATGGGGAATTATTTTAAAGTTATTCAGCCAAATTATTTTATCGGAATCAAAACACCATGGACACTTGAAAGTCAAGAAGTTTGGAAAGCTACACACGCATTTGCTGGGAAGCTTTGGTTTTTTGGCGGTATGATTATCGTTCTTGGCGGTATCATTTTTTCAGGTTTTATTTTCGCAAAAGCCTTTGTTGGCATCGGGTTTACTTTAGCCTTTGTACCGGTTGCGTACTCATTCATCAAATTTAAGCAATTGGAGAAAAAACAAGAAAATCATAATTCTTAATAACACCCTATTTATTTCAATTAAAATGATAAAAACAATACTTATTATAGTTACAGCTTTAGTTTCTTATGTAATGAACGGACAAGAAATCGCAGGACAATGGAACGGGCTTTTGAAAGTGCCAGGAGGTCAATTAAGACTTGTGATTCATGTCAATAAAACGGAAACTGGATATAGTGCAACGATGGATAGTCCAGATCAAAAAGCTATAGGGATTCCTATGGAAAAAGCCACCTTTGAAAATTCTGTCTTAAAATTAGAAATGCCAAAAGCTCAGATTTCTTACGAAGGAACTTTGAATAAAGACAATATCATTGTTGGGAAATTTACACAACGTGGACAATCTTTGGAATTGAATTTATCTAAAGAAATTATTCAGAAACAAGTTTTTGCGAGACCTCAGGAACCTCAAAAGCCGTATCCGTATTATACTGAAGATGTGAAATTCGAGAATAAAACAGATAAAGTGGTTTTGGCAGGAACTTTATCTCTTCCTAAAAAAGAAGGCAATTTTCCGGCTGTGATTTTGATTACAGGAAGCGGAGGACAAAATAGAGATGCAGAGGGGTTAGGTCATAAACCGTTTCTTGTATTAGCCGATTTTTTAACTAAAAATGGTTTTGCAGTTTTGCGTTTTGATGATCGCGGTGTTGCCGAATCTACTGGAGATTTATCTAAAGCAACAACTTTTGATTTGTCAAGAGATGTTCAAGCTGGAGTTGATTATTTGCAAACCAGAAATGAAATTAATAAAAAGAAAATTGGATTAATTGGTCACAGCGAGGGCGCAATAATCGCTCCTATTGTTGCTGGAAATTCAAGTGCAATTGATTTTGTCGTGATGCTTGCAGGACCAGGAATTCAAGGTGATAAATTATTGCTTCTACAAAAAGAATTGGTAGAAAGACAAATGGGTGTTTCAGAGAACGAGATTCAGAAAGGGCAGGAAACTTTCAAAGGTGCTTACGATATTATTATTGCCTCTTCAGCAAATGATGAAAATTTGAAAAAAAATATTAGGGATTATTTTACGTCAAAATATAATGAAGATTTTGCAAAATCAGTAACGCCACAAATTACAAATAATTGGATGTATTATTTTTTAAAAATGGATCCGGCGGTAAATTTAGCAAAAGTAAAATGCCCAGTTTTAGCACTTAACGGAAGTAAAGATTTGCAAGTTCCTGCAACTGTTGACTTAGAAGCTATTAAAAAAACATTGCTAAAAGCAGGAAACAAAAATGTAACAATAAAAGAACTTCCTAATTTAAATCATATGTTTCAGGAATGCAAAACCGGTTCTCCTGAAGAATATGAAAAAATTGAACAAACTTTTTCGCCTTTGGCCTTGGAAGAAATTTCAAGCTGGATGGTATTGCAGACGAAATAGATTTCTTTTTCGCTTAAATAATTAAAATTCGCATTGATTTAAATTTAGATCAATGCGAATTTTTTAGTTTATCTCTTCAAACTAAAATGACCTTTAAATTCTTGACCATTTACTTGAGTAACTATAAACCAATAATCGGAGGCTGGCTGTTGTTGACCTAGATAATTGCCATCCCAGGAAGTATCTTTATTTATTTCTTTGATGAATTTTCCATATCGGTCAAATATTTTAATTCCTGTATTTGGTGCTAAATAAGCGAAATCAATTGTCCAGTAATCATTATAACCGTCGCCATTTGGAGTAAAGAATTTTGGAAAAGGAAGTTCGTCAACAAAATTGATGCAATTGCCTTTTGTTGCTTCTAAAATAGATATTGCAACAGGAACTCTGTCGCTTTCACATTTACTAATTGTTTCTGAAACGTAATAAGTAATTCCGTTTTCAAGCAAAGTTGATTCGGATAAATTTATAGTAGAAGTTGTACTTTCAAACCATTTTATGTTTTGTCCAGAAACATCAATATCGCTAAGTTTTGCTTTTTGCTGAATACAGAAAATCTGAGGTGAAGAAGCGATTGGCTTTTGAGGATCGTGAGTTTTTACAGAAACAGCAAATCTTTGGCTTTCGCAATTATTTAAAGTTTGAGTTGCATAATAAACCTTGCTTTGTAATAAAGTGGTTTCGGGTAAAACAATTCCACTTGTGGCCGAATCATACCATTTAATATTTGTTCCTGAAACAGCAAGATTAGCGATGGTTGCATTTTCATCAATACAAAATTGCGGGCTGTTATTACCAGTTGGAATAGGAGTATCATTAACCCGAATTAAAACGGCTGTTCGGTCACCTTCACATCCAATAGTCTGTGATGCATAATAGGTTTTATTATCTTCTAAAATAGTAGTATTTGGTAAAGTTGAAGCTGAGAAATTAGTATCGTACCATTTTATATTTTGTCCCGATATTTTAATATTGCTTAGCGTTGCATTTTCATTTTTACAGAATACCTGATTCGCATTTGCTACTGGAGCAGCAGGCGTATTTACAATCGAAATCGTAACTCCAAATCTTTGACTTTCACAAGTATTTACGGTCTGAGAAGCGTAATACGTTTTTCCGTTTGCAAGATTTGTTGTTTCTGCTAATAAAGAGCCGTTAGTTAAAGCGTCATACCATTTTATTGCTGTTCCAGTAAGTTGAATATTGGCAATTGTTGGATTTTGGTCAGTGCAAAACGGTTGATTTGTATTTCCTGTTGGAGGATATGTAACTTGAATATTGATTTTGACTGGAACTCTTTCGCTTTCACATCCGTTTATGGTTTGTGAAGCATAATAGGTTGCTTTATCTTGAGCCACAGTCGTAGGTGAAACAATTGTTCCCCCTGTTAGATTACTGTACCATTTTATATTTTGACCCGTTATTTGAATGTCATTAAGTGTTGCATTTTGCTCAACACAAAAAGTTTGTGTAGGACTTGCAGTTGGCAATTGCTGACTTGTAATAATTACCGTTTGATTTTGTGTTGATGAATTTCCGTTTCCATCACTGTAATTCCATACAATTGTATAAGTTCCTGGCAAAGCATAAGACAACGGACTTGTGGTTGTTGCATTTATTACTCCTGCACAAGCGTCATTAGCTGTTGGAATTGTTGTTACAGTCGTTTTACAATCACCCGTTATTGCTGGAAGAGTTGCTAAAACAGGAATTGGAGGTTCAATATCTCCTATTATTACTTGAATGTCATATTTTTTTTCGCATCCACAATTATCACTTGCCGTTAAATGATATGTGCCATTATTTGTATTGGTTACATTTGTGATAATTGGATTTTGTAAGTTGCTTGAAAAGTTATTAGGACCAGTCCATACATAATTATAACCAGGATCAGCATCTAAATTTAGGGTTCCGCCAAGACAAACTGGTGAATTTGTTGTAGGATGAACATCAATGTTGCAGTTCATTTCTTCGGAAAAACTCATTAAATAGAAATTCTTCCTTCCGTTTAGATTTTGCTGATAGGAATTCGAATCAGTTATTTTGTTATCTTCAATAGGAGTGTCTGAAAAGACGGCATCTGAACCTGTAGTTCCTCCAATTATAATATTATTATTTTGAAAGCAGATTTTGTTTTCTGAGTATTGATCAAAACCATTAACATAAGTTCCAAAAACTAAACTGCCAGATTTAGTGAATTTCCCTATATAACCTTCTGCAAATCCCTTTCTTTTATACGCACATGGAGTAGTTATTGTATTATCTCCACCCATCCCTCCAAGATACAATGAATTATTTTTGAAAATAATAGAATATATTATCGACGATCTTCCTAGATATGTTCCCCATACTCTTTGTCCGTTACTATTTAATTTAGCTAAAAAACCAGCTTCTGTCCATTGTTTGTAATCGTCAAAACTTCCTGGAGTGGCAATATTATCGCCAGTATCACTACTACTTACAGTTCCGCCAATATATACGTTATTTTCGTCATCCACCTCAATAGATTCTACTCTATTTCTAGCTCCATAATACGTACTCCAAATTGGCTCACCGTCTAATGTAAATTTGTAAACAGTACCGCCAACATAATTACTTGTTCCAAGAGGGAAAGGGTTTTCCTGAAAAGTTCCGGGAGTAGAAATATAATTTAAACTAAATGTTTTTCCTCCTACAACAAGATAATCAGATGCAACCTTAATCGTATATAAATAATCGAGGCTTTCTCCGCCTACATAAGTACTCCAAATTAAATTGCCGCTAGAAGTGAATTTAGCCAAAAATCCATCGGGTACATTAGTAAAGAATGGAGAACTGGAATGGTTTATTAAAGGTTGAAAATTATTATTTATAGACATCCCAATATTGCTGCTTGTACTCCCGATAATGTAGATATTATTATTGCTATCAATATCGACATCTTCTGAATAATCTGATTCAGAATTACCAAAATATGTTGCCCACAACCTAGTTCCAGATGAGCTAAATTTAGCAAGAAAAGCATTTGTAGAACTACTGCTATTTACAGTTTGAAGATAAGCTCCTGGCGTTGAAATATTTTTTTTACTATCTGTGCTACCAGTAACAATAACATTATTTTGCTTGTCGATTTTAATTCCAGATGCTCTGTCCCAGCTTTCACCACCATAAAAAGTGCCCCATACTCTTTTTCCAGAAGCATCAAATTTTACAATTATTGCATCAGATTGTACAGTTCCTGAATCGAAAACTGTAGTTTGATGCGCGCCAGTTGTCGCATAAATTTTTGATGTACTTGTCGTATAACCTGAAAAATATACATTTCCAAAACTGTCAGTATCGATATCTCCAAAATCATTTGAGTCGCCCTCACCGTAATATGTTCCCCAAAGTCTAACGGGAACAGGATCAATAATAACTGTTTTCCCATTTACAGAATTAGAAGAACTAAAACCATAAACATTCTTCTTAATCTTAGTATACCCAACTTCAATTTCCTTTTTGTTTCCTCCATCTTCAATCCAGCTCGCTGGTAATGTTTCTTCCATTTTTCCGAAACGAACATTCATCTGGATTTTATTGTCAACTAAATTTGTTTCAGCACCATTAAATTTTAATTGAATGTCCGAAATTTTTCCCTTCGGGTGAATGACAAAATTATACTCAACCGTTTTTTGAGGATCATTTGGAATTGAAAAAACGACATCAACATTTGGGTAAATATTCTTGTATGTAATTTGTTTGTATTGGTAAACGCCAGTAATTCCTTCCAGTTTATTTGGAACATTATAATAATTATCAAAATCAGCAGATTTTTGTTCCGTAACTAATTCTACTTGTGAATTTGAGTTTACAAAGTCTATATCAATTCGATGAAAAGTATATTCTAGATTAAAATTTTCTTGTTCTTCTTTTTTGTTATCATTAAAGTGTGACGAAAGTTCACGTTCATTTCTAGGATCTTTTACTGCAGTTTTTTTTACTTCGTAAATATCATATGAAAATCCGTTTTTCTTCAATTGAACATTTAAACCATTGGAATTTAATAGATATAAAACAGAAGTGTTTGATTTTCCTTTTTGATCAATTATTTGGCCTTTATTTTCTTTAAAACCAATAGATTGATTTTTGGTTTGTGAAAAGAATTGTGCGGTTATTAAAAATAATATTAAAAGTAATTTTTGTTTCATTTAGAATGATTTGGGTCGTCGCAAATGTAATTAATTATCCTACAAGATAAAACCAAAAAATCAAAACACAAACAACTAGAATCTTTCACTAAAAAGTCGCTAAATATCTCGTATTTTTGCAGAAAATAATTTCCTTTGAAAACGAAACTTTTTGTAATTACACCGCCTTTTACCCAACTGAATACTCCGTATCCGGCAACTGCGTATATAAAAGGTTTTTTGAATACCAAAAATATCGAATCCGTTCAGGCAGATTTAGGTATTGATGTGATTTTGGAATTGTTTTCTAAAAAAGGACTTTTAGATTTGTTTCAGGTTTCAAGTTTCAAGTTACAGGTTGTTGGAAACGAAATTTCAGATAACTCCAAAAGAATTTTTGCTTTACAAGATGAATACATTAAAACTATTGATGCTGTAATTCAGTTTTTGCAAGGAAAAAATCCAACCTTAGCTTTACAAATTTGTCAGGAAGATTTTCTGCCAGAAGCTTCTCGTTTTGCGCAATTAGAAGAACTCGACTGGGCTTTTGGAACAATGGGAACGCAGGATAAAGCAAAACATTTGTCAACGTTGTATCTCGAAGATATTTCGGATTTTATTGTAGAATGCATCGACGAAAATTTTGGCTTTAGCCGATATGCCGAACGTTTAGGCCGAAGTGCAAATTCTTTTGATGAATTGTATGAAGCGCTTCAGCAGAAACCAACGTATATTGATTCGATTTTAATTTCGCTTTTAAAAGTTAAAATTGAAACCGTAAAACCTACCTTATTTTTAATATCTGTTCCTTTTCCAGGAAATTTATACAGTGCGTTTCGATGTGCGCAATGGGTAAAGCAAAATCACCCTGAAATTAAGATTTCGATGGGCGGAGGTTTCCCAAATACCGAATTGCGTTCGCTTTCGGATAAACGTGTTTTTGAATTTTTCGATTTTATTACTTTAGATGATGGCGAAGTTCCAATAGAGGAGTTAATTTTCAATTTAGAAAATCCAGATTTTGTCACTTCGAGCGAAGTCGAGAAGCGTTATAAAAGAACTTTTTTATTAGAAAATGGTGAAGTTGTCTATAAAAACAATTCTTTAAAACACGATTACAAACAAGCTTACGTAGGAACTCCAGATTACTCCGATTTGCCTTTGGATAAATACATTTCGGTAATCGAAATTGTAAATCCAATGCACAGAATGTGGAGCGACGGACGCTGGAATAAACTCACAATGGCGCACGGCTGTTATTGGGGAAAATGTACTTTCTGTGATATTTCGTTAGATTATATAAAAGTTTACGAGCCTGTTGCGGCAAGTTTGCTCTGCGATCGAATGGAAGAATTGATTGCGCAAACAGGACAAAATGGATTTCATTTTGTTGATGAAGCCGCACCGCCTGCTTTGATGCGCGCAGTAGCACTCGAAATTTTAAAACGAAAACTGGCTGTAACGTGGTGGACAAATATTCGATTTGAAAAAAGTTTTTCTAAAGATTTATGTTTGCTTTTGAAAGCTTCTGGATGCATAGCCGTTTCCGGAGGTTTAGAAGTAGCTTCAGACCGACTTTTGAAATTAATTGATAAAGGTGTTACGGTCGAACAAGTTGCAAAAGTAACTCGAAATTTTACCGAAGCTGGCGTTATGGTTCATGCCTATTTAATGTATGGATATCCAACTCAAACTATTCAGGAAACAATTGACAGTCTTGAAATGGTTCGTCAATTGTTTGAAGCGGGAGTTTTACAGTCGGGATTTTGGCACCAGTTTGCTCTTACGGCGCATAGTCCAGTTGGATTGTATCCGGAAAAATTTGGCGTGACCAAAAAAACGGAAGTGATCGGAACTTTTGCTAATAATGACATTGACTACACAGATTCAACAGGAATCAATCATGATAAATTCAGTTTCGGATTAAAAAAGTCACTTTTTAATTTCATGCACGGAATCTGTTTTGATTACGAATTGCAGGATTGGTTTGATTTTAAAATTCCGAAAACAAAAATTCATCCCGATTTTATTTTTAATGCACTCGAAGAACAAAACGATTTTAATACAAAACCGAATGCAAAAGTAGTTTGGCTTGGCGGAAAACCTGCTACGGAAATTTTTACAAAATCAAAAAAAGGAAGAAGCTGGGAAATGATGTCTTTGACTTTTCATGATAAAAAAGAAAGTTTTACCATTCAGACCAGCAAAGACGAAGGTGAATGGTTAGTTTCAATTTTGACTAATATTTCGGTTTCAGGTACTAAGAATTATACTTTTCAAGAAGTTAAAACTGATTTCGAAACTTCATTAGAGGATTTTGAATTGTTTTGGTATTCAAAACCAGTGAATACTTTGCGTGAATTTGGGTTATTGGTTTTGTGATTTAAAGAATTTTCTTATTTTTATTAAAATTAGAAACTCTATTCATGTATCATCAAGAAGGCTACCATACTTACTACATTTATATTTTAACGAATAAAGCAAAAACCGTTTTCTATACTGGAGTTACTAATAATTTAAGGAAAAGGTTAAATCAGCATCAAGACAATATTTTATCAAAAAATAAGACATTTGCTTCACAGTATAATGCTCAATTTTTATTGTTTTATGAAAAATTTACTTGGATTCAAGAAGCAATTTCTAGAGAGAAGGAAATAAAAGGTTGGAATCGAAATAAAAAACTTGAATTAATAAAAACAATTAATCCTGAATTCTGTTTTTTGAATTACTTATTTGAATAGCATAACGGAGTTACTTGCGGAGATTCCTCGTTCCTCGGAATGACAAACTAGACGGAAAATTCTTTAATGAATATTTTTTTAAGTAACCACAAAGTATGTCATTCCGAGGAACGAGGAATCTCCACAAGAAGCTCGACAAAGATTAGTAAAATCTGTTTTTTTTTTGAAATTTACATAAAAACGCAAAGTATATCATCGTATAGTTTGTCATTCCGAGGAACGAGGAATCTCCGCAAGTAGCTCGACAAAGATTTGTAAAAGTGTATAAAAAAAATCAATACTCCACAAAAGTCCCATCAGCAGGAATTGCGGTCTTCGACAACAGATTATTTTCTGCCAAAGCCATTTTTAAATCCTCTCGTTTGGTTGGGCAGTGATTTAAAGCTTCAAGATGATTAGCAAAAACATTACCAGGCGCAAGCGCGGTAAATTTTAAAATATCGTTCATTCGCATCAATAAAGGCTGACCAATATCTAATCTTGCAGTTCCGCAGGCAACGGTCGAAATATCAGGCTTTAATTCGATTAATACTTTTTGAACATCGTCAGTAAAAATAGTGTCAGAACTTATATAAATAGATTTTTCATTTTCTAATTCAATGTAAAAACCCATCACATTTCCCATCAATTTTGCTATAAAACCATAACCATGAAGCGCTGGAATCCCAATGATTCTTCCGTCTAAAAAAGGCTGAGGTTCCCAATAATTTAAAGTCTGAACAATTTTTAAACCTCGTTTTGTAAGTTCTTTTTCATCTTTTGAACTGCAGATAACTGGAATGCTTTTTCGTCTTAAATAAACTTCACCAGCTTTGTCAATATGATCAGGATGCAAGTGTGTAATTAAACAAATGGTTACTTTGCTTAAAATTTCCCTACTGTTTTTAGGTAAAGAAACCAGCGGATTTCTTTTTGGGTTATATCGAAAGATTGTAAATGGCGGAATCGTTTTTCTTTTTCCTAACATCGGATCAACTAAAATCACATGTTGCTCCGTTTCAATAACTAAAGTAGCGTTACGTAAATGATGTAATTTCATATCGGGGAAAATTAGAACTTAAAAATACAAAGATTTTTAGAAATCCTTTTACAGATTTTTCTATATTTTTATCAGAATTGTTAAGATTTGCTTACAAAAAAGATTTCCGAAATTAGATTGAAACTATTCTACAGAAAATCTAAAACCAATTCCGTGTAAATTTTCAATCGAAATTCCTTTCTCGCTGGTCAAAATTTTTCGAAGGCGAGAGATAAAAACATCAAGGCTTCTTCCCATAAAATAATCGTCAGTTCCCCAGAGCGCGGTTAAAATTTGCTCTCTTTTTAAAACCAAATTTTTATTATCCAGAAAAAGCTTTAGCAATTCGGCTTCACGTTGTGTGAGCGTAACTTTTTCATTTTCATTAAAAAGAATAAAATTGCTAGTATCAAATTGGTATTTCCCAATATCATAAACCAGTTTTTCTGTTTGAATAGTGTTTTTTTGAGAACGCTTCAGGAAAATTTCGATTTTCAAAAGCAATTCTTCAATACTGAAAGGCTTTACCAAATAATCATCGGCGCCCAGACGTAAACCTTTAATTCGGTCCTCTTTTAAAGTTTTGGCTGAAAGAAAAATGATAGGAACATCGGTATTGGTTTTCCTAATTTCGGTAGCCAACTCAAAACCATCCATTTTTGGCATCATGATATCAAAAATACAAATGTCAAAATTTTGCGTTTTAAACGCTTCTAAGCCTGATTTTCCATCACAGCAATGAATAACTTCGTAATTGTTTTGTTCCAAATTATCTTTGGTTAAAAAAGCTAAAGTTTCATCATCTTCGGTATAAAGTATTTTGAACTGTTTCATTTTTTATAAGGAATTGACAAAGTTATAGTAATGCCTTTTTCTAAATTATTTTCGGCTTTTATTTTCCAATTTTGAAGACTGCAGATTTCTTTTACATAATATAAACCAAGTCCAAAACCATTCACTTCATTGCTTTTTTCGTTTTGAGCGCGGTAAAATTTATCAAAGATATAAGAAATATTTTTAGGAGAAATTCCAATTCCGTTGTCTATAAATTTTAATTTCAAAACTTGATTTTCTAATGCAATCTGAATAACAATATTAGGTTTTTCATTGCAATATTTTACGGCATTGTCCAGCAGATTATAAAGCAAATTATTAAAATGAAAAACATCTGTTTCTAATAAATATTCTTTTGAGGAACTTTCAATTTTAATAATTGCTTCTGGATATTTTAATTGAATATTTTCAATTGTTTCTTCAATAATTGGAACAATCAAAACAATTTCTTTTTGTAGCTCTAAAGGCGCATAATCTGACTTTGCAACATTCAAAATTTTCTCAATATGATTATTCAGTTTATTGCTCTGATTGATTATGATATCAGTATAGGTATGCAGTTTTTTATCTTGCTTAATTGGGTTTTGTTCAATTAAATATTTCGATGCAATTAAAATGGAAGATAATGGCGTTTTAAACTCATGCGTCATATTATTGATGAAATCGCGTTGCAGCTCCGAGTATTTTTTTTGCTGTAAAAGTTTAAAAATCGAATAAACATAAATAAGCAAAATCAAAATTAAAGCAGTTGAAAGAACAAACCAAAAACGCATCGAACTGAATAAGTAAGTCGTTTCATTAGGAAAACGAACTGCAAAATAATAAACAAGATTTTTATGTTTAGGAAAAGAAACGGTCCTTTTTACTTTTGATTTTTCAGATAGCGAAATATAATTTCCATAGACCATTTCGTCACTTTGGCAGTTGTACATCGCATATTCAAAATCGGTTGTAATATTCATTTTTTTGAATTCCGATCTCAGATAAAATTCTAAAATATCAGGCTCAAATTCATTGTCGATGTTGACAATATAATAATCGTTTGAAATTTTATGAACGGGATTTTGACAGGAAGGTTGTTGATCTTTCCCTTCATCTAATTTACGGGCAACTTCAAGGAGTGCAATGTGCGCTTTCTGGCTCAGTTTTTTTTGTTCAAGCGTAAAAGCTTCTTTTGTCCAAAGCAATTGCGCTACCAAAATACTTATTATGGCAATTAATCCTAGGAGGATTATACTGTTGAGTCTGTTAATTTTCAAGAAAAATGTCTTTTTAAAAATGTAATATTAATGAAATTTATGCTGAAAAACAGCCCTTAACAAGTCATTAACAAAGATTTGAAACCGGTTAACAGCGATTTGAATTTATGTGGAATACTTTTGAAATACAAATTTAGAACTATAAACCATTTAATAAATTTAATTATGAAAATTATCAAAATCTCGATGTTGGCTTTAGCATTAGGCTTAATGTCTTTCTCAGTAGTTGCTCCTGTAAAATCTTTAGTTTCTGAAACAAAAGAAGCTACTGCAGCTTCTGCACTTGTTTGGAAAACAGAAACAATTGATGTTGGCGAAATTCCTCAGGGAACTCCAAAAGTAATTGTTTACGAATTTAAAAACACAGGAAAAACAGCTATTGTAATCACAAATGTTCAAGGATCTTGTGGATGTACAGCGACAGATTATACAAAAGAACCAATTCTAGCTGGAAAAACTGCTAAAAATTACGGCAACTTATAATGCAGCAAATAAAGGTGCTTTTACAAAAACAGTAACGGTTACAACAAGTGCTGAAACTACTCCTAAAGTACTTACTTTAAAAGGAACGGTTATCTAATAGAATTTTAATAGGTTTATTATATCGTGAGCCCAAATATGTAATGTATTTGGGGTTTTTTTTATACATTTTGGAGTATGGAATTTATTTTGAAAATTTCATTTTAGATTCGTCTGTATTTATAAAAACTTCCTTATTTTTATTAAAAATTGTATTATGAAAATCTGGTATCAGTTTATCGCCGCCGTAAGCCTTTTTGTAGTTATTTCGTGTAATTCAAAAGGAGATAAAAAAGACGAAATTCAAACAAAAGTAAAAGCCGAAATACCGGAACTGAAACTTCATATTGACAGTTTAAAAATAACTGATTTTTATACTGAATATCCTAAATTGGCCAAATTTCAAGATGAGGTTCTAGCTTTGTACAAAAAAAATAAATCAACTCAATTATGGCAAGATAATAAAGGTGTTGATGAGTTTGCGCATACTTTGTTCAATAAGTATAAAGGCCTTGAAGAAGAAGGGTTAAAAGCTAATTTTCCTTATAAAGAGCTAAATTCTGTTTTCGAAAATAATTCGGAAAATAAATTATCCAAAGAAAATACAGATTTAATGATTTCAAATCTGTATTTCTACTACGCCGAAAAAGTATATTCTGGTGTTGACGAAAAAACTAGTATTTCGCTTGAATGGCTCTTGCCGAGAAAAAAGCTGAATTACCAAGCCTTGACCGATTCTATTTTTAAAAAATCAACTATTAATGACGATCACAGAAAGCAAAATGTTTAGCCAGTATTATAAACTTCGAGATGTTTTAAAAAAATATCGTGATATTGAGAAAAAAGGAGGTTGGAAAACTATTGAAACTGACGAAGATTTTAAAAACCTTAAAGTAGGTGATTCATCAAATGTTGTTGCACAAATTCGAGAAAGGCTTTTTATTACAAAAGATATTAAAGAAGATAACAAAAGTGCAGTTTGTGATACGGTTTTGATTAATGCATTGAAAAACTATGAAGCGCATCACGGATTAACACCAAAAAATACAATTCTACAAGAACATATTGCCGAAATGAATGTTCCGGTTTCTGACAGAATTAAGACAATTATTGTGAATATGGAGCGCTGTCGATGGATTGATCCCGAATTAGAAAAAGGCAAAAAATACATTGAAGTAAATATTCCCGAGTTTAAATTATATTTGATTGATGATGGAAAAATTGCTTTTATTTCGCCTGTTGTAGTAGGAAAATCAATGACAAAAACGGTTATTTTCAGCGGAATGATGAATAATATTGTTTTTAGTCCGTATTGGAATGTTCCAACAAGTATTATCAATAAAGAAATCAAACCAGGAATGGCCAAAAACAAAAATTATTTAGCTCAAAAAAATCTGGAGTGGAATAATGGCGCAGTTCGTCAGCTTCCAGGGAAAAATAATTCACTTGGTTTGGTAAAATTTTTATTTCCAAATTCAAGTAATATTTATCTTGCATGATACGCCAGCAAAAAGTTTATTTGAAAGAGAAAGCAGAGCCTTTAGCCATGGTTGTGTACGTGTGGCGAAACCTAGTGAATTAGCAATTGATATTATTGAAAGAAGACCCGCAATGGACTCCTGATAAAATTGATAAAGCAATGCACGCAGGAAAAGAAAACTGGGTTAGTTTAAAAAAGAAAGTTCCAGTTTATATTGGATATTTCACAGCTTGGGTTGATAGAAAAGGCCAAATAAATTTCTACAAAGATATTTATCAAAGAGATGAAAGTTTGATGAAATTATTGACAGAAGAGTAAAATATGTGGTTTTAGTTTCACGCAGATTTGGCAGATTATAGCAGATTCAAACAGATTTTTTTACGCTTGTAATAAATAAATCCGCGTATATCTGCTTAAATTTTTTTATCCGTGTGGAAGAACAAAATTTCACGCAGATTTGGCAGATTATAGCAGATTCAAACAGATTTTTTTACATTTGTAATAAATAAATCAGCGTATATCTGCTTAAATTTTTTTAAATCTGCGTGAAAAATAATTCTGATTTGTAGTTAAAACTATTTCGATAAAACATCAATACATTTATAAAAACGATTGGTATAATGTTCTGTTTCAAGGGAAGTGATCGTGACGGTTGTGCTTTTCCTGATGAAGCATGAATAAATTTTGACTTCATGCCATTTGCCTCGCAAATAATACCAAGATGGCCAATAATCGTTTTGTCTTTATATCCGTAGAAAACTAAAATATCTCCCACTTTAAAATCTTCGGGATTTAATTTGGTGCCAATATTTTTATACTCGCCTGAACTTCTTGGCAAGCTTACATTAAAATGATGAAAAACATAACTAACAAAACCAGAACAGTCAAATCCTTTTTTAGGATTATTTCCTGCATATACATATGGCGTTCCTATATATTTTTTGGCATATTCAATAATTGAATCTCGATCAATTTGGTTCTGAGTTTTTTCAATATTGGATAATTCATTGTTTCTGTTCTCTTTTGTAATAAAAGAAGAAAATAAAATAATTGACAGCAAAAGAACAATATATGATAGATTGATTTCATTTTTCGATACTATTTAATTCATATAAAGATAGACCGTTCTTTTTGAATTGCAAAGAAAAACTTTACCGATTTTGTAAGATTTATGAATGATTATATTTCGAAAATTGATGTATTTATGTGGTGTTTTTTTATTACGTTTTGATATTTTAGTATCTTTTTAAATCAATTGTTTCAAATATATTTGTGAATATGTATTTATATTTTAACAAATAACTTATGTTTCTCAAAAAATTACCGTTTTTAATTTTGTTTTTGCTGATTGCAACCGTTTGCTGTTTCGCAATGCTCAAAATCAAAATAAAACTTTTTTATACGAAGGCCGAGTCGAAAGACTGCAAAATGATAATGTCATTTTGATTGGAACAGCTTCTTCAGTTTCTTTTAATTTTACCGGAAACGAATGTTCAATTTCGCTTCAAAGTGTTGATTCCTATGAACATCATAATTATGTTGCTTTAGTCTTAGATGGAAAATATCTTGGGAAAATTAAAATTGAAAAAGGTGCAGTGCAATGTTTTCCAATAAAAGCAATTTCAAATCGAAAAAGAGCATCTTCTCGAAATTTATAAAAATACAGAAGCGCGTACAGGAGGCATTTTATTTGCTGGAACAACTGCAAAACTGACTACAATTTCATCAAAAAAGAAAAAGAAAATTGAATTTGTTGGAGATTCTATTACATGTGCGGCAGCGAGTGATTCGGTTGATTGCGACAAAGGGGAATATATGGATCATCATAACGGATATTATGCTTATGGACCAACACTTTCAAGAGAAATTGATGTTGATTATTTAACGAGTTCTGTTTCCGGAATTGGAATGTACCGCAATTGGAACGACGAGAATAAAGACGAACCGATTATGCCGGAAGTTTATCAGAATTTGTATTTAACGAAAGACAATTCAAAACCTAAATATGATTTTGCTTTTGAGCCAAATATTATCAGCATTGCTTTAGGAACCAATGATTTTTCTGGTGGAGATGGAAAGAAAGAACGTTTGCCTTTTAATGCCGAAAAATACGTTTCGAATTATATCAATTTTATAAAAATGCTTTATAAACATAATCCAAAAGCACAAATTGTAATTACAAACAGTCCGATGGTTAACGGAGAAAAAGCAGTTGTTTTTGAAGAATGTTTGAATAAAGTCAAAACGCTTTTGCGAGTGATAAAGCACATAAGCCAATTTTGATTTTCAAATTCAAACCGATGAAACCGAATGGCTGTTTAGGACATCCCGATGTTGAAGATCAAAAAGTGATGGCAGATCAATATGCGACCTTTTTTAAAAAAGCTTCTAAATGAAAAATAATATATTTAAGTTTGTTTTCTTTCT
Organism: uncultured Flavobacteriaceae bacterium; assembly: GCA_963795025.1. Taxonomy (GTDB): domain Bacteria; phylum Bacteroidota; class Bacteroidia; order Flavobacteriales; family Flavobacteriaceae; genus Flavobacterium. The sequence continues at coordinate 500,683 of CAWCGN010000005.1, read as the reverse complement.
GTTGATTTCCAGTACTATGATGGCAAACGTTACACTTCCGAATATTTTTGGCGACAATATGGTTTTACAGCGCAATTCTGAAGTGAAAATTTGGGGTTGGGCAAATCCAAAAGAAGAAATCAAATTGGTTTCGAGCTGGAACAATCAGGAATATAAAACGTTCGCGAACAATCAGGCGCAATGGGAACTTCATATTAAAACGCCAGAAGCGGGAGGACCATTATACGATTTCCATTAAAGGATATAATGAAGTTGTTTTAAAAAACATTTTAATTGGCGAAGTTTGGGTTTGTTCTGGACAATCCAATATGGAAATGTCTGTAAGTTGGGGAATTGAGAACGGCGAAGAAGAAATGAAAAATGCTATGAATCCTAATATTCGTTTTTTCACCGTTCCAAAATTAACTGCCACAACACCACAAAATAATTTACTCGGAAACTGGGTTGAATCAACGCCAGAAACCATGAAATACTTTAGCGCAATTGGTTACTTTTTTGCCAAACGCTTAAGAGAAGATTTAAAAAATGTTCCAATCGGATTGATTTCGTCCAATTGGGGCGGAACTCCGGCAGAAATCTGGATGCCGGAAGAAGTTGTAAATAATGATGCAGTTTTATTAGAAAATGCCAAAAAACTAAACGAACAGGAATACGGGCCACGCCAACCTGGGCGTGCTTACAATGCTATGATTTATCCTTTTGTTGGATTTAAAATTGCGGGGACGCTTTGGTATCAGGGCGAATCGAATGTTGGTTCTTTGGTTTATGATAAAACTTTATCGGCTTTAATTTCCTCTTGGAGAAAAGCTTGGAATGACGAATTTCCTTTTTATTACGTTCAGATTGCGCCATATAAAACCGGAAGCAATAATTTCTCTAATGTTACGGTTAGAAATTCGCAAAGAAAAATTTTAAAAGAAGTTCCGAAAACAGGAATGGTTTTGACTTGCTGATATTTCAGATACGATTGATATTCATCCAAAAAATAAAAAATCGGTCGGGATTCGATTGGCTAATTTGGCTTTGCCGAGTATATCCGGTATAAAGATCAATTCAAATTTAGTAAATGGACCACTTTTTAAAGACATTAAAATCGAAAAAAATAAAGTGATAGTTTCTTTTGATTATGCTGAAGGATTGTATTTTAAAAACAAAGTTTCGAATCAATTTGAAGTTGCTGGAGCCGATGGGAATTTCTTTCTGGCTGAAGCTTCGATAAAAAATAATCAGGTGTTTTGACTAGTAAAAAAGTTCCTGAATCCTGCAAAAGTGAGATTTGCTTGGGGAAATACGATTCAGTCAGATTTGTTTAATAAAGTGAATTTTCCGGCTTCTTGCTTTACTTCGGAATTTTAGATTTTAGATTTTAGAATGTAGATTTTAGATTTTTAAAGAGGAAAGAGTCAAGAAGAAAGATTTTTTTGCCCACGGATTTCACTGATTGAACAGATTAATACCGATTTTTTGTTTTCCTTGTCAGGCTGAGCGGAGTCGAAGCCCCGCAAAGTAAGATACACAAAGTTTTGTCATTTCGACTGAAAGGAGACCCGAGTGCGATTTGCTTCGCCTATTCGCTATCACGTGGGGCTCCTTTCAGTCGAAATGACAAGATTGTGGCTATAAATCGAAAAAAGTTCTTATGAAACCGTTCGCGTGAGGGATAGAAGTGGAAAGCCCACAGTCTCGTCTTTAGACGAGACGAGGACTTGAAACGGATAGCCCGACCCGGAGGGACACGCCCAAAACATTAACCTTAGAACCTTAGTATCTCAGCACCTTAGAAGCTTAAAAAAAAACAACCATGAAAAATAAAAAAATAATAATTATTGGGGTTTTGTCCCTGTTTACTGTTGGAAATATGAATGCACAAAAAAAGCCGTATCTGGATAGAAACAAAACTATTGAGCAAAGAATTGATTTGCTTTTGCCGTTGATGACTTTGGAGGAAAAAGTGGGGCAAATGAATCAATATAACGGTTTTTGGGATGTTACGGGACCTGCACCAAAAGGCGGAACAGCCGAATTGAAATACGAACATTTGCGAAAAGGATTGGTTGGTTCAATGCTGACAGTTCGTGGTGTGAAAGAAGTTCGCGCCGTGCAGAAAATTGCTGTTGAAGAAACGCGTTTGGGAATTCCGCTGATTATAGGTTTTGATGTAATACATGGCTATAAAACGTTAAGCCCAATTCCGTTGGCTGAAGCGGCGAGTTGGGATTTAGAAGCGATTAAAAAGTCGGCGGCGATTGCGGCTGATGAAGCTTCGGCATCTGGAATTAACTGGACTTTTGGACCGAATGTTGACGTAGCAAACGATGCGCGCTGGGGACGTGTGATGGAAGGTTCTGGTGAAGATCCGTATTTAGGAAGTAAAATTGGTTATGCTAGAGTAAAAGGTTTTCAAGGCGAAACGATTGCTGATTTGGCTAAAGTAAATACGATTGCAGCTTGTGCGAAACACTTTGCTGCATATGGTTATGTTGAAGCTGGATTGGAATATAATATTGTGGATATCAGTAATTCTAAATTGTATAATTCGGTTTTACCTCCTTTTGAAGCGACTGTTGAAGCCGGAGTTCGTACGTTTATGAATTCGTTTAATACGCTGAATGGTGTTCCGGCGACTGGAAATGCTTTTTTGCAAAGGGATATTTTAAAAGGAAAATGGAAGTTTGATGGATTTGTGATTTCTGATTATGCCTCAATCCGTGAAATGATTGCGCACGGTTATGCAAAAGATGAAGCGGATGCAACGGCAAAAGCTGTAATTGCAGGTTCTGATATGGATATGGAATCGTATTTATATGTCGCAAAACTAGTTGATTTAGTAAAATCAGGAAAAGTAAAAGAAGCTTTGGTTGATGATGCTGTTAGAAGAATTTTGCGTGTGAAATTTGAGTTAGGATTATTTGATGATCCGTACCGATATTGTGATGAAAAACGTGAGAAAGAAGTTGTTGGAAGTAAAGCTAACAATGATGGCGTTTTGGATATGGCTAAAAAATCTATCGTTTTATTGAAGAACGAAAAGAATTTGCTTCCGCTGAAAAAATCAGGACAAAAAATTGCTTTGATTGGCGCTTTAGCAAATGATAAAAATAGTCCGCTTGGAAGCTGGAGAATTGCAGCTGACGATAATACAGCAGTTTCAGTTTTAGAAGGAATGCAGCAATACAAAGACAATCAATTGACTTTTGAAAAAGGAGCTGATTTATTGAAACAAAAAGCAACTTTCTTGACAGAAACAGTTTTCAATACAACAGATAAAAGCGGATTTGAAGCCGCAAAAACAGCTGCAAAAAATGCCGATGTTGTCGTTATGGTTTTAGGTGAATATGGTTTCCAGAGCGGTGAGGGTAGAAGTAGAACGGATTTGAATTTGCCAGGGTTACAGCAAGAATTATTAGAAGAAATTTATAAGGTGAATCCAAATGTAGTTTTGGTTTTGAATAACGGGCGTCCGTTGAGTATTCCTTGGGCAGCCCAAAATGTTCCGGCAATTGTTGAAGCTTGGCAATTAGGAACGCAAACTGGAAATGCGGTTGCGCAAGTTTTATACGGAGATTATAATCCGAGTGGGAAATTGCCAATGTCATTTCCTAGAAATGTAGGTCAGGTGCCGATTTATTACAATAAATACAGTACAGGAAGACCGACAGACAGCGATAAAAATGTGTTTTGGTCGCATTATATGGATGTGGAGAAAACACCTCAATTTCCGTTTGGTTTTGGATTGAGCTACACGACTTTCGAGTATAAAAATCTGAAATTGAATAAATCAGCTTTTGCAAAAGGAGAAAATATTCAAGTAAGCGTTGAGGTTACAAACTCAGGAAATTACGACGGAAAAGAAGTAGTTCAGTTATATATTCATGATGAATTTGCAAGTATCGTGCGTCCGATAAAAGAATTGAAAGGCTTTGAATTGGTTAATCTTAAAAAAGGCGAAACCAAAACGGTAACTTTTACTTTAACAGATGCAACACTTGGTTTTTATAATAACGAAGGAAAGTATTTAGTTGAACCGGGAACTTTTAAAATCATGGTTGGAGGAAGTTCTGACAAAGGTTTGAGAGTGGTTTTGAGATAAAAGAGTAAAAGTTTTTTGCCACAAAGGCACTAAGACACAAAGTTTTTTTTTTCGCTACGACCCGAGCGATAGCGAACAGGCGAAGCAATTCACGAATTAATTGTCTAAAAATTCGTGAATTCGTGGCGATTTCTATTTAATAAATTTCTAAAATCATTAAGTCATTATTTAAAATAAACGATTCAATAATATCTTTTTTTGAAATCAGAATTTCAGCAATTTGCTTGGTGTTTTTGTTGAAAGTTTTTAAAATAATAACTTTTGGCGGAGCTCCTTTTAAAAGTAACAATTTTTCAAAATCATCATCATGAGTGAGAATTGTCAAGTTATTTTGTCTGGCGAATCCCCAAATTTCAATATCTTTTGCTGGTTGATTTACTTTGATTTCATTAGCATGAAAACAATTTGAAAAATCATTTTCAATAAGTTTTATTATCCTCCATGAAATATTTGCATCCAAAAGTAACTTCATTACGCCGCAATTATTTTGGTAATATTTTCTCTATTTGCAGCAAAAGCTAAAGCAGCGAGAATATGTTCTTTTTTTAATTCAGGAAAATCTTCGATAATTTCTTCAAAAGACATTCCTGTTGAAAGCCATGAAAGAATGTCTGAAACACAAATTCTCGTTCCTGTAATAACAGGTTTTCCAAATCTGATGTCAGAATCTAATTGAAATTAAATTTTGCCAGCTATTTTCCATAATTTTATTATTTAAACAAATTTACAAAAATAAAACACTATTTGGTTTTAAAATAATCAGCTTTGTTTTTACCTTTAAAACCTATTAAACTTCCAACCTTAAATTAAAATAATGAAATATAACAGATGCGGAAAAAGCGGGTTATTGTTACCTGAAATTTCCTTAGGATTATGGCACAATTTCGGATCAGTGGATAATTTTGATAATGCCGAAAGTATTGCTGTAGAAGCTTTTGATAAAGGAATTACTCACTATGATTTAGCTAATAATTACGGACCAGTTCCGGGTTCTGCTGAAACTAATTTTGGTAAAATTCTGTGGCATAATTTTCAGGGAAATCTTCGTGATGAAATTATAATTTCTACTAAAGCCGGTTACACAATGTGGGACGGACCTTATGGCGACTGGGGTTCAAGAAAATATTTATTGTCAAGTTTAGATCAGAGTTTAAAGAGAATGAAAGTCGATTATGTCGATATTTTTTATTCACATCGTCCGGATCCAGAAACACCAATTGAAGAAACGATGATGGCATTGGATTATGCTGTTAGAAGCGGAAAAGCATTATATGTCGGAATTAGTAATTACTCGGCAGAACAAACTCGCGTAGCGGTTGATGTTTTAAAACAATTAGGAACACCGTGTTTGATTCACCAAGCTAAATATTCAATGTTACAACGCTGGGTTGAAGATGGTTTGCTTGATGTTCTGGAAGAAAAAGGAGTGGGGTGCATTGCGTTTTCGCCTTTGGCACAAGGACTTTTGACAGACAAATATTTAAACGGAATTCCGGAAAACTCAAGAGCACATAATCCAAACGGACATTTGAAAGAAGATGAAGTAACACAGGAAAGAATTCAGAAATTAATTCAGCTGAATGAAATCGCACAGAATAGAAATCAATCTTTGGCACAAATGGCTTTGGCTTGGCTTCAAAAAGACAAACGAATTACTTCGGTTTTAATTGGCGCAAGTTCTGTGAAACAATTGTGTAATAATATTGATTGTTTACAAAATACGGAGTTTACGCATGATGAATTGAATGCGATTGAGAAGATATTATCTTAATTGTGAATTATTAATTGTGAATTGTAAAAATATATAATCGTAGAGGCGCACAGCAGTGCGTCTACGTTTCGTTTGCGTTATGAATATTAAACCCGACAGGTTTTTAAAACCTCTCGGGTTTGAAATATCTAGAAAAGACATATTTATTTTATAATCATCGCCAATCCACCACCATTTGCTAATCGGTAAGTCAATTTCGTTGTCGAATCAACCGTAATAATTTCTCTTTGATAATCAACGGCAGCTTTATCAGCATTTAATCCATCAGAGAAAATTTCAGCTTCGAATTTTTTGCCTTTTTCGAGGAAAGAAAAATCAATTGTAATTTCTCGTGAATCCCAATTTGTGATTGAACCTAAATACCAAGTATTTGCTTTTTTTCGCGCTATCGTTACAAACTTTCCAACTTCACTATTTAATGAAACAGTTTCATCAAAAGTCGTTGGAACTTTAGCAATAAAATCGGTGCTTTCTTGTGCCGCCATATAAGCCGTCGGGCTGTCGGCCATCATTTGTAAAGGCGCTTCAAAAATGGTGTAAAGTGCCAATTGATGACATCTTGTTCCCTGACTTACTGGATTAGAATGACTTGGTTTGAATTCGCTTTTAGTCGCATTTCGCATCGCGCCGGGAGTATAATCCATTGGGCCTGCCATCATTCGGATAAACGGAATTGTACAATCGTATAACGGAACATCATCATTTGGTGTCCATTTATTATTTTCTAAACCTTTAACGCCTTCAAAATTTAAAATATTTGGATACGTTCTCTGGATTCCAGTTGGTTTGTACATGCCGTGGAAATCTAAAAGTAATTTATGATTCGCTGCTTTCTCTGCAATATCATAAACGGAATTTACCATTTTTGCATCGTCGCGGTCAATGAAATCAACTTTAAAACCTTTTATACCAAGTTTTGCATAATTTTCAAAAACGACTTCTGTTTTATCGTTTATTGCCATCCATGAAGCCCATAAAATAATGCCAACATTTCTTTCTTTCGCGTAGGCGATTAAAGCTTCTAAATCAACATTCGGATTGTGTTTCATAATGTCGGTTTCTACGCTCCAGCCTTCATCTAAAACTACATATTCGACTTTATTTTTTGATGCAAAATCTATGTAATATTTATAAGTCTGCGTATTGATTCCGGCTTTGAAATCTACATTGTAAATGTTCCAGTCATTCCACCAATCCCAAGCTACTTTTCCGGGTTTTATCCATGAAATGTCTTTTATTTTTGAAGGTTCTGATAATTTCTGAACCATATCATTATTGGCTAAAGCCGAATCGTTTTCAGAAATAACAATTGCTCTCCAAGGAAAAGTTCTAGCTCCTTTTGTCTTAACCAAATAATCGGCTCTTTCTGTTATTAGTTTGTTGAGGTAATTAAATCCGCCACTGGTTTCCTGAATTGGATATTTAGAAAAACGAGATTCAAAACCTGTTTTTCATTGTTGTTTGTCACAAATAATCCTGGATAATCTTCCACATTTGCTTCTAGAAAAACGGCTTTTTTATGGTTTTTGTAATCAATTAAAAAAGGTAAAAAAGCCAAGGTATCTTTTGAAAATTCACTTATTTTTTTGTTTTCATAATGTGATTCAAACGAAGAAATATATTGATCTTTAGGGTTTCTTAAATCACGAACATAAGGCATTAAAGTATTGTAATCCTGATCAAAATTCAATGTAACCTCTTCAGATTCTACCGTAATGTCTTTTTTCTTTTTAGTAATAAATCGATACGCAACTCCATCATCAAAAGCACGATATTCAATACTAAAATCATTTTTAAAATTTAAAGTCAGCTGATTGTATTTATTTTCGACCGATTTCTTTTTGTAAAACGGAGTTTCAAATGAAGTATCAACGCTTTCTCTTTTCGAATTTAAAACCACAGCATTTTTTCCTAAAACTGATTTTTATCTAAAGTAATTGACATTGCAGAAGGTGCTAAAATCACATTTTTTTCATGAAAATCGTCCAGGTTATTTTATCATTTACCAGAAATCGTAACTTCAATTTTTCCGTTTGGAGAATTCAAAATGAAATCCTGTTTCTTCTGTGAAAAACAAAGATTTAGAAATAAGAAACAAAAAAGAATAAATGTATTTTTCATGAGTGTTTTTTTTGAAACCATGTAAGTGATATAAGTTCATTTAGTCAAAGCTTAAGTCAAGCAATCAAATGAACTTCTATCACTTATATGGTAAAAATCAGTTTATTTTTTCTTCAATTCTAAGATTATATTTTTTTACAATATCCAAAGTCGATTTATCTGAAGAAAAAACCGAATTTAATCCTTGTGGTTCCTGCGGAGGATCTGTTGTTAAAGGATCACCGGGACTCCATTTTCCAGATTCATTTACCGCTTTTCCTTCGCCGCCAAATCCCCAGAAATTTGCTCCTTGCAGTGGTCCGTTGTTTTTAACGCTTTCAGCAACTCTGCCAAAAATATAATTGTAAAATATATCTCTGTTTGCAATTGATGCTGTTGGCAATAAACTTTCATTTTCTCGTCCCAAACCAAATTCTTCAATAATAATTGGGCGCTTTAAATTATTTGCCACAGCCACATGTTTGTCAATATATTTTCCGGCATTTTCCAGCGTTGTCGGTAAAGTTTTTTCAGCATTATCAGCTTTAAACCAGCCCCAATTTTTTGGCCAAATGTGCATGGTCAAATAATCAATATTCGGATTTTGATGTGTTCGCTCAAAAATTCCAATATCATCATTCGAACTGTTCAATCCTTCAGAACCTGTTGAAATCAAATGGTTTTTATCTAAACTGTCCATTAAATTGACAATATTATTTAGCCAAACTGTAAATTTTGTCTCATTTTCAACCGTAAAAAGTCTAGGTTCATTCCCAACTTGCCACGCCATAATGGTGTTGTCTTCTGTATATTTTTTATGAGAATACGCATTTGTTCTTCCCATAATAAATTTTACGTGATTTTCTAAAGCTTTCATACAAGGCTCACAACTGTGAAATTGCTCTGTATAAGACATAAATTGAGGCCAAGTATTTGGAGCAATTCCAGGAACCGGAACTGGACCTTTTCCATTCCACTCCAAATATTGCGACATTCCGCCAGACCATTCCCAATTGTTTGTCAAATACAAAACGGCATACATTTTACGTTTACGCATTTCATTCATTAAGAAATCCAATCCGTCCAACAAATCTTCGTCATATTTTCCTTGTTCGTATTGCAAAGCAGGACGAACCGTAAAATCGTATTTTCCACCATCGCCACCAACCAAAATTCTAAGATTGTCAATGCCATTTTTCTGCATTAAATCCAACTCACGAAGCAATCTTTTTCGATCGCCTATTTTTTTTGATGCCAATAAACTTCCGTACCAATAATTGGTTCCAATGTACGCGTACGGTTTATCGCCTTTGTAAAATTGCGTTCCTTTTACCGTAATTCGTTCCTGCGCTTGACAAGCGATTGCGAAAAATAGTATTGAGAAAGAAAGGGTTTTTAAAAATCTATTTTTCATATGATGTTTTTTAGGAGCTAATCCTGCTATTCGTTTCAATCTTTTGTGCCAAACTCGCTTAAAACTGGACTGAAGTCCAGCCCTACAATATTTGGTCGAGCCGTTGGCTCTTTTTTTTTGTGGCTGTTTTGTTGGTTAAATAACAAAAATTATGTAGATAGCGTTTTGAAAACCTTTTTAGGTTTCTGAAACTTTAAACTTTAAACCTGAAACAAAAAAAACTATTTCGGCAATTCATACATCTTTGGCAAAGAATTCACTAACGCCGATTTTGTTTTTGTACTATAATTTTTAAAGTCCGTCGTATTTGAAACCGAACCATTTGGGACATAATAACCATCTTTATTATTGTTCCAAAACATTACGTAACTTATTTGGATGTCATTTTTAGTTAAAGCACTATATAATAAAGTCGAAAACCAATCAGTAATAGCTGGAGTAGTGCTTGTTACGCGAAAACCAGTTTCGGTTAAAGCGGCAATTTTTACTTTAGTTTTAGCATAATCTGAAAGAATTTTCAGTTTACTGTTTGCTCTGTCAGCACCAGTTTGTCCTTGATTATTGAAATCACCATAATTGTCCATTCCAAGAATATCCACATAATTATCGCCCGGATAACGGCTTAAATAATCGGCTTGAGTGGCGTATGAATTATCAGGAGAAAAAGCATATAAAATGTTATGAACACCTTTTGTATTCTTCAAATAATCAACGGTGAATTGATAGGCTTTTTTATATTCATCGGCCGTAGAAAAATTGGCTCCCCACCAAAACCAGCTTCCATCAAATTCATGAAAAGGTCTGAAGATTATCGGAATCAATTCGCCGTTTGCACCTTTTAAATTGGAAACAACACTCGCAACTTTATCCAGTTTTTTCTTGTACCATTCATTATTAGCTCCGCCAGGTAAAATACTTCTAAAAGCTGTCGATGTTTGGTTTGATGTCATATCAGCGGCATAAAAAGATTCTTCTTTATTAGGTTCTCTCAAATGCCAGCAAAAAGTATTAATTGCGCCTTTCGCATAAGCAGTTTTTGCATCAGAAACAATTTTTTGTTCCTGCTGATAAAACCAATTACTTGTTGTTCCGTCATTACTTTTGTCTGTAATAAACATAAAATCAGAACCTAAAATCGCTGGATCAAAACCTGTATTTTTTTTGATGTCAGAATCACCTCCCGCATCTTGGTACCAACTATTAAAAGCGTCTTGCTGACCAATTGCCGTTTTAGTTTTGGCAATTTTTTTCAAATTATAAAATAATGCTACGGTTTCTTTTGTCGCATTAGCGTCTACTAAATACGTTGCAGCATTTACGGTCGTCAACGGATCAGTGTCAACCACAACTGGAGGATCAACTACAACTGGTGTGCTTGAATCATCACTGCTTGAACAGCTCGCAATTGATAGCAGCAGTGCACTTATAAAAGTTACTTTTAAAATATATTTTTTCATGTTTTATTTTTCAGGATTAGCAATCGGATTTAACTTGAGATATTCTTCTTCGGAAAGAGCGATGGCTTTTACATCATCAAAAAAAACAGTTCCGTTTGTCTGAGCTAACGCCAACATAATTCTTATTTTCCTAGCTTCTGCAGGTACTTTTAATATCCTTTTAAATTGAGTCCAATTTGTAGAACCTACAGCCTGACCAATTCTTTCAGTACTAATTTGTTTGTCTCCTGAGTTTGTAAATTCTAGAATAACAGCGCCACTTTTGTATTCCTCTTTTTGAGTCTCTATAGCGTCAGATTTTATCCAAGCGCTTACTTCTAAAGCATAAGTGTTTTTTGGCAATGTAATAATTTGATCTAAAGCTTTCCACTCGGCACCCACAAATTGATTAATTGCGGCACTGTTCTTTCCCGATTTTTTTTCAATTGGAGAAAGCACAGCATTTTCTTCGCCTCTCCAATTAAGAAGATCGGTTTCAAATCCGCCGTTTTTGACCAAGTTGGTTTGCGCATTTGTTATTGTAATTAGAAATAACGAACAAAAAAGGAAGAGTGTTTTCATAATCAATATTTTAATTCAATACTAAGTGCGGTAGGAAGTTTTTTTAATCTTTTATCCTCTGAATAAGTTCTAAACAGGCACGGCTGTTATGGTACGGACATTTCCAGAAACCAGCTTTATCTTTTTCGATTAACGTATAATCGCGATAAATTCCCCAAAACCATTCTCCATTTTTTTGTCCAGAATATATTTTTTAATAAAATTCCAATTTTTAAAAACAATGTCCAAATACTTTTCCTCACCAGTTAATTGGTAGGCATTGTAAAAACCAATTAATGCCTCGGCCTGAACCCACCAATGTTTCTCGCGAACCATTCATTGTTTTTTGGATCTAACTCGTACCATAAACCACCGTCGCTATCTAAACCTTCCTGCGTTACTTCAGCCATTTAAATCAGCGTGTTTTTTATAGCGCGAAATCAAACTTTTGTCTTCTGATATTTCAGCGCATTGCAATAAAAGCCAAGCCGCTTCAATATCATGTCCATACGAAATTACATCTGGTTTTTCGACCCAGTTTTCATCAAAAAATAAACGCAAATGTCCGGTTTCAGTATTGATGAAATGTCTGTCTATCGTTTCGTAACAATCCAATGATATCATTTTGAAGCGTGTTGTCTTTCCAAACCTTAAATAAATTCGCATAAGCCTCGACAATATGCAAATGTGTATTCATGGTTTTTTTTTCGTTGGCATCTTTGTCGCTCAAACGCAAATCTTCAATTGGCTGCCAATCTCGGGTAAAAGCTTCGAGATAACCCTTGTTTACTAGGATCAAAACTGTGTTTTTGTATTCTTAAATATAAATTAATAGCAATTTCCAACGCTTTTTCATCTTTAGAAATTAGCATAATATTCAGATAATCCATAAATGGCAAAAGCTAAAGCGTAAATCTGATTTTTAGTATCTTTTGGAGTTTTGTCAGCATTGATACTCCAAAATAAACCTCCAAATTCGGAGTCATAAAAATATTTTGAAAGAAAATTAAAAGCGCTTTCCGCCAATTTTTTATGTTCTTCATTTTTGGTAATTTGATAACTCGCTGAATAACGACCATAAAATTCGGGCGTTTAAAACAGCTCCTTTTTCGGTATTTTCAATACATTTTCATCAATAATCAATTTGGCCAATAAACCCATCATTTTGGTTGTCAATAGCATGTTTTGCTCCAATATTTTAAAATTGAATCAAGTTCAGCTGAAAGTTCAGATTTTAAGTTGCTTTAGTTTTGCTGACACGATAAATTATATTGCGTTATTTTTTTCAATTTGCTTGATAATCGTTTGCACAGAACCTGCAGAAATAAAAGTATCTGCCGGCGCATTGGTAACGTAATCAACAAGTTTTGCAACAGATGAAACTGCAACATGCATTCTCGTATCTGATGATGCGTAATACACATAAACAGTTCCGTCTGTATCTTCAATCCATCCATTTGAGAACAAAACATTTGATACGTCACCAACTCTTTCAATTCCTTCTGGTCCCATAAAATGACCCGCCGGAACGTGAGTCACTTTTGTAATATCATTCAAATCGGTCATGAACATATACAACGTATAGCGTAATCCTGCAGCGGTATTACGAACGCCGTGTGCCAAATGCAGCCAGCCTTTTTCGGTTTTAATAGGAGCAGGGCCGAGACCATTTTTCAATTCGTAAATGGTATGATATTGCTTGCTGAAAATAATTTTTTCCTCTTTTACAACCGGATTTGTCATGTCATCAACATAACCTAAACCAATTCCGCCACCGCTTCCAACATCAATAAAACCATCTTGTGGGCGCGTGTATAAAGCATATTTTCCGTTTACGAATTCCGGATGCAAAACCACATTACGCTGTTGTCCGGTGTTCGAAATTAAATCAGGAAGTCTTTCCCAATTTACTAAATCTTTGGTACGCACGATTCCGGCATTGGCTACAGCCGAACTTGTATCACCTTTTGGTGCTTTAGGATCTTTTCTTTCGGTACAAAAAATACCGTAAATCCAACCGTCTTCATGGTTAATCAAACGCATATCGTAAACGTTTGTATCAGGTTCTTCCGTTTGTGGAATCACGCATGGTTTGTCCCAAAACTTAAAATTATCGATTCCGTTTGGACTTTCCGCTATAGCAAAAAATGATTTTCTGTCAATTCCTTCCACACGAACAGCAAGAAGGTATTTGTCATTCCATTTCATGGCACCTGCATTAAAAGCCGCATTGATTCCTATTCTTTCCTGCAAAAACGGATTTGTTGTTTCGTTGAAATCAAAACGCCAGTTCAAAGGACGTGTGCTGCGGTAACAACAGGATTTTTATAACGATCGTAAATACCGTTTCCTATCATTTTCCTGAAGTTCATTTTTTTGCTCGATTAGTGTTTTATGTTCTTTTTCTAATGCCGTTTTTCTATCCTGAAATAGCTGAAGATTTTATTCGTTGTCATAGTATTTCTATTTCTGTATCTGTTTATTTTTAATTGTTCTGGTCTCTTTTTTCGTTTAAATCCTGTTCTATCGTTTGCAGTTTTTCTTCGGATAATGGATAGAATATGATAAAAGCGACCGATATAATGCAGCTGCAAATGCTGGAAGTATGCTTAACATTAATTGAATTCCGTTTTGAGTTACGGCTGTTTGCTCCACATTTGCCTGAAAACCGTAATAGCCCAAAAGCCATCCGGCTCCAGCGCCGCCAATTGTCCAGCCAAATTTTTGTGACATTGATGAAGCTGAAAAAACCAATCCTGTTGCTCTGCGTCCTTGTTTCCATTCTGAATAATCGGCACTGTCAGCATACATCGACCAGATTAATGGGAAAATACAGCCGGCACAAATGCTGATTAAAATCTGAAAACTCATAATTAGAGAAAACATCTTCTTTTCCGAAGAAATAGAAAATCTAACTCAAAATCGCAGCGAATGCCATTGCGCCAAAAAAGGTTTTCTTTTTCCCGATCTTATTCGCAATTGGCGTTGCAATAATAACCCCGATGATATTTGCGGCCTGACCTAAAACCAAATAAATTGAAGTTGGCGCCATGTGAAAATCTGTTCCGAAAAGTGAAAAATCAAAATTTACAGTACTGCTTACATAATATTTAAAGTAATAAACAGCAGCGCCATCTCGGATAGAATTGAAAACCAAAGTACCAATACCGGCTCCAAGTAAAATCCACCAAGGTTTGTTTTTTAATAAATCGTTTAAATCTTCTTTTAGGTTCGATTGCTCGTCTTCAATTGGTTTAACTCTCTCTTTGGTAAAGAAGAAAACAACCCCAGAAAAAGGCTGTTGTAATCACTCCAAAAATCGCAATTGTTGACAACCAACCTGTTTTAGAATTTAAGCTTCCGCCAAAGTAATTCACTAAAGGTTCAATTAACCAAAGCGCCAAAAGACTTCCTCCAAAGGCAAAAACCATTCGGTAAGATGACAAAGTTGTTCTTTCTTTTCGGTCAGATGACATTACGCCCAAAAGTGAAGCATACGGAACGTTGATTAACGAATAAATCATCATCATTAATGAATATGTCACGTAAGCATATATAATTTTTCCTTTTTCATCTGAAATCTGGCGTGTAAAAAGTTAGAACTCCAATTACGGCGAAAGGCACGGCAATCCATAATAAATAAGGTCTGAATTTTCCCCATTTAGTTTTTGTTCTGTCAGCAATGATTCCCACGATAGGGTCAAAACAGGAATCCCAAATTCTGGTAATTAAAAACATAGTTCCTACGACAGCAGGGGCCAATCCGAAAACATCGGTATAGAAAAAAAGAAGGTACATACTGAAAATTTTCCAGAACATGGATGATGCAGCATCTCCGAGACCGTAACCGATTTTTTCTTTTAAATTAATTTTGTCGTGCATTGAGTTTTTTTTAAAGGTTTGATTTAGATTGGGTTGTGTTATTTTAACGCTGTTGAGCGGATTTAGGAATATCTCTTTTTCAAAATAGCGTTTTGTCCAGATTATAAAAATCTACAAAATCTTTTTCACTGATTTGTCCTGAAAATGGCGCGTAATAATGCATTTTTTGTTCTTTTTCCTGCCAGCCATGGTTTCGCCAGAACAAAACATACGATATTTTGTAATCGCCAATCGCTTTGTTTAAAGTTCCGGTCCACCATTTAGGGTCTGGAATTGCTTCGTAACCAGCTTCGGCAACGGCAATTAATTTGTTTTTCTCAATGTCCAATTTCGTTTACTATTTTAAGCTGATTTCTGAACTTCTTCAATGAATTTTGTGCCATCTTTGTCGTCATTATTCTGATAACTGTCAAAGCTCAAAATATCAGCATAATTGTCGCCTGGATAATTGGCTAGAAAATCTTCCTTTAGTGCCAAAACTGCTTGTGTTATATATGTAAATTAAATTATGAACACCTTTTTTCTGAAGGTATTCTAAAGTAAATTTCCATAATGCCTTAAAATCTTCCGGACTACAATTTCCTTTTCCCCACCAAAACCAGCCGCCGGTAAGTTCGTGATAAGGTCTAAAAAGTATCGGAATGTTTTTTCCTTTTTTATCTTTTAATGACAAAAAGAAAACAGACGCTTTATCAAGCCAAGAAATAAATTTTGTATGATTTTCTCCGCCAGGCAAAACTGTTTTTAGAGAGTTTGGAGTATTGTCCCAAGCATTTTTTCCGGTTGCGGGATTGTCAAAATGCCAGCTTATAGTCGAAATTCCGCCTCTTTCATGAGCTTCTTGTATATATTGTTTCATTTTGTAAAAGGCACTCCGTCGATATTGTTTTGACTTTATCTTTTTCTAAACCAGCAATGTCCCAGCCATAAACCGCAGGATAATCTCCAGCAATTTCTTTTATATCACTTCGGCCATCTTCATATTTCCATTTTACACCATAGGCAAGATCATCCTGATGTCCAAATAAATATCCTTTTGCGGTAACTGATTCAGTTTTTTATAAAGAGCAACGGTTTCAGGTGTCGCTTTTTTATCAGAAAGTGACAAATTAGTATTGGAGACAATAGCTTGTGAAAAACCTGAAGTTCCGATAAATACGGCAATTATTAAGAATTAGTATGTTGTTTTTCATTCTGGTTGGATATTGTTTTTGAACGTATGTCCGCAATTAAGATTGACAAATGTGATTTTTGCACTTTGATTTTCAATTTGTACATTCGTCTGTCTTTTATGATATAAAATTATTAAAACTTTAAAAAGAACTACTATTAAAAATGATTAATGTTTATTATTAATATAGTTTTTGTAAAATTGATAATTACTTTTTTCAAAGATAATCGGATGTTCATCTTGTAATTAGTATTATTTTATCAATTATATATCATATTATTGCAAATAATAAAAGGCATTTGTTATGCAAAATAGTTTTTAAAGATGTGAGTACTACTAAAAATTTTTATAGAGAAATTGCTCCGCTTTCTGCCGGAGACAGTTTTTTGGTTTTTGACAGGGTAAAAGACAGTTTTGATTTTCCAGTTCATTATCATCCTGAATTTGAGATCAATTTTATTTTAAACGGAAAAGGAGTGAAGCGCGTTGTGGGTGACAATATTGAAGAAATTGACAATGTTGAATTGGTTTTAATTGGGCCAAATTTATATCATGGTTGGGAATTAAATAAATGCACCAGTAAAAAAATACATGAAATTACTATTCAGTTTCATAATGATTTATTTCATGAATCTTTATTGTCAAGAAGAATCATGAACCCGATCCGGGATATGTTTAATCGTTCGATTCATGGTATTTTATTTTCAAAAAAAGTAGCCGAAGAATTAACGCCAAGACTCGTAAAGCTCTCTAAATTAGATGGAATGGATTATTTTTTGGAGATTACTTCCTTATTATATGATTTGGCAATTCCAGAAATCAGCGTTTGCTTTCGACTTATACAGTTGATTATGATACGTTTGATGATTATGATAAAATGAAATTGGTTTACGAATATGTGCAGAAGCATTTTTCTGAGAAAATTACTTTGGAAGATGCTGCTAATGTTGCCAGTATGTCAATAATTTCTTTTAACCGGTTTATTAAAAAACGTACCGGAAAAACTTTTGTCAATTATATAAATGATATTCGAATTGGTTATGCGAGCTCGATGGTTGGTTGAGAAAGACATGAGTGTTTCTGAAGTAGCTTTTAAATCTGGTTTTAATAATATTGCCAACTTCAATCGTAGTTTTAAAGCTATAAAAAATGTACTCCAAGTCAATATCGTGAAGATTTTTCCGGACTAAAAAGGATATTATAATGATACTTTTTTTGCATAGACAAATATTATTTATAACGAAATCGTTTGATTTTCGAAGTTTCACTAATTTTTATTTATAATAGCGATTGATTAAATCAGGTGTTGTTGCGAATAATGTCAATTTTAGACATGCTTTGTTTTTATATGTGTTTTTTTAAGCTGATAAAGTAAAAATATTATCATTAAATGATATAATACTATCGATTTAGTATTTAGTTCTGTTGTAGATTTGTTAAATAATTTAGAAAATAAATCACACCCTTTTTTTATTACTTGATTATGAGTAAAACAAATTTAAACTAACCAAACATTTATTATGAAAAAACTAATGACTAACTTTATTCATTGGAATGCTAACCACAAGGCAGTTCCTTTGATCTTATTCTTGTTACTGAGTAATTTTATTACTGCTCAGGTTAAAATATCAGGAACGGTGTCTGATGAAAAGGGAATGACAATTCCTGGAGCCAACATTTCTGTTGTTGGTTCAAGAACTACTGCTTCAACTGATTTTGACGGTAAATATACGATTGATGCTCCTGCAAACGGAACTTTATTAGTTTCGTTTATTGGATTTGATTCTCAAAAAATAGCTATTGGAGGCAGAAATAAAATTAATGTTACTTTACAATCAAGCTCTGAAGACTTAAAAGAGGTAGTTGTAATTGGTTACGGAACTCAGAAAAAGAAAGATGTAAACGGTGCAATATCTTCAGTAAAATCTTCAGATATTGAAAATTTAAAGCAAGTTTCTATCGATCAGATGCTTCAGGGTAAAGCTGCCGGGGTTTCGGTAACAAACAATTCAGGTCAGCCTGGAGGTGCAGCTTCTGTAAGAGTTCGTGGAACTACTTCTATAACAGGAACTAACGAGCCTTTATATGTAATTGATGGTGTGCCAATTTCTGGTGATGCAACTGGTAAATCTACAAGTGGTCAGACTTTGGCTGGTAAAGATGGTTTTTCTTCTTCAGGAGGAAGCGGAAACAATGCTATGAGTCCGCTTTCTATGATTAATCCAAATGATATTGAATCTATGGATATCTTAAAAGATGCTTCTGCAACAGCAATTTATGGTTCTAGAGGAGCAAATGGTGTAATTATTATTACTACAAAACAAGGTAAAAAAGGTACTGGAAAAGTATCTTATGAAAACTATACTTCTTTTGCATCTATAACAAACAAATTAGATGTTTTGACTTTACCTGAATATGCAACTTTAAAAACAAATTTGGCTAAATTATGGGGTTTTCAAACACGTCAGGAATTTACACATCCAGAATTATTAGGACCAGGAACGAATTGGCAGGATGAAGTTTATAGAACGGCTATTTCAAACAGCCATCAGTTGTCATTTTCTGGTGCTAAAGATGGAACAAGCTATTATTTATCAGGAAGTTATTTAGATAATGAAGGAACAATTATCAACTCTGGATTAAAAAGATATACAGTAAGATTGAACTTAGATTCTAAAATCAAATCTTGGTTAAGAGTTGGAGGAAATCTTACAGGAGGTATTACCAATGAAAGAATTACTGTAAATCAAAGTTTCTCTGGATTGATTTCAAATACTTTATTGCAGTCACCAGATATTCCTGTTAGAAATACAGATGGATCTTTTGCTGGACCACCATCATCAGAGCAAAGTGTAACTTATTATAACCCAGTTGCTGAGGCTTTAACGAGAGATAATAAATTGATCAGAAAAAATTTCTTAGGAAATGTTTATGCTGAAGCTGAAATTATTAAAGGTTTAAAATACCGTATTGAAATTGCTGCAAATACTGAATTTTCTGAAAATGATGATTTTAGACCGTCTTATAAATGGGGAAGCCAGACGAACTTGCTTGCCGATCTTGATGTAAGAAGACAAAACTGGTATTCTACAAACATCAAAAATTTATTGACTTACGATAAAACTATCGGAAAACATAAATTTACAGTTTTAGCAGGTCAGGAAGCAAATGATTCTCACTGGGAAGGTTTGATTGCTTCTGCGCAAGGTTTTAAAACAAATTCAATTCACACTATTAATTTAGCGGATGTTGATAATAATACAGTAACACAATACAAAGGAAGTGCTTCATTATCCTCTCTTTTTGCTCGTATTATTTATGATTTCAATGATAAATACAGTATTACAGCGTCAATCAGACAGGACGTTTCTTCAAAATTTGACCCAACTACAAATAACCAAAAAGGTGTTTTTAACGCGATTTCTGGTTCTTGGAGATTATCTAGTGAATCTTTCATGGAAGGAACTCGTAAATATGTAGACAATATTAAATTTAGAGTTGGTTACGGAGAAACTGGAAATCAGCAAATTCCAAACAACAGTTATTCTGCAATGTTAGGAACACAAAATTCAGGATTAGGAAGCGGATTTTTACCGTCAAATTACCCAAATCCAGATTTAGTTTGGGAATCATTAAATCAAACTAACATTGGTATTGATTTTACAATGTTTGACAGCAAACTTTCTGCAAGTTTTGATGTGTATGACAAAAAATCTAAAGGTTTCTTATTCCAAGTTCCATTACCTCTTTACTTAACTGGAGGAGGAGGTCAGTACGGAGGAGTTTCTGCGCCTTACTCTAATTTAGGCACAATGAGCAACAAAGGTTTTGATTTGACTCTTGGTTATGATATGAGATCTACAAGTAATTTTAACTGGAGTGCTTCGGCAGTTGTGTCTCATTATAAAAATAATTTGGACGAAATCGCAAACGGAATCGTTTTGACTCAAGAAGTTAATACAAACGGATATCAGCCAGTTGTAGTTACAAATACTACTGTTGGAAACCCAATTGGTTTATTTTACGGATATAAGACAGACGGAATTTTTAAAGATCAGGCTGTTTTAGATAAAGCACCACTTCAATTTGGTCAAGCTGTTGGAACTGGAGCTGGAGAAACTGCACTTGGAGATGTTAAATATGTTGATGTAAATGGAGATGGAAAAATTGATGCCGCTGATAAAACATTCATCGGAAATCCGCATCCAAAATTCACTTACGGTTTTACAAATAATTTCAAATATAAAAACGTAGATCTTTCTATTTTCCTTCAAGGATCATATGGAAATGATGTTATGAACTTGACAAAAAGAGCAGGGACAACAAATGCTTCTTTGTATGACAATCAATTAGTTGATGCAATGGATTATTATTCTTCTACGAATACTGCAAGTAATAATCCTAGACCAATTGCTGATGCATCAAATACTAACTTGCTGATTTCTGACCGTTACGTTGAAGATGGTTCTTATTTGAGAATTCAAAACGTTACGTTAGGATATTCATTGCCACAAGATGTTATCTCAAAATATAAAATTTCAAGATTAAGATTGTACGGATCTGCTCAAAATTTATACACGTTTACTAAGTATTCAGGTTACGATCCAGAGATTGGCTCATTTAATCAAAATGTGCTTTTATCAGGAATTGACAACGGAAGATATCCGGTAGCAAGAACATTTTTAGTTGGTCTTAACTTAGAATTTTAAAAATTAATAAAAATGAAAAAGAAATCTTTTTTAAATAGATATAGTTTGCTTTTTATAGCAACAGCATTTCTGACTTTTACATCATGTTCAGATGAATTTACGGACAGACCTTCTGAAGATGGAATAAGTTTAGATTCGTATTACAGCACAAATGATCAGGTTTCATCGGCTACAAATGGTATGTACAGCCGTACTTGGTTTCAAATGTATAACAAGTTTTGGTGGGCACTTGAAGTTGGTTCAGGAAATATGTACTCAGGTTCTCCTGATGTAAGCGGATTAAGAACGTTTTCATTAAATGGAAGTGATCCTGAATTGGTAAACGGATGGTCATCTTTATGGGCAAATGTACAGCAGTCTAATATGATTATTAACTTTTTGGCTGCGCGTGTAGGTCCAGATGTTGATAAAGCTGTTTTGAACAATACAATGGGGGAGGCTTATTTCATGAGAGCTACTGCTTATTTTGATTTGGTAAGACTTTGGGGTCCTGTGCCAATTATCGAAAACCCTCTTGATTATACAAGTAATCCTTATGTGAACACCAATACTGTTGCAGATATCTATAAATTAATCACAATGGACTATTTAAAAGCTATTGATTTGCTAGCAGCTAAAACAAGAGGAGCAAATTATGCAAGCAACGGACATGTTTCTAAAGGTTCTGCAAGAGCAATGCTTGCAAAAGTATATTTGTATCAAAAAGATTATGCAAATGCAAAAGCAATGGCTGAAGCGGTTATCAGCAGTGGTGAATTTAAGCTTTTAGGTGGAGATCAATTGCCAGGAAAAAGTTTTGCAGATTTGTTTACTTATCCAAACAACAATAACGAAGAATCTATTTTTGCTATTCAATGGAAAGGTGACGGAGCTTACGGTTCAGCAAACAACTGTAACACACAATTCGGGTTTCAAGATGGAACATTGTCAACTTCAAATGCATCATATGCAGGAGTTTTTGGACCAAGTCAAGAAGTAATTCTTTCATTGTATGGTGCCGGAGATTTAAGAAAACATGAAACTGTAATGGTTGCTGGAGATACTTATCCTGCGATCAAAACAACGCAAGGTATTGGATTTACTGTTCCAGCGGGTAAAGATTTAGCTCAAGCTTCTGGTGGTGCAATCAAAAAATACTGTATTGGTGTTGTAAACGGAACTGCTACAGGTCAAGCTGATGCATGGGCAATGATGGATAACAATTCTTATGTTATGCGTTATGCAGAATTGCTGTTAATTCATGCTGAAGCTGTTCTTGGTGCAAATGCAAGCACAACAGATGCAAGTGCATTAAATTCAATTAATCAAGTTAGAAGAAGAGCTGGTTTGTCTAATTTAACTTCAATTACTTTTGATGATATCTTTTTAGAAAGAAGAAAAGAATTGTGTTTTGAAGGTGATTATTGGTTTGATTTAGGGCGTATTGACAAAAATAAGGCAATCGCAATTATGACGGCTCAAAATAGAGGTGATAGATACGGTGAGCGCCATTATACACCAGTATACAGTCAAGATCACGCAACAAATGATTTCTATATGGATTATCCGGATAATGAGGTGGCTAAAAATCCTAAGTTATTGCAAGCGCCAGTTCCGTATACTTTTAAATAATTACTAAAATTTGACAACTATGAAAAATATAAAAATAAAATACCTTTTACCATTCTTTGCAATGGTATTTATGGTGCTGGGTGTATTTTCTTCATGTAGCAATGATGATTCAGCAAGCAGCAGTGGTAGCGGAGGCGCACCAGTAATTACAAGTGTTGCAAAATCTGTAGAAGGTCCTTTGGTTCCAGTTACAGTTGGAGATCCTAAAAATTACTATATCATTCAAGGAACAGGTCTGTTGAATACGACAAAAATCTATTTTAATGATTTTGATACTTATTTCAACCCAACATTAGTTACAGATACTGCAATTTTTGTTTTAATTGACGAAAAAACGCCTTATGCAAATGCAAGTAATAAATTAAAAGTTGTTACAAAAACTGGAACTGTTTTGTACGATTTTGTGGTTGCACCGCCAACACCAAAATTCGACAGTTATAATCCTGTTAATGCCGCAGAAGGTGATGTAGTTACGATTTACGGAAATTATTTCTTGAATCCAAAGGTGAAAGTAGGTACAGTTGATGTGCCTGTAATTTCTTCTACATTGACTGAGATTAAATTTAAATTGCCGGCTGGTGCAACTGATAAATATATTACGGTAACAAATATTTCTGGATCAACAGTTTCAAAAGATGCTGTAGGTTCTGGAATTTATGATGATGTTTCCTATTATGGTTTAGATTTTCCTTCTTGGAACAATCAAACTTACGAAACAGATGGTACTGCCGCACAAGGACTTGTTTATATTAAATCAAAAATGGCAGCATGGGGAAGTTTACAAGGCAATTGGTCATGGTTTGACAAATTGAGTTCTTATGGCGGAATCCGTGTAACAATCAAAGCGACAACTCCAGGAGCTGTTAAGTTTTGTTTTAATGGAGATTGGGCCGACAGCACTTCGCCAATATTAAATGTTACTACAGAATGGAAGACGTTTAATATTCCGTGGTCAGCTTTGTCTTCATCAGATAGAGTACAGAATATTACTTTCCAAAATATGACTAAAAACGCAGCGGGAGACGGTATAGAAAATACATTTTCTATTGATGATATTGGTTTGTTTTTAAAGTAAAAGCAGTTATTTATTTTGAGTTTGGTTTTAGATATTCCCTAATTTTTAATTAGGGAATATCTTTTTATAATACATTTAAATTAAAAAAAGAATGAAAAAGATCATTTCAGCATTTGCTCTGTTGGTTTCCTGTTTGGGTTTTGGACAGGGAAATACGCATAATCAAACAGGAGGAAAATTTGAAGGTTTAGCCATGACACCGCCAATGGGATGGAATTCATGGAATACTTTTGCAACTAATATTGATGAAAAATTAGTCAAAGAAACCGCTGATATTATGGTTTCCTCAGGTTTAGCCGCTGCGGGTTATAATTATATTGTATTAGATGATGGCTGGATGACGCATGAGCGTGATGCAAATGGCGATCTTGTTCCTGATCCTGTTAAGTTTCCTAACGGAATGAAAGCTGTAATTGATTATGTGCATAGCAAAGGATTGAAATTTGGTTTGTACAATTGTGCCGGAACGCAAACTTGTGCTGGATATCCGGGAACACGAGGATATGAATATCAGGATGCTCGTTTTTATGCTAAATTAGAAATTGATTTCTTGAAATATGATTGGTGTAATACAAAAGGAATTACAGCTCCCGAAGCTTATACAACGATGAGCAATGCGTTAAAAACTGCTGGAAGACCAATTGTTTTCAGTCTTTGCGAATGGGGTGATAATCAGCCGTGGGAATGGGGGAAACCGGTGGGGAATCTTTGGAGAATTTCAGGAGATATTTATCCTTGTTTTGACTGCGAATTTAAACATCCTGAAGAAATTGGTCTTCATGGGGATTTATGAAAATTGCCGAAATGCGAAAAGATATCCGTAAATATTCAGGTCCTGATCATTGGAATGATTTTGATATGATGGAAGTTGGAAATGAGAATGAATAATACCGAAGATAAGTCACATTTTGCAATGTGGTGCATGCTGGCATCGCCTTTGTTTACAGGAAATGATTTCAGAAAAATGTCAAAAGAAACATTGGCAATTTTGACCAATAAAGAATTTAA
Organism: uncultured Flavobacteriaceae bacterium; assembly: GCA_963795025.1. Taxonomy (GTDB): domain Bacteria; phylum Bacteroidota; class Bacteroidia; order Flavobacteriales; family Flavobacteriaceae; genus Flavobacterium. Next base: position 475,855 of record CAWCGN010000005.1, on the reverse strand, counting down.
TTGCTGTTAATCAGGATAAATTAGGAATTCAGGGATTTAAATATTCGGCAGAAGATGGTTTGGAGGTTTGGGTTAAACCATTATCTGACGGAAATTGGGCAATAACTTTTATAAATAGAAGTGATGTTGCTAAAAAAGTCAATTTCGATTTTAAAAAGAATATAATTAAGGATGCTGATTTTGGCTATGAAGCCGATTTTAATAAAGCAACTTATAAAATAAAAGATCTTTGGAAAAATAAAGATATCGGAACTACAAAAAAGAATTTTGTTGCTGATATTGCATCACATGATGTAATTACGCTTCGGCTAATTCCTTAAATCTTAATTTAATGAAATCAAGAAGCTCAAATTTTTATGTTATTGTTTTATTGTCTTTTCTTGTGTTTCAAAGCGCAATTTGTAAAACATCATGGAAAATTAATGTTCAGCGGAACCCAATTGACGAGATAAAAATAATAATCCTGTTGTTTTGCGCGGAATGAGTTTTGGCTGGCATAGTTTATGGCCGAGATTTTATAATGAAAAAGCAGTGATTGGCTTAAGAAAGATTTTAATTGCAATGTTGTTCGTGCTGCAATGGGAGTTGAACTTGGGTGAGTTGTCGTATATGAAAGAACCCGCAATTTTCAAAAGAAAAGATTGAAGCTGTTGTAAAAGGAGCTATACAAATCGAGATATTTATGTTATTATCGATTGGCACAGTCATAATATTAATCTAAAGGAAGCAAAAGTCTTTTTTGCGGAGATGTCTAAAAAGTATGCTAAATACCCTAATATAATATACGAGGTTTTTAATGAACCGGATTATGAAACTTGGCCGGAAGTTAAAGGTGTACTGCTGAAGAGATAATTAAGGTAATTCGAGAAAATGATCCGAACAATATTATTTTGGTTGGTTCGCCCGCATTGGGATCAGGATGTTGATCTTCCGGCCGCAGATCCTATAAAAGGGTATTCTAATATAATGTATACCATGCATTTTTATGCGGCAACGCATGGTAAAGGATTAAGGGATCGAACAGATGCAGCAATTAATAAAGGTATTCCGGTTTTTATTTCAGAATCTGCAGGAATGGAAGCGACTGGTGACGGACCTTTAAATATGAAAGCATGGCAGGAATATATAGATTGGATGGAAAGCCGAAAATTAAGCTGGATTACCTGGTCAGTTTCTGATAAAGTATGAAACTTGTTCCATTCTTAAAAAATCGGCAAAATCTGAAGGGAAATGGAAAGATGAAGATTTAAAAGAATCCGGAATAAAAGTTCGGGAGTTTTTAAGAAAATATAACACGCAAGAATAGAATAAGTTCTTTTGTTGTTAAACAAGCCTGCTCAGTTTTTGAACAGGCTTTTTTGGTTTTAATTGTAAAACTTTTTGATTTTGATTTCAAAATTTTAATGAGCGTTTAAGGCTTGTGAGGGTGGTTTTGTATGGTTCATTTTTGTAAGAATTTTTAAATTTTTTATAAATGAATTCCATATCTTTTTTAATGTCAAGTTATCGTTTCATTGTTTTTGGGTTATTTTTCATTTCTATTATTAGCGCCCTATGTTTTTTAGGGGTCAATATATTTTTAAATCATGTTTTAATTGTTGATTTTTCGACTGTTTGTTGTGGTTCATTTGATGTTGTTACCCTATTTAAAATTTTCTTATTTTTATCAAAAATGCGTTAGGGAATTTTCAAAAATAAATCGGTATTAATGTCAAATCACGATTATTGGTTAAATTAATTTTTGTAATCCATAATTCTTCCTGTAAAATCATCAAAAAAATAGATTTCAATTCTTCTACTCATACAAAAGTTAATAAATTCGCTAATGAAAATGAAGAGGTTTTTTGAGGAGATTAGAGGATTTTTAAGAGGGACTTATAGTATTAGATTACAATATATAAAAATTAACTAACCAGAATCAATTAATAACTAAAAACCAATTAAAACATGAAAAAAGTATTACACATTTTAGCCGCGATGTTAACGAGTTCTTTTGCTTTTGCCCAAGATGATACCGAAACTTCAACTCCACCAGCAACAACTTGGGGCGGATCAGCAGATGCTTACTATAAATATGATTTTTCAAAACAAATGAACGGATTAACGAGCTTTACCAACTCTCAGGATTCATTTGAATTAGGAATGGCTTCTGTTAATGCAGGTCATACTTTCGGAAAAGCTTCTGTATTTGTAGATTTAGGATTCGGAAAAAGAGCAGGCGAATTTTCATATAATGAAACAACAGATAAAGATATTAATGCGAAATTTTTAATTAAACAATTATTCTTTACTTATCAGGTTACTGATAAATTTAAATTTGTTGCGGGTAGTTTTGGTACTCATATAGGTTATGAAGTATTAGATGCTGTCGGGAATAAAAACTACAGTATGTCATATGCCTTTTCTTATGGGCCATTCTTTAATACTGGGGTAAAAGGCACAATATACTTCAGGAAAATTTACGGCAATGTTTGGTATAACTAATCCAACAGATTTTAAATCGGCTATGGATGCAGGTTCAACTCAAAAAACATATATCGGACAAGTTGGATATATTGGAGAAACAGGAAGCGCTTATTTGAATTTTACTTCAGGAAGTACAAATCCAGCATCTGACGAAAATAAAACACAATTTGATTTTGTGGCATCTAAAACAATAAGTGACAGTTTTGGTTTGGGTTTAATGCAACATATGCTAAAACAAAAAATGATTTTGACAGCACTTTAGATGGTGATTGGTTTTCATTAGTTGGGTATGCTAATTACTCATTCTCTCCATCATTATTATTAGCGTACAGAATGGAATATTTTGATGCTAAAGATGCTGCTCCAAGTTTAGGAACATTAACAGGATCAAATGTATTTGCAAATACAGTTTCATTAAATTACAAAGTTGGAAAACTAACAATAATTCCTGAGTTAAGATACGATGCTGCATCTGAAGATATCTTTTTAGATAGCGATGCAAACCAACAGGCGGATCTTTCTTCGGATTAATTGCTACAACATACTCTTTCTAGAGATAAAGATTGATATTTTTTTTTTTTTGGAGCTGTCAAAACATATAAATGTTTTGGCAGCTTTTTTATTGAAGAGTCTGGCTTTTAGAAGAAAGAGGCAAGAAGAAAGATTTAGAATGTAAGTAGTGGTGTATTGTTATATGCTAAGTTAAGAAAAGCTCTATATGTAGAGTAGTTTACTATAAGAAGACCTTGTTGTTCTGCGATAGAAATAATGTATTATAGGTTTTACTTTAAAGAATGATATTTTAATGAAGAGATCGCTGTTAAAATCAAAGCTCTTGATAATATCAGGAATTCCCATCGTAAATCTTTCTTCTTGCCTCTTTCGTTCTAATATTGAATTCTACTTCTCACAATAAAAAAAACGCATTTCTAAATATTTAGAAATGCGTTTATATATTTTGAAATCAATTTTATTATTTACTGAACTTGCTTTTTATAAATCGAGTAAATTGTATCAATTGTTTTTCTGTCTAAAACAGGAGTTATATCAGTTTGGATATAATGTAATTTAAAAGCCTGAATTGCTGCTGAAAGATTTTTTGTATTGTAACCAATAATTCGTAAAGCTTGTTCTATTTTAAAATCAAAAGGAGCTTCTTCTAAAACTTCATCAGGCCAAATTCCAAATCCTTTTTCTGCCAATGTTTTCCATGGAAATAAAGCACTTGGATCTTGTTTTCTCCCAGGAGCAATATCAGAATGTCCTAATATATTTTGTGTCGGAATATTGTAATCTTTTTTCAATTTTGTCAAAAGAGCTACTAAACTGCTGATTTGTGCTTCTGTAAAAGGTTTAAAGCCATTGTTGTCAAGTTCAATTCCAATTGAACTGGAGTTTAAATCAGTGTTTTTTCCCCAAGTTGATGCACCTGCATGCCATGCTCTCAAATAATCATTTAGCATTTGCACCACTTTTCCGTTTTCCGAAATAATGTAATGAGCACTTACCTGTGTTTTAGTTTTAGTAAAAGTATTGATAGTTTGCTTGTAGCAGAATCTTGAGCTGTATGATGAATAATAATAAAACTTGGTTTTCTTAAATTGAAATTTACCGTTCCAATCCATTCTGTATTGATGCCATTTAATAAAGCAGTTGAGCCTGTTTTTGATAAAGTATCTTTTACAATTCCTAATTGCGATGCGTAAGTAGTGTCAATAACAACAGGACTAACTGCTGGGATTGGTCTGGCTTCTTTACTTGTAATTTGGTTTTCTAAAGTTTTAAGCTGTTGATCGTATGCTTTTTCAGTAGTTTTATATGGATTTGTAGAGCAAGAAGTAATAATAATTGCTAAAATCAAATAATAAAAATGCTTTTTTGCCATGGTCATTCACATTTTAAGTTGAGGCTAAAAACAATTATTCTTGAACTTTTGTTGATTCGTTTCTTCTTTTAGTCTTCTTTTTTGTCTTTAGAATCTTTTTTCTTTTTTTATTTGTCTTTTTTAATTTCCTTAAAATTAGCTATGAAAGCATTGTATTTTTCCACTTGATCAGGATTTAGAAAAGCAGTTATTTTTTTAGTTGTACTTTCTCTTAAAGCTTTAATTTGTTCCATTTTTTCGATCTTGACTGCTACTTTCATTTTTCAAAAGAATTCCTTGTTCTTTCATGCTATCTGCCATAACATTTGTGATTGCAATAGCTTGAAGTTCATCAAGTTTTACTTCTGGTTTCATTTGTTCAACGATTTTTGCAGCAGTTTCTTCTGCAGGAATTTCTTTAGGTTTACTTGGAGAGCTTTGTGGGCCCTGCCATCATGCTTCTGTCCATTCCCATTCCGCCACCGCGTCCGTAACCGCCACCGCCATAACCATTATTATAGCCATTATATCTCTGGCCATATTGAGCAGATGCCACATTGATGCAGAATAAAGTGAAAACCAAAAGAAAAAATGTGTTGCGTAGGTTTCATAGTAAGTTTTTATCTAAAATTGATAATAAGTTTAGCGTAAATTTAAGCAGGTTCTCCGTATAAATCAAATTCTGTTGCTTCTATTATTCTAATATTAACAAATTCACCTGTTTTTACGTAATGTTTAGATGCATCGATCAATACTTCGTTGTCAACATCCGGACTGTCAAACTCAGTTCTGCCTACAAAATGCGCTCCTTCTTTTCTGTCGATGATGCATTTGTAAACTTGTCCAACTTTTTCTTGGTTCAAATCCCAAGAAATTTGTGATTGCAATTCCATTATTTCATTAGCTCGGGCTTGTTTTACATCGTCCGGAACATCATCTTCTAATAAATAAGCATGTGTATTTTCTTCATGCGAATAAGCAAAACATCCCATTCTGTCAAATTTCATTTCCTGAACAAAATCTTTCAAAATTTCAAAATCTTCCTGAGTTTCACCAGGATATCCAACGATTAATGTCGTTCTAATTGCCATTCCAGGAACTGAAGCACGGAAATCTTTTAATAACTTGTGTTGTTTTAGCCTGAGTTGTACCACGGCGCATTGATTTTAAAATAGAATCAGAAATATGCTGCAATGGAATATCGATATAATTACAGATTTTTGGTTCGCGTTTCATTATTTCTAAAACATCCATTGGGAAACCAGTAGGAAATGCATAGTGTAAACGAATCCATTCGATTCCTTCAACTTTAACCAATGCTTCTAAAAGTTCTCCAAGATTTCTCTTTTTATAAATATCAAGACCGTAATAAGTTAAATCCTGAGCAATCAAAATTAATTCTTTAACACCGTTTTTAGCTAAACCTTCAGCTTCTTTTACTAATTTTTCAATTGACTGCGAAACGTGTTTCCCACGCATTAAGCGGGATTGCACAAAAACTGCAAGGTCTGTCGCATCCTTCTGCAATTTTTAAATACGCGTAATTTTTTGGAGTTGTTGTTAAACGTTCTCCTAATAATTCATGTTTATAATCGGCTCCTAAAGCTTTCAATAAGTTGAGGCAATTCAGTTGTGCCAAAATATTGATCTACGTTTGGAATTTCTTTTTCTAAATCGGGTCTGTAACGTTCAGATAAACATCCTGTTACAAAAACTTTGTCAACTAAGCCTTTGTCTTTTTTATCAGCATATTCCAAAATCATGTTTACTGATTCAGCTTTAGCATTGTCAATAAAACCACAAGTGTTAATTACAATAATGTTTCCTTCTTTCTCTGCAGGAGCTTCATGTTCAACTTCTTTTCCATTAGCGCGCAGTTGTCCCATAAGGACTTCGCTGTCATAAACATTTTTTGAACACCCAAGAGTGATGACGTTAATTTTGTTCTTTTTTAAAGACTTGGTTCTCATACTTTTATAAATTGGAGTGCAAAATTACACTTTTTTATTCAAACAGCGCTTGTTTCGATTTCTTTTAGCTGTTTTTTATGAAGCTAATCCCGCTGTCCGCTGTATCTTTTCCTTGCTAAAGGAGCAAGAAAAAGGATGCCGCTTCCATCGGGGCTAAAAAAAAATCCGTCAAGTAAACACCTGACGGAAATCTCTATTCATCTATTTTAATTTCTAATTACAATTCAAATAATAAGGTCAAAGTAACATTATTAAGTTTTGAGGTGATATTTGCTCCATCAGTAAATCCAGTAGCAAAAAATCCTTGATTTGACTTTCTTTCTAAATAAGAATAAGCTAAATCTAATTTTGTTGACCCAAAATTATATCCTAAACCTCCTGAATAACTGTTTAAATCGCCAATTGTTGTTCCATCTTTATACGGACTTCCTTCAAAACGGTATCCGCCACGAAGGCTTAATCGTTGGATTTTATATTCTGCACCAATTCTTAATTCTCCATTAGATGTCAATTGACTGTTCATGTCTGCATTTAGTCCTCTAAATCCTGGATCACTAGTTGGTTTGTATTTAGTATTTGCGTAGTCTTTAATAGAATAATCAACACTAATTAACCCTGATTTCCCAAAGACATAAGCTCCACTAAAAGTGAATTTTCCAGGCGTTTGCAAGGTATATTTTTCGTAGACATTTATAATATTCGGGTTAACAGGATTGCTTGTTGGTTGTCCGCCCGCTGCTTGAGTTGTTGTATATAAACTTTGTGAAAGTTCGTCGTATAAATCATACCAGGTGTTTGATTCATAAGCAACACCAAGTCTAAAAGCATCAGTAACTTTAGCAATCGCTCCTAATTGAAAAGAGAAGCCATTTCCGTATGTATATAAATCATTGTTAAAACGTGAGATTTGAGACAGTTTCGTTGGTTTCTAAAGGTTTTTTGGTGTTGTCTTCATAAAAACTGCTTGATCTTCTATAATCGGTAATATGTACGTTTAAGTTGGCTCCAAAATAAATTCTGTCTTTATATGAAGTTGCGATATTGAAGCTTAATTTGCTGTTATATCCTCTTGAATATATTTCATTTTCTTGATAATAATTGCCGCCGGCAGGTACGCTGCTATTGTATCTGCTATTTGGATTATTGGCATCTTCTGGATTTATCACATATCCTTGATAGCCTAAGAAAGCCTGTTGAGCTGAAAATCCTGATAAATTTGGATATTGCCCATTTGGAAGATTTGATCCTAAATATCTGTATAAATCTGTAATTGACTCTCCAGGTTTAGTGTTGACAAGTTCTTGCGGTACTGGTGCTCCTCCATTGCTGTTATTAGCATAGGTCAAAAAGTATTGATCAATTGAGTTTCTTGGGTTGGTTCCTGCAGAAAACACATCGCTGTTAAAATTGTTTGTATTCTCGTAAGTTGTTCCAATTGCAATTTTCTTCCAATTATTATTTGGATTGTGGTCATGAAAAACAAAGACTCCACCAGCTTGGTTTAATATAAATGAGTTGTCTTTTTCACTGGTTTCAGTTCCAAAATAATTCGAATTATTTTTAACGGTCTGATTGCTGAAAGTTATTCCAATTTGGTTGTTGTTGAATATTGCAGATCCCGCCGGATTCACACTCAAAGCCGATAAATCTCCTCCAACAGCTCCAAATGCACCGCTCATTGCTCTGAAACGTGCAGTTCCTGTTAAATTGTCCTGTCCATAACGAACAGCATCTGATATTTCTTGTGAATGTAAGGCGCTAATAGATAATCCTGTAATAAATAGGAAAAATATTTTTTTCATTTGGTTAAGTTTTTAAAGTGATTGAATGATTTACGGAAGAAGCTTTTATCTTCTTCCGCCGCCACCGCCACCGTAAGATCTTCCGCCTCCGCCGCCACCGCCACTGCTTCCGCCACTATAGCTTCTTCACCGCCACCGCCACCGTCCATTGAACGTGATGGGCTAGGAGAGTAAGTCCTAGCAGAAGAATTGCTGTTCGGTATAACTATAACTTCTGTTAGTTGTTCCTGCACTTGATCTTCTGTTAGAATAATCATAACCGTTGCTTTGACCTTGAGCAGTACCTCTTCTGTCTGTAAAAGTTGGGCTTGAATAAGTTCTGCCGTTTACAGAAGAACTTCTTCTGAAATCTGAGTAGCCTCTGCTGGTTGTGTTATTACTGCTTCTTCCTGCATAATCTCTTCCTGCATAATCTCTTCCTGAGTAAGAGCTTCTTCCTGCATAATTTCTGCTAGCCAAATCTCGTCCAGCGTAATTTCTTCCTGCATATGATGAGCTTCTTGATGCGTAACCTCTAGATCCGTAATATGCTGCAGATCCTCTTCTTCCGTAACTGTAAGAATAGTTGTTGTATCCGTACCCATAACCTGGATATCCCCATCCTGGGTATCCCCATCCTGGATAGTAGCCCCAACCTGGATATCCCCATCCGTAATATGGGTATCCCCATCCATAGCCGTAACCATAACCATAATATGGGTAGCCCCATCCAATTCCAATTCCCCAATGACATGATTGGGTCAGAATAATACAGTTACCGCAAGTTTCTGTAGTTCCGCTTCCCCAAGCCGGGTAAGCTGTTGCTGTTTGTGTACTGTCATTTACAGCATAATTACCATAATTATCTACATCAGTAAAAATTTCATGTGGTTGATTCATCGTCTTGAATCGATTTGAAATAATCTTTATATTGATTATTTGTATTTGTTGTAGCTGTTTGTGTGTACGTGTTTGTAGATTTACCATAAACTCCATCATTATCATGATAGGAAGTATTTTGGTAAGAACCACACGATGCAAGCAGAAAACTCAGTAATCCAATTAAGTAAAAGTAACTTGAGTTTTGGCGGAGAGAAGTAGAAGTTTTCATATCTGTGGTGTTTTTTATTGTTGCACATTACAAAAATAGTTAGTTTTGTCAAACTATTTAGTTAAAATTATTTAAAACAAAATTTGTGCCAAACTATTCAATATGAGTAAGAACCTTACTACAAGATCAGAAGATTATTCGAAATGGTATAACGAGCTGGTTGTAAAAGCAGATTTAGCTGAAAATTCGGGAGTTAGAGGATGTATGGTTATTAAACCGTACGGATATGCTATTTGGGAAAAAATGCAGGCGGAGTTAGATAGAATGTTTAAAGAAACAGGACATCAAAATGCTTATTTTCCTTTGTTCGTGCCTAAAAGCATGTTTGAGGCAGAAGAAAAAAATGCTGAAGGATTTGCAAAAGAATGTGCTATTGTAACACATTATAGATTAAAAAATGATCCTGATAAACCAGGAAAACTAATGGTTGATCCGAATGCAAAATTAGAAGAAGAACTTATTGTTCGTCCAACGAGTGAAGCAATTATTTGGTCTACATATAAAGGATGGGTACAGTCTTATAGAGATTTGCCTTTATTGATTAATCAATGGGCAAATGTGGTGCGCTGGGAAATGCGTACGCGTTTGTTTTTAAGAACTGCAGAATTTTTATGGCAAGAAGGGCATACTGCTCATGCTACAAAAGCAGAAGCTATTGAGGAATCTGAAAAAATGATGAATGTTTATGCTGATTTTGCAGAGAACTTCATGGCGATTCCGGTTGTAAAAGGTATTAAAACCGAAACAGAACGTTTTGCAGGTGCAGATGAAACCTATTGTATTGAAGCATTAATGCAGGACGGAAAAGCTTTGCAGGCAGGAACTTCTCACTTTTTAGGTCAGAATTTTGCAAAAGCTTTTGATGTTAAGTTTGCAAATGCAGAAGGAAAGCAAGAACATGTTTGGGGAACTTCTTGGGGGGTTTCTACTCGATTGATGGGGGCTTTGGTTATGACGCACTCTGATGATCAAGGATTGGTGTTGCCTCCAAATTTAGCGCCAATTCAAGTTGTGATTGTTCCTATATATAAAACTGATGAACAATTAGCAGAAATTACAGCAGCTGTAAATGATTTGACTGCGAAGTTGAAGAAAGCTGAAGATTTCAGTTAAATATGATGATAGAACGACTCAAAAACCAGGATTTAAATTTGCTGAATGGGAATTGAAAGGTGTGCCTGTTAGAATTGCTGTTGGGCCAAAAGATTTAGAAAACGGAACTTTTGAGGTTGCAAGACGTGATACATTGACAAAAGAAGTTGTTTCAGGTGATAGAAATCGTTGACTTATGTAAATGATCTTTTAGAACAGATTCAAAAAGATTTATTTAATAAAGCATTGGATTACCGAAATACACATATTACGGAAGTAAATAGTTTTGAAGAATTTAAGGAGGTTTTAGATGAAAAAGCGGGTTTTGTATCTGCTCATTGGGATGGAACAGCTGCGACTGAAGAAAAGATAAAAGACTTGACAAAAGCAACAATTCGATGCATTCCTTTGGATGCGTAGAAGAGGCGGGAACCTGTGTGTTTACTGGTAATCCGTCTATCAAAAAGAGTGCTTTTTGCGAAGGCATATTAAAAATTTTTAATTTTTTTTGCATCAGGTATTGTACAACTAAAAAATAGTTGTATTTTTGCATCCGCATTAGAGAAACACGGCCCGTTCGTCTATCGGTTAGGACGCCAGGTTTTCATCCTGGTAAGGGGGGTTCGATTCCCCCACGGGCTACTATTTTTTTCTGCAGATTAAGTTATTAATACTTGATGTTAATGGTCCGTTCGTCTATCGGTTAGGACGCCAGGTTTTCATCCTGGTAAGAGGGGTTCGATTCCCCCACGGACTACAATTTCAATTTTATATAAATTGAAGAAAACTTAGAAGGAAATTGGTCTGTTCGTCTAGGGGTTAGGACTCCAGGCTTTCGTCCTGGTAACAGGGGTTCGATTCCCTTACAGACTACAAAATTAGTTGTAAATAAGTTTTGTAAAATAAAAGTTGGTGTCTCGATTTTTGTTTTATTAGTTAAAACCAAAGTGATTGTTTTTATAATTGTGGGAGGTTTTTCTTTTTTAACTAGTATTTATAATAATTATTACATCTAAAATTAAAACAAAATGGCAAATCATAAGTCAGCATTAAAAAGAATCAGAAGTAACGAAAAAAGAAGAGTTCTTAACAGATATCAGCACAAAACTACTCGTAATGCTATTAAAGCATTAAGAATAGCTACTGATAAAGCTGATGCTACTGCAAAATTATCAACTGTAATTTCTATGATTGATAAATTAGCTAAAAAGAACATCATTCACGATAATAAAGCTTCTAACTTGAAGTCTAAATTAACGAAACACGTTGCTAAATTGTAATTAAAAGCAATTTAATAAAATATAAAAAGTCCTCTTTTAGAGGACTTTTTTTGTTTATGACTAATTGGAAAATTCCAATCCCGAAGTTTCGGGATGAATTCCAAATTCCAAATTTGAAATTTCACAATAAAAAATCAAATTCCAACTTTAAAACAAAAGCTTGGAATTTGGATTTTTAATATTAGAATTTGATCTTTTAAAGATCTATTTTCTTTTTAAGATATTCCAGCATTGGCTGTGTAATTGGTTTTGAAAGAAAATCGATTATAATGGGGTATTTTTTTGCTTTCGCTAAATCTTCAGGATCAATTGTAGAAGACAAAACTATGACATTTGCGGTGTTGAATTCGGCGTAATCAGGTGAGGTAAAATGATCTAAAAATTCCCAACCTCCCATGACCGGCATATTTAAATCTAAGAAAATCAATTCGGGCTTTTTGTTTTGTTTGTTTTTGTTGTTGTATTTTAAGGTATTAAAGTGGTGAAGAGCTTCTTCTCCATTTTGAGCTGTGATAATTTCATTTGAAAATTTGTGATTTTGAAATTACTTTTTTACATAACATTAATGTGATGGGGTCATCGTCAATGCATAAAATTTGCTCCAACATGATGTTTAATTTTTGAATGTTATTGTAAAGGTTGTTCCTTTATTGACTTCGCTTTCTATACTGATTGTTCCTCCCATGGTTTCTACCTGCGATTTCACAAGGTATAAGCCAAGTCCTTTGCTGTCGGGATAATTGTGAAATCTTTGATACAGTCCAAAAACTTTGTCTCTGTTTCTTTCTAAATCAATCCCAATTCCATTGTCTTTAAATGTTAATATTGCTTTGTTGTCTATTTGTTCGGCAATGATTGATATTTTTAATTTTCTGTTTTCCGATTTGTATTTTATAGAATTCGTGAGCAAATTAAGTAAAATACTTTCAATGTATGCTTTGTTTGTGTTTAGCAAAGGTACGCGTTCAAATTTTAATTTGATGATTGGCTTGTGTAATTCTATCTGAAATGATAATTGACTGAAGACATTTTCGAAAACTTCTTTTAAAGAAACTTCTTCTTTTTGCATTGAAGGATTGTCTTTAATAATGATCACTTTTACTAAATCATTGATCGTTTCATTTAGTAAATGAGTTGATTTAGTAAAACCAGTTAAAATTTCTTCGAGCTCTGGATTTTCAATCGGAATGTCTTCTATAAGGTTTAAAAGTCCAATTAAATTAGATAATGGCGCTCGTAAGATTGTGTGAAGTGATGTATGAAAACTGTTTTAAATCTTTGTTGTTTTGAGTCAATTCGCGAATAAGATGTTCTTTTTCGGTTTCTAGCTTTTTTTCTTCTGTGATATCTCTTTGAATTGAAATCCAATGCGAAATTGACGCCTTCATTATTGAAAATTGGAATCATGGAAAAACGAACCCAAAATTCTTCTTTTTGTTTTGTATAACTGATGGTTTCTATTAGGCATTCTTCTTCATTTTTGATTGCTCTTAACAGTTTTTTTAATTCATCCGAATCTGATTTTGGTCCTTTAAAAATATTTGGAGATTTACCGACTATTTCATTGGATAAATATCCTGACATTTGCGAAAATGCAGGGTTTACATAGACAATTTTTGGAATTTTTCGTGCTTGCGAATTGGCTTCGGTAATTAAAATCGAATCTTTAGATTGGGTAATTACAGTTTCTAAAAGTTTTAATCGCTGTTCTTCTTCTTTTTGCTTGGTGATGTCCTGGATAGCTCCAATCATTCTGATTGCTCTTCCGTTTTCATCTTTTAATAAAAAGCCTCGGTCCAGAACATATTTATAACTTCCATCAGCACATCTAAAGCGGTATTGATCTTGCCATTTCTCTGTTTTTTGTTCAATAAAAGAATATAATTTAATAGACATTCTGATACTGTCTTCGGGATGAATTTTATCAAACCACCATTTTGAAGTTTTTCCAACTTCATTCGGATTGTAACCAAAAACACTTTCGATTCCTTTGTTCCAATTTATGCTGTCTTCCTGAATTTTCCAGTCCCAAATAGTATCGCTTGTTGCTTTTGCGACAATGTCATACTTTTCATTTGATTCTTTGATTTCTTCGTTTGTTTCTTTTAATTTTTTGAAAATAGTAACATTTTTTATTTCATTTTTAGAAACTATGTATTTGAAAAATAAAGCAGTAGTTAAAATGAAAAAAATATCTTTAAGAAAAAAAAGATAAAAGTATTTTGTGTCCGGAAAATAAGTGGTAAGTATTTTATGACAGACTATTGCCATAAACAATGATACTAGAATATAAACTAGAGTAATTTGGAGAGTTTTACTTTTCATTACCTCAAATATAGTTAAATTAACTATAACTCAACAATAAGTAAAGTTCAATTTGAGGGCCATATTTTGATGTTTTGTATTAACTAATTGATTGTATATACGCAAACTATGCTAGAAACGTTTTTTATTATAAAAATAAAGTGTACCTTTGCGCCCATTAAAAATCACAGATGGAATCTATTAGAAACATTGCAATTATTGCCCACGTCGATCACGGTAAAACCACTTTGGTTGATAAAATTATGTATCACTGTCAGTTATTTCGCGATAACGAGAACACAGGTGATTTAATTCTTGATAATAACGATTTAGAGCGTGAGAGAGGTATTACTATTACTTCTAAGAACGTATCAGTTCAATATAAAGGAACAAAAATCAATATTATTGACACTCCTGGCCACGCGGATTTTGGAGGTGAAGTAGAACGTGTACTGAACATGGCCGATGGTGTATGTTTGCTAGTAGATGCTTTTGAAGGACCAATGCCACAAACGCGTTTCGTATTACAAAAAGCGATTGACTTAGGTCTTAAGCCTTGCGTAGTTATCAATAAAGTTGATAAAGAAAACTGTACTCCTGAGGAAGTTCACGAGAAAGTTTTTGACTTAATGTTTGAATTAGGTGCTCAAGAATGGCAGTTGGATTTCCCAACTGTGTATGGTTCTGCTAAAAACAACTGGATGTCTGATCATTGGGAAAACGTAACTGATAATGTTGAAGCATTATTGGATATGGTTGTTGAAAATGTACCAGCTCCTAAAGTTTCTGAAGGAACACCACAAATGTTGATTACTTCTTTAGACTTCTCTGCATTTACAGGTCGTATTGCTATTGGTCGTCTTGAAAGAGGAGTTCTTAAAGAAGGTATGCCAATCTCATTAGTAAAAAGAGACGGTACTATATCTAAATCTCGTATCAAAGAACTTCATACTTTTGAAGGACTTGGTCGTAAAAAAGTACAAGAAGTTATTGCTGGAGATATTTGTGCAATCATTGGAGTTGAAGGTTTTGAAATTGGTGATACTATTGCTGATTTTGAAAATCCAGAAGGTCTAAAAACGATTGATATCGACGAGCCTACTATGAGTATGTTGTTTACAATTAATGACTCTCCTTTCTTTGGTAAAGAGGGTAAATTTGTAACTTCTCGTCATATTAGAGAAAGATTGACAAAAGAATTAGAGAAAAACTTAGCTATGAAGTTAGGTGAAACTGATTCTGCTGATAAATTCATGGTTTTTGGTCGTGGAGTACTTCACTTATCTGTTCTTATTGAAACAATGAGAAGAGAAGGTTACGAATTACAAATTGGTCAGCCACAGGTTATCATCAAAGAAATTGACGGTAAAAAATGTGAGCCAATTGAGGAATTGACAATCGATTTACCAGAATCACTTTCTGGAAGAGCAGTTGAGTTCGTTACTATGCGTAAAGGTGAAATGTTAAGCTATGGAAACTAAAGGGGAGCGTATGATTGTGAAATTTAATATTCCATCACGTGGAATTATTGGATTACGTAACCAATTGCTTACTGCAACAGCTGGTGAGGCTATTATGGCACACCGTTTTATTGGATATGAGCCTTATAAAGGTGAAATCGCTGGACGTAACAAAGGTTCATTGATTTCTATGGAGAAAGGAAAAGCTATTCCTTATTCTATCGATAAATTGCAAGATCGTGGTAAATTCTTCGTTGAACCAAATGCCGAAATTTACGAAGGTCAGGTAATTGGAGAAAACTCTCGTGGTGATGATATGTGTGTAAACGTAACGAAAGAGAAAAAACAATCTAACGTTCGTTCTTCTGGAAATGATGAAAAGGCGAGAATTATTCCTCCAATTATTTTCTCTCTTGAAGAAGCTTTAGAGTACATTCAAAAAGATGAATATGTAGAGGTAACTCCAAAATCTATTCGTTTGAGAAAAATCTATTTGACAGAAACTGATAGAAAAAGATTTAAAATCTAATTAGATTTAAATTTCAATATAAAAATCCCAAATTCCAATATGGAGTTTGGGATTTTTTTTGTTTTCATGCCTAATGTTGGAATTTGGAATTTTGAAACTTAATATTCAAGTTTATCTTTTCAAACTAAAGTGCCCTTTTGCTTCACGTCCGTCTTCTAGTTTTAAAGTGTACCAATAATCATCTGCAGGCATTGGACTTCCGGTGTAAGTCCCATCCCAGCCATCTCCTGAAGAAATGATTTGTTTGATCAGTTTTCCATATCGATCGAAAATAAGGATTTTTGCACCAGAATTAAAAGTGTCATTTGCTCCTTTAAGGTTCCAATAATCATTGTATCCATCATTATTTGGAGTGAAAAACTTAGGAATTCCGAGAACTGCTACGGTTTTTGAAATTTTTCCACATCCATTTTTGTCATTTATGTAAAGATCATGAATCCCTGGGCGGACATTTTCAAATACGTTAGATTCTTGAAAAGTACCATTAGGATCATCTAAATTGTATTCATAATTTCCGGCTCCCGAAACATTTGCTTCAACAGTATTATAATCTGATAAATCGGAGATGGAGACAGAATCTAGATGTGCAATATCTGAAGCTGTTACATTAATAGTTCGAGTTCTACTGCAGCTGATTGCATCTTTAGTAAAAACTTCTACTGTATAATTTCCTTCTTCATTAACATCTAAAGTTTCACTAGTTTCTCCGGGTATTACACTTCCGTCTTTTGACCAGATATAATTATATGTATCGGCGGGTATATTTCCAATAATTCCTGCGTCGAGTTTAACAAAAAACGTTGGCAAGTTGGAACATACTAATTCGTCAGCACTGCGATTATTATTAATATCAATATTGGGTTTTTGGTTTACTGTAAGGGTAATGTAAGCTCCCAATCCAAAACAGGCGTTATCCAGATTACTGTCAACACGTACCCAAATTTTTTGTTGTTTTGGTATTGTATTTCGGTAATTTGACGGATTTGCAATGGCATTAGTTTCTGCCAAAGCATCAGTTTCATTTGCGAAATAGTTTATAGAATAATTTGTGCTTGCCGAAGGAAGCATAGCTTGAATGTCAGCTGTGACGCTACTAAAATCAAAACTTGCAATTCCATCTTTGTCATCATTAACAACGTCGACAAAATCATCACAAATGGTAAAAGATCTTTTAAAATTAGAATCGATTTGCGTTGTTGAAACGACTAAATTTAATTGAGCAACTGAAAAACATCCATTTGAATTTTCAACTCTTGTCCAGATATTTTTATTTCCGCTCGTAAACGCAAGCGGATTTGAAATTAATTGAGAAGGATCTTTTGTATTAGCACCTGCCAAAGTAGTGTAATAAGAGAAAGTTTCATTTGCAAAATTGGCAGAGATAAAACTATTTTTTGCGGTTAGATTAAAATTAGAAATTCCATCAGTATCGTCATCACATTGCACAATTGTAATTGGCGAACTTAAAACAGGCAAAGCATAAAGCGTAAGTTTGACAGAATTAGCAGAAGTCAATCCGCAGGCATTGTTGTTTCTATTTAAAAGCACACGATATTGATAACCATTCATTGTTTTATTTGTTTTTTGAATGGTTAAAGATGTGGTTTTTGTTCCTGTATAAACTGAATTTTCTGTCAAAGCATTCCAGATATTTCCGACATCACTAGAGAATTGCCATTGAAAAGTATCAGCATTAGACTCGATGCTGAAAATAGCTTTTTCCAACTCACAAACAGTTTGATTTTCTGGCTGTTTAGTAATTAAAATAGGAGTTGCTATAATATAATTGCCATTTGGAGTGGTGTAACCATCGGTTCTGCTGGTTACAATTCCTAAAGAATTTACAGCAACGGGTATATTTCCTAAAAGGCCGTCAAAGTTTGGATCACTAAATCCAGCTTCTATAACATCATTACAGCCATCATTATCACTGTCAATTTCTGTATAATTTTTTAAGCCATCATTATCAGAATCTAAAACGGTATATTTTAAAACACCGCTGTCAGGACTAGTTTCTAAAGCATCAGCTAATCCATTACTTCCAAAAACTGTTAAGTCAACAATTCCATCTCGATTAACGTCGGGAGTATTGCTTCCGGATTCAGTCAAATCATAAATTCCGTCATTATCACTGTCTAAATCAAGATAATTCGGAATTCCGTCATTATCGGTATCGAGTGGTGGTGTGCTAAGATTAAAAATATCGTCCAATCCATCTAAATTTGAATCTTTATTAGATAATGCGATTGGTTTAATTTGTGATTCGATCACATCAGGAATGCCATCATTATCTGAATCTAAATCTAGTTGATCTGGTATTCCATCGCCATCACTGTCTTTGGGAACGCAAGTTGCAGTGAGTTTAAATGTTGACTTATTTCCAGCTGTATCAAGCAGATTTTTGTGCGTAATTTTAAATGATTGAGTTTGATAAGACTGGAATTTGAATGTTCCAGTTCCAGCAGGCAGATGGTACATTTCCATTTAATCGAAATCGAATTTCGAAAGAAGAGAATTGTGTAACGCCACTTTCGTAAATTCCGTCATAATTGGTGTCAATTAATAATTGATTGTCAGGATTTAAGACCGTGACTGTTTTGTCAATATCTGAATTTATAATATATTCCGAATCAGAATTTAATAAGTCGGTTACATTCGCCTTGTCGCTATATTCTAAACGAATATTTATTGGTGTAGCAAAATTCATTTTATAACTCACAGAAAAGCCTTTTCCAGATAAGACTTCGGTAACAAAACTTCCATCTGCATTTCCAGTAAAAGGAACTGTTGCAGCTGTTGTGCTGTTTGTGACAATACCAGTGAAAGAATTAGAATAAGTTCCGGTTTTTACCAATCCTGAATTTTGATTTGAAATATTTATTGGCAAATCTCCATATGATTCCGTACAGTTTGTTATACCGTCATTGTCATAATCAATGTCAATATTGTCATTAGCTAAATCATTATCAATATTGATTGGGCATTCGCTTACCGGAATTTTATCTGAAAAAACATCGCTCATACAGCCAGAAATACTTCCTCTTACTTGGTAAAAACCAGGCTGTGTCGGACTGAAATTATTTTTAGTTTCACCGGGAATAAGAACATCGTCTTTATACCATTGAAAAGTATCATAAGATGAAAGCGTATTTATTTTTAAAGACACATTCGGAATACAAGACGAATTGTTTAGGGTAATTTTACCACTAACAATTTCAGGTTTTAAATCAAAACCTGAATAATAGCCTCCATAAGTTGCTGCTCCATTGGTTCCAAAATAAGAAACATAAACCTGCTTGGTTGATTTTACCGCTATATTTCCTGATAAATCAGATATACTATAACGAACAAAATCAGCAGTTCCTTGAATTGCAGTTGGAAGTGCATTGATGGCGCTGTTGTTTAGCAAAACTGTGGCTCCTGTCTCGGTTACAATATTTAGAAAGCCGTTAAATGTATTATTACCGATAGATTGGATTTGAGGAATGTTATCAACTGTATTTGGCGTTGCACAATTTATCGGTGGAACAAAAAATAAATTTTGGTTGGCAGGATGATTTGTTCCTCCAATGCTTTGATAGGCAAAAACATTCGCAGATGTTTTTACATACAAACTTTCGTTGCTGAATTGACTTCCATCAATTACAACATATTCGCCGCTGTTAATGGTTTTGTATGGAGAAGTAGAGCCATTAACGAATACTTCTGTATTATCATAATGTGCTACTATCAACACACGTTCTAATTCATCTGTGCCAAGACCTTTTATGAAAATATATTCTTTTCCCGTTTTTTCTAACGATACAATTTGATCAAAACCGACATCTCTTCCTAAAGGTGCTAATCCTCCATTTTGAGTAGCTCCAACCAATGTGCTGTTGCTTCCTCCAAAAGAACCTGTATTTACTACTACAGGTTTATCAGACGTAACCAGTGCTCCAATTAATTTAGAGCTATTTGATGGAATTTCGCTAACATTGTTATTGAATAAAGTGAGTATGTAACTTTCGTTTTTATTTAATGTAGCGGTTATTGGACCCGAAACTGTTGTTCCGTCAGAAAGTTTGGTGCCGTTTTGGATATTTGAAATGGTAATTTTTGTACCGTTTTCTGTTGCCATTATCGATGTAAAGTTGGCTAAAGTTGCGTCGGGAAGTGGATTTAACATCGCGCCTAATCTAAAAGTGTTGCCCAGTGCACTATTTCCTTTAGACACTAATCCTCCAGCGTGATTATAACCTCCGTTTTGAACAGGTACGGCATTCACTCTTGCACTAACATAAATTAGATCTTCGGCTTCAATTATATAGCCTCGGTTTGATACAACTCCAGCACTAAGCAAAGGAGCAAATAACTGTGTTCCAGGACCTGTTCCAATATAATATCGATAAGGATTATTACTATTTACAGTGCCGTTTACAACACTGCCTCCATTGGCAATGATTTTGAAATTAACATTGGCAACGCTTGGAGTTGAAATGTATAGATATTGATCGCTGACTAATAACGCGGCATTACAAATCAATGGTGGTATGTAGTGCGTTTTACTGAACTGTGAGAAACAATTTAATGTGAAAAGCAAAAATAAAAAGAAGTGTAATGTTTTTTTCATTGGCTTGATTATTGGCTGCATACAAAATTGAATCGCCCAAAACCAAAAATAAGATTTATTTTACTGTCATTGAAAGACAGAGTGTTTTTTTCTTTGTAAATGTTTAAAATTTAGGAGTTTTTTGAAATTCCGCTATTTAAAAAATGAATTTATTAATTTAAAAAAGCACTGGTTAGAGAAAGAAGTTTTTATCTTTTTAAGCTAAAATGCCCCTTAACACTTTTTCCATCAACGAAAAGAAGTGTAAACCAATAATCGTCAGATGGCAATTGTTCTCCATTAAATAAGCCATTCCAGCCTGTGCTGTTTTGATTCATTTGCTTTAAAAATTTACCATAACGATCAAAAATTCGAATAGTGTAATCTGGCATCTGATTTATGTCTTTAATGGCCCACAAATCGTTATACCCATCGTTGTTTGGAGTAAAGAATCTTGGGTAATCTAAAACATATAATAAAAAACGGTTTGAAAGTCCGCAACCATTTTTGTCTCTTGCGGTAGCAAAATAAATTCCTGGTTCAATTCCGGTAAATAATGGATCATCTTGAAAAACATTTCCATCTAATGAAAATTCGTAGTTGCCAGCTCCAGTATATTTTATCAAAACGGAGTTATCAACGCCAGAAAAATCTTTTACAACAGCTTCTGTAATAATTGCTGGTTCGGATAAAAGAACTTTGAATTTTTTGGTTTTTTCACATCCGTTTGCATCGGTCACAGTAACCATATAATCTCCCGGCGCAGTTACCAATAAATTATTTGTTGCACTATTTCCGGGACTCCATAAATAACTGCTGAAACCTGTAGCTATGCTTAAAGTAATATCATCATCTTTGCAAATGTATTTTGTTTCATCCTGAAAATTTGGCGGATCAAAAGTGTTTATGACCAATGTAATTGGAGAAATACCATAACAATCAGCTCCATTTATAATTCGGGCATAAATAGTTTGAGAAAAAGCAGTTGTATTTTTAAAATTATTTGGCAACACATTTGTTTCGGACAAAGCATCATTTTGTGTTGGAAAATAATTCACCTGTAAACCTGCTGGCAGACCTGTTGTTAATTGTGGCGTTACTTCTGACTGAAGATCAAATTGATAAAAACCATCTTGTTTATCATCGCCGTCGCAAGTTTTAACTGGATTTTGTGGTGCAATTGTATTGTTTGAAATTTGAAGTTTTACTTCAACAGTTTTAAAACAGCCAAACTTATTTTCAATTCTTCCAAAAACAATTTGATTAGCGCTCTTGTTCGTGTATTTTTCAGGATTTACAATCGGATTTGCTTTCGACTGAGCATCGGCTAAAGTTTCGTAATAGCCACTATTTGTAATGTCCGACGCGTTATTTTTAATTAGATTATCAACTTTCTTTAAATTAAAAACACTTTTTCCGTCATTATTGTCGTCACATTGAATCAATGTTGTATTTGTTGTTAAAATTTCAGGCGCAACTTCAATTTTGATTTCTCCAGTTACAACGCATGTAGAAGGTGTCATGGTAACTTCGGCTTTATAAGTTCCTGATGTTGAAGCTTGAAGTATCGGATTTTTTTCGGTAGGTAAAAGCACGCCGTCTTTATACCATTTAAAATCATAAGAGGCTGATAAATGAGTATCTAACGTTGCTTGTTCTCCAAAACACAATGGTTTGCCCGTTGTTGAAGTCTGATCTGAACCAAAATCAATTTTAGATGAAAAACTTCCAGCCTGCAAAAAAACGGCCGAATCAAAATACCTGTTTTTATCATCAGCAATTACAAGTTTAATATGGTATTTTTTTCCTGTTACAACCTTTGTCTGTGCGTTCATGACAACAGTTTGTCCCGCATAATCTATTGGACTTTTATTGTCATTTAATCCATTGAAGTAATTTTCGTTTACAGCTGGACATCCTGGATAACGGTCTCCGTTTACAGCAACTCCAGGTTCAATTTTAGGACGAACATTTGTCGAAGAAACAGGAACAGCGCTATTATTAGGCAATACAGCTAAATTTTTATAAGGATCAGAAGTCCCGGCTTCTTTAATTAAAAATGCAAATCCATCTGAATATTCACAAGGATAAAAAGACTGATATTCATTTGAAGCAAATATATAATTGAAACTCAAAAAATCAGTTAACGGTACAAAGTCAAATTCTAAAACGGTTGCATTTATAGAATTAATTCCAAGAATAGTGTTTAAATCAGCATCTCCTAGCCAGTTAACATCACCTTCGCCAATGTAGCTTACGTACGGCCCAACTGCATTTTGACTTGTTGAAGTAGTTAAAACAATTCCTTCAGAAAAAGGAAATCCGCTTGATCCTGCATTAAAGTAAGCAAAACTTTGCTGACCTTGAGTAAAAGTATCTCCTTTTCCTGAAGTATTGGTAACAGCTACACATGAACTGTTAACTAAAACATTTTCAATAAGCTGTTTAGGCGTTCTCTGATCATCTATACTTATATACTGAGCATTTATCTTATTAGATAAGAAACATATAAAAAAAGCGCATAAATAAACTTTAAAATGGGTCATAGCCTAGCAAATATACTACAAATCTCTCTTTTTTAATAATTTGTATGAGAGGATAAATGAACAAAAATGTCCAGACTAAAACGATAAAAATTGAAAAATAGTTTACGCTGTAATCTTTTATATTTTCGACGCCAATTTGTGTTCCAATACTTTTTACAACTGATAATCTTGTAAAAGGTTCAATTATCAAATTTGACATGGCTTCAAGCGGGAAAAACTTAATAATTGTATAGCCTGTTGTGCTTTCGGGAAAAATTTTAAAAACTAAAAGACCTTTTGCAATTCCTTCTAAAATACTCCAAACCAAAAGAAATCCTAAAGCAAAAGCCGAACGTTTTACTAAAATTCCTAAAAATAAACAGAATGAAAAGAAACCAACAAGCTTTACAAAAAAGGCTAACAAATAGTCTAAATCAGAGAATATAATTCCAAATTCATTGTAAGATGAAAAACATAATCCGAGAATTAAGCTCATTACAAAAACAAAAATCGTAGATGCAAAAGCAAAAAGTAGCAACAGTTAAAAATTTTGATAATATAAACTCTTGTTTGCTTAAACCATCAATCAGATTTTGTTTTAAAGTTCCGTAGCTGTATTCATTTGCCATCATCGAAACAATTACAATGGCTAAGAAAAATTTCAGCCATGCAGCAACATATGTATTAAAATGCCAGATAAAAGGAAAATTAAAAATTCCCATTTCTGCTAAATGAAATTTAAACGGACCAATATCAAATTTTATGGAAGCAATTAATGCTATAAATGAAAGTAAAATAAAATAAGCGAAATGTTAAGATACGGCTGGCTTTATTTTTCCAGATTTTTTGTAATTCTATAGAGATAAGTCTGTTCATGGCTTAGTTGTTTTTGAATGGTGGCGTTTTTGGTTAATTCTAAAAATTGTGCTTCTAAACTGTTTTTGCGTTTTATCAAATGGTTTAAAACAATATTTTTCGAAAATAAAAACTGATTTAATTCGGAAGCTGATAATTCTGATTTTAGGTAAACCAATAATTTTCCCATCTTCTTCTTTAATTTGGCCAACAGCCGGATGATCATTCAAAATCGATTTTAAAATCAGATTATCATTCGAAGAAATTTCAAAAAATCCTTCATTTGCAGACATTGCATCAACCGAACCTGAGTATAAAATTTCGCCTTTTCTTAAAACAACCACATGCGAACACACTTTTTCGACTTCATCTAATAAATGTGAAGCCAATAAAATTGTTGTTCCTTGCGATGCAATTTTTCTGATAATATCGCGAATCTGATGAATTCCTTGCGGATCTAAACCATTTGTTGGTTCATCCAAAATCAAAATCTCAGGGTCGTTCAAAAGCGCCGAAGCAATGGCAAACGCTGTTTCATCCCTAAAGAAAAAGTACTGAATTTGCTGTCTTTTCTTTCGGTTAAACCAACTAAATTCAGTTTTTCATTGATTTTAGCATAATTGATGCTTTTTATTTTACAGACTAATTTCAGGTTTTCTTCTGCTGTCATGTAAGGATAAAAATTAGGTCGCTCAATAATTGCACCTACTTTTTTTAAAGCTTCATGAGTCTGAACTTGTCCGTTAAACCATTGGTAATTGCCTGATGTCTCGTTGACGACATTCAGGACAATTCCTAAAGTAGTTGATTTTCCACTTCCGTTTGGGCCAAAATTCCGTAGACATGGCCTTTTTGTATTTGAAAAGATATATTTTTCAAGGCCTGAATGCGCCCGTATCTTTTGCTAAGATTTTCAATGGTAAGGATGGTTTCCAAATTTATTTCGGTTTTAGTTTTTTAGTATGACGATTCAACTTGTTATATTGTTACGTTAAATTTTATTTATATCATCGTATTGATGTAAATTTGTAATAAAGATATTCAAAAAAATGAGTGAGCCTTTAATGGTTTTAAAAAAACCATCTTATCCCTTTAACACCAGCCCTTTTAAGTTATTTAGAACGATACGAACGAATCTCAAAAGTATCAGTGTTCTATGACGATTTATTGCGATTTTCAGGTTCGATAAATGTCTATGATAAAAATGAAACTGATACGTTTGGATTCGTGTGTACTACAGTGAATTTGAGCGAAATGAAATTGATCTGAATCTCAAAAAAATCTATTCGCTTTTGCATTCTGATGGAAATAGCGAGATCATTCAGTTTTTAAATATTGATGCGATTGATTATTGTACTTTCGGAAATTCAAAACCTTTCAGAATTAAAGTCCGAAATATTCTCAATGACAATTACGTTCACTTTTATATCAAAAAAGCCGATGCTTCCAGAATTTACGGATTAGAATTAGAAGATATTCTTTCGCCCGATAAAATAAACTTTTTAGTTTTCAAAGACACTTTGATTGAAGAACATATCATCGGAATTCCGGGGGATGTTTTTATGGATACCTTATTGGATAATTGCACCGAGATGGAAAAATCTCAAATTGCAAAAGAGTTTGTAAAGTTCAATGAGCGCTGTATGATTCAGGCTTTTGGGTGATATGCGAGCGTATAATTATGTAATTGTCCCAATTCACGATTTTGATCAAGTAGTATATAAAATTCGCCCGATTGATTTTGATCAGCAATGTTACGAAGGAAATTTCAAAGTATATCGACCGCAGTTTTTCAAGGAAAATTATCCTATGATTAAACTCATCAAAGAAAAATTAGAAGAACGGTCGATTATTCAATATAAAGATGAAGAAAGAGCAATTTTGGCAAAACGTATTCATTCTGCCGAAAACAGAATTAAAAAATTATTGAATATAATGTGTCACGATACGATTTCGACAGAAGAACATCTGAATCAACTAAAAATGGAATTGTACCGTTATACCAATGATATGAAATTTAAAAATGCCAAATCAATGGGACATATTATGTTTGCAGCTTTTGAGTTTATTACGCGTAATTTTAAAAATACTAATTTAATTTAAAAGTTTTAGCCACAGATTTCACAGATTCAATAGGATTAAAGAATTGCAAAAAAATCATTCTAATCCTTTGAAATTTGTGGCTAAAAAGAAAAAATATAATTTTATGAAAAAATCTTTTTTAGTAGCCGTTTCTATTGTTTTATTGGCTTGTCAACAACAATCTAGCAGTGATTTTAAAACGCTTTATTCACTTCCAAAGAAATTAAAAGAAGTTTCAGGAATTGCTTATTTTCCGAGAAACAAACTTAATTTATACTTTAGAAGACAGCGGAAACAAAAATGCGATTTATGCAATTGATTCGAAAGGAAAATTAGCCAAAACAATCACGATTTCAAATGCTACAAATGTAGATTGGGAAGATATTACAAAAGATAAATGCGGGAATATTTACATTGGAGATTTTGGAAATAATGATAATCAGCGCAGAGATTTATGTATTTATAAAGTGGCTAAAAATCAACTAAATAAAGATGTGGCTTCCGCCGAATATAAAATTTCTTTCTCTTATCCAGAACAAACCGAATTTCCTCCAAAGAAAAAAGAACTATTTTATGATGTTGAAGGTTTTTTTGAACTAAACGGATATTTTTATCTTTTCACAAAAAACCGAAGTAAAGGTTTTGACGGAACTGCTTTTATTTACAAAATCAAAAATGCAAAAGGAACTCAAAAAGCGGTTAAAATTGGCGAGTTTAAAACGTGCAACAATTACAATCATTGTGTTTTAACAAGCGCAACAATTAGTCCCGACGGAAAAAAAGTAGTTTTATTAAGTCATGACAAAATTGTCTTATTTAAAGATTTCAAAGGCGATTTATTTCACAAAGGAAAACAAACCGAAATAAGTCTAAATCATTTTTCTCAAAAAGAAGCTGTAGTTTTTAAAGATAACAACACCCTTCTAATCGCCGATGAAAAAACCGATAAAATAGGAGGAAAGGTTTATGAATTTAAGATCTAAGGTTCTAAGTTTTTTTTAATCTTAGTTTCTTAGCATCTCAGAACCTTAGCACCTCAAAAATTAAAAGCTATATGCCGCTCCAAAAATAACTCTTCCTGGTTCATCAGGAGATTGGAAATAAGAGATTCTGGCTGTTAACAAGTTAATCGCATTCAGCCATAACCCGCCACCATAATCTTGATGCCATTTTCTGGAGTTTTCGCCATCAAGCCAGATTCTTCCGTAATCGAATCCACCTAAAATTCCATAAGTTAATGGCGCAACTGTGCGATGAATTTTACCAATACTGAAACGCAAATCACTGCTTTGAGAGAAATAAGAACTTCCTAAAAAGCGTTCATTTCTATAACCTCGTAAATCTGTATCTCCACCTAAAGATGCACCGTGATAAAAATCAAAATTATTATTCAAGATCGCTTTTCCTTTTAAGAATGTAGCCAAAACTAATTTTCCGTTCTTATCAATTCTATGTGTAAAGCCTAGTATACTTTCAAGAGTTGGGAAATTTTGTTTGGTATCGCTTAAGTTTGCCGCCCACATTCCTGAAAACATAAAGTAAATTCCGAGAGTTGGTTTTGCAACAAAATCCGAATTTTTAAACGAATATTTTACTCTCATAGCGCCATAAGTCTGACTTTCGAATACATTAGGATTTACAATTCCGGGAATATCTATAAATCGGTTTTCAGTTTCTTCCACCGTCATTTTTTGCAAAATTGGCTGAATGCTGAATTCACTTCCATAACGACCAACGTGTCTCACAGCGCCCGCCACATTAAATTTTCGAATTCGGACTCTGTTATAATCCATACCAAATTCGTCGTCATTATTTACAGTTTCGTTTCCGTAGCCAAAATAGTTCATAGCAAAATTTGGCGTTGTATATTGAGAGTCAACATCAATGACCCATTTTCCTAACAATCCAGGAAAATGTGCTAGCATAATTAAATTCTAAACCTCCAGTTGCAAAATAATAGAAAGCATTTACGGTATGTCTTTGCGTATAAGGATTTTGTTTGAAATTGTTTACAGTATAATTTAAATTAACACCCATTTTTACGCCATCATCTGGATTATAACCAATAGTTGGCAGACCAGAAACTACATTGTATTTTGGTTTTTCATAATTGTACAAATTCACCTCATAATCGTCTGTTAGCTGTGTTTGGGCTTTTTTGTCTAAGTTGTATGTGTTTTCTTTTGATTTAAAATCATAGACAATAACTTTTCGGCCGTTTTCAATGTTGTAAGTATCATTGTTTTGTCCTCCAATTAAACGAATTTTAATATCTAGATTTATGATTTCCTTTTACTTCAAAAACATCATCATCATCCAGACCGTAAATCCATAAATTTGAAGTTTTGTCATCCGTTACAGTTTTAGTATAAACTAAATCATCACCTTCTTTTTTAACTCTGAAAACCTGAATTTCGATACTTTTTTTAGCATTATGATTGATCACAAATTTGTCTTTTTTATCCGTTCCTGCAATCATCACGGTGTGGCTTAAAACATCAAAATATTCCGAAGCATATTTTTGAAGGTCTTTTTTTCTACGTTTTAATTTCTGTTTAATATCATCAACCGTTTCATCTTGAACTTCTTTAGGCATATTTTTGAAAGCAGCATCAATGTCAGCATCTGATAAATTTTCCTGAATATATTTAGCTTGTTCAATCCAATCTTTATCTTCGGCAGTTCTTAAAAATGCCAAATCCATAGGGTAAGGTTCTCTTCCCAACCATTTTACATTGATTTTGTTGCCTTTAAAAGTACGCATATGACGAAGTGGTGGCATATTCATAATAAGTGAAAGCAAAGCTCCGTCGTATTTTACAAACGCCTGATCACGGTCGCGCGGAATTGGTTTGTAAATAACTTTGTCGCCCTTTTTGTATTCGCCCCAACGCCATTGATCGCTATGCCTGTCCCAATCACCAATTAGGATATCAAACAAACGCGCTTTTATATATTCTTTTTCGTCTACAGAGTATTTTTCATCTTTATGAAGGTTTTTCATCATGTCTTCGGTACTGATGATATTGGATGGATTTCCAAAATTTTTAGCATCCAAATGATTATCTGCCGGACGTTCTTCAACCATATAAAGCTGATCGCCATAACCGGCATTAAATTCTTTTAATCCTTGTTGTTTCGGAATATAATATAAAATTGGATTCGTATGTGCAAGACCAATTTGATCTGACATACTGCCCGTTACAAATGACGCGTAAGGATGCGAAGTCGTGTAAAAATCATATAAAAAGTTTTCAGTATATGTTTTCTCAAAATCGTTTACTATATATTGATCCTTAAATGCTACTGATTGTAAAAACACAGTTGCGCTTTTTTTCATGGCGCGCATCACATATTCACGGCCTTTTGGATCTGACATTCTCAAGGAAACAGACTGATGTCCTCCGCCTTCGCGAATTGGTTTTAAACCGCCCATTAAAGTATCGACAGTTGCAACTCTTGCTTCAATTGGCATACTGTAATATTTTCTATAATGTTGTCCGAATAAAAATTTGTGAAACATACTTTTATCCGTCATTTCTTTTGTGTAAATCGAAGTTGTGATTTTTGAAGGAAAATTATTTGGAATATCTGATGCCCAGTTAATTTCTTTGGCTTTTATAATTTCGTGTTCAAAAAGCAGTTTTTCTTTGTTGTTTACATTTCCAAAATAAGAAACTTTTGCATCGCCACTTTTAAATAAAGTCAATGTTGCATAACCATTTCCTCCGTATGAAAAATCATTTTCGCTGATTGCTCGAGCAGCTTCAGATTTTGAGCCTGCACCGCTGATAATCTGCTGAATATTTTCTTTGCTGATATATTGCAGATTATGATCGTGTCCAGAAACTACAATTACATTTTTCTGTTTCTGTAAAAGTGTTTTTATTCTTTTAGCATAAATAGTATATTGTTTATTTTGAAGATCCTGAGGACTTGCGCCAGATGTTTTTCGCAATAAATTAATAAAAGAACCAATTACCGGAAGCGGAATTTTTTGCTCTAAAGGGAATAATTGTTTTTCCCAAGAAAATTGACCACCATGAGTTCCGTTGCTTAATAGAGGATGATGGATTGCCAAAACAACTGTTTTTTCCTGATTCTTGTTCAAAATGCTTTCAAGTTCATCAAAAAAATCTTCTCTTGTTTTAATGTCGCAATTATCATTAATAGTAGGATGATTGTTCCAGTCTTCCAGAAACCATTCGCTGTCAATAGTGACTAACGTTGTGATGCTATCAATTTTTATATCTTCAATAGGACAGCCTTTTCTTGGTGAAAAAGCTTTTTTGTCATTTAAATATTTGGTCACAAAATTTTCTTGACGTTCCAGACCTTTAATACCGCTGTACCAATCATGATTTCCAGGAATCACCACAGTTTTTCCTTTAAAACCTTCGGTCAGTTTTAATTGATTGGTCAGTTTTGTTTCTGCTAAAGCTTTCTCCGAGGCATTATCATCACTAGGAAAACCTTTCGGATAAATATTATCTCCTAAAAAAAGAAGTGTAGATTTTTTACCCGATTTCTTTAACTTTTGATGCAAAAGTTCCAGTGTTTGCTGAGCTTGCTCTTCATCAGCATTTCCGGCGTCTCCAACAAGAAAAAAAGTGTGAGCAATTTTTATAGTGTCTGTAGCGTTTTCTGTTTCGTTGGCACTCACATTTTTTCCGTACTGCGCTTTGTGTGTTGCACAGGAATAAATAATAAAAAGTGCCACTATTGCTAAAGAATAGTTTTTAATCTTTGCAATAAAATGGTTATCCAAAAACAATTTCATAATTTAGTGGTATAAAAATATTCTTTATGAATCTAATAGAACAATCCGAAGATTTCGTCAGTAATTTACTCAAAGATAAACTTTCTAATCTATATTCTTACCATAATTTTAACCATACTTTCACTGTGGTTACGGCTGTAAAAGAGCTTTGTAAAAAAGAAGATGTGAAAAATGGAGATAAAGAGGCGGTAATGGTTGCAGCTTGGTTTCATGATACCGGATATGTTGAAGGTTATGAAAATCATGAAAGTACAAGCGTAAAAATTGCTTCTGATTTTTTAAAAGAAAAGGGAAAATCAGAAGAATTTATTGCTCTTGTTTCGAGTTTGATTTTGGCTACAGCCAAAGAATATGAGCCAAAAACACTTTTAGAAAAAATCATTAAAGATGCAGATTATGCACATTTAATGGGGACTGAATATACGACTACGTGCGAATTACTTCGTTTAGAACTAAAAAATACCGGAATTGTAAGTTTCTCTAATTCAGAATGGACAAGAGAGAATTTAAATTTCTTATTGAACAAACATCGCTTTTATACGGATTATGCGTTAAAAAAATGGCAACCGCTGAAAGAGAAAAACTTAATTCTTATTCAGAAAAAAATCAACAAACAGGAATTGAAAGTGGCATCGGCAATTGATGCAGAAAATAAAAAGAAAGAAAAGGCTGAAAAGGCTGAAAAACCAGAACGTGGAATTGATACTTTGTTTCGAGTTACGCTCGGAAATCATACGCGCTTAAGCGGAATTGCTGATAGTAAGGCAAATATTTTATTGTCTGTAAATGCGATTATTATTTCGATTGCACTTTCGTCAATTATACCAAAATTAGACAGTCCAAAAAATGCACATTTAGTTATTCCGACATTTATAATGTTGATTTCAAGTGTTATCACAATTATATTTGCCATTCTTTCGACAAGGCCTAAAGTGACTTCAGGCTTTTTTACGCGCGATGATGTTGAAGCTAAAAAAGTAAATTTGATGTTTTTTGGAAATTTCTATAAAATGCCGTTAGAAGAATATGATTGGGCAATGAACGAAATGATGAAAGACAGAGATTATCTCTACTCAACAATGATAAAAGATTTGTATTACTTGGGATTGGTTTTGCAGCGTAAATACAATTTATTGCGAATAGCATATAATTTTTTCATGATTGGAATAATAATTACGGTAATTGCTTTTGTAATTGCTTTTAGATCGATTTAATTTTAAGTACATAATTAGACGCTGATTTTACAGATTCGCCATCGCGAAAACGCGGATGAAAACGGATTTCTGATTTTCAAATCAAATATAAAAACTTTTAAATTTGTGTTCATCCGCGTTTTCGCGATAGCGAATCAGTTTCATATGTGTTCTATTTACAGCCAACAAAAAAAGCTCAACTTTTAGTTGAGCTCATCTAATAAATCTTGATAAGTGATTTTTTTTGTTGCTGGATTTATAGTATTATTAATCACTTTTACACGAATCGCTCTCAAGCCTGAAACACCTTGAAGATCTTCAACTTCAAATTGCTCAATTGCAGGTTCCAGTATTTTTTTGTGTTGCAAGTATTTGATATACTTTAAATACTCTGTTTCTTCATTATTTTGAGAATAGACAATTGTAATTTTCTCTTTCTCGGTAATTCTTTCTTTAGTCCCTTTGATATTCGATTTGTCAATTCGTTTTTTAACAACTTCATATCGTGCATTATAGGTTCCATCAACGTCAAAACGTTTTTCATCCATTCGAAATCGGATGGAAAGCGGTGCACTGAAAACTAAAATCAAAGACGTAACATCCAATTCATAAGGAAGAGATTCTTTTAGCTGATGATGTTCTAATTCCATTTCGCATAATGTCTGCAATTGCCACAATCTTAAATTGTGCAGATACATGATGTCAAAAGGTTTTGTTGGCGAAATTGAAGCACCAATGTATAAATTATGTTCAACGCCATCCGTTTTAAAACGTTCGTAATAATGTGGATAAATTTGCTGTGCTTCAATTTGTTTTTTATCTAAAACCGATGCCATTTTTTTGTTGATGATAGACATTGCATTATCAAACTTCTTTCTTTCCTGATAAAATAAACCTGATTTTTCATCGAGACTTTCAAAATACAAAGCTTCTAATTTTTCATTTTTTTCAGAACCTTTAGTATTTTTTAAAATCGGATGAATTTCATCTTCAATATAACGTTGAATATGCTGTTCAGTATCTGCTTTCAATGGGAAATCTAATTCTTTTCGAAGTGATTCCAATTCAAATTTTCTTTGTTCCAAAAGAACAAGATTTGAATTTATTTCTTGATTGTCAAAAATTTCCAAAAGTGTCGAAAGCTGATTTTTTAAGTCAATTTTTACGGTTTCATTTCGATGTTCTGATGAACCTTTAATATCGATTTGTCCATAAAGCGGATATACATTTTTAAAAACAATTTCTTTAAAAATATAATCTTTTGTATGATTTATGTTTTGAAAATAATTCTGCGATTCTTTTCTGAATTTCCAATAAACACTTGGGTGAATGGTAGTGTATTCACGTTGAATAATCGCTTCAATCTGATGTTGCATATCGGTATTGTAGCGATCAATTGTATCTGTTAAATACGGTAAAATCAATTCCAGTTTTGTAGCGTTGACACTATTTAAATCTCGGGCATTTTCAGAAACCAGTTCGACAACTCCCAGTAATTGCTCGTCTTTTATAACAGGCGCAAAAACACAGCTTTTAATGCCTTGTTTCAGTAAATGTTCGCCTAGTCTTTTATTTGGAGATTCTTCAATGAATTTTTCGACATTCGAAATTACAAAAGGTTCTTTTTTGTCTAGAAGATTTTCAAAAGAACAACCAAAAAGAGCATTTTTGCAATCTACTTCTTGATCGGTTTTCAATAGAAAACTCTGCATCTGGTTGTCAAACTTAATTGGCCTTATAAATTTTTCTTCTTCAGGATTGTAAATAATGAAACCTACTTTTAAATTCGGAATTTTAAATATCGATTTAAAAATATCTTCAATAATTTCAGTTGAAGTAACGCGTGTTGAATCCGGTTTTAATAAATTGCTTTTTAGATTTGAAATAGCACTTTCGGTAGTTGCATCAAATAAAGAAACAATTCCAAAACCTTTTAGTATCCAGCTTCTTGGAGGAAATTTAGATTTCCATAATTCGATATCGTTATAATTATCAATTAATTCATCAATATCATCCTGCGTTAATTCTACAGCTCTTTCTGTTGGTGTAACTTCCATGAAATCTGCATTGTACAGAATTCTGTAATGTTTTTCAATGCCTTGTTCATCTGGAATATCATAGAAAAAAGGCTTATTAAAATCAATATTCTGATTATAATAATAAGCTAATATTAAACAACAGTTATTTACATAGAATTGATGATCATCAAAATCACGAATTTCCATATAGAATTCATCTCCTGCATTTCGCAAGATTTTCTTGAAACGTTCTGTATAATTGAAAGATACGTTTTGAAACGGAATTGTTATGGCTTTTATTTCGTTATTCGTTAATGCGGTAGGAAATAAATCGGCAACTATATTTTTAATTAAGCCTTCGTTGTTTTTGATGATATTATAATCATGAATTCCAGTTCTGAATTCCGGAAAAGGCTCAACTTCTTTTAAAATGGCTTTGGCGTAATTAGATCGGTAATCAACATCTGACGTTGCAATTTCTTCAAAAGATTCAATCAGCTTATGAAATGAGATTATAGTTTCGAAAGGACTTTCATGTGGTAAAAGACGATCCATATGTTTTTGTTTTAGAATACAAAATTAAGCAAATATTAAGAATCGCCGACATTTTGCTATTTCTTTCGCTTATGGTCTTATAGCTAATTCCTTTATAAATAGAGGGTTTTAAAAGGTGAATAAATATTTTAACTAAAAATTAACAATTTAAATAACGGAACGATCGTTCCGTTATTATATCTTTGTACCATAATAATTGAATAATCAATAACTTAAAAACAAATAAAAATGAAAAATTTAGAAAACAAAGTAGCAATCGTAACAGGTGGAAACAGTGGAATAGGATATGCTGCAGCAGCAGAATTGGTATCAAAAGGTGCAAAAGTAATTGTAACAGGAAGAAATAAAGAAGCTTTGGCTAAAGCCGAAACAGAATTAAATGTTACTGGAATTGTTGCAGATCAATCTGATTTAAAATCAATTGATAATTTAGTAGAAGAAGTAAAAGCAAAATTCGGAAAAGTTGATATTTTATTTTTAAACGCTGGAATTGCAGCTTTTGCTCCAGTAGATTCAGCTTCTGAAAATCATTACGACAGTATTATGAATGTGAATGTGAAAGGAGTTTATTTTACAGTTCAAAAAGTATTGCCAATTTTAAACGATGGCGGATCTATTATTTTTAATACTTCAGTAAATGCTCAATTAGGAATGCCGGGTTCAAGTGTTTATGGAGCAAGTAAGGCAGCTGTTTTATCATTAAACAGAATATTTGCTGCAGAATTAGCACCAAGAAAAATTAGAGTAAATGCAGTTTCTCCTGGTCCAATTGAAACACCTTTATATGGTAAAGTTGGTTTGGAAAAAGAAGAAGTTGAAGGTTTAGGAGCTGCTTTAGGAAACAAAATTTTATTGAAACGTTTTGGACAAGCTTCTGAAATTGCAAAAACAATTGGTTTCCTTGCTTCAGATGACGCATCATTTATTACAGGAACAGAAATTGTTGTTGACGGTGGACTTACTGTAAACACAGTATTGTAATTTTTTCGACTAATTCAGGAATGAATGTTCCGTATAATTGTTATCTTTGTATAGAAATTTAATTTTGAAACAATGGCTAGAACGAAAGAATTTAATGAAGATCAGGCTTTGGATAAAGCAATCGAAATTTTTTGGCACAAAGGCTACAACGGAACTTCTGCACAGGATTTAGTAACATATCTAGGTTTAAGCCGTTCAAGTTTGTATGATACTTTTGGTGATAAGCAAAAACTGTTTTCAAAATCATTGAAAAGATATCAGCAGCAAAATCATGACATTCTTAAAGAATTTTTAGGAAGTGCCGCAAATATAAAAACGGCTTTTACAGAAATCTTTAAACAAGCAGTTGTTGAAAGTCTGCAAGACCGAATTACAAAAGGCTGTTTTATGGTAAATTCATCAGTCGAATTGGCAATGCACGATCCTGAAATTGCAAAAATTGTTCATGATAATCAGAAAACGGTTGAGAATATTTTTTGCCAAGCCATAAAAAAAGGGCAGGAGGCGGGACAGATTTCTGATAAGCAAGAAGCTCGATCATTGGCTCGTTTTATCTTCAATAATTATTCAGGAATCCGAGTTTTGGCAAGAACAGGCGAGCGAGACAAACAGGTTTATGATGATATTTTAAAATCGATTTTCGCTTTGTTTTAGAAAATCTATTGCAATAAAAAAGGGCAACTACAAAAGGTGCCCTTTTTATTTGTATTACATATAATGCTTATTGACTAATCTGCAATAGCAAGTACTGGCTCTATTCTAATAAACTCTTTTTTGCCACTTTTCTCCTTAACCAAATAAGTAATTTTGCTACTAAAATACTTTAAAAGTTGATTATTGTTTAATTTTGGCACGTTCGATTTATTGTAGAAGTTAGGCTGTCTTATTGTTTCCTTGAGACAAAGAATTCTTTTAGGTTTTAAGCCGTTTACAACTTCAGCTCGTTTAAAATAAAACATTTCTGTATTATCAGTGTCTTTCAAGGAAAAGATTAATTCAGATTCAGATTCTTTGATGTAAGATCTATCAAACTTAAAAAAGAGGGTATCCTTTTCCTTTTCTTGTGCTTGTATATTAATTCCAAACAAAAAAGTCATCAATAGACATAAATATATTTTCATAATTTTTAGTTTTAAAATTTATTGTGCGCAAGGAACTGATTTTGTAAACTGAGTTACACGCTTTCCAAGATTTGTTATAGAGGCTTTTTGTGCATCGGTTAATTCTTGCCACGCTTTTACATTCTTTTCTTGTAAACCACCCCACGCCAAAGCTTCATAAACTTCATCACTTGGAGGAACACCGTAATAATTAATATAATTTTGATAATCTTCTGGAAAGACATTTTTATGAAATTCTTTTAAAGCGTCACGCATACTTTCAACATATAAAGCCCCCATCGCACTGTGAAAGTTTTTCTCATATTTTTCAAATACTTGTTTAAAATCTTTCACATCAATACTGTTAATATCTATAACAGTGTTTAATTTCCTTACCATATCTGCGTGTATATATTCGTGCAGTATTATACGTGCCCCTTCCAAACTTGCGAATGCGTCTATTCTACTTGTACTAATTTTAATATCTATTAGTTTGCCAGTTCCTGAATAAAACGTTAATCCATTTAGTTCCGCATTTGTGATTGGATTATAAACTTTATCTTGGGAACTAATTTGAATATCAAATTCAGAATTCCCTGCAAATTTAGATAATAATTTTTGCACAAATGAATTTCCATTTTGATTAAGTAAAGCATTTAAACACTTTGCTTTCCCAGTAAGCGCATCAATAATTTTTTGAGGCGTTGGTGCCGTTATGCCACCGCCACTACTTGCACCACCACCATTTGGGGAAGTATATCCTCCTGTAGTTCCTCCACCTATTACTGGGCCACGTGGTCCATAATATTCAACTGGGCTTCCTTTGCCTGGGACAGTTATAACAACATCCCTTAACCCGCCACCGTTTACTGTTCCTGCACTGTCACCTGCTGATTTTCCGCCGCATCCCCCATCGCCAAAATCAGCATAAATGCAAGGCGCTTCTATTGGTGCTCTGTTTGTGCTGTTTCTCTGCGAGATGTCTATAACTTCAACAACCCCAGTTTCTACAACCTTATTGTTCTCAAACTTCGCTGCTCTGACAAAACCAGTTTTCAAATCCCAAACGCTCACAAATCCAGTAAAACTACCACCATCAAATGATTGGTTCTTCCTTGCAACATATTTGTTTGTATAAATCTCATAAAGTAGCGCCTTATAGTCTTCTTTGCCAGTTTTGTAAATATACAATCTTTGTTCCCAAAAATCACGTGGGTCACTTTTTACCTCATTGACTGGAACAATTATTGTTTTTGTCCCGTCGTCCGACCTTGTGTCTTTTGCCTTGTCCCACTGGTAATCCAAGTTTTGAAGATGAGAATAATTCTCCCCGTTTGATTCATACTCTGCAAACCATTTTTTAGCATCAACGATGTTAGCACTTTGAGCAACATCATTATTATCTGCACGCTCATCTTGGGTACATTTCACAAACAAGATGGCGACAAACAAGATTAATAGTGAAAATGATAGTTTTGTAATTTTTTTCCTCATTTTTTTAAGTGTTTTTTTTTGTTTATTTAATAAAATTCTTATATTTATATAAAGATAAGGTAAATAATATTATCTTTATTTTAATGTAAAAAGACTAAAAAACATAAATGTCAGATTTTTTTGTCTGTAAAATTCACACAAAACTATTTTAAAACTTTTACGGAAATTCGTAATATAATTAAACCAATAAGATTCAACTTTGAAATACTTTAAAATATGGATATGAAGAAATCTTTAGTTGAACAGTACATCGAGCAAAAAAAAACAAACAGATTACTAGAAGAAAGCAAAAATGAATCTTGGTTAGAACTTATTATTATAAGGTTTTTATTGTGTTTGGTTATTTGCTGTGCGATAGGTTACCCCAACAAATTAATTTAAAATAGAATGCAATAAAAAAAACGGCAGTTACATTTGTAACTGCCGTTTTCTGTTTTAAGTAAGTAATAGAAAATGAAAACTTCTTAGCTTTTTTCTTCTTTGTTGAAGTAAACTAAGTAGTAATACATTTGTTTTTCTTCATCCCAGCCTTTTTCAACAAATTTTTCTGCGCTTTCAGGATTGATGAAATCCATTTTAATTTGGATGTGAGTGTCTAAATTAATCACATTTTTAATTGATTTTCTAGCGTCAGAAACTGCTGCGTTGGCAATAGGGAATGAGGTTACATCTTCGATGCTGTATTTTTCTCCTTTATCAACTTTATAGTTTTTGAATTCAGGAATTAAGTCTGGATTATCTAATACTTCATTCAAGAAATTTTGTTCTTCAAACTGATCATTTTTAGCGAAATAATTCACAGATCGGTTCATAAACATTACTTCCTCTTTCTTGTCTTCTGCTGGCAAAACAACATCTTTTGCGAAGTTCTGGCAGAATTTTAAATATTTTTTAGTGATGAAATTTTCATCTTCAAAAGCATCTACAGATAAAAAGTGCTCTAACCAGTAACGAGCATCATAACGGTTGCTGTCTACAGTTAGAATTTTGTATCCTTCTTCTTTTTTATAATTGAAAATCAAACATCCTTTATCTAATTTACTCAAGTTGATTCCTTGTTGTAAAATCATTTCAAGATTACTGTCTTTTTCTTCAAACTGTAAAAAGTCGGCTTGTAATTCGCTTTTAAAAATTCCGATTGCATCAACTACATTATTGTCAATGCTTAAGTTTGTCAAATACGTTACATAAACTTCTCCGTTTTTAATATGCGGATGATTTGATTGCTCGTACAAATGTTTTGTAATTTTTTTTGAAACCTCCTGAACACTAGACGGATTTGCAAAAATTTCAGTTGCATATTTAAACATGTCATTGTAATCCAAGTCCACTTCGTGTGCAAACTGATAATAGTTTTCTTCTTTTTCTCTAAAAGGCTTAAAAAAGTACTCTTTTATCAAAGGAACAATTTCATCATTTAAATTAAATGGTTGCTCTGATAAAAAGATAGCTTCGTTACGGCTTTTATTTCCTACGCGATGTATGGAAAGCGTCTCGATGTGGGTGTTGAATAGGTTGATCATATTTTTTAAGGTGCTGAGGTTCTAAGATGCTAAGGTACTAAGGTTTAGTTCTGTCTTTTATTTTTTTTATAAAAGAAACTAACATTCTTTCTACTTCGCGACTGTCCTCATATAAGTTGTTAAAATCGTCTTCTTTTAAATACGATATATTTTTTGCGATTTCTAATTGCGTTTGCATTTCGAATAATGATCCGATAGAAATGTTTAAAAAGCGTAAAAGCTCTTTATCACTTTCTCTTCCAAATCCTTCTGCAATATTACTAGGAATAGAAATCGAACTGCGTCTAATTTGTGAAGTTAATCCGAAGATTTCTTCTTTTGGAAAATTGTTTGTTGAAAAATAAATTTTTGTGGTCAGTGTCATAGATTTCTGCCAGATAAGGAGACTTTTAAAATTACTCATTTTTGATATATTTAATTCGAAGAATTAAATATAAGAAAAAACTTTCAAAATAAAAACCTTAGTCCCTTAGCCTCTCAGAACCTTAGAACCTAAAATTAGTTCCAATTCTCCTCAAATCCATAATCTTCAAAGCTGTCATCTCCTTCGAACATGTCAAGATCGTCTTCGTCTAAGTCGTCTTCAAATTCTCCGTAGATATCGTCATGCATATCAGCTTCGAAGTTTTTTTCGATAGCTTCATCTGGCATTTCGCCGTGAGAGAATAAAGTTTCTGGGTAAATTGCTCCAACAGATTCTTCTTCAATAGCAGCCAATTCAACTAAGAATGTCCACATGCTGATGAAATCGTAAACGTAGATAATCTTAGTGTTTTCTTTGTCTAAAATGCTAGATAACGGATAATCGTTCATGGTTCTGATTTCGCCAGGAACATCTCCTGTATCAAAAAGCGGAATTTCATCTTCTTGATTCCAAGTTTCGTCGCAAGTATAAAATGAAGCCACTTCTGATCCGTCAAAACCAAAAGCATTGAAGATTGCATTGTGTAAATCCTCAAGCGTATCTTCCTCAAGAATAGCAATGTCTCTAAAAATATCTTCTTCGGCGTCTAGAATTACTCTAAATTTATAAACCATAATCTTTGTTTTTATTGAGAGGTCAAAGGTAAAATATAAAAAACGAAATACGAATTACGAATTAAGATTTGTTGAAAAGATTTTAATCTTTTGATATACTGTCGTTTATTTAATTTTCGTTCCTGCAAGGTTTTCAAAACCTTGTATGTTTGCAATTGTACCGAAGTTAACACCTACAAGGTTTTGAAAACCTTGCAGGAACGTAGAAATAATTATTACTTCCCAGTCAGTCTCTTTCTAATTTTATGATAATGTTTGTGATACGTACTATGACTCGGATAACTTCTGCTTGAAGTCAAATTATTGAAAATCAACGCAGTTAAGAGTAAAATTAAAACTCCAATAAGAACAGGAGAAATAACATACATATAACCTAAAGCTTTTATTTGGGTAGAACCTGTAACGGCAATTAAAGCTGTTGCGCCTCCTGGCGGGTGAAGCGTTTTGGTAATTTGCATAAAAATTATGGAAAGCGAAACGGCAAGAGGTGCAGAAATCCAAACGATATCCGGAACTAATTTGTTGATCGTAACACCAATAATTGCTGAGATTACGTGACCGCCAACTAAATTTCGTGGCTGAGAAAATGGACTCTGAATAATTCCGTAAATCAAAACACTTGATGCTCCAAAAGAACCAATCATATAAACAACATCACTTCCTGAAAAATGACTAGCTTCTAGGTACGCCAAAATCCCAATTCCAACAAATGAACCTAAAAAAGACCAAAAATGCTCTTTATAGTCAATTAAAGTTTCTTTGTAAAGAATATAACGTGTTTTACGATAACCTCTTTTTATTTTTTGAGTTGGCATAGTATTCCTATATATTATTTAGCTCGTTATGTTTTTAAATATACTTTGAGGCATATTATTTGGCCTTATTACCAAGAAAGTTATTTCCGGATTATTTAGTTAAGCTTGGAGCGTAACTGTAAACTGTGTAAGGATAAATTGTTTTTGCTGTATA
Organism: uncultured Flavobacteriaceae bacterium; assembly: GCA_963795025.1. Classification (GTDB taxonomy): domain Bacteria; phylum Bacteroidota; class Bacteroidia; order Flavobacteriales; family Flavobacteriaceae; genus Flavobacterium. The sequence continues at coordinate 434,294 of CAWCGN010000005.1, read as the reverse complement.
TTTTGAAATTAGACAAACAACAAGAATTGGAAAAAATAAAGTATAATCGTTTGTTAATCCGCAAACTAAGAAAATTGCTGTGAAAGGCGCATGAATGCTGGCGCTTAAAACCGCTGCCATTCCGATAATCATAAAATTTATCGGAATCACATTTACATGAAAAAAGCTGTTTAAAATGGAAGCCAATAATAATCCTAAAAAAGCTCCAATAAATAAGCTAGGGGCAAAAACGCCACCGTCTCCGCCAGAAGCCAATGTTATAGAGGTTACAATTGGTTTTAAAATCAGTATTCCAATAAAAGTCAATGCTAAAGTTATCGTTAACGGAAGCTCGCTTGAACTGTTAAAAATTCCTTTTATAGCGTGGTATCCTTCGCCGTACAATTGAGGGAAAACAAAAAGTGAAATACTTAATACAACAGAACCAATGAGGATTTTGTAATAATGTGTATCAATTTTACCAAATTGCGATTTAAAGAATATTACACAACGTGTTAAATAAACGGAGTTAATTCCAGCTAAAATTCCTAATAGAATAAAATATGGAATAGCTTTTAGATGCCAAGTTGCAATAGAAACAGCAAATAAAGGTTCTTCTTTTAAAATGGTTAATAAACCAAAAGCTATAGAAACTGCAACTACGTTTGAAATGATAAAAGCACGAGTTACTTTTCTTGAAATTACTTCAAGAGCAAATAAAATTCCGGCAATTGGACTGCTAAAAAGCGCTGTAACCCCGGCAGCAACTCCTGCGCAGATTAATTCGGTTTTATATTGACGGAAAACATTTTCTTTTTCATGGGCTACAGAACCAATCGTTGCGGTTGCCACAACTGTTGAAACTTCAATTCCTGTTGAACCTCCAAAAATAACAGTCAATAATCCGTTGATAAAGTGAGATGGAATTTTGTATGAAGGAAGGTTTTTTGTTTTTGATGAAGTACTTTCAAAAACTTCTTTGATTCCTTTATTTTCTTTTCTTTTAAAAAGATATTGTCTCAGAAAATAAATCACTGATAATCCGAAAACTGGAAAAACGATGTAAAATATCGGATGAACTGAAACTTCGTGAAAGAAGATTTCTTCGTAATATTCGGTTATTTTTTTTAATGAAATTCCGAGAAAGGCAGAAAGAAAGCCAATTAAAATAGAAACAATAACTAATTTTCGGAATTTGATAAATTGATGATTTTTCTTGATTTGCGCCGTTTTGTTCATCAGAAGTGATTTTGTAGTCGCAGGATTTTATTTGCGATTTCACAAAATTAGGCAATCAAATTTGTTTTTTAATAATATTGAGTCTTTATAATATGTTAAAATTGTTGAACTAAGAGTTTTTGTTAAGGAACAGAGGGGCAAAGAAACAAAGTTTCAGAGTTGCAGAGTGGCAAAGTTTTTTCTTTTAGTTAAAGAAAAAAGGTACTGTTTTGTCATTTCGACGAAGGAGAAATCTTCGCGAGAAGCTCTACAAAGATTGGCGACTTTGATTGCGGAGTTACTCGCGGAGATTTCTCCTTCGTCGAAATGACAAAAATGACAAAACCTTAGTCACTTAGAGCCTTAGAATCTCAGAACCTTTAAAATTTACCTCTCATAAAACTCAATCGGCAACAAATCAGGATCGGCGATAAAAGTGAAGCGTTTATCAGTAGTTTCGTCAATTCTAATTGGTTCTGATTCTATATTTTGTGAAGTTAGGAATGCAATCGTTTCTTCCAAATTAATAACTTCGAAAGCCAAATGTCTCAAACCAACTGCTTCTGGTCTTGAAGGTCTTTGTGGCGGATTTGGGAATGAAAATAATTCGACAACATAAGAACCATTTAAAGCCAAATCTAGTTTATAAGACTGACGTTCTTCGCGGTAAATTTCTCGAATAATCGTTAAGCCTAAAATCTGGGTATAGAAATATTTCGATTTTTCGTAATCGGAACATAAAATGGCAATATGATGAACTTTATTTAAGGTAAGCATTATTTTTTTGATTCAGGTTCTTGATTTAATTTTCGAATAACTTTTGCAGGATTTCCAACGGCTAATGAATTGTCTGGAATATCTTTTGTAACCACAGATCCGGCGCCAATAACACAGCCTTTTCCGATTGTTACACCCGGACAAATAACGGAATTTCCGCCAATCCAGCAATCGTCTCCAATTGTAACGGGATATGCATTTTCAAGCGTTTTTCTTAATTCAGCGTCAAGCGGATGAGAGGCAGTATAAATTTGAACATTTGGCGCAATAAAAACATTTGACCCAATATTTACAGGCGCGCAGTCCAAAACAACACAATTCACATTGAAATAAACGTTTTCACCACAAAAAATATTATAACCGTAATCACAATGAAAAGGCGGTTCTATATAGAGACCAGCTCCTGCATTCGGAATCAGTTCTTTTAAAATTTCTTTTGCTCTTTTTGTAACACGATATTCTTTTACATTTAAGCTGTGCAAAAGATTTTTTGCTGCTCTTCGGCCCTTTAGTAATTCGGGATCAAAGGCGTTGTAATATTCGCCGGAGATCATTTTTTCTTTTTCTGTTTTCATCTATTACATTTTCGTCTTGGCAATTTTCTCATGTATTTTTAAAGTTTCCTGCAAAGCAGCAGAGCTGTACCAAGGCGTTAATTCGGCTTCGAGTAAATTGGCTTTTATTGCGGGATCAGTTGCTACGAGCGCTTTTGCTTCTTCTATAGTTTCAACATTAAATATATAAATGCCTCGATAATTTCTATCATTTTTCATAAAAGGTCCTGCGACAACTAGTTTTCCTTCTTTGGCTAATTTTCCAATATTCGCCATATGACCTTCAAAAAGCTTTTTAGTTTCTTCTTTTGAAGCCGTTGTATTGGTACCTGATTTTAAAAGGCAGAAAACATATTTCTTCATTCCGTATTCATCGGCGTTTAGAGATTTTGCCAGTTTTTCGTCATATTTGACTTCGGTTTCCTGAGAAAATCCTATTGCGCTTAGCAGTAAAAACGCGAATAATAGTATTGATTTTTTCATGATATCTTTATTTTTCAACACATAGAAACATAGCTTTCCAATTGTGGTAAAGGCATTTCATTTTCATACATTCACATAGCTATGTGTAAAATCTAGATTTTTAAAAATTCTCTTTTAGTTAATGAAAATCTATGTTTCTATGTGTTAGAATTAAATTAAAGCAATTTCTTCAAAATAACAATCTGTCCCAAATGATAAACATCATGCTGAATAATTCCGTGAATATCTTCATAAAAATTATGATTATTGTTTTGATCGATTTTCTCGAAATCCTCATCATTGAAATTATTCAAACAATCATTCCATAATTCCTGAGATTTTGCCAGACTTTGTAGTGATTGTTCCCAGGCAGGTTCAGATGAATCTAAAATTGGTACAAAATAATTATGATCGGGAGTTGTTATTATTTCTCCTTGAACACGTTTTAATATGTTTCTTCTCCATTGTATTAGGTGATTGACAATTTCCCAAATCGTGTTTAAATTAGGATTTATTTTTTTATAAGCTTGAGCTGCAGTTACATCTTTTAAAGTATCTGCTAAGGTAACTTCAAGCCACGGATTTCCATTATAAATGGATTGATACAAATTCGAAACTCTTTTACTTTCTGACATAATTAGGTATTTTTGGAATTCCTAGCTAATATACAAATTAGTAATTTACAACTCATCCTCGAAATTCTACAATTGGGTTATTATATATTTTTTAACAGGAATTGTTAAAATATCTTTGCTTCATCAAAAACCAAAGATGACATGAAAACCAAATTACTTTTTACAATAAGCTTTTTCTTTTTTACAGCTTTAATTTTTGCTCAAAACACTATTTCGGGAAAAGTTGTGGACCAAAAAGGGAAACCAGTTGCTGGTGCAAATATTTATATTGATGGAACTTACGACGGAGCAACAAGTTCTGAAACGGGAGACTTTTCTTTTCAGACTAACGAAACGGGCAATAAATTTTTAGTGGTAAGTTTTTTACTTTTTGAAACTTTCAAACAAGAAATCGACGTTGCCAATTATAAAGACCAAACGGTAAAACTAAGAGAAAATGTTAATGCGCTGGATGCTGTTGTAATTACTGCCGGAACACTTGAATCTGGCGACAAAGCGAGAGTTTCGGTTTTGAAACCTTTAGATATTGTTACAACTGCAGGTTCTGCAGGAAATATTATTGCGGCTTTACAGACTTTGCCGGGAACGCAATCTGTAGGTGAAGACGGGCGTTTATTTGTTCGTGGAGGTGAAGCCAGTGAAACGCAGACATTTGTTGACGGAATACGAGTGGCACAGCCATACGGAGCAACCACAAATAATTTACCAACAAGAAGCCGATTTTCTCCTTTTTTATTCAGCGGAATTGCTTTTTCTACAGGAGGTTATTCAGCAGAATATGGAGAAGCTTTGTCAAGTGTTTTGCTTTTAAATACTCAGGATGAAGCAGATCACGAAAAAACAGATATTGGTTTAATGACCGTTGGATTAAGTTTAGCAAATACGCAAAAATTCAAAAAAAGTTCTGTAAGCGTAAATATGTCATACATCAATCTGGCGCCTTATCAAGCTGTAATTCCTCAAAATGTAGATTGGAATAGCCCGTATCAATCGCTTGGCGGAGAAACAGTTTACAGATATAATTTCACAAACGGAATCTTTAAATTATATGCTGCTTTTGATTCTGAGAAATTCGATTTGAATCAGAAAAATATAAACTTCGAAAATCCAATCAGAACCGATTTAAATAATAATAACTTTTATTTAAACTCTTCTTACAAAGGAACTTTTGGAACAGGTTGGCAGTTGACTTCTGGTATTAGTTATGGTTATAGTAAAAATTTAACCAAGTATGATATCAATGACATTGATGCCAAAGAAAATGCGGCTCAGTTGAAATTGAAACTGACTAAAAAAGTTTCAAATTATTTTAAAATATCTTTTGGATCTGATTATTTCATAACCAAATACGATGAAAATTTTAAGGATAATATTTCGATAGATGTAACAAACAGATATGATTCTAACATTTTTGCAGCTTACGCAGAAGGAGATATTTTATTCTCTAAAAAACTGGCAATGAAAGTAGGTTTGAGATATTCGAATAACAGTTTATTAAATGAAAATAATATTGCGCCAAGAGCTTCATTGGCTTACAAATTTTCAAAAACGAGTCAGTTTTCATTTGCTTACGGAGATTTTACACAAACGCCTGTTGTAGATTATATTAAGTATTCAAAATATCATCAATTTGAAAGTGAAAAAGCAAGACATTATATCCTGAATTATCAGTTTACAAAACCGGGACAGACTTTTAGAGCCGAAGCTTATTACAAAGATTACAGCAATTTGGTTCAGTACGATACGAAGAATATTGAGTACAATTCGGTTTTCAATAATAACGGTTCAGGTTATGCAAAAGGATTAGATTTATTTTGGAGAGACAGCAATTTATATAAAAACTTAGAATATTGGATTTCATATTCTTATATCGATTCTGAAAGACAATATAAGAATTTCCCAAATATGGCAACTCCAAGTTTTATTGCTAATCATACATTGTCTGTTGTAACAAAATATTTCATCACCGACTGGAAATCACAAATCGGATTTACAAACAGCTACAGTTCGGGACGTCCGTATAATGATCCAAACCAAACACAATTTATGAACGGAAAAACAAAATCATATAATAGTTTGAGTTTTAACTGGGCGTATTTATTGACAACACAAAAAATCCTTTATTTCTCAGTTTCAAACATATTAGGAACACAAAATATTTTTGGATATGATTATGCAAAATTGCCAGATCCAAACGGAGTTTACCAAAGACAAGCCGTAACGCCAACCGCTGACCGATTTTTCTTCGTAGGTTTCTTCTGGACGATCAGCCAAGATAAAAAAGAGAATCAGTTGAAGAATCTTTAGGTGCTAAGGGACTAAGGTTCTGAGATGCTAAGAAAAAAAACTTAGAACCTTAGCATCTCAGAACCTCAGAGCCTTCAAAAAAACAATTCAGTAACCAAAATCGACAACTCAGTATTATTTAATTTTAAAAGAATAAAATCCAACATACTTTTGAAGTATAAATTAGAAGAAACAAAGAGACAAAAGTTCAAAGTTTTTTGAATGTTAATAATAAGAAATTTAAATTTTTATCCCTTGCAATTTTAATCTAAAAAAAAAAGAGGTTTCAATCATCAATCACAAAACTTGAAACCTGAAACTTGAAACAATTTTAAAAACAATTTAAAACCAAGAAATCATGACCAAAATTATTACAATGATCACATTATTTATCTGTAGTTTATTATCAGCTCAGACACAATTTGAACAAGGAATGGGAAAAGCTTTTGGGCTTTGGAAAGAAGGAAAAAATGCGGAAGCTTCGGCAATGTTTGAAAGAATTGCTGCAGCGGAGAAAACAAGTTATCTGCCAAATTATTATGTAGCTTTGATCAATACGACAACGGCTTTTAGCGAAAAAGATAAAACAAAAATTGATTTGTTATTAACTAAAGCTCAGGATGCATTAGATGTTGAATTTATAAAAGATCAGAATAATGCTGAGCTTTATGCCATGCAAGCTTTAATTTATACAGCGTGGGTAGTTGCAGATCCAATGACAAACGGAATGAAATATTCGGCTAAAGTAATGGAAGCTTACGCAAAAGGAAAAGCGATCGACCCGAATAATCCAAGAATTGTTTTTGGTGAAGCTGATTATCAAATTGGAGGAGCAAAATGGTCAGGTGTAGATACAAAACCATTATGTGCGCAAGTTGACAGAGCTATTGAACTTTTTGCTACATTTAAACCTGCAACTCCTTTTTCTCCAAAATGGGGATTAGAAAGAGCTTTGGAAACTCAAAAAAATTGTAAAAAATAAATTTAATTTAAGCTGATTTAGAATGAAAGACTATAGAAGTAGCTTTGCAGATGTAAGAAGTGGAACGATAACCTGTTTCAAGATTTCTATGGTCTTTGCAATATTATTTTCAGCATTTTTAGGAGACGATTTAAGTGTTAAAAATGTTGCGGTAACTTTTTTTGTAAGCTGTCTTTATTCTTTCGGACTCGGTTTTGGGAACGGATTTATCAGTGTTCTTCTGGATAAAAAATTGGATTGGCTGGAGCAAACAAATTTGAGAGTTTATTACGGAATCCTGACTACTGTTTTGTACACGGTTCCGGTAGTTTTAGGAATAAATTATTTCATTTTTGTTGTCCTTCAACACGTAACTTTAGAGGTGTTTTTTAGCGCACGAATGCTTTGGGTTCATCTTTTTTATATCGTTGTCTCTCTATGTGTTTCAACTTTCCTGCAGGCCAGAAGCTTTATGGTAAAATGGAAACAAGCTTCGAAATTTGAAATTACACAGCAAAAAATCATTGCGGGAACGGCAAACGCTCAATTCGAGAGTTTAAAAAATCAGATCGACCCGCATTTTCTTTTTAACAGCTTGAATGTTTTAAGTTCTTTGATCGAAGAAAATCCAGATAATGCACAGCGATTTACAACTTCTTTATCTAAAATCTATCGCTACGTTTTAGAGCAAAAAGATAAAGAATTGGTATCTGTTGAGGATGAATTATCATTCGCAAAAACCTATATGAATTTGCTTAAAATGCGTTTTGAAAATAGTCTGTTTTATGAAGTGCCAGTAACAGATATCAATCCAGATGCAAAAGTAGTTCCGTTGTCTTTACAGCTTTTATTAGAAAATACGGTGAAACACAATGTTGTAAGTGAGCAGAAGCCTTTACACATTCGAATTTTTATTGATGGAGATTATCTGGCAATTCAGAATGATTTTCAAAAGAAAGAAGTTTTGCAGGATCGAAAAGGAGTTGGACTGCAGAATATTGTAAACCGATACGGAATTGTAACAAACAGAAAAGTGGTGATTGAACAAAATGAACAAACATTCACCGTTAAGATTCCAATTTTAACCAAACAAATTACAGTTATGGAAACAAGTGTAGACTATAGCGACGAAAATAAAGCTTATTTCAGAGCTAAAAAAAGAGTAGAAGAATTGAAAGGATTTTACGGAAATGTAATTTCATATTGTTGTGTGATTCCATTTTTAATTTTTATAAATTTGAGGTATTCTCCTGGATTTCAATGGTTTTGGTTTTCGGCTTTAGGCTGGGGGTTTGGAGTTGTAATGCATGCTTTTAAAGTTTATGGATACAGCTCAGATTGGGAAGAACGAAAAATTAGAGAAATTCTAGAAAGAGAAAACAAACAAAAAACTTGGAAATAATCATGGAACCAAATTATACTGAAGCAGATCGTTATTATCAGGCTCAAAAAAGAGTAAAAGAGATTAAAGAATTTTACCAACATTTGACAGTGTTTCTTCTTTGCAATCCAATTGTAATAGTGGTAAATCTTATGACTTCTCCAGGTTATTTATGGTTTATTTGGTCTTTGCTAGGTTGGGGATTTGCAATTGTCATGCATGCTATGAAAGCTTTTAGAATTTCGCCGGCTTTTAGTAAAGAATGGGAAGAGCGAAAAATTAGAGCGCTTTTAGAGAAAGAAAACAGCAAACAAATTTGGCAATAATCATGGAACCTGATCATACTGAAGCAAGACGTTATCATAAAGCTCAAAAAAAAGTAAAAGAGATTAGAGGATTTTACGAGCATTTAACAGTTTTTATTCTTGTAACTATAATCTTGATAGTTATAAACTTAATGACTTCGCCAGAATATTTATGGTTTATATGGTGTGTTTTTGGATGGGGAATAGGGCTGGTGATACATGGTTTAAAAACTTTTGAAATTTCGCCCAGCTTTAGTAAAGAATGGGAAGAACGAAAAATAAAAGAAATTCTAGAAAAAGAAAAGAATAAACAAACTTGGAAATAGTCATGGAAACAAATTGTAATAATGACTCAGAAAAATTTGAGTTTCAAGAAATCTTCAGCAAAAAAGCGGTAAAACTTAAATCCGTATATATACATACCTTTTTTTATGTTATTGGATTGACAATCTATCTTTTAAAAGAATATTACGGAGTGTCGCTGAATTTCTTTCCTGTAAGATACTTGAATAGCGTTGTAATGGTAATTTGGACAACTGTATTTTTAGTATCTGTAATTGATTTGTTTGCTTCGTACAAGATTTTTGATGAAGAATGGGAAGAACGAAAAATGAAAAGCCTTTTAGATAAAAGAGTAAAAAAACAAAAATGGGAATAATCATGGAAGTAAATTTTAATGACGAGGATAAATATTACTTGGCAAAAAAGAAAGTCGAGAATATTAAAGGTTTTTATGGAAACTTAACGGCCTTTATTTCAGTAAATATAGTTTTGATTGTCATTAATTTAATGACATCGCCAGATCACCTTTGGTTTTATTGGCCATTAATGTGGTGGGGCGTTGGCGTTCTTTTCCACGGATTGAAAGTTTTTGAAGTATTTCCGGTTTTAGGAAAAGACTGGGAAGAAAAAAAGATCAAAGAATTCATGGAAAAAGAAAAAGAGAACAAAAAAAAATGGCAATAATCCTTAAATAAAAATAAAATGGGACGCTTAAGAAGACGCATGTACGAAGAATACAGAAACGAATTTTCGAATGATGAACGCTTTAATATTGCATATAGAAAGGTTAGAAGAATAAAAGGGTTTTACTCTCACTTAAAAGTATATATAATTGTAAATGCAATTATTATCATTTCAAGTTTAAATAGAGAGTTTATTGGAAGTCATTTTAACGATAGCGGTTTGTTTGAATGGCATACTTATTCAACAGCATTTTATTGGGGAATTGCATTGTTGATGCATGCAGTATCTGTTTTTGGACGAGAAATTTTCTGTAGTGATGATTGGGAAGAAAGAAAAATTCAGGAGTATATGAATCAAGAGTCACAAAAGAGCAAAAAATGGCAATAACTTTAAAAAGAATTTAAAATGGGATGTTCTAGAAGACGCATGTACGAAGAGTACAGAAACGAATTTAAAGATGATGAAAGCTTTGAAATTGCGTATAAAAAAGTGAAAAAAATAAAAGATTTTTACTCGCATTTAAAAGTGTATATAGTCGTCAACGTAATCCTTATTATTTCTAATATGAATAGAGATTTTATTGGGATTAGGTTTCATGAAGACGAATTTTTTGACTGGGATACTTATTCAACAGCGATATTTTGGGGAATTGCCTTGCTGATTCATGCTTTAACAGTTTTTGGACCCGAGTTATTTTTTGGATCAAACTGGGAACAGAAAAAAATTCAGAGCTATATGGAAAAAGAAGCTCACAATACAAATAAATGGCAATAACTTTAAAAGAGATTTAAAATGGGACGTTTTAGAAGAAACATTTTTGAAGATTACGGCGAAGAATTCAGTACCGATGAAAACTTCAATATTGCATACAGAAAAGTAAAAAGAATAAAAGGTTTTTATTCGCATTTGCGAATTTATATTATTGTAAATGCAATAATTATAGTAACAAATTTGAACCGCGATGTATTTGGTAAAGATGTAATCTACAACGGTTTATCAGACTGGCACACTTATTCTACGGCTTTTTATTGGGGAATAGCACTATTAATTCATGCATTTTCGGTATTTGGACCAGATATCTTTTTTACGAAAGATTGGGAACAAAAGAAAATCCAAAAATTTATGGAAAAAGAGAACCAAAATACCAATAAATGGGAGTAATTTTGAAATAGATTTTCCAATTTTTTAGCCAAATAAATGACCACACTAATTATAGAAGACGAAAAACCTGCAGCAAGATTGTTGCAGAGAAAGCTTGAAAAACTTGATATTGCAGTAAAAACCATGCTGCATTCTGTAGAAGAATCAGTAGATTGGTTTGCAAACAACGAACACCCCGATTTGATTTTCTTGGATATTCAATTGTCAGATGGTTTGTCGTTTGAAATTTTTGAAAAAATAGATATAAAAAGCGCCATTATCTTTACAACTGCTTATGATGAATATGCTTTAAAGGCATTCAAATTAAACAGTATAGATTATCTTTTAAAACCAATTGATGAAGATGATCTTGAAGTGGCTGTCGAAAAATTCAAGTTGAGGCTTCCAAAAGCAGTATCAGAAAGTTCTAATCTACAGCTTGATTTTGAACAAATTCGCCAAATGCTCTCGAATCCTTTCGAAAAGACATATAAAAAGCGATTCACCGTTAAAATCGGACAGCATTTAAAAGTAATTACAACTGATGAAATCGAATGTTTTTTTAGCGAAAATAAAGGAACTTACATTCACACTTTTGATAATAGAAATTATTTAATTGATTCGACTTTAGAAATTCTAGAACAAGAATTAGATATGAAGAATTTCTTCCGCGTAAGCAGAAAATTCATTGTGCCGCTTCAAGCAATAAAAGAAATTCAGGTTTACACCAATTCCCGACTTAAAGTTATTTTGCCAACCTATAAAGAAGATGAGGTAATTGTAAGCCGCGAAAAAGTACAAGACTTTAAGGCTTGGTTAGGATAAAATCAATTCCTACATTTTAAGATCTAATTTTTTCAAAACCATCCAAATAAAGAGCCAGCGGCTCGATTCATATTGTAGGGCTGGATTTTAATCCAGTCTAATCAAGATTGAAAAAGACATAAAAAAATCCTTCATCATGAAGGATTTTTTTATGTCTTATAGTTTTTAAATTATTTACTTAATCGATGCAAAGTATACGTCATAGCACTCAAAAGGAAAAACGCCATAATTTGGTGAATTAACCCTAAAGCCAATGGAACACTGTATAACAACGTGAAAACACCAAGTAAAAACTGAATGAAAACAAAAAGAACTAAAGTTTTGATTCCGTTTGACTGTGTAGTTGTAAGTGAATATTTTTTGCTTTTGAAGAAAAGGAAAAGAATCATCGCAACAACAACATAAGCAAAAGTTCTGTGAACAAATTGAACACCACTTTTTCCTTCAGTTAAGTTTTTAAGTAAAGTCGATTGCTCAATAAAAACCGATTCGTGAATAAATTGTCCGTCGCTCATTAAAGGCCAGTGATTGTGAATTAATCCGGCGTTTAGGCCAGCAACAAATCCGCCGTAAATAATTTGGATTAACAAAGCAGCGAAAGCATAACGCGCAATAGTGCGAAGCGGAATTATTTTATTAATATTTCTTTCCGGATAAATCAAATCAAGCGCCACCCAAAGCGTGTAGGCAAAAGTGATAAAAGCAAAAGTCAAGTGTAATGAAAGTCTAAAATGGCTAACATCTGGATTATCAATTAAACCTGAGCGAACCATGAACCAGCCAAGAAAACCTTGAAAAGCGCCCATTCCTAAAAGCACAACACATTTTTTGATGGTATCTGTATCTAATTTCTTTTTAACTAAAAAGTAAACGAACGGAACAAAAAATACAAGTCCGATAATTCGACCAATAAAGCGGTGAAACCATTCCCAGAAATAAATAAATTTATAATCTGCTAATTGAAAATCATTGTGAATATTGATTTTTTGATACTCAGGAAACTTCTTGTATTCGTCAAAAGCGGCTTGCCATTTAGCATCTGTTAAAGGCGGAAAGGTGTCGGTTACCAAATGCCAGTCGGTCATTGATAAACCTGAATTGGTCAATCGCGTAATGCCGCCCACGACAACCATTAAAAATAATAAAACACAACCTGATAGTAACCAAATGATTACTGATTTATTCTCTTTTTTCATTCTTTTCCGATTAATTCGATTTCTTTTGTTTTTATATTTTTTTCTTTTAAATAAATGTTTTTTAAATAAAATTTTAGTATTAAAAAGTTTCCTATAATATTTAAAATGCCAATAGATGAAACTGCCGTAAATCGGGCTTCATAGGTGCTATTAATCATTTGTACTTTTAATAAGCCAAATAAAATATACTTATTAAAAAAGTAATAAGTAAGCACTGCTACAAAGGCTGAAACCAAACACATTACAAAAAATATAAGTTTATATTTGAAGTGTGCAATTTCGCTTTTCTTTAAACTTTTTATAAAAAGAATATTTGATACTGTAAAGATCAATAGAAAAAGTAATAAGAAAAAAGCTCCTACAATGTCCATTATTTTTTAAGCGTTATATTCAACTTTTCAGCTCTTTTTATCACAAAATCGTAAGCCGCCTGATATTCATTCGGAATATCGCCTTCTAAAATCGCTTCTTTTACAGCTTCCTTCAAAACACCAATTTCGCGTGAAGGTTTCAAATCGAAACATTTCCATAATTTCTTCACCTGAAATTGGCGGTTGGAAATTACGAACATGATCGCGCTCTTCAACTTCAACAATTTTCTTGCGGACAACTTCGAAGTTTTTATGGTATTTCTTGAATTTTGCCGGATTTTTAGTTGTGATATCTGCTTCGCATAAAGTCATTAAACTTTCTACATCTTCTCCCGCATCAAAAACCAAACGGCGAACGGCGCTGTCGGTTACAATGTCTTCAGCCAAAACAATTGGACGTGAACTCATAATAACCATTTTTTGTACAAATTTCATTTTATGGTTCAATGGCATGTGCAAACGTTCGAATATTTTTTTAGCCATTTTTCCTCCCAAAAATTCATGTCCGTGAAAAGTCCAGCCTTGTTTTTTATTGAAACGTTTTGTTGGCGCTTTTCCAATGTCGTGTAGCAACGCCGACCAACGCAACCAGACATCATCGGTATTTGGACAAATGTTATCAACTACTTCCAGCGTGTGGTAAAAATTGTTTTTATGTGTATGACCTTCAATTTCTTCTACCTGATTTAAAGCTGTTAATTCAGGTAAAATCAAATCTAAAAGTCCAGTTTTATATAAAAGCAAAAATCCTATTGAAGGTTTATCTGTCGAAAGTATTTTGTTTAATTCATCTACAATTCTTTCACCAGAAATAATCTTTATTCTTTCTGCATTTTTTGTGATGGCATTTAGCGAATTCTCTTCAATCTCAAAATCTAACTGATTAGCGAAACGAATCGCACGAAGCATTCGCAAAGGATCATCAGAATACGTAATATCTGGATCTAATGGCGTTTTGATCGTTTTATTTTCTAAATCCGTTAAACCATCAAAAGGATCTAGAAGATCTCCGAAGTTTTTTTCGTTTAAAGAAATAGCCAAAGCATTAATCGTAAAATCACGACGATTTTGGTCATCTTGTAAAGTTCCGTTTTCTACAATCGGATTTCTGCTGTCGAAATTATAAGATTCTTTTCGGGCGCCTACAAATTCAATATCGGTATCTTCAAAACGAAGCATTGCCGTTCCGTACGTTTTAAAAACCTGAACTTTTGGTTTGTTTGGAAGTAATTGAGAAACTTTAAGAGCTAATTCTATACCGCTTCCAACCGCCACAACGTCGATATCTTTTTTAGAACCTCGATTTAAAAGCAAATCACGAACAAATCCTCCTATCACATAAGAGTCAACATTTAGTTCCTGAGAAGCTTTCGAAATAATATCGAATATTTTGTTTTGTAAAGCAGTTTTATAATTTGTTTGTATAGCCACGAATTGAGTGATTTTTGAATAAAACACAATTTCAATTTTTTGAAGAAAAAGAAATGCATGCAAATTTACAACATAGAAAATGCCTTTTATAATCTACAGCCTAATTTTTTGAGTAAATTCACAATTTTTCAAGTGAAATTTATCAAAACAAAAATAAAGAATGTTTAATTACGCGAATTGATACGAAATAAACGCATAGATTGTAAAAAAATAATTCGTGAATTCGTGGCGAAAAAAACTATGAAACAATAAAACAAATCAATTACAATCTCTAATTTTTAAAATTTCAATTTGTATTTTTGAATCATACAAAAAAGCACAAATGAAAATAGTTATATCGCCAGCGAAGTCCTTAAATTTTGAAAAAGAATTACCAACATCTCAATATACAGAACCGCATTTTTTAAAAGAAGCACGTGTGGTTCACAAAGTGGTAAAACAAAAAAAGCCATCTGAATTATCAGAATTAATGTCGATTTCAGATAAACTTGCCGATTTAAACTGGAAGAGAAATCAAGAATGGAAAACTCCTTTTACATCTGAAAATGCCCGTCCAGCAGTTTATACTTTTGATGGAGATGTTTATACAGGTTTAGATGCCTATTCAATTTCGTTAGAGAAATTAGATGTTTTACAAGATAAATTAAGAATTTTGTCTGGACTTTATGGTCTTTTAAAACCGTTAGATTTAATGCAGGCATACCGTTTAGAAATGGGAACTAAAATGCCAATTGGAGAATCTAAAAATTTACATGAATTCTGGAAACCAACTGTGACAAAAGCTTTAAACAAAGAATTGAAAAAAGGTGATTTGTTTGTGAATTTAGCCAGTAACGAATATTTTTCTGCTGTTGATGTAAAAGCGCTGAAAGTTCCTGTAATCACTCCAGACTTCAAAGATTATAAAGACGGAAAATTAAAAATGATCAGTTTTTTTGCCAAGAAGGCGAGAGGTATGATGGTTCGTTATATAATCGACACAAACGCTGAAACAATTGATGATTTAAAAGGTTTCAATTACGAAGGATATCAGTTTGATGCGAATCTTTCAAAAGGAAATCATTTGGTTTTTACAAGGTAACTTTTTAAAGGTGCTGAGGTTCTGAGATACTAAGGAGCTAAGGTTTTTTTGCTAGGTTTATTTAACGGCGAAGAGCGCAAAGGTTTACGCAAGGTTCGCAAAGTTTTTACATAAAGCTTTGCGAACCTTGCGTTTTTAAAGACGGTTATAAATAAATTCTTTGCGC
This sequence comes from uncultured Flavobacteriaceae bacterium, assembly GCA_963795025.1. Lineage (GTDB taxonomy): Bacteria > Bacteroidota > Bacteroidia > Flavobacteriales > Flavobacteriaceae > Flavobacterium. The sequence continues at coordinate 418,560 of CAWCGN010000005.1, read as the reverse complement.
TCTTTGCGGTTAGATAAAAAAATAAACGCCGAATTCTAAATGATGAATTCGGCGTTTCTGCGTATTATAAAATTATTATTATTAATGCATTGCGTCGGCTGCACTAATTTTGTTCTTCCCTTTTTTAATAAAGAGAATAATCGGAATGCAACATAAAAACAAAATTCCCAGATACATAAAAATATCCATGTAAGACATTACAGTGCTTTGTTTTAAAATAGAATAATCTATTGCCTGATAGGCTTTTTTAAGTGCGACATCAGCACTATATCCTTTAGACATAAAAGCCCTCTGCATTCCTAAAATTCGTTGCTGAACATCGTATTTTGCAGGATCTAAATTATTAATCAAATCGACTCTGTGTGCCTGACTGAAACGTGTTATAAAAGTGGTAATGATGGCAATACCAAAAGAACCTCCTAATTGTCTCATCATTCCAGTAAAAGCGGCACCTTCACCAATATGTTTTCCTTTTAAAGTAGAAAGTGAAAGCGTTGTAATAGGAACGAAAAGCAATCCTAAACCAATTCCTCTTAAAATCAAAGGCCAGTACATATGTTCTACTCCTGTATCTGGTGTCATACGAGTGTACATCATATAAGTAAAGAGGAAGAAAACAAAAAATCCAACTCCAACCATATACGCCTGTGGAACACCCTTCTGAATCATATTACCCACAAAAGGCATCATGAACGCTGTCGTAATCGAACCCGGAATCAATAATAATCCGGCATCAGTTGCTGTCCATCCTAAAATTGACTGCGTGTAAATTGGGATAATCAATGTTGATCCGTACAAACCAAAACCAAGAATAAAACACATTACGGTTCCAATTCTTAAATTTCCGTCTTTTAAAACACTCAAGTTTACGATTGGATATTTATAGGTTAGCTCTCTCCAAATAAATAAGAATCAATCCTAATACTGTCACAACACTTAGTGTTACAATTGTTGAATCGTTAAACCAATCATCTTGTTGTCCGTGTTCTAGTACGAATTGCAGTGATCCAATAAAAGCACTTAATAAAATAATTCCCCACCAGTCAACCTGATTCGCTTTTAATTTTTCTCCATATTTCGGACTTCTAACAAAAGTTAGAGCCAAAATAGTAGCAATAATTCCCTAATGGAATATTGATGTAAAAAATATAAGGCCAAGAATAATTATCTACTAAATAACCTCCTAAAGGCGGACCTAAAGTTGGACCTACAATTACACCCATTCCGTAAATAGCCTGCGCCATTCCACGTTTGGCGACCGGGTAACTTTCAGTAATAATCGTTTGGGCTGTTACAAGTAATGCTCCACCGCCCATACCTTGTACGAATCGGAAAGCTACTAGTTCCCAAATATTACTGGCGTTACCGCACAAAAAGGAACAGACTGTAAATATTATGATAGAAGCCACAAAATAATTACGTCTTCCAAATTGCTGTGATAGCCAGCTCGTCATCGGAATTACAATAACATTCGCAATTGCGTATGCTGTAATTACCCACGCCACATCGGTCAAGGTAGCACCAAGGCTTCCTCGCATATCTGTCAGCGCTACGTTTACAATAGTTGTATCAACGATTTCCAGCAATGCACAAAGTACTGCCGTAATCGTTATGATCACACGTCTGTAGCCGTATTCTACTAAATCGTCGTCTGCCTTGTACTGCTGTTGCCATTTATATTATTTCAAATGTACGTCTACGTCAACATTCATTCCTGGGCGTAATAATTTTACTTTTTCAGGGTCGTTCGATGGATCTAAACTAATTTTTACCGGTAATCTCTGAATTGTTTTCACGAAGTTTCCTGTAGCATTGTCAGGAGGCAATAATGAAAAACGAGATCCTGTTGCTGGAGAAAATGAAGTTACAATTCCTTTAAATTCATAATTAGGATATGCATCAACTTTTAAGCTTACTTTTTGCCCCACAATCATTTTGTTTAATTGCGTTTCTTTGAAGTTAGCTACAACCCAAGCTTCGTTATTATTGATGATGTAAAATAAAGATTGTCCTGGCTGAACCAATTGTCCTGGCTGAATATCAACTTTAGAAACCTGACCGTCAATCGCTGCAGTTACAACAGTATAAGTAAGGTTTAATTTAGCAACATCAAGCATTGTTTTTGCTCTTTTGATATTAGCTGCAGCAACTTCAGTTTGTTTGTCAGAAACTTTAGACTTTGACTGGATTACCGATTTTTGGTAAGAACTTGCTCTTTGTTGTTGTTCTAAAACACGCACTTGGTTTTCAGCTTCTTCTTTTGCTGTCAAAGCTTGCTCGTATTGCTGTTTTGTAATTGTATGCGTTTTATACAAATTATTGTAACGATTATAATCGTTTGTAAGTTGTCTCAATCTGATTTTAGCACTTTCGATAGAACCGCTTGCAGATTTCATTTGGCATCAGAAACATTGATGCTTGCGTAAGCACTTCCAATATCAGCTTTTGCAGCTTCATATTGACCTTCAGCACCTAATAATGCAGCATTTGCTTCATCAATTTTTAATTGATAATCTCTTTTATCAATCGTAAATAAAGTATCTCCTTTTTTTACAAAGTCATTATCTTTTACATAAACTTTACTGATATATCCTGATACTCTAGGAATAATCGGGTTCATTTTTTTCTCGATTTGAGCATCATCCGTTTCTTCGTGAGCCTGTGAGTGTATGTATTTTGATATTCCGTAAGTTCCGCCCACTAAAATCAAAACGGTTAGTATGATGATGAATTTTTTATTTGTCTTTTTCTTTTCCATGAGAGCTATCGATTATATTTTAGAAAGATTGAATGATTGAGAAATTTGTCCTGTTGCCGTAAGTAATTCGTAATACTTCTGAATGATATTGGCTTTTGATAATGCCGTGTTAATTTGAGTACTTAATTGATCTACATCTGCTTCAAGTAAATCATTTGTGTCAGATAAACCATTATCAAATTTATCTTTTACAAGTCGGTAATTTTCAGATGCTTGATCTACAGCTTGTTCAAAAACAACATCTTTGGTTGATTGCTAAATCATAATCTTCAGCTGCTTTTTGAACTTGCACTTTAATACGATCAGTCAAAATTTCTTCTGAATGTTTAACTTCTTCAGATTTGCTTTCAGCCGCTTTAACATTATTGCTGTTTTTTATCAAACCAGACAAATCATAAGAAAGTCCAACTCCAACATTGGTTAAATTGGTAGCATTTACAAAGTTTTTAACATCTAATAAAGCATAACCGCCCAAAACAACAATTGAAGGATAGTAGCTACTTTTAGCAATCTTTATATTGTTTTCGCTAGCTTTACTTTGTAAGCGAATAGACTCTAAATCTTTTCTGTTTTCTAATGCAATTTGTGTATCAGATTGTAAAACACGAGGTTCAAACTTAATTAAATCTGCTTCATTAACTGAAATTTTAGTACTTGGATCCATTTTAAGAAGGGTTACCAAATAATAATTTGTAATACTCACATTGTTTTTAGCTTCATCAATCAATAATTGAACTCTAGAAAGTTGCAATTGCGCTTTCAAAAATCATTTTTAGGAATGATTCCGTTTTTCTCCAACTGAATAAAATCATTTACACGCTGTTCTGTACTTTTTTTGTTTTCCTCTAATAATTCAAGACTTTTTTGTGCTTTATATAAGTTGGTATAATATTGTACCACACGTAAAGCAACATCTTCTTTAGTTTTTACTGCATTAGCACTTTCTGCTAAGTACATATTATTGCGTAGATCAACATTGTTCTGAATTTTAAATCCAGAAAAAAGTGGCATTGTAACTCCCGCTTGAGCAAAAACAACTTGATTCATTTTTGGAGCAGGTTCACCAGAATCACTAGAAGAATTATCACTAGATTGTGATTCCATATGAATGTTTGCTGTTGGGAAATATTGATATTGTGACGACAATTTAACATCAGGATACTGAGTGTCTTTTGCCGTTTGCAATTCATATTTTTTTGAGTTTACCTTAGAATTGGCTAGTGAAGACTTCACTACTTTTTTCCCAAGCCAGTTTTACGGCTTCGTCTAAGGTTAAACTTGTTTTTTCTTGTGCTTCTATTGATGAAATTCCGATAAAGAAAATACCAAAGAGCAATAATGGATTAATTTTCATAAACAAGTAGCGCTTTTATAGTTTGTTGAATGTGCTTTGTAAGACTGGTTTTAATGTAATTATCATACATTTCTTCTGTATTCAGATTTAGTAAATCTTCGAAAAAAGAATTTATTCATATGAAAATGAAAATAAGTACCAATTATAGTGGGTGTGATTAATGGAATGATGACATCTTTCCTGAAAACACCTTTGTCTTGGCCTTGTTTTATAATTGTTTCAACAGATTTTAAATTTTCTTTTTTTAATTCTGAAAAAGCAATCAAGCTTTTTTCAATCTTTTTTGAGGTAAGTTCAAAGTGTAAAACCCTGAAAATGCCTTTGTTGCAACTAATTCTGTTAATGTAAATTTCGATTAATTTATTGACTTTTTCAAGAGGTTCAATGTTTTCCTGTAATAAATTTTCGAGTTGTAGTTTTAAATCAGAAGTTTTGTAGATGATTAGGGATTCCAAAAGTCTTTCTTTTGAACCAAAATAATACGAAACCATGGCAATATTAATTTTTGCATGTTTTGAGATGTCCCGTATAGAAGTCCCTTCAAATCCTTTCTCTGAAAATAGCTTTTCAGCAACTTCAAGAATCTGAATTTTTTTATCGTTTAATTCGATGTATGACATGGTATTGTTTCTAATCGAATACAAAATTAAACACTTGTTTAATTTAAACACTTGTTTAATTTTATTTTAACATAATATTAACATAAAACGGTTTCGATGATTTATGTTAACTTATGCTTTTGCGGGTTAAAATAAAAAAGCTGAAATACTACTATTTCAGCTTTTTACACAATCTTGTCATTCCGAGGAACGAGGAATCTTCGCAAGTAACTCCGCAATCTAGCGTATCAATCTTTGTCGAGCTTCTCGCGAAGATTTCTCCTTCGTCGAAATGACAGACTAGATGGTTATTCTTTAATTTTAAAAATATTTTTATCGAATCTCCCCAACAAATTCTCTAATTTTCCCACTACCATTTTCACTCAAATGCTTAATAAAAGCACTTCCAATAATAGCGCCTTTTGCATATTTAGTAGCCTGATTAAAAGTTTCTTTATTAGAAATTCCGAAACCTACAATTTGAGGATTTTTCAAATTCATGTTTCCAATTCTTTCGAAATAACTTTCCTGAATATTTCCAAAACCAGATTGAGAACCTGTAACACTTGCAGAACTTACCATATAAATAAATCCGTTTGAAACGCTGTCGATAAAACGAATACGTTCGTCAGAAGTTTGTGGCGTAATCAAAAACACATTTATCAAACCATATTTTTCGAAAATAGCTTTGTATTCATCAGCATAAACATCAACAGGAAGATCAGGAATAATTAATCCGTCAATACCAATTTCGGCACATTTTGCACAAAAAGCTTCAACGCCATATTGCAACATCGGATTAAAATAACCCATAATAATCAACGGAATTTTTACGCTTTCGCGGATGTTCTTCAGCTGATCAAAAAGAATTTGAGTCGTCATTCCGTTATGAAGCGCTGTCGTCGAACTCGCTTGAATTGTTGGTCCATCTGCCAAGGGATCACTAAAAGGCAAACCAATTTCAATTAAATCAACGCCATTTTTTTCTAAATCCTGAATAATTTGAACGGTATCATTTAAATTAGGATATCCGGCAGAAAAATAAATAGAAAGTATCTTTTTATCTTCTTGTAATTTTTGAGTTATTCTGTTCATTTTAATATCTTTTTATCGTTCCTACACGGTTTTCAAAACCTTGTAGGTATGTTAAGTTTTTTTGCCACAGATTATATGATTTTCACTGATTCATACTTGAAATTTTTTCACGCAGATTTAAATTGATTTAAGCCGATTTACGCAGATTTTTTTTAAATTAAATCTGCTTTCATCTGCTTAATCTGCGTGAATAAAATCTGTGCACATCTGTGGCATTTTTTTTAATTTTTTATAATCTTACTTGTCCAATTATCATTTTGCTTTTCAACTAATAACAATCCCGAATCGGAATCATTCATCTGTCCAATTAATTCTCCTTTGTTATTCCAAAAAGCGCTCTGCCCAGCCGAAGGCGATCCCCATGATTCTCCACTGAAATTAGCCATTAAAACATTCATTTTATGTTTTTGAGCGTAGTTTTGTAAATCCCTGTACGCATTCGGAATTCCGTTTGGCGAAAAGAAAATACTCGCAATGTAAATGTCAGTTCCTTTTTTAGATGCATTTTCTGGATGCAATGGATTATCAATATCAGCACAAATCGCAAACGAAATCTTTTGATCTTCAATCGTAATCATCGGATTATAATCAAAAGAAGAACTGAAAAATTCATCTTCGCCTTCATGCAAAAACTGCTTTGTATATATTGAAACCGAATTATCAGGAGCAATAACAAATTCGCCAATAAATAATTCCGACTCAATTTCGATTGGCGCGCCTGCAATAATTGTGATATTATTTTCAGAAGCCAATTTTTTCAGATGATCCAAACGTGAATCGTCTTTTTTGAAAGCTAATTTTTGTGCATCTGCTCTTTCATAACCTGGTGATCGACATTTCTGGAAAAGCAATTAATTGCGCTCCATTTTGCACGGCCAATTCAATAAGGCGATAATGGTCTGATAAATTAGCTTCAATATCTCCACGTGTTGGTTTTGTTTGTGCTGCTGCCAGAATCATTTCGTATTTTTTATTAATTTTCAATATAAATCCAGGCAACAATTCCCGATTTCAATTTGACTTGAACTCTTTTATAAGCATTAGATTCGAATATATCAACTTTGGCCAAATCTGAAGGAGAAATATTAAAAACAACACCATGGATTATTTCTGATAAATCGTCTCTTGGTCGTGCGACAACGTAATCTGCCATTCCAAATTCTTCTTCTATTTGAAGACTTTTTAGTTTGTAACCCAAAAGTTGGTCTGCTGTTCCGGTTAAGTAATTTATTAAAAAGCTGCATTTGAATTTGCTTTGATCTCAATGTTCCGTAAGAGAATAACTTTTCCATAATTATGATTTTTCTCGTTTTATTTTTGCGTTAGGGATAGGAGCGGTATCCTTTTTTATGGCTTTTTCTGCCATAAAAAAGATATAGCGGATAGCCCGACCGAAGGGAACGCCCCAATTATTGTCCTGTTACAACTTAAAATAATCAATATAATTGTCTAAATCTTTATCGCCACGTCCCGAAAGACTAATCACGACAATATCTGTTGGTTTAAATTTCTTTTGATCTAAAACCGCAAATGCATGTGCGCTTTCGATTGCAGGAATAATTCCTTCTAATTTTGTCAATTGCAAACCTGCATTCATCGCATCATCATCTGTTACTGAGAAAAATTCTCCGCGTCCGGTTTGTGCCAAATGCGCGTGCATTGGGCCAACTCCCGGATAATCCAAACCTGCAGAAATCGAATACGGCTCTGTAATTTGTCCGTCTGGAGTTTGCATTAAAAGGGTTTTACAGCCGTGAATAACACCAACTTTTCCTAATTTGCTGGTTGCCGCACTATGACCGCTATCGACACCTTTTCCGGCTGCTTCAACGGCGATAATACCAACTTCGGGCTCGTGCAAAAAGTGATAATATGTTCCGGCAGCATTACTTCCGCCGCCAATACAAGCCACAACATAATCAGGATTTTCACGTCCTTCTTTTTCTTTTAACTGCCATTTTATTTCTTCGGAAATCACACTTTGAAAACGCGTTACCATATCCGGATAAGGATGTGGTCCAATTGCAGATCCAATGATATAATGTGTGTCAACCGGATTATTGATCCAGTCGCGAATCGCTTCGTTTGTAGCGTCTTTTAAAGTTCTTGAACCCGAAAGTGCCGGACGAACTTCTGCGCCTAACATTTTCATACGGGCAACGTTTGGCGCCTGGCGTGCAATGTCGATTTCGCCCATGTAAACGATACATTCCATGCCCATTAAAGCACAAACTGTTGCAGTTGCAACGCCATGCTGGCCTGCTCCGGTTTCGGCAATAATTCTTTTTTTACCTAAACGTTTTGCAACCAAAATTTGTCCAATTGTATTGTTGACTTTGTGTGCGCCGGTATGATTTAAATCTTCTCTTTTCAGATACACTTTAGTATTGTATTTTTCAGATAAACGCTTCGCAAAATATAAGCGGACTAGGGCGTCCAACGTAATCTTTTAACAATTGGTCAAACTCAGCTTTAAAATCGGGTTCGCTTGTTATTTTTAAATAATTCTGACGTAATTCTTCTACATTCGGATATAGCATTTCAGGAATATAAGCTCCTCCAAATTCTCCGTAATATCCTTTTTCGTTAACGTTAAAGTTCATTTCGTTTAAAGTTTAAAAGTTGGCAACATCAAATTTTCGTTTGAAATTGCTTAATAGATTTTTGTTTTTCAGCCCCGGTTCGATTTCAAATTTACTATTTACATCGATAGCATAAATAGGTAAATTGGTTTTTGAAATTTCTTCGATGGCTTTTAATTCTTCAATTCCGATGCCGCCACTCAAAAAGAATGGTTTATCAGAATTATATTTTTTTAATATCGTCCAGTCGAATGTGGTTCCGTTGCCGCCCGGTAGTTTTCCTTTGGTATCAAAAAGGAAAATAATCAGCAAACCGCTTCGAAAGGTTTTATAGCTTCAAAATCAAAATTTTCATCGGCAGAAAATGCTTTTATGATTTCGATCTTTTTTGGTAATTGCTTTTTTAATTCTGATACAAAATTCAACCGATTCGTTTCCGTGTAATTGAACGGCTTGCAAATTATATTTTGGAACTTTTTCTAGAATTTCTTCCTGACTTTGATTTACAAAAACGCCCACTTTTTTAACTGTTTCTATCAGTTCCGGAATTTCTCCATTAAAATATCGAGCGGATTTCTCCCAGAAAATAAATCCCATATAATCGGGTAGGAGTGCGCCTACTTCGAGTATGTTTTCGGGATATTTCATGCCGCATATTTTGAGTTTCATTTTTTTTAATGCTTTAAGCTTTAAGCTTTAGGCTTTAGGCTAAATTAGTAATGTTAAAAAGGCTTATTGCTTATAGCTTAATGCCTAAAGCTGATTATAAAGTCAGTTGCTGCTTTTCCGGCGTTGTCCGTTTTCATGAAGTTTTCTCCAATTAAGAAACCTTTGTAACCGTATGGTTTTAGTTCGTGAATGGCTTCGATCGATGAAATACCGCTTTCTGAAACTTTTACGAAATCATTCGGGATTTGCGATGCCAGTTGTTTGCTGAAATCCAGACTTACTTCGAAAGTTTTTAGGTTTCTGTTGTTCACGCCAATCATGTCCAGACTAGGCATAATTGATTTTTCTAATTCTTCCTGATTGTGAACTTCCAATAAAACTTCTAAACCTAATTTTTTCGCAAATTCAGATAAAGATTTTATTTCTTCACGGGTTAAAACCGCTGCAATCAATAAAATCAAATCGGCTCCATGGGCTTTTGCTTCTAAAATCTGATATTCGTCGACAATAAATTCTTTTCGCAAAAGCGGAATATTTACTGAGGCTCTTGCCAAAAGTAAATCATCTAAAGAACCACCAAAATATTTTCCATCAGTTAAAACTGAAATTCCGCAAGCACCTGCATTTTCGTAACCTTTTACAACTTCTTCAACCGTAAAATTGTTGTTTATAATTGATTTTGAAGGAGAACGGCGTTTGTGTTCTGCGATAATTCCAGAGTTGCTTTCTCTCAATTTCTGACTTAAAGAAATCGTTTGTTTTCCAAAAAATACTGAACTTTCCAATTGCGAAACTGGAATGATTGATTTTTTAAGAACGACTTCGCGTTGTTTATCGATTATTATTTTATCTAAGATATTCATGTTGTTTTTGTTTCAGGTTTCAAGTTTCAGGTTCGTTCCAACAACTTGAAACTTGAAACCTTAAACTTGAAACAATTTTTACCTGCTTAATTCTTGTAAAGTTTTTAAAGCTCGAAGTCCTTTTCCTGAAAAAAGACTTTCTTTTGCCAATTCAAATCCTTCCAGCGGAGAACATTTTGTAACCGTTGTAATTGCCATTGCGGCGTTTGCCAGAACTACATTATTTTGGGCTTCAGTTCCTTTTCCTGAAATGATATTTATGAACATTTCAGCTGATTCTTCAATTGTTTTTCCACCTTCAATTTCGGTTTGAGATAAAAGGCGAACACCAAAATCTTCCGGTTTTAACATGCCTTCCATATGACTTGTTATGATTTTAGTCGGGCCAGTTAAAGAAATTTCGTCATAACCGTCAAGCGAATGTAAGTATGGTAAAATTTATATCCGTGTTTTGATATAAATAAGCATACATTCGGGCTAATTCTAAATTGAAAACGCCAACCAATTGATTTTGTGGAAATGACGGATTTACCATTGGTCCCAACATATTAAAGAACGTTTTTACTGCTAATTCTTTTCGGATTGGTCCCAACATTTTTCATTGCCGGATGAAATAGGGGAGCGTGCAAAACGCAAATTCCAGCCTGATCAATACATTTTTCTAAAAAAGAAGGATCGTTGCTGAATTTAATTCCCATTTTTTCCATTACGTTGCTCGATCCTGAAATCGAGGAAACGCCGTAATTTCCATGTTTTGCTACTTTTATTCCTGCTCCGGCTGAAACAAAAGAAGCTAAAGTTGAAATGTTGAAAGTATCTTTTCCGTCGCCACCCGTTCCGCATAAATCGATAGTGTTGTACGCTGATAAATCCACGCGAATACACAATTCCAATAAAGCTTCACGAAAACCTGAAAGTTCATCAATCGTAATACTTCGCATCATATAAACGGTCAAAAATGCCGAAATCTGACTCGGATTATAATTTCCACTTGAAATATTAATCAATACGTCTTTGGCTTCTTCTTTAGAAAGCACTTCGTGGTTGATTAATTTATTTAATATAGTTTTCATTTTGTTAATTTTAGTTTTTTTTGTTTCAAGTTTCAGGATTCAGGTTCTGTACAAACTTGAAACTTAGAACTTGAAACCTGAAACTTTTTAGTGTTCATTTCCCTTATAAATCCACATGGGCTCTGTTTTTCCGGCTCTCTCAAAACCATTCTTTTTATAAAAGTCAACTGATTTTCCGTCGGCGGTTAACATTTGCATGTGAAAGTGACTGTATTTCTCCTGCATTTTATCCACAATCATTTTTCCAATTCCCTTTCCTTGATATTCCGGAAGCACCAATAAATGCGGATAGTAAACCGTTAAAAATCCATCAGAAATTGCATTTCCAAGTCCAATTAGTTTTTCTCCTTCCCAAGCTGTTATTAAAGTTTCAGAGTTTAATAAACCGTTATAAAGTTCATTTGGTTTGCTGGCCGAACTCCATTCGTTGGCTTTGTATAAAATCAAAATATCTTCAATATTGATTTCTTTGGTATTTGAAATTGTTATTTCCATTGATTTTGTTTTAAGTTTCAGGTTTCAAGTTTCAGGTTCCAACAACTTGAAACCTGAAACTTGAAACAAAAATTAACTAGCTTCTAATCCAATTCTCTAAAATCAATTTTCCTTTTGGAGTTAAAACACTTTCCGGATGAAACTGAACGCCTCTAACATCAAAAGTTTTGTGTCTTAATGACATAATTTGCCCGTTTTCGTCGATTGAAGTTGCTTCTAAAACGTCAGGTAAATTAGCATCAACAACCCAGGAATGATATCTTCCAACTTCGAATTCATTTCCTAAACCTTCAAATAAAATTTCGTCCGAAACCACTGTTTTTACATTTGTTGCAACTCCATGATATACTTTGTCAAGGTTTGAAAGTGTTCCGCCAAAAACTTCTCCAATTGCTTGTTGTCCTAAGCAAACACCTAAAATGCTTTTTGTAGGTCCGTATTTCTGAATTACTTCTTTTAGTAAACCAGCTTCATCCGGAATTCCAGGTCCCGGAGAAAGTAATATTTTGTCGAAAGTTGCGATTTCGTCAATATCAAATTCGTCGTTTCTGTAAACAGTAACTTCGCAGTTTAAATCTTCTAGATAGTGCACTAAATTGTAAGTGAAACTATCGTAATTGTCTATAACTAATATTTTTTTCATGAGTTTGTTTGTTTCAAGTTTCAAGTTTCTTAGGTTTCACGTTCCAACAACTTGAAACTTGAAACAATGAAAACTTGAAACTAAATTTTATTTTTCTCGAACGTATTTTTCTGTAATAATTCGGTTGATTCCTAATTTCTCTACTTTTTCGATTCCTTTTTGAGTTAAAGTGTCATTTTTGATTTTTACGACGAACTCAAATTTGCCATTTTCCCATTGACGATTATTGAAATATTCCAGATTTTCGGTGTAAACACTATCTTTCAAAGTATATTTTCCGCCTCCGCCAAAGAATACTGCATTTGTTGAATCTTTCCCGTTATTCAAATCATGATTGAAAAAAGCGAAATGCGTTTCATTTATAATTTTAATCATTTTTGTTTTCGGATTGAAAGTCGAGAAAGTTGAATCTTTTTCTGTCGTTTCTGCCGATATCAGACGCCAGGTTCCTTGAATTGGATTTTCTTTTTTCTCCGAATTACAAGAGGTAAGGGTAATGATTAAAATAAAAATTGATACTGCTTTTTTCATGATTTATGGTTTTGTTTAAAGGTTTCAAGTTTAAGGTTTCAGGTTTCAGGTTTGACGTTCCAACAACTTGAAACTTGAAACTAAAGAAAACCTGAAACTAAATTTTTTCCGCCATTTCCAGCGCTGTATTCAACGCTATTAATTTATTATAAACTTCCTGCATTTCGCTTTCTTCGTCTGAACTTGCTACAATTCCGGCGCCGGCCTGACAATGTAATTGATGATTTTTAGCTAAGGAAAGTTCGAATCATAATGGCGTGATTAAAGTTGCCTTCAAAATCCATGAAACCGATCGCTCCTCCGTAAAAATTACGATTTGTTTTTTCGTAATCTTCAATCAATTGCATCGCTCTGTGTTTTGGCGCACCGCTTAAAGTTCCGGCTGGGAAAGTATCAGCAACAACCTGCATTGTAGTAGCTTTTTCGTGTAAATGTCCCGTAACTTTTGAAACTAAGTGAATCACATGCGAGAAAAACTGAACTTCTCTGTATTTCTCAACATTTACATCGTGACCGTTTCTGCTTAAATCATTTCTTGCAAGATCGACCAACATTACGTGTTCGCTATTTTCTTTTTTATCTTCAGAAAGTTGTTTGGCTAAAATGGCATCATGTTCATCATTTCCAGTTCTTTTGAAAGTTCCTGCGATTGGGTGAATTTCGGCTTTTCTGTTTTTTACGATAATTTGCGCTTCGGGCGAAGACCCAAAAATTTTGAAATCTCCATAATCAAAAAAGAATAAATATGGAGAAGGATTAATGCTTCTTAAAGCGCGATAAACATTGAATTCGTCACCTTTAAAACCTTGTGTAAAACGACGGGATAAAACCAATTGAAATACATCACCACGGAAACAATGTTTTTTGGCTAACGCCACATTATGTTTGAATTCTTCATCGGTTAAATTAGAAAAACCTTCGCCTTCTTTGGTGAATTTGTATGAAGCTATGTTTCTGGATTGTAATAATTGTTCGATTTCTGAAATATTATTTCTTCCATCAACACTATGACAAAAAATGTAAGCTTCATTTTTAAAATGGTTGATTGCAATAATGTTTTGATAAACCGCGTAAAATACATCCGGAATTAAAGTGGCGCTGTCTTTTTTAGCGATTGAAACTTTCTCAAAATAACGAACAGCATCATAAGAAATGTATCCAAACAATCCGTTATTGATGAATTTAAAATCGTTTTTCTCCGATTTGAACTGACTCGAAAATTCCTGAATTACTTCTGGAATATTAGTTGAAGCATCGATTTTAATTTGCTCCGTTGTTCCGTCAGGGAAAGTTTTAGAAATCGTTTCGTTTTCGATTTTTATCGTTGCAATTGGATTACAGCAGATATAAGAAAAACTGTTGTCATTTCCGTGATAATCACTACTTTCAAGTAATAAACTATTCGGGAATTTATCTCTGATTTTAAAATAAATACTTACCGGCGTGATAGTGTCTGCCAGAATTTGTTTGTAATGTGTATTAAGTATAAAAGGTTTCAAAGTATGTTGTTTTTTAGTTTTTAATTTATCTTCTAAAGTTTCGGCCAAAAAAAAAGGCTTGTCGTGATGACAAGCCTTTTATATTTATAGTTTTGAAAATACCATAGGAAGCTTAGTTCACGACGTTTGACGTAAATTCTTCCACCACCAAGTATTGTTCATTAATGTTTTCATTTCCTTATTTTGATATCACAAATATATAAAGGTAATTTGAATTAGAAGGTATAAAATTTCAAAAAAAACTTTTCTAAATCTGAAAATTTGTTAAATTTTAAAATGTAAAAATCGTTCAAGGCCTTAATTTCCAATAGCCAGAGTGTTATTTACGTTTGCTCTAAAATCTGGACTTCCTTTAATGTTAGGTGTAGTAAAAAGTTCTGTATTCTTAACTTTTGTGTATTCTATACCCGTATTTTGGTTATTATAAAAGTTTTCAATTGCAGCATTACTTGACGCAGATTCACTAGTAAAACCACCATTACAATTGTTGACAATTAAATTCTTGAATGTAAGTTTTGCCAAATTTGCATCGCCATTTCCAATATTTCCTTCTAATAAAACAAAAGGAGTAAAGCCAGAAATAATACTATTTGATAAATTGAAAAAAGTATCTTCTCTAACGTACACAGATTCTCTCACAAGACCTTGATTGTTCTCTTCCAGATTAACTAAAGTAATATTCGTAGCATTAATTTTGGTCATTTTTTTACTCATATCCGTATTTCCAACTTTGTCATACGAATCTACTTCAAAACATCTTGAACCCGAAACATCTGATGAAAACGGATGACGAATAGCAATACTATTGCTGATGTTGCACTGAACTCCCTGTGTAAAATCGAAATCATCATCGGTAGTTCGGTATGAAATTAAGTTGTTCATTACTAAGTCTCCACCGTAACTTTCAAAAGAATCATCATTTGAAAAACTAACCTGAATATTGCTTAAAACAGTTTTTCTTCCAACTCCAGCTAATGAAAGTCCGTTTAGCTCTTTCAATGAACTTAATTTTCTTCCGGCATATTCAATTCGAACATATTTTAAAATTCCAGAATTATCTTCAGCATCTTGACCTCCATAATGATTTAATAGTGGTTCAAGATCAAATGGTAAAGTATGAAGACCGCCTAAAGTATTTATTGGAGCTTTGCCTAAAATAATAATTCCTCCCCAGTCGCCCGGTTTTCTTTCTGTTTTTTCTTTATTTGAAGTAAAAATAATAGGATCAGTTTCTAAACCTTCGGCCATAATTTTGGCACCGTTTGTAATTACAAGTGTCCCGCAGGTTTTATCGTCTCCGCGAATTACAGTTCCAGGTTCGATTGTCAAAGTTGCATTATTAGTCACATAAACAACACCAACTAATTGATACGTATTACGTTTTAATAATCTTAAATCTTTGTCTATTGTTCCGGCAATTATATTGGTTGCTTCATTATATTCGTTAGCTGCAGGTTTAAAATTGGTCCAATTGTTCATCCAGTTTGTAGTTCCAATAATTCCTTTAGTTTGTTGTTGGGCTTGTAGAAAAAAAGTGCTTAAAACGATAAAAAAAGCAAGAGTAGTTTTTGTTTTCATAACTATAATTTTAATTTCTAGTTTTGGATTTTTAATTTCCTCAAAATTAGAGCCCGAATGTTAATCAATTCGGTTATAGTTATTATGAAAGCGTTATTAGAACATTAAGAATGTTATGTTTCTGGAAAGAATAATATAAAAAACAAACCCCGATAGTCCAGACTATCGGGGTTTGTTTTTTATAAAAACTTGTAAATCTTAAAATATTAGAATTTTAAAGCTACAGTCAATTCAAATTCGTCGTTGATAGTTTTATCTCCTAAACCTTCGAAGAAACTTACCTGAATCATATTTAATGTCATATTTAGTTCTGTCAACTTTGAAAGCTGTAGTTGCAGTGTTTCCAGCTACAGTGATATCAAAAGTTACCGGTTTAGTAATTCCTTTGATAGTTAAGTCAGCAGTAACAGTGTAAACGTCAGTTGCTTTAGCACCGATAGTTTTGAAAACTAATTTTGCAGTTGGGAATTTATCAGTTCCAAAGAAATCGTCAGCTTTTAAGTGTCCGTTTAATTTTCCTTGGTATTCTCCAGTTAAATCTGTAGAAGTTAAAGAAGTCATATCAACAGTGAATGAACCACCAACTAATTTTTTTCCTTTGAAAACTACAGCACCTTCTTTGAAGTTTACTGTTCCAGAGTGCTCTCCAGTTACTTTTTTACCTACCCATTTAATAGTAGATGCTTTTGCGTCGATTTTTTTTGTTTGAGCATTTACTGAAATACTAGCCGCTGCTACGAATAATGCTATTGCAATTGTTTTTAAATTTTTCATGTTGTTTAAAATTGAATTTGGATTAATAATAATTATAGAGTGATAAATAATTCTTCGTGAGATTTTCTAACTTTTTTGTAATGCTGAGCGTCGTCCTCATCATGTCTGTAACCAACAGTTGCAATAACTGAAGCGTTTAAACCTAATTTGTCGAAATCCTAAGATTTCATTGAATGCTGCAGGATTAAAACCTTCCATTGGCGTAGCGTCGATTTTCAATTCAGCAGCTGCAGCAAGTAAAGTTCCTAAAGCAATGTAAGTTTGTTTTGCTGTCCAGATATTTTTTGCATCTTGAGATAAGTTTGCAATGAGTACCTTTCATCATATCGCTGAAACCAGCCAAAGCATCAGCAGGAACGCCTCTTGTTTCACTGATATTTTTGATGTAAGCATCTACAGATTCTGGTCCTGCATTTAAGTCATTTGCAAAAATGAAAAGTTGAGAAGCATCAGTAATTTGCGTTTGACCGTAAGCTGCTGCTTTTAGTTTTTCTCTAATTTCAGGATTTTCTACAATAATAACTTTGTAAGGTTGTAATCCGTATGAAGAAGCAGCTAATCTAACAGCTTCTTTTAAAGTATTTAAATCTGCAGCAGAAATCTTTTTAGTTGCATCAAATTTTTTGGTTGCGTATCTCCAATTTAAATTGTCTAATAATGTACTCATAAATATTAATTTTGTTGGGTTCGGTATTTTTCTAATAACTTGTTTAATAATTCTAATTCTTCTGGGCTTATATTCTCGGCAAATACGCGCTCGTGCTCATCTACCTTAGGGTCTAATTCTTTTAATACATCTAATCCTTTTTGAGTAATCAAAACTTCGATTTTTCGTCGATTATCAGGACAAACATTCCTTGTAACGAATTCTTTCAGTAATAATTTGTCAACTAATCGGGTTGTGTTACTCGTTTTGGCTAACATACGTTCTTGTATCACACACATATTAGCAGGATTTCCTTTTTGTCCTCTTAATATGCGCAATACATTATATTGCTCTCCAGATAAATCATACGGTTTTATCAACTCGTTGAAATGATCCTGAATCACATTCTGTGTGTACATAATATTCAGAATAACTTTTTTCGCATTATCCATCTTAACTGTACTCTTAATAACCTCTTCAATTGTCATAGTCGTAAGTGTATAATTTGTATATACAAATGTATAACTTTTAATAGTTGTATATACAAATGTTGTGTTAATTTTTTGTTAATTGAAATAATGCTGAAATTACTAACTTGATAAAGCCTATATAATTACTATAAAAGTATTATTTATTTTTGTAAAGTTCCGAATTATATTTATAAATTTTTCTAAAGCTTTGATAAAGATATGGTTAAGTTTTAGTTCTTTAAAATAATTGGTTTTAACAGAATGTAAAGTTTGATTATCAGGGCGTGCCAGTATTTAAAAAAAGGCCTAAATATAGTTTGCGTTCATGAGGCCTTTTCTTAAATACTGTCGGGCTATACGCGCTACTTCGGTAGCTAGCTTCTATCCCTCACGCGAGCACAGGATACGCAAAACCCGACAGGTTTTTAAAACATGTCGGGTTTTATAAATTAATTTTTAAAAGCAAAAATTCTTAAACTAATTGTTTTTCATAAGCCCTTCTTGCAGAACCTCTAAAATAGACTTCGCCACAATATGTATATTTTAATCTGTCAAGAATTTTCAACATCGGAATGTTGTCAAAGTTCGTATCTACTTTTATACTGTAAGTGTTATTTGCGACACTTAAACTCTCGATGTTTTCAAATAGTTTAGTAGCAATGCCTTTTCCTTTTGCCAATTTTGAAACGGCTACACGATGCACTACAACATACTCACCATTAGTAAGCCATTTGCCTTCTATGTCTTCGTAAGCCGGTTCTTTATCGAAAATAATGGCCGCGTAACACAAAATCGATTCGTTTTCTGTCAGTACATAAGCGTATCCATTTTTTATATCATTTTCAATTGAAAGTTCATTTGGATAACCGTCTTGCCATTGCGTGCTTCCATCTAGTCGTCTTTGTTCAATCGCATCTTGTAGAATAGTCCAAATTTGCGGTATTTCTGAAAGATTTGCTTTTCGTAACGATAACTTTTCTGCTGTATTCATTTTTTAATGAGGCAATTTGTCTTTAATCAATCCATAAAACCAAGTTCCGGCAATGGCGCTTAATAAAGTAACGACAATTACAGTAACTCCAGTTCCAATTTGAGCAAAAAGAGGTCCCGGACAAGCTCCGGTAATCGCCCATCCAAAACCAAATAGTAATCCACCATAAATTTGTCCTTTGCTGAAAGTCTTTGGCTGAATTTCGACTTTCTCGCCCTGAAGGGTTTTAATGTTGAATTTTTTTATCAGTTGAACAGATATAAGTCCAACAGCAACTGCGCTCCCAATTACGCCATACATAAAAAACGACTGTAAATGGAACATTTCCTGAATGCGAAACCAGCTGATAATTTCAGCCTTCACAAATACAATTCCGAAAAAGATTCCAACTATTAAATATTTAACGTTTGCCAGTCCAGTTTCTTTTTTCTGACTTGCGTTGATTCCTTCGCTGTCTATATTTTTATTTTCTAAATTATTCATTTTTGGAATTTTAAAGTGAAAGAATATAAGGTAAAATCAAAAGCGACATTACAAAGCCGCCAATCATAAAACAGATTGTAGCTACTAATGAAGGCCATTGCAAGTTTGATAATCCCATAATGGCATGACCACTCGTACATCCGCCCGCGTATCGCGTCCCGAAACCAACTAAAAATCCGCCAACAACAATCATAATGAAACCACGAAGTGTAAATAAACTTTCCCAAGAAAAAAGTTCTTTTGGCAATAATCCAGAATGATCTGTGATTCCGTATGACGCTAATTGTTCTGAAAGTTGTGGTGTAATTTCAACCGCATTTGGATTTGACAGAAAATAAGCTGCTATAGCGCCACCAAGAAAAATTCCGAAAACGAAAAATAAATTCCAACTTTCTTTTTTCCAGTCATATTTAAAAAACGAAATATTCGAAGGAATGCAAGCCGCACAAATATGTCGCAGCGAAGAACTAATCCCGAAAGATTTATTTCCGATAATTAATAAAATTGGAACAGTCAATCCAATCAACGGACCTGCAACATACCAAGGCCAAGGTTCTTTTATAATTTCTAATATACTCATAACTAAAATTAAGTGCTTTTTGTTTTTTAACCATTAAGATATTAAGGATATTAAGCAAATCTAACTTAATGAAACTTTCAAAGAAGGTAAAGAAAAATTAAGCATTCCAACTTAATTAACTTAATATCTTAATGGTAAAAATTTATGTTCAATGTTTATGCTTTCAAAACCTTGCTCTGACAAACAAAATCTGATTTTGGAATTTCTGTTTTTGAGATCGCTCCAAAACCGCCTTCAATTTCAGAAAAATTTCTAAAACCGCGAGCCTGTAAAATCGAAGCTGCAATCATACTTCTGTAACCGCCGGCGCAGTGTAAATAAAAATGTTCATTCGGGTTAATGTCTTTTACCCAGTCATTAATATAAGCCAAAGGTTTGCTGTAAGCGTCTTCAATATGTTCTGCTTCGTATTCTGTTTCTTTACGAATGTCGATAATTTTATCGGTATCAATTTTTACTTCTTTTGCAAATTGTTCAGCAGTAATTCTGTTTACGGTATCAGTTTCAAAACCAGCTTTTTGCCAAGCTTCAAAACCGCCTTCCAAATGCCCTATAATCGAATCAAAACCTACACGGCTCAATCGAGTAACAGTTTCTTCTTCCATACCTGCAGAAGTAACTAATACAATTGGTTGTTTTACATCGGCAATTAGAGTTCCAACCCAAGGGGCAAAATCACCATTGATTCCGATATTAATTGACTGCGGAATAAATCCTTTACTGAAATCGGCAGCACTTCTTGTGTCTAGAATCAAAGCTCCAGTTTCTTCAGCAACAGCTTCAAATTCTTCCGCTTTAATAGCTTTCATTCCGTTATGTAAAACGGTTTCAAAGCTTTCGTAACCTTGTTTGTTCATGGCAACGTTCATGCTGAAATAAGCTGGAGGAGGCAATAATCCGTCAGTTACTTCTTCAATAAATTCGGCTTCGGTCATATTGGCGCGCAAAGCATAGTTCGTTGCTTTTTGATTTCCAATAGTCGAAACAGTTTCTTTGCTCATGTTTTTCCCGCAGGCGCTTCCCGCACCATGCGCTGGATAAACGATTACCTCATCGGCCAAAGTCATGATTTTATCTCTTAAAGAATGAAATAAAATTCCGGCCAATTGATCTTGTGTCATTCCGGCTGCTTTTTGTGCTAAATCTGGACGTCCGACATCACCAATAAATAAAGTATCTCCAGAAAAAATAGCATGATCTTTTCCGTTTTCGTCAATCAGTAAAAAAGTAGTGCTTTCCATCGTATGTCCGGGAGTGTGCAATACTTTAATCGTAATTTTTCCGATTTTAAATTCTTGTCCATCTTTTGCAGAAATGCAGTCGAATTCGCAAGTCGCATTTGGTCCGTAAACAATTGGTGCGCTAGTTTCTTTGCTTAAATCGACATGTCCAGAAACAAAATCGGCGTGAAAATGCGTTTCAAAAATGTATTTCAATTTAACATTGTCGCGTTCTAAACGATCTAAATAAGGCTGAATTTCTCTAAGCGGATCAATAATCGCCGCTTCGCCATTTGAAGTTATGTAGTATGCACCTTGCGCAAGGCATCCGGTGTAAATTTGTTCAATTTTCATGATTTGGAAATCTAAAATATGGAACACAAAGGTAAGTTTGTTTTTTCGTAAAATAGGTGACTAATGTTACAGAAATTTGATTTCTGCGTAAAAAAGGAAATTTCACCATATAAGTAATATAAGGAATTTAAGGCGACAGGCAATTTACGATATGCTAAAATGCACTTATGTAACTTAATATTTTGGTGAAAAAAACTGCGTAAAATTTTGTAACTGACGAAAAATATTGATATGAATACAAAAGATTTATTAGATCAAATTGCTTTTATAAAAGAAATTGATAAAGTAAAATACATTCAGCGAAAAACGAAGCTTTTTAATAGTGATCGATATGAAAATGATGCGGAACACAGCTGGCATTTGGCATTAATGGCAATCGTTTTAGCCGAACATTCAAATGAACCGATTGATGTTTTGAAAGTCGTAAAAATGGTTTTGATTCATGATATTGTAGAAATCGATGCTGGTGATGTTTTTATGTATGACACTGTAAAAAATCATGATAATACGGATGAAGAACGTTTAGCCGCGAATCGGATTTTTGGTTTGCTTCCTAAAAAACAGGCTGAAGAATTCATAGCCATTTGGGAAGAATTTGAAGCAGGAGAAACCAACGAAGCAAAATTTGCAAGATCTATGGACAGATTAGAGCCTTTATTGCAAAATACGTCTAATAACGGCGGAACTTGGAAAGAGTTTGACGTGAAATACGACAAGGTTTACGAGAAAAAAAGCGTAATCAAAAATGGTTCAAAAACGTTATGGAATTATGCTGAAGGTTTGATTAATGAAAGTGTTGAAAAAGGGATTTTGAAAAAATAATTAAACATAACCACAATCTTGTCATTCCGAGGAACGAGGAATTTCCGCAAGTAGCTCCGCACAGAAAAGTTGTCAATCGTTGTCGAGCTTCTCGCGGAGATTCCTCGTTCCTCGGAATGACAAACTTTGGGTTGTTGTAATTAAATATAAGTGTAGTTTCTACTTTTCAAATTGTTGAAAAGTTTCACAAATATCAAGTGATAAACTTTTTTTTAAGAGTGACTTTTCGGGTTGTAATGGTTAAATTTGTGGGACTTCATAAAACCAAATACCACTACAATGGAAGAAATGCTTTTTTATGACCGAATGCAATTCGCTTTCACAATTACCTTTCACTATCTTTTTCCGCAACTTACAATGGGTCTTTCTTTGATCATTGTGTACTTCAAATGGAAATACCTTAAAACTAAAGACGAACAATACAATCACGCCACGCATTTCTGGATGAAAATCTTTGCTCTGAATTTTGCGATGGGTGTTGTAACCGGAATTCCGATGGAATTTCAATTCGGGACAAACTGGGCCAAATTCTCTGAATTAACCGGAGGAATTATTGGTCAGACTTTAGCAATGGAAGGCATGTTTTCATTCTTTTTAGAATCGTCCTTTCTCGGAATATTTTTGTTTGGAGAAAAACTCCTCGGGCATAAATGGCATTTTGTAACCGGATTGTTAATCTGCATCGGTTCCTGGGCCAGCGGATTTTTAATCATCGCTACACATTCTTGGATGCAGAACCCCGTCGGTTATGAGATTTTGGAAAACGGAAAATTTGTCCTGAATAATTTTCAAGCTTTATTCTTAAATCCTTGGCTTTGGCCTTCTTATTTACATAATCAGGCCGCTTCTTTGGTAACCAGCTCTTTTGTTGTTGCCGGAATTGGCGCTTTCTATATTTTGAGTCGGAAGAATGTCTCTTTTGGAAAATTGTTCTTGAAAACCGGAGTTGTCTTCGGATTGATTTCGAGCATTATTGTTGCCGTTCCAACTGGAGATTTATTGGCTAAAAATGTTGTAAAATATCAGCCTGTAACTTTTGCAGGAATGGAAGGAATTTTTCATACCGAGAAAAAAGGTTCTGAAATTGTCTTAATCGGTCAGCCTGATGTAAAAGATAAAAAACTCGATAATAAAATTGCGGTTCCTAATATTTTGAGTTTCTTGACTTACGGAAACTGGAATCAGGAAATCAAAGGTTTAGATCAGTTTGAAGAAGATCTTCATCCAACTAATATTTCTGGTTTGTATTATGCGTATCATATTATGGTTGGGCTCGGAACTGTGTTTATTGGTTTAATGATTCTCTCACTTTTTCAATTAATAAGAGGAAAATTATTCGAAACCAAATGGATTTTATGGTCGCTCATGTTTATGATGCCGTTTCCGTACATCGCAAATACAACAGGTTGGTATACCGCTGAATTAGGAAGACAGCCGTGGCTCGTTTATAATTTAATGCGAACTGCTTCTGGTGCTTCGCCAACGGTTTCATCCGGAAATACCTTATTTACTTTATTAGGTTTCATCGGATTGTATCTTTTGCTCGGAATGTTGTTTTTGCTTTTGATTGGAAAAATTATCAATAAAGGAGCTCATCATGTGGAACTTTCAACAGAAAAAATATAAGTATGGAATTTTTTTGGTACATAGTTTTAATGGGAATTCTAGCTGTTTATCTGGTTTTAGACGGCTACGATTTTGGCGCAGGAATTATTCATTTATTTTTTGCCGATACAGAAAGAGATAAAAAAGTAATTACGAATTCGATTGGACCTTTTTGGGATGCTAACGAAGTCTGGTTAATTGCAGCGGGAGGCGTTTTGTTTTTTGCTTTTCCAACTTTATATGCGTCTTCTTTTAGCGGATTTTATTTGCCTTTAATAATGATTTTATGGTTGTTGATTTTCCGCGCCATCGGATTGGAGATGCGCGGACAAGTGCACAATCCTATGTGGGAAGCCATTTGGGATAAAGCTTTTGGGATTGCGAGTTTGCTCTTGGCACTTTTCTTCGGAATTGCTTTAGGAAATATTGTTCGTGGGGTAAATCTCGGAATGGTTCAAAATGGCGTTTCGACTCAGGAACCACATTTTTTCTTTTTACCTTTATGGAATCCAACTTTTAGTCCGCAGGCAAATGAATTGGGAATTATAGATTGGTTCACGCTTTTCCTCGGAATTGTGAGTACAGTTGCGTTAACTATTCACGGTGCAAACTGGATTATTTATAAAACAAATTCGTCTCTAAATCCAAAACTTAAAAATGTGGTTTTTAAACTGAACTTTGTTTTGCTTGTTTTGGTTTTTATTTCGCTGGGAATCTGGCATTTTATTGAACCTCAACCGTTCCATAATTTTATCGAAAATCCTATTTTATGGTTTTTTCCGTTAATGACTTTCGTTGGAATTTTAGGATTATTCAAAGTTCGTTCCTTTAAAAAAGACGGCCACGGATTTCTGTTTTCGACTTTGTTTTTAGTGGGAGGATTTGCTTCAACTGCCGTTTCAATTTTTCCAAATGTTTTGCCTTCAACTAATAATGTAAATCCGTCGTTGACTATTTATAATACTGCAGCCGGAGAATACGGATTAAATGCAGGATTGAGCTGGTTTTTTATTGCTTTGTTCTTAGTGATTGTTTACTTTATTATTCAGTATCGCGTTTTTAGCGGAAAAATGGATGATGTTGGGTATGGGGAACATTGAGTTTTTTGTTAACCAAGAATTGCAGTAATTTTCACGAATTGAATTTTTCAGCCAATATTAAATGAATTGCCTCCAGTTTTAACTGGAGTTTTTTTGTTTGAATTTGAATTTGGCTTTAGCCAAAAACGTAAAGTTTGGCTAAAGCCTTTTATTTGTATAGATTTGTTTACCTCCAGCTAAAGCTGGAGGCAATTGAGAAATGTTGATCCATTATGAATAAAGAAGATTTTAAGTTTTCAGATAAGCAATTGAAAAAAGCTTTGAACATTGGAATAGTAATATTTGCAGTTTTTCTTTTTATTAAATCTTTTATCATAGATACTCCTAAGAAAAGACTTGATGATTCACTGAGAAATATCAAAGAACAAAGTTTTGAAGGATATGTAATTGATAAAGGTTTTGAAAAATTTAATCATAATGCTGGAATGATATATCTAAGTAATAAAACTAAATTTTGTCCTTTCGGTCAATTCTGGGCACAAATTAAGATTGGAGATTCAGTGGTAAAGAAAAAGGGAGAAACAATTATTACAGTCTATAGAAATAAAGAAAAATTTATTTTGGATAATAAAGACATAATGGATTCTTGGAAAAATTGAAATTTAATAATGAAGCTTCAAATTCCCCGATATTGCGTTAGGGATAGAAGCGGTATCCTTTTGTGACAAATTTTTGGTCTTGATTAAAAATGATATTTTCTGGAACAAAAGATATAGCGGATAGCCCGGCCGAAGGTAACGCCCACAAAAAAAATCTGATAATTTTAAAAAAAGATGTTTATTAGTTTTCATCTTTGTCAAAATTTTAAACTTTGACAAAGATTATCTACAAGTAACTAATTGAAAATTTTAAAAATCTACACAAATCTGCAAAATCTGCGAGAAGCTGTAAATTCTAAAATAAAACTTCTTTTGTAATAATATAAATCCCCATTACGAAAACAAACCAGCCAAAAATGCGGTTTCAATTTTGTTCCGTCGATTTTTTTAGAAAGCTGGCTTCCAATGACCATTCCGAGAAGGGCCATTGCAGAAACGCCTAATAAAAAGGGATAATTTATGGGAGTTCCGATGTATAAATCGCCAGCAAAACCAATTGATGAATTGATTGTAGATAATTAATAGATGAAGTTCCGACGGCTTGTTTCATGGGTAATTTTGCGAAAAAAAAAGTGCCGGAATTATTAAAAATCCACCGCCAGCACCAAGAAATCCGGTTATGATTCCGACAATGAAACCAATTATGACTTAATTGAAAATAATTCGTTTCGGCGTCTTTTATTTCAGGTTGTGGTTTTCGAATCATCGAAATTGCTGCCGTAATCATCAAAACTGAAAAGATAATCATAATCAGAAAATCTTTTGAAACGGAATAAGAAGCCACTGAAAATAAAGTAGAAGCAATTTGTGGAAAAATAACTTCACGAATAATCAAAATCGAAATCACGGAAGGAATCGCAAAATACAATGCCGATTTTAATTTTAAATTTCCCATTTTGTAATGGCTGTAACTCCCAGAAATAGCCGTAATTCCAACAATGAATAAAGAATAAGAAGTGGCTTGCTCCGGATTTACTTTAAACAAATACACCAGAATTGGAATAGTCAAAATCGAACCTCCACCGCCAATTAAGCCCAGTGAAATCCCGATTATGATTGAAGCAAAATAGCCTAAATATTCCATTGCATTTATTTTGATGCAAAGGTGCTTCGGAAATTAGAAATCTACAGTAACATTTATCACAGAAGGGATTTTTGGGACAAAATTAAAATTTTACCATTAAGATATTGAGCATAATTAAGTAGTAGCGCTTAATTTTCTCTCGAAGTTAAGAGATAGAACGTAAACAGCACTTAATTTTCTTAATATCTTAATGGATTCATTGAAAAAAAATAGTATTATTTCGTATTTAATAATTCAATCTGGTTTCGATTGAGTTTTACTAAACCACGTTGTTCCATTTTTTTTAATAATCTCGAAACAACTTCTCTCGACGTATTTAATTCGGTTGCAATTTCTTGGTGCGAAAGTTTGACTTCAGAACAGCCACAAGCATCAGAATGTCTTTTTAAATAAAATTCTAAACGTTCATCCATTGAACGAAAAGCGATATTATCGACAACTTCTAAAACTTCTTCAAAACGACTTCTATAAGTTTCAATTACAAATTCGTACCAAGATCGGTGTTCCATCATCCATTTGTCCATTATCGCAAGCGGAATCATCATGACGGTAACATCTTCGACAACTTTTGCCATGATTTGGCTTTTTTCACTTTTGGCAGTACAAATCATCGAAATAGCGCAGGCTTGTCCGGGTTGCAAATAATACATTAAAAACTCGCCACCATCTTCGCCTTCGCGGTAAATTTTGATTTTTCCTTTAAGTATCAAAACTGTATTTTTGATATATTGTCCGGTACGCATTAAAATGGTTCCGGCTTCAAAGTTTTGCGTGACTTCCGTTTTCTTCAATGGTTGAAATGAGTTCGCTGGAGAAATTTGGAAAGATATCTTTTAATGAGTTTTGCATGGATTATTTTTTTACACATAGAATTATAGTTTTTCATCGCTAGAAAAGGCGTTTTACTTGCTTCAAAACATCCCGTCCCGAAGTTTCGGGATCGGGACTATGTGTGGAAACTAGTTTCTTCCATGTTTCTTTTTTTTACAAAATAATCTATGTTTCTATGTGTTGAAATTTTATTTTTTTAGGAATTAATTTGTAAAAATTTGTGCAATTCGTGGCAAATTTTTTTATCAAAATAAAATCAAACACCTCTATTTAATACAAAGATAGCAGATTGAAATGGCATTAATTGTGCGAAAACTATTTTTAACTTGCATTTTACGCAAATGAAAAAATCCTATTTTCGATGGATTTTATAGACTGTATTTTTAAAAATAGTAAGTAAATTTGTAATTCACTGATTATAATCCTTTCTCTAAAACGTTTTCTGAGAATAATAATCGAAATCGCATTTGGTACGTTTTTAATTAATAGAAACGTCGTAATTTTACAAAAACACATTTACTATGAATTTATCACAAGAAGATTGGGTTACTCAGCTTGCATGCTGACGAGAATGCAGTTATACTTGATGTAAGAACTGAAGACGAATTTAATGACGGCTACATTGAGAATGCTGTAAACATTGACATCAATAAAGGACAAGGTTTTATTTATGAAATCGAAGAATTAGATAAAAATAAAAATTATTATGTGTATTGCCGTTCTGGAGCCAGAAGTGCCAAAGCATGTCAGGTTATGAATGAATTAGGGATTGATAATGCCTATAATTTACTTGGCGGAATTCTGGACTGGGAAGGGGAAACCGTGAATCCATAAAATAAAAGAAGAGGCACCAAAAGCCTCTTTTTTTCGTTTTAAAATGCTATTAATAACCAGAACTATAAATTACCAAATTATGAGTTTAATACCCGAAGAATTTCAGATTAAAACTATGAACTAAACCAGGATACGTATCTTGTAAATGGAGAATTGAAAAAATGGACAGGGCAAACCACACCTGTATTTTCGACGATTTCTTCGACAGAAAAATACACACCAACCTTATTAGGATCGATCCCGTTTATGGGAGAAACAGAAGCAGCAGAAGTTATTGAAGCTGCAAATACTGCCTATAATAAAGGACAAGGTTTATGGCCAACTATGAAAGTGGTTGATCGTATTAAATGCATGGAAAATTTCGTAAAACAGATGAAAGAAGACCCGCGAAGAAGTGGTGAAACTTTTAATGTGGGAAATTGGAAAAAACCTTGGCGATTCGCAAAAAGAATTTGACAGAACGGTTGAATATATTTACGATACTATTGCCAGTTATAAAGAATTAAACGGACGCAGTTCGCATTTTGAAAAAGTACAAGGTGTAAATGCGATGATTCGTCGTGGACCTCTTGGCGTAGTTTTATGTCTTGGACCTTATAATTATCCTTTAAATGAAACTTTCTCTTTGCTGATTCCGGCTTTGATTATGGGGAATACGGTAATTTTTAAACCTGCTAAACATGGTGTTTTATGTATTTCGCCATTATTAGAAGCATTTAAAAGCAGTTTTCCAAAAGGCGTTATTAATATCGTTTACGGAAGAGGTCGTGAAGTGGCTTCTCCAATTATGAAATCTGGAAAAATTGATGTTTTGGCATTAATTGGAAACAGTAAATCGGCGATTGCTTTGCAGGATCAGCATCCAAACAAAAATAGACTTCGTTTGATTTTAGGTTTGGAAGCTAAAAACCCAGCGATTATTTTACCAGATGCCGACTTAGATTTGGCAATTCAGGAATGTATCACAGGAACTTTATCGTTTAACGGACAGCGTTGTACCGCTTTGAAAGTGTTATATGTTCACGAATCAATTAGCAGAAGAATTCAACAAACGCTTCTCTGAAAAAGTAGATAGTATTAGAAGTTTGGAAATCCGTGGGAAAAAGGAGTTTCTTTAACACCACTTCCGGAAACAGATAAACCAGCTTATATTCAGGGATTAATTGATGATGCAATTAGTAAAGGAGCAAAAATACTAAATGAAAAAGGAGGAAAACATTCAGATAATTTTATTTTTCCAGCGGTTTTATATCCAGTAAATAAAGAAATGAGTGTGTATCATGAAGAGCAATTTGGTCCAGTTGTGCCAATTATTTCTTTTAAGGATATTCAGGAACCTCTTGATGATATGGCCGAATCAAATTATGGACAACAAGTGAGTTTGTTTGGGAAAAACATTAAAACTTTGGCACCGCTTATTGATGCTTTGGTAAATTTAGTTTGCAGAGTAAACCTAAATAGTTCTTGTCAAAGAGGTCCAGATGCTTTCCCGTTTACAGGTCGTAAAGATTCGGCAGTAGGAACTTTAAGTATTCCAGATGCTTTGCGTTCTTTTTCAATTCGTACGTTTGTGGCTTCAAAAGATATCGATTATAACAATGAAATTCTGCAGGAATTGCTGAACAGCAAAGAATCAAATTTCATTAATACCGATTATATTTTGTAGTTATCAAGGTTATATATTAATTGTAGAGGCCGTCTTTTTCTATTTGAAAAAGCGGTTTTTTTTTAAAGGTTTAATCTGAGGTTGAGGTTCTAAGGTTTTTGCCACAATGCGTAAGGTTTAATTCTTTTTAATCTCGCAAAGCCACAAAGCCGCAAAGTTTTTTTTAGCTTTTAAATTTGCTAAACTTGCCTGCTCCCGAAGTCTCGGGATTGCGTGCAATTTTATCCAGTGAGTAAAGAATAATCAGCTTTGCGAACCTTGAAAAACCTCGAAACTTGCTAAATCTTGAAACATTAAAAATATAATTCTAAACTCAATTGTAACAATAAGTTAAAAAAATCCACTAATATTATATTGATATTAAATCACCAAAATCTTAAAATAATTTATGAGAAAAAATTCACTACAATTTTCATTAATTGCTCTTGATTTTTTGCACAAAATGATTTGCACAAGAATTATATATGCCTAGAAATATAAAAGCGGCTTATGCAAAAGGCACACGTTCGATGGACGGAAAGCCTGGGAAAAATTATTGGCAGAATCATGGAAAATATAACATGGAAATTACTGTTGATGCCTAAAACAAAAATTGTAAGCAGGAACAGAAACTATCGATTACGAAAATAACAGTAATGATACTTTAAGAAACTTACCAATTCGATTTGTAAATAATCTTCATAAACCATCTTCACCAAGAGGAGGAAGTGTGAGTCGAGATTTTTTAAGTGATGGATTAACAATTACTTCTTTGAAAATTGATGGTGAAGTTTACAAAGAAGACGGTAAAAACTGGGGAACTGTTGGTGATGTTCGAATGAAAAAAGCGATTCTGCCACATTCAAAAATCACTATTAACATTGATTGGAATTATCCTTTATCTAAAGAAAGCGGGAGAGAAGGACAAATTGACGAAACTACATTTTTTGTAGCATACAGTTATCCGCGTGTCTCTGTTTTTGATGATTACAATAAATGGGACAGATTGCTCATACAGATCGTCAGGAGTTTTATAATGATTTTAACGATTATACGTTTTCAGTAAAAGCACCAAAAAATTATGTGGTTTATGCAACCGGAGATTTATTAAATCCAGATGAGGTTTTACAACCTGAATTTGCAGCGCGCTTAAAAAAATCATATACAACAGATGAAATTCTGCATATTGCCAACGAGCAGGAAATGAAAAGCGGAATTGTAACGAAACAAAATGACTGGAATGTCTGGAAATTTGAAGCCAAACATATTTCAGATGTTTGTTTTGGATTAAGTGATCATTATTTATGGGACGCCAGCAGTGTTGTGGTAGATAAAAAAACAAATCGACGCGCAAGTGTTCAAGCAGCTTACGATGTAAAAGGAACTGATTTTGTCGCTTCGGTAAAAAACAATCAATATGCATTAGATTGGTTTTCGAACAATTGGCCGGGAGTTCCTTATCCATTTTCTAAAATGACCGCTTTTCAGGGTTTTGCCGATATGGAATATCCAATGATGTGTAACGATTCGCAAATGGGAGATCCTAATTTTGCACAATTGGTTCAAGATCATGAAGTAGCACATACTTATTTTCCTTTTTATATGGGAATTAATGAAACGCGTTATGCTTTTATGGACGAAGGCTGGGCAACCACTTTTGAATATTTAATCGGAATTGAAGAGCACGGAAAAGAAGCTGCTGATAAATTCTACAAAGAGTTTTAGGGTTAAACAATTACATTAACGATGCATCTACAGAAGAAGATCAGCCCATTATTTCAATGTCTTCTCAGGTTTCAGGTGCTGGTTATGGAAATAATTCTTACGGAAAAGCTTCTCTTTCTTATTTGGCTTTAAAAGATATGCTTGGCGATGATTTGTTCAAAAAAGCCTTCATGCATATATGGATAACTGGAATGGAAAACATCCAATTCCGTGGGATTATTTTAATTCATTTAATACGGCTTCAGGAAAAAATCTGAATTGGTTTTTTAATAATTGGTTTTTTACCAATAATTATATTGATCTTGCAGTTAAGAATGTTTACAAAAATAATGTTTCATTGAAAATGTGGGGGTTTTGCTGTTCCGTTTGATTTAATAGTCGTTTATACTGATAATTCAAATGAAACTGTACATCAAACACCAGCAGTTTGGGAAAAAAATCAAAAATTGGCAATAATTAATTTGAAAAACAAAAAGGAAATTAAACAGATTACTGTTGACGGCGGTATTTTTATGGATGCATCACCAGCAAATAATTTTTGGTTGAATAAATAATAAAAAAAGAAATGTCTGGAGAAAAAGACCTGCAAAAGTTACTTAAAAGCATGAAACCCAAACATAAATTGGGAGATTATGTTTTTTGTAAAGTAGAGAAATTAGAAGGTTTGAATTTAGATGAAATCGATATGTTTTTTAGAGAAAAAGAAGCTATAACGCTGATTCTGAAAAAAGAAATTGCATCAAAATTAAATCTGGATTTTTCGATTGTAATGTCTTGGATTACACTCACTGTTCATTCTTCATTAGAGGCAGTTGGTTTGACTGCCGCTTTTTCTAAAGCACTTTCTCAACATGAAATTAGTTGTAATGTTGTTGCAGCGTTTTATCATGATCATATTTTTGTAAATAAAAATGATACAGAAAAAGCGATGGGAATTCTAAATTCATTTTCAAATCAGGAATAAATTCTATTCCATTTTAAATTATTATATAAAACTGCTTCAAAAAAATGGAGCAGTTTTTTTTACTATTATTGTGGGAAACCGTAATTATTACAATGTTAATTTACTATGTTTGCCGAAATTAAAAAAAAAAACCCCAAACCAATGAAAAATTATCTTATTCTTGTTTTTATGTTCTTTTCAGTAAAGAATATTGCGCAAACTGACTTTAAAATCAAGTTTCAGAAAAACGAATATGATTTGGCAATGTCTCATTATAAAAAGGCAGATTTTGTAAAAGCACTCGATTTATTTTCGATCGCTTCTAAAATTAAACCTGAAAATGAAATAGGAAAAGATGCCGGCAAAAAAGGTAGAATCCCTAGAAATTCATGTTGAGGAAAAATGCTATGGAATAAATTGTCGGAACATGGAAAATGACTGGCGATAAACCTATATGGCTGCAAATGCCAATTCTTAAACCAAATGAAAACGGCATCGAAGAATTAGTTGAAATCAGTCAAGACAAGATTTTATTTTATGAATTAGATACAAAAAACAAAGTAAAAAAACTAATCAAATCAGAAGATTTGAAATTTTACAATAAAGATGATATCAGATGCTTTATTTTCTGCGATTATTTTTCTGATGGAAAAATATGGAGTTGTTTGCTAAATAACGACGCTAATATTTTACATGTTATTAATATTGGCAAAAAAACTGAAAATGGTACTGAGAAAATCACGAATGATAATCTTGAAGAAGATTATTACAGTTAAAGTTAATTAGTAAAAAAAGGAATCATTTCGATTCCCTTTTTTTATGCTCTTATCAGAAAGCTTTTTATAAAAATTTAAATCCTATTGAAAAATTAGAAATACCAGTTTTAATACTTCTGCCAGAGGCATCAATATCGGTAAGACTCCGCCAGATATCTGTAATCAACGGTAAATCTCCACAAATCAACTCCAACGCCACCGAGAATACTACTGTTGTTGTTTTCGATAGGGATATAATTTAGGTTGTTATTCGCTTCTATATCAGAATAGTTTTTCCAGTTGTACCCGGCAAAAATGCGGACATTCCCGAGTTTTCCAAACGGAATAATTTTAATACCTCCAATCAATGTAAGATCTGTTCCTCCTAAAGAATATTCTGTCTCACCAATTCCGGTTTGCGAAACACTAAATTTTGATTTGCATAACCAAATTCACCCTGAGCATAAAAAAGTGTCAAATTCACTCTTACAAATGCGGCAAATCCATACATCTGTTCCAGCACTTTTTCGAGCTGAAATCATCGCTAATTACCGAAGTTATATTCGAAGAAAATTGTGGCCCAAATTGTATAAATTGTGCAAAACCATTTACACTTATACATAACAATGTTGCTAAAATGAACTTTTTCATAATGGGATTTATTTGTTTTATACAGTATAAAAATAATTATTATTAATCAGAATTGTATCATAATTTTAAATTTATTTTAATGTATTTGTTTGATTTTGAATAAAATGTGATTTATTGGCAGAATGGAAACTACAATTAAAGAAATCGTAAATTTGTTTTTTGTAATGCCTGTTGATAATAAAAATGAAAATAAAAAGTATTGAGGCCTCAGAAACATGGGAAATTAGACACGAAGTAATGTGGCCGGACCAACCTTTTGAGTTTGTAAAATTGGAAGAAGATAATTCAGGATTACATTTTGGCGTTTTTGATAAAGAAAAAGTAGTCTCAATCGTTTCCTGTTTTATTATTGATGACGAAATGCAATTCAGAAAATTGGCTACTTTAGAAGAATATCAAGGCAAGGGAATTGCATCTTGATTATTGCTAATATTTTTTTCAATTGGCAAAAGATAAGATTTGAGAAAAGTTTGGTGCAATGCGAGAACTAATAAAAAATCTTTTTATGAAAAATTCGGAATGAGAGATACCTATCAAAACTTTGTGAAAGAAGGTCAGAAATTTACAATAATGGAAATTTATTATGTAATGTTGTCTGTTTTACACATTTAATATTCAGTCAAATCAATTGTTGCGATTTTGATTTTTTTCTTCAGTAGGTTCCTTACGAATAGTATTGCAATAATATTTATAACCTCTGTTTTTTATGATAATTTATGCATAAATTATTAAGATTTTGATAATTATTGATACGTAATAAAATCAATGAAAACGTTTTCGTGCTTTTTTAATGTTAAAGCTTATTAAAATTTCTTTTTTTGTATAAATACTTTGCTTACTTTCGCACCCAAATGAGAAAGTTAATAGTATTTTTAGTATTCATGAATTTCCTTCTGCTAGGCGGAGGGCAATATCTTAATGCTGAATACTCACGAATCAATCTCAACACAATCTTCAGAGAAGACATCATGTGAAATTCACTCAGTCAGGATCAGGGCAGTTCTATCATAGAAGATGCCGATGTTGATCTTGATGAAGAAGGTCTTGGTAATGATCGATCTTAAAGATGGACTTACAAATAAGTTTTTCGCAACAACTTACAGTCTGGTAGATAGTTTATATCTGACAATCTCTCGTCAGGACCAGTTGCAGCAATTTATTTAAATCGCTTTGAAATTTTCGGCTTTTCTTGTGGCCAGTCAAATCCTATTTATATTACTCAACGAGTATTAAGAATCTGATTATACAATATACATCGGTTACCTCAGTTGTGATCCTGCATATCTTTTGATGTATATTTTTAGTACTTCTTCTTGTATGAAATTTTAAGATCGCAAGCTACCAGTTTCTGATGCATTTTCCATTCCAAGGAATCTGTGCATTCCAAGCATTCAATCGCTAAATTTCCAATTAAAATCATGAAAAGAATTATCGTGTTCACAGGCTTAATTGCCTTTGTGTGCCTAACTAGTTGTACATCTAAAAAAGAAGAAAAAGAAGAAGTGGAAAAATTTACAGTAACGAACCCTGTAAAAATTGACACTTCATTTACCAAAGAATATGTTTCGCAGATTAAATCTGTGCGAAATATTGAAATCCGTGCCCAGGAAAAAGGGTTTTTACAAAATATTTATGTTGATGAAGGCCAGTTTGTAAAAAAAGGCCAGTTGTTGTTTAAAATTATGCCAAATATGTATGAGGCAGAATTGTTAAAAGCACAGGCAGAACAAAAATCGGCTGAAATTGAATTGCAAAATGCTAAAATTTTGGCAGATAAAAATATCGTTTCTAAAAACGAATTGAGTGTTGCTCAAGCTAAACTGCAATCTGCAAAAGCTGAGGTTGCTTTGGCAAAACTTCATTTATCATTTACAGAAATCAGAGCTCCGTTTGACGGAACAATCGACCGTATTCCATTAAAATTAGGAAGTCTTATTGATGAAGGTGAATTGTTGACAAGCCTTTCAGACAACAGCCAAATGTTTGCTTATTTCAATGTTTCTGAGCCAGAATATCTGCAATATGAAACTAATGTTAAAGGATCGTGCAGATAATAAAGTGAATTTAGCTTTTAGCTAACGGTGAAACTTTTAAATACAAAGGAAATGTAGAAGTTATTGAAAGTGAATTTAACAATGAAACAGGAAATATTGCTTTTAGAGCAAGATTCCCAAACTCAGAAAAATTACTTAGAAATGGCGAAACCGGAAAAGTTCAAATGTTTGTGCCTCTTAAAGAATGCTATTGTAATTCCTCAAAAAGCAACTTACGAAATTCAGGATAAAAAATATGTTTTTGTTGTAGATAAAAACAATAAAGTAAACGTCAAGAGAAATTACTATTACAGGCGAAATTCCTGATTTATATGTGATTAGAACTGGTTTGTCTGAAAACGATAAAATCTTGCTTGAAGGAGTTCAGAAAGTAAAAGAGAATGATAAAATTAAATATGAATTCCAATCTCCTAAAGAGAGTAATAAATCATTTGCGTATCAAAAGCAGAAGTATGGTTTAATCATTAAAAAAGATATATAAATGTTTAATAAATTTATACAAAGACCTGTTCTGTCGATAGTAATATCGCTGATAATTGTCTTTTTAGGGGTATTGTCGGTATTGAATTTACCAATTACTCAGTTCCCTTCAATCTCTCCTCCAATGGTAAATGTTACGGCAGATTATCCTGGGTCAAATGGTGAATTGATGATCAAATCAGTTGTTATTCCGCTTGAAAGAGCCTTAAATGGTGTTCCAGGAATGAAATACATGGCTTCTGATGCAGGAAATGATGGTGAAGCAACGTATTCAGGTGGTATTTAATTTAGGTACAGATCCTAATCAGGCTGCAATTAACGTTCAGAACCGTGTGGCTTCTGTTACCAATAAACTTCCTCCTTTAGTAATTAGAGAAGGTAGTTAAAATTACGCGTGAAGTACCGAGTATGTTGATGTACGTGAATCTTTACAGTACAGATAAAAATACCGATATGAAGTTCTTGTACAACTATGCTGATATCAATGTACTTTCAGAATTAAAAAGGGTAAATGGTGTTGGTTCTGGAGATATCTTAGGAACACGTGAATATGCAATGCGTATTTGGTTGAAACCAGATCGTATGCTGGCTTATAAAATTTCTGCTGATGAGGTAATGGAAGCATTATCAAGTCAAAGTTTAGAGGCTTCGCCGGGTAAAACAGGAGAAAGTTCTGGTAAACGTTCTCAGGCTTTTGAGTATGTATTAAAATATTCTGGACGTTTTACAACAAAAGAACAATATGAAAATATTGTTGTAAAAGCAAGTCCTAACGGTGAGCTTTTACGACTTGAAAGATGTTGCCAAAGTTGAATTTGGAAGTTCGATGTATGATATCTATTCTAATTTGAATGGAAGACCATCTGCAGCGATTGTATTGAAACAATCTTTTGGAAGTAATGCAAATCAAGTTATTGAAGATGTAAAGGCTAAATTGGAAAAAATCAAACAAAGATTTCCTAAAGGAATGGATTATGAAATTTCGTTATGACGTTTCTAAATTCCTTGACGCTTCTATCGAAAAAGTAATTCACACTTTGGTTGAAGCCTTTATTTTGGTTGGTTTAGTAGTATTCCTTTTCTTAGGAGACTGGCGTTCTACGGTTATTCCGGCCATTGCAGTACCAGTTTCGTTAGTTGGAACTTTTGTGTTCATGAAGTTTTTTGATATTTCATTGAACTTAATTACATTGTTTGCTTTAGTATTGGCAATTGGGGTCGTCGTCGATGATGCGATTGTGGTAATTGAAGCCGTTCACGCCAAGATGGAAGAAGAACATCTTTCGCCACTTAAAGCAACTAAAAAAGCGATGCATGAAATTGCAGGTGCGATTATAGCGATTACATTCTTGATGGCGGCGGTATTTATTCCGGTAGCGTTTATGTCTGGTCCTGTTGGGGTATTCTACAGACAGTTCTCTGATTACGATGGCAACAGCGATTATACTTTCTGGTATTGTTGCCTTGACTTTGACGCCGGCACTTTGTGCGATGATGTTGAAAAACAACCACGGTACAGCCTAAAAAGAAAACACCTGTAAATAGATTTATTGATGGTTTTAACAACAAATTCAACTTAGCACAAGGAAAATACCAAAATGTACTAGGTAAAATTGTAAACAGAAGAGCTATTACATTTCTTGCACTTCTTGGTTTCTGTGCCGGAACTTGGTTAATTAGCAGTACAGTTCCTTCTGGATTTATTCCGAATGAGGATCAGGGAATGTTTTATGCAATTATTCAAACGCCTCCAGGTTCATCATTAGAAAGAACTAATAATATTGCAGAACAATTGCAAAAAATTGCCGAAACGATCGATGGAGTAAAATCTGTTTCTTCATTGGCAGGTTATGAAATTTTACTGAAGGTACAGGATCTAACTCAGGAACTTGTTTGATTAACCTTAAAGACTGGAATGATCGTAAAGAATCTGTTCATTGAGATCATGAAGGAACTGGAAGAAAAATCGAAAGATATTCCGGGAGCAAATATCGAATTTTTCCAACCGCCAGCAGTACCAGGATATGGAGCAGCAGGAGGATTTGAGCTTCGTTTATTAGATAAAACAGGTTCTGGAGATTATAAAAAAATCAGAAGCAGGTAAATAACGATTTTGTTGATGAATTGAATAAACGCCCAGAATTATCTAACGTGTTTAGTTTTTATAGTGCCAGTTTCCCTCAGTATATGATGAAAGTAGATAATGATTTGGCACAACAAAAAGGAGTTTCTATCGAAAATGCAATGAACACTTTGTCAACTCTTGTGGGAAGTAACTATGAAATCAGTTTCATCAAATTCGGTATTAACTATAAAGTAATCGTTCAGGCTTCGCCAGAATATCGCGCGCAGCCAGATGATATTTTAAAATTGTATGTGAAAAATGATCGTGATGAAATGGTACCTTTTTCTGCTTTTATGAAATTAGAAAAAGTATATGGACTTTCGGAAATTACGAGACATAATATGTATACCTCTACCGAAATTAGTGGTGCTGCTGCTCCGGGTTATAGTTCTGGTACGGCAATTAAAGTAATTCAACGAAGTTGCGGAGAAAAAATTGCCTAGAGGTTATGATATTGACTGGGCAGGTATTTCTGCCGATGAGGTTGCTCAAGGTAATCAGGCTATTTGGGTATTCTTGATCTGTTTAGGATTTGTTTACTTGGTTTTAGCAGCGCAATATGAGAGTTTTATTTTGCCATTGTCAGTAATCCTTTCTTTACCTGCGGGTATTTTTGGAGCTTTCCTTTTATTGAAATTAACAGGATTGGAAAACAATATCTATGCTCAGGTTGCCATGGTAATGCTTATTGGTTTACTGGGTAAAAATGCCGTATTGATTGTAGAGTTTGCGATTCAAAGGCATGCTGCAGGAAAATCGGTTCTTGAAGCGGCGATGGAAGGTGCAAAAGCAAGGTTCCGTCCTATTTTGATGACTTCATTTGCATTTATTGCGGGTTTGCTTCCGCTTGCTTTTGCTACTGGTCCGGGTAAAATTGGTAACAGAACAATTGGTACTGCTGCAGCTGGAGGTATGCTTATCGGAACCATTTGTGGTGTATTCTTGATTCCGGGATTGTATTACATTTTTGGACGAATTGCTGAGAAACACAAACTGGTTAAAAATGAAGAAGAAAATCCATTAACTGAAGAAATTGACAACAATCATGTATAAATTAAAAGTATATAAATATAGTGCCGTATTGGGATTATGTCTTGCTGCAGTGAGCTGTAAAACTCCTGTGGCCGAGACTGCAACTGCCAGTGCACCAGTTCCACAATCTTTTGGTGCAGCAGCCACTCAGGATACGATCAATACATCAACTGTAAAATGGAATGAGTTCTTTAAGGATCAAAACCTTGTTGATTTGATTGATGTGGCCCTGAAAAATAATCAGGAGTTAAACATGACGCTGCAGGAAATCGAAATCGCAAAGAATGACGTTAGAGTTCGTAAAGGACTTTTATTGCCAACAGTTGGTATTCGTGCCGGTGCTGGAGTAGAAAAAGTAGGAAGGTATACCAGTCAAGGTGCTGGTGATGCCACTACAGAAATTAAACCTGGTGTTGAAACTCCAGATCCGCTTGGTGATTTTACAATTGCTGCTTATGCAAACTGGGAAGTTGATATCTGGAAAAAACTGCGCAATTCTAAAAAAGCTGCAGTAAACAGATATTTAGCTACTGTTGAAGGTAAAAACTTTGTAGTTACAAATCTTATTGCCGAAGTAGCCGATTCTTATTATGAATTATTGGCTTTAGACAGCCAGTTGATATTGTAAAACAAACGATTACTTTACAAAGTAATGCTTTGGAAATTGTAAAAATTCAAAAACAAGCTGCAAGAGCAACAGAACTTGGTGTTAAAAAGTTTGAGGCTGAAGTTTTTACTTCAAAAAGCATGGAGTTTGATATTCTACAGCAAATTAAAGAAACGGAAAATAAAATTAATTTCTTGTTAGGACGTTATCCGCAGGAAATTAAAAGAACAAATACAAAGTTCTTGACTTTATTGCCAGCATCAGTAAGTGCCGGAATTCCATCTCAATTGTTAATGAATCGTCCTGATGTTAAACAAGCAGAATTAGAATTAGTTGCTGCAAAATTAGATGTAAAAGTAGCTCGTGCAGAATTTTATCCTTCACTTGATATTTCTGCTGCTTTTGGAGTTCAAGCATTTAAGCCATCTTATTTGTTTACGTTTCCTGAATCACTTTTATATTCTTTAGCAGGAGATCTTGCTGCACCGCTTATTAACAGAAATGCAATTAAAGCAGAGTTTTCGAGCGCAAATGCAAGACAACTTCAGGCATTATACAATTATGATAAAACGATTTTAAACGCTTATTTAGAAGTGTCTAATCAGCTTTCTAAGATTGATAATCTGCAAAAAGGGTATGATTTAAAAGCACAGCAAGTTGCAGCATTGAACACATCAATTGATGTTTCGAATGATTTGTTTAAATCGGCAAGAGTAGATTATTTTGAAGTTTTAATGACACAACGCGATGCATTAGAAGCAAATTTAGAATTGATTGATACTAAAAAAGAACAACTTAACGCTGCCGTTCATGTTTACAGAGACCTAGGCGGAGGTTGGAAGTAGAATACCCATTTTAATTAGTTATTAGTAGAGGCCTCTCAGAAGTTAAATTCTGGGAGGTTTTTTTTAGATAAAACAAACCAGATTATCCAAAAGCTGAACTGGACTGAAGTCCAGCCCTACAATATGGTTCGAGCCAAAGGCTCTTTTTATAGTTCTGAAGGAACAAATTATATCCAAAAGCTGAACTGGACTGAAGTCCAGCCCTACAATATGGTTCGAGCCAAAGGCTCTTTTTATGGTTCCGAAGGAACAAATTATATTCCAAAGCTGAACTAGATTGAAGTCTAGCCCTACAATATGATTCGAGCAAAGGCTGTTTTTATAGTTCCGAAGGAACAAATTATATTGTAGAGCTGGACTTCAGTCCAGTTTAGATAAGATAATGCAAAAAGCCTTTCAGGATATTCTGGAAGGTTTTTTAATTTTTGCTTATTTAGGAATATTTATTTTCACTTTAAAACCTTTTTCAGGTTCTGTTTCAAAATCCACAGTTCCTTTAACGGCCTGAATACGGCTTTCCATATTTTGGAGACCATTTTTTACAATCTTATTTTTTTCGCAGCCAATTCCATTATCGGTGTAGTTTATTAAGATTGAGTTTTGATCACTTTCAAATTTTACAACAACAAGATTTGCTTTGCTGTGTTTTTTCATATTTACCAATAACTCTTGTAAAATTCGGCTAATGGTGATCTTTTTTATATCATCAATAATTTCCCAATTTATATTTTCGAAATTAGTAAATATGATATTTCTTTCGCTGGTATTATAACTCGAAAGCATTTCTTTTATATTGCTGCTAAAATTTGCACCAGTATCAATTCTATTGTTTTCTTTAGAAATTCCTCTTACACGACCGTAAATATCATCTAATTTTTGAAGAAGATTCTCCTTTGTATTTTCTGTAGATAAAGGCTGCGATTCGGTAAAAGCAATCACGTTAAAGACATCGTTTGCCAGCTCATCATGGATTTTTTTTGCAATTCTAGTCTCAGTTTCATATGAAGCTTTAATTCCGATTGTCTTGTTTTTATTTTTATAATAGCGGATTAGAATTGCTATTAAAATGACAAGAAAGATAAATATGATTACTAGTACAATTCGCAGGTATTTCTCTTTTTGAAGCGCTAACAGGTTTTCTGCTTTTTCTAAACGAAGTTTTTCGTTTTCGTCTTTTTCTTTTTTAGAATCGTATTTAATTTTGGCAGATTTATTTTTAAAGTTGTTTCTAACCTTAATAATACTGTCGTTTAGTGTAAAATACTTTTGAACATATTTGTGTTTTTTAGGGCTGTGATCATTTGAAATTAAAATTTGCAGGGCTTCCAATCTTTCATCAACACTATTTAGTTTTGTGGCAACTTTGTATGCTTTTAGCGCATGTTCATCAGATTTTTGAATGTCTTTTTTGGAATAATAATCTGCTAAATTCAAATAGCTTTGGATGCTTCCGTAGGTATCGTTAATTTCATTTCTTTTTTGGAGAGCTTCATTCATTAAATTGAATCCTTTTTCTTCCATTCCATTTTTAAAATAGGCATAGCCCAAATTATCTTGAATTCTCGCTTTACTAGACGCGTGAGATTTATCATCAAAAAATTTCGTGTTTATTATAGATTCCATTAAGTTAATCGCTTTGTCATATTTTTTTTGGGAGACATAGACATTAGCAATATTGCTCATAGGCTCGTATTTGGCTACAGGATTTGGCTCATCTTTTATAGATTCCTTGTAGTAATAAATAGCATCATCATAAAGAGATAATTCTTTGTCAGCTACGCCTAATATACTATTTATTGAAGAGGTGTATGTATTCTTTTTTTTATAATATGCTAAGGCTTCTGTAGCAGTCTCCTTACTTCCATAGTAATCACCATTAACCTGCTGAATAAATGCTATTGAAATAAGCGCATACCCAATATTTGCACTGTCGTTTAAAGTTTCAAAAAGTATTTTGGATTTATTAAATTCGTGAAAAGCAGTGTTGAAATTTTGTTTATTAAGATTTTCGTATCCTTTGTTTCGTAAACTAAGCGCTTCTTTTCGGATAGATTCTGTATTAGGATTGACGGTCTTTTTTTCTTTACAAGAAAAAAGAAAAAGAAGAATAATAAAATAAAAAAACGGGGACCGTAACATATAAATTTACTTTCCCCGAAAATAGTAATTAATTAGATACTAAAAAGATATTTATTCATCCGTTGGAGGCGGTGGCGGAGGTAGTTTATCATCTGGACCATCACCATCAGCGGCGTAAGTATCTTTTACTGGACTAATTGTTTTTTTTGTTTCTTGTTTCGGTTTCGTTTCAATTTCATCCGGAGTACAAGAAAATATGCTGAATAATAACGCAATAGCGCTAAAAAATAATAGTTTTTTCATTTTGATTTAATTTAGAAATTAGACATAGGTATTGCTGTCCGGAGTTATCCAGAGTTCATTATTGACAATACCAAATTGATTTTGGGAAGTTGATCGTGTAGAACGGTAAGACGTAATTTAAACTTCCCGAATAAACTCGGTCTTACGGTTTTCCACAATGATAATTAGAACTAGTTTTATATTTTTGTTTTAGTCTGCAGACAAAACTTGAACTAATTTCTGATACAAAGGAAAGGCACTTTTAGACTACTGTAGATAAGGAATTCCCGGAATTCCTGCGTTTTCCTGAGATTCCTATGATTTCCCAATAAAATAAAAATGCAAGGCCTATTTTTATATTAAATGTTAGTTGTTTTTAGATAAAGCTCTATTTTTATAGAGGCAAAAAAACAGACGAAAGTTGGTTTGAACTTTGAAAAAAAGTAGAAATAATTTGTAATTAAAGTAAAAATTGAAAGGCTGATAGGGATTTGAATTTTAGAAGTCAAAAATAAAGGCATATAAAAAAGTTTTAGATTAAAATTGAAAGTAAAGAGTCCAAAGAGATTTCTAAAAAAGGCAAGATGAATAATACATTAGAAGAATATAAAAAAGGGATTAAAATTAAATACGAACTCGAAAAAGAGGGAGAACACTTTGATTATTTGTATAGTCCGTCTCGAGGAAAACTCCGCGATTTGTGCTGGACTATTTTTGAAAATAACCCAAGCCAAGATGATTTGAATGTTTTTAGGAATTTATTGTGTTTAGATTTTGATCATACTAAAAAGAATAAGTTTAAGGAACAAAAAGATAAGTTTAGACCCATTGAAACCTTTTTTAAAGGAGAAACAGATCCGTTAAATATTGATGCAATAAATCTTGCGGCAATTATGGTCGATTTTCAACCGCGCCCTTTTAAAAAGTTTAATGAAAAGTGTAGAATTGAAGA
The DNA here is from genome assembly GCA_963795025.1 of uncultured Flavobacteriaceae bacterium. Classification (GTDB taxonomy): domain Bacteria; phylum Bacteroidota; class Bacteroidia; order Flavobacteriales; family Flavobacteriaceae; genus Flavobacterium. The sequence continues at coordinate 374,253 of CAWCGN010000005.1, read as the reverse complement.
AACCAAAATGGCTGAAAATGCAGAAAGAATTAAAGCAACTGCTGAAATCGAGAATGAAGTCATAGAAGTAAAGAGTTTTGTGAATAATGAAAATGAAGAGTCAAAAGAGCTTCCTAAAAGAGGAAATCTTTTTTTGAATTTAAGAGAAATGTTTTCTAAAAGAATAGCTCAGAAAATACATCCTAGAAAAGTAATTACGATTGCAATTGGAGCGGTCGCATTGCTATCTTCTGCGTGTTTATATTTTGTGCAGAAAAAAGATTAGAAAGGATAATTTCCAAATGAAGATTGAAAGCATTTTTTTGAAAAATAAAATGCAAAAAGTTGGAAAAAGAATAATTTGTCAAGAAGTAATTTAGGCATTTAAAGAGTTTGTTTTTTGGCATATATTAACTGTTGGTTACACTATAAAGATACGAAAAACATACTGTTAAAACAAATAAAATCAACGAAATAACCGATTTTATTTGACTTTTTTAGAAGTTTTTTTAGTGTTTTTAATGCTTAATAATTGAGGTTCTAAAACTTGTTTTTAGGCTGGATTGAATAAAATTATTTATATTTATAGAAGAGTAAAAACAGTTTGATTTCTGCTTCCAATCAATTTAAAATATCATATATGAAAAAGGTTTTAATTCTATTAATTGCGTTATGCATTTTCGGCTGTAAAAAGTATGTGGTGTTGTTTGAACAGCCAACAAATATGAAACTGGATAACTTAAAACTGGAAGTATATCTGGATAAAAAGAAAGTTCAGGATATTAACTTAAAAGCAACAAATGAAATGCCGACATATGAAACAGCAGAATTTTCAATATCTGACGAAGGAAAGCACGTTCTTGAGGTTAAAGCAAAAGATACAACCTTTAGTTTTGATATAAAATATCCCGAAGAAAAATATATTATGGTCACTGCTCACTTAAATGGCAACGGAAAGATTAATATCGGAATTGTAAAGCAGCAATATAAATTTAGATATGATTGATAAACGATTTATTTAAAGCATAAAAGCCTTTCAGATTTAATGTGAAAGGCTTTTGTTATTTTTGAAGGAATATAGATATCTTAAGATAAAAAATCTTTAAGCCAGAATCCAGAGTTTTTAATGGTTCTTTTTTGAGTCTCAAAATCAACGTGAATAAGTCCAAATCTTGCGTTGTAGCCTTCAGCCCATTCAAAGTTGTCTGTAAGCGTCCAGACAAAGTATCCATCGACATTTAAGCCGTCTTCTTTGGCTTTTAAAATTTGTTCTAAATGATCCTGAATATAATGTGTACGTTTTATGTCGTGTACTTTTCCATTTGTAACTATGTCAGGAAAAGCGGCGCCATTTTCGGTAATTATAATTTTTTTGATGCCATCGTATTCGTTAAATCTTTTCAAAACATGGTAGAGAGCAGGAGGATAAACTTCCCAGCCCATATCAGTTGCTATGACATTTCTTTTTTCGGCACTAATTAATTCGGCACCTATATATGGAATTATTAATGACGATTTTACAACTTCTCGAGTATAACATTGTAGACCTATAAAATCGAAATCGAAGGCTATGTTTTCCAAATCATCAGGCGCAATATAATTGTTTAGTTTTTTTAGAACAGGTAAGTCATCCTGTGGATATCCGAGGCCGAGAAGCGGTTCGATAAAAGTTCTGTTCAATAAAGTATCGACACGTTTTGCCGCTTCAACATCTTTTTGGCTTGTTGTAGCGAAAAGGTTCAATATGAGTTGAAGAAAAAGTAGTTCCAATATTTGCGTTAGGAATTCTGTTTCTAAGTATTTTTCCTCCGGCTGCAGTTGCCATCGTAACGTGGTGCATGGCTTTAAGGTAGTTAGTAATTCCTTTTTTTCCAGGTGCATGAATGCCTAGAAAATATCCTGCTCCAGTAAAAACAGAAGGTTCATTGATGACCATCCAGTTTTTTACGCGATCGCCAAAATACTTGGCGCAGATTTCGACATATTCTGAAAACCAGGAAATAGATTCGCGATTTGTCCAACCGCCTTTTTCTTCGAGCGCATGAGGCAAATCCCAATGATAAAGTGTAACCCAAGGTTCAATTCCTTGTGCCAATAATGAATCTATGATTTTATTGTAGTAATCAATTCCGGCCTGATTTACAGGATGAGTTCCTGTTGGCATAATTCGTGGCCAGCTGATTGAAAATCTAAAATTCGGGATATTTAATTCTTTGATTAAATCAATATCACTTTGATATGAATTATAGAAATCACAAGCGGTTACAGCAAGATGTCCGTTTTTAATTTTTCCTTTTTTAGAGGTAAAAACGTCCCAGATCGAAGAACCTTTTCCGTCTGCATCATGAGCACCTTCAATTTGAAATGCGGCGGTAGAAACACCCCACAAGAAATCCTGTCCAAATTGATTTTTGTTCAGAAACGAGTTTTCAACTTTATTCATTCAATTATATATTCCTTGATTTTTAAATGATTTCTTAATGAAGGAAAGAAGATTGCATAGCTCTTAAAAAAAGCCATTCTTTGAATGATACTAGAAAATTTAGATTAAAGAATTTCATAACTTTTACTTTTATTCAAATTAATAAAACTAATGTGAATTAATTGTAAAGCCATTATTATCAAATAATTAAATAAGTTTGAAAAGTGAAATATAGAAATAAAAAAAAGCCCCTAAAAAGGAGCTTTACGAAATTTTGATGCAAAGTGAGAATTAAATAATCCCCATATCCTTTATAATAGAAATCAATTGAACACTATTGTTCGCTTTAAAAAAATCTTTTAGTTTGGATAATCTTTTTTCGATAGCGCTTTTACTGTTGGGTTTGATATCAGCACTTTTAAAAATATTTATAATGTCTTCCTGCGATTTGCCTTCTGCTAAAAATTTCAGGACTTTCATATCAATATCGTCAATTTCAAAATTGTTTTTTTCCTGCAATATAGATGCAATTTCTGGCGAAATGAATTTTTCATCAGAAGCAGAAATTAGGTTGATGGCTTTTTTTAGTTCGTCAATACTGTTTCGGCCTTTTAGCACAAAAGCATTTATCGAAGCATTTTCAAAAAGCGATTTAATACGATAACTTTTGTCTTCGACTGAGTACGTGAGAATTTTAATATCAGGCTGTAATTCACGCGTTTTTTGAACTAATTCGTCACCACTGGCTAATTTTACTTCACGGTGATCCGTTTTGAACGAAAGATCACTTATCAATAAATCATATGGTTCATTGTCCTGAACAGCTTTTCGTATTTTTAAAAAAGCATCGTCACAATATTTAGAATAATGAAAGTTTTCAATCCCTAAATCTTTTAGGACTTGTTCTATTCCAAAATTGATACTGTCAAGGTCTTCTGCTATTATTACTTTTTTAAACATATGAAAATTATTTAGGCATGGATATTTTTACTTTAAAATCTTTATCAGATTCAGTGTCAAAAGTAAGGGTTCCTTTTGTAGACAAAATACGGTTTTCCTTACTTTGGATATCATTTTTTTAAATTTTATTTTTTTTAGCTCCTTTTCCGTTATCTATATAGTCAATAAAAACCATATTTGCATCTTGGTCAAATTTAACAACTACCAGCGAAGCCTGACTATGCTTCGTCATATTGACCATTAATTCTTGTAGTGTGCGCTGAATTGTAATTTTTTTAATATTATCAATTTCATCCCAATTTATTTTTTCAATACTTTTTATAATACTGTTTATTTCTTCATTATTATAAGTAGGAAGCAGTTCGCTTAAGTTTTGCACATTATTTACTTCCCCCGAAAGTACTAATTAATTATTAAGTACAATTTTTTATTCATCTTTTGAAAGAGACGGTGGAGGAGAAACATTACCATGTTCATCATCAGCATAAGTTGGTTTTGCAGTTTTGATTTCTTTTTTTACATAATCATATTCAACAGCATTACAAGAAAAAAGTGTTGTACTCAATAAAGCGAACGCTCCCAATAAAAATATTTTTTCATTTTTTTCATGATTTAAAAATTTGGCATAAGCATTGATGTTCAGAACAAGAACTAATTCTGAGGCAAAGTAAAAATGTATCTTCCTGAGAATTAAGAAGGAAATCCGGAGATTCATAATGTTCCTGATTTTCTTGAAAAATCCGAGAATTAATCCTGAAAATCCTAAAAATCCTGAATGTATATGGACAACATTACACGATGCAATTATGAAAAAGCTTATAAAGAAGCTATACGAACAAAATATAATAGTGAAAAAGAATTAGGGGAAAATTCGAATTATCTGGAGACACCTTCTCAGGCACATTTAAGAGATTTATGTTGGAGAATATTACGCGAAAATCCTGCTCCAGACGATTTAAAAGTGTATTGGGATTTTAAAGGTGCACCGTTCAATAAAAATCAAGAAGATACCTGTACAACTTATACGGATAAATATAAAAAAGTTGGTGCTTTTTTAAAAGGAGAAAAAGAACCTCAAAAAATAGATACTGTAGATATGGCTGCAATTTTGATTGATTTTCAGCCAAGACCTTTCCGAAAATTTAAGGCAAAAGCAATGTCTCAGGAAGGAGAAATTACGGTGCGCGGTGCCGAAGTTTTATGTAAAGCTGAAATTGAGAAACCAGCCGAAAGTTTGAGACATTCTGAAATACCAGTTTTTGTAAAAACACCAAATAAGAAAAGAAAAATCAGAATTTATAAATCAAAATTTAAAATGTTTCGAACTACAGCAATAACTGCTGTTGTTTGTTTAATTGGTGTTATTATTTATTTGGCGCTTCCGCAGAAGGAATGTATGCAGTGGTCTGACGATCATTATGAACTTGTAAACTGTGATTTGAAAACAGAAGGTTCACTTGCTGGAAATCCAGTTGAATTGTTAGATGAAAGTCTGGTTCATCTAAAAAAAGTGGATATTGATGATAATACAGTTTGTTTTGATAAATACGGGCGCGCTACAATTTGGTATGCGAATTCGGCTGATGGAATTGACTTTTTCAACGGTCACGGCAGACATCCTGAAAATAACAATGCACTAAAACCAGTGACTAAAGATATTTTCAAAAAATACGCACATAAGTCAAGTAAAGAAAAATAAAAAAAAACCTCCCAAAAAAGACTTTGTTTTGGGAGGTTTTCCTTGATGAGGTTTATTCCTGATCAGATTTATATCCGGTGTCGTTAGGAAAAAGCAACTTGTTTAAATTGACATCTCGTTGATAAACATCAGGATAAAAATTCATATTTCCATCTCTGGTTACCCAAGCGGTAAAATAGCCTATATAAATGGGGATTTTTTTCTTTAGGAAAAACGGTGTTTCTTTTTCGCCGCTCATTGCTGCATTTATTTTATCAATTGTCCAGTCGGGATAATCTTTCATCATCGAAATGGCAAGTTCTTTAGCTTTTTCAACATTAATACAGCCGTGGCTGAAAATACGTTTTTCAAACCCAAACAAAGATTTAGACGGAGTGTCGTGCATATAAATATCATTAGGATTTGGAAACATGAATTTTACAAGTCCTAATGCGTTATCCGGTCCCGGTTTTTGCCTTACTTTCCCGCCATTCCATTCCATATTATGATCGGCCAGGTAATTTTTGTCTTCGGCCATTTTTAATTTTAATTCATTTTGAATGATACTGTTAGGAACAGACCAATACGGACTAAATACAATTCGGTCAATCTGACCACTAAAAATCACGGTTTTAGTTAATGGAGTTCCAATGAAGACTTTCGAAACAATATCAAAATTTTTATTTCGCACAAAATACAGCATAAATGACGGAATATTGACCATTACATATTCGTCTTGATCTTCTAAGGTTGGCGGAATCCATCTGCAGCGCTCGATATTCAGCATTATGGTTTTGATTCGGTCGCTGACAGGCTCGTTCATTTGATCGATATGTTCTTTTGAAATAATATAATTGGGCGTCAGCGCATGACGAATTTTATATTTCATCACACCATCCATTAATTCTTGATCATAAAAATTACTCTTAGAATCTTTAGCCAAGTCACCAAGTATAAATAAACGTTGTCTCACATCGGCAATGGTTTGCGAAGTCGCATCTGGACGCAAATCTTGAAATGGAGTGTCCATGTGAATAACATTCCACTGATTGTTTTTTTCAATTTCGCGGTATTTTTTTAAAACTTCCTGAAGTTTATAATACTGACTGAAAAGAACATGATTGTTTTGTTTCAATAAATCTGGATTGCTTGCAATTGAATCTAATAATGTATCATAAGACAATTTTTTCTTTGGCAAGTACCATTGAATTTTATTTTGTTCATCGGCATTAATTCCCTGATAAACGTGTTTGGCATACAAAATATACATTGAACTCAGCAAAAGTTCAGTATCTGAATCTGAAATTTTTGATTTTGATTTAGACTCCTCGTTAAAAACATCGTCAAGTTTGCTTTTGTACGGAATTTCTATTTGAACGCCTTCTTCATAAGTCGAATTTAATTTATGATACAAAAGATATCCAAACTCGTTGATGTCGTCGTTTTCATACCAAATCGCTTTGTATGATCTGTCCTGATATAATTTGGCAACATCGCCTTGATACGCTTTTAAATCAGAATATTTTTTGAAGAAAGTAGTGATTGAAGCGCTTGTAATTGCAGGAGCATTAATAAGAAAGTGATTCTTTTTATCTGCAGAAAAGTCCAGATGATTGTTTGAGTAAGCAAATGAAGAATTAAAAAAATACCCAAATAAAAGAATTACAGCAAAGGTAAAGTTTTTCATTTTTTTTTTGATTTACGTTAGTAGTCCTTTAATGAAATATTAAAAACAAAAGGTAATCTGTGTAAAAAAAATGATTTGGGGGAAATCGGTAATTCTACTCAAATTTATAAAAAATATCTTAATATTTTGGTCTTTATATTTTAAGAAATTTAGCCTTTAAGAAATTATATTTCAGAGGCTTAAATAAGGTTGTTTTTTTTAATAAAATCATGAATCTTATGGTTAGTATTTTAATTTTTCATCACCTATAATTCTACAGTTTTTATTGCAAGGAAAGTGCAGGACAGTTTTTTAATTGAGGATGCTTTTATTTGTCTATGAATTTATTTTTTTGAAAAAAGTGGAGTTAAAATTTTTTTCTTCAACAACAATCTTATATTTTTACGCAACCGATTGCAATTGTTGTTTTATTTGTAATAATGTATTTTTTAGATTAAAATTTTATCAAATATCTTTATTGTGGCGTAAAACATTGATTCTTTCAGAATGTGAATTTTAAAGAATAATTAAATGACTTTATCAAGATTTGTTTTCCTGTTTGTTCTTATTTCTTTTTCGGCTTCGGCTCAAAAGGATTATAAATTATGGCTTCAGTATAATAAAATAACAAATCCTGCAATTGCTTCGGAATATAAAACGAGTCTTGAGAATATTGTTTCTTTAGGAAATTCAGAAACCTCAAAAATTGCTGTAAAAGAGTTAGAAACTGGCATTTTGAGTATGTTGGATCAAAAGCCAGAAATCAAAAAGGAAATTTCAGGCGAAAATAATTTGATTATTGGCAGTAAATCTTCTTTAAATTCTGATTTACAAAAAGCGCTTCAATCTGATTTTGATAAAATAAATACAGAAGGGTTTATTATAAAATCAATTGCTATAAAAAACAAAAAACAACTTATTATTACTGGAAAAAATGATGTTGCAGTTCTATACGGTGTTTTTAGTTTCCTGAGAATAGTACAGACAAATGCATCAATTAGAAATTTAAATATTGCTGATTCTCCAAAAACAAACATCAGAATTTTAAATCATTGGGACAATCTTGACCGAACTGTAGAACGCGGTTATGCTGGATTTTCACTTTGGAATTGGCAAAAATTGCCTGATTTTATCGATCAGCGTTATATTGATTATGCCAGAGCAAATGCATCAATTGGAATTAACGGAACGGTTTTGACCAATGTAAATGCAAACGCACTTATTTTGACACCGCAATATTTAGAAAAAGTTGAAGCTTTAGCCAATGTTTTTAGACCGTACGGAATAAAAGTGTATTTAACGGCAAGATTTTCGGCACCAATTGAAATTGGAAATCTAAAAACAGCCGATCCAAAAGATCCTGAAGTTATCAATTGGTGGAAAAATAAGGCAGCCGAAATCTATAAACGAATTCCGGATTTTGGTGGATTTTTGGTAAAAGCAAATTCGGAAGGTCAGCCAGGCCCTCAAAATTACGGCAGAGATCACGTTGACGGAGCGAATATGCTTGCCGATGCCGTTGCGCCTTTTGGTGGCGTAATTATGTGGCGAGCGTTTGTATATTCAGAACATGATGCAAATGATCGCGCGAAACAGGCTTTCGCCGAATTTCAGCCTTATGATGGAAAATTCAAAGAAAATGTAATTGTTCAGGTTAAAAATGGAGCAATTGATTTTCAGCCTAGAGAACCTTTTCATCCTTTATTTGGTGCAATGCCAAAAACGTCTTTAATGATGGAGTTTCAAATCACTCAGGAATATTTGGGTTTCAGTACACATTTGGTTTTTCTGCCTAAATTATTTCAGGAAGTTTTAGAATCTGATACATATCAAAAAGGAAAAGGTTCAACTGTTGCCAAAATCGTTGACGGATCTTTATATAATAATAAAATTACCGGAATTGCCGGTGTTGCTAATATCGGGAATGATTTAAACTGGACGGGACATCCTTTTGCGCAGGCAAATTGGTACGGTTTCGGAAGATTGGCGTGGAATCCTTACTTAGATTCAGAAGATATTGCCGATGAATGGTTGAGGTGTACTTTTTCAAATGATGAAAATTTCATTAAACCAGTCAAAAATATGATGATGGATTCGCGTGAAGCGGTTGTAAATTATATGACTCCGCTCGGCCTTCATCATATTATGGATACAGGTCATCATTACGGGCCGGGACCGTGGGTTTCAAATTTGTCTAGACCAGAATGGAATCCAACGTATTATCATAAAGCAGATAAAAACGGAATTGGTTTTGACCGATCAAAAACGGGTACAAATGCTACAGCGCAATACGCACCTGAAGTTGAAAAACTTTTTGATATTTTAGAAACCTGTCCGGAGAAAGATTTATTATGGTTTCATCACGTTTCGTGGGATTATAAATTGAAAAACGGCCAAACGCTTTGGAATGGCTTAGCTTTGAAATATCAAGAAGGGGTAAATCAAGTTGCGGCAATGCAGAACGCTTGGAATAAAACGGAAAAATATATCGACGCTGAACGTTTTCATGAAGTTCAAATGTTATTAGAAATTCAGAACAAAGAAGCAAAATGGTGGCGCGATGCTTGTTTGCTTTATTTTCAACAGTTTTCTGGTAAAGAACTTCCAGCGGGAGTTGAGAAACCAACAGAGACCTTGGAGTATTTTAAATCATTAAAATTCCCGTTTGCACCGGGAAATGGAAAATAAATTGGAGTAATTGTAACGCGGATGAAACGGATTCGCTATCGCGAAGACACGGAAAAAGACGGATTTTTTCCTTTTAATATAAGAATAAAAAAATCTGTGTAAATCAGCGTTTTCGCGATAGCGAATCCGTCTAATCAGCGTAATAAATAAAGTATATATTAAAAAATTATGAGTAAAAAAACAGCAATAGTAACAGGAGGAAATTCGGGTTTAGGATTTGCAACAGCACAAAAACTTTGTGATAATGGCATCACAACGTACATTATAGGAAGGTCAAAAGAAAAAACGGAAGAAGCTTGCAAGGAAATTGGCGAAAATGCTATTCCGGTAATCTTCGATTTAAATGATTTGGCTGGAATCCCTGCTATGATTGAAAGTATCGCTAAAAATGGCCCAATTGATATTTTGGTAAACAATGCCGGAATCAATTTGAAAAAAGAATTTTTAGACGTTACCGATGAAGATTTTTTATCGATAATTCATACGAATCTTTTGAGTGTTTTTGCAGTCAGCAAAGCGGTTGTAAAAAACATGAAAGAAAATGGTGCAGGAAGTATTGTAAACATAAGTTCGATGGCATCGCAATACGGAATCCCAAAAGTAATTGCTTATTCTGCTAGTAAAGGTGCAATCGAATCGATGACGCGTGCTATGGCGGTTGAATTGGCGCCATTTGGAATTCGAGTTAATTGCGTTGCGCCAGGTTTTATTAAAACTAAAATGTCGGCTAAAGCTTTGGACAGCGATCCAGAAAGAAAAAATAAAGTATTAGGAAGAACGCCAATGGGATTTTTAGGAGAACCTTCGGATATTGCTGATGCTGTTTATTATTTCGCTTTAAGCGAGTCAAAATACACAACCGGAACTATTTTGCCTGTTGACGGAGGAAATAGTATTGGGTTTTAAAAAATTATTTAAACACATAGAATCATAGCTTTTCTTTGTCTAAAAAGACGTTTCACTTGCATCAATACACATAGCTATGTGTGAGAAACTAGTTTCTTTCTTTAATCTTTTTAAGTTAATATAAATCTATGTTTCTATGTATTTATAAAAAAAAGTTAGTATGACAAAAATGCAACAAACAATGCGTTGGTTTGGACCTCAGGACAACGTCACTTTATTAGATATCAAACAAGCCGGTGCAACAGGAATTGTTACGGCTTTACATCATATTCCGGTTGGAGAAATCTGGAAAATTGAAGAGATTAAAGAAAGACAAGAACTTATAAAAAATGCTGGTTTGGAATGGTCGGTTGTGGAAAGTCTTCCGGTTCATGAAGAAATCAAAAGAGCTTCTGGAAATTATCTCCAATACATTGAAAATTATAAAATCAGTTTAAAAAATTTGGCGGATTGCGGTATAAAAATCATTACCTACAATTTCATGCCGATTTTGGACTGGGTCAGAACGAATCATAATTTTATTAATTCTGATAAAAGCAAAGCTTTACTGTACAATCAGGATGCTTTTACATTTTTTGATGTTTTTCTTTTAAAAAGACCAAATTCAGAAAATGATTATTCTGAAGAAGAAAAAGCAAAAGCTTTAGAGTTTGGAAATAAACTTTCAGAAGAAGAAAAAGCATTATTGTTTAAAAATGTTTTGTTAGGATTACCAGGAAGCAAAATCAATTTTACAGCCGAACAAATTTTGGCACTTTTAGAAAATTATGCCGAAATCGACAATCAAAAATTAAGAGAAAATCTGATTTACTTTTTATCTGAAGTTGCACCGGTGGCGGAAGAAGTTGGAGCCAAATTAGCAATTCATCCTGATGATCCGCCATTTTCGGTTTTAGGTTTGCCAAGAATTGTTTCAACAGAAGCCGACTTAAAAGCGATTTTTGATGAGGTTCCTTCAATCGCAAACGGATTATGTTATTGCACAGGCTCGCTAAGTGCTGATCCAAAAAATAATCTGGAGAAAATCATCGATGATTACGGAAACAGAATTCACTTTTTGCATCTAAGAAATACCATCCGCGAAAGCGAAACCATTTTCCGCGAATCAGAACATTTAAATGGCGATGTCAAAATGGAAGTTATTCTAGAAAAGATTCTGTTGTTAATGAATAAAACAAAAATAAGTCTGCCAATGCGACCTGACCACGGATTTCTGCATGCAGTTGATGAAACGAAAGAAACGTATCCAGGTTATTCATTGACAGGGCGTTTGAAAGGTTTGGCAGAATTAAGAGGTTTGGAAATGGGAATTGCTTATAAATTGAATTTGTAATAGTATTGAAATAATACGTCTTGTTTGTCATTCCGAGGAACGAGACCCGAGCGACAGCGAATAGGCGAAGCAAATCACACTCGGGATTCGACAAAGATTGGTGAAATGCTATGCGGAATTACTAGTGTGATTTCTCCTCCGTCGAAATGACAAAATTGTGATTATAAAAATAAAACGTACTGTTTGTCATTCCGAGGAACGAGGAATCTCCACGAGAAGCTCTACAAAGCTTGGCGACATTCTATGTGGAGTCACTTGCGAAGATTCCTCGTTCCTCGGAATGACAAAACTGGGCAAAAAAGCTATAAACGATATCTCTATGTGTTTAAAAAATAAAATAGCATACACAATTTCTCTGCTTTTCCTAATAGGATTAAGCATGAAATCATATGCAATTAATCCAGATAAATACATAGTAAATAAAGCTTCTGCCGAAACTTTTCCTTTGGTTTCAAAAGGAAAATCAGCTTCAATTTTAGTCAGTTTAACTGATTTTTCGGGCGTTTTGAAAGTTGCGGGGCATTTAGAAAATGATATTTTTAAAGTTTCAGATTTGCATCCAAAACAAATAAAAAATATTTCTGAGGCTGAAGATTTTGTTGTTATAATTGGAACTTTAGGAAAAAGTGAAATCATCAATCAATTAGTCAAAGACGGAAAAATTGATCCAAAACAGCTTGAAGGAAAATGGGAAAAATTTACCACGCAAATTGTTGAAAATCCGTTTAAAGGAATTAAAAAAGCATTAGTAATTGCAGGTTCAGATAAACGCGGAACGATTTATGGAATTTACGATTTGTCGAGTCAAATTGGAATTTCTCCTTGGTATTTTTGGGCTGATGTTCCTGTCAAAAAAAAATCGGAATTGCATGTTTTGCCTGGAATTCATTCACAAGGAGAACCAAAAGTAAAATACCGTGGTATTTTTATAAATGATGAAGCGCCAGCACTAACAGGTTGGGCTTTTGAAAAATTTGGCGGATTCAATTCGAAATTCTACGACAACGTTTTTGAATTAATTTTGAGAATGAAAGGAAATTATTTATGGCCGGCAATGTGGGGCAGAATGTTTTATGTGGATGATCCACAGAATGCTGTTTTGGCAGATGAATACGGAATTGTAATGGGAACTTCGCATCACGAACCCTTGACAAGAGCACACGCAGAATGGGGAAAAGAAAATGGAAAATGGGATTTTAATACCAATTCTGAAACCCTGATTAATTTCTGGAAAGATGGAATTAAAAGAATGGGAAATAAGGAAACCATTGTGACAATTGGAATGCGAGGCGACGGCGACGAACCTATGACGCAAGGAACTGCAATTGGTCTTTTGGAAAATATCGTAAAAACACAGCGAAATATAATTCAGGAAGTTACTAAAAAACCAATTGAAGAAACACCGCAAATGTGGGCGCTTTACAAAGAAGTTCAAGATTATTACGACAAAGGAATGACAGTTCCTGATGATGTAACGCTTTTATTATGCGATGACAATTGGGGAAATATCCGCAAACTGCCAGAACTGAATGCCAAACCAAGAAAAGGCGGTTACGGTATTTATTATCATTTTGATTACGTAGGCGGTCCGCGAAATTACAAATGGATTAACACTAACCAAATTGAACGCACTTGGGAGCAAATGGATTTGGCGTATCAACATGGAGTTGATAAAATTTGGATTGTAAACGTTGGAGACATAAAACCAATGGAATTTCCAATTGAGTTTTTCTTGGATATGGCTTGGAATCCAGAAAAGTTCAATGCCGGAAACTTACAAGATTATTATGTGAATTGGGCAAGCAGCGAATTTTGGAAATCAGTTTTCAAAAGAGATTGCCGAGATTCTAAAATTGTACACTAAATATAATGCTCGAAGAAAACCCGAATTATTAGATGCTAAAACGTATAGTATTACAAATTATAATGAAGCAGATCGAGTTGTTGCAGATTATCAGAAACTGGTCGAAAAAGCCAATTCGATAAACCAGAAAATAAAACCTGAATATAAAGATGCCTTTTATCAACTGGTTTTATTTCCGGTTTTGGCAAGTTCAAATTTGAATGAATTGTATGTAGCTGTGGCCAAAAATCATTTATATGCAGAACAAGGAAGAGCTTCGGCAAATGATTATGCCGAAAAAGTAAAATCTTTATTTGAAAAAGACAGTTTGCTGACAGATTATTATCATACTAAAATAGCAAATGGAAAATGGAATCATATGATGTCACAAACACATATTGGCTATACAAATTGGCAGCAGCCAGATAAAAATGTGATTCCGGTTACAAAAACAATTGAAATTTCAAATAAAGCCAAGGCGGAAATTTCTGCCAAGGATTCTTCAAAACCTGAAAAATCAATTAATAAAAATAGAAATTTAGGTTATGTCCGAGGTTTTGTCGAGGACAACGGTTATATTTCGATAGAAAGTAAAAATTACTCAAAAGCATTAAATTCGGATGTTGCAAAATGGACGACGATTCCAAATCTTGGAAAAACAGATTCAGGTATTACAATTAAACCTTCGAATATCAAACCTTTTGAAATTTCGGAACAATCGCCAAGATTAGAATATGATGTTCATTTTTTCAGCAAAGGAAACGTAAAAGTTCATGCTTATTTTTCACCAACAATTAATTTTAAAACCGGAAACGGATTGAAATACGGAATTGGTTTTGATTCGGAAAAACCACAGATAATGAACCTCAATGCAGATTCTTCAGAAAAAGCTTGGGCAGAATCAGTTGCTAATAATATTAAAGTTTTAACATCAACGCATCAAATAGAAAAGTCAGGAAATCATGTTTTGAAAATATATGCTGTTGATCCGGCATTAGTGCTCCAGAAAATTGTAATTGAAACTGAAGAAGGAAAAGTTTTGGAGTCGTATTTAGGACCGCCGGAGAGTTTTAGAAAGGAATGATATTTTATTGTACTACGTTCTGTTTGTCATTTCGACGGAGGAGAAATCTCCACGAGAAACTCTACAAAGTTGATCCAGCATACGGAGCTACTAACGGAGATTCCTCGTTCCTCGGAATGACAAGATTGCGATAATCTTCTGAGATAAAAAAACTATTAACTATTAAAACCAAAATATATGAAATTTATTAACCCTTATGTGTTTGCCGTCGCAACATTGCTGCTGGTGAGCTGTTCTTCGAAAAAAGAAACGCTGTCGTTAAAAGACGCTTATAAAAACGATTTTTATATTGGTACGGCTTTAAGCGCAGACCAAATTCAAGAAAAAAATACTAAAGAAGATTCATTGATTAAAAAAGAGTTTAATGCAATCACTGCAGAAAACATTATGAAATCAATGTTTGTGCATCCGCAAAAGGACAAGTATGATTTTACTTTGGCAGATAAATTTGTTGCTTATGGCGAAAAAAATAAAATGTTTGTTCACGGGCATACTTTGATCTGGCACAGTCAATTGGCACCTTGGATGGAAAAAATAAAAGACAGCACAGAAATGAAAGCTTTCATGAAAGATCATATCACAACAATTGTTTCAAAATATAAAGGAAGAATTGGCTCATGGGATGTTGTAAATGAAGCTTTAAACGATGATGGAACTTTAAGAAAATCCGTTTTTTTGAATACGCTTGGAGAACAATATTTAGTTGACGCTTTCAAACTTGCAGCAAAAGCAGATCCAAAAGTGGACTTATATTACAACGATTATAATATCGAAGAACCAGCAAAAAGAGCTGGAGCAATTGCATTGATCAAAAAAATAAAAGCAGCAGGCGGGAAAATTGATGGTGTTGGAATTCAGGGACATTGGCGATTGGCAAGTCCGTCGATAGAAGAAATCGAAAAAAGTATTTTAGAATATTCGGCTTTAGGAATTAAAGTGGCTTTCACAGAATTGGATATCACGGTACTGCCAAATCCATGGGATTTGAAAGGAGCAGATGTTAATCAGAAATTTGAAGGAAATGAAAAAATGAATCCGTACGCAAAAGCATTACCAGATTCTATTCAGAATAAATTGGCGGAACGTTATGCTTCTATTTTTAAATTATTTTTAAAGCATAAAGACAAAATAAGCAGAGTTACTTTTTGGGGTGTTCATGACGGACAATCATGGTTAAACGACTGGCCTATAAAAGGAAGAACAAATTATCCGTTGCCATTTGATGCGCAATTAAAACATAAAAAAGCGTACGATAGTATTCTGCATCTAAAAGAGAAAAAAGAATAAAAAAGGTGTGAATTCTATTTATTGAGAAAGCCTTCAGACTGTTTTTTTGAAAATAATGTAATAAAGCAAAGTAAATTTGGATGGTATATTTTTTTTACTAAATTTACACAACCGATTGCTTAAGCAAAAACCTTTTGAAATCAGTGCAGGAGCTAACCAAAATAATCGAAATTTTTTAAGTGCTGATTGTAAAACTAACCAAAATAACCACGAACCAATAATGAATTTTAATTCCCAAAAATTATCCATAAAAGAAAAAATTGGATACAGCTTAGGTGATCTTGCCGCAAATTTGGTCTTTCAGACTCTTATGACATATCTGGCGTATTTTTATACTGATATTTACGGATTATCGCCAGCACATTCTTCTATAATAATGCTCGTTGTCGGTTTAATTGCGGCTTTCATTTTTAATCCCATTATTGGTGTTTTGGCAGACAGAACAAGCAGCAAATGGGGAAAATTCAGACCTTGGATTTTATGGACTGCCGTGCCTTTAGGTGTAATTGCATTGCTCGCTTTTACAACACCTAATTTCTCCTATCAAGGAAAAGTAATTTATGCGGTGGTAACGTATAGTTTATTATTGCTCTTTTATGCTGGAAATAATTTGCCATATTCTGCTTTAAGTGGTGTCATTACAGGCGATATGGGCGAACGAAACAGTTTGTCTTCGTACCGTTTTGTGGCGGTTATGTTTGCGCAGTTTTTTGTTCAGGTATTTATGCTCGGAATTATAAAAAGCGCTGGAAATGGTGATAAAGCGATTGGTATCGAAAAAGTGATGACTGTTTTGGCAATCATTGGAACAATTATGCTTCTAATTACTTTTTTTACAACAAAAGAGCGTATCGTTCCTAAACCAGAGCAAAAATCAAGCGTAAAAGAAGATTTAAGCGATTTGGTAAAAAACAAACCATGGATAATCATGCTTTCGCTTGACGACTTTGGTTTTTATTACCTTGTCAATGAAAGGCGGTTCGTACGTATATTACTTTGAAAACTATGTAGATAAACAGCAATTAGCAATTTTTATTCAGCCTATTTTAGATACTTTATCAAATATCGGATTAAATCATTTTGGGAATGATCCTGTTTCAGCCGGATTTGGATTGTTTAACGCTGGCGGTATTATCTTTATGATTGTCGGAATCACTTTGTCTAAAAATCTTGCGGATAAATACGGAAAGCGAAATGTATTTGGTTTGTTTTTATTCATTTCAACACTTTTTATTATCGCTTTTTATTTCTTTCCGTCAACATCAATCGGCTTCATATTTTTCTCCCAAATTTTGCACGGATTTTTCTACGGAATCACAATTCCGCTTCTTTGGGCGATGATTGCTGATGTTGCCGATTATTCAGAATGGCTGAATAATCGAAGAGCAACAGCAATTATTTTTTCTGCAATGATGGTTGGATTAAAAGCTGGTTTAAGTATTGGAGGCGCTTTGACAACTTCATTATTAGGATTTTTTGACTATGTGCCAAATGCCTTGCAACAATCGGATATTGCCATAAACGGAATAAAATTGCTTGTAAGTATTTTTCCGGCAATACCTTTCCTAGTTGGTGTTGGGTTATTGTTTTTCTACAAAATTGACAAGAAAATGGAAGTGCAGATTGAATCTGATTTAAAAGAGAGAAGAGTTTAATGTATTTTAAAAAAATAAAAAATAGAGAACAAATGCCTGAAGATAATATTGAAAACATTGACTTTGCTGCATTAAATAAACGAGCAATTTCAAATCCATTAGTAAATCATATTTATACTGCTGATCCATCGGCACATGTTTTTAACGGCAAAATATACATTTATCCGTCTCATGATATTGATGCGGGAATTCCATTTAATGATAATGGAGACCATTTTGGTATGGAGGATTATCATGTGATTTCGATGGAAAATGTAGATGCAGAAGCTGTAGATCAATGGCGTTGCGCTACATGTTGATGATGTTCCTTGGGCGGAAGACAAATGTGGGCGCCGGATGCAGCGTGCAAAAACGGCAAATATTATTTATATTTTCCGGCAAAACGTGCAGACGGAATTTTTCAGATTGGTGTTGCCGTAAGCGATTCGCCAACTGGGCCTTTTAACTCTGAAGAAAATGCTATCAAAGGAAGTTACAGTATTGATCCAGCGGTTTTTGAGGATAATGACGGAAAATTTTATATGTATTTTGGAGGAATTTGGGGTGGACAGCTTCAAAAATATAGAAACAATATTTATGATAAAGCAAACGAAGAGCCAAAAGCAAATGAAGCAGCATTAGGGCCAATTGTGGCGATGTTGACCGATGATATGAAAGAGTTTGCAGAAGAGCCAAAAGAAATTAAAATTCTTGATGAAAATGGAGATGTACTTCTTGCTGGTGATAATGACCGTCGTTTTTTTGAGGCTTCATGGGTTCACAAATACAACGGAAAGTATTATTTCTCGTATTCAACGGGTGATACACACTTTATTTGTTATGCAATTGGCGATAATCCATATGGGCCTTTTACGTATCAAGGAAGAATTTTAAATCCGGTTGTTGGCTGGACTTCACATCATTCGATCTGTGAAATAAATAATGAATGGTATTTGTTTTA
This sequence comes from uncultured Flavobacteriaceae bacterium, assembly GCA_963795025.1. GTDB lineage: Bacteria > Bacteroidota > Bacteroidia > Flavobacteriales > Flavobacteriaceae > Flavobacterium. The sequence goes on along the minus strand of CAWCGN010000005.1, from coordinate 355,812 downwards.
TCATGATTCGAGTTTGTCAAAAGGAGTAACACATTTGAGGTCTATAAAAGTGACCAAAATTGAATATAATGCCGATGGTTCGATTGTAACAATTGATCCATATACTCAGGAAGATTAAACAGACGATTTTCAAAATTAATTCTGAAGATGATTGACGTAAAAACAGCTGGCTTAAAAATTATACTATTAACCTTTTGTATGGTTAGTGTAATGGCGTGTAAAAAAATTTTCTTAAAACCACAACCGGTTGTTCAAAAAAATAGAGTTGATTTCAATAGGATAAATTGTCAAAGAAAGCATGATGTGTCTGGTCTATTTTTAGATCAGAAGGTGAATCATTTTTAGAAAACGTTTTTCCGTTGAGCTTGTCATTTCGGATTTCTTATTCGAAATGACAAATAATACGGTGAATAATTCGATAGATTTTTTTTGAAAATATTTTGCGTGAGGGATAGAAGTGGAAAGCCCAGAGCCTGACGAAGGAAGTGCGAGGACTTGAAACGGATAGCCCGGCCCGGAGGGACACGCCCAAATTATTAGAATAAACAACGTCAAAAAAATAACATTATTTATGTAAAGAATAATTTTTTATAAAAGTTTTTTAACTACTTTAGCATAACAGAACGGAACAGAACGGTATGCTAAACATTGAAGAAGAAAAATTTGAATTTGTAATCAATCACGAAAGTGATATTCCGAAGTACCAGCAATTGGTTGACGGAATTAAAATGCTATTGCAGAGAATATTTTACAAAAAGGAGATTTGCTTCCTTCAGTAAATGCAATTTGTAAAACTTATCAGCTTTCGAGAGACACGGTTTTTAAGGCGTACACGATTTTGAAAGAGCAGAATGCGATTGATTCTGTTCCGAATAAAGGATATTATGTATCTGGTGAAACAAGAAAAGTGCTTTTGGTTTTAGATACTTTTAAGGCATATAAAGAGGTTTTGTATCATTCGTTTGTGAATAATTTGCCGGATAATGTAATTACAGATGTGCAATTTCATCATTATAATATTGATGTTTTTAAAACGATCATCAATAACAGAATTGGGAAATATTACAAATATGTGGTTATGAATTTTGATCATAAAGAAATTGCTCCGGCTTTGTCGGCAATTTCAAATGATAAACTGCTTTTGATTGACTGGAATATTCATGCTGAAAAAACAAATAATTATATTTTTCAGGATTTTGGAAAAGCTTTTTATGATTCTCTGACAGAGGCTGCGGATTTGTTTAAAAAGTATAAAAAAATACAATTTGTATATCCGGATTATACGAATCATCCGTGGGAAACGGTGGAGTTTTTTAAAAAATTCTGTGCTGATTTCAATTTTGAATATGAAATTATTACAGATGCGAAAAAGTTTAATATTGAAAAAGGAATTGCCTATATCAGTGTAAGTGACAGGATTTTAGGACACTTTTTGGAACAATGCAAGGAGAAAGGATTTTGAGCCCGGAAAAGATGTTGGTTTTTTATCCTATAATGAAACGCCAATGAAGAAATTTATATACAAAGGAATTTCAGTTATGTCAACTGATTTTAAGGAAATAGGAACAAAAGCAGCAGCATTTATCACACACGAAGACGAGACCGGTTCAGTGTTATGTGCCAACAAATTTAATAATAAGAGAATCATTGTAAGTTATGTATTATATAGGATATGATATTGGAAGTTCTTCTGTCAAGGTTGCCTTGGTAGAAGCAGAAACAGGAAAAAAAGTAATCGTTTTGAATGAACCGCAAAACGAAATGGAAATCGTTGTCTATTCCATCCGATTGGGCGGAGCAGGATCCAGAAATTTGGTGGGAGCACATTTGCACGGCAACTAAAAGAGCGATTAGAGAAGCAAATATTGATGCTTCTAAAATTCAGGGAATTGGAATTTCATATCAAATGCACGGATTGGTTATTGTGGATAATGCCGGAAATGCGCATTGCGAAATTCCATTATCTGGTGTGACAGCCGTGCGGTTGAAATTGGAGACAAGGCTTTCGCAGAAATTGGAGAGCAAAAATGTATGGAGCATTTATTGAATTCGCCTGGGAATTTTACAGCTTCGAAACTGAAATGGGTTAAAGAAAACGAACCTGAAATTTATAAGAAAATTTATAAATACATGCTTCCGGGAGATTATATCGCGTTACAAACTAACAGGCGAAGTTACGACAACTAAAAATGGTTTGTCGGAAGGTATGCTTTGGGATTATAAAGAAAATAAAGTAGCGAATTGGCTGTTGGATTACTACGGAATCGATCAATCTTTGACACCAACAATTGTGGAGAATTTCACGAATCAAGGGGTTTTGAACGAAAAAGGCCGCAAAAGAATCTGGACTTCCTGTTGGAATTCCGGTGGTTTACAGAGCCGGAGATCAGCCAAATAATGCGTTGTCTTTAAATGTGTTGAATCCGGGAGAAGTGGCTGCAACAGGCGGAACTTCGGGAGTTTTTTATGCAGTTAGCGAAATGTCTTCCGGAAAAAGCACAAGAGTAAACAACTTCGTTCACGTAAACTACGAACTAGAAACACCAAGAGTTGGTAAACTTATTGAATATTAACGGAGCAGGAATTCAGTACCGATGGCTTCGCAATAATATGGGTAATGAGAGTTATGAATTGATGAACGAAAAAGCATCAAAAATTGATATTGGGTCAGATGGGGTTGTGGTAATTCCGTTTGGAAATGGTGCAGAACGTATGTTCAACAATAAAAACATCGGAACACATTTTTTAAATCTCAATTTAAATATTCACAACAGCGCACATTTGTTCAGAGCTTCTTTAGAAGGAATTGCGTTTTCATTTGTGTATGGAATGGAATGTTTAAAAGATGATAATGCGACAATTAATGTCATAAGAGCCGGAAATGATAATTTTTCCGTTCGGAGATTTTCTCGAATACCGTTGCGACTTTAATTGGGCATGAAATTGAAATTTATAATACAACCGGAGCTGTTGGTGCTGCCAGAGCAGTTGGTTTAATAGATGGTGATTATAATAAATTTGGAGCTAATATTAGTGATAATGACCACGTAATGACGTTTTTACCACTGCAAAATAAGGAACCATATGAGAAGGCTTATCAAAAATGGAAACAAGAATTAGAATTAATATTAACAAATAAATAAAAGAATCAAATGATAGTTTTAGGAGATAAAGAATACTACAAAGGTATTGGCCAAATTAAATTTGAAGGAAAAGAATCTGATAATCCATTGGCATTTAAATATTACAATCCAGACCAAATTGTAGCTGGAAAAACAATGCGTGAGCACTTTAAATTTGCAATCGCTTACTGGCATACTTTCTGCGGACAAGGTAGCGATCCATTCGGACCAGGAACACAACATTTTGCTTGGGATCAGTCTTCAGATCCTTATCAGGCAGCTAAAGAAAAAGCAGATGCAGCATTTGAATTCATCACAAAATGGGATTTGATTATTTCTGTTTTCACGATTATGATTTGGTTGCTGAAGGAGCTACTTTCGCAGAATCAGAAAACAGATTAGCTACTATTACTGAATACTTAAAAGAAAAACAAGCAGATTCTGGAATTAAATTGCTTTGGGGAACTTCAAACTGTTTCTCAAACCCAAGATTATGAACGGAGCGGCTACTAATCCTGATTTTAATGTAGTGGCAAGAGCTGGAGGACAAGTAAAATTAGCGTTGGATGCAACGATTGCTTTAGGTGGAGAAAACTATGTATTCTGGGGTGGTAGAGAAGGTTATATGACTTTGCTAAATACTGATATGGGAAGAGAATTGGACCACATGGCGACAATTTTTAGCTAATGGCTAGAGACTACGCAAGAGCACAAGGATTCAAAGGAACTTTCTTCATTGAGCCAAAACCGATGGAGCCATCAAAACACCAATACGATTTTGATTCGGCTACAGCAATTGGATTTTTGCAAAATACGGTTTAGACAAAGATTTCAAAATTAATATCGAGGTTAACCACGCTACATTGGCACAGCACACTTTTCAACATGAATTAGAAGTTGCTGCAAAAGCTGGAATGTTAGGAAGTATAGATGCTAACAGAGGTGATTACCAAAACGGATGGGATACAGATCAATTTCCAAATAACATTCAGGAAACTACTGAAGCGATGTTGGTTTTCTTAAAAGCTGGCGGATTGCAAGGCGGTGGAGTTAACTTTGATGCAAAAATCAGAAGAAATTCTACAGATTTAGAAGATGTTTTCTTAGCACACATTGGTGGGGCTGATACTTTTGCAAGAGCATTACTGACTGCAGATAAAATCATTACTTCTTCTCCTTACGAAAAATTAAGAACAGAAAGATATAGCTCATTTGATTCTGGAAAAGGAAAAGATTTTGCTGAAGGAAAATTAAACCTGAAAGATCTTTATACTATCGCTCACGAAAATGGAGAATTAAATCTTCAAAGCGGTAAACAAGAATTGTTTGAAAACATTATCAATCAATATATTTAATTGATTAACAAGCTGTAAATACAGCGTTGCATAAAATAATTTTCGGTTTTAGATAAGGTTATAAAATCGGAATCAAGATTGTTTTTTGTAGTTTTTCTTCTCTGGTGCATGTTTGAGGTTAGTTGATGCGCCAGAGAAAAATTTATTAATTAGTAATTATGGCCGTTGGATGATTGAAGAACTCAGCGGCCATATCATTAATTTCGTATTCAAGCAGGATTTTTTCAACTTTCTTCCAAGTAATTTCTTTCACTTTTTTCATTTCAAATTAAACATAATGCATTTTATTCTATTTCGAAAATTCATCACTGTATGAATTGGCGATGTAATGAACACTATTATTACTTAAATCAAACAAAACCAATGAAATTTTTTATAGACACAGCAAATTTAGAAGATATTAAAGAAGCACAAGCTCTAGGTGTTTTAGATGGCGTTACAACAAATCCGTCATTGATGGCGAAAGAAGGAATAACAGGAAAAGCGAATATTTTAAAACATTATCTAGATATCTGCACATATTGTAGATGGCGATGTTTCGGCAGAAGTAATTTCTACTGATTTTGACGGAATGATCAGAGAAGGTGAGGAGCTTGCAGCCTTGCATCCGCAGATTGTAGTAAAACTGCCTATGATTGCAGACGGAATTAAAGCCTGCAAATATTTTTCGGACAAAGGAATTAGAACCAATGTTACGTTAGTTTTTTCTGCTGGCCAGGCGCTTCTTGCTGCAAAAGCCGGAGCTACTTATGTTTCGCCATTTTTAGGAAGACTTGATGATATTTCAACTGATGGAATGCATTTGATTGCTGAAATCAGAGAAATTTATGATAATTATGCTTTTAATACTCAGATTCTTTCGGCTTCAGTACGACACACGATGCACGTAATCAATTGTGCAAAAATTGGTTCTGATGTTATGACGGGGCCGTTATCGGCTATTAAAGGGTTATTGAAACATCCTTTGACAGATATTGGTTTGAACCAATTTATAGAAGATGCTAAAAAAATGAATTTGTAATTTTTTGGAAAAAAGCAAAAGTCTTAACTGTGTCAAAATGGAGAAATTAGAGGTAATTACAATTAGAAATAACAACGCTCTGGAAATGACAATTTCCAATTTTGGCGCGACAGTAATTGGATTGAAAGTTAAAAATGCAAAAGGCGAAATCTACGATGTTGCAGCAGGCTTGAAAGAAGCTTCAAATTATCTTGAAGCGCCATACTCAAATGTAAAACTCTTTTTAGGATCAAGTATTGGCAGATATGCCGGCAGAATTTCGGGCGGTGAATTTGAGATTGATGATGTTGTTTATGAAATCGAAAATGAAAATGGAGTTCATCTTCACGGAGGAGAAAATGGCTTTTTTAAAAAGTTTTGGTCAGTAAAAGAAGTGGCCAATGATTTTGTGGTTTTTTCATATGAAAGCAAGCATCTTGAAGAAGGTTATCCCGGGAATTTAAATGTTGAAGCATTGTTTGAGTTGACTCCGAAAAATGAAGTGAAAATAACGTATAATGCAACAACTGATCTGGCAACTCCTGTAAATTTGACAAGTCATGTTTATTTTAATTTAAATGGAAAAGGTTCTGTTTTAGATCATGAACTTCAAATCAACAGTGATTTTCATCTAGATGTTGATTCGCAATTACTTCCGACAGGAAAACTGAATAATTCAAAAGGAACTGCTTTTGATCGAAATGAAAAAGCTAAAATCAAAAGAGCCGATTTCAAAGGTTTTGATGATACTTTTGTATTTAATGAAAAACAGCTTAAAGCTTCTTTATCTTCTGCAGAAAGCGGCATTCAATATGAATATTTTTTCCAATCAACCTGCAATGGTGGTTTACACACCTCAAGAATTTCCGACTTTGCCATTTTCAAATGAAAGTCAGTATCAAAAGTTTCCTGCAATTTGCTTTGAACCACAAAATTTTCCGGATGCTCCTAATAAAAAGCATTTTCCAAATTCAATATTAAAGGCGAATGAAACCTATTTAAATGAAATGATTTTTGCGTTCACTTTTAAATAAATATTTTTCGATTAAAATTTTAAAGCTTCTTTTGAAAAAAAGAAGCTTTTTTTGTTGTTTTATGCAAGCGATTGTGTAATAAAAGCTTCTTTTTTATAACAAAATTAAAGCTTAGTTGAGAGTTTTGTTAAAATTACCTTCAATCGTTTTCGTAGCTTTTAATATGCTTTTTTTAATTGTGCAAAACACACTTGTTTTTTAATAATTTTAATGATGTTAAAATGCTGTATACCTGCAATTCTATTGAGTTTTAGTGAATTATTAATGATTATTAAAAATCAATAAACATAGCTTCAATTGTTTTACTAAAAAGGAAGTTTTGTTATTAATCGTTCAATTATTTGGCTCTAAAATTATTCAGTATTTAATTTAAATGATAATTTTTTTCGATATAAATAAAAAAAATATACGCAACCGATTGTGCGATTTAGATTTTTATTTATATTTGTTAAAGAAATGCAAAAGAATATGTTCTTTGACTTTAAAAAAACACGAAATTTTGCTCTTAATTTTTAACTAACTCAAACATTATATTAACTATCTAAATCAATTTTTATGACTAACTTTTTTACAATTAAAAGCAAATCAAAGCTCCTGAAATGCTCTGGGGTTTTTATCCCTGATGTTTCTGTTTTCTGTGAGTGCCACGCTCAGACTACAGTTATCAGGAGTTGTATCTGATGCAAGTGGACCTATTCCAGGAGCAAATGTGACTGTTAAAGGCACTAAAAATAGTGTTGCTACAGGTTTTGACGGAAATTATTCAATTGCTAATGTTCCTTCAAATGGAGTTTTAGTATTCAGTTTTTTAGGTTTAACTAATAAAGAAATTCCTGTTGCAGGTAAAAATAAAATAAATGTAGTATTAGAGGAAAATCCAAATGACCTGCAGGAAGTTGTAGTTATTGGTTATGGTACACAGCGAAAAGAAGCTGTAACAGGTTCTGTCTCTTCAATTAAAGGAGATGTAGTTCGTGAAGTGCCAGCGGCTAATATTACACAAGCTTTACAAGGGCGTTTAGCGGGTTCAAATGAAGCAGACATCATCTAAACCAGGTTCTGAAATGCAAATTCGTATTAGAGGTACACGTTCGCTAACAGCAGACAATAACCCATTGTAGTACTAGATGGAGTACCGTTTGCAGGATCAATAGGTGATATCAGTCCAGATAATATTAAAAGTATTGACATCTTAAAAGATGCTTCGGCAACTGCTATTTATGGATCGCGTGGTGCTAACGGAGTTATTTTGATCTCAACTAATAGAGGAGCAAAAGGACAAAAAGCTAAATTTTCATACAACACTTACAGTGGTTTGAAAAATATTTTTGCCAAATTCCCAATGATGGACGGACCTAGAATTTGCCGCTTTACGTAAAATTGCAACTCTTCCAGGATCAACTGCTCCACTTTATACAAATGGTGCTGATGAAGCTGATAACATTAATACTGATTGGCAAGATTTAATGTATAGAGCAGGTCTGGTAACCAATCATGATGTTGGAGTTTCGGGAGGTACTGAAACTGGAAACTATAATTTTGGAACTAGTTATTATAAAGAAGAAGCGGTATTGCCTGGACAGGATTATAGCCGTCTAACATTGAGAGCGCTGTAGATCAGGCTATAGGGCAGTACTTTAAAGTTGGTTTTACTACTAATAACAACTATTCGATTTCAAACGGAGCTAATTTAAGTTTATACAATACTTTGAGTACGACTTCTATTTCTAATCCGTATAATGCAGATGGTTCTTTAAAAAGAACGGTTAAAATGCCATTAGATGAAAACTGGGTTTACACAAGAGGAACAATAAATAATCTTGGAGATAAATGGATTGACCAGACAAAAGCATATAGTTCGTATAACACTTTATACGCTGAAGTAAAAATTCCAGGTGTTGAAGGTTTAAAATTCCATATAGATTTAGGCGGTAATTTCCGTACTACAAATGGAGGACAGTATACAGGAGAAGGAGTTTTCAGTATTAATCCAACAACAGTTTCAACGGCTTCTGTTACGAATACGCTTAATACCAACTGGACAATCCAAAACTTGCTTACGTACGATCGTACTTTTGGAAAACATCAGGTGAATGCAGTAGCAATGTATTCTTCAGAACAAACTACCTATAACAAATCGCAGATTTCTGCAAAAGATATTCCTTCAGATTCTTTCCAATTTTATAATTTAGGAAGAGCTGCAGGTGAAATTTCGATCAACCCAGACAATCAAGATTATCATCAAAGCGGATTGGTTTCGTACATGGCGCGTGCAATGTATTCTTATGATAATCGCTACATGTTACGGCTACAGTACGTTCAGATGCTTCTTCAAGACTAGCCAAAGGACATCAATGGCATACTTATCCTGCTGTATCAGCTGGATGGAACGTGAAAAATGAATCATTTATGCAAGATGTATCTTGGCTTGACCAATTAAAATTACGCGCAGGTTATGGAGAGACTTCTAACCAAGCAGTTGCACCTTATTCTACGCTTGGAAGTTTAGCTTCAAGACCTTATAATTTTGGAGAAACTACTACAACTGGATACTATGTATCGACTTTGCCTAATCCTGATTTAGGCTGGGAATATTCGACTACAGTGAACTACGGTATCGATTTTGGTTTCTTTAAAAACAGATTAACAGGTACGGCTGAATATTATGTTACAGATACAAAAGATATTCTTTTAAGTGTAAGTTTGCCTCCAACGGCAGGTGTGGGAAGTTACACAGCAAATATTGGGCAAACTCAAAATAAAGGTTACGAATTTACGCTTAACGGAGCAATATTCGACAATGCAAATGGCTGGTCTTGGGATGTTGGCGTTAACTTTTATTCAAACAAAAACAAGCTGACTGCATTATCTTCAGGACAAGACAGAGACGAAAACAACTGGTGGTTTGTTGGACATCCAATAGACGTAATCTTTGATTATGAAAAAATAGGACTTTGGCAGCAGGGAGATGCAAATCTTACTAAATATGAGCCAGGAGGAAATGTTGGTATGATTAAAGTAAAATATACAGGAGATTTTAATGCTGATGGAACTCCAACAAGACAAATTGGACCAGCAGACAGACAAATTATCGATGTAAATCCTGATTTCTTGGGAGGTTTCAATTCTCGTGTAGCGTATAAAAATTTAGATCTTAGTGTGGTTGGAGCTTTTCAAAGTGGAGGAGTTCTTATCAGTACACTTTATTCTTCAACAGGTTACTTAAATATGTTGAGCGGTCGTAGAGGAAACGTAGATGTGGATTATTGGACACCAGAAAATACAGATGCAAAATACCCAAGACCAGGCGGAATTTCAAGTAATGATAATCCAAAATACGGATCAACTTTAGGATACTTTGATGCATCTTACGTTAAAATTCGCACGATTACACTTGGTTATAATATTACTGAAAAATTCATTAAGGATTTAGGAGTTGATAGATTTCGTCTTTACTGCACAGTGCAGAACCCATTCGTAATTTATTCACCATACCACAAAGAAACTGGTATGGATCCTGAAACCAACTCTTACGGTAACGAAAATGCTGCAGTAACTGATTTTTACAAAAGACGTTTACTGACATTAGGAACAAACACTCCTTCAACTCGTACCTTCTTGCTTGGCCTTAATTTAACATTTTAAAAAAGATAACAATGAAACCTATACAAATAAAAACTTTTATGGCAACAGCAATGTTAACGCTGTTCCTAGGAGCATGTTCTAATGTTTTAGAAGAAGAACCTCGCAGTATTTATACTCCGGAATATTTTAAAACCGAGAAAGGAGTAGTGGCTGGACTTACGTCAAGTTATGCACATTTGCGCTATATCTATGGACAAGGTTATTACTACAATACCACAGAAACTGGAACAGATGAAGCGACATACGCACAAAGTGCCGATGCCAACTTTAAGGATATGGATCTTTCAGGAGTTGGGTCAATTACGCCTTCTTCAAGCCGTGCCGATGCTTTATGGCAACCAGCATTCATCAACATTAATACTGCAAGCGGTATTATCGAAAATGCCACAGCAATTGGAACTGTTTCAAATGCAATGATTGCCGAAGCAAGATTCTTCCGTGCATTTGACTATTTCTTGTTAGTTCAAACTTTCGGTGGAGTGCCATTGGATTTAGGAGCAGGTGAACTTAAATTCAATACAAGTCCGGTCAAGATTTTCGGTTAGAAATACGGTACCACAAGTTTATACTAAAGCTATTTTTCCTGATTTAGTAACAGCAGTGAATGATTTGCCAGATGTTGGAAGGGTAAAAGGAGGTGTAACTAAAACTGCTGCGAGACTTTATTTGGCAAAAGCGTATTTAACGTATGCATGGTGGTTAAAAAATCCAAATAATATTCCAACTTATCCTGAAACGACTCGCGTTGATCCAGACGGGCATGATGCAGCTTGGTATTTTCAAAAAGCTTATGATGTAGCAGCGGCAGGAATTGACAGCCATGGTTCGTTTGCATTGCAGCCAACTTACTATGATGTAAACTTAGGAAGCAACGACCGCAACAGCGAAATTTTATTATATGCTGACCACACAGAGAAAAGCGAATTTTTTAATGCCAGCAGTCTTACGTTTTCAAATGGTAATGCACCAGAAAACTTTGCTGTTTGGATGATGACACCAAATTATACTGTTTTAAGAAGTTCAGGTGTAAGTTCAGTACAGCGTGAAGCAGAACAGCATTTAGGGCGTCCATTTATTCGTATGTGTCCAACTATTGGTGCAATTGCAAATACATTTGCAGATAAAACAAATGATTCTCGTTACGATGGAACTTTTACAACAGTGTATCGCGGAAACTGGAACAAAGCAGGAATTACGACTCCGACTTTGAATAATGCAAATGGTTTACCAGTTGCTCCAGGAGGCGCAATCCTTTCATTCTTAAATGATGAAAATCCAGCTATTGTTTATGCAGCAGGAAACGGACCAGAAGGCGGAGCTGTTGGAGCAGGAGTATTGCCAGGAAGATCTGATTTTGTTATCGCTCCAAGTGGTATTAGCAGAATTATTTTTCCTGGGTTATGGAAACTAGGTACTTATACCGAACAGATAATGGAACTGGACTTGGTTCTGCCAAATGGAGCGAACACACGTCCTTATAATATTGCAAAATTATCAGAACTATATTTAATTGCTGCAGAAGCAGCTGTTATGGGGGCAACACCTCAAGGTGGAAAAAGTGCAAGAGAATTAGTAAATGTTTTGCGTGCTCGTGCCGGAAAATGGAGATTTGACAACAATGGAAACGTAGCAAAATCAGCTGATAACAGTGCTGCAATGACTGCGGCAACACCTGCTGTTATTGATATCAATTATATTTTGGCAGAACGTTCTCGTGAATATTATGGTGAAGGATACCGTTGGTACGATTTGCTTCGTACGCAAAAATGGACAGAACTTTCAAGTTCATACCAAATTTGTGGTCGCAGCATATGGAAATCATACGCCACTTACAGTAGCCAGAGATATCAAAGCATATCATTATTTACGCCCAATTCCTCAAGTTCAATTTGATGCAATGATTATGACAGCTTCTGAAAAAGCAGCGTATCAAAATCCAGGCTACTAGGAAATGAAATCCTGATTTGCCCGAAATCAAATGATAAAACAAATTAAAGCAGCAATTAAGTTGGATAAAGTTGTAAGTAAGTGTTTATTTCACAGAATTGGTTAGAACTGCAAATAAATTTGTTTTATAAAAAAGCCGAGAGTTGAGCCCTCTCGGCTTTTTGCCTTTAGGTGTAAAATATAAGATGTTTTTAAACACATAGAAACATAGATTTAGCATTCTTAAAAAAGGCATTTCACTTACATTAACAAACATAGACTATGTGTTGAAATATTTTTTCGAATTACACCAACGGGTTAACTATATTTAAAAAAGATTTCAGAATTAAGACAGAAATATAAATCGTAAAAATGAGAAAAGTATTAATTATTATAACGTTGCTGCTTTATAGCACAATTTATTCTCAAATAAAACTTCCAAGGCTAATTAGCGATGGAATGATTTTGCAGCGCGACATTCCTGTGAAAATTTGGGGATGGGCGACGCCAAATGAAAAAATCGAAATAACTTTCAATAAAAAAAAGTTTCAAACTACAACTTCTCAAGATGGAAATTGGGTTCTGACTTTGCCTTCTCAAAAAGCAGGCGGACCTTATGAAATGACTTTAACAGCAAGCAATACAATTGTTTTAAAGAATATTTTATTCGGGGATGTTTGGCTTTGCTCGGGACAATCGAACATGGAACTTCCTATGGAACGTGTAAAAGATAAATATAGAGATGTAATTGCAAAGGCAAATAATTCAGAAATCAGACAGTTTTTAGTGCCAGATCAGTATGAATTTGCAAAAGAAAATACTGATTTGTCAAGTGGTGAATGGAAAGAAGCAAATGCAGCAAATATTCTGAGTTTTTCGGCTGTGGGCTATTTTTTTGCCAGCGAAATTTATGCAAAATATAAAATCCCAATCGGATTAATAAATAGCGCTTTAGGAGGTTCTCCGGCTGAATCTTGGCTTAGTGCCGATGCAATTAAAAAATTTCCAGATTATGATGCCGAATATCAGAAATTCAAAGATGGAACTTTAGGCGCACAAATTGAAGCAAACGATAGGAAAATCAGCACCGACTGGTATTCTGAAGTAAATCGTCAGGATGAAGGTCTAAAAAAACAGTGGTCAAAAGCTGATTTAGATGATATTGACTGGCCGGTTATGAATATTCCAGGATATTGGACTGATCATACTTTGGCAAATGCAAATGGTGCCGTCTGGTTTCGAAAAGAAGTTACTTTGTCAAACTTAAAAGATTCAATGGCAAAATTGATTTTAGGAAGAATTGTCGATGCCGATTCGGTTTTTGTAAACGGAAATTTCGTTGGAACAACTTCTTATTTATATCCACCGAGAATATATTCTTTTGATCCAAAGTTTTTAAAAGAAGGAAAAAATGAAATTGCAATCGAGTTATTAATAACTCTGGAAAAGGCGGTTTTGTTGAAGATAAACCGTATCAACTGATTTTGGATGAAGATTCAATCGATTTGAAAGGTGAATGGAAATACAAATTAGGAGTAAAAATGGCTCCTTTGCCACCATCAACTTTCATTAGATGGAAACCTGTCGGATTATATAATTCAATGATTGCGCCTTTAAAAAATTATGGAATAAAAGGGGTGCTTTGGTATCAAGGCGAAGCAAGTACTAAAAAACCACAGGAATACGCAGCACTTATGGAAACATTAATTACAAGCTGGAGAACAGAGTGGAAGCAAGGCAATTTCCCATTTTTATACGTGCAGTTGGCCAATTTTATGGAACCAAAAACAGAGCCAGCCGAAAGCAATTGGGCTGCGTTAAGACAACAGCAAAAAAATACTTTAGCAGTTCCAAATACAGGAATGGCAGTCATAATTGATTTGGGAGAATGGAATGATATTCATCCTTTAAACAAATACGATGTTGGAAAAAGATTGGCTCTGCAGGCAAGAAAATTGGCTTATGGAGAAAAAAATATAGTTGCTTCTGGACCGCTTTTTAAATCAATTGAGCAGAAAGGGAATCAGCTTATATTATCTTTTACAGATACAGGAAGTGGATTAATAGCTAAAAACAATAGTAATCTAAAAGGATTTGAAGTTGCCGGAACCGATGGGAAATTTGTTTGGGCAAACGCCACTATCGAAGGCAATAAAATTAGGGTTTGGAATGAAACTATTTCAAAACCAGTAAAAGTTCGATATGCATGGGCTGATAATCCAACAGAGGCGAATTTGTATAATAAAGAAGATTTACCTGCTTCGCCTTTCGAGGGAAGTTTAGATAAATAATGATTAAAAAAAAGCAGGATTTCAAATGACGAAATCCTGCTTTTTCTTTTTAAAAATATAAGTTCAAGAAATAAGAATCAATAAAAACTTCTTTCATCTTTGCTCTTTACTCTTTACTCTTTACTCTTTACTCTTTACTCTTTACTCTTTACTCTTTACTCTTTACTCTTTACTCTTTACTCTTTACTCTTTACTCTTTACTCTTTACTCTTTACTCTTTACTCTTTACTCTTTACTCTTTACTATTTACTATTTACTATTTACTATTTACTATTTACTATTGCGCAATCTTTAAATTCACATCGTTTACAAAAATAAGTGGCTGCATAGTGCTCATATTGGTAAGCGATAAAACACCATTTTTATTTTCATTTACTGCATTTATTTTAAAGCAATATTCATCGCCGTCTTTATCTCTCAAGGTTACAAATTCAGCAGTATCGTCTGAATAGTTCTGACAGCTGTTTGATATAGTATATTTATACATCACTTTCATAATGTCTTTGTCGTAATTGTAAACTTTCCCATCCTGAGTAAAAATCCATTTTGTGCTTCGATTGGCGTTAGAATACCAATTTCCTAAAATGCGCTTCGATGAAGGATCTTGACTTTGCGCAAAAACTGCTGAAGCAAAAAATAGCATTGGCAGTATAAAAAATAGCTTTTTCATTATAAAAAGTATTTGTGTTTTAAGTTCTATTTGAAATAAGTGTTATTTCTTACAAAAATATAATTTTATTTAATTTGAAAAATTCGAGGAACTATAATTTTTTGTTAATTTCAAGCTGGAATATAAATATCAAAAATTGCACCTTTGTACAGTTCGCCTTTTGCTGTAATAATTCCGTTGTGATTGTCGACAATTTTTTTTACAATTGCCAGCCCAATTCCGGTTCCAGTATATTCGAGTTTTCCATGCAGACGCTGAAAAACTTCAAATATTTTTGAGCTATATTGTTGTTCAAAACCAATTCCGTTGTCTTGAATTCGAATATGGCAATATGTTTTTTCGGGCTCTAGTTTTTCGTTTTCTAAAACATCGCCTCTGGCAATTTCACTGCTAATTTTAATAACAATAGGATTTTCAGGATACGAAAATTTAAGAGAATTGCTGACTAAATTGTATAAAAGCTGTCTGAATTGAAACGGAATAATATTGGCTTCGCAATTTTCTAAAATCTCAACTGTAGCATTTTTTTGTTCAATTTCTTCTTTTAAATCATCACGCACTTCGTTGATAATTGTGCCAATATTAGTTTTTTCAAAAACTCTTTCCTGAATATTTGTTTTTGAGTACGAAAGCAAATCGTTAATAAGTGTCTGCATTCGCTGTGCGGCATTTTGCATTCTTTGAAATTTATCCTTTCCATAATCCGATAAATTTTCAGATTCTTTTTCCATAATCTGCGTTGCAAAAGTCTGGATTTTTCGAAGCGGTTCCTGCAAATCGTGACTTGAAATATAAGCAAACGACTGAAGTTCCTGATTCATCTTTTCAAGTTCTTTGTTTTTTTGCTCTAATTCTAAGGCATTTAATTTCAGTTTGTCATCGGCAGTTTTTTTCTCCGTCAAGTCATGCGTCATTTTTGAAAAACCAATAACCTGATTTTTTTTATTATGGACAGCTGTAATTGTTACATTTGCCCAAAACAGGGTTTTGTCTTTGCGAACGCGCCACCCTTCGTGGCTTGCTTTTCCTTTTTCAATGGCGAGATTTAATAAAGTTTGAGGAAGATTGTTTTTTCGGTCAGCTTCGGTGTAAAATTCAGAGAAGCTTTTTCCGATAATTTCGTCTGCTTTGTAGCCTTTTATTTTTTGCGCACCCAGATTCCAATTTTCAACAATTCCTTCGTGATTAAGGTATAAAATGGCGTAATCCTGAACTTCTTCAACCATTAAATGATAACGTTCCTCGCTTTTTAAAAGCGATTCATTCATAAGTCTTAATTCTTTGGTTCTAGCTGTTACTTGCTGTTCAAGTTCATGCGTAAAGGCTTTTTCTGTATGAATATCAGTAAAAGCGCCCACCCATTTTATAATTTTGTTTTCTTCGTTTAAAACCGGCTCGCCAATTACAGCATGCCATCTATAATCCCCATCATTTCTTCTGATGCGTACGTCGCATCTATAAATTTCTCCAGTTTTAAGACAATGACTCCAAATTCGGGCATTTTCTTCGTAATCATCAGGATGAATCATGCTTCTCCATTCTTCTTCTCCTTTTGGATAAATTCCGGTGTATTCAAACCATTTTCCAGAGGCAAACAAGGAATTTCCTTTTTCATCTGTTTCCCAAATTAATTGTGGAATACTTTCTGCTAAAGATCGAAAACGTTTCTCGCTTTCTTCCAGCTCTTGCTGATGATTTTTTTCATCCGTAATATCTCTTATTGTTCCAATTAACTTTTCAGGTTTATTATCTGCATCGTAAAAAAGTTTTCCTTTGCCTTCCATCCAATGAATTGAACCATCAATCCAGATTGTTCTGGCTTCATAATTTAAATAGCCTGACGTAAGAGCGTCTTTAAAAGCTTTATTTCGAATGTGCATATCATCCGGATGAAGATGTTTTAGCAATTGGTCATGGGTTAATTTCTCATTCTCTTTATAACCACCAACAATTTCCAGATAACGATGAGAATAAATAGGTTCTCGGGTTTTTACATTTAATTCCCAGGTTCCTAATTCACTGGCTTCGACTATAATTTTTAGTCGTTCTTCATTTTGTTCTATTTTTTTTCGAACCTCAACTTTTTCGCTGACTTCTGTAACGGTTACAATTATCCCTGAAATAGTTCCATCTTCTTCTTTTAATGGAGAATATAAAAAATCAAAGTAAGAAATCTCTAATTTTCCATAACGTTTTAACGGAATTGGCACTTCGTATCCATGAAAAGGAATACCAGTAGTGAATACACCATTTAAAAGAGAGCTTACTGATTCCTCAACTTCTGGTAAAGAATCAAATAATGGTCTGCCTACAAAAGTATTTTCTTCTCTGTCAACTAGTTTCAAATAGGCTTCGTTGGCCATTTCGACCATATAATTAGAACCACGCAAAATTGTAATTCCAATAGGAGCTTGTTTTACTGTATTTCGAAAGCGTTTATCAGCTTCTTCAATTTTTTTTCTTGCTTTTACTTGTGCCGTATTGTCAAGTACCCAGACTGTTACTTTGGTTACTTTTCCTTCTGTATTTTTAAGTGGAGCATATACAAAAGTTACATATATAATTTCTTCTTTACCATGTCTAATGAGCATCATTGCTACTTCATTAGCATAATAAGGATGGCCTTCGTCGATTACTTTTTGAAGCGCATCTTCGTAATAGGGCTTTACTTCTGCAAAGGCATCCCAATAATATTTTCCTGCGATTTCTTCATATGATTTTCCGGCAACTTCAATAAAACTGTCATTTACAATTTCACTCACTAAAGTTTCTGCATCCAGTACGCAAACACCAATTGGAGATTCTAAAACCAGACTTCGTAAGTTCTGTTCGTTTTCTTCTATTCTTTTCTTTGCAAGGTTTAGACTTGTCGTTTCTGCGGCAGTGTTCATTACGCCATAAATGTTTCCATTTATATCATACAATGGCGTAAAGCTATAGTCAAAATAAAAAGTTTCTAATGAGCCATTGATCGTAATGTCAATACGGGTATTTTTACTATGAAAAGATTCACCAGTTTCATAAACATGACTAATTTGATCAAAAACCAATTGGTTATCCAGTTCCGGTAAAATTTCGGTATATAACTTTCCAACTACATCATTTCCTTTTCCCCAAACATCCATAATGGATTGATTGGCGAGTTCAATTCGTTTTTCTTTGCCAACATATACACCAATAGGAAAAGGTGCATTCTCTATCAATTGTCTTATTTTCTGTTCGCTTTCTACAATTTTTGAACGGGCTAAAACTTGCTGAGTAACCTCAATTGCTACTCCTGCAATACCAGAAATTGTGCCATCAGCCTCTCTCAGCGCTTCATAAACAAAATTAAGGTAAGTCGTTTCGGTTTTTCCATTTCGAGGCAATTTAACCGGATGTTCATTGGCAATAAATTTTTCACCAGTTCTATAAACATTATCCAGCAAAATTTCCAAATTTTGGTTTTGTGCTTCTGGCAATGCTTCAAAAATAGGTTTATTGATTACTTTTTCAAGTGTTGTTCCCCACAACTGAATCATTTGATCATTTGCAATTTCTACAGTATGGTTTTCGCCTCTAAAAATGCACATAGCAACAGGTGCCTGCATGATATTATTTATAAATCTTGCATTGCTTTGTTTTAAAGCTTCAGCTACTTTTTTCTTTTCTGTAGTTTCAATTACAGTTACTAGAATACCGCCAACTTCACCATCTTCTTTTTTAATTGGACTGTAAGAGAAATCAAAATAACATTCTTCGTCATAGCCATTTCTATTCAAAACAACCATCAAGTCCGGAAAACTAACTGGTTTTCCTTCCATAACATCTGTGAACATAGGACCAATTGTATCCCAAATTTCTGAAAATGTTTCGCGTGAACTGATTCCTAAAGCATCAGGATGTTTTGTTGCGCCTAAAATAGGACGAAAGGCATCGTTGTAAATCTGAGTATAATCATTTCCCCAGGCAATATACATTCCGAAAGGATTGTTGAGTACTACAGAAACCATTGTTTTAAGACTTTGAGGCCATAAATCAGGATGGCCTAAAGAAGTTTTGCTCCAGTCTTTGGATCGTATTAATTCGCCCATTTCACCGCCATCGGCTATAAAATAATGTTCCTTATTAGTCTGGCTCATTCCTGAAAAAAGATTTATGGCTGAAGAACAAATTGCTCTCGTGCAGGCTGTTTTAAATTATTTTCGACAGTGGTAGTCAAAGCATTATTGATTACTGTTTTTAGCTTAGAAAATTCGCCGGGTTTTCGGATATAATGTGTCGCTCCTTTTTGGTACATCAAATCAACAATTTCAACATCTAAAGAAGTAGAAAATATAATAACAGGAAGTGTATCAAAATCGTTAAGCTCCTTGATTTCTTTCAGGCATTCATGACCGTTTTTGCGTGGCATATTAAGATCAAGAAAAAGTATATCGGGTAAATTATTTGGAGAATTAGTTTTTAAATAATCCATTAATTGTACGCCGTCATGCACTGTTACAAGAGTTACAGGAAGATTTAATTCGTCAAGTGCTTCTTTAAAAAAAGAGCAATCATCTTCATCATCATCTGCAAGTAAAATATTGTAATGTTGTTTGTTCATTTTATAAATGGGGTAAAAATTTAATTAAAACTCATTTTTACTAAAGAGAACATCAATGAATAATGATTCAAGTTAATGTGTTTCAGTTGTTTTTGATAATGTAATGCCAATGTTTTTGTCATTTAAACAAGGCTTTGGTTAATTTATTATCAATAATAAGCTTTTTTTATACTGCTAATATATGGCTAATTTTTCGACAAAGAATATATATTATGCTAATAACTTCTACTTCACATATCGAAAATAGTGAAGAATTAGTGTGATTTTGTATAACTAATTGTTATTCATTTAAATATAATAAAAATGTTTTAAAATTTCAGATTTGATTTAATAATATTTTTATGAGAAATAACTTGATATTTTAATTTTTATAAGTACTTTTAATATATAGTTTTAAAACCTTAAATATATGAAAAACAACATCTTAAAAGGAATTTTATTGTTAGGTATTTTAACTTCTGTCTTTGCCTGCAATACAAAAAAGGAAGAACCTGTTGTGGTTGATAAAGAAGCGATAAAAAAAGAAATTCAGGGTAAGGAGGATGACTTTGCAAAAGTTTATAATTCGGGAGAGCTTAGAAACATTGGTTATTATGCAGATGATGCTGTGAGTTATTATCAAAATCACAGTGCTTTAGTAGGTAAAGCTAATATTGTTGCTTTTTTGACTGGTAATGTAGGCTCTTCATCCAACCAGATTGCATTCAAGACAAGTGAAATTTTTGTATCAAATGATGGTGATCAAGTGGTTGAAACAGGTGCTTTTGAAGTTACAGATTCAACAAAAGCAGTTATTAACACAGGAAATTATATGAGTTTATTTGTAAAGAGAGATGGAAAATATGTCTGCGTAAGAGATATGAGTGTTTCCGACAAATAATACTATTTTAAAATAAAAAAACAGATTGGATAATAATTACTTTATCCAATCTGTTTTTTTATACAATTCTTTTTGGTTTTTGTGTCTACAATTAGCGTCTGCGTCCGCCTCCGCCAAAACCGCCTCCACCTCCGCTGAAACCTCCACCTCCTGATCTGGTGCGTCCTCCAGAATTAAAGTTAGAGCTGCGATTAGATGTTCCTGCTGACGGACGATCAAATGATGAACTTCTGTCTGATGTTCCTGCCGAACGGCGATTTGCAGATGATGATCTATCTGATATTCCAGATGATCCGCGATTTCCAGCTCTGTCAGAAACTCCTGTTGAAGCTCTATTTCCAGAACCATTTGACATTCGGTTAGAAACTCCGGTATTACCGGCACGATTGCCATAGTTTCCATTTCTATTATTATTGGCTACCGTATTGGATCTATTTCTACTGTTGTTGTAATGATTAATGCTGTTTCTATTGTTAATTACTACCGTATTTCGACTGTAATGTCCGCCATAATAACCGCCATGATACCAATTATTATGACGATAAATACCTACCGCAAGAACTGTAAACGCGGCAAAATAAGGAGGATAATAGCCATAATAATAAGGAGGATAATAAGGCACATAAGCAGGCGAATAAACATATTGAACAATTGGTGCCGATTCGACTACTACAGTCGTAGCAGGAGCACTTACGGTAACAGGATTAGAACCCTGATAAGCCGGATTTGCAGTAACGGCCGGAGTACTTTTTGGCTCAATCACATAATTTTTGCCATAAAGATCTTCGTCTCCAACACATTGAATAGAAACTTTTCCGTTTTTATCTTTATCTACTAAAATAACGGCCACGTCCTGAGTTTCAGTTTTACTAACTGCATCCTGAAGGACAAATGTGAAAGAATTATTTTTTTTTGTAGTAGTGACTTTTATAAAATCTACTTTTTTATCCAGATTTAAATCCAGATTATTAATTCCAGTTTCTTTTTTATTTAGCGCTGTTTCAAATTCTTCAATAGTTTTTGATTTTTGAAAGAGCGTCAACACGGCATAAAGATCGAGATTGTCTCCAGGAAGGTTCAAAGCCGGTGCATCATCACCAGATTGAGAAAAAATAGATTGGCTTGATAAACTAATAACAACTGCTAAAAAAAAGAATAGAAATTTTTTCATAATGTGTTGATTTTTAATTTTCTATATGCAAGTTAGATAATATTATGCACATAAAAAAGCATTAGTCTTAAAATTCTTATTTTAAAATTCTTATAATCAGGGTATTAGTTTTGTTTTGAAAAAAGCCAGGAAATATATTTCTGGATACTAATAAGACAAACTAAAAGTGCTTTTAAGTACTTATTTTAAAAGGTTTCTACGCGATGGAATAAAAAAAAATGAAAAGATTTGTAGTCTTAATTTATTGTTTTTAAGTCTTTTACGGATTATCTTTTTATGAAGTGACGTAATAAATTTGCACCAAAATAAAAGCAGTTTTTTTGAAAAGCTGTTTTGTGTAAATTTTAAATACCACTTTTTATGAAAATTTTCAATTTAATCGTATTTCTTTGGATATCTTTTTTGGGAGATTCAAAAATAATAACCGGTACAGAAAATTGGACCGCCTCAGATATTGAACGATTTAATAATCAGTTGGAAGAAGTAAAACAAAAAATAAAAAGCAATCCTTCTTACAACAGCAAAATTGCTTTTTTTGTTGATATGAAAATCAAATCAGGCAAATACCGCTTTTTTGTTTATGATTTGATAAACGATAAAATTTTAGACGAAGGTCTTGTCGCAAACGGCTGTGGATCAGAAACAGGAATTGCAGGAAATCTTAAATTCAGCAATGAACCTAATTCTAACGCCACATCTTTAGGGCGATACTTAATTGGAAAATCATACAATGGAATATTCGGAAAAGCTTACAAATTAGCAGGTTTAGATGAAACAAACAGCAATGCTTTAAAAAGAGCGGTTGTACTGCATTCGTATTCTGCTGTTCCAGAGCAAGAACAGGATTATTATATTTCCAGAAGCCACGGCTGTCCAATGGTAAATGAGGTTTTTTTTAAAAGGCTTCAAAAAATAATTGACAGTTCAAAATCCCCTATTATCTTAAATATCTATTATTAAGCAGGATAGTGCATGACGCGAAGTTTTTTGTTATTAGATAATTTTATTACCAACTAACTAACCGTAATAAATATGAAAATTCAAAAAAGGTATTGTCTGAGCGTTGTTCTCTCAATGCTCTGTTTCGGAATATCAAATAAAACGATCGCACAAAACCAAACGATTAAAAATGATATTTTTTGGAATACCAAAGATGGCCAGCCAATAAACAGTCAAGGCGGCGGTATTTTTAAATTTCCTGATCCTAAAACAGGCAAAACGAAATATTATTGGTACGGCGTGCATTATGCCGAAGCCGATCAATATCGTGCGGACCCTTCTAAAACATTGCCAAATGCTACTTTTGAAGCCGTAACCTGTTACAGTTCAACTGATTTTGTGAATTGGACTTTTGAAGGAAATGTTTTAACTAAAGAAAAAGTGAACGAACACGGAAAAACTTGGGTAGGACGTCTAGGTGTTGCTTTTATAAAAGAAATTAATAAATATGCCATGTTTGTGCAGTATGGAAGTGAAGTATTAATCACACTTTCAGATTCGCCAACAGGTGAATTTATCTGGGATCAGAAAATAAATATGGAGAAAATGATTGGAACCAGCAATACTGGCGACCAAACCGTTTTTACAGATGAAGATACCGGAAAATCGTATTTGATTTATTCCTACGGAAAAGGACGAAACAAGATTTACGTTTCTGAAATTGGAATGAAAGATGGAAAAGTGAATCTTTTGGATTGTACACAAATTTTTAAAGGGGAAAGCAGAGAAGGAAATTGTATGTTCAAATACAAAAATCGCTATTATATGTACGCTTCAAATATATACGGCTGGGATGGATCGTTTGCCTATTATTTAGTTGCTGATGATATTCGCGGTCCCTATCTTCCAACGAATGAAATGCTGGTAACGAAAGGTGCTGAAGAGGATTTTGCACATGTTTCGCAGACTGGTTTTTTCTTTTCTGTAAAAGGAAGCAAGCAGGAAACTATTGTGTTTTGTGGGGATCGCTGGTCTGATTTTGCAGGGAATGGTTTAGGATATAATCAATGGTGTCCACTTTCTTTTGATGGAAAAACACCTTATTTCAACTCGCTAAGCGCTTGGGATTTGGATGCAAAAACAGGGAATTGGAAAGTAAATAAAGAAAATAATTACGTAAAAAACGGCAGTTTTGAAGCCGACCGCCGACATATTCCGAGCCCTGTAAAACCATTGCAAATTCAAATGACTGGATGGGCAAACGAGGTTATCGAAGGCAATAAAATTAGTTTAGATACAGTTACTTCGCCTGTTTTAAATCATTTTAATACGCAAGCTGAAAGGAAAATCGTAATTGGTGAAAAGAGTTTGAATATCAGTGATAAAATTAATTTTAAAAGAAAAGTATTTCAAAGCATAACCTCATCACCGTATGTAAAACTAGAAGACGGATTATATACTTTAACCGCCAAAATTAAAAACAGCGTCGGATTTGATAATCTTGAAGTGTATGCAGTAAGTAATAATAAAAAATTTCAGTCTACAATAAAAGAGGAAAATACCGAATGGAAAATTGTAACCATAAATAATATAACCATAAAAGGAGGAAAAGCTGAAGTTGGTTTCTTGGCTAGCGGAAAAGCAAATTCTTTTTGCTTGGCCGATGATGTTTCGTTGGTGAGAAGTGGGAAGTAAGAGGAGTAGAAGAAAGAAGTAAGAAGCAAGAGTCAAGATGAAAGAGTCAAGATGAAAGAGTCAAGATGAAAGAGTCAAGATGAAAGAAGTGGGATATTAGAATTTAGGAAGAAAGTAATTTAATTTTATTTGTTTAGTGTTTTTTAAAGTCTGTAAGCGTTTTGTTTACAGACTTTTTTTATGGAATTTATTTCGAAGAAATCAATTTTCCAATTTCCAAGATTCTACATTTTTTACAAAATATTGCTTCTTGCTTCTTTTTTCTAAAAACCTCAAAAAAATAAATAAATAAAAAAGCGTTCATTCATTTATTATTTTATCTTTGCAAAAAAAAAGCTATGAGAGTTAGAGATATTGACAAAGAAAATTTGGTTATAAAGACGGCAATTGACCAGATTGTGCAGGAAGGATTTCAAGGTTTCAGTATGAATAAATTGGCAAAAGCCTGTTCGATTTCTGTTGGTACGCTCTATATTTATTATGCTGATAAAGATGATTTAATTCAAAAAATTGGGGCCAGTATGGCATTGAAGTTTTTTAATAGTACTGTAAATGACTTTTCGCCTGAGATGTCATTTGAAGAAGGTTTGTGGAAACAATGGGAAAACCGCGCCAGTTTTACTATGAAATACCCTAAAGAAGTTGCATTTTTTGAGATCATCAAACATTCTCCCCATGGAGAAATCATATTGGATTCAATTGCAGAGTTTGCCGATTTCAGAACCATTATGAAAAATTTTATAGACAATGCTCTTCAAAACAAAGAACTTATCCCAATGAGTTTTGAAGCATTTTGGTGCGTGGCTTATGGACCTCTTTATACACTGCTAAACATGCATACAGAAGGTAAAAGTATGGGGGGAAAACCATTTGTTCTTACAAAAGAAATTATGAAAGAAGCTTTTCAATCTACAATTAAAGGATTAAAACCATGAAAAATTATGGAAACAGATTTAAACACAATACATATTTTTAAAACAAACATCAGCGCAATTGATTCAAATTGCCCAGCGCATTACGCACTTAACAATCATCAAAATATCGAGCAGTGGAGTGTTGACTGCGAAGATGTTGACTGCGTTCTTCGCGTGGTTTCAGAAGTATTGAAACCAGAAGAAATTATTAAAATAATCAGCGATTTAGGCTTTGAATGCCAAGAATTATCGTAAAAAACATATTTATAAAAAAATGGAAAAAACTACTATAGAAAGTCCCGCTTTTACTTCTCATCAAAAAATTATTATTGCCATACTCGCGCTTTTACAATTTACTGTTATTCTTGATTTTATGGTGATTTCTCCACTTGGAGACATCCTAATGAAAACATTAGACATGACAACCTCAAACTTTGGATTTGCTGTATCGGCTTATGCTTTTAGTGCTGGAATTTCGGGTTTATTGGCCGCAGGTTTTGCAGATAAATTTGACCGAAAAAAATTATTGATTTTCTTTTACACCGGATTCATTATCGGAACTGTTTTTTGTGCACTTTCAACAAGTTACACGATGTTGCTTATGGCGCGAATTGTGACAGGACTTTTTGGTGGCGTAATCGGTTCTGTTTCATTAGCAATCGTAACCGATTTATTTGTGATTCAGCAACGAGGACGCGTAATGGGCGTTATACAAATGGCGTTTGCAACAAGCCAGATTTTAGGTATTCCGGTTGGACTTTATTTTGCAAATAACTGGGGTTGGCATTCTGCTTTTATCATGATTGCTGTTTTGGCTGGATTGATTCTTCTTGCGGTGATCACTCAAATGAAACCTATTACAAAACACTTGGAACTTCAGTCAGATAAAAATCCGTTTTTGCATCTTTGGCACACCTTAAGCAACAAGCATTATCAAGTTGGTTTTACAGCAATTGCATTTTTGTCTGTTGGTGGATTTATGTTACAGCCTTTCGGAAGCGCATTTTTAGTAAATAATATTCATATCAGTCAGCTTGAATTGCCAATGGTATTTTTCTTTACTGGCCTTTCGGTACTTTTCATTATGCCTCTTATTGGTAAATTGAGTGATAAAGTGAGCAAGTTTAAATTGTTTGCCGCAGGATCTGCAATTTCAATCATTATGATTTTAATTTATACGAATCTTAATCCAATTCCACTTTGGGAAATTGTAGTAATCAACATGATTTTATTTATGGGAATCATGAGTCGTATGATTCCGGCAACAACTTTAAATACTGCCATTCCTGAAATGAAAGATAGAGGTGCTTATATGTCAATAACATCTTCATTACAGCAAATTGCGGGCGGAATAGCTGCAGTTTGTGCGGGTTTTATTGTTCATCAAAAAACTAAAATCTCGCCACTTGAAAATTATGATATTTTAGGATATGTAATTGCCGCAGTTACTTTGTCTACTGTGTTTTTAATTTGGAGAGTGGATCAGCTGGCAAAAAAGAAGGCTAAAGATTTAATTGCTTAATCTTAATTTTAATATAAAAACAAAAGCTTGTTCCGCGGAACAAGCTTTTTGTTTTTAGAAGGTTAGAAAAGATTGCTCTAAAATAATTCATCTTTAAAGTTTTAAGAATTCCAAATTCCGGTTTTGGCAGTTTCTTTCGCGTAAGCAGAAAAATCTTTTGCTTTTCGGCCTAAAACTTTTTCAATATCAGATGTGATACGCGAATTTCTGCCATCTAAAACCTCATCAAAAAGATAATTGACAAGCCAGATATGATCTTCAGGAACCTCATATTCTTTCAACATCTGCGTATATTCTTCTAATGATAAACCTTGAAAAGTGATATTTCTGCCACTTGCTTCGGCAATTGCATTTACGGCATCTTTAAAAGTCAACAATCTTGGTCCAGTTAATTCGTAGGTTTTTGAATTATGATTTTCATTTAAAAGCGATTCTACAACAACATCGGCAATATCATCGGCATCGGTGAAAGGTTCAAGTGCTTCAGCTCTTGGCAAAGCGACAATTCCTGCTAAAATGGGTTCTAAAAAGATGCTTTCGCTAAAGTTTTGATTGAACCAGCTTGCGCGCACGATGGTCCAGTTTTTAGCATTTTTCTTTACGATTTCCTCGCAAATTTGAGCCTCTTTTTCGCCTCTTCCAGATAATAAAACTATTTTTTGAACACCAAATTTTGTCGCAGTTTGAGTAAATTTCTCTATAGTTTCAACTGAAGAAGGAATTGCTAAATCAGGTTGGAATGTTACATAAACAATTTCAATATCTTTCAATACATTTTCCCAGCTTTCTGGTTTTTCCCAATCAAAAGGAATTTTCTCATTTCGAGAACCTAAACGAATTTCAACGTCTGGATTATTTTTCAATCTTTCGACGACTCTGCGCCCTGTTTTCCCATTGGAACCCAAGACTAAAATTTTCTTTTTGCTCATATCAATATTTCTTTTTAAGATTACTGATACAAAGTTGGTTACATTAAAAAAGAATCATTTGTCGCAGAGGAATTATGATTTGTCTGAAAGGAATTGAAGACGGACTTCGTTCGGGCGCATGCCGAATTTTTTATGAAAAGCATTCGAAAAAGAACTCAAACTTTCATAACCCACTTCCCAAGCTGCTTCTTGAACCGTTTTTTCGCTTTCGCGAAGCAATTCATACGCTTTATGAAGCCGTTCTTCCTGAACATATTTGAAAACCGGAATCCCAAAAAGTTCTTTAAAATTCTTTTTCAGTTTGCTGCTGTTCAAACCCACCATTTGTGATAATTGTGTAATTGACGGCGGTTTAGAAAAATTATTGGTTACAATTTCCTTTGCTTTAAAAAGCTTATTTTTATCAATTTCCGAAAAATCAATTTTGGAATCGGTACTTAAAAGCGCGAAAAAATGCGCCAAAAGTTCGTTGACCTGACTTCTTAAAAATAACAATCTGGCATTTCCAGAATAAGTTGTGTTGAAGATTTTTTGAACTGCCAATTGCATATCGAGCGTCATATAATAGGAGGGACCTTTTACAAAATGTTCCTTCGGATTTAATAATTCAGGAAGGTATTTTTCAAAAATCTCTTTTTCAGCTTCAGGAAGTGAATTTAGATGTTTTGGTTTGGTAAAAATGCTGATGGATTGCAATGGTTTGTCAGGTTCTATTTTATGTGAGAATTCGACTTTCTGATTTCCAAAAAAACAGATGGCCAAACCAGTAGTATTCGTCAAATATTTTGTCTGATTGTTGTGTTTAATTTCTAACTCAACATTGCCAGATCCATAAAATGCAAATCCAACTGCGTCGCCGTCGATTTCACATTTCTGAACTATGGTTTTTGTCGTATTCGATTGTTCAATCAAAACAATAAAGTCATTCAATTCTATAATATCGGTTGTCATTTTGTTTGCAGCGTATTTTAAAATTGTTTAAGAGAAAAAGCTCATTTTTGTTTCTTTCTTAAAGATTTAGAAATTTGAGTTTAAACAATTCTTAAATTATGTAAAATGTTTAAAATTAAACAATTAGTTTGGTTTTGGCAATTTGATTTTTTTTGAATCTCAAACTTTTCGAGTGTTTAAATAAGACTTTAAATTCCTTTTTTTGTAACAGTTGTTTAGACTAAATGTTGCTCTTTTTTGAGTTCGCTGTTAATAAACTTTTTTTTAAGTCAACGAATGGATGCGTTTTTTTCTGTTGACAACTTTATTTAGATTCTTTTTAAATAACTGGTTTTTCGAGTATTATGAGTTTAAAAAGTGATGTTGATAAATACTTTTTTTCGAGCCAAAAAGAGGCCGTTTTTGCTGTTGATAATTGCTTCTATTTTTAACATCAAAACGAAAGAAAAACAAAAATGCCTGGCTTAAATTTGTAAGTAACGAAATGTCAAAATACCTCCCAAATCGGCATTTCGTATCCTTTAATTTGTCACCATTAAATATTTTATATTATGTCTATTTTCGATAAAAGAATCAATTATAAGCCCTTTGAATACCCGGAGGTACTGCAATTTACTGAAGCTATTAATAAAGCATACTGGGTTCATACAGAGGTTGATTTTACTGCAGATACGCAGGATTTTCACTCGCATTTAAACGCAGCAGAAAAAACCGCTATTAAAAACAGTTTGTTGGCAATTGCTCAGATTGAAGTAGCGGTAAAAAGTTTTTGGGGAAATATTTATGAGCATTTTCCAAAACCGGAATTTAATGGTCTCGGAACTACTTTTGCCGAATGTGAATTTCGACATTCTGAAGCCTATTCTCGTTTGTTAGAGGTTTTAGGTTATAATGATGAATTCGAAAAATTATTAGACGTTCCTGTAATCCGCAAGCGTGTTGATTATCTTTCAAATGTTCTAAAAGACACACGTATCGCAGGACAATAAAAAATATGTGGTTTCGCTGATTTTGTTCAGTATTCTTATCGAAAATGTTTCCCTGTTCAGCCAGTTTGCGATTTTGCTTTCTTTTACAAGATTCAAAGGTTATATGAAAAATGTGAGCAATATTATTGCTTGGACTTCTATAGATGAACAAATTCATGCAAATGGTGGCATTTTTATCATCAATAAAATTCGCGAAGAATTTCCTGATTATTTTGATGATGACACTTTATTGACAATCAGAGATACAGTAAAAGACTCAATTGGTGTAGAGTCGGATATTTTAGATTGGATTTTTGAAGATGGTGAAATTGAAAGTATCAACAAAACGGATCTGGTTAATTTTATGAAATTTCGATTCGACGAAAGTTTAAAACAAATAGGAATTCCAACTGTTTTTG
Organism: uncultured Flavobacteriaceae bacterium; assembly: GCA_963795025.1. Taxonomy (GTDB): domain Bacteria; phylum Bacteroidota; class Bacteroidia; order Flavobacteriales; family Flavobacteriaceae; genus Flavobacterium. The sequence continues at coordinate 325,796 of CAWCGN010000005.1, read as the reverse complement.
ATGTTTCGATAGAAGATTATAGAGCAATGTCGTGGTTTGAAGAAGAAGTTTTTGCTAATAGTTTAGATGATTTCTTTGCAAAAAGACCAGTAGAATATACCAAACATGATAAAAGTATTACGGCAAACGACCTCTTCTAAAATTAAAAAAACTTAATACAATAGATATAAATCAAGAAAGCGTTCCGATGAGTGAAGCTGGAAATAAAATGTGGTGGAAAAATTCTGAAAGTGAACAAATACTAAACCGTGGCTATCTTTTAAAAGGAGAAACTGTCGAAGGTGCAATTGACAGAATTTGTACCGCTGCAGCAAAAAGACTTTATAAACCAGAGTTAAAAGATTCTTTTGTAGAAATGATCGAACGCGGCTGGATGAGCATCAGTTCTCCGGTTTGGGCCAATATGGGAACAGAACGCGGTTTGCCAATTTCTTGTTTTAATGTTCACGTTCCAGATGAAATCGAAGGAATTACACATAAACTAGGTGAAGTAATCATGCAAACCAAAATTGGTGGGGGAACATCTGGATATTTTGGAGAATTACGCGAAAGAGGAAGTGCCGTAACCGATAACGGAAAAAGTAGCGGAGCAGTAAGTTTCATGAAACTTTTTGATACTACAATGGACACGATTTCGCAAGGTGGCGTACGTCGAGGTGCGTTTGCAGCCTATTTAGATGTAGATCACCCGGATATTGAAGAATTTTTGAAGATTAAAAGCATCGGAAATCCAATTCAGAATTTGTTTACTGGAATCTGCGTACCCGATTATTGGATGCAGGAAATGATTGATGGCGATGTCGAAAAACGTCAAATTTGGGCAAAAGTTCTAGAAAGTCGTCAGCAAAAAGGATTGCCTTATATCTTTTTTAGTGACAATGTAAATAAAAACAAACCTCAGGTTTATAAAGATAAAAATCTGCGAATTAATGCCAGTAATTTGTGCAGTGAAATTATGCTTCCGTCAGATTTTGATGAATCATTTATTTGCTGTCTTTCGTCAATGAATCTGGAACTTTATGAAGAGTGGAAAGATACTGAAGCGGTGAAACTGGCGATCTTTTTCTTGATGCCGTTTTACAGGAATTTATCGAAAAGACCGAAGGCAACTATTATTTAGCTGCTGCAAATAAATTTGCAAAAAGACACCGTGCTTTAGGTTTGGGAGTTTTAGGATGGCATTCGTATTTGCAAAAAAATATGATTCCGTTTGAAGGTTTGGAAGCGAAAATGAAGACAACAGAAATTTTCAAACATATCAGTGATAAAGCTGATAAAGCAACTCAGGATTTAGCCCGAATTTACGGCGAACCACAATTGCTTAAAGGTTACGGAAGACGCAATACAACGACAATGGCAATTGCGCCTACAACCTCTTCATCGGCAATTTTAGGACAGACTTCTCCAGGAATTGAACCTTTCAGCAGTAATTATTACAAAGCGGGTTTGAGCAAAGGAAATTTTATGCGAAAAAATAAATATCTGAAAAAATTATTAGAAGAAAAAGGTCTTGACAACGAGGAAGTTTGGCGTGGAATTATGCTGAATGGAGGAAGCGTTCAGCACATGGAACAGCTTACGCAAACGGAAAAAGATGTTTTTAAAACTTTCAAAGAAATCAGTCAGCTTGAAATTGTGCAACAGGCAGCAATTCGTCAAAAATTTGTAGATCAGGGACAAAGTTTAAATCTAAATATTCCGGCTGAATTGCCTATTAAAGAGGTAAACCGTTTAATGATCGAATCATGGCAACTCGGAATTAAAAGTTTGTACTATCAAAGAAGCCAAAGCGTTTCAAAGGAACTGGTTACAAGCCTCGTTAGCTGCAGCAGTTGTGAATCTTAAAAATATAAAAATCGGAAGTATTTCTTCCGATTTTTTTTTTTGCAAAAAGGGTATTATATTGAGTGTTCAATTTTGGAGTAAAGCTTTTTTTACTAATTTATAAAGATCCCTTTTTTCAAATTTATGATCTAAGAAATTGGCTACGGTATTTTTGCAATAATTCATTAAAAATTAATTTTTTCTTAAAATTGGGTTGTTTATTAAATCCATTTTTAAACTGGAAAAAATTATGTAATGTCAAATTTTTAAGATTCCAAAGCATTTAATATTATGAAATTTTTAAGTAAAAAAGTTTTTTGTAAGATTATTTTAATGATTATAAATAAATAATATAGAAAAGGGCAAATTAGGATTATTGGATAATATTATTAAGTTTGTTGCGAATTATTCAATTTCTCTAAAGCAAAAAAATTGTCGTTACCCTCATTAAATCAGGATAAAATTTTAATAGATCGTCTTCGCCTTGGAGATGAGTCGGCTTTGACAGAATTGTATACTACTTTTTGGCAGGCACTGTTTATGTCGGCTTATAATGTGATTAAAGACAAAGAACTGTGCGAGGATATTATTCAGGATATATTTTTGAATATCTGGACAAATCGCGAAAAATTGGAAATTCATATTTCTTTAAAAGGCTATATGTACGCTTGCGCCCGTTATCAAGTTTTTAATCATTTAAGAAAAAACAAAGACAAAATTAAAGTCGAACTTTTTGATGATTTAGAAAAACGTTTCCAACATACAACGCCAGAGACAGAGCTAATGCATGAGGAATTGGTGCAACAGCTTAACTTAATTATTGAAGCACTTCCAGAGAAATGCCAAGCCGTTTATAAACTCAGCAGAGAAGAACAGTTGAGTCACAAAGAAATTAGTGAACGACTTAACATTTCAACAAAAACAGTCGAAAATCATATTACAAAAGCACTTCATACTATTCGCTTGTCAATGGGAAGTTCATTGGGCGTTGCAATGGTTTTATGGCTTTCTAAAAATTTATAGAAAGTCTTAAAATGCTTACCGATTATAAGTCTATAACGTTGAATTTTATCTTATACAACGGGGCTTTTCTTAAAAAAGTAAAAAAAATCAAAAAAAAATACAATTCGGACTAGGGGGTAAATGTCTTTTTAGATACTTACTTAATATACTCCTGCATTAATAATAAAAAAAATGAAAAAAGAAGAATTCTTAACGTTATTAAACAGATATCTTTCTGGCGATACAAATCGGGAGGAGAGTAAAAAATTACTGCATTTTTATGAAAGTTTTCAGACTTCTGAAGAGTGGGATGAAAGCTTAGGATCTAAAGAAGAAATGCAGCATAAAATGCTTCACAGAATTCAGACTGCAATAAAAGCGGATCAAACAGAAGTTATTCCGTTAAGGCCTTTTTATACTAGAACAAGTTTTAGAGTTGCGGTTGCAGCATCGGTCGCTATGCTGATTTCAATTTCATTATTAATCAATACAGCCAAGAACGCAAAAGAAACGCTTCCTACAGTTGCCAATAAAAATATTTTGATAGGAACTGATAAAGCCACTTTGACTTTAGAAGACGGTTCTGTAATTGCTCTAGAAAAAGGAAAAGGCTATGCAACTGGAAATGCCTCAAGCAATGGAGAAAAATTAATTTATAATGCTAAAAATAATCCGGCAGCAATAGCAAATAATTTTTTAACGATTCCAAGAGGAGGTCAGTTTTTTGTGCAGCTTGCTGACAGCACCAAAGTTTGGCTGAACTCTGAATCTCAGCTAAAATATCCTGTCGCTTTTGTTGATGGAGAAACGAGACAAGTAGAATTGCTTTATGGAGAAGCTTATTTTGAAGTATCGCCAAGTACAAAACATAAAGGATCTAAGTTTAAAGTGAAAACGCAAATGCAGAATGTAGAAGTTATTGGTACCGAATTCAACATCAAAGCGTATCGAGACGAAAGTACCATTTATACCACATTGGTAAAAGGAAAAGTGGCTGTGAGCAATGTTAATAATAAAGAAATTTTAGCGCCAAATGAACAATCAAGAATCAGCAAGAGCGATGATCACATTGCAATTTCTGAAGTAGATGTTTACAACGAAATTTCATGGAGAAAAGGGTTGTTTGTTTTTAAAGGAATGCCTTTAAAAGATATTGCAAAAGTATTGTCAAGATGGTATGATACTGATATTGAATTTGCTGATCCGGCTCTTGGAAATGTAAAATTTAATGGAGTTTTGAATAAAAATCAAAAATTAGAAGACATATTGACTACCATCAAGAATATCAATTTCATTAATGCCTATGAGAAAAAAGACAATAAGATTATAATCAAATAAAAAGAAAAGGGATTAAAGTTCAGACCTCTCACCGTACCGCACTTCATCCCTTTCTGTGTATTAATCAATTAATCATTTTTAACAACCAACCAATTAACATGTAAATTTATGAAATTTAAATTAACCAGTGCTTATTTCTATATTAGAAATAGGCTAATTATTAACATTATGAGAACTTTTATCTTCTTGTTTTGTACTACAATTTTTGGTTTTTCTCCCGTTAATCTATTTTCTCAGAACACAAAAGTTGTAATTGCCACTGATAAAACCGTATCAGTAGATGAAGTTTTTGACATTATCAAGCAGCAGACAAATTATACTTTTATTTATCAGGAAGATTTATTTAAAAAATTGCCTAAAGTACATTTAAAAAAAGGAAAAATTAAAGTAAATGATTTGCTGGAAGCCAGTTTTCCCAGCAAAAATTTCAACTTTAGTTTTGCAAATGGGAATACAATTGTGGTAAAAGAAATACCCGTTGAAAAAGTGGTTGTACTGCAGTCTAAAAATATTGAAATTAAAGGTATTGTTACCAATGATAAAAATGATCCGCTTCCGGGTGTCAATATAAAAGTAAGAGGTACGAATGCAGTGACTCAAACTGATTTTGACGGAAAATATGTTATTAATGCTCCCGAAGACGGACAAATGTTATTTACCTATATTGGACATAAATCACAAGTTGTCGAAATAAATAAAAGAAAAACGATTAATGTTACACTAGTTCAAGAAACAAAAGAACTCGTTGGAGTTGTAGTTAACACGGGAGTTACAGTTCGTAAGAAAGAGTTAATTACAGGTGCAGTTACTGTTTTTAGAGGTGAAGAATTAAGACAGGTTTCTACGCAAAATGCTGTTCAGGCTTTAAAATCATTAGATCCTTCTTTCATTGTTGTAAATAATAATATTGCAGGTTCAAATCCAAATATTTTACCAACAATTGAGGTTAGAGGACAAACTAGTTTAACAGCAAATCAGGTTAATAGTCAGTTTAGAGATGATCCAAATCAGCCTTTGTTTATTTTGGACGGATTCCCGACTACTTTACAGCAAGTTGTTGATTTAGATATTAATAGAATCGCCAGTATTACTTTATTAAAAGATGCCGCTTCGACTGCATTGTACGGTTCTCGTTCTGCAAATGGTGTTGTGGTTATTGAAACCAACAAACCGCTTCCAGGAAAATTGCAATTTTCTTATGTGTATAATTCATCATATGAGTTGGCAGATTTGAGTGTTTATCATTTAATGAGTGCCGAGCAAAAGCTAGAATTCGAAAGACTTTCTGGAGCGTTTATTATTAAGGATGGAACTTCTGAAACAACACCATTAACTTGGGATAAAGAGTATAACAGACGTCTGGCAGCGGTACGCAGCGGTGTAAATACGTATTGGTTAAACGAGCCGATCCAAATGGGAATTACATCTGGACATAGTTTAAATTTTGGAGGTGGTTCTGATGAATTTAGATTTAACGTTGCCGGAAATTATAAAACGCTGACGGGAACAATGAAAGGTTCAGAGCATGATACTTGGGGTTACAATACTACTTTGACTTACAGAAAAAATAAATTGAACCTTAATAACCAATTTTTTGTTTCTGGAGGAACAAGTCAGGAATCGCCATACGGTTCATTTGAAACTTGGGCAAAAGCAAGTCCGTATTATCCAAAGTATAATGAAAACGGAGTCGTAACACGTTATATGGATGGATCTTCACTGCCTTTAACTAGTTTACAAACAATTGTAAACCACCCGGCTAATCCACTTTACAATGTCTTTTTAGGAAGTTATGATAAAGGAAAAGACTTTAATTTTACCAATAACTTTGCTATCAATTATGATGTAAACTCACATATCAAGGCAACGGGAGCTTTATCTGTTTCAAGGCTCGAAAACAACAATATGGTTTTTGTTTCTCCAGATGATACTCGTTTTATCAATAATATTGCGACAGAAAAAGGAACTTACACTAAATATGATGCAATTACAGATAAATGGAATGCAAATCTTGGAGCAACTTATGCGAATGTTTTTAAAAATGTTCACTCCTTTAACTACACTATTAGAGCCTCGGCTTTAGAAACAAGAAATAATTCTTATAAATCATTTTTGCGAGGATTCCCTCTTGGTGTTCCCGGAAATCCCTCGTTTGCTTTTGGATATGAACCTAATGGCAAACCAGAAATTTATACAGAATTGATAAGAAGCGTCGATTTAACAAACCAGATCAACTACGCTTACGACCGCAGGTTTTTATTCGATTTTACTCAGACAATTTCAGGAGCGACCAACTTTGGAACAAATAAAAAATATTCACCTTATTGGGGAATTGGTTTTGGATGGAACTTGAACAATGAGTTTAAAATGAATGAAGATATTGTCAACATTTTAAAAATACGCGCTAATGTCGGTCAGACCGGAAATCAAAATTTAGTTGGTTTTGCTTCGTATGATATATATGCATATAACCCAAATACAAACGTTTTTGGTCCAGGATTAGGAGTTTCTCAAATTGCAAACCCAAATTTAGAAGCGCAAAGAACCAAGGATTTGTCTTTAGGGTTGGATCTGGCTATGTTTAGAAACAGATTAACAATGACGCTGGGAGCTTACAAACGTAAAACATCCCCACAGATTGTAGCAATCGATCTTGCAGCTTCGACAGGACTTAATGGGTATCCTCTAAATTTGGGTTATTTAAATACACAGGGATTAGAGTTAAAAATGAACTACAATTTTATCTATGATTTGACCCGAAATTTTGTTTGGGGAATTGGCTTAATGGGTACAACTGGCGACAACAAATTAGGAGGTTTTGGCAACGCATTATCTTCTCTTAATTCTGAGGCACAAAAAACAACCAGCTTAACGAGATACTATGATGGAGCAAGCAGCAATGATCTTTGGGCTGTGCCGTCATTAGGAATTGATCCGGCAACGGGTAGAGAAGTTTTCTTAAAGAAAAACGGTCAGACTACTTTTATTTTAGATAAAAAAGATGAAGTAGTAATGGGGAATTCTAGAGAAACGGCTACAGGAGTAGTTTCTACAAACTTAAACTACAAAGGTTTTAGTTTTGGACTGTTTGTGCGTTACAGTTTTGGTGCAGAAAGATTTAACTCAGCCTTATACAATAAAGTAGAGAATATTTCGAGAGATAATATTTTTGATAATCAGGATGTGAGAGCTTTTACAGACCGTTGGACAACTCCTGGACAGATGGCACAATTTAAAGCAATTGGGCTAACCAATAATACACCAATCTCATCACGTTTTATCCAAAAAGATGATTACATCTCTGGAGAATCTATTCGTTTAGGTTACCGTGTTACAGATCGAGCTTGGCTAAAAAGAGCCGGTTTGACAGCATTAGGATTTAACGCTTTGGCAAACGAATTCTTCCGAGTTTCAACAATTAAAGCAGAACGAGGTATTGATTATCCTTTCTCAAGAATATATTCTTTGAGTCTTAATTTATCATTTTAATACAGAAATTATGAATAAGTATTTATATAAAATTACATTCCTTTTGCTTGCTTCTTTTGTTGTAGTAAGCTGTAGTGATTTTTTGGATGTTGTGCCACAAGATAAAATTTTAGAAAATCAGGCCTATAGCTCTGAAGCTGGTGTGCAAAATGTGCATAACGGACTTTATCTGCAGCTTGCTGGAAACAATCTTTACGGAAGACAGCTTACTATGGATGCTGTAGAGATTTTAGGACAGCAGTATAATATAGGAAGCTCACATGTTAAAACTACAATTTCGAATTATTCTTATGCTGAAACACTTCCAAAAAATACTTTCACCGGAATTTGGGAAAGTGCGTTTACAACGGTTTTATCAGCAAATAAATTTTTAGAAAGTATTGACGAACATTCTGAAGTTATTTCAGTTGAGAAAGCTAATCTTTTAAAAGGAGAAGCTATTGCTATTCGTGCCATGCTTCATTTTGATATGTTAAGATTATATGGACCAATATACAAAGTAGCGCCAGCAGACCCATCAATACCTTATTATGATGCACCAGTAACAGCAAATAATCCCATTTTGCCAGCTAAAGATGTTATTGCAAAAATCACAGCCGATTTAGATGCTGCAATTGCTCTTTTGGCAAATGATCCGATACTTACTACAGGAAAAACTTTGGCATCTACAGCGTTTGATGCAAATCCGTATTATTCCTTAAACCGCGGACAAAGAATGAATATTCTGGCTGTAAAATGTTTAAAAGCAAGAGTTCTTTTATACGCTGGAGATAAAACTGGAGCTTTTGCTGTGGCAAATGAAGTTATAAATTTTGTAAAAGCAAATTCTTTTATTACTTGGACTCCATTTTTAGAAGCTACAAATACTTCTAATCCAGATCGTATTTTTTATGCTGAGAATTTCTTTGCGCTTAGCGATTACACTTTGTATACAAAACAAAAAGCCCTTTTTGATTCTAGTTTAGACGAGTTTAATATTTATGCTCCAATGTTGAGCAGAATAAATGCTGTTTTTGAGTCTAATGATAACGATTATAGAAGCTTGCCAAGCTGGAAAATTCCGATTACGGGAGGAAAAACTCAGAAGACATTTTTTAAATATGAAGACGTAACAGACAAAACGAAACTTTTCCGTCTTCAGATTCCAATGTTTAAACTTTCAGAACTTTATCTTATTGCCGCAGAAACAGCACCCGTACCAGCTGATGGTATTGCTTTTTTAAACACACTTCGATTTAATAGAGGTTTGACCAATTTGGCAGCTACTGCAGTATTAGCTACAGAAATTACAAAAGAGTACAGAAAAGAATTTATAGGTGAAGGGCAATTGTTCTTCTATTACAAAAGAATCAATTCGACTGCAATTCCAAATGGTGCTGCATCCTCAGGAAATGTTACCATGAATGCGGTTAAATATGTAGTGCCATTACCAGAATCGGAAGTTAATTTTCAAAACTAAAAAAAGTAATCATGAAAAAAATATTGATTTTAACCATTCTTCTTTTTTCTCTGTTTGGCTTGACATCTTGCGATAAAGAAGAAATTGAAGTTTATAAAGCTAGCAATAACATTTATTTTCCACTTGCCGTATTTCCAGCTTATAATAACGGACCGCTTATAGATAGTACTGGTTTCAGTTTTAGTTTTGATAAAGCTTCTATCACGGGAAGAGTTTATCTTATTCCAGTGCGAGTTCAAGGAACTGTAAGTGATGTTGATCGAAAAATTAAAGTTTCGGTAGATCCTTCAAGTACAGCGGTTTTAGGTACACATTTTTCTTTGCCTGAAAATATTGTTTTGCATGGCGGGAAAGAAATAGATTCAATTCCGGTAACGGTTCACAGAACTTTAGATTTAAAAGACAAATCGGTAACATTAGTTTTAAATCTCGAAGAAAACGAATTTTTCACTGTAAATATGAAGGACAAAGTCACAAATGTTTTGACACAGAAAAAGATTAATTATACGCGCTTTAAATTGACATTTACAGACAAACTGATCCAGCCAATTGGATGGCAGACCGGCGCATTCGGTGTATTTACTGCTAAAAAATTCTTTCTAATGTGCGATCTCATGAAACTGGATCCAGAAATGTTTAATCAGACACAAGGTTCACCAGGACTTTCAATTCCTGAAGTGCTCTATTATGCAAGTTTTATGAAACGTTATCTGGCCGATCAGAAAGTCAACGGCAATACTATTTATGAGGAAGACGGAAAAGAAATGCTATTTCCTTAAAACCATTCTTTAATTAAAAAATATAAAGCGATGTTTAAAAATATAAAAATACAGACAGCCGTAGTAGCGCTTCTCTTTTTGGCGTACGGATGTGTAAGCGATGAAGGTAATTACAATTATGAGAAGATAAATGAGTTGAATGTAACAGGAATTCAACAAGAATACACGGTTTACACAGGAGATTATTTTAAGATTGCACCAGAAATAAATCCGACTTTAGATGACGGAACAGATCCTGACCGATATGAATATAAATGGGTTGCATTAAATCCTGCAAAATTGGCTTATGAAGCGAGAACAACTATTGGTACCACAAAAAATTTGGATGGTATTTTAAAATTACCTCCTGCAAAATATAATCTTTATTATTTTATAAAAGATAAAATAACGGGAGTAAACTGGCAACAGCCTATTATTACCTTAAATGTAGTATCATCTATTTATGAAGGTTGGCTAGTTGTTGGAGATGTAGATGGCAAAGCGCGACTAGATATGGTTTCTATAATTCCAGGTGTTGCGCAGCCACGTATTATTAATGATGTTCTAGATGCCGCTGGATCGACACTGAAATTAAGCGGAAAAGCAGTAGATGTAGAATGTTTTAGTACGCCATTAGCAGGAGCCGTTATTTACGGAGTTTATGTAACTGCTTCAGAATCTGGAACAGCAAGACTTGAGCCCGATTCTTTTGAATGGAATCAGACGATGAATATAGCGTACGAATCGGTTGGAGGTGCTTTTCCAACTAACTTCGGAATAGATTTTATGAAATCTCCCGCTAGCGGTGAAAACTATCTTTACAGCAAAGGTGATATTTATTATTTTAATAGAACTGTACAAATTAGATATGGATTGCCACAAAATAAAGTAGATCTTGAAACTAAAACTTTCTATGCAGCTCCTTTTATCGCAGAAACTACAGGAACAGGAACTCCAGTCTTTTTTGATGCTGAAAAACATCGTTTTCTACGTTATAGTTATTCAAAAGGAAATTGTTCAGCAATGCCTCCTGTTACAGCTTCTCCAACAACACTGGATTGGAATAATCCCAACTGCGAGCTGATTTTTATGACTACATCAAATTTCAATTTAAATGAAAGTTTTGCGGTATTAAAGAATATTTCTACAGGCAAATTCTATCTGCTTCGTTTTAATACAAGTGCTGTACAGACGTATTATAAAGAAATGTTGAATGCTCCAGATTTAGATAAAGCAACAAAATTTGCCGTAAGTCCAGATGCTGGATATTTATTTTACACTGTTGGAAACAAAGTATATGAGTATGACAGCGGCACTCAATCTGCAAAATTAATGTTGGATAAAGGAAATGAAGAAATTACATATCTAGGTTTCAGCAAGAGAGGGAAAAAAGAGATTATCAGCAAATTAATTGTGGGTACTTACAGCACAACAGGAAAGTTAGAATTGTACACGGTACCGCCTGTAAACGGAAATTTAGTTTTAGAAAACAGTTATTCAGGCTTATGCAAAATTGTTGATGTTTCTTACCGTGTACGATAATTATAGAAAGTTAAAAACCTAAAAAAAAACCGAATGAAGAATAAATCTCATTCTTCATTCGGTTCTTAAAAACCACATTTTATGAAACGATTTTTTAAAATCGCAAGCGCAGTTTTGCTGCTTGCCTGTCAATCTATTGCCTTAAAAGCACACGCACAATCTACCGAAGAAAGCTGGGAACAAGCTAAAAAACAAGCTCAAACGGAAAAAAAAATAATTTTTGTCGATTTGTATTTCACAGGTTGTATGCCGTGCGCACAAATGGACAAAGAGGTATTTCCAGATCCAAAAGTAGCAACCGTTTTAAATGCTGATTTTGTCACTTTCAAATCGGATATTTTAAAAGAAGAAATAGGGAAAAAACTATGCATGAAATACGGTGTAACGGGATTTCCAACTTTTTTATTTATGACTGGAGATGGAAAAGTTATTGATATTGCTGGCGGTTTTCAAAACGTAGAGCAATTTACGGCCTTGCTTCAAAATGCTAAAGATCTGGCTAAAAAAGGAATCTTTAAAAAATACAGTCCTCAGATCAACGAAAAAGAGTACCCGGATTTTTATGTGCAGGCTTATATGGCAAACAAAAGAAATGTGCCTTTTGAGGTTATCGACACTTACTTGAAATCTAAAGATGTTAATGAAGAAGTTTCTTTTGTAATTATTACAGGTTTAAGAGTAGGCAAACAATATGATGATGCATTTCTTTTCAGCAGTAAAAAATTAGCAAAAGATTACGGTAAATGGAGTGTTAATAGTCATGTATTTACCATTTTGCAACGCAAGAAAAAAGAGTATGAAAAAAAGAAGGATTTAAAAGGTTTTACTGAATTGATAAACGAGGCTAAAGATCTTTATACACCTGAAGAATTTACAAAATATTCGGGTATTTTATTGAAAGATTTTGGCGTAGAAAAAGTAGTAACTAGTCCGTATACTTTACAAAAGTAATTCGAAATGAAAAAGATATTCTTGTTTTCAATATTGATTTTTGGATGCGCCATTTACGCTCAAAACAGCGTTCAAAAATCTATTGAATCTTTCGAAAAAGCCTTTCAAAACAAAAATTATAACGAGATAAAAGATCTTCTAGCACCTGATTTTACTGTGGGTTCGGGAGATTCTTCTTCAAATGAATTTTATTTGACAAGTATTTTTAATGCTTTTCCGGTTTTAGATTCGATTCAAGTTGGAAAATCGGCAACAATAAAAAATGAAACTTTTGTTTTGGCTGATTTTTGTTTCAAAGGAAAAGAAAAAAAGCCAACTCAAATTGTTTTCAATTCAGAGAACAAAATCTTGTATGTAACTTTTTTTGATGGTTTATACAAAGTCGACCGAAATGCGCAAGTAAAACAAGTAGCAAGTATTCCGTTCCAAATTATCGAAAACGGAATCGCCATCAAAATAAAACTAAACAAAGCCGATCGTGAATTTTTAATGCTTTTTGATACCGGCGCAGACGGAATGGCGCTTAATCCTGACAGCGCTTACAAAGCCGGAGTTGTGGTGACCAAAAGTAAATCGGCATCTGTGGTTGGCGGAAGTCAGCAAGTGCAATATTCAGCAGATAATACGATTTACATTGGCGATCAGGTTTTAAAAAATCAAGGGTTGGTTATTTTTCCAAAAAATGGTGTTTATGACGGATTATTTGGCGCCAATTTGCTTCGAAATTTTATCACATCTGTCAATTTTGATACGATGACAATTGATTTGTACAATTTTGGAAATTTCAATTATTGGGGAAAAGCAAAACCATTAGTTTTTGATTATAAATCGGGACTTCCAGTAGTAAAAATGAATCTGACTTTTGAAGATAAAAAAACAGTCGAAGGCAGTTTTACTTTTGATACTGGAGCGGGTTATGATTTAATTGCTTACGGACCTTTTAATCATAAAAATAATCTGGAAGCAAGTTTAAAAACCGAATATACATCGGTCAATTACAGTTTAGGAAAACAGACAAAAATTGTAGGCGGCGCTATTCCAAATATTGCGATTAACGGAAACAATTTTCCATATGTAACGATCGCACTTCAAGAATATGAAGAAGCTAATAAAAATTGGGCTTTCGCCGATGGATCTTTGGGAATTGATTTAATAAAACGTTTCAATTTTACAATTGATGTGCTCCATAAAACGGTTTATTTGGAACCCAATAAAAACTTTAAAAAAAGTTCTTCTTTTTACTTCGCCGGACTTGATTTGGAATTTGACGAGAACCAGAATCTGCTTGTAAAGCGAATTATAGACCACGAAAATGAAGATTTGAAGAAAGTCAAAATTGGAGCAAAAGTCACTCAAATTAATGATTTTGAGGCCAAAGATTTATTGAAACCGGAAAATCTTAAAAAGCTTAAAGAAACTAAAGAAAGCAAAGATTTGATTATTGAACAAAATGATCAGTCGGTGCGAATTTCAATTTAAACATCAAACAAAAAACAAATAACGATCATGAAAAAACACATTTTTTATTTCATTTTGACCGTGTTTACGGCTCAAATAGGTTTTGCTTCGAGCATTTCGGAATATGCAGTGATTAAAGGAACGATTTCGATTCCGGATTTTATAGCAAAAGAAGTTACACTTTACAATGTTGAAGAAGGAAAGCCAGTCGTTGCTGCTACCGCTAAAGTTAATTCACTGGGGGAGTTTGGCTTTATGACACCAGTTTCAGCTGCTGGCTTTTATTATGTTGATTACGGGCAATTTAAATCGAGAAACCAATTAATTCGTTTGTATTTAGAACCAAAATTAGACATCAATTTGGTTATTAATAAAGCCAATTATGTTTTGAGCGGAAAAAATGTTGGACAGAATGCTTTGGTTCAAAAAGCAAATGAAATCTACAACGAATTTGCGCCTTTTGCCAGACTTGGAGGAGATGCAACTTATGTAGAATTTTATCCGTGGCTTGATAAAGGTGTAGCTAAAGCCAATGAATTTTCTAAAACAATCAAAACTAAAGATGCCACATTTGATAAGTTGTTAAAACTGGCAGTCGCAACAGATGTTGAAGAACTGACGTACACTTTTTTCAGAATGCCAAGAACTGCATTTCCGGATAAAGATGATCGTCCTGCGGTTATAAAAACTTGGCAGACAGATAAAAAGTTTACAGATCCAGATTTATTGAAATTGCAAAACGGAGTTTCTTTAATGTCAAATTATTTCTTTTATGTAACTATGAATTCTGGTGATGGCCCAAAACGTTTGGATTTAGCAGAAGCAATAACACACATAACAGATCCAGCCTTAAAAGATGTTTATTTGCGCGATGCTGTTGCAGGTTCTAGAATGAAAATTGAAGAATATGAAAAAGTAGCGCCTAGCATTAAACCGTACATGATCTCAAATGCGAGCAAAACATTTTTAGTAGAATACGAAAAAGTGCTTCATAAAAATGTGGGTCAAAAAGGTCTTGAATTTACGTATAACGATATTAACGATAAACCAGTTTCGTTTTCAGATTTCAAAGGAAAATTTGTTTACATTGATTTATGGGCAACTTGGTGCGGACCTTGTAAAGCTGAGATTCCTCATATGAAAAAAATTGAGGAAGATTATCACGATAAAAATATAGTGTTTGTAAGTCTTTCGTTGGATAAACCAAAAGACGCTCAAAAATGGAAAGATTTTGTGACCAAAGAACAATTAAAAGGAATTCAATTAATGGCCGATAAAGATTTTGCTTCAGCTGTGGCTAAAAATTATGATGTAAATGCTATTCCGAGATTCTTGTTGTTTGATACAAAAGGAAACATCATCAATTCTGATGCACTTCGTCCGTCAAATCCTGAGTTGAGAGTGCAGCTGGACAAATTATTGAAAGGTTAAAAATAACGTTTTATGAAGTACTGCAAAAAAATATCCGTTTTACTGCTTTTTATCGGAAGCTTGACATTCGCACAGAATTTCAAAGCAAATGACCCAATCGCGGTCAATCAGAAAATAAAAAAAGGCGTTTTGCCAAACGGAATGACGTATTATATTTATCCGACCGATGTGAACAAAAATACGGCGAGTTATTATATCATTCAAAACGTAGGCTCTATTTTAGAAAACGACCAGCAGAAAGGTTTGGCGCATTTTCTAGAACATATGGCGTTTAATGGAACAAAACATTTTGAAGGAAAAGGAATCTTGAATACGCTTCAGAAACAAGGAGCGGTTTTCGGAAAAAATATTAATGCGTATACAAGCACAGATGAAACGGTTTACAACCTTGACAATATTCCGTCAAAAGATGGTGGAGTGGTTGATACTTGTTTATTGGTTTTACACGACTGGTCCAATTTTTTGTCTCTGACGAATGAAGAAATCGATGCCGAGCGTGGTGTAATTACCGAAGAATGGCGTACAAGACAAAACGCAAGAGCCAGAATTTACAACCAGCTTGCGCCTTATTATTACAACAATTCGCTTTATGCAGATCGCATGCCGATTGGTGATATGGAAATCGTTAAAAACTTTAAATATCAGGTTTTAAAAGATTTTTATAAAGATTGGTACCGTCCAGATTTACAGGCAATCGCGATTGTTGGTGATATTAATGCAGATGAAGTTGAAGCTAAAATCAAAAAACTTTTTGCGGATATTCCGTCGCCAGTAAATCCTAAAAACCGTTTTGAAATTGCAATTCCAGAAAAAGCAGAACCAACTTTTAAATTGGCTTTAGATAAAGAAATTTCGGCTTCGAGTATCAGTTTTATGATTCGTCATACTGCCGAAAAACCAACAGGAACTTTTGCTGATTTAGAAAAATCAACACAACGAAGCATTGCTTTCGGAATCATAAACAATCGTTTATCTGAAATGGCTCAGAAACAAGAATGCCCTTTTAAAGGCGCTCAAATTGGATATCAAAAGTATTCTCGTTTGAATGATGTTTTTGTATTAAGCATAAGTCCAAAACCAGGAAAACAAGCGGAAGCTTTTACAGCCGTAATGGCGGAATGGGTTCGCGCTTACAAGTTTGGTTTTTCGAAAGGAGAAATCGAAAGAGCTGCTAAAGAAACTATTTCTGGTTATGAAAACTATCTTGAAAAAATAAATGAGATTTCGCATAAACAGGTAATCGGAATGGTAAAAGATGATTATTTGAACCACGAAGTAATTGCAGATCCTACTGCCGAATTTGAAATGACAAAAAGCATTTTGAAAAATATTGACAGTAAAATTCTTCAGGATCAAATTTCAAAATTATACACGAAAGAAAATCGTGTTATAACGGTAACCGGCGTAGAAGGTGAAGATAATTTAATACAGGAAAAAGCTTTTGATATAATTCAGAAAGCAGAAAATGATGCTTCTTTACAAGCTTATGTAGACACTTTTGAAGAAAAAACACTTTTAGGAGATCTAAAAATTAATTCAGGAAAAATTGTTTCTGAGAAAAAAGAAACAGTAATTGATGCTACAACTTTTGTACTAAGTAACGGTGTAAAAGTGCATTATAAATTTGCAGATAAAAACAAAAAACAGGTAGATCTTACGGCAGAAAGTTTTGGAGGAACTTCGCTATATGTTCCTCAAGACATTCCATCAGCTGTACGTTCAACAAGTTTGGCGATGATGTCTGGTGTTGGAGAACTTTCTAGCACTGATTTAGAAAAGGTTTTAAAAGGGAAAATTGCAAATTCATCCGTAAGTTTAAATTCTATTAAAGAAACGGTTTCGGGTTCGGCAAACGTTAAAGATATCGAAACGATGATGCAATTGGTTCATTTGCGTTTTGTACAGCCAAGATTTGATACACAAATGTATGATCTCTTAAAACAAAGACTTCAGAATTCTTTGAAAAATAGAGAAAACGACATTAATGCTAAGATGCAGGATAGTTTGTCAAATGTAATTTACGGAAAAAATAATCCAAGAATTCGTCCATTAAATCAAAAATATATTGATGATTTATCTTTTGAAAAGATGAAATCTATCTATTTAGATCGTTTTGCAGATGTTTCAAATTTTGAATTTTATATTGTTGGAGATGTAACGCCAGAAGTTTTAAAGCCATTGTTAGAAAAATATATCGCTAGTATAAATGGAATTAAACGCAAGGAAAAATTTAAGACCGAGATTCCAAAATGGACGTCGAATAAAATTGATCACGATGTTTTTATAAAAATGGAAACTGCAAAAAGTTCGGTTCGAATTGCATTCTTAAAGGACTATACTTATAATCAGAGAAACAAAATATTAGCTTCTTTTTTAGGCGATATATTGGATTTGCGCTACACTGAAAGTCTTCGTGAGAAAGAAGGTGGAACTTATGGTGCAGGCGTAGATTCAGGTATTGATAAATTGCCAATTTCAAAAGCTAATCTAGAAATTAATTTTGACTGTGATGCTGATAAAGTTGAACATTTACTTCCAATTGTTTATCAGGAAATTGATAAAATTAAAAAAGGAGAAATTGTTTCTGAAGATTTAGAAAAAACAAAAACAAATTATTTAAAAGAAAAAGAAGACGGCAAAAACTTTAATAGGTACAGCAATTATTTGCTTTACAGTTATTTTGTTGATGGCATAAATATGAACGATCCTAATAACTACGAAAATATTGTAAAAAGTATTACTGCAAAAGATATTCAGGATTTTACGAACTCATTTTTAAACAAAGCCGATTCGTATGAAATCGTTTTCAAACCATTGAAATAATCTTTAGAATCTATCACAAGAATTTAATTTGTACTTCCGGAATCAATTAATATTTTGAATTAGTAAGCATTTTTAATTGCTACGGATTAACAGGGGGTTGTTTTTTGCTATTCAGCCCTCTTTTATAAAAAATTACCCATGAACAAGAACATATTTTTAGTGAGTCTTCTGTTGTTGTTCACCATAATGGTGCAGGCACAGATTTACAACCCAATAAAATGGAAAACCAGCGTTCAAAAAATTTCAGATACTGAATATGAATTGCAGGCAAAAGCTATCATCGAAAACGGATGGCATTTATACAGTCAGAATGTTGCTGACGGAGGACCAATTCCGACTCATTTTACTTTTACAAAAACATCAGAATTTAAAATAATCGGCGATGTAAAAGAAGAAAAAGGTAAAACGATTAATGATCCTGTTTTTAAAATGCAGATTACTTTTTTTGAAAAAGAAACCACTTTTAAACAGCGTATAAAACTTATCGGAAATAAACCTTTTAAAATTAAAGCTGAGGTCGAATTCATGGTTTGTAACGACGAAAATTGTCTGCCGCCAAGTTACGATTCGCTTGAATTTTCGGTAACTCCATCTGCAAGTGAAGTTGCTGTCGTTGAAGAAATTGTTTCTGAAAAAACGCGAGATAAGATTCTTCCTGATTCAACTGCAGTTGATGAAGTTCAAGAAGAACCAATCGTTATAAAAGAACCAATTGCGACAGTAAAACCATCGATTTCAAAAAAGAAAAATAAAGCCGAATTAGATAATTTGTGGAGGATTTTTATATTGTCTTTTTTCTCTGGTTTTGCTGCTTTGCTTACGCCTTGCGTTTTCCCGATGATTCCTATGACAGTGAGTTTTTTCACTAAACAAAGCAAAACAAAATCACAAGGAATTAGAAAAGCTGTTTTTTACGGAATTTTTATCATTACCATTTATATTTTTCTTGGTGCGGTCGTGACTTGGGCTTTTGGAGCAGATTCGCTAAATGCCTTGTCGACAAACGTCTGGTTTAATGTTATTTTCTTTTTTCTGTTAATAATTTTTGCGCTCTCATTTTTAGGCGCTTTTGAAATTATGCTTCCAAATTCGCTGGCAAATAAAGTAGACAGTCAAGCAGACAAAGGCGGAATTGTTGGCATATTATTTATGGCTTTAGCCTTGGCAATTGTTTCATTTTCATGCACAGGACCAATCGTAGGCACCTTATTGGTCGAAGCGGCATCACGAGGCGGTGTCGCACCTTTTGTCGGGATGTTTGGTTTCTCTTTGGCTTTGGCTTTGCCTTTTACCTTATTTGCCGCTTTTCCCGGCTGGCTGAATTCGTTGCCAAAATCAGGCGGATGGCTGAACTCTGTAAAAGTGGTTTTAGGATTTTTAGAATTGGCTTTGGCTTTTAAATTTTTGTCGAATGCTGATTTGGTGCTTCAATTGCATTTATTGGAAAGAGAAACATTTATCGCTATCTGGATTGCTATTTTTACAGCGCTTACTTTGTATTTATTCGGAAAAATACAATTGCCACACGATAGTCAGATGTCACATATAAGCGTGGGAAGATTAGGTTTAGGAATTATTGTTTTGTCATTTACCATTTATTTGATTCCCGGAATTTGGGGCGCACCTTTAAAGTTAATCAGTGGTTTTCCGCCACCTTTGAATTATAGTGAAATTCCAAATGGCTTTGGAACAAATTCAGATGAAGTGGCTTCAAAACTGCCCGATGGAGCTGAATTAGGTCCGCATAATATTGTTGCCTTTACAGATTATGATAAAGGAATGGCTTACGCAAAAAAAATAGGGAAACCGGTTATGATTGATTTTACTGGACATGCCTGCGTAAATTGTCGTAAAATGGAAGACAATGTTTGGTCTGACAATAAAGTGCTGAAGGTTTTAAAAGATGATGTTGTTCTTATTTCTTTATATGTTGATGATAAAAGAGAATTGGCTTCAAATGAACAAGTTGTTTCTGAATTAACGGGAAAAAAGATTAAATATATTGGACAGAAATGGAGCGAATTTCAAACCATTAAATACAAAACCAATGCACAGCCTTTTTATGTATTGGTCAATAACGAAGGCGAATCATTAAATGAAACGTCATCATACAATCCTAATATTGATGATTATCTGGATTGGCTGAACAACGGCATTTCTAATTTTAAAAATAATCATTTAGATATACAGCTAACACAGTTTTAGCTTAAAAGAGCTTTATTTTAGTTTTATTTATTGTTGCGCAAGGTTAAATTGCAAAAGAGGAATAGTTTAAAAGCTATTCCTTTTTTTGTTTTAAAAAGCCCTGAAAACCGACTAAAATTGCGATTTTATAATCTTTAAGAGGTTTGACATTCTTTTTTTTTTGAAAAAATATTGTTCTAAATATTTATTTGTTTAAAAATAGTATGTTATTTTGGCACAATATATTTTTTTACTGTGAAGCAAATTTTAATTGTAGATGATCATTTAGTAGTTCGAAATGGAGTAGCCATGGTTTTGGAGAAACAAATCGAAAATGTAGAAATTTCAAATGCTGAAAATTTCTTTGAAGCAGTGGCCCTTTTAAGGGAAAAGTCTTTCTGTATGGTTCTTTTGGATATCAATATTCCGGGCGGTAAAAGTACCGAAATGATCAATGATATCAGAGCGATTCAGCCAGCAGTTAAAATTCTTGTTTTTTCGGCTCACGAAGAAGATCAATATGCGCTTCAGTATATTTCGGCTGGCGCAAACGGATATCTAAATAAGCTTTGCAGTGAAGAAAAAATGATGTTTGCAATAAAGTCTGTTTTTGAAACCTCATCCTATATTTCTCCAGAATTGCTTAATAAATTATTGGAAGTACGAACAGCTAAAAAAACAAAAAATCCGCTTGAAACGTTGTCTAAAAGAGAACTTCAAATTGCCGAAATGCTGATAAATGGCAACGGAAATCTTGAAATTTCAAACATGCTTAATATTCATATGTCAACGGTAAGTACCTATAAAGCAAGACTTTTTGAAAAACTCAAAATCACAAATTTAGTTGAGCTGATAAATCTTTTCAAGACTTTTGAATATTAGTCATATTCAACCACTATTTCAATAGCAGTTCCGTGGTTAAGTTCGCTTGTAATATTGATATTTCCTTCAATAATTAAAAGAAGCTCAATAATCATGTGTAATCCTAAATGATAGTTTTTGACAATTGGATTTTTGTAAAAGTCCAAATAATAATTAATAAGTTCTGAGCTCATACCTTTCCCGTCATCAATAATAGTAAGTAAAAGCTTGTTGCTTTTAGTTCCTGAAAATAGTTCAACTCGTCCGTTTGATGAATTTTTCAGCGCATTGTCAATGAGATTATGCACGATGATAGAAAGTGCTTTTTTATTGGTTCTAATTTGCAGATCAGGATCTACGCTATTGATCATTTGTATGTTTTCAGCTTCTGCAATTTTTTCAAAGATGTCAAATTTTTCTTCAATCAAATCGAACAAAGAATAACTTTCATCTTCCAATTTTTTCCCTTCAATAAATATCGACGAATATTTAATCAGATTCTCTACATACTCATAAAGTTGTGTAGTCGACATTCGAATTGTGCCAACATGTTTTTTTAGTTTTGCATTGTCCTGAATTATTTCATTTTCAAATAAATGACTAATAGAGTTTGTCAAAAATTTTAGCGGACTTTTTATATCGTGGCTGATACTTTTAACTAAGGTTTCCTGTTGTTTAATTTCTTGTTTTAGATTGCTTTTTGTTTTCTGCAGTTTTTTAACTGTTGCGGCTAGTTTTTTTGTTTTTACATCAATAACTTCCTGCAATTTTATACTCTTTCTTTTAATATAATACAATCGTATATACCAAAGAGAAATTATGAAAGCAATAAGTAAAACATAACACAAAGTAGTAAACCATATGGTTTGATAAAATTTAGCAGGAACTTTAAGTAAAATCTTTTTATAAACATATTCAGAATCAAAATCAGATAAACTTCTGATTGTCAGTTTGTATTCGCCGGGCGGTAAAGTAGTAAACGATATCGATTTTTCGTTTTTTATTCGTTCCCAGCGGCTGGTCGTGTTTTTTTCCAGTTTTGCTTCAATATGTAAATTTTCTGGATTGCCATAATAAGGATAAGCAATTAAAATATTGACCCTTTGAAAATTGTTGGGCAATATAATTGTATCACTTGAGGGAAGTGCTTTTTGATCAACAATTACTTTATCTATATAAAGTTCCTTGCCTGGAAGCAACGGTTTTACTTTATACGGATTAAAAAACACAAAACCATTTATGGATGGCAAGACTATATAGTCATTTTTGAGAAAATTGCTGTTTGGTTCACAACCGCCATTAAATTCATTGGTTAAAAAACCGTCAGCTTTATTGTATTGATGATAATAAATAGCATCAGATTTATGCTTGCTATATTTAATTAAGGTTTTTCTTGATACTTGAAAAAGACCTTTGTTTGTAGGAATCCAGAAAAAGCCTTTTTTGTCTTCAACAATGCAGTGTGCCGAATTTAAGTATTTGTCTTCAT
The DNA here is from genome assembly GCA_963795025.1 of uncultured Flavobacteriaceae bacterium. Classification (GTDB taxonomy): domain Bacteria; phylum Bacteroidota; class Bacteroidia; order Flavobacteriales; family Flavobacteriaceae; genus Flavobacterium. The sequence goes on along the minus strand of CAWCGN010000005.1, from coordinate 303,187 downwards.
CTTTCGGGAAAGATTGAAAAAGTTTGTTATCGTACAAAAAAAATCCTTTTTCATAGGTAGTTAGCCAGATTTTTTTCTGGCTGTCAATGAAAATACTTCTTATATTTATTCTCTCGGAACCTTTTATGAAAAATAGTTTTCGGAAGTTTTTGTCAAATCTGAAAAGACCTTTTTCGCTTCCAAAATACAATGTGTTTTCATCATATTGTGTTATAAAAGTGATATTGGTTTTAAATACGGCGACCAGCGAAACTTTTCCATTCTTAATGCAATATAATTTTCCGTTATGATATTGATCTTCACCTAGGCTAATCCAGATTGCATTATCCTGATCTTTAAATATCGCTTTTGGATTCTGATCGAATTTATAGAGTATGTTTTTTTTGTAATTCGAACTTTTTAAATAACAAAAAACAGAGTAAAGGCGCCCAATCCATATATTATTATCATTATCCTTGGCAATTGTAATTTTTTCGTCTAAGAAAACAGTTTTTGGAAAAGAAATACTGTCTATAAATTTTTCATAGCTAAATATTCCTCCTCTTGGAGTAATTATTGTACTGTCGCTAAAAGCTTGCGCAGCATAATAAACCTCTGATTGTGAAGAATCTTTTTTGACCGATTTAAATACCGGAAAATCAACAATACACAAGCCGTTTGTACCGCTTCCTAAATACAGTTTTCTATTTAGGTGGTCGTAATAAATGGAAACAATATTGCTTTTTTCAAATTCCTTGAATTCTACAATGAAATTCGCAGTAAGCTTTTTTTGAAAATCTTTCAAGAGGTAGATTTTATTTTTAACCGAAACAAAAATCTGACCCGTAGTAATATTCCAAAAAAGCTTGCGTTTGTTTTTAAATATAGCAGGATCAAGTTCACCAGATGATCTGCCGGTTAGCGAAAAACTGTCGTATTTGCCATCTTCATGAAGATAATAAAGCGTGTCTCTAATTGCAAAAAAGTTAAAAACATTATGGCTTTGATATGAAATTTTATAAATGCTTTTCATTTTCGAATCGCACAATTCGATAGACTGGCTGTCAACAAAAAAAATATTTCCGTCGGCTAAAGTAATATAATAAGGCTTGTCCTGATCGATTGTAATATAGGAGGGAAGTCCGTCATGCGAGACAAAATACTTGTCATTTCTTTTTACAATAAGGGCTGGTCCCTTTTTTTTAATAATTTTTACTTTTCGGCCGGTAATTAGTACCAGTTCTCTTCTTCCTGCGTTATAAGAAGTAAGACTATCTTTTTGAATATTTCCAAAAATGTCTGTAAAACGACTTTGTTCTAATGAAGTATTAGATGAATTGAAGGCTGTAAAAACGTTGCCATCATAACGGACAATTCCGTTTTCTGTAGTCATCCAAATAAAATTGTATTTGTCTGCAACAATTGCCTTAATACTGCTTTGTGGCAATTCATTATTGTCTGCAGTGTACCATCTGAAAGAGTAGTTTTCTTGGCAGAAACCTTTTACTGCAATAAACAGCAGTAAAAACAAATAACAACGAAAAGTGGAGAATAACGTCATTTTTGAAATCAGATTTGTGGACACAAACATAACAAACATAATTTATAATTTATGGTTTGTAGTTTTAAATCTACAAAAATGTAGGTTTATTGGTACGTTCTTATATTTCAATCGATTGCATATAGATTTATATTTGTTATGATAACAAATTTTACTTTAACGATTTAAGAATTTTTTTATAAAATCAAAGTAGATTTAAAAAAGAAAAAATTATGAAAATTGGATTTATTGGAGTTTGCAGAACAACTATGGATTTAGCTACAAGAGCAGCAAAATCAGGACACCAAGTATTAATTAGTCATTCACGTAACAACAGCCACGCGCGGGATCTTGTTAATATGATGGAAGGCAAAGTAAAATTAGTCAGCCGACGGGAAGCAGCAAAAGCAAAAATGCTTGTTTTATTTATCCCTCGGGAAGATATTCAGCTTTTTTTGTCTGATCTTCCTGATATGTCAGAAAAAATATTAGTGCACGCAAACAATCCTATTTATAGTTTAGAATGTCTTGCGCCAAGTTTAAATTTAAAATCATCTGGTGAAATTATTGCATCGCTTTTGCCAGAAGCACATATCGTTAAAATACACAATATTGTCGATTCTGAAGTTCAGGTTTCTCAAAAGAAAATACGATCTGAAAACGAGTTGTTTTATACGGGAGCAAATAAGGAAGCAAAAAACAAGGTGAAAAGTTTTTTAAAAACCTTGAATTTTTTGGGAATTGATTTTGATGAAATGTATCTAGAAACAAAGTTTGCTTATTCTCCAAATTAAAAATCAGTAAAAAAAAAGGGAAGGTTTCTTATAATTCTGTTGAGTTTATTGGTGGTTATTTTTTAGATTTTGAAGTTTTGAAACTGCTTTATTTAAAGCAGTTTTTTTTGTTTACAACCTTAAGTGATTCATTTATTTGAAAGTGTACTTATTTCAGAATTGAACTTTTTTTTCATTAATTTAGACTTAAATTAAATTTTTCGGCAGAAAAAATCTAATCTTTAAACTTCTATTTTATTATGAAAGCATTAGTAATTGGAGCTACAGGCGCAACGGGAAAAGAATTGGTAGATCAGCTTCTGGCAAATGAAGATTATACTTCGGTTTCAATTTTTGTGCGTCGTGCAACAGGAAAATCGCATCCTAAATTGACAGAACATATTGTGAATTTTTTAGAAGTAAATCAGTTTAAAGATTTAATTGCTGGAGATGTTCTTTTTTCTTGCCTCGGAACAACATTAAAAGATGCAGGTTCAAAAGAAAATCAATGGAAAATTGATTATGATATTCCTGCAGATTTTGCAGTTGCAGCCAAAAATAATGAAGTGCAGTCTTTTGTTTTGGTTTCCTCTTACGGAGCTTCGGCAAAAAGCAGTGTTTTTTATTCTAAAATGAAAGGAAAACTTGAAGATTTTATTGCCGATCTTCATTTTGAACAATATTTAATTTTCAGACCCGGACCTCTGATTAGAGAAAATACAGATCGTTTAGGCGAAAAAATTTCAGTCAAATTAATAAAAGCCTTAAATGCAGTGGGACTTTTTAAAAATTTAAAACCGATTTCAACTTCACTTTTAGCCAAAAAATTAATTATAGGAGTTAAGGAACTTCCAGCAGGAACTACTATTTTGGAACTTAAATCGATTTTTAATTTGCATTAAAGTTGATGTATTCTATAATTTAAAAAGCCTTGAAAACATTAGATTTCAAGGCTTTTTAAATAAATGCTTATTATGTTCATTTAATTAATTTATTTCTGGAGCAGGAACATCAAAACCATTTAATATCACTGCTAGAAAACTGTAAGATCCTATCAAAAATATAAGCTCCGCAACGCCCTCTTTCCCTAATAATTCGGATGCAAGATTATAAGCAGAATCTGGAACAATTTTGCCTTTTGCTAAAACTGAAGCAATTTCATAAGCTATGGTTTCTTCCTGATTTAATTCCGCCGGACGATTTCCTGAAGCTAATGATGCAACAGCTTCTGCAGAGAAACCAAGATGTTTTGCCATGATTTCGTGTGCGTAAAGTTCAAAGCGTGCACCAAATGATGCGCCAACTGTAAGAATTGCCACTTCTCTGACTTTTTTAGAGAGTGTTGCATGATTGTCTAGTGAACGCACAAAACTTAAAGCAGGAACTCCAAATTGCGGAAAAGCAAGCATAGGTGGGAACGGACCCGTTAAAGCACCTTCGTCATTTGTCATAGAAACTGGACCTTGACTGTGCGTGATAAGTTTAAAGATTTCATCATGAACATAATGAACTTCGGGAATCATTGTTTCAGGGTTTATAGGATTTACTCGCATGGTTTTGCTTATTAAGTTTAAAGTAGTTTTTCGTCAAATTTCCCATCTATCAAAATAAATACAACTCGGCATATTTTCCCTGATTTATTGCTCCAAGCATGATTCGTGCCTCGTTGTATGATAATATCGCCGGCTTTTGCAATTGTTTCGCCGCGATCAACAATTAAGGTAAGTTCGCCTTCAAGAACAATTCCGTAATCAATAGTTTCTGTTTTATGCATCAATGGGTGCGGTGCATCTTCATCCGCTTTTGAAGCGTGTTCTCCTTTCATTGTTTTAAAATGTTCAAAGGCTTGTTCTTTAGTAAGATTTCTAATTTCATCACTTTCAGGCGGAAAATCAATAACTCGAATTCTTGTCCCATGTTTTGGTGGACCTAATGTAAGTACGTTTTCTTCAGAATCTGTTTCATTGTCGATTAAAGCTGGAGTTTGTTTTGTGTTCCAAATTTCGTGAAACTTAGCGCCATTTGGTCCACCAACCATATAAGTACGTGAAGGCACTTCGTTAGATACTATAATAGCTTTGCCATCAGCATCATGACCTGTTACGATGCGTTTAAATGCTGTAAGATTTGTTTCCATGACGATAAGATTTAATGTTGTTTTTTTTGAATACAAATACTCCTAAATAGTGAAAAACGATTCCCACAGTCCATGCAGCTGTTGACCAAAGTGGCCAAGGATAAGTGGTACTAGTAAGATACCAAACGATAAATACAATTGGGGTAACTAATAGAAATACAAGAAGATGGATTTTAAATCCTAATTTTTGTTTTTTTTCTGTTTTTGCTTCGATGTTGAATGTAGTTTTCATGATAAAGTTTTTTTATTATTAGCAATAGATTAATTTTTAAAATGTTGTAAATAATTGATTTTCAATTTATTTACATGACAAAGGTAGCGTCGTAATTTTGTAAATACCATTGACTTTGGTTAAGAACGAATTTTTAATAATTAAGATTTGGAATTTTGTATTTAGCAGAATTAAATTTAATTTTAAATACTTATTTCTCTTAAAATCAGTGTTATGGATGCGATTAAGGACGTTATTACATCAATTGTTCCTATGTCTGACGATGAATACAATTTGATGTTGCCCATTATTAATAAAATAGAAGTAAAGAAAGACACCGACCTTTTACAACAGGGAGAAGTTTGCCGTCATATCTATTTTATTGAAAGTGGTTTTTTTAGAATGTTTTACGTGGATTATAAGGGAAACGAAATCAACAGCAGATTTGCAAAAGCAAATGATTTTCTGGTTGATTTTGCTAGTTTTATTACGCAAGGAACTGCTCACTACAGTTGCAGAGCAATGGAAGATTCAAAAGTAATTGCTTTAGAATATGACAAAGTAGAGAACCTTTATAATAGCTGTCCGAGTTGGTCAAAATTTGGAAGATTGATTGCAGAATCGGCTTATTTGATCATAATTGAAAGACAGGAAATGCTTCATTTTCAAACTCCCGAAGAGCGTTACAAAACAATTTTAAAAAAACAACCATATCTTTTTCAATTGGTCTCGCAAAATCAGCTTTCGTCTTACATTGGCATTAAACCAGAATCATTGAGCCGACTTCGCAAAAGAATGATTGGCAAGTAAAAATTATTTTTCTGAGCTTCTTTATAAATTAAACGGAAACCGAAATTTCGGTTTCCGTTATCTATTTTTAGAATAATTATTTTTTAGCCAGCCAGCATTCTACTGCTTTTGAAAAATCGGCAACATCAATTGGGTGTCTGCTTGTGATAATGTTGGCATCAACTACTACAGGTTGATCAGAAACGATTCCGCCTGCATTTTTAAGATCAACTTGAATGTTCCAATATCCAGTCAATTTTCTTCCTTTAAGAATATCTGCAGAAGCTAAAACCACTGGAGCGTGACAAATAGCCGCAATAAGTTTACCTGATTTGTTGAAATCCTTAATGAATTTGATAATATCTTTGTCATAACGAAGATTATCTGGATTCCAAGCCCCTCCCGGAATAAATACGGCGTCATAATCACTCACTTTTATTTGGTCAGCAGTGCGGTCAAATTTAATCCAACCTACGGGTTGTAAATATTGAATTGCCATAATATGTGTTTTTGCCATTTCGGGCGTACTTAAGCCATATCTTGCCGGAGCTGGATTAAATTTTGGAGCGATAATATCGACCTGAGCACCAAGTTCTCTAAAATACCAAACCGGACCAGTTAATTCAATTTCTTCAAAACCGTCTGCAGCAAGTACAGCGATTTTTTTGCCTTTTAATATTGTTTTGTCTTTTACAGGAGTAAAAAAGAAATCTCTTAGAGCTTCATTTCCAGGTGCGTTTAGTAGTTGAGAAACTGGCATCACAGAAACGTGTGAAGGAGTTGCTAATTGATTCATTACATTTAGTTCGTGATTAACTTGTGCATTTAATGCTGTAGTTCCTAGTACACTTGCAGCGATAATTGGTTTTAAATTTTTCATGATTTCTAATTTTTAAAATATTTATAATTGTTTTTTTATGAATGAAATTGTGTAGATTATTCTCTTGTTAAGGGTGCAAATTCAATCAGATTATGCAGTCCGTTTTGAAAAGGCGGTTCTTTTATGCTTGTTTCCAAATATTCTATAACAGGTTTAATAGGAGGGAAATTTAAGTGATACTGAAAAGCATCATTGCTTCTGAATTTTTCATAGGTTACAAATTGTGTGTCATCGCCTTCAATTTCAGAAAGCTGATAAGTTACCACTCCCGGTTCACTGCGAAATTGAGGCATTGCAATATGATAGGTATCTTTAAAGTTTTGCTGTGTTCCTTTTTTGGCATCAACAAAAAGCATTATCACAAGCTGGTTGTCTTCTTTTTTAGAAGTCGTTCTCCATTGTTCCTTTGTTAGTGGCTCAAGATCTTTCACATAATATGTTTTAGCAGGTTTTAGAAGTGATTTTTCAGCTAATGTTGCTAAGGATTTTGTCTGTGTTTTTTTGTTGAATTTTCCTAATTCTTTTTTGCTGTTCCATCTTTCAATCAGCCATAAAATATTTGGTTTGTTTTCTTCGTAAAAAGCTTCTGCCATGATATTTTCTTTTGAAGCAATTGCATCAGATACATAATCCGAAAGCACTTTACGAAGTTGAGTTTGTTCACCTTCTTTAACTTCATACATGGTCATTTTTGAAATTGTTTCGTTTAAAACCTTTGTCTTTACAGTTGTCGAATTTTGGGCTTTAGCTGTAACCGTCATAAGAACGAGCACATTTATCGAAGCGATAATTTTTTTGTTAATGGATTTAAAAGCAGTTGTTTTCATAATTCTTATTTTTTTAATTATTGAATGTTTTCAGTTAAATAAATTTTGAGCGAAATAATAAGCTTTTCATCTGAGACAAAGTTCCGTCAAGTTTAAAACCTGGCGGTTGATCGAACTCACTTTAAAACTGTGATTCAAATCACACTTTTAAAAAGCTTTATTAAATGTTGATTACGGGGCAAAATTAGATTTAGGGCAGCTTTAAAATCATTGACTTTGGTTAAGAATGATTTTAGCTGTAGAAATGAAGGCATAAAAAAAGCGCGATAAAAATCACGCTTGAGTTTTTGTTAATCTCGGCCAGTAGTAGAGTATAGGCGGCTTAAGGTTTCTCGGCTAACGCCTAAATATTCGGCTATATATTTTTTTGGAATTTTTTGCATAATGTTCGGATAAAGATTTGCAAATTCCTCATATCGTTTCTTTGGATTATTGGAAAGAAGCGAAATAATTCGTCTTTGTTGCGCCGAATAACCGCTGGTCAATTTCATTCGGAAGAAATGTTCCATTTTATGAAGCTCCGAAGCTAATTGCTCTCGAGCAGAAAGTGTTAGCGATAAAATTTCGGCATCTTCCATACAAATGATATTAATGTTCGACTCCGTCTGATTAAAAAAAGCATTGTAATCAGAGAGCCACCAATTTTCTAATGCAAACTGCAAAATGTGTTCTTTTCCTTCTTTATCAATATAAAAGGCACGAAAAATACCTTTTACAATCCAATATTCAGATGTGACTTTATCGCCATCTTGAAGAAGATATTGATGTTTTTTTACTTTTTTCTCTTTGAAGAATGTTTTAATGTATTCAAATTCTTCATTTGTTAAGGGCGAAATTTCTTCAATATGTTTTCTCAGTTCTTCCATATGAAGTAAATTTAGTTAAACTTTTTTAGACATCAAATCACTTTTATTCAGCAATAGTCGATGATGATTTAATTTTTACATCGGCAAACTGCCAAGAATTATCAAAAGCAGTTTTAATTTTTAAGGCTTCTTTTTCTTTTTTCTGTTGTTGTAAAGCATTATAAAGTCCAATTAAAGCCCAGCCATTTTTCGGCAACGTTTCTAAATCTTCTAGATAAATTTTTTCAGCTTCTTTGTATTTTTCTGCCTTTATTAATACGGATCCTAAATAATGTCTTACAGAGAAAAACCAATCTGGAGGTTCATTATAATTTAATCGATCTTCAATTTCTATAGCTTTATTTAGCAGAACGATTGCTTTGTCTAAATTGTTTTTTTTAGATTCAATTCCGGCCGAAAGTATGTTTGAAGAAATTTGAACAAGATCGAAAGTTGAATTGATATTCCAGATCGTGAGATTTTTTAAAGTTTTATTTTTGGCCAATTCATTCAGCGAGGCAAGTTCTTTTTCGGCATTTTTCAACTCATTTTTTCCAAGATAAGCCATGCCTCTTGCGTAATGCCAAATTGCATTTGGATAAATAAGATCTTCGTCAGGTTTTGGTAGTGCAATAACATTATCCCACATAGAAAATTTTACGGCCACATAATACGGAATAGTATAATAATGTTGCAATGTTCCCCAGCCTGGTTCGCGCATAATTTGAGTTGAAATATGTTCCTGAAGTTTTTGTGCCGAGTTCCAAGCTAATTTAGAATCTCCTTCTAAAGTCGCTGTTGCCGTTAAAAAATGATAATTATGCGGATAATAGGCGAGTGGATAAGCACCTTGAGCATGACACACTGTTGTATAAAGACTATCAATTTTTATGGCTTGAATGTTTGAAAGTGATCCTTGATGATAATCACCGGTACGAATGTAGATGTGCGATGGCATGTGTACTAAATGTCCTGAACCCGGAACTAAAGTCTCTAGTAATTTGGCGCTTTTCAGAGCGTTTTCAGGATGTGCTGACGCCTCTTCAGCATGAACTAAAAAATGGTGTGCTCCAGGATGTTTTGGATTTTTTTTAATTAATTCATCTAAAACTTGGAGTATTTCGGGAGTCCATTTTTTTGGGGTCTTTGAATCTTTTTCAAATAAATCCCAAGGATGGAGATTCATTAAAGATTCGGCGTAAAGTGCGCCAATGTCAGGATCTGAAGAAAATTTGGTGTACACTTTTTTCATTGCGGTGGCGTAAGCAGTATCTAAAGGTTTTCGATCTGCGGGTGGATTTGCGACATATCGTACTGTTAAAGCTTCGATTAGCGCTTTTTCTTTTGGAGTGCAGTTTGCAGAAAGTTTATTGGCTTTTTGTACCGCATCATAGGCTCTTTGGAAATTATCTTCTTCCATTCCGCCGTTATAATTTGGCCCTAAAACATATGCAAAACCCCAATATGCCATAGCGCAATTAGGATCTAATCGAGTGGCTTCAAAAAAGGATCTTGCCGCTTCGGCATGATTAAAGCCATACGCCAGCATCATTCCTTGATTAAAGTATTCTTGAACTTCTTCATTTTTAGTCGAAATTTTAAAATTGACACCATCGAGGCCTTTAAATTTTGGTGCTTTTTTATTTTCGGTGTACCAGTCTTTATCTGATGTTTTAGGAACATAACATCCTTGAACAGCATTTATTTTTGTAGAATCATTTGGTGCATTTTTGCTTTTATTGCAACCAAAAAGAAGAAAAACAGCAATTAATAAGTAATTATATTTCATCTCAAAGAAATATTTAGTAGTTATATAATCAACGTAAAAGCTTGGGGAATAAAACTCAGTTTTGTATTCTATTAAACTTAATGTGAGTCTCTAAGGTAAAATTATAAAAAAAAGAAATATATTTTTGTAAATAATTGCGCTTCAATGCGATAAGTTGTTTTTAGGGTGTTACGCGAACCTAATTGTTGTAGTTTTTTCACGCAGATTTTGCAGATTTAGGTAGATAAAATTAATTAAAAATCTGTGTTTATCTGCTTAAATCTTTTTAAAATCTGCTTGAAAAATTAAAATAAAAAAGGTTTATACTTTTCAGTATAAACCTTTTAATATCAATGTGAAAAATGATTTCTTAATTCGTTCCGGCAGCAACTTTATCAACCAAAAACAATAATTCCCCAGAAACTGGTTTAATCAATTGCATTGGGTAAAGCGTTGGATTATATGCTCCAGTTGTAACTTCTTTCAACGCGTGAATTTTCTTCTCGCCAAAAGCAACCACAACAATCTTTTCAGCTTTGTTGATTAATGGTGCCGTAAGTGTAATTCTATGCATTTTTTGTGGCGCTAAATAATAGGCGTCAACCCATTTTTTTTGTTCTTCTAAAACTGCTTCGCCAGGGAAAAGAGAAGCTGTATGGCCGTCATCTCCCATTCCTAATAGAATTAGATCAAATTTTCCTTCTTCGCCAAGAACAGTTTTAATAGATTGCTCGTATTCAACTGCATAATCTTCAGGTGTTACGCCATCTTTATACATTTCGAAGATGTTTTCTTGCGGAATAGGAACGTGGCTTAATAAAGTACTGTAAGACATTTTTGCATTACTCAAATCATCATTAAGAGGTACCCATCTTTCGTCGCCCCAAAATATAAAAACTTTGCTCCAGTCTATTTTATTTTTGTAATCATCAGAAGCTAATAATTTGTAAATCCCCGCAGGCGAAGAACCTCCGGTTAGCACAGCAGTAAATTTACCTTTTTCGGCAATTGCTTTTTGTGCTGCTTCAACAAATAAATTAGTTGCTGCAATATTAATTTCTTCTGTATTATTGTAAATCTGTATCATCTAAAACTTCTGCTTTTGTTTGTGTATTCGGAATCCATTTATGCCCTTGACGCGCTAATAATTCGTCGGCTTCTTCTGGCCCCCAGCTTCCTGCTTTGTAATTCGGGAAATTGGTTGGAGCTGTAGTTTTCCATACTTGCTGAATGGTATCAATCGCATCCCAAGCTTCTTCTACCTGATCCCAACGCATAAATAGGGTAGGATCTCCTGCCAAAGCATCGGCTAATAAAGTTTCATAAGCTTCTGGCGACATAGTAGAGCATTCAAAATAATCAAAAACCATTTCAGCTGGTCTTAGCGACATTGATAAACCAGGTTTCTTGGTCATAAACTGCAATTTGATATCCATAGACGGCTGAATATTGATGATCAGTCGGTTTGGAGTCATTCCTCCTTTTCCATAAGAAAATGAAGAATGTGGCACTGGTTTAAACTGAATAATAATAGAAGATTGTTTTTCTTCCATTCTTTTTCCAGAACGCAGATAGAACGGAATTCCCTGCCATCTCCAGTTGTCCAGATAAATTTTCATTGCGACATACGTTTCCGTATTAGAATCTGGTGCAATTCCTTTATCCTGACGATATCCAGGAACCGGAGTTCCTTTTATTTCACCTGCACCATATTGGCCTCTAACAATGTAATGATCAACCTCATCAGGTTTGATACGGCGAATCGATTTTAAAACATCAGCTTTACGATTTCTAATGTCGTCTGCCGCTAACGAAGCTGGTGCTTCCATAGCTGTCATGCATAGAATTTGAAACAAATGGTTTTGAATCATATCTTTTAAAGCGCCAACGCCTTCATAAAAACCGCCACGTTCTTCAACGCCGACTTCTTCGGCTACAGTAATTTGGACAAAATCAATAAAATTACGGCTCCATAAAGGTTCAAACATTGAATTTCCAAAACGGAAAGCGAGAATATTTTGAACGGTTTCCTTGCCTAAATAATGGTCGATTCTGTAGATCTGTTCTTCTTTAAAAGTCTGCGAAAGCATTTCATTTAAAGCAATCGCCGAAGTTTTATCGTAACCAAAAGGTTTTTCAATAATAATACGGTCTTGTTTTGGATTAGCTGCAAGTCCGATTTTTTTGATATTATTCGAAATAGTCGAAATAAAAGAAGGTGTTATCGAAAGATAGAAAAGACGATTGGCACGTTCTCCAAATGCCAGATCAAAACTGTTAATCTTTTCATTTAAACCCAAGTACGATTCTTCTTTGTCAATATCAAGACTGTGATATGTTATGTGCGAAAGAAATTTTTGTGTTTCTGGATCGATCTCTTTTTTTCTTGAAAAGATATTTAGATTTTCTGCCACATAACTGCGAAAATCTTCATCTGTTTTTTCTGCTCTTCCAAGAGCAATAATCTGAAACTTTTCAGACATGCGTCCATCAAGATACAGATTTTGAAATGCCGGAAAGAGTTTTCTCTTTGCCAGATCTCCGGTTCCTCCAAAAATTACAATAATTGTTGGATTTATATTTTTATTTTTAGTCATTGTGTGTAGTTGTGTTGCTTAATGTTTTTATTCAGACCATTGTGTATGGAAAACTCCTTCTTTGTCAATACGTTCGTAAGTATGTGCTCCGAAGAAATCACGCTGCGCCTGAATTAAGTTTGTTGGAAGATTTGCAGATCTATAGGCATCAAAATAAGCTAATGAATTCATAAGTCCAGATACTGGCAAACCTTTTTGAACAGCAAACTGAATAACAGCTCTCATTCCTGCTTGGTTTTCGGTTAATTTTGAAGCGATTCCGCTGTCTAAAAGCAAGTTTGGCAAATCTGATTTTGTTACATAAGCTTTTCTGAAATCTTCTAAGATTGTTGCACGAATAATACAGCCTCCGCGCCAGATTTTGGCAACAGTTTCAAGATTTAATCCGTAATTATATTCTTTTGATGCAGTGAAAAGTTGTGCTAATCCTTGCGCATACGTCACAACGATAGAAAAATACAAGGCCGATTTTAATGCAGCAATTGCTTCACTTGTATTTACAGCTGCATTATCTGCGTTCCAAACTAATTTTTTAGCAGCTTCAATTCTTTCTGGTTTGGTTTTAGACATGTCGCGCATGTTAACTGCGGCGTCAATAGTTGGAACCGGAACTTGTAAATCCATTGCGTTTTGCGAAGTCCATTTTCCTGTACCTTTCGATTTTGCCCAATCAGAGATTTTGTTGATTAAAAGACTTCCGTCTGTATCTTCTTGTTTCAGGATTTTTCCTGTAATTTCAACTAAATAAGACTTAAGATCATGCGTTTGGTTCCATTCTTCAAAAGTTTTCTGAATCGTGTTGTCATCAAGATTATAACCTCTTTTCATTAAGTCATAAATCTCAGAAATCAATTGCATGATTCCGTATTCGATTCCGTTGTGAACCATTTTTACGTAGTTTCCCGCAGATCCGTTTCCAAGATATTCAACGCAAGGTTCACCATCAACTTTTGCCGCAATTGCTTCAAAAATAGGACGAAGTCTTTCGTATGCTTTTTGATCACCGCCCGGCATCATAGCAGGACCGAAACGAGCTCCTTTTTCACCACCAGAAATTCCCATTCCGAAGAAGTGGATTCCTTTTTCAGATAATTCTATAAATCTTCTGTCAGTATCAGTAAAATAAGTGTTTCCGCCGTCGATAATAATATCTCCTTTGTCTAAATGAGGAAGTAAGCTTGCAATAGCGCTGTCAACCGGTTTTCCGGCAGGAACTAATAGCATAATCGCTCTTGGCTGTTGAATAAGTTCAACGAAATGTTTTACATCTGTTGTCGCTTCAATGGTGTGGTTTTCGTCAGCTTCTTGTTGAAGAGAGTTAACTTTTTCGGTATCTAAGTCTAAACCTGCAGCCGCAAAGTTATGGCTGGCGATATTTAAAAGTAAGTTACGGCCCATTACACCGAGTCCTACAATTCCAAAATCAAATTTGCTCATAGTTTTCAATTAACTAAATTATTAGAAGAATGTTTTTGCAGCAAAAAGTAGGAGAAAGTTTGGTAATTCTTTTTCATTCAATGTTTTGCAGCAAAACAAAGTTTATTTTAATCTTACATTTTAAAATATAGACCGCTAAGTTAGAGAAAAATGCTGAAAAATTAGGGGTAAAATTGTTCACTTTTAGGGTATATTGTGATAGTTTTACAGGTGTTGAAATTACACTTATAAACTGTTTTTGAACTATATCGTTATAATTAAGGAAGTGCTTGCGAAATTTTGAATTGCAAAATGAAGAACAACTATTTATGCTGTTCGTAATTTTACAATTTCCTGCAAATGATAATCTTTTTCTTTGTAAAAAAAAATATTTAAAATGAAAAAAGCACTTATTTTAAACGGATTACTATTGCTTGCCTTTTTAGGTAATGCACAAACTTCAAACACTTCATTAAAGGAAGTCAGAAAAATTATAGAGGCAAGCAATGCGAATTATGCAGCTATTGCCAATAAAAACGACGGATCTATTTTGACGAAATACACAGAGGATGCCTGTTTATTTCCGCCAAATGCAACTCCTTTATGTGGAGGCCAGCAAATCACTTCGTTTTTTAAAAATGGCCCTCAAGTGCACGTTAAATTCACAATTCAGAATTTGTACGGTGACGGCAAAACTTTTGTGACCGAGGAAAGTTTTTATGAAATGACCGATATGAATGGCAAAAAATTAGACGACGGAAAAGTAATTGTGATTTGGAAAAATACTAAAAACGGCTGGAAAATGCACCGTGATATGTTCAGCAGCAATCATCCGGCGAAGTAAAATCTAGAAACCGATATTGACAGCTTGCTGAAAATCGGTATCATTTTTTAGCAGTGAAGATCTTGATGCAGATGGCGTAATTCCTGTAAATTTTCGGAACTCTTTTATGAAATGTGCCTGATCGTAATAACCGCAATCGTAAGCAATTTCAGTTAAGGATTCTGAAGTATTTAAAACTTGATTCAGGCTTTTATTGAATCGTAATACAGAAGTAAAAGAGGAAGGACTAATGCCAATATTCGCCAAATAAAGTTTTTGAATATATCTTTCTGATAATCCAGAGTCTTTTGCCAAAGCAGGCAAATCTAATTGCTGATGATCGTCGAAAATTTTCTGGCTTAAAAGCTGTAGAGTGTTCACTTTTTTCAATTGGGCTTCATTTTTTTTCAGTTGCTGCAAAAAGTAGTTTTCTAAAATTCTAATTTTAGAATCGAGTCCGTTTGCTTCCATAATTCGGCTGTACAATTCTCGATTTTCTACTTTTGCTACGTCATACATATCAGTCGCGTAGTTGGTGAATTCAGAAAGCGGATCTGAGAAAAACAAAGCACTAGCATGCGGATAAATTCGGGCAATTAGTACCGATGTGTCTTTTTTTACCGAAAGCCGAGTAGGTAGGGTTAGATGTCCAAGTAATTCTATGGCAGGCGTATCTTTTCGTCTGCCATTTATTGTAGTTGCAGCGTAGCCTTCAGAAATATTGACAATAAAATCCACATAACCACTTGGGTAAAAAACTTCGTTTTCAAGATTTTTATCGATCGTAACAACCGTATAATTTTTTATATACGGCGCTAAACTGGCGGAAGGTAAAATCTGCATGGGATTATTTGTCGTAATTAAAAATTAGCTCGCTGATTTATAGTTGATTATAAAGTTATAAAATAATTTGATAAGAAGTAAAAGAGTTTTATTTTGCAAAGATGAGTTCTTCGTGATGTTTTCTTTTGAGATTCCGACATTAGAAGTGACTACGGATTTTTTGATTTTTTTATTCTAAAAGCCTGTGTTATTCTTTACAAAATCAATATTATAAGAATCTGAAACAATATAAAGACTTCCCATTTCTTTACTCTTTTCATAATTATAATACACTGTTTGTTCATTTGATACAACTTTTACAGTATCACCTTTTTTCCTTTCAGTCGAAACTGTGCAGTATATTTCAGCAACATTTCCTTCAATTTTATATGGATAGATGCCAATCTTTGTTTTTTTATTGAACTCTGAAATATTACTTTTACTAAGTTTTAATTCAATAATTCCAAATGAATGATTTCCTGTGACTTTTGTATTTGTAACTATTCCTTCAAATTCGATGTTATTGCTCATTAATGTTTCATTTTCTTTTGATTCTTCTTCATTTGCTTTAAAATTAATGTAAAAGAATGGAGAAAAAAGAAGTAAGAGTATAAATAATATGAGTGGACTAGCTTTATGTTTAAACATGTTTTTATATTTTTTAGTTCACCAAATCATTTCAAATGCAAAACTAATTTTTTTATTAAGCGAATTGCCTTAATTAGTTTTAGAAACTGTCAGTGATTATTGTTTTTATCTAAATTTCCTTTTATAATTCTGCGACAAAATGCTAAGTTTAATAATGCGCCTACAACTATTAGAGAAATAAAAAAAAGACATAACATTGTTAAACAAATCCATAATTCACTGTTTTCAAAGATATGTTTAAAGAAATCATATTCTGCCAAATAATCGGGCAAAATAAAAGCTGATGCAACTGATATTATCCAATGTAGACCTACCAAAACATTAATCACGAGTTTAGATTTAAAGCTATCTAAATACTTATATAAAAAATGTTCTGATAATATTTTGATTAAGTAAGAGAGACTGGCAATTACGAAAACTATACAAAATAAAAAAAATCTTATTCTAGGATCTTGATTAAATGTCATATGTGAGTTTTGAAGTTCTTATTTTGTTTAAGAAGTTTAGGATAGTTGTTTATAATGTTCTGTTGCTTCGGCAGGAAAGAAACTAAATTAAATTCGGTTCAGAAAATTAAAGCATTGGATAAAAAACTGTTTTTGTAGTTATCTTAACGTTATTCATGTTCTCCTGTAATATTTTGTCAATTTTGTTAGAACATAAAGAAGTAATTATGAAATATTTACCATCTGTAAGCTCAATTTTTGCATAGTAATAATTGCTGAATGCTAATGTTCCCTTAACCGAGCCTCTTGATCCATTCATGTAGAATACAATTTCTTTTATTTCATCTGAAGAATATTTAAAGACTTCTGTTCCTTTTCTTTTAGTTATAGAATGATTTTCTAAAAGAAAAGAAGTTTCTATGTTTTCTGTTAAATAATTAAGATGCAAAAATAAGACAGGAAGAAGAAAAAATAATAAATAAGGAATCGATAGAAAACACAAAAGTCTAAAATCGGTTATACCTAAAGGCAATAAGAAAATAAAACACGGTATTGATATAAGAATTAAATCAGTTAGCATTTTTAACTGGTTTAGAAAAGTCACTTTTAGTTTCATAACATTATTAATTTCGAATTCTATAACAAAATACCGTTATTTAGATCATTAAACAAAATATTTAAAACTTCACACGTCGCGCAAACCAGAAATATTTTAAGTTGCTCTTAAAATTTAAAGAATTCTTATAGTTATATGTGATGTAGATCACATAGGTATCTGAGTTTTTAACCGGAACTTTATTCTTTGATTTGAAGGCTTGATAACCTTCGGAGAATTACAACAATTTGTTGTTTAAAAAGAGAAGATTATTAACTCAAAAATATTTTAAAATGAGCCTATCACATAAAAACTTAAGCATTCCTGGACTCGGATTTGGCACCCTTATTCCTGATCCATTACTAACAATAAGTGCCACTAAAGATGCGTTAAAAGCGGGTTTTCGTCATTTTAATGCCGCAGAACGATACCGCAATGAAAAAGAAGTGGGGGAAGCCTTAAAAGAAGGAATGGAAATTGAAGGAATTACCCGCGAAGAGATTTTTGTTACTACAAAGTTATGGAACACCAATCATAGACCGGAACGTGTCAAACCTGCATTTGAGGAAAGTTTAAAGAGACTTGGACTTGAATATCTGGATCTTTATCTTATTCACACTCCGTTTGCTTTTCAACCTGGAGAAGAACAAGATCCTAGAGATCAAAATGGTAATGTAATTTATGATCACGAAGTAACTTTGCTGGATACATGGAGAGCGATGGAAAGTCTTGTTGATAGCGGGAAGGTCAGATCAATTGGCTTGTCTGATATTAGTTTAAAAGAACTTATTCCTATTTACGAAGGTGCTAGAATAAAACCAGCCGTAGTTCAGGTGGAATCACACCCTTATTTGCCAGAAAATGAGCTTCTCGATTTTTGTAAAGAGAAAGGAATTGTTTTTTTGGCTTTTGCTCCACTAGGGCACGGAATAAAACCCGGACCAATTGAAGATGAAGTTGTTTTAAAGATTGCAGAAAAAATTGGAAAAACGCCTGCACAAGTATTACTGTCTTGGGCAGTACAACGTGGTACAACCTTGCTGACTACTCCTAAAAGCTTGGCACGAGCTTATGAAAATTTTAATATTGGTGTTTTGCCACAAGAGGCCTTTGACCAAATTAATAATATAGAGATCAGACAGCGATTTAATAGCGTAGTTAAAACTGGAGTTCCGGGTTTTATTGCAAAGGGGAATTAATTGTAAAAATCGTTGTGGTGATTTGCCTTTAATTAACTTTGTTATTATCAAAATTATGTATGTAATTGATATTTTTAAACTTATAATGAACCAATTTGAATTTCATAAATGTTAACTGATATTATTAAAGAAAATCTGAATGTGCTTTTTTGCGGCATTAATCCAGGCTTAAAATCGGCATCAGATGGGCACCACTTTTCAGGACGAAGCAATCGGTTTTGGAAAGTATTACATCAGGCTGGTTTTACTCCATATGAAATAGAAGCCATAAACGATGTTGATATTTTAGACTTTGAATTTGGTTTGACTACAGCTGTAGCAAGGGCAACTTCTCGTGCAGATCAGTTATCAAAAGAGGAATTTGATGATTCTATAGAGATTTTTAAGGATAAAATCAAGCAGTTCAAGCCTAAGTATATTGCTTTTCTTGGTAAAGCCGCCTACAAAGCTTTTTCAGGTAAAAAACAAATTACGTGGGGATTACAGCCCGAAGATTTTTGTGGGGCCAAAGTTTGGATACTACCTAACCCTAGTGGTCTAAATCGTGGATTTACACTTAGCGATCTCGTAACTTCTTATTCAGAATTATACAAAACAATTATTTAACTAAAAAAAAGTAAAAGCCTGTAGATATTGGGTTTACAGGCTTTTTTTGTAGAGTTGTGGGGAATCGAAACCGGGTCCAAACAACCAAGTAAAGAGCTTTTATCAGCCGATTCAATGATTTTCTTTGTATCTCTTATAAGTGTTTTTTTTTAACTATATATTAAAGTTCAGTTTTATAAAGGGTAAATTGTTAATTGAAGTTGACTATAAAATAAACCATCTGTTAAGACTCCATTTACCCAATTGTTAATATAAATCGAAGGTGTACCAATATTAAAAGCTACAGATTTCTGAGAAAATCTTTCAGTTGATCCACCACGAATTCCTGGGTTATAAGAGATTAAACAAGGTCTTGAATCTCCTTCAGCTTGTGCTGCATATTGCCCAGCTGCTTGTCTTTTCCAAACAAAATTAACATTGGCGCTATTTTCTAATACTGTAACAATGGGAGCATCTGTGTCTGATTGAGATATTATAGCTCTATAATATTTGGCAGGACTTGATGCTGGTATATCGGCCGTAGTAGCCAAAGTATATGCCCCTCCATTTTTATCAGGGGCATAAAAATTAGTATTATAATCTGATCTTGGTAATAATATGAATGTATTATTAAAACCATTTCTCTGATAAGTATTAGCATAATAATTCATAATACTACCAATTGGTTGGTCTTCACCCGAATATGTGTTGCTTCCGAAAACTTGTACTTGGCCTGCTATTGCAGAAGTATTGATGGGATAGGGTGATAATGTTGAAGAATTTAAAACTATTTCTTTGTCTTCAGCAAAATTACCTACTTCCAATACACTTTGCAAGTTCTGTGAATCTCCAACAGAGACATTAACATCTCCTGTTATGGGATCTGGTTCATTACCGTTTACTGTTCTAATTCCGTATTTTTTCTTAGTCATTTTTTTTGTTTTTTAATTAATCAGTAATGTCGGTTATAACTAAATTATCGTCGTTGTCGTAGTAACGTATTTTTATTGTTCTGTCTGGACGTTGATAAATCGAACTTTTTATTTGACTATCAAATATTGTTGTCGCATTTGATAAATCTTCACCTCTTATTTCTGCAGATTTCTCGAAATTTTTATACCATAGATCTCTTCCATCTGTAGGTAGAATTACTTCCCTCATTCCTGAGGACATTCCAAAATTTATATAATTTGTTTGAAAGCCTGATGGAATATTCATTTGCTCAAGTCTTGCTCCTACATCATATCTTACATTTGTTTGTCCAGAATTTTCATTAAAGACTACGTAGCTATTTCCTGCATATTCTTCAAAACTTACATTTTCCTGTCTTGTATTCGTTTCAAAAGTGCATCCATATTGGAATGATTTTGGTTTAAAATACAAACAGTTTTGAAAAGATCCTCTAAAGTTTATATTTTCGAAATAAGCATTATCAACAGTTATATTTGACATCCCTTTGTAATTTCCGTTTTGTCTTCCATTTCCAAACATAAAAGATTTAATAATTTGTTCGGAGCCAAATGAATATGAAGATTTTACATCACATTCTGATTCTACTTCATAACGTCTGGAAATCCAATTATTGGGATAATCATATTCGATAATATCTAAAGAAGGATTATAATTATCAAGATCATAAACATCTTTAGTCCAATCAGAAGACAAGGTGAATTGATCGTAGTATTGTTCTACTGCTCCTGAATTGTTTGTCCAAGAATAGCCTCCCCAAATTGTTTTACTTCCTATAGAAGAAGGAGTTGTCCGAACGTTTCTAATGGTTGCTGTGGCCCCAGATAGAGTTCCTGTTATAGAAGTTGATTTACTCCAATTTCCTAATTCAGCAATGAATTTACCATTTTCTAAATTACCTTTTAATACTCCAGTAGCACCATTATTTGAAATTATTGGCTCATCTGAAAAAAAAGTTTTTAAGATTGTCAGTTTTGAAACCGAGTTAGCAGTCATATTAGATGTAAATAAAGCACCACTAGAATCAGAAATTATCGACCAAGCTAAATTTTGAACATTATAGATATTAGATGTACCTGTATTTAAATCTACTTGGGATATTATATTTTCCATACCGGCATGTGCAGTATAAATAAAACCATTTGTATAAGTCAAGTTTGAAGCTTGTTCACCAATAGTACTTATTATAGTGAAAGAACCATCTGAGGCTATACTCGCTAATTGATTATTTAATGAACCGCAAATAACATATACATTATCCATATGTGCTGTAATTGCGGATGGGGATATTATTCCTGATGCTATGGTAGTAACTGCTCCATCAGGAGTTATTTTATAAATTATATTTTCAGTAATACAAGGAACATACACATTATTATTTATATCTACAGTTATAGAATTAGAGCTATATCCAATATGAGCAAATAAAGATGATGTTCCGTTAGGAGTTATTTTGGTTACTGTTTTATCTGAAAGATTTACAACAAAAGCATTGTCACTGCTATCTAATGCAATTGCTATTGGAAAATTGCCGGTACTGCCTAATACTGAAGATGAACCATCTGCCAAAATTTTTATAAGACAAGAATTCGTGATATCGGTAACTAAAACATTATCTTTCGAATCGACTGCAATGCCACACGAAAATCCCATTGTGGAATTGAATACTGAAGATACACCGTCTGGAGTTATTTTAGTTACTCTATTATCGGGGGAATTTGTAACGACAAATATATTATTATTCGAATCTATTGTTATTCTTGATGGACTAATGCCTGTTGGAGCAAAGACTTTGTAATTTATTATATTAAATTCAGCATCGAAATTTCCAATGTTGCTCCAAATCCCAAAACCATCTAGACTTTGATCATATTTAGGATTATAAAATAATCCATGACCATTTTTTTCAAGAGTATTAACTGTTGACGCCCTCAAATAAATAGTAGTCCCACTAGAAGTTCCATCATCATACAAAGAAGGATGCACTCCACTTATTTTATAATAAGCACCTGGAATCAAAGAATTATTGTTAATTAAATCATCTAGTTCTGATTTAGTTACAGAAATAACTGAGCCACCACCAAAAGAACTTTTATCAACTTCTTTAATGACTTTATCTGCACCTCTTACAAGTACTTTTTCTTTAGATATTGAAATCTCTTCAACTTCCTTAAGAATTGTTTTTTTTTCAATTGAGAATCCACTCATATTGTTATGTTTTTTTGTAGTTGATATTCATTTTAGTAATCTTATTCAATTAAAAATTTACTGTCTAATATTACTTTCTCCTTTGTTTTTAATTAGTGACAAACCCAATTTGTACCATTATAAAAAACTGGTATTTTTTGAGAGCCTCCTCCAACAACTATAGATAAATAAGCAGGTGATAATGCATCTGTTACAACAGCAAAAGTGCTGACTAAAGGTGTTAATGGTAACGTTGCTACTGTATATTCTTTAATGTGGATTGGAGAATCTAAGTTTATTCTTAAGTCGCTTGTAAGAGTAATCCCTTGTCCAGCCCCAATAATATCAACTCCAGCAGACTGGCTATATATTTTAATTTTGCCTCCACTGCCATCACTATTGTCATTGATTATTATAGAATTTGGCGAATCGACACCAACAGACGATAATGTTATTTTTGGAGAGGTTATAGATACATTTTCACTAACAGTTGCTGTTGTACTTATATCTAATACAGATTGCAAACCTTTTTCACTGCCTCCGATTACTAAGTCTCCAGAACCCAAGATACTTTCTCCATTTATCGTTTTGAAACTGTTTATAGTTGCAAGATTTACTCCATTTAACTGTGCTTCTCCTATTATGTTAACTGGATGCGCATTACCACTTATCTCAAATGAATTATTATTCATAATTATTGTACCCCAGCCTCCAGCATCTAGCCTTAAACCAGAAGTGCTGTTAGTAGCACTTGAAGCTATGGTTATTCTCTTGCCATCATTACTGTTCATAGCAAATCCAGAACCATCTGAATATGTTAATTGACCTTTATGTGCATCTGGAAAACCAGATAAGGTTTTGAATGCAATTACAGGGTCTATTTCACTAGCGGTTTGTTGTAGAGCTATATAGTTTATAAATTTTACAGGAGCGTCAAATATAGTTTCACCAGTTATATAATTAGAACCATTAATAGTCTTATTGCCCCATATATTCATACTTAAATTAAATGTACCTAAGTTTATTCCTGATGATGTTATAGAAAATTGTCCATATGTAGAATTAATTATAAAATTTGGATTGTCAGAATAAGGTCCGGCAGTTAAAACATCATTAAGATTTGGGATCTTGCTTGTTTCAGAACTAAACCTGCTTCGAGGTACAAACTTTACAATTTTATCAGCACCACGTACTAAAACACTGTCCGATTTTGTTCCTTCGGTTACAGTTTCTAAACGTAATGGCTTTTGAATTGAATAAGTTGATTGTGCCGTTGAGAAAAGCGTAACGGACAACGCTAATAATAAAATTATATTTTTCATTTTTTAGTTTTATTAGGTTATATATCTTTTTTGATAATTATCGGGTTGTTTTCTGAAAACTATTAATCCCTCTTCAACCTCATCAGAGTTTATAAAAGAGCTGTTTTCCTGATCAAACTGAATAGTAAAATCTGTTTCGTAATCAAGAATTTCAAAATGGGATCCATCTCCTGAAATGATTATTCCTAAAGATTGGTTTAAGTTTTCTATTTCCTCATTGCATATCAATTCGTTGCAGGAAAGAAAAAGATCAAAATTTTTGAGTTGTCCCAGTTTTTCTGTGCTAAATGTTACTTTGTAAATTTCGGCATCAAACATTCTCGCGAATTTTTCTTTATTCAAACTTGTAAAAGAATCGCTTAGGTCTACTATGTTTTCTGTCTTTCTGATCTTAAATATTCGTTCTAGTAAATAAGGGGCATTTTTAGCTTCTGCTTTCAATTTTATGATTGAGTTAATTACAAGAATTTGGGTTGAAAAAAAGGAATGGTGGGGTTATCTGATAGTTTTTATCAGGAATAATATTTGAAGAAAACGGTTTCCTTTTTTGAACGATATATAGTTTTTTGTTGTATTGATTTTTAATTGTTTAACTGCGGATTGTGTTTGGTTAAGGATATATTTCTATTTTAATTTGGACATTGGTTATATTCATATCTTTAAATCTGCTAGGAACAAAACCAGTTTGTGCAGCTAATTCATAAGTAGAAGTGCCAAAAATTACACTATTATCTCCTAGCGAAGATAGTCTCACGAGATCAGTAATATTAGTATTACCCACCCAATACACTACTTTTTTTCTAGTAAATATATCATTACTGAATGTTCCTATAAATTGACCTGGATTTGCAGTAGGTGAAAATGTAGCAGTAGCCCCTGTGTCATTATATATTTCGTTAATTGTTATGTTTCCTGTGCCATAAATATTAACCCAGGCTAGATAAGTTTTTACCTTTTGCTGCGGTAAATCATCTGTGGTCGCAAGAGTATAACTTCCATCGGGTTTCTGGGGGAAAATAAAATTATTGTAAGTTGTTGTTGCAGGTGTTCGATTGAAATTTAAGTGAAATTCATATTTACCATTTTGCTTACTTATTTCGTAGTCTTTGAAGTCTAGTCGGCTATCTTCAGATTTATTGAATATTACCATCTCTGTCGGTCCATAGGCAGAATAATATTCTCCACTACTCAGTAAATAAATGGTGTGATCCATTGCTAATTGACCTTTGCCCAGAACCTGATCTAAATTTGGGGTTTGTTTCAATGAACTTTGTGGGACATATTTTAAAATTTTATCGGAACCTCTAACAAGTAAACTATCAGACTTATTGCCAGAATTTACAGTTTCTAAGCGCAGAGGTTTACTAATAATATATTCTTGTGGAATTTTTATTTGGGAAAACAAGGAATAGGATGTACTAAAGATTATAAGTAACAGTATTTTTTTCATGATTTTAGATTGCTTGAATTAATAAAAACTGGTTATTTTTTGTATAGTGTTGTTTTTTATGTGTATAATGGTTTGATTATGAGTATTCTTACGTATTAGATTTGAGATTTTTTTTCCTCTTGAATTATTTTATTTTTCAACATGAAATTTAGGGTCAATTGTGATCAGGACTTTTTTAAAAACTTGAATTAAACTGGTTCTTACAGACTTAAGTATCAGAGTCATGGCGTCGAAGTTTTCGACTTCTTTTTTTGTTTTTATGGCGATAATATTGCTGATTATTGAGATTCCGTCGCTAACAATTAGTAAATCCATTACAACAGTTACAAACCATTTAAAATTATAGTTAAGTCCTTTGCTCATTAAAGCTAAAGCTGTAGGTATTAGCAATACGGCCAATTTTGATACAAATCCTAAGGCTAATTTTTTGAAACTAAAAGGATTGTTTAATATGATAGTTTTAATAATGCCTAAAACAGTATCCATTACCATTAAGTAAAACAGCACTTTGACAATTTCCAGATCCATTTCTAAGTAAATAAAAATCCCATACAGTAACAGTTTTATCTCATTTGAATATTCTGAAATTTTTTGCATCGTTGGTTTTTTTAATTTTTTTGGTGTGATTTAATAATTAATCTTTTGGGGCATATTGCCCCAAAAGATTATTAAGATTCTTGTTTATTGTTCTTGTTCTGGCTTATTGTTGTGAGCAACAATTCCAGAAATAACATAATTATCTACATCTTCAACATCTAAGAGTATTACTTCCAAAGGTTCTTCTTTAAAAATGATTGATTCAATAGTTTTTGTTTTTCCTGTTTTGTCAATTAATAACATGTCTGGTGACACATTTTTCACACAAACCCATTTCACATTCTCAGAGTCCTCAGTTATCAATAATGGATGTTGTCCGGTAGCTTTAATAGTCGTATCTGCCGTTTTAATTTCGTAGTAATTCGGTTGTAAACTTGCTCTTTTGTTTACCACTGTTACTTCTGCTTTGACAGCTTCATTTAATTTTCCGTTCCAAACCATGTAATCTCCAGCAGATTCATCGATTTCATTCGGGAAAGAAAGTCCTTGAAGTTTGTCACCAATTTCAATATTCTTCAATTTTTTAGATTGACCAGAAGCCATTAAAACTAAAGATTCAACATCAAAACATCCACCGCCTCCGCCTCCAGGAGCTACGTCTGTAATTTCGGTAACGATATAAGTAAAATCAGACAAATTTCCAGAAGCATCTCTAGATCTTATTTTGTAAGAATAGCTTGTGTTGTAAGACAGAAGACTGTCAGGATAAGAGTTATCAGTAGTTGTAATTCTTGGTATAAAAGTGGCACCGTTTGCACTTCTCCATAATTCATAATAAATAGTGCCTCC
Organism: uncultured Flavobacteriaceae bacterium; assembly: GCA_963795025.1. GTDB lineage: Bacteria > Bacteroidota > Bacteroidia > Flavobacteriales > Flavobacteriaceae > Flavobacterium. The sequence continues at coordinate 276,993 of CAWCGN010000005.1, read as the reverse complement.
GCTATTATCTGTTGCACTATCCCATTGAATGTTTATTTGATTTGTGCTTGCTAAATAACAGGTTAGGTTAGTTGGTATTGAAGGTGCTATATTGTCAACTGTTAGGGTAGTTACATTAACGGTATTACTTTGCGGTGATAAATTCCCTGCTGCATCTTTTGCTACAACATAAAAAGTGTAAAAGGTTCCAGGAGATAATCCGGTAACAGGATAGGAATGAACATTTCCTAATGGAGTAGGAGTATCATCGCCGTTTGTATATAGAAGATAATCTGTAACTGCAATATTGTCAGTTGATTCTGTCCAACTTAATGTTGCGTTGTTAGAACCAATGTTTGATACTGTTAAATTTAGAGGTTTTGTTGGTGGTGTTGTTTCTCTAGAACGTCCTGTATATTCGATAAATTGAACTACTCTGTAAGGGTTAAGAATTGAGAAACTTTGTCCTCCACCTGTCGATCCAGTGTCAACGGTTTCATATCCAGCATGCCTGTCGTCTCCAACAGCATCGTAGTTTATAATATTGCCTAAATTATCTTTAATTCTTGTTTCTGAATGGGTGTGAGGTGGTATTTCATTGATATTTAATTTTTTACTCATTCGACCTCCGTCGTCTCCCAATATTTCAAAAGGAAATATAACAGAGCCATTGGTATCTCTATAATAGCTAAAACCATCACCTCCATCGCCGTCTAGGGCATCACCTTTTTCTTGAGCATTTAGAACATTAAGTCCAACTGGCATTTTACCTTTTAAAGGAACATATTCTTCCCATCCGTTAGGAATTGGTTCTGCTTTTCCCCAAATGGCAATCATTCCAATAGGCACAGCAGTTGCAGAGTTGTTTTCTAAAACTGTAATTCGGTTAATTAATGATTCGATCAGTGTATCACTTTTAATAACCTGATTTTGATTATCTAATACTAATAATGAGCCTGTAGAATTTGTATTTAAATTGTTTAAATAAACATTTCCTCCGATATAAGTGTTTTGCCAATCTGCAGCATAGTTTAAGTTAAGATTAGTAGCCGTTGATGTACTGCTGTCTACTAAAGCTCTTCCTAAATAATCACCAGGATGCAATAATCCTCTTCGGTCTGAAGTTCCCAGTTTAAAATCGGCAACACGAACGTTTGCAACTGAAGATTCTTTAATATCTAATTTTGATAATTGATGCGATCCCAAATCTAAATCTCCCTGCATAGCCTTAGAACCATTGATTGGAAGATATGATTGATTAATTAAATTTATATCTGCTTCAATTGCATTGATGTTTCCTTCTATAGCATAAATGTTATTTCTTACTGCTTGAAAAAGATCTTCAATAGCCTGAAGGTCTTTTACAACTTTAAAATAACTTAAGTCATAATAATATGTTCTCAAGAAGTCACTATTTACAGAATTTGAATTAAAGAATTCGGATTGACTGATATATGCCGCTTCATAATCAAAATAAGCAATTTGAGAGACTCCAGTTCCATATACTAAATTCGTTCCTGTTCTCGTTGTTTTTAGATAGCCAGTATTGTCGTCTTCAAGAATAGGATATAAAGTTCCTTCTCCATCTTCATGTATGACGGCCCAGCCTTTTGATTCGCTCGTTGCATGAGTTATGATATAATTTTCATTTGTCTTAATACTTAAATGACCTTTTAAAGCTTCATATAATTCAGATCTATAGGCTTTTTGAAGTCTTTCTAAAGTTTCTTGCTCGAGAGGAAACCCTCCTGAATGGCTAAAATTTACTTGTTTCATTTTTATTTGTTTAAATGTCTGTTGCTTTTTATCGCTTTGATAGAGTTTGGTGGTTTTGTTAATTCAGATCATCTGGGGAATAAGAATAGCTTTCATAACTTTTACCAGCGAGTTTGTAAAAATTCAGAAGTTTGTGATATTCAATAGTTGCAACTTTTATGGCTTGCGTTTTTTCCTGATGTGATTCGATCACTATAGTTTTGCCATCGGTTAATTTTTCAGGCAATTCGGCTATCAAATTTTCGGGTATAAAAATTCTAAAATTGGCATACGAAATAGTTGTGTAATCTTTTCGATGCGCCAGATAAACGGGTTTGTTATTTCTATTTTTATATTCCTCATTTGTAAAAACTTTTAATTGCGGAATAATTAAAGGACCATCTACAATACTGCCATCTGGTAATGTATATCCCGGCTCGTAATATTCTTTGTGGAGATACACATATTGCAAAGTAGGTTTTACAGATTCGTCTATATAAATTAACTCCTCTAATCTTTTTTGTTCTGCACTTAAATTCGGATCATAAATTTTAGTGGGATTAAAAGTCTCATTCAGTACTTTTTCCAGATAAATAACCTGACCTGTGTGCTGCATTTTATAAAGAATCTCTCCATAAATTGTGTGAAGAGGCGTGAGTAAAACATCGAGCCAGTCAACATGTGTTTTTTTTCTGAGAATAGGAGGGATGAGCCATAATAATAGCTTCTCCCATTTTAAAATGGTGTATTTATTCATTGTATATGTGTTAGACTATTGTTTATCTCGGTAGAATGTGTAAGGAATATAATTTACCTCAAGCTGAAGATTCTCCATATCAAAATAACCCGCATTCGGAATAAAATATTCGATATTAGTTACATCCTTAAATTCGGGATCTTGTTCATCACTAGGATTTTTTGCCCAAACCGTTTGAACTTTCTTCAGTATTGGAATTTTGACACCTTGCGCTTTCTGAATTGCATCAACCAGATATGTTTTTACAAATGCACCATTGAACTCAATATTTTTTAAATGCTCTTTGGCGGCTTCTAATACAGGAAATGTTTCTACGTCTAGAATTAATGAACCGTTTTTTTCATCTAATGGATCTGTTAATAATGCTAATTCGTAATTGGTTAGCTTTGTTTGTTCCTCTGCAGATAAAATTCTGTTCAAACTTTTTAATTGATAATATTCAATGTCTTTAGGATTTATAAAAATGCTCATAGGATCGACATAAACATTTAAGTTTAATTTCAGATTATCGCCCTGGTCAGAAGTGATGAAAACTTGATTTCCGGCATCTTTTATTTTTGCGATGTATTCCTTAAAGGCATAAAGTTCATTTGGAACATCAATTCTAGATATTGAACCATTTTTTTCTGTAGCAACTTTTATAAAAACAACCCCAACTTTATTATGGAAATAATCAGAAAAAATTTCTTCAATTTCTTTATTTGGTTTTAATACTGTTTCCAGGTCAATTTCGCTTACCGCGCAATGTTTGATTATTTTATAGTTTTCAATATCACCTTCAAGATCATTTGTGTCGAACTGATAAGAACCATCTTTCCAAATCAAGGAAACACCGTTGCTTGAATCTGGTGTCAACGGCATTCCGTAATGAAAATTTAAAGCCTGTTCTCTATACCAGTTAAGTGTGTGAGGTCTGGAAATAAGGGCATTTTTTTCTACTATTTTTTCGTGAACCCAAATCGCTGTAGCGACTATATTTATCCAGAGTTTCCAAATAGCAGTTTTTGAATCTGTTAAGTTGTTTAGAGAAGATTGTTTCTCTTTCTCAAGCAGAATTTCCTTCTGTATTTCAGCAATTGTGCGTGCCATATTTTAATTTTTAGATATAGTTTAGCCTGTAAGTCATGTATAATATGCTTATAGATAATTGATTATGTTTTTTTTTAAATACTACAGAGAAGTAGTTTTTGTTTTAGAGATTCCTAAAAACAACAGAATTTAATTTTTGGCAATTATTAATAAATGATAAAATCATCCTCAATAATCATGTAGTCAATTCCGGAGAAATTATCCAGCAAATATTGTTCTTCATCTGTAATAGAAGTTGCGGGCTTCAGATTTCTGGATTTGTAATATTCAACAATATCCTTTTTGAAGGCTTCTCTGCCAATTTTTAAATCTTCATAAACAGAGACATCTTCAGTAAGATCAAATTGATCATTATCTTCTAAAAGGTCAAATACTTTTTCGATACTTCCATATTCTTGTAGCGATATGTCAAAAATGTTTTGGTTTTCTTGTGGTTTAATAGTTCCCATCGATTTTAATGTTTTGTAAATCGTTGACATCTAATGTTTTTACATAAAAGTTGTCATACGATAATTGTTTATCTATTTCGTTTTCTAGTCTAAGCCTTGATGTTGCATCAGGGCTGTTAATATATTTTTTAATTCCTACGCCAAGTATGGGAAACTCTTTATAACTTCCTTTTTGGCTCAACAGCAAATGTTCTATGTTTTGCTGATCTGCTTCTTTAATGGCAAAATCACCATCGAGTATTAACAAGTCTTCATCTATGATAAAATCTTTCATATTTCGTTTTTTTATTTGCTGTTTGTTTAATAATTGTTTGTAAAATCTTCTTCAGATTTGCGCGCCATATCTAAAAAAATGATCTTTTATTTAATACTGTAAAAATACGCTTTGATTGATCCTTAACCAAGGTTTTAAGGCTTACTAATCAGTAGTTTCAGTAAGTTTCAACTTATATGATTTTAGTTTCTTGAAAGGTGTTTGGAATTGTTTATAGTCCCGGAATAATCAATTCTGTAATTACTTTAAAAATCATTTTTATAATATTATTTTTAAGTGCATTCAGTTTTATTTTTGATATTCCTGTAGCTTGAAGAGCTTGTAAAGCGACTAAATCAAGCTGACTTTTTAATAACCATTCCAATTCTTCTTCGGTTAAATTTCCAGAAGCAAAAAGAATAAGCCAGCGTTCGAGTTTTTCTTTAGATGTTTCTAAAAAAGCGTTAAGATCCTTCTCTAATTGAGGTTTAAGATCTTTGTAACTATCTGTTATAATAGTTTTTAGTTTACTTTTTAATTCTTCTATTAATTGATCTTTGTCCATCGTGTTATAAGTTGAGATTGATTAATTCTAAAAGCGCCTCTTTAGATTCTTTATCTTTTTTAATTTCATATTGAATAAGTAAGTCAAAAGCATCTAAAACTTGTTTATTTGATTCCTCAATAAAAGGTTGCGACAAAATTCCTTTTGATTCCCAACGTTTAAAGAAACCTGCTAAAAGATTTTTTTCTTTATCATTTAGTATTTTCCACATCGCAAAAGTGATTTCATTATTCGGTTTGTTTTTTTCGTATTCTGTCAACTTTTCAATGTCAAGAAAAAGATTTTCAACTTCATCTTTATGAATAGAATAAGGTGTTGTGGCTTTACCAATTAATTGTACAGATTCGACTTTTAACGCTGTTGTTTTTTGATAAGAATATTGGTCGTATAATGCAGTTTTTGTTGAAGTACAGGAAGTAATGGTGAACGAAAACGCAATCAAGAACGTTAAGTGTTTTGTTTTCAAATTTTTCATCTGCTTATTTGTATAAGATTACATAGTTTTTTTTGTCACGTTTTAGCTTGCTTAGGACTTTCCAGTCGCTATATCCCTTTTTGTCAAAATGCGGAAGATCTTTAAAAGTTTTCCAGTCTCCGCCCCAGTTCCAGTTGTATTTTGCGAAAATTTTCACGCATTCCTGCCAATCCGAAATTTGATCGTTGTCCCAGTCTTTTGCCGTATCCCAGGAAGCTGTTTTTCCATCTACAATGAGACAAATGTCTACTGCAAAACCATAATTATGAATAGATTGACCACCTTTAGCATTGGTTACTTTTTTTCCCGGTTTTGTTCTGCCAAAAGCATAAAGATCCTCTTGTTCCTGAAAAGTTCTAAGACTTTGTGTAATGCGGACTTTTGCTCTTCCACTCAATGCGACATCACATTCTTCGATAATTTTGGCCACTTCTTCCCTGACCGAAGGATGTAGCAAATCAATGTGTTTTTTTGTTGTTTGATCCATATTTGTATGTATTAGTGATTTTAATTTTTGAGAATAAAAAGCCTCCCTGGTTGTTCTTGAAACAATCAGTATTTTCGTTTATCGGTAAGATTATCTGGTTTTGAAATTTATTTAGTGTGGAAAGAATTCCTAAAATAAATCCTGAAAATGTTGCTTTTTTGTAATGGTGATTTTGATAGAATAGCTACTTTTAATTACACTGTAAAAATACGCCGAAATAGCGTGTTTGAAAAATAAAAATGCTTTGTAAATCAGTAGTTTCAGTCGAAGATTATGTGGGTTTTATGATTTTATTTTGTGGTTTGAAATGGAAATAAATTACAAAAAAAAACCGTTTTTCTTAGTTGAAAAACGGAGGTTTGAGCACAGTATTAAAAGTCCATATTTCTACTGCTTTTTAAATAAATATTTTGATTTGTTGAAAAAGCAGTGAAAGTTCTAAAATATTTTTTTGAATCTCTATAGATATTCTTGTGCTTCATCTAGATTATATTGAATTCTATTATCAAATTCAATTAATTTTTGAAAAGAAGTAATATAATCATTGATTAAGGTTTTGTCATACTTTGCTATTACGGGTAATAACTGACTTGATTGATAGTATAGTTCATTTTTAAGAGACTCTTCAAGAGCGTTAATAATATATGGAAGTAATTCTTTCCTAGGTTCTATTTTTAACAATCGATATTTTAAATTAGATTCAAAAAATTTGGTGCCATATAATTTTAATAACTCAATAAAATAAGGAATTATTTTTTCTTCATTATTGCTGTTAAAAGTTGAGATATATAAAGCGTCAGCTATACAATCGTATGCATTATCGGCTCCCCAAATTCGATGAGGCTCAAATTCATAGTTTCTATCAGGTTGATTTTTTATAAAGTCTTTTACACTGATAAAACCTTCTTCAATATTCCAAGCGGTAAGAATTAACATGGCTTGATAGGCTATAAATTGATTATCATTTTTTAATAATTCAATCAATTTTGGGATACGCTCTACAGGAATTTCTTCCATGATCTGCACTTCATATAGGCCAAACTCTTCTGGGCTTTCAGTTGAGTATAGCAAGTTTTTTATTTCATCAGTCATTTTTGAAAATTGTTTATTCGAAATTAATTCTTTTTTATTTCTTTTGAGGCTTAACTTTCAGATATTTTGAAGGAACTATTCCTTTTATTAAAACTTCTTTATCTCTAGTTGAATGTGTAAAATCTTGCTTTGATTTGTCTAAACTTTCTAGATTCTTTTTTGAAGGATTTAAGTCTACCTTCTTTTGAGCAATATCTATTTTTTCTTGCAAATCTGAAAGGACTTCTTCATGTTTTAATATTTGAACATCTTTTGCTAATCCATCATTAATGTCTTTTTCTAGTTTTTTAATATCTACTTCAATTATATAATTCCCATAGGATTTATTAAGTCCGGTTCCTGGTTTAATTGAAGAAAATGAAGTATAAGGACTTTCGCTTTTGACAGGTTCTGATCCTCTAACGTGTTGTTGGATAGTTGTTTTTCCATTGATGTTAGCAGGTTCTATTTCTCCTTTTGAGTTAACATGTGATTTAATACGACCTTCCATTTTTCCTGTTGGGGAGTATGGTCTATCGTCTTGTCTATAGATAAAATCTTCGTATTCTTTCTCAGACATTTTAGAAACATCCTTCCCGGTTTCAGTTTCTACAATTCTGTTTGCTTCATCAGCAACTCTTTTTATTTCTTTTGCATCTTCTGCTGTTTCTGCTAACTCAGCAGCAGCGTTTCCTTCTCTGGCTATTTTAGATAAATTAGGTAATCCAAAAGAAGCAAGATCAACAGTTACACTAAAAGCGATCCAGAGATTAGCCAGCCAACCATAACCGTTTTTATGCCATTTTTCTAAAGTACCATTACTTAACATAGCATAGTGAGTAGCATCTTTTGCCAAAACAACTCCTGCTAAAACTCGTGCAGCTATTGGTGCCCCTTTTGCCAAAACGATGCGTAATGCACCATAAGCAGATAATAAACTTAGTAAATCTGTAGCAATATTAAACAAATCCCAATTTGATTGTTTAGTTGCCATATTGTGAAGTTTTAAGGCTATAACAAAAGTATTGTCATCGCCTATTTGCTCACCCACATCACCTAGTTTTGTGCCGAAATTTAATTTTGCTAACGGGTTAAAAGTTTTCCACTCAATATAATGCTCAAAAACCGGTACTTCATAGACTCCAGCAGGGGTTATTCTGTCAAGTTCTTTTGCACTTATTGAAGGTCTTGCTTTGCCAATCGTTTTAGTTTTATCCGTCTTTTTACAATTATCGATCAAAATGTCTTTTCCTGACCAAGCGGTTTTTACATGTGTATCTCTAAATAAATAATAGCTATTATCAAAATATACAATATCAGTTGGTTTCGAATTGTCAAATTCAGCAACTAAACGAGTTAAGAAACGCAGGAGGTCTTGGATTTCATCACCTTGTAGCTTTTTGTATATATTGTATATTAAGTCCGTGTCTCTAAGAATCAGATACAAAATTTGCCTGTCTTTTATGGCGTAAAGAATTTGTAAAATAGCTTTGTCTTCATTTGTGCCAACCGATCCGCCAAATATATACATATCATTTAAAATGAGATCCAGATGTTTGTACAATTCTGAATCATCCATTTTTCCAAATAAAGTTTTTGGAAGCGATTGATAAATGACGTCTAATTTATCAGGATCGTTTTTAGCATCATCTATTTTTTTAAGATATAAATCGATAACCTCTTTGTTTCCAATATCACTATATTTAATTCCTAAAGACTCAAAAAGAGCTATAAAAAGGTCAAAATCATGAACAGTAAATTTAAAAGCATTATCATCTAAATTATGATTGAAAATAGTTAATGTAAAATCGGTGTGTTCAGTCCCAATTTCTATAGATGTTTTAAAAGTTTTTGGTATTAAATTTATTCCAGTAAAAGGGGTCCATTTTAAAAGTATCACACCTTCTTTTAAATTGCCCTGACTATCATGATAACTCAGATTTTCTGAATTGAGAGGATTACTTGTTGAAGTTTTAGATTCACCAATTAGATTATGAAAAGACATATTTTTATAGACATCTCCAATATACTTTTTAATGCATTCTGCAACATATTTAATTGATATTAGTTTGACATCATTATATGTTTGTGAATTTTGAGCATATTTGAGCATTTCTCCAGCATTTTTATCATCTTCAATCTGCTGACGCCAAATATGCAGCATCATCTGCCTAAACCGAGCCATTTCAGAAGCACTGGTATCTTTTAGTTCTATAGTGTGGTTTTTAACAATCATTGGGATAGCGTTTTACAAGGAAAAAATATTTTTACAGTATTTCTACTTTAACAGGTTTTGGTTGAATATGATCTGAAAATGAAGTTGTGATATTGAGACGTAAATCGTCTTCTTGCTCTATTTTGCCATCACCGCCCAAATAGCAGTTTTTGAATAATACTTCGAGCGCTTTAAATTCATCAATTTTGGAAGCTTGTAATACTGCCGATCGAATAGTAATGTCGGGTATTTTAAAATAAGCAAATAGGGGAGTTTGGTCATCATCTACAATAGTAAGTTTGATTACCTTTTTATGTTTGTATTTCCACTGATTTAGTTGTGCCTGAGTAATGTTTCCATCAAGAACATCAGCAGTTTTTAGATTTGTTGTTTCCATCTTGGAGTCTAATTATTTGTTTTATTGTATGAAATAATTTGCGGATTTAAAAAGAGGCTGCCTGAGCTATTTTTGAAGTTAGATAATGCTCAGGTCAGCCTCATGAGGAAGGTTTTACTGCTTAAAAAACGGACTAATAAAGAGCTGAAGTAATAATTTAGCTTGCAAAAATCATGTTTCAAAAACTCCTTTTTTGCGTAACGCTTTTAATAATGGTTTTCTCTTTTAAGTCGGTTTTTTAAACAGGAAAGGGATTATGGTTTTTGGAATTCCTTTTTAAGGATTAATTCCATTCAACATGAGAACAAATCAAATCAAAAGAAACTGCAATTTTAGTATCTCCTTGGCTGATTCCTCTACTGTTTGAGTTAAATTCACAGTTTCTTACCGTGTGCGTAATTACTTCGTTACTGTCATCCAAGTAACTTACGATAATGCTGAACGGATTAATATCCTGCAATCTTTGTCCTTTTGGCAAAGCAGCCAAGATTGCTTCAACTTCATAGTTGTATAAAGTGATCGAAGCTTTAGCTTCATATTTGCCTCTACCTCTGTGTACAGGCATGTCTCCGGCTCCGTAATGGTTTTCTTTAGATACTGAGTCGCTATAGTTTACAGCTGTAATACCTGTAACGATGTTACCTGCAATACTTACTTCAATTGATGACCAGCTGTGTTGTTGTCCGTTAATTAATGGTAATTTATTCATATGTAGCTTTATTTGTTTTTTAAATCTTGATAACGTTCAAGGACTATCATCTTTTTATATTCGTATTTTTAGGAATTAAAAAGCAATGACATTAATTTTTGAATTTTATTATTTTGCGAATTGTAATTCGTAGACGAATTATGCCTGATCGATTCCAAAAGGATTTTTGAATCCTAAATCAACCATAATTTTACGTGCTGTTCCAATTGGAGTGATTTCAGCTTTCACTTTTAATTCTGAAGTTGCCAAAATGTTTTGTTTTGGATCTACATAAACATCAAATGCAGATACTTCTTGGTTAGCAACCATTGCTTCTAAAGCGCTTCTGCATAAGCCTTCAAAACTTTTTGAGACTGATTGCGGTAATTTTCCATCAATATCAACTAAAACCGGAGAAGCTAATTTTGGTAATAAAGCAGTGCGTAATAAACGGGTAGCTTTATTAATTGTACGGTTGTTTTCGACATATGCGAAATCTGAAGTACCAGTCGTACAAGTAGAACTGTCATTAAAATAAACGCCAGGTAAACCAGTGTGAGTTCTTGCGAAAATGTATCTTTTTTCATTTAAATCACTTAAAGTTCCTAAAGTTTTAATTTCTTCTCCTCCTACAAATCCTGCTTTTGCAAAACCATCACCAGTAAGGTTGAATTTTTCGATCCAAGCAATGTTCTCAGATACTTTTGCCTTAGAAATTGCGCCTAATGCTAATCCAACTGCGGCTGTGTTTTTGTATGTCGGATTTGTTAATGATGTTGCTTTTTCAACATCCATTGCAACCACAACAGATACATTTTCTGCATTAAGTCCCGCCATAGAAGGAGCTGTACTTGCATCAAAGCCTTTCCCTTCCAAAATAACTTCAAAAGGCATGTAATCTGCGTAGGCAAGTGCGGCTTGTTCTTGTGCTGTTGCAACTGCTGTTTGTGTTTGTGCAAATGTTGTTGCTCCAGAATAGATAATGGCCATTTGGCGAATGTTTCCGTTTGCTTTTTCCTGCATATCCTTTGCTTTTTCTACGATAGCTTCGTAAGAAGTGGCAACAGTTTTCATAACGTACAAGTCACCAGAAGGATTTAATCTGAAAAATTGTTGAACTTGGTAATAAGCAGATTGCCCGTCTACATCATTGGCTTCAGTAATGCCTAAGGCTTCAGCATCTTCTAATGAAGCCAAACGTTCTACTTTGTCTAATCCAAATTCTACAGTTGATTCACCATCAAAAAGCAATCCTGAAACCATGTCTTGTTCTGGGGTTCTTCTTCCTAATCCGCCTGATAGTTTGGTAATCACTACATCGTTTAATGTACTCATAATATAAAATGTTTAAATGTTTAAAATTTATTTTTTGCTTAAAAAAGAGCAAAGGAATGGCTGTAACAAGTAGTTAAGCTTGTCATTTGCAGTGATTTAATTTTTTAAAAGGTAATCGTAATCTATAATCCAAAAAGTAGAATTGTTATTTTTGGATTGGATGTACTAGCTGTTTTTTTTGTTGGATTTTGCCTTGGTTTGTTTGGTGCGTTTGTTTTTGTTTTCGAGTACAAATTTAAGGTTCAAGGTTGCTTTTTCCAATTTTTTTGATTGTCAAAACCAGTAGTTTCAGTCTTTTAGGCTTTCGCTTCAGTAGCGAGACCTTCATTAATAATTGTGTAAATAGTGCGTTCTGTTAAGAACAAACTATCAGAAAGTTCAGAAACGACAACTTTCATTTGTTTAGCTTGATTTCTATTTAGATAATTAATAACGTAATCTCTTCTTTTGTCTAATAGTGTTCTGCTTCTTCTCATTTGTGGTATTTATAGTAAGGTTAATTTTGTTTAGATTTTGTTTTTGGGTTTTTTGTTTCTTGTTTTGTTTTATGTGATTTGATTAATTCTCACCTTTATAGATTATGAAATGGTATTTAAATCAACATCGCCTTGAATCTGATTTGGGTTTATTTCTATTATTCCAGAAGTTAGGTTATAACCAAGGTCTTCTAATGCTTCATTGCTAAGTCCATTATTAAAAAGGATATATTTCTTTTTTAATGTGTTTTCGACTAATGTTGTCTTGTATGTAATTTCCCAAATGAAATAATCATTTTTACTCCAGTAAACTTCTTCGTTGTTGTATTGTTTTTCTTTTACTTTAAAAGTAGAATTGCTATCTATAAAGCTATTGGCTGAACTGCTTGATAAAATAGCTTTGTCTATTTTACTTGCAATGTCAAATACATTTTCATAACTTGTTGAAGAAATAGTTCCAACTGGCAATACAACATAAAGGCAAAATGATACATCAGCTTTGTAGTTTTTCTCAGAAGATGTTTCCCATGATATTGCATCATATTTGAACATTATTAGAGGTTCATTAATGGCAGTTTTAAATACAGCTTCGCTATAAAGATGAACTGCAGGTGCATTCGAAGTAAATTCAGTTTCGATTGCATTTTTTTTCTCGGTATAAAAATCTTTTAAAATCATATGGTGGATTATTTTTTACAAATATACAACATATGTTTTGATGTTTGCAACATATTACACTTTAATTTGCAATAGTTTCAGTAATATGATTTATGTTTTTTGCTGTGTTTATAACTATTCAATAAGAAAGAAATTACAAAAATGCTGTAAATCAGCTGTTTTTTGAAAATAATTACGGAAAACCGTAATTATTTATTATATTTACTTAGTTTTGCAACATATAGTGGAATGTTTTACGTTATATAACATATTACATAAAAAATAAACGCAATTACAAATGGAGATACATACAAAGATAAAACGCATTATAGATGAGATGAAGTTGAATAATAACTCATTTGCGAAATTGATAGGAGTAACCAGTACTACAATAGACAGTATTACTATTGGAAGATTGCAAGCTGACGGAGATAGAAAAAGAACCAAACCTGGTTTTGATTTGTTGCAAAGTATAATTACACATTGTAATGTAGATCCTGACTATTTTTTTGGAGACAGCGAGGAAATTTTTACCAATAAAACAAATGATGTAGTTGGCCTAAATTTGCCAAAGATTATTACAGTAAATGAAGACGGAGAGGAGAATATTAATTTTGTTGGAGTAAAAGCACGAGCGGGTTATTTAGATGGGTATGCCGATCCGGAGTATATGGAAACACTTCCTTCATTTAGTATGCCAATGCTAAAGAATGGAACTTATCGATGTTTTGAAATTAAAGGAAATTCGATGTCAACTACAATACATGATGGAGATTATCTTTTTGGAAAATATGTCGATAATTTTGATGATATCCTCGACGGAAGAATTTATGTTATTATCAGTAAGAATGATGGAGTAGTGGTAAAAAGGGTTTTAAACCGAATTAGAGAAAGTGGAAAATTAATCCTGAAATCAGATAACAGAGACGGAAATTATCCGATGTATTCTATTTATGCTGAAGATATTCTGGAAGTTTGGTACGCTAGTATGTATGCTTCTAAACAAATGCCGGATCCAATTAATATTTATGAAAAACTGCATGCGCTTGAAAGTAAATTCTTTGAACTGGAAGAGACTTTGAGAAAGAAACAGAATTAATATTTTATAAAAAAACCTCTTACCGTTTAAAGGTAAGAGGCACACTAAAAATAAAACAAAAAATTAAGAAATGTATCCCGTTCCGGTTCCAGTTTGAGCTGATGCACTACCAGTTGTAGTTACTGTGGTTGTTACGATTCCGGATTTTACAAATGTGTCAATAGCTGTGGCTAATTTTGATGAAATATTATCAATCGATGTACTGCCATCATCTTTTTTATTGTTCTCTTCGTTTAGAAGATTTTTTATAGTTTGCTCTAAAACTGTCTTATTTAATCCCATAATTTTGTTATTTTAATAGATCTTTTAAATTTTCTTTTATAAGCGAAAGTTGAGTTGAATTGATCGGTGGTCCAGATGGACCTACTGGTGTGGTAACGGTAATTTTTATAACTTCATCAATAAGCTCTTCTAATTTTGATTTTAAAGTTTTTCCGCCTACTTCAATTTTAAATTTGTCGTCCATTTCAAAAGTTAAGTTGTCTTTTTTGAATGAAGTCTTAGAATCGGAAATTGTTGCTTCAAAACCATCTTTAATAGTTACTTTGGCTTCTTTGTCTTTTAAATTGAAAATTGTATTTCCCTCATTAATACTTATTTTTTGCTCATTAATGTTAAAACTGTTTTTAGAAATTTCTTTACCATTTGCATCGTAAAAAGTCGTGCTAATGTTTGAATCTTCTTTACCGCTAAATTCTATTTGAGCAATATTTTTGTACGAAGGTTTTGCTGTTGATGAGTCATTTTTACTCGTTTCTTTTTCTTTGAATAAAACCTGAAATTTATCTACGTCAGTATCAATTTCCAAATAACGATTTTCCTCATTTTTGAAGCGAATGAAAGTACGCTCGATTTCTGAAAACTGCGAAACAAATGCTCTCGTTTCGACTCCGTCAATAGTTGTAGCCAAAACCCAGCTGTCTTTTTTAGGAATTGTAATAATTCCTTGTTCCAAATCTTGAATAGAAGCTTTTAGTCGCGCATTTTTAATGATAGCTCCGTCTGCTCTCATTATGTTTACAGTGTAGGCATCTTCTGGGTTATGGAGTGATTCTATTTCATTATTTATTTCGATGACTTTTGCAGCAAAAGTTTCAATAACCTGATTTTTACTGGCGACATCTTTTATTAGATCTGTTATGTTTCCCATTTTTGTTTTTTTTAAATTGCTTCGACTCTTCGTCCTATAAAAATCCTTTGTCTGTAACCGTTTTCACCAAAAGTTCGTTCTACTTTTTCGACCTGAAAAGTTCCGTTTTTTTCTTTATCCTTTGCATTCTCAAGGATTACTTTGTCAGTTGGACGCACAAACGGTTCACCAAAAGTGAGAAAAGAACCTTCAAATCCGCTTGGTTTAGATTCCATTGCTCTTAAAGCTCCATATTGATACAATTCAGAACTTACTTGGGTTGTTGCTTTTTTGAAAGCCGCAGGATCTCTAGGTAATTCATCATCGTTATTATGCAATACATAGGTTTTTGTTAATTGTCCATTTGGGTCGCCTAATTCAATATAAACTGGAGTATTAGAATTTTTAAAGTATTTTTCTACCCTAGTACGCGTATTTTTGGTAGCTTCATTAACTACGACTAATTTATCTTCGATAATATTATAGCGAAACCTAAAACGTGCAATTCCAGGAAAAGTGTCAGAAACGGATTGACTAGCTTTGCTTAATTGTGAACTTAAAAGGTTAAGCCCTTGATTAATCAATTTTTTTACAAGCGTGCCAGCTAATGGGCTTTTTATAAAATTTCGGGTAATAAAACCTGTCAATTCATTAGGAGTATGTTGTTGCGGATTATTTGTGATGGTCAACACTGACCCAGTCACGTCGGTCTTGAAATAGCTATAAATTCCTTTGTCTTTTAGCATATCAAAAACTTGCGCTAAACTTTGATTTCTGTTAATCAATACATTTCCTAGTTCTTCGTCGAGAGCATTTACTTTAAAAGGTAATTTTAGCTCCTTAATTCTTTTTTCAAAAAAAATTTTTGGATTAAAACTTTCAACATTTGTTGTTGGATTTACAGCTACAATATTCATAACATCATTCTTGTTCTGGACATCGTCATCTTTTACTGCTTTTACTTTTTTAAAAGCATACATTGCATCTTCACAAGTTATTGTAGCTGTTGTATCTGATTGAACTCCGGTAATATAACCTCTAAAAGCTGGTTTGTAATCACCATCATATCCTAAGAATATTTCAATGTAATTTTCTAGTTTAAAAAAATCATGAATTGTTTTTTCTTCCCCACTTGCATTTGAAAATAAACTTTGATCAAAACCTTTCGTATCTGTATATACTTTTTGAGGCATTACAATAGTAGCAGTATCTGTTAGTGATTTATAGGAACTATTTATGTCTACATTTTTTACATACGTAAATTCATAAAACTTAGGAGTAGGGATAAGTCTTATGGTTTCGTAAACTCTAATTTTGGCATTTAGTTTAAGCATTGTCTCTAATTATTAGTTCTACAGTTTCATCTGACGTGGCGCTGGCCGTAAATTTTTGAATGTTTTTTGTCCCAGAAATTGAAGGAATAGAGTAAGAATCTATGACTAATTCATAAATGCCAAATCTATTTAAAATTGCATGTGTAACTCTTAGGGCATAAGGCGCATTCAGGAATTGTTTCAACAAGAAAAGTTTTTCTTTTGGATATTCGTCTCCCGTTTCGTTTGCAATTAGCCCTTCAATAGAAATACTGAAATCTCCATTTGTAATATGTTCTTTAATTGTGGAATCTCTTCCTTCAATCCCTTCTTTTTTAATAACTTTTGAGCGATTAAGATTGACAGTAACCGCATCGATTCGTAAACTTGGCAAATTAAGATCGGTTTTTACCAGCGGCTCAAAAACCAAAGGGGCAAAGACTCTTAGATTAAATTCGCCACCGGTTTTATCAATAATAAAATCTTTCGATTCAGATTCATTATAGTTGATGCCAGTATATTCTTTGGTTTTGGTGTCTAAAATTTCGTTTACGTTAAAATTGAATTTCATAGGAGTATTTTTTGTTTTTAGTTTGAAAATGTTTTAGCAAAGGCCGTTATCAGAGTATTTTCCATTCTTGTTTCGTTGTGTTTTTGCAACCACAAAGCCTCTTCAAGTAATTTGTAGAATTCATCTATTGGTAATTGATATGGATCAATTTGAAAAGCATATCGAATAATAGCCGCTGATTTTTTGAATTCATCTTTTTGTGGCGTCGCATCAATTGTAAATTCACCATCATTTTTGATTGTTGTTACAATAGAATTTCCTGCAGAGAGCATAAATTCGTCATCATAATCTTCTTTATCCAGTACACATTCTTTAAATAAAAAAAGAATAGCTTCGTGTGGATTTTCTTTATACTTGTTTTGATATTTTAGAAATGCAGCAAATGATGGTTTTTTACAGTAAGTTGTTGTTAATTGGTCATCTGAAGTAAGTTTTAAAACAGAGCCATATTTTTCTTTTAAATTTTGGATGTTAATTTCGTCTGGCATTTTTTATGATTTTAGAGATTGTGTTATTTGATGTTGAATTGGCAAAAGCTTTATGAGTTTTAAATAGTACTATCTCTGCTTTCCTTTTTTATGACTTCGGCTAGATTTTCATTTTTTTCAGATACCTGTAAAGGATTAATAGTAAAGCTTTCTATAAAAATGCTTCCCTCAGTTGTTTGTTGTAACGGATTTTTGAAATTACTCATGTCTGGCATTTTAGGAGTTTCGCCTAAATCTTTTGGTGTATAATCCATGATTAGTTTGTTGTTTTAATTGTTAATAAAAAATAGTAGTGATTAACTGGTAAGGTTGAGGTTTAAACTCAATAAAATAGTCCTAAAAACAAGGAGATTATTTGTATTAGTGAGGATACAAATGTGATTGTTAGAAGGTGTAAAAATAGGATAGAAGTGGCAGAAAAAAGAAAAATAGAAGCCTCGTTTTCAGTAGTTTCAGTAGATAAAAAATATTGTTGAAGTATTGTTTTTATTGTAGTTAAATAGTGGTTTGTTGAGGTTGTTAAGAATAGGGTGATTTGTTACAATAAAAAACCACCATTATAAGATTTTTAAGTCTTTATGGTGGCTTTGTTAGAATGTATCTAAAACTAAATTTTTAAAAAATGTTTTTTGTGTTTTTAGACTACGGTGTCACCATTGTAGTCGAGTACTGAATCCAGCCTGTAGATGTTTTTTCATAGGTTAAACCTCCACTAGAAATAGAAATACAGTGTACTCTAAAACCACTTAATGCATTTGGATAGGTAGATGTTAATGTTGCACTAGATAATGCTGTAGTAGTTGAGTTATCAACCGCTCCAATATTATCAGTATAAGCTTTATTTACTAAACTGGTTGCTCCGCCGGATACTACCAAAGCAGAAGTTAGATTAGGTGCTAAAAGCCTGTTATCTGCTTCTTTTCTGATCGCTACAACTCCAGCACCATTTCCTATAACCACTAAACCAGTATCTGCGGAAGCAAAACCACTGGTAAAACCTCCAATGATGGTATTATTACTTCCTGTATTTATTGTTGTATTACCAACTGGATTTAGTATAATATTATTACTACCTGTTGTAAGAGAACTTCCATTATTTGGATTTTCAATAAGTAAATTGTTACTGCCTGTTGTTAATCTACCACCTGCAAATTTTCCAATACAAATATTACTCGAGCCAGTCATGTTAGTAGCTACATCAGAATTTCCAATGGCACTTACACCAATTGCTATATTCTCAGTTCCTCCGCTAATTCTATATCCTGCTCCATATCCAAGTCCTAGCTGATAATTACTAGTAGTAATATACGCCAACGCTGAAGTTCCGAGCCCAATATTATACGATCCTGTTGTATTATAAAATCCTGCCCCGTTACCTAGAAAAGAGTTATTAGATCCCGTTGTGTTATTGTACAATGAGGTTTGACCAACCGCAGTGTTTTTGACACCACTGGTACTTTTAGCTAAAGAATTTTTACCTACGGCTGTATTATCAGTTCCTCCTATATTAGCAGTTAAAGCATTTGTACCTACAGCCGTGTTATAAGTACCTATAGTATTCGCTCGTAATGCCCAATTGCCTACAGCTGTATTACCAGTACCGGTTGTAGTTGCGGTTAAATTTTCAAATCCTATAACAGTATTATAAGCGCCAGTAGTTAAGTTGCTTAAGTTGTTTGGAGAGCCGACAACTACATTTTCTTCACCTGTACCTGACCCTTTTCCAATTCGGATTCCATTAATTTTTTTATCTACACCACCAAGTTCCTGTAAGGATGTATTATCTACTATTCCTGATTGTAAATCTGAGACTGGTAATACTGAATCTAAAGTGGGAATATCTTCTAAAGTAGCTAAAGTATAAGTCCCTTCTTCTTTTACAGGAAATTCAAATGATGTATTTGCTATTGGATTTGAATAAGTTCTTATTGCAGTTTGAAATCCGTTTTTAGAAGTTTCTATCAAAATACCATTTTGATTTACTTGAAATCCATTAGTTTGAGTACCATCAAATGATTCAGTATTGATTACTAATCCATCGGCAGTGATTTGAAAATCACTTGTGTTCGCTGGACTAGATAACATAGCTACAGCATCATTGTTTAAAACTTCTTGTAAACCAGGCGTAACAACATCATCTATTGTTGCTAATATATAAGGCCATCTCTGTGGATGTATTGGCTTAACCGGAAATGCAAAATTAATATTATCTGACATACCTCTGGGAGGATAAACTCTAATGCTGCCACCATCGATATCATTATGAAAGCCAAATTCTTGATTACTAAAGTGTGCGCCTTTATCATTCTGATTAAACTGTATACCTGAACTAGAAAAAGAAGCATAATTGTCGTTAAATGAATTACTGAGTTCAATCTCTTTATCTACAGCAGTTGCACCATTAGTTAATACTTGGTCTAAACCTTGAGAACCACCTCCAAACTCACTCCTAGGAACAGATTTCACTTCATTATCAGCTCCATAAACCAAAACATTGTCAGTTGGTTCTCCTTTATTTACTGTATTTAGTTGTAAGGGTTTGTTGATTATTTGAGTCCCTGTTGATGATTGTTTTTCATCAGATTTTGGGGTTATATTTTCTTTCATTTTTTTGCTTTTGAATTAATAATTTACTTTATAAAATCTCTTTAAAGAAAACACTCAGGATTATTAGAAAATTATATCTTCAATAATTCTGAGTGCTTATTTAAGTGATTTAAAAGTTTTAAAAGGCTTAAAGATTTTTATGATTTTCTTTTATGAAATTAGAAACTCTTCCGAATCTTCGAAGTCACCAAGAGTATCTGTTAATTTTAGAATACAGCCAGGAGATAAATCAAGCCAATACACATATAATTCAGGGTAATAACCTGTTGGCCATGCAATAGAAAATTCAAGTTCCCCTGGTCTTTTATACTTAATAGCAATTCCATTAAATGCACCGCAGGTAGAAGACCTTAATAATATTTCGTCATCAAGCTCGTAGGTAATATTATATTGGTTAAATGATATAATTTTTCCAACTAAATTGTTTGGTTTAGTAAAACTGCTCATCAAACTTGTATCTCCGCCGTAATAGGTCGCTTCTGCAAGGAAATTTCCTTCGCAATAGCCAATTACACTATCACCGATTTCTAATTCATCAGCTGTATTGGGAACAACTTTAAAAATTAAAAACTCTCCCGACGGAATAATTTTTTGCCTCATCAATTGATCAATATTTTCAATATCTTCCAAAGGAATCTTTTCATATTTATGTCGAAAAGAATCCCAGGTATCCCAAAATTGAGTTTGTGTTGGTTTTAAACCAGTTTTGAACCAGTTTTTGATTGTCTGTAATGTTTGAATTGCCATATTTTTGGTTTTAAAATTATTTTATAATGAATATTAATGAATTCAGCCTTTTCGAAATAAAAAGCGAATGATTTTTGGTTAATACTTGTTTTTGGAAATGGTTGTTTTTCATTTCTTAATGATTGGAAAAACACACACAAAATCATTAGGCAAGCTGTGATTCTGATCATTATGTATGTCACGGTAAAAAGGGCTGAACCTTTTTTTATTCCTTTTTTAAGAAATCATTCTTCACCTTTTGAAAATAAGGGAGCAATGCTTGGCAATACAGCCGATAAAAACAAGCCAATTAATTTGATTCTGTTGATTGTTATCAATGAAAGCCCTGCTTGTTGTAAAAGATCAAATTTTGTATCTATAAAGCCTGTCAAGACAATTAAAATACTAGCGATTACTGCAATTTTTGTTTTGTTCATATTATATCGATTTAAGTTTATTAGAATGCGTCATTAATTTGCCAAAATTTTAGTTCGACTAACTAAATAGTCTGAAGAGAAAAGTAATTTTATTAAGAAAGTAAATCATTCATTTATAGCTTTAATGATTTAAACTTGTCTGGTATTTTGGGCATTTTGCTAATGCCAATTGTGAATACATAATCCATAATAGTTGCTGTTTTAAATTGATTAATAAATAATAGTATAATTGCTTTTGAGGGAAATGAAATGAGAGAGTTGGCAAATTAGAATTGCTCAGAATAACTTCTTCATTTGATAATTCGAGGGTGTAAAAGTAAGTCAGAAGAATAGAAAATGAGCAGAAAAAAACCTCCTGTATTCAGTAGTTTCAGTGAAAAGTAAACTTGCTGAAACTACTGAATACAAGCGGTTTGAAATTTTAAAATCACAAGTTTCGATGCTACTTTTACACCCAGAAAAAAATACAATAGCGATGAGTAAAAATACAATTCACAATTTCAATCTTTCAATAAAAAATAGTACTGCTATAAAAAGTTCAGAGCATTTAACCGAAGCTATCATTAAAGAGTTAGCCAAAGTTTCAAATGAAATGAACCAGCAAAAAGATATAACACAAATATGGCAGGAACAGAGCCAAAATGCCAGTTTAAACTATTCAAATTTCCCGACCGAAGGCGGCGCCAATGAAACAATTGCTGACAGAAGTAAAAGAACAGCACAATCAGTAAGCAATACTCCTTCGGTTTCAGGGGAAACTACAGAAAACACAAGAAATTCGTCAATATTATTTGACAACATTTCGCTTGCAAAAACATCAACTTTCAGCGCTCCAATCGGAGAAGGCGTTGCTGATACCACCGGAAGAACAGCTGTCAGTTCTTTTGCATCAGCCAACATTACTTCTCCGATTTTGGGAGTAGAAAGTAATACGCTTAACTTAAATAGTGGATTATCAACACAAACTTATGCTAATGTAGCAGCGCAACAAAGCTTAATAGTCCCTCAAAAGCTTCAAGCGAATACTAGTGAGCCCACTATAGAAACTATTAAAGCAGAAATAAAAGAGAAATTAGATCTAGCAAATAAAGCAGGAGATGCAAAAGCTATTGAATATTGGACCCGTATTAGTAAGGCTTTTGATGAAGGGAAAACAGCTAAAGATTTTGATGGACAGCCAAATGAGATGCTGTTTACAGAAATGTATGCTGTATTGAAGCAATTAAGTCAAACTCCTGTAAAAGCACAAAACTTTAATTGGGATGTTGTTCGTAAAAAAATGGTTGAGTCGATTGATGCTAATATTTTGAAAGGAAAAATTTCAGATAAAAGTAAGATACGCTGGAACTTAATTAAAAAACAATTGAATGACGATAAAGTAAATATCGCAAACCTTTTTGAACAGTACGATGAACTTTTTTTATTATTGAAAGAAGTCGAAGGGTTAGTCGACCTACCAAATACGATTACAATAACCACTAAAACTAAAATATATCCTAATCTAAGTGCAGACAAGGTATATGCGGATATAGGTAAAGAAGCGGTATATGCATTTTTGAAAGAGGTAAGTAATAAAGAAATTTCAGGAAGCGGTGTAAAGAAAAATGGCGTGAAAATTAAGAGTTCTGAGTCGTTATCATTTATTGTTGGAGAAAGTATTGAGTTTTTTATTGATGAAACTTTTTTAATCGAAAATCAATTTCCAAAGGAAAATATTAATTGGGTTGTATATAATAGCAAAAACAAAAAAGATAAAGGAATTGTTTTTGTAAACGAGGGAACATTATTTAGTTACAATTTTGATACAGCCGGAACTTATAAAATAGAAGCATACGGATTAAAATCTGGTGCTAATAGCAAGACAAAAGCAAAAACATCTGCTTTTGTAGAATTAAATATAATTGCACAAGAAATTGTAATAGCACCGCCTGCAAGTGTTAAAAATGGCTTCACAAGAGCTTTAGCAGAAGAGCAATTGTTTAAAGTGTCATTAAAAAATTCTGAAATAAAAACTCTAAATCCACTAAAACTTTATTATCACATAACCTATACAGATGTCAATAAAATTGTGACAATTTCAGATGAACAAGAATTAAATTCAACAGGAATTTTTAAGCTTGTTATGTCAAATATAGGAGAATATGCTATTAAAGTTTATAGTAAAGATCAGTATGGCTTGAGCCAGAATCAAACTATTAGAGTAATTAAGAATTTTATTGAGAGTATTGATGTTACAACAAAAGGTGATAGTGGCAATGATGTTTATCTTTTGAATGAAACTAACCGAAATGCCATATTTAAGGCTGGAGACTTTAGGATTAGCGCTACACAACAAGAAAAAGAAAATGTGAAATGGTTGGTTTACGAAGAAAATGGTAAAACATATATTCCAAACGGATCTAAACTGCAAATAGAAAATAACGAAGCAGGAAAGCAATTTCTATTTAAAGGAGAAACTTTTGTTTTCCCAATTCCTAAAAAAGAAGGTGTATTTATTGTAGAGGCTTACAGTAATATTGTGCAAGGTTTAAAATCAAAATCCATCGCAAAAATATATGTAAAACATCCAAAAGTAACTGAGGCTTTTTGGACTTACAATGATGGAAGTAAAAAGAAAACTTCTGGTTTTACAGGTGAGGTTAATCATGTAAAAGCAAGTATTCCCGAATATATCAATCAGCCTGTAAAAATTAATTTCTTTTTAAATGATAGTAAAGAAGTTGCCTATTTTCATCTTACTTCGACAAACGGTGAAGGTCAAATAAATAAACAGATAGTATTCAACGCAGCATTGCAAAAACGTTTTGGAATTCTGAATGGCAAGACAGCGAAAGTTAGATTTGAGTTGGAAGGAATTCAAAACAAAGAAGCATATCTCTTTAAGAAAAATGCCAATGCCTACAATGATGCAGTATTAAATGTAACAACCAAGGCGCAAATAATCGATGCTTATTTTATGTATGATGGTAGTCGTGTAAAAGCAGAAGATGAAATTCCGTTTAATAAAAAAGGTACAACTGTAACCATAGTTGCTAAAACGCAAAATATGGTAGGAAAAGATATTGTTTTAACTGCTCATAAAGTTGGAGAAAAACCAGCTTTTAGACATGAAGTAAAAGTTAATTCAGAAGGGGTAGCAACGATAAGTTTTGTTATAAGGCCGGCTCAAGGATTGAAAAATGGAGTCGTAAATAAGTACTATGTGGGGATTGAAGGGTATTCGACGAAACATTTAACTGATAAGATGATTAATATGGTTGTAGGTGTAGGAAGTAAAAAGATGATCATGGCTAATTTAACATGGGGTTCTAAAGTTAGTCAAGAATTTAGGGAAAAAGTAATAGAAATATGTGAAGATTTATGGCCTGAGAATACTATAGAAATGGCCAACGGGCTTATGGCTGTGATGTATAGAGAAACGAATCGCACATTTGCAGCTAATCAACTAGCAGGATATAAGTCGCTTATTTCGAGAGATCAAATGACCCAAAAGCACTTTGAAAATATAAATAAGGAAACGGGAAAGATGAGCTCTAGGGCAGTTGGATTAATACAATTTACCCAAGCAGCCCTTGTAAGCATGAAAGAATTTGAAAATGGAACTGGTTTTGATAAATTACATGCTCTAAAATTAAAATATGCAAAAATGACTGAAGTTGAACAACTTGAAAAGGTCAGAAAATATTTTAAAAGTGTTGCGCGTTTACCAAAAATGCCAGAAGATATTTATGTAGCAGTATTTTCTCCAGATTTTGTGGGGAAAAAAGATACGGATACATTATATAAAAAAGGAACTAATAGTTATAAAGCGAATCCAGGTTTAGATAAGAATAATGATGGTATTCAAAAAAGTGAACTCTTAATAAAATATAGAGATAGTTTGAAAGAAGGGAATAAAAACGTCAATCTTGCAAGTGTAAATGTTAAAGAAAATGAAGACAGAATTGTGAATAGCGAATTGGATAAAGTTCAATTACATTTTGAGGGGGCAACAGCAGTTGAAAATTCATTGTCTATAAAAACAAAAAATATTTTAAAAGAAGTTGGAATAAAATCCAAAAATTTTAATATTTACATTACAAGTACAGCTAGAAGTACATACGATCAGGCAAGGATAATGTATCAAAATTGCTCACAGCCCGGAGGAGTAATTAAACAGAAAGGGATTTATGATATTCCAGGACAAATAGTTATAGATGTTTATTCTAGAGGTATAAAATCTGGCGATAGTAAAAAGGATATTATTGCGTCGATGGAAAGTAAAATTAAAGAGTTAGGCGCTTCAACAGTTTCGAAACATATTGCGGACTTTAAGGTGTTGAATACATTAGATATTTCTTACGGTAAATTATCCAATAAAAATGATTTTCTATTTGAAATAAATAAAAGAAAAGAATTAGACAAAGTACTTATAGAGAATAATTGTTATCATGTTCAAATAAAACAATAAGTTTGTTCAGTTAATACCGCCTTTTTTCAGTATTATTTTTAAAATGGATTATTCTTAAAAATAATAATCCTAATTAGATATAAACTAAAAACTGCTATAAATTTATAATGTTTTTATATTCATGCAATAAAAAAATAGATTAGGTTGGTTAAAAAAAATAATTAATTTAGCCAAATAGAAAATTGTTTCAACTATATATTTAATATTAGAAAAATGAAAAAATCAAGATTACTTTGCTTATTGTTTTTACAAATTATAGTGTTGAGTTGTAAAAGAACTGACAATGGAAATGTAATAGTTATAAAAGACAAGAACGTTTCTACTGAAAAAAAAATTTCTGATGCTAGGTTAAAAGACACATTAATTATCTCGGATAACAATACCATTGTTTTTTTTGAGCCAAATAGTATCGAAATTGAAGAATTAAAAAAGAAACATGGCAAAGATGACTTTTATATAATTGCAGATGATGTTGCTGGTTATTTAGCAAATATAACAGAACAACTAGATCTAAAAAAAATAAAATACATAACTACTGATTCAAAAGTGGTGAAATTTGAAAATTTAGGTTTGTTTGTCAATAAAGACGAACTACAAAGTAAATGGTCAATTCTTTATCTTGATAAAAATAAAACTATCCAAAAGGTTGCTCCAATAGATTTTAATATTAGCAATATTGTTGTAAAATGATAATTAATTGAATAATGCTAGAAATTAATAACATTGTAAAGACATTATTTATACGAAGAGAAATATAAAATGAATGGAATCTCTATTCTGCAAAGAGTCCCTAATAAAAACTGCGCAAATGTCTCCGACTTTGCGCAGTTTTTTATTTAATAGAAACGAGACTTTCTGAAGTCCATATTTTTAATTTATATTAATTTGAAATGGCACAAAGTCGGAGATATTTGCATTGCGTAGGTGAAAACACTTTGGATAACAATGGCAAAGCTCTGTTTGCTCATGCAGGATTTATTGGTTACTTTAGACCACAAAAATTGTAAAATATGAATTCATTAAAAGAATATTGTTTGATCTTGTTTTTTGCATTTTCAATCATTGGATGCAAAAATAATAACTCAGAAAAGAAGGAAATTATTAATTCTCAAAGTGAGATTAGTAATTTGAATTTTGATAAAGTTTTAAAAATAAATGAAAATGTATATAAAACTTCTGATTATGGCGGTTTTTTTACAACATCTTATGATAATGGAGTTGTGTATGATTCTAAAGGAAAAAATGACTTGGGTAATTTAGAAACCTTTTTGGTTCCAAAAGATTTTCTTTTTTTTCAAAATCATTCAAAATATACTCAAAATAATGACTACGAGCCTTTAGAAACGTATATAAATAAATTAAGTATTGAAGACTACAAGAAAACATTTGATATTTATGTTTTTCTTATTGACAAAAAATATTTGGTCCCTACATCTGGAGGCGACAGACCTTACAAAACCACAGAAAAGTTTCAAACTGATTTGTATCAGTATAAAAATAATTCATGGCAAAAGATCGAATCTTTCTTTGTTGATTCTTCTGAAAAAGAAAAAAAAGAAATGAATTGGAGAATCAATTTTATCGAAAAGAAATCTAACGATATACGAACTAGTTTTTTAAATTCTGTTAGTAAATCAAAAATTGATGAATCTTGGTTTAGAGACTATATTTTACCTCTCGATTCATATGAGCCAAATTATAATTATACATATTACATAAAAGTTGCAAAAGATTCAGCATACATTACGGAGAGACCTTTAAAAGATTTACTTGTGCCTTTTCAAAATGGAGATACATTGTTTTTGTATCATAAAAAAAGTCTTCTGGATGGTTCTAAATACCTTAAAAACAAGCAGATTCCTGAAGTGAAAATCGTAAAAATAAAAGATAAATATTATATTAAAAGTGAAGTTTTTGATTTGAAAAATAGTATTTCTACCAAACCTTCTAAATACGGGTTCCAAAATGAGGAAATGTAATATTTACTATTCTCATTACAAACACGAAAAAAGCCTGTAAACTCAATGTTTAAAGGCTTTTTAATATTTTTAGATCGGTACATAGATTTTTAGATGTTTGACTATTTAACTGCATTAAACGAAAGATAATTATAATAACAATTTAATGCAAACTAAAAAACAAAAAGCCTGCAAACATTGAGTTTACAGGCTTTTTTGTGGAGTCGCCGGGAATCGAACCCGGGTCCAAACAAGCAACTAAAGAGCTTTCTACACGCTTATTTCCTGATTAGATTTTCGTTGTTAAGCTAGGCCAGAAACAGCCACCGAACACTTATCTTCTTAATTTTCGAAACCCACCCGAAGCTCATGGATATCTAGGTTTATTTTTACGGTTCCCCTGAACGGAACGCCACAAACCAAGGCTTTCCAGGAGAATCCAGCTTCTCTACCTTGTAGAGACGTGGCGCAATCTTACTATGATTCGGATTATGCAGCTAAAGCGTAATTATTTTCGCCGTGTAAAAGTGTGAGATCTTATATTTACGAGCAAGGTCTCAATGCTCGACGTGCTTACTGTTCAATTCGACTTGCTGTCAAAACCAGTCGACCCCAAAAAATGAGTCTGCAAATTTATACTATTTGAAATTACTTTCTGCTAAAAATTTTAAAAAAAGTCATAAAGTCGAAAGTCGAAAGTCAAAAGTTATAAAGTCAAAAGTTGTAAAGTTTTTAAAGTCAAATGCTAGCTTATTTTTACTTGATTTATTTTCAGCTAATTGGCGCATTTGAGCAAAATACAAATGCAATATCAATATCAATGGGAACTTTAAGACTTTTGACTTTACGACTATAATTATTCTTCGTCCTTGAAATTAAAAGGATAATCTCCAAAAATTGGAGCCAGTTTTCGCACCGCATAAGTGTTTCTGGTCATTTTATTTGAAAGCGCAATAATCGTTACATGTTCTTTCATTAAAGGAATATACGATGAGGTATTGCCATGCCACCAGCCATTGTGGAAATAAAAATTCTGTCCCGTTTCCCAATTAATCATTCTGATTCCGAGACCATAATTTTTGGTTCCTTTGCGTTCGTTGCTGTAACCTGTATAAACTTGTTTTAATAATTCCGGTTTTAAAAAGTCAGGTGATTGTCTTGCGCGGTCAAATTTTAAAAGATCACGCACAGTAGAAAATACATTTTTATCTCCGTAAACATTATCTAAATAGTCAAAACCAATTTCGGCACCATTTCCTTTATAAGAAGGAACAATTGTTTTTCTGTCTTTATCGTCATCAAAAATGTAACTATGCGTCATTCCCAATGGTTTGAAAATCATTTGGGACATTGCTTCTTTATATTTTAATCCAGTGATTTTTTCGATAATCAGCGCCAGCATTGCGTAATTAGTATTGCAATAACCAAAACGCGTTCCGGTTTTAGCTTCCAAGCCAATATCTTTTGTTGCTAAAATATCTAGAATGTCTTTATTCGTCAGCTGATTGTGTCTGTCCCAAACCGATTTGTCGTGATCTGTAAAATAAGCGTAGTTTCGCATTCCCGAGCGGTGGCTCAAAAGCATTCTAATCGTGCAGTCTTCGTAAGGAAATGTTTTTAAAATCGTATTTACTTTTTGATCCAAATCAATTTTACCGGCATTTACCAATTTTAAAACCGCAGTTGCAGTAAGTACTTTACTTACAGATGCAATTTGCACGGGAGTATCTGCCGTGATTTTAGTTCCTTCGTTTTTGTTGGCATAACCGTTGTATCTTTCAAAAATAATTTGCCCGTTTCTTGCTACCAAGAAGCTTCCGTTCATACTATTGTTTGGCCAATTTTTATTGTAAAAGTGGTTAATTCTGCCTTGCACAGAATTTATATAAGCTTGTGTAAGTCTTTTTTCTGGGCCTAAAGGCTTCATCTTAGGCAAGGTATCTTCGACAGCTGCGACCGTATCCACACTTGTTTTCTTATCATTGCCACATGAACTTAAAACTAAAATTAAAAAAAGTATTTGTGGTATCTTTGTATTTTTAAGGAAACTCATTTTCATCATTCTTTAAAAACAAATATATAGAATTCAATATTTATGTTTTGGATATTTTGAAAAACCCAACCGGTTGCTTTAACATAATATTAACTAAAATTTTAGTTAGTCGATTGTAAGTCAGCTTTAAACGGTTTTTAAAGATTCTAAATTGTAATTTTTGAAGAAAACTTTAACGAAATTTGTTATATTTGAAACAAATAAGATGTAAAAAGTTATATTAATAAATGCTTTAAACCTATTTAAATGAAATTCGGAATTATAAAAGAAAGAAAAAACCCACCAGATCGACGCGTAGTTTTTGCTCCAGATGAGTTGGCAAAACTCAAACAGCAATATCACGAAGCTATTGTAGAAGTCGAGAGTTCAGATATTAGGATTTTTTCGGATCTTCAATATAAAAGTATGGGAATTACAGTAACTGAAGATGTTTCGGACTGTGATGTTTTATTTGGAGTGAAAGAAGTTCCGGTTGAAAATTTAATTCCAAACAAAGCGTATTTCTTTTTTTCTCACACGATAAAAAAACAGCCTCACAATAGAAAATTACTTCAGGCGATTTTAGAAAAAAACATTGATTTATATGATCACGAAACCATAGTAGACGAATTAGACCATCGTTTAATTGGTTTTGGAAAATATGCCGGAATGGTTGGTGTTTATAATGGAATCAGGGCTTTCGGGCTTAAATTCGAATTATTTAAACTTCCAAAAGCAGAAACATTAGCAGGAAAAGAAGCTTTAATTATGCACTTAAAACGCATAACAATGCCAGCCTTAAAATTTGTGATTACCGGAACTGGAAAAGTGGGAAGCGGTGCCAAAGAAATTCTGGATGCTATTAAAGTGAAAGAAATTACAATTGATAATTATTTGACTAAAAAATATGCGCAGGCCGTTTATGTACAATTAGATGTTTTAGAATATAATAAACGAATCGACGGACAGGTTTTGGATTTTAATGATTTTGTAAATCATCCTGAAGTATATGTTTCCGACTTTGAAAAATTCACGAAGGTTTCTGATATTTATTTTGCTGGGCATTTTCACGCTAGTGCAGCACCAATGATTTTGACAAGAGAAATGCTAAACGCAAGTGACTGCAGATTAAAAGTTGTAGCTGATATTTCGTGCGATGTCAATGGCCCTATAGCGTGTACAATTACGTTCTTCAACAATTGAAGAACCTATTTATGGCTATTTTCCATTAGAAAATAAGGAAGTAGATGTGTTTCATCCAGCAGCAGTTGTCAGTGATGGCGGTTGATAATTTACCCTGCGAAATTCCAAAAGATGCGAGTGAAGGTTTTGGAGAACAATTTATGGAACATGTAATTCCGGCATTTTTCAACGGAGATAAAGACGGAATTTTAAAACGCGCCAAAATCACAGAAAACGGAAAATTGACTGAAAGATTTAGTTATTTGCAAGACTATGTCGACGGGAAATAATTGTTAATGGTGAATTGTTAATTAAAATTCAGATCATAATTACACGTTTTCAGCTTGAGCGAAGTCGAAGACCTTTACGGTATCAAAAGCCTTCGACTTCGCTCAGGGTGACAGAAAAAATAAAAGCCTGAAATTATATTTCAGGCTTTTTAATTTATAATTAACCATTAATAATTAACAATTAAACTAAACCATTTCTTCCGGTTTTACCCACGCATCAAAATCTTCTGGAGTAACATAACCTAAACGAACAGCTTCATCTTTTAAAGTTGTTCCATTTTTGTGAGCGGTTTGGGCGATTTCTGCAGCTTTGTAATAACCAATTTTAGTATTTAAAGCAGTTACAAGCATAAGTGAATTATCAACTAATTCTTTGATGCGTTTATGATTTGGCTCGATTCCTTGCGCGCAATGTTCGTCGAATGAAACGCAGGCGTCTCCAAGTAAACGTGCTGATTGAAGAAAGTTTGCCGCCATAACAGGCTTAAAAACATTTAATTCATAATGTCCCTGCATTCCGCCAACAGCAATTGCCATATCATTTCCTATAACTTGTGCACAAACCATTGTCAACGCTTCGCATTGCGTTGGGTTTACTTTTCCTGGCATGATTGAAGATCCAGGTTCGTTTTCTGGAATGTGAATTTCCCCAATTCCTGATCTTGGTCCTGATGCCAGCATTCTCACATCGTTTGCAATTTTATTTAAGGAAACAGCTAATTGTTTTAGCGCTCCGTGTGTTTCTACAATGGCATCGTGCGCTGCTAAAGCTTCAAATTTATTTTCTGCAGTTACAAATGGGTGATTGGTGAATTTGGCAATATATTCGGCTACTTTTATGTCGTAGCCTTTTGGTGTGTTTAGGCCAGTTCCGACAGCGGTTCCGCCAAGAGCAATTTCAGATAAGTGGGCTAAAGTATTTTTCAACGCTTTTAATCCGAATGCCAATTGAGCTGCGTAACCCGAAATCTCTTGTCCAAGTGTCAAAGGTGTTGCATCCATTAAATGTGTACGGCCAATTTTGACTACATCTTTAAATTCGGTAGCTTTTTTTACTAAAGTCGAATGCAGTTTTTCAACTCCTGGAATTGTGGTTTCAACGACCATTTTGTAAGCTGCAATATGCATTCCGGTTGGGAAAGTGTCGTTTGAAGACTGTGATTTGTTTACGTCATCATTTGCTTTTATGAATTGTTCGCCTTCGCCAATTTCAAAACCTTTTAAAACCTGAGCACGGTTTGCAATTACTTCATTCACGTTCATATTACTCTGGGTTCCTGAACCTGTCTGCCAAATTACCAGTGGAAATTGATCGTCTAATTTTCCTTCTAGAATTTCATTACAGACCGCTGCAATTGCATCTCTTTTTTCGATTGGCAAAACACCTAAATCATAATTGGCAAAAGCGGCAGCTTTTTTTAGATAAGCAAATCCTTCGATAATTTCTTTTGGCATTGAAGCTGCGTTTCCTATTTTAAAATTGTTTCGGGAACGTTCTGTCTGAGCACCCCAATATTTATCGGCTGGGACTTGAACTTCGCCCATGGTGTCTTTTTCTATTCTGTATTTCATTATGTTGTTTGTAAAATGTTATCTGTAAAATGTTATCTGTAAAATGTGAGTTGTAATCTGTTGAGGTAAATGGGACGCGGATGACGCTGATTTACTTCGTAAAAACGCTGATTAAAACGGATTTTATTTTTAATGCTTAAAATTTCTTTTGAAAATGAGTGCCCTAGCCCTGATGGAAGCGGCATCCTTTTTGTTTTTTCTTTAAAAACAAAAAGATACAGCGGACAGCAGGTATCAGCTCCTAATAATACTCATATTCTTCTTATTTAGACAGTTGAATAATAACTGAGAAAAAATCCTTATTTAAAATGAGTATAAATATACGGATAAATGTTATTTCGTGAAAATTGATTTAGATTTTATTGCCAAGGAAGAATATATAGCCTACATTTGTCGTAACATTCAAAAATTCCGGAAAACATGTTTGAATTTTCACAGTACTTAGGCTTTTTACTTTTCTTAACCATTCTAACTATAGGGTTTTGGTTAATGTTTTTCTTAGTTGGTTTCGTATCTTATTGGGTTACGGGAGCAAGCTGGGAAATGTTCAAAGAAAAGAGAGCAAAAAAAAGACAAGAAGAACAATCAATTTAATTAAATTGATTTCATAAAAAGGACCCGTTATTACGAGTCCTTTTTTTTTGTTATTAAATTCCAATTTTAAAAAATACACAAAAAAGAAAATCCAAATTCCAACTTTTACAATTGGAATTTGGATTTTTTTAATATTAGAATTTATCTAGTGTTATCCAGGGAATTCTCCTCCACCGCCATCGTCATTTTTAGGCTGTGCATTTTTTTCTCTTTCGCCTTTTGGTTTGTTGAAACGGTATGTAAACGATAAATTGAATTGACGTTTACGGAACTGCATTTCACCATAAGATGTTTGGCTCTCTTTTGTTACATCATTTTGAAGGTAAGTGTACGATCTCATGATTCTTGAGTTGAAAATATCACTGATATTGAAAGCAATTGTAGCTTTGTCTTTTAGTACGTCTTTGCTAAATGCAGTATTCATACCAAACTATCTAAGTTTTTACCTTGTGCTGTTTTTTGTGAGCCGTTGTAAGTAGCGTTCAATTGCCAGTCAATTTTGTACGGAAGCGTAAGTTTTGAGTTGATTCTTGCAAACCATGTGTTAGCTTGGTTATCAAGATTTTGAACTACTGTGTTTCCGTTTACATCAACATATGTGTTTTCTCCAGTTGTTTTTACGTTGTAAAAGTTGAAGTTACTGTTTACTCTCCACCATTTAAACGGTGTGTAATTTAAAGTAAATTCAAAACCAAATTTTTGTTCTTCACCTAAGTTGATTGGTCTGCTTAAGATAACCGGAATTCCGTTTACTTCATTGCCATTTGGAGTTCTCACAAAGCTGAAAACATCTTTAGTATCTTCAAAATATGCTGAAGTATTGAAAGTTACTTTGCTCCAACGTTTGATGTAGCCAATATCATATTTATCCGTTAAAGAAGGATCTAAGTCCGGATTTCCTTGAAAGATATTAACGTTACTTGAGTAGTTTACAGCTGGGTTCATAAAACGTCCTCTTGGTCTCGTTAAACGTTTGCTGTAGCTTGCTGTAAAATTACTTTGATCTGAAATTTCATAACTAATAAATGCACTTGGGAACAAGTTGTTGTATTTTTTAGTATTGAAATCGCTGTTGTCTAATAAGTTTACATGAATGTCTGTGTCTTCCCAACGCAAACCAAATAAATAAGAAAATTTATTTACTTTGAAACCGTATTGTGTGTAAAGCGCGTTGATGTTTTCTTTGTATTCTAATGTGTTTGACAAATTAGGATCTTTTACACCATTATTATCTGTAACGAAATATTCATTGTTCAAGTCACCAAAACTTCCTTTGTAACCTGCTTCAAACTGACTTCCTTTTCCTAATGGCAATACATAGTCTGCTTGAAATTATACTTGTTTTTGTACTTGATCGTTTAAAGTATTGTTGAAATTTGGAGAAGCAGTAATAACACTGTTGCTGTTATCTGTATTTCTTGAAATAGATAAATCAGCGGTAAGTTTATGTCCTTTATCGTTGAAATTTTTAATCAAATTTGAAGTATACTCCACGTTTTCGACTTCCAGTATCTCCATTATTTAAACGGAAAGAAGTTCCTGTTGGATTATTATTAGCATCAAAATTACTGTAATTGATCAAATCTCTTGTATTACCTGAATTGTTTTGGTAATTAATGGCGTTTGTCCAGAACGTATTTTTTGCAACAGTCCATTCGATACCAGCTCTTCCGTTAAATCCGTCAGATTCTCTTTTTGTATCACGATCTTCATCTAGGAAGCCTTTTGGAGTACCGTCAGCATTCAAATAAGATGTATTAGTTAAACCATGTCCTTCGTTTGTTCTGTGGTTGTATCCTAAAGTTGTGAAATAGTTTAATTTTTCTGTTTTGTAATTCAAATTTCCACTTAAACCGTATGTTTCAGGAAGACCTGTTGAAGCAATAATAGTTCCGTTGAAACCTTGGTTTTTACCTTTTTTAAGAATAATATTGATGATTCCAGATCCACCTTCGGCATCATAACGTGCTGATGGATTTGTAATAACTTCTACTTTGTCAATAGCATCAGCAGGAAGCTGACGCAAAGCCTCAGCAATATTGATTGCCTGAGAAGGTCTTCCGTCAATTAAAATACGAATGTTGTCACTTCCTCTTAAACTCACATTTCCTTCAGTATCAACAGAAACAGATGGAACATTGTCAAGAACATCACTTACAGTTCCTCCTTTTACCATCATATCTTGACCAACATTGTACACTTTTTTGTCCAATTTGATTTCAACAGATGATGTTTCGGCACGAACTACAACTTCATTCAATTGCGCCGCATCTTCTGATAAATTTACAACACCTAAATTAGTATCGCCAGAAATATTTTTTCCTTTGATTTCAGTAGCTTTAAACGAAATAAATTCAACTTTTATATCGTAAGTTCCAGGTGCTATAGCTACTTCAAATTCACCTTTTGGGTTGGTGATACCGCCTGCAACAACTTTTGGGTTGTTAGGAAGCATAAGTGATATTGTAGCATATTCTAGGGGTTGTTTGCTAACTTTTTCTAAAACTTTTCCAGTAACTTTTACCTTGTTTTTACCAGGGGGCGCCTGTTGTGCGTAGTTGTAAAAACTTGTAAAAAAAAGAACAAGCAATACAGCAAATTTAATTTTCTTCATTTTATTTTTTGGTTTCATTTACTCTTTAGACGCTAAATATACCTTTAGGTTTAAAGAGCAAAATCACAAATAAATGTTAATTCATCATTTTTTAACTAGCCAAGGAAATCAGCAACTAAATCAAGATCTCTCCCAATAATCGCTTTGCCATCTTTAATAACAATTGGTCGTTCTATTAAAATTGGATTTTCGGTCATTGCTTTAATAATTTCATCGTCACTCAGATCTTTTCCTTTATAATTTTCAGTCCAGATATTTTCTTTAATTCGAACTAATTGAATTGGTTTCAAGTTCAGTTTTGTGAGAAGTTCTTTTAATTCGGTAATACTTGGAGTATCAGTTAAATACGGAATAATTTCGTATTGTTGTTTTGATTGATCGATAAAAGCCAAGCAGTTTCTTGATTTTCCGCATCGCGGATTATGGTAAATTTGTATCATTTTGTTATATTTAATATGTTGTAAGAAGGTAAGGCAAAAAATAGGTATTTTCGCAGGACCAAAAATACTATTTAGTTAGTAAACTGAATTCTCATTTTAAAATTATATGTAAATGTTTTTAGAACAAGGAATTAAACCTCATAATAAATTTTTTCTGTATCTAATTGGGTCAGTTATTATTATAATTGCTTCATTTATTGGCCAGATTCCACTTTCGGTGGCGGTACTTTATTCGAGTTTCAAAAATAAAAAAGAAATACCAACTGATAATGATGGCGTTTTGAAAGTGTTTGAGCCTAATCTAACTCTGTTTCTGGTAATGATTTCTTTTGCTTTTGCATTTGCAGGAGTTTATTTGGTGGTAAAATATCTGCATAATCAAACACTTTTATCCGTTACTACATCGAGAAAAAAAGTAGATTGGAACCGAATTTTATTTTCGTTTGTAATCTGGGCAATTTTTTCAGTTTTAAGTTTTTGGGCAATTTATTTGAAAGATCCAGAAAATTTTGTCTGGAACTTTAAGCTAATTCCTTTTTTAATTTTAGTTGCAATTGGATGTTTGCTAATTCCTATTCAAACTAGTACCGAAGAATATATTTTTAGAGGATATTTAATGCAAGGTTTTGCAAATTTGGCTAAAAATAGATGGTTTCCTTTGTTGATGACTTCCCTTATTTTTGGGTCCATGCATGTTTTTAATCCCGAAGTAGCCAAAATGGGCTACATAATTATGATTTATTACATTGGAACAGGTTTGTTTTTAGGTGTTATTACGCTTATGGATGAAGGAATAGAATTGGCGCTTGGTTTTCACGCTGCCAATAATTTGGCCGGCGCTTTGCTAGTTACTTCAGATTGGACGGTTTTTCAGACTTATTCTATTTTTAAAGATATGTCTGAACCTTCGGCTGGGCTTGATGTAATATTGCCGGTTGTTGTTGTTTATCCTATTTTGCTTTTTATTTTCAGCAAAAAATACAAATGGACAAATTGGAAAGAAAAACTAACAGGTGAAATAAATAATGTAGAATCTTCAAATTAACGATCATGTTACAGCTAACACATAAAAACGTACATAATTATTTTAAAATCAACGGATATCACTTAAATGCAAAAGATTTGTGCCGAGTTGGTTACAGCTTTATAAAAGAAGGTGATGCTTATGAACGTGCGATTGGTGAATTTTTTCTGGATTGGTTTGATAATAAAGATTATATCGAAATGACTACTTCTGGCACCACAGGACTTCCAAAATTAGTCAGATTAGAAAAACAAGCTATGATTCAGTCGGCTTTGGCAACTGGAGATTTTTTTGGTTTAGAGCCTGGCGACAGAGCTTTGCTTTGTTTGCCAACGCAATTTATTGCTGGAAAAATGATGCTGGTTAGAAGTTTGATTTTGGGACTTGATTTGATGTGAAAGCGCCAAGCACAGAGCCTTTAGCTTTTAATTCAAATGAATATGATTTCGTTGCGATGGTACCTTTACAGGTTCAGAATTCGCTCGATAAACTCAAAAATGTAAAGAAATTAATTATTGGTGGAGCAAAAATGGATTCGGCACTTGAAGCAGAATTGTTAAAGCTGAACGGAGAAATATACGAAACTTATGGAATGACTGAAACCATAACGCATATTGCGGCGAAAAAAGTTGGGTGAAAATGCTTTTTCGATTTTACCAAATGTAAAAATTGAAAAAGATGATCGTGGCTGTCTTGTTATATATGTTTCATCGATTTCTGAAGAGCCTATTGTTACTAATGATTTGGTCGAATTGATCAATGATAAACAATTTATTTTTTTAGGAAGAATTGACAATGTAATCAATAGTGGAGGAGTGAAGCTGATTCCTGAACAAATTGAAGCAAAATTAGTTGGAAAAATTCCAAATCGATTTTTTTGTAACCGGAGTTCCAGATTCTCTTTTAGGCGAAAAATTAATTTTAGTTATCGAAGGGGAAAAACAAGATTTTGCAGCCTGTTTTTTTAATGTTTTAGGAAAATTCGAAAAGCCAAAAGAAATTGTTTTTGTTCCGAAATTCAAAGAAAACGAAAACGGGAAGTTACTTAGAAAACCGAGTATAGAGTAAATAAACCAAAAATAGAAATTCCAAAAAAGAAATCCCAAATTCCAATAATTTAGATTGGAATTTGGGATTTTTTTATTTTATGATTCCAAAAATTGGAATTTTAATATTGGAATTTATTTTGAAGCTTTTCTTTCCAATAATGCCATATAAAATCCGTCGAAACCAGATTCTGATGCTAGCATTTTTCGGTCTTTAATAAAAGTAAATTGTTTTCCGATTTCTGTTTTTAAAAATTTCTCTACTTGCTCCTGATTTTCAGAAGGCAAAACAGAACAAGTTGCATAAACTAATTTTCCGCCAGGTTTTACAATTTTAGAATAGTTTTCTAAAACTTCACTCTGAACTTTACGGATATTATCGATAAACTCGGGCTGTAGTTTCCATTTCGCATCTGGATTTCTTTTCAAAACTCCTAAATCCGCTACAGGGTGCATCAATTAAAACACGATCTGCTTTTTCGTGCAGTTTTTTGATCACTTTTGTACTGTCAATAATGCGGTATTCAATATTGAAAGCACCATTTCTTTTCGCTCTCAATTTCAATTGTTTCAATTTGCTTTCATACAAATCCATTGCAATCAATTGTCCTTTGTTTTCCATCAAAGAAGCCATATGCAATGTTTTTCCTCCAGCTCCGGCACAAGTGTCAACAACACGCATTCCTGGTTTTACGTCAAGAAATCCTGCAACTAATTGTGAATTGGCATCCTGAACTTCAAACAAACCTTGTTTGAAAGCATCTGTCAAAAATACGTTTGCTCTTTCTTTTAAAACTAAAGCTTCAGGCTGATCTTTTAAATACTCTGTTTCAATATTCAAATCCATCAGTGTGTTTCTCAAGTCTTCTTTAGTTCCTTTAAGTGTGTTTGTTCTTAAAATAACTTTTGCGGGCTGATTTTGAGCAGTAATTTCTTTTGACCAAACTTTTTCGCCAATTTCTTTCACGCCTAATTCGTCCATCCAATCCGGAATAGATTCTTTTAAATGCTCTAACTTTTGAAAGCTCGTCAAAACGGCCTTTTATTTTTCTTTCAGGAGTTCCTTCCAATTGTCTCCAATCCGGAATTGGATATCCTCTTAAAACTGCCCAAACAGCAAACATTCTCCATAAATTATCTCTGTCGTATGGTTCTTTTACTTCCGCAATTTCTGAGTAAAGTCGTTTCCAACGAACAATTTCATATATTGTTTCAGCAACAAACTTCCTGTCAGAACTTCCCCAACGTTTGTCTTTTTTTAAGGCTCTGGCTACCACTTTATCTGCATATTCTCCTTCATTGAAAATTGCATTTAAAGAATCGATGGTAGTATAAACTAAATTTCTGTGTAATCTCATTTTAATAATTTGAGTTGCAAAGGTACTATTAATTGATTGAAAGTTAAATTTTTAATTCTGATTGTTATTTTGACTTTCATTTAAAAAGAAAAAAAACACTCTGATAAAGTTTTAAAAGAGTGTTTTTTGAATATGTTTTGGAAATAGTTTAATTTTTTATAATTCGGGTTAATCCAATGTTTTCCGGAGCGTGAAGCACCATTGGAAATTTCTCTATTTTTACCGAACTGCTATCTAAACCAAATGCTCTTTCTTCAGATAAACTTAGTTTTTTAATGAAGAAATAAGAGTTCATAATGATATTTTCGTGCCATCTTAAATCATTGTCGTTTGATAAAAATTTCTCAGACAATACAAATTTAAAGTCGCCAATAATATTGTTTTTGTTCAATGACTCGTAACGGCTGGTAATATCTACTTCTCCGCGTTTTACCATGTCGCGAATTACTTCTCTAAACATTAAATTGATTTTTGTAGGTTCTCTGAATCCTAAATTAAAATCGATTCTGTAAATATCGTCTCTTAGCGATTTCAGTAACTTTATATTCTGTTTTATAAGGTTCAGTAAGAATATTTACGTGAACAAACCAGTAAATATCAGCTCTTTTTGGGCGTTTTTGCAAAATTGAGTAAATTACTTTTTCCTCTAATTCATCAACACGATTCGCATTCGTCATATATACCAAATGTGTAGCGTATTTAGGAATCGATAAATCTTCGCTTAATTCCATCAATACCTTCTTATAATCGTCAATCTTGATGATTTTAGTATAGCTTTTATTGATTTTCTTAGCCAAATACCAAATCGTCATAATTGAAATAAGCATGAATTGCAATGATTAAAGTAACATAACCACCTTCGGCAAATTTTGTAATATTGGCAAAAAGGAAACTGAATTCAATTAATAAATAAATGGTAATAAGCGGTACCATAAAGTACAGTTTTACACGTTTCATGATTAAGTAATAATTCAGCAAAATCGTAGTCATGATCATACATAAAATGATGGCAAGACCATAGGCATGCTCCATATTTCCTGATTTTTCGAAGTGCAGTACGATTCCAACACATCCAAAAAACAATAACCAGTTAATTGACGGAATGTATAATTGTCCTTTAACTTCTGTAGGATATTTGATTTTTACTTTTGGCCAGAAATTCAGACGCATAGCTTCATTTATCAAAGTAAATGAACCACTTATTAATGCTTGCGAAGCAATTACGGCGGCTAAAGTCGCTACTACAATTCCGAATGGAAGAAACCAATGTGGCATTATTAAGATAAAATGGGTTTCCATTTTCGCCACCTAACTGCTGTAGAGTGCTTCCTTCGTGGTGTGTTAAGTATGCTGCCTGACCAAAATAGTTTAATACTAAAGTAGTTTTTACAAAAATCCAGCTGATACGAATGTTTTTTCGTCCGCAGTGTCCCATGTCAGAGTACAAAGCTTCAGCTCCGGTTGTACAAAGAAATACAAATCCAAAACAAAAAAACCGTCAGGGTGAATAGATAATAAATGGTAAGCGTAATACGGATTTATTGCTTTGATAACTTCTGGATAATGCAAAATCTGAATTGCTCCTAACGTTCCAAGCATCGCAAACCAAATCAACATCATTGGTGCGAAGAACTTTCCAACCAATTTTGTTCCAA
The DNA here is from genome assembly GCA_963795025.1 of uncultured Flavobacteriaceae bacterium. GTDB lineage: Bacteria > Bacteroidota > Bacteroidia > Flavobacteriales > Flavobacteriaceae > Flavobacterium. The sequence goes on along the minus strand of CAWCGN010000005.1, from coordinate 235,760 downwards.
ATTGCTGAATTGTAAATAAGACAAAGAGAATTGCAATTACGATATAAATAATAGTTGTCGTTTCCATTGTTGGGTAGAATGCTCTAATTCCTTCAACTGCAGATGAAATCGAGATCGGTGGCGTAATGATTCCGTCGGCCAAAAGCGCACTTCCCCCAATAATGGCGGGTACAATGAGCCATTGAATTTTTGTTTTTTTAACTAAAGCATAAAGAGCAAAAATTCCACCTTCACCATGATTGTCAGCACTTAGAGTAATAAGTACATATTTTATTGTAGTTTGAAGTGTAAGTGTCCAAAAAACACATGAAATCCCCCCTAAAACAATATCTGAATTTATTGCATATTCGCCAAGAATGGCTTTCATTACATACAATGGAGAGGTACCAATATCTCCATAAATAATTCCTAATGTGATCAATAGACCCCCTATAGACAACTTACTATGTAAGTTTTTATGCGCTGCGCTCATGTTTGATTTTATAAAAGACGGTTGCAAATTTACTGTTTTAAAACAAATTAGAGACAATTATAATTAAAAAGATAAAAAAAAGCACAATCCCCAAATTGTGCTTTTAATTTTAAATAAAAATTGTGATATTTTAATTATCCTCTTCTTCCGCCTCCTCTAGAATTTGAACCGCTTTCTCTTTGTGGCTGACTGCTTCTTGACTCTTGGCTTACACGCGGAGATTCAGAACGTTGCGAGCTTTGTGGTCTTGCACTGTAGGATCTGTTTTCATTGTTCCCTCTGTTTTCAGAATAGCTTCTTGAGGGTTGCGCCTGTTGTGCAGAAGCAGCTCTTTCGTAGTTTGGTCTATTCATTGAGTTTCCTCTGTTATCAGAATAACTTCTTGACGGAGCATTGTTTTGTGGAGATGTTCTGTCAGTATAGTTTCTGTTTTCTGAGTTTTCTCTCGCAACAGAAACAGCTCCATTATTTCTGCTGTAATCTGGTCTTGATGGAGCAGGAGTATTATTTTCTCTATTGCTTACTGTTGGACGGCTTGTATTATTGTAGTTTCTGTCTGAAACTCTATTGTCTCCATATTGAGGTCTTCCAGCATTTGATCTTATTGGATTGTAGTTGTTTTCTGACACATTATATGGTCTGCTAGCTACTCTTCTTTGGTCCAATTCATATCTGTTGCTTACATTGTTATGTCTGTCTGCAAAGCCGTAATTAGGTCTCATTCTTTCGTAGCCATAAGTACGTCTTGATTCGTATATACTAGGAGCGTTGTAGCTTCTTCTGTAATTTACATAGTTGTAACTGTAGTTTACATTGATGCAAATATTTATGTTATTTCTGTATCTGTAAATTGGGTAAGGTCTCCATGCAGTGTAATACGTTGGGTAATATCCCCAGTACCAAGTCGAACAGTATGGTCTGTAATTTGTAACCCAAAATGAGCTGTAAATTACCGGAACAACATTGTAAACTGGTTCATAAATATAGTTTGCACCATATAAATATGTATTTCCAACAACCTGTACACTTACTTTATTATAATTGTCACTTTCAACATCGATTGTTGCAATATCCTGATAAACATCGCGATCTAATACGGCTTGAATAATTACAACGTGTGTTCTGGTTTCTACAGATTCGATTACACGTAAATAATCAACTTGATCGTCTCCGTTTAAGTCAAGATTTGATATTTGGTATTTAGGATCATTTAATCTTCTTTCGAAATCCTGAAGATTCGCTGATTCTCCAAACATAGATGCAACAGCTCTTAAGTCTAAATTATCGCTGATGTCTGAGTTTTTTGCATAAACAGTAGTTTGGCTTTGTGCTGTACATGAGCTTAAATCCTATAGTGATTAATGCTAGTATAAGTAGTTTGGCTTTCATGGCAAATAATATTAAAAATTAATTAATGTGGAATATCCAATTACTGTGCCAAAAAAATAATTCCAAAATCTGTTTCGGATAAAGATTTGATAATTAATATATTGTGTCTTGTTTACTTGTTTTTAATTTTGATTCTGTAAAAAAGGTTGTTAAAAAGATTATTATCAAAAAAATCAAAAGCTATTTTAGATGTTATAAATAATTGTATTTTAGCAACAACTAAATCTTAACCTACATGAGAAAATTAATATTATTTTGTTAGTTTATTTGTTTTACTGGTATCCTTTAAAGCTTTGAATGATAATGATAAAGGCACCAGTTTTACAGGTGGCTTTGTTTCAATGCAGACCGAAGTTTTATTTCAGGATAAAATCAGTATTCGAGCCATTGTAATTGACAATAATAAAGTGTGGTACGGTGCCGATAATTCCCGCTTTGGTTGCTTTGATTTAGATAAAAGAGGAAAAATTTGAAGATCATATTTATCGTGATACTCTTAAATTTGGAATTCAGAAGTATTGCGCAAAATATCAAAAATATTTTTTTATTAAGTGTTTCAAATCCGGCATTTTTATATCAGGTTGATAAAAAAACTAGATAAAGTAAAATTAGTTTATAAAGAAGTAAATACAAAAGTGTTTTACGATAGTATGCAGTTCTGGAATGATAAAGAAGGAATTGCAATTGGAGATCCTACAGAAGATACTTTTTCGATTATTGTGACTCGCGATGGCGGTGAAACCTGGACAAAATTATTGTCGGATAAATTGCCAACAAATGCTCAAGGCGAATCTGCTTTTGCCGCAAGCAATACTAATATTGTAATTAAAGGAGATGATACATGGTTGGTTTCAGGAGGGAAAAAATCGCGTGTTTTTTATTCTCCGGATAAAGGAAAACATGGAAAGTTATTGAAACTCCAATAGTTCAGGGCAAAGCAATGACAGGAATTTTTACTGCCGATTTTTACGATTCTAAACATGGATTTATTGCAGGTGGTGATTATGAATCGCCGGAGAAAAACTCGAGATAATAAAGCTTTTACCGTCAGATGGAGGAAAAACATGGCAATTAATAGGGCAGGATATGGGTTTTGGATATGCTTCATGCATACAATATGTTCCGGGAGGAAATGGCAAGAGAAATTGTTTGTGTTGGGTCTTAAGGAATTCAATATTCTCAAGATGGCGGTGAAAACTTGGACGCAATTATCTACATGATTCAAAACTTTTTACAATTCGATTCGTCAATAGAAATACTGCAATCGCTGCAGGTCACAATAAAGTTGTCAGAATTCACTTTTATATAGTAAACGAGATTTTAAAAATAACAAACCCCCTAAATAATAAAGCAAGTATTATTATATAGGGGGTTTATCGCTGTTGTACTTTTGTATTATCTTTATCTTTTGCGGCTTTATCTCGATATTGTTTTAATAATTTTCGGTTAAAATCATCTTCAGATTTTTTAAGTTTTAATATTTTCTTTGCAGAAAGTATCTTCTTTAAGATTCGAATTATATTTCTCGCGTAAAAGATATATTTCTTTATCTGTGCTTTCCATTTGTGCCAGTAAGTACTGCAGCTTCTTTTTCTGAAATTGAATTTATGTTGTCATCATCCAAACGTTCTCAAATACGTTTTCATTTTCTGATGTCGCAATTCAAATTGCTTGTCGTCAAAAGCATTGTAAATAGGCCAGAATTTTTCAGCTTCTGCAGGAGTCAGTTCTAATTCAGTTGTTAAAAAAGAAACTTTATAGGCTTTAATCTTTTCACGTTTTTCATCTGTTTTTTCACCTTGGGCATAAAATGAAAAACTAATCAGGAATATAAATTATCGGCAGTATATTTTTGATTTTCATCTTTTTATATTTTGTTTTTTATTCAGAAATTAAGTGTTCAATGTTAGGGTTTGATGCTAAAATATCTTCTAGTGTTTCTTCATCTTCAATCGCTACATTTTTATTGAGTTTTTCAATGTCTTTTGTGTCTAAATTTTGCATCAGATCGTATTGGTTTAAATTCGATTGATATGATAAATAAGTCTCTAAAGTTGCTTCGTCAAGTTCTTTTGATGTTTCATTGTAATTATTAACAATAGGGATCATTAAAGCAATTACAATCACTGCGGCAGCTGCTAGCTGAAATTACATTTTTACGTTTGTAAATAGGAATTACTTTTACTTCTTTTTTTACTTCTATTTCGTTTATCTGCTGTAAAACTTTTGCCGATAAATCATCAAAATAATGCTCCGGAGTTTTAAATCCAGTTTTTATTTTCGGTTCGTTTTCTAATTTAAATGCTTTCATAATGTCTATAAGATAGTTTTTTTTACAAAAGGTTTAATTTGACGTAACATATAATTCAATTTTTTTTACCGCATGATGATATGAAGCTTTTAATGCACCGACTGAAGTTCCTAAAATCTCAGCTATTTCTTCGTACTTTAATTCTTCAAAATATTTCATTTTAAAAACCAATTGCTGTTTTTCTGGCAATGTAATAATGGCTTTTTGGAGTTTTATCTGAATTTCATCTCCATCAAAATAAACATCAGCTTTTAGATTTTCTATCGTTTTTGTTGTAAAGCTTCAGATGTCAGTCCGTTTAATTTTGCTTTTTGGTTTAAAAAAGTCAATGCTTCATTTGTTGCAATGCGATACATCCAGGAAAAAAGTTTGCTTTCGCCTTTAAAGTTTTTTAAATATTGAAAAACTTTTACAAAAGTATTCTGCAAAACGTCATTAGCATCTTCATGATCCAAAACAATGTTTCGGATATGAGTATACAATGGTTTTTGATAATCAGACAAGAGTTTTTGAAACGCAGTATTTTGCGTTTTAGGATTTAATAATTGTTGTATAAATTCCTTCTCGTCTGTCAAATTTGTTTATTTATCGTATTAGAATGAATTTTAAGCTAAAGGTTTAAAAATCTTTATTTTAGAATTCGTCTTCTTCAGTCTTTGCCGGTGGAGTTGTGACAGGTTTTGGCGCTGCCGGTTTTGGTTTCACTGGTTTTTTTACAACAGGAACTGTTGCAGCAGGATTTGTTGCAGCAGGATCATTGGTTGTTGTATTTGTTGTTTCAGCTGCGGGATCAACAGTAGTGTCGTAGGCTGCTGGAACTGTTGATATAGGAACAACTTTAGGTTTAGTTGGGAAATAGATTTCAGTAACTAATTTAGATGGACTTTTTGTGTCTAATTTGCTTACTGTTAATATTTCAAGATGCGACCAGCTTAAATCTGGTATTATTTTTTGATTGTTTATGTAGGCTGTTGTTTTAGCAATTGCTTCACTGGTATGTGAATAATCACCCGTTAAAGTCGTTTTTACTGCTTCAAAAGCATTCATTTTGCCAGATAGAATATCACTTCCAGAAGTAATTGAGATTTCTTTGTTTATAGGTAAGCAAACCGAAATTTTAGCCAATCCAGTTTTGGTATCATAAGTATGATAAATAATAAACGGTTTTCCGGTTTCCTGCAAAGCATTAGTTTCACTAAACTGAATAAGTTTTGGAATAACGATTCTTGCGTTTTTGGTTATTTTCGAAATTTCACTTGTAAAAGTCTGTTTGATGTACGGAATTTCGGTTTTCTGAACAACACCGTTTACTTGTATATTATAAGTTTTGGTTTCGTAATTAAGATTTTTGTCAATGTTCGCAAGACTTTTTTCATAAATTGTTCCAATAACCTTATCAGAACCACCGTTTAGTGCCGTGTAAATTTTGAACAAAAAACTCATGGTTCCTTTTGCTTTCCAGGTTACTTTTGTTTTTCCTGCTAAAGTATCTTTAAAAGTCCAGTTTACGTCGGCTTCTGTGCCGTCATATTTCATTTTTTGCTGAATGCTTTCTCCATCTTTTGATTTTAATGTGATTGCATTTCCAGATCCTTCATTTCCTGTCCAGTAAAACGAAGCGCCGTTTCCTGCTGTTTTATTTGGGAAAGTGAAATTTATTGCTCCATCTTCTATAGCCCAAGATTCAAAATCTTCATAATTTCTAAAATCATTCACATAATTATATACAGTTGCTTTTGGTGAATTGATCACCTTGCTTCTTTCTACAGAAAAAATACCTTTTTGGGTAGCTACAAAAACGGTAAGAGCAACTAAGCTAAGTAATGATAATAGAAATAAATATTTTAGAATCTTCATTGGAGTAGGTTGTTTTGTGTCGTAAAGTTAAAAATTTTTAGCACTCATCACATGAAATTGCATTATAATAAAACCAGATTTGTGAAATTATTCTAGTCAAAAAAAACATTCAAATAAAACGATTTTGAATGAGTTTAATTGTAAATTTTCTGAATTTATTTTATTTAACTTCAATTATCTTTTGAAGAAGAATTTTATTGCAAACAAAATTGCAATAAAAAGCAAAAAGACAATTAGAACTTTATAATTTCCTTTATAAAATATTTTATGAAGTGCGAGATCTTTTCGATAAGCAAAAATCATAACGATTACAAAAGCAATAAAAAAACAGACTGCGAATATTAATTGTCCTTGACTAAACATAGTTGAAATTATTTTTGGCAAATTTAGAGAATTGTATACGAATTGTTGCTAATTTGCCAATTCATTTAATCAATTAAAAACATGAAGAAACAACTGGATGCAGTAACGCAATTTCATACTGCTTTTAAAATAGGTCATAGCGAAACCCCAAAAGCAGATTTAGGCGCAACTAAAAAACTGCTTCGTTATAATTTGATGAAAGAAGAAAACGAGGAATATCTTGAAGCTGTTCAAAATAATGATTTAGTTGAAATTGCTGATGCTCTTGGCGATATGATGTATATTTTGTGCGGAACCATTATCGAGCATGGTTTGCAAGATAAAATTGAAGCTGTTTTTGATGAAATTCAGCGCAGTAATATGAGTAAACTTAGGCGAAGATGGACAACCAATTTATCGTGAAGATGGAAAAGTGATGAAAGGACCGAATTATTTTAAACCTGATTTTTCGAAGTTATTATAAAGAAGATTAACCGAAAAGAACGCTAAGTTTTTTTTATTGAGTTTCTGTAAAAACACAAAGTTCGTAAAGCTTTATGTCATTTTTGTCATTTCGACGAAGGAGAAATCCTCGCAAGCAACTCCATCCCTGAAAGTCGCCAATCTTTGTCGAGCTTCTCGCGAGGATTTCTCCTTCGTCGAAATGACAAGATTGTGAAAAAATAAAACCCGACAACTTTAAGCTGTCGGGTTTTTGTATATCTAATGTTTGTCTTTTGATTACTGAACTTTTACAGTCCATCCATAAGTATCTTCAGAAAGTTTATTTTGAAGACTTGTTAGTTTTTCTTTTAAGAATGAAGCGTATGAATTTTCAATTGGAGTCATTTCATAATATTCATCTTTATATGAGAATCCTTTAATTACGCTGATAACAGCAGCTGTTCCAGCACCGAAAATTTCTTTTAAAGTTCCGTTTTTAGCAGCTTCAACTAATTCTGAAACAATAACAGGACGAACTTCTACATTAATACCTTCTTTTTCTGCCATTGCAATTAAACTTTTTCTGGTAATACCATCTAAAATTCTTTCACTTGTTGGCGCAGTTAATAAAGTATCATTAATTCTGAAGAAAACGTTCATTGTTCCAGCTTCTTCCAATTTTGTATGAGTTGCATCATCAGTCCAGATAACTTGTTGGAAACCATCTTTGTTTGCCAAGTTAGTTGGGTAAAATTGTGCAGCATAATTCCCTGCCGCTTTTGCAGCACCAATTCCGCCATTTGCGGCCCTACTATAATGCTCAGCAATAATTACTTTTACTTCGCCTCCATAATATGATTTTGCAGGAGAAAGCAAAATCATGAATTTATATTCGTCAGATGGATTTGCAATAACTCCAGGGCCTGTAGCAATCATAAAAGGACGGATGTACATACTTGCTCCGTTTCCTCTTTGAATCCATTCCTGGTCGATTTTTAATAATTCATTTAAACCTTCTATAGAAAATATCTTCTGGAACTTCTGGCATTGCCATACGTACAGCAGAATTATTGAAACGCTTGTAGTTTTCATCAGGTCTAAACAACCAAACATCATTATTTTCATCTTTATAAGCTTTCATTCCTTCAAAAATCGCTTGTCCGTAATGAAAGACTTTAGAAGAAGGATCCATTAAAATAGGAGCATAAGGCTTAATGACCGGAGTCTGCCATTGTCCATTTTTGTAATCACATTCAAATAAATGGTCTGTAAATACAGCACCAAAGCTTAAGTTTTCAAAGTCTACAGAGCTTATCTTAGACGATTCAGCTTTTCTGATTTCAATTTTGCTTGTTTGAGTTGTACTCATAATTATGTAATGTTTTATCTAATTGAATTCTTCACAGATGAAAATATAACGTAATGATCTGGTGAAGAATAAGTTTTTGTTGAATGCAAAATTACGGAAAAATATATAATTTTCTTGGTAAAACCTCATTAATTCCTGTGTTTAATTGAGATTTATTTATCTTATAATAAACCTAAAATTTTGGCAGAGTTTTATAAAGAATTTATGAAAAAAGTGCGATTTTTTAAGGCTTTACGCATTTGTTTTGATTAAATTTGGCTTGAACAAAATAGTACTGAAAATCAGTAAATCCTGATTGTAAATATTCGAAAATGTGAAAAGAGAAATAATTAAAACGCTAGATGGTTCAACGACAATTCATTTGGAAGAATGGGATGAATGTTATCATTCAAAACATGGTGCAATTCAGGAGGCAAAACATGTTTTTATAAAAAATGGACTTTCATTGTTTGAAAATAATCCTGTTCAGTATTCTAGAAATTGGTTTTGGAACTGGTTTAAATGCTTTTATTACTTTTTTAGAATCAACTCAAAAACAACAAAAAATTGATTATGTTGGAGTAGAAGCATATCCGGTTGAGGCTGATGAAGTGCTGGCAATGAATTATGTCAAGGAGCTTGATGCATTTGAATTTGAAAACATTTTCGAAAAAATGCATAAATGTGAATGGAATAGTAAAACCGAAATTAGCAATGAATTTTTATTAACTAAAAGAAAACAATTTTTTGACGAAATAGACGATTTTGAAACTTTTGATTTGATTTACTTTGATGCTTTCGGATACCGTGTGCAACCGGAGTTATGGAGTACGGAAATTTTTCAGAAAATGTATAATAGTTTAAAACCAAATGGCATTTTGGTAACATATGCTGCCCGGGGGGTTGTCAAAAGAAGTATGATTTCTGTAGGATTTACCGTTGAAAAATTAGCAGGTCCTCCAGGAAAACGTGAGATGTTTAGAGCGTTTAAAAAGGTTTAAATCGCCTATTTATAATAGTTCCACATTGATTTATGTGTATTAAGAAAACGGTTTCGTTATTAAAATTTTGAAAAAAATAAGTTAAAAATACTCGTTATGTGTCATATTTGTTTAAATTTGGTGCGAGTTTAAAAAATAAAGATAAACCCCCATAATCTTATTTTATTATGTCAAAAATGATGTTTGATTACACGAAATCAATACTTGAGAGAGTTAGTTTCGATCCGATACTTTTCTGCAAAGAGGTAGAAAAAGCTATCAAAACACTGTTACCGTATGAAATGGAACAATTGAAAGAATGGTTATTAAATTTCATTATTGAAAAACCAGAATTAAAAGAAAGTTTACTGCTAATTAAAGTATAAAAAAAGGAGCCAATTTGGCTCCTTTTTTATTGCTATTTCTTTTGCAGCGGACTTATGATTTGAACATTCTGAAATACAATTGCCCCTTTTACAACTCCGGCAATTGTCGATCTGAGCGCGTCAATGATTTGCATTTTTAATTCGCTCTTTGGGTAAATTAAACTAACCTCACGGGCAGGTTTTGGTTCCTTAAAATTACGTAGTTTCAGTTTATCGGAATCCTTTAAATCCATGGTGTGCAGGTACGGAAGTAACGTAGTGCCCAAGCCTTCGTCGGCCAATTTTATCAACGTTTCAAAACTTCCGCTTTGAATCTGAAAATTGTTTTGTTCGACATCAGTTCCGTTTTTGCATAAATTCAAAATACCATCTCTAAAGCAATGCCCGTCTTGCAAAAGCAAAATCTCGTTGATATTTAAATCGGCAACCTCAATTTCTTCTTTCTGAAAATTGGCATGATGCTCCGGGATATAAGCAACAAATGGTTCAAAATACAAAACAATCTCTTTTATCTTTTCGTCTTCAAGTGGTGTTGCGGCAATTGCAGCATCAAGATGACCATTTTTAAGCTTAACGATTATTTCGTCAGTATTTAATTCCTCGATTAACAGTTTTACTTTTGGGTATTTTTTGATGAAATTGCTTAAGAACATTGGCAAAAGTGTTGGCATAATCGTCGGAATAATTCCTAAACGAAATTCGCCGCCAATAAAACCTTTTTGTTGTTCAACAATATCCTTAATTCGATCGGCTTCGTTTACAATGTTTTTTGCCTGATTGACAATTTTTTGACCGATGTCCGTAAGTTGAATAGGTTTTTTGCTTCTGTCAAAAATTAAAATATTAAGTTCTTCTTCAATTTTCTGAATCTGCATGCTTAAAGTAGGCTGCGTCACAAAACATTTTTCGGCAGCAAGTGTAAAGTTTTTGTGTTCTGCAACTGCTAACACATATTGTAATTGAGTTATAGTCATTTTGATAGTAAATTTTGATGCAAAAATAAGAAAATATAATTTTTATTTATATAACATTTTTCAAAGAACTTCCTTTAAATTTGTAGTAACTTACTGTAAAAATAATAGATTACATGAAAACAAATATTTTAGGATTACCTGTAAAAGAGTCAGAATTATTAGTAAAAGAATTAAATGTCTTATTGTCTAATTTTCAGGTTTATTATCAAAACTTAAGAGGGATACATTGGAATATTAGAGGAAAACGTTTCTTTGATTTGCATGTAAAATTTGAAGAATTATATACCGATGCTCAATTGAAAATCGATATGATAGCCGAAAGAGTTTTAACTATTGGAGGAACGCCATTGCATACTTTTGAGGATTACATTAAAAACAACAAATTAACTGTTGGGAAAAATATCTCAAATGATGAAAAAGCAGTTCATTTGATTGTTAATTCTTTGTCGGATTTGCTTAAAATCGAAAGAGAAATTTTGAATAAGTCTGCTGAAATCAATGATGAAGGAACAAATTCTATGATGAGTGACTTCATTGCGGAGCAGGAAAAAACTATCTGGATGATGAATGCATGGCTTGAAGAAGAGCTGTAATGTGTTGTTTATAAATAATTTAAAAGCAGAATGTTTTCGTTGAATATTCTGCTTTTTTTGTGAATGTTAAATTTCTATAAAAATTTTTGCTTCGCGCTTTGATTTTGTTTGTTTAACGCTATTTTTGCCACAATGAAATTAGTCGCTCGCATATTATTATTCATATTTATTGCTTTCTTAGCAACGCCAACAATTGTGACGTTGATGAAGAAAAGTAATGATACGTCTATGTTCTTCAGTTTTTCTGAAGAGGAGCATTCACACAAAGAACTTAAGGCTGCTGTTTATCCAGCAATACTTCAACATGAAGTTATAATGCCAGTTTATATTGAAAAAAAGACAATAGTGTCTGAAAATATTGTAAAACTAGACAATATTTCTCCAAGCATATTTGCACCACCTCCTAACTTGGCATAATACTTCCGATTATTTTGAACTGAACTGCGCTTGAATTAAGTGTGGTTAATCTTTAATGAATAATTTTTTTAGTATTGTATTATGACAAAAAAAATCAATCTTTTTGCCAACCTTAAGTCTGATTTTGCTTCAGGTTTAGTGGTTTTCTTGGTGGCTCTCCCATTGTGTTTAGGTATTGCAATGGCTTCAGGAGCACCTTTATTTTCTGGAATTATCGCAGGTGTTATAGGTGGTATTGTGGTGGGGTATTTAAGCCAGTCACATATTAGTGTATCTGGTCCTGCGGCTGGTTTGACAGCTATTATTTTAACCGCCATAACTGATTTTGGTGCCTTTGATGTGTTTTTAATGTCTGTTTTTATTGCTGGATTAATTCAATTAGCATTAGGATTTTTAAAAGCCGGAAGTATTTCAAATTATTTTCCAACCAATGTAATCGAAGGGATGCTGGCGGGTATCGGGATAATTATCATCTTAAAACAATTGCCACACGCGTTTGGTTATGATGCCGATTTTGAAGGAGACCAGGCTTTTATTCAGAATGATGGAAGCAATTCATTTTCATTTTTATTCGATGTAATTAACCATATTCAATTAGGAGCAGTAGTAATTTCGTTAGTTTCGTTAATAATATTAATTTCATGGGATAAAGTTTCTTTTTTAAAGAAATTAAAATTAGTTCCCGGAGCACTTGTTGCTGTTATTGCTGGGATTGTTTTAAATCAAGTTTTTATTTCTACAGGTAGCTCATTGGAAATTGCAAAAGAACATTTGGTTTCTTTGCCAGTTCCAAAATCTTTTGATGAATTTAAATCAATTCTTATCACGCCAAATTTTGCAGCAGTTACAAATCCTCAGGTTTGGGTGGTAGCGATAACAATTGCCATTGTTGCTTCTATTGAGACGTTATTGTGTATAGAGGCTGCAGACAGAATGGATGTTCAGAAGCGTTATACCAATACGAATGTTGAACTAAAAGCTCAGGGAATTGGTAATATTGTAAGTTCTCTTTTAGGTGGTTTACCAATGACATCTGTTGTGGTAAGATCATCTGCAAATAATAATGCAGGAGCAAAATCTAAAATGTCGGCAATAATTCACGGTGTGCTTTTATTGGTCAGTGTTTTGAGTATTCCGGCAATATTAAATAAAATTCCGTTAGCTACTTTAGCTACCGTTTTAATCTTAGTTGGATATAAATTAGCTAAACCGGCAACATTCTTTCATTTCTGGGAAAAAGGAAAATATCAGTTTGTGCCTTTTATTGCAACTTTAGTGTTTGTAGTAGCTACAGATTTACTTAAAGGAGTTGCTTTAGGAATTATCATCAGTATTATTTTTGTTTTGAGAGGAAACTTAAAGAGAGCTTATATTTTCAAAAAAGAAGAATATGAAGATGGAGATGTTATTCATATTGATCTGGCACAGGAAGTTTCATTTTTGAACAAAGCAGCCATCAAACAGACGTTGAGTGAAATTCCTGAAAATTCAAAAGTGATTATCAATGCACATGATACGGAGTATATTGCGCATGATGTGCTGGATTTAATTCGTGAGTTTAAAGAAACACGTGCCGTTGATCAAAATATCAAAGTGAAACTGAAAGGTTTTAAAAAGGCATACGAGCTGGAAAATACTCCGGAAATCAACAATCATGTTTCTATCGAGCATTATTATGATGTTGCGAAGCGCGTATTGGTGAAAAAAGAAGTTACAAAAGAAGATTTTTAAACAAATTAAATAAATTAAGGTGTTTTTAAAGCGTGTGAAGTATCAAAATTTGGGTAATTTTACATAAGTTCTTATATGATACGTTTAATCATGTAAAAATACTATTCAAAAAAAATATACATAATAATGAAAGATTTTTATAAACAGATATTAGACAATAATAAAAAATGGGTTGAGAAATCATTAGCATTAGACCCAAATTATTTTGCAGATTTGGCTAAAGGTCAAACGCCGCCATTGTTATGGATTGGATGTTCTGACAGTCGTGTTCCTGCAAATGAAATTATTGGTGCAAAACCGGGAGAAGTTTTTGTACATCGAAATATTGCAAATATGGTTATTCACTCAGACATGAATATGTTAAGTGTTCTGGATTATGCGGTAAATGTTCTAAAAGTAAAACATGTTATTGTGTGTGGGCATTATGGTTGTGGTGGTGTAAAAGCTGCAATGGGTAATCATGTCTATTGGGATTATTGATAACTGGATTCGTCATATTAAAGATGTATATCGTCTACATGACAAATACTTAAATTCAATTGAAGATGAGACAGAACGTTTTAATGCTTTTGTTGAAATCAATGCAAAAGAACAAGTTTATAACTTAGCAAAAACATCAATTGTACAGGGTGCATGGAAAAATGGTCAAGACTTAATGCTTCACGGCTGGGTTTACGGATTGAATTCTGGCTTTGTAACTGATTTGAATGTTACGATCAGTTCGAATGATGAGCTGGATGATGTTTATCAATTGAATAATCTATAAAAAAGAAAATCGCCTCAAAAGGGCGATTTTTTTTTATTCGTTTTCGTCAAGATTTTCATTGAATGCTGACGGAACATTGTTGGAATAAACTTTATTAAAATTGGCAATAATAAACTTCCGCCCGGAAGTAAAAATATTGTTAACGACGGAATCGTTTTACAGATGTCTAAAAGTTGTTTTTTTACTTTTTTCTTTTCTTTGGCATCCAAATCTCTTGTTGTAGAATAAGCCAATAAAACCATTAATTCCTTACTCTGAACAATTTCCTTAACTAGTCTGTTTTTGTTTCTTATAATCAATTTTACAACCGTGTGCGTCATTTGATCATAAAAATGTTTTACCGGATTTGAATAATTGAAATACGGGATTTTCTTTTTATGAGTAGTGATGAAAAAATTTGTCATTGCGATGCTTTTGGTTACAAAATCATCAACAACATTCATCATTGAGCCTAATGAATATAAAAAATAAGCTTCTTCATTTTCGACAACACCATCGCTCCATAAAGCCATTCCTGCCATATCGATTAAATAATAATGCTCTAAGAGTATTGTTGAAGTAATCCAAATGTAAAGTTTCTAAAGTTTCAACTGTAACTTTTGAAAACTTAGAATAACGAATTGAGGCTTCAAAAAGTTTTATCAATAAATCGTCGTGCTGTGATTTAACCGTTTTTGTTTTCAGTGCAATGCCAACAATTCCTAAGAACGGTTTCTTCAATTCGTTTTAAGTATTTCTCTGGAATTGCACCGTGTACCAAATATTGTCTAAAAGCCAAAACATCAATAAACAACAATGCATTTGTAACTAAATGCGAAAAGTTTTTACTGATAATACTGTCATTTGTTTGTACTCGCTGATCGATTATGTTTTCTAATGAAAGAGAAGGAGTGTCCTTTGGAAGTAAAATTTTAAATAAATTAAAACCTTCCGGATTCATTTGGTTATAGAATTTGAGAACTTCTGAAATAAAATTATTGGGCTCAGAATTTCTTTTTTCTAAACAAAAAACATGATATAATGTATTTAGTAAGGCAACTTTAGAAATTTCGGTTTTAAACCAGCCTTTTATCGGAATTGGAAATTGAGAATCTATAGAAATAATATGCCCGTAAATAAAACCAGTTGCTCTGACTTTATAGTAAAAAGAATCTTAGTCTCAAAAGGAATTGCTTCTGAAAACTTTTGTTCATTAAAAAACTTATCTATCCAGCCTGGTGCCGATGGGTTAATCATTAACTTTAGTTTGAGGCTGCAAAGCTAATTTTTTTTCTGTTTATAGAATTCATTTTAAATGAAATAACCACTAGATTTTGTGAAAAAATAGTGGTTATTGCATTTTTTTTATTTGATGATTCCGGCGCAGGCAAC
Source organism: uncultured Flavobacteriaceae bacterium (assembly GCA_963795025.1). Classification (GTDB taxonomy): domain Bacteria; phylum Bacteroidota; class Bacteroidia; order Flavobacteriales; family Flavobacteriaceae; genus Flavobacterium. Next base: position 220,379 of record CAWCGN010000005.1, on the reverse strand, counting down.
TCGACCACCAGCATTTCCAGTAGGCTGTGTCGTAAAGTCATCTGTTCCTTGGTGAACGATTAAACCTTTTCCTAAAACGTCTTTGGTTGCATCTCCACAGCCAACGCACCATTCGTCAGTTGTTAAAGTGATCGTTCCGTTTCCTTTTGCATCTGCAGTAAAATTCCCGATATCACCTTTATGATATTCAGCAGAACCCCATTTTCCGTGTTTTTTGAAAGTTGGATTCCAGTGTCCGCCGGCAGAACTTCCATCAGCAGCAGAACAATCTGATTTTTCATGAATATGAATTGCATGAACTCCTGGCTGTAATCCGGATACTTTTGCAACAAATGTTACTTTTCCGTTTTTCTCAGTAAAAGTCGCAGTTCCGCAGACTGTACTGTTGCTTTTTGGCTCTAGATTTACGGTCAAAGTTTTGGCATCATTTGATTTTGTATTTGTCTTGCAACCAATAATTAAGGCTGTAATTATAGCGAAAGAAACAAGTGCTTTTTTCATATGTGAGGCTTTTGAATTAAAGATTAAGTAAATTTAACATAAAAAAGCCGATATAATTTATCTTAAAAGTTAAAAAAATCTAAAACTATTAAGTGCAATTTAATTACGCTTTAAGCCTAGAACCCAAAAATATTGCTTAAATTCGTATAGTGTTTTAACGAAAAATTTCCCAAGTCTCGTTTTCTAATTCATTAATTTTTAATGCTTAACATTATGATGAAGAATTTTTTTACACTTGTTTTTCTTAGTTACGGTATTAATTTCCTGTAAATGCCAAAAAACAGATTCGGTTTCAAAATTAGACGGAAATTGGGAACTGAATTATATTACTGGTCCAAGAATAGCTTTTGATGGATTATACCCAAGCAAAAAACCAACAATCAATTTTAATGTAAAGGAAAATCAAGTTTCGGGAAACAACAGCTGTAATTCTTTCACTGGAAAACTTAGTGTTACGGGAAATAAAATCGATTTTACGCAACCCATGGCAGTGACAAAAATGATGTGCATGGACGGGCAAGGCGAGCAGGTTTTTATGAGTACACTTCAAAAAATAACTTCGTATGACGTTACCGACGATGGAAAAACTTTAAATTTTATTTCAGGAGACATTGCCATGATGCGATTTACCAAAAAATAAAATCATTCTATTTTAACTCTTAAATTTATATTTTATGTCAGTTAAATTATCCATTTTATTTGTGTTAGTCAGCTTTTTAAGTTTTTCAGCTATAGCGCAGGAAAAAACTAAAAAAGAGCTTAAAGCAGAACAAGAATTGAAAAAACAAAAAGAAATTGAAGCTTTAATTGATTCTAAAAATTTTGTTTTTGAAGCACAGAAAGCAACTCCGCAAGGCGGAAGACTTTTGCATCTTGACTATAATACCTATTTTTTAAAATTCAACGAAACTAAAACAACGTGCGATCTTCCATTTTTTGGACGTGCTTATAATGTGGGTTATGGTGGAACTGATGGCGGAATTAAATTTGAGGGAGTTCCAGAAAATACACGAATAGAAAAAGATAAGAAAAAAATTACTGTGAGAAGTACAGTAAAAGGTGAAAAAGACACTTTTGATCTTTTATTGACTGTTTTTTATAACGGAGGTGCTTCTCTTTCAGTTAATAGCAATAATAGAGCTTCTATATCTTATGACGGTGAAATAGAGGCGCCCAAAGCAGATGAGGTTAAAAAATAAAAATTTATAATTTAATTATTGTGTCGCCAAATCTTTAGTTTATGCCCAAAAAACACTTTTCTGTTTTACTGCAAAAATATAGCTGTGCAGTACTATTTTTAATTACTACTTTAAGTTATAGCCAAGATTTAGAACCCAGAGTTTATGCCAATGTACCAACAAAGCTAAACGTTTTGGCAGCTGGTTATGTTTTTATGAACGGAAATGTTCTGACGGATCCCTCGTTGCCAATTAAAGACTTTACGCTTCAAAGCAATAATTTGGCTGTAAATTACATTCGAACCTTTGGTTTATATAATAAACTCGCCCGTATTCAGGTGGCTTTGCCATTTACGTTTATGGATGGATCTGCTACGATCAGTGATCAGCTGGTTACTGGTTCACGTACAGGCTTTGCTGATATGAAAGTAAGATTTGGAATCAATTTATTGGGCTCTCCTGCACTCGACAAATCTGAATTTAGAAAATTTGAACAGAAAACCATTTTGGGAGTAAGTTTGGTGACTTCGATACCAACAGGAAGATATTATCCAGACAAACAAGTTAATATTGGAACTAATCGCTGGGCTTTTAAACCCGAAATTGGGGTGTCGAAGCGTTTTGCTCATGTATATGCCGAAGCGTACGGCGGTATATGGTTTTACACCGATAATAATGATTATTTAGGAAAAAAATTGGAGCAAAAACCTACATACAGTCTTCAGGCTCATGCGAGTTATTATTTTAAAAATCAAATGTGGATTGGAGCAAATACGAATTGGTTTTTTGGAGGAAGAACCATTACAAACGGTGTCTCAGACGCTAGCCAAATTGATAATTGGCGGGTAGGAGCAACCTTTTCAACTCCAATTGCGAAAGGACAATCGTTACGATTTCAGTATCACGTTGGCGCATACACAAATAATGGCTTAAATTATTATGCATTATCTGCTGTTTATCAGTATTCGTTTTTTTAAGACAAAATGTATGTAATGTGTTTATAATCAGTAAATTTAGAATGAGTAATTAAATAGAAACAATTTTAAAATCAAAGCTATGAAAAAGTTAAGTCTTATTTTTATTGTCCTTATTACCTCGTTTTCGTCTTATGCACAATCATCATTTAAGGAAGATGTTGAGGTTCTTCAAAGTCTTTACGGAAAATCTAAAAGTGATTTAGTAAAACAATACATGAATTTGTCTGATGCGCAATCGGCGGCTTTCACAAAGGTTTATGATGATTACGAAACACAGCGCAAAGCTTTAGGACAAACCAAGTTTCAGCTTATAAATGATTATGCAGCAAATTATGCTACTCTAACAGATGCGAAAGCAGATGAATTAGCAAAAGGAACGTTGAAAAATCATATTGCTTATGAAAAGCTATATGAGAAAACGTATAATCAAGCTAAAAAAGCAATTGGCCCAATAAACGCAGCAAAATTTATTCAGCTTGAGGTTTATCTTCAAACGATTATCAGAAGTGAAATTTTAGAGGCAATTCCGTTTATTGGAGAATTAGATAAAACTAAAGTTCAGTAATTTTTTTTAATAAAAAGAAAAACGGCAATGGTTGATAAACTATTGCCGTTTTTTTATTTTTTCTCGGAGTCAGTATTATTGCTGTGTATAATATGAATATCCTGCTGAGGAAAAGGAATTTCGATATTATTTTCTCTAAAAATTTTGTCAATAGAAATAATTAAATCGCTTTTCACATCACTTGCATCATTAATGTTGCTTACCCAGTATTTAACGACAATTTCAATCGAATTTGCTTTAAATTCGGTAATCCAGATAATGGGAGCAGGAGTCTGTAAAACAAGCGAATGAGTGTTTAAAATTTCGTTTAATAAATCTTTGACCTTTTCTAAATTAGTTCCATAAGCTACTCCAATTGCAATATCAGTTCGTTTTTTATAATTGGATAAAGTCCAGTTGGTAAGATGCTGGCTTAATAAATCGCCATTCGGGATTATCACGTCGGCGCCGTCAAAAGTCGCGACAACACTGCTTCTAATTCCGATAGATTTCATTTTAACAGTTTGTCCGCCAACTTCAATAGTATCATTTATATTGACCGGTTTTTCAAAAGCAATAATAAGTCCGCTGACTAAATTGTTGACTAAAGTTTGTAGACCAAATCCAATTCCAACTCCCAATGCACTGATAATAATAGTCAAACGATCAACAGGAATTCCCGCAGATATAAAGGCGAGACTGATTCCGATACTAAAAATGGCAATTTGAACAAGAAGAATCCAGCTTCCAAATTTATTCTTACTGTCAGCATTACTTGAATTCGATGAACTGCTGGTCAAAAACGAAACAATTTTTGCAATTAGAACCGAAGTTATAATAATGAAAAAGAAAATGATAATACTTTGGTACGAATAATTTATAGCTCCAATAGTTCTTGGTTCATTAAAAAAAGCAATAATTGGATCTAGAATCGCATGAAAAAAGTAAGAGTTTTTTACAATTGAAACGAACCAGCCAATTATAAATAAAGTATTGATAATTGGGCTGTAATGTATGGCTTCCAGTTCGTTTGCTTCTAGCGGTTTTCCTTCATTTGATTCTTTTAAAAAATTCGAATATCGAATAATGTCTAGAATCAAACGATATGTGTTTGTAAAAAGATAATACATTAGAATAGTAATAATTCCGTTGATCATCAATAGTTTTCCTAAATTATAATTGTTATCAAATAAGATGAAAAATATTGAACCTATTTCTAAGATAATCATCACAATAAGGCTGTATCTAAAAAAAGGATTTAGAATTTCTTTGTTCTTTTTTAAATTGTAAATGCTGAATATTACTGAAGCAGATGCAATAAATAGAATAAAATAAACTTCGGTGACAGAATGGATCAAAATATTGTTGTCATACAGGCCTAGAAGAATTAGAAGGAAATAAATTTTCCATACTAATTTCTCTTTTTCGCAAAAATGTTCTTTGTTTACAATTGTCAGCGCTATTGCTGATATTAGCCAAATTATTGATGTAAAGGCAAATGGCGGAAAAATAAATAAAAAATTAAATACCGTAAATGAAACCAACACAGCGCAGCTGACCGGATGAATAAAAATTTGTTTTGATAAATTTATAGTATCATATAAACCCTCTGTTATATATTTATTCTTTAAAAACAGTAAATAGATTATTAAACATAAAGTTGCTAAAAGCATTAAAAAGATTGCATTAAAGTGGTTTGTGATAAAAAACAGCAGAATTATTAATACCTTGGTCAATGAATAAAAGAAGGCTCCTATAAAAGAATTGCTGCCATCATTTGTATTGAAAATCTCTCCATCAGAATTTAGCAAGTTCTGGAATTCATTTTTTCTAATATTATCGGTTTCTATAATATCATTTTGAAGGTCAAATTTAAAGCGACTTCCTATAATTTGAAGTTTGCTGATGCTGTCTAGTGCGTCTTTAAATCGTTTATTGAGCTGTCCAACATCTGAATTCATCTGCGAATATCTTTCGTAGTACAAGGTTTTTCTAAGCGAATCTTTTGGAAGCGTAAAAAGTGATTTTTTTATAGATAAAGAATCAATTATGCCTTGCATTTGACTCAATTCTAATCTGTTTTTATTGATTTTTGCTAGCTGAATTTCTACACGGGTTTGGAGTTCTTTCAGCATTATTGAGGTTACAGTAATGTTTCGAAGCGTCTGAAAATCGTTTTTGTTTTTAATAATACCGTCAATTGCTGTTTTTTTAAGTTTAATGACATAATCTAATTCGGATGTAAAACCTTTATAATCGATCCCCGTTTTTAAGGTAAGATCTGCTTTTTGAATGTTTTTAGAAATGGCGTCAAATAATTCTGCGCGTTCTCTGCTTATCTGATTTTCTTTAAAAAGGGTATTGCTTTTTTCTTCATCTTCTTTTAAAAGATTTTCTATTTTATTGTTTTGTGCGTTTTTTTTGCCTGATTTAGCAGAATCGGCTAAAGGAACATTTTGAGAATGAAGGATAGAAATCTGAAAAAAAATAAGAAATAACGCGAGGAGTATTTTTGAAAGTTTAGCACTTTTATAATTAAGAATATTTGGTATAATATTATAAAATGCCATAACAGTTTGTTTTTGAGAAGTATATCAAAAATACTACAAAAAAAAATAACCTGAAAAAATCTTTTTTTCAGGTTATTTTTTAAAGTTTTAATTATTTGATTTTGACTTCATAAATGGCATTTACCATTCCGTCTCTTGGAGTATCAAGAACAAGTTCCCAAAACATGATGCCACCTAATTTTTTAGCTTTCGCATATTCTGTTTTTGCTTTTATTGAAGTAAGATCGTCTCCTGTTGCAAAAGTTTTTTCTTTTTCATTGTACCAGTATGGAGCTTTTGCTTTATCATCCCAAAAATATTTCCAGCCATTAGCTTCTGTGTAAACCGTAGGAAAACTTTTAAAATCAGTTCCTTGAACATGCTCTCCCGCTTGATACAATCCATTATTTATGTTCTCAACATTTTTCCATGTTCTGGTGTAAAATGCACCACCAATGATCAATTTTTCAGCTGGAACTCCTTGTTTCAATAAAAAAGTAACCGCTTTGTCTGTTGATTCTTCTTTTGAATTTGTGCTGTATAATGGCGTATGATGTCCTGTAACTTTAGAATATCCGTTTACCAAATCATAACTCATAATATTAATACGGTTTACTAATGGCGCTACAGCTTTCCAATCGATCGATTCATCTAAATACTTTTGAAAACCACCTGCAGCAAAACTCAATTCGTATTTTTTTCCTAAAGTTGAACGCAGAATTTTAAGCAATTCGGTAAAATTAGGCTTGTCAACGGCTTGATACAAATGTCCTGGAAGTCCTTCAATTGCTGGATATTCCCAGTCTAAATCTAATCCGTCAACTTTAAAATAATTGCTGACTTCTTTTACTGATTTTGCAAATTTTAATCTTCCTTCAGCCGTAGAAAAAGCTGAAGAACAAGGCTCACAACCACCCCAGCCACCAAGTGATAAAATAATTTTTAGTTGCGGATTTTTCGCTTTAAGCGAGACCAAATGCTTGATTGTCAAAGAATCTTTAGGAGAATCGACACTTAGTTTTCCATCTTTTAAATGGCAAAAACTAAAAATAATTTGATCTAGTTTATTGACTTCATAGTCATCAATTAATTTGGAATCTCCCATGTAATAGGCAATGATGTCCAATTTTTTATTTTTCTGAGCAAAAGTTGAAGTGGATAAAATACAGAGAAATAAAAATGCAATTAGGTTAATTTGTTTCATTTTTTATTTTTTGAAGTTTTTTAGAATGTTAAATATAAAACATTCAAATTGAAAGTTTACAATCAATCTCGTAACATTTGTGAAATGATTAAACCATATCGTAGAGGCGCACAGCAGTGCGTCTTCGCAAACAGGAGACGCACCGCTGTGCGCCTCTACGATTTGAGACGGAAAAAAACAAAAAATAAGCCCGCGCAGTTTCGGACTTGCGCGGGCTTAAACAAATTAAAAGCTAAAAACTATTGTGATATTAGAAGCAGTAAGTATCTTCTGCAACTAATTTTGCGGCAATTTTTTCTCTCAATGCCACTACGTTTGGCAAGTTTGTGTATTTTGTAAAACGTTTTAATCCCATTAACATCATACGTTGTTCGTCACCTTCAGAGAAAGAAGCAATTCCTTCTTTTCCTCTTAAGTTCACAATATCAACCGCTTTGTATAAGTATAATTGTGCCATAGCGATTTGCTCTTGAACTTTATCTTCGCCTTGATTTTTAGCTAATTTCTCAGTTCTAAGAATTGTACTTTCAGCCATGTAGATTTCGATTAAGATATCAGAAGCCGCCATTAATAATTGTTGGTGAGCATCTAATTCTGGACCATATTTTTGAACTGCGCTTCCTGCAACCATTAAGAAAACTTTTTTCAAGTTTGCAATGATTCCTTTTTCTTCAGCAAATAATTCAGAGAAATCTGGAGTATCAAAAGATGGAATTCCCATTAATTCTTCTTGAACTTTCATTGCTGGTCCAAGTAAATCAACGTGTCCTTTCATTGCTTTTTTGATCAACATACCTACAGAAAGCATTCTGTTGATTTCGTTTGTTCCTTCGTAAATACGAGCGATACGAGCATCTCTCCAAGCACTTTCCATTGGAGTATCCTCAGAGAATCCCATTCCGCCAAAAATCTGAATTCCTTCATCAGAACAAGATTGAACGTCTTCAGAAACTGCTACTTTCAAGATAGAACATTCGATAGCATATTCTTCAACACCTTTCAATTCTGCTTCTTGGTGACTTGTTCCTTCCGCTTCACGAGCAGCGATTCTGTCTTCGATATCTTTTGCAGCACGGTAAGAAGCACTTTCTCCAGCGTAAGCATTAGTTGCCATTTCAGCTAATTTAGAACGGATAGCTCCAAAAGATGAAATAGAAGTATTGAACTGAATTCTTTCGTTAGCATATTTTACAGCTCCAGAAGTAACTCTTCTTTGTGCATCTAAACAAGCAGCAGCCAATTTAATACGACCAACGTTCAAAGCATTCATTGCAATTTTGAAACCGTTTCCTCTTTCAGATAACATGTTTTCAACTGGAACTTTTGTGTCGTTGAAGAAAACCTGACGGGTAGAAGAAGCACGGATTCCTAATTTATGCTCTTCTTCATTCATAGAAATTCCGTTTGATGGATCGTTTTCTACGATGAAACCTGTAATGTTTTTATCATCTCCAATACGAGCAAAAACGATGAAAACGCTGCAGAAACCTGCATTCGAAATCCACATTTTTTGTCCTGTAATTAAATAATGAGTTCCATCTTCAGATAAAACAGCTTTCGTTTTTCCTGAGTTAGCATCAGATCCTGCGCCCGGTTCTGTTAAGCAATAAGCTCCAAACCATTCTCCAGTAGCTAATTTCGGAACGTATTTTTTCTTTTGTTCTTCAGTACCGTAAAGTGTAATTGGCATAGTTCCAATTCCTGTATGAGCACCAAAGGCAGTTGAGAAAGATCCAGTTGCACCAGAAATGTAGTCGCAAACTAACATTGTAGATACAAATCCCATTCCTAATCCACCGTATTCTTCTGGAACTGCAACTCCAAGAAGTCCTAGTTCCCCAGCTTTACGCATAGATGATTCTGTATACGCGTAATCTTTTTTCTCAAAACGATCTTTATGCGCCCATAATTCTTTGTCTACGAACTCTTTTACAGAGTCACGCATCATTAACTGCTCTTCAGAGAAGTCTTCTGGTGTGAAGATGTCCTCGCATTTTGTTTCTTTAACTAAAAACTGACCACCACGAGTCACGTTTTTTTCGATTGTATCTGCCATTGCTAATGTTTTTTTATTTTTTGTTTATGTTTTTTGTACACAATCTTGTCATTTCGACGAAGGAGAAATCTTCGCAAGTAGCTCTACAAAGATTATCAGCTGTGTGGAAAATCGTCGCGGAGATTTCTCCTTCGTCGAAATGACAAACGGAATGTATACTTTACTTAATAATACTTTTTATAATACCTCGTAAATCCCTGCAGAACCTTGTCCAGTTCCCACACACATTGAAACGATTCCGTATTTATTACCTCTGCGTTTCATCTCGTCGAATAACTGAACAGAAAGTTTAGCTCCTGTACATCCCAGAGGGTGACCTAAAGCGATAGCTCCACCGTTTACGTTTACGATTTCCGGGTTTATATTTAACTCACGAGTAACTGCTAAAGCCTGTGAAGCAAAAGCCTCGTTTAATTCAATTAACTCAATATCATTCAATGTCAATCCCGCTTGTTTCAAAGCTTTCGGAATTGCTTTTACAGGACCAATACCCATAATTCTTGGCTCAACACCAGATGAAGCAAAATTTACTAATCTGGCAATTGGCTCAAGATTTAATTCTTTAACCATGTCCTCACTCATGATTAAAACAAAAGCAGCACCATCACTCATTTGTGATGAATTACCTGCTGTTACGCTTCCGTCGGCAGCAAAAACGGGTCTCAATCCAGCCAAAGCAGCAACTGATGTTCCGGCTCTTGGACCTTCGTCTTGTTTTACAACGTATGATTTAGTTTCTTTTTTTCCATTTTCATTGATGAAAGTCTGCTCAACAGTAATCGGAACGATTTGTTTGTCGAATTTCCCTTCAGCCTGCGCTTTCAAAGCTTTCATGTGAGAGTTGTAAGCAAACTCGTCCTGATCTTCTCTGGAGATTTTGAATTGGTTTGCAACCGCTTCAGCAGTTAAACCCATTCCCCAGTAATAATCTTCGTGACCTGCAGCAGCAACTTTATAATCCGGAGTTGGTTTGTAACCTCCCATCGGAATAAAACTCATACTTTCTGCACCACCCGCAATGATACAATCTGCCATTCCTGATTGGATTTTAGCAGTCGCCATTCCGATAGTTTCTAATCCAGAAGCGCAATAACGGTTTACAGTTACACCAGGAACATCTTCAACTTTTAATCCCATCAAAGATATCAAACGTCCAACGTTAAGTCCTTGTTCTGCTTCCGGCATGGCGTTTCCTACCATAACGTCATCGATACGTTTTTTGTCAAAATCAGGCAACTCATCCATCATAAACTGAATAGTTTCTGCTGCTAATTCATCAGGTCTTTTAAATCTAAAAACACCTTTTGGAGCTTTTCCAACTGCTGTTCTATATGCTTTTACTATATATGCTGTTTTCATTTTCTTAGTTTCTAAGCGGTTTCCCTTTGGTTAACATGTATTGAATTCTTTCCAATGTTTTTCTCTCTGTACAAAGAGATAAGAAAGCTTCTCTTTCGATATCTAATAAATATTGTTCAGATACTAAAGTCGCTTCAGATAAATCACCGCCAGCCATTACGTAAGCCAGTTTGTTAGCGATTTTCTTGTCGTGCTCAGAAATATATTTTCCAGCTTCCATTTGATCTGTTCCAACTAAGAACATTCCAAGGGCTTGTTTACCTAAAACCTTAACATCAGTTCTTCTGATAGGTTGAGTATAACCAGCTTCCGCCATTAACAACGCATGTTTTTTAGCTTCAGCAATCTGGCGATCTTTGTTTACTACGATAATATCTTTTCCATGTTGAAGAAGTCCCGTATCAAAAGCTTCGTAACCAGAAGTCGAAACTTTAGCCATAGCGATAGTTAAGAAATACTCTTGAAGAACATTCAACTCCACATCATTTTTGCGGAATAAATCGGATGCTCTTAAAGCCATTTCTTTAGATCCACCACCACCAGGAAGTACACCAACACCAAATTCAACTAATCCCATATACGTTTCAGCAGCAGCAACCACTTTATCAGCGTGTAAGCTCATTTCGCATCCACCGCCAAAAGTCATTCCGTGAGGCGCAACCACAACTGGAATAGAAGAGTAACGAACACGCATCATTGTATCTTGGAACAATTTAATTGCCATGTTCAATTCGTCGTATTCCTGTTCAACCGCCATCATGAAAATCATTCCGATATTAGCCCCAACAGAGAAATTCGCTGCTTGGTTACCAATAACTAAACCTTGATATTCTTTTTCAGATAAGTCGATTGCTTTATTGATAGCCTGAAGTACATCGCCACCAATTGTATTCATTTTAGATTGGAATTCTAAGTTTAAAATTCCGTCTCCTAAATCCTGAATAATTGCACCGCTATTACTCCAAACTTTTTTGCTTTCGCGGATGTTGTTCAGAATAATAAATGAATCTTGTCCAGGAACTTTTACTTGTGATTTTGTCGGAATGTTATAGAAATAAGTTGCTCCTTCTTTAACAGAATAGAAACTTTCGCTTCCAGAAGCCAACATTTCAGTAACCCATGCAGCAGGTGCTAAACCTTCAGCTTTCATGATTTCAATTCCTTTGGCAACACCTATCGCATCCCAGATTTCGAATGGACCATTTTCCCACCCAAAACCAGCTTTCATGGCATCGTCAATTTTGTATAATTCGTCTGAGATTTCAGGAATTCTGTTTGAAACATAAGCAAACATTCCGGCGAAACTCTTACGGTAGAATTCACCCGCTTTGTCTTTTCCTTTCACTAAAACTTTAAAACGATTGATTGGTTTATCGATAGTTTTTGTTAGTTCAAGTGTAGCAAAATTTGCTTTTTTGGCAGCGCGGTATTCTAATGTATCTAAGTCTAAAGAAAGAATATCTTTATCTACTTTTTTGTAAAAACCTTGTCCGGTTTTGCTTCCTAACCAATTGTTTTCCATCATTTTTGAAACAAATTCCGGAAGTTTAAACAATTCGTGTTGCTCGTCGTTCGGGCAGTTTTCGTAAATACCGTTGGCAACGTGTACCAAAGTATCCAAACCAACAACGTCAACCGTACGGAAAGTAGCCGATTTTGGACGACCAATTACAGGGCCAGTCAACTTATCAACTTCTTCAATCGTTAATCCCATTTCTTTTACCAAGTGGAATAAACTCTGGATTCCGTAAATCCCAATTCTGTTTCCAATAAACGCCGGAGTATCTTTAGCAACAACCGAAGTTTTTCCTAAAAATTTAGATCCGTATTCGTTTAAGAAATCCAATACTTCAGTTGAAGTTTTTGGACCAGGAATAATTTCAAATAATTTTAAGTAACGCGCAGGGTTAAAAAAGTGAGTTCCGCAGAAGTGTTTTTGAAAATCTTCGCTTCTTCCTTCACTCATAAAATGAATTGGAATACCAGAAGTGTTTGAAGTAACCAAAGTTCCCGGTGTACGGAATTTCTCGATTTGTTCAAAAACTAATTTCTTAATATCCAAACGCTCCACAACAACTTCAATAATCCAGTCAACATTGGCAATTTTAGCCATATCATCAGTCGTATTTCCAGTCGTGATTCGGTTTGCGAATTTCTGACTGTAAATAGGAGATGGTTTCGATTTTAATGAATTCGCCAAGTGCTCGTTTACCACTCGGTTGCGAACAGCTTTGCTCTCAAGAGTTAATCCTTTTTTAGCTTCAGCCTCGGTCAATTCGCGTGGTACGATGTCAAGAAGTAAAACTTCAACACCAATATTGGCAAAATGGCAAGCTATTCCTGAACCCATAATTCCGGATCCAATTACAGCAACTTTTTTAATTGTGCGTTTCATAGGTACTTAATATTTGTTTTTTGCCAGAATCTGAATTATCTCTTGAAAAGAAATACTATTCATTTTCTGTATTTTCTGTTTGATTAAATATGTTTTTATCGTGAATCAGTTCGTTGATGATTTCAGAAACTTCGATAAAATGTTTCAGCTTTTCTTCCGAAACATGTTTCTTAACGGTTTCATTAAACTTCAGAACGGTATTTTTAGATAAATCTCTTTTTTCTTTTCCAAATTCGGTTAGGTAGATTAAAACGCCTCGGCCGTCACTTGGGTTTTTCTTGCGAACAATTAAACCTTTTTCCTCCATAGATTTGAGCGTTCTGGTTAAGCTTGTAGCTTCCATACCCATTCTCGGGCCTAAAGCGGTCGATGGAGTTCCTTCTTCCTTGTCCATACTCAAAAGTGCAAATCCTGTCGCCATTGTTGCATCGTACTTTGCAGCTTCTTCGTTATACATTCTTGAAACAGCTTGCCATGTCGCTCTCAAAATATAATCTATCGTTTTATCTTTCATAGGTAACTATATCGATTTCAAATATAATTAAAAAATACTATGCATGCATATTATTTTTAAATAAATTTTTGGTTAATTAAAAAATGTCTTTGGTTTACAGTGTTTTGAGGTTGAATTTTAACTGAAATATACTATTCTTTTTTGAAATTTTAACAAAATTCATGTGATGAAAAATCTTTTTTGATTTTAAAACGTCGTTTAATTCGGTATTATTCAAAAAATTATGCGTTTAATTCAGTATTATTTTCTGGTTCATATCTCGAAATAGCATTTTGAAGAATCTTTTTCATACGGTTTCTCAGATTTTCAGGTTTTAAAATTTCTATCGACGCTCCAAAACCTAACAGAAGCCGTTCCATTTCATAATTTGGTATTAGGAACAAATGCACAATAATGCTTCCGTCTTCATTTTCTTTAATTAATCGCTGAGAAGTATGTAATGGCTTTGTGAGAACGTAAGGCGCATTTGAAGAATCAACCCATAATTCAATTCGCCTAGCTTTTAATCCTGAATTGACCGTAACGCCAATTACATCTTTATAATAGGTATCAGAATCAAAATCTTCTTCTAAGTAAGGATGATTAAAATCATAATCAATTGAAATGATTCTGTCCAGAGCTAAATTGGTAATCGGCTGAGAAGAATTTTTCTTTCCAATCAAAAACCAGCGATTATTGAATTCCTTTAATATAAAAGGATGAAAATGGAATTTTGTTTCTTCAGCAGATTTAAAAGATTTATAGGTAATTACCAGAACCATTTTCTTGATAATCGCCTGATATATTTCATCAAGATAATGCAGTCCTTTTAGGTTTTCATTTTTATCCAAATAAATAACGGGCTTGGTATGTGATTTCTCGGCGTAAATTTTATCCTCCAGTCGTTGTAGAATATCTGACACATCATTAAATAAAGAAAAATCCTTAAACTGTTTTAACATCGAAACGGTTTCGGTCAAAACATTCATATCGGTTTCCGTCAGCGGAATATCGGTAATCGAAAAATCTTCGTCTTCATATTTATAATACTTTTTATCGTAAACAATAATTGGCGCATTATAGCCGAGTTTTTCGCTTCGCATTAGCTGAATATCCATTTGAATCGTTCGTTTACTGATCGGGTTTTCTCGTCCTTCGTATTCAAATAATGCTTCAGAACAGCATTCGATTAAATCTTCCAAAGTCCATTGCCGGTATTTATTCTGCAAACATTTATCTATTGTTTTGTACCGAATCAAGGCGTTTTTGTTTTGTGACATGGTTTGGTGTTTTTTGCTCGCAAAGACGCGAAGTCGCAAAGTTTTTTTAGCCACAGATTATAAGGATTAAAATGATTTTTCCTCATTTTTTGCCATAAATGACAAACTTTGTGGTTAAAGAATTTTTCACGCAGATTTTGCAGATTGCAGCAGATTTAAAATGATTTTATAAATAATCTGCGACCATCTGCTTAAATCTTTTTGAATCTGCGTGAAACAAAAAACTTAGCGACTCTGCGACTTTGCGAGATTAATTTCGCGTTGTATATTTTGGGCGTGTCCCTTCGGGTCGGGCTTTCGGCTATATCTTTTATTCCGCTATCGCTTCATAAAAGGATACCGCCTCTATCCCTCACGCATTTACATTAATAATGAAATTTCGTTTCAATGATTTTATTTTCGTTCCAATATTCCGTAGAGGCACACTACAGTGCGTCTAACGTATTGTGAATATTCGTTGCGTAGACGCACTGCTGTGCGCCTCTACAGATATATATGATGTTAATTTTATTTTCGCTATAGAAACCCACAGGTTTTAAAATGACATTGTAATTCAAATTACGTTTATTCAAAAATAAAGTTTTTATTTTACTGCGCAAAATAATTGCGTAGTAGTTCTGAAATCTTTGTAATGTTAAAACGAAACAATAATTATTGTCAAATTTTTAGAGCGTACTGATCACACGCTGTTTTAAATAACATTAAATTTATAAGGTATTGCAAGGTATAAACGTACTATTGTCATTTCGACGAAGGAGAAATCTCCACGAGAAACTCCACAAAGATTGGATATGCGTTATGGAGCTACTTGCGAAGATTTCTCCTTCGTCGAAATGACATAAAATGAGGAAAAATCGTTTAATCGAACCACGCAAAATAACCGCGCAGTACAAAACAATCTTTGTACTATCAAAATGAAAAAACTATGAAAACACAAATAAACGGTACAGATATATTAGAATTAGGATTTCCAGAAGGGAAAATAATTGGAATTGCCTTAAAAATAAACAGCAAACGAAACGGATTTACAAGAGACGAAATGATTGCTAATTTCAAAAACGTCTTAGAAACTCCGGAAAACTATATTGACGATAAAATCTTCAGCAAACTGGCTGTCGCTTTAATCGAAAAATCGAATGAAAAACCAGAAGATTTTATTGCTTTAAATCAGAATCCAAATGCGTATTCGGCTTATGGATTAGATCATATCGAAGACGGAGCCAGAAAACAAATGGAAGTCGCTATGAAACTGCCAGTTACAGTTGCCGGAGCATTAATGCCAGACGCGCACCAAGGTTACGGATTACCGATTGGTGGCGTTTTAGCAACCAAAAATGCCATTATTCCGTATGGTGTTGGAGTTGATATTGGGTGTAGAATGGCGTTATCCGTTTACGATATTCCAGAAGAGTTTTACTTTGAAAACGAAGCCAAATTCAAAAAAGAATTAATAGCGAATTCTATTTTTGGAGCAGGACACGGATTTCACGGTCAGTACAAATCAGATCATGCGGTTTTGGAAAATGAGACTTTCAATATGAATCCGTTTGTGAAAAACTTGAAAGATAAAGCTTGGTCGCAATTAGGATCTTCAGGCGGTGGAAATCACTTTGTGGAATTCGGAATCATGGAATTTGCCCAAGAAGATGCGGTTTTAAATATCCCAAAAGGAAAATACGTCGCTTTATTAACGCATTCCGGTTCACGCGGAATGGGAGCAACAATCGCGGGACATTACACTAAAATTGCAAAAGACGTTTGTAAGCTTCCAGAAGTGGCTAAAAACTTAGCCTATTTAGATATGAATTCGCAATTAGGTCAGGAATACTGGATGGCGATGAATCTTGCTGGTGATTACGCTTCGGCCTGTCACGAGATTATTCATAACAAAATGGAACGTGCTTTGGGTGCGACAATTTTAGCCAAAGTCGAAAACCACCATAATTTCGCATGGAAAGAAATCTGGAACGGCGAAGAAGTGATCGTGCATAGAAAAGGAGCAACTCCAGCCGGAAAAGGCGTTATGGGAATCATTCCGGGAAGTATGACCGCACCTGGATTTTTGGTGAGAGGAAAAGGTGAGGAGAACGCGATTAATTCGGCTTCACACGGAGCAGGAAGACAAATGAGCAGAACGCAAGCCATAAAAAACATCACACAATCCGAAATGAAATCCATCCTGAAAGATCATGGCGTTACGCTTATCGGCGCAGGACTTGACGAAGCGCCAATGGCGTATAAAGATATCAATCAGGTGATGGAAGCACAGCAGGATTTAGTGGATGTTGTTGCCAAATTCACACCAAAATTAGTGAGAATGGCGGATGACGGAAGCCGAGAAGATTAGTGGTCAGTGATCAGTTTTTAGTGTTCAGTGTAGAGGCGCACTGCAGTGCGTCTAATGCTTTGTGGTAGTTTTAACCGCAGAGAGCGCTAAGATTTACGCAAAGTTCGCAAGGATTTTTCCTCATTTTATGTCATTTCGACGGAGGAGAAATCTCCACAAGTAACTCCGCAATGTGAGTCCAATCTTTGTAGAGTTTCTCGCGAAGATTTCTCCTCCGTCGAAATGACAAATATTACGTTTAAATAATAATTAAAAGTTCAGAGAGAAAAAAACTTAGCATCTTAGCCTCTCAGAACCTTAGCAACTTAAAAAAAAATGACATACATAGACATAGGAATTAATTTAACCAACAAACAATTCCAAAACGACATAGACGATGTCGTACAAGACGCGCTCGACGCGGATGTATCGCAAATGATCCTTACAGGAACAAGCGTACGAAACAGCGAAGCTTCATTAGAAATCGCAAAACAATATCCGGGAATATTATATTCCACAGCCGGAATTCATCCGCATGATGCGAAGAGTTTTGATGCACAAAGCATTTCGAAACTGCGGAATTTATTAAAGCAGAAACAAGTAATTTCCGTTGGCGAATGCGGACTCGATTTTGATCGTGACTTTTCGCCCCGAAACAAACAGGAAGAATGTTATAAAGCCCAATTAGAATTGGCGATTGAAGTTCAGAAACCTTTGTTTTTGCACGAAAGAAGCGCTTTTAATTCTTTTATGAATATTACCAAAGATTATTTACCTCAATTGCCAAAAGCCGTTGTGCATTGTTTTACTGGAACGTTGCAAGAAGCCAAAACCTATCTCGATAACGGATTTTATTTGGGTTTTACGGGAGCGATTTCAGATGCCAAGCGTTTCAGCCATTTAAAAGAAGTCCTTCAGTACGTACCGCTCGACCGCATGATGATTGAAACCGATGCGCCGTTTATGCTTCCTAAAAATGTCCCGAACAGCCTTTTAAAGAAATACCACGAACGTCGTTGCGAACCTGCTTTTCTGCCGTATGTCGCCGGAACAATTGCACATTTTAAAGGGATTGCTTTGGATAAAGTGGCGGAGGAAACGAATAGGAATTCTAAGGGATTTTTTGGGATTTAGGTTTAATTATAAAAGTTATTTGTTGGCTTTTAAATCAGGTGTTTGTACTTGGTTTGAAGGCTTTTTGTTTGTATATATTTGGAGCATTGATATGTTTAATGTGTATGGAAAACCATAAAATAATTTTGAAAAATAAATATAGATTTGTAAATGGCTAAAATTGAGAATGATGGGTCTATAATTAAATATTGTTTTTGTAGGTGTTTTTTTATTTATAATTAAAAGTTATAATATTGCTTTCTTTGTTATGTTTGACAGAGATTTTTTTAAAAATTAATATGTAAAATATGAGTTGGATAAATACAACTTTTGAAAATGAAATGAAAAATTACTTTTCCAAAAAAGGAGATAGTACAAATGAATTATTTTCTCAATATGAGAGCATTCGAAATTCGATGTATAAAGATGGTTTTTTTGGAGAAATTAAAGGAATAGAACCAGATTTGTCAGATCATAGTGAAAAACATATAAAAGATGTATTTGAGCGAGCATTTAAAGTAATGGGAGAAGAATCTTTCAATTTTTTCAATGTGACTGAAATTTACTGTTTGGGATTAATGATTTTGTTTCACGATGTTGGAAATATTTTTGGAAGAAAAGGACATGAAGCTGAATCTAAGATTGCAGAAATTTATAATAAATATAGAGCAAATCACGAAAATTTTAGAGCTGAAAGAAGAGTTTTGATTAAAGGAGCTAGTGCTCATTCAGGCACTACGAAAGAAGGGAGCAAAGATACATTAAAAAAACTGAGTGATGAGAATTTAGATACGAACGAAATAAGACTTCAGGAGCTTGCAGCAATTTTACGCTTTTCTGATGAACTTGCGGAGGGCAAACAACGCACTTGTTCTTTTCTTATTGATAAAAAACTTTATAAAGAGGACAGTTTAATATATCATAAGTATGCTCAAATAACTAGTATATATCCAGATCGAAAAATGGGAAGAATATCGATAACATATGATATTGATATACCTACAGAATTTAATGAAAAAGAACAAGAGGAACTTAAACAATTACTTCGATTTACATATCTGCGAGCATATAAATTAGACGAAGAAAGGAGATATACTAAAAATTATTCGAATATTTTAAAAGGATTCACCAATGTTTCTGTCGTCTACAATTTTACAAAAAATCATTTACCAATTGACTTAAATTTAGGTCAAATTATATTTGAGGACACGTATCCGGTTCCAGGTGAAGATTTTGTTAAAACTGAAACGGATATCGAAAAAGTTTTCAGTGATAAACATGAAAGCTATAATTTAGAAAAAATTATTGACTCATTAATTTAATAATTAACTAATGGAAAATCCTTTCGTATTTGATAGACCAAATAATATTAGTGTTGATGATTTTTTAAAGTTTTATATTAAAGATAACACTTATACTAGATTTTTAGAATCAACTAGAAATATAGTTTTAATTGGTGTTAGAGGCAGTGGAAAAACTTCGACTTTAATGTATTATTCATATCCTATACAGCTTTTAAATGAAGAAGTTCAGGATAAGCAAGCTATAGTAGGCATACATATACCTTGTAAAAATCCTCTTTTTGGAAAAAGAGAATATTTACTTTATAAAAAAGATCTAAAGAAATACATTGTTGTTGAGCATTTTTTAGTCATTAATATAATTTCTTGTTTATGTGATACTTTTAGCAGTACTATTAAAAGTTTAGAATTGACAGCTGAAGTAGAAGAAGAGTTGAAAGATAATATTTCTTTTATTTTAGATGCTGATTTGAGCCATGGAAAAGACATTTTTGATAAAATCAAGATGTACATTAGTAAAGAATCTATTTTAAGTCAAAGAAAATTAAATAATGATGATTTTGAAAGTTTTATTGATTATTCATTTTCATTTAATAATACAATAATTCCAATACTAGAACAATTAAAAAGAATACCAAAGCTAAATGCTGCTCATTTTTCATTATTTTTTGATGATATACAAGATTTAGGTCAAATTCATAAGGAAGTTATTAATTCTTGGGTATCGTATAGAGATAATAAATTATTCAGCTTTAAAATAGCTACAGCTGATATCAAACCTTTTTATATAACATCGACAGGAGGAGTAATATTGGAAGGTCATGATTTTATTAAAATTGATTTAACAAGGAGGCTTTATAGCAAAGATTCCGAATTTAGTAATTTTGCTAAAGATGTGATTAAAAAGAGATTGAAAATTGCAGGAATAGAAAGCGAGATTGATTATTTTTTACCAGTAGATAAAGTCTTTAAAGATAATTTAAAACTTGGAAGAGAAAAAGCATTAGAATTAGCTAAAGAAAAATTTCCAAATCCAACAGGTAGTCAGATAATTGATTACGTAACAAAATATGGAAGAGCATATGCATTTAGGCGCACTCCAAAAGCTAATCTCCCAAATTATTCTGGTTTTGACACAATTGTAGATATATCTACAGGTGTAATACGAAATTTATTAACACCTATTTTTTACATGTATGAGAAAGAAGTTTCTAATAAAGGTGAGAAATTAATTAAAACCATTCCTTCTGGAACCCAGACAGAAATAATTATAAGAAGTAGTGATGATTTTTGGAGTAAATTGAGAAATATTGATTCAGAGATTGAGGATTGTTCAATTGAGATGGCAAAAGCTATTAATAATTTCTTTGATCAATTAATGATATATTTAAAAAAAAGATTGTTAGATGAAAAAATATCAGAGCCAAGGGCGGTGAATTTTATCATTTCTCAAAATAGTGATCCAGTTGCTACTGAAAAAATAAAAGAGATTATTGATATCTGTTTAAGAAGTACCTTACTTTATAAACGAACGGTAAATCATAAAAGTAATGGAACTAAATTAAATTTATATGTACCAAATAGAATGCTTCTTCCGACACAAGGATTAGACCCTAATGGGCAGCATTCACATTTTTCGATTTCAGCTAAAGTCTTTTTAGAAGCTGCGTACAATAATAAGAATATTTCCTTATTTAATGACGATATAGATATTAATGACCAATTAGAAATAGAATTCGAATGAAAAAGGATGTTGATTTAATAACCGTTTTAGGATGGGAAGATAGATTTATAAAAGGTCTGGAAGAAACAATGGATAAATTTTTAATAAAAAAAATTATATTAATTCGTTTTGGAGATTATCTTTTTATGGATAATATGAGAAGTAATATAGATAAGATTAATCAATTACAATTAATTCATCATTTTGCAATTGAATATATCGATCTAAATTATAATGATTCTGTTGAAAACTGGAATATTTTAGAATCTTTCTTTTGTGATATCGAAAACAATAGTGATTTTTTATTAAATATATCAACGGTTCCTAGAGAAACTATTTGGACATTATTTTTCTTTTTAAAAAAACATGTTTTAAATGTTAAATATATATATTTTAAACCTACAAATTACTGTAAAGATTGGCTAACAAAAAATCATAAGAGTCCTAGACTTTTATTTAAACATTCTGGTATTTTTGATTTGAATAAAAATTTAGTGTTATTTGTAATTGCAGGTTTTGATAATACACGATTAGATCAAATAATAGAGTTTTATGAGCCTTCAAAGGTCGTGATATTTTATCAAGGAGGAGAACAATTTAATAATCATGACAGAAATAAAGATTTTGAATGTTATAAGAGTAGAGGAGTAGACTTTTGTGAAGTATTTCAGATAAATACTTATAATGTTGAAGAAGCGACAAATGTACTTTTAAAAAAATATAATGAATACAGAGATGGATATAATGTGATTATTGATTCTCAGGGTCCTAAAATATCAGCTTTAAGTGTATACAATGTTTATTTAAAAACCGATAATAAAATAGGTTTAGCGTATGTTGCTGCGAAAGATTTTAATTTAAATTATTCTAGTGGTATTGACAATCAATTTATAGAAGGCAAATTTGAATTTACGATTACAGAGTAATAAAAGAAATAGAAATTAAAAACCAAAACAAGCAAATACCAATCCGCAAGGTATTGTTACAAAAATTTTATTTTAACTAATATTTGTTAAATTAATCCAAAAATAACTACATTTGCACCCATAATAAAAAACAAAAAAACACATGATACTTTCAGTAAAACCAAATTTTGATCACTTAGCGGGATATCTTCCGGCTAAAATATCAGGATGTATTATGTATTTTTATGAAATTGAAATGTAAATTTTAGAGTTTAACTCAACATAAAATATAAAAGCGTCCTGATTTCGGGACGCTTTTTTTGTTTTAAGACATTTCGACTTCGTTAAAAAAGCACTTCGACTTCGCTCAGTGTGACAAAAAGATGTTTAAAACGATAGAAAATCAAACCTTAACTAAAAATAATTAAAAAAATAATTGACCAAATGTTTAATGCATAAACCAAATAGCGAAATATAATCTTGAAAAGTAATCTGATGAGAGACAGTCATTTGATACAAAAAGGAATCTGCACCAGTTTGCGGACAGGGATTTCTTTGTTTTAATTTTAAACGTAACTAATTGATAGTCAGAAAAATAACCTTAAAAAAGATTTGGATAATTGATTTTTTCGACTTTATCTTTGCCGAAGAAAATCGGAAAATCGAATTTCAAATAACAACAATAATTTCAAAATAAAATACAACATATAAAATGGCTTTATATAACAACATATACAACGCAGAATTGCTAAACCCGAGTTTCGATCTTGGGCGTTTAACAACACTGGTGCATCAATATAGGCAATAGGATAGTCGTATCCCGTTGAATTTATAAAGCACCTTTAATCGGGTGCTTTTTTTGTGCCCAAAAAATATTGATTTTGTAGCTCAGTTGGATAGAGCGTCTGCCTACGAAGCAGAGAGTCGAAGGTTCGAATCCTTCCAAAATCACTCGTTCTCTAGAAGGAACAGGTTCTTTTTTTAGATGCTGAGGTTCTGAGGTGCTAAGGGCCTAAGGTTTTTTAGGCACAAAGGGACAGAGGGACAAAGATGCAAAGGTTCAAAAATCTTAGCACCTCAGAACCTTAGCATCTTAGAACCTTTAAAAAACACTCTGGGAAGATAACGATTGGTTGTTTACCTGCTTTGGATGCAGGAGGTTGCAGGTTCGAGTCCTGTTTCCCAGACAAATGGAAATACGCTAACGTTGGAGAGTTAGGTCGGTCTGTAAAACCGTTGTCTTTTGACTGAGTAGGTTCGAATCCTACTATTTCCACAAATTTCAGGTCGAAACCTGAGGTTAATTAAATGCAGGAATGGCGCAATTGGTAGACGTGGCTGACTTAGAATCAGTTTTTTGAGAGTTCGAGTCTCTCTTCCTGTACTATTTGCCACAAAGACGCTAAGTCTCAAAGAAAATAAAACTTAGCGTCTTAGTGCCTTTGTGGCAGAAAAAAGTACTGCGCAAAATAACTGCGCAGTACAATTTGAATATTTGTTCAAGAAATAAAACAAGTTCTTTTATAAACTGAAATACATCAAAGTTTAGGCTTTGATTAAAAATATCAAACAAGTCCAGTTGCGTGTTTCTGTACAGCACCATTGTAGGGAACTTTCCGCGAAAGCGAATTATGTTTTTCTATGCAACTTGGTTTGGAGGTTTTTGATTGTTTTCCAAAAAATGATCTCCATCTATGTGTTGTGGGTTCGAATCCCATTCGCAGCAATGCGGTAACTCAATCCGGTAGAGTAATAGAAGTTAACGCAGGTTCGAATCCTGCACCGAACTAGTTTCGGTTGGACGAGCGGTAAGTCAACAGACTGTAAATCTGTATTTCCAGAGACCATCACTCTTAAAAAGATGACCAGGAAAAAAACTGATTTGTCTTTGTCAGTAAAATTAAGATTGCAAAATCTAAAGTTTTACACTCACGATAAAGCCAGTGCGAAAAGCAACGTTTTTTGAAATACTTGTTTTCTTCTCGATTTGATTGTTAAGATGATTTGGGGATCATCTCAATAAAATAGAATCGAAAACAATTCAGGTAAACAAATTACAAACTCTTCATCCGTTTTTTTCGGAGGAGAAAGGCAAGGAGGTTTTTTTATTTAAAAGAGAATAGAATAAAGAGAATAGAATAAAGAGAATAGAATAAAGAGAATAGAATAAAGAGAATAGAACAAAGAATATAGAACAAAGATTTTCGACTGTTTCAAAACTTGAAACTTGAAACAAGAAAAACTTGAAACAAAAAAATATTATGGTAAAGAGAATTAAAATCGAGGCATACCAAGTGGGTCTGCTTTTTGAAAACAGAAAATTAGTAAAAGTATTAGAAGAAGGCCTTCACTGGGTTTTTGGAAACAAGAACGTAATAATTTACGATATGGCTAAATCATTTCAGGCTCCATTTGAATTGAATATTTTATTGCAGAATGAAGTATTGGCTTCAATGCTTGACGTTGTTGAGGTTGCCGATAACGAAATTGTATTGCAATTCGTAAACGGAAACTTTAAAAGTGTTTTGCCAGCGGGCAGATATGCGTTCTGGAAAGGAATTGTGAAAAATGAATTTACTAGAGCGGATCTTTCTAAAATTGAAATCACGGAGAATATTCCAGTAAATATTTTAGATCTGCAATTGAAAATGTTTAGCAGAAAATTCATTGTAGCAAGTAATGACAAAGCGCTGCTGTTTGTGAACGGAACTTTTGTAAAAGAGTTGAAATCAGGAACGCATTACTTTTGGAATAACGCGATTACAATCGAAGTTAAAACTGTTGATACAAGACAACAGCAACTAGAAATTTCTGGACAGGAATTGTTGACCAAAGATAAAGCAGGATTGAGAATCAATTTCTTTGTGAGATACCAAGTTATTGATATTATGAAAGCTCTGGTCGAAAACAAAGACTTTGAGAAACAGTTGTATGTTGCCATGCAGTTGGCTTTAAGAGCTTTTGTAGGCGGATTGACTTTAGATGAATTATTGAGCAAAAAAGATGCTATTGCGGAAGCTATTTTAGAAGAAGCAAAAACTAAAATCAAAGATTTAGGTTTGACTATTTCTGATGCTGGAATAAGAGATGTAATTCTTCCAGGAGATATGAAAGAAATCATGAATCAGGTTTTGGTTGCCGAGAAAAAAGCGCAGGCCAACAGCATCATGAGAAGAGAAGAAACTGCTGCAACAAGAAGTTTGCTAAACACAGCCAAGCTGATGGAAGAAAACGAAATGTTGTGGAAGCTGAAAGAGATGGAATACGTTGAAAAAATCGCAGATAAAATTGGAGAAATCACAATTTCTGGCGGTGGAAACGTAATTGGTCAATTGAAGGAAATCTTCGTAAAATAAAGAAAACCATCAATGGAAACGCTGGTGGTTTTAATTAACAATAAAAATTTAAGGATGAATCAAGAAATAGGATTTGCGTTGGGCCAAAGTGGTCAAACAGATACAGTGGAGTTTAGTGAGTTGCCATTTGCCTCAATGAAAATATGGGATTTGGAACTGATTAACCTATGGAAAGGAAAGGTGAATTTTTGGGATATTATAGATATCATTTAGAGATATTTCTCTGGTAAAGCAAGGGTGTTTTTAAACTTTTGTGATATTGGATTTCCCAGAAAAGCCTTCGGTTTCCTGAGATTCCCAAGAATTGCAAAATAAAAACACCATGCAAAACAATACATTAGATAAATATAAAAAAGCAATTAGAAAAAAATATGAGATAGAAAAAGAAGGTAAATACTTTGATTATTTGTACAAACCTTCTCGTGGAAAACTTCGTGATTTTTGCTGGCTTATTTTCGAAAAGAATCCAACAAAAGATGATTTGAATGTTTTCAGTAATCTTTTGGGTTTAGATTTCGATCATACCAAAAAGAATAAGTTTAAGGAAAAGAAAGATAAGTTTAGACCTATCGAAACTTTCTTTAAAGGAGAAACAGACCCATCAAACATTGATGCTATAAATATGGCTGCAATTTTGGTTGATTTTGAGCCGCGTCCTTTCAAAAAGTTTTACGAAAATTCTAAAACAGAACAAACAAAACCAATCCAACGGATTGAGAAAGCTAAAGCAGTTTTTGAAAAAAAGTATTCTGAAAAAAAGGAAAAGTCAGAGAAAAAGTCTAAGAAAAGAAATTTCTTTCTAGATTTTAAAAGCATGTTTTTCTAAGTCTTTTACCACAAAGGCGCTAAGACACAAAGTTTTTTTTAGCCAGAGATTAAAGGATTAAAAAGATTACTCAAAAAAATCTGCTCAAATCTGCAAAATCTGCGTGAAACTAACCTTTGCGTAAATCTTAGCGAACCTAGCGGTTAAAAAAATTAAACACAATTATTAAAAAATTAAACAAAATGAAAACTACAGATAAAATTATTATTATCGATTTAGAAGCCACATGTTGGCAAAGTGCGGTCCCGCAGGGCCAGGAAAATGAAATCATTGAAATTGGTTTGGCTGTACTGGATACAGAAACCGGTGAGATTTCGAAAAACAAAGGAATATTGATAAAACCACAACGTTCGACTGTGAGTCCTTTTTGTACAGAACTGACAACCATTACTCAAGATTTATTGGATAAAAATGGTGTTCTTTTTGAAGAAGCGATTAATGAGTTAATCGACAATTACAATCCCGATTTATATACTTGGGCAAGTTACGGTCAATACGATTTAAATATGCTTAAAAAACAATGTAGATCGTTTGGAATTCCTTATCCAATGGGAGAGGAACATATTAATGTAAAAACTCATTTTGCAGAAAAGTTTGGTTTAGTAAAACCAACCGGAATGAATGGGGCTTTACAGATGCTGAATATTCCGTTGGAAGGAACGCACCACCGTGGCATTGACGATGCCAAAAATATCGCTAAGATTTTGTATTGGTGTCTTCAGAATTAAAAAAGGCTGTCTAAATTTAGACAGCCTTTTTCCTTGGTTAATTATTTTGGAATTTTAATTGTGACCATAGATTTTAGCGTAAAGATCTTTGTAGATTTCCTTAATGATTTTACGCTTTAATTTTAGAGTAGGAGTAAGTTGTCCGCCGTCAATAGACCAAACATCTGGAGTTAGCTCAAAACGTTTTACTTTTTCCCAGTTTCCAAATTTCTCATTGATGCTTTCAACTTCGTCGTCAATACGTTTGATTACATCTGGATTTTCACTTATTTCTTTATCTGTTTTTCCTAAAGTAATTTTGTGGATTTTTGCCCATTCTTTTACGAATTCAAAATTTGGCTGAATAAAAGCACCTGGCATTTTTTCGCCATCCCCAATTACCATAATCTGCTCAATAAAACGAGATTGTTTCATGGCATTTTCAATAATTTGCGGTGCAATGTATTTTCCTCCAGAAGTTTTGAACATCTCTTTTTTACGGTCGGTGATTTTCAAGAAACCTTCACTGTCGATTTCTCCAATATCTCCCGTGTGGAAATAGCCACCTTGCAAAGCTTCAGCAGTTTTTTCTTCGTCTTTAAAGTAACCTAGCATTACGTTTGGTCCTTTGCAAAGAATTTCGCCATCTTCGGCAATTTTAACCTCTACGTTACGGATTACTTTTCCAACAGTTCCAATTTTGAAACCTTTGTTTCTTTGGTCGTTTACGGCGATTACTGGAGAAGTTTCAGATAATCCGTAACCTTCCATAACTGGAATTTCTGCAGCAGCAAAAACTCTAGTCAAACGTGGCTGTAAAGCGGCACTTCCAGAAACCATTAAGTCCAAATTTCCTCCCAAACCTTCTTTCCATTTGCTGAAAATAAGTTTGCGGGCAATTTTTAATTGAAATTCGTACCAGAAACCATTTGCTCCGTATGGTTCGTATTTTAAACCTAAATCAATCGCCCAGAAAAATAATTTTTTCTTGATGCCTGTTAATTCAGTTCCTTTTGCATAAATTTTATCGTAAACTTTCTCCAAAAGTCTTGGTACAGCCGTAATTACAGTTGGACGAACCTCTTTTAAGTTGTCACTGATTTTATCAATTGATTCTCCAAAATAAACCGAAACACCATAATACTGATAAATGTACAAGATCATTCTTTCAAAAATATGGCAGATAGGCAAGAAGCTCAATGCAGTGCTTTTTCCTGGATCAAATGGGATTCTTGGCGCACTGTCTAAAACATTAGAAACAATATTTTTGTGCGAAAGCATAACGCCTTTTGGTCTTCCGGTTGTTCCAGAAGTATAAATAATTGTAGCAAGATCATCGGTTTTTATACTGTCTTTTCTAGCTTCAACTTCATTTTGATTGCTTTCGTCTTCACCTAAAATAAGTAGATCACTCCAGTGTTTGCACTCTGGAATTTCATTAAACGAATAGACCTCTTTTAAAGTTGGCACATTTGCCTGAATAAGCCTTACTTTTTGAAGTACTTCTTCATCAGACACAAAACAGTACATACTGCCACTGTGATTTAATATATATTCGTAATCTTCTTCAGAAATAGTAGGATAAATTGGAACGGTCTGCGCGCCTGTCTGCAGAACACCAATATCCATTATATTCCATTCGGTACGGTTGTTTGATGTAATTAAGGCAATTTTATCATCTTTCTGAATGCCCATGCGCAATAACGCTCTTGAAACAGCATTTGCTTTTGCAATATATTCCTGGCTAGATGTTTTTTCCCAGACTCCGTTTTTTTTTGTTGCTAAGGCAACCGGAAGGTTATAAGTTTCTTGTTGATAATAGGGAAAATCAAAAAGGCGTGTGATTGAAACCATGTTTAATATATTGAATTTTATCGCAAATTAAATAAAAAATAGGTATAATTTTTAATTTTGTGGAATTTTATGGGAAAATTTATAGGGACTATTAAAAATCAACGAAAACGTTTTCTTTTTTGTAGTAAATTTTCGAAAAAATTACAAATTATCTAATTAAAAACAATATTATTTTTTTTGGAGATTATTGCACGTTAAAATCTTCGTATTCTTTGACTCTTTCTCCCATCAGAAACATTTTTTTCTTCGCAAAATGAATGGAGAATTGAGAATAAGCCCATTCGTCGCTGTCATTAGGTCTGTACCAAAAAGTGTATGATTTACTGTTGAATCCTTCCTTGAAAACCGGAATTCCCTCTTCTGTACATTCGATTCCCCAGTTGATTTTCTTTTTGCTCAAATCATCTGCTTGAATAAATCCTGTTCCATCTGGATTTAATTGCGTAATAGGTCCTTTTTGGCCAATTGGCGCATAAGTTCCGGGAACTGGAAAACCGATTGTGGTTGTAATATAGCGCTCTTTCGAATTATGAGTGATGGTGTTTACTTCAGCTTGCGAATAAGATTTCGCAACAACAAAAAATATAGCAATAAGCAATACGTGTACAGATTTCATTCTATAGTAGATTTAAGTGTTTTTGGTCTTTGGGGAAAATCAGTGGCAGATTTTCAAGGCGAATATACTTTAAATTTCCATAGAAAAAATAAATCCCAATTACAAGAATGAAAAAATTATCAGATTTTTATTTTACGAATTATTATTCTGTCGAAAACTGATTTTCTAGTAGTTTCTCTTTAAAATCAGACTTGAAAGTATAAGCAAATGTTACCATCAAAGCACGTGTGTCTGACTTGTTGGTTCTGTTGTTGCTGAACAATGCTGTATTGTTTTTATAACCGCTTTCGAGCGTATTAAACATATCGGTTACAACCAAACCTAAACGAGCATTTCCTTTTCCTAGTTTTTGTTGAAATCCCATATCAACATTGTAAATCGGAATTCTTTTTCCTTGTGCTGTTGCTAAAGCCGAATTATAATTTCCAATAATCTGAAGTTTTCCGCCTTTCCACGGAACAAAATTATTAATGATTTTTCCGTACCAGCTAAAAGCATTTTTTACAACGTCCTGAGTTAAATTTGAAGCGTCTATTTTTTGTTCAAAAGCCGTTACACTGATATTAGCGTCATAAAAGCCAATTGGTTTTAGGCTAAAAATCGTTTCTAAACCATACGTAACCGTACTTCCAATGTTTTGTGGTTGAAGGAAGATTACGCCATTGTCTAAAAGCTGTGCATATTGTCTGATGGCGTCAGTTGCGTTTCTGTAAAAAGCATTTGCAGATAACGAATAGCTTTTCCAATCTTTATTATACGCCATTTCTGCAATATGGATAATTTCTGGTTTCAAATAAGGATTTCCACCATGTGGATTGAGCGCATCTGTAATATCAATAAACGGATTCAAATCGTCTAAATCTGGACGATTTATACGTTTGCTGTAACCTATTTTGAAAAATTCATCCGCTTTTAAATTCAATTGCAGTGAAGCCGAAGGAAAGAATTTCAAATAGTTATTACTAAAACGATCACTATTATTTTGTGTTGCTCCAGTGTTTGAAACATTTTCTGCGCGCAAACCTAAATTGTATTTCCATTTTGGATTTTCGCTTTCGCCGATAAACGAATTCAACATTCCATAAACGGCATTTATTTGCTCATTAAATTCGAAAGTATTGCTGGCTATCGGATTGACGACGTAATCACCATTTACTAAATCGGCACTTTCAAAATCAGAATTAAAAAATCGGAACGTTCCTTTATAACCCGTTTCCACAATTGTTTTTTCTGAAACAGGAAAAGTGTAATTTACAATTGCATTCGAGATATTTTGGTTTTCATAATTGTGTGTGCGTTGTAATTTGGCATCACCAATCTGCTGTTGATATTCATCATAATTATACGTGTCAATATCTGTGTTTTCTTTATGTTTTCCAAAAGAAGAAGTAATCGAAGTATTTAAACTTTTTCGATCATCAGAAAATTTTCGATCATAATTAAAAGACAGTTCGCCCACTTTTGAACGTTCCAATTCTAAAGAATGTCTTCTATTATTTGAGAAAAAAGCATTAGTGCTGGTGTTTATCTGTGTGTATAACGTTTCGTCGTTATCTTGAGTTTCGATATTTCCTAAAGCTTCAAATGAAAATGAGTTTCTTTCATTTGGAGTATAATCAACATTGAATTTCAAATTTTGCAAACCTTCTGTACGCTCGTCATTTCTAGTTTGATGAATATAATGTTCGTCATCAATAAAATAATTAGTTCTATCGGCGTTTATTTTCTTGGTTCTTCCAGCAAAACGATTGTCATATCCCAAACCAAAATTCCATTTCTCTGTTTTATTATTTAAAAGAACCGAACTGTTCATTCTTCCTTTTGCGCCAAAACCACCTCCTAAAACAACGGCTCCATTCAAACCACTTTGATTATTTTTCTTGAGTTTGATATTGATGATGCCACTTTCTGCATTAGCATCATATTTCGCAGTCGGATTACTGATGATTTCAATGCTTTCAATACTGCTCGCTGCAATCTGATCCATATTTGTAATAGCAGAGTTTTTTCCGTTAATCAAAATCATTGGCGATTTTCCTCTCAAAGTAATGCCGCCTTCCGCATCTACAGCAACTGTCGGAATACTTTTCAACATATCGGTGGCTGTTCCTCCAGATTGTGAAATATTCGAAACAGCATTAAAAATAAAACCTTCATTGGTTTTCTGAATTTGTTTTTTCTGAGATTTTACAACAACGTCATTCAGTAAATTAGCATCATTTTGTAATTTGATGGTTCCAATGGAAATCGGACTCTCAGCAACTTTTATCTTTTGCGAAATAGTTTTAAAACCGATTAATTTAAATTGAAGTTGATAATCTCCAGAAGGAACATTCTCTAAAGCAAAATTTCCCGTAACATCTGTCACAGCATAATTGGCTATTTTGGTAGAGTCGCTGGCTTTTTTCAAAACAACATCGACAAACTCGACTGGAAGTTTTCCGTCAGTGATATTTCCTTTTATGGCTGTAGTTTTTTGTGCAAAGGAAAATTGGCTTATAATGAATAAGAGAATTGGAAGGTATATTTTGCGTATCATATTTTTCATGAGACAAAGATATTTACCAGAATGTTTATGCTTGTTTAAACTGCCTTAAGATACTATTAAATTAATCTTAGAATAGTTTAAATAGTGATTTCTGTTTAATACTCATTGACACAAAGTTTGTCATTCCGAGGAACGAGGAATCTCCACGAGAGACTCTACAAAGATTGGCAACTTTTCTGTACGGAGCTACTTGCGGAGATTCCTCGTTCCTCGGAATGACAAGATTGTGGAAAAGTTAATATAGAAAAAGGATATGTGTAATAAGAAAATCTTTTTGCTATTATTTTTTTCAGTAAAATCAATTCGTGAATTCGTGGCCAAAAAAAAGCGCCCGAATTTATCGGGCGCTTTAATAAAAATATATTTCTTAGTTTTTCTCAATCCATTTTCTGGCATTAACAAAAGCTTCGTGCCAAGGCGAAACCTCGTCATTTCTGTCTTTTGGATAATGCGCCCAGTTCCATTGGAAAGTCGAACGCTCAATGTGAGGCATCATAACCAAATGTCTTCCGGTTTTGTCACACATCATTGCTGTGTTGTAATCAGAGCCGTTAGGGTTTGCAGGATAACCTTCGTAAGCATATTTAGAAACAATGTTGTAGTTTTCTTCCGCAAGAGGCAATTTGAATTTTCCTTCTCCGTGAGAAACCCAAACTCCTAAAGTGCTTCCTGCCAATGTCGATAACATAACCGAATTGTTTTCCTGAACTTTCACAGAAGTAAAGATACTTTCGTGTTTGTTACTTTCATTATGAAGCATTTTCCCGTGAACTTCGTGTTCTGGGTTAATCACTTCCAATTCCATAAACAACTGGCATCCGTTACAGATTCCAACAGATAAAGTATCTTCTCTTTTGAAGAATTTATCTAATGCAGTTTTTGCTTTTTCGTTGTATAAGAAAGCTCCAGCCCAACCTTTAGCAGAACCTAAAACATCTGAATTAGAGAATCCTCCAACAGCTCCGATGAACTGAATATCTTCAAGCGTTTCACGACCCGAAATTAAATCGGTCATGTGAACATCTTTTACGTCAAATCCTGCCAAGTACATTGCATTTGCCATTTCACGCTCAGAATTACTTCCTTTTTCACGAATAATAGCTGCTTTTGGTCTTGGTTTAGAGTTGTCGATTTCTGGTTTTTTTCCTGTAAAGTGTGCAGGGAAAGTATAATTTAAAACCTGATTTTTATAGTTTTCAAAACGTGCCTGAGCTCTTCCGTTTTTAGATTGTTTTTGATCTAATAAATAAGAAGTTTCAAACCAGATGTCTCTGTATTTTTTAATGTCTAAAGTCCAAAGTCCAAGGTCTAAAACTGCGGTGTTTTGTACTGAACCAATTTTGAAGAATTCAATATTATTTGCACTTAATTTAGCTTCAACAGCAGCATCTGATTTTGCTTGGAAAACGATTCCGATATTTTCTGCAAAAAGGATTTTCAATAAATCTTTTTCCGCGAAAGCGCTGAAATCAATTTTTGCTCCAAGATTTACATCAGCAAAACACAATTCTAATAAAGTTGTGATTAAACCACCGCTTCCGATATCATGTCCGGCTAAAATTTGATTTTCACCAATTAATTCCTGGATTGTATTAAATGCATTTTTGAAGAAAGAAGCGTCTTTAATTGTAGACGTTTCGTTTCCGATTACATTTCTGATTTGTGCAAAAGACGAACCTCCAAGTTTGAAATCATCCTGAGACAAATTGATATAATAAATAGAATCTCCGTTTTTCTGTAAAACAGGTTCCACTACTTTTCTAATATCAGTACAGTTTCCTCCAGCCGAAATAATTACCGTTCCCGGCGCAATTACTTCGTCATTTGGATATTTTTGTTTCATCGAAAGTGAATCTTTTCCAGTTGGAATATTGATTCCTAATTCAATTGCAAATTCTGAACAACCTTCAACTGCAGCGTATAAACGAGCGTCTTCACCTTCGTTTTTACAAGCCCACATCCAGTTTGCCGATAATGAAATTCCTTTTAAACCATCTTTAATTGGCGCCCAAACAATGTTTGATAACGATTCTGCGATAGCATTTCTGCTTCCCGCAACCGGATCAATCAAAGCTGCAATAGGAGCGTGGCCGATAGAAGTCGCAATTCCTTCTTTTCCTAAATAATCTAGAGCCATAACGCCGACATTATTCAAAGGCAATTGTAACGGACCTGCATTTTGCTGTTTAGCTACTTTTCCTCCAACACAACGATCCACTTTGTTTGTCAACCAGTCTTTTGAAGCAACAGCCTCTAAACGTAAAACGTCTTTTAAATAGCTTTCGAAATCATTTGCTGAATAAGCAACATCAGCATATTTTCTATCAATAGTTTTATCAGTCATAACCGTTTTTGGAGAACTTCCGAAGAAATCTTCTAAAGCATAATCCATCGGTTTTGAACCATTTGATTTTGATTCGAAAGTAAAACGGTGATCGCCCGTTACATCTCCAACCTGATACATTGGTGAACGCTCTCTGTCGGCAATTCTTTGTAACGTATCAATATCTTTTTGACCGATAACCAATCCCATTCTTTCTTGAGATTCGTTTCCGATAATTTCTTTTGCAGAAA
Source organism: uncultured Flavobacteriaceae bacterium (assembly GCA_963795025.1). Lineage (GTDB taxonomy): Bacteria > Bacteroidota > Bacteroidia > Flavobacteriales > Flavobacteriaceae > Flavobacterium. Next base: position 185,994 of record CAWCGN010000005.1, on the reverse strand, counting down.
GTGTTGGATCTCCAACTGGTAATTTATCTAAATCAATTAAACCTCCAGTTTCTTCAACCAATTCTGAAAGGCAGTTTAAGTGTCCTCCAGCTCCGTGATCGTGAATAGAAACAATAGGATTATTGTCGCTTTCTACTAAACCACGAATCGCATTTGCAGCACGTTTTTGCATTTCCGGGTTTGAACGCTGAATGGCATTTAATTCAATTCCTGAACCGAAAGCTCCAGTATCTGCAGAAGAAACCGCAGCGCCACCCATTCCGATTCTATAATTTTCTCCACCAAGAATTACGATTTTATCGCCTTCTTGTGGTTTCTTTTTGATTGATTGGTCTAATTTTCCGTATCCAATTCCGCCCGCTTGCATTATTACTTTGTCGTAACCAATTTTACGGTCGTTTTCTGAATGCTCGAAAGTTAAAACTGAACCTGTAATTAACGGCTGACCAAATTTATTTCCGAAATCAGAAGCTCCGTTTGAAGCTTTGATCAAAATATCCATTGGAGTTTGGTACAACCATTTTCTTTCTTCAACAGCATTTTCCCATTTTCTGTCATCCTGAGCGGAGTCGAAGGATTTCAAACGAGAATATGAAGTCATGTAAACGGCAGTTCCTGCTAATGGCAAAGAACCTTGTCCACCCGCTAAACGGTCACGAATTTCTCCTCCAGAACCTGTTGCAGCTCCGTTGAAAGGCTCCACTGTTGTTGGGAAATTGTGTGTTTCTGCTTTTAATGATATAACAGAATCAAATTCTTTTATTTCATAAAAATCAGGTTTGTCTGCCGATTTTGGTGCAAATTGCTGCACCTTTGGTCCTTTTACAAAAGCAACATTGTCTTTATAAGCAGACACAATATCGTTAGGATTTTCCTGTGATGTTTTTTTGATTAATTTAAAAAGAGAAGTCTCTTTTTCTTTACCATCAATTACAAAAGTTCCGTTGAAAATTTTGTGACGGCAGTGTTCTGAATTGGCTTGTGAGAAAGCAAAAATTTCAGAATCTGTTAGTTTTCTGCCAAGTTTAGTTGCAAGATTATTTAAGTATTCTACTTCTTCTTCGCTTAAAGCTAAACCTTCAACTTTGTTGTAAGTTGCAATATCGTCAATTTCCAGAATTGGTTCTGGCTGAATGTTGATAGTGAAAATCTCCTGATCTAATTCATTGAATTTTTGAGAAAGCATTGGATCAAAATCAGTAAAGTCTTCCGTTGCAGGATGAAATTCTTCGATTCTGATAATGCCCGGAATACCCATATTTTGAGTGATTTCTACAGCATTTGTACTCCAAGGTGTGATCATAGTGGCGCGTGGACCAACAAAAAAACCCGTCAATGCGGATTTTTCGATCTTATTAGAGTCGGCAAAAAGCCAGTTTAATTTTGAAATGTCTTGAGCTGAAATTTCGTTTTGCGTCTGTACGGCAAAAACAGTTTTGCTTTGGTTTTCAAAGAAATGGATCATTTGTGTAGTTTGTTGTATTGAAGGTGCAAATTTAGTGTAAATAAATAGTAAGCGCAAATTTGAAAACGATCTCTTTTCAAAAAAAATGAAATTGCTTTTTTCTTGCATTTTTTCTACCAAAAAGACGCAAAATCAATAGGTTTCGGTCTTTAGTAAAAATTAAAGATTTATTGATTTTTCTTTTTTGATATGTTCTGTAATATTAAACTTTTAGAGAGGAAAAAATCAAAAATAAAACTTTAGATTTTTAGCATCTAAATAAAAAGGATTTGCAAAATTTATGAAACCGTGAGATAGATGAAAAAAGCAATTTTTGTAAAAATCGTCTTTTAGGGATAAAAAAAAGCGGCTAAATGCCGCTTTTTAATTCATAATAATCTGTTCTTTTACTTAATTATTATCTTTTTTAACGTTGTTTTTTCACCTTGTGTAATTTTAATAACGTAAATTCCTGATGGTAGATTTTGCGCAGAAACTTGAGAAGAAGCCGCATTTTGTTTTTCAAAAACTTTTTGGCCTGCGAGTGAAATAATTTCAATTGAATAAGGTGCATCTGAATTTCCTAAACCAATATTAAAATTCCCGTTAGAAGGATTTGGATAAATTACAATTTCATCTGAAACTTCCACAATTTCTTCTTCAATTGGCTGTGCTTTTTTGCTAGCTAAATTATTGCAAGTATCTGACGAAAACGAATCCCATTGAGCGCTTAAGTTAAAAGTAGTGCTTGGAGAAGTTACAGTCGATTTTCTTCTTAAAGTTACATCGGCGGCAAAGTTGGCTGTTCCGCCATTAAAAGTCCCAATAATGTCAATTAGAACTCCATTTTTGAATAAACCTACAGCATCATTTCCATTAAAAGTTAATTCGGTTGCTGTTGTTGAAATGTTAGCGGCACTTGTAGAAAAACAACTAGACGAGATTGAACTGTTTACAATTACAAATTTACTTCCTGTCGTTAAGGTTCCTGTTAAAGCTAAACCTGTACTCCATGCGCCAGCTCCGTTGGTTTGTTTTTTTACAGTATAAGCCGATAAATTTACAGAACTTCCTGTATTGTTGGCAATCTCTAAAGCTTTGTTGTTTCCAGAACCTTCGATATATTCAGAGAAAAGTAAATCTGTTGCAGTTCCGGTGCCACTGCTGTTGGTTGTAACCGAAATGGTATTGCTTGAGGCAGAAGTATTTCCGGCAGCATCTTTTGCTTTTACATAAATAGAATATGCTGTAGAAGCTGTTAAACCTGTAATCGTAGCTGTCACTCCAGAAACGGTTGTTTTTAAAACACTATTAGCATAAACATCATAACCTGTTACAGCGACATTATCTGTAGATGCAGTCCAAGAAAGTGTAATTGAAGTTGCCGTTTTTGAAGTGGAAGCTAAACTCGTTGGAGCAGTTGGCGCCTGAGTATCTCCAGAAGAAGTTCCGCCCCAAATTTGATTTACATATTCTGGATGATCAATAAACGGATTTCTATTGTTTTGACGTGCATAAACCGCATTGTTTCTTGCAATTTCTCTCGCGCTTACGGGATCTTGAGCGTTCCAAGCCAAAAGCATATTTAAGAAAGCTGTTGTGAAAACTTGGTTACTTGTGCCATTAAACATAGCGTAAGAATAACCGGAAACGGTATTTTCATATCGTGTTGCGAAATAAAAATACATTCTAGCAATATCTCCTTTAAATTCGTTTATTGGTTCGAAAACAGTTCCAGAATATCCAGATACAGAACTTGATCCCAATTTACCTCCATTTTGAGAAGTGTAAGTTGCTGTACCTACTGTTCCGTGCGGATAATTGGAACGCATTCCGTTTACTTTTCCATCAGTTGGAGTAATAAAATGCGCATCGGCAACCATAGGAGATTGTTCATTAAAAACAGACTGCGGAATAATATGTTCTCTGTTGTAGCAATCACCTTCAGCTGAATAATTTCCACATCGTTGTGTGCTTCCAGTACTGTAATTGTAAGGATCTGTTCCTGATGGATTTTCAGAATACATGTCTAAAACAGTTCCATCATTTTCGTAAAAATTGTCAACGTCAGAAGTTTGATAGGTTGTGTATAAACCTGCATAACCATTATCAGTATGTCCTTTAATAATGTTGTATAATTGGGTTTTTAAAGTATAACCCGTTCCAGTTGCAGTGTTATAATAACCAGATGGAATTTGAGAAAATCCAACGGCAGTAAACATCAATAAAAGTAAAAAGTAGTTTTTTTTCATAGTTAAAGTTTAAGATTTGGTTAGAAAATACGGTTTTAAAAATCTGATATTTAGAAGTTTAAAATGTGTATTGTAGCAAATCTACTACTTTTATGAATGTGTTGCGTTAAATGATGTTTAAATTTAGGTATATTTTCTTACTGTTGCTTTTTTAACTCAAGAAGTTTTACTATAAAGCTCTTTTTATTTTGTTGAAGTAATTTTTTTGATTGCCTTTTTGTATTCTTTTTCAGCTTTAGAACTGCCATCATCGGTTATCTCAATATTATAATCATAAACTTTGTTGTTTTTGATTTTATAAAATGCAATCCAATTAGTTCCAGAAATTACATGGCTTTCAATAATCTTATATTCAGAATTGTAACTTGGATTTTTGATTTCTTCAAATCCAATTACTCTTTTGAAATTTTGAGTTTTTGTATTGTATAAATACAAATTGTATGTCCAATTACTTCTAACATCAGAAATATTTTGAATTAAAAGGTCTTTTATTTTATCATTATTAAAGTCTTTAAATTCAATTTGTTGAGCACTGCTAAAAATAGAATCTTTTACTATAATTGAATTTTTGCCATTTAGTTTTTGACTAATGATTAGAATTGAATTTTTTTCATCATCATAACCGTCTTTCTCATTATCAAAATTGATTAGTTTTATTGTGATTCCTTTATTTTTATAAATGGAATCACATTTAATAATTGTTGTTTGGGCGTATGTGTTGATACAGAAAAAGATATAAATTAAACTTGTGATCTGAATTTTCATTAGATGATGTTTTATTTTAAAAAAAAACTTAGTGCCTTCGTGTCTTTGTGGCAATTTTTTTACTTCGGGAAATCCTGACTCTGATAAGCACCTAAATCCGGTGGCGAAGTTCTTGTAATTCCCAAAATATCTAATGGAATAATATACGCCTGATTTCCTTTTGCGAAAGCGGCAGAAGTTTTATCGATATTGAGTTTATTCTGATTAACATTATAAAACTTCGGATTTTCATTCAGAATAATGTTGTTATAATGTTGTGTATCAGTTTTAAACTGATAATCAGGGTTTGTTGTCGAACCGTTGAATTTCAAAAGACAATTGTTCAATTGATAAACAAATGTTGCGTTTGTGTTTTTATTCAAATTGAACTCGCTTGAATTTGAGCCGTAAATAATACAATTATTGAAAGTCGCTTGCGTAAGCGGATTCGTTTCTGGTGTTTTGCCTGCCAAGCTATTGCTCAAATTAACTGCAAATTGCGAACTGCTTTGCCAATTGTTATTAAAAGTAGAATGTGTGAAACTATAATTTCCGCCATAAACACACGATAAACTGGTTAAACCGGCATAATTAATGACTAAATTTTCTCCGTTGATTCGAGCGTTTTGAGCAAAAATACCATATTCGGCACAATTATAAATTTGGGTGTTTTTAATTTGAATCGTGTTAGAAGAATTTCGAATATCTAATCCAGTAGTGGCATTTTTTAAAGTTAAATTTTTAATCGAGTGATTATTGCTTCCGTTTTCCAAAATAACCGATTTCCATTGCCCAGGAATATCAGAATAAAGAGATTCTAAACGATCGCCTTCAAAAATAACTTCACTTTCAAGTTTTTCTGTTGTCGATTTTGCTCCATTGATTTGTAGAGAAGCATTTTTACCAACATATAACCCTGAATTAGTATGGAAATAAACTCTGGCTCCAGCTTCAAAAGTTACTGTTTTATTTTCTGGAACTCCTGCGTAGCCATATATAACGTATGATTTTTGTTTGGTAAAAATTAATTCATTTCCGTTTACAGGATCATTTTCGTTAAGATAAAATCCGTCAACATCTTTTCCGTCGATTTTGATTTTTTCTTTTGTTCCGTCTGGATTTTGATTTGGATATAAAAAGACAGCGTCCTGAATCAGTGTTACCAAGGCGACTTCTTGAAGATTTGCACCACTGTCAAACTGAATTTCATCGGTATATAAAAAATCGGTTGGATTAGCGTCTGTAATATCTGCGGTCGTCTCAATAAAAATGTATAAACTGTCTTTTGCTAAAAGTGTAACATCTTTAAAAATCTTTCCGTTAATGCCATTCATTCCGTCAACCGTCATTCGGTATTTTGAATTTAGTCCTTTTTTGAATTGCACGATAGGAATCGAAATATCGTTTTTACTTCGATTATAAACTTTTAGTTGGTAAGTACTTGAGCCAATATTTTTAAAAACAGTATCTAAATAAACAGTGTCTTTTGAAAACTTTAAATCTCCAGTGCTGGCAACAGTATCAAAGTCAGTTCGACAGGAACTGAAAGCTAGAATTAAACCCAGAACTAAGATTGTAAGATATTGACGCATTATTGTTTTTCTTTTTTTTGCCACAGATTAAAATGATTTAGAAGATTTTTAAGCATTGTCAAACAAAAAATAATCTGTGTCAATCTGTGTAATCTGTGGCTGAAAAAAATCCACCCAGAGATTATAGTTGTTTTTGTAAAAATAGCAAAAAACTGACAAGTTCATAAATGATTTTTAATTTTAGAATCCGATTTTTCAATTTGTGTCTTATCTTTCTTTAATTTTACGATTTTAAAGTTTATCTGAATGAATTACACTAAAGAACAGATTTTAGCGCGATGTAATGAGTTTTCTAAAAATACATTAATGGAAACGCTGAAAATTGAATATATTGACGCCGGAGAAGATTTTTTAACTGCAAAAATGCCTGTAAATCCAAGCGTTCATCAACCAATGGGATTATTACACGGCGGTGCTTCTGTCGCTTTAGCGGAAAGTGTAGGGAGCGCTGCTTCTTTCTTTTTTATTGATCCGAGAGAACAGGAGGTAAGAGGCATCGAAATCTCGGCAAATCATTTGAAAAGTATTCGCGAAGGCTATGTTTTTGGAACGGCCCGAATTATTCATAAAGGAAGAACTGTCCATTTATGGGAAATTAAAATTACCGATGAAGCTGGAAATTTAGTTTCGCTCTGCAAATTGACGAATATGGTTTTGGACAGAAAGAAAAGTGAATAAATTATGAGTCCATTTTTCTTAAAAATTAAAAATCATCAAGAGCAAAACTTGCCTTTTGTACTTTATTCTAAGCCCAATACTACAGATCTTGTTGGGATTTTACAGCAAAATAATACTTTACACACCGTTATAGATTACAGCGAAAAAGGATTTGTTTTTGCTTCTTTTGATGAAAAACAACTAATTCTGATTCCTGAAAATGAATCGGAAATTATTACTTCTGAAAAAGAAAATACTTCATTTGAACCAATCGAAATTGATGATTTAAATTTTGATTCTGAAGCTAAATTTCAATATGAGTATTTAGTTGCGCAGGGAATTCAGGCGATTAAAAATGAAGAATTCAAAAAAGTAGTTTTGTCAAGAAGTGAAGAGGTACTTTTAGCTGAATTTGACTTTATCGAAACTTTTCAGCATTTGGTTCAATTATATCCAGCCACTTTTTGTTATTGCTTTTTTCATCCAAAAATTGGACTTTGGATGGGGGCAACGCCAGAGAAACTTTTAAAAGCAAATGGAAATGTTTTTGAAACCATGGCTTTGGCAGGAACACAAAAAGATAATCTGGAAACTGAAATTGTCTGGCAGCAAAAGGAAAAAGACGAACAGCAATTTGTGACAGATTTTATTGTAAAACGGCTTAAAGAATTTACAGCTTCGGTTGTTGTTTCAGAACCGTACAGTTTAAAAGCCGGATCAATTTGGCATATTAAAACCGATATTTCAGGAGTTTTAAAGGATAATTCAACACTAGAAGAAGTTATTGATACTTTGCATCCAACGCCCGCAGTTTGCGGACTTCCTAAAAAGAAATCAAAAGCTTTTATTTTAGAAAATGAAAAGTACGATAGAACTTTCTATACCGGTTTTCTAGGCGAGTTAAACAGCAGTTTTGCAGGGAATAATACAAGTTCTGATTTATTCGTAAATTTACGCTGTATGCAGATTCAGGAAAATACAGCCATTTTATACATGGGTTGCGGTATTACAAAAGAAAGCAATCCCGAAAAAGAATGGGAGGAAAGCGTCAATAAATCGATGACGATGAAGAGAGTTTTAAGAAAATAGTTTATAAATTGTTTCAAGTTTCAGGTTTCAAGTTTCACGTTGTGTCGTTAACTTGAAACCTGAAACTTGAAACCTGAAACAAAAAAAATGAAATTAGATATATTAGCCTTTGGGGCACACCCAGATGACGTAGAATTGGGTTGCGCTGGAACAATTTTAAAAGAAGTTTCTCTTGGGAAAAAAGTAGGTATTGTTGATTTGACGCGCGGTGAATTAGGAACGCGCGGAACAGCCGAAATTAGAGATCAAGAAGCAAAAGATGCTGCAAAGATTTTAGGAGTTGTTGTTAGAGAAAATTTAGCAATGCGTGATGGATTTTTTGTAAACGATGAAAAGCATCAATTAGAGGTCATTAAAATGATCCGAAAATATAAGCCTGAGATTGTGCTGTGCAACGCCATTGACGACCGCCATATTGATCACGGAAAAGGAAGCAAATTAGTTTCTGATGCTTGCTTTTTATCAGGTTTAATGAAAATTGAAACGATCCTTGACGGAGAGAAACAAGAGGCGTGGAGACCAAAGGTAGTTTACCATTATATTCAATGGAAAAATATCGTTCCAGACTTTGTGGTTGATATCACTGGTTTCGAAAAAAAGAAAGTAGAAGCAATTGCAGCATATAAAACGCAATTTTACGATCCAAATTCAAGTGAGCCTGCAACGCCTATTACAAGTAAAAACTTCTTTGAAAGCTTAAATTACCGTGCACAGGATTTAGGAAGACTTGTTGGGAAAGATTTTGCTGAAGGTTTTACTGTTGAAAGGTGTTTGGCAGTCAATAGCTTAGAAAATTTATTGTAAATTTTTCATTTTTTTCTTTGTAGAACTGAACCTTTGTTCTATATTTGCACTCGCTAAGCAAAAATGGTGGTTGTAGCTCAGCTGGTTAGAGTAGCGGTTTGTGGTGCCGCGGGTCGCCGGTTCGAACCCGGTCAGCCACCCAGATTTAAAGCCTTGAAGAAATTCAAGGCTTTTTTTGTTTTCGCCCGAAAACCAATTCCAATTTAGAAATTCCAAATTCCAAATCTGATGAATTGGAATTTGGAATTTTTATTTTGGAAATTAAAAAAGCACAACTGCTAAGTTGTGCTTTTTTGGTGGTTATTATATTTGGTTTATGTATTATTGAATTTCTTCAAAGGTTGTACCTTGTTTGATGTCTCCGGTTTTAAAACCTTTTTTAAACCAGTACATTCTTTGTTCAGACGTTCCGTGAGTAAAGGAATCAGGAACAACATGTCCTTGCATTTTACTTTGAATGGCGTCATCGCCAACGGCATTTGCTGCGCTTAACGCTTCATCAATATCTCCAACTTCAAGTTCTTGCTGGTGGTCATGAGCCCAAACTCCAGCATAAAAATCAGCTTGAAGTTCTAAGGCTACAGAAAGTTTATTGGCTTCAGCCTCACTTTTTCCTTCTTGTGCCTGTCGCATTTTTGCCGATGTACCAAGTAAAGTCTGAATATGATGACCAATTTCGTGCGCTATAACATAAGCAATCGCAAAATCGCCTCCTTTTGCACCAAATTTGTTTTTTAATTCCTCAAAAAAAGCCAAATCCATATACACTTTTCGATCTCCTGGACAATAAAACGGACCAGATGCTGATGATGCACCGCCACAGGCAGTTTGAACAGAGCCTCTAAAAAGAACTAATTTTGGTTTTTCATAAGTCATGCCATGCTCTTCGAAAATTTTGCTCCAAGTATCTTCATTGTATGCAAGCATTGTCCTAACAAAATTGCCCATTTCTTCATCTTCTTTGCTTAAAGGAGCTGCGGTTTCAGTTTGTGTTTGTCCGCCCTGCATTTGCTCTAAGACTGGTGCGATTTGTTTACCAGTTTCCCCGCCAAAAACATTAAGCAGTAAAACTATAATTCCGATAACTCCACCCCCAACAGCTATTTTACCTCCAGAAATAGATCTTCTGTCTTCAACATTATCACTTTGTCTTCTGCCTTGCCATTTCATAGTGTATTCGATTTAAACGTATTATGTTTTTATTAATACGAATTTATATATTTTTTAGCAATTTTGAGACAATGAAAGCCATTTTGTTTTCAACTATTTTAGCCATTTTCGCAATGCTTCTTCTACAGTACCTCTAATTATAGGTTTTGAAATATAATCATTCATTCCGGCAGAGATACATTTGTTTTTTTCTTCTTTTTCAGCACCTGCAGTTACAGCGATAATAGGAATGGTTTTGCCAATTTCGGTAATTCTGATTGCTTTTGTCGCTTCATAGCCATTCATAATTGGCATTTGTATGTCCATAAACACAAGGTCTGGATTTATATTTTCAATCTGTTTTACAGCTTCGTAACCGTTTTCACATTCAAAAATAATCGAATTCATGTTTAGGTTTTTTAAGATCGTTTTTAAAAGCAGCATATTCACTTTATTGTCTTCTACAATCAAAATATTTACATTTTTCATATTTGAATTGTAGCTAAGCGTATAATCAGGTTCTACTCCGTTTGAAAGGGCTCTAAGTTTTTCATTGATTGTGTTTTCGCTTGTTTTAAGGCTTAAATCAAAATAAAAAGTGCTTCCTTCATCAATTTTGCTTTTAAGCTGTAAACGGCTTTCCATTAAAGCTAATAATTGATTTGAAATGGTAAGCCCTAATCCAGTTCCGCCAAATTTTCTCGTTGTAGAACTGTCTTCTTGTGAAAAAGCTTTAAATATTTTCTTCTGATTTTTTTCTAATATCCCAATTCCGGTATCAATAACAGAAAAACGAATAACATAGAAATCATCACATTTTTTGTCAAGTACAGAAACATTTAATTTTATAGAACCTTCATTTGTAAACTTGATAGCATTTGATAAAAGATTGATTAAAATTTGTTTTAATCGAACAATATCGGTCCAAATGTATTTTGGAACATTCGGGTCAACATTCAGTTCTAGCAGCAGATTTTTTTGATTTGATTCGTAGATAATTAAATCAAAAATCTGTCCGAGGATTTTTTGAAGATCATATAAATCAATATAAAGTTCCAGTTTTCCTGCTTCAATTTTCGAGAAATCAAGAATGTCATTAATAATTTCAAGCAGCGAATGTGCCGACTGATTAATGGTCGTCATGTATTTTTCCTGAATTTCTTCAAGATTTGTTTTCATCAATAAATGAGTAAATCCGATAATTCCGTTTAATGGAGTTCGAATTTCATGAGACATATTAGCCAAGAAATCAGATTTTGATTTGTTTGCTGCTTCGGCAAGTTCTTTGGCTTTAATGGCATCTTCACTTTCTTTGATTTTAGCTTGATTTCGGTGACGTTCTAAAGCTGAGGATATATTATTGGCTAAAGTCTGATAGATGTAAATTTCATCATCAGTCCATTTTCTTTCTTTCGTGCAATCGTCAAATCCAATAAATCCAGAAAAAACATTGTTTGAAAATAATGGCAGAATCAAAATTGATTTAATGTCATTTGTAACTAACAAATTTTTGAAAAATGTTTCTTCAAGATTCTTTGTCAGTATACTTAGTGCTCTTTTGCTCTCTGAATGAAAAATAATTTCTTTTAAGTTTTCTTCAGTAAATTTTTGAAGTTCAGTTATTTGATGTACAACGCCCTCTCTTGACCATTTGTATTGTTGACTGATTGTATTGGTTTCAAAATCTTTTTCATAATAAAAAATATGATCTGCTTTTGAGGCTTTTCCAATTATATTATACGTTTCCTGAAACATTTTTTGCGGACCTTTGCTAAGCAGAAATTTCTCTGTACAAAGTGCCATTGCCGAAAGCAGATCACTTTTCAGTTCCAGTTTTTTCTCGGCTTTAAGCCTCATTTGCGATGAAATTGCCAGCGAAATAACGTCAGCAATTGTTCTGGCATAGTTGATATCTTCGTTATCCCATTCTCTTTTTTCGCCAGTACTTTCAAAACAGGCGACTCCTGCTAATTGTCCGTTTAAGAAAATCGGAACATCGAGCATCGATTTAATTTTGTTATTTCTAAAATAAGTTTCTTGAAATTCTGATGTTTCTAATTTGTCAAAAACATCAGGTGCATTTATTATGGCTTTGTTTTTTAAGGTTTCAAAATAAATGGGATAGGATTCTTTATCAAGAATATTTTTATCGCTTAGAGTCTGATTGTCTCGGCTAAATAGATTCTTGCACGTGATCACATCATCAGAAAATTTCCAGAAACTGACCCTGTTAGCTTTTGATACAATTGCACCTTCTTTAATAATATAATCAATTACGGTTTGCATATTGTCGTAATCGCTGAAATTTGTTGTCGAAAGTTTTTTAGTAGAATTGTTGTATGCTTCAATTTTTTCCAAACGTCTTTTTTTCTCGTTTTCGATATTTTTTAATTCGGTTATATCTCTCGCGATTCCGGCAAAACCAATTGTTATTCCCAAATCATTTTTGCGGACAATTACTTTTTGAGAAATCCATAATTCCTCACCGTTTTTCTTTAAAATCGGAATTTCAATTGTTGGATAATTGAGTTCATTTTGCTCCAGGTTCTCATAAAAATCTACAGCATTGGCAATGTGATCTTCATGAATAAAATTCGAATAATGCTGTAAAAGCACTTCGTTTTCAGTATAACCTAAAATAGAAAATCCAAATTCGTTTATAAAAGTAAAATGTCCATCAAGACTTATTTCAAAAATAATATCGGTTGCAGTCTGGATCAGGTTTTTATATTGATCCTGAACTATTATTTGTTCAGTTACATCTTGACCTATACTGATAATTAATTCGTCTGAGAACTTTTTATCTTTCCATTGAATGTATTTATATTCTCCGTTTTTGCTTTTTAATTTTCGGATGTACAATTTGTTGTCAATATAGTTTTTGTAATAATTGTCTCTGCTGAATTCGGGATCTTCGGTAAGTTTCCAAAATTCCAGCGCCATAACATCGTCTGGATCATAACCTAGAATTGAAGTGATGGTTTCACTGCAAAATAATAATTCTCCGTTTTCATTTGTTGCAATGGTGAGCGAATTTCCTTTGTGCACAATTTCATTGGTAAACCTGTAATTGTCTTTATTGTTTTGAAGAACAGCATATTTTACTTGATTTACAATGAAAATGACAATGCTGAAATCGATTAAAAGAATTGATGATTTTACCGGAATTAATTGAAAAACAACGGTTGCGATTAAATACACAAAGACCAATGCAACAAAAGACCAATATACTTTTATGGGTCTTAAAATGCTGTACGAAAAGAAAAAGCACATTAAAAAAGTAATAATGGGCAGTACATCATTCGGCAGATAAATTATGTTACGGGCAACATAAATGTTGTAAAAAAAGAACGAAACAATAAAGATATTTTGAATACGATCGTTGAGGTACTTGATTTTATCAGTCAATACATAAATCAATAAGACGCTAGAGCCAATTATTAAATTGTTTATTATTAGACTTTTGGGTCTTATTTTAAAAATTTCATTAATAATTTCAATGACAATAACGGCAATACCAAAAAATAGGATATAAAGCTGATATTCTTTAGTAACGGTTTCGGTTTCCTTTTTCTTCTGAATAAAAGAACCTATTCTTTTTTTTATTCTGAAAAATTGATAAACCAAAATACCTAAAAAACCAAATAAAGAAAGTCCTAATATGATGAGTTTAGGATTGTTGTAGAAAATAACATCAGAGCTAAAAACAAACCAATTTGTTATAGTTGCTTTCAGGCTATTGCCCATAATATGGGCAATTCCTGAGAGATATGTACTATAAAAACTGTAGTTTTCTGCCATAAAATTTGGGAATGTACTTTAGTTAATAGCATTTTGTGAATTTCTAAAAGAGTAGGTCAGGCTCTTTTTTTTAAAATTAGAAATTCAATTTTATTCTAAATCCGATTGACCAATAGTGTCAATTGAATCTTCTTCTTGTTCCATGGTAAAAATTCCGTAATAGGTTGCATAAATCAGCGATGTATTAAAAACTAATGTAAAAAGTAATCCTACACCACAGGCAACTACACCAACAACAGTACCGATAAGTCCTAGGATAAATAAACCGAAAATCAACAGCGGATTTTTTGTGACTAACATAATGCTCCCCTTAATTGCATCTAAAGCTTTTAGGTTTCCAAATATAATTAGAGGAACTGCAAAATACATAAGATAATTGATGAAAAGCGAAATTCCAACTCCTATAAAAACGTAGCCTGCACTCTCAAGAGAGTTTGCAATTGCATTGTTGACTGCGGTAATAATTAAAGCTGCGGCAAATAACTGAGCAAAATAGGGTGCTTTATAGTAATGAAACATTGTGGCAACTTTAAACTCTTTGTCTTTGTCGGCTGCATCTGCCATTTTAAAAAATCCTGCAGAAAAAGGAGCAAATAAAGCAGTTATAAATGAAACACCTATTGTTGATATTAATGCATCTTCTAAAGTCGGTTTTGAAGGCTTCATGCTTTCTTCCATTATTTTAGGTACATTTTCAAGACCATAAATGGAACCTAAAACTATAATCGCACCAACTGCACATATAACAATAAGCACAAATATGATCAGCGCTGAATAAAGTGCAATTTTTTTATAATTTTCGAAAGCATGGTCAAAAACTTTAGAAAAATCCAATGAATAGCCATTGTTTTTAATGTTTTCGATTTGAGCAAGAGTAGATTTCATTTTATTATGGAATTGTTTATACTTTTTGAATTTACGTTGAATATTGAAACGTAAATATAGTATTTTTAATCAATTACATATGATAATCTATAAAATTAACAAAGACATTTTTTAGTAGCTTAAAGCCAGTCTAATAATCGTTTAAGTGAAGTTAGCTTATCTTTGTAAGGAGCGTAACGCATAGGAAGATCCAGCCAGTTTCCTTTTTTTACAACAGCTTTATGATGTGAGAAAATATCAAAGCTCAACTGGCCGTGATAAGCGCCAATGCCGCTGTGTCCTACACCTCCAAATGGAAGTCTTTTATTGGAGAAATGTATAACCGTATCATTGATGCATCCGCCACCAAAAGAGTAATTTGTGATTAGTTTTTTTGCAAAAGTTTTATTTTCGCTAAATACATAAAATGCTAAAGGTTTTTCGTACTTACTGATTATATTTTCAATATCAGATTCGTTTTCATAGGAAAGAATAGGTAAAATTGGACCAAAAATTTCTTCTTTCATTACTGGACTGTCTAATGCCGGTTCCTCAATTAATGTTGGTGAAATGTATAATTTTTCAGCGTCTGTTTCTCCTCCAAAAATTACTTTTTCGCGCTCGATCATGCTATCTAGGCGAAGCCAGTTTTTAGTATTGATGATACGTGCAAAATCAGGCGATTTGTCTATTTTTTTTCCGTAAGCTTTTAAGATTTCCTCGATTAGAAAAGAAATGAAATTAACTTTCATGTTTTTCTGAACCAAAATATAATCGGGAGCAATGCAAGTTTGGCCGGCATTCATGAATTTTCCCCAGACGATTCGTTTTGCAGCCAATTTTAAATTGGCGGTTTCATCAATAATGCAAGGGTTTTTTCCGCCCAATTCTAAAGTTACAGGAGTCAGGTTTTCGGATGCAGCTTTTGCAACAACTTTTCCGACAGCAACGCTTCCTGTAAAGAAGATATAATCCCAGCGTTTTGCCAATAACTTATTTGATACTTCGACTCCTCCTTCAAAAACTTCTACGTGTTTGACATGGAATGTTTTAGATATGATTTTTGCAATAATAGCAGAAGTATGTGGTGTAAGTTCTGATGGTTTTAAAACAACTCTGTTTCCGGCTGCAACGGCTGCAATTAAAGGACAAAGTGCTAATTGAAAAGGATAATTCCACGGTGCGATTACTAAAACTTTTCCGTAAGGTTCTTTGTAGATATAATCGGTTGAAGGGAAATTGAGAAGTGACGGAAAAATATTTTTAGTTTTTGCCCAAGAATTAATGTTTTTGATAGTGTCTTTTAATTCTGAAATAACATAATTTGTTTCCGTTAAAACAGCTTCAAATTCTGGTTTTTTAAAATCATCGTACAGCGCTTTTACAATTAAATCTTCGCTTTTTTGAATGTTATATAACAGTTTTTTAAGCGTTTCTTTTCTGTATCCAATGTCGTTTTTGTAGTCCATTTTCTGATTAGCTTGTTTTTAAGACTATGCAAGTTAATCGATAATAATTAAAAAATTAACAATTATATCATAAAAATTATACGGCATTCCAGATAGTTTCGTCTGGAGTTGGTGCTGTAATTGTGATATTTTCTTTAGAAACGGGATGAACAAAAACTAGTTTTCTGGCGTGAAGATGGATGCCTCCGTCGGGATTGCTTCGGTCAGCACCGTATTTTAAATCTCCTTTTATTGGAGAACCAATTGCCGACAATTGTGCCCTAATTTGATGATGACGGCCTGTATGCAGATTAATTTCTAAAGCAGTATAATTTTGAAGTTCTTTGATTATTTTGTAATCCAAACTAGCGAGTTTGCTGTCTGGAACTTCTTTTAAATGTGCTTTTGAAGTATTGTTTTTTTCGTTTCTTTTTAAGTAATGTACCAATTTGGCAGAGGCTTCCAGAGGTTTGTTTTTTACAACTGCCCAATACGTTTTTTTAGTCTCACGATTGCTGAACAATTCGTTCATTCGTGATAAAGCTTTACTTGTTCTAGCAAAAACCACAATTCCGGTTGTTGGTCTGTCAAGACGATGAATTACGCCCAGAAAAACATCACCTGGTTTATTGTATTTAGCTTTAATGTATTCTTTCACAACATCAGATAAAGGTTTATCGCCCGTTTTATCACCTTGTACAATATCGCCTACACGCTTGTTTACCACAATTATGTGATTGTCTTCATGCAAGATTTGCAAGTTATCTTTATTAGAAAGAATTTTCATTTTTACGTGAAATTTAGATGGAGAAAAAGTTTGGCTAAAGCCTCACAGTGAGCTTAAAAATGAACCTCCAGCTAAAGCTGGAGGCTATTGATTTTTTGAGTTTTTATATTTTTTTAAACCTTTGAACTAAAAAAAACTTAGTCCCTTAGAATCTTAGCAACTTAGAACCTTAGACTAATATTGTTCCTTTTCGCTAGGAAAATCAGTCGATTTCACATCAGCAACATATTGACCAATTGCTCCGGTCATTTCTTGGTATAAATTCAAATAACGGCGCAAGAAACGCGGACTAAATTCATTGTTCATTCCAAGCATATCGTGGATTACTAAAACTTGTCCATCGACACCGCCGCCAGCACCAATCCCGATAACAGGAATTGAAATACTCTCAGCTACTTTTTTGGCAAGTTCAGCAGGAATTTTTTCTAGGACTATAGCAAAACATCCTAGTTTTTCAAGGATTTTAGCATCTTCCATTAATTTTTCGGCCTCTTGTTCTTCTTTTGCTCTTACAGTGTAAGTTCCAAATTTGTAAATAGACTGAGGCGTTAAACCCAAATGTCCCATTACTGGAATTCCGGCGTTTAATATTTTTTTGATTGATTCTTTGATTTCTTTTCCGCCTTCTAATTTTACAGCATGTCCGCCACTTTCTTTCATAATTCGGATAGAAGAACGCAAAGCTTCTTTTGGATCTGACTGATAACTACCAAAAGGCAAATCTACAACAACTAAAGCTCTTTCGACAGCACGAACTACAGATGAAGCATGATAAATCATTTGATCTAAAGTAATTGGCAAAGTTGTTTCGTGACCTGCCATAACATTTGATGCCGAATCACCTACTAAAATCACATCAACACCAGCGGTATCAACAATTTTGGCCATTGTATAATCGTACGCGGTAAGCATAGAGATTTTTTCTCCATTGCTTTTCATTTCAATTAATGATTTGGTAGTGATTCTTTTATAATCTTTCTTAGCAACTGACATTCTGTAGTGTTTTAGTTTTTTATAATGATTTTAAAAACGGCATTTGTCTTTAAAACGTGATTTTTAGTTTGCAAAATTAAGTAATATATTCTAACAATCGGCCATATTTACCGCAATTGCCAATCCGCCTTCAGAGGTTTCTTTGTATTTGGAATTCATGTCTTTAGCCGTCTCCCACATCGTGTTGATTACTTTGTCTAAAGGCACTTTTGCATTTCTCGAATCGGTTTCAAGAGCTAATTCTGCTGCATTTATGGCTTTTATGGCGCCCATAGTATTTCTTTCGATACACGGAATCTGAACCAAACCGCCAATTGGATCACAGGTTAAACCTAAATGATGTTCCATTGCAATTTCGGCAGCCATTAAAACTTGAGCAGGAGAACCGCCCATTAATTCACAAAGTGCCGCTGCAGCCATTGATGACGAAACGCCAATTTCGGCCTGACAACCTCCCATTGCAGCCGAAATTGTTGATCCTTTTTTAAAGATACTTCCAATTTCTCCGGCAACCATCAAAAACTGTTTGATTTCTTTTTCGCCTGCATTATGGTTTTCAATTACCATATAATACATCAAAACGGCAGGAATTACGCCAGCACTTCCGTTTGTTGGAGCTGTAACAACTCTTCCTAAAGAAGCATTTACTTCATTAACGGCTAAAGCAAAACAGCTTACCCATTTTAAGATTTGGCGAAATTTAACTTCGGTTTTTCTGATTTCCTCCAACCAAGATTGCGGATCAGAATAATTTGATAAACCAATTAAATTTTGGTGCATATCAAAAGCTCTTCTTCGAACATGAAGTCCGCCTGGAAGAATTCCTTCAGAATGACATCCTATGTACATGCATTCTAACATTGTATTCCAAATACGCATTAATTCAGAATGAATTTCTTCTTCAGAACGCATTGATTTTTCATTTTCGTAAACAATTTCAGAAATCGATTTGTTTTCAGAAATTGTATAATTCAAAAGCTCAACCGCATTTTGAATTGGGAACGGAAAAGCACATTTTATAACTTCTTTTATTTTGGCATTTTCGCGTTCTTCTTTTACAACAAAACCGCCGCCAATCGAATAAAATGTTGATTCATATTCAGAATCATCATTTTTATAAGCTGTAAATCGTAAACCGTTGGCATGAAATGGTAAAAAGTCTTTGTTGAAAACAATATCCTGAAGAAAATAAAATGGAATCGTATATTGATTTGCCAAAACAATTTCGTTTTTGGTCTCAATGGTTTTGATAATTCCATCAATATCATCAACCGGAATATATTCAGGATCCTGACCGCTCAAACCGAGCATAACAGCTAAATCTGTAGCGTGTCCTTTTCCGGTTAACGAAAGCGAGCCGTATAAATCGACTTTTACACGCTTGATTTGATCTAAAATAGATTCACTTTTTAACTCTTCTAAAAAGCGTTCTGCAGCCCTCCAAGGACCCAAAGTATGTGAGGATGAAGGTCCAACACCAATTTTAAGCATATCAAAAACAGAGATACATTCTTCCATTGTTTCATTTTTGTTATTACAAAGATAATTGAATAATGCAACGATGATTCGCTTTTGATTGTTAATGTTGCATTTTTGTTAAAAAAGGTATTAAATATTAATAATTTGGCAACAAAATAAATTTAATTGCTTAATATGCAGTTTGCGTAGAAAGTTAGCGTTTTTTCGGTATTTTTGTAGAGAGCCTAACACTAAAACAGCTTAAATTGTTTGGTATAATTAAAAATTCCTTCAAAGAATTTCTTTTTAATTCTGAAAATGTCTTTTTACGATTACAGTACCACAAAGCATAAAATTACAATATGATAGAATTTTTCAGGCATTTTTTACACGAATTCGAATTACCGCTTACCAATCCAGTATTGATTTTCTCTTTAATACTCTTTATAATTCTCCTGTCTCCAATTTTATTAAAAAAAATTAATATTCCGGGGATTATTGGATTAATTATTTCGGGAGTTATTATTGGGCCTCATGGACTTCATCTTTTAGAAAAAAATTCGGCAGTAAATTTATTTTCAACTATTGGGCTTTTATATATCATGTTTATTGCCGGACTTGAGCTGGATATGAATGAATTTAAGGCAAATCGAAACAAGAGTTTATTATTTGGATTTTTTACCTTTATTATTCCGCTTTCAATAGGTTTTCCGGTTTGTTATTATTTACTTAATTATGAATTCAATGCCAGTTTTTTAACGGCAAGTATGTTTGCAACGCATACTTTGGTGGCATATCCAATTGTGAGTAAATTAGGAATTGCTAAAAATCAAGCCGTTGCCATTACGGTTGGAGGAACTATTTTGACCGATACTGCGGTTTTGATTATTTTGGCCGTTATTATGGGAAGCAGTCAGGGAAGCTTAAATCAGGCTTTTTGGTTGAAACTAACAGTTTCATTGCTTATATTTTCGGCTATTATGTTTTTGGTTATACCGAGAATTGCGAAATGGTTTTTTAAGAAACTGGAAAGTGAAAAACATGCACATTATATTTTTGTACTTTCTGTGGTTTTCTTTGCGGCATTTTTGGCGCAAGTAGCAGGAGTAGAGCCTATTATTGGTGCATTCGTTGCTGGTTTGGCACTAAATCCTTTAATTCCGCATTCGTCGGCCTTAATGAACCGAATTGAATTTATTGGGAATTCATTATTTATTCCGTTTTTCCTGATTTCTGTGGGAATGTTAGTTGATATTAGTGTGATTTTAAGCGGTCCAACAGCTTTAATTGTTGCAGGAACTTTAAGTGTTGTAGCGATATTTGGAAAATGGATTGCGGCGTTTTTTACCCAGATCGTTTTTAAATATACCAAAACGGAAAGACAGCTTATTTTTGGTTTGAGCAGTGCGCACGCTGCAGCAACTTTAGCTGTAATTTTAGTGGGATATAAAGCTAAAATTCTAGACGAAAATATCTTAAACGGAACGATTATTTTGATTTTGATTACCTGCATTGTAGCTTCTTTTGCAACGGAAAAAGCAGCGAAAAAGATTGCCATCTGCGAAGAAGAAATTTCGCATGAAGATGCTAATCATGATCAAATTTTAGATGAACATATTTTAATTCCGCTGGCAAAAACTTCTGCGACATCAAGTTTACTTGATTTTGCACTTTTGATTAAAGATAAAAAATCATCAAATCCAGTTACTTTATTAACGATTGTTCCTAATAATGATCAGGCCGAAAAAAATATTTTAAAGTATAAAAAAGCAGTTGATAAATTCGTGATTCAAGGTTCTGCTTCAGAAGTAAAAATAAATACGATTGCCCGAATTGATCATAATCCGGCAAGTGGAATCGCCAGAACTTCTAAAGAAATAATGTCGGATATTGTCATTATTGGCTGGCCGAAAAAAACAGGATTTTTAGATAAAATTTTTGGGGAAAATGTAGATTCGATTATCAATAATGTCGATAAAAGTTTATTCATCTGCCGATTTCCAACCAATTTTGTAGAAGAAAAAAGACTGGTTTTTGTCTGTCCTCCATTTTCTGAAAGAGGAATAGGTTTTCATCTTTTACTACAGAAAATCTGCAGATTATCACAAGAATTAAGTATTCCGATCGTCATTTATGCCGATTATAAAACGCATCAAGCCATTCAGGCAATTGCGAACAATTTAAGATTAAATGCAAAATTTGGTTTTAAAAGCGTAATCGAATGGGATAATTTTGAATCCATTTCAGATGAAATAAAAGCAACCGATTTAATTGTTTTCAATTTATCCAGAAAAGGTTCTGTTTCGTATCAGTCTATTTTTGAAAGATTGCCGCAGAAATTTGAGAAATCTTTCAGTGAAAATAATATCATTTTGGTTTATCCGCAAGACGACCGAAAAGAAAGTTCTATGGACGCTTATGAAGATTTTACTGCATCGCCTTTAACTAAAAGTTTGGAAGCTATTGAGCAGATTGGTAGAGGTTTAGGAAGTATTTTGAAGAAAGGGTAAAGATTTATTTATCATTTTATGACAGAAGAATTAAAAGAGATTTTTAGAAAGTATGATTTTCCAAAACGCGATGAGAATTCTTCAGTCGAGATTGAAGATATTCAAATACATTTAAAATTTGATCTTCCAGAAGACTATGTTTTCTATGTAGAAAATTATTTAGGAATTGATCAATTTATTGGAACTGAGTTCATAAAACTTTGGAGTTTAGAAGAAATTATTAATGCAAACTTAGAGTATCATATATTTGAAAAATTACCGCAAACACTAGCTATTGGAACAAATGGAAGCGGTGAATTTATTGGAATTGAATTTGACGATAATAATTCTATAAAAATTATCCTTTCGCCTTTTATTGATTTAAATACAAAATATCATGTTGAAATAGGAAATTCATTTACTGACTTTTTGGATCGACTTGATAAAAGAGTTGAATGGTTTTAATAAAATATAAAATTTAAAAAAAATGAACCACAAAATCAAATCAATGCGTCCTTTCATCGGAGCCAAAGACTTCGAATTATCAAGAAGTTTTTATCGCGATTTAGGATTTGAGGAAGGTGTTTTAGAATCTAATTTTTCGGTTTTTAAAAGCGGAGAATTTGCTTTTTATCTTCAAGATTACTACGATAAAAGCTGGGTCGAAAACACTATGGTTTTTCTTGAAGTCGATGATGCCGATCGATATTATAATGAAATTTTGGCACTTAATTTAACGGAAAAATACGGCGTAAAACTAACGCCAACAAGACATTTAGATTGGGGAAGTGAATGTTTTCTTCTCGATCCGTCTGGAGTTTTATGGCATTTTGGAACGTTTAAAAAGTAAGATATTATCTCAAACCAAAATTCCCCAAAACTCGCGTAGCACCTTTACGCTGATACCAATCATTATAAACCAACTCTAGACTTTTTATTGCAAATTCTCCGAAATCATAATCACGAAATTTCTCTGCATTTCTATTAATTTCTTCGGATTATGAAGCGGTTCTTGAAAACGCATAACCGTAGAATGTGCTGTCGAAATTGTATAGCGACTGTCGATACTTTGCTGTAAGTTTGAGTTTTTGAAATTTTCTCGAAGTTTATTTCTGAAATTATCCAAAGTTTCATCTGTTGGAAAACCTTGAATCATAAGAGCAGAAGTTGAAGCGGTAATTCCTTTAAAATGAATTTTAATTTTGTCTGCATCAACCATGCTTTTGCAGATTAACTGAATATAATCATTTGGCGCAATCTGACTTAATTGAAATTCTTCCGAACAAGAAATAATCGACATAACCGTAATATGAATGTCAGAATCTCGGATAAAAATATTGCTCAGGCTCTGCCTTTTTTAATTCATTGATAAAAAGCTGCATTTTCGCTTTTATTTCATCGCTCGGACGAATTAATAAAGTAATTCCAAATCGGGAATCAAATTCGTTTTTTAACTCCGAATCAATCGCATATTGTCCTATCTGAAATAGTTTTGGCAGCTGTTTTATAAAGTTGATTGTAATGCTCGGTTATAGTTTCATTTAATTTATTTCTTTTTCCCTTTTCGAAGATTTTCTTTCACTCTAAATTTTACAATTTTGGTGATTAAATCATAGGGCATTTTATCTTTTAAAGGAAACTGAACAGAACCTTTTCCAGATTTATATTTAGAAAGTTCTGCAGTAAAAGCTTTATGACCGCTTGGCAAAGCATAAAATCCAATATGGTTTTTAAAAGCAGCAAAATAAACTACAATTCCGTTTTGCTCAAAAGCAGGCATCGAATAACTGATTTTTTCTTTCGCATCTGGCGCGGCTTTTCTGAATTGTCATTCTCACTTTCTCCAAAATTTCCTGAACATCGTTTGGGAATGCTCCAATATATTCGTCTATATTTTCGGGTTTTTTTGCTTCCATGTTATTTCAAATTTCAGGTTTTGTTTACATTTGTCAGGCTGAGCGAAGTCGAAGCCCACGTTCCAATTGGAGTGCCCTTCGACTTCGCTCAGGGTGACACAGCTGATGACTTTTTGTTTTTTTTTTGTTTCAAGTCTCAGGTTTCAAGTTTCAGGTTTCGGTTTTGATCAGAGAACTTGAAACTAAAAAAAACTTGAAACTTGAAACAAAATTAAGCCAATCCTTTCGGGAATCTATCTAGGACTAAATTCAGCTGTAATTTATGTTCTAAATAGGCTTTAGCGCCTGCTAAAACTAACGTAAAACCTTCTGTTGAATTACGAACCTGATCAATTATTTTATCTGTATCTCCTTTTAAACCAGAATTTGTTATGCTTACAAAAGTCTCATTTTCATTCAAAGGTGTGAAAACCCATTCGACGAAAGTGATTTCATCAGGATTTCCCCATTCAATTACAATTTTTTTATTTTCATGTAAAACCAATGTTGTAACCGAAAATGAAAAACCATACATTTCCCAAGTCCATTCCGTTTTTGTGTTTTCTTCTAATCTTCCTGAGCCTTTAGTAAACCAAAATTTACTTGTGATTTCGGGATTTGTAAAAGCCTGAAAAACTTCTGAAACAGGCTTTCTAATCAGCATTTCAGCTTTTGCGAATTTGTTGTTTTCTGTTTTCATCTTTTTGAAGTTATGAATTATGAATTTTGAGTTATGAGTAAATGTAAATATAAAGCATTTTTTTTACTTCTAACGCTTGTAACGCTTAACTCATAACTCATAATTCAAAACTTATAATTTTTCCTTATCAATCCATTTTCCAACTGTTGGCGGTATGTAACTTTTCATTTTTTCCAATAAATCATCAATATTGTTGCTAACTAAAAGCATCTTTTGATTTACATCTTTCAGTAAACCTTTTTCAACCATTGTTTCTGTCAATTGAATCAGCGAATCATAAAATCCGTTAATGTTTAAAACAGCAATTGGCTTTTTATGAAGTCCTAATTGCGCCCAAGTCAGCATTTCGAAAAGCTCTTCCAAAGTTCCAAAACCACCGGGAAGCGCTATTACGCCATCGGA
The DNA here is from genome assembly GCA_963795025.1 of uncultured Flavobacteriaceae bacterium. Classification (GTDB taxonomy): domain Bacteria; phylum Bacteroidota; class Bacteroidia; order Flavobacteriales; family Flavobacteriaceae; genus Flavobacterium. Next base: position 161,426 of record CAWCGN010000005.1, on the reverse strand, counting down.
TAAATCATTCATTTTGGTTTTTCGTTCGTGCATGCTTTCAACCAAAATTAATTCGGTCAAGCCGAGATGCGCTATTTCTTTAGATCGTAGAAAATTTGGAAGAACGCCAATTACGGTTCCGTTTTCGCTCAATGCACCATCTGCAACAGCGCCCATCAAACCTACGTTTGCGCCTCCATAAACTAATTCAATATTTTCTTTTGCTAAAGTCTTTCCAAGCAAAGTGGCTTTCTCCTTATAAATTTCATCGGTACCAAAACTAGATCCGCAGAAAACTGTTATTCTTTTCATTTTTTTTAATGTTATATGTTAGATGTAAAATGTCAGATGTTAGATGTTAGAACGGTTTTTACATTTCACAATTTCACAATTTCACAATTCACGATTTACGAAGTTCGTATTCAAAGTAGGGTACATCGACTCCATTAATGCTAAACATAATATCATTGATTTTTTCTGCTCCGAGTTTTAAAACGGCTTTTTGAGAACGGAAATTTTCTGCACCAACATGAAAAAGTACCGAATCAACATATTGAAAAGCATAATCGATCAATAATTTTTTGTTTGATTTATTATAAGGACCGCCCCAATATTTTCTGGTAATAAAAGTGTAGCCAATTCCAACGCTCGATTTTTCGGGATTATAATCGTAAAAACTGGTTGTTCCCATTATTTCATTGGTTTGTTTATCGAGAATTAAGAATGGACTTTTTGTAATTATGATTTCGAAAAAAGTTTTAAAACCTTCTCTTTGATATCGGTCTTTTACAGGATTTTGCTCCCAAATCAGCGGATCAGAAGCAGCTTCAAATAATGCTTCAAAATGTTTTTCTTCCAGCGGAATTAATTTTGTGATTTCGTTTTCTAAAACTTCGGGTTGTAAATTGAAATTATTTGTTGACATAATTATGTTGTTTACTGGTGAATAAATTACAGTTTGTCATTCCGAGGAACGAGGAATCTCCACAAGTAGCTCGACAAAGATTGTTCGCATTTCTATACGGAGTTACTTGCGGAGATTCCTCGTTCCTCGGAATGACAAAAAATAAAGCTTATAATCGTTGATAATGTTAAATCCGTTTGATCTGAACACAAGAAACGTTTTCCATTTTCACTTCTTTCCCCACTTTTTTCAATAATCCACTTTTTGAATTTCTTTTAAAAACAACCACATTTCCAGTATTAACATTCGACGCAATTAAAAATTTTCCGCTTTCATCAATGGCAAAAACGCGCGGATGTTTTCCTAAAGTAGATTGATATCCAATGTTTTTTAATAGCCCATTTTCATCAATGGAAAAAATGGCAATATTGTTTTCTTTTCCTCGATTTGTAGCGTAAAGAAATTTTCCATCAGGCGAAATGTGAATGTCTGAACTCTCAAAACCTTCTTTTATTTTGTCAGGATGTGTGGCAATACGCTGGATTTTATTTAAAACACCGTTTTCATAATTATAAACACTTATTTGGCCTGCCATTTCTTCAATGCAATAGCCAAATTTTTGATTCGGATGAAAAGTAAAATGTCTTGGTCCGGCTTCTAAATCTGTTTTTGTAAATGGATTTTTTGTTTCGATCAAAGGTTTTTTCTGATTTTCATCAAAAGCATAACAACGTATTTTATCGGCACCTAAATCAGGTAAAAATAAATAATCAAATTGTGGTGAAAATACAGCCGAATGAACGTGTGAACGTGTTTGTCTTTCTTTATGTGTACTTCCGTCCATATATTGGAAATTCTGGGCAATTGAATCGATTTTTCCGTTTTCTAAAATCGGAAAAACAGAAACACTTCCTTCAGTATAATTGGCATTGGCAATCCATTTTCCGCTTTTATGAACTGTAACATAAACCGGATTTTCTCCACCGCTTCTTTGGCTGTTTAAAAAAGTCAGACTTCTATTTTCGGGATTGAATTCAAAACTGCTGATGCTTCCTGCATTGGGTGTTTTCGTATCTGTACAGGCGTAAACGTATTTTCCATTTGGCGAAACAGTCAAGTAAGACGGATTAATAATGTTTTTTGCCGATGCCGTTTTTGTTAATTTTCCGTTTACAGTATCCAATTGATAAATTTGAATCGCTTCAGCCGTTTTATCACGGTTATAAGAGCCCAAAAAAACATAAGTATTTTGAGCAAAAATGTTTAAAGTGGCCAGAAAGGCAATTGCTATAAAGGTTATTTTTAGTTTCAAGGTTTTGTTTTTTTGTTTCAGGTTTAAAGTTTAAAGTTTCAAGTTTCAGGTTTCAGGTTTCAGGTTTCAAGTTTTGCTCGTTTTGTCACCCTGAGCGAAGTCGAAGGGCGTTCCAATTGGAACGTGGGCTTCGACTTCGCTCAGCTTGACAAAAGATGTTTTATTTTTTTTATGAAATAAATGGGTATCTAAATCCAAATACAGGAAGTTCTCCTTGCATAAAATCCAAATCCTCAGATCTTTTAAAACCTATATTTTCATACATTTTCCAAGCAGTTTTCATCGCTAAAGTGGAATGAATAATGAGTTGTTTTCGTTTATTTAAATTTGCTTTTTCAATACATTCTAAAGTCAAAAGTTTACCAATTCCTTTTCCTCTCGTTTCAGAATCAACACCTAGCAAGCGAAATCCAGCCGAATTTTTTTCTTGTGTCGCTATTCCGCCAGAGCCGTAATATTGCATGTCATTAAAATAAACAACCGCTCCGGCAATTTTATTGTTTTCATCAACAGCGACTAAAAGTTCGGTTTCAGGATGTTTTGTAAAATCACCAATATTGGCCAACATTTTATAATAATTGGGCTGTTCATCTTCTTTCGGAAAACCTTCTAATTTTGAATAAACACTAATTAAAAGTTTTCCAATTTCTTCAAATTCTGAAGGATGCGCGTTTCGAATTATATAATTGTTCATTTTTTTGTTTCAAGTTTCAAGTTTCAGGTTTCAGGTTTTGCTCGTTTTGTCAGGCTGAGCGAAGTCGAAGCTCACGTTCCAATAGGAGCGCCCTTCGACTTCGCTCAGTGTGACATCGTTTTTGTTTCAAGTTTTAGTTTGCAATCAACAATCAACAATCAACAATTAACAATTAACAATTAACAATTAATAATTAACCATTAATTAACCCCTTTCCACCATTGTTGAAATTCCTGATTTTCATTTTTCAATTCTACTATTTCACCAATTTTAGGTGTAATTAACGGAATTGGGTTTTCTGAATTCGCATTCAAATCTGTTATTTTTTTCAAAGGCTCATCCCAAGGATGCAGTGCCAATGCAAATTTTGACGAATGAACCGGAAAAACTCTTTTTGCTTTCAAATCTTTCATTGCCTTTATCAAATCTTCCGGCAAATTGTGAATGTATTTCCAAGCCGGATTGTATTGGCCATTATCAATAAGTACAATATCAAAAGGGCCAAATTTCTCGCCAATTGCCGCATAATGCGAATCGTAACCGCTGTCGCCACCCAAATACATTTTAAAATCTTTAGTTTCTAATACAAAAGAAGTCCACAATGTGTTGCAACGCTTAATACTTCTACCCGAAAAATGTCTCGATGGAGTCGTATAAAGCGTTAAATTTTGATCCAATTCTATTTTTTCATGCCAATCTTTTTCGATTATAATTTCAGAAGGGAATTTCCAAAATTCAAAATGCGAACCAACTCCAAGTGCCGTAATTATCTTTTTTATTTTTGGTTTCAGCGCCATAATTGTTGCATAATCCAAATGGTCATAATGATCGTGTGTCATCAACAAATAATCAATTTCTGGAATATCGGCAGCGGTGTAAATATCAGTTCCTTTAAACGCTTTTGTGGTTCCATAAATAGGCGAGGCATTGCCGCTGAAAACAGGATCAATCAAAAAACGTTTCCCTTCAAGCTGTATATAATAAGACGAATGCCCAAACCAAACTAAAATGTCCTGATCTAACGGAATTTCATGTAAATTGTTTTTTATTGACGGAATAACATCGGTTGGAATTTTGCGCTCTACTTTTTTGAAGAAAAATTCTTTTAAAACATCAAAATAGCCATAACCTTCTGCGAGTTCTGGTGTAAAACTTTCGTTTTCAAATTTTCCGTTTTTGTACTGAGGCGATTTTTGTATTAAAGCCAATCTTTCGCCAGCGGGTCTTTTCCCAAATCTCGGGTGATATGCAAAATAGAGTGCAACGGCAATTAAAAGAAGAAATATAGTAAGAATCATATTTTTTTAATTAGAAGGATATTGTTTTTGCAGTTCTTTTACTGAAATTGAAACCATTTTTTTTAGAATTTCAACATCAATATCAGCCAGTTTTTTGACGTAAATGCAACCTTTAGCCGATTTATGTTTTCCGAGTTTTGAAAGAAGTTCCTCTCTAACTTCCGCAGGCAAATGAAGATAAAGTGAAATCGCGGCTTTTCTTGGCGAAAATGCGGCCAAAGGTGCGTCGCCTTCATGTCCGCTTGCATACTTGTAATGATAACTACCAAAACCAATAATGCTTGGTCCCCACATTTTCGCATCAAAACCGCTGGTTTTCTCCATGATTTTTACAAGCTCAACGGCATCATTTCTTTTTGCCTCATCATCGACAGAATTTATAAAATCTGAAACACTGCTTTCCGTTTCGTTCGTTTTATTTTTTGCCATTTGAATTCGTTTTTATTTTAATAAATCACTTTTCAAAAGAATATTCTTGATTTTAAATTCAGATGCATAAAACAAATCAGCGTTTTTGTTCATCTGATTTTCTATAATAACTAAACTAATGTCACTTTCAGGAAAATACAAATTTATAGAAGAAAATCCGTCTCCTAGACCCGTGTGGCCAATATATTTAACCGCTTCTTTTTCAATAATTCTAATTCCGTAGCCATAACCTTCAAATTCTTTTCCGAACAAATTATGTTGTGAAGTGATATTATAACGAAGCATTGACTTATAAGTTTCTGGTTTTAGAATTTTTCCTTTATGAAGATTGTTGTCCCAGATTGCCAGGTCATTGACGGTTGAAACAACACCATCAGCTCCTAAATTTTGTGGTGTAATCAGAGTTTGAGGAACTTTTTCAAAAGTTCCATCAGAATTAATATATCCGGAAACTAAATTTTCATTTTTATCTTTTGAATAACAATGCGTATCCTTCATTTTTAGCTTTTTAAAAAGAGTGTTAGCTATTTCTGAATAACTTTTTTTAGAAGTAACCTCAATAATTTTCGTTAAAAGTGTATAACTTAAATTTCCATATCCAAAACGTGTTCCGGGTTTAAAAGCCAAAGGTTTTTGTAAATCAACAATTCCGTGTGTGTGATTTAAAAGCTGATGAACCGTAACAGAATCAGCCCAAGTTTGTGTCAATTCTGGTAAATATTTTTTGATTGGAGCATTCAGTTCCACTTTGCCTTTTTCAACTTCTAATAAAATTAAAACTGCAGTTATCAGTTTGCTGTTTGACATGATTTCAAATTGACTGTCTATTTTCAAAGGTTTTTTGGTTTCGAAATCAGAAACGCCTTTTGCTTTAGCATACAATGTTTTTCCATTTTTTGAAATCAAAACAACGCCATTAAAAATAGGTGAATTGGTATTTTGAATTAAACTGTCGATTTGAGTAGCATAATTTTCTTTTTTCTGAGCAAAAGAATTACAGTTTGAAAAAAGAAAAATAAAAGAGAATAAAAAAGAAATTCTAAAAATGAAGTTCATTGGTTTTTGTTTCAAGTTGAAATGATAAAAAAAATTAACCGCAAAGGACGCTAAGATTTTTTGTCTGTTTAAAAGTTTGAATGTATTAAGTTCGCAAAGCTGTTTCAACACAAAGCTTTGCGAACTTTGCGTTTTTATAAAAGCAAAGTAAATGAAAAAAAAATTGCGTGCTTTGCGGTTAAAAAAATTAAAACATTCCGTTTTCGTTAATCGTTTCTTTTGGAACTGGTTGACCTAAATCCCAAAGTTCTACAATTTTATCGTCTTTAAATTTCATAATATGAACAACGGCAAATCCAACATCTGTAGGGCATTGTTTTAAATGCGAGTGCACAGCGACCAAATTGTCATCTTCTAAAATATGATGAATTTTAAAAACTTTATTCGGATTTGTTCTTGCCGATTCTTCCATAGCAAGCATTAAAGTATCGGCATCACCTTTAAAATAAGCATTATGATGTTTGAATTTTTTACCAACATGAAGTCGAAACGCTTCATGCGGATGACCGTTGGCGGCAAGTTTTAAGAAGTCTCGGGCAATTTCTTTCCTAGTCATGATCTTTAATTATAAAAGTGAACTAAGGTAAGAAATTTGAAGTTACACTATTGTGTAATAAAGATCTGTTTTTTATAAATCTTCCATTTTTATTTCAGAAATATTAATGCCTAGTTTCTCAAATTCTGTTAGGCCAATTTCTGTAATATAAAAATGTTTATCGGCAGGATTTTTTTTTGCAATCCAACCTTTTTCAGCAAAAGTTATGGCGAGCAATTGCCCTAGTTTTCCTCCAATATGTTCGTAGCACATTTTGGCTGGTTTTACTTTGATTGGCTTGCTGTTCATTTTAGTGGAGTTGTGGTTTTCTTCTGCAGGTTAATTTCAAAGCCAGGTATGCCATTGGAATATAAGCAAAAACTAAATCGACAACAGTAAACCACATTGGCGATGGAAGGGAACAAACACTGACAATACCGCCCAATAAAAAGAAAGAGCCAATAACCAGCGCAAGTTTCTTTTTATGATTAAATGCAATTATTGCAGTTGTTGCAGCTCCGGCAAATGTTCCGATGGCGTGTGCCAAAAATGGAAAAAGAAAATGTTTCGGCTCAAACAAATGCATAGTTGCTTTTAGGCCTTCCATAGTGGTATTATCAGCGCCATTTGGTGGCGGAATAATCGAACCGCTTATTAAAATTATACTCATGTTTACAATGCTTCCAACAAAAAGGCCAATTATTACGGCCAAAGTATTTCTTAAAATAGGGTTCATAAATTAGCGTTTAGTTTTACGAATTTATGAAAATAATGAATTGTATGTATCGAAATAATTTTTAATTAAATGATTGTCTGAATTCTAAAGGCGAAACATTTGTTTTGGTTTTGAATAATTTACTGAAGGATTGCTGATGCTCAAAACCTAATTCAAACGCAATTTCACTTATTGATAAACTGGTTGTCGAAAGTTTTTCTTTAGCCTTTTCGATTAATTTATTGTGGATATGCTGTTGTGTACTTTGTCCAGTATGAAGTTTTAGTAATCCGCTTAAATAATTGGGTGAAACATTTAGATTTTCAGCAATATAATGAACTGTCGGCAAACCTTTTTTTGTCAAAGAATGATTATTGAAATAATCCTCAAGTAATTTTTCTAACCTAGCTAATATCTGATGATTGCTGATTTTTCTGGTAATAAATTGTCGGTTGTAAAAACGCTCAGAATAAGTTAAAAATAACTCAATTTGAGCAATAATAACATCTTGGCTGAATTTGTCAATATTGGATTGATATTCCTGCTGAATATTTTGAATAATTCCCACAAGCATATTTTCTTCTTTATCAGAAAGGTGTAATGCTTCGTGAACTGCATACCCAAAATAATCATATTGCTTGATTTTTTGTGCCAATGGCGTATTCCACAAAAAATCAGGATGGATCAATAATGACCATCCTGTATGTTGCAGTTCTGAATTCCCTTCAATTGAAAAAACTTGACCTGGCGAAATAAACATCAAAACACCTTCTTTAAAATCATATTCCTGCTGACCGTATCGCATTTTGGCATTTGAATTTCTTTTGAGTGCAATCGAATAAAAATCCAACATTAAGCTTTTTGGTTCGGCTTCATTGAGATATTTAAGATCTTCAAAATTATAAACGCTGATTAACGGATGTTGAGGTTTTGGCAAATCTCTAAATTCATGAAATTCGCTAATGGTTTTTATTCGGTGTGGTTGAAGATTTGCCATAGTCTAAGGTACTTATTTCTGATTGTAAATCGAAGCAAATTCTTTTGCGTATGTTGCTAGTTTTGTTTTTCCCATTGCTACAGGTCGGTTTTGGTAATAATCTTCACCCAACGAACCATTATAAAGTGCGGCGTACATTTCGACTAAACCTTCAGCAATTTTTGGTTGCATTCCTACGGCAATTAATCCATTTAAAGTTTCCTGATCTGTGGTTAGAATCCATTTTAAATCTGATTTTCCAATCGCTTCTCCTAAAATACGAGCGGTTTCATGACCTGTAAGTTCCTCACTTGCAACATAACGAACTTTTTTTCCGTCAAGCGGAGCTGTAAGTTCCTGTGCAATTGCGTCTGCAATATCATTTGGAGAAACCCAAGGAATAATGGCATCAGCACCATAATTTGCAGCGATAAAACCTTGATTTTTGATTGCCGGAATATAAGCCAGCAAATTGTAATAGAAAGAAGTTGGACGCATAAAAGTTATCGAAACATTTGAAAGATTATTCAAAACGGCTTCAATTTCATTATAACGCTGAATGATTCCTGAGTTTTTCTCTAAATGCGCGCCAATACTGCTTAAAAAAACCACACGTTTCACGCCAGATTTTGCAATTGCTTCGGCATAATTATTTCCGATTTTACGCGTAAAAGCGTCTAAATCAAGATTTGGATCAAAATAATTTGCACGCGGAATCATGCAATAAACGGCATCTGCACCTGTAAAACTTTCGGTCAAGAAATCTAAATCTTCAACGGAACCAATTAAAGCTCTTGCACCTAATTTTTCAATTTCTGACTGATTTTCAGCATTACTGCTGATAATCGAAATGTCATGCCCTTTTTGTACCAAATTATTGGCTAAAGGTTTGCTGATGTTCCCTAAAGAACCTGTAAGTATAATTTTCATTTGTTCTAATTTTTGATGTTACAAAGTTGCGCAACATCAAACAAATCGTTTTAGCCAAATCTACTATTGTTGTAGCCTTTATTTAAGATTCTGAGGTTCTAAGGTTTTGGGGTTCTAGTTTTTAGATAATTTCTTTTCGTTTTCTGTTTGTGGTTTTCCAGTTGCATTTGGTTCTCCTTTTCCAGTTTCAATCAGCTTTTTTAAGACTGTTTTGAATATAATTTGTCCAAGCGCCTCTGCAAATTTCAAAACATTCATATTCTGATGTTAAACCAAAATGTGTAAAACGAAGTTCGGTTTTTCCGTTTTTTCTGAGATTTCAAAAGTTGGTTTTGTATTGGTCCATTCGGTTTTATCTTCAGTAAATTTGAAATAGTTTTCTTCAACCAGCCAGATAATTTTTTGATCCGGAATTACTTCAATTAATTTTACTTTGCAACGGTGAATATCTTCAAAATGATAATCAAATTCATCATTCAATTTTGCTGTATTTCCTTCAATTTCTTCTGACCACCAGCCACGTACATTGGTTACGGCATCAAAAACTTCTTGAGGTGTTTGATCGACTTGTATGGTTGTTGTAAAACTTGTTGCACTCATCTTATTTGATTTTTAAAAGTTGTATATCAAATTTATTCTTTAAAAATCAATAAGTTAGGGTGTTTATGGGACAATTTTAAGGGTGTTTTCAGACAGAGTTAATTGTTTGATTTATTTTTATTTAAACTGGACTGAAGTCCAGCTCTACAATATAATTTGTTCCTTCGGAACTATAAAAGAGCCTTTGGCTCGATGTATTTTGTAGGGCTGGACTTCAGTCCAGTTTTGTTTTAAATATATTTCGTTCGTATGTAAACCCGACAGGTTTCAAAAACCTGTCGGGTTTCTTAACGTAATCTCTACGTAAAAATTATTTAGTTTTTTCTAAAGATTCCAATCAACAAATTGATTATATAAATTGGAGTTGCTACAAAAAGAATCAAAAGTAACTCGCTCACTAAAACTATATTTATATTTTGAAAGTCATATAATAGTGGGAAATTAGGGTTGATTTGAGTTTGTGGATGATAAAAGAAAACAACCCAATACAAAAGAAAGCTTCCAATCAAAATAAAAGAATGAATGAAAGTTAAGAATGGTACAAGGTGTTTCTTTAATATTTTTTGAAGAAGCCAATATCCTGTTCCCATAAAAAAATAGCAAATAAATAAAAATACGGTTGCGTCGACATTGCGAACGACAAAGTAAGTATCGTGAATATTAATGTCTAAAGCCGCTTTGGGATCATTATTTTGTAAAAATCCAATAATTAATATTAGAAGAGAAACAATCCAGAATAAATGATAAACTTTAAATTTTCTAAAATGCATAAATGGTTTTTGTTAAAATTTAAAAGGCATTATTCTAAATCATTTTCGGCAACAATTAAAGTAGTTTCTTTTGGTTTCATAAAAAGTAATACTACAGAAGAGGTCTGTAAAAGAAAAACAATACTATTTATGACTCCGATTAAAGGATAATATTTTGCTATAAGAATAAAGCTTTGAATAAATACTATGCTTAATAGGCATGCAACTAGCATTAAATATTTCACCCAGTTGTAACCTCGTCGAACTAGAGTACCTAAAAGGACAACAAAAAGAACGCCAATTGTATTGCTAAAAAGATTGTCTAATAAATCATTAGGAGGCAATAATAAAATGATAAAACTAAAAAGTGCTGATAAGTAAATTAAATTTGATGATTTAATGCTATTTGGATGAATCGGAATTACTTTTTTCTCTTCCTTCTTGTTAATCAATAAATTAATTGATTCTATTTCTTCAACTGAAAATTCACGACCTCTTGTTTTAAGTATTTCAAAAGCCATTTTTGTGGCTTCAGGAACGAAAGTGGTTTCTGGTTTAATATAGTTTTCTAATTCACGATCAGACATTTGTTCTAAGAGACTTTTCTTGACAGCCATTTTTAAATCAATTTTATTTTTGGTTCTAAAATACTTGATTTAAATAAAATACTGTTCGATTTTCTTACAAATATTTTCAATCTGTAAAAATCAATTAAAATTGAAGCCGTTTTTTAATTATATAAAGTTAATTCTTATTTTTAACCAACTGCAAACCACTTCCAATTATGATAAAAAACTTTTACGCTGCATTATGTTTTATAACCGCTTCAATTTCAGCTTTTGCACAATTAAAAGCGCCATCAGATTTTATTCCGAATTACGGAAAACAAATCTCTTACTACCATCAAGTTGAAGATTATTTTAAATATCTGACTGAAAATTCAGCTTCAATTAAAAAACAGCAATACGGTTTAACAAACGAACAGCGCGATTTAAATTTATACTTTATTTCGGATGCTGAAAATCTGAAAAATCTAGAGCAAATTAGATTAAATAATTTGGCTTCAATTGGTCTTTCCGATTCAAAATCGGCCACAGCGCAGGATAAAATCATTGTTTGGTTAAGTTTCAACGTTCACGGAAACGAATTTGCTGGAACCGAAAGTGCTTTAACCGTTGCTTACGAACTTTTGAATCCGTCAAACGAAGAAACCAAAAAATGGCTTAAAAATACTATCGTAATTCTAGATCCTTGTATTAATCCTGACGGTTATTCACGTTACGGAAACTGGCTTCGTGAAATTTCAGGAAAAAAAACACATCCGGGTTTGTACGACAGAGAACATATGGAAGAATGGCCAGGCGGAAGATACAATCATTATCTTTTTGATTTGAACAGAGATTGGGCGTGGCAGACACAAGTTGAATCACAACAGCGCATAAAAGTTTACAATCAATGGATGCCTCAGGTGCATACCGATGTACACGAAATGAGTTATAATTCGCCATACTTTTTCCCTCCGGCGGCCGAACCGCTTCACGAATTTATCGAACAGTATCAAAAAGATTTTTATAATGTTTTGGGTAAAAATATTTCGCAGAAATTCGACAAACAAAACTGGATGTACAACACCAGAGAGCGTTTTGATTTGTTTTACCCAAGTTACGGCGACACGTATCCAACATACAATGGCGCAGTCGGTTTAACGCTCGAGCAGGGCGGAATAGGAGCGGGCCGAGAAGTAACAATGGAAAATGGAGCAAACGTTACCATAAAAGATCGTTTAACGCATCATGCAACGGCAGTTTTGACAGTTGTTGAAAGTGCAGCTTCGCAAAAAGATGTTCTGTTAAAGGGTTTTAGAGATTTTCATGCCAACGCCCGTATAAAAGCTAAAGGCGTTTATAACACTTATGTTTTGAAAAGCAATGCAAAATTGGAACAATTGACCGAAATGCTGAAAAAGAATGATATTGAGTATAGTTATGCCGACGCATCTGCAAGCGCATCTGGATTTCATTATCAAAACAAAAAAAGCGAAAGTTTCAAAATTGAGCCAAACGATTTAATCATAAAAGCAGATCAGCCAAGATCAGTTTTGGCGCAGGTTTTATTCGAACCAAATCAAAAATTAAACGATAGTTTATCTTATGATATTACCGCTTGGGCGTTGCCATTAGCGTATGGCGTTGAAGGTTATGCTGTAAAAAATACAGTCTCGGTAAAAACAAAAAACGCAATAGAAATCGCTCCCAAAACAATTCCGGCGAACGTTTATGCTTTTTATGTGCCTTGGAACAGCAGAGTTTCGGCTCAAATTCTTTCATTATTGCATCAAGGCGGAATCAAAGTGCGTTCTGCAATGAAAAAAGCAGTTTTTGGAACAATTACAATCGAGCCAGGCGGATTAATTATCAGCCGTGCCGATAATCCTAAAATAGCCGATTTTGAAAAAACTGTCAGCGAAATCATCAAAATAAAATCCGATTATAGTTTTATTAGTACAGGATTTTCGACCAATTCAAAAGACATTGGCGGAGAAAATTTTGTTCTTTTAAAAGCGCCAAAAATCTTAATGCTTTCTGGAAAAGGAGTTGCTTCAACTGAATTTGGTGCCAATTGGCATTATTTGGACGAAGTCATAAAATATCCAGTAAGCATTGTCGAAACGTCAAATTTCAACCGAGTGAAATTGTACAATTACAATACTTTAATTCTTTCTGATGGCTCTTATGATTTTTCAGACGATCAGAAAAAACACATCGATGAGTGGATAAAAAATGGCGGAAAAGTAATTGCCATGAGCAGTGCCATTTCATTATTTCAGGATCGCGAAGGTTATGCTTTAAGTATGTTTGCAAGCAAAGAAGACAAAGAAAAATCGGAAAAAGAAGAGAAAGAAATCGAGCTTAAAAAACGCTTTTTAGATTTCGAAGGTTCAGAAAGAAGAGAAATTTCAGGTACCATTCCGGGCGCGATTATCGAGAATAAATTAGACAAAACGTACCCAATGGCATTTGGTTTAGGGAATTCTTATTACAGTCTTAAAACTAATGAAAGATCGTTTTCATTATTAAAAAACGCGATTAACGTAGCTTACATTCCAAAGAACTTTTTGAGTTATGGTTTTGTCGGACACGACATCAAGAAAAAACTTCCCGAAACAGTGACTTTCGCAGTCGATAAAAGAGGCGACGGATCTGTAATTTACATGATGGATAACCCACTTTTTAGAGGTTTTTGGGAAAACGGAATTCTCTTATTCAGTAATTCATTATTTTTAGTCAATTAATAAAAAAATGCTCTTCAAGAAATTATCAAGAAGAGCATTTTTTTTTATTTTGAAGCAGATTTGTTCGTTTTCAAAAAGGCGTTTTGTCCCGCTGTCCGCTATATATTTTTCTGTTCCCGTTGAAAAAACGGGACCAGAAAAAGGATACCGCTTCCATCGGGGCTAGGCCAGAACTTTTAGTTTTCATAAGACTATAAAAAAGAAGTGCAATAATTTATTGTCGAACAAAATACAAATCAGGACGATCAACATGATTTAGTCCCAAAATCATTTCTCCTTTATCAGAAATACTATAAGTTATTTTTGAACCGTCATCTATAATAACTGATTTTGAACTTATTTAATATGTCGTTGTTTAAGTAAAATTTTAAAATATAGAAATATAATTATTTACAAGGTATTATTAATCAATTTTTCTTTACACGAATAAAAGTTCTTATGTAGTTTAGAAAATAAAATAATATATTTGAGTATATATAATATCCAATTAAATCATACATATATGCTTGATTTGGTAAGCTTGGTATGGTTTTGTTATACATATAAATAAGTTGTGTGAAATTCTCAGAAAACCAGTAAAAATGAAACACCAAAGACAGAAAAAGTTAAATAATATAAAAGGAGATTTTAATGGTGTTGAAGACATCACTGAAGCAGAAAGTGTAGTTATTCCTAAAGATAGTTCAGGGACTAAAGTAATCGAAGAAGAGTATAAAACTATATTTGATTATGAAACATTAGACAATTTAGTAAATGAGCACAAACAAGATTTTATTGATGATATAAAAACTAAAATTGGTAATAAGAATTTTAACAGAATTGAATCTGGATTAAAAGATTTTACCAAAAGTGCAAGTTCTAAAAGCATAAATCTACAACTGTTAAAAGCTTCAATTTTAAAAGCTTATGGGGGAAACTTTGTAACATCAAATTATGAATGTTCTGGCGAAGAAGTAAAACAAATATATCCTGAAAATTATTTTGAAAGTACTGAAAATCTTTTAGAAATAGACAAGTCTTGGCTTATAAAAGAAAAGCATATCCTTAAATATGCTGAAAAGGCAAAAAAACATTCTGAAAAAATTTTGTTGAAATTCTCTGAGAAAACTAATTTGTTCGATTTCGATGCTTCTTATATTTATAGAGGTTATGGAAATCCGCTATATTATAAACAGAATATAGCGGAGGATAAACTTGATTTTTTATCAGTATTTTCATTTCTTGATGAACCAATGCCTTTTTTTGAAAGACAAATTTTAAGCTCATACAGCTTAAATTTTAGAATAGCTGAGAAATTTATGATGTTGAAAAATAACGAGCGAAAAGCTTTAGTGAAAATAGATTTAGAAAAAAGTATAGAAAATGTTTTTTCTTCTTTTATTGTTTCAGATGCTTTTGTGCAAAATCAATATGAATTATTATGTCTACCAAACAGCAATTCTCTTAATATTACTCAAAACAGAGTTGATGAATATACATCTGAATTTACAATAGATTAAGAACTTCACACAACACACGCTACAACGGATTTGGGCAATTGGCTTAATAGAAAGTTGGTTTTGTATTTGTTATGATTTGGCAAATCCGAAGAATGGGCTTAATTTAGTCCCAAACCCGCTGTAGTGCCAGAACGTTAGTGGCTATTATACACAATAAAACCCGAATGAAGTCAACCGACAGAATTATAAAAGATATTCGTTATTACGAAATAAAACCGAAAGATTTCACAGGGGATTTTAACGGAATTATTGGTAATGTTTACCATATTACTGAAGACACAAATTCAATCGGTCAACGAATTGCTAGAAAACTTAACGAGTACAAATTTATTTCAGGCGAATTTGACCATATTTATATAAACTTTACCGAAAATGTAAAACTTGGAGAATTAATTGAAAGCGAAAAGTCTCTAGATAAACGTATAAAATATGTTGATTACGGAATTGATCCAAAATCATTTAATTCGCTAACAGAATTTGAAAAAAATCAATTAGTCAAAGACGTTACATTCAAATCTTTAATTTTACTTTACGAAAAAGACGAAGAAAAAATTGGCAAAATAATTGAAGTCGAAAATTTGCTAAATAAATTTGAAACGGAAATTGAAATCGCTTATAAAATCAAAGAAACAAATTCATATAAAATTGAAATTGGTTATATGATTAATCCGAAAAAAACTTTGTCAAAAATTGTTATAAAGTATTTTGATAAAGAAAATAAAACTCAAAATACAACGACTAAAGATTTATATTTTTATGAAGACATATTTTATTTAATTGACAAAATTGAAGTTAAGAACGGAAAAATAATTTTTACGCGTAAGAAAACGAATTTGGGAGAAATTGCAACCGCCAAATACGAAAAGCCAGTTGAAATAGAAATCACCGAAATGGAAAGAAATAACAGCCACTAACAGCTACTACAACGGATTTGGGCAATAGGCTTAATGGAAAGATTGTTTTGTATTTGGGATGATTTGGCAAATCCGAAGAATGGGCTTAATTTAGTCCCAAACTCGCTGTAGTATCAAGTCGTTATGGCTCATTTACAGCAAAACGGTAAAAATGATGTTTTTAAAATGAAAACGGAAAATATAACATCTGAAAAAATTCAAAAAATAGTACTTGAAAAGTACAGAGGAAGCTTTATGAATAACTCCAAATGGGTAAAGTTAATTCGAAAAATTGTTGAAAATTTCGACGTTATTAAAAAGTGTACTGTTAAGCTTATATATGATGATGAAATCAGATTATTGAACATAACTGGAGATGAACAATACGATTTAGATTTTTACTCAAACTCAATGGAAGGAATGCTAACTAATCCAATCGTTCCCGGCTGGACAGTTTACAAAGAAATCGAATGGATAAGTTTTCCTTACGATGCTGAAGTAGCACAAGATATATTTAAGATAAAGGAACAAATTCGAATGCTTGGTGAATTTAATGATGAATTAACAGATAACTATTATCGAATTTATGCGTACAAATAAACGTGCCATAACAGCTACTACAACGGATTTGGGCAATTGGCTTAATGGAAATATGGTTTTGTATTTGGGATGATTTGGCAAATCCGAAGAATGAGCTTAATTTAGTCCCAAACCCGCTGTAGTACCAAGACGTTATGGGCTAGTTCTGCCGAAATTACGCAGATGAAAATAATCAGAAAATAAGCATTTGTTTGCGCAGAAAATTTCAAAACGGAAGCGTGAAAGGTGGGCTTTGCCAAGAGAAACTTAAAAACTAAAATATAAAAACAAAAAAATGAAGTATTTAATTTCGGAAGAAATAAAAGCAAAAGCAATTAAAAAAAATAGAAATTTTATGTCGCTTAATTATGGAGGAGGAATTATCATAGCTACTGCAATACTATTAAAAGATTTCAATTCGTTACCAACAGAAAACTTATTTTATTTCTTTGGAATAATTTTGGTAGCACCACTTGCTTGGTGGTATTTTGACCGAAACTTTAGAAATAAAATGAATTCAGAATACGAAATCCTAGATGGAAAATTGATAATTACAGAAGATGGAAAGCAAAAAACAACTGAATTGAAATCAATTAAAACAATAACAAAAATTCCAAGCGGACACAGAATAGTTTCTAATAATGGAACATTTTATATATTAGATGGAATTGAAAACAAAGAAGATTTAATGGCCAAACTAAAAGAATAAAACAGTATTCAGCCCAATTACAAGTTAATTGAAATCTGAAAAACGGAAACGTGAAAAGTTTGTGGTTAAAATTATAATTTCGACAAAAACAACCAGCCCATAACAGCTACTACAACGGATTTGGGCAATAGGCTTTCCCGAAATATCGGGAGGAAAGATAGTATTGTATTTGGGTTGATTTTTAAAATCAAAATATTAGCTTTTCATTTAACCCTAGACGACCTTTATAAATGGAGTTTTAGGTTCTCCAAGAGAAGGACTTCTTAATAATAATCAACTTTATATTCGTGTTAGTGCCGTTTTTTCTCCATTTTCGTTGATGCTCAAATTATTCCTTGCATCAAACGTTTAAATAATATTTTTATCTGAATAATCAGTGATGGCTGACCACGATTGTCATCATCATCGGAACAGTTTGGAAAAGCCAAAAGGATAAAAAGAATTGTAATTATTTTTTTTCATAATTAGTTTAGTTGTTCTTATTTTTAAAGGAAACAATGGTGAATGTCCAAATTTGATAAAGTAGTTATTGGGAGAAAGTATTTTAATTATACTCAAAATTTGATTTATAAATGAGGGATTTAGTGTCTGTTAGAGTAATTATTCTATTATTTGAATCCAAAGTATTTTTATAGTCATAATAGGTAAGGCCCTGCGAATAATCTGATGCCTGATAAGGATAAGCTTTTTCTACGGCAAAAAAGTTTTTGAAATAGGGTTTGTAATCTAATCTTAAAACTCCTATTGATCTAATCAAATACATTGGATTTATTACGTTTTTATCGTATTTTAAATATTCAACAAAAATTTCGTTTT
Organism: uncultured Flavobacteriaceae bacterium; assembly: GCA_963795025.1. Classification (GTDB taxonomy): domain Bacteria; phylum Bacteroidota; class Bacteroidia; order Flavobacteriales; family Flavobacteriaceae; genus Flavobacterium. Next base: position 143,461 of record CAWCGN010000005.1, on the reverse strand, counting down.
GATTTTGTATTGAAACTATATTCCCATTTGTGTCATAATTGTATTTATAATTTCTCATATCTCCAGTGATGTAGCCATTATTGTATTCAATTAAATTTCCGTCATTAAACTTAAAATCTGAAATTTTTTGATTTGATTCGTTATACAATTCACCAACATTCCCATTCCAATTTATATATGAAAATAGTTGACCATTTTTTATTTCTTTTACAAGCTTCCCTTGGTCATTATATTCAAATGTACTTTTGTAATTGTATTGAGGATTTAAATAATTTGTAAAAGTTTCAGATAATACTTTTCCATCGCTATCAAAAGTATATTCTTGACTATGAATTTTTTTATGATTTTGATAATCCTCTGTCAAAGTATATTTCATTGAACTTACAGTAAATGGTTTGTTGTTTTTACTGACGTCTTCATCTTTATTACAACTAATTAATAAAATGAAACTGAATAAAATTAGAGTTTTTTTCATTATTTCTATTTTTGGTTATAGCTCTCACAATTACTGCTAACTATGAAATTTGATAGTTTTTAATATTCTAGTGTACGGTCATACTCTTCTATTATGCCGTTTGCAAATTCTTCTCTTATGTAGAGTTTTTTTCCAATAATTTCAAATGAACTTTCACCAGTTGCCCGAAATATAGAAGATTTGCTGGTAAGAGAATAAGCGTCTTTAAATACAAACATATTTTTTTCGCCACCATAAATTGACGGCTTTTTTACAACAAAAAAGGTTCTGTTAGAAATCAAATTGCCATTTTCATATTGTTTGTAAGAAGTACCAGAAAACTCTAAAACACGATTTTTGTTAAGTAATGCAGGCGTAATTGGAGTATTGTTTGATTGCGTAGTAGATTGTACCCAGTTCCAACTTCCCCCTAACATTGCTTGAGCTTTGGTATCATTTGGTTCGCTATCGGTACTGGTGCAGGAACTAAGAATTGCAATAAATAATAGTAAGTAATATTTTTTCATCGGTTTAAATTAATTGGTTTAATTTAAAGATGAAGTTTTGGTTAAAAGGTTGCGTTAATTGTAAGTAATTTATTAAAATATCGTTGATTGTTTTGTTTTAGTTTTTAATCAACAGCAGTTTTTGGCCTTCAAGAATCATTCTGAAACCATAAGAAATAGTTGCAAGTGCACAGCCCAAACTGACAATAACGTTAGCAACGTTTACAGTAGTGATTTTTTGTGTTATTAAATAAATACCAAGAATTGCAAATAAGCAAGTCCAAGTTCCGATGTAAAAATCAAAAGTTCGTTTGAATATTTTAGCAAGTGGAAAAAAATGCAATCCAACAATTAAAACAAAAAAGCAAATAAAAAGCTCATCGTGATTAATGTTCATTAAAATATTTTTGGCAAGCAAAATTCCAAGACCTTCCAAACCAAAAATAATCAAAAACCATTTTTCGTTTTTCTTTTTCTTCTTCCGTTTTTTCAATTGTACTTTCTGGAAGACTTTTTTGGGCTTTCGTAAATTTCAAATAAAAGAATAAAAAACTCATAATGATAGCTCCTAAAAGAATTCCGGTGATATAAAAGTCCTTATTTTCGAAGTAATATTCGGCAATGAAAGCCCAAATAGAAGTATTAATAATCATGAAGAACAAGCCTCCAATTGGTTTTTCGATGTCTTTTTTAGTTATTGTTTTCATTTGTGGTTTAGAGTGTTTTTTTAAGTAAGTAAATTTTATTCAACACATAGAAACATAGACTTTATTTGTCGAAAGAGCTAAAAAAGAAACTAGTTTCTAACACATAGCCAAAACTATGTTTATTTAAAACAAGTGAAACGCCTTTTTTGCGCCTTCTAGATCTATGTTTCTATGTGTTTGAATATGCGTTAAGTAAAATTATTTCAGGCGAATCAAAACACCTTTTCGTTTGACAATATTTTTATAATCCCATTGAATTGTTCTGGCTTTTTCGAGCCATCTTTTCAAATCTTCAAAATTGATTTGATCAGCACTTGTATAACGTTTTTCTGAGGCTTTAAAACTTCCTTCATTTTGAAGATCGGATTCTTCAAAAGTCTGACCGCTCCAAAAAAGCAATCTCACAGAATCTTTCAATTTGCTGTAACCCACAACCGGATTTCCATCTAAAAACCAAACCGGATGTCTGTGCCAGATTTTGCTTTCTGCTTCGTGCAAAAATGCATTTATCTCAGAACTTAACAAATCGCATATTTTTTTATCTTCAGCAGCTTGAGAATCATTATAAGCTTGGATTTCTGTTTTCATGATCTTAGTTTTTGATTAGGTATTTCATCTAAAAATATTATTCAAAAAGTGGTTTCAAAAAATAATAAGTAAGATACGTTATGCCGCATCCAAAAATGAATCCCATAAAAATAGGCAGAAAAATTTCATTATTTATGCCGGTTATTAAACAGGATATTTGAGGTTTTTTTCCATCATAAAAAACTTTTATAGAACGACCAATTGTAGACTGTAATTCTTTTTCGGCATGAACATAATTTATGCTGTTTGTATAACTGCCATATCTTTCAGGAAATTTATTCAGAGGTTTGAACTCTTTTGCGTACAAAGAATCAGACGGTAAAGTTTGTCTTGATGTATATTGCTTTTCCTTTACGGTATAAGAGTATTCTTTTTCAATAATAAATTTAAAAGAGGCAACTCCATCTGAAGAAAAATCTTTAAACTTTATTTCTGCATGAATAATTTTTCCAACTGTTGACCGCCAATTTTTACTTTGAATCATTCGATATAGCCCAATAAGTCCCGTAATAAAAAACCAATACGTAACATATATAAAAAGCGGAAAAAAAATAATAATAAATATTGTTGGTAAAGTGCTTAATGTCCAGTTGTTTAAATTCACTTTTTTTTATTTTTAATTTAAAACTGTGGCAGGAGTAGGATCGTTTTCTTTGATTCTGATTCTGCATTTTTTTTCAATATCATAGACATTTTCGATTCCTGAAATATAAATAATATCTGGAACGAATTTATCTGACTTGTTTTTTTGACTCTCTATTTTTCCAGTTCGCAATTCGAACTCGAGATTCCCAAAATTATTCTTAGCCTTTATTTCGACATTTCCTGTAAATTGCTCCCAGTCGGTGCTGATCGTTTTTCCTTTTTGAAATTGAATCAGTCTGGTTTCTGTTCCAACAAAATAGCCACCCTTTTGAAATAAGGAAAAAAGTGAACTTATAATCACGAAAATTCCAGCCAAAGTTAGTAAACCGATAATCCCAGCGGGAACAATTAATTCGCCAAAATCATCTAAACTTGCGGTTACTGGTACTCCATTTGACTCAAAGTGAGCTTCTTCATTTTTAAATAAAGGCCCAAAAAAAGCATATATAAAAAGACTCATAAAAGCGCACATAAGAATTCCAATAAGTAATCCGCCCAATGATTTGCTGAGAGGGTATTTTCGCTGTGCCTTTATAGAGAAATCCGTTTTTTCATTTTCAATTTGTTTTTTAAGATCCGCAGGTAATTCTAGTAGATTCATTTTGAGGTTTATAGTTTTGGTTAGTTTATGTTTTCTAATAATTCGAATAAAATATAAGTACCGTGTTCTGACTTTCCTTTTTCCTTTTCAACAAATCCTTTGCTTTTATAAAAATCTACAGCTTTGGTATTTTGTTCCAAGCATTTTAAGGTAATAGGAAATTGAGTTTTTTTAATCGCTACTTTTAATAATTCAGTTCCGATATTTTTACCTTGGTGTTCTTGATCAATGTACAAATGATGAATAAAATTATTAGGCATCCAGATCGAAATAAACCCAACTGGAATGTCATTTACTAAAGCGACCAAAACAGTTTCTCCCTGAATGTGCTTTTCAAAATCATCCAATTGAAATTCAGATGGATCAAGCCATGAAAATGTTCTTTGTCTTTCTTTTAAAAACAAATTTCGTAACGGTTCATAATCCTTATTTCTAATTTCGGCTATTGTCATTTTATTAATTATGCCAAAGTTTATTTCAGAGATTTAGTTTCATTCTCGAGCATTTTTTCAATATTAAAATAAATGCCGTCAACTTTGTATTTGCCTTTTTCGAAACTTAGATAATCACAATTATCCACTAGTGATTGTCCTTTGCTTTCTAGCTCAAAAATATTTAAAATGACATATTCATGTTCGACCAAAATGACATGGAAACCTGTTTCGCATTTTTTTCCGTCACCAGAAGATAAGATCGCATTCAAGATGCTATGAAATTTGAACGAAACTGTTTTTGCACTTACTTCGTCGCCTTTTAAATGATGTGTGTAAGCCAAAAGATTAAGTTGTCTAAGATCAAAAGGAAATTCGCTTAAAGTATGATTGATCAGTTTGATGGCTTCGTCATAATCTTTGCTTTCCATTTTTTCTTTACCAAAAATTTCATTGAGTTTTTTCTCGTCTGGTGATTTCCAGAAAGCATTGTATTTTGGCTGAAAAACATATCCAAAATATAAATGACGAAATTCATCATGCGTTATTAGTGTGTCATTTTTAGCCAAACGATCCATTAAATTTGGATAATAAAATGGTGATTTTTTATCCTGAATTTCTTTTTCGATTTGTTTATAATCTGGAATTTTGAACTCGTTTTGTTGTGCAAAAGACGTGATTCCAACAAGTAAAGAAACGAACAATGCAATTTTTCTAATCATGGCTTTAGGATTTAGTTAATAGTGCTATTTTGGATTTGTTTCAACTTATCAGGATTCTGTTTGTTTTTTTTCAAGCATAAATAAGTAACAAAAGGCAATACAATAATTTGAAGAATAAAGAATATCAAAGATTCGATTCCTTCTATTTTTTTATCACTTAAAATTAAAAATTGATGCCCCAAAGGACCTTTTGAAAAAACGACAATATGTATTAAATTCCATCCTAAATGCAAACCAATTGGGAGATATAATGATTTTGTTTTGGCAAAAGCAAAGGCATACATCAGCCCCCAGATTCCGGTCATTATAAATACAACTAGCATTGAAACAGGATTTCCTATGACGCCAAATGAAAACCAATGATATATTCCAAAAGCGATCGCCGAGGCAATACAAGCATACTTTATTCCAAATTTTTTAATTAAGACATAGAGCAAAGCGCCCCTAAAAATTAATTCTTCAAACAAAACCGAACTTAAAACCCACCAGAAACTGTGAAGAAATTGAAGCAACGTGAATTGTTTATTAATAGCTATCGAATTATCAGCAAAAAAGGAATAGGAGAGATAATACAAAACACAAAAAAAGGATGCTCCAAGAAAGCCAAAAATAAAATTAAGGCTTTGATTTTTAGTGATTTTAAAACCTAAAACGGATAAATTGGATTTGTCAAACATCCAGAGAATCAACCAGGAAATTAATAGTTCAACAAGTATTCCGATCATAGTAGTTTTATTTGGTATGGTAATTAATTCTTTTTATTCTGTAATCCATTTTCCCTGCGCTTTGGCAAGATCAATTAAATTTTGGCCTTGTTCGGTCATTAAATTTTCTTTAATGAGCCTTTCGGCTCTCTCAATGTTTGATTTGCTCCATTTACTGGTTTTTGGATTCCGATGCGAAAAAGTCAAATAATAACTTTCTTCGTCACGTTTTTTGCATAAACTATCAATCCAGCCAAAACAAAGTGCTTCTTCAGTAGCTTCAATCAAATTGACACTCTCGGTTTTACTTTTTTTATGAAATAAAATTAACCAAACCGATTTTTCATTTGCACCATTTTCCGAAAGCCATTTTCTCAAGTCTGCTCTTGTGGGTGCATATACTGCTAGTTTTCCGTCTTTTGTTTCCATAAAACTCATTTTAATTATTTCAGTAAAAGTAAAATGGCATCGTGACAACGGATTGTCAGTAGTAAAAATAGTATAAAATATTGAATATAAGTGTTGTGATTTTTTTAAACAGCAACTTGTTTTTATATATTATAATTTATTTCTGGATGCGTTAAAAGTACTTGAAATATTAGTGACAAAATTTTTCGTGTATTCTCCACCAGGATCTAAATCAGGATCGAGAATCGTTATTTCGAGTCCGGTTAATCTTTCGCTTTGAAATAAATAGGAGGTAAGTTCGTTAAATTCATCATAGGTAAGTCCGTCTGGCGTTCTGCTGTCAACGCACGGCATAATATCATCGTTTAGAACATCAACATCAATATGAAGAAAGAAACCATCTAAGTTTTTGTTTTTTATTTCAGAAAGAAAGGCTTCAGCGCAATTCGAAATTCCTTGTTTTCGAAGTTCATTTAGACTGATATATGTTGCTTCAGAATTTCGAATTTCATTTTCATATTCGTCATCATATTCGCGATTGCCGACACACCAAAGATTTTCTTCTTTAATGTAAGGCGATAAGTTTAGGATGTTTGTTAGTTTTTGATGACCGTTCCCAGTTACTAAAGACGCTGCCATTCCGCCAACTCCGCCGGTTTCAGATAAAGAAACATCCATAAAATCGGTATGGCCGTCGAGGTAAAATAATCCATAATTTCCCTTTTGCTTTAAAGCAATCGCCGTTCCTAAAAGAATACTGCAGTCACCACCAATTATAAAAGGGAATTTATTCTGCGAAAGCAAATTATTGATTAAATAAGCTTGTTCTCGTGCGTATTCAACCAGCGAATTTGCATTGAGAATTTGAGTTTCAAGATCTTTACTATTATTGTATTTTGGAGCATCTAACGTCAAAACATCTTTCGGATTGATTTCTTTATGCAGATTATGTTTCCAAAACCATTTTGGCAATTTTTTTACGCCAGGCTCTTTTCCGGGTTGAGGTTCCTTTAAACCCAAATTTGATGGAAATTCAACAATACAAATTTCTTTCATAACTTACTGTGTTTAGAGTAAAGTTAAGAAAATAAAAAAATCCGATTTGTGAAAGCAAATCGGATTTTTTAAATTGAAAATTATATGTAACCGTAAAACGGTATATTTTTACAAGTGAATTACTTCGCCGTAAGCATCAGCAACAGCTTCCATAACAGCCTCGCTCATAGTTGGGTGAGGGTGAATAGACTTTAAGATTTCATGACCTGTAGTTTCAAGTTTACGAGCTACAACTGCTTCAGCAATCATATCTGTAACACCAGCACCAATCATGTGGCATCCTAACCATTCTCCGTATTTAGCATCGAAAATTACTTTTACGAATCCGTCTGGAGTTCCAGCAGCTTTAGCTTTTCCTGAAGCTGAGAATGGGAATTTACCAATTTTTAATTCGTATCCTTTTTCTTTAGCTTGTTTTTCAGTTAAACCAACAGAAGCAATTTCTGGAGTTGCGTAAGTACAACCAGGAACGTTTCCATAATCGATTGGGTCTACATGTAAACCAGCAATTTTTTCAACACAGTTAATTCCTTCAGCAGAAGCAACGTGAGCTAAAGCCTGACCTGGAGTAACGTCTCCAATTGCATAATATCCAGGAATGTTAGTTGCGTTGTAAGCGTTTACTAAGATTTTATCTCTGTCAACAGCGATTCCAACTTCTTCTAAACCAATGTTTTCAATGTTAGTTTTGATTCCAACTGCAGATAGTACGATGTCAGCTTCAAGAACTTCTTCTCCTTTAGCAGTTTTAACAGTTGCTTTTACTCCTGCTCCTGTAGTATCAACTTTTTCTACAGAAGAGTTAGTCATTACTTTAATTCCAGCTTTTTTCAAAGAACGCTCAAATTGTTTTGAGATATCTTCGTCTTCTACAGGAACAACGTTTGGCATAAATTCTACAATAGTTACATCAGTTCCCATTGAGTTGTAAAAGTGAGCAAACTCAACTCCAATTGCTCCAGAACCAACAATAATCATAGATTTTGGTTGTGTAGGCAAAGTCATTGCCTGACGGTAACCAATTACTTTTACTCCATCTTGAGGTAAGTTTGGCAATTCACGAGAGCGTGCTCCAGTAGCGATAATAATATGATCAGCGCTGTATTCAGTAACTTTATTGTCTTTATCTGTAACGTCAAGTTTTTTACCTGGTTTTAGTTTTCCAAAACCTTCAATAACGTCAATTTTGTTTTTTTTCATCAAGAACTGAACTCCTTTGCTCATTCCTTCAGCAACACCACGGCTACGTTGTACAACTGCAGGGAAATCTTTATCGAATTCAGAAACTTTTAATCCATAATCAGAAGCATGTTTCAAATAATCAAAAACCTGAGCTGATTTTAATAATGCTTTTGTTGGGATACAACCCCAGTTCAAACATACACCACCAAGATTTTCTTTTTCAACTACAGCTACTTTAAAGCCTAATTGTGAAGCTCTAATCGCTGTTACATATCCGCCAGGACCACTTCCTAAAACAATAACGTCGTATTTCATTTTTTTGGTTTTTAGAATTTATCACCGAAAATGAGAGTTATAATTCCGAAACTCACTTCCCGATTTTTCTTTTTGTTATTTGTGATTGCGAATTTAAGGATTTATTTTAAAAAACACTTTAAAAATTATTTTTACCCACGCTAATTTTGACTTTCACAGAAATTTGTGAATTATTAATTGAAATTTCAATTATTTCGAAAATTAAATTGAGACGGAAATTAAAATTAGATTTTCTAAATAAACGAAGTCGAAGTCTTTTCGTGATGAAAAGCTCTTCGACTTCGCTCAGAGTGACAAAATAAATGTTAATTGTTAATGGTGAATTATTAATTAAAAACTGCTCTTCGACTTTGCTCAGAGTGACATTACATTGAATTAACAATTAACCATTAATAATTTATAATTAAACCTTAACGTGCCCCCAGTTTTCACCGCTGGCAATACGTCGTATTTGCATTTCGCTTACTCCGAATTGTTTGGCAATCATTTTTAAACGTGTTTTTTGTTCGGGTCTTGCCAGAATTTTCTTGATCAGCATCACTTTTGTGGTCGTTAATTTTCGGCCATCGGCTTTTAAATTGTGTTCGATCAGATTTTTTTTCGCCTGAATCACACGAGGGCTTTTTCGGCTGTGCGCCATCATTTCGGCTTTTGTTGCCCAACGTAAATTGCTGATGTCATCGTTACTTCTGTTATAATCCAAATGAAGAACATAAGTTTGCTCTTCAGAGGTTTTCGGAATAAAATATTGGGCTACTAATTTGTATAGAAAAAGATATTTATTGACAATTTTGTCATCTTTTTTAACCTTAAATCTAAAGGTTGGATAACCATCGCTCAAACCGCCTTTTAGGATGCGGCCTTCTTCAATTTTGTCTGTAAAACTTATTAATCGGCCTCTGTTTGAGATCGCGTATTTAAGTTGTAATGATGCGTTTATTTCTATTTCTTTGAACTGTTCGTCTGGATAAAATCTGTTTTGTGGCATTTTCTTTTACATTTGATTTCTATTATCTCAAAGATAAATAATAAACCAAAAATGAAATGTTAAAGCACTAGCCCTGAATAGCAGTTTTATGATTTCTATAACGCTGATTTAACGTTTATAAATGTTTTTTTAGCATTTTGAGCTCTAATTAGCTACCGAAAATTGCGAATCGTATAGATTTTTATAGTAACCATCAGCTTTATTAAGCAATTCTTGATGCGTTCCTTGTTCAACAATCAATCCTTTATCCATCACCACAATTTTATCAGCATTTACAATTGTTGCCAATCTATGCGCAATAATGATTGAAGTTCTTCCTTTAGTAATCGTCTCCGTTGCACGCTGAATTAATTCTTCAGAATAAGTATCAATTGAAGAAGTTGCTTCATCCAAAATCAAAATACTCGGATTACTCACATACGAACGTAAAAAAGCAATTAATTGGCGCTGACCAGACGAAAGCATTACACCACGCTCTTTTACATCAAAATCATAATTATCAGGCAGACTCATTATAAAGTCGTGAACGCCAATTTTTTTAGCGGCATCCAAAACTTGTTCACGAGTAATCTCCGGATTGTGTAAAGTAATATTATTATAAATAGTATCAGCAAATAAAAATACGTCCTGCAAAACCACTGCAATTTGTTTTCTCAACGAGGCCAAAGTGTAATTTTCGATATTATGTCCGTCAATAAAAATAGTACCGCTGTTAATTTCATAAAAACGATTAAGCAAATTGATTATAGTCGATTTTCCTGCTCCGGTCGAACCTACAATTGCGATTGTCTGCCCAGAAGCGACAGATAAATCGATACCTTTAATGACTTCTTCCTCAGGAATATAACTAAAACGAACATCTTTAAATTCAATACTTCCATCAAAAACTGGAGCTTCAATTGTTCCGGTATCCTGAATATGATCTTGAGTATCAATAATATCAAAAACACGATTAGCAGCAATCATTCCTAATTGCATTTCATTGAATTTATCAGCAATTTGACGCAACGGATTAAAAAGCATTCCGATAAACATGGTATAAGAGAATAAATCTCCGAAAGTTGTAAAATGATCTCCGTTCAAAATTTTGAATCCGCCAAAACAACGACTAATCCTAAAGTGATTGACGAAATAATATCGGCAATTGGAAAGAAAATCGAGTTGTAAAGAATCGTTTTAATCCAGGCAACTCTATGCTTGTCATTGATAACTCTAAAATTTTCGGCCTCGATTTTTTCTCTATTAAAAAGCTGTACGATTTTCATTCCTGTAACACGTTCCTGCACAAACGAATTCATATTAGCAATCTGCGTTCGTACTTCCTCAAAAGCAACCTGCATTTTACGCTGAAAAATTCGGGTGATGTAAACAAGAATCGGCATGGCGACAACAACAATCCAAGTCAGTTTCCAATTCATGTAAAACATAAAAAGCAAAACCACCAGCATTTTCATCAAATCACTTATAATCATAAATAAGACCTTGGCTGAAAATACGGGCAATCGATTCAATATCCGAAACAGATCTGGTTACCAATTGTCCAACCGGAACCAAATCAAAATACTTCATTCTAAAACTTAAAATATGTTTAAAAAGCTTATTACGAATATCTTTTACAATATCCTGACCAAGCCAGTTGGCCCAATAAACAAAGTAGAATTGCGAAAAAACTTCGCATAAAAGCACAACGCCCATTAATATAATGTACATCAATAAACCGTGTTTATCATGTGTCTTGATATAGCCGTCAACCGTTTGTTTTAGTAAATAAGGACGAAGCGCTGCAAAAATCGACAGCGAAATTGCAAAAACAATAACGCCGTAGTAGCGCCATTTATAGGGTTTTGTATATTTTAATATTCGTTTGAATAAACCGGTATCGAATGCTTTTGCTTTCATTTGTTTTTTATTGGCTTTAGGCAATAGGCTTAGCAATTAATGTTTAAAACCCCTTGCTTACAGCTTATTGCTATAATTTTTTTGATGCTTCAAGCTTTAAGCTTTAAGCGATAGGCTTAACACTTTACGGTGAAAGCTTATTGCCTAAAGCTTAATGCCTATTGCTTACAGCTATAAATATTCGTATTTTATTTCGGTTAAATATAAACCATGCGCTGGAACCGAAAATCCAGCTTTTTCTCTGCTTTTGCTGGCAATAATATTTTCAAAATCAGCCAGCGTAATTTTATGCAGACCTATATTTACTAAAGTTCCCACAATTGAGCGAACCATGTTTCTTAAAAATCGGTTTGCCGAAATCGTAAAAATCAGTTTGTTTTTTTCTTGTTTCCAAGAGGCCTCAAAAATCGTGCAATCAAATGTGTTTACATCTGTATGTACTTTTGAAAAACATTGAAAATCGGTATGATTTAATAAAATCTTTGCGGCTTCATTCATCAAAGCTACATCTAATTTTTGATTAAAATACCAGCTCAGTTCCTGTAAAAACGGATTTTTAACAGTGTTGATATGATATTCATAGGTTCGTTTTGTAGCGTCAAATCGGCAATGTGCTTCATCATGAACCAATATAATGTCAAAAATGGCAATATCTTTCGGTAAATAGGAATTCAGTTTGTGCACTAAATTCGGAACATCAATTGGAGTATCAAAATCAAAATGCCCGTACATTTCTTCGGCATGAACGCCAGTATCAGTTCGTCCGGCTCCCATAACATTTATAGGTGAATTTAATAAAACCGAAAGCGCTTTGTTTAAAGTTTCTTGTACAGAAGATGCATTTGGCTGAAATTGCCAGCCATGATAATGTGTTCCGTTGTAAGCAAATTGAATAAAATATCTCATTTTAAGGGACAGAGGTTCTGAGGTGCAAAGGTACAAAGGTTTTTTTGAAGATGCTAAGGTTCTGAGATGCTAAGATTCTTTTAAAAAAGTTGCTAAGATTCTAAGGTTTTTCACATGACGTTATTGTAGAGACGCACAGCAGTGCGTCTAACGTCAGATTGGCAAAATGTGCTTTTTACTAAAAAATAGATTTCAATAAAATCTGTTAAAGATATCTCAGAACATTAGGCTCTCAAAATCTCAGAACCTTTGCTAAAATCTGTTAAAACCCAAAATGCAAATCATAGTTGACACAGTGAAAAATCGTGTCAGAAATTGACAATTCCAACGTTTTAATTAATGCGTTTTTTTAACATTTTTTAGTGAAAATTTCCAAATGTTAATTTTTAAAATTTTTCATTTTAACAGGAAATATTTCTCCTATGTTTGTAGTACTAAATATCAAAAACTATGAATGAAATTACTTCTTATTGGTGGGTACTTTTAATTGTATTCGCCTTTCTTTTTTACAAATTTATTTTACGCGTTTTCTTCGGAATGGTTATCGTTCCTGAGGACAAAATTGGTTTAGTTACCAAAAAATTCGTTTTGTTTGGAACCGATAAATCTTTGCCAGATGGCCGTATTATTGCGACAAAAGGTGAAGCAGGTTATCAGGCGCAAACACTTGCTCCAGGTTTGTATTGGGGAATGTGGATCTGGCAATATTCAATCGATATGACTGGATTTACTATTATTCCGGAAGGAAAAATTGGATTGGTTTTAAGTAAAGACGGAAAGGAAATTCCAACCGGGCGAATCTTAGCCAGAAGAGTAGATAGTGATAATTTTCAGGATGCCACAGCATTCTTGAACAATGGCGGACAAAAAGGTCGCCAGACTGCTTTTATTACTACGGGATCTTATCGTATTAATACGTTTTTATTTGAAATTGTAGTGGCAGAGCAGATTAAGATTTATGAGAACATGATTGGTATCGTGACCGCTCTTGATGGAGAACCGATTCCACAAGGACAAATCGCAGGTAAGTTTGTTGAAGCGCATAATAACTTTCAAGATTTTGACAAGTTTTTGGAAAGTGGAGGAAATCGTGGTTTACAGCCTCAGGTAATGTTGGCAGGTTCATATTACATCAATACATGGGGAATACAAATTGAACAAAATCCGATGACAGATGTGCCAATTGGTTATGTAGGAGTTGTGATTTCTTATATTGGAGAAGATGGTCAGGATGTTACCGGAGACACTTTTAAACACGGAAATATTGTTTCAAAAGGACAGCGCGGTGTTTGGATGGAACCGCTTGGACCTGGAAAATATGCGCTTAATAAATATACAACAAAATTAGAGGCTGTGCCAACAACGAACTTGGTTTTGAACTGGGCAAATGCAAGAAGCGAATCGCACGATTTAGATAAAAATCTTGTCTACGATTACGGTTCGTTCAAAAGATGGTTTCCCATTTAATCTTGACGTTGCGCAAATCATTCACGTTCCAGCAGCTGAAGCGCCAAAAGTGATTGCTCGTTTTGGAAGTATGAATAACTTGGTTTCGCAGGTTTTAGAACCTACAATTGGTAACTATTTCAGAAACTCGGCTCAGGACAGTGATGTGATTTCGTTTCTTAACGACTAGAAAAGAGCGTCAGGAATCTGCTAAAAATCATATTAAATTAGTTCTTGACGAATATAATGTAAATGCAGTCGATACTTTAATTGGAGATATTGTTCCGCCAGATTCGTTGATGAAAACTTTGACTGACAGAAAATTAGCTGAAGAAGAGCAAAAAACATATCAAACGCAAAGAATGGCGCAGGAACAACGTCAGGGAATGGAGAAAGAAACCGCAATTGCCGATATGCAAAAGGAAATTGTTCGTGCTTCTCAAAGTGTTGAAATTGCACAAAGAACGGCCGATGCAACCGTGAAAAAAGCAGAAGGTGATGCGACTAGTTTAAAACTAAATGTAAATGCCGAAGCTGAAGCAACAAAAATGCGTGCAAATGCAGAAGCAGAAGCAACAAAAGCAAGAGCAGGAGCACAGGCAGAAGCAACAAAACTGAATGCAAGTGCCGAAGCGGAAAGAATCTCAAAAACTGGTTTGGCTGAAGCTGAGAAAATCATGGCAATTGGTAAATCGACTGCTGAAGCTTATCAACTTGCAAGTTACGGCAATGGGTGGAGACAACTTTACTCGATATAAAGTAACGGAAGAAATTGGAAAAGGAAACATCAAAGTGATTCCAGATGTTTTGATTTCTGGAAATGGCGGATCTGATGGTTCTATTAGCGGATTATTAGGAATGAAGCTTATGGAAATGATGGATACAAAAGATTCTAAAAATCCTAAGAAACAGTAACAATGCAGATTACCTAATAGGTCTTCAAGACCTGTTAGGTATAATTTAAATATTGTAAAAAATAATATTAATACCTAACAGGTTTTAAAAACCTGTTAGGATACAAATCCGATTTGCGAAAGCGAATCGGATTTTTGATTAATAACCTTCGGGACTTAGAATCTTAGTGTCTTTAAAAAGAAATCTTAGTACCTTAGCATCTTAGAATCTCAGATCCTTAAAAAATGATAAAAATTCTCCTTCTTTCCGATACTCACAGCCACATCGACGATACTATTTTAAAATATGTTAATCAAGCAGATGAAGTTTGGCATGCCGGAGATATTGGTGATTTGAATGTTACAGATACTATTAAAAAGCTAAAACCGCTTCGTTGTGTTTATGGTAATATTGATGATGCGAAAGCTCGATTGGAATTTCCATTAAATAATCGGTTTTTGTGTGAAAATGTTTCAGTTTGGATTACGCATATTGGTGGTTATCCTGGAAAATACAATCCAAGTATCAGAGAAGAAATGACGCAGAATCCGCCCAAATTATTTATTTGTGGACATTCACATATTTTGAAAGTGATGTTCGATAAAAAGAACAATTTATTGCATATGAATCCTGGTGCAGCCGGAAAAAGCGGATTTCATCAAATGCGTACGATGCTTCGCTTTGTGATTGATGACGATAAAATAAAGGATTTGGAAATCATCGAAATAGGAAAAAAATAGGTTTTTAATGTGGCAACGGAATTTTTATTTTTATCGTCGTGCCTTTGTTTGTCTTTGAAATAATATCAAAACTTCCTTTAAACTTTTTAACTCTAGCTCGTATTCGATTTAGGCCAAAACCTTCTGTAATATCTGCTTTTTTTGTGTTAAATCCCATACCGTTATCATCAATTTTAATAATGAATGATTTTTGATTTTCTTTTAAAATTATCTTGGCAATTTTGGCATTGCTGTGTTTTATGATATTGCTAAAGAGTTCTGAAACAATAAAATAAATCTTCATTTCAAATTTTTCAATATATCTTTTATTTGTAGCTATTGTACTTGAAAACTCAAAATTTATAGAGCTGTTTGAATTTTTTTCGCATAAATCTTCCAAAGCATAGATTAAACCAAACCGAACTAAAAGGCTAGGTACAAGGTCGTGCGACATATCACGCAAAAGATCATGAGCTTCGGCTAAAATTGCTTTTGTTTTTCTTATTTCTTCCGATTCTATATTGTTTTGTGTGGTAAAAATATTTAAATGCAATCCTGCAGATGATAACAAAGAATTGATATTATCGTGGAGAAATGAAGCAATTTTTTTACGTTCGATTTCTTGAGTGTCAATTCCAGAATTAATAACATTTAAAAGGATTTTTTGCTTGATGTCCTTTCGTCTTATTTTTTGTTTCAATTTATTATTTTGATAAAAGAAATAAAAGAAAAAAAATAAGATTATAACAAGAATAATTATCAAGCTGATTATTTTTTTGTTTCGGAGCTGTTCAAGTTTGCTCAGTTCTGCAACGCATGATTTTTTTTAATTGCTGTTTCGGTAATATTTTCTTTTGAAATTTCGCTTTGCTGATAAAATACTGAACTTCCTTTGAAGGATATGAGAAAAAAAACAAAACTAAAAAATCTAATAAACATAATCGAAAGCAATTAAACGAAGTTTTGTTTTGAAGAATTACTGATTAATCAAATTATTTTTTAAAGCATATTTGACAAACCTATTGTATTTTTTACATCTGTAATTTTTTCATTATATTTTTGCGATGTGTTTCAACCGTATTGGCGCTGATAAAAAGCTGTTCGCTTATTTCTTTTCCACTGTATTCAAGTGAAATTAGTTTAACAATCTCAATTTCTCTAGGAGTTAAAATTGAATTTTCTATATAAGTATTTTCTTGTAATTTGGGATTATTGTGGGTAAAGCTTTCTAATATTTTCTCTTTAACAGCAGTCGAAAAATATTCCTCACCTCTATAAACAGTTTCTATGGCTTCAATGATGTTTTCGCCAGCGCATTTTTTTGTTAAATAGCCTTTTGCATCTAATTTCATTACTTCCTTAATGATTTTTAAATCATCATAGCTTGATAAAATTATGATTTTGCAATGGCTTTCTTTTTCATTAAATTCTTGTAAAACTTTGATGCCGTCCTTTTCTGGCATACTTATATCTAAAACTAAAATATCAGAATTGTTTTGGACAACATCATCATAAATGTTGTTTCCATTCAGTGAATTGCCTACAACTTCAAAATTTGAAACTGTTTGTAATAGATTAGTAAGGCCATCAATAAGTACTTGATGGTCATCTGCGAGATGAATCTTTATTTTGTTTGTCGTCATTGTTTTGGAAATGAGACATGCAAAATTAAATGAGAAATATACATCAAATAGCCTTATCAGGTCTGTTTTATATCATTTAAAGACACAAAAAAACCCGAATATAATATTCGGGTTCTCTTCGCACAAAAAAATTAAGTTTATAGGTTTACCTCAAACGGTCTACAGATTTTACGAGATCTTCATCCTTCTTGATGGCCTTATTAGCTAAAACTAATAACACGATAGCAACAATAGGTAGAAACATCCCAATACCTTTCTCAGAAACAACGTTAGCTGTCTCTCCAGATAAATTTAGTGATCGATATACAAATAATCCTAATAAAATTAAATTTAATATTATGTTCAGTCTGTTCATCACAAACTGATTTTGTCTTTTTTTGTATGATAATAATACTAATAATCGTAAGCATAGTACTTAAACCTAATAAGTACAGTGTAAACCTGATCCTGCATAAAATAAAATGCTTTTCCGTTGTTTAATGTCCAAAGCGGAATAAAAAACATTAAAACCCCTGTTATCACAAAGGTAAGAAGTAAATATACGGTTTGAATTCTTTGTATCATGGTCTTAAATTGTTTTACAAAAATATATTTTCTTTTTTATAAATACTATTGTATGATTAAATTTTATTCGTATTATTGCATCATAATACCGTAAGCACTTCATACTGCGGTCAATTGAAAACAATTATCTACCTATTCTTTTTACAGTATTTCCTTTAAAATAATTAAATTCATAGAACATTCATGTTTGATATTTCTGCATTAAAAGAAATGAAGCTTTCTGAGCTTCAAGAAATAGCTAAATTAGCTAAAACTATAAAGTTTAATGGTGTTAAAAAAGAGGCTTTAATCAGTCAGATTTTAGCACATCAAGAAGCGACTGAAACGCCGCCGGCTCCATGCTGTGGCTCAAGCAGAAGTAACTGATGATAAACCAAAAAGAGCAAGAATTGTTCCGGCTAAAAAAACAGCAAATTAATAAAAATGCTCCTGTTTTAGAATTTGATAAAGTAGAGGAAATTACTGAGAAAAAAAAGAAACACCTGCAGAAAATGCCTAAAGATTTCAAAACCAAATACAAAAATTCAGCCGGCTCCGAAAATTGAGGAAACTACAGAAACAGCACCGAGGAGAGAAAAAAGGACCGAAAATCGTAAAATTTAATAAATCAGCTTACGAGAAAAAGGTTGCTCTGCAAAAGGAAAAAGAAGCAGTTAAAAGAAGTTACTACGAAGACAGGTCCTGAAACTCAAGCTCCAATTGCAGAAAAAACTGAAGGAACTGCTCCGGTAAAAAAGATAAATCCAAATCAGAATAAAAATCAAAATCCAAATCAAAACCCTAACCAGAATCCAAATCAAAACGGAAATCAAAACGGAAATGGAAACGGAAATAACGGAAACCAAAATCCAAATCATAAAAATAAAAAAAATAATTTCAGAGATTCAGATTTTGAATTTGACGGAATTATAGAAAGTGAAGGTGTTCTTGAAATGATGCCTGACGGATACGGTTTCTTACGTTCATCAGATTATAATTATTTAGCCTCTCCAGATGATATTTATTTATCAACTTCACAAATCAGATTATTCGGTCTTAAAACCGGAGATACTGTAAAAGGAGTGGTTCGTCCTCCAAAAGAAGGCGAGAAATTTTTCCCTTTGGTTCGTGTACTTAAAAATTAATGGTCACGATCCGCAAGTAGTTCGCGACAGAGTTTCTTTTGAACACTTGACACCCGTTTTTCCTTCTGAAAAATTCAAATTAGCCGAAAAAGGCAGTTCAGTTTCAACCCGTATTATCGATTTGTTTTCTCCAATAGGAAAAGGACAGCGTGGTATGATCGTCGCACAGCCTAAAACGGGTAAAACAATGTTGTTAAAAGACATTGCCAATGCAATTGCAGCCAATCACCCTGAAGTTTATTTGATTGTTTTATTGATTGATGAGCGTCCTGAAGAGGTTACAGATATGCAACGAAGTGTTCGTGGTGAAGTTATCGCTTCAACTTTTGACAGAGAACCACAAGAACACGTAAAAATTGCCAATATCGTTCTTGAAAAAGCAAAACGTTTGGTAGAATGCGGACATGATGTTGTTATTCTTTTGGATTCAATTACACGTTTAGCAAGAGCTTACAATACGGTTCAGCCAGCTTCAGGAAAAGTTTTAAGTGGTGGTGTTGATGCAAATGCATTACAAAAACCAAAACGTTTCTTTGGAGCTGCAAGAAATGTAGAAAACGGAGGTTCATTAAGTATTATCGCAACTGCATTGACTGAAACAGGTTCTAAAATGGATGAGGTTATCTTTGAGGAATTTAAAGGTACTGGTAACATGGAACTTCAATTGGATCGTAAAATTGCCAACAAACGTATTTTCCCTGCAATCGATCTTACTTCTTCAAGTACACGTCGCGATGATTTATTATTAGACGAAAAAACATTACAAAGAATGTGGATTATGCGTAAATATCTATCTGATATGAACCCGGTAGAATCTATGGATTTTGTAAACGACCGTTTCAAGAAAACCAGAAATAACGAAGAGTTTTTGATTTCTATGAATGACTAGAGAAGGGACTGAGGTGCTGAGGGGCTAAGGTTCTGAGGTTTTTTGTTTTTGAGATTAAAAAATAGATATAAAAAAGGGATTAGTTTTTTTTAACTCATCCCTTTTTATATTATAGATCCCTAAGAGAAAAACCTCAGAACCTCAGAACCTCAGAACCTCAGAACCTCAGAACCTCAGAACCTCAGAACCTCAGAACCTCAGAACCTCAGAACCTCAGAACCTCTGAACCTCAGAACCTCAGAACCTTAGAACCTCAGAACCTATTTTTTATCAACTACCGGTCTGTTTTCTCTGTTTGCTAAATCCCAGGCAACAACAAAAGCTAATTGTGCTCTTTTTGCTAAAGCATCGTATTCGATTTTTTGAGGTTCGTCGCCTTTTCCATGGTAATCTTCGTGAACTCCGTTGAAGAAGAAAACAGCTGGAATACCAAATTTTGCAAAGTTATAATGGTCAGAACGCTCGTAGAAATGATTTGGATCTTTAGGATCATTAAATTTAAAATCTAAATCTAATTTTGATGTATTTTTCGTTTTGAGCAACAACAGTATTGTGCAAATCGCTTGATAATCTGTCAGCACCAATTACATATACATAATTGTTGGTATTTGCATGTTCCACATCACGACGTCCAATCATATCAATATTGATATCAGTAATTGTGTTTGCGATTGGGAATAATGGATTTTGAGAATAATAACGAGATCCGTGTAAACCATGCTCTTCACCAGTTACGTGAAGAAATAAGATAGAACGTTTTGGTCCGTGTCCGTCTTTTTTAGCTTTTGCAAATGCTTTAGCGATTTCCATAACTGCTACAGTTCCGGAACCATCATCATCAGCTCCGTTGTAAATTTCACCATTTTTAATTCCAACGTGATCATAATGTGCAGAAATTACCAAAACTTCATCTGGTTTTTCAGAACCTTCAATATACGCCCAGATGTTTTCTGAATCTGGTAAATTTTCATTACGTTTTGCATTTAAAAATGATGCAGGAATATGTTGGTAATAATCTGTTGCTCCTTTTGGGAATGAAATTTTATTTTTTTTGTATTGCTCAATCATGTAAAGCCCAGCTTTTTTCTGTCCTTTCGAACCAGTTTCGCGGCCTTCCATTTCATCAGAAGCAACAACATAAAGCATTTTTTTTAAGTCTTTTGCCGTAATGGTGTTCATGTATTTGGTTGGATCTGAGTTGTCTTTTGAACAACAGTCTGCGCATTTTTACATGAAAACGCGGAAGCAATTAGTAATAAGAATTACAATTTTTTTCATTTTTTTGATTAGTGTAAATTGATAAATATGTATAAAATATAAAAAATCGAGTAAAAATAGAATAAAAAACGAAGTTTATAAAAAATAAGATAAAACTTTTAACAAATGAAACAAATCTGGTTCTCGCCATAAAAACGATGATGTGCCGGATAAAAATAATAAGCACATCCAGACAATCCCAACAAAATTTATAATATCTACCGACGAAAGTATAGTGGACCGTTTTCTCCAAAAAATCCAATTATTTTGTTGACAATGAATAAAACGAGAAATATTAAAAGTAAAAACGAGAAATAATGAAGGTAAAAATACCGTGATCAAAATAGTACCATTTCTTTTTGTTATGAAAAATCCATAAAAAGAAGGCAAAGAAACGGCATTATAATGAACAGAATTTTGGGAATATTATGAATAAAAGATTCGATGAATTTTTCGATAATTTCTTTTTTGGTATTATGTTCAGTAACATGAACGGCTTTTTCATAAACCCAATATTGAAAATCAGATAATTTTTCGCTCTTCTTTTCCATATTTTTGAATAGAATCAATTTCTTTCATTGTTTTTAATTGAAAGTAATTTTTATTGACTTGTTTCATTGTTTTCGATTCAATGTAGTTTTTTTCAGTTCAATTTTTCAGTTTTACCTTTGCTGGATTTCTCGAAATTTGAAGTGATTTCCTTTTCACCTTTAGTGAGATTCTCAGTTACCTTGTTAGGAAATATTGCAATTAAAAGGAAAGTAATAAAGCTGATAAAAATATAAAGACGAACAGGGGCCAAATAGGATAATCTTTTCCCGGAAAATATTCTTTAGTTAAAGTAGAAGGTTTAAAAAGTAGATTTTTGATCGTTTTCCAAAATGCATTTTCGTAATGCGTTAAATCTTCAAAGAAATGAATAAATAAATGATGGAAGGTTTTTCGTGAATCTGTGTTTTCCTGCCCGCAATTTGGACAAAAATTTTGTTCGACAACATGCCTGCAGTTAAGCAGGTTTTATCTTTTCTAATAGGACTATGTGACATTGGTTAATTGGTTGGTTTTGATTTGGTTTTAGTTAATTTTTTTGGCCACGGATGTTACAGATTTAAAGGGGTTTGCACTGTTTTTTTTTTTTGCCATGAATTGCACGAATTAGCGCGAATTAATTTTTAAAATCTGTGTAAACCGGTTTAAATCTGTGTCATCCGTGTGCCATCAGCGAAATGTTATTTTTTCAGAACTTCATTTAAAAAAAGTTTTAAATGTTCAAATGATCTTTTGGCTGCAACAGGATTGTAAGCGGCTCCTTTAGAATTGTCGCTTCCAGCTTCAGGATTAGTAAATGAGTGAACGGCATCTGCATAATAAATCATTTGCCAATCGGCTTTTGAATCGCGCATTTCTTGTTGAAAAGCAGCAACTTCTTCTTTAGAAACAAAAGGATCATCTGCTCCATGACAAATTAAAACTTTAGCAGTAATTGGCGTTGCAGGTCTTGAAGCATCTTTTCCTAAACCGCCATGAAATGAAGCAACTCCTTTTACGTTCAAATGTCCGCGAGCGGCTTCAAGAACTCCTGTTCCTCCAAAACAATAACCAATAACAACAATATTATCCGCATTTGCACCAGATTTTATTAATTCCTGCAATGCTGCATTGATTCTTTTTTGGTAGGCTTCGTAATTTGTTTTATAAAAACCCGCTTGTTTTCCTGCTTCAGAAGTGTTTTTTGGATAATTTCCTTCGCCATAAATATCGGCAATAAAAACATGATAGCCTATTTTTGATAAATTTTCGGCAATTCCTTTTGAAGCATTATCAATTCCGAGCCAAGCGGGAAGAAGTAAAATTCCAGGATTTTGGCTGCTTTTTTTAGCAGCTTTTATAGATAAACCATTTAATGCCTGACTTCCGTCGGCATATTTTACAGGTTTTAATTGTGCGTTTATATTGTTAGAAAACAGTATAGTAGCAAAAATAAGAAGGACTGAATTTTTCATCGATTTACAATTTTAAACAAATATCAGAAATATTATGTTATAAAAAAACCTCGAAAGCTATTTCTTCCGAGGTTTGTATATAATGATTTTTAGAATACAAAATTATTCTCCTGGATGGTATGTTTTTTCGGCATTTTTTATCGACATCTTCTTTATAGAATAAGACATCTTTAAATTGTCCTTTTCGGTACATTTCGGCCTGATCAGTAAAATGTTTTGAGTTTTCGTCACCGCTGTTTCCGCCTGCTAATAATGATTTTGCTTTTATTTTTGGGCCAAATTCAACAGCACAAATAAAACTGTTTCCATTATATCCGTAACGTTTTTTTGAACCATTTTGATAACTGCTTTTAAAAGATGGCAAACTTCCCCAAGATCCTGGACCATAACCAATTGGCAAGCTAGGTTTTAAATCGTCATATTTTAAATCAATCGCACCACTTGAACGCTGAAAACGATTAATCTCGCCCCAAGCTACTTGCCATGTTCCAAATTTTGATTCTAAATCTTTTAGTACTGCCTGTAATTGCGGAATCATTTGCGCTGCTGTAGCATTTTTGGCAAATTTTCTGGTGTTTTCAACTTGGTCTAATTCGCCTTCGTCAATATAGGCTTTTAAAATTATTGGATCTAATTTATAAGCCCATTCAACTGCTAGTGTGGTTGCCACCGAATTTTCTTTAGCATAATAATCCCAGTTTTTTAAAATTGAAATTGGTTCTTTTAATGCAACATATTCTTGTGATTCCGGATTTATATTTTTTTCGAAGACATTCACTAAACTCGGAATCAATATCTCAAAAATAGATAATTTCGAGTCATAACCATCAGCAATTACTTTGTCTAAAGTATATTTTTCGCCTTTGCTAAAAATTCGAACGGCATTTATTGCTCTGAAATTTTCGCCATCTGGCGCCATATACGGAATGTAATCTTCTTTTTTCGGACTATTTTCTCCCGCAACTGAAAAAGGAGTAGAGTTGCAATTTTGAAGCCATCCATTTACAGGATTGTAAACATGAACCGTTTCATCAACATTATGCAAACCTTTCCATTGTGTTGAAGAAATCGAGCCGTCAACTACTTTTGACCAGTTTAAATTTTTATCTCGAATTGGAATAAAATTTCCATGCCAATAAGCGATATTTCCTTTACTGTCAGCATAAACGGTATTGTTGGAAGTATTGGCTTTTAAATCCATTGCTTTTTTATAATCGTCAAAGTTTTTAGATTTTGTTCTAACCCAACTCTGAATCAAACTGGTCATTGAACGATTATTTGATTTTAAGCTGATCCATTTTCCGTCGCGTTTTGCCATAATTGGCCCATTATTAGTAAAATAGGTTTTGAACTTTTTTGGAATCAATTTTCCGTTTTCAGTATAATTGATCGTGATTTCTTTTTCACCGACCGGAAGAAGTTTATTGTCAAATTCGTAGAATAATTTTCCATTTTTGTTGGTAATTTTCTCAGCATACATGTCAGCAACATCTACATTTGATGAGGTATGCATCCACCCACAGTTTTCATTAAAACCTTGGTAAATAAAAAATTGTCCCCAAGTTACGGCACCGTAAACATTCAAACCTTCATTACTTGTAATTTGAACTTCGGGTCTGAAGTAAAATGTGGTGTGTGGATTAATATATAAAATAGCGTTTCCGTCGGCGGTTTTTGATGGCGCAAATGCAAATCCGTTTGAGCCCGTTTGAACATATTTTTCTCGTTCAACATACGCCACTTTATCATTATTTCCAGAATAAAAAGCTTTTAATTCGGCTGTTGAAAGATCTGCAGTGCTAATGGCGCCAATACTTCCGTCTGTCCAAAGCAACGGAAACCAAGGCTCAAAATGTGTTAAAAGTGCTGGCTTAACTTCTGGATGTTTGTATAAATAAAAGTTGATTGCGTCGGCATAACTGTTCAATAGTTTTTTTAACCATTCGGGTGCTTTTTTGTAATCAGCTTTTGCTTCATCTGTATCAATTAAAAGTTTAATTTCTAAATCATTATATAAAACTGATTGCCCTTTTATTTCTGAAAGACGGCCTAATTTTTCAATATAATTCATTTCAATTCTTTTAAAATCATCTTCGCATTGCGCATACAATAATCCAAAAACGGCATCGGCATCTGTTTTTCCATAAACGTGCGGAATCCCCCAATTATCGCGAATTATCGTTACTTGTTGAGCCGATTTTTCAAGGCGTTCAATTTCTTTTGGGCTGATTTTTTGTGCCGAAATTTGAAAACTCAGACAAATGAAAAAAACTGATTTTATGATTTTAGAATAAGGATGCATGATTATTTAATATTGAATTTTTGACCTGCTGTATAAATACTCATTTGCAAATTTTCAATCGAAATGAGATTGTTTTTATTAGACTTTTTTATGCCTTTTGGTTTTCGCATAACGATAACTTCACTTTCTCCGGCAACTTCAATTTCATTATTTCGAACAATAATCGCGGTAGCTTCATCAATTCCAATTCCGGTTAAATCTGGAAATTCAACTAAAGCCGAAAGCAAGCGATTGTAACGATTTCTCTTTAAAAAATGCTGATCTATAACGGCCGTTTTCAATAAGCCTAAACCTTCTGAAGTTTCTAAATTATCATAACGGATATTATCAAAAGTTCCGGAATATTCTTTTTCTAATTTCTGATTTCCAGTAATCATTTTTTCCGACATTACTGCCGCTCCGGCGCTAGTTCCAGAAATTGTGCTTCCGTTTTCGTATGCTTTTTGAATAGCTGTTTTTATTGGCGTATTATGAACCACAGACATAAAACGACTTTGATCGCCTCCGCTGATAAAAATCAGTTTTGCTTTTTGAACAGAGTCTGTTAATTTTTTATTTTGTGCTGTTTCTTTGTTGAAATCTAGCATTACAATTGGGTTCTGTGTCAATTTCACCATTTGTGTTTTAAAGAAAATAAACGAACTGTCTGGCTGTTCGCTCGACATTGGCAAAACTACTATGTAATCTTTTTTTCCTAATTCGGCTACAGCCAAAACCTGTTTCATCAAAGCGTCAGAACGGTCGCCTCCGCCAATTATAAATAATTTTCCTTTTGAATTTTGAGCCTGTAAAGAACCTGCAGCTACAAATAAAAGTATCAAGGAAAGAAATTGGAAATAAAATCTAGAGGCGGATTGATTTTTCATAAATAGAAAGGATTCAGCTAATTTTAAGGAATTACAATGTTATATTTCTTTTAAACGCACAACCTAATTCGATGATCGAATCTGTTTTTGCAATGCCGGGAATACTGTCGATTTTTTCGTAGAGAATCTTTCGCATGTGTTCATGATTCTTCGCGATAATTTTAATATAAAGTGTAAAAGAACCCGTGACATAATAGCATTCCGTTATTTCGGGAATTTTTTTCATTTCTTCGATAATTCGATCAGAATCAGAATCTTTGTTAAGAGTGATTCCTGTAAAAGATGCCCAGTCATAACCAATATTCTTTTCTTGTATAATAGGTTTTATGCCGCCAATAACACCTTGTTCGATCATTCGATTAATACGCTGATGCACCATTGTGTTTGAAATTTTTAAATTGGCTGCGATTGTAGAAAAAGCGATTCTTCCGTCTTTTTCTAATTCCTTTAGTATATTAATATCGAATTCGTCTAGTATATCCATTCTTTTAAATGTTGCTTTTTTGTTGTAAATATAGTCCCTACGGGACATTTTATAGAATCCATTTTTATTATTTCTACCAATATTTAACTCCTATGGAGTATTATTTATATAATAAAACTATCTCGGAGAGATTAAATATTGGTAGAAAAAAATCCCAAAATTCAATTTGTCTCGTAGAGACTACACAAGCATAAATGTTTTGCGATTTATAAAAGTAATTATTTTTTTCAATAAAAGGGAATAAAATCACGAATACGATTTATGAATATTTATTTTTTATTGGCCTTAAAAATTAAATTTGACTCTTAATATTGATTAATTTATTTAATTTAAGTTTTTTTATTGCGTATTTTATGTTTTTTGATACTTTTGTATTTGAAAAATAATATAACATGATACATACTGAAAATATACTTTCATCAAAATCTGAAATTTTGATCGAAAAAGAGAATAAATACGGAGCTCATAATTATCATCCGCTTCCTGTGGTTTTAGAAAAAGGAGAAGGTGTATATGTATGGGATGTAGACGGAAAAAAATATTATGATTTTTTATCAGCTTATTCGGCAGTAAATCAAGGACATTGTCATCCTAAAATTGTTCAGGCAATGATAGATCAGGCACAAAAACTGACGTTGACTTCGCGTGCTTTTTACAATGATAAATTAGGCAACTACGAAGAATATATAACCAATTATTTTGGTTTTGATAAAGTGTTGCCAATGAATACAGGTGCTGAAGCAGTTGAAACCGCACTAAAAATATGCAGAAAATGGGCGTATGAAGTAAAAGGTATTCCAGAAAATCAGGCGCAGGTTATTGTGTGCGAGAATAATTTCCATGGAAGAACGACTACAATTATTTCATTTTCGAATGATGAAACAGCGCGCAAAAACTTTGGTCCGTTTACTGACGGATTTATAAAAATTGAATACGATAATCTTGAAGCTCTTGAAAAAGCTTTAGATTCTTCAAAAAATATTGCGGGATTTTTGGTTGAACCAATTCAGGGAGAAGCTGGAGTTTATGTTCCGTCAGAAGGTTATTTGGCGAAAGCAAAAGAGTTGTGCGAAAAACATAATGTTTTATTTATTGCCGATGAAGTTCAGACCGGAATCGCTCGTACAGGAAAATTATTAGCGGTTCATCATGAAAATGTACAACCAGATATTTTAATTTTAGGAAAAGCAATTTCTGGAGGAGTTTATCCGGTTTCGGCAGTTTTGGCAAATAATGAGATTATGAATGTGATCAAACCAGGACAACACGGTTCTACTTTTGGAGGAAATCCTGTTGCGGCGGCGGTTGCGATTGCAGCATTGGAAGTAATCAAAGAAGAAAAACTGGCTGAAAATGCGGAGCGCTTAGGAATTCTTTTAAGAGAAGGATTAAATAAAATTGCTGAAAAAAATAATTTAATTACGCTTGTTCGCGGGAAAGGGCTTTTGAATGCAATCGTAATCAATACTAATGAAGATTCAGACTTAGCGTGGGAAATTTGCTTGAAATTTAGAGACAACGGATTATTGGCAAAACCAACTCACGGAAACAAAATCAGACTTGCACCACCTTTAGTAATGACCGCAGCTCAAATTCAAGAATGTCTTGAAATTATTGAAAAGTCACTTAACGAATTTAAGTTGTAAGTATACAAAAAGCGTTATTATTAAAAACAGCTGTGAATTTTCATAGCTGTTTTTTTTTATAAAGAAATAGGAATTATATAACGAAGTATAAAAAATTATATAACTAATAAAAACAACTTCGTCAGTAGTTTTGGGATACTATTTAGAACAGCAACTTTTTGTTGAACCTTTATAAAATTTACCTATTATGGCTTATAATAATACTGATTTGACACGTTTTCTAGATGCACAAAACAAGCTTTATCTTACGGCTTATTCAGAATTGAAAAAAGGAAAAAAAGAAACGCATTGGATGTGGTTTATCTTTCCGCAGATTAAAGGATTAGGAAAAAGCAATATTGCAAATTATTATGCCATTGCCGATTTGGAAGAAGCGGAAGCGTATTTGAATCATCCTGTTTTAGCAAAGCATTTAATTGAAATTGCGCAACTTTTACTTAAATACAAAACAAAATCTATTGAATCGATTCTTGGCGAATTAGACGCTCGTAAACTGCGCTCTTCTTTGAGCCTTTTTGTTCAGGTAGGAAATGCAAATCCAATATTTCAGGAATTATTAGATACTTTTTACTCGGGTCATTTAGATCCAATTACGTTGACTATTGCACAAGAATTAAAGAAAAAAGCACTAGCCGAAGCGTAATATAATTTTAGAGATCAATTTACCTTTCTATTTTTGTTATATATTTTTTTTTGGGACAAAAAAACCATTCGTTGATTCGAATGGTTTTTTGTTTTATAAAACATCATAAATGCCTTATTTTTATACAATTATGCTTTATGCTAGTAATTTGAAAGAAGAATTAGAAATAATTTTGCCCTGTTTTTTAAAAAGAAACATTAAGCACATTTATTAATTAATTTACTGTTTACTATGACTACCATAAGTTTATGTATGATTGTTAAGAACGAAGAATTGACATTAGCAAAATGTCTTGATTCGGTTAAAAATATTGCTGACGAAATTATAATTGTGGATACAGGTTCTACAGATAAAACGAAAGAAATTGCATATTCATACACAGATAAAGTCTATGATTTTGAATGGATAAATGATTTTTCGGCAGCAAGAAATTTTGCGTTTTCAAAGGCTACAAAAGAATATCAGCTTTGGTTAGATGCTGATGATATTATTACCCAGAAAGACAGAATTGCTTTTTTTGACCTAAAAATGAATCTTTCTCCTGAAATTGATATGGTCTTAATGAAGTATAATTATGTTGTAGATGCAGATAATAATCCGCTATATTCATTTTATAGAGAAAGGTTGGTAAAAAGAATAAATAACTATAAGTGGAATGATCCAGTTCATGAATATATTGAATATGGAGATAATTATATTTTATCTGAAATTGCAGTAACACATAAAAAGACAGTTGTTTTTTCTGATCGAAATTTAAAAATTTATGAAGATCAACTGCAAAAAAATGCAAATTTTTCTGCGCGATCTTTATTTTATTATGCACGAGAATTAAGAGACCATAATAAAAATGAAGATTCAATTGAGTATTTTAAAAAATATCTTGATACAAAACAAGGAGCGATTGCTGACAATATCTATGCTTGTTTAGAAATTGGTAAAATTTATCTTAAACTAAATGACAGCAAGAGTGCTTTGAAATATTTTTTTCAGAGTTTTGTTTTTGATATTCCAAAAGCGGAAGTTTGTTGCGAAATTGCCGGCTGCTTACAAAAAGCAGAAAGATTACGATAAAGCAATTTATTGGTACGAATATATATTTACCTTGAAAAATAATGATAATTATATCGGTATAAAAGCTATTGATTCTTGGAATTTTATTCCCGCTATTGAACTGGCAGTTTGTTATTATAATATTGGAGATATTCAGAGAGCAATATTTTATAATGAAAAAGCTGGAGCCTTCAAAAATAATCATGAATCAGTTGTGCATAATCGAATTTTTTTTAAACAAGCTTTAGCGTTAGAACGTGAGAAAAAAACATTTTATATGTCTTAAAAATAATATATTTTAAAATACAAAAACCATTCACACTGTGAATGGTTTTTTGTGTTTTATAAAGTTTTTCAGATTAACTTCCGTAACCAGGATTTTGAGTGATTTTTTTGTTGGCATCCGTTTCTTTCAATGGAATAGGGAATACCAATCTGTTTGAATCATAAGGAAGAACCTCAGAACCGTCGCCATCTGTGCTGATATCAATAGATTGTTTTGTTCTGCGGATATCGTGAATTAAAAATCCTTCCATTCCTAATTCTAATTGGCGCTCTAATAAAATGTCATCAACTGTTACAGTTAGCAATTCTTCGGCATTTGCTCTTGAACGAATAATGTTGATGTCATCCAATGGCGTGTTTCCAACTGAAGTTCCTGTACGTAAATTGCTTTCGGCTCTAATCAAATACATTTCAGCTAAACGAATAAGTGGCACATCTCCAAACTGATCTGTAAATTTAGAAGTCAAAAGCCTTCCGTTATCATCGTTGATATAATTAAAAACCGCTCTGTCATCAGGATCGCTGAATTTCTCTAAATAAGCGTCTCTGATAGAAAAATCTCCTCCACGGCCTCCATTCCCTTCAGAAGCATAAAAAGTTACCATATCATTCAAGCCAGTTTGTTTTGTAATTTGAATTGCAAAAACATCTTCAGTCTTATCTGTATCGTGATTAAATGCGTCTGCATATTTAAGAGACAAGCCGTGTCCGCTGTTTTCAATAACATCATTTGCAGCATCTCTTGCTGCAGCATAATTTTGCTGTTGCAGATAAACTCTAGCTAGTAAAGCTTTGGCCGAATATTTATCAGCATAAAAACTATTCTCAGCTGGAAGGTTAGTGTAAGCTAAATTTAATCCATCAATAATAACTTTATAAACTTCATCGACAGTGCTTCTTTCTTTTGAAAGATCTATACTGAAATCGTAAATGGCATTAGGTCTGATAACAACTCCTAATTGAGTATTAGCTTGCCCAGCTACATAAGGTTTTGCAAAAAAGCGTACCAAATCAAAGTAAGCTAATGATCTTAAAAAGTTAGCTTCTCCAATCATAACAGCTTGTCTGTCTGGGTCTTTTACTTTGTCAATATTTTCAATAACAGTATTAGCGGCATTGATCATTGAATAAAGCCTGGAGTAAGTGCCTTCAATAATTACGTTATTAGATACCATTGTCTTGATGTACATTTGTCTAAGCTCGCCATAAGTTCCTCTCCATCTTAAATCGGTTGTGCTTAATGAACCTGTCACGCCAAGTAAATCTGCATAAAGCAAAACACGACCGCCGTAAGCATTTCCGTTCGCCGCAAGCGAATAGGTACCAGTAAGAACATTTGTAACACCACTTTCAGTACTTAAAGTGATTGAAGCATCTTCAGACTGTTTAGGATCTAAGTTTAATTCATCTTCACAACTTGTAAAAAAGACTGCGAAAATTATAAGTAAGATTAATTTATTTGCTTTCATTTTGTTCTTTTTAAAAATTAATATTTACTCCAATTGCCATAGTTCTTGCAGGTGGCGCAGAGTAAAAATCTTCTCCAATTCCTGTGTCATCTCTTCTTGCTTCTGGATCTGTTCCTTCATAATTTGTAAAAGTAAGCAAGTTTACAGCTGTAAAATAAATTCTTAAATTACTCATTCCTGCTTTTTGTACAGTTTCTTTAGGTAAAGAATAACCTAATGTAACGTTACGTAAACGAATAAAATCGGCTTTGTCTAAATAACGTGTAGATTCTTGAGTTCCATTTGAGCCTCCAAATCTTGCCTGAGGCACATTTGTGATATCACCTGGATTTTGCCAACGATTTAGCTGATCTGCGGTTTGGTTGTCAAAATAATCTGCTGCTGTAGACATATATATTCCTGCAGAGTTATAAATACTTGCGCCCCATTCTCCTTGAAATGTAAAGTTAAAATCAAAATTTTTATAATTCATTGTATTAGTCAATCCTGACATTAAAGTTGGGAAAGGATTTCCAGCCACAATTCTTTTAGCTTCACTGTAATCGTTAGTAGTGCTTCTATCAATACTTCCATCAGCATTAACTGTGTTTTTTACAAAAAGAGCATCTCCGTTGGCAGGATCAACACCAGCGTATTCAACTAAGTAAAATGATGAAATATTTTCTCCAACACGATTGATGTTGTAGCTTGTAATAACATCAGTATTGTTGTTAGGAAGTGATTTTACTTTTGAGTTGTTTGTTGTAAGATTAAAACTTGTAGTCCATTTGAATTTTTCTGTTTCAATATTTTTTGTATTCAAAGTAAATTCAAACCCGCTGCTTTTTATTTCTCCAATGTTTGTGTTGATTGATGTAGCACCTGAACTTAAAGCCAATGGTTTGGCAAAAAGAAGACCATCAGTACGTTTATCGTAGTAATCTACTTCTAAATTAATTTTGTTGAGGAATCCAGCCTCAACACCAATATCTGTTTGAGATGATTTTTCCCAAGTAAGATTATCATTTCCAGCTTGGCTGAAAGTTAATCCTGATTTTAAGTTGTAGGAATTAGGGCTGTATAATTGACGAGATGCAAAGTTTCCAACTTCAGCATTTCCTACCTTACCCCAGCTTGCTTTTAATTTTAAATAACTTAAAACGGTATTGTCTTTTAAGAATTCCTCTTGCGACATAACCCAACCGGCAGAAAATGCTGGGAAAACAGCAAATCTTTCATTTTTTCCAAAGCGAGATGATCCATCGCGACGAATACTTGCTTTGAAAAGATATTTATTTTTGAAGCTATAATTGAAACGCCCGAATTGAGAAACAAAGGCATAGTCAGTTTCGCTACCATGTCCTTCGTTGACTTCGGCACCTCCATTAACAGTATGAAAACTGTCATTTGGAAAATAAATACTGTTTACATCTTGGTATCTTCTATTGTATTTGTTGAATTCCATACCGGCAACAGCATTTATCGTGTGGTTTTCAGCAAAAGTAAGATCATATGTAAAGTAATTACTGAAAATATAACTTTCAGTATTCACAGACGTTGCAAATACAGCTCCGTCAGTCGCCATAAAAGGAGCATTTTTGCCTTGCCAATAATCTTCTGTCTGAGTCAATAAGTCATAAGCAAAATCTGAATTGAATTTCAAGCCTTTTACCAGTTTTAATTCTCCGAATATTTTTCCTGTAACTCTTCTCATAATGGTTTTCCAAGAAGTATTGTCTTTTGCTAATAAATAATTGACATACTCAGTATTTGGATTTGGAGTTCCATCCTCTAATCTCGCTTGTGAAATTGGAGCTTGAGCCAAAGATTGCATAGGGGTTGAGAATGAATTGTCATCTTGAACCCTATTAATAACAGATCTTGAGAAACCAATGTTCATTCCGGCCGTAAAATGGTCTGTAATTTTATGAGATACGTTTGATCGCGCTGTTATTCTTTCTAAATCATTGCTGTCAACAATTCCTTGAGTATTGTTATAAGCTCCAGAAAAGAAATACTTTGTTTTATCATCACCGCCAGAAACAGAAAAATCAGCATCAGTGGTGTAACCCGTTCTTAAAGCAATATCTTGCCAATTAGTATTAATTGCCCCATTTCTCCAATCTGTTCCTTGAGATAAATATTCTAATTCATCTTCAACCGATTCTAAATCATCAACATTTCGTCCTGCTTCCTGTAGCAATTCCACATATTGTTTTGCATTCAGAAATTTTTTAGTGTGAGTTGCTTCGCTGATACCCTGAGAGAAGTTTAAAGAGAAATTTCCTTTGCCTTCTTTACCCTTTTTAGTTGTAATTATGACAACTCCATTGGCTCCACGAGCTCCGTAAATAGCCGCAGAAGAAGCATCTTTTAAAACATCAATGGATTCGATTTCATTTGGACTTAATGTCAACAATGGATTTGTTGGAGCTCCATTGCTGGATTCGTCATCTGTGATAAGCGGAATACCATCTAAAACATACAAAGGCTGTGTGCTGGCACTAATACTCGCAGCTCCACGAACCCTAATATTCATTCCTCCTTCAACTTTACCATTTGTTTGTGTAATTTGTACTCCAGCAAGTTTACCAACCAAAGCATTTTGAACGTTTGAAACAGGTACTTGTTGAATATCTTTTGCAGTTACACGGGCTATATTATCAGTTAAATTCTTTTTAGATTGTGTTCCGTAACCTACAACAAGAACAGCTTCCAACTCATTTTGAGTTTCAACCATTTTAATGGTCATAGAATTTGAAGCTTTTACTTCAATAGTCGCAAAACTAACATAACTTGCAACTAAAATATCGCCAGTATTAGCTTGAATTTTAAAATTTCCATCAAAATCAGTCTGAGTACTGATTTTTGTTCCTTTTAGTACAATATTTACTCCCGGAATTGGAACTCCCTTTTTATCAGTAACAGTACCAGAAATTGACCCTCCTTGAGCCATAGCTATTTGAACGCTTAAAACGAGCAAAAGCCACAAAAAATGCTTTAAATTAATTTTCATTTTTTATTGGGTTTAAATTAGTTATCTCAAATATCTTAAATAAATGTTAAGTTTAAGCCTGTTTTTAACATTAAATATAACACACAGTCTTATTTTTGTAATATTTGTAACATTTGGCACTCAAAAAGTTTTATTTTGTAAAAATTTAAGTGATAATATGATTAATATTTAATTAAAAACTCCAATATGGTTTTAAAAAATGTATTAATTAACATAAAAACAGATAAAATATTACTAATTATTGTTATTTGAAGAAAAAAGTTATATTTTTTAAGATTGAAATAAAAAAAGCGATTGTTCAGGAAAACAATCGCTTTTGGGTATAATTACTCAAAATATCAAAAAAAGTAATTATTTTTTTAGAGAAGATTTGTCTCTTTATTTTTAAAATTTAACCTTTTTAAGTTCCCACAAAGTTTTGATAAAAATATCAACGTCTTGAGTGGTATTGTAAAATGCCAACGAAGGACGAACGGTGGTTTCGACTCCCATTCTTCTCAAAATTGGCTGTGCGCAATGATGTCCAGTTCTTACTGCAACACCTTCTTTGTTTAAAGCTTGACCAACTTGATCATTTGTATAACCTTGTAAATTAAAAGATAATACACTTGCTTTGTCTTTTGCAGTTCCAATTAAACGTACGCCTGGAATTTCTTTAAGAAGTCTTGTTGCATATTCTAACAAATAATGCTCGTACTGGCCAATTTGTTCAATTCCGAGTTTTGTCACATAATCAATTGCAGCGCCAAGACCAATTGCATCGGCGATGTTTCCGGTTCCTGCTTCAAAACGATTGGGTGCTTTGTGGTATTTTATTTCCTCAAAAGTCACATCCTGAATCATATTGCCACCCGATTGATACGGCTGCATTTCGTTTAACAAATCTTCTTTGCCATATAATGCGCCAATTCCTGTTGGACCAAAAAGTTTATGTCCAGAAAAAACCAACCAATCCGGATTTAGATCCTGAACATCAACTTTCATGTGGGAAACAGATTGTGCGCCGTCAATTAAGACTTTTGCTCCAGCTGCATGAGCCATTTCTGTTATTTTTTTTGCAGGAGTTATGGTTCCGAGTGCATTGGAAACTTGTGTAAAAGCAACTAAACGCGTTTTTGAATTCAGTAGTTTGGCATATTCGTCAAGCAAAATCTGACCGTCATCATCAACCGGAATTACTCTTAATTTCAAACCTTTTTTATCGGCTAGTCTTTTCCACGGAACTATATTCGCATGATGCTCCAAATTACTGACAATAATTTCATCTCCAGAATTTAAATTTTGATCGCCCCAAGTTGAAGCCACTAAATTGATTCCTTCGGTAGCGCCACGAACAAATACAATTTCATTTACAGAAGATGCATTTAAAAACGTTTTTACCTTTTCACGAGCACCTTCATAAGCGTCAGATGCGCGTGCCGCCAATTCATGCGCCGCACGATGAATGTTCGAATTTTCATGTTCATAGAAATACGCTATGCGATCAATAACCGATTTTGGTTTTTGAGTCGTCGCCGCGTTATCAAACCACACCAAAGGTTTTCCGTTTACCGTTTCACTCAAAATAGGAAAATCCTTTTTGATTAACTCGGCATTAAAATGAGAACTTGTACTGCCACTTAATGGATTTGTTCCGAAAGAACTTCCAACAATCGCATTGGCATTTTTAGGATCAAAAGCAAACGGATTCTGATCTAAAAAATAATATGAGTTTTGTAGTTCACTTCCGCTTGACGGAAAATCATTTCGTTTTCTGAAAAAAGTATCAACGCTTTCTAGTGCTGCTTTTAATTCGTTTTCAAAAGAAGAGTTTTCGCTTTGAAAAGGCAAATACTGATCATTTAAAAGCAATGATGAGAAAAGTGATTCTTCATTAAGCTGCGGAGCGTTGCTGTTTTTTAAATTAATATCATAAAAACCGGTCTGTGGATTATTGATATTTAATCCGTTATCTTCGGGAATTCCCGATGACGGAATACCATATTTAGGGTCAAAACCTGCACCAGCGTTTGGATATAATGCCGAAGCACTCGAACTTTCAGAAGCACTTGCGGGAGAGCCGCCAAAACCGCTGAATGAAGGCGGAACCAAGTTAAAATTTAACGGATTTTGCGCTGGAAATGGCGTAATAATATTGGCGCCGCCGGCATGCAAAAGTGTTTCTGCAATTTTTGTCGCTCGAGGATGTTCCGCTTTGTCTGGACTCAATGAAATTTCTTTGGGAAACTCATTGGGAAGCGCGCTGAACAGCTCATTGGCTAAATTTTGCAGTTCGTCAATGTTTGGCAAACCGTTTATGTTAGTATTTGTACTCATGATACTTTCCTATTTCGACATCTTCTAAAACAGCGATAGCATCATCAACCAAAATGGCTAAAGAACAATAAAGTGAAACTAGGTAAGAAGCAATCGCTTTTTCATTAATTCCCATAAAACGAACGGATAACCCTGGAGATTGTTCGCCTTGTAATCCTGGCTGGATTAAACCGATAACTCCTTGACGGCTTTCTCCGGTTCTTAATAAAATGATTTTAGATTTCCCTTTTACGATTGGAAGTTTATCCGATGGAATCAGCGGAATTCCTCTCCAAGTTAAAAACTGAGATCCGAATAGCGATATTGTTGGAGGCGGAACACCTCGACGCGTGCATTCGCGTCCAAAAGCGGCAATTGCTAAAGGATGCAGTAAAAAGAAACCTGGCTCTTTCCAAACTTTAGTCAGCAATTCGTCCAAATCATCTGGAGTTGGCGCTCCTGTGCGTGTTTTTATAATTTGCGAAGGCGCCACATTGCTTAATAATCCGTAATCTTTGTTGTTGATTAATTCGCTTTCCTGACGTTCTTTGATGGTTTCAATAGCCAGTCGAAGCTGTTCCGTGATCTGATTGTATGGTTTGCTGTACAAGTCAGAAACACGCGTATGGACTTCAACAATGGTTTGAACAGCAGCAAGATTATACTCTCTTGGATTTTCAACATAATCAACAAAAGTGTTTGGCAAAACCCTTTCGTCACGTGCAGAACAATCGACTTCAATGTGGTTTGCATTTTTTACTTTGTTCAAACGAAATACTCCCGATTCTACTGGTGTCCAATGTAAAAGATGTGTCAGCCAGCGTGGAGAAGTGGTTCCAATTTGGGGTACTGTACGTGTTGCAATTGCGAGTTGTCTTGCTGCAACATCGCCTAATGCGGTCTGTTGTTGTTTTGATTCTGCCATTTTTCTGGTTTTTTTAATAGGTTTATAAATTATTTTTTGCTTGCTTAAAGTTATTCATAATTTTATCAATCAAATAACTCATCTACAGATAAATATCTTTCTCCAGTGTCGTAATTAAAAGTCAGAATCACAGCATTTTCTGGAATATCTTTCAGTTTTCTCGAAAGCGCAGCGACTGCGCTCCGGTCGATATTCCGGCAAATATTCCTTCTTCTTTGGCTATTCTTTTGGTAAAATTGTACGATTCGTTTTTGTCAACCGTTAAAATTTGATCGACATATTCGCGATTAAAAACTTCTGGAATAAAACCAGCTCCAATTCCCTGAAACGGATGAGGAGAAGGTAATCCACCGCTCAAAACTGGCGACAAGGCCGGCTCAACTGCATAAGTCTGAAGATTCGGGAAATGCTGTTTTAATATTTTTGAAACTCCGGTAATATGACCTCCAGTTCCAACTCCGGTAATTAAATAATCGATGCCATCTGGAAAATCGGCTACAATTTCTAAAGCAGTTGTTTTTTCGTGAATTTCAACATTTGCTTTGTTGGT
Organism: uncultured Flavobacteriaceae bacterium; assembly: GCA_963795025.1. GTDB lineage: Bacteria > Bacteroidota > Bacteroidia > Flavobacteriales > Flavobacteriaceae > Flavobacterium. The sequence continues at coordinate 105,300 of CAWCGN010000005.1, read as the reverse complement.
AAATTGTGACGGAAGAAAAGAGTTTTTGATTGTCGAAGCCAGTTCTTTCGCTCGTTCAACAGCGCCCGAGGTTCCTTTTTCTCTCGGAGTCAAAATATATTCGGCGCCATAGGCATTCAAAATTCTTCTTCTTTCAATACTCATCGATTCTGGCATTACCACAATAACTTTATAGCCTTTTACTGCTGCAACCAATGAAAGTCCAATTCCGGTATTTCCAGATGTTGGCTCAATAATTACAGTATCCTGATTTATAAGTCCTTTTCGTTCTGCATCTTCAATCATTGCAAGAGCTATTCGGTCTTTAATACTGGAACCCGGATTTGCTTTTTCCAATTTAATCCACACCTCATGTGATTTGAAAAGTTTATTTAATCGAATGTGAGGAGTGTTTCCTATGGTTTCTAAAATGTTTTGATATTTCATTGGTTTTGATATTTTTAAATAGAATAAAAAATGGGAGCAGGGAAAGGATTATTATCTCTGATTTTAATTTCGTTTTTATGATACACAACAGAATTGGAAGGAATTGTATACGTCAACCAGACATTTCCGCCAATTATAGAATCTTTTCCTACTGTAGTTTGACCGCCAAGAATGGTGCTGTTAGCGTATATAATGACATTATCTTCAATAGTTGGGTGTCTTTTTACAAAAGCTTCCTCTTTTTTTACACTCAAAGCTCCAAGTGTAACGCCTTGATAAATTTGGACATTATCACCAATGATTGTTGTTTCTCCAATCACGATTCCTGTTCCGTGATCGATAGCAAAATCTTTTCCAATTTGAGCGCCCGGATGAATTTCAATACTCGTTTTAATATGAGCATATTCTGAAATTGTTCTGGCTAATAATTTTAAATCCTGCTCCCAAAGCTGATGAGAAAATCGATAAACGGCAATAGCGAAAAAACCAGGATACGAGTATAGCACTTCTTCCAGAGATTTGGCCGCAGGATCTTTTGTAAATATGGTTACAGCGTCGTTTAATGCTTTTTTGTGCAAATGTGGTATCGCTTCAAAAAAGTTTTTAGTTTGCTGTTTTTGGTCGCTTTTTGGTGAAAAATCTAAAACTAATTCATCAAACTGTTTTTCCAGCTGATTGAATTTGTATTTGATTGTCGCCTCAGATTCTAATGATTTTGAGGTATTCGAAAATAAGATGACAAACAAATCATCTATAAATTGATGAATTAATTTTTTCTCAGGCAGAATCACTAAGTCATGATGCTGTTTTGCTATTTCTTGATAAAATGAACTCATATTTTTTATGATTTATTTTTTATGTGATAAATGTTCTTTAAGCTTTATCATTTTTGTTGCCGCAGAAATGAGCTTTTTATGATATCATCAATTCTTTTTTGAAGCAAATGCATCAAAGAAATGATGAAATTTCAATAGTAATTTTAGATAATGTAAATGGAATTCGTTTTTGCTATTTGACTTGGGAGAAGCATTTATAAACGAATTTTGATGAAGAATTAACAACAGCTACACATATAACAAAAAGTGTTATAGGCGTAATTTTTAGGAAGAATGAAAGATGTTCTGTGTGCTATTGTTTTCAAAATGTAAGTTTTAAATATTAAACTCTACTAATTCTATAGACAAATTTATATTTAATATTGTAAAAACCAAATTAATCTGTATTTTTTTTTGAAATAAGAAGTGGAGCAGAAGCGATTAAAGATAATTACATTTTTTAACGGTCTGATTTTTAATTGATTATATTTTTGTTATAAAAAAAGAAAACAAGGTGAATAATAGTTGCTTGCCTTAAAAAAAACTTGGCGAACCTTGCGTAAAACCTTGCGAACTTTGCGGTTAGATCATCATCCAAACAAAAAATAAGCAATAATCAACGTAACAATAACATTGAATAATTGTGCCAATAAAAAAGCATACAAAGGTTTACGACTGTTATTAACAAGCAAATCTTTAAAATTAGTTTCTAAACCAATGCTTGTAAAAGCCAAAGCAAACCAAATTCCCTGTAAATTTTTCAAACTGTCTTTAACCGAATCTCGAACTTCAGGAGTAATGAAAAAAGAAAATAGGAGAGAAGCCAGAATAAAACCAATAACAAACTTCGGGAAACGCTCCCAGATCACGCTCAAAGTGGGTTTCGATTCTTCAGCTTCTGCCGATTTATTATGCGTGTAAGTCCAATAAACCGAAATTGCAAATGCGGCTAATCCGAATAAAACATTCTGCGAGAATTTTACAATTGTACTGATTTTTAAAGCGGTTTCACCAACTAAACTTCCAGAAGCCACAACTGCTCCCGAAGTGTCGATACTGCCACCTAACCATGCGCCAGTGACTTCTTCGGGGAAGTTGAAATATTTGGCAATTATGGGCATGAAAATCATCATTGGAATTGCAGTTACCAAAACAATAGAAATTACATAAGAGAGTTTTTTTGAATCGCCTTTAATCGCGCCCGAAGTTGCAATTGCCGCAGAAACTCCACAAATAGAAACGGCACTGGAAATCATCATGGTCAACTCATCGTCGACTTTTAATTTTCGGCAAAGCCAAAAGGCAAAATACCAGACAGACAAAACAACAACCAAAGCCTGAATTAATCCTAATGAACCTGCCTTTAAAATGTCAGAAAAAATCACACTGGTTCCCAATAAAACCAATCCGATTTTGACAAAAACTTCTGTAGAAAGTGCCGAACGAAACCATCCTGGAAGTTTGAAGAAATTTCCAATTGCTAGACCAATTATCAAACTGAAAATAACAGCTTCTAAATTGATGTGATTTTATAGCCGAATTTCCCGCGATAATCAACGCAATCAAAGTTAAAATATACAATATTGGAAAAGTCAGAAGGAAATATTTAACGGATTTTCCAATTAAAAAAGCCCCGAAAGCTCCGATAGAAATTAGATATAAAAACTGAATCGAGAAGAATTTTGAGGTTTGCGAAATCAAATACTTTGATTTTTAAATCGGTACTGTTTGACCATCTGAAAACGGGAACTTCTGGAAGAAAGATAAAAAGCGAAATTCCGATAATTATGAATCCTAGAATTACGACGGTCCAGTCTTCGTGAATAGTAAATTGTTTGGATGAAGATGACATATTTTAGTTTGATTTTTCTTAGAATTATTTATTCAAAGATTTAGTTGAATTGCCTCCAGCTTTAGCTGGAGTTAACTGATTAGTGAATAGAAAAAGGCTTTAGCCGAATTAAAAGTTTGGCTAAAGCCTTTTCAGATATTTACTTTTTTAACCTCCAGCTAAAGCTGGAGGCAATTCATTTTTTAGGATTATAAATCCACAAAGTATTTTTGTTTTCCAAAATCGAATTCATAATAAGTCAAATTAGGCCAAAGCGGCTTAACTAATCCTTTTTCCCAATTTTGTAAAGCAGTTTGCAGTTCTTTCACCTTTTCTGGATTTTTTGCCGCTAAATCGGTTGTTTCAGATTTGTCTTTTGCTAAATCATAAAGCCAGGTTTCGTGTGTTTTGCCGCTTACAATTAATTTCCAATTACCGCTTCTAATTGCTTTTGCATCGCCAGAGCGCCAGTACAAATCTTTATGCGCTTCTTTATTGTTATTGACAACATCAATCAAATCAACGCCATCATAAACGCGGTCTTTTGGCAAACCAGAACCCGTAACAGAAGCAATCGTGCTAAAAATATCAAGAGAACTTACGGGCGTTTTATAAAGAGTATGCGGTTTTATTTTTCCTTTCCACGAAAGTGCAAACGGAACATTTATGCCCCCTTCAAAATGCGAAAACTTACCGCCTTTTAATGGCGCGTTTGTAGTTGCAAAAGTATAATCGGCACCACCATTATCGCTGGCAAAAATGATCAAGGTATTTTCTTCTAAACCTTCTTTTCTGACTTTAGCTCTGATTCTTCCAATTGCATCATCAAGAGCGCTGATCATCGCATAATAAACGCGTTTGTTTTCGTCTTTTACATTCGGGAAACGATCGTAATATTTTTTACGAACCTGAAACGGCGTGTGTGGTGCGTTGAACGGAACATAAAGTAAAAACGGTTTGTTTTTATTTTTGTCGATAAAAGCCTCAGCTTCATCAGCAAAAGTTTCGGTTAAATACGCTTTATCATGAATGATGGTAGTATCGCGGCGAATTTGTCCAATTCCGACACGGCCATTTCCCCAAATCATTTTATCGGTAAAATCTTTATGATGATGATTGATAATGTCCGGATTATCATCTTCAGGAGTATAAAGTGAAAACGCCTGATAAAATCCATAATGATAATCAAAACCTCGGTCTAAAGGAAAAAATCCTTTGTTGTGACCCAAATGCCATTTCCCGATAATTGCCGTGCTGTAACCTTCTTTTTTAGCCAAATCAGCAAAAGTAATTTCAGATTGTGGCAAACCTTGTGTGGCTATAGACGCTTCATTTGGATAATTAATTTTTGCATTTAATCGCCAATTATTGGTATTGATTAAATATTTGAAAGCATAATATTCCAAGTTATTTTTTGGATAACGGTCGCCTGGCTGATATTCGTGTCCAAAACGTTCTTGATAACGTCCTGTAAGCAACCCAGCGCGTGATGGCGAACAAATCGAAGCTGAAACGTAACCATCTGTAAAAGTAACTCCCGAAGCTGCCAAAGAATCAATTTGAGGTGTTGGAGCTATTTTCCTCCGTATAACGAAATATCATATTTACCTAAGTCATCAGCCAAAAGAATAATAATGTTTGGTTTTTTTTCGGATGTTTTCGCAGTGTCTTTGTGAGAAAGAAATGCTGTTTTTCCTTCAAGCAGTTTTTCATTTGGTTTTATTAGTGTTCCGTCTGTGTTTATTGGCCAGAAAAGGAATACTGCTAAAAGGAAAAGTATAATTAGAATAGGGAGAACAATCTTTTTTATTTTTTTATAGTTTGCCATGTTTTGGTTTTTGGTTAGTTTTTTGAATTCTGGGTTAGTTTAATTTCTTCGTGCACAGTTTGTCAGGCTGAGCGAAGTCGAAGCCCACACAAGTAGCTCCGTAACGAAAATCCAATCTTTATAGAGTTTCTTGCGCGGGCTTCGACTTCGCTCAGCCTGACAAACTATGTGGCAATAATCTTTGTCAAAGTTTTAAACTTTGACAAAGCTTTACGTTTTGAGTTTTATGCGCATTTTTGTCATTTCGACGAAGGAGAAATCTTCACAAGTAACTCCGCAACTAATATCCAATCTTTGTAGAGCTTCTTGCGAAGATTTCTCCTTCGTCGAAATGACAATATTGTGGTTGCCTAAGTCTAATAAAAGTCAAAAAGTTATTTCGAAGCCAAAGCCACATCAACCTCATTTTTTAAATCGTCAAAACCTTCTTTTTTGAGAATGATTTTTCCATTTTGATATAAAATTAAAGTTGGAAAAACTTTTATTGTTTTCAAATCGGCAATGACTTGCGGATTGTCTTCCAACTCAATTTCAACTATTTTCAAGTTACTTCCGTATTGTGCTTTTATAGGTTTTCTAAAACTGGTTTCACTTTTTTGCAGGCACCACAATATTCAGAACCAATATCAACCAAAACTGTTTTATTATCAGCAATTATCTTGTTGTATTCTGTTAAAGTTAATTTGCTTTTTGAATTGGCAAAAAATGGTTTTCCGCTTCCAATCCAGTTGGCAATTCCGCCTTCTAAACTATAGGCTTCTTTAAACCCTTTTTTTAGCAAATCGTCTGCCAGCCAAAAGGCCACTTCTTCCGGCACCGATAGAATAAGTAAAAACCGGTTTTGATTTATCTAATTTAGCAATTTTTTCAGCATAATTTTCTGATTCTAAATTGAAATTTACTGCACCTCAGAATATGGTTTAAAGCAAATTCTTCTGGACCTCTGGCATCAATTATCTGCGGATTTTTCTCAGCTTTAATTTTGCTGTAAAAAACATCTAATGAAACGATGTTCGAGCTTTTAGCTTGCGAAAAAACTATTAATTGCAATAAATATATAAAGGTGCAAATTGCTTTTAAACTTATTTTTTATAAGTTTTAAATTTGGAATTTCATTAGAAAGCAATAAAATTAGCAGTGTATTCAAGTTTTTATTATTGAACACACTGTTCTTAGATTTGTGCTTATGATTTACTTTTTAAGATTGAGCCTGCTCGTAATAGATCGGACTCGGAGTAACATTTTCTGGTTTGCTTTTAATGGAAGCGAAATACACCATCAGCAAGAGGGCTTCCTTCTTTTTTAGATTTGAATATTGGCCATAAAAATTGTGCGTACCATTCTTCTTGTTTGTATGATTTTGTTCCGTACGATTCTGGGATATTTACGTGTGATTAAGCCTGTTCCGAAAATTACATCCCAAATGAAAAACATGTTTCCGAAGTTTCCTTTAAAATGTCCAACACCGTCACCGCTTGTATCTGCGTGATGTGCATGGTGCGTTGCTGGAGTAGAAATCAAGCGTTCTAAAACCCATGCAATCGGATGCAATACTCTGTATTTGTAAAATGGTTTATCCCATTTAATACTTGAGTGCGCACCCAAAGTGATGAAACTTTTGATCACCAAAACAAATAAAGCCGGCAATCCTAAACCTAAATAAGTCAAAGTTGCGGTCAAATAAATTTGAGAAAAGAAAACTGTATAAATAAAGTTTTGACTGCGAAGCCATCGCCATTCCCATGTAAGGAGCCGAATGATGTGTTCTGTGAAAACGCCATAAAAACGGAACTTGATGGTGCAATCTGTGGTACCAATATTGCGTCAAATCATCGGCAATTGCGATTAGGAAAAATCCTCCCCAGAAGGGAACCCATGAAAGTGTGTTAGCCAAATTCGGAATTAAATAAGGCAAAGCAGTTAAACTGAAAAAAGCAATTACTGGAGGTAAAAGCAATTTTGGTGCTAAGAAACAAATGATATCAACTTTACGTTCCTGACCTGTCCATTCGTCATCGTATAAACCTGCAGCAAACTCGATTACGCCTAAAACCAGCATGAAAACCGTTAATCCCCAAGTACGGATGTGCTCAAAAGCGGGTTTTGAAAATTCTAAAAAAGCGGGTAATGAAATGTGCGATTCGCTTACCAAATTGTTGCTTAATTTGAAGTAAAGGAAAATTGCCACTACAGGCAAAGAATAAATAAAAAGACTTATTAGTAAATCTCTTGTCAGTTTTTCTTTTTGAACTATTGCCATGATTTCTTATTTTAAAAATTGATTAATTAATGCTAAACCTCCCGCCAATATGACTAGCGGAACCAAAAAAACAATCGCGCCCACGATGATTTTTTTTCCTATAATTTCATAGTCTACTCGTTTCATGATTTCTAATTTTATTGATGTGTTGTTGAAAATCAAAAGTTATAATGTGTAAATTTAAAATAAAACTTCTAATTCTATGGAATTAGTAGTGTTTAAGTTTGTTTTTTTGCTTTTTGAAAAATTATATTCTAAAGTTTTTAAAGTAAAACCTACAAGGTTTTGAAAACCTTGCAGGTTGAATAACTTATTTTATTAATTGCTGCTTCCAGCTGCAGTTGTTGTGCTTCCTGGTTTTGTAGCTTGTTTAATTAGATCTTGAACTGTTTTTCCTTTATCAGCTCCTGTGTTGTGAATTCTTCTATTGTAAACATCTTGCCAGTCGATTAACGGATAAACATTGTTTTCTTTAGCTTGTTCGTCAAACAGTTTTTTCAGCTCGGCTAATTTTTCAGGATATTTGGCTGCCAAATTGTTATGCTCATTAAAATCTTCGTTTAAGTTGTACAATTCCCAAACATCAGCATCAAAATTGCTATCAGCCGGTTTTTGATCTTTTCCTAATGATTTTTTTACAGCAAATGAGTCTGGTAAATGCGCTGCACCTGCTTTCCATCCGTCTTTATAAATGGCTCTGTTTCCAAAAATGTAGTAGTATTGAACTTTGTGCAATGATTCCGCTTTAGCGTTCTCTAAAGAAGCATAAAAAGAGGAACCTTGAATAATATCCTGTTTTACATTTTTAATATATTCCGGTGCTTTAACTCCTACAATATCCAAAGTTGTTGGAAGCAAATCGGTTACATGGCTGTATTGATTTCTGATGCCACCTTTGTCTTTAATTCCGTTTGGATAAAAAACAATCAGCGGATTATGAGTTCCACCTTCAGACTGTGCATCTTGTTTCCAGTTTTTAAAAGGTACGTTTGTAGCCTGAGCCCATCCTAAAGGATAGTTTGTATTTAAACCTTTTGGAGTTCCAATTTCGTCAATATTTGCTAAGTTTTTCTTCAGATTTTCTTCATCAGATGTACCTTGAGAAAATAGACTTTGGTTGATAGTTCCTTCAGTTGTTCCTTCTTTACTTGCTCCATTATCTCCAATTGCTACGAAAATTACAGTATTGTCCAAGTTGTCCGCTTTCTTTCAAATAATTTACAACTCTTCCCACTTCATAATCAGTGTAAGTCAAAAATCCAGCATATACTTCCATGAATCTTGCATAGACTTTTTTCTGTTCCGGAGTAAGTTTTTTCCAATCTGTAATTAACGGATTGCGTTCTGGCAATACAGCATTTGCAGGAATTACGCCCAATTTCTTTTGGTTTGCAATCACTTCTTCGCGGTAAGCATCCCAGCCTTTATCAAATTTTCCTTTATAAGGATCGCTCCATTTTGTAGCCACCTGATGAGGTGCGTGTGCTGCTCCCGGTGCATAGTATAAAAAGAAATGGTTTTCCTGGTGCAGCTTTTTGCTGTTTCTGAATGTAGCTGATGGCTTTATCCGTAATTAATTCGTTCAAATGACGTCCATCAGGAGTAATGTGAACTTGATCTTCCACTAAATCAGGATTGTACTGATCGGTTTGAGAACCTAAGAATCCGTAGAAATGATCAAAACCTTTTCCAGTTGGCCATCTGTCAAACGGACCTGCATCTGTAGCATCTTCATCTGGAGTTACACCATATTTTCCAACGGCAAAAGTGTTATAACCATTTTCACGTAAAATTTCTGCAATAGTTCCTTTATCTGAAGGAATTCTTCCGTCCCAACCTGGGAAACCAGCTGATATAATAGTATGTGAAAATCCGCTAACGTGAACTCTTCCGGAATTTCTTCCTGTCAATAATGCCGCACGAGTAGGAGCACAAATTGCAGTTGTATGAAAGTTAGTATAACGTAAACCATTATTAGCTAACTGATCAAAAGTTGGGGTTTGAATTAAACCTCCAAAAGTGCTTGAAGCTCCAAATCCTACGTCATCTAATAAAATCCAAACCACGTTTGGTGCGCCTTTTGGAGCTTTTACTGGCTCTGGCCAATATTCTTTAGAATCAGCTAAAGTTTTCCCGATAACTCCTTTAAATTCTTCCGGTTTAGTCTGGGCAATACCGAATTGCGAAATAAGCAATGCAGTAATCAAAAGCCCTTTTTTCGGACTTTTGATGAAACTGTTGTATTTAAAATTTTTCATAATTTTATAGTTTTTTGGTTGTAGTTATTTTTAATATCCAGGATTCTGCGGAAGACCTACAGGATCGATATTTCTTTCACTTTGTGGAATCGGATAAAGATTATTTCTTTCCGAAACAGAGTTTTTAGCCGTTACTTTTTTTACTTCGGTAACCAAAGTTCCCCAACGAACCAAATCAAACCATCTTTGTCCTTCCTGAACAAATTCTTTTTTGCGTTCTTCCTGAATTGCTGCTCTAAAAGTCACCTGATTTAATCCTGCTAAATCTACTGATGCATCCGGAGTTGTAATTGGTTTTCCGAAAGCTCTGCGTCTTACCTGATTAATCAATTCATAAGCTTCAGGTGTAGGCGCTCCCTGTTCATTTATGGCTTCCGCCAAAGACAATAAAATGTCGGCATAGCGAATAATTGGAAAATTGATTGCCACGTTTGCCTGGAGTTGCCAGATTGGTTAAATCCAAATATTTCTTGAAAATTGGCTTCGGAAAAGTATAAAGAGTTCGCTGTTGCCGGATTTAGTAATTGCTTCATATAACTTACATCTCTTCTGGTATCTCCCGGAGCATAAATATCATAGAACAAAGCAACATCTGAGATGATATCTGCTGGCTCTGTAGCAGTAAATCCAGTAAAAGCAGTGGCTTGAAAAGTACTTCCGCTTGATCCGTTTCCGGCTTGGTTTGGCTCAAACTGAACAGAGAAAATATGCTCTTTTCCGTTCTTTTTTGTTTTCGCGAAAATATCTCCAAAACTTTCAAAAAGGGCATAACCGTAACCGCCATTAATAACTTCTCTTGATTTTGCAATTGCATTTGGCCAATCTTTTCTAGTCAAATATACTTTTGCTAAAATTGCTTTTGCTGCGTCCGGATGTTGCACGTCCGGCATCAGTTGCAGGATAAGTTGCCGGCAAACTTTCAGCATCTTTTAAATCTGAAATAATCTGAGCATAAACCTCGTCAACAGTTGCTCTTTTTGATTTTAAGCTTTCTAATTGAATAGAAGTTGGTTCGTGCAAAACAATTGGAACGCCTCCCCAAAGACGAACTGCCTGAAAATACAATAATGCTCTGATGAATTTTGCTTCAAGAATCAATCTGCTTTTAACAGCATCTGTACCAGCAACTTTCGGAATATTATCAATAGAAACATTAGCTCTGTTGATTCCAGCATAAATTTGTCGCCACGCTACCTGAACACGATCTGAAGTGGCATCATGCGTTAAACTGCTCAAAGCTCTTACTTGTGGATTTGTTGCCGAAACTCCTGCCGCAGCATAATCTGTAGCCATATCGGTTAAGGAAATATAAGTTTCTTCCAAATAAACTTTGCTCTCCCGGATCAAACTTAACGAAGCATAAACTGCAGTTACACTTGCTATAGCATCATCTTGGGTTTTAAAGTAATTATCTTCGGTTACAAAAGAGGTTGGTGTTACCTCTAATTCTGTGCACGATACAAATAAACCGGCACTTAATAGGAATGTTATAATAATCTTTTTCATTTTATATTTTTTTTACTTAGAAAGTTACGTTCAAGCCCGAGATGAATGTTTTAGAGTTTGGATAAGAACCAAAATCAATTCCCGGATATAAGTTGTTTTGTTCGTATGAACTTACTTCTGGATCATAACCAGTGTATTTTGTCCATGTAATTAAGTTTTCTGCAGAAACATAGAATTTCACGCTTTTTGTTCCCAGTCTTTTAGAAACGCTTTTTGGCAAAGTATAACCCAGTGTGATTAATTTCAATCGTAAGAAAGAAGCATCTTCAACATAACGCTCTGAAACAATTCCTAATGGTGAACTTGTTGCTCTCGGAATTTCATTACTTGGATTTGTTGGCGTCCAACGGTCATCAATGTCACATTAGCATTTGTTCCAAGAGTAGAAATTTCTAATTGCTGATTCAAAGCATTGAATATTTTTCCGCCATAAGCACCTTGGAAAGAGAAATTCAGATCGAAATCATGATACGAAATTGTATTGCTGAAACTTCCAACAAATTTTGGTTGCGAAGTTCCTAAGATTTCCTTTGTCAAGAGCAGTAATTACACCATCTCCGTTTGTGTCGACATATTTTCTGTCACCCACTTTTGTATTTGCCAAACTGTTGATTTTTGGCTGTGTATTTACTTCTTCCTGAGTCTGGAAAATTCCGTTTGTTCTATATCCCCAGAAAGTTCCTAGTGGCAATCCAACTTTTACAGTTACAGGCTGTTGTTGTAATAACGATCCGTTTGGAACAACAGGAAAGAATTGATCAACACCATTTCCTATCGATGCTACTTTATTTTTATTTGTAGAGAAAACGAAGTTAGAATTCCATGAAAAATTTTCTGTTTTTATGTTTTCAGTAATCAAACCAATTTCAAGACCTTTATTTTCAACACCACCAATATTCTGCAAGTACAGTCGCATATCCTGAAGTCAATGGCACTGGAACGTTGATCAACAAATCGTTTGTTTTTTTGTAATAAACATCAAAAACAAAATTTATTTTTCTGTCCAATAATGATAAGTCTAAACCAATATTATACTGATTTGTTTTTTCCCATTTCAAATCCGGATTTGCCAATCGGGTAGGAGCAAGACCTGTTGCTAAATGTTCCGCCAAAAGCATAATTCACAGAACCCATAGAGCAAGCGAAAGGTAGTTTCCAATTTCCTGGTTTCCTGTTGTTCCTGCTGTAATCTAAGTTTAGCTTCTGTTACACCTTTAATGTTTTTGGCGAATTCTTCATCAGTAATATTCCATGAAAATCCTGCTGAAGGGAAATATCCCCAAAGTGATTCTGATCCAAATCTTGAAGAACCATCGGCACGACCAGAAAGTGTAAAGTTATATTTTCCTTTGATACGAATAATTTACTCTGGCTAACCATGATTTTAAAACACTTTCGAATGCGTCACTGTAAGGTTTTACCGGTACACCATCTTGCAATGCATTGTAAGTATTGGCGTCATTTACAAAATGTCTGCGCTCCCGCATTTACAACTTCCCCTTTTGTGTATTGAAGTGTATATCCACCTAAAGCTGAGAATTTATGATTTTCACCAAAATTAGTATTGTAATTCAGTGTATTTTCATTTAAAACAGAACTTACTCGGCGGGTACCAACTGAAGCCAAACCTTTAACTCCCGCTCCGCTAGTAGTGGTTGACGGAGCATAATAATTTTGTTTGGTGTCAATTACATCACCGCTTACTGCCACTTTTGCAACAAGTTGTTTAGTGATTTTATATTCTCCAAATAAGCTGGTTAAAATCCTGTTGATTTTAGTCTCATTAGTTGTATTTTCCAAATCATTAATCGGGTTTGGAATAATACCATTAGTTGCCGTTGCGTAAGGATTATTCGTTAAATTATAAGTTCCGTCTGGATTTCTGATTGGCACTACTGGCGGTTGATAAAGTGCAACTACTAATGGATTTGGCTGTCTTCCTGCAGATGCGCCACCATTTGTTCCAACTCCGTTTGAAGCCGAATTTGTATAATTTGCATTTACGCCAAATTTGAAATTCTGAGAATAATTTCTTTCGTAATTAGCACGAAGCGAAATACGCTTAAAATCAGTTGCAATTACAATTCCGTCTTGATCAAAATATCCTGCCGAAATTGTATATCTTGAACGATCATCGCCACCAGAAAAAGTCAATTGGTGATTTTGAATTGGAGCCGCAGTTCTAAAAACAGCATCTTGCCAGTCATAGCTTCCCGAAGTTTTAAAAGCTTCAATTTGAGCCGCAGTAAAAGAAGGTGCCTGGCCAATACTTGCTTGAACATCGTTACGTAAACTTGCCCATTGGCTGGCATCCATTAAATGTAATTTTTTTGAAACATTTTGAAATCCAAAATAACCTTGATATGAAATATTGTCTTGTCCTTTTGTTCCTTTTTTGGTTGTAATAATAACAACTCCATTTGCTCCTCTAGATCCATAAATTGCAGTTGCCGAAGCATCTTTCAGTACTTCAATAGATTCAATATCTGCTGGATTAATTGTCGAAAGTACATTGACACTTGCTCCCGCATTTGCTACACCTGCAGTACCATTATTATTGTCATTGTAAATCAAAATGCCATCTAATACATAAAGCGGTTCGTTACCTGCTGTAATTGAATTTCCTCCGCGAATACGCACACTTGATGAAGCTCCCGGACGTCCTGAACTTTGTGTAACTACCACACCTGGAATCGCGCCGCGAAGTAAATTATCTGCAGATGAAGTTACTTGAGATAAATTTGCTTTTGGAACCGAAGCAACTGAACCTGTGATGTCTTTTCGTTTTTGAGATCCGTACCCAACAACTACCAGTTCATCTAATTCCTGACGTTCTTCTTTTAAGTTGATTGTCACCGGATTTTTATCAACTACGATTTCAAGTTTTTTATATCCAATGTAGCTTAAGATTAAAGTATAAGGTAATTTTTGACCGGTTTGAAAATAAAATTTTCCTTCAGCATCTGTTATAACGCCGTGCGTAGTTCCTTTAATGGTTACTGAAGCGCCGATAATGGGTTGATTTGTAATGTCATCCACAACAGTTCCATCAAGTTTTGACTGGATAAGCGGGGTCGTATTTTGGGCATTAAGTCCTGCCGTCAGAAGCAAGAGAAATAATATTGAGTATATCTTTAAAATTTTTTTCATTTCTTTGTAATGGTTTAAGTAATTAACAAGGCGCCCTGAACGTTGAATTTTCAACACTCTAATTGTTTCCTTGATTTAGTGATAAATGTTCTTTAAGCCTCGCCATTTCTGTTGCCGCAGAAATGGCTTTTTTTATTTACAGCAACAGGTTTGCATATTTTTCATTTTAGTTTTTTTTTAGTTGTTAATTATTTTCTTTTTAAAATAGTGGTATATTTAAAAATCGTCTTGAATGCAAAATATGCATCAGCCAGATATTTGTTTTCAATAAATGTAATCTTGTGGTGAATTTTTGGGTTTCGTTTTTGATTTCTTATAAATTAAATCTGATAATCGAATGAATTCGCGTTGAGGATTAACAACAGAAGCACATATAACAACAAGTTGTTATAAGTATATTTTTTTTGAAGATTTAAATACGATATGCTTTCGGTTGTTTTCAAAATATAGTTGTTTATGGTTTGAAATATAATTTTAAACTCTACTAATCCTATAGACAAAGTTAATTTTAATATAATAAAAACCAAAAAAATATTAATTTTTTTTTCAAAGAGAGTAGCTTGTACGTTTCTTTTAAATTAGTTTTTATATATTAATGTATTGATAATCAATTTTTTATGCTATGTTTTATGTCTGAGGAAAATGTTAAATATTTTTAGAAGATATCTCTAAATTGTAGTATTTTATACTTAATTTTTAGTTTTTTAAATCTTTAATTTTATGCAGAGTGGAATAAAAAACAGCTTCTTAGATGTTCTTTTATGGTATTTTAATAAAAAGTACCTCAATTTTTCAAGTTGATTTTGAATAAATTAGAGTAATTTTATAGACATTAAAATAAAATTAAATTTTTTATTCACCGTATGAATAAATACTTATATTTGTAATAAGTATTTGTACTTAGTTTTTGTATGTAAAAATGATAGAAGTCAATAAAGCCATTGAAATAATTGAAGTAAACAGTGCTAAAATGCCAACTAAACTTATTGCAGTAGGTAAGGCATTGGGATATGTTTTAGCCCAAAAAGTGATTTCGCCAATCAGATATGCCTCCGTTTCGTCAGTCGGCGATGGATGGATATGCTTTTATACACAGTAAACGTCATCAATATGATGTTGTCGGAATTTTGCAGGCTGGAGATCATTCGAATATAAAACTGAAAGAACAACCGAAGCAATCAGAATATTTACAGGAGCTTTTGTTCCTAGACAATGCAGATACAGTTGTCATGCAGGAACATGTAATGGCAAACAAAGATTCGATTTTGATTGCCGAAATGCCTGAAAAATTTTCAAATGTTCGCCCAAAAGGAGAGCAAATTGGTAAAGATGAGGTTGTTTTTGAAGCCAATACTTTAATTACTCCGGCTGCAATTGGATTTTTGGCTAGTTTAGGAATTACAGAAATTGAAGTTTATAAAAAGCCGAAAGTTGCCATTTTGGTTACCGGAAATGAATTAATAAAGCCGGGAAAGAAATTAAAAAAAGGAAAAATATTCGAAAGTAATTCGGTTATGCTCGAAGCCGCACTGCAGACTATCGGAATTGAAAAAACGAAAGTTTACAGAGTAAAGGACAATCTGAAAGCAACAAAAAAAGCGCTTTCGAGAATTTTGACAAAATATGATATTGTTCTAGTTTCTGGCGGAATTTCAGTTGGAGATTATGATTTTGTAAAAGAAGCATTATTAGCAAATGATGTAAAAGAACTTTTTTATAAAATCAATCAGAAACCAGGAAAACCAATGTTCTTTGGATCTAAAAATGAAACTTTAGTTTTTGCATTGCCGGGAAATCCGGCTTCATCGTTGACTAATTTTTACATTTATGTGACACCAGCGGTGAAAAATAAAATGGGTTTTTCTGAAATTCATAAACCGAAATTGGTTCGAAAAATAAATTCGGAATTACAACAATAACACCGGAAAAACATTTTTCTTAAAAGCAATTTACGATGAAACGACTGTAACGGTTTTAGATGGCCAAGCTTCTCGATGCTTAAATACATTTGCGATTGCCAACAGTTTATTGATCGTTCCAGAATAATGTTGAAAATGTTAAAAAAGGACAATTAGTTTCGTTATTGCCGATTGATTAAATTGTAGAATCTAGAAGCTAGAAGCAAGATTTTAGATTTAAGGAAATAGAAGAAAGAATCAAGAATAAGAAGAAAAATAGATTTTTGAAGTAGTAACAGACTGAAGAGCAGTATATAAATAAAAAAATATAGCTTATCAACTTAAACCTGAAACTTGAAACAAAACAAACAAAAAAAATGAGCTTTCTTACTTCCGAAAACATTATTATTCAGTTTTGCATTAATCGTAATTGCCTTTCTATATTCAAGTGTTGGGCATGGAGGAGCATCGGGATATTTGGCTTTAATGACGCATTTTTGCTTTTCCAATTTCGGTTATGAAACCATCGGCGTTGTTGTTGAATTTGTTTGTTTCGAGTATTTCGTTTCTTCTTTTATTACAGAAATGAATTATTTCAAGCCTAAATTGTTTTATCCGTTTGCTATTGCATCAATACCAGCTGCATTTATTGGCGGATTTATCACTTTAGACAATACGATTTATAAAATTGTTCTGGGAATAGTTTTGGTTTTTGCAGCGTTAAGATTATTCGGAATATTTAATTTTAAAGAAAAGGAAGCTGTTCAAATTAATATTCCTTTTGCACTGACAATTGGTTTTATCATTGGTTTATTATCAGGAATGTTAGGCATTGGCGGGGGAATTATTTTAAGTCCGATTTTATTGTTTTTAGGATGGGCTTCGGTAAAAGAATCAGCAGCGATTTCGAGTTTATTCATTTTTGTGAATTCATTCGCGGGAATTATGGGTTTCTTTTTAGGAGGAAAAACAGTTCCAACGGAAAGTTTCTATTTAGTTCCGATTGCAGTTTTAGGAGGCGTTTTAGGAGGATATTACGGCAGCGGATATTTCTCGAATAAAACATTGAAAATCGTTTTAGGAACCGTGATTTTAATGGCAAGCATCAAATTGATTTTTCCTTAATATGCTTAAAAATATAACCGCAAAGAAAGCATAGATTTTATTTAAATGAGAGGCTTATAAAATAAATAGATTTTCGCAAAGCTTATGTGTTTATCCAGTTATTGCGAACGTAATTTTAAGTTACAATGGTCAAAAACTTATGCGCTCTTTGTGGTAAAAAAAACTGATTGCAACTTGAAACCTGAAACAAAAAAAAACTGAAACAAATTAAGTTATGGAAACACTAACAGTATTTATTTTATGCGGAGGAAAAAGCTCCAGAATGCAGTCTGAAAAAGGATTGGTGTTGTTTCAGGACAAACCCTTTATTGAACATATCATTCAGGCGATTTTGCCTATTACAGATAAAATAAAACTGATTACGGCAACAAAAGAATACGATTATTTGCAGTATGAAAAAATACCAGATTTAATTTCAGACAAAGGTCCGCTTGGCGGAATTTACACTGCACTGTCAAATTCTGAAACCGAATTTAATTTGATTTTGAGTTGTGATATTCCGTTAATTTCAACCGAATTATTATCAGGAATTAATTTCAAAACATAATAATGAAGCGGGAAGTAACAGTTTTTGCTTCAGAAAGTAAAACACATCCGTTAATCGGAATTTATTCGAAAAAAATTATTCCGTTATAAAAGAAGCAATTGATACAATCGAATTAAAAATGATGGATTTGTTGGCAAATGTTGCCACATCAAATCATCAATATAGAAGAAAGTGAAAACTTTCATTTAACCAATATTAATTCGGCTGACGAATTAAATGACCTTAATATCAATTTAATTTAAAGACTATGAGAAATTTAAAAACACCAAAATTGACTATTGTAGGCGCAGGTCCGGGCGATGTTGAATTGATTACAATAAAGGCAATCAAAGCTTTAGAAAATGCTGATGTTGTTTTGTATGATGCTTTGGTTAACGAAGAATTATTGGAATATGCCGATCAAATGCTGAAATTGTTTTTGTTGGCAAAACGTTTGGGTTGTCATGCCTACACACAAGATCAAATTAACGAATTGATCGTTTCGATGGCAAACCGTTACGGACATGTAGTACGCTTGAAAGGAGGTGATTCTTTTATTTTTGGAAGAGGAAGTGAAGAAATCGATTATGCAGAAAAATTTGGATTAGAAACTGCTGTTGTTCCAGGAATTTCTTCAGCTTTGGGCGTTCCGGCTTCGGTTGGAATCAGTTTGACACAACGTAAAATTGCTGAAAGTTTTTGGGTAATTACGGGAACAACGTCAAATCATGAATTATCAAAAGATGTTCATTTGGCTTCAAAATCGGCTGCGACAGTTGTTATTTTGATGGGAATGCATAAATTAGAAGAAATCATTTCGATTTATCAGGAGAACAGAGATGGATGATCTACCAATCGCTATAATTCAAAACGGAACAAAAAATACCGAGAAAAAAGTTGTCGGAACTATCAGTTCAATTGGTAAATTAGTATCCGAAAATAAAGTTTCGTCACCAGCAATTATCGTTATTGGCGAAGTAGTGAAAAATACCTCAAAATTGACTTCGTATTTCGAAGAGCATTTTGACGATGAATTCATTTTTCAGAATTTAAATTTAGAATAATGATTGAGATTAAATATTTTGGAGCTGTGGCTGAAAAAACCAAATGTGAATTCGAAAAAATCCCTTTTTCAGAAGTTTCACTGCAACAACTATTGCAGGATTTAGACGAAAAATATCAATTCGATTCGCTGACTTTCAGCGTAGCAGTAAACCAGAAAATTGTACCAAAAACGACTGATTTTGCTTTAAAAACAAGCGATGTAGTTGCCTTATTGCCTCCATTTGCAGGAGGATAATTGATTTTATGAATGATTTAAGAACGATATAACCGACAAATCAATTCTTCCTGAAATAGGAAAGGAAGGCCAGCATAAATTATCTAAATCGAAAGTTTTGATGATTGGTGCAGGCGGTTTGGGTGTGCTGTTTTGCCGTATTTGGCTTCGGCTGCGGGTGTGGGTGAATATCGGGATTATAGATGATGATGTGTCGAAATTTCAAATTTACAGCGTCAGGTAATTTATAAAACTTCGGCACTCGGAAAATCAAAGCTGGAAGAAGCCAAATGCCATGATTTCCGAGTTAAATCCTGAAATTGAAGTCAATGCTTTTTCTGAAAAATTATCAGGTAAAAATGTCATTTCATTATTTGAAAAATATGATATTATTGTTGATGCAACAGATAATATTTCGATTAAATATCTAATAAATGATGCTTGTTTGGTAACCAATAAACCAATGGTTTACGGATCTATTTTTAGATTTCAGGGACAAGTTTCCGTCTTCAATTATCAAAATGGACCAACATACAGATGTCTATATCCAGATGAAAATTCAAATGCTTAAATTGTGAAGATGCAGGCGTTATCGGAATTTCAGTTGGAATTATTGGAATGTTTCAAGCCAATGAAGTTTTGAAAATGATTCTCGGAATTGGAGAAGTTTTAAGCAGTAAAATATTGGTTTATAATATACTCAACAATGAACAGCAAAATATGATTTTGATAAAAGTGATGTTCAAAACATTAGTAGAGAATCATTCGAAGAAAAATATAATAAAGCTGAATTGAAAATCAATTGAAGAGATTTGCTGAATCGGTTTTAGAATGAAATTAACGATGATGACATTTTGTTTTTAGATGTTCGAAATGAAAATGAATTGCCAAAAATCATTTAAGAAATCAAATTCAGATTCCGTTAGTGAATTTGGAAAATGAAATTGCGAAATTGGATAAAAACCAAAAGATTTATATTTTCTGCCAATCTGGAATCAGGAGTAAAAGTGCTGTTGAATTGCTTCACAGAACATCAATTTAAAAATGCAAAAAGTATTGCTGGAGGAGCTTTGGTAATTAAACAACTAGTTGAAAAAATAAAATTATAAATATTAGTAGACGGCATTATTTTATGACAGAAAATGAGACTTGGATTGTCACCAAAATGAAAGGTTATGGTTGTATTGGATTATTTTTTCTGCCATTTGTATTAGTTGGTATTGGGACTTTGGTTTATAGTTTAAATAATATTTACAATTCTCAAAAAACAGGAGATTGGACTAAAGTTACCGCCACTGTAGAACATGTAAAAATAGATCGTGAGTCTGATGGTGATGGTGGTTCGACAGAAGTAGTATATATTAAATATAAATATGCAATTAATAATAAAGAATATTTAGGTAATAGAATAGCTTTTGGGTATGGAGGCAATAATACGGAAGAACATTTTTTATTGTTTTCTAAATTAGAAAATGCAAAGAAAATTGCAGCGTTTGTTGATCCAGACAATAATGCTGATGCGATAATAATTAGAGGAATCAATAATTCTATTGTTGGACTTTTAATATTTTCAATAATGTGGAATTCATTCATTTCTTTTTTTTTAATTCCATTATTTCTGAAAGAAGGTTCTAAATTTAATTTTAAGCACGTATTCATAATGGTGGGAGTAATATGGGTTACTGGTTTTTATTTGTTACTTTCAGATAGTATTAAAATTCCTTTCGAAGATAAAATTGAAGTTATTGAAAGCAAGAAAATAAGTAACGAAGATGTATAGTGTGAAATTGGTTAAATTATAGAAAAAATGAGTAAAAATGTATTTGTAGAAGGACCAATTGCTCCTGAATTTATAGCCGAATCGATTGCGAAACACCAATCAAAACATACAATAGGAGCGCACAATATATTTTTAGGACAAGTTCGCGCCGATGTCATTCACGATAACACAGTTGTGGCGATTGATTATTCTGCTTATACCGATATGGCGAACGAAGCATTATACACAATTCGCGAAAAAGCTTTTGCTAAATTCGATTTGACCTGCATGCACATTTACCACAGTTTGGGCGTGGTAAAAGCGGGTGAAATCTGTTTGTTTGTATTTGTTTCGGCAACGCGACGCAAACAAGTTTATGAAGCTACAGAAGCAATTGTAAACTGGATTAAAACCGATGTGCCGATTTTTGGCAAAGAAATGTTTGAAAACGATACATTCACCTGGAAACAAAATAGTTAATGGTAGATATTACGCATAAAATAAGCACGTTAAGAAAAGCCACTGCAACCGCAATTGTAAAAGTCAGCAGACAGGAAACAATTGATGCTGTGGTGAATAATCTTGTGCCAAAAGGAAATGTGCTCGAAATGGCAAAAACGGCTGGATTATTTGCAGTAAAAAATACGCATTTATCTATTCCGGATTGTCACCCAATTCCGATTGAATTTACATCGGTTGAATATAAAATTGAAGGATTAGAAATTCAGATTATTTTCAATGTAAAAACCGTTTACAAAACTGGAGTTGAGGTCGAAGCCATGCACGGCGCATCGATTGTGGCGCTTGACGATGTACGATATGCTGAAACCAATTGATAAAGAAATCGAAATTTCAACCATAAAATTAATTAATAAAGAAGGCGGAAAATCGTCTTTCAAAAATAAATTCCCGAATGCTATAAAAGCAGCTGTGTTTGTTTGTTCCGATTCAGTTTTTGCGGGAGACAAAGAAGATCGTTCTGGAAAAATCAATTGTAGAAAAATTAAATTCTTACGGAGTTGAAACTTCGCATTATGAAATTATTCCTGATGAATTCGATGTTATTCAGGAAAAAACGAAGGCTTTCGCCAAAGAACATCAATTGGTGATTTTTACTGGAGGAACAGGATTATCGCCAAGAGATGTTACGCCGGAAGCTTTTCGCCATTATTGGAAAGCAGAATTCCGGGAATTGAGGAAGCAATCCGCAATTATGGACAACAAAGAATGCCGTACGCAATGTTATCAAGAACCGTTGCAGGAACTTTAGGAAAAAGTCTGGTTTTGGCTTTGCCAGGATCAACAAACGGAGTAAGAGAATCCATGGATGCTGTTTTTCCGCATGTAATGCATGTTTTTCATATTTTAAAAGGAAAAAATCATGACACCCTCTAAAACCATTTTAACGGATGATTTTGGGCGAAAACATAATTATTTGCGTATTTCGTTGCTGGAGAAATGCAATTTGCGTTGTACGTATTGCATGCCAGCGGACGGAATCGCTTTTCTCCAAAAGCCAGTTTAATGACGGCGGAAGAGATTTTTGGTCATTGGCACAAATCTTTCGTAGAAAATGGTGTTGATAAAATTAGATTAACTGGCGGAGAACCTTTACTGAGAAAAGATTTTCCGGAAATTATTTCAAAATTATCAACTTTAGGATTTCACTTTCTATAACTACAAACGGAATTTTAATTGACCGTCATGTTGATGTTTTAAAACAATTTAAAAGTCAAAAAGATCAATTTGAGTTTAGATACGTTGGTTTCGTCTAAATTTGCTTCTATAACGCTCAGAAACCAATTTGAAAAGGTAATTGATAATCTGCATTTGCTTTTAAATAATGATTTTCAAGTAAAAGTAAATGTGGTTTTGATTAAAGGTTTTAATGATAATGAAATTGTTGATTTTGTAAAACTGACTCAATTTCTCCCAATCTCTGTTCGGTTTATTGAGTTTATGCCTTTTGCCGGAAACGAGTGGGACAGAAGCAAAATGGTTTCTCAAAAGGAGATTTTATCTTTGGTTGAAGATGCTTTTTCTTCTGAAGAAATTCAAAAACTGGAAGACGAAAAAAACTTTACTTCGAGAAATTATAAAATAAAAGATTTTCAAGGTGATTTCGGAATTATAAGCTCCATTACAAATCCGTTTTGTGACAGCTGCAACCGAATCCGTTTAACTGCTGATGGGAAAATTAAAAACTGTCTTTTTTCTAATTCTGAAACCGATTTATTAACGGCTTTTAGAAATGGCGAATCGATTACGGATCTGATTACTCAAGCTATTCAAAATAAGAAAAAAGTAAGAGCCGGAATGGTTACGATTGATGAAATGGATGATCCTGCAAAACATTTTGATAATCGCAGTATGATTGCGATTGGGGGATGAAACTTAATTGTTAATTGTTAATTGTGAGTTGTTAATTGTGAGTTGTTAATTGTGAGTTGTGAATTGTCAGGCTGAGCGAAGTCGAAGCTTTTTTTCCATAATTTGTCATTCCGAGGAACGAGGAATCTCCACAAGAAACTCCATTCCAAAAATCGCTAATCTTTGTCGAGCTACTAGTGGAGATTCCTCGTTCCTCGGAATGACAAATTAAGCTAGTTAGCTCACAAATAAAAAAGGTTCAACTCTATTAAAGTCAAACCTTTTTTCAAAATATTATTTTTTCTTTTTAGCTTTTGCTTTCTTTTTAGACTTCACTTTCTTTTTAGCAATTTTTTTAGCTTTCGCTTTTTCCTTTGCTTTTTTAGCTTTTTCTTTTTTCTTAGCAGCAGCTTTTTGTTTTGCTTTTTTCGCTTTTTCTTTCTGTTTGTCTTTTTTAGCTTTATCTTTTTTCTTCGCTAATTTCTTTTTCTCTTTTTCCTTTTCTTTGTCTTTCACTTTTTTGGCTTTTTTAGCAGCTTTATCTTTTTCAGTTTTAACTACTGGATTAGTATTTTCTTCTTTTGATTCAGTAACCACTGCTTTTTCCTCTGGCTTTGCAGCTGGAGTCAAGACTTTCTTTGCAGGAGCTCTTCGAACAGTTGGTTTTGGCGAAGTTGCAGCTGCAGTTTTTACAACAGCTTTGGCAGGTGTTTTTGCATTTGAAGTTGTTGCAGTTTTTGTAACAGTTGCAGCAGGAGCTTTAGCTGTTGCAGGTTTTGCATTTGTTGAAACAGCAGGTTTTGCAGCTGTTGTTGTTTTTACAGGAGCTTTACGAACTGGCGCTTTTTTTACAGGTGTATTTGCTGGTTTTACAGTTTCGGCAACAGGTTGAGCGGTTTCAGTTTTTGGAGAATCGATTTTTTCCGGATTAGTCTCTTCGGTTTTGTTTTCCATATTTTCAGTGCTTTTAAGAAGATTAATATTAACAATGTAACTAAATTGTTAATTTACAGTTAAGTAAAGATAATTATAAAACAAGTCTCCCAATGTTAAGTTTTTAGTTAAATTTCCATGTTAAATATCTGAAATTTAAATATTTGTGTTTTTTGAGGAAATTAAAAAGTAAAATCTCTTAACAATTCTACTTGAAAAAAAGCGGTGAAATTGTGAATTGTGAAACTTTAAGCCTGAAACTTGAAACAAACCACAGTTACTCTGAGTAATCTCTCGGCTTCGCGAGAAAGGAATTCCAATTGGAACGTGGGCTTCGACTTCGCTCAGCCTGACAAGCTTCAACAAAAACTTGAAACTTGAAACTTGAAACATTTTAAATAAGTTCTTTTGAAAACGAGTGCCCTAGCCCCGATGGGAGGGAAAATCCTTTTGTGCCGGGGTTCGGCACAAAAGATTGGAAGGACAGCGGGAATTAGCTCCTTAAAATTATTATGAAACAATCTAATTCTCAGCGATCTCTAAAATTTTAAAATTGCTTTTTGGTGCTTCGCATAGGGAACAACAATAATCTTCGCCTAAATCAGTGAATAAAATACCTTTTGGAATTCCTTGACTTTCATCGCCGTATTCTGATTTATAAAGTGTTAAACATTCTTGGCATTGATAAATGTCTAATTGAGGTTTTTCTTTTTTCTGAGTTTTTTCGGCTGTTTCTGTGGTTGAATTACCGAGTTCATCGAAATATTTTCGACTTAATTCAATTAAAATTGTTGGCAGTTCAAGTTTGTCAATGTCTTGAGAATGCACAATATATTCGCGTGTGTTTGGGTCAAAATTTTTGGCAAACAAAACGTTATAAGTATCTCTGATTTTTATGGACTCTAAAGCCGCCGGAAGTTCATTTTTTTCGATAACAATCGATGTGAAATAATGTCCGTCGCGATTGTATTCTGAAATTCCGAAATTCAATCCGTATGTACTAATGTCAAATTGATCGAGCGTACGAACTAAAAACGTTTTAAGATTAAGCGCCCATTCCATTGCAACAGGTAAATGCCAATTTAATTCCAATAAAGAATGTCGAACATTGATACCTCGTTTGCCTAAGAATTTTTCCCATTCCAGTTTTCGATCTTTCGGAATTCCTTTGATAATGAAAGATTTCCATGGTGTAATGCAGATTTTTCCGATTTTACATTCAAAACACAAATCACACATTTCTTTCAGAAAATCTAAATCGTATAAGTTATTTCGCCAATAAAGGCCAAGCCAGTATTGATCAATTCCCATGCGGTTCATTCCTTCATAATAGGGGAACGGGTAAAACGGAATATGCAACGGTTTGTCAATTGTTCGATTATTGGTGTCTAAAGCTTCGCTTACCAACGTAAAAAGTAGTTCAATGCCAACAGAAGCTTCTTCGGATATTTTTTCAATTTCGTAATAAATCTTTGCCAAATCCCAGCTGTAAATTAAAACTGGATAAACTTCCATTTTCTCCCATTTTGGAAGACGAATATATAAATACCAATAATCTTCGTGTTCAGAAGCTATAAAATTTAAATGTCCTGTAAACAAAGGAACTAATTGTTGTTTTGGATCTGTGATGTTGACTTTCAGTTTTGGCTGTTCTTTAAATTCTTCTAAAACATATAAAAACCGATTTCCGGTCAGCCAATTGGTATTTCTGAAAATATCTGTTGAAACATAGGAAGAAACGATATTATTCCCGCTTTTTTGATCTGGATAAACAAAATGATGCTTGCCCAAAGTGGTTTTGTCCAAAGATTTAAAACCTTTCGGAAAAATAATATCCTGTCTGGAACCAAAAGAAATGGAATCCAGACCTTCGTCTAAAGCAATATTTACTACTTCTCGCAGTTCTCCTGGCGAAATAACGCCTCCTTTTACTATTAATCTTGTTAGTTCCATTTTTCTTTTTGTTTCAGGTTTTCTTTGTTTCAGGTTTCAGGTTGTTGGATTGTGTTGATTTAAACGCAAAGAGCGCAAAGATTTTTCGCAAAGTTTTGAAGGTTTATATTCTGTACGTAAAATTGTTTTTATATTAAAAAGGTCACGATGCAATACTTTAAATTTTTGTTCAAAGCTTTGTGAACTTTGTTTACTTAAAAAAAATAAACTTTGCGAAACTTTGCGAAAAACCTTTGCGCTCTTTGCGTTAAAATTTATGTTCAAAGTAAAGCAACTTGAAACAAAATAAACTATTTACATTTCGCAAGAATCTCTTTAACCTCCGTTTTGCAACTTCCACAGCCTAAGCCGGCGCCTGTATTTTTGCATAATTCGGTGAAATCATTTACGCCGCTTTTAATTGTTTCTTCGATGTTTCCTGCACCGACTTGACTGCAGGAACAGACTAATTTGCCCAAAACGGGTTTAGCATTTGAACTTCCTCTTAAAAGCGTATTTCGTTTATCTGATAATTCGATTTTGCTTTCGATCATCGTTTTGAATTCGGCAAATTCGTTTTTATCGCCCATTAAAATGGCTCCGACCAAAAGATCGTCTTTTACAATGCATTTCTTGTAATAGCGTTTTTTCAAATCGGCAAAGACAATTTCTTCGTATGAATCGTCGTTTTCTGGAATTTCAATATCGCCAATACTGCAAAGATTAATGTCTTCTAATTTTAGAATATTCATTAAAATCGAGCCTTTATAATAACTGCTTATATCACCCGCTAGAAAGTTCGCCAGAATATCAGCTTGTTCTTCTGCAGCCGATGTGATTCCGAATAATTTATTCTCAAATTCCGCTATTTCGCCAATCGCAAAAATATCCGGATTTGAAGTTTGTAAATACTGGTTGACTTTTACGCCACGTCCGCAGGCGAGACCACTTTCTCGAGCGATTTCAATATTCGGAATTGTTCCAATGGTGTAAACAATCGCATTTGCCGTAATGATTTTACCGCTTTTTAAGGCAATTTCAATTTCGTTTGAATTATCTGTTTCAAAAACGGTGCTGACTTCATTATCAAAGTAAATCTGAATATCACGAAGCTGTACTTCTTCGGCCAATAATTTACTCGAAATTCGGTCCAATTGACGTTCCATTAAACGAGAAGCGCGCTGAACAATGGTAGTTTTTACTTTTTTATGTTTTAATGCTGCTGCCAATTCTAGTCCTAATAATCCACCGCCAATAATCACAACATGCTGTTCTTCTGGCGGAAGATTAGTGCTGTCAAGATGTTTTTTTAAACGATCGGCATCTTCTTTTCGTCTAACTGTAAATCGGCCCGGAAGATGAAGCTGTGCATTTTCTGGAACAAAAGGACGGCTTCCTGTTGCCATAATTAACGAATCGAAAGTATGGACTTCACCATGACTGTCTGTGATCGCTTTTAGTTTTGTATCTATTTTATCAATAGCAACTCCGGCTTTCATAGTGATTTTTAGTTTGTTGAAAGCTTCTCCATCTTTAACTTTTAAAAGCTGTTCCCAGCTGAATTCTCCCGTCATATATTCTGGAAGCAAAACGCGGTTGTAAAACGGATTTACTTCATTCGAAAAAACGATTATTTCATCTGTAGAATTGAATTCACGATAGTTTTGAATGAATCGGAAAGAAGCCGCGCCAGCACCAACAATTGCAATTTTTTGAAACGGTTTTACATATTTTTTAATCGAAACCGTAGTGAATTTAAAATCGGGTTCTTTTGAAACCGGATCTACAACGGTATTGGTTAAATTATTGGTTCTGTTTAAATCATTTTCGAGTTGTTTTCCCCAATGCATTGGCAGGAAAAGAACTTTTTCTTTGATGGAATCAGTAACTTTTGCCTTTACTCGAACTTCGCCATTTTTGCTTGTAACCGTAACAATATCGCCATTTTTGATTTCATTTTTAAAAGCATCAATCGGATTAATCTCTAAAACCGGACTCGGAATATGAGTTAATAATCGCGATACTTTTCCGGTTTTCGTCATTGTATGCCATTGATCGCGAATTCTTCCAGTTGTTAAAATAAAAGGGAATTCGGAATTAGGTTGTACCGATGTATTTTCGATTGAAACAGGCAGGTTAAAAATCGCTTTTCCTGATGGCGTATAGAATTTTTTATCGGTAAAAAGACGAGGAGTTCCCGGATGTCCATAATCTGGAACGGGCCACTGAAATGTCCCTTCGGATTTTAAGCGATTATAATTTAAGAAAGAAATATCGATGTTCGTGCCTTTTGTAAGGGCACAATGTTCTTTGTAGATTTCTTCTGCACTGTTGAAATTGAAGCCATTAAAATTCATTTTTTGCGCAAAGCGAATTAAGATTTCAATATCTGGAAGTGCTTCTCCCGGTGCATTGATTCCTTTTGGTAAATAAGAAATACGACGTTCAGAATTTGTCATTGTTCCTTCTTTTTCCAACCAACCTGCTGCGGGCAAAAGTAAATCGGCAAATTTTGCAGTATCTGCATTATGCGAAATATCCTGAACCACAACAAATTTGGCATTTTGGAGCGCTTTTTCAACTCTTCGTGAATCGGGCAAACTCACCAGTGGATTGGTACAAATAATCCAAACCGCTTTCATTTTTCCCGATTCAAGAGCTTCAAACATTTCGGTTGCTGTTAAACCGGGTTTATCTGAAATCTCATCAACGCCCCAAAAATCAGCAACTTCTTTGCGATGTTCGGGATTGGCAATGTCTTTGTGTGCTGCTAAAAGTGTGGCCATACCGCCAACTTCGCGACCGCCCATTGCATTTGGCTGACCAGTCAATGAAAACGGTCCAGAACCCGGTTTACCAATTTGTCCCGTCAATAAAGATAAATTCAATAATGCTGTATTTTTATCAACTCCAACGGCACTTTGATTCAATCCCATCGCCCAAAGCGAAATAAAACCTTTTGCTTTTCCGATAATATCAGCAGCGAGTTTAATGTCGTTTACTGAAATACCACAGAGTTTTGAAGCTTTTTCTAAAGAAGTACCTAAAACTAAATCTTTATATTGTTTGAAATTTTCGACATTGTATTTTACAAAATCATGGTCAACATAGCCTTTTTCAATAATGCGTTTGGCCATCGCGTGATACAAAATGATGTCAGATCCCGGAATAATTTGTAAATGAAGATCGGCGAAAACGGCTGTGTCTGTTCGCCTCGGGTCAATACAAATTATTTTTATTTTCGGATTTTTCTCTTTGTGTTTTTCGATTCTCCGAAATAAAATAGGATGACACCAAGCCGGATTTGCGCCTGTTATTAAAAAAGTGTCCGCAAGTTCAATATCATCGTAAGCAATTGGAACAGAATCTTCTCCAAAAGTTTTTTTATAACCTACAACCGCCGAACTCATGCAGAGTCTTGAATTGGTGTCGATATTATTGGTTTTCAAAAAACCTTTTACGAGTTTGTTTACCAAATAGTATTCTTCGGTTAAACATTGACCCGAAATATAAAATCCAACGCTGTCTGGTCCGTGTTTTTTTATGATTGAAGAAAAAACAGCTGCGGCGCGATCAAGAGCAGTGTCCCAAGTTACACGTTCCAGCGGATAGGATTTGCTGCCGCGCATTTCAGGGTATAAAATTCGGTCAGAAGTATCGTTGACTACGTAATGCAGATTCATTCCTTTTGAACACAACATTCCTTTATTTACCGGATGATCTTTATCACCTTCTACCATCACGCCGTTTTTGGCATCGTTGGTCACGATTATGCCACAGCCAACGCCACAATACGAACAGGTAGTTTTGATTTTGGTATTTTGCATTACAGTTCTTTTTTAGATACTATTTCCTGAATCTGTTATGATTTAGATAAATCACTTATACAAAAATAAGTATTTTTACGTATAAATACGTATTTTTTGAATTTATTTTTTTATTTTTGATGCAAAGAAATGAGCAACAATAAATTAGTTTTTTAATCCGATAAAAATTAAGACTCATGAAAGAAGAGCAAACCATTTGTTATTCTTGTGCCAATGAAAATTGTTTTATCAAGAAACATCTGTATTTAGAGCAGATGAAAGCCTATGTTTCTAAGAAACAGAATATAGTCTGCAAAAAATCGGATCAATTTATTGTGGAAGGTTCTTCTTTGCAAGGACTTTATTTTATTTGCAAAGGAAAAGCGAAAACAGTTAAAACAGGAATAAATGGCCGTGAACAAATTGTTCGTTTGACAAAAAGCGGAGACATTATCGGCTTTCGTGGCTTTGGAACTGGGAAAAAATATCTAATTGGGGCTTATGCATTGGAAGATACTGTTTTGTGCAATTTCAGCAACGAGACGATGCTAGAAATTTTAAAAGAAATTCCTGAATTTACCTACGCTTTAATGTTGTTTTATGCTGAAGAACTAAATAAAAGCGAAAATAATATTCGTAAAATCGCGCACATGAATGTTCGTGAACGCGTGGTTGATTTACTGCTTTACATTCATCGTAAATTTGGACAAATCAATGGTTTAATTGATATTGAACTTTCCCGAAAAGAAATCGCTGATTTTGCTGGAACTACAGAAGAACAGGCTATTCGAGTAATTTCAAGTCTTAAAAAAGAAGCGTTGATTAAAACTGTGGGAAAACGAATTGGAATTTTGGATGTTGAGGAATTACGCTCTGAAATTATGGAGCATAAATATTTTTGAGATATTTACGTATAAGTACTTATATACTGCTATTTTGTACGCCTTAGTTTTATAGGATTTTGTCTTGTATCAAAAATATCAGCAATTTGGATTTGCTTCTTTTCGTTATCAATGCTATATATAATTTTGTAATTTTTGCAAACTAAGTAATGATACTTGTTTTCTCTATCAAGTAAAAGTTCTTCAATTTGCGTTGAAAAAGTATTCGAAATGAGTTTATTTGGTTCAGAAATTATTTCTTTAATGATTTTTTTAGCAACTCTGATGCCTGCTTTTTGAAGGTAATAGTCATATATTTTATCAATTTCATTTTCAGCAAATTGCGACCAGATAATTTTTAATTACATTACTTGTATTTTTCTAAAAGCTGAGAAGTGGTTTTGTATCTTCCGTTTTTAAAATCATCTTCAGATTGGTCTATTCTATTATTAAATTCTTCAATAGACATTGGATTGAAAAGATCATTAACATTACTTTTGTTTTTTAATAAGTTTTCCAGCTGAGAAATCAATTCTTCACTTTGAATTTTTAAAAACTCTTGTACAAATTCTATTTTTCTAGTTTGTAAATCCATGAGATTGAATATTTTTTCAAATTTACGAATTATCTTCAAAGGGAATATTTTTTTAAGTTTTTTTTGTGGAGACGCACCGCAGTGCGTCTCCACTTCGAATAATTTATTTTTTCTTTCCAATAAATCGAATTACAGACCCCGTTCCGTTATGAAATAAACCTTCGTTCAGTTCGATTTCTTTTTCTTCTAATTCAATGATTTCATAATTCGGGAAATCGGCTTTGATTTCTTCGATTGAAAAAAGCGATTCAATGTCTTTTGGCCCGCCAACTTTATCATTTATGGCAAGATATTCTAAATGTTTTTTGCTGAAAGCTTCAAAAATAATAATGCCATTGTTACGCAATAATTTATCCAGTTCTTTATGAATATCCGATTTAATTTCTGCCGGAAAATGAGCATAAATCAAAGCAATTGCATCAAATTGTCCTTCCTCAAAATCTAAAGTTTCTAATTCGCCAACCTGATAATCAATCTTAACATCATTAACTTCAGCAAGTTTTAAAGCTTTGTTTCTTCCTTCTTCGCTAATATCAAAAGCCGAAACATTCCAACCTGATTTTGCTGCAAAAACAGCGTTGCGTCCTTCGCCTTCGGCAGGAAATAAAATAGATCCGGTTTGCAATTTTTCGATTTGTTCTTTTAGGTAATTGTTAGGTTCTTCACCATAAGCAAATTCTTCATTGCTGTAGCGATCGTCCCATCTTTTGGTCCAGTTGTTCATGGTTTATATATTGAATTTAATTATTAAAGGTTTGTGGTCGCTGTACAAAGTCCAATCTTTATAATTCCCGACTTCAACGCTTTCTAAAACTTCCATAAAATCATTGGAAGCAAAACAATAATCAATATGGTAAGGTTTATTTTCGTTTTTATAAAGATAAAGAGTGGGATGCACTTCTTTGCCTTGAATTTGATTGAAGTATTTGTGATAGGCGCTGAAAATACTTTTGTCTGCTAATTTATTTACTACGGTTGTATGATTTCCTTCTCGTCGCGGTTTATCCCAAATGGTATTGCTGTTGAAATCGCCAATTAAAATCGTTTTGGTTTCTTTAATTAAATCTTCATAATAATTAATCGCTTTCCAAATCTGTGTTACGTATGCGCCATCTTTATCTGCTGGATTATTTGCCCAAATCGCAAACAACGTAAAATCAACTTTTCCGCCCGTAACTGCTATTGGCAAAATGTTTTTAAAATCTGGATTATGGCAATCTAGTAATTGAAACCGATAATCACTATAAGAAAAAACGCCAACACCTTTATGCGGATTTGTTCCGTACCAAAGAATATCGGTTGGTGTTTGTATTTCGTTTGGGAATTTTAATTTTTCAGGATTTTCACACTCAGAAATTACTGCAATATCAGGATGGTAAGCGAGAATGAATGCTGCTTTTTTTCTGAATGCCATGTTGCAATTCCAGGCGATTAGTTTCATTGGATTAAATGTAAAAACTTAATGTACGGTTTCGAATGTAATTTAGTTTTATGGCTATCCTTTCTTAATATAAATTTGAGCAATTGATACTATTGAGAGTAAATACCAAATAATTGGGAAAAATTGATTTAATAAATGATTTCTATTATGGTATTTTATCGCTGTTGAAATTCTCTTTTGCCATTCAGCTAATTTCTCTACAGGATTATTTTTTTGAGCAGTATCAATTTTTTCTTTTAATATTTTTAATTTTTCATCGTCGAAACTTTTATGATATTTTATGTCATTATATTCTTCGGTTATTTGTTGAAGTTCAAGTGTTGCTTCAAGTATCTTTGAATTAACATTATCACATATTTCAGTAAATTCATCTGGAATTTTGGCTAGAAAAATATCAATTTTTAAACTCATATAAAATTGCGCGAAGTAATAAGTATTTATTAAGGCAAGAAT
The DNA here is from genome assembly GCA_963795025.1 of uncultured Flavobacteriaceae bacterium. GTDB lineage: Bacteria > Bacteroidota > Bacteroidia > Flavobacteriales > Flavobacteriaceae > Flavobacterium. The sequence goes on along the minus strand of CAWCGN010000005.1, from coordinate 72,228 downwards.
TATAGCTAATATGTTTTTTTCGATGATTACTTTTAATCCAGTTATTTCTAATTCAGAAATGGTAAAGTAATTTAAATTAAAAAACATAAGAATACTTGAAAATAAAATCACTTTATTATTAAGCTCTTTAGTTTCGGGATTCGTATATTTTAAAAAATCAAAATTAAAATTTTTGATTTTATTTTGTAATTCTTCTATTGTCATATTGCTTTTAATAAATTTAACTTAAACCAAATATAATCAATTTAAAAAAGCAAAATAGATGATCTAAGAACACAAAAAAAAAACACCCTTTCTCCAAAACAGAAAAAGGGCATTCTATAAAAATTTCTTCATTTTTTCAATCTTAACCAACAAGCGTTGTTACACCACTATTAACATCAATTTCTGCAAAATTATGTTTTCCCATAACGATAAGCAGTTTGTCTGAATTATAACCTACATATCTAATTTCAGGTTGTCCCTTTTTTGGTTTTCCACAAACAGAAATTACATTCGTCTGCCATTTCAATTTGCTTCTTTTGTAGGCCGATATTGTTTGTAAGTCATTCTCGACATAATAAACAATACTGTTTTTTTTAATTCCTCTTTTTTGCGTTTTGGCAAAATTTATTTCGGAGTTATTAGAAATTAAGGCATCATTGTACTTTTGAGCGATGCCCGTCTGCGTGACAATAAATGTCAGCATAGATAATTTTAGGAATTGTTTCATGAGATAGAATTTGGGGTTCATAATCTTCTCAAATATAACTATTAAAACATATAATTGGCATTCAGAATGTTAAAAAAAATTACCCTTTTTCAGAAATAGGAAAAGGGTAATTTTTATAAGTTTATTTTGAAGAAAAACTATTTTTTCCAGCTAAAAATTCTTGGATTTACAGAAATCATCAACCAAGCCCAATTGTTGGTATGATCTGCATCTCCATTTTTGATAAATTCCATAGTTTTTGTACCAAACATTTGAGAGTAACCTCCTGAAACTGTAATGTCTTTTTTGAAGTTGTAACCAAAAGTAGCATCAATTTCAGTTCCTAAATACGAATCTAATTTTTCATTTAATGGCGTAACAACATCAGCAGCGGCTAAAAATGCATGCGGAATCAAGGCGAATTGCCATTTGTTTACATTGTAATTCAATTTGATAAAAACATCTTGTAAACCAACGCTATTTAAGTGATTTCCAACATAAAAGTAATCCATATAACCATTAAAGCCGTGATTGGTTCCAAATATTGGGTTGAATGATTTAATCACCGTACTTGCGTTATTTGTAGCTTTTCCTGATAAAAATTCATAACCAAGACCCGCTTTAAAAGATTCAGTAATAGCATAGTTGAAGTTGGCGCTGCATTCCAAGCGCTTACTTGTTTGTCTGTACTTTTTCCGGTTTGTCCATATAACCAAAAATTACTGTCGATTTTACTGTTTTTGTATGTTAAGTAAGGTCCAAAAGTCTGTTTGTAATCGACTAATAATTTTGCATCAGCATTGGCATACTCATACCCGGTATTAAGTGCTAAGAAGCTCAGACCAAAATCAGTACTAAATTGATTATGATACCATGCATATTGCAACGCTTTGTAGCTAGCTACTGTATAAGGTGTCTGAATAACATTTTCGGCAGTTGAGTTATAAGCGCCTCCAAAATCTAGTTTCTGTTTTTCAGTATGAAACGTGACTGTAAGCGCATCGTGACTTTGCGCTTGTTGCGCCCAATCCATTTCGCCTAGAATACGTTGATTATCGTATGAAAGTACTTGACGTCCCATTCTGGCGCTCCATTTTTCTGTGAAATTATATTGCGCCCAAGCTTCAAAAACCGCAATTCCATTTTTATCGGCAACAGCTGTGGGTGCAACGTCTCCCCAAGTTCTTGTATTTTGCAGTGTTAACTTTACAATTAAATCTTCTTGTTTATAGTTGAAATTTAAGCGGGAACGCTGTGAGATTTGTGATGTACCTTCTTGTCCATAAGGCAGTAAGGTTTTATAGCCATTTCGATATTCAAATCGCGGTCTTATTTGTAAATTTACGTCTAATTCCTGAGCCTGTACAAAGGCATTGGTTCCTAAAAGAAGCAGGATTATAATTCTGATTTGTTTCATGGATGGTATTTTTTCAGGCGTAAATTTAGAAGAAAATGGCGCCGTTACTAGTATCGTTAAATATAATTTTTTGCTTTTTTAATTTGTTACAGCTATAAGTTGTTGTGTTTCAGTTGTTTTTTGTGGTACTGGTTTTTTCTCTTTAACCGTTCTAGTTATAGCATAATGCATCCAAACCAAACAGCCAGTTGAAAAAAGCAAAATAAAAATCCATGAACTTGACCATATTCCGGTTGCAGTTAATAAATATCCAAAAATAATCGGGCCAAAGAAACCGCCTAGACCACCAATCATTCCTACCATTCCGCCTACAACACCAACTTCATTTGGAAAATACTCTGGAATATGTTTGTAGACTGCGGCTTTTCCAATTCCCCATGAAATTCCGATTAAGATTACCAAAACCAGAAAAACCCACATATTAGCATCAAATTTAATTACGGTAATTCCTTTTGCTAAAAGTTCTTTTTTCTTTACATTTTGATTTTCTGCAACTACAACTTGTTGCCAAGAAGTTTTAGTTGGAAAGATAGCATTTTCAGAATTGTTTTCTTTTTTCTGAGCGACTGCAAAATCTGTTTCGCCAATTTTGATTTTGTCATTTGTGACAGCAGTAATAGTTCCTTTTTTAGTTGCCAAAACGCCAGGTCCGGTAGTAGTGATTTCCATTTTCGGAATTGCCAATAAAGCACTCAAAATTACCGATGAACCTAAAACCCAATACATCACTTTTCTAGCACCAAATTTATCGGATAAATAACCTCCAAAAGCTCTAATTACGCCAGAAGGAAGACTGAACATCGTAGCAAACAAACCACCCATAACCAAACTGGTTTGATAGACATTCATAAAGTTTGGTAAAAGCCATTGCGAATAGGCAACAAAACATCCAAAAACCAAAAAGTAATACGCTCCAAAACGCCAAACTCGGGCTGATTTTAAAGGAACCAGCATTTGAGAAACAGTTTTGGTATTATTTTCTAGTTTTTTATTTTGAGTGAAAATCAAAAAAGCGATCCCAATTACAACCAAAGAAACAGCATAAATTACAGGAAGTATTTTCCAGCCGTTTTGTGGATCATTTATTGAAAAATGGTTTAATAGGGAAGGGGCTAAAAAGGTTGTAATTGCAGCTCCGGCATTTCCCATTCCGAAAATTCCCGAGTGCGCGACCTTGCCATTCTTTTGGATACCAGATTGATGTATAGCCAATTCCGACAGCGAAACTTGTTCCGACCATTCCGAAGAAAAAACTAAGTAAAGCAAACATAAAAAAACTGTCGGCGTAGGGAAGAAGGAATAACGGAATTGAACTTAGAAGAAGTAAAAGAGAAAAAACATATTTTCCTCCAAATTTATCTGTTAATATTCCGATTGGAAGACGCATTATAGAACCCGTTAAAATTGGGATTCCCAAAAGCCACCCAACCTGAACAACGCTCCAGTGGAAAATTCCGTTATCGACTAAAAAGGTTACTAAAACCCCGTTTAATGTCCAGCAGGCAAAACACACTGTAAAAGCTAATGTGTTTAAAAATAAAATTTTGTGTGATTGCGATAGTGAGTTTGTAGTTTTCATAGCACTTATATTTTTATGTAAAAATAAGTACTATAACTTAGTTAAAACATGCTAAAACGCAGTTTTTGAAAAATAATTACGTATTTATACGTATTTTTTAAATTAAAGAATACTCAGTCGCTTTATTAGAAAGTTCCATTAAGTTTTTCACTTTCAGTTTTTTCATCAAATTGAAACGGTGTACTTCGGCAGTTCGTTTGCTGATGTCAAGTGCTTCGGCGATTTCTTTGTTTCCTTTTCCGGATAATAAAAGAGTCAGAATTTCTTTTTCTCTTTTGGTAATCATCATTTCGTCGCTTAAGTTTTGTTTCGGTTCTAATGAATTTGCCGGATTTGTCAATTGGCCAATTAATATCGAAGAAATATCGCCACTGAAATATTTTCCACCGCCAGAAACCGTATGAAGAGCTTTTAAAAATTCTTCTTTAGAAGAACCTTTTAATAAATAACCATCAGCTCCGGCTTTAATAGATTTCAATACATATTCTTCTGATTCGTGCATTGAAAGCATGATGATTTTTATATCATTGTTTTCGCTTCTAAGTTTTTCTACTACTTCTATACCGGTTAAGTTTGGCATACGGATATCTGCTATAAGTAAATCGGGTTTGGTTGTCGGCAACAACTTCAAGTGCATCAGCACCGTCGATTGCTTCGCCCACAACCTCAATGTTTGCTTCGTTTTCCAGTAAGGATTTGATTCCGTCTCTAACAAAAACATGGTCATCTGCCAATACTACACGAATGATATTACTCATAATTTACTTAATTTTAGATTCTCGATTTTTACGTATATTCATCTATAAAGAAGACGCTAATATACGTAATTTTTGAATTAGATAATTAGAAAATTTGAGAATTAGAAAATTGTACAATGTGAAAGTAATGTTGTTAAATTTTTTTGTCGTTTGTCATTTCGACGGAAGAGAAATCTTCAGAAGTAGCTCTACAACTAAATCGCCAATCTTTGTAGAGTTACTTGCGAAGATTTCTCGTGCCTCGAAATGACAAATTGTACTTAATGATTTTCTTTGAAAACGTTTGCCCGCGAGAGGGATAGGAGCAAGCTACCGAAGTAGAGCGGATAGCCCGACAGCATTAGGGAAAGTGGGCGAATATAGACAAAGTTTGTTTGCCCACTTTTTCTAATGGTGGCTCGCCCTGATTAATTAGATAATTAGTCAATGTGGCAATTAGATAATGTTTTGAAATCCTATATGTATGCTTAAATTTTCTAATTGACACATTCTCTAATTGGCACATTATCTCATTTAAGAATGGGAATATTGAAAGTAATTCTCGTTCCTTCGCCGGGAATTGAGTTGATGAAAACGCGTCCGTTGATGTATTGAATTCTTTCTTTCATGAATAAAAGTCCCATTCCGGATTCGCTATTGCGTTTTTTGTCGACGGAATTGATGTCGAAACCTTTTCCGTTATCGTCGATAATGATGCTTAATAAAGTTTCGCTATGCGAAAGCTGCACAATAATATGCGACGATTCGGCGTATTTTATGGCATTGTTGATGGCTTCCTGCGTGAGACGGTAAATATTGATTTCGATTAGGGAATCTAAACGCTGGTCGAAATCGGTTTTGTTGTAAAAAAGGATTTCTTTTCCGGTTAATTTTGAAAGTTCTTGTGTTAGTTTTGCCAAGCGAAGAAACGATTCCGTGATCGCTTAATTCCGGAGGCATTAAGTTGAAAGTTGCGGTGCGGACACCTTTTATAATGTCGAGTGAAAGTTTTTTTAGATATTCAATTTTTTGTTCCGATTTTTCTCTGTCATCCAGATTGATGCTTTCTAAACTGAATTTTAAACCCGTAAGCATTTGGCCAATTCCGTCGTGAATTTCTTTTGCGATTCGGTTTTGTTCATTTTCCTGATTTTCAACAATTTTGCTCGAAATAATCTTTTGCTGATTGATTTTTTCAGTGATATTTTCAAGGTTCAGACGCTCAACTTCGCGCTGTGCTTTTTTACGTTCTGTAATATTGAAGCAAACAATTAAAAGTTCTAATTCGTCTTTTTTGATCATGACCGGAACCATTGATAAATCGAGCCAAATCTCGGTATTCTTCTTTGGTTAGGATTTTAATTTCGCCTTGCCAGCCACTTCTTTGTTTTTCGAATATCAGGCGATCAAAATTGGTTTGTTCTTTTTCGTCAACAGTTAAAACTTCGGAGAATTTTTTGTTGGATGAAAACTTGGTATAGTTTAAAAGTTTGGCAAATTTTTCACCAATATGAATAATCGAACCGTCGGGCGAAATACGGCAATAGAGTAATGTATTCTCCATTGCATAATTGAGCGATTTTAATTCTTTAACCGAATTTTCCTTGATTTCGCTCAATATTTCTGTGTCGTATGCGAGCTTTAAGGCTTTCTTTTCAGAAGATAAAAGCTTGGCAATCAATCGTTCGATTTTCTTATTTGTGGGTCTGAAAATGAAGAAGAATTCTAAAAGAAGAACGAATAAAGTGTAAATCGCGAAAATCCAGTATTCTATTTTGCGTTGTTCGGTTACTTTTTCGTGTGCTTCGAGATCGTATTGGGTTACAATCTGATTCATTTTAGAAAGGAAAACACCTTCGTTTTCTAAAATAATAGTTACGAATTTCTGATTTTCAGCAGTTGTTTTTTTCTGTCTTAAATTCAGTAAAAACGAATTAGTTGCTTGCGCAACTTTATTGAAAATCGGATTTATTTCGATATATAATTTAGAAAGTGTTTCTGATTTTTCTTTTGGAAAAGCCAAGCTGTCGCTGCCGTTTTCGAGTGCGTTTTGGTTTTTCTTCCAAAGTGATAAAACTTCGTTTAAATGCGAAATTTGTTTTTCAGAAGCAGTATCAGAAACATAATGCAGAATCAGAACTTCCTTTACGATTTTCTGGCTCAACATTCGTTGTTTTCCCGAAAAATTGATGATTTTAGAGTCGCTTAACTGCTGATTCAGATTGTATTGTACTAAAAACTGACTCATAATTATAGTTAAGGCAATAGTAAGAAGTGCAAAAAAATACAGACGACGTAAATTTTTGAAAGTGATTTTATCTGCTTCCTGATTGCTTTTTCTCATATTGATTAATTACAGTCCTAGAGAAGCTTTTATAAGATTCAGATTTTCTTCAGAATAATTGATTTTTAAGGCTTCTTGATGTCCTTTATCAGACATTTTATCCCAAGTTTTTTTGATGATATTTTTTAGTTTTTCTTCATCGTGTTTATGAACGAAAGGATCTAAATAATATTCAAGGAAAACAAGACAAATTACATCTTCCAGTAATTGTGTTTCGGCATCTTTTTTAAGTAATTTTTTCTCTATTAAAAACGAAACTCTATCTATGAAATCTGATCGATAACCTGCTTTTTCTAAGAATTTCCGCAGTAGTTTTTGCGTGGAATTTTTTTAGTTCTTCTCTCCATTTCAAATAACCAACACGATCCATTGGATATGATTCGCGAGCAACTTTCCATCGGCAGATGTGTTGTGCTTTTGATGCAATCTGGATTTCTTCAGATGCATCTGGTCGAAATTGCATCAGTCTTTCGTACATCCTGTTTGAATACAATAATTCTTTTGGATATTCTTTGTTTTGGTGAATTTCGATGTTTGGATCCTGAGCGTTTTCAGCATCAATCCATTCGCTTGCTTTTTGGAAAGGTGTAGTCATTTTTTGGTTTGATAATAGATTTCAAAGATACGGAATTAAGTAGAAAAGTCGAAAGTCAAAAGTCGAAAGGAAGATGAAAGAAGCAAGAAGCAAGATTTCAAAAACTTTTATAATTTTGTCTCTTGCTTCTTGTCTCTTTCTTCTTAAAAGTCTAATCAACAAACCCAATGAATACTTCGTCTTCGACAATCTTAATCGGGTAAGTTGCAATGCTATAGTCTTCACCGCTTAGGTTTGAGCCATCATTAAGTGAAAAAGTTTTTTTATGCATCGGGCAGGCGATTTTCGGAATTTCATCAGCAGAGCCTATCATTCCTCTTGAAAGCACCATTTCCATTTTGTGCGGACAAGCGTTTTGGCAAGCGTACCATTCGTTACGGCGTGTGAAATTGAAAATTGCGATTTGTTTGTTTTTGTATTTGATGCATCCGCCTCGGTTGGTTGGAAAATCTTCTACCTTACCTGCTTTGAACCAAATTTTAGCCTTGCTTGATGAACCGTTTCGTATTGATTTAAGATTTCTTCCATTTTGATTAAGTTTTGATTTTTGTTTCTTATCCCTCTTTTTAAATCAAGAAGTTTGATGGCGCAGTAAAAAAGAGGGTAAGAGGACAGCAAAAGTTTAATGATTTTTTTTTTTTGGAGCTATTTTTTTCTCCCGCAGATTTGGCAGATTTAGATGATTTTTTTAATCTTTTTAATCCTTTAATCTGTAGCTGTTATTTTAAACACATAGAGACATAGTTTTTTTGTTTTTTGTTTGAGAAATAGAAAATTAAAAGAAACTAGTTTCTAACACATAGCTATGTGTATTTATGCAAGTGAAACGCCTTTATTAAGTTTTTAAAATCTATGTCTCTATGTGTTTAAAAATTTATGTTCTTAGTTACGACCAAGCTTTAGGCATTTTTTGATCTCTTAGCGGAACAAAAACGACATTATCGTCTTTTTCATCTGAGTTTATAAAATGGTTAAAACGTTTTAATAATCTTGGTTTTTCTAACACTTGTTTCCATTCGCATTCAAAAGTATTTACAAGTGTTTGCATTTCGGCTTCTAATGTTTCGCAGATTCCTAAGCTGTCTTCAATAATTACTTCTTTTAAATATTCCAAACCTCCATCTAATTTTTCTAACCAAGTTGAAGTTCTAATTAGCGGACCAGCGGTACGGATGTAATACATTAAAAAACGATCCATGTATTTGATTACTGTTTCTTTATCAATTTTTTCAGCCAATAAAACAGCGTGTTTTGGATTTGCACCGCCATTTCCTGCGATGTATAAATTCCAGCCGCCTTCAACAGCAATTAATCCGAAATCTTTTCCGCGGGCTTCGGCGCATTCGCGAATGCAGGCCGAAACACCTCCTTTTAATTTATGCGGAGAACGAATTCCTTTATATCTGTTTTCGAGTTCGATGGCAAATCCGGCGCTGTCGTCCATTCCGTAACGACACCACGCGTTTCCAACACAGCTTTTTACAGCACGAAGCGATTTCCCATAAGCGTGACCACTTTCAAAGCCGTTATCAATTAAGATTTTCCAGATTTTTGGCAAATCACTCAAATGTGCTCCGAATAAATCAACTCTTTGTGCTCCGGTAATTTTGGTGTATAAATCGAATTGTTTAGCTACTTCGCCAATAACGATTAATTTTTCGGCAGTGATTTCACCTCCGGCAACTCTCGGAACTACAGAATAGGTTCCGTTTCGTTGAATATTTGCCAAAAATCGATCATTTGTATCTTGAGTCGTAACGTGCTTATTTGCCGTGTCATTATAAATACTGGAGAAAATTGAAGCTACTACTGGTTTGCAAATTTCGCATCCATCGCCTTTTCCGTGATGATCCAGAACATCATAAAAATTCTCGTATTTATTGATTTTTACTAAATCGAATAATTCTTGGCGATTATAGTTGAAATGCTCACAGATTACTTCTTTTACTTCTTTTCCTAATGATTTTTGAGTAGCTTTTACCAAATCAGAAACCATTGGTTTACAACCTCCGCAGCCTGAAGTTGCTTTGGTTGCTTTGACTACATCTGATAAAGTAGCACAACTTTCATCTAAAATTTTACAGCAGATAGCGCCTTTAGTGACATTTTCGCAAGAACAAATTACAGCGGTGTCTGGCAAATCTATTACACTTCCTAAACTAGAACCTTCAGAACCGTCGCGAGAACCTAAAATCAAATCTTCCGGATTTTTAGGCAATGCCATCGCGTTACTGTAGATCTGGAAAAGTGAATTATAATCGCTGGAATCTCCCACTAAAATTCCGCCTAATAAAGTTTTGGAATCTTTAGTAACGTTGATTCTTTTATAAATTCTGGATAATTTATTTTCATAAATAATGGCCGTTACATTTTCGTTTTCAATAAAAGGATTACCAAAACTTGCTACTTCAACACCAATTAATTTCAATTGTGTCGACATATCGATGGTTTCTCTCATTGTTTTGGAACCATTTAAGATTTGCTCAGCAGCAACATCGGCCATTTCGTAACCTGGTGCAACAAGTCCGTAAATGTTTTGATTGTAAAGTGCTGCTTCGCCAATGGCATAAATAGAAGGATCTGATGTCTGCATCTGATTGTTTACCACAATTCCGCCTCTTACGCCAACTTCAAGTCCTGAAACTCTTGCCAGTTCGTCACGAGGTTTGATTCCGGCAGATATAACCAACATATCAACTTTTAACAATTCTTCGTTGGCAAACATCATTCCCGTTATACTTTCCTTTCCGTCAATATATTGCGTTGCTTTATTAAGATGAATTCCGATATTTAATTCTTCAATTTTAGCTTGAAGCATATCGCTCGCGCCTTGATCCAATTGTCTCGGCATTAAACGAGGTGCAAATTCTACCACATGCGGATTCAATCCTAAATCTCTAACGGCTTTTGCGGCTTCAAGACCTAATAATCCGCCTCCTAAAACCGCAGCTTCGGTTGCGCCTTTTATTTTTATTTTTTTAGCGTAAGCCATAATCGCATCAAGATCTTCGATGGTTCTGTAAACAAAAACACCTTCTTTTTCAACGCCGTCAATTGGAGGAACAAATGCTGAAGATCCTGTAGCTAAAACTAAGTAATCGTACGTATGAGTTTTTTCTAAGTGTGTATGAATTGTTTTTTCTTCACGATTAATATCTGTAATTAATTCAGATGTATTTAGCGTAATATTGTTTTCTGTGTACCATTCGGTTGTTGAAAGTGATAAGTCATCAGCCGTTTTTCCTCCAAAATATTCACTTAAATGAACTCGATCATAAGCGCGTCTTGGTTCTTCACCAAATACGGTGATCTGATACTTTTCCTGTCCTGATTTTGCAATGAATTTTTCGCAAAATTTATAACCAACCATCCCGTTTCCAACTACTATTACTCTAATCATGATTTCTTTAATTAAGTATTACTACGCAAATATAAGTATTTATACTTATAAAAATACGTAACTTGTTTATTTTTTTTAAGTAGTATTTATGTCTTTGTAACTACGTATATTGGCTTAGTCTTTTACGTAGTGCGGGTTTTGAATGATTTTTGAATGATTTAATTTCAGTAAATTTGAAAGGATTCTAAATAAGTGTTTCAAAAAAATGTCGTAATTTCATAAGAATTTTACAGGTGTTTTGCTAATGAAAACATTTTTAAACAGAAATCTCATGAAAAAAATACTTTCAATATTGATGTTGTCATTTTTAATTTTAGGATGTAAAACGACAGCAAATAAAGAATCTGGTGTAGCAGCTTCAGTAAATTCTACAGAAGAAGATTTGAAATATTATTTTAAAGCTACTGGTAATGAACCTTTTTGGGGAGTTAAAATAGGAAATGAACAAACGGTTTTTACTTCGCTGATTCCTGGAAAAGAAAATATCATTTTTAACTCCGTTGAAGCTATTCGTGCCATGGATGCCAACGTAAAAATGTATAGGCTGAGTAACGAAACGACAAGTGCAACAATTACTATTCAGCAATTAGACTGTCAGGATTCTATGTCTGGAGCTATTTCACCTTATAGTGTGAAAGTTGAAATCAAAAATAATGCTGAATTAGAGCCAAAGAAACTGAGCGGATGTGGAAAATATATTACCGATTATCGTCTTTATGATATCTGGGTCTTAGAAGAATTGAATGGTTATAAAGTTTTTGCTACCGATTTTCAGAAAGAATTTCCAAGAATTGAAATCAATTCATCAGAAAATAGATTTTCTGGTTATGGAGGTTGTAATGGAATTAGTGGACAAATTTTTTATGAAAAAGATTTACTAAGGTTTACCAAAGTAATTTCAACTTTAATGGCCTGTGCGCCTGGAAATAAGGAGAGTGAATTTACGAAAGCACTGCAAAGTACCACCACTTATTCTATAGAAAATAACAGATTAACGTTGTCGAATCCTTCTGGGAAATTATTGGTTTTTAGGAAGGTGGATTAAGGTAAAGTTTGTCATTCCGAGGAACGAGGAATCTCCGCGAGTAACTCGACAAAGATTGGGCTCTTTTCTGTGCGGAGTTACTTGTGGAGATTCCTCGTTCCTCGGAATGACAATATTGCGATAAGAATTCTTTTTATTTAAAAGATCTGCTTAAATCTGCTAAATCTGCGTGAAATATATTTATTCCAATAATTCTTTAGGATCTTCCACATCATCCCCTTCAATAAAATCCAATTCTAAAGCACGAACAGTTTGCACCGCATTTCCGGCAATTCCACGAATCGAACCGTACATTCCTAAAGTGTTATGAACTACTTTTTCGATTTGTTTTTCGCGTTGTTTCCAGATTCTTTGCATCGCTCTTTTTTCAGAATCTAAATCATTTTGCATTTGGGTAAAACCTTCTACAATTCCTTCAATTTGCAAACGGAATTCGTTGCTCGTTAAAAAATCATACAACATCGACATTTTATCGCCTTTGTTTTCCTGCGCCTGAACCGCCTGACTTACCTGAATCAAAGACTGACGCAAAACAGCACTCAAACCTTTAAATTCTTCATACGTACAAATCCAGATTCCGTCGCGCATGCCCATTCGATCCATTCCTGCTGGCATTACTTCGGTAACTAAAACTCCAATATTGGCTCTTTTGGTTCGAATATCATTTTTGAATTTCTCAATCCACGAAGGCTGAAAAGCTTTTGTACGCTTACTTTCGTAATAAATTGAACCGCAATTTTGCAATTCTCTTGTATTTACAATCTGAAGGCAATCGGCACCATTTGCACCTTTTTTAATTTCATCAATGCTATCTAACGGAAAGTTATTGGCCAGCCATTCTTCTATCGCTAATTCCATTACTTCGCCTTGCAACTGCATAGAACCCTGTTCCTGCTTGCGTTTCATTTCTTCGATTAATTTTTTCTGATCGTCAGATTGTTTTTGGTATTCTTTTATTTTTAGCTCATTCTTTTCTTCTTCCTGTTTACGGATTTTATCACGTTCCAAAACCAAAGTTGCGTTCAATTGTTTTTGCGCTTCGGCTTCGATTGCTTCTTTCATTTCCAGTTTTTCACGTTGTAGTTTGGCAATTTCGCCTTGCATTTTATTTAATTCGCGAAGTTTCTCAGATTTCTCAGAAAGTTCTTTTTCCATTAAGGTCAAACGATCTTTATTTTCTTCTTCTAGTTTGGCTTTTAGCTTTTCAGAAATTTCTTTTTCCGCAATTTTTCTTTCGCGCTCCAGACGTTCTGCAAAAAGCTCATTTTCCTGTTTTTTTTTGGCTTCAAATTCGGCTTTGGCTTTTTCGAACTGTTCGTTTTTAAGTTCCAATTCTTTATTTTGAAGTGTTGCTTTTTGTTGAAATTCTTTACGGATGCTGTCTTCCAATTGATGTTTCAAAACATCATTGACATCGATTGGAGTTCCGCAGTTTGGACACTGAATTGAAGATTGCTCAGCCATTTTTATTGAATTTTATTGTGTAGAATTATAATTTGCTAAGGTATTTAAAAGTTATCTTTTTATGATTGTGAATGCAGTGATAAATTGTAACGATTTTTTTATAGCCACGAAGGCGCTAAGACGCAAAGTTTTTTTTACAGCTTTTTCGAATAGTTTGTCATTTCGACGAAGGAGAAATCTCCACGAGAGGCTCGACAAAGATTGGCTTATAGGAATGGAGCTACTTGCGAAGATTTCTCCTTCGTCGAAATGACAAAAATGGAGGAAATCCTTTTAATTATTATATACCGATAGCTATCGGGAGCGGCAAAAAAACTTTGTGTCTTAGCGCCTTTGTGGTAACAAAAAATCAACAGCAGATTTAGTAATTTCAGAAGCATCTTCTTTTGATGTGATAATCGAAACATCGGTACGTAAATTGACTTTCTTCAATTCAATAAAACCAATGTCAGGATCTTGATTGTTTTTTGCAATATTTGAAGGAACGATCGAAATTCCTAATCCGTTTTTGACTAATTGAACTATAGAATTGATATTGTTGGCTTCGTGAATAATCTTCGGCGTAAAGCCATAAAAAGCACAAAGTTCCAGTAAAACTTCATGATAATGCGGTGCATAATCTTTGTTGAAAAACACAAAAGTTTCGTCTTTCAAATTCAAGATTTTTTTTTCAGATTTCAGTTGAATATTTTTTTTATTAAATACAATTGAAAATCCGTCTTGAAACCATAAATGCGATTGTATTTTCGGAGATTTTATGGGAGATCGAATAATTCCCATTTCGATTTTCCCCTGTTCTAAAGCATTGATTTGTTTACTTGTTGAAATCTCAAACAGCTTGAAATTTACATAAGGAAATTGTATTTTTAAATGTTGGATCAATTCTGAAATTGTTGCAGAATATATAGAACTGATATAGGCGATTCTGAACTCGCCTGAAACATTTTCAGCGATTTTTTTTGTTTTTGAGGAAATGTGTTCCAAATTCTGAAAAAGGGTTCTGACTTCTTTTTCAAAATATTTTCCGGCTTCAGTCAATTCGACTTTTTTATTGTTCCTAATGAAAAGTTTGGCCTGAAGTTCTTCTTCCAATTCCAAAATCTGACGGCTTAATGGCGGTTGTGAAATGAAAAGTTTCTCCGAAGCTTTAGTAAAATTCAGTTCTTCGGCTACAGCCAGAAAATATTTTAAGTGACGTAATTCCATGATACTTTTAAAGTATTGATAATTGATAAAAATAGTATTTTTAAAGTATTTACGAAAGAGATAGTTTTGATATTAAGTTAAATGTTAGATGTGAAACGGTAAAAGTGAGAACCGTAACGAATAACTCATCGCAAAAAAACTTATAATTTTTTAAAATAAAAACAAGTCTCTTGAAGATCTAACAGGTTGAGCAGATTATTAGTTTAGATAAAAATCATCTTAACCATAACATCCCGATCAATAATAGCAAAAAGATTCGCTCAATCTGATAGATCTGCGAGAGATAAAAAAAAACAAAAACTATGGAAAAATCAACTATTACAGAGATCAAAGAAAGGTTTGATAAGGATGTCGAACGGTTTTCGAATTTAGAAACGGGACAATTGTCTACAATTGACGCCAAAATTTCTTTAGAATTAATTACAGAAGCTTCAAAACGAATTGTTCCAAATGCTAAGCACGTTTTAGATATTGGGTGTGGTGCTGGGAATTACACTTTAATGATGTTGTCTAAATTGCCAAATTTGAATTGCACTTTGGTCGATTTAAGTTTGCCAATGTTAGATAAAGCTTTTGAAAGAGTTTCAGCGGAAACAAATGGGGAAGTGCAAATTAAACAAGGCGATATTCGTGAGATAGGTTTGCCTGAAAATCATTTTGATATTATTTTGGCCGGAGCCGTTTTGCATCATTTAAGAGATGATCAAGATTGGGAAACTACTTTTACTAAAATATTCAAATTATTAAAACCTGGCGGTTGTTTTATGATTTCGGACTTGATTACACAAGATACAGACTTGTTGAACGAATATACCTGGCAACGTTACGGAGAATATTTAGAAGGAATTGGCGGTGCAGAATATCGCCAAAATGTATTTGATTATATCGCTAAAGAAGATACGCCGAGATCGATGAATTATCAATTGGATTTGATGAAAAAAGTTGGTTTCAAGAGCGTCGAAATTTTACACAAGAATATGTGTTTCGGTGCTTTTGGAGGAATTAAATAAGTTTTATTAGCCACGAATTGCTTCGCCCGTTCGCTATCGCTCGGGTCACGAATTATTTTAAATCCTTTGCACATAGATTTAAAATAATTCGTGAATTCGTGGCGGAAAACTATGCAATTTGTTTAGGTGCGGGAAACTTGTTTCTGAGATCGAAAACAAGTTCTGATGCTCCGTTTTGCTGTAAGTAATCTAATTTTTCAACAGCTTCTTCAAGCGTCGGAATATGTCTTTTTGGAATCCACCACATGGCAGTATGCGCTTTTCCGAATTTAAAAAACCATTCTTTTCGGCGTTTTAAAAACTCGCTGTGAAAGGTTTTGTACATATAATGCTCAAGCGTTTCGATGCTTTCCCAAACTGAAACGTTTACAATAATCTGCTCATCATTGTAAGGGTTTAAATTCGTCGCATTATAACTGTCGTCTTTTAGTCGCCAGACAAATCCTTCGCTATTTTCGGCTAAAGTATTTACAAGATCTAAATTGTCTACAAATTCTTTCATGATCGGGTCATTGATGTCGACTCCTTTCATTTTTGCAATATTAATTTCGGCAAGATGGTATTGACTCATATTTTATTGGATAAAGAAATGGCAATTTAATCTTTTTCTGAATAATTATTTTGAAAGAATAAGTTATATCAGTAACACTTAATTTGTCCTGCAAGGTTTCCAAAACCTTTTAGGTTTTTGTTGTTTGGATGTTAAAATATACACCTACAAGGTTTTGGAAACCTTGCAGGAGAATTTGAAAATTAAATTATAAAATTTGAATCGTTTTGTAAACCTGAACGGGAGCAGATAAAAAAGTTTCACTTTTTGAGATAAAATCAACTAAATAAGGCTGATTGTTGTGAATATCTAGTCCTGGTTGGTCTTTCCATTCTTCCCAAATGATGAAAACATTTTCGGTATTATGGAGATCATAACGAATACAGGCTTCTTCTTTTCTGGTTTGTGTAACCAGATTTTGAATCATGTTTTTGATTTCTTCTATGTTTTCTTTTTTGCTTTTAATGATTGCTGTAATGGATATCATGCTTATAAAGTTTTAAAAATTTCTTCTAAATGATCTTTGTAATTTTTCTCAAAGATGACAATGTTTTCGGCAGTTGCACCTTTTTCAACGTCGTGAAAATGGAAACCATCTAGTTTTTCCATACCTACAAATTTATTCATTTTATGGAAACCAAACATAGGTCCGTTATCAACAGATGTTTCTTCGAAAAATTCTCCCGGAAGTGTAAAAGCGGTTGCAGGCGCATTCCAACTTGTGGTTAACATGTATTTACGTCCGTGTAATTGTCCTCCGGTTCCGTAGTTTATATCAGGATTTACTCGGCTTCTTCCGTCGCTTTTGTAAATTCCTTTTTGGTGTCCGGCTGTGAAAACGTCGTCGATGTATTTTTTGAAAAGATTTGGCAATTGAAACCACCAAACTGGCGTATGATATACTACAACATCAGCCCAAACGAATTTTTCTACTTCTTCGTCTAAGTCAAAGTCTTGTTTAATATCGGTTGTTTTTATTTCGTAATTTTTACTTTTTAAGTATTCGATTGTCCAATCGGTTACTGTTTCATTGAATTTTCCGCCTGAGTGTGCGAAATTTTGACTTCCGTTGATAATAAATATTTTTTTCATTTTATATTGTTGTTTCTTTTGAAAATGGATGCGTGAGGGATAGTAGTGGAAATCCTTTTTTATAAATTTTTTCTATTTATAAAAAAGATTGAAACGGATAGCCCGACCCGGAGGGACACGCCCAAATTGTTATTATTTAAATTTTGAGATTTTTTTTAAACACATAGAGACATAGTTTTTTGAAGCCTAAAAAAAGAGTCTTAAAGAGAAACTAGTTTCTCAACACATAGTCCTCAAAGTTTGTCATTTCGACGAAGGAGAAATCCTCGAAAGAAACTCCGCAATCAAAATCGCAAATCTTTGTAGAGTTTCTCGTGGAGATTCCTCGTTCCTCGGAATAACAAGATTGTGTCGACTATGTTTGTTTAAACAAGTGAAACGCCTTTAAAGACAAAGTAAATCTATGTTTCTATGTGTTGAATAATTTTTATTTTAATTTGGAAATTGCCTGATTAATAAACTCTAATTCTGAAGTTGATAAATCGAAATCCATTGCTTTAGCGTTTGAAATGGCTTGTTCTGCGTTTCTTGCTCCAGCCAAAACAACTGCAATTCCTTTTTGTAAAGTTGTCCAGCGTAAAACCAATTGTGAAATTGAAATGTGTTTTGTATTTGCCAACGAACTCAATTCTTCAACTAAAGTTTTTACTTTTTGAAGATCAAATTGACCGAAATAGCCATTTCTATGATCGTTTTCTTTTAGTTTGCTGTCGGTGAAATATTTTCCAGTCAACAAACCTCTTTCCATCGGACTGTAAGCAATAATTCCGATATTTTCTGAAACTGTAAACGGAATTAAATCGGTTTCAATTTTGCGGTTCAGCATGCTGTAAGCAACTTGATTTGATGCAATCTGAACTGTTTTTTGCGCTTCCTGAATTTGCGGAATACTATAATTACTTACACCAAAAGCTCTAATTTTTCCTTGTTGAATTAAAGTTTCAACGGCTTCCATGGTTTTAGAAATTGGAGTAGTGGAGTCTGGCCAGTGAATTTGAAGCAAATCAATATAATCTGTTTGAAGACGTTTTAAACTTTCTTCAACTTCTTTTATGACATTTTCTTTAGATGAATATTTGTAAACGGGAACTTTCTTTCCGTTGTCGTCGGCATCGAAAAAGAAATCGCCTTTTCCGTTATTGCTTCCGTCCCAAACTAAACCAAATTTGGTTAATAATTGCACTTTCGAGCGATCTTGCGTTTTTAATGCTTCGCCAATCATTTCTTCGCTTAAACCAAATCCGTAAAAAGGAGCGGTGTCAATTGTAGTCACGCCATGATCGATTGACGCGTGAATGGAAGCGATTGAATCTGCTTTTTCGTTTCCGCCCCACATGTTTCCGCCAATAGCAAATGCGCCGTATGTAATAGTTGATAATTCAAGTTCGGTATTGCCTAATTTTCTATATTCCATAATGTTGTATTTTTAAATCTTAAATTTCATGTGACAAAATTATACCATTTTTAATAGTGTTAACTTGTATATATTTGTCTTTTTTATGTAAATTTGCAACTTCAAATAATTTAGAACTCATGAAAAAAGAAAATTTATACGAACCGTTTACCGTTTCCTTTGAGACTTTAGATGAATATCCGGATGTGGGAGATCGCCATAATTTTTTTGAATTGGTTTATATTTTAGGTGGAACAGGTTCACAATGCATCAACAAAAATATTTTTGAATATGATGCCGGACATATGTTTTTATTGACGCCTGAAGATTGTCATAATTTTACAATTGAGACGAAAACGAAGTTTTTCTTTTTGAGGTTCAATGATATTTATTTGAAAAACTCCAGTTTGCAAAATGAGAATATTCAGCGTTTAGAATATATTTTACAGAATGCGAATCATCAGCCGGGTTGTATTTTAAAAAATGATGCCGATAAATGTCTGGTGAAAGTAATGATTGAAGCAATTATGCGCGAACATCAGGACAAAGATGTTTACAATCAGGAATTAATTCAGCAATTGGTGAATACTTTGATTATTATTGTTGCCCGAAATATTGCGAAGTATTTACCAGAGCAGGTGAATGTGGGTACCGAAGCTAAAGCAATGGATATTCTACAATATATTCAGACTAATATTTATTATCCGGAGAAAATTAAAGCGGAATCAATAAGTGATTATTTCGGAATTTCGAATACGTATTTAGGGCGTTATTTTAAAAAACATGCCGATGAAACAATGCAACAATACATCAGCAATTATAAAACGAAACTGATTGAACATCGTTTGCAATTCAGTGATAAGCGTATTAACGAAATTGCGTATGAATTTGGTTTTACGGATGAAAGCCACTTCAATAAATTCTTCAAAAAACAACGAGGAAATAGTCCTTCAGAATTTAGAAAAACGATTCGTGTTAGCGCGTAATATTGACACGCGGATGACGCGGGTTTGAACGGATTTTTTTGTTTTTTGCCACAGATTATGAGATTAGAAATGATTTTAATCCGTTTTAATCTGTGAAAATAGGTGACTAAAAACTATATAATCTTCTTTATTACTCGTAATTTGTGCGTGTGTTTGTTTATTTCCGGATTATAAATTCCTGTATGATCTAAACGGTCAATACGAACTTTTCCACTGGCGTGGATGATGTAGTTGTTTTCCATTATGATTCCGACGTGAATAATATTTCCTTCATCATTATCAAAAAAGGCTAAATCTCCAGGCTCGCTTTCTTCAATAAAACTTAAAGGTTCGCCGTCAAGCGCCTGCTGTGAGGCGTCGCGATGAATTTTATAGCCATTTAGTTTATAAACCATTTGGGTAAAACCTGAACAGTCGATTCCAAAAGGAGTTTTTCCTCCCCAAAGATAAGGTGCATTCAGATACATAAAAGCAGTATTTATTAAAGCACTTTTTGGTTTAATGCCGCTGGTTTTGGTTCCTTCAAAATCAAAATTCGAAGTGTTGATTTCATTATTGTTTAGAAAAGTTAAAGAAGCTCCAAGCGGAATTGGAAGCAATAAATTATCTGGTGCCGTGATATAATCAATCAAATCAGCATTAAGGATAATGGCTTCTTTGCTTAATTGATTGTATTGCTCTTCAGAAATTACCTGATATTGTTTTGAATCGACCCAGCCTTCATAATCATCAAACTGAATTTTTATTCGTGCCCATTGATTTTGGCGTTCTAAGATTTCGATATGTTCGCCAAACAAAAGTTGTGTAACGATTTCACTTCTGTCACTAGCTTCGGCTCGAACGGGTACTATGGCTAAATTGCAAATTCCGAACATTTAGGGTAATTTATAAGTTGAAAATTAGGAGTTAAATGAATAACTCCTAATTTTATGTAATAGTATTTAATTAAGCTCTTTCGATAACAATTGCTGATGCTCCGCCACCGCCGTTGCAAATTGCGGCAGCTCCGGTTTTAGCATTGTTTTGCTCTAGAACATTCAGCAAAGTTACGATGATTCTTGCTCCTGAACAACCAAGAGGATGTCCTAATGAAACAGCACCACCGTTTACGTTTACTTTATCATTGTCAAGACCAAGAATTTTTGAATTGGCTAAACCAACAACAGAAAAAGCTTCATTGAATTCGAAAAAATCAACATCTCCAATTGCAACTCCTGCTTTATCCAACGCTTTTGGTAAGGCTTTTGCCGGACTTGTTGTAAACCATTTTGGTTCTTGCGCTGCATCTGCATAGCCCTTTATGTAGGCAAGAGGTTTTAGGCCCAAAGCAATTGCTTTTTCTTCCGACATTAAAACTAAAGCTGCGGCTCCGTCATTAATTGTTGAAGCATTTGCAGCGGTTACAGTTCCGTCTTTTGTAAAAACAGGACTTAAAGACGGAATTTTATCTAATTTAACGTTGGTATATTCTTCATCTTTCGAAAATATAATTGGCTCACCACGTCTTTGTGGTACTTCAACAGGAACAACTTCATTGTCAAATTTTCCAGCATCCCAAGCTTTTGCACTTCTTTCATAAGACTGAATAGCAAAATTATCCTGCTCTTCACGGCTGATGTTGTATTCAGTTGCACATAAATCAGCGCAAACTCCCATTGCGTTGTTGTCATAAGCATCTGTTAAACCATCTTTTTGCATTCCGTCCAGCATTGTTGCTGGTCCAAATTTGTTTCCAGCACGCATTTGCACATAATGTGGAATCAAGCTCATGCTTTCCATTCCGCCTGCAACTACGATTTCAGCATCTCCACAAGCAATTGCTTGTGCGGCAAACATTACAGCTTTCATTCCAGAGGCACAGACTTTGTTTACTGTTGTAGCAACAACTTCATCAGGTAATCCTGCAAAACGCGCAGCCTGACGAGCTGGAGCTTGTCCAACGCCTGCTTGAATTACGTTCCCCATGAAAACTTCATCAACTAATTTTGGGTCAAGGTTAATTTTTGAAAGGGCTCCTTTTATAGCAGCAGCGCCTAATTTTGGTGCGGGTACGGTAGATAACCCTCCCATGAAACTTCCGATAGGTGTTCTAACGGCAGAAACAATCACAACTCTTTTGTTCATTTTCTGTTAATATTAGTTATCTAGCAAATTTACTCTTTATTTGAATAAATTCAAATTTTGTATCAAATAGGGTGATTTTAAATTTAAGATGAAATTTTTGTTAATTCTATTCGTTTGATTGTGAAGTGTTTTGGAAAAAAGATTAAAAAAACTTTAAAAAAAGCGTAAAAATAGTTGTGAGATATGGAATGTTGTCTTACATTTGCAACCGCAAAACAGAACACGTTTCTTGAGCTTGGAGAGGTGCCAGAGCGGTAATGGAGCAGATTGCTAATCTGTCGACGGGTAACCGTCGCCAGGGTTCGAGTCCCTGTCTCTCCGCTTAAATTTTGCCTTCGGGGTGTAGCGTAGCCCGGTTATCGCGCCTGCTTTGGGAGCAGGAGGCCGCAGGTTCGAATCCTGCCACCCCGACTTTTTTTGAGAGTTTTTTATAAAAATCTTATTTGGTTCCATAGCTCAGCTGGATAGAGCAACGCCTTCTAATGCGTAGGTCGAAGGTTCGAATCCTTCTGGGATCACAACAAAAGCCACTCAATTGAGTGGCTTTTTTGTTTTGTATTAGATTTGATTTCCTGGTTTTCAATCGTAAGGTCAAGGGTTCGAACCCCTCCAGGGGGCAATAAAAAAGCCTATTTCGTTTTGAAATAGGCTTTTTTATTTTTTTTTGATTTTCACGTAAGTTTTATTTTGTGAATTAGGGATTGTACATCTTATTAAGTTGACTTATTGGAGTTAGAACAATTTTTTAATAAAGAGAACTAAAATAAAGTTATCTTACTTTTTTATTAGACTTTAATACAACTGTTTAATTTTTTCATCTTTTACAATATACAACCCATCTTCACACATGATATATACATTAAATTTGGTTTTTTTAATATTTGTAAACCAACCTGGGAGTTTATATTGTTTTAATGTTTTATCATGGATTAACTGCCCGTAATATCCATATTGTTTACTAGTTTTTTTATCTATTCCAGTTCCTGAAATATGTACCACTTTATCTTTTTGAACTATTTCTCTAGCTTCACTGCATAAATCTAAGTAAACCAACGTGTCCGTTTTATTCTTGCTTTTTTTATAAAGCTTCACGTTATCACTTTCATCATTTATTCCATATGGATAATCAACTATATCTCTTGTATATTCCGTTTCTGGTATCGTTTTTACATATATCCAATCTTTCTTATAATTTGTCCCTTGAAATTTATAGACTTTGTTTTCAACTGTACGCACACAAAGTTGCTCTTTTGGATTTGAAATTATTTCCATTGGGAAAAATTTTCTAGTATCAAAGGTTACTGTTTCCCAAGAATTTCCAAAATCTTTTGAAATATGTATTCGAGAATAATCCGATTCGTGAATTCCTACCCAGCTATCAATTCCAATAAGAACCTTTTTATCAGTAAAAGTTATATCTTTAAACATCAATGATGTCTTGATATTTTTCCAAGTTTTTGCGCCATTTGTCGAATACATTAATTCAAAATACCTACAGGCAATAACTGTATCTTTTGAAATATCAGTTATATTATTAACATATCTATTTTCCTTTTTTGAAAGTTTAGCAGTTGTATCACCTATAGTTTTTACTATATCAGTTGTACTTTTTAAATTTTCTTTTTTAACTTCCAGTTTTTCGATTGCGTTCTTTTTACAACCAATTGCAAGAAACAAAATAACTAAATATACTCCGTATTGTCTTTTCATAAAAAGCAGTTAACTTATTCGTATAGCTAATATATCATTATTTTTAAAAGATAAAACTAGTAAACATCATCCAAAAGCTTTAAATCTTCTAACAAATGGTTCGAATTCTGTACCATCAAGGTCACAATAAATATAAAAAGTCGGTAAAGCTATATTTTACAAGCTTTTGTTGCTCAGAATTCTAGCGCCCTCTTATATAAAAATAAAAAAAACAGGCATAATTTCATTACTTGCCACAAGACAAGTGCTGCAGGTTTTATTCGCTCTTTCTTTGCATAGTATTAAACAAACAAATATTATGGAAATCGAAAAAACAAACACACAGAACGAATTAAATTCATCATCAAACAGTAAAAACACAATTGTAATTGTTCATGGAGCATGGTCATCTGCTAATGACTGGCATCATGTTGCGGGTTATCTTAACTCTCCAGAAAACAATTTAATTATTGTAAATCTTCCTGGTCATGGTACTGATCAAACACCTGTATCGAATATTAGTTTACAGCTTTATGTCTACGAAGCTTTAAAAGCTATTGGCAGCGCAACAGATGTTACTCTTGTTGGTCACAGTTTTGGCGGAATAGTAGTAAGTGAAGTAGCAGAGCTGATTGCTCCGCAAATCAAAAAACTAATTTACATTGCCGCTTTTGTTCCTCAAAATGGAGATAGTTTACTATCACTTGCACAAACTGATTCAGAGAGTCATGTTGGTAAAAATCTTATTATAGATGAGCAAGGGGGCGTTGCCTCTATAACTAAAGAGGCAATTACAAATGTCTTTTTAGCCGATGCTCCAAAACCAGTTGCAGAATATGTAACTAATAATCTGCGACCAGAGCCTTTAGCTCCGCTATCCACCCCAGTTACATTGAGTGAGGCTAATTTCGGGAAAGTTACCAAAGTATATGTTCACAGTCAAAATGACCATACTATTGGTTATTCACTTCAGCAAAAAATGGTAGAAGATGCGGGAATCTTAAGAACTTACTCACTTCCTTCAAGCCACACTCCATTTATAGTATTTCCTCAAATACTATCTTCAATCATAGCTTTAGAAGCTAAATAAAACACATTTCACAAATAACATTTAAAAATTACAATCATGAAAAAATTCAAATTGATTCAATTTGTCATAGCAGCTTGCGCCCTTATTTTATCATCTTGTTCAAACGATGATGCACAACCTGAACCTAAAAATTATGTACTCGTTCATGGCGCATGGCAAGCTCCATATGTATGGCAGTCCGTTAAAACTAATCTGGAAAAACAGGGTAATAAAGTAATTGTGGTCGAGTTACCGGGTCATGGCAGCGATAATACTTCTCCGGACAAAATAACATTGGATGTTTATAAACAAAAGGTAATAGATGCACTTTCAACAATAGACGGGAAGGTTATTTTAGTAGGCCATAGTCTTGGCGGTATGATAATTTCTTCGGTTGCAGAAGAGGTACCTTCAAAAATCGAAAAACTGGTTTATGTTGCCGCTTATTTACCGGTTACCGGTCAAACATTAGATAACTTGGCACATATGGATCCTGATTCTCAGCTTGGAATTATGGATAATCTAATTTTTAATTATGACAAAGGTATTGTCGATGTAAAACAGGACCAAATCGTAAATCTATTTATTCAGGACGGTACTCCTGAAATTCAAAATCTTGTGGTAAAAAACTATCGAACAGAGCCTTTAATCCCATTTATTAATCCTGTAGTGCTTACTGATAAAAATTTTGGATCAGTTAAAAAAGTATACATCAAAACTTTACAAGATCACGTCGTGTCGCCTTATTTGCAAAACAAAATGATTTCAGCAAACAAAGTAGAATCTGTTTACGAAATTAATACAGGACATAGTCCATTCCTTTCAAAACCGGACGACTTGTCATCCATCTTCACAAAAATTGCAGCAAACTAATTATCAACACAAACAAAATATATATCATGAAAAATTCAATTTTATTAATAGCAATGCTATTGCTTACAACTATTACAGCTTCATCACAAACGAACAAAGCTAAAAACGAAAACACAATTGTAATAATCCACGGTGCATGGTCATCGGCAAATGATTGGCAGCACGTTTCAGAAGATTTAATTGCTGGCGGAAATTCAGTTATTTCTGTTAACCTTCCGGGACATGGAAATGATAATACTGCAATTTCAGCGATAAGCTTAAAGCTGTATGTTGAAGAAGTTAAAAAAGCCATTGGAAACAAACAAAATGTAGTGCTTGTGGCACATAGTTTTGGTGGCATTGTGGCAAGTCAGGTTGCAGAAGACATTGCGCCTCAGATAAAAAAGATAGTTTACATTGCGGCTTATGTACCAAAAAATGGAGAAAGCTTATTGTCACTTGCAAAAACTGATGGAGAGAGCCATGTTGGTAAAAATCTTATTATAGATGAAAAAGCAGGAATTGCGAGCATAAAAAAAGAAGGTATTGCTGATGTTTTCCTTGCCGATGCTCCTAAACAAGTTGCAGATTACGTAAGCAATAATTTAAAACCAGAACCATTAGCTCCTTTAGCGACTCCGGTAACGCTGACTGAGGGCAGATTTGGGAAAATCAGTAAAGTATTTGTTTACACTTTAAATGACCACACAATAGGTTATTCATTGCAGCAAAAAATGACAAAAGATGCGGGTATCGAAAGATTATATGCCCTTCCGTCAAGCCATACGCCTTTTATCATGTTCCCGCATGTTTTGGCTCAAATCATTATTGTAGAAACAAAATAAATATAGCTTAAACAATATCACAGGTAAGAATCATTCTTAGTCAGTAAAAACCTTTAATAAAGAATTCAGCGGCAAATAATGGTTCTTATCTCAATTATAAATAATATCTAAAAACAAATGGAAACAAAAGAAAATATTTTAGTGGGCGAATTCACCCATAAAACAGCACCGACAAAATCTATCAACGTAAATGGAGCCGATTTTACTTACCGCTCTTTTGGCAAGAAAGAAGGCATACCCGTTATTTTTTTACAACACTTCACCGGAAATATGGATAATTGGGACCCCGAAGTCACAAATGCAGTTGCCAGTAATTATCCGGTAATATTATTTAACAATAGAGGTGTTGGCAGTTCAAAGGGGACTACTCCTGAGAATGTAAAAGAGATGGCACAGGATGCTGTAGATTTTATTGATGCCTTAGGTTTCAATAAAGTTAATATTTTGGGTTTTTCTCTTGGCGGTTTTATAGGACAAGAAATCGCTGCAAATTATCCGGAATTGGTGAATAAACTTATATTGGCCGGCACAGGGTCGATAGGAGGAAAAGCAATTGCACAACTGGAGTCGCATTTAGAAAAAGCTTTTGTTGATGGACCAGACAGAGTATTGATAAACCTTTTTTTCAGCAAAACGCCAAGCAGTATCATTGCGGGTGAAGCTTTCTTAGAAAGATTATCTGAAAGAAAAATAGACAGAGACTCACCAACAAGTCAGGATACAATTGCAAGTCAGGCTAAAGCAATTATAAACTATGGTTTAGCGACAGATGAAGGCAACACACAGCTTAAAGCGATTAAACAGCCTGTACTTATTGTGAATGGAAGTGAGGATAGTATGGTCGATTCGATTAATTCTTATGTAATGCTTCAGAATATTCCGAATGCAAAACTAGTACTTTGGAGTAATTCAGGTCATGGCAGCATTTTTCAATATTTCAAAGATTTTTCTCAGGAAGTAAATTCATTCTTATTGAATTAAGATCAAATTGAAGTATATAATTTATAAAAGAAGACCGGTTGCTGCGCTATTGTTTGAGATGATGGTAGAAGAAATAGCAGTAGTAACCGGTTTAAAAAAAAACAATAAACGATTGGTTTATGCAATTGCAAAAAGAACATAAATTTTGTTATTCAATAAATATAATATCCTTGCTCATTTTTACGCTTCTGATCTTGATACAAAGGCAAAAAAAGCTAACAGCCCAAAGGAGAAATTTAGAATTGGAAAGGCAGATTAGTGAAATGAATAGTGAACGGGAACTGCTTCATAAAGAGATTGAATTGAGAAATAGGAAGCTTTCTGCGAGAGCATTATATCTTTCGGGCAGAAATCAGCTTATCAATAATTTGATTATGTCTATAGAAAATATACCAAAACTTTCGAAAGTCTCTACTTTGGATATACATATTAAACATTTAAAAGATTATTTAAGAAATGATAATGAATGGGAAACATTTGTTTTTCATTTTGAAGAAGTAAATCCCGGTTTTCTTGCAAGACTCCGAAAACTACACCCATCATTAACGTCTAATGATATGCGTTATATTGCTTATATCTATATGAATTTAACGACTAAAGAGATTTCAAATCTGTTGAGTATAACAATATATGCAAGTAAAAAAAGAAAAGAGAGAATTATTTCGAAGATAAAACTTCCTGATAATATGACTTTATACTCTTATCTCTCAAGTATTTAGGAAAAGTGTCTCTCATTTGTCTCTCAATAGTGTCTTTTTTTTGAGGTGATTTGAGATTGTGTTTTATCTAATTATTAGGTAATTGATTATTTTTGACCTGCAACGGACTTGTAAAGAAGCTGTTGCGTATAATATTAACAAAGAAACCAATGGACAAACAAGGACTAAAAAATTACATCATAAAAAATTTACCATTTCCAGACCGCACGTTAGATGAGGTGGTAGAGTTCTTTGAAGAGATTACTATTGAAAAAAATGAATTTTTTCTTAGAGAAGGAAAAATAAATGAACATTATTTCTTTTTGCAGAGCGGTTTTATGAGAGCATTTACACATGATATTGATGGAAATGAAATCACTACAAATTTCTATCAAAAGGATAGTGTGGTATTTGAAGTGTCATCGTTTTACTTAAAAACCAAATCATCTGAGAATATACAAGCGGTTACCAATTGCAGAGGTTTTGCCATCAGTTATGATCAATTAAACGCATTGCTGCATACTGTTCCGGAGTTTAGGGCTTATGGGGTAAAAATGTTGGCTAAAGAATACATGATGTATAAAAAACGTGCGTTGGAATTAATTAATCTTAGCGGTGAAGCCCGATATGAGAATCTTATTACAACCAATAAAGAAATATTTCAATTTGCACAACTCAAACAAATAGCTTCTTATTTAAATGTTACCGATACATCATTAAGCAGAATTAGACGGGAATTTTCAAAAAAATAAATCAAATTTTGTTACGCACTTAAATAAATTATTAAATGGTAAATGCTGCCAGATTTTTTTTAATCACTTTTTTTTCTTTAGTGTCATTTTCCCTTTTTAGTCAGGAAAATGCAAGGGAAGAAATCATGATTAAAAAACCGCTTTTCTTCAGTACAAAACATACTATTGATATTAATGGAAAGCCTTTACATTTCAATGCAATTGCAGATGAGATATTGCTTAAAAATGATGATAATAAAGTTATCGCCAGTGTATTTAGTTTTTCCTATATAAAACAAAATAAAAATAATGAAGTCAGGCCCGTCATCTTTGTATTCAACGGAGGACCTGGATCTTCTTCTATTTGGCTGCATTTGAGCAGTATTGCACCTTGGAAAGTAAAATTGACTCCTGAAATTAATTCCTCTAACTTGCCTCCATTTGGATTGGAACAGAATACAGATTGTTTGCTGGATGTAGCAGATTTAGTTTTTGTTGATCCTGTAGGAACTGGCTTCAGCCATATTATTTCGCCTGGCACTCCACAAGATTTTTATGGAGTAGATCAGGATGCTGAATCAATGGCGCAATTTATAGAAAAGTGGCTGATAAAAAATAAGAGATGGAATTCACCAAAGTTTCTTATTGGAGAAAGCTATGGAAGCCAGCGAGTTTCAGTTCTTCCCAGAGCACTTATGGGCGGTGTAACGTATTCTGGTGTAATGAGAGGCATAACAGTAAACGGCATTATTATGTTGGGAACTACTTTGGAATCGCCTTTAAAAAAGTTAACATCGGAAGCAAAATCAGAAAGAGCAGCATCGTTACTTCCCACTTTAGCAAACACAGCCTGGTATTATAATAAAATAAACAAAACGTTATATTCTTACGAACAATTTCAAGAAGAAGTTTTAGCATTTGCAGAAAAAGACTATTTGAATGCACTTTTATTAGACAACCAACAAAAACTTTCGGTAACAGAAAGGAGTGTAATAATTGATAGACTTTGCAAATACACGGGATTATCAAGAGATTTTTTTTCGTCAACGCTTGAAATAGCTCCAAAAATTTTTGCGGACAGTCTTTTATCGAAAGAAAATCTACAGATTGGATTATATGATACAAGATACAATCTTCCGCTTGAACATTCCGGTAATGATCCGGTTGCAGATGATCCGGCGATGGGAAGATACGTTCCCGGATTTACCGCTGCGTTTAGAGAATTGCTGGCTTCAAAATTAAAGATTGATATTCAAGACACGTATAAAACTATTGATTGGAAAAATATTTCGTTTCAATGGCAATGGTCACGAAAAGAGACTAAAGAAGGTCCAGATTTTACAGATGATTTAAATGTTGTTTTACGCAGAAATCCAAATTTAAAAGTATTTATATCGGGAGGAAGTTATGATTTGTCTACTCCGGTGGGGTATGCTAAAAAAACTGTAGAAAAAGCAAATTTTTCTGCAGACAGAGTCATTTTTAGAGAATACCAATCGGGGCACATGCTATATTTAGGAAATACTGGAAAATTATTTAGTAATGATGTAAGACTTTTTATTTTAAGCTCTTTAAAATGATATAATTGAAAGATAAATCAAATTTTGTTTTTCAAGATTCACATCAAAAGCCACTCAACTCGAGTGTTTTTTTTGTTTTATAACTCTTTGTAAACATGAAATATCTTAATTACCTCATTTGATGTAAGTGCATCTTCTTTACATAAGTCTGTTTTCGGATGAATCATCTTTTCAATAAAAATTCATAAAAATAAAATAAAAAAAGACAGTTTTAAATTACATATTGATTCATTTAGTAGATTTGTATAACGCACCCAAAACACTTTTTAGTCATGCCAGTAATTGAACAATCAGAATATGATTTCCCTAGTATTATGTATCGGAACAGGCATGTTTCTACTATTTATGCTGCTTTGTTTAAAAAGTTTGAAGTTCCGGGCTATACAAGAGAAAAATTGGAGTTGACGGATGGTGATTTTATCAACATTGATTTTATTATAAATGATCGTAAAAAAGCCGTGATTTTATGCCATGGTTTAGAAGGTGATTCCCGAAGAACTTATAATAATAGCTGTTCGGCTTATTTTCAAAAGAAAGGATTTTCAGTTTTTGCTTGGAATAATCGTACCTGCGGAGGAGAAATGAATCGCCTGCCAAGACTTTATCATCATGGTGCAGTAGATGATCTTGATGCTGCAGTTCAGTTTGTTTTGAAAAAAGGATTTGAAGAAGTTTATATGATCGGATATTCAATGGGAGGTGTGCAGCTTTTGAATTACTTTGGATGGACAAAAATTGACGAACGAATAAAAGGTGGCGTTTCTATTTCAGTTCCTACTCACATCGCAACAAGTGCCGAGGTACTCAAACAAGGCTTTAACAGAGTTTATTTAAAAAACTTTACAATTGATATTAAAAGAAAACTAAAATATAAAGCAACACAGTTTCCTGATTTTATAAACAGTGATCAAATTGACAATATTTCATCTTTTGATGAAGTTGATCATTATTTTACGGCACCGCTGCATGGTTTTGCAAGTCGAGATGATTATTATCAACGAGTTTCTCCTGAATTTTCTCTTAAAAATATTACTACTCCAGTATTAATTATCAATTCGCTGGATGATCCTTTTTTAGGAGAAAGATGCTACCCAAGAGCAATTGCTAAAGAAAGCCAATACGTTTACCTTGAAACTCCAAAATATGGTGGACACTGCGCTTTTCCGTTGCGAAATTCAACCTACTCTTATGCAGAGAAAAGAGCTTATAAGTTTTTTAAAACCTGTAAAAATTCTACGTTGGATTAATTCTAATTAAGTAGAGTTTTAGTTCGTCATTTTCAACAGATTTCCCCTAGTTTATTAGAAGAGAAAAGTATATTTGCATTTCGAAATATTCCTTTTTTTCCTTGCTGAAAATATTCTAATAACCTGATAATGGTCCAAAATAAAAAATCTATTTACACGCTTCAATTTATTTTACTTTGTATGAGTTCGCTTTTGTTCTCGTCAAGTTTTAATATGATTATACCAGAACTTCCTAGTTATTTAAGCAGTTTAGGCGGAGCAGAATATAAAGGTTTTATCATTTCTTTATTTACGCTTACGGCTGGGATATCACGTCCTTTTAGCGGGAAACTTACAGACAAATGGGGAAGAGTTCCGGTAATGGCAGTTGGATCTACTGTTTGT
Organism: uncultured Flavobacteriaceae bacterium; assembly: GCA_963795025.1. Taxonomy (GTDB): domain Bacteria; phylum Bacteroidota; class Bacteroidia; order Flavobacteriales; family Flavobacteriaceae; genus Flavobacterium. The sequence continues at coordinate 40,519 of CAWCGN010000005.1, read as the reverse complement.
GTGATCTGCGGATTTTTATATCCAATATTAAGTTCGGTTTCTGGATTTCTGTTTTTGCGATTAGTACATGGTTTCTCAACAGGATTTAAACCTACAGCAACTTCTGCATATGTTGCGGATATTATTCCGCAGGAACGATGGGGAGAGGCGTTAGGTTTACATGGTTTATGTTTTAGTATTGGAGGTGCTTTAGGACCTGCAATTGGCGGATGGGTTGTAAATGCTTTTGGAATTGATATAATGTTTTACAGTTCTTCTTTCCTTGCTTTTTTATCCATTGTAATTGTAATGAATATGAAGGAAACTTTGGCAACAAAAGAAAAACTTCATAAATCTATGTTTTTTATTAAGCGAAAGGATATCATTGATGTTGGGGCACTTCCTGCGGGAGTTATTACATTTTTTTCTTATACTGCTTATGGTTTAATTTTGACATTGATTCCAGATTGGAGCCAGCATCTGGGAGCGCAAAATAAAGGCGTATTTTTTACTGCTTTTACTATTGCCTCTGTTTTGGTAAGATTTGGTGCTGGAAAAGTTTCTGACAGATACGGACGCACAAATGTTATTCTGATTGGATTAATTATAACTTCGATTGCGTTATTTGTAATCAGCGAAGGGAAGGAATTAAATATTATGTTAGCGGGTGCAGCGCTTTACGGAATGGGAACTGGTATATTGTCTCCAGCAATAAACGCCTGGACTATAGATTTAAGTCAGCCGGAACATCGCGGCAAAGCAATTGCAACGATGTATATTTCTATGGAAATAGGAATAGGATGTGGCGCTTTGTTAGGCGGAAGTTATTATAGCGATCATATAATGCGAATACCATTTATACTGAAAATAGATATTTTAGTATTATTTATGGGGATTCTGTTTCTTTTATTTTGGAAAAGAAATTATAGCAAAAAAAGGAAAAGACTAAACATATAGAACTGGTTCTAAAATTAAATTTCTCAGATTTTGCCAGCGGCCCAAAATATTGCATTTTTTAACAATGTTGTATAGGCTTCATTGTTGAATAATTCTGGAGAATGTCCCATAAATATATAGACATTTCTTGAAGCAAAATGATCATTTGTCCAAATTACAGGATGATCGCCCATTTTAATTTTTGAATCGGGTTTGTAAATAGATTCATCTACCGAAGCTAGAACATGAACATTCGCGCGCGGACTTTTATCATAAATGTACCATTCTTCTTTTTGTATTAAAAAGTCAGATGAAATTCCTCTTAAAACAGGATGTGATTTGTCTTCAATTTTTACTTTGGCGTCTGCAAAATCTGGAATATAATTCACAAACTTTATTCCTCCCATAAAATCAGAAAACCATTGCCATATTGGGTATCCGTCAAATTCTCCCAACAAAGTTGCATGATGTAAACCTACCCAGCCGCCTTTTCCGCTGTTCATATATTTTTGAAATGCTTTCATCGATTCTTCGCTCCAAGTGTAAGGAGGATAATCGAGTTGAATAAAAACTTTATATTGTTTTAAAAGAGTCTCGTTTATTGTTTTGGTATTTTCAATATAGTCAATTGTAAAACTGCTATCAATTGCGAGTTTGTCCAACCAAGGTTTCGCAGCTATAGTAAACGGCAAATGATGTCCGCCGTTTTCATATAAAACTAAAGCTTTGAATTTTGATTTTTTTGCCTGTCCGAAGCAATTTTCATGAAGAAAAAAACTCGTAATAAGTAAGACAATTGCGAATATTGAATTTTTCATTTAATTGTAAATGCTGTTTAATTGAATTTTAATTTTTATTTTCGACCAAAGCTGTAATAGCCTGTAAAAACCATGCTGAATGTGGAATCCATTGCTCTGTCCAGCGCCATTCGTCGTTTCCATCAACATCCATTTTAAAATCTATTCCTGATCCGTCAGGATTTCCCTCTTTGCCTGTAATTCCATTTGAAATACCGCCTTTTTCTGAACCATGTCCGTAATTTGAATGCATGTATGGAACATTAGTTTCTCCAAACTGATATAGAAAACATACGGAATAAGGATTACAGCCTAAAATCCACGATAATTGCTGTGAAGCATATAAATCAAGTGATTTTTTCTGGGTAGCATTTTTTTGAAAAGAAATAACTTTTTGGCCTTCAATTGCAGCAGTAGCCAGAGATGCTAATCTTGCATTTTCTCCCTGCCACCACCAGCCGGTTTCGTTTTCATGCGGAATAAAAAAACCGTCTTTTAATTTATTTTCAAACAAAAACGTTTGTCTGGCATAACCAAATGGATTTTCCACATTATTGGTTACGGCTATATTATATTCTAAAGCTTTTTTTATAACATTTTTTACTGCTTTAATCTCATTGTTGTCATTTTCTTTTTTCAAATATCTTGTCAGAGCAACTATTGGTAAACCTGCATCTGCAGCATGCCAAAAAGGACGATCACTTTCGTTAGTTCTAAACCAGCCTTTATCGGTCATTTTGCTTTCAAGATTATGCGTCCATTTTCTAGCTTCTTCTTTATAGAAATTATCATTTGTTGCCATCCATAATTCGGTTGCAGCCATTAAAGCACAATAATTGTCAATAATGTTTTCTTTTCCGTCATCATCATATTTGGTATTATTTGTTAATAGATGTGCATAAGCTCGTTTGGCTCCATCTAAATATTGTTTTGATGTAAAATCACCGTATTTTTTCCATTGCGAAATTCGGGCTAGTGCTGCAATTGCCATTCCTCCGCCTTCGCGAAAGGCACTTTGATATTCATTTGTAGTTACACTATTTGCTTTAAGCCCTACAATTCTTCTAGCAGATGGATTTTTATCAAAATAACTGAAAACAATCATATAAAAATAATCTTCATCAGAGAGACAGCGCATTAAATAATCAGCGCCCCAAATGGCTTCATTATCTAATGAATCTTTTATTTTCCATTGTGTAAGTTTTTCAGGAATTGCTTCAGATGTATTTATAAGCGACCAAGTTACCAAAGGAGTTTGCTGTGGCGATACAAAATTGGCGTAAGCTAAATGTGACATATATTTACTAACATCGCCCGATGCGTCGCACCATCCGCCATGAACATCGACTCTTTTTGTACTACCAAATAATAGCATGTTTTTGTCGGCCTCAAGTTCTTCTGGAGTATTTGCTCTTTGCTTATTGTAATAATGTACAATGGAAGAAATGGTTCGTTTTGCCAATATATCTTCTTCAATTGAAAAACTAGCTGATTCGTAGATTTGATTAGCGATTTTGAAAGTAATTTTATAATCTCCTGCTTTCTCAAAAGATGAAAAATCGGCTTTATAATATATTTCTCCAAGCTTCCAGTCATCTACTTTTTGTGCTTTTCCAATTAATCCGGTAAATACTGTTTTATTTGTTTTGCTATCAATAATATCAAAGCTTGAATTCTCGCTCAAATTATCTTTAGTTCCTATAATAGCTATTTTTTGACTTTTTGGATTATAACCAACTTGATTTACATAAATATTAGTTCTGCTGTAAGTAATAACAGAAAAAAGTAAAGTGATTACGATGTATTTAAATTTCAGCATAATTAAAAGTTTCTAAAAATGTATTTAATAGGCAAAATACGAAAAAGTAAAGTTTTATGACATCTTTATAAATTCACTATTTAGTAGATAAATAACAATGTGATAATAAGTATTTGCTGTCTTTTCGAAGAAATGGTGATGAAAATGATGTGTTTTTGTTGTGCTTTTTAGGAGTACTTCTGTATTTTTCTGCACTTTTCAGTATTAAGTTTTTCTTACTTTTTTTAAATGCTAATGATTTGTTTTGGCGCGTTTTAACTTTTTTTTATTAAATTTGGTATTACAATTTCTAGCAATACCAAATAGTATGGAAAAATTAAAACGCCCAGTTTATGTCAAAGCGGGTCATGATGATTTTTTTAAAAAGTTGCGCACAGAAGTGAACGAAACTGTTTTACAAAACTCAGCATTGTATCTGTTAAACATTATTAAGTCTGTAGGACTTGTAATTCTTTTCTTTTTGTTTTATACCTGTATTTTACTGTTTGGAAACAGTACTCCTTTTTTATTTCTTTTTTATATTTTGTGTGGTTTTACTATGATCGTCCTTTTTATAAATGCCTTTCATGATGCCGCACACGGAGCGCTTTTTAAGAAAGCAAAATACAATGAACGCTTTATGTATGTTTTGGAGCTTTTTGGAAGCAATCATTGGCTATGGACGCGTCGTCACATTAATCTTCATCACGCTTATCCAAATGTTCCAGATTGGGATGTTGATATCAAACAAAGTGATATCATCAGGATTTTTCCAAATAGCCCTTTGTTTAATTATCACAAATACCAGCATATTTATATGTGGTTTATTTATCCGCTTTATAGTTTAAACTGGATTTATATTCGTGATTTTAAGGACTTTTTCGGGACAAAAAACAACTATGTAAAAAAGGTAGTGGAGAAAATACCGAGAAAGGAAATCTATAGATTATTTGTTGCCAAAATTGTAAATCTGATTTATTTGCTTTTTATTCCAATGTTTTTGCTAAGTCAACCTTGGTATTTAGTTTTAGGAGCCTGGTTTGCCATGCATTTATGCGGAAGCGCTTTGGGAGTTGTTGCTTTAGTTTCTACTCACGTTGATGAAGACGCACATTTTCCCGGAACAGATGAAGAAGGAAATCTCTCTGCTACTTGGGCAATGCACCAAATGATTGTAACAAAAGACTTTAGTACAAACAGTAAATTGGCCAATTTTTTATACGGAGGTTTTACACATCACGTGGCGCATCATTTATTCCCAGGCGTTGCGCATACATACTATCCGTATATCACGCCAATTATAATGCGTTATGCCGAAGAATATGATCTTCCATACACTTCTTATCCATTTTATCATGCCGTGCGTTCGCATTTTAGAATGCTCAGAGATAAAGGAATTCAAGAAAACATTTTGATGAATGGAGAGATTTAGAAGTCTTAAAGTCCAAAGTCTTAAAGTCCAAAGTCAAAACTCGAAAATCCAAACTATAACTAAAAACATTTTGAAATAAATTATTTAGTAAAAAAAAAGAGCGGTATTGAACCGCTTTTTTCACTTTTGACTTTCGACTTTTGACTTTCAGACTTATTGGATTTTAGCATTCTCTTTCTTAATATCTAAATCTCTTAATAAAGAATCTTTTAGTACAATTCTAAAATTATCTTCAGCGAAAATATTCAGTTTTGACTCGCTGAATTTATAGATATTGATTTTGTTATTTTTTATATCAATAAACAAATCATACGAATATGTATTGCAGTCATGCTGTTTGCATCCGCTTGCGTGTAGAATATCGCCTTCTTTTTCAAATGGAGTTTCAGTATTCCAATATTTTACCATTTGATCGTAATCAGTACCTAAAAGTGTTTTTAGCCTTGGAGTTAATTTGCTTTGCGATAATAAGTGAGTTCCAATGGTGCTTTTGCCAACCAAATTTATTAATGTATCAGTCGGATTGATTACGGCAGAATCGGCTTTTAAAGCTTCGGTTCTAATTGAAGTAGAATCGGTTGTAGGAACACTTTTGATGCTTTCTTTTTTACAGGACATTATTGTTAAACAACTTAATGAAACTATAAATAAATATTTTGGTCTGTTGTTCATAGTATTTTTTTTTGAATTAACTGATTGATTTTAAAAGTGTTGTTTAGCTAATTTAATGAAAAAATACTAGAATTTTATTTCAAAAAGAAAGAGAATTAGTTTTTGAAAATTGTAAAATATTAAATCTCAGATTTCGTTTATTTTGTTTAATTTCAATTTTTAAATCATAAACATTATGTCAAAATCTTTTAAATTCTTGTTTTTTGTTGTTTTTCTTCTTTGGAATATTTCTTCGAAAGCGCAAAATGAGGCTTACACAACTCCTGTAAAACAAGCAATTGCCGACACTTCTTTCGTTAATTTAAAAGATTTCAGTACAGATTTTGTCTATGACATGAAATATGCAACTGAAGATAATTTTTTGAAAGCAAAAGTATATGATTGTGCCGAATGTGTTTTGAGAATGAAAACCGTTAAGGCATTAATTGCTGCCAATAATGATTTCAAGAAGAAGGGTTTCAGAATAAAACTTTATGATTGTTACAGGCCACTATCGATTCAAAAAAGAATGTGGGAAATTGTGTCAAATCCTAATTATGTGGCGGATCCAAAAAAAGGCTCCATCCATAATAGAGGAGGAGCCGTTGATATTTCAATAGTTGATGCTAATGGAAAAGAAGTCGATATGGGAACTCCTTTTGATTTTTTCGGAATCGAAGCCAGCCATGATTATGCAAATTTTTCGAAAGAAATAAAATCAAACCGAAAGTTTCTGAAAAAAATAATGATCAAAAATGGTTTTAATTCTTTTGATTCAGAATGGTGGCATTACAATTTAAAAACAGGTTTGAAAGACAAGGTTTCAAATCAAAATTGGAAATGCGAATAATTACTCAACGCATCGAATGTTCTGAATAAAATAAGTGTCTGGATTATAGACTTTCCCATTCATTTCAGATGTTATTTCGGTCTTAACAATATAATCTTCAGTGTCAGTTAAATATTTAATTCGCATCATCGTTACAGGCGATTTTTTTAGTTCTTCATAATTATCTTTCATGAACATAAAAATTCCGGTATTTACTCTATTATCAAAGCCATTGTCATGAATTAGAGTCCCGCAATTTTCTTGATTAATGTGCATTAATGTTACCACTTTTCCGTTTTGAAGCTGTAAAAACACACGTGAATTTTTATCAAAACAGTTTGCTTTTATAAAATCTTTACTTTTTTGAATAAGCTGTAAATTAAGCGTTGGCAGTCCGTCAGTTTGTGCCAGCGAGAAAAAAACATAGCTCGAGTTTCCTCCAAAGTTTTTTTCACTGATAAGATATTCGTTTGTTATTTTATAAGTGCCTATAGAATCACTTACATTAGTACTGTATTCACATGGTTTTTGTGCAAATGCAGTTAAGGTTAATAGAAAAAAGATTAGCGTAATTAGTTGTTTCATTTTTAAGTTATTTTTCTGCAAATTAAAACTATTTTGTTATCTTTTACATCTGTTGTAAAAAAACAATATAAATTTCCTCCGTTTTTTATTTTCCACTTTTTTCGGATGTTTTCTACCGTCTCAGGAAAATTGCGAGTTGTTATATTTGCCTGCTGATTTGCAAGCTCCGTTTTTATTTCATTTTTGCTGTACGGAATCACTTTTTCGATTTCAAAAGTGCTGTCCCGGAAAATCAATTAATTCTTCCGAGGTATATAAATGAGAATGTTTATGAAGCTTGTTTATTTTGAAAGAAGTGCTTACTTCATCAAATCCGCCTGATTTCATAATGGCCGAATTGGGTTCGTAAACATATTTTTGAGGTAAATGATACGATGGAAGTTCATTTTCATTACCTAAAACAAATTCAAATGTTTCCGTTTTATCTTTAAGAATATTAGCAGTTTTAATTGTGATATTGCCGAGATATTTATTGTGAATTTCAAAAAGCAATTCTTTTACTTCGTTTTCAAGAGCGATGATATGAATGTTTTTAACAAATTTCAATTCAGATAAACCAGCAGAAATATCCAGTAAGGGCGCTGTTTTAATTAAAATAGAATCACTTTTTTCGAAATAAAAATCTAATGATTCGGGAACATTTGGCAAACAGTCTTTCAGCATAAAAACTTTGCCTTTTGCATCATTTCTTCGAGAAGGATCAATATAAATCCAATCCCATTTGATTTCTGATTCTTTTAAAATATTGGCTGAATCTTCGGCATAACAAAAACAATTTTTCACATTCAATTGTTGTAAATTATGCTTTACAATTTCTGATAAATCTTGATTGATTTCGCAATGCGCAACAACTTTGAATTTTTGTGCAAAATAATAATCATCAACACCAAAGCCTCCCGTAAGATCAATTAAAGTTTTCCCCGAAATTAAAGAAGCTTTGTAAGCTGCTGTTTTTTCAGAAGAAGTTTGTTCAACCGAAATTTTGCTTGGATAAATTATGTTTTCTGTTTTAAACCAAGTTGGCAATTTGTCTTTAGCTTTTGTTTTGGCTTCAATCTGATTTAGAATCATAATCCAGTCTGCATCTGGAAAAGGATTTTTTTGAAGTGCCAGTTTTGCAATCGAAACACCAATATTTTTAGATATAAAATCTTGAATTTCTTGGTGTAAAATAATAGTGTTCAAAGCTAAATTCTTTCGGTTAATACGGAGACGATTCTATTGTCAGGGAAAAACTCTTTTAAAATTACCTTAAGCATTGTGTAAACAGGAATTGCGATAACCATCCCAACGATCCCAAACGTAATACCGCTGATTAAAGTAATTAAAAAGATTTCTAACGGGTGCGAATTTACACTTTTTGATGAAATTATGGGTTGGCTGATATTATTATCAATAGCTTGTACCAATAAAAATCCAATTATGACATAAATAGTTGTAGGCAAAATTTCCGACTGAAAATCTTTTCCAATTAAACTGATCATCGTTAATAATGCTGCCAAAATAGTTCCAATGATTGGACCGATGTACGGAATAACATTCAATATGGCACATAAAAAAGCGATTACAAAAGCATTTTTGTTTCCAAAAATAATGAGGACAATGATATATAAAATAAAAACTACTGTAAGCTGTAATAACAAACCAATAAAATAGCGGGTCAACAGATGATTTATTTTTGTTATTGAATTTAAAATCTTGTCTTCATTTGTGTCTGGAAGAATTTTTCGGGCTTGGCTTTTAAAAGTTTCTTGGTCTTTAATGAAGAAAAAAGTTATAAAAAAAACTGAAACTAATCCCATTCCCATATCGGCCATAAAACTCATAATAGAGTTTATAAAGCTTGTAAAATAGTTAAAATCTAATGCTGAGGTTATTTTTGAATTGCTTAGCATTTTACTCAAATCAACATGCTGAATATTGAAATAAGTTTCTAAACTTTTTTCAGTTTCTACAAATTGCGCCTGTAAATGATTTGTGTCTAAAAGTGCTAAATTATTTGCCTGTGAAATAATTAACGGAACAAATAAAAGAATAAAACCAACCATCATTAGAATAAAAAGAATAATTGTGATGGTCGCCGCCAATGAATTGCTGAATTTTAATTTATTTTTTAAAAACTGGACTAACGGATTTGCTATAAGACAGAGAATTAAAGAAATACAGAGATATACAATTACAGTTTGTATTTCATATAGAAAGTATAAAATAGCGCAAATCACAAGTATAGTTGCTAATGCTCTTAAAATTCCGTTAGAAATGATTTTTGACGTTATCATATTTAGGTTTTAGACCATAAATATAGGAAAAAGCTTTTAAAAGTTTAGGGCAAAAAAAAAGCGAGATCGTTAAATCTCGCTTTTAAAATATTTATTTGATTTTAAAATATCTCTTATTGAGCAAATGCAGCTCTTGGCCCGCCAGTAGCGAATATCGCAGTCATTCTGCTTTTTTGACCTGTAGAGAACATATACATTGCGTTGTCATCAACGTAATCCATATAATTCATTGTCATTTCAACTGGAGTTCCAGAGCAAGTACTGTAGTGAGGATATGCCGGTACACCATAATTTGCAGTATTGTGAGTAGGAGTATCAGACACTAAGTCGCTTCCGCAAGTTGCATCTCCCCAAATGTGGCGTAAATTCATCCAGTGGCCTACTTCGTGAGTAGCCGTTCTTCCTAAATTAAAAGGAGCATTTGCAGCACCAGATAAACCGAAATAACGAGAATCAATTACAACTCCATCAGTTGAAGATGCTCCGCCAGGAAATTGTGCATAACCTAAAATTCCTCCACCAATGTTACAAGACCAAAGGTTAAGTTTTGTTGTAGGAGATGTTGGAGCAAGCCCGCCTTGAGCTGTTTTTTTCATCGCATCATTTGTACCCCAAGATGTTTTGGTGGTCGATTTCCGGATCACCTGATCTAGTACAAATGTAATTCCGATGTTTGCTTTTACTCCAGCAAACAAAGCAGGAACGCTGTTGTAATCTGAGTTTAAAGCATTGAAATCTTTGTTTAGCACATCAATTTGTGTTTGAATTTGTGCGTTTGAAATGTTTTCTGCAGTTGTTCTGTACAACACATTAACGACAACCGGAATTTCGATTTTGCCATTTACTAAACGGCCAGAAAATCCTTTAAGTAATTGTTCATTTGTAAATGCTTCAATTTCATTCATTCTGATGGCCTGCATCGGATCTGCTTTTAATTGTGCTTCCAATACATCTTGTGAAGCACAAGAACGTAGCGTTGCTGCACTAGCTTCTGAATTAGCTGCTTCATTTTGGTCATTTTGACAAGAAAACAGCATTAACACTGCAACTGCGGTAATAAAAATCTTTTTCATAATAATTTGGATTTTTGTTATAAAAAATTAAATTTGGTTAACTATAACGCAATTTTATAACAAAAATATATTGTGGAAAAATATTACAAAGATTATTTTGTGAGAAATTTTACAAACCCTTACAAATGTTGATTCCTACAAAAATTAAGTAAAAAATATTAGTAATCTTTTTCTTTCTTTTGTGTTTTTAAAGTGTGTTTTGTCGTGATTATCTGTTGTTTATCGAAAAAATTAAACAAATCAAATCGCCAAAAAAATGATAGAATGCTTCGAAAAGATTTTTTTATAAAGAAGTAATCTCATAAAGTGCAATACTTGCAGCTTGTACAACATTCATACTAGAGTTTTTTCCGAACATATTTATATGCACAATTTGATGTGAAATTTTTAGAAGCTCATCTGAAATTCCGTTGATTTCATTTCCAATAATGAGTGCAATTTTTTGATTGTCAGGGATAATGACTTCTTTTAGCGGTTTACTATTGCTTGTAATTTCAAGAGAAATAATTTCGAAATTGTTTTCAAGAAGATGCGTTATCAAATTTGAAGTTTCTTCAATAACGATGTGAGGTACATATAAATGTGTACTTCGGGAAGTTTTATTTATTTTTCTTGGCGTCAGCGGAATATCTTTTCCTAAAAAAATGATATTTTCAACTCCAAAAGCTTCACTAATTCTAAAAAGCGAACCAATATTCTGCTGAAAATAAATATGATCACAGACAAGAGTTATTGGAAATGTTTTTCTTTCAAATTGATTTTCTTCGTGAGTAAGCTGCATTTTTTTTTAAGTGAAAATTAATTAGTAAATAGTAATTAGTAAATAGTGGTGAGTCAGAATCTAAATAATTTTTCTTTTTTAATTTCATGAATTACTAGTTGCTAATCACTTGTAACTAGTCACTAATTAGTAAAAATATAATTGATAATGTTTGCACCCATTTTTAAGGCTTTATCTCGAACATTTGCAGGATCATTATGAACTTCAGGATCTTCCCAGCCGTCGCCAAGGTCACATTCGTAGGTATAAAGTAAGACTAATTTGCTTTCTACAAAAATCCCAAAAGCCTGTGCGCGAGTTCCGTCATGCTCATGAATTTTAGGAAGTCCGTTTGGAAAAGGAAAGGGCTTTTGAAAAATAGGATGATTCGCCGGAATTTCAATTAAATCATTATTTGGAAATATCTTTTTGATTTCTTTTCGAATATATTGGTCCATTCCATAATTGTCATCAATATGAAGAAAACCGCCAGAGTTCAAATAATTTCTTAGATTGGTTACATCAGCATTACTAAAAACAACATTTCCGTGACCTGTCATGTGAACAAAAGGGTAGGAAAGCAAGTCAGGATTGCTTGGTTCAACCGTTGAAGGTTTCGCTTTTATTCTGGTATTAATATTTGAATTGCAAAAACGAATAAGATTTGGCAAAGATGTTGGATTTGCATACCAATCACCGCCGCCGCTGTATTTTAGCAAAGCAATTTCTTGTGAAAAAGAAGAGATTGAAATCAATAAAAATAGCAAGAATATTTTTTTCATATAATTATAAATCTTTTAATTATTTGCTGCAATTTGTCATTTCGACGAAGGAGAAATCTCCACAAGTAACTCTATAAAGTTTGGTTTTTTCGGTGCGGAGCTTCTTGCGAAGATTTCTCCTTCGTCGAAATGACAATATTGAGTTAATTTGATCTCTTTAAATGACAAGATTGTCTGTTATCTGACTAAATTTCATTAAAAAACACAACGCTATGACACGCCACAACCGCAGCAGTTTCAGTACGCAAACGCGTGTTTCCTAACATTACCGGCTGAAAATTACTTTCAATCGCCAACGCAATTTCTTTTTCAGAAAAATCACCTTCCGGACCAATCAATAATAGTTACATTTTCATTTGGTTTCAATGCTTCTTTCAATCGATTTTTTGTTGGTTTCTTCGCAATGCGCAATGAATTGCAAACCTGTCATTTTTTTGCTTAATAAATTCTTTAAACGAAATAGCCGGATTTAATTTTGGAAGAAACGTTTCATTTGACTGTTTCATTGCAGAAAGAATGATTTTTTCAAATCGTTCTGCATTTATCGCTTTTCTTTCAGATCGGTCACAAAAAATTGGCGTAATTTCCTGAATTCCAATTTCGGTAGCTTTTTCTAAAAACCATTCAAAACGATCATTCATTTTGGTTGGTGCAACCGCCAAATGCAAACAAAATTTTGGTTGTTCAGATTTTTTTATTGACAAATACTTCAACAATACATTTATTGTCAGAAGCCAATGTAATTTCAGTTTCAAATAATAATCCCTAAGCCATTTGTAACATGTAAAATATCTGCATCTTTTTTGCGTAAAACCTTAATTATATGACGGCTTTCCTCTTTATCAAAATAAAAAGTTTCGGTAGTTTCGTCAATATCAGGATTGTAAAATAATTGCATAATTAAAATTGAATTCGCGCTTTCGAAACTACAGATGCATCTTCAAAACGTTTTGATAAATATTTTTGATAACCTACAATTCCAATCATTGCAGCATTGTCTGTTGTGTATTCGAATTTCGGAATAAAAGTTTTCCAGCCATATTTGCCTTCTGCTTCTTTCAATGTAGTTCTGATTCCTGAATTTGCCGAAACGCCTCCACCAATCGCAATTTGCTTGATTCCGGTTTCTTTTACCGCTAATTTCAGCTTATCCATCAAAATTTCGATAATGGTATGCTGGATAGAAGCACAAATATCATTAGATTTTCTTCGATGAAATTCGGGTTTTCTAATTTGTTTCTTCTGAATAAAATATAAAATCGCCGTTTTTAATCCGGAGAAACTGAAATCTAATCCCGGAACTTTTGGTTTGGTAAATTGAAACGCTTTCGGATTTCCTATCTTTCGCATATTTATCAATCAAAGGCCCGCCAGGATAAGGAAGTCCGAGAATTTTGGCACTTTTGTCAAAAGCTTCTCCAACCGCATCATCAGTAGTTTCGCCAATGATTTCCATATCAAAAAAACCATTGACTTTTACAATTTGCGTATGTCCTCCGCTAATTGTCAAAGCTAAAAAAGGAAATTCAGGTTTGTCAAATCCTTCTTCATCTATAAAATGAGCTAAAATATGCGCATGCATGTGATTTACAGCAATTAAGCGGAATTTTTAACGCGAATGATAATGATTTACTGAAAGAACTTCCAACTAAGCAAAGAACCCATTAAGCCAGGTCCTTGTGTAAAAGCAATGGCGTTAATTGTTCTTTTTGTATATTTGCTTTACGAAGCGCGGCATCAATTACAGGAACGATATTTTGCTGATGCGCTCTGGAGGCCAATTCAGGAACTACACCACCATATTGGTTGTGAATTAAGCTGATTGGCCACAACATTTGAGAGTACTTTGTCGTTATGTAAAACTGCAGCGGCAGTATCATCGCAGGAACTTTCGATGGCAAGAATAAAAACCTCTGAATTTTGCATATAAAGGCACAAATTTTGAATTATATTTGACAAATCAAATTTTTAATTTTCTTTGATCATAAGAAGAAGCCAAAATTAAAGAATTTTTATCAGAAACAGCCGTTCTTTGTCTGTGCAAAATAAATTTAAAAGAAAACTAAAATTAAAGCAGCTATCAAAAAAGTAAAGAAAATAGTATCCAGAACCCTAATTGGGTTAATTTTACTTTTGTTGGCAGTCGCTATCATACTGTCTTTGCCTGTCGTACAAACAAAAATTGCTACATATGCTACAGACTCGCTCCGAAAAGATTTTAAAGCTGATATTACGGTTGGAAAAGTGGCTATAAATATTTTTGGAGGCGTAAAACTAAAAGATGTACTGATTTTAGATCATCATAAAAAAGTAATGATTGCTTCTGAAATTATTACAACCGATATTTTGAGTTTAAAAAGATTGATGGACGGCGATTTGATTTTTGGCGATCTTCGTTTGACGGGTTTGATTTTTAATTTGAAAACCTATAAAAACGAAAATGAAAACAATATCAATAAATTTGTGAAGATTGTTTGAATCGAAAAATCCTTCAAAATCAAAAAAACATTTTTTATTGACAGCTCGAAATGCTTATATTTCAAAAGGGTTTTTCTCTGTTGTTGATGAAAATAAAAAGACTCCAAAATTCCTTGAATTCACAAAGTTAAATGCCTACATAAGTGATTTTAAATTATATGGACCTGATGTAAATACAAATATTCACCGATTTTCATTTCAGGATCATCGCGGTTTGTATGTTTCTAATTTTGCTGGAAAATTCAGCTATACCAAAAAACAGATTAAAGTGGAAAATTTGGCTATAAAAACCAAAAGATCTTCTATTTATGGTTATGCTATTTTGAATTATAAAGTAGAGGATTTTCTTCATTTTACTGATAAACTTAAGTTTGATGTTGCAATTGATTCGGCTTCAATTGCTTCAAATGATATTCGTTATTTTTATGATGGATTAGGCAGAAATCAGCATTTTAAAGTTAAAACCAAATTAAAAGGACCATTAAATAATTTGAATCTCCACAGATTAAGATTGTCAGATACAAATGGTTCGAGAATTGTTGGGAATATCAATTTTAAAAATCTTCTTGGAGATAAAATGCAGAAATTTTCAATGGATGGAAAGTTTGATAAACTGATTTCCAGCTATGATAATCTGGTTGTTTTATTGCCAAATGTATTAGGGAAAAAACTTCCGAAAGAACTTCAAAAAATTGGAAAGGTTAATATTATAGGAAGAGCAAAAGTCTCGACAACTGATTTAGAGGCAAAATTTAAGATGACCACAGATTTGGGAAACGGTGAAGCCGATATACATATGAATAATATGGATTTCATTGATAAAGCTTCCTATTCGGGTAATATTATCTTGGATAATTTTAATATTGGAGCCTTTTTAGGGCGAAAAGATATTGGTTTTACAACTTTAAATTTAGATGTTGACGGTGTTGGTTTTACTGAGAAATATTTGAATACTATTATAAAAGGTGACATTATAAAATTAGATTACAATAAATACACCTATAATAATATAACTGTAAATGGTAATTTTAAATTGCCTTATTATAAAGGAGAAGTCTCGGTAAATGACCCAAATTTAAGTTTGACATTTGACGGTTTAGTTGATTTAAGCAAACGCGAAAATAAATATGATTTTCACATTAATGTCGAAAATGCCGATTTGCGAAAATTGAAATTTGTATCGGATTCTATTTCTCATTTTAATGGAGATGCTGTTGTAGAAGTTTCTGGAAATTCAATAGAAAATCTTCAGGGGAATATTTATATTAAAGATGCGGTATATCAAAATCCAAAAAATACTTACGCTTTTGATGATGTTACAATCAACTCTAATTTTGATGCAGACAGGCTTCGTACTATTACCGTAAGTTCTTCAGATGTTGTGAGCGGAAAAATTGTTGGTAAATTCCGTTTTGATCAGTTGGATAAACTGGTCATGAATTCGGTTGGAAGTTTATATACCAATTATAAACCTTATAAAGTTAAAAAAGGGCAATTTTTGCGTTTCAATTTTCATGTTTACGATAAAGTTGTCGAAATGCTTTATCCAGAAATTAATGTTGATTCCTCAACAGTTGTGCGTGGTAAAATTGATGCTGATTTGCAGGAATTTAAGTTTAAATTCAATTCAAAAAAAATAACCGCAGATAAAAACACTTTTGATAATATCCGAATCAACATTGATAATAAAAACACGCTTTACAATGCATATGTTGAGCTTGACAGTATTAAAACGCCGTATTATAAAATCCGTGATTTTAACTTGATTAATGTAACAGCAAAAGATACTTTGTTTGTTCGTTCTGAGTTTAAAGGCGGTGATAAAGGCCAGGATTATTTTAATCTCGATTTATTCCATACCATCGATAAAAATAAAAATAACATTGTCGGAATTAAAAAATCTGAAATGAAGTTTAAAGACTATATATGGTATTTGAATGAAGATGCGGAGAAAGATAATCAGATTATTATTGATCAGTATTTTAAAAATTTCACTTTTGATAATATTGTTTTATCGCATGAAAACCAAAAAATTGATTTAAATGGAGTTATAAAAGGAAAAGATTATAAAGATCTCGTCCTGAATTTTGAAGACGTTGACATTAATAAAATTACGCCTTTAAATTCCAAATTTGTCTTTAATGGAAATTTGAACGGAAGCGTAAATTATAAGCAGAATAAGGATGTTTATCAGCCCACGGCTTCGATAAAAATTGATCATCTTAATTTAAATAAAACCGAATTAGGAACACTGAATTTTGATATTGCAGGAGATGAGAATTTTAGAAAATTCACGATAAATTCTAATATTCAAAATGGTTTTGCGGAATCATTTAAAGCAAATGGAACTTTTGCAATTGAAAATAAAGAGACAATTTTAGATTTAAACTTGAAGCTTGAAGGTTTTAATCTGGCAACTTTGGGTCCAGTTGGTGGTGATGTTATATCAAATGTAAGAGGTTCGGTTTCTGGAAATGCATCTGTTGTTGGGAATTTGAAAAAACCTGAAATTAATGGCCGATTGTATGTTGAAAAAGCAGGAATGACAATTCCGTACTTAAACACAGATTATGAATTAAGCGACCGTACAGTAATCGATTTGTCAGATGAAAAGTTTTTGTTTAGAAACAATCAGATGACCGATACAAAGTATAAAACAAAAGGACTTTTAAACGGAGTAATTGAGCATCATAATTTTGGTGACTGGAAACTTGATTTAACAGTTACGTCAAAAAGATTACTTGCGCTTGATACTAAAGACAGTGAAGATGCCGCGTATTTTGGAACAGCATTTATAAATGGAACAGCAAGTATTAAAGGTCCTACTGATGGTTTGTTTATTAAAGTTGATGCCAAATCAGAGAAAGGAACAGAAGTTAAAATTCCGATAAATAATGCGCAAAGTGTGGCAGAAAGCAGTTGGATTCATTTTGTAACACCAAAGGAAAAGTATAATTTGGCTAATGGTATTGTCGAAAAAACTAAAAATTATAACGGACTTGAATTAGAATTTGATTTTGATATTACGCCAGATGCTGAAGTCGAAGTAATCTTAGACAGGAATTCTGGGCACGGTATGAAAGGAAAAGGTTACGGATCGTTATTGTTTAAAATTAATACACTAGGTAAGTTTAATATGTGGGGAGATTTCCAGGCATACGAAGGAACTTATAATTTTAAATATGGCGGTTTGATTGATAAAAAGTTTGCTGTCAAAAAGGGCGGATCGATTATTTGGGAAGGAAACCCAATGAAAGCACAGCTGAATTTAGAAGCAGTTTATAGAACATCAGCAAATCCTGCTGTATTGTTAGAGAATTCTTCTTTCAACAAAAAAGTGCCGGTTGAAGTTGTTATTGGTTTAAGAGGAGATTTAACAAGTCCTGATCCTAATTTTGATATTCAGTTTCCTTCTGTGAGCAGTGTTTTAAAATCGGAGATACAATATAAATTAGATGATAAAGATGTTCGCCAGACTCAGGCTTTGTATTTGCTTTCGACAGGTTCGTTTATGAGCCCGGACGGATTTAATCAAAGTGATTTGTCAGGAACATTTGCAGAAACTGCAGCGAGTTTATTAGGAGGTATTATCAAGTCTGACAATGATAAAGTAAATATTGATTTGAATTTTATTTCTGCTGACAAGCGAATTGGTCAAGAAGCAGATGGTCAGTTTGTGGCAAATATTTCATCGCAGATCAATGAGAAGATTTCCATTAATGGAAAAGTAGGAGTTCCGATAGGAGGAGTAAATGAATCTGCTATTGTGGGAGATATTGAAATTCTGTACCGAGTTAACGAAGACGGTTCAATGAATCTTCGACTTTTCAATAAAGAAAATGATATTAATTATATAGGACAAGGAATTGGTTATACACAAGGTGTCGGTATTTCGTATGAGGTCGATTTTGATACTTTTAGTGAATTAGTAAACAAACTCTTTAAAAACCATAAATTAGAGCGTACCATAAAAGATTCTACTGATGATGTTCAGGATTCTTATTTAAATCCAGATTACATCAATTTTACTAGTAAAAAAGATGCCGATAAAAATAAAAAGAAATCGGATAAAAAAGAAGAAGAGAACAAAACCGCAGCCTCAAAACAATAATCAGGGCTTAATTCCTGATAATGACGACTTTTAAGCTATTGTTAAAAAAAATCCAATTATAAACCATTATTCTCATAATGGTTTTTTTTGTGCTAATTTTAGATGTTTAAACACTTTTTTGCAAAACGAAGTGAACTTCGCAATTTTATAACACTTCATTTATAGTATTGTTAATTTTAAGGATTTAATTAAAATAGGTACCTTTTATTATTTTAAATGAATTTTTTGGTATCAAAAAACTTATTAACGAAAACGTTTGAATTTAACATATTTTATTAAATTATGATAATCATAGCCGGAAAAGTGGTGAATGTTTGCTAATTTTACAACTTAATACTTAAATAATGCCAAAAACAATAAAAAAAGTTGGTGTTCTGACCTCGGGAGGAGACTCACCAGGAATGAATGCCGCAATACGATCAGTTGTTCGAACATGCGCTTTTCATAATATAGAATGCATAGGAATTTATAGAGGGTATCAGGGAATGATCGAAGGAGATTTTAAAGAAATGGGCCCTCGAAGCGTTAATAATATTGTAAACAAAGGAGGAACGATTTTAAAATCGGCTCGTTCAGTTGAGTTTAGAACCCCTGAAGGAAGAAAAAAAGCTCATGATAATCTGGTGAAAGCTGGAGTTGATGCTCTAGTAGTTATCGGAGGAGATGGAAGTTTTACCGGAGGATTAATATTTAATTCAGAATATGATTTTCCAGTAATGGGAATTCCTGGTACAATTGATAATGATATTTATGGTACAAGTCTCACATTAGGTTATGATACTGCCCTAAATACAGTAGTAGATTGTATTGATAAAATTAGAGATACAGCAAGTTCACATAACCGTCTGTTTTTTGTAGAGGTTATGGGTAGAGATGCTGGTCATATTGCTCTTAATGCCGGAATTGGGGCAGGAGCAGAAGAAATCCTTATTCCTGAGGAAGATTTAGGTTTAGATCGTTTGTTAGATTCTCTTCAAAAAAGTAAAGCTTCAGGAAAATCATCAAGTATAGTAGTCATTGCCGAAGGTGATAAAATTGGTAAAAATGTATTCGAATTAAAAGATTACGTTGAAGCTAATTTACCAGAGTATGACGTAAGAGTTTCTGTTTTAGGACACATGCAGCGTGGTGGTTCTCCATCTTGTTTTGATCGTGTATTGGCAAGCCGTTTAGGAGTAAAAGCTGTAGAATCTTTAATTGAAGGAAAATCAAATTATATGGTTGGACTTAAAGAAGATAAAGTTGCTTTAACTCCGCTTGAACAGGCTATTAAAGGAAAATCAGAAATTGATAGAGAATTATTAAGAGTGTCTGACATCATGTCGACCTAATAAATAAAAAAAGTTTAAAAAAGGAAAGAAGTTTATTGTGAGGAAATTAGACTTTAAAATTAGTGTAATAAAAACAAAAGCAAAAAATTAGTAAAATGTCAAAAGTAAAATTAGGAATAAACGGATTTGGACGTATCGGAAGAATCGTTTTTAGAGAATCTTTCAATAGAGATAATGTAGAAGTTGTAGCAATCAATGATTTATTAGATGTAGATCACTTAGCTTACTTATTAAAATATGATTCAGTTCACGGTCGTTTTGATGGAACTGTAGAAGTTAAAGAAGGAAAACTTTACGTAAACGGAAGAAATATCCGTATTACTGCTGAAAGAAATCCAGCTGACTTAAAATGGAACGAAGTTGATGTTGATGTAGTTGCTGAATGTACTGGTATTTTCACAACTATCGAAACTGCAAATGAGCACATTAAAGGTGGTGCTAAAAAAGTAATTATTTCTGCTCCATCTGCAGATGCTCCAATGTTTGTAATGGGTGTAAACCATGAAACTGCAAAAGCTTCAGATTTAGTTGTTTCTAACGCTTCTTGTACTACAAACTGTTTAGCGCCATTAGCTAAAGTTATCAATGATAATTTCGGAATCGTTGAAGCTTTAATGACAACTGTTCACGCAACAACTTCAACTCAAATGACTGCTGACGGACCTTCTAGAAAAGACTGGAGAGGTGGACGTGCTGCTGCAATCAATATCATTCCTTCTTCAACTGGAGCTGCAAAAGCAGTTGGAAAAGTTATTCCTGAATTGAATGGAAAATTAACTGGTATGGCTTTCCGTGTTCCTACAGCTGACGTTTCTACAGTAGATTTAACTGTAAAAGTGGCTAAAGAAACTTCATACGAAGAAATTATGGCTGTATTGAAAAAAGCTTCAGAAAATGAATTAAAAGGTATCTTAGGATATACTGAAGATGCAGTTGTTTCTCAGGATTTTATTTCTGACAAAAGAACTTCAATCATTGATGCTACTGCAGGAATTGGTTTGAATTCAACTTTCTTCAAATTGGTATCTTGGTACGATAATGAGTATGGATACTCAAGTAAATTGATTGATTTATCTGTACATATTGCAGGTTTAAAATAATATTATATAATTTTGCAAAATCCCGTTATTTCAAAGTAACGGGATTTTCTTATTTTGTTACGTCTTTAATTAATGTAAAAAATACACTTTTTATTTAAATGAAGAAAAACTAATCCAAAAACAAAAAATAAAATGAAATTAATAGTTGATAGTGGATCTACTAAAGCAGATTGGATTGCAATTGATGATAATGGAAAAGTATTATTCACAACACAAACTTTAGGGTTGAACCCTGAAATTCTTGACGGTCCTGAAATCATTGAAAGATTAAACGATCGTTTTGATATTTTACAAAACAAAAAAAATGCTTCTCACTTGTTCTTTTACGGAGCAGGATGTGGAACAGACAGAATGAAAGAATGGTTAAAACAAATCTTTCAAGAGTACTTTTCTAACGCTATTGTTGATGTTCAAGAAGATACTTATGCAGCTGTTTATGCAACAACTCCAAAAGGAGAAGAAGCTATTGTTTCAATTTTAGGAACAGGTTCTAACTGCAGCTATTTTGATGGAAAAGTATTGCATCAAAAAGTACAGTCATTAGGATATATCGTAATGGATGACTGCAGCGGAAATGTTTTTGGAAAAGAATTAATCAGAAAGTACTATTTTAATAAAATGCCTAAAGAATTGGCTGTTGAACTTGAAAAAGAGTACGACGTTGATCCTGATTTTATTAAAAATAAATTATACAAAGAGCCTAATCCAAATGCTTATTTAGCGACTTATGCAAAGTTTTTAATTAAACATAAAGACACTGAATTCTGCAGAAAAATCATTTTCAAAGGAATGAAATCTTTCGTTAAAAACTATATTAAGCAGTTTGACAACTGTAAAGAAGTTCCTGTGCATTTTGTAGGTTCTATTGCGTTTTATTTAAAAGATGAATTGCAAGAAACTTTCGATAAATATGAGCTTAAATTAGGAAATGTTTTAAGAAGACCAATCGACGGTTTAATAGCTTATCATGTTGCTAATCAATAGTTCTGGGTTTATGGAAATTGCAATTATTGCACATGATGGGAAAAAGGCAGATTTAATTGATTTTTTAATTAAAAATGAAGCTGTACTTCATAATGAAAAAATCAAGCTGATTGGTACTGGTACAACTGGAGGAAAAGCTGAAGCAGCTGGGTTTAAAACGCAAAGAATGCTTTCTGGTCCTTTGGGTGGTGATGCGCAAATTGCAGGAAGAGTTGCAGAGGGAATCACTAAAATGGTTTTCTTTTTTAAAGACCCATTATCCAGTCATCCGCATGAAGCTGATATTAATATGCTGATTCGTGTTTGTGATGTGCATAATGTGCCGCTGGCAACAAATGAAGCAACGGCACAATTATTATTAGATGCTATTGCACTGCGATTATAGAAATTTCAACATTTACATTTTTTGGCAGACATGCCACTTGAACCGTTTCACGAGCTGGAGCGGTTTTTTCATTAAAATACGATCCGTAAACGGTGTTTATGGCTGCAAAATTATTCATATCCATGATGAAAATAGTTGCTTTAACAACGTTTTCAAAAGTCATGTCGGCAGCTTCTAAAATAGCAGCAATATTTTCCATTACTTGCTTCGTTTCATCATTAATATTGTCAGTAACAAGTTCCCCTGATGCTGGATTTATTGCAATTTGCCCTGAAGCATAAAGTGTATTTCCTGATAAAACTGCTTGATTGTATGGACCGATTGGAGCCGGAGCTTTTTCGGTAAAAATGATTTTTTTCATAATAAAGTATTTTGATTCGAAAATTTTTTATCGATTTGAAACGCTTCGTTTGTTCCATTTAATATCACTCAAGACACCAGATTTAATTCCGATAAAGAAATTCCAGTTAGAATTTGTTCCAAGTGGCTGTCCAGTTAAAAGCCATTCTCCAGCTTAACAAATCTCTTTCAAAACGGAATTGGGTAAAAGTAACTCCTTTTTGTACAAAATCGTATCCTGTAGAAACCCCGCCTTTCCATTTAGGTGTAATATCAGTATTGATAGAAACCATTATCGAGTTGCCGCTTATTTTGTTTTCTCTGTTGATGTTGGAATAGGTTAACGAATAGGCAATTGTCATGTCCCAAGGAATTTTTGCATTGAAAAATTCTGTTATAACATCTTTGTCGTCATCTTTTTCATTGGCAAATTGACTGTTTCTGCTGTCTGTTAAGTCAGTATTGGTTCCAAATAAATCATCATTTCGCCCTCCGTTTCGCTGACTTTGCGTATTGGTTTTTTCTTTCTCTCCGCCTTTGTTAGAGAATGAGTAGTTTAAAGTAACATTGGCACTTGTCATTCTAAACAAACTTCCTCCGTTGTCAATATTGTATTTGCTTATTCTTGTTCCAGAATTGTCAATGGCATAAGGATCTAAAGTAGCACCAAAATTCATATTCATTTTATTGTCAAAAAACTGCGTTCCTCCAGATACAAGTACAGGTTGCCAAGCTAAAATTTGTTTGCCGTCTGCATTGAAATTGTAGCTTGTACTAAAGTTTAAGTTGTTCAAAAGCATGATTTTTTTAGGCTCAGTCTTTGTACTGTCACTGTCTCTTACTTTTGCTTCAAAAGTGTTGCTTAAAGAGAAACCTACTATATTTGAATTTTCTTTTCCTGGTGCGCCATAAACACCGTTTTCAAAACGCGTGTATTCTGTTGTGATTCGGCCTGAAGCATCTACTGCATAAGTATCGTAATATTTTTCGAAACTTGGCGTGTATGCGTAAGTAATAGACGGACGCATGACGTGGCGAATCGATTGAATTTTTTTATCAGAACCAAAATTGAAAGTTCCGTAAATTGTTGTTCCTAAATTAGTACTGAAATTATAGGTTCTAAAAGCATCAAAACCATTTACAGTTTGGTCTACAACTTTGCTTTGATTTGCATTGTAGCTTCTGTTGATTGTTTTAGTTACCCAGGTTTCCTGGTAATTTGTCGTCATTCCTGCACTAAAATACTTGAATATCTTAAAGTTAGTGCTTAGCGGAATTGTGTGCTGCATTCCAATTTGCGCATCTTTAAACATTTGAGGTTTAAAAAATAAAGAATCGGTCGTTACAAAGCTGTTTTTTCCGCTTAAATTGTATTGCAGGTTAATGTTTTTTATGAAACCTTTTTTTACTCCGTCTTTTCCAACAAAAGGATAAATACGGTCAATACTTGCCTGAAGCGACGGTAAAGTCATATTAATTACTTCTGTTTGTGTGTTCTGTGAATGTGTTGCAGTTAAAGCGATTCGGGCTTGCGGAATAGTATTAAAAGTTTTATTCCATGAAATAGATGAACTTAAAGTATTATTCAGGGTTGAACCAATATTAGCCTGATTGATCGATTGCTTGAAATATTTACTGCTACCCATATTTACAGATGCAGAGAATGTTGAATTTGGATTCGATTTCGTATCTTTTGAGTGCGACCACTGAATGTTATAAATATTTTGTTTCGAATAATCTGGATAGCCTCTTTCACTGCTGATCAAATTTTCAAAACGCACATTTATATTTCCTCTGTATTTATATCGGGTGGCATACGCCGATTCAAAGCGCATGGCATAACTTCCATTCGTATAATAATCTGCTAAAACAGTCAGGTCATAATTATCGCTTAAAGCAAAATAATATCCTCCGTTTTGTAAAGAGAAACCTCTTGTATTTGAATCGTTATAACTTGGTATGATAATTCCTGAAACACTTTTTTCTTCACTCATTGGAAAAAAAGCAAATGGCAACGCCAGCGGAGTAGGGACATCGGCGATAACCATGTTTGTTAAACCGGTTACAACCTTTTTTCCAGGAACAAATTTCACTTTGTTTGTCTGGAAATAATATTCTGGATTGTCAACATCTGTTGATGTTGTGAAACGTGCACCTCTTAAAAAGTAAACAGAATCGTTCTCTTTTTTAGTAACGGCAGCCTTTATTTTAAATTCACCCTGTTCTGTTCTTGAATTAAAGATTAAAGCTTTTTTTGTTTTAAAATTAAATCGAATAGAATCTGGCTGTACTTCGTTTGATCCTTGCTTGAAATTTGGATATTGAATCAAAACTCCGGCAGAATCTTTTATTCTTCCGGCATACACTTCATCTTTTGCATAATCTAAAACAATGATTCCAGATTTTAATTCGACATCTTTATAATAGAGTTCTGCTTCATTATATAGGGTAATCTGTTTTTTCTTTTGATCAATTTTTGCATAATCCTTTGCTTTATATCGTACTTTTCCGTCAAGAAAAGTCTTCATTGGTTTAATACTGTCTGTTTTTACTGTATCAACCTTAGCGGTAACAGATTTGTTTTTTTCTTTTGCAGTATCAGATTTAGCATTCGAAGCTTTATCTGTTTGTTTTACAGTAGGTAAGGGCTTTTTTGGGTTTTTTATATCTTGTGAATATACTTTACCACATCCTAGTGTTAGGAAAAATGATATTAAAACGATATTAAATAAGTTTGTATGCAAAGGTTTAAATGCTATTTTTGTAAAAGTATGGCTTGTTTTTTGACATGTCAAAACTACATATAATTTTTTGGCAAAAATAATCAATTGCGAAAATTATAACAGTTGCAAATTATTAAAATTAACTTTTAGATTTATGAATATATTTAACAAAACTAGGCTATTATTTAGTTTTTTTCTAACTATAATTTCGTTTTGTGCTTACAGTCAGGCAAATGTTTTTAAAGTAACACTTGATGCCGGACACGGTGATCATGACTTCGGAGCTGTTTACAGCGGCCGAATTGAAAAAAACATTGCGTTGGCGATTGTACTTAAAGTTGGAAAAATTTTAGAATCAAGCCCAAATGTTGATGTCATTTATACTCGTAAAAGTGACGTTTTTATTGATTTGGTCGAAAGAGCCAATATTGCAAACAGAGCAAATTCTAATATTTTTGTTTCGATTCACTGTAATGCAAATAAAAATACTGCTGCAGATGGTACTGAAACTTATGTAATGGGTTTGAGTAAAGTAGCTTCGAATCTTGAAGCAGCGAAAAAAGAGAACTCGGTAATTACATTAGAGAAAGATTATAAACGTAAATATGAAGGTTACGATCCAAATTCGCCAGAATCAATGATCGGAATGACATTGATGCAGGAAGAATATCTGGACAACAGTATTTCGCTAGCGAGCAAAATTGAAGATAATTTTGATCGTCTTGGAAAAAAAATAAGACAAGGCGGAGTGAAACAGGCACCTTTTATGGTACTTCATAAAGCATATATGCCTAGAGTTTTGGTTGAGACAGGTTTTGTTTCTAACCCAACAGAAGGAAATATTCTGAATTCTGAAGAAGGACAAAATGATATCGCAAAAGCAATTGCCGATGCTATTTTAAGTTACAAAAGCGAATATTTTGGTTCAGGAATTCCTGAAATGTCAGATGTAAGACCTGCAAGAGATACTTCAACGCCTAAAAAACCAAAAACTGCTGAGCCATCTGCAGCAGTAAAAAATGCAGTAAAAGGTACTTTTTATAAAGTGCAGCTTATTGCGAGTATCAAAAAGACTGCATTAGAGCCTAAAAATTTTAAAGGCTTAAAAAATGTAACCATGGTTTACGAAAATAATGTTTATAAATATTTCTACGAAGAAACTTCAGATTATGAAGCAGCGAAGAAATATCTGCAAGAAGCTAAGGGTAAAGGATATGGAGCTGCATTTTTAACTGCAACTAAAGATGGAGAAAAAATCAATATTCAGGACGCAATTAAATAATAGTCACTAGTTCGAATATTTATATTAATTTTGTACAAACACTAAGAATTTTGAAACTAACAAGAGAAATTAAAACGGCTATTTTAGTCATCGCGTCAATATTATTATTTATTTGGGGCTACAGTTTTTTAAAAGGCAGAGATCTTTTTACAAATTATAAAACATTATTTGTTGAATATGATAATGTAGAGGATTTGGCACCATCAGCACCAGTAACCATAAATGGACTAGCTATTGGTAAAGTAAATAAGATTACGCTTAATGAAACAACAGGTAAATTATTAGTTGAACTTCAGCTAAAAACAGATTTTCCTATTTCTAAAACAAGTACAGCAACTTTGTATTCACCAAGTTTAATTGGAGGGAAACAAATTAAAATTATTCCTAATCTTGCAGATAAAAACCCTGCAGATGAAGGTCAGACTCTTTCAGGAAGTGTAGAGCTTGGATTGACAGAATCTTTAGGAGGAAAACTTGAACCGATTCAGGCCAAAATTAGATAAAATGCTTGTAAATATTGATAATCTGGTTACAGGATTAAACAATACTTTAGATAAGAATGCACAAGAAGATTTAAAAAAATCTATTGGCTGAGTTAAGCCAGACAATGGAGCAATTTCATAAAGCTTCAGGAAGTCTAAACAATATTCTAGATACTAATAAAGCACAAATTAATGGAGTGGTTTCCAACTTTAATAAAGTATCAAGCAACTTTAATAAAATTTCTGATTCATTAAACAAAGCTGATTTAGGAAAAACGGTAAGAACCTTAAATCAAACTTTAGCTAAAATGGATGGCTTAATGACTAATTTGAATTCAGGAAAAGGTTCAGCTGGGAAATTATTAAATGATGATGCATTGTATAATAATTTGGCAAAAACTTCAAAAGAGCTTGAATTGTTATTCAAGACGTTCGTCTTTATCCAACACGTTATGTGAATGTTTCTCTTTTTGGAAAGAAAAACAAGCCGTATGTAGCACCAACAGAACAATACAAACTCAACTGATAAAAAATAATTATAAATGAGTTATTTAGATAATATTTTATTTGCCATACTTCTTATAGTTGGTTTTGGTTTTTTTGCAGCAAGCGTAAAAAAAATCATGCAGAAACATTAATTTAGGAGTTGATGTAGATCGAAAAGATAATCCGAAAGCTCGCTGGAAAAACATGGCTATGATTGCTCTTGGGCAATCAAAAATGGTGAGACGCCCTGTTGCTGGAATACTTGCATATTTTTGTATATGTTGGATTTAGTAATTATTAATATCGAATTATTAGAAATTATTATCGATGGGCTTTTTGGAACACATAGAATTTTTGCACCTTATTTAGGTGCTGTTTATGATGTTTTAATTGGTTCATTTGAAATATTGGCAATTTTGTTTTTTGCTGTTACTGTTTTCTGGATTAGAAGAAACTTGATCAGACTGAAACGTTTTATACATTCTGATTTAAAAGGATTCCCGAAAAGCGATGCCAATTATATTTTGTATTTTGAAACTGTTTTAATGATTTTGTTTTTATTAATGAATGCCTCTGATTTGCATTTGCAAAATGTCCCAGGCGGTTATTCACATTTTCATAAAGCAGGAAGTTTTCCAATAAGCCAATTTATTGCGCCAATTTTCAACGGAATGTCAAATGAATTGGTTGGACTTGTTGATTCGAAGTATTTTGGTGGTTGCATATTGTCAGGTATTTTAGTTTTCATGAACTACTTATATTTCTCAAAGCATTTGCATATTCTTTTGGCTTTCCCGAATACGTATTTTGCAAACTTGAAGCCAGAAGGACAATTTGATAATTTAGCTTCGGTTACAAAAGAAGTTAAATTGATGATGGATCCAAATGCTGATCCGTTTGCAGCAGCCCCGGTTGACGAAAATGCTGCTCCGGCTAAATTTGGAGCAAGCGATGTTCAGGATTTAAACTGGGTACAGCTTATTAAATGCTTATACGTGTACAGAATGTGGACGTTGTACATCTTCATGTCCGGCTAATCAAACGGGAAAAAAATTATCTCCTCGTAAAATTATGATGGACACGAGAGATCGTTTAACAGAAGTTGGAAAAAATATTGATGCTAATAAAGGTGTTTTTGTTCCAGATAATAAAACATTATTGAACGATTATATTACACCAGAAGAATTGTGGGCTTGTACGTCATGTAACGCTTGTGTGGAAGAATGTCCGGTAAATATCAGTCCGCTTTCTATTATTATGGATATGCGTCGTTATTTAGTGATGGAACAGTGTGCTGCTCCAATGTCATTGAATGCAATGATGACTAATATTGAGAACAACGGAGCGCCTTGGCAATACAGCCAGCAAGACCGATTGAATTGGAAAAACGAAAATTAAGAAACATAGTTTAATTGGTTAATCGTTAATTCGTTTAATCGTACTGGATTCGATCAACCGCCGATTAAACAATTATACAAATCAACGATTAAACAAAAAGAAATGTCAGAAAGTTTAGTAGTGCCAACAATGGCTGAAATGCTAGCCCAAGGAACACAACCAGAAGTTTTATTTTGGGTAGGTTGCGCGGGAAGTTTTGATGATAGAGCAAAAAAAATTACCAAAGCATTTGTACGTATATTAAATCGTACGAATGTTTCATTTGCAGTTTTAGGTACTGAAGAAAGTTGTACTGGAGATCCTGCAAAAAGAGCCGGAAATGAATTTTTGTTTCAAATGCAGGCCATGATGAATATCGAGGTATTAAATGCATACGAAGCAAAAAAGATCGTTACAGCTTGTCCGCATTGTTTTAATACTTTAAAAAATGAATATCCTGAATTAGGAGGACAACTATGAAGTTATTCATCATACAGAATTTTTAAAGTCATTAATCGATGAAGGAAGATTGACTGTTGAAGGCGGTCAGTTTAAAGGAAAAAAAATTACTTTTCACGATCCTTGTTATTTAGGAAGAGCAAATAAAGTGTATGAAGCGCCGAGAGATTTAATTCAGAAATTAGATGTTGAATTAGTTGAAATGAAGCGTTCAAAAGCAAATGGTTTATGCTGTGGAGCTGGTGGAGCGCAAATGTTTAAAGATGCTGAACCAGGAAACAAAGAAGTAAATGTGTTGCGTACAGAAGATGCTCTAGAGGTTCAACCAGACATTATTGCAGCGGGTTGTCCGTTTTGTAATACAATGTTGACAGATGGTATCAAACACCAAGAAAAAGAAGGTCAAGTAAAAGTGCTTGATATTGCTGAGTTAATTGCGAATGCGCAAGATCTTTAATAAAGGTACTAAGGTTCTAAGATGCTAAGATTCTAAGTTTTTTTAGCTTGAAACTTGAAACTTGAAACTTGAAACCTGAAACCTGAAATCAAAACAAACAAACAAAAATTAAAATGTATATACCTTTTGAAAATTTACCTGGTGAATCTAGAATTTGGATTTACCAATCGAACAGAAAATTTTCTGAGGAAGAATTTTCTGAAATCGAAACCGATTTAAAAGCTTTTGTAGAAGAGTGGGCAGCTCACGGAACAAGTCTTGAGGCTTCGTTTTTGCTGAAATATAACCGTTTTATTATATTAGCTGTAAATCAAGATGTGCAGGCTGCGACGGGTTGTTCTATCGACAGTTCTGTAGAATTTATCCAAAGTTTGGAGAAAAAGTACAATGTCGATTTGCTAGATAAAATGAATGTTACTTTTAAAAATGGAGAACATATCGCTCATAAACCTTTAATTGATTTTAAAAAGATGGTTAAAGACAAATCGGTTTCTGAGAATACGATTGTTTTTAATAATCTTGTAAATAATATCGAAGAATTTAATGAATCTTGGGAAGTTCCTGCTGCCGACAGCTGGCATAGCAGATTTTTCTAGGAAGAATTTAAAAAATATATGAAAAGCACGAAATGGAATATTTCGTGCTTTTTTGTTTTTATATACAATCTTGTCATTCCTCAGAATGACAAACGCTGTAGTGATTTAACTTTGTCAAAGTTTTAAACTTTGACAAAGTTGTCGTTAAGAATGACTTATAAAAACAAAAACGTCTAATCTAGCCCCGATGGAAGTGGCATCCTTTTATGCCGGGGTTCGGCATAAAAGATATAGTGGACAGCGGGACGGGTGGTCTTTTTGATAGAAGTTGTTCTGCTTCAATAAATTAAAATATTAATTAGAATTAATAATCAATATTGTCAAAAATCTAACAATTTAAAAGCATAATTAAACGCTATTTTTGAGTATTTTCGTAGAATTAAATTTTATACATGAAAATAGCAATAGTTTGTTATCCTACGTTTGGCGGTAGTGGGGTAGTAGCCACTGAGTTAGGTCTTGAATTAGCCAGACGCGGACACGAAATACATTTTATAACTTATAGTCAGCCGGTGAGGTTGGCACTCTTGAATCCGAATGTTCATTATCACGAAGTAAACGTTCCTGAATATCCTCTTTTTCATTATCAGCCTTATGAATTGGCTTTGTCAAGCAAACTGGTTGATATGGTGAAATTGTATAAAATTGAGGTGCTTCATGTGCATTATGCAATTCCACACGCATATGCGGGTTATATGGCGAAAGCAAATGCTGAAAAACGAAGGCATTAATCTGCCAATGATTACAACGCTTCACGGAACTGATATTACGCTTGTTGGAAATCATCCTTTTTATAAACCAGCGGTGACTTTTAGTATTAATAAATCAGATTATGTGACTTCGGTTTCGCAGAGTTTGAAAGATGATACTTTGAAATTGTTCAAAATAAAGAATAAAATTAGAGTGATTCCGAATTTTATTGAATTGGATAAAGTCGTGAAAGATCCAGATGCTCCTTGCCATCGTTATGTTATGGCGAAGGAAAATGAGCGTATTGTAACGCATATTAGTAACTTTAGAAAGGTGAAGACGAATTCCGGATATTATTAAGATTTTCTATAATATTCAGAAAGAAATGCCTGCTAAATTGATGATGGTGGGTGATGGACCTGAAAAAGAAAAGGCTGAAGTTTTATGTATGGAACTGGGGATTTACGACAAAGTAATTTTCTTTGGTAACAGTAATGAAATTGATAAAATTTTATGCATGACCGATTTGTTTTTGCTTCCTTCAGAAACTGAAAGTTTTGGTTTGGCAGCTTTAGAAGCAATGGCGCTTGGAGTTCCTGTAATTTCTAGTAATTCGGGAGGTTTACCTGAAGTTAATTTTGATGGTGTTTCGGGTTATTTGAGCAATGTTGGAAATGTTGAAGAAATGGCTGCAAATGCAATCAAAATTTTGAAGGATGATGCGACTTTGAACGAATTCAAAAAGAATGCGCTGGAAGTAGCAAAGAAATTCGACATTAAAAACATACTTCCTAAATATGAAGCTTTGTATCAAAAGGCGATTGACGATTATAAAGATTAAAACATTAATTTAAAATTAAATGCATGAAAAAGATAATTTCAGTTTTAGTAGTTTTTGTTTTGATCTCTTGTGGGGCTAAGAAGACGTCAAATTCAACAGCACTTTATGAAGTTTTGACCGAACAATCAAATGGTGGTGGAAATATCAAGTTTTTTGAAATTTTGACAGAACCAAACGAAATTAAAATGCTTCAAAATGATCCGCTTTTGGCTGATAAAATGAAACAGGCTGATATCAGTAATTCAAATTATATTATTTTGAATATGGGTGAAAAAAACACCAGCGGTTATTCTATTGGTGTTGAAAAAGTAGAGGAAACAGACAAAAATATTATTATTACTGTTAAAGAAAATAGTCCAGCGCCAGATGCTATGGTGATGCAGGTTATTTCATATCCTTATACAGTGGTGAAAGTGCATTCTAAGAAAGAGATTATTATTAAGTAATTAGTTATTAGTTATTAGTAATTAGTTATTAGTGAATAGTGAATAATTATTAGTAAAGTGTTAGAGGTTAAATGTCAGGCTGAGCTAAGTCGAAGCCCTTTTTAACTCTTGCTAAAGCCCTTCAACTACGCTCAGGGTGACATTAGTTTCAATTTCAACTAAAAAAAACCTGTCGCATAAAACGACAGGTTTTCTTTTACAATTATTTTTTATTTTAATTTAGAATTTGAATTTGATCCCTAAACCAACATCAAATCCAAAGTTATCATCATTATAATATCCTGAACCAATTTCAGGTCTTGCGTCTAATGATAAAAGAATTGGCACTTCTTTAAATCCATATTCAATTCCGATATCTCCTGCAGCAAAAACAAATACTTTGCTGTCATTATATTTCACATTGTTGTTGTAATAATCGTGATTCCAAGAGCCTAATCCACCACCAACACCAGCGTACCAGTTAAAACCTCCGTCTATATTCCAAACCCATTGATAAAGTGCTACACCTTTAATAGCGTCAACATCACTGCTGTTTCTCCAGCCTAAATCAAATTCAAGTCTGTTTTTTTGATTTAATCCTCTTTGATAAGATACTTCTCCTCCAAAACCGTTATTGTCTCCTAGACGTAAACCTAATGCGTTTTTTGCAATGTCTTGTGAATGAGCTGTGAATGCTAATCCGAATAGCATAATGGCAGATAAAATGATTTTTTTCATAAAAATGGTCAATTAATTTTTTTCAAATGTATAACTACAGGTATCTAGAGAACGTATAAAATTCTTAGAAATTGTTATATAATTCACATTTGTAAGATTGAAAAAATATAAATTCTGCGGATAAAAACGAAACCAAAGAGTAAGTTTTTGAAAATTAAATAGTTATTTCTTCGTAAGTACTGAGGCCACTAATTGAGTGGTTAGATTATCTTCCATTTCGAATAAATTTTCTTCTTGTTCTGAAAATTTGCTTTTATCATAAGTGTACAATTTCCATCGTTTTTTATGATATTCTAAAGCAGTCAGATTTTCAACCCAATCACCTGAATTTAAGTACAAAGTAGAACCGTGTTTATTTTCTATTGTTGCTATTTTTGGTTCATGAATATGACCGCAGATAACGTAGTCATATTTTTTCTCAATAGCCAGATCGGTTGCCGTCGTTTCGAAGTCTGAAATGAATTTCACCGCTTTTTTTACACTGGCTTTTATTTTTTTTGAGAATGAGTAGGGTTCTCGACCTAATTTAGTCAGGCACCAGTTTGCAAATCGGTTTGAAAGGATTAAATAATCGTAACCTAATCCGCCCAGTTTAGCAATCCATTTTGAATGCTGAACCGATGCATCAAAAACGTCTCCGTGAAAAATCCAGGCTTTTTTATCGTCTAATTCTAAAACTAATTTATCAAGCAAAGAAAAATTCCCCATATTCATATCACTGAATTTTCGGAGAATTTCGTCGTGATTTCCCGTAATGTAAAACACTTTTGTTCCTTTTGAAGCCATTCCAATTATACGCTGAATAACGCGTAAATGTGCTTTTGGAAAATATGATTTTCGAAATTGCCAAGCGTCTATAATATCACCGTTTAAGACTAAAGTTTTTGGTTTAATACTTGATAAATAGTTGTTTAGTTCTTTGGCGTGGCTTCCGTAAGTTCCTAAGTGGACATCTGAAAGAACTACCAATTCGACGTTTCTCTTTTTCAATTTTTCTTGATTTGAAGTTTAACAAATAAAAGAAACTCATTAGAGAATTATTTTATCAAAAGGTTATCATTTTGAGGTCAATTTTAATAAATTATGATTTTTAAACCTCTTAACGTTTAATTAATAATCACAATTTTATATTTTTTAATTTAATTCATAAAACTTACATTTGCTAAAACAAATAACAATGGCAGGAAATAGCTACGGCACATTATATAGAGTTACTACATTTGGAGAATCACACGGTGAAGCTTTAGGCGGCATTATCGATGGATGTCCATCAGGAATCGAGCTTGATTTTGAAGCAATCGAAGTTGAAATGTCTCGAAGAAAACCGGGACAATCGGCAATTGTAACACAAAGAAAAGAACCAGATGCAGTTCAATTTTTATCTGGAATTTTTGAAGGAAAAACAACTGGAACTCCAATTGGTTTTATTATTCCGAATACCAATCAAAAATCAGATGATTACTCGCATATAAAAGATAATTACAGACCAAGTCATGCTGATTATGTATATGATCAAAAGTATGGTTTTCGTGATTATCGCGGAGGAGGGAGAAGTTCTGCGCGCGAAACTGCAAGTAGAGTAGTAGCGGGTGCAATTGCTAAGCAAATGCTTCCGGAAATTAAAATTAATGCTTACGTTTCTTCAGTTGGTCCAATTCATTTGGATACTCCTTATCAAGATTTAGATTTTTCGAAAATAGAAAGTAATCCTGTTCGTTGTCCTGATGAAAAATCGGCTGCTATTATGGAAGAATATATTCGTGATATCCGCAAACAAGGAGATACTGTTGGTGGGGTTGTTTCGTGTGTAATTAAAAATGTACCAGTTGGCTTAGGCGAACCTGTTTTTGATAAATTGCATGCCGAATTAGGAAAAGCAATGCTTTCTATCAATGCTGTAAAAGGTTTTGAATACGGAAGCGGTTTTGCAGGTTCTGAAATGAAAGGAAGCGAACATAACGATTTATATAATCCGGACGGAACTACAAAAACGAATCTTTCTGGCGGCATTCAGGGTGGAATCAGCAACGGAATGGATATTTACTTTAAAGTAGCTTTCAAACCAGTTGCGACAATTATGCAGACTCAGGATTCATTAGATAATAAAGGAAATATTACACCAATGACAGGAAAAGGCCGTCATGATCCTTGTGTAGTACCTCGTGCAGTGCCAATTGTTGAGGCAATGGCTGCAATTGTTTTGGCTGATTTTTATTTAATCAACAAAACATATTAATAAAAGTTAAGACAGTGAGGGTCTTAATATTTTAACTTAACACAAACAAATTAATGCAAGTTACAGAAACTAAAAAAAAATCATTTCTTTCAGGATTAACAGGGCAAATTATTATTGCAATGGTTCTAGGGGCAACTTTAGGGATTATATTGCACAATACTGTTTCTGCTGAAACAGCACAATCTTTCAGCAGTAAAATTAAAATGCTGGCAACTGTTTTTATTCGATTAGTACAAATGATTATTTCACC
Source organism: uncultured Flavobacteriaceae bacterium (assembly GCA_963795025.1). Classification (GTDB taxonomy): domain Bacteria; phylum Bacteroidota; class Bacteroidia; order Flavobacteriales; family Flavobacteriaceae; genus Flavobacterium. The sequence continues at coordinate 4,848 of CAWCGN010000005.1, read as the reverse complement.
TTTGGTATTTACGACTTTAGTTGTTGGAATTGCCAAACTTGGAGACATTAAAACGGTTGGGAGAATTGGAGGAAAAGCACTTGGATGGTTTTTTACTGCTTCATTTATTTCGTTATTAATTGGTTTATTTTATGTAAATATTCTTGAGCCGGGCGTGGGTTTGAAATTAGATCACGTTGACATGGCAGCTGCAACAGAAGTTACAGCAAAAACTAAAACGCTTTCTGTTGAGAATTTTGTGGAGCATATTGTTCCTAAAAGTATTTTTGAAGCAATGGCAACGAATGAAATCTTGCAAATTGTTATATTTTCAATCTTTTTCGGATTAGCGGCAGCGTCATTAGGAAGTACTGTAAAACCTGTGATTAATGCTTTAGATAAAGCTTCGCATATTGTCTTAAAAATGGTGAACTATGTAATGAACTTTGCTCCAATTGGAGTTTTTGGTGCCATTGCAGGAGTATTTGCTATTAGAGACGCAGAAGAATTAGTAATTACATATTTTAAGTTTTTCGGTTCATTTTTAATCGGGATAAGTACGTTGTGGGTTGTCTTGATCGCTGTTGGTTATATTTTCTTAAAAGGAAGAATGACTGAACTGTTAAGACGTATTATTGGTCCATTGGCAATTGCTTTTGGAACAACAAGTAGTGAAGCTGTTTTTCCAAAATTAACTGAAGAGTTGGAAGATTTTGGTGTAAAAGATAAAATCGTTTCTTTCATGTTGCCGCTTGGGTATTCGTTTAACTTAGACGGAAGTATGATGTACATGACATTTGCGAGTATATTTATTGCTCAGTTTTATGGTGTTCATTTAGATATAGGAACACAAATGGTTATGCTATTGGTTTTAATGCTTACAAGTAAAGGAATTGCAGGTGTGCCAAGAGCTAGTTTAGTTGTTGTAGCAGCAACTTGTGGTATGTTTGATATTCCGGTTGAAGGAATTGCATTAATCTTGCCCATCGATCATTTTTGTGATATGTTTAGAAGTGCAACAAATGTTCTAGGAAATGCCTTGGCTACTTCTGTTGTTGGACAATGGGAGAATAATAAAGAGGCAGAAGCAGGTTTTGAGCAGTAAAGCTCAAAAATAATATTCACATTATACTGATTTTTATTGGTTTAAAGTGTAAACAATAATTAAAGAAAAGTTGTATTTTTAACGGAAATACAGCTTTTTTTTATTTTTAAGTGTATATTTGGTGAAATTAGCCGTTTATGCCCCGAATGCGGATTTTTCTTCTTCTGTTTGTTTTTCTGAATTGTGGTATCAGTTCAGTATTGGCACAGTCTGAAACGATCTCCGATGCTAAAATTAATAAGCTTGTCAAACAGGCTTGGGATGATTTTAAAGAATCAAATTTTGAGAAATCATTAATTACTTCACGCGCTGCTTTAAATTATGCAACCTCTTCAAAAAACAATTACTTAATATCAAAATCCTATAAAATAATTGCAGGTAATTACAGTGAATTATCGGAGTTTGATAAAGCTGTTTTTTTCTATAATAAGAGTTTGTTTTATGCCAATAAAACGAACAACGATTCCTTAAAATATAATCTTCATAACAACTTAGGGAATATTTATTGTTTTGAAAAAAAACAGTTTGATAAAGGGATTTCATATTATAAAAAATCAATTGCTTACAGTTTAAAAATCAATGCCATTGATCAGGTTTATTTTACGAATGTAAATATTGCTTGGGCATATTTTGATGTTGGAAAGTTTAAAGAGGGTTATCCGTATTTAAAATTTGTAGGCAATAATATTGAAAAGTATGGTGATGCTTCAACTGAGATCGTTGTCAATATGCTCAACTGGAATGTATTCTTCTTTCAAGAATGAAAATGATACAGCAAATGCTTACTTTTTAAGCGCAATTGCTGCAGGAAAAAATAGTGATGAAAGATCTGATTTGTCATATGCACATTTGGAGTATTCGAAATTTTTAATGAAAATCAAAAGATACAAAGAAGCATATGAAAACCTTAGTTCGTATAATAAAATTACGGAAGAATTATACAATCAGGAAAAACTTAAAAAAGCTTCAATTGCAGGTTTTAATCTTGAATTAGATGAATACAAAAGACAAATTGGTAAAATTGAAAATGAAAAAATTTCGCAATATCAAAGTCTTAAAAAATCACGAATTATTGTAATTCTGTTTGTACTGATTTCTCTTATTCTCCTCTTTTTGATTATTACTCTAATTAAAAATATCAGGTTTAAAAAAAAACATAATTTAGAGCTTTTAAAGGCAAAAGAAATTGCCGAGGAAGCCTCTTTGCTTAAAACTCAATTTATTTCAACCATTAGCCACGAATTGCGTACACCGCTGTATGGAGTAGTTGGGATTACAAATATGCTTTTTGAAGAGCATAAGGAATTATCAAGAAGTCAACATTTAAGTTCGCTTAAATTCTCTGCCAGATATTTATTGTCATTGGTAAATGACATTTTGCAGATTAATAAAATTGAAGAAAATAAAGTAGTACTGGAAAATTTGACATTTAATATTTCTGATGAAATTATGATGATCAAAAACTCGCTTTCCTTTTTATCTCAAAAAAACAATAACAAAATCAATATTTATATCGACCCTTATATTCCGGAATATTTAATTGGAGATAAGCTTAGACTTGCACAAATTTTAATGAACTTAGTCAGCAATGCCTTAAAATTCACTAAAAATGGGGAAGTTGAGATAAAGGTTGATCTTTTGAAAACAGAAGGAAAAAATCATTTCCTAGTTTTCTTATTAAAGATAATGGTATCGGAATCGCAACTGTGGACCAAGGTAAAATTTTTGAAAAATTTGTTCAAGTTGGACGAAAAGACGAAGATTATCAAGGAACTGGATTAGGTCTGAGTATTGTAAAACGACTATTAGGGTTTGTTTGGCAGTACAATTACGCTAGAAAGTGATATTAGGTGAGGGAACGTCATTTTCATTTATTATTCCGTTTGAACATGATCCGGAGAAAACGAAAAAAATTATAGACGAAATTGAAGTTGATTTGACCTCAAATGAAGTTTATAAGATTTTAATTGTCGAGGATAATCTTATCAATCAGCTTGTAACGAAGAAAATTATTGAGAAGAATAATTATGTCTGTAAAGTTGTAGACGATGGGTTTGGCGCTTTAGATATTTTAGGAAAAGAAACTTTTGATCTTATTTTAATGGATATTAATATGCCATTAATGAATGGATTTGAAACCAGCAAAAGAATTAGATTGCAGGGTATTAAGACGCCAATTGTTGCGCTGACTGCTTTTGATAAAGATGAAATTACAGATGAAGCAATTTCGTCTGGAATAAATGATATAATCATTAAACCATTTGAACCTGTAAAACTCTTTAAAATTATAAGCTACTTAATAGAAGAAGCTAGAAAACGCTGGTTAATACCAGCGTTTTTTATTTTGTTTAGAAGCATTTGATTTTCTTGATTTATGAGCGCCTCCGCTTCGATTAGAGTTTTTTGGTTTTTCGCCGGCTTCCGGACTTCCAGAATGCCATTGATAAGGATGTTCTGTAATTGTTTTTACATCAACTTTTATCAATTTCTTAATGTCTTTCCAGTAAGGTTCTTCATCTTTGCCACAAAAAGAAATCGCAATTCCACCATTTCCAGCACGTCCAGTACGGCCAATTCGATGTACGTAGGTTTCGGGAATATTAGGCAAATCAAAATTAATTACAAACGGTAATTGTTCAATATCAATTCCTCTTGCCGCGATATCTGTTGCAACCAGAACACCAACTTCTTTGTTTTTAAAAGCATCTAAAACACGTTGCCTTGCATTTTGCGATTTGTCTCCGTGAATCGCTTCAGCAGGAATATCTTTTTTGCGAAGTGCTTTTACAACATTATCAGCGCCATGTTTTGTTCTTGAAAAAACAAGTACGTTTGATAAATTTTCTTCTTTAATCAAATGGTAAAGCAAGTTTCTTTTTTCTGTTTTTTCAACAAAATAAATACGCTGCTCTACATTTTCGGCAGTTGATGAAACTGGAGAAACTTCTACTTGCGCTGGATCTTTCAAAAACATTTCGGCCAATTCGCGAATAGCAATCGGCATTGTTGCGGAGAATAATAATGTCTGACGGTTTTTTGGTGTTAATTTTACGATCTTTTTTACATCGTTAATAAAACCCATATCTAGCATTTGATCGGCTTCGTCTAAAACCAAAGTGTGCAAATGATCAAAATCAAGAAAACCTTGTTTGTGCAAATCCAATAATCTTCCTGGAGTTGCCACCAAAATATCAACACCTTTTTTTAAGGTTTCAACTTGCGGATTTTGAGAAACACCTCCAAAAATGGTTAATTGTGTTAAATTAGTATATTTGCCATAAGTGTCAAAACTTTGTCCAATCTGAACTGCAATTCGCGTGTTGGTGTAACAATAAGTGCACGAATTTGTTTGGCTTTTTTTGATGAACCTACAATTCGGTGTAACTGATGTATAATTGGAATAGCAAATGCAGCTGTTTTTCCTGTTCCAGTCTGTGCACAGCCAATTAAATCTCTTCCTGATAAAACGATGGGAATAGATTGTTCCTGAATGGGAGTGGGGTTTAGGTAGCCTTCTTCAAATACGGCTTTTTGTATACTTTTTGAAAGTGATAAATCTTCGAATAACATATCTTAGGTATTAAGAATTTAGTTTTAAGTACTAAAATTCTGTGCAAAGATAGGTTTATTCGGTCAATCCTTTATTTGAATCTTGGTATTATTTGAAAAATGTGCTGGTTTTTAGCCATTGAACTTCAATATGATTTATTCTTTTTCGTTGTTTGCCTTTATAAAATCGGTTATCAGATAACCAATTAATTTTC
>CAWCGN010000004.1:0-399573 GCA_963795025.1 uncultured Flavobacteriaceae bacterium | reverse complement strand
CGGCGGTAGAACTTCCTGCTACACGCTTCAAAGTTGTCTTGCTGAACTAAAAAAATGGTCTGACGCAAATCCTGATCATATTCCTGTTTTTATCACATTAGAACCAAAAGATGATGATAGTTATTTGGGAACAAAAGCGGAAAAATTTACGACTGAACTTTTTGATGCTTTAGACAAAGAACTTCGTAAAGGATTAGGAAATAAACTACTTACGCCCGATATGGTTCGCGGAAAATATAAAACGCTTGAAGAAGCTGTTTTAAATAATAACTGGCCAACGCTGAAAAAAGCAAGAGGTAAATTTTTATTTATTCTAGACAACAACGGCGCAAAAAGAGATTTGTACGCATTAAATCATCCGTCCCTAAAAGGACGCGCCGTTTTTATCAATGCCGAGCCTGGAAAACCAGAAGCAGCTTGGTTATTTAAAAACAATTCTGAAGATCCAGCAATCGCTGATTTGGTTAAAAAAGGATATTTAATAAGAACCCGCGCCGATTCTGATACGAAAGAAGCCAGAGCAAATGATTATTCACATTTTGAAGCAGCAAAAAAATCAGGAGCTCAAATCATTTCAACAGATTACTATTTACCGAGTACTTTTTTTAATTCTCCTTATCAAATTAAATATGATGATGGGACTTATGTGAGAGTCGATCCTGTTAATGGCGCAAAATAGTTTCAAGTTTATTTTGTTTCAGGTTTCAAGTTTTACTTTGTGTGAAACTTGAAACTTTTTTTATGGAACACGGATGACACGGATTTAAATGGATTAGCAAAGGTTTTTCTATTTTTTTATTCTCATTTTTTGTCATCCTGAGCGAAGTCGAAGGACACGCAAGAAACTCCGCAAAGCAACTAAACCAATCTTTGTAGAGCTACTTGCGTGTCCTTCGACTTCGCTCAGGATGACAACAATATTGTGCAAAAAACCGCGTCAATCCATTTAAATCCGTGTCATCTGTGTGCCAACACATCCAGCATTTAAAATATAAACATTATAGCAAACCCGACAGGTTTTAAAAACCTGTCGGGTTTATCTTTGCGTTAAAAGAATCACTTCAAACTTTTAACTTCTCCAGTTTTCAAATCAACCGTAAAATGATCTGCAGGAACTTCATGCATAAATTTATTGAAGATTGTTAAGAACAATTTCATCTGTTTTTTCAAAAGAGTTTCATTTGAAGTAGATGCATTTTCTAAAAATAATTTCGACAACACTTTATATTGTTTTGCTCTTTTTTCTCCAACATCCGCAAGAGCCAATTCATCAGCACTTCTAAAACGATAAAAATCAATTAAAAGATCATTTCCTGTCCAATTAAAATCTTCCTTTTTAAGATTATTTTGAGCCAAAATTTGTTCCGATTTAGCTTCAGCTTCGTTCCATTCCTTTTGGAATTGTGCTTTATTTTTCAGAATAAAATCAAAATCTTTATCTGATTTGATATTTGCTAAAACCAATAAATCATGAGCCGAAACATTCAAAATAAAAGAGGCAAAATCAGAAGGCCAATCGTCTTTTAAAAACCGAAGACGCACTAATTCTTTCAAATGAAAATCGGTAAAATCATGGTAATTTTTTGTTTTCAGGATATCAATATTCCAAATATCTTTTGCGTTTTGACTTTCTAAAAACTGATATTCCATTTTATACAAATCAAAAAGTTCATCAAATCTCGGAACATCATCAATTGTAATCGTTTGAATATCGACCAAATTATCTTTTTTGATAGTCAATAATTTATAAGCTGGAATATAAGCTGCAAGTGAAGGTGTCTGAATATTAACCAAAGTATTGCCTTTTGCAGTCGTACGCGTTCCTGTATCATTAATATGCATATGTCCGCCAAAATGAATTTTCAATCCGGCATCGGCAAAAACCTGCGCTACTTCTTCAACAGGAACTCGGTTCAATTGCCATTTATTTGGACCTAATAATTCTTTAATTTCTGCGGAAGCGTCATCATTAAAATCAATCATCGGGAAATGACTGAAAGCTACAAGAGTTTTTCCGCGAAGTTTGGCTTCCGCCGAAATATCCTGAACCCATTTTATAAGGTGTTTTTTGTTTGAAAGAACATTATTATATCCCGTACTTGCTTCAGAATAGTTTTTAGGATCTTTAGGATCGCCATCGGTTTTCTTCGGAATATAAACATTACCATCAATTGCCATCAACCAAAGTCCGTCGATTGGTTCAACGACATAACTCACATCCGGAACTTCAAATCCAGGTGCAACATTATAAACTCTTTTAGTTAATTGTGAAGCTTCAACGGCTTTTTTGAAATCGTAATTTTGGGAAGTGTAACTGGCGAAAGGAGTCGACCAGAATTTGTATTTTTTATTTGGATAAAAACCGAAATTTTTAAGATCTTCTGTAATGCCAAAATAACCCATTTTAGCAATATCGGCTGTTATGACAACTGGCTGTTCGATATTCATGTTTGGCTTATACATGCCGTCTTTGCTAAAAATGGGTTGGCTTTTTCCTTCTTTTCCTAAAAAATCTTCTTTACCCGATTCCTGAGCAAATGGTCCAACCGGATCATGATTTCCGGTGGTTATAAAAAATTCAATACCGTATTTTTTCTGATATTGATCTAAAATCTTCTGTAATCCACGCACGTGAATTGGCTGTCCATCATCGGTGTAATCGCCTGGAAGCGCAACGTATTTTATCTTTCTTTTTGCAATATCTTCAAGAGCGGCGATGAAGGCAAAATAATTTTCATTGAAAATTCTCGTCGAATGCAACTGCGAGCCCATCGTTCTTATTAACGCATATTTTCCGGTTTTGGTATTCAAAACTCCTTTAAAATCGTTATCTGAGAATGTTCCAAATAAATCCTGCAAATGAACATCAGATAAAAAAGCGACTTGAACACCTTCGAGATTCTTCAATTTTTGTGCCGAAATGGTGCTAGTGAAGAGTATTATAAAGAATATAATTATTGAGGAAGTAAATTTTAAATTCATAGGTTTTAAGCTTTTGCAAAATGGGGAATTTATTAAAAGTAATAAGCTGCAATTTTATCGATTTAATGATAAAATGAGTTTATGTTATTGTTATCGAATGATAATGTTTTTATTGAGATTCTTTTTTACGGCAATCCTGATAGCTATAAGGATTGCCGTAAAATTTTCATTGCAAAAAAAAGCTGTCATTTCTGACAGCCTTTACATTAAAACCTAAAATTTAATGTATATAAAACCATTATGGCGAATGGGTTATTATTATTTTTTAATAAAGCGTCTTACCGTTTTGATTCCATCTTTCTCCAATGAAATCAGGTAAATTCCGCTTTTTAAATTAGAAACATTGATACTGTTATTGTTTACTGTTTGTGATGAAACTGTAGCACCTCCTTCAGAATTGATAACGCTTACATTTGCTCCAGAAACTTCTGAACTAAAAAAAAGTGTATCTGCTGTTGGATTTGGGTAAATAGTAACACTTGCAATATCTGTAGGAGTTTCAGCAGTTGGAGCAACAGATTTCGCAGCTAAACCTGAAGCCGATTTAGTAATTCTAAACCAGTTGATATTTGCTCCTGAAGCTTGAATATAGATTCCGAAGTTATACGTTCCTGCATTTACGTTTACTGTTTGCGAAATAGTCTGCCAGTTTTGCCAACCGCCTGTATTTGGTACATTCACTGCACCAAGCTGAATCGTTCCTGCATTTAAATCAGATGAAATTCTGGCTCCGTTAACAGCACTTGCCACTCTGTATTCAATAACATAATTACCAGATGTTGGAAAGTTAATATTGTAATATGCCATCCAGTCTCCTGTGTCACAGTAACCTACGTTTAATCCTCCGTCAGTATCGGTAGTAGCTTCTGTTTGAACACCGCTCATTGTATTGTAACTTTCAGCCTGAATTAAAGTTCCGGTTCCTGGAGGATTACTTCCTGTAATTACTTGATTAATTGCAGTTAATAATGATTTAGAACCTGTTGCATCCTGAGATAATTCCCAAATCATAACGCCGCCTGCGTTTTGAATCGCAAAAGTCGTTTTTGCTTTAATTGTTGGAATTCCGTTATAATAAATCGTGTTTCCAACCTGATCCTGATTTTCTGCTCCCGGATATTGCGCTACGATATTAGCATAAGAAATTCCCTGATTTGCAGCTGCTCCAAAACCGTATCCGTAAAAAGGTAATCCGATAATGGCTTTGCTTGCAGGTAAACCTCTTCCTGTCCAATAATTAAATTGATTTACAGCCATACTGTATGGAGAATGCTGTCCCGGATTGTTTGGTGCCCAAGGTCCTGTTGCATCATAAGCCATAATATTGATCCAGTCATAAGCCGCAAAAGTAGATGAAGGTACATTTGCACCACCATATCCTTCTGAAAGCGCCGCCGAGATCAATTTACCATTGGCATGTAATTTATTGGCTAAGGCAATAACAAATCCTCCGTAATCGCCATTGATTGCTGGGCCTTCTAAATCTACGTCGATTCCATCAAAGTTGTGCGCCACAACATAATCGTAGAGTTTTTGAATAAAGGCCGTTCGGTTTGCTGGTGTAATGAGATTAAAATAATTGTCGCGAATGGCGCCTCCTTCTGAAACGGAACCACCTCCAAGTGAAACAAAAACTTTAATGTTTTGTGCATGTGCAGCATTGATGATAGCATTGCTTCCGGAATTAAAAGTTAAATATCCATTGGCATCAGGGTTTTCAAACGCAATATTAATGTGCGTTAATTTACTGTACTGAATTGTACTTGAAAAAGCGTTCAAATCTATCCAATTTGGAATGTAGGCTATCACTTTTTTTTGTTGAGCTGTCGCTAAGTTAAAAACGCCCAACGCTAAAATAATCACGCATTTCTGCAGCATTCTTCGGTAATTGTTTTTCATAATAATTGTTTTAATAGATTAATAAACTCGTAAATAAGGGACGGTTATTGAGTTGTATATTTTTTGATTTTAGATTTCAGACTTTAGATTTTAGATTTGACTGCCAATTCAATCTAATTTTGTAGAACTAACACTACCTAATTATTATCTAAAACCTAAAGCCTGAAATTGCAGATTTACATGAAGTTATTCGTTCAGTTTTAATCTAAACTCTAAAATCTGAAATCTAAAATTATTTCTTTATGAAACGTTTGATCGTTTGTTTTCCATCTTTTTCAAAAACAATAAAATAGATTCCTTGTTTCAAATGCGAAACATCAAAACTGTTATTATTGATTTTTTGAGATGCAACAGTAGATCCCGTTTGTGAATCGACAATTTTTACACTTCCGCCAGAAAGATCTGTAGTTACATAAAGTGTATTTTCAACCGGACTTGGATAAACATTTAAAACTGTTTCTACTGGAGCTTCTTCTTCTGGAGCTTTCGCTAAAGCAGTTTTTGCTGCTGAACCTGTTTTTGTAATTTTAATCCAGTTGATGTTCATTCCAGTATTTTGAATGTAGATTCCGAAATTATAGGTTCCAGCATTTACATTTACCGTTTGAGAAACTGTCTGCCAGTTTTGCCATCCGCCTGTGTTTGGAATATCAACATTTCCTAAAAGAATTGCTCCAGCGTTTAAATCAGAAGATAATCTTCCACCAGTCACTGCACTTGCCACTCTGTATTCAATTAAATAGGAACCTGTTGTTGGGAAATTGATGCTGTTATACGCTAACCAATCGCCAGTTTCTGTGTAACCAACATTTGAACCTCCGCCAGTATCTGTTGTTGCTTCAACCTGGATTCCACTCATTGCTGAGTAATCTTCTGCCTGAATTAAAACTGAAGTTTGAGAACTTGTAGCTGGAATTAATTTCCATTGTCCGCAAGTTTGGTTGTTGTTATCCCATTGCTGAATAATGGCTCCAGAAGCTGTACTTGCTCCTGCAACTTCAACAATTCTTCCGCTGTGACGGGCTACAATTTTATAATATCCATCTCCAGTTGAAACTAAAATAAATTGTTGATTTGTTGTTGCATTGTATGGATATTGCTCTAAACGCGCTCCGTTTGCTTTATTGAAATTATTGATGTCTAAAGATTGTCCGCTGTGATTCGCAATGATTTTATATAATCCATCACCTAAATGTGTAAACACAAATTTTTGGTTGTTTCCAGAATTCAATGCTCCTTGATTGATTCCCGCAGCATTTTCCATACTTGAATTCCAAACATCCATGTATAAACCGCTGTTTCTGTTTTGTAAAAAGAAAGTCTGGTTTCCTAAAGTTGTAGTTCCGTTTGCAATAATTCTTATCGAACTTACTTTATCATTCCAAGTTGTATTTAAACATGAATTATCAGAATTTATTACGGTTGAAGCTCCGGTAAAATTGTCATCTTGGTATAAAATCGCCTGATAACCCTGAGTGATTTTAAGTGACGAAATATCATCATTTAAAACACCTAAAGTATTTAAACGAGCTAAATTATAATCTCCAATAGTTAATCCGCCTGAAAAACCTGTGTAATTGCAATCTTTATAAACTGTAATAACATCTGTGGAAGCCGGAACTGAAGGAACTGTTCCTGCATAACCTCCAAAAGAAGCAATAACTTTAGTAGGCTGCGACGAATGAAGCGATGGCGACTGATCACCAACATCATCATAAGCAAAACCATAAGCCAGATTATCAACATTTATTCCTGGTAAATGCCAGAATTTAGAATAATGGTTTGTTGGGTTTACCAGATAATATTTTGAAGCATCGTACCAGTTTTGCTGTCCAGGATTTGTTGTTGTAACATTTACAACATGTCGGTTAATTGCCGCTGTTAATTGAGCTTGAATTACAAGATCTAAATCTCCATCGACCAATCTTCTGTCTAAAACACCTTTTCCTTCAAGGGCTTCCTGAGTACTTGGCCTATATTGAACTCTTCCTGTACGGCCAACAAATCCTCCAGATTGTCCAACCATTTCTAGCTGTTCACCAATAACTCTTCCTTTAAAAACTCCGGCATCCCCGGCATAAAATATTAAATCTTCGTTTTTGTATTTGTTCCAAATAGCGTCGATATACGATTTTAAGTAGTTTGCGTATTGTCCCGTTCCTTCAGCAAAAGCTGGAGTTTTAGATGGCGCTGTAATTTCTCCTGTTGCATCGTTTACACAACCTTGAAATTCTGCCGGAACATTGGCTTTAAAAGCAGCAACGATATCAGCATGCTTTTTTAAATCTCCAACTCTTTTTTGGTAACCGTTTGCACCAAATAATTCTAATCCCATTGGATATTTATAGGAGTCTACACGTGTTGGATTTCCGAAGAAACCATATTGATTGTTAGTCAATTCGATCATTTCATATAAAATTCCCTGATTCGGATCAGTTGCATTCTGCGGATTTGGCGAAGCATATCCTGACGGAGCGCCATTTGCACCAAAAAAGTAAAAATACAACTGCGAACCTTTAGAAATAAAAACTCTACAACCTGCAATTAAAGGCAGTGTAAAAGTTTTATTTGGAATGTCGCTTAATTTAGTAAAACAAGCCGCATATTTTGAATTTTGTCCAGGGCCAGTATTTCCGCCAATTGTTGGTCCGGTAACAGTATTGTAAGACGAACTCATTGGTAAAACCTGACTCGTTTTAGCATCTACCCAAACATGGTCTCCGGTTGTATAATTTATTCCTACAATTGCAACGTATAATTCATTGTCATTAAATGTAGAATTATTACTAATTGTAAAAGGAATAGCGCCTTGTCCGTACATTAAAACAGATAGGAATGTCAGCATTACTGCTAAAAAAAACTTCTTTTGTAACTTAAAATTTCTCATTGTTTAGATTTTTTGATTAATAAAAATTTGTTTCTAATTAGTAAGAATGAGAAAATAAAATGTGTAAAAAATTGGGTGTAACTATTTAGGATCATTACACCCAACTTGTTTTTTAATTATTTCTTAATTAACTTTTTAGTCCAACTTTTTTGATCTGATTTGAAATTCAGAATATAAATTCCTTCTCTCAGTCGGCTCAAATCAATTACGCTTTCACTTGCTTCTTTTTCTGGTTTATTCTGAAGAATCAATGTTCCTGAATTGTCATAAATCGTGATGATTTTATTATCTAAGTTTTCAGGAATTGCAACTTGAATATAGTCGCTTGCCGGATTTGGATAAATTGCAAAAACAACATTTTCCGGCGCACTTTCTTCAACTGCAACATTCGCTTTTTTAGCTGCAGATGCTGATCCGTAAGCTTCAATTTCATACAATGAATATCCGTAAGGAGCCAAAGCTTTTGATGTACACAAAATTCTAAGGTATCTCCCAGTTCCGCTTACAGTTAAATCATCAGTTCCCCCGTCGCTGGCTGTTTGTGTATTGATAGTTTCATTTTCTGTGAAAACATTATCTGTAGAAAGCTGTACTTTGTATTGTGTTGCATAAGCTGCTTCCCATTTTAAAACCACGCGATTCAAGTTATAATTACTTCCCAAATCAACATAAATCCATTCTGTAGCATTTGCAAAAGAACTCGCCCATCTTGAAACTGTTCCGTCTCCATCAATTGCTTTATTAGCTGATAAAGTTGGATTCTCTTCTGTAGAAGCCGTTGCGGTTTTAGATAAAGCTAAATTCACATTAGGATTTGGCGTAATATTTCGAACAATAACATCGCTGAAAACTCCTGTTCCTAAAGTTCCGTTTGCGTGAGACGTAACTGCCATTCCAACATAAATGGTGTTTGCCATTGCAATTGTTTTTGGAGTTCCAAGCTGTATCCACGTTGTTCCATTATCAGAAGTGTAAGACGTAAATACATTTCCAGAACGTACTACCCGAACCCATTTTGGTGCAGTTCCCGCAGCAACATCGGCTACAGTTACTCCCGAAGTAGTATCTCGTGATAAAAACTCAACTCCCGCCGCTGGTGTCACATCGGTCATCGCATGTTTGGAAGTTGGTGTAAGCGTTTCACGAAACATAACACCAGCTTTGGCGTAAGTATTTGTATTAGTTAGCGAATTAACTTTAGCAATAATTTCAGCATCGCCCGTAATGGATTGATTTACAAATTGAAATTGATCACTTGTATCCCAAATATCAGTTCCTGAACCTTTAATAGTAAAAGTCCCGCTAGAATGTGTCGCTTCTCCAGCAGGCGTTACTGCACCTAAATCTGTACTAACCCACGGAGCAGGTAATCCCACCGGAGTTTCTGTAGAAACTAAATTTAAAGCTCTAAGATTATCAAAATAATAGGTGTTTCCAGAATTTGTTCCAGGCTCGTATAAGAAAACAAAACGATTTACTTCGTTATCTGCAGTCGAGGCATCTGGCGTACTTACATACGTAAAAGTTACCGTATGCCAAGTATTCGTTTGTTTTACAACTCCTTGATAAATACTATGTCTTCCAACAGGATAGTTTGACGGAACCGAAGCACTGCTTTCTGCCTGCCATGAAATAATTGATCCAACCGGAGCTGATGTATAAACATCCATGGCGAATTTTTTAGTTCCCGCTTTAAAATCTCCAATATTCGTTAAAGTTGTATTGAATGAGAAGTTATCATATAATTCTGTTGACTTACGAACGTATCTTCCAACGTTTGAAGACGTGTTAATTCCTGTTGCGCTTGGATTTGCTACGTTTGCCGTATAAGTTCCGATAGCATCTCTAAATGTAATATTATGTGTATTTTGATAATCTTCATAAACAACTCCAGGTGTATAAGTATCTGGAAGTTTGGTTGCTCCAATTCTGATGTTATCAATATAATACGTATCGCTTGTATAAGAACCAGAGTTAAACAAAAGAACCATTTGGTTAATTGCTAGGTTTGAAGTTCCGGCATCTGGACTTGAATTGTAGTAGAATGTCAGTGTTTCCCATTGATTTTGTTTCGTTGTAATCGCTACATAATTACTATTTCTTCCTATTGGATAATTTGCCGGAAGCGAAGTCGCACTGTTCTCAAAATTCATGCTAACAACCGTTCCAACTGGAGCCGTTGTATAAACATCAATCATAATTTTATTTGTTTGGTTTTTGAATAAACCAGCATCCTCAATCGAATTTTGTGTATTAAAGAAAAGCACATCGTACTGTTCCGTTACATTTCGAACGTATCTCGCCACATTTGCAGACGAGTTAACGGAGTTTGAACCCGGATTTGCTACAACAGTATAAGTTCCTGTCGTAGTTCCTTTTATAATTTTATTGATGCCGTCATAGTTCTGCAATACATCTGTGGCAACAATTGGTTTTTCCGGAGTAGCTCTTGTCAACAAATTATCAAAATAATACGTTGTACCAGAGTTTGAATTCGATTCAAAAAGTAAAGCCACATTATTAATCGTCAAAGCACTTGTGTTTGGATCAATAATTTTTTCAAATTCAAATTCAATTGTTTCCCATTTATTCTGAACTGTTGTAGTCGCTTTGTAACCACTGTGTCTTCCTGATGGATAATTAGTTGCCGTTGTAACATTACTATTTTCTAACTGCATCGAAATTTTTGTTCCAACTGGTGCCGAAGTATACAAATCAAAAGAGATTCTTTTTCTTCCTGACACATAATCATTTGCATTGCTGATTACGATATTTTTGATATTGAAAACATCATATAATTCAGAAGAATTACGAACATATCTTCCAACCAAAGCCGAAGTATTAATTCCAGTTGCAGATGGATTTGCAATGGCTTCTGTTAAAACTCCTGTTTTATTTCCGTAAACAACATTTCTGTTGGTTTGAAAATCTTCCTGAATTTTCTCTACCGGAATTGCAACTTCTGTCGTTACAGCCAATTTATACGTATTTGCAGTACAGCCAGAAGTTGTTGCCGTTACCGAAACACCACCGCCTGTAGTTCCCCAATTTACTGTTACAGCATTTGTTCCCTGTCCTGCTGTAATTGTCGCTCCCGAAGGAACAGTCCAATTGTACGTTGCACCAGCGATAGCATTAACAGAATATGTTTTACTAGTTTCGTTTTGATACACTTTTGCATCACCAGCAACAGCATATTTATAACTTCCGTCATAAACACGAACGTAATCTACTTGTAATTTAGCCGGGAAATCTCCAGGAATTGGCGCAACACCCGCACCATTCACACTTGTATAAGGCGTTCCTGCACTACCTACAGCAAGATTTAAAATGATATAAAACTGATTATCGTTAAATGGCCATCCTCCGTTTACTGTAGTATTTGGAGTTGCGGTGTGAAATAAAACATCATCAACATACCATTTTATAAAATTTGGTCCCCATTCTACCGCATAAACGTGAAAGTCTGCAGATAAATCTGTTGGTGAACTGTAGCTTCTTCCTGTAAAATGATATCCATTTCCGTCATAATGAATCGTTCCGTCTACAGATTGTGGGTTTCTGTGTTTGGCTTCCATAATATCAATTTCACCTGTATAAGGCCAGTTTCCGTTAACGGGAAGCATCCAGAATGCCGGCCATGCGCCTTGCCCATTTGATAACTTCATACGAGCTTCGACTCTACCGTATTTAAAAGAATACTTTCCTTCTGTAGTTAATTTTGAAGAAGCATAAGGCTGATCTGGAAATGATCCGTTTGGTTGGTATTTAGCCTCAATGTTTAAGTAACTGTTTGCTCCTTCTTTTACAATTGTCGCCTGATTTGGATCGTAGCGTTGCGCCTCAGCATTTCCGAATCCGCAAAGCGAAGGACAACCGTTTCCGGAAATACTCTGCCACTTAGTTACATCGACAGTAGTACCGTTAAATTCATCAGACCAAACCAATGTCTTGCATTGCGCCTGAACTTTTAAAAATGGCAAAAGCACCAATATAGCTATGCCCAAAAATTGTTTAAAATAATAGAAATTGTCTTTCGGTGGTCGGCCGAAAAAGGAGTCATTTTGTTTCATTTTTTTAGTTTTTGTTAGTAAAGTCTATTACTATAATAAAACCTGTTTTGCACTAAACAGGTCAATATCCTAATAATAATCCGACAATATTAACAAATAAATCAGGCTACACTTACATTTTTGAGTACGGTTTGACTACGGTGATTTAAAAAAAATGAAGAAAAAAGGCGTAAAACTACTTAGGATTTTACATCATAATAAAAAATTAAAAATTTAGAATGAATTCTGTGATATTTGCATCCGAAGGAAGCTGTAATTTTTTTCTAATTCGATATCGGGTATCTTCAACTCCACGAACAGAAATTCCCAAAAGCGGCGCAATTTCTTTTGTATTAAAGTTCATTCTCAAGTAAGCGCACAATCGCATATCGCGAGGAGTCAGTTCCGGATAAGTTATTTTCATCCTCTGCATAAAATTATCATGAAGCTGATTGAAAATTTCCTCAAATTCGTTCCAGTGTTTGTCACCCTGTAATTCGTGATCGATTAGTTTGTTTATTTTGTTCAATAAATTAAAGTTCACATTTGGATCGTTTTTCTTATCCATTTGCGCAATTAATTCTTTTATCGAAAGCAAAATTTCATTTAAATGAATAAGATTCACGGTATTTGAAGCTACTTTGGCATTTTTCAGATTGATCGTTGTTTCGAGATTTTCCCGAACAATAGCCATATTTTCCTGTTCCATATTCAATCTCTGTTCGTTAAGTTCAGCACGAGCGCGCAATAATTCTTTTTCCTGATTCAGAATTAACCGCTGACGATCACGCTCAGCCAAAAATTTTTGATATTTAATAACCAAATAAATGACAACACAATAAAGTACAAAATACAAAATATAAGCCCAAATTGTTCTGTACCAAGGTGGCAAAACTTCAAATCGGAAAACTGCTTCTTCGCTTACCACATCATAAATATTTTTTGCCCTTACGTGAAAAACATATTCTTTTTCAGGTAAGTTTGTATATTCTTTTTCGGTTTGCAGACTATATTCTGACCATTTCGGTTCAAAACCTTCCAGCCAGTATTCGTATTTTGTTGCATCGGCTTCATCGTAAAAAAGTGATGAAAAAGAAAAATGCAATGCGTTATTAGAATGCGATAAAATAGGTGAGATTTTTTCTCCTGCATCTTTTGTTTTATTCGGAAGCACATCATAACGGCTTGAAAATATCAAACTGTCTTTTGGAAAAATACATTTCACTTCTGAAATTACCGCTTTATACTTCGTTTTGTATTTCTTCTTTTTAATAGCATTATAATGAATTAAACCATCTTGTGTTCCAAAAAATACATCACCGCTCGTTGTCGTTTGAATATTCTCAAAACCTGGAACATATGAATAACGAAGTTTTCTAAAAGGCAGTTCTTCAACTTCAAAACTTCCATTTGACTTTTTTGTCATTTTTCCGGTATTTTCTCCAGAAACGTACCATATATTATTTTGATTATCAGGTTTTAATAATCGAATATGATTTTCCATTCCCAGATATTTCCTAAAAACTGGTTCTGGAATCATTTTCTTCGAATGCGCATCTTGTTTGTAAACCCCTTTTGTAGTTCCAAAAAGAATATGATTATCAATTTTAAACGTATTTAAAAACAAACTCGACGGGAAACCATTCTTTTGATTGTAAAATTCAACTTTTGAAACGGCATCAAATGTTTTATTAAACTGAATTTTATAGATTCCTTTGTATCCGTGGGCGATCCAGAAATCACCGTTTTTATCCGTTTCGATAACTCGGCTACTTTCTTCAAAACCTTTTATTTTATTTTGATAAACCCACGAATTATTTATTTTTTTTAGAAGATACATTCCATTATAACCACCAACAAGCAATAAATCAGGATGATTAGGAACTAAAATTCCTTTCCACGCGCCATCAACTTTTGCCAGCAATTTTGCTGAATTACCAGAAACTTCAAAAATTCCATTTTTTTCAAAAGCCAAAAGCGAATTTCCAAAAACACTAATATTCCAAACATTTTCAGACATTCCGGAAACATGCTGAAAATTTGCATTTTCATGTCTACCGTTTTTATAAGAATGCCAATCCATCCAAAACAAACCGTTATCTGTCGCGATATATAATTTATTCTGATAAATCTGACTGCAGTAAATTTTGGTTTCTGAATTTGAAGTGTCTAAAACTCTGGACAATGGCGAAGAAATCTGAATCAATGAAATTCCTTCCTTAAGTGTAACCCACAAATTATCTTCTTTATCAACCGTTAAATTAGTTACATAATCGTTTTGCAAACCCATTTGTTTATTGATATGCTGAATCAAACGTCCCGAACCATCTATGACTATCAACCCGTTTTGTCGGGTTCCAATTCCGAAATATCCATCAGAAAGCTGAATGCCTGTAGAAATTTGATTTTGCTTTAAAATATTATCTGCTTCTGTAAGAAATGGTTTTAACTGATTATCTTTAAAAGTAAAAAGTCCGTTTTTTTGCGTAAAAAGTAAAAGACCATTTTGAATTTCAAAGATTTTTCTGATTTTCATTCCGGCAAACTTCTCTCCATTTGTAATCGGAATTAATTTATTGTCTGTTAATTTCAATAAACCTTTGGTAGTATGCGAAATATAGATTTCTTTATTGACTTCGAAGAAATCATCAAATTTTCCTTTAGACTTTAAAACATTGATTTTATTGTTATTGTAGATGAAAATTTCTTCATAAGAGAAAAAAATCACTTCATTATTTCGGATAACCGTATGTATAACATCACCAAAATTTCGAGCTGATTCAGGAAGTAATTTTACTAAAGATGTATATTGATACTGTCCGTTTGGCAATTGAATCACATAACCAAAATCGCCCTGAGCGCCAACATACATTTTATCTTTTTTATCGATGGCAAGCGAGCGAACCATACTCCTATTTTCCGGTTGTGTAACGATGCTCCAACGAACGCCGTCAAACTGCATAATCCCAAAATGATTGGCAAAAAACATCATTCCTTTAGAATCCTGCAAAACATCCCAGTTTTCGGAAGCGGCTTTGTAAGTTTTAGGATTATAATTAATTATAAAAGGAACACCAATTTTTTTAATCTGCGCATTTAAAACTGGAGAAATGAGCAATATTGATAAAATTAAAATTCTTATAAATTTCGTCATTTTTATTTCTGTCTGTAGGTTATTTTGTGATTTTTGGAATCACAATTTTAAAAAAACGGCTCTTTGGGATAAGTCATTTTTTCTTTAGCCAAAAACATTCAATCTTAAATGTATTGACAACAATTATTCATTATTATCAAACTAAAAAAGAGAATGTCGAAATTCAAATATATAAAAATTTATTTTAATGCAACAAATTACATTTTAATCGAACAATTTTATAATTGTAAGATAAAATTTAAACTCTAATGTTAGGAATCAACTTTGTCAAAGCTCTATTTGCACAATGTTGTCATTCTCAGAAACGAGCAATGACAAAAAACGAGGATACACTTTGCGTGCTTTCGACTTCGTTCACGCTGACAACTAAAAATAACTTAATCTCCAATCTTTTCAGCTGATCGAAGTCGAAGCCTTTTCCGAATGACTAAGACATGTTTTAAAAACCTTTCGGGTTTAACTCAAAACTTGAATTCTAAAATCTAAAATTTTAGCAACTCACTCAACTCTTCATAACTATGAAAAAGGACTGCTCCTTCTTTTTCTAAATCTTGATTATTAAAACCATTCGCAAAACCGTACACTTTAAATCCGCCAGAAATTCCGGCTTTTACACCTGCTTTACTGTCTTCCAAAACGATGCAGTTTTTGACTTCAAAACCCATTTCTTTTGCTGCGTGTAAAAATATTCCCGGCTCAGGTTTCCAGCTGTTAATTTGGTAGGAACTAAATATTTTATTTTCAAACTTATCAAGCAAACCGGCCACTTCGAGATTCAGTCTTATTTTTTCAACCGGACCGCTGGATGCAACGCAATAAGGAATTTTTAATTTTTCAATAAAATCAACAACGCCTTCCATAGGTTTTGCTTGAGTTTTGAAAGCTTCAAAACTTTTCTGACGGTATTCTGTTTCAAAATTTTCAGGAAGTTTTTGATGAATTGTTTCTTCAATATATCGAAAACAATCTTTTAAATTCCGACCGTTAAAATCGCGATAGGCATCTTCAAGATCCATCTTAAAACCATATTCTGATGCCATTTCAAGCAAAATTCCGTTGCCAATTTTTTCTGTATCAACTAAAACTCCATCACAATCGAAAATAATACATTTAACTTCCATATTCTTTTTTATACTTTTAATAGTGCCAACATTATAGTGCCGACTCACGAAATGAAAAGTACAAATTAAAATAAATCCCAAAAGCATAAGCGATAACAAATTAACAGAATTTTGTACATTTTTATACCTAAGATTGTATCTCCGATTACGATTTGCAACGTATCTTTATGACTTGAACTTTATTAACAGACCAACAATAAAAATTACAAATTGTGAAAAAAAATCTTTTACTAACTGCAATTCTGGCAAGTAATTTTGCCCTTTATTCTCAAACCAAAACCATTACTATAACCAACAATTTAGCTGCTGACAGAGAATTTGAAACAGTAGAATTAACTAAAAAAACACTTGGTTTGCCAGCTACAGCAAAACTTGAAAATTATATTATAAAAGATATAAGTGCCAATTCACTTTTAGAAACGCAGACAGTTGATAATGACGGAGACGGAACGATGGACGTGCTTTTGTTTCAACCAAAAATAAAAGCGAAGTCAAAACAGAATTTTGAAGTTTTAGAGGGAACTAATCCGAATGCATCGCAAGTTGCAAGCTGTTATTCTAGATTTGTGCCCGAAAGAATAGATGATTATGCATGGGAAAACAACAAAGTTGCTTTTAGAGCGTATGGTCCAGTGGCGCAA
Source organism: uncultured Flavobacteriaceae bacterium (assembly GCA_963795025.1). Lineage (GTDB taxonomy): Bacteria > Bacteroidota > Bacteroidia > Flavobacteriales > Flavobacteriaceae > Flavobacterium. The sequence goes on along the minus strand of CAWCGN010000004.1, from coordinate 382,837 downwards.
AAAATGGTCGAAGATAAAGTTCCCGGAGGTGCCTTGACAAGCGGTATAGACGCTTGGTTAAAAAGAGTTGAGTATCCAATTATCAACAAATGGTACGATAAAATGACTACTGGAAAAGGAACTTACCACAAAGATACAGGTGAAGGTTTAGATAATTTTCAGGTGGGTGACAGTCGTGGAATTGGCGGAATTGCTGTAAATGTGGATGGGAAATATTATTTTTCGAAGAATTTCATCAGCTGGAAAACTATTACAACAGGACCAATCAGAACGAGTTTTATTTTAACGTACGCCGACTGGGATGCAAAAGGAAACAAAATAACCGAATCAAAATTAATCAGTTTAGATTACGGAAGTTATCTTTCTCGATATGAAACAACAATTACTGGAACTAAAAGTATTGCTGTCGGGATAACACTTCATGACAAAAAAGGAACCACTGAAACGAACTTAAAAAACGGTTGGCTGAGTTATTGGGAACCAATCGACGATTCTGAAATTGGAATGGGTTTAGTTGCTCCAAAAAACAGCATGACAAGCTTTGATAATCACGTTACAAACGAAAAAGAATTAAGCAATTTATACGGAAATATTGCAGTCAAAAACGGAAAAGCAATTTATTACACTGGTTTTGGATGGAAAAAAGGAAGTCCGTTCCAAACTAAACAAGAATGGGAAAATTATTTGACTTCTTTTGCTGAGAAAATAAATAATCCGCTTGTTGTTAAGGTGAAGAAATAAGTTTTTTGCCCACGGATTTTACGGATTTAAACTGATTTACACGGATTTTATTATTCTTTTTGATTGACACAAATAACCTGTGGCAATCGGCTAAATCCGTAAAATCAGCGGGCTAAAATCGTTACTTCTTCGAAGGAAAATAATTCTCTTTCAGTATAATTTCTAGTGGAATATAATGAACATCCTCAACAGATTCTTTAAGTACTAATTTTTTGTATAAATAATTAATTCCCATATATCCCTGTTCTTCGGGTCTTTGATTAATTAGGAAATCAATTATACCTTTATTTAGATATTCAATGTTTTCATTTAATAAATCGAAACCAATAATTCGGATCCCTTTTATATTATTTTCTTCTAAAAATCGAGCCACGATATAAGCTCTTGAATTGGGTACAAAAACACTGTTAATGCCTTTAAACATTTCTAAACACAGCTGATCAATTCCGGAATCCTTAATGGTAATTTCAGAAAATTTAAAATTCGTTAGCTCATCATGATCTTTAAAATACGAATAGAATCCGTCTATTCGCTGTAGATAAACTGACGTACTTTCGATTTCACGTGTTATTTTAAAAATCAAAACCTGTCTTTCATTTTTTACTGCAAAACTAATCAGTCTTCCAGCCAGATAACCACTCTGAAAAGCATCTTGACCAACATAAGCATGTTTGTTTTCTTCCGAAATATTAGAATCAATCATCACAACTGGGATATTTTTCTTTTCATATTCCGCTAGAAATCGAACTGAATCTTCATAAAAAATTGGTGCAAAAAGTAATCCATCGCAATCAAACTCAATTACTTTTTTAATCTGTTTTTGAAAAGATTCTTTATTAAAATCGTAGAAAAAATAATCCAATACAATTCCGAATTTTACAAATTCAGCTGCAGCTTTTTCAATTCCAGAAATCTGGCTTTTCCAGTATTCCAGATTTTCATATTTGGGCAAAAAAACAGCAATATGAAACTTCTTATTCAATGCCAAATTACTCGCCAGAATATTTCGTTTGTAACCATATTCTTCAATAATGGCATTTACCTTATCTACATTTTCTTGAGCAACTTGTCCGCGGTTATGAATGATTCTATCAACCGTTCCAGGCGAGACATTTGCTAGCGCTGCTATTTTTTTTATCGTTATGATATCGCTGATTTTTAAGTTAAAAAAATAAATTAGCCACGTAAAAACATTATTATTTTCATCAAATATAAGTTGTTTTACTTAACTTTTTATATACATTTGTAAAATACCGTGTGCGTACACGCAAAAATACATAATTGATAAAAATAAAGGTTGTTTCTGGATATTTTTTTTGGTTTAATTCTTTAAAAATTCAAAACCAATTAGTTAAAATAAATAATATTAATAACATAATATTCAAGTTATTAATATTATTTATTAAAAGTAAAGATTTAAATAAAGTTAAAACATAACAAATACTGTTTCAACTGTTTAAACAAACAGTAAAACCAAATATAGTCATCGACATGACATGAACATATTAAAACACTAAATACCAATAAATTAAAATATTCTATCTAAACAAACAATTAAACAAAAAACGTCTCAAAAAAACGAAATAAAATGATAGTAGACTCATTACATAATGCAGCAAAATATTACAGTCTGCACCCCAATTTCAAAAAGGCTTTTGATTATGTAGATCAAAACGACATTAGCAAACTTGAAGAAGGAGTTTTGGAAATTACCGAAGGATTAAAACTAATTGTAATTGCAGGCGAAGGAACAACCAAAGAACAAAGTATTAAAGGTTTTGAATGCCACGATAAAAACATTGACATTCAAATTGTCCTTAATGGCCCAGAAACGTATGCATGGAAACCTAGAGAAAAATGTGTTAGTCCAAATGGTGATTACAGTGACGAAAAAGACGTTCGTTTTTTTCATGATAAACCTGATATGTTTTTTCAATTGCAGGAAAAACAATTTGCGATTTTATTTCCAGAAGATGTCCACGCTGCGATGATTGGCGAAGGATTACTAAAAAAACTTGTTTTTAAAGTAAAAATCTAGACATGACCTCCATTCAAAATTCAATAGAAATTATTGCCCAACAGGGAATGCTTCCTTTATATTTCAATTCGGAAGAAACTGTAAGTGTTGAAGTACTTCGCGCTTTATACAATGCTGGAATTAGAGCGGTAGAATATACGAACCGTGGTTCAGAAGCTTTGGTTAATTTCAAAAAAATGGTACAAGTAAGAAATGCCGAAATGCCAGAAATGCTTTTAGGAATTGGAACCATAAAAAATAAATCGCAAGCCAAAGACTTTCACAAAGTCGGAGCAGACTTTTTCATTAGCCCCGGTTTTGTTCCTGAAGTTGCTGATTTTTTAAAAAGTAAAAACGCGCTTTATGCTCCAGGGTGCATGACACCAACAGAAATTATTGCAGCAGAAAATGCTGGTATAACTTTCATCAAGCTTTTTCCGGGCAATATACTTGGCCCAGAATTCATGAGCAGTATTAAAGATGTTTTTCCTTCTTTAACCTTTATGGTAACCGGGGGCGTCGATACAACATATTCTAGCATCGAGAGCTGGTTTTCAGCAGGTGTATCTGCTGTAGGACTTGGCAGTAAACTTATCACAAAAAAACGCATGGAAGAAGGCGACTATGCGACAATCGAAAATGAAACTAAAAAAGTGCTGGACACCATTCAGACTTTAAGAAAATAATCATAATTTATATGGATTCAGTATTTAATCTAAAAGGAAAAATTGCACTTATAACAGGCGGTGCCGGCGTATTAGGAAGCAACTTTGCAAACGTTTTGGCAAAACAGGGCGTAATTGTCGGAATCGTTTCTCAATCACTTGAAAAAGCGGAAAAAACCGTAAAAAATATAGAAAAAAATGGTGGACAAGCTTTTGCTGTCCAAGCCAATGTTTTAAATAAAGAAGAAGTAGAAAAAGCCAAAGATTTTATCGTAGAAAAATACGGTCGTCTTGACATTTTAATTAATGCTGCCGGTGGAAATATGCCAGGCGCAACCATTCAGCCAGATCAAGCTGTCTATGATATGAAAACGGAGGATTTACAGCAGGTAATCGATTTGAATATCATCGGAACAATGCTTCCTTCTCAGGTTTTTTCAGAACTTTTTGCAAAGCAAAAATCAGGAAACATCATTAATATTTCATCTGCCTCGGCACAAAGACCGTTGACAAGAGTTGTTGGATATTCGGCTTCAAAAGCAGCAATAGATAATTTCACACAATGGATGGCGGTTGAACTGGCTTCAAAATACGGTGAAGGAATTCGTGTAAACGCTATTTCTCCAGGATTTTTCATTGGTGAACAAAATCGCGCTTTATTATTTACTCCAGAAGGAAACTTGACTCCAAGAGGCGAAAAAATCATTGACCATACTCCGATGGGAAGATTTGGAAAACCTGAAGATATTGACGGCGCACTTTTATTTTTATGCAGTGACATGTCAAAATTTGTAACAGGAACTGTGTTAAAAGTTGATGGTGGATTTGCTGCAACAAGTATTTAAAATTCATAAAGCTCCTGCAAGGTTTCTAAAACCTTGTAGGTTTAAAATATACGTTTACATAAATTAAAAAACACCTACAAGGTTTTAGAAACCTTGTAGGAATAAACAAAAACATATAAAATGGAACAAACATTAAGCTGGTTCGGACCAAATGATCCTGTTTCTTTACAAGATATTGAACAAACCGGAGCAACCGGAATCGTAACCGCTTTACACCATATTCCGAACGGACAAGTTTGGAGCATTGAAGAAATTATCAAACGAAAAATTGAAATTGAGCACCAAGACGGTGATCCTAAAAAAGGTGCGTCTGGCTTGGTTTGGTCGGTTGTTGAAAGTATTCCGGTGCACGAAGACATTAAAAAACAAACGGGAAAATATCTTCAATATATTGAAAATTACAAACAAAGTATTGGAAATCTTGCTTTAGTGTGGTATTCATTGCATCTGCTATAATTTCATGCCTGTTTTAGATTGGTCAAGAACCGATTTGTCCTATGAAGTTGAAGACGGATCAAAAGCATTACGTTTTGATATTAATGCTTTTGCGGCTTTTGAATTGTTTATTTTGAAAAGACCAGGAGCTGAAAAAGAATACTCGTCGATACAAATTCGAAAAAGCTACGAAATATTTTCATGCCATGACTGACGAAGACAAAGTCAAACTACAGCAAAATATTCTTGGCTGGACTTCCGGGTGCTGAAGAAGCTTATTCTGTTGAAGATTTTTTGGTGACTTTAAGTGCTTACAATCATATTGACAGACAAGCTTTGAAGGATAATCTCTTCTTCTTTTTAAAGGAAATTATTCCGGTTGCAGAAAGCAAAGGAGTTTTGATGGCGATTCATCCTGACGATCCTCCCTACCCGATTTTAGGTTTGCCGAGGGTTGTAAGTACTGAAGAAGATTTGATGGAATTAATGAATGCTGCACCTTCAAAATCAAACGGATTTACGATGTGTACGGGTTCTTACGGTGTTAGAGCTGATAATGATTTACCGGGAATTGTAAGACGTCATGGCGATAAAATGAATTTTATTCACTTGAGAAGTACGCAACGAGATGAAGAAGGAAGTTTTTACGAAGCCAATCATCTTGAAGGCGATGTTGATATGTATGAAGTCGTAAAAGCGATTCTTGAAGTGGAAAAAAGAAATAACAGCAAATTGCCAATGCGTCCAGATCACGGCCACCAAATGCTGGACGATTTGAATAAAAAGACAAATCCGGGATATTCTGCAATTGGGCGTTTGAGAGGTTTAGCCGAATTACGAGGGCTTGAAATGGGATTAAGAGATCTTTATAATTTGTATTTGCCATGAAGGCACTAAGCACAAGTTATTTTAAATGTTTCACTCAAAGATTATTTACGCAGATTTAAAAGATTTAAGCAGATTTGCGCATATTATTAATTGATAAATTATCTGCAATTAAATCTGCTTAAATACTTTCTAAATCTGCGTGAAAAAAAAAACTTTGCGCCTTCGTGCCTTCGTGGCAAACAAAAAACACTAACTAACCAAAAACCACAAAAAAACCATGACTCGTTCAAGCCATTTTTATTTGTTGCAGTCTGTTTGTAAATAGTATACATATTTGGCGCAGGAATCACCCAAAATACTTACTGATTCAAAAACAAATTATCTTCCTGATTTTAGTTATGCTGGTTATCACTTCGGCGAAAGCCAAATTCCTGAAACTACATGGAAAAATTATCAATGCCATAGATTTTGGCGTAAAAGCAAACGATAATTTAGATGATTCTAAAGCTTTATTGAAAGCCTTAAAAGCCGCCAACTGCAGTTGAAGGAAATGTCATTTTGCAATTGCCTGAAGGGCGAATTATTCTGAGTAATATTTTGTATATTGAAAGAAGTAATTTTGTACTTCGCGGAACTGGTTCTGGTGAAAATGGAACCGAAATTTACTTTCCGAGACCGATGATGTATCTTAAAGATCCAGAATCTCTTGCGGAGCTTCGTGAATATTTGACCACTTTTGACAAAAGACAACGCGAATCTGAAAATAATATTGACTTGCCTTTTTCGCAATATGCATGGTCCGGAGGATTTATTTGGACACAAATTCCGGGCGAACGTGTAAAATCTTATTTAGATAAATACGAACCAGAATCGGCTCCTATGGCGAAAGTCAGTTCAGGGAAAATGGGAGATTTCACAATCAATGTTTCTGATGTTAAAAACATAAAAGCTGGAGATATTGTCGAACTTCAATTGTTTAATAAAGATGGTGAAAATGGCGAAATCATAAAAGATTTATATCAAGGTGCGAATGTAAAACCGGGCTCGCATCATTGGAAATTTCCAAAACTTCCAATTGTTAGGCAACAAGTCGAAATCCTAAAAATTTCAAGTTCTAAAATCACCTTAAAAACTCCTTTGACAATTTCAGTTAAACCAAGTTACCAAGCGCAATTGGTCGAATGGAAACATTTAAACGAAGTAGGAATCGAGCATCTTCGTTTTACCTTTCCAGATATTCCAAGAGTGGCACATCATGTTGAACCAGGAAATAATGGGATTTTTTTAACTCGTTTGTTCAATAGCTGGGTTAAGGATGTAAAAATCACAAATGCAGACAGCGGGATTTTAGCCGAAGAAGTTTCAAATGTGACTATTCAAGACGTTACAACTGACGGAACCCATTTGGCACATTATACAGTGACTTTAGGTGGCGTTCACAATGTTTTGGTAAAGAATCTGAAAATATATAATTCGGCAGTTCATCCTTTAAGTTTCAACACTTTTGCAACTAAGAATGTGTATCAAAACTGCGAAATATTTACAGATCCGGTTTTAGATCAGCATTCGGGAGCCAATCACCAAAATTTGTTTGATAATATCACTGTACATCTAAAAACAGCTAAAAATAACAGCTATGCGATATTTGGAGGCGGAGGAGCCGAATACTGGAAACCATCACACGGGCCTTTCAGTACTTTTTGGAATTTAAATGTTCAGGTTGAAAATCCAGATTCATCAAAACCAGTTTTATTATACGGAATGAAAGATGGCGCTTTTGCCAGAATCATTGGAGTTCACGGAAATACAAAATTTGAAATCAAATACGACGTCGATCCCTATATTGAATTTTTGAACACATCAGTTGACAAAATTCCATCGCTATATGATTATCAGCTAAGTAAACGATTAAAATAGATACAAAGGTACAGAGTTACAAAGAGACAAAGGTTTCTTTGCACCTTTGAATCTCTGAGCCTTTGTCACTTTGAAACTTTGCCACTTTGCCACTTTGAACCTTAATAAAACTCTAACCTAAAAATAAATGCTATGAAATACACGAGCGTCTTTCTAGTTTTACTTTTTATTTCAGGAAATTTGTTTTCCCAAAATAAATACCGCCTTAAAAATTTTTCAACCACTGACGGACTTTCGCAGAATTCTGTTATTGCCATACATCAGGATAAATTTGGACAAATGTGGTTTGGTACGCGTGACGGTCTTAATAAATATGATGGTAGCCGATTCACCATTTTTAGGAATGATGTTGCCAATAAAGTATCTATCAGTAATGATATTTTAGCTATTGAAGAAGATAATTCTGGAAAATTATGGATTGGAACTTATAATGGATTGAATTGCTATGACCCTGTTAGCAATACTTTCAAGCGATACTTAACCGACAATACCAATCATACTATAAATAGTAATACCATTTGGTGTATAAAGAAAATTGGAGATGAAATGTGGTTTGGGACTTCAAAAGGATTATCTGTTTATAACAAAAAAACAGGGCAATTTGCTTCTGCTGTTCATTCTGCTACCGATGATACTACAATTCCAAGTAATAACATTCTGAGTATTTTAAAAACCAAAAAAGGTCAAATCTGGATTGGAACAACAAAAGGATTGTGTGTTTTAACAAACAGAAAAAACGGGAAATTTTCTTTTAAAAATTATCCGTTAAATAATATTGATGTCCTAAATGTGTCGGCAATCGCCGAAGACCGTTTCAATAATATCTGGGTTGGAACAAAAAACAAAGGACTTTTAAAATTTGATTCATCAAAAAACAGCTTTGTTTCATTTTTATCTGACGAAAAACGCAAGGAAATTCATAGTGAAATTCGTGCTTTGGCTATTGACCGCAAAGGCTCGATCTGGATTGGTGCTTATGACGGAATTTATATTTTAGGGGAAGATAAAAGTATTCAAAAGATAAATAATAACAACAGTTACAGTAATAACAATCATAACAGCGGAATCGAAAAAGTAAAATCAATTTTCATCGATAAAAAAGGCTCGGTTTGGATTGGCTGTTATTACAAAGGCGTAAATATGTGGGATATTTCGAATGTAAATTTCTTCAATTATGATCAGAATTCGAAAAAGATTCCGATGAGCTATGATGTGGTGAGTTCGATTGTAGCCGACAAAAATCAGAATATTTATTTTGGTTCCGAAGGTGGTGGCATCACTGTTTACAATAAAAAGACTGAGGCTACGACTTATCTTAACAACAAAGCTGGGCAAACGCCTATAAATGATATTAAATCAATGTGTGTTGCCGAGAATAATATTTTGTGGATGGGGACTTTCTCCAAAGGAATTTCAGCTTATAATACCCTTACTAAAACATTTGAAAGCGACAGAATTTCACCTCAATTAAAGGACTCGCTAAAAGATGCCGGTGTTTATTCCATCAAAACAGAAGGAAACGGAATCTTGTGGATGGGTACTTTTAGCAAAGGATTAATTCGTTATAACACTGTTTCTAAAGCTTTTCAATTTATTAGAAATGATAATACCAAGGCAAATTATCTAACCAATAATTATGTGCGAACGGTTTTAGTTGACAAACAAAAAAGACTTTGGGTAGGAACATTGAGCGGGCTGAATCTTATTGAACTTAAAGATTTTCAACCCAATAAATACACTGTAAAACATTACCTTTTTGATGATGTTGCTTTATCCGGAGATGATATTCTGACAGTTTTTCAGGATTCTCAAAATAAAATCTGGGTAGGAACAAAAGCAAAAGGACTGCATTATTTTGATGGAAAGAAATTCAACAGAATCAACCTAAAAATTGGAAATACGGTTGTTACATCGATCCATTCAATTTTAGAAGATGATGATAAAAATTTATGGATTAGTAGCAATCAGGGAATTATAAAATACAGTACTACTCGAAGAACAGTTGCCAATTACGATCAAAAAGACGGTATAACAAATAATGAGTTTAATGATAATGCGGCTTTAAAACTTGATGGCAATAATTTTTATTTTGGAAGTCCTTCTGGAGCAACTTATTTTGATTCCCGAAAAATTTCCAAAAATCAATACGCCCCTCAGGTTTTGATTACTGATTTGAAAATCCAGAATGAAAGTACAAATCCAAATGATTCTTTAGGCATTTTAGAAAAAAGTATTGGATATACCAAAACCATCACTCTGGATTATGACAAAGCTAATTTCTCAATTAGTTTTGCGATTCCGAATTTCATTCGATCAAAGAAAAATCAATATAGCTATCGTTTAATCGGACTGGAAAATAACTGGACGATAACTAAAAACAGCGAAGCCAATTTTGCTATTCAAAATCCTGGAACATATACTTTTGAAGTCCGCGGTGCAAATAATGACGGCGTTTGGAACAAAACTCCAACAACTTTAACTGTTGTTGTAAATCCGGCTCCGTGGCGCAGTGTTTGGGCATTTTTATTATACGGAATAATCATTGGTTTAGGATTATATGGTTTAATCTGGATTATGAAATCAAAAGCCAGACTGAAACAAAAACTAGAACTAGAATATCTGGAAACCAAACGTATAGAAGAAAACAACAAACTAAAACTGGATTTTTTCACGAATATTTCGCATGAATTCAGAACGCCATTAACCCTAATTTTAGGTCCATTACAGCAAATTCTAGCGGATTATAATGGAACGAATGAAATGTATAAAAAGCTTCTGGTTATTGAAGGAAGCGCAAATCATCTTTTGGGTCTTATTAACCGTTTAATGGACTTCAGGAAACTTGAAAATCATCAGGTTGCACTAGAATCTGCAAATGGAAATATTGTGAAATTCACAAAAGAGATCTTTCTTTCATTTATTGAATATGCCAAAGATGGCGGTTATGATTATACTTTTGAAACTTCAAATGAAGAAATTCTGGTGTATTTTGACCGATATAAACTCGAGCGCGTTTTTTATAATTTGATCTCTAATGCGTTCAGATATACGCCAAAAGGTGGTTCGATCAGCATTAAAATCAGTAACGACACTGAGAATCTTTTTATTGCTGTTGAAGATTCAGGAGTTGGAATTTCGGAAGAGCATATTCATAAAGTTTTTGATTTATTTTTTGAAATTCCGATGCATAATCAAGTTCAGAAAAACTACAACAAAGGCACGGGAATTGGGCTTTCAATTGTAAAAAACATTGTCGAACTGCACAAAGGAAAAATTGATGTAACCAATAAACCTTCGGGCGGGGTTATTTTTAAAGTTGCTTTGCCACTTGGCCGTGAACATCTTTTAGACAGTGAAATTATTCCAGATTTCAAAATAAGTGATGATATTGCGCAATATCAAGCGCAATTAGAGCCATCGGAAACAATTGAAAACGAAGATCTTGAAGATTTAATTGTAAACGAAGAAAAACAAACCATCCTGATTGTTGAAGATCACAAGGTTTTGAGAAAGTTCATGAAAAACTTACTCAAAAAAGATTACAACATTATTGAAGCCGAAAATGGGAAAATTGCCTTTGAAAAAGCATTAAAATTCACACCAAATTTGATTATAAGTGATGTAATTATGCCCGAAATGGTAGGAACTGAGCTTTGTTCCAAAATAAAACAAAACATCAAAACCAGTCATATTCCGGTTATTTTATTGACTTCAAGATCTTCATTGGTTTATAAATTTGAAGGATTGGAAAGTGGTGCCGATGATTATATCAGTAAACCTTTCAATTTAATAGAATTTAAACTTCGCGTTAAAAATCTATTGAATACGCAAGAACGTTTAAAAATCAAGTTTTCAACTGAAGACAGTTTTATTCCGTCAGAAATCACGGTTTCTTCTTTAGATGAAGAGCTTTTGAAAAAGGCATTCAAGATTGTTGAAGAAAATATTTCGAACGAACAATTTGATATTCCGTTTTTCTGTTCCGAATTAGGGGTCAGCAGAACCATGCTGTTTTTAAAAATCAAGGCTTGGACGAATTGTACACCAAACGAATTTATTCATGAAATTAGATTAAAACGTGCTGCTCAATTTTTGGAACAAAATAAACTAACCGTTTCAGAAATTAGCTATAAAGTTGGTTTCAATAATCCGAAATATTTCAGCAAATGCTTCCAGAAAAAGTATGGAGAAACTCCAACACAATATGCCGACAAATTTTATAAATCTACTGTCGAAATTTAAAAAACTCACTGTTTTAGGGCTTTAAAAAGGGTATCTGTATTTTTAGATACCCTTTTTTGTATTTCTATATCGTTTTCGGCATCTAAATTTGCCATATGAAAATCAAAAAAGGAAACTTCTTATTACTTCAAATTTTATTTGTCGTTCTGATAATAGGAATGAGTCTCTTACTTTTCTATTTTATCTAACACTAACTTTAAAACCAAAAAATGAATGTTCAGGAATAAGAAAATAAAATCACATAAATGATGTGTTTTTGATATGTGTATTTTTGACACATAGACGCATACGAACTTAGATAGTTTAATTACATTTAATAAAAAAATAGAAATGATTCCAAACCCAAATTTAGAGCCAAGCAATTTTGGTTTTTTAAAAAAGATTAATTAGTAGTATGAATAAAGTTAGTTTCATTTCTTTAATTCTAGGGTTTGCATCGCTGGCAACAGCATGCAAATCCGGAATTAGTTCTCAAAAAATTACTGTTTCTCCAGCGACAGAAAAGCTGCTGGAAACTAGATACAAAATGCTGCTCGATTATCCTGTCGATTCTTTGTCGATGCCAAGAAGCATGAATATCAAAACCAATGAAATACACAAAGTGCCTTCACGAGACTGGACAAGTGGTTTTTTTGCCGGAAATCTTTGGCAATTGTACCAACTTAAAGGCGATTCTCAATACAAAGAACAAGCTCAAAAATGGACTGCTTTCAGCAAAAAAGAAAGCGCCAATAAAAACTCGCATGACGTAGGTTTTAAAGTGTATTGCAGTTTTGGAGAAGCTTTAAAAGTGGAAAACAAACAAAGAATACGAAGCCGTAATTATTAAAGGCGCTGAAACTTTAAGTACTCGATTTAATGAAAAAGTGGGTTCAATTCGCTCTTGGGATTTCAACAAAGAAATCTGGGATTTTCCGGTTATTATTGACAATATGATGAATCTTGAATTGCTTTTTGAAGCTTCAAAATTATCTGGAAATCCAAAATACCACGACATTGCGATTAAGCATGCCAATACGACTCTAAAAAATCAATTTAGAGACGACAACAGCTGTTATCATGTTATTGATTACGATCCAAAAACTGGCAGATGTAAGAAAGAAAACCACGCTTCAAGGTTACAATGATGATTCGGTTTGGGCGCGTGGCCAAGGCTGGGCTGTTTATGGTTTTACCATGTGTTACCGTTACACAAAAGATCCGGCTTATTTAAAACAAGCCGAAGCTACTGCAAAATTTTTTATCAATAATAAAAATTTGCCGGAAGATGGAATTCCGTATTGGGATTTTAAAGATCCGAGTATTCCAAATGCTCCTCGCGATGTTTCGGCAGCAATGGTTATGGCATCTGGTTTATATGAATTATACAGTTATACAAAAAACAAAAGTTATTTGGCTTTCGCCGATAAGCTAATGACTTCGGTAAAATCTGATAAATACATTTTAATGCAAATGTCAAAGCTCCATTTCTGCTCGATCACAGTACCGGAAACTGGCCAAAACACGATGAAATTGACGAACCAATAATCTACGCTGACTATTATTTTCTTGAGGCATTACTGAGAAGGAAGTAACAAAGTGACAGAGATACAAAGTGACAAAGGCTCAAAGGCTGAAAACCTTTGTCACTTTGTTACTTTGTTACTATGAACCTAAAAAAAAGCTTTACACTTTATGAAAAACCAGACCAAACCATTATAATACATTTCATTTTTTTGCGCTTTTTGTTTTTTTTTCAGATTTGTCTGAGCAGGCAGTTTTGCATCAGACGAAACTGAATATTAATAACAATTGGCTTTATTTAGAAAACCACACTTCAAACCTCAGCGAAGCCCAAAAAAATCAAAATTGGATTTCTCTGAACTTACCGCATACTTGGAATGCCGAAGATGCAACCGATTTATATCCGGGCTACAGACGCGATGCCAGCTGGTATCAAAAGAAACTCAATATTCCGCAAATCGATAAAAACAAAGTGTATTCTTTATACTTTGAAGGTTCAAATGTTACGACAAAAGTGTATGTAAACGGTAAAGAAGCCGGAAGACATATTGGCGGTTATATTGGCTTTTCAATCGATGTTACAAACCTAATTAAAGAAGGAAGCAACGATGTTTTTGTTCGTGTTGACAATAGCTACGATATCGAAATTATTCCGTCTCAAAAAAGCGATTTTTATATTTATGGAGGAATCACACGCGATGTTTGGTTGTTTCAAAATACAAAAATCATGTTGACAATATAAAGATTACAACTCCAGAAGTTTCTGCAAAAAAAGCTTCGGTTCAGATTGTTTCTTCAATTGTAAATTCAGATAATTCAAAAGATTTATCATTAACGGTAACTTTAAAAAATCCGAAAGGAAAAAAAGTAGCAAGCAAAACCATTTCTGTTGCTGATAAAACTTCGACATATTACTTTTGAAAACATCAAAAAACCAGAACTTGTGGGATACTGATACTCCAAATTTATATTCAATAACTGCTGTTCTATCAGAAAAAAAACAAATTAAAGACAGCACTTCTGAAAAAATTGGTTTCAGATGGTTTGAATTTAAAGATCATGGTCCGTTTTATTTAAACGGAAAACGTTTATTGCTTCGCGGAACACATCGTCATGAAGAGCAAGCAGGAGTTGGCGCTGCAATGTCAAACGAACAACATTGGGCCGATATGAAATCGATAAAAGCTATGGGAGCAAATTTTGTTCGATTGGCACATTATCCGCAAGATCCCGAGGTTTATAAAGCCTGCGACGAATTGGGAATATTAGTTTGGGACGAATTGCCTTGGTGCCGTGGCGGAATTGGAAATGATGTTTGGAAAACGAATACCAAAAATATGCTCGTAGAAATCATCAATCAAAATTATAATCATCCGAGTATTATTATTTGGTCTTTAGGAAATGAAATAAACTGGCTTCCAGATTTTCCTGACGGCGATAATGACAAAAAAACAAATGCCTTTTTAACCGAATTAAATGATCTTGCACATAAACTTGATCCGGCAAGAAAAACAGCGATCAGAAAATATTACGAAGGTTCGCATATTGTTGATGTCTTCTCGCCTTCTATTTGGTCTGGCTGGTATTCAGGAAGCTACAAAAGCTACCAAAAAGCAATTGATGTTTATAAAAAAGAATACAAACATTTCATTCATGCTGAATATGGTGGCGACAGTCATGTTGGGCGTCACAGCGAAAATCCTGTTACGGGAGAAAATGTTATAAAATCGGAAGGCTGGGAAGAAGCAATTGTACAGACTAAAGTAGCAAACATTGCTCAAATTGGCGATTGGAGCGAAAATTATATCGTTGATTTATTTGACTGGCATTTGCATATATCCGAGAATGATCCATCGTTTGTGGGAAATATTCAATGGGCATTTAAGGATTTTGCAACGCCACTTACGACCAGAAGATGATATTCCGTATATGAATCAAAAAGGACTTACCGACCGAAACGGAAACCCGAAAGATGCCTATTATGTTTTTAAAAGTTATTGGGCAAAAGAGCCTTTTACTTATATCGAATCGCATACTTGGACAGAACGTCAAGGTCCTGAAAATACACCAAGAACAATCAGCGTTTTCAGTAATTGCGAAAAAGTGACTTTATTCCATGACGGAAAAGATCTTGGTGAAAAACAAAGAAATATTGCTGCTATATCCTGCCTATGGACTAACTTGGGATGTTAATTTCAAAAAAGGAGAAAACACTTTAATTGCTGTTGGCAAGAGTAAAGATGGCAAAACAGTTTCTGATACGATAAAAGTCAACTATCGTTTCAATAAAAATGATGCTGCTTCTTCATTACAATTATCATCTGAGAAACTAAAAAACGGTAATTATTTGATAACGGCTATCGCGATTGACAATCACAATTTACGTTGCTTGGATTATGAAGAAAGCGTTTATTTTCAATGCATGAAAGGTGGCAAAACTTTAAAAAACCAAGGAACGCCAACAGGAAGTGAATCTATCAAAATGGCAAACGGAAAAGCTTCTATAGAAGTTATTCCAGATGGTTCAAATGATCCGATTGAAATGACCGCTTTAAATCAAAGTTTTAAAGGGGAATATTTAAAGATTCCTGTTAATTAAATCTAACCGCAAAGGGCGCAAAGTTTTACGCTAAGTTCGCAAAGCTTGTAATTAACTTTGCGAACCTTGCGGATTTTACTTTGCGCCCTTTGCGGTTAAAAACCATTATCAATTCATTAACAAAAAACAAACTGTAATTTCATGATTTTTCTTAATTATTAACTTACTTTGTAGTTATTCTAAAAATTGTATTCTTATGAAAAAAATTTATTTATTGGCAGTTGTAATGTTTACTGCCTTTTCAGTTCAAGCGCAAGATGTGGTGAAGTTTTCTCCATTAGATGCTAGTCCGGTTGATATTTCTTATTTCCCAAACAAATCAGTTAAATTCAAAAAAACAGACAGTCCTAATCCGGTTGTAAAAGTTCTTTACTCAAGACCATCTGTAAAAGGACGTGTTATTTTTGGTGATATTGTAAAGTTTGGTGAAGTTTGGAGAGTTGGTGCAAACGAAAATACTGAAGTTAAATTCTACAAAGCTGTAACTATTGGTGGTAAAAATATTCCAGCTGGTTACTACAGTTTATTTGCTATTCCTGAAAAAGATAAATGGACCATCATCATCAATAAAGAACTTGATATGTGGGGCGGTTATGCTTATGACGAAAGCAAAGATGTTGTTAGAGTTTCAGTTCCTGTTAAACCTGTATCTGATGTAATCGAAGCTTTGTCTATTGCTTTTACTACGCAAGGTAATGTAGCTAATCTTGTTATTGGTTGGGACAAAACTACTGTTGAATTGCCAATTACTGTTAAGTAATTAAACGTTTTTACAGATATAAAAAAAGAGACATTTTTCAATGTCTCTTTTTTTGTTTTTAAACCTTCACAGTCTCTATAATCTTATCCAATGTAATTGGTAAATCTCGTACACGTTTTCCGGTCGCGTTAAAAACAGCATTTGCAATCGCTGGCGCCATTCCTACTAAAGCAGTTTCTCCAAGACCTTTTGTTCCCATTGGATTGCTGATTGGATCTTTTTTATTTACGAAGAAAACTTCCTGTTTTTCAATATCAGCATTAACTGGAACATGATAATCGGCGAAATTATTGTTGATTGGACGACCAAAACGATGGTCGATTTCTAACGCTTCCATTAATCCCATTCCGATACCTCCTACTGCGCCACCAAACATTTGTCCGGCTGAAGTTTTTTGGTTGATAACAGTTCCGATATCTGCACAAGAAACCACGTGAGCCAATCGTATTTTACCTAAATTCGGATTCACCAATACTTTTACAAAGTGAACTGAAAACGAATAAATGGAATATTTTTTTGCTTCTTCATTTCCTTTTGACTGATTTTCAACTTCCAGACCTTCTAATTTATTTGCAGTCAGCAAAGAAGTCAATGAAATGGATTTTGAATTGTCTTTTTTAGAAGAAATCAAACCATTTTCAAAAGTCAAATCGGTAATCGGGGTTCCTTTAAAAATTGGGTTTTCAGCAGCTAAACCAACAACTTTGCTAACCAGCAAGTTACAAGAATCATGAACTGCAGAACCAACAGATGAAGTCGTTGCAGATCCTCCTTGTGTTGGGCCTTTTGGGAGGCCACTTTTTCCCATTTCTATAATTACATTTTCTGCTGGTAAACCGGTAATTTCAGCACCAATTGCAGTCATCATCGTTGCAGTTCCTGGTCCCATATCATTTACACTGCATTGTAGTACCAAATTTCCATCGGGCAAAAATTTCGCTTTTACTGATGTTGGGCTTCGGTAACAGCCAAAAGTTCCTGTTCCCATTCCGTAACCTACCAACCAGTTCCCTTCTTTCACAGAACCCGGTTCATTTTTACGGTTTTTCCAACCAATGCGCTCCATTCCGCCTTCATAACATTCTAAAAGAAATTTACTGCTCCAAGGTTTGTTTTGTTCCAAATCTTTTTCGGCATAATTAAGCTTTCTAAATTCAATTGGGTCCAAATTTAATTTATAAGCCATTTCATCCATGGCACATTCTAATGCAAAAGATCCGGTCGCTTCGCCCGGACCACGCATCCAAATTGGCGTGCAAGTATCCAAAGGCACAATTCTATATCGCGTTGAAACATTGGAACAATCATAAATAAATCGGGACATATTTACGGTTCCTTCCATGAAATCTTCATAACTCGAAGTCATGGCAACGGCTTCATGTGTCAAGCCAGTCAATTTCCCTGCTTTTGTGGCACCAATACCCATTTTCTGAATCGTATAAGGTCTGAAACCAACATTGGTAAACATTTGCTCGCGATGCAAAACTAGTTTTACAGGACGATTTAATTTTTTTGCACCAATTAGTGCTGCAATTTCATAAGGCCAAGTATGCAATCCCATTCCGAATGCACCTCCAAGATACTCAGAAGTCACCTCAACATCAGCTGGTGGAATTCCGAAAACTTCACCAACACTTCTTCTTGTTCCTTCAACTCCTTGACTTTTGGTATATAAAATAGGTTTATTCCCTTCCCATTTTGCGATTATATTTGCCAATTCCATCGGGTTATGAACTTCGGTCGGAATCGTATATTCTGCTTCAAAAACAACCTCAGCATTTTTATATCCGTCTTGTTCACCTCTATGGTAATCATTTCCTTTATCAGTTTCTACTTTTTTCTCTTTATCAGCCGCTTTTTTAAGTTCAGTCGAATGCTCTTCTTTTACATAATCGGCTTTAATTAAACTCGCTGCATATTGCATTCTTTCAAAAGTATCGGCAATAACCAGCGCAATTGGCTGATCATAATACAAAACCGAATCATCTTTAAAAATCTGCAAAGGCTGACCAAAATTTTGCTTGTCTTTTGCTTTTTGATATCCAACAGGTTTATCGACATTTAAATGCGTAATAACCGCCAGAACTCCCGGTGCCCATTCTGCTTTTTTAGTGTCAATGGTTTTAATTTTTCCTTTTGCAATTGTACTTCCTACTAAACAGGCATAAATAACTCCAGGTGTTTTATATTCAGCAGAATACGTTGCACGTACCCGTGACTTTAGCAAATCCATCTACTCTATTTATATTACTTGTCTTGCTCATAATTCAATTATTTAGATGATGCTATAGTTAATGCTTCCACAATGGCATTAGGTCCCAGAGTTAATTTAAAATCATTATCTCCAAAACTTTTAGCGCCTTTCATAGCCAAATTTGCTGCTTGTTTAAAAGTAGTTTCAGAAACGGTTTTTCCTTTCAAAAATTCCTCAGATTCGGTCAATCTCCACGGTTTATGCGCTACGCCTCCCATTGCAAGACGCGCATCACAATTGTATTGTTTTGAATATCCAAACCAACTGCAACCGATACTAATGCAAAAGCATAACTGCTTCGGTCGCGAACTTTCAAATAATGAATATTTTTAGTAAAATTATTATCCGGAATTTCAATCAGAAGTTATTAATTCTTTGTCCGAAATGTATTGTCTTTTTCAGGAGTATTTCCCGGAAGACGATGAAAATCTGTGAATTTAATTTGCTCGTTTCCCTTTCGGACCTTCAACAAAAACTGTTGCATCTAAAGCGCTGCAAGCGCCACGCACATATCACTCGGATGAACGGCAATACAACTATCTGAAGCACCAAAAATCGCATGCATTCTGTTTGATCCTCCAATCGCTCCACAGCCACTTTTTGGAATCGTTTGTTGCAGGGCATATCGGTATTGTAAAAATAAGAACAACGCGTACGTCTGAAGCATATTTCCTCCAACAGTTGCCATATGTCTAATTTGTTGTGATGCTCCGGCAGTTAAAGCCATTGCCAACAAAGGATATTTTTCTTTTATGGATTTATCTTCGGCAACCTGACTGTTTTTTGCCAATGCGCCAATTGAAACTTTTCCGTTAGAAATTCAATTTTCTTTAAAGTCCAAAGCATGTGATGTCGACCAATTTGTCCGGAGCGACAACATTTTTCTTCATTAAATCAACCAAATTTGTTCCTCCAGCAATAAACATAGCAGAATTTTCTTTGGCTAATACTTTTTACTGCCGACACGGCTGACAATGCTCTAATTATTTGGAAATTTTTCATGACAGCATCCCTCCTTCCTTCACTTCGGTAATAGCATCAACTATATTGTGATAAGCACCACATCTGCAAATATTACCACTCATATATTCTCTAATTTCCTCGCTGCTGTTGGCGTGTCCTTCTTTTATACAGGCAATTCCCGACATGATTTGTCCAGGAGTACAATATCCGCATTGAAAACCATCATTTTTGATGAAAGCTTCCTGCATTGGGTGCAGTTTTTTTCCTTTTGAAAGTCCTTCGATTGTAGTGACCTGAGCATTTTGCTGCATGGTTGCCAAAGTTAGGCAAGACAAAATTCGGGTTCCGTTTACATGAACTGTACAAGCACCGCATTGTCCGTGATCACAACCTTTTTTGGTTCCTGTAAGTGTAATTGCTCACTCAGCAAATCAAGCAAAGTGGTTCTTGGCTCTACATTAAGATTGTGTTTTTTGCCATTTACTTCAATAGAAAGCGGAACTGTCTCTAAATATTCAGCTATTTTTTCATCCCATTTATTCTCAGAAGCCATGACCAATGAAGGCGGTGCCAAAGCAAGAGCAGTAAAAAGTCCCGATTTTTTTATAAAGTCACGACGAGAATCTGCATCTTCATCGTCGGTTTCTTTATTTCTGATTTGTTTTTTTAGAAGCCATTCAGTCTATTTTTAAAATTAGGAAAACACATTTATCATCCTAACAAATTTAACAATCTTAAAGAATCAAAAAATTATAAAATTCACAACATTAGCTTTATTTAGAATAATTACAATCTCTTGGTGTGATTTAACCGCAAATTCACGCAAGGCCTTTTATTTTTGTTTGTATAGCAAGCGTCAAAGAACGCAAAGCTTTATCAATTCCAGCTTTGCGAACTTTGCGTTTATCTAGCATAACGAAGATCAAAAAAACTTGCGTGCTTTGCGGTTAAAAAAATAGATACAGCAGGTTTATTTTTTTATTTTTACATGAATCAAGTCAACAAGTATGTCTCAACAGCAAACCATCTATCTCGATAATAATGCCACAACCCGTGTTGATGAACGCGTTTTAGATGCAATGCTTCCTTATTTTTCTGATTTTTATGCAAATGCTTCAAGCAGTCATATTGCCGGATTGACAGTAAATGAAGCCGTTGAAAACGCGGCTTGGCAAACTGCAAACTTAATTGGCGCGCAAGAGGATGAAATTATTTTTACTTCGGGCGCAACAGAATCTATTAATTTGGCAATTAAAGGTTTGGCAAATGAAGATCACAAACATATTGTTACGGTTTCTACAGAGCATAAAGCTGTTTTAAAAACCTGCCAGTTCATGGAATCTATTGGTTTTGATGTTACTTATTTGCCAACAGATTCAACTGGTACTTTAGATCTTGCTCTTTTAAACAAGCAATAACAGCTAAAACATTATTAGTCTGCGTAATGATGACCAATAACGAAACAGGTATTCATACAAAATATTTAAGCAATTGCTGAACTTGCTCACGCTAAAAATGCACTTTTCATGTGTGATGCAACGCAGGCTGTTGGAAAAATTTCAGTTGATGTTAAATAGCTCGGCATTAGATATTTTGCACTTTTCGGCACATAAATTTTATGGTCCAAAAGGCATTGGTGCTCTTTATATTTCAGCGAAAGCCAAAATTAAATTGACGCCACTAGTTCATGGTGGCAATCAACAACGAAAATTCCGAAGCGGAACTCTTAAATGTTCCTGGAATTATTGGTTTTGGAAAAGCCAGTGAAATTGCTGTTAAACGAATTGAAAAATGATGAAAATACGAATTCTAAAACTCAGAAATCAACTGGAAAAAGGTTTGTTGCAATTTGAAGGTTCTTTTGTAAACGGAGATACTTCGAAAACCGAATTTATAACACTTTGAATATTTGTTTTCCGGGAGTGAATTCTGAAACATTAATTCTTGCTTTGCAGCATATTTCAGTTTCAAATGGATCTTCGTGTTCTGCTGTGACATCTGAACCTTCGCATGTGTTGAAGGCTTTAGGATTATCTGATGAAAATGCTTTGAGTTCGATTCGTTTTAGTTTGGGAAAATTTACGACTTCTGAAGAAATTGAAGAAACTATTGAACGAGTTCCGACTTTGGTTAGACAATTAAGGGTCAATATTTTTTGACGCTAAGACAAGGCCAAAGTTTCATTTCGCATGATTGCATAGCGTCCAGATTTAAGCAGGATGGAAATATAAATTCTGAGAATAGGTCTAGCCGAACTATATCTTGCTTAAATCTTTTTCCCTTAAAATCTACCTCAACTAAAATTGTATAGCTTTTAAATGGCAGCAAAAATCTCAAAACTCAGATATCAATTTGTTGTAGTCGTCTTCGGTATCAATATCAATATTTCCTTTTTCAAATAAAACCGAAACAACATCTTCTGAAAATCTGTTGAATAATTTTTTTTGCCCCTTCCTGTCCTTTCAATTCCAATAATGTTTGCAAAATATTTTTTATTGAAAAGCACCGGAGTTCCAAGTGTTTCTGAATAAGACGAAGCAATAATTCCTTTTCCGGTTTTTTAATATTCTTCTATCAGACTTTCAAAAATCAGCCGCTTGAAACGTAAGGTTGATCACAGACTGCAAAAATGCATTTTTCGACTTTCGGGATATAATTCTAATAATTTTTTAAGTCCGCATTACGATTGAAGATGACATTCCGGATTCCCATTCTGGATTAAAAACAATTTTAATTCTCGATGGATCAATCTCTTCTTCAATCAATGATTATTGGCGCCTGTAACAACAATAATTTTCACTTCTGTCACCAAAGAAGCTTCTGCAATATGTTTTTAAGAAGCGTTGAATCTTTATAGCCTAAAATCTGCTTTGGCTGTCCTAATCTTGATGAATTGCCTGCAGCCAAAATGACAATTCCCGTTTTATTTTTAGATTCCATAATGAATTTCATTGTGAATTTTACCCGACTTATATTTTAAAGAAGTTCCTGTTTTTCCAGATTCAAAAGCTTTGATTTCAGCAACAATTGACAACGCAATTTCTTCTGAAGTTTCGGCACCAATATCAAGACCAACCGGACTGTGAATTCTATTTAATTGTTCTTCATCTAGAGTAATTCCTTCCATTTGAAGATCATCCAACATTCGGTTTAGTTTTGATTTTGGACCTAGAATTCCAATGTAACGGCAATCTGTCTCCAATAATAATTTTAAAACACCCAAATCATATTTATAATTGTGCGTCATCAAAACAAAATACGTTTGATCATCAATTACGATATTATTTAGAAAATCCTCTTGTTTTACAACCAATATCTGACTTGCTTCGGGAAAACGTTTTTTAGTCGCGTAGGCGCTTCGGCCTTCGCCAATAGTCACTTCCCAGCCTAACAAAGAAGTCATTTTTACCAATGGCTGTACATCATTTCCCGCACCGGCAATGACTAACGAAATCGGCGGATGTACATATTCAATCAATGCTTCATTCTCTGAAGTTTCCTGAAGTTTTTTTACAGACGTTTTTTTCGTCAGAAGCACTTCTTTGGCATCCGAAATTAAATTTAATGCATTGTTATTGTGATGTAAAACGGGACTGTCTTTTCTAAAAAACAAACTTGTTCCTATTTGCTCTGCTCCTCTTTTTAAGGAAAAAATCGAAATAATGACAGCCTCTTTTCTTTCTGCTTTTAATTGTTTTAAAAGCTGAATTGGGTTGTTTTCCAATTCATTGTCTATATACTCAAACAAAATATGAACGATTCCGTTACATCCCAACTGAAGACCTATTTCGGCTTCGTCTTCATTGCTTGTATTATAAGTAACTAATTTATTTTGTTGTTGATTTATGGAAAGAAGTGCTTTTCGGAGTGCATCACCTTCAAGACAGCCACCGCTTATGGCGCCAGTAAGGAAACCGTCTTCGGTAACGAGCATTCTCGCACCCGGTTGTCTATACGAAGAGCCTTCAACTTTGACAACGGTCGCTAAAGCTGTTTTTTTTCCTGTTGCTTTTGCTTCTGAATAAGCTTGTAGAATTTGGCTGATTTCTTTCATAAAATAATAATTAACCAGCAAAACAAACTTCTGATGATTCTTTAACCGTCTAAAATTAAAAAATATTATAAAATTAAGCGCAGAAAAATCATTTAAGTTTAAAAAAATACGTCTGTATTTAACAATCCCAAAACAATTATTTTTTCTTGCAATATCATTTATATCTCGAAGTTTTGTATTTTTATCTATAGCAAAATAAATTAGTTAACTTAAAAATAAACTGCATGGGAAAATTTGTAATTACTAAAAGAGCCAACGGAGAATTTCAATTCAATTTAAAAGCAGGAAATGGGCAAACCATTTTAACAAGTGAAGGTTATACTACGAAAGCAGCTTGCACAAACGGAATAGAATCTGTAAAAACAAATTCGCAAGATGATAGCCGTTTCGACAGAAAAGAGTCAAGCAATGGCAAACCTTATTTTAATTTGAAAGCCAGCAACGGACAAATTATTGGATCGAGCGAAATGTACGAAAGTGTTGCCGCTAGAGAAAACGGAATAGAATCTGTAAAGAAAAATGCTCCTGATGCTGAAACTGATGATCAGACGGCTTAAGGCTTTCTATTTATATTAAAAAAGGCTGTTTCTAATTATTTTTAGAAACAGCTTTTTTTTATGAATTCTAAAATCAAGAAAGCAACTTTTTCCAAGATTTTATATAATCTACTTCAAACATAATACGACGGCCATTTTGATCTTTAATGACAAATTCGCCTCCTTTATTAAAAATCGTTGAGTAAAAATGAAATGAAGCAAATGAAGTCAATGACCATCTGTATTCTTTTTTATTGGAACTAATAAAAATCAGTTCTTCATCAGTTAAGCATAATTTTCCAGAAACTAAATCGTCTTCAACCTGATGATTGGCAATTCCTTCTAGTTTAGAATTAGCAATATCAGCCGTTTGAAAAGTAATTGCTTTCAGTAATTTTTCTCTTTTTGTAAATCGGCTATAAATAAGTCCATTAAGTATTAAAGTTATTAAAGCAACTGGAATTGAAACTTTAAGTACACTTTTAGCAGGCATATTGCCAATAAATCCTATCAGGTGACACAACAAAAAATAATAAATTCCATAAGCAATTCCGTTACCAAAAATCTTTTTAAACCTATTAATCATAGTGTTGATTATTTTTTATAAATGATTTTACAATTTTTAAAGTATGTTTTTAATACTGTAAAGATGTCATTTTAAATTAATTCCACTTTACGTAAAACCTCATTTTGTTAAAATTAATTTTAATAAAAAAGCTGTTTCTAAAATTTATAGAAACAGCTTTTTTTTATGGATTACTAAACGCTAAATGTTATTTCTTCAAAGCATTTACTCCACTATGAGTCGGAACAACCTGCTTAATACTTCCATCTGCATTGAATTCTAATTTATCCATGCAAACTTCACGGTGAAAACCTCCGGCCTCACCCATTTTTATTCCGGTTGGATATGAAAAACGATGATACGTAATATACCATTCGTCTTTATTTGGAATTTGTAAAACCGAATTATGTCCCGTTGCATAAATTCCCTGATCTGGAATTCCCTGAATTACAATATTGTTTTTCGGAATTTCAATTGGACCAAGTGGCGATTTTGAAGTACCATATCTTACTTTATAATTTTGACTTCTGGTATCGTCTTCACTCCAAAGGAAATAATATGTTCCTTTTCTGTAAAAAATATAAGTTCCTTCACGGAAAGTATTGTCTACTTTAATCACTTTTGTACTTCCTTCTTTAATCGAAAGCATGTCCTCATTTAATTCGGCTACAGCCATATATCCGTTGCCCCAATACAAATAGCTTTTTCCAGTTTTTGGATCTGTAAAAACATCTGGATCAATTTCCTGTCCCCCTTTTATGCCTTCTGGTTTTGAGCTTATCAATGCTTTTCCGCTGTCTGTAAATGGTCCTGTTGGATTATCTGACGAAGCCACACCAATTTTCTGAGCCGCCGTAAAATAATAGAAATACTTATATTTTCCTTTTATCTTTTTCTCCACAATACATGGCGCCCATGCATTTCTGTTTGCCCAAGTAACGTCTTTTTTAAGGTCGATAATAATTCCTTCGTCTTTCCAGTCAGTTAAATTATCTGATGAAAATGTTTTGAAATAATATCCTGACCAACCATCAAAACCGTCACTTGTTGGATAGATGTAATATTTCTTGGTTTTGTTTGAATACAGAATTTCAGGATCAGCATAATAACCTTCTAAAACCGGATTGTTATTGATTTTTGGAAGTTGTGCCGGCGTTCCCCATTTTGCTGTTAATCGTTTTAATTCAGAACGAGTAATTGGCAAAATAGTTCCGTGACGCGGATTAAAATCCATTGAAATATCATTATCTATAACTGTGAAATTCTCTAAATCTTTGCTTTTTGTAAACTGATATCTTCCTTTTGTATAAACGTCATACATTAAAATATAATCGTCAGAATTATTTAGTTTAAAAACGCTTGATCCTTCAACGCCGTCGTTTGTTTGTTGCAGATAATTATCATTTTCTGTCCAATTTCCAGAAGTCAAATCGGTTGTTGTAGCTACTTTAATTCCTGCTTTCCCGCCTTCTGTTTTATAAAACAAATGATAAACGCCGTCTTTTTCAATAATATCACCATCGATGCAAGCTCGTTCCGACTTTGGAACAAACAATAACTTTGGTGCACTTTCTAAAGCTGTAAAATCCTTATTTGCATAAGCGTAATAAATTTTATCTGGTCCTCCAGCATGTTGCAAACTAAAGTAAATTAGATACTTTCCGGCTTTTGCATCATAAATAGTCTGAGGCGCCCAAACACGTTTTAGGTTTTCATTTCCTGGAAAAGCGGTCTGAATATTAACGACATTACTTGTCCAGTTTACCAAATCAGTACTTTTCAGCAAAACCATTGCGCGGTTGCTGTCCCAGCCTTTTGACGAAGTCATATCGGTCAAAACCATATAAAAAGTTTTGCCGTCGTCGCCACGCAAAATATGCGGATCACGAACGCCTCCAGTTGAACTGATTACTTTGCTGTCTAAAACGGGTTTATTGTCGTTTAAGTGATAATAATGATAGCCATCGGTACTTACTGCGTAACGAACCGCTTCTTCTTCGACTTTATTTCCTGTGAAATAGACAAATAAATAGGCTGTTAAATCCTTTTCGGCGATAACTGGCGGTGTTCCTTTTTGATTATTCTGAGCTTGTATAACACTAAAAAATGATACTAATGCAACAAGGGTTAATTGTAATTTTTTCATTTCTTTTTATTCGTTTTATTTTGTTTTGGCACGAATTACAACAAATGAATATGGAGGCAATTCTTTTGAAAAAGCTTCTTTAATTGCTATTTTCTGAGTAACCGGTCTTGCTGTTGTATTTTCTGGAGTTGCAGTTAATAACGTGTAATCCGCATTTTCTAACAGCGAAAAATTTGATAATTCAATCGACGGATTTACGACAACCGGAAGCACATTTACTAACTTTATAATCAAATCGCCAGAAGCATTGTCTTTTACTACAGAAACCCCAATTCGTTTATTTACTTCGTCATTTTCTGAAACTTTACATCGAATTTTCAATATAAATATCACCCGGATTTTGCCCGTACAGTTTTTGAACAAAATAATTTACGGTTGGTTTTACTTCATTTCCTGTAAAATAAATCAAATCTGGATTCCATTGTGTGTGTTTTTCCCTTGCTAATAAAGGCGCGTAAGAAGCCATTGCAACAACATCGCCATTGCGTTCCACTCCAGTTAAATATAAAGCTTCGGCCAATGCATTGTAAAATTTATTGCCGCGCGAAGCATATTCTCCCAAATACACTTTTGATTTTGAACGATCATAACTATCATAAAAATCCTGATTATTAATAAACCAGCCCGGCGTTTGATAATAATGTTCGTCAACGATTGGCAATTTTAAATCATCGGCAATTTTCCAACCTTCATTATAATCTGTTCCTTCAAAAAATGGCCCGACGGTTCCTATAACAATAATTTCAGGATATTTTTGCTGAACGGCTTTTACAATCATTCTGTAACGCTCTTCAAAAACATCACTTATCAAATCTTCATTTCCAATTCCGATATATTTTAAATTAAAAGGTTTTGGATGACCGGCTTCGGCGCGTTTTTTACCCCAAACCGTGTTCACATTTCCATTGGCATATTCGATTAAATCCAAAACGTCCTGCACGTATTCGTCCATATCTTCCATCGGAATTCCGAATTGCTGTCCAGAACCTCCGTCTGATGAGTTTTGGCACGGAACTCCAGCCGCTAAAACCGGAACGGCTTCGGCACCTAAATCTTCACAAAACTGAAAATATTCAAAATAGCCTAATCCCATTGATTGATGGTAACCCCAAATATTTCGCATTGGAATTCGGCTTTCAAGCGGACCAATTGTGTTTTTCCATTTGTAAATATTGTGCAATCCGTCTCCGTGCGCCACGCATCCGCCAGGAAAACGTACAAATTTAGGATGCATCTCTGCAATAGCATCAGCAAGATCTAAACGAATCCGTTTTTGCGATTTTTGAATGTTTTCTGAGGAAAAAGCGAAACCATATCAACGGCGATTTCACCATTGGTCCTAATTTCTAAATGGGCATCGTTTACGGTTTTTGCAATTTTCAAAACAAGGCTGATTTTTTTCCATGAAGAAGTTGGCGTAAAAGTGGTTTCTGCTAAGATTTCTCCATTCGAAGATTTTAATTGAACGGTGCTTTTGCACCTTTAGCAAATAAACTTAAATCGTACTTTTCATTGGCTTTTACTGCAATTCCTTCAAAACCAGAATTACTGATACTTCCTTTTGAAATTATAGCATAATTTGGATTATTTGCGTGAATTGGATTTTCCTTTGCAATTTTAAAATCACCGCTCCAAGCCATTGTTGCATTCCATTTTTCGTCTCTTTCTTTTTTGTCGTGCAGTGCATATTCGAAATCACGATTCTGGATTAATTCGCCGTATAAACCTCCATCAGCAGCATAATTAATGTCCTCGAAAAAACACCTGTCAACATATTACTGATTTTTTTTGACTGCTGACCATCTATCTTAATTTCGGCTTTTACCGGTTTTAAACCTGCAAACATCAGACTGTCACTTTTTGGAGAAGTATTGTCTTTTTTATCTCTGAACTTAATCGATTCCATGTTTTTGATCATCGTTTCGACCAAACTCCAATCTACTTGATGCAATGTTCCCTGCAAAACTACGCCTTGAATTGTAATTTCTTTTTTCAATTTAAGCGAAGAAGCATCTGCATCAATTGCTGTCGGACTGTAATTTTTGAAATCTTTTGTCGATACTGTAATTATTTTTTCAACTTTCGCTGAAGTGTACCAAATATTGACCTTCTTTTTGACTTACTTGAACATTTTGAATATTCGATTTATCTTCGCCTTTTCCAACAAAATTTTTCATTCCTTGAATATAATTCTGTCTTCCCCAAGTCACTAAATCCTTACTTTCAGAGTGTGCAAAAACATTATCTTTCACACTCCAGAAACAATGAAAAATCCCCGCATTATCTCGAATCAAAAAAGGCTCTGACATGCTTTTTCCTGTTGGTCCCCAACTTCCAAAATCTGATTTCAAGAAACTGAATTCTGGACCAATTGCAAACCAGTTTTTCTGATCTGTGCTCCATGCAAAATGAAGTCCGTTTTTGCCATTATTTTTTAAAGTTGAATACGCAAATAGATAGACTTTGTCTGGTTTTTCCATCGGCTTTACGCCAAATGCAGACATTATGAAAATAATGGTAAAAAGTAAAATCAGGCTAAAAATACTGCGCAGCAAAAATGTCTTCATTATTTTTTACCTTTTAATTGATATAAAACGGAAGCATGCGCTTTTAAATCGGCAGTAATTTCTTTTGAAGACAATTTAGATTTTTCGCCTGTCCACATATTTAAAACTTCAACCGAACCAGAAAGTCCAAGATCAGCAAGATTTACTGAAACTTTTTCTGAAGCATCTGAAATATTAAATAATGATAGATAAACACTGCCGTCTTTCGTATTTTTTGAAGTCACTGCAATTTTTCCATCTTTCTGAAAAAGCTGTTTAACTGCAGTGCTTTCATTGTGCATTTTTACCACCTCTTTATTCGTTAATAATGAAAGTGTAAAAGCATCATTGCTTGGCAAATCTCCACCAAAAAACAAAGGCGATTTAAAAATATTGAAAAACGTAATCAAAGTATATTGTTCGTCTTTTGTCAAACGCGTCATTCTATCTTCACCGCGTTCTCCACGTACTGAAATACGTCCTAGTGGAATCATATCGCAGTCTGGCCATGTTCCCGGCGCAATATAAGGATACCATTTTTGAGCCACTTCCATTAAATGTGTTATGTGTGGCCAAGTGTCCCAAACATCATCAACCATTCTCCACATATTGGCATGTGAGCTTACATGTTGTGCTGCCGAAATTGGAGTTTCTCCTGGAGAAGTACTCAACACAATTTTGCGTCCGCATTTGTCGATTGCGTTTCTAATCAAGTTAATTTCTCCCTCATGATAAGGTCTTGACAAATCATCAATTTTGATAAAATCAACGCCCCATTGTGCATATAATTCGAATATAGAATTATAATATTCCTGAGCTCCCGGTTTGTCAGCGACAACGGTATAATTGTCTTTCAACCATTCGCATTGCAAAGCTGTTGAATAAATTTGATCGGCCGTAATTCCGTTTGCGCCTTTAATTGGCATTTTTTCTTCAACCGCTTTTTTAGGAACACCACGCATAATGTGAATCCCAAATTTCAATCCTTTTTTATGAATATAATCGGCCAAAGGTTTAAAACCTTGTCCGTCTTTTGCAGAAGGAAATCTGTTGACAGCCGGCAAATATCTTCCAAATTTATCCATTACATAACGCGGATCTGTTTGGTTGTAACCACCCGCTTTATCATTTTCTACAAACCATCTAATATCAACTACAATATACTCCCAACCATATTTTTTAAGCTCTTTTGCCATATAATCGGCATTGGCTTTTACTTCGTGTTCTTCTACAGTTGGACCGTAACAATCCCAGCTGTTCCAACCCATTGGCGGTGTTTGCGCCCATTGCTTAAATTCTTCTTTTCCAAATGTTTTGGTCTGTGCATTAGAACAAATTGATACCAAAACAACTCCTAAAATCAGAGTAATTTTATTCTTAATTTTCATTATAATGTGGTTAGATGTTAATAAATGTAAAATTTACACTTCAAATATAATAAACTTTACTCGTAAAATGCAATTAACCTGCCTGTAAACCAAAAATACAGACAGGTTAACTGAAAATTTAAAATAACTAACTAATAATTTTCTAAGTAGAAAATGCCTTATTTCACGTTAATTGTCACTTCTACAGGTTTTAACCATTGGCTTGTAAAAGTTACTTTAATTGGTTGCGCGATCGCCATTTGCCTGAATGTAAGCAGCAATATGTCCGTGAAAAACTCTTTGAATATTATCTGTATAATCGGTCATGTCACTGTTATTTCCAGCTTCAAGTCCTAATAAAGTTCCAGGTCCGCTGATGGTGCAAGTCACTTCATTATCTGAAAGCATTACAGGAAGACCATTTTGATCTTTAACCTGAACC
This sequence comes from uncultured Flavobacteriaceae bacterium, assembly GCA_963795025.1. Taxonomy (GTDB): domain Bacteria; phylum Bacteroidota; class Bacteroidia; order Flavobacteriales; family Flavobacteriaceae; genus Flavobacterium. The sequence goes on along the minus strand of CAWCGN010000004.1, from coordinate 351,412 downwards.
ATGATTTTAGCAACGCCTTTATCTTTACTGATTGTAATATCTTTTTCAGCAATTGTCAATTCAACCGGCTGTTGTGTTGAATTAATAGCGTAACGGCTCACTTCTTTATCATTTGCATCCAAACCAACTGCTTCTAATTTTCCTGAAGCAAACGGGATATCCCAATAAATAATTCCAGTTTTTTCGTCGTATAGTTTTGTTTCACCAACTACTTTTCCGTTCAATTCTAAACGTGCTTTTGCAGCATTTGTATAACAAACTACACGGATTTTTTGTCCAGCTTCGTAGTTCCAGATTGCCCATGCATCTTTAGAAACATCTTTTTCATTTGTCAACGGATAAGTTCCAACATAAGCCATTGGTTTATCTGACCATAATGATTGACGGAAATATCCACGAGGTTTGATAACGCCAGCAAAATCAACTAAACCAGAATAAAATCCTCTTGAAGGCCATCTTCCGGATTCTCCTAAATAATCAATTCCTGTCCATAAGAACTGCCCAAAAATATGTTTATTGTTTTTAACCGCTAACCAAGGAGCCATATCATGAACATTTTCACTTCCGTAGATAACTCGGTTTGGATATTTTTCATGATCTGTTTGATATTTGCTTTCTGTATAATTGTAACCTGTAATATCTAAAGCTCCCGGATATTCCGTTTCATTAGACATTGCAACACCCGCTAAACCAGCTGTTGTAGGACGCGATTTATCATATTTTTTAACTGCTGCAACCAAACGTTTTGCAATCACTCCAAGACGCATTGCATCTGGCGCATCTGGTTTATAACCTCCGTAAGCCGCTTGTCCGAAACCATCTTTTCCTTTATCTAAAACTGGATGCGAATACGGATCATTTGGATAATCAACCTCATTTCCTATACTCCATGCAAAAACTGAAAGATGATTTCTGTCACGACGTACAAAATCTTCAAGGTCTTTTTCGGCATATTCTGCGAAAATATCAAATGAACCCTCAAAACCTGGCGTTCCATAATTCCAGCCTTCTAGCCATTTACGTTTTGGGAATTCCCATTCGTCATATGCTTCGTTTAAAACTAATAAACCCAATTCGTCGCAAAGTTCATAGAAATCTGGCGCTTGAGGATTATGACTTGTACGGATGGCATTTACACCAATTTCTTTCAATGTTTTTAATCTTGTTTTCCAAACTTCTCGTGGAACTGCAGAACCTAAAACTCCTGCATCATGATGTAAACAAACACCTTTCATTTTCATCCATTTTCCGTTAAGCGCAAAACCATTATTTGGGTCGAATCTGAAATCTCTGAAACCAGTTTTTGTAACGGTTTTGTCAATTTCTTTTCCGTCTTTTAAAACTGTTGTTTTAAGCTCGTATAAGTTCGGATTTTCTAAATCCCATAATTGCGGATTTTTGACATTTATTTTAGCCGAAATTTTTCCGTTTTGGTTTGCCGGCAACCTCAATTTTAGAAGTTGCTTTTGCTACTGATTTTCCATCTTTTGAAAACAATTCGTTTACAACTGTTAAAGATGATTTTGAAGCAGAACCATTCTCAACGTCAACCTCAACATTCAAAGTTCCTGCACCTTTTTTTACTTCAGGATACGCATAAACTCCCCATTGTGCAATGTGAACCGGATTGGCATAAACTACCCAAACGTTTCTGTAAATACCTGAACCTGTGTACCATCTTGAGTCGGCGCTCTGGCTGTGATCTACGCGAACAGAAATGGTATTTTCAGCCTCCGTAGTTTACGAATTTTGTTGCATCATAAGCAAAAGAAATATATCCGTTTGGACGTTTTCCTAACGAATGTCCGTTGATAAAAACTTCGCTTCTGTTGTAAACACCTTCAAAATACAAGTATACTTTCTCGCCCGATTTGCTTTGCGGAATATTGATTGATTTTCTGTACCAAGCAATACCGCCCGGCAAGTATCCTTGACAGCTCGCTAAAGTTGGACTCAATTGTCCTTTTACGCTCCAGTCGTGAGGCACATTTACATTCTGCCATTTGCTGTCATCAAATGTTGTGTTTTTTGCATCTGGAGTTTCCTGAAGATTGAATTTCCAGCTGTCATTAATTTTCTTTGAATCTCCAAACGATACTTGACTGCTCGCAGACAAACATGAAAAGAGTAAAACGGGGAGTAAGGTCTTTTTAGATAACACTATATTTTTATTTTTAGTTAATTTTTTATTTGTTTCAAGTTTCTGGTTTCAGGTTTCAGGTTTCGCGAGCAAACGTGAAACCTGAAACTTGAAACTAATAAAACTCCTAATATTGCAATTCCCCCACAAGCGTCACTACTGATCTTGCAGGAATCTCTAAATTATCAATTTTCTGAATAGCACTTCTTTTTAAATTTGAAGTTTCAGATGTAATATACGGAGTAAACTCATTGTTTTTCAAAGCTCCTTTTGATAAATCGAACTTGTATTTTTGAGCTGATTTTCCGCAGTTTACAGCAACTACAATCAGTTTTTTGTTTTGAACATCTTTATAGGCTGTCAGCATAACATCATTTGCTGCATCTAATTCATTTTGATTTGGAACATCAACTCGCTGCATTCCCGGACGCACAAAAAGCGAATAATTTCCTAAAGCCCAAAGCAGTTTTGAATCGTGGAATTCTCCATCGTTTCTCACATAATTTGGTTCCGTTCCACCTTTGCTTTTTCCATCATCCAAATAAATCAAACCGTCTTTATAATCGACACGTGTAATAGACGTCCACCATTGCCAAGAAGCCGCATTTGCCACCGCAATATCATTATGAATCAAACGTGCAACAAATAAAGCGGTTTGCATTCCTAAATCTCTTCCACCGCCTGAACCACCCGGGATTTCATTTTCTCCCGGATTCTCTAAAATACAATATTCAGACTGCCAATATTTTAAGCCTGGATTTTGTTTGATATTTGCTGCAATTAATTTTCTGCTTAAAACTTGTCTTTCAACTGGCCAAGTTGTGAAATAACTATGACCAAGAATCACATTTTTTACATTGGAGAATTTTGAAACATTCGTTTTTGTTTTTCCAAAGAAGAAATCAATTTGATTGTCACGATTTTCCTTATTTACATTTTCATATAAATAATCAATCTGTGCTGCCTCAGCAATTACAATTTCAGTATTCATTTTGTTAGCTTTCAGTTTTTCTGAAAGTGATTTGGTCAAATCATAAATTTCCTGATTGGTTGCCGGCGTTCCTTCCTGACTGTTTGTGTCACCGTGTTTTGGCATCCATTCCCACTGTGGTTCATTTATCGGACTAACATAATCGAATTTTATTCCTTCTTTTTTCTCCAATCCTTGAATACTTTGAACTAAGAAATCGGCAAATTTTGGAATTGCACCATCTTTTAGATTCAGTTTATTCTTTTGAGAGGCAAAAGACAATCCGTTGTTTGTCATATGCACCGGTGGACTATTGGTAAAAATCAAGAATTTTTCGACACCGCGTTTTTTAGCTGCCTGCAAAAACCATCTTTGTCCTTCTTGTTTAGAAAAGTTATAAGTTCCATCGGCGTTTAAGAAACATTCGCTTCTTCTCCATTCGTCAGAAACTTTGCTGTTTTCACCTTGCTCCGTACTTCCAGCACCAAGATTGAATCTCCAGATCGAAAGTCCAATTCCTTTTGGATTTCCTTGAGCATCAATTTCTTGGCTGAAAAGCAAATCAGCAATGGCATTCTTTTTTTGTTCTGGCCAATTTTTTCCCACAAACTGAGTTCTCCATGCATCAGAACCTCCAAAACCGTCCATTGTCTGAACGACTTTATCGGTACTGATAATGGCAGTTCGCTGTGCAAATGACAGCGAACTCATTACCAGAAAAAGTGAGATATATACTTTTTTCATTTAATTATTGTTTTTTAACCGCAAAGACGCTAAGTTTTTCGCAAGGTTCGCAAAGCTTATATAAAACTTTGCGAACTTTGCGGTTTTTCTTTGCGACCATTGCGGTTAATTTTTTATTCTTACTTATAATTCAAAACGCAATCTTGTCATTCCGAGGAACGAGGACACGAGCGATAGCGAACTGGCGAAGCAATCTTCGCAAGTAACTCCGTAATCTAAATCTCCAATCTTTGGCGAGCTACTCGTGGAGATTCCTCGTTCCTCGGAATGACAAGATTGTGGTAATTTTATTTAATTTTAGAAAACTTTGTCAAAGTTTGAAACTTTGACAAAGTTCTTACGTTCTCAAAACCTCAGTACCTTAGTACCTCAGCATCTCAGAACCTTTATTTATAAGTTCCTGTATAAGTCACCACTGACCTAGCCGGAATTTCTAAACTACCCGCATCAACCGCAGTTCCTTTCTTTAAACTTAAAGTTTCAGAAGTTGTATAAGGAGTCAATTTGTTATCAGTCAAAGCTCCTCCTGCAAGATTCAATTTATAGGCTTTCGCCGATTTGCTGATGTTTACTGCAACAATTACCAGTTTTTTAGCCGCTGCATCTTTATACGCCGTTACCATGACATCGTTTACAGCAGTTGCATTATCAACACTTGGAATTTGAACTCTAACCATTCCCGGTTTTACGAAAAATGAAAAGTTTCCTAAAGCCCATAATGTTTTTGAGTCTCTGATGTATCCGTCGTTTTTGCAATAATCAGCATTTCCAGCTCCGTTGCTTGCATTGTCATCCACATGAATCAAACCATCTTTGTAATCACCACGGCTAATTGCTGTCCACCATTGCCAAGAAGTTACCCCTCCAAGAGCAATATCAGTACTGATAATACGCGCAGTCCAAAGTGCAAGTGGCATTCCTAAATCTCTTCCTGCTCCTGCTCCGCCAGGTAATTCTGCTGTTCCAGGACTTTCTAGAACACAATATTCAGAAGACCATAAACTTACTCCACCAACAGATTGAATTCTAGAAGCTGCTGCTTGTCTAGACGAAATCATTTCGCTCAAAGGCCAAGCTTGCCAGTAGCTGTGTCCAGAAATGGTTTTCTTTACGTTGCTTAAACCTGTGATTTTTTTTGTTGAATTAGCAGCAAAAAAATAATCGATTTGATTTGATCTGCTTTCTTTTCCAGAAACCGTTTTGTAAAGCGGTTCATAAGCTCCAGCTTCTCCCACAACAATTTGAGCACCAAGTCCTTTTGATTGTAATTTTGGAGATAAAACATTCACAAAACTGTAAATATTTGCATTTGTAGCCGGAGAACCTTCTTGAGCTGAACCGTCCCATTCGTATTGTGGTTCGTTAAACGGACTCACATAATCGATTGTTAAACCTTGTTCTGTTTTTAATTTATCTAAAGAGTTCACCCAGAAATCAGCCAATTCTGGCATTTTTCCATCTTTCAAATTATAAAATTCTTTGATGGTTGCGTGCGCTTTTCCGTTTTGCGTCAAATACACTGGCGCGCTGTTTGCAAAAGCCAATAATTTTTCAACGCCACGTTCTCTTGCTGCTTTCATAAACCAAACCTGACCAGCTTGTTTATTCATATTATAGCTCACACCATCGGTTGTAAAACATTCTGTACGTCTCCATTCATCGGTAATATCACTTGCATCACCTTGCTCCGTACTTCCTGCTCCAAGGTTAAAACGCCATAATGAAAGTCCGATTCCTTTCGGATTTCCATCTGCATCAACTCCTTTGCTGAATAATAAATCGGCTATTTTATTTCTTTTATCAGAAGGCCAATTTTTTCCAATAAAATTACATTGCCAAGCATCCGAAGCTCCAAAACTTTCCATAGTCTGAAGGTTCATATCCAAATTTACGTTCAATTCGGCAACCGTACTTTCTGAACCTGAATTATCCGATTTTTCAGAATCACAGCTCACAAACATAGTGCTTGCGAAAAGTAAGCCTGCACATAGCAGACTTACTTTATTTTGATTATTAAACCTCATTTTAATAACCAGGATTTTGAGTAATTAAACCACCGCTTAAGTCAATTTCTAACTGCGGAATTGGCCATAATAAGTTTTTCGCAGGATTAAAATTGATTCCTTTATCCTGAGGTTCTCTCAAGTTTGTAGTTTCATATGGATCAGTTGAACTTAAGTTGTATTTAACGAAAGTTCCATTTTGGTCCCATTAAAGATTCAATAACTGGTCTTCCTGTTGTTGGATCTTTTTCACGACGAATATCATATAAACGCAATCCTTCAAAAGCCAATTCTAAACGACGCTCTTTATAAATTTGTCTCAATAATGTTGGACCAGAAAGTCCTGTTTTTGGATCTAATTTTACACGAGCCCTAATGATGTTGATATCTGCTAAAGCATCTCCACCAGTATGATAGCTTGCTTCTGCTCTTGTCAAATACATTTCAGCCAAACGAATCAAAGGCACATTTAATGGCAAGTGTCCGTCTTTTTTATCTAATGAACGACGCATTGCAATTGGAATATAATATTTACGGCAAATACGTCCTGATTTATTATCATTTAAACTGAATTTGTGTGTTGGGTTTAAAACCTCATCACCGTAAGCCGCTTCACCCCATTTTGTAATGGTACTTCTGCGACGAATAACATCATTTTCAGACAAATAAGCATTTTCTAAATCACTTGTTGGCATACACCATCCCCAACCGTCAAGAACGTCAGCAGCATCATTGCTTGGGAAATTCTTTTTATCTTCACCTCTTGCTCCAGCTAAAGTAGGAAGCATAGAACCTAAACTTTTATCTTGAACAGATGAAGATTGCGCTTCAAGAATTGACTCAACGCCATTATGATTGTTTACATTCCAGATATTCAAGAAATCAGCTTCAAGTGCGTAAGGACCTTCTGTAATTACTTTATTTGAATATTGTTTTGCATCAGCCCATTTTTCTTGGAACAATGTTACACGAGCCAATAAAGCATAAGCAGCCCATTTGTTAATTCTACCTTGTCTGTTAACTGGAATAGTTTCTAATTTTGCAGCCGATTCTTTAAGATCTTTTTCAATTTGAGCATAAACATCAGCTTTTGGGCTGCGCTTTAATTTCAAATCGCCAGTTCCTAAAGAGGTTGTGTACAAAGGAACATCTCCAAAAAGATTTACCAATTCATAGTAACAGTAAGCTCTCACAAAAAAGAGATTCTCCCATGTATTGATTTTTCTGAGATTCGGTAATTGGAGATAAATTCATTTTCTCCAAACCAATATTAGCCGATTGAATCGTATAATAATGCGCCGTATAAATACTATTCATATCACCCATATTATCTGGCGTAATAATGTATTGTGAAGCTGGTCTATGCGCTCCGCTGTCTTGTCCTGTGTTACCCATCCAGGCATCATCAGTCGACATTTCATTCGTTACTCTTGGTGCAAGTAAGGTCCACCAGTCATTCGAAAGTAATAATCTGTGTGTTAATTCGTTCGTATAATTTTCACACTCTTGCGCTGTTTTAAAGTAATTTTCTAAGGTCTGAGTTCCTCTTTGTTCTTTTTCAATAAAATCGCTGCAAGAAACTGCTAGTAGAGAAAAAGTGATTATTGATACTATTATTTTTTTCATGATCGTTTTTATTAAAATGCTACATTAAGACCCATCAAGATCGTTGGCTGTACTGGATAATTCCATCCTCCAAAACCTGATCCTTTTACTCTGTCACCTGTATTAGGGTCACCTCCTCCAACTTCAGGATCAACACCTGTGTACTTTGTCCATGTCCATAAATTTTGACCAGACAATGAGATTCTTAATTTATCTAATCCAAATTTGTTGTAAAATGAAAATCCTAATTGTAAGTTTTTCATACGTACATATGAACCGTCTTCAACATAAAGAGAAGAGAATTTTGTGAAATTTTCATTGTTGTCATCTTTAGACAAACGCGGAATAGAGTTTGAAGTTCCTTCTCCGTGCCAAGCCATTTCTGATAAGTTGCTTACTTTATTTGTCAAACTTGCACCATTGTATAAATCTGAAATATTTTGGTTCACGATATCATTTCCAATGCTTGAATAAAAATTTGCTACCAAATCAAATTGTTTGTAAGCAAAAGTTAAATTAAGACCTACGTTATAATCAGCCCAAGGAGAACCAATTTTAGTTCTGTCTTTATCATCTATTTTTCCATCTCCATTGATATCTTTAAAACGAACATCTCCAACTTGCGCATAAGGCTGTAATTTTGTTCCGTGCTCATCTGTATGAGAATTAAGTTCTGTTTGATTTTGGAACAATCCATCAGCAACATATCCATAAAAATATCCAGGCTCATTTCCTTCAACAGTTAAAGTTCTGTTGCTTGCGCCGTATAATTTTTCTCCATCAGCAGACAAATTCACCATTTTTACATTTACAGTTGTAAAAGTTACATCTGCACCATATGAGAAATCTCCTTTTTTATCTTTGAATGAAACTAATAAATCAACACCATTTGATTTCATAGAACCAACGTTTGTCCATATTGTAGAATATCCAGGGAAACCACTGTAAGTTGGAAATTGTTTTAAGAACAACATATCCTCCGTTTTCTTTTGGTAATATTCTAAAGATCCAGAAAGTTTGTTTTTCCATAATCCGAAATCAAGTCCAAACGAAACATCTTCTACAGTTTCCCATTTAATATCTTTGTTTGCCATTGTAGAAGGATAAGAAGTATCAGCAATATCACTTCCGATAGGATAAAAACCTTGTCCAATATTTGACTGATAAACTGCACTTGGCAAGTTTTGATTTCCAACTTTACCCCAACCAGCTCTAAATCTAAGATCGCTCAAAACATCTTTTGTAGATTCCATAAAATCTTCGTTCAAAATTCTCCATGAAACCGATGCAGAAGGGAAATTTGCCCATTTGTTGTTTTCCATGAATTTTGAAGAACCGTCACGTCTGAAAGTACCTGTGAAATAATATTTACCATCATAGTTATAAGAAAAACGAGAAATATAAGACATCAAAGAATTTGACGTTCTTGTACCGCTGCTGTTACGATTTTTAGTAGCTGCATCCAATTCTCTCATCGCATCAGAGTTGTTTGGAATCCCTTCTCCGTAACCCCAAAGCTTACTTTGGTTGTATTCTTCCATTGTATTACCTATCATTAAAGACGCATTATGTTTTTCTGCGAATGTTCTAGTGTAGGTAGCCGTATTTTGCCAAGACCAGTTGACATCAGTAGTGTTCCATTTTTCAACGCTGTTGATTTCTGCTTTTTCGTGTGCTGCATCAATTACGAAGTCTGGGCTGAATTTATTTCTTACGATATCACCCACTTCAATAGAAGCCTGTGAACGAATCACTAAACCTTTGATTGGTGCATATTGCAAATAACCATTTGTATTTAAATTGTACTGATCTGTAAAATCATCATAACGTTTTACGGCAGCAACTGGATTCCAGATATACGATGGAGAACGTGCATAAATGCTGTATTCGTTTTCTGTACCGTTTAATTGATCAGCTGGTTTGTAAATTGGCGTAATTGGATCAATTTTATCAAAATCAGCCCAGTTTCCTGGCGAACCATACGTTTCGTAACGAGGGTTTAAAGTAATTCCTGCAGAGAATTTATCAGAGAATTTAAAATCGTTTGCAATTCTCATTGTGATTCTTTCCCAACCTCCAACTTCATACATCGATTCAGAGTTGTAGTAGTTTAAGCTAACTGCGAAAGTATGTTTTTCAGAACCTCCAGTTACTCCAAGAGAAGCATTGGTTACAGGGCTTGCCTTTCTAATTCCAGCATCCCACCAGTCTGTTGTTTTTCCTTTGTATTGAGAAGGATTTGGCAAATAATCAGCATAACCAGAATTCTTGTTTGCCGTATTCATCATTGTTGCATAACCTTCGGCATCGGCCATTTTATAAGGATTATTCATCAATTGCATACCAGAACTCATGTCAAAGTTGAATCTAGTTTTTCCAGCTTTCCCTTTTTTAGTCGTAATCAAGATAACTCCGTTTGAAGCTCTAGAACCGTAAATTGCACTCGCAGAAGCATCTTTTAAAACTTCCATCGATTCAATTTCGTTATTGCTCAAAAAGTTGATGCTTGTTCCCATCGGAATTCCATCTACCACATAAAGCGGATCTGTACTTAAATTTACTGTCGAAATACCACGAATTAAAACTCTAGGTTGTGCTCCAGGTCCGCCAGCTCCAGTAACTTGTACTCCAGATACTTTTCCTTGCAAAGACTCGGCTACGTTACCTACTGTCATTGTTTGTAATTCTTTCCCTTTTACTGAAGAAATTGAACTCGTTACGTCGCTCTTTTTTACGGCAGCATAACCAACCACAACAATTTCATCTAAAGCTTGACTAGATTCTTCTAATACAACATCAAAAGAAGTTTTATCTCCTACCGGAATTACTTTATTGGCAAAACCAACAAAAGAAAATTCGATCTGTGCATTTTTATTTGGAACACTAATTGTAAATTTCCCATCAAAATCAGTTGATGTAGTCGTTGATGTTCCTTTCACAAGTATATTTACTCCCGGAATTGGCACTGCGCCTTTATCTTTAACAGTACCTGTTATTTTTATTTGTCCAAATGATACCGCGGTACACATTAAGGCAATAAAAAATCCTATATATTTAAATTTCATATTAAGCTGTTTTATTAATTAAATGTCACAACAAAGTCGTCACTATTTTTTTGTTATAAATACTCTTTCCAACTCGGTATCAAGAACTACTTTATAAACTCCCGGAGCTGCAGGATATTTAGCATTTCCATTCTCTCCCGGCGACATTGTACAGATTCCGTTTTTGATTAATCTCCAAGAAGGATCCCACCATTGGCCTGTAAAAGTTGCCTCCATAGTTCCGGTTAAAGTGTATTCGCCAACTAATTGATAAGGATTTGCTGAGTTGTTTGCTAAATGTAATCCAGTCATAACCCAAGCATTCCAAGTATCCCAGTTTGCATCTTTAATTCCACCTCCGCAAACACTTACAAATGGTCTTCTTAAAGCTGCATCATCATGCCATAATCCGTTAGCAACATCAGCCCATACTTTGCTTGTTGGCGTGTATTTCTCAGCTGTATATTTTAAAGTATTCGGATTCACTTTAATTTTATAGTATCCTTTTGTTGGTAAAATAATTGGTGTTGAAGCAACATCATCAACTAATTCTCCAGCAGTATTTAAACCAAAACAATGTGGGGCAAAATCTGATTCCTGACCTAAGAAATAAACTTCCTTATTGTCTTTATCTGCATAATATTTAAATTCAAAATCTTGTCCGCTTTTTCCGTGGAAATACATTGGTACACCAACAGCATCAGTTGTCAAGTTTGTTCCTTTTGGCTGATCACATAAATAAATTGCTGGATACTCATTTGTAGCCACAATATTTACATTTAACGATCCTGTATTTGGGATTGCGAATTTATCTTTAGCCGTAATTGTCAAAACATAATCGGCAGCAGTTACTGGCAATGTGTACGTTTTATTGAAAGTATAAGACTGAGGTGATCCTGTTAATTGAACAGTTTCATTAATTCCTAATGCAGCACATTGTACTTGAACATAATCAATACCTGAATCATCGTTCACTACAAAATTTAATGGCATTTGGTTGCTTGTCGACAACAAAATAACAGCGCCTTCTTTTGGTGAAACCATAGTGATTGATGGTGCAGCAAATTCTCCGTCTAAACGCAAATTGATTTCTTCGTTAACAACATTTCCAGAAACGTCTGTAATAATCAATTTTATTTTGAATGCTTCAGATGTTCCTCTGTTAGAAGGAACTTCGAAAAAATAGCTCAAATCATACTTTTTTAATAAAGGATCTGTAGCGAATGCAATTACTTTATCAAGAGATAATTCTGGTATTTGAATTTGAACACTTTTCAATCCTAAATCGTCTGCAAGCGCCGCTTTAATCTCAAATTTTCTGTTTGGAGCACCATAAATTTCTTTGGTCGCCACTACTACCGTAGGATTATCAGATGGAGCAAAATCTGATTCGTTATTTTGACATCCTGTAAACAAGATGGCAAAAAGGGCAAGAAAAAATAAAAATATATTTTTTTTCATTTCTTAATTTTTAAGGTTAGGTCAGTTTGTTTTTATTAGTAAAGTGATTGTTGAAATAAATGAGTCAGACTCAATTTTGAAGTTCTGGTTTGTGCTTTCTTTTTTGGTAAAGAAAACAGACAATTAAAAATCGGTGGTTTGGTTTTTGTCATGTTAGTAAAGTTTGGTTAATATTCTTTTTTTTATTTTTTTCCTCTTAAACAGTAAAGTTTTTATTTTTTTTGGCCCGCGATTTTTGCCACGGGCCAGATAAGTAATACGTAAAACCAACTCTTACAATCACATTTTAAAGAAGGCTCAATTCTTTAAGCGGATTAAAAAACTTATCAAAAAAATAACACTTATAATTTCACACAGTAATACAACTTAACTTATTACTATAGGTGCAAAGAAATGTTTAAAACACACTTCTAAGGAGGGGTAAAATGGAAAAAAAAGGAGGTCAAAATTGTAATTAATTAGTATTTGGTATTAAAATTTACAGAGTATTAAAAAATATCGGTATATTTTTACATAATCTGCAATCATTGAAACATTCTTTATTTTAAGACTAAAACGTTTGAAATTTTTCAAAAAAATACACTCTCAGCCACAAAATGCGATTGAGTCTTTAAGAAAATGTAAACTTTGAAAATGATTTTTAACTTATAATATTTAAATCGGAGTTAAAAGAGCTCTTATATTTTTTAATATATTCTGAAGGTGTCATTCCAAAAAGTTTCACAAACTGCTGTCTAAAATATTTAGGATCTTCAAAACCAACTTCGGCACTTGCCTGTGCAATATTCATATCTTCTGTAAGCATCAACATTGCCGCTCTCCTAATTCGAAGTGAACGGATAAAAGCATTTAAAGTCTGACCTGAAATAATCTTGATTTTAGTGTAAAGCGTTCTATGGCTCATTCCCATTTCCTGAGCGAAAGTTTTAATCGTAAAATCTTTTTTATGAATATTAGCTTCTACAATATCAATACACTTTTTTAAGATGAACTGATACTCTGCCGGAACTTTTTGTGTATTTTCTTTTAGCGTAATACTGTCTAAGAAATAAGTACGGAGATTGCTTCTGTTTCGCAATAACGATTCTACACGTGCCACAAGAATATCATCATCAAAAGGCTTCATGATATAATCATCGGCGCCATCGTTGATTCCCTGCAAATGTGTTTCAGGATTTTTTGATGCCGTTAATAAAATAACCGGAATATGCGACAAATCATTGCTTTCTTTTATTTTTCGGCACAATTCAAGACCATCCATCTGTTCCATTGTAATATCACTGATAACCAAATCTGGCATGTGCTTTTTCGTTAGTTTTAAGCCTTCTTCCCCATTTTCTGCACTGTAAACCATATAGTTTTCCGAAAACAATTTGATCAGATAATTTCTGATATCATCATTATCATCAATAATCAAAATAGTTCGTTTATCAGTGAGCATTACTGTTTGAAAATCAGTTTCTGAAACTTGATTATTTGCAGAAATATTCTCTTCGGTGTCATCAATATTAAGTTCATCAAACAGCTGACTTCTCTGTTGCACATCATTTGAAATTACAGCATTTTCAAAATGACTGCTTCCTTTTAAGAATGTCAGTTTAAAAATACTTCCTTTTCCAATTTCACTGCTACAGCTTACTTTTCCTTTGTGTTTGTCGACAAAATATTTCACAATAAAAAGTCCAATTCCGAAACCGGTACTGATGGAAACTTTTGAATTAATTTGCCTGAATTTCTCAAATATAACATCAATATCAGCTTTATCGATTCCTTCTCCGCTGTCTGAAATTTCCATTTCAACATCCGAATCTGTTTCGATCAATTTCAAGCTAATTTCACCGCCAATTGGAGTGTATTTAAAAGCATTTGACATTAAATTAAATAATGAAATTTCGATTTTTTCATAATCGCCAATAATCTCAATTTCATTATCCGGAATATAAAAATTATACGTAATACTTTTATCTTTTGCCTGATTTACAAAACATTGATACACTTCATTACAAAGTTTATTGACATTTATAGGTGACAATCTAAGCGAATCGGCGTCATTTTCTGCTTTTCTGAAAAGCAAAAGCTGATCAACCAAACTCAATAAACGTCGAGCATTTCGATGTGCAATAGCCAAATCACTTCCCGAAGATCCGTTCTCGACACGTTCTTTCTGAACTGCTTTTTTCAGCGGATTTATAATCAGCGAAAGCGGCGTTCTAAACTCATGCGAGATATACGTAAACATTGACGATTGTTTCTCCGCAATTTCTTTTTCCTTTTTGCTTTCTAATTCGGCGATTTTAACCTTGTATTTTAAAGCTTCTTTATTTTTCTGATAATCTAAGTAAACAAAAAGTCCGCCCGCAATTCCGAACAAATAAAGACTATACGCCCACCAAGTTCTGTACCAAGGCGGTAAAACCTGAATAGTGACAAGGCTTACTTCTTTGTTCCAGCCTCCTTTAAAATTGGTTGTTTTTACTTTAAAAGTATAAGTTCCTTCCGGAAGTCGGGAATAATTTGCTTTTCGGGCTTGACCCACATAATTCCATTGCTCATCCCATCCTTCTAAAAAATAAGCGTAATTTATTTTGTCAGCATTATTATAGTCAACTGCCACAAATTCTAATGACAAAGCCGTTTGATCGTAATCAAGAGTTACTTTTTTCAAATTTCCCGAATCTGTTTCTGAAACTTCGACTTTGCTTTCTTCAATACTTTGATTGTTGACAGAAAAATCACTTAGCAATAAATTATTCTTCTGATTAAAACCTTTGATTGCTTCAGGAAAAAAGATGTTGAAACCGTTGATTCCTCCAAAAAGAAACTCTCCGTCAGATAATTCAATTCCGGCGTTAAAACTAAATTGATTGCTCTGCAAACCATCATTTACAGAAAAATTACGGAAGGTTTGTCGCTTTTTATCAAATCTACAGACTCCGTTATAGGTACTCATCCAAAGATTACCTTCTTTATCTTCAAGTAATCTTAAAATAGTATTCGACGGCAAACCGTCATCTGTTGTCAGCCTTTTAAACGTATTTGTTTTTCGGTCAAATAATAAAAGTCCGCCTTCCTGTGTCCCCAGCCACAGATTTTTGTCTTTGTCTTCGTGAATGCATCTAATTGGATTTCCGATGGAAACCTTGCTGATTTTCTTCGATTTTTTTTCAATTGAAAACAAAGTTGTATAATTTCCGCCCCAAAGTTTTCCGTCGCTTGTTTCAGTCAGACATTGCAAATTGGTTACCGATTTATCAAATAACTCAAAATTATTTTTGGTTCTGTCAAACAAATAGAGAGCACCTTCATTTGTTGCGCTGGCCCAAATATTTGCCTTTGAGTCTTTGTAAACGAACCAGATATTTTTCTCAATTTGTTTCGTAAACGGATTATAGCAAGAATATTGAGTAACCGAATTATTCTTCGGATTAATTTTATTAACGCCTCCAGCCCAAGTAGAAAGCCAGATTTCGTTATTATTATCCCGAATAATTCCGGTAATAAAAGGACTCGACAGTTTATTGGCGTAATTGCTGTAAGTGTTATTTTTTCTGTTCCAATATTTTAATCCAGCGCCATCTGTTCCTACCCACAAATTCTTCTTTTCATCTTCGCAGAAAGATAAAATAAAGTTTTCGGCAGGATTTTTAGCATTGTAGCGGATACTTTTAAAGTACTTTGGCGTATTGCTCAGCATACTAATTCCGCCACGAAGTGAACCAAACCATTTGTTGCCGTCTTTATCTTCGTATAAACTCCAAACCGAATTGCTTTTTGCCAACTGATTTTCATTGACACTATTATACGAAACTGCTTTTTTATTTATTCCGATGACTTTGTAAATCCCACAGCCGTCAGTTGTAATCCAAATTTCTTTTTTCTTATCTACAAGAATATCGGTTACACTGCATTTGCTTGAAAAATAGTTTTCTGAAATTATTCCCGTTTTAGTATTGAATAGAAAAAGCCCTTCATCAGTTCCGAGCCAAAGATTTCCGTCAGAAGCTAATTTCATTGCTTTGACTTCTTTTGAAATTGAGAAAACCGCCTTTAAAGTTTTAGACTCATAACTATAACTGCAGATCCCAACATTGCGGACGTAAACCCAGGAATGGTTATTTTTTTGATCTTCCTGAATAGCAATGGCGTCATAATTATTGATGCTGATTTTATTGCCTAAAACGGTAAGCGGAATTTGTTTCCCAACAAATAAACCATTTTCAAAACGAATTAATCCTAAACTTTGAGAAGCAACTAAAAACAAATTGCCCGAAACCGAACGCATCTGGTGTATAATATCGTTTAGAATTTTCTTTTTATTGGATGAAAAATATTCGGCAGGGTGAAATGCAGCAGTCGATTTATTATAAATACTAATTCCGTTTGCGCCTCCAACCCAAATGTTTTTTTGAGAATCGCCCTCGATATTATAAATGGCGTTAAAGGAAAGTGATTTTTTGTCGTTGATTCGGTTTCGGAATACTTTAAAGTTATAACCGTCGTAACGATTTAGCCCGTCATAAGTTCCAAACCAAAGATAACCATCGCTGTCCTGAAAAATGGTAGTCACCGAATTGTTTGACAAACCGTCAGAAATATCAAGAAATTTCACCGGATTATCCTGCGCAAAACTCAGCGAAGTGAAACCAAACAGCAGTATAAAATGCAGAACAAAATACTTCAAAATAATATGCTTTTTTGTGAATTTGTGTAGAAAGCACAATTATAAGCCTATTTATAGCAATTTTGCAAAAATCAATTCATAAAATTTTGATTTTATGGCTGATGTGTAAGAGTAAATCTTACGTTTTTAGTTTTAATAAAGGTTTGCTTATAAATTAGTTTTTATCTAAATATATTATTAATCGCGTACTACAAAGTGTTCTGACCTTTGTCGTTAGCGCAGATTTGCAATCTGTGCGCACAAAGATTGAACATAATGCAAATCAAAACAAATCTAATAAAACAACTTCTAAATCATTTTCTAACCCGATCGCGCAGGTTTACTCATAATCGTTACGCCCCTCTTATTAATTCATTAAACTTTTTAGCTTTTTTTATACTTTCTATCCACTTAAGCTTATATTCATTTAATTCTAGATTATTCATTTTCTTCAACATGAAATCTTTCAAATCATCTAAATCAATTTTCTCGTCCAATAACTCAAAGATCATTTCGTGTTTCGATTGCTTAAAAAAGCTCATCCAGTTCCTCTCTTTTTTTTGAAGTTTGACGATTTTAAAAACATTTCCTTTACTATCTACGATTTTATGATTTAACCTTAATTTTTCAAACAAATCATAAGAATTGCTATAAAAATAAATATCGTAAAATATTATTTCACTCACATTCTGTAAGTTCCATTCATTTATAGAAATATCTAAAACAGGAAAATTAATTTTATTCATTTGATCCACTATACAATTTTATTGTTGTTGAATTGTCAAATCCGCTTACATCGAATCTTAAATCTCTCCAAACAAATATAATTTAAAACCGAACAACAAAATTTAATAAAACAAAAAAACTGTATAAAAGCTCAAAAAGACATTTACACAGTTTATTATGATTTTAAAACTAAAATTTTAACCCAACAAAAAAACAATCAAACCTCTCGCACCATGTGCACCCAAAACCAAAGATTGTTCAATATCAGCGGTTTTTGAAGGTCCAGCGATGAAAGTTCCAAAACCATATGCCTGATTTCCTATTTTTTCATATGCCTGATGCATTGTTGGATATATGCTTTCTTTGTTTACAATAATAGCCAAATATTGCGCGATAAAAGGCGAAACACGTTGTCCCAAAATATCATCTGTTACCCAAAGTGCGCTGTTTTCAGCCACGCCAAAATGCGCTTTCAAAATCGTCAATTCAACATTTTTAAGCGAATGCGGATCGTCATTTGTCCAGTCTAAAGATGCAATTTCAGAAAGTTCTTGAAGCGTTGTAACAATGCGTTTTTCAATATTATAATGTTCTTTGATATAGGAGATTATATCTTCATAATTTGAAACTTCAACAGGATTTCCGCCAATGTTTTTCAGTACCGTTTTATAAGTTTCTAAAACATCAAATTGTTCAGATCCTAAAACCTTTAAGTCTGGCAAATCGGTTACAGAGTCAGGCTGATTCTGTTTTATTTTACTTAATATATCGGCTTTACTACTCATTGTTTTTTTGCTTTTGCTTCTCTTGAATTTTTCTTGTACCATTCTCTGAATGATTCTTCAGGAACGGCAGGCATTTCGCGCTGATCGTACCATTTATTCATTTTATTATTGACTAAACCTGGCGCATTTTTCATTACAAATCGGCCTGATTTTCCAGCAATATTAAAAACCGTCGGATTTGCTAAAACCGTTGCCATTGTTTTCATTGCAATAGTTTTCACTGTCGGCGTATGTCCTTCTTTCACCAAAACCTGACGCCATTTATATAATTGATCGTGAATATCGATTTTTACCGGACAAACATTGGTGCACGAACCGCAAAGTGTACTAGCAAAAGGCAAATCGGCATTTTTGCTCATATCAAGATTTGGAGCCAAGATAGAGCCAATTGGTCCTGCAACCGCATTATGATAACTGTGTCCGCCGCTTCTTCTGTAAACCGGACACGTATTCATACACGCGCCACAGCGAATACATTTCAGCGAATTTCTAAAATCTTCTCTTCCTAATTGTGTACTTCTGCCATTATCGACAATTACAATATGAATTTCTTTTCCATCTCTTGGCTTTTTAAAATGGCTCGAAAAAGTTGTAATAGGTTGTCCGGTTGCGCTTCTTGCTAATAATCTCAAGAAAACCCCTAAATGTTCTCTCTTGGGAATCAGCTTTTCAAAACCCATGCAGGCAATGTGAACATCGGCTAAATGTGCGCCCATATCAGCATTTCCTTCATTGGTACAAACCACAATTTCGCCAGTTTCAGCAATCGCAAAGTTGACTCCAGTTAAAGCTGCTTTTCGCGTCAAAAACTTATCACGAAGTTGTTTTCGTGCAGATTCGGTTAAATATTGAGGATCAAAATTTCCTTTTTCTGTACCTAAATGCTCATGAAAAGTTTCACTTACATCTTCTTTTTTAAGATGAATTGCCGGCAAAACAATATGGCTCGGCGGTTCTTTACGAAGCTGTACAATGTATTCTCCTAAATCAGAATCGATAACTTCCACGCCATTTTCAGCTAAATATTCATTCAAATGGCATTCTTCTGTAAGCATTGATTTTGATTTCACCATTTGCTTTACATCGTGTTTTACCAAAATGGAATGCACAATTTCATTATGTTCTTTTGCATCGGCAGCCCAATGTACTATTATGCCGTTTTTCTGTGCATTTGCTTCAAATTCAATCAGATAATCATGAATATTAGAAAGCACATTATTCTTGATTTTTGAAGCGGTTTCACGCAGTAATTCCCAATCCTGAATCTGATGCGCCGATTTATCACGCTTTTCGCGCACAAACCATAGCGTTTCATCATGCCAATCCACTCGTTTAACATCTTTATTAAAACGTGTGGCGGCTTCACTATGTTCTATTGTTTTTTTTGAAGACATCTTTTAAAAAGTTTATTATAAACGAAATCGTATTATTGATTAATTTTTACTGACAAAATTCACAACATTTTCATGAATCGCTTTTTCTCCTTGAACATTATCAGCAGCTAACATTCGTCAAGAAAATATTTTCTACCGGAAGTTCTTTTTGAGCTTGAATTCTCGAAATAAATTTTACATCGGTCGCTTTTATATTTTCTAAATGCACATTTTTTATTGGCGTCAAACGTCGTTCAATTGTTGGAACTAAATCGCGCCATTGGTATAAAACATCCGTTTCTATGCCGAGAATTCCAGCGTCAATTTTACCCGAAGTAATGTTGGTCATATAAATATTATTTACAAAACCGCCTCTTCTTTCGTTGGTTTTGATGTACAAAAGATGATTTAGTTTTGCGCCGTCAACAACGGTACAATTATCAATAAAGACATTTTCGATCCCGCCAGAAAGTTCACTTCCAATGGCTACTAATTGATGACCATTTTTTACGGTACAATTGCGCATTACAATATTTTTTGAAGGCGTGTGCAGATTCCAAGCATCTTTACCACATCCTGACTTAATAGCAATCGCATCATCTCCTTGATCAAAAACACAATTTTCGATCAATACATTTTGAGACATTTCCGGATCAACGCCATCATTATTATGTCCGTGTGCATAAACCTGAAGATTTCTAAGTACGACATCTTTTGATAAAAACGGATGAATCGTCCAGAACGGACTATTTGTTATCTTAACGCCATCCATCAATACATTTTGGCAACGATTGAACTGAATAAAATGAGGACGCAGATTTGCCGTATCATTTACCATTTGTCTTTCTTTCATTGGCTTTTCATACGAAGCCAAATAGTATAATCTTTTCAGGCTTTCCATATGTGCTTTTGGGCGTGCAAACCATTTTTTCCAAACGTCCATTTTTGCTTTTAGTTCGCCTTCGCCTGTAATGGCAATATTTTTACATTGGTAGGCATAAATCAAAGGCGAATAATTGTAGCATTCGTAGCCTTCCCAAGTGGAACGAACCGCAGGCAGATAATCTTTTGGATCTTCAGAAAAAAGCAAAACAGCGCCTTTATTCAAATGCAGATTTACATTGCTTTTAAAATTAATTTTCTTGGTTAGCCACTCGCCTTCCGGAATTACAACAGTTCCTCCGCCGGCTTTATTTGCTTTAGAAATGGCTTTAGAAATGGCTTCAGAAGTTTTGTTCTTTATCTCCTTTTACAGCACCAAAATCAACAATCGAAAATTCTTTACAATTGCTGAAATTCGGGATTTTTATAGCTGGCATTTCAAAAGGTGCTTTTATAGCCACTTCGTCTAAAGTTACCGAAGATTGATCTTTCTTAAACGATAAAAAAAGCAACGATAGTAAAAGGGCAAAACAAAAGGTTATTTTTTTCATGGTTATCTTTTTAAATAATGGTCCACAGATTTTACGGATTAAACGGGTTTTCGCTGATTTTAATTTTATCAGTTAATTTTAAAAAATATCTGTGTAAACCCGTTTAATCCGTAAAATCCGTGGCCTATATTTCTACGTCATTGTATTTAATATTTCCGCAATATGAATGGTTTTTATACTGCTTTTTTGTCTTTTTAGAATTCCTTCTAAATGCATTAAGCATGACATATCACCACCTGTAATATAATCAACATTATGGTTTTCATGATCTTTGATTCGGTCCTGACCCATTTTTACAGAAACAGCTTCTTCGGTAACACAAAATGTACCTCCAAAACCACAACATTCATCTTTTCTGGTTAAAGAAACTAAATCCAGTCCTTTTATATTTTGCAGTAATTGTTCTGGTTTTGAGAAAAATGGTGCGTTTAATTCGGTCATCTGCGAAAGTTTTAAACCACGTTGACCGTGACAGCTTTGATGCATTCCGACTCTGATATGGAAAATTTCCGTCTATATGATCTACTTTCAGAATATCAGTAATGAATTCTGTTAGTTCGAAAACTTTTTTACGCATTTCTGTAGCTAATCTTCCTGTTTTTCATCATGCAAATGATCTTTTACATGCAAAACACAACTTCCGGAAGGGCAAACAATATAATCAAATCCAGAAAAATTGGCTATAAAATTAGCATCACAGCCTTTGGTTAAATATTGTAACCGCTGTTTGCCATTGGCTGACCACAACAGGTTTGTCCCATCGGAAAATGAACATCACAGCCTAATTTCTGTAAAAGCTCATAGGTAGCGATACCCACTTTTGGGTAAAACTGATCGACGTAACACGGTATAAAAAGTCCGATTTTCATATTCTTGGTATTTTAAACACATAATAACTATGTGTTAAATATTTTCTCGCAGATTTGGCAGATTGAAGATTTATTTTAATCTTTTTCTTTAATCTGTGGCTATTATTTTATTTCAGCAGATTTAAAAAGATTTAAGCAGATGCACGCAGATTTATTTTTATGAAAATTAAATCTGCTAAAACTTTTAAATCTGCAAAATCTGCGTGAAATAATTTTTAATCTTTTATTCTTAATGCTTGTAAAACTTCAAATCGATTAAATCATTTTGAATTGGTTTTGGATTCCAGTTTTGGTGAATCGCCAATGCTGCTCCCAATGCACTTGCCTGCGCCATTGAGGCGGCATATACTTCTATATCCGGATAAGCTTCTGCCAGCAAATTCATGAAAATTGAATTTTTACTGAAACCTCCATCTACAAAAATCTTCTTCACAGGACTGTTATGAATCACTAAGTTAGTCGAAAAAACCTGTTGTTCAACGAGATCCAGCATCAATTGATGATAAGCGATTTCATAACCTTTAAAAGTATGAAGATCTCTTTTTTGAAAAGGACATTCTTTTAGAATATCAAAATCGTATTTCTTTGGATAAATAATCTGAAAATTTGAGCGCTCGTAAATTCGCTACTATCTTTTTATCAAAATAAACATCTTTAAAAGTGTCAAACGGAACATTAAAATGTTCTGCCAATCTTTTGGCTTGAATTTCATGTTCGTTGCCCGAAAATAATCGAGCTGCTTTTACAGGTTTCTCAGTGTATTGCATGTAACACAAACAATCGTGTTGCAATTCTTCAAAAGTCAATGGTTTATTATTGAAAGGATTCAGCGAAATACTCCAGGTTCCTGTTGATAACAAAACAAAAGGCTCTGTAAAATTTATCGTGTACGGAATTATTGCCGATGAACTGTCGTGAAGTCCAACTCCAATGGCTAATCCATCTTCTTGTTTCAATAACATCTTTTCCGTAATGAAGCGGTGGAATTTTTTCGACTAATGCCTTCATTTTTCAGCCATTTGTGATACTTCATCTTTTTAAAATTCCAAAGATTCGTATGACATCCAATGCTTGTAATATCAGCGAATAGCCTCATTTGTCAACAGAAAACTCAAGATATTGCGGCAAATGCAGACAATATTTTACCTTTTCAAAAAGCGATGGATTTTCTTCTTTCAGTCTGTAAATCTGCATTCCAGAATTCAAGCTTCCTAAAACCGGAGAAGCCGTTTTTACCGCAAAATTTCTCTTCTCCTTTATATTTATTATAAAAGCCTTTTTTTAACTCCTCTGGATAATCTTTTAAATAATTATACAGAGGAGTCAAAACTTTTCCGTTATCATCGATGTACACAAAACTAGCGCCGTATGTACTGAAATTGATTGCTTTTAAAACATAGTTCGTGAGATTCTTTTATTTCTGATAATCGTTCGAGTATCCAATTTTTTAGAACATCAATATCTTCACAAGGAAAACCATCTTCATCTGCGGTTTCATCAAGATTCACTGATTTTTCCCAAACAATCTTATAATTTTCATCGAATAAAAAAACCTTTTTGTTTGTTTTACCAATATCAAAAATTGCAACTACATTCATTTTTTTTTAATTGTAAATTGTTAATTATCAATTGTTAATTAGATTATTTTGTCAAGATTCATAATTTATAACTAATAATTCATAATTAATAATTTATAATTAATAGCCCTGTGGCCATTGTTTTTAATCCTCTTTCACCAATTAGATTTCTTCTAACGGCAAGACTGCGATATAATTCAACTGGATTTAAAGCTGCTCCTGAACGCAAACGAGCTTCTGCAACTAATGCACGAACATCTGTACGGAAAGCATTTTGCAAAATTTCTTGTGCTTTTACCACATCATTTTCTTCCTGAGCAATTTCTAATGCTTTTCTATCCACAGAAAGTGCCTGTGCATAAGCAATCATAATCGCTTCAACCGACTGCAATAAATCTTCCAAAGGATCTTTAATATTGTGAGAAGCATCAATCATCCAGCCTAAATCTTTGGCATGGTTCATTCCTCTTGCATCCATTCCTTCTACTAATTCATTGAAAATCAAGAACAACTGGTATGGCTTTAAAGCACCAGCAGTTAAATCATCATCTCCGTATTTTGAATCATTAAAGTGAAAACCTCCTAATTTTTATCCATCAATAAAATAGAAACAATTTGCTCAATGTTTGCGTTTGGCAAATGGTGACCTAAATCAACAAATGTCTTTGCTTTGTCTCCTAATTTTTGAACGTATGAATATGATTGTCCCCAATCTGCAACTGTTGTTGAATAAAAGTTAGGTTCAGCACATTTGTATTCTAAAAATAATTTCCAGTTTGAAGGCAATGCATCGTAGATTTCCTCTAAACTTTCTAATGTATTTTGATATGCTTTACGGAAGTTTAATTGTCCCGGAAAGTTAGAACCGTCGGCTAACCAAACCGTTAACGAGTCAGATCCTAATTCGATTCCGTGTTTAATAACTTCGATATTATGAGCAATTGCTTGTTTGCGAACTGCTTTGTTTACGTTTTGAAGTGAACCATATTTATAAGTATGTTCTGCATTTGCTTGATCTTGAAAAGTGTTCGAGTTCATGGCATCAAACTTTAATCCGTGCTGCGCTGCCAGTGTTTTGATAGCGTTATAATCTGTTGGAATGTCCCAAGGAATATGAAACGAAATCGCGCCAGAAGCATTGTTTAATGCATGAAGCAAACCTACATCTTCAATTTTTTCTTCTAATGAACGAGGTTCACCTCCACCTGCAAAACGTCCAAATCTAGTTCCTCCAGTTCCTAAAGCCCAAGATGGAATTGCGATTTGAAAATCAATTAATTTTTGAATAATCGATTCTGCTTTTACCTATTTCTGATGCTGTAAAAGCAAATTTATTTTGATGTTTTTTTAATAATCTCATCGTTATGAGATGCAATATTGTTTGATTCAATTAACATAGTATTTTATTTTAATAGCGCCCAATTTAATACATTATATCGATTGCGCTCTTGGTTAATCTTAATTATTTTATTGCGTTTTTTTGTCTTCAAATTTCTTAAAAAAATCTAACGCTCGAAAATTTCCGAACGTTAGATTACAAAAAACCACTTTTGTCTTAAACAAATTTAAAAAAACTTAACAATCTATCTGTAAAAGCCCATTCGAACGCCGCCGTCAACATTTAGAGCATTTCCTGTTGATTTACCTAATAAACCGCCAACGAAAGCAAAACACGCATTTGCGATATCATCCGGCAATATAATTTCATTTAATAATGTACGTTTTGCATAATAAGCCGGTAATTCTGCAACTGTAATACCATATGCTTTTGCACGTCCTTCTGCCCATCCGCCAGACCAGATATTTGAATCTGAGATTACAGCATCAGGATTTACTGTGTTTACACGGATTTTATCAGCACCAATTCGGCAGCCATTAAACGTGTTAAATGCGCCTGAGCCGCTTTTGCAGAACCATAACCAGGATTATTTGGACCTGCAACCACTGCATTTTTAGAAACAATATTTACGATATCTCCACCAAAACCTTGTTTACGCATTACTTCGATTCCGGCTTTAGAAACAATAAATTGTCCTTTTACCAAAATATCATATAATCTGTCCCACTCTTCTAAAGTATGTTCAGCAATAGATTTAGAAATACTGATTCCGGCATTGTTCACCACAATATCAACTCCACCAAAAGCTAAGACAAGCTTCATCTAATGCTTTTTCAGTACTATTTTCGTCTGTAACATTTAATAATGTACTTGAAACAGCATCTTTTCCAAAAGATTTAACGAAATCAGCCGTCGCTTCTTCCAATCGTTCTTCATTAATATCATTGATTACCACACAAGCACCTTCCTGAGCAAATTTCTTAGCAATTGCTTTTCCAATTCCTCCAGCAGAACCCGTAATTAGAGCAACTCTTCCTGACAATGCTTTTGGTTTTGGCATACGCTGTAATTTCGCTTCTTCCAATAACCAATATTCGATATCAAAAGCTTCCTGGTGCGGAAGTGAAGTATATTCTGAAACTGCTTCAGCACCTTTCATTACGTTCACTGCATTGATATAATATTCTGATGCCAAACGTGCCATCGTTTTATCTTTTGCAAAAGTGAACATACCAACTCCAGGATATAAAATCACAACCGGATTTGGGTCACGCATTGCAGGTGAATTTGATTTTTTACAAGCATTGTAATAATCTTTGTACATTGCTCGTAAGCTTCAAAAGCAGGCGTTAATTTTGCTTTGATTGCATCTACATCAGATAAATCTTCGTTTGGATCTAATTCTAAAACAAGCGGACTGATTTTAGTACTTAAAAAGTGATCCGGACAAGAAGTTCCAAGTGGAGCTAATTTCTCAAAATCATTAGAATTGATGAATTCCAAAACTCTTGCATCATCTGTATAATGACCAATCATTTGACGCTCTGACGAACAGAATCCTCTTAAAATTGGAGCTACTTTTGCCGCTTTTAATTTTCGATCTGCTTCTGGCAAGACTTTCGTATTTTTTGTACCTCCAAAAACAGGACGTTTTTTTCCGTAATTACTTTCTAAGTATTCAGCACATTTCTCGATTACTTCAAGCGTATTAATATAACTTTCGTATGCAGTATCTCCCCAAGTAAAAAACCGTGAGAACCTAACATGATTCCGCGAAGTTTTTTTCCTTTCTTCTCAGCTTCTTCCAAACAGCTTCTTAATTGAAGTCCAAGGTCAAAACCAGGACGTTGCCATCCAACCCAACCGATTTCTCCATCAAATAATTCTTCTGTGATTTTTGCTCCGTCTTTTGCAGCAGCAATTGCAATTGCAGCATCTGGATGCAAGTGATCGATATGTTTGAATGGTAAGAAACCGTGTAAAGGTGTATCGATTGAAGGCGCTTTTGAAGCTAAATCGAAAATACAGTGGTTGAACAATTCTACCATTTCATCTTCAAATTCGATTCCTCTGTACACATTTTCAAGATTACGCAAGTCTCTCTAAATAAAGTGCTGCACAACCTGATTTTGTTAATGTTCCGATATCTCCACCTGAACCTTTAATCCACATTACTTCTGAACTTGCTCCCGTTAATGGATCTTTATCTGTTATTTTTACCGAAGTGTTTCCTCCTCCATAATTTGTCAATCGTAAATCGGCTCCAAGTAAATTAGAACGATAAATAAAAAGCGCTACTTCATCACCTGCTAGTTCTGCTGCTTTAGCTTCATCCCAAAGATAGCTTACGTGCTTAAAATTCATATTTGTTGTATTTATATTCGACATTTGGTTGTTTTGATTTTAGTTGTATTTTTATAATGAATTTCCGATTCCGACTAAAACAATCGAAAGCATGATTACATCCAATTCCCGACAAGAAAAGTATCTCAATGTTTTTTTAGATAACTCCTGTCCATTCTTTTAGGTAAAATCCCCAAAAATTGGCGGTAAAAATGATGGTCGACATGTGCAAAATCCATGAACTTGCGCCATTTCCTAATTTGCTTTCTCCCATTCCATAAAAGAAAAACTGCAAAAACCACATTGTTCCGGCAATTGCCGAGAACAAGACGTTTTTAGCAATTGGCGTTTTTGTATTTGTATAATCTCCAAAAGTTTTGTTTTTGAAATTAAGGTATAATACACCAGATAAAATTGGTTGTTAATCCGCCCCAAAGTATAACGATATAACTTACATTATTTTGGAACAAAAATTCGCCTTGATTAGGGTTTGCTGATTTCCAAGCCTCATTGGCAACATTAGCCATTGGTTTTGCAGCTTCAATTCCGAAATTAAAAAACGAACTTAAAATACCTGATACTATGGCAATTATCAAGTCCTTTTACCAGACTAAAATCTTTGTCTTTGTCTTCATGTCCTGTTGCAAAATCCTTTTCTTTTAGCATTCCGGCTTTTCCTAAAATAGCAATTCCTATGATACATACCAATACTCCAACCAAAACCATTTGTCCGCCTGAATTCGCAAACATATCACTGATCGATTCCTTACCTTCTACTGCATTGAAATTATAATAAATTGGCGGAATTAAAGCTCCAAAAGCAGAACAGAATCCTAAAGTAATCGAATTTCCTAATGACATTCCTAGATAACGAACACCTAATACCATAAGTAAGTCCTCCAATTCCCCAAATCAATCCCATTGTAAAGCCAATGCTTTTACAGATGGAGCAGCATCAGCAATAATTTCAGTAAAATTCGGAATTGTTAAATAAGCAGCAACTGGCGGCACAATTAGCCAGGAAAAAAAACCTCCTACAAGCCAATAGCTTTCCCAAGCCCAATTTTTAACTTTTTTGAAAGGCATGTAAAAACTCCCCGAAGAAAATCCTCCGATGGAGTGAAAAATAATACCGAGTAATGATTCCATTTAATAATTTTAGTTTGTGGTTATTGTGATAGTTAATCTCGCTTTGTAAAATAAGAGAATGTAAAAAACAAAACTATCCTGTACTATCCTTTATGATTTTGCAATTATGTTAAAACCGAGAGATTATTGCAAAGAAGAACTGGTTTTTAGTCGATAAATAAATTTAAAATTTCTATTTTAGCAATCGATTTCGTAATTATTATATCTTCGTAATTTGTAATAATTTGAGCAAATCGCTGATAAATATAAAAGTAATAGCCTTATTTATTTTTGTGCTTTGTGAGAAAAGCAGCAAATACTGCTATTTGCAAAGATTTTAGGATTAAGTTATATATCCAAATTTTAATTTAGAATTATGCTTATAAAATTTTCAGACGTAATTTGCAATACCTGCAAAATGATTAAACTTATTAAAATTGATGAAGATTCAAGGGTTCCAAAATACAAACAGATTGTAGATTCTATTCTACAAAATATTGCCAACGGAAATCTAAAAATAAATCAAAAAATACCTTCAATAAACAGTTTTAGCGAGGAGTTTTATATGTCTCGTGATACTGTCGAAAAAGCGTATAACATCTTAAAGGAACGAAAAATCATTTCTTCTATTCGAGGAAAAGGTTATTATATTACACGAACAAAACTGGAATCGAAAGTAAATATATTGTTCTTATTCAATAAACTGAGTGCTTATAAAATGAAAACCTACAATTCTTTTATCGATACTGTAGGTGCAAATGCACATACCGATTTACATATTTATCACTGCGATGAAACTTTATTTTTGAACTTATTGACAAATTTGAAGGTGCTTATGATTATTATGTAATCACAACGCACTTTAAAACCGATGAATTAAAACATTTAAGTTTTACTGATGAAGTTGTAAAAGCAATCGAACGCATTCCGCAAGAAAAGCTGGTTATTATGGATAATATCAAATTGGATATGGAAGGCGAAATCATCAAAATTTATCAGGATTTTGAAAATGATATTTATAACGCCTTAAAAGAAGGTCTTTCTAAAATCAACAAATATAAAAAATTGATTTTAGTATATCCGGAAAAAGCTGTTTATCCTTATCCAAGAAGAATTCTTACATGGATTCAGAAAATTTTGTGTGGAGCACGAAATCAATTTTGAGATTCTGAATGAAGTTTACGATGATATGATTCTTAAAAAAGGTGATTTATTTATTACTATCGAAGAATCGGATTTGGTGAATTTAATGAAGCAAATTCAGGGATGAAGAATTTATTTTAGGAGAAAGATATTGGTGTTATTTCATATAATGATACTCCATTAAAAGAATTATTGGGCATCACCGTTATGTCAACTGATTTTAACGTAATGGGAGAAACCGCCGGCCGAATGATTTTGAATAAAGAAAAAGGATACGTTAAAGTGCCTTTTAATTTTATTGATAGGAATTCTATCTAAGGTTCTAAGATGCTAAGGTTCTAAGTTGTTTTTACAAAAGGTTTTATAGTAGAGACGCACAGCAGTGCGTCTTTCGCATTTTATGAACATATGATTTGTCATTTCGAGGAAGGAGAAATCTCCACGAGTAGCTCGACAAAGATTTGATTTTCTTTGCGGAGTTTCTTGAGGAAGATTTCTCGTTCCTCGAAATGACAAACAGTGCGTAAAAAAACCTTAGAACCTCAGTCCCTTAGAATCTTAGCGCCTAAAAGAAAACTATATATTCTTAACCACCAAAAAAATACTCGGTTTAGGCGCTGGCTTCATATCTTTTCCCATATAAAAACTAGTATGCGGAGGCTGATTATAACCAACATTCTGCCAAGCAATGCTTAATCTATATTGCGGATCATGCATTAAAGTATATTGTCTTACTTCCGTCTGAATTGTGGTTGAATAAATTCTCAATTCTTTATTATCTTCTGATCTTAAAATCAGTTCTTCGCGCCAATCACCCAAAATATCGGCAGAAAGTCCCGGAGTCTGTTTGGTTCCATTATTAGATACCGCTCCAGTTGCAGTGAATAATCTTCCTTTATTGTATTTATCAATATGATTAGAATTCAATAATTCTCTTGAAGTATCGCCATCCCAATAAATTAAAAAATTAATTGAGCTTGGTGCTTTGCCAACAACTTTTCCTTTCATATCGTATAAATCAGGCGAACCTGAATACCAAAACTGCGCTCCTCTCAACTCTGGATCTATATTATCTGCAACTCCCCTTCCAACATCTTCATTTATAGAATCTGTAAATAACACTTTTCCATCTTTTGCAGCAAAAATGGTAGCTCCTGGACCTGTTGTGCCATTTTCGATTTCATGAATTCCAAAGACTTCCAAACCTGGAAGATCAGGATCTAAATCTGAAACATGCAATAGCATCTCCATGTCTAAAACCTGTTGTGTATAAACCTTGCCCGTTATCATCAACACACATTGATCCGTAGATAATTTCGTCTTTTCCATCATTATCAACATCGGCAACGGTTAGATTATGATTTCCCATTCCAGAATATGGATTTTCAGAATCTTTACTGTCAAAAACCCATCTTGAAGTCAGTTTTCCGTTTTTAAAATCCCAAGCAGCCAAAACCGTTCTTCCGTAATAACCACGACACATTACTACGCTTGGGTGAACGCCATCTAAATAAGCAACACAAGCCGTAAAACGATCGATTCTATTTCCTTTTGTATCATTTCCACCGCTTCCGCCATGTCCTCCCCAACCGGCAAGATCTCCTCTTTCAGCAATATAATCAACAGTTGTAACGAGCTTTCCGGTTCTTCCATCAAAAACAGAAAGATATTCTGGCCCCTTCAAAATTTTCCCATAAGTTCCCGAATTTGGATCTCGGTCAACCCAATCTTTTGAAGCATCGCCAACAACATTATTCTGACTGTCCGTTGTTCCGTCAGCCGTTTTGCAAACCAATTCTGCAATTCCGTCGCCGTCCAAATCATAGACCATAAACTGTGTATAATGTGCGCCTTCGCGAATATTTTTCCCTAAATTAATCTGCCACAAAAATTTCCCTTCTAAAGTATAAGCTTGAAAAATAGGCGGATCTGTAATTCCTGTATGTGAATTGTCATGTGCCTTTCCAGTCATATGTACAATCAAATCGTATTTTCCGTCGCCGTCCAAATCGCCAACCGAAAGATCATTTGCAGTATATCCTTCAATTGGTTTTAATTCAATTGACAGATAATCTTTGTCAGGACTTGAAGCCGGAATTGTAAAACTTCCTTTTGCATCTGATTCTTTTCCTTTAAAAACCGTTTTGACAAACCAAGTATTTTCTTCCTGAGCATTTGCTTTTGTATCTACAAAATTTGTTGCTCCAGAAATTGGTTTATCATTAAGTTTAACTGCTTTTTTAGTACCACTTTTTCGGTATAAATTAAAAGCAAGATTATCAGAATCAGTTCCTAAAACACGCCAGCCAATAAAAAACTGACCGTTATTTTTGACCGCAATAACACCTCTATCCAGATTTTCCATTTGCCTTTGTGCAAAAATGGAAACCGATAAAAGCAGTAATAGTAATAGAATTTTATTTTTCATGATTGGTTATTTTTATTTTGGATTGATATTGGAGTTTCGCCGATTTTCACATTTTCTTGTCATTTCGACGAAGGAGAAATCTCCACGAGTAACTCCGCAACGAGGAGTCCAATCTTTGTAGAGTTTCTTTCGAAGATTTCTCCTTCGTCGAAATGACAAACAGTACTTAACAATAAGACTAAAAACCTTAGCATCTTAGTATCTTAGAACCTTAGAACCTTTTAGAATCAAAACATTTGCTTAAATCCCTCGCTTTGCACTTTCCAAGTTCCATCTTTTGGGAAACCCGGATTTGGTTCTGTCGTTCCGTCCCAGCCTGCGCACATCATGGCAACGGCCGTCAATAATCCGCCATTTCCAGGAAGGTATAATGTTAATCTTTCTGCCTGATAATTATGTCCGTTTTTCAAATACGTATTTGTGGTCACATTCATAAACAAGGCATCGATTGCTTTATCTGGCATATTTAATCGTGCAGCTGACATAGCCGTCATTGGGAAATCCCAGCCCCAGGTTTTGTCCCAAGACCAAGTTTTCCAAACCAAATCAAAAGTGTTTCTCATGATTTTTTTATCCAATAAAGAAGTTTCAGGAAGCATACCAAAAGTTCCTAAAACTGATGGATGATCGGTTTTGAATTCTGGGTTTGTGTACGAATCTGTGGCGCTTTCTGTTGCCAAATAAACATCTCCAGAAACTGGAAGTGGTGATAATTTAGCTAAAACTGTTTCCCATTTTTCTGGTACTTTTTGGTTTAATTTTTTCTTCCAAGAAATAGCAGTTTTCAATGCCCAATTCCAATATGCCAATTCATAAGTAGGATTGAAAGTTTCCATCGCCTTAAAGCGTTCTTGCGCCGGAATAACGCCCGGACCTAAAACATACCGATCCGTTTTTGCATCATAATTTGCAAAAGAAGCCATAAAATCAGCGGTTGCAAAAACACGTTCGCTGTATAAATTCAAAGTTGCTGTTGTTGGTTTAGAACGATAAATTAAATCGGCATAAGTTATAAAATGTGGTTGTTGCCAAATTAAAAATGAACCTACAGAAGACGGACTTTCATTCCCGTCAGGATCTGTCATTTTTTGCCATCTTGCACCTTCAAAACCTTGTCTTTTGGCAATATTTTTAGCTTTATCAAAAACTTTTTGATACCATGGAAGACTTTTTTCTAATAATTCTGCACGGTTCCAAAGTGCAAAATGAACACCATGCCACCAATGCATTTCTAAATGCGGTTTTCCGTACCAGCTGTTATAGGTCAAACCCGTTTCCTGTGGCGGAACTTTTCCTGTACACTGCACTTTTGTTAGATACTGCGAAAGAATTACTCTTCGCTCTAATTCCTTCGCACGCGGGTCTGTACTTCCAGAAAAATCAACAGCGGCGCCACTTTTCCAGAAATTCTCCCAGCCTTTTATACTGCTGTTTTGAACATTTTCAAAAGATTCATTTTTTGTTTTATTTTCTGCCAAAGCAAAAAGACAGCTTAATTCTAATGTATTAGCGTTTGAAGCTTCAATCACAAAATAATGATCTGACGCTTTTTTTAATCTGCGCATTTCCTTTCCACAATAAACCAACATTGTATGAAATACTGTCCATTACGTGCGTTACAACAGCTTCAGTTTTTGATTTTTGCGTCAGCGTGCTTTTATAATTTTGTGTTCCTTCATATTTTGTTCCGAAATCTGCCCAATCACCAGTTGGAAACGGAATTCTTAAACTGATTTTCAAACGCTTTTGCAGTAATAAATCGGATTTTACTTTTACGCCAATCACGTCTTTTTCTTGATGTGAAGCTGTCAAAACTGTAACCGGAATTCCTTCAATTTCAAAATAACTTTCAATTTCTCCCGTCCATAAATTCAGTTTTTGAGAAATCGATTTAATGTCTGCTGGTTTTGCTGGACTTCCGTCTTTCTTCAAAATTTCAAAACCGAGATTCCCTAATTGCACCAAATGCGGATTCTGTCTGAACCAATTTATTGCATCAACTTTTCTTTTAGGCTCTTTTATTTGAACGGTATAAGAAATATTTCTGCCATACTGCTGATACTCTTTTAAAGTTTCGGAAAACTTGAAATTCTCTGTATTTTTATAACTGTCCCAACCCCACTCCGACTCGGTTCCTAATGGAATTCCGTTTTGGTAGGTTTTCGGAAAAGTCTGCAATCCCGTCGCATCAACAGTAAATGCAAAAGCGCCATTCCCGACAGTCAAAGAAGCTAAAGTATCAATAGCCGTAATTTGAACATTATGGCGGTTTACCAGTGCTTTTCGATCGATTTTCTGTTGTGCTGATAATGAAATCGCAAATAGAAATAAAGTAATTAATTGATATTTTTTCATTTGGTTATTTTTTGGTTTCAAGTTGAAATGAGATTTAACCGCAAAGCACGCAAGGTTTTTTACTAAGTTATATTTATAAACGCAAAGTTCGCAAAGCTTTATCTACACAAAGCTTTGCGAACTTTGCGCTTTTTTAGAATCCTAAAAGCAAAAAAACTTGCGTGCTTTGCGTTTAAATCTCAAGTTGTTTCATATTATTCTCTAATTAAAGTCACACTCATCAAGCCAATCACCACATCATTGGCAATTGTTTTTAAGGTTAAACTTTTCAATGTTTTATTTTTATCCAATGGCAAATCTAAAATTGTTCCAGCACCGCCGTCAACGCCATAGTTTGTAAATCCTTTTATCACGGTGAAATCTTTAAAATCTCTCGAAATTTCTCCGGTTTTCAAATAAACTCTTGGTGGTTTTGGCGCATCCGTTGTGAAAGCGAGTCCGTCAACGAAATAATCCTGTTCAATTGGCCACCAGTTTTCTGGATTTTTTAGAGCTAAAACTTCTGAAGTTCCGTCATTGTAATTTACTGTAATTTCTCCATTTGTGATTCGGCTTTGCATTGGGTTTGTTGTTCCAGCCAACATAAAATAAGCATGTGAAGCTTTTCCGTCAAGCGGAATATCAATGCTTTTTGGATAATTATCCCACATCGAAGTAAAAACAATATTCTTCTGATTTTCCTCTGAAGGCGTTTTAAACGGAATCCCATTTGATGTTTTAATTTCTCCTGTTTGTTTTGCTTTTTCGCGCAAACCTTTATCATCAATTTTTACACGAAATATTTGGGTAACACCAATTTCCAATTCCTTGTTTTGGAAGCTGTAAAGTCACAGTCTGCGGTCTTGGAGACAAATATTCATTTGTAAAAATATCTGTAACTTTTGCATTGAAATAAGACGAAAGCGAAATGGTTTCAGCACGCTCAGATTTCTCCAAAGGAAGATCCCAATTTGTTGCTTTCTCTAACTCTTTTTTAGCTTTTATAGTAAAATCAATTGGTTTCCACCAAGAAAAATCACCTTGTTTTAATTGAATGAAAAATGTTTTACTCCCTACGCCATTCACAATCGATTGAAAAGTTCTTTCTGATTTTACAACTTCACCCAAAACAGCTTGTGGATCGTAAACAGAAACAATTTCTCCTTTTCCAATCAGAATATTTAAAGCTTCTCCAGAATTGTATAAAATTTGAGCCTAAATTATGTTGCCAAAATGCACGTTTTCCAATTTACAATAACATCATACACTTTATTATAAGGAGCTTCGATGCTAATTTTTGGATTTCCGATGCTTTCTGGAATTGCTTTCCATGAAACATTTTTTACCATTTATTTTAATACTTTCAATTCCGTCGAAATACGCATTCAGAATAAGTTTCAAATTCATTTTTGGGGCAAAATGATTTTCAATGTGATATTTATCTTGTTTATTTTTTCTGTTGAAAGCAATTGAAATATCCGGAATTTCTAAAGAAGCTTCTCCCCATTCTTTAGGAAAACCGGGTTGAATCGTCAAAACTTCTGCAACAGCATCCGGCTTAATTCCGAAAAGTCCTTCGACCAAAGTTCGAGATGCCATTCCGATTGGGTCAGCAAAATCACGATACAGTTCGCCGCGCATCGCATCTTGATACAAAAGTTGTTCAAAACCACCTGGAGAAGCGCCTAAATACATACTTTCAATCAAAACACTTTCCCACATTTTAAATGCTTTATCAGCTTGTCCGCCTTGCCAGAAAGCCAGCGAAGTATGCAATTGTTCGGCCAAAGCCACATTATTTATTGACCAAGTATAAGGTTGCCAATTTGTTGTGCTGATTACATATAGGTCTTTTTTATCCAAACCTTCGGCAGTAATTGGTATATGCGGAATTTGATTATTTACATAATTCAGCATTTGATAACTCTCAAAAGGATTCGACAATTCTGAATCTATAGTGTGATAAATGCTCCAAACTCCCGGAGAATCATGTAATAATCTGTTTCCTAAAACATCTTTATATTCGGCAAAAATTCCTTTTTTAGAAAGCCAAAGCTGTTCATTCGATGCTTTTAAAATTTTCTCCGCTTCCTTTTCATAGGGAGTTGGATCTTTTTGAATTTTTCTTGCCAATTCAGCAACCGTTTTATTCGCATAATAATTATAGGCCGAAGAATGAATTACGGCGCCACCGCTGTATTGCAAAGCGTCACTCGCCCAAATTGTGGCATAAGCATCGTAAAGCCCATCATTATCAGGATCAAAATTTCTCTTTTCCCAATTTAAATGTCTTTCAATTGTTGGCCACATTTCTTTCAAAAAAGCGAGATCACCCGTCCACTTAAAATGACGCAACATCTGGTCAATAAAAACCAAATTCATATCATAATGATGCGCAACCGTGTTTTTATTCGGATTTCTAGAAATGTATCCACTGCTGAACATTGAAGTTCCGATTTCTTCTTTTTGACGTGCCAAGTTTCTTTCTTCATCAAAAACAATTGGACCATTTTCCGGTGAAGTCACTTGTGAATTACTATAACTTGTAAAATGCGTTTTTGCTCGGTCGTGCCATCCTAACGGATCTGCGGTGTATGCTCCACGCCAAGCATTTAAGTACATTCTCCATGCAATTGCACCATGAAGATACGCTGGACTTTCCCAAATTCCGTCTGAAGCAATTGAAAGGGCGAAACCTAAATTATTAATATAAGGATCTGGCGTTTTAACTTTTACTCTATTTGCCAAAACCTGCGTTTCTTGAACTGATTTTTCATAAAGCTGTGCAATTTCTTTTTGAGAAACAGCGGCTTTTAAGTCTTCGGGAGAAAACAGCCAATAAATAGCTTTATCAGAAATAGTATTTATTTTACCTGAAATAACCGGCAAATTTTCTGCGGCTGAACTATACAATTCTAAAGGTGAATTTTGATTTTTTGCATTCGCCAAAAGCACTTTCGATTCTGGAAAAAATCCGCTTAAACTTTTATTGTTTCCGTTTTTTTGTTTGTTGCTTTCAGAGCCGTATTCCAGCAAAAAAGACTCCTTTTGCAAAGTGTATTTATTACCAATACAATAATCAGACTGTAAATAAAACACCGATTCTGGATCAGCGCCAATGTCTCCGTCACGACTGAATTTCTTTCCGGTTGCTCCGCCAAAAGCCCAAATAATATTGGCATTTTTTGAAACTGAATTTCCATAAACTTTTACAATAAAACCTTCTTTTTCCTTTAAAGCGACAACATCAACAAATAATTTTCCTGTTCCTAAAATAGCATCTTTAATTGTATAATGCATTGTGCCTAAAACATATCTCGTATCAATTTTAGAAGCTTCGGTAATCCATTTATTGTCCTTTCCGTTTGAAATTCCGAGTTTGAAATTTCCTCCCATTCCGGGCATATACATGGCAAATTCTGGCAAATCACCCGTTTCAACCCTAAATCCGGTATTCGAACCATATAAAGCGCGGTTGAATTTTCGGGTTCCATTTTTTAAAACAAAACTATTTTCTTCTGGCGCATAATGCAGTCTGCGAACTTCTTTATTTTGTCCAAAAATCAAGACAGGAAATAAAAAAAGCAAACTTAAAAACGTTGTAAAAGAATATTTTTTTGTTTTCATAAAGCAGTAAAAATGGCAAAATCTAAATAAGAATTAAATAAAATTAAAATGACTTTTTTTTATCAATTCAATAATTATGATGCAATTTCTTTGTTTTTTTGTGGTATACTATCCTGTACCTACCTGATTCACTAAAGATAAAAAGTATATTAATTTTCAGCATTTTTAAATTCTTTTTAACATCATAGTACAGGATACTATATCAAAAATGAACCGTTAGATTTGAAATTCAAATAAATTAAAATCTCAAAAAATTGGTAAAAATCAGTACTTTCTTATCGATGGTTATTTGTTTGGCAATGCCGAATCAGTTCTTTGCTATGCATTCTAATCTGCCTATCAATAATGCTGTTTATTCTTCTTCAGAAAATAAATATGACAGCTTAAAAAACAATACAGAATCACAGCTTTTTGTTTTTGGAAATTCGACAAAAAACAAGAAGAACACTTTAATAAACAATGCATTAGTTTATACAGATACAAACGGTTTTGGATTTGATTTTAACTCAGCTTCGAATGTAAAAATCAATGCCAATTCTTTCTCGGTTACAAAACCAACTTACTTTTCAGTTGCCGTTCCTGAAGGTAATTATCAAGTTGAAGTTACAATGGGAAGTACCGAAAAAGATTCAAAAGTGACCATAAAAGCAGAATCAAGACGATTAATGCTTAATGAAT
This sequence comes from uncultured Flavobacteriaceae bacterium, assembly GCA_963795025.1. Taxonomy (GTDB): domain Bacteria; phylum Bacteroidota; class Bacteroidia; order Flavobacteriales; family Flavobacteriaceae; genus Flavobacterium. Next base: position 313,002 of record CAWCGN010000004.1, on the reverse strand, counting down.
TTGTTGTAAAAAAAGGACAAAAAATTACTCAGACTTTTAATGTTAATGTTCGAAATATCAAAATTGACGATCAAACTAATATCAGTTTAAAAGACCGTGAAAAAGAAATTTTAAACTGGGATCATAAATTGACATTGGAATTTTTAGGAGAGGCTCCATCCAAAGCATTAAAATCACTGCGAAAAGATAATCTGACTGTCGTTTATTTCGCCGGAGATTCAACCGTTACAGATCAGGATGTGGAACCTTGGGCATCTTGGGGACAGTTTATTACCAACTATTTTGATCAATAATGTTGTTGTGGCAAATTATGCGTATTCAGGTTCTCATTGAGTTCATTTAAAGGAGCAAATCGTTTGAAAAAAATCCTTTCTGAAATTAAAAAAGGAGATTATTTATTTGTGGAATTTGGCCATAATGACGAAAAAATAAAAGGTGAAGGAAATGGAGCTTGGGGTTCTTATTCGATTTATTGACTGAATTTGTAAATTCGGCAAAAGAAAAAGGAGCAATTCCTGTTTTGGTAACACCAACACAACGTCGTTTTTTTAATGAAAATGGAACTTTAAAAGAAACGCACGGAGATTTTCCTGCTGCAATGCGCGCTGTTGCTCAAAAAAATAATATCGCTTTAATTGATGTTACCAAAATGACAACCGAATTATATGAAACCTGGGGCGATGAACCTTCAAGAAAAGCTTTTGTACAATATCCAGCCAATACTTTTCCGGGACAAGAAAAAGCATTAGATGACAATACTCATTTTAATAGATTTGGAGCAAATGAAATTGCACTTTGTGTTTTAAAAGGAATTCGCGAACTTGATATTCCGTTAAAAAAACAAATCAAAAAAGAAACACCTGATTATAATCCGAAGAAACCAAATTTCATTTCAAGCTGGACTTTGCCAATGAGCGACCGATTTGAAATTGTTAAACCAGATGGCAATTAACCATCAAAGAATTCACTTTATTATGCAACTAAAAAACACTATCCAAAATCTCTCTATTTTTGCATTTTCGCTTTTTCTGACCCAAAACAGCCATGCACAACAAACTGATAAAGTTTATCTTTCAGGAAAAGATTTTGAACATCCTGTGCAATGGGATTTTTATTGTACTGGATGGAAATAACAGTAAAACTTGGTCAAAAATAAATGTTCCGTCGCAATGGGAATTAGAAGGTTTTGGCGAATATACCTATGGACGCTGGTACAAAGAATTGAACCAAAAAGAGCCAAGCAAGGAAGAAGGTTTGTACAAATATGAATTTGAAGTTCCGGCAGATTATAAAGGCAAAGATGTTTTAATTGCGTTTGGTGGCGCTATGACGGATACTGAAGTAAAAGTAAACGGAAAACTAGCCGGAGCAATTCATCAAGGCGGTTTTTATGAGTTCAAATATGATATTTCATCTTTGCTTAAATATGGAGCAAAAAATACTTTTAGAAGTTCATGTTTGGAAACAATCTGCAAATAAATCGGTTAATGCGGCTGAAAGAAGAGCAGATTGGTGGCTATTTGGCGGTATTTATCGTCCGGTTTGGTTAGAAGTTTCACCAAAAACCCATATTGAAAATATTGCGGTAAATCCGAAAATGGACGGTTCGATTACAGTTGATTTGAATCTGAAAAATATTCCGAAAAATGCCACTTTAGAAGCTACTTTAAAAGGTTTGAACGGAGAGAATTTCCAAACTTTTACTTTTCCAATTAAAGCAAAAGCAACCAAAGAAACTATTGCTGCACAATGGAAAAACATAAAACCTTGGAATCCTGAAAATCCTAATTTATACGACTTACAGCTTGTTTTAAAACAAAACGGAAATGTTATTCATCAATATGACAAACGAATTGGTTTCAGAACTTTAGAGTTCAAAAAACAAGACGGAATTTATCTTAATGGAACTAAAATTCTCATGAAAGGAATTAACCGTCACTCGTTTTGGCCGGAAGGCGGAAGAAGCACCAGCAAACGCATCAGTGAATTGGACGGAAAATTAATCAAAGACATGAATATGAATGCCGTTCGTGGGCATTATCCGCCAGACGACACACTTTTTAGAAGTTTGTGATTCGCTTGGTCTTTTTGTTTTGAATGAATTAGCAGGCTGGCAAAACTCTTATGATACTGAAACTGGAAAAAAATTAGCAACTGAAATGATTACGCGCGATGTTAATCATCCATCTGTAATTATTTGGGATAACGGAAATGAAGGCGGATGGAATTATGACACTGATAAAGTTTTCGCAGATCTTGATCCACAAAAAAGAATTGTGATTCACCCTTGGGCCGATTTTAATGGCTGGGACACACACCACTACCCGACTTACTTAACTGGAATGCATCGTTTTAACGCCGGCGAAAATGTATTTTTCCCAACAGAATTTATGCACGGAACGTATGATAACGGACACGGAGCGGCGCTGGAAGATTTCTGGAATCGCTATAAAGAAAGTCCGCTTTTTGCAGGAGGATTTATGTGGGCAATGTTAGATGAAGCTGTATTTCGCTCTGATTGGACAGGAGATGCAAAATTTGATTCAAAAGGTTCTCTTGCGGCTGACGGAATTTTAGGTCCGCATCGTGAAAGAGAAGGAAGTTATTATACAGTAAAAGAAGTTTGGGCACCAATTCAGTTTCAACCAAAACAAGTTACAGAAGGCTTTGACGGTTCTTTCTTAATCAAAAACGATTATCTTTTCAGTAATTTGAATACCTGCAAAATGGAATTCAAAGTATTGCAATCGGATAAAAATGTGCTTTATACGACTGGAACTGCAAAAGAAATAAGCGGAGGGAAAATCGACATTCCGAGTATTGATCCGGGAGAAACACGCAAAATTCAGTTTGCTGTTCCGAATAATTTTGCAGAAGGCGATATTTTATCTATTTCGGCTTACGATCAGTTCGGCAAAGAAATTTATACTTGGACTTGGCCTATTCACAAAGCAGTATTTTATGCTAATAAATTTTTAGCCGTTCAAAATACAAAAGCAAAAGCATCGGCTGTGAAAACAGGAACTGATGTAACTTTAAAAGGAGGCGATATTACGGTTGTTTTAAATTCTGAAAACGGAGAAATTACATCGGTTAAAAACGGAACTTCAACAATTCCGTTAACAAATGGTCCGCGTCCAATTGGAATGAAAGCTAAATTAAAAGATATTCAAGTATCGCAAGAAGGCGATAAAGCGGTTTGCAACGTGACATACGTCGGCGGTATTTCTTCTATCAAATGGACTATGGAACCAGACGGAAGATTTAAAATGGAAATGGTGGTTCTTAAAAATGAGAAAGCACCAACAGGTTTTGACGGTTTTGATGGCGCTTTTTTTGAAGATAAAATCAACTCTTTCGGGATTACTTTCAGTTTTCCAGAAAAAGAAGTTACAGGAATTAAATGGTTTGGAAGAGGTCCTTACCATGTTTGGAAAAACAGAATTAAAGGAACAACATACGGAATTTGGGAGAAAGACTATAACAATACAATTACGGGAGAAAGTTTTGAAAACCTGATTTATCCGGAATTTAAAGGATATCACGCGAATTTATTGGGCGCAAATTTAAAAGCAGGCGCTTCATCGTTTAAAGTTTTCAGTGAATCTGATAATTTATTCTTGAGATTATTTACACCTGATTTGCCTAAAAATGGCTTCCCAGGAAGTAATCCGCAACCGGCATTTCCAGAAGGCGATATTTCATTTATGTATGAAATTCCAGCAATGAGAGATTTCAAACCTTTAGAACAGCAAGGACCACAAAGTCAGCCAACGAACATCAGAATTAAAAGCGGTGACGACGGAATCAAGATGAATTTGTGGTTTGATTTTAGAGATAAGATTTAGTTTCAAGTTTTCTTTGTTTCAAGTTTCAAGTTGAAATGCGGTGATTTAAACGCAAAGTTCGCAAGGTTTTTTTAGGTTGGTGTGATCTTACAGCAACGAAAAGTTCGCAAAGCTTTATCAACACAAAGCTTTGCGAACTTAAATCAGCGTTTTGTAAACGTAAGTGGAGATAAAAAAACCTCGCGACCTTTGCGGTAAAAAAACACCCAGTACCTCATAATATAAATTTCCAATATGAAAGCAATTAAGCTATTTTCTACATTACTTTTAGCAGTATTATTTTTCAATTTTACATCTACCAAAAACGACAAACCAACTGTTTACATGGTTGGTGATTCAACTGTAAAAAACGGCAAAGGTGACGGTACCGGCGGACTTTGGGGCTGGGGAGATTATATTGGTCAGTTTTTAGATACTACAAAAGTCAAAATCGAAAACCATGCTTTGGGCGGCACCAGCAGCAGAACTTTTCAGGATAAAGGTTTATGGATTGAAGTTTTGAATAAACTTAAAAAGGGTGATTATGTCCTTATTCAGTTTGGACATAATGACGACGGACCTTTAAATGACACTCTTCGCGCTCGAGGAACGATCAAAGGAATTGGAAATGAAACACAGGAAATCGACAATTTACTGACTAAAAAACACGAAACCGTTCACAGTTACGGCTGGTATATTCAGAAAGTAGTTCGCGAAGCCAAATCAAAAGGCGCTATTCCAATTATTTGTTCGCCAATTCCGAGAAATGACTGGAAGGAAGGAAAAGTTCCGAGAAACGATAAATCATACGGTTTATGGGCCAAACAAATTGCTGAAAAGGAAAAAGTTACTTTCATCAATTTGAATGAAAAAATGGCTGTAGAAATGGAAAAACTCGGCGAAGCAAAAGTAACCGGAACTTATTTCTACAAAAAAGATCATACGCATACATCGGCAAAAGGCGCTGTACTTTCGGCTTCTGTTATTATTAATGAATTGAAAACAAGCAAAAATTCTTTAAAAAATTACATTTTGCCAAATCCAAAAATTGTGCTTCCAGCAAAGAAAAAAGTATTTTTAATTGGCGATTCAACAATGGCCAATAACAACAATAATCCCGATGCTGTTGGCTGGGGAGTTCCATTTCCACAGTATTGTGATACAACGAGAATTGAAGTTATCAATAAAGCCAGAGGTGGAAGAAGTACTAGAACTTTTGTTTATGAAGGTTTGTGGGACGAAGTCAAAAACCAATTACAGCCAGGGAATTTCGTTATTATCCAGTTTGGACATAATGATGCAGGCGATATTGATAAAGAAAAATTCAGAGGTTCATTAAAAGGAAATGGCGACGAAACACAAGAAGTAACACGCCCAGACGGCTCAAAAGAAATCGTACATACTTTTGGGTGGTACATGGAGAAATTCATCAGAGAGGCCAAAGAAAAAGGCGCTATACCGATTGTTTTAAGTCTGACGCCAAGAAACGAATGGCCAAATGATAAAGCAGAACGCAGAACTGATACGTATGTAATTTGGTCCAAAATTGCAGCCGAAAAAGAAAAGGTTCCGTTTCTCGATTTAAATGATATTGTAGCCTTAAAATATGAAGCTTTAGGAAAAGAAAAAGTAAAAGCATTTTTCCCAAAAGATCACACGCATACGGGCTTAGAAGGTGCGACTTTAAATGCCTTAACAGTTGCAGAAAGTCTTAAGAAGATAAAAGACTGCAATTTGAAAGATTATATAGAAACTCCGAAGTAATTTATTAATGGTGAATTATAAAATGTAACGAGCCTTCGACTTCGCTCAGGATGACAATAGTTTTCATAGATAATTGTTCTGTCAGGCTGAGCGAAGTCGAAGCCCACTCTTAAACTTTTAAAATAAAAAAACCTCGTCAATTGACGAGGTTTTTGTTTTTGAAATACGAAGTGTATTATTTTTTTGATTCTTCGATAGAAACTTTTCTGAATTCTTTTAAAAGTTTTTCAATTTCTAAAGTAGCTTTTCTAGCTCTTGGTCCAGCAGCTTTGATACCTTTTTCAGTTAAAGATTCAGCTTCTGCTTTAAATGTGTCAATTTCGGCGTTGATTTTTACTAATAGATCTTTCATGCTTATACTTGTTAAATTAAGGCGCAAAAATAAATGTTTGCTCGAACTATAACGCACGTTTAATGTTAAAATTATAACTGTTTTGGTTATTTAAGTTAATAATAATTTAACCTCATTTCTTTAAATCTCTATATCAATGGATTACAAAAATTTCAAAAGTTATTTCTTTTAATTTTTTTTTCTTTTTTTCAGTTGTTACTGGTTCATACTCATCATTTAATGCTTATTTCAAAGGTATTTCGTAAGAACTTCCTTCGTTAGAAGGATAAACTGCCAGCTGATCCAGTACGATACCCGTCTGGTTTACTTCTATCTTGATTTTATGTTTTCCTTTTTCTAAATGTGAGGCAGGAAGTCTTACAATTGCGCTGTTTCGTAAAACATTTTCTTTCCAGGTTTTGATCACGATCTTTTGTATTTGTTTTAAAAAAATGAAAGTCGTTTCCGATCCAATCTGAATTCCAATTTCATGATCGAAATTATTAGAATGCGTCGGAAGCAATATTCGAATTTCAACTTCATATTCACCTGCTTTTGAACTTCAAACTTATAAGCAACAGCTGGTTTTGCTTCTTTAAAATAGTGTTGTTTTAAAGGAAATAAAGTAACTCGCATTATTGCTGTACCCTAAACCGTTGATTGTTTTCCATCTGTGATTTTTAAATTCTTTTTGAGAAACAAATTATTTGGCGTGAATTACAATTTTATTTTGATTTCTTTTTGTCCTTTTACACTTGATTCAGGCTTTTTAACCGAATCAAAAACAGGTAAATTTCTCGGATGCATCGACATCATTTTATTCCATTTTCCGTCACTTAATTTTGTATTGTAAAAATCTGTCAATTCTTCAATTTTATGAAAAGATTCGGATGCCAAAAGTTCATATTTTGCCTTTTCATTTTCATCTGAAGCTGTTGCTGCCAAATTCCAATATAAAAACTTATGATTCATATATGCCGCCCCTTTTACTGGATAAATAGACCAATTGAAACCAAGCATCTTTTCGTTCCTGCGGAATAAATCCTGACAGACTTTCGACTTTTTCAATTAAAGAATTATAAGCTTTTATTCGGCTCCAAATCTCTTTTTCAGAAAAATCAGAAAGTTTTATCGGCGTTGTTGGTTCCGTTTGGCTCCACCCCATATATTCAGGTTTTCTAAGAAATGCCAATCGATAATATTCTTCAAAAATGGCAACTTATTTCGGCACTGATTTTAGGCGAAAATTCTCTTGAGGCCCAATCTTTTAAATGTCGATTAAGTCCGTCATATTTAATACTGTTGATGTCCCAAGCCATGTCTAGAAAAAATTCTACGTCATATTCGGCCGGTTTTATATCTCCAACATTTACAATCCACATTTTTTTTGCACCATTTTCATACGCTTTGTTCATTTCGTACCAAATCAAACCCGGTTGCATTGTACTTAACCAAAGATAATCGTGCGGTCTTCCCCAATAACTGATATGATAATAAACGCCGCTCCCTCCTGCTCTTTTTTGTTCTTCTTCATTGCTCAAACGGCGAATATAACCGTAATTATCATCGGGCCAGACTAAGGTAATATCGCTCGGAACTTTAAGTCCGTTGTCGTATAATTCTAAAACTTCTTTATACGGAACAAAAGCTTGAGGAATATCTGCCAAAGGCTTTTTGAAAGTATTCGAAAGCATTTCGCGCTGGTTCACGATAATTTTTTCAACCATCGAAATCGATTCACTCAAATCCTTTGCGCCTTCCATTTTACTGTCATGAACACCTCGCATTCCGAGCGTCATAATCGTTTCATTTTGAGCCGATTTTAATTCATCTAAACGATCCTGCCAATATTTATCAACTTGAGTTTTATTCGTGAAATAATTGTAATCACCGTAGATTTTTGGTTTCCATTCGTCAACATTATTTCGAAGCATTGGTTCAGCGTGAGAAGAACCAATTACGATATGATATTTTTGAGCCATTTCTTTATTTCCGGCAATTGTAAAAAATCCCTTTGTTGACGGATGCATCGCTGGCCAAATTGCATTGGCTTTTAAACGCAGTAATAACTGAAAGATTTTTTCGTAGGTTTTCGGACCGATATCACCCGTTTCTGGTTCAAATGTTTTAGCTGCCCAAGGCTGTAACGCCCAATCTTCATCGTTTAAAAAAATACCTCTGTATTGTACCGAAGGCGAAGAAATTATATTTTTATCTGAAAGTTTTAAGGAAAGTTTTTCTTGTTTTATTGGATGAACATCTGCCCACCATTTCCAAGGCGAAATTCCAAGACGTTCTGATACTTCGAAAATCGCATAAACAGTTCCGCGAACATCAGAACCGGCGATGACAAGTTTATCGCTTTCTTTTTGGATAGAAAATTTCTCCCATTGATTCGAAAGTTCTTTTTGATTTTTTCTCGTTTTAAAAAGCGCATCTGAAATTTCTCCAATATAAATTCCGCTTTTCGAAAATGAATTTGTCTGAATTATCTCTGGTCGTTTTCCGGTTAATTCTTTGATATCATCTGCCAGTTCATTTACTGCCCAGAGAATCAAAGGATCTGTATTTTTATCAATATAAAAATTTACTGTCTGATTCGAATCTGCAATTAGGAATTCCGTTGCAATTTTATTTTGGCAGAAAACATTTATGGATAAAATCGAGAAAATTAATAGCAGTATTTTTTTCATTTTTATTTTTATTTGCCACTAAGGCTTTGCATAAACTTGTAATTCTGATGAACGAAGGATCTCACATGTCACTCAACAAAGATTGGGGAGGTCTATGCGGAGTTTCTAGTGTAATCCTTCGTTCCTCAGGATGACAAAAAACTTTGAATCTTTGCAACTATGAACCTTTGAACCTATTCTAAAACTTTCTTATTCAACAAAACATTTTTAAAAGTCACTCCTTTTATCAAGCTTTTATCGATATCTGTCTGAGCAGATTCAATATTTAAGTTTTCAAAAGTGAAGTTTGAAAGGCGGACATTTGGGTCATTTTCGACTTTATAAAACATCTCGCATTTAAGATCAATATTTTTTAAAGTAACGTTATCTCCATAAGATAATGGAACATCAGGACGACCTTTCAAATCAAAAAACTGTTTCCATGCTAAAATTGCCAGACCATTTTTAGTTTGTCCTTTAATGTCTTCAAGTCTAATAAACTCGTAAAGTTGTGGTGTATCAGGTCTCATTTTAAGATGTAATAATATTGATGGTCCATCAACTTCGCAATTGCGCATAATTATGTTTCGGTTATGAATCGCTTCACTTCCGTTCGTTAATGCCGAATGACAATATCCAAATTTACAATCTTCAATAATAATGTTCGTGTTTGGCCCATTGTTTTTATCCTGGTCGGCATAAGGTCCTTTTCCTCCTTTTAGCGCAATGGCATCATCATTTACAGACATGTTAGAGCCTTTTATAAGTACGTTGCTGCAAATATCAAGATCAATCGCATCGGTGCTTGGAGCATCGCCTTTTTTGTGTGGAGAATAAATATAAGCATCCAGTATTTTTATATTATTGCATTTATAAAAATGATTCGTCCAAAAACCTGAATTAATGAATTTTACATCTTGAAATTGTACATTATTAGAGTTCCATACAAAAACTAATCTCGGTCTAGAAACCTCAAGATTAGTACATTTTGGATTTTCTTTTCGGCGCGCCCAGAAAGCATCCCAATATTTTCTTCCATTTCCGTTTATGGTTCCTTTTCCTGAAATTGAAAAATTATCAACGCCATAAGCATTTACCAAAGCCGGGAAATAATCCAAATTCTGACCTTCCATTCTTGATGGCATAATTGGATAATTAGCAATATCATCAGAACCTTTTAAAACACCGCCTTCGCTGATATACAAAGCTGTTTTTGGCTTAAAAAACAAAGCGCCACTCAAGTAAACGCCTTTCGGAATGATAATAACCCCTCCTCCATTTGCTGCAGCTTTATCAATTACTTTTTGAATCGCAACAGTTTGAACTTTTGTGCTGTCTTTGCTTACTCCAAAATCAGTAATAGTGTATTTTTTTCCTAAATCTTTTAATTGAAGTTTCGTATAAGTTTTAAACCAAACCGGAATTTCGGTTCCATCTGGAAATTTATCGTTGGTGTATTTTTGCGAAAATGAGCTTTGAGAAATTCCCAAAACACATAAAACCAAAGTGAAAAACTTTTTCATTGTAAGCTGTTTTTATTTTTATTATTATTTCTTTATTTCAATCTGAGTAACAGAAATATAATATCCTGTACTTCCATAATTTGATTTTCTTTTATCCGACCAATTTGGTCTTTCTCCGGTTCCTGAAACGGTTAAAGTATAATTTCCTTTTTTCAAAATTGGAGATTTGTAAACCGAAGTTTCTGTTGCATTTTTACTATACAAATCAACAATTACTGATGTTACAATTTTTCCTTTTTCATCGGTCAAAACAACTTTTGCATAACCTTTTTCAGTTCCGACAAAACTTGAAAAACCAATTTGTTGCCCTTTAAATTTTATTGAAAAGGAAGCATTTTTATCATCTGATTTGCTTTCTGTTATCTGAATAACTCCAATTACCGGAATATTTAATTTCTTTATTATTGTTTTTCAGAATTTTATTGGTGTTTTTTGGTGTCGATGCAATTCCGGTTTCCAAATCAATTTGCCAATTTTCCTGATAAACCGGAATAGAAAGCGACTTTCCTGAAATTGTCAAAGGGCTGCCAAACATAAGTTGCCGATGAAGCTTGTTTAGGAAACGACCAACGATCGCCCATAAACATATAAGTTGTTTCTTTTGAACCTTGAATTGGCAAAACAAAAGTCGATTGCGAATTCCATGTCAAAGTTTCCTTTGGTGCAATTAAACCCTGAAATTCCAAGGGCCTTTAATGAATTTGAGGTGTAATAGTAATTGTCATTTTTCTCCCAACTCGTCAAATGCGAACCTATAAAATAATAAAGATTGTCTTTTTTCAGCATTGTTGGCGATTCAAAACCTGCTGTTATATTTTCGTTTACTTTTTCTGTAACCGATTTATAATCATCACTTAATTTATAAATTTCACCACCGTGAACCAAAATATATCCTGAATTATCAGTGTCCTGAAAAGCCCCCATATCCCATTTTTTAATTGGTTTTCCATCAAACAAAAGCGGACCTTTAAAGGTATATGGACCTTCAATATTTTTTGAAACAGCATAACCCACAAATTGATCTTTATACGTTAAAGTATCAGCGTGCATGTACATTATAAACTCATCTGTTTTAGGGCATTTCATCACTTTCACTCTTTCACCAACACGATTTGGTCCTAATTTTCCAGATTCTTGCAGAGGAAGCGCCTGACGTTCAAATTTCCAGTTATAAAGATCTTTTGAAGAATAGCAATTAAATCCTGCGAATGCATTGCTCGTGTCGCTATGCGCTTCTCCAAATAAATAAAATGTGTTTTTTTCTTTTATAATGTTTGCTCCGTGCGCGCTTACAATATTTCCGTTTTGGTCAAGCCAAGGAACTCCAGAATAAATGGCATCCATTTTTCCTGATTCTTGCGCAAAAGAAACAACCACATTGCAAATAAAAACAATGAAGATTAAACGACACAAAACGAAATAATTCTTATTAAACATTTTTACTTTTTACAATTCAAAATTCACTACTGACTATTCACTAATCACTATTTACTTTTCACAATTAACAATTCACAATTAATTACTTTCTTTTCAACCATTCCTTCGGCACATTTACAATACAGATATTCATAGTACGATTATCTTCTGAAAGCATCGCCGACTGAATTTCAATTTTTGTTCCGTCTCTGTTAAAAGTTGGGTGAACGTGATCTGCTGCCGTTTCTTTATGTCCGGTTGTCAGCAGCATCATTTCATTGGTTTTTCTGTCTATTAAATATAAACTTCTTGAGAAATCATCGCCCACAGCCCATCTTCCATCTGAAGAACCGTGAACATGCCACAAACCGCTTCCGCTTTTAGTTTGACCAGCAATAATCATTTCGCGAGTTCTTAAATTTACAATTGCCAAACCTGTAGGTTTTTCTCTCGTTCCGGAATTCCCCCAATTGCTTTCTTGACCTGGATTTTGAGGATTTCGAACTTCAGTGCTAGATGTCACTTCAACTGGCGCTTCTTTTTGAATATCAATTTTTCGATGTCCCATAATTGCCATTGCCACTTCATCTTTAGAAATTACAACTTCGTGCGTTACCCATTCAAAATCAGATTCAGGATACAAAGGTCGTAAACCAGATCCATCAGCCATTACGGTCCAAGTTCGCTGTGGCGATTTTCCACCGGTTTCCCAGCAAAAAACCAATTCGCCTGGATTCCAGATGTTAGATTGAATATGTCCCACTTGAAACGGCACTGAAACTACATGCTTTATTTCACCAGTTTTAATATTCATACTGCTGATGCCGCCCGGTCCTGCTCCCATGTTTCTTGGTCCAAAACTCTTTTCAATTTTCGCATTTGGATCCAAATGTCTTGCCGCTTCTTCTTTTCCAATTCTAAAATAAACGCGGTCTTCATCAGCATCCAAAGCCATGTCGCCCGAAGCACCCATTTCTGGATTTGTTGTGCCGCAAACGCGTTCATAAGCCGAAACAGGTTTCATTTTTCCTTTTTCACTATCAGTAAAAACAGCTTCCAGATTCACTTCCATAATCTGCATTTTATCGGCATCTCCTTTTCGCATAAAATACAATTTCATCGATTTTTGCGCCATGCATAAAGTTCCTGTATAACCTCCTTCAGTAACTTGAACCATTACACCTGATTTTTCGTTGACTGCCATTGCTTCTCCGTTGGCTCTTTTAGTTCTAAAAATGAGCCATTCGCCATCTGCTGTCCATTGAGGATGTGTTGGATACGTTTTTGAATCTCCAGCCGATTTTGTTGTTAAAAAGATTAACTCGACACCAGTAACGGGATCTTTGATTATCTTTTTTTCTGATGGAAATCTTTTTCCTATTTGGGCAAAAGCAATTGTGCCGAGTAATAAGAAAAGTATGTTGATTGTTGATTTCATATGTTGTTTTTTTGCCACGAAGGCACTAAGACGCTAAGGTTAATTAAAAATTAATGACAAACAGAACGTTATAAGTCATTCATAACTCATAATTAATAATTAATAACTTATTTATGCAGATTATTTTTTCCTTCAATTTTCAATTGAATAGAACTGTCGTTTATTTGAAACTGACTGTCTTTTAAAAGCATAATCACTTCGGCTCCAGCCAATAAAACTGGACCGTAACCGTGAGCAGCAAAAACATTTACAGGACGATAATAATAAAAAGCAGGATCAAAACCCATTCCGGTTCCAACGCAAGTTCCTTCGACTTGACCTTTATCATTTACTTTTGTTGCTACTGCATTCCAAGCTAATAAAACTGCCGGCGCATAAGTCATTTTATCAACATAACCTCTATTAATAGCTCTGGCAATAGAATATGCATAAATTGCCGTTGCTGAAGTCTCTAAATACGAATCATTTCTGTCTAATAATTGATGCCAGAAACCTGTTCCGTCTTGATATTGAACCAATCCCGCAATATGTTTTTTCAATTGTGCCAAAACCTGAGGATAGCCTGGATGATTTTTTGGCAAAACTTCTAATAATTCAACCATTGTCATTACCGCCCAACCATTTGCTCGCGCCCAATGAAACTGCGGATGAACCTCCATTGATTCAACCCAGCCGTGCATGTATATTCCTTTTTGGCTGTTAAACATTCTTTCAGAAAACTGATTTACCTGTTTTACAGCATCATCAAAATATTTTGTATTTCCTGTGTAACTGCCCATTTGAGCCAGCGCGGGTACACTCATAAACATATCGTCTAACCAAAGTGTATTGTCCTGCGGTCTGTTTCTAGCTAAAGTTCCATCTTTTAGTCTAAATTGTTTGTTGCTGATAAAGTCGATGTAATTGTTTACCAAAGGATCAATATTGGCTTTTAAACCTTCTTTTTTGGCTTTAATAAATGCTGCACAAAGAGCTCCGGCAAAATCTAATGCTTCAGGATGAAGCGTTTTCAGCATGTCTTTATCCTTAATATTTTTTTCATTATAATTTTCGGCAATATCAGCGATTAGCTGTATTCTTTTATTGGAGTAATCAGCGTAATATTTTTCGCCTGTAGCTTTTGAAGCCAAAAGCATTCCGGCGTACGTAACTCCCCATTCATAACTGGTCAGCCTAAAAGCGCCTGGTTCAAAAACAATATCCTGATTGGCTTTTTTGTAATCTGTAATAACGGCTTTCGTATTTGCATCGACAATTTTTGAAGCTGAATTTTTATCTAAAAAATTATAAACTCTATCCAAAACCACTTTTATATCTTCTTTTTGCGGAATAACATATGGCGTTGGATAATCAGGCTGCATTAAATGCAATGGCGCTGTTGCATCTGTTTTTTGTGCGTTTGCATTCGTAAATGATGCAAACACTAGCATTGCTAAAAGGGTTGATTTATAGTTCATATGGTTAGTGTGTTAGTTTAAAATTGATTAGTTTTTATTTGCTGATTTCAACCGTTATTTTGGCAGAAAGTTGTTTTGCCAAAGTGGTTACATAATTGCTGAAATAAGTCGAATCTTTAAAGTTTTTATCAGCACTTAATTCCCAGCCGGCAATGGCGTAGTAACTGATTTTTTTATTGTTTTCTACTTTTAATTTTGCCAAATAAGAATCGGTTAACTGACCCGTTTTTGGTGCTTCGATATAACCTTGATAAATTTTCTTCGGAACCAAAATCGCAGTTCCTAAAATCCATTCGCGATTGTAGGTCAGATAATCATGCTGAATGAAACAAACCCAGTCGCCAGCCTCAAACACCTGTAATTGGTTTTTATTATTTATGTTTGAAATTGCAGCGAGAAAAGTTTCTCCGCCTTTAAGTCCGCTGATAGAAACCGTATTTTCATAACCGTACATTCCCGGCCAGATTGACGTTGTTTCCTGAACCTGATAATTATTTCCTGAAGCTTTCCAGTTTTGATATTTATAACTTAAAACCGAATTTACCGGACCTTCGCTTACAATTTTGAAAGTTGTCTTTTCGACATTATTCAACGTATCGTTTGTCAAAATTCCGAGACGGTTGATTTTATCGTTAATCAATAAAGCGTAACCACCTAAACCAGCAGAATTTCCGACAGGAAAAATATCTCTTCCCCAATCGTACATTACGTGGTAATTATCTTCAACGGCACCTATACTGTTTATTCCAACATCTTCTGGAGTAATGGCAGGTTTTTTTTTCCGAAAACATCTTTTGAATTTCTTCCGTCTAAATAATGTCTGAAACCAACTTTATCATTTTCCCAAGATGGTCCATCCGTTTGATATTTTTGGAAACCTAATGTTTTATGTACCTGATTTGCCATTAAAACTTCTTGAGTTGCTGGCTGAACCGGTAAATCTTTAGCTTCTCTTTTTCCAAATCTAACACTTGTTTTTATTGGAAATTTAGGATCTTTTAAAGACCAGCTTAATGTTGCTATTTTCTTTTCGTTAGGAGCAAAATCAGTTACCAAGAAAAGTTCGTCCCATTTTCCGTCGCCATCTAAATCGTTCAATTGCGCAGGAATTGTATCATTTTTAGCGATTAAAATTGGGATAGCTATTCTGCAATATATTTTGACGCAATTTGACTTCTTTTTATGCTATTGCTTTTTGAGGCACCGCTATATTAGAAGTGTTTTTTAAAGTAACTTTTTTCCGATGTTTTTTGCTTGCATTACAACTTGCTAAAATTATTGTTGCAAAAGCTATTGATAAATAAATATTTTGTTTTCATGTATTTTTTGTTTCAGGTTTCAAGTTTTTTGAATGTTTCGAGCTTTGAACAAACTTAATCATTTAATCTAAATGAAAAACTTCTTTTAATGAAACTGCAACTGGCGAATTATCAGGATTTGTTTCCATGATATCAGCCATATATGCCCACCATTTTTTTACAATTGGATGATTTGGCAAAAAGCTTTCATCAAAATCAGGACTGATTTTCTGAACTGCAAAAAGTATCAGTGTTTCTTCATCTAAAAAAATACTATAATCCTGAATTCCTGTTTCTGAAAGTAAACTTTGTAATTCAGGCCAGATTTCGTCATGTCTTTTTTTATATTCTGCTTCAAAACCAGGTTTTAACTTCATTTTGAAAGCGTTTCTGATTGTGTTTTTATTTGCCATTTTTTTAATGCTTTAAATTTATTTGAACTTGCTGATCTCTGTTACAGACAATTTCGCCATTTATATATTCTAGCTCTGCAATTTGTATAGAACTTCGTTTTGTTTCATAACTATCGACTCCTTTATTTTCTGGAGTTCTTCCGGGATGCGTAAAATAAAAAATATACGCTCGATCACCATTTACAATTACATCCGGATGTCCACCAATTACTTTATCATCTTTGCCTGTTCCGGGAGTTTGGAGAATATTTTTTTCCTGGCGATTCCAATTTAAAAAATCTTCTGAAGAATAAACGTTTAAACCTCTCCATGAATCAGAAATCATCCAGTTTTTTCCTTTCCAAGTAAAAACTTTTGGCCCTTCTCCTCTATCTTTTACAATTTTTGTTCCGCTGTCTATCCAATTATACAAGTCTTTACTATCAGCATAATAAATTGATTTTCCTTCATTTTCATTGTTATAAAACATTCTCCATGTTCCGTTTGGCAATTGAAAAACCGAAGCGTCAATACAGCGATCCGAAGCCAGTTTCAATTCCGATTCAAAATTCCAATCCATTAAATTTGTGCTTGTCAAATGAATAATAGAGCGTGGATGATACCAATCATTGAATATTCCGGGAACAATTGTCAAATACATATGATATTTATTTTTGTATTTGATGACATCTGGAGCCCAATACGTTACATCTTTTATTTATATTTAATATCGTACATGTATCTTTATAAGTCCATTTTGCACCATCTTCAGATGTTGCTACACCAATTTGTGTTCCGTGTACCCAAGTAATTCCTTTTGCAGTTGAATCTTTAGCACTTCGATTGGTGTAAAACATAAACCATTTTTTCTCTTTTTCATTCCAAATTATGGTTGGATCAGCAGCTCCATCATAAATTGGATCACGAAATAATGGTTTTGGCGCAATATGCTTTTTATCTTTTTGAATGTCTTTTTGTGCTGTCATTGTTAAGCTGAACAATGAAGTTATTAGGATTGTAAAAAGATATTTTGGTTTAATTTTCATTTTAATTTTGCTTGTGTTTTTTCTAATTACTCTCGCAGATTTTGCTGATTTCGCAGATTCTTTATTTTTTATTTTTATTCCTCTCATTTTTGTCATTTCGACGAAGGAGAAATCTTCGCGAGTAGCTCCACCCTGAGAAGCCAATCTTTGTAGAGCTTCTTGTGGAGATTTCTCCTTCGTCGAAATGACAAACTGTACTTATTACTTTATGTTAATTACTCGCGGAGATTCCTCGTTCCTCGGAATGACAAACTGTACTATTTTTTCTTTTCATTTTCTGTCGCCCAATCATCTGTTCTGAAAGGCGATGCCGGCAAATTTTCAGCATTGAATAAATTGGGTTCTGGAACTGCTTTCCACGCAAAACGAACCGCAACAGGATTTTTTACTTTTGGCGAAGAAACCAAAATTGTCTTTCTATCAATTTTGGCTGTTGCCGGATAAAAAATCTTATCGTCTCCTGCAATTTCAAATTCTTTTACATCTTCATTGCTCTTTTTAAATCCGTTTGGAACATCATCAAAAAACAATTTAATTTTATCTTTTTTGATTTCCATGTGATTGTATGATGGTCCCGAATATACCAATTTGTTTTCTCCGTATGTTTTTGCTCTTGCAATTAAAGCCAATCGATAACCTACAGTCTGTTTGTCAATTGGATGAATATTTGTGGCATTTCCAACATCTGTTGTAACTACCATTCCGCTATTTGGAATTGTTTTTGAAGCCATTAACTGTGCTTCTCTAATATCAGGATTTTGTCCTTTATGAGGCGCAATCTGGACATAATAAAACGGAAAATCGCCTTGGTTCCATTCACTTCTCCAGCTTTTTACCATTGCCGGAAAAAGGCTTCTGTATAAAAAGGCGCTTTCAGCATTGCTCTCGCCCTGATACCAAATCACACCTTTCATTGTATAATTAGTTACTGGATGAAGCATTGCATTGTAAAGAACATATGACGTTTTGTTTTCTTCTTTTTTAGGTTTTTTAAGTTGGGTTTTCGAAACATCATTATTATTTGCTAACTCTTTCTTTTTTCAAATCAGAGTAATATGTTTCTAATTTTTCCTGAAATAATTTTTCATTTTTCGCATCTTGTTCCAAAATCGGAAAAAATCGGGATTGTTTTCTAAGAACCGTTTGTGAAGTCCAAGCTTCGGCTTTTGTTCCACCCCAAGAAGTTGAAATTAAACCGATAGGAACTTTTAAATTTTGATATAAATCCCTTCCAAAGAAATAAGCAACAGCAGAAAAAGTATTTAATAATTGAAGGCGAACACTGATTCCAGTTTCCTATAACATCTTCTAAAGGTTTTTGAGAAGCTTTTGTCTGTACCGTAAATAATCGGATCGATGGGAAATTTGCGTTTTGAATTTCTCCTTCATAATTTTTTACACCCGTTTTCCAAGTTCCTTCTTCCTTTCCAACAGGAAAATACATATTAGATTGTCCAGAGCAAATCCATACTTCTCCAATCAAAATATTTTTAAGAATGATTTTATTTGAAGCTTCAATTGTAATATCATATTGTTTTTCACTTCCGGCTGGTGTAGCAACGGCAGTTTTCCAAGTTCCATCAGCATTTGCTGTAATATCAACAGGATTATTTTGCCAGCCTAATTGAATTTTTATTTTTTCGTTTGGAGAAGCCCATCCCCATAAATTCACTTTCGAACTTTGCTGTAAAACCATATTATCTCCCACCAAAGCAGGCAATTTTACTTGAGCAGTAATAGTTAGTTTTAATCCTAAAACAATGAATATTAACAGCAATTTCTTTAAATAAATCATGCGGAATATAATTTTAATACTAAAACTTTAAAGATAAAGCACTAAAACGATATCGGTATCCTGTGCTTCCCTGTTTTACTCAAGAATTGTAAAAACAAAAAAGGCAGCAACCAGAAGTTACTGCCTTTGTAAAATCAAAACCACTTAATTTTACCATTACCATATTAACGAAAACCAATATCCTTAAAATGATTATCAAATTTAATTATTAAATAACTGAAAACTATCCTGTTGTACCCTGCTATATAACAAAAAAAACCGCCTCAAAAAATGAGACGGTTCCTAACGTAAAAAAACCAAAAAATACGTTTTACATTAATACCCTGGATTCTGCATAGCCGCTTTTTCTGCTGCAGTCAAAGGTTTTCCGCTTGCGTAAACTCCATCAAGGAAAGTCTGAGGAATTGGACGCAGGTTATGATATTGCTGAATATTTGCTGCCGCTTCAATATTATACGCTTTTGCTCTGGCAATTAATGTATTAGTACGGCTTAAATCTTCCCAACGGTGAAATTCTCCACACAATTCTCTGGTGCGTTCATTAAGCACTAAACATAACATTCTGTCATAATCACTTCCGTAGCCTAATTTTGAAATTACAGCCATATCTTCTGCTGGCAATGCAGTAATACTGCTGATTGCTAAATTCGTTGCAGTTGTTGCAACTGCAATATTATTTGACTCATAATAAGAGTTTTCAGGAATATACGAAATTGGAATTCCAGCCTGACCAGTAGTTGTGTAAGCTGCTGAACCATCAGCATAAGCTGCACGATTTTCACCAGCTTTGTATGCTGCACGAGCACGAACCGCATTAATATAAGGCAATGCATCTGCGTACGTTGCGCCACCCGCTTTTGCTAAACGAATTTTTGCCTCAGCTGCCATTAAATAAGTTTCACCAGAACGTGCTAATATAATGTCACGCGATCCTTTGATATTACTCAAGTCAATCCTGTTTCCATCTAAATATTTACTTAAAGAAGGAAATCTCACATCGGCCATTAAGCCAACTTTGTCAGCAGCATAAGCTACATAAACACTCGGAATTGTTTTTCCTGTTTTTGGATAAATAATGGCATCTGTATTTTTAGTTTTTGCAAAACGCGTATCTGCAGCTGTATTTACAACATACATAATACCTAAATCGCCATTTTTGTAAACAGCTCCTGACGCATTATTGACAATACTTTTTGTTTGGAAACTTTTCCAGAAACGAGAATCGTTTACATGATCAAAAGCATCATAAACAAAATAAGTTGGTGCCAAACGGCTAAAAGGTCTTCCACCGGCAAGATTACGCTTCATTTGAGGCAATTGGTCGTAAGTCGAAAGGAAATATAAATGCTGCTGATTTCCTCCCGTTGTCAATGTACTTGCATTGAACTGAGCAGATAAAATTAGCTCTGGAAGTTTTTCATTAGCTCCATCTGCAGTTGTATAAGACCATAAATTATCAAAATTAGCCGCTAATGGATGATGCGAAATTACTTCGTCTGACAAAGTAACAACTTGCTGTAAATCGGCTGTTTTTGTAGTTCCGTTCCAGCTGTCATTGATTTCACTTGCACGAGTTAAATACGCTTTAGCCAAATAATGTGCTGCTGCATCTTTAGTGATTTTTGCTGGAGCACCAGCGTTTCCTAATAAATTATAAGCCTGAGTAAAATCAGCAATTACTTGATTTAAAACTTCTTGTGGCGTAGCTCTTGTAAATTCTAATTCAACAGTAGAACTTGTTTTTAATTTTAAAGGAACAGCGCCATACTGACTTACTAATTGCAGATAACTGAAAGCTCTTAAAAAATAACCTTCACCCAAAGCCGTTTTTTTGATGGCATCATTTGATGAAACAATATTTGTAGCCGATTCAATTAATGTATTGGCATTCCCAATTCCGATATATAAGTTATCCCAATGTGTATTTGCTGCAACTGTATTCGCATTAGAAACTGTTACAAATGCTTTAAAACCACTAGAATAAGAATTCCAAATCCAGTTTGAAGGGTCGCCTCCAGCGTGAAATTCATCAGTTCCAGATTCGTTAGCAGTTAACGGAACTTCGCCTTGAAATTCTGCTGCAAATACTTGGTAATACGTTCCAACTGCCAAAGCCTGAATTCCAGCCTCTGTTTTATAATAATCTGAACTGTAAGCTGTTGTCAACTCTTCGTCAAGAAAATCTTTGTTGCAAGAACTTCCTAAAGTCAGTGCTGCAACAAGCATTAAGTTGATATATAGTTTTTTATAATTTTTCATAATGATGTTTTTTAATTATTTAGAATCCTACATTTAACCCTAAAGTTATACCTCTGTTTGAAGCCGTTGTCTGCGTATCCAAATCAGTCCATTTTACTTTTGTGAAAATCATGCCTGGATTGTTTACCTGACAGTATAATCTCAATTTAGAAAGTCCAAGGCTCTGTACTAATTCTTTATCGAAATGATATCCAAGAGAAATATTTCGCATTTTCAAAAATGAACCATTACGGTATCCTAAAATTGGATAATATGGATCTCCTGTTCCTGCTGAATAAATTGGTTTTTGATATTCGGCATTTGTATTGTTGTCGTTATAATAATTAATTGATCTTTGGCTTCCTTTTGCTCCTTCATTTTCACCTAAAGTATCATATAAATAACCCATCTTTCCGTAAACAAAGAATGTAAATTCTAAATTTTTATAGTTGAAAGTATTCGTCATACCCACAATGTATTTTGGGTCTTTTGAACCAATAATTACACGGTCATTATTGGCATCAATTTTATAATCTCCGTTTTGGTCAACAGGTCTTGCATTACCAAAAGAGAAAATATTTGAACCTGCACCGCATTAAATTTTGCCATTTCGGCAGCATCTTCAGGTTTCCAAATTCCGTTTGATTCAAAACCATAAATTACGTTTTGAGAATTTCCAATGAATAAATTGTTGTTGATGTCGTCAAATTTTCCATTTTGAAGCGAAACAATTTTATTTTGCTGGTAAGAAGCACTAATATTAGTTGTCCATTCAAAATCTTTTGAAGTAACGTTTACTGTATTAACAGTCAACTCGACACCATGACCTTCTGTTTCACCAACGTTTTGATACGTATCTTTTACACCAATAACTGTTGGTACACTGCTTTTTAGCAATAAATCTGTAGTTCGGCTTGTAAAATAATCCAAAGCTCCAGAAACTCTATTGCTGAACAATGCGAAATCTAATACCATAATTGAACTGAGCTGTTTTTTCCCATCCTAAATCAACATTTCCTAAAGATGTATTGTTTATAACACCTGATCCGTTAGGATAAACAATACCAATTAATGGAGGTTGTGTTGCGTATGCAGGAACGGCAGCATTTCCGGTAACACCATAACCAACTCTCATTTTCAATTGGTTGATCCAAGAAACATTTTCTAAGAATTTTTCTTTATTTAAAACCCATGCTCGCTGAAGCACTCGGGAAAAATGCCCATTGTTTTCATCAGCCAATTGCGAAGCTCCGTCATAACGTCCAGAAGCTGTAAGCAAATATTTGTCGGCATATGACGTAGTTTACACGTCCCATATAAGATAACAAACCTGTATTCTGTCAAACCAGAAGAATATCCTGCAAGCGTAACATTTGCTGGCGTTAAAGCATTCCATTTGTTTCTCAGGATTTTTGATGTCATTTGCCGACATTGAACTGTTTTCATTGTGATATTGTGTCTGGCTTATTAACAATGTTCCTCCAAAAGTGTGATTTCCAAATGTTTTGTTGTAGAAAACCAAGTTATCTAATGTGTATGAAATTGTTTTTTCGTTTGCTAAGAGAAGCAAAACTTGTTCCTGAACGAATTGCCGATTTTCCATCTAAATAAACTCCATCACGGAATGAAGTAAGGTCTGGACCAAAATTTATACGGTATTTTAATCCGTCAAGTTTTGAATGAAATTCCACCTAAATCAAACTGAGCATATAAACTACCAAAAGCACGCAAAGTTATACGCTGATCTTGAGACAATTTATATTCATCAACAGGAGTTCTGATAGTTGAATCTCCACCAGGGCTATCAATTCTGTTTCCGTTGCTGTCATAAGGAACTGCGTAAGGAAGATTTGTACGGGCAGTTGCATAAATTCCTGTTGAACTTGTAACGGCTGTTCTTCCCACGTTTGACTGTCCGTATTCATTAATACCATAACTAGTATTAAGGCTCACACCCATTGAAAACCATTTAGTTGGCGTAATATCAATATTGGCAGTACCGCTGTAACGTACATAACTTTGTCCAAATAAAGTTCCTGTATTGTCTAAATATCCAAAAGAACCGTAACCTTTCATTTTTTCAGTTCCACCACTAACACCAATTGTGTGTTGTTGTGTGATTCCTGTACGAGTTACAAATTTAGTCCAGTCTGTAGTTGCCACTTTCGAACCGTCCCAAGTTCCGCCAGCCCATCCTTTCTCGATATTTGCCCAAGCAGAAGGATCTGCAGAAGCAAGGAAGATTAACTTATCATTTTCTATTGTAGGAGCATCACCTTTTGGAAAAGCAGATGGATTAGAGTAATATCTTCCCCAACGACGAAACTCGATATACTCTCCAGCTGTCATCATTGGTGCATTTTCATGAATTGTTTCCGTCATTAAAGAGGTATCATAATTCAATGTGAATTTTCCGTTTTTACCTTTTTTAGTGGTTACAATGATAACCCCGTTTGCTCCACGTGAACCATAAATTGCAGTTGCAGAAGCATCTTTTAAAACGTCGATGGTTTCAATATCAGTTGGATTCAAGAAATCAAGACCACCAGAATTAGGATCAACACTAATTTTTCCTGTCGAAGCATCTGTAACCAATCTTGAATTTAAAGGAATACCATCCACCACATAAAGCGGAGCATTTGAAGCTGAAATAGAACGAGCTCCACGAATTGTAATGCTTCCTACAGTTCCTGGACGTTCACTTGATCCAACATCCACACCGGCAGCCTTACCTTGCATCGCCTGTACAGCGTTTACAACGGGTCTCGAAGCAATTTCCTCAGCATTTACACTCACAATTGAACCAGTAAGATCCTTTTTCTTTTTTGTACCGTAACCTACTACGACTACCTCCTCAAGAGAATTGTCTTCTTCTTTCAACACGACATTGTAAACAGTTGCAGCGCCTACAATGATTTCTTGTTTTTTGAAACCGATAAAACTGTAAACCAAAACATTTCCAGAAGCCACATTAATCGAGTAACTACCATCCAGATCAGTACTTACTCCGTTTTGACTTCCTTTGATGAGTACATTGGCACCCGGAATTGGCAATCCTGTGGCGTCTTTGATAGTACCTTTGACTACTTTGTTCTGCGCGTAACCAGATGCATGGAATAATGCAATCATGGCTATCAGCAACAGCACATTCAATTTGTTTTTCATAAAAGTTAAATTTGGTTAATTAATTAGTTACTCAAATTTATTTAGAAGTTAATTCCGTACTGTCCTGTAGTGTCCTGTAAAGTAATTTAGTACCGTTCTAATTTACAGAGTTTTATAGTTTTTATTTAAGTTTTTTTTAACCATAAAAACCTTCAAACCACTGATTTTCAAAGGGACTAACGAAAAAAACCTCTAAATGCGAATATCCGAATTAAACAATATTTTTTTTTCAGATACCATAATTTTATTCAAAATTTTTTATAGAATAAAGAACAAATATCCGAAAATTATGATGATTTCAAACAAAAAAATGTAATCGATTGCATTTTTTTTTTGAACAAATGCTTTTCTAGTCGTTTTTTACTTTCAATTTGTGGCTATCATTTCTATTCAGAACAAAAAAAAACCGTCTCAAATGAGACGGCTTTCAAAAAACAAAAATTAAAAAAATTTAGTAACCTGGATTCTGCCAAGCTGCTTTTTGTGCTGCTGATAAGTTAGAACCATCATCATTTAATAATCCATCAATAAATGTTTGAGGAATTGGGCGAAGTTCATGTTTACCAACTTTAATATTAGGCGCTGCTTCAGCATTAAACGCTTTCGCACGTTTAATAAGCATTCCTGTACGAGAAAGTGTTTCCCAACGTTGCCATTCTCCTAAAAGCTCACGAGTCGATTCGTTAAGAATAAAGTTGATTGCGCGTTCTTTATCTGTTGAAGCTCCAACTTTAGCCATAACCGCTTCGTCTTCAGCTGGTAAATTATTAGGGAACGATTTCAATGTCAAATCAGATGCTGCTGTTGTTACAGGTATTGTTGGATTAGATAAATAATAGGTATTCATATCTAAATTTGAAGCTGTAAAGTTTGTTGCTGAACTTCCAGTATTTAAAGGATTTACTTTAAACGCCTGAGATCCATCATTATAATAAGATCTATTTTCTCCTGCTTTCCATTGTGCTCTAGCTCTTACAACATTGATATCCTGCATTGCATTTCCATATTGGCCAAGACGAACATAACATTCTGCACGTACTAAATACGTTTCAGCAAGACGAGCCATAATTACATCACGGTGTGCATCACCTCTTTCAGCAGTACGTGAACCATCTTCAGTTTTATTGATACCTGCGTAGAAGTTACAAATTGGCTGATTTTTGAAATTTGGAGCAACATAAACTCCATTTTGATACAATACTGAAGAGTTAGGAACATACTGTCCTTTTTTAGCTGTTAAAGTTCCAGCAGTAGCAGTTTGTCTAGTATTCCATTCTGGTAAACGACCAGCTGCATCTGTCCAAGTTGGAGCCTGAACGGTAGCACCAAATTTAGCACCATCATAAGTATTGTCGTTTTTAGAATTCAAAATCATAACAATTGCTGGATCACCAATTTTTACTCCAGATGGATTTGGCGTGATTACAGTATTAGCACCATAAACAGTTCTAAAAGTTTTCCACATACGAGCATCATTTACGTGATCAAATACTCCATAAGTGTATTCTGTAGGACGACAACGCTGAAAATCCATACTTCCAATCCAAACACCACGTTTTACCCATCCTCCAGAAAAACTAGAAAATTGAGGTGCGAAGTAGCTGTACGTACGGTTTCCAAAACGACCAACTGTAGCAGCATCACCATTATGTCCTGCAGCCATCAAGATTTCATTAAGTTGCTCATTCGGGCAGTCAATTCCTGTCCAGTTAGCATATAAATCACTGTAATTAGGTGTCAATGGTCCACGAGCTGTAATTGCGTATGAACAAGCATCGATTGCTTCTTTCATATCAGCATCTTTATAAGCCGCATTCCAAGCATCATTACGCTCTGAAGAACGGAATAATAAAGATTTTGCTAAAAAGTGTGCAGCAGTAGCTTTTGTCCAAGTAACTCCTTTTCCATAAGTAAAAACTTCACCTTCAAAAAGACTATAAGCTTGACGGAAATCTGATATTACTTGCTCCCAACATTTCTCTTCTGAAGCACGCTCGTAGTTACGAACAACTCCTTCAATTGGTTTAGTTTGAAGTACAACACCTCCGTATTGCGCAACAAGTCTGTAATAGTTATAGCCTCTTAAAAAATAAGCATGCGCTAAACAACGGTTTCTGATTTTCACATCTGGAATTACTTTTTCTGCTTTAGCAATAATCGTATTACAAGATGCAATACCATAGTACATTTCGTCCCAAAGTGCATTTGGGTTCGTTGCATTTCCGTTAGCTGCTCCTGTCGCTGCTGATGCACCTACTGGTCCAAAACGGTTATCATAGGTATTCCACATTTCATTAGTAAGGTCATTTGCATTGGTAAACTCATCGGTTCCATAAAGCGTATTTCCATACGACCATTCAAAACCAAAATGCCAGCGAATATTACCATAAAGAGATACTGTTAACGCCTGAAGACCTTCAGGTGTATCAAAATAAGCGGTCGAATATGCATTTGTTTGTTCTTCGTCCAGAAAGTCTTTCGAACACGAAGTAAAAAATACCCCCGCTGTTAATAAAAGACCAATTCCTATATTTTTTATATTATTCATTTTTTTACTTTTATTGTTATACTTCAATTCGCCACAATTTATTAGAAACCAACTTCAATACCCATAACAAAACTGCGGTTGTAATACGTTTTCTCAGTATCAAAATCATACCACTTAAGAGATTGGTAAATACTTCCAGGGTTTACAGCCTGAACATAAAGTTTCATGTTTGCCAATCCAACTTTATTTGCAACGTCTTTAGATAAATTATAACCCAAAGAAATATTACGAATTTTTACAAACGATGCTTTTTGGAAACCAAGAAGCCCAGAAAAAGGATCTGCTGAACCTGAAGTTGCCTGACCTAAAATTGGTTTTTGGAATTCGGCATCTGGATTATCTGGAGTCCAGTAATCTGTTTCACGTTGATTAGCATGTGCTGTTAAAGCTTCACCTCCTAAAGAAGCAGTGTATCCTGCACGTCCGTAAAGATTTATTCCTAAATCAAACCCTTTATAAGTAAAGTTGTTATTCCATCCCATTGTATAGTAAGGATTACTGTTTCCTATAACTACACGATCAGTACCATCCATTTTGTAATCACCATTTTGATCTTTAGGTCTTACGTTACCTGGAGTAAATTTATAACCGTTAGCATTCCATTTTGCCATTTCAGCAACATCTTCTGGAGTATTTTGCCAGATACCTTGATTGTCATATCCGTAACGAACAGCAATAGATTGACCAATAAACCATGAATTACTTACCATGTCTTGTGCACCATTTGCCAATCCAACGATTTCATCTTTTTGCCAAGCACCATTTAAATTAGTTTCCCATGTAAATCCTGTAGCCGTTTGAATTGGAATAAGATTAAGTGTTACCTCAAGTCCATGATTTTTTGTTTGACCAATATTCGAAACAATATATGGATAACCAGATACTGGTGGAATATCAACTTTTAATAATAAATCTTTAGTATCCGATTTATAAGCATCAATAGTACCGCTGATTCTGTTGTTTAAGAAACTAAAATCAACACCAAGATTGTATTGCGTCGTTTTTTCCCAACCTAAGTTTTTGTTAGGCATTCCTGTTTGAGTATCTGTGTAATATGGTTCATTTGTAGTAAAACCTATTGCATTGCTCTGACCGTTAAAAGGAAGGAAGATTTGGCTAATATTTCCTAAAGTTCCGTAAGGATTAACTGAAGAGTTTCCAGAAGTACCCATACCTAAACGAAGTTTCAAATTTTTAACCCAATCAACATTTTTTAAGAATTCTTCATTATTAAGACGCCAAGCTAAAGCTGCAGAAGGGAAAAAGTCCCATTTATGTCCTTCAGATAACTGAGTAACTCCATCCCAACGTCCTGAAACTAGTTAACAAATAACGATTATCATAACCATAATTCGCACGAGCCATATAAGAGCTAATAGCGCGTTCTGTAATACCTGAACTCATACGTGCATTGTTAGCACGCATTTGTAGCATCTACTGAACCCATCGCATTCCATAAGAATGAAGGTTTAGGAATATTATTTGCACTCATAGCAGAATTTTCAATATTCCAAGCATGATGCTGTTTGCAATAATGTTAAACCAACTTTATGCTTAAAAGCAAATGTACGGTCGTAATTAATTATATTATCTACCGTCCAAGAAAGATCACGACGGTTTGAAAGGCGAGCAAAATTAGTACCTGCACTACCATTTGCGTTAATCTTTAATGATGATGTTCCATCAACATAAACCCCTTCTCTCCAACTACGGAAATCAGGTCCGAAATTTAATTTATAAGTAAGTCCTTCTAATGATTTTGTCATTTTTCCAAAATCTAAATTAGCAGAAAAATTACCTAAAACACGCATTGTTTGCGATTGCTGCGTACTTTTTTCCCACTCATCCATGATCGTATAAACACCTGATTCACCACCCGGATTAATAATTGTATTACCGTTTGCATCATAAGGAACAGCAATATTATAGATTTGTTTTGCTGCACCATAAATAGCATCTGGCGATGTACCGCTTCTTGCACTTAAAGTCGACATACCGTAATCCTGCTCACTCCATGAAACATTAAAAGAAGCATTCATTTTAAACCAATCTACTGGAGTAATATTTGAAGTCAATTTTGCAGTATAACGTTTGTACCACTGCCCTTTTTGAGTTCCTTGATTATCTAAATAACCTACAGAACCATAAGTATTTACTTTTTCAGAACCTCCACTAGCACTAAGAACGTGTTCTGTACTAATCCCTGTTTGAGTTACATAATCAGTCCAGTTTGTATTAGTTACTTTAGAAGCATCCCAAGTACCGCTTGCCCATCCTTTTAATACATTATCTCTTGATGTTTGACCATCTAATGCACTATCAAAAATCAATTTATCATTTGCAAGAGTTGGTGTTGCTGGATTAGCATATTTAGCTGGATCAAGATTGTATGCTGCCCAACGTCTGAAAGTAATAAAATCAGATGCACTCATCGATGGTGATCTGTCAACAATGTCAGAGGTAGTTACTGTACCTGCATAATTCAAAGTAAATCGGCCTGATTTTCCTTGTTTAGTTGTTACAATAATAACTCCATTTGCTCCACGTGATCCGTAAATAGCAGTTGCTGAAGCATCTTTAAGAATATCCATCGATTCAATATCTCTTGGATTTAATGTTTCAATTGCAGATGCAGACATTAATGGCACACCATCAACAACATACAAAGGATCGTTACTCGCTGTCAAAGATCTATTACCACGAATACGCACAACACCAAGACTTCCTGGACGTTCGTTTGTTGTAATATCAACTCCGGCAATCTTACCTTGTAAAGCTTCTGTTGCACTAGAAACTGGTCTGTTCATTAATTGCTGCGCATTTATACTTGAAACTGATCCTGTTACATCAGATTTCTTTGCAGTTCCATAACCAACAACAACAATCTCATTAAGTTGAGAAGCTTCCTCAACAAGCTTTACATTAATTTCTGATGTAGTACCAACGGTTCTTTCAACAGATTTTGAACCAGTAGACGAGAAAATTAATACCTGTCCTGCACTTGCGTTGATAGAGTATCTACCGTCAAAGTCAGTACTAGTTCCTTGTTTTGTTCCTTTAATAAGTACATTTGCTCCTGGTATTGGCAGTCCTGCCACATCAGTGATTGTACCTTTAACCACTTTGTTCTGCGCATAACCTGCTGTCTGCAACAGCGCAAACATGACCAAAATCAGCAAAAGACTAAATTTGTTTTTCATAAAAGTTAAATTTGGTTAATTAATTAGTTTATCCAAATTTATTTAGAACAGGGGGGCACAGCATCCTGTAGTATCCTGTTAACTTTCAGGTTCTTATATTTAATTTTATGTTTTTCTTAACTTTAAAAAAACTCAACTACCTGATTTACAACACCGAATAAGTGTAAAATCTACAGATATATTATCTAAAATTTTCTTTAATATTTTTTTTGCATTTGACAGTAATTTGATGTCAAAAATGCGAATTGAGAAAAAAATATGACAAATTTTTACTCATTTGATTATTGATAAAATGATATAAAACAGGACGCTACAGGATAGCAAATTGAGTTTCTACTAATACTTTTACCTTATCACAACCAGTAAAAAGTTACTATTATATGTTTCTATACTTATATGAAGTAAGTAAATTAGTAACCGCTTTATAAAACTATTGAACTTTAACTAATGAAAATAACCAAATCAAACTGTCTTATTATTTTTTTCCTTTGCTGGATTTTAGGTGCATCAGCTCAGGAAACAAATTCGCCTTGGCCAAAATCTTCTAATATAAATCAGCCTTGGGCACGCTGGTGGTGGATGGGAAGCGCAGTAGATAAACCAAACTTAAAAAGAAGCTTTACAGATTTTCATAATGCAGGAATTGGCGGTGTTGAAATCACTCCTATATATGGTGTTAAAGGCGAAGAAAATAATTTCATTGATTATCTGTCTCCAAAATGGATGGAAATGCTTGATTATACTGTTCATGTTGCAGACAGTCTTCACATGCAGGTTGATATGGTTTTAGGAACGGGATGGCCATACGGAGGATCTCATGTTACGGTGCAAAATGCTGCTACAAAACTCATAATTGAAAAGTATGACTTAAAAAAAGACGAAACTATTGATCGAAATATTGCTGTTGAAAATAAAAAAGAAAAAAATCCAGCGGAACTATTATATGTAGTTGCTTATGGAAAAGACGGTTCGTACATCAATTTAACAGATCAGTTAAAAAAGAATCAGACGAAAATAAAAGATAAAGGTATTGACGGAAAAGCTGTTGAAATTCCGAACCAAACTAGAACCAAATAAATTAAAATGGAAAGCAAAAAAAACTGATTATACTTTGTATGCTGTTTTTAGCGGAAAAACGGGGCAACAAGTAAAAAGAGCAGCACCTGGCGGAAGCGGTTTTACTTTAGACCATTATTCGCAAGAAGCATTAGATGCTTATGTGGTTACCGTTTAACAATGCTTTTAAAGGACGCGAAGGCAAAATAAGAGCCATTTTTAATGACAGTTATGAAGTTTATGGCACTGACTTTACACCAAAATTTTTCGAAGAATTTCAAAAATTGCGAGGCTATGATTTAAAAAAAGAACTTCCTTTATTATTAAATGAAACTGATAGTGAAATCGGCAACCGAATCAGAAGTGATTATCGACAAACAATTGGCGATTTATTACTGAATAAATTTGATAAGCCTTGGACACAATGGGCGCATTCAAAAAACTTTAAAACAAAACTTCAGGCACATGGATCTCCGGGAAATCTGATTGATTTATATGCTTCCGCAGATATTCCAGAATGCGAAACTTTTGGTTCGATGCCATTTGATATTCCGGGATTCAGACGAGAAAAAGAAGATATTCGCGAAGGCGATGCTGATCCGGTAATGCTTAAATTTTCATCATCGGCGGCACATATTTCGGGCAAAAATTTAGTTTCATCTGAGACTTTTACTTGGTTGAGAGAACATTTCAAAGCAGCTTTATCGCAGTGCAAACCAGAAGCTGAAGATTTAATGCTGAGCGGTATCAATCACATTTTTCTTCATGGTTCAACTTATTCACCAGACAGAGCTGCGTGGCCGGGATGGCAATTTTATGCAGCGGTAAATTTTAACGCCAATAACAGTATTTGGGAAGATGCTCCTTCTCTATTCTCTTATATTTCAAACTGTCAATCTTTGCTACAGCAAGGAAAATCAGATAATGAGATTCTGCTTTATTGGCCAATTTTTGATACTTGGGACAAATACCAAAAAGGGACTTTATTTTTTGAATTCAAAATACATTCACTTCAAGAATGGCTTCACCCGACTTCTTTCTACGCTTCTACCAAAAAGCTTATGAATAAAGGTTATGGCGTTGATTTTATCTCTGATAATTTTATTGCTGATGCAAAAGTTTTAAACGGAAGAATCATTCTTCATGGCACAACTTTCAAAGCATTGGTTATTCCTCCAACACAAAAAATGCCTCTTGCGACTTTGCAAAAATTGATTGAATTGAAAAAAGCGGGCGCAAATATCATTTTCGAAAGTCTGCCACAATCTGTTCCTGGTTTTAACGATTATAAAAATCAAGAACAGGAACTTCAAAGTCTTTTAACTGCAAACAGTGAAATTGTAAAACCATCTTCTGATGTTTTTTCAACTTTAGAAACTTCACAAATATATCCTGAAACGCTTGTAAACACAGGATTAAAATTTATTAGAAGAAATCTTGACGGCGAAAAAATCTATTATTTAGTTAATCATACAACTAAAACTATAGATGATTTTATTCCGATTCAAGTTGGAAATAAAGAGGTTATAATTCTGAATCCATTAACGCGAGAATTTGGAAATGCAATTGTAAAAAAATCAGATAATATTACATTAGTTAAAATCAAAATTGCACCGGGAGAATCTTATTTTTTAAAGACGGAAAATACAGCTTCGCAAAAAAAATGGAATTATTACGAACCAACAGCTGATGCAATTCCGTTAAAAGGAAACTGGAAAATCAATTTCGACAAAGGCGGACCGCAATTGCCTCCAAGTGCTACGATTTCAAATTTAGAATCTTGGACAAAATTAGGCCCAGAAGCCGAAGCATTTTCAGGATCAGCAACTTATACTTTGGAGTTTAACAATCCAAATGCCAAAATTGAGCATTGGAATTTAAACTTAGGAGATGTCCGCGAAAGCGCAAAAGTTTGGTTAAATGGCGAATTTATTGGCACAGCTTGGTCGGTTCCTTATCAATTGAATATCGGAAAACTAAAATCAGGAAAAAATATTTTGAAAATTCAAGTTACCAATCTTTCTGCAAATAGAATTCGCGCTAAAGAATTAAAAGGCGAAGAATGGAAGATTTTCTATGAAATCAATATGGTCGACAAAGATTATAAAAAGTTTGATGCCACAAAATGGGCGCCAATGCCTTCTGGGCTTTTAGGACCAATAACGATTACTCCATTAAAACAGCAAAACTAACTATTAACTAAGAATACAAAAAATGAAAAAATTAGCTTTATTCTTCTCAATATGCTTTCTGTATACGTGTACAACCAATGCACAACAGCCATTTGACAAAAAACTAGTTCTAAAACAAATGATTTTGGCCAATGATTATTTTATGCAAAAATGGCCAGAAACAGGTAAAACAATTATCACCAATAAAGAACGCCCAAGCAACATTTGGACACGTGGCGTTTATTATGAAGGATTGATGGCGCTTCATGAAATTTTCCCAAAAGAAGCTTATTATGATTATGCATATTCATGGTCAGAATTCCATAAATGGGGCTTCAACGGAGGCAACACAACTCGCAATGCAGATAATTACTGTGCTGCACAAACGTACATTGATTTGTACAAGCTAGAGCCAGATGCTAAGAAACTAAAAAATACAAAGGCAAACATCAATATGCTTTTAAACACGCCTCAATTAGACGATTGGTCTTGGATTGATGCGATTCAAATGGGAATGCCGGTTTTTGCTAAAATGGGAGTTCTGGAAAAAGACAACCGTTATTTCGAAAAAATGTACCAAATGTACATGTACTCAAGAAACAATCATGGCGATCATGGATTATTTAACCCAAAAGACGGTTTATGGTGGCGTGATGCCGATTTTGATCCTCCATACAAAGAGCCAAATGGAGAAGATTGCTACTGGAGCCGTGGTAATGGCTGGGTGATTGCTGCTTTAGCCAAAGTATTAACCATTATTCCAGAAAATGCACCACACAGAGATCAATATGTGAAAGATTTAAAAGCTATGGCTGCAGCGTTAGTACCAATTCAAAGAACTGATGGTTTCTGGAATGTAAGTTTGCATGATCCAACAAATTTTGGCGAAAAAGAAACTTCTGGAACAGCTTTATTCGTTTACGGAATGGCATACGGAATCAATAGCGGTATTTTGAAAAAAGAAACGTATTTGCCAATAGTTCAAAAAGCTTGGGACGCAATGATAAAAGAAAGTTTGCACACTAATGGTGCTTTAGGTTTTTTACAATCAACAGGAAAAGAACCAAAGGACGGTCAGCCACTTTCATACGATAAATTTCCTGACTTTGAAGATTACGGTCTAGGTTGTTTTTTACTTGCAGGTTCAGAAATCTATAAAATGAAATAATGAAAAAAACACTCTTATTTCTTGTTTTAATTCTTTTTAAAACCGCGATATTTTCTCAGGAATTTAAGAGAGAAAAATACAACTTCAATTCCGATTGGAAACTAAAAACCGGAGACTCTAAAAATGCAGAGTCTCTTGGTTTTAATGATAATTCCTGGAAAAAAATTACACTTCCGCACGCCTACAATCAAGAAGAAGCTTTTGAAAAAGATATTGAACATCTTACCACCGGAATTGTCTGGTACAGAAAAAAATTCAAGCTTCCAAAAGGAATCAAAGACCAAAAAATCTTCTTGGAATTTGAAGGAATTCGTCAAGCCGGAATCATCTACATCAACGGACAAAAAGTTGGAATGCATGAAAATGGCGTAATGGCTTTTGGACTTGATATTTCAAATTTAATCAAGCCTTTTCCACAAGAAAATATTGTTGCTCTAAGAATTGATAATGACTGGAAATACAAAGAACAGGCAACTGGAGCTCCTTATCAATGGAACAACATTAATTTTAATGCAAATTATGGCGGAATTCCAAAGAATGTTTTTCTGCATATTACAAGCAAATTATACCAAACACTCCCACTCTATTCTACTTTAAAAACGACCGGAGTTTATATTTATCCATCCAAAATTGATATTAAATCCGAAAGCGCTATTATCAATGCAGAAACAGAAGTTCGCAACGAATTTAATGTTGCAAAAACAATTGAATATAATGTGGTTGTTGAAGATTTGGAAGGTAAAAATGTTGCTTCGTTTTCAGGTGAAAAAACAACCATTTCCCCAAATGAAACTAAAATTATAAAAGCAAATTCTCTCGTAAATAATTTACATTTTTGGAGTTGGGGATACGGTTATTTATACACTGTAAAAACCATTTTAAAAATCGACGGGAAAATCGTTGATGAAGTTGCAACTAAAACCGGTTTTAGAAAAACAGCTTTCGCCGAAGGACAATTTTGGCTGAATGATAGAGTTTTACAAGTAAAAGGTTATGCACAAAGAACCAGCAATGAATGGCCGGCAATTGGAATGTCAGTTCCAGCTTGGATGAGTGATTTCAGCAATAAATTAATTGTTGAAGGAAATGGAAATTTAGTCCGATGGATGCATGTCACACCTTGGAAACAAGATATTGAATCTTGCGATCGAGTTGGATTATTGCAAGCCATGCCAGCCGGTGACGCCGAAAAAGATGCTCAAGGAGATATTTGGAAACAACGTGTAAACTTGATGCGTGATGCTATTATTTATAATCGAAATAATCCTAGTATTATTTTTTACGAAAGTGGCAATGAATCGATCAGTGAAGCGCATATGCACGAAATGAAAAGCCTTAGAGATACATATGATCCTTACGGCGGACGAGCAATTGGTTCACGCGAAATGCTGGATAGTCAAGAAGCCGAATATGGTGGTGAAATGCTTTACATCAACAAAAGTGCACGAAAACCATTATGGGCTACGGAATATTCCAGAGACGAAGGCATGCGTAAATATTGGGACGAGTTTTCACCTCCTTTCCATAAGGAAGGAGACGGACCTTTATATCGCGGCGCTTCAGCATCAGATTACAATCACAATCAAGACCGTCATGCTATTGAAGATGTGGTACGATGGTACGATTATTACAGAGAAAGACCCGGAACCGGAAAACGAGTAAATTCTGGTGGGGTAAATATTATTTTTTCTGATTCAAATACGCATCATCGCGGTGAATCAAATTACAGAACCAGCGGTGAAGTCGATGCCTTGCGAATTCCAAAAGATGGCTATTGGGCGCATCAAGTTATGTGGGATGGCTGGGTAGATATTGAGAAACAGCGTACACACATTATGGGACATTGGAACTATACTGATACCGTTGTTAAAAATATTTACGTAGTTTCGACAGCACCAAAAGTTGAGCTTTTTATCAACGGAATTTCTCAAGGTTTTGGAAAACGAAGCAGCGAATTTTTATTTACTTTCGAAAATATTGCTTGGAAATCGGGTACAATAAAAGCCGTTGGTTACGACGAAAATGGAACTCTTTTAAGCCAAGATGAAAAAGCAACCACAAGCGAGCCTTTTCAAATAAAACTAAAATTAAATACACAGCCACAAGGACTATTTGCTGACGGAGCCGATACCGCTTTGATTGATGTTGAAGTACTTGATAAAGACGGAAATCGTTGCCCGATAAGCAATAATATGATTTCATTTTCTATAAACGGTCCGGCAACTTGGCTTGGCGGAATTGCTCAAGGTCCTAAAAATTATATTCTTTCTAAAGAAATTCCAGTTGAAAATGGCGTTAACCGAGTTTTGATTCAGTCTTTGGCGAAAGCCGGAAAAATAACCATTTCTGCAAAATCGGAAGGACTAAAATCAGCCGAATTGTCTTTTGAAAGTAAAACTGTAAATTCTGTAAATGGCCTTTCTTCAGCATTGCCAGGGAAAAATCTGCCTTCAAATTTAGAACGCGGACCAACTCCAAAAACGCCTTCTTATACAGTAAAAAGAATTCCGGTAAATATTTTAAATGCCGTTTCTCCATCAAATAATAATGACACTTACAAAAGTTATGATGACAACGAATTAACCGAATGGAGAAATGACGGAAACATTGCAACAGGATCTATAACATACACACTTTCAAAACCTTCTGTTATTAATGAAGCTGTTATAAAATTTACAGGTTGGAGAACTAAAATTTATCCTATTCGAATTTTAGCCGACGGAAAAGAAGTTTTTAAAGGAAATACAACCCAAAGTTTAGGTTATATTACAATTCCGCTTGAACCTGTTTTAGCCGAAAAAATCACAATTGAGTTAATTGGTGCTAATACCGAAAAAGATGGATTTTCAAAAATTGTTGAAGTAGATCCAACAAAAGAGTTAGATTTATATAAAGATAAAACATCGGTTGATGCGGCCGGTCAATTGCGCATTGTTGAAATAGAATTTTATGAAAAAATCAAATAATTTAAACCGTCTGAAAGCTTGCTTGCTTTTCATTTCTTTGTCGCTGACAATTCCGGCGCTTTCGCAGAAAAAAGAAATTCCGTTATGGGATAAAATTCCAGATGAAATTATTTCAAAAGAATATTCTGAAGAAGTAGATCACAAAAACGAACTTTCAGAAGGAGTACGAAAAGTAACTTTGCCAACGCTAACGGCTTACTTCGCAAATCCAGAAAAATCAAACGGAACATCGGTTATAATTTGTCCCGGAGGCGGTTACGGAATGCTCGCAATCAATAAAGAAGGTTATAAAGTTGCCGAATGGTTTAACAGTTTAGGAATTAATGCTTTTGTTTTAAAGTATAGATTACCGAGCGATTTAATCATGAAAAATAAAACCGTTGCGCCGCTTCAGGACGCACAGGAAGCCGTGAGACTTGTTAGAAGAAATGCTGTAAAATGGAAACTGAATCCAAATAAAATTGGTATTATGGGCTTTTCAGCCGGAGGACACTTGGCTTCTACGCTGTCAACACATTACAATGATAAAGTGTACACTCCAGCTGACACAACAAGCGCTAAACCAAATTTTTCAATTTTGATCTATCCTGTAATTTCAATGCAGGAGGGCATTACGCATCAAGGTTCTAAAGATAATTTATTAGGAAAAAATGCTGGAATTGAATTGGCAGATAAATATTCAAATGAAAAACAAGTGACTGCTTCCACACCAAAAGCATTTTTAGTACATGCAACAGATGATAAAGCCGTTCCTGTAGAAAATAGTATTAATTATTATTTAGCGCTAAAAAAAGAAAAAGTTCTGGCAGAAATGCATTTATATGAAAGCGGAGGTCATGGTTTTGGTTTAGGCGTAAAAGGCACTAATGCATCTTGGCCAAAAGCTTGCGAAAAATGGCTTATTGCAAACAATTACACCTTAAAACCAGATGGATATGTATTTACTTATTTTAAAGGAAATGGTGAAGACGGACTACATTTGGCTTATAGCGAAGATGGTTATAAATGGACAGCTTTAAAAAACGATACTTCATTTTTAACCCCAGAAGTTGGCAAAGACAAATTGATGCGTGATCCATGCGTCATTAAAGGCGGAGACGGCTTGTATCATATGGTTTGGACAGTAAGCTGGACCGATAAAGGAATTGGATATGCATCTTCAAAAGACTTAATTCATTGGTCAAAACAGGAATTTATTCCGGTGATGGCTCATGAAGAAAAAGCCAGAAATACGTGGGCGCCCGAAATTACATACGACGAAAAATCAAAAATTTATATGATTTATTGGGCTTCTACAATTGATGGCAAGTTTCTAGAAACAAAATCGGAGGAAGAAAAGGGATACAATCACAGAATCTATTACACAACAACCAAAGAATTTAAAAAGTTTGCCAAAACAAAATTATTATACGAACCTGGTTTTAATGTAATTGACGCTTCTATAGTAAAACAAGATAAAGGATTTGTTATGTATCTAAAAGATGAAACGCGTAATCCGGTTCAAAAAAACATTAAAATTGCTATTAGCAAAAATTTAACTGGACCATACAGTCCGGCAAGCAAAGCTATAACTGGCGATTATTGGGCTGAAGGTCCTACAGCCATACAAATTGATACTAATTGGGTTGTTTATTTTGACAAATACACACAAAAAAAATATGGTGCAGTAAAAGAAACTTCAAAAGGCTGGGAAGACATTTCAGAACAAGTCAGTTTTCCTATCGGTACACGTCACGGCACAGTTATAAAGGTTTCTGTAGAAGAAATTAATGCTTTAAAAAAAGAATAAAATAACGTAAAAACAAAAAGCAGGATATTGAGTAACCAAAATCCTGCTTTTAAAAAATGACTAAAAAAAGAGAGAACATATGTTCTCTCTTTTTTTTAACGATAGACAAAAGATGCTAGAATAATTAGCATTGATATTTCTAATTTAACTTAATTTGCTTTTTTAAGTTTTCAATTGATGAATCTTCTAAAAGTTTAATTTGATTGATTACAATCTGCGCTATTGCAGTTGCACCTTTCAAAGAAAGATGTGTATCATCGGCTTTATCTTTATCATAATAAGGATTTTCACCCGCTTTAAAATGCAAATGCAATTGTTTTGATTTTTCTGGCCCATAAGATTGTTCCATCAATTCCGTGTAATATTCTAAGTCTATAAACGGCACTTTATATTCCTGTGCTACCAAACGAGTTTCTAGAGGATAATCACCGTGCGTAGGAACCAGCACTCCTTTTTCATTAAAATTACGTCTCGCAATAGAAGTCAGTAATACTGGAGTTGCCCCTTTTTCACGGCTTTCTTTAACAAACTTGATTAAATTATATCGATAGGCAGTATGCGGATTTGTATAACGCGTAGAGTCTTCTATTTTCTCGTCATTATGTCCAAATTCAATAAAAACATAATCTCCTTTTTTGAGCTTTTTATAAATCGAATCCCAACGTTTCTCATTTATGAAACTTTTTGTGCTTCTGCCATTTACTGCTTTATTAACTACTAAAACATCATTTTTAAAAAATTGCTGTAATACTTGCGCCCAGCCATGTTCTGGATTTCGATCTGGATCTTTTTTGTTGGCCATTGTGGAATCTCCTATTGTGTACAAAGTAGTTTTTTGAGCAAAACAAACTGTAGAAATTAAGAACAGAATTGAGATATATTTTTTCATTATATTTATTTTATAAATTTTAGATTTAAAATTAAGATTTTACGACATCTTCCAATCTGTAAAAAAACCTATTTCGCCGATGTTGGCACAGTTGCTCTCTTTCCAATAAAAACATCTGTCATCAGAACGTTTTCCGCATTTTCGTTTGAAATGGCATTTTTGGCTCGATTTAATTTCAATGTTTTTCAAACTAATATTTTTGATTTTCTTATCTAGAAATCCCTGAATTACAATTCCAGATTTCGATCGCTTTGTTGCAGGTGATATTCGAAAAATGAACATTTGAAATATCCGATTGATAACCACTGCCTTCGCCATGATAATTTGCTGTGATATAAAGGCAGTCTTCCACTTCATCCAACTGAATATTGCGAACAAATATATTTCTGATAAAACCGCCACGATCTGCATTGGTTTTAATGTAAATTCCTCTTTTTAAATA
Source organism: uncultured Flavobacteriaceae bacterium (assembly GCA_963795025.1). Taxonomy (GTDB): domain Bacteria; phylum Bacteroidota; class Bacteroidia; order Flavobacteriales; family Flavobacteriaceae; genus Flavobacterium. The sequence goes on along the minus strand of CAWCGN010000004.1, from coordinate 272,411 downwards.
TCCGACAGTTTTGCAATTCTCCACAAAAACATTCTGTACTCCTGCAGACATTTCGCTTCCAATTACAACTCCGTGAAGTCCTTTAAAATTACAGTTTCTGATTATGATATTTTCACTCGGAGTTGCTGTATTTGCTCTCCCTTCGTGATCTCTTCCGGCTTTAATTGCCACATTATCATCGCCATTATCAAACGTCACATTTTCGATTAAAACATCTTTCGCATATTCCGGATCGATACCGTCATTGTTGTAATTTAGAGATTTGTAACTGACTCCGCGAATAGTAACACTTTGCGATTTCAGTAAATGCAAACACCAAAATGGCGAATTTTCAATGCGGATATTCTCCACCAAAACATTCCTGCAATTCAAAAACTGAATCATTTGCGGACGCAAAAAATAACCCTCACCAAACAATCGGTCCTTCAGAGCAACATTATTATGATTCATGTCACGGCTTCTGTTTTTGCTCGCCTCTTCTTTTTCCTTAAAAGTTTTCCAGATCTTGCCTCCTTCTCCATTAATAGTTCCTTCGCCAGAAATGGCAATATTGGTACAATTATTAGCATAAATAAGCGGACTGTAATTGTACAACATTGTTCCCTCCCAACTTGTTAAAACCAATGGCAAATAATCCTGCGGTGTGTCGCTGAATTTGATTTTTGCCCCTTTTTCAATTCTAAGATTTACATTGCTTACAAAATGAATTGGCCCGTTGATTTTATAAATCCCTTTTGGGACAATAATCGTTCCGCCATTGTTCTTTTTACACAATGCCATTGCCTTGTCAAAAACAGCTTTATTGTTGAAGACAGAATCTCCTTTAGCACCCAATTTTACAATATTAATTTGGTACGAAGGAAAAACCGGCAACTGAATTCTATTGACAATTGAATCCACTTTTGCAAATGGAAATTCTCCATTTTGTGCAAAAGAAATCCAGGAAACCAATAAAAAAACAAGACATTTAAACTTCATAATTTTTATTTTTTGAAATCAGAATTACTTTGAATACCAATCTGACAAATCATCCTTAAAATATTCTTCTGTGAATATTTTTCTGCTTCTGTTTTTTAATCTGATGCGACCATGAAACTCTTTTAGCAGGCTGAAATCCTTCACCTTTACAATTGTATTCGGCATAAAATGCTATTTTTTTCAGCATCAGGTTTTGACCAATTTTCCCAGCCTTCTGCTCTGATGTGTTTCCCTAAATCGCAATTTAAGAAAACCGTTTTAGCATAAATTCGCCAAGGTCTACCTAAATAAACACATCTGCAGCCTCAGGCTTCGCCGTTAACTTGCAATTTTTGAAAACAAAACCAAATGGAGCATTCCCTCTGGAGTTGATGCCGCTGTAACGTATGAATTTTTGATGCTATTAATTTCGCAATTTTCAAATAATGCAGTCGCACTTCCAAAAATAAAATCAGTTGTACCTTCAATATAGCAATTTTCAAAATATTGTTTTGCGTCTTTTCCCGATAAATAAAACGTATCCTGATTTCCTAAAATAAGACAATTTGTAATCTTTGCGCGATTCGCAACAATTGACAAAGCAATTCCTTGACCATTATCCCCCGATGCATTTTTTATGGTTAAATTTGATGCCGAAAAATCATCTCCTTCAACTAAAACTGTGTACGTATAAAAAGTGCTGTTTCTTCCTAAATTGATTTTCGAAAAATTATCATCAAAAGTAATAATCGTTTTTTCTTTGCTTTCACCTTGCAAAACTACATTGGTGTTCCACTCAGGAATTCGAACTTTTTCATTGTAAATTCCGTTTTTGATATTGAAATCGTTACTTTCTCATAAGGAAACGCCGGACATGCATAAATGCGTCTTGAATTTTTGTAAAATCACCCGAACCATCTTGAGCAACAGTTAATCAATGTCACATTTTTTTTATGCTGAAGATTTCGCAGTAACTTTTGCACCATTTTTAACTGCCCAAGCCGGGTATTTTTTCAGTACTTCTTTTGGCGCATCCGAATACCAAGAATAACCGTTTCTTCTTTCAGAACCAATTTGATCTATACGATTTTTTTCTTAATTCCATCGCGGTCGCAAAAGAATGGTTCATTAGTTTCTAAATCCATAAATCGTCGCCCAAATTGGCCCTGCATTTGTAGCCGGAACCATCTTTTTATCGATAATTTTTCCATTCTCATCTAGATACTCTTTTTTCTTCTAAATTGGTGATTTTCGTTTTTTCAAACCATTCCACAGCGCTTTTTACAGAAGTAATAATTTCACGCGAAGGTTTTTCTATCGACATCAAAAGCAAAACGATTTTTGTAGATTCGTAACCACTTAATGATGCAAGTTCAAAAGCTCTTGCATTTGCCGGAGCCAAAGTAAATTCATCGTGTTGAGCGCACCATGCGGTTAAAACTCCTTTTTGTTTGTATTGTGTTTTTAGGATACAATCAATTCCTTTATCAAAAGCTTTTTTAGCTTTTTGAACGATTTCTTTTGATGGTTTAATGCTAAAATAATTAGTCTCTTCGCTGATCTGTTTCATCATATTTAAAATATTCACCATCGAATCATCATTGTAAGTAATATGTGTATAATATCCTTTTTTAAGTGGATAAAACTGAGGCCAGCCACCGTTTTGTATTGCGCTTCTAATAAATAATTCAAGCCTTTTAAAAATGATTCTTTATATCGATCATCTTTTACTTGCGCATACATTTTAGACATGAAAAGCATTTCCTGACAAGTCGCACCATTATCAGTTGTAATCTCATGAAGTCTGTTTTTTTAAATGCAATTAGATTTTGTTTTTTGCTGCGAAGTCAATTCATCCTGCATTGGCAATATTTTTTGGCCATCCGCCAATATTTCTTTGATAAAGCAATACGTTTTCCGCTACTTTTTTAGCTTCTTCTGTTCCAAACCAAGCAGCGTCGTGTTTCCGAATTACATCTGGCCAACTTTTATAATTACTTTGTGCATTCAAACCAAAACTTAATGCGAATAAAAGAAGTGCTATTGTTTTTCTAAATTGAATCATTTTTATCTTATTTAGTAATTCTAAACCAATCGACTGCAACGTTTCCTGAGTCATTTGTAATTTTTTCGCTCAAGGCAAAAAGTCCGACTTTGGCGCCAATCCATTTTCCTTCTTTTGAAGTGAAATCATTGCCGATTGGCTGATATTTTTTATCATCCAAACTGTAATAAAAACTACAAATTCCTCCTTTTTTTATCTTAACTCTTAAATAAATTGTATTGTTAGCAATTAAAACCGGATTGGTTTCACTTTCCTCTATTTTCTTATCAAAAGTTCCCGTTTTCTGATTCAAATATACTTTTCCATTATCATTTTTCAGATTCAAATAACTGTAATCCAATCCCATGATAATTAGACCAGTCGTTTCTCCATTCAATCGAGTGTTGAAAGTCATTTTTGCAGTTGCTGTAAATTCTTCAGCTGGGAATTTTTGAAGCAATAAATTTGGCGCTTCAAAAATTTTCTTGCTGTCTTTAATTGTTGGAAGACAATACAAATTAAAATACCCTAAACTTGTTGGAAATCCCCAATTATTCTGAGCATTTGCCTGCCATTGCCATTGTAATCCTAATTTTGGCAAATTAAATTCATCCGATTCTGCTGGAGTTTCAATTGGATATTTCTTGCCAACATTTGGCTTTTTAAACGTTGTTACTGGTTCGCCAATTCCGTTTTTATCAAAATCCTGTCCCATAACAGGCCAATCATTTTCCCATTTCATTGGCTGTAAATGAACGATTCTTCCGTAGGCGCCTTTGTCCTGAAAATGTATAAACCAATCTTCGCCCGTTTGTGTCTGCACCCAAGCACCTTGATGCGGACCATTTACTGTAGATTTTCCTTGTTCTAAAACTTTTTTCTTTTCATACGGACCGAAAACATTCTTAGATCTTAAAACGGTTTGCCAACCCGTAGAAACTCCTCCCGCGGGAGCAAAAATGTAATAGTAACCATTTCTTTTATAGAATTTTGGACCTTCAATTGTTCCTTCGCCGTCATGGCCGTCAATAACCATAACTTCATCATTGTTTGTAGCAGTTCCTTCGGGATTCATACTGCAGACAACCAATAAACTTTTAATTTTGGCGCGGCTTCCTGCAAAAGCGTGAACCAAATAAACTTTTCCGTCATCATCCCATAACGGACTCGGGTCTATTAATCCGCTCCCGGCTTTAACCAAAACAGGTTCTGACCAAGGTCCTTCTGCTTTTTTGGCTTTAATCATATAAATTCCGAAATCAGGATCTGGATAATAAATATAAAATTCATTGTTATGAAAATTTATGCTTGGCGCCCACACTCCGTTTCCGTGCTGTACTTTATCGAACGTTTCGGTTGGAGTTTGTTTGATAAGCGCGTGCGCAATAATTGTCCAATTTACCAAATCTTTCGAATGTAAAATTGGTAATCCCGGAATACAATTGAATGAGGATGCTGTCATGTAAAAATCATCTCCCGCTCTTACAACATCAGGATCTGAATAATCGGCATGAATAATTGGGTTTGTATAAGTTCCGTCTCCATTGTCTGGTATCCAGACTTGTGCCACACTCTTCTGTATTGAGAATATAGATAATAATAGAAAAAGACTGTTTTTTATTCTGTTCATTTTATATGCATTTTTTGTCATTTCGACGAAGGAGAAATCACACTAGAAACTCCACCACTACTAGTTGCCAATCTTTGTCGAATTGCTAGTGTGATTTCTCCTTCGTCGAAATGACATAACAAGTCACATTATTTATAATTGATAATTAATAATTATCAATTAAAACTATCGGTTTAATTCTAAAGCAGCCAAAATAAAAGGTCCAGTTGCTTTTGGGTCATTGTCTTTTTTTCTTTCTTTTACGTAATATTCGTAAGAACCATCTCTATATGGTGTTCCGCCTAGACCTGCTACAGCACAAGCCTCAGTAAGCGTAATTGTACCATCGGCATCAACTTTCATTAATTTTGTCGTTAATCCGTCGAAAGCTTTATTGGCGATTTTTTTAAATTTTGCTGGCAAATATCCTTTGTTTGCGCCCTTTGCAAAAGCATATGCAAACATTGACGATCCAGAAGCTTCTAAATAATTTCCTTCTTTGCCCATTTTATCTGTTACTTGGTACCATAACCCTGATTTATCCTGAAATTTTGCAATACTTTCAGATGCTTTATTCAAGTAGCCAACTAATTCTTTTTGTTTTGGATGATCTTTTGGGAAATAATCCAAAACATCAACAAGCGCCATAACGTACCATCCTAAAGCTCTTGACCAAAAGTTTGGCGAATTTCCAGTTTCTGGGTTTGCCCAAGGCATTTTTTTGCTTGAATCCCATCCATGATATAACAATCCAGTTTTTGGATCTGTTGCATGAAGCTGAATTTCTTCGAATTGTTTTGCAACATCATCTAAGCTTTTTCCGTTTTCAAAAGTAACGGTGTACTGTGCGTAAAACGGTTCTCCCATGTACAATCCGTCAAGCCACATTTGGTTTGGATAAATATTTTTATGCCAAAATCCACCTTCCGGTGTTCTTGGCTGTTCAGATAATTGTTTGCGCAACAATTGCATTGCTTTTAGATATTTTTCTTCTTTTGTTTTTTCATAAATATTAAAAAGCAAACGGCCAGAAACAACCATATCAATATTGTATTTATCAAATTCATACGATTTAATAGTTCCGTCATTTTGAACCAATGCATCAACATAGCCTTTTACATAAACCGGATATCTTGGATCTGGATTTTTTTTGTACAATTCTTCAAAACCATGCAAAACCAAACCGTGAACATAATCCCATTTTGGTGCTTTTGAATCGTCAATCATATACGCTTCTGGATGGCGTTTCATTAAAGTCAAAGCCATTTTATCTGACCATTTTGATTTTTTTGAAATCACAATATCTTTAGCTGCCGTTTCCTGTGAAATTGCTTTTGAGCTTGTAAAAAGCATAAAACAAGCCATTGCTGCCGATGCTAAATATTTAAGTTTTCTATTATTTCCCATTTTAAAATATGTTTTAATTTTTGATTTTATTCGTTTTATTATCTAAATATTTTATCTAGAAATGGTATTATATAACTGTTCATCTCATCAAACCAAGGTTGGAAAAACCAAAATGAATGCGGAGAATCTTTTATTGTTTTTACTTCATTATAAATTTCATTCTGGTTTAAAATCGCAATCATATCATCTCTTCCGGCATGAAATCTATCGAAACTGCTGTTTATGAAAAGAACAGGCGGCGTATTTTTATCAGTATGACTTAAAGCAGAAGCATTTTTCCAATTTTCCGGATTGTCTTCATAAGTTCCTTTTAACCAAAACGATGCCATTTCTCCTTCTTGCGATTCTGGATGCTTAAAAGCCAAAATTCCGTCGATATCAATAATGGCATTTACTTTTGATGAAGATTTGCTTTTGAAACCAGAATCTTCAAAGGCTGGAGTATTATTTGTTGTACCAATCAAAGCCGCCATTTGACCACCAGAAGAACATCCTAAAACCACAATTTTATTGGGATCGACATGAAATTTTTTAGCATTATCTTTTATGAACTTGATTGCATTTTTAACATCAAAAACTGCATCTGGATATTTGGCTTCTAAAGACAATCTGTATTCAACTGGAAAACAAGAATATCCTTTTGAAGCAATTTCCTGCGCCATAACTCTCATCTGATTTTTATTTCCAGATCGCCATCCTCCACCATGTATCATAATTACAGCCGGATTTGCTTTTTTTTGACTATAAAAATAAGCATCTAAATGTAATGCTCTGTTTTCTATTTGATTATAAACCAAATCATTTATCTGATCTACATTTTTATCCTTTTTTTCGTTTGCAATTGTAATAAAAGGATACTTTTTAATCAATTTATTATAAGTACTTTTAACCGTGTACGAAGTATCAATACTGTATTGGCTGTGCGCCGTTACAACATTTAAAAGCAACAATAAAAAGATTATTTTATTTTTCATTTTTGAGCTCCTAAATTTTAGTTAAGAAAGGAGTTCGATACTTGATCAAACTCCTTTTTTAACAACTTCAAAAAACAACTTTCTTAAAAAATTATCAAATCATTACTAACCAAGATTTTCGAAAAATAAAAAACAAAATTGCTTTTTATTTCATTTGATAATTATTGAAAGTTCACAAATTGGTTTGGTTATAAAGTAAATTAAGTGGTTTAATTTTTAATTGATTCCATTTTCTTCCCATTGATGTAGGTATTGATAAAATTTACCTTTTTTACATTTTTCAGATAATAAACCGAATCTGCTTTTGTAATCATAACATCTTTAAATGTTATATTTTCAATTGGCGATTCTGCATAGCCATCGGCTAAAATCCCGAATTTTCCGCCATTTTTAACCTTGACATTTTCAAGGCTTATATTCTTAATTGCTGGAATAAAATTTCCAACTTGACTGCCATAGATATCGTAAAACATAGTCACTCTCAAAACGCACTCTTTTACAGTTCCAACTTCAATATTTCTAACGAAAATATTTTCTGTGGTTCCGCCACGTTTCGAATTTGTTTTGATTCGGATAGCGCGCTCCAATTCTGGGCTATCCATTACACAATTTTCAACATAAACGTTATTTACGCCAGCTGTAATTTCACTTCCCATTACAACACCACCATGACCGTCGATCATTTTGCAGTTTTGAACAATAATATTTTTACTTGGAATTCCCACTCTTCTGCCATCTGCATCACGCCCCGATTTAATTGCAATACAATCATCGCCAGTATTAAACGTGCAGTTTTTAATAATTACATTTTGAGAATATTCAGGATCACAGCCGTCATTGTTTGGGCCATGGCTATTTACTGTTACGGCATCAATTATTACATTATTTGATTTTATAGGATGCAAAATCCAAAATGGTGCATTAATCATCGTAACGTCTTTTACTAAAACCGTATTACATTCAAAAAACTCAATAAAATTAGGACGCAAATAATGACCTTCACCAAAAACACGTTCTGCAACAGGAATATTTTTTTCTGCCATTTCAACCAAATTATCGCGATTTAAAGGATCATGTTGTGAAGGCTGACCTTTGTCCCAACCGAATCTCTTTCCGCCAGACCAAGGCCACCAAGTTAGTATTATTTGCCTGTCCATTCAAAGTACCTTTTCCAGTTATAGCAACATTCGTTTTATTTTTTGCAAAAATTAAGTGGCGAATAATTCATTAATTCTGTTCCTTCCCAAGAAGTATGAACAAGCGGATAATCTTTAGAATTTGTACTGAAAAGAATTTCAGCCTGATCTTCTAAATGCAAATTCACATTGCTTTCTAAATGAATTGGTCCTGTTAAATATTTTCCATTTGGCACTAAAACTTTACCACCTCCATTTGCCGCACATTCTTTAATTGCTTTTTCGAATGCAAGTGTATTCATCGTTTTTCCGTCTGCTATGGCTCCGAAATCTTTAATATTATACGTCTTATTTATAAAGTGAGTTTCAGGTATGCTTTTTATGATCAATTCCATTTTTTTCCATGGATCTGTTTCAGAAACGCTTGAAACTTGTTTTCCGCATGATATCATCAGCAACGAAAACACTCCAAGAAATGAGATTGATTTTAACGCTATCTTCTTATTTGTAATCATTTACGCATAATTAACAATTTATATGGTAAATACGCCATGTAATATGTAATCGATTACACGAAAATATAAAAATTGTTTCTACAGAACAAATTTATTTGGAAATAATTTATATATTTAATTTTTATTTGCAATTATATTTACACTTATGCTAAAAAAACACATAATTTTTTGTCATTGTAGAATTGCAAACGTTTTAGTTATTAATTATGGTAATCGATAACAAAAAATATTGAGATATATAAAAAAAATGTATTTTTGTCTGTAAATTAAATCAAAACCTTTTTGAATGAGCGAAAAAATAACTATTTATGATATTGCCAAGAAATTGAATATCACTGCTGCCACTGTTTCCAGAGCTTTAAATAATAATCCCAAAAATAAAAGAAAGCACAAGGGAACTAGTTATTAAAACCGCTGCATCAATGAACTATAAGCAAAACAAACTTGCTTTAGCATTAAAAAGTGGTAGAAGCAATAATATTGGCGTTATTGTTCCTCGTATTGACAGTAACTTTTTTGCTTCTGTTATTAGAGGTATTGAAGAAGAACTTCATCCGCATGGTTATCAAGTTATTATTTGCCAAACTCATGAAAGTCTAAAAGAGAAAATGAAAATTTATACACTTTAATCGACGCTCAGGTTGACGGAATTTTGATGTCGGTTACTGATGTTAGTGACTGAAAATAACGGCGCTTTTCATTATGTTTTAGAGAAAAATGTTCCGTTGATCTTTTTTGACCGTAGCAAACATATTGATGGAGTAAGTTCTGTAACCATCAATGATTTAAAGGTGGTTATATTGCAACCAAACATTTAATAAATGAAGGATGCCGAGCCATTGCTCACTTTTCTGGAGATCAATCACTTGAAATTTTCAAAAATAGGTTTTTAGGTTATAAACAAGCATTGCTTGATAACGGAATGACTTTTAAAGAAGAATATGTAATTCATACTAAAAGTAGTGTTGATGCCGGAAAAGAAGCTATAGACATTTTATTAGCTTTAGAAACTCCACCAGATGCACTATTTTCTTCCAGTGATTTTGCAGCCTTAGGAGCTATTCAAGTACTTAAAGAAAGAAATATCAGCATTCCTAAAGAGTTTTGTGTTGCTGGTTTCAGTAATGAGCCTTTTACCAAATTCATGGAATTGTCGATTACTTCTGTTGATCAATCACCTCTTGAAATGGGAAAAATGTCGGCCAGAGTTTTCTTGGAACAAGTAGATAAAACTGAGACAATAAAAATTGAGAAAAAGGTGGTTCTTGCGCCCAGAATTACATATTCGTAAATCATCGTCAAGAAACAGCTCTTAGTTTTTAAGATACAACTTCAACATGTAGAGACGCACAGCAGTTCATCTTTTTTTTACTATATAAGTTATATAAGTTCAATTTAGACATACGTTACAAGAAAAAACAACTCTTATAAGAGTTGCTTTTTATTGCATTTCGACTGAAAGGAGACCCGAGCGAAAGCGAATTGGCGAAGCAAATCACACTAGAAGCTCGACAAAGATTGGCGACAATGCAGATGGAGTTTCTTGTGTGATTTGCTTCGCCAATTCGCTTTCGCTCGAGTCTCCTTTCAGTCGAAATGACAAAAAAAAAGACGCACTTTTGTGCGTCTTTATAGATAAAACTTTATCCCTTTGTTTCTCTGTAACTTTGAGCCTAAAAAACTACAAAGAAACCCCTCTTTTCCAAGGAATAAATACATCTTGTTTCAACTGGTCTGCTTTTGTTTCCACGTTTCCGCTCGCCAATTCTATAATGTAATCTACTATTTCTGCTCCAACTTCGGTAATCGTTTTTTCACCAGTAATCACCGTTCCGGCATTTACATCGATAATATCAGACATTCTATTAATTAATGCCGTGTTCGAAGAAATTTTCACAACGGGTGCAATCGGATTTCCCATTGGATTTCCTAAACCTGTGGTAAATAAAACAACTGTTGCTCCTGATCCAACCAATCCTGTGGTACATTCTGCGTCATTTCCTGGCGTATTTAAAAGATTTAATCCTGGTTTTGAAATATATTCGCCGTAATCCAAAACATCTACAACAGGTGAAGTTCCGCCTTTTTTAGCTGCGCCAGCAGATTTCATTGCATCTGTAATTAATCCGTCTTTGATGTTTCCTGGAGATGGATTCATATCAAACCCTGAACCTGCATCTACAACTGATTTTTCAAACGCTTTCATTAAAGTTAAAAACTTATCTGCTTTTTCTTCGTCCACACATCGGTTCATCAATTCTTGCTCAACGCCACATAATTCTGGAAACTCTGCCAAAATGGTTTTCCCTCCCAAAGCTGCAAAAATATCTGAAACAACTCCTAATGCCGGATTAGCAGAAATTCCTGAAAATCCGTCAGACCCTCCACATTCCAAACCAATACTTAGTTTTGAAAGAGGAGCAGGTTTACGTTCAATTTTGTTAGCTCTTTTAATGGCTTCATAAGAATCTTTAATCACCATTTGAAACATTTGATCAGTAGTTCCAATTTGTTGTTGCTCATAGATCAAAATTTCTTTATCACTATTCGGACTAATTTCTTTCAATGCCTTTTTAAAAATATCTATTTGCAAATTTTGGCAACCCAAACTTAAAATAGTTGCACCCGCAACATTTGGGTTGTTCACATATCCTGCAAGCAGTTTTGCCAACAATTCAGAATCTTGTCTAATCCCTCCACAACCACCTTGATGATTGATGAATTTTACTTCGATATTATCTAAAAGATTTTCATTTGAATTTCTCTCAGAAACTTCTTCTACGCTTTTTTCTTCAATTAAAGAGCGTAACAAATTTTTATAAGAAACTTCTTTTTTGGGCATCAATTCGTTTTCGAAAATATCTTTCAGTTTTTCGATATTTTTGTTTTCGCAAAAAACCAATGGAAAAAACAACCAAACGTTTTTGGTTCCAACTTGTCCATCAGTACGGTGGTATCCGTTGAAAGTTTTGTCTTTCCAACGATCTACATTTGGTGGAGTCCAACCTAAATTTCCGTTTTTACCAAAAACTTTTTCACTTTGATGTTTTACATTTTCGGTGGTAATTACTTCTCCTTTTTTTATAGGTTTAGCAGCTTTTCCAACCAAAACGCCGTACATTATAATATCATCACCGATTGCAAAATCTTTCTCAGTGATTTTATGTTTTGCTTTAACATCAGTTGTTGGTGAGACAGTGGTTCCTTCAAACGTAATTTGTTCGTTTTGTACCAAATCGGTTAAAGCGACAATTACGTTATCTGCTGGGTTGACTTTTATTAATTTTTTTTGAGTTGCCATAACTATCGTATGTAATTCTTAATTTAATTGTTTTTGAAAATTGATGAAGCCTTGCTCCACGCCGTTTGCATCAATTTCTTCTAAAGCTTTTGCAATTGAATCTGTTAGAGAAGGAATTTCAGTTAAATCTTCGTCCCAGAAATTTTTATTCTGCAAAGTCAATCTTGCTATTTTATTTTAATCATCTGATGTCCAAAGTCCTTAAAGAACGAAACAATATCTTCACTGTCTTGAACTGGCAAACTTTCACCTTTCCAAGTTCCTTTATAAAAACGAATTAAAGCGGCGAAAGCAAAAGTTAAATGAACCGGAAGTTTTTTGTGAACATCAACATAACCCGTTAAACTTGGCAATACACGAACTTTAAATTTAGAAATTGAATTCAAAGCAATTGAAGACAATGAATGCTTGATGAAATGGGTTTCTGAAACGGTCCAATATTTCTTCAGAGAAACTAGCCAGTTCATTCTTTATCCATATTTAAAGTTTCATTGATTTCATTAAAAACTGCTTTGTTTACAAATTCACCTGTAAAGTCATTATCAACAGTTTCTATTACAGTTTGTTTCCGTAAAGAATGAAAATGGAACCATTGCAGTATGTGCACCGTTTAAAATACTAACTTTACGTTTTCAGTACGGACGCATATCAGCCACAATTTTCACATCTAAATCTGTTTTCTCAAACGGAAGTTTTGCTTTCAATTTATCATCGCCTTCAATTAGCCCATAAGGAAGAAACTTTCAGCAGCAACAATTAAATCGTCCTGATGAGTAAGCTTACTGTTGTATTCTTCGATTTCATCTCTTGGATATCCTGGAACAATTCTGTCTACCAAAGTATTGTGAAAAGTACAATCATCTGATAACCATAATTTTAAATGCTGTCTTCCAACTTCCATCATCGACAATATTGTCAAAACAATTTCCTTTAAAGTTTCTGAGTTATAATTAATCAACTCACAAGGAATAATTGTTAAAGCCTTTGATTTATCTCCATTGAAATGCTTAAATCTTTCATACAATAAGTACAGTTAACTTCGCAGGAAATGAAACTGGTGGCTGCATATCAGGAGTATCACTTTCGATGATATTCAATTCCGGCCTCTGTAGTATTTGAAACAATAAATTGAAGTTCTTCTTCTTTGGCTAAAGCTAAATAATTCTGCAAATTGCGTATATGGATTTATAGCTTTTACAATATTGGTAATTAACTCAATATCCTGTATTTTTTCGCCTTTTTTAATACCATTCATAAACAAAGTATAAAGACCATCCTGATCGTTAATCATGTTCACTATACCGTCTTTCAATGGTTGAACCATTGCAATACCGGCATTAAAATCAACTTCTTTATTTAGTTTATGAAAAGCGTAATCAACAAAAGCTCTCAAGAAATTCCCTTCCCCAAACTGAACTACTTTAATTGGCTGTAATTTTTCTAATCCTGTATTCTCTCTGTTTAACTGTTTCATTTTAAATCCATTAAAGCGTTATAAATAATCATATTAATACCTTATTGCTTATAAAAAGTTCTTTTCTAATTGTAAAAGAAACATTACACTTGTAAGAGTAAAATAAAACTTGCTGTGAGGAGTGACAAGTTTTATTTAGCAAGCGTAATGCTCAATTACAAAATCTTAAAATCTAAAAAAAACTACATTTCAAATAAGGAATCGGTATGATTACTCCTTATTTATTTTTAATATTTTTGATGATATCCAAATACCTGACTTACTTTATTTTTTAAGCCGTCAAAGTCATTGTTTATCAATATATCTTTTGAAATTAATTGTGAACCAAGACCAACACAAGTTGCTCCTGCATTTAGCCATGAACACAAACTTTCAACCGTTGGATAAACACCTCCGGTTGGCATAATGTTTGTCCATGGACATGGTCCTTTTATTGCTTTTATAAACTCTGGCCCGTAAATATCGGCAGGAAATAATTTTACAATTTCGCAGCCTAATTCTTCAGCTCTTGCAATTTCAGTAAGCGTTCCGCAACCTGGTGACCACAATACTTTACGACGATTACAGGCAATTGCAATATCTTCTCTAAAAACCGGAGTTACAATAAAATTAGCGCCTAAACTCATGTAAATGATGCAGATGCGGCATCTGTAATCGAACCCACTCCTAACATCATTCCCGGCAATTCGGCCAAAGCATATTTGTTTAAAGTCACCAAAAACTTCATGTGCAAAATCACCTCTGCTGGTAAACTCCATTAGTCGTGAACCACCATCATAACAAGCTTTTAAAACTTTCTTGCTTACTTCGATATCTGAATGAAAAAACAACGGTACCATTCCGTTATCCTTCATTTGCTGTGCTACTTCAATTCTTGAATATTTTGCCATATTTTTATTATTTATCTTGATACTAATCCGAGCTGAATCACCACCAAGCATATTTTCAACTTCTTTTAATGTTGCCAAATTATAATCTCCTGCAATTGTATGCTTTAAACAACAAGCTGCAACTGCAAAATCTAATGCTTTCTGATTGTTATTTTCATATTGCAGACAAACCATAAATCAATCCGCCCATAAAAGCATCTCCACTTCCTACACGGTCAACTACTGGAGTAACTTCTTTAACTGCTGCACTATAAATTGCTTTTCCGTCATATAAAATCCCACCAATTCTTTGATGAGAAGCACTAACAGAATAACGAAGTGTTGTTGCAACAATTTTTAAATTCGGAATCAATTCAAACAATTTATCTATAAAGCCGGAATCGTTTTTTCGTCCTGATAATTCGGATTTACTTTCGGAACTCCCAACATGAAATATGCTGTATCGATATCTCCTAAAATAACATTGCTGTATTTAAGCATTTCTGGCATAACCTCGCTTGGCGTTTTACCATATTGCCACAATTTTGATCTGTAATTTAAATCGCAAGAAATTGTAATTCCTTTTTTGTGAGCAACTTTAATTGCTTCTAAACAAGCTTCTGCAGCACTTTCAGAAATTGCTGGCGTAATACCGCTCCAATGAAACCATTCAGCTCCATCTAAAACTTTTTCCCAGTCAATATTTCCTTTTTGAATAGTAGACATTGCACTGTGTGCACGATCGTAAACAACATTACTTCCGCGGGTTCCTGCACCTGTTTCAAGAAAATAAATTCCTAAACGTTCTCCTCCGTAAACAATGTTTTTGGACTCGACATTCATTTTTCGGATTTCCTTTAATGCAGAAAAACCAATTTCATTTTCAGGCAATCTTGTAACAAATTCTGCATTGACTCCATAATTTGCTAAAGAAACAGCCACATTAAATTCTCCGCCTCCGTACGTAGCACCAAATGCTGTAGATTGCGAAAAACGTAAATGTCTTTCTGTCGATAAACGAAGCATGATTTCTCCAAATGCAACTACTCTACTCATACTATCTTTTTTAAATTTTACCATTAAGGCATTAAGAAAATTAAGCTTTACTTTATGTTCTCTTTGCGATTAAAGGTTAAGTTTATTAAGCGCACTCGCTTAATCATCTTTATTATTTAAGTAACTATTTATTAAACCAAAAACTTAATTTTCTTAATGCCTTAATGGTTAAAAAAAATTAAAATTTGAAATATTCTTTAGCGTTGTTATATGAAATATCAGAAACTAATTTCCCGATCCATTCCATATCATTTGGAAGTTCTCCTCGTTTTATTTCATCTCCAAGAAGATTACACAAAATACGTCTGAAATATTCGTGTCTTGGGAACGATAAGAAACTTCTTGAATCTGTAAGCATTCCAACAAAACAACTAATTAATCCCATATTTGAAAGCGCATTTAACTGCTTTGTCATTCCGTCTTTCTGATCTAAAAACCACCATCCAGAACCAAATTGTACTTTTCCGCGAACGCTTCCGTCATTGAAATTTCCAATCATAGTTGCCATTACTTCATTATCAGCAGGATTTAAATTGTAGATAATTGTTTTTGACAATTTATCTTTACTGTCTAAAGCATTTAAAAAGCTTGATAATTTTTGCGCCTGTGGATAATCTCCAATAGAATCCCAACCCGTATCTGGACCTAAAATCCTGTGCATACGCGCATTGTTATTTCTTAAAGCACCCAAGTGAAATTGCTGCACCCATCCAAATTCATGATACGTTTCAGATAAGAACAATAAAATAGCACTTTGGAATTTCAATGCTTCTTCTGGAGACAATACTCCGTTTTCTCTTTTCTTTTTGAAAATAGCACTTACTTCATTTTCAGTGAAATTTTCAAAGTAAATTTGATCAAGTCCGTGATCACTTAATTTGCATCCATTTGCATTAAAGAATTCAATTCTTTTTCTCAGTGCTGCACGCAAATCTGTATATGTTTCAATTGCAATTCCAGATACTTCACCCAAAGTATCTACATATGCATTATATCCGTCATTAGAAATTAAAATCGCTTTATCAGGTCTGAAAGCGGTACTCATTTTAGTTCCGATTGGATTTTGAGTTAATTTTTTATGAAACTCTAAAGTATCAATTGGATCTTCAGTAGTACAAACTAATTCAGCATTTACTTTTTTAAGAAGATTTTGAGTACTGTAAGCTGGAGAATTTATTTTTTCTGAAGTTTCGATATAAATTTTCTCAGCCGATTTTTCATTCAAAAGATCATAAATATCAAAATAACGAGCCAATTCCAAATGCGTCCAGTGATACAAAGGATTACGCATTGTGTACGGAACTGTTTTTCCCCAGTTTAAGAATTTATCTTTATCAGATCCGTTTCCTGTTACAAACTGCTCGTTGATTCCTAATGTACGCATTGCGCGCCATTTGTAGTGATCACCGTTTATCCAAACTTGTGTAATGTTGTCAAAGATTTTGTCTTCGGCAATAAACTGCGGATTTAAGTGATTATGGTAATCAATAATTGGCTGATTTTTAGAGTAATTATGATATAATTCTTCAGCAAATTTATTTTCTAATAAAAAATTATCGTTTATGAATGTATTCGCGCTCATGTCTTCTTTAAATAAAAATTGAGAATTATTCTTCGTTTGATGGTTTTCCGATTGTAGCCAAAATACCACCATCAACATATAAAATGTGACCGTTTACAAAATCACTGGCTTTTGATGATAAAAATATCGCCGCTCCAGCTAAATCACTTGGATCACCCCATTTTGCCGCCGGAGTTCTGCTGATGATAAAATCATTAAACGGATGTCCATCAACTCTAATAGGTTTTGTTTGTTCTGTAGCAAAATATCCAGGCCCAATTCCGTTGATTTGAACATTGTACTTAGCCCATTCTGTTGCCATGTTTTTAGTCAGCATTTTCAAGCCTCCTTTTGCAGCAGCGTAAGCAGAAACTGTATTTCTTCCCAATTCGCTCATCATTGAGCAAATATTGATTATCTTACCTTCTCTTCTTGCGATCATGCCTTTTGCAACATGTTTCGAAACAATAAACGGACTTACTAAATCAATATCGATTACTTCTCTAAAATCAGCAACTTCCATATCAATTAACGGAATTCTTTTAATGATCCCAGCGTTGTTGATTAAAATAGCAATTGGACCAACTTCTTTTTCAATTTTTTGAACTGCTTCTGCAACCTCTTTTTCTTCGGTTACATTAAATTTATATCCAACAGCATTTATTCCTTCACTTTTTAATTCATTAACAGCATTGTCAATTTTTTCTTGAGAAGAATTTCCATTCACAACAATCGTTGCTCCCGCTTGCCCTAATCCTTTTGCCATTGCCATTCCCAGTCCGTGCGTACTTCCTGTGATTAAAGCAACTTTTCCTTTTATATCAAATAAGTTTGTCATAATTCTTATCTTAAATCTGTGATTTTACAAACATCCATATCTCCGTAATCTAAATTCTCACCAGCCATTCCCCAGATAAAAGTATAATTACTAGTTCCTGAACCCGAGTGAATTGACCATGGCGGAGAAATTACTGCCTGATGATTGTTCATCCAGATATGTCTTGTTTCCTGTGGCTGTCCCATAAAGTGACAAACCGCCTGGTTTTCTGGAATATCTAAATAAAAATAAACTTCCATTCTACGATCGTGTACGTGCGCCGGCATAGTATTCCATACACTTCCTGTGTTTAATTCTGTCATTCCCATTTGTAATTGGCAAGTTGTAACGACGCTTCCAATAATCATTTGATTTACAGTACGGTGATTTGCCGTTTCTACTGCACCTAAATTCAATTTATTCGCTTCAGCCAAACTTACTTTTACAGTTGGGTAAGTTGTATGAGCCGGTGCAGAATTAAGGTAAAACTTAGCTGGATTTTTAGCATCGGTACTTTTAAAAATTACTTCTTTATTACCGCTTCCGATATACAATGCATCTTTAAAACCTAACTCATAAGTAGTTCCTTCAACGACAACAGAACCGCTTCCTCCTACATTGATAATACCCAACTCTCTTCTTTCTAAAAAGTAAGGCGCTTTCAAGGGATCAATTGTTTCCAAAACCAAATCACCTTTTACAGGAACTGCCGATCCAGCAATATATCTGTCGTAATGAGAATAAACCAATACCACTTCATCTTCCTGCATTAAGTCATCAATTAAGAATTCTTCTCTCAATTGTTGTGTATCATATTTTTTTACTGCTTCGGGGCTAGATGCGTATCTTGAACTATATTTTGTCATAATTTCTAAATTAATGTAATCGATTGCACAAATTTAATTTTTTATATTGAAATAGCATAATTGAAACCAAAAAAATATTTCACATACAGCTATTTTTTCATTATAATTCTACTTTTTTCATTTTTGGAACCAATATATGCATGATCAGCCACGCTAATAAATAAGAGAATCCACAAATGCAGAACATGATAAAATATCCGGTTTCAATTTTACCGATTTTAGTATAATAAACGAACATGTTTTTTTGAACCACTAAGGTTAGCAAAATACCACCAAGTGCACCAAACATCCCTCCCATTCCAGTAACAGATGCCGTAGCTTTTTTAGGAAACATATCTGAAACCGTAGTAAAGATATTTGCACTCCAAGCCTGATGTGCAGAAACCGCTAAACCAATAACCAAAATTGCCCACCACATATTAATGCTTCCTAAATATTGAGAAAACAAAACCGGCAAAACTGCAAACGCATAGAGCAACATACTTGTTTTACGAGCCTTGTATGCCGGCCAATTATTATTGATTAATTTCATAGGAAGCCAGCCTCCGCCAATACTTCCAATGCTTCCAATCATATATACAAGTGCACACGGCCAGATAATTTCAGTTGCTGTTAGTTTGTATTGCTTCATCAAAAAGTCGGGAAGCCAGAACAAGTAAAACCACCAAACTGGATCAGTAAGCAATTTACCAATTGCAAAAGCCCAAGTTTGGCGAAATGATAATAATTTTATCCAAGAAACTTTTTCACCTGTATCTTCATCTTTAACTTCAACTTGGTCAGCAGTAATATATTCTAATTCGGCTTGAGACAGACGCTTTTGTTTTTGAGGTACTTCATACAATAAAAACCATAGTAAAAGCCAAATAAAACCAACAATACCTGTTAGAATAAACGCCCATTGCCAACCATAATTTTCTGCAATATATGGGACCGTGAGAGGCACAATAATTGCCCCGATATTACTCCCTGAATTAAAAATCCCTGTAGCTAAAGCTCTTTCTTTTTGCGGAAACCATTCGGCTGTTGCTTTTATCGCCGCCGGAAAATTCCCTGCTTCTGTAATGCCTAAAAATACTCGCGCTATTAAAAAACCTCCTGTTCCAGTTGCTAATGCATGTCCAATTGCGGCTAAACTCCACAAACCAGTTGCAATTGCATATCCTAATTTTGTGCCTAATTTATCAATAATCCCACCAGCAACGAGCATTCCCAATGCGTAAGCAATTTTAAATGCAAGCTCAATATTCGAATAATCAATAACTTCTTGTTCAGGTGTCCAATGAAAAGCTTCTGCCAAAAAAGGTCGAAGGTAACTTATTACATTTCTGTCTAAATAATTGACAGTCGTTGCAAAAAAAACTAAACTACAAATAGTCCAGCGGTATTTTCCTATTGCTGCATTAGCTTGATTCATGGTTGGTTTTGGTTTTAGTTGGTTGGTTAGTCAGTAAAAATCTTTTTAAAGATCTGTAATCGGGCTGTATTTTGGAACCAATGATTTCATTACCAGCCAGCCAATTAAATAACAAACGGCACAAATAGAAAATATGATAAAATATCCAGCTTCAATTCCTTTAAATCCCATAAAAACCATATTGGTATCTTCCTAGCATAATCAAACAATAACTCCAGATCCTTTATTGATTACTGTAGAACCAATTCCTCCAGCCAAACCACCAATTCCTGTAATTGTTGCAATTGCTTTTTTAGGAAACATATCCCCTACAGTTGTAAAAATATTTGCCGACCAAGCCTGATGCGCTGCACCAGCAATACCGATGATAATTACCGGAATCCAATAACTAATATATCCTAAAGGCTGTGCAACTAATGCCAACAACGGAAAAAATGCAAAAATCAGCATCGCTCTCATTCTGCCTTCATATGGATTCATTCCTTTCTTTATCAACGAAATAAGGTAGGAAGCCATCCGCCAATAATAGATAATAAAGTGATCATATAAAGCACAAATAATGGAATGCACTTTGAGTAGAATCCATTCCATAAACTGATCTTAAATAAGCAGGAGTCCAAAATAAGAAAGAACCACCAAACGCCGTCAGTCATAAATTTACCAAAGGCAAAAGCCCATGTTTGTTTGTATTTAAAACAATCTATAAACGATACTTTTGAAGTTGTTTCTGGAACATAATCTACTAATTTGCGGTCAGCAATATCATCTTGCTGAATATAAGCCAATTCTTCTGCTGACTACATTTTTATGTTTTTCAGGCTTATTATAAATGAAAACCCAAAATCCCATCCATATAAAACCTAATGCGCCAATAATTATGAAAGACATTTCCCAGCCATAAGCTTTTGCAATAAAAGGAATAGTGATTGGCGCTGCCAATGCACCAACTGTTGCACCGGCATTAAAAATACTAGTTGCAAAAGCCCTATCTTTTTTAGGAAAATATTCTGCAGTTGCTTTAATCGCTGCAGGAAAATTTCCAGCTTCACCAACTGCCAAAACAAAACGGGCAAAAATAAATAAGGTAACACTTACACTGAACACCAATGCCAGTATCGTTAACTGCCGCAATTACTTCTTTTGCGCCTTCAAAACCCAACAACCAATTTCCTGTGATAATTCCCGAAGTTGCAATGCCACAGAAAGCATGTAAACATGCACCAACAGACCAAACACCTATAGCCCAAAGAAATCCTTTTTTAGTATCCATCCAATCCACAAATCGACCGGCAAATAGCATTGAATACCGCGTAAAAAATAGAGAATAATGCTGTAATATTTCCATAATCATTATTAGTCCAATGAAACTCAGGAGCAATAAAATCAGTCCATGTTAACGAAAGTACCTGTCGGTCTAAATAATTAATTGTGGTAGCAAAAAAAAGCAACCCACAAATAGTCCATCGATATTTTCCTATTGATTTACTGCTTTGGCTGGTAGTAACTGAATCTTTTTGGCTCATGGTTATTGTAAAAATTTATGTTTTTTAGTTAGCTTGTTTTATCTCTCAATTCGAATTTAAAAGCACTAAAAAACAATGATTTAATACAAATAAAACAAATTAATGTAATCGATTGCACAAATATAGTTTATAATCTTTATAATCCAAATAAATTATATAAAAAATTATTTTATCCGATTAAATAAACATATCGAATAAAAAAAATACCACAATATTACATATTAAACAATATATTTGTTAAATATCAAAGTGCTAAATTCATCCGTTTAAAGTACAAAAATTGTCCTAAGACAGGAAGTATCTTCTACAAGTATTTTATATTGTTTTTCTCTTACTATAAACTATATCAAACTATTACATTATAAATCAAAAAAAATGAAAGCCATTTTTTATCCAAAATCACTCATTGTTCTCGTTTTGTTTACATTAACAAATAATCAATTGCAGGCTCAAAACCAGATAATTCCTTTGTGGAGCAAAATTCCAGATGAAATTATTTCTTCTGATTATACCGAAAAACAAACTATAAAAGATGGAGTTCTTCAAAGCACAAGTTTTGTTACAATTCCAACTTTAAGCATTTTTATTCCGAAAGATGTAAAACCAAATCAGACCGCTGTAATTATTTTTCCAGGCGGTGGTTATTCGCATCTTTCTATGGATAAGGAAGGAGCAAAAGTGGCAAACTG
The DNA here is from genome assembly GCA_963795025.1 of uncultured Flavobacteriaceae bacterium. Taxonomy (GTDB): domain Bacteria; phylum Bacteroidota; class Bacteroidia; order Flavobacteriales; family Flavobacteriaceae; genus Flavobacterium. Next base: position 250,196 of record CAWCGN010000004.1, on the reverse strand, counting down.
GCTGAATAGTCTAGGAATTACAGCTTTTGTTTTAAAATATCGCTTGCCAAGTGATTTGATCATGAAAAACAAAAATATCGGTCCACTTCAAGATGCTCAAGAAGCAATGCGTTACGTACGGGAAAATGCTACAAAATGGAATATCGACAGCAATAAAATTGGTACAATCGGATTTTCGGCGGGCGGTCATTTGGCGTCAACTTTGGCCACTCATTATGATGACAAAACATATGAATCTGCATCAAAAACCAGCGCACGCCCTGATTTTTCACTTTTAATTTATCCTGTAATTTCCATGGAAAATAGTATTACACACAAAGGATCGCAGACAAGTTTATTAGGAAATAATCCGTCTCAGATTTTGATTGATTCTTTATCAAATGACAAAAAAGTTACACCGCAGACGCCGCCAACTTTTCTAGTCCATGCAACAGATGATACTGCAGTTTTACCGGAAAACAGCATCAACTACTATCTTGCACTCAAAAAAAATGGAGTTACATCAGAGTTACATTTATACGGAAATGGCGGTCACGGTTTTGGATTAGGCGTAAAAGACACGAGCAAAAACTGGACAAAAGACTGTGAAGAATGGCTTAAAAGTCATGGATATTATTAAACAAAAAAAAAGGGCTTTTAGATTGGCTAACGTGTAACCAAATCTAAAAACCCGTAAAAATTTTGACTTATTGTATTTATCTTGCAAATTTATACAATGTACCCACGATCAATGAATATGTCAAACTTCTAAAACTTGTTTCTCCAAAAACTAGTAATAATTCATAGAAATATTTTAAGGATGATTAAAAAAGGCAAAAACATCTTAAATCTCTATTTCTATGAGACAAATTTACCCAGCTGTTAAACGAAAACATTACGGTTTTCCTCATTCGAACAAAATAATTTAATGTTTTTCAAAATTATTTATTTCAAAAAACATATAACACACTGATAATAAGCAAGTAAACGCATAAAATATTAAAATCAGAAAAAACAAAAAAAGTGAAATTTAACTTTCTCTTTACATTATTTCTTATTCTAGATTAAGTCGAAATCAATTATATACTGATAAATTTGCTTTGAAAAATGAAATTTTATGAAAACTCTAGAATTCTTATTACTCGGAAAAAATGAAGCAATTTTAGCAATTCTGCTTCGATTGGTAAATGCTGATGAAAATTGGAACGCTGTTGCTTTCAATAATGAAAAAGAAGCGCAAGAACATTTTCAGAATCATAAAATAGACTTTGTTCTTTTAAGCTCAGGAATTGAAGATCAAGTCGAGAAAGAATTCACTTCTTTTTGCCTAAAACAACAGCCCGAAGTTGAAGTAATTGAGCATTTTGGCGGCGGAAGCGGTTTATTGAAATCTGAAATTATGCATCGGTTATATCTAAAAGGAAAGCTTTAAATTTGTATCATTCAAAGCCCAAAAATGGAAAAAACATATTCAGTTGTAATTCATCCTTCAGATAACGGAATTGATTCTATCAAAACAATGAAGGATTATCTAAAAAGTAAAATTGGTTGGTTTAATAGCTGTAATTCAGTAGCACATATTACAATTTGCGAATTCACAATCGAAGAATCACAACTTAATATTTACAAACATAAACTTTTAAAAACCTGCGATACCTTTACCCCTTTTCAAGTAAATTTAAATCATTTTTCAAGTTTTGAAAACAGCGGCGCATTTTTTATTGCTCCAACCAAAGATTCCAAAGAAAATCTTGTGCCTATCATGAAAAAGATTCATGACACTTTGAAAACTTTAAAACTTAAAAAAAGCGAAGAGCCACATTTATCTATCGGAAGAAGATTAACTCCAGAAAATCTTAAAATTGCATCACAGCTTTTTACAACAATTGATATTGATTTTTTGTGCAACGAAATTGTTTTAAGAGAATTTGACCCCGTTAAAAAACAATTTTTCGTAATTGATACTTTTCCCTTTGGAAGTAATCCTGAGCCAGAATTGATTCAGGGAAGTTTATTTTAACCGCAAAGGGCGCAAAGATTTATGCAAGGTTCACAAAGAAATAGAATCAGCGTGCTTTGCGTAAATCTTTGCGCCCTTTGCGGTTAATTCTCCATAAGGAAAAGCAACCTGAAACTTGAAACCTTAAACTAAAAAAACAATCTTATTATTTTTTGTATATTTGAATTTTACAATTCACAACAATATGAAATCTCTAGATTCATTTTATCAAGATATTACCGAAGGCTCAACAGTTGATCCAAATTCATTATTGCCAAATGACATTCAAAAAGAAATTGGGCATTTTAATGTTTTTGACATTAAAGAGCTTCTGGAACGTATGAAAGGAAAACCTGGAATGCCTTATGACAGAAGAGCTTATTACAAAATAAGTCTAATTAGAGGTCACAACAAAGCTGAATATGCTGATAAAATTATCGAAATAGAAAAACAAGGATTGTTGTTTGCCACTCCAAAAATCCCTTACAATTATCTGCCACAAGACATGAATCAATCAGGGCAGTTTTGTGTTTTTACGAGCGAATTTTTATCCAAAAGCAAGAGCGGAATCGATCTTGACGAACTTCCTATTTTTGCTTCAGACGGTTATCCTATTTTTCAGCTTTCAGATGACGAAGTTGCGGAAGTAGAATTGATTTTCAACAAAATACAAAAAGAAATTAATTCTGACTATATCTATAAATACGATTTAATTCGGAATTATGTTGCGGAGCTGATCCACTTTGGACAAAAATTACAGCCCATAACGGCGCTTTATTCGAAACATAATTCGGCGGCGCGAGTTTCTTCTTTATTTGCTGAATTATTAGAAAGGCAATTCCCAATTGAATCGCCAAATCAGCGATTAGAACTGCGAACGGCAAAAGATTTTGCTTCAAGATTATCTGTTCATGTCAATCATTTAAATAAAGTTTTAAAAGAAAATACCGGAAAAACCACAACAGAATTAATCAGTTCCCGATTGACAAATGAAGCCAAAATCCTTTTGAAACAAACGGATTGGAACATTTCTGAAATTGCATTTTCTTTGGGTTTTGAAGAATTAGCACATTTTTCTAATTTCTTTAAAAAACAAACTTCTTTTACGCCTTTGGCTTTTAGAAGTTAGTTGCTTTGTTTCAGGTTTCAGGTTTCAGGTTTCAGGTTTCAGGTTTCAGGTTTCAGGTTTCAGGTTTCAGGTTTCAGGTTTCTTAGAACTTTGTCAAAGTTTAAAACTTTGACAAAGTTGAACGCAACATATTGAAATTTCAAAAATTGTTTTTTTTTTTAAAAATTCTGATTTGAATTTCGCAAACATCGATTTGAAATTTACAATTCCCCAAATCTAATTTGCTTCTACCTTTGTCTTATCAATTTAAAAGATCGAAAAGATGAATTTATCAAACAACAAAATTTTAATAACAGGCGGTGCAAGCGGTATCGGACTTGGACTTGCTGAACGATTTATTCAGGAAAACAATACTGTTATTATTTGCGGACGAAGAGAATCTGTTTTGAATGAAGTAAAAGCAAAATTCCCATCCATTATTACAAAAGTTTGCGACTTATCAGATGAGAAAGAACGCATTACGCTTTACGAATGGATTTCCGAAAATCATCCTGATTTAAATGTTCTAATTAACAACGCAGGAATTCAAAAATGGGTTTCAGTAACAGATGCAGATTTTTACGAAAGTATGAAATCGGAACTTAGTACAAATATTGAGGCTCCATTACATTTAACTTCATTATTTATTCAGTTAAAATCATTGACAACCGTAATGAATGTAACTTCTGGACTGGCATTTTCGCCATTTGCAAAAGTTCCAGTTTATTCGGCTACTAAGGCATTTTTCCGTTCGTTTACACTTTCGCTTCGTCATTTGCTAAAAGCAAAAAATATTGAAGTAATCGAAATTATTCCGCCCGCATTGAATACAGATTTAGGTGGCATCGGACTTCACGACGCACATCCAAGCGTAAGCGATTTTATTGTTTCTATTTTTGAGCAATTAAAAGAAGGAAGATCTGAACTTACATTCGGAACCAGCGAAACAAGATTGAACGCAAGCGCAGAAGATTTGAGAAATCATTTTAATGCAATGCATTCTTTTTAATTGTTAATTATGAATTGTTAATTATGAATTGTTAATTGTTAATTGTTAATTGTTAATTGTTAATTTTAAAAAAAAAGGAAAAATAACAGCTTAACATTCACAACGCACATTTCACATTTCACAACTCACAATTAACAACTCACAATTAACAACTCACAATTAACAACTCACAATTAACAATTAACAATTAAAAAAATATGGCAGTAAATACAAAAATAGCTCTGGTTACAGGAGGAAGCAGAGGTTTAGGAAAAAATATGGCAATTGCAATTGCAAAAAAAGGAATTGACGTAATTATAACGTACAACAGCAAAAAAGATGAAGCAGATTCAGTTGTAAAAGAAATCGAAAGTTTAGGGCAAACAGCAGCTTCACTTCAATTGAATGTAGCTGATTCTGGAACTTTTGATGCTTTTTTTGAAGAAGTAAAATCAGTTTTAAAAGACACCTTCAAAACAGACAAATTTGACTTTTTAGTGAACAATGCCGGAATTGGAATTCACAATTCATTCATTGGAACTACCGAAGCAGAGTTTGATCAATTGACGAATATTCAATTTAAAGGTCCGTTTTTCTTGACACAAAAAGCTTTGAATGTCATGAATGACGGTGGTGGAATTGTAAATATTTCAACTGGTTTAGCTAGATTTTCTTTTCCTGGTTACGCCGCTTACGCTTCTATGAAAGGCGCGATTGAAACTTTAACCAAATATCAGGCAAAAGAATTGGGCGATAGAAAAATCAGAGCAAATGTTGTCGCTCCAGGGGCAATCGAAACTGATTTTGGTGGTGGCGTTGTTCGTGATAATGAGCAATTAAACAAAAATTTGGCATCGGCAACAGCTTTAGGAAGAGTTGGTTTACCGGATGATATTGGCGGTGTTGTTGCTTTTTTATGTACCGAAGATGCACGTTGGGTAAACGCACAACGCATTGAAGCTTCTGGCGGAATGATGCTTTAATTAATTGTAAATTGTTAATTATAAATGGTTAATGATTAACTATAAATTTACTATAAAAACAAAACCCGATAAGTACTAAAAGCTTATCGGGTTTGTCTTTTCAAATATATTGAATTAGTAAGCAAACATATTTTAATTTTTCTCGATTATGACATTAAAATCGCCATCTTTATCAAAAACAACATCATAAAATTTGGAGTCTTTAGTAACTCCAACTTCGTAGGTTGTTTTATTTTTATCATCAACAACAACCGCTATTTCTTTAATAGCTTTTGGCGAATAATTCTTTTTTAAATAGATCTGCGCATCTAAAGGCAGTTTACTTAATGGAATTTGAAGTTCAAACGCTTTCAAAACTCCAGAATTATCATAAATCGCCATCGCTTTTGTATTTTTGTCTTTGTTGAATTTCGCTTCATAACGAACTTCGTCATCATCATCTCCAACATATTCCTCAGACCAAACCGCCGTTTTTCCGGGATATTCTTTCTCAAAAGCAAATTGCACCTTTTCTGGAGGAGTTATTACTTTCTTCATATTTGTGCCTTCTTGCGCAAAAAGAAAACCTTGGCATAAAAAAAGAAAAAACAGCAAAATACTTTTCATAATTCTTCATTTACAAATTAATATCTTTAAAATATCGTATTAAAATTACTACTTTAAAATGAAGAACAAATTAATTTTTATATTTTTTTATTGTGAGATGTTATCTGTAAAATGTAAAATGAAACCTCTTTTTTCACATTTTACAGATAACATCTTACATTTCACATAAACTACTTTTTAAGTCGGTCTGATAATTCTCTTTTATACGTAATTCCAATTGGCAATTTTTCGTGTTTGATAATCACAAAATCTTTTTCTGTTTCTTCAATTTTATCAAGTGCAACGATATACGATTTATGAATGCGAATAAAGTTTTTTTCCGGAAGACATTTCTCTAATTCTGTTGTTGTTATTGAAGCTAAATACGTTCGTTTTGTAGTATGCAATTTCACATAATTTCCAAAACTCTGTGCGAATAAAAGCTGATCCAATTCGATATCAATAAAATAACCGTCAACTTTTACACTAACTGAATTTATAATGGCTTCTTCTTCCTTAATTTTTATAGTTTCTGTTGAAAAAAAGCGATCGACAGCTTTTAAAAATCTTGGAAAATAAATCGGTTTCAGCAAATAATCAATTACGCCGTAATCATAACTTTCTAAAGCAAATTCAGAGTAAGCCGTCGTTAAAATTGTTTTGGGATGATTGGGAATAATCTTTAATAATTCCATTCCAGAAATCTCCGGCATGTTGATATCCAAAAACATTAAATCGACATGATTTTCACGCAGAAAATCCATCGCTTCAATTCCGTTATAACCTTGAAAAACCAATTCTAACTGTGGATTTTGTTTGATATAATTCGCCAAAACATAATGCGCCGCCGGCTCATCATCAACAATTATACATTTTTTTGGCTCTTTCATTATAAAAACTTTTTAAGCTGCAGTTTCAAATCGACTATATACGTTTTATTATCGTCTTGAATATCTAATTTATAGTCGCTTCCATAAATTAAATTCAGTCTTTCGATAGTATTTTTTAAACCAATTTTAGTCGAAACAACATCCGTTTTTTTCGTCGGAATTGAATTTACAACATGCAAATGCAGTAAACCATTTTCAACCGTAATAAAGATTCTTACAAAACATTTTTCGATAGCACAAGTTCCGTGTTTAAAAGCATTTTCAATAAATGCAATTAAAAGCATCGGTGAAACTTTATAGGCATTTTCGTTGTCAATTTTACAATCATAAGTAATGTCACAACGATAACCAACACGCTCTTTTTCAAGCTGAACATAACTGTTTATAAACTCCAATTCATCTTCTAAAGTTACGCATTGTTTGTTATTGCTTTCTAATTGATAACGCATTAATTGCGAAACTTTCATAATCAAATCTGGAGTTCGGTCAGGAAATTCTAAACTAATTCCGTAAAGCGTATTAAAAGTATTAAATAAAAAATGCGGATTCAATTGGCCTTTTAACGAATTCAATTGCATTTGGTTGAAAAGCAACGTTTCGTCTGTATGTTTTCTGTGGATTCTGTAAAACTTAAAAACAATAATTGGGCTCAAAATACAAACCAAAGTTCCTAAAACACTGGCTAATTGGTAAATATAACTTCTTTGATGCGAGTTTTGATACAAACGGCAATTGCTGAACATATCGAGCATCATAATTTCGTATAAAATGACCGAAAATACAAAAACACCAAAAAGAGTAAGGAAAATATAAGTTACAGGACGTTGCGTTTTGAATAATATTGGAAGAAGAAAAAAGCGATTAAACTGCGCATGCATGTACAAAATACAATAGAAAAAAATTCCCATTAAAATGGAAGTGACCGAACTGAAAAGCATCCAGTCATTTTTTAACGTATAGATTGTAAATGAAAAAAGGACAACAGCAACTTCCTGCCACCACTTGTTATCCAATATATTATCAAACTTTTTATTCATTTTTAAAACTTAAATAGTTTACAAAGTACGGACAAATTTTTAATTGTTTTTTCCAAAAAATGACAAATTCAATTGGTCATTTATTAGTGCAGTACATCACTAAACCTGACATTTATCAGTACAAGAGAAATAAATTTGCACTTTAATTTCACACTTTGAGTTTTATGTATTTCAAAAAAATTACTTTATTATTTTTCTTGATTTTAGCCTCAAATGGTTATTCACAAACCTTGTCTTTAAAAGAAGCAATAAAAACGGGTCTCGAAAACTATGGTTCGATCAAAGCAAAAAACAATTACGCCAGTGCCTCAAAAGAGACATTAAAACAATCTCGACGTGATTATCTTCCTAATCTTAATTTATCAGCACAACAAGATTACGGAACAATTAATGGACAAAATGGTGCATTATATGGGTTTAACGGTTTAGGAACTGCTTCTTCTGGACCTGCATTGCCAAACCAAAACTGGAATTCTGCTTTTGGTGCTTTGTACTTGGTGAACATGAACTGGGACTTTTTTACTTTCGGAAAAACTCAGGAAAAAATCAATTTAGCAAAAGTTGATGTTCAGGCAAAAGAAAAAGATTTAGAGCAGGAAATGTTTCAGCAAAAAATTAAAATTTCGGCTGCTTATTTAAATTTATTGGCAAGCCAAAGATTATTAATTTCACAGCAAAAGAATTTAAGCCGTGCAGAAGTTTTCAAAAAGACAGCTGTTGCCCGAGTTAAAAACGGATTATTAGCTGGAGTAGATTCAACCTTGGCAACCGCCGAAGTTTCAAAAGCAAAAATCGCACTGAATTTAGCCCGAAATTTTGTCAAAGAACAAAACAACAAACTAGTTGATTTAATGGGCGTTGCGCCTCAGGATTTTATTGCAGATACTTTGTTTGTCAATCAAATCCCGAAAGAAGTTTTAAGATCAACAGCTTCAACTGATAGCTTGCATCCTTTATTGCAATTTTATAAAACGAAGATTGATTACAGCAATCAGCAGGTTAAATTATACAAACGTTTTTATTACCCAACCATGAGCGCTTTTGGTGTTTTACAAACCAGAGCTTCAGGTTTTGAAACCGGTTATGCTGTAGATCAGTCCAATTTTAGCAGAAATTATTGGGATGGCGTAAATCCAGATCGTTCTAATTATTTGGTTGGAGTTGGAATTACTTGGAATTTGACCACGCCTTTTAGAGCAAACAAACAAGTAACATCTCAAAAATTTGTTTCGCAAGGTCTGCAGGAAGAATACAATCAAGCCAGCAGAGAATTACAGTCACAGCTGACTTTCGCCGAAGATAAAATAAAAATCACTTTGGAAAATTATGCCGAAGCACCAATTCAAGTCAATGCTGCGCAACGTGCTTACATCCAAAAATCAACTTTGTATAAAAACGGCTTAACCGATTTGACCGATTTAACCCAAACGATGTTCACGTTAAACCGTGCCGAAATCGACCGAGATATTGTCAACAATAATGTGTGGCAGTCGTTTTTACTGAAAGTAGCTGCAACTGGCAATTTTGACTTATTTATAAATGAATTTTAATTATAGAGCCTAATGAATTTAATACGATTTGCACTCCGCAAACCCATCTCCATATTAGTATTGGTAGCGGGTCTATTTTTCTTCGGAATTGGTGCCATCAAAGACATCAAGGTAGATATTCTGCCAAAAATGAATTTGCCGGTAATCTATATTGCGCATCCCTTTGGAGGTTACACGCCAGACCAAATGGAAGCTTATTTTGCTAAGACTTATGTTAATATTCTGCCTTTTGCCAATGGTGTAAAATCGGTGGAAACCAAAAATATTCAGGGGTTAATGATCATGAAATTAACCTATTATGAAAACACAAACATGGCGCAGGCAGCAGCCGAATTAAGTTCACTTTCGAACAGGATTCAGGCGGCTTTTCCTCCAGGAACACAGCCTCCATTTATCATTCGTTTTGATGCTTCTTCTCTTGCCAATTGGACAATTGGTTTTGAGCAGTAAAATCACGTTCGAATAATGAATTGCAGGATTTAGCCAACGTTTATGTTCGTGCTTCGTTTACTTCGATTCCGGGATTATTATCGCCGGCACCTTTTGGAGGAAGCCCGAGAACAATTGAGGTTAACGTAGATCCAGATTTATTGCGTTCGCATAATATGACGCCTGATCAAATTGTTGAAGCTATCAGAATCAACAACCAAACGGCTCCTTCTGGAAACGTGAGAATGGGTGATAAAAACTATATTACGCCAACAAACAATACCATCAAAGAAGTTAAGGATTTTGAAAATATTCCATTATTTAAAGGAAGTGTTCAAAACTTGAAATTAGGTGATGTGGCAACCGTAAAAGATGGTGCCGATATTACGCAAGGTTATGCTTTTGTAAATGGAAAACGTTCGGTTTATATTAGTATTGCAAAAGCCGGAGATGCTTCGACTTGGGATGTGGTTCAAAAATTAAAAGCAGAATTGCCAAAAATTCAGAGTACATTGCCAGAAGATGTAAAATTATCATACGAATTTGACCAGTCAGTTTATGTAATTAATTCGGTTAAAAGTTTAATTACTGAAGGAATTATTGGTGCGGTTTTAACCGGATTAATGGTTTTATTATTCCTTGGAGACCGACGTGCCGCTTTAATCGTAATCATAACGATTCCTATTTCGATTATTTCGGGAGTTTTATTCCTGAAATTATTCGGACAAACGATCAACTTCATGTCGTTAAGCGGATTGGCTTTGGCAATTGGTATTTTGGTGGATGAAAGTACGGTAACGATCGAAAATATTCACCAGCATCTCGACATGGGAAAACCAAAGGCACTCGCCATTTGGGATGCCTGTCAGGAAATTGCGTTGCCTAAATTATTGATCTTGCTTTGTATTCTGGCTGTGTTTGCTCCGGCATTTACCATGGTCGGAATTCCGGGAGCATTGTTTTTGCCGTTGGCATTGGCAATTGGATTTTCAATGGTAATTTCCTTTTTATTTTCTCAGACATTTGTTCCGGTAATGGCAAACTGGCTGATGAAAGGACATGAAAAACACGAGCATACTTCTGAAATTACGGACGATGAAGCCGAATTTAATGCCTGCGGATTAACACCAGAATCTGAAAAAGATCTGATCATTCAGAAAAAAGGTTACATTGAAAAATTAGATACCGATGAAAACGGAAAAATAAGTCCGTTTCGAGCGATTCAAAATTCGCTTTATGAGAACTTTAGATAGATTGTTTGTGCACAAAAAAATTACAAGTATTACCTATTTGGTTTCTGCAACTGTTTTGGCTGTTGTCTTAATTACTTTTATTGGAAAAGATGTTTTCCCAAAAGTAAATTCAAGTCAGTTTCAATTGCGACTTCGTGCTCCTGACGGAACGCGTTTAGAACGTACAGAAGAAAAAGCTGTTATCGTTTTAAAAGAATTGAAGAAAATGGTTGGCAATGAACATATCGGAATTACATCTGTATATGTGGGTCAGCACCCGTCATTATTCTCGATTAACCCTATTTACTTGTTCATGGCGGGTTCGCATGAAGCGGTATTTCAGGTGAGTTTAAAAGATTATCATGCCGATATGGATGAGTTTAAAGACGAGTTCAGAGACCGAATTAAAAAACTGCTTCCGGATGTAAAACTTTCATTTGAACCTATCGAATTGACCGATAAAGTTTTGAGCCAAGGTTCTCCTACTCCAATCGAAGTTCGAATTGCAGGAAAAGACAAAAAACGAAATGAATTATATGCCAATCAAATTGTAGAAAAACTAAAAGAGATTTCGTATTTCAGAGACGTTCAAATTGGACAGCCAATTCATTATCCGGCAATGAATATTGATATTGACAGAACGCGTGCTGCCGAATTAGGCGTTGATATGAACGACATTTCACGATCACTTGTTGCTTCGACCTCATCTTCAAGATATACAGAAAAAAATACTTGGGTCGATGAAAGAGCGGGATTATCATACAACGTTCAGGTTCAAGTGCCGTTGAACCAAATGAAAAGCAAAACTGATATTGGAGAAATTCCGGTATTAAAAAACTCGCTTCGTCCTGTTTTGAGTGACGTTGCAAAAATTACACCTGGCTTTGTAAGCGGTGAAAACGACAATTTAGGGGCAATGCCATACATTACTGTTACAGCAAACATCAATCAAACCGATTTGGGGACGGCTTCGAAAGATGTTGCTGCAACTATAAATTCATTGGGGGAATTACCTAGTGGGTTATTCATTACACCAATTGGTTTAAGTAAAGTATTGGAGGAAACATTAAGCAGTTTGCAAGTTGGGTTATTGGTTGCCATTTTTGTAATCTTCTTAATGTTAGCCGCTAACTTCCAGTCGTTCAAAGTTTCGCTAGTTATTTTAACAACCGTTCCGGCGGTAGTTTTAGGAGCCTTGTTAATGCTGACTATTAACTGGTTCAACATTAAACTTACAATCGTACATGGGAATCATCATGTCAGTTGGGGTTTCGATTGCGAATGCCGTTTTATTGGTTACCAATGCCGAACAATTAAGAAAACGAAACGGAAATGCACTTAGAATCGGCGCGTGAAGCTGCGGCGTTGCGTCTTCGTCCAATTATCATGACATCAGTTGCGATGATTGCGGGAATGTTGCCAATGGCGATTGGTCACGGCGAAGGAGGCGATCAGGTTTCTCCGTTAGGAAGAGCGGTTATTGGCGGATTATTATTTTCTACTTTTGCCGTATTATTAATCCTTCCGCAAATATTTGCGTGGGCACAAGAAAAAACAACAACGCAATCTGTTTCTTTAGATCCTGAAGACGAAGAAAGCATCCATTATATCTCATCTTTAAAATCAAAAAATGAACACTAAAATTATAAAATATAGCGCGCTGTTTTTTACAGCATTATTTTTCCTGAACAGCTGTAATTCTAAAAAAGAAGAAGTTGTTACGGCGGAAATCGAACCTAAAACAGAAACCTTTCTTTTAGCCAAAGAAAAACTAACCACCGAATTGCGTTTACCAGCCGAATTAACTGGTTTCCAGCAAGTAGATTTATATGCAAAAGTGAGCAGTTTTGTAAAAGAATTAAAAGTTGATATTGGTTCTAAAGTAAAAAAAGGACAGCTTTTAATTGTTTTAGAAGCACCAGAAATCAGTTCGCAATTGGCTGCAGCCGAATCGAGATTAAAATCGATGGAAGCTATTTATGCAACCAGCAAAAGCACTTACAACCGTTTGTATGAAACGAGCAAAGTGGAAGGAACGATTTCTAAAAATGATTTAGAAATGGCAAGCGGAAAAAAGAATTCTGATTATGCACAATATCAGGCCGCAATTGCAGCTCACAAAGAAATTTCGATTATGAGAGGTTATCTTGAAATCCGTGCTCCTTTTGATGGCGTTGTAGCGGCAGAAATGTGAATTTAGGAACATTTGTTGGACCATCAGGAAAAGGTTCTGATTTGCCTTTATTAACGATTCAAGAGCAGACAAAATTGCGTTTAGCGGTTTCTGTTCCAGAATTGTACACAGGATATTTACACAATGGCGACGAAATGAGTTTCAACGTAAAATCATTGCCGGAAACTTTTAAAGCGACGATTACCAGAATGTCTGGTGCATTGGATTTAAAACTTCGTTCTGAGCGTGTCGAAATGGACGTTCACAACACAAAAGGCGATTTATTGCCTGGAATGGTTGCCGAAGTTTTATTGCCACTTAACGCGAAAGACAGCACTTTTGTGGTTCCGAAATCAGCTGTGGTAAATGCTGCGGAAGGAATTTTTGTAATTAAAGTGGTAAATCACAAAGCAACACGAGTTGATGTAAAAAAAGGAAGAGAAATCGACGATAAAATTGAAATTTTCGGTGATTTGACTCCAAACGATAAACTGGTTAAAATTGCCAGCGAAGAAACTAAGGAAGGCGATATCATAAACGAATAACCTGCGTTTAGTCTTCTTTTTAGTAGATTACCCAAAAACTGTACGCATTTATTAATGCGGCATTTTAAAATTTGATTTGGTTTTAAAATGCAATCAAAATTTTGCCTAAAAGGGCGGTGCTTATTAAGTGCCGTCCTTTTTTTGTGGTAAAAATTAATCTCGCAAAGTCGCAGAGTCGCAAAGTTTTTATTCTCATTTTTTGTCATCCTGAGCGAAGTCGAAGGATCACACAAGTAACTCTACAAAGGTTAGCTATTTAGCCTTCATATTTTTTAGGAGCTGTTTCCCGCTGTTCCTTCCAATCTTTTGTGTCTCGTTTTTTGGAACGAGACACAAAAGGATTTTCCCTCCCATCGGGGCTAGGAACTTGTTTTTTTATAAGAAATAAATCAGGTATAAGTACTTGGTTGTTTAGATTGGTAAATTAATATTTTTGAAAAAATGTTAATTTGATAAAATCTAAGTCCATGAAAATAATATTCATAAGCAAAAGGACGAGCTATTTGAAAAAATACTATTGGACAAAAATTCATACCCATATTAAAACACTGATATACAGATAACTATTTATTTTACATTTACATTCTCCTGCAAGTTTACAAATATAGGACTTAAGCACAACTACTAAACTTTTGAATTATGAATAGAGCAAGAATTGTTAGTACTCAAGAAATTGTTATGGCTAATACTTTACTGAAACTTTATCCAAACTACAAACAACTTGATTTTGTTTGTATTGACGAAAAATGTTCTGTGAGAATGGCACCAAGTTGTATCAAAAAAAGAGACCGTCGAAAACCCCATTTTAAAAAATATCGAAATAAAGAGCACATTGAAACTTGCGAATACGCAACTTTAAATGAATTATATCAAAAAGGGAAAGGTGGAAAATTAAATAAAACACAAATAAATAAAATCGGTTATCCTTCAGTTTTTAATTTGAATGAATCTGGTGAAGCCGAAGAAAAAAAAATATCTCAAGCAAGAAACAATGACGATGAAGGAGTTACGGGTCTTGGAGGAATAATGAAAGTATATGAATTTGATGGTGAAAACCTTAAATTTGATAGAAAAAACAGAGTTCAAAGCATAGATAGAATTGTAGATTGGTATTTAGGATTTCCATACAATAGAGACGTTGAAATAGAGATAAATGGTAAAAAAATCCCATACAAATTTTTTTTTAAACGTATAGAAAATCAGACAGAGCCATCGAGTTTGCAGAATGATAGAATATTTTATGGCAGGATCATGTTATCTGAAACAAATCAAAATGTTTTTGATAAATACTCCCAAAGCGTTTTTTTTACTCTACTTGGATTTAAAGATAAAGATGAATCAAAACACATAATACACAATTATTCGGTAAAAATTGATAAAAAGTCAATATCAAAACGTAGTTTATCAAAGTTAAAAAATAAATACAACGAATTATTTAAAAATGCATTTACAGATTTTAAAAATGAATTAAATGACACAAATATTGGGTTATATGTTTTTGTATATGGGTCAATTGATGAAAATAATGATACTATATTGAATGTAAAACAACATCATATAACATTTAGATACGATGAAGTTAGAAAAACAATGACTGAATAACTTAGATTTTGTAATTCATATCCTAAATAGCATGAAAGAGATGCTATATCAGCAAAGGGATTTAGGAGGATTAGTTTTTAAATTTCATTAAATTAACAATACTCATTTATAACTCGCCAACCATTCCAACTCTTGGAAGATTTATATGCCATTTTTAAAACCAACAATTATGAAAATTGACTCACTACCAACTTTTGAAGAAATTGTTAAATCTTTACATCAAAAGAAACGCACAAAACATCTATTGTTTGGAAATGGATTTAGCATGGCTTATGATCCAAAAATTTTTTCATATAATGCTTTGAGTACATTTATTGATGATTCAAAAAATGATTTACTTATAAAGTTATTTTCAATAATCAACACTAAGAACTTCGAATTAATTATGCAACAACTCGATAACTTCGCTCAAATTGCAAAAGTTTTTAGTAAAGACCCTGATTTAGTAAAGAGAATTGAAGATGCTAGTTTAACATTGAAAAACAGCTTAATTGAAGCTGTCAAAGAACTCCATCCTGAACATGTATTTATTATTCCGGAAGAAAAAAGTAAGTGTTGCCATCACTATCTTAACGATTTTCTTTCAAATAAAGGAAAAGTGTTTTCTACAAATTACGACTTACTTCCATATTGGGTCCTGATGAGAAATGATTCAAAGATTTCAATAGATGGTTTTGGTCGCGAATTAGAAAATCCTGAAGAAGTAATTAGAGGCGCAAATGCTGAGTATTCTGAATTACGTTGGGGAAAACATAAAGATAAACAAAACGTATTTTATTTACATGGAGCTTTACCGATTTTCGATACTGGAATTGATATTGTCAAAGAAGAATATGATACTCATCATTACATATTACAGAAAATTAATGATCGGATGGAAAATAAGGAATATCCAATATTCGTAACCGCAGGAAGTTCAAAAGAAAAACTTAATCATATTATGCATAATAAATATTTGTCATTTTGCTATGATGAGCTTTGTAAAATAGAAGGTTCATTAATAACCTTTGGATTTAATTTTGGTGAGTATGATACTCACATTATCGATGCAATTAATAAAGCTGCTCATTTTGGTATTCGAGGAGGAGACAAATTACACAGTGTTTACATTGGTGTTTTCTCAGACGACAATCTTAATTATATTGAAAGCATTCAGAACAAATTTATGTGCAAAGTTAATTTATACAATGCTAGAACAGCTAATATTTGGCAATAGAAACAAAATTTATAGCAGTTTGTAAAATACCCAGCTCCGCAAAGTCTCCCGACTTTGCGTTTTTTTTATTAGTTCTTAAAAATCCTAAACAAACTTAAAGTCTCCGGACTTTTCCCTAAATGCTTTTGAATCGCCAATCTTTGTAGAGCTACTTGCGGAGATTTCTCGTCCCTCGAAATGACAAACTGAACGCAAAAATCTCAAAAAAAACTCTCAAAAAAAATATTGCTATTTTTGAATATAAAATCTCACAAACTTTAATATGATTGACAGCATTAGTGATTGGAAAGAAAAGCAAAAAGGTTATTTAGTTGTATCTGTATTGTGTCTCATTTTCGGGACCTACTTTTTTTTCAAAGTTATCTGTGGATGTTATACCATAGAACAGTCAGATCTTGAAGTTTATGAAAACCTGATCATTTCGAACGCTCCTAAATTCAAAGAAAGAAAAGGAAAAAGTAGCAGAAAATGGATAGAATTTAACTGCATTAATAATCAAAGTACTTTTGAAATTGCCGGTGACGACTATAGTTGTGTTAATGACGAAGAAGTAATAAATGAAATAAAGACTGGAGATACCATCTCAATCGCTATTTTAAAAGATGATTTGAATGATTTCAATACGCAAAATTCCTGTGAAATTCATTCGTTGATAAAAGATGATAAAGAATACCTCGATCTTAGATGCAGAAATGAAGAAGACACTGGAGGAGGAAAAAGAATTTTTCTGATTTTATTTTCGCTATCTATTTTGACAGCTATTGTATATTCTCTTTCTAAAAAACCTAAACTTTTTGATAAAGTCGATCCCATACTACTAGTTGGAATTGGATCAATAATACTTGCTTTCATTCTTTATTTGATTACATTAGAATTATAGCTAACGAATAAAAACCCGTTAGCGTGGATTTACAATTCGTGCCTATAAAGTTTAGAACTTACAACTAAGCTCACTCGTGCGATATTTTTCATGACTGAATTCAAGAGCGATACGCTCGCGAAAGCAATAGAGAAGATTTTTTTATAATTTTCGAAAGCCTTTAAAATACATATTTTAAAGGCTTTTTTATTAGCATTATTTAGACCTTCTGCTATTTCAGAAATAAAATTAACTAGTATTATTTGTAAGAAATTTTAAATATATTTGAAATCAAAGCCCATCCTTTAAACTCTAATTCAAATCATTAAAATAATTATCCAAAACCAATTCATTAAAATGAAACAAAAACTACTACTTGCCACAATAGGAATCTTTTTATTATTTGGCTGTAGCCAAAAAAACAATTTAAGCTCAACTGAAACTGAAATTATAAAAAAAATAAACTTTAACGCCGATTTGATTTCAGAACTAAAAGAACTTACTAAAAGTGATTTTAAACAACTGCCTGCAATTGACGGAGAAACAGGAGAAATGTACACCGATAAGTTTTATGATGGTGTCTATACAGAAACTACCGAAGATCAAGCTGTAGAATATGTAAAAAAACTTAAAAGTAAATTTAGAGAAAACGGTTATTTGATTTTTGAATTTGAAAGTAATGACGATAAAAAAGGAGTTGCTGTAATTAAAGGTACAGATGATCTAGATATTCTTAGATACAGAAGAACTGACGGAATAAACTATGATTTGAACAATACAGGTTTAGTTGAAAAAATATCGGAATGGAAAACAAAATATGGTTTAGTAGTAATTGGTTGCAGTAGAGATTGGGTTCATATTGAATTTGATAAATTACCATCTGATTTGGATTCTTTTTCAAAAGAAGTGTATGCTTTTTGTCCTGATTCTGTTGACCAAGGTGTTGGCTCGCTAAGCAATTTAAAAGCTGCAATTAAAGAAATGAATGGATTATGGTTGTGGTGGGATTAAAAAAAAACATAAAAATTCCATTTATTATAAGTGACATTGTAATAACACTTTTAGCAGTATTAGGCTTTCTTAGTTCTGATCCTGTTTTAAGAGTACTAGCAATCTTCTTTCTTATTTTAAGTATTTTGATAAATTTGATTTTGTGCTTCATCATTGATTACATCAACAGGAAGATTTCAATTATAGTTTCCGCTTCACTTTTTATCCTAGCCATTTTAATGCTTTGGACGATCAAAGTCCATTATAATGAACTTACGAGTTATGAAGATTGGCAATACTACAATTATCAGCCTATAGTATCTAAAAGTTTAGATCAGTTTATGGGTAAAAATGCCTTAGTAATACAATACTTTTTATGTATGCTTTTATTAAATTTAATATCTAATTTTACTGGAATCGCAATAAACTACTTTAAAAAATCGGATGATTATGTGTTAGAAGAACGAGAATAATTAGCATAAGCTTTACTTGGCGTGAATGCCTCGGTTGCGAACGCAAAGAGTGAAAACAATTTGACTAAAGATTATCATTAATAAAACCCAATATGAGTAAATTTAACTTCAAAAATAAAAAATTCGCTCTCATTCAAAATTCCGAAAACGGACAAGTAAACACTGAAACTGTTTTCAATTATAATCAAGAAGACAATCTTGTAACTGCTGATTATTTTGGCGGAACAATTAAATACGGGAAAATTATTGCTACTCTAAAAGATGACGAATTAAATATGCTTTATCAATGCTTAACGACAGATAATCAGCTAAAAGCAGGAAAAGCATTAGCACAAATTACGTTAACAGAAAACGGCAAAATAAAATTGTCTTTAAATTGGGAATGGCTGGCAAACGGAAATGAAAAAGGAAAATCTGAATACATAGAAATTGAATAAACAAGCGAAGATTTTGTTCAGTATTTATTCGAAACATTTTTAATGTTGCATTTTCATTTAAAAGAAAGTATATAAACCTCTAAAAAAATAACACCTTCACACGCAACCTTTTAGCAAAAAACTCATCTATTTAATAAAAACTATATAAAATGAGTAAGATTTTAACTTTAAGCATTATTACGTTTTTACTTTTTAGCTGTTCTTCTGATAATTCAGAAGTTTCGAAGAAGGAAGAGGAATTAGATGTTGAACTGGCTAAGGGACCTAATTCATCTAAGATAAATCTGGCGATTGGAATTAAAGATAACGTCGATTTAAGTTTGGTTTTCAAAACTATAAATGAGCTAAAGTTTGATATTCGGCAAATGAATGGTTTTGTTTATCTTTCTAATACTCAAAAAAGCGATGTTCAAGATTTAAGAGATTTATTAAATACAAAACCGTATATAAAAACAGGCGCTTGGCAAGCTACAACTAGCAGTGTTTTTTACTATGAACCAGAAAACAAAACGTATATTGTAAACAGCTTTTTTGAAATGAATCCCAGCAATCAGGAAGATTTGCTAAGTTTAATTTCGTCCTTAAAACTGCAAGAAAAGGATAATGGAAACATTTGCTTGAGTATTCCCGAAGGAACGCAAACGTACTGGAAAACAGCAATGAAAAAATATTCCTTTGTAGAATGGACAGAAACATTTGATCAGGTTTGTGTGAGTTACGAACAAGCGCCAGTAATTTCTGCTAATGTTCCTGCTACTGGCAAATTGAATGAAATAATTCCAATTGAAATTAATTTTACAACACGTAATAGCTGCGGTAGTTTCGATTCTGTTTCTGAAACAACTTCGGGAAATACCAAGACAATTACGATAAAAGCGAAATATGAAGGATGCTTCTGTTTTCAGAGTATTAGCAACTTTAAAACTATCTATAATTTCAAAGCCACAACAACTGGAACATATACTTTAAGGTTTTTACAGGCAACTGGAGGTTTTCTCAATTATACAATCAATATTCAATAAAACCGAATTATCGACATAAAATCGTTTTACTTCAAATCCTTCTTGATAACCAAATACTTTAAATCAGTATTGCCGGCATTTTTAATTCCGTGTTCAGCATTTGGCGGACAATAAAAACTGGTGTTTGGACCGGCTGTAACTGTTTTTCCGTCGAGGAAAAATTCGGCTGTTCCTTCTAAGATGTAGAAAAATTCTTCTTCGGGATGGTGATGCGGTGCGTGTGTTGATTTTCCAGGTTCAACGATACTCATTTTGAGTGTGTTTTCCTGTGTGAAGTTTTTATCGGCAAACCAATATTGATACCCTACTTTTGTTTTCGTGGCTTTGTTTAAATCAAAATGATTGACACAGTTTTCTATAGTGTATTTTGGTTCTGTTGAAGTTGTTTCTTTTTTTACTTCTTGGGAAAAGGCTATCTGTTGAAAAAATAGAACTGCTAGTGTGGTTTTTATGAGGGTTGTTGATTTCATTTTTTTTATTGTAATGTTACGAAAAAATCTCTTTCGTTTAAACTGGACTAAAGTCCAGCCCTACAATATAAATCATTCCTTCGGAATTTTATTCCGTCTTAAAAAAGAGCCAAAGGCTCGGGCTATTTTGTAGAGCTGGACTTCAGTCCAGTTTAATAACGGGAATCATCATGCAGTTTATATTAAATGCTTATCATCCAAATTCATATTGGTTCTTAAAAATCCTTCAGTAAAGGATATACTTTTTTAAACTTGTTGAAAGCCACTTCATATACACTTTTATGTTTCGTATTAGGAAAATAGGTTTGTCCCACTTTCTTATCATTTGTGATCTTCTCGCCTAGTGATTTTAAACCTATAAGAACAGCACCCCATGAAGATCCTTCGATAGTTTGCGAGGTTTCAACCTGCATCTGAAAAATATCAGCAACCATTTGGAGCCATAATTCGCTTTTACCAAATCCGCCACTGGCCATAACTTTTGTTTCTTTTCTATCTTTGGGATCCGGAATTAAAATTTCTGTGATTTGGAACAATCCAAATAAAATTCCTTCTAAAGTAGCCCGTACCAAGTGCGCTTGTGTGTGCGTAATCTGCATTCCTAGAAGAGTTCCTTGAGCCGAAGCATCCCATATTGGCGCTCGTTCTCCCAATAAATAAGGTACAAAAAACAGTCCATCAGAACCCGCAGGAATTTTTGCAGCTTCTTCAATAAGAACATCTAAAGATTGTTCCGTTTTTAGCAAAGTTTCTTTCAACCATTGTAAAACTATCGCACCATTATTGACAGCACCTAAAGTAAAATATTGATTGTCCATTAAATGATAACACTGCGTGCGCATTTGGTCGTCAAGATGTGGTTTATCAATAGGCAGTCGAACTGCTCCGCTAGTGCCAATAGTTAAAGCAATACAATTTTTGTTCATGGCGCCTGTTCCAAGATTGGCCAACGCACCGTCGCCACCTCCCATTACGTAAAGAAAATCATCTGAAATTCCTTTGCATTGGTGTGTAACTTCGCAAACTTTAGATAGTTGATGGGGCTTTATGCTTAAGAAATCCAAAACTTCCTCATCCCAATCTAAAGTATGAATATTTAACAATCCGGTTCCAGACGCCATTGAAGTGTCTGTGTAATATTCATTGGTCAAATGATGCCAGACATATTCTTTAATACTGATGAATTTATAAGTTTTGGAAAACAGTTCAGGGTCAAATTCTTTGAGCCAAGCAATTTTTGTCAAGGGAGAAAAAGGATGAATTGGTATTCCGGTTTTTTGATAAAAGTGTTTTCCTTGATCTGAATTTTTAAGTTTTTCGGCAATTCCTGAGCTCTGTTATCTGCCCATAAAATAGCATCTGTCAATGGTTTTCCATTTTCGCCAATTGCAATGACACTTTGCATCGCCGCGCTAAAACTGATAAACTGAGGCTGAATTCCGTTTGTAATCTCGTTAATACATTTCTTTACCGTTTGCAAAATTTCGTACGGTTTTTGAACACTCCATTCCGGCTTGGGATGATACATTTCGTAAGACTTAACAATTTGTCGAAGCACATTTCCTTGTTTATTAAAACAAACGGCTTTCGTGGCTGTAGTTCCTATATCAATGCCAATATACAATGCTTCCATATTATTTATTTGATCCATAAATTTAAAAGTAATACACCTATTAATCCCATTACTCCTATAATTGTTTCCATAACCGTCCAGGTTTTAAAAGTGTCTGACACGCTGATGCCAAAATATTCCTTAAACATCCAAAAACCAGTATCGTTTACATGCGAGCACATTAAACTTCCAGCGCCAATAGACAAAACCATTAATTCTGGACTTACACCAGATGCAATCACTAAGGGCTGTACAATTCCCGCTGCGGTTAATCCGGCGACTGTCGCAGATCCTAAAGCAATGCGAATAATAGTCGCAATCAGCCAGCCTAACAATAAAGGAGAAAGAGAGGATTGTTCGAAAAAAGTACTTAAATCTGTTCCAATTCCGCTGTCAATTAATACTTGTTTAAAAGCACCTCCGGCAGCAATTATTAAAATGATCATCGTAGCCGAACTTAAAGCACTACCCGATTTGTCCATGATATCCTGCATTTTTCTTCCGCGTAAAACGCCTAAGGTAATTACAGCAAAAAGTATTGCAATTAACATTGAAGTCAACGGATTTCCAATAAAAAGCAATACGGCACGTAACGCACTTTCTTTAGGCAATAGCAATTCACTGAACGTAGCTGTTGCCATTAAAAAAACTGGAACTAATGCTGTTATAATGCTAATTGCAAAAGAAGGCATTTCTGATTCTGTAAAAGTTTTGCTATCGAATAATCCTTTTGGTGGAAAGGCATTTATTTTTTTTATAAATTCAGGAAAAACGATTCCCGCCATGAAAAGTGCCGGAAGTGCAACTATAAGTCCATAAAGAAGTGTTTTGCCGATATTGGCTTTAAAAATAACTGCAATTGCTGTTGGTCCCGGATGTGGAGGTAAAAAACCATGCGTAATAGAAAGTGCCGATGCCATGGCAATTCCTAAATAAATGATAGGCTGTTTAGTACTTTTGGCCACGGCAAAAACCATTGGAATCAAAATTATAAATCCTGCATTGTAGAACATCGAAATTCCAACGGAGAATCCGGTTATGACCATTGCCCACTTAATATGTTTAATACCAAAGGACCGAATCATGACAGAACTGATTCGCTGTGCAGCGCCACTGTCAGAAAGCAAATTTCCTAAAATAACACCAAAGGCAAGAATAAGAATTAAAGAACCTAACGTACTTCCTATTCCTTCCTGGATCGAATTGATTAAATCTGGAAAAGGCATTTGCTTAAAAATGCCGACAAAAAAAGCGGCAATAATTAAGGAAATAAAGGCATTGAGTTTTACAATGGAAATTAGAATCAATAATAAGAGAATCCCTGCAATAAGAATCAGTAGCGACATAATTTATTGATTAAGTGGTTTTGAATTTGTCTTGTAAAAATATTACTTTCTACACGTAAAAAGTCGGCATTTACAATTTAATATGTTAAATAAATTCATTTAAAGTTGCTTAGGAAAATTATGAAAAAGATACGTTCTCGCCTAGCCCCGATAGAAGCGGTATCTCCCGATTTAGAAAAACAAGGCTTTTTAGCCGTAGTTTTTGTTTATCGGGAATATAGCGGATAGCGGGACTGAACGTTCTTTTGAAAACGGGTTTTCTGCTACTTTAAAAAAAAATCTTCAACTACTGGTAAATTTAAATCCGACTTTGCAGAATATCATAAATAAGAACTACTTTTAAAACCTCTTCAAAAGCAACTTTTTTTTATTATGAATCAACGCCTACTTAAAACAAAATCACTTTTATTATTTGTTATTGCTTTAACTTTTACAAATTTTATATTCGCTCAAACATCAAAAGATGAAAGCCATACTTTAATAGCAAAAGGCGCGGTTTTAACCAAATTATCAGATCAATTCAGTTTTACAGAAGGCCCTGCTGTGGATAAGAAAGGAAATATTTATTTTACAGATCAGCCGAATAATAGAATCATGAAATGGTCGGTTAATGGCGAACTTTCTGTTTTTATGGAAAATGCAGGAAGAGCAAACGGTTTGTATTTTGATCATGAAGGCAATCTTTTGGCTTGCGCCGATGAAAAAAATGAGCTTTGGAAAATAGACCAAAACAAAAATTATACTGTAATATTAAACAACTTCGAAGGAAAAAGGCTGAATGGCCCAAATGATCTATGGGTTGATTCAAAAGGTGGTATTTATTTTACAGATCCTTTTTACCAAAGGGATTACTGGAAACATACCTCCAAAGAAATAGAGAAAGAATGTGTTTACTATTTGTCTCCGGATAAATCTAAAATTATCAACGTTGGCGATGACCTTGTAAAACCTAATGGCATTATTGGAACTTCGGATGGAAAAACCTTATACGTAGCCGATATAGGAGCAAATAAAACGTATTCTTACTCCATTGAAAGCAATGGTTCTTTAGGCAAAAAAGCGCTGTTTACTGAATCAGGTTCAGATGGAATGACAATAGACGCCTCTGGAAATATTTACTTATGCGGAAAAGGAGTTACCATATTCAATCCAAAGGGAGAAAAAATAGCCCATATTGATGTTCCCGAACCATGGACTGCGAATGTTTGTTTTGGAGGGAAAAAATTTAAAACATTATTCATTACTGCTAGTAAAAGTGTTTATACGGTAGAAATGAATGTTCGAGGAATGAAATAATCAAATTTTTATTCGTCAAAGAGAAAATCAGACGTTTTTCAGCATCAAGAAATATTAAAATGATCTTAATTTTGTTCGAAATTTATTTGAATTTGACTTAAATTGGAATTTAAGAAAAGAAGATAATCTTTCGAAAGACCTTATTTTACTGGCGTTTTAATACTCTCTATGATTGAATAAGAAAAAATTATGATGATTTTATATTATTATTTGAAAATCCGTCATACATTTGCCTAACAGTGTTAAACAATTTAATACTCGAATATAATGGCTAGTAAAGATCGAATTTTAAGACAAAAAGAAGAGACAAGAAATAACATTCTTGACGCTGCTTATGATATCGTGAAAGAAGAAGGCTGGAATGGTTTGAGTATGCGAAAAATTGCCGACAGAATCGAATATACTGCTCCTATTATTTATGAATACTTTTCGAATAAGGAAGCAATATTAGAAGAACTGACTGGCAAAGGTTTTATCAAACTGACTAAAGAATTGCAAATTGCAATCGATAAATTTGATAAACCCGAAGATCAATTAGAAGCCATGTGGATGACTTACTGGGACTTTGCTTTTACTAGATACCGAAATGTATCAGTTGATGTTTGGTGTTCAAATGAACTGTTGCGCACAGCGATGTTCGGCTCAAGAGGGACCTTACAAATTATTCACTGCAGGTAATTGCTGAAGTAATGAAAGACAGTAATCCGAGTCAGGAATTATTAAACAAAAGTACTTTACTTTCTTTTCTGTTATTCATGGTTTAATCGCCATCAACATTATTAACAAAAGCGATATTTTAGAAACAATCAATGATCAAATTTTGAAAGATGCCATTGGTGGTATCATCAAATCAATACAGTAAAAAATTTTCCAATTTTACTTAACAGTGTAAAATAATTTAATTGGATAATATAAAATCCTTTTTTTTATAACCTTAACTTAACACTGTTAGAAAATTTAATAGAGTAATAAAGAACTCTTTTTTTAGACTTTTACTTAACAGCTGTTAAATATTTTAATACCGATTTTTGAATAACTTGAAAAGACTAATAGTATGGAAGTTTGCGCACATTTACTTAACAACGTTAGATAATTTAATTCTATTAAACATGAATACCCGAGAATGCCAGAATACCAAAATTTTAATTCAAATGAAATGTTCAACCAATTAAAACCAATATGAAAATGAAAAATGTAATTATAACCAGTTTTATTCTGGCACTTAGTACTAAGTAGTTGTGCAGATAAAAATCAGGCGCCTATGCTCCACCACCGCCAGTTTTACCTGTGTTGGCTATAAAAGTGCAAATACAACAACTGACGCTGAATATCCAGCTGCAATACAAGGAACTGTTGATGTTGAAATTCGTCCTCAAGTAAGCGGAAACCTTGAAAGAGTTTTTGTTGACGAAGGTGCTTATGTAAGCAAAGGACAAACTTTATTTAAAATAAACGAACGCCCTTATCCGTGAGCAATTAAACAATGCTTTGGCAAGTCTTCACGCTGCATGAAGCGGCTTTAATCAATGCTAATTTAGAAGTTGATAAATTGACTCCTCTGGTTCAAAACAAAGTAGTTTCTGATTATCAATTAAAAACAGCTAAAGCTTCTCAAAAAATTGCTGCTGCTAATATCGAACAAGCAAAAGCAATGGTAGGTTCTGCTAAAATTAATTTAGGATATACGAATGTAACAGCCCCTGTTAGTGGTTACATCGGAAGATTGCCTAAAAAACAAGGAAGTTTGGTTTCTGCTACTGATGTTGAAGCCTTAACCACTTTATCTGATGTTCATGAAGTATTTGCTTATTTCTCTCTTAGGTGAAACTGATTTCATTCAACTTCAAAGCACAATATGCAGGAAATTCTCTTGGTGATAAAATCAAAAATTTGCCTCCAGTTACTTTGATTTTAGCTGATAACAACGCTTATCCTCAAACAGGAAAAATTGATATGGTTGACGGACAATTTGATAAAAACTACCGGAGCAATCACTTTAAGAGCAACTTTCCCAAATGCAAACGGAACATTACGTTCTGGAAATACCGGAAAAATCCGTTTAGGATTAAACCATGACGATGCGATTTTAGTACCTCAATCCGCTACAGTTGAAATGCAGGACAAAGTATTTGTATTCACTGTAGACAAAGACAATAAAGTGAACAAAATGCCTATTACAGTTATTGGTAAAAGCGGTACCAATTATCTTAATTAATAGATGGTGTAAAAACTGGCGACCAAATCGTGTTAAGCGGTATCGACAAACTTCAGGAAGGACAAGTGATCCAGCCTGAAAAATCAACGTAAAGTTGCTCGAAGTAATTAATAAAAAATAATTCTAACAGAAAATGTTCAAAATATTTATACAAAGACCTGTACTGGCAACCGTAATCTCCATTTTATTGGTGATTCTGGGTGTACTTGGGTTTAACTAAACTGCCTTTACAACAGTTTCCTGATATTGCGCCTCCATCGGTTTTGGTAACGGCGGTTTATCCGGGAGCCAATGCAGAAACGGTTTTACGTTCTGTTGCACCTTCTCTGGAAGAATCTATAAATGGTGTTGAAAACATGACTTACATGAGTTCTACAGCCAGTAATGATGGTACTTTGGCGATTACTGTTTTCTTTAAATTAGGAACAGATGCCGATCAAGCTGCGGTAAACGTACAAAACAGAGTTGCTCAAGCAACAAGCCAGTTGCCTGCCGAAGTTGTGCAGCAAGGTATTATTACAGCGAAACAACAAAACAGTTTCATCATGGCGATTGGTATGTACACCGAAGATGAAGCGAAATACGATCAGACTTTTGTTGCCAACTATGCTCAAATCAATATTATTCCGGAATTAAAACGTATTCCGGGTGTAGGTTCTGCCAGTATTTTTGGTGGTGTAAAAGATTATTCGATGCGTGTTTGGTTGAATCCAACACAAATGTCAACTTACAAAGTGACGCCAAGCGAAGTTATGGCAGCGATTCAAGACAAAAGTTTGGAAGCTGCTCCGGGTAAATTTGGAGAAAGAAGTAAAGAAGTTTTTGAATATGTAATTAAATACAAAGGGAAACTTAACCAAACCTGAGGATTATGAAAACATTGCGATTCGTTCTAATGCTGATGGTTCTATTCTTCATTTAAAAGATGTTGCCAGAGTTGAACTTGGTGCGTACTCTTATAACAGTTTAACTCGTTTGAATGGTAAAAAAGGAGTTGTAATTGGAGTTATTCAGTTAGCTGGATCTAACTCAAATGATATTCAGATTGCCATTAACAAATTGATGGAAAAGGCTTCTAAAGATTTTCCACAAGGAATCAAACACAATATTTTCTACAGTACAAAAGTATCTCTTGACCAATCTATCGAACAAGTTGAGCATACTTTATTAGAAGCTTTTATACTGGTATTTATTGTTGTATTTATCTTCTTGCAGGATTTTAGATCAACATTAATCCCGGCTATTGCTGTACCTGTAGCAATTTTAGGAACGTTCTTCTTCATGCAGTTATTCGGATTTTCGATCAACCTTTTAACGCTTTTCGCTTTAATTCTGGCGATTGGTATTGTGGTCGATGATGCCATTGTGGTCGTCGAAGCCGTGCATGCGAAAATGGAGCATAAACGATTGTCTCCAAAAGTAGCAACCCATGAAGCAATGCACGAAATAACGGGTGCTATTATCTCGATTACGCTGGTAATGGCTGCTGTATTCCTGCCGGTTGGTTTTATGGAAGGCTCAACAGGAGTTTTCTATCGTCAGTTTGCCTTTACGATGGCAATTGCAATTGTGATTTCGGCTGTTAATGCCTTAACATTGAGTCCGGCCCTTGCCGCATTATTCTTAAAAGATAATCACGGAGCTCACGATCATGATGCGCCTTATGTGAAAAAAGGATTTAAAGAGAAATTCTTTACCGGCTTTCAACAGCAGTTTTGAATCATTGACAAATCGTTATGTGGGCGGACTTAAATTCTTAATCAGAAGAAAATGGTTGAGTTTGGGCGGATTAGCTTTAATTGTTGTAGCAACTGTTGTAATGGTTAAAACTACTCCTGCAGGATTTATTCCAACAGAAGATCAAGGATTTATTGCAATTGCAGTAAATACACCTTCTGGAACATCATTAGACGGAACTCAAAAAGTGATGACCGAAGCTGAAAATACATTAAGAAATTTAGATGCTTCAAGATTCGTAACAGCGATTTCAGGTTTCAACTTATTAACGAATTCTACAAGTCCATCTTCAGCAGTAGTTTTCGTATTGCTTAAACCAAACGAAGAACGTGGTGATGTTAAAAATATTGACGAAATCATGAATCAGGTTCGTGGCAAATTGGGCGCTATTTCTGGAGGAAGTTTCTTCGTATTCAGTTTCCCAACTGTTCCTGGATTTAGTAACGTTGAGGCTTTAGATTTAGTTTTGCAGGATAAAACTGGAGGTAAACTGGATAAATTCAGTGGAATCTCTCAAAACTTTATCGGCGAATTAATGAAACGTCCAGAAATTGCAGTAGCCTTTACTTCTTTCAAAGCCGATTATCCGCAATTACAATTGGAAGTTAATGATGAAAAAGCAAATCAATTGGGTGTTAATGTAAAAGACATTCTTACAAACGATGCAGGCTTATTTTGGTAGCGCACAGGCATCAGACTTTAACCGATTTGGTAAATATTACCGAGTAGTTGTTCAGGCTGATATTGCAGACAGAGCAGATCCATCAGCAATTGACAGAGTTTTTGTGAAAAACAAAACATGGCGAAATGGTGCCAATAAATACTTTAGTAAAACTAAGCTCGTATTTATGGTTCAGAAACCGCTTCACGATACAATTTATTTAACTCAATTTCGATTAATGCCATTCCGAAACCAGGATTTAGTTCCGGAGATGCCATTAAAGCAATTGAAGAAGTAGCAGCACAACAATTACCTGCAGGTTATGAGTTATGAATTCTCGGGACAAACTCGTGAAGAAATTTCTTCCGGAGGGCAATCGGCAACAATATTCTTACTGTGTTTGATATTCATTTATTTCCTACTTGCTGCACAGTACGAAAGTTACATTTTGCCTTTGGCAGTAATCTTATCAATCCCTGCAGGTATTTTTGGAGTATTTGTGGCAATTGGCTTAACCGGAATTGAAAACAACATTTATGTACAAGTTGCATTGGTAATGTTAATTGGATCTGCTCGCCAAAAATGCCATTCTGATTGTCGAGTTTGCCGTGCAGAAACGAAAATCGGGACAGGCGTTAGTTAAAGCTTCAATCGATGCTGCCAAATTGCGTTTGCGACCAATTATCATGACGTCACTGGCTTTTGTTGTTGGTTTAGTTCCAATGATGAGTGCCAAAGGACCATCAGCTCAAGGTAACCACTCTATTAGTATTGGTGCCGCCGGAGGTATGATTTCAGGAGTAATTCTAGGTTTGTTTATCATTCCTGTTTTATTCATCATCTTCCAGCATTTACAAGAAAAGGTTTCTGGAAAACCAGTTGCCGTAATTCATAACGAAGAAGAAAAATAATAAATGGAAAATTATATAACAACAATTCTTGTCGCCATCATATTTGGCATCGGATATATATCGTACAGAATATCAAGAGATCTAGAAACTAGAAAAGATACTTGTACAGAAATTTAATAAAAGAAAGAATGAAAAATCATATAACCAAAATCGTGGTCTTCGCCATTCTGATCACGACCTTAATATCCTGTAAAGTGTCGAAGGATATTGAAACTCCAAAAGATGCATTTCCTGAGAATTTCAGGAATGCATCGGTTTCAAGTGATACAACGAGTATTGCCGATGTGGAGTGGAAAAACTTCTTTACCGAAAAAGATATTATCAAACTAATCGACAGCGCCGTTGCAAGAAATAACGATTTGCAGATTGCCGACTAAAAACATTGAAATTGCGCAATATCGATTTACGCAATCTAAATGGGGAAATGTGCCTCAGGTTAATTTATTTGTAAATGCAAGTACAAATAATCCGTCTGACAATAGTTTTACAGGAATAAACTTAAATCAAGCAATTGGAGCCAAACATATTGACGATTATTCTGCCGGAGCTTCACTTTCGTGGGAAGCGGATATTTGGGGGAAAATCAAAAATCAGAAGAAAGGCGCTTTTGCAGGATATTTGCAATCTGCAGAAGTAAAAAAAGCATTGCAGACAAATATTGTTGCCAATGTTTCTAAAGGCTATTACAATCTTTTGATGCTGGATGCACAATTGGATATTGCCAGACAAAATCTTCAGTTTAAATGATAGTACAACCAATATTATCAAATTGAAATATGATGCTGGTCAGGTAACTTCATTGGCAATTCAACAATCGGAAGCGCAAAAATTAAACTCAGCGCAATTGATTCCGTTATTGGAACAAAACATTGCGATTCAGGAAAATGCTTTGAGTGTATTGACAGGTTCATTTCCAGATTCAAAAGAAAGAACAATTCGTTTGAGCTCTATTGAAGTTAAAAACAATACACGCAATCGGAATTCCGTCTTCATTAGTAAGCAGAAGACCGGATGTAAAAAGTGCCGAATTAGCTCTTAAAGTAGCAAACGCAAATGTTGGAATCACAAAAGCCGATTTATATCCAGCTTTAAGAATTACGGCTCAAGGCGGAGTAAATTCTTTCGAAACCAGCAATTGGTTCAACTATTCCGGCTTCTTTATTCGGAACTGTTGCGGGAGGTTTAACACAACCGCTTTTGAACAATAAAAGACTAAAAACGCAATATAATATCGCTGTTGCAGAAAGAGAAAAAGCGGTTTTAAATTTCAGACAATCTGTTTTGGTTGCCGTAAGTGAAGTTTCTGATGCTTTGGTTAAAGTAGAGAAATTACAGCAACAGGAAACTTTCTTGAAAGAAAAAGTAAAAACGTTGCAACAAGCAATTAAAAATGCCAACCTTTTATTTAAAAATGGAATGGCAGAATATCTTGAAGTTTTGACTGCACAAGCGAATTTATTGCAAAGCGAATTAGAACTTGCTGATATAAAAAGAGAACAACTTTCTGCTAATACCGATTTATATCGCGCTCTAGGCGGAGGCTGGAAATAATACACCTATTTACCCGTTAATTATTTATTTTTTGAGATGAAAACGCTGTGAGACCTTTGGGTTTCATGGCGTTTTTTGTTTGACATGGCACGCGGATGACACGGATTCGCTTTGCGAAAACGCGGATTTGAACGGATTTTTTATGCGCCAAATTCTACACGCAATCTTGTCATCCCGAGGAACGAAGGATCTCCGCAAGAAACTCTGCAAGCTAAATCGACAATGTTTGAAGAGCTTCTGTGCGGTCCTTCGACTTCGCTCAGGATGACAAACTATGAGAGATAACAGCATCACAACTAACAACTAAAAACTAACAACTAACATCTAACAACCAAATCTGTCTCAAATGCCCCTAAAATAGTCGTAAATATGTATTTCATGAAAAAACTAAAATCCTATATTTGTAATACACTAACCTATAACTATTTAAAAACAAACCATATGAAAAAAGCAAAAATTATTTTCTGGATTACAACAATTATTATTTTTTTATTTGAAGGTGTTATGCCAGCATTGACTTCTCAGTCTGAAATGGCAAAAGAAGGAATCAGACATTTAGGTTATCCAGAATATTTTGGGAATGCATTAGTTGTTTTCAAAATTTTAGGAGTTTTAGTATTAGTGATTCCGCAAGTACCCGGACGCATCAAAGAATGGGCTTATGCTGGATTTGGATTTCGATTTTATCTTTGCTTCTATCAGTCATTTTTCTGTTGATGGATTAATCTTTCATGGCTTTCTTTCCGTTAATTATTTTATTGATTCTGGCAATTTCATATATCTATTATCATAAAATAGAACGCTACAAAAATATAGCGTTATAAACTTTTGAAATTATGATAGAGGTTTTCAAAACAAATGTTCAGGAAGTCGAACACTCGCAAATGATTGTGGGGAAACTTCTTGAGCATTTCCCAAACAGTATAATCAATTTTGATTTAGAAGATTGTGATAAAATTCTGCGGATTCATTCCTCATCAATTTCAAATCGAAAAATAATTGCGCTTCTTCATTCGTATGGTTTTCATTGCGAAGTACTTTAAAATCATCTTATAAAATATTAAGCAACTGATTTAAAACATCTTAAATATTTTATTGTACTTTTGAAAGAACATCCATTTTCAAAAAAAACTCCTCTTTCATAAATCAAGTGTAATTTAAAATTGACAAAATGAAAACAGCAGTTAAAAAAAATATTGTTGAAACATTCGATAAATTGAATGAAATACTTTCTTCATTTTCAGACGAAGAATTAAATCAAGTTCCCTACCAAGGAAGCTGGACTGCAGGACAAACAGCACAGCACATTATTCTAGCTTGTTCTGGTTTTCCTGAATTATTTGCTGGAAAAACAAAAAACACAATTCGGAAATATGATGACAATATATTTCCATTAGACGCACTTTTCCTCGATTTTAGCACTAAAATGAATGCGCCTGACTTTTTAATACCAGAAAAAAAAGAATACAACAAAAGTGATCTAAAAAATAAATTTCAAAAAATTGAAACTGATTTGCTTGAATCTGCCGAAAAATATGATTTAACCTTGACTTGTTTGGATTTTAATGTTCCTGGTTTTGAACATTTCACCATTTTTGAATGGATTCATTTTGCACTTGTTCATACTCAGAGACATACTTACCAATTAAATTCGATTTTAAAGAAACTCACCAAAGTATAATTTAAAGCTTCAAATCTAACCAAAAACCTATTTATATGAAATCAAAAAGCGGTGCTATTTTTATAGCTGGATTAATTGCAGGAACACTGGATGTTGTTGCTGCAATTACCATTTATGCAGGTATTTTAAACAAAACAACAGGAATTAAAATCTTGCAATCGATAGCAAGCGGTATCTTTAAAAAAGAAGCATATAGCGGTGGCGCTCAAATGGCACTTTACGGCCTTTTATTGCACTACTTCATTGCTTTTACTTTTGCGTGGTTTTATTTTACTGTTTTTCCTTATTTTTCATTTCTGAAAAAAAACACATTGGTCTCAGGAATTATTTATGGAATTTTTGTCTGGATTATCATGAATTTGGTTGTACTTCCAGTTGTATTTCCAGTTCTGCCAGAAAAGCATTTAGATTTTCCGTTGTTTTTATCCATCATAATTTTGATATGTTGTATTGGGATTCCAATTGCTTTTATTCAAAAAAAATATCAGTCATTAAGAAACTAATTAATTACTAGATAAAAAAACTAAAAACGCGAAATCAAAATTATTGATTTCGCGTTTTTTATTGATTCAATGCGATATTGTTATTCGGCCTATTATTGCGGTTATAATAGTTAATATAAAAAAGATAAAGAAAAAAAATAGCGCAAAACTCTCCGCTCCGTTGTCAATTACGCCAAAACCAAATATTCCGGCAATAATTGTCAAAATACTAAAACTTACAGTCCAATGTGACATAACATTTTTTTTTTAATGGTGAATATTCCTTTTTGATATCTTTTTTTTTACAAAATTCGTTTGTTAGTATAATTTGTATTAACTTAAAAAGTTTTTTTATTAACACAATAAGCTAAAAACAAAGACTATAGAATAATTTTTACAATCTCTTTCTTCTATTTACAAAATTCCCATTTATAAGTGATTGAGTTATTTTTTTGATCGATTGGATTAATTGTCGCCTTGTTTCTAAAGTAATTTTAGATGAAAATTGAAAATATTATGGAAATAGCAGCTATAAAAAGTTTAACCGCTGTAAAACATGGAGTGATTTTAGAGAAAACCGATCGTGCTTTTGAAGCTCTTGGCGTTCTAAATCCTGCAATTTATCAAGACGGCAATAATGTTCATATGTTCTATAGAGCTGCAAAAAGGGGAAATTTTTCAACTATTGGCTACTGTCGATTTGAAGGACCAAAAAATTTAGTGGAAAGACATACAGAACCAATTTTTGTTCCTGAATACATTTACGAAATTCACGGTGTAGAAGATCCGAGGATTGTAAAAATTGAAGATAAATTTTATCTAACGTACGTAACCTATGACGGAATAAATGCATGTGGTGCTCTTGCAACATCAAAAGATATAACTTCTTTTAAAAAGAAAGGAATTATAACGCCTCGATTTATTTTGCATGAATTTACGAACTTGATTCGCAAACACTTGCAAATTCCGAGCATTGCCAAGATACTAGCTTTCAATACAGAAAAAAATTATCCGCTGACAGAAACAATGAAAGAAAATTTATATGTCTGGGATAAAAATGTAGTTCTTTTTCCTATGAAAATCGACGGGAAATTCATAGCTTTACATAGATTATTTCCTTCAATTCAAATATTTTCTTTTGAAAAAAAAACCGATCTGACGGTTGAATTTTGGAAAGACTACATCAAAAACTTACCAGACCATATTGTACTGGAACCAAAATATGACCACGAAACCAGTCATATTGGTCCAGGTGCACCACCCATTGAAACTAAAGACGGCTGGCTGTTGATTTATCACGCCGCCGAAAAACGTGAAAAAGGTCTTGTATATCATGCCTGCGCTGCTTTATTAGATCTTAATGATCCTTCAAAAGTGTTATCACGATTGAGCAAACCAATTATTACGCCTTCAGAATATTATGAAAGACATGGTTATGTAAATTATGTGGTCTTCCCTACCGGAACTGCCATTTTTGATGACCTTCTATATATTTATTACGGTGCTGCCGATGACAAAATTGCGGTGGCTTCATTGAACCTCAACGACTTATTAACTGAATTAAAACAAAATTCTCATGAAGACGATATCCAATAAATCCAAAATAGTTTTTTTATCTACTTTTCCGCCAACTCAATGTGGCATAGCTACTTATACACAGGATACCATCAAAGGAATCACAGATGTTTATGGTAAATCTATCAAATGCGAAATATGCGAACTTGTAGATAAACCAAAAGAAAAACCTACACAGGCATTTACTTTAAATACAAAAAATAGAGAAGATTATGCTAAAGTTGCAGAGGAAATCAATAAAGATGAAGCTGTAAAACTAGTCCATATTCAGCATGAATTTGGATTGTTTTCAGGAAACTACGGTGATTATCTTTTAGACTTTTTGAATGTGATTAAAAAGCCGGTTACTTTTACTTTTCACAGCGTTATTCCGAATCCAAATAATGATTTAAAAACGTTTGTAAAATTGTTATTGAGTTACAGTAATTCTGTTTTTGTGATGACAAATAAATCGAAAGAAATTTTGATCAACGATTATGAAATCGATGAAAAAATAATCACTTGCGTGCCACATGGTACTCACATTGTAGTGTATGAAACTCCTACTCAGGCAAAAGAAAAATTAAATATTGAAGATCGATTAGTTCTCTCTACGTTCGGACTTTTGGGCGAAGGAAAAAATATAGAAACTGGATTGCAGGCGCTTCCAAAAATTATTGAAAAAGCACCAAATGCACTCTACTTAATAATTGGAAAAACACATCCAAATTTAATTAAAGATGGCGTAGATACCTATCGAGAAAAACTTGAAGCAATTGTTGCCGATTTAAAACTTGAAAATAACGTCCGTTTTATCAATCAATATTTAGATACTGATGAACTTTTAAACTATTTGAAAGCGACAGATATTTATATGTTTACGTCTAAAGATCCAAATCAGGCTGTGAGCGGCACGTTTGCTTACGCTATGAGTTGCGCTTGTCCTATAGTTGCTTCAAAAATTCCACATACAAGAGAAGTTTTGACTCCAGATTCAGGAATATTAGTGGATATTGGAGATGTTGACCAATTTGCAGAAGCGGCAATAAAATTGATTTCTGACGAAGGTTTAAGAAATGAAATGGGAATTCAATCCTTTACAAAAATGCGCGCTTCTTCTTGGGAAAATGCTGCCATTACACACATAAATACCTATAAAAACTTAATTGAAAATCCATCGGATATTAAATATAGTTATCCGCCAATTCGTTTAAATCATATTAAAAAATTAACGACAGATCTTGGAATTATTCAGTTCAGTAAAATTTCTGTTCCAGATTTAGATTCAGGATATACTTTAGATGATAATGCGCGAGCCTTAATTGCTTTTTGCATGCATTATAAACTGACTCAGGATAAAGATGATTTGGCTTATATTTTAATTTATCTAGACTTTATTCAACGTTGTCAAAAACCAAAAGGTGATTTTATCAATTATGTTGATCAGGAAAATCGCGAACATATTGAACAAAATGCCGAAGTTAATTTAGAAGATTCAAATGCAAGAGCAATCTGGGCGTTGGGAACAGTAGTTTCTCTTTCAGATATTCTTCCGGAAGCTATTATTAAAAAAGCGACAAAATGTTTATTGAATTCATTGAAATGGGCTGAAACTATTCAGTCGCCACGTTCTATAGGATTCGCTACCAAAGGTTTGTTTTTATATCATACTGCAATTCCTAATTTATATGTAGCGGCAATAATCAATAAACTAAATGCAAAATTGCTGGCTAATTATGAAGATACTGCAAGTGAAGACTGGCAATGGTTTGAAAATTATTTAACCTACGGAAATGGAATTCTGCCAGAATCTATGCTTTATGCTTATTTGATTACCAATAAACCTATTTACAAAAAAGTGGCCTTAGATTCATTAGATTTCTTGATTTCTAAAACATTTGTAAATGGCAATTTTAAAGCAATTTCAAATCAAAGCTGGCATCATAAAGGTTCAGAACCAAGTCAATATGGCGAACAGCCAATTGACGTTACGTATACCATTCAAACTTTAAATACTTTTTACAACGCGTTTAAAACACCGCATTACAAAAAGAAAATGAAAGCTGCATTCAATTGGTTTTTAGGCAAAAATCATTTAAATCAAATTATGTACAATCCGATTAGTGGTGGCGGTTATGACGGACTTGAAAAAGAAAACGTAA
Organism: uncultured Flavobacteriaceae bacterium; assembly: GCA_963795025.1. Lineage (GTDB taxonomy): Bacteria > Bacteroidota > Bacteroidia > Flavobacteriales > Flavobacteriaceae > Flavobacterium. Next base: position 212,421 of record CAWCGN010000004.1, on the reverse strand, counting down.
ATTTAAATCAAGGTGCAGAATCAACTGTATGTTTTCTTACTGCAAGATTATTAATGGAAAAACTAGCTTTATCGCAATCTCGAGTTATTCCGCTTATGAAATCTCGAACTGGAATCGCAATCAACTCATAAATTCAAACAGGAAAGCTGACCAAAATTCTTTTTAAACCCTTAAAATCCCTTTCTCAATGAAAGGGATTTTTTGTTTTAAGGAGTTAAGAACGTTACTCCCAACGAATTATTGTATTTGAATGTAAATTATATAAGCTTCAAAAAAAGTTGTGTAAAAGATTTTAACAAGTATTAGGGTAACTTTCATCTATAATTACAAAAGACATACAAAACTGTTAAAAAACTGATTTGCAATATGTTTCAACTCTAAAACGACATTATTTTGATCCTCAGCTTAAAAAATACATTCGCACAAATTGGAAATGCAACAGTGTTTGCATCGCGTTTTTTTAAGGAGCTCATAATTCCTCCCTACGAGGCAAAAGAGTTCTTAAAACAATGTTATGTCATTGGCTACAAATCGTTGCCATTAGTTGCTATAACCGGTTTTATTATGGGTCTGGTATTGACCATTCAGTCGAGACCTACTTTGGTAACATTTGGTGCCGAAAGCTGGCTTCCTGGAATGGTGGCACTTTCGCTAATTCGGGAAATTGCTCCAGTAATAACAGCCTTGATTTGTGCTGGAAAAATTTCATCAGGAATTGGTGCCGAGTTAGGCTCTATGAAAGTAACGGAACAAATTGACGCAATGGAAGTTTCGGCCATCAATCCTTATAATTATTTGGTTGTAACCCGAATTTTAGCTTGTACGCTAATGGTTCCAGTATTAGTAATATTTGCAGATGCAGTTGGTCTTTTGGGTGGATACGCCGGAATAAACATTAAAGGCGATGTTAATTTCTACCGATATCTAACCCAGATTATTCAGTCATTAGAATTTTCAGATCTGATTCCGGCAACCATAAAAACATTCTTCTTTGGATTTTTTATTGGTATGATTGGATGTTATAAAGGCTTTAATGCCGCAAATGGAACAGAAAGCGTGGGCCGAGCTGCAAACTCATCTGTAGTTACAGCTTCTTTAAGCATATTTATTATTGATATGGTTGCAGTTCAGATAACCGATTTATTTTTTTAAAATGATTAAAGAAAAGAAAAATACCGACAAAAAAACAGCAGATAAAAATCAGACTCCGATTATTGAGATTAAAAACCTGCAAAAGACTTTTGGGAAAGACAATAAAGTTTTAAAAGGCGTGAATCTTACCGTCAATAAAGGCGAAGATTTAGTCATTTTAGGGCGGTCTGGCTCGGGAAAATCGGTGACAATAAAATGTATTGTCGGATTGATAGAACCAGATAAGGGAGAAATAAAAGTTTTTAACGAAAACATATTGGATCTCAGTAAAAACGACCTCAATAAAATGAGAGTTAGAATTGGCTTTTTATTTCAAAGCGGTGCATTGTACGATTCAATGTCGGTTAGAGAAAATCTGTCTTTTACTTTACGTGCACATAAAAGAGATTTAAACGAAGATGAAATTGAAAATGAAGTTGTAGAAGCTCTTGAAAGTGTCGGTCTAGCCGATGCAATTGATAAAATGCCAGCCGAATTATCTGGCGGAATGAGAAAGAGAATCGGTCTTGCAAGAACACTGATCTTAAAACCCGAAATCATTTTGTACGACGAACCCACAACAGGATTAGACACCATTACATCTCGAGAAATAAGCGAATTAATTTTGGATATAAAACACAAACAAAAGACCTCATCGATAATTATTACGCACGATATGGCTTGCGCCAAATTAACTGCCGACAGAATTATGGTTTTAAAAGATGGAGTAATCCACGCCGAAGGAACTTATGAAGAACTTGAAAAAGACGAAGACGAATGGGTGCGCTCATTTTTTGAATAAAGCAAAATAAATTGTAGAAATCATGGAAAAGGAATCTGGATATACTTGGAAATTAGGAATGTTTGTATCAGTTGGTCTGTTGCTGTTTATTATGGCCATTTATTTTATCGGAAAACAAAAAAATCTGTTTGGCTCTACTTTTCACATCAGTTCAAAATTTAAAACTGTAAGTGGCTTAGAAGTAGGGAACAATGTGCGTTTTTCTGGTATTAACATTGGGACTGTTGAAGAAATCAGAATTATAAACGATTCATCTGTAGTAGTTTCAATGGTTATTAAAGATGAAATTCGAAAATTCATCAAAACCGACGCTCGCGCAGGTATTGGTTCTGACGGATTAATGGGCGATAAAGTATTGACCATTTCTCCAGGTGTTAAATCAACAAAAATTATTGAAGATAACGGAACGATAGCATCTATTGACGGAATCGAGATGAATGATATCATGAAAAGCGTCAAGAAAAGCGTTGACAATGTGGGCGTAATTTCTGAAGAATTAGCGATTTTCAGCCACAGTATGAATAACGGAAATGGTGCTTTGGCAAGATTAGTTCGTGATGATAAAATGGCAAACAGTGTTACCAATACGCTTTCAAACTTAGAAAGTGGCACAAAAGGCTTTAGCGAAAATATGGAAGCCGCAAAAAGCAATTTCCTTTTTAGAGGCTATTTCAAGAAAAAAGAGAAAGAAAAAGCTAAAAAAGAAGAAGAAGTTAAAGAAAAACAAGAAGAAGCTCAAAAAGAAAAAGAAGAAAAAGCCAAAGAAGAAAAGGAAAAACAGGAAAAAGCTAAAGAAGAGAAAGCAAAACAGGACAAACAAAAAGAACAAGATGCTAAAAAAGAGCCTGAAAAAAAACAGTAAAATTGTTGCCCCATGAAAACTTCATATCAAAATACAAGCCTTAAAATTCTAAAATGGACTGGAATCACGATAGCAGGAATATTACTATTGCTTTTTCTCATTCCGCTATTATTTCCTGGAAAAGTTGCATCTGAAGTTAAAAAAATAGCGAATGAACGTTTGGATACAAAATTGGATTTTTCGAAATCTAAACTTTCCTTTTTTACTCATTTTCCATCACTGACGGTTTCTTTAGATAATTTGTCTATGACGGGATCAAAGCCTTTCAGCAATGATACTTTACTAAAAGCAGATCAGGTTGCTTTTGGAATAAATCTGAAAAGATTGATTTTTGACCGCGAAGTCAAAATCAACAAATTATACGTTTCTGATGCTTTAATAAATGTAATGGTAAATGAAAAAGGACAAGCCAACTACAATATTTATATTGCTCCAGAAGATCGAAAAAACGAAAAAAATGACCCAAACGCGCCCGAAGAAGGAACTGCAATACGTTTGGAAAGAATCGACCTCAAAAATTGTCATGTTAAATACAATGACCGTTCGGCTAAAGTTTTAGTCGATGCAAAAGGTTTTAATTATATTGGAAAAGGAAATCTCAGCGATGATATTTTTGATTTAAGTACGAATGCCAAAATTGATAATCTTGATTTCTATTACGATCGTACCGGATATTTGAGAAGAAAAAATGTAAGCGCCGATTTAATTACGCGCATCAATACACACGCACTTTCGTTTATTCTTCAAAAAAATGAATTGCATATCAATAAACTGCCCTTAAAATTTACGGGGCTTTTTACTATTTTAAAAGATGGCTATAAAATTAATATCAAAGCCGCTTCAGAAAATACAACTGTAAAAGATTTGCTTTCTGTTATGCCTCCCGAGTATTTAACTTGGCTGGAAAAAACTGAAATTTCTGGACGAAGCGATCTTCTTTTTACTTTGAAAGGAGATTATAATGTCGCAAAAAAACAAAAGCCAAATTTAGCTTTCAATTTAAAAATTGATAAAGGTGCTGTAAATTATAAAAATGCTCCCGTCCCGCTGACTGATTTTCAACTAAATCTTAATGCGATTCTTCCCTCTTTAGATATGGAACAGCTTCTGGTAAATCTTCGAACTTTTAAATTTAAAGTGGGTGAAAAAGATTATTTCAACGCTTATTTGCACAGCAAAGGTTTTACCGAAATGACGGTTGATGCTAGCGTAAAAGGTGCACTGGATCTTGCGGTTGTCGATGCTGCTTTAGGTTTGAATACAATTGATTTAAAAGGAATTTTAAAAACAAATATTAAAGCTAAAGGAATTTTCAGCACTTCAAAAAAACTGTTTCCAAAAACAATTGGTGGTATTGCGCTCCACAACGGCTGGCTAAAAACGGAATATTATCCAAATCCAATCACAAACATAACTTTTGTTGCCAATGTTCTCAATAAAGCAGGTACGTATCAAGATTTGATTGTTGCTGTAGCGCCGGCATCATTTGTTTTTGAAGGAAACCCGATGTATGTAAATGCGACGCTTTCCGACTTCAATGATTTGGCTTACAATGCCAAAATTAAAGGCGAATTGAATGTGGGCCGAATTTATCAAGTCTTCTCACAAAAAGGAGTTGACCTAACGGGTTATGCTAAAGCTGATTTATCTCTTAAAGGAAAACAAAGCTATGCCACAAACGGACAATACAGTAAGCTAGATAATCGAGGTACAATTCTGCTTAAAAATATTAAAGGCAACATCGGAACTTTTTCCGAAAGCTTTTTATATCAAACAAGGAAATTTCCGTTTTCAGAATGAAAAAATGTGGTTTGAAAAATTCAATGCGACTTACGGAAAATCAGATTTTGATATAAACGGATATCTTTTAAATACAATTAATTACTTTCTGGAATCACACGGAACTTTGAATGGCAATTTCAACATGAAATCAAAACTGATCAATGTTGATGAATTTATGGCACTTAAAAATGGAGAAAATAATAACCGAAAACTCGAAGTTGATTATGCCAAAGAAGATCATCCGAAAATGAGCGGTGTTGTTATGATTCCGAAAAACTTGAATGTGTCACTTAAATGCAAATGCTGATAAAGTAGAATATAAAGAATCTAGTTTTCAACAAACTTTCGGGTAAAACCGGAATCGCATAAAGGAAATTTTTATTTAGCAAAATGCCACTTTTAATATCATAGACTGCTTATTAGGAGTTGATGCCACTTACAAAGACGAATCCCCAACATCTGCACATTTTGCATGCGCATTTTACCGCTAAAGATTTTAATGTACAACGCGCATACAAAGAAATTCCGATGTTTCATGATATGGTAACTGTTGCCGAAAAAGCACAAGGAATTATTTCTGTTGATTATAATGTCAAAGGTGATTTAAATGGAAATATGGGACCAATTTATGAATCTCTTCAAGGTGGCGGAACAATAAATTTGCGTGATGTTCAAGTAAAAGGATTGAAATTATTTGACGGAATCAGTTCTAAAACCGGACAAAAAGGTCTTGATAACCCTGATATGAAAGGAATTGAAATTACATCAACCATTGATAAAAACTTAATTTTTATTGAACCGTTTACGTTTTATGTGGCCAGTTTCAGACCAACAATAAAAGGCACAACGAGTTTTGACGGACTACTGGATTTAAGAATGCGTTTGGGGCTTCCTCCTTTCGGAATAATTGGTTTTCCAATTGTAATCACAGGAACACATGAAAATCCAAAAATTAAAATATTCAGTAAAACAGGACAAAAAATCATTGCCGCTGTTTATGATGAAAAACACAATAAAGTAATCAGAGAAGAAAAAGTAAGCAAAACCAAAAAATAAAATTCTAATGAAAATAAAAAATCAAAGTAAAAATAGTGCTTTCGAAAAGTTCGCAAGCGCCGTTTGTAAAGCAACAGGAAGTACACCAGCATTTATTATTGCTTTTTTAACTGTTGTTGTCTGGGCAGTTTCAGGTCCATTTTTTGACTATTCAGAGACCTGGCAATTAGTTATTAATACTGGAACAACGATTATCACTTTTCTAATGGTTTTTTTAATTCAGAAAGCACAAAATAAAGATTCACTTGCGATTCAATTGAAGCTAAATGAATTAGTTGCTTCCAATGAATATTCTAGCAATAGTCTTGTTGATATCGAAAGCATGACCGAGGAAGAAATGATTATTGTTCAGAAATATTACCACAGACTAAGCGAACTTGCAAAAAAAGATGAATCGATCAGAACATCACATTCTATTGCAGAGGCGCATGAACAGCATGAAAGAAAAGACAAAAACAGAACTCAATATAAAAACTTGAGTAAAACCCCTAAAAAACCAAAAACTGCTTCGACAACAAAAACTACCAAAAAATGAAACTACGCTCAACCGAAACTTTCTGGCCATTAAAATATAAAATGCAAGCAAGTTATCCATCTTTAGATTCAGATCTCGAAACACCGATCTTGATTATTGGAGGCGGTATTACAGGTGCACTAATTGCTTATCAACTAATTAGCGAAGGAAAAAAAGTAGTTTTAGTTGACCGACGCGATATTTGCAACGGAAGTACTGCCGCAAGTACAGCTTTGCTTCAATACGAAATTGATGTTTCGTTGCACGAATTGATCAAATTAAGAGGAGCTGATTGTGCAATAAACAGCTACAGAAACGGAAAAAAAGCGATTTTTGATTTGCGAATCATTATCGATACCATAAAAAGTGACTGCGAATTTGAGTTTAAAAAAAGTATTTATTTCTGCAGTCTCAAAAAAGATATTCCGTTTTTGAAGAATGAATTCAAAACCCGAAAACAGCATGGATTTGATGTTAACTGGCTCAGCAAAGCAGAATTAGAAACAATGGGGCTAAAAGCAATTGCGGCTATAGAATCAAAAACTGCAGCCGTTGTTGATCCCTATCACTTAGCTCAGGATTTACTTTCGTATTGCCAAAATAAGGGAATGAAAATTTATGACCGCACGAATATTGAATCTATAAAAAATAAAGGCGGAAAATTTATTGCCCAAACGGAAGCTGGAAATTCGATTACAGCGCATGATATCATACATTGTTCTGGCTACGAAAGTACTGAAACACTAACGGAAAAAGTGGTAGATTTAAAAAGTACTTACGTTATTGCGTCTGAAAGTTTACCAGATTTGCCGGCTGTTTTCAAAAATTCCATTCTCTGGGATACTTCAAATCCGTATTTATATTTTAGAGCAACTTCAGATAATAGATTGATTGTTGGCGGAGGTGATGAAGATTTTATAGATCCAAAAAAACGCGATAAATTAATTCCGAAAAAAGAACAATACCTATTAAGATCCTTCAGAAGAAAATTTCCGAATATTAATTTTAAATTGGATTATTCTTGGGCGGGAACATTTGGTGAAACAAAAGATGGCCTGCCCTATTTTGGAAAACCAGATCCTAAAAAAAATGAACATTATGTTTTAGGTTTTGGTGGCAACGGAATCACGTTCAGTATTATCGGAATGAATTCAATTCTGGATTCCATCAACAATAAAAATAATATGGATTTAGAGTATTATCGATTTGGAAGGTGAGTTATAAAGGTTCTGAGATGCTAAGATGCTAAGGTGCTAAGTTTTAAAGTAACTTTTATAAAAAAACTAAGATTCTAAGTTTGGAGCCTCAAAGTTTTCACTTCGAACCTCAGCGACTTAAAATCTTAGTTTACTATTATATATCAAAGATATTTTAAAAAAATCTTAGCACCTTAGCATCTCAGAACCTTAGAACCTTCAAATCACGCAGAGACATTAAACTTATACTCTTTTGGACTGCAGTTGAATTTTTGTTTGAAGATTTTTGAGAAATAACTTCTACTCGTAAAACCAATGCAATACACAATTTCAGAAATATTAAGATCAGAAGTGCGCATTAAAATTTCGGCTTTTAAAACCCTCATGTGCGTGATATAATCGTTGACAGTTCGATCATGAATCATTTTAAAACCTTCCTGAAGTTTACTTGGTGACAATCCTGATTTTTTGCTCAGTGATTTAATCGTAAAAGCTTCTTCTGGACTTGATTTTATGAATTCTGAAAGCTCTTTTATTTCTTCCATTTCTTTCAGAGTTAAGCAATTTGCATCTTTTGAAAAAGAATTTAAATCGTCACTGTGTTGCTGAATTTCCATTGCCAAAATAATTTTCAATATTCCTTCTTTCAATAGATTTCTAACAATTCCGGTTTGCGTTACCGCGTTAAGCTGTTCAATTTTTTCGGCAATTTTCAAATTATACGAACCCATATAAAAGAAATTTTCCTCTGTATTATTTTCAAAAAAAGTTTCTTTTACTTTTTGGTTGAGTGATGGCATCAAAAATGGCTGTTCTGTTTGAGTTCCCACAATAATAAGCGTTAATTTGGTATTAACATCCTTCTCAAAAAACAAAACATTATCCTGATTCTCATTTGAAGTTAAAATGGCAGTTTGAAAAGTTTTAAACTTTCGCTCCTCGCCGTTAATTCCAAAACTATGCGAAAGACAGCCTTTTGAACAATACGCAAAATAAACCGGAGTAGACATCACATTTAAAAAATCCATTCTAACGGCCGTCGAAAATGTCATATCAAACTGGACGTACGAAATATTATCATTAAAAGAAGCGCCAGTTATGGTTCCTTTCGCAAAACTATTATTAATTTCAAGCGTATATTCATCAAAATCAAAAGCTATTTTTCCGTCAAAATTATCATTTAATTCATCAAATACGGTTTGAATTTGTTCTGTATGTATGGTAACTATTTTCATTTTGCGTACATTTAAATTTGAGACTTCACTTTTAGATTTCTATTAAAAATCAATAAATCAAAGTTCGGTTAAGCGCTCTTGAAAAATGTTATATAATTTTGAGGTTTTGTTTTATAATTACTTCGAAATGATATTTTTAACTCAAACAAAAAATTTCTTAATTCAAAAAAAAATGAAAAGCTTTTCGTTCGAACCAATCGCCACAAATGATGCTACAATTCTGATTCTCGGTACAATGCCAGGTACAAAATCCTTAGAACTGAATCAATATTACGGGCACAATCAGAATAATTTTTGGAAATTTATGTTTCTTATTTTCCAAGAAGATTTTTCAAACGATTATGAAATAAGAAAAGCTTTGCTTCAAAAAAACAAAATAGCACTTTGGGATGTTCTGCAATATTGTGACCGAATAGGAAGTTTGGACAGCGCGATTAAAAATGAAATCGCAAATGATTTTGAAACATTTTTAAAACAGCATCCCAACATCAAAACAATTTTCTTTAACGGACAAAAAGCACATGCCTTTTTTAAAAAATATGTGCATCTGAAAAAAACATATCAGTTGCATACACTTCCTTCTACAAGTCCTGCCAATGCAGGAAAATCTTTCGATTCAAAATTATCCGAATGGAAAATGATTGGCACAATAAACACCGGCAGTTGAAATCATATAACATTTTCAAATTAAAATATAACACAAACCATGTTGCCCGATGTAACTTTACAATCAAGAAATTAAAGCCACAACAAAGAAGAATTTATATGCACAATGAAGGCTTTTTTTCAAATAAATAGAATTACGAACTGTAAACAGTTTAAAGTATAAAGAAAACATTGGTTATGTTAGTTTATTTTGAGAAATAAAGCTATTCTAATTTTTAGAGTAGCTTTGTTTTTTTAATCAAGACCTAAAAACGCAATTATGAAAGTTCAAACTTATTACAATCACATACGCTTTTACACCCCGCATCATTTTATATATTATCCCGTTTTAATCATTTTTTTAGGCTTCAGTATTTATTTTGCCTGCACTACAAACGACACTCTTATATGGTCGTTTATCAGTGTCGGCTTTATTTTCCTGTTCTTTTTGGCTTTTATGCTGCGCCAGCATTATGCGCTTATATTGCAAAACCGAATCGTGCGTTTAGAAGTTCGTTACCGCTATTTTACACTTACCGGAAAAAGATTCGAAGAATTTGAATACAAATTAACTGATGATCAAATATTTGCTCTTCGTTTTGCACCAGACAACGAATTTTTAGAACTTCTAGAAGACGCTCTAAAAAATAATCTTCCAGGAGATTCCATCAAAAAAGCAATCGTTCACTGGAAAGCCGATTATAATAGAGTCTAATTTTAATTGTGAATTGTAAATTGTTAATTATAAATTCCTCTGCATGTCACCCTGAGCGCAGTGGAAGGCCACTCACCGTGTAGACATACAGTATTGATTCAGCATGAGGTCCTTCGACTTCGCTCAGGATGACAAACTTTGCGTAATTATTTTAACATTCCAAAACTTGCAAACCACAATTAACAACTCACATTTAACATTTAACAATTAACAATTAAAATCTGGGCGTGCCACCATTTAAAAAAAGGCCTCAATATGCTTTGCGCGTATTGAGGCCTTTTTTTAAATGCTGTCGGGCTATTCGGGCTACTTCGGTAGCTTCCTTCTATCCCTCACGCGGCATCGGTTTTTCAAAAGAAATTTAAGGCTTTTCTAGGCCATCCAAAAGCTACCAAACTGATAATCAAATGAATTAATCAAATAATAAGTCCCAAAAACTTAAATGAATGATTTTTTTTGTTAACTTTAAGTGTTAAAAATTTATCAAAAACTTTAAAATTAAATCCGATGAAAAAATTAATTTGTTTTATGATAGTTTGCCTCTTTTGGATTACGGCAAAAGCACAAACCACTGCCGAAATTCCAGCTGATAATCTACCTGCCTTACAAAACAACAATTCCAAAGCAGATGATTTTCAGAATTATGATCCTGAAGATTTGCCTTGGCACGCAAGACGATTTAAATTCACAGCCGGTGCTTTTTTTCCTGTTAACAACACACAAGTAGAAGTAGGAGGCAATAATGGTAACTTTGGAGATATGATTGATTTTGAAAAAGATCTCGGATTTAATAAAAGCAGTACATCATTTACTGCTGGTTTTGAGTGGCGTATTTCAAGAAGATCAAGATTAGGCTCTGAATATTTTTATTTGAACAGAAGATCTACAAAAGTTCTTCAAAAGGATATCGAATTTGGTGATCATACTTATCCAGTTGATGGACGTGTTTCCGCATTTTTTGACAATCAGATTATTAGAATATTTTACAGTTACGCTTTTATATCAAAACCAAAATATGAAATAGGTGCCCTAATAGGTGCTCACGTAATGTTAATAGATGTTGGTTTAAGTCTTGAAGGACAAACACAACAAGTCTCGTTTAATGATGATTTTGGTGTGACTGCTCCATTGCCAGATATTGGAGTTTGGGGAGAATTTGTATTAGGCAAAAAAGTGGGACTTTATGCTAATTTTAATTACTTCGCCCTAAAAGTAAATGATATTGATGGGCGTATTTTAAGTTATAACTTGAATGTATTATATAATTTGTATAAAAATTTCAGTATAACAGCAGGATATACAGGTTTAAACATTAGAGTTGATGCTGAAAAAGAAAGAGTAAACGGTTTCTTTAAATGGGGCTACAATGGACCAACAATTGCTTTAACGTATTCTTTTGGAAAACATATTCAGTTGCATAAATAAGGTTCTGAGATACTAAGGTTCTGAGGTTTTTTTAACCGCAAAGACGCAAAGGATTACGCAAAGTTCGCAAAGTTTTTTTCACAAAGCTTTGCGAACTTTGCGTTTGTATAGAGTCCAATAAATTAAAACCTTGCGTCCTTTGCGGTTAAAAAATAAACGTCCCAACAAACTTGAAACTTAAAACCTGAAACAAAAAAATAAAAAACAAAAAAACAAGCCCGAAATCTTCTAAAAGAAATCGGGCTCATCTGCTCAAACTTAACTAAAATAAACGCAGTTATTACTAACTCAACTAATTAACTGGGACGAATTTTATAGCTGTTCCTCCACCAGCTGCCAATTTGATATTTATTATACTTTTACTATTTACTTTTTGTGTTGAAATCGCAACCGGATACGGATTCGTTTTATAATCTGCTCCTGCTCCATCAGCATAAATGGTCGCTTCATATTCTTTTCCGGCATCTAAAAATGATAATTGCACTTTTAAGTCTCTTGCCTCTTTATTGGTAATAGAACCTAAATACCAGTTTTTCTCGTCCCAATCTTTACGAACAATAGTCGTGTATTCACCAATTTTAGAATCCAAAACTTTAGTATCTGACCAAGTGCACGGAACATCTTTTACGAATTGAAATTCAGGTTTTCCAACATAATTCTCCGGTAAATCTGAAGCCATTTGCAACGGACTAAAAATAATCACATACAAAGCCAATTGATTCGCCAAAGTTGTCTGTACTCTCGCTCCAGATGGCGTTTTATAATCAAAATTGAAATTCCCTGGTGTATAATCAAAAGGTCCAGAAAGCATTCTTGTAAAAGGCAACGTTGTTAAATGCTGCGGTGTGTTTCCGCCATCAACAGACCACGCATTATATTCCTGTCCTCTTCCGCCTTCCTGCGACATGAAGTTTGGATACGTACGCTGAATTCCTGTTCCTTTCATCGGTTCGTGATTATCAATCATAATATGATATTTGGCCGCCGTTTCGATTACTTTTCTGTAATGACGCGCTCCGTATTGACTATCATGCCATTCTTTTTTATCCAAATATTTGTTTACATAACCTGTTTTAACCGAATTTACACCCATTTTTTGATACAATTTGAAAGCATCTTCAAGCTGGCTTTCATAATGTTTTGAAGCACCAGCCGTTTCATGGTGGCCAATTAAACGGACATTTTTTATGGCCGCATATTTTGTAATTTCTTCCAAATTAAAATCGGGATATGCTTTTACAAAACTAAATGCAGATCCATCGGCAGTCCAGTCGCCATCCCAACCTTCGTTCCAGCCTTCAACCAGAACGCCGTCGAAATTATTTTTCGCAGCAAAATCAATGTATTCTTTTGTATTTTTTGTTGTAGCACCATGTTTTGGACCTTGTCCCCAAGTAAATTTCTCTAAATGCATTCCCCACCAAATTCCGATATATTTTGATGGCGTAATCCAAGAAAGATCTTCAATTTTTGAAGGTTCGTTTAAATTCAGCATAATAGTCGAAGTAGCCACTTCACCCGGAGTTTTTCCAACCACAATAGTTCTCCAAGGCGTCACAAAAGGAGTTTCAGCATATACTTTTACGCCATCCGCCCAAGGCACTAAATCACTTTTGTATTGTTTATCACTTGTTTTTAAAAGTGTCATTGAGGCAAAATCAGTCAAGTTTGCTTCATGAATGGCAACATACAATTTCTCTTTTGTTTCAAAAGTTGCCGGAGTATTAATGGTATCTGTTTTGCTGATAGGCGTTTTACGATATGTCACTTTCGTAATAACTGTTTTCGCGATGCACCGGAATCCACCAAACATCGTTATTAGATTTAAAAGTAAACTGCGTCACTTCATTCGAAATCTTCACTTTGCCTAAATGAGGCTGTTTTGGAAACGAATAGCGAAATCCTATGCCATCATCAAAAACTCTAAAAATAATATCAACCAAACGCTCCTCGCCTTTTGCTTCTTTCAAGTGAACAATCAATTCGTTATGGTGATCACGTACTTTTTTGAATTCTCCCCAAGGCTGTTCCCAAGTTTCATCGGCAGTTTTTTCTTCGGTGGAAACCACTTCAAAACCATCGGTCATTTTTTGAATTCCCTGAAACTCAAAACCCATCAAAGAAGGCTCAATAACCGATTTTCCACCAGAAGTAAAACTGTATTGAGGCTGTCCAGAAGGAGTTAATTCAAAAACTAATTCGGTGTTTTTTCCAGGAGAACTAATTTTATAGGTCGTTTTTTTAGTACCGCAGGCGCAAATAAGCATTGAAGCTAAAGCAATCAGGCAATATCTATATCTTATGTTTTTCATTATTTAATTGTATTAATTACAACTGTTATTTTATTTCGCTTATTACTTGTTTTGCTTTTGCGGGCTGCATCGAAACAAAATAATTAAAAGCCTGATCTAATTTCTTCTGGGCGTCGGCATTGCCTTTCTTTTCTACTCTTAGATTATATAATTTACTGATGTCTGCAAAATAGGATTCAGTGGTTTTTACGCCAGCAAAAGTTTTCACTTTTTCGATGTAATTGTACCCAAATTCAACTGTTGGTTCAAACATTGTTCCTTCGCCAAAGTCATTCCACGTAATCAATTGCAGGTAGCTTAAATTTGCATTTTTAGCCAGATTAAGTGTTCCATCAAGCGTTGCTCCATTGTTGTGTTCAATTGTCCAGCCAATTGCTGCCCCGCCTCCACCTTCGGCATAAAAATCTTTAAATCCGGGATAAGCACTTCCCATTGCAACAGAAAGTTTAGGTTTTGTATTCGTGTACCAATTCGTTAAATACGTACTGTTTTTATACACCCACGAATATTCTCCAGAAGCATTGTCTCCTGCCTCGACAGATTGATCCCAAAGCGTTAGGAAAGTAGGTTTTGCAGCTAATGTGCTAAAAACGTTTGTCCATTCGGCCGGTGTCTGCAATACAATTGGTCCGAAATTCAGCAGTAACGGTTTTCCGTTTATTTTGATATAGTTGGCATTCGAAAAATAATTTGTCTGCATATAACTCAAATCGGTTTTTGCTGCGCTGGTTACTGAAATTGCTTTTCCTGCATCGACTACATTTTTTGTCACTCGGTCTTCGTAAACAATTGCATATTCAAGACCAACTTTACTTAGCATAGCGATTAACTGTTCGGTATTTTCTTTTACCATTCGGTAATCGTTCACATCATAAGTGCCGTACCAATCGATTAAAACACCATCAATTCCTGAATATTTCATCAATAATAAATGATTTTCAATCACATTTTTGTCGCCCGAATGATAAGGCCCAATCAGCGGATAATAATAGGACGCAATTTCCCTGCGGTTGTTTGCTCCAATATTATTTGGATTTTTGTTTGCCATTGTCCAGTGATATCCCCATTTTTTATCGGCACTGCTTTCATTGGTTTCAAACCAAGGCATATAATGAACGTAAATTTTGGTACTATTTGTTTTTTCAATCGCGACTGGCGCAAGTGTTTCAGGTTCTGTTGGTTTTTCTGAACCTTTGTCATCACTGCTACTGCAACCGGCGGCGATTAAAATATTCATGATCCCAAAAAACAATAAAGTGATAGCTCTTTTCATATTAATTAATATTTTTTATGTTATGCTTTCTGGATGAATTATTTCACGCAGATTTAAAAAGATTTAAGCAGATTCTCGCAGATTTATTATATCAAGATTAAGTCTGCCAATTAATCTGCAGAATCTGCGTGAAATATTTTTATCTTATTCATCTTGAGAATATTAAAATATGTCAGCCTTCCACGACTAACCAACATGGAAGACTGACATTCAATAACCTAATACCCAGGATTCTGTTTTAGGTTTTTATTTGTTGTCAAAACGGTACTCGGAATAGGGAAAATTGCTCTATATTTTTCAGTAGTTCCTTTTTCCCACCATGGCAAGAAGAATGTTCCAAAACGAATATTGTCTGTTCTTCTTCTTCCTTCAAATGTGAATTCCTTAAGCAATTCCTGATCAATAAAATGAAGATCAATTGTTGTTGGCATTTCTTCACCTGCACGCGCTGTTACTTGTTGCAAAATGGTTTTGCCAAATCTGGAGAACCTAAACGAACGTAACATTCGGCCTGCATCATTAAAATTTCGGCATAACGAATTACAACTAAATCATGATCACGTTCCCAAGTTTCACCTTCTTTCATTTCGTATTTGCCTAAACGAACACCTTGATTTTCTTTAGCATCAGCAACGCTTGTAACTTCTTCAGTGTAAGTCAGCTTTTCACCGCTATCCATAATGATAACTTGCCCTGTCGCTTTATTGATTTGATCTCCAGCTACCATACATTTTTTTCTTTTATCTGTATCGGCGAAAGCTGAAAATACGCCTGGTTGTGCACACATTCCGTTTGCGCTCCAAGGATAATCGCCCGTTGCTGAAACTGTTAATTTATGCAAGTAATGACAAGACATTGAGTTCATATAGTTTCCAACAGTTCCTGCTTTTGAATCGTAAGGAATTGCAAAAATGATCTCAGGTGATTTTTGATTTTCTGTAGCGAAATTGGCAAAGAAATCAGGCGTCAAAGAGTAACCAGAAATCTTTTGGCACATATTTAAGCAATCCTGCCAGCGAGCCGTTCCAATAAAAGCCTCAGAATTTAAATATAATCTCGCCAATAAAGAATACGCTACATTTTTTGTCATTTTAGAATACACCACATTTGAATTTAAATGCGGAATAGCATCTGTAAGCTCTTTTTCAACAAAATCATACACTTGTTTTCTTGTAGAATTTGATGGAAGCGATGTGTCTTCAAAATTGGTTACGATTGGCACATTTCCAAATAAATCCAAAAGATTGTAATAATAATATGCTCTCAAAGCTTTTAATTCAGCATAAATTGGTGCTTTTGCATTATCCGTCAAAGACGATTTATCGATTTGATAAATGATTGAGTTGATCTTTGCAATCCCCGTATAATTGTAACGCCAAGCCGAAAGAATCATTCGGTTGTCTGCTTTCCAAGTATGTTTTTGTGCATCCTGATATTGTCCGCCATCGTACCAGTTTGTTCCTCTGGTCGGAATTGTAGCTTCATCAGAAACAGTTTCAGTTAAAAAGAATACATATTCGCAAGTTGGGTAATTGTTTGAAATTCCGTCAGCGAATCCTCTTAGAGAAGAATAAGCTCCTCCAACTAATGCATCAATTTCTTTTGGACGTATTTCCAAAATCTCCATCCTCTACTTTATCATATAAATCTTCACTTAAATCTGTACATGATATCGTAAAAAGCATGCTCATCAATATTGCTGCTGTTATTTTGATTTTCATTTGTTCTATTTTTGAGTTAATTCGCTTAGTTATTCAGCGTGAAATTTAATCCAACAGAAATTGTTGTTGGTCTAGGATAATTATTATATCTGTCGATTCCCGGAGCTGCTAATCCTGTTTGGTCTGCACCATTTTGAGCATTTAAGCCAATCTCTGGATCTACACCTTTGTAACTTGTAAAGACAACAAGATTTTCTCCCATTAAGATAAATTCTAAATTTTGAATTTTTTTGCAAACCAAGAGGCATCGTATAACCAAAAGAAACTGTCTGAAGTCTGAAGAAAGAAGCATCTTCAATCCAGTAATCAGAATATTTTGGCGAAGACGTAATACCAGCTTCCTAAGAAATCATCTGGAACATTGTAAGCCGGTAATCTGGTTGGGTCATTAAGCATCATGTTTGTTGCGTTTAATGCTTTTTGTCCAAACATTCCGTATCCGCTGATGCCAAGATCAAAGTTTTCGTAAGTAAAATTCATTCCAATTCCCAATGTCAAATCTGGCTGAATATTTCCTAAATCGGTTTTGTCATCATCCACTAAAGCACTTTCTGGAACAACAGTTCCTGCTGCATTATAGTACTGGATTTTACCATTTGCGTCTAGCCCTGCATTTTTAAATCCCCAGAAAGTTCCAACAGGATAACCTTCAGCAATAATTTGAGAATATTGTCCAGACATACCTGCTAAACCGTGTAAAGAACCACTGTAAATAACATCTGTTTTATAAGTTGGATTCGAAAGTTTTTCGATTTTTTGAACGTTGTGTCCAAATGTCAAATTAGCATTCCAATTGAATTTATCGTCCTTTGATGATATCCGCATTCAAAGTAAGCTCAACTCCTTTGTTTGACATTTCACCAACGTTTGCCAGCATTGTTCCAACTAAATACGGAGGCTGAGGCACTTCGTAAGTGTATAATAAATCCTCTGTGTTTTTAGAATACCATTCAAATGAACCCGTAATTCTGTTGAAAAGTGTGAAATCAACACCAATATTTAATTGTTTAGTTGATTCCCATTTCAAGTCAGGATTTGGATTTTGTTGTGGTGAATAAGCCAAACTCCAAGTTCCCGTAACAGGATCGTAGTAACTGTCATTTCCAACTCCTAAAATAGAAAGTGATTTGTACTCTCCAATTCCGTCCTGATTACCTGTTACTCCATAACCAACTCTCAATTTTAAATTATCAAGCCAGCCTTTTGTTGAATCCATAAATCCTTCATTTGAAATTCTCCATGCTACAGAAGCTGATGGGAAAGTTCCCCATTTATTGTTTTCTCCAAAACGGCTTGAACCGTCTCTTCTCACAGTTGCAGTCAACAAATATTTTCCGTCATACGAATAATTGGCACGAGCATAAAATGAAACCAAATTTGATTTTCCTTTATACGAATACACGTCACCTAAACGATATTTGTAACCAGCTCCTAAATTATTATAGCCGAAAGCATCTGTTACAAAACCGCTTCTTTGTGCTCCAAAACCTTCGTAAATATTCTCTAAATAAGAATATCCTGCCAATGCCGTGATGTTGTGTTTGTCAATCACTTTATTATAATTTACATAAAGTTCGCCTTGTGCATTTGTGTATTCAGCATATGTTCTTTGCGCATAACCACCTTCCGTCATTCCTTCTAGAACAGCATAACTTGGTTTATAAGTACCTCCTTTAACCGCATTATGCTCTAAAGAAATATTGGCAACAGCCAAGAAATCATTCAAAAATTTAACTTCAGTTTTAAAATAACCTAAGAGTCTGTGTCTTTCATTATCAACCGTTCTGTTTGTCAAAAGTTCAACCGGATTGTAGTATTGATTACCCGCTACAGATGAAAATTCTCCAGTTGGCGTATAAACCGGAATTGTTGGATTCAAGTTATAAGCATATTCAAAAATTCTGTAATCAACTGGGTGCCATTTATCAATATTAGCAAATAAACCCATGTCAAATTTCACATCTTTGTTATCACCAAGATATTGATAAGCGCTAACGTTTCCGCTAAGTCTTTCTAAACCAGAATTTTTAATAACCCCTTCATTGTTTAAATAAGAAAGTGAAGTTCTAAAACCGCTGTCAGCTTTACCTGAATTAATCGTTAAAGTGTGTGATTGTGAAATGGCTGTCTGCTCGATTGCTTTTTGCCAATTTGTATTTGCACCATAATCAACAGCATCTTTATTGTTAGTTTGGCGAACATAATTTCTCCATTGATTTGCTGATAAAAGATCTAAATTATCATTTACATAACCAATGCTTGACATCCCGCTATATGTAACAGAAACACCTTTTGTACCCGATTTAGTTGTAATAATGATAACTCCGTTTGCTCCTCTTGAACCGTAAATAGCAGTCGCCGAAGCATCTTTTAAAACGTCAACCGATTTAATGTCTGAAGGCTGTACAACGTTAATATCAACCCCAGCAATTCCGTCTACAACAATTAATGGGTTGTTGCTTGCCGTTAATGAAGTTCCACCACGAAGACGCAAAGTTGAACCCGCAGCCGGATCACCAGAAGGACGAATAACATTTAAACCTGCTACTTTTCCTTGCAAAACTTGTTCTGTAGAAGAAATGGTTCCTTTTACTAAATCATCTGCTTTTACAGTTGAAATTGCTCCTGTCAAATCTGATTTCTTTTGAGTTCCATAACCAACGGCTACAACCTGAACTTCAGCCAATTGATAACCGTCGTTTTGTAAACGAACCTCAATATTTTTTGATGCCGAAGTAATTTGAACTTTCTGAGTTGCTGATCCAATAAACGAAACTTCGATCGAACCTCCTACGGCTACCATCAAAGTAAATTTTCCGTCAAAATCTGTTGTAGTGGCATTTTTTGTACCCACCTCAATTACCGAAGCACCCGGCAATACAGTGCCTGTATTGTCATACACAGTACCTGATACCTGCTTTTTTTCTTGTGCAAACATTCCTGCCGAAAGAAAAAGCATGAAAATCATGAATACTGCAGTTTTAGTAGTCCACATTTGATGCAGGACTATTTTTTTATTTTTACTATTCATTAGAATTGATGTTTTAATTTGATAGTGAATTATTTGTCTAAAGTTTTAAGAGGAATTTTGGTATCAGAGATTGTTTTGTCTTTGTTGTCTTTTACCAAAACATGAATCTCATTTAAACCTTGAACACCATTTAGCTCTGAAACTAAATTGACAAATCCTTTTATCTCAGCTGTTCCTCCAGAAAACTCGCCAGAAAATGTTTTGCTACCCGCAGTTACCGTATAAAGCAGTTTGTTTACACCTGGTTCGTTGTTTTTTCTAGACATTCCAAGGAAATCTTTTTGGCTGATAACCGTTGGAAAAAAACTAAAACTTGGCGGTGGCGGCGGAATAAATTCTCCTGCATAAATAATTTGGTCTCCAGAATTGGTCGTCCAGTCTTTAGCAACCATAAGGAAAGTAATATTTTCCATCACGAAGCCTGCTGGCGGATTATAATATTCCTGCGGAATCAAATCCATTCTGTAAAAACCATTTCCAAGATCTTTCAATTTTGTTTTTTCAGATACATCTGGAAGCCATGCCTGATACTCCTGCAAAACTGCCCAATTGTTTAATCCTGAATGAAAATGAACACTTGGAACACCTGCAAAACCATCTTTTAAATTAGAATTGAATAAAATACTAACCGGTTTATCGATTAAAGGTTTTGTTGGATAGGATCTGATTAATTCATTTGCCGTATAAAAAGAAGAAAAATCAGTATAAGGCATATTTGCAACATCAGTTTGTTTTGATCCAGTTTTGTTTTTTAAACGAAACCAAAATCCTGCACTTGCAGCAATTTCTGCTGGAGTTTTAGAGAAATAAAGTGTTGGTGTTAAAGTAAAACTCCAAATTTTATTTCCTTCATATTTAAGTTTTGCAAAATCAGATGAGTTTTCCCAATGTCCTGCATCTGGCTCAGATGGCGACCAAATCCAGATATAAACATCTTCCGTCTCAGCAAATGTGGTTCCCGAAAGATCAAAGTACCAAGTTACTTTTTCATCATATTTGTAAACAACAGGATACGATGACATACTGCCTACGGCTCCGGCTGCGTCTTGCGCCTGAATAAAATTAGGAGCCATCAAAAGGGCAAGTAAAATTGTATATATAAATTTTTTCATATTACTTTTTATTAATAGCAGTTAATTTAAACACGTAAGACACGAATGGAGAGCCTCCAGAGGAATGAATTAATTGAAATTCTAATTCGTCACTGCTTCCTGGAACTGATGATAATTTAAGTTCATCTGTTTTTTGTGTTTTTTGAGCATCACTGAACAAATAGATTTTTGTTACACCCAGATTTGTTGGCTGGAAATCTGAACTTAATCCCCAGTAGCCTTTTGGTGCAAATAAAGGAGGAACATTTCCTGTTACTTCATAACTTGTTGGCTGGTTCTTTTCATCTACATTGAATTTAATTTTAAAATCCTCGTAATTAAAGTACGTACTCAAGTTTTCTTCGTTTGGTTCGACTTTGTTTGCTTTCGCAACTTCATCAACCATTTTCAAGTTTGTCAATCCCCAGTTCCCATTTAGTTTCTCATAAAGGGTAATCGGATCAACGTAGCTTCCGTCGTCGGTATTATCACAGCCAGTGGCCATTAAACCCAAAACAACAGCTAACCAATAAATACTTTTACATCTCATAAATTTGTGGTTTGTTTGTTAGTTTTTCTGCCTCGTAAAAGACAGAACGAAACTAGATGTTAAATAAATCTAAAAAAAAACATCCGAGAAAAATCAAGATGAAATTGAAAGAATTTTTAATTTAATTTATTGAAAATCAATATTTTATATTATTTTTATAATTCATAAAAATCAAGATGTTGTTTAGATGAAAATGCCTACTTATTTAATGGTAAATATGACAATATGAAAATTAAAGTGGATATTTTTTTCACTATGCATATATATAATTGGTTTTTATTGTATAATTGCAAATAATTAGACCGCTTTTAACATTTATATCTTATTTTTGAGATTCAAAACCGGCTTTTAAAGCTTTTATTTAAAGCAAGTTCCAAAATTCTGAAAGCGCTTTGATCACAAGCACTCAAGCTTATCCCAAATTGAAAACGAATTAACTCGATAAACCAAAAAAAGATTTTTTTACCCTAAACCAAAACAAAACCATGCAGAGAATTTTCATTCTATGTTTTTTTATTGCGGGTTTTTCTCTAACTGCGAAAGAGACAAATCCTGTTTTAGAAGAATTAGATAAAGTGCTTCTTAAAAAAGATATTTACTTGAAACAGAAATATCGAAAAATTGAAGCTTTAAAAAAAAATGTGTCAAAATTTACCGTAAGTCAAAACAATGAACAGCTATATAATACGTATATGTCATTGTTCGATGAATATAAATCGTTTAAATATGACTCCGCTTATTATTATTTGGAAGAAGCAAAAGTCAAAGCCATCGTTTTAAAAGATCCTAAATATTTGGCTAAAAGCCGAATTAAAGAAGGTTTTGTGCTCTTGTCATCTGGTTTGTTCAAAGAAGCAATCGACACATTAAATGTTATTGATGACCAAAAGCTGGATATAAAAAACAAATTTGAATACTATAATATAAAAGCTCGTGCGTATTACGATTTAGCCGATTATAATAGAGATCAGCGCTTTAATATTCATTATGTACAGCAGGGAAATCATTTTTTGAAAAAGGCTTTAGAATTAATTGGAACCAATACAAATGAATATTGGGCAGCAGAAAGCTTAAAAAGATTAAAACAACAAGACTGGCGCGGCGCCGAATTTGCATTTAGTTACTGGATCAACAATTACGATCTTCCACCTGATTATTATGGTATTGCAACTTCAAGTCTTGGCTACATTTATTCGGAAAGAGGTTATACAAAAAAAGCCATTCAGTATCTCGCACTTGCCGCTATTGCCGATGTAAAAAATGCTACTAAAGAAACTGTCGCTCTTCGAAATTTAGCCAATGAACTCTTTAAAATGGGTTATTTGGACAAAGCAAATGAATATATCAATATTGCAATGGACGATGCGACCTTTTACAACGCAAGACATCGAAAAATTGAAATTTCGTCTATTTTGCCGATTATCGAAAAAGCGCAATTAAATAACGTAAAAGAAAAAAATGATAAGCTGGAAAGATATCATTATTCTGCTTACCATATCTGACCTTTATTATTGTTTTGTTTTCGATTATCATCTTCAAACAATTAAAAGAGAGAAACAAAGCCCGTAAAATTATGGCTTCTTCTTATGCGCAACTTCAGGAAATGAACATTAGTTTGAGCGAAGCAAATGCTATTAAAGAGGAATATATTACGTATTTTATTAAAGCTACTTCGGCATTCATTAATAAGATTGATCATATTCAAAAAAGCACACTTCATAAAATCATTACTAAAAAAACCGACGAAGTTATTGCGAGTTTAAAACGCTATAATGTCAAGGAAGAACGCGAAAATCTGTTTCATCAATTCGATGAAATTTTCCTTAAACTGTTCCCTACTTTTGTAACCGATTTTAATCATTTATTTCCGAATGATCATAAATGCATCGTCAAAAAAGGAGAACTTTTAAATACTGAATTAAGAATTTTTGCTTTGTACCGACTAGGAATTCAAGACAGCAATCAAATGGCCGAATTCCTGGAACTTTCTGTAGCTACCATTTACACGTACAAAACCAGAATCAAAAGCAAATCAGACTTTAAAGATACTTTTGAAGAGAAAATTATGGCGATAAAGACGATCTAAGGTTCTAAGATGCTAAGGGACTAAGATTCTAAGTTTTTTTTCGCAATCTTGTCATTCCGAGGAACGAGGAATCTCCGCGAGAAGCTCTACAAAGATTGGATTCTCTTTGAGGAGTTACTTGCGGAGATTCCTCGTTCCTCGGAATGACAAACTAAATCTTAACAAATCATTTTCTATTCAACAGTTTCTAACTGCAAAATCATATTTTGATAATACCTGCTAAGCGAAAATAATTGCTCAGCAAAAATCATTACCGCGAGCGGAATAAAGAAAAATACCGTCAAATTCTCTTCGTATAAAAAGAAAGTTGTAATCATAAAAATGCGAGCATATTCGAGATAATAAATCCATTTTCGCTGTTCTAATAACGCACCGCAATTAATTAATGTTATGATAATAACAGACAAAACAAAAACCTTATCTAAAGTACTTAATAAATCAAAATAATACGTAAAAGCGGTCAAAATCAAAGTACAAATTCCGAGTTGAATGTAAAGATAATTTCGGAATCGAAGACGTTGATGTGGATTGCTTTTATCCTGTAAAAAACGCTTTTCTAATGTTGGTCGAATGTCCTGATCCATATGTGCGGGACTACCAAAAACGGCTTTCCAACGCGCTTTAAAACCTTTTGAGCGTTTCCATAATTCATAAATTTCAAAATAATAATGAAAATGCTGCCATAAGAAAACTATAACTTTTTAACGGATGTGTCAAGCCGTATTTAGGTTTTTCTTCTTCTTCCTGAAAAGTCCCGAAAATACGATCCCAAAACGTAAACATATCGCCGTAGTTTTTATCCAAATATTTTTCGTCAGAAGCATGATGAACGCCATGAACAGAAGGCGTTACAAAAACATATTCCAGCCATTTTATTCGGCCAATAAGCTTGCGTATGCGTAAAAAAGGAATAGGCTCCATGAACAATCAGCATTGTAATAACCATTGCCGGATGAAAACCAATAAAAGGAAGCACACACCAAAATCCCGTTCTGACTATGGCCTGAAAAGTAGTAATTCTAGCCGCTGCAGTAAAATTAAACTCCTCACTGTGATGGTGCACAATATGCGCCGCCCAGAAAAAATTGACTTCGTGTCCCAATCTATGGTACCAATACCAAACGAAATCTGTTGCGAGAATAAGTGCAAACCAAACAAATACGTTACTTGGAATATCAAAAAGCTTATAATTGTTATAAATAAAATAATACAGCTGATAAAAACTAGCTGCAATAAATAAATTAATTAAACGCTCTGCAATACCAATACTAATATTTGAAACTGAACTTTCGTAGTTAAAAATTTCTGGTCTTTTTTTGTGCTGCGCCAACTTATATTCTAAAAACAAAAACAGAAAAAAAGCAGGCATTGCAAAAGCAAGAAAATTAATATGTTCCATTTTTTAAAATTTCTTTTTATTCTTAAAAAACTAAAATACAATTCATTATAAAATTAAAGATAAAGATATTTTCAAAAATCATCTCATTTTCTTCTTTTTCAAAATGATAGCAACTATCGGAAATGATCTTTATCTTTTATAGGAACCCATTTCTAATTTTGTTTGAATTTTGGAGCTTCTAAAGCTACTTCTTTAACAGATTGCGTATCGGCAACTTTTTGCAAAGCAAGAATATAAGCCGCAATTCTTGGTGTAACATTATGTTTTAAAGCCATTCTAAAAACAGTTTCAAAACCTTTTTCTAAAATATCTTCCAAACGCTTATTGATCTGGTGAATTCTCCAAGATTCTAAAAGCGAATTCTGAAGCCACTCAAAATAAGAAACTGTAACTCCGCCGGCATTTGCTAAAATATCTGGAACAACCAAAACATTATTTTCATGCAAAATTTTATCAGCATCAGATGAAACAGGTCCGTTTGCGCCCTCTACAATAATTTTGGCACGAATGTCTTTTGCATTGTTTTGCGTAATTACATCTTCTTTCGCCGCCGGAATCAAAACATCAACATCTAAAAGCAATAATTCTTCGTGCTTAATCGCAACCGAATTTGGATAACCTTTTATACTTTTATTATTCAGATTATAATATAAAATCAATTCTGGAATATTGAGTCCTTCTGGATTATAAAACGCTTCAGAAACATCACTAACCGCAACTACTTTTAATCCTTTTTCGAATAAAAATAAAGCCGAATGTAGACCAACATTTCCAAAACCTTGAATAGCAACTGTTGATCTTGCTGGTCGTAATTTTAATTTTTGAAGTGCCAATAAGGTTATAATACTCACGCCTCTCCCGGTTGCTTCTACCCTTCCCAAAGATCCGCCTGAATGCAAATGTTTTCCCGTTACAACAGCATGAATTGTTTTGCCATGTACGATTGAAAATTCATCCATCAGCCAGCCCATTTCGTCAGGTCCTGTTCCCATATCTGGCGCCGGAACATCTTTTTCTGGCCCAAAAATATCTGCTAAAGCTTTTGTATATGCTCTTGTAATTCTTTCTAATTCAGTTTTAGAAAGCGTTCTTGGATCACAAATAATACCGCCTTTTGCACCTCCAAAAGGGATTCCGGTAACGGCAGATTTCCAGGTCATCCATGCAGCAAGTGCTTTAACCTCATCAAGATTTACAGCTGTATCATATCTGATTCCACCTTTTGAAGGGCCTAATGCCGTATTATGAATCACGCGGTATCCTTCAAAATTCTGCTCTTTTCCATTATCTAACGTAATCGAAAAATTGACCACAATTTGTTTTTCAGGACGCTGCAGTTTCAGCCTTAATGACTCATCTAAATTAAGAATATCGGCTGCGATATTAAAACGATCAATCATCGATTGAAACGGATTCTGTTTTATAATTTCTGAACTCATAGTTTTATATTTTAATTATTTAGTCTATTTGATTTGGGAACATTACTTTATACTAATGTGAAAGAATAAATTCTGCAGTAACTGCAAGTACAACACGGAATTTTCATCAGACAGCAATGCATCATAACATTTGTGTTTCTATTTGATCTCATATCTAGGTTATTAAGAGTTCTCAAAAAAAAGCCTTTCATTGGTGCATGAAAGGCTAAAAAAAAAATAACTAACAAGTACTTTCTCTATTAACGCCATTTCATCGCATTGTTTAACATACAGCACATCGTCAAGCTGTACATAAACGGGATGATATTTAGAATATAGTTTTTCATTGTTAGGACAAATTTATAAATATATTTTATAAATTCTATCGAATTAGTCGAGTTAATTTTAAAAACTTTTCTGAATAATTTAAAAACAGCTGTAAATTAAGGTTTTACAGTATTAAAAAAAATTAATTTAATTGTGAAAAAACAATAAAAATGATGGCAATTAAGGCTAAAAAGATACCTATGAAGTTAATTTTGGATAATTTTTCTTTGAAAAAAAGCAGGCCAACAACACTTCCTAAAATGATGACCCCCATATTCATTCCGGCAAAAACGGTAGATGGATTTTCAGAAAATGCTTTATGCGCTTTTAAATAAAATAATATATTTCCGAAATTGAAGATTCCCACCAAAACACCAAATAATATGTTTTTTGAATGAAGTTTTGTTTTTTTCAATACCACATTATAAATCACTATTAACAACGAAACAGCTAGCGAAATATCAAAAACAATAAACAAAGATGTTGTATATGGCAAAACTGTATAAAGTGCTATTTGCTTAAAAAGTATATCTATAATTCCGAAACCTAAAAACACTACTGCCGGATAAATCCATTTGTTTTGATCGTTTCCGGTTTGTTTTTTTAAGATGAATAAAAGTGCTATAAATCCTATTATCAAGCCAATAACTTTATACGAATTGAATTCTTCTTTAAAAATTAGCCAAGCAGCAATTATTGGAATAAAAAGCGATAATCGTTGTGCAGCATCTGTTTTAACGATTCCCATGTGTTTTATAGAAGAAAACAAAAACAGAAATACTATTGGAAGCAAAATACCAACTGTCGCATAAATGTTCCAAGGCGCATCCGCATGAACTGCGGTAATATCTGGACTAAAAGTAAAATAGCAAAGGATTAATGCTGTTACATAATTGAAAGTAATAATTTGAACAGGATCAGGATTGTATTTTCGGGTTATTTTAAAAATTATACCCACGGTAACACTGCATAGAATACTTAGAATAAGAAATAACATAAATTGAATTTTAAATTGCAAAAATAGCACTAATCTATTGTACGTTTTATTCTTTTCCGTAATATTTCACATAATGATGACTAAATTCGGTTTGCATTACTTCGGAAGTAATTCCACAAAATTGTATTTCAAAATCATCTTTTCCAAGGCCAGAAATTGCTCCACCCCAGCCTTTTAATTGCTCACCGTTTTCTAGAAATAATTCTAATTGAGGTATTATTACAGTAGCAATAAATTCATCTTCGGGAAAATCTGAATTTATCTGAACATTAAAATTAGTGCAGTGTTTTTTAAAAAAATTATATGGAGAATCAATTCCGTTAAACACAATTTTTCCATGAACAATTCCCATAGGAGGATCTGCATATTCAAATTTTGTATAACCAATAATTTCATTATTAAGTTTTAAAATATATTTACTTGTCATCTTAACTTCTTATCTGAAATCAAAAATAGTTATTTAGATATTTTAATGTGAAAAATTTAATCACTTTTTAGCCAGCCGGTAATGCTCATTCGGGTATTTTGAGTCACTAACACTTCATGAACCAATTCATTACTTTTAAAGAAAATAGTTTTGCCTTGAATTGGCGAAATTTTCTGCTCACTATTGTTTTGGTGAATCATTAATTCGCCGCCGTCACTTTCTTTCCAATTACTATTTAGATAGCTGATCATTGAGTATTGACGGCTCGAATTACTTTTGAATTGATCGAGATGTTTTAAATAAAAATCGCCTTTTTCGTATAAGGAATAATGAAACTCGTAACCCGTAATTCCGGCAAAACAACTTTCGTTTAAATAGAGTACGAAAGCATCGATTATGTCAAAAAACTCATTTTCGAAAACATTATTATGCTTTTTATCAAGCCAATAAATTACATCCTTTCTAATAGTTCCGTCTAGAGCAAATTTCTCAGAATTCCCTATTCCTGCCATCAATAGCAGACTTTCATTATTTAAATTGATTAAATTTTGTTTGAGATTATCTGCTAAAGCATCACTCATAAAACGTTCTGATATTCCAATTTTATTCTCTATATAACTTGCGATTAAGTCTTCGAAACTATCATCCATTTCTTTTTTGGGAAAAACTGCAAATACAGCCAACGGAGCAAGGTAGGCTAATTAAGATTGGTAATCGCCATTTTTATAAATAATAAACCCGACAGGTTTTAAAAACCTGTCGGGTTCAAATGACTACGATCATCAATTAATAATCTCATAATTAACAATTTATAATTATAATTTACTAATATAACTTCCGTACATATCTTTAAACTGATGTCCTTGTGCAAAGCGGTCTTTGCTTAGTTTTTTATATTCGACTAAGAGCCCATAAAATAAACTCTTTCATGAAATATTGATCTTTTTTATCCAATTGAGGCTGGTATTTTTTCAATAAAACGTCTAAGGGCGTTACTTCATCTAAAATATTTTTATATTCCTCATCTGAAGCATCGTCTAATAATTCGAAACCGCTTTCGGCAAAAAACCATTCTATTAAATCAGAATATGGTGTTTTTTCGCCTGGTTTTTCTAATTTCTCAATTTTAGGAAAAAATCCGGAAACAAAGTTCGAATTGCTGATCCAATTAAATTCTGCGCTACAACAGCCGCTCCCTCCTGCTCTCCTTCATAAACCAATTCGACTTTACCTGTAATCGCCGGAATAATTCCCATAAAATCAGAAAGTCGTCAAAATAGTTTTATCAATTCCAGATTTTAAAGCGCGTCGTTCTGCGGTACTTATTAAATTTTCAAAAGCCGTAATGCTCATTCTGGCACTTACACCGCTTTTATTATCAATATATTCGCTTTCACGGGCTTCAAAACTAATTTGTTCCAAAATATCTCTGGCCAAACTTGGCACATAAACAATATCACTTTGAGTTTCGTCCAATTTTGCTTCTTGTTCTGTAATTGTTCTGGCAATCGCAATATTTTCAGGATAATGTGTCAAAATTTGAGAACCAATTCTGTCTTTAAGCGGTGTTACAATACTTCCTCTGTTGGTATAATCTTCTGGATTTGCAGTAAAAACAAACTGCATATCAAGAGGCATTCTTAATTTAAATCCTCGAATCTGAATATCGCCTTCCTGCAAAATATTAAACAACGCCACTTGAATTCTGGCTTGTAAATCGGGTAATTCATTGATGACAAAAATAGCAACGATTCGCTCTCGGAATCATCCCGAAATGAATTACTCGATCGTCAGCATACGACAATTTTAGATTTGCTGCTTTTATTGGATCAACATCACCAATTAAATCGGCAACTGTAACATCTGGCGTTGCTAGTTTTTCGAAGAAACGCTCGCTTCTGTGCAGCCACGAAATTGGAGTTTCATCACCTTTTTCTGCAATTAACATCTTTTGCAAAACGTGAAATCGGACTTAAAGGATCGTCATTGATTTCTGAACCCGAAACAAACGGAATATATTCGTCTAACAATTCAATCATTTTACGCGCCAATCGGGTTTTTGCCTGACCGCGAAGTCCTAATAAATTGATATTATGACGAGATAAAATAGCGCGTTCCAATTCGGGAATTACGGTGTTTTCGAAACCATGAACGCCTTCAAAAACGGTTTTCCCGATTTTATTTTCTCACGAAGATTATTTCGCAATTCGTCTTTTATACTGATGCTTTTATATCCTGAAGCCTTTAATTGGCCTAACGTTTTTATGTTATCTATTTTCATATTGATGATTTAGAAATTGAAAAATTAAATGATTTAAAAATTCAATTTGTTTATTTTTTATGTTTTTGCAGCACGCACAGCAATTTATCTTATTCCGGTGAGGAGACGTACTGCTGTGCGCCTCTACGATATGCGTTGTGTATAAAATCTTAGAACCGTAGAACCTGAGCATCTTAGTACCTTAAAATTACCTAACCCGTTTCTTCCTATTTGTTTCATAATCCTCAAAAATCATTTCGCCCAAACCTTTTATTCCGGTATAAAATGCTTTTCCTTGATTGGCTTCAGTAAAATGATTTACAAATCGCTGTAAATAAGGATCGTTGGCAATCATGAAAGTCGTAATCGGAATGTGCAATTTTCGGGCTTGTTGTGCCTGTGTGTAACATTTATCTACAATATACTCATCAAGTCCGTTGCTGTTCATATAATAGGAACCGTCACGTTCGCGCACACAGCTTGGTTTTCCGTCGGTAATCATGAAAATCTGTTTGTTGGTATTTCGCTTTCTGCGTAAAATATCCATCGCTAACTGAAGTCCTGCAACTGTATTTGTATGATAAGGACCAACTTGCAAATAAGGCAAATCTTTAATTGGAATCGTCCATGCATCATTTCCGAAAACCAAAATATCCAAGTGTATCTTTTGGATAACGTGTTGTGATTAATTCGGCCAAAGCCATTGCAACTTTTTTCGCCGGCGTGATTCGGTCCTCTCCGTACAAAATCATACTGTGGCTGATGTCGATCATCAAAACGGTACTCATTTGGGCTTTGTATTGCGTTTCTTCGACAACCAAATCATTTTCAGTCAGCATAAAACTTTCTACGCCGTTATTGATTTGTGCATTTCGCAGACTTTCAGTTAAGGAAATTCGTTCTAAACCGTCACCAAAATTAAATTCACGAAATTCGCCAGTATGTTCATCGCCATTACCGGCATGTTTTGTTTTGTGATTTCCAGTTTCCGGAACGTTTCAAATTTCCAAAAATCTGATCTAACGCTTGCTGTCGAATTGCTCTTTCAGTTTTTGCAGTAATTCCGAAACCCACTTCGTTCCATCTGGTTTTGACTTCGTCTTTTATGTAACCTTTCTTTTTTAAATCTTCGATAAAATCATCGATTGTGTAGTTCTCGTCGGTCAGTTTATATTCTTTATCCAATTCCCGAAGCCAGTCGATTGCTTCATCAAAATCACCCGAAGTATGGGTGATAAGCTCTTTAAAAATACTAAAAAGCTTTTCAAACGGAGACTGAAATGGGGCTTCGTACGACTTAAAATAAAAACCTTTTTTAAATTCGTTTTTCATAATTTTTAAAATTACAGCTTTTTTAGAATTACGAAAAAAGAAACGTTTATTAATTTTTAGTTAAAATATTTAGGCAAATACACTGAAAGCAAGGAATTTCTGTCAATTATTCAAACTTTCCGTCGACATAGTACCATGCATCATTTTCAAATTTAAATGTCGAAAATTCGTAATGGGTCTGAGGTTTTAGTTTGCATCTAAAAAATAAGCTTTAAATTCTACTGTATTTTCAGTAAAACTCAAAATTTCCAATTTTTGCCATTTATTGGCAGTTGCCCATTTTAAAATTTCAGCTTTTGAATAATGTTTTCTTTCTGAAATATAAGTTGTTTCTAAAAGATAATCAGCATTATGAGTTGCATAAGCCGAATATCTCGAACGCATCAATGCCAAGGCGGTTGGTGCTTTTTGATTTTTCTGAAGATATAATCCACAGCAATTTTCGAACAGTAAACCTGTATCGCAATAACATTTATGCGTCGCCATCAACCTGCTCTTCTCCGTTAATTTTTACATGCAACTGATTCAGCAAAACCTGATATCTGCTAATTTCTCTCAGTTCTTCATCTTCTTCAGCATGATCCAGCATTTCGTCCAATTCATCACTTACTTCAAGCAATTTATTGTTTGCTTCTCTGTCATTTTTTGCAGCAATCAAATCAATAATTTCCTGAACGTTTGCTTTTAAAGTTTCAAATTTTGTATTCATTGTTGTTTTGTTGTTTTGTTTCAGATTTCAAGTTTCAAGTTTCACGTTCTGCTATAACTTGAAACTTGAAACTAAAAAACTTAAATTTTACTCTTTTTTATTCTTCTTTTTTGTCTTCGTTGAACTTCTTTATAATTTCTTTCAGTTTTTCTTTTCTTGCCACTTCAGCCTGTTTTTTTTTGTTTTGGGCTTTGTGCAATTTGTCATTGTGTTTTTTGATATTCCTTTCGTTATTGCGTCCCATTATATTTCTCTTTTAATTTCTTCTAATGTTTTTTCGGTGAAAATCAATTCGGTGATAATCTGTTTTCGTAAATCGTCAATATCATCATAATCAAAATATTTTGCCCATGAAGTCAATTGCTGCAGATTTCTGACTTGTTTTATTCTTTTTGCGGTTTCAAAACTTGTTCTCAAAACTGCTTTTTCATCATATTCCGGATTTTTTTTATGCTGATAAGTTAGCGAGTATTTTTTTCGAAATCAGCTTCTATATAATACAGCTTTTCTTCGGCATTATCAGGATAAAACTCATTCCACTTTGCAAAACCAATTTTTGTTTTTGATTCGGTTTCAGGTTCACGTGCAATCAGGCGCCATTTGCTGTTGGCTAATCTCCCCCAATGATTCGAAATGCGTACATGCCTTCTTCAGTATAATAATACGTACTTCCGGCTTTGCTTTCGAACTGTTTTTTTAAACCTTCAATTTTATCTGGAAGCACTTCATGAAAAACACAAAATGTATTTTTGAACGAATTTGGATGTGGCTTAAAATTTTTCTGCATGTGCAAATATACTCAGATTACCGCGAACTCCATAAAACAAACTAAATTGATTAACTTTGCATCTTTAATTTAAATAAAAAATTTATGTCTAAAGATTCACAAGAAAAAATGCCACAAAAAGGAGTTTATACCGGCATTATCGAAAAAGATGAAAACAATAATTATTTTTGCGGTGGATATCTTTTAGATTATAAAATGGCTCAAGCAAATTTTAAAGTTGGCGACTGGATCACTATTAAATCCATTATTGAAAACCCAAGCGATATCAGCTATGATAAATATCCAAAGAAATCAAGAAACTTTGATAAGGCGAATCATAAGCCGGAATAATTTTTTTATTTCAGGTTTCTTTTGTTTCAACTTTCAGGTTTCTGGTTCCTGTTGAAACATATATTTTTTTTAACGCAAAGAACGCTAAGGCTATTTTTGCATAGTGTTATACATTGACAATATTAAGTTCGCAAAGCTTTTCAATACATAGCTTTGCGAACTTTTCATTTTAATGCCCCTTCAATGAAAAATCTTTATGCTCTTCGCGTAAATCTTAGCGTTCTTTGCGTTAAAAAACCATCGAACTGTTCGTTAACGTTTTAATAAACCAACTTTGATGAATATTTTTTCCTTCAAAACTAAAAAGTTAAAAAAAAGTGTACCTTTGCAAAAAATTTGTCGATTTGAACTAATTAATATCGATTTCAAACTAATAGACAAGTAGTTACCTTTTATTTATGAAAAAAATAGTTGAATACCGCAAGTTACTGAACGTAGAAAAAACTGCAGAGTTAAAAGATTTAAAAACAATTTATCGTAATGCGATGAAAGAATCGCATCCTGATAAATTTGTAGGTGATGACGCTGGTTTAAAAGATGCAGAAGAAAAAAGCAAAACTATCATTGAAGCTTACCACTTTTTAGTAAGTATTCATCCTGAAACTATTAAACTAATTTACCTGAATACACAGAAACAATTTCAACTTGTACAATTACAGATTATAAATTTGTAGAAGGTCGTTTGATTATTGATTTCTCTAACGGAAGTGTTTACGAATACATCAGTGTTCCTAAAGCAACTTACGTAAAAATGGTAAACGCTGATTCTCCAGGAAGATTCGCAAAAAGACATATTTTAAACTCTTTTACTTGGAGAAAGAAAACAAACCAAGAATAGTTTTTACAGCTAAAATATACATAAAAGCACTCTTATTACAGAGTGCTTTTTTTATGCCCAAAAATTACTAAATTGCTTATTTTGATTCAAAATAATTATACATTTAATAGTTTTAAATCACATTAAAACAAGTGAATAAGCTGATTTCAGGGACTTTAGAACACAAAAAACTATAACAAAATTTTAGGTTACAAAATTCTTGATGTTCTATATTTTTAAATACTTTTGTTGCACAAATCAATTAACTAATTAATATTTATAATGAAAAAAATATTTTTTTTACTTACAGCTTCTGTAGCTATCATTTCATGCAGCAAAGTTAAAGACGGAGAGTATCTAATTACAGGAACTGCAACAGGAATTGCAAACGGAAAAACAATCATTCTTCAAGGTCAAGATCCAGCTAACAAATATGACTGTTGCCCTTGATACAGTAAAAGTTGAAAACGGTAAATTTGAAATAAAAGGAAAAGTAACTGAACCAGCTTTTCATACTTTGATTCTTCAAGATGCTAATGGTCCAATTCCATTTATCTTAGAAACAGGCGAAATTGCAATCGCTATTGACAAAGACAGTATCCATAAATCAAAAATTACTGGAACTTACAACAACGAAGAGTTTGTAAAATTCCAAGAAGATCTTAACAAAACTCAAAAAAAGTTGATGGATTTTCAAAAAAACAATACTGCAAAAATGCAACAAGCTCAACAAGCTCAAGATACAGCAACTATCAATGGCTTGATGAAACAATATATGGAAATTCAAACAGAAGTTCAAGCAGATACAAAAAAGAAATATGTAACTTATGCTGAATCTCACCCAAAATCTTTCATTTCTGCTTTAATCGTTAAAGGAATGTCTGAGGATCCAACTGCAGATGCTAAAAAAGTAGAAAGTATTTACAACTCTTTAGATGAGTCTGTAAAAAACACTACTCCTGGAAAAGCAGCTAAAACAAAAATTGGTCAAGCAAAATTGCCTGCTGTAGGTGCGTCAGCTCCTCCTGTTGGCAGCGCTAAATGAAGAGCAGATTTTTCAGCTCCAAATCCAGAAGGAAAGGTAGTTTCGCTTAAAGAAAGTTTAGGAAAAGTAACTATCGTTGATTTTTGGGCATCATGGTGCGGACCATGCCGAAAAGAAAATCCTAATGTTGTAGCTATATATAAAGAGTTACATTCAAAAGGACTAAATATTATTGGTGTTTCATTAGATAAAGAAAAAAGCAAGTGGACAGAAGCTATCGCAAAAGATGGTTTAACTTGGACTCACGTTTCAAACCTAAAATTCTGGGATGAACCAATTGCAAGACAATATAATGTTGAATCTATTCCGGCAACTTTTATTCTTGATGCATCGGGAAAAGTAGTTGCTCAAGACTTAAGAGGTCCTGAATTGAAAGCAAAAATATTAGAACTTTTAGCTAAGTAATACTAAGTATTCCGAATAAAAAAAATCTCCCTCGTGGAGATTTTTTTTGTTTCATTATTTAATGCACAAGGGAAAAATACTCCTCAAAAGAACTAAAAAAAAAAAACTCAAAAGAGAAAATTGCAAGAATGAGTTGAACTGTTTTTGTATTTAAAATTTCACACAAATCATTTTACAAGAATATTATTTCTTTACTATTGACTTTCACATAGCCAATAGTAGCAAAGCTTAACGACCAAAAAAACATGAATTGAATTTTTAAATTTCAAAAATTAATAGAAGAATAATCCTTCTTTTTTAAATAATTCAAAAAAACTACTTAACTCCGGTTTTTTATTTTATTCAATTCCAATGATTTAAAAAATAACTTTAAAATAACTTAAAATTAAGTTCATTTTTTGTTTGCAGATGCGAAAAACGTTCCTATATTTGCAACCGCTTAGAACAACAAAGCGCAACAAAGCTGAGATCGGGGAGATACTCAAGCGGCCAACGAGGGCAGACTGTAAATCTGCTGTGTGAACTTCGCAGGTTCGAATCCTGCTCTCCCCACAAAAAAGTCCTAATTTTCATTAGGACTTTTTTTATGCATAAAATTTATTATTTAAAAGTCTTTTTCAAAAATATTGAAATTCTAAAAAAAACTGTATATCTAAGGCTTCTCAGGCTTTTTTCTTTTATAGTGCTTTTCAAATTTTTTAAAACCACTCAAAATTTCTATGGCAAAATCGTGGTAAATTAATATTGGAGTGGATACCTTTTTTTTGCCACAAAATATTAAGACTGTTATGTAAGGGTAATTTACAGTCAAAGTTTCTTGACCATATTTGTAGTACATTAATTTTTAAAGAATAAGAAATTCAGGCCAATTAACGAACTCCAAGATTAAGTTCGAATTGGTAGCTGAAGGCTACTTTTGTAAATTATATTATGCTTGCAACTTTTTTCGATGTGTTTGCAAAATCCCATCCACATTACTTAAAATTAAAGTTTGGGATGATATTGATCTTTTCCGACAGCAAAACTGCGAGAGTCCATTTACCCTAATTATGCTCACTTTGTATGAAAAAACGCTGCATTGCAATAAATTCTTTGGGAAAGCAGTACATTTACACCACTTAAACAACTTTATGAAAATAGTCTTTTTAATTGATGATGATGCTGACGACCGCGAAATATTTGCAGAGGTGTTGGCCGAAAGTCATCCGTCAATTACATATCAGGAAGCCATAAACGGCGCTGCTGCTTTTGAAAAATTACGATCAGGCACTTTTAAACCTGATTTGATATTTCTTGATTTTAACATGCCTATCATGGACGGCAGGACATTTCTGCAGCAGATAAAAAAAGATCATAACCTTCAGGATATTCCTGTGGTAATCTACACCACATCGTCACACGAAATCGATAAGGAATTTGCATCGCACCATGGTGCAGCACTTTATCTGACCAAACAATATTCTATGGACTTGCAGCGAAAAGATATCAAAATGGCTATCGAAACTTTTATTAGATAAATTAAAATAGCTGCTTTTATTCCAGTATGCTGTCCAATAATACTTTTAAGTCGTTAAAATTGTCGGGCTTTGTGATATACTGCTCATTTTTATGAACAATACATAGTGTCTCGGCTGCTACCAGCGAATAGGTAGAATAGACAATAACGGGAATTACTGCCAAACGTTCTACCACTCTCATTTTCTCTAGAAATTCATTTCCATTAAGCACAGGCATATTGTAATCCAGAAAAATAAGGTCCGGAAGAATCTCTAAACTGGCGAGATATTCCAATGCTTTTATGGGATTGGTTTGCGCGGTACAGGTTATGTTTCTGTCCAACGAATTGATCGCTTCGATGAATACGTCGGCATCATCGTTATCATCATCAATGAGAAGTATATTTTTGTAAAGCATGGCGTTTAATATTTGATATTTTGCGTATAAGAGACCTTTGATGGCTGCTGAAATTTACAGCCACCGCCTTTATTTTGGAACTTACATATTTTATATTTCAAAAGGTCTTAACTATGAAAGTAAAGACCGATATATTCGTAGAATAAGAATTAAATTATGTTATTCTTGATCCTGCTCATTTGCGTCAAAATTGATGGTATTGTATGCTGCCTCTGTCAAAAGCGTATCAGCTTCTTTTTCTTCAGCTAGTGTTTTTTCCAGTAACAATACTGCATCATCTTCACCAAGCGTGATGGCAAAAGCCACCAGTGTCCCGTAAGTCGCAATTTCGTAATGCTCTATTTTCTGGGAAGCTGCAATGATGCCTGCATCACGAACCGGTCCAGCTTCGGTTTCTTCCATAATGCCCTCTCCTTCTTTGATAAGTCCTTCCATAGCATCACATTTTTTTGCAGCCGCTTTCTCTCCAACCAACGAAAAGATTTTTTCAAGTCTTTTCACCTGTTCTTCTGTAACGGTAAGATGGTCGTTGATAGTCTTGATAAGATTATCCGAAGTGGCATTTTTTGCCATTTTAGGCAATGCCTTAGTAAGCGCTTTTTCTGCCCAGTATATATCTTTCAAAGAATCCACAAATAATTCCCTGAGTCCTTCCGCTGCGGATGGTTTTGCTTTTACTTTTCCCCCAGTATTTTTTGACGCTGTTTTTACTGTATTTTTTGAATCAGTATCCTTTTCATTTTTTGCCGTAGTTTTTTTTGTGGTAGTTGTCATAATTTTTGTTTTTATGATTATACCCAAATGTACAAAGCGCATAACACGTACTATTACACAATGGAGTCCTCATTGTTACAGCATTCAAACGTAAGACAAATAAAATCAACACATTATATTACTTCAGAAACAAAACAAAGTATGTTACATTTTTTTCCAATGGCAAAATTTGAAGTTCTGTTGCTTTTTCGAAAGAGAAAAATCATGCCTTTATTACCAAGCCTTCGGGTATAAAAGAACTAACTGATCTTCTAAGACCTCATGTAATTTAAAATTGCTGTTGGGAAGAAGAACAATTAAATATATTAAAGATTATGTAATCGCCTTAATTTTTTGGAAGGTAAATCCAAAATGTAGTGCCTTCTCCAGGCTGACTTGTAAATTTAATCATACCATTATGATTTTCAATAATACGTTTGCAAAGTGCAAGGCCAATGCCGTTTCCACCATATTGATCACTTTGATGTAGTCGTTGAAACATATCAAAGATACGTCCCGAGAATTCAGCCTGCATTCCGATTCCATTATCACTTATGGCAACCAGGTAATAATTATCAGCTCCCACTAAATCATCTTCAACAAAAGGACTTTCATACAATGGCGGAGAGGAAATAACTACCTGAGGCTTCGCAGTATTAAATTTAAGTGCATTGTTTATTAGATTATAAAACAACTGTCGAAGTTGTGCATTACTCCCACTAACGATAGGAAGTGAATGAGCGGTAACATTGGCATCTTTTTCTTCTATAACCAAACTCAAGTCGTTTATAGATTCTGCAAGAATATCATTAAGGTCAACCTTCTCTATATTTTTAAATTTGTTGTCTATTCTTGAATAATTTAAAACATCAGAAATCAGCGTTGACAACCTTCCAGCAGCAAGCGTAATTTTATCAAAATAATATAATTTGCGTTGCTCCTCTGTTAAATATTCAGCCGCGCGCGAAATCATAATTAAAATTTTCCGCAAAGGCTCCTGTAGGTCATGACTGGCAATAAAAGCAAACTGCTCCAATTCTTTGTTTTTGAACAGCAGTTTGGAATTAGCATTTTCTAGTTCATGCTGGATAACTTTCAGCTCAGAATTATTCCTAAGGGTTTCAACTATCTTTTTTTGGGCATCAATATCCACAAAATAAACCAGCCAGCTATTAAAATAACCATCTTCCGATTTATTTGGAATAATTGATACCAAGTGCCATACGTACGATAAACCTTTTTTAATTCTAGTCTCGCCAGTATATTCCGTTCTGTTTTTTTTTGCTTTATTCCATCCTTCATCAAGGGCTTCTACGTCACCGGGATGAATAAAAGTGGTCATATTCTTTTTGTCAAAAGTAATTAACGGCGTTTGCAGATAATTTTTCAACGAGTCATTTTCAAGAAGTATATGATTACGTTCATTTACAGTAAAGATTAAAACAGGAAGTGTATTAGCTAATTGCCTGTACCTATTTTCACTTTCACCCAGCTTCTCTGAAAGAGCAATAAGCTCAATATTCTTTTTCCTGATTTCGTCATATGGCGATAATGGCGGTTCAAATTTAAAATAGTCAGCTAAACCTTTAATTTTCATATCAGAAAGAAGACCCGGCGATCCCACCAGTTGGCTTAATTTTGTGACAGATTGATTTTTGGAATAATTATAATCTATATTTCCAGATATCTTGGCAGCATACTGAAAAGCTTCTGGATTGCATTTTTTTAAATCAATATCGTCTGTAAGTATCGCCAATATTTCTTTTTGGGTTGGGCGAATGACATTAATTCCAATTCTCAATACTGAGTTTTTTCCTTTCGCAATCGAACACCTGGCAATTTCGGAGATTGCTGTTGAGAATCTTGTTTGCGCCGAAGATGGCATGCCGCACATTTCAGCAATTTTCATTGCCCTTTTATGTGCTAGTATTAAGTCCATTTCGTTATCAAGATTAATCTTTACAATCTCTTTCATACCTTTAAATTATTTTCCCAACAAGAACTGTTGCATCGTCAGTTCCTCTTATATTGTCTTTAAAAAGTGATGTTGCAATTATCCCAGGATTTTGTTTAATGACAGATGTAAGGTCATTAAGATTCCATCTTGTTCGAAGTCCATCACTATGCATGACAATAATCTGGTGTTTGTGGTAAGGAACAACTGTATTGTTTAAAGTTCGAGGAATGTTATGCCCAAGTATACCATTGTAGGGAGTATATGTTTTATTCTCCAAACCACTATAAATACGGGTATTGATGTTTCCAATTCCGCAAATAGTCCAGTTTTGTGTAGCATAATCAACACATGCAATTGTTGCCACTAGTCCCCTGCTTTTTTTTACCTGATCACTAATATTTCGCAAAATCTCTGAAGGATCAGTCTCAATAGATTGTTTAAAAGATTTGATAGCAAGGCTCACAGCCTCATGGGCATATGCTCCGTGCCCCAGTCCATCACCAACAAAAATTTGAAAGCCTTTTTTCGAATATTTTATATGATATCCATCTCCACAGACTTTTTCACCTGGATAATTTACACCGACAGCAGCAAAATTCAATCCATCAATCTGCGGGGGCACTTTCGTATCCGCTTTATCATAAATTCTGATATATTGCACAGTTCCCCAATTTCTCATCGAGTAAATCTGAAAATCATTGCTTAATCTTTTGATTGCTCCCAAACCATGACCAAGAGTATTAGATGAAGAATAACCGTCATTCATTATCTTATGAACATTAATTATTCCTACTCCATTATCTAAGCAATATATCTCGAGCTTATTTTGTCCTTCGCTTATATGTGCCCTGTACAGACAGCTCTCCGCCACCAGCATATTTAATTAAATTAGAAGTTAATTCTGCAACAATAATATCAGTTTCAGCAGCCCGATGGGCAGAAAATCCTAATTGCAGTGCAAGATTATGTATTTCTCTTTTTATAAAAGCATATTAAACTTCGATCTTCAATTTTATAGCTGGAAAAAGTATTATCCATTTTTCCATTTTATTATGGTTACGGTGGTTCCGTTTCCTAATTCTGTTTTAATATCAAATTCATTCACAAGCCGTTTGGTCCCTGGAAGACCAAGACCCAAGCTCTTGCCTGTACTATAACCATCTTTCATAGCCAGATCAATATCCGGTATCCCCGGACCTCTATCAATAAAAGTAACACGAACCCCATTATCACGCCCGTTGTTTACAGATTCGATGATGACTTTGCCTCCACCACCATACTTTAGTAGGTTTCGAACAAGTTCACTTGTAGCAGTAATTAATTTGGTTTGATTCAATATGCTCATACCAACTTTTACTCCATAGTCTCGCACACGGTTGCGCAATGGCACTACATCCTGTTCTTTTATAGATAGGGATTTCTTCTTTATTCGTTATCGATATCATCTATCTGCTCTTCGTTATCGCCATTGTACATTTTTGCGCGAAGAAGATCCATGCCTTTCTCAACATTTAAGGCGCTTATAACACCATTTAAAGATAGTCCAAGTTCTACAAGTGTAATGGCTACTGCTGGTTGCATTCCCACAACAACTGTTTGTGCGTCCATGATTTTAGACATAACCGCAATGTTTCCTAATATTCGCCCCATAAAGGAGTCAATTATAGAAACTGCAGAAATATCAATTAAGACACCCTTAGAACTGTATTTATTAATAGTATTTATTAAGTCTGATTCAAGATTTTCTGCAATTGGTCGTA
This sequence comes from uncultured Flavobacteriaceae bacterium, assembly GCA_963795025.1. GTDB lineage: Bacteria > Bacteroidota > Bacteroidia > Flavobacteriales > Flavobacteriaceae > Flavobacterium. The sequence goes on along the minus strand of CAWCGN010000004.1, from coordinate 170,357 downwards.
CAAGTCAACCTGTATGGTAACTAGAAGAAAATCCCCCATCTTAAGTATTAGGAATTCTCTCCATTTTATAAAATCTTATTTAACTATTTTCTTTTTACAACAGTAAGCTGCAACATATCAAATGCAGTCTTAGTGCACTGGCAAGAGATGCTTTAGTTATGATACCAGTAAGATCAATACCTAAATGCACGACTGTCTGCGCTATTTCCGGACGAATACCACTGATGATACATTCCGCTCCCATTAATCGTGTAGCACTCACAGTCTTAATTAAATGCTGCGCAACAAAAGAATCCACTGCCGGTACTCCCGAAATGTCAAGTATAGCAATTGAACTTCCTGTATCAACAATCTGCTGTAAAAGATTTTCCATCACAACCTGAGTTCTCGAACTGTCCAATGTTCCAATAATTGGCAACGCAACCACACCATCCCAAACTCTAATAACCGGGGTTGAAATTTCGCTAATCTCGTCAATTTGTCTATTAATTACATCTTCACGACCTTTCAGATAAGCTTCAAAAGTCAATATAGTCATATTATCTACAACTTCACTAAGCTTTAAATTTGCATCATATAATCTAGCACGTCTTTTTCGATATCGGACAATATTTGTGAAGCAGCCTCTTTAAAAGTAATTAAGTACTGAGCATTTTCTCTTGGCGAAAAACCACGTTTTCCTCTTGAGGTAGAGATTCCAATAAGCAGATCATGAACTTTTTCAAATTCTTCAGATTGCTTATTATCATTGGCCTGTCCTAAAGCATCAAGAAAAAGCGTTGCGAATTCTTTTGATTCTTCTTCTTCTGTTGCCCCGTCGGTTGCGCCTTTCTGTGCAAGAAGTTCTGACCAAATCGTGATTAATTTGTTTTCTTGCTCTTTTAAGCTGCTAAGGAGATTGTTTTGCATTGGATGTAAATTTGATTTTGTAATTTAATTGGAGAGTGAGCTCGAAGGTAGTCATTTTTAAGACTTTTCTTTATTTTTTTTTTAAATATGTCATCAAAAATTAAAATAATTACATGAAAATTCTAAATTTCTTGCAATCACTTCAATTTTTTTTCGGATTATTTTTAAAAAATTATTTAGATAATTTTTCGTTTCACGCACCAAAAGTATGTTATAGACAACTTGGAGTTATTACATGATTATGCTGAAACATTATACAATTACCATTTTATTAATAATATAGAATCTATATATAAATCATTCCCACATATATGGAAAATTCAAAAATTTGACTTAAATCAATACCGCTATCCAATACATTTAGAATTCTTAATCCTAAAACATTTTATTAATATTTACTCGCCAGTTTCAGTATGTGGTGCATCCACAGGTTTGGACTGTGATGAGCCTATCTGTCGCAAATAAATAGAAAGGACTATAATAGCAAAGACAGAAAGAAATTCACTCTGCCAATTTTGAAAAGATTCAAACCAAAATCGTGAATCATATATATACTCTGAAGCAGTCTCTAAAGGCATATTCTTAAATAAAAGTTGCTCATTTTCATCTTTCAAACTTCCGTAGAAATGTAATACGAAGGAAAGTATAAACAATAGAAATAATGCAATGGTAAGAGAATGTTTGTAAATTTCTAAAATTAATCCACCTTTTTTAACAGGCCAGGGTGCATCTTTCCTTTTTGTTGACGGTTCGCGGTCTACATCTTCTTCTTTATCAAAATCTTTAGATTCTGAAGAACCTTTTTGCTGAAGAAAAATAGTCAATAGTACCAAAAGTGCCATTTGTAAAAACTCACTTTCCCAATTTTCAAAAGTAGATTCTATAAAATGTCCTGATGAAAAATAAGCGAATAAACCGACTGTCATAATCCCGTTTTCACTAAGATCTTTGTTGTATTCCTCGAAGCCAAAAAAAATTTGTCCTACGAAAGCACCAATAAATAATAGGAAAAAGCTAATTGATAATCCATTGTTGCGTATAAATTTTTTCATCTTTTTTTTATTTTTATTACTCTTCTGGGAAGTAAAATCTATTTTGCATCCGAACAAATTTTGGTATTTCTTAAACACATTTTTGATATTTAAAATTACCAACTCACTTTAATCTTTAAAAACAAAATAAATAAACTCGTATCATTATTTACTTGATTTTAATACATGTTAAATGTATTGCACGACGTGTATAATGATTTTACATCATTCACATCCTTTTATTATATGATTAATTGATTTTTAATCTAAACCAAAACACACACCATCCTGACTTACAATAAATTAAACTACTTATAATTGTGTAATATTAAAATTAAAATCGTATAACTGCAACGGTTTTAGTAGGAGTAAATTTGAAAACCCTGAACGTTCTGTAAGATTTTATTTTCAAAGAATGAATTTATTAGGGACTTCTGATTCAGGCTTTATTTTTAACCAATAATACTACACGATATGGAAAATTTTCAGGATGATAAGCAGAGAGATCTGGCGATCAACAAATCTGATGGCACCAATAAGTTCTTAACTACAGATCAAGGTGTTAGGATTAATGATGATAATAATTCTCTAAAGGCTGGAGAAAGAGGACCATCTTTATTGGAGGATTTTATCTTAAGAGAAAAAATCACACATTTTGACCATGAAAGAATCCCTGAACGTATTGTTCACGCGAGAGGTTCCGGAGCTCATGGCTATTTTGAAGTAACCAACCCTATACCAGAATTGACCAAAGCTGGATTTCTACAGAAAGCCAGGCTTAAAACTCCTGTTTTTACCCGATTCTCAACTGTTGCAGGTTCACGCGGTTCTACAGATTTAGCGCGAGATGTACGTGGATTTTCGGTTAAATTTTACACGCAGGAAGGAATTTATGATTTGGTAGGAAACAATATTCCCGTATTTTTCATTCAGGATGCGTCTAAATTCCCTGATCTTGTTCATGCGGTAAAACCAGAACCTCACAATGAAATGCCGCAGGCAGCTTCGGCACATGATACTTTTTGGGATTTTATTTCCCTAATGCCTGAATCAATGCACATGATCATGTGGGTAATGTGTGATCGTGCCATTCCGCGAAGCTACCGAATGATGGAAGGTTTTGGAGTACATACTTTCCGATTAATTAATGAAGCCGGAAAATCTCCTTTTGTGAAATTTCATTGGAAACCGAAATTAGGAACCCATGCAGTTGCTTGGGATGAAGCGCAAAAAATTTCTGGAAAAAATCCTGATTTTCACAGACAGGATCTTTGGGAAGCTATTGAAACAGGTAATTTTCCGGAATGGGAATTAGGCGTTCAAATTATTCCGTGGAAGATGAAGAAAAATTCGAATTTGATTTATTGGATCCAACGAAATTGGTTCCTGAAGAATTGGTTCCTGTAACGATTGTTGGAAAGATGGTATTGAATAAAAATCCTGATAATTTCTTTGCAGAAACAGAACAAGTTGCTTTTCATCCCGGACATGTCGTGCCGGGAATTGATTTCACAAATGATCCATTATTGCAGGGAAGATTGTTCTCTTATACCGATACCCAATTGTCAAGATTAGGAAGCCCAAATTTTCATGAAATTCCAATCAACCGTACTATTGCACCAATGCACAATAACCAGCGTGACGGACATATGCGTCAGGAAATTAATAAAGGTCGTGTGAGTTACCATCCTAATTCGCTTGGAGGTGGCTGTCCGTTTCAGGCAAAAATTGAAGAAGGTGGTTTTTCCAGTTTTAAAGAACGAATTGATGCTCATAAAGTTCGTGAAAGAAGTGAAAGTTTTTCAGATCATTTTAGTCAGGCCAAACTATTTTACAATAGCCAAACGCCAACCGAAAAAAGCCATATTGCAAAAGCTTTCGTTTGAATTGGGTAAAGTAGAGACTGCGGCAATCCGATTACGAATGCTTGGATTACTATCTCAGGTAGATCAGGATCTTGCTGAAAAAGTAGCCGCTGGTCTCGGAATGAAAATTCCGCCAATTTTAGAAAAACCTTTAAATCATGGAGTTTCTCCTGAAAACGAAAATGGCAATCAGGAATCTAAAACCGTTGAATCTTCTGTTGCTTCATCAGATGCTTTAACCATGCTTAAAAATCCCACAAATACGCCAACAATTGCTTCAAGAAAAGTAGCTATTATAGTAGCTGACGGAGTTTCTGAAGCTGCAGTCATGAATATCAAAAAAGCATTATTAAAAGAAGATGCAAAAGGATGTATTATAGCACCTCACCTTGGTTCAATAGTTACTGATGCAGATGGGGAAATTCATGCCGATTTCAGTTTTCTTACAGCCTCTTCCGTATTATTTGATGCCGTTTACATTCCCGATGGTTTAGGAATTAACGCTCTTATTGAAAGTGAAGATGTAAATGAATTTTTAACTGATGCATACAAACACTGCAAAGTTATCAGCCGCCGACGGAGCTGCTTCTACTGTCCTAAATGCAACACCATTTGCATCCAAAATCACTAATAAGGATGCTGGAATTATAATCACTACTGAGGTTGCAAGCGAATCATTTGCACAAGAATTTATCGGTGCTATGGGCAAACACAGGTTCTGGGAACGCGAACCAAACTTATACAACAATTAACAAAAAAAAAATCTTATGAAAAATTCAAATAAACCCAATGATAATAAAGCAGATAACAATAGTAAACAAACTATTGTGCAAACAGTAAAAGGTGCAGCAACCTCATTAAGAGAACTATTTATAGATAGCCTAAAAGATATTTACTGGGCCGAAAATGCTTTAGTAGGTGCATTGCCAAAAATGGCTTCAAATGCGACTTCTGCAACTCTTGTCTCAGCAATTAAGGAACATCATGCTGTAACGCAAAATCAAGTTGCGCGTCTGGAAAAAGTATTTGAACTACTTGGAGAAAAAGCAGAAGGAAAAAAATGTGAGGCGATGGCTGGCCTTTTGAAAGAAGGCGACAGTATCTTGGAAGAAACAGAACCGGGAGCTGTAAGAGATGCCGGTATAATTGCCGCATCACAAAAAATCGAACATTATGAAATCGCTACTTATGGGACTCTAGTAGCTTTTGCAAAAACATTAGGGGAAAATGATTCGGTTAAATTATTGACAAATACCCTTGCTGAAGAAAAAGAAGCTGATTGTCTGTTAAATGATGTTGCATTAAATGCAGTCAATATTGTAGCAGCAGAATAACTCTTTCATTTTTCAATTAAAAACAAAAAATCCTAAATACATACTTAATTATTGTGTTTAGGATTTTGCTTTTTATAAAGATTTATTAAAAAACATACTCATGACTTTATTAAATGTACTTCAGATACTCTTATCTTCAATTGCCGCAACCTCTGTAATGACATATTTTAGTTATGCAGTTTCGGCAAGCGCCAGAGAAGTTTATAAAGAGCCTGTACTATTGACCTATATTCTAACGGCGTTGCATTTAGAATTATCCCCTAATTTTAAAATTATTTTGGGATGGTTTTTACATTATTTAATAGGCCTGTTTTTTGTTAGTGGTTATCATTTATTATGGTTGAATGAATTTCTCGAAATATCATGGCCCGCCAGTATTTTACTAGGAGTTATTAGCGGTATCATCGGAATAATCAGCTGGGTCATTTTATTTGAAATTATTCCTCAAAAACCTAATATTGATTTTAAAGGTTATTATTTTCAACTTTTTATTGCACATATTATATTTTCTATCATAGCATTTATTGTTTATAATCTATTTCTGTAACTAAGATTTTTTTCTCATCTAGTAATAAAAAGTTTCTTCGATTTCTCTGTCATCTCTATAAGTCAAATAAAATGTCTCTAAAAACATCAAAGACATTAAAACTATCCAAGAGACATTAAAACTATCCAAATGAAGTTCCGAAAACAAAGCTTTCAGAGCTTTTTATTCATTATAATTGGGGTAATTTTCAATAATTAAGATGCAAACCAAATCCTATTCCCATATCACTATCGTAATGAGAAGTAAGACCAAAATTCTTGGCTATTATGTATTTTAAACCTGCCATATATTCCTTATCCGTATTCCACATAAGATTCATTCGTAGTCTTTTAGAAAGCGGAATATCCATTCGTTCAAACTGAATGCGAAAATTACCATCACTAAAAACTTCCGTTTGTGCTACAATAAGCATCGGCAACGTATAATTAACTCCAGCGCTAAATACTGCTCTTTTGTCTTTTGTACTCCTTTGTCCAAATAAATTTTGCTCACTCTCCCCCATCTCCATTTTACGATATCGCCAGTCAAACCCCACAAAAGGCATTATCCACTGCATTTTCCCAATATATCTTCCAATATGAGTCTCTGTTTCATAACCGTGCATTTTGTTATAGCCTAATCTCCATTCTGTTCCTATACTCCATCGCGTATTTTGATACATGGCTTCTCCGTCGTTGCCGTTGGATGCAAAATCATTTTGTGCCATAAAATGAAACATTCTGTCGTCGTGAAAGAGCATTTTTTCAGCCATTTTTGGGTCAGGAATTTCAGTATTTGGCGGATTGTTTTCATAACTAAAAATTCTACCCATGCCACTCATCATATGATAAAGAATATGGCAATGAAAAAACCAATCGCCTTCAGCATTAGCTGTAAATTCTATTGTGTCAGTTTCCATTGGCATAATATCCACCACATTTTTTAACGGTGCATAATCTCCCTGACCGTTAAGCAAACGAAAATCATGACCGTGCAAGTGCATCGGATGGCGCATCATGGAACCATTGTATAATACAATACGAACATTTTCTCCTTTTTTAATAAGTATTTTATCTGTTTCTGATACAACTTTATTGTCCAGACTCCAGACATAACGATTCATGTTTCCCGTTAGTTCAAACCTCATTTCTTTTACAGGTGCATTTGCAGGAAGAGTTGTTTTTACTGTAGATTTGAGCATACTGTAATTTAAGGTTACAATATCTGATAATGCATTACTGTTGTATTGTTCAGCGCCTTCTTTGGTGTTATTTTTACGAGAATTTCCTCCTTTTATTACTGCTTCACCAGTTATTTCAGGATACATGACAACATTCATATCCATTTGATTCAGCGACATACTCATTCCCATATCATCCAGATCGCCATTCATTTTCATCATGCCGTTCATCATCTTCATTCCTTCAAAATATTTTAATTTGGGCAACGGTTCGGCAAGCTGTTTTATACCTGAACCAATGTATAGAGAAGCCGACTTGGTTCTGTCTTCGGGCGTAGCTAAAAACTCGTAAGATGTTTGATCTGCCGGAATATTTACAATAACATCGTAAGTTTCAGAAACTGCAATAAGCAATCGATCGACACTTACAGGAGCTACATCATTGCCATCATTAGCGACCACTGTAATCTTCCCACCTGCATAAGTGAGCCAGAAATTACTCGAAGCTCCCCCATTAGAAACCCTTAAACGTACTTTATCTCCGGCTCTGAACTGAGAAAGCTGACTTTCATTTGTACCATTAATTAAAAAACGATCGTAATAAACATCGCTTACATCCATTGCGTTCATCCGTTTCCATTCGTTGGCTACTTTTGTAGAAAAATGTCCTTGTCTAATGGCTTCTCCATAACTTTGGGTTGTTCCCTTTTTTATAGCAAACCAATCACTGGCATTATGCAGAAGCCTGTGTACATTTTCAGGTTTCAAATCAGTCCATTCGCTTAAAATAACAGGAACCGTTGGCAGATCATCAATGCCTTTTCTGAAATTTGGATCGTCTGTTTTTTTATTGATGATAAAAGATCCATACATCCCTATTTGTTCCTGAAGACCGCTGTGACTATGATACCAATGTGTTCCATTTTGAATAATCGGGAAAGTATATTTATAAACCGAGTGAGGTTTTATAGGCATTTGAGTAAGATATGGAACTCCGTCTTCCTTATTTGGCAAAAACAATCCGTGCCAATGAAGCGAAGTTTCTTCATTCATCTCGTTGTGTACATAAATCTCGGCAATATCGCCTTCGGTAAATGTAAGTGTGGGCATTGGAATTTGCCCATTGACCGCAATGGCTCTTTTTGGAGAACCGGTAAAATTGACCAATGTATCTCTAACATAAAGATCATAACGAACAACATGCTGTGCGCTTAAAGTCATTGCAAAGAGCAGTAGAATATTGATATAAATTGATTTCATTTTTATATTTTCAAATTACTGAATAACTTCTACCGTATTGCCACAGCTTAACATTTGAGCGCCATAATAAGGATTTTTTACGGCACTTTCTTTACTGAGCCAATTGGCATTTTTCATGGGACAATATTGATAGTAAACTGTTGCTCCAACTTTGGTTATTTTGAGCAATTCATAGAGATTTTTAGACAATTCGTTAAAACATTCTCTTTGTTTATCTATATCTTTTGCTGTTGCAATTTCCTTTGATTTGATTGTTAATACTTCGTTTACTTTAACCCATATTTTAGATTCTTCGGATGATAAAGATTCTATTTTTACCGAAAATATAGCTTCCTGAAATACTTTTGCATTCGCAGAAACCGCTGCATTATTAGATTGTACAAAAGCATCTTTAAGATCAAAATAAGCCACATAAACTCTTTGTAACAAACCTGCCTGAGCTATTTCAATAGGTGCATTATGGAGGATCGTATTTAAATCTGATTTTGTTTCGGTTTGCTTTGCTTCACGAACATATTGACAACATTCAGGAAGTTTGGCATAAACTGACTGCGGTGCTAGAAAAGTACTGCTGTCATAACTTGCCAAAGCAATACGTTTTAGAATCTGATCTGTATTTGTTTTTTTAGAATCGTAGGTGATCGAAGCTATTTGAGTATTTTTATCCCAAATAACTGTTGAAGTATTTTTTAGATTCCCTACCTTTTCTATATTTGTTTTACAAATGGCACAGCTACCATATATTTTAATATTTTCGGTAATGGGATTTTTAATTTGAGAATGGCTTAACCCCGAAAACAACAAAAGCATTGCTGTCATTATATTTTTTAATGAATACATTGAATTTTCTTTTTGAGTGAATAGTATAACAATGCAATAAACTTTACAGAGTACGATTGCAATTGAAAATAAACCGAAAATGAAGGTAGTCTTGAGCAAGAAAATGCTCTTAAATTGGCATATATATGGCCGTCACAGTTGTTTTTAGCAGATAATACTGTTTATATATAAATAGACAAATACGGCACCTTTTCAGAATACCGTATTTTATCCAACTAATTCAATTCACTCTTTATAAACTTGCTTTTACTTCACCACAAGTCAACATATTTTTTGGATAGTAAGGATTTTTGATTTCTTTACTATCACTTAACCACATAGCGCCTGTCATTGGGCAAACCTGAAGATTTAATGCAATATCTTCAGCTTTGAATTTAGGTGCTACATCCCAAAATTTACTCGAAAGATTCTGAAAAATTTTACGTTGCTTATTGATGTTTTTCGTTGCTGCCATTTCTGCAGCAAGGTCAATAATTTCCTTTCTTGCCGTTGTTCCAGCATTCATTTGTTCAAAATCTAATTTTTTAAACTTGAAATTCTTTAATGAAAGCTGAAAAATTATTGCATTTTTAACCACAGAAAGACTATCAGAAATAAGAAGATCATTCTTTAAAGCCAGATAACTGTTCGTAATTTCCTTTTTCTGTACTTCGCGTTTTGCAACTAATTCAGGAGCTACTTCCTGTTTTGATGTTAATTGGGCATTTGCCAGAGTGCTTAAACCAATTAATACTGTAATTAATAATCTTCTCATATATCTATTTTATTAATTTTCGAAATGATTTTATCAATTTCGATTAAAATACTTTCAAAATGTTCTTTGTTTAATCCTGTTGTTCCGTTCATTAGTTTTGTAACATCCGATCTTAATTTTATAAGATGCTGTTTTGCATATAATCTTACATCACTACGCTGCGCAGTATTTAAAGCTCTGCTTCCTTCTGCCTCTTTCGGCAACAGCAATAAGTATAGCTTATCAACATAGCTGCGTTGTAAACTGCGTCTGTAATAATCTAATTTTTCGTTACCGCTAAAATTAACCCAAACCGTTTGCTGTAAATCGTTTAAAAAGTCCGGAACGGTATAAGCTCCTTCAAACTGCATTGCCTTAAGACTGATATTATAAAGTATACCAGAACTGAGCAGCATATTTAATACTTGATTTTGTTGATCTGCTATTTGATCTTCAGCCTTTAAAGAAATTAATTGACTAATATCTTGAGGAATACATCCAAAGAGGCGCATTAAACAATTGTCGTCCTACATAATCTATGGCAGCTTTTACTTTGGCTTTAGGGATAGGCTGATAAACCAGTCCTTTTTCATCAACAGTTCTTTTGGTCACATAATTATTACCAATATATTTTAGTACATGATATAAATACAAACCATATTGTTTTACAACTGCTTTATGCATGTCTGATAAATTATCATATGCATCGTTAGGCTGATAAGTCCACTCAATAAGGTTAGGTACTACACGCTTTAAATTTTTAATTCCGTAATCGCTGGCAAGAACTGCATCATCTCCAAGATCTTCTGTCTGACTGCGCGGATCTTCATCTTTTCCTTCACCTCCAAACCATAGTTTTGGGTTTGCTGTTAGACTATCTGTCGTTATCTTGGCAAGTATTTTTTCTTCTTCAAATTCGTCTTTAGATTCTGGAAAATAAGAATAACCCCATTTAAGCGCCCATTTATCATAAGCACCAATACGCGGATAAATTCCTTTTGGACTAATGTTGTCTTCTGGTTGTGCAACATAATTAAAGCGGGCATAATCCATTATAGAAACCGTATGACCATTTGCTTCGACCCATTTCTTATCTCTTAGTTTTTCTACCGGAGTAGCGCTGCTTGCTCCCATATTGTGACGCAAACCAATAGTGTGTCCAATTTCATGAGAAGAAACGAAACGAATTAATTGTCCCATTAACTCATCATCTAAATGCATTTTTCTTGCTCTTGCATCTAAAGGCCCCTGCTTGAATCATGTACCAGTCTTTGGACTAATTTCATCACATTATGATACCAGCCTACATGACTTTCGATAATTTCTCCACTTCTAGGATCGCTTACTCGTGGTCCGTAAGCATTTGGCGTTTCTGATGCATAATATCTAACAACAGAATATCTTGCATCTTCTAAACTCATTGTTGGATCATCTTCTGGCCATTCTTTACCAACAATAGCATTTTTAAAACCTGCTGCTTCAAAAGCTTTTTGCCAGTCATTAATTCCTGCAATCAAATAGGGTCTCCACTTTTTTGGTGTTGCCGGATCAATGTAATAAACAATCTGTTTTTTAGGTTCTACCAATTCACCTCTTTCATACTTTTTAATGTCTTTATCCTTTGGTTCCAAACGATAACGCTGAATTATAAACTTGGCTTGTGCGCGCTGCTCATCATCATCAAACAAAACGTATTTATTTGCAAAAAAACCAACTCTTTCATCGGCAAAACGTTTGCGCATTGGTATTTTTGGCAATAATACAATCGACGTATTTAATCGTACTGTTATTGTGCCACTGCTGGCTGTTGTACTTGTATAAGTTTTTGTCGTTTTAACCTCTACGTTAATCGGATAAGTGTCTATCGTCTCAATAAAAGATTTATCATCAGCTATAGAAGTTAATTTTTTTTCTGTTTTCTCCTGACTGCCCAATGAGAACATGGCATTCTCTTTTTTGAAAGCATCTGTTACTTCAATAACAACATTTCCAGTATCAGGATTGGTTGTTTTTATTGGAAAAGCAGCCACAATTGGATTCTCGTTACTTCCTGCTAATGCCTTTGCAAGCATAGAATCGGTATTACGAACATCTTGCCTGTATTGCAATGATCTTAGAAAAACAGTGTTGTTGACCCCTTTTTCAAAATAAATAGTTTGCTCGTTGACTTTTTCCCCACCAAAACGTCCAAACCCTTCAGGAGTTGAAAGATATCTGGTTACAACAAGCATGTATCTGTTGAATAAACTGTCTGGGATTTGCAAATAATATTTAGTATCTACCTGACTCACAACAAATAGTCCTGATTTGGTTTTAGCTTTATCAGTAATTACTTTATTGTAAGGCTGCATGCCTTTTGGCTGTGTACTACTGGTGCTATCTGCTTTTTTTTCAGGGGTTTGAGCAAAACCATGCTGGTGACCTGCAACCAGCATGATTAGTAATATAATTAGTTTTTTCATTGATATTAAAACGGAAGTTTCTCGTCTGTGTTTAATGTAAGTTTTGGATTTTTTGTAAGAGCAGATAAAGGAAACGGTACAATATATAATCTGGAATTAGGCTGTAACGTATACGTTTTTTGTGGAACGGTTTTATTTACTAGAGGAAATACTCTCGTAATGGTTTTTGCATATTCAGTTTCAGTATTTAATCTTTTAAGATCAAAGAAACGATTGAAACCTAAAAGCAATTCTTTTCTGCGTTCGTTTATTACCAATTGCATCGTTGCCGCTCTGGTCGTTGGAACAGTTAAATTTACAGTTCCAGATAAAATTCGTTTTGCTCGCAATGTATTTAAGACGGCAACTGCTTCGGCAAATTTATCTTCTCTGGCAAAACATTCTGCCTGCATTAAATATACCTCAGTTGTCTTCATTCCAACAGTAGGATAAAAGAATCTTGTATATACCACTGACCAATATGCTGTATTAGAACCTTGATCTAGATTTGTAGTACTGGTTGTATTGAAAAACAAATTAAAACGTGCATCGTTTGTCCCGAATAAAGTTCGCAACTCCGGGCTTATAACATTTTGATAGGCAAAGTTCATCTCGTTATAACCTGTCATATACTGGTAGCTCAATACTTCTATATTACTTGCTGCTGGAACAGTTACTACTGTTGGTCCGCCTTGTTTGCTGTAAGCTACCAAGTCGAAAATTTGATTGTTATAGCTCAATGATTTTTCTGCTGCTTCTCTTGCTTTTGCAATTTCACGTTTGAACAAATGCACTTTAGCTTTAAATGCATAAGCAAAGGCCAATGACGGATGATAAACATCAAGCGGTTTTTCCTGAAGATACGGTAATGCATCTTCTATATCCTTCTGAATAAAATCGTAAACTTGCGCTACAGTAGATTTTGCCGGCTGTGCCTCTAAATCAAATTTATCCATGATACAAATACCTCCATCGGTTGTGGCTGTTTGCGGATCATAGCCTTTTGCGTAAGTGTTTACCAACAAAAAGTGATCGTAAGCTCTGTTAATTTTAGCTTCTGCTTTTGCTAATTGTTTGGTAGCATCATCTCCTTTACTGGCATCAACTAATGAAATAATGGTGTTCCATCTGTTTATATACGCGTAAGCTTGGTTATAAAAACTTGATGTTTTCAGTAAAGAAACTCTATCGGCAGTTTCATCAAAAGTAAAATTGATAATATCAACGTTTGGAGTTATTCCTATTACGTTGCTTTCTTTCATCCACTGATCATCTGACAAATACTGAAAATTATTGATTGGATAACCTCTGTTTGGCAGCGAAACCATTTCATAATATTGTGCTGCTGTTTCTATAACTAAAGCACCTTTAGGCGTTACATCTGTATATTCTTCGCATGATGTTACCGTTAACATCAAAAGCGACAACGTTATTATATATATATGTTTCATTTTTTTATAGCGTTAGATTTAAACCTAATAAGAATGTTTTAGGCATTGGCAAATTACGTGTACCTGTGTTAGCCGAATAAACTTCAGGATCAATATGATTTCCTGCAGCACTCCAATACCAAAGATTGTTTACTTGAAATGTAAACTTAGCCGATGCTATTTTCATTTTATTGGCAATAGGTTTTGATAAATTATAAGCCATAGAAATATTTCTTAGTTTGATGTAATCTCCATCGACTACATTTACATCCGAATTTCTCCATTGACTGCTTATTGTTGAAGCATAACTTCTAACATTTTCTGCAAAATCTACATATAAACGAGTGTTCCCATTTTGGTTTGCATCAGTATAACGATCTGTTATACTTGAAAGATTTACCAAATCTGTACTCATATCCAAAGTCTCTTTACGCATTACATTTCCACCTGAGAAAACAAACAGAAAATTTAAATCAAACTGTTTGTATGAAAATCGTTGTGAAACTGAACCTGTATAGGTTGGCATTAAAGTTCCCATGTTAACAAGCGCAGCAACATTGTTTACCGATTTTACAGAAGTTGGCACAGGGTTTCCTGATGCATCAAAAGTAATTGACGGATTTCCGTTTTCGTCTAAAATATAAGGATATCCATTAACGGTTCCTCCATATTTATAAGCATACAAACTATTGTAAGCCTCATTTTGTAAAAAGTAATCACCTGGAAAACCTACATAATTAGATGCTGTCGATTCTGCTCTAGTTATCTTTTGAACAGTTGTTTTATTAAAACCAAAAATTAGGTTTGAACCAATTCGGAAATTTCCATCATTATACCATTCAGAACCTAAACTAAATTCGATTCCTTTATTTAATAAAGCTCCTGCATTAATTCTTCTGCTTAATGCACCAACCGTAGGATCTAAATCTGTTGTAGCTAATAAATCAGAACTGTATTTACGGTAAACATCAATGCTTCCGTTTAACTTACTGCGAAACAAACTATAATCTACACCAAAATTGGTACTTGCAGTTTTCTCCCATCTTAACATAGGATTTGGTTGTGCTGTTACATTGATGTATTGTAATGATTGATATAAGTTATCATTTCTTCTCGTAGCGGTTACATATGGAGTTGTAGATTGATCTATATTTCCGTTAATACCATATGTTGCTCTTACTTTAAGCGCACTAATCCATTTTATTTCTTTCATGAAATCTTCACTGCTGGCATTCCATCCCAAACCTGCTGACCATAGTGGACGGTTTTTATATTTAGGATCTACTCCAAACAAATCAGCTCTGTCTACTCTGTAACTTCCTGTTACGTTATATTTAGACAAAAAAGTATAATTTAAAGTGCTAAAAACCGAAAAGTAGCGATGTAGTGTTTCTTGCTGTGTTCTTGTTACAGCAGCCAATGTTCTATTATTTCCAGAAATGTAACTTGCAACTCCAGTTTGGCTAAGCGCTAAACTATTAAGAACCGCAGATGAAAGTGTTACAGGATCATAACCATATCTTATCTGTTCGATATTTCTTGGAGCACTAGTTTCTCTCATTTCAAAGCCTCCAACGGCACTTACTGAATGTTTTCCTTCTCCAAATTCCTGACTAAAATCTAATTGGTTTCTAAAAGTATAATTACTAGCCTGATTACTCAATTGTTTGTATCGTCCTCCTGTAGAAAAACCTTCTACATAGGTATATGTATTTGTAGCAGGATTGTATCCGGTTAACGCATTAATAGCGTAACGCATTTTATAAGAGTTTATATCGTTATATTCTGAACTCTCATTTCTTCTATTTTCATATTGAAATTGCGTATTAAAACTCAACCCTTTATAAAGCTTGGCTCTAATGTTTGCAAAAGCTCTTAAACTTAATGAGTTTTGATTTTTGATACCTTCCTGAAGTGAGTTTAAAACATTAAATTCGTTAGATTTAAAACCACTTAAAGCTGCAAGTTTTCTAGCAACTATTGGATTGATAACACCACTGGAAGTAAAACCATCACTAATACCTACAAATGGCGACATTACCAAATTTCCATTGTCATCTGTTATTCGCTCGTATCTTTTTTGAATATCATAATTGCCAAAATCACTATCCGTAATATCATCATTGCTTAAGTTTCCATTTACACCAATTGTCGCCTCCAACCAGTTATTTAACTGAAAACTGCTTTTTGCGTACAGATTAAAAGCATTGCTATTGTTGTATTTAATTCGAGCTTTTGATTCGTCGTAATTTAACGATACATAAGTATTTTGCTTTCTTGTACTTCCAGAAAATGTAACATTGTAACGTTGTCTAAATTCATTTTGCCATACGTTATCTCTATAATCTTTATAATAATCGTTCTTTTTATATTGGGCAATGGTACTATTATAATCGGCATTGGTTACTTTTCCTTCCTCCAAATCTCGGTTAAGCTGGTAAAGCGGACTGTAATATTTCATACTGCTGCTTCCAATATCTCCATAACTACTAAACATATCAGTAGTATTATTAAACCTAGCTCTTTCTCTTTTATAAACCGCTTGTTCAAAATCGACTATATCGCTTGTTGAAGCATAGTTCATATCTCTCAAATTTGGTTTATCAGAAATAAAGAAATCAGTATTTACTGTAACTTTCAAATTACCATTTCCTTTTTTAGTACTTAAAACAATAACACCATTTGCTGCTCTTGAACCATAAATAGAAGCAGCTGCTGCATCTTTAAGAACATTTACACTCTCAATGTCATAAGGATTAATTTCATCCAAAGTCAAGTCAGTTGGTAAACCGTCAATCACGATAAGCGGACTGTAACCAACTAATAGGGAAGAAAAGGTACCTATTCCTCTCAAGATAGGTTTGTCTGCTGTACTTCCATTAGGATTTTTTTGAAACATTAAACCAGCTACACGGCCTTCAAGCGCACTTAATAGACTAGGATTGATATTTTCGTTTAAGGTTTTCTCATCAACTGTAGCAATAGCTCCTGTAGAATGTTTTCTCTCTAGAGTCTGATAACCTGTTATAACAACTTCTTTCATTATAGACACTTTCTCTTCCACAACAAGGTTCAATTGATTACGCCCTCCAATTGAAAAAGATTTTTTTTCAATTGTTAATCCTGAGACTTCAATTATACCTTCAGATGGCACATTATCAAGAGAAAAACTTCCATCAAAATCGGTTACAGTATGAATGTTCGTGCCAGAAACATTTACATTTACACCTGGAAAAGGCTCATTTTTATTATTTACGATTTTTCCGCGTATACCGATTAATCCCTTTCCCACTTTCTCCTCATTTGCAGCTGTTACTACTATGGTTTGATTGGTAATGGAATACTTTAAGTTTTGAGAATTAAAAATTTGATTCAATACCTCTTTCAAAGCAGCATTCTTAACATTAATGGTTACAGGCTTTGAATCTTTTAGCAATTTCTGCGTATAAAAAACTTCGTAATTGGCCTGTTTCGCCACTTCTTTTAGCACCGTTTCAAGTGGTGCATCTTTAAATTTAATGCTAATACTTTGGGCTTGAACTGTAAAACTGCAAAACAGCATAAGTAAAACACTAAATGCCCATAAAGGAATTGAAAAATTAAGATCGGAAATATTTTTCCCGACTTTTTTGTAAGGTTTTTTTGGTTGTAAATTAAATTTCATACATTTACATTTGGTTTTAGTTAAACAATAGGTGGACAACTTATACTGGCTATAAACTTTTTAACAACCAGAAGCATCGCAACTGCCTCTGGTTTTTTAGTTTATAAATCAATATAATCGGTTAAATTAAAGATCAGGGATATACAATAATTGTTCTTCCTTCGACCTTAAATTTTATATTACTAAGCTCAAGTACTTTTAATACTTCAGACAAATTTTTGTTCATAAACGTTCCGCCACTAAACCTCACATCTGAGACATCACCGCGATATTCTACTTTAATTCCGTACCAGCGTTCTAACTGTCTCATAACCGTTTTTAAATCGGCATTGTCAAATTTAAAACGACCATTTTTCCAAGCAATAGCTTCATCAGTATCTACTTCTCTAATTTTAATTTTAGTAAAGCTGTCAGACACATTCGATTCTTCTCCAGGCTTAAGGATCGATTTTTGATTCTTAAAACTAACCGCAACACTTCCCTCTAATAAAGTAGTTTTTACAACTGATTCATTTGCGTAAGCGTGTACATTAAAGTGAGTTCCTAAAACTTCTATAGACTGCTTCTCTGATTTTACTATAAATGGTTTGTTTTTATTCTTGGCCACTTCAAAATAAGCTTCACCTTCTAACTCTACCAGTCTTTTATCTCCATTAAACTGGGTTGGATATTTAATTGATGAAACTGCATTTAGATATACTTTTGTGCCATCTGCCAAAATAATATTATACTGCCCTCCTGTTGGTGTTGAAAGCGTATTGAAAGAATTAGGATTATTGTTTGAAGTATCAGCGTCCGGATTTATGACATAAGTAATAACTCCGTTTGCACCCATTTTAATTGTAACTTCTTCACCTTCTTTGGCAATTGTATCTTTTGCCGAAATATTCGCCAAAATAATTTGTTTTCCGTTTGATAGCGTCAAGATTCCTCGAGTTCCACCCGGAGCAATTTCCTGTGGCTTCACAGCAACTTGTATAATTTGTTCTTTTGGTTTAGCAAAATAAAATATTCCAGTTCCCAATAATAAAGCTATCGAAGCGGCAACAGCTATACGTGGCCAAAGACGAATTACTTTCGAATCTTCCTGCACCGGCAATTTCGATTTCAGCAATTCGTAACTATCTTCAAGTTCATGGTCGCTAAGCTGCAAATTGCTATTAGAAGCTTTGTGCAAATACCAAGCATCAAGTGTATCCTGATCTTCATTAGATAAGGTCCCCTCATTGTATTTTTGCAGCAATGCTAAAATTTCATTTTCCTTCATAATTACAACACGGAATTTTGTCCTGTTTTAAGTAAGACAGTTAGAAACAACTTTTGTCATAGATAATGACAAAAAAAAATTAAAAAAATATTATTATATCATTAATAAAATCAGACTAACATTATTTTATAGCTACAAATAAGATAGTTACGAGAAGATTTCATCACAGAAATTAACAATAAGTATTATAATAATTCACCAAATAAAAACACTTACCAAAGACTTGAGTTTTTCTCTTAATATTTTTAACGAATTATATACTTGTTGCTTGGCTGTTTTATCTGTAATATTTAATTGAAGTGCAATTTCATCATACGAAAGTTCTTCGACCTTTCTTAACAAAAAAACTTCGCGCATTTTTTCAGGAAGTAAAGCAATTTCTTTTGCAATTATAGCTTCTAACTCTTGCTCTCTAATTTTAGAATCTGCTAAAACATAGTCATTTTCGATAAAATTTGAAATGGAATCTGCATAGCGCGAAACAACTTTTTCATGCGCCATATGATTTAATATTCTGTTTTTTGTTGCTTTGTATAAATAAGAAGAAAGAGAGCTTGTAATCGTTAGTTCTGCACGTTTGGTCCAGATAGTTAAAAAAACTTCTTGAACAATATCATTTGCTTCATCATAATTGCCAAGCATTTTATAAGCATGATTAACTAATAGTTTAGAATACCTTTCGAAAATTTCTGTATATGCTAACTGATCGTCTTCTTTTAGAAGAGTAAGTAAAAGATGATCATCATATTTGTTATGAGCAGACATTTATTTAAAAGAAGTGAAGGTATAAAAAGCAATATTAAGCATTTTATATATTAAAACCCAAAAGATAATTCAATCAAAATTTAAGTTTTTTGACAAATTTTATTATCTACCGACCGATATCTTTGAATATTATATTCAAAAAACTGATTTCTATTGCAAAAACTATTCAGTTAGGTTTTACTCTTTTGGCATAATTTGCCCCGTAGATTTAGATTTATTATCATAATAATAATTTTTCACTAAAATAATTATTACGATCATTGTTATTCAGTCTTATATACATTTCTAAAAATATATTGTGCAAATGGAGTAAAATGGTCTTTCAATTGAAAAACCATAAAAGTTTATTTATTTCAATTTTCACAATACTTTTCCTGTATTTACACATTCTTTATACACTAGAATCTACAAACTCAAGTGAAAATTGTAGCAGATCATATTTTAAATTGGCACGAATCTCTCCAATATCATTGATGAGATAAGAACTAAACCACACAAAAAAAGCAGATTCACATCATTTTTCAAAACAATCACAAACAGACCTGTACAACTTCGGTCATTGCCTGCGGTTTTAACTGCCGAAACATAATGTGCAAATCTGCAAACTGATTTTCAAAACCTATATAAAGCAAAAAATCCTCATCAAATAAATGATGAGGATTCTCAAAAGAAAGGCGACGACATACTCTCCCACATGACTGCAGTACCATCTGCGCAGGCGGGCTTAACTTCTCTGTTCGGGATGGGAAGAGGTGAGCCCCGCCGCAATAACCACCTTAAGGTTTTTAGTCTAAAGTCACAAGTCTTAAAGTTTAAAAGCCTTTTGACTTTATGACTTTAATCTTTCGACTTAAAGACTGCTCTTGCGTCGAGCAAATATCTTAACATACTGAGATAAAGAAACATAAATTTATTAGAAAGTTTCTTCCCCCGATTTGCATCGGGGGAAAAGGGTGTACATAAGCTTACGGATTATTAGTACTACTCGACTATGACATTACTGCCTTTACATCTATAGCCTATCAACGTGGTCATCTTCCACGATCCTTAAAAGAAATCTCATCTTGTGGTGGGTTTCGCGCTTATATGCTTTCAGCGCTTATCCCTTCCCAACGTAGCTACTCTGCGGTGCCCCTGGCGGGACAACAGATACACTAGAGGTTGGTCCAATTCGGTCCTCTCGTACTAGAATCAGATCCACTCAAATTTCTAACGCCCACAGTAGATAGAGACCGAACTGTCTCACGACGTTCTGAACCCAGCTCGCGTGCCACTTTAATGGGCGAACAGCCCAACCCTTGGGACCTTCTCCAGCCCCAGGATGTGACGAGCCGACATCGAGGTGCCAAACCCCCCCGTCGATATGAGCTCTTGGGGGAGATCAGCCTGTTATCCCCGGCGTACCTTTTATCCTTTGAGCGATGGCCCTTCCATGCGGAACCACCGGATCACTATGCTCTACTTTCGTACCTGATCGACCTGTATGTCTCTCAGTCAAGCTCCCTTATGCCATTGCACTCTACGCACGGTTACCAAGCGTACTGAGGGAACCTTTAGAAGCCTCCGTTACTCTTTTGGAGGCGACCACCCCAGTCAAACTACCCACCAAGCAATGTCCCCCGCAATCGCGGGGTTAGGCCTCAGATAAACAAAGGGTTGTATTTCAACAATGACTCCAAAGCGCCTGGCGACGCCCCTTCACAGTCTCCAACCTATCCTACACATCATTTATCCAAGGTCAATACTAAGCTATAGTAAAGGTGCACAGGGTCTTTTCGTCCCACTGCGGGTAAACGGCATCTTCACCGTTACTACAATTTCACCGAGCTCATGGCTGAGACAGTGTCCAGATCGTTACACCATTCGTGCAGGTCGGAACTTACCCGACAAGGAATTTCGCTACCTTAGGACCGTTATAGTTACGGCCGCCGTTTACTGGGGCTTCAATTCAATGCTTCTCCGAAGATAACATCTCCTCTTAACCTTCCAGCACCGGGCAGGTGTCAGGCCCTATACTTCATCTTGCGATTTTGCAGAGCCCTGTGTTTTTGATAAACAGTCGCCTGGACCTCTTCACTGCGGCCCCGATTGCTCGGGGCGACCTTTCTCCCGAAGTTACAGGTCTATTTTGCCTAATTCCTTAGCCATGAATCTCTCGAGCACCTTAGGATTCTCTCCTCAACTACCTGTGTCGGTTTACGGTACTGGTTCTCATTGCCTGAAGTTTAGAGGTTTTTCTTGGAAGCCCTTAGGCGCACTATCTCTTTGTCCGAAGACTCCGAGTACTATCGTATTTCCCCAAGACGCGTGGATTTGCCTGCGCATCTTATAGGTAGGTACTTCAACGAACTATTCCGTCAGTTCGCGGCGCTTTCATCACTCCGTCACCCCATCACAGCAATAAGAAGTACGGGAATATTAACCCGTTGGCCATCGACTGTCCCTTTCGGGTTCGCCTTAGGTCCAGACTAACCCACAGCTGATTAGCATAGCTGTGGAAACCTTAGTTTTTCGGTGTGCGGGTTTCTCGCCCGCATTATCGTTACTTATGCCTACATTTTCTTTTCTGACCGGTCCAGCATACCTTGCGATACACCTTCAGCCCTGTCAGAATGCTCCCCTACCACTTGCAGTTGCCTGCAAATCCATAGCTTCGGTAATATGTTTATGCCCGATTATTATCCATGCTCGTCCGCTCGACTAGTGAGCTGTTACGCACTCTTTAAATGAATGGCTGCTTCCAAGCCAACATCCTAGCTGTCTGGGCAGACAAACCTCGTTCTTTCAACTTAACATATATTTGGGGACCTTAGCTGATGGTCTGGGTTCTTTCCCTCTCGGACTTGGACCTTAGCACCCAAGCCCTCACTGCTGTGAAACATTATATAGCATTCGGAGTTTGTCAGGAATTGGTAGGCGGTGAAGCCCCCGCATCCAATCAGTAGCTCTACCTCTATATAACTATCATCAGCGCTGCACCTAAATGCATTTCGGGGAGTACGAGCTATTTCCGAGTTTGATTGGCCTTTCACCCCTACCCACAGGTCATCCGAAGACTTTTCAACGTCAACCGGTTCGGACCTCCACTGTGTGTTACCACAGCTTCATCCTGCCCATGGGTAGATCACACGGTTTCGCGTCTAACACTACTGACTAAAGCGCCCTATTCAGACTCGCTTTCGCTGCGGATCCATGGCTTAACCACTTATCCTTGCCAGCAACGTTAACTCGTAGGCTCATTATGCAAAAGGCACGCCGTCACCCCACGAAAGGGCTCCGACCGCTTGTAAGCGTATGGTTTCAGGATCTATTTCACTCCGTTATTCACGGTTCTTTTCACCTTTCCCTCACGGTACTGGTTCACTATCGGTCTCTCAGGAGTATTTAGCCTTAGCGGATGGTCCCGCCGAATTCAGACAGGGTTTCACGTGCCCCGCCCTACTCAGGATACCGCTATCCATTACACTTGTTGCCCATACGGGGCTGTCACCCTCTTTGGCGCTCCTTTCCAGAAGCTTCCGGTTCCTTGTGCATGAAATATCGCGGTCCTACAACCCCAACAATGCCGTAACATTATTGGTTTGGGCTAATCCGCGTTCGCTCGCCACTACTTACGGAATCACTTTTGTTTTCTTCTCCTCCGCCTACTTAGATGTTTCAGTTCAGCGGGTTTGCCCACCTATCGGTGTACTATCTCTTCAAGATAGTGGGTTGCCCCATTCGGGTATCTGCGGATCGATCGATGTGTGCTCGTCCCCGCAGCTTTTCGCAGCTTATCACGCCCTTCATCGCCTCTGAGAGCCTAGGCATCCCCCATACGCCCTTATTTTGCTTATTGTACCAATCTTGAAATCAATCAAGACCGTTTTTTTTTGTCTTCTGCAAGAAATGCAGAAAACGCTTTCTACTTTTTATTATTTTCTTATCTCAATATGTCAATGAACTTTGTCAAGCTTTAGGCTTCAAGCAATATGCCTTAGGCTTTATTAGCTTACAGCCTACAGCTTATAGCTTACGGCTTTTTGTGGAGAATAACGGAGTCGAACCGTTGACCTCCTGCGTGCAAGGCAGGCGCTCTAGCCAGCTGAGCTAATCCCCCAATCTAATTATGAATTGTGAATTATGAATTATGAATTTTTTGTAATCCGTAATCTTTCAACTCTAGAATTTCCTTCTTTTTAAGCTTTCCAGTCTTTCCAATCATCAATTGCCAATTATTAATTGTCAATTCATCTTAAAAAGTAGTCCCGGGCAGACTCGAACTGCCGACCCCTACATTATCAGTGTAGTACTCTAACCAGCTGAGCTACGAGACTCTGTTTTACCTAAGTTTTATCATTATTTTAAATCGACAGCAAGAGTAATCGAATCTTGTCATTCAGAACGTTCAGGATCTTCATCTTTTTTCCCCATCGTGTGCAAGCACTAACAATCGGGCTCTAGAAAGGAGGTGTTCCAGCCGCACCTTCCGGTACGGCTACCTTGTTACGACTTAGCCCTAGTTACCAGTTTTACCCTAGGCAGCTCCTTGCGGTCACCGACTTCAGGCACCCCCAGCTTCCATGGCTTGACGGGCGGTGTGTACAAGGCCCGGGAACGTATTCACCGGATCATGGCTGATATCCGATTACTAGCGATTCCAGCTTCACGGAGTCGAGTTGCAGACTCCGATCCGAACTGTGACCGGCTTTGTAGATTCGCTCCTGGTCGCCCAGTGGCTGCTCTCTGTACCGGCCATTGTAGCACGTGTGTAGCCCAAGGCGTAAGGGCCGTGATGATTTGACGTCATCCCCACCTTCCTC
Source organism: uncultured Flavobacteriaceae bacterium (assembly GCA_963795025.1). GTDB lineage: Bacteria > Bacteroidota > Bacteroidia > Flavobacteriales > Flavobacteriaceae > Flavobacterium. The sequence goes on along the minus strand of CAWCGN010000004.1, from coordinate 146,310 downwards.
ACAGTTTGCACTGGCAGTCTTGTTAGAGTTCCCGACTTGACTCGCTGGCAACTAACAACAGGGGTTGCGCTCGTTATAGGACTTAACCTGACACCTCACGGCACGAGCTGACGACAACCATGCAGCACCTTGTAAATTGTCTTGCGAAAGTTCTGTTTCCAAAACGGTCAATCTACATTTAAGCCTTGGTAAGGTTCCTCGCGTATCATCGAATTAAACCACATGCTCCACCGCTTGTGCGGGCCCCCGTCAATTCCTTTGAGTTTCATTCTTGCGAACGTACTCCCCAGGTGGGATACTTATCACTTTCGCTTAGCCACTGAGCTTGCGCCCAACAGCTAGTATCCATCGTTTACGGCGTGGACTACCAGGGTATCTAATCCTGTTCGCTACCCACGCTTTCGTCCATCAGCGTCAATCAATTGGTAGCAACCTGCCTTCGCAATTGGTATTCCATGTAATCTCTAAGCATTTCACCGCTACACTACATATTCTAGTTGCTTCCCAATAATTCAAGTCCAGCAGTATCAATGGCCGTTCCACCGTTGAGCGATGGGCTTTCACCACTGACTTACTAGACCGCCTACGGACCCTTTAAACCCAATGATTCCGGATAACGCTTGGATCCTCCGTATTACCGCGGCTGCTGGCACGGAGTTAGCCGATCCTTATTCTTACGATACCGTCAAGCCCCTACACGTAGGAGTGTTTCTTCTCGTACAAAAGCAGTTTACAATCCATAGGACCGTCATCCTGCACGCGGCATGGCTGGATCAGGCTTGCGCCCATTGTCCAATATTCCTCACTGCTGCCTCCCGTAGGAGTCTGGTCCGTGTCTCAGTACCAGTGTGGGGGATCTCCCTCTCAGGACCCCTACCCATCGTAGCCTTGGTAAGCCGTTACCTTGCCAACTAGCTAATGGGACGCATGCTCATCTTTCACCGTTGTGACTTTAATTATAAAGTGATGCCACTCTATAATGCTATGAGGTATTAATCCAAATTTCTCTGGGCTATCCCTCTGTGAAAGGCAGATTGCATACGCGTTACGCACCCGTGCGCCGGTCTCAAAGTCCGAAGACTTCTACCCCTCGACTTGCATGTGTTAAGCCTGCCGCTAGCGTTCATCCTGAGCCAGGATCAAACTCTTCATCGTATATTGTTTGCTTCGATTTCCCGAAGCTGTTTATTATTCGACGAACATCTATCGGTTCTTTTCGAATCTTCCGATTCCATTACTCTTATTCTTTTTGTCTCGTCTTATGACGAGACGGCTGTCAATTCAATATGTCTACGAACGTGTCTTCTTTTTGTTTTCGCTTGTGTTTCAAAGCGGGTGCAAAAGTAGATAGTTTATCAGCATTTACAATACTTTTTTTCATTTTTTTTTCATTTTTTTCAGTAAGTTTTTCTTAACTTTCTGATAATACAAAACTTAGCTTTTAAAATTATCAACAACAATTTAAAGATTTTTCTTACATTATTAATTTTTAAGTAAAAACAGGCTGATCAAACCTTCTATCTTACTAAGTTTTTAGCATATGTATGCAATTATTAGAATTTTTAAATATTTAATTACTGTAGAAAATATAATGAAATTCTCTTTCATTTGAATTGCAAGATTTACTTAATACTTTTACAAAGGATGAAATGCTGAGAAATGATTTGATTTACTCCTCAATTTATTAAGTTACTTTAAATCTTTACCAATCTCTTTGAATATTCATTTTACTGTACATAATAATTGTAAATCAGTTCTCGATTAATTCGAGTGGAGCTATCCTTGATTTTGCCACAAAAAGTTAAGGCGCTTTATCAGATACATTTCAGAATTTCCGCTATCTTTTTTACTTTTCTTTTTCTTTAACTAAAATCTGACCATTCAAATCAATATTTATTTTTCTCAAAGAGCTGCAACTTATTTCAACGGTCATTTTGCCTGTTTATCGAATACCAAATCATCTTCAAGAGTTTTCTAATGACCTTTACATAAGAAAAACAAATAATACTACTTATGACTTAAAACTCTAGATTATGAAAGCAACCATTAGTATTTCAGAAAAACTTTCAAACTAATTGGCAAAACTATTGGCCTACGAATTTGTACTTTACACCAAAACCAGAAATGCACACTGGAATGTTAATGGTGATAATTTTCATGCGAATCACATTTCTTTGAAAATCAGTACAGGCAATTAGATGAATTCATCGACAGCCAATATTAAGATAAAGATAAATCTCTAGTAGCAACTATTCAATTTATATATAAATCATTTCTTGGGATTATATTTTTAATTAAATTTACTTAACAACCTTAATTGCAATATCATGGAAATAAATTATTCGGAATTAGTTTCCATCAAACATGTAACCGTCCAAAGAGTAGAAAGAACCGAAACCTCATCGTTTTTGGATACCCTTTCAATCGAAGAACCACTTGAAATTAGACTTTCTTATGGTTCGAATACCGACAGAGTCCAAAAGAATATTTCGGTTACCATGCGAACTCCCGGAAACGATATTGAGCTCGCGATTGGTTTTCTATTTACAGAAGGAATTATTACTTCTTTTGAAAATATACAAGATGCTTATTCTGTAAAAATGAATTGCTTGTCTCAAAAACAAAACATTGTTCAGGTTGATCTCAAGGAAAATTTCAGTCCAAACTTGATGCAGACAGATCGGAATTTCTACACTACTTCAAGTTGCGGTGTATGCGGAAAAAGTTCGATTGAATCTATAAAAACAGTAAGTTCTTTTGGGAATTTAACGAAACCCAAAATTATGATAGATGCATCTGTATTTTATCAATTACCTGAAAAATTAAGAATTGCTCAAAGCGACTTTGATTCAACAGGAGGTCTTCATGCATCTGGGCTTTTTACCATTCAAGGCGATTTAATTCTTTTAACTGAAGATGTCGGAAGACACAATGCTTTAGACAAATTAATTGGAAAATCACTTATAAGCCAATCACTTCCGTTAAATGAACATATTTTGCTTCTAAGCGGAAGAGCAAGTTTCGAATTAATCCAAAAAGCTGCAATGGCTGGGATTTCAATTATTGCTGCTATTGGTGCTCCGTCAAGTCTGGCTGTCGAGCTTGCTACAGAATTCAATATCACGCTTTTGGGATTTTTAAAAGATAACAAATTTAATATATACAGTTCCTCTGATCAAACTGTGATTGTAACTGCCTGAAAATAATCTAGCCTATAGCATAACGCAATAGCAATTAAACCAAAATATAATGAAGGAAGATCAACAACAAAATAAAGATGATTTAGCCAATAAATTACCCGAAGCAGAAAATCCATATCAGCTTTCAAAACTCAAATTAACAAAAGTAGAAAAATGGGCTGCAGGCGTTCCTGCTGTTCTCGCAGCGGTGAGTGATCTTATTGAAGATAAGGCACTGGTTCGGGGTGGAAAAGCTCTTTTTAAAATGAATCAAAAAGGCGGTTTTGACTGCTCCAGCTGTGCGTGGCCCGATCCAGATGATGATCGTTCTCCTTTGGGCGAATATTGCGAAAACGGCGCTAAAGCTTTAGCAGAAGAAGCGACAACCAAAAAAGTTACCGCAGCTTTCTTTAAAGAAAACTCTGTTTACAGTCTTTCACAATTAGATGATTACAAAATTGGAAAAATGGGAAGATTAACTGAGCCTGTCTATTTACCTGTTGGTGGTACACATTATCAGCCAATCAGTTGGAATGATGCTTTTAGAAAAATTGCTTCACATTTAAATGCACTTGAATCTCCTAATGAAGCTGCCTTTTATACTTCGGGAAGAACCAGTAACGAAGCTTCTTTTCTATATCAGCTTTTTGCGAAAGAATTCGGAACGAATAATATGCCGGATTGTTCAAATATGTGTCACGAAACTTCCGGAACGGCTTTAAAAACTACAATCGGCATAGGAAAAGGAACCGTTACTTTAGAAGATTTTTATGATACGGATGTCATTATAATAATCGGACAAAATCCAGGTACTAATGCACCTCGAATGCTGAGTGCTTTAGAAAAAGGCAAAAAAAATGGAGCAAAAATCATCGCTATTAACCCTTTGCCCGAAGCGGGTTTAATGGGATTCCATAATCCGCAGGCGATAAAAGGAATAATTGGTTCTGGCGGAAAACTTACGGATCTTTTTCTTCCGATAAAAATAAATGGCGATATGGCACTTTTAAAAGCTATTGAACTTTTGTTAATTGAATTGGAAAAGAAAAATCCGGGTGAAGTTTTTGATCATGAATTCATTAAAGATAAAACAACTGGTTTTGAAAATTTTGAGAAACAGTTTGAAAATTTAGATTTAGATCAACTTGCTTCTCTTTCTGGTGTTCCGAAAGATTTAATTATCGAAGCTGCAACAATTATTGCTTTCAAAAAAAGAATTATTGTTTGCTGGGGAATGGGACTTACGCAACAGCCAAATGGCGTTGACATGATCAGAGAAATTGTCAATATCTTATTGATAAAAGGAAGTATTGGTAAACCTGGCGCCGGAGTCTGTCCAGTCCGCGGACACAGCAATGTTCAGGGAAATCGAACGATGCTTATTGATGAAAAACCAACAAACGAACAATTAGATCGTCTGCAAAATTATTTTGGATTTGATCCTCCAAGAAATCATGGTTATGATGTCGTTGGAACTATAAAAGCAATTCACGAGGAGAAAGTAAAATTTATGTTTTGCATGGGCGGTAATTTTCTATCGGCTGCGCCAGATACTACTTTCACCGCAGAAGCCTTTAGAAAACTGAAACTGCTAGTATGTGTATCTACAAAACTTAACAGAGGTCATTTAATACACGGAAAAGAATCTCTTATACTTCCTACGCTTTCCCGAAGTGATATGGATATTGTAAACAACGAAGTGCAGATTATCAGTACTGAAAATTCTATGGGCGTGGTACAATCTTCAAAAGGTGTGCTAAAACCTATTTCGGATCAATTGATAAACGAAACACAAATTGTCTGCCGTATGGCGATGGCAACACTTGGAAACAAATCAGTTATTGATTGGAAACGTTATCATGACAGTTATGATGCTGTAAGAGAAGCTATCGAAAATTGTATTCCGGGTTTTGAAAATTACAATAACAGAGTTCGGGAAAAAGGTGGTTTTTACCTGCCAAATGCACCTCGTCATGGTGAATTTAAAGCTAAGGAATCTGCTGATCGTGCTGCATTTACTTTAACTGAAATTCCTGACAATGAATTGGAACCAGATGAATACATGATGGCAACAACACGTACGCACGACCAATTCAATACCACTATTTATGGTCTGGACGATAGATATAGAGGTATAAAAAATGAACGACGCGTTATTTTCATGAATCAAAATGACATTGATAAAGCGGGATTCAAAGCGGGAGACAAAGTAGATTTATTTAATTACAATGATGGCATCGAAAGAATCGCGCCTCTATTCCTTATCGTTTCGTATCAAATTCCAGAGCGAAATACAGTCACTTATTTTCCGGAAACAAATGTTTTAGTTTCTGTTAATAATGTGGTGAAAGAAAGCAATATGCCGGCATCTAAATACGTAAAAATAAAAATAAAGAAACACGATCCCGCCATCTATGAAAAGATAAAACGCATGTAATTCTTTCAATACAAAACATTTAACGGAAGACTTTTAGCACGTTTCTTTTAGATTAAAAAAATAAAATTCATTACTTAATCTAGATTAATCGACTGACCTTCTCTTCCTCTATAAATTTGTCAAAGAAATCTAAGTCAAATAAAAAAAGATAAAAACTTAGAATTTAATGACAATACCAAAATTAGGACATTCCTAAATTTATTAATCTTAAAACCAAACAAAATGAGTACAATTACAGTAAAAGACGGAACAGAAATTTATTATAAAGATTGGGGAACAGGACAACCAATTGTTTTTCACCACGGATGGCCTTTATCTGGTGATGACTGGGATGCACAAATGATGTTTTTCCTGAAACAAGGATATAGAGTTATTGCTCATGACAGACGCGGACATGGTCGTTCTGGTCAAAGTTCAGAAGGAAACAACATGGAAACTTACGCAGCAGACGTAGCAGAATTGACGGCTGCTCTTGACTTAAAAAATGCGATTCATATTGGTCATTCAACTGGTGGCGGTGAAGTAATTCGTTACGCAGCAAAATACGGAAAAGGGCGTGTTGCAAAAGCAATTATCATTAGTGCAGTAACACCAATTATGATAAAAAATGAAGCAAATCCTGAAGGTGTGCCATTGTCTGTTTTTGATGAAATTAGAGAAGGAACCGGATTTAGCAGAGCACAATATTTCTATGATTTTCCTATTCCATTTTACGGATGGAACCGCGAAGGAACAAACAGTTCAGGAAGGAATTAAACACAATTGGTGGCGCCAAGGAATGATGGGATCTGTATTGGCTCATTACGAAGGAATCAAAGCTTTCTCTGAATCAGATTTTACAGAAGATCTTAAAAGTTTAGACATCCCTGTTTTAGTTCTTCACGGAGAAGATGACCAGATTGTTCCTTACAATCAGGCGCCTAAAAGCCGCTGCACTTTTGAAAAACGGAAAATTAATTTCTTATCCTGGATTTCCTCACGGTATGCCAACAACAGAAGCAGCAACTATTAATAAAGACATTTTAGAATTTATTAAATCTTAAGAAATTATTTTTTTAATACATACGAGCCTCTTATTTTTAATTAAGGGGCTTTTTTTATGCCATAACCTTTCTCTATTAATCTTCTAACTCCGCTGTTCCAGCGAATTTTTTACTAATTAAATTTCTTAATCGATCCTGATTTTCATCGCCCCAGCGCCCTAAAGCAGCAATTACAGGAATCAGGCTTTCGCCAAATTCAGTTAGACTGTATTCCACCTTTGGCGGGACTACAGGATATATTTTCTTTACCACTAGTTCATGATCTTCCAATTCTTTTAACTGGATATTCAAAACTCTTCGTGAAGCATCAGGTATTTTACGCTGCAGTTCACTTGGTCTTTTATGACCTTCATTAATAAACCAAAGCAAACGTATTTTCCATTTTCCGTACAATACTTCACCTATCAGGTCAAGTCCGCAATTTAGGTTCGGGATTATTTTTCTCTCATACATATAACAAAAGTAAACCTATGTTCCGATTTGTACAATAGGGGAAAAATTTATCCCTATCTGAATCGTAATTCCGTACTTGTGAGAAAGTTGCATACTTCTCAAATTTGTACAAAAGAAATCAACATGGAACAAAAATTAGATTATCAGAACGAATTATCAGGTAAAATTGCCTTGGTAACAGGCGGCACAAAAGGAGCCGGAAAAGCCATTGCTGAACGTTTAAAAAATGCTGGCGCAAAAGTAATTATTAGCGCAAGAAATGCACCCGAAATACCTGATGAAGATTTATACTTTATTGCGGCAGACTTAAGCAAACCAGAAGGAGCTGAAAAAGCTTCTCGCGAAGTATTGGAGAAATTTGGTAAAATAGACATTCTTGTAAACAATTTGGGAGGTTCAGAAACTCCCGGCGGCGGTTTTGCGGTATTGTCTAATACCGATTGGGAAGAAACAATACATACCAATTTATTGGCTCCGGTGCGGTTAGACAAAGCTTTTCTTCCTCAAATGCTTGAAAATAAAAGTGGCGTCATTATTCATATTGCATCCATTCAGGGAAGATTGCCTTTGTACGATTCTACTCTTCCTTATGCCGCTGCAAAAGCAGGATTGATTAATTACAGCAAAGGTTTATCAAAAGAAGTGTCTCCAAAAGGCATACGCGTACTGACGGTTTCACCGGGATGGATTATGACCGAAGCATCAAAAAGAATGATGGAACGCATTTCTGAAAGCAATAAAATTTCTTTGAAAGAAGCCGAAAAAAGTGTCATGGATGCTTTGGGCGGAATACCTTTTGGAAGAGCGGCTATGCCAGAAGAAGTAGCCGAACTTGTAGGTTTTCTTGTTTCACCGAGAGCCAGTTATTTAACAGGAACAGAATATATAATCGATGGTGGCACAATTCAAACAATTTAAAAAGAAGTACAAACAATAAAAACCGATAATTATGAACTTACCACAAGTAATAACAGATTTAGTAAAGGCTCAGAACGATTTTGACAGTACCGATTTTGCAAACTGTTTTTCTGAAACGGCAAATGTATTTGATGAAGGTAAAACGCACATTGGCAAAACAGAAATAAAAGATTGGATAGAAAAAGCAACAAAGGAATATAATGCCAAAATGGAACCTTTAAATTTTGAAGGAGATTCTGAAAAAGGCATTTTAAAAGCCAAAGTTTCAGGCACTTTTCCTGGCAGTCCTTTAACGCTTACTTATAATTTTAAACTTCAAAATAAAAAGATACAATCATTAAAAATTGATTAATTTCTGAAGTTAGAAAAGTAACCTTTTGCTGAAAAAATTTAAAACAAAATACGCTGTCGTATCTAGATATAGATTACGACAGCGTATTTTGTTTATTCTAATTTTAAAAGCAATTATCGTCTTTAAGAATTATTCTTTTCCATCAACAAATACATACAATTTCTGTACTTTACCATTTTCAATTACAAACAAATCCATTCCGGAAACCACAGCTGATTTTTCTTTTGATCCAAACTGCCAGTACAAACGCACTATATTATGGTTGGTTTCAACTGATTTATCAGTGAATCTGAAATCAGGATTTTTTGTCTGAAGTTCAACAATGAATTTACTAATTTCATCTTTGCCTCCTGCAATGAAATGACGGTCTACCATTTCAACATCAGAAGCATAAAATTGATTTAACAAAGCTGTTCTTTTAGTTTCATCTTTTTCATTCCAGATTTTAAGATGATTTTTTACAATTTCAATATTCTTTTTAGCATCTAAATCATCTGTAGATGCGCTTTTGACAGCAACATTTTTTGGCGACCATAAAACTGTTTTGGGATTAGATTTTTCATATCCTTTTCCGTTTGGATACGAAACCAATTCCATTTTAGAACCCCACGGTGTTTCAAAATAAACCCATGATTCACCAGCCGTATCTCCGGATGGAGTCAAATATGGTTCTCCTAAAATTTTTACGCCTTTGCTTTTTAGATATTTTACAGATTCATTTATATCTGATGTATAAAAAGCAATGTGCGAAGCCCCGATATCATCAGAATTAGGATGAACTTTACTGCCTTTATTATCGGCGTAACTAAATACTTCGATACTGGCACCAGTTCCTGCATTTATCATTTTGATGGTTACAGCTCCTGTTGCAGGATTAATATGATTGGCTTCTTTCCAACCCGCATCCAGCGGTATTGGACCAAGTTGTGTTACAGGTTTGAAACCCAGTACATCACTAAAAAATGTTATTCCTTGATTTAAATCAGGGACATTAATTCCAATGTGATCGATTCCTATAATTCCTGCATTATTTTGAGCCTCTGCTTGTTCTGAAGCTGAAAAGAAAAAAAACAGATTTAATAAAGCGATTGCAGATTTTTGTATTTTTTGATTTGATTTATAATGTGTTTTCATGACTTACTATTTTGAAGAATTTAAATATTATTTGATGTGAATTAATTACTGTAAGCGGCTAACCATTTTGCTTTAATCGATGCACGTGCCTCAATAAATTCTTTATCAGTTCCCTGTGCAATTGCATCAAGCGGAAAACGAAGCGGTCTTTCTCCTTTTTTCATACTAACCAATTCCAGAATTCCATCGGCAATAGTTTGCGGATTCATATCAAATTGAGCCATTTTACCAAACAATGCAGTACCTAAAGCATTAAATTTATCTGTTGCTGCTGTACCATATTGATCTACAATTTCTTGTTTATCTGCATTGATGCCAGATTTTGAACCGTTGTTCATTTCGGTAGGATAAACACCAGGCTGAATACTTACATTTTCAATTCCGTAATCAGCAAGTTCATCCTGCAGACCTTCGGTAAAACTTTCTACAACTAATTTGGAAGCGATATATGGAATCATAAAAGGAAGTGTATGTCCGCTTGCTCCAGTTGTAATATTTATAATAAGCCCATTTTTTTCTTTTCTCATAGAAGGGAGAACAGCCTGATACGTGCGGAGAACACTGTAAACGTTTACATCAAACATTTTACGCATTTGATCGATTGAATAACCTTCGAGTAAACCAAAACCGCTTACTGCTGCATTATTAATAAGTACATCAATTTTTCCGTATTTTATAAGTACTTTTTCAAAAGCCTGATTTACAGAAATATCATTTGTAATATCAATATCTACTACTTCAATATTTGAAAGCGCCGAAAGTTCTTTTGCAGCTTCAGCATTTTTATCTTTTGTATTACGCATTCCTGCGATTACTGAATGACCGGCATTTGCCAATGTTATAGCGGTAAGTTTACCAAATCCTGAACTTGTACCTGTAATGAAAATTGTTTTTGACATGATTTCTAATTTTAAAATGTTTGTAAAATTTGTTCCTTTTGAACATTACAAAGTTGCGTTGAATGCAAAACCTGTACATTGATTAGAAATAAGTAAAAACTTGATTTAGATCAAGTGTTTTGAATAGAGCATAAAAAAGGAGCTTAAAAGCTCCTTGATTGTAATTATTTTTTTGCCGTCTGTTTGCGTATACGGCTTAATGTTTCAGGTGTCATACCAAGATAAGAGGCGATCATGGTTTGTGGAATTCGCGAAGCAAACCCAGGATATTTAGTTACAAAATTTAAATACTTTTCTTCAGCAGTAAAACTAAGCGAAGCCTGAATTCGGTTTTGAGCCGCTATAAAACTTTTCTGCAGTATTGCATTTACCATATTATTAAAAGCAGGAATTTCACTGCACAGCTTTTCAAAATTCTCATGCGTAAACAGTATGAGTTCACTGTCTTCAATAGCATCTATATTAAAACGTGATGGTTGCTGAAACAATAAACTTTCACGGTCACCAGTCCACCAATTCTCGATACTAAAACTATTTACGTGTTCACTTCCTTTTTCATCTACAGAATAAGTCCGCAGACAACCTTTTGTTATAAAAGCATCATATTTCCAAATATCTCCTTCCTGAAGCAAGTATTGTCTTTTACGGAGTTTTTTAATGATCGCAAATGATTGTATATAATCAGATTCTGACTGAGTCAGCGTTACTTTATCGTCTAGGTATTTTTGGAATATTTCATACATATAAGGTAAAATTATACAAAAGGTGTTTTATCGACAAATTAATAAGGACAAAAGAAAATGAAAAAAGTCATTTTAAAATTTGTGACAACATTATGGCGATTTCACATTGGAGTTGCTGTCTTTCTTTACTATAAATTTTTAAGGTTGTTATTTAAAGGCGTTATATCTCAAATTTTGAATCGAGAAATCTGAAAAACCTAAAAAAAGTTTTTTATCCGTTCTTCAAAAAATACACGATCTGATAAACTTGTAAATCGTAAAATTATTAAATTCTAAAACCAATGTTATAACCTTCAAGCATCATTGCTATCCCGGTTACACATTGGTTTCTGAAAACTACAAATAAAATGACCAAAAACATAAAAACTGACACTGTCGCTAGAACAACAGCCGTTGCTTTAAATATTATTATTTAAAACCTAAGTTTTAATTAATTTGCGATCAAAAGTTGTCTTACAACTTTCAAATATTTTCTTTTAATAATAAAAAATGATACTCTATTCTTCAGTTTTACTGTACCATTAAATGAGTTTATCACAGCCTTAATAAACTGTAAATGTTATGCTTTTTCTGAATAATCAAGATCGGTAAAAAAGGTTTCTTTTAATCTTGAAAGGGCAAACAGCGAAATAATTGATAAAATTGCACCGACTAGCATTCCCGATTTTAAAATATCTCCCATAAAAACGGAATCTCTAACATAAGAATAAGCCAAGATTATCAACGGAAGTGATCCGCGAACAAAATTTGGTGCTGTTGTTGTTACCGTTGCACGAATATTGGTTCCGAATTGCTCTGCTGCAATGGTTACAAATAATACCCAATATCCAACTGAAACTCCCATTAATAAACATAAGAAATAGAATAGGTTTGCTGAAATATTAGAGGTGTTTAGATAAACAAAAACCATTATCAGGTTGAATGCTAAAAACCAATACATAACTTTTTTTCTGCTTTTTAACTTTTGGCTCAATAAACCGCTTAAAATATCGCCTACAACCAAACCAGAATAACAAAAAGCAATGGCTTTTCCTGCTTCGATGGTCTCAGCCTGCTGAACTCCTAGTGCTTTAGCAAATTCAGGAGAAAATGTAATCAAAACTCCCACTAAAAACCAAAGTGGCATACCAATTAAGATGCAGTTCAAGTACTTCAAGAATCTCTTTTTATTAGTAAACAAAGACAAAAAATCTCCTTTTTTCTCGTTGTTCTCCTGTACTTTTTTAAAGATTCCAGACTCCGTAATACTGATTCTTAAAAACAATAATAAAATCCCTAAAACTCCTCCAGCATAATAGCATAAACGCCAATCTTGAAAAATCTCATAAACTAAATAAGCTGCCACTGCTCCTGAAACTCCTACAGAGGCAACAATCATAGTTCCGTATCCTCTTTTTTCTTTCGGCAAAGATTCAGCAACCAATGTAATTCCGGCTCCAAGTTCACCAGCAAGACCTATTCCGGCAATTAATCTCCAGAAAGCATATCCGTCTACAGTGGTTACCATTCCGTTTGCAATATTTGCCACAGAATAAATTAAGATTGAGCCGAATAAAACAGAAATTCTTCCTTTTTTATCTCCCAAAATTCCCCATAAAATACCGCCAAAGAGCATTCCGAACATCTGCATACTGATCAAATATTCGCCTTGATCCCTGATAGCATCACCGACAATTCCTAAATCTTTTAAACTATCGGTTCGGACAATTCCGAATAATAACAAGTCATATATATCTACAAAATAACCCAATGCAGCAACAATAACGGCTGCATTTAGGATTGATTTTGAATCTTTTGTTTTTAATACTGAAAAAAGTTTCATAAAATAATAATTGTGGTTTTGTTGATAGCTAGTTTAGATAAATCCTTAATGCGCAATCCAAATATCTTCAATTTCTTCAAGAGATTTTCCAGTAGTCTCAGGAACAAAAAAGTAAGTAATTAAAAGATACGGAATACACATTACTGCAAAAATCCAGAAAGAAATTGCCGGACTCAAAGATTCTAAAAGTACAGGCGTTAACTGGCCTATTAAATAAGAGCCTATCCAAAGTGAAAAACCCGCCATAGACATTGCCAATCCACGCACTTTTACAGGATACATTTCTGAAATAAGAACCCAGATTACTACGCATATTGAAATAGCACAAAAGAAAATATATCCAATTATTAAATACAACAAAATGGATGGATTGTTTACCGCTAAAGAGAAGTAAAATCCAATTGCAATCAACATTACAAACATTCCTGTTACACCTATGTAAACCAATTTTTTTCGTCCGATTTTGTCTACTAGATACATTCCTAAAATCGTAGAAAGCACATTTACAACACCAATCACAATTTGAAAATCTAACGATCCTTGTGATGCCATTCCTGCTTCTTTAAAAATAATTGGACCGTAATAGAATATCACATTTACGCCCATAAATTGTCCTAAAATAGCAAGGCTCATTCCGATAAACAAAGCAGTTCTATACCCTTTTTGAAATAGAATTCTCCAATCTGCTTTTTCTTTATTCAACAATGATGTTTTTATATTTTCAATCTGAATCGAAGCTTCACTTTCACCAAATAACTTAGTTAATGTTTTTTCTGCAGCAATAATATTGTTTTTAGAAATCTGCCATCTTGGACTTTCTGGAATAAAAAAGATGATGATAAAGAAAAGGAAAGATGGAACTGCACACAATCCTAACATTCCTCTCCAATGTTCATCCTGAAAAATAAATTTCAACAAATGAGAATCAAAATGACCTGTATTTGCCCATTGCAAAACTTGTGCATTAGCAAAGTACGAAGCAACAATTCCTACGGTAATTGCCAATTGGTAAAGTGTTACTAAAGTTCCTCTAAAACGAGCCGGTGAAACTTCTGAAATATACAATGGAGATACAATTGAAGCTACTCCAATACCCATTCCGCCAAGAATTCTGCACCAAATCAAGACTTCAAAACTCGTCACAAACATGCACCCAAGAGCCGAAATAGTAAAAAGCGTAGCTGCTAAAAGCATGGTCCATTTACGGCCTAAAATATCTGATATTTTGCCTGCAAACGCAACTCCAATTATAGAGCCAATTAGTGCACATCCCACATACCAGCCTGTTGCTATATTATCTAAAGCAAATTGCTTGGAAACCTGCTCAATAGTTCCGGATATAACAGCAACATCATATCCGAAAAGAAATCCTCCTATTGCGCCGATAACCGATAGAAAAATTACATATTTTATATTTTCTTTTTGATTCATTAGTTTTTGGTTAATTAGTTAAAATGCTTTTTTATCTGATGTCAAAATACTCTTTGTATCTGTCATACAAATGTCCTGCCTGTAAATAAGCAGATTGCGGACTCATAAAATGCGAAAACTCAAACGTGATTCCTTTTTGGAAACCAGCTCTTTTTGCCGCTTCTAGCTTAAGGCGCAGTTTCTCAAATTTGATCGGGAAAAATTTGATCGGCATATCTCTGTCAAAAGTTTCTGCATTTGTCCAGCATTCTAAACCATATTTCTCTCCTAATTTTTTATTTACTGAAAAGAAAGCATCTAATTCATCATAATCAATATGTCCATCCTGAAAAGCACAGGCATCAACAGCTCCTTTGATTCCGTCGAAGATTTCACCCCATTCTTTTTCATGTTCCTGAACAGAAACGGCATCAGCTTTAGAAAGTGTTCCTGAAGCTGCCATAACCGCTTTTTTTCCGTCAATCCATGGCGACATGAAAGTTGGCAGACCGCCCGAAACATCTTTGCACAATTGTCCTAAAGTTCTAAAAGATTCAATTGCACCTTTTGTTTTTCGGCTAATTTCGCCACTTAAGTACCAGCCGGCAAAACTTTTATAATGTCCGTACTTTTTCCAAACCTCTTCGATTACAAATTTGTTTGACTCTATTTCTACCGTCATATCTCCCGTATCCCAATAAACACCAGAATCATAAAGACCAAAATAAAATTTCATTTTATATTTATCTGCCAGTCTTAAATACATATCTAATAAATCGACACCTGGTTTGTAGCATCCTTTTTTTATTAAATATTCTGAGGGATATGTAATGAATTTTCTATAACCAGAACGAATCATAATGACAGTATCAATTCCAATAGCTTTCATGTGAGCAAAATCCTGATCCCATTCTTTTTCTCCCCAGTTTTGATGCGGAATATCATGTGATATTTCATCTAAAAAAGTACCGGTTATTTTTAATGCATTTCCTTTCGGAATCAATAAATCTGGCTTTGTATCCGTTATTATTTGTGGTCGTTCGTTAATTTCAATTGATCTGTTGCTTTCAAAAGAACTCAATAAAGGAATGCTGATTGCTGATGCGGCACCCAGTCCTAATTTGTTCAAAAAATCTCTTCTACTTTTCATGTTTTTTATATTCGGTTTGTTTTTAGCGTTTTTTGTTTTGTTTTTACCATTAAGATATTAAGTTTATTAAGCAACTAATCTTAATTTTTCTTAATCTCTTTTTCAAGTTAAATTAAGTTTCTTACTATCTTAATGGTTTAAAATAGAAACTATTTTGATCCAAATATATCAATAGCTTCTTTACTGTCATCACTTCCAGTTATTTTAAAATTACTTTTTGCTGGACATTCCATTGAAGTGAATCTTTTTGAATGCATTGGCACTTTAGTTATTTGTGAATTGATCTTTCTAAATAAATAAGCATCCAGCCATTTTGCACCAATTACTTTTGCGGATGTTGGCTGAACCGGTTTTCCTTCATTCGAAACCTGATCAATTGCATTTACTCGTTTGTACACAGCCATAAATTGTTCCTGATAACCATCGGCTTCAAAAACTTCTTCATATTTTTTGCCAGCTCCTTCAACAGTAAATTTGAGTTTTTTATCCGAAATTAATTCCAAACTGATAGAAATCGTTTCACCCGGATACCAATAATATTCTTTGCTTGCCGGCGCATTTTTATATGCCGAAGTTTGTCCTGATTTATGATCTGTACGACGCAAAAAAGGACGAAAAGCTTTGTGTTCTTTACTAACAGTTCCGTCTTCCTCACGGATCACTTCCCAAGTCATTCCGATATCTGTTTCCTGACCATCAGAAGTTCCGCCTAAATAAACGGAAGCATTGTCTAAATACGCACCCGGTTTCTTAGGATTTGTACGTGTCTGATCGTATATCATTGTCGGTAAAACTACCGTCCCTCCTATTCCAAGCCAATAATCTTTGCTTGAAACTGCTTTTCTGTAATAAGCTCCAGCAAAACAATCAGCAGTTGCAGGTGGTAAAATTTCGCCCTCTATTCTCGTTTTAATTTGTTTTTCTGAAACCGTTTTTGATGATGTTTTTGACTGAGAGAATCCATCTTGACTTCCTGCCACAAAAAGAAGGAAACAAAAACCAAACAGATGAACTGAACTATTTTTTTTCATTTTATATTTTATTAATTAATGCTTATTTCATCTACAAATAAAAAAGTAGGCTGTCCTGCAGAGTAATGCCATTCTGGAATTTTCTCAAAAATCGGTGCCTTTATTTTTACATATTTTGCTTCTTGTGCGGCAAAAACAGCTTTTAAATTTATAATTTTTGGACCATCCTCTTTTTGGGCAATTTTTAAATCTTCGCTATGAACCTGAGTGAAATTTATACCGTCTTTTGAAATGAAAACCTGAAATTGTTCAGGACCAAAAATCCAATCGTTTGGAGACGTAAATGTATTCAAGCTGACTTCTGTTATTTGCTGCACCGATTTTAAATCTATAGTAGCTTCAAAATCATCTTTGTAAAGTGCTATCCAATCTCCAGTGCTAAATGCCGTTGTACCTATTCTTCCATCAACTAATGTTTTGCCGCCATTAAAACGATAACGGTCAATAGGTTCATTTTTCAATACAATTGGTTTTGCAGTCGCTTTATTAAAATCAAACTTTTTGGTGAAAATTTTACTGGTATAATTTTCTGAAATAACTGCTGCTTTTACCGTTACAGAACTCGTGATGATTATACTTTCTGTATATTTTTTACTTTTAAGAGTTGGTTCAGAACCATCTAGAGTATAATAAATAGGAGATTTACTTGACGTCTTTAAGTTTAAAATCAATTTGCCATTTTCTGTATCTATTTTATATTCTGGAGAAACCTCTAAAATATGTTTTGCATAATTGTATTTTAATTTATCATAAATAGTCAAAAAATTAGATAATCGATTCAAGAAATCACCATAATTCTTTTTATCAGCATTTGTCCATACGACTTCGCTTAAAGCGGCAAGCCTAGGCAAAACCATATATTCCGTCTGTTCATCGGTATCAATATATTCTCTCCACAGATTTGCTTGTGCGCCAATAACAAGCTTTCTTTCATTTTCAGTTAGTCCGTCTGGAACTGGTTCAAAGGAATAAACGCGTTCTATATTTGTAAAACCACCAATTGCTAATGGCTCTGAAACAGCGTCTGTACTTTGGTAAAAGTCAAAATAAACATGTGAACTTGGTGTCATGATGGCTTTATGGCCTTGTTTTACAGCTTCTACCCCAGCCTGAGAACTTCTCCAAGACATGATAGTTGCATTTGGCGCAATACCGCCTTCGAGTATTTCGTCCCAGCCTATTACTTGCTTTCCTTTTTCATTTAAGAATTTTTCTATTCTAGACATACAATAGCTCTGCAGTTTTTCTTCTGCACTGTGATGGCTGTCTTTTTGCAAACCTAATGCAGTAATTTTAGCCTGACATTTAGGACATTTTTCCCATCTCTTTTTAGGGCATTCATCACCTCCAATATGGAAATATTTTGAAGGAAAGAGCGAAATCAACTCACTAAAAACTCCTTCTAAAAAAGTAAACGTCTTTTCATTTCCAAGGCAAAGAACATCATCTGAAACGCCCCATTTTTTGTACACTTCATAGCCTTCTCCAACACATCCAAGTTCTGGATAAGATGCAAGTGCGGCTACCATGTGGCCCGGCAAATCAATTTCTGGAATAATTGTTACAAAACGTTTCTGTGCATATGCTACAATTTCTTTAATCTGTTCCTGAGTATAAAATCCTCCATGTCGTTTTCCGTCATAAACTCCCGCTTGTTTTCCTACTTGAGTTTCGGTTCTAAATGCGCCCACTTCGGTTAATTTTGGGTATTTTTTAATTTCTACACGCCATCCCTGATCGTCAGTTAAATGCCAATGAAAAGTATTAATATTATGAAGTACCAATAAATCGATATACTTTTTTACAAATTCCACTGATGCAAAATGACGCGCAACATCTAAGTGCATGCCTCGGTAAGCGAATCTTGGATAATCTGTAATTTCAACAGCCGGAAGTTCGATTTGTGATTTTGCTTCATTTTCTAAAAGCACTTTTCTCAGCAATTGAACACCATAAAAAGTTCCCGCAGCCGATGCTCCGTTTATAATGATTTTATTCTCATTAACATTCAAAGCATAAGCTTCTGAATTATTGTTTTTTAGATTGCTTTCTAAAACAATAACATTTTCTTTAATAGGAGAATTTGCAATCTGAACTTTTATCCCTTTTGCTATTTCAATATATTCCGAAAGAAAAACCGCAATTTGATTTAAATCGGTATTATTCTTTGGACAATAAATTTTTGTTTTTGATGAAAGAACAAATGCTTTTCCTGAAACTGAATTTATATTTTGTGCTAATGGAATTGTTCTGTAAAAATCATCTTTTGAGTTTTGTCCTAAAACTGATAAACCTAAAAACAAAAAGACGAAGCAAATGATATGTTTTTTCATGATTTGATTTTGTATTGTTTTTCAGATTTTAACTTTATTTTTTAGCCTTATCCGTCATTTTAAAAACTAATTCTCCTCCATAAGCAATTTGACTATGACTAAAGAAAAGCGAGTTCAATTTTTTTCCATTTAAAGAAACAGATTCAACATATTTATTTGACGCGCTATTGTTTATCGTTTTAATAATTAGTTTTTTTCCATTTTCAAGTTCAATAGTTGCTTTATCAAAAAGTGGCCTTGAAATCGTGTAAGTTGGGTTCCCTGGAGCAACTTGATAAAAACCTAAAGCATTCAAAATATACCAAGATGACATTTGTCCGCAATCTTCATTTCCGCTTAAGCCATCTGGTTCATTTCTATATTGTTCACGCATAATTTTGTCTGCCAGTTCCTGCGTTTTGTAACCTTTATTTAAAAAATTATAGAAATAAATAATATGATGACTTGGCTCATTTCCGTGCGCATATTGACCAATCAATCCCGAAATATCTGCCGATGCTTCTGAGCCTTCAACTTTTGCTGAAGTATTAAAAAGTGCATCTAAATTTTTCTCAAAAGCTTGTTTTCCGCCCATCAAATCTATCAATCCAGAAACATCCTGAGGTACGAACCATGTCCATTGCCAAGCGTTTCCTTCACAATACGGACTGTTCATATGATCTGAAAAAGACGGATTAAATGGACCTATAAATTTCCCATTGCTATCCAACGCTCTCATGAAGCCGGTTTCTTTGTCGAAATATTTTTTGTATCTCAAACCTCTTTCAGAAAGAAACTTATAGTCTTCTATTTTCCCCATGTCTTTGGCAACCTGAGCTAATGCCCAATCATTATAAGCGTATTCCAAGCCTCTTGAAGTAGCAAAAATCACATCTTTATCGGCTGGAATAAAACCCATTTCTTGATTGTATTTTTTGCCTTTTGTCATCAGCCATTCCCAAATTGCAGGATGATTGACTTTAATTCCGGTTGTGTCATAAGGAATGGATCGCATCATGGCTTTGTAAGCCAATTGCGTATCATAACCTCTAATGTTTTTGGTGTAAGCATCTGCTATTAATGATGTCGCGTGCGCGCCAATCATTGTACCGGTATAATTTGCTGCCAAATCCCACATTGGCAATAATCCTCCTTGCTGATATTTAAGCAAAAGTGAATTGATAAATTCATTTGTTTTGGATGGAAAAACTAAATCCACCAAAGGCATTTGTGCTCTGTAAGTATCCCAAAGTGAAAATACTGTATAATAAGTTCCCGATTCTAAAGTGTGAATTTTTAAATCCTGACCGCGGTATCTTTTATCAACATCTGAATAAGTTGAAGGGTGAATGAAAGCATGGTATAAACCAGTATAAAAAATAACTTTTTCGTCTTGAGAACCTCCTTCAATCTTAATTTTTTCTAATTGTTTTTCCCAAGCATTTTCAGCTTCTTTTTTTACTTTTTCAAAATTCCAATCTGCAATTTCAGTATTTAGATTTTGTAAAGCTCCTTTTTCATCCACTGGTGAAATTCCAACTTTTACTTTTACTTCTTTTGAGTTTTCAAAATAAAGTACCGCTTTTATGTTTTCATCTTTTAATTGTTTTCCGTCAACTGGCTGATTGTTTTTATACAATTGTACATTGAAAGGTTTATCGAATTTGGCATAAAAATAAACGTAATCTCTCTTTGACCAACCTTCGGTCAAACGCATACCTCTAATTTCGGTATTGCTCACAATTTCGATAGAAGATTCAAGAACTTTTTGATTGTTTAAATTATGATGAAGATCAATTATAATTCCTGATTCTCCAGATGGAAATTCATATTGATGAAAACCAGCTCGCGTAGTAGCCGTTAAAGAAGCTTTAATTCCGTTATCAAAAAGAACACTATAAAAACCAGCTGAAGCATTTTCGTTTTTATGAGAAAAATTCAGCGGATAATACTCTTGTAGATTGTTATTCTCTATTTTTAATTTACCCGAAAAAGGCGTAAACATAACATCTGCAAAATCTGTCATTCCTGTTCCGCTTAAATGACGATGCGAAAATCCAAGAATACTTGTATCATCTGTATAATAACCACTGCAGGCATCCCATCCCTGCGTTCTCGTATCCGGACTCAGCTGAACCATTCCAAAAGGCAAAACGGCACCAGGAAAAGTATGGCCGTGACCGCCCGTCCCAATAAAAGGATTAATATACTGCGACAATTTTTGATTGGCATTTTGCGAGGCAATTCCAAATGAAAATGCAATAAAAAAAATCAATAAAAATATTCTTCTCATTAGTTATCGTTAAAACAAAATTAAAATGACTGTATTTTTGGGCAAAATAAGAATTAGTACAAAAAGTCTAACTCTTTACTAAATTATTATTGATAAAAATTATTATGGCGTTCCCATAATATCTACTGACTCCGAATCATCTGTTTCAATTTTTGCAACCGAAAAATTAGCAGGACTTGGACATCTCATATCTGTAAAGCGTTTAGTGTTCATAGGAGCTTCATAAATTACTCCTTCAACTTTTCTAAACAAAACTACTTTATTCCATTTTCCGCCTAGCACCTTAGCTTTTGTTGCCTGAACAGGTTTTCCTTCATTCGAAACCTGATCGATGGCATTAACTCGTTTAAAAACTGCTTTTATACCAGGTTGATATCCTGCAGCATCAAATTCTTCTTCATAGTGTTTACCAGCTCCGTCAACTATAAAAAGAATCTTTTTAGGACTAATAATTTGAACACTCATGGTAACAGTTTCACCTGGATACCAATAATATCTTTTATCAGCAGGTGCATTTTTATATAAAGCAGCTTCCTCAGCTTTATAAGCAGTTCTTCTCAAAAATGGCCTGAATGCTTTTCTGTCTAAACTAACAACACCATTATCGTCTTTAATTACTTCCCATGTAAGTCCAATATCAGTTTCCTGTCCATCTGAAGTACCTCCAAGATAAATAGATGCATTATCTAAATATTGAGTTGGTTTTGCTGGATTAACCCTGTTAGGATCATCTATAAGAGTAGGCACAATAAATGTACCTTTAATACCAAGCCAGTAATCTTGACTCGACATTGCTTTTCTATAAAATGCTCCCTGAAAGCAAGGACTTGTTGCAGCAGGCAGTACTTCATCAATAAAGCCCGTTTTAATCTGCTCTTCTAAGCTTTTTTTCGTCACAGGCTGAACGGGTTCGTAGTTCTCACTTGAGCATGATATATAAACAATACTTGATACAACAAATGCAGAAATAAAAAACTGTCTTAAAATATAATTTCTTTTCATGTCATTCTATTTTTTTGGATACGTTTTGGTGAAATATTCTGAATTGAATTTTAATCCTTCATAGAAAAAAAATGCCTCGCCATAAACACCATAATTTCTATTTTGATCGATCATTTGTCCTAAAAACTCGTTCGAGGAATTATAAGTTCCTGATTGAATTAAAACACCAGCCATAAATTTCTTTTTATCTGCCACATTTTTAATGTATCCCAACTGAGCCTGCAAAGTTGAAGTATAATTATTTAAATCGTATCTATAGATTTGTGGAATAACATAATCACAATACCCTTTATCAAGCCATGTTGGCCAGTCCTGCAAATAATTATCTTTTGCAAATGGGTGTACGCTTGGAGCCATAGAAACAATTACATTAGGTTTTACTGCCTTTACAGATTTATATAAATCACCTAAAAATTCTGTTAGTTTATTGGCTCTCCAATCTTTCCATGTAGCATCATTTTCACTCGCCGGTGGATTAACGCCTTTTTCTGTTTTATAAAGCTGCATGGTATAATCATCATAACCTCCTGCAATTGGCATTGCTGGTAATCTGTCATCACCCTGAATTCCATCTACATCATATTTTTTAACTACTTCCAAAACAAGAGATTTCATAAAATTCTGAACTTCAGGATTGATACCATTCATCCATTCAAATCCGCTACTTGAAGTTAAAAGAGCACCATTTTTATCTTTGGCTGCCCATGAAGGATATTTTGCAATGATATCTCCTCCTTGCTTACTATTAGAAGCAGCAAATCCGTATTCAAACCATGCATGCACTTTAAGGCCTTCTTTATGTGCCTCGGTAATCATTTCCAACAAAGGATCACGACCTTCATAACCTTCCATGATTGGTTTCCCAAACTCGGTATTCATAACTGCGCTCGGATACAATGTTCTTCCCTTATTCCAAACCACCGTAAAAATATCAGTAATTCCAGATTGTTTACAAACTCTAACGGTTTCTTTAATGTTTGCAACTGAGCTAAGCGCTGGAGAAGCAACATTTGTGACCCAAACACCTTTTATTCCTTTTCCGGCAGTAGGTTTTGTTACGGGTTGTACTGGCGCATAATCATTACTTGAACAAGAAACGACTAATGCACTTAAAAAAATCAAAAATTTTCTCATAATATATTTTAAATATTTAATGATTGCTCACTCGAATAACAATACTTTATATCTTCCGTAAAGAAAAATCATAAATGAAATTATTGATGCTCAAGATCTTTCCAAACATTATAAATACTAAAAAAAGGCTGTTTTTGATACAGCCTCTTTTTAATAAATGATTTTTAGAAACCTAAATTATATACTGCCATCTTATAGTTGGTAGCAAGGAAAGCAACATGAAGTTTACCGTTGATTACAGCAAAATCAGCATCTAAAGTTTTATTTCCATTTGCAAATGCAGTAGGCGCGACAATATTCACAATCGGATTATCTAATGCATATTGTGAAGAATCGGTAATGTCAAATATTCTGAATATTGCTTTATTATCGCCAGGAACTATAACTACAGCCAAATATTTACGCCCTTTGTAAGTGAAAACTCTACCATCTGAAGTTGGCATTCCATTTACTTTTGCACTTTCAACCATTGAACTACTCAACAAGTTTATTCCATTGAAGTTAGTTCCAACTGTGATACCAACAAATCCAGCATCGTTTGGTTCTATACTGTAATAATTACCGGTTGCAGCATAATTATAAGCTTTGATTGCAGGTGTTGGGTTTAAAACACCACCTGTTACAGTCCATACAAATACATCTGTTTTTCCAGACATACCAACAGTAATTACTGCATCTCCATCTAAAGATCCTGAAATATTGATTCCGGAGCTCTCTGGTCCGTAAGTCAATCCAAGTGAAGCTCCTGTGTAGTTAATATAAGCTTGCGGCGCTGTATCATCTTTAGAATTCCATTTGAAAATTTTCAAAGCTGTAGTCGTAGTAGCACCAGCTCCTAATTGCACACCAAGAATTTTACCGTTTGCATCGCTAGCAATCTTACGAATACCTGTTACAGCGCCATTATCAAAATTTGTTCCTGTTTTAGATAATCCATTTAAGTAATTACCGCTTAAATCATAGGCGTTAATACCATAAACAATAGGTCCAGTAGCCATAGAATGTGAAGCTACCAATACAGATCCATTTGAAAAGGCAACAGAAGAACCAGCATCCGCAGCCAATTGTAATTGTGCTTGTGTTCTTTCAAAAACTAATGTTGGATCAACAAGAGCATTTTTCACTGTAAACTCAGTCTCAACACCATTTGTTCCTGTTATTTTAACTTTAAATCCTTTCAACATATCAATATTTGTACCTGTAAATGCTGGATCAATTATACATCCGAAACCAGCATTAATCTGTACAGTTGCAGCAGTCAAATTAGACAATGAAGGCAAAACAGGCTGAACAATATTCTTGGCAGCATCAACAATAACCATTTGAGTAGTGAATATATTATTGATAACCATAGATTGAATTGTAGCTGGCCCAACAGGATCTGATGTAAAAATTACATCATAATTGTACTTTGTAACACCATCAGCACCTAAAACTTCCATTTTAAATGGTGGTTTGTTTGGTAAAGAAATTGAATAATCTTTTGTACTTCCATTTGTGTAGTTAGTCATAGTTCCGTTTACCCATGTATAGTTAACAGCTAAATTTGAAACATTTGTACCAACTGGAACCTCAACGATAATTGTTGTTTTTCCAAAATGTACTTTTTCTTGAGGAATTGTCATGCCAACTACTTCTAAGTAGTTCAATTTTGGTGGAGACTGTACAATTAATTTCCATTTTGATGTATTTCCGTCCTCACCTACAACCGTAACATCTACTGGTTTTGTAAAATCATGTGGCACATTATTTTCAAAATCAGTTAGTGATCCATTTGCAACTAAAACTTCTGTTTTAATAGCTTTAAGGGAAAGCCCTGGCTGTAAAACCACTTTCAATTCATTTGTAGCAGTATTTGTATTTGTGTACAATGTTCCATCCAATTTGATAGCCACTATTTTTGCTCCTTCATAAGCGCGATTATCAGCTACTTTGTCTGCTTCACATGAGGAAAAAAACAGTAACCCTATAAATAAGCATAACAATATGCTTATCTTATTTTTTATTTTTAAAATCATAATTAATTAATTTTATTATTATTTATAATCCTTTGATTTGATCTAAAAATTCTGGCCATTTAATATAACATAAATCAAAAATCATAAGCCCTGAAGAATTTTTAAATGCCGATTTAAATGCTATTCTTCTTTCACTATCAGTCAAATCTGGTAGACTCATTGATGCAGATACTGGTATTTTGCCATCTACTAAAATGTTTCCTAACGTAACATATTTTGCTATTTCCTTATCCGTCTTATAGTAAGTACCAATCATTAAAAAATCTAAATTATCCAAATAGCTTGTTTTTGAATATTCGGCAGAATAGAATTTTGACTCTGGGAATCCCAATATAGGATTATAATTAAACGTATTGCTTGCCCAGTTTACACCATTTTGATAATAGGTTTCATACCAAGAACCAACATATGCAGCCAACTGAAGATTAGGTTTTGTTGAAGCTTTATATTCATTAACTACCTTTCTTACTTTTGAAGCAAATTCTTTGATAAGAGTACTTCTAAAAGTAATCCAATCTATAAAATATTTGCCTTCTACCATTTTCCCTTCGTTATCGATACTAAAAGCATCATTTGGGAAATTATCAAGCTGTTTGCCTTTTTGTTTCAGATATTCAGCAAATTTATTTTTTGACAATTCGCTAAAATCAGCATAAAAATTATCAAAACGAGTTCTATCAAGCACAATTCCGTCTATTGCATAATTGTCCAAAACTTCCTTTACACGCAAAAGCTGAAAATTAACTACTTCAGGATTTGCAGGATTAACGAAAGCCAATGCTAATCGTTTTCCTTGCTTTGCTTCCTGACCAACCTTAGATTCTGAAATTTTTAAAATCTGACCTTTATCCTCTGGACGTTGCACCATTTCTTCCCAGTCAGGATGTTGCTTTAAAACAGCATAATCTTGAGTGGTTACATTTCCTTCAGTAAAGAAATTGAAGCTCACAAAAATCTTAAATCCTCCTTTTTTAGCCCCATCTGTCAATTCACCAAGCAAGTCAAAACCATCCTCTGCAATCTTTTTATCAGGATTTGAAGTACTTGTAAAATACGGAGAATGTGACAAATTGTTTTTTCTGTATGAAACGTAACCTTCTGGTCCTTTTACATCTAAAACCAAATGTGTGAATCCGGCAATTTTAGCGTTTTTAAGCATCGAATCAACCGCTTTACGATTAATCAATACCTTTGCATTAGGGAATTGTTCAATCCATAATACTTTAATTTTTGACTCGGCTACTTCTTTTTCTTTCGAAAAAACAACTAAATGCTCCTCACTTATTTTTTTCGAATTATCCAAAAGAGCAATATTGATGTAATTAACTCCTTTTTGCAATTTGCAATTTAGAGCCAGCTTATTTTGAATACTCTTTTGTATGTTCTGATCTGAAATAACAATCTCATACTTATGGCCTGGAGTCTTATTAATTAGTTCACAATTCACAATAAATTGTTTTTCATAAACAGTCGTAAACTTGTCGCGATCAATTTTGAGAACTGCAGCTTGAAGATTTAAAATTCCTTTTAAAGTTGAAATATTGCCATTTTTTCTAAGCTTGACAACATCGTTCTTTTTAAAATTACTCTTAAAAAATGACTCCGCTTCTGGATTTTTAGATGCTTGAACAGCCACTAAATAATTTCCATCTGTTATTCTAGAACCATCTATTTGCTGATTAGAAAAAACATCAATCACAAGATTGTTTTTGCTAATTAAAACTCCCGTTATAGGAAATTCTAATTTTGAATCTGTCGTTTTAATGAAAACTTTATCATTCAACTGATTTACGCTTTCCACACTCAATTCATTCCCTCTTACAACTAATGTAGGGTCAGAACTAGCGGCCTCAAGAGTAATTTTATCAGATTGGGCAAAAAGCCCAACCTGATAAAGTAAGAAAAATAAACAAACCAAAAATTTACTTTTCTTTACGATCTTATTTGTTTTATAATTATTGTCCATATCCATCATTTTGATTTAGCCACGGAGCTTTATTTCTTTCAACCTGCGGTATTGGCCATAAATAATATCTGTCTTTCCAGTTATTTGGTCTGTCTGCATCTCTTTGACGCAATTTTGAACCGTATGCTGCATACAAAGCCAAATCGTTTAAATCTCTAGCAGAACCGGCCGCTCCATAAGTAGGAACCATATCTGGAGTTACTTGCGTATAACCATCTGGATAAGTATTAGTTCCGGCATTTACACCAGTTGCGATTGGGAATCCGTATGTTTTTTCGGCATTTTCTAAAGCACCAGTTCTCCAGCGTCTCATATCGAAAAAGTGTAAACCAGTTTCTCTTGCAAATTCTACTTTACGCTCTCTGCGCACCAACTGTCTAAGTCTAGCAGGATCTACTGATGTTGTTCCCGGCATATTTACTCTACCTCGTACTTCATTGATAGCACTAAGAACTGATCCATCTATCTGATTTAACTCGATTTTTGCTTCGGCATATATTAATAAAATTTCAGCATAGCGCATCATCAATATATTATAAGAAGGTTCAGATACAATTTCGTCATTAAAATAATTGTATTTTCTCCATAAGTATCCAACACCACTTTGAATATAACCGTATTGTGCTACTGATCCAGTATAATCAAGATTTGAAATTGATGTTGAATTACCCGCCGCATCAAATGACAAAGTTGTCGGTTTATACAATTCCATCACAACATTAAGTTTCACACCACCATTATTGGCGATAATTCGGTCTTTATGTGTGTAGATTGTAAGTTTTAAACGGGGATCTCTATTTGCAAATGGGTTTTTAGGATCGTATCCTGAACCTGGCTCGTCAATTCTTTTTCCGTTAGTCATTTCATAAGTATCTACCAATAACTGAGTTGGAAATCTTCCTGATTGACCACCAACAGTTCTAGCCATTTCTCCAAAAGATTGGTAATGGGTCTTTCTTGACGACTGATCTGAGTAAGCAAGAGCAAATATGTTTTCTTTTTTTGCAGCACCCGTAAGTTGCCCAGCTCTTGTAAATAAATCATCAAAATTTGGATCCAATGCTCTGCCTGATTCTGCCATAATACGTTTTGCTGTTTGAGCTGCAATATCAAAATAAACAGCTGCTTTAGCTGGATCTTTTACCCCTTTCTCACCAAAACCTTCTTTACACCAAGATCCCGCATACAATGCCATTCTTGCTTTTAAACCTAGAGCGTATGATCTGTCAATTCTTCCAAATTCTGTAGCTTGCCATGGTAATTGTTTACTAGCATCTTCTAAATCATTCAATAGATAATCAACAATTTCTGTCCATGGTGTTCTGGCAATTGCCTTTTGTTCTTCTGCTGTAACCGATTTTGTAAAAAATGGCACATCTCCGTATAAAGAAGTCAAATAATGATAATGTGTAGCTCTAATGACTTTAATCTCTGCAAGATATTGCTTTGCTTTATCGCTTAACTCATTTAGGTAAGGTTGTGAACCTTCTAATACAGTATTAGTTCTTGCCACTCCTTTATAAAAGCTTGCCCATTGCGATTCGATCATAAAATTATTTTCGAGAGCAACATTGTTCACACCAATAGCATTATTATCTGCACGTTCAATACCCATTGGAGTGTACATATCATATAGAGTAAAAAAAGGCAACTGACTCGTTTCCATGTATAAACTCTGATAAGCACCATTTGCTCCTTGTTCTATCGCAGCTTCGTTGTTGTAAAAGTTAGATGATAAATAATCACTTAAAGGTTCTTTATCAATATAATCATCACAAGATCCAAACCCTATAACAAGGGCTAATCCTAATATTGTTTTTTTGATTACGTTCATTTTGTTAAAATTTTAAATTAGCACCAAATGTTATAGTCTGCATAATTGGATAGAATTCACCACCCAAACTTCCTCCATAATTTACCTCAGGGTCATATCCTGAGTAAAAATGGCTTAATGTCCATAAATTTTGTCCACTTACATAAAAACGAACATTATCAATTTTTGTCTTAGTCAAAAATGATTTTGGCAAGCTATATCCAATCACAATATTTTTTAATCTTAGATAAGCTCCGTTTTTCACCCATTTGTCAGATGTAACAAAGTTATCTGCAGAGTTAGCCTCAGGAACTAAAATAGGATATTCTGCATCTTGGTTATCTGGTGTCCAAGAATCTAATTGATGTGTAAATAAGTTTGATCCATTAGCAAATGGTCTCACTCCAATACCACTCATAACAACCTTTCTTTCTCCAACTCCTTGCCAAAAGCAAGTAAAATCAAAGTTTTTGTAGCTCGCTGTCAAGTTCACGCTATATTCATAATGTGGAAAAGGATCTCCTAAATAAACTTTGTCATTTTCTGTAATTTGATTTGGATTCAAACCACTCGGATCCATTTTTACATATTTAACATATCCAGGTTTAGCTGCACTAGATAATTTTGGTGAATTGGCAACATCAGCCGCATCAACATAATAGCCATCGGTTTTGTAACCCCAGATTCCACCATTTGGATATCCTACCGTTACTGATCTGTCAGAATTCGGTCCATACAGTTTTGTAATTTCATTTTCGTTGTTGCTAAGTGCTGCTGTAATGCCGTAGTTAAATTCCCCTACATTACCTTTATAAGAAATAGTAGTTTCCCAACCTTTGTTCTGCATGTCTCCTGCATTACTATATGTTGCGTTAAGTCCAACATAATAAGGCACAGGATAAACCATCAGCATATCGTAAATATCTTTTATGTAATAATCAAATGTTGCTGAAAGTTTTCTTTTGAAGAAAGTCGCATCTAAACCGAAATTGGTTTGTCTTGATTTCTCCCAAGTTATATTTGGATTCGATAATGCTGTTTGTGCAACACCCTGCGCCAATTGTTTATCAATCCAGTAGCTATAACCAGCTTGAATAGTTGATGCATAAGGATAATTTCCAATATCCTGATTTCCTAAAGTTCCTACAGAAGCTCTTAATTTAAAATCACTTACATAATCTAAAATAGGTTCCATGAATTTTTCTTTACTTACAACCCATCCTGCTGAAAATGAAGGGAAGAAACCCCATTTTTTGCCTTCTACAAAACGAGAAGAACCATCATAACGTCCGCTAAATTCAAATAAATATTTGCTGTCATAATTGTAATTAAATCTTCCGTAGAATGATGTCATTGCCCATTCTGATGCACCACCCGTAGCCGATGCCGTTGCTCCATCTCCATTAACCAAATAATATCTTCCAAGATCAAAACCATTTTTGCTTGCGCTAAAATCTCTTGCTTCGTTATTTTCGCTTTGTGTACCAACCATTAATTTAGTTTCGTGCTCACCAATTTTTTTACCATATGATGCCTGAGCTCTAAAATAATTTCTGAAGTTCTCATTGTATAATTCTGTTACCCCGTCTCTAGCTGGATAATAACCTTGAACCACACCTTTTAAAGAAGTTAAATATGGCGTAGTAATATAAGTTGCTCTAGCTTCTGTTTTTCTATAGCTATACTGACCTAAAATTTCTAAGTCTTTTACTGGAGTTGCAATCAAAGTTGCATTTAATAATATTTCTGGTCTTGATACTGTGTTTTGTCCAGAAGCTTCGGCATTCGCTACGGGATTATCACCATTTTTTCCATATCCCCAATTCCCATCTAATTCTTTAACTGCAGAAAGAGTTGGCAGCATATATAAAGCCTTATTAATAATACCTTTTGGAGAAGAAATTCCTGGAGTTACTTGTGTTGAAGTTCTATATGAAAATTCATTAGTTAATTTTAACCAGCTATTAATATTAGCATCCGTATTTACTCTAACATTCATACGTTTATAATTGTTATTATCAATTAAACCGCCCTGATTAAGAGATGTTAAAGCTCCAAAATATTTTAAATCCTTAGCCCCGCCAGATAAAGTAACATTATTGTTTGTCATTAAAGCACTATTTTTCATAGTAGCTTCTTTCCAATCTGTATCATATCTGTTCCAGTTGTCTGGTTTATAAGTTCTTTGATCTGCAATCATTTGTTCTCTCGCTCCTCTTTGATCTGCAGGAATTACAATGCCCGCATTGTCAAAAGAATTCAATTCAGCCTGAAGATAATCTGCTGCTTTTACAACCTTTGGCATATTAGTAGGAGTCTGAATTGTAGTGTACGAATCAAGAAGTACTTTCATTTTTCCTTCTTTACCTCTTTTTGTAGTAATAAGAATAACTCCATTTGAAGCTCTTGAACCGTAGATAGAAGCAGAAGCTGCATCTTTTAATACCGAAACAGATTCAACTGTATTCATATCAACCTGATTCATATCCATCTCAATACCATCTACTAAAACTAATGGATAGGTATTAGAATTTACAGAACCAATACCTCTAATACGAATGTTAGCTCCATCTGAACCGGGTTCTCCTGAAGTTTGTTGTACTGTTACCCCAGCAATTTGTCCCTGCAAAGCTGTAGACATAGATGCAACGGCTCTTTTATTAAGATCAGCTCCTTTAACAATTCCAAGAGCGCCCGTTATGGTTTCTTTTTTCTGAGTACCATAACCAACAACTACAACTTCCTGCATTTGGTTTGCGATTGACTGCATTTTTACCTTTACAGTTGTTTTTCCTGTTATATCAACAGTAATGTCTTTGTGCCCCATGTAGCTCACAATAATCGCATTTTTACCAGAAGGCACTGAAATTTGAAAATTTCCGTCAAAATCTGTAGAAGTTCCTTCTTTCGATCCTTCGACAACAATGTTGGCCCCAATTAATGGCATACCGTCTGGGTCAACAACTGATCCTTTTAATTGCTTTGATTGCGCCTGTATCGCTACAGTGGACAAACAAAACAGTAAAAAAAATATCATTTTTTTCATAGTTATAATTATTTGATTGGTTAGTTAATTAGTTTATTTTAGTGTTTTCCATAATTCGTATAAACCTCGTGGCACATGGAAACACCCTTTCCATTTACCACCTTTTGCTTCTAGCAATGGCTTGCCTTCTCTGGTAAGATAGCCAAACCACTCCCCTTGAAATTCAGTATCTCTAAAGTGATTCCAAGTATAATCGTGAAGTTTTAAAAACCATTCTTTTGATTTTTCGTTTCCGGTCAATTTATAAGCTTTGGCAAACGAAATCATCGTTTCAATATGTACCCACCAAAGCTTTTGGTTCCATTGCAATTCTTGAGTTGGATGTCCTTGAATGTCTAGAAAATAGTAAATCCCTCCAAATTCTTTATCCCATCCAAACTCAGTTGTACGAGTTAGAATTTCTTCGCATTGTTTAATTAAATCCTGTTTATTGTAACGAACAGCAATATCCATTAAAAACCACATTGACTCATTTCCGTGCCCTGGATTTACAACTCTTCCTTCAAAACTGTCACTAAATTCTCCCGTTGTATAAACGTTTTCCATAATAATGCCATGCTCTTTATTTAAGAAATTAGTCATGATATCCTCAATCAATGGCGGTACCATTTGATCTACAACTTCTTTACCAATTACTTCTTCAAGCAGTAATGAAAGATTACATAAAATCATAGGAAGTGAGAAGCTTTTCAATTCTCTTGTACCTTCATGAATTTTATTCCATTTGCCTTTAGGATTATTTTGTTTCGCCAAAATATTATTGTAAGTAGTAACAGCAATTTCCTTATGTTCAGGATTCTTTGTTGCTTTATATAGTTCGCCAAAAGCCATTGCTGCAAAACAATCTGAAAAAATATTGTACGGCTCAACTAGAGGTTCTCCTTTTTGGTTTAAAGAAAAATACCAATTCCCTTCTTTGTCGCGTCCATTTTTTATCAAGAAATCGGCACCATGAAGTGACGTATCCAGCCATTCCTGTTTTTTCTCTACATTATTGTAAAGCATTGCATAAGTCCAGACTTGTCTGCCCTGAAGCCAGATAAATTTATCAGTATCATAAACTTTTCCTTGTCGATCTAAACAAGTAAAATAACCGCCAAATTCACTATCAATAGAGTTTTTATCCCAAAATGGAATAATTTGTTCTAATAACTCTTTCTGGTAGAGCGTAGCATATGCCGTTAAATCAACATCCTGAAGATGCTCTAGATTGTCTATATTTTTTGTTTTTAACATTAATCGTTGTTATTTAAGTTTAAGTTATATGTTGTTAAATGTATTTTTTTAAAATAGAGGCCCATCGCAGGTATCCAGGTCCCAAAAGATGCAAGCCATCATTTGTGTATTCTTTGCTCAACTTTCCCTGATCGTCTAAAAATTCTGGAAAAATATTAAGGAAAAAGACTTTGTTTTGTTTCGCTAAATTTTCCAATTCCAAATTCACTTCTTTTACCACATTCATTTTTCCTTGATGATTTTTGAACGTAGTAAACTCATCATTTGTCGGCAAAATGCTTTGGATATAGATTAACGTTCTAGGACTATCTATTTTTATTTTAGATATAATTTTTTGATAATTCTCCAATATAATTTTGTTGTCCAAACCCAATGCTATATCATTTATTCCTATCAAGATGAAGATTTTCTTAGGCTGTCGTTTCACTATTTCATCCATTCGGTCTAATACGCCCAATGTTATGTCACCAGAAATTCCTCTGTTCTTAACATTCTGTCCCGAAAATATTTCATCCCAGTTGGCACAATTTGTAATACTGTCACCTAACAAAATGATTTCATTTTTGCCAGAAGGCATAGATTCAAAGAAAGAGCGTCTTTGATCATAGAAATAATTATGAAAATTTTGCTTTACTTCCTGAGCAAATAAACCGCAGAAGAGAGTAGAGAAATAAATAGTAATTAATTTTAACATGCTGAAATTCTCTTTTTTATTTTTTATTGTTTCCTGAAAAATCGATCTCTTTTGAAAATGGTTTTAAACTTTCATCAATCAGAATTGCCAGCTCTTTTTTAGTGATTATTTTAGACGAATAAGTTTCTTTGTTTTTGAAAGTTCCTCCAGCTTTTGTTAAAATCTCAACTGCTTTTGCTTCAGTCAACTTATCTTGATTTTTAACAATCTTATTTTTTTTATCAAATTGATTTAATCCTTCTGTAAATTCCTGAATGCTGATTGTTGCATCTGGATAAAACCAAGTTCTGTTTGCCCATTGATAGCTTTCGCCTTTCGTTTTTAAAATTCCGGTAGCCGAAATTTTTTGTATCGTTTCAAAAGCTGCATCCGTTGGTTTTACATCAAAAATTGGCATGATATACGCTTTTTGATCTAATAAAGATTGCTGTACGCTTCTAACAGAAACATTACGGACTTCCTGATTTTTATTTGCTGCAAGCGCCGCTAAAGTTCCTGCTGCCTGACCCGTTAAAAGTACAACTGGCTGTAAACGAGTTGCACCATTTATAAGATTTGAAACCGAAATTGCTTTATCTGAAACAATAAAACCATCCACTTTTTCAGGAATTAATGATCCCAACGGAATGTTATAAGACGGCACAGGCGGGAACCCTACATGTGGAGCATCTGGATTTTGATTATGATGATGATCTACAGGATAATCGCCAACAGAAATTCCGGTTTTATATAAAGCTTCTTTTTGATTGTAAGGTGCTGCAACATGATTATACGTTAAAAAAGAAACTCCTTTTAATCTTCGGCCTTCTCTATGATAGGGTGCATAAGCCAATAAATCTGATGTTTTAAATTCATCGTCAGCTAAACCTAGATTTTTATAACCTAATTCTTTCTGAATGTAATAAACGAATTGCAACGTGTAGTTTCTTGCTTTAAGCAACTCTTTATTTCGATCTTCTCTAGACATTTCAATAACGTTCAAATAAACGTCATTCCCTTTTTTAGGCCAGTTGATCATGTATTTATTGTTAGGCAATTTTCCGTAGCTTAACATTTTATCACAATCAATTTGCTTGTTGTCAACTGTTTCTGTGCAAGCACCTGTAAAATGATTTGAATCGTAGTTTTCAGGTTTTGCTATTGTCTTGTCAGCACCAGCTCCGTAGTCTTTTAGTATGGCAACCCAAGTCAAATCCTGCACAATATTATTCGCTTTTAAAGGCGCATTTTCTTCTTTAGTTTCTGTCTTAGAATCCATTCCTAATCGATACGCTGCTCCTGCAATTT
This sequence comes from uncultured Flavobacteriaceae bacterium, assembly GCA_963795025.1. GTDB lineage: Bacteria > Bacteroidota > Bacteroidia > Flavobacteriales > Flavobacteriaceae > Flavobacterium. Next base: position 110,938 of record CAWCGN010000004.1, on the reverse strand, counting down.
TAAGGCTTTCGCCGATGTCTGTTGCATCAATTGTAACTTTTGCAGTAACTTCTAAAACATCATTTTTATCATTTTTGAAAGTAGCGCCAATAACTTTATTTCCTGATTTTTTAATCGTTACAACATAAAAACCATGAATGATTTCCAGTTTCTTTTCCTTTGAAGCGATTTGATTAAAAATCATATTTCCTACAGAAGGCTCAAACAAAGTATTGCTTACCCATCCCGTTTCTAAAGCTGCCGCGCCTCCGTAATGCTTTCTTAAGGCATCTCTAAACTCATACCAAATTCCTGAATCAAGATTATGATTTCCATCGCAGGCACCTACACCTTGAGATGTAAACATACCGCCAATCCAAGGAGATTCTTCCACAATCAAAGTATTAGCTCCTAATCTCGAAGATACAATACCAGCAGATGTTCCGCTGGTAGAGCCTCCAATTACTAAAACGTCAACCGTTTTTTTGGTGATATTCTGTGAATATCCATAACAAAATAAAAAAAATGCAATTATTTGAATTTTCATAATATATAATATTTTTAATAGCTAGATTTAATTTTTAGGTTCTCCAAAACCATTTCTTTTTAGAAAAAAATGTCGTAACCAAAACAGCCACAACTGTAAGTATAAAGCCTCTCAGGAATCCCATAAAAGCATTTTGGTTAAATACGTCAAAATAATCTGTAACAGTTAGAATAGTTAAAATAGGCACTACGAACATTGATGTGGAAACATAGGCAATCATTGGGTTTTGACCAGTTAAAACCAAAAATTTAGTAGCCCTAATGCATTTGAAATAATCACAAATCACAGAGAAAAAAAGTATCGCAAAAAATGCCAAACCTGATGTTACAAAATAATAACTATAGGTCGATGTATCTTTACGAATGCCGCCTTCGTAAGCTTCAAGAAATAATCCTAATATCAGACAGTAAGCTCCAGCTGAAAAAAGCTTTTTCCAAAAAACACCAAATGCAGAAATATCTGATTTTAAAATAAAATAATTCGAAATCAATAAGGCTAAAGTAACCGCAAGATTGATTTCTAACTGTCGTGTGAATAAAAAATAAACGTTGCTAATAATAATTGCTAAAGAGATTAATCCAGCAACAGATGCTTTATTATCATTTTGTTGCGTTTCAGTTTGCGGGGCAAGAGTCCATTCCTTTATATATTCGCCTGCAAGAGTTCCTGGAATTACAATAAAGAAATATTTTAAATAATAAAATTTGTAAGCCCATGCAAACGGAGTGAAATTATATAATTGTTTTACCCAGCCATCATTTGTACTTGATAAAAAAACAGCCATGATAAATGGTAAAACTAATAATCTATAAGCCGGCTTTTTGAATGTGAAAATATAAATTACACTAGCTAAAAAAGCCATATCTGCAAGCACAATCAGAATAATATCACTGTAATAAATATCAAAATCATGATTTTCTTTTCCTTGATAATCTAATAGAAACATCATTGCAAAACCTATTACAAAAGCAATAGTTTTAACTATTCTAAAACTTACTACTGATTTTTTGAAATGCGGAGCAAGCGAGCTAAAATCTGTGAACATTCCAAACATTAATATAAAAGAAATCAAAGAAATAGCACAAGCTTTAATATCAACTGGACTGCTAATTACAAATGGTCTCATGTGCATAAAGAAAATGGCGAAAAAAACTAATTTCAGTCCTCTAAAAAATGAATTTAAGCATAGAGTCCATTTATTCGCATCATTTTCTAATTTGCCTCCTATAGAAAAGGGAAAAGCGGCGCCCATTGAAAATAAAAAGAAAGGAAAAACTAAATCAACCCAAGTGATTCCGTAGATCGACGGGTCAAATGAAGAATTTGGCGGTACTTGCGCGTGAGCCATCCAAGCTGGCAAATGCGTTAAAACTATTTGGCCAGACAATATCATGGCAATAATTGCAAAACCGCGTAATGCGTCAATTGATAAAGCTCTTTTTTTCATAATTAAAATGGGCAATAAATCATTTATAAAAATTTTAAACGGCAACCTTTATTAATTTACTTCTTGATATATTCTTTTGTGAAATAATCCGGAAAAGCTTTTAGTCCTTCATAAAAAAAGAATGATTCTCCGTTAACACCTGCTTTACGATTAGCATCAATCATTTCTTTTAAAAATTCTTGCGAAGGGTTAACACCACTAACCTGAAGTAAAACTCCTGAGAAAAATTTCTTTTTCTGGTCGTCTTTTAAAAAGGAAACCTGAGCTTCTAGTGTGCTCGTATAACTTTCTATTGTTTTTCTGTAAATTTGAGGAATAACATAATCGCAATATCCTTTATCTAACCATGTTGGCCAATCCTGAAGATATTCTTCTTTCGCCCACGGATGTATGCTAGGTGCCATACTTACAATCATTTTAGGTTTGATTGCTTTTACTTCTTTATATAATTGACCTAAAAAAACAGTCAATTTATCAGCTCTCCAAGTAAGCCAAGTCGCATCTTTATAATCATTTGGCGGAAGCTGACCGTTATTTTCTTTTTTATATAATGCTATAGTATAAGGATCATAACCTCCCAATGAAGGCATCGCCGGTAAACGGTCATCTCCTTGTATCCCATCTACATTGTAATTTTTAACGACTTCAAGAACTAATGATTTTACAAAGTTTTGAACTTCTGGATCCATTGCGTTCATCCATTCAAAACCATTTTTTGAAACTAAATTTCCATGATTATCGATAGCTTTCCAGTTTGGAAACTTTTTCAGAATCTCTCCTCCATTTTCTCCGTAAGAAGCAGCAAAACCAAATTCAAACCAGGCGTGAACTCTAATATTTTCTTTATGGCCAGCTTCAATCATTTCCTGTAAAGGATCTCTTTGACCAAAACGCTCCATTATAGAAACTCCAAATAAATCTTTCATAATTTTACTTGGATATAAAGTTCGGCCACGATTCCATACTACAACATATATATCTGTAATTCCCGATTTTTTGCAAATCTGAACTGTTTCTTTAATCTTATCATTTGAAGTAAGAGCGTCTGAAGCTACATTAGTAACCCAAACTCCTTTTATATAGGAAGCAGAAGTTGCTTTATTTTCTTTAACAGTTTTTTGCGCATTGCAAGATAAAACTGAAAATACAACGATTGAAATTGCTAACAGTGTGGTTATTTTTAACATTTGTTTTTGGTTTATAAAAACAAATATATAAAATTTTATTAATTACAATTCAATTATTAAATATTTTTATTAATTAAAATGCAATTATTAAAAAATAACATTTAAAATAGAATTTAAAGCGGGAAAATAACTATTAAATCAAGGCATAGAAAATCATCTTTGCCTAAAATTGAAGGCAAAGATTTAAGTCTTTCATCTGAAAAAGAAGTGATTATATTATTGCTTAAATAAAGGAGAAAGCATTTTTTCCTTAACAATGCAACAAGCTCCAATAACACCAACGCGATGTCCTAATGTTGACTTTTTAAGTTTCATATCTCTATTAACTAAACCAAGAGAATGTTTTTTTAATGCAGATTGAATTGGCAGAAGCGCATATTCACCCAACTGAGAAAAGTCACCACCTATTACCAATAAATCAGGATTGAAAATATTAAGCAAAATAGATAGATATCGTCCCATCTTTTCACTTTGTTTTGTCACTAATTCTACACATAAACCATCTTCAAGGTTTACAGCACCTGCGATAATGTCTAAATGCTGTAAATCTGAATTTTCACTGAGGACAACTTTAGACTGTTTACCTTGTTCCAAAGCCGCTTTGAATTGGTTTACTAATGACCAGCCAGAAATTTCGGTTTCTAAACAACCTAACTTACCACATTGGCACATGATTTCATTATCAAAAATAGTACTGTGGCCAAACTCGCCAGAATAACCAGACTTACCATAATACAATTTTCCATCTGTAATCATTCCTATTGCGACACCCCAGCTGTAATTCAAAAATATAATATTTTGCTCATCATCTACAACTCCTTCGCAATATTCTCCAAAAGCCATTGCTCGTGAATCGTTTTCCAAATGAACAGGAAGATTCAATTGTTCCGAAATAATTTCTGTTAAAGGTCTATTTTCACTAAAGAAATAATTATAACTAAAACCTTCCATCGAATTAATACGTCCAGAAAAATTTATACAGATACCAACAATTAACTCTTTTTCAACAGAACTTTCTTCGATATATGAATTGATTAAATTACAGAATTCCAAAAGAGATTCCTGAGAGTTTTTTAGAGCAAAAGGAATCCTAAGATCAATACTGATAAATTCATTTTTTATATTTTGAAGACCAATAGACATATTAGTTCGGCTGACTTCAACTCCTAAAAAGAAAGCACAAGTAGGATTAATACTGTACAGCGATGGTCGTCGTCCACCACTGTTGCTGATTTTCCCCATATCAACAACATTCCCTTCAAGCAATAATTCATTAACAGCTTTAGTAATAGTAGGAACACTAGATTGCAATTCTGAACTTATTTCAGCAATTGTTGCGTTACCTGCAGACAGCAGATGCTTAACAATAGATTGCCTTAGCATATGCCATTTTTGCCCTGAAAGTGTATTGTCTTTACTATTACCCAATAAATCTTTTAAATTCATCTTTTGTCTTTTAATAAATCTACACACAAACTTAATCTAATTTTTTAAATACTTTTCTATATTTTGCTATTTAATAAAAAAAGATTTACAAATTGCCTTAGTTATTAAAAAAAATTAATATGAAAAGCTTTAATAATAAAATTTTAATTATTTTTAACCAATTAAAAACCACACTATTAACCAAAATCCATTTAATTAACTATGCAAACAAAAAAAATCTTAGTAGCAGGCCTACTTTCTTTAATGCTTTTCTCTTGTTCTAATGAAGAAGCTTTGGTAGAAACTCAAAGTGCTGCAACCACTAAAGGCACAGCTAAAATGCAGGTTCAAAATTTAGCTCTTACAGCATCAGATTGGACTTCTGGAAATCTTTCCACATCCATTGTTCCTGTTAACAATCTAAAATATCTTGAAGGAGATTTATCAGGCATTCCTATTTGGAAAAGCAACAATCCTGAAGTTATAAAAGGAGATGGTTGGCTGATGCAGAATGCAAGAACGGATTCAACAAGAGGCGGATCTTCTAATCCGTTATCAGGTACTTTTGGAATTTATTTGTTTCATATAAATAAATCTAGTGCTACAAAATATTTACATGTACTAATATCGAACCCACAAAGTACCGCAGTAACTGTGAGTGGAAAAGGTTCTATCTATACAAATAATGAAAAACCCTTAAGCGGCAACGGAACTGGGCAAAGCTATTTTGTTTCAAAAGACAGGCTTCTCAATACACCGAGAACTACTTTTAATAATGTATCGATAAATTCGTTTAAAGTTTACGAAGTCTATAAAACACAATTATTAGACGGCAATATGGTCGATGGTTCCTACGAAATAACTGCATCTCAAGGAGTTTATGTTTACACCATTGTTACTTCGAGCGGATCGCTTACAGATGCTGTGAATGCAACTCAAACACCAGCAGCAGGAGATATTTATACAGAAAGTACTAATGCTTACGGCAGAGAAGCCGGAATATATAGCGCATCAGGCTGGACGGGATCTACCCCTATTACTTTGCCTTCAGGCCCGGCTTATATGGGATTATGCTTGAATACAAGTTCGAAGTTTGCTGTAAATGGAGTTTATCCTCAAAATCAGAATGCTCCGTATTTGTATAAATTAAATGGAGCTTCGCAAAATACTTATGGAAATTACGGCCATAAATATTCCATTACATTACAGCTGACTAACCCTAACAGTACAGCAAAAACTGTATCGTTGTCATTTGCATCGAATTTTACCTCGACAACAAATTCTCCGTCATTTACTTATAACGGACCTATTTATTTAAATGGAACTTTAAAAAACATTTACACGACTCCAACACAGCCTAAACAAATGCTGTCAACATGGAATATTCCGGCAAATTCTAATTTCAATGCAACTCTTAGTTTTTATGTTCCCGGGCTTATTACCACAGGGCAACAGTTAATTTTAGAGCAATCTAATTAGTCTTTTTATAAAAATACTAATTACCTAAAGGCTTTAAAAATAGTTCAACCGCTATTTTTAAAGCTTTTTACTTTCATCCCTAAATTCATCTATTTCAGCGCACTATTTAAATCTAAAAAAATCAAAGAAGCAAAAATTACTTTTTTCAAAGAAAACTATAACTTTTAATTACTTTTATCACATAATTTATTTTACATGAGATTCCATTCAGCAATTTTATTTGACAATGAATAAAGTATTACTAGTAGAAGATGATCCAAGAGTTGCATCGTTTATTTTAAGAGGTCTTGAAGAAAATCATTATCAAGTAAAAACAGTTTCAAAAGGACATGAAGCAGTTAAAGAAGTCATGGAAAATGATTTTGACATTATCATTCTTGATATTATGCTTCCAGACATAACTGGTTTTGAAGTCTGCGAAATTTTAAGAAATAGAAAAATAACCGTGCCAATACTTATTTTAAGTGCACTTGACACACCGCAAGAAAAAGTAAAAGGACTTCAATCTGGAGCCGATGATTATCTAGCCAAACCTTTTTTATTTGAAGAGCTTTTGGCCAGAATAAATGCACAACTTAGACGTGCAGAATTCAGCAATGGAATTTTAGATTTTCAATCGTATGCTGGAATCGAAATTAACATGAAAGAGCAAAGTGCAACCAGAGACGGAAAAGAACTTAATCTTTCTTCAAGAGAATTGAAGCTTTTAATCTTTTTTATGAAAAACAGAGAAAAAGCTTTATCTCGTACTTCAATTGCACAAGCAGTTTGGAATATTGATTTTGACACCACATCAAACACTGTAGATGTTTATATAAACTATTTGAGAAACAAAATCGATAAAAATTTTCCTGTTCCGCTAATTCACACTGTAAAAGGAACTGGATATATGCTCAAACAAAAGAGTCATGAATCTTAAAAATAAGCTGTCTGTCAACTCTACTCTACTTTTTGCTTTTACAGTAGGCTTTCTCATGACAGGATCTTTCCTCCTTTTTAGGAGTCATATGAAAGATCTTTATTTTGATAATCTTGAAGATCATGCCATGACAACGGCACTTTTTTATTTTGAAAAAGACGAGATAAAGGAAATTAACAGCGAACATTATCATCAAATTGAAGTACAGTACAATAAAATCAGCAACGAATCGATACGCGTTTATGATGCCAAAACAAAAAAGCTTTATCTGAGAGACAATACAGGAGTCAAACTAAGTGAACAATATTTAAATGCAATTGTAAAAAACAAAATACTCCCTTTTACAATTAATGACAGGCAATTTGTAGGTTTATTTTATAAAGATAATCAGGGCGATTTTATTATAGTTGTATCTGGAATTGACCGTGCTGGTAATCGACAGCTCGAAGCATTGGGACTGATGTTTCTTCTTTTTTACCTTATTGGTATCCCTTTAAATTACTTTCTAGGTACTTTTTTATCCAAACAAACTTTTCGTCCATTTGAAGAAGTTATTGCAAAAGTAAATACCATCACTACAGAAAATCTTCATTCACGATTGGAAATTCCACAAACCAGTGGCAAAGATGAAATAAAAGAATTAGCTACTACTTTTAATTATCTTTTAGAAAGACTTGAAAATGGCGTCATGATTCAGAATAATTTCCTGAAAAATGCTTCACATGAATTAAAAACCCCACTTACCATTATTATTGGCGACATTGATGTTTCCTTACAACAGCCAAGAACAAATGAGCAATATGAAGAAATTTTAAAAACGCTAAAAAAAGATACTTTACATCTAAAAGCAACTCTAGACGGACTTTTGGTTTTATCTGGACTTGAACTTTCTGAACCACAGCAAATGGAGATTGTAAGACTGGATGAAATTTTATGGAATGTTCTGGAAAAGAAAGCCATTGAATATCCCGAATCTAAAGTATCTGTAAATCTTGATGCAATTGCCGAAGATGAAGATTTGCTTTCCGTTTATGCTAACAAACATATGCTATTTATCGCTTTATACAATATTCTTGATAATGCAATAAAATTCTCGGCACCAGCACAAGTTGACATTTTTGCCTTTTCAAATGAAGGAAAGCTCGAAATAAAAATTTCAGATCAAGGACCAGGAATTTCTGAAAAAGATAAAGAATCTATTTTCGATCTGTTTTTCAGAAGCGATACTACACGTCATATTCAAGGTCAAGGTCTTGGGCTTTTTATAACTATTCAGATACTTAAACTCCACAACATAAATATAAAAGTAGATTCTGAAATTGAAAAAGGGACTTCATTTATTTTAACTTTCCCTGAAAAAACTGAAGCTTTTCAATAAAAAAACAATCTGCTCAATTATTGTTTTTTGCTATCGGTAACATTAAATTAACACTCTAATCTTTTTCTAATCTACTTCAAATATAACTTTAATGTACTAATTTTTAAAATTTTACGCAAATCGTTGATTTTAAAGCGCTAAAATGTTTCTGATAAAATAACACCTTCTTGATTTTAAGTTAACAATGAAAATTTTTATCATTTTATGTTAACAAAAGCGTTAAATCTGATCGAAACAAACTGAGTTTCTTTGTCAAATAAAAACTAAAAAATAACATGACAAAACTAAAACTCTTTTTTTCGGCGCTAATGCTCCTTGTAATGGGAAACATTTTTGCTCAGATTACAACCTCATCTTTATCTGCTAAAGTTAATGATGGTACAAGCCCCTTAATTGGCGCAGAAGTTACCTTAACACATTTACCTACTAACTCAGTTTACAAAGGAACAACTGACAAACAAGGTAGATTTAGTTTCGAAAATTTAAATGCCGGTGGTCCTTATGAACTTGAAATCAAAAGTTCAGGCATAAAGGATTATTCTGATGCAAACATAAATTTAGCCCTTGGCGAAAATGATTTGCCTGCAATTGTAGTGGGAAAACAAGATAACAATGTATTGGAAGAAGTTGTTATAACAAGTTCTAAACCTTCAGCTAAAAGCAATGGAACTAATATTAATGAAAAACAAGTAAATGGTCTTCCATTAATCAACAGAGGAATTCAAGATGTTACAAAACTTGTTCCCCAAAGTTCAAACAACTCTTTTGCTGGAACCAATTTCAGGTACAACAACGTTACAATTGACGGTTCTATAAACAATGATGCTATTGGTTTTAGTCCATCTTTAGGAGGACAATCTGGAACTTCAGGAATGCCTGGAAGCAGTACACGATCTAACTCAATAAGTCTTGACGCAATACAGGATATTCAGGTTTATATTGCTCCTTATGACATTAAATTAGGTAACTTTTTAGGAGGAAGTGTAAATGCTGTTACGCGCAGCGGTACAAATACAGTAAGCGGATCTATTTACAGCTATGGAAGAAGTGCTGCAATTACTGGTCCAAATAATGCTGGTGATGGTTCTAAAATGCCAAGCGCTTTTGGTGATTATCAAGTTGGTTTCAGAGTTGGACTTCCAATTATCAAAGACAAATTATTCTTCTTTACCAACATGGAATATGCTGAAAGAACAGATCCTTTGTTTTATAATGCAGGACAAACTGATGCAAATGGAAAAGTAACGTCTTTAATTGACAACGCTACAGCTGAACAGATTTCAAGTTTCGTTAAAACAAACTACGGATTTGATCCAGGAACTTACGGTGCATACAACAACTTTGCAAAAAGCCAAAAATTCTTCAATAAGTTAGATTGGAAAATCAACAACAAACACTCTCTTTCGTTAAGAAACAATACGGTTATCTCTCAAGCTACGAATTTGGAGCGTGATGCAGCGAATTTCAGATTCTCTAGCATGGATTTCACTCAAAAAAACCAAGCAATTAGTACTGTTTTAGAATTAAAAAGTCATTTCAATTCACAGTGGTCAAACTCATTCATAGCAAGTTATTCGGCTATTAAAGATTATCGTGATCCAAAATCAAGCAATATCATGTTCCCCCAAACAGAAATTGGTTATAACGGAGGAACAATTTTCTTAGGAAATGATCGTGAAGCGACAGTTTTCAATATGAAGCAAAACACAACTGAAATTACTGACAACCTAACTTATAAAACTGGAAATCATACTTTATTATTTGGTACGCACAATGAATTCTACGACATTAACTATGGTTTTGTAAATGCTCTTAACGGAAGAGTTTCTTATAAATCACTAAATGATTTCTACAGCAAACTACCTACTCGTGTTCGTGGAACTTATCCTTTTGACGGTTCAACAAGAGATCAAATCTTTAATAATCCATATGCACAATTCAAAGTAAATCTTTATAGCTTTTATGCTCAAGACGAAATCAGAATTGGTAGTAAATTGAAAGTTACTCCAGGAGTTCGTGTTGATTATACTGATTTGCCAACTAAACCAAATTTAAGCCAACAAGTTCAAAACTCTCCAGCTGATCCTAATTACGGAACAACTTACACATACACGCCTTTAAGCCAAATTAAAAACAACTTCTTTAGCACGGCATTAGTTTCGCCTAGAGTAGGTTTTACTTATAATGTAGACGAAGACAAAACACTTGTTTTAAGAGGCGGTTCTGGAGTATTTACGGGTAGAATTCCGTTTGCATGGTTAGGATATGCGTATTACAATGATGGTGTAGGGTACGGAAGTTATGATAAAAACAACCTTACTCCTGCTCAAGTTGCTGCTGCTGGTGATCCTTTAGCACAAAATGGATTAAATGGATATCACGATGCAACTCCAAAAGTTCAGGCAGATTTAATTGACAATAAATTTAAAATGCCTGCAGTTTTAAGAAATTCACTTGCAATCGACAAAATCATTGACGGTTATAAATTTACAACTGAAGGTATGTACACAAAAGTAATTCGTGATCTTGAGTTTCAACAAGTAAATAAAATGGATAATCCAACATATTTCTCATACGATACGAAACATGAAATGCCAATTTATGCTGCTAATATAAATCCTGCTTTTTCAAATGCTTATTTATTATCAAATACTAATAAAGGATACCGATACAGCATTACTGAAATGGTTACAAAAACATATGATTTTGGTTTAAATTTCATGGTTGCTTATACTTACGGAGATTCTAAAGACGTTACAAACGGAATTCGTAACTCTATGGAAAGCAACTTCCAAATGAACCAGTCGTTGACTCCAAATGATCCTCAATTGGCAACTTCGAATTTCAATATCAAACACAGAATTGTTTCGAATGTTGGATACGCAGTTAAATTAGCTGAAAATAATATTTTCTCTGCAAACGTATATTTTAATGCACAATCTGGAAATCCATTTTCTTGGGGATTTGTAAACTCAACAATTGCAGGAACAGGTCAAGCAGCAGGATTAGCTTATATCTTTAAAGATGCAGCCGAAGCCGCTAAATATATAGGAGTAAATAATGCTGGAGTTCCATCAGCTACAGCTGCACAACAAGTAGCAGATTACGAAGCTTTCATCAATGGAAATGATTATTTAAAAAGCAGAAGAGGAACATTCACGCAAAGAAATGGCGATACAACACCATGGAATATTCAGGCAGATTTGAAATTAATGGATGAAATCAAAGTGAACAAAGTGGGAACATTCCAAATTTCTTTCAGCGTAGCTAACGTTGGTAATCTTATCAATAAAGATTGGGGAAGAAGTTATTTTGTTCCAAATACATACAATTCAACAGCTAATTTAGGATTGACAAAATCAGGAAATTTAGGTGGCGTTGCTACTGGCGATCCAACATATACTTTCCAAAAACCTACTGCAGCACCTTATACTATAGATCAGTTAGCCTCAAGATTCCAAGGACAATTTGGAGTTAGGTATTCGTTCTAAAGATTGTGTTTATTATTTATTTTTTTATTGTTCCCGAGTTTTATGAAATTAAAACTCGGGAACTTTTTTATAGGGTTTCTAGTAAAATAGGAATAAAAAAATATTCATATTAAAAACTACCAGCTATATTTTAAAATCAATCTTGCATTAAACGGAGTTCCCGCCGTAAAATGAATTTCTTCAACAGAATTAGTTTCGTTGAATAATCTAGATTCTGTCAAGAACTGTGTTTCTTTCCATTTTGTATCGAAAATATTATCGATGTTTAGTCCTACTGATACTTTTTTAATTTGATAATTTACCGAGAAATCTGTGATGCAATATCCTTTAGCTACAACCGAATTGTCTTCATTTGCCGGACGATCACCTAAAAATCGTGTTCGCAGACTTCCTGAAAATCCTTTTAAATCTTTTACCGAAAATCCGTTCATTAAAGTATGAACTGGAGCTAATGGCAAATAATCGTTTCCTTTTGATTCATCTATTGATCTTGCATGTGTATATGTGTAATCTGTATTCCAGAAAAGCCAGTTAGTCAATTGATATCTGAAACCAAAATCAAAACCTTTTCTTTCCGTTTTTCCGCTTGGTTCAACGACCGATTCGTCTCCCACGTAAACAAATTCCTGCGCAAGATATAAATACCAAAGTGCCGAATTAACGATCATTCTTGAGAAAGGTTTCCAGTTAATTCCTAAATCTGCTCCATAAGTTTCAGGAAGAATTTTTTCTCCTTTTTGCGCAACCACAACTCTTGTATCATTACTATGAAATCCTTTTCCTAATTTTAAGAAATACTGCAATTCGTTATTCTGTGTATATAAAAAATTCAGCTTTGGACTTACAATTGCTTTAGTTTGCGTTTGATTTACGTAAGTTGGCGCCAATTGATCTTCATATCCAAATTTGAAATAATCCAAACGCACGCCTGAATTGATCAGCCATTTTCCAGATGTAAAATCAAAACTAGAATAAGCAAAAAGATTGGTCTGATTAACATTTCCTAAACTCAAATAATCCAAAACCGTTTTTCTATTTAAAGTATGTGATAATTCTACAGCTGCATTATTGTCGTTTCGTAATCCGGCTCCTAATTTAAAAAACCATTTTTCATTCAATTTTTGATCAAATTCAGACTGAAAGCCTACAATGGTTCTGTTTTCTTTCTGTTTGATCTGATCACCGTTTACTGGATCATTCAAGAAAAAAGTAAAATTAGAATACAGCTCAAAATCATATTTGCTTAAATAAGCCGTGTTTTTAATCTTTGTATTTTCATCAATTTTGGCATCATACTGCAAATTAAAATTAGTTCTTCCAGTATTTCCACCTTCGTTTGGATCAATTGCGCCAAAATGAGAAATTGTTCCATCATTTACAGCACGATCCGGAATTTGTCCGCTAGCGTCCCACTGACTTTTAAAATGAGAAATTGATAAACCTAAATGATCACCATTATTCATTTTTGCAGTATATTTTCCGAATAAATTGATTCGATTAAAATTTTGAGGCGCATCAAAATAACCATCAGTCATCATATATTCTCCCGCAAAATAAGCCGACTGATTTTCTTTATTCAATAAATTAAATAAAGCAACGGTACGAAACGTATCAAACTGTCCGCCTTCAAAAGAGATTGTACTATTTTGAAGTGCATTTTTAGTATTAAAACCTACATAACCAGCCGTTGTAAAATCACCTTTATCAGCAAAATATGATCCTTTGTCAAAATCAATATTGTCAACTGTTTCTGGAATTACAAAATGAAGATCGGAATAACCTTGTCCGTGTGCGTGCGAAACCATATTTACAGGCATTCCGTCAACCGTTATGTTAATATCTGTTCCGTGATCGCAGTCAAAACCTCTTAAAAAAATTTGCTCTGCTTTTCCGCCACCGGCATGCTGTCCAATAAATAATCCAGGAACTTTTCGAAGTAAATCTTGAGAATTTGAAATAGGCTGAATTTCTAGATCTATTTTAGAAATCGTATTCAGGTATTTTAAATTATTAGTTATTGTAACTTCTTCTAACAAAAAGGGCTTTTCTTCAAGCTGAATAGAAATTAAATCAGCTGAGGAAACTTGTATTTTCTGCGTTATATATCCTTGTTTAGAAACCTGAAGACTGTCGCCGATTTTTGTTTCTTCTAAAGTAAATTTCCCATTCATATCAGAATGAGCATGGGTTTTAGAAACTAAATTTCGAATTAAAACATCTGATAAAAACTTTTCATCTTTATCTTTAACAATTCCATTTATAGACTGAGCTTCGGCATAAAAAGAGGAAATTAAAACTCCTACAAGAACTAATAATCGCATAAAAAACTTTTAAAAATTGCGAAAATAATGAATTCATGAGGAAATATAAGCCTTAAACTATATAAAGTCTTAGGAAAAGTATAGAAACAAAAAAATCCAAATCCCAATTTAAAAATTGGGATTTGGATTTTCAAATATTGGAATTTTAAAAAATTTAGTCTAAAATAAAACTCACACTAACATTAGCAGTGATTTCAATTTCACCAATTGCTAAAGTTTCATTTGAAGCTCCTGCGCTATCCATAGCCATAGATTTCATAGCATACATTGGTTGTGGGTGATAAACTTGTGAGTTATCAGAAATAACAAAAGCTTTTCCAACTTTCTGACCTAAAACTGAAACATAATCGTCAGCTTTTGCTTTTGCGTCTTTCATTGCTAATTTTCTAGCTTCAATCTGCAATTGCGCTTCTTTTGAAGATTCAAAAGTTACGCGGTCAATTCGGTTTATTCCTTGCTGTACCAAACCTTCCATTAATTCATCATATTTAGATAAATCTTTTACGATAATTTCAACAGTCTGCGTTGCATTATAACTCGTTTTTTTCTTTTCGTAATCATACTGTGGATTCAAAGCCACTTGTTTTGTTTTAAAATCAGCTGTTGGGATATTCATTTTCTTGATGAATTTTAAAACAGCGTCCATTTTCTCGTCATTTTGTTTTTTGACGTCTTTAGCATTATTCCCTTTTGTTTCAACCGTAGCCGAAATACAAACCTGATCTGGTGCTACTTTTACTTTTCCTTCGCCGTTAACATTGATTAGAGGCATTTGTTTTGTTTCTTGGCCGTAAGACATAGTCATAAACATGATTGTTAAAAATAATACTACTTTTTTCATTTTTGTTATATTTTAAATTATTGATAAGAGCATTTCAAAAGTTATGCCAGCCTTACAATTTTCCTAATTTAGCCATTCCAAAAAGTATAATAATTGGGATTGCTAATAAAATTGTCATTAAACTATGATCAACAATTAAAGAAGGTTCTTTTATCAAAGTAATCAAATAGCCGCCTATAGCACCTCCAAAGTGTGCCGTGTGACCAATATTGTCATTTTTGGCTTTCATTCCGTAAATTGAATACAACAAATATAAAATTCCGAAAAGATATGCCGGAATCGGAATTATTCCAAAAATCCCCAATGTCATGTCAGGCTGTAATAAAATCGCCGAATACAGAACGCCTGTAACTGCGCCCGAAGCGCCTACAGCACGATAACTGTAATCATTTTTATGAAAAAGCATGGTAAGTAAACTTCCAAAGATTAGACTTCCAAAATAAATCAAAGCGAAAGAAATACTTCCAAGCCATTGTATAACAACAGGTGCAAAACACCAAAGCGTAAACATATTAAACGCTAAATGCATTATATCCGCATGCAAAAAACCCGAAGAAAGCATTCTGATTTGCTCTCCAGAACGAATACTGCCAACATGAAATTCGTATTTTCTAAAAAAAGCATAATCGTTAAAGCCTTTATAACTAAAAAGAACATTGGCAACTATAATCCCAACTAAAATGGTATTCACCTGACTCATAAAATTTATTTAATTTGAATTGTAAATATAGTTATTCTTAAACATATGTTAGGGTCAAAGCAAAATATCGCTCGCTATTCATTTTTGATTTATATTTGTAAAAAAAAGTAAATGCAATTTCTTGTTTATATTTTAGCCTATCCATTTCTTTGGCTTATTTCTATTCTTCCTTTTCGAATATTTTACTGGCTTTCAGATTGTGTTTACTTTCTGGTTTATTATGTTATTGGCTACCGCAGAAAAGTGGTTCGAGAGAATCTAGCACTTACTTTGCCACATTTAAGTGATGCCGAACGAAAAAATATCGAAAAGAAATTTTATCAGCACATGTGTGATATGTTTCTGGAAATGATCAAAACGATGAGTATTTCTCCTGAAGAAATGGAAAGAAGATTTGTTATAACAAACATGGATCTTTTTCATGAATATGAACGAAAAGGCAAAAGTGTAGTTCTTGTAGCTTCGCATTATGCAAGCTGGGAATGGCTTTTGACTCTTAATAAAAGAATGATTTTTAATGGAGTTGGCGTTTACAAAAAAATTGCCAATCCTTATTTTGATAAACTGGTTCGAAAAATTAGAGGAAAATATGATGCTCAATTGGTGGAAACCAAGAAAGCAATTCCGTTGATGGCACAAAATCAAAGAGACGGAATTTTAAGTCTTTACGGACTCGCAAGTGATCAATCGCCAAAATTAGATCGAATTTTTCATTCGATGAAATTTATGGGAATTGAAGTTCCCGTGCACACAGGTGCAGAAATGCTGGCAAAAAAATATGACTTGAGCGTCATTTTCATAAAAGTATCTAAAGTAGGCAGAGGCTATTATGAAGCTACAATTGTTCCGATTGCCGATAATCCGAAAGAATATGAAAATTTTGAAATTACCGAAATCTATTTAAGAGAAGTCGAGAAACAAATTCTTGAAGCACCTGAATATTATCTATGGACGCACAAAAGATGGAAACATCGCGTTCAATAACAATTTCGTAAAAATAATCAGAGTCCAAAAAAGAAACCGCTTTTTTGGACTTTTTTATTTTATGGAAATTTCAAAACAAGAAGAAAACTATGTTTTAAAATATCCAAAACGATTTTTTGATATGTTTTTGTAATGATTTTTTATGGCTCTTAGATAAATACTAATTTACACAAACAATATACATTTGGAGTCATCAAAAACTTTCCAAAAACCACAACAAATTAGTAATCATGACCAAAAAACTACTTTTTATTTTTTTAATAATCAGCTTTTCAAAACCTATTTTTGCCCAAAGTCCGAAGCGAGGTATTGCCTATGGAAATAATTCAATCGCCGATTTACAAGCTTTAAAACCAGGAATTTCTTGGTGGTATAATTGGGGCAGAACTCCTGAAAATGACATTAATGCCAATTACGCTTCTTTGGGAGTAGAATATGTTCCAATGGCTTGGGGAAAATTAAATGATAATGAAGTACAAACTTTTATTAATAATATTAAGCCAGGCGCCAAATATTTATTGGCTTTTAACGAACCAAATTTTAACGACGGCGCACGCTTAACACCTCAAGAAGCGGTAAATGCTTGGGCAAATGTTGAAAAAATTGCTGCAGCAAAAAACTTAGAAATTGTCAGCGCATCACCAGCATATAATGGCCCAAATAATTATGGCGGATATAGCAGTCCGGTTGTTTGGCATACTGAGTTTTTTAATTTATGTCCAACTTGCAAAGTCGATTATATTGCTTTTCATACTTATGATGACTCCGCTGGTTCTGTTGTTGGAGTTACAGGAAATTTAAAAGCATTTAACCGCCCAATATGGGTAACTGAATTTGCAAACAGAGTTATTCAAAGCGAAGCTGACAAAATTAGTTTTATGAAAGCCGTTGTAAGCAGTTTTGAAAATGATCCCGATATTTATAGATATTCATGGTTTACGGGCCGTGTTCCTGCCGATTGGATTGACATGCAGGAAGGACAATTATTAAGTCCCACGAGCGGCGTTTTAAAACCAATTGGTACAGCATACATTAATGAAAGTTATACTTCTAAAAAAATGAACGTTCCTGGAAAAGTGCCTGCAAATAAACATTACCGAAGAAGAGGAACCGGATTACAAAACTCACAAGACACCGGCGGTGGCGAACATGTATCATCTATACAAGTTGGTGACTGGAATGAGTTTTTATTAAACGTTGCCGATGCAGGAACTTACAATATAACCTTTAGAGTTGCCGCGCCAGTTAACAATGGAAAATTTGATATTCTTGTAAATGAAGTTGCAGTAAAAACCGATGAAACTTTTCCAGCCACAGGAGATTGGCAGACTTTTACCAATAAAGATGTAAATGGCGTTTATTTGCCAAAAGGCGAAGTGTATATGAAAATCAAATTCAAGTCTGACGGAATGAATTTTAATTTTATGAATTTTACTTTAGCAAATCTCGGAGTTAATGATCCTATTGCCGAAAAAGATTCGTTTACGATTTATCCGAATCCAGTAAAAAGTCAATCGACACTTCATATCAAATCGGCCAGTACAGAACCATTGGTAATAAAAATTGTTGACATGAGAGGAATTATTTGCTACGAATCAAAAGATTATTTTACCAATGAAGATATTAAAATTGGAGACAAATTGGCATCTGGTGTGTATATTGTAAACGCTTCTTATGGAAAAATTCGAAAATCAATTAAAATCATTAAAAACTAAGATTTTACAGAAAAGAAGAAAGCCTCTTTTGAAAATATCAAAAGAGGCTTTTTATATTTAAATCGAAAGATTACAATCCTGCAATTACTTTTATTTCATCAATAATTCTTAACGCTAATTTATCAGCTGCTTCTTGCGAAGATGATTCTGTGTAAATACGAATAATTGGTTCTGTGTTTGATTTTCTCAAATGAACCCATTCTTCAGCAAAATCAATTTTCACACCATCAATTGTCGAAATATCTTCGTTTTTATATTTTTCTGTCATGGCAGCTAAAATCGCATCAACATCAATTTGCGGTGTTAATTCAATTTTATTTTTGCTCATATAATACTCTGGATAAGAAGCTCGTCAAAGCAGAAACAGACATTTTTTTATTTGCTAAATGCGTTAAAAACAAAGCCACTCCAACCAAACTGTCTCTTCCGTAATGCAATTCAGGATAAATGATGCCACCGTTTCCTTCTCCACCAATAATAGCATTATTTTTTTTCATTAATTCTACTACATTCACCTCGCCTACCGCACTCGCTTCATAATTTCCGTTATGTCGCTTTTGTAACATCGCGTAATGCACGTGATGATGACATATTCGAAACTGTATTTCCTGGCGTTTTGCTCAAAACATAATCAGCACAAGCCACTAAAGTATATTCTTCTCCAAACATTTCACCGTCTTCGCTGATGAAAGCCAAACGATCAACATCTGGATCAACAACAACTCCTAAATGTGCTTTTTCTTTAACAACCAATTCCGAAATATCAGTTAAATGTTCTTTTAAAGGCTCTGGATTATGAGGAAAATGCCCGTTTGGTTCGCAATATAATTTCACTACTTCAACGCCCATTTGTTCTAATAAGTTTCGGAATGATTATTCCTCCAGACGAATTTACGCCATCAACCACCACTTTAAATTTAGCCGCTTTTACTGCTTCAACATCCACTAAAGGCAAATTCAAAACTTCGTCAATATGAATATCCATATAGGCATCATTCAGCGTAATTTCACCTAAACTGTCAACATCTGAAAAATCGAAAGCTTCAGCTTCGGCAATTTCAAGAATTTTTGCACCTTCAGCACCGCTTAAAAATTCTCCTTTTTCATTTAATAATTTCAACGCATTCCATTGTTTTGGATTGTGAGAAGCCGTTAAGATAATTCCACCATCTGCTTTTTCTAAAGGAACAGCAACTTCAACAGTTGGTGTTGTCGAAAGTCCTAAATCAATAACATCAATTCCTAAACCAATTAAAGTATTTACAACCAAATTATGAATCATTGGACCAGAAATTCTGGCATCACGGCCAATTACAACTGTTAATTTTTCTTTTGAAGTATTATTTTTTAGAAAGGTTCCGTATGCCGATGCAAATTTTACTGCATCAACCGGAGTCAGGTTATCACCTACTTTTCCTCCTATTGTTCCGCGAATTCCGGATATCGATTTTATTAAAGTCATTTTTATGAGTTATGGTTATTTTTATTACAAATATAGAATAAGTTACTAAGGTTCTAAGTTGCTAAGGGGCTAAGATTTTTTTAAAAAGTTGCTAAGTTGCTAAGATGTTAAGCTTCTGAGATTGCCTTGATTTTAAACTAAATTATCAAGTTTATAAACTGTACAACACTTGATATAAAATCGATTTAAAAAAGTTTTCATACATTTACTAAAATAACCATTTCAGTCCCGAGCTTCTAACTTAAAACACTAGAATCTTAGCAACTTAGAACCTTAGCATCTTAAAAAAAATGAACTTCCTTGCCCATATATATCTTTCAGGTGATAATGATTTTATCAAAATTGGCAATTTTATGGCCGATGGAATTCGGGGAAAACAATTTGAACATTTTCCAGAAGATGTTCAAAAAGGAATTATTTTGCATCGATTTATTGATACTTATACTGATTCTCATGATATTTTTAGGCAAAGCACCAAGCGATTACATGAAAAATACCACCATTATGCCGGTGTAATTGTAGACATTGTTTACGATCATTTTTTAGCTAAAAACTGGAGCAAATATTCTGATGAAAATCTGGAAGATTTCATCAATCGATTCTATAATTCACTACATGAAAATTATGCTATTCTGACGGAAAAAACACAAGGATTTAATGCCATATATGATTGAAAGAAACTGGCTTTTGAGTTATAGAACGGTCGAAGGAATCCATCAAATTTTGACCCAAATGGATCGAAGGTCAAAAAACATCTCAAAAATGCAGTTTGCCAGTGAAGAATTAAAAGAATTTTATGCCGAATTTGAGCAGGAATTCACCACTTTTTTTGAAGATATCCAAAAACAAGCCAAACAAAAATTATTATCCATATAAAATCAAACTGATTCTATAAAATATATTTTCCCTTTATGAAAAAAATTACACTTATTATTCTCTCTTGTTTCTGTTTTTAGTTTTGCCCAACAAGCTGTAAATCCAACAGGATTAATAACTTCAAAAGCAATGGTCGTTTCGGCAAGAGAAGAAGCTTCTAAAATAGGTGCCGACATTATGAAAAAAGGCGGAAATGCTTTTGATGCAATGGTCGCAACCGAATTAGCCTTGGCAGTTGCTTTTCCGTATGCAGGAAATATTGGCGGAGGTGGATTTATGGTTTATCGAAAAGCAAATGGCGAAGTTGGAGTCTTTAGATTATAGAGAAAAAGCGCCACTTAGCTGCAACAAAAAATATGTTTTTGGATAAAGATGGAAATGTAATAAAAGGAAAAAGTACCGAAACGGCTTTAGCAATTGGCGTTCCAGGAACGATTGCCGGAGTTTTTGCCGTTCACAAAAAATTTGGTTCAATGCCAATGTCTGAAATTTTAAAACCTGTAATTGCTCTGGCTGAAAGAGGCGTTGTTGTAACCCAAAAACAGGAAAAAATTATGAACGCTACCATGATGCCATTGTAAAAGTAAATGGACCAAATACACTTTTGGCTACAAATTTCAAAGAAAAAGATACTATTAAATATCCTGCTCTTGCCAATACTTTAAAACGAATTTCGAAAAATGGAAAGAGATGAATTTTATAAAGGAAAAACGGCGAAAATTCTAGTTGATTATCTTCAAGAAAAAAGGCAGAATTATTACGCTTGAAGATTTAGCCATTTATGAAGCAAAATGGAGAAAACCGCTTCAATTTACTATAAAGATTTAAAAATCACTTCTATGTCGCCTCCAAGCAGCGGTGGGATTTGCCTGGCACAAATTATAAAAATGATTTCGCCATTATATTTATCAAAAATGGGACATAATTCACAACGAAGCAATTCAAGTAATTGTAGAAGCAGAAAGAAGAGCTTATGCCGACAGAAGTCAGTTTTTAGGCGATCCTGATTTTGTAAAAATTCCAGTAAACGGATTATTTGCTGATGATTATTTAAAAGAAAGAATGTCAACTTTTAATTTGATAAAGCCAGTTTATCATCAGAAATAAAAGAAGGAAAAGTAACGTATAACGAAAGTACAGAAACTACACACTACTCTATTGTTGATAAATTTGGGAACGCTATCGCAGCCACGACAACTATAAATGACGGTTATGGTTCAAAATATTATTGTGATGAATTGGGTTTCTTTTTAAACAATGAAATGGATGATTTTAGTGCAAAACCGGGATCTCCAAATATGTTTGGGTTAGTGGGAATGAAGCCAACAGCATTGCGCCACAAAAACGAATGCTGAGTTCAATGACACCAACAATTGTAGAAAAAAACGGAAAACTTTTTATGGTTGTAGGATCTCCTGGTGGATCAACAATTATTACATCTGTACTCCAGACTATTTTAAATGTTTACGAATATAAATTCAGCATGCAGGAAGCAGTAAATGCACCCAGTTTTCATCATCAATGGTTGCCTGATTTAATTACTTTCGAACCAAAACTTTCAGTGACAACACTACATTAGATAAACTTAAAGCAAAAGGCTATTTAATTAATGAAAAAACGACTCCAGTAATTGGTAAAGTCGATGCTATTTTGGTCTTGCCAGATAATATCTGGAAGGAGGTGCTGATTTTCGAGGTGACGATAAAGCGGCAGGATTTTAAATAAATAGATTTTCATTAAAAAAAGATACAAAATTGGATGTTTAAACCTAAATTTGCAATTTCCCCCTAACTTTGTACAAACAAATTATGATAAAACGACTTTTTCGAAAATTAGAAAACATTATTGCCTTAGCTCAATCTTTGTTGACGCCAAAGCAATTTATTTTTTTATCGAGCGTATTAGTTGGTATTTCATGTGCTTTTGCAGTAATAATATTAAAGACTTTTGCGCATAGCGTTTTTTCTTTTGCGACCTATATTAACGGTATTTTAAAGTTAGGTTTCATTAATAGTATCTTACCTATAATTGGGATTTTGTTGACTGTTTTTGTTGTTAAAAAGGTTTTAAACGGAACAATCGAAAAAGGAACTTCACAAATTTTATATGCCGTTGCAAAAAAAGCAAGTATAATTCCGAAAAAACAAATGTATGCCCAAATTGTAACAAGCTCTTTAACTGTAGGTTTAGGAGGTTCTGCCGGATTAGAAAGTCCGATTGTTGTTACCGGAGCTGCTTTTGGTTCTAATTATGCTCAAAATTATAAATTAGCATATAAAGACCGAACGCTTGCTGATTGGTTGCGGTGTTGCAGCAGGAATTGCAGCAGCTTTTAATGCTCCAATTGCGGGAGTACTTATTTGCTATTGAAGTTTTATTAGTCGACGTTAGTATCTCTGCTTTTACCCCAATTATGATTTCTGCCGCAACAGGCGCATTAGTTTCAGCAATTGTTTTAGATGAAAGTATTCTTTTGTCTTTTAAAAAACAGGAAACATTCAATTATCATAATATTCCTTTTTATGTCATTTTGGGAGTTTTAACAGGCTTTATAGCCATTTATTATTCCCGTAACTTTCAACGAGTCGAGCATTATTTTGGTAAAATGGAAATTGGTCCTTACAAAAAAGCATTAATTGGATCTTCGCTTTTGGCTCTATTGATTTTTATTTTTCCAACTTTATTTGGTGAAGGATATGAAAGCATTAAAACGTTATCTGAGAGTGATCCTGGACAATTATTAGACAATACATTATTTGCGAGTTTTAGAAATAATCACTGGGTATTACTTTTATTTGTTGGTTGCACAATGATGGTAAAAGTTTTTGCCTCGGGACTAACAATTGGAAGCGGTGGTAATGGAGGAAATTTTGCTCCGTCTTTATTTTTAGGATCTTATGTAGGCTATTTTTTCTCCAAATTTATAAGTTTAACCGGTTTATCAAATTTACCAATCAGTAATTTTACGATGGTAGGAATGGCCGGAATTTTGAGCGGATTATTTCACGCACCACTGACTGCAATATTCCTTAATTGCCGAAATTACTGGAGGTTACGGCTTAATGATTCCGCTGATGATCGTTTCATCAATTAGTTTTGCAATTTCAAAACGTTTTGAAAAATATTCTCTTGACGTAAAAAATCTGGCAAAAAAAGGTCATGCATTTACAAGCAACAAAGACTCGAATATTCTATCGACTTTAGATATTGATACCATTATTCAATGCGATTATTTAACTGTTCATCCTGATGAAAACTTAAGTAAATTGGTTGATCTTATTTCGCATTCAAATCAAGTAGTTTTTGCAGTTGTCAATAACGAAAAAGAATTGGTTGGCGTTGTACATTTTAATGATATTCGGGAAATTATTTTTAATCCTTATCGCGTTAAATACACTCAAATAAAAGATGTCATGAAAATGCCTGCCAGCGACTATTTCATCTTTTGACAGCATGGAAATTGTAATGAGCAAGTTTGAAAATTCAAAATCAGCATTTCTTCCTGTAATCCGAAATGATAAATATTATGGCTTCATTTCAAAATCTATAGCGCTTGAAGCTTACCGTATGAAACTGCGTTCTATGACAATTGAGTAAAGCTTAATATCGGATAAGTTAAAAATTTTATTTATCCGATATTAAGAAGTACCTTTGTGGAATTATGTGGAATATAGACCTGACATACAGAGACGAATTTCAATCAACATTTGATAGATTGTATCAAAAAAGGCTTGATTTGCAAAATAGCAGACCATTGCCCAATATTGCTTTGCATAAAATTCGGGAAAGTTTGTCCTTGGAATGGACTTACAATTCTAATAGTATTGAAGGAAACACCATGAGTTTGCGAGAAACTCAAATGGTAATTCAAGAAGGAATTACTATTAAAGGAAAATCACTTCGAGAACATTTTGAAACCCACAATCACGATAAAGCAATTGATTATTTATATTCGATTGTTGATTATAATTACAAACTTCGAAGCATTGATATTCTTTCACTTCATGGTTTAGTTTTGCGTTCTATAGAAGATGATTTTGCAGGACGTTTAAGAAATGGCGGTGTTCGAATTTCGGGAGCTAATTTTATGCCTCCAAATGCCAATAAAGTTTCTGATTATCTGGATGAATTAATAGAGTTTATCAACACAAATCCGTTAGGTTTAAATGATATTGAATTGGCCACCATTTATCATCATAAACTAGTTTGGATTCATCCTTTTTTTGATGGAAATGGACGAACCGTTCGTTTGAGCATGAATTTATTATTGATGCGATGTGGATTTCCACCTGCAATTATTCTCAAAAATGATCGCAAAAAATATTACGAAGCACTTAATCAGGCTAATAACGGTAATTATCAAAAACTAACACTTTTAATGTGTCAGGCACTTGAGAGAACTCTCAACATTTACTTAAGTTCCATGCCAGGAAGCAGTTATGATTACCAATCGATACAAAATATTGTAAGCGAACCTAATAGCCCTTATGGTCAGGAATATGTCAGTTTACTGGCCAGAACAGGAAAAATTGATGCTTATAAAGAAGGCCGAAATTGGCACACAACCAAAGAAGCCATCGAAGAATATATGGCAACTAGAAAAAGAAAACGCTAACTCACAGTTAGCGTTTTTTGTTACTAATTGTAACATAAAGTTTTGCTATCGAGCACAAAAAGAATAAATCAAAGTGGTAACTTTGCGTTTTGCTCAAAATTATGTTAGAAAAAGACAATACTATTGAAGTTCTTGGCGCAAGAGTTCATAATCTAAAAAATATCGATATTTCTATTCCGCGTGAAAAACTGGTTGTAATTACTGGTTTATCAGGCTCAGGAAAATCTTCTTTGGCATTTGACACTATTTATGCTGAAGGTCAACGTCGTTATGTTGAAACTTTCTCCGCTTATGCCAGACAATTTCTTGGCGGTTTAGAGCGTCCGGACGTGGATAAAATTGATGGACTTTCGCCAGTAATTGCTATTGAACAAAAAACAACCAGCAAAAGTCCGAGATCGACTGTTGGAACAATTACTGAAATTTACGATTTCCTAAGACTTTTATACGCTCGTGGCGCTGATGCATATAGCTACAACACAGGCGAAAAAATGGTTTCCTATTCTGATGAGCAAATTAAAGATTTGATTATTCAGGATTATAACGGAAAAAGAATCAATATTCTTGCTCCGGTTATTAAAGCCCGAAAAGGTCATTATGCCGAGTTATTTCAACAAATTACGAAACAAGGATTCTTAAAAGTTCGCGTAAACGGCGAAGTTCAAGATTTGGTTTCAGGAATGAAATTAGATCGTTATAAAACACACGATATTGAAATTGTTGTCGACAGAATGCAGATTGAAGATACGCCGGACAATCAAAAAAGATTGGCTGAAAGTATTAATACTGCAATGCATCATGGCGAAAATGTTCTGATGATTTTAGATCAGGATTCTAATGAAGTTCGTTATTTCAGTAGAAACTTGATGTGCCCAACAACAGGAATTTCATACCAAAATCCGGAACCTAATTTATTTTCATTCAACTCGCCAAAAGGTGCTTGTCCGCATTGTAACGGATTAGGAACTGTTCATGAAATCAACGTTAAAAAAATAATTCCGAATCCTAAATTATCAATAAAAGCAGGTGGTTTTGTACCGCTTGGTGAATATAAATCTTCTTGGATTTTTAAGCAATTGGAAACAATTGGGGAGAAATTCGGATTTAAGCTTACTGATCCAATTGAGAAAATTCCGGAAGAAGCTATGACCATGATTTTACATGGCGGAAAAGATAAATTTACAGTTAGTTCGAAAGATCTTGGCGTAACAAGAGATTATAAAATTGATTTTGAGGGAATTTCTAATTTCATCAAAAATCAATACGACGAAAGCGCGACAACTAGCATCAAACGCTGGGCAAAAGATTTTATGGACGAAATTAATTGTCCGGTTTGCGAAGGTTCTCGCCTTAAAAAAGAAGCTCAGTTTTTTAGAGTAAATGAAAAAAATATCACCGAATTGTGTAATATGGATATTTCTGATTTAACGGCTTGGTTTCAGGATTTAAATAATCATTTATCAGAAAAACAACTTTTAATTGCTTCTGAAGTTGTGAAAGAAATTAAAGATCGTTTGAATTTCCTGATGAATGTCGGCCTGAATTATTTGGCTTTAAGCCGAAGTTCAAAATCGCTTTCTGGTGGTGAAGCACAGCGTATTCGTCTGGCAACACAAATTGGTTCGCAGTTGGTTGGTGTTTTATATATTTTAGATGAACCGAGTATTGGTTTACACCAAAGAGACAATGAAAAATTGATTCATTCTTTAGAGCAATTGCGTGATATTGGAAACTCTGTTATTGTAGTAGAACATGACAAAGACATGATCGAAAGAGCAGATTATGTGATTGATATTGGTCCAAAAGCTGGAAAATATGGTGGAGAAATCATCAGTATTGGAACTCCTGCAGAAACTCTGAAATCGAATACAATTACCGCTCAATATTTGAATGGTACAATGAAATTAGAGATTCCGAAAGAACGCCGAAAAGGAAACGGCAAGTTCTTAAAACTAACCGGCGCAACGGGAAATAATCTTAAAAATGTTTCCATCGAAATTCCGTTGGGACAATTAACTTGCGTAACTGGAGTTTCGGGAAGCGGAAAATCGACTTTGATTAATGAAACGCTCTACCCTATTTTGAATGCTTATTATTTTAATGGAGTAAAAAAACCACAGCCTTACAAAAAGATTGAAGGTTTAGAACATATTGACAAAGTAATTGATATTGACCAAAGTCCGATTGGACGAACACCTCGTTCGAATCCAGCGACTTATACGGAAGTTTTTACTGAAATTAGAAACTTGTTTACGATGACTTCTGAAAGTATGATTCGTGGCTACAAAGCTGGGCGTTTCAGTTTCAATGTAAAAGGCGGACGATGTGAAACTTGCGAAGGTTCTGGAGTTCGAACTATTGAAATGAACTTTTTACCAGATGTTTATGTAGAATGTGAAACTTGCCAAGGGAAACGTTTTAACAGAGAAACTTTAGAAATTCGATATAAAGGAAAATCGATTTCAGATGTTTTGGATATGACAGTTGATGAAGCGGTTCCATTCTTTGAAAACATTCCAAAAATTCATAGAAAAGTAAAAACCATTCAAGACGTTGGTTTAGGCTATATTACACTTGGTCAACAAAGTACAACGCTTTCTGGTGGCGAAGCGCAACGTATAAAATTGGCCGGTGAATTGTCTAAAAAAGATACCGGAAATACGTTTTATATTCTGGACGAACCTACAACAGGTTTGCATTTTGAAGATATTAGAGTTTTGATGGAAGTGATTAATAAACTGGTGGACAAAGGAAATACCATTCTTGTCATCGAACATAATATGGACGTTATTAAACTTGCCGATTATATTATTGATATTGGACCTGAAGGTGGAAAAGGCGGAGGACAACTAATCGCAAAAGGAACTCCGGAAGAAGTGGCGAAAAATAAAAAAAGTTATACCGCTAAGTTTTTGAAAAAAGAGCTGTAGTAAAATCGTCTTTGTCAAAGTTTAAAACTTTGACAAAGATTTATTTTATTGTTAAATTTTAATACTAATTATTTTATATTTTAGTCTTAAAAAACCAACAATGAAGTCAATTTTGTTATTCGTTGCAATAGTAGCATTCTCATTTAGCACTTATTCACAAACAAAAAAAGACAGCCTAAATAAAGCTGTTCGCGCTCGCGTTAAAGATGTTTTAGAATCACAATCTGACAATCCATATTTTACTAGAGAAGAAAGTGATACAGAATATTTAAACGAAAACAACACTTTTCAAACTTTAGCCCAGCCAAGTGAAAATAGTGATCTGGCAAACTTTTTTAAAATATATCTCGAAAAGAAGCTTCTTAAAAAAATTGATTTCTCCGAAGTTAAATGGTCTTATTTATATAAAGATATTTCGCGCAGTGAATACAATTATACAATTCGGTTGACTTTTGAAATAAGCAAAACCGGCAAAGCCTCAGGCTTTAAAATTTATACGGGAGACAAAGACTTAGATAGAAAGATTGTTGAAATTTTCAAGAAATATCCGCTAGAAAAACTTGCCCTCACAGAAGCTGATAAAAGTGGAAGAATAAGCGTTCAGCTGTTTGCTAAGGAAAATAAAAACACAGTTATAAAAGCCAGCAAATTTGCGGTTGTCGACCAGTTACCAACTTTGAAAAATTGTGAAAATCTTCAAACCAACTGGCAAAAAAACAACTGCTTGTATGAAAGATTATATGAGTATATTTTGCAGAATATTTCTCTAAAAACAATCAACAAGCAAGAGCTTCGCGGCGAGATTCTTTTTAGACCACGTTTCACAATTGATTCAAAAGGAAAAATTGTTCATGTAAATTCAATAGCTCCAAACAGCGTTATAAAAAACGAAATTGATCGTTTGATTGCATCCTTTGATCAAGTTCTGGCTCCGGGAACAAGAAATAATTTACCTAAAAATACTTATTGCGATACGTTTAGAACGCTGACAATTGAAAATTTAAATTAAGAAATTCTTTAGTTTTCAGTTAGTACAATTTTAAAGTTAATATATTTTTAATTATCTGATAATGAATCTAAAAACAAAAAATCCTTATTTTACAATACCGGATTTAGATTATAAACCTTCCTTTTTGTAACAATTCTAATAAAAAGTGTTAATTTAGCATCCGCTCTTTTTTAAAATTTCAAACAAAATGTTTCGATTAAACTAATTGTTTATTTGAAACCGATTGCCCTAGCCCTGATGGGAGCGGACATCCTTTTTGCTGGCTTCTTTAGCCAGGAAAAGATATAGCGGACAGCAGGAAACAGCTCCTTATCCTTCGACTACGCTCAAAATGACAATTATAAAGAATTAGCATAAATAAAAATATAAATTATAAAATACCTAAAATGAGATTAGAAGATTTTGATAATGACGAAGATAAAATTATTCAGGATAGTTTAAAACAAAAAACGTGGAATGAAATTAGAACCAATGACAGCTGGGCGATTTTTAAAATCATGTCGGAGTTTGTGAATGGTTATGAAAGCATGGGACGTATTGGTCCTTGCGTTTCGATTTTTGGATCGGCGAGAACGAAACCAGATGATAAATATTATTTACTTGGCTGAGAAAATTGCTTTTAAAATCAGTAAAGCTGGTTATGGCGTAATTACAGGCGGAGGGCCAGGAATTATGGAAGCCGGAAATAAAGGGGCGCATCTTGGTGGCGGAACTTCTGTTGGTTTAAATATCGAATTGCCTTTTGAACAGCACTTTAACCCTTATATTGACCATGATAAAAACCTGAATTTCGATTATTTCTTTGTGAGAAAAGTAATGTTTGTTAAATATTCGCAAGGTTTTGTGGTTATGCCGGGAGGTTTTGGAACTTTGGACGAAATGTTTGAAGCGATTACTTTGATTCAGACTAAAAAAATTGGAAAATTCCCAATTATATTAGTTGGGGTTGAATTTTGGTCAGGATTGATCGAATGGGTTAAAACGGTTTTAGTTGAAAAAATGAAAACAGTAAGTCCAGAAGATTTAAACTTATTTAAAATCGTTGATACTGAAGATGAAGTGGTTGACGTTCTTGACAAATTCTACAAGAAATACGATTTAAGTCCGAATTTCTAAAAAAATTTCACATATAAGTTATATAAGTTCCTTTTTTTTGAGCTTAATAACTGTAAACTCAAATTTACTTATATCACTTATATGGTTTAAATGTGAAAGCTGTTTTTAAAACAGCTTTTTTTATGCTATTTTTACAAAAAACCGAAACATTTTTAAGTACGTATCTTAAGGTATATCTATAATTTTTAAGCCATTTTTTGAAATCACTTTTTAAAATTATTATCCTTCTTTTTGTTTTATTAAGTTCTATAAAACAATATGCACAACATCAATCTAAGATGGAAGTGGCGGTTAATCTTGAACTTAAAACACTGAATGTAAGACAGGATATTACGTATTACAACACTTCGAACGATTCTTTGACTTCGATTGTTTTGAATGATTGGAACAATGCTTTTTCAGATAAAAATACACCTTTGGCAAAACGTTTTTCGGATGAATTTTACAGAGGTTTTCATGTTGCCAAACCTGAAGAAAGAGGAAATACGACAATTCTAAGCTTAATTGATTCTGATAACATGGCATTGGAATGGGAAAGAACAGATAAAAACCCTGATTTTATTGTTGTGAAACTAAACCATAAACTGCGTCCTGGCGAAAAAATCAGATTTACATCTTACTTATATTTCTAAAATTCCGAGTGCAAAATTTACGCATTATGGTTTTGATCAAAATGGCGGAATGAATTTAAAAAACTGGTTTTTAGCCCCTGCCCGATTTGAAAATCATCGTTTTGTAAAAAACAATAATTTCAATCTCGATGATATTGCCAATGCCACTGTTGACTATCAAGTTGAAATTAAAATTCCGAACAATTATTCTATTACTACCGATTTGAATTCGATTTCAAAAGACGATTCAAATCCTGCTTATGAGCACTTATACTTTTTCTGGAAATGAAAGAACCGATTTTAATTTGTTTTTTGAAAGACAAAATAGTTTCAGAAGTTATACAAATGGCTATTTGGAAGTAGCTTTCTGATTTAAAAACTAAAAAACTAAGCGAAATTCAGCGCGCAATAATCATTAACAAAGTTGCGGCTTTTGCAAATGAGTTTATTGGGAAATATCCGTATGCAAAAATTACGGTTTCTCAAGCCGACTATGATCGAAATCCATTTTATGGACTGAATCAGCTACCGTCGTTTATTAGTCCATTTTCAGATGAATTTATCTTCGAAATTACTTTCTTGAAAACCTATCTAAACAATTATTTAAAAAATAGTCTTACGATTGGATCCAAGAAAAGATAATTGGGTTTATGATGGAATTCAGATTTATGCCATGATGAAATACATGGAAGAAAATCATCTGGATCAAAAAATGCTTGGCAAACTTTCGGACATGAAACTTTTTAAAAGCTACAACATTACGAACCTAACTTTTAATGAGCAATACAGCTATTATTATATGCTGATGGCGCGAAAAAATCTGGATCAGCCACTTGGTGACCCGAAAAACACTCTGATCAAATTTAACGAGCAAATTGCCAGTAAATATCGTGCGGGTTTAAGTTTGAGTTATTTAGATGATTATTTAGATCATAATATTGTTCCGGAAAGTATTCAGAAATTTTATGATTTGAATAAAACACAACAAACTAATCGATATGATTTTGAAAAAATCCTAACGGAAAACAGCACAAAAAACATTGATTGGTTTTTTAGAACGATTATAGAATCGCGTGACATTATCGATTATCAATTCACAAATGTTTCGAGAACCAAAGACTAGCGTTCAATTTTCAATAAAAAATAAGACTGGAGTATTATGCTCCGATTCCGGTTTATGGAATCAAAAAAAATGAAGTCGTTTTTAAAGACATGGATTGAACCAAAAAACAATGATTCTGTTTATCATTTACCACGAAAAAATGCTGATAAATTAGTATTGAATTATGATAATGAAGTTCCAGAATACAATCAGCGTAACAACTGGAAATCATTAAAAAGTATTGCTATTACAAATCGTCCGATCAAATTTAATTTTGCCAAAGATTTAGAAGATCCCTATTACAACCAGATTTTATACATTCCACACTTTAACCTATAATTATTATGACGGAATAACTCCTGGAATTCGCTTTCATAATAAAACAATATTAGATAAACCGTTTACATTTGATATTAATCCGGCTTATTCAATAAAAGCACAAACATTATCTGGTTCTTCGGCATTTTCTCTGGAATCAATATTATCGAAACAGTACACTATTCAATGTGCGATATTCAATCAGTCAGAATTATTTTCATTATGCGCCAGATGCTGCCTATTTGAGATTAAATCCGATGGTGCAGTTTCGCATTCGCGAAGAAAATTTTAGAGACAACAGAAAACAGCTTATTATGTTTCGCCAAGTAATTGTAAATCGTGAAGCAAGCGCTTATATTACCGATAATTCACAACCAAATTACTCTATTTTTAACGCACGATATTCCAATACAAAAACAGAATTGATCAATCATTTCAGTTATATGACCGATGTTCAGTTTTCGGGAGATTTTGGAAAACTTTCTGGAGAAGTAGAATACAGAAGTTTATTTGAAAACAATCATAAATTAAATTTGACGATTGTACGCAGGAACTTTCCTTTATAACAAGACAAATTCAGATTATTTCAGTTTTGGCTTAGACAGGCCAACTGATTATTTATTTGATTATAATCTTTTATGGAAGATCTGAATGCTACTGGATTTTTCAGTCAACAGTATGTCATTGCCGAAGGCGGTTTTAAATCGAAAATTACAACCATCATATGCCAATCAATGGCTGACAACTTTAAATGCAAGTTATGCAATTTGGAACTGGATTGAAGTTTATGGCGATGTTGGTTTTTGAAAAATAAACATCAAACAGCGTATTTTGTTTATGACAGCGGTATTCGATTAAATTTAGTTCCAGATTATTTCGAACTTTACTTTCCTGTTTATTCTAATAACGGATGGGAAATTTCTCAAAATAAATATAACGAAAAAATACGATTTGTTATTACATTGTCTCCAAAAACATTAGTCAATCTTTTTACTCGAAAATGGCTTTAATCAAATAAATTTTAATCAAAAAGATACATTATTTTCTATTTAATTTTAGTTTTAACCAAAAATAACATAAATAAAATACGTAGTTTTTTGATTTTAAATACAAATAATTAAATTATATTTATTTTAAAGAATTATGATTATTGATTGTTTTTAAGTAATTTCGCAGTCTAAACATGACCCTACCAGATTATGATAAAAGAAAAAAACAATACTACATTAACATTTGAAGATTTCAAAACTGAAGTATTGAACGACTACAAAATTGCAGTAACCAGCCGTGAATGTAGCCTTTTAGGACGTAAAGAAGTATTGACAGGAAAAGCCAAATTTGGAATATTTGGAGACGGAAAAGAAGTGCCACAGCTTGCCATGGCAAAAGCTTTTAAAAATGGCGATTTCCGTTCTGGCTACTACCGCGATCAGACTTTTATGATGGCAATTGGCGAGCTTACTCCAAAACAATTTTTCGCTGGTTTATACGGTCATACCGATTTAGATTTTGATCCAATGTCTGCCGGAAGACAAATGGGCGGACACTTTGTAACGCACAGTTTAAACGAAGACGGGTCCTGGAAAGACTTAACAAAACAAAAAAATTCAAGCGCAGATATATCACCTACAGCCGGACAAATGCCAAGATTATTGGGATTGGCTCAAGCTTCAAAAATTTACAGAAATGTCGATGGAATTACCATCAAAGACAAATTTCTGTAAACGGAAATGAAGTTGCTTGGGGAACAATTGGAAATGCAAGTACTTCTGAAGGATTGTTTTTTGAAACCATAAATGCTGCTGGAGTTTTACAGGTTCCGATGGTAATGAGTGTTTGGGATGATGAATACGGAATTTCGGTTCACGCAAAACATCAGACTACAAAAGAAAACATCTCTGAAATTCTGAAAGGATACCAACGAGATGAAGACTCTAAAGGATATGAAATTTTTAGAGTTAAAGGCTGGGATTATGCTGAATTGGTTTCGACTTATGAAAGAGCTGCAGCAAATTGCACGTGAAGAACATATTCCGGTTTTAATTCACGTAAATGAATTGACACAGCCTCAAGGACACTCGACTTCAGGTTCTCACGAACGTTATAAAAATGGTGAGAGATTGGCTTGGGAAAGAGATTTTGATTGTATTCGTCAGATGCGTTTATGGATGATTGCAATTAATATTGCATCACCTGAAGAACTTTCTGAAATTGAATTCGAATTGAAAAAAGAA
Organism: uncultured Flavobacteriaceae bacterium; assembly: GCA_963795025.1. GTDB lineage: Bacteria > Bacteroidota > Bacteroidia > Flavobacteriales > Flavobacteriaceae > Flavobacterium. The sequence continues at coordinate 76,252 of CAWCGN010000004.1, read as the reverse complement.
GTTCTTGAAGCTAAAAAAGAGGCTTGGAATTCCTTCATTAATCCAATTATTGAAGATCAAAAAAATCTTCTGGCTTTATTGGAGCAAATTGCTGAGGCAAGCATCAACCATAAAGAAAGAATCAAAAAATATATTTCTGAATTAAGTGCTATAAAATCGCCCTTTGAAAAAGGAAATGCTTGGTTATCGCACGTAAAATATTACGTTTTGTTGAAGTGCCAAACAGTAAGGTTATTGTTATCGAGCTGGATTACCGGATTACTTTCAATGAAACACAACCAAAATTCAGCAGTAATTTACATTCTGAATCAGATTTGAATGTTTTTTCAGTAAAAGAAGTACTTCCTGTATATGCAGAAAATGCAAAACCGGATTCAGATGGGCGTATGATTTTGCGTGATAATTTTGACGCTTTGTTTGCCAAATATCCTGAAACTCTAATTTTTGGTGAAGATGTAGGAAATATTGGTGACGTAAACCAAGGTTTAGAAGGCATGCAGGAAAAATACGGAGAACTTCGTGTTGCTGATGTCGGAATCCGTGAAGCGACTATCATTGGTCAGGGAATTGGAATGGCTTTGAGAGGTTTACGTCCAATTGCTGAAATTCAGTATTTAGATTATCTTATTATATGCGATTCAAATCATGAGTGATGATTTGGCGACATTACAATACAGAACCGTTGGAAAACAAAAAGCGCCGTTAATCATCAGAACTCGCGGACACCGTTTAGAAGGAATCTGGCATTCTGGTTCTCCAATGGGAATGATTATCAATGCTGATTCGAGGAATCCATGTTTTGGTTCCAAGAAACATGACGCAGGCTGCTGGATTTTATAACACACTTTTAGAGTGCTGACGAACCTGCTTTAGTAATTGAATGTTTAAATGGATACCGATTAAAAGAAAAAACACCTTTGAATTTTGGTGAATTCAAAACGCCAATTGGAGTAGTTGAAACCATAAAAGAAGGTTCTGATATTACTTTAGTTTCTTATGGTTCAACTTTAAGACTAGTTGAACAAGCGGCAACTGAATTATTAGATTTGGGAATTGATTGCGAAGTTATCGACATTCAATCGTTCTTCCGTTTGATATCAATAAAGACATTGTAAAAAGTATTGCAAAAACGAATCGTCTTGTTAGTAATTGACGAAGATGTTCCTGGTGGAGCTTCTGCTTACATTTTACAACAAATTCTGGAAGAGCAAGATGCTTATATATATCTTAGACAGCAAACCGCAAACTTTGGCTGCAAAAGCCCACAGACCAGCATACGGAACTGATGGTGACTATTTCTCAAAACCTTCTGCCGAAGATATTTTTGAAAAAGTATATAGCATGATGAATGAAGTTAACCCTTCTAAATTTCCTAATTTATACTAAGATTTAGAATGTTTTAGATAACAAGAAAAAGCTCCAAATTTTTGGAGCTTTTTTGTTTTCTATCCTTTTGTCAACTTTGTCGAAGTTCTAAACTTTGACAAAGTTGCTTAAACGCAATCTTCGTAGAGTTACTCTGCGTGAGATTGCCTCGTTCCTCGGGATGACAAAATTGTGGATAATACTGCAATATCAATTATCAATGTATCCATTATCAATTATCAATTAATCAAATATCTTCAGCATCATCCCTCGCCTTTTCTAAATCCTCAGCCGTATCGATTCCAATTCCTACATGCGTCGTTTCAACCATTTTAATACGTTTTCCAAACTCTAAATAACGTAGTTGCTCTAACTTCTCAGAAGCTTCCAAAGATTTCATTGGCAGACTATAAAAATCCAATAAAGCTTGTTTTCTAAAAGCATAAATTCCGATGTGCTGAAAATATCGAACTCCAACATTTTTTTCTCTTGGATATGGAATTACAGATCTTGAAAAATAAACGCAAACTGTGATTGATCAACCACAACTTTCACATTATTCGGATTATTGATTTCGTCTTCATCTGTGATTTCACGCATTAATGAAGCCAAATCAATCTTTTCATCTTCATCATTTTTAAAGACAGATAAAACCTGCTCTAAAGGTCCGGCTTCTGTAAAAGGTTCATCGCCTTGGACATTTACGACAATATCGACATCAAGATTGGCAACAGCTTCTGCAATTCGATCGCTTCCTGATTCATGTTCTTTGATGCTCATAATGGCTTTTCCACCATTTGAAACTATTTCATTAAAAATCAAATCAGAATCGGTTACAACAAATACATCGTCAAATAAATTTGTTGCTACTGAAGCTTCATACGTTCTTAAAATTACCGTTTTGCCTCCCAAATCCTGCATTAGTTTTGCCGGAAATCGTGTTGAAGCATATCTGGCCGGAATTACCGCTATTATTTTCATTTTTAACTATTTATCGTTTAAATTCAGCCGTTACAACCAAACCTTTTTTATCTTGTATTTTTTGAATATCACTTTCGATTAATTGCACTGTCTTTTTAGAAAGCCCTTCTATACTATAATCATCTGTATAAAATTCTTTATTGTAATATAGTTCACCACCTTCATAACTGTTATTGCTAAACGAAAAACAATCTCTTCTTCGATTTCTTACCAGTATTACAAATCTTCTTTCAAAATAATATCTGTCAAGTGGATATTCCTTAGTTTCCACGACATTCCCAAGAAAATTTATTTTTTCTATCGTAACAACTTCTTTATCTGTATTAATTGTAATTCTCAAACTCATTGAGCTTACAACTATTATAATCCCCATGCTTAAAAAAAATACTAACAAAAAAAACGTTATTATTATTGGGAATGTAACTGCAAAAAGAAACATCACAAGTAACGCACAAATTGCAAACAGTATTAAAGGCACTTTACTAGTAGATGACTGATAAACTTTGATGTTTTCGTTTGCTATTTCCATATAAAAACAAATATACCATTCATAAACAAAATTTTTCTACATTATTTTTACTGAAGTCATGCTTAAGGAACCAGCAAGAAGTTTATCATTAAACAAACTCAATTCCTCTGATTTTTCTTTTAAACCTAAAGTATATAACAAAGGCAAATAATGATCTGGAGTTGGAATTGCAACTTGAACTGCTTTGCTCATTTTTTCGAAATCAATTAAAGGCTGAAAATTTCCATCTAATAAATAATTATTTACTGTTTCTCTGGCTTCAATTGCCCAATCGATAGCCGTAATTGTCTTTGTCAAAATTTCTGAAATCGACCAAACGTAAGATTGTGAACGATATTCCCGCTTCCGATAATCAAAACGCCTTTATGACGTAATGATTGTAAGTTTTTGAGCTAATTCAAAATGATATTGTCCTGATTTTGTATAATCAATACTCAACTGAATTACCGGAACATTCGCCTCTGGATATAAATGTTTGATAACACTCCAAGCGCCGTGATCTAAACCCCAATGTTCGTCTAATTCGACTATAACTGGTTCTAATATTTTTTTAGTTTCCACTGCCAGTTCCGGGACTTCCTTTTGCAGGATATTGCACATCAAAAAGTGCTTGCGGAAAACCTCCAAAATCATGAATTGTTCTTGGCATTTCCATCGCAGTTACTTTTGTTCCGTTGGTAAACCAATGCGCCGAAATACATAAAATAGCATTTGGCTGTGGTAATGTTTTAGCCAGATTCACGAAAACCAGCCACAAACTGATTTTCCTCAATAGCATTCATCGGACTGCCGTGTCCTAAAAACAAAACCGGCATTTTATCTGTATTCGAAAATGTTGATGAAATCGAATGTAAGTCGTTTAGTGTTGTCATTTTGCTAAAATTTTTTTTCGCCACGAATTACACAAATTCACATCAAATCTTTATCTGAAAAATTCGTGCTAATTCGTGGCATTATATTTTACTCCATCAAAACTCTCGTCTTTAAATCCTATCAAATATAACTTATTTTTAGCACGCGTCATAGCGGTATAAAGCCATCGATGTAATCACGGTCGATTCCGTTTGGTAAATACGGCTGTTCAATAAAAACGGTATTCCACTGCCCTCCTTGCGATTTATGACACGTTATGGCGTACGAGAATTTCACCTGTAAACCATTAAAATATTCGTTTTCTTTTACTTTTTGAAACTTTTTGTATTTCGTTCTTTCATCTTCATAATCTTTCATCACTTCCTCGTACAAACGATTTGATTCTTCGTAAGTTAAAGACGGAGATTCGCTTTTAATAGTATCCAAAAGCAAAACCGTTTCAAAAGGTTTTTGATTCGGATAATCGACCATTCGTGATTTTTACTTTCGCAAAAGTAAATCCGTATAATTCTTTAATTCCGAACATTTCCAGAACTTCGATAATATCTCCATTGGCAATAAATCCGGCTTCATCGGTTTCTTTCAGCCAGAAATAATTATTCTTTACCACCATTAAAAAATCGCCTACAGAAAGTTCACTTTCTTTAAATAAAATTCGGGTTCTGATTTGTTCATTGTATTGATTTGCTCTTTTATTCGATCGAACAATAAAAGCGGTATCTTCAATACTATAATTGCTGTAAGCGGTATTTATAGCATCCTGAATATCATAACCATCGGTTAAACGAACGATGTCTTTGAACTTTTTTACGTTGAATTTAAATTCGGTAATAAAGCTTTCTTTCAGCAATTTCGCGAAGTTCAGTTGCATTGAACAAAATCCCTGAACTTTCTTCCTGACGCATTACTTCGTCTAATTCAATATGTTCAATTTCTTTATCATAATGAACGCCTAAAGTCTGAGTATCAAGCGCTGGACGAAATATCTAAATTTACTGGTGGCAACTGTGCAGTATCTCCTAAAAGAATCATTTTACAATTGTTTCCAGAATATACATAGTTAATCAAATCATCTAAAAGCGAACCGCTATCTTAATCAGAATTACTGTCCGAAATCATCGAAGCTTCATCGACTATAAAAATGGTATTTTTATGTTTGTTTACCTGTTTCGTAAAAGCCACGCCTCCACCAGATGATTTCTTAGGGAAATATATTTTCTTATGAATTGTAAAAGCCGCGTATTTGAATAATTCGAAATCACTTTTGCCGCGCGTCCTGTTGGTGCCAGCAAAACAAACTTTTTATTGATCTCGCCAAGATTATTTACAATCGTCGAAATCACAGTTGTTTTTCCTGTTCCGGCATATCCTTTCAATACAAAAATGGTATCGTTTTGAGGCTCAGTCAAAAAAATAGCTATTTTTTGGAAAAATATATCTTGTTTGTAAGTAGGTGCAAAAGGAAATCTTTTTTGTAAAACGCTGTAAAACAATGTTGAATTCATAAGGTGAAATTGTCATACAAAGTTCGTCTTTTTTAATGGCAATTTCAACTTTTAATAGTTTAAACCATATAAGCGCTATAAGTTCATTTAAGAAATTTTGATGTTGAAAATATTGACGCGGATAAAACGGATTCGCTATCGCGAAGACACAGATTTGCACAGATTTTTTAATTCTTAAAACTAAATCTGTTTTTTTCAGCGTTTTCGCGATAGCGAATCCGTTTCATCTGCGTACAATTTAATCTCAAACATAAATCAATTTATATATTTCAAAAAAAATAATAGTACCATAACGTCTTCCTAACTTTTCTTTAAAATTGTTTTTTGAAATTGCAATTATTATTGTTCCTTTTTAATTTGTAAGTTTGTGGTCGCCTTAAATTCTTTCTTGATTCAAAAACAGGTAACGAATTGTAAATCAAATATGTCATTGCAAAATACTAACATTACTTCCAAAAATTACAAAAAGCTTTCTATTCAGGTTTCCCTGACTGGATTTTCATTTTGTTGTTTTGATACTTTAAATAATACTATCACTTCATACAAAGAAATAAAGTTTGATACTTCAAACAAAAGCACTAAAATTGAAGATCTCTTCACCGAAGCTTTTAAGAATAATCCGCCTTTAAAAGATACTTATGATGAAGTAATGGTTATTCATACAAACAATCTATCGACTTTTGTTCCAACAGCTTTGTTTGATGAAGAATATCTAGGAAGTTATTTGCAATACAATACAAAAGTTTTTGAAACCGATTTTTTTACTTTTGATGAAATCACAAATTATCAAATGAATTCTGTTTACATTCCGTACGTGAATATCAATAATTTTTTGATTGATAATGTTGGTTCATTTGACTATAAACATGCGAACAGCATTTTGGTCGAAAAAATTTTGGACAATTCTAGAAACAATGACGAAAAGAAAATGGTTGTTAATTTTAATCCTGGACAGTTTGAAGTTATTGTGGTTCAGAATCAAAAACTGCTTTTTTTCAATTCTTTCGAATATCAAACCCCTGAAGATTTCATATATTACCTACTATTTACTGCCGAACAATCAAACTTAAATCCAGAGATTTTCCCACTCGAATTATTAGGCACGATAGACCAGAACGATCCGTTTTATGCCATTGCGTATAAATACATTCGTAATATATCCTTCATGGATGTAAGCACTTTACAGCAAAAAAACAGCTTCTCTTTAACAGAAAATCAAAAACATTATATCTTATTTCAATCATGAGAATCATTTCAGGAAAACACAAAGGCCGCCGAATTTTTCCACCAAAAAACCTTCCTGTTAGACCCACAACTGATATGAGTAAAGAAGCATTGTTTAATGTTTTGAACAATCATTTTAGTTTTGACAGCCTAAAGGTTTTAGATTTATTTTCGGGAACCGGAAACATTAGTTATGAATTCGCTTCACGCGGAAGTGCGCCAATAACCTCTGTTGATGGTGATTTTGGATGCGTAAAATTCATCAAACAGGTTTCATCAGAATATGATTTTGATATTGCAGCGACTAAAAGTGATGTTTTTAAATTTTTAGAAAACTGCAAAACTTCATACGACATTGTTTTTGCTGATCCGCCTTACGGATTGGATCAAGCAACTTTCGAAAAAATAGTATTGACCGTTTTTGAAAAAGATTTGCTTCACGAAGATGGAATGATGATTATTGAACATTCGAAATACACAAAACTAGATCATTTAAGTAATTTTTCTTTTCAGAAAAGTTACGGAGGTTCTTTTTTTAGTTTCTTCGAATTAAACTCAACTGATGATGATGAAGAACTTCCCGGAGATTCTCCAATAAAAATTACAGAAGAAGACGAAGGTTAATTTTCCTCTTTTTAAATAATATAAAAATTCCCATCTGCCGTCACCGATGGGAATTTTTATTTTATATGTGATTCTAAACTTTCTTCTTTTTCAAATTAAAATAATAGTTAATTCCAAAACCAATAGTCCATTTTGTATCAACTCGATTGGCGTTTGGACTTAATTTATTTAATGGTTTTCCGAGATCGACACCTTGAAGATCTAAAATAAGACTCATTGAATCTGAATATTCATCAGAAAAATTAAAATTAACGCCAATACCAATCCCAAAAGACTGGCTCCATTCTTTTGCAATTTCCTTTTTAACAGAAGTAAAGTTACCATTTGCATAAGCATATGAATTTTTATGCGCTTCGATAGTAGAAATGGAATACTTTGGAAGAATTTCGAAAGAAGAAACTAATTCGTTGCCCAAAATTATCTTTGGAGTAAAACTAAAATTAACCGCTGATACCGACCTGTTAATTTCAGCAATCATTACATTATTAGCATCAAGCTTACTGCTCGATTCCAGACTCCCAAGCAAACCGCTAATTTCAATTTCAGGTTTTATGTATTTGCTCGCATTAAATTCAGCTCCAGATCTTAAGCTCAAAAAGCCTGGCTTTTCGAAATCAGAATGAATATAAAAGCCACCACCAACAAAAGGTTTAACAATCTGCGAATTAACGAAAACAAAACTCAATAAAAACAAAACAACAAGTACTCTTTTTTCCATATTCTTTTTTAGATTTCTATTCTTTTAATTACAATCTAAAGAACGTTACTTTTTTTCAAAATCTATAAGAATAAGCTTAAAAAAATCATTTCGGTTTATCGAACTCTGCTTTCATTTTCATCAATATTTTTTCCTTTAAATTGACTTTCTTTTATTTTTCCGAAAGAATATTTAATTGAAAACGAAACTTCATGAGCATCAACAACATATCTTGCTTTTGAACTGATATTATTAATTGTAAATTCTTCTTTTTCAATTACATTTTTAAAAACATTATTCCAGCTCAAAGTGCAATTCCAATTTTTAAGTAACTTTTTTGACAACGCCATATCAAAAACAAATCTTGGATTTCTTTCAAAAACACCTTTGTATTGTGTTGTAGCGCCCCACCAGTTTATCATTATATTATAATCTTTTGGGAGTTTAAATTCGTTATTAGAATAGAAATACAAATAAGGTTTTGACGATAAAAATACAGCAGAAGCATCTTCAATTTTTTCCAAAGTAAAAATCAAAGAATTATTCATTGTCCAAAATTTATAACTAAAAGGCACTTCAAAATCGAGATTCAAACCCCATTCTTTATCAAAATTCACATCTTTAAAAGTCATGATATTTTGTTGATTGTCAAAAAAGAAACTATTATAAACCGGATTTTTATTTTGATAATAACTCAGCTTTACCGATTTATCATGATATTGAAAAGACGTCGAAATTTCATTAATAATTGTTGGATCAAGAAAGATATTCCGTGAATACAAAAAGTACGGATTAATATAGGTTGCGCCTTGACTTAGTGAAGAATAATTAGGTCTCGAAATGCTTTTAGCGTAATTAATGCTAATGCTTTTTGTACTGTCAATTGCAAAAGTAAACTGTGCTTTTGGGAAAAAGTTCGTGTAATTTTTATCAATCAAAGGCAATAAATCGGTTTTGAATTTACCGTTTACGTTTGTATTTTCAACTCGAAGTCCAACTGAGAAATTGACTTTTTTTATCTTTCCAGAAAGCTGAGTGTAGCCTGATAAATTTTGTTCTTCAAAATCATATTGACTGATTTCATTTTTATTAGTTTGATAATAAAAAATAGCAATATCTGACTTTGAATTTGCTGAAGAAAATAATCCGCCAGCTTCTAATTTCATTTCATTTTTAAACTTTTTATCTGCATCAATTCTTCCTGAAAATACATTGACTTTAAATTTTTGATCCCGAATTTGTGTCAAATCAAATTGCGTATCATTAAAATTATCTTGAACCTGACTCCATGATTTTTGGTCAAAATTAGAATACTGTAATCCAGTAAAAACCTGCGTGTCAAGAGATTTTATTTTCTTCGAATAATTCAAAAATGAGTTTACAAAATTCTTTTGACTATTATTATCACTAAACGTTACAACGTGATTTATTTCATCTTTATTTTTATTATCGGTAATGGTATTGATGGGAAAAGTATCGGTTTGAATTTTACTGCTGATATTAAACGAAAAATAATCTTCTTCATTTATTTTGTAAAATAGTCCGCCTCCAAAAACAAATTGTTTTCTTTTTGTATTGGCCGAAACATCATAAACAGAAGCGATAGCAGCATTTGGAATTTGATAATCAATACTGTGATTTTCCCACGGATTCAAGCGATTGTAATTAAAATTAGCTTTCCATTCAATTTTATTTTTTTTGAAACTGGAATTAAATCCTAAGTAATTATTGAAGTTCTTTTTAAAAGAAGCGGTTTCCGAAATTTCAGTTCTAAAACTATCTTTTTTACTTAATTTTCGAGTGATCAAAATAACTACTCGCCCTTCAGCTTCATATTTAGAAGATGGATTCTGAATGATTTCGATTGTTTTAATATCGGCGACAGCCAAAGCATTCAAATCGTTCATAGTCACTTTTTGATTGTCGATATAAATAAGCGGACTTCCTTTCCCCACAACCGAAATACTTTCACGATCTGCACTAACTTGTACGGTTGGAAGTTTTGCGAGCAACTCAATTGGATTTGGAATTGAATTGTAAATCGAATTGGCAATATCAACCTTAATGTTTCCATTTGAATTTGTAAAAGTCTTTTTATTCTGGCTTATTACAACTTCCTTCAAATGAGTTGAAGTCGAATCTTTTGGGGTTTCGGTTTGCGCTTTTGCTAAAAATGAAAACAAAAAAAGACAGAATTAGAATGAGAATTTTTAGAGGCATATAAAATACAATTTTAGATTATTTTGATTTTGAGAAAATGCAAAAGTGGTTCTAAAAAAAAGTTCTGAAAGTTAATTGTAGGTTAATGCGCGGTTAATGTCTTTTTTGTTTCATAAAAGCGTTATTTTTGGGTGTAGAAAAATGGCACACAGATTACACGGATTGAACTGGTTTACGCTAGTTTCTTTTTTCAAGGATTTGAAAAAAACAATCTGCTGTAAATCCATTTAATCCGTAATTTCATCCGTCAGCCCATAATTCCAAAAAAAAATGAAACAAAAAATCAATTTATTAATCGCATTTTCGGTTGTTGCACTTATTGTTTTAACGACAGTGCAATGCTATTTGGTAAAAACAGCTTACGATTACAAAGTGGCCGAATTTCATGCGCAGATTAAAAATGAAATTGCACAAATCACTAATAATTACAGCGATATTGATTCTGTTTTGGTTGCTAAAAAAGAAGCGCTTTACAAAGAATTATCAGAAAAGTATATTAAGGGAAAAAACAATAAAATTGATATTAAAAAAGGGATTTTAGCAAACGATTATCAAGCCATTTTAACGCAAAGAATTCAACGCAAATTTGAAAGAGATCTTCCTAACTTCAAAATTGATTTTGCCATTGTACTAAACAAATTCATTTTGTACAAAAACGCAAAAAAAGCCGATACCATTTTCTCCGAAAAGCCATTTATCCAAAATAAATTATACGGAAATCTGGCGTCATTAAATCACGCATTTTTAGTTCGGAGTTATGTTGGAACAACCAATGGAACTTTTGAAAATCAAGACTATAACTTACTTACCGAAGATTCGATGTATGTTTCGGTTCTTGATTGGGAAATGATCATTTTAAGACGAATGACTTTTATTCTGATTTTGTCTTTATTATCAATTGTTACGATAATCAGCCTCTTTATAATCGCAATAAAAGCGCTAATTAAACAGAAAAAAGTAAGTGACGTAAAAACTGATTTCATCAATAATATTACGCACGAGCTTAAAACGCCTTTGGCAACTTTGGGCATTTCGACAAAATTCTAGAGCAGAAAAACATTCGTGACAACGATGAAAATTTCAATTCGATTGTCAATACAATTTCGCGCCAGAATAATCGCCTTCAAAGTTTGATTGATCAGGTTATGGCAAATTCATTGGCAGAAAATGAATTGGAACTTGCAAAAAGAAAAAATTCTGAAACCGAAGATTTTCTGCTTTCAATTGTAAATGATTTTAAAATCACTTTTCCGAAAATCGATCTTAAAACCGATTTTCAAACTCAGAAAACGATTATAATTTTAGATAAATTCCATCTGACAACCGCTTTTTTAAATGTTTTGGAAAATGCTGTTAAATATGGTTCAATCAACGATTACAATAAAAACCAGAATTGTTGAAAATCAATTTTCTATCAGTTTTGAAGATGACGGAATCGGAATTGAAAAAAACAAGCAATCACTTCTTTTTGACAAGTTTTATCGCGTACAACAAGGAAATCTACACAATACAAAAGGCTTAGGTTTAGGTCTTTATTATGTAAATCAAATTGTAAAAGCACATCAGGGCTCTGTTAACGTTGTGAGTGATTTAGGAAAAGGCACTCAGTTTACTATTTTATTAAAAGTTTAATTCCCTTATTTTGAAAAAATTACTTTTAGCTGAAGACGATTTTGACTTTGCTGCCATTTTAAAACAATATTTAGAACTGCATCAATTTGAAGTAATCTGGGCAGAAAACGGCGAAATAGCTTTAGACTATTTTAAAAACCAGACTTTTGATATTTGTATTTTTGATGTGATGATGCCCAAAATGGACGGATTTTCATTGGCAGAAAAAATAATTACAATCAATCCTGAAATTCCATTTATTTTTCTGACTGCAAGAAAGTTAAAAGAAGACAAAATCATTGGATTAAAACTTGGTGCCGACGATTATATTGTCAAGCCTTTTGAAGTCGATGAACTGGTTTTGCGTCTGCAGAATATTCTAAAAAGAATCGAACAAAAGAGAAGTCTGGAAGGAAATAATATAATCGAAATTGGTTCGTATATTTTTGATAATGAAAGATTAACGCTCAATAATAAAAATCATGTCCAGCAGCTTACAGAAATGGAAGCTTCTCTAATTGAATATTTATATCTGAATCATAATCAGTTATTAAAAAGAGATCAAATTTTAATGTCTGTTTGGAAAAAAGATGATTATTTCTCTGGCCGAAGCATGGATGTTTTTATCAGCCGACTCAGAAAATATTTCAATTCAGATCCAAAAATAAAAATTGAAAGTGTTCGCAATATTGGCTTAGAATTTAAAATAGAAAAACCTTGACGAATCAAGGTTTTTCTATTTTAAATAAGATTTATTTTCCGATAACCCAACCTAAAGTAAAGCTCCCTGCTGGAACAAATTCTGTATCATATTTGTCAAAATTCACTCCAGGACCAACACTAAATTCCAAGATTGAATTTTCCTTTATAAGTACGCTGCAACCCCCATAGAACCGCAACGGTAAACGATGGAGCATAAGTGCCATATTTATCATTAGTTGAAATTGATTCAAAGTTGTACAGCGCTTGTGCTGCAAGATAATTTCCTGAATTAAAAGCTGTTCTTTTTCCTTTAGCTGCTCTTTTTTCTAAATTATAATAATGACGAAATTGCTCAGTAATTAAAGGAGAAAGAAACAAATTTCCTTCGTTATAATAACTATTGTACTGATAATCCTAAACCTAAAGCTACTTCTGAATATAATGTGTTTTTTTCTGAAAATCCATGTTCATAAACAAAACCGGGTAATAACATATTTATTTTAAATTGATTTTTTAACAACTGAAACAGGAGCTTCATCTTGTGCATAAATTGAAGTGACCGCAATAAGCAACGCTAATAAAAAGTAATTTTTCTTCATCTGATGGTTAATGGATTAGTTGAAGTAAAAATAACATTTTAAGCACAGGAAGCTGTTAAAAATAAAATTATTTTCTTACAAATTTTATCCTTGAAATCATGTAATTTATGTAAGTAATTGTATAACAATACTTAACCTATACGATTATAAATTTGCTAAAGAACTTTTAAATCTAATCATCATGAACCTAAAAAGATTATTCGGCGGATTATTGACAATTCTCGGAATTATAGGACTTATTTATACTGCCGTAATTTTTGCCGGCACAAGTGGAGGAACCAGAGATGTAAAATCTCTAATTATTTACGGAATTTTAGGAATCGTATTTTTTATGTCAGGAATCAGCTTGGTTCGAACTACAAAAGACGAATCGTAATTTTTTAGTAACAAAGAGACAAAGTTACAGAGTTTCAAAGGTTTTAATTACTTTGCTCCTTTGTTACTTTGTCTCTTAGTAACTTTATAAAAAAAATTATTGTTCTGAAACGGAATTAAAATTCAGTTCAGTAAAATCTCTTTCTGTTTTCGAAATTATAATCGTAGCAACCGTATTTCCTATCAAATTGGTAATTGCTCTGGCTTCGCTCATAAATTTATCAACGCCCAGTAAAAACGCCAGTCCTTCAACTGGAATTTTATGAAGTGCTGTTAAAGTGGAGGCCAAAACAATAAACCCACTTCCGGTTACGCCTGCCGCGCCTTTAGAGGTAATCATCAAAATCCCAATAACACTTAAGATTTCGAAAAAACTCAAATGCACATCATACAATTGCGCGATGAACAATACTGACATTGAAAGATAAATCGAAGTTCCGTCGAGATTAAAAGAATACCCCGTAGGAATTACCAATCCCACAACCGATTTACTGCAACCCATTTTTTCCAATTTTACCATTATACTTGGCAACGCAGCTTCAGAAGATGAAGTTCCAAGAACCAGCAAAAGTTCTTCTTTAATATATTTTAAAATTGAAAAAATACTGATTTTATAATATTTCAGAATACTTCCTAAAACTAAAAAGACAAACAAAGCCATTGTCAAATAAACGCAGAGCATTAATTTTCCTAGCGGAATTAAAGTTGCCAGACCAAATTTCCCTATTGTATATGCCATTCCTCCAAAAGCACCAATGGGAGCCAGATACATTACATATTTTAAACCTGTGAAAACGACCTTTGAAATTCTTTCTAAAACTAAAATCGTCTGTTCTCTTTTTTTATAAAAATTCAAAGCAATTCCACAGACAATCGCTGCCAATAAAACCTGCAACGTAAAATTTGACAAAAAAAACTTCAACCAAGAAAAATTTTCGGCGGCTCCACTTGTGTATTGGCTTGCATCTCCAATCGCTAATCCTGATTTATCAATTTTTCCGGGTTTGAAAGATATAAGCAACCGTAACGCCAATAGCCAACGCCACAGTCGAAACTACTTCAAAATAAGTCAAAGCTTTAATACCAATTCGGCCTACTTTTTTAAGATTTCCCATTCCGGAAATTCCTAAAACAATCGTCAGAAAAATAATTGGACCAATAAAAATCGAAATAAGCTGAATAAACTTCTTGCCTAAAAATTCCATTTTGACACCATTTTCAGGCGAAAAATGTCCAAGCAAAACACCGGCGATAATTGCAATTAAAACCCAAAAAGTAAGATTTGTGACTACGGATTGAAAAAGACCTTTTTCAGTTTTTAGCGAAGAATTTGGAGCCGGAATATTCATGAAAAATTAGTTAGATAGTTTCACAAATATATAAAAAAAGCAGACCTATAAGCCGGATTCTGTTCTCATCTCGTTTTGCAACAAGACAATACCTTATCATTTATCTAGATCCCGAATTACTTCGGGACTCAAGCTACCTACCCTTCAACAACGGACGAGAAGCCCTTAAATGCTGATATACTTGGTATTTCACCGCATAGAGTTTACCTGGTTTCACTACAGCATTACCTGTACATACTTTCTGTTGCACTTGTCCTTGCCCTATTTCTAAGACCGACGGGTGTTACCCGCTATGCTTCTCTGTGGTGTCCGGACTTTCCTCCCTCCCGATGAATCGGAACGACGATAAGGCGGTCTGCGCTGCAAAAGTAGCGATTTACAAACAAAGAATAATGATTTTAAATTCCCCATTTTATGAAACTTAACCTAACTTTTTAATTTTAAATTAGTTATCTTTAAAATTCCATAATTTTTAAATTCAGTTACTATGAAAAGAATGTATCATTACGCAACTGTTTCAAAGGCTTTAGATCAATTGAATGAAAAAGGATTTACGTGCGATTTTAATCGAAATGCTGACATGATTAAAAAAAATCCTGAGAAATTTGAAATTGTTCATGTGTATCGATACGAAGGGGATTCAGATCCAGGCGATGAGGCAGTTGTATACGGAATTAAGTCCGTTAACGGAAAAAAAGGAGTTTATGTAGCGGGTTTTTCTGCCGATTCAGATCAGGAAACAGCACAGTTTTTGTTTAATTTAAGTATTAGGGGAAGGTAGTTCTGCATTTTCCACATCCAGTTTTGTCATTTCGAGGAACGAGAAATCTCCACGAGTAACTCCACAATCAAAATCGACAATCTTTGTAGAGCTACTTGCGGAGATTTCTCGTTCCTCGAAATGACAATATTGTGTTTACTTCACTCAGCGTGACATAAAATAAAGAAAAATCTTTGCGTTCTTTGCGGTTAAATATCAAACAAAAAAAAGCCCATCTTAAGAGACGGGACTTTAAAAAGTAAAATTATACCGTTGGTATTTTCAATTTCCAGCCAGGCTGAATTAAATCGGGGTTCGAAATAATATCTTTATTGGCTTCAAAAATATCCTGCCAAGAAACACCATATGCCTTTCCAATCTTAGAAAGGGAATCACCAACTTCAACTGTATATTCTTTTGAAACTCGTTCTTCGACTTCAATATTCATCACCACATCTGCCGATCTGTATTCTGGATCTGCTTTTTCATAAGCGTCCCAAAGTTTATCTTTATCTTCAGCCGATTTTGCGACTCCGTCGATATACAAAATATGATCTTGTTCTCTTACCTGCAAATTAGCAATTCCTAGTTCAGAAGCTAAATTTATTACCGTTTTGTATTTATCCTGCAAATCCATAACAATTTATTTTATAGTTAATTTGTTATCAACCTTTTTGGGTTTCAATTCCTGAATACTCTGAATTAAAGGCTGCAATTGCTCTCTTTTAATTTCTCCTGAAAGCGTTACAACGCCACCAACTACAGTAGCACTCACGCCATTATACGCTTTTATGACTTTGCCTACCGATTTATCCAAATCATTATCAGGGTTAATTACAACCGCCGCCGCTGCAGGTTCTACATTAGGTTCTGGAATTTGGCAATTATTCACCACCGACTTTACTCCCTCAACTGATTTAACTGAACGCTCAATATTTTTTTTGAAAGCTTCATCATCACAAGTTCCAACAATTGTAGCGACACCGTCATGCACCGTCACGTGAACTCCGGCTGTGTTCAATTTTTCGCTAATTTGTTTTTCTAAATCGGCATCTTTTGGGGCACAAGACAGCAAAGAAATGGCAAGCACCATTCCCAATAAAATTGATTGAATTTTCATAACACACTATTTAATAATTAACTACCTAAAATTAAACAGATTAACTACTAAAATTTTATACAATATGGTTATGCTTTTTATATCTTTTCCAGTTGTTTTTTTTTAGCAGAAGGAGTATTTCAATGCTAAAAATGGAAAAAAGTTGAAAGTTAAAACAGAAATTCAGTCCAAATAATCTGGCGGAAACATTTGCTGCCCGTATTTTATAAAAATGGAGTTTATTTTTTCTTTCTTTTCCATTTCCGAAGCTGAAGAATTCGTTTCCATATAACTTGCAATTTCTTCAAACAAATCGTCCAATCCGGCGGGAGTAACCGTGCACAATAATTTTGCAGGTTCGTTGCTTAGATTTTTAAAACCATGAACAATACCGCCTTTCGGAATATTGACAAAAGCATTTTTCTTGGCAACATAAACTCCTAATTCCGATTTAAATGTAACCTCGCCTTCTAATACAAAAAAAGTTTCCGTGAAATCAGCATGGGCGTGCGGATTTGGTCCAGCACCCGGCGGAACTGACATTTCGATTACAGCGTATTCTCCATTGGTTTCTTTTCCCGAAATAATGATTCGGTAATTTCCTCCAGCAATTTTTAGTTTTTTGCCTTGGGTTTCGTCTACGGTTATAATTGGGTTCATGTAAAATCGATTTAGAATTTATTATTTAATTATACGCTCTAAAACTTTTATTAATTCTTCCAATTGAGACATTGGAACTTTAACTACCGATTCTATTCTAGCTTCTTCCGAAGCAATTATCAAGATTCCTTCATTATCTTCTTCATATCCAATTGGAGCAAAAAAATATTTAGGATTTATTATTAATGCTTCTTTTTTTCCATCTTTAAACCATCCATAATTTGCTTCATAAATGATTTTATTTTCTAGTATTTGAATAGTTTCTTCACCATAAGTATTCCATAAAGCAATTCTAACCATATAAAATCCTATTAATGAAAATATTCCAATTCCAATAAAGTAACCAATTCGTAAACCGCCTCCGCCTGCAATGCTAGAAATTGCTCCGCCAAGCGGAAAAACAAAAAATGAAAAAGCCAATAGAAACATTATTGTTTTAACCAAAAATGGTGATTTTTTTACTTTTAGGTATAAAGTGTTATTTTGGAAATTGTATTGTTGCATAAAAGGTCATTTTAGTTTCGGATTAAAAATAGTACATTTTTTATTACAAAAATTCAATTTAGAAATGAAAAAATCATCTTAAAAGATTATTATTGTATTCAAAACCAACTTGTATGAAATTAAAATATATTCTGATTTTTACATTTATTTTCTTTTGCAATAATTGTTTCTCTTGCGATTGTAAACCTCCTGAAAAGGAAACTTTGGTAGAAGACGGACTAAAACATTCAGACATTGTTTTTTATGGAGAAGTTGTTAAAGTTGACAGCATTTCAAATACGTATACTTTCAGAATAATCGAATTATTCAAAGGAAAAACTAAATCCCAGTATGTAAACGGAAAAGACTTTAGTAACTGTTCTTTATTTCCGCAAACAAAACAGCTTTGGATTGTATATGCAAACTATAGAGAGGCTAATACCATAAATATGAGTCTTTGTTCGCCTAGCAGAGGATTCAAACCTGAGGGAAGTTCGTATCCTCCCCCGTATCCAAAAACAGAATATACAGATCGCACTAATAAACAAATTAATTCCTTAGACGAGCGCATCTTTCACTTAGAATATGAGAAGGAGTATCTTGTCGATTGGATTTATCAATTAGAGAAATTAAGAATTTACAAAGCTTCTCAAAATATAATTTCAGATAAAGAAAAATCAGAAACAAAATTGGAAACTTACAGCCAATATATAATCATTTCTTTGATTGTCAACATCGTATTATTACTAAGTTTAATCTTTGTAATTTTAAAGAAAAAGAATTTCATCAAATAAATAAAATCGACTTTAAACAACGAAACAAAAGTCATATATTTGCTATCGAATAAAAAAGAATATGGAACAATTTGTAGTATCGGCACGTAAATATCGCCCGCAGACCTTTAAGGATGTTGTGGGACAAAAAGCCATTACAAACACTTTGTTGAATGCTATTGAGAGCAATCACCTTGCTTCTGCTCTTTTGTTCACTGGACCGCGTGGAGTTGGAAAAACGACTTGCGCGCGTATTTTGGCTAGAAAGATAAATCAGCCTGGATATGACGATCCAAATGAAGATTTTGCATTTAATGTTTTTGAGTTGGATGCTGCTTCAAACAACTCGGTTGATGATATTCGTAACCTGATTGATCAGGTTCGAATCCCGCCGCAAACCGGACAATACAAAGTTTATATTATTGACGAGGTTCATATGTTGTCTTCGGCTGCTTTTAATGCTTTTCTAAAAACATTAGAAGAACCGCCAAAACATGCTATTTTTATTTTAGCAACAACAGAAAAACACAAAATCATTCCGACGATTTTATCTCGTTGTCAGATATTTGATTTCAAAAGAATTACAGTAAAAGATGCTAAAGAACATTTAGCTGATGTTGCTCAAAGTCAAGGAATCAATTTTGAAGATGATGCATTGCACATTATTGCTCAAAAAGCAGATGGTGCTATGCGTGATGCTTTATCTATTTTTGACCGCGTCGTTTCGTATTGCGGAACAAACTTAACGCGTCAAGCCGTAACCGAAAACCTAAATGTTTTAGATTACGAAACCTATATCTCGATTACTGATCTACTTTTAGAAAATAAAATCCCGGAACTTTTACTTGCATACAACGATATTCTTTCAAAAGGTTTTGACGGACATCATTTTATTGCTGGATTAGCGTCACATTTCAGAGATTTGTTAGTAAGTAAAACTCCTGCAACTATTGCTTTATTAGAAGTGGGAGAACAGGCACAACAAATGTATGGCGTTCAGTCTCAAAAATGCTCTCAGGAATTTTTATTAAAAGGAATTGATATTGCAAATGACTGCGATTTAAAATACAAATTGAGTCAGAATCAGCGACTTTTAGTTGAATTATGTTTGATGCAATTAGCCTCTATCAACTTTGATGGAGAAAAAAAAAAGCTGAGCAATTCATAATTCCGCCCATTTACTTTAAAAACGGAGGGTATTCAATAGTCGAAAGTCCAAAGTCAAAAGTCGAAAGTCAATCTGAGACTGAAGCCCGAAATTCAACGATTGAAAATTCAGAAACTGTATCTTCACAAAAAGTTGAAGTTGCAGAAACTCCAAAAGTTCAGAATCCAGAAACTCCAAAAACAGAAACCGACAATACACCAAAAGTTTCTGCATTTTCTTTCGCCAGTATTCGCAAGAAAAAGGAATTAGAGGCAAGCAGTAAATCGTATGTAAAACCTTCTTCTGTATTGCCTACTGAAGAATTTACAGAAACAGAAATGTTGCTCCACTGGAATAAATATGCAGAACGTTTAGGCCAAAAAGGCTTAAAAATTATGGAATCAATATTACTGATTAATGATCCCGTTTTGAATGGTACGACAATTACTTATGAACTGCCAAATGAAGGTTCAAAACTAGATTTTGAAAGTCAGATTAATGGTCTGTTAGGACATTTAAAAGGGCATTTACATAATCATGACATTACAATTGAAGTAATTGTAAATGAAGCAAGTCGAAACAAAACGAATTTATAACAATCAAGATCGTTATAATCGATTTTTGGAAATCAATCCAAACATTGAACTTTTGCGTAATACTTTTGGATTGGATTTAAAAGATTAATTATTATTAGATCATTAGCAATAAAATGCTCTTTCAATTCGTTTATCAGGAATCAGCCATAACATTGCTACAATAAAATAAGCCGCACCAGAAATCCATTCACTGTAAAACGAAGATGCAATTCCAATAATATATAAAACTGCCGAAGCTTTTCCTTTTAAATCTCTATCAAGTCGCTTTTCTCAATACCGAATCTTCGCCTTCACTGCACATAATTACGTATTGCAGAATAAAATATGAAATCGCAGAAAGCAACAAAATAACTCCATATAAAGCCATTGATGCTTTTGCAAAATTATGCTCGCCCATCCAGCCTGTTGAAACCGGAATTAATGAAAGCCAAAACAATAAATGCAAATTGCCCAAAGCACTTTTCCGTTTACTTTTGATTAATCCGTGAAGTAGATAATGGTGGTTGTTCCAATAAATTCCAACATAAATAAAACTCAAAATATAGCTTAGAAACTTAGGAATAAGCGGTTTCAAATCGGCAAATTCATCGTCCTTCAGGCACTTTTATTTCTAAAATCATAATGGTTATGATTATTGCCAAAACACCATCACTAAAAGCTTCAAGTCTAGTTTTATTCATTTTTTGAAAAATATTGTTGGCTAGATTTTTTTTGCCACAATTAAAAAATTTTCACAGATTTCTTTAATCTTTTTAATTGCGGAATCTTGTTAATTTTACCGTAATACATTGCTTTTACTATTCCGTCAGAAAGTCCAATTTTTGGAACATAAATCTGGCGCGCACCACTCCATTTCATTGCGTTCAGATAAATTCTGCGTTGCGTGAATAATTACGTCGGCACGGTCAGAGTTCAAACCTAACTCAGCAATTCTTTGTTCATACGTCAATGAATTCAAGAAAGCATATTGTGAATTAATATAAATGTATGAAAGTGGTTTTTCCTGATGTTTTCCAGACATTTTAAATAATTTATTGATGTTTCCTCCAGAACCAATCAAAGTAACCTCATCATAATCTGCAGTATTGGTTTTAATCCATTTTTCAATTTCATCCCAAACTACATCGCAAACCATATCATTCAATAAACGAACTGTTCCGGCTTTGAAAGATCTTGAATTAATCATTTTTCCATCAGAAAACAATGTAAATTCGGTACTTCCACCACCAACATCAACAAATAAATAGGTTTCATCCGTTTTTAATAAATGATGCAAATCTGTAGAAGCAATAATTGCCGCTTCTTTTTTACCATCAATAATTTCAATTTTAATATCGGCTTTCTTTCTTAATTAAAGCGACAACTTCTTTAGCATTATAAGCCTCGCGCATTGCCGAAGTAGCAAACGCCATATAACGTTCTACTTTATGAACTTTCATCAAAAGATTGAATGCTTTCATGGCATCAACCATTCGATCTGTATTTTCTTCTGATATTTCTCCAACAGTAAAGGCATCCTGCCCCAAACGAATTGGCACACGAACAAGAGAACTTTTATTAAACTGGGGTTCTTTTCCTTCTTGTTCTACAACATTCGATATCAGCAGCCTCATGGCATTTGATCCGATATCTATTGCTGCAAATTTTCTTATATTAATCATGCTCACTTATGATTTGAAAATTGGTTTTGGTTTTTAATTTATTTTTTGCGGAACCTCTTCAAATACTCAATTTTATTCTGATAATATTTATAAGTTTCAAATTGTGCTCTAAAAGGGGCATGATGATTTCGAGGCTTGTATTTATTATCTAATTTATAGGAATGATATCTCACTTTAACATTTCCTTTCCATGCAATATTAAAATTATCTATCAATTCTTTTTTAATTTCAAGATCATAAATTGGACAGGTCACTTCAACTCTTCCATCAAGATTTCTGGTCATAAAATCGGCTGATGAAATGTAAACTTCGGTTAACCGGCATTTCCAAAAATATAAACTCTTGAATGTTCCAAATAATTATCGACGATACTGATGGCTTCGATGTTTTCGCTCATTCCCGGAATTCCCGGAATCAATGAACAAATTCCTCTTACCTGCAACTGAATTTTCACTCCTGCATTACTTGCTTCATATAATTTATCAATCATTTTAAAATCAGACAAACTATTCATTTTCAATTTAATATGTGTTTTTCTGCCAGCAAGCGCATGCAAAATTTCACGATCAATCAATTTTATAAATTTGGTTCTTGTATAATGTGGCGATACAATTAAATGCTTATATCTGTGTACTCTATAATTAATATCAAAAAACTCAAATATTTTTGAAATATCTTTTAAAATTCCCTGATTGACAAGTAAACAATGTCACATCAGTATAAATTTTCGCCGTTGCTTCGTTGAAATTTCCTGTTGAAATAAAACCATAACGACGTGTTTTTCCGTCTTCAACTCTTTCAATCACACATATTTTACTGTGTACTTTCAAGCCTTTAATTCCGAAAATCAAGTTCAATTCCTTCGGTCTGCATTTGCTCTGCGTACGAAATATTCGCTGCCTCATCAAAACGAGCCTGAAGTTCAATTTGAACAGTTACTTTTTTACCATTTTTTGCCGCATTGATCAACGAACTGATAATCTGCGAATTCTTGGCTAAACGATATAAAGTGATTTTAATACTTGTAACTTTTGGATCTAAAGCAGCTTCACGTCAAAAATTTTGTCAAATATGAAAATGACTGATATGGCGCATGCAACAAATAATCTTTTTTGCTTATTTTTTCTAAAATACTTCCATCTAGACTTAACCCAGGAACTGGCAATGGCTCATTTGGCTTATACAACAAATCGTATCTTCCTAAATTCGGAAAATCCATATAATCGCGACGGTTATGATAACTTCCTCCCGGAATTATACTATCTGTTTCTACAATTTTCATTTTATCTAAGAAAGAAATGCAGCGTATCTTCTTCAATTAAATTATCATAAATAAAACGAACCGGTTCCCCAATTCGGCGGTCTTTTACAGAAGTAGCATATCTTTTCGAGCATACTTTTACTCAAATCACTGTCGATATCCAACTGTGCATCGCGGGTAATTTTGATCATGTGTGCCGAAACACTCTTATAATCAAATATATTGAAGATATTTTTCAGATTAAAACGAATTACATCATCAATTAAAATTACATATTGTTTTTCATCTTCTGACGGCAAGCACAACAAACCTGTTGATATGTTTTCGGAATTTCAATTAACAGCATATCGGACTTCATCATCTTGCTCATTTCTAATCGAACTGCAAGATAACCCAAAGTATCTTTCAAAATTGGAAATTCAGCCAAATCATTCAGAATGATTGTTACCAATTCTGGACTTAATTTTTGCGTAAAAAAGTCTTTCAAGAAACACTCCTGTTTTGGTGTAATCTGAGTTTCATTAATAATAAATATGTTTTCGGCTTCTAATTCCGCTTCGATATTTCCAAGAATACGCAAACTTTCAGACTGTTGCTGAATTACGATTTCAGTAATATCTTTAATTAATTGATGGGCAGAAATACCGCCTAAATATTTTTCTCCAGAAATACCTGAAAGACTTAATCTCCGAATTGCAGCATACCGAACTCTGAAAAACTCATCTAAATTGTTTGAAAAAATTCCAACAAAACGCAATCTGTCCAAAAGTGGAACTGTGTTATCTGCTGCTTCTTGAAGCACTCTTGCATTAAACGCTAACCAACTTTTTTCTCTATCGATATATTTCTGTTCGTACACTTTATCTATTTTAAATCTTTGGGGAAAATTGTTTTATGTGTCTTGCCTTTATTTAACGCGTCCCAGCTGTCTGAATCGAATTGCAGGGAAACAAAACCTGAAGTTGGGACGTTTTCGATAAAAACATCCCCAAATTTATTAACAAAATTTGTAATAGCCTCGTTATGTCCGAAAAGAATAACGCTTTCTAAACTATTATCACATGATTTGATAACTTTTTCGAGTTGTTTGTCATCAAAAGTATAAAGATCGTCTTTGAAAACGATGCTTTCTAAAGGATACGAAATGTTTTGAGCAAAAATTAAAGCCGTTTCTGAAGCTCTTGCAGCAGTACTACTCCAAATAATATAGGTTTTAGGAAGATATTTCGAAATATGTGAAGACACTTCATGAGCATCTAAAATCCCTCTTTTCATCAAAGGTCTGTCAAAATCTTTCAAAGGTGCTTCCCAGCTTGATTTTGCGTGTCGTATTAAAATTAAGTTTTTCATAAAAAGAGATTATTTAAAATAAATACACTGTAAGAAAACTGCTTTCTAAGTTCTAATTTACAAAAGAATTTTTAAACCTCCCCTATTTTTTATTTCTGTTAACATTCTGTGAAAATTTTAACAAGAATATAAAATCCTCAAAACTTTAACAATCCAAAAAAAATCGATTTTGATTTTAACAAAAATGTGTACTTCATCTATTAAAACTTACAGTTTATCGATATTTTACAAATGCATAAAATTTTAACTAAATAACTGATTATTAATGATTTACAAACTAAA
This sequence comes from uncultured Flavobacteriaceae bacterium, assembly GCA_963795025.1. Lineage (GTDB taxonomy): Bacteria > Bacteroidota > Bacteroidia > Flavobacteriales > Flavobacteriaceae > Flavobacterium. The sequence goes on along the minus strand of CAWCGN010000004.1, from coordinate 51,526 downwards.
TAAAAGTGCATTTTTAATCAAAAAAGGAAGAAAAACGACAAACTTATTTCACAAAAAATGATTGAAAATTGATTTTTTTTGATCATTTTTTTGTTAAAAAAACGTAGTTGAACGAGTTTTTAGGTTAGTTACAGACAAAAAAATTTAAATACAAAAACTCTAATATAATTTTGATTGTGTTAAAATTTCATAAATACCACAAAACTAAATCTTAAGTTATGAAAAATAAATCTACTCTTGAAAAAGCATTGAAGTTTGTTGCCAATTGTAAGACTATTTTTTTGATGAGAAAAAACATCTTTCAAAAAAATATTTTCTCATTACTACTCTGCTTGATTACAACTGTTTCATTTGCCCAATCTGGTTCTTGCAAAGCAACTTTTGGAGTTGAAAAAGACAGAAATTATAATAATGCGACAACTGACGGTGCATATTTTACGCTTGTACTGACCAATACGGGAAATTCAGATGATGTTTATAATTTAAGTGTTTTAAACATAAATTCGAGCTGTTCTAATAATGATGGCAGCAGTTCATCTCAAAATGTGAATTTGGTTGGCAGTTTTCTTGATAACAGCAATGTTGCTATCACATCGGTTTCACTTCCGGCCAATCAAACTGCAACTTTTCAGGTTCACTTAACAGTTCCACAAGGCACTCCGTACAATAAATGGAATTGCATGCAAATCAATGCTACTTCATCAAATTGCGCTAATTACACAGTAAACACTGTTGTACATACGATCGTAAACAATCCTTCTGAAAATTAAATATTCACTGCAAAATATTTAGTTGTTTTTCAATTTAAATTCCTATAAAATGAAAAAAACATTACACTTTATCCACTTAATAAAAAAAGCCAGCATAACGTTTTGTATGTTGCTTTTCTTATTTTCATCTGCCATAGGTTTTGCACAAACAATAACACCAACAAAAACAGTTACTGTTGCTGCTGGAGTTTGCGGGGCATTGGATGTTGAATTAAAAATTCAGGGTTCAAATCCAGTTGCCAGACCTTTAGAGGTTGTTTTAGTTATTGACGTATCTGGGAGTATGGGGGATGGAAATAATCCAAAACCTCTAGCGCATGCTCAAGATGCTGCCATAGATTTTATAAATAAAATGTTTCTTCCTGCCAATAACCCAACAGGGAAAAACAAAGTTGGGATTGTAACATACAGTACAACGGCATCAATTAGAAAATATCTAACCGATAGCACAGGTCAATCTGGTTTAATAACAGTAATAAACGGATTAACCGCAAATGGAAGTACCAACATTCAGGATGGTTTGGTAAAAGCCAGATCAGTATTAGACCCTACTAATGGTGCCACATACGATTGTGCCACTGCTAGAAGCGTGGTATTATTGACTGATGGAGTTCCGAATGTATCAGGAACTAATGGTAGTAGCTGTAATTCTTGTTTGCCTGCTATCAAAACTGCAGCAGATAACATAAAAACTGTTACTGTTTCAGGTACTACATATAACAATCAAATTTTTTCTGTTGGTCTTTTTGGTGCCATTAGTGGAACTGAACAAACAAACGCTGAAAATGTGCTTAATACAGTTCAGTCTGGAGGCTCTTTTTTCACTGAAACCGCTGCAGATTTGACAGGGATCTATACTCAAATTTTCACTCAATTATCTTGGGTTGCAAAAGCAATAACAGGAACTCCATTTGAAAAAGAAACTATAGGCGCTAATTTTACAATTGGATCTGTTTCGGTAACCAAAGGAACTACAACAATTACAGGACAAGAAATTGCCTGGAATATTGATTTCTTAAATGTTGAAACGATTACTTTAAAATATCGATTGACTCCAAAACCAAATACGTGTGGCAGTCAACAAGTAAGTACGTCGAAGCTTTTCTTTCAAAATGCGCTCTGTAATAATGCAACGCAGGATATTGTATCTCCAATGACCGATGTTCCATGCCCTATTATTACTGTTGCATCACAAACAAATGTAAAATGTTATGGAGGAACTACTGGTGCTATCACAATTAGTAATCCAACTGGAGGACAAGGCCCTTACACTTATAAATGGACAAAAAACAATGTAGATTTTGCTACTACACAAAATATATCTGGTTTAAGCGCTGGAACATATAAAGTTAGTGCAACAGACAACAATAATTGTGCTACAGGAATTTTAACTATTGAAATAACACAGCCTGCAGGGGCTTTAGCATTAGCAGTTTCTAGTAAAACAGATGCTTTGTGTTATAATGCAAGTACTGGAAGTGTAACTGCCGGTACGGTTACTAATTCTGTTGGCACTGTAAATTATTCTTGGAAAAACGCTTCTAATACTGTAGTAGGAACTACTGCTTCCGTATCTAATCTTCCTGCCGGAACTTATACAGTTACTGCAACAGATGATTGTTCTAATCAATCTAATTCAGTAACTATTGGACAGCCATCGGCGGCTTTAGCACTTGCAGCTTCTTCAAAAACAGATGTTTTATGTTATAACGCAAGTACAGGAAGTGTGACTGCTGGAACTGTCAGTAACTCAGTTGGAACCGTAACATACTCTTGGAAAAATCCTTCCGATGTTGTAGTAGGAACAACTGCTTCTGTGTCTAATCTTCCTGCAGGAACTTATACATTGACCGTAACTGACTCTTGTTCTAGTAAAACTAATTCGGTAACTATTGGACAACCATCCGCAGCTTTAGCACTTGCAGCTTCTTCAAAAACAGATGTCTTGTGCTATAACGCAAGTACAGGAAGTGTGACTGCTGGAACTGTCAGCAACTCGGTTGGAACCGTAACATATTCTTGGAAAAATGCTTCCGATATTGTCGTAGGAACAACTGCTTCTGTATCTAATCTTCCTGCTGGAACTTATACATTGACGGTAACTGATTCTTGCTCGAGTAAAACTGATACAGTAACTATCGGACAGCCATCAGCAGCCTTATCGATCGCAGCTTCGTCAAAAACAGATGCTGATTGTTATGGAACAAGTACAGGAAGTGTGACTGCTGGAACAGTTAGCAACTCGGTTGGAACTGTAACATACTCTTGGAAAAACGCTTCCAATGTTGTAGTGGGAACAACTGCTTCTGTATCTAATCTTCCTGCTGGAACTTATACCTTAACCGTAACAGATTCATGTTCAAATAAAACTGATTCCGTAAATATTGGTCAGCCAGCTGCTGCCTTAGTTGCTTCGATCAATATAAAAACAGATGTAGATTGCAAAGGAAATGCAACTGGTTCAGCCACTGCTTCTGCGACTGGAGGAACAGAAACTTATTCCTATTCTTGGAATACGAGTCCGGTACAAACTACAGCAACTGCTACGAATTTAATTGCAGGAACTTATACCGTAACTGTAACCGACCAAAAAGGTTGTACAGATATGGAACAAATAACAATTAATGAACCTCTACTTGTTTTATCTTGCTCAGTTATACAAAACAAAGCTGTTACAGCAAACGGATTAAGCAATGGAGAAGCAACTGTAACGCCTCTTGGTGGAAATGGAGGCTATACTTATGCTTGGGATAATGGAGAAACAACTCAAAAAGCAGTTGGATTAAATGCTGGTCTGCATTCTGTAACGGTAACCGATTCAAAAGGATGCAAAACAACTTGTACCGTTTTAATCACTCAGCCTGATGTTTTATCCTGCAGTGTTGTTCAAAACGAACCTGCTAAATGTTACGGAGACAGCAACGGAAAAGCTACTGTAACGCCTGTTGGTGGAAACGGAGAATACACTTACGCATGGGACAACGGAGAAACAACTGCTCAGGCAACCGGCCTTAATGCAGGAACTCATACTGTGACTGTTACTGACAAATTAGGTTATAAAACTACTTGTAATGTGATTATCGGACAGCCAGAAGCTGTATTATCTTGCTCAGTTATACAAAACAAAGCTGTTACAGCAAACGGACTTAGCAATGGAGAAGCAACTGTAAGTCCAGTTGGTGGAAATGGAGGCTATACTTACGCTTGGGATAATGGCGAAACTGTAGCACACGCAATAAACCTTGACGCACGAACTCACACTGTAACTGTAACCGATTCAAAAGGATGCAAAACAACTTGTACGGTTTTAATCACACAGCCTGATGTTTTATCCTGCAGTGTTGTTCAAAACGAACCTGCTAAATGTTACGGAGACAGCAACGGTAAAGCTACTGTAACGCCTGTCGGAGGAAATGGAGAATACACTTACGCATGGGACAACGGAGAAACAACCGCTCAGGCAACCGGTCTTAATGCAGGAACTCATACTGTGACTGTTACTGACAAATTAGGTTATAAAACTACTTGTACTGTAATTATCGGACAGCCAGAAGCTGTATTATCTTGCTCAGTTATACAAAACAAAGCTGTTACAGCAAATGGACTTAGCAATGGAGAAGCAACTGTAACACCTCTTGGTGGAAACGGAGGATATACTTACGCTTGGGATAATGGAGAAACTATAGCACATGCAATAAATCTTAACGCAGGAACTCACACGGTAACTGTAACCGATTCAAAAGGATGCAAAACAACTTGTACCGTTTTAATCACACAGCCTGATGTTTTATCCTGCAGTGTTGTTCAAAACGAACCTGCTAAATGTTACGGAGACAGCAACGGAAAAGCTACCGTAACGCCTGTGGGAGGAAACGGAGAATACACTTACGCATGGGACAACGGAGAAACAACTGCTCAAGCAACTGGACTTAATGCAGGAACTCACACGGTAACGGTAACGGATAAATTAGGTTATAAAACTACTTGTACTGTTGTTATCGGTCAGCCAGAAGCTGTATTGACTTGTTCAGTGGTTCAAAACAAAGCAGTTACAGCAAACGGACTTAGCAATGGAGAAGCAACTGTTACGCCTCTTGGTGGAAACGGTGGCTACACTTACGCTTGGGATAATGGCGAAACTATAGCACACGCAATAAACCTTAACGCAGGAACTCATACCGTAACTGCAACAGACTCTAAAGGATGCAAAACAACTTGTACGGTTTTAATCACACAGCCTGATGTTTTATCCTGCAGTGTTGTTCAAAACGAACCTGCTAAATGCTACGGAGACAGCAATGGAAAAGCTACTGTAACGCCTGTTGGTGGAAACGGAGAATATACATATTTATGGGACAACGGAGAAACAACTGCTCAGGCAACTGGACTTAACGCTGGAACTCACACGGTAACGGTAACGGACAAATTAGGTTATAAAACTACTTGTACTGTGGTTATCGGACAACCAGAAGCAGTATTGACTTGTTCAGTAGTTCAAAACAAAGCTGTTACAGCAAACGGATTAAGCAATGGAGAAGCAACTGTTACGCCTCTTGGTGGAAACGGTGGCTACACTTACGCTTGGGATAATGGTGAAACTATAGCACATGCAATAAATCTCAACGCAGGAACTCACACTGTAACGGTAACCGATTCTAAAGGATGCAAAACGACTTGTACTGTGACTATTACCGAGCCAAATGTTCTTTCTTGCAGTGTCGTTCAAAACGAACCTGCTAAATGCTATGGAGACAGCAACGGAAAAGCTACTGTAACGCCTGTAGGAGGAAATGGAGAATACACTTACGCATGGGACAACGGAGAAACAACTGCTCAGGCAACTGGCCTTAATGCAGGAACTCATACTGTAACGGTAACTGATAAATTAGGATATAAAACTACTTGTACTATAATTATCGGACAGCCAGAAGCAGTATTGTCTTGCTCTGTTGTACAAAACAAAGCTGTTACAGCAAACGGATTAAGCAATGGAGAAGCAACTGTAACGCCTCTTGGAGGAAACGGAGGATATACTTATGCTTGGGATAACGGTGAAACTACCCAAAAAGCAGTTGGCTTAAATGCTGGTCTGCATTCTGTAACGGTAACCGATTCTAAAGGATGTAAAACGACTTGTACTGTGACTATTACCGAACCGAATGTTCTTTCTTGCAGTATCACTCAGGATGATCCGGCTAAATGCTACGGAGACAGCAACGGTAAAGCAACTGTTGTAGCAATCGGAGGAAATGGAGAATATACATATTTATGGGACAACGGAGAAACAACTGCTCAGGCAACCGGCCTTACTGCAGGAACTCATACTGTAACGGTAACTGATAAATTAGGATATAAAACTACTTGTACAGTAATTATCGGACAGCCAGAAGCAGTATTGTCTTGCTCTGTTGTACAAAACAAAGCTGTTACAGCAAACGGACTTAGCAATGGAGAAGCAACTGTAACGCCTCTTGGTGGAAACGGTGGCTACACTTACGCTTGGGATAATGGCGAAACTATAGCACACGCAATAAACCTTAACGCAGGAACTCATACCGTAACTGTAACAGACTCTAAAGGATGTAAAACAACTTGTACGGTTTTAATCACACAGCCTGATGTTTTATCCTGCAGTGTTGTTCAAAACGAACCTGCTAAATGCTACGGAGACAGCAATGGAAAAGCTACTGTAACGCCTGTTGGTGGAAACGGAGAATATAAATATTTATGGGACAACGGAGAAACAACTGCTCAGGCAACTGGACTTAACGCTGGAACTCACACGGTAACGGTAACGGACAAATTAGGTTATAAAACTACTTGTACTGTGGTTATTGGACAACCAGAAGCAGTATTGACTTGTTCAGTAGTTCAAAACAAAGCTGTTACAGCAAACGGATTAAGCAATGGAGAAGCAACTGTTACGCCTCTTGGTGGAAATGGAGGCTATACTTACGCTTGGGATAATGGAGAAACTATAGCACATGCAATAAATCTTAACGCAGGAACTCACACTGTAACGGTAACCGATTCAAAAGGATGCAAAACGACTTGTACTGTGACTATTACCGAGCCAAATGTTCTTTCTTGCAGTGTCGTTCAAAACGAACCTGCTAAATGCTACGGAGACAGCAATGGAAAAGCGACCGTAACGCCTGTTGGTGGAAATGGAGAATATACATATGCATGGGACAACGGAGAAACAACTGCTCAGGCAACAAATCTTAATGCAGGAACTCACACTGTAACGGTAACTGATAAATTAGGATATAAAACTACTTGCACCGTAATTATCGGACAGCCTAGTGCTCCACTAACGGCTACAAAATCACAAATAAATCCAGGTTGTGGTGGCGCTGCTACAGGATCGGCTACGGTGGTTGCTTCTGGCGGAAACGGAGGTTATACTTACTCTTGGAACACAAATCCAGTACAGACTACAGCTACAGCAAGCAATCTTGCTGCTGGAAGTTATACCGTAATAATTACAGATGCTAAAGGATGTACACACAGTGAATCATTCGAAATTATCGACGGAGATTCTATACTACCAGTTATTGATCCGCTGCCTGTGACCTCAACAATTAATTGTCCTGCAGAACCTGTATTTGCACAAGCGACTGCAAGCGACTTAAACGGAACTATTTCTTCATTAACTTATGAAGATACTGTTACACCGGGCAACTGTGCTGGATCATACACTAAAACAAGAACTTGGACAGCCAAAGACGCTTGTGGAAATGTTTCTCTGCCAGTTAGTCAAACTATCATAGTTCAGGATATAACAGCACCAACGTGGACAACTCAAACTGCTTCTTTAAACAAAACTGTAGAGTGTAGTAATCAAGAAGCTTTGGCATCGGCTCAAGCCTTATTTCCAACAGCTACTGATGCTTGTGATACTGATGTTTCCAATATTGTAAAAGTGAGCGGACAGTTTGTAGCTTCTGAAGGATGTTCAAATGCTGGAACGTACACTAATACTTGGACAGTAAAAGATGCTTGCGGAAATACTTCTGAACCTTTCACTCAGGTGATTACGATTCAGGACACTACTGCTCCAACTTGGATTACTCAAACTGCTTCTTTAAACAAAACTATTGAGTGCAACAATCAAGAAGCTTTGGCATCGGCGCAAGCCTTATTCCCTGTAGCTTCAGATTTATGCGATAGTGATGTAAAAGATATTGTAAAAGTAAGCGGACAGTTTGTTGCTTCTGAAGGATGTTCAAATGCAGGAACCTACACTAATACTTGGACAGTAAAAGATGCTTGCGGAAATACTTCTGAACCTTTCACTCAGGTGATTACGATTCAGGACACTACTGCTCCAACTTGGACAACTCAAATTGCTTCTTTAAACAAAACTATTGAATGCAGTAACCAAGAAGCATTGGCATCGGCGCAAGCCTTATTCCCTGTAGCTTCAGATTTATGCGATAGTGATGTAAAAGATATTGTAAAAGTAAGCGGACAGTTTGTTGCTTCTGAAGGATGTTCAAATGCAGGAACCTACACTAATACTTGGACAGTAAAAGATGCCTGCGGTAATACTTCTGAACCTTTCACTCAGGTGATTACGATTCAGGATACAACCGCTCCAACTTGGACTACGCAAACTGCTTCTTTAAACAAAACTATTGAGTGCAGTAACCAAGAAGCTTTGGCATCGGCGCAAGCCTTATTCCCTGTGGCTTCAGATTTATGCGATACTGATCTTAAAAACATAGAAAAAGTAAGCGGTCAATTTGTAGCTTCTGAAGGATGTTCAAATGCTGGAACTTACACCAATACTTGGACTGTGAAAGACGATTGTGGTAATATTTCTAGTACTTTCACTCAGGTGATAACCATTCAGGATACTACTGCTCCAATCTTTAGCGGTGAACTTCCAACTAATATTACAGTTTCATGTGATGCAGTTCCAGAACCTGCGAATGTTCAGGCTTCAGATAATTGCAGTGGAGATTTACCAATTGTATTAGCTGAAACTAAAACTGATATTAAAAACGAATGTGGCACTGAATATACTTTGACTCGTAAATGGACAACAAGCGATTGTTCTGGAAACACTGCTTCATTTACTCAAATTATAACTGTTAGAGATACAACGCCTCCAACAGGAACAGCTCCGGCAGATGTAGCAGGTTTACAAAATGCTACAGATATTCCGGCCGGAAGTCCAAGTGATATTACTGACGCAGCCGATAATTGCGGTGGAAAAGTAAACATCACAGTAAGCGATTCTAACAATGGAGCAAATGGCTGCGATGGAAATGCGTACATTTTAACTAGAACTTATACTTTGACAGACTGCGCTGGAAACAAAACAGAATTAGTTCAAAAGTTCACTGTTGAAAACAAAGTTTCTGTATCTGGTGTCCCTACTAACGTAAGCTGTCTTGATGGAACTGATGGCTCGATAGCGGTGACAAGCAGTCCAGGAGCAACAGTTGTGATTACAAATGCAAATAATGAAGTGGTTGGAAACACCAATTTACCAGCTGGTACTTATACACTTACCGCAACTGCTCCTGTAAATGGTGAAGGGCAAGTTTGTACTGCTACTGCTACTGTAACTATTACACAGCCTAATTACAAAGTTAAAGTATCTGGGCAAGTTATTAATGCCGACACAAACACTCCTATTGCAAATGTTCCTGTAACGTTAATACCTCAAGGTACAACGCCTGGTCCAACTTTAATACGAATTACCAATGCTAATGGTGAATATACTTTCTCTGGAATAGTAGCTGGAAGTTACTTGGTTCAAGTTCAAGATGCTAATTTGAATAGCGCTTATCAATTGTATCCTTTAAATTCAAGTTTGTTTTTTACAACTCTTGAAGAATGTAAATTCCAAGTTCACAATTTCTTGTACGGAAAATCAAACCTTCCTGTTTTAGGAGATTATGTTTGGTATGATGTTAATAGCAACGGAATTCAAGATGAATGGTATGATGCTAATAATGATGGCGTTGTAACTAAAAACATTCCAGACAGCAATGGTGCTATCGATTACAGCATGTGGGAATGGATTGACTTTAATGGCGACGGAAGCTATGTTGGTCCACAAAATGCTGGTGAGTTAAATGCAGGCGGATTTGGAAATGCTCTAAGTTCAAATATTTTCATTGATGGTCCAAATGGATATCATGATGACGTAATTATCGGAATTCAAGGATACTGGAGAAACAGACCAGAAAGTGCGAATCCTTATGGTGAATACAAAGTAAAACTTGTGAGAGATGCAAACTTAGATGCTGTTGGTGCTGCTTTAGGAGCAACAGGATTAGTTAAAGTTCTACCATCATCATCTTCAAGTACTAATAAAAAAGTGACATCTAAAACTGGTAAAATACAAATGCATACCGTTTGTACAACAACCAGTGCTGACGGCTACATTGTAAATGTAACTCCAGAAGATTTAGTTCACTTAGATATTGACTTTGGAGTAAATTGTAAAGAATACCAAGACATTGTGGCTAACGATGATAATGGAGGTCCGTTCCCAGGAGTTAATCATACAACACCAAATGTATTGAATGTATTGACAAATGATACAATTGAAGGTGTACCTGTAACCGCTTCGGGTGTTATTATTACAACAGTAACACCAAATGAGTTCTTGCAATTGAATCCTGATGGTTCACTAGATATTTTACCAAATGCACCTGCAGGTACATTAACAATGGTATATCAAATTTGCGAAGCTGATCAAAGTTCAAATTGTGATACTGCAACTGTAACGATTACAATTGAAGCTCCAGTTATGACGGTTACTGCAACATCAATTTGTGTAAATGATGTTCCGTATCTTGATTATACAGCAACACCTGTAAACTTTACACCTGTAAATGGCGTAACAATTACATGGGCTGACAGCAACAATAAAGTAATTACAACAATGACCAACTTACCGCTTAGTGGCAGAGTACTATGGCCAGGAGCTGTAGTAGATCAAGCTGGAAATGGTATTGACTGGCCAGGATGGGTTTTCCAAAATAACAAATGGATCCAAGCTCCAGATGGATTTGAAGGTCTTCGTCCAACGGCTACCGTTACGATCTCTGTTAATCCAAGCGAAACAATCGTTGTGAATTATCCGCCAGCCGATCCTTATTGTATCGCAAGACCAACATTTGCAATTGTTGCTAATGATGATACTGCTGGACCAATAAACGGCACAACTGGAGGAACAAACGTAATCAATGTTTATACTAATGATACTTTAAATGGTTCACCGGTTAACCCAAGCGATGTTACTTTGACTACAGTAACGCCCGATCCAAAAGGAGTCTTAACATTAAATCCTGACGGAACGATTACTGTAGCGCCAAATACTCCCGCTGGAACATACACTTTGACGTATCAGATTTGTGAAATAGCTGATTTTGGCAACTGCGATACAGCAATTGTTACGGTGACAGTTTCATCTTCTCCTATAATTGCAAATGATGACAGCTATACTAACATAGGCTGTAATCGATTTGGAGTGGTTGGAAATTTACTAAGTAATGATTTACTAAATGGTCTTCCGGTAACACTTTCGCTAGTAAACTTCGGTTTAGTGCCACAGGGAACAGGTGTAAAATCTGATCCAAATATAGCGGTTGATACTGCTGGCAATTTAATCGTAGGAAGTGCAACAGTTGCTGGCACTTACACTTATACGTATCAAATTTGTGAAAAATTAAATCCAAATAACTGTGATACCGGAACGATAACTATAACTGTTATTCCAAATGGAGTTACAAATCTGTCAAGTAGTGCTTGTAATGATGATTCAACTTTAGTTGACTTGCTTTCACTTCTTCCAGCAGAAACTCCAAGAAACGGTACTTGGGTTGATACAAACAACACGAGAGCATTGCAAGGAAGTGTTTTAAATGCATTTGGCCTCGCACTCGGCACTTACTCATTTGAGTACAAAATAGCCGATCAGCTTTGCCCTCGAAGCATCGTACTAAGCATGGAAATCAATGACGACTGTAAAGTGTTGCCATGTGAAAACATAGTTGTACACAATGCTTTTTCTCCAAACGGAGATGGTATAAATGATGTATTTGTAATTGATGGTATTGGCGACTTGACCTGTTATCCAGGCAATACGGTGGAAATTTATAATCGTTGGGGAATATTAGTCTTTGAAACCACTGACTACAATAATACAACGAATGCGTTTGATGGAACTTCGAGAGGAAGAACGACTGTAAAACAATCAGACGGTCTGCCAACAGGAACCTACTTCTACATCGTGACTTACAAATCGCTAGACGGAAATAATGTAATTCAATATAACAAAAAAGACGGATACCTATATCTTTCAAAATAAACCCAGGCTTCAAAGGCTGCTATAAATACTATAGCAGCCTTATAAAGCAGAGAACAATAAAAATCCGGGGATTGAAAAGAATTATATCGTGGATTTTTTTAGGGGATTTCATTAATAATCAATAGTAAAATTGAAATAATAAATATCTACTATGAGAACAAAATTATTTTACTTCGTCATTCTGTTTGTAACTATTGCAGGTCACGCGCAGCAAGATGCTCAATATACGCAATACATGTACAATACTATAAACATAAATCCTGCCTATGCAGGTTCTCGTGGAGCCTTAAGTATTTTCGGTTTGTACCGTACACAATGGGTTGGTCTGGATGGTGCTCCCGAAACAAGTAGTTTCTCAGTAAACACTCCAATAAACAATAGCAATCTCGGAATTGGAGGTTCGCTTGTTAATGATAAAATTGGCCCAACAAATGAAAATAATATTTCTGTTGATGTTTCGTACACTGTTCAGACCTCAGCTAATTTCAAACTTTCATTTGGTATCAAGGGAACAGCAAATATATTCAATTTGGATGTCAACAAATTGAATCCTGAAATCGCAGGAGATCCGCAATTTCAGGATTTGAATAATAAATTCACTCCAAATGTAGGAGCCGGAGTTTATTGGCATTCAGATAAAGCTTATGTTGGTTTTTCAATCCCAAATTTTATCGAAACAAATCGTTACGATGATAATGATATTGCCATTTTCAAAGACAAAATCAATTATTATTTAATGGCAGGTTACGTATTTGATCTTGACAAATACCAGTACGTCAAATTCAAACCAGCTGTACTTACAAAAATGGTTCAAGGTGCACCGCTACAAGTTGATCTTTCTGCAAACTTTATGTTCTTTGACAAATTTATGGCGGGTGTTGCTTATAGATGGAGCGCTTCATTAAGTGCTATGGTTGGATTTCAAATCACAGATGGTCTTTATTTAGGTTATGGTTACGATCGTGAAACCACACACTTAAATAATTATAATTCAGGATCACATGAAATATTCCTGCGTTATGAATTCTTTACTAAAAATGGTAAAATAACAACTCCTCGTTTCTTCTAAAAATAAGTACTATGAAAAATTATATTTTCCTTTGCCTAACATTTGTAAGCGCTTTTTCATTGGACAGTTATTCACAGCAGTCAAAAGTAAATTCTGGTGATAAAAAGTACAATAATTACGCTTATGTTGATGCAATAAAAACGTATGAAAGAGTAGCAGATAAAGGATATAAGTCTGAAGAAATGTTCAAGAAGCTTGGTAATTCTTATTACTTTAATTCAGAATTTGACGGAGCTGCTAAGTGGTATGGCGAGTTATTTGCAATGAACTCCAGTGTTGAACCGGAATATTATTACAGATATGCACAGTCTCTAAAATCGATTGGAGAAACTGCTAAAGCAAATAAAATTCTAGATGAATTTGATGCCAAAAACAAAAATGACAACAGAGCAAAATTATATAAAGAAGATGTAAATTATCTTGATCAGATTAAAGCAAATTCTGGCCGATATAAAATTGAAAATGCCGGAATCAACAGCAAATATTCTGATTATGGATCTTTCGTTTACAACAACAAATTATATTTTGCTTCGGCCAGAGATACTGGAAATTTTTCTCAAAGAAAACACAAATGGACAGGTGAATATTTTACAAACATTTATGATGCCGATGTTGATCCTACTACCTACACTGCTACTAAAGTCAATAAATTTAAAAATTCCTTAAACAGTAAATTTAACGAAGCAACTCCTGTTTTTGCAAAAGATGGAAAAACGGTATATTTTACAAGAAACAATTTTGTAGACGGCAAAAAAGGAAAAGATGCCAATAAAATCACTTTAGTAAAGCTTTACAAAGCCTCACTTGACAGCAAAGGACAATGGACTGATATTGCACCCCTGTCTTTTACAAGTGATAATTATAGTACGGCGCATCCAGCACTTAGTCCTGACGGAAAAACACTTTATTTTGCCTCTGATATGCCGGGAACTATTGGCCAGTCTGATATATATAAAGTGAGCATAAATGGAGACGGAAGCTACGGAACCCCAGAGAATTTAGGAAAAACTATTAATACAGAAGGAAAAGAAACATTCCCGTTTGTAACAGATGACAACGAAATTTATTTCGCCTCAGATGGCCATCCTGGATTGGGCGGATTAGATGTTTTTGTAGGTGATATTGACAGCGATGGCACTGTGAGCAATATTCAAAATGTAGGTGCCGATGTGAATTCTCCGAAAGATGATTTTGCCTATTTTATTGACCCTGTCAGCAGGCTTGGATATTTCAGTTCCAATAAAGACGGCGGAGAAGGATCAGACGATATCTATAAATTCTTAGAAACAAGAAGATTAAAATGTATTCAAGAATTAAGCGGTATAATTACCGATATTGAAACAAAAGAAATATTGCCTGGAGCAAAAGTTACTTTATACGAAAATCAAGTTATTAAAGCGACCACAACGGCTGATGAAACAGGATTATATAAACTTCCTGTTGAGTGTAAAAAAACGTACAACGTTCGTGCTGAAAAACAAGATTATGATACTAAAGAAGTCAGTGTAACAATTGACAAAGTAAGTGGAAAAACCGACTTGCCAATTGCGCTTAACAAACGCATGTGCCGTGTAACTGTTGGTGATGATTTAGGAAAATGCTTTGGCATCAAAATGATTTATTTCGATCTGGATAAATCAAACATCAGACCAGAAGCCGCACTGGATTTAGAAAAAATACTTGCCGTATTAAACGACTATCCAGCAATGAAACTCGATATTCGCTCACATACAGACAGCCGTGCAACATATCAATATAATGAAGCATTGTCTGACAGACGTGCAAAATCAACTATTCAATGGTTGATCAAAAATGGCATTAAGGCCGATCGTTTAACCGGAAAAGGATATGGTGAAACACAGCTTGTTAATAAATGTTCAGATGGAGTTCCTTGTACGGAAGAAGAACATCAAATGAACAGACGAAGCGAATTTATTATTACAGCACTTTAGTTATTTAGTTTATGTTATCATATTTTGGAAAAAAAAGCTGTCTATTTCAGACAGCTTTTTTTACATATAAAAAAAATCGTCACAGCTTTAAAAACTGCAACGATCACCAAAAAAACCAACCAGTTTTTAATTAATCTTATATTCTAACAAAAATGTTAGTATAATATTTTTTTCCTGTTTTAGCATCAATTGTTATTGCGATACCAAAATGAGTAAAATTTCCTTCAATGTTTTCTTTATGTCCAGGGCTTTCAAGCCATGCTTTTAAAACGGCTTCAGAAGTTTTGTAATTGTAGGCAACATTCTCGCCTACTTTTTTTGCACCCAAAACTTTTTCAAGATTTTCAGAACGCGCTACAAAATCATTATGATCAACAACATTTTTTTCGATCATATATTTGTTGTGTTCTTCGCATTTAGCCGAAATATGATTGATTGGTTCTAAAGCATTTAGACCAATACTCACACGATAATCGTTAATCAATTTCATGGTTTCTAGTTCTGAATCATTATACGTGTAGTTCGTAATCAGAACCTCAGTTGTAGTACTGTTTTCAGTTCCCTCCGCAGTGTCAGCAGAACATGCGTTCATTGCAAAAAGTATTGCAATGAACGTCATGATGCGCATTATCTTCTTCATAATCATACAGTAGTTTAATGCTTAAAGTAAATGTTGGGGCAAATCCTTTAAATTTTTATAATTTGAATAAATTGTTTCACTTTTCTTACGTCAAACATATTCAAATTGTCGGTAAACTACAAAATTAATCGACGAAATGCATTATATTTTTATTTTAAGATATAATTTTCTTACATTTAAGAAGAAAGTCGCTCAATCTTCCATGAAAAATCAGATTGACTTGTATATCGAATTCTGTCATGCAGTCGATTAGGTCTTCCTTGCCAAAATTCTACTTGCAAAGGAGTCACTAAATAACCGCCCCAATTTTCCGGTCGCGGAATTGCTTTTCCTTCAAATTCAGCTTCTAATTTCTTCAGATTTTCTTCCAAAAAACTTCTCGACGGAATAACTTCACTTTGATGCGAAACAATCGCGCCAAGCTTGCTTCCGTCTGGTCTTGAATCAAAATAACCATCCGAAATATTTTCAGAAGTTTTTTGGGCAATTCCTTTTATAATGACTTGACGTTCCATTTCCTGCCAAAAAAATGACAAACAAACATTTGGGTTTGCTTCAATTGCTTTTCCTTTTTCCGAATTATAATTGGTATAAAATATAAAACCTTCTTCAGAGAATTTCTTCAGCAAAACCACTCTCGATTTCGGAAACCCATCCAGACCCAATTGTAGAAACGGTCATAGCATTCACTTCTCCGCTTCCGCCAAAATCTTCTACTTCATGAAACCATCTATTAAATAGATTAATTGGATCTTCAGGAATATTGGTTTCCAATAATTCGCTTTTCTCGTAAGATTTTCTATAATTGCTTAAATCGTTCATAGTTATTGTTTTTTTTTTGTTTCAAGTTTCAGGTTTGTAAGGCTAGCGAAGTCGAAACCCTTTCGTATTGCAAAAGCCCTTCGACTTCGCTCAGGGTGACATCCGTTGTTATCATTCCAAGACTTGAAACTTGAAACCTGAAACAATTAAACCTTAGCATATTTAATCAAAACTCAAAAGAAACTTCCATCATCTGCTAAAAGCACATTTGGAAAAATATCTTCGGCTTCATTTTTAAAACGTTCAATCCCATCATATCGTGTCGAATAATGACCTAAAACCAATTGTTTTACATTTGCCTTTAAGTGCAATTCGTCGCCGCTTCTTTTGCTGTTGAATGCAATGTTTTTTGTGCCAATGAAGATTCAGATTCTAAAAAAGTAGATTCATGATACAAAACATCAACATTTTTATTAATCGGAATTATGCTTCGTGATAAACCGTATCAGAACAAAAAGCATAGCTCATTGTTGGAGCCGGATCAAAAGTAAGTTTCTCATTTTCAATTACCGTTCCGTTATCAAGTGTGATATCTCCTCCGTTTTTAATTTTCTGATAATAAGCAATGTGAATATCATATTTCTGAACGACATCAACATTTAGTTTTCTCTCATCTGGTTTTTCCTCAAAAAGATATCCATTTGTATAAACTCGATGTTTTAACGGAATTGTTTTTACTATAACTTTCTTATCTTCAAAAATCACTTCACTTTCCTTCGATTCCAGTTCATGGAAAAACAAATTATATGTTGTCCAAGAATTCGTCATTTTAATTGTAAAGTAATAATCTCTTTCATTCCTTTTGGTCCATAAATATGTAAATCGGTAGTTCTTCCTAAAAGCGAAAAAGTCGAAATAGTTCCAATCAATCCATACAAATGATCTCCATGAAGATGCGAAATAAAAATGTGATTAATTTTTGAGAATTTAATCTTATTCTTACGAATCTGTACCTGCGTTCCTTCACCGCAGTCAATTAAAAATAATCGGTTTTTAATCTCTAAAACCTGCGAAGTAGGATTGGTAATTGTTCTAGGAGTTGCGGCATAACAGCCAAGTATGGTTAGTTTCAATTTGTTTATTTGTTTAATTGGTAATCGTTTAATCGAGCTAAAATCAAATCAAAACGATTAAATGTTAAATCGAATATCAACAATTAAACTCTTATTTTTAAAATCCGAAGTCTCTTTCAATTTCTTCCATTTCGATAATATCGTGCGCTTCCAAAAGAGAAGGAACAACAACCAATTTATCTGAAATCGCATTAAAATCAAGATCCGAAGCTACAATTACAAATGATTTTTTTATTTTCTTTTGTGACTTTGCCAATGGTAAAAATAACTTCAAATCATTTTCAGACAAATTAGAATCTGCTGACAAATCGATTATAACATTGTGTTTTTCAAAAGTTTTAAACTGCTGCGTCACTTTTTCTACAAAGCTATTTACATCACCTTGTGTATCTTTTATTGTAACGGTATGTCCTTTTTGATCTACTTTCATTATGTAATTTATGCGCTAATATTTTTCTATGAGCTAAGTTACGAAGTTTTTTTATTTTTTTGTTTCAGGTTTCAAGTTTGTCAGGCTGAGCGAAGTCGAAGCCCACGTTCCAAAACTTGAAACCTGAAACCTGAAACTTGAAACTATTGTATTTTAGAAGCCAGCAAATAAATAACCGCCATTCTAATTGCAACTCCATTTTCTACCTGATTCAAAATCACTGAATGATCAGAATCGGCCACTTCAGAAGTAATCTCTACTCCTCTGTTGATTGGTCCTGGGTGCATGATTACGATTTCTTTTCCTAGCGAATCCAAAAGCGGTTTATCAACTCCGTATTGCTGTGCGTATTCTCGTGTTGATGGAAAGAAATTCACATCCATACGTTCGTTTTGTACACGAAGCATATTGGCAACATCGCACCATTCTAATGCTTTTCTTAAATTCGGTTCAACCGTAACACCAAGCGATTCAATATATCTCGGAATCAATGTTTTTGGTCCACAAACTTTAACTTCTGCGCCTTGCATCTGCAAAGCATATATGTTTGATAAGGCAACTCTCGAATGCAGAATATCACCTACAATAACTACTTTTTTTCCAGCAACATCACCCAATTTTTCTCTGATAGAATAACTGTCCAATAAAGCTTGAGTTGGATGTTCGTGCGCTCCGTCTCCTGCATTTACTATACTGGCTTTGACATTTTTAGATAAAAAATAAGCCGCTCCGGGATTAGAGTGGCGCATTACAACCATATCCACTTTCATCGAAAGGATATTGTTTACAGTATCAATCAGTGTTTCACCTTTTTTAACTGAGGATTGAGCTGCAGAAAAACTGATCACATCAGCAGATAAACGTTTCTGCGCTAATTCGAAAGAAAGTTTGGTTCTGGTACTGTTTTCGAAGAAAATATTGGCAATGGTAATATCTCGTAATGAAGGAACTTTTTTAATTGGTCTATTAATGACTTCTTTAAAATGATCTGCCGTTTCAAAAATCAGGTTAATATCATTCTCGTTGATATATTTAATTCCTAATAAATGATTTACGCTTAATTCTTTCATTTTTTATTTATTGTTTAACTGTTTGTTTGTTTAATCGTTTAATCGTTTGCTTTGCGATTAAACAGTTTACCGATTTAACGGTTCAACTTTTTTATTTATTAATCGTTTAATCATTTTGGCTTTTCCGATTAAACAATTAACCGGTTAACCGATTAAACTAATTCGTTACTAAGTGAACAACATCTTCACCATCATTTTCTTTCCAGCTCACTTTTACTTTTTCACCATTAATTGCATCAACCTGACGGCCTCTATAATCCGGCTGAATTGGAAGATTTCTGCTGAAACGTCTGTCGATCAATACTAACAATTCAATTTCTGAAGGTCGCCCAAAAGATTGAATTGCTGTTAAGGCAGAACGAATGCTTCGTCCGGTAAACAAAACGTCATCAATAAAAATGACTTTTTTGTCTTCGACTATAAAATTGATTTGGGTTTTATTGGCTTCAAGCGGTTTATCAGTACGACGGAAATCATCTCTAAAAAAAGTGATGTCCAAATATCCTAAAGAAATTTCAGGAACTTTGTATTCGTCTTCTAATATTTGTTTTAAACGTTCCGCTAAAAAAACGCCTCTTGGCTGAATTCCCACTAAAATAGTATCAGAGAAATCAAGATGTTTTTCGATTAACTGACAAGCCAAACGATGGAGTATGATAGTAACTTCTTTCGAATTAAGTAATACTTTTTGACTCATAAGTGATTGTAATGTTTGGTTGCGCAAATATACGAAATCAGAATTTATTTGTTGGGGTGTTGAGTGGGGAAATATTTATTTTTGAAATATATAAAGACTTAAAGTTTGAATTTATAGGAATTTAAAAATCTTACAGAAATTAAATCAACTTTTTTAAAAAAAATGCAATTTTAAATTATATTTTAGCTTAAGAAACAAATTGGATATTTCTACAATAATAATTTAAAATAGTTTTAAAAGATAAAATAAATGGACGAAAAAAAGAAAGACTGGATTATTAGCATGGGACTAAACATGACTATACTTACCTTCCCATTCTTAATAGCTGTATTTTACAAAGAAAATATTCAGGAAAAAACTTTAACTTTAACTGTGGCAATGTATATCATGACTGTGGCTATTGGAAGTACTGAAAAAATTCTTTTCTATCTTTTTTTTATTTTATCTTTATTTCTTGTTGCAACATATGGGGCGATAGCTACTGATTCTCCTATCCAAAACATATGGCATTATCAACTTTGGATTGCAATATTTGCAACAATTGCTCTCGGATTTGACAAATATGATTTACACGTGCGAAAAGGGCAACCATTAAATAACTTCTGAAATGATAGATATATTAAAAAACATAGAATGGACTTCATTAATTGCAGTTTTCATAGGTTTATTTTCTGCTCTTATTTCAGCAGACATTTTTAAACGAAAAAAAAATGCAGATAAACACTTGACAAATTTAATTAAAAACGATAAAATGTTTCAAAAGGATTTTTTGGAAAAACTCGAAAAAATAAAACAAACTCAAGAAAATACTAAAGAGCTATTTTCAAAAGAATTAAATATAAACTCTCCCTACGACATTAAATCTTTAGAAATTAAAACTGAATCTCTTAAACATGAATTAGAATTATTAAAACTAGAAATATTAAAAAAACATATTGAGCTATTGTCTTATAAATTAGATTCAAAAGATGGAAAAGAAATCTGGGATGCACTAAATCAAAAATCGCTACATGGTCAAGTAAACTATGTAAACAATATTTTAAAACAAAGTGGCAGTCCAGAACATATCTCTTTTGAAAGAAAACAAACAGCTTATTAGCATAATATTCAAAAGTTTCACTAAAAGAATATTTATATTTTTCATTGCCAATCAAATTGTTTACGATATTATAGAATAACATGAAAGAAAAAATTCTATCCGATTTCATTACTAATAAAAAAATTCTTGACTCATTTTGTGAGCGAACTGTTAACTTATTAACTGATTTACTTCAACAAAAAAAAATCTTATTTCATCATATAAGCGGAAGAACGAAGGATTATGAAAGTTTATCGAAAAAGATTGATCGGAAATTAAACAAATACACATCTTTACATGAAATTACTGATATCGTCGGAGTAAGAATTATATCTTATTTAGAAAGTGATGTTGATGTAATTGCAAGTCTCATATTACAAGAATTCACCGTTGATCCAAAAAATTCGATTGATAAGAGAGAACTTAACACAGATCAATTTGGGTACAAATCACTTCATCTAGTCGTAAATATAAATGCATCTAGAGCAACCTTAACTGAATACAAAGATTATAAAAATTTGAAATTTGAAATACAAATAAGATCAATATTACAGCATGCTTGGGCAGAAATTGAACATGATTTAGGATATAAAGGAAAATCCGCTATTCCTGATCAATATAAAAGAAACTTTAACCGATTAGCAGCCCTACTTGAAACGGCAGATCTTGAATTTGACAGATTAAAAGGTGAATTATCAAATTATGAAATTGAAGTTGGTAAATTAATTAAAAAATCTCCACAAGATGTTAAAATCAACCAAGCTTCTTTAGCAAATTTCAACAACGAAAGTAATATATTACAAGAGGCTAGAAAATTAATGTCAACAATTACTGGATGGACTTATGAAGAACATAATAATGATCTTAATGGAATTTTGGAAAGATTTGATTTCTTTGAAATAAAAACTATTAAAGATCTTGATGATTCACTCAAAAATGACAAAAAAATATTTTTCAAATTTCTCGAGGAATTTGTGAAAAATTTAAAATTCCCAACTATAACTAAAGCAATTGCACTCTATTATTATCAACATTTTTTAGCAGGAAAAACAGAAAACATAAAGAAAGTCTCAGCATATCAAAATTATCAAGGTGCATCAATTGCTGGAGAACCACAAACATATATAGATAATTATCTCAAAGCAAAAAATCAAGCTTAATATTAGTTAGAAGTCGCTTTGCAAAGTCTCCTGACTTCGTAGCGACTACAATAGAACACAAAGAAAATCAAAAAAATATTGAGGAGAGTACAAAGTCGGAAGACTTCGTACAGCATAAAGACTATGTACAGCATAGAAGAAACAGAGAATATCCATTTACATCTCAATTAAATGTTAACAAAAAGATTAATAAAGAATTAGAAAAAAAACGAAAAGTCTTGATTTGTGAAAAACTTCAATCGTGGTTCTTTTATCAAATCAATGATTGAAAAGTATTCTAATAAAACTCATATTAAAAACTCAAAATCCTAAAACATTTCCAAAAAATTCTATAACATATTTTCAAGATTCCTGAAGTAATTTTAATTTAGAAATTTAAAAACTCAGAATCATGCAAAATAAAATTACAAGAATGTTAATGGTATTAGTGATACTATTCTCATTTACAAGCTGCGAAGTTATTGGAGACATTTTTAAAGCCGGAATGGGATTCGGGATATTTATCGTAATCTTTATTGTTGCGATTATTATTTTCATTTTCGCTAAGCTTTTCGGTGGTAGTAAATAAGACATAAAAAAATCCCCGTTATTTTCATAGCGGGGATTTTGTTTTTAAACACATAGAAACATAGCTTTTTGAACTTAAAAAAGGCGTTTCACTTTTTTACAAAAAACATAGCTTCGTGTTTTATTTTATTAAAGATTGTACATCTTTTTTCTTTGTTCCTGAATCTTTTCATCATCAAGATATTCGTCAAATGTCATGTAACGATCGATAACTCCATTTGGTGTCAATTCTACGATTCGGTTACCAACAGTTTGCGCGAATTCGTGGTCATGCGTTGTAAAAATTATCGAACCTTTAAAGTTTTTCAATGAGTTGTTGAAAGCTGTAATAGATTCTAGATCTAAGTGGTTTGTTGGTTCGTCTAACATTAAAATGTTTGCGCGCTCCATCATCATTCTAGACAACATA
This sequence comes from uncultured Flavobacteriaceae bacterium, assembly GCA_963795025.1. Lineage (GTDB taxonomy): Bacteria > Bacteroidota > Bacteroidia > Flavobacteriales > Flavobacteriaceae > Flavobacterium. The sequence goes on along the minus strand of CAWCGN010000004.1, from coordinate 28,454 downwards.
CAACGTACTTTTTCTCCTCCAGATAAAACTCGGCTTGAAGTTTTTAAAGCTTCTTCTCCAGAGAAAATCATTTTCCCAAGGAAACCTCTAATAAATACCTCATCACGCTCTTCTTCAGTTTTAGCATATTGGCGTAACCAATCAACTAAAGTTAAATCATTCTCGAAATATTTATGGTTTTCAGCCGGAAGATACGCTTGGTTTGTTGTAATTCCCCAATCAAAAGTTCCTGAATCTGCTTTTTGCTCGTTGTTTAAAATTTCGTAGAAAGCAGTTGTAGCACGTGAATCTTTAGAGAAAAGAACGATTTTGTCGCCTTTCGCCATATTCAGATTAATATCTTTAAATAAAACTTCTCCATCTACAGATGCAGATAAGTTTTCTACATTTAAAATCTGATCTCCAGCTTCACGATCCTGATCAAAAATAATTGCAGGATAACGACGGCTTGAAGGTTTGATTTCAGAAATATTCAATTTCGAAATCATTTTTTTACGAGAAGTTGCTTGTTTCGATTTCGCGACGTTTGCACTAAAACGACGAATAAATTCTTCCAATTCTTGTTTCTTCTCTTCTGCTTTTTTGTTTTGCTGTGCACGTTGTTTTGCCGCTAATTGGCTAGACTCGTACCAGAAAGTATAGTTTCCTGAATAGTGATTGATTTTCCCGAAATCAATATCAGAAATATGTGTACAAACCGCATCTAAAAAGTGACGGTCGTGCGATACTACAATTACAGTATTTTCATAGTTTGCTAAGAAATTTTCTAACCAAGCAATTGTTTCGAAATCCAAATCGTTGGTAGGCTCATCCATGATCAATACATCAGGATTTCCGAAAAGTGCCTGCGCCAAAAGCACACGAACTTTCATTTTTCCTTCCATATCGCTCATTAAAGTATAATGATGCTCTTCGTTGATTCCTAAGTTAGACAACATTGATGCGGCATCAGAATCAGCGTTCCATCCGTTCATTTCTTCAAACTGAACTTGCAACTCCCCTATTCTATCAGCATTTTTATCGTTGTAGTCTAAATAAAGTTCATCCATTTCTTTTTTAACAGCATAAAGAACTTTATTTCCCATTAATACGGTTTCCAAAACAGTATGCTCATCGAACATGTTGTGATTTTGGTTTAAAACCGACATACGTTTTCCTGGCTCTAAATGAATGTGCCCAGAAGTTGGGTCCATATCGCCCGAAATAATTTTAAGAAATGTAGATTTTCCAGCACCATTGGCTCCAATAACGCCGTAAATATTTCCGTGAGTGAATGTGGTATTTACTTCGTCAAACAAAATTCGTTTGCCAAATTGAACTGATAAATTATTGACTGTTAACATGAATGTCTTTTTAATTAATTTGGTGCAAAAGTAGTGAAAAAGGTTCAGAGTTGCAAAGAGACAAAGGGACTAAGTTTTTTTATGCGAACGAGGATTTCTCGCAGAGGCGTAGAGATTTGTTTCACCAAGTTTATTACTACGTAATCTTGTCATTTGGACGAAGGAGAAATCTTCGCAAGTAGCTCTACAAAGATTGGCGACTATAGGAATGGAGTTTCTCGTGGAGATTTCTCGTTCCTCGAAATGACAAAAATGAGGTTACTTTGCGAGATTAATTCGGCTACAGCTTGCTTTCCTTAGCCAAAGCCACTTCTAAACTCTCAAAATTTGGAAGCACTTTAGCAATCAAACCTTCTTTATTTAAAATAAAATGCGTTGGAAAAGAATTCAACTGCAAAGCTTCATTCATATACACTTTCATATCTGGAATTACCGAATATGACAATGGCTTTCTTGCTAAGAATGTTTTTAATTGTTCAGCAGAATCTTCCGCAAGACTTATAAAGAGAATATCTTTTCGGTTTTTGTATTCTTCTACTAATTTATTGACTTGTGGAAATTCTCTTATACAAGGTGTGCAGTGAATGTACCAGCATTTTATCACAATAATTTTTCCTTTCATGGATTCGTTTGTAACCAAATTTCCGTTTAAATCTTTAAATGAAAATTGAGGAAAAGCCGTTCCTTCCATTTTGAAGTTTTTATAGGCATCAAAACCAATTTGATTAATAGTTGCTTTGATACTTGTATCAGTTTTTGGCAGAATTTTGGAAAGTTTATAAGCGTATTCATTTCCTTCAGATTTTAACCGAATTGGAATAAAATTTCCGTTTGCCAATTGATCTAAAAAAGACTCTTTGGAGATTTCTTTTGAAGTAACATCAAGCGCTGTAAAATCTCTTGACAGCATAATGTTTTTGCTTTGATAAGCTGACCAAGTTTCGAAAGTCTTCTGAACCTGGATTGGATCAACTTCTGGCTTTCCTGCTTTGATTTGGGCTGTACTTATGGTAAAAATAAAAAGAAGTGCAATTAAGCTGATAAATTTCTGCATTGATTCTGAAACATTGTATTTGACTTCAAAAGTACTTAAAAGTTTTATTTCTTTAAAAATGAAATATCCATCATATATCTAGTTGGATCTTTTAAATCAATTGTGACTTTTATTTCTTTATTTTTTATTAAATCTGTGGGGTTGTACCAAATATCATCACTTTCAAAATAATACATTTTGTTTGTTTTTGAATCTAGCCATTCACTGCAGATAAAATAAGGATTACTGTCATTTACTGTTACATTCATGTTAACTTGTACGTCAACAAATTTTGTCATAATGCTTTTACCGTTTTGCTGCAAAGAATAAATCTTTTTTTGTTTAGAATAATCAGACCTAAAAAATGAGAAACCTGTCAAAAAGAAAACAGTTCCTACGAGTGCTAAAACTGATGGAGCAAGATACAAAGAACCAAAATTATTAACTTTAGCTTTAGTTGGATTTACTGGGTCATACAAAACTTCAACATTCTTTTCTTCGTTACTACTTAGCGGATTAATACTATTATAAGAAGTAAATTGGATCTGCTTGCCTTTTTTTGTCGTGAACGAGACTATAGACGTATCATCTGACACTATTGCTTCAATTTTACCCTGTCCAACAGCTGCTTTTTCTATAAAAGCCATTTTTTCTTGGTACTTAGAAAAGGCTAGTGCCAATAGCACCAAACCAATTATACAGAAAATATACTTCATAATAGAAATGCTACTTTTCATTTTTACTCTAATAATTAATTTTAATGCAAAATACTATTAAAAGAAATGCAACTCCTAAAATTCTGATTTTTTTTACCTAAAATAAAAAAACCTGGCAATAGAGATTTGCCTGGTTCATAATGCGTTTGCCAAGGAGAAAACCAAATAACAAATCTCCTTAATTCACAACATTTATTTGAATAAAATTAACTGAAATAATCAATTTCATTTTCTTACTTTAGCAAAAAATTCTGACTAAAAATGACATTTCCTTTTCAGTTCGAAATCTTTGAAAAAACTTTTTACTGGCATTCTGTATTTGAAACTGCAGCTTTTTTTGTTGGTATTAGAGCTTATTATTTTCTAAGAAAAAGAACAACCGATTCTATTTCAGATGTAAATCGTATTATCATTATGCTGGGAGCTATGGTAGGCGCTTTGATAGGTTCGAGAGTTATTGCCTTGCTCGAAAACCCAAATGAAATTGCAAACCAGACTTTTTTAACTTTCTTTCAGAATAAAACGGTTGCAGGAGGCTTTTTAGGCGGTTTGTTTGGCGTTGAACTTTTCAAAAAAATAATAGGTGTCAAAATCGCTTCGGGTGATTTATATGTTATTCCAATAATTATTGCCTTGTTTATTGGCCGAATTGGCTGTTTCTCAATGGGAATTGCAGAACCTACTTACGGCAACGAAACTACTTTTTTAACCGGAATGAATTTAGGCGACGGATTATTGAGACATCCTGTTGCTTTGTATGAAATGGTTTTCATGATTGTTCTTTTCCTATTTTTTCAGCAAATAAAAAATAAAGAACTCATTAATGGTGACCGTTTTAAACTCTTTATGATACTTTATTTTTTATTCCGATTTTTAATTGAATTTATAAAACCATATCAGCCTTTATTTCTTAACTTGAGCAGTATACAATGGAGCTCCATTTTTATATTTGTTTATTATTACAAATTTATCGGCAGAATATTTAATTATAAAAACAAATAAAATCTTACTTTTAAAACCTGTTTTTTAGATGAAAACCCGCGATTATATATTTTACGATTACACCAAAAGTTTGTGCCCGCACTGTCTGGATCTTGTAGACACTAAAATCGTATTTCAAAACGATAATGTCTGGATGTTGAAACATTGCAAAAAACATGGCGAGCTCAAGTCTATGATTGCCGATGATGTAGATTATTACAAGCAAATCCGAAATTATAATAAACAGTCTGAAATGCCTTTGAAATTCAATACGAAGGTACATTATGGCTGTCCTTACGATTGTGGGTTATGTACAGATCACGAGCAACATTCTTGTTTGACTATTGTAGAAGTTACCGATCGCTGTAATCTGGCGTGCCCAACTTGCTATGCGAATTCTGCCCCAAACTATGGAAGGCATCGTACGCTGGAAGAAATCGAAAAAATGTTTGATACTGTTGTCGCCAACGAGGGCGAACCCGATGTTGTACAGATTTCAGGTGGAGAACCAACCGTACATCCAGAATTCTTTAAAATTTTGGACATTGCCAAAAGTAAGCCTATCAAACATTTAATGCTGAATACCAACGGAATCAGGATTGCAAAAGATATTAAGTTTGTTGAAACACTGGCTACTTATATGCCTGATTTTGAAATTTATCTGCAATTTGACAGTTTTAAGCCCGAAGTATTACAAAAACTCCGAGGTGAAGATTTAACTGAAGTTCGTAAAAAAGCAATCGAACATTTGAACCTTTTTAATATTTCTACAACATTAGTAATTACACTTCAAAAAGGCGAAAACGATGATGAAATTGGTCAAATAATTGAATATGCATTAAAGCAGAAATGCGTTCGTGGCGTTACTTTTCAACCAACACAAGTTGCAGGCCGAAATGACAATTATGATGATAATCAAGGCAGAATAACATTGACAGAAGTACGTCGTAAAATCTACGAACAATATCCTCTTTTTACACCTCAGGATTTGATACCGGTTCCATGCAATCCAGATGCTTTATGCATGGCTTATGCTTTAAAAATAGAAGATGAAGTTTTTCCGATGACGCATCTGATTAATCCAGAAGATTTATTGAACAATTCAAAAAATACAATTGTTTTTGAACATGATGAAAAATTAAAAACTCATATGCTGAATTTATTCAGCACCGGAATTTCTGTTGATTGTGCCGAAAGCGAAATGAATGAATTAATGTGCTGTTTACCAAGAGTACAATCCGATACATTAAATTATAATAATTTGTTCCGAATTTTGATTATGAATTTTATGGACGCTCATGATTTTGATGTCCGTGCGGTTAAAAAATCATGTGTACATATTGTGAGTGATAAAATGAAAATTATACCTTTTGAAACGATGAACTTATTTTACAGAGATCATAAAATTGATAAAATTAGAGAGGAATTGAATGCTAACTTTTTGAAATAAATTTAATTGATGGAAATTTTATTTTTTATTGGATTCATTCTTATAGTAATGTTTTTTGTTGGTTTATTCGGCTTAATTTCAGGGAAAGAAGATAAAAAAGCTTTTTTTAACGCTTATGTTGATTCCCGTAATCATTCTTGTAATAGGATTTGGAACTTGTGCCATAATTATAAGTCAGCTCTGATTTACAATTTCTAAAAAAATATATATTTATGAACGGTTTTTTAATGACAATTGGTGGTTTTGCTGCCTTAGCAAGTATTATTGGTTTTTTAATTGGAATAGTGCGTTTGATCTTTGTATCAGATGATAAAAAGGTTTCTTTAAAAATTATTTTGTATTCTGTAATTGGTTTTGTGATAGGTTTTGGAACCTGCGCAGCCAATTTTTCTTTGGGCGGTATGCACTAAAAAAAAACCTGGCAATAGAGATTTGCCAGGTTCATAATGCGCTTGTTAAGGAGAAAACCAAATAACAAATCTCCTTAATTCACAGCATTTATTTGAAATAAAAATTAGATTAAAAAATAAATAACCAAACTCAATTTTAACCGTCCCAATTTTTTATTTCGAAATTTTCAATTCTTTATTCTAGTTTAAAAAATTCATTACTTTGAATGATTTTTTATTTCCTGCTTTGTCTGTAACTACAACCAAAAACAATTGCTTGGTAGTGAAACTCTGACTTTGCAGCAACACTTCTTTACTATTTTGAACATTTCTGCGACTTGCTACATTTTGTCCAATCAAGTTGAAAACTTCAACCTGAGTAATATCTTCTGTTTCATTTGAAACTGATAAAGCATCATTTTTAAAATACGCTATCGTAGCATTATTTTTTACTGAAATATCCTCAAGAACCAATGTTTTTCCTGCCAACTGCGAAGCGAAATAAGCGGCATACGCATTAGATAATTCAGATGAATTACCGCAAGAAGATGCATCCCAGTTAACAGACCAAGTCATTAAACCTCTTAAAGAAGGATATGGCCCACCTGGCTGCATAGTGTATGTTCTTCCTGAAAAAGTGGTTCCGGTTCTTAAATAATTCATAGCACTAATTCCTTCTGCCGGCGTTAAATAACCGCTACCTGCTGCACTTGGACAAGCTGGTAATGCAATAAGAACTTTTGAGGCCGGTAAACCATCAAAATGCATTCCTGTTGTACCGATGTTGTATCCTTTTATCACCATATCAGTTAGGGCAGTTACCATGTTTGCTTTCTTAGCAGTACCATAATATTGGCCGTCTAATCCGTTTTCTCCTCCTGTATTATACAATTGTACCGCTAACAAATCCAATTCATTACGCAAGTTTTGAATGATTGGCAGGAAAGAACCAAAAGTATCCGTATAGGTAGAATATCCTCCTTGTACATATTGTGTTTCTGGAGCTGCAGTTAATAAAAATCCAGGGCCATAGTACGCTTTTAATTCTTTGCAAGCATCTACAATGTTTTTTAATCTTGGATAAGCAGAAATACCAGCATAAGAAATATCTCTTAAAGCTCCTGCATTAAAATTCATCGATCCGCCTTCAAAATCCAAATCGACTCCATCAAATTGATATTCATCGATAATTGCTTTTAGACCATTAACAAAAATATTTTTTTGATTTACATTATCTAAAACAACATGACCATTTTGACCTCCAATAGAAACAATAACAGGAACGCCGCTATCTCTTAATGATTTTATATCATTTTTCAACAATTGCTTATCGAAAACACCATTGGTCAAATATCTGTTGTCATTTGTAGTTAATACTGGTGTATAACCATCACGATTAACTGTTTCTACGAAAGAATAATCGACTACGTTAAACTTACTTCCTACCATTTGAGAAAAATATAAAAATGGAGCAGAAGTATTTTCCCAAGAATGTGCGTATCCTAAAATAATTTTAGATGGAAGTGGAATGAATCTATTGCCGCTAATCGTAGCAATTTTAATCGTATTGTTTAATGTCGTTACGCCTGATTGATTATCAGTTGCTTTGATTACAACTGGATAATCCTGATAAGCAGATGGGGTAAAATTATACGTATAGGTATTGTTTGCACCGGCTGTCATGTTAAATGTACCTCCATTTATTGTAATACTAACACCTGAAACAGATCCGTCACTATCAACAGCTGTAACCGAAATTGGCACAACTTGGAAAGAATTTTGATATACAGTAGTATTTGATGGTGTATTCCAAGTAATTACAGGCAATGAATTAGGGCAAGTTGCTCCTGAACATTGTAAAGAGAACGCTTTTGTGTTTTCTGCCGTTGTACCACTTGAAGAGGTTACAGTTGCTTTCAACGTATAATTTTTGTTGAAATCTGCTGCAACTGGTGTCCAGCTTGCTACATATTCTGTTCCTGAAAGTGTTGCTGTAATATTCTGCCCGTTGATATTGAATACAACTGACGAAATAGTTAAGCTTGCATCTACACTTGCAGTCGCCTTAAGCTGAATGGCAGTTCCAGGAGCAATCGCTACAGTTGCAGCTGAAGGAGCTGTAACCGTAACCTGAGGTGGCGAAACTGTGTTTGTGTTGAAGTTGTAAACCTGAGGCGTTGTTGGCACCGCGAAGTTTGTCAAATTATTTGGAAAATAAACTACTTCTCCATTCTCCCAAGTATTTAATTTTAAACTCGTAATAATTGAATAACCCGCTAAAACCGAATTATTATAACTAAAATTACCAGAAGCATCTGTAATTGCAATAATACTTACATAACCATGAGTACTATCTGTCCAAGGCAAAATTAATTCGACTTTGGCACCAGAAACTGGAGTTGATCCGTTCTTTACGCTTCCGCTGATTAAGTTGCCGCTTGTAATATTTTGAGTAAAATTCAGTGTTTTATTAGCATTAATAGCCGAATAAACTGTTGAAACCGGACTGAAACTTAATCCTGTTTTTGCAGCTGTAACCGTACAATCTGATCCAGCAACTAAATTAGAAACGCTGTAATTTCCTGAGGCATCTGAAGTTGCTGTTAAAGTTGTACTTCCTGAAACTGCTGAAACCGTAACGCCAGAAACTGCCGTAGTTCCGTTTTTAACTGTTCCGCTTACTGTATAATAAACCGGAGTTACAACTTGTGTAAAATTCAGCGTTTTATTAGAACTGATCGCATTGTAAACTGTTGAAGCCGGCGTAAATGTTAAGCCTGTTTTTGCAATGGTTACCGTATAATTTGATCCTGAAACCAAATTAGCAACAGTATAATTTCCAGAAGCATCTGAAGTCGCAGTTAAAGTAGCTGAACCGGAAACAGCTGAAATTGTAGCGCCAGAAACTGGAGTTGCTCCGTTTAAAACTGTTCCGCTAACTGTATAATACGTTGGAGAAACAACAGTTTGTGTAAAGCTCAATGTTTTATTTGAATTTATTGCTGTATAAACCGTTGAAGCCGGTGTGAATGTCAAACCTGTTTTTGCAATTGTTACCGTATAATCTGAACCGCCAACCAAATTTGCAACTGAATAATTTCCTGATGCATCAGAAGTTGCTGTTAAAGTAGTTGAACCCGAAACTGCTGAAATTGTCGCTCCAGAAACTGGCGTCGCTCCGTTAAGAACTGTTCCGCTTACTGTATAATACGTCGGCGTAACTACACTTGTATTAAAATCATACACTGTAGCATTTGCAGGAACTGGAAAATTAGCCAGATTTGAAGGCAGATAAACTACTTCCCCATTTTCCCAAGTATTTAATTTAAGACTTGAAATAGTGGTATAACCTGCTAAAATTGCGTTGTCAAAACTGTATTTTCCTTGCGCGTCTGTAACGGCAAGTTTGCTTAAATAAGGATGTGCGTTATCTGTCCAAGGCAAAATCAATTCTACTTTTGCACCAGAAACCGGATTAGCACCATTTTTAACTGTTCCGCTAATTTTACTAGCGCCAACAACAATAACATCTTGAGAAAAATTCAATGTTTTATTGGCAGTTAAATTACTATAAACTGTTGAAGCCGGCGTATACGTTTGTCCGCTTAAAGCAGCAGTTACAGTATAATTTCCCGCAGCAGGCAAACTAAGTGAATATACACCGCTCGCGTTTGTAACTGCTGTAAAATTTCCACCTGTTGAAGTTGCCGTAACGGTTACACCTGAAACCGGAGTTGTATTGTTTAAAATAGTTCCGCTTACGGTATAATAAACAATTGGGGCGCTTTGTGTAAAATTCAACGTTTTATTTGCATCAATAGCATTGTAAACTGTTGAAACTGGCGTATAGGAAAATCCGGTTTTTGCAGCTGTAACTGTAAAATTAAGTCCCGCAGTTAATCCTGCAACGTTATAAACGCCGCTTGCATTTGAAACTGCCGTTAAAGTTGTGCTTCCTGAAACAGCCGAAACAGTAACCCCAGAAACTGGCGTTGTACCGTCTAAAATCGTTCCGCTTACCGTATAAGTTGGCTGTGTTCCATTAATAACAACACCCGTTTGATTTACAGTAACATTTGTTAACGTTACTGGTGTAAATGTATAAGTTGCTTTTAAAGCGGTAAGCGTATAATTTTGTCCTGAAGTCAAATTATTAAATGTAAAATTACCAGCTGTAGAAACTACGGTTTGTAATACCGCATTGCTTGCATCACGTAATTCAACTGTAACATCTGGCACTAAAGCAGTTCCGTTTTTAACAGAACCAACAATACTTACTGTTCCGGCAACGATGCTCCCAAATGAAGTGTCAACTTGTTTTAATAATGAATTTGGAACAGAACCTCTGGTATCTTGAGACAATTCCCAAACCATACCTCCAGCAAGGTTTTTCGATTTAATATATTGTACTTTTAAATCCATTGATTGTTTATCTTCATAAGAGATAAACTGTTTTAAAGTAGCATTGTATAAATAAGGAACTTTCGTTGTATTATCAAAATAGCGTACCCATCCTGCTGCAGCTGCAGTTGGTGTAACTAACATTGTATTTGGATCTAAATACGCATGTGAATTCGTAACCGGATTTCCGACTAAATCACAAATTTCAATACTTCCTGATTTTTCGCATGCTGCAGGGCCATCCCAAGTTCCTGTTGGATTTTGCGGATTTGTACATCCTGAAACAATATCTCTTGGAGCTGAAACGAATAATCCCGGTAAATTTGGATTTGTTCCGTTATTAGCAACATGATCGAATTTTTTTCCGTAAAAAGGCAATCCCATGATTAGTTTATTCGCAGGAAAACCAACAACATTTAAATATTGATTGGTTAATTCGTCAAGTGATTCAGATTGCGTTGCGCCATATAATGGATCATTAGTATTTCCGCTTGCATATAGAGGAGCGTTGTAGCAGGTTTTGTCGTACCAGTTTCCACCAAAATCATATCCAAAATAAGTGATATAATCACAATAAGTCGAAATATCTTCTGTCATTCCGTACTGCGCTCTGTTAAGTGGCCCTAAATATTGTTTTGCAACATTTCGAACATTATTTCCTGCAGCAATTGATATTAATTTATTTGGCATTGCCTGACGCATTGCTTTCAATAAATAAACTAAATTTTTGTTGTCGTCCGGGCTGTACTTTTGTGCAGGAATTGGAGCTCCGTTAATCACTTCGGTACCATCTGTTCCTCCAGAAAGAGGATATTCCCAGTCAATGTCGAATCCGTCAATAAAGGGATAAGTAGTAATAAAGTTGGCCATATCTGCAGCCAAAGCAGCTCTTGCCACTGGATTTGCAGCAATTGGAGAAAGATCCTGACCTTTAGTCCATCCTCCAACAGAAATCAAAATTTTTAGATGAGGATATTTTTGCTTGAGCTTCATTAAGTCATAAAAGTTCCCTTTTACAGGAGCATCCCAAGGAATTCCGCCTTCCATATGCTCAAAATCAGCATAAGAGTCTAAACATAACAACTTTGTATTCTCCGGATGTGCCGGATCATAAGTTGTTCCATAAAAAGAATAATTTAAATGCGTCAATTTGCTTCCGTCTATCTGCGGGACATTAAAATCCCGGGCATAAATAGACCATTGCGCATAATACCCCACTACTTTTTTACCGTGAGCTGGTTGGGCTAACGCTAGTAAGGGAAACAACAAAAACAAAAAAAGTAATCTGTAATAATGTTTCATAGTTATTATATTGGTTAATAGAAAATAAATAATTGGGCCAAAGCAACTGTTTCTGCTGGGTTTCTTTCAACGCAGTTTGGAAGACTACATCGATTGGAAATAAACTCAAATTAAATTCTATAGATAAATATTACTATTACTGATTCTTGATAATCATTAGCAAATAGTAGTGATTGATATTTATTTATAATTTTTAAAAAATTACTATTAAATACAACTGATAAATTTGGGACTACTCATCAATTTTAACTCGTTTTGTCATGTTTTAAATTGTACTCTTTTTATTTGGTTTTTAAATGTTAATACTCCTTTAATGGTTATTTTTTTGTTTTGATTTTAAGGAATTAATAGCTGCTGTTTGAAAAATATCTCTACCGAAAATCTCCAGCAGAGATAAATTAAATTACTAAATAATCATGGTAACAAACTTTACTAAACACTACTAATTCAAACCAAATTTTTATATTAATTTCTTTAAGCCTGCATAAACTGCCAGCTCAACATCTGCATAATCTTTTGTATTACAATCTTCAATTAATTTCCGTAAATCTTCTGATTTTAAAGTCGATTTATTATCTAAAACCAATAAATACTTGCTCTGATGCATCACTTAACTTTTTTGCCAAAGGAAGAATTGGCTGCACCAATGGCGCATTGGCACTTAATTCATTTAATCCTTTATTTACAGCAATCCATTTTGTTAAAAATGATGCCACTTTCGCTTTATTTTCAGGCGTTTTATTCGCCATATATTGCGTTACTGCATCATTAAAAGCTAAAGCATCTTTTGCATCAGGCAGTACATGCATCAGCAAAAAGTGTCAATGGCGAATACATTTGATATTCCGTTCCACCTTTATTACGCGTATATCCTTTTAAAGGCTCACAAACATTTGAAAATTCATTTAATGATTTGATGTTTTGATTGTTTGCAATATTTCTTAAAATTACCGCTTTGTTGCGAATGTGTGTCAATCCAATTCTTCTAATCTAAATGAAACAACATCCAAGCGCTTGCGCATGCTTGCCACATCCGTAATATCTTCTGCTGACCAAAGTCTCTCTGCAATTGCAGCTGTTCTTGGCCAAACTCTTGAATCTATTGTTGTTGACGACAGCAAGTTCTGTCCACATTGTTGCTTCTCCGCCCAAAATTCTTGCTTTTTCTTCGCAGTTAATAAATTCACGCCTTTTGGCATTGGATCATTCAAATAATGACTTTCAACCGGATACATCAAATCGATATAATATCCATTTGATAAAACTGTCTTATATCCTTTTTTTACAGCATCAACCAATGATTGACCGGCAGCCATTCCTTCATTGGCGCCTCTCCACGAATGAATAATCGCTTCTTTTGACATATTTTTTGTCAGGATTTCTTCCCAACCCATCAATTGTTTTCCGTGTTTTTTAAGCATTGGAACTAATTGCATGGTAAAATACGTCTGCAATTCGTGATTGGTAGCCAAATTGTTTTTCTTTTTAAACTCCTGAATTTTCGGATTTGCATCCCAGTCCTTCCCTTCATTTTCATCTCCTCCGATATGGAAATAAGCTCCCGAAAATAATGGGCAAACCTCATCAAATATTTCACTTAATATTTGGTATGTTTTAGGATTTGAAGGATCTAATGTTGGCGAAAAAATACCTGCATTTCTTTCAACTCCATAGGTCGCAATTGCTGTTCCCTGAATATTTTTTTCTGAAGTTCCACCGTTCAATGTAATCACTTTACTTCCAATTTCAGGGAAAGCGGTCAGTATTGCAGATCCGTGACCCGGGAACATCTATTTCCGGAACTACCAAAATACCGCGCTCATCAGCATATTTTACGATATTTTTAATTTCCTCTTGTGTATAATATAGTCCATCCGAAGCTAATTCGATTAGCTTTTGGATGTCTTTTTCATTTCGATTCTCCAACCCTGATCATCAACTAAATGCCAGTGAAAAACATTCATTTTCATCGCAGCTAATCCATCGATATTTCTTTTAACTACATCAACCGGCTGAAAATGTCTTGAAGCATCCAATCATTAATCCTCTCCATGTAAATCTTGGAAAATCTGAAATTTGTGAGTTCGGAAAATAAAATGATGTTATTATTGTTTTGCAATAACTGCAATAATGTTTCAAGACCATGTAAAGCTCCTAAATCGCTTGTTGCGTTTATTGTAATTTTGATTTTGTTTGATATCTAAATGATAACTTTCATCTTCATACAAACCAATTTTTCCGCTTTTAGTACAATTTATCTGAAGTTCTGCTGTAGGAACTTCATTTAATTTTGTAATAAAACCTTGTTGAAAAAATATACCAGCTCTACCATCTAATCGTCGTAAAAAACGAGTTACTCCTCCAAAAATTCTTGGATTTGGATTTCCGGTAATGTTTACTTTAAAATTTTTAGTTAAAGTAAAATTCCCGTCGTTTAAAACAACACTTTGAGGCCAAGGCATAAGATTTAGCTGCTCTTTTTGAATTTGAGCATTAGATGTTAAACCCGCTAATAGTAGGACTAATAAATATTTCATTTTAATTTTGTTTGAAATGATGTTTCCCTGAAGATAACATTAATAAATGTATAAAAGAAACAAAACTCAGAATGATCGCTATTGAACCTCACTAATCGCTATGAAACCAATCTGAATTTTGTAATTTGATCGCTCTAAATACGAATCTTAAATTTTATTCTAGTAATCAAAACGCTTAAAAGCTTCGATTGCTTCATATTCTGCCAAACCTAATTCATCATACAAAATCGCTGTATTTTTATTTCGGTCTTCGGCTCTAACCCAAAATTCTCGAGAATCATTTCCTTGGAACATCACTCTGTCTTTTTGAGACTGATGGTATAAGATTGCATGACGTTTCAATAATACTTCTGAAGGAGAAAGCGGAACAGCCATGTCAATTTCATTAATGTCCCATTCGTGCCATGCACCTCTGTAAAGCCATAACCAGCAATCATCCATATATTTTTCTGGCTTAAGCGCTTTCATTGCTGCAAAAATCGCATTCAAACAAACTTCATGCGTTCCGTGCGGATCAGCAAGATCTCCAGCTGCAAATACCTGATGCGGTTTTATTTTGGCAATAATTTCTTTTACAATGGCAATATCTTCTGGACCTAATGGATTCTTTTTGACTTGTCCTGTTTCGTAAAAAGGAAGATCTAAGAAAGTGTGTATTTTCATCTTTTAGTCCGATGTATCTTGTTGCTGCGTAAGATTCTCTTCTTCTGATTAATCCTTTTAATTTTCGAACTTCCAAAGAATCAATCTGGTTTTCTGATTTGTTGTTCAAAAACTCAATTACAGATTTGAAATTGATGTCTTTGTGGTAAATCAGCACCAACAAAATCGTTACATACTTCGGCAAATTTTAATGCTTCATCATCTGTAACGGCAATATTTCCAGAGGTTTGATATACAACATGTACATCGTGACCTTGTTTTATCAATTTTGAAAAAGTTCCTCCCATCGAAATCACGTCATCATCTGGATGCGGACTAAAAAGAATCACTCGTTTTTTTGCCGGATTGGCTCTTTCTGGACGATGTGAATCATCAGTATTTGGTTTTCCACCTGGCCATCCTGTAATAGTGTGCTGCAAAACATTGAACATATTGATGTTCAAATCATAAGCAGAACCTTCCTGCGCCAAAAGATCTGACATTCCGTTATTATTGTAATCGCGGTCTGTTAATTTTAATATTGATTGTTTTGTTTTTTGGCATAACCAAACAATCGCTTTGCTTTTTAATTCTTGTGTCCAGATGCATTCTCCAACCAACCAAGGCGTTTTGAAACGCGTTAATTCTGATGCTGCAGACTGATCTAAAACGAAAGTTGCGTTTGGATGATTTTGTAAAAAGGTTGCAGGAACTTCTGAACTGATATCACCTTGAATGGTTCTCTTGATGATATCGGCTTTATTTTGTCCCCAAGCCATTAATACGATTCTTTTTGATCTCATAATGGTAGAAACTCCCATTGTAATCGCTCGTTTTCGGAACATTGTCAATACCATTAAAGTCAGATGAAGCATCTACTCTTGTAATATGATCTAAAGTAATAATTCTTGTACCAGAGTTAATGTGCGATCCCGGCTCGTTGAAACCTACGTGACCTGTACGCCCGATTCCTAATAATTGAAAATCAAGACCTCCAGCGTTTTTAATATTCATTTCGTAATCGATACAATATTGATTTAATTCATCGATCGCAACAGTACCGTCAGGAATATTTACATTTTCAGGCTTAATATCAATATGATTAAAAAGATGCTGATGCATGAAATAGTGATAGCTCTGATTGTTTTCTTTTGTCATTGGATAATATTCATCCAGATTAAAAGTGATTACATTGCTAAAACTTAGTCCTTCTTCTTTGTGCATTCTCACTAATTCCTCATATACTTTTATAGGAGAAGAACCTGTTGCCAAACCTAGTACACAAGATTTATTTTTTTCTTGCTTAGATCTAATTAACTGAGCGATTTCCTGCGCTACAATTACTGAAGCTTCTGCAGAACTTTTGAAAATTTCATTATGGATTTTCTCAAATCTTGTCTCTTCAAATTTTCCTGCGCTTTTATAGCTGATATCAGGTTTTATTTCTAAAGCACTTTTCATTTTTTTCTTTTTTTTTGGTAATTATTAATTTGGTTATTGAAATGGTATAAGCAATTTGCATTGCTTATACCATTTGCAATTACTAACCAAACTAAAATTCTATTTAATCTTTAATTATTTTTAGAAATTTGGACTCTGTAGTATCCCACCAAAGTCTGGTTCCTCCAGTATCAGGACCGCCAATTTTGCAACTCCTGCTAGCAACTCCACCTGCATTAGCGGCTTTCTCAGATGTAACATAATTAATTCTTCGTACACCAAATTCAGTAGTAATTGTTCCTCCACTATAGTTTTTAAGTACTGGAAATAATTTAGGATATCCTGTTCTTCTGTAGTCAGACCATGCTTCTTGTCCCTCGGGAAACCGGCAATCCATTTTTGAGTAATAATTTTCTGCAATTTAACTTCATTTGTTGCAGCAGCATCCCAAGCAACAGTCACATTATTTACATGCAGCTGCATTATTTTCAGGGAAATTTGGATCTTTATAAGTCAATAGCTGTTTTTGTATTATCAGCAGTATAAGCTGCAGCACCTGAAGCACCTCTCTGATCAAATGAAGCTGCAATTCCTGCTTCATACAATGCTTGTGCCGTCCCATCCATATTCCAACCTCTTAATGCACCTTCAGCTCTTAAGAAATAAGCTTCAGCAGTAGTGAATAAAACAATTTCTTTAGATCTAACAACAGCACCTACTCCAGAAAAATCCTGGTGATCTCCTTTACCATTAATTGCAATACCAGTACGTACACCTTTGTATTCATCAGGAAACTGAGTTGAAGTATCAAAATAAGTAGCCGTTCTAGGGTCTTCGTAACCATTTAAAATAGATTCCATATCAGCTGACATACGAATATCTAACCAAGAACCACTGATTGTATTAATTGGATTTGTATAAACAGGAGATACAATTTTAAATAAATCAGCATTTGTAGTAAATACTCCAAATTTTTGTGCCACCGCCTTTTCAGCTTGTGTTTTAGCTAGAGCAGGATCAATTTTAACAATACGCATTGCAATCTTAAACGTAAAGTATTTGCAAATTTAACCCAAGCTTTATAATCTCCTCTGTACGCTGATAAATCTGTTGACTAAAAACGCTTGAAGCCTCACCAGCATCTACTCTTTTTGTCAATTCAGCAACAGCAGTATCTAATTCTCAAACATTTGATTGTAAACCTCTTCTTGAGAATCGTAAGGAATAGTAGTTTCTGGCGAACCAAATTTAGAATAAATGATTGGTCCCCAAGTATCCGTAACTCTATGCATTCCTTCTACTTTCAAAATCAATGAAAATGCATAAAATTGATCGTATTTACCTTTTGATTTATTTGCGATATCGATAGGCATTAAACATCACATATTGTATAAGCATAATCCCAGTTGTAAACATTCCAATCATCAACTAATGAATAAGTAGTGTTATTTATACCTCCTGCAAATCCAGTTGGAGTAGCCATATATCCAGACCAAATATCACCAGCTTAACCCTTGTTGCAATTGGTAAACCCATTCTGGAGTCAATACTTGGATATTGTTAAACATTGGAGCAAATCCTCCTTTAATGCTATTAAAATCTTGCTCTAACTCCTTTGGTGTAAAACCATTTGGGTTAGTATTTATTTCTTCAAAATCACCTGTACAGCTACTGCGCTAATAATGAGATACAAATAGCCGCTTTTGCTATTTTATTTAGTTTCATTTTTTTTAATATTTAGAAAGTTACATTTAAATTAAGACCGATACTTCTAGTAGATGGTAACCCATAAATATCAACGCCTTGTAAGACCTTGACCAGTACTTAATGCAATATTTGGATCAAATGGAGCATCTTTGTAGATAAAGAATAAGTTTCTAGCAATTAGCGAAATACTAGCTGTATTGAGGAAAGGTATTGCTTTACGGATTAAAATTATATCCTATAGAAACCTCTCTAACACTTACATTTGTTGCTGAATAAACGTACTCACCAGTAATACCAGCTCTACCACCAACTTGTGTATAGTAAGATTTTGCATCCATTGAAGTAACTGGTGTTCCGTCAGGTCTTAACTGCATTAATAGCAACACCACCAGCATTTCTAGCATCTCCAGTTGCTTTAGAAACTCCAAAAGAGTCATTTTGTGCTTCAGTTAAACTCATTACATCACCTCCAAAACGACCGTCAAGTAATACATTTGCGAAGAATGAACCAAGATTTGAATGAGTTAGAGAAACCTAACATAAAATCAGGATTTGAATTTCCTAATTTCTTCAAAATCAGTTTTTTGAATTGTTCCGTCATCATTTAATAAAATTCGTCCTTGTGCATCTTTCTTAAAGTTTATACCTTCAATAACACCATAAGGTCTTCCTTCAATTAAAGCATATCTGTAGCTATTTACTCCAGCTTCAGTTAAATTAACTCTGTTTCCAATGTTGCTCTGGAAGTTCTTTAACTTTATTTTTGTTTTGTGAGAAGTTAACAGATGTATCCCAAGAGAATTTATCTCCTCTGATGATACCTGCATTTAACACAAGCTCAATACCTTTATTCTCAATACTTCCAGCATTAAATCCATAATAAGTCAACACCTTCTTGGTTTCCAACTGGTGCAACAACTTGCAAGTATTGGTTTTTAGTTTCAGAATTATAGTATGAAATCTCAAAACCGAATCTGTTATTAAACATTCTCCACTCTGTACCAAATTCGAATTCTGATTTTAACTCAGGCTTCAAAGTAGTACCATTTTTTGGTCCTGCACTTGGTTTTGGATCTGTAAAACCAGGTCTGTAGTAGTATGTAGGAGTAGAAATGAAAGGGAAGATATCATTACCAACTTGTGCATAAGTTCCACGTACTTTTCCATAATTAATCCACTCTGGCAATGTTGTCATTTCACTAATAAGAGCTGTAACCCCTACAGATGGATAAAAATAGCTTGATGTTCCTGTATTTGCTAATGTTGAAGACCAATCGTTTCTTCCAGAAAGATCTAAGAACAACATATCTTTGTAACCAAAAGTTGTAGCAGCAAAAACTGACTGTACTTCTCTTCTAGAATCAATTGTTTGATAGTTATTTGCGTTGTTTACAAAATTTGCTAATGTAAACCAGTTAGCATAAACTAAACCAGCACTAATTCCTGAATCTAAAATTGTTTTTTGATTTGTTAATGTATTTGTGATACTTGTACCAATGTTTGCTGTGAAAGTAAAATCATCTCCAATTTTTGTATTAATTGTAGCAATTAAATCAGCGTAACGTTGTGTACTCAATGAATTCTCAGAATAATATCTACCATTTGCATTAGAAAGAGTTCCTTGAGTTGTAGCAAATATTCTTTTATCAAAAAGACTCGTTATTCTGTTATAACTGTATCTTGAAGCAAGAGTTAACCAGTTATTAGCTTTGTATGATAAAGATAATGCTCCGTTGAAGTAATCATTTTTGTCCTCAGATTTATTTCTGTTGATTGCCCAATATGGATTTTGCATAATATCTCTATTAGTCATCCAGTTTTGCGCCATTAAATTTCTTGTTGGATCAAAAACTTCATAAGTTTCTTTGTATTGATTAAAGTCATTTCCTCTTGGCATTAAATAAACTCCTGTTAATGGGTTAAAATAAAATCCATTAACTGGTTTGTTAGCAATTGTTTGACTTGTATAGTTTGCATTAGCTGCAAAAGTCAATTTATCATTAAAAAATTTAGCAGTTTGACGAATTCCAAAGTTATTTTTCTTTAAACTATTTCCTGGAGTAATACCACTAGCTGATGTATTAGCATATGAAAATGCTGTAGAAGAATTTTCAGAACCAAGTGAATATCCTACTGAAGTAATTTGCGTTACTCCTGTATTGAAGAAATCTTTCACATGATCAGGAGAAGTTTGTTTTGCTCCCCAAGATTCATCTGCTCCTTTTGCAGCGATGTAATCTGTTTGAAATTTAGGAAGATAAGCAGCGGTTTCAAAAGTAGTTACAGAAGAAGCTGAGATATTTGCTTTTCCTTCTTTAGATTTTTTAGAAGAAAGTAAAATTACACCATTTGCTCCTTGAGAACCATATAGTACAGAAGCGGCAGCACCTTTAAGAACTGTCATTCCCTCGTAATCATCAGGATTCACTAAAGAAATAACATCTCCTCCATCACGGTTACCTCCAGCTAAACTACCAAATGTATCATTAGGTTGTCCAGAACCAGAATTTAACATTGGAATACCATCAATAACATATAAAGGTTGGCTATTAGAAACAGAAGAGTTACCACGAATTACAACTTTTGTAGAACCACCAGTACCACCAGCACTTTTTGTTACAGCAACACCGGCAATTTTACCCGCAATTGTATTAATAACGTTAGCATCTTTTACACGCACTAATTCATCTCCTTTAAGCTCTTGTGCAGCATAAGTTAATGATTTTCTAGTTTTCTTAATACCTAAAGAAGTTACAACAACTTCACTCAAAGCATTAGAAGACGCTGTCAACATTTTTACGTTAATTGTAGTAGCATCTCCTACAACTATAGTTTGTGTTTCAAGGCCTACATAGCTAAAAACTAATGTCTGTCCTTTTTGTGCTTCGATTGTATACAATCCATCAAAATCAGAACTAGCTACCCTTTTGACTTCCCTGTACTAAAACAGAAGCCCCTGGCAACGGCATTCCATTAGAATCTGTAATCACACCTTTGACATTTTTTACTTGAGCAAGCGAAACTTGCGCCGTAAAAACAATCATAAAGATTAAGAAAATTTTTTTCATGTTTATTTATTTTGTTAGTTATGACGTAAAATTATTCTTAAGACATTGTTAAAAAAAATAAATTATACAAACAGCATAAAACTTTAAACAAACGACATAAAATATTCAATAATGCGTTTTCCGAAAACGTTTTCAAATCAATATATCTTTGTCTTTTAAGTATTACGCAGCATTATTTTCAACGAATTAGCATATTTGGTAAAAAATACAAAATATTACAACTGATTAAAAAACAACACATTAAACCAACAAAACAACTAGAGAGCTATTTTGAAACAGTTGCTTTAACAAAACATTATGTTTTGTGCCGTTTTTTTTATTTGCAGTTTATTTAAAAAATAATGTCGTTTGTGATTATTTAATTACCACACAAACTTGTAGTTTTAATTTTCAAAGAGCCGAACTTATTGTGAACAACTTCTAATAGCGAATATTCATCAAAAGAGTCTTGGGCAAGTTCCCAAATCATAATTCCGCCAGTATTTTGAGTTGCATATTCAACTTTTTGGGAAATTGTCGGTCTTCCGTTATAATATATTTTTCCTAATTCATCAAGATCTGCAAATTGCTTTCCTGCTTCTACAATTTGGCTGTAAGTTGCGCTTGTAACAATTGAATAGGTAAAATTATAACCGTAAAAAGGTACTCCGAGTGTTAGTTTTTCAGATGGAACATTTTGCTGTTTATGCCAAAAATCAATTCCATTTTTTGCAAAATCAAAAGAACTATGCTGACCCGGATTATTTGGTGTCCAAGGACCAGTACTGTCATAAGCCATAATATTCAAGAAATCAAATGCATTTAAAGCTTCCTGACTAATATTTTCAAAGCGAGTATTATTAGGAAGTGCTACAGTCATTATTTTTTTATGTTCGGCAAGGCTCTTTTTTAATTCTATAACAAATCCGCTGTAGCCAATGGTTACTGCATCCCATTCGAGATCAACATCGACACCATTTAAATGATGGAGTTCTACAAAATTTATTATATTCTGAATAAAAGCAGGTCTATTTTCAGGTTTATCAATCAGCAAAGACCAATTTGAAGCCTGTTCTGTTGAAATGACACCTCCAGCCAAAGAAATACTTATTACAATATTAGGATTAACTGATTTTGCATATGAAATAACTGCATCTATATCACCATTAAAAATAATATTTCCATTTTTATCTGGATTTGCAAATGCTACATTAAGATGGGTTAATTTACAAAATTGTATAGAAGTCATTTTATTAAAATTATCCGAAGATAAATAACCTACTACTCGGGCAGTTTTTTGTTGCCTTACATCATCTTCTTCTTTTTGAGATGTACAACTGTAAACCGAGGTAAGCGAAGTGACAAAGAAAAGAATGCCTAATAAGGCTTTATTTTTGATCATAATTTTTAATTTAAACAAATTGTTTTTAATTTTAATTAGATTGAAATAATACCTTATTAGGCATAACTCTATGTTTTTAGGATTTTATTTTTAGTTTACATCCCACCAAACTTTATTTGTCCATTCATTTTTACCGCCCATTCTTGATAAAGCCTCTTGGAAATTTGGTCCATTTTTTTGTGCTTCATCGTTTGGATAATATAAACGTGTCGGTACTACACCACCTGTTTCAGAATCCGGATTTGTAATTGGCAATAACTTTGGAAATCCAGTTCTTCTCCAGTTTGAATATGCTTCAATACTATTTAGTAAATAAGTAACCCAAAGCTGTGTTGCAATTTGTTCTTTTTCTTTTCCAGCTAATAAAGGTTTAGCCGTTAAATAAGTATCAATAGCAGACTGAGTTGCGGGAGTAGCGCCATAAATTTCAAGTTGTCTGATGCCAGCTTCAACTCCTTTTTTGTAATAAGTTGCTGCTGAACCTGTAACCCATCCTCTAAATGCAGCTTCAGCAAGCAACAATTGTGATTCTGAATAACTAACATGTAAAAACGGAGTTGTTTTCAATTTCAAATAAGGCTGAATACCTGAAATAGCATTCGATCCGCCCGGCATTTCCCATTGAAAAACTCCCGGAGTGTTACCAACATATAATTCTTCACCCGGAGCTGGAGGTCCCCAGTTTGCACTTCCAGTTTTTGGAGTAGCAAGCATTTTTAATCTCGGATCTCCGTTATCTCTTAAAAAATCAATCATTACAGAACTGAAGTGATCTCCGTTTTCGTTTCCAATAAAAGCATATGATAATCCATTTCCTCTAAAATCAAGTGCACCTGGCGTATCATTAAAAGGAAAATCCAAACATTGCATCACGCAGTTATCAGCATTGCTTTCAAAAACACCATTTTGAAGTGCCGCTTTAGCCTGCTTCTCAGCTTCTGCGGGACTTACTTCAGAGATTCTCATCGCAAGACGCAAACGCATTGTATTAGCCAATTTTTTCCATTTTGAAATATCTCCATTATAAAACAAGTCACCTTTTACAGCCCCACCGCCAGCGTTCAATTGTGTAAACGCTTCTTCTAATTCTCTAAAAAAGGCAGTATAAATATCTTGTTGCTTATCATATTTAGGTGTTACAATTCCTTTAGAATAACCTAAACCTGCTTCAGAATAAGGGCAATCACCGTAAAGATCGGTAATACGCTGTACTACCATTACTCTCATGATTTTAGCAACTGCGTTCATATTGACAAGTGCAGGATCTTTACTTGTATTTCCAATAATATCAACAACGCATTTTAATTCATTGGCATAACCATTTCTCCATAATGCAGTTGCGTAGTCATCATTTTTTTTGAATTTGCTTCCAAATTCTGTTACGTTCCATGCACCTGCATAATGCTGTACAAATCCACCAGAATAAATCAAGTTAGCCCTCCACTGATAATATCCGTCACCAGACATACACAATTGAGAAAAACTAAGCTGTCCTGCAGGATTTGCAGATAACGCCACCGGATCTTTTTCCAGTGTGTCAAAATTTTCGGTACAGCCAACCAGCGTAAAAATTGCCAGCAGGGCTATTATTTGTTTAAATTTCATAATTTCTTTTTTTAGAATGTAACTTTAAGATTAAAACCATATGATCTTCTAAATGGCAACGAACCATATTCAAAACCTTGTCCATTTCCTGAAGTGTACATAGACTCTGGATCAATGTTTGGCAAATCTTTATTGAAAGTGAATAGATTTCTTGCGAAAGCCGAAACATAAATTGAGTTGATTTTTGCTCCGCCAAAAACACTTTTTGGTATTTGATATCCTAAACTTACCTCTCTCAATTTCACATAAGAAGCATCATAAATAAATGGTGCTGGAGTATTATTGAAAACTGAAGTCCAGTAATCTTGCGGATTTACAGGAGTTGTATTTTTTACATAAACCGGATTAGCTTCTGTTCCTGTGTTAACAACACCGTGGGCTACGTAACCTGCAGTAGGAATCCAGGTTGCCTGACTAAAGTTAGGATCATTGGCAACTGCTTGAGCTCTTGCCGCATTATAAGCATCTCTACCTTCTGTAGTTACATCAAGAAGTCCTTTTTGTGCTGCAAGCGAATTGGTCATAGAATAAACATCCATTCCAAATTTCATATCAATTAAGAATTGAAATGTAAATCCTTTATAAGAAAAACGGTTTGTTAAACCTGCCGCCCAGTCTGGAAGACCTTTTCCTAAAGCAACTTTAGTATCTGTATATAAAGGTAGACCATTTGCTCCAACGATCATTTCTCCATCAGGTGTTTTTTGAAAATCTTTACCTATAATAGTTCCGTATTGTCCTCCAACTTGCGCAACAATTGCTGCACCAGCCCAACGAGCTTCAGAAATAGTGTAAGTATCAATATCTGGATGCAAAGAAATAATTGAGTTTTTGTTTTTTGAAAAGTTCAAATCAATTCCCCATTCAAAATCTTTCGTTTTTATTGGTGTTCCTGATAAGAAAACCTCAATACCTTCATTACGAAGTTTACCAGCGTTTACTGAAATATATTCATATCCAGAAGTTGCCGAAGAAGGCAAATCAATTGTTTGATCTGAAGTATCTTCACGATAAACTGTAATATCAGCTTTTAATCTGTTTTTGAAGAAAGCTGTTTCAAGTCCAAACTCTACTCCTGTTTTTGACTGATACGTTAAATTAGGATTTGGTGCCGAAGTATTTTTGATATTCACAACACTTCCTCCATTATAAGAAGAATATGTAGTGTAATTTAGAGCATTTTTGTAAGCTCCTGGTGCATTTGAAACCTGTGCCCAAGAAGCTCTGAATTTTCCATAAGAAAAAGCATCACTTTTAATATCGAATGCATCAGAGAAAATAAAGCCTAACGAAGCTGCCGGATAAAAAGCATCTTTATTGATTACGCTGAACCAGTCGTTTCTTCCAGTAAACTCTGCATATAAATAACCTTTATAATCAAACTTAGCAGATCCGTAAACAGAATTTGTTCTTGTTTTAGTTTCCTGGGGTGCATTTTCTGTTTGATTAGAGAAGTTGCTGATGTATTCCGTACCCGGCTCAATAATATTTGTTCCGAATCTTGAATTTTGTTGTCTTCTAAAATCTCTTCTTCCAGTTCCTAAGATTCCAGAAAATGTCAAATCTGTAGCCAATTTTATGCTACTGAAAGTTGCAATAAAATCAGTATTCATTTCAGAAACTACGATATTTTCTAATCCAAGGTAACCCAGATCTCTTCCTGGCCAAGTACTTCCTTTAGCCATAAAATCTTTAGCATTAAAATTATAAGTATCTAAACCCGTTCTAAATGTTAATCCTAACCAATTTTTAACCTGATAGGTTCCTGTAACATTACCAATGAAACGATTTTTTGTAGTCGCATTATGGTTTTCGTTTACAACCCAATACGGATTCAATAAATAAACATTGTTATTCCACTGATACATTGAACCGTCTGCTGGATTCACAGAATTTTTAAGCCAAGCCTGATCAATATT
This sequence comes from uncultured Flavobacteriaceae bacterium, assembly GCA_963795025.1. GTDB lineage: Bacteria > Bacteroidota > Bacteroidia > Flavobacteriales > Flavobacteriaceae > Flavobacterium. The sequence continues at coordinate 2,540 of CAWCGN010000004.1, read as the reverse complement.
CGGTGCTAAACCGCTTAATGAATATCCAACGTTATTTGGTGAATCTCCCAAACCTGGTCTGTTATTAGTATTCTCTGCAATATAATTTACATTGGCATCTAAAGTAAATTTATCCGATTTAATAGTACCGTTTAAAGTAGCATTGTTTCTTTCTAAACCAGACTCCGGAATCACGTCGTCATTTTTAAGACTATTGAATCCAAAACGAACAAATGCATTATCACTTCCTGCCGAAAGCGCAATTCCATTTGATGTTGTAACTCCAGTTTTAAAGAAATCTTGAATATTATTGTCTACTTTAGCATAAGGTCTCATAGAACCATCAAATATTTTTACTTGTTGTCCTACTGTTTCAGAGAATTTAGGTCCCCATGCGTTTGTAGTATATCCATAAATTTCGGTAGGCGCTTTATTTGGATCTGGCAAAATTCCGTTAGAACCTGTACCATATTCTGTTTGATAGTCACTGTATTTAGCATTAACTCGATCAAAACTCACACCGCTCGTTAATTCAACCTGCAGTTTTCCTTTACTTCCTTTTTTAGTCGTAACTAAAATTACTCCATTTAACGCTCTAGAACCATAAAGTGCTGCCGCAGCCGCTCCTTTAAGAACTGTCAAACTCTCAATGTCATTTGGATTGATGCTAGAAATACCGTCCCCACTGTCTCTTCCATCAAACCATTTACTTGTTGCAGCCTGATCATTATTCAAACCAGAATTATCAATAGGAACACCATCTACAACATAAAGTGGCTGGTTACTTTCACCAATGCTTGATATACCTCTAATAATAACTCTCGTGCTTCCTCCCACACCAGTTGCAGGAATCGACACATCAACACCGGCAACCTTACCCGAAAGAGCCGTTGCTACGTTGGTTGTAATTACTTTGTTTAATTGATCTCCTTTAACATCCTGAACTGCATACCCCAGTTCTTTCTTTTGTCTCTTGATACCTAACGCAGTAACGACTACTTCATTTAAATTTTGAGCATCTGGACTCAATACAACGTTAACTGTTGTGGCACCTGCAACGGTAACAGCTTTCGTTTTAATTCCGATATACGAAAATACAAGCACCTGTCCTGCAGATGCCTGAATCGTATAGACTCCGTCAAAATCCGATTGAGTTACGGTTTTAGTACCTTGAACTAATACAGTTACTCCAGGCAACGGTAATCCGCTCTCATCGCTTACCAAACCTTTGATCGTTTTCACCTGCGCATTGATAAATTGCGTGGTGAGAAAAATCATAAAGATTAATACAAATTGTTTCATTTTTTCATGGTTTTTTTTAGTTAAGCGCTAAATTTATTGTTAATTTTAACATAAATAAAACATTTTATACAAACAGCGTAAAACTTTAAACAAACGACATAAATCATTCAACATTATGTTTTACGAAAACGTTATATCGTTGAAATAAAACACTATATCTCTTTTTTTACATTTTTTTATTCAAAAGAATTGCGTTTTAACTTCTAATTGTTTAAAGTTGCAAAAGAATTACAATAGTTTTCAAAAAAAACTAAAACCCCAAAAACTAAGTTGAAAGAAATTCAAAAACTAAAATTTGATATCAAACTTCAAAATCATATTTGGTTTTGGTGTATCTACTTCACTTTGAATTTCTTAAGATGGGGAGCATACTTTAATGATTATCCTTACGCTTTAAAATCAAATTCGATAGAATTTTCATTGGTTATTCCTTTAGTATATTTCAATCTGTTTGTTTTGGTACCGCGATTTGTATTAAAACAAAAATATATCATCTATACACTTTTGCTTTTAGTAAGTCTGTTTGTAATGTATTTATGTCAAAACTGCACTTACTTATTATATAATATCCGAAAATATCTGGCCAGAAGCCAATCGTGAATATCACCCGTTTGAACTCAACCACATTGTAGCAGTTTGCATTGGAGAATTGTATGTTCTGGCAATGGCATCATCTGTTTATCTTACTTTAACCTGGCTTCGAGAACGTGAACGAAACAGATCCTTAAGGGAAAATCAATTCAAAATCAAATTAAAATATCTTGAAAATCAAATACAACCGCATTTTTTCTTCAATACCCTAAATAATCTATATGCATTATCACTAGAATCCTCAAATAAGGTTCCGAGACGTGATTATTAAATTATCAAATTTGATGGAATATGTTTTATATGATGTAAAAGGAACCAAATTTGTCCCGCTTATAAAAGAAATAGATTATATTCAAAATTACATCGAAATCGAAAAGCTTCGATTTGAAAATGTGGAAGTTACTATTAATTTAGAATCTGATATTGAAGACGTTGTTGTACCGCCTTTGATATTTATTTCATTAGTTGAAAACGCTTTTAAACATGGAGGCTTTGAACAATCGAAACTTAAAAATTAAAATCAATTGTAAAGTTATCGACAATAAATTGTTAGATTTTGAAATCCTAAATAATTTTGTAATTTCACAAGATCTTAACTCAAAAGGAGGAATTGGACTAATCAATACTAAGAAGAGATTAAAATTAATTTACAAGAATGATTTCAGCTT
>CAWCGN010000003.1:0-1701142 GCA_963795025.1 uncultured Flavobacteriaceae bacterium | reverse complement strand
ACTTGTTGCCCATACGGGGCTGTCACCTCTGTGGCGCTCCTTTCCAGAAGCTTCCGGTTCCTTGTGCATGAAATGTCGCGGTCCTACAACCCCACCTATGCCGTAACATAGATGGTTTGGGCTAATCCGCGTTCGCTCGCCACTACTTACGGAATCACTTTTGTTTTCTTCTCCTCCGCCTACTTAGATGTTTCAGTTCAGCGGGTTTGCCCACCTATCGGTGTACTATCTCTTCAAGATAGTGGGTTGCCCCATTCGGGTATCTGCGGATCGATCGATGTGTGCTTGTCCCCGCAGCTTTTCGCAGCTTATCACGCCCTTCATCGCCTCTGAGAGCCTAGGCATCCCCCATACGCCCTTATTTTGCTTATTGTACCAATCTTGAAATAAATCAAGACCGTTTTTTTTTGTCTTCTGCAAGAAATGCAGAAAACGCTTTCTACTTTTTATTATTTTCTTATCTCAATATGTCAATGAACTTTAACAATCAATAATCATCAATCGATAATCGTCAATTATTTCGTGGAGAATAACGGAGTCGAACCGTTGACCTCCTGCGTGCAAGGCAGGCGCTCTAGCCAGCTGAGCTAATCCCCCAATCTAATTATGAATTGTGAATTATGAATTATGAATTTTTTGTAATCCGTAATCTTTCAACTCTAGAATTTCCTTCTTTTTAAGCTTTCCAGCCTTTTCAATCATCAATTGTCAATTATTAATTGACAATTCATCTTAAAAAGTAGTCCCGGGCAGACTCGAACTGCCGACCCCTACATTATCAGTGTAGTACTCTAACCAGCTGAGCTACGAGACTCTGTTTTACCTAAGTTTTATCATTTTTTTAAATCAACAGCAAGAGTAATCGAATCTTATCATTCAGAACTTTCCAAATATTCATCTTTTTTCCCAATCGTGTGCAAGCACTAACAATCGGGCTCTAGAAAGGAGGTGTTCCAGCCGCACCTTCCGGTACGGCTACCTTGTTACGACTTAGCCCTAGTTACCAGTTTTACCCTAGGCAGCTCCTTGCGGTCACCGACTTCAGGCACCCCCAGCTTCCATGGCTTGACGGGCGGTGTGTACAAGGCCCGGGAACGTATTCACCGGATCATGGCTGATATCCGATTACTAGCGATTCCAGCTTCACGGAGTCGAGTTGCAGACTCCGATCCGAACTGTGACCGGCTTTGTAGATTCGCTCCTGGTCGCCCAGTGGCTGCTCTCTTACCGGCCATTGTAGCACGTGTGTAGCCCAAGGCGTAAGGGCCGTGATGATTTGACGTCATCCCCACCTTCCTCACAGTTTGCACTGGCAGTCTTGTTAGAGTTCCCGACTTGACTCGCTGGCAACTAACAACAGGGGTTGCGCTCGTTATAGGACTTAACCTGACACCTCACGGCACGAGCTGACGACAACCATGCAGCACCTTGTAAATTGTCTTGCGAAAGTTCTGTTTCCAAAACGGTCAATCTACATTTAAGCCTTGGTAAGGTTCCTCGCGTATCATCGAATTAAACCACATGCTCCACCGCTTGTGCGGGCCCCCGTCAATTCCTTTGAGTTTCATTCTTGCGAACGTACTCCCCAGGTGGGATACTTATCACTTTCGCTTAGCCACTGAGCTTGCGCCCAACAGCTAGTATCCATCGTTTACGGCGTGGACTACCAGGGTATCTAATCCTGTTCGCTACCCACGCTTTCGTCCATCAGCGTCAATCAATTGGTAGCAACCTGCCTTCGCAATTGGTATTCCATGTAATCTCTAAGCATTTCACCGCTACACTACATATTCTAGTTGCTTCCCAATAATTCAAGTCCAGCAGTATCAATGGCCGTTCCACCGTTGAGCGATGGGCTTTCACCACTGACTTACTAGACCGCCTACGGACCCTTTAAACCCAATGATTCCGGATAACGCTTGGATCCTCCGTATTACCGCGGCTGCTGGCACGGAGTTAGCCGATCCTTATTCTTACGATACCGTCAAGCCCCTACACGTAGGAGTGTTTCTTCTCGTACAAAAGCAGTTTACAATCCATAGGACCGTCATCCTGCACGCGGCATGGCTGGATCAGGCTTGCGCCCATTGTCCAATATTCCTCACTGCTGCCTCCCGTAGGAGTCTGGTCCGTGTCTCAGTACCAGTGTGGGGGATCTCCCTCTCAGGACCCCTACCCATCGTAGCCTTGGTAAGCCGTTACCTTGCCAACTAGCTAATGGGACGCATGCTCATCTTTCACCGTTGTGACTTTAATTATAAAGTGATGCCACTCTATAATGCTATGAGGTATTAATCCAAATTTCTCTGGGCTATCCCTCTGTGAAAGGCAGATTGCATACGCGTTACGCACCCGTGCGCCGGTCTCAAAGTCCGAAGACTTCTACCCCTCGACTTGCATGTGTTAAGCCTGCCGCTAGCGTTCATCCTGAGCCAGGATCAAACTCTTCATCGTATATTGTTTGCTTCGATTTCCCGAAGCTGTTTATTATGCGACGAACATCTATCGGTTCTTTTCGAATCTTCCGATTCCATTACTCTTATTCTTTTTGTTCCAGCATCTCTGCTGAAACGGCTGTCAATTCAATATGCCTACGAACGTGTCTTCTTTTTGTTTTCGCTTGTCTCTCAAAGCGGGTGCAAAACTAAAACTTCTTTTTGTTTCTCGCAAGAAAAACTTGAAAAAATTTGAAGCTTTTTTTTTGCCTCATTTTTTTGTCTTTTCTCACCAGTATCTCAAGGAACTTTCCGTGTTTTGCGGGGTGCAAATGTAATACCCGTTTTCCAATCCTGCAAGCTTTTCTGAATCTTTTTTTGAAAAAACTTTTTTCGTTTCGATTCTCTTTCCTGCCAGTATTTCGGTGAACGTCTTTCGCTGTTGCGGGTGCAAAAGTACCACCTTTATCCAGTTATACAAGCTTTTCTGATCTTTTTTTTCCTCTTTTTTCATTCTTTTTCTTAACTCCCTGATAACGGATTCTTTACATATCGATTTTTTTTCATACTTTGTGGGGTTTTTCTGAATTACGATGCACTTTCTCTGTTTTTCACGCTCTTTCTGCCTGAAGTTTTGAGGAGTTTTCAGCTTTTATTGCTGTTTTCTGAGCAGAAATCAGGATTTCAGAGCCTGATTACCTGCCGTTTTTCTTTTCCAATCTCTTTTCTCCCGGGATATTTCTTCTGAAAACCCATGCCCTAGCCCCGATAGAAGCGGAAATCCTTTTGCTTTTTTCTTTAAAAAGCAAAAGATTGAAGCGGATAGCGGGATCAAGCTCCTGAAAATCCTGATAACCAAATTCCGAATTCAAAACAAAAGGGCTTCGGCTTCGCTAAGCCTGACAAGAACACATATATTGCATTATATTCCCTGCTATATGACCTTGCGCATAAAACGCACTGCTGTGCACCTCTACGGAAAATTGGGATTTCAATTGGCTCTATACATATATGTATATATGCATAAAAAACAAACCCGACAGGTTTTGAAAACCTGTCGGGTTGTTTATTATTAAACATCTTCAATCATTAATCAAATCTTATAGCTTTGACAGGCGATATTTTCGTTATTAAATAAGAAGGAATCAATAGTACCAAAAAGCAAATTACAACGGTCAGCAAATTTAATGCGATTACGTACCCCCAATTTAAATACACTGGCGCCTGATTTACATAGTAATTTTCAGGATTAAGATGAACAACTCCGAATTGCTGTTGAATTAGCAATAATCGAAATCCCAATAAGATTCCCCCAGAACAATCCTCGAATAATTAGGTAGAAAGCATTATACAAGAATATTTTTCGGACTGTCCAATTGTTTGCTCCTAATGATTTCAAAATTCCAATCATTTGCGTGCGTTCTAAAATCAGAACTAAAAGTGCTACTACCATATTAATAGTAGCAACTAAAATCATAACACCAAGAATTACTACTATATTGAAATCAAAAAGCTGGAGCCAATCAAAAATATAACTATACTTTTCTATAATCGTTTTAGTATCTAGACTTGATGATGTGGCTTCGTAAATTTGATTTCCGGTTTCTTTAATCTTAGTAAAATCTTTAACAAAAACTTCAAAAGCTCCAACTTGATCCGGAGTCCATTTGTTGATTCGTTGTATGTGACGAATATCTCCTATTATATAAGTGGCGTCAAAATCCTGAAATCCTGAACTAAAAATACCAGCAATTTTAAATCGGCGACTGTTTGGCATTTTTCCCAGCTCTTCTTTTATAAAAAAGGTGTTAAAACTATCTCCTAACTTTAAATTAAGTCGATCAGCAAGAAATCTGGAAATAATAACTTCTTCATTAAGCGACTTTGAGAAATTAGGCAAATTTCCTTCAACCAAATATTCTTTTATATTACTCCAATCATAATCTGCACCTACTCCTTTAAAAACAATTCCCTCGAATGCATTTGAAGTCCTTATAATTCCAGCTTTAGTAGCAATGGCCTGAACATGGCTGACATCAGGAACTGATTTAAAATTGGGATAAAAGTCCTGTTTTTTAGAAATTGGAACCAAGGTTACTTCAGAATTGTTATTATCAAAGTTTGAAATAATAACCTGACCATTGAACGCAGAGATTTTATCTCGAATTTTTTGCTGTAATCCAATTCCGGTCGCAACAGAAACCAGCATCATAATAATACCAATTGCAATCGCCGAAATAGCAATTTTAATAATAGGTGCCGAAATACTGCTTTTGTAATCTTTGGCAGTAATAAGTCTTTTGGCTATAAAATATTCTAAATTCAATTTAATGCTGTTATGTTGGTAATACCTACTGTTTGTTGATTCAAAAATACGTCTAAAAAATCAGAATAGAATTGCTATAAAAAACAATTACAAAATATCTGAATTAATTATAATGGCAATCTTCTTTTTCATTTCCTCCACAATATTATACGCCGCTGGACATATTGCAACGTTTTTTAATGTCAAATCTGTAATTTGATGAAACTTCTTGCGATCAGTATGCGGAAACTCACGACAAGCTTTTGGACGAACATCATAAATCATACAATAATTTTCGCTGTCCAAAAAAGTACAAGGAACACTTTTTAGCACATAATCTTTATCTTCATCAATTCGTAGATATTGCTCTATAAATTGTTGTGGTTTTTGTTTAAAAGATTTCGAAATTCTTTCAATGTCGGCCAAAGTAAATAGCGGTCCAGTCGTTTTACAACAATTGGCACACTGCAGACAATCCGTTTTTTTAAACTCAGCATCGTGCAAGTCCTGCATTACGTAATCTAAATTTTTAGGCTGTTTCTTTTTAAGCTTATCAAAATACTTTTTGTTTTCGATATGCTTATCTTTGGCTAACTTATTTAAGTTGTTTAAAATTTGTTTCAAGTTTAATATTTAAAGTTGATCTGCAAAATTAAACAACTTTAAACTTGAAACCTTAATCTTTGAACTAAATTACGATGAAAGATCTTTTTGGGAAAGCGATGTTCGATTTCCAAACCAATAATGCACCAGAAGACATCATTACCGAAACCTCTATTTCTGAAGAAGACGAAATGAGTGTTGCCTATTTATTTCGTTCCTATAATGAAATGCCAAAATTGGAACAGAAAGCATTCAATTATCTTTCGGGAAAATTTTAGATGTAGGTTGCGGAGCCGGAAGCCACAGCCTTTCTCTTCAAAATGACCGTAATTTAGATGTAACTTCAATCGATATTTCAGAAAATGCCATTGAAACGTGCCAACTTACGTGGTGTAAAAAATGACAAAAGTTCAAAATATTCTAGATTTTGAAGGAGAAAAATTTGACACGATTATTTTACTAATGAATGGAACGTCGGAATTTTTGGAAAACTAGAAAATTGCAATAAATATCTTATCTAAATTAAAATCATTTTAAATCCAAACGGACAAATTTTAATTGATAGTTCTGATATTATTTATATGTTTGATGAAGATGAAGATGGCGGCAAATGGATTCCGTCCGGTGAAATTATTATGGAGAATTAATCTTTAATATTTCATATAAAGGAGAAAAAGAAGAATCTTTTGACTGGTTTATTTGACTATAACACTTTGCAAAATGCTGCTATTACAAATGGGTTAAAATGTGAACTTGTTTTAGAAGGTGAGCATTATGATTATTTAGCCAGACTTTCAATTTAAAAATATCAATCTACTATATGGAAGAATTAGATTTAGAGAAATTAAAATTTCCGATTGGAAAATTTGAAGTACCGATAAGCTATACGCTGAATATATTTCTGACAAAATTGCAGAAATCGAATCTTTTCCTGAAAAGTTAAAAAAAGAAACGCATTCATTTGAGTAATGAACAATTAGACACACCTTATCGTCATGGCGGATGGACGGTTCGTCAAGTAATTCATCATTGTGCCGAAAGCCACATGAATTGTTTCATTCGAATTAAATGGGCTTTGACCGAAAATAATCCTGTGATAAAAGCATATGATGAAACCTTATGGATCTGAATTACCAGATAATTTAGAAATGCCAATTCTGCCAACATTAAGTTTACTGGAAGGATTACATTACCGATTAGCTTTTATAATGAAAAATTTATCAGAAAGCTGATTTAGAAAAATCATTTATCCATCCGGAAAATAATTCTGAATATCAAATTAAACAAATTATCGGAATGTATGCCTGGCATGGAAATCATCATTTGGCACATATTACCACTTTAAAGAAATACAAAAACTGGAAATAAATAAATTGTTTCTTTTTACACAGTTTACAAACAAAAAAATCTCTTCAACTGAAGAGATTTTTTATTTATTTAAGGAATATTCAAATATTTATGCGTTTGAAGTGAAACTCGCCATTTTGGATTGTTCATTACATAATCAACAATCAATGGCGTCATTTCTTCTTTTTTACTCCATTCTGGCTGAAGAAATAAAATTGCATTATCATTTACCAATTCTGCTTGTTCTTCTGCAAATATAAAATCATGTTTATTGTAAATAATTACTTTTAACTCATGTGCATTATCATATACTGTTTGAGTAGGCAATTTATTTTTTTTAGGAGAAAGACAAATCCAGTCCCAAGTTCCGCGAAAGCGGATAAGCTCCTGAAGTTTCAATATGAACTTTTAGATTTTTATCCTTTAATTGCTGTGTAACAAACTCATATCCCATGTTAATGGCTCTCCACCAGTTATCACAACAGTATCTGCATAGCTTGAAGCATTCTTCACAATTAAATCAATACTCGTTGGCGGATGCAGTTCTGCATTCCAACTTTCCTTCACATCGCACCAATGGCATCCCACGTCGCAACCTCCAATTCTAATAAAGTATGCAGCAGTTCCTGTATGAAAACCTTCTCCCTGAATTGTGTAAAACTCTTCCATTAAAGGCAACATTGCTCCTTTATTAACTTCTAATTGTATTTCTTTTGATAACATTACTTCATTTTAAAGTGCAAAGATAGTCATTTAAATACGGAACAAAAAAAACCGATAGTTAAATGAACTATCGGTTTTATAATTCTTAGAAAGTACTTTATATTATTTTAAAGCTTTCACAGATTGAGTCGCGTAAGCATTCGTTGGATCTAAAACTAAAGTTTTATTGAAATATTCAATGCTTTTGCTTTATCAGTGTTAGCATAAGCAGCACCGATATGTTGTAAGATTCAACAATTTTTTTAACTGTTGCTGGTTTTGCTAATTCTTCAGCACCTTTTGCAGTTGTTTTAGTAATATACTCTTCGTAGTTTTTGATAATTAAATCATCTTTCTCTAATAAGTTATTGATTCTTCCTTTGTATAAGTAAGCCTCATCATAAGTTGGAGAAGCAACTAATACTCTGTCAAAAGCAGCATCAGCTTTAGCTAAAGCAGCAGCATCTACAGCTCGTTTTTTCTTTATTTGCATTTGCATAGTATAGAGAAATACCATAATATACATTATCATTTAAATAATTTTTTTGCTCTGTATTTGTAGTGCTCAATTCATAAATTGCAGCAGCTTGGTTGTATTGTTTTTTAGCGAACAATTCTTTACCAAAATCACCAAGATCTTCAACAGCTAAAGGCTCCATAGCAACTGCTTTTTTGATTTCAGCTAAACCAGCTTCAAAAGCAGCAGGATCAACAACACCTGCAGCATCAGTTCCTTTTTTAATTTTAGCAAATCCTAAAGTATAAATAATCTTTTGCAATAACTTTATTAGATAGGAACTTTCATGTAATCCTCTAATGATTTAATCGCTACATCATAATTTCCATTTTCATAAGCAGAATATCCTAAATATCTGTAAATTCTAGGATTAACTTTATCCAATTCAATCATTTTATTAGCTTCTGTTTCAAGAGCTTTATAATCTTTAACTAAGATCAAGAAATCTGCATGACGCATTCTAGAATTCATAGAATAATCTGTCAAACTCAAGTATTTCTCATAGTTTGTGAATTGCTTTTTGCATAATTCACTTTTTGCTTGTAGAAGGTTTGTTTCTTGCCCATTTGTAATATGTTTCAGCCAATTCTCTGTAAACTGGACCGTAATTAGCATTTAATGCGATAACTTCATTGAAAGATTTAATAGCTTCGTCATATGATTTAGCACCTTTTAACAAAACACCTAATTGCATTTTCGCTCTTAAAAGTGTTGGATCAGCAGTAAATGCATCACGGTAAGCTTTGTAAGCATCATTTTGGTTGTTTGCTCCATAATACGCATCACCAATTGCCAAAAATGCAGTTGCATTTTGTGGCTCAATTACTAAAGCTTTTTTTAAACTCGCAATAGCATTATTATAATCAGGATTTGTTAGAATTCATGTAAGCTCTACCAATGTAAATAAATTCATCTACATCTTTACGCTTCATATCTTTTGTAGCTAAACCAAAATTAGCCTGAGCAGCATGCGGTATTTTTGCCATCAAGATCTAATCTGACCTAAACCAATATAATTTAAGTTTTTCTTGTCTGATGCTTGCTAATCCATTTATTGTAATAAATTTTAGCAGAATCGACAATGCCTTGATTTAAATATACATTACCTAAAACAAAATTAGCTTCTCCATCAGATGGTTTTGCTTTGATGATTGATTTAAGCAATGATTTTGCCTTTTCAAATTGTTCAGCATCAATTGCTTTTTTTGCTTGGTTTAATATCTTGCGCTTTTGCAACAGTGGCAGATGCAACTAAAGCAAGACTAAAAATTTTAAATTTATTCATCTTTGTTGTAATTAATTTATTCTTTATCTTTAATAATTTGATTTCTAATTTTAAGCTTTCTGCCTGGAGTTCTTACAGGCAGTAATCCAGATTTTAAAACTATTCTTTGCCCAATCTCTCCAGCAATGAATGAAGCAAAGCCCATTCCTAATCCAGAATAACCCTGACAATTTATAATAAACAAATCACGTGCCAAAGGATATTTTACTTCATGCAATGTCATTTTGAGTTGGACTATAATAGTTATTATCATTTAAGCCTTTAACACTTAAAACATTAATTTTCTTTATTGTCTCGATCATATTTGGAGAAGGCTGATGACAGCCAATTTACCCCAACTACTACCAATCATTCCATCATTTTCAGAAACAAATTTAATAACTTCATCATTTGTTTTAAAAGAAAAAACACCATTTGCTGGAATCTCTTTTACTTTTGCCAATTCTTTCATATAACGGACTGTGCTAGAATTTGGATTATCAAAAACAAGTCCTTTAATTCCTGGATCTGTTTTACCCTGCATAAAATCAATTACATTTTTCAACGCAATTAATGTATCATTATTGCTTTTATTTGAAATTAAAGCAATTGCATCTGTAGCAAAAGGTGTAACTCTTGGATTAATTTTACTTTTTTCAAACCTTTTCAATTCCTCAGCAGTCAAATTTCGCGCTGTTACCGCTACTTTAGTTTTTTGATTTAACAAATCATTGATAAGTTCAACTTCAGATTTAGGTTTAACCGTAATTTTAGCATCATAGTAAGTTCCTTCAAAAACAGCAACCTGATCATCAACAATTGGTTTTACTGTTTCATCAACTGTAATATCAAGCTGACCCTTTTAAAATTGTTTCCTTTCGATTCATTCTTGTTTTTTTGGTTGCACATCGCAAACAAAAAGACAAAAACAACCAAACCAAAAACTTTACTATACTTTAACATATTAGTCCGTATTAGAATTAATTAATCTTAGAAAACGTATTGCTGAATAAACAATCAACAATCCACCAAAAGCATATCTGTATTTAGGCTCCATATCTAAATGGAAACTTTTCCCAAAACATAATCATTAAACCCAGCACAAGATATATTAAAAAAAACAGTATTCCTAAAACAAGAAGAAATCGCTCTTTGAGCGATTTCTTCTGAATATTATTAAGCATATCTTTTAACATTATTCTGCAGATTGAATAGTAATAGGAAGAGAGTAAAGTACCCTAACTTTTTTACCATTTTGCTCGCCAGGAGTCCATTTTGGACATTTTTTAAGAACACGAATTGCTTCTGCTCCTGTACCGTAACCGATATCCCTTAAAACTTTAATGTCGGTTAATGAACCGTCTTTTTCAACTACAAAAGTAACGTAAACTTTACCTTTTAAACCTTCTTCTTCTGGAGTCTTGTAATTGTTTCCTACGAATTTGTAGAATTTCTCAATTCCTCCAGGGAAATCTGGTTTTACTTCGATACCAGCTGTGTTATATACTTGGTTATCTTCTTCTACTACTGCAGCAGTTCCAGTACCTACTGGCTCATCAACAGTTAAAACTGCATCTGGATCTCCTTTAATAGTTTCAGCACCAACTTTTTTGTCTTTAAGATCCTCAATTTTTGGTGGATCTTCAGTAACTTCATTTGCCTTCGCAACAACCGGTTTCACGAATTTCACCTGATCCACTTTTGGTGGTGGCGGTGGTGGTGGTGGTTGATTTGGCTTTAACTTCCTCTTTTTTAGGAGGTAATTTTACCGTGGCGATCTTAATATCATTATTCGCATCATCTTCACCAGAATCTGGTAAGAAACTAGCAATAAGAGGAGCTGCTACAGCAAAGCTAAAAATAATCGAACCTATAATAAGCGCTTTAACAGTAGTCTTACTGTTCGATTTTCTTAACTCATATGCACCATATATCTTATTACGTCCTTCGAATACGATATCAAGCCACTGATTTTTTATAATATCTAATTTCATTTTTCTTGATTATTAGGATGTTCAAATAAGATAACTCTTATTGTTTATCTATCAATTTTGTTTCCTCTGGACTAAACTCAGGAACAATTGCATAAGTCTCAACTCCAGTAATAGCCATCTCATCCAACATATCAACCAAATTTCTGTAAGTTGATTTCTTAGTTGGTTTGATGATAACTATTATTCCTTTCTTAGGTTTCCCTTGAGCAGCAGTATATTGCTAAAACTTCTTTTTTCTGCTTTAATAATTCTCTACGGATACCATCTTTACCATATGCAATATCTTTAGGGCCAACTTTTGGAGTAGCCAATAATCCCATATAATAAACCATTTTATTATTTTCACCCATCATTACAGTCATCGTACGATTCTCATCTACTTTAACTGGAGGTGTCTTATCATCTGGATCTTTATCTGGCAAAGACAAATCCATCGATTGAGGTTTTGACAACGATGTAGTTAACATAAAGAATGTGATCAATAAGAATGCCAAATCCACCATCGCCGTTAAATCGACTTTAGAATTTTGCTTTTTACTTCTTACTTTGCCACCTTTTCCGCCACCACCGTCGCCGGTATTTAATTCAGCCATTTTAGTGTATCTTTTTTAATTAAAAGTCTTTTCCTCTCATACCTGTAACTAAGTTAAAGGAATTGATTTTTTGATCTTGTAAAATATCCATAATCTTTTTGATTTGTGGATATTGTTCTTTAGCATCTCCTTTAATTGCAATCTGCAATTCTTTATTCCTCCGCTAAGGTCAATTGTAGCTCTTCTTGAAACTAAAAGCCATTCTTTTAATTGGTTATCCAATGAATCGATTGGAATACCAGGTTGATTTGCCTTACTTCTATCCGCTGCTTTCATATCAATGATTTGCTTTCAAGTTTGCCAATGGAACACCGAAGTCATCCATTAATGCAAATTTAGCTTGATCTTCTTCTGAAAAATTAACACCTAATTTTGCGCCCATTCCTTCAAGAGTTCTTTTACGAAGTTCTCTTCCTTTGATGTCAAAAAACACTTTACTTTTCCCGTCTTTCCCTTTTCCTATTGTAATAATTGCCAAATCTGAATCTGGTAATTTATTTCTACAGTAGAAGCAGGCATATCTACAGGAAGTGCTTCTGGCACCTTAGCAGTAGCGGTCAAAATAAAGAACGTAAGCAAAAGGAACGCAACATCACACATGGCAGTCATATCTGTCGATGTTGACTTCTTTTTCATTTTTATTTTAGCCATTCTCTTTTATTTTATTTTGATATAATTAATCGTAATTATTAATATCAAAAATTAATTATTGTTTCAAACTTCCTCTGAATTTTCTGTAAGTATTTACGATTGTAGTACCAGCCTCATCGATAGAGTAAGTTAAATCGTCAATTTTAGCAGTAAAGAAGTTGTAAGAAATGATCGCCATAAGCTGAAGTAGAGATACCTGTTGCAGTATTGATAAGTGCCTCAGAAATACCAGTTGCAAGAGCAGCTTGATCTGGAGTTCCAGCAGAAGCTAACGCACCAAACGCTTTAATCATACCTGATACTGTTCCTAATAATCCTCCTAAAGTTCCTAAAGATACTAAAGTAGAGATAATAGTCATATTTTTTTCTAACATTGGCATTTCTAATGAAGTTGCCTCTTCGATTTCTTTGTGGATTACTTCAGAAGCTTCTTCACTGTTGAATCCTTCTTTTTTAACGTCTTGGTATTTAATCAAAGCAGATTTAATTGCATTTGCAACTGAACCTTGTTGTTTGTCACATGAAGCGATAGCAGCCTCGATGTTTCCTTCTTTAATACTTGCTTGAACACTTTTCATGAATTTATCTAAGTTAGCTTTACCAGCAGCTTTACCGATAACAATGAATCTTTCAATAGAAAAAACAACAACCATTAAAAACATACCTAATAATACTGGTACAATGAATCCTCCTTTATAAACCATGCCCTAAAGTATTGATTGGGTGACCTGTTTCTGGATTACCTCCTTCAAAGTTTGCAGAAGCATCCCCATGATTAATTTCCAAATCAACACTCCAACTAAAATACACGCTACAATAATGATTCCAGTAATCATTCCTCCTCCATTTGAAGTGCTTTCTTTTTTAACTTTAACGTTTGCCATTTTTTTTAATTTTAATAGTTTTAAATAATTTTTATTTTTTAGTTATATTTAACTTGTAGAGGAGCAAATTTATACGTTTAGTTTAAATAAAAAAACTTTTTTTAATTTTATTGAAGGAAATTTAACGTCAATTTAAAAAATATCTCATTAAATTGCTCAACATCATTTTTTTGATAAAACAAAAATAAGGACGATTTAGTAGAAAAATTACAACGTTTTAGTAAATATTCAATTAGATTCCATTGATATCTTCTTAAAAAGTTGCGAATATTTTTTTTATATCATTTTCAATCAAAAAAAGCAATTTCTTACTAAAAAAAACAACTGTAATTTGTTAAAAAACAAAGCAAAACTCTTATAATCATCTAAATTACAAATAAAAACATGAATAAAAAAGATAATTTCATTCAAGATATAAATACATGGCTATATTTCTAAAGGCGACAGTATCATTCTTAGGAGGTGCTATGCTGGATGGAGAAGCAATTGCGGAAGCTCATGTAAAAATCCCTTTAAAAACCCTAAACCGTCATGGACTTATTGCGGGTGCAACAGGAACCGGAAAAACAAAAACAATTCAGGTATTTTCTGAACAATTTCGAATGTGGGAATTCCTGTTTTGATGATGGATATAAAAGGAGATTTCAGTGGTATTGCCAAGGAAGGAAAAGAACAAGGTTTTATCACAGAGCGCCATGCTAAAATTAACATTCCTTATAACGACAGCTTCATTTCCTGTTGAATTAATGTCATTGTCTAAACAAAATGGAGTTCGGTCTGCGTGCGACAGTTTCTGAATTTGGACCGGTTTTGTTTTCACGAATTTTAGATTTAAATGACACACAAGCTGGAGTTGTTGCAGTTATCTTTAAATATTGTGATGACAATCAAATGCCTTTATTTGATTTAAAAGACATTAAAAAAGTAATCAATTATATTACTGAAGAAGGAAAAGACGAAATCGCAGCGAGTTATGGCAAAATTTCAACTGCAACAACAGGAACAATTCTGAGAAAAATTATTGAGCTGGAACAACAAGGCGGCCGATTTATTTTTTGGAGAATTATCTTTTGAAATTGATGATTTAATGCGAATTGATGAAAACGGAAAAGGTTATGTAAACATCATCCGCTTGACGGATATTCAGGACAAACCAAAATTATTCTCGACTTTTATGTTAAGTCTATTGGCAGAAATTTATCAAAAAATGCCTGAAAAAGGAGATGCCGAACAACCTGAATTAGTAATTTTTATTGACGAAGCACATTTAATTTTCAACGAAGCCAGCAAAGTTTTATTAGAACAAATTGAAACTATAGTAAAACTGATTCGTTCTAAAGGTATTGGTGTTTATTTTGTAACGCAAAATCCAATGGACGTTCCGAGTGGTGTTTTGGCGCAATTAGGATTAAAAATTCAGCATGCTTTGAGAGCTTTTACAGCAAATGACCGCCAGGCAATCAAAAAAACCGCAGATAATTATCCAACATCTGATTATTATAAAACCGATGAATTACTGACCAGTCTAGGAATTGGAGAAGCATTAGTGACCGCATTAACGAAAAAGGAATTCCGACCCCGCTTGTTGCCACGATGATGCGAGCACCTATGAGCCGAATGGATATTTTAACTGATGATGAAATTGAAGAAATCAACGGCAAATCAAAATTGGTTAAAAAATACAGTGAAGAAATCGACCGCGAAAGCGCTTACGAAATTCTAAATAAAAAAATAGAAGAAGCTAACCAAGCTGCTGCGGAACAAGAAGAGCAAGCTCCAACAAAATCTTCAAAAGCAGGACCAACTACAACAGAGGTAGTTACAAAATCAGTTTTAAAAGTGGTGACAAGCGCTACTTTTATAAGAGGTGTTTTTGGCGTTTTGACGAAAATCTTTAAGAAGTAAAAAAATTATTTAAACCGCATAAGTTCATTTAATTTAAAAATATCAAAACCCGACAGATCTTAGAAACTGTCGGGTTTTGATTATGCGTAAAGCATTATATTAACTTATATGGTTTAATTTTTTTATTGTTTTTCAGCAACGCAAGAATTTTATTTTCAACTTCGGGAGTGTTCCAAATATTTTCTATGTTATCAAGTTTTAAAACTTCTTCCATAATTCCGTTTTGGAAATCACCTATTGCCAAAGCTTCAGCATAAGGACGATCGCTAAAAGTAACTCGGCTGTAAAGCGGAATCCATTTATCAGGATGTTTATCCGAGAAAATGCTTTTTCTATTTTCTTTTGCAATAAGAATTTCTCATCGGCAGTTTTGGTACTCATTTCCATAAAATTTCGATACGAAAGTTCTGCAATCGCATCGGCATTTGGTTTTCGTGAGATCTGATATTCTGAAAATATCTTTTTCCAGTCGTCTTCGTACTTTTCAATCATTTCGCTCAAAACCGTAATATCTTCAAAACCTGCATTCATTCCTTGCCCATAAAATGGAACAATAGCATGACAGGCATCTCCAATTAAAGCAATTTTATCTTCATAAGTCCAAGGGAAACATTTCATGGTTACCAAAGTACTTGTTGGATTCTTAAAGAAATCATTCGCCAGTTCCGGAATCACTTCAATAGAATCTGGGAAATTTTTCTCAAAGAAATCTTCCACCATTTTTCGATCTGTCAGCGACTCAAAAGAATTTTCGCCTTCAAACGGCATGAACAAAGTACAGGTAAAACTTCCGTCAAGATTGGGAAGTGCGATTAACATATATTTGCCTCGTGGCCAAATATGAAAAGAGTTTTTATCTAATTTATGTGTTCCATCTGGATTTGCCGGAATATTCAATTCCTTATACCCCATATTCAAAAATTCCTGCGAATAATTGAACATGCTTTGGCGTTGCATTCTGTGACGGATTCTCGAAAAAGCACCATCGGCACCAAAAACCATATCGTATTTTTTTTCTTCCCACTCCCCTCTTTCGGTTTCGCCAATATGCAAAGTTGCATCACTTAACGTTACATCCCAGATTTTTTGTTCAAAATAAAACTCCGCTCCCGCTTCTTCCGCAAGATCAATCATCTTTCGGTTCAATGTTCCTCTTGAAATCGAATAAATCGATTCGCCTTCCTGTCCATAATTCTGAAAATTCAATTTATCGACCAAATGAATTGCACGCTTGTCCATCGGAATCGCAATTTCGCGAACCGAATCACCAACGCCAACAGCATCAAGTGCCTTCCAACCACGATTAGACATAGCAAGATTGATAGAACGTCCAGAAAAATTTATTTTGCGAATATCAGGGCTACGATCATAAACATGAACGGTATGGCCTGCTTTTTTAAGATAAATTGCCAACAGTGATCCTACAAGTCCAGAACCTACAACAGCAATTTTTAGTGAAGTTTGCATCAGGGAAAATCTAATATATAAGGTCGTAAAAATAAGTAATAATTATACATAAGCTTAAAAATAAAGTAAATATTTGTGGTTTAGGACTCTCAGCAATTTATGATTCGAATTTTAGAACTGAAAGGTATTTTTATAAATATAACAAAATGTTATATTTATAAATTTATTTAAAATAATTAAACAATTAGTTTTGTATTGAGTTTTACCAATATTAAAAGAATAAATTATGAATAGCGAACTATTACAATCAGAACATCATCTTAGAAAACGAAAAAGTTTTACTACTTCCTTTTGAAAATGAAAGAAACATCGAGCTCAAAAAAATTATTTTTGATGATGAAATCTGGAAATATATGGGAATGTATGTTCGAAACTGACCAATGATTTTGAAAATTACATTCAAAATACTTTAAAACAAAAAGCAGATGGAATTTGTTATCCTTTTCTTATTATTGACAAAACCACAAACAAAGTTGCCGGCAGTACGCGTTACGGATATTTAAATCATGCGAGCCAAAAATGCGAAATTGGCTGGACTTGGTACGGAAAAGATTTTCAGGGAACTGGTTTAAACAAAGCCTGCAAATATGAATTATTGAATTTTGGCTTCGAAAAAATTCAATTTAGAAGAATACAATTCAGCGCTGATCTTGAGAATTTAAGATCACAAAGAGCTATTGAAAAACTTGGTGCGGTAAAAGAAGGCGTTTTTAGAAATAATTATGTTGATTCTGAAGGAAAAAGTAAAGATGATGTTTATTATAGTGTGATTTTGGAGGAATGGAAAAATACTAAGCGAGATTATTTTGCGGAGTTTGTTTAAACATTATACTATTAGAAAAAACCTTATTTTAGTCTACATTTTATAAGATTACAAAGCACCTAATAAACAAGTTAAAAATGAACCTCTACTCAGAACATTATGTCTCTCAAAAAACTGAAAGATTCGTCAATAAAATTTGGTGTCTGGACAACAGCATCGGCGAAAGCCTGATTGAAAACAAACTAGTTTTGCCAAACGGCTGTTTTAATCTTGCCATTGTTTCTGGAAATGCGATCGAAGTTCATACGAGTAAAAACAAATATGAAATGAACGAAGGAATTTACTTTTGTTCGCAAATGACCAATAAAGTTTTGGTGAACATCAAACCAAAAACTAAGGTTACTATAATTCAGCTTCACACTTGGACACTTTCAATGTTTCCAAAATATGATTTGAGCAATTTTACCGATTCAATTATAAAAATTAATTTCGAAGAACTTCCTTTTCAAATTCAAATTGATGCTGAAATTGAAGTTTTACTAAATACTATTAATGCTTATTTTGAGGAATTAGCGAATTTACATTCGGAGAAAAATGTAATTGAAAAAATTTGTCAAATTATAAAAATTCAGGAAGAAGAAATTTCGGTTTCAGAAATCAGTTCGGCGCTAAATTCTTCTCAGCGATTGTTGCAGATTAAATTTAAAAATGCAACTGGATTGACGATCAAAAAATACATTCAGATTCTGAAATTCAGAAAATCAGTCGATCAAATGGTCAATGCCGATTTAGAAAAATTAAAACTGACCGATGTTGCGCTTTACAATAAGTATTTTGATCAGTCGCATTTTATAAAAAAATTCAAAGACGTTACCAAAACAACTCCAAAAACATTTAACCCCGATTCGTACTTTCTTTCGCAAAAAAGATAAGATTTCGCTTTTGTACAATTTTGATAACCTTGATTGCAGTATTATTGCAAAATCATTCATCATCAATCAATTATCAAAATGAAAATCATCAATTTCAATTTTTCTTATTTAAAAACTATTTTGTTTGCATTCTCTTTTATGAGCTTTCAAACTAGTTTTTCTCAGGAAGAAAAAAACAATCTTTTTGACAATGTTCAAGAAACCGAAAAATGGCTGAAGGAAAATAATGTTCCAACATTAGGAATTGGAATTATTTCTGACGGAAAACTAAAGCAGATAAAAGTTTTTGGCGAACTCAAAAAAGGCGTTTCTGCTCCTTACAATACAATCTGGAATGTAGCTTCTTTAACAAAACCAGTAACTGCAATTACGACTTTAAAATTAGTAAGTCAAGGAAAATGGGATCTTGACGAACCGCTCTACAAATATTGGATAGATCCTGATATTGCAAATGATCCTAACACAAAACTCTTAACAACCAGAATAATCTTAAGCCACCAAACCGGTTTTCCGAATTGGAGACACATGAATAAATCTGGAAAATTGGACTTTAAATTTAAACCCGGAACACAATATCAATATTCTGGCGAAGGAATGGAATATCTGCGAAAAGCTTTGGAGAAAAAATTCAAAAAAACCTTAAATCAATTGGCTTCAGAATTAATTTTTGAACCACTAAAAATGAATGACACTCAGTTTATTTGGAACGACAAAGTAGATATTTCAAGATATGCTGTTAATTATGACAAAAACGGAAATCCGTATGAACCGGTAAAAAACAAAACCGCAAACGCCGCCGATGATTTATTAACTACAATTCAAGATTATGGAACTTTTTTGTGCAGTGTTATGAACAGCGATGGCTTAAATAAAAAGGTATTTGATGAAATGAATTCGCATCAGGTTTCTCAAAATAAAAAAGACAAATACTTTGGTTTAGGTTTTGAAATCTATGATTTTGGAAATGGACAATATGCACTTTCACACGGTGGTGCTGATCAAGGTGTTCAAACACTTTTCTTTTTGCTTCCAAAAACAAAACAAGGTCTGATAATTTTTACCAATGTTGATGATGGCTACAAAGTTTATGAAAAACTGCTATTGCATTATTTGGGCGAGAATGGACAAAAACTGATTGATATCGAAAAGAAATAAATCTTTAATTTTCAGACTCATGGTAAAATTAATTATCCTCATTTTATTGCTTTTAAGCAAAATTTTATAACCAAAAATAATGATTGCACATTAAAACGAATCGTTAGTTAGGGAGCATAAACCGCTAAAAAACATTTTATGTTTATGCTCAGATTCGTTACGATTTAAAATAAAATGAAAAAATTTGATTGTTCTTGAAACCAAATCCTAATTCAATCGTCTAACAATTTAAACGCCTCAATTTATTCAGATAAAAAAATCGTAATTTCGATTTTAAATTATTGAATATCTAATTGTTAGAAGTTTCAATCATCAATCAAAAACGAATCATTTATTAATCCAAAACCCATCATTAGCGATCATGAAAAAATCAATCAAACTAATCGTTTTTTGTGTCATTTTACAGCTTTTTTCGCTGAATACTTTTGCACAAAACAAAGCCAAACAAATCGAACAGCTTTTAGCCAAATACAATGAATACGGGCAATTTAACGGTTCCGCTTTAGTTGCCGAAAACGGAAAAGTAATTTTCAAGAAAGGTTTTGGTTCTGCTAATTTCGAATGGAATATTCCGAATCAGCCGGATACGAAATTTAGATTAGGATCCATTACTAAACAATTTACAGCTTTATTAATTGTAAAATTAGCCGAAGAAGGAAAATTAAAACTTGACGTTCCAATAACAACTTATCTACCAGATTATCCAAAAGCAAACGGAGACAAAATAACCATTCATAATTTATTGACACATACCTCTGGAATTCCAAATTATACAGCTTCTCCAAATTTTCTTAAAGATAAAAGCCGAAATCCGGTAACGCCAGAAGAATTTGTAAATACATTTTCGAGTCTTCCGTTGGAATTTACTCCTGGCGAAAAATTCAATTACAGCAATTCGGGTTACTTTTTATTGGGATATATTATCGAAAAAATTACAGGAAAATCATATGAGCAAAATTTACAGGAAACCATTTTTACGCCTTTAAAAATGGTTAATACGGGTTATGACCATTCTGATTTGATTACCAAAAACAGAGCAGCTGGCTATGAGAAAGAAGGCAAGATTTTAACCAATGCATCTTTTATCGATATGAGTATTCCATATGCAGCTGGCTCACTATACTCAACTGTTGAAGATTTATATCTTTGGGATCAAGCGCTTTATACTACAAAACTGCTTTCAGAAAAATCGATAGAATCTTTATATAAACCTTACATCAAAGCCTGGGACGGTTTTTATGGATACGGCTGGTCAACTAGAGAAGTTGCAAACGGCGACAAAGGAAAACTAAAACTAATTGAACACGGAGGTGGAATCAATGGTTTTAACACCAATATTTCAAGAATTCCTGCAGATAAAAACCTGATTGTTTTACTGAATAACACAGGCGGAACAATTCTAGGCGAAATAACCGATGGTATTCGTGCGATTTTATACAATCAGCCTTTTGATGAACCTAAAAAATCATTGGCTTTAGATTTATTAGATGTTTACAAAACTAAAGGCGCTTTGGCAGGAACCGAAACGTATAAAAAATTAAAAAATGACCCAACATATGCTATTAAAGAAGGCGATATGAACCGAGTTGGTTATCAATTGTTACAATTGGGAAAGAAAAAAGAAGCAATCGAAGTATTTAAAATCAATGTAGAAAACTTTTCCGAAATCTGGAAATACATATGACAGTTTAGGTGAAGCTTATTTAGCCGATGGCGACAAAAATGCTGCTATTGCTAATTACACAAAATCAGTTGAACTTGATCCAACAAATGAAAGCGGAAAGAAAGTACTACAAGAACTTTCGAAAAAATAAAACGATCTTAAATTTTCAAAAACTTCGATAATACTCATTTTAAAATCAGTTTTATCGGAGTTTTTTTTGTTACAATTTCTAACATTCAAAATCTATAATTTATCTTTAAAAATACTATTTTAGCCGTACCCAAAAACATCTAAAATAACCTATGAAAAATTTAAAAAAGTTCCGCTTTCTAACGGCATTTTTATGTCTGTTTATTTCTGCTAATATCTTTATCGCAAAATAATCCTCCGCCACCCGCAATGCCTACACAGCAAAACAAAATTATTGTTGACAAAATTGTCGAAGCAACACATTATAAAACTTATGTAATTGATTTTTGCTTGACTAAAATCAATGAGGCTTCCGCCAAAGAAGGCTGGAACGAACAAAAAGCAATGGAAGTTACACAAAGCATCAACTATAAAAATTTTAGAGATGCGATTTATAATGTCTTTCGCTTTCTATGATGAAGTTGAATTAGAAACTCTTATTAAAAGCTTACGAAAAAGACACTGTTTACCAAACTAAAAATGTAATGATTGCGAATAAAGCACTTGCCAACAATCTGAATATTTTTGCAAATGATATTGTGCTTGGGAAGTATATATCTAAGTAAAGGGACTAAGATTCTGAGTTGCTAAGGTTCTAAGTTTTTAAACTTCAACATCTTTGTCAAAGTTTAAAACTTTGACAAAGATTTCACAAGCCAAAACTTGAAACCTGAAACTTTAAACTAATTTTTCGGTTTTAAAACCAGTTTAGTCGACGTTTTTATAATCTCCTCTTTATTCAATTTCATTTTTCTGAATTTGCCTTCATTATACATTACAGCCTGATCTTGGTAATGTTTACTGAACGGATTTCCTGATTGTCCAGTTGGCAAAATGCTCCAACTGTTTTCGATATCAGAGAAATCTACAATTCTTCTTGTTGAAGGTCCGCCTTTTACGTAATATTTTCCTTCTTCGTTAAATCCGAAGAATAAATTATTTATCACTTCATTTGATCCCGGAGAATTAAACGGACCAACATTAAATAATTTTCGCAACGCGGCAATTTTCCCCAACGGATGTTCGTGTTCAACCGTATGTACTTTACCCCAATTCCAATCTGTAATTGTATTTCCTAGTTGTTTTTGAAGTGCTGCAACAGCATCATGAAATGATTTTGAAACAATATCGCTTCTGGTTTCTTTTACATTTTTTGTTTTGATATTATCCCACCAAACCGAATTTTCATTAGCAACTTGTCTGGCAATAACTTGTTTTCCAATATGCGTTCCTAAAAACAAATCGAAATTATCTTTTCCCATTTCATCTTCAAAAGTATTTCTCATATACAGATAAATCCATTTATTGTAAATTGTTGGCGCAACATCTTCAAGATTCATCGTGCCTTTCCAAGATTTTAAAACTTCAATAATTTGTTTTTCTTCTGCTGAAAGCTTACTGTTATCCAAACTCGAAATCAAATTTTGAGCTGTTCCAGGAGCAATTGGCGATGTATTATCATAAATCATTTTACTGATTGCTTCTTTATCCCAATCCGATTTGGCATCCATTAGACCTGAAATTCTTTTCGCTCGATCTTCCGGCAAATAATACCCCGGATACAAATAACCGTCTACAGCTTCTGGCTGATTATTGGCCGAATAAACGTAACCCCAATTTGGATTTTCTGAAGATGGATTTTTCGAAAAATCTAGATATTCTGTAATATCATCTTTTCCCTTTGTGCCGTCCAAAATCATGAAAGTATTTACGCCTTTATTATGTTTATACAATTTTCCTGTTGCCCACCAAGCCACATTTCCTTTAGCATCGCCATACATTACATTCAATCCCGGCGCGGCAACAAGTTTTACGGCATTTCTAAATTCTTCTTTATTTTTAGCATGCGAAAGTCCATAAACTGCATCTAAAATCTGAATAGGTTCTCTCGTGTAAGTCCACGACATGGCAATTGGATTTTTTTTGTCAAGATGCTCTAAAAAATCGTTCATAATTGGTCCGTGTCGGCTTGATTTTATTGTTAAAACAACATCTGATGTATCTTTTACTTTAATTGTTTTTTTTCTGATTTCATATTTACCAAAACCTGTTGGAGTTTCATATTGATTTGGATCCCCACCAAGAGTTCTTTCCTGATAAAAATCAATATCATCATTTTCAAACATCGTTAAACCGTAAGCATAATCGCGATTGTGCGCCAATAACGGAAACGGAGTTCCGGCCAAATAACAGCCATACAATTCATGTTTTGGCGTTACGATATGCGCTTCGTACCAAGTTGCAGGCTGTGAAAACCCAATATGAGGATCATTTGCAAAAATCACTTTTCCGCTTTTCGTTTTGTGCGGTCCGGCAACCCAGCTATTACTTCCAATAAATGGCGGAATTGGAGATTTATCCAATAACATTGTAATCGATTTTGAAATCTCGGTATATTCCTCAGTATTTTCTTTTGAACTTTTAAGCTGTGTCGTATTGAATTCGCCTTCAATTCCTAAATCTTTCAAATATTCAGCTCCGTATTTATTGCGAATTTCAGTTAATAACGGATCTGTTTTTTGAGCCATTGCAAAACTGAAAGACATATATCCGAAAATATTATAAACATCTTTTATAGTGAATTTTTCTTTTTTTACTCCAACCAATGTAAATTCAATTGGCGTTACACCTTCTTCCAAATATTGATTTATTCCGTCCAAATACGCCTGAGTCAATTTATAACTTTCACTGTTTTTGTCCAATTTAGCAATGGCTTTCGCCGAAGCTTCTTCAATACCAATTCCGGCAAAAAACTTATCGTTTTTAAGCGCAACAGATCCGAAGATTTCAGATAATCTTCCGGGTGCAATTCTGCGAAGCAATTCCATTTGCCATAATCTTTCCTGCGCGTGAACGTAACCAAGTGCCGTCATCGCATCTTTTTCTGAATCGGCATAAATATGTGGAACCCCAAATTCATCAAAATAAACTGTAGTTTCTTTTTCGAGATTTTTCAATTTCACTTCCCCTTCATACTTGGGTTTCAAATGAAAAATATAAGCAAATAAAGCAATTGCAAGAACAACAATAAGTAGCACTAAAGCCAGCAGAAATTTTTTGAATTTTCTCATATTTTGCAAAAAGTATAAACGATAAGGTTTGTAAAATGATGTAACCAAAAAGAAGAATAATGTAAAATCGCTCTCTTTTAAAACTCTAAATTTATGTATTTAAAATTAATACTATAAATGTCTATCTATAAAAAAATAGCAATTGGAATAATTTCTCTTTTCCTTCTTGTAATTTTAGCCAATATTGGTTTGAATTATTGGATAAAAAAACAGCTTCCTATTATTATTCACGAGAAAAACAAAACGGCTTATAATATCAATTATGAAAAAATTGAAGTCTCGCTTTTTTCTCGAAATATCTACGCACAGACATTATTGGTAAATCCGAAAAACGAACCGAAAGACAGCAAAAATGGACTTTTTTCTAAAATCGAATCGATTACAATTAAACACTTCAATATTTGGGATTTAGCTTTTCGCGATATTATTCAGGCCGAAAGTATTATTATCAACAAGCCACGTGTCATTTTATATAAAAAAGGAGAAAAATTACTGAACAACAGCAAAAGCATTAAAACTGAAATTGTTGATCCTTTTCGAAAAATTATTGCCGTTTCAAATATTTACTTGAATGATGGAACGGTTGATGTTGTTTCTTTAGATACTGAAAAACCAATTTTCACCATCAAAAAAATCATTCTGAAATTAGAAGGAATTCTAATAACCGATGCCACTTTAAAAGAAAAAATTCCGCTTCAATATAAAACCTATGCTTTAGTCTGCGACAGTTTATTTTATCGTCCGAGCGCGTTTTACCATATTAATATTGGAAAAATTAGTACCGAGAAAAATTTTCTGAAAATCAATAATTTCTCCAATATTCCACAGTTCAACCGACGCAAATTCACGAAACTTCTTGATAAAGAAAAAGATATTTATACCTTAAAATTTGATTCGGCTCACGTTGAAAAAATGGATTGGGGATTTAAAAATGATCGCTTTTACTTTAAAGCAAATTCGCTTGTAATCAATCATTTTGACGCCAATATTTACCGCGGAAAAATGCCAAAAGACGATTTGAGCAAAAAATATCTTTACAATCATTTATTGCGAAATATTAAATTTCCGCTTCAAATTGATACTTTGAAAGTTTTGAAATCGAAATTGGTTTATGAAGAAGAAATTGATTTTTCAAAAGGTCCCGGAATTTTAAATTTTGATAAATTCAATTTGCAGGCCACCAATCTTCGAAGTGGTTTTGGGTTAAAAAAAACCAACGATGTAAAAATAAAAGTGAAATGTATTTTCATGAAAACTTCGCCTTTAAATGTTGACTGGAGTTTTAATGTTTTAGATAAAAATGACAGTTTTCATATTCAGGGTGTGGTTTCCAATTTTGATGTCAGCGCAATGGGGCAATTCAGCAAACCTTATATGAACGCTTCCTTTACAGGGGTTTTTAATAGATACCGTTTTAATTTCTACGGAAATGATAATGTTTCCAAAGGAAATGCTTCTCTCGATTACGACGATTTAAAAGTAAAACTATACAAAAAGAAAGATCCTGAAAAAGAAGCCAAACTCAAATCGGCAATTGCTAATTTATTGGTTAAAAACGATTCCAAAGACAAAGCAAAAACCGCCGATGTTGAAGTTGAAAGAATTCAGGAAAAATCATTTTACAACTTTTTATGGCGAAGTATTGCTGCGTCTTTGAAGAAGATTTTGATATAAAAATGAAACATTCTCCGCAATCTTGTCATTCCGAGTAATTCGTAGCAAACAATCTACAAACCTGACAATTATCACGTTTTTAAAAAATCCTTTTTTCAATATTTGTCTTTATTTTAACTTGAAGACAAATGAAAAAATCACCTTTACACACTTTTCATATTCCGGTAATGGGGCTTGTGTACACAATTGACAGCCCGATTCGTGTGGCACAATACGGAATTTCGTCTGTTATTGCACTCGCTGATGATGACTTGATTGAGAAAATGCGTAACTTTTATAGCACTAAATTCAATATTCCTTACGAAGAAATCACGCAGAAATTTCATGATTATCGTGCCGAAAGAATTACTTCTTATTTAAACTTAGTAGACAAAATCGTAAAAGAAAAATTCGAAAGTTTCAAAACTGAATTAGTCGAAAGCAAAACATCCCTTGAAAACTTTATGTCGATGCTCCCTAATACTTCTGACATTAAAAAAGGATTTCAGAATTTACTGGATGATGGAATCGCTTTTAAAGAAAATATTCAGAATTATATTGAAACACATCTTTTTCCCGGCGAAATTGACGTTAACATTATGACGAAACTGGACAAAGATAATTTTGTAAAAAACGAACAGCTTCCAATTGAATTTAACGATGCGCACGCTGCTTTAAGAGGTTTTGCAAATAGCAATCTGGAGTCATCTGTTGTACTTTCTGCCGGAATGAATCCGAGATTGTTCGGTTACTTCGAAAACTTCAAAGATTTTTTTCCGAATGAAAATAATCAGCTTAAAAAGAAAATCATTTTAAAAGTTAGTGATTTTAGATCGGCGATGATTCAGGGAAATTTTCTGGCCAAAAAAGGACTTTGGGTTTCTGAATACCGAATTGAATCGGGATTAAACTGCGGAGGACACGCGTTTGCAACTGACGGACTCTTATTGGGCACCATTTTGGAAGAATTCAAACAGAAAAAAGAACAATTGGTACAATCAGCCCACGATTTAATGATTAAAGCTTTACAGCTAAAAAATCAAGTTTTTCCCGAAAATCCTTTAGCAATAAAAATCACTGTTCAAGGCGGTGTTGGAACTGCAGAAGAACATGAATTTTTATTGAATGAATACAAAGTCGATTCTGTTGGCTGGGGCTCTCCATTTTTATTGGTTCCTGAAGCGACATCAGTAGATCAGGAAACAAGAAATTTATTGATGAGGGCCAAAGAAGATGATTTCTATTTAAGTAATATTTCACCTTTGGGAGTTCCGTTTAATACTTTGAAAGGAACGACAAATGAATTTTTAAAACAGAAAAGAATTCACGAAAACAAAGCCGGAAGTTCCTGTCCGAAGAAATTTTTAGCACTAAGCAAAGAATATGATCCGCACGGAATTTGTACGGCATCTAAAAAATATCAGGATATAAAACTGGAAGAATTAGAAAGCAAAAAAGATACTTTATCTTCTGCTGAATTCGAGAAAAGCAAAATCAAAATAACGGAGAAATCATGTTTATGCGTAGGTTTGGCAAATGCTTCTTATCTTGAGAATGATATTAAAATAAAAGGTCAAAATCAAGGAGTTGTAATTTGCCCTGGACCAAATTTGGCTTATTTTGATCAAGAAGTTTCTTTGAAAGAAATGGTACAACACATTTATCAGGGAAAATCGATTTTAAAAACAGATCGTCCGAATTTATTTGTAAAAGAATTAAAAATGTATGTTGATTATTTTAGAAATGAAATAGAAAACATTTCTGGAGAAGTAACTGCAATGCAACTTAAAAAATGGAATTCTTTTAAAGCAAATATTTTAGAAGGAATTGAATATTATCAGAATCTATTTTCGTCAACTTTCTATTTCAAAATTGATGAAGAAAAAATCAAAAATCAATTCAATTTTTATAAATCTGAAATAAATGCAATCCAAATTCCAACATTAGAATTAGCATAAAACAAAACGCCGATTTCGAAATTCTAAATCGGCGTTTTTAATTTATATAGTTTAAAAGTCTATTCTTTCTTTTTGTTTTTACTGTCAATAACAGCACCAGTTCCAGTTCCTAATGCAGCACCGGCTAAACCACCAATAATTGCACCTTCACCTTTTTTCTTGCTCACAATTGCTCCAGTTGCAGCTCCTACACCAGCACCAATTACAGCGCCTTTAGCAGTTGCACTCCAGCCTTTCTTTTTTGGCGTCGCTGCTGTTGCTGTACCATCTTGTTGGTGAACTACTACAACTTTTTGTTCTTGAGCTTTTGCTTTTTCTGCTTCTAAATTAGCCATTTGCGTTTTCATTGAGTCTATAACTCGCTGTTTACTTATTTCAACTTTCATTGAATCAATACTGGCTTGTTTTGCTATATTGATATCTTTTTTTCCTTGATTTTGA
The DNA here is from genome assembly GCA_963795025.1 of uncultured Flavobacteriaceae bacterium. GTDB lineage: Bacteria > Bacteroidota > Bacteroidia > Flavobacteriales > Flavobacteriaceae > Flavobacterium. The sequence goes on along the minus strand of CAWCGN010000003.1, from coordinate 1,672,650 downwards.
CAAGAAACTAGAGATAAAGCGGCTAATAATATATATAAGGCTTTCATGATTGTAGTATTTAAAATTTATACACTACAAAGTAAAGAATATCAATTAGTATGTTTATTACAGAATTTTTTGGAAAGTTTATAAGATTAGAAGATTTGGTTGGGATCGCGGAGAGTTTTTATTAAAAGTCGAATGTATTAATCTCGCAAAGGCGCAGAGTCGCGAAATTTATTTTTTTAAGTTCAATAGCGTCCAGCTTTAGCTGGATGAGAAAATGATCAAAGAAAAAAGGCTTTAGCCAAACTTAACCAGTTTGGCTAAAGCCTTCCAAATTTTATTCTTGTACCTCCAGCTAAAGCTGGAGGCAATTGAAAAAATCTTTGAATCTTTTAAATCTGTGGCGAAATAAAAAACTTTGCGCCTTTGCGTCTTAGCGAAATTATTTGCTTTTTTTTAAAATTCCTTTTTTCAGAATTTGTCCAAAATCATACATATCTTCATATGAACAATATAAAGGAACTGGTGCCAGACGAATAACGTTTGGTTCACGCCAATCAGTAATTACTCCGTTTTTCATTAAATAATCAAACAAGCTACGTCCTTCTCCGTGCAGAAAAACAGATAATTGCGAAGCTCTTTCTTCAGGATTTGATGGTGTAATTATTTCGAAACTACCTTTACTTCTTTATCTATTTCATGTAGAATAAATTCTAAATATGAAGTAATATGATCACGCTTTGCAACTAAAGCATCCATTCCAACTTCAGCAAACATTTCTACAGATGCCAAATAAGGAGCTAAAGACAAATACCGGAAGATTACTTATCTGCCAGCCCTCCTGCTCCATGAACAGGATCAAAAGTTGGTTCCATTTTAAAACGTCGTTCTTTATTGTGTCCCCACCAGCCTGCAAATCGCGGTAAATCTGGATCATTGTGGTGTCTTTCGTGAACGAAAACTCCAGAAGCATTTCCAGGCCCTGAGTTCATATATTTATAACTACACCAAGCAGCAAAGTCTACATTCCAATCGTGAAGTTCTAATTTGATATTTCCTGCAGCGTGAGCCAAATCCCAACCAACTTTTGCACCAGCTTTTTGTCCGGCTGCAGTAATGGTTTTAATATCGAAAACTTGTCCGGTATAATAATTTACTCCTCCAATTAAAACTAAAGCCAATTCATCGCCAACTTCGTCAATTTTTGCCAAAACATCTTCTAAACGAATATTATGTTCACCTTCACGACGTTTGATTTCGACGATTGCGTCTTCTGGTTTATATCCATGAAAATGAACCTGACTCTGAAACATATATTGATCTGATGGAAATGCTTTTTCTTCGCAGATAATTTTATAACGTTTGCCTTTTGGCTGGTAAAAAGAAACCATCAACAAATGAAGGTTTACTGTCAAAGTATTCATCACCGTAACTTCTGACGGAAGCGCTCCCACAATTTTACTCAATGGCTCAGCAAATCTTTCTTGATAATCCCACCAAGGTTTCTCAGCATAAAAGTGACCTTCAACTGCCAATTCTGCCCAGTCATTCATTATTTCGTCAATATAAGCTTTGGTACGTTTTGGCTGTAATCCTAATGAATTCCCTGTAAAGTAAATAACTCTTTTATCATTAACTTTTGGGAAAATAAATTGATCTTGATAGTGATTTAATGCATCTTGTGCATCAAGCTGTTTCGCGAATTCGCGTGTATTTTGAAAAGTCATTGTGTTTATTTTGAGCCGTAAAAATAACAAAAAATTCGATTATTGTTTTTTTTGTTTCAGGTTTCAGGTTTCAAGTTGATATGCTTTGTGTGTTTTAACCGCAAAGTTCGCAAGGTTTTTTACTCAGTTTGTGTTTGCTAAATGCAAAAAGAACGCAAAGCTTTGTGAACTTAGCGTTTGTAAACGTTTACATGAGTAAAAAAACCTTGCGAACTTTGCGGTTAAATTTCACAACGAACTTGAAACTTTAAACTTGAAACCATTTAAAAAAAAGAAACCCGACAAGTCTTAAAAACTAGTCGGGTTTTATTATAAGATAAACTCTAATTAAAGAATTAACATCGCGTCTCCGTAAGAATAGAATTTGTACCCTTCTTTGATCGCTTCTTCGTATGCTTTTTTCATTAAATCATGACCACAGAAAGCAGAAATCATCATTAATAATGTTGATTTTGGAGTGTGGAAATTCGTAATCATACAGTTTGCAATACTGAAATCGTGAGGAGGGAAAATAAATTTATTTGTCCATCCTTCGTAAGGATTCAAAGTATTTAGCAGAAGAAACAGAACTTTCAATTGCACGCATAGAAGTTGTTCCTACAGCACAAATACGTTTTTTCTTTGCTTTTGCTTCGTTTACAATATCACAAGCTTCCTGATTGATAATCAACTCTTCTGAATCCATTTTGTGTTTAGATAAATCTTCAACCTCAACCGGATTGAAAGTTCCTAAACCAACGTGAAAAGTTACCTCAGCAAAGTTCACTCCTTTGATTTCTAATTTTTTCAAAAGGTGTTTTGAGAAGTGTAAACCAGCAGTTGGTGCCGCTACAGCTCCTTCTTCTTTTGCATAGATTGTTTGGTATCTTTCAGCATCTTCAGCAGTAACTTCTCTGTTGATGTATTTAGGAATTGGAGTTTCTCCAAGTTCTGTCAATTTGTTTCTGAATTCTTCATAAGAACCATCATATAAGAAACGTAAAGTTCTTCCACGAGAAGTAGTATTATCAATTACCTCAGCAACTAATGAATCGTCATCACCAAAATAAAGTTTATTACCAATACGGATTTTTCTAGCTGGATCAACTAAAACATCCCAAAGGCGTTGCTCAGAATTTAATTCTCTTAATAAGAAAACCTCAATTCTTGCTCCAGTTTTTTCTTTGTTTCCATACAAACGCGCAGGGAAAACTTTAGTATTGTTAAGAATTAAAACGTCTCCGTCATCAAAATAATTGATAACGTCTTTAAACATTTTATGTTCGATAGTGTTTTTTTTACGGTCAATTACCATTAAACGAGATTCATCTCTGTTTTCTGCTGGAAATTCAGCCAAAAGTTCTTTCGGTAAATTGAAATTGAAGTGTGATAATTTCATATTTGAAGTTAGATTTTAAAATATCAATCCTAGACTTTTTTATCTAAAATTTTAAATCGCTTGCAAATATACGATTGTGAGATAGGCGTTGTCAAGTGTTTTGACGTTTATTTTCAAAAGTCCTTGATTTAGTGAGGTTTTGGGATGAGTTAAAAATGTTTTTTTTTGTTACATAAGCCTATCCAACATATTATTGTCATTTCGACGAAGGAGAAATCTCCACAAGAAACTCTACAAAGATTGGATTTTGATTGCGTAGCTACTTGCGGAGATTTCTCCTTCGTCGAAATTGTAAAAGTCACTTATTTCGGTAACGGATTTATCATTTCGATTGGCTTTTTTCCATCAATGCCTTGATGTGGTCTTTCATGATTGTAATAATATAAATATTGCAATAATTCTTCTTTTAGTTCTTCTTGAGAATCAAAATCAGTATCTCTTAACAAATCTTCTTCAAGAGTTCTCCAAAAGCGCTCTACTTTGCCATTGGTTTGTGGACGATAAGGTCTGGTGTATCTGTGTACTATCCCAAGTTCCATCAACATTCTTTCAAAAGGATGATTGGTTTTTACTTTGCTTGTTTTAGGCCCAAATTCAGCTCCATTATCAGATAATATCTCTTCAAACTTTATTTCATAATGGTTGCTTAAGATGTTTAAGCATTTCAATGCTGCAAACATAACGGTTAAACTGGTAATGTCTGGGACTAATTCCGCCCAGGCAATCCGGCTGTAATCATCAATTACACAGACCAAATAGAGTTTTTTGTTTTCTCCCCGAATTATGCTTTTGCTTAAATAATGACAATCAATATGACCCAGCTGTCCCATTCTTTCTTTGATTATTTTCTGATGATTCTTCTTAATCTTGGGAGTTAATCTGTTTATTTTATGCCGTTTTAAAATATTGTAAACTCCTGAATAGGAAGGTGTATGTTTTCCTAATTTGGGATTTAAGATACTAACAATTTCATATTTGTTGTTTCCTTTTTCTCGTAATTCAATCACTTTTTGTTCTATAAAAAACAAAGGGCGTCTTGTTTTATATTTGGGACCTCGCTTCTGAGGAAGCAGATCCGCGTATTTCCCACTTTGTTTATAGCGATTATAATACTTTAAAAAACTTTTTCTGCAGGTGTCATTTGCTGCATAAAAATCCATTGCCTTTTTATGCAATGGATGAGTTTTGTTTTTTACCTGTTCATATTCTTTTATTAAAAAACGATACTTCTCTAAATAGTTTCGCTCTAAAGTCGAATCCTGACTATTATTTCTCATCGTAACAAAATTTATTAAAGTTAAATTTTGTTACCGAATTATCTAACCTTTACAGAAATGACAAACTTTGCGAATAGAATCAAAGTCAGTGATAAAAAAACCTCTGAAATGACAGAGGTTATATGAATTTAACTTTATATAAAGTCCTTTATTTAAATCACCTTAAATAACTTATATGATCCCAAAAAATTTACAATTCTGAAACTTGGAAGTTTAAAGCTTTTAAATCGTTCCAGAAATCTGGGTATGATTTTGAAACTACTCCTGCATCTTCAATAATAATTGGAACTTTTATTGCTAATGGAGCGAAAGCCATTGCCATTCGGTGGTCATTATAAGTTCCGATTTTTACATCATGATTGATGTTATCCGATTTTACTAAAGTCAAACTGTCGTTAGTTACCGAAATATTAGCGCCTAATTTTGTCAGCTCAATTCTTAACGCCTCTAAACGGTCTGTTTCTTTGATTTTTAAAGTATGAAGACCAGTTAAATGACATCCAATTCCTAAACCTAAACAAGTCACGACGATTGTCTGTGCAATATCTGGCGTATTATTCAATTCAAAATTTACATCTTGATAATTAAAACCAGCTACTTTTTCCAACGTCATTTTGTTGCCTTGGAAAGTGGTTTTTACACCCATTTTTTCATAAAGAGAAACTAATTCTGAATCTCCTTGAAGACTGTTTTCTCTATAACTGCTTAACGTAATTTTTGCCAGCATCGGCCAAAGCAACTAAACTAAAGAAATACGAAGCCGAACTCCAATCAGATTCTACAACCATTTCTTTTGATTCGACAGCTTCTTTTGGAAACACTTTGATTACATTTCCTTCAAAACTGGTTTTGATATCTAAATCGTTCAACAAAGCCAAAGTCATTTTGATATATGGAATTGAAGTAATTTCTCCTTCTAAAGTCAGTTCTAAACCATTATCTAGTTTTGAAGCTACTAATAAAAGTGCCGAAATATATTGACTGCTTACATTTGCCGCCAAAGTTTACTTTTGAAGCCGTAACTTTTTTTCCTTTGATTCGAATTGGTGGATAACCTTCTTCTTTTTCGTATGAGATTTCAACTCCTAATTGTCGCTAAAGCTATCAACCAAAATTTTGATTGGGCGTTCCTGCATTCTGCTTGAACCAGTCATTACGACTTCTCTGCCTTCGTTTACAGCAAAATAAGCCGTTAAAAATCGCATTGCAGTTCCGGCGTGATGAATGTCAACAATTTCGTCATTTCCAACCAAAGCTTTTTGCATTACTTCGCTATCATCAGAGTTTGAAGTATTGCTTAGTGTGATATTTGGAAATAATGCTTTTAGTAACAATAAACGGTTCGTTTCACTTTTTGAACCAGTGATATTTAGTTGCGAATTATCAATTGTAAATTGCGAATTCGTGCTTAATTTTAAATTCATTTTTTTAATTGTAAGTTGTGAATTATGAATTATGAATGATTAGAAACATAATTCAGCCCCGCAATTTACCACTCCCCGTTCATAATTCAAAATTCAAAACTCATAATTCAAAACTTATGAGTGATATTTCACAATTATTTCAATTTATCATTGTTTTTGTGACGATCTTTATCTCTAACCGATTTTAAATCCATTTTTTTGTCAAAAGCGGCTTGTAAATCGATTCCCGTTTGATTCGCCAGACATAAAACCACAAACACAACATCGGCTAATTCTTCGCCTAAATCTTTGTTTTTATCGCTTTCTTTTTCTGATTGTTCCCCGTAACGGCGGGCAATAATTCTGGCAACTTCACCAACTTCTTCCGTAAGCTGTGCCATATTGGTTAATTCATTAAAATAACGAACACCGTGTTCTTTTATCCAAGTATCAACATCAAGTTGTGCATTTTTCAAATCCATTGCTATATTTTTTTTAAGACAATTTTTTCATTTTGGCTGGCAAGAATCTTTTGAAAAATTTCTTTCAGCATTCCGTAGTCTTCTGCTGCAAAAATACTATTGTTTACTTCTTTTACACTTCCAATTTGAATTTTATTATTATCAACGGAAAACATCAATGTATAATTGATCTGACCATCCTGTGAACTAATCTTGATAGGCTTTGGCATTGTTTCAACTGTATAACCTTCTGGAATCTCAAGCATTAAAGTATACTTTTCCATATTTTTATATCCAAAATAAATCGGCATTTGTCTCTTTTCCTGATTAAAAGGGTTTTTAGACTGCGTAAAAAACAATAACGGATTCACAAAAATCTTACCTGCAATAATTTCTAATTGATCGCTTGAATTAAAGATAAAAGTTTCTAAAATTGGCTCATTTATATTTGATTTTTGATTTTCAATTTTATAATTTGAAACGGACAAATTGCCCAATTCCTCTTCCAGTTTTTCAAGATAGCTTTCCTGTGTTTTAGAATTATTTTTAACTCTAAAACGATAAGCATCATAATCGGTGCGCTGAATTCTTCCCTGACCATTTATTTTACCTTGTGCATCAATTTTCATCATCAATGTAAAATATTCTTTTGAAGAAACTGCTGGCTCTAGCTCTACTTCTTTAGAAGTTCCATCTTGTTTGATCAATCTTCCTTTCCAGTTTAAAACATTCAGTGGTAAAATATTTGGAGCTGTATATTTATGCGTTGCATCAAGCAAAATTTGTTTGCCGTCAATTTCGGCTGCTGCAATGATATAATTAAAACCTGTTCTGGTTGGATAAATAGGAAGACCGTTTTCAATTGTACTTACTAAAACTGGATTTGCTTCAATATTGGCCAGACGGAGCATATTTATCAAAATAAAATTAATCTCGGCTACATTTCCAGTTTGTTCTAAATACGCTTTTTCGATTCCCTTATCTGTGTAATAGTCATTTTTTTCGTTCCAGTTCATTCTATTTTGAACGTACGTAAAAATGAGTTTCAGTTTTTCATTTGGTGTCTCAACTTTATCCAATAATCGACGCAAATCGGGAATTAAAAAATTCTTTTCATTGAGTTGCTTTCCAAAATCATCATTTTTAAAAATTGTACTCGCAACGCCCTCCCAAGTTAAACTATAATCTTTAACAGGTTGTTCCGGCATGCGAACTCTTTCTAATTCATGTTTAATTGATCCTTTATAATTCTCAATATTGTTAACGTAAGGTTCATCCTTTAATGCAGGAATATCTTTCGCAGCATAAAAAGCATTAATTTGTTTGTAATAAAGAGAACTAGCTTGATTATGTGCGTTATCAAACGACTGACTGCTGTTAACTAATTTAGACTCTCTTTCCAGTGGAAATCCTCCAACTAAAATTGGCTTGTAAATATAGAATTCAGGGATTTCTGTTTTGTATGAAAAATAATTGACCGGAATTTCATATTGAAAATCAAAATCCGGAAACTTTACCAGATTTTCAGACTTGAGTATGTATTTATATTCGATAATCGAACCCACTTTTACATTTGGCAATGTAATCGTTTTTTCTTTCCAATATTTATTTATTTTCTTCTTAAAAGTGCCTTGATTTTCAAGTTTTGTTTTTACAATTTGTCCGTTTTCCAGATTGTAGGTAACTGCGTTTGAAAACTCGAGACGATCTTCGTTTAAATTTTCATATCCAATATAAAAACGTACACTTTGATCAGCCCATGCAAGGCCTTCTTTTTTGTAGATTTTGATTTTAAATTCGTAAATATGGTTGGCCGAAAAACCTACATCTTTGTTATAGGTAAAAAAAGTTCTTCCCTTTTTAAACAAAATAGCGGCAGGAGCCGCTGTATCTTTTGGATTTGATTTTTCTTCTAATTCAGCAATAGTAACTTTTCCCAGTTCGTGACTTTGAGCAGTGAGTTTTGAAACTCCCAAAATCAGTAATACCGAGACAATCTTTAAACGTAATCTCATTTTTTATATTCTTTTTAAAACTATTTTTTCAGTTTCTTTCGCAATCATTGTTTTATAATATTCTTTCAGCATTTCATATTTTTCAGCAGAAAAAATAGCTTCATTAATTTGATTTGCAATAATTACCTGCAAGCTATTTCCGCTCGCTGCGACATTAAATTTAAAACTTCCTGCATTGTCTTCCATATTTATAACTGCTGGAGCAGGCAGTGTTTCAACAGCAAAACCATCTGGAATTTGAATTGTGATATTGTATTTATCCATTTGCGGAAATCCAAAATCAACTGGATATTCTCTCACTTCCTGTTTAAACGGATTTTTGTCATTGGTAAAAAACAACATTGGACTAATATATATTTTACCGCCAATAATTTCGCATAAGTTGTTTCCGGTAAAGGCATATGTTTCAATTGCAGGTAATAAAATATCTTTCTCATTCGTTCGGCTGTAATCACTAATCTCGATTTTTCCGCTTTTATTTTCTAATTTTTCAAGATAGTCTTCTTGTTTAACGCCGTCAATTTTTTCTCTAGTAATCATTGCCATGTGATCTGTGTATTGTCTTCTAGTTTTTCCAGAAACTTTTCCATCAGCATCAATGCTGTAGCTCATAAAAACAATATCATTTGATGCTTTTTTTGGTGTCAGATCAATCTCTTGAGAAGTTCCGTCTTTGCGGATCAATCTTCCTGTCCAGTTAATGGTTCTAAAAGGAAGAATATTTGGAGTTGAAAATTTATTTGAAGCATCTAATAATAACATTTCCTTGTGGTGTTTCGACCGCTGCGACTACATAATCAAAAGCAGTTCTGTTAGGAAACAATGCAATTCCATTTTCACGTGTGCTAAGCAAAACCGGGTTTGCAGTTAGACCTGCATAACGAAGCATAGAAGTCAACATTAAATTGATGTCGCCAATATTTCCTGTTTTTTCTTTGTATGCTTTTTTAACGCCATTATCACAATCGTAACCTGTATAACCGTTCCATTTTACATTTGCTTTCACATGATTCAAAATTACCCAATATTTTTTCTTCCGGTGTGTTTTTTCCCGCAAGCAGTACTTTTAAATCGTCTTCATAATAACCTGTTTTATTTAATTCCGGACCAAAAGTTTCATAGTTGTAAATTGTTTTTACAACTGATTCCCAATCTGTAGAATACATTCTCATTTGTGATTTGGAAATTTTGTACCATCGATAATTCATGCTGAATGCTTGAAACATAATTATCCATATTATTTACAAAAGCTTCCTCTTTCATTGCAGGAAAATTTTGTGCAACATAAGTTGTTTGGTTTCAATATAATCAATTTTATCAGTTGAAAACTCTGTTTTTACTCGACTAAAGTGCCACTGGCCCTAAAGCTCCTGTCTTTACTTGTGAGATTTACGGATTGAGCAATTGCCTTGTCAACTGTAACTTTTGGAAAAAGATATCCTTTTTCTCTGGAATTAAATACATAATATTCAGGAATATAAGTATAAATTCAGAAAAATTTACCGGAATAGTTTGATTGAAATTTCCATTCTCGGCATCATTCCGATATTAGTGTTTTGATTGTATATTTATATTCTAAAACAGAGCCTTCTTTTACATTTGGCATTGTAATTTTCTTTCTGGATCTAAACTTATTTAAAACTTGTTCATTAAATTCGCCTTCGCTTTTTAATTTTGTTTTTTCGATTTTTCCATTTACTAAATTATAAGTTAAGGCGTCTGAAATATAAACCGATTCTTCTTGAATCATTTGATACGCTATAATACCAATACTTTGATTAGCCCAATCATAACCACCTTTTTTATATATTTTAATTCGTGTTTCAACTTCTGTTAAAGAAAAAAACCATCATTATCATTATATTCAATTTTTGATTTTCCTTTTTTATACAATATTGCAGCCACCGCCGATGAATCTTTAGGGTGTGACTTTTTCTTGCAATTCGGCTATTGATACTTTTCCTAATTTAAATTCTTGTGCAGTAGTTCTTGAAAAAAAAAGACAATAACGGTTAAGAGTCTAAATAATTTATTAAATTTCATTTGGTGTTTATTTATTGTTTCTTAGTTAGTTTTTTATCAGAATAACTTTGGCATTATCGTTTCTTGAAATCTGCTCCATAAAAAGGCGATATTCATCATATTCTTTATTCGAATATTTCCCTTTGCTTAAAAACATCGAACGCTTATATAGCAGTTTATTATTTTCTTTTTTGATGATTTCTGTTTTGTATTCTCCAAATTTCCCTTTCAATTCATAATTTGTTGGCAAGAATTCGATCGTAAATCCTGCTGGTAAATTAATTTCAATTTCGTCGGTATCTACATATCCACGCTGGATTTGAAAAGGATTTTTTCTGTTTCTGATTCGCTTTACACTTCCAGTATTCTGATTAAAAACATCCAGGGCAAAAATCATTTTATTTGCTGAAATTGGAGCATAATTGATGGCACTAATCTGAACATCTTCAATAAAACGAATATTCTCTTTATCATTAGTAAATGCTATTTTGCCCAATTTAAGATTGTTGATGTTATCCCAATATTTTTTATAGTAAGTTTCTTTTTCTGTTGGCTGCAAAGATTCTATTCGCGATTTAGAACTATATTGGGTGCCCTCTGAAACGATAGATATAGACCCCGAAAAATTTCCGTTTTCGTCTATTGTATAAATACCTTTATCTTTTTGAGAATTGCCTTTATCAGCATAAATATTGGTTCTCACAATTATACCACCTTCTGGTTTAACTACTAAAACATCTCTGTCGTCTGTAAAAGTTCCCTGATATCCAAAAGGATCGTCCTGACTTGTACACTCCAACCATGTATAATTATCGCCATTTGGAATTGCCAATATCATGTGATTTCCCTGCATCGAAACAAAATCAGACTGAATATTAGATTTTGTCAGATCGCCATATAAAATAGTATTGTAGGAAGGAACATCAACTGCCTGCAAAAGTGCTTTGGTATAATTTGATAATGCTTTACAGTCGCCATATCCTAAACGGTCTACATCGCAGCAAGCATTGGTTTCCAGCCACCAATTCCGATGGCAATATTTACATATCTCGATTTCTTCTGTACATAATCATAAATGATTTTTGCTTTCTTTATTGGGTCTTTTTCATCACCAACTAACGCTTGCATTTTTGTTTTAGTTTCTTCCGACAAAGTTGTTGTTCCGGTTAAAATTTTTTCTCCGTACCATTTTCCAAATGCTTCCCAAGTTGTTGCTGTACCATCAACACCTTCTAAATGAAATTTTTCTAATCCCATCATAACTCTTGGAAATAAATCTTCTGAAGACGGACTTAAATCTTCTGATTTCTGCGCTAAAATATTCTGTGCGATGTAACTAAGTTTTGTATCAGAATCTTCCGATTTCTTTATGTTAAATCCAGAAAACTGAAATTCTTTCTTTTTGAAACCCAAATCGCTTGGGTAAAGAAACATTCAAAATACATTTTTCAACACTTACATTATAACCTCCTAAAAAGTACCATTGCGGTATAAAAGCCGTATTTGACGTTTCAGTTTCACATTATATGCAATAGTAAAAGGATATGAAATTGGAGTATAATTTAAGTAAATCACTCGACTATCTGAGAAAAGTGTACTGCCACTTACAGCGCTTTGATCTCTAAAATCTTTTCGTTTGATTTTTTTGATTTCATTTCCAGCTGCGTCATACACAACAGCTTCAACACTGTTTATTGAAGTAGTTTTATCATATTGCTGGTAAGCATTGATATGACCAAGTCCTTTATCATTTAAGACTGTAACAACTCTTTGTATTTTGACATTCATGCTTCGTTGCGAAGCAATCGTGATATCCATTTGATCTAATCGAACAACTGAATTTGCATTTTGTTTAAGACTGTCTGGAATTGAAGTAATATTGTAATTAACCTTTTGTGCAAACGAATGAAGGGCAATTAAACAAAAAAATAACGCAAAAAAAGGGCTTCTCATTGGTAAGGAATTTCTTCAAATATATATTTTTTTTAGAAATTCTTAACATTTGTCAAACTTTTTTTAGTCGCGATTTTTGCTGTCCATGACAATCGTAACAGGACCATAATTCAACAAGCTGACTTTCATATCGGCACCAAAAATTCCGGTTTGTACTTTTTTATTGAATTCTTTTTCCAATGCTTCAACAAAGCGTTCATACATAGGAATTGCAAAATCTGGTTTTGCTGCTTTTATATAAGATGGACGGTTTCCTTTTTTTGTAGAAGCGTGAAGTGTAAACTGGCTAACGACAATAATTTCGCCATCAATATCCTGAACCGAGCAGTTCATAACATCATTTTCGTCGCCAAAGATTCGCATTTTTATAATTTTCCCAGCAAGCCAATCAATATCTTCCTGAGTATCGGCATCTTCAATTCCAACTAAAATCAATAATCCTTTTTGAATATCGGCAACTTTTTTACTTTCTACAGTTACTGATGCTTCTGAAACTCTTTGAAGAACAATTTTCATAGAATATGGTTAATTGTAAATTATTAATTATAAATTTTTCTTTGGGAATAATAAATATTGAATTCTGTTCGGTCAATCACAATTAACAATTAACCATTCGACAATTTATATATTATTTACGTGTTTCATCACTAGCTGCACGATCTTCTCCATAGTTGTCAGTTCGATAATGTTCGTCATCGCCTTCAAGGATTTTCAGATAACTATTGTAACGTGACCAAGCGATTTCATCTTTTTCCAAAGCGGCTTTTATCGCGCAATGCGGTTCTTCTTTGTGTAAACAATTGTTAAACTTGCATTGATCTTTTAATTTGAAGAATTCTGGGAAATAACCGCTGATTTCTGATGGTTCCATATCCACAATTCCGAAACCTTTAATTCCTGGTGTGTCGATAATTCGGGCATCAAAAGACAAATCATACATTTCAGCAAAAGTTGTAGTATGCTGCCCTTGTTTGCTTTGTTCTGAAATTACAGTTGTTTTTAAATGCAAACTTGATTCCATTGCATTAACCAAAGTCGATTTCCCAACTCCAGAATGTCCTGAAAACATACTTACTTTTCCAACCATCATTTCTTTCAGTTTGTCAACGCCTTTATTTTCTGTAGATGAAATTCGGAGACATTTATATCCAATTTCCTGATAAATATGCTGTAAGTAAAGCTGATCATCTAAAGTCTGATCGTTAAGCGTGTCAATTTTATTAAAAATCAAGATGGCTTCAATTCCGTATGCTTCGGCAGTAACTAAAAAACGATCGATAAAACTTGTAGTTGTTGGTGGATTATCAATAGTAACCAGCAAAAAAACCTGATCAATATTAGATGCAATAATATGAATTTGCTTAGATAAGTTAACCGATTTACGAACGATATAGTTTTTTCTTTCGTGAATTTTATGAATCGTTCCGGTTACAGCATCAGATGTTTCCTCCAATTCATAATCAACAATATCGCCTACAGCAATAGGATTGGTACTTTTTATACCTTTAATTCTAAATTTCCCTTTCATGCGGCACTCTATAAAATCGCCTTTTTCAGATTTTACGGTGTACCAGCTTCCTGTAGATTTATAAACGGTTCCTGTCATTCTTTAATATTAGATGTCAAATTTTAGATTTTAGATTATTCTAAAAAATAAAAGGCAAAATTACGTTTTTAGAATGGAACAACGCAATTTCGCCTTTTAAATTTGAAAGACATCCTCTTAATTTGCAGACTTTACCATATAATTTCGGCTAAAACCTGATTCTCTTTAATTTTTCCTAACTGAATTGTTTTCAAAGTTCTGGAAGTTTTTCCTGCTCTAGTAACATAAATTTCGACCATTAATGTTGCTGGACCATTTTCGGTCAATTCAGTTTCGCCGTAATAATCTGTTTTAATTTGATATTTTCCTTTTACAGCATTTCGAAGTATATATTGCTCCGGCCCATAACCTTCAGTAAAATCTTTAGAAAATCTTCCTCCAATTTGTGTAGCAGTATGACTGTAATAACATTCTTCATTTGTTGGCTCAATTACATGCAAATCTAAATCAACATCCATTTGGTTCCAGTTCATGATAACTCTTATATCAACCGGCATTTTTGCAAGATACTTTTTATCAAGCTTGCCTGTTTTTATGCTAGAATGTTCTGTTATCATTCGATTAATATCCATCAAAACAATATCTTCAACACCTTCATACTGGCCACTCATTTCGCCATAATAATTCACTTCAAGCGCTTTAACTAATTGATCAAAAGCTTCTTGATATTTTCCTGCATCTTCAAGTGTCAATGCATAATCTCTAAGACTTTGTGGTTCATGTTCTCTCCATTTTACAACTTGTTTTGCGGTAAAAATTGCGTCATTATAATCTTTCCACTGACGCAAAGTATAAGTCAAAGTTTTATAAAGCTGATGATTCTCTAAACCTAAATCAGCAATATTACTAAGGATCAGCAGTGCTTTTTTTACATCGCCTTGATTGTAAAAAAAGTGAGCTACATCAAAATAAAAACTCGGATTTCTTTCTTGTGCTTTTCTTAACTCAAAATACAAATCATATTGCTTTTCTTTTGGTGCTGAGGCTAACGCCTTTAAATACAATCTGTCTGGATTCCAACTTTTTGTTTGCACAACTCCACTATTTGAAGACTGCTTTTTCGTTGTTATAATAATAACTCCATTTGCGCCTCTACTACCATAAGCAGCAATTCTCGCCGCATCTTTTAAAGCTTCCACCGAATCAATATCATCCGACTTTAAATCGGTTAATTCACCCTCATAAAATTGACCATCAACTATAAGTAAAGGCTTTTTTGAATCTCCAGCTAAATAGCCTTTATTGAAATTTGAATCTTCCCAAAAATCTTTATTTTTTGAAGTCCCTTCTCCAAGAGCACCTACTAAATCTGATTTTTTTTGAGTACCATACCCAACCATTACTGTTTCTTGCAATTCGGCAGTGCTCAAACTTTTGCCAATTTCCTCACTTCCTACTTTTTTATCTTTTAATTCAGTAATTTTTGGTGCATCCTCAGTAACCTCTTCCGCTTTTGCTACTACTGGTGCAACAAATTTAACCTGATCAACTTTTGGAGCAGGAACAGTTTCATGAGGATTATTATCTTCCAGAATTACAGAAGCAGTTCCAGCCCCAACTGGTTCGTCTACAGTCATCACTGCATCAGGATCCCCTTTTATAGTCTCTTGATGAACTGAACCGCCATCTCTACCGTAACTACCTGGCGGTGGTGGCGCAATTTGTCTTTTGTGTTTATACTTAGACGCTATTTGTTGTCCTTTGTATTTAACATCTTTTTTCCACCAAGCGTTTATACTGCCAAAATAACTTTCAATACTTTCCCAATTATTTTTTTGTTGCGCCAATCTAGAATCATGTTCCTGTTTTTTAATTCGGTCAAACTCGGCGCGCAATTCTGCCGGCGGTACAATATCGTATAAAATATAATCACTCACATTTTCCAGAACAATCAGCGAAGTATTTTTGGTTACAATTCCGAATTTCTTTCCTAGAAGCTCAATTTCATCTGCATTTTTCGTGTACTGCAATTCAAGATTGGCGATTTTTTTCTGTGCCCAAAGTTTCTCCACATTCATATCTGTCGCATTTTGAGCAGAAGCATCAAGTGTAATTTTTCGTTCCAAAACCACTTCGCTTCCATAACCAAAAAGAAGCGTAATTTCATTTTTAGGATTTTAAAGAAATTCCCGAAAAACTGAAATTCCCCGAAACCGAACTTCCTTCCATCGGAAATAAATCAGTCACAGTCAAATTCTCTTTTATTCCAAGAAACTTCAAATTAGCATTCGTCAATTTATCCAAAGCTGTTTCGGAATTTATCTGATTTAAATTGATGAAATTCCCGCCAGTTTTAGTTGAAGAAAAATTCAGAAAAGCAAAATCTGCAGAAACTGAAGAGGTAATAGTGTAAACAGGTTTTTTAGTTTTTGGTAAGAAGATTTTCACTCAAAGAAGATAATCCGTCAGAGAAAAATAAAAATTCATCCTGATTTTCAAAACTGATTTGCGAATAACGCGTTCCGCCATCGTATTTTGTTTTTTCTAAGACGGTTTTTAATTCAGACCAATTTCCATCAGAAATCACAAATTCTTTTTGTTTTTCAAAAGTGTAATTTAGAAAATACAAAGTCACTTTTGTGTTTTTTATCTTTTGGAAATAAACATTCAATAAATCCAATTCTTTCTTTGTATCTCTATTTTGGCAACTCAAAGAATTATCCCAAATCAAACCAATAGAAATTGGAGTTTTTCTTAGCGCTTTTGTTCCCTTCTATAAAAGTATTTCCATAAAAATAATATTGACCACCAGCATTCTGCATCACAACACTTGGGATATTTTGCTGAATCGGAATCTTAACTACTATTTTTTCCTCAGGCTGATAATTTTCTTTTTTTACCGAAGCTTGAAAAGATTGGTTCCATTGCGAAAAAACAATTTCTTTACCCGAATTCTCTGTCACAATTGGCGCGCTTGAAGCTCCTAAAACCGAAACATTAATTTCAAATTGATCTAATTTTTTAGGGAAACGGCTCACCAATTGATACGCCAAATTATCTTTATCAAAAGCCGAAAGTTCTTCTTCATAACCAATAACAACAGTTCGTTCGCCATTTGGCATCAGCGGATAAATTCTCGTTTTAAAATTATTCCCGTCGACTTTCTCCAATAATCCAGGATCAACACGACGATGTTCGATGGCCTCAAAAACCTGTTTCCCTTTATTTTTATTCACTGGAACTGCTTCACGCAACTTTCCATTTATGTCAATCGCATATCTTGAAACCGAAACATTTTCTGGCAGCGGAAAAATAAGTTCTGCTTCCATTTGTCGTGTCCCCGAATTAAAAAAATGCATTTCGGCAGTAGTGTAAGCAATGTTGCCTACGACTTTTACATTGACGAAAAGCTTATTCATTCGTACTTTTTCCGCTTCTTCTCCCTTAACGGTAAGTTCAGGACTTTGTGCGAAAGTTTTTGTTCCAATAAAAAACAGAAAGAAAAGCAATACATTCAAATTCATTTGAAAAATGCTCGGCGCAGACGAAAACAATTTTAATTTCATGACCAGAAAATTAAGGTTTATATTGTTATAGAGAACAAAAAACAACAAAAGGTTGGGAAGGTACTTATTTTATTTTTATCTGTTTAATATGCAAAATCTGCGAGAAAATTATTCGCCCGCAGATTTTGCAGATTAGCAGATTTATTTTCTATTCAAAAGAGCGCAAAAAAAATCTCCAACGCTTCTTCAAAGCAATGGAGATTTAATATAAAAAAAACAATCTATTTTTAAAATCATGATATAAGAAAACCGATTAACAAAGTTTAGAAAAACTTAAATTATCTTATATCACTTATATGGTTTAGAAAAAATTATGCGTTGAAAATTTTCTCCTGGTGACCAATACTTTCCTGGTGGATTGCTTTGAACATTCTCAAAACGAATTCTTCAGTAAGACCTTTTTTCTCACCTTCTAAGAATCATTTTTCCTAAGATTTCGTTCCAACGGTTGTTTTGAAGAATCGCAACGTTTGCATCTTTTTTCACCTGACCAATTTCGTCAGCTACTTTCATACGTTTTCCTAAAATCTCTAATAAATTAGCATCCAAATACGTCGATGTTAGCTCTTAATTTCGTCATTTTTTGAACTGTACTCATCTGTAGTATCATCCGTTTTTCTGATAGTCAAATCTTTAATGATTTGTTTCAAAGCATCTGGAGTAACTTGTTGAGCAGCATCAGACCAAGCGTTGTCCGGATCGTAGTGCGTTTCGATAATCATACCATCGTAGTTCAAATCTAAAGCCTCTTGCGTTACTTCAAAAATCATTTTACGATCTCCAGTAATGTGAGATGGATCGATGATTAATGGTAAATCAGGAAATTTATTTTGTAATTCGATAGCAATCTGCCATTCTGGAATGTTTCTGTATTTTGTTTTTTCGTAAGTAGAAAAACCTCTGTGAATAACTCCTAATTTCTCGATTCCAGCCATGTGTAAACGCTCAACACCACCTAACCATAAAGCTAAATCTGGGTTTACAGGGTTTTTAACCAAAACGATTTTATCAGTTCCTTTCAAAGTATCAGCAATTTCCTGAACCGCGAAAGGGTTTGCAGTTGTACGAGCACCAACCCATAAAACGTCGATATCATGTTCTAAAGCTAGTTTACAGTGAGCTGCAGTCGCAACTTCAGTTCCCATTAATAAACCAGTTTCTGCTTTTAGCTTTTTGCAACCATTTTAAACCAATTTCTCCAACACCTTCAAATCCTCCCGGACGCGTTCTTGGTTTCCAGATTCCTGCTCTGAATACACTAACTTTTGAATCTTTCAATTCATGAGCAATTTTCAATACCTGATCTTCCGTTTCTGCACTACATGGTCCAGCTATCACAAGTGGGTGATTTAAATTGAAATCTTCTAACCACTTTCTCATTTCTTTCTTATTTTCCATCTTAATTCTAATTTACTTTTTAGTTGTTGTTAATCCGTTTAGTATTTCTTTTATTTTATTTGTGCTTTCCATTTCTTCAAAAATGGCATTGTAATCTTCTTCTTTTAGCAAATCTCTAAACCGACTGAGATTTGAAATATATTCTTCTAATGTTTCCATGAACGTGTTCTTTATTTTGTTTAAAAATCGGTGTCCACATTGCCGGAGAACTTTTTGCTAAACGAACGGTACTTTCAAATCCACTTCCCGCCATATCAAAAATATCCTGTTCGTCTTTTTCTTTATTCATTACTGTTTTTCCCAGCATAAACGAACTAATGTGCGACAAATGCGAAACGTAAGCAATGTGTTTGTCGTGCGAAGTCGGATCCATATATCGAATCCTCATTCCGATTTCGCTAAAAAGCTGTAACGCCTTTTCCTGCAATTTAAAAGTGGTTTTTTCCACTTCGCAAATGATGTTTGTTTTTCCTTTAAACAAACCTCTTATCGCCGCCGAAGGTCCGGAAAACTCTGTTCCTGCAATTGGATGCGTTGCAATAAAATTTCTTCTTTTCGGGTGATTAGCAACTGCATCACAAATTGGTTTTTTAGTTGAACCTACTTCAAAAACAATTGTTTTATCTCCAACCGAATCCAATACTTTTGGCAAAACAATCAGCGCCACATCCACCGGAACCGAAACAATTACAAAATCGGCTTCAGCCAAATCTTCAAAGCTTCCTGCCTGATCGATAACACCTAAATCAATTGCTTCCTGCAAATGTTTTTCGTTATTATCAATCCCAAAAATAGTAGCGTTCGGATGCTGTGTCTTTGATGTCCAACACCATCGAACCTCCTATTAACCCTATTCCTATTACGTATACTTTCATACTATTTCTTTAAATTCCAAAATTTTAAAATTCCAAATCTCCAATTAATAAAAGAGATCTTCGTACTCCGTCAGCTCTGACAATCTGGAAATAAAATCTTGCGATATCTTGATTCTAAAATCTATCAATCGCTTCCTGTACTTTTTCTTCTTTCACACACAACGAGAATCTGATATACCCTTCGCCATTGCTTCCGAAGATTGTTCCCGGTGTGATGAAAATATGTTTCTCGTATAATATTTCGTCAATGAACTTCTCTGCTGATTCGATTCCTTCTGGCAATTTTGCCCAGACAAAAAGTCCAACTCCCTCTTTATAAACTTCGCAGCCTAATTTTTCTGCTAGTTTTTCTGTCAATTCTCTACGGCGTCTGTAAATTTTGTTTTGATCTTCAAACCATGATTTATCACAATTTAAAGCAGCAACTGCACCTTTCTGAATTCCGTAATACATTCCGCTGTCCATATTGCTTTTTACTTTCAGAACTGCATCGATAATTTCAGGATTTCCTAAAACCATCCCCACTCTCCAGCCTGCCATGTTGAATGTTTTGCTTAATGAATTTAATTCTAAAGCTACTTCCTTCGCACCTTCAACCTGCAATAAACTCATCGGATTATCATTCAAAACAAAACTATACGGATTATCATTGACCAATAATATGTTGTGTTTTTTAGCAAAAGCAACCAATTTTTCAAATAACGCTAAACTTCCTCTTGCTCCTGTTGGCATGTGCGGATAACCCAGCCACATAATTTTTACTTTCGAAAGATCTAGTTTTTCTAAAGCTTCAAAATCCGGTTCCCATGCATTTTCTTCTTTCAGATCATAATAAACCGGAACTGCTCCAACCAAATTAGTTACCGAAGTATAAGTTGGATAACCTGGATTCGGAATCAAAACGTGATCGCCTTCATTTAAAAATGCCAATGAAATATGCATAATTCCTTCTTTTGAACCCATCAAAGGCAAAATCTCATTATTCGGATTTACTTCAACACCAAATTGATCTTTATAAAAATTCGCCATCGCCTGCTCTCATTTCCGGTAATCCCTGATAGCTTTGATAACCATGTCCGTTTTCGTCTTGAATTGCTGCAGCAACTGCTTCAATTACTGCTTTTGACGGACTCAAATCAGGGCTTCCAATTCCCATATTGATGATCGATTTTCCTTCAGACATAAGTTGACGAACTTCTCTTAATTTTGATGAGAAATAGTATTCTTCAACTGTATCTAATCTTTTTGCTGTTGTAATCATTTCTATTTTTTATTAAAAAATGCTTTAGGCTTTAGGCCGTAAGCTATATGCTTTTTTTGACTTTATGACTTTCGACTTTCCGACTTTATGACTGACTCAAAGGTTTTGTATTCTTATATTCTCCCAACACTTTAAAATATTCTGCCATGATGTTTAATAACGTTTTGGCTTTTGCAAAATCTTCATATTTTTCAAATGTTACATCTACGAAAAATGAATATTTCCAAGGTGTTTCAATTTTTGGAAGCGACTGAATTTTCGTCAAATTCAGTTTGCAGTCGCTCATTACATTTAAAACTGCTGCTAAACTTCCTCTTTTGTGATCCAATTCAAATTTGATTGATGCTCTGTTGATTTCGCTTTCAGGCAAAAATGAATTCTGCTTTTTGATAATCACAAAACGAGTCATATTGTTTTTGATCGTTTGAATTTCCGGAGCGATGATTTCTAAATCATACATTTCTGAAGCCGTTTTACTTGCAATTGCTGCAATTCCGGTTAATTGTTTTTCCTGAATTCTTCTTGCAGTTTCAGCTGTATCTTTATCTTCAACCAATTTGATATTTGGATATTGTTTCAAGAAAATCCATACATTGCAATATTGCCATCGGATGTGAATGAACTTCTTTTATATCTTCAATTTTCTGACCTTTCAAAGCCATTAAATTCTGGTGAATGCTTAAATAATGCTCTCCAATAATGTGCAAATTATTCTTGTCAATCAAAGCATAATTCGGAATAATTGGACCTGCAATCGAATTTTCAATCGCCATAACCGCCTGATCCGATTTTCCTGAAAGAAGGCTGTCGATTAATTCTTCAAAAGACAAACATTCATCAATAGCCACATTTTCAGAGAAATACTCATTCACCACCTGATGATGGAAAGAACCTTTTATACCTTGTATTGCAATTTTCGTTGTCATATATTCAAAAAAAAATCCTGATTTGCATCAGGATTGTATATTAGTTTTATTTGTCTTTTATATTTTTCAAATAACCATAGCACAATCCTTACTTCTACTAAAGAAGAAATAAAAAGAGTTGCTAAAATAAAAACGGTTAGATGCCATTTTGTTTGTGTTATTATTTAAATTCTCTGCGAATGTATAAATTATTTTTAGCGCACCAAAAAAAATAATGCATTTTATGAAACAAAAAGGGATTTCTTAACAAATTTATCAGGTTTTGTATAATATTATAAAAAAAGTGGCTTAAAATGAGATTTATATAATTGGAATTGAGGAAGGTTCTTTTTAAGTTGTTAAGATTCTGAGATGCCAAGTAGCTAAGTTATTTCCTCAATATTGTCATTTCGACGAAGGAGAAATCTCCGCAATTAGCTCGACAATACTTATCAATTGTGTTTTTTAAAATATTGTTTTTTAAACTTTTCAAATCCTTTCTCTAATTTTCACGTTTTGGAGTTCCAACTTTTCCATAATGTCTTTCTATAAATTGGTCTAATGTTATTAATGTTTCTTTTTTCTTTTTCATTTGAATTTCTTATAAAGTTGAATTAATTTATAATTACAATTATATAAGATTTACTTTCTTTTCTAAACAAACAATCCAGCCACAGGTTTATTCTTAATCCCAATTTTAGAATAATCGAAATTCATTTTTTGCTGTAATAAAGAAGCATAAACACTTCTGAAATCAATTTCATATTTCAAATCGCCATTGTCGAAGTCGGCTAAATTTGGATTTTTCCCTAAAATCGTTCCTTTATTATTTCCTCCAATAATAAACATTGGCGCCGCAGTTCCGTGATCAGTTCCGTTTCCGTTGTCTTTTACTCGTCTTCCAAATTCAGAAAACACAACGATCGTAACATTCTGCATTAATTGTGCTTGTTTCAAATCCTGATAAAAAGTGAATAACGCATCATTCAAATCGGTTAATCTTTTTTCATGAATCGCAAGTTGATTATCGTGTGTATCGAAATCCTCCAAGTGAAGTGTAATATACTTTTGAGTTCAGGTTTCCTTTTATCAATCGGGCAATCCATTCTAGTTTTTCGACAATTCGGTTTTTGGATAACTGATTTCGGTTTTAGATTTTGCCAAAGCTTTCTGAATTTCATCTGAACCTTCCGTAACTGAATTGGCAATTTTTCGAACAAAATCCAATTGCGGATTATCCGACAATTTTACATTTTCTTCTTTATCAGATTTTACTTTAAATCGATTTGGGTCTTTTACCGTAATCAAATTAGGCTCCACTCCCTTTCAAAGCTAAATTATCAATGGAATCCAAATTTATTCCCGCCGTTGCCTGATGACCGTTGCATTGCAAATCTAAATATCTTCCTAACCAGCCTTCGTTGATATATTTATTTGAATCGACTGCAGTCTGCCAGATTTCCTGACTTCTAAAATGAGAACGAATCGGTTCCGGATATCCCACATTCTGAATTACGGTTAAATCTCCATTTTGTTGCATTTGGGCAAAATCTTTTAAAGAAGGATGAAATGCCATTCCTTTATTTTTTCCAATAACCACATCTTTATTCAAAGCAATTTTCGTTCTCAAATCATAATACAGCGGATCATCGTACGGAATAAAAGTATTCAATCCGTCGTTCCCGCCGTTAATCTGAACAAAAACAATACACTGCTCGCCGATTATCAAATTATTTTGTGAACCAAAAGCATGCAAAAAATCAGGAAGCACGAGCATTCCGCCTGTGAATGTTCCTGTCAATGTTAGAAAATTTCTTCTGTTCATAATTTCAATCTTTTAAAGTAATTGATATTCCGGCAGTTTTGTGATATAATTGAACAATCGAATCACCGCAAAATTGGCGTGAGGGTCTTTTGGGTCAAAATCATATTTCAGCAAATTTTCCATGTCTTTTTGCATGGAATCATTTACTTTGAATAATAATCTATTTGATAAATCGGTAATAATTGTTTTGTTGTTACCTTCAGTATCAAAATCGATTTTCACATCTATTTTATCAATTCCGATTTTGGTTTCTCGCTTCTCAGCTGTCATTGTATTCAATACTTTTCTTGTAATGCTTCTTCCACTGCAAAGCAAATCTGATGTATTATTTCGCTGCAAATAAATTTGCGAAGTCAGCCAAGAATTTCCACCATCCCAACCTTTTACATTTACCTGATTGTACAAATCCATTCCCTGTTGTTTCAGGAAAAAGCATGATCATCGCATTATCAAGATCGTCAATATGCAATTCGTCGATAAGCTGTAATATATAAACCAACGGATCTTTAATCTTTGTTTCCCGAATTCTCTTTGGCATATTCTTCGGTAAAAATTTTAGTTAATAACGGCTGGATTTCGAAATTTTACTTTTCTGAAATAATCGCCATAATATTTCACTAAATCTTCCTTCGGATTATCATAAATAAACCATTTCAAAATTTTTCGGGTAATTAAGTACGGAATGTTTTTCTGCTCAAAAATAATATCAACCAAATCATCGGATTTCCAATTTCCTGTTTTTCCGAAATAGGTTTTATCAGTATTGTCTTCAGCAAATTTTCGATAAACGCCTCCTTCATCACCATAATTTAATCCGGCTAATGCTCTTGCCCGTTTTTGATATCGCTTTCAGAATAATTCCCAATTCCGATAGTAAATAATTCCAATAATTCCCGACTTAGATTCTCGTTGTATTTGTCTTTTTTATTATCGACATTGTCCAAATACTTTATCATCGCATTTGACTTTATGATTTGCTTGGTCAACTCCTTAAAATTTCCAAAAGCATGTTCGCGCAAAATCATATTGTGCTGATAAATCCAGTAATTGACTTTTACTTTTTGGGAAGTTGAAACGAAATGATTGTGCCAAAAAACAAACCATATTTTCGCGAATGGAAATTCGTCAGTTCGCATTTTGTTAATCCACCATTTTTTAATTCTACATTCGAGTAGATTTCTTTTTTTAGAACTTTCTTTTTAAATTCAGAATCAGCATTTTTATGGATTCGCGCAATTCTTTAAGTTCCATAAGTGTTTTGGGATCGTCTTCTAAAAAAGCAGGAAGTTGTGTATCGAATTTGGAATCATAGGAATGTTTTAGAAATTTTTCTAATCCTAATTTTTCAATTTTTCCGATTCTTTTCCGGAAAAACCCAATCGTAACGACCAAAGATTGCTTTTTTTCATAACTCAGGAATTATTACAATAAGACTTTGCTTTCTCTTAAAGGTTTAATTTAGAGAAAGATTTTGAGTTACTTAGTTATTGAAATGCTAAGTTTTAAAAATCTTTGGTAATAATTAGAACGGGGAATTTTTGAGGATATTGTTTTTGAAAAAAGAAGAATTTATAATTTAATTGACAACTCTAAATGTCCTCCCAAACCAAGCTCCACGATTTTTTGAAGAGTCGAAAATTTGACTTCTTTTACATTATTCTCAATCTTAGAAATATATGATTTTGTTGTCCCTGCTTTTACTGCAAGTTCTTCCTGGGTCATTCCTTTTTGAAGTCTCGCTTCCTGAAGCAATACACCAATTTTAAAGTTTTCATAGCCCGCTTCTAACTCATCACGTTTAGGTGTTCCAATTTTTCCATAGTGCTGCTCTTTAAATTCTTCTAAAGTTGTAATGTTTTTACTTTTCATTTTCATATTCCTTTTTAATTTTCAATGCTTTCTCAATTTCAAATTTTGGCGTTTTTTGAGTTTTCTTTTGAAAACCATTAGCTAAAACAACTAATCTTCCTTGATCAAAAAAACAAAATATTCTAAAAATATCGCTTCCTTGCTGTACTCTAATCTCATATAGGCCATCTGTATTTTCGATATATTTTAGGTACGTTTCAGGAATTCGATCTAGCTCTTCAATTAAATCAATCGTCCAAACAATTTTTTGTTGAACTTTTTCTTTTTGTTTGACAAAAAACTCATCAAAATAATTTTTAAAAAAAATAACAGTTCTAATCTTTTGATTATTACTCATAAAGTACAAATTTACAAAAGTTGCCCCAAAGTACAACTTGTTAGCCCAAAAAAAACTTAAAAACAATTAAACTTCCTCTCTATTTCCAATATTTCGCAAAACATCAGTAATAGTTGCTGAATTACTCCCTTCATATCCTAGTGCAATAGCTATAGCCTCTAGTGCACTTGGATATCTATCTGATGAACTAACTGCCAATCCATTTTCTAAAATCTGATTTCTTTGTATTTGAATAGCTAAGGATAAAGCTTCAAAATCGGATAATTTTGAATATTCTTCTTTCAATTCTTTTGCAATTCTACTGTAATTTTCAATTTCAATTCTCATTAATCATAAATTTAAGTAGTATTTTTACTGTTAATAAAACAAATATAGCAAAAAAAAAGCAGCTATCATGACAATAACTGCTTTCTATAAATTCAAGAATAAAATCTTTCTTCTTTATTCTATTTTCTTTCTTCTAAAAAACATTAAGACCCACACATCTCACAATCCTCAGGACCTGCGGCTTGCGCTTTAAGCAACATTGCTTTATAATCCTCAACACTTATTTCTTCAGTTTCTGCAACTAAAGCTGGAGCTGTTTCTTCTTTTTTATCGTTGTTCAATGTGAATTTAATCGCATCAACAGCCGCTTTTGTTCTTAAGTAATACATTCCTGTTTTCAAACCAGATTGCCAAGCGTAAAAGTGCATTGACGTCAAGTTTAGAATAGTTGGCATCTTGCATGAACAAGTTCAACGATTGTGATTGGTCAATGAAATAACCTCTCTGACGAGACATATCGATAATATCTTTCATCGACATTTCCCAAACTGTTTTGTATAAGTTCTTTTAAGTCTTGTGGAATCTCATCAATGTTTTGAACAGATCCGTTATGACGCATAATTTCCTGTTTCAAATCTTCGTTCCATAAACCTAGTTTTACTAAGTCTTCAAGTAAATGTTTGTTTACAACGATGAACTCTCCAGACAATACACGACGTGTGTAAATGTTTGATGTATATGGTTCGAAAGCTTCGTTGTTTCCAAGAATCTGTGAAGTCGAAGCAGTTGGCATTGGCGCAACTAATAATGAGTTACGAACTCCATGTTCTACAACTTCTTTTCTTAATGAAGCCCAGTCCCAACGGCCTGATAATTCTTCATCTTTCATTCCCCACATATTGTATTGGAATTCTCCTTTTGACATTGGAGAACCTTCAAATGTAGAATATGGTCCTTCTTCTTTTGCCATTTCCATAGAAGCGGTTACAGCTGCAAAGTATAAAGTTTCGAAAATTTCCTGATTTAATGCTTTAGCTTCGTCACTTGTAAAAGGCAAACGCAACATGATGAAAGCATCTGCTAAACCTTGCACTCCTAATCCAACCGGACGGTGACGCATGTTTGAGTTTTCAGCTTCTTTTACAGGATAATAGTTTCTGTCGATTACTTTGTTCAAGTTACGGGTTACACGTTTTGTAACATTGTAAAGTGCCTCGTGATCAAATTTTCCGTTTTCAATAAACATTGGCAACGAAATAGAAGCCAAGTTACAAACTGCAATTTCATCTTTAGAAGTAAACTCCATAATCTCTGTACACAAGTTTGAAGAACGAATTGTTCCTAAATTCTTGTGGTTCGATTTACGGTTTGCTGCATCTTTGTACAACATATATGGTGTTCCGGTTTCGATTTGAGATTCTAGGATTTTCTCCCATAATTCACGAGCACGGATTGTTTTTCTTCCTTTTCCTCTAAATTCGTAATCGGTATACAATGCTTCAAATTCATCTCCGTAAACATCATATAATCCTGGACATTCGTTAGGACACATTAAAGTCCATGTTGTATCTTCCTGAACACGTTTCATGAATAAATCTGAAGTCCACATTGCGAAGAATAAATCTCTCGCACGCATTTCTTCTTTTCCTGTATTTTTCTTTAAATCCAAGAAATCGAAAATATCAGCATGCCAAGTTTCGATGTAAATCGCAAAACTTCCTTTACGTTTTCCACCACCTTGATCTACGTAACGAGCGGTATCATTAAAAACTCTCAACATCGGAACAATTCCGTTTGAAGTTCCGTTTGTACCACGAATATAAGATCCTGTTGCACGAACGTTATGAATAGAAAGTCCAATTCCTCCCGCTGATTGCGAGATTTTTGCTGTTTGTTTTAATGTATCGTAAATACCATCAATACTATCATCTTGCATTGCCAAAAGGAAACAAGAAGACATTTGCGGTTTTGGAGTTCCTGCGTTAAACAACGTTGGCGTTGCATGCGTAAAGAACTTTTTAGACATTAAATCGTAAGTTTCAATTACCGATTTTAAATCGTCTAAGTGAATACCAACAGAAACACGCATCAACATATGTTGCGGACGCTCAACGATTTTTCCGTTTATTTTTAATAAATACGAACGCTCTAGAGTTTTAAATCCAAAGTAATCGTAATTAAAATCTCTTGTATAAATGATATGAGAATCTAAAAAAGCAGCATTTTCCTGAATCACTTTAAAAACGTCATCAGCAATTAATGGCGCATCTTGACCATTTCTTGGATTTACGTAGTGATACATATCTTTCATCGTTTCTGAGAAAGATTTTTTTGTATTTGAATGTAGATTCGAAATTGCCACACGCGCTGCCAATTGAGCATAATCTGGATGCGCAATAGTCATTGAAGCTGCCGTTTCTGCTGCAAGATTATCCAATTCAGAAGTAGAAACCCCATCATACAATCCCTCGATAACTCTCATCGCTACCTTAACTGGATCTACGAGCTCATTCAAGCCGTAACACAATTTTTTGATTCTTTCTGTAATCTTATCAAACATTACGGGCTCTCTGTGGCCATCTCTTTTTACTACATACATAAGCTTACTATTAATTAGTTATTGAAAAAATGAAAGACACTGGAAAACGAATTCCAGCACTTAAACATTGTGTGTTTTTAAATTATTTTTTGAGAATTACAGGATTCTCAATAGTTGTCTGTTCTCAATTTGAATATCAAACCGAAAAGCCGTTAAAATTGCTATTAAATCTCCGATTTGGGTGATAGAGATTAACCTAAAATGTTCTGTAAAAATTATTAATCATGGCCTTAGATAAAATCAGCCAAAATTAAAATGCTGTTGTTCTAAAAATCTGCGTCAAATGAAATTTTTTGAGCATCGCTATCGGTGTTCATCACACCCGATTTTTGATACTCGGCAACACGTTTTTCAAAGAAATTAGTTTTTCCTTGAAGAGAAATCATGTCCATGAAATCAAACGGATTCGCTGATCCATACACACGCTCACAACCTAATTCTACTAATAATCTGTCGGCAACAAATTCCAAATATTGCGTCATTAAAGTCGCATTCATACCAATTAAACTTACCGGAAGAGATTCTGTTACAAATTCTCTTTCGATATCAAGAGCATCAACAATGATTTCTTTGATTCTGTCTTTTGGCACTTTGTTAATCAAATGATGATTATGCAAATGAACCGCAAAATCACAATGTACGCCTTCGTCACGAGAAATCAACTCATTAGAGAAAGTTAAACCTGGCATTAAACCACGTTTTTTCAACCAATAAATTGAACAGAATGCGCCAGAGAAGAAAATACCTTCAACAGCAGCAAAAGCAATAAGTCTTTCAGCAAATGAATCTGACTCGATCCATTTTAAAGCCCATTCTGCTTTTTTAGCAATTGCAGGGAAAACTTCCAAAGCATTGAATAACTCCGCTTTTTCAGCTTCGTCTTTCACGTAAGTATCAATTAATAAAGAATACGTTTCACTATGAATGTTTTCCATCATGATCTGAAAACCATAGAAAAACTTCGCTTCTGCATATTGAACTTCGTTTACAAAATTCTCAGCAAGATTCTCATTTACGATTCCGTCAGAAGCCGCAAAAAATGCAAGGATATGTTTGATGAAATATCTTTCATCATCATTTAATTTGTTATTCCAGTCTGTCAAATCTTGGTGCAAGTCGATTTCTTCCGCAGTCCAGAAACTAGCTTCCATCTTTTTGTACCATTCCCAAATATCATGATGCTTAATTGGAAAAATAACGAAACGATTTTTATTTTCTTGTAATATTGGTTCGACTTGTGACATGACAATTTTTGTTTAATTTTTATACTGAAACTTTACTAATTCAGTAGACTACAAAGATTGTCAATTATCGCTAAAAATGAAAGCCAAACTTATTCACAATTCGGCGTAGTTTTTAACAACGGCGAAAATTTGAAATGATTTTCATACAATAATTAATTTATTGCAAATGAACACTTTAAAAGCACAAATAGCATCTTGAAGTCCCGTAGAATATAGACTTTTTGGAATAAAAAGCAAGAAATTTTAAATTGTTTTTAAAAGTTTTTTTTGAGTCAAAACTTTATTTTTTTGAGTTAAATCACGCCCTCGCAAAAGGGTATTTTCTACACTTGATTTTTACGAGTTCTTAAGTTCCTCAGCAACTTTTTCAAGTTCTAAATACCAGTCTTCACCAAAACGGCGAATCAACGCTTCTTTAACAAATTTATAAACTGGAACTTCTAATTCTTTGCCTAAAGAACAGGCATCATCGCAAATATCCCATTTATCATAATTTACCGCCGCAAATTCCGTAAAGTCTTTCACACGGATTGGGTATAAATGGCAAGAAACCGGTTTTTTCCAGTCGACGATTCCTTGATTATACGCTTGCTCAATACCGCAAAGTGCCGTTTTTCCGTCAAAAATAACATACGCGCAATCTTTATTATCAATCAGAGGCGTTTCAAGATCGCCGTCTGTTCCTTTTACCCAAGTTCCTTGAGCTTCAATCGCAGCAATTCCTTCTTTTCTTAAGAAGGGTTTTACTTTTGGATAAATCTCTTCCAAAATTTTAGTTTCAGCTTCACTCAAAGGTGCGCCTGCATCTCCGTCGACGCAACAAGCCCCTTTGCATGCTGATAAATTACAAACAAATTCTTTTTCGAGTATATCCTCTGATACGATGGTTTTTCCTAGTTGAAACATTTTGCAAAGGTAGTCAAAGATTCAGGAAATAAAAACCGCTCGTCAATATATGTTTCTAAACGCTACTAATTTAGAATGTTGCCATTTTTATCTACATAAATTTATAGTCCGATTTATTGAATGTGTAGGCGCTTTTTTCTAAACTGAGACATTTCATTGTGGTTACTTTTTTGCTTTTTAAGTCTTTCATGGTCATATCCATTAATAAGGTACGATCTTCGGGCTTAAAATAATCCGACAATCCATCTGGCATTTTCCAACCTTTTTGGTTTTTGAACATATCACCAAAACTTACTTTTGCATCGCCTGTATAATAACAAATAATATCATATTCATCACTTGTCATTTGAATTCCTTTGCAGTTGTAGCCTAAAAAGGTTTTGTTTGGAAGTGTCTTATAAGTAAATTTAGATTTCTCTCCTTCTTTTTTCGCCATTCCCGAATAATCAGCCATTTTTGATGCTGATGCCATTTTTTCTTTGCCGTTCCCAAAAGCAGTTAATGTGATACTATTTTTCGAATCCATAATCATGAACATATCCTGACCTTGACCCTGCGACATATTCATTCCAAAATAAGCAGCATTAGGTTCCAGAAGATAATTTGCATTCATCGCTTTTCCTTCATCTGTTTTAATCTCCATGATATATTTCCAGCTGAAGTTATAAGAACTTGGAACAACCGAGAGATCAACTTTATTTTTACCGTAACTTAAAACAGCATTTTCCATACTTACATTTTGATCAGCAGTTCCGCTTCCATTTTGACCTTTTTGTTGCGCTGCTTTTTTAATTTGTTGCCAGATTTGGGCTTGTGAACTATTGAACGAAAACAACATACACAAGAAAACGATAACAAACACACTCTTTTTCATAACCTTTCATTTTAAATTACAACAAATTTAGCAATTGATTTTCAGTAAGTTATATTTTTTAACGTTTGATTTTTACTAACTTTTTCAGGCCAAACATGAAAATAAATTAAGTTCAAAAACAAACCGTTCTTTTGCCTCCAAATCAACAATCGAAACACTTAAATGTTACAAATATCACATTTTATACAACTAATTGATGTTTTTATAACAAAAATACAATGTGTCAAAAAATCACCTAACTTTATTGCCTACTTTTGCAGCAAATTATTAATCGCTTAAAATCAGAACTATATGTTAGAAATTGACTTTAAAGAAATTATTACAGTTGGAATGGTACTTTTTGCAGTAATTGATATTGTAGGATCAATTCCGATTATTGTCAATTTACGAGCAAAAGTCGGACACATCGACTCAGAAAAAGCTTCATTAGTCGCTGGTATGATTATGATTGTTTTTCTTTTTGTTGGAGAAGGATTATTGAACTTAATAGGCATCGATGTACATTCATTTGCCGTTGCTGGATCTTTTGTGTTATTCTTTCTTGCTTTAGAAATGATTTTAGGAATTAGAATTTATCGTGACGAAGAGCCAGGATCAGCCTCTATAGTACCTTTAGCATTTCCGCTGATTGCTGGAGCCGGAACTATGACAACTTTATTATCTCTGCGATCTCAATTTCACACAATCAATATTATAATTGCCATTTTACTCAATATTATACTGGTTTACATTGTTTTAAAATCATCTAAGAAAATTGAAACCTTATTAGGCGAAAACGGACTTGGCGTAGTCCGCAAGACATTTGGGGTCATACTTTTAGCAATTGCTGTTAAATTATTCGCCGCTAATGTTAAAGGTTTGTTCGTCTAACATTTAATTTTATACTTTTACCCCATAAAATTTCTAAAAACGAAACTTTAAGCTATTATTTTAAGGTTTTACTTTGATTATTTTAAACAAAAAACAACCAGATGAAAATTTTTACTTCAATATTAGTGCTTTTGGCATTAGCTTTAATTGTTTTTAATATCACGCTATTAGACTTCAAAAATCCATTTCAGGGAGACAGTATGGTAGCTTTTATTGGAATCGCAGCTTCTTTCTGCGCCGTATTGATTCTTTTGATTTTTAGAATTTCAAAAAGAATTGAAGAAAAAACTAACGGCAGATAATAATGTTTGACGTTTTAATTATTGGCGGAGGCGTATCAGGCATATCTTGTGCACTTGTTTTAGGCTCTGCTAAAAACAAAGCTTTTGCTACCGATAAAAAAATCGGAATTTTTACACATCAAAAAAATTCTTCTCTTCAAGAAGCAATTTTCTACAATGCTTATGGCATAACACCAGGGAAATTAGGATCTGAATTGCTTACAGAAAGTACAGAACATTTAACCGCAAATTATCCTCATATTACCCAAATCGCAAACGAAAAAGTAATTAAAGTTGAAGGACAATTTCCTGAATTTACTGTAATTACAAATAAAAATTCCTATCAAACAAAAAACATCGTTGTCGGAATTGGTTCTGCCAATACTTTTGATATTGAAGGTTTGATGCAATTTGTTGAACCCCATAAAAAAGCACTTCCAGAAAAACAACGAATTCAGTTAAAAAACGAAGATCATAAAGTTGCCGATGGAATTTATGCAATTGGAACTTTAGCAGGCTGGAGAAGCCAACTAGCCATTGCTGCAGGAAGCGGTGCTGCTGTTGCCACAGATATTCTAACTTTATGGAATAACGGCGTACAAACTCATGCGCATGATAGTATTCGTTAAATACAGAAAAAGAATAGAGTCCCAAATAAAGCAACCAAAATTACTGCAACAAAACCTCGAATAGCAAGTTTTCGTAGCTCAGTAGCATTTACATCTTTTACAATTAATTTGGCAAAGAAATAATTAAACACCAAAAGCAAGCTTATAAACACGAAACCAATCGCTGACAACCCAGCAAAACGATAAATGAACGAAAGAGGAAGTTCATCTAAAAGTTTCATTCTTTGCTCGTAACTTCCAATCCAAAAGACACTAAAAAACGCAACAATTCCAGTGGTAAATACAATAAAAAAAGTATTAATTGTTTTCAAATGCTTTACTTTAAGTTCGTTAAAAATTTAAACATATTCCAAAAAAAATGCACAGATCTAGAATCCGTGCAAATTAGTAAAATTTGTATCTCAACAAGATTTACTTCACCGAAATAATCTGAGTTACTTTGATATGGTTTTCGTCCTCAGATTTCCAGATTTCCCCTTTTACTGAAACGACTATCACCAATTTTTACTTGTTTATAGTTTTGCGGACCACCCACATTTACAATGCTGATTGTGGCAAATAAACTTCTTTTTTATCTGTTAGATTTTTGCTGTGTATCCATCTTTACCGCCTTCAATTGATCGACTTTTCCTGAAACTGTTCTAGAATTATCTTTTGTACCTGCGCAAGAGATTATAAAAGCCATTACAACCGAAGGAAACCTATTCTTTTTAAATTTTTCATATTTTAAGTATTTAACCGCAAAGTACGCTAAGTATCACGCAAGAATTGCTAAGTCTAATTTTATGTTACTATTAAATTTCTTTTCTAAATTTATTGCCAATTGAATACAGCTTCCAGCAATAACTTTCAAATTTTCATCAAACTGTTTCCAAACTCTGATATATCTTAAAAGCACCATTTATTGGAGCATTATCATAAGTCCCTTTAATGCAACTGCTAACAGTTACAACAGCCATATCATCAATTATGCTGATAATCTGATCCGAAGCTTCTATTGATTCTACTTTCATTTTTCCCGAACGATACGAATCCAGATCGAATTGCTTTGTGATTGTATTTCCGTCAGGCAAATTGAAAAGCAAATCGTCATGAAGGAGTTTCTCTAAAGCTGAAACATCAGCATATTTAATTGCAGTCAAAAGTTCAATTTCGGCATTAACCACGGCTTCTGTTTTCATATTTTAAAAGTTTCAGGATTGTTTCTTAGGACTCAAAACCGATTTGATCATGGCGTCTTCTTTCAAAATCACATTATAGTAATACAATTCACCGAACAATTGTCGGGCAAATTCAGCTGTGATATAACGATTTACCAGCGCTTTGGTTTTATCCAATTTTAGATCTAGACCAGTCATTGCAATATAGTTTTTAAACTTTTTGAAATAAACATCAGAATTTTTCATTTCCTCCAAAAACTCACTATAATGAAGCCCAACAAACGCTTTTCGGTTTTTATCTAATTCTTCAAAAACAAAATGACCAACAACTCCAGTTTGGAGTAAATAAGCAACATTTTCATTTCCGTGCTCTGCTTCTATCGGAACAAAAATATCGGGAACAATTCCTCCGCCGCCGTAAACGATTTTACCTTTTGGTGTTTTAAATTTTAAAGAATCGGCCACTTTTATGCTGTCTTTCGCATAAAGTTCTCCTGATTTTATTCTGGATTCCGATTCTTTAAAATATTCTTCATTCCCTTTTTTATACGGTTTTTGAATTGATCTTCCTGTTGGCGTGTAATAACGTGCAACCGTTAATCGTCACCGCTGATCCGTCATTGAAATCCATTTCACGCTGTACTAATCCTTTCCCGAAAGAACGGCGTCCAACAATAGTTCCACGATCATTATCCTGAATAGCTCCCGCCAAAATTTCACTTGCAGAAGCACTATTTTCATTTATTAAAACATAAACTTTTCCAGTTTCAAAACTTCCAGCTTTTGTTGCATATGTTTTTTCTATGGTACCGTTTTTATTTTTGGTAAAAACAATCAAGCTGTTTGTCTTTCAAAAATTCATCGGCAATCGCCACAGCTTCTTCCATATAACCACCTCCATTATCACGAAGGTCAATTACCAGCGACTGAATTCCGCTTTGTTTCAATCGCGTCAAACCGGTTTTAAACTCATTGTAAGTAGTTTCGGCAAAACGATTGATTTTTATATAACCTGTATTATTTCCAATCATCAACGAAGCATCGACACTTTTTATCGGAATAATATCTCTTTTGATTTTAAATTTCAGTTTCTTTTGTTCCGATTTTCTAAAAACGGTCAATTCTATTTCAGAACCCTGAAGTCCTTTTAATTTCGAAAACAAGCTGTCTGAAGGAAGTTTTCGTCCGTATAATTTTGTTTTTCCGGCAAATAAAATTCGGTCTCCTGATTTTATTCCTGCTTTCGCAGAAGGTCCGTTTTCAATAGGTTTTATAATCGCAACAGAATCTTTATACATGTAAAAATTAATCCCGATTCCAACGAAATCACCTTTCATGCTTTCAGCCACTTCAGCTTGTTCACTTGGCGGAATATAAACAGAATGCGGATCTAATTTTGATAGAATATTATCAACTGTAAGATTTACAATTGAATCGGTATTGATACTGTCGACATATTCATTATTAATAAAATCGATCAGTTTATTTAGTTTTGTTTTGGAGTAATTTTTAGCCAAAAGCTGATCATCAACGGGAGCATTCATCAGGCTTCCGAGGACTGTTCCCAGAGCAAAAGTAGCTCCGATAACAATTGGCAAATATTTAGAATTGAATTTCATTTATTCTTCTAAAACAGGAATATGTTCAACTTCAACACCTGCTTTTAATAAAAATTGAATTCCGGAATCATCTCGATATCCGTTTTGGTAAACCACTCTTTTTATTCCTGACTGATGTATCAATTTGCTGCATTCTTTACAAGGCGAAAGTGTAATATATAAAGTTGCACCTTCACAAGACTGCGTTGATCGGGCTACTTTTAAAATCGCATTTGCTTCGGCATGAAGAACTTCCCAGCGGGTTAATCCTTCTTCATCTTCGCAGCAATTTTCAAATCCAGATGGCGTTCCGTTATATCCATCAGAAATAATCATTCGGTCTTTTACGATAATTGCACCAACTTGTTTACGTTTGCAATAAGAAAGCAAACTCCATTCTTTTGCAATTCTCAAATAAGCTTTATCGTATTTGTTTAATTTTTTTATCTCCATTTATTTTATCTGTTCCAAATTGGGCTTTCAATAATCATCGGAATCACAACTCCAATAATAAAAGCCGACATTACGAGTGCCCAATCGCGTTTTGAAAAACGAAATACGGTCTGCACTATATATGATATTATCAAAACCACGAAAACCACAACTAACTGCGCTGCTTCAATTCCTAACGCAAATTCCCCTAAAGGTAGTAATTTTGACGTTGCCGAACCTCCTAAAATTGTTTTAAAATAATTTGAGAATCCAAGTCCGTGTATAATTCCGAAAAACAGATGTAACAAAGAAAATTAAATTTACACCATCATTTTTAGTTGCTTTTCCTGCTGTAAAAAGATGATATAAAGCGGTTATCAAGATCGTTATTGGGATTAAAAACTCAACAAGATTCACTTTTACTGCAATTATTCCAAAAACAGAAAGCAGTAATGCTAATGTATGTCCAACTGTAAAAACTGAAACCAAAAGCAATATTCGTTTCCAGTCTTTAAAGACGATAAGGAACTGTTAAGTGCGATTAAAAAAAGAACGTGATCGTAGGCGTTGATGTCTAAAACATGTTTTAATCCTATCTGAAAATAAATCCAAAATTCTGACATAGAAGCAATAAATATTAATTTGATTAGGGGATGTAAACTTACGATTTATTTTGAAAAATTTGTGAAATCCCGCCGTATTAAAACAACGCAAAAAAATAAGTTAAATTTTATGAGAAATTTAAAAATTATAAATTAAAATAACTTTTATCTTTGTTTAACAAAAACCTTAATTAATTATGTCATTTTCAGAATTATTTGATAGCGAATTCAAACAAAGAAACAAAGGTCATTTTTCAGCTATTGTTCGTGTAGCTTTAGCAGATGGAATAATGTATATCCTGAAGAAAAAGCTTTTTTAGACAAACTTGCTTCTCGCTTAGAAATTACAGAATCAGAGTACGAAGAAATCCTAAGCGATCCATTAAAATATCCTATCAACCCTCCTTATTCATATGTACAACGTTTAGAGCGTTTATATGACTTAACAAGAATGGTGCATGTTGATCATCATCTTGAAGACAAACAAGAAGTATTGTTAAAAAAGATAAGTGTAGCTTTAGGATTTACTCCAAGCAACGTGGATTATATTATAGCAAAAGCATTGTCTTTAGTAGATCAGAAAGTTGATGGAGATACTTTTATTTACGAAATGGAGCATATGCATAAATAGTATTCAGTATTCAGTTTTTAGTTATCAGTTTTATACTGAAAACTTGACTGTAATGAAATTAAAAACAAACCCGACAGGTTTAAAAAACTTGTCGGGTTTGCTGTTTATAGTCAAAAACATACCTGTAAATGCAAATTTGATTTTGCTTAATTTCTAAATAATTAATATTATATATTCTTTATTCAAACTGGACTGAAGTCCAGCTCTACAATATAATTCGTTCCTTTGGAACTTTAAAAGAGCCTTGGGCTCGATCTATATTGAAGGGCCGGACTTCAGTCCGGTTTGATATGTGAGAATGAAATAAAACAGCAAGCCTGAAACTTGAAACTTGAAACAAAAAAACCTAACAGGTTTTAAAAACCTGTTAGGTTGACTATGACTGAATACTAAAAACTGAACACTGAATACTTTTACTCAGCTGCCATAAATTCCTCAGCTTTTTCTACCATATTTATGCTTCCGCAGAAAAACGGAACTCTTTGATGCAGTTCTGTCGGCTGGATTTCCATAATTCTTCCAAAACCATCTGTTGCTTTTCCTCCAGCTTGTTCCGCAATAAATGCCATCGGATTACATTCGTATAATAAACGTAATTTCCCTTTTGGTGCTTTTGAGCTTGTTGGATAAATATAAATCCCGCCTTTAATCATGTTTCGATGAAAATCGGACACTAAACTTCCTATGTATCTTGAAGTATAAGGCCTATCCTCTTCTTCACGCTGGCAATATTTAATGTAATTTTTTACTCCCTGCGGAAAATGAACATAATTTCCTTCGTTTACCGAATAGATATTTCCATCTTTCTGGAAATTTCATGTTTGGATGTGAAAGATAAAATGTACCAATTGCCGGATTCAGTGTAAAACCATTTACTCCATGTCCAGTTGTATAAACCAGCATTGTCGAAGTTCCATAAATTACATAACCTGCTGCCACCTGATTGATTCCCGGTTGTAAAAAATCCTCACTTGTTACCGGAGTTCCTATTGGCGTAATTCTTCTGAAAACAGAAAAAATAGTTCCTACAGAAACATTTACATCAATGTTTGAAGATCCGTCAAGCGGATCCATTAAGATCACGTACTTATTATTATGACTGTTGTCGCTCCCCTGAACAGTTATAAAATCGTCGTTTTCTTCAGAAGCAATACCACAGACAATCTCACGGTTTATTAACGTCTGGATAAATACTTCGTTGGCATACACATCTAATTTTTGCTGGTCTTCTCCCTGGATATTTTGTTCGCCTACAGCGCCAATAATATCCACTAATCCTGCCTTGGTTCACTTTATAGTTCACAACTTTTGCCGCCAAACGTATAGAGTTGATAATTCGGGAAAGCTCTCCCGACGAATACTGAAATGCTTTTTGGTTCTCAATAATAAACTCTCCCAGTGTTTTATTGCGTTCTTCCATTGCTAAATCGTTATAGTTTTAATTTTAAGTCACAAATATCGCTTATTTTGTGAGAATGATTTAAAAATTATTTTGTTAGTTTGCTACTATTGTATATTTGCTAATTAAGTAAGCAAAACAGTTAGTACGCTTATAATTATAAAATTGTCTTTTTTAGCAATAAAGTAAACACTTAATAATACAGAAAAATATAAATGAATATTAGAAAAGGAAATCCCGAAGACATGAAATCGGTTTTAGGATTGATTCAGGAGTTGGCAATATTCGAAAAAGAACCGGAAGCTGTAGTAATTACAGAAGAAGATTTAATTCGTGATGGTTTTGGAGAAAAACCTCTTTTTCATGTTTT
Source organism: uncultured Flavobacteriaceae bacterium (assembly GCA_963795025.1). Classification (GTDB taxonomy): domain Bacteria; phylum Bacteroidota; class Bacteroidia; order Flavobacteriales; family Flavobacteriaceae; genus Flavobacterium. Next base: position 1,632,985 of record CAWCGN010000003.1, on the reverse strand, counting down.
TGTTGCAGAGATTGAAAGTGATTCTGAAGAAAGTAAAAACGGAAAAGAAATAGTTGGAATTGCATTATACTATTACCGTTACTCTACCTGGAAAGGAAAAACGATACATCTTGAAGATTTGATTGTAAAGAAAAAATGCGTGGAACTGGTTTAGGATCTGCGCTTTATGCTGAAATCATGAAGCAAGGAAAAAAAGATAATGTTAGAAGAGTTGAATGGAATGTTTTAGACTGGAATACGCCAGCAGTTAAATTTTACGAGAATTCTGGTGCAAGAATTCTCGAAGAATGGCAAGTTGTAGTCAAATGGACTGGAAGCAGGAGATTAATTCAGTTTCTTTGAGAAACAAATTATAAAACTGATTAAAAATTACCACATTTAAAATCGTTTTAATCTGTGGCAGAAAAATCAAAAAATACTGGATTTCATTTAATCTGAAATCTAAAATTAAAAATCTAAATTAACAATGAGAGTATTTAAATTTGGAGGAGCATCGGTAAAAGATGCAGATGGAATTAAAAACGTTTATGACGTTTTGCAAAAAGTGGGTTATGAAGATGTAATTCTGGTAGTTTCGGCTATGGGAAAAACAACAAATGCTCTTGAAGTGGTTATCAAGAATTATTTTGAAAAATCGGCAGAGTTAAATTCTTCTGTACAAGAAATAAAAAAATACCACAATCAAATCTTATTAGATTTATTTGAAGATGAAAAACATGCAGTTTTTGCAGCAGTAAACGAACAATTTACTGAACTGGAATATTTTTTAGCACATAATAAATCACCAAATTACAACTTTGTTTACGATCAAATTGTAAGTTTTGGAGAATTGATTTCTACCATATATTTTGAGTCATTTCATGAATTTCATGGGTATTCAAGACGCAATGGCTTGACGTTCGTAACTTCATCAAAACCGATGCAAACTTACCGAGATGCCGAAGTTGACTGGGAAACGACACAACAAAATATCAGTAAAAATGTACCACGAAAAATTTTAAATATCACGCAGGGATTTTTGGGGGCTGACGAAAATAATTTCACCACCACTTTAGGTCGTGAAGGTTCGGATTATACTGCCGGAATTTTTGCTTATTGCCTAAATGCCGAAAGTGTAACGATCTGGAAAGATGTTCCTGGAGTTATGAATGCCGATCCGCGTTATTTTGAAAATGCAAGTTTGTTAAACCAAATTTCATATCGTGAAGCTATCGAATTGGCCTTTTACGGAGCAACGGTTATTCACCCAAAAACATTACAGCCGTTACAGAAAAAAGAAATTCCGTTATATGTAAAATCATTCATCAATCCTTTATTAAAAGGAACTTGCGTTTCTAAAGGTGTTGATCTTGGAACCGCAATATCCTTGTTTTATTGTAAAAAGAGAATCAGTTGTTGATTTCGCTTTCATCAATTGATTTCTCTTTTATTATGGAAGAAAACATCAGTGAGATCTTTGGCTTTGTTCCACGAATTTAAAATCAAAGTAAACCTGATTCAGAATTCGGCTATTAGTTTCTCTGTTTGTGTGGAAGATAAATTTGGAAATTTCAATGACTTGAATGCGATTCTTTCGAAAAAATTCAAAGTGGACTATCAGCGAAAATGTAACCCTTTACACCATTCGCCATTTTACAGAACAAGCTGCCGAAACTGTTGAAAAAAACAAAGAAGTTTTATTGAAACAAGTAAGCCGTGAAACAATGCAAATTGTGACCAAAGAGCTAAATTAATATTGCTTTATAAAAGGTAATTATTTCAATTCAACTATATTTTAGAAAGGCTTCGCTTAATTGTGAGGCCTTTTTGTTTAGTCAAAAATTTCTTAAATAATTTGAGTAAATTTACTCTTGAAATAAAACATTTTTGTTCTATTCTATTTTTATCTAAGAAAATACCATGCTAAAAAAATACAGTTCATTAATCATTTTTATTCTAACAGAAATTGTCATTGCACTTTTCGGCTTCAATAATTCCATCAAACAGAATCCTGATTTAGCATCTCTCTTAACTGGTTTGTTTTTAATCGTTACACCTACGTTATATTATTTAATGACAAGGAAAAAACAGACTGAATTTACTTTTTGGTTCGTTTTTTACTCGGCTTTTAAAATAACACCCTATATATTTCCAATGGAAAATAATTTTTTCGAAAAATTGTTTCTGTTGAAAATTTATTTAAACATCGCTTTCTTGCTATTCTTAACTTGGAAAGCATTTTTATTTTTAAAAAATTTTAAAGAAACAGCCAAAGAAAACAGCGAGCAAGATGCACATTCAATTATAACAAACTCTTTAAAAAAGTCGGTACGTTTTGAAAAATTAGGAAAGATGATTGCCTTTGAAATTTGTTCCTTCTATTATTGTTTTATAAAATGGCAAGGAGACAAAAAAACTAAAAACGATTTTTCAGGATATTACAATAGCGGTGTCAGCGGTCTATATTTTGGTTTAATGCTTGTTTCTGTTTTTGAGGCGTTTGGTTTTCATACAAATGTTAATTTCCCGAAATAAAACTTTAGCCATTTTACTTTTAATACTTCATGTTTATTTGTTAATCAATTTAATTGGTCATTTGAAAGCTATTTTTTTTAGAACTCATCTTGTATTGTCTCAAAAAATTGTTCTTCGCTATGGTCTATTTGAAACTACAGAAATTCCAATGCAATCCATTTTATCCATCAATAAATTTGAAGGCGATTATGAAAAAAGTCCCGAACTTGTAAAATATGCATTATTAGGCAAACTGGAACCACACAATATTTCTTTAGAATTAAAAAACTGCCAAAATTTCAAACTCCCTTTTGGAATAGTTAAAAACTCAAAAAAAGTATTGTTGTATATTGATAATGCAAATGATTTTATAAATGAAACTAGGCTCAAAATAGAAGAAAACCAGAGTCCTAAAAATGCATAAATAGTAAAATATCAGAACTCTACAGTAAGACGTTATAAACAAAATAAGCAACCAAACATTTCCCAATTATAAATACTACTTTTGACTTTTTAGAGTTAAAGTATTTATGTTGAAAAAATTACTTTTTTTAACGGTTTTCATCTGGTTTTCTGCACTTCAGGCTCAGGAAACAGAATCACCGTACAAAACAAAAAAAGTAATTGCAACGCAAGACACGATTCATCTGGAAAAATTCAGTATAAATCCAAGTTATTTTCAGCTTTTGAATATTAAAAATGAAGCTATCGATTCTTCTTTTTACAAAATTGATTTTCAAAAAGGAACACTTCTTTTAAATGAAAAATTCACTTCGATTTCAGATACTTTAATTGTCAATTATTTAAAATATCCTGATTTCATAACAAAAGAATACAGTCTTTACAAAGCAGATCAAGTAGTCAGCAATGAAGCTGGATCTGAAAAACTGTATAAAATTGACAACGCCAACACTAAAAAAGTTGATCCCATTTGATGGCTTGAATACATCCGGAAGCATTACGCGCGGTGTTACTGTTGGGAATAATCAAAATACGGTTTTAAACTCGAATTTAGACTTACAGATTACCGGAAAAATCTCCGACAAAGTCAGTCTTCGAGCTTCACTTCAGGACAATAATATCCCGTTGCAAAATGGCGGTTATTCGCAAAAACTGGATCAGTTTGATAATATTTTTATGGAACTTTTCAGTGACGATTGGAACATTCGTGCAGGCGACGTTTTTCTGGAAAATCACAAAACGCAATTTCTTAATTTCAACAAAAAAGTTCAGGGACTTTCTGCCAATTTTGATTTTGACACGGGAAAAAGCAAAACCAATGTTTTTGCTTCAGTTGCCTTTGTAAAAGGTCAATATGCCAAAAGTACTTTTACAGGTCAGGAAGGAAATCAAGGTCCCTACAAATTAAAAGGCCAAAACGGCGAACTATATGTTTTGGTTATTTCTGGTTCCGAGCGTGTTTATGTAAACGGAGTTTTGCTGAAGCGTGGTGAAAATAACGATTATGTGATCGATTATAATGCTGGTGAAATCGTTTTTACATCGCTTTTTACAATTACTTCTGAAATGCGTATCAACATTGAATACCAATATTCCGAACGAAATTACAATCGACTTGTGACCTATGCCGGCGGTTCGCATGAAACCAAAAATTGGAGTTTTGGCGGTTATGTTTATTCTGAAAGTGACTTGAAAAATCAGCCTTTGCAGCAAAATCTTTCAAAAGATCAGGTTCAGATTTTAAGTCAGGCTGGCGATAATCCAGATTTGATGAAAGCACCGTCTGCATTTGAAGATAAGTACGCTGATAATAAAATTTTGTACAAAAAAGTCCTGATCAATTCGGTTGAAGTTTATGAATATTCCACCAATTCTGCCGATGTTTTGTACAATGTAAAATTCAGTCTTGTTGGCAATAATGCTGGAAATTATATTATTCAAAACAACAATTCGGTTGAACGTATTTACGAATATGCACCTCCTGTAAACGGAATTCTTCAGGGAAATTATGAACCAATTGTACAATTAGTTCCTCCTATAAAATTACAAGTCGCTACGTTTTTAGGAAAATATAATCCAAATGAAAAAACTCTTGCTGATTTTGAGCTCGCCGTAAGCAACAATGACAAAAATTTATTTTCAAATATTGATGATGCAAACAACGAAGGAATTGCGTTTAAAACCAATATTAAAAAACGACTTTTTACTAAAACTTGGACATTGGATGCCTTTGTTAATTATCAATTTGTCGAAGAAAATTTCAAGTCGGTTGAGCGTTTGTATAATATTGAATTTAGCCGCGATTGGAATTTAAATACTACACTTTTAGGAAATCAAAGTCTGTTGGCAACGGGTTTTAATTTTGATTTATTTGCGAAGAAAAAAACTTCAAATATTGGATTATTGACGTATCAATTTGAGAAATTAGATTTTAGCCGAAAGTTATACTGGAACGCGCCATACTACAACGGCATTTTTTAAAATAAAGAAATGGACTTTTGAAAATCAGGGAAGTTTCTTGAATTCTGATGCCACAACTTCGGTTTCCAAATTCATTCGAAATCAGACCCGGACGAAATATCATTTTGGCAAAAACTGGATTGGCGCCAGTATGCAACTTGAAGATAATCAGGAAAAAGATAAAGTTACCAATCAGTTTTCGGCATTGAGCCAAAGATTCTCAGAATATGGCGGTTTTATTGGACGTGGAGACAGCACCAAAGTTTTTGTAGAATTAGGTTTTCTGCAACGTAAAAATGATAGTTTGCAAAACGGATTATTGAAGCATGTCAACAATTCGCAGACTTATTATTTGAGATCAAAACTGATTCAGACTAAAAAAACAAATCTGGCCGTTTATGCGAGTTATCGAAATTTAAATTTTACAGATCCAAATCGCAAGCAACGAACCTTCATTAAATTCGAGAATTTTATACAATGACCGTTTCTTTAACCAATTAATGCAAGTTGGAACCACTTATGAAACTAGTTCGGGAACTATTGCGCAACAAGAATTCACGTATATTGAAGTCCCGACTGGCCAAGGTGTTTATACTTGGAATGATTATAATGGCAACGGAATTAAAGAACTGGAAGAATTTGAAATTGCACAGTTTCCAGATCAGGCGCGATTTATCAGAATCTTTTTGCCGAATCAAGTTTACATCAAAACCAATCAAAATAAATTTTCGCAATCGTTGCTTTTGAATCCAACGCAATGGCAAAATGAAACCGGTTTTAAAAAATTTGCTTCTTATTTCTATAATCAAACTTCGTTTATTATGGACCGAAAAGTAAAAAGCAAAGGCGAACGTTTAGAACTAAATCCGTTTGCTTCTTCAGAAGAAAATATTTTGGGATTAAATTCGAGCTTAAGAAACAGTTTGTATTTTACAATCGAGGGAAACAGAAGCATTCAGTAACTTATTCTTATTTAGTTAACAAAGGCAAAAATTTGCTTTCTATTGGATCTCAAACTGTAACGAACAATTCACATCAGTTGCAATATATGCATTTGGTTCAAAAAACGCTGGCTTTTTAATTTTTTCACTAAAACGATAAAAACCGAATTTGGTTTCAGAAGATTTTACAGAGAAAAATTATGATTTAAGAGGTTATCAAATTGCACCAAAAATCAGTTATTTATTTTCAAAAAATACGAGTTTGGATTTCTTTTATGAATTTCAAAATAAAGAAAATCAGATTGGCAATTTAGAAACCTTAGTATCAAAACCGACTTGGAACTTCGTTTTCGTTTGCCGGTGAGAAGAAAGTAACGCTTAATGGCGAATTCTCTTTTTATGAAAATAAATTTACCGGAAATGAATTTTCATCAGTAGGATTTCAAATGCTGGAAGGACTTCAATCTGGGCAAAATTTAGTTTGGAAACTGCTCTTCAAAAAAATATAACATCATTTTTAGATATTAATTTAAACTATCAAGGCCGAAAAAGCGAGACTGGAGCAACTGTTCATACTGGAAATGTACAGCTTCGCGCCTATTTTTAACAATAGAAGAAAAAATCTACTTTAAATAAAAATAAATTGATTAATTTTAATTGAAATTTAAAATCGTAACCTTATGAAAAAATTATTATTACTTTGTTTTCTAGTTGTTTTCTCTGCTAATTTTTATGGTCAGGAAGCTGCTGTAAAAGCAACTAAAGCTAAAACTGAAGCTTCTGCAAAAAAAGAAAAGCAGATGCAAAAAAAGAAGCTGACAAATCTAAAAAAGCAGCAGATGCAAAAAACAGCATCAGCAACAAAGCTAAAAAACAATCCGCAAGTGATGCAACTGCAGCATCGGCAAAGCCAAAAAAGAATCAGATGATGCAACTACGCAGCAACAAAAGCATAAAGAAGCTGCAAGAGCTAAAAAAACAGCAGACAAAGCAAAAGCAGTGCGAAAAGCTAAAAGCGAAGCCGATAAAGCTAAAAAAACAGCAACTAAAGCTGAAAGCACAAATGCTGACGTAAGAAAAGCTGCACAAAGCTGATGCAGATCAAAGCACTAAAAAATCAGCTACTAAAACTTTAAAAGAAACAAATGAAAAAGCTCCAACTGCTCCAGACAAAGTTACCGGAGAATACAATGGCAAAAAAGTATATACTGGACCAAAAGGCGGTAAATACTACATTAATAAAAACGGAAATAAAACTTATATTCAGGATTAAGAAAGTGCTGAGGGCTGAGGTCTAAGGTTCTAAGTTTTTGAAATACGAGATTTAAAAAGCCGAACTTACGTTCGGCTTTTTTTATTTGATCAAGCAAAACCTTAGTCCCTCAGCACCTTAGTCCCTTAGAACCTCAAAAAAAAATATTCAGTTAATAATTTAGTAATGTATCCGAAATATCATAAAAAACATATTTCTTTATATTCGCTTTTAAAAAGCGTTAAACTATGAGCATTGACTATTCTGCGAACAAAACAATTTTAGTTGCTCCATTAAACTGGGGATTAGGACATGCCACGAGATGTATCCCAATTATCAAAGCGCTTCAAGAGAATAATTTCATTCCGATTATTGCTTCTGATGGAGTTGCACTTGCTTTGTTGCGAAAAGAATTTCCGTACATACAAACTTTAGAATTGCCTTCTTATCATATTGAATATGCTAAAAACGGCAAAAATTTCAAATGGAAGCTGATTAAGAATCTTCCTAAAATGATCACAGCTATATTAGACGAAAAAAAAATCGTGAATGGCTGGATTAAAAAACATGGAATTGATGGTATTATTTCGGACAATCGATTAGGAGTTTTCAGCAGAAAAATCCCGTCTGTTTTTATGACGCATCAATTAAATGTTATGACAGGAAATACTACTTGGTTTACAAGTAAATGCCATCAACATATTATTAAAAAATATACAGAATGCTGGGTTCCAGATACGAATGGCGAAATTAATCTTACGGGAGAATTAGGTCATTTGAAAACCAATGATCTTAATTTAAAATATATTGGACCTTTAAGCAGAATGCGTCAAAAGGATACTCCAAAACTATATGATTTAATGATTATTTTATCCGGGCCTGAACCTCAACGAACTTATTTAGATGAAAAACTTGCAAAAAGAGATTGTAAACTTTAATGGAAAAGTTGTTTTCGTACAGGGTATTGTAGAGAAAACACAAAGCAAATGGCAAGCCGGAAATGTTACGTATTATAATTTCATGAACTCAAAACAGCTGGAACAAACTTTTAATGAAAGTGAATTTGTTCTTTGCCGTTCCGGATATACAACTGTTATGGATTTGGCAAAATTGGGCAAAAAAGCCTTTTTTATTCCAACTCCGGGACAATATGAACAAGAATATCTGGCGATAAAACTTCAGGAAGAAAATTTGGTACCGTATGCAATGCAAAACGACTTTACCATTGAAGATCTTTCAAAAGTAAAGTCGTTTAAAGGATTGTCTCAATTTAAAAATGATATTGACTGGGATAAATTATTTTCAGTTTTTGAAGAATAACTTTAGAAATTAAACTGCGCTTGCAATCTCAGCACATTCCCTTCTTGTCTGTTGATTGGGCGAGCGCTGTCTTCAAAAGTTCTGTCAGCGATAACATATTCTGCAGTTAATTCAAATGCTTTGATTGGCTGCCATTCGATACCAAATTCGTAATCTCTTACAACATAACTTCTTGCATCTTTTTCATATTTTTTTCCTCCATCATAATATTGAAATTTAGTAAAAGGATAAATATGTTGTTTCTTCAGATCCCATTTATAATTTAATAAAACATAACCTCCATTTAAATCAGTTTCATCAACGGTGTTTGTTAAGTGTATTATAACGTGGTCCTCTACCAATATTATATTCTGTTTGAATACCAAAAGGTTTTGGATATAAAACAAAAGTTGCACCAACTCTTTGATCTTTCACATATTTTGGATCATTGACAATAACACCAGTTGAAATTTCATCTGTAAAAGCCCATTTTCCTGTATAAGCCTGAATTCCGGGTTCAATAATCTGACTTCCAATTACAAAAGGATATGTTACTCGGGCAACAACATTAAGGTCTCTGTTCCCGTCTAATTTATTGGCAATTTGTCCGTTGTAAACTCCAAAAGCAAAAACTCCAAAGTCACCAGAACCTTTATATCCATCTTTTACCAACATGGCAAAACGCTCTCTAATTTCGGCCGGCGCCCAATAAAAGAATATCCCTAAATCACGTTCATTTAAGATGGCACTGTTCATAGCATCATTTCTATCTAATGCCAAACGCTGTGAACTAGACTGCATGTTTTCAAAACCATACGGAATTTTACTTTGTCCAACACGAACTCTATATTCTCTTTTTTTATCAAAAGAAAGATCAAAATATAAATCACGAATCTGCACAAAATTTTGAATTCCCGTACTTGGAGAACTGGCAAAATCTGGTTGGAAATAAAAAAATACATTTGGATGAACCTGACCTGAAAACACTAAACGCGCACGGCGAATAAAAAGTCCGTTGTTTGCTTTTGCATTTGGATCTGTTGAAGTTGTTCCCCAAGATTTGTCGCACTGTTCACAAGAAACTTTGTCGTTTGTAGAAAGTAAACCATTGTACCTGATTTGAGCATATCCTCTTAAAGAAATTCTATTGTACCAATGTTCTTCAATACCTCCTCCGGATTTAGTGTCGGGAAGTTTTGCTTTGTTGATAGAATCTAAAATACGCATTACTTCGTTTTTTACATCCTGCTTATTTAAATCTTGTGCATTGGTGCTACAAGTAAGCAGTAATAAAACTGCTGACGATTTATTTTTTTATCATTTTTCTATTGCACTTAATTTCAGGATGCAAAGATGACTCACCTATGTTAAGAAATCATTAACAAGATGTTACTATAATAAAAATTTAATGTTATGCCGCGAAGCCTAAAGTTGATTTATTGTTATAATACCCCTATTTTACAGCTTCTGCAAAAACTGCTATTACAATTATTTAACCTCAGATTTTATCGTTTTATTGGCTTTTTCGAGTGTAAAAGAGAATTCAGAACCAATTCCGAATTCGCTTTCTACGTAAACTTTCTCTTTATGAGCCTCAATAATATGTTTTACAATGGCTAATCCTAAACCAGAACCGCCTTCAGAACGCGTTCCGCTTTTATCAACTCGGTAAAAACGTTCAAAAAGTCTTGGAGATATTCTGTTTTTCAACTCCTTCCCCGTTATCACTAATTCGAATCAACACTTTTTTCTTGGTTAAGATTTACAACACCAACTTCGGTCAAACCGCCTTCTTTTCCGTATTTAATAGAATTGACAATCAGGTTTTCTAGAACTTGCTGAATTCTATCCTGATCACCACGAATAATAACTGACTGTACATTTCTGCTTTCAAAAGCCAATTTGATTTTCTTCTTATCGGCTTTCATTTCTAATAAATCAAAGACATTCTGAATCAATTCCACAATATCAAAATCGGTCATATTTAAATCTAAATCACCCGATTCTAATTTGGTAATCATATCTAAATCTTCAACAATATAAATAAGATCGCTCCACTCCTTTTTCGGCACGTTTTAAATATTTCTTTCGAATATTTTTATCATCCATCGCGCCATCCAACAAAGTTGAAACATAACCTTGAACCGTAAACAAAGGCGTTTTAAGTTCGTGCGAAACATTTCCAAGAAACTCTCTTCGATATTGCTCACGAATTTCGAGCATTTCGATTTCAAGTTTTTTATCGGTAGCAAACTTTTTCACTTCTCGCGAAAGCGTTTCCATATCGGTTGTTATGGGCTGATTGATAAGCGGTGTTGATTCTAAAAGCGAAACCTCATCGTAAATCTTTTTTACCCTTCTGTATATAAATCGTTCAACACGATATTGAAGTACTAGAAAAGAAAAAATGTAAATTGAAATTATAAATATTATTCCAAAAGCAATTTGATGTTTCAATTGGTTTTTATAGAATAAAGACATCAGCATCAGCACAAAAGCTGTTGAAAATAGGCTTATATATAATGCCGATTTAATTGCAAATTTGTATGTTTTTTTAAAATTAATTTTCATTGAAATATTTAAAATAATAAAACCATTAAGAGTTTATTTCTCACCATATAAGTGATATAAGTTCATTTAAAAATAAAAAACTTAATTATATGGATTACATTAAGAACTAAAAAAAGTAAATCTTTGTCAAAGTTTTGAACTTTGACAAAGATAAACTTTGATTACAAAAAATTATTTATGCTATAATTTAAATGAACTTATATGGTTCAAATTTATACTTCAAATTTGTATCCAACACCTTTTATGGTTTTAAAAAGATCTTCGCCAATTTTTTCTCTAAGTTTTCTGATGTGAACGTCGATTGTTCTTCCGCCAACTACAACTTCATTTCCCCAAACTTTGTCCAGGATTTCATCTCTTTTAAAAACTTTTCCTGGTTTTGAAGCTAATAGGTAAAACAATTCAAATTCTTTTCTTGGCAAAGCAATTTCAACATTGCCTTTTATGATTTTATACTCCTCTCGATTGATCTCAATTCCGCCAACGTTTAGAGTATCTGCTAACGACTTCTTGTTCTTTTAACCTTCTTAACAAAGCCTTTACTTTGCTGACCAATAATTTTGGTTTTATTGGTTTAGTAATATAGTCATCTGCACCTGCATCAAAACCAGCTACTTGCGAATAATCTTCGCTTCTTGCGGTTAAGAATGTTATGATAACATTATTTAATTCTGGAATTTTTCTGATGTGTTCACAAGCTTCCATCCCGTCCATTTCGGCCATCATCACATCCATAATGATTAAGTTCCGGTAATTCTTTTTGAGCTTTTGCTATGGCATCTTTTCCATTTGAAGCAGTTACAATCTGATAGCCTTCCTGCGCAAGGTTATAGCCAACGATTTCCAGGATATCCGGTTCATCGTCAACTAATAAAATCTTGGTTTGTGTTTTTTTCATAAATAGCAAAAATTGAGTTTTTTACATCAAATTCTCTTTAATATATATTCGATGATTTTTAATTCACGATGGTAAATATAATGATAAATCGACCGTTAAAAATTGCGGTTAACGGTAATTTAATTTGGTAACAATTTGATAATGTATGACAAACAAAAACATAACAAGTGCCTAACATGAACTTTACAATGCGTTTCTTTCTTTGCACAAAAATAAATCAAACACAACACTAAAATGAAATTCAATTTAAAATTTCTATTTATCACATTATTTATCTGTACGATTTCGATCGCACAAAACAAAGGTACGATTTCTGGTGTATTAACCGACAAAGAAACTGAATAATGAAGTATTTCCTTTTGCAAATGTTCTTAATAAAAGGAACAAACATTAGCGCTAACACTGACATTGACGGAAAATATTCCTTAAATGTAAATCCGGGAACTTATACTATTATTTTTAGCTTCGTAGGATATGAATCTGTAGAAAAACCTGTAACTGTTAAAGCAAATGAAACTATTACTGTTAACCAAGTGCTTTCTTCAGGAGGTTATACTCTTAAAGATGTTGTTGTAAAATCGACTGCCAACAAAGAAAAAGAAACAGCTTTATTATTAGACCAAAAAAATGCTGTTGTTATCAAACAAAGTATTGGTGCACAGGAAATGTCGAGAAAAGGAGTTAGTGATGTTGAGGAAGGTTTGACAAAAATTACCGGAATTTCATAAAGTAGGATCAAGAGGTTTATTTGTTCGTGGTCTTGAAGACCGCTACAACAATTTATTGATCAATGAACTTGCGGCTCCATCAAACAATCCGTTTTCTAAAATTGTTCCGTTAGATTTATTTCCAACAAACATTGTGGGTGTAATTGATGTTTACAAAACATTCAATCCAAATATTTATGGAGATTTTGCTGGAGGAACTTTAACATTCAAACTTCAAAAGCGTCAAAAAGCGTTACTAAAATCAATCTTGGTTTTGGATATACAACTGGAAACAGCTTAAAGATTTCTTACTTTCTGAAGCGATGCTGACTACTGCTGCTGGATTTTTTCGGATTTAACGGAAAAGACAGAGAATTACCAAGTTTCTTAGGCCTTCAAATGCTTCCAAAACAACTTTTACAAATGACCAGGCTTTAAACTCTGTAAGTGGCAATAAAGGTTTTAATGTAAGCCAAAGCAAAAGTCCTTTAAACTCAAGCTTAAACTTACTTCACTCAGAGAAATTTGACTTAAGTAATGATCGTTCTTTCGCTTATTTATTATCTATCAACTATGATAATAACTATGCGATTAGAGAAGGTGTTGACAGAACTTTAGATTTACAAACAACCGGTTCAAAATACGTTAATAATTTTGTAACTAACTGATTACCGTTTTAAAACTACTACATCTGCTTTAGTGGGATTAAACTACAATGCAAGCAGATTTAAAATAGCTTTTAATACTCTTTACATTAAAACTACTTTAAACTCTATCAAAGATCAATTTGGTCAAGCGAGACGGAACAGCGATTCAAAATACACTTATCCGTACCAACCAATTAGACAAAAGTGATTATTTGAATTTTCAATTATTAGGCGAATACAATTTGACTGAAGATAAAAATCAAACTATAAAAGCTGGTGTTTCTTACGCTGATACTAAATTTGAACAACCTGACAGAAAGTTCTTTACTGGACAAAAAACAAGTGAAGATGTGATTAACACTTCTTACGGAGCAAATAACTTTCTTACGTCAATATTTAACTGTAGATGGAAATTCCTTTGCTATCAGCAATGGCTGAATACAACCTTAAATTTGGAAAAGACGGAAAACAAAACAAATTAACAGTTGGTTACAACGGAAATGCTTCTGGAATGGAATCTTCTTATCGATTTGTTTCAAGCCGAGGTGGTTTATTCACATCAAGCATCAACAACATTAATGATCACATCGTAAGCGACCTTCAAGCTAATAATGGAACTTCTTTTGAAGAAAACTCTAATTCAACCTGGAAAGTAAAACTTGCTGAAACTGCAAATGCAGGTTACACTAATTTACTTTTGAAATTTGGAGAAAAATACGAGCTTAACGCTGGTGTTAGAGTTGAAAGCACAACTAAAGAAACTAAGTACAGAGGACTTAGGAAGTTTTGATGCTCCATTTAATGTAACTAAATATGATAATTTCTATGTTTTACCTTCATTGAATGTTAAATATCTTATGAATGAAAAATCTAATCTGCGTTTTGCTGCAAGTAAAACTTACACAAAACCAGTTATTATGGAATCGTTCCCTATCTCATATCAAAATGCTGATGGAACTTCGGTACAAGGAAATCCTTATTAAAAAACAGCGACAATTACAACGCTGATTTAAAATATGAATTATTCCCTACTGGAAAAGAGATGTTTGCTGTAGGTGTATTTGGAAAATATTTGATAACCCAATTGAAAGAACTTTTGTTTCGAATGCTACAACAGGAACTGTTACAACATTCTTAAACTCTGACAACGCAAATTTATACGGAGTTGAAGCTGAATTCCTTTTCGGATTAGACAGAATCAGCGATAATCTTAAAGCATTCTCATTTGGTTTAAACGGTACATTAATGTCTACTAAAGTTAATGTAAGCCCAACTTATGCTCACAGGATGAAAATGGAGTTATTACAGTTAACAACTCAATTGAAACACATAAAGGATCAAGAGATCTGCAAGGTGCATCAAACTGGCTGGTAAACTCAGATTTGAAATATGAATTCAATTTAGGAAAAGACTGGACAAATACAATGTCTCTTGTGTATGGTGTATTCGGAAAAAGAATTTATGCAGTAGGAACAAATGGGCAAGATCATACCTATGAATTACCAGTTTCACAATTGGATCTTGTTTGGTCAAGCAAAATTTCAGAGCACTTTGATGTGAAATTCACTGCTGACAACTTATTAAATCCTGCAAGAAAATTAGAATTTGGAAACGACGGAACTATAAAAGTAGCCGAAGAATCTTTATTAGCACAAAGCTATAAAAAAGGAGTTGGTTTCTCTGTAAAATTAGGATATACTTTTTAATATCTCTAAATCATTATACAATGAAAAGCTCCAGATATATCTGGAGCTTTTTTTATTTACAAAACTTAAAAAAAAAAATATTTTTAGTTCTTTTCTGACAATTCAAATATCTTTTAGCTAACTGTGATATAATACTTACATAACACGTTGTAAAAATTATCCTGTTATTTTTATCTGGAATTTTAAAAAAACAAATTATGAAAAATGTAAAATTACTTTTATTATTATTCTCATTTTTATATGCAACAAATGGGTTTTCTCAAAATGCCGTTACGTATAGCCCTATGACAAAAACAATTGATTTAAATTCTGGAGCAGAAGGAACAGTCGATGTTCTTGTCGATTGTACTGGTAGCAGCAGTACACCAGTATTTCTTAACGCCGAATTATCATGTGGTGACAATAGTGGCATTCTTTCGACGAGTTATACTAATGGAAGCATATTAACCCCAGGGCATAATACTATAATAAGATATAAGTTTAAAAAAACAGTTACAACTGATACACAAATTGTTTATAAATTTTCTACTAATGGTAGTTGTACGCAAAATGAATCTGATATGATTAAAATAACTGTTAATTACAAAAGCGGATCGACTACTCCACCAACTAACCCAACAGATCCTAATTCTAATTGGAATTTTATCGGTTTTACTTATTTGCCTAAAGAAATCACTATTCTTGAAGGTGATTCACCACCGCTTATAGTAGGCGAAGATGCCACTTATACTCTCGGAAAATTATATCAAACATATACCTATAGTTATCAATGGAGTATGAGAATAAATGATGGCGCATTTGTACCAATTCAAGGCGCAACAAGCAGGCATTATTTACCAGGAAAGGTTTCTGCAAAAACAGCATTCAAAAGAACTGTTACTTATGTTCATTATGGTACCACTACTACTAATGATAGTAATTTAATAACTGTTAATGTAATCCCTCCTCCTCTTTTGCAAAACAATACAATTTACTTCGATGGTTTATCTGTTTTGGGGACTTCACCTACAGGAGGGCTAGGTAACAATTCATACCAATATTTATGGTATATAATTGATGAAGATGGAGACAATTATCAATTACCTGATACATCACCATATTTATCAATAACCACTCCTCAATTTGCTGGATATTTAAATTCAACTCGTAATTTTATATTAAAAAGGGTTGTAGCTTCTGGAAATCAAATTTTAGCTAGTAATGGTATTACATTACCACATGTTACACCAATACAAAACAACACTATTTCAATTAACGGCAATACTGTTACTGGAAGCGTTCCTACTGGAGGACTAGGTGAGTACAAATATTCTTGGGCAATTTACTACACAGGTGATGCAATAGATTTTGATGAAACTACCAAAGATCTAGATTTGACTTCTCATCTCAATCAAATTAATACAATTTTACAAATCGATAGCGCAGCGAAATTAGTCAGAATTGCAACATCTGGAGTATCTTCTATCAGTAATAAATTAAGCCTCAATACCGTTGCGGCTAAAACTTCTTCGAATAAGGAGAACATATTAATATCTACTGCTTATCCAAATCCTACCACAGACTCTGTAAATTTTACAACGGCTTCTGGCACTAATCAAGAAATAGAAATTATTATTTATTCTGAAGGAATGGAAAACCCACAATTAGTTTTTAAAAATACAGTTGCTCCAAATCAAGTAGTAAAATGGGATATCCCTTCATATTATCCAAAGGGAATATATTATTATAAAATCATATCAGCCAATAAAGAGATTAAATCTGGTAAAATTGTATACAAATAAAAAAATAGAATATACTTTATTAAAAAAAGCCCTGAATATCGGGGCTTTATTCGTTTTTAAAACCCCTTAACGTTCTCTTCACATTTTAATCAATTTTTGATAACTGTAATGTAATATTCACGTAACACCTTAAAAAGATTTCCGTTCTAATTTTGACAAAAATAAAAACGAATAATACAACACAAAAACTATGAAAACTAAAATTCTAGCTTTAGCACTTGCTACAGGTTTATTTTTAAATTCTTGCTCAAGCAGCGACGATACAACTGCTACTCCACCTGCAACAGGTGAAATCTCAGGTACAATCACTGCTAACAAAACTTATGCTTACGGTAATTACACATTAAAAGGAATTGTAAAAATCAGTTCAGGTGTTACTGTAACTTTTGACGCTGGCTCTACAATTACTGTTGATAAAGCTACTGGAGACAACGCATTAGTTGTTTTAAAAGGTGGAAAATTAATTACTAACGGAACTGCTGACAAACCAGTTGTTTTTACTGAAAAATCAAAACTTCCAGGTTCTTGGGGAGGAATCATTGTTTACGGTGATGCTCCTGCAAAAGTAGCTGGTGGAGGAACTACTGGTACATCTGAAGATGGTAACAAAATTTCTTACGGTGGAACTAATGCAACTGACAATAGTGGTTCATTAGTTTATACAAGAGTAGAATATGCTGGATCTAAATTAGCTGACGGAGAAAAAGAAAACAATGGTTTTACTTTCTATTCAGTAGGTTCAGGAACAGTATTAGATCACTTAGTATCTTACAAAGGTGCTGATGATGGATACGAATTCTTCGGAGGAACTGTAAGTTTAACAAATGCTATTTCTTACGGAAACTATGATGATTCATTTGACTGGCAAGATGGATGGCAAGGTACTACTAATACAAACTGGTATGCTTACCAAACTGGAAAAGGTAACTACGGAATGGAAATTGAAGCGTCTTTAAATGATAACTCATTCGGACCAAAAGTTTCTAACATCACTTTAAAAAGAGAAGCTGGTAACGTTCCAGAAGCTAATGACAACCAAGTTGATGCTTTCCAATTCAAAAGAGAAGGTAACGGAGAATACAGCAACATCATCATCGATGGTTACGGTAACTTCACATTTGGAGCAAATACTTTCAAAGGAAGTGCAGTTAGTATCTTAGATGCTGCAACAAACGATCACCAAGTAAAAACATCTAAAATTAAACTTTTAAATGTTAAGATCACTAATACAACTAATGTATTGCCAATTGGAGCTACTGATGCAATCATTGTTAATTTCCCAGCTGGAACATTCGTTCAAAGTTCTACAGCTACTGGAGCTTCATTAAATGCTGGAGCTTGGGCTACAGTTGACGGTGTGAGCTTGATCAAATAATAAGAATACACTTATAAAATGTTAAAAACATCCTAAATATTTAGGATGTTTTTTTTTGGCGTAATTTTTGTAATTTTTTTTGTATATTTACACTAATCAAATATATGCGATGGCAAAAAACTACTTTTATATTACATTCTTATTGGCTTTTTTCTTTACTGTAAGTGTTTCAGCACAAGACAGCAAACAATTACCAAAACCTCAAGAGTCTACTTCCATCGAGGGTCTAAGCTTGTACCCTAACCCAGTTACCGGCGGAAAAGTATACATCTCATCTAAAAATGATTTAGAGAAGGAAATTATCGTTTTTGATCTTCTAGGAAAAAAAGTACTCCAAACGCATATAGCTTCTCGAGAATTGAACGTTTCAGATTTAGTTCCCGGTGTTTACATCATTAAAATAAGTGAAGAAAATGCATCTGCAACCCGAAAGCTCATCATTCGATAAAATATAAAAAAAGCTCCTGATGGGAGCTTTTTTTAGTTTACAGTGTTCAGTTTTTTAGTGTTCGGTTTGCTTAAAAGTTTATAACAGTGAAATTAGACTGAATACTAAAAAACTGTACACTGAACACTAAAAAATAAATATCTTTGCAAAAAAAAGTTTTGATCACAGCCAGCGATATATTCACCATTTCGAGTCAGAAACAATTTGAAAAAATAGCATTAAAAGTGTTTCGTTTTCAACACGAAAACAATAAAGTATATCGTGATTTCTGTGACTTTCTAAAAGTGAATCCGCAGGAGATAAAATCGCTGAAACAAATTCCGTTTTTGCCTATTCAATTTTTCAAATGCTCATGAAGTAGTTTCTAACACTCAGATTTTCCTCAAGTTACTTTTACCAGCAGTGGAACTACCGGAATGGTAACCAGTCAGACATTTAGTTACTGATGTTTCACTTTATGAAGAAAGCTACCGTCAAGGATTTTCGCAATTTTATGGCAATATCGAAGATTACGTTGTTTTAGCTCTTTTGCCGTCTTATTTGAACGTGACGGCTCTTCGTTAATTTATATGGTCGAAGATTTAATAAAACTCTCAAATCAGCCTGAAAGCGGGTTTTATTTACACAATCATGATGACTTAATTAAAAAACTTACTGAACTTTGATGAATCCGGGCAAAATGTGATTTTAATCGGTGTTACTTATGCTTTATTAGATTTGATTGAAAAACATCAATTCCAACTTCAAAATACCATTATTATGGAAACTGGAGGAATGAAAGGAAAACGTAAAGAAATGATTCGCGAAGAACTTCACGAATAGCTTTGCAAAGGTTTTGGCGTTTCATCAATTCACTCAGAATATGGCATGACAGAACTTTTGGCGCAAGCGTATTCTTTAGGAGAAGGTGTTTTTGAATGCCCTTCATGGATGCATATTTTAGTGCGCGATCCAGAAGACGCACTTACCTATGTAAATGATGGAAAAACTGGCGGAATCAATGTTATTGATTTGGCCAATATCAATTCGTGTTCTTTTATTGCCACGCAGGATTTAGGCAAAAAAAATCCCAACAACTCTTTTGAAGTATTGGGACGTTTTGATAATTCTGATATTCGAGGCTGCAATTTGATGGTTTTGTAAAAAGGTTAATCGTTGATTTGTTTATTCGTTTAACCGAAAAAAAACAAATTATAAATCGCCTTGATTGTCATTGTTTATTCCAATATTCGTCAATTGTCTTCTTCAATGTCCTTTCTCATTTATCTTCTAAAAGCTTATATATTCCATATTTCATGAAAAAACACCGCAATAATAAAAAACAAATTCCTACATTCGGATTTATAGCGTCTTCACTTATCGCTTTTGCATCACCTATAATGGCCATGAAGACCAAGACCAAATCCAGAAATATGCTTTTCCTTATAGCAGAATCCCTATAATAAAATATCGCCAATTTTCATTAACATATTCTTCTGCTAAATTGACCAATTCTTTCCAAATCCAATATATAAGTAATTATTCCATCTAGCTTTGCTTGTTTCAATAGTTTGGGAATAAACGTTATCTATCGAAATTCTAAAACCATCATCGATTTCATCTTCGCATTCAACATAAAAATTTACATCTTCCAAATCTTCTAATTTTTCCAGAAGTTTATTGGGACTGTTTTTATTGGCAATAATACTGCTGTTCTATTTCCTTTATCATCCGTTTAAATTGTGTTTTCACCTATCTAAAAATCGTATTCTCGTAACAGTTAAGCCAATTTATTTTGCTCTAATAACGAAATAATTTTTCTTTCCGCTTTGTAATAACACAAACTGATTGTTGATTAAATCATTTGCTGTTAAAACAAAATCTTCTTTGATTTTTTCTCTGTTTACCGAAATTGAATTTGCAGTTAAAGCGCGTCTTGCTTCTCCGTTTGATTTAAAGAAACCTGTTTTTTCATTTAAAACCGAAACAATATCCAATCCATTTTCAAGATCAGCTTTAGCAATTTCTGCTTGCGGAACTCCGTCAAAAACTTCTAAGAAAGTAGCTTCATCCAATTGTTTCAAATCTTCAGAAGTTGAGTTTCCAAACAAAATATTCGAAGCCTGAATCGCTTTTTCCAATTCTTCTTTACTGTGAACAAAAATCGTGATTTCTTCAGCAATTTTCTTTTGCAACACTCTTAAATGCGGAGCCGTTTTATGTTCTTCGATTAAAGCATCAATTGTTTCTTTATCTAAAAAAGTAAAGATTTTGATATATTTTTCAGCATCAACATCAGTTGCATTTCACCCAAAATTGGTAAAATTTATACACCGAAGTTTTATCAGCATCCAGCCAAACATTTCCTCCTTCAGATTTTCCGAATTTAGAACCATCTGCTTTTGTAATTAATGGTGTCGTCAAAGCAAATGCTTTTGCATTTTCTCCACCCATTCTGCGTACTAATTCTGTTCCAGTAGTGATATTTCCCCATTGGTCAGAACCTCCCATTTGCAAAAGGCAGTTGTTATTTTTATATAAATGGTAAAAATCGTAACCCTGAATTAATTGGTATGTAAACTCCGTAAAAGACATTCCTTCTCCTTCTCCACTCAATCTTTTTTTCACAGAATCTTTCGCCATCATATAATTTACCGTGATTCGTTTTCCAACTTCACGTGCAAAATCAATAAACGAAAATTCTTTCATCCAGTCATAGTTATTTACCATAACTGGAGCATTTTCTATCATTTGAATTAAAATCTAAGAAACGGGACAAAACACTTTTAATTCCTGCAACATTTTTAGCCAAAGTTTCTTCGTTCAACAAATTTCTTTCGTCCGATTTCCCAGAAGGATCACCAATCATTCCGGTTGCACCGCCCACCAAGAGCAATAGGCTGATGACCAAAATTCTTTAAATGAACCAATAAAATAATCTGAACCATGCTACCAATATGCAGCGAATCTGCCGTTGGATCAAAACCAATATAAGCCGATGTCACTTCTTTTAGCAATTGTTCTTCCGTTCCTGGCATGCTATCATGGTACAAACCGCGCCACTTTAATTCTTCAACTAGATTCTTCATTTTTAAAATATTTTGCGCAAATATAATCAATGGCAATGGCAATATCAAAAAGCAATACCAAATCAAATGCAATAAAAGCAAAGAAAACGTGAACCCTTAAAAATTTTTAAGCCTCAAAAAACTAAAAATGTGGAAACCCGTAAAAAAACACAATCTATTTTATATACTTTCGGCAACCAAAACCATCTCTATGAAAAAATTTTTACTACTAACATTATTTCTTTATTTCTCGGCAATTAATGCTCAAATTTCTTTCGAAAAAGGATATTTTATTTCAAACAATGGAACAAGAACAGCATGTTTCATAAAAAATATTGACTGGTACAACAACCCTGTCGACTTCAAGTATAAAATTGCTGCTGATGACACTGATATTAAAACAGAGACTATTTCAACTGCAAAAGAATTTGGAGTTGAAAACGGCGCAACATTTAAAAGAGTAACTGTAAAAATTGACATGTCTGACAATCGATTGGAAAACATTTCAACAACAAAAAATCCTGAATGGAAAGAGGAAACAATCTTCTTAAAAGTATTAGTACAAGGAAAAGCGACTTTATATTATTACCTGACTAAGGACATGACAAGATTTTTTTATGAAACAGCAAATATCCCAACAGAACAGCTTGTTTTTAAAGAATATCTTTTAACAGAAGATAAAACTGGAACTAGAACAACAGAAGAAAACAATTATTTCAAACAGCAGTTATTCAACAACGTAAAAAACGAATATACCAGTGAGAATGAAATAAAAAGACTGACATACAAAACAGAGCCATTGGTAAAATATTTTTTAAAGTATAACAACGCTGATGCAACGACGATTGAAAAAACGATAAATACTAAAAATAAAGGTGTTTTTCACTTAAAAGTATCTGGTGGCGTAAGTTTTACCTCTCTAACTGTAGACGGAGCAGAAAGTTCTGGATACCAAAATGCAGAATACGACAATAAAGTGCAACCAACATTTGGCCTTGAAGGGGAATATATTTTTCCTTTCAACAAAAATAAATGGAGTGCATTCATGGGATTATTTTATCAAAAATATCAGGACAGCAAAGATTACGGTGTATTATACAGCGTGGAAAACAGCCAACATGTTGAACATCCATCTACTGTAAAATACTCAGGTTTTAGCCTTCCAATAGGCGTGCGCCATTATTTATTTCTGAATCAAAATTCAAAACTTTTTATAAATGTAGCTTATGTCGTTACTCTGGGCGGAAAATTTACTTATGAATCTAAATATGTAAATTTAGACGGAAAAGCTCAAGGTAACTTCGCTTTTGGTTTTGGCTATAATTTTAAAAACAAAATTAGTACCGAAATTAGATACAATACAGCCAAAAACTTATTGCACAACTACATGCCTTTTTCTACTGATTACAGCAGTTTAGATTTACTATTATCTTATACCGTTTTCTAAAATTTTATTATATCATAAAATGCTGTCAGAATATTTAAAACAATTTTTTGGCAGCATTTTTTTTGCTCAAATTTCAATCGGAAGCAAAAACTTTTATTTTTTTTTATCCAAAAAAAACAAAAATGAGGAAACCCGTAAAAATCGTGATTTTAATTTTTATAGTTTCGCCACTATCAAAAATAAAACAATGAAAAAATTATTACTATTTACCATTTTACTTTATTGCTCTTTTATTAATGCCCAAATTTCTTTTGAAAAAGGTTACTTTATTTCTAACGATGGTCAGAGAACAGAATGTTTTATCAAAAATCTGGATTGGAAAAACTCTCCAACCGATTTTAAATACAAAACAGATCCTAGTGAAAAAGAATTTAAAACTGAAAATATTGCTAATATTCAGGAGTTTGGAATCACTAATGAAACCACTTTTAAAAGATTTAAAATTAAAATAGATCGCTCAAGTAATGAACTAAAAAAAATGCTTACTCACAAAGAGCCTATCTGGAGTGAGGAAGTTATTTTTCTAAAAGTCCTTGTAAAAGGCGATGCAACTTTATATAGCTTTAGCGACGAAAGCATTAATCGCTATTTCTACGAAACAAAAACGATTCCGACAGAACAGCTTGTTAATGTAAAATATATTCAGGCCGACAACAACGAGGGAGCTGAAAAAGTTATTGAAAGCAATGACTATAAAACACAACTCTTTAAAAATGTAAAATCGGATAATATAACCGAAAATGACATTGCGAGACTTACTTATAAAAAAACTGATCTTGTTAAGTATTTCAACAAATACAACAATGCCATCAATCCAGATACAGCTCAAAAAACAGAAGAAAATCCAGCAAAAGGAGCTTTTCACATAAAAATAGCTCCTGCAGTAAGTTTCGTTTCTTTATCTGCTGACAACACTGGCAATTCAAATTTTAATGTAGATTTTGACAGTAAGGTTGTTTTTAAAATTGGTTTTGAGGCAGAATACGTTTTGCCTTACAATAAAAACAAATGGAGCGTTTTTGCTAATCCATCTTATCAAAAATATGAAAACGAAAAAACATATCTTGTGCCAACGGGATTTGTATCAATTCCTGATAAAGAATTCAAAGCAAACGCAAATTATAATACTATTCAAGTACCATTAGGAGTCAGACATTATATGTTTTTAAATGAAAAATCGAAACTTTTCATCAATGCGGCATATGTAATTGACTTGGGTTCTAAGGCAAGCATAACTTACACAGATGTAGCGACTAATACTGTTACTGAATTTAAAAGTAATACTGGAGCAAATTTCGCATTTGGATTAGGTTATAATTTTAAAAACAAATTTAGCGGAGAGCTGCGATTAAACACAAAAAAGCAGCTAATGCGCGATTACTTGAATTACTCTACAAATTACAGTTCAGTAGATTTTGTTTTAGCCTACACAATTTTCTAAACAATTTTATCATATCAAAAAAAGCTGTCAGAATATTTGAAACAATATTCTGACAGCTTTTTTTCTATTGGGTTCGAAACAAAAACAAAAAACCTTTGCAACTTTGTCCCTCTGTCACTTTGCACCTTTAAAGCAAAAACTTATATTTACAAAATGGTATTAGTAACTGGAGGAACAGGTTTAGTAGGCTCACATTTATTACTTCATTTAATTGAAAATGGAGAAAATGTCAGGGCAATTTACCGCAGTCAAAACAATATTCAAAAAACAAAATCGGTTTTTGAGCTTTATCAAAAAGGCGATTTATTTGAAAATATAGAATGGCTTGAAGCCGATATTTTAGATGTTCCTTCTCTCGAAATTGCTTTCAACAATATTGATTACGCTTATCATTGCGCTGCATTAATTTCATTTGATCCGAAAGATGAAGATGCACTTCGAAAAACCAATATTGAAGGAACAGCCAATATGGTCAATTTTTCAATTGCGCGGGGAATAAAAAAATTCTGCTTTGTTAGTTCTATTGCGGCTTTAGGAGATTTAGCGCCGCACGAAAACATTATTACCGAAGAAACCGATTGGAATCCTGAAAAACCACATAGTGATTATGCCATTTCTAAATATGGTGCCGAAATGGAAGTCTGGCGCGCTGTTCAGGAAGGATTGGATATTGTAATTGTAAATCCAGGAGTGATTTTGGGTCCAATTCCAAAAACAAAAAATGCGCAACAGGGAAGCGCCGAATTATACATAAAAGTAGCAAATGGACTTCCATTTTACACACTCGGAAGCACAGGTTTTATCTCTGTTGACGATGTTGTAAAAACAGCATTTGAGTTGATGAAAAGCGACATCAAAAATGAGCGTTTTACCTTAATTGCACAAAATGTAGTTTTTAAAGATATTCTTGAATACAATTGCAACAGTCTTAAAAGTTAAAAAACCAAGCATTCATGCTAAGCCGTTTTTAATGAATTTACTTTGGATGACCGATGCCATTTTTTCAACTCTATTCTTCCAAAAAAGACGCTTAACAAAAGCAACTGCAAAATCTTCATATTCTAAAGATTTATATTCAAATGAAAAAATAAAAACCGCTCTAGGAACGGTTTTTCAAGATGTACATGAGTACATTATAAATGTATCAAAACTATAATTAATTATTGGTCTAAAAGCTTTTCTCTGCTCTTTGGATCAATATTTACTGGTGTTGTTGGCTTTTTTATTGAATCTTTAGGTTTTTCAGCCGCTTTCTTTGCTGCTTTCACCGCCTTTTTATCCTCTATTTTAACTATTGAATCTGTAGCTCTTTGTTGCACCGCCAAACGTTTCCCCAACTCATCAAACATATCTTTATACGTTTCATAATCGGAGGCATAATAAATATTGCTTTGTGCAAACTGAAGACTGTCTACCTTATATTTTTTATAAATAAACTTCTTCGGATCTGATTCAACCGAATCTAAAGAAAGTGGATTTTGATATTTCATTGCCTCCAAAATAGACAAGATCATACATAATATCAACCATTTTCCCTCTTCTCAATAAGTCCTTTTGGCTCTTTTACAAGCTCTTTTTTACAGCTTACAGAAAGAAACAAAACCAATATTATAAATACAAAATTCTTCATTTCAGCTTTTTATCTATCAAACAATAATCTTTTTCCAGCGCGTATATCTTTTACTTTGAAATTGTTGTAAACCATTTCTCCGTTCACAAAAGTATGTGTAATTCTAGATTTGAAAGCCATATTTTCAAAAGGAGACCAGCCACATTTGTATAAAATATTATCAGAGTTTACACTCCAAGGCAAACTTGGATTCACAATTACTAAATCGGCATAATAACCTTCTTTGATAAAACCTCTTTTTTCAATTTTGAAAATTTTAGCTGGATTATGGCACATTTTCTCCACAATTTTCTCCACGCTGATTTTCCCTTGATGGTGCGCTTCAAACATTGCCACAACGGCGTGTTGTACCAATGGACCTCCAGAAGGCGCTTTCAAATATGATTGCTGTTTTTCTTCTTTTGTATGCGGTGCGTGATCTGTTGCAATAACATCAATACGCCCGTCATTTAAAGCTTTCCAAAGTTCAGCACGATCTTCAGCACGTTTTAACAGCCGGATTCCATTTTATGAAATTCCCTTTTGTTTTATAATCCGCATCGGTAAACCAAAGATGATGCACACAAACCTCAGCAGTAATTTTTTTATCTTCCAATGGAATTTTATTGGTAAACAATTCCATTTCTTTTGCCGTTGAAAGATGAAAAATATGAAGTCTAGCACCTGTTTTTTTCGCCAAGGCAACAGCTTTTGAAGATGAAATATAACAAGCTTCTGCACTACGAATTAAATGATGCGCCGTTACCGGAACATCTTCACCATATTCTTCTTTAAATTTTGCAAGATTGTTTTGAATTGTTGTTTCATCTTCACAATGAACCGCAATCAACATTGGCGTGCTTGAGAAGATTTTCTCTAAAGTTGCTTCGTTATCCACCAACATATTTCCTGTTGAAGAACCTAAGAAAATCTTAATTCCGGCAACATTCTTTGGATTCGTTTTTAGAACTTCTTCCAAATTATCATTGGTTGCACCCATCATAAACGAATAATTCGCAAATGATTTTTGAGAAGCAATTTGATATTTATCTTCTAAGTATTTCCTGAGTAACGGCATTCGGGACCGTATTTGGCTGTTCGATAAAAGAAGTAATTCCTCCCGCAACAGCTGCTCTCGATTCTGATTCTATATCGCCTTTATGCGTTAATCCCGGTTCTCTAAAATGAACCTGATCATCAATTGCGCCCGGAATTAAATAACTTCCTTCGGCATCGATCACTTTGCAATCAGAAGTTTTTAAGCTGATGCTGTCTGAAATCTCAACGATTAAGTCATTTTCAATCAAAACATCACCTTCAAAAATTGATCCTTCGTTTACAATTTTAGCATTTTTAATTAAAATCCTGTTCATTGTCTTTTCTTTATAATGTATTGAATAATTTTTTTAATCGAAGAGAAATCACACCAAGAATAGCTTCTTTAATAATGGCATTGCTCATTTTTGAAACTCCTTTAGTTCGATCAGTAAAAATAATCGGCACTTCGGTTATCTCAAATTTACCACAATAAGTTCGATATTTCATTTCAATTTGAAAAGCATATCCAACAAATTTTATTTTGTTCAGATTTATCTTTTCCAAAACCTCTCTTTTATAACAAACAAAACCTGCTGTAGCATCGTGAATTTTCATTCCGGTAATAAACTTCACATAAACTGATGCAAAATAAGACATCAAAACACGGCTTAAAGGCCAGTTTACAACATTTACTCCTGTTACATAACGCGAACCAACAGCTAAATCGGCACCTCCAAAATGACAGGCATCATATAATTTTTCAAGATCATTGGGGTTATGTGAAAAATCAGCATCCATTTCAAAAATGAAATCGTACTTGACGTTCCAAGGCCCATTTAAAACCATGAACATAAGCAGTTCCCAAACCTGATTTTTTTGCTCTTTTTTCCAAAAATAATCTTCCAGGATATTCTTCCTGCAAGGCAATCACTTTATTTGCGGTATGATCTGGGGAATTATCATCAATTATTAAAAGATGAAAAGGCTTGTGCTGCGAAAGAACAGCTCTTACAATACTTTCAATATTTTCTATTTCGTTGTAAGTAGGAATTATGACAATACTATCACTCATTTTTTTCTCGGTAATTTCACCGCAAAAATAAACTTTTTATAGCATTTGCTTCATAATAAATACATAATAAAACTATTGAAATAAAAAATTACTAATTTTGTGACACTATGATTGAACACCTTCATCCACGAATTATTGAAAACAAAGACTGGGCAACTGCATTATTTGTCCTGACCTTTGCCGTTGTTGCCATCACAAAGTCAGCTTACGAAAGCCGATTTTCAGAGTTCAGCAAGCTTATTTTTTCAGATAAATATGCCAAAATCTACCGTGACAACAGCCATATGAAAAGCAGTTTTACAGTAGGATTATTTTTTGTCCAAATTATTTCGTTTGCTTTTTTTATTCAGCTGACGATGCATATTTTTTCACAAAACTCAAAAAATGCAACAGACATTGTATTAAAAACCGACTGGATTTTATTTATCCAGATCGCAACATTTCTTCTTTATTTTATTCTTGCAAAATATTTAATCGAGAAAATTGTTGCGACTTCCTTTAATATTGAAGAATTTGTAGACCTTTTTAACTTACAAAAAGTTACTTATCGAACCTATATTGGGGTTTTATTGCTTCCAATCAATGCTGTTTTGTTCTATTATGACAATATTCCAACCGTTGTGCCATTAACGTTGATAGGCATTTCGCTCTGTATAAGCTTATACTCTTATTTTATTTCAATTAAAACGTATCAAAATGCAATAATCAGTAAGTTATTTTATTTTATTTTATATCTTTGCGCTCTTGAAATAGCCCCTTATTATTTTCTTTATTATTGGTTAACAAAAGGGAGTGCTTAGAAAATGTTTATAATATGAAAGTGAAAACAATTTTGGTGTCACAGCCTGAACCTAAAGTGGAGAATTCTCCTTACTTTGAGCTCCAACAAAAACACAAAATAAAAATTGATTTCAGACCATTTATTCATGTGGAAGGGGTTAGCGCAAAAGAGATTCGATTACAAAAAATCGATCTTAATCATTACACTGCGATCATTTTAACAAGTCAGAAATGCTGTAGATCATTTTTTTAGAGTGGCCGATGAAATGCGTTATAAAGTTCCTGAAGGATTGAAATATTTTTGTCAATCTGAAGCAGTTGCTTTTTACCTTCAAAAGTATGTTGTGTACAGAAAACGTAAAATTTACGTTGGAGCAAAAGATTTTGCAGACTTATCTCCGCTAATCAAAAAGTACAAAGATGAGAAGTTTTTACTTCCTGCATCTGACCAATTAAATGCAGATGCACCCGTAACGCTAAACAACCTAAAAGTTGATTGGGCACAGGCTATTTTTTACAAAACTGTAATGAGTGACCTTTCTGATTTGGCTGATGTTTATTATGATGTTTTAGCATTTTTCAGCCCAACAGGAATTAAATCTTTGTTTAAAAACTTCCCAGATTTTAAACAAAATGACACTCGAATTGCTGTATTTGGAAGCACAACTCAAAAAGAAGCTTTAGACCATGGTTTAAGAATTGATATTCTTGCTCCAACTCCTGAAACTCCTTCTATGACAATGGCTTTAGAAAAATACATCGCCGAAGCAAACAAAGGAAAATAAACCTAAGGATAAAAATATTTTAAAATCCAAATTCCAACTTAATCACTTGGGATTTGGATTTTTTGTTTTTACAACAATCCGTCACCCGTGATTGAAACTACGGATTATCTTTTTGAAATATAAAAATTGAGATTTTATTTTTCCTTCCTTTTAACTACATTTGATTTCTATCCCAAACCCAAATCATTAAAAATAGTTACAAATTTTAAGTTATGAAAATTAATTCCCTATTAATTGAAATTGATGGTATCGACAAAGAAATTCTTCGTTATTTAATGGATGATGCCCGAAAACCTATATTACAAATTGCCAATAAAATTGGCATTTCAGGTGCAGCTATTCATCAGCGATTGAAAAAACTCGAACAATCTGGCGTAATTTCAGGATCAAAATTTACGGTAAACCCGAAAGTATTAGGATACACCACAATGGCGTTCATTGGGGTTTATCTTGATAAAGCTTCCCGAAACTCTGAAGCCGTAAAAGAGTTAAGAAAAATTCCCGAAGTTCTAGAATGTCATTATACAACCGGAAACTGGTCGGTTTTAATTAAAATCATTTGCCGAGACAATGAACATTTAATGACTCTTTTAAATAATAAAATCCAAGCTATTGAAGGTGTTTCAAGAACTGAAACTTTTATATCGCTGGATCAGCAAATTGACAGACAGATTCAACTATAATGAGACAATTTGATAATGTGACAATTAGATAATTTCTTAAAGAACGATTGTCACTCTGAGCGAATTCGAAGGCTCTACTACAAACAAGGGCTTCGACTTCGCTCAGCCTGACAGACGGTTAACCAAAAAAAACAAAACCCGACAGGTCCCGAAGTCTCGGGATAAAAACCTGTCGGGTTTGCTATAAATTATCTAATTGACTAATTATCTCAATTGTCAAATTAATTAATTCCTCATTGTTCTTCCAGCATAAATTGAGATATAATACAATAACGTTGCGATTGACCCAATTGCCGCAACAACATACGTTCTTGCTGCCCATTTTAAGGCATCTTTTGCTCCTGCTTGTTCCTGTTGCGTCAACATATGTTTATTTTCTAACCAAGCTAATGCACGATTACTGGCATCATACTCAACTGGCAAAGTAATAATTGTAAATAATGTAGTTGCCGCAAAAACCACTATTCCAATTAATAATAATTGCGGAAAAGTTCTAATCATTAAAATTCCCGCTAATAAAATCCATTGCACATAATTTGATGCAACGCTTACAATTGGCACTAATGTAGAACGCATTGTCAACCATTGGTAACCTATAGAATGCTGTACAGCATGACCACATTCGTGCGCTGCAACTGCCGCTGCCGCCGCATTTCGATGATTGTAAACTGCTTCGCTTAAATTAACTGTTTTATCTGACGGATTATAATGATCTGTTAATTGCCCCAGCAATCGAAATAACACGAACATCAGTTATCCCGTTATCAGCAAGCATTTTTTCAGCGATTTCTGTACCGCTCATTCCGTTTTGTAATTGCAATTTAGAGTATAATTCGAATTTGCTTTTTAGTTTTGAACTTACCAGCCAGCTAAATAACATTATAGCTCCGGCGATAATTAAATATCCACTTCCCATATTTATAGTTGTTTTTGATTGATTTTTAAAATGTTACAAAACCAATCACAATTTATGAACCATTTTTCTAAATGCAAAATGACATTTTGACATTGCTAAAAACAAATAAACATACTATTAAAACAAAAAAGACGCACTGCTGTGCGTCTCTACAATTCTTTTACGACAACTGATCGTTTATCTCTTCAAATTTTTCGATCAAACTATTTATTTTTGATTGCTGTTTTTTAGTTTGTTTTGGATGAATATAAAACCAATTCAACGCCATCCAGAATAATGTTATGCCATACGTTAAACTAGCTGCCAAAACTGTCATTCTATTAGCATACTCATACATATACAAACAAATTCCAACAGTTAGCAAAACAAAATATAAACTCATCATTCTGGTCTGCAAAAATTGCTGTTTCTTTTTAATCAAAATCAGATTTTGCAAATATTCCTGATTGGTTTGGTTTGCATTTATGCTTTTAAAATTGTCTAACAATTTATTGTAAACCATTAAATAAATCAACATGGCAAGAATCGTTAAAACAATTCCAATTTTAGTCGAAATAAACTGTGGCTGATAATAAAACCATACAAAACCAATAAAAACGCAAGTTGCAAAAAGCAATATATTGGTAATCCATAAGCAACGAAAGCCTGTTTTTTTAAATTTATTTACTCGTTCCAGCAAATCGGTCATATCGGGTTGACTTACGGATTGTTTTTTCCATAAATCTTTGAAATCTATATTATTGTTTTCCATTTTCTTTAAATTTTTGAGTCAATTTTTCTTTGATTCTGTGAATTTTCACTCTAACGTTTGCTTCAGAAAGACCAACGATTTTGGCAATTTCTGCTTGCTTTACATCTTCTAATTCCAGTGAAATAATAATACGTTCCGTTTCAGGCAATTCAGCAATACATTTATATAAAAACTGAATTTGAGGTTCTAATGAAGTTTGTTTTTCTTCGGTAAGATGAATGGGAAGTTCTGATTTTGGGAAAACGTTTTTGCTTTCTCAATCTGCCTTAGACAATTATTAGAAGCAATCCTAAAAATCCAGGTTCCAATTGCTGATTCGTTTCTGAAAGTTTCCAGCTTCTGCCAAACAATTATAAAGGTTTCCTGAGCCAGATCCTGTGCAATGTCATAATCATTGACAAAACCCATACAAAGTCTGAATATTCGATCCCAATACGTCTTGTAAATTTGTTCAAATTCCATTCTTATTATTTTATAAAATTGCTCAATTGACCTAAATACCAATCTTTGTCATCATACATTATAAAATGCAAACCTTTACTGGCATACTGAAAATTAGCCGTTTTTAAGTTTTTATACTGCTCTTCAATAGCTGGTTTTAAATTTATAAAATAAGACTCTAATAAAATTAACGCCGGACATTTTATCTGTGCGATTTTCATCTCTTAAATCTGTATTTGAGAAATCACAATACATTTGTGCGAATGTTTTTCTGTCTGATTTTACGCTCCAATCGACAACCATATCCATTTTTGAA
Organism: uncultured Flavobacteriaceae bacterium; assembly: GCA_963795025.1. Taxonomy (GTDB): domain Bacteria; phylum Bacteroidota; class Bacteroidia; order Flavobacteriales; family Flavobacteriaceae; genus Flavobacterium. Next base: position 1,600,120 of record CAWCGN010000003.1, on the reverse strand, counting down.
GCATCAGCCAAAAGTCTTGGCATTGTTTTTTTCTGCATTTCAAGAAACTGGGCATCTGTCATTCCAGTCATTTGATTCACGATTGCTGTACAGTCATTATTTTCTTTTGACTTAAATGACGGATCCATTAACGCCGCCAAACACGGAAGCGCATCTACAACCACAATTTTTCCAATTAATTCCGGATAATCAGCAGCAATGGCAATCGCTAATCCGCCCCCCATACTATGCCCAACAAGAATTGGTTTTACGATTTTATTGTCTTTTATAAAATTCGCAATTTCTGTTTTCCCAATTTTCAAACGACGGATTTTGCTGTGGTTTTACTCCGACGAAACCGGCCATTGTAAAGTCTATAACAAGTGAAATCTTTTTCGAATTTAGCCCTGGTTTCATTCAAGACATCTCCAGAAGAAGCAAATCCGGGAATAAAAATTATGGATTGTTTTCCTTTTCCGGTTTTAAGAACTTCAAAAGGATATGATTTTGTTTGTGCAAAAACATTTAGACATAATGCTGAGAATAAGAATGCGATAATCAAGATGATATACTTTTTCATTTTTAATAGTTTTTAAGTTGTTAATTAAATCGGATCCATGCTTTTGATACGACAACTATTAAAATGTTACAATAAATTTTTAAAATTTTAATTATTAAATTCCAAATTCCAATGTTGGTGCGGGTTTTTAACCGCAAAGTGCGCGACGATTTACGCAAAGGACGCTAGGTTTTTTACTCGCAAAGGAGTTAAGTCACAAAGTCTTTTCCGCAATCTTGTCAGAAATGACAATCTGTACGCATTGTCAGTCTGAGCGAAATCGAAGACCACATGAGAGACTCCGCAATAAAAATCGCCAATCTTTTTTAGAGTTACTTATGTGGTCTTCGATTTCGCTCAGACTGACAAACTAGAACTAAAAAAAAATCCCAAACCCCAATCGTAAAATTGGAATTTGGAATTTTAAATATTGGAATTTATTTGGTTAACCAACCAAATTGATAATTTTTCCAGGAACAATAATCACCTTATTTGGCGTTCTGCCATCTAATTGTTTTTGTGTTCTTTCGTCTTTCATTACGATTTCTTCGATTTGTTCTTTGGTTAAATCCAAAGGCAATTCGATTGTGAAACGCATTTTTCCGTTGAAAGAAACTGGATATTCTTTATTCGTTTCAACTAAATGACTTGCCTCAAAAATTGGAAATGCCACGTCAGAAATTGAAGTTGTATGTCCTAATTGCGACCATAATTCTTCTGCGATATGTGGCGCATAAGGCGAAACCAAAATAGCCAATGGTTCTAAAATGGCTCTTGAATGACAATTTTGAGAAGACAATTCATTCACACAAATCATAAACTGAGAAACCGAAGTATTGAAAGAGAAATTCTCGATATCTTCAGCTACTTTTTTGATGGTTTTGTGCAATGATTTCAAGTTGTCTTTTGTTGGTTCGTCGTTGTTTACGATCAAACCATTGTCATCAAAATACAATCTCCATAATTTTTTCAAGAAACCAAAAACTCCTGAAATTCCAGCAGTATTCCAAGGTTTTGCCTGCTCTAACGGACCTAAGAACATTTCGTATAAACGTAATGTATCAGCACCATATTCAGCACAAATATCATCCGGAGTTACCACATTGTATTTTGATTTCGACATTTTTTCGACTTCACGGCCAACAATGTATTTTCCATTATCATCTAAAATAAATTCTGCATCAGCATAATCTTCTCTCCATGCTTTGAATTTTGCAACATCTAATTCATCAGAAGAATTTACCATTGAAACATCAGCATGAATTGGCTGTACTTTTTGATCTCCGATTTTATTTTTAGAAACAAACGTATTTGTTCCTTCCAATCTATAAACAAAAGCACTAGTCCCTAAAATCATTCCCTGATTAATCAGTTTTTTGAATGGTTCTTCAGTTGGAGCAAAACCTTTGTCTTTTAAGAATTTGTTCCAGAAACGAGAATATAGTAAATGTCCGGTTGCGTGTTCGCTTCCGCCAATGTATAAATCTACGCTTTCCCAATACGCCAAAGCTTCTTTGCTTGCAAATTCATTTTCATTATGCGCATCCATATAACGCATCCAATACCATGAACTTCCTGCCCAACCTGGCATTGTATTCAACTCTAAAGGAAAAATAGTAACATTGTCAACTAAATCTGTATCAACAACTTTATTGTTGTTTTGTATCCCAAGCCCAAACAGCTGCGTTTCCTAATGGAGGCAGACCGTCTTCTGTTGGTAAATATTTCTCCACTTCTGGCAAAATAATTGGCAAGTGGTGTGCATCAATCATTTTTGGCAATCCATTTACATAATAAACTGGAAATGGTTCTCCCCAATAACGTTGACGAGAAAAAACAGCATCACGCAAACGATAATTTGTTTTACCAATTCCCTGTCCTATTTTTTGCAATTCGCTAATAGCAGCATGAGTTGCATTTTTATAATTTAATCCGTTTAAGAAATCAGAATTTGCGATTTCAACGTTGTCTTTTGATCCATAAGCTGCTTCAGAAATATCAACATTAGCAAAAATGTTTTTGATTTCCGGCATTCCGTTTTGACCTTTAAAGAAATTAGCAAAAGCATAATCTCTTTCATCTCCGCAAGGAACAGCCATTACAGCACCAGTTCCGTAACCAGCCAAAACATAATCACCAATCCAAACCGGAATTGGTTCTTTTGTAAAAGGATGTTCTGCATAAGCACCGGTAAACACTCCTGAAATCGTTTTTACATCGGCCATACGCTCACGCTCCGAACGTTTTGCTGTTTTTTCAATATACGCTTCAACTGCTTCTTTTTGTTCTGGAGTTGTAATTTTAGCTACCAAATCGTGTTCCGGTGCCAAAGTCATAAAAGTTACTCCAAAAATAGTATCAGGTCTTGTTGTGAAAACTTCGATAAAATTTGTTTCAGGTTTCACGTTTAAAGTTTCATCACTTTGCGCATCAACTTGAGACTTGAAACTTGAAACTTGAAACTTGACTAAAGCCCCTACTGATTTTCCAATCCAGTTTCTTTGAGATTCTTTAATAGACTCACTCCAATCGATATCATTCAGACCCTGAAGTAAGCGTTCGGCATAAGCAGAAATTCGCATACTCCATTGTGTCATTTTTTTTCTTATAACAGGAAAGCCTCCACGCTCCGAAACTCCGTTTACAATTTCGTCATTTGCCAAAACAGTTCCTAAGCCAGGACACCAGTTTACCTCGGTTTCTGCCAAATAGGTCATTCTGTATTGCAACAGGATTTTTTCTTTTTGATCTTCAGAATAAGAATTCCATTCATCAGCAGTAAAAATTGCTACGTTGTCGTCGCAAACTGCTTCAACTAATTTATTCCCTTCTTCTTCAAAAACTTTTACAAGCTCAGAAATCTCAAAAGCTTTTCCTTGCTTTCTGCAATACCAAGAATTGAACAATTGGATAAAAATCCATTGTGTATGTTTATAATAATCAGGATTTGATGTACGCACTTCACGTGCCCAGTCAAAAGAAAAACCAATTTTATCTAATTGTTTTCTGTATCCTGCAATGTGTTTTCCTTCTTTATCTACGCCACCGTCAATATTTACGCGCGTTGTATCTTCCGGACGCTGTCCTGTCTGAATCGCATATTGTTCTGCTGGCAATCCGAAACTGTCGTAACCCATTGGATGCAAAACATTGAAACCTTGATGTCTTTTGAAACGAGAATACACGTCTGAAGCGATATAACCTAGCGGGTGCCCAACGTGTAATCCTGCTCCAGATGGATAAGGAAACATATCGAGAACATAATGTTTAGGTTTTTCAGAGTTGTTTTTTGCTGCAAAAGTTTGATTTTCTGCCCAATATTTTTGCCATTTGGCGTCAATTTCGTTTGGATTGTATTTCATTTCTTAAAGGTTCAAAGTTGCAAAGTGACAAAGGTTCAAAGATTTTTGTCACTTAATGAATTATCGCGCAAATTTACATTTATTGTTGCTTGTTCCAAAGCTATTTCATTGACAAACAAATAAAATAACAAATTACGTAATTTTAATTAAGTAAAAATACGTATTATTGCAATTAAAAATACTTATTTACATTGAAAATCGATGGCAGAAAATAAGAAATACAAGGTGGAAGTCCGCGTTTGGATTGAAGAAACGGAAGGTGCTTTTCTTGGCATTGGCAAAATCTGGCTTTTAGAAAATATTCAAAAAACAGGTTCTATTACAAATGCCGCAAAAGAAATGAAAATGGCTTACAGACAAGCCTGGCAATTGGTGGAAGAAATGAATCAGCGTGCTGAAAAACCTTTAGTCGAAAAACTTCTCGGTGGAAAAGGCGGTGGCGGAGCTCGATTGACAGAAGCCGGTGAAAAAGCAATTTCTGTTTTTTACGAAGTTGAAAAACGCATTAAAGAATTTGCCCAAAAAGAAACACAGAATCTAAAATTTTAAGAATAAATATTTAAGCACATAGAAACATAGCTTTTAGTAGCTTAAAAAAAGGCGCTTCACTCACATTAATACACATAGCAAATCTATGTTTAGAAACTAGTTTCTTTCTACAATCTTTATCCAAATGAAAAATCTATGTTTCTATGTGTTTAAAAAACCAAAAATCATTTTTTTTAACCATCAGTATTCATTTTAAAACATACTGAAATAATCAAACCAAAAATGAACCAAAAACTATATCTTCTTTTTCTTTTTATAAGCCTGAAGAGTTTTTCCCAAACTGAAAATTCTAAAGCAAAACAAGACAGCATTAAAAAAGAAGAACTTAGCGAAGTTGTTATTACAGCCTCTCGCCGTTCTGAAAATATTATGCGTTCTCCTATAAGCATCGAACAATTAAAATCGGCGGAAGCCAAAAAAATGGGTTCAACAACTATTTATGAAGCACTTGAAAATGTAAAAGGCGTCCAGATTATTACGCCGAGTTTGGGTTTTAAAGTCATCAATACACGTGGCTTTGCTAATTCCACAAACGTAAGATTTGCGCAATTAGTAGACGGAATTGATAATCAGGCTCCACATTTGGGAGCTCCAATTGCAAATGCTTTGGGCGCAAATGATCTTGATATTGATAAAATCGAAATTATTCCTGGAACTGCGGCCGCTTTGTACGGAATGAATGCTATAAATGGTTTGGCAAATATTCAGACGAAAAATCCTTTTGAATATCAAGGCGTAAGTATTCAGCAATTGACAGGTGTAAATCATATGGGTAATATTGACCGATTTTCACCAAAAGCATATTCGCAGTTTAATTTAAGATTTGCAAAAGCTTTCAATGAAAAATTCGCTTTTAAGGTAAATGCTTCGACAACCGGAGGAACGGATTGGGTTGCCGATGACAGAACTGATTTAGCTCCAAATGCAAATGCTTCGACAGGTTTATTTGGCGCAGATAATCCGGCGTACGATGAAGTTAATGGTTATGGAAATGAGTCGGCAAACCGAAAAACTTTAAACCTAAACGGCAAAAATTATGTTGTTGCCAGATCGGGATATCGTGAAACGGATATTTCTGATTATGGAATCAAAAATTATAAAGCTGATGTTGGGCTTTATTTTCGTCCAAAACCAGAAAACGAACTTTCTGTAACTTACAAAACCGCTTTAATAAACACGATTTACCAGCGTTCAAACCGCTTTAGACTCGACAATTATACGCTAAATCAATTTGCTGTTGATTTTCATAATCCTATTTTTCAAGTAAAAACATATGCAACAACGGAAAACACTGGAGATTCATACAACATGCGTTCGCTTGCCGAAAATATGGATCGCGCTTATAAGTCTGATGATAAATGGTTTGCCGATTATACAACTGCCTACAAAAATGCCATTACAAACGGTACAACAATTGCCGATGCGCATAGAATTGCCAGAACGCAAAGCGATCAAGGAAGATTTATTCCTGGAACTGAAGCGTATGAAAAGAAAAAAGAAGAATTAATCAACATCAACAATTGGGATATTGGTGCCGCTTTGCGCGTAAAATCAACTTTAGTTCATGGTGAAGGATTAATTAATTGGGATAAAGCTTTTGCGGATTTCTTCGAAAAAATTGATGCCAAATTATTAAGCGGAGTTGATTATAGAAATTACATTATTGTTCCAGACGGCAATTATTTTATTAATCCGGTTCATGCTGATGAAAATTTGACCTATCAAAAATTTGGCGGATTTACTCAGGCAACGAAAGATTTATTCAATTCGAAATTGCGCCTTGGAGCAACATTAAGAGTTGATAAAGCAGATTATTTCGAAGCTAAATTTACGCCTCAATTTACAGCAGTTTATTCGCCAAAAGAAAGTTTAAATTTTAGAGCTTCATATCAAAACGGGTATCGTTTCCCGAGTATTTTTGAAGGTTTTTCGAATGTTAATTCTGGTGGTGTAAAACGCGTTGGCGGATTGCGAATTATGTCTGATGGAATTTTCGAAAATTCTTATACGAAAGCTTCAATTGATCAATTTCAGGCGCAGGTAAATACTGATGTCAACACAAATGGTTTGACTCAGGCGCAGGCAATAGAAAAAAATAAAAATACGATTCAGAAAAATCCGTACACTTATTTAGAACCCGAATTTGTAAAATCTTTTGAAGTTGGTTTTAGAGGAATAACATTAAATCGAAACCTTTTTATTGATGCCGATTTCTATTACAACTCGTATAAAAATTTCATCGCTCAAGTTGAAGCCAGCATTCCAAATACTACAGATCCAAATCAAATTCCGACAGCCTTATATTCTAAAAACACACAAAATCGTTACAGACTTTGGACAAATTCTAAAAGCAAAATCTACAATTACGGCGGAAGTTTAGGTTTGAAATATCGATTTGATGAAACTTTTACCGCTTTAACCAATCTTACTTACACCAAACTCGACCGAACAGATGACAAGGACGGACTTGAAGATGGTTTCAACACTCCAGAATTTAACGTCAACGGAACATTAATGGCACAAAATATCTGGAAAAATCTTGGCGCAAGTGTTACGGCGCGTTATCAAAACCATTTTGATTACGTCTCCTTTTTAGTTAGTGGCACTGTTCCTGCTTATTGGTCAATGGATGCGCAGGTTAATTATTATTTCAGAAAATCAGGTATTACAACAAAATTGGGAGGAACAAATATTTTGAATAAAGCATATACATCAATTCTTGGTGGACCATCAATTGGTGGTTTATATTATTTATCTTTAGTTTGGGAAACTAGTAAAATTTAACCGCAAAGCACACAAGTTTTTTTAATTAAAAAATGTGTAGGCAAACGCAAAGTTCGCAAGGCTTTATCAATACAAAGCTTTGCGAACTTTGCGTTGTTATAAAGTCAAATATTAAAAATCTTAGCGCACTTTGCGGTTAAACACAAATTATTCGATATCTAATTGTACATTTATAGTATAAAAGTTCGTTATTAACTTTAAATAAAGAAATTCTTTATTATTTTTACCACATAATTTAAGCAGACTATGAGTTCTAACTTTGATAAATTTCAAAAGCGCAGGTTAATTTCCTCTTATTTTTCGGTAGTATTAAGTGTATTCTTGGTTTTATTCCTTTTGGGGGTACTGGGATTATTCATCATTAATTCTAAAAAACTGGCAGATGATTTTAAAGAAAAAATCGCCATGACCGTTTTCTTTAAAAATGAAGCAAATGACAGCGTTATCAAAGCGTTTAACACCGAATTAAAAAGAGCTCCTTTTGCAAAATCTTTTGTTTATGTAACCAAAGAAAAAGCAGCGAAAGAACATACCGATATTATTGGAGAAGACTTCCTTACCTTTTTAGGAGAAAATCCATTATTGAATTCATACGACATTCACCTAAAAGCTGATTATGTAGAAAGAGACAGCATTCTTCAAATTGAAAGCAAACTGCGCAAAAACACTATGATTGAAGATATTGTTTACGACAAACAATTAGTAAATCTGGTAAATGACAATATCAAAAAAGTAAGTATGTGGATTTTGATTATCAGCGGTTTCTTGACTGTAATTGCTGTTTTACTAATCAACAGTTCACTTCGTTTATCGATACACTCTAATCGTTTTATTATTAAAACAATGCAAATGGTTGGCGCGACTAAATCATTTATCCGCAAGCCGTTTGTAACGCAGAAGCGTAAAATTAGGAATGCTTGGTGCTGCTCTAGCAATAGTTGCATTGATTGGCCTTCTGATTTATGTTGAAACAAATTTCCCAGGTTTAGGAATTTTAGAAGATAAAGCCTTAATTGGATTGGTTTTACTAGCCGTTTTCGGATTAGGAGTTTTAATTACTTGGGTAAGTACGCATTTTGCAACACAACGTTTCTTGAATTTAAGAACTGACGATCTTTATTAATTTTAGATTGCAGATTTTAGATTTTAGATTAAAAAAATGCCTTCTCCCAAACCTTGGGATATATAGGCTAAAAAATAAAAAAACATGAAAAACAATATTAAAGAAGGAAAACAAGATAATCACGAATTTCTTTTTGACGGCATCAACTACAAAATTTTACTAATAGGAATTGGTGTTATCGCATTAGGATTTATTTTAATGTCTGGTGGAGGAAGTAGTGATCCGAATGTTTTTAACGAAGATATTTTTAGCTTTAGACGTATTCGTTTAGCGCCAACAACCGTTTTAATTGGTTTTGGAATCACGATTTATTCTATTTTCAAAAAATCCAAATAAATAGATCTTTGATTTTATGTTTGTCACCCTGAGCGAAGTCGAAGGGCTTAACAATCTAAAATCTAAAATCTAAAATCTAAAATTCTCCATGAATACATTACAAGCTATCGTTCTTGCCATTATCGAAGGAATTACAGAATTTTTACCTGTTTCTTCAACTGGCCACATGATTATTGCCTCTTCTTTTTTTGGAATTGCACACGAAGATTTTACCAAACTTTTTACCATTGTTATTCAGCTTGGCGCTATACTTTCAGTAGTCGTTTTATATTTTAAACGATTTTTTCAAACACTTGATTTTTACTTTAAACTTTTAGTGGCGTTTATTCCTGCTGTAGTTTTAGGATTATTATTAAGCGATTTTATTGATGGACTATTAGAGAATCCAGTTACCGTTGCAATTTCCCTTTTAATTGGAGGATTGATTTTATTAAAAGTTGACGAATGGTTCAACAACCCAAATACTGCCGAAACTTCACAAGAAATCACTTATCTACAAGCGCTTAAAATTGGTTTATTTCAATGTATTGCTATGATTCCGGGAGTTTCTCGAAGCGGTGCAAGTATTGTAGGCGGAATGTCTCAAAAATTATCACGAACAACAGCTGCCGAGTTTTCATTTTTTCTTGCTGTTCCAACAATGCTTGGAGCAACGGTAAAAAAATGCTACGATTATTATAAAGCTGGTTTTGAAATATCACATGATCAAGCTACTTTATTAGTTATTGGAAATGTCGTTGCTTTTATTGTAGCATTATTAGCAATTAAAACTTTCATTGGATTTTTGACTAAAAATGGTTTTAAAGTTTTTGGCTATTACCGAATCATTGCAGGAATTGTTTTATTGCTGATTCACTTTTTAATTCACCCGCTTACAATCATATAATGACAACTGAAGAATATCTAGACGGACAAGTTTTATTGATTGACAAACCATTAAAATGGAGTTCGTTTCAAGCTGTCAATAAATTAAAATACCTTTTAATTAATAAAGTCGGGCTTCCAAAAAAGTTCAAAATTGGCCATGCTGGAACTTTAGATCCATTAGCATCCGGACTTTTATTAATTTGTACCGGAAAATTTACCAAAAGAATATCTGAACTTCAAGGTCAAGCAAAAGAATATACGGGAACATTCTATATTGGAGCCACTACTCCATCTTATGATTTAGAAACTGAAATTGATCAAACTTTCCCAACCGATCATATTGACGAAGCTTTGATTCACGAAACCGTAAAACAGTTTTTAGGGGAAATTGATCAAAAACCGCCTATTTTTTCTGCTATCAAAAAAGATGGCGTTCGTTTATATGAACATGCACGCGCTGGTGAAACAGTAGAAATTGCGAGCAGAAAAACAACCATACACGAATTCGAAATTACTCGTATTGCTTTACCAGAAATTGATTTTAGAGTAGTTTGTTCTAAAGGAACTTATATCCGTTCACTTGCTTTTGATTTTGGAAAAGCAATGAACTCCGGTTCGCACTTAACAGTTTTACGCCGAACAAAAATTGGCGACTATGATGTTAAAAATGCAATTGACATTACTTTATTTGAAGAAAGTCTAAAGTAATTATAAAGTAAAATGCATAAAAAAGCACATTACAAAATAATCGTAATGTGCCCAGCTCGTAAATCAAAGTATAGTTATTCCATACTCATTTCACCTGAGTTAATAGTGAGGCACATTTTTCCCTCCAAATAAAAATGTAGAAAAGAAATCATAAAATCTTTCGAATAACTTTTTCATAATAGTGATTTTTTAATAGTTAAACATTAAATAAACACCAATAAAAAGAGTAAATCAGAAAGTTAATAATAGAAGTGGGATAGTGTTACTAAGATACAAAATTTTAAACGAAATAAAAATTTAAAGGCTGTTTTTTAACATCTTATTTGGTTTATTATCAACACGTTATCAACAATTATTCTACTAGATATTTCCCCACGAAATGGTTATTACAATCGATTATACTTAATGTTTTCCATAATTTCGACCAGTTCTTCCTGAACCGAAATTCCTTTATCTGCTAAATACCACAACTGAAGATCGGTTTTGATTTTTTCGTCAATTGGCCCAACTTCTTTTTTATGTTTTGCCATTAATTCGGTGGCGCCTTTTGGTCTTGGTCCCCAATCTGTTCTCACAATTCCAGCTTCTTTGCAAATCACAATTACTTTTGGGATTGCTCGTCCACCATTTGTTAAATACTGATTCATTAATTCGTCGTTTTCATCTCGAAACACAATTCGGAGGTCAATTTTTTTATCCGAAGCCACCGCCATTTTATTTAGAATTGGAAGAATCTGAGCCGCATCGCCACACCAGCCTTCTGAAATTACAAGCCAGATATAATGATTATTTAAATGTTTGCAGTTTCGAAACTAAATCTTCAGAAACCTGGATCGTCTTTTCCAGCCTATTCATTCTTGCTTCATTCAATTTCGTATAATTAGTCAGACTTTCAGACTGCTCATTTCCGGTCGATTTTCCTTCTGACAATAAATCGGACACTAATTTTCGATATTCCGCATAGGAATGACTGTTAAATAATGCTTTAGCTACGATACTTTTCATAAATATTTTATTTTGCTACCTATAAAATTACGGATTTCTGAAGATTGATAACTGACTTTTATCACTTTTGATAGAAAAAAACACTAAAATCCTTTATAAATTTAAATTCACGACATAATTATTTTTTTGTAAACATTATTTTTAAAAATCAGAATATGTCTATATTTGCACAAATTAACGCAACACAAACATGAAATATAAAAGAATTCTTCTTAAACTTAGCGGCGAGGCCTTAATGGGTGATTTACAATACGGAATTGACCCAAAAAGATTGGCCGAATATGCAGATGAAATTAAGCAAATCCACAGTAAGGGTGTAGAAATCGCTATTGTAATTGGAGGAGGAAATATTTTTAGAGGCGTTGCTGGTGCAAGCTCAGGAATGGACAGAGTGCAAGGTGATTATATGGGAATGCTTGCTACTGTTATTAACGGAATGGCTTTGCAGGGCGCACTTGAAGACAAAGGAATGAAAACGCGTTTACAGACTGCTTTAAAAATGGAATCTATTGCAGAACCGTATATTAAAAGAAGAGCTGACCGTCACCTTGAAAAAGGAAGAATTGTAATTTTTGGTGCAGGAACTGGAAATCCATATTTTACAACAGATACAGCTGCAGTTTTAAGAGGAATCGAAATCAATGCTGATGTGATTCTGAAAGGAACTCGTGTTGATGGCGTTTATGATTGCTGATCCAGAGAAAAATGCTTCGGCAGTGAAATTCGACTTTATCTCTTTTGATGATGTTCTTAAAAAAGGATTAAACGTAATGGACACCACTGCTTTTACCTTAAGCCAGGAAAACAAATTGCCAATCGTTGTTTTTGACATGAACAAAATTGGAAATTTATTGAAAATCTGTGAAGGAGAAAACATTGGAACAGTAGTTAATATTTAGATTGTTCGATTGTTGGACTTTTAGATTATTCGACTGCAGAATAATCTCTAAGCAAAAATCATTAAAAAATAAAAAATTATATTAGTTAGTAAATTAGATGAATAGGATTTTTAAAAATCTAAAAATCCAAGCTTCTAAAAATCTAAAAATCTAAAAAAAATGAGCTGAAGAAATAGATTTTATATTAGAAAGTACGGAAGAATCAATGAATGGTTCGATTGCGCATTTAGAAAAAGAATTCCTAAATATTCGTGCAGGAAAAGCTTCACCGGCAATGTTGGGAAGTGTTTTTGTAGATTATTACGGATCTGTTTCGCCACTTTCTCAAGTATCAAAAATCAGTGTTCCTGATGCCAGAACAATTACGTTGCAGCCTTTCGAAAAGAGTATGCTACATCCAATCGAAAAAGCAATTATGATTGCTAACATTGGTTTTAATCCGATGAATAACGGAGACATGATTATCATCAGCGTTCCACCTTTAACGGAAGATCGCCGTAGAGAATTGGCTAAACAAGCAAAAGCTGAAGCTGAAGATGCTAAAATTGGAGTTCGCAACGTTCGTAAAGACGCCAACACTGACATTAAAAAATTAGAAAAAGAAGGTACTTCTGAAGATATCTGCAAATCTGCAGAAGAAGAAGTTCAGAACCTTAACGAATACTTACATCAAAAAAATTGATGAGTTATTGGCTGCAAAAGAAGCCGAAATCATGAAAGTGTAATTTGATATAACATAAAATAAAAAATCCGTTTGGTGTAATTTTGCCAAACGGATTTTTTTATTCTTATTTTTGCATACCAAATTAACAATCCTTTTCGTTTTTGAAACTATAATCCTCTGTATGAAGCTATTTTGTTTATTGACTTTGTTTTTTACGCTTAGTATTCAGGCGCAATTTCAAATAAACGGAATTGTAACAGATTCACAACAACAAGCCTCTCCCTTTTGCAACCATAACCACTGCCGACAACAACAATACAATTACAGATGTTGATGGGAAATTTGAGTTTAAAATCAATTCAGAAACGAGGACTTTTGCGGTTTCGTACATTGGCTTTCAAACTAAAATAATTACGGTAATTAATCAATAAAAAATTTTATTCAATTTCACTTTCTAGAAAAGACCGATAATTTAAAAGAAGTTGTGGTTTCAAATGAAAATCCGGCTTTGACGATTTTAAAAAAGTTATTGCAAATAAAAACAAAAACAATCCACAGAAAAAACTAAGCAGTTTTGAGTACAAAACGTATAACAAACTGATTGTTACTGCCAATCCAGATTCAATTGATGGCAGAATCGATTCATCTGCAGCCTATAAAGATTTCAATAAAAAAGTAATCAACGTTGATTCTTCTGATTATAAGTTTAAAGAAATCATCAGTAAACAACATTTATTTCAAACGGAGAAAGTTTCGCAATATCAATTCGGAAATAATAAATTAAAAGAAACCATTCTCGGAACCAAAATGGCAGGTTTTAAACAACCTGTTTATGAAATTTTGCTTTTAATCTGCAGTCCATTTCGATTTACGATTCTAAATATGAATTATTTGAAACCAAGCATGAAAGTCCAATTGCAGACAATGCATTTTCTGATTACAATTACAAACTTCTAGACACTGTACCATTAAAGGTCGTAATACCTTTATGATTTACTTTAAAAATAAGAAAAAAAAAACATATGCATTGGAAGGTGTTTTATATATTGATGAAGAAAATTTTGCTGTTGCGAAAGCTGTTATGCGCATAAAAGCGGTTTTAGACATTAGTGGGATTCACGAATTTGACATATGTTCCGGAGGAAAAAATTTGGTTTCAGAGCAACACTACTTTCAAAATTGTAAAAGGTAAAAATGATGATGACATTAAAATTTTAGGCGGAACAATTCAATTTGATGGTGATGTCGAAGACATTTTGAACGAAGAAAAAAAGTAGCTTCTGATTTCACGTATTTAATTTCAGAAAGTAATAATTTTGATATTCATTACAACACAAATCCTACTATAAAAAATCCTTCACTTTATATGGAAATTAAAGATGATGCCAATAAAAAACCGGAAAATTCTGGAATCAATATAGAAAGGAAAGTTTAGACTTAAAAGGTCAAAAAACGTATCAATTAATAGATAGTATTGTCAGCTGAGCAAACGAATTGAAAATCGCTTAGGACTTGGACGAAAAATCATAAACGGCTATCTTCCTATCGGACCAATTGATTTGGATTTAAAAAAAATAATCAGTTATAATAATTATGAAGGTTTTCGTTTGGGTCTTGGCGGAATAACAAATGATCGATTTTCTAAAAGCTTTAGAATTGAAGGTTATGGCGCGTATGGAACAAAAGACGGTGCTTTTAAATATAGCCTTGGTTCTGGAGTTTTATTAGACAAAAATACCAACACTTGGTTAAACGGATCTTATACTGATGATGTTCGAGAGATTGCAAGTACGGTTTTTGCCGTAGACAAACGCGTTTTTAAGATTTATGATCCGAGGCCAATCAATATTAGTACTTTTTATAAATATATTGCTGGAAAGCGAATGTTCAAACTAAAATCATTCCGAAAACAGAAGCTATTTTTGAATTAGCCCGAACGTATGTCGAACCGAAATTTGATTATATTTATAATTTAAACGGACAATTATATTCGAGTTATATCATGACGACGGCAATGGCATCGATTGTTTGGGCGCCCTTTAGTGATTTTATGCAAACTCCAAATGGACGTACAGAATCAGACAAAAGATTTCCGAGATTTACTTTTCAATTCACGCAATCGTTGCCTCAATGTTCTTGAAAATGATTTTACGTTCAGCAAAATAGATTTCAAAACCGAGTACGAAAAAAAATACCTAAACGGACAAAAAACAAGTTTGCTTTTACAAGGCGGTTATGCAATAGGCGACGTTCCTATTACCCATTTATACAACACCATGCCGAACAACCTGACAAAAGAAACGGTGATGCAGCGTATTACTTTTGCCGGAAGAAACAGTTTTGAAACCATGTATTTTAATGAGTTCTTCTCTAGTCAATATGTTTTCTTTCAAGTAAAACATGGCTTTGATCGAATTAAAATCCTGAAAAAAGTTCGTCCTGTCTTTAGTATTGGTTACCAGAATGGCTTGGGGAAATATGGAAAACCCGGAACAGCATGTTGGACCCGATTATAAAACTTTAAACAAAGGCTTATTTTGAATCTGGAATTGAATTAAACCGAATTTTCAAAGGTTTTGGTCTAGGCGGATTTTATCGCTACGGACCAAATCAATTGCTGAAAGTTTGAAGATAATATTGCGGTTAAGATTTCTTATGTTCTTGATTTGGGGCTTTAGGAGTTAAATTTCAATTAGGACTAATTTAACCGCAAAGTTCGCAAAGATATTTCCGCAAAGTTCGCAAGGTTTTTTTTACCTCATTTTTTGTCTTCCTGAACGAAGTCGAAGAATCACGTAGGTATTCCTCAAAAAAAAAAGCACAACACTTAAAACGTCTTGTTTGTCATTCCGAGGAACGAGGAATCCCCGCAAGTAGCTCCGCAACGAAAATCACAATCTCTGTGAGTTTCTTGCGGAGATTCCTCGTTCCTCGGAATGACAAAACAATGCGTAATTCTACAAACTGACAAATAACAAAATCCCAAATCCCAATCAGTAACAATTGGAATTTGGGATTTTTAATATTGAAATTTTTAAAGTTTTATGGTTTCAAAATCAAAACAGAAGGCGTATTGTTCAGCCAAGTGCTTTGAGATTCAATTAGTTTTTTCCAGCTGTCTAAACTTATAATCATTAAATTCTGGGTCTCTAAAAACTCTTTTTTAATGTTCTGTCATGCATAATCATAATATGATTTGGTGCAATTTGCTCAATAGAACGAATACTTTCCTGAATTTCGCGAGTATTTTTTACCTCACCGCTCGCATCTAAAACTGTGATTTGAGAACCATTATTATTGATTAATTTTTTAGCATATTCAATCAAATAACGCATCTTCTTTACTGAAAACCGGCATGAAAACCTGATCTACTTCTTCCAAATCTTTGTCAATAAAAATTCCGACTGGCATTTTACTTTTGGAAATAATATGACGCGTTCTTTCATCAAAAGGAGAATTTTCAAACAAACCTTCTTTTCCTGTAAACTTATCAATCAAACGATCCGGATTTACGATTCGGGTTGTGAAACCAAGTATTTTTCCAAGTAAAGTTCCTTCAAAAATAGACTGTCCTAAACCAACCAGCAATAAATCATATTCGCCTTGATTTGCTGTATCAATAATTTCAGAATCAATATCATTTGTCACTTTAAAAACACTAAGCATATTTTGGTTCAAACTGTTCTGATTCTTCAACAACAGGAACCAACATTTTGCGTTCATGATCTTTCACATCAAACGAATGTATTTCGGTACTTAAAGACAAATGCATCGCGGTTACAATCGAATTATCTCCTTGTTTTTTAACTAAACTGTTTGCGATTTTCAATAATTTTTTCCCTCTTTCAGGCGTTGCGAAACGAAAGCAAAATCTTGTATTTGCTTTTGGTTCCAATTTCTTCTGGAACTTCGGTAACTTTATCTTTAAAAATAAAATTTATAAAATCTAAAGCGCGGACCGGTCATAAAAGTCGTAATCAACGCCATAATCACCATCATTGTAAAAATCTCTGTAGATAATACTCCTAAATCATAACCAATATTCAAAACCACCAACTCCATTAAGCCACGAGTATTCATCAAAGCTCCAATTGCAAGACTGTCTTTCCAATTTTGCCCAACGAATTTTGCTGCCAAAGCACTTCCGAAGAATTTACCAACAACAGCTACTAAAATAATAAGACCCGTGATTTTCCATAAAGCAGGATCATTCAATAATCCAATTTGCGTACGTAAACCAGTAAACACAAAAAATAACGGAAGAAGAACAATTATCGAAACGTCTTCGACTTTTTCAATAAAAATATTTCTAAATTTATTATTTTCAGGCATAATAGCTCCGGCTAAAAAAGCACCAAATAAGGCGTGAATTCCAATTAATTCGGTTGCATATGCAGAAAACAAAAGAGTCAAGAAGAAAATCGCAACAACCGGTTTATTTAAACTTTCGCGAGTTGAATTTAAATCACCAACACGTTTTAAGAATGGACGAACAATTTTCAACATGATAATCACATATAAAATTGCCAGACCAATTACATATAATGAACTTACCAATGAACCAGCTTTAACAATAGCAATTACAACTGCCAAAATACACCAAGCCGTAATATCATCAGCCGCTGCACACGTAATGGCAATAGTTCCTAGTTTGGTTTTTTGAAGACCTCGCTCCTGCACTATTCTTGCCAAAACCGGAAACGCCGTAATACTCATGGCAATTCCCATAAATAATCCGAAAGAAGAAAATGCAACTCCTTGAGGAGCAAAAGTTCCGTAAATAAAATAAGCAAGCGTTAATCCTAAAGCAAACGGAATAACAATACTTGCATGGCTAATTACAACTGCATCGTGTGCTTTATTCTTTAATACTTTTAAATCCAATTCCATACCGATAACGAACATGAAAAGAATAAGACCAATTTGACTTAAAAACTGAAGATTTCCTAAAGACTCTTTTGGAAACAAAGCGGCTGAAAACTCCGGAAAATACATTCCTACCAATGAGGGCCCAAGGACAATTCCAGCAATCATTTCTCCAATTACAGATGGTTGTCCGATTTTTCTAAAAAACCATCCGAACAAACGTGCAACCAAAATAATAGTCACGATCTGTGCCAACAATATTGCCAACGGATGTTGTAGATTTTCAACCATTGAATTCAGAAAATCATTCCAATGATTACTTTCTATATTTTTAGCCAATACATTTCGGCCTGCTTCAAGAGATGCTCCTTGAGAAATTATCCAATATATCAAAGTAGTAAAACCGCCGATAACTGTTATGTAGAATAAGGAGTTTTTAAAGTTATTCATAACCCAATTTTTAAAATTATGGAACAAATATCAGAAGTCAACTTAATGTAAAAAAGCAATTTTGCAGTCTAATTTTAAATGTATGTAATAAGTCCGTAAAACTTTGTAATAAGTTATAAAACTCATCAAAAAAAGGCTTCGACTTCGCTCAGCCTGACAAGCTTTTGACTTAATCAGCAGTTTATAATTTCACCTTTTTCAAAAAGTCAGCGCGATAGGTTTCGCTTAAAATCAGACTCGCATTTTTGATTGTTTTCTTCCAAATAATGCAATACGATTTCGTTATGATTAAAGAATTTTATTGCTTTTACAGCAACAATTTCTTTTTTATTAATTCGGCAGAAATCGGCTTCTGGCAATTCTTTTAAAAGTGTATCGAATTTTATGTTTTTCAAATTCAGAAAACTGCCGTCAGTCAATAAAACCGTTTTGTCACGGCTGTCGCTAATCGCCGATTTTATATACTGAATCTGGTTAAAATAAAGCAACATTTTTCCTTTGTCAGTATTCAGCTGAATAAATTTTTTCCCAGCATCAGGTTTAGCAAAACGTTCAACAGCTTTAGAAATCGCTTTTTGAAGACGTTCTAATTTTACCGGTTTTGTAATATAATCTACAGCATCAATATTAAAAGCTTCGGCTGCATATTCTTTATAAGCCGTACAAAAAATAACAAGTTTATTTTGGAGCATTTCGGCCAAATGAAGACCGTCAATTCCTGGCATCTCAATATCAGAAATCAGTAAATCAAAATCAAGATCAGGAACATCTGCTAAGAAGTTTCTCCGGATTGTTAAACGTTTTTACGATTTCAACTTCTGGAATTTGTTCACAAAGCATTTTTAGGTACGTCAATCCCGGAAGCTCATCGTCCAGAAGCAAGCATTTCAGTTTTGTATCCAAGTAAATCTATTTTTAGATGGGCAATATAAATATCGTTTTCTATAAACTTAGTAAGTTTGAAATTGTTCTTGTAAATAATTCGCAGACGATGCTCTAAAGTAGCATGACCAAAACCGCTTCGTTCCTTTTTTAATACTTTTTTATCCGAAATTTTATTCGAGACTGTCATAAAAAAAGCATTGTCTTTGAACTCAAAAACAACCGAAATAAAAGCATCGGCACTTTGCAAATCAGCATGTTTAAAGGCATTTTCGATTAAATCAATTGAAATTAATGGCGCTAATAAAGGCTGATCGTACAATTTATCTTCTTTATTGATATTGGTTTTAATCTTTAATTCAAAAAGAGGACTGATTTTGATTTTGTTGATTTCGATTAAATTCAGCGCAAAATCAATTTCTTCTTTTGCCGTGACAAATTTCTTTTTGCTTTCGTATAAAATATAATCCAGAACATTGGCCAGTTTATCTAAAGCGAAATATGTCTGATAAGCATGTGACTGAATTGAATTCAAAATATTCTTAAACAAATGCGGATTCAATTTTGACTCTAAAGTTTCAAGCTGCAAATCATTTACTTTTACTTCTAGCGCATAAAAACTCTTTTCGGCATCATCTTTTGCTTTTTTTGCCTGCATCAACAAATAAACCATAAAGCAAATTATGATGACAAGCAATAAAAGAATCACTAAAAAAATAAAAGTGTGGTATTGTTTTCCTGCATTGTTTAGGATTGATTAAAGTTTTTTTGCCCACAGATTTTACCGATTGAACTGGTTTACACTGATTTTTACTTTTTATATAACAGATAACCAAATCTTAAAAAAATCAGTGTAAACCAGTTTGATCCGTTTAATCAGTGGCCCATATTTTTAGTGACTAGAAACAAATTTCAACCCAATAATTGAAGCAATCAAAGTGGTCAGGAAAAATATTCTCCAGAAAGCTGCGGGTTCTTTAAAAATAAAAATTCCCACTAAAACAGTTCCAACCGCACCAATTCCTGTCCAAACTGCATAAGCCGTTCCAATTGGCAAAACCTGTGTTGCTTTATATAATAAAATCATACTGATTGAAAGACATACAAAAAAACCAATCATCCAATAGGTTGATGCAATTCCTGTTGTTTCTTTTGCTTTTCCAAGACATGATGCAAATCCTACTTCAAAAAGTCCTGCAATAATCAATAAAATCCAATTCATTTTCTTTTTCCTTTTAAATTATATGCAAATATGAGAAAAGATGGCGACTAAACCTTGAAAAATAAGAAAATCATCACATTTCAAAGATTTGCAAAAATGTGTTAACATTGCGTAAAATACAATCGATTGTTTATGATTTTGAGGCATTTTCACTACATTTGCAACCATTTTTAAAGATTTTATGAAAAACGCTATTCAAGTTGGCTTTTGGGAAAAACTAGCCCGAATCATACTTAAAAACAGAATTACAATTTTAGTTTTGGTTGCTGCCTTAACGATTTTCCTTGGTTACCAATGGAAAAATCTGTCTATGACGTATACCGAAGCTAACTTACTTCCTAAAAACCATGTTGCAAACAAGGATTATCAAAAATTCTTGGACAAATTTGGCGAAGAAGGAAATCTGGTTGTAATTGGTTTTCAAGATCCAAAATTTTTTACGCCAAAAAATTATGCAGCCTGGAATGAATTAATGACAGGTTTAAAAAAATCTAAAGACGTTGATTTGGTTGTTTCTTTAAATGATTTAAAGAAACTGGAAAAAGATACTGTAAACGAAAAATTCGTTCTTTCGCCTTTCATCGATCAAGCCAAAGCTCAAGATCCTGAATATTTAAAAAAGATTCAATACGATTTGTTTCACAATTTGCCTTTTTACGAAGGCTTGCTGTTTAATAAAGAAAGCGGGAGTATTCGTTCGGCAATTTACATTAACAAAGCACTTGTAAATACGCCAGAAAGAACAGTATTTATTCTCGAAAACCTAGTTCCAAAAATTGATAAATTCGAAAAAACAACCGGAATTGACTTGAAAGTTTCGGGAATGCCATATATCAGAACGATTAATGCAGCTGATATGAAAAGCGAAATTGGATTGTTTATTGGCGCCGCTTTATTGACAGTTTCATTAATTTTCTTTTTCTTTTTCCGTTCGTTTAGAGCCACATTTATTTCGATATGTATTTTGATTGTTGGTGTTGTCTGGTCATTCGGGACATTGGGATTATTTCATTATAAAATCACGATTTTAACTGCTATTATTCCGCCGTTAATTATCGTAATCGGAATCACAAACTGTATTTTCCTGATCAATAAATATCAGCAGGAAATTAAATTGCACAACAATCAGGCAAAGGCCCTGCAGCGTATTATTTCAAAAATTGGCGTTTCGACTTTAATGACGAATTTAACGACTGCAATTGGTTTTGCAACCTTTATGATTACCGGAAATGATTTGCTTTTCGAATTTGGTTTAGTGACTTCAATCAATGTAATTTCTGTTTATTTATTGACACTTTTAATTGTACCAATCGTGTACAGTTTTATGTCGGTT
Source organism: uncultured Flavobacteriaceae bacterium (assembly GCA_963795025.1). Lineage (GTDB taxonomy): Bacteria > Bacteroidota > Bacteroidia > Flavobacteriales > Flavobacteriaceae > Flavobacterium. The sequence continues at coordinate 1,578,532 of CAWCGN010000003.1, read as the reverse complement.
CCGGGAGAAAAGCATCTGTATCATTTAACCAAGACATACATTTCGACCTTATTAAATGTTGTTGAAGATTTGGTTAAAACAAAACGAAAATTCGTTTATATAGTATATGGCGTTCTTTTGATTTTCAGCGTAATTGGAGTTTCACAAATGAAAGTTTCAGGAAGTTTGATTGGCGAAATGCCAAAAAGCGCTTCTTTCTTTAAAGATATTTTATTTTACGAAAAAGAATTCAACGGCGTTATGCCACTTGAAATCATGATTGACACCAAACATAAAAAAGGTGTTATGAAAGCGTCGACCATTCGTAAAATGGACGAATTGCAAAATACAATTGCTGAAATTCCAGAATTGGCAAAACCAGTTTCAATTGTGAATTTGGTTAAATATTCGAAACAGGCTTTCTACAATGGAAATCCTGAATATTACCAATTGCCAACTTCGCAGGAGCAGACTTTTATTTTGGGTTATGCTAAAAATGCAACCAAAAACAGCAAAGAAAATTTAATGAAAGCATACGTTGATTCAACTGGACAATATGCCAGAATTACAACTTTTATGAAAGATATTGGAACGGATGAAATGGCGAAAGTCGAGAAAAAATTACATGCTAAAATCGACGAAATTTTCCCGAAAGATCGCTATGAAGTGACCGTTACCGGAAAAGCTTTGGTTTTCCAGAAAGGAACATCGTATTTGGTTGACAATTTAATTGAATCTTTGATTTTTGCGATTTTAGTAATTGCAATTTTGATGTTGTATTTATTCCGTTCTTTCAAAATGGTAATGGCATCTGTAATCACGAATGTTTTGCCACTTTGCATTACTTCTGGATTAATGGGTTATTTCGGAATTCCGTTAAAGCCTTCTACCATTTTAGTATTTAGTATTGCGTTTGGAATTTCAGTAGATAATGCGATTCAGTTTATGGCGAAATACAAACATGATTTGATTCAGAGCAACGGAAAAGTAAAAAGGTCTGTTTTCAGTGCTTTAAGAGAAACTGGAATTAGTACTTTTTATACCTCAGTAGTTTTGATTTTAGGTTTTGCGACTTTTACATTATCAAGCTTTAGCGGAACTATTGCACTTGGAGGATTAATTTCTTGTACTTTGGCTTTTGCGATGTTTGCGAATTTGGTTGTTTTGCCTTCATTGGTTTTGACTTTTGAGAAGAAGAAAACTAAGCGAGAGGAATTGGAGAATTTGGAAAAATAAGATTTTTTAATATGTTTTAACTGAATGATTAATTATAAATAACAATATGCAAAAATTAGATTTTGTCAAAAATTTAGAAATTATCATTGATAATCTAAAATCTGTTGAGATACTTTCACACTTTGAATCAGGGTTTAGTATTCCAAATCAAAATTATAAATATGATAATATAATTCCACTATTGTTTTCTTCAAAAAGTAACTATGAAAAAATTAAACATGAGGACGGTCTGTATCAAATCTTAGAATATTTTAAATCTGAAGAATTATATTCCGAACAAAACTTAACTTATTTGGCTCAAACTTTGTCTTCTTTTGCCGCTGATGGCATCTATAAACGTGCTAAGAGTTTGGAATTATATAATTTTCACAATACTTTAGTAAACACATATAATTTATCAAAAGACATATTATTAAATGACTTATTGAATGAAAGTTACGAGGAATCTTTAGACGAAGGTGTAAATATTTTTCAAGTGGTAATCGATGAAGAAGCTTTAGAAACATATAAATACATAAAGATATTAACCTGTTTAACAGAGCTAGTTGATGTAATTAATATAATAAAAAAAGACGAGGATTCTAAATCTAAAATTATTTTGTTAGATAGTGGAAGCGATACAAATATTGGTTTAAAAACAGGAATTGAAACAGCAAAATCTTTATTCTTAATATTCAAAGAAGTTTGGGATTTTGCAACCAATTACAGACAATATCGAAACTCCCAAGACAACAAGGCCCTTATGGAAAGTTTAACTATAAGAGCTGAAATATTAAAAAAAGTTGAAGAAGGTGTTATTAGTGATTCTGAAGGCATTGAATACATTCACAAAGTTAAAACAAGAACAGATGACTTAATTGGAATGAAGGTACTTCCAAAACAAATAGTTATTGAAAACAATAAAATTGAAAATAAAAAATTACTTAAAGAAATTGAAGGCGTTAGGCTACTGTCGAATGGAGAGTAAATTTTCAACAATTATTTTTCATAGGTATATCATTTATAATATTCCTTAATAAAATATAATTCCAACCTTAATATTTTTTTATTTAATCAACCCCTATAGAAGCAATTCAAAAATTAATTATTATCGTTTATATTTGCAATTCGATATAAAAAACACTGATTTTATTTTAATCTAAAATCAGCAATCTAAAATCTAAAATTAAAATGAGACACACAAAAGTTAAAGACTTATTAAACAGTACGACGACGCTACAGGAAGTGAATGCAAAAGGATGGGTGAGAACTTTTAGAAATAATCAGTTCATCGCGCTTAATGACGGTTCTACAATTAATAATATACAATGTGTTGTTGATTTTGAAAATACACCGGAAGAGACTTTAAAAAGAATCACGACCGGAGCTGCGGTTTCTGTAATTGGAACTTTGGTAGAAAGTAAAGGTGCGGGTCAGAAATATGAAATTCAGGTGAACAAACTTGAAATTCTTGGAGATTCTGATGCAGAGAAATTCCCAATGCAACCTAAAAAACACTCTTTAGAGTTTTTACGTGAAAATGCTCACTTACGTGTACGTACAAATGCTTTTGGTGCGATTATGCGTGTGCGTTCAGTATTGTCATTATGCGGTTCATAAATATTTTCAGGAAAAAGGTTTTGTGTATGTAAACACGCCAATTATTACTGGAGCTGATGCTGAAGGTGCAGGAGAAATGTTTCAGGTAACATCTTTGCCATTGGACAATCTTCCAAAAAATGAAGAAGGAAACATTAAATTACAAAAAAGATTTCTTCGGAAAACAAACGAACTTAACTGTTTCCGGACAATTAGAAGGAGAAACTTTCGCTATGGCTTTGGGTCAGATTTATACTTTTGGACCAACATTTAGAGCGGAGAATTCAAATACTTCTCGTCATCTTGGCAGAATTTTGGATGATTGAGCCGGAAGTTGCTTTCAACGATCTTGGATGACAACATGGATTTGGCTGAAGATTTTATTCAGTACGTAATTAAATATGCTTTAGACAATTGTCAGGATGATTTGAAATTTTTAGAAGGAAGACTTTTAGAAGAAGAAAAATCAAAACCACAGGCAGAAAGAAGCGAAATGGCTTTGTTAGAGAAATTGAATTTTGTTTTGGAGAACAACTTCAAACGAGTTTCTTATACGGAAGCAATTGATATTTTAAGAGATTCAACTCCAAATAAAAAGAAGAAATTCCAATATATCATCGAACGAATGGGGAGCTGATTTGCAATCAGAACACGAGCGTTATTTAGTGGAAAAACACTTTAAATGTCCGGTAATTTTATATGATTACCCAGCAAACATTAAAGCGTTTTACATGCGTTTGAACGACAACACAGAACCAGGAAGAGAAACAGTTCGCGCGATGGATATCCTTTTCCCTGGAATTGGAGAAATCGTTGGTGGTTCTGAAAGAGAAGAGCGTTACGATGTTTTGGTTGAAAAAATGAAAGCCTTAGATATCGACGAAGAAGAATTATACTGGTATTTAGATACCAGAAGATTTGGTTCAGCAACCCACGCAGGTTTCGGTTTAGGTTTTGAGCGTTTGGTATTGTTTGTAACAGGAATGACAAACATTAGAGACGTAATTCCTTTCCCAAGAACTCCTGGAAGTGCAGAATTTTAATCGATTTAGTTTCAAAAAGTTTCAGGTTTCAAGTTTCAAGTTATTGGAACGCGAACTAAAATAATAATATTTGTTTCAGGTTTCAAGTTTCATGTTGTAGCACGTTCTCAACCTGAAACTTGAAACTTGAAACTTTTAACAAAATCAAATGCTAAAGCAATTTTTAAATTTAAAATTATCCCAAAAATTATCTCCACAGCAAATTCAGCTGATGAAGTTAATTCAATTGCCTACGCAAGCTTTTGAACAGCGTTTATTAGAAGAAATGAACGAAAATCCGGCTTTAGAAGCTGGAAAAGAAGAAGAATACGAAGCTGACGAATTCGCTAATGAAGACTACGACGATTATGATGATGCAGAATCTGACAGAATCGAAGCAGACGACATTAACATTGACGAATACTTAAGCGACGACGATACGCCTGATTATAAAACTCAGGTAAATAATTATAGTGACGATGAAGAACGCGAAACTCCTTTTGCTTCGCCAATTAGTTTTCATCAGGATTTAATCAATCAGCTAAATACTTTTATTCTGAATGATGAAGAACGTGAAATCGCCGAATTCCTTGTTGGAAGTATTGATGACATGGGTTATATCCGAAGAAGCGTTCCAGACATTGTAGACGATATGGCCTTTACTCAGGGAATTTATACTGATGAAACAATGGTCGAAAAAATGCTGCATGTCATTCATGAACTAGAACCTTCGGGAGTTGGCGCACGTGATTTGCAGGAATGTTTGTTACTGCAATTAAAACACAAAACTCCAACCGAATATGTTGATTTAGCGATTGATATTATCGAAAATCAGTTTGATGCTTTTACCAAAAAACATTACGATAAACTATTGCAGAAATACACTGTTTCGAACGAACAGCTTAAAAAAGCGATTCACGAAATTGAAAGACTAAACCCGAAACCGGGCGGATCTTACACTGGAAATAATAAAGTAACCGAAAATGTAGTTCCGGATTTTGCTATCAGAATTGTTGACGGTGAACTAGAATTGACTTTAAACGGAAGAAATGCTCCTTCGCTGCACGTTTCTAAAGATTATCAGGAAATGATGCAGACGTATAAAGATTCTCGTGATAAATCGTCAGCACAAAAAGATGCAGTTCAGTTTATCAAACAAAAACTGGATTCGGCAAAATGGTTTATCGATGCGATCAGACAGCGTCAGGAAACGCTTTTTGTAACGATGAATGCGATTATGCATTATCAGGAAGAATATTTCTTAGATGGAGACGAAACTAAACTAAAACCAATGATCTTAAAAGACATTGCCGATATGGTTGGTTTGGATATTTCGACGATTTCGCGTGTTGCCAACAGTAAATATGTAGAAACGCCTTACGGAACGAAACTGATCAAAGAGTTTTTCTCTGAAGCGATGAAAAATGATCAGGGAGAAGATGTTTCGACTTTAGAAATCAAAAAGATTCTTAAGAATACGATTGAAGAAGAAGACAAAAAGAAACCCCTTCCAGACGATCAATTGGCCGAAATCTTAAAAGAAAAAGGCTATCCAATTGCCAGAAGAACGATTGCAAAATATCGCGAACAACTTGATATTCCGGTGGCGAGAATGAGAAAGAAGATTTAAGTTTTCTAAAATTTAATTTAATCCATATAAGAAATATAATTCACTTAAAATAAAAGGCGCAATAAATTTGGTTTATTGCGCCTTTTATTTTTTTTATTTCCGGAGGAACTATATTTATTATCAAACTGGACTGAAGTCCAGTTTAAACAAAAAGCAAAAACCCTACAGATTTCAAAAATCTGTCGGGTTTGTTTTTATATAGTAAATCCTTGAATTATTTATATTGATCTGGCAATATTTTCACAGTAAACAAAAACACCTTCTTTTTATCGCTGTAACTATAAATCAAAGTATAATCATTGTCTCTAAAAACCTGAAGTCCTGAATTTGCTTTAGCTGTACTTATAAAGGCTTTTTTCAATTTCGGTTCTGAATTACATTTACTTCGGCAGTTGTTTTTTCAACATTCAACAATGTTAAATTGTATTGAACATCTTCTTCTCGTTACGTTTGGCAAACTCACACTATCTAATCGAATTCCTTCTTGAATTGTTCAACGGACAATTTTTATTGTATTTCCCAACTAATTCAACAATTTCAGTATTTACTTCATCTTTATTTTCAGAAAGATAAAACTGAAAAAAAACAGCCAAAACAACCGCAATTCCAATAACTACTAATAATAAAATATTTTGTTTTTTTTAGTTTTGTGCTTTCTTCATAGTGGCTAAATTGGCTTAAATAAAATTTGGAGTCTATTTTTCCTGTATTTTTTTCATTGCATTAAAATACGCGGCACGGCTAAGAGGCTCGTATTCTTCAGTTTCACCAAGCATTACTAATTTATCATTATCCGTTTTACGAAAACTGTAATTGGCGAGATTTCCGGTTCTGGTACAAACTGCATGAACTTTGGTAACATATTCGGCAGTTGCCATAAGCGCCAGGCATTGGTCCGAAAGGATTTCCTTTAAAATCCATATCCAAGTCCGGCAACAATTACACGAATTCCCTGATTGGCAAGATCATTACAAACCGTAACAATTTCATCATCAAAAAACTGTGCTTCGTCAATCCCAATAACGTCACAGCCTTGTGCCAAAATTGCAATATTCGCAGCGGCAGGAACTGGCGTTGAACGAATTTCGTTGGCATCGTGAGATACAACCATTTCGTCATGATAACGGGTATCAATAGCAGGTTTAAAGATTTCGACTCTTTGTTTGGCAAATTGGGCGCGTTTTAATCTGCGGATTAACTCCTCGGTCTTACCCGAAAACATTGATCCACAAATAACTTCAATCCAACCAAATTGTTCTTTGTGATTTACTGTATTTTCGAGAAACATTTTGTATTTTTCTACCTTTAAAAATGAATAGTTTTTATTACTTTGTACTGGTAATAAATTGACGCAAAAAATCGCTGTTTTACGTTTTTTCAAAAGTAGAAAATTTTTATCAAATCGGAGATTGGTAAATGCTTATTAACAGAAATAAAAAATGATATCGTGTTGATTTCCTTCCGTACATAAAGACATTCAATTACAAAATACATTAAAATACCCTATTCACTATAATTTCAACAGCTATGAAAAAAAAATTGGAAGCCGATTTAATCAGCATTGCACATCGAATTTTAAAACTTAAAAATAAATCCGATATCAATCAATTGTATCTTGAAACGCAGAAATTATATGAAAAACTAGCAATTTTAAAATTTGTCGATGAAAATTTCGACGAAGCAAAACCAACTATCGGCCACAGCGAAATCAATTCTCAAATTGAAACTATTTTTGAAAAAGAAGAAATAATTCCGGTAGAAGTTAAATTGAAACACCTGTTGCAATCTGAAGAAACTGTGATTGAAGAAACTCCTGAACCAAAATTGTTGAAGAAATAATTGCCGAAACTCAAGAAGAAATAACTCCAGAAATCAATTGAAGAAACAAGCTCAGGAATCAATTGAAGAACTGCTGTTGAAAAATTCCGGAAAGGCCGAGGCAACCGAAGAAACTGAGAACTGCTGAAGTGTGAAAACGCTAAAGAACCAATTGTTGAAAAAATTCGAAGAAACTCTTTTTCAAACTAAAAAAGACAATCTGCCGCAAATGATCTTTCGTTTAAAACAATAAGCGATTTAAAACCAATTCCGGATTTTAAACCTGCTTTTGAATTAGAGCTAAACCAACTGAAAAAGAAGAACCAAAAATTGAAAGTCTCAAAAACCAGAACTCCAATTCCTATTGCTTTTGAAGATTTCTTGGCGATCAATTATGCTGATGCGCAGTTTGTAAAAGTAGACAGTTTTGAAGCTGTTTCTCCGACTCCTTCTCCATCATTAATGAATTTCAAGAGACAAAAAGTTGAAACAGCGGTTCTAGAAACTCCAGCCGAACCAAAAACAGTTACTTTAAACGAAAAACTAGCAAAAGGTTTTCATGTTGATTTGAATGACAGAATTGCTTTTACCAAAAATCTTTTCGGAAACAGCACTGAAGATTACAGCCGTGTTTTAAATCAATTACTGACTTTTGATACTTATAGCGAAGCACAGGAATTTATTGAAAATATGGTAAAACCAGATTATAATAATTGGGAAGGAAAAGACGATTACGCAGAGCGTTTTCTTGGAATTATCGAGAAGAAATTCTCATAAAAAAACAAAACACAGATTTCACTAATTAACACGAATTTTTTCTTTGTGAAATTTTTTAAAGCAATCTGGAATCTGTGCCAATTCGTGAAATTCGTGTTCATAATACAAATACTATGTCAAAATTATATATCGTTCCAACGCCAATTGGCAATCTTGAAGACATGACTTTTCAGAGCCATTCGGATTTTGAAAGAAGTCGATTTGATTTTGGCCGAAGACACCAGAACGAGTGGAAAACTCTTGAAGCATTTTGAAATTGGCACGCACATGCACAGCCATCACATGCACAATGAGCACAAAACCACCGAAAATTTAATTGCACGTTTGAAAGCCGGAGAAACTATCGCTTTAATTTCTGATGCGGGAACTCCGGCGATTTCTGATCCTGGGTTTTTATTGACTCGCGCTTGTGTCGAAAATAAAATCGAAGTAGAATGTCTTCCTGGTGCAACGGCTTTTGTTCCGGCTTTAGTAAACAGCGGACTGCCAAATGACAAATTTATTTTTGAAGGTTTTCTGCCTGATAAAAAAGGACGTCAGACTCGTTTTTTGGCTTTAGCCGAAGAAACCCGAACAATGATTTTATACGTTTCGCCACATAAACTCGTTAAAACTTTAGCGGAATTTATTCAATATTTTGGCGAAGACAGACAAGTTTGTGTTTCGAGAGAATTATCAAAATTACACGAAGAAAATGTACGAGGAACTGCAAAAGAAGTTTTAACGCATTTTGAAAAAACAGCGCCACGAGGTGAAATCGTTGTTGTGGTTGCCGGAAAAACAATAATAAAAGAACCTAAGAAAAGTAAGTATTCTAAGGATGATAGAATGAAGAATAATTTTCGCCACAGAATTCACAAATTAAATAATTAAAAAATGTTTGCCACGAATTTCAAAAATTCTCTCGAATTTTAATTAGTGGAAATTTGTGAAATTCGTGGCAAAAAAAATCAATACAATAATCATGAGCATTCAAGCCTTTTTAGAAAAAGTAAAACAAACTCCAACCAAATCACATTTCCTGAAACTATTGCAGTAATCGAGGAAAATTACAATTTTACTCCAACTGCTTTTCAAAACGGAACACAGCATAACGCAGCCGGAGAAAACTCTGGCTCTTGTAAATTATTTTCTTTCGCGAAATTGCAAAACTTAAGCAAAGAAGAAACTTTAGCGTGTTTTGGTGCTTTTTATTTTGAAGAAGTTTTAGGAGATCCAAACGGAACAAACCATCAAAATATTAGAAATTTCATCAACTTAGGCTGGGACGGAATTCAGTTTGAAGGAAATGCTTTAGAAGCAAAATAACATTTGTCAGGCTGAGCGAAGTCGAAGCCCTTCTAAATACAAAATATTTTGCCACAGATTTCACAGATTAACACAGATTAAAAAATCCTTTTAAATCATATAATCTGTGACAAAAAAAAAATTACCTTTCAGATTAAACGTTTTTTGATTTCCAATCTAAAATCTAAAATCTAATTCTTAAATCTACAATCAAAAAATGCGTTGGACATTAAAACCAAAACCTTCTGAAGATAAAGTCAAACATTTGGCGCAAGCCTTAAATGTAGAAGATTTTGTAGCAACACTTTTAATTCAGCGTGGCATTGAAACTTTTGAAGATGCTAAAAATTTCTTTCGTCCTTCTTTAGAACATCTTCATGATCCTTATCTAATGAAAGATATGGACAAAGCCGTTGCCCGAATCGAATCGGCTATTGAAAATCAGGAAAATATCTTGGTTTTTGGCGATTATGATGTTGACGGAACGACAGCAGTTTCTTTGGTTTCATCCTATTTGAAATCACATTATCCAAATATTGCCACTTATATTCCAGATCGTTATGACGAAGGCTACGGAATTTCTTTTAAAGGAATTGACTTTGCCGATGATAACGGGTTCTCATTAATTATTGCTCTCGATTGCGGAATTAAATCCATTGATCATATCGCCTACGCGAAAGAAAAAAACATCGACTTTATTATTTGTGATCACCACCGTCCAGGAGAATTTCTTGCCGGATGCGGTTGCGATTTTAGATCCGAAAAGAGAAGACTGCTCCTATCCTTACGATGAATTATGTGGTTGCGGAGTTGGTTTTAAATTAATTCAGGCTTTAGGTCAAAATCGAAATGAAACTATCGAAGATCTCGTTCCCTATCTGGATTTAGTTGCTACGGCAATTGCGGCAGATATTGTTCCGATAACGGGAGAAAACCGAGTTTTAGCTTATTTCGGATTGCAGGTAATCAACAGCGATCCAAGACCGGGAATTAAAGCTTTGGTGCATCAGGTAAAAAAGAAAGTTTTAGATATTACCGATGTTGTCTTTATTATTTCTCCGCGAATAAATGCTGCGGGAAGAATCAAACATGGCAATCATGCCGTTGAATTATTGACGGAATTTAATTTTGATCAAGCACAGCAATTTGCCTCAGAAATCGAACAATACAATGCCGACCGAAAAGATTTAGATAAAAAAATTACCAAAGAAGCTTTTCAGCAAATTATAGAAAATCAATGAAGAAGAACGATTTTCAACAGTTGTTTTTCAGGAAGACTGGCACAAAGGCGTTATCGGAATTGTCGCTTCGAGATTAATCGAAACGTATTATCGTCCAACTTTGGTTTTTACTAAAAGCGGAGATAAATATGCGGCTTCGGCACGATCTGTAAAAGGTTTTGATGTTTATAATGCTCTCGATGCCTGCGCGCATCATTTGGAACAATTTGGAGGCCACATGTACGCTGCCGGAATGACTTTGAAAGCCGAAAATTATCACAACTTTTAAAGAGGCTTTTGAAAAACAAGTTTCAGAAACTATTTTACCGGAAATGCGAACTCCGGAAATCGAAATTGATGCCGAAATTAATTTCTCAGATATTACCCCAAAACTCATCCGGATTTTAAAACAATTTGAGCCTTTTGGACCACAGAATATGACGCCGGTTTTTATGACTTCGGATGTAAAAGATACAGGTTATGCCAAAACTTTAGGTGCAGAAGATGAACATTTGCGACTTTTTGCCAAACAATCTAATTCCGACGGAATTGCTGCAATTGGTTTTGGACTTGGAAAAAAAATAGATATTACAAAAAATCAAAATACATTTCAGCTAGCCTACACTATTGCTGAAAATGAATGGAACGGAAATATTTCAACTCAACTTATGCTGAAAGATATCAGAAAAAATGAATGATAAATCAAACCAAACCAGATCCGTATCAGGCACTTCGTTATAGAGAATTCAATGTGTATTTATTATTGCGCTTCTGCATGGTTTTTGCCTGGGCAATGCAATTTATTGTGATTGAATGGGAAGTTTACAGTTTAACTAAAAATCCGCTTTCGTTAGGAATTATTGGCTTAATGGAAGTTATTCCGGCTGTAGGAATGGCATTATTTGCCGGACATATTGTCGATCAAAGTGAAAAGAAAGGATTACTGGTAAAATGTATTCTGGGATTTTCTGTAATTAGTTTTGGATTGTTTTTATTGACTTGGCCAAAAGTTGTTGGCGATTTATCTCAAACTGTTATTTTATATTCCATTTATACCCTAGTCTTTTTAGGCGGATTAGTTAGAGCTTTTCTTGGTCCAACTACCTTCTCTCTTCAATCGCTTATTATTCCGAAAAAAGTATATCCAAATGCTTCTACTTGGAGCAGTTCAGTTTGGCAAATTGGAGCTGTAATGGGACCAGCACTTGCAGGATTTTCAATTAACTGGATTGGCGTTCACTGGTCAATGTGTCATCGTTTTTGGATTCTCGCTTCTGGCATTAATTGCTTTATCGCAAATCAGTAAAAAACCAATCGTAAATCCGAAAATTGGAGAATCGATAAAAGACAGTCTTACAGAAGGTTTAAACTTTGTATTTAAAAACCAAATCGTTTTAGGCGCCTTATCACTTGACATGATTGCTGTACTTTTTGGAGGTGCTGTGGCTTTATTACCCGTTTTCGCTCAAGACATCTTAAAAGTTGGTGCTGAGGGTTTTGGAATATTAAGAGCTGCTCCTGCAGTTGGATCTTTTATTACAATGCTCGTTTCTGCTTATGTACCTTTATATAAAAACGCAGGAAAGAAACTTTTAGTTGCCATATTTATTTTTGGATTATCTATAATTCTATTTGGTGTTTCTACCTATTTCTGGCTTTCTGTACTCGCTTTATTTTTAAGCGGACTTGCCGACGGAATTTCTGTAGTAATTCGCCAGACGATTTTACAGCTTAAAACGCCCGATCATATGCGCGGACGCGTTGGTGCTGTAAATTCAATTTTTGTTGGATCTTCTAATGAATTAGGTGCTTTTGAAAGTGGTGCAACTGCAAAATTAATGGGAACTGTTACTTCGGTAGTTTTTGGAGGAAGTATTACACTTTTAACCGTTTTAGGCTTCGGCTTTATATCTCCTACTTTTAGAAATTTAGATCTTAAAAAAGATATGGACGATCATCATAATCAGGAGTAATGAAGCAACTACTATGCATTGCTTTTTTGATTATATCCTTTTTCGCAAACGGACAAAACCTTTATATCAAAACCTACGGAAACGAAAAGAACAAACCTATAATTTTTATTCACGGAGGACCAAGCGGAAACGCGACTTTATTTGAAGCAACAACAGCTCAAAATTTAGCTGATAAAGGCTTTTTTGTAATTGCTTATGATCGTCGAGGCGAAGGAAGATCTTCAGATCCTAATGCGAAGTTTACTTATGAAGAAGCTTTTCAGGATCTAAATTCTATTTATGCAAAATATCACTTAAAAAAAGCAGTTTTGCTCAATCATAGTTTTGGCGGTTTAGTCGCAACACTTTACACAAATAAATATCCGCAAAATGTGAGTGCTTTAGTTTTGGCTGGTGCTTTATTTTCTCAGCAGGAAACTTACGATCACATTTTAAGTTCTGTAAAAAAAATACACGACGGAGATTCAAAAACATTGAATAAAATAGCTTACGTGGAAAAACTCGATAAAAATTCTGCTGGATATAGAAAACATTGTTTTGACTTGGCAAGTGATGAAAATTATTTTAAAATGCCAAAACCGACCAAAGCATCAAAAAAATTATATGCTGATTATGAAGCTAGCGATTTTTTTAAAGCCAATATTCGGAACAAAAATGCACCATTACTTTTCTATCAAAATGAAAAACAAAATAACATTGATACTCGGCCTATTTTAAAGAAAATCAAAGCTTGCGGAGTTCCTATTTTTGCCATTTACGGAAAAGAAGACGGTATTTTTTCTTCGGCACAAATTACTTCAATTAAAAATTTAGTTGGAGAAAATCACTTCACATTTCTCGACAATTGCTCGCATTATTTATTTGTTGACCAACAGAAAAAATTCCTTTCCAACCTAAAAAATTGGCTGAAATAATTTTATCAAATCACATTAAGAATATACGTTCATTAAAAAAGCGAACTTTCAAAAAGCAATACTAAACCACTAAAAGCCAAATTATTAATACCTTTTTTTGGCTTTTTTTTATGCTTTTCTTAATCAAATGTTAGTACAAACAATATGTACCTTTGCGGCATAAAAAAATTGCCATGAAGGACATCGAACAGATATACCGCAACAATTTTGGAATTTCATTTTATTGGAAAGAGGGCAACGAAATTATATCAGATAAAATCCAGTTGCTTTTTAAACAAATGGGATTTTATTTTTCAGTTCAGGAATTATATGAATTTCTCGATTTAATTGAAGACTGTGCAACAGACCATAATGATTATGATACGCGTGGCGTAAAACGTGCTTTCGATAAATTTTTATTGAGAACACCCTATGTTGCAATAGATTTAGAAATATCACCGATTGAATTAAATTCTATAAAAGACTTAGTTGAAGGTTCTATATTTCGACTTGATCTCAACGAATATATTTACGGTTCTGGAATGAACTAAACCATTTCCAATTCTCTTACACGACAAATTCAAGCTTTTTTTGACATCAAGATTGTGTAAGCTGAACGAAAACATTTTTCAAATTTTTATGATTTTTTTATTTAGAATTAATATAAATAATATTTATATTTGTCTGAATAAAAGGATTTACGATGAGAGAAATAGAACAGATATATCATAACAACTTTGGGATAGCTTTTTATTGGAAACAAAATAACCAAACCATTCTTGACAAAATACAATTGGTTTTTAAGGAAACTGGTTTCTATTTTACAATTGAAGAAATGAATCAGTTTTGTGATTTGATTGAAGACAGCATTATTGAAAATGCCTGTTGCGAAGCTTGCGAACTAAAATATTCTTGCCATAAATTTTTATTAAAAACACCTTGCGCTTCTATAGATTTAGCCGTTTCTATGACTGAACTAAAATCGATTAAAGATTTGGTTGAAGGTTCTCTCTTCCGAATTGAATTAGATGAATATATTTACGGTCCAGGCTTAAATTAAGAACCATTCTAAATATTTTAACAGTATTTTTTCATTATTGAAATATATTTTGATTTTCTTCAAAAAAAAGTATATTTACGGCAATGAAAAAATATCGCATTCTTCTTGCCCTAATCTTTTTGGCAGTTTGTTTTACCAGCTGCAAAAATTCATCTGATGATTATATTGACCCGCGAGGCACTGATTATGCGGGGTCCGAAAGCTGTATTCAATGTCATCAGACACAATATGATATGGCTTTAAAAAGCTCGCACTTTAAAGCTACTGCTCCAGCAATTTCAGGAAATGTTTTGGGAGAATTTGATAAAGGAGATCATACTTTTATTTACGATAAAGACACCAAATTGGTAATGGAAAAACATGGTGACAGTCTTTTTCAAGTTTTATATAAAAACGGGAAAAAAGTCGAGGCGCATAGTTTTGATATTGTTTTTGGAATTAAACACGCCCAAACTTCGGTTTACTGGCGAAACAACAATACGTACGAATTGCCGCTTTCCTATTATAGTGCAATACATAACTGGGCTACAAGTCCTGGTTTCCCAGCGGATAAGCCTTATTTTGACCGAATGGTAGTAAAAGATTGCTATTCATGCCATGCTTCAAATGCAAGCAGCAGAAGTGTAAATCAAAATTCTGCAGAAAGAAACATAATGTCTATGGATGTCGAAGATATCATCAAAAAGGAAACAATTGTTTACGGAATTGACTGCGAAAAATGTCATGGTCCGGCCAAAAAACATGTTGAATTTCATTTGAAAAATCCAAATATAAAAGTTGCCAACAGCATTACGAGTTTTAAAAATCTAAACAGACAACAAAGACTCGATGCCTGCGCGCTTTGCCATGCCGGAAATGACGGAATGAAATTGAAATCGCGTTTTGATTTTAAACCTGGCGATAATTTAACGGATTATTACAGAGCAACAAGAAGCGTTACAGATACAGCACAATTTGATGTTCACGGAAATCAGTTTCGTTTGATGGCACAAAGCAAATGTTTCATTAATAGCGAAAAAATGGATTGCATAACGTGTCACAATCCGCATGAAAATGCTTCTAAAAACATGGCTTCCTATTCTAAAATATGCATGAGCTGTCATCAGGATTTAAAACATACCGATAAAACATTAAAAACAATGTCAGGAAGTTTATTAGCCGAAAATTGTGTAGAATGCCATATGCCTAAAAAAGCATCGGGAGCAATTAAATTTCAGCTTTCAAACAGCAAACAATTGTCAAATTATATCTTGAGAACGCATAAAATTGGGATTTATCCAACCAGCACGAAATAAGCAAATCTGATAAATGAGTTTTTAATGTCAAAATATCATTTGCCCTTTCAGACTTTGGACTTTTGACTTTCGACTAACCTATTTCTCGAATTTTTTAAGTTCAAAATTTTCGCCATCAAAAACTCCGTAGGTAAAATAACCAATCCAATCGCCTAAATTCACATAATTAGAATTTTCACCAACCGGAATAATCATTGGTAGATGACGATGTCCAAAAATGAAATAATTATAGTGTTTGGTTTCGAGTTTTCGTTTGGCATATAAAACCAGCCATTCGTTTTCCTCGCCAAGAAATTTCACATCTTCGTCACCAGAAATCAATTTGTTTTTAACCGATAAATATTGTGCTAAACTAACGCCAACATCTGGATGCAAGCCAGCGGAAAAGCCATTTTGAAAACGGATTTGTAAATACCTTTTTCATTCGTTTATAACCTTTATCACCAGGACCTTTTCCGTCGCCGTGACCAATTAAAAAAGTTTTTCCATTAAAAGTAAATTCTTTATTATCATGATAAACCGGAATATTCAATTCGGTTTCAAAATAATCATCCATCCATAGATCATGATTTCCAACGAAAAAATAAATCGGAATTCCGCTGTCGCGAATTTCAGCCAGTTTGCCTAAAATTCGAACAAATCCTTTTGGAACAACCGTTTTATATTCGAACCAAAAATCAAATAAATCACCCAATAAAAAAATAGCTTCCGCATCCTCTTTAACCTCATCCAGCCAGGCGACAAATTTCTTTTCACGCGGTAAACTCGATTCGGGAGTTGGAGCTCCAAAATGCTGATCAGAAGCAAAATATATTTTTTTCATTTAGATTTTTAGATTGTTAGATCTTAGACTTCTTAGACTTCTTAGATTCTTAGACTTCTTAGAATTTTAGACTTTAGTCCTATTGTCATCCTGAGCGAAATCTAAGGATTGGAATTTTGAATTTTAAATTTGAATTTCTACTGATTATCACTTGCATACCATTCTGCAAATGACGATTCTGTTTCCTGAAGTTTTAGGGAAAAAAGTGCAATCCCTGCAGGAAGTCGAGCGATGATTCTTTTAGAAAAATCAACCACCATATTTTCACTTGTTGGCTGATAATCAACTAAAATCACGTGATGACCGCGATTTTTCAATTCATTTGCCAATTCGATATGCGGTGTAGTTTCGATTAAAAACAGTTGCATGATCGAACTGATCGACGATTTCTTCTTTTACAATTTTCTTTAGGTCCGAAAAATCAATTACCATTCCGAATTTCACATTCGATCGGTCCGTGATTGGTGAACCAATAACTGTTACCGATAATTTATAACTGTGCCCGTGAACGTTTTTGCATTTTCCGTCGTAACCGTATAAAGCGTGCCCGGTTTCGAAATTAAATTGTTTTGTAATTCTGATATTACTCATCGATTTGAATTTTAGGTTGCAAATTTACGAATTAATAACCGTTTTCATCTCTTTTTTTGGCACGGTTATACATCCACTAAGCAATTCCGATCAAAATCAGGAAAGGAATAAACGATCCGATGATCACACCAATCTGATAACCGCTGTCTGGCGCGTTTTTAATTTTCTCTGCAACATCGACCTTTTGCAATAATGGAATAATTTTCATATTCAATATTTTATATTAAAAACAGCTCGAAATATCTTAAATTTGCCACAGTTTAAACGATTGAAAAGATTAATCCAGTAAATCTGTGCATTCTTGGCCAAAAAACTTATTTCTTAAACTGACGTCAAAGCATTTCTCGCAAAATCAGATAAAACTAATTTACCAGTAATTTCAGCACGCTCAATTAAAATCGATTCCCATTGTTCCGTTCCTTCCCAAATGATTTTCTTCATTTCGAACAAAGCCTCCGGATTGTATGAACTCAATTTTTGAGCAAAATTTTAAACTTCTGCATCCAATTCTTCCAAATTATGAAGCGATGCATAAAGTCCTTTCTCTAAACGCCCATTCAGCCGATTTCCAATTCATGTGCTGCCAAAGTCATTTCGGTCATCGCCTTTTACCAATTTTACGCGAAACAGCCGGTTCAATCACAAAAGGACCAATTCCGATCGCAAGTTCTGATAATTTCATGGCACTTTCAGTCGTCGCAAAAACATAATCGCAGGCCGAAATAATTCCGACACCACCGCCAACTGCTTTTCCTTGAACGCGGCCAATGATTAATTTATTGCAATTGCGCATCGCATTAAGCAAATGAGCAAAACCAGAGAAAAATTCTGTTCCCTGCTCCTCATTTTCAACTTGCAAAAGTTCGTCAAACGAAGCTCCGGAACAAAAAGCTCTCGTTCCTTCACTTTTCAAAACAATAACCGAAACCGTTTCATTTCGGCTTAAATCGAATTAATTTCAGCTGTCAACACGATTCAATAATTGACGCGGAAAAGAATTACTCGCCGGATGACCAAATTGAACGGTCGCAACGGCATTTTGAAAAGTAGTATATAAAGTACCGTTTTGATTTTCTAAACTCATAAAAAAACAGATTTAAAAGTAAAGTTACGGTTTTGAAAAATAATACTCCAGAAACTCTTCGAAATTTGTTTTTTGAAAATTATTTAGCTTTATTTGTTAACGCTTTGGGGGATTAGCTCATTTGGCTAGAGTACTTGCCTGGCAGGCAAGGGGTGACCGGTTCGAATCCGGTATTCTCCACAATAAAAAAGCCTTACAGAAATGTGAGGCTTTTTTTTATTCCATTATTAAGAATCGTGAATTATAACATTGAAAAACTATGGCGTTTTCAATTGCCAAATATTTGTATCATTGGTTGTGGCATTATACTTATACTTGGCGGATAATAACGAGGAGGGGGATAATTATAATAATTTGGGGTAATTATTACAGGAGGGGGCACCACTTGAGTACTATTATTTGTTGCCACATCTGAAATAGATGTTCCATATTTTTCTACTAATCGGGAAGCTCGTTCTTTATCCAATTCTCCATTCTCATTTATGACTTTGGAAACATACAAAGCTCGTATAATATCTTGAACACTTCCTTTTATTTCAAAATACATTTTCGTTCCCAGAAATTTAACTTCGTTGTAACTGTCATAAGTTTGTGTAATGCCATAATAACTAACATCAGTACTATTGTTAGAGATTTTTTGTATGTAGACAATTTCGTCTCCATTATGATCTACCAAGGAGCAGTTCTTGCTAGCAAAACCACAATCTAAGTATTTCATCCAAAATACGTCATCAATCAAAACGTCTCCATTACGAAATTTGACTTTTTGAGAAAAACTATAAACAAAGGAGAACAGAGATAGTATTAATATAATTTTTTGGCGCTTCATTTTTAATTGTATTTAAATTGATTATTCTAATCTGGTTGTATTTTTAAGCTTAAGTTTCACCTAAATCAAATGAACTAAATAGTTCACTTAAAAATATTCTCTGCCAAAATTACACCCTATCAAGTTTTAAAATCAATCAAAACAAGACATATAAATACAAGAAAAAGCCTGCTAATCGCACTGAAACAAACAAATTCCATTTCAGTTAAGGTATATTCAACAAAACAAAGAACCTTTGTAAATTTAGCATTACAAGGGTTCTTTGTTTTCTATAATCTCGTCATTTCGATTTCGAAGTATCAAGATCGAAATGACAAATTTTAAATTGATTATTTCTCATTTGCCGAATCCTCAGCATCTACTCTATCTTTTTCTGTTTTCTTAAAATCGTTATTCAGCAAATTTTCCAATTTCTTTTTTTCCTTTAGATTTTTTCTGATTGTAAGCACAACCAAAACAACAACCAAGATTGCTACAATGCCTATTATGTTCCAATTAACATCCATAATTTAAATTTTATACTAAATATAAGCATTTCAACTACATCACATATTATCAGAATGTTAAGTGTTATTTTAAAAACTTGAAGCAGAAATTTAGTTTTCAAAACACGTTTTGTCCCGCTGTCCACTATATCTTTTCCCTGCTAAAGAAGCAGGAAAAAGGATGCCGTTTCCATCGGGGCTAAACTAGATGTTTTTGCTTTCTAAAAACCTTTTTTGATTTGGATCGCGAAATTACTTTGCGGGTATTGATTACAAATCCAGCCTAACGGATAAACTATTCCAATAATGAAAGCGTCCTATTTGTCAATTCATTTTTATATTTCAAAACATCATCAACACTGCTTAATAAATATTCATTATTTTCGATTACAATCTTCAATTTTGCATCAGTAAAAATCAATTTACAAATCACCTTTTTTAAATTATCATCAACACTTATATTGAAAAAGCTTTTAAAATCTTTAAAGAAAATTCTTTGGCTTGGAATCTTCTTATTCTGAATCAATAAAGTTCGTATGGTATGGTAAGCTTGAATTTCTGCTTCGGTTGTAATAATTCCTCCTGTATTCGAGTTCGATTCAGAAATCACTTTTTTGTCATATAAAGATTTTAGCAAAGCAGAATTAATCATATTAATCATTTTACCTTGCGTTTCTTCAGTAAACTTTGTTTTGAAATTCATGTTTCGATGAATAATCTTCAATAAATCTTTTGAAGGTGCAATAAATTCTTTAAGCAAACTTGCCTCAAAATCTTCTGCAAAAACACATTCTTGCGCTGTTTTAATAATCTCATTTATGACTACATATCTTTTGTCAAATTTGATTAGAGTTTCTAAATCTTTATCCAAATAATTAGTCAAATTAAATACAAAAAAGGGTTTAGCATCAATAACATTTGGCAATAAAATATCTGAATAAAATCTATATTCAATTCCATTAGTTAGAATTGCAATTCTAGAACTTTTAGTATTATTAAAATAACCATTTAATTGCCCCGCTTCTTTATCACTAAGTCTACTATTATACTTTTTTGCTTCAATTAAAATGGTTTCTTTTTTATTGAGTAAAATCGCATAATCGATTTTTTGACTTACTCTTTCACCAAAATCGGCATTAAATTCTGGTATTAAATCATTAGAAAAATAATTCAGAAGATGAAAAAAAGGTTCAATCAAAAATTTACGAGTTTGAGCTTCGTTTGTACACAATTCAATTGCATCATTAATTTTAAAATTCTCGAGTGCTTTTTTTAATTGATTAATAGACTGTTTAGGAATGTTTGTGGTCATTTTTGGTGGTTTGTTAGTTAGATGAAAATTAAAACTAAACTAATGAAAATTAACCAATTGCTAAATCTTTAAAAATCATTACTTTAAATTAAGACAAATATCTTCATTTAATCAATCGAAACTTTACGGAAAACCGTACTGAAATAGATTAATAAAATATTTTTCAAAAGTATTAATTTGCAAATACATACTTTCAGGTTCAAAAGTTTTTTTGCCTTACAATTAACTATTAAGCAATTTTATAAGTATTTCAGAAGCACATTTTAAATAAAAAACAAAAATTTAACCTTAAATTGAGAATTAATCAACATACTGTTTGTACTTTTGCAAAAAATTTGGGTACAATATGAGTCTAAAGAAGACTCAAGCACACTCAAATCTTTAAGAAAAAATAAGTATCTGTTTTTGAATTAAGTATCCTTTTTAAATATTTCTGAATTAGTACCCCGAAATTATAAGATAGAAAATTCATATTATAGATAAATACCAAAAAAAGCTATAACTTTTGTTATGGCTTTTTTTATTAAAAAATCTACTTCAATAAAAACCCCATCCTAATACTTCCATAAAAATACCCCGAATTCGTATTAATTGCAGGATCTTTCAATTCTCGTCCTCGGTAAAGAAAAGAATACGATATATTGAATTTGTTGTGGCGGTATTTCAAACCAAATTCGGCATTGAAACGAAGTGGTTCCAAATCGAAAGTTATTGGACTTGTATTACTGAACATGCTCCCCTGAATCGTAGCATCATAAAACTGATAATTGACACTCGGCATGGCATAAAAATAAAATTCACGGATTTCATACTGCGGTTCTGAACTTACAGAAGCGTCATGCAAATTGGAATCGTAAATAGGAAGCAGTTTTTTAAATCCAATTCGGGTTAGAAACCCAGTTGAAACTCCAGTAAAAATAGTTCCTAAATTAGCTTCGGATTGAAAATGAAGATCTATAAAATCATTGTGTTTGCTAGGAAATAATTTCTTCGAATACATAACATGCGCCTGAACAGCAAAAGCATTATGTAACTGATTTTCCCATCCAAATACTTTTTTGTAGCCAATAATATGATGAAAACTTTCTTGAGTTTCGCGACCAAAAGCATTTGGCCCCATATAACCCAATTGAAAATCAGTTTTTAAGACCGATTCGCTTTGGTAAAAAAAACTGCGTCCGGCTTCGGCAAAAAGATAACCTGTAAACGGACGGTCATTAATATCTACAGCCGTTTCGTTAATAAACCTCGGATTGTAAATATATTGTCCTAGTCGAAATTCAGTTATTTTTTTATTGATTTTTTCGTTTTCGTTCTTTGATAAATAACGGTAAAAAAGCTCTAAACCGTTCGTATAATACATATCGTTTTTAGACGATGTATATAAATCATTATCTGAAATAAATCCAAATTCCTTTGTATTCCCCTGTCCGAAAACAAAAGTTGATGCCAGCAGAAAAATCGCAAAAAGGGCGTTTTTATTTCCCATCATAATTTACTTTTTTTCCAATGTAACGCATCTCGCGAACGATTCTTTCTTTTCTTCTATTTATATAACTAGACGATCCTGTTGCTTTAAATTTTCTAGGATTTGGAAGAATTGCCGCTATTCCTGCCGCTTGCATGGGCGTCAAGCTCGAAGCGTCACGTCGGTACCAATGTTCAGTAGCGGCATAAGCGCCATAAACGCCGTCGCCCATTTCAATACTGTTCAAATACACTTCCATGATTCGTTCTTTGCCCCAAATAATTTCAATTAAAATGGTAAAATACGCTTCAAGGCCTTTACGCAAATAACTTTTTCCTTGCCACAAAAAAACATTTTTGGCTGTTTGTTGCGAAATGGTACTTCCGCCTCGAATTCGACGGCCACGTTCGTTGCTTTTATAAGCTTTTTGAAGCGCTTTAAAATCGAAGCCGTTATGCGTTAAAAAAGTTCCGTCTTCGCTTGCGATTACGGCTTTTTGAAGATTCATCGAAATTTTATCAAGCGGTTCCCAGTCATGATCAAAATAAACTTCTTTTCCTGCCATTTTATTTTCGATCGCACGAATAATCATTAAAGGCGTAAAAGGAACTGGTACAAATTTAAAAAAGACAACCGAGCCAATTGATAAGCCAAAAAACCATAACATTGCTTTAATAAAAAACCATTTTACTTTTTCGCCAAAGGTTCTGTTCGTTTTCTTTTTTGCTGCTGGCTTAGCTTTGCCTGCTGCTGGTTTTTTTTGTATTGGTTTTCTGGTTACTCCCATTATATTAAATCTGCTAATTCTGTTCCTATTAAACTTCCAATCGCCACACCCATTCCACCTAAACGTACGCCACAGCACACGTTTTCAGAAAGTTGCGTCACAACAGGATTCTTACTGTTCCCAACTCCCATGATGCCGCTCCAACGATGCGCAATCTGGAAATCCTGATTTGGTAAAATTACATTTTTCAGCAAATCTTCCAATTTATTTTGAATAATTTTCGTCTGACCAAATTCAGTTGTTGTTTCTCCTTCAAAATCAAGATTTCGGCCTCCGCCAAGTAAAATTCGGTCACCAATATTTCTGAAATAATAATAACCTTTGTCTAAATGAAACGTTCCTTTTATATCTAAATTGTGAATGGGCTCTGTAATTAAAACCTGCGCGCGTGCTGGTTTTACAGCGCCATTTGTCAACGATCCGGCAAAACCATTTGTCGCAAAAAGCAACTTTTTGGTTTTAAAACTAAAATCGTTTAAAACAACTTCGACATCATTTCCTGAATCGGAATAAGAAGTTACGGTCTGCTGGTTTAAAATTAAAATATCGGCCGAAATTGCTTGCTTCAGCAATTCCTGCATCATATTGCCTGTATCGATCTGTGCTTCAAACGGATTAAAAATCAAATATTCCTGAATGTTTTCAAAACCAAAACGATCCACTTCTTTCGAAAAAACATCAGCCTTAAAAAGTGGTTTTAAAACTTCATTTATAAAAGGAATTTTCGAAACACATTCACTAAATCCGAGTTCATCTTCTTTCAAAAACAATTCATAACCGCCGTGAGGTCTATAATCAATTGCCGAATCTCCTAATCTTTTTCTTAGGAATTGTAGACCTTTCCAACGTTTTTCAATAAGACTAACAACATCATCTTCTGAATGCGTTTTTAAATCGTCCATAATTTCAGAGAGACTTCCAAAACAGGCAAAACCTGCATTTTTTGTACTTGCGCCTTGTGGCAACATACCGCGTTCTATAACCAAAATTTTAGCCACAGGAAATCTTTCGCGCAAGCGCAATCCTGCATGAAGACCAACTATTCCGCTTCCAACAATGGTGTAATCTACATTGGTAAACCAATTTTTTATTTCCCAATAACTTAATTCCATCGATCAAATTTTTATAAAAATAATGATTTTTTTGAACCATATAAGTAATATAAGTTCATTTAAAAAATTAGCCTCAAATTATCCACCGATGTCGGGCTGAGCGAAGTCGAAGCCTCTTGACTGTGCGCCCTTCGACTTCGCTCAGGGTGACAATCAAGCATAAATAACGTAAAACTTTAACAATAAATTGGATTTTGGAATTTAACAGATTGGAATTTAAATGTTGTATTTTTAGCGCACAAAAAATAGAATTTTTATTATGAAAAAAATAGTAGTAACAACCTTAATAATGATGAGTTTAAACGCTATCGGACAGAATGTGATGTCACCGGAATTGTTATGGAAATTAGGAAGAGTGACCCCACTTGGACTTTCGAAAGATGAAAAAAATGTTGTTTTTAAGGTTTCAACACCTTCAGTAGAAGAAAACAAATCGAATTCAAAACTTTACACAATTCCTGTAAATGGCGGAACGGCAACTGAAATTAAAGACACAAAAGAAATCCTAAAAGACAAAAATGTTTCGCCAGACGGAAAATTTTTAGTTTATAATGAAGAAGTAAAACTTGACAAGGTTTTAGGAAAAGATTTTTACCCAAATCTTACTAAATCGGATGCGCAGATTTATAATGGTTTAGATTATCGTCATTGGGACACTTGGAACGAGGGAAAATTCAACCACGTTTTTTATAAAGAAAACAAAGACGGCGCTAAAGGAATTGACATTTTAAAAGGTGAAACTTTTGATTCTCCACAAAAACCTTTTGGTGGCGATGAAGATTATATCTGGTCTCCAGACGGAAAAAGCATTTTGTACGTATGCAAGAAAAAAGCAGGAACTGACTATGCAATTTCTACCAACACAAATATTTATGAGTACAATTTAGAGACTCAAAAAACGATAAACAGAACCGAAGATAATCTTGGTTATGATACAGCTCCGCAATTTTCTCCAACAGGAAATTTAACTTGGTTGCAAATGAAACGTGACGGTTATGAAGCTGATAAAAACGACATTATTGTTGAATTTAAAGGAATCAAAACTAATTTAACGGCAAATTGGGACGGAACTGTAGATCATTTTATCTGGAGCAAAGATGGCAAAAATGTATTTTTTGTGGCTCCAGTTGACGGAACAAAACAACTTTTCACAGTTAATTTTCCAGGTTTGACAAAAATGGCAATTAATGTTCGTCAAATTACAAATGGAGATTTTGACGTGGCTGATTTAGTAGGTTTTGTTGGTGATGACATCATTGTTACAAGAACAGACATGAATCATGCAGCTGAAATTTTTTCTTATAATTTGAAGAAAAACACTTGGAAGCAAATTTCAAATGTAAATACAGATACTTACAAAACGTTAGCATTAAGCAAAACTGAGAAACGTTATGTTACAACAACCGACGGCAAAAAAATGTTGGTTTGGGTAATTTTGCCTCCAAACTTCGATGCTTCAAAAAAATATCCAACTTTATTATTCTGCCAAGGCGGACCACAAAGTGCGTTGACACAATCGTATTCTTTCCGTTGGAATTTCTCTTTAATGGCTGCAAAAGGTTATGTAGTTGTGGCGCCAAACCGTCGCGGAATGCCAGGACACGGTGTCGAATGGAATGAAAAAATCAGTAAAGACTGGGGCGGACAAGTTATGGACGATTATCTTTCGGCAATTGATGATGTTGCAAAAGAAAGCTATGTTGACAAAAGCCGTTTAGGTTGTGTTGGTGCGAGCTACGGAGGATATTCAGTATTTTATTTAGCTGGAATTCACAACAATCGTTTCAAAACTTTTATTGCTCATGATGGTGTTTTCAATACCGTTAGTATGTTAGGAACAACTGAAGAAGTTTTCTTTAACAACTGGGATTTTGGCGGACCATATTGGGAAAAAGACAACGCCGTTGCACAAAAATCATACACCACTTTCAATCCTGCAACTTTGGTACAAAACTGGAACCGTCCAATTTTGATTTTCCAAGGAGGAAAAGATTTCCGTGTACCAATTGGACAAGGACAAGAAGCTTTTCAAGCGGCACAATTAAGAGGATTAAAAAGCCGATTTGTTTATTTCCCTGATGAAAACCACTGGGTGTTGCATCCTCAAAACGCACAGGTTTGGCAAGGTGAATTTTTTAAATGGCTGAGCGAAACACTATAAGTTTTTAAAAGCATTTTAATAGCCACAGATTTTTATACAATCTGTGGCTATTTTATTTTAAAGCCTTTGAATTATATAACACTTTAGGCGTAATTTCTCTTTTTAAAACAGATTTTTTTAAATAAATTGCAGAGAAATCGAATTTAAAAACTGCCCAAACTCAATCTATGGAGAGCAAAAAAAGTTATACCGCCATCAAAGTGCTCTTCAGCTACGTTGCATTATTAGCATTAGTTGTTACAGTTGGATGGTTTTTATATTCTGAAAATGTCGTTTATAATAAATTAGAAGATAAAATTGCGCTCGAAAAAAACAAGATTTTAAGAGTCAGCAAATTATTCTCAAATGTTTATAAAACTGAAAGTTTAGCTCGAAAAACAATTCAGACCAACTCCGAAAAAGATTTTAAAAGCTATCTAATTGAAAGTGATTCGCTGCGCGCAAGAATCGACACTTTGAAGCAGATTGTGACCACAGACTATCAAAAAGTTCTCTTAGATAGTGTTACTTATTTGTTGGCCGAAAAAACCAAAAATATTCAGCAATTAAAAACAATAAAAAATAAGGCCGATGACGAAGTTTCGGTAAATTCGGCTATTGATGAAATTACTAAAATGGAGTTCAAACTTCGCAAACTAGAACTTCAGGATTTTACCAAAAATCCAAATCAGCTTGGAGCTTATCAAAAAAATGTACTTCAAAAATATGTTGATTACCTCAACCAGAATATTCCGGATGACAGTACAAATACGCTGAGCAAAAAAGCTTCGGATTCGATATTAGCCAATTCAAAAAAACTTTTGAGCTCAGTAAAATTAAGAGCAGAAAAGAAAAAAGAATCGCTGAATTTTGAAGAAAACAAATTGCTGAAAAATGAAATTGCAATTTCAGATCAGCTCCGAAAAGTGCTTCGAATTATTGAACGCGAAATTATCATCAACTCAATAAAAAACAATTCACTCAAAGAAAAATCACTTAAAAAAGTCAACGAAATTGTTACGGCTTCAGCAATTGCCGGATTAATTTTGACCATTTTATTCTCTGTTTTAATTGTGAGCGATTATTCTAAATCGCAACTATATAAAAAACAGCTTGAGATCGCGAATTTTAAAACAAAAAACCTTCTTAAAAGCCGAGAACAATTAATCTCGACGGTGAGTCATGATTTAAAAACACCTTTGAGCACGATTGTAGGCTATTCTGAACTTTTAGGAAATTCAGACGTCAGTACAAAACAGTCATATTTCATCAACAATATCAAAAAATCATCTGAATATATCACGCAGTTGGTTCAGGATTTACTTGATTTCTCTAAAATCGAAGCAGGAAAAATTACGATTGAAAAAGTGCCTTTTTCGTTGCCTCAAATTATTGACGAAGTAGCAAAAAGCATTCAAACCGTTTACAAACAAAAGAATATTGATTTGATAATTAATGTTGATGAAAAATTAAATTCAAAAATTGTTGGCGATCCTTTTCGACTGAAACAAATTTTGAGCAATATTATTGGAAATGCCTATAAATTTACCGAGGAAGGTTACATAAAAATTAATGCGTTCCCAACAGAAAACAATGATTTTTTTACCATTACAATCGAAGATACCGGAATTGGGATTGAAAAAGGAAATCAGAAATTTGTTTTTGAAGAATTTGCACAGGCAAATGAAGGAATTGAAAAAAAATATGGCGGAACAGGTTTAGGTTTATCAATCTGCCAGAAAATAATTTCGATTTTAGGCGGTACTCTACAACTCGAAAGCATTTTTGGTCAAGGAAGTACTTTTGAAATTAAGCTTCCGCTATTATTTGATACTAGCTCAAATCAAGTCGATGAGATTAAAAAAACTGTTTCACAACAAACTAAATCACAGACTTTTATTGTTATTGATGATGATATTAATCTTCTGAATTTAACCAGCGGTGTTTTAAGACAAGAAAAACATCAGGTTTTATCTTTTAACAGTGCTGGAAAAGCATTAGAGGCCATTCAGAAAACAAATTTCGATTTTGCTATAACAGATATTCAAATGCCAGAAATGGACGGATTTGCGTTTTTGCAAAAGCTTAAAAATACGTCAGTTTATAAAAATCAGCCCGTAATTGCCTTGACAGGTCGAACAGATCTCGATGCTTCGGTATATGCTGATGCTGGATTTACAACTGTTGTAAAAAAACCTTATTCTCCTAAAATACTTTTAGATACCATCAGAATTATTTTGGAAGATGATCATCTCCCAAAAGTTGACACTACTCAAACAGAAGAAAAATCATCTGTAAAATTATATTCTTTAGAAACGTTGAAAGAATTTTTGGCCAATGACAAAAATGCATTGAATGAAGTCTTAAAATCATTTATCGAAAGCACAAATGAAAATTTAGTTTTTCTTGAAAATGCCATCTTAGAAGAAAACACTGTCGAAATAAATGCAATCGCGCATCGAATCGCACCAATGTTCAAACAAATTGAAGCTAACGAAATCGCTAAAATTCTTGTAGTTTTAGAAAAAAATGAATTTGAAATCACTAAAGCAAAAGACATTTATAAAGATCTAAATGCAAAAATCATTTCACTTTTCATACTTTTAGAAAAAGAAATTACCTAATCGATGTTGTATTGCTTTAATTTATTATAAAGCGTTTTTCTGGTAATTTTAAGAAGTTTTGCAGCTTCTGATTTATTATTCTGCGTTTTTGAAAGTGCGTGAATAATAGTTTCTTTTTCATTTTCAGATAAAGAAAAAGTAACTGAATTCTCAGAAGAATTTTGTTTTTGAATCTGAAAAAACTCGGCTGGCAAAACTTCGCTTTCAATAAAATCGCCACGTGTTAAAAGTGTTGCACGTTTTACGCAATTTTGCAATTCACGTAAATTCCCTGGCCAATTGTATTTTTGAAAAATAGCAACCACTTCTGGAGAAAATCCAATAATATCTTTATTTAATTGCTGATTGGCTTTTTCAAGGAAATAATCGGCAAAAACCATCAAATCTTCTTCCCTATCTTTTAATGAAGGTGACAGAATAGAGAATTCATTGATTCTATGGTATAAATCTTCTCTAAATTCGCCGTTTTTTACTGCTTCACGTAAATCTTCATTTGTTGCAGTTATGATTCGGATATCGACGTTTATTTCTTTATTGCTTCCAACAGGTTTTATTTTTCGCTCTTGAAGCGCTCTCAACAGCTGAATTTGGTTTTCATAAGAAAGATTTCCAATTTCATCTAAAAAAAGAGTTCCTCCATTTGCAGCTTCAAAATAGCCCATTTTATCACTAATCGCGCCCGTAAAAGAACCTTTTAAATGCCCAAAAAATTCGCTTGCAGCCAATTCTTTCGGAATTGCTCCACAGTCAACCGCAATAAAATTATTGTTTTTTCGAGTACTTTGCTGATGAATGCTTTTTGCAATAATTTCTTTTCCTGTACCGCTTTCGCCAATAATCAAAACAGACATATCTGTAGGGCTTACCAACTGAATATGATCTAACAATTTTCTAGAAGCAACAGAAATTCCTTTTACAAATTCGTTTTCTGCCGTTGCTTGTTTTTTTGCCGGTTTCTTTTCTTTCGGTGAAATTTCCTCAGCTTCATTATTTTGCAGAGCATTTGTAATTACTAATAAAACCTCATCTGGATTAAAAGGTTTCGAAATATAATCTGCGGCGCCGTTTTTTATAGCTTTTACAGCGGTGTTCACATCAGAGTAACCTGTCATCATAACAACAGGAATATGAGGATGAGAATTTTTAATTTCAGTCATTAGCCCAATACCATCAGAATCTGGCAAACGAAGATCTGTCAAAATCAAATCAAACGATTCGTTTTTGATTGCTGTTCTTGCTTCTGCTGCAGAGAAAGCTATAGTTACTTCGTATGCTTTTTTTATTAGAAACTTCTCTAATAATTTACAAAACGAAATATCATCTTCTATCAATAATATCTTTGACATCTGTTTTTATGGACTTTTTTGCTAAAATAATACTATTAAAGTTGTATTCTCACAAAATTATGCAAAAAAAAAGAGACTGCTATAAGCAATCTCTTTTTCACCAAAAACATAAATCTAATTCACCTAATTATATTTATAATATATTTATTATATTTTCAGCCAATTGCCATTGACATCTGAGTAAACAGTAGCCTTTTGGTCCTTAACTGATATTTCTAATTTGTATTCTTTTTTCTCGTTTACATATGCTTTATCCAGTTTTGCATTTGGATAAGCAGTCTGCAGAGCAGTTTTTACGGCCGCCGGAACAGCATCTGCAGTAACTTCTGTATATTCTGTTTGAACAAAAACGGACGCGTTTATTTTATTTTGAATCGTCGTCGCATTTGCTGGAATAGACAAACTTGCCAGAATAACGGCCCCTGTGATGGCTAACTTTTTCATATTGCTCTTTTTAAAGAATTATTTTTTAATAATATTTCCAGAAGCATCTGTAAAAAAAGTGTACTTTTTCTCTCCGCTCGCTATGACAAGTTTATATTCGTTCTTCGCATTTTTGTATGCTTTTTCAAGCTTTGTACCAGCAAAAGATTTTTCAATAGTCGATTTTACTGCTGCCGGAACAGCATCTATAGCAACCTCAGTGTATTCATCTTGAATATTTACTGATTGAACCATTTCGGTTTTTGCAACAACAGTTGCAGCATTGATTGACAAACTTCCAAAAACGACAGCTGCCGATAAGATTAACTTTTTCATAGTGGGGATAGTTTTAGAGTTACTTTTTAAGAATGTTTCCTTTTTCGTCTGTGTAAACAGTAGATTTTACTTCTCGAACAATAATGTCGATTTTGTATTCTTTTTTGTCGTTTACATACGCTTTTTCAAGTTTTACACCAGGATAAGCATTGTCTAAAGCTGTTTTGATTGCTGCCGGAACAGCATCAACTTCTTTATACTCATCTTGAAACTTTACTAATTCTGTCGCTGGATTAATAGCAACGATCGGTGTGGCTTGTACTGACAGTCCTCCTAAAAGGATCGCTGCCGATAAGATTATCTTTTTCATAATGATAGTTTTTTAGTTAACGAATTATTTTTTTACCCAAGATCCATCTGCGTTTGCATATAGAGAACCTACTTTGTCACCTACAGTAACTTCTAATTTGTATTGAGAAGCTGTGTTTTTGTAAGCTTTAGAAAGTACTGCGTCTGGATATGCTTTTTTAAGCGCATTTGTAACTGCAGAAGGAACTTCTTCTACTTTGATCTCAGTATATTCGTCTTGAATTGAAATTGTTTTTACGATTGTGTTTTTAATTGGAGAAGTTGAAGCAAATGATGTTAAACTTCCCAAAACGATTGCGGCTGATAAAAATAAATTTTTCATAATGTGTGTATATTTAATAGAGTTAATTAATTTATTTGGAACAAAAAGGGCTTATTTTTTAACCCATGTTCCGTCTGCGTTAGCATAAACAGAACCTACTTTATCACCTACAGTAACTTCAAGTTTATATTGTGATGCAGCATTTTTGTATGCTTTTGAAAGTACTGCATCTGGATACGCTTTTTTTAGTGCGTCTGTAACTGCAGATGGAACTTCTTCTAATTTAATTTCAGTGTACTCGTCTTGAATTGAAATTGTTTTTACGATTGAATTTGATATGGGAGAAGTCAAAGTCGAAGCAAATGATGTTAAACCTCCCAAAACGATTGCGGCTGATATAAATAATTTTTTCATGATAATAGTATTTTAAGATAGTTAATTTAATTTTAGTATTTTTTATTTGAAAATACATGGGATGAGTTTTAGATTATTTTTGAATCCAAGTTCCGTCGGCGTTAGCAAAAAGATTTCCTTCTTTGCCTCCAACTGTTACATCCAGTTTATATTGTGCTTTTTCATTTTTGTATGCTTTAGAAACTACTGCATTTGGAAATGATTTTTTTAAAGCATCGGTAACCGCAACTGGCAATTCTTCTAATTTGATTTCAGTATATTCATCCTGAATTGAAACTGTTTTTATAATAGAATCTTCAACTGAAGAATTTGTTGCGAATGAAGTTAAACTTCCCAAAACAATAGCGGCTGATAAAAATATCTTTTTCATAATGTAAATTTTAGTTTTGTTTATAGTTGTTTACGCTTTAGATAATGAAATTATTATGCCGTAAAGCAAAAACACACCTCCATTGTAGCTAATCCCTTGTTTTTAAAGAGATTTTCATCATCATGCCAAAATTTATCAATTGTAAAAAGTGTGTAATTCTCTAAATGAGTGTGTAAAAATTATACACTTTTAGTGTTTCCTGACGTATAAAAACAATAAAACCCGATAAGTCAAAAACTCATCGGGTTTGTATTACAAATAAAAAAGGCTGCCGAAACCGACAGCCTTAAAAATTATTCTGGACTATTCATTTTGAAAGTATCCATAAATGCAGTTGTATAATCTCCTGCAATATATTTTGGATCATCCATTAATTGTCTGTGGAAAGGTATTGTAGTTTTCACGCCTTCGATAACGAATTCATCAAAGCTCTTCGCATTTTGCTGATAGCTTCTTCACGAGATTGCGCAGTTGTAATTAACTTAGCGATCATTGAATCGTAATTTGGCGGAATACTATAACCAGAATAAACGTGAGTATCTAAACGAACTCCGTGTCCTCCTGGCATATGAAGCGTAGTAATTTTTCCTGGTGAAGGACGAAAATCGTTATAAGGATCTTCAGCATTAATACGGCATTCGATAGCGTGTAATTGTGGTAAATAGTTTTTCCCTGAAATTGGAATTCCTGCAGCAACCATAATTTGCTCACGAATCAAATCATAATCAATAACTTGTTCTGTGATTGGGTGCTCCACCTGAATACGAGTATTCATTTCCATGAAATAGAAGTTTCTGTGTTTGTCCACCAGAAATTCTACAGTTCCAGCTCCTTCGTATTTAATGAATTCAGCAGCTTTTACAGCAGCTTCTCCCATTGCAGCACGCAATTCATCTGTCATGAAAGGCGAAGGTGTTTCTTCAGTCAATTTTTGGTGACGACGTTGAACAGAACAATCTCTTTCAGAAAGGTGACATGCTTTTCCGTAAGAATCACCAACAACCTGAATTTCGATATGACGTGGTTCTTCAATAAGTTTCTCCATGTACATTCCGTCATTTCCAAATGCAGCAGCAGCTTCCTGACGTGCACTTTCCCATGCTTTTAAAAGCTCTTCTTCTTTCCAGACTAGCGCGCATTCCTTTTCCACCACCACCAGCAGTAGCTTTAAGCATTACTGGGTAGCCAAATTCTTTAGCTAGTTTTTTGTGCATGTTCGTAAGATTCTAATAATCCGTCTGAACCTGGCACACATGGAACTCCTGCCGCTTTCATTGTAGCTTTTGCAGAAGCTTTATCTCCCATTCTGTCAATCATTTCTGGAGCAGCACCAATAAATTTGATTCCGTGCTCTTGGCAAATTTTTGAAAATTTAGCATTTTCAGAAAGGAAATCCGTATCCTGGATGTATTGCATCTGCATTTGTAATTTCTGCAGCAGCAATAATATTTGACATTTTCAAATACGATAAGTTACTTGGAGGGGGTCCAATACAAACCGCTTCGTCAGCAAATTTCACATGCAAGACTTTCTGCATCTGCTGTAGAGTAAACTGCTACAGTTTTGATTCCCATTTCCTTGCATGTACGAATTACACGAAGTGCAATTTCTCCTCTATTCGCAATTAATATTTTTTTAAACATCTTATTTTAATTAGATAATTAGACAATTTGATAATTAGATAATTTTAGATGATTTAAAAACTTTGAATCCTTCTAAAATCTAAAATCTAAAAATCTAAATTTATTTATGATGGATCTACTAAGAATAAAGGTTGATCAAATTCTACAGGAGACATATCGTCAACAAAAATTTTTACAATTTTACCTGAAACTTCTGATTCGATTTCGTTGAATAATTTCATTGCTTCAATTACACAAAGAACATCACCTTTTGCAATAGTGCTTCCAACTTCAGTGAAAACTGGTTTGTCTGGAGATGGTTTTCTATAGAAAGTTCCAATGATTGGAGATTTTATAGTAATGTAATTTAGAATTTTCAGCTGGAGCTGCTGCTTCAGCTGTTTACATTTACAACAGCCGGAGCAGTCAGCTTGAGGAACTGCCAGCTTGCGGCAATGCTGGCCTGAGCTGGTAATTGCTGTACATAAGTAGTTTCAGTTACATTCCCTTCTAAAGTTGTTCTAATAGTGATTTTTACATCATCCATTTCTAACTTTACTTCTGCAACTCCCGAATTTGCTACAAATTTGATTAGGTTTTGAATTTCTTTTAAATCCATAATGATTCGTTTTTAGTTTTAATTTATTTGTTATCGTAAGCCCATTTCAAGTAAATAGATCCCCATGTGAATCCACCACCAAAAGCGGCAAAAATAATATTATCTCCTTTTTTGAACTGATGTTCAAAATCGCTTAATACTAATGGCAAAGTTGCTGAAGTTGTATTACCGTATTTTTCAATATTCATCAATACTTTTGAATCTTCAAGGTTCATTCTGCTTGCAGTAGCATCAATAATACGTTTGTTTGCCTGATGGGGTACTAACCAATCTACATCTTCATTAGTCAAATTGTTTCTTTGCACGATCTTTCGCTTGCATCAGCCATGTTGGTAACAGCATATTTAAAAACAGTTTTTCCGTCCTGAATAATATTGTGCTGTCTATTTTCAACGGTCTCTGCTGTAGTTGGAATTAAAGAACCTCCGGCATCAATTTTAAGAAAATCGCGGCCTACACCGTCACTTCTTAAATATTCATCCTGCAAACCTAAGCCTTCATAATTTGGTTCAAATAAAACAGCACCTGCTCCATCTCCAAAAATAATACAAGTAGCTCTGTCTGTATAATCTACAATTGAAGACATTTTATCAGCACCAATTAATAAATACTTTTTTGTAACGTCCTGACTGAATATAAGCTGCAGCAGTTGACATTCCGTATAAGAAACTTGAACATGCTGCCTGCAAATCGTATGCAAAAGCATTTGTAGCTCCAATTTCTGTTGCAACATAAACTCCTGTTGAGGCCACCGGCATATCTGGCTGTAGCTGTTGCCATTATAACCATATCAATCTCTAAAGGATCAATATTTGCTTTCGCTATTAAATCTTGTGCTGCTTTTATAGCAAGAAACGATGTTCCTTTATCAGCATCTTTAAGAATTCTTCTTTCTTTAATTCCGGTACGAGTGGTAATCCATTCATCATTGGTATCGACCATAGTTTCCAGCACTTTGTTCGAAAGCACAAAGTCCGGAACATAGGCTCCAACAGCGGTAATTGCGGCTGTGATTGTACTCATTATATTCTATTATTTCTTTTCAAATACGGTGTATTTGAAAAATTTTTAAAAGACTTGAAAATTACAAAAAAAAACGAAATTAATTTGTATATAATTTCTTAAAAAAAGAAAATTATAACCAACAAAAAAAACTCTCACTATGTGAGAGTTCTAGTATCATTTACAAAAACGTATTAAGCAACAGCTTCAGATTTATCGATAACAACCTGTCCTCTGTAGTACATTTTACCTTCATGCCAGTAAGCTCTGTGGTATAAATGTGCTTCTCCTGTAATAGGACATGTAGCGATTTGAGCTACAGTAGCTTTATAATGTGTTCTTCTCTTATCTCTTCTTGTTTTCGAGATTTTTCTCTTAGGATGTGCCATTTTACTATATTATTTATCCGTTAATAGTTTCTTTAATTTGTCCCAACGCGGGTCAATATTTTCTTCTTGTTTACTCTCTTCTTTTTCTTCTTTGACTGTCTTTTACAGTCAGTTCATTCAGTTTTTTCAAAGCTTCAGCTGTCTAAGCTTCCGTCTTTTACTCCTGGATGAACTCGTTTTAGAGGTACCGACAGCGCAATCATTTCATAAATGTACTGTGCTACATCTATTTGATATTCTCCATGCGGCAAAATCAGCAACTCTTCATTATCATCATTAAACTCATCTCCAAAACGAACAATTAATTTCATTTTCCCTTTTATAGGAAGATCAAAATCTTCGCCTGTTAGATCACAAGGCACGTTTACAGTTCCTTTGTGTTTGAAATCCAAGCTCCAGCATGGTGCTTTTTTTATCTAAAACTAAATTTACTTTGATATCCGAACTTTGAAATTCGTCATACTCAAAGTCCTCAAAGAACTTTTTATTTATCTGATACTCAAAATGGTGTTTTCCTAGTTTTAATCCCACGAAAGGAATTAAAAATTCTTTTGTTTTGCTTCATTTCAACATCAATTTGAACAATTCGGCATCTAAAACACAGATATCTGAATTGGGGTGCAAAGATATAAAATTATTGCAAATCCAATAATCTTATTCACATTTTTTTGTTTATAACTGTTTTTCTTTTATTTTAAGAGGTTTTTGGCTAATCTCCTCATACTGATTACGCGAATGAAAAATATCAATCGCCAGATAAACCGCTTCTTTAAACGAATTATAATCTGCCATGTCTTTTCCGGCAATATCATATGCCGTACCATGATCCGGCGAAGTCCTTATCCTATTTAAACCTGCTGTATAATTTACTCCTTTGCCAAAAGACAATGTTTTAAACGGAATTAATCCCTGATCATGATAGGTTGCTACAATTGCATCATATTTCTCATATTGACCGCTTCCAAAAAAACCATCGGCAGGAAACGGACCAAAAACCATTGTTCCTTCTTCAAATATTTTTTTAAATGCCGGCTTTAAAACCAAATCATCTTCTTTTCCAATCACACCGTTGTCGCCAGCATGCGGATTCAATCCTAAAACAGCAATTTTTGGCTTTACAATACTAAAATCCTGAATCAAGCGATTTTCTGATTGTTTCAATTTTTCTTGCAATTAATTCTTCTGTTAAATGCGACGAAACTTCATTTACAGGAACATGATCCGTCAGCAAACCTACTCTCAAATTATCCTGAACCATCATCATCAAGTGCATCGCCTTCCAATTCCTGATCTAAATAATCGGTATGCCCCGGAAATTTAAAATCTTCTGATTGAATATTGTATTTATTTATTGGAGCAGTAACCAAAACATCAATCTCACCCTCTTTTAAAGCTTTTGTCGCCGCGACAAATGATTTTATAGCATATTCTCCTATCTTCTCATCATTTTGCCCAAAATTAATATCAACACCTTCTTTCCAAAGATTGAGAACATTAACTTTTCCTGGTAAAACCTGATCTAATTTGTCTACTCCGTGAAACTGAACTGTAGATGTCAAAGCTTTTTTTAACAAAAGAAAGTATTTTAGCATTCGCAAAAATAACCGGCGTACACATTTCTAACATACGAGAATCCTCAAATGTTTTCAAGTATTACTTCGCTTCCAATACCGTTTAAATCTCCAACCGAAATTCCAACAATTATATTTTCTGCTTTTTTATTCATGAGCTCAGCTTATTTATTGCTAATTTTGATGTGCAAATTTAGTAAAATAAAACAACAATGTTCACAGGAATTATAGAAACCCTAGGAAGGATTCACGAAATAAAAAAAGATCAAAACAATCTTCACATCACGATTGATTCATCGATAACTACACGAATTAAAAATTGACCAGAGTGTTTCTCACAACGGAATCTGCTTAACTGTTGTCGCTATTAAAGATTACTTTTTATACCGTAACAGCAATTGACGAAACGATTTTAAAAACAAATATTGGCGAATGGCAAGAAGGTGATATTGTAAATTTAGAACGAGGAATGAAACTTGGCGACCGTCTTGACGGACATATTGTTCAAGGACATGTGGACCAAACTGGAACATGTATAAAAATTGAAGAAGCAAACGGAAGCTGGAATTATACTTTTGAATACGACAAGAACCTTAACAACATTACTATTGAAAAAGGATCCATTACAGTAAATGGAGTAAGTCTTACAGTTGTAAATTCAAAAACAAACGAATTTAGCGTCTCAATAATACCATATACTTTTGAACACACCAATTTTAAAGATTTTAAAGTGGGAACAAAAATAAATTTAGAATTTGATGTTGTCGGCAAATATATTTCACGATTATATGCCATAAACAAATAAAAGAAACACATTTTCACAAAAAAAGCTTCAATTTAAATTGAAGCTTTTTTTGTGAAATATATCTGCGAATTGCATAAATACCTAGAACTACTGCACATCCAGCTAAAACAATCAAATTTTCATCGACAGGAACTGGCGGTGGCGGTGGCGGACCATCATCATCATCAGCATCAGTCGTTGTACTAGCACTTTGAGTTGTTGGTGGCCCTGGATGAGGCAGCTAAAAGAATTGATGCACTCAGTAAGGTAAAACAAAATGCAAAAAAAATAGTTTTTTTAATCTTCATAAGTTTAAACTTGCCAGAGACAAGCGATATTAAATTAGACTTGGGGTCTTTTATGAAATTTCGTACAAACCCTTGTGTTTAAAGAGTTTCACCCGACAAATGTAGAAGATTTTTTGCAAAAATACAACTTAAAACCAAAAAAAAAGCTCCATAAAAATTATGAAGCTTTTTTCTTATTGTGGTCCCACCTGGGCTCGAACCAGGGACCACCTGATTATGAGTCAGGTGCTCTAACCAGCTGAGCTATAGGACCGGTTTGAGGATGCAATATTACTACTATTTTTCGTTCACTCCAAATATTTTAAGACATCATTTGTATTTAATTTTGTTTTAAAGTACCAGTCTTAAAAAACGATATTGATTTTCAATACCTTATTTAAAAACAAATTTGTCATTTTTTTATTTAATTTCCTGACAAAGCTCTACTAAAACACCATTTGTATTCTTTGGATGCAGAAAAACCACCAGTTTATTGTCGGCGCCTTTCTTCGGAACTTCGTTTATCAGCACAAAACCTTCAGTTTTTAAGCGTTCTATTTCGGCATAAATATCTGTAACATCAAAAGCAATATGGTGAATTCCTTCTCCTTTTTTTTCTAAAAATTTTGCAATTGGACTTTCGGGATTTGTTGCTACTAAAAGTTCAATTTTGTTGTTTCCAGTTTGAAAAAAAGAAGTTAAAACGCCTTCACTTTCTACTGCTTCCATTTTATAAGACGAAACACCAAGCATCTTTTCGAATAAAATATTAGCGTCGTCCATATTTTTTACTGCAATTCCTATATGTTCAATTTTATTTACCATCGTTTTATCAAATTTATTGGTTTACATATGTATTAAAGTAACCACATTCTGCTATAACATCCTGATAATATTTTGTATCCGAATAATCTTTCCTTAAAGCTTTGAATGAATTCCAGGCAATAAAATTAATTTTATCATCTTGTATTTCCCAGTAATTATTGATGTCATTGTATTTTTTATTATAATAATCATTTCGTTCACATTTCGAAATCAAATACAAACATTTTGCTTTTTGTTCTTTGTTTGACGCTGCTTCAAAAGCTTTTTGATAATACATTTTTGAAACCGAATTATTCGTAATCATTTCTTTCATTGAATTTCTGAACGAATAGGGACTTGAACCGTAACCTACAATACTGATTTCATAAAAAGTTCTTGCATTTCCAAAATGCGAAATATTATAAAATGCATTTCCCAGCAATAAACTGTTTGTATAAACATCTTCTTTTTTTGCCAATTTATCCTGCATTTCTTTAATTGTAACTAAGAAATCCATCTGCGAATATTTCTTTTTCTGATAAGCTGCATGCTCACAATCATGGCAATCTTTTATGTTTCCGTTAAACGGATTTCCTAAAAGCTTATAATATTGAACTGAATCTGTCTGCTTCAATAAATTCAATAGCTTCCGGGATTTTATTTTTGAAAGTCGCCTGAACTGCCTGAAAATTATTAATATCCTTTAATTTCAAACTGTAAATTCCTGCGCCAATTTTCTCAATTTCAGTTTTATTTGATTTTTCCAAAAAAGCTTTCATATCCAATAAAACCTTTTCATTATCATAAAATGAATTTCCATCATTCCAATAACTGTAACGCGATTCGCCAAAAATCTCAGACATTACCACATCTCCTTTTTCACGATATAGCGTTGACAAATAGCTCCTGCTCCATGAAGAAGCATTTTGATAACGAAATTCCTGTCCTTTGTAGTTTTTTGGAAGCTCATAATAAAGCCAATTCAAATCAGCTAGAATTGTCTTCTCATTTTTGTCTGTCAGTTTATCAATTTTGCTCAAATTATTCACAAAACGCAATAATCGAAGCTGCATTCCTGCCAACTCGGTTTTGGGAAGTGTTTTTACAGCTTTATCAAAATTCTTGTCAGCATTGGCATAATCTCCTTTTAAAGTCTGCAAATATCCGAGAGACAAATCCCAAAGATAAGGTCGATCTGTATTTCCAGCTGCCGAAATTTTAGCAATTAAATCGAATGCTTTTTTATCGACCTTAGCTTGATTTTCTGTTTTATTTTCTGCTACTGTTAATTTTTTTTGAGGCTGATTTTCTCCTCCATCCTTCTGAAATGAATTATTTATAGATTGCTCAAGTCCATTAACCAATCGGGTTGCCAGATAATTTAAATGTTCGCTTTTCGGGTTTAATTCGTATATTTTTTCGATTGCCTGTTTTTCATCTTTATAATAACCGTGAATTGCCCAAAGCGCCGCTTTTTCATCATTATTTTTCGCCATTAAAAGAGCTTTGTTCCAATCTGAATCGTTTTTTGGACGAAAACTATACGCTGTAACAACTCTTAATTCTGGGCATTTATCAAAAACTTTGGCATACAAATAATTAGAAACCGCAAATTTCTTTTGTTTGTAATTAATCCCCGCAACATACGAAAGCGCTCTATAATACAAGGTGTTTTTAGGAACCGAACTTTCAGTTTTATTAAAAAAATCGATCGCTTTTTGTTTGTCATTACTGTAAAAACGAGCTTTCATAGTCAGAAACCAATAACGGTTTTTCAAAAAAGGATCTGACAAAGTATTGTACACATTTTCGATTGACTGAATCGTTTTTGCATCTTTGAACGTTTTTGCCACAACCGGCTCGTAACTCCAATTTTCTTCACCAATCGAAACCGTTTCTATTTTTTGCGCCAAATACAAAAACTCAACAAAATTTTTAATTTTCTCCTCTTTCAAATTGAGCTTTTTACTCCATTTTTGAGAAGTTTTATTGTCTTTTTTAGTCTTATAAAAAGCGTGTAAATCTGCAATTTCTTCTTTGTTTTTGATTACATTTTTTTCATCCGAATAATATCTTCTGCTTTCATTTCCAATTAAAA
Source organism: uncultured Flavobacteriaceae bacterium (assembly GCA_963795025.1). GTDB lineage: Bacteria > Bacteroidota > Bacteroidia > Flavobacteriales > Flavobacteriaceae > Flavobacterium. The sequence goes on along the minus strand of CAWCGN010000003.1, from coordinate 1,536,873 downwards.
AATAATTAACAGAAGTAGTATCCGCTTTTCCTTTTAAGTAATTAGCCCAGTCATCCTTTATATTTCTATTGAATCGCGAATTATGCTCGGTGTCAAATCCAATTCCGTAAAAAATATCACCTGACAAAAAAAGCGGTGAATAGGATTTATCGGCAAAAGTTTCTGGCGTGAAATTCGAATTATATCCAAAAAAATCCCAGTCGTCTCCACCGGCACATGCATAAATTACGCCGTAAACAGAAATAAAGTCCAATGCTAAAAACAAGAAACAACTTGTTCAAAAATATTCTTTTCATAATTTTTTAAATTGAATTCATCTAAATCGTAAAATATAATTTCGTCTTGGTGGCTGTGTGGCATTTTCGCTTAAATCTTCAGCCATTTCTTTTAAATTTTCTGCAGAAATTGTTTCCATTTTCAGCAGATCATTTTCTTCATAATAAACTCCATTTTTATAATTTGATTGTTTAACTCTGAAAAATATTGAATTAATTTGTTCGAAGTTTTTATCATTTTTGAGTTCAGCTAAATTCATTTTTGAACGAAATCCCAAAACTTTTTGATTCCGAATATGAATTGCCCAAGAATAAATAGGCAATGCATAATTAAGACGCAACGGATATTTTTTCAAACTTTTTAGATATCGCTCTGAAATTTCTCTGCTATAAATTGAATTCAGAGAATCTGGCGCAATACTTCCCATATTATAAAACATTAAAACACCTGAATCAACATTTGGAATTTTAGTTTTTTTAAAATACTTAACCTGATGAAGTCTGATTGTGGCGGAAAGTTTTTTATGCGAAAGCTTTTTAACTTGTTCAATAAATTTAAGATAATTGCCTTTGCTTTCTAAGGACCAATCGCAATCTATTTGAATTTCGTCACAATTAATTTTATTCTTTTTATTGATTTCGGCAATCAAATGAATTGTTTTTTCAGCCAAATCTTTAATATCAAGATTTGATTTCAACATTACTTTATTCTGAATAAAAACAACTGGAACAATCTCAAAACTTTGAATATTTTCCTGAAAATGAATTGGACTTACAGGAAATGGATTTTGCGTTTTTGGATGAATTCCAACATCAAAATATCTAACATAAAGTTTACTGACATTGTTATCTCTCAAAACTTCTTTTTCTGTTTCTGAAAATTTTAAATTGGTTTTCCAATAATAAAACGCAATTATAGGCTTGTCGTTTTCACTGCACGATGTCAGCAAAAGAAAGAATGAAATCCAAAAAAATCGCTTTAACAAAACTAAGTTATATTACATTTTGAACCAAAAGTAAGAAAATATTTACGGTAAAAAAGAGAGAAAATCAAAAAATGGAAATCCTAATAAATAGATAAAAAATTTCGATTAAAGCAAATATAATCGTTATTTTGTGCAATCAAATTCAAAAACGATTATGTTGAAAAACACTCTCAAATACATTTCACTTTTATTGGTATTTTTAATGATGAGCTGCGCTAAAAGAGGCAGTATTACAGGCGGATTAAAAGATACGCTTGCGCCTGTTTTAAGATCGAGCTATCCTGAAAATTTCAGCACTAATTTTAAGGCCAATGAAATCATTTTGACATTTGATGAATATGTAAAACTGAAAAACCTAAACAAACAGTTGATCATTTCGCCTCCAATGAAACATGAACCGCTTGTATTACCAACAACTGCAAGCAAAATTATCACTATAAAACTTAAAGACACTTTACAGCCCAACACAACTTACAGTTTAAATTTTGGCGAAAGTCTTGCAGACAATAACGAAGGAAATTCAATTCATCAATTTAAGTATGTTTTTTCGACTGGATCTTATATTGACTCCCTTTCTATAAAAGGAATCATTAAAGATTCGTATGAAAAATATGTGGATAATTTTGTCTCTGTTATGCTTTATGAAGTAAATGACAAGTATAAAGACTCAGCTGTTTATAAAGAATTCCCGAGATATATCACCAACACTCTGGACAGTTTACGAACGTTTACATTAGAGAATTTAAAGCCCGGAAAATATCTTTTAGTTGCAATGAAAGACAAATCGAGCAATAATAAATTCAATCCAAAAGATGACAAGATTGCGTTTATAAAACATCCTATTACAGTTCCAAACGATACTATTTTTGAATTGGAATTATTCAAAGAAAAATTGCCTTTAAAAACTTTCAAACCAATTCAGGCGTCTGGAAACAGATTATTGCTTCCATACGAAGGAAATATGGATTTCAAAGTTACTAAGCCTAAAATTGCGCTTAAAAACCACAACGATGTTCTGGAAACTATTATGACAGAATTCCCTAAAAAAGACTCCTTACAAGTTTGGTATAAACCAATAAAAACCGATTCACTATCACTGGAAGTTAATGCCGATAAATACAACAAGAAATTCAGTTTTAAAATCAAAGACCTGAAAAAAGACACGCTGAATATTACGGCTGTACAAAACGGCATGCTTAATTTTAGAGAACGATTTACATTAGAATCGGCGACACCGTTGGTTAAATTTGATAATTCAAAAATTTCGTTGGTCAACAAAGATTCTGTTGCCGTAAAATTCACCACAGAATATGATGAATTTGAGCAAAAATTACATTTTGATTTCAAAAAAGAACCTTTAGAAAAATATCGTTTTACACTAATGCCCGGCGCTTTGACTGATTTTTATGGCAAATCAAATGATACTTTATCTTATAAATTAACGACCAAAGAATTAGAAGATTACGGGAATTTAGTACTGAATCTGCAAAATGTGAAACGTTTTCCAATTATTGTCCAAATCATCAACAAAAGAGGAGACAAAGTTCTGGCAAGCGAATATTCTGAAGGTCAGACTAAAATTGAATTCAATTTAGTTGAACCAGAAGCCTTTTCTGTACGTGTAATTTATGACGACAACAAAAACAAAGTTTATGATACTGGAAATTTCTTAAGCAAAACCTACTCTGAAGAAGTTTTTTATTTCCAGAAAGAAGTTGATGTGCGTTCGAATTGGGATGTTGATCAGCCTATTGATTTAAGTGTTCCATTTAGCCCTGAAGTAGAGAAAAAAACAGACGAAAAGAAAAAGAAAGAAGCTGAGAAGAAACGAAAAGCTTTCTAGATTTTAACTTCAAAAATATCTTGATCACTTAAAAAATCAAGTTTTTTTCGGGTTTCCAACATTATGTTTTTATCTAGATCGACCACAAAAACACCTTCCGTTTCTTGTGGTTCAAGAATGTAATTCCCTAAAAAATCAACTGCCTGAGAGTGGCCAATATGCTCATAATTATTTGCGTCAAGACCAATTCTATTTACACCTACAGCATAACTTAAATTTTCAATGGCGCGCGCTTTCAGCAAAGCGTCCCATGCGTTGGTACGCACCTTTGGCCAATTGGCAACATATAAAATCAAATCGTAATTCTCTGTATTCCGAGTAAAAACAGGAAAACGCAAATCATAACAAACCTGCAGACAAATTTTCCAATCTAAATATTCAACAATAACTTTTTCTGTTCCAGCTGTATAAAATTGATCTTCTCCTGCCAAAGTAAATAAATGGCGTTTGTTGTAAAACTGAATTTCTCCAGAAGGAAAAACAAACAACATTCGGTTATAAAATTTTCCGTTTTCAGTAATAACCAAACTTCCCGTAACTGCAGCGTTTTTTTGCTTTGCAACTTCTTTCATCCATAGAACAGTTTCGCCATTCATTGTTTCAGCAACAGCGGAAGGATTCATTGTAAATCCTGTAGAAAACATTTCTGGAAGGACAATAAGATTTACTTCTGATTCAATTTCGTTGATTTTCGAATCAAAATTTTCTCGGTTTTTAGACGGATTCTCCCAAAAGAGATCAGATTGAATTAAAGCAATTTTCATTTCAAACAATTTATTTTAATAAAAACAGAAAGCACTCTAGTAGATTACATGATAATCAAACTTGGCATATTCTTTTTATAAGGCTGTAATTTTTCGTGATCAGGTTCTTCCTCCGTAATCACATAATTAACTTCAGACAAGCTGGCAATTTTCATTTTAAGAACCGTATTTAACTTTTCAGTAATAGTTAAAACCGCTGTTTTTCTAGAAGCTTGAATCATTGCCTTTTTTACCTGAACAGTTTCCCAATCAGAATCGGAATAACCGCCTTCAACATCTAAAGCATTTGTTCCGAGAACCAAAAGATCTGCTTTTATGTTGGCCAATTGATGAAAAGCTTCTCCGCTCACGCACATCTGACTGTAAGAAGAAATACTACCGCCAATCATAATGGTTTTGATATTAGGTTTGTCTAAAAGTTGTACAGCAGTTAAAGCTGTAATCGTAAAAACGGTCAAATTTAGATCGTTTGGAATTAAACGGATGAATTCGCGAATCGTAGTTCCTCCGTCAACAATTAAAACCATTCCATCATGAAGAAGATTTACCGCTTTTTGTGCGATCACTTGTTTTGCCTCAACTGCATATGTTTGATTAGACGACGAATAATGGTATCCTTTAGTCATTGCCCCCCCCTTTACCTTAATCAAAAGAGAATCGGCGTCTAATTCGTTTATATCACGTCGAACAGTATCCTCAGAAACACCAAGTTTAGCCGACAGCGTTTCAAAACTTACACGAGTATGAAGATTGATTTCTTTTAGAATATGATTTTTGCGTTCTTCTTTACTGTAATTTAAAACTTCATTTTCAGTGCTCATGATAATTGATTTTGTATTTACAAAAATAAGCATTTCAACAAACATTTCATCGCAACCAAAAATGGCATTAAGAATATTTTTCAAATCAAACTTTCAAATATTTGCGACATCGTTCCAATCCTTAAAAAATAATCAAAATGAATTGTTCTTATAATTCGAAAACCCCATATCTAGGGCAATTCGCAATTTTTATTTGAAAAATGATATTATAAATTTTATATCAAAATAAATTTGACATAAGTTAAATTTTATTACTCCCCTTTTACAACAAAACAAAAAAAGCATCCCGTCCAGGACGGGATGCTTTTTTATATTTATATAAAAGATATATTATCCTTTTAAACTTGCTGCTAAATACTCACGGTTCATACGTGCAATATTTTCAAGAGAAATTCCTTTAGGACATTCAACTTCGCAAGCTCCAGTATTTGTACAGTTTCCAAAACCTTCCAAATCCATTTGGTGAACCATGTTTAATACACGATCAACTGCTTCAACTTTACCTTGAGGCAATAATGCATATTGAGAAACTTTTGCAGAAACGAATAACATTGCTGAAGAGTTTTTACAAGTTGCAACACAAGCTCCACAACCAATACAAGCAGCAGCATCAAATGATTTATCTGCATCGTCTTTGTTGATTGGAATTGTATTTGCATCAATTGTATTTCCTGAAGTATTTACAGAGATAAATCCTCCTGCATGTTGAATTCTGTCAAAAGAACTTCTGTCAACAACTAAATCTTTAATTACAGGGAACGCTTTTGCTCTAAATGGCTCGATAAAAATCGTATCACCATCTTTAAACATACGCATGTGTAACTGACAAGTTGTAACACCTCTGTCTGGTCCGTGCGCTTCACCGTTGATGAACAAAGAACACATTCCGCAGATTCCCTCACGACAATCGTGGTCAAATGCTACAGGCTCTTCTCCTTTATTGATTAAACCCTCGTTAAGAACGTCTAACATTTCAAGGAAAGACATATCTGGTTCGATTCCATCGATAGGATATTCTACAATCCCTCCTTTATCTTGAGCGTTTTTTTGACGCCATATTTTTAATGTAAGTTTCATACCTTTTTCGTTTGAAAGTCATAAAGTCGAAAGTCGAAAGTCGCTTGGCACATTTTGCCTTTTGACTTTAAGACTTTGGCTTTCGACCAAATTCTTATTTATAACTTCTTTGAACTAATTTAATGTTTTCGTAATTAAGAGGCTCTTTGTGTAATACCGCATCACTTGGTTTTCCTTTGTATTCCCAAGCTGCAACATATGCAAAGTTGTCATCGTCACGAAGTGCTTCTCCTTCTTCTGTTTGGTATTCCTCACGGAAGTGACCTCCACAAGATTCGTTACGGTGTAAAGCATCTTTCGCGAACAATTCTCCTAATTCTAAGAAATCGGCAACACGAGTTGCTTTTTCTAACTCCTGATTAAATTCGTTAGCGCTTCCAGGAACTTTTACATCTTTATAAAACTCTTCACGTAAAGCAGCAATTTCTTCGATAGCTTCAGTTAAACCTTTAGCATTACGAGCCATACCTACTTTATCCCACATGATTTTTCCAAGTTTTTTGTGGAAATAATCTACAGAATGAGTTCCTTTATTATTGATAAATTTATTGATTTGATCTACAACTGCTTTCTCAGCTTCAACAAATTCTGGCAAGTCTGTAGAAATTTCTCCCATTTTAATATCTGGAGCAAGATAATCTCCGATAGTATAAGGAAGTACAAAATATCCATCAGCTAAACCTTGCATTAAAGCAGAAGCTCCAAGTCTGTTTGCTCCGTGATCAGAGAAGTTAGATTCTCCAATTGAGAAACATCCAGGAATTGTAGTCATCAAGTTATAATCAACCCAAGTTCCACCCATTGTGTAGTGAACTGCTGGGTAAATCATCATTGGCGTTGTATAAGGATCTTCATCGACGATTTTGTAATACATCTGGAATAAGTTTCCGTATTTACTTTTCACGATTGCAGCTCCTAATTTAGTTACCAAAGCAGCATCTTTATCATCTAAACCTTTTACATAAGCATCTTCAGTTCCGTAACGTTTAATTGCTGCTGCGAAATCTAAGTAAACTGCTTCACCCGTTTTGTTAACTCCAAAACCAGCATCACATCTTTCTTTAGCAGCACGAGACGCAACGTCACGAGGAACTAAGTTACCAAATGCTGGGTATCTTCTTTCTAAGAAATAATCTCTTTCGTCTTCAGATAAATCGGTTGCTTTTTTCTTTCCTTCACGGATTGCTTTTGCATCTTCCAAGTTTTTTGGTACCCAAATACGACCGTCATTACGTAACGACTCAGACATCAAAGTCAGTTTTGACTGATGATCTCCTGAAACCGGAATACATGTTGGGTGAATTTGCGTATAGCAAGGATTTGCGAAAAACGCTCCTTTTTTATGAATTTTCCAAGCTGCTGTTGCGTTACTTCCCATAGCATTTGTTGAAAGGAAAAATACGTTTCCGTATCCTCCAGAACCAATTACTACCGCGTGAGCAGAATGTCTTTCTATTTCTCCAGTGATTAAGTTACGAGCGATAATACCTCTCGCTTTTCCGTTCACGATTACAATGTCAAGCATTTCGTGACGGTTGTACATTTTGATTTTTCCACGGCCAATTTGACGGTTCATTGCAGAATAAGCTCCTAACAATAATTGTTGTCCAGTTTGTCCTTGTGCGTAAAATGTACGAGAAACCAAAGTTCCTCCAAAAGAACGGTTATCTAAAAGTCCACCATATTCACGAGCCAATGGCACCCCTTGAGCCACACATTGGTCAATAATATTTGCAGAAACTTCAGCCAAACGATGAACGTTTGCCTCACGTGCACGGTAGTCACCACCTTTTACAGTATCGTAGAACAATCTGTAAACTGAGTCACCGTCACCTTTATAATTTTTTGCCGCGTTGATACCTCCTTGTGCCGCAATAGAGTGCGCACGACGTGGAGAATCTTGGAAACAAAATGCTTTTACGTTATATCCTAACTCAGCTAAAGTAGCTGCTGCAGAACCTCCAGCCAAACCAGTACCAACAACGATAATATCTAAATTACGTTTGTTAGCAGGGTTTACTAAATTAATATGATCTTTATAATTTGTCCATTTGTCCGCTATAGGACCATTTGGAATTTTTGAATCTAATGCCATTATAATTGATATTAATTATTGAAATGATGAAATAATGCGATAATTATGAAAAGTCCTGGCACTACAACTGCAAACCAGTAACCAACTTTACTTAAAAATCTAGAGTATTTATTGTGCATCCCTACAGATTGAAGAGAAGATGCAAACCCGTGCCAAAGATGAAAACCTAAAAGTACGAAAGCCACACAATATAATCCTGTACGAATTGGATCGTGGAATTTATGAACTAACTCGTCATAATACCTTGTAGCATCTGGTGCTGTACCCGCAATATACTTATAAGTAACTTCAGGGAACCAGAAATCATAAAAATGCAATCCTAAGAAAGCCAAAATAACCAATCCAGAAATAATCATATTTCTAGAACTCCAAGAAGCATTAGCAGCTCCGTTGTACTTTGCATATGCAATTGGTCTAGCTGCGCTGTTTTGAGCTGTAAGTACAAATCCCATTACAAAGTGGAAAATTACTCCAAATGCCAAAACTGGCTGCATTACATACTGAATCAGCGGATTGTATCCCATAAAGTGAGATGCTTCATTGAAAACATCTTTACTAATAATAGAAATAAAGTTTAAGGAAACATGCAGCGCTAAAAACGTGATTAAGAATATTCCCGAAAGAGCCATAGCCACTTTCTTTAAGATGGAAGCATTCAACTGTGCAGATTGTGCCATAAGTGTTAAGTAGTTTGTTTTAAAAAATTACACAAAAATAACTCAAATACCAAAGAACTACAACCATTTCGTTGTTATTTATAATCATTTTAAAATAGGCAATTTGTAAGTATTTTCATATAAAGATTTAATACAGTCAATCTAAAAAATTGCTTTACAGTCACTTTCTCTTGATTTTAACACATATAGAGATTACTAAAAATTTATCATATTGTTATTTTATTCAAAGTTTTGATTTGTTTTCTTCAAAAGTGTTAGCTGTACTTAATTTTATCTAAGCAAAAAATTGTCATTCCATAACATAGTTTTACCTTTAGCGGCTCAAAAAAACAAGAATGAAAACAGGAATTGATGCTATCTCGTTTGATGTAGCAAACATACATTTACCCATAAAAACTTTGGCTGTTGCCAGAAATATTGAACCAGAAAAATTAGAAAAAGGTCTTGGATTACTTAAAATGACTTTCCCTGACGTTCATCAGGATGCTGTTGTTTTTGGAGCAAATGCTTTGACCAAACTTATCACTGACAATAAAATCAACTTAAACGAAATAAGCAGAATCTATGTTGGTACCGAAAGCGGGATCGACAGTTCTAAACCAATTGCCTCTTATTTAATTAATTTAATGGAGCAAAAATTTGGCGAAGATTCACTGGCAGAATGCGATGTTGTCGATTTTACTTTTGCTTGTATTGGTGGTGTTGACGCTCTGCAAAACTGTCTTGACTTTGTAAAATTAAACCCAACTAAAAAAGCGATTGTTGTTGCAACTGATTTCGCAAAATACGATTTAAATTCGGGTGGAGAATATACACAAGGTGCCGGAGCAGTTGCAATGTTAGTAACTGCAAACCCAAAAATTATCGCTTTTGATGATAATTGGGCAACGAGTACAAAAGGTGTTTTTGACTTTTTCAAACCCTACAGAACTATCTCTAAGGAAGAAATCACAAAAAACACCAACAACGATTCTTGGTTTGACAATTTAGAAGCCGAAATTGAAATCCATAAAGATCAGCCGGTTTTTGACGGTCAATATTCAAATCAATGTTATATGGATCGTACGCGTAATGCTTACTTTTCATTCAAAAAATTAAAAAATACTACTGAAACCTTATACAACACTTGGCACAGTATTGTAATGCATTTGCCGTATTCTTTTCAAGGAAGAAGAATGTTATCTGAAATTTACGCTTTAGACAGTGCCGAAAAAATTATTGCTAATGATATTGCACCTGCAGATTATCAGACAAAAATTAAAGAAGTGGCAAAATCTGATGATTACAGAAGTTTTGTAACTGAGAAATTACAACCTGCAGAATTGGCTTCTTCATTAATTGGAAATCTTTATACAGGGTCAATTTTCATGGGATTGTTATCGACTTTAGCTCATTTTTATGATACAAACAAAGAAGTTTCAGGAACTAAATTTGGTTTCCTAGCTTATGGAAGCGGATCTAAATCGAAAGTTTTTGAAGGAACAATTCAGCCAGAATGGAAATCGGCTTTAGAAAGCGTAAAACTTTTTGAAAATTTAGCCGAAAGTGTAGAAATTGATTTCAACACTTATGAAAGCCTACATAAAAAAGAGCAAAAACAAAGTGTTAGAACTCCAAAAAACGAATGGGTTTTAGATCGAATTGAAAAAGAAATTCCTGTTTTGATTGGGGCGAGATATTATAAATGGGTCGATTAAAATTCCAATAAAGAAATTCCAAATTCCAAAACCGAAGCTTGATGTTTCGGTTTTTTTATGCTTTAAAATTTAACCGCAAAGTTCGCAAAGGATTACGCAAGGTTCGCAAAGCTTTTATGAACACAAAGCTTTGCGAACTTTGCGTTCATTTAAACATTGCAAAAAAACCTTTGCGCGCTTTGCGGTTAAATAACAAGTAATCAATCCTTTTTATGCTGTTCAGTATAATTCTGATTTCCTTTAATTCGGGTGTCTTCTGTATGCATTCCGTTTGCCATTCCCAACATAAAGGCAGTAATTATAATTATAAATTTTCTTTTTATCCAATGAAGAAGTGGTCGCTTAGATTGCTCTAAACGTGTTTTGTTTTTGTGTTTATACATTTTGAAAATGATAAATGATTAGACATTATTTTATCATCTTATGTCTGAAAAAGACATAAAGGCTTAGAAATAAAATTTCTTAAGCAGTGTATAAACTTTTATATGAATTGCTTGAAATGGTTATTTCATTTACAAAAACAGCTTGTTTTATAAATGAATTTATTTTTTCATGAAGAAGTGCTTGCCATTTTAGTTTCATCTGAATTTGAAAACTAAAAACAGCTTTTAATTGAATATAAGCAACCGGAATTAAAAACGGAATTTTGATTCCCGTTTTTAATTGATTGAAGATGTATAAACGAGAGGTTGTAAAATCTAATTCTCTACCTGAAGCAACTTGCGAAACCTGATAATATTCTACTGATTTTGATTGAGAATCTATTGTACAATCCGTCGCAATCATGGCAAAAACCAGAAAGAGCGAAAGAAAGTATTTTAGATTTTTATTCAATTTGTTTTGTTTGAATCAGAAGAACGAAAATACAAATTAAAACAATAGTTGCAATTTAACTTTACTTATATAATTGCTTTTTCTAATTATTGACTCCCTTTTTATGAAGTAAATACCCCAATCCAAAAACAAAAACAACGCAACTTAACAACATGTAAATACCATCTTTCAAAATAAAAAATGAAAATCCAATTGATGCAGAACTTAAAATAATCATTAAAACAATTACAAAATTGGTTTTAATAAAACGCAAAGCATGCAACGTTAAACCAATAAAAAGTAAGGAAGGTCCAACAGCAATAAAAGGATAAAAAACAGAAGGCGCATTACTAATTTGAATACTTAACGCCTCTTTTGCAATTTCATTTGTTCCATAACTCGACATTACAAAGTCAATTGTGCAAAGACCAATGTGAGCAATAACACCCAAAGCCGTTGTAATAGAAGCAACAAAACTCCAATTGTATTTTAGAAATACGTCATTAAATGATAATAAAAAACAAGCACCGATTAAATTAAACCAATGTGCAAAATCAATTGGTTTTTGAAAATTGGGCAAAACTTTAGCAAAGAACAAATAACTGATCAGGAAAAATAATAATCCGAGAAGGCATAGCTGTTTTGTTTTCATAATTTATTTTTAAAATTGATGAAGCAAAACTAAAATGAAAAACATCCATAAAAGCCTATTTTACTGGCTTAGGTACGAAATATATTGTTTTAGGTACGAAATTATAATGCTAATAAAGTCTCTTTGTAATTTTTAGAAACTGGAAGTTCAATTTGAGTCAAAATAATGGTATTTGCATTTCTCCAGGATTTAAAATGTATTGGATTTATTAAATGCGAACGATGGATTTGAATCAAAAACCCAAAATCATCCTGCACTTTTTTGAGAGAAGATCGAATAAGTTTTGATCGAAGGTTATCATTTTCAAGATAAAAAATCTCAACATAATTTTGTGCATTCGAAATACACACTAAATCTGCTTTTTTGATTTTTAGAATGTCCAATCTGTTTTCTCCTTTAAACAGCAGAACACCATCTTTTATCGGAATTAATTTGATCAAATATCTTCTTGCGAGAATAATTACGGGAGTTAAAATTAAAGCAACTTTAATAAAAATGATCGAAAAGAATTCTGAAAAATTATAACCGCCTTTTAAAATTGGACTTTTATAATACGCGAAAATTCCAATTAAATAGATGAAATAAAAAAAGAAAATGCTTCCGGTTTCTAAAGTGAGATTCCATTTTGATATTCTTTTATAAACACTTTTTTGAACGAAAGTCAAAACAGCGTAACATACAAATGCCAATACACTAAATCCGAAACTGATTAAAAGCCAAGATTGAAAATTTATAGTTCCGTCATCAAAAGGCTTTATGATGAAAGCGAAAATAAAAATCCATAAACTAAAGAGTAAACCTATTATTAGATTGTGTTTTATGGAGATATTTAACTGTTTCACTTTTTTAATTAGATTTTAAAGTTTCATTTCCATAATTGGCATAAAACGATCTTTTATAGAAGTTTCGAATTCTCCAATTTTTACAAATCCCATTTTGGCGTAAAATTCCTCAGCATTTGGTTCTGAATCGAGAATTATCCTTTCTATTTTCTCTTCTTTCATTTTTTTTAAAAAATCCAGAAGTAAATATTTTCCAAATCCTTTTCCAATATGTTCTGGTAAGATAAATAAATTATCAAGTTTTACAGTTTTTTCATTTTCAAAAATACATGAATAATAACCAATAATTAGATCATTATCTGTTAATTTGAATGTATTATTCCCTCTAATATATTCTTCAGAAATCGTTAAATTTTTATCCCATTTTTGAATTTGTTCTGCAGAATATCCCCAATAGGCTTTTGACTTTTTTGTTATTGAAGTTAGGATTTCGTTGTCGGCGATATCAGCTTTTTCTATTTTCATTTCTTATAAATCGTAAACTTATTATGACTCAAAATAAAACCAAGATTTTCATAAATCGCCACGTTTTCTACTCGTTTTTTATTTGTGGTCACTTCAATGCTTTTAAAATTATTCTGATCTGCAAAATTTAGAATTTCATTTATTAATAATCTTCCAACTCCTTGACCGCGATGTTTTTGATGAATAAAAAACTCTTGAATTTCACCAACTAATCCGCAATGATGTAAGAGATTTTGGGTATGAAAACTAATAAATCCTAAACCTTCATTTTCGTTTTCGGCGATTAAATAAAGATTTTTTGGGTTTGAAATATTTTCGTTGAAGATTTCTTTGAAAACTTCGAAATCTAAAATTTCATTTTCGAGTTCGCAGATTGCTTTGTAGATGAAATCTAGATCTTTGAGTTCTATATTTCTTATTCTCAGGTTTACTTTCATGATTTCTATATCAATTTAGACTGATAGCCATTCTAAAGTTATAAATTTATCACAATCATCTCTCACGTCGGGAGCCCAATCAAGAAGTATTGCAGAACCTCCTTTCCTAATTTCATTCCTAACTATATCACAGTATTCTTTTGCATCAACAGACCCTAATCCTGCCAATTCAAAAACAATATATTTTGTTTTTGAAAATGTAGTATATAACGAAAGTAGTCTTTTAGAATTCCAGTAAAGTTCATTTATTTTCGTTTTTTTATTAATCCATGGAATTTCATAAATTTTCGAGATAAAGTTACTTTCTAGATTTCCTCTTTTCTTTAAATATTCACCAATTCTTCTGGGAAAAACAAACTTCTAAATTTTGATTCTCTAAAATAATCTACATAAGTCAGCGGCTTTGTGATAATTACATTCTCATTTTTTATTTTTCCAGTAAAAATATTAACTAATTCCGTTTTGATGCCTTGAAAATGAGCTCCTCCATACAAATAGAGAACAACCAACTCTCCTTCTCTCAACTCAAAAGGCGGTATAAAATATTGATTAGTTCTTATTCCTTTACTTTCAATTATTAGTTCTTTCATTTTTGCTTGAATAATTCATCACAATATACAAAATTGGATAATTAAACATTATTTTAAACTATTGAACTTCTTATGAAACTATACGCGTGAGGGATAGAGGCGGTATCCTTTTATGAAGCGGAGCGGAAGAAAAGATATAGCCGATAGCCCGACCCGGAGGGACACGCCATTATTTAAGATACTAAGTTGCTAAGATTAAAAATCTCTGAAATCTGCCAAATCTGAGTGAGACAAAATCGCCAATCTTTGTCGAGTTTCTAGTGTGATTTCTCCTCCGTCGAAATGACAAGATTTTGCGTTTATCAATCTTTGCGGAGTTACTTGCGGAGATTTCTCGTGCCTCGAAATGACAAGATTATACAAAACGATATCGATAAAAAACTTTGCGTCTTCGCGTCTTTGCGAGCAAAATCTATTGCGTTCTTTGCGAAAAACCTTCGCGTTCTTTGCGGTTAAATAATCATCCAAAAAATTAGAACCAAAACAAATAATAAAACTTTAAGAAATCAACTGTACGCCACTTCTTCAAAAATCACTAATTTTGAAATTCGAAGTTCAAAAATTAAGTTATTATGAAATATCATCAAATAAACAGCGCACTTTTTGTAAAAAACCGCAGAAAATTCACGGCAGAAATGAAACCTAATTCGGTTGCCGTTTTCAACTCAAATGACATTTACCCAATTAGTGCCGACAGTACTTTGCCGTTTGCACAGCACCGTGACATTTTTTATCTGAGCGGTGTTGATCAGGAAGAAAGTATTTTGCTTTTGTTTCCAGATGCACCTTATGAAAACCAAAGGGAAATTCTTTTCTTGAAAGAAACTAACGATCATATTGCAGTTTGGGAAGGTGAAAAACTAAGCAAAGAACGCGCTTTTCAGGTTTCTGGAATCAGAACGGTTTATTGGTTGCAGGATTTTCATAAAATTTTGAACGAAATGATGACGTATGCTGACACAATGTACATTAACACAAATGAACATTACCGCGCAACCGTTGAAACTGAAACACGTGAAGCTCGTTTTGTAAAATGGTGGAAAGAACGTTATCCAGCACATAATGTTGCAAAAAGCAACCCAATTTTACAACGCATTCGTTCTGTAAAAGAAAGCGAAGAAATCGATTTGATTCAGCATGCTTGTGATATTACTGAGAAAGGTTTCCGAAGATTACTTTCGTTTGTAAAACCAAATGTTACTGAATATGAAATCGAAGCCGAATTGGCTCACGAATTCATTCGAAATCGTTCTAAAGGTTTTGCTTATACACCAATTATTGCTTCGGGAAACAATGCGAATGTTTTGCATTATATCGAAAACAATCAGCAATGTAAAGATGGCGATTTAATCTTATTAGACGTTGCAGCCGAATATGCAAATTACTCTAGTGACATGACGAGAACGATTCCGGTTTCTGGACGTTTCTCTGAGCGCCAAAAAGCAGTTTATAATGCGGTTTTGAAAGTTAAAAATGAGGCTACTAAAATGTTGACTCCAGGAACACTTTGGAAACAATATCATATTGAAGTGGGCAAAATCATGACTTCGGAATTGCTTGGTTTAGGTTTATTAGACAAAGCTGATGTTCAAAACGAAAATCCAGAATGGCCAGCTTACAAAAAATATTTCATGCACGGAACTTCTCACCACATGGGACTTGACACACATGATTACGGTTTGCTTCACGAACCTATGAAAGCGAATATGGTTTTTACGGTTGAACCTGGAATTTATATTCCGAATGAGAAATTCGGAATTCGTTTAGAAGACAATGTTGTCGTTCAGGAAAAAGGAGCTCCTTTTAACTTGATGAGAAATATTCCGGTTGAAGTTGACGAGATCGAAACTTTAATGAATGAATAATTTCGGGATGAAAAAGATTTTTCTATTTGCTTTTTTATTGGTTGCGGGAACTATTTTTGCTCAAACTGAAGGTTATGCTGTTAATAATGACGGAAGTAAAACTTATTATAAAACATTCGGAAAAGGTGAACCGCTTTTAATCATAAACGGCGGGCCTGGAATGAACAGTAATGGTTTTGAAGATATGGCTAAAGTTTTGGCCGAAACCCAACAAACCATTATTTACGATCAACGTGGAACCGGAAAATCAAAGTTAGCAACTTTGAGTTCTAAAACCATTTCGATGAAAATTATGGCCGATGATATTGAGGCTTTAAGAAAACATCTTAAAATCAAGAAATGGAATGTTTTAGGACATTCTTTTGGCGGAATGCTAGGTTCTTATTACGCTACAGTTTATCCAAACAGCATTAACAAATTGGTTTTATCGTCTTCGGGCGGTGTTGATTTGAGTTTATTAAAAGGTCCGAATTTGATTGAAAAAAACCTAAGCAAAGTCGAAAAAGATTCCATGGATTACTGGAATGATAAAATCGAAAAAGGCGATACTTCGCACGTTGCTCGTTTAGCGCGTGGAAGAGCGATGGCACCTGCATATGTTTACGACCAAAAATTCATTCCAATAATTGCTGAAAGATTAACACAAGGAAATTCTAAAATAAACGGAATACTTTGGGCTGATATGCAGAAAATGAATTTTGACTGCAGAGCAAAATTGAAAAACTTTAAAAACCCAGTTTTAATTATTCAGGGAAAAGAGGATATTATCAGCAATGAAATTGGAGAAATTGGTCATAAAGCGTATCCAAATTCGAAACTGATTTTATTGGAACATTCCAAACATTACGGCTGGCTCGATGCTCGGGAAAAGTATTTTAATGACGTTAATTCTTTTTTAAGATCATAATAAAACGGAACGGTTTTCAGAAATGAAAGCCGTTTTTTTTATTTCAAAATATCATTTGATATAAAAAAAATAATAACACAATCGATTAATTGTTTATCTCAAAAGAACTACTATTTCTTATACAGCATATCGTTTCTTATCTTTGCATTCTATAATTTAAAACATGATTTTGAAAAACATCTTATATAAAAACACAAAAATATCTTTTACAGATTTAGGCAAAGGAACTACAATTGTATTGCTTCACGGTTTTCTGGAAAACAAAAAAATGTGGAAAGATTATGTTACTCTTTTCTCTGAAAAATACCGTGTTATTACAATTGATTTATTAGGACATGGCGAATCAGATTCTTTAGGTTATGTTCATTCGATGGAAGATAATGCTAATGCTGTAAATGAAGTTTTAGAACATTTAAAAATTGACAAAGCAATTATTTTAGGACATTCTATGGGCGGTTACGTTGGTATGGCTTTCGCCGAATTATATCCACAGAAAATCCAAAAATTAGTATTACTGAATTCAACTTCTAAAGAAGACAGTGCCGAGAAAAAACTAAACCGAACACGTGCCATAAAAGCCGTAAAACAAAATTATGTTGGTTTTGTGAGTTTGGCAATTGCGAATTTATTCAGCGAAAATAACAGAATTCGTTTAGCAGAGGAAATTGAAAAGGTAAAAGAACAAGCTTTAAAAACACCTTTGCAAGGAATTATCGCATCGCTGGAAGGCATGAAAATTCGAAAAGACAGAGAATTTATTTTACACGAAAATCGCTTTCCAGTTTTATTGATACTTGGAAAAAAAGATCCTGTTTTAAATTATGAAGACAGTCTTTCTCAAATTGAAGATACAACGGTAGAATTGGTTTCTTTTGAAGACGGGCATATGAGCCACATCGAAAACAAGGAAGAATTGAAAATAGTTTTAGCCAATTTTTTCAATTAAAAAAATAATGGCTTTAATCAGAAAAGGCCATCTCGAATAAACATCGAAACAGCCTTTTCTTCCTTTTGTGGGGGCAAAAAATTATAATTTGGTAACAATGTCTTTCTTAAATTTAGACAAAGTCGCTCTAGTTAATCCAAGATTTGCTTTAGTTGAATCTACAGCTAAATAAATAAAGTATTTGCCATCTTCAGAAACATCTATAATATGAATTTGATCAGACAGCGTAATTAAAATATCATTGATTTTTTGATCTAATCCTAAGGCCTTAATGGCACTTAATTTTGCTTTCACAACTTCTAAATTATAAGCAGAAGCCAATTCCGGATCAAAATTTGGATTCACAGAAAGCGAGCAGTATGACATTCCTGTTTCAACTTCAGTAACTGAAACAGCTATAAATCCGTTAATATTTTCTTTTAAATCGTTTTGAAAATTCTGTAAAAAATCTGGCATATAAAAATTGGTTTAAATTAATTATTAAAAACAGTATCCATTTTGCGAAGCAAAAGTCCCATTTTACTTATATCTTGAGAAAGCAGTGCTATACAATTATCAGATTCATCTTTATTAGCCACCACAATACCATTTTTGTTTTTAATCATTACCTGTTTAAGATCTCCATTATCCACATCTTCAGACATTTCCAGGCACATTTTCAGTATCATTCCAATCATGGCAGCAACATTTCCATCATATTCCAAATTTACTGAGTCAAGCAAAATTCCATCTATAGTAAAAGTCAATCCAGATTCTGCCCCTGTTTCGTCTACAAGTGTTTTTAAATCAATCATATGGCGTATATATTCTTATTAAGAAGAGTCAAAGATATTTTAATTAACATAAATGTTCGATAAACACTTGTTAAAAAAAAGACGCATCGTAACCATTTGAATCACTTTTATTTATCACTTACTTATTGGCTTTTTTTAAAAGAAAATGCGCAAAAAAAAACAACAGAAAAAAGAAATTCATTTAAAAACTTAACATTTTGTTCCATAAAATTCATTTCTAACTACAACAATTAGTAGAAAACTACGTTACGCAAAGTTTTTTCATAGCTTTGCATAAAAATTTATAAAGATGAAGACTGTAGAAGAAGTACGTTTTGACCTGAATGTAAAATTGATGAAATTTAGAAGATTTCGTTTTGAAAACGGAAAAATAAACAATCCTGCTGTGCAAGAGCCTGAAAAGAAAGGGTTCTTTAAAAAAATATTCAGCTAAACATAATTATAAAAAAACCGAACTTGTAAGATAACCCTTTTCAATAAGTTCGTTTTTTTCTTTTATTTGATGTGTCTTTCCATCTTTTATCAAAACAAGTCTATTTGCGATTTTTATTACATTCTGATAGTTGTGGTCCGTAATGATAATTCCTTTTTTGTTTAAGCTGGCTCTAAGCATTTCGTTAATCATTTCGATCATTAACGGAGAAAGCCCATTATAAGGTTCATCGAGCAAGACAAACAAAGAAGCATTACTGAGTACCATTTTTATTTCAAGATAACGCAATTCACCAGTAGATAAATGTTTGATCTTTTTCTTTAGCAGATTTTGAATAAAATCATCATCGCAAAAGCTAGCTCTTTCTTCTTTATCTATAGCCAAGGAAATTGCTTTTTGCACAGACAAATGATTTGGGATAAAACGATCTTGGTCTAAGTAACTGACTTCATTCAATAATACATTTTTAGTATTTAAAGAAACGGAATTAATACGAACGCATCGATCAGGAACTGATTCAAGTCCTGCAACGATTTTCAACAAAGTCGATTTTCCAGATCCATTCCGCCCTAGTAAGCCTATAATTTCTGATGTTTCACATTTCAAAAAAACATCTGAAAGAATTGTCTTTTCACCAAATTTTTTCTGAATACCGCTGATTTCTAAAATATGTTTTTTCAAAATAATTTATTTTTTAAAAAGATCATAAAACCAAACAAAACTGCGGTGCAAAATGTCATAAGATAGCTAAAAACCAAAAGCTGTGTTTTAGAAACTCCGTTGTTTATATAAAACAAATAATCATTTTTACGATAAAATTCTTTGTAGCCTATGCTGGCCAAAAAACCAAAGCTCAGAAAAAATATAAAGAAATAATCAAAACCACCTAAGAAAACAGTAATCGCACAAAACATCAAATTAAAAGGCAATGTAGTTTTATAAAACTCGAATATATTTAGCATTTTTCTCATTTCTAATTTGTTTTTTCTTCAAAAGGAATTGTGGCGTCAAAAATCTCATTTAATAGCAAAATAATTTCTTGTAGATAAGATTCCAAAATTTCTTTAGAAATCACCATATCTAATTCTTTTTCTTCTTTAAAAGCAAAAGGCAAGAATCCCGATTTTAAATTTTTAAACGAAATAATTCCAACTTCAATAGGCAAATTTCCAACTTCCTTCTCAAACATAAACGCATAAGCCAGAACCTGAATAATTTTATCGTTTTTAAGCTCTCTGGTTAATCCGTTCCAAGTTTTTAGCACAACACTTGCTTTTTCAACTTTTCCAGTCTTATAATCAATAATTCTTATTTTTCCGTTTCGCTGTTCAATACGGTCAACATTTCCTTTTATAAGAACAGGAAATGGTAAATTCGGATGTATCAACTCGCGTTGGTATGTTTGCTCTAAAGCGATGATTTTAACAGCGTCTCCATTTTTAATTGCTTCTAACTCCATCTTAAGAAAATTAAAAACATTTCGTTTTGCAACTTCAAAAGCCAAAAGATTTCGGCCTTTCTTAATTTCACCCTCTTTATAAACTACTTTAAATTGTTTTAAAACTTCGTCATCAAGAAGTTTAAAACAATTTGCAATATCTTCTTCTGAAATAAATTTTCCTGCAAAAGGTTCATAAAGGCCTTTTAAAGTTTCGTGAATAATAGTTCCGAGTGTATTTAAAGCAATATTTTCTTCAACTTCTTCAACTTCCCGAATTCGAAGTATTTTTTGAAAATAAAAATCAATCGGATTCCGAATATAACTTGTGAGTGCCGAAGGAGAAAAACCTGAAAGAGCAATTTCTCTTAAACGCTCCATAACAGCTTCTGATTTCGGAATTAACATTGGCTGATTGGCAGTAGGAGGCAAAACTGGATTATAAATATCAAAAGTCAAATTATGCTTTGGCTGTTTTTCAACTTCCAATTGTGTAATAAACCTGCTTCGTTCGCCGGCGTCCAATCCATCATTTTCAGTATTATAAATAAGATAAATATTTTTTGCCCTCTGCAATAAATGATAAAAATGATAAGTGTAAATAGCGTCCTTTTCTTTAAAAGTAGGCAAACCCAATTCATTTTTTACATCGTAAGGAATAAATGAATTTTGAGATTTTCCAGCTGGAAATTTCCCCTCATTCATTGAAGTTATTATTACAGTATCAAAATCCAGAACACGGCTTTCCAAAACCCCCATTATTTGAAGTCCTCGTAATGGTTCACCTTCAAACGAAACTTCAGCAACATCAATAATCTGTTTATAAATCGCATGAAGTGTATCAATATTGTCAATATGATGATGACTTGTATAATAATTAATTAACTTATTTATTACTTTAAAAACGGCGTAAACAAATGATTTTGCAATTTTCTCTTCTTCATTATCTTTATCAAAATTTCCTTTGATCAAAAGCAAAAGTGATGAAATAATTTCAAGAACAGCTAACGAATCATTTTCCCATTTCTTAAATAGTAAATCACATAAAGGCGAAGTATTTGTATTTAATTCAACAATTCTGTTTTGCGAAATAAATGTATAATTATTCTCTTTGATAATTTTGACCAAATGACTTGCATTTGCGTAAGGAGCAACCAGCGGATGTGTTAAAATATCCAACACATCTTTGTAATAAAACACATAACTTTCACCTTTTCGAGAAAGCGCATTTGTATGCATTTTAAATAGTTTGGCAATCAATATTTGAGACGGATTGTTTTTTCCAGAATATCCCATTGTAATATTCAACGCCCCGACAGAAGAAAGGCAATGAATACAGAACAGGGATAAGCAAGTTTTCCTCGCCCAAAACGACCGCCACTTTATCCAAAGATCCAGAAGGATTTTCAGAAATTATTTTTTCAATAATACTTCCCGCTATTTTTGCCTGGCCAATTGTTTTTGGAGAACCAATAACCTGAATATTTTTTGATTGCGAAAAATCATCAACAATCCATTCAAATGGATGTGATTTGTAATGTTTCCAACTTTCTTTAAATCGTCTGACGAAAAGGCCTGCGTCATGATAAGGATCATTTAAAAAGGTCCGATCAGTATCCCAATAAATTTTAGCTTGATCCAAAGCTAACAAGTGCTGTACTATTTTCTCTTCGGCCGCATTTAAAGCATTAAACCCTGCAAAAATGAAAGATCGATTTGAAACGGTATTCGAAAAATGATTAAGATTATTTACAGCTTCTCGATAAATTAGACCTTGGTATCCAATTCCTTTATTTAGCAAATGATTGTAAAATGAATCATAGTATAAAGGCAGAAGTTTCCAGAAATCAATATACTTTTCTAAAAGTTTTGTTTTATTTTCTACTTCAATCCCCCATTTTTTTATATCCTCGATATCTTTCAAATACGAAAGAACATGAAGAGGATCTAAAAGATATCTGTCAATTTCATTAAAATCTTGTAAAAGTGTTTTTGCCCAATTAGCAAATAATTCAAATGACTGCTGATGCTGTTTTTCAGTAACAGATAAATAAACTTCATAAAACTCAAACAAAAGCTCAATTGAATCTATTGAACGAATTGAAGCAACATCTTGTACAAAGTCTTCAATACTAATTATATCAGGTGAAAGAATTGTTTTTTTTGTCTCTTTTTTTAATGCTTCTATTAAAAATACTTTAGCTCTTTTATTTGGCAGAATAATAGTTGTTTCATCAAGCCTTGTTCCATAATTCTGAATAACTATGGCAGCAATTTTATCTAAAAAAGAATTATTTATCATTTTATAAAAATAAAAAAAGCCATTCAATTAAGAATGGCTTTTTAGTATTATTTACAAAGTAAATTATAGTTTACCTTGGTATTTAGAACCAATGTGTCTGATTTCAGTTCTTCTGTTTTGTGCTTTACCTGCAGCAGTTTTGTTACTTGCAACTGGTTGAGAAGATCCAAATCCTTTAGACTCCAAGTTTTCTGGATTAACACCTCTTTCAACTAAAGCATCCAATACAGCTTTCGCTCTATCTTCAGAAAGTTTTTGGTTGATTTTAGCAGAACCTGTACTATCTGTGTGTCCTTCAATAGAGAATTTCGCGTTTGGATAGTTTTTAAGGATTTCTTTAATTGCATCTAATCTAGCTGGAGTTTCTTTGTCTCCTGTTTTGAAAGTAGCTTTACCTGAGTTGAAGTAAACTGCTCTTGCTTGAACTTTAAGATCTTCTAAAGCCTCAGAAGTAACTTCTGGACAACCTCTGTTACTAGCAGGACCGTATACTGTAGGACAATCGTCATCTTTATCAGCAACACCATCTTTATCAGCGTCTAAGAAAGGACAACCACCGTTTTCTCTTGGACCAGCAACTGTAGGACATTTATCATCTTTATCAGCGATTCCGTCTCCGTCAGTATCAGGACAACCTTTTAAAGCAGCTAAACCAGCAACATCTGGACAAGCATCATCTTTATCAGCGATTCCGTCTCCGTCAGTATCAGGACATCCGTTTAATGCAGCTAAACCAAATACATCTGGACAAGCATCAGAAGCATCAACGATTCCGTCTCCGTCAGTATCAGGACATCCGTTGAATTGTTTTAAACCAGCAACTTCTGGACAAGCGTCATCTTTATCGTAGATTCCGTCTCCGTCAGTATCTTTACCTCCGAATTTGAAGATAAGACCAGCAGTGTGTTGGAAGTGAGAAACTGCATCTGGAGTTCCAGAAGCATCTACTCTTTCTCCACTAACAGCCCATTTGTATTTTGTAGCCAACTCAAGACCAATAGCATCAGTAAACCAAAAAGTTACACCAGCACCTGGATTAACAGTTCCGAAACTGCTGTCTCCGAAGAAAGTATAACCACCACCAACAGATAACGAAGGATCAATCACTTTAGATTTGATTAATTCTTGGAAACTGTATTTGATAGTAGCATCAATTCCGTAGTACATTAAGTCACCAGGATTAGTTACAATATTTCCTCTTCCATCATGCCCTGGAGCAGTTGGTTTAAAAGAAACGAATTTATCAATTTTGTTTACAGAACCTTGTAAACCAACAGAGAAACCACTACCAACATATCTTGACACACCAATGTAAGATAAAGAAGGTAAAATATTCCAGTTGTCTTTTACAGCGAATGGCTGAGAGAAGTGCTGATCAAAGAAACCATGTCCTGCTCCAGAACTTGTTCTAGTATCCACTGCATTTACCCCAAATGAGATAGCCCATGGATTGTTACTGTCTTGTGCGTGAGAACTTAAACCCATCACCATCATCACAGCAACTAAAAGTTTGTTAAGATGTTTCATACTTAATTTTTTTAATTACAATTTAGTTAATTACTAGCAAAAGTAACACCAAATTTTTTAAATACAAAATGAAATGTTAAAAAAAACCTACAAAAATTTACCTAATGTGGTAATTATATAACTTTTAACATTTTTCCTGTTAATACAAAAGCAGCTATCGCCTTATCCAAATGCTCTTTAGTGTGTGCAGCAGAAAGCTGTACGCGAATTCTCGCCTTATCTTTTGGGACTACAGGAAAAAAGAACCCTATGACGTAAATTCCTTGTTTTAATAACTCATTTGCCATAATTTGCGATAATTTTGCATCATAAAGCATAACCGGTACAATTGCAGAATCACCATCTATAATATCAAAGCCGGCTTTTTTCATGCCTTCTTTGAAATAATTAGTATTCCACTCTAATTTATCTCTTAGCGAAGTATCTTTTTCTAACAATTCAAAAACCTTGATAGAAGCACCAACAATCGCAGGCGCTAATGAATTTGAGAATAAATAAGGTCTTGAACGCTGACGCAATATTTCGATAATTTCTTTTTTTGCTGTAGTATAGCCTCCCATAGCACCGCCCAAAGCTTTACCCAATGTACCAGTTATAATATCAACACGCCCCATTACTCCTTTAGCCTCAAGAGTCCCTTTTCCTGTTGCACCAATAAATCCTGCTGCATGACATTCATCAACCATCACCATTGCGTCATATTTATCAGCCAAATCACAAATTTTATCCAGCGAAGCGACAACACCATCCATTGAAAAAACACCATCTGTAACAATTAATTTGAAACGAGATCCAGCCTCATTTGCCTTTATTAATTGTTGTTCCAAATCTTCCATATTACTATTTTCATATCGATATCGAGCTGCTTTACACAAACGAACTCCATCAATAATAGAAGCATGATTTAAGCTGTCTGAAATGATTGCATCATTTTCTCCTAATAAAGGCTCAAAAACACCTCCATTGGCATCAAAAGCCGCAGCGTATAGTATCGTATCTTCAGTTCCATAAAAATCTGCGATCTTTTTCTCCAAAGTTTTATGAATATCCTGTGTTCCGCAAATAAAACGAACAGATGACATTCCAAAACCATGCGTATCCATCGCATCTTTTGCCGCCTGAACCACTTCGGGATGCGAAGAAAGACCCAGATAATTATTTGCACAAAAATTCAAAACAGTCTCTCCTGTTGAAATTTGAATTTCAGCACCTTGAGCCGAAGTTATAATGCGTTCCTTCTTAAAAATTCCGTTTTCTTCAATTGTCTGCAATTCGTTTTGCAGATGTTCTTTAATTTTACCGTACATTTCCTTATATTTAAAACGTTAAAAATTAACAGCTTAAAATAAAAATAAGCCCATTTTTCTTTAACATCTGATTAATTTTTTCACAAATTTACTACATCGATTTCGGTTCCTATATACACCAAAGCCTTTTTTAACACTTTGTATCCTAAATCTTCAATAGCATCTTGATATTCCTGAATTTGTTGTTTGTATTTTGAATTTATTGCTCCGGTTTTATAATCTAGCAAATAAGCTTTTTTATCTTCCGTTAATACAATTCGGTCCGGTTTAAGAATTTTACCTTCTTTTTGAACAATTGTCTGCTCATTCAAAATTTTATTTTTTCCTTCAAAACAAATACTAATTTCTGGGTGGCTCACAATTTCTTGCAAGGTTTTCAAAACCTGATTTGCCTGATCAAATTTAATCAGACCATCTTCAATAGCCTTTGCTATGGCCAGATCAACATCTGTTTTATCCTTAACAAATGCTAAAATTTCATGAATAACATTTCCATAAGAAATCGCTTCCTGCTGGTGCGTTCCCCACATCAGCGCTTCTTTTTGAGCTATTTTTATATTTTTAGGATTCAGCACTTCTTTGACCACCGGAATTTCTTTTACCGAATTAACAACCTCTATTGACGGAGACAATTTAACTCGACTTCCAAACTCATATTCCAACTTTTCCGAATCGTAAATTCCGAGATGAATCAAATATTTGATAAAAAAAGAAGCCATGTTACTGGGAAATTCACCGTCTTTTCTCTCTTTTAAAGATTGCGAAATAACATACAACTGCTCTTCAGCGCGAGTCAAAGCCACATACAAAACATTAATATTATCTAAAAGTTCTTCTTGCTTTTTCAAATTAAAAACTGCCGAAGCATTTTCTCCAAAACCTTCAACCGCACTGCTATTATCGATCAAAGCTTTAGGAATATCTAAATCAGAATCTGTTGTATCGAGCCATAATTTATCTTTTGGTTTTCGACTATAATCTTCTTCTGCAAAAGGCATAATTACAACCGGAAACTCCAAACCTTTAGACTTATGAATCGTCATTACCATAACCGCATTATTTCCTTCCGGAGAAGGAATACTGAACTTTTCTGCATTTTTGTCCCAATAATTCAAAAAATCGGCTATTCCGGCTTGATTTCTTACATCTCTTTCAAGAACAATATCCAAGAAAAACTGTACATAAGCATTACCTTCTGAAGGAAGAATAAATTTGGCAATAATAATTTCTACAGCTTCATATAATGATTTTTTTCTAACATCTTCAAAAGACAATGAAACATCAAAAGATAAAAGCCATTTCTCAAAATCAGTTTCTATTTTTCTTGACATTCCTTCGGCAATAAAATCATGAATTGGCATTTGAGAATTTATGTTTTCTGCCAAAAAATGAAGAAAATTAGCTTTCGATTCTAAATCGGCGCTATTATTTAAATATTTCAGAAGATGAATTATCAAACGAACTTCTGTCGCATTTTGTATCATTAAAGTTTCTGAAGACAAAAGCGGAATATTTTGCTCTGTTAAATAATTTGCGATTGCAATTCCCTGATCTCTTTTTCGAGTTAAAATCACAATATCTCTATACTGAAAACCATCTTTAAGAACTTGCAAAATTGTATTTAAAGTAGCTAAGACATACAAATCTGATTTTTCAACAACTTCTTCTTCATCGGCAAAATCATTTTTTTCGACAATCGGAAGAAATGAAATATTCACATAGCCACCTTTCTTTGAATTTGCATTTTGAAAACTATGATTTTCATATAAATCTTTATAATCCTCATTTGAAAACTCTGAAGAAATTAGTTTAAAAAAAGAATTATTAAAATCAATAACTTCACTATAACTTCTATAATTGGTATCTAAATGTTTGACATTTTTCTCATGATGAAAAAAATCAACCTCTTCTTTGCTCAATTCAATAAATTGCTCTGCTTTTCCACCACGCCAGCGATAAATAGACTGTTTTGGATCACCCACAATCATTAGCGTTCCTTTATTGCCTAAATCATCCTCACCAGAAAGCGAATTATGTATTAATGGAATCAAGTTTTCCCATTGCATTTCGGAAGTATCTTGAAATTCATCAATAAAAAAATGACGATAACGCTCGCCTAAACGCTCATATATAAACGGCGCAGGTTGGTTCTGAATTTCACGATGAATGATTGAATTAAATTCTGAAATAGAAAGAATATTTTGTTCTGACTGAATTTTTGCCAATTCATTGCTCACTGTGTTAAGCAAAGAAAGTGGCGTTATGTTTTTCAAGAAGGCTTTATAAAAATCTCTTTTTTCAAAATTTTTATAAATCTTATTTAAAACCCGAAGGAGTTCTGGAATAATATTTTCAATCAAGGCCTTGTCTTTGGCCGTTTTATTAATTGCAATATCATCAAATTCATGAAACGTTTTATTTCTGGGATTGAATTTCCCATCACGAATACTTTCTAAATGATTTGGGAAAGTACCGCGTGAAAATGATTTTAAATCAATTCCGTTTTTATCAATCAATAAAAGCGCTTCTGTTGCCCAAGCTTCATTTTCAGACTCCAAATCTTTGCAAAGCACGAGCATTTTCTTCTTAATCTCAATAAACTCTTCGATTGATTTATCCTGAAAATGCATAATCTCGTTTCGATTATTTTCATTCAGAACCAATCTTCCGGTTTCTAAAATTTCACGAGAAACATCCCAACTTTTATCATCATCAGTTTTTTCCATCGTAAAATCAATCAGCAAATTGGTCAAAGTTTCATCCTGACCAGCCTGCGCGATTATCGCATCAACTGCTTCAATCAATAAATTCTCAGTATCCAAAGTAACTTCAAAAGTCATTGGAAGATTTAGATCGTGTGCAAAAGCTCTAATTACTTTATGAGTAAATTTATCAATTGTCGAAATATCGAAAGCCGCATAATTATGAATTAAATGCTTAATGATACTTTGGGATTTGAATTTTATTTTAACAATAGAAAGCCCGGTTTCCCGAGACAAATCCTCCATTAAATCAATTGCTTTTACCGAAGGTTCTTCTTTTGCAAATTCAGAAAGACTCCCAACAATTCGACTTTTCATTTCATGAACCGCTTTATTTGTGAAAGTTATTGCTAAAATATTTCGGTAAGCATCATTTTTAGGCGAAGAAAGAATAATTTTTAGATATTCTTTAACCAATGTGTACGTCTTTCCTGAGCCTGCAGAAGCATCATAAATAGAGAAAGACGGACTTTGCATGATTTGATTTTTTTGTATTGTAAAAATAACACAATAAATATTTAAATCCCAATAATGAAAAATTCCAAATTCCAATATCTGCGTGCAATGAACACTTTCAAATATTGGAATTTGGAATTTATTTTTTGAATTTTAAAATAATTTATGCGTGTTTTGGGAAAGCTCTCTTATTAAAAACTAATAAAATACCAACTCCAGTAGAAATAGCTATATCGGCAACATTGAAAATTGCATTGAAGAAAGCAAAATGTTTGCCTCCAACTAACGGAAGCCATGTTGGCAGATTCCCTTCCCAGATAGGAAAGTAAAACATATCAACTACCAAACCATGAAACCAAGTTCCGTATGGATGAGGAGAAAAAAGTGTTGCAATGTTATGCTCGCTTCCGTCAAATATAACTCCGTAAAAAACAGAATCTATAATATTACCGGCTGCACCTGCAAAAATCAAAGCAATTGCCACTACTAAATAAGTAGAATGACGTTTTTTAATAGCATCTGCAAGCCAATATCCGATTCCGAATACTGCGAAGATTCTAAAAACAGTCAAAATTAATTTACCATATTCTCCAGGAATCTTAGTTCCCCAAGCCATTCCTTCGTTTTCAATAAAGTGAATATTAAACCAACTAAAAACAGGAAACTCTTCACCAAGCATAAAGTTTGTTTTTACATAAATTTTTGACAGTTGATCTACAATTAAAACTAAAAATATAAGGAAATACGCTTTTCGTAATGACATTTTATAAAAATTTGATGCGCAAAAATAACTAATTAAATCAAAAAAAACGCTTTATAAACAACGTTAATTGTTTCGTAAAAAATCTAAATCAGACCGATTCCCTTTTTGGAAGTGTTGTAAATACTTTTTACACAATAAAATTCACCAAAATTAAAACTTGAGAACTCACATTAAACAAAAAAAACGCCCCAAAATGGAGCGCTTATTTTTAACGATTATTATTATTATCGCTGCAAGTTTTTAGCTTCGATACTCATTGTAGCATGAGGAACAATTTTAAGCCTTTCTTTGCTAATTAATTTGCCAGTTACTTTGCAAATACCATATGTTTTGTTTTCAACACGGAAAAGCGCGTTCTTTAAATCGCGAATAAACTTTTCTTGTCTGATAGCTAACTGAGAGTTTGCTTCTTTAGACATTGTTTCACTTCCTTCTTCAAAAGCTTTAAAAGTTGGAGAAGTATCGTCTGTTCCGTTATTCAAATCATTCATATAAGCACTTTTGATCAAATCAAGATCTTCCTGTGCTTTTTTAATTTTTGCTTGGATTATTTCTTTGAACTCTGCTAAATCTGCGTCAGAGTATCTTGTAATTTCATCTATCATGGTATTTATATTATTTTGAAATTAATATCATAGTTTTAATATCATCAAACTCAATTTCTGTGCCGTTTTCTAAAGCATCCACAAAAACCAAATTATCTGTTAATGTCTCAGACTTAATATAG
Source organism: uncultured Flavobacteriaceae bacterium (assembly GCA_963795025.1). GTDB lineage: Bacteria > Bacteroidota > Bacteroidia > Flavobacteriales > Flavobacteriaceae > Flavobacterium. The sequence goes on along the minus strand of CAWCGN010000003.1, from coordinate 1,506,612 downwards.
TCTTCATTTTTTGAAACAGCATCTTCTAAAACACCGTTTCTTTTAATTTGTACCTTAATCTTATCTGTTACTTCAAATCCAGAATCTTTACGGATATTCTGAATTCTGTTCACCAATTCTCTCGCGATACCTTCATTTTTTAATTCCTCAGAAATTGTAATGTCAAGCGCAACTGTAATTCCGTTTGAATTTGCAACTAGCCAACCTTCAATATCCTGAGATGTTATTTCGACGTCTTCTAGTGATAAAGTTACATTATTTCCAGAAATAACAATATCTAGCGTTCCCTGCTTGTCTAACTCATTGATCTGCTCTGCCGAAAAACTTTGTATTTCTTTGGAAATCAAGCCCATATCTTTTCCGAAACGTGGTCCAAGAGCCTTAAAATTAGGCTTAATTTGTTTCACTAAAATACCAGATGCATCGTCTAAAAGTTCAATTTCTTTAACGTTTACTTCGGCTTTTATTAGGTCAGAAATAGCTTCAATTTCAGCTCTCTGATTCTCGTCAAGTACCGGAATCATTACCTTTTGCAATGGTTGACGCACTTTGATCATTTCCTTTTTTCTAAGTGATAAAACCAAAGATGAGATTGTTTGCGCTTTCTGCATTTTGCTCTCTAACGTTTTATTAACAAAGTTTTCGACAAATTTTGGGAATTTAGCCAAGTGAACACTAGCAAAATCCTCGGTTCCTGTCGAAGCGGTCAAATCTCTGTACAATTTATCCATGAAAAAAGGAGCGACCGGAGCACTTAATTTGCTAATTGTTAATAAGCAAGTGTAAAGCGTTTGGTAAGCAGCAATTTTATCATGAGCATATTCACCTTTCCAAAAACGACGACGACATAAACGAACATACCAGTTACTTAAGTTTTCCTGAACGAATTCAGAAATTGCTCTTGTAGCTTTTGTTGGTTCATAATCTTCATAACATTCGTCAACAAACTTTACCAAAGTATTCAATTCAGAAATAATCCATTGATCGATTTCTGGTCTTTCGTTTAACGGAATTTCCGCTTCAGCGTATTTAAATCCATCGATGTTAGCATATAACGAAAAGAAAGAGTAAGTGTTGTATAAAGTCCCAAAGAATTTACGACGAACCTCAGCAATTCCCTCAATATCAAACTTTAAGTTATCCCACGGATTTGCGTTTGAAATCATATACCAACGTGTGGCATCGGGACCATATTCTGCAATTGTTTCAAAAGGATCTGTCGCGTTTCCTAAACGTTTCGACATTTTTTGTCCGTTTTTATCCAAAACCAAACCATTCGAAACTACATTTTTGTAAGCTACTTTATCAAAAACCAAAGTTCCGATAGCGTGTAACGTATAAAACCATCCACGAGTCTGATCTACTCCTTCAGCGATAAAATTCGCAGGAAAATCTTTATTCTCGTCGATTTTATCTTTATTCTCAAAAGGATAATGCCATTGTGCATAAGGCATTGCCCCAGAATCGAACCAAACGTCAATTAAATCGCTTTCGCGTTTCATTGGCTGGCCAGAAGCTGAAACTAAAGTAATTTGATCGACAACATTTTTATGCAAATCGATTAAATCATAATTTGATTCAGACATATTTCCGATTTCAAAACCTTTAAACGGATTTTCTTTTTGAAAACCTGCTTCTATAGATTTTTCGATCGCATTGTATAGTTCTTCAACAGAACCAATAAGAACTTCTTCTTTTTTGTCTTCAGTTCTCCAAATTGGCAATGGAATTCCCCAATATCTAGAACGAGATAAGTTCCAGTCGTTGGCATTTTTCAACCAATTTCCAAAACGTCCTTCACCAGTAGACTTAGGCTTCCAATTGATAGTTTCGTTCAGGTCGAACATTCTATCTTTTACATCGGTTACTTTAATGAACCAAGAGTCTAGTGGATAATATAATAACGGCTCATCAGTTCTCCAACTGTGTGGATAACTATGTACGTATTTTTCAACCTTAAAGGCTTTATTTTCTTCTTTTAATCGAATAGCAATTTCAACATCAACAGAACGCTCTGGCGCCTGACCTGCATCATAATATTCATTTTTCACATATTTACCAGCCAAATCACCTACATGAGAAGTGAATTTTCCTTGTAAATCTACTAACGGAACTGCAGTTCCATTTTCGTCTAAAACCAACATTGGCGGTACTTCCGGTTTTGCTTCTTTTGCTACTTTAGCATCATCAGCACCAAAAGTCGGAGCGGTGTGTACAACTCCTGTTCCATCTTCTGTAGTAACAAAATCTCCGGTAATTACTCTAAATGCATTTTCAGCATTTTGATAAGGTAATACGTATGGCAATAATTGTTCGTAACGAATACCCACCAAATCGATACCTTTAAATTCCTTTAAGATGACATAAGGGAAATTTATTTTTTTCTCTCCAGTTTTAAAATTTTCTACTACTCCTTCGGTTCCTTCAACAAATCCTTTTCCGAATTGTTTTTTAACCAAATTTTTAGCCAAAATTACTTTTACTGGTATTAAAGTATACGGATTAATTGTCTCAACCAATACATAATCGATTTTTGGCCCAACTGTCAAAGCGGTGTTCGATGGTAATGTCCAAGGAGTTGTCGTCCATGCTAAAATGTGAATATCTCCAAAACCTTGTAAAAATGAAGGCAAAGTTTCCGGCAAAGTTTTAAACTGAGCCACAATCGTAGTATCTGTAACATCTCTATAAGCTCCCGGCTGATTTACTTCGTGAGAAGATAATCCAGTTCCTGCTTTTGGAGAATATGGCTGAATCGTGTAACCTTTGTACAACAAACCTTTATCGTAGATTTGTTTCAAAAGCCACCAAACAGACTCCATATATTTTGGTTTATAAGTAACATATGGATCTTCCATATCTACCCAATATCCCATTTTTTCGGTCAAATCATTCCATACGTCGGTATAACGCATAACGGTTTTTTTACACGCTTCGTTATATTCTTCGATCGAAATTGTTTTGCCAATATCTTCTTTTGTAATTCCAAGTTCTTTCTCAGTACCCAATTCTACAGGCAAACCGTGAGTATCCCAACCGGCTTTTCTTTTTACCTGAAAACCTTTTTGAGTTTTATATCTGCAAAAAATATCTTTAATCGCACGTGCCATCACGTGGTGAATTCCCGGTAATCCGTTTGCTGAAGGCGGACCTTCAAAAAATACGTAAGGCTCTGCACCTTCGCGAGTAGTTACACTCTTTTCAAATATATTTTCTTTCTTCCAAAAATCAAGTACTTCTGACGCTACTGTTGGCAAGTCAAGTCCTTTGTATTCAGTAAATTTTGTGCTCATTTTATCCTTTTCTTAAACGAGGTGCGAAAGTAAGGAATTTTGAGGAAAATAGATAAAAGATAAAGGAAAAAAGACCGATTTCTGGAAATTTCAGGTAGATTCCGCAACAAAAATTGCCGTTTTTATCGATTTAAGAGAAAACTTCTTTTAAAATCTCTAAAGATTTCGGTTTTTTGAATCCGTCCAAATGAAAACTGTAATAATCAATTAAGATTTTGAGCAGTATTTGTCTTTCTAAAACATGAAAAACTTTTTGATCGTTATCGAATTTTAAATCGATTAATTTTTTAAACAAACTCGTTTCATGTTCGGTCAGCACATTTCCCTTTTGAAAATGAGTAAAAACGCCGTCATTTACTTCAAAAAAAGGCAAATCGATTTCGGAAACATCAGGGTAAAACCCCAAATATTTTGTTATTTCTAAAAGCAAAATCAAATGAAAATTAGAAATTTCATCATGACTGTCTAGCCAAGTCAAAGCGGTTTCTAAAAACAGGAAAAGCGATTCGTTTTTTTCTTCTTCCTGAATCGAATAATGAAGTACTTCAGACAAAAACATTACCATTGTACTTTTAAAAATATCAGTATGAATGGTCTGAAAAGGAACAGCTGTTTTTATTTCTTTAAAATTTTCCAAAGTTCCTTTATTCTTATGCACAGCTTCGATTTCTAAAATTGACAACGGCTGAAAATAAGCAATCTTCTGACTCGTTTTCCGACTCGAAAAAGCATCGCGCACGAAATATGATTTCAGTCCGTTTGAAAGTGTAAAGCATTTTACAATCAAACTTTTTTCCTGAAATTTTAAGGACGAGATTACTATGGCTTTTGTTTTGACTAGCAAAATTTTTGTTTTTTTTGTTTCAGGTTTCAAGTTTCAGGTTTCAGGTTTCAGGTTGAAGCAAATTGACAAAAAAACTGAACACTCAAAAACTGAACACTGAATACTTACTATTATCGAATAATCATCACTTTCTTGACTTTAGTTTCTCCTCCATCTTGCGCAGAAATAAAAATCATATATACACCAGAAGAAACCTTATATTTCCCAAAAGCAGTTGTATCCCACTCTATTGTTCCACCTTCAGATGTTGTTTCGAAAACTAAATTCCCTTCAATATCTGTGATTTTAATATTGGCTTTATCTAATAATCCTGCGACTTTTACAGTTCCTGAATATGTAGGTCGAACTGGATTCGGATACACATAAACACTATTCAAATCTTCATTTGCATCGGTAGCAATTCCTTTAAAAGAAATCAATCCTTTATTCGTGGCAATAAAAACTTCGCCTGTTGCGCTATTTATTTTAATCTCATTTATAGCATTACTTGGCAATGGCGAATTGCTGATTGTAAAATGATATTTAGTTTCTTGTCCGTTTGGCGAAACCATAAAAACCCCAGAATCACTTGTCCCAATCCATTTATTATTTGCGCCATCGACCGCAATTGAAGTTATAAATTGTTCGTAAAGCAGTTCTTGAGCCAAATTATCTTCTGTAATAATAATCGGATTTGCTTTTAGCTGACTCGCAGTTTGAAAATTTCCAACATTTGACAAAACGCGCAATCCTTTTGTAGTTCCTATCCAAAGCTGATTTTTAGTATCAATTGCCAGCGCTCGCACATCGGCAATCGGCAGGTTTCCAGCATCGGCACCAAAAGTCATTTTTTTGAATGTATTTGTTGTTTCGTTAAAACCAACAACGCCATCCCGATTTGTCGCAATCCATTTTACACTATTTCTATCCACTAAAATACTAGCGTAACTGCTGGCTTCGGCATCATCTAAAATGGAAGTCATAGCATAACTTCCCCATTGATTATTAGATTTCAAAACCTTCAATCCGTTTTTGATTCGGCTGTTGGTTACCCACAAATTTCCATTTTTATCAAAAGCCGTTGCGTTTACACGAACGTCAATATAATTTGGTCCTTCGGTAGTAATCGATTCTAAACCGCTATTTTTTTCGTCATATAAAAGATTTGGAACATCATTTTCTATTCGGAGTAATCCAGAAAAAAAAGAACTCGCATAAACTTGTTTTTCATTTTTAGGATTAATAATAACTCTAGTAATTGATTTTGCATTTAAAACAGAAGGATACGGAATATTCAGCCAGCCAGAAGTATTGTATTTACTGACTCCATAACTATCTAAATCATACGGATTATAATAAGTATCATAATCTCCATAAACCGCCCAAAGAACATCTGTAGTAACATCCATCGAGAAAATATTATTTCGCGCTGGCCCAGCTGGTGTATTATTTGTAAAAGCGCCGTTGCTTGAAAGAGATGATGAAAACAATCCTTTTTCTTTTGTTCCAATAAAAATTGCATCACCTACAGCCGTTGCGCAAGTAAAATTTAAGATATTATCTAAAACTTGCGAATTACTGATTTGACGAATCAAAACCATTTGATTATTATAAACATACACCGTATTGCGTATTGTTATATACAGATTATGATTTCTAGATCTCATATCAACCGAAGTCTGAGGCAGCTGTGAAAAACCAATGAAATTATTTGAATTAAATCGATGAATATAACCTGTCGAATTAATCGCAATAAGTTCTGTATCTACACTTTCAACACTTGACCAATCTCCAGTATTCACAACAAACCACTGCTTAAAATCATTTAGATTTTGACTTGTACTATCAGCGCGTCTGATTCCGCTTGAAGTTGCTGCGTAAATAAATCCGTTAAAAAATGTCGTTTGTTTTACACTGATTTCGGCACCATTATCACCAATAAAATACGTATCGCCAAATTGCGATGTTGTCAAATTAAACTGCACAATTCCGAAATCACAGGAAACATAAACCAAGCCGTTATGTTCCATAAAATGATTGATTTTTTTAATATTTGGAGCCAATTGTTTATTGATGATATCGACAACTTTCAGCATACTGCCGTCTGCTTCATTAATCACAACCATCAAACCATTTTCATAACCTACAATTGTTTTCTTGAAAGCTTCACTATAATAAACTGCCGAAATAGTCTGGCCAGAAAGTCCGTCAACGGTTGTAATCGTTTTGCTTGTGTTTGCCGTAGCATTTTTGACAAACAAAGCATTTTCTGAAGCCGCATAAACTGCTGTTGAAGATTCTGAGATATCTTTTATTTCGTTAAAGGAAAAATAACCCTGCCATGACAATTTATTCTGCGAAAAAGCAAATTGAAACAGGAGTAAAAACAAAACATACAGAAAATTTTTCTTCATTATTTTATGCATTCAGATAGACAAATATACTACAAACGGAAGTATTTGTTTTTTGTTCTTTTTATAAATAAAAAAATGCCTTCAATTGCCCGGAGACAAATGAAGACATTTCAAAAAACTATAACTAAAAATTATACTACACCTTGTGCGAGCATAGCATCGGCAACTTTAACAAATCCGGCAATGTTTGCTCCTTTTACGTAGTTTACATAACCATCTTCTTCAGCACCATATTTTTTACATTGATTGTGAATTCCAACCATGATATCTTTCAATCTCAAATCTACTTCCTCACTTGTCCAGTTAAGACGAATAGAGTTTTGTGTCATTTCTAATCCAGAAGCCGCAACTCCACCAGCATTCGCTGCTTTTCCTGGAGCAAAAAGCACTTTATTATCTAAGAAAAGTTTAATTGCATCTAAAGTCGAAGGCATATTAGCCGCTTCAGTTACACATAAAACTCCGTTATCAATCAATTTTTTAGCATCTTCACCCGTTAACTCATTTTGAGTTGCACACGGAATTGCGATATCCACTTTTACTTCCCAAGGGCTTTTCCCTTTGTGGAAAATAGCATTTGGATATTTCTCCAAATATCTTTCAGCTCTATTATCTCCGGTTGCTCTCATTTCAACCATGTGGTCGATTTTTTCTCCAGAAATTCCATCTTCATCATAAATATAACCATCAGGACCAGAAATAGTAACTACTTTTCCTCCAAGTTCATTTATTTTCAAAGCAACTCCCCAAGCCACGTTTCCAAAACCTGAAATCGCAACTCTTTTACCTTTAATATCGTGACCTATAGTACGAAGCATTTGATCTGTAAAATATACAACACCATAACCTGTAGCTTCTGGTCTAATCAATGAACCTCCGTAAGCCAAACCTTTTCCAGTTAAAACTCCAGTAAATTCATTTCTGATTCTTTTATATTGACCAAATAAATAACCAATTTCTCTTGCTCCAACACCAATATCTCCTGCAGGAACGTCAAGATCTGGACCAATATGACGACATAATTCTGTCATAAATGATTGGCAAAAACGCATAATTTCACCATCTGATTTTCCTTCTGGATCAAAATCAGAACCTCCTTTTCCTCCTCCCATTGGAAGAGTTGTTAAACTGTTTTTAAATACTTGTTCGAAAGCCAAGAATTTTAAAACTGATAAATTTACTGTGTGATGAAAACGAATCCCTCCTTTATAAGGTCCAATTGCCGAATTCATCTGGATTCTAAATCCTCTGTTTACAATAATTTCGCCATTATCGTCTACCCATGGAACTCTAAATATTATAGATCTTTCTGGTTCAGCTATTCTTAAAAGTAAATTTTTACCATCATATTTTTTTCTTTCCGCAATAAATGGGATTACTGTTTCTGCAAATTCTCTGACAGCTTGAAGAAATTCTGGCTCGTTTGGATTTTTTGACTCCACTAGAGCCATAAATTCATTTATTTTTTGTTCCATTTTTAAATCAATTATTCAAATAATAGTTTTTAGCTTAAATCTAATTATAACAAGAAAAAACGCTTTAAGAAAACGTTTTCGTAATAACATGCAAAGATAAGGCAAAACAATCATGAATTGTTATTTTTTTTCGTTTTTGGCGAAGAATTGTGTAATTTCTAAACAAAAGGAAAAATACAATTTTACACGTCCGGAATTACACCAAATTATCGCACTTAAAGTCAGAAAATTAAGTGTTTTGTTACTAAATTTTTAATAGAAGTATTTAATATTTTGTTTGGACAAGCTTTTTTATATATTTGCCTAGATTTGAAAGCCCCCATACTATGCTCAAACCCGTAATTATCACACTATTTGCCTTTCTTGGAATCAGTTCCGCTGTTAATGCACAATCAGATTTAGCACAAGAAATAGGAATATTCGCAGGTCCCGTGACACTGCAGTCAGATTTTGGACAAAGAAACAATCTTGACACCAATGTTGGAAACAGTGGATTTGGTGTTGGACTTATGCACTTCATCAACTTCTCGGCTGCTAATAACCACGAAAGTTTTTTCACTGAACATTTTAAAGTTCGATCTGAATTGTCATTTAGCCACACAGAGCTAAAACATTATGGAAAATGGGTCGAAAAAACCCCACCAACCCTAGGTGTCATAATGCTTCAAAATATGCATGCAAGCACAACAACTGTTGGATTAGGATCTCAGTTAGAATTTTCTTTTATCAAAATTCATGATTTCGAAAATACAGTTGGTAGCTTCAGCCCGTATTTAAGTGCTGGATTTCAGGTAAATTATTATTCCGCAAAAGTTGGTTCACGTTTAGGTGACCTGACACTACCAAATGTTACTATAGGAAAATATTTAACGCCATCTGACGGAAGACCTCATGGATTTTCTACTGAAAATGGAGTTGTAGTTTCTGCAACGGGAGGTGTTGGTGTTCATTATAAAATGACAACAATGAGCGACTTGATGTTTGAAACTCGTTTTCAAATGTACAGCAGTGACTGGATTGACGGTTTGAATCCTAATAAAGATATTTATAAGGAAAACAAATCAAATGACTGGCAGGTATGGTTCAATTTTGGATATATCTACTACTTAGAATTTTAAAAATATATTTTTTAATTCCAAAATATAAAAAATCCCAAACTCTAATCTTAACAATTGGAATTTGGGATTTTAATTTTGGTATTTAATTTTTATGCCAACGCCTGTTCTAAATCGGCGATTAAATCTTCTGCATCTTCAATACCAACACTTAATCGGACTAAATCATCAGTAATACCAACTTCAGCTCTTTTGTCTGCAGGAATTGAGGCATGCGTCATTAAAGCCGGGTGATTTGCTAATGATTCAACTCCACCTAAAGACTCTGCAAGTGTAAATACTTTCAATTTTTCTAAAAAGTCAATTGAATCTTCTTTTTTGCCCGATTTAAAAGTAAACGAAACCATTCCGCCAAAAGCCTTCATTTGTTTCTTGGCAATTTCATGAAACGGATGATTTTTTAATCCTGGATAATAAACCGTTTTAATTTTTGGATGATTACTCAAAAACTCCACTATTTTTTCTCCGTTTTCACAATGTCTCTGAACTCTTAATGAAAGCGTTTTAATTCCTCTTAAAACTAAAAAACTATCCATTGGACCTAACGTTGCGCCAGTAGCAAATTGCTGAAAGTGCAATTGGTCGCCTAAAGCTTCATCTTTTACAATTAAAGCGCCAGCAATCACATCAGAATGCCCTCCTAAATATTTTGTTGCCGAGTGCATTACGATGTCTGCCCCTAAATCAAGCGGTTTTTGCAAATATGGCGTTGCAAAAGTATTATCAACCGCAAATAAAATATTATTTGCTTTTGTGATTTTAGCCACTTCTTCGATATCTGCTAACTTCATTAACGGATTTGTAGGTGTTTCAACCCAAATCAATTTTGTATTTTCATTGATTAACGATTTCAATTTCTCAAGATCGGTCATATCAACAAAATGGAATTTAATTCCAGAATCTTTATAAATTCTAGAAAACATTCTATAAGTTCCGCCGTATAAATCATCCATTGCAATGATTTCGTCACCTGCTTTAAAGGATCTTAAAATACAGTCTGTTGCTGCTAAACCAGATGAAAAAGCCAGTCCGCGCGTACCATTTTCAATACTTGCCAATGCATTTTCTAAAGCAGTACGAGTTGGGTTAGACGCTCTGCTGTATTCATAATCTGCCAAAGGTTTTCCTGGACTTGTCTGAACAAAAGTTGAAGTTTGATAAACTGGAGGCATTACTGCTCCTGTACTTGGATCATGGTGTTGACCTCCATGTATTACTTTAGTATTGAATTTCATATAGTTACAAATTTTAAATGCTTAAATACCGTACAAATTTACCGTTTAATTTATTCTAATCCTGACACAAGTTCTTACCTTTGTATATAATTAACATTTTTTGATATAAAATCCCTGCCAGCCAGGCATTTGCGAAAGCAAAATTTCATTTCAAAAAAAGTGTTACCTTTTATGTCTGCTAACAAATAACTTTTACATATATGAAACATTATACTTTTTTAGTCTTTTTGTTTTTGATATTCACAAGTTGTAACAAAGAGCTTTCATTTGAAAATGAAACATTTGAAGAAAAATCCACGCTTCCCTGCAAAAGTGACTGCCCAAAAATTACGATTGATATTCCTATTGCAAAAAACAAAAAAGTTGCCGCTGACAGTATTAATAAAAAAGTCTTTTCTTTTGTAAAAGAAATCCTATATTTTGGAGAAGATCCTACAAAAGTCAACGATTACAATACTTTAGCAAAATCGTTTATTGCTTCTTATGAAGAAATGCACAAAAAATTTCCAACTGAAACTTTTGGTTGGGAAGGAAAGATTCTTGGAAATATAGAATTTGATTCGGAGACCATTTTAAACATCAAAATCGATCATTATACTTTTACGGGCGGTGCGCACGGATATCAAGGTTTCCGATCTTTACTATTTGATCCAAAAACTGGAAAAACAATTTTTACTGATCAATTATTCAATAACGAAAAAGAGTTTTTGGCTTTCGCCGAAAAAAAATTCAGAGCGAAATATAAAATTCCTGCTAACGCAAATATCAATGCAACAGGATTAATGTTTGAAAACGACAAATTTCAATTACCTCAGAATATTTTCTATACAGAAGAAGGACTTCTTTTATATTACAATTCATATGAAGCTGCATCTTATGCTGATGGTCCAAAAGAAATTCTGTTTCCGTATGAAGAAGTCAACAAATATTTGAAATATCAGTAAGAAGGTTCTAAGATGCTAAGGTTCTAAGTTTTTTTCCAAGTGCAAGTTATTGAACATCATATTTCATTTTACGAAGAATTCTTAAAGCTTCTTTAAAAGATAAATACACTTGCGAAAAAGGTTTCAACAACAATTTTGAATCGATTAATTTTTGCTTCGCTTCATCAAAACCATTCAAATAACAAATCATAAAAGTAGAAGGAAGATTTTCAAGATCAACCAATTCTCGATCAGACAAAACAAATCCTTTCTGTAATTTTTGAAGCAATGCGATATTAGAATTATAAATATGATAAAGCATTTTTCGATTAAATTCTGGCGGTTGAAAAAGCATTTTCCGATCGATTTTATAATAACCGTTGTCAAAAAAATGAATAGTCTGTTCTTCCAAAGGATAATAGCTCGTTTTGTCATTTAAACCCAGCGGAACATATTCGGTAATGGTAAAACTGTCATCATTGTAAACTATCGTAACAACATCTTGAGCCGAATAAAAAAGTTTAATCTGTTCGTTGATTAATTCAATATCAACACGGGAAAGAAAAGTTTTGTCTCGAGATTTTTTAGGAACTCCTGCCCAGCAAATGACAAATAATTCTTTAAAAACATGATATTTCGGCGACATATCTTTATGTCTGAAATTCATAAAATCAAAAACGCCGTCTAAAGTATATTGTATGCTGTTTCGGGAACTGTTTTCGATACCTATTACGGTTTCTGTATTTTGATAATTTTTTTCGACTTCTTCATGACTCTCTAAAGGAATCGAATTACTGCCACGCCTCACAAAAATACTATTAGCAAGTATGGTATGAATTCCTTTTTTGAAATATGATATTTTGCTCTTAGGTTTAATAGTGACCAATCCGATTACTTTATCTTTTGGAAGATTCGGAAATGGCACATTTTCGTATTGAATTTTTGGAGGATTTTCTAGAAAAGCATTAACAAGATTCTGAATTCGGCTATCATCAAAAAAATCATCACCGACAATTTCGTTGTCCTGATCTTCGACACCAACAACAATATAAGAATTATTGGTTGGATTTGAATTTGAAAGCGCACAAATATGTTTCAGAAATTTTCCTTTGCCTTCACGAGAATGCAAATTCAGTTGCCTTTTTTTATCATAAAAACTGCTCTCGTCATTATGAGCTAGTAAATTCTTTATCAAAAGGCGTTTATTAATCATTTTTTTAGGCTTCTTAGATTGTTGGATTTCTAGATTGTTGGATTTTTAGATTATTGGACTTCTTAGATTCTTACACTTTCAAATATTCATTATTATCTATGAAGTCTAAGCTAGTCTAAAAATCCAATAATCTAAAAATCTAAGTTAGTCTCTTTTAACAATTGTCGCCGAAGCCTGAGCAGTCGGAAAAACAATTAAATCAGCAATATTTACATGGTATTTTCTTGACACTACAAAATGAATAATATCAGCAATATCTTCTGCCTGCAGAGCATCTAAACCTTTATATACATTTGAAGCTCTGTCGGCATCACCTTTAAAACGCACTTCACTGAATTCAGTTTCTACCATTCCTGGATGAATTGCTCCTACTCTAATTCCGTACGGATTTAAATCCATTCGCATTCCGTTGTTAATCGCGTCAACAGCATGTTTTGAAGCACAATATACATTTCCGTTTGGATACACTTCTTTTCCTGCAATAGAACCAATATTAATAATATGACCCAATTTTCTTTCGATCATTTGCGGAATAATCGCTTTTGAAACATACAAAAGTCCTTTTACGTTGATATCAATCATAGCGTCCCAATCGTCAGTATCTCCATTTTGAATTGGGTCTAAACCATGCGCATTTCCTGCATTATTTATCAAAACATCAATTGTCGAAAAATCGGTTGGCAAAGAATTAATTTCGTTAAAAACAGCATCTTTATCACGAACATCAAATGATAAAGAATGTACTTCTGTAAAAGCCGAAAGTTCTTTTTCTAATTCTTCTAAACGATCTTTTCGTCTTCCGCAAAGGATCACTTTATAATTGTTTTTTGCCAATATTTCTGCGGTTGCTTTTCCAATTCCGCTTGTTGCTCCAGTTATTAGGGCTGTTTTTTTCATTCTTGTTTTTATTTTTTTTTGCCACAGATTAAAATGATTGAAACGATTTTTTTTTTCATCTGCAAAATCTGCAAAATCTGCGAAAGTAATTTTTTCACGCAGATTTTGCAGATAACGCAGATCATTAATCAGTGAAAATCAATTTAATCTGTGACAAATATTTTTTAATCTCATTTTAGCTGAACACTAAAAACTGTAAACTGAACACTAAAAATTAAGGCACATCGTCGCCCATACTTTCAGTCCAGATTGCAAACCAATCTTCTTTGTCCATATCTAATTCAACTGCTTTTAACAAGGATTGAATTCTGGCAACGTTAACAGTTCCTGCAATTGGAATAACACCTGCCGGATGTTTTAAAATCCAAGCGAGCAAAAGTGTATCGGCGCCTAAATGATATTTTTCTAATAACACTGAAAACAGTTTTTTCAATCGGCGTGTTTTTTTGGTATCTTCTCTAAAAACAGTTCCTAGAGGATTCCATGACAATGGTCGAATTCCGTGCGTTTGCATATAATCTAAACTTCCATCGGTCATTGCTTCAAAATGCGTTGCCGAAAATTGCACTTGGTTATAACTTACTTCTGTTTTTTGACGAATTAACTCCGTTTGAGAACTGGTGAAATTCGAAAGTCCGAAATCAATAATTTTTCCTTCCGATTTTAATTTCTCAACCGCTTCTGCAATTTCATCGGCCTGCATTAACGGACTTGGTCTGTGCAATAAAAAAACATCAATATAATCTGTTTTTAATTTTTTAAGCGATTCTTCTACAGACCAGATTATATAATCTTTAGAATAATCATAATGTTTAATTTTGTTTTCCGGTCGTTTTTCAGCAATCATCTGAATGCCACACTTGGTAATTAATTGTAATTTTTCGCGGGAAATTTTACTTGCTTTGAAGGCTTTTCCAAAATCAGCTTCAGTGGTATAATCGCCGTAAATGTCGGCGTGATCAAAAGTGGTAATTTTGTTTTCGATACTAATTTGTATCAAGTTTTCCATTTCTTTAGTCGAAAGGTTTTTGTCCCAGATTCCCCAATTCATAGTGCCCGAAATAATGGGCGATAATGTTGTTTTGCTCATGGTTATATTGCGTTATTTTTGGTAATAAATATGCTTTTGTAAAAACATATCCATCAAAGTTCTTAAAAATATAAAAATAGATTCACAATTCGTCCTTAAAATTAGGTCTTTGGTCGAAGTTTTAACCATTCTTTAACATCTTACTTCTCAAAAAATATTCAATTTGCACTCTCAAAAACAAGGCGTAAAAATCAAAGGTTCAAAAAGGCTTTTAAAAATATTTATATGGAAGAAAATACAACGACTTTAGACATTAGAGCGATAAATGAAAAAATTGAAAGAGAAAGTGCTTTTATAGACCTTCTTACAATGGAAATGAACAAAGTTATTGTGGGCCAGAAACACATGGTCGAACGTTTATTAATTGGACTTTTAGGACAAGGACATATTTTATTAGAAGGTGTTCCGGGTTTAGCAAAAACTTTAGCCATTAATACTTTGTCACAAGCAGTTCAAGGTTCTTTCAGCCGTATCCAGTTTACTCCAGATTTATTGCCTGCCGATGTTGTCGGAACGATGATTTACAACATCAAGGCAAATGAATTCTCTATTAAAAAAGGACCAATTTTTGCCAACTTCGTACTTGCCGATGAGATTAACCGTGCTCCTGCAAAAGTTCAGTCAGCACTTTTGGAGGCAATGCAGGAAAAACAAGTTACCATTGGCGATACGACTTTCAAACTTGATAAGCCATTTCTTGTATTGGCAACTCAAAACCCAGTTGAACAGGAAGGAACATACCCATTACCGGAAGCACAGGTCGATCGTTTCATGTTGAAAACGGTAATTGACTATCCAAAAATTGAAGACGAACGTTTTGTTATTCGTCAAAATTTAAAAGGAAGTTACGAAAAAGTAAATCCAGTAGTTTCTGTAGAACAAATTTTGCGTGCGCAAGAAGCTGTTCGTGAAGTTTACATGGACGAAAAAATCGAGAAATATATCTTGATATTATCTTTGCTACCCGTTATCCAGAAAAATACAAACTTAGCCGACTTAAAACCTCTTATCAGTTTTGGAGCATCGCCACGTGGAAGTATCAATTTGGCCAATGCAGCAAAATGTTATGCATTCATCAAACGTCGTGGCTATGTAATTCCGGAAGATGTTCGTGCTGTTGTACATGATGTTTTACGTCACAGAATTGGAATTACCTATGAAGCTGAAGCCGAAAACATTACTTCTGTAGACATTATCAACAAAATCGTAAACGAGATTGAAGTACCTTAAAAATTTGTTTCAAGTTTCAGGTTTCAAGTTGTTGCAAGACAAACTTGAAACTTTTAAACTTTAAACTTTAAACAAATAAAATGGATACAAAAGAGCTTTTAAAAAAAGTACGGAAAATAGAAATCAAAACCCGAAGACTGAGCAATCATATCTTTTCGGGAGAATACCATTCTTCATTTAAAGGGCGCGGGATGACTTTTAGCGAGGTGCGTCAATACCAATTTGGCGATGATATTCGTACCATCGATTGGAATGTTACCGCACGCTATAACGAAGCCCACGTCAAAGTTTTTGAAGAAGAACGCGAACTGACTATGGTTCTGATGGTTGATATTTCGGGTTCAGAAGGTTTTGGTTCTAAAAATCAATTTAAAAAAGATATCGTAACCGAAATTGCGGCAACGATGGCTTTTTCGGCTACACAAAACAATGACAAGATTGGATTAATTTTGTTTTCTGATCATGTCGAATTGTATATTCCGCCAAAAAAAGGAAATTCGCATGTTTTGAGAATCATTCGTGAGTTGATTGAATTTGAACCAAAAAGCAATAAAACCGATATTGCCGAAGCTTTGAAATTTCTATCCGGAACTCAGAAAAAGAAAGCTATTGTTTTCATGATTTCAGATTTTATGTCTGAAAATTATGAGCATACATTAAAAATTGCTTCAAAAAAACATGACCTTACCGGGGTTCGTGTGTATGACATTCGCGAAGAAAAAATGCCAAATTTAGGAATGGTAAACATGCCCGATGCCGAAACCGGAGAAACAATTCTGGTTGATACAGGTTCAAAATCCGTTCGAATGAATTACGAAAAACATTATCAAGAAAGAGTAAATTATTTCAAAGAAACTTTCAGTAAATCGGGTGCTGGTGTAGTAAATTCGAGAGTCGATGAAAATTATGTAACGAAATTATTGGGCTATTTTAAGTCGAGATAATTATCCGAAACTTCGGGATTAAAAGGTTAGAATATTAGATTTTAAAATATCGTTTTTCAATTATAAAAAATATAATCCGCTTAAATCTGTGTCATCCGTGTTCCATTTTTAAGCTTTCGTTTTAGACTAAAATCTGAAATCAAAAATCAAATGAAATTAAAATTTTACATATTTTTATTTTTACTTACTTCGGCTGTTTTTGCACAACAAAAACAAGTTGAAACAAGCATCGATACTACAAAAAATAAAATTGGAGCTGAGTTTAAGCTGACGCTGAAAACGGTTGTTAGCTCAAAATCGAAAGTTGTTTTTCCTAAACAAAAAACCTTTGGGCCTTTAGAAGTTATTCAGTCGTATCCAGTTGATACAGTAAAGAAAGACGGCAATTATGAGCTGATCAAAAAATATGGACTAACACAATTTGATTCTGGAAAATACACAATTCCTTCAGTCAAAATTCTAATCGATAAAAAGCCTTTTTTCTCTGATTCTCTTAAAGTTGAAGTTGCTAATGTAAAAGTTGATACTCTTCAGCAAAAAATGTATGACATTAAAGATATCAGCACTCCAGATGAAGGTCTTGGAAGCTGGTGGAAATACGTTTTAGCATTATTAATTATTCTTGGAATTGGTGCTTTTGTTTATTGGTATGTAAAAAAACGCCAAAAAAAGAAAATCGAAGAAGAAGTTTATAAAACTCCAATCGAAAAAGCGACAAGTCTTTTGAATAATCTGGAACAAAAAGAACTTGTTCAAAAAGGCGAAATCAAAGAATATTACAGTGAATTGACTGATATTGCCAGAAATTATATTGAAGAAGCAATTCATATTCCAGCGATGGAAAGCACAACTTCTGAATTAATTCAAGCAATCAGAAACGCTTCGACTAAAAAGAAAATGACTTTAACGCCTGAAACGGTTGAAAACTTAGAACGCGTTTTACGTCAGGCCGATTTAGTAAAATTCGCAAAATCAAAACCGCTTGATTTTGAAATTACAGAGGACAGAAACAAAATCCAAAAAGTAATTTTAACGCTTGATAATGCAATTCCGACAGAAATTCCGTCTGAAGAAGATGAATTATTGAATGAAGCGCAAAGACAAAAGCAAATTAAGCTTCAATTAAAGAAACAAAGAAACAAACGAATTACTATTGCTGTAGCATCTGTTTGTGGTTTATTGATTGCAGCAACTGCTGTTTTAATTGCTGTAAAAGGTTTTGCTTATGTAAAAGATAATGTTTTAATGGACATCCAACTAAACGACTTCTAGAAAGCGAATGGGTAAAAAGTGAATACGGAAATCCTGGCATTTTAATCGAAACACCACAAGTTTTAAAAAGAATGGATACGCTAAAAGTCCTTCCGAAAGATGCTATGGCTTTGATTAAGGAAATGCAACTTTTTGTTTACGGAAGCATGACTGACAATTTTTATGTTGCGGTTTCAACAAGTAAATTTAAAAACACCAACTGAAATCGATTTGGCAAAAACATTAGAAGGTTCGTTAAAAATTATTGAAGCTCAAGGCGGACAAAATATTATTGTAAAACAAGAAGATTTCCAGACAAATGAAGGTGTTCAGGGCTTAAAAGGATACGGAACAATGACGGTTATAAATCCTGTTGACCAAAACCAGCACAAAAGTATATTATGAAATTCTTCTTTTCAAACAAGATCAAGGATTACAGCAAATTATTATTTTACATGAAGAAGGCGACACTTATGCAAATGACATTACAGACCGAATTTTAAATTCTGTTGAACTTAAAAAAGCTAGCAACTAATGGAAAAGATCACTTTTTTAAATCCAGAATTCTTTTGGCTGTTTCTTTTGATTCCAATTGCGATTGCTTGGTATTTCTGGAAAAGAAATCAGCAATCGCAACTTTAAAAATGAGTTCGACTACAGGGTTTTAAAAACAGCGAATCATTGTTGGCAAAATTAAAACCGAGTTTATATGTTTTTAGAATTCTTGCTTTAAGTTCTTTGATTATCGCTTTGGCAAGGCCAAGAACGGTTGACGTAAGCAATCAGACCAAAACTACAAAAGGAATTGATATTGTAATGGCAATTGACGTTTCTGGAAGTATGCTGGCAAAAGATTTAAAGCCAAACCGTATGGAAGCTTTAAAAAGAGTTGCCGGAGACTTTGTTGGAGAAAGACCAAATGACAGAATCGGGTTGGTTTTATACGCTTCTGAAGCTTATACAAAAACGCCTGTTACAAGTGATAAAGCCATTATTTTAGAAGCTATAAAAGAAATTAAATACGATACTGCTTTACAAGATGGAACCGGAATTGGAATGGGATTGCAACGGCCGTAAACCGTTTAAAAGACAGCAAAGCAAAAAGCAGGGTTATTATTTTATTGACGGATGGTGTTAATAATGCCGGATTTATCGAACCTGAAACCGCTGCAGATATTGCAAAACAATACGGAATTAAAGTATATACAATTGGACTTGGAACTAACGGAATGGCCGAATCTCCTTATGCTTATGCGCCAAACGGCGGTTTTTATTCAAAATGCAAAAAGTTGAAATCGACGAGCAATTAATGAAAAGCATTGCACGTAAAACTGACGGAACCTATTTTAGAGCAACAAGCAACGACAGACTGGCACAAATTTATAACGCAATCAATAAATTAGAAACCACTGAAATTCAAGAATTAAAATTCTATGATTACGATGAAAAATACAGAGGATTTGTTTTATTGGCAGCTCTTTTATTATTGTTGGAAGTTGGTTTGAGAAATACAGTTTACAGAAGCTTTATTTGAAATTTTGGATTAAATAAAATCAAAATCTAAATTTTGAAATTTAAAATTTATAATGGAATTAGACGAAAAAAAATATTTATACCTTTTATTCTTCCTCCCAATTGTGGTGTGTATTTTTCTTTTCAATATGTATTGGAAAAGAAAAAAACAGCGCGAATTTGGTGATTTGGAAATGGTCAAAAAACTGAGCCCTGAAAGTTCTGTTTTTAAACCTGTATTAAAATTATCTATATGCTTTTAGCACTTGCATGTTTGATTATCGGATTAGTGAATCCGAAGATTGGGACTAAAATGGAAACTGTAAAACGTGAAGGTATCGATATTGTTTTTGCTGTCGACGTTTCTAAAAGTATGCTTGCCGAAGATGTGGCACCAAGTCGTTTGGAAAAAAGTAAACAATTGGTTTCGCAAATTATCAATCAACTTAGGAAGCGACCGAATTGGAATTGTAGCTTACGCAGGAAGTGCTTTTCCAGTTTTACCAATTACTACTGACTACAGCGTTGCGAAAATGTTCCTGCAAAGTATGAGTCCAGATATGGTTTCATCACAAGGAACTTCACTTGACGAAGCAATTCGATTATCATCAACTTATTTTGATGAAAAAAGTAAAACAAGTAAACTATTGATTTTGATTTCTGACGGAGAAGATCATTCTGAAGGAGCGACTGCAGCTGCTGAAGAAGCCAACAAATTAGGAATGAAAATCATTACGATTGGAGTCGGAACTGAAAAAGGAGGCACTATTCCGTTAAAAGAAAACGGCATAGTTAGAGAGCATCAAAAAGATCAAAACGGACAAATTGTTATCACTAAACTAAATCAAGAAGGTTTAAAAACAATTGCAAAAGCAACAAAAGGCGGTTATGTTTATGGCGGGAATACTAAAGAAGTTTTAGATTACATAAAAAATGCATTGAACAATATTCAGAAAACAGAATTCGAAGCAACGCAAATGGCCGAATTTCAATCGCAATTTCAATGGTTTCTTGGCTTTCGCTTTTTTGTTGTTGTTCTTGGATATTTTCCTTTTGGAGAGAAAAACAAACTGGATAAAAGAATTGAATTTATTTAACGAAAAGAAATAATTGTTCTGCTAAAATCTCGGAACAAAAAAATAAAAATTTAGAATGAAAAATTTACTTCTTTATATTTTACTAACGTTTTCTTTAGCAGTTTCTGCTCAGGAAAAAGACAAAACATTGCCAGACGGGAACGAAGAATATAAACAGAATAAATTTGTTGATGCCGAAGCTAATTATAGAATTTCGCAATCAAAATTTCCCAAAAAAGCTGCTGCTTCTTACAACTTAGGAAATACGATTTACAAGCAAAATCAGATTTCGGAAGCTAAATTTGCTTATGCGAAAGCGATAAAAAATGCAAAAACCAGACCTGAAAAACATAATGCCTTTCATAATTTAGGAAATGTTTTCATGAAAGAGAAAAATTACACGCAGGCTGTTGAGGCCTATAAAGAAGCATTTCGAAATGATCCTACAGATGACGAAACGCGCTATAATTATGCTTTAGCCAAACAAAAACTAAAAGAAAATCCGCCTAAAAACGACAACAAAGACAAAAATAAGGATAAAGACAAAGACAAGGATAAAAACAAAGATAAAGACAAGGACAAAGATAAAAACAAGGACAAGGATAAAGATAAAAAAGACGACAAAGGCGATAAAGACAAGGATAAAAAAGATGGCAAAAATGATCCGAAGAAAGATGATAAATCAGATAACAACGGACAGCCAAAACCACAGCCTGGAGGAATATCTAAAGAACGAGTTCAGAATTTATTAGATGCCGTTAACAACGAAGAAAAGAAAATTCAGGATAAAGTAAATGCTCAAAAAGTAAAAGGAAGTCCTAAAAAAGCCGAGAAAGACTGGTAGGATTTTTGTTTAATCGTTTAATCGTTAATTTGTTTATTCGGAATAATATTCCTTAGACAAAAAACCGATTAAACGATTAAACAGTTAAACAAATAAACGATTAAACAGTAAAACGATTAAACGATTAAACAATTTAATGAAAAGATTTTTAATTCTATTTCTATTCACTTTTCAAGGACTTTTGGCTCAGGTTCAGTTTGAAGCCAGAGTCAGCAAAAACACGCTTGGGCTTAATGAAAGGCTTCGAATTGACTTTATCATGAATGTTGATGGAGATAATTTTGAACAACCCAATTTTGAAGGATTTAAAGTTGTGGCCGGACCTAGCCAACAAATCAGTCAGTCGTGGATAAATGGCCGAAGCTCTTTTCAAAAAATATATTCTTATATTTTACAGCCAGACAGAAAAGGAAATGTAACGATACGTCAAGCAGCAATTGAATTTAATGGGCAGATTTACAAAACTTCTCCTATAAAAATTGTTGTTACCAATGCGGTTGCTCAAGAAAGAGATCCAAATGACAGACCACAAGGACAAGGCAGTGAAACCTTAAATCTTGTTGCTGAAATTTCAAAAACAAATCCGTATGTAAACGAACCAATTACAGTTGTTTACAAGTTGTATTTCAATAATATTGGCGTTACTGGTTTTAAAGAATTGGCAAAACCAAAATATAATGATTTCTGGAATCAGAATATTGACATCAAACAATTGGCAATTGAAGAAGGAAGTTTTCAAGGGCAAAAATGTTATTTTGTAGTCTTGAAGAAGACTATTTTATATCCTCAAAAATCAGGTAAATTAACAATCGAACCGCTTTCATTAGACATTGGAGTACAATTGCCTACAAATCGTCGTGATATGTTTGGTCAAATGATTATTACTGATGATAATAAAGTAGTTTCTGCCGGAGCAAAAACTATCAACGTGAGACCTCTTCCTGAAACTGGAAAACCAGAAGATTTCAGCGGTGCAGTTGGTAAGTTTAATTTTATAGTTACGCCTTCAAAAACAAGTGTAAAAAGCGGAGAAGGTCTTGATTTAACTGTGAGTGCTTCTGGAACTGGAAATATGAAATTG
Source organism: uncultured Flavobacteriaceae bacterium (assembly GCA_963795025.1). Lineage (GTDB taxonomy): Bacteria > Bacteroidota > Bacteroidia > Flavobacteriales > Flavobacteriaceae > Flavobacterium. The sequence continues at coordinate 1,484,196 of CAWCGN010000003.1, read as the reverse complement.
TTTACTTTGCCTAAACCAGTTGTACCAAATGCACTGGAAATGTATGATCCGGTTCATGACGAAAAAATCACAACATCACTGACAGGAATGTTAGGAAGAATATCTGACAAGTACACTATTGTTCCTCAGTACAAAGGAAAATACATTATTAAACCAATGCAGTTTTCGTATTTTGACTTAAGCACAAGTTCATACAAAACAATTACATCGCAGGAAATTGCGATTGACGTTTTAGATGGACCAATGCAGGCTGAAGCAAACAGTACTGCAAGCGCGGCTAAAAATGTAATTTCGAAAACAGATCAGTTTAAATATATTAAATCAAGAACTACATTAGTTTCAATTGAAAAACATGATTTTTATGGTTCTGATTTGTATTATGCTTTATTGTTTGCGCCTTTCATTATTTTGCCAATTATCATTATTGCTAAGAAGAAAAAAGAAGCAATTGATGGCGATATTGCTGGAAACCGCATTAAAATGAACAATAAACTAGCTAAGAAATATTTATCTGAAGCTAAAAAACAACTTAACAATAAAGAAGCATTTTATATTGCACTAGAAAAAGCGATGCATAATTTCCTGAAAGCAAAACTGCATATTGAAACCTCAGAAATGAGCAAAGACAATATTCGTGAATTGCTATTATCAAGAAAAGCAAATCCAGAATCAGTTCAGAGTTTTATTGATTTGACTGAAAACTGCGAATTTGCTAGATATGCTCCGGCGTCGAGCGCTTCGATTCAGCAAGATTTTGATAAAGCTGTTTTAATTATTTCAGAATTAGAAAAACAGATTGTTTAATTTTTTTAACCGCAAAGTGCGCTAAGAAATTTAATTTAGATTGCGCAGTTTTAAGTACGCAAAGTTGAAAATCGTATTACAAATCTAGAAAATGAAAAATATAGTATATCTCTTTTTATTAATTACTCAAGTTTTCTTTGCTCAAAACAGCTTTGAAAAAGGAAATGCGATGTACCAAAGAGGCAATTATCAAGAAGCTGTTCTGGCTTATGAAGGTGTTATAAAAGAAAATAAACAAGAATCGGCTGAGTTATATTTTAATTTGGCTAATAGTTATTATAAGCTAAACAAAGTGGCTCCAGCGATATATAATTATGAGAAAGCTTTAGTTTTAAAACCTCATGATCTGGAAACGCTGAACAATTTAAAATTTGCCAAAAAACTGACTATTGACGAAATTAAAGAAGTTCCGAAAGTAGGTTTTGCAAAGCTGATTCAAAACTTTACCGGCATTTTTGATTATAATACTTGGGCAAAAATCGCTGTTGGAATAGGATTTCTTTTCTTGCTGAGTTTTATTGGTTATTACTTTTCACAACTTACACTTTCAAAAAGAATTTACTTTATTGGAATGTTTGTTCTTTTAGTAGTGCTAGCATTAAGCGTTTCGGCTGGAATGTCTGAAAAAAATCATTTTGACAATGATCGACCAGCAATTGTTTTTTCAGAATTAAGCGAAGTTCGAAGCGAGCCTCAAAAAGGTGGCGCTGCTATTTTCTTATTACACGAAGGTGCAAAAGTTTATGTTACCGAAGTTTTAGGCCAATGGAAAAAAATCGAATTAACTGATGGAACTGAAGGTTGGATTGATGGTTCAACTATTAAAGAAGTAAAATAAAGTTTTTAAAATTTCAAATAAAAAAATCCCAAATTCCAATTTAAAGTTGGAGTTTGGGATTTTATTTTTTCAGAATTTGAAATTAATTCACTGCATCAACCAATCTTACAAACTCGGATCTATAACCCTCTTCATCATTTTGCAATCCAGATTTAGCAAGTTTTTTAATATCAGAACTTGAACTGTTCGCAATGTATTTTGACTCACGAAGTTTTAATCCGAACCAGGAAACTGCAGTTGTAAACTTGAAATCGGGAGAACTGTTTTCCAGACTTATTTTCTTATCTGCTATTGTATTTATTATTTCAATACTATTGTCGCCATCAGGTTTTTTATATCTAAATTTCACAGTTGCCAGTTCATCACTGTAATTTCCATCGTTTTTTTGTGTTTTAGTATATTTCAAATCAGACGGAACATAATCGCTTTCTACACCCGCCGGAATAATTTCATATAAAGCTGTAACCGAATGTCCGCTGCCTAATTCTCCAGCATCAATTTTATCATTTTTAAAATCTTCGGCTTTTAGTTTTCGATTTTCATAGCCAATCAATCGATACGCTTGGACATGTTTTGGATTGAATTCAATTTGAATTTTTACATCTTTCGCGATAGCGAACATAGAACCTTTAAATTCTTTTCCTAGAAAACGATTCGCTTCCTGAATGTTATCGATATAAGCGTAATTCCCATTTCCTTTATCCGCCAGAATTTCCATTTTGCTGTCTTTATAATTCCCCATTCCAAAGCCTAAAACGGTTAAGAAAACGCCAGATTCTCTTTTCTGTTCAATCAATTTCAACATATCGTCATCAGTCGAAGCGCCAACATTAAAATCACCATCAGTAGCTATAACTACTCTATTGTTTCCACCTTTGATGAAATTTTCTTGTGCCAATTTGTAAGCCAATTCAATTCCCTCACCTCCTGCTGTACTTCCTCCTGCATGTAAATCGTCAAAAGCATCCATGATATCATCTTTGTTTTCGCCAGAAGTTGGTTCTAAAACGACACCTGCCGAACCTGCATAAACTACAATAGAAACTCGGTCAGTACTTCGAAGTTCTTTGACCAAAATCTTCATAGATTCTTTCAATAATGGCAGTTTATTCGGTTCATCCATAGAACCAGAAACGTCAACTAAAAAAACCAGATTAGTCGCTGGCAAATTTGCCATTGGAACGTCTTTTCCCTGCAAACCAATTTTTAGCAATCGGCTATTTTTATTCCAAGGACAATCACTGTATTCTGTATTAATTGCAAACGGATGCTGACCTTCTGGCTGTGGATATTTATATTTGAAAAAATTTATCATTTCTTCAACACGAACGGCATCTTTAGGAACTTTTTGTCCTTCGTTTATAAATCGTCTAATATTCGTGTATGATGCATTATCAACATCTATAGAAAATGTAGAAAGTGGTTCTTTAAGCGGCGATTCAAATGGATTTTCTTCCAGTCCTGCGTAACTTTCTGTATTAGTATCGGGAATGTAATTTTCTTCTTCAACCAGATCAGTTGTTGTTACTGCGATTGCAGTTGAATCTGCATTCTCTTCAGCTGCGTAGTCAGCTTTCTTACAGCCAAAAATAGTAAGTACAAGGAATGCCATCATAAAGAAATTAAGATTTCTCATAAAGTGAATTTTTAAAAAATTAATAAATAGATTTTGTTTCAAATAAGGACTAGCATTCCGGATGTACTAGAGGCGATTATTTGCAATTTCCGAGCATTCAAATTCGATGCCAAAAACTTTACAAATATTTTTCTTACGTGAAAATAAAATCAGAAACCCTTATTTTAAAAGGCATTTAGTGCAAAAATATTTTTTTATTTTTCCTTGAAGATTCTAGAGACGCAAACGGTGCGTCTACATACAGCATATCGACAAACGTTGCGTAGACGCACTGCTGTGCGCCTCTACGATTTTCTTTGTGAAAATTTATTATTGAGGAAAATTTATCTGAAATCGTAAACCTTTTCAGGTGTCACACAAAAATCCAATTTCACATCAGATTCAAAAACATCATCAATCTGATTTTCGGCTTCAAAAAAAGAAAACCCAATTTTTATGGTTTCTGGACGACATTCTGATAAGAATTTATCATAAAAACCTTTTCCGTAACCAACACGATTTCCGTGAATGTCAAATGCTAAAAGAGGTACAAAAACGACATCGATATTTGAACTTGCAACTTGAAGTCCGTTTACAGGTTCTGGAATATTAAATTCGTTTTTTTTGATTTTGGTGTTATCCGTCAGTAAAAAATGAGTCATTGTTCGCGTTTCAAAATCACTTTTTGAAATCACAATTTCTTTATCTTTTCCAGAAAGCAAATGCAATACAAATTCCGTATCAACTTCTTTATGTTCAATTATTGGAAGAAAAATATGAAAATAGGTTTTGTCCCAAATTGGCAACTGAATTAAATTATTGGCAACAGCCAGACTTTTCTCTTCAATTTCCTCTTCAGAAAGTGCATTTCTCAGGCTTTTATAATGCAGTCTAAGTTCTTTTTTATTCGTCAACATTTAAAGGGGAATTTTTAGATAAATGATAAATTGCATCGCCTTCATAAACAATTGGCGAATGATTCGCATTAATTACAAATCCGTCGTAAGGAGCTTTTACTTTTTGTTCAAATTTGCCAAAAGGATCTGTAATAATTGCCAAGATAGTTCCTTTAGTCACAAATTTTCCAACAAAATTAAAATCATGCAACAAACCAGAACATTTAGCTCTGAGCCAAAATGAATATTTAATGTAAATAGAAGGAATTGGCGCCGCCTTCAACAAGTTGTTTTGAGTCTAGCATTCCAAGATAATTCAACAATCTTTTTACACCAAGAACACCTTCATTGGCAATATCATTATTGATATCCAACGATTTTCCGCCTTCAAAAAGAAGCATTTTTACTTTTGCTTTTTCAGCTGTATTTCTAAACGAACCTCCAATATTTTTTGAATACAAAGTAAAAGGCGCATTAAAAACATCGGCCAAAATTTTCAATTCGGGATTATTTTCTGTGATTCGAATTTGTGGCGCGTTGAATCGGCTTGCACCGCCGGCATGAAAATCGACCGCATAATCTAAAATCGGCAAAATTTCTTCTACAATATGGTAGGCGAATCGACTTGCCAGAGAACCTTTTTTGCTTCCTGGAAAAACTCGATTTAAATCGCGTCCGTCAGGAAACTCGCGAGACTTGTTTACAAAACCGTACATATTGATAATTGGAATACAAATAATGGTACCGCGCGCCGGTTTATTTATTTTTTTGCTGATAAGCTGCCGTACAATTTCTACACCATTTATTTCATCGCCATGAATTCCTGCCGAAAATAAAACAACAGGACCTTCAATCTTTGAACGGCGGACAATTACCGGAATATTCAGTTTTGTAGTGGTATGTAATCTTGCGATTTCGACATTAATTGTTCTGCTTTCTCCAGGCAAAATTGTCTCATCGAAGATAACCAAAGGTTTACTATTTTTCATGTAGAATTATAAAAGCTAAATATAGAAATTATTCTTTTGATTTTGTAAATTTGAAACTAAATCGATGCTAAGCCTTTTTTTAAGAAATCGGAATGATTTTTGAAAATGCTCATCATCTCTCTTCAGAAACAAAAAAGAATGCAAAAATCGTCCTTAGACCTTCAAATTCTAACCTTGCCAGATAATCCTGGTGTGTATCAGTATTATGATAAAGACGGGAAGATTTTGTATGTTGGAAAAGCCAAAAACTTAAAAAAAAGAGTTTCCTCCTATTTCAATAAAATTCATGATACAGCTAAAACTAATGTTCTAGTTCAAAAAAATCGTAACTATAAAACACATCGTTGTTCCTACTGAAACCGATGCACTTTTATTAGAAAACAATTTAATTAAAACGTTGCAACCGCGCTATAATGTATTGTTGCGTGATGACAAAAGTTATCCTTGGATTTGTATTAAAAAAGAACCTTTTTCGAGAATATTTTCAACGCGAAGAATGGTCAAAGATGGTTCTGAGTATTTTGGTCCATATACCAATTTCAAAACGGTTCATACCATTTTGGAATTGATCAAAGAACTTTATCCGCTACGAACTTGCAATTTTGATTTAAGCAAATCGAATATTAATTCTGGAAAATTTAAAGTTTGTCTAGAATATCATATTGGCAATTGCAAAGGTCCTTGCGAAGGTTTGGAACCACTGGAAGAATATCAAAGACAAGTCGATGCGATCCGTGAAATTCTGAAAGGAAATTTTAAGGAAAGTATGAAAGATTTCAAACGCTTAATGATATAAATATGCTGCAAAATTTACAGTTTGAAGAAGCTCAAAAAATCAAAGAAAAAATAGAAGTTCTTGAGAATTATCAATCGCGTTCCACAATTGTAAATCCGAAGATTACCAATATTGATGTATTTTCAATTGTATCTGACGAAAGTGCGGCCTATGTCAATTTTCTACAGATTTCTCACGGCTCTATTATTCGTTCGCATACTTTGGAAATGAAGAAAAAACTGGACGAAAGCGATGAAGAATTATTAGAATTGGCGATTGTCGAACTTCGTGAACGTTTTCAGTTATTATCAAAAGAAATTATTGTTCCTTTCGAAATTGATTTGGGCGAAAACATAAAAACTACTGTTCCACAGCTTGGAGACAAAAAACAAATTCTAGATTTGTCCATTCGAAATGCAAAATTCTACCGAATCGAACAATTGAAACAATTACAAATTGTAGATCCTGATCGTCATATTAATCGCATTATGGCGCAAATGCAAAAAGATTTACGTTTGCCTGTTGAACCACGACATATTGAATGTTTTGATAACTCGAATATTCAGGGAACAAATCCTGTTGCGGCTTGTGTGGTTTTTAAAGATGGAAAACCAAGCAAAAAAGATTATCGCCATTTTAATGTAAAAACGGTAGAAGGCCCAGACGATTTTGCTTCGATGACCGAAATTGTATATCGCCGTTACAAAAGATTATTGGATGAAAATGAACCTTTGCCGCAATTAATTATTATTGACGGAGGAAAAGGACAATTATCTGCGGCTTTAAAAAGTATTGATGAGTTAGGACTTCGTGGAAAAATTGCCATTATCGGAATTGCAAAACGTCTAGAAGAGCTTTTTTATCCCGGCGATTCTATTCCGTTATATCTTGATAAAAAATCTGAAACATTAAAAGTGATTCAGCAATTACGAAATGAAGCACACCGATTCGGAATCACATTTCATCGTGACAAAAGAAGCAAAGCAGCGCTCAATTCATCTGTAGAAAGTATTCCGGGCATTGGCGAAAAAACAATGCTGACTTTAATTCAGCATTTTAAAAGTGTTAAAAGATTAAAATTGGCATCAGAAAAAGAAATTTCTGACGTTATAGGAGTATCAAAAGCCAAAAAAATTGTCGACTTTTACAAAACAAACTAGTTATTTTTTATGCGCCTAAACCAATTGTCCAATTGCAAATACCCGGTTAAAAGGATCTTTTATCCAGCCCGACATTCTATCGGAGTGCTGGCATTGTACTTATTATTCTGATATTCTTCGCGTATCCTGAAAAATCCTTTGCGCAGGAACAAAAACAAGATAGTTGAAAAGACCAAAAATTGGATTGGTTTTAAGTGGCGGAGGCGCTAAAGGATTTGCCCATATTGGAGTTTTGAAAGTCCTGGAAGAAGCCGGAATAAAAATTGATTATATTGGCGGAACAAGTATGGGAGCTGTAATTGGCGGACTTTATGCTTCTGGATATAATGCATCACAAATTGATTCTATTTTCAAACAAACAAATTTTGACGAATTAATAAACGATTATATTCCTCGATGCCTCTAAAAACTTTTACGGCAAAAAAAATGATGAATTATATGCCGTAGTTTTACCGTTCAGTAATTTCAAAATTGGAATCCCCGAAGCCCTTTCAAAAGGAATGTACAATTATAATCTTACTGAGCAGTCTGACGCGTAATGTTCGCCATGTTCGTGATTTCAATAAACTGCCAACTCCTTTTTTATGTATTGCAACCAACATTGAAACCGGGGAAGAAGTTTTGCTGAATAAAGGAAATCTGGTGCAGGCCATGGTGGCAAGTTCAGCATTTCCATCCTTATTTACTCCTGTTGAAATTGATGGAAATTTATTAGTAGACGGCGGTGTTGTCAATAATTATCCGATTAAATGAAGTGCGTGATCTTGGTGCTGATATTATAATTGGAGTTGATGTTCAGGACGATTTGATGAAACGAAAAAATCTTAAAAATGCAACCCGTATTTTAGTTCAGATCACCAATCTTCAGTCGATTGATAAAATGAAAAGCAAAGATAAAAGATACTGACATTTATGTAAAACCCGATATTCGCGATTTTGGTGTGATTTCATTTGACAGAGGCGAAGAAATTATCAGAAAAGGAGAAGAAGCTACTTTTGCTGTTTACGAAAAAATTAAATCATTAGTAATCGAAGAAACTTTTTATAAAAAACCGAAACTAAAACTTAGCTCTGATACTATTCAGAAATACAACAAAATCAACATGTCGACCCATTAGACAATTATCACCAAAGAATATATCAATGGTAAACTTCGTTTTAAACCAGGAAGTACGATTACATATAATGATTTAAAAACCGGAATAAACAATTTGAATTCCACCGAAAACTTTAGTACCATTTCGTATTGTCTACAACCAAACGGCAAACGATGATGATCTTGATTTGTTCTAAAAGAAAACCCAACCCAAACCTATTTAAAACTCGGATTCATTATGACGGATTTATAAAAGTGGATATTTTATTAAATCTGACTCATAAAAAAACATTTCTAAAAAATGATGTTACCTCTTTTGACATTATTTTAGGAGATAATTTTAGATATGATTTGAACTATTATATTGAAAATGGATTTAATATCAGTTTTGGATTTCGCTCCAGACTGAATCAATTTAATCGAAATGTCACTAAAAGCATTAGCCACTCAAGTTTCAATATACCAAATGTAAACCTTATAAATGTTGACTTTTTTGATCTTAACCAATCAGGCTTATTTTCAAACCATTTTTGTTCAAAAATTCTTGATGGGTGGCGGTTTGGAATATAAATATTTAAAAATCGATTCGCCTACGCTTTCAAATAGCGGAAATATCAATCGATAAAAGCAATTATTTTAGTGTTTTTGGATATTTGAAATATGATTCTTTTGACAAAAAAACTTTTCCACGTTCTGGATTATATTTTTCTTAGTGATGTACAAACCTATTTAGCATCTTCAGATTTCAACAACAATTTCAAACCTTTTTCAATGGCAAAGGCCGAAATTGCTTTGCTAAAACATTATTCAGAAGGGCAACTATTAAAGTTGGTGCAGATGCCGGATTTAATATTGGCAGTGACAGTGTACCTTATTTTGATTATATTTTGGGAGGTTATGGATACAGTAAAATCAACAATTTCAATTATTTTTATGGATACGATTTCCTGAGTATTTCGGGCAATAGCTATATAAAAACAGATATTACGCTTGATTACGAAATCTTCAAAAAAAACCATGTCAATTTTTCTGCAAATTTCGCCAATCTTAGGCGACGACATTTTCACCACAGTTGACTGGATTTCGATGCCAAAATATTCAGGTTATGCCTTTGGATATGGATTAGAAACTATAATTGGGCCAATCGAAATCAAACAATCATGGTCACCAGAAATGTCAAAAGCTTTACATGGTTCAGTATTGGATTTTTGTTTTAGAGTTTTAAATCTAGAATAATGCAATAAAAACACACTATTTTTTTGCTATCAAAAATTTATATCAAAAAAACTAAAATATTTTATATTTATAAATAATATAATTTTTAATTTTACTCGGAAAAAATTACGACATTTGTTATAATGAAAACAAAATGGACAGGTTTATTAGAGTATCTTCAATTCCTCATCAAGAGAAATCCTGAATGAAGTTATCGAATTGAGATAATTAGTCAATACTAAAATTGAGCTTGATTATCTGTTCACACAATTCAAAATTTTCGAATTATCTAATTAATTTAAAAATTATCTAATTGAAAAGCCATGCCATTATATCATAAACTTGGAGATTTCCCTCAAAAAAGACACACCCAATTCGAAAAACCAAACGGCGGATTTTATTATGAACAATTATTTGGCACCGAAGGTTTTCACGGACATTCGTCACTATCTTATCATGTTCACAGACCTACGCAGGTTAAAGAAATTTTAAAATCATATTCGGTTGAACCAAAAATTGCAATCGGAAAAAACATAAAATCATTACTTTTTAAAGGTTTTGAATTAAAACCTGAAAATGATTTCTTAGACAGCCGAAAAGCCATGTTGGTTAATAAAGACTGCATTATTGGTTTAGCTGCTCCAAAAGATTCGCTTCGAAATTATTTCTACAAAAATGCCGATGCCGATGAAATGCTTTTCATCCATAAAGGAAAAGGAAAATTAAGAACCATGTTAGGAAATATTCCTTTTGAATATGGCGATTACTTAATTATTCCAAGAGGCATTATTTACCAAATAGAATTTGAAACGAAGAAAACCGACTATTTTATGTAGAGTCTTTTTCTCCATTTTATACTCCAAAACGATATAAAAACCAATCAGGTCAACATTTAGAACATTCGCCATTTTGCGAACGTGATTTTATTTTGCCAAATGAATTGGAAACACATGACGAAAAAGGCGATTTTTTAATTAAAATCAAAAAAGAAGGCATGATTCACGAAGTGGTTTATGCTACACATCCTTTTGATGTTGTGGGTTGGGACGGCTATAATTTCCCATACGGATTCTCAATTCATAATTTCGAACCTATAACGGGACGTGTTCACCAACCGCCTCCGGTACATCAAACTTTTGAAACGGCAACTTTTGTCGTTTGTTCGTTCTGCCCTAGACTTTACGATTATCATCCAAAAGCAATTCCGGCGCCATACAACCACAGCAATATAGATTCTGACGAAGTACTATATTATGTAGATGGCGATTTTATGAGCCGTAATAATATTGAGCAAGGTCATATCACTTTACATCCAAAAGGAATTCCGCATGGTCCTGCACCCGGCGCAATGGAACGCAGTATTGGTCATAAAGAAACTCAGGAATTAGCTGTTATGGTTGATACTTTCAGACCACTTATGGTTACCGAAGAAGCTATGGGATTAGATGATGGTCAGTATTATAAATCCTGGACTGAGTAACTAATCGAATTTAACCGCAAAGTTCGCAAAGGATTTTTCGCAAAGTTCACAAAGTTTTTAAGGAAGTTTTATCAAACTAAGTTCACAAAGCTTTGCGTTCTTTTACGATTTTACAAAATATAGCTTAAAAAATTCTTTGCGCTCTTTGCGGTAGAAAAACAATCTAAACACAACATTTCGGCAAATCAATTAAACGATCCACCGATTAAACAAATAAACATCATGTCAAAAGAAGTAAAATCAGTAGAATACGGATTAGAAAAAATATTTGAAGGAGCACAGGATTTCCTTCCATTATTAGGAACAGATTATGTAGAGTTTTATGTAGGCAACGCAAAACAATCTGCACATTATTATAAAACTGCTTTCGGATATCAATCTTTGGCTTACGCCGGATTAGAAACCGGAGTAAAAGACAGAGCATCTTATGTTTTAAAACAAGATAAAATCAGAATTGTTTTGACAACGCCTTTAACAGCCGATTCTCCAATTAACGAACATTTGAAAAAACATGGCGACGGAGTAAAAGTAGCCGCACTTTGGGTTGAAGATGCAACAAAATGCTTATGAAGAAACGATGAAACGTGGCGCACGTTCTTTTATGGAACCAACCGTAGAAGAAGATGAATTTGGTGAAGTCGTTCGTTCAGGAATTTACACTTACGGAGAAACGGTTCATATTTTTGTAGAAAGAAAAAACTACAACGGAATTTTTCTTCCAGGTTACAAAGAATGGAAATCAGATTATAATCCAGAACCAACCGGATTGAAATATATTGACCACATGGTTGGAAATGTGGGTTGGAATGAAATGAATACTTGGGTAAAATTCTACGAAGACGTAATGGGATTTGTGAATTTCCTATCTTTTGATGACAAACAAATCAACTACAGAATATTCTGCCTTGATGAGTAAAGTGATGTCAAACGGAAACGGAAGAATCAAATTCCCAATCAACGAACCAGCCGAAGGAAAGAAAAAATCTCAAATTGAAGAATACTTAGATTTCTATGGCGGACCTGGAATTCAGCATATTGCCATTGCGACTGATGATATTATTAAAACTGTTTCACAATTAAGAGCACGCGGTGTTGATTTTTTATCCGCTCCTCCTCATACCTATTATCAAGCAATCCCAGAAAGATTGGGTGCTCATATGGACATGATGAAAGAAGATATTAATCGAAATTGAAAAATTAGCCATCATGGTCGATGCCGATGAAGATGGTTACCTTATTACAGATATTTACTAAGCCAGTTCAAGACAGACCAACCCTTATTTTTCGAAATTATTCAAAGAATGGGTGCAAAAGGATTCGGCGCAGGGAACTTTAAAGCCCTTTTTGAGTCAATTGAAAGGGAGCAAGAATTGAGAGGAACATTGTAAAATCGCAATATTTTTACATTATGTAGAGAAATTCTCTGTAAAATGATGGTTTTTATGCAAATGTTATGTTAAACTTGCCTTTTGCTATTTCTTTTTTGAACTTTCTATATATCTTTGCACTCGCAAAACAAAAGGGGTGGTTTCCTTTTGGATTGATATAAATTTCATAATTTATAGTTTTTTGGTTAGTTAATAGCATAAAAACTCAGTCATTACTTGACTGAGTTTTTTTGTTTTGGTACATTTGGAATAGAATTTGCATTTCATTATCCTCATAAATATTTGTAAAACAGTACTATGAAAAAATTAATTCTCTTTATATTCATTCTCACTGCCTTTAGTTTTGATACGCAGAAAGAAGACGCTTTCGATACGGGAGAATTTTTCAAATTCAGAATTCACTATGGAATTGTAAACGCCGGATATGCCACACTTGAAATTAAAGACGCAACAATAAGCAATAAAAAAGTTTTCCATGCGGTGGGTAAAGGTTACACAACCGGCATGTCAAAATTCTTTTTTAAAGTCGAAGATTTATATGAAAGCTATTTTGACAAAGAAACCGGAAGTCCTTATCGCTATGTTAGAAAAATTGACGAAGGCGGTTATACCAAAAATCAAGAAGGATTTTTTAATCAGGCAGAAAATAGAGTTTTGGTAAAAGATTACAAACGAAAATCTGAAAAAACCATTGTAACTACTGATAATGTACAAGATATTGTTTCTTCATTTTACTACCTAAGAAATCATCCGAATATTGATAAGTTAAAATCAGGAGAAGCCATTACAATTGACATGTTTTTTGATGACGAAATCACAAAATTTAAGTTAAAATATATAGGCCGTCAAGATATTACGACTAAATTTGGCACCGTTTCTACGATGGTTTTTAGGCCATCAGTACAGAACAGGAAGGGTTTTCAAAGAAGAAGAAAGCCTAACACTCTGGATAACAGACGACGACAACAAAGTCCCTATTCGAATTAAAGCAGATCTTGCCGTGGGATCTCTCAAAGCAGATCTTGATGAATATAAAGGATTAAAAAATCCATTTAAAGCAAAAAAATAATGAACCTTACTGATCATTCAGAATCAATTTTAAAAGAAATTGATCAAAAATTCCAAGCTATAAATCAAAAAACTGATGCTCAGTTAGAAGGATTGCTTTGGTCAAAACCAATTACTTATTGGGATTATATTCAAACTGATGCTCTATTAAACTTACAAATACAACGCACCACACTTCCTGACGAAATGGTTTTTATCATGTACCATCAGGTAAACGAATTGATCTTTAAAATGATTTTGTGGGAAATCGACCAAATTGCTGACGAGCAAAACATTCAGGTTGATTTTTTCAGCGAAAGACTTTCAAGAATCACACGTTATTTTGATATGCTGACTAATTCATTCAGTATTATGGAAAACGGGATGGATGTAGATCAATATATGAAATTCAGAAATACGCTGACTCCTGCAAGTGGATTTCAAAGTGCACAATATCGTTTGATCGAATTTGCATCTACAGATGTAATTAATTTGACAGATAGCAGATACAAAGCAAACTTTGACGAAAATACTGATTTAGAAACCAGTTTCGAACATCTTTATTGGCAAGCTGCCGGAAAAGATTATCAAACCGGCGAGAAATCGTACTTATTAAACGAGTTTGAAAAAAAATATAAAGAGCAGTTTCTAAGACAAATGTCATCGTTTAAAACGAAAAATATTTGGCAGAAATTCACCCAGCTTCCGATTGAAGATCAACAAAATACAGAACTAATTGATGCAATGCGCCATTATGACAAAACTGTAAATATTACTTGGGTAATGCAACATCTTAATACGGCAAGAAAATATATTTTGGAAAGCGGAAAAGGCAATGGTGAAGCGACCGGAGGAAGTGACTGGCAAAAATATATGCATCCAAAATACCAAAGACGCATCTTTTTTCCTAAATTGTGGACCGAAGAAGAATTGTCCAATTGGGGAAATGAATAAACCACTTTAGTTTCCTAAAAAAAGTATAAGTTTGAAAAAAGCAGTTGTAATTATAATCCTTTTGTTCTCAGTGTTTTCATGCAATAAAACGGATGAAAAAGTTGAAACCAAAATCACGAAGCCTAAAACTAAAAAAGTAGAATTTGGTTTTAATTACGCAGACTTTAATGTTGTAAACGACACCATTTCAAAAGGAGATTCGTTCGGATCTATCTTTCAAAGTCAAAATATTGGCAATAAAAAAGTGCACGATATTGTCGAACAGGTAAAAGATTCTTTTAACGTTAGGTCTATTCGATACAACAAGCCTTTTACTTTGCTTCGTTCAAAAAACAAAACGAATAATCTTCAAGTTTTCATCTATCAACCTGACGCTTTGACCTATTATGTCATTGATTTAAGAGACAGTATTGCAAAAGCTTATAAAAAAATAAAACCGGTTACTTTAAAAAGAAAAATTATTGGTGGTGTTTTAAAAAGCTCTCTTTCTGAAACTTTAGGAAACGAAAGTGTAGAAACAGCACTTGCCAGCAGAATTACTAAAGTATTTTCATGGTCTATCGACTTCTTCAAACTTAAAAAAGGTGATCGTTACGGATTAATTTTCACTGAAAGATTCATCAACGGAAAAACATACGACGGTGTTGAGGAACTTGAAGCTGCCTTTTTTGAATATAAAGGAAAAATAGTTTATGCATTTCCTTTTGAAAAAGACACTCTTTCAGGAAAAGTCGAATATTATGATGACCAAGGAAGAACACTTAAAAATTTCTTTCTGAAAACGCCAATTAAATTCAGCCGAATCACTTCGAGATTTACAATGAACAGATTTCATCCGGTTCAGCACACTTGGAAAGCGCACAAAGGAACCGATTATGCAGCGCCAACTGGAACTCCAATTTCCACAACCGCATCTGGAGTTGTTGAAGCGACTGGATATACTGCAGGAAACGGAAACTTTGTAAAAGTAAAACACAACGGAACCTACTCTACTCAATATTTGCATATGTCAAAAATCTTGGTTCGTCGCGGACAGCGCGTTACACAAGGTCAAACAATTGGATTGGTTGGAAGTACAGGTTTAGCTTCAGGGCCACACGTTTGCTATCGTTTCTGGAAAAACGGCGTTCAGGTAGATGCGCTTCGTCTCAACTTGCCAACTGGAGAATCTTTAACCGGAAATGACAAAACTCGTTTCGCGAAACAAATCGAACCTTTAAAAAGAGAATTGGATAGCATTGGGAATCTTTAAAAACTCAATTCTTAAAAATAGCAAAACATGAAAAACGCTCGGCTTAAAGCAATTTACAGTGAAACTTTTTCTGGTTTAAAACTATTTTATAGAGACACTAATTTATCAGAAAACTTCATTTCGAATTACAAAGTCGGACAGATCATTCAGGAAAAAGGATTTACTGACATGACTTCTCTTGGCGGTGGTCTTTCAGACAATCTCAGGTATTTAATTGCAAGCTCTCATCCTAAAGATTTATCTAAATTCAATCCTGATTCTGCAAAAATAGGTCACTTTCTTTTGGACACAATTACCTATTTTAAAGTTTTAGATATTCAGAAAATTGGAGATAAAACTCAGATTTTTCTATTAAATATTCCTGACAATTCGTTGGCACTTTTTAAAAATTCATCTTCAAATCTGGAAGAAGAAATTATAGAAAAGGCAAGAAAAAAATTCAATGATAAAGTTAAAATCGCTTTAATTCCCGAATTACAAACCGAAGATTGGAAAGAAAGAACCAAATCTCCAATTGGAATGAATGATAATGGTGAATTCTTTTTTGATGATTCGAAAATCAAAAGCGAACCCTTAAAAAGAATTGAAATTAATCCCGAAAAGAAAACTATCGAGGTCAATAAAAAACCTTGGTGGAAGATTTGGTAACAAATTAAACTTTTAAGAATAGAATTAAACATCAAAAACCAACCCCAAATAATGACTGCAAATTTTATCGCTTTTAAGAATTTCCCAACACGAATCCAAGCCAAAGAAGTTGAAATATTACTAAATAAAAACAATATCAAAACAGTTTTAGCCGATAATATTGCACCTGTTGATATTACTTTTTCAGGTAGTACATTACAAAATCAATATGAAATTAAGATTGATCCAGCTGATTTTGCTAACGCTCAAGAAATTTTAGAAAAAGACACCGAAAACCTTCTAAATCAAGTTGACAAAGATTACTATCTTTTAAGTTTTTCGAATGAAGAATTATATGATGTTCTTTTAAAATCGGACGAATGGAATGTTTTTGATTATAAATTAGCACAAAAACTTTTAACCGAACGTGGGAAAAATATCGATCCCGAAATACTTGCATCTTTAAAAAAAGAGCGTCTAAAAATTTTAGCAAAGCCAGAAGAGAATCAAAAACCTTGGATAATTGCTGGATATTTATTTTCACTCTTGGGTGGCGGAATCGGAATTGTTATTGGTTATTCGCTTTGGACTTCTAAAAAAACATTACCAAACGGCGAGCGTGTTTATTCCTATAATGATGCCGACCGAAATCATGGAAAAACCATTTTTATTCTTGGGACAATAATTTTCCCATTGGCAATTTTAATTAGAATTCTTAGCGCCAAATAATTTCAAAAACCGATTGTTTTCAAATCATATTCATAAAACGTTTTCGTAACTAATTGTTATATAATCGTGAACCGTTAAGCTATTAAAAGTTATTTCAGTATTTTTGTGTTTCTGAAAAAACAAACCACATAATAAAATACAAATGGCTTTAAACACAACAAACCCAACTGGGACTGAGGCGTGGAAAAATCTGCAAAACCACTATAATGCAATTCACGAAACTACGATACAAGAATTATTTCAGCAAGATAATGCCCGTGCTGAAAAATTCAACTTGCAATGGAATGACTTTTTAGTTGATTATTCTAAAAACAATATCAGTCAGGAAACCATTTCTCTTTTGTTAGAATTGGCAAATTCAATCGAATTAAAAAATGCCATTGCTGCTTATTTTGGAGGAGAATTAATCAATAAGACAGAAAATCGTGCTGTTTTACATACGGCTTTACGTGCTCCAGAATCGGCAGTAATTAAAGTTGATGGCGAAAATGTAATTCCGGAAGTTTATGAAGTAAAAAATAAAATCAAAAACTTTACAGAAGAAGTTATTTCTGGGCAAAGAAAAGGATACACAGGAAAAGCATTTACAGATGTTGTAAATATTGGAATTGGAGGTTCAGATCTTGGTCCGGTTATGGCAGTTGAGGCTTTACAATTCTACAAAAATCACCTGAACTTACATTTTGTTTCAAATGTTGACGGCGATCACGTAAATGAGGTTATCAAAAAATTAAATCCTGAAACTACTTTATTTGTAATTGTTTCTAAGACTTTTACAACTCAAGAAACACTTATCGAATTCAGAAACTATTAAAGAATGGTTTTTAAAATCGGCAACTCAAGAAGATATTGCAAAACACTTTGCGGCAGTTTCTACAAATATTCAAAAAGTAACAGAATTCGGAATTAATCCAGACAACGTTTTCCCAATGTGGGATTGGGTTGGAGGAAGATTTTCTCTTTGGAGCGCAGTTGGTTTAAGCATTGCTCTGGCAATTGGTTTTGAGAATTACAACCAATTATTAGTTGGTGCTCATGAAATGGACAATCATTTCAAATCGACAGAATTTGACGAAAACATTCCAGTAATTTTAGCTTTATTAAGCGTTTGGTACAATAATTTTTTTGGTGCCGAAAGTGAAGCTTTGATTCCGTATACACAATATTTATCAAAAACTAGCTCCTTATTTACAGCAGGCAACTATGGAAAGTAATGGAAAAAGTGTTGGCCGTGATGGAAAACCAGTTAATTACCAAACTGGAACTATTATTTGGGGAGAACCAGGAACAAATTCACAACATGCTTTTTTCCAATTAATTCACCAAGGAACTAAAATTGATTCCAACTGATTTTATTGGATTTGTAAAACCTTTATACGGAAATGAAGATCATCATGATAAATTGATGTCGAACTTTTTTGCTCAGACAGAAGCTTTAATGAATGGAAAAACTACGGCACAGGTTCAAGCCGAATTTGACAAACAAGGACTTTCTGCAGAAAAAGCATCTTATTTATTGCCTTTTAAAGTATTTCACAGGAAACAAACCAACGAATACCATTCTTGATTCAAAAATTAACACCAAAATCTTTGGGTTCATTGATCGCTTTATACGAACACAAGATTTTTGTTCAGGGAATTATCTGGAATATTTTCAGTTATGATCAATGGGGAGTTGAATTAGGAAAACAATTGGCAAATTCTATTTTAGATGAAATAAATTCTAAAACTGTTAAGAGTCATGATAGTTCAACAACGTTTTTATTAAATCACTTTTTGAAGAAACAAGTAAATTTTTAAAAATTTTACAGAAAAACTGAAACGCCTTAATTTAATAAAATTTAAGGCGTTTTTTCGTATAAATACTCGCTTAAAACCTTAAAACAGTATGTTTTTGAAAGTTTACAGCTACACCACTATCGAAATTATTATCATTTTAACAAAAATCAGTACGCTAAATTCAAAAAATCATTATTTTATTTAACGAAAAAAGAAAAAATCATTTTAATGCGCAAGCAATTAGATAAAACTTATTTTTCTTAACATTTTGATAACACTATCTGATTATTTTGTTATAATTTTGCCAAAAACAATAAACTAAATAACAAATGAAGACAATGAAAAATTGGTTACTCACTGGACTATTGTTCATGATAGTTTCAACCGCATTTTCTCAAGGAAAAATTACTGGTACAATTACCGACGGTACAGGTTCATTACCAGGAGCTAACGTAGTGATTAAAGGCTCTACAACTGCTACTTCTACAGATTTTGATGGTAAATTTACTCTCAATGCACCAACAAGTACGGGAGAAATCGTTATTTCTTTTTTAGGTTATCAAAACCAAACTGTAAAATTTTCAGTATCTAATGGCGCATACTACAAATTTAGGAATATTGCTTTAACAGCTAATTCAAACGAATTAAGTGAAATTGTAGTAAAAAGTAGAGTTATTGACGTTGTAAAGACAGAAAAACTCCAGTAGCTGTTTCTACAATTAAAGCTGCTGAAATCAGAGAAAAATTAGGTTCTCAGGAATTTCCTGAAATTTTAAAAAGCACGCCATCGGTTTATGCTTCAAAAGCTGGAGGTGGATATCGGAGATTCAAGAATTGCTATTCGTGGATTTGACCAAAAAAACATCGCTGTAATGGTTAACGGAGTACCTGTTAATGATATGGAAGGTAGATGCTGTTTATTGGAGTAACTGGGCAGGTTTTCTGACGTAACTTCTGCAATGCAAGTTCAAAGAGGTTTAGGAGCTTCTAAATTAGCTATTTCTTCTGTTGGAGGAACTATCAATGTTATCCCAGAATCTTCTGATGTGAAAGAAGGCGGATCTGTTTCATCTAGTTTCGGTAACGACAACTATTTAAAAACACAAGGTTCTTACAACACTGGAGTAATGAAAAATGGCCTTTCTGCTTCTGTTTTATTCAGCAGAACTGCAGGAAATGGATATGTGGACGGAACTAAATTTGAAGGATACAATTACTTCATGGCTTTTGGATACAAAATCAATGACAAAAACAATATCCAATTTACTTTCACAGGAGCACCTCAATGGCACGACCAAAGATCAACTTCTCCCTTATTAACAGATTTCTTAAAATTTGGAAGTGATGGTACAGATCCAAACATTAAATACAATTCTGATTGGGGTTGGAGAAATGGTGAAGAGTACAACTTAAAAACAAACTACTACCACAAACCTGTTATGTCTCTTAACTGGGATTACGATATCAATGAAACTACAAAATTCTCTACTGTAGTTTACGCTTCTTGGGGACGTGGAGGAGGAACAACTTCTAATGGTGGTATCAAAGGTAAAATCCTTATTGTGCAACTACCATGTCCTAACAATTAAGAAATGCTGATGGATCAATCAATTTTGATTTAATTCAAACATGGAACTCAGGAAAAGCACTCCATTAGGAACCAGAACTCCTTTAGCTGGAAGCTAATCCTCCGTATACCAAAATAGTACTGCTACAGGTTCTAAATACCAGCAACAGGTTACGATACACTGGTATTACACAAATCTCTTCAGTTAACTCTCACAACTGGTACGGAACTGTTT
This sequence comes from uncultured Flavobacteriaceae bacterium, assembly GCA_963795025.1. Classification (GTDB taxonomy): domain Bacteria; phylum Bacteroidota; class Bacteroidia; order Flavobacteriales; family Flavobacteriaceae; genus Flavobacterium. The sequence continues at coordinate 1,463,750 of CAWCGN010000003.1, read as the reverse complement.
TGAACTTAGACAAAAAACTTATCTGATACTTAATTTGAATTTGGAGTTGAAGGAAGAACTTATAATGCATTCACTATCCAAAACTTGATCGATTTATTTGGAGCTACCAACTATAGAGATACTACAAACGTAAATGGAGTAACCCAAATCCAGCTTACTTCAGCACTACTTATGCAGCCAAGACCAACTGGAAACCCATTCGTTAGCACTGATTACCAAGAAAGAATCAACTATTGGAATGATAGTCAAGTGAATTATTATGGTGCATTTTCTCAATTAGAGTATTCTAAAGATAATTTACTGCTTTTCTTCAAGGAGCAATTTCTCACAAGGATACAAAAGAAATGATCACTTTAACTATGCTCTACTGACCCTCTTTCAAACAGATTTCGAAAACATTGTTGGTGGTGACGTTAAAGCTGGGGTAAACTATAACATTAATGAGCAACATAATGTTTGTTAAATACTGGATTTCTACTCAAAACAACCATTTTTCAATCTGTTTATCCTAATAATGCTTTTATTATTAACCATAACTTACGAATGAAAAAATTAAAGCTATTGAAGTTGGATACGGTTTCCGTTCAAGAATCTTTAATGCTAATTTAATGGATATTATACACAATGGAATGATAGATTTACAATGGAACTGATCCAGATGCAGCTAACAAACCCTGGAGGATTACTACACTTTCTCTGGAGTTAATGAAATACATACTGGAGTTGAATTAGAAGTTAACGCAAGATCAATTGACAAATTAAAACTTAAACGGTATGATTTCTATCGGTGACTGGAAATATGATGGAAATGCAACTAGTAACCGTTTTGACGCTCATAACAACCCATTCCCTGGAGGAACTGCTCAAACTTTATACCTAGATGGAGTAAAAGTTGGAAATAATGCTCAAACTACATTGGCAATTGGAGCTGCTTACGAAATCCTAAATGGATTTAAATGTTGATGCTAACCTTAACTATTCTGAAAATTATATGGAAACATTTCTCCGGTAAACTTCTTACAAGTGCAACTAATAAAGGAGCATTAGAATTACCTGGTTTCGCAACTACTGATGCTGGTGTATCATACAAATTGGGATATTGGACAAAGATAAAGGAAACGCTTTAAACTTCAGATTTAACGTAAACAACGTTTTCGACAAAATCTACATTAATGAATCATTCACAAACATCTTTGCTAATGACACTAAACCAGGAATAACTCCAGCAAAAACTTATCAGAAGCTTGGAGACACTATACAAGGACTTGCAACTGCATAACAAAGTTTACTTTGGTTATGGTAGAACTTGGAACTTTACATTACGTTACGATTTCTAATATTTAGAATCTAAATAAATATCATAAACGGCATTGACTTTTAGTTCAATGCCGTTTTTTTTATGCCCTTTTTTGCTATATTTGTTTTGAACAAAAAAACATAATTTATGGATCATTTTCTACAAAAATTCACTCCGGCTGGGCTTATTTAGCTTTATTGCTTCTTTTAGTTGCAGTTGTAAATGCATTAATGGCTTAACTCTAAAAAAGAGTTTACGGCCAAAGACCGCAAAATCTCGTTATTTGCCTTAATCGGAACGCATACGCAACTATTGATTGGTTTAATTCTTTATTTTGTATCTCCTTTAGGAAAAGCTGCTTTCGGAGAAATGTCTAATGCTGAACTCCGACTTACTTCGCTTGAACATCCTCTTAATCAATATTATTGCCATCACCTAATTACTATTGGATGGTCTAAACATAAAAAATTAATTAATAGCGAAGCTAAATTTAAAACATTTGCTATTTTTTACGGATTAGGATTATTGCTTATTTTAAGTAGAATACCTTGGAACCTTTGGTTCTAAAAACCCAATTAAAGTCCTAATTTTATAGGGCTTTTTTTATCTCGGCATATTATTTGTACAAACTCCCCAAGTCTGAAAAAAAATAACCCATGAGAAATAAAAAAAACATTTATACTCACTACACTTACAGTAACTTTTTTAAGTTGCTTTACCTACGTTATAAGCCAAACCAAAGCCATTATTGAGCCAAAAATCTCAAGATACGCTTAAAGACTACAAACCAAATATCAGGCGCTTTACCAAACGATTCTGTCTTTACGGATAAAGGATTACGATTAAAGACCATATAAAAAATAGCTCATGCCTCCTACTATGCAGATCGTTTTAATGGTAAAAAAACTGCAGATGGAAGCCGTTTTAACAACAGCAAATATACCGCTGCACACAAAAAACTTCCTTTTGGAACAAAAGTTAAAGTAACGAATGAGGCTAACGGAAAATTTGTAATTGTAAAGATTACAGATCGTGGCCCATTTGTAAAAACCCGCGAAATAGATCTTTCAAAAAGTGCTTTTATGGAGATCACAAAAAGCAAAGGTGCCGGTGCTATGAAAGTAACAATCGAAACCATCATAGAATAATAAAAAAAATCCTGCTTAAAGCAGGATTTTTTTTTAAACAAACTTTCGTATGCTCATTATAATTCCGGTGTGAATTCCTTCGTGGTAATTATTGAATTCTAAAGCTCCATCAACATTCTTCAAAACAAAACCCATACTAGTGGTATATTCATTATAATTTTGAAAAATACCATTGCTGAAATCTTGCTGAACTTGTTCTAAAGTTGTTGAAAGCAATGTTCTAATTTCATCAACTTCTTCTTGCGAAACATCTCCTTCGGGTTTAGTCCCTTTTCTGTATTTATTGATAAATTCTTCCGAAACTTTCGTTGGCAAATCTGATAATTTATAAATCAAAACTTGTTGCGACGATATGCAATGTGCAATATTCCAAATCAAATTATTACTAAATCCTTCCGGAATTTTGTTTAATTGTTCTAATGAATGATTGTCTAAAATCTTCAAAAGAATTTCTCTAATGGTTTTTTGTACTTCAAAAACTAGATTTCATAGTTATAATTTTTTTCTAAAATTAGGCAATTTTAAGTTTTAAATGGATTTTCTTTGTATGTCTAACAAAATTCAGAAAACATGAACAAAATATATTATTTAGCATCTTGCGACACTTGCAGAAAAATCATTAAAAGTTTACCTGAAAACAATTTAGTTTTTCAAGATATTAAACAAGATCCAATTACAGAAGCAAATTAGAAGAAATGTATCAACTTTCAGGAAGCTACGAAGCCTTATTCAGCAAAAAAGCACAATTGTATAAATCAATGGATCTAAAAAACAAATCACTGACTGAGGCTGATTTTAAAAAATACATTTTGGAACATTATACCTTTTTAAGCCGTCCGGTTTTTATTATTGATGGAAAAATTTACATTGGCAACAGTCAAAAAAATGTGGCAGAGGTAATAAAGGTCTTAAGTTAATTACGAAAATTATTTTGTACGATTGGACGCGTGAGGGATAGAAGCTGGCTACCGAAGTAGCGCGTATAGCCCGGTCCCGTTACAATAAGCGGGCGAATAAAAACATAGTATGTTTGCCCGCTTATTGTAACGGGATCACGCCCAAATTATCTTCTGCAACCAAATAACTTCTTTTATAATCGGGAAATTCGTCGAAAAAAAGCATTAAACAACTTTTATACATTACAGAATAGCATTTTACGTCATAAACAGAGCAAACTTTTAATTATCTTTGCGCCTTTATACTCAATTATATGATACAATCTATGACAGGGTTTGGCAAAGCTTCTTTGCAATTGCCTACAAAAAAAATTACGGTTGAAGTAAAATCCTTAAACAGCAAAGGTTTAGATTTAAACGTAAGAATGCCGTCGCTTTATCGCGAAATGGAATTAGGTTTACGAACTTTAATCTCGACAAAACTAGAAAGAGGAAAGATTGATTTCGGGATCTATATCGAAAGTACTGCTGAACAAACTTCGACTAAAGTAAATGTTCCTGTTGTAAAAAATTACATTGAACAACTTAAACAAGTATATCCAGACGCTGATGTGACTGAATTAATGAAAATGGCTGTTCGCATGCCAGATACATTAAAAACAGAACGTGAGGAAATCGACGAAAATGACTGGGATCAAATTCAAAGTTATCATTGAAGAAGCGCTACAAAATATCTTAAATTTTAGAAAAGACGAAGGTGAATCACTTGAAAAAGAATTCAATCTTCGAATTGGCAAATATTCGCCAATATATGGACGATGCTTTGGCTCTAGATCCAGAACGTGTTCAAGCTATAAAAGATCGTCTGCAAACTGCTATTTCTGAATTGCAAGTTAATGTAGATGAAAATCGATTCGAACAAGAATTGATTTATTATTTGGAAAAACTTGACATTACAGAAGAAAAAGTACGTTTAACGAACCATTTAGACTATTTCCTGGAAACGATCAAAGGAACAGAAGCTAATGGCCGTAAATTAGGTTTTATTACTCAGGAAATGGGTCGTGAAATCAATACAATGGGTTCAAAATCAAATCATGCTCAAATGCAGAAATTGGTTGTGATGATGAAAGATGAATTGGAGAAGATTAAAGAACAGGTTTTGAATGTTTTGTAAAAACGCTGTAAGCTTTAAGCTATAAGCAAGCCACATACACAGCAATAAAGCTTAAAGCGTACAATCTAAAGTTAAAGCCATAAAGGCCTAAAGCTTGCTTAAAGCTTAAAGCATAACAATAATGAACAAAGGAAAATTAATTGTTTTTTCGGCACCTTCAGGGTCAGGAAAAACAACTATAGTAAAACATTTACTTGGGAAAGAAGATTTAAATTTAGAATTTTCTATCTCAGCAGCTTCGTCGCGACCCACGCGGAGAAGAAGAACACGGAAAAGATTATTATTTTATTTCGTTGGAACAATTCAAAAAACACATTAAAGCTGAAAATTTCCTGGAATGGGAAGAAGTTTACCGCGATAATTTCTACGGAACTTTAAAAGCCGAAATCGAAAGAATCTGGGCTATAGGAAAAAATGTGATTTTTGATATTGATGTTGCCGGAGGATTACGTATCAAACATAAATTTCCAGAACAAACTTTAGCTGTTTTCGTAAAACCGCCAAGTGTTGACGAATTAAAACGCCGCTTGAAACAACGTTCTACTGAAAGTGACGACAAAATCAACATGCGAATTGCAAAAGCTTCGGTAGAATTAGCTACTGCGCCTCAATTTGATACTATTATCAAAAACTACGATTTAGATACTGCAAAGGAAGAAGCATATCAATTAGTGAAGGCTTTCGTAAATAAATAATTTTATTCCGCAGAGATACACAAAGAAAAAACACAAAGATTCGCAAAAGTATTATTTTAAACTTTGCGAATCTTTGTGCTATCTTAGCAAATCTCTGCGAAACTATAAAAAATGAAAATAGGCCTTTATTTCGGAACATATAATCCAATTCATGTCGGACATTTAATTATTGCCAATCACATGGCTGAGTTTGCCGATTTAGATCAGGTTTGGATGGTGGTTACACCGCACAATCCACTAAAGAAGAAGGCTACTTTGCTTAGATGATCATCATCGTTTGCAAATGGTTTTTTGGCTACTGAAGATTATCCAAAAATCAAACCTTCAGATATTGAATTTAAATTACCTCAACCAAATTACACGGTAAATACTTTAGTTCATTTGCAGGAGAAATATCCAAATCATGATTTTTCTCTTATTATGGGGGAAGACAATCTGAAAACACTTCATAAGTGGAAAAACTATGAAGTAATTTTAGACCATTATGAAATTTATGTTTATCCACGACTCGAGGACAAAGGACGAACAGGCGAAGCAATTTCTGAAGAAGAGGAAAATATCGAATTAAAATCACATCCAAAAGTTCATATTATAGATGCGCCAATTGTAGAAATTTCTTCAACTTTTATTCGAAAAAGCATTAAAGAAGGTAAAAATATTCAACCCCTACTACCACCGAAAGTTTGGGAATATATCGATCATAATAATTTTTACAAGAAATAAAAAAAGCCTGAATTTAAAATTCAGGCTTTTTTTATATAATTTAATTAATTGTAATACTTTTTTTAGGACTGACAGTACAGCTACCACCTGATTTAGCAATAGACACATCTGCTTTCACTTCAAATGTTCCGGCTGTAGCATACGTATGAGATACGGTTTTACCAGTAGTCGTTTCTGATTTTCCATCGCCGAAAGTCCAATTTACAGAACTTACAGTATTTGAACCCCCATATTCTATAGAATAATTTATTTTATAAGCATTTGCAGGATCTACTGAATGTTTCAATTCAGTCACAATTCCTTCACCCACACAGTCAATTATTGCAGCATCGTCACTTTTACTACAAGAGTTATTCGTAAAGAATACCAAAGCAAACACTAAAATTGTTGTGATCTTTTTCATAACTAGAAATTTTTAGTTGGTTATACATCAAAAGTATTCATTTAATAAATAACTCCAAAAAAATAATTAAAGAATTTTCATACTTTAAAAAAACAACAGCTTGAAAATCAGGCAATTGAAAACTACATTCTGTTACCAAAAAACAACTTTAATTCTTTCTCAATAATATCAAAAAACGATTTTAAATTGTTATTCTTTGGAGCCAGTAAGTACACAAACTCTTCTGGAACGTGAAAACTGTTCCAAACCAGCTGCAGTTTATTCTCTTTAATATAATTTCTCGCATTGCAATTCCACGTTGCTGCTATTCCTTCATTTTTAGCTAAAAGTCTAAGCATTTCAGCTTCAGACGGAATAATATAATTCGGAATCATCGATGGCCTTTTTTTATTGAAAGCATGAAGCCAAAATAATTTTATATGCGGAATACGAGCATCATGACTGTACCATTTCTGAGCATTCAGCCATTGTTCAATTTCAGTGAAATTGTCCGTTTTTAATCTTTGACGAAATTCCGTTATATCTAAACTTGTCGGGGCAACCAATATCAATTTTATTTTCCCTACAATTTCATAAATCGTATCAAATGTTTCAAATCTCTTTGTTGTTATTGCAAAATCAAGTTTTTTGGAATTCACCAATTCAAAAAGCTCATCATTTTCTGCAAAAGTAAAATCGATCAAATCAAATTTTGAAATTAAAAGATTTCCAATACAATCAAAAAGATGCTTCGAAACTCCAACAGAAATTAGTCTTTCAGCATCTTCTGCTTTTGTTCTAAAACTGCTTTCAACACTTTCAAGTCTATCCAGTGCATCTATAATCAAATTATTCAGTAACTTAGCGTATTCCGTTGGTTCTACGCCCTTTGACTTTCGATTGAACAATTTATTGCCAACATGAGCCTCTAACATTGAAATCTGCTGACTAACGGCAGGCTGACTCATAAATAATTCTTTGGCGGCTATCGAAAAATTACCATTTTTATAAACCGCTTTAAATGTTCTGTACCATTCTAGATTTACCATGATATAATTTTATTTATAACAAACATAGTTTATTTTATTTTTACTGATATCACTTTAGGCGTAAATTTGTTCAAAATTTAATATTATGAAAAAAATCGCATTACTCGCAATTATAGCTTTTACAGTTATCACTACAGCAGCTTTAGCTCAAAAATCAAATAAAAAAGGTATGAAAAAAGTATTATTTGTTGTAACCAGCAATGATAAACTGGGCAACACAGGAGAAAAAACAGGATTTTGGTCAGAAGAATTAGCCGCACCCTATTATGAATTATTAGATCAGGGAGTTGAAATTACAATCGCTTCTCCTCTTGGAGGCCAACCACCAATTGATCCAAAAAGTGCAGATCCATCTTCTGCGACAGAAGACACAAAACGTTTTGATGCCGATAAAGTTTTACAGGAAAAATTAAAACACACCTTAAAACTTTCGACAGTAAATCAAAAAGATTATGATGCTGTTTTTTATCCAGGAGGACATGGTCCGCTTTGGGATTTAGTCGAAGACAGAAATTCAATTGCTTTGATCGAATCATTTTATACGCATAAAAAACCAGTTGCTTTTGTTTGTCATGCGCCAGCTGTTTTGAAAAACGTAAAAATAAATGGTGATTATTTAGTAAAAGGCAAAAAAATAACCGGTTTTACAAATGAAGAGGAAGAAGCTGTTGGCTTGACTAAAGTGGTTCCGTTTTTATTAGAAGATGCTTTGTCATCAAATGGAGGTATTTTTTCAAAAGGACCAAATTGGGCACCATACGCAGTTGAAGATGGACTTTTGATTACAGGACAAAATCCAGCATCATCAAAATTAGTAGCTGGTAAATTATTGCAGAAATTAAACTAAGGTGCTAAGATTCTGAGCTACTAAGGTTCTAAGCTTTAAATACTTTATCCATAAATTAAAAGAATTGAATAATAATCGATGTTACGATTCTGAGGCTTCACAAGTAAAAAACTTAGAACCTCAGAACCTTAGCATCTTAGAAACTCTAAAAAAAAATGCTAAACTTTGAATTATACAATCCGACAAATTTAATTTTCGGAAAAGGACAAATTGAAAAACTTTCGACTTTAGTTCCAAAAGATGCTAAAGTTTTATTGGCTTACGGTGGCGGAAGTATTTTTAAAAATGGTATTTACGATCAAGTAATCGCGAACTTAAAAGGTTTTGAAATTGTAGAATTTAGCGGAATTGAGCCAAATCCGAGATTCGAAACTTTAATGAAAGCAGTTGAAGTTATTAAAGCAGAAAAAATTGATTTTATTTTAGCTGTTGGTGGAGGATCTGTAATTGACGGCGTGAAATTTATTTCGGCTGCAGTAAATTTTGCAGGAAACCCGATTGATATTCTTCAAAAAAGAATTTTAATTAAAGAAAATGCAATTCCTTTTGGAACTATTTTAACATTGCCAGCTACGGGAAGCGAAATGAATTCTGGGTATGTAGTAACGATTGAGGCTACTCAGGAAAAATTAGCATCCGGTGGAAGCGCTTTGTTTCCTAAATTTTCAATCTGTGACCCAAATGTAATTGCGTCTTTACCAAAAAGACAAATTCAAAACGGTGTTGTTGATGCCTACACACATGTTATGGAGCAATATTTAACTTATCCGCACGACGCTTTTCTTCAAGACAGAATTGCCGAAGGTATTTTGCAGACATTAATTCAAGTTGGTCCAGGAGTTGTTGAAAATCCAACAGATTATACTTTGGCTTCAAATTTTATGTGGAGCTGTACAATGGCTTTAAATGGATTGATTCAAAAAGGCGTTCCGCAAGATTGGGCAACACATATGATTGGACACGAATTGACTGCACTTTACGGAATTGACCACGCGAGAACTTTAGCGATTATTGGCCCAAGTTTATATAATGTAATGTTTGAAACCAAAAAAGGCAAACTGGCTCAATACGGAAGACGTATTTTTAATCTTTCAGGATCTGATGACGAAGTAGCAAAAGAGGCAATCAATAAAACAGTTGAATTTTTCCATACAATGGGAATGGACACAAAACTTTCTCAATACACTGATGATTACAGCAAAACTGCCGATTTTATCGTAAATCGTTTTGACGAAAGAGGCTGGAAAGGTTTAGGAGAAAATCAATTAGTAACTTTAGATAAAGTAAAATCTATCGTTGAACTTAGTTATTAAGTATTCAGTGGTCAGGTTTTTAGTGGTCAGTTAAAGTAAACAATGAACACTAAAAGACTGAAAACTGCCAACTAATGAAAAAAGGCGTTCTTAACTAGTTTAAGAGCGCCTTTTTAAAATACTAAAACAAAACTAACTAACTCAATTCTTATTAAACTCATTAAAATTCTAATTTATAATGACTTACAACGTAAGGGTTCTTGTTTTATTGTATAGAAGATGAAATATTTTTTTATTTTTTTTCTAACCTTCTGAAAAACCGCGGTTTTTAAAGGCTTTTCATAAATTTCTTAAATCAGATTTTGTATTATTACTACATTATTAAGTACTTTTGTTTTAAATTATTAAAATAATGAGCGAAAATTTAAAGTTTGCAGTAATTGGAGGAGGGAGCTGGGCTACGGCAATTGCAAAAATGTTATGCGTTAATCAATCTGAGATTGCATGGTATATGCGTAATGACGCAGCAATCGAGCACATTCAAAAATACAAACACAATCCAAATTATTTAAGTTCGGTAGAATTTGACACCAAAAAACTTAAATTAACTAATAATATCAACGAAGCAATTGAATACGCTGATTATTTAATTTTCGCGATCCCATCTGCTTTTTTAGACGCCGAATTGAAAAACATGACGGTTTCTTTATCGGATAAAATTATATTCTCTGCTATTAAAGGTATTGTTCCAGAAACAAGTCTAATTGTTGGAGAACATTTTCATATTCAATATGACATTCCGTATTACAATATTGGTGTAATAACGGGTCCTTGTCATGCTGAAGAAGTTGCTTTAGAAAGACTTTCGTACTTGACAATTGCCTGCGGAGATCCAGAAAAAGCATGCAATGTTGCTAAATCACTTTCAGGAAATTATATTAAAGCCAAAATCTCAGATGATATCATTGGTACTGAATATGCTGCAATGCTAAAAAACATTTACGCAATTGCAGCTGGAATTGCGCACGGTTTAGGTTATGGTGACAACTTCCAGTCGGTTATGATGAGCAACGGAATTCGTGAGATGAAGAAATTCATCAGAAAAGTTCATAAAATGAAACGTAACATTAATGATTCGGCTTATTTGGGCGATTTATTAGTTACGGGATATTCTGTTTTTTCTAGAAACAGAATGTTTGGAAACATGATTGGAAAAGGATATACAGTAAAAAGCGCCATGATGGAAATGAGCATGGTTGCCGAAGGTTATTACGCAACAAAAAGTGCTTATAAACTAAATCAAGGCTACGGAGCAAAAACGCCAATTATAGACGCTGTTTATGCAGTTTTATACGAAGGAAAAGATGCGAAGTCTGTTTTTAAGAAGTTAACAGAGTCTTTAGATTAGTTTTAGTTAAAAGAGACAAGAAGCAAGAGGAAAGATTTTTTGTTTTGAAATAAAAAAAAAGAGCCAAGCTGAATTTCAGTCTTGGCTCTTTCTTCTTTATTCTATTTTTAAAAATCTTTCCTCTTGCTTCTTGCTTCTTTAGCAGTCTACTTCACCATAATCCCTTCAACAAACAAAATCGGCACTTCTTCCGTATTGTTTTCATTAATTAAATTAGATTTGAAGATGAATTTCTTATCGTATAAAGTGTTTCCAATAAAGAAAGTTACCATAAATTCGTTATTCATAACCAAAAGACTTTTCTCTATCATTTCGATTTTTACTACCGAAACTGCAGGAACTTCAACAAAAGCATGACGCAAAACAGATGTTTTTTTCATCTCTCCATCAATTGTTCCAAATGCTTTTGAAACCACCATTACGCTGTCTAAATTAAAATCGCTGTCGTTAACCAAGTAAGCGTACCACACTTTTTCCATAAAATCGTCGCTCCATTCCTGCACTGCTGCAAGAAAAACGTTTTCAACTTCTGGAATTATTATATCTTTTTTCATTTTAGTCAAAAGTTTAAAAGTCGAAAGTCATAAAGTCGAAAAAAGTCAAAAGCCATTATTTTGAGACTTTTGACTTTCGACTTTATGACTTTTTGACTTAAATTATATATTTGATTTGAATTGCTCCAAGAAACGAACGTCGTTTTCATAAAACATACGGATATCGCCAATTTGGTACAATAAGCATCGCGATACGCTCCACTCCCATTCCAAAAGCAAAACCGTTGTATTCATCTGGATTAATATCACAGTTTTTAAGAACATTTGGATCTACCATTCCGCATCCTCCAATTTCCAACCAACCAGTTCCTTTTGTGATTCTGTAATCAGTTTCTGTTTTTAAACCCCAATAGATATCAATTTCTGCACTTGGTTCTGTAAATGGAAAGTATGATGGACGAAGACGGATTTTAGATTTTCCGAACATTTCTTTAGTGAAATAAAGTAATGTTTGCTTCAAATCGGCAAACGAAACGTCTTTATCAATGTACAATCCTTCCACTTGATGGAAAATACAGTGTGAACGAGATGAAATAGCTTCATTACGAAAAACACGTCCTGGAGAAATAGTACGAATTGGCGGTTTATGATTTTCCATATAACGCACCTGAACAGATGATGTATGCGTACGCAAAAGCACATCTGGATTTGTCTGAATGAAAAATGTATCCTGCATATCACGTGCCGGATGATATTCTGGCAAGTTCAATGCAGTAAAGTTATGCCAGTCGTCTTCAATTTCTGGACCTTCGGAAACATTGAATCCAATATTGGCAAAAATATCTATAATCTGATTTTTAACAATCGAAATAGGATGACGAGAACCAACAATTACAGGTTCTGCAGCTCTGGTTAAATCACCAAAAATTCCTTTTGTTTCTTCCTTGCTTTCAAGTTCTTCCTGAATTACTCTTACTTTTTCTTCAGCAACAGCCTTTAAAGTGTTGATTACTTGTCCAAAATCCTTTTTCTGGTCGTTTGGAATATTTTTAAATTCAGTAAAGAGTTCTTTCAACAAACCTTTACTTCCTAAATATTTAATACGGAATTGCTCTAACGATTCTTTATTTTTCTCATTAAAGGCTTTAGCTTCCTCAATGTGCTGTTTTATCTTATCTATCATTTTTCCTTCGATAATTGAGAATACAAATTTAAGCAAAAAAGTGAGATGTTATGGGTTAGACGTTAGAAGTTATTTCTAAATCTTGATAATATTTTCACTCCAAAATCTAAAATTTCTACTCAATGAGATTCTCTTTCTAAAAAATAACTTACAATGGCTTCTTTCATCAAAACCGATTGTTCCCCAGCTTTTAATGCTGGTAATTGCTCTATTACTTTGTAATGTGGCCAACCGTCTTCATCAAAATATTCGAATTCGTAAAATCCGTATGGCTCTAATAATCGGCAGATTGCAATGTGCATTAAATTCAGTTTTTCATCTTTTTTGAATTCACGGTGGATTTTCCCGAATTCCTGAACTCCAATTAGGTAAATTATGGCATCCAAGTCTAAATCTTCTCCTTGCGAAAATTGATTTGAAAGTATATCAACGAGCTTTTCCCAGCGCTCTTTTAATTGTGTATCTCTAGACATTTTTATTTATGATTTTAGATTTTGATTTTAGATTGCTGATTGAAAAATCTAAAATCTGCAATCTGAACTCTAAAATTAGAAGTGCAAAGATACGGACTTCAAATTCAATGCTCGTAAAAATATTAAACACGAGAAATATAAAACCTCTGTCACTTTGCCTCTTTGAACCTCTGAACCTAAAAAAAAACCTATATTTGCGCCTCAATAAAACGATAAAAATCTATGAGCCTTTTTGATATTATTTTTGGAGGAATCTTGTGTTATAGCTTATATAAAGGAATTAAAAACGGACTTTTTGTAGAAATTGCTTCTTTTATTTCCTTGTTATTAGGAATTTATCTTGCGATTAAATTTTCGTCTATAATGAAAGAAATGATAATGAAACATGTTTCATGGAATCCTAATACTATCCAGATTACCGCTTTTATTTTAACGTTTATTCTCGTTGTGATTGGTGTTTACTTTTTAGCCAAAATTCTAACCGGAATTGCTGATTTTGCTTTCCTAGGATGGGCTAATAAATTGGGAGGCGGTTTTTTCAGAGTTTTAAAAACCATTTTGATTTTGAGTGTTTTTATTGCTTTATTTGAAAAAATAAACTTCAATAATACTTTTGCCAAGCAAGAAACTTTAGATAAATCTATTTTTTATAATCCGGTAAAAAAAGTTGCCGCGTTTGTGTATCCTTCAATTGAAAAATGGTATGAAAGTTTTAAAAAAGAAAGCAACAAAAAAACTGACGAAACATCAAAAACTGAAAAATAATATTCAATTTTTTACGAATTAAACCCGACAGGTTTTAAAAACCTGTCGGGTCTATTATAGTTTGTCAGGCTGAGCGAAGTCGAAGCCTTCTTATACAATTTGAGCCTTCGACTTCGCTCAGGATGACACTTGTTTTATAAAAGAAATTAAAACTTTACTTCTATTTTCTCTCCTTTTTTCAGTGTAATATTTTGTTTCTTATCTCCGAAGATTAATGTTGTGTTTCCACCAAGTTTAGAAGAAACTATCAATTTTTGAATCGTTTTATTACTCCAGCTCATTTCGATTTCAAATCCGCCTCGAGCGCAAATTCCACTAACTGAACCCTCTTCCCAAGCATCTGGTAATGCAGGAAGCAAACGAATTTCATTTTCGTCAGATTGAACTAACATTTCGGCAACGACAGCCGCGCCACCAAAATTACCGTCAATTTGAAATGGTGGATGCGCGTCAAATAAATTCGGGTACGTTCCTCCGCCTCGTCTTGGCTTTTCTGTTTTCTTTTTGTCTGGGTCCACGTAACGTAATAATTCGCGATACATTTTGTATGCGCGATTGCCGTCCCATAGTCTTGCCCACAAATTAATTCTCCAGCCTTTTGACCATCCAGTGGTTTCATCGCCTTTTATCTCAAGCGTTTTTCTTGAAGCTTCGGCCAAATCTGGAGTTTTTAAAGGTGTAATATGATTTCCAGGAAAAAGCCCGAATAAATGCGATTGATGACGGTGTTTTGGTTCGTTATCATCCCAATCAAAATACCATTCCTGCAAATTTCCTTTTTTTCCAATTTGATATGGATGAAATTTAGCAAGCGCCTTTTCAAGTTTTTCCCTAAAATCGGCATCAACATTCAGCACTTTTGACGCTTTTATTGTTTTATCAAAACATTCGCGAATCATGGCCAAATCTGCAGTTCCTCCATAAAGTGTTGCTCCCACAAAACCGTCTGCGAGTTTATATTGATTTTCCGGCGAAGTTGATGGCGATGTAATCAAATTTCCATTTTTATCTGTTGTCAGCCAGCCTAAACAAAATTCGGCTGCGCCTTTCATCAGCGGATAACCTTCTTTCTTTAAATACGTTTTGTCCTGACTAAAAATATAATGTTCCCAAATATGCGTACTCAGCCACGCACCTGCTATTGGCCAGCACGCCCACATTGGTTCTTCTTTTCCAAATTGCCCAACTGGATTAGTCATTGCCCAAATATCCGAATTGTGCGCTGCAGCCCAACCTTCTTTAACTCCATAAAAAGTTTTAGCCGTAACTTTTCCTGTTACCGAAAGATTTTTAATGAAACTTAAAAGCGGTAAATGCATTTCAGAAAGATTGGTGTTTTCAGCCAGCCAATAATTTTCTTCGAGATTGATATTCATTGTATAGTTACTGCTCCAAGGCGGATTTAAATAAGGATTCCAAAGTCCTTGCAGATTTGCTGGAACGCCTAAAGTTCTAGATGAACTGATCAATAAATAACGTCCAAAATTGAAATACAGAATCTCTAGATTTTTATCTTCTTTTCCTTCTGAATATCGCAATAAACGTTCATCTGTTGACAAATCTGGAGCGGTGGTTTTTCCTAAATCCAAATTGACACGATTGAAGAATTTTTGATAATCAGCAATATGAGATTCTTTTAATTTATCGAAAGGTTTTGCATAGGCTTTGTTCAAATTTTGCAATGCATTTGTGATATCGTCTAAACCTTCGGTTGCAGGATTTTTGTCAAAACCATTAAAACTGGTTGCAACCGAAACAAAAATAATAGCTTCAGTAGCATCTTTTAAAGTTAGCGTTTCGCGGGAACTTGTAATTTTTCCGTCTGTTTTTTTGATTTGGACCAAAGTTGTAAATTTTGTTCCTCTTTCTTTAATGCTAAGATATTTTGGCAAAACAGTATATCCGGCATTTTCATGAATTGGTGCAGCACCTGTCATTACCAATATATTCCCTTTTACTTCGACATTTGACTGTAAAAGGCTTTTTAGATTAATATCGAAATTTAAAGCTCCTTTTTGATCGGCTGTTAATTTGACTATCATAATTTGATCTGGCGCTGAGACAAAATATTCTCGTGTATATTTTATTCCGGCCATTTCGTAACTCACTTTTGAGATTGCGTTCGAAAGATCCAGTTCACGATGATAATTCACCGCTTTTCCTTTTTCCGAATTATTGATTTCTAAGGTTCCTAAAGGCGCATATGATTCGGAGTTTTTACCTTGAACTTTTTTATTAAGTTCTTCTGCCAGTTTGTAATTTTCTTTTTTTAATGCTTCGCGAATGGCCGGAATATTTTTATAAGCTTCCGGATTCATATTTGCATTTACAGGTTCGCCCGACCAAAGCGTAATATCATTCAGATCAATTTTATCTAAATTTGCGCCTCCATAAACTGTCGCACCCATTTTTCCGTTTCCTAAAACTAAGCTTTCTTCAAAAAATTCTGCAGGTTGATTGTACCATAAAACATGTTTCGATTGTGCCGAAAGGTTTGTATAGTAAAATGTGAGAAGTAAGATGAGAAATGTTTTTTTTATGAGGCTTGAATTCATGATCACATTATTTTTAAGTGTAGTTTTCACAATATTAATCATTCTACTGCAATTTCCCGTTGCATTTATAGACATTTTATGCGCGTGAGGGATAGAAGCTAGCTACCGAAGTAGCGCGTATAGCCCGGTCCCGTTAAGATAAGCGGGCGAATAAAGGCATAGTATGTTTGCCCGCTTATCTTAACGGGATCACGCCCTGAAACTTTTACTAATTACTATTCACTAATTACTATTTACTCACTTTATATATTTCATTTGCCGTAATCATTTCCCAATTATCGGTTCTGAAAGGTGACGCAGGGAATTTTTCTTTATTGAAAAGATTGATCTTTGTGTCGTCGTCTGCCCAACCGTAATGAACGGCAACTGGATTTTGAACCTCATCGCTGGAAACGATTATTTTATTGTCTTTAATTATTGCTTTCGCAGAATGAAAAACTTTGTCAGCACCCGCTATTTCGAAGCCTTTTAATTCATCGCTATTTGGCGTTGATAGTCCACTACCAATGTTATCGAAAGTCAATATGATCTGATTTCCTTTTATTTCCTGAGATTTGTAAGTTGGTCCGCTAAAAATTTGCTTTTTACCATAAACATTGTCGAACGCAATTGCTGCCAAACGCAATCCAACGTCTTGTTTGTTTGTTGGATGAATGTCTTTTGCATTTCCAATATCGGTGGTAACGGCCATTCCGGTGTTTTTCAATTTTAAAGTTTCAGATTGAGCTTCGCGAAGCTCTGCCCAACGGCTTCCTTTTTTACTGTTTCCACCAAACTCATCGAAAGTTGATAATTGTACAAAATAAAAAGGAAAATCACCTTGTTTGAATTTTGTTCTCCAATCTGTGATCATTAGTGGAAATGCTTTTTTGTATTGATTTGCCCTCCAAACATTCGCCTCGCCCTGATACCATAAAACGCCTTGAATTGCGTAAGGAACCAACGGATTTACCATTGCGTTATACAATAATGACGGATAGCTATTTGGTGATAAAGCCGTTTTTACAACAATTACTCTAAATTTCCATTTTCCGTCAAGCGGAAGAACTTTGCTACCAATTTCAAGTTTTAAATCTTCAGATTCTCCGTAAATTCCGCCACCGCCGCTATTATCTACAATTCGAACGGCAATTACATTTTTTCCTTCCTTTAAAACATTTGCTGGTATTTGATAAATACGTCTGGCATCCCATTGTGTGTTTTTGCCTACTTCGATTCCGTTTACATACGTAATGTCTTCGTCGTCGATTTTTGCTAAACTTAATGTTGCTTTGTTTTTAATATCTTCTGCCGAAAGAGTAATGGTTTTTCGCATCCAAACAACTCCATCTAAATCGCCAAGAGGCTGATTTTCCCATAAACTTGGCGTATTTAATTCGCCCCAAGAAGTATCATCAAAAGAAAATTCTTTAAATGTATTCTCATTGTCTGTGCTTACTGAAGTTCCTTGAATTTTTTCGACTCTTTCCTTCATTCGCTTTGCGTACAATTTTGAAATAGAATCGACATTCATCACAGGAACATCGGCAATCATGTTTTTAAATTCACTGCTTTTTTCAAATGCTTCACGACTTGTCCAAGTTTCGACATTGGTTCCGCCCCAAGATGTATTGATGATTCCGATTGGAATTTTTAATTCGGCATACAATTTTCTGGCAAAATAAAACCCAACTGCCGTAAAATTACCAACTGTTTCTTTGCTTGAAACTTCCCATTTTCCGGCTTTTAAATCATCTTTTGGTTTTCCGCTTAAATCCTGCGCAACGCCAAAATGACGAATCATCGGATAATCAGCATTATTCATTTCTTTTTCGGCGTTCATGGTTTTAAAAACCTGAAATTCCATATTCGATTGTCCGCTGCAAATCCAGACTTCACCAACTAAAACATTTTTGATTGTGATTTTATTTTTTCCGATGATAACAAGTTCAAAAGGTCCGCCTGGTTTCTCAGCATCTAAATTGATCGTCCATTTTCCATTTTTATCAGCTTGCGTTTTTTTGGTTTGTTTGTTGAAATGAATTTCTATTTTTTCATTTGCATCAGCAAAACCCCAAACTGGGATTGCTTTATTGCGCTGTAATACCATTCCGTCTGAAAACAGCAAAGGCATTTTGACATTTGCATTTGCAATTATGCCAGATATCAAAAAAAGAAAGGTTATAAATTTCTTCATTGTTTTTAAATTTAAATTAATTAAAACCACATAAGTGATATAAGAAAATTTAAGCTCCAATGTATGAAAACTTATTTTATCTTATATCACTTATATGGTTTTAAAAGTTTTTTTATTGCAGTCCTTCGATCATCGCATTTAGAGCTTGAGTATCAAAAACAGTATTATTTGATCGGTCAAAAATTGCCGATCCATTGTTTCCTGTATTTCCGGCATCCCAATAAAAAGGCAAAATTCCGTTTGCCTTCGCTTGTTTTACAACGTATTTTAAAAAGTAAGCTCTTGATGCTAAATGTAAAGTCAAATCGGCTCCAGTTAACGAAGTTCTTCTGATTGCACCAAATTCTCCCAGCAAGACTGGAACACCTTTATCTACAAACTGCGTTTTCATTGATTTGAAAAGCTTGCCTAAATCAGCTTCTTCGCCCCAAGTTGCATTACGTGTAACATCGGTTGTTGAATGATAAGCACTTCCCCAATAATAAAACATTTTACCCCAATCTGCATCTTTGTCCATCAAACAAAATTGATACGGTGTGTAAAAATGCACCTCGGCCATTAAACGATTCACAACTTTGTCTGTTGGCAAAGTCAGCATCAGTTTATTTGTTTTTTCAATATCTGTCGAAGGTCCCTGAACTACTAAAACTCTATATGCATTTTTTCCTCCTGTAGATCGTACGGCATCTATAAAAGTTTGATGATAAGATGTTAAAACAGCCATTTGTGTAGCATCTTCTACATTTGGTTCATTGGCACTGGCAAAAAGTACATGCTCATCGAATCCTCGTAAAGTTGTTGCAATCTGTTCCCAGAACGCTTTTTGTTTTGCATTGTTTTCATCCTTTTTAGCTTCCGTCACATTATTTTCCAGCCAACCGCCGTCCCAGTGTACATTGACTAAAACGTACATATCATTATCCACACAATATTGAACTACTTCTTTCACTCTGTTCAGCCATTCTGCTTTCAGTTCGGCTGTTTTTGCATTTGCTAAATATTGGTTCCAAGAACACGGAATTCGTATCGCATTAAAACCATTTGCTTTTACTAAATCAATTAATTGTTTGGTCACTTTCGGATTTCCCCAAGCTGTTTCACCGCCTGTCGCTTCCATTGTATTTCCAATGTTCCAACCCAATTTAATTTTTGCTGCCAATTGCACTGCAGTACTTGACATTCCAGATGCATCGGCTACAAGCGGACTCGTATTATAACTTGGGTACGTAATTGCTACTGGGACTGCAGCTTTTTGCGAAACTTTAATTTCAACAGGTTGTGCCTGACCAGAACTTAGCGTGATTGTTCCTGTTCTTGCTGTATTTGCAGTATTTTCTAAAACCGTAATTTTTACTGTAGTCAATCCCGAAGTTCCTCCGGCCTGACTAAATTTAATCCAGCTTGAGCTTGTACTGTTCATCAACCAAGCGGTAACATCTGTCTTGATTATTATATCAGCATTGGTTTCTGTACTGTTGGCTTCAATACTGTTTTTATTGACTTCTAATGCATTTACGGTTAAATTTTGTGGTGTTTCTTTATCGGCGCTGCAGGCCAAAACTCCAAAAAAAGTAATTAATGAAACTATGCTATATAGGTAATTCTGTATTGTTTTTTTCATCTTAAATAATTTAAAAAAATTAAGCAATAACGAATTGGCTTTCAATCCGCTTCAATCTTTATTCTACTTATTATAAAAAATAACAATCTTCTTACTGAATTGTTATGGCAATCTCTTTTTTGATATCTCTTGATGAGTTTCCAATTTTTAAAGTATATTTTCCTGGTTCAACCGTCCATTTTTTAGCCGAAACATCATAATACGCCAATTCTTTTGCCGGAATTTGGATTGTAACTGTTTCTGAACTGCCTGATTTTACCAATACTTTTTTGAAACCTTTCAACTCTTTTGAAGCACGAGTCACTTTAGAATCTCCTTTAGAAGAATACACTTGAACAACTTCTTTTCCATCAACTTGACCGGTATTTTTTACTTCAGCAGAAACAGTAATTATGTCATTTGGAGTATATGAAGTTTTATCTGTTTTAGTATTTTCGATAGCAAAAGTGGTGTATGATAATCCGTAACCAAAAGGAAATAACGGCGCAATATTTTTAGTATCAAACCAACGGTAGCCTATCAAAATTCCCTCTGCATAATTTACTGATTTTCCTCCTGGAAAACTGTTTGTAGCATGTGCAGGAGAATCCATAATGTTTTTAGGCATTGTCCAAGGCAATTTTCCTGACGGATTTACTTTTCCAAGCAATACATCGGCCAAAGCATTTCCTCCTTCAGAACCATTAAACCAGCTCCAAACTACTGCAGGTGATTTTTTAGTGATTTCGTCAATATCAAAAGGAGCTCCGGCAACAAATACAACAATAGTTCTTGGATTTACTTCCAATACTTTTTTGATTAATTCTTCCTGACCAAAAGGCAATTTCAAAGTTCTTCTATCAGAAGCTTCCGTTTCGTAATCACGATTTGAACCCGCAAAAATCACCGCAACATCAGACTTTTTAGCCGCATCAACAGCTTCCTGAACCTTTGCTGGATCTAATTCGTCAATAGTTACAGGACCGTTTAATGTGATGTCACCTAATTTTCCTTTATTTTTTTCGTCATAACGCTCTAAATAACCTTCAGCATAATTGATTTTTATAGAAGAAGGCAATCTGTTTTTTAGACCTTCAAGCGGTGTAACTTCTCTTTTTGTTTTTACTCCAGCACCAAATCCGCCTAAAGCATTTTTCTTCATCGCATTGTTTCCAATTACGGCAATAGATTTTACTCCATCCAGTTTTAAAGGCAAAGCATTATTATTATTTTTCAACAATACAATGTCTTCAGCAGCAATTTTGTAAGCATCTTGATAATGTGCTTCTGTCGAAATACTTCCTTTCGTACGGTCTTTTCCTCCAATTGCTTTTACTTGGAACAAAACTCTTAAAATACGTTTTACATGCAGATCGATTTCACTTTCCGAAATCTCTCCCGCTTTTACAGCAGCAATTAATTTATCTGCCAAGAAAAATTCATTGAAAGGTTTTGGTGTTCCCATTTCAATATCCAATCCGCTTTTTAGTGATTTTACTGTTGAATGCACCGCAGCCCAATCTGACACTACAATACCTTTAAATCCCCATTCGTCACGAAGGATTTTATTCAGCATATAATCGTTTTCACATAAATATTCGCCTCTAAATTTATTGTAAGCGCCCATTATTGCATACGATTTTGCTTCTTTTACCGCAGCTTCAAATGCAGGAAGATAAATTTCGCGAAGTGTACGCTCATCCATTTGAACATCTACAAAATCACGATTAGTCTCCTGATTGTTTGCCGCATAATGTTTTACGCAAGCCATTACATCCTTTTCCTGTAAGCCAACGATCAAAGGCACGGCAATTTTTTTATTCAAAAATGGATCTTCCGACATGTATTCATATGTTCTTCCTCCAAGTGGCGTTCTAACCATATTAATTGCTGGCGAAAGCAACATGTCTTTGTCTCTTGCGCGTAATTCTTCCCCTAAACTATTCCCAAAAGTATGCGCCATTTCAGCATTCCAAGTTGCTGCCAAACCGCCTCCTGCAGGATAATAAGTCGCAAAATCATTTTTTAATCCGGCTGGTGCCCAGCTGTCTCTTGAGATTTCCTCACGGACTCCAAGCGGTCCATCGGCCATTTTTAATTCGGGGATACCCAAACGTTCTACAGCGCCAGTACTAAACATACTGTTTCCGTGAAGCATTCCAATTTTTTCCTCAAGTGTCATTTGAGAAACTAATTTATCTATTTCGGCATCATGTTCTGATCCGATTTCTTTTCCTTTATATTGTTCAGTCTGAACATTTTCTGAAGTATTTGTTTTTGCATCATTTTTACAAGATGCAAATAATACAAAAGCCAAAGCTGCAGACAGGTATATCATTCTGTTTTTCATAGATGGTTAGATAGTTTTATATTTAAAGTTTCTATTCCTCACAAAGTCTCTTTAAATAAGGTTAATATTATATGTTTGTGGTTTTTCGTTTATTGTTTGATCAAATTAAAAAAAACAACATCATTTTCATTGATTTTAATCTCTTTGCTGAAAATTCCTTTTGTGTCAATTGTAATTTTTTCTGTTGAAATTGGTGCGCCGTTATTTTTCTCTTTTATCAAATTAATTTGCTCACGAGTTAACTGACTTGGTTTATTCATCGCTAAATAATCTGCATAAGCGTCATTTATTTTGTATCCTACTTTATAGATTTCTAAAATATATTTCCCTTTTTGGAGTCCGTCAATTTCAATTTTTGTTTTTCCTTTTTCTTTAGATGGAAGATCTTGAACGTAATAGGTTTGATTCCAAACTTTGTCTCCCGGATGTGTATTTGTAAAATCCCAAAACAAGATTTCCACATCACCTTTTGCATTTTTACAAGTCCATGAAGCTTTGTCTGCGTTTTGAAGTTCTGTCTCTCCTAATTTGTTTAAGAAAGCATAAGAAAAATAAGCCGGTTTTTTAATTCCCTGCGTATTCAACAATCCGAAACCGCCATGAAAAGGGGTAAATCTTGGTCCGGCTTCTTCAAAAATATCAGTAAAAACCCAATATGACATTGAATTTGCAGCGTTGCCAACCTGTTTTAATTTTTGAAGAATATAAGCTGCTGAATGATAGCTGTCGTGAATTGGATCTGCCGGTGTGTATGATGAACTCCATTCGGTATAATGCAGTTCTAAATTAGGCTTAGCCGAATTTGAAATTAATTTTCGCGAATTTATAATTTCACCGCTCACACTCCATTCATCCTGATTTAAAACCGTTCCCGAAGTTCCAAATTCATCCAAATATCCTTGTTTTACTCCATAAGTATGTGTCGAAACAAAATCCATCGGAACATTATTTTTAGCACAAAAATCAATTGTTTCAGGAACCCATCCTGAACCGGCCGTCGCCGGCCCACCGACTTTGTATGCTTTGTTTACGCTTTTTATGCCGCGAGTTGCGTATTCATATAATTTAAAATATTCGGCCTGTGTTCCTGTCCAGAAACCTGGTGTCAAATTAGGCTCGTTCCAAACTTCAAAATACCATGTTTTTACTTCTTCATCGCCGTAACGCTCTGTAAAATGCTGGGTTAAATTCTGAACTAAATCTTCCCATTTTTTATAATCTTTTGGAGGAGTTACGTTTCCGCGCCACCAAAAAATGGTTTCTTTTCCACTTGCTAAAGCGATTCGGCATAAATCCTAATTCCACAAATGGTTTCATTTTCAATACTCACAATATAATCGATACAAAACATCAATATATTGGTAATTATATTCCGGATTTCCTTTTGAATCTTCTCTGTAAACAGCCATATCATCAGACAATAAACCATGAAAACGGATGTATTTAAAATCACATTCTTTTTTAACCATTGCCAATTGCTGTTGCCAGTCGGCTCTCAAACCTTCGTTTGCTCTTCCGGCACCAATACATTCTTTAAACATTGTGTTTAACTTTCCTGCTTCTTTTTTATAATCAACTTTTATGATTCGATTTTCATTTTGCCCAAACGAATAGATTGAACTAAATAAAACTCCTGCTAATATTAAAAACTTTTTCATCTGAAAATGGTTTTGTTTATTTTTTGCGACAGATTAATGGGATTTTAAAAGATTTTTTTCTTTTCTCTCGCAGATTTAGCAGATCATTCGGATTTAAATCTTTTTAAACTGTGGCTCTATTTATTTACACAGATTGAAGAAAAAAAATCTGCTAAATCTTGCCAAATCTGCGAGAACATAAAATCTTTTTAATCATTTAATCTGTGGCTAACGATATGTTAGACGCATTGAAATGCGTCTCTACGAATTATGGCTAATCATTTCGCTTAGTAAACCCGACAGGTTTTAAAAACCTGTCGGGTTTAACATCTAACGTCTAACTTTTAACTTCTCACTTACATTACAATTTTTTGAACCTCACTACGCCACCGCCAGCTCCACCTAATTTCAATTGTAATTCATCTGATGCTTTTACTGTTTTCTTAGAAATTGCAACTGCTTCTGGATTATGTGTTTGATCTGTTCCTTCGGCATCGACATAAATCTGTGCTTCGTACGTCGCATTTGGATCTAAGAAAGATAATGAGATTTCCACATTTCTTGGTTTTTCATTTGTCAAAGTTCCTAAATACCAATCAGCGCTGTTTCTATCTTTTCTTGCTGTTGTGATATATTCGCCAATTTTTCCTTCTAAGATTTTAGTGTCTTCCCAATCTGTTGGAACATCTTTTAAGAATTGCAATGCTGGTTTTCCTTCGTAATTTTCTGGAAGATCAGCCAACATTTGAATTGGTGCATAAATCGTTACGTACAATGCCAATTGCTGGCCAACTGTACCTTGAATTCTTTTTCCAGGGTAACCTTGTTTTACCTCAACATCAAAAATTCCAGGCGTGAAATCCATTGGGCCAGAAAGTAATCTTGTAAACGGAATAATCGTCAAATGATTTGGCGGATTTCCTTCGCTCCAAGCGTTGTATTCTTGTCCGCGTGCTGCTTCTCTTGAAACCATGTTCGGGAAAGTTCTTCTTTCACCCGTATCTTTTATTGATTCGTGGTATAAAACAGCCAAATCATATTGCGCCGCTTTTTCTAAAATATATCTGAAATAATTTACTCCAAATTGTCCGAAGTGCATTTGTTTCATGTTCAATTTAGAACCTACGTGGCCAATTTTAACCGTATGAATTCCGAGTTTTTTGTATAAGGCAAAACCTTCGTCGACTTCTTTTAAATAGTTAATTAAGTTCGAGCCCGTTTCGTGATAACCAATTAACTCCACATTATGTTTTTTTCCGTATTCAACAACTTTTTCTAAATCGAAATTGTCTGCATTTTTTGTAAAACTGAACATATGCATTTTATTTTCATACCAAGCCGGCGTCCAGCCTTTGTTCCAGCCTTCGATCAGTAAATGATGAAAACCTTCTTTGGCAGTAAAATCAATATACTCTTCGGCGTGTTTGGTTGTTGCTCCTTGTTTGTCGCTTTCCCAAAAAGTATATTTTCCAATATGCATTCCCCACCAAATTCCTAAATATTTATATGGTTTGAAATAAGTGTTTGTGTTTTTTAATTTGTTTGGTTCGTTTAGATTTAAAACCAAATAAGACGTAATTAATTCTCCCGGATTTTCTCCAATTTGAAGTGTTCTCCAAGATGATGTGAATGTATCTTTTACGCGAACTTTTACGCCATCAGCCCACGGCACTAAATCAGATTTAAGTTGTGTTCCTTTTGTGTTTACCAAAGTCATACTTGCAAAATCAACCAAATTTGCTTCATGAAAACTCAAAGCCAATCCGCTTTTACTTTCGATAGTTAATGGCGTTAAAACTGTGTCTAACGTACTTACGGGCGCGTCTTTAAAAAGATATTCGTCGCGGTTTTCTCTGTTTGCCGGAATCCACCACGCTTTTCCATCTTCTTTTAAATTGAAAGTCGTTTTTTCATCCATAATGAAAATACTATCTTTTACATTTTGTTTTGGATAGACATATCTAAAAGCAATTCCGTCATCAAAAGCGCGAAACTGAATTTGTAATTTTCTCTTGTTTCCTGTTTTCTGCTGTAAATCGACTACAAGCTGATTATAATGATTTCTGATATTTTTCTTTTCTCCCCAAACCTGTTCCCAAGTTTCATCAAAAGAAGAAGTTTTTACATTTTTGATTTCAAAATTTGAACTTAAATTTTCATTTCCTTTCAATACAAATCCCATATCTGACGGAGAAATCACTTCGGTTTTTCCGTGAGAAACAGCGTATTTTGGCGCATTTTTTACCAGCTCAAATTTGATTTTATTTTGTCCGTTTGGCGAAGCCAATTCGTAAACGTTTTTATTTTTCTGACTATATCCAATCGAAACTGAAAGTAATAAAGCGGGAAGAATCAGGTGTTTTTTCATGATATTTTTCTTAATACATTTTTAATAAATCGGACGAATTTAGGCTTCCGCCCGATTTAGAAACTCAACAAAAACTTATTTTTTATCCTCGTTGGGATTTATTTTTTTTTGCCACAGATTAAAAGGATTTAAAAGATTTTTTTTATTTCTCTCTCGCAGATTTGGCAGATCATGGAGATTCATCTTTTTCTTTTTGCTGACTTTAAAAATTAAAAATAATCAGCATGATCTGTCAAATCTGCGAGAGTAATAATCCTTTTAATCTGTGTAATCTGTGGCAAACTTTTTATTTTATCCACTCTGTTTTAAAAGTGGTTTTTCCGTTTAATGGATTTGCGGTTACGTCAAAATTGTTTCCGTTTTTGGTCACTTTTATTTCCTGAACTGCATCGCCGTTTGGTAAAAATACTTTAGCTGTCGCCGAAATTGTTTTATCACTTGCGTATACTTTTAAAGTCAATTTACTCCAATCCATATCTTTTGTAGATTGTGCCAAAGCGATGTGTGGAATCGCAGTTCCATCTTTTATTAAAACTACTATTGGCACTTCGCCTGCTTTGATTTTATGCCATCCTGATTGGTATACTTTTTTAGTTTGATAATCAATCCAAGTTCCTTCCGGAAGATAAACATCTCTTTCTGTTACTTCTTCAAAAAGTGGAGCAACCAAAATGCTTGATCCAAATAAATATTCATTATCAACTAACCAAGCTCCCGGATCATTTGGATATTCTACAAATAAAGCACGCATCATTGGCAAACCTTTTTGCGAACTTTCTTTCGCTTGAGCGTAGATATACGGCATTAATTCATAACGCATATTATCTGCTTTTCTAAAACCTTCTAAGAAATCTTTGCTGTATAACCAAGGTTCGCGCGGAGGCTCGCCATGGCTTCTTACATGCGAAGTAAACATCCCGAAAGGCGCCCATCTTCTGTATAAATTCTCTGGTGATTTTGTTGCAAATCCTCCCACATCATGACTCCAGAAACTAAATCCGCTTAAGCCTAATGAAAGTCCGCCACGTAATTCTGCCGACATTGCTCCGTTTGAAGTTTCGGCATCACCACCCCAATGCAAAGGATATCGTTGACTTCCTGCCCAAGTACTTCTTGCCCAGATTAAAGTATATCCCTTTTCTTTCTGCGTAATTTCAGCAACAGCCTTATTGTATCTTAATGGATATAAATTATGTTCGTAGAAACCTGTTCTCCCCGAATGGTAAATTCCGTCTGGCGGGGCTGCTTCTCCAAAATCAACTTTGAAAACAGAAACGCCTTCATCAAATAATTTCTTCAATTTTGCTTGATACCAAGTTACCGTTTCAGGATTTGAGAAATCCAGAACAGCATCTTCGTAAGGAAGATTTCCTTTGCGGTCTCTAACTGCCAAGTTTTTTTCCATTATTTCAGGAAACAAAGTATTCTTTGGTGTGAAGTATGGCAATTGCCAAAGACAAACATGAAAACCATCATCTTTCAAATCAGACATCATTTTTGTTGCGTCTGGGAAACGTGCTTTTGCAAACTCGTAATTGTTTCTCCAATCTACATCAAACCAGCCAGTGTCAAAGTGAATAACATCGGTTGGAATTTTATATTTGCGTAAATCTTTGGCTACTTCTCTTCCTTCTTTTTCAGAAAAATAAGTGATTCGGCTCATCCAGAATCCGAAAGACCAAAGTGGTGGCATTGCCGCTTTTCCGGTCAAATCTGTATATTGATCTAAAACATCTTTTGGTTCTCCGATGAAGAAAAATAAATCGGCTTCATCGTCACCAATGTACATTTCGTTGGCACTTCCAAAATATTTTCCAAAATCAACTGTAATTGGAGTTGAATGATGCATGAAAACGCCATAACCGCGACTGCTCATATAAAACGGAACCGGTTTATACATCGTTTCATTCTGAATTCCGTTTGCATCATCCGTCCATAAAACTACTTTTTGTCCGCGTTTATTGAATTGTGTGAATGATTCTCCACAGCCAAATATTTTTTCATCTGGCTCTAAGCTGAAAGCAGCGCCCATACTTCTTGAATAATCGCTGTTTCTGCGAACATAAGAAAATGGAAGTGTTGGTGTGTAGGTGTTTTTGAAATCAGTGTCATGAAGCGTACTCGTTAATAATTTTCCGTTTTCATCGTAGATTTTTACGTGCCATGGTTTTGTTAGAATTTCAACTCTTCCGTGTTTGCTGGTATAACTGTGACCGCCTTCGATTTTAGCATATTTCCACAATTCAGGATGATTTGGTGCAACGCCATTAATCAACATTAAAGATTCTTTTTCCGGATGAAATTGCGGGCCAGAAGTTGTTTTGATTCGGATAGTTCTGTCTGAAACAAACTGAATTTGGAAAGGCAATTCCGGAGAAACTTCATATTCTGTTGTTGGGAATTCGTTTGGTTTTTCCATATCAGGTTTCATCATCATATTATTAAAAGCCTGACGCGTTTTGTAATTGTACCTCAAATACTTTATAGTTCCTTTTCCCGTTGCAGGATCAAAAGATGCTAATTCATCGGCAAAATAAAAAGTGTTCAGATAATTCTGAAAATCTTTACTGATATCTATCGGAGCGTTTAACACATCTGCATTCTGAATTTGTGCCGATGCTTTTGGCATCAGCAACAAACTTGCAAATAGAGACAAGGAAGCTATTTGTATTTTTTTCATTGGTTCATTTATTTTTTAGTTATCCTGCAAGGTTTTCAAAACCTTGTAGGTTTGCCTTGATTATTCTAAATATTAATTTATCCTACAAGGTTTCGAAAACCTTGCAGGAAAGGCAACTTATTCTGTTGTAATTACAATTGTTGCGGATTTTAATCCATTTGCTTTAGCGGTTAATTCTAATCTTCCTGATTTAGTATCTGACTGAACAATTACTAAACATTTTCCGTTTAATGCTGTATGTTTCGAACCTTTGTACGATTCATGACTTACTGGATCTCCACTGCAAACGCCGACAATTTTACCGTTTCCTTTTAATGAAAAATTGATTTCGTTATTGGCAGTTGGAGCCAAAGTTCCGTTTGCATCCAAAATATCTACGGTTACAAATGACAAATCATTTCCATCGGCTTTGATTGTGCTTCTATCTGCTGTTAATTTTAGATTTTCAGGATTTCCGGCTGTTTTGATTTCAGTTTCTAAAACAGTTTTTCCGTTTTTACGAGAAATTGCTTTTAGTGTTCCTGGCTGATACGGAATTCTCCACATTACGTGCAAATCATCTCCTTTTTTGCTTCTGATTCCGACAGATTTTCCATTTAAGAAAAGTTCCACCTCATCAGCATTATTATAGTACGCCCAAACATCAACAGTTTGTCCCGCTTTCCAGTTCCAATGTGGGAAAATATGAAGCACTGTTTTGTCTGTCCATTCACTTTGGTACATATAATAAACATCTTTTGGGAAACCAGCCAAATCTACAATTCCAAAATACGAACTCACCGACGGCCATTCGTAAGGAGTTGGTTCTCCGATATAATCAAAACCTGTCCAGATATACATTCCAGAAAGATAATCGTGTTTTTTGATCACTTTCCAAGTCGCTTCGTGCGTAGAACCCCAAGGCGCTTGAACCTGATCGTAAGCAGAAACCGTATTTCCAGGATTTCCATCTGTAAATTTAAGATCCCATCTCACTGGCCATTTTTTTACAACATCAGAAACATTGTCATAATAACCACGTGTCTCTAATCCCGAAGTTGTTTCTGTTGCAATGAAAGGTGTTTTAGGAAAATATTCTTTGTGATGTTCATACGTTTGATGCGCATAATTGTATCCAATTAAATCTAAAACTCCAGAAGCCGCAATTGGATTAACTTGTACATTCTTTTTTTCAAACTGCAACGTAATCTCATCCATATTCATGTTTACTGGCGGATTCATAGCTGCCGTAACCGGACGTGTTTTATCATAATCACGTACAATTCCAGCTAATTCTTTTGCAATTTCTACTCCGGTTTCGCTCCATTGATCCGGAATTTCATTTCCAATACTCCAAATAAAAACACTTGCATGATTACGATCACGAAGCAATTGGTCAGTCAAATCTTTTTTATGCCATTTTTCCCAGTCGTTTGCATAATCGTATTTCGTTTTATTTGTTTTCCACATATCAAAAGCTTCATCCATAACAATGAAACCCATTTTATCGCACAAATCTAAAAGCTCTGGAGCAGGCGGATTATGAGAAGTTCTGATTCCGTTTACGCCCATTCCTTTCAGAATTTCTAACTGACGTTCGATTGCGCGCGTGTTGATTGCAGCACCTAAAGGCCCTAAATCATGGTGCATACAAACGCCTTTTATTTTAACCTGTTTTCCGTTTAAAAGGAAACCTTTATTTAAATCAAACTTAAAATCTCTGATTCCGAAATTTGTTTTGTATTGATCTACAATTTTATCGTCAAGCGAAATTTCTGTAACTGCCGTGTACAATTCTGGTTTTTCAACTGACCATAAAACTGGCGTTTCAACTTCGGCCAATTGTTTCAAAGTTTGACTCGCATTGGCATTAATCGTTATATTTTGAGTAACCGAGGTTACTTTAGTATCTTCTTTAAAAATAGTTGTAGTTACAGTTGCTTTTTTATCTTCTTTGTTTTGATTTTGAATCGTAGTTTCAAAATTAACCGATGCTTTTTCAGCTGTAACTTTTGGCGTTGTCACATACGTTCCCCATTGTGCAACGTGCAATTTATCTGTAGTTTCTAACCAAACATTTCTAAAAATTCCCGAACCAGAATACCAGCGTGAGTTTGGTTGTTTTGAATTGTCAACCTTAACAATTATTTCGTTGTTTTTTTCTCCATAATTTAAATACTGAGAAATTTGGTATTGAAAACCAATATATCCATTTGGACGTTTTCCTAAATAATGTCCGTTTACCCAGACTTCGCTGTTTTTGTAAACGCCATCAAAAGTGATTGAAGTTATTTTTGTGCTGTCTTCTGCAGCAACTTTGAATGTTTTTTTATACCAGCCTAAACCGCCGTTTAATGATCCTCCTCCATATCCAGCTGGACTTTTTTCATCAAATTTTCCTTCGATGCTCCAATCATGAGGAACATTTAAAGTTCGCCATTTTGTTGCTGCACCAATAGTATCTTTGTCAACAATGCTGTCATTAAGATGAAAACTCCAATCTGAATTAAAAGAAACTTTTCGGCTGCTGAAAGCCTCTTCTTTTTTATTGCAGGAAGTGAATACTGTAATTACTGCCAGCATTACTACTGTCAGTTTGCGACTTAAATACTTTCTTTTATTTTTCATTTTGATATAATTTATAGTTTTTTTGAAAAACAAATATAAACTAACCAGTTAGTGACTGTATCAATCACCTACCGGTTAGTTTTATATATTTAAGTAATTAAGGCTTTGGTTTATAGTGGAAAACAATTAAACAAACGCCTTCACCAGTACGGCTTTTATCTCTAATAACTGCCAAACGCAATGACGTTGGAGTTAATTCAACAAGTTTTACCGTAATCCAGTTGCTGCAGTCTAAATAATAATCACCGCCGTAAAGCATTTCAGGTCCGCCGTTAAAAGTTACTTTGTTATTGTCAAGATCTAAACTGTAAGTTCCTTTTTTTGTAGTTTGAGCCTCACTTGAAATTGCCGTTTGAGTAACGCTAGTGTTGTATCCTCCATTTAAATTGAAAGACATTTCTCCCCAGTTTTTATTTGCCATTACCCATGAATTTCCAGCATAGTCAGGAAACCAGTTCCAGTTATCGCCTTTTGGTCCAGGATAATCTAAACCTGCCCATCCTACAGGACTTGCCATATCTAATACCCAAGTTTTTCCGGCCACGCCATTTGTAAGCATATCCCATTTTGGATCTCTAAAATACGTTTCATCATTTTTATCTACTGTTACCGTTACAGGAACTCCTTCTACAGAACCTCCACGTGTGTATGCAGTAAAATAAACGGTGTATTTTCCCGCAAAAGGAAATACAACATTGTCACTGCTTTTATTTGAATGTCCTAATTCGTTACCACTTGCATCAACATATTTCCAGTACGGAACTACAGTTGGGTCATCACTTTTTAAAGCAATTTGGTTTTTGTTTGTAGCATTCTGCGTTACCGAAAACTTAAGTGTTGACGGCGTTAAAGTCACTGCAGGCAAAGTCTCACGATCTTCGACAGCCTCACATGAAAACAATAGTGAGCTTATGGTTACTGCAGCGAATATTATATATAGTATACGTTTCATAATCATTGTTTTTGAGTTAATTACCAACCTGGATTTTGTTTGATTGTACCGTTTGAAAGCACAATTTGAGATTGTGGCAATGGGAACCAGCCCAAAGTCTCCGTTCTAAAAGTCACTGCAAACTGCGAACCTCCCGCAGTATTATCAATAGCTTTTTTAGTTTCCGTCATTCCTTGTCTCAATAAATCAAAATAACGTTGTCCTTCAAGTGCCAATTCTAACTGACGCTCTTCCATAATAACCGCTTTGCTAATTGTCTTACGATTTGTAGTATTCTTGAAAGCACGGTCACGAACTCTATCCAAATCTGCTTGTGCAACTGCTGGATTTCCTTCTAAATTTAATTCGGCAGCCATAAGCAATACATCTGCAAAACGAATAATTGCATAATCTTGGTAGTTATCAATTTGGAAATTTCCGCCATTTGCTTCTACAACAGCTGTTCCTGCTGCATTGGTGATTGGGCAATATTTTTTCCAAGAATATCCTGTGTACTGACGCTGTTCTCTAGCTTCGGCATTAAAATTTAAACCTTCACCAACGTAATCAATAAACGAAGCTGCTTTTCTAGTATCACCTGCAGCATAAGTATTTACTAATTTTGAATTCACAGTTGCTCCACCCCATCCAGAAGCATATTTTCCAATAGCTCCTCCACGCGGTGCAATATTTACCTGAAAACGGTTTCCTTCGTGAAGATCCCAGTTTCCTTTTCCTGAACCGTTGAAACGAACAGCCCAAACCATTTCGGTATTATCTTCTCCTGCAAAATTTTCAAAAGAAGCTGCAAGCCAAAGATTAGCAAAATCAGCCACTAAATTATGTCCACTGCTAGTTACTACATCATTAATATAAGTTACCGCCTGCGCTTTTGTCACAACTCCAGCTAAATCTGGTTTGCTGTAAACTCCGGTGTAAAATAAAAATGTTCTTGCTAGATAAGCTTCAGCTGCCCATTTTGTAATGCGTCCGAAATTTGCATTTCCTTTTTGAGAATAATTTTCTGGTCCAAGATTATCTGCAGCAAACTTTAAATCTTTAGCGATTAAAGCATATGTAACTTCTGGAGCTTGTCTTGGCAATGTAAATTCGCTTGACGTAATCGTATGATCCAGCGGAATAATATCTCCAAACATTTTAGCTGCTGTGAAATGGAAATGTGCTCTTAAAAAACGAGCTTCTGCTTCGTATCTTGTTTTCAAAGCGGTATCAGTTCCCCAGTTTATTTTATCCAGATTTTCTAATAAAACATTAGCTCTGTAAATTCCTAAATACGCATTTGACCAAACATCTTTGTTCATGTCTTTATCCGAAACGTATAAAAAACGATCCCATTCAATATCTGCCTGACCATCGGCAATACCAAATCCTCCAAAACAATCATCAGAAGCTTCTTCACTAATTAATAAAGGTCCGCCATAAGCCTCGCGTTGTAAAACATCGTAAACCGCCACTAATCCCTGAAAAGCATCAGCTGGAGTTTTATAAAAGTTATCGGTTACTTTTTGTGTATAAGGTTCGGTTTCTAAAAAATCCTCCGAACAAGCTCCTAAAATAAATAAGCTTGAAAGGGCAAATAATTTTATATATGTTTTCATCGTTTTCATAAATTAAAAGTTAACATTAAGACCCATCATATAAGTTCTTGGCTGTGGATAATATCCAACATCAATTCCTTTAGCCCAAGACTGGTTCACGTTTCCAAAACCAATTTCCGGATCCATTCCTTTGTATTTTGTAAAGGTGTAAATGTTGTTTCCTGCTACATATAATCTGAATTTGCTGAAGAAATGCAGTTTGTTTGTCAATTTTGTCAAATCGCATCCAATTGTTGCATTTTTAATTCTGAAGAAATCAGCATTTTGAACATATAAATCTGAGAATCTAGTCCAGTTTCCGTTTGGATCTGTTCCGTAAGTTACTCTCGGAATTCGGTCTGAAGTTCCTTCAGTAGTCCATCTGTTTAAAATTTCGGTAGTGTTATTTGTGTAAGCACGAGTTGCATCGTGAACTCCAAAAACATTCTGGCTTCCTGAAACTCCGTAAGTATTGATAGAAAAATCAAAAGCTTTATACGAAAGATCCATGTTTACGCCATAAGAAAAATCTGGATTTGGATTTCCAATTTTTGTTTTATCATTAGCATCGATTTTTCCATCTCCATTCAAGTCAACAAAACGAACATCTCCCGGAGAAGCATTTGGCTGCACTCCTGCCTGCAACTTCTGCTGCATTCTGAAAAACTCCGGCTGTTTTTAATCCGTAGAAATAACCCATTGGCTGACCAACCTCAACGCGGTTCATCTCGTCTAAACCTTGAAACAATAAGTTTGAATCTCCGTGAATAATTCCTTCACTGTTTGCAATTCGAAGTACTTTATTTTCGTTATGAGAAAGATTTGCATTAACGCCAAAATTCCAGTCTTTAGCAAAAGTTTTGCGGTAACCCAAAGTAATTTCGAAACCTTTATTGCTCACATCTCCACCATTAATATAAGGTGCTGTTGCTCCTGCATAAGTCGGAATAGAAGCTAAAACCAACCAATCTTTTGTTTTCTTGTCATAATAGTCGAAAGTCAAATTGAAATTCGAAAACAAAACGGCATCAAAACCTAAATCCAATTGCTCTGAAGTTTCCCATTTCAAATCGCGGTTTGCCAGCTGATCTGGACTTGAACCAACCAATAAAGTTTCGTCTCCTGTTCCAAAGTGATAACTCTTATCTGTAGAATTTACTGTTGACATATAAGCAAATTTTCTAGCAAACTGATCATTACCGTTTTGTCCCCAGCTTCCTCTAATTTTTAAAGTATTCAACACTTTATTTTCGGCTGGGAAAAAGCTTTCTTTATCAACATTCCATCCTGCAGAGAACGATGGGAAAACTGCATATTTGTTATTTGGACCAAATTCTGAAGATCCATCACGACGAATAGTTGCTGAGAATAAATATTTGTTATTATAATCGTACAACAAACGTGCGAAATAAGACTGAATCGCATAATCGGTACGATTTCCTCCAACTGTATTTGAAGTTTGATCTTTTGCATTGTCTAAATAAGCATGTGCAAAATCATCAAAAATCAAGTTTTTACCCGTTGCAGTCATATAATCTGATGTATTTTTCTTGGCCGAAGTACCCACTAAAACATCAAAATTATGAGCTTCACTTAAAGTAAATTTATACTGAAGTGTGTTTTCAAAAATCCATCCTTGTGATTTTGTTCCGCTTTGCGTTACACTCGAAACAGTATTGTTGTCATTTGAAGAAAGCGAATAAACCGGTCTGAAAGAACGGAAATTACTATCTGTCATATCAACACCAAAACTTGTTCTGAAAGTAAAGTTTTTCAAGAATTTTAATTCCGCAAAAATATTTCCAACATAACGGTTTGATTTCGTTTGATTAAAGTTATTGTAGTATAATGATCCAACTGGATTACTAACATCTGCAGAAATAATAGAATGTGCAAAATTTCCATTTGCATCATAAGCAGCATCAACTGGAGCAGCATTTAAGAAGCTTCTGATACCGTTGCTATAGATACCATCATCAGCAATTCCGCTGCTTTTGATATTAGCTAAAGTAAAATTTTCACCAATTTTCAAGTGATCTTCAATAATTTCTGAAGTGGAGTTTACACTAAAAGTAACACGATCATATTGCGACTGATTTGCAGTACCGCCAATCATACCTTCTTGCCCATAATAAGACAATCCCGTTGCAACTGTAGATTTTTTGTCACCTCCAGTAATTAAAAGCGAATGATTTTGTTTCATTGCACCATCATTAAACAAATCATCTTGCCAATCGTGATTAGGCAATGTTGCCACTTGAGCCTGCGTGTACAATGGAGTATAACCAGAATTAACGCGAGCCTCGTTAATAATAGTTGTATATTCCTGCGTATTCATCAAGTCTAATTTTTTAGCAACTTGCTGAAAACCTGTATAAGAATTTAAGGAAACATTCATTTTTCCGTCTTTTCCTTTTTTGGTTGTCACCAAAATAACACCGTTTGCTGCTCTTGCACCATAAATAGAAGATGCAGCAGCATCTTTCAAAACGTCAATCCTTTCAATAACTGAAGGATCTAGGTATCCGATACCATTGTCAACCACAACACCATCAACTACATAAAGCGGATCACTGTTTCCAGCAGTTCCAGCTCCACGAATGTTTACCACCATGTTAGCGCCAGGCTGTCCAGAAGATGAAGTAACGTTAACTCCAGATGCCTGCCCTTGTAGAGCATTCACAACATCTAAACTTGCAACTTGCTGAATATCTTTTCCAGATACTAATGAAGTTGCCGCTGTATTTACTTTTTTCTTCTGAGTTCCATATCCAATAACAACAATTTCTTTAAGTTCTGCTGTTTCGGACTGCATAGAAACATTTAAAGTTTTTTGTGTTCCAACCGTGATTTTTTGTGTTTTATATCCCATAAAACTTACTACAAGTACATCGCCGGCTTTTGCCTCGATTTTGTAGTTTCCGTCAAAATCAGACGCCGTGCTGATTTTTGTTCCCTGTACTAAAATAGTAGCACCCGGAACTCCCATTCCATCCTCTGCCGAGGTAACAGTTCCACTTATTGATCGTGACTGGTCCTGAGCAAAACCAGACTGAATCGTAAACACGCTAAGCAGCAGCGCCATACAAAACGGAAGCATTGTCGTTTTAATACAATTTTTGCTTTTCATAATAATTAAGAATTGGTTAAATTAAGTTAGTTGTAATATGTAATTAAAGTGTAAGTTTCAAACTGGTCATTGCTCATAATCTTCATATTATGAACTTTTTTGTCAATTATTTTCCATTAAAAAAGAGCTCATTTAAAAACTTATAGTCAAATTGAACTTATCTTATGGTAAATTTGACTACAAGTGTAAAACTTTTTTTCTATTTTAGCAAAATATTAAGCTTATTTTTTTTCAATTCGGATTTATGGGAACTCATTTTTGTCAATACAACAAGCAATTGGTTCAAAATGAAATATTAAATGATAAAAAAGTAGCGAAGAGTAATTTTAGCAGACAACTATTTAACAGATTTTAAATTGACAAAGGATTTTTTCGATAAACTCGCAAAATTTTGACTCTCAATAGTTTCTGCCTCAAAAAATATTCAGTAATCAACAAAGACAGTTATGCATTTTATTTGTTTAATTTGTCCTAATTAATTTCACTTATGACTAAAAAATTAGATTCAGGCTCTGCAGTAAACAGTGAACAAAATGCAATGAATGCCATTACGATTGACTGCGTTATATTTGGTTTTGACGAAGGAAGTCTTGAAGTGCTTTTAGTACAACATGGTGAAGGAATCAGTAAAGGAAAATGGGGACTTCCCGGAGGATGGATTTATAAAAAAGAAAGTACAGACAATGCTGCGCATCGTTTATTGAATGAACTTACCGGACTGGACAATATTTACTTGGAGCAGTTAAAAGCATTTGGCGATCCAGACCGTTTCCCGCTTCGACGCGTTATTACGATTGGTTATTATGCATTGGTAAAACGTGAAGATTATAACATTAAAGCCGGTTTTACGGCTTCGGATGCAAAATGGTACCGAATCAATAGTATTCCAGATCTTATTTATGACCACAATGAAATTCTTTCTTACAGCTTAAAACATCTGCAAAACAGAGTACGCCAAGCACCACTTGGTTTTAATTTATTGCCCGAAAAATTTACCTTACTGCAATTGATGCATTTATATGAAGAAATTTTAGGAATCGAAATGGATAAATCTAATTTCAGACGAAAAATTCTGCATATGAAATTATTAGTTGCTTTAGACGAAAAACAACAAGATGTTTCGCACCGAGCCGCAAAATTGTATAAATTTGATCCCGAGATTTACAATAAACTAACTGAAAAAGGATTTAATTTCGAATTTTAAATAGCATTTATAAAAGCCATAATGACATTTCCTTCTCCTAGAAAACACGAAAAACCGGACAGCAGTCAACAGCCGTAGATGGCATTACGATTGACTGCGCAATTTTCGGTTTCAACAAAGCAAATCTGGAAGTGCTTTTAGTACAGCATGCCGAAGGAGAAAGTGATTGGAAAATGGGGTTTATTGGGAGGTTATCTTAAAAAAGACGAAAGTGCTGATGATGCCGCACAGCGAATTGTCTATGAACTTACAACGCTCGACAACATTTATTTGGAGCAGTTAAAAGCCTTTACAAATCCCAATCGTGTCAGCGAACGACGCGTTGTTACCATTGGTTATTATACTTTAGTAAACCGCGAAGATTATAATATTAAAGCGAGTTTAACGGTTATTGAAGCAAAATGGTACAAAATCAGTGAGATTCCTGATTTGATTTTTGATCATAATGAAATTCTGGATTTTAGTTTGATGCAACTTCGAAACCGCGTGCGTCAGGCACCAATTGGTTTTAATCTTTTACCAGAAAAATTCACTTTACTGCAGCTGATGCATCTTGTATGAAGAAATCTTGGGAATTGAATTGGATAAATCGAATTTCCGTCGAAAAATTCTCCACATGAAATTGCTTGTTGCGCTCGATGAAAAACAACAAGACGTTTCGCACAGAGCTGCCAAATTGTATAAATTTGATCCTGATATTTACAAAAAACTGACTGAAAAAGGATTTAATTTTGAATTTTAAGAGTAGGTTTTGAATTTCAGCGGGCAAGTATCCGTCAACTACATTTCAGAATCCAAAACTTTGCGCTATCTTTGCGCCTTAATAACATGCGCTAAAGCAATTGCTGCAGTGCAATTTATACCCAAAAAAAAGACTTAAACTCGATAAGAGAACTGATATTTTAAAATGAAGAAGATACGTAACTTTTGCATTATTGCACACATTGACCACGGTAAAAGTACACTGGCAGACCGATTATTGGGCGCTACACAAACCGTTACAGCTCGTGAAGAAAAAGCACAATTGCTTGACAACATGGACCTGGAGCGTGAGCGTGGAATTACCATAAAAAGTCACGCCATACAAATGGAATATACTTATAAAGGTGAAGAATATATCCTGAATTTGATTGATACCCCTGGTCACGTTGACTTTTCATACGAAGTTTCACGATCTATTGCTGCATGCGAAGGTGCGCTTTTGATTGTTGATGCTGCACAAAGTATTCAGGCGCAAACGATTTCAAACTTATATTTAGCTTTAGAAAATGACCTGGAAATTATTCCGGTTTTGAATAAAGTTGATTTACCAAGTGCTAATCCAGAAGAAGTTAGTGATGATATTATTGATTTATTAGGATGTAAATTAGAAGATATTATTCACGCTTCTGGAAAAACAGGTTTTGGTGTTGAAAATATTTTGGCTGCTATTATCGAAAAAATTCCTGCTCCTAAAGGAAATCCAGATGAACCATTACAAGCTTTGATTTTTGACTCGGTTTACAATCCGTTTCGTGGAATCGAAGTAATCTTTAGAGTTGTAAACGGCGAAATCAAAAAAGGGCAAAAAATTAAATTCATGGCTACGGGCAATGAATATTTTGCAGACGAAATTGGAACTTTGAAATTAAATCAGGTTCCTAAAAATGTGATTTCTTCCGGAGATGTTGGTTATTTAATTTCTGGAATTAAAGAAGCGAAAGAAGTAAAAGTTGGTGATACTCTAACCGATGCCAAAACGCCGACAACCAATATGATTACTGGTTTTGAGGATGTAAAACCAATGGTATTTGCTGGAATTTATCCAGTTGATACTGAAGATTACGAAGATTTGCGTTCTTCTATGGAAAAACTGCAATTGAATGATGCTTCGCTAGTTTTTACACCTGAAAGTTCTGCGGCTTTAGGATTTGGTTTCCGTTGCGGATTCTTAGGAATGCTTCACATGGAAATTATTCAGGAACGTTTAGAGCGTGAGTTTGATATGACTGTAATTACTACAGTTCCTAACGTTTCGTATTTGGCTTACACCAAAAAAGATCCTGAAACTGCATTTGTTGTAAACAATCCTTCTGACTTGCCTGAACCTTCTCGTTTAGACCGAGTTGAAGAACCTTTTATAAAAGCAACAATCATTACAAAAGCCGATTTCGTAGGAAACGTAATGAGTTTATGTATTGAAAAACGTGGTCAAATTACCAATCAAACGTACTTGACAACAGAAAGAGTTGAATTGAATTTTGATATGCCATTGGCCGAAATTGTATTCGATTTTTATGACCGTTTAAAAACAGTTTCTAAAGGTTATGCTTCTTTTGATTACTCTCCTATTGGAATGAGAACTTCGAAATTGGTAAAACTTGATGTTCTTTTAAATGCTCAGACTGTTGATGCACTTTCTGCATTGATTCACGAAGATAACGCGTATAACATTGGTAAAAAAATGACCGAAAAATTACGCGAATTGATTCCGAGACAGCAATTTGATATTCCAATTCAGGCTGCAATTGGAGCTAAAATTATTGCTCGTGAAACTATCAAAGCACTTCGTAAAGACGTTACCGCAAAATGTTATGGTGGAGATATTTCGCGTAAGCGTAAACTTCTTGAAAAACAGAAAAAAGGTAAAAAACGTATGCGTCAAGTAGGAAATGTTGAAATTCCGCAAGAAGCTTTTATGGCTGTTTTGAAACTTGAACGACTAGATTTTTTTATTTTAGACGAAAGAATAAAGAACAAAGAATATAGATAAAACCCAATGACGAAAGTTGTTGGGTTTTTTGTTTCCTTAAACTTTGTCCTGATAATCAATTAGTTAAAATTATAGTTATTTTAAGTAAGATTAATCTTACTTATTAAATTAAAAAATCATAAATATCTGATTTTTAACGTAGTTCATCGAA
Source organism: uncultured Flavobacteriaceae bacterium (assembly GCA_963795025.1). Lineage (GTDB taxonomy): Bacteria > Bacteroidota > Bacteroidia > Flavobacteriales > Flavobacteriaceae > Flavobacterium. The sequence continues at coordinate 1,422,221 of CAWCGN010000003.1, read as the reverse complement.
CTTAAAGTTAATTTAATAATAAAAATTATAACTTTAATCCTACAACTATAAAAACTATGATTATGAAAACCAAACTTTTTATTATTTCGGCTTTATTTACATTCTGTTTTGCCAATGCGCAGCAAGAAGATCAAGTTAATTCTGAAATGAATTCTGCTAAAGGAATCACCTTTGCTCATGGTGATATGTTTGTGGAAGGCGCTTTACAAATTGCCACTGGCGGTGATCGCGATTATTATGCTTTTAACCCCAAATTTGGCTATTTCCTTAATGATAAATTTGCCGTTGGCGGACAAATAAGTTTATCTAGCGACAAATATGAATCTACTGACACAAAAACCAATATTTTCGGTATTGGAGGATTTGCTAGATATTATGTATTAGAACTAGATAAAAAACGTTTCAAAGCCTATGGTGAAGCTGGATTAGGTTATGGTCGAAACAAAGTGGAAACTCCTGGAAATTCTGACGACAGTAATAGTCTTACCGCTAACATTAATGTAGGTTTAAACTATTTTGTTACCAAAAATATTGCGGTAACTTTTGTGTTGGCAAATATTTTATCTTACAACACTGTTTCTCCTGAAAATGGCCCTTCATCAAACACATTCCAATTAAACATCAACCTGTTCGAAAACATCTTTACGCAGCCTAAGTTTGGGCTTCTGTACAAGTTTTAATTCATTCAGAAATTTACATACAAAGCTGTTCTAAATTTAGGACAGCTTTTTTATTTCTATAGATTTTGAATCTTTGCTAAATTTCTTTGTAGATATTCGTTGCGTAGATGCACTGCAGTGCATCTCTACGGAGCAAATTATGAAAATATAGATTTATTGACGCAGATATCGTTTTGGTTTTTATTTTAGGCTGATGGCTGATTTAGAGACCAACCATCCAAAATTAAATTTTGAATAAATCTATCATTTTCAATGCCATCGTGTAAATTCCAGATATTCTCTTTGGCTACAAAAAATTGAGTGAGTTTGTGCGATCCATAAAATCCTCCCACAATAATGGAACAAAATCCCACTATAGTAAGAAACGTACCTAAAATCACTAAATTATAAAACAAAAGTACTAAGGCTATTGGAACTATAATCCAAGTTATCAATCTGGATTTGGATACCGCTTTTTCATGAATTTCTCTGCACGATGCACATCTTGGAATTCCAATTAAAAGTCTTGAGTATTTTACAGATCTGTAAACAATAAGATTAGTACGATCATTAGTTACATAAAGTGCAACGAAATGAGTGTCTTTCATGTTTTTTATTTGTGATTCTTCGCAAAATGCACATGTCGTTTCTTTTGGTTCAAAACACTTATCGTATTCATTGAAAGTGTAGTTTTCAATCATATAATTACTTTTAAAACTTATAATATTACTTCTCAAAAATACCTTTTCCTATTTTAATAATTAAAAAATATTAGATTTTAATTTCTTTGTCGACTTACTGGACGTAGACGCACTGCTGTGCGCCTCTACAGATATACATTGTGAAAATACATTCCTATCACGCCCAATTTACCGACACAGATTTGTAGAGACGCACTGCTGTGCGTCTACGTAAAGTATATCGACAACAGCAAAACCCAAAAATGGAATAAAATATAATTTCTTAACCAATAAAATCTGTCCTAATTTGGAACAAACTACTTATTTATTTAAACTATTAACCTTTGTATCTTTGAACCTCTAAACCTTTCAACCTTAAAAAAATGGACGAAACTCCAAAACGATTTGATAGAATTGTTGCCATCTTGATTCAATTGCAATCCAAAAAAATTGTAAAAGCACAGGAATTGGCAGATCGTTTTGACTGCAGTTTAAGAACAATTTATAGAGATATTAGAACGCTGGAAGCTTCCGGAGTTCCTATTTATAGTGAAGCAGGAGTTGGTTATGCTTTGATGGAAGGTTACAGATTGCCTCCGGTAATGTTTACGCGCGAGGAAGTCAGCAGTTTTATTGCTGCCGAAAAATTAATGCAGAAATTTACTGATCCGTCTTTAGGAAATCATTATGCTTCGGCGATGTTCAAACTGAAATCGGTTTTGAGAAGTACGGATAAAGATTACCTTTCGAATATTGAATCGAGAATCGTGATGCAAACGGCTGAGCCAATGTTCAATGATAATTCGCCAAATACTTTAGCGGTTCTTTTTGAAGGAATTGCCGAGAAAAAGCAAATTTTGCTTCAGTACAAAACTTTTGATTCCGACGAAACTACACAACGAAATATTGAACCCGTTGGTGTATTTCATGATAATAACAATTGGTATTTTCTGGGTTATTGTCATCTACGACAAGATTATCGTCAGTTTAGAACAGATAGAATTCAGGGCATTCGAAAAACGGAATCCAATTTTACTATTGAACACGACGCTTTAGAAACCTATTTAACTAAAACAGAAACGTGTCCAACGACAAAAGTCAGAATCTTAATCGAGAAGAAAATAGCGAGATATTTATCATCTGAAAAAAAATATCATGGCTATGTTTCTGAAAAAGAAATCGACGGAAAAATCGAAATGACTTTCTTATGCTGCGATATCGAAAATGGTTTTCCGCGCTGGTTTTTAATGTTTGGAGATTACGCTACAATTTTGGAACCCGAAAGGCTTAAAGTACGCGCATTAGAATTATTAGAAATAAACAAACAAAGACTTCTATAAAAAAACTCCCGAGAGATCATCTTCGGGAGTTTTTGTTTTATTGCTGTTTCACAACATTGTAAAAATTATAATCGGTGTTTGAGGCATCTGTAATTCCTATATTTCGGCCCATAGTTACGATTTGACCACGATGATACGTGCCGTGATTGATTACTTGGATCAAATACTCCGAAATTGGAAGTTCACATTCAAACCACGGATTTACGATTTTAACTTCTTTACTCAAATCTTCTTCTGATAATGAATTAATAAAATGCTTCAATTTTGTAGATGAATTTAATAAACCTGAAAAGATTTCTTCTTTCGAAAGTTCATTTTCTGGTTTCTTTTCAAATAGATCATTTTCAGAAATTACAGAAAACCAATATTCTTCTGTTGACCAAATATGATCCAATGTTTTGATAATAGTTGAAAAACTGGAAGGTACTTCTGCATAAAGCAATTCGCTTGATTTCGGCGAAAGCCAATTTATAAATTGCTGATTTACCCATAAATTATAATCGGCATAATTTGACATTATCTTTTTTAAACTCATAACAGTGAATTTTAGATTTTACATAAACCACGATAGACTTGAAGCCACAGATTTGGTTAGCAGACTGAAAGTCTGCAAAATCATAAAGCCCAATTTAACCACAAATTACACAAATTTTCGCAAATCAATTTTGTGTGAATTTGCGTAATTTGTGGTTAAAAGCTTTTTAGAAACCGCAAAAGTTACAACGAATTGCTGATTATCTTTCCCAAAAAAATGGCGGTTCAATATTCATAGCTCTTAAATAAACATAAGCTTGTCCGCGGTGATGCACTTCATTATCAATAAAATATAAAATATTCTGAATTACCGGAAATTCATATTGACCAAAAAGATTAAACTTTTCGCTAAAATCTTCAATTGATAATTGTTCCCAATATTTATTGATTTCTTCAGTTGCTTCATCCCATTTTTCAAGATATTGCCCTTTAAAAATCAGTTTTTCACTTCCTTCCGAAAATGCTTCTGTTTGTTTCGTTACAATTCCTTTTAAACCCGGAACAGCAATAGCTAAAAGTTCATCGACCAATTTTGAAAAAGGTCTCATTCCGCCAATCGAAAATTCGAAGAAATCTTTCTCAGGAAATAACTCAATCAATCGGCGTGTCAATGCGCGGTGTCCTTGCCAGTGTTTCAATAAATCTTGTGAAGTGATTACTTGTGCTTGTGCTTCTAATGTTTTCATGATTTTAAGGTTTTAATTTTCTATACATCAAAAGTAAAATGGGCTGGTGACAACAGTTTGTCAGCAGGAAAAAAATAATTTAAAAAAATTGTTACCAGATTTTACAAAGACAATTAAATACGAAACCGAATAAATGTAAAATATTGATATTCATTGTGTTAAAATAAAAATCCTTCGTACCTTTAAAGCCCCTTACTTAATAAAATCAGGACTATGAGAAAATCTCTACTTCTATTTTTATTATTTTACTCGACTATATCTTTGTCACAGGGGATCATAGTGGATACTACAACTTTGAGTATACCCCAGCTTGTTCGGGAAGAATTAATGAAAAATGCCTGCGCAAACGAAACCAATTTTAAGTTTTCGTCACATCAAGGAATTGGTAAATTCACCAATACAAATCCAAATTTTCCAATTTCAGAAGGAATTATTATTCGGAACGGAATCGCCAACTTTACTGAAGGAAAATATACCAGTGTTAATGAAAGCAGTCAATTAAATAACAGCGGTGATAGCGATCTGCAAGCAATTAGCGACAATAATGGACAAATGGTTCCAATTACTGATGTCAGTTATATTCAGTTTGACTTCACGCCTTTGTCAAGTAATTTTAGTTTCGATTTTCTATTTGCTTCAAATGAATATGGCGAATTTCAATGCGGTTTCAGTGATGTTTTTGCCTTTATTTTAACCGATTTAACAACGGGAATTTCCTCAAATCTTGCGGTACTTCCTGGTACATCAACACCTGTTTCTGTAAAAAATATTAGGGACAGCCAATACAATTCGTCCTGTTTATCAGCCAATCCTAATTTATTTGATCATTATAATGTCAATAATCCAGATGCATCAGCGATAAATATGAGAGGAGAAACTAAAGTCTTAACTGCTTCCTCAACTGTAATTCCAAATAGGACATACAGCATAAAACTGGCAATTGGTGATTACAATGACAGCAGTTACGACTCGGCAGTTTTTATAAAAGGCGGCAGTTTTATCACAGCCATGGATTTGGGCCCAGACAGAATCATCTGCGAAGGCGAAAAAATCACACTGCAATCTGGACTTGTGGGAAACTACACTTATGAATGGACTCTCGACGGAACTGTTATTTCAGGACAAACAAGCAATTCATTAACCGTTGATAAATCCGGAACTTACGCGGTTACAGCTACTCTTTCGGGCTGTGTTATTCAAGACGAAGTGAAAATTACTGATTTAATTGTTAAACCTGCCAAAAATTTAATTGCTTGTTACACCACAAACGGCATCTACAATTATGATTTAACTCAAAACAATTTAACTGCTTTGGGACTTAATTCCGCCGAATATTCTCTTTTATATTTTAGCACTTTGGCAACGGCAAATGCAAACGGACCTTCAATACCTCAAAATCAATTGAATTCTTATACAAGTATTGGCAATCAAACGATATATATAAAAGCAGTTCCTGTAAATAATAACAGTACTTTTTGCAACAATTTGATTTCATTTGACTTGCTTGTAACCGCTCCAATCAATATTGTAAAACCTCCTGATTTGAGTTTTTGCAATACCAAATCGGGTACAGTTCCAGTTGATTTAACCGTTCAGGAAAATACAATTTTGAATGGACTAAATCCATCAAATTATAAAATTAGCTATCATTTAAGCCAAGCAGAAGCAAACAGTGGCTCAAATCGCATTTTAAATCCTAAAGTTTTTACTTCTTCCTTATCACAGTCTCCACAAAGAATATGGGTTAGAGTTGAAAGTCTTCAAAATTCTTTTTGCTATCAAACCGTAAATTTCACCATCACTATTTACTCGCTTCCGCCCGTGAATGATCTCCCAGATGTCATTGCCTGCAGCAGTTATACCTTGCCTCCTATAAATTTTGGCTTTTATTATACCGGCCCCAACGGCACAGGAACACGACTAAATGCCGGAGATGTTATCACCCAATCTGGTGCTTATTATATTTATAGCGGCCCCACGCCTAATAATTGTACCAATGAAAATACTTTTAGTCTCACATTTATTGACAAAATAGAATTCCCAAAAGAAGCCTGCGGTAAATATGTCGTTCCGACTGTAGTGGCTGGCGGATTTTTTACTGAACCAGGAGGAAAAGGAGATCCTATTCCGAGAGGAACCTCATTTGCAACAAGCCAAACCATATATTATTATGCCGTAATTGATGGTGTTGTATGCCGAGACATCCCAGTTCCATTTATTGTTCATCCGTTGCCATTAGTCGATAAGCCAGACAATATAGTAACTTGTGATTCTTATACTTTACCTCCTTTAATAAATGGAAATTACTATTCATTGTCAGGAGGTTTGGGTAATCAACTAAATGCTGGAGATCGAGTAACCACTAGCCGAACTTTATACGTTTTTGCAAATGACGGAAGATGCACTAATGAAAACTCCTTTAAAATCGATATTATTAATTCGCAGCGTTTTGTTCCGATAACAGAATGCGGAAGATATACCTTACCACCAATTGAGTTAGGAGGTTATTATGACAGTCCGGGCGGTCAAGGCAAAAATATTCCGGCTGGAACGGTAATTACAAATTCGCAGACAATTTATTATTACGCAGTTACTACAACTTCTCCCAATTGCACAATTGATTTAAAATACCAAATAACCATAAAACCGCTGCCACTGGTTGATACACCAGCCAACAGATTGGAATGCAATAGTTATACATTACCTCCTTTGACGAATGGGAATTATTTTACCGATACAAATGGTGGCGGAACCCCATTACATGCTGGAGATGTAATTACTCAAACAAAGACTGTGTATATTTTTTCTGTTGGAACAGAATGTAATAACGAACATAGTTTTGTTGTGGAAATAAGACCGCTTCCAGATGTTGACAATTTTACAGACGTTGTTACCTGTACCGATTTTAAACTTCCAAGATTAAAAAACGGAAATTATTATACAGCCACTGGAGGACCTCATGGATTGGGAACCCAACTTACGGAAGGAACAGTAATTACCACATCACAAACCCTTTATATTTACAACGAATGGCCAGATTTCACAAAATGCAGTAATGAAACGTTCTTCAAAATTAATATCAACGGAATCGACGTTGGCACTTTCGATAATATAAACATTTGCGATAGCTATACACTGCCACCTTTAAAATTGGGAAATTACTATTTGCAACCTGGAGGAAAAGGAGCCATTATTCCGGCAGGAACAATTTTAACCACTTCACAGACCATTTATGTTTATGCAATTACAGGAAATCGGCTTACGTGTTCCAGCGAAAAAAGCTTCGCTGTCAATATTTCTTCAACACCTAAATTAGGCAATATTCCAGATGTTGCCGTTTGCAAAAGCTACACATTGCCCGTATTATCTACTGGTGAGTACTATAGTGGACCAAATGCAACAGGAGTGCATTATGTTGCAGGTGAACAAATAAACGCTTCACAACGAATGTACATTTATGCCATCGCACCAACAAATTCTAGTTGTTTTTCTCAAGATGATTTTAATATAACTATTTATCCATTAAAAGATTTTACAGTAAAAAATGGAGTGATCTGTGTCGATTTTCAAACAGGGACTTTACTAAGTTCCGCACAATTAAATTCGGGACTTAATCCTAACGAATATACTGTTGACTGGTTTTTTAATGGAAATAAAATAAGCACCGGACCAAATTATGCCGCCAAAGAAGAAGGAATTTATACTGTAGTTCCAAACAAAATAGCTCCGGCTGTTGGTGCTGACTGCGGTTATAATTCAACCACAGTTAAAGTCGAAAAGTCAAGTCCGGCAATTGCAACTTTAACAGTTACAGATGCTTTTGAAGATAACATTGACATTATTGTAAACCTAACCGATGGTTTTGGAACATATGAATATCAATTAGACAACAGTGATTTTCAAACCAATAATGTATTTTTTAACGTCGATTCAGGTGAACACGCAGTAACTATAAAAGACACAAAAGGAAATTGCGACAATCTGATTCTGTTTGCCAATGTACTTAAATATCCCAAATTTTTTACCCCAAACAACGATGGCTACAATGACACTTGGAACATCACAGATCTTGCCATACAGCCAGATGCCGTGATAAACATTTTCGATCGTTATGGCAAATTCATAAAACAGCTTCGCCCTTCGGGGCCAGGCTGGGACGGAAATTATAATGGAAATCCGCTTCCTTCCTCCGATTATTGGTTTCAGGTTTTTTATACGCAAGACCAAATCAGCGAAGTATTCCGATCTCATTTCAGTTTAAAAAGATGATCTGACAAATGTAAAGACACGCCAAAATGCTTATACAATGCTGAAAAAACTAGACATAGACGCACTACAGTGCGCCTCTACAGAATAAACACGCTAGAAAAAAACTTAGAACCTTAGCGTCTTAGAATCTTAGCATCTTTAAAAAAAACCTTTGTACCTTTGTAGCTAAATAATTTTGGAACTCAGAAAAAAATGATAGAAGATAAAAATCCGCAACGCACTAGTATTGGACAATTAGGAGAATTTGGCCTAATCGACCATTTAACCCGAAACTTTGATGTTACACAAGAATCAACTTTAAAAAGTATTGGCGACGATGCAGCAGTTTTAGATTTTAAGGAAAAGAAAGTTGTTGTTTCAACCGATTTACTAATCGAAGGCGTACATTTTGATTTGGCTTATATGCCTTTGAAGCATTTAGGCTATAAAGCAGTTGTCGTAAATATCTCTGACATTTGTGCGATGAATGCAAAACCAACACAAATCACGGTTTCTGTTGCCGTTTCTAATCGTTTTCCACTAGAAGCTCTTGAAGAATTATTCGAAGGAATTACACATGCCGCAAAAGAATACAAAGTTGACGTCATTGGAGGTGACACAACCTCATCACAAAAAGGATTAATTATCAGCATTACCGCAATTGGCGAAGCCGATGAAAATGAAATCGTGTACAGAAACGGGGCCAAACAAACTGATTTATTAGTTGTTACAGGAGATATCGGTGCGGCTTATATGGGATTGCAGGTTTTAGAACGCGAAAAACAGGTTTTTCAAGTAAACCCAAATAGCCAGCCAGATTTAGATCCTTACACGTATTTGGTCGAAAGACAATTAAAACCAGAAGCACGCAAAGATGTTCGTACACTTTTGCACGCTTTAGAAATAAAGCCAACCGCAATGATTGACATTTCGGACGGATTATCTTCAGAAATTATTCATATCTGCAAACAGTCAAAAGTGGGCTGTAATTTGTATGAAGACAAACTGCCATTAGATCCGCAGTTTATTTCGACTTGCGAAGAATTCAATATCGACAGCACAACCGTTGCCATTAACGGCGGAGAGGACTATGAACTGCTATTTACGATTGATATTAATGATTTTGACAAAATAAAAGGAAATCCTAACTTTTCAATTATTGGCCATATGGCCGAGGAAAATGAAGGAATTCACCTTGTGACCCGCGCGAACACAAAAATTGCTTTAAAAGCACGTGGCTGGGATGCTTTGAGTGAATAAAATTACTTTTCAGCGCAGTTTTCAGTCGGAGACTTACTGAATTATAAAAAAATATCCCAACAGATTTTGTAAAATCTGTTGGGATATTTTTTTAATTAAATAGATTTCTTTAATCTAAAATCTAATGTCTAAAATTCTAAAAAAGCCCTTTGCTTTTGGCTTCTTTCAAAAGATCTTCATCAGAGCCTGATCTTATTTTTAGCAATTCTTTCAAATTGATTTTTCGTTTTTCAATTGCGGCTAAAGAAATCGGAATATATTGCGACATATCCTCTGTTCTTGTACCTTTTGACAAATGAAATAGAATCTGTTTATCAAACTGATCGATTTCAATAGAATTATGTGGTGATTGATTAACCATCTTCACCACCGACTGACTGTAGTATTTTTCGTTTTTCATCACTTTATCAAAAGCGAACAGGAATTCATCAAAAGTTAGATCGTTTTTAATAATTAAACCATTTGGATTAATTGTTCTGATAATTGTTTTAATTTTCAGAAGTTCTGTGTACATCGTAAGCAGAATCACTTTGCAGTCAGGCATTTTCTTCAAAATTAGCTTTGCCAGATCTTCTCCAGAAAATATTTCCTTTTCTTCATAAGCCGGCATACTTATATCTAAAAATGCAACATCAAATTTTGGTGTTGATTCGTCTTCTAACAAATCATAAGCCGATCTGCAGTCATAAGCTTGTGCAATACGGAAATCATATTGCTTTGGATTATAACGCGTTATAGCATTTTTATATCCCTCAATTATAAAAGGATGATCGTCGACAATTAAAATGTTTCGCGTGATTAAGTGCGAAATTGGAGCTGTTAAATCAAATGTCATTATTTTGCAGGTTAATTTTTTGATCGATTGGGACTTTAATTGTGAGAAGTGTTCCTTCTCCTTTGGCAGATTTTATAGTAACTGTGCCCTTACATTCTGCGGCTCTGTACTGAATATTGTGTAATCCAATACCATTTTTGGTTCTCTTTACATTAAAACCAATTCCATCATCCGCAATAGACAAAACTAAATAATTTATTTCACTTTTAAACTCAACTGTAATTGTATCGGCGTCAGCATATTTATTGCAATTTTGAAGCGCCTCCTGTATCATTCTGTACAAATTAATTTTGACAGCATTACTTACAAGATCCCATTTTATATGAGAATCAAATGTCGTAATTAATTTTGAATTATACGTGTTCCTCTGATTTTCAAATAGTTTCATCAGAATCGCGACAAAATTATTAATTAATTCTGATTTTTCTCTATTTAAATCATGCGAAATTTCGCGAATATCTTCTTCAATATGTTTCAGCTCCGTCAAATACTTTTTTCGCTTCGATGCGGCTTGTGCTTCGTCAATTTTATCAAGACTGTCTAAACTGATTCTAACGCCAAACATTCGGCCCAAAACTCCGTCATGTAATTCCTGCGCAACCTTTTTCTTTTCTTTTATTCGTGTTGATTCAATTTCATTTTGCTGCGAAATCATCAAGTTATAAATATCTTCATTTGCAATTTGCTGTTGTTGTTTAAAAAGCAATTCTCTGTTTTTTGCCTGCTGTGTTTTATACACATAAAAAAACAAACCGACCAAAGTACAAATGCTGAAAACGTAAACTAATGTCCTGTTTTTTTCCTGAAGATTCGAATTTTGATCTTTTATTTCGTTGGTTTCATATTCAATTCGAGAGAACTTTTCTCCCATTTTTCGCTCAGACTTAAGCATTTTTTCATTTAATCTAAAATATTCATTAGAATAAACCGATGCATTTTTAGGATCTACAATAGCAATTTGCTTGAGCGCTTCTAATGTGTTTTTCCCAATATTCAAGCTTCGAGCTAAAACCAATGATTGTTTTGAAAACTGAATGGCTCGAAAAGTATCTTTTTCAAAAGCATAAAACTCTGATAAGTGAATTCGACTTGATACTGCCGCCGATTTTAGTCCTAAGCTATCTCTAATTTTTAAAGCTCTATCAAATTGATCTGGAAGCCCTTTAAAATCTCTCAATTTAAACTTAGCATATGCAAGATTATCTAATAGCATCGCATACAAAACATTCTTTTCCAGAAATAAATTTTTCTGATTTAATCCTTTCTGAAAATACTGTTTTGCCTGCTCGTAGTCATTCAAATTAAGATAAACAAAGCCAATATTATTTAGCGAGGTAGCTTCTAACTGCAGTTCTCTTGGAATTGATTTGTCTTTTAAAACATTTAAAGCTTTTTTATGATACTCCAGCGATTTGTCATATTCTTCTCTGTCATTGTACAATATTCCTAAAAGGTTGTAACAATCATAAAGCAAATCGCTTACATTTTTTTGCTTTTTTAAAATACTCAGTGCTTTAAAAACAGCAATCTCACTTTCAAAAAAGTCACCTTCGTTGTACTGAAGACTGCCTTTACTCAAAAATGTCTGAGCGAGATTGTATTGATCATTAATCCTTAGATAAATTTTTTGTGCCTTAAAAAAATTCAAAAATGCACTGTCGGGGATACTTTGAGAACTATAAAAATCGCCCAAATAGGTATAAGCTTTTCCAATACTTACAGAATCTTTTGCATTTATTGATCGCTCTAAAACTAATTTTGATATTTTACGATATGATTTGAGATCATTCATATTGTAATATCGATTAGCGACCTTAAACAGATTAGCCCTATTGATTGAATCGTTATTCTTATCAATTATAATGTTGAGCGCTTTTTGGGCATATTTCTGTTTTAAATCATAAGGCAAATTTATATCATTTGCTAAAGACAAATAAGTAGGCAAACTGTCTTCTGCTGAAATCTCGGTTTTATCGAAAGGAGCTTTCTTATTGCAGCTTAATAAGATGAGAAATAAAACCAATATTATTTGCGAAGTTTTTTTCAATGTCTGTTTTGAATTTTACCAAAAATAATAAAACTACAGACACAAAAAAAGGCTGTCGAAGATTGACAGCCTTTTTTTGTATTATGGAACTTGTTTTTTAGTCAAGTTTTATAGTGTTTCTTAACGATTGTCTGTCTTGGCTAAATGCTTCAGACTGATTATTTTTTAAGTCATTAGTTGTTGTATGGAAATCTACTTTTCTTCCACCATCACGTCCAGTTGACTGTCCAATAATTGTATCTGGCTCAGCTAAAGAAGTTGTTGGAGCTGCAAAAGAAGTTGCAACCATTACTAAAGAAAATAATCCGAATGTTAAAGCTGTTTTTTTCATGACCTGAGGTATTTGAGGGTTTTTGATTTTTTTGTTTTTGGAGCCGACCGCACTATGCGTTTCGGTTTGGTAAAATTATACCCGCAAACGAAAAAAATTTACATGAAAAATCGAGTTTATGGTAGATCATGCCCAAATGATAGTCACTGGGCGTCAAATTCGTGTAATTATCTAGTTTTTAGATCTCTATGTAATTACCCTCAGAAAAATTAGCAATGATTAAATCGACATTTGCTTTGTAAGTTTTAGAAAAAGGGATCTTTTTCGGGGAATTTTTTATGTAACAAACTGAGTTTCCGTTATGAATTCTCGAAATGTAGTTTTGATTAATGATATAACTATTATGAATTCGGATAAAAGGATGTACTAAAATACTTTCAAAATGCTTTAGAGTCTTGAAAGCGGTAACCATTTCGCCAGAATTCAAATAAATATCTGTCGAATTATTATCGGCCTGAAAATAGCAGATATCAGCCGCATTCATGTAGCGATAATCGCCATATGACTTAATACAAAGAATAAGTGGCTTTTCTGGAATTTGTGCGATTTGCACTTCTTGAATAGCAACTGGCACTTCTTCTTTTGCTAGAATTTGAATCTCTTCCTCTTTTAAAGGCATTATTTTGATCTCTGAGACGTTTTCTTCAAAAATAGTAGCTTGCGTCTCAATTACAGCATTTTTTTGTTCTTTTGGCTCTAAAAGTACTTTTTCGAGCTTCAAAAGCGTTTTTACAACATCGACATGCGTTAAAGGTTTTAAGATATAATCAAAAACGCCGTATTGAATGGCATCAAAAGCCTGTTCTTTTTGAGCCGTTGTAATAATGATTTTTGGTATAATAGATAAAAATCGATACAGTTCGCCAATGAAAGCAAGCGACAAATTGCTTGAGGTATTTTCAGAATCGATTTCTAGAAAAATAAAATACGGTCTGTGCTCTAAAACCAAATTTAATCCCTGCTGATAATTCGTAGCCGATGCTATAAAAGTTAATTCTGAAAAACCTTCTGCAACGATTCTGGTTTTCAAAACACTTTCAGCGTCATTGTCAATTATAATGTAGGAATATTTTTTCAATTTGGTTTTAAATAGTTTCTAAATGAATCCTAACTTTTTAGCGTTTGATTCATTTTCTAATTTTAGCGTATGATGTGCAATTAAATTTACACAATTTATTTATGCAAATAATTCATTGTTAACACATTACACTAAAATGTTAATACATAAAGATGAAATGCACAAAAGTTCGACGAAATGCATTTTTCAAAATTAAAAAAATCCCAAACTCCTAAGAAGGAATTTGGGATTTATATAATGTTAATTGGGAAAATTACATTTTCATCAACCAGTTTTTCATCGAAACTTCATTTTCAATAATCGCTCTCAATTCAGAAATTTTAACGCGATCTTGTTTCATTGTATCTCTATGACGAATAGTTACTGTTTCATCTTCCAAAGTTTGGTGATCAACAGTGATACAGAATGGAGTTCCAAGAGCATCTTGTCTTCTGTAACGACGTCCAACTGCATCTTTTTCATCATAAGCAACATTGAAATCCCATTTCAAATCTTCAATGATTTTTTTAGAAATTTCTGGCAATCCATCTTTTTTAACCAATGGAAGAACCGCTGCTTTTGTTGGCGCTAAAACTGCAGGCAGTTTAAGCACTGTTCTTGTCGAACCATCTTCTAAAGTTTCTTCTTGCAACGATGTTGCAAAAACCGCTAAAAACATACGATCAAGACCTACAGACGTTTCTACTACGTATGGCACGTAGTTTTCATTTAGTTCAGGATCAAAATATTGCAGTTTTCTTCCTGAATATTGTTCGTGTGCTTTTAGGTCAAAATCAGTACGAGAGTGAATTCCTTCTAATTCTTTGAAACCAAATGGGAAGTTAAATTCAATATCTGCTGCTGCATTTGCGTAATGCGCTAATTTTTCGTGATCATGAAAACGATAGTTCTCTTTTCCTAATCCTAAAGACAAGTGCCAGTTTAAACGTGTAGTTTTCCAGTGTTCGTACCATTGCATTTCTTCTCCTGGACGCACAAAAAACTGCATTTCCATTTGTTCGAATTCACGCATACGGAAAATAAACTGTCTTGCAACAATTTCATTTCTAAATGCTTTACCAGTTTGAGCAATTCCAAAAGGAACTTTCATACGCCCTGATTTCTGAACATTTAAAAAGTTCACAAAAATACCTTGCGCCGTTTCTGGACGTAAATAAAGATCCATCGCAGATTCTGCAGAAGCACCTAATTTAGTTCCAAACATTAAGTTGAACTGCTTAACATCTGTCCAGTTTCTTGAACCAGTTTCAGGATCAGCAATTTCAAGCTCTTCGATCAAAGCTTTTACATCTTCAAGATCTCCGTTTCCTAAAGAACGTCCTAAACGCTCTCTGATTTCTCTTTCTTTAGCCAAATATTCAATTACACGAGCATTTGTAGTTACAAATTCTTCTTCATTGAATGCATCACCAAAACGAGCTTTTGCTTTTTCGATTTCTTTTTTAGCTTTCAGATTAATTTTTTCAGCAAAATCTTCCACTAAAACGTCAGCTCTATATCTTTTTTTAGAATCTTTATTATCAATCAAAGGATCATTGAACGCATCAACGTGCCCTGAAGCTTTCCAAGTAGTTGGATGCATTAATATTGCAGCATCTAAACCGACAATATTTTCATTCATCTGAACCATTGATTTCCACCAATATTCACGGATATTCTTTTTTAACTCGACACCATTTTGTGCGTAATCATACACTGCACTCAATCCATCGTATACTTCGCTTGACGGAAAAATAAACCCGTACTCTTTTGCGTGCGAAACCACATTCTTAAATAAATCTTCTTGTTTTGCCATAGTGATGCAAAAATATAAAAAGTACTTTTAAAAAAAAGAAAAATAATAAAGATTGAAGTTTGAATTTCGTTAGTTTTGTAACTAAATTCTTTCTATTTGTGTTTAAATCTATAATAAATCTCTTTTTTCCGAAAGTTTGCTCCGGATGTCGCTCTGTTTTAATGACTAACGAAATTGTTTTATGCACCAATTGCCGACATGAATTGCCCTTGACGCAATATCATCTCGATTCTGAAAATGAAGCTGTAAAAAAGTTTTATGGAAAAGTTCAAATTGAACATGCATCGGCATTATTGTATTTCATTAAAAAAGGAATTGTTCAGGAATTAATTCACAATTTAAAATACAAAGGTCACGAAGAAATTGGAACTGTTCTTGGAAATTGGCACGCAGAAGATTTAAAAGAACTTCAATTAAAAAATCCGTTTGAAGTTGTGATTCCTGTGCCGCTTCATCCTAAAAAATTCAAAGAACGCGGTTATAATCAAGTTACTTCTTTTGCAAAAGCAATTTCGAAAGAATTAGATCTCACTTTTGACGATTCTGTTTTATATCGAAAAAAATATTCGAAAACACAATCAAAAAAGAATCTTCTTGGCCGATCTGAAAACATTGAAAATATTTTCGATGTTAAATTCTCTGAAAAAAATCACAACAAACACTTTTTAATTGTTGACGATGTCTTAACAACTGGTTCAACGCTTGAGGCCTGTACAAAAGCGTTACTAAAAATTCCGGGAGCAAAAATAAGTATTGTTTGTATGGCGATGGCGAACTCCTAGCGGAGTTAAATTCCAATAAAAAAATCCAAATTCCAACTGATTAATTTTTGGAATTTGGAATTTGAATTTAGTTTTTTTGACTTGGAATTTAATTCACAATGAGCTTTTTAACAGTTCTTCTTTCTCCATCAATGACAGTTACAAGATAAACTCCAGACACTGCATTTGGAAGCTGGATATTTTGGTCAAAATTTGACGTGCTTTCAAAAGTTTTTGAATAAACCGTTTTGCCCAAAATATCGTGAACAAACACTTTAACTCCTGTTGCCGATTCACTTTGAAACTTAATCGTGAAATTTCCTTTATTCGGATTTGGATAAAGACTAAAATCGATATTGTCAAAATTTGGTGTTTCTAAAGTATAAGTTTGACTGCAAATATTAATGGAAGCCGAATTTAATGTTCCAAAGTTTCCAACTACAGCATCTCTAACTCTAAATGTCCAAGTTCCCTGCGCATTCTGACCATTAAAAGCACTCAACACATCAACAGGCAAAACAATTTGTTCAGTCGTTACACTACAATCTAATGCAGCGCCCGAATCATTAAACTGCATTGCTAAAGTAGATTTTGTCGATCCACAATTTTTATTGAATAATCGAACGATAGTTCCGGCAGGGCTTACAATTTGAAGTTCTATATCAGAAAATTTATCATGCGTTATATTAACAGAAACATCTACATCTGTAACTATTGCTTCAGATGCCGGAACAGTTATAGTTCTTGTAACAAAAGTAGTTGTATTTGGAATCGAAAATGAATTTCCGAAGCTATACGAATCACAAGTTGTGCTTGAAGTATAACCAACTGCAAATGGTTTTCTATTTATTGCATAAAAAATATTTCCTGTTGGTTCAATCAAGATTCTGCAGTTTTTAGACGAAGGAACACTTGTAGGAAGTACAATAGTTTCAGAACCGTCATTTGGTGTGTTAGAAGCCAAAATTATAGGAAATGTTACGCCTCCGTCAGTGGATAACTTTATATTTACAGCTGAAGCACCAGCGAGTGAATTTGTATTGTTTACACTCCAAGTTACTGTTTCGCTCAAACCCTGCCACCAGCTTACGTTATCATTTGTATGCGAAGTTACTGCAAATGGTCCCGCCGTTGAAACAACATTTACAATCATATCATCAGTAAATGTCTGTGCTGCACCTTGAGCTGCATTATCACGTCCTGTCAATGTAAAATGAAGTGTTCGTGCAATTGACGAAACAGATTCCCAAGTTGTGGTAAGTCTGTTTTGCAACACATAATTAAAACTTGGCATATATCGTACTGTACTTGCATTTGGAACCACAGAACGGAATAACGGTCCGTCTGGTTTTGTTGGATACGCTATACTTGTACTGCCCGAAGTTGTTGTTGCGTTATCATTTTCTTCCCAATTATAAGTAACTGAATCTCCTTCGGGATCAGAGCCTGTTCCTGTTAAAACAAAAGCTGTACTTATTGGAATTGTATAATCGTTTCCAGCACTTACAGCCGGTGGATTATTTGTAATTGCTGTGTTTACCGGACAAGTTTTATTAGCCAATGTATTCTGAATTTGTCTGATACTTACGTAAGCAAAATAATCATCAGAAACATTTTGAATATCATAATCGCCTGTCACTCCGGCATAAGCCATAATGGTAGAACCACTTCCAGGCTCAACGTTTACACTTGTTCTTTCTTCAGAATCATAAGAAAAAGTATGATTTGCACCTAATTGATGACCAAATTCATGCGCCACAAAATCAATATCAAAAGCATCACCTTGTGGTTTACCATCTGATGGTGACGTATAAGCACTCCCTTTTCCTAAAGGAACATTTGTGGTTGGATTTGCACACACACAGCCAATACATCCGGCATTACCACCTCCGCCAGAAGCACCAAATAAGTGACCAATATCATAATTGGCATTTCCAATTACGGTTGTCAAAGTCGTTTGAACTTCTTGATTCCATGCACCATCAGCACCTGTAGAAGCATTTGAATATGGGTCTGTAGTTGCATCTGTATAAATTACAGCATCGTTATTATCAATCAAAACTAATTTTACAGCGAGATCCCTATTGAAAACCCCATTCACTCGGGTCATTGTATTATTCATTCCGGCAAGTGCCAATGCTTTTGTTCCGCCAAAAAATGCTGTGTATTCAGCCGTACATGACAAAGCCAAACGCATTGTTTTAAATATTTTAGCACTTGATTCTGTATTTGCCGTTTTTCCAGTAATACTTTTGCTCAAAATAGCCTCATCAGTTTTGCAGATAAGTCTTTTTGAAGCCGAACTATTTTTGGAAAACAAGATATATTCGGTTTTATCATCTGGGTTCTCTTCAATAAATTCTGTTGATTTATCAGAACGAAAAACCATCGTTTGAAGTCCGAGTGGTGAAACACTGAAATGTATTTTGGCTGTTTTATCATCTAAACCATTTCCTTCATAAGATCTGATTTCTGGATATTTTGCCTGAAGTTCAGACTCAAAATTAGAAGATTCCCAAACTTTAAAACGTTCTAAAATTCCGTCAGAATTAGGAATTGTAATTTCGGCTGTATTACTTTTTGATCCTTTTCCAGTCGCCGATACCAGCTTTGTTTGAAGAAGCTCTGAATTTAATTTATAATATAATTTCTCAGAATCTGATGTGTTTATTCTTTTATTCAGCGAAGAATTTGCGCTGCTTTTCTGCCACAAATCAGTGTTTTGCGCATTTAAAACAGTACAGAAAACAATAAAAAATAAAGAGAGTAAATGTTTTTTCATATTCGGAGGCGTTGATAAATCAAAATTAAGTCAATTAAATGAAATTCTTACATATAAACGACATTTAACGTTTTTTAGTCGACGAGTTGGCGTATTTTCACAAAAAGAAACAATCTTCTTTCAAAAAAATCAATTCGCCTTGGTATCAAATTCAAAATAGATAGTATAAATTTGCAGCATCTTAAATTATTTGTTTTGAATCTTTTCCATTCTATAAACGATTTCCATTCGACCAAGAAAACAATTTTAACACTTGGCACCTTTGACGGCGTGCATATTGGTCATAAAAAAATTCTGGAAAAAATTACTCAGAATACCGAAAATGGCAAATATGAAAGTTTAGTGCTTACTTTTTTTCCGCATCCGAGAATGGTTTTACAAGAGAAATCGGAAATAAAACTTTTAAATACCATTTCCGAAAAAACAAAACTTCTAGAAGCAACAGGCATTGAAAACCTGGTGATTCATCCTTTTAACGAAAGTTTCTCAAGATTAACGGCAGAAGAATTTGTTCATTCAATTTTAGTAGATCAATTTCAGATTCAAAAAATAATTATTGGGCACGATCATCGTTTTGGAAGAAACAGAACTGCTAATATTGATGATTTAATTGCTTTTGGAGCCGAATATGGTTTTGAAGTAGAGCAAATTTCGGCTCAGGAAATTCAAGATGTTTCGGTGAGCTCAACTAAAATCAGAAAAGCACTTCAAGAAGGAAATATGGCTTTGGCCAATGAATTTTTGGGTTATGCTTACTTTTTGACAGGAGAAGTTGTAAAAGGAAAACAATTAGGAAGAACTATTGGTTTTCCGACAGCGAATATTCACATCGAAGAAGATTACAAATTAATTCCGAAAAATGGTGTTTATGCTGTAAAAGCAATTATTGATCAAAAAGAAGTTTTTGGAATGATGAATATTGGTTTCAATCCAACTGTTAACGGCGAAAAACAAACGATTGAAGTCAATCTTTTTGATTTTAATGAAGACATTTACGGAAAACAAATTGAGGTTTCTTTATTGAAATATCTGCGCGAAGAACAGAAATTTGGTTCTGTTGATTTATTAAAAGAACAATTAAATCAGGATAAAGTAAATGCTTTGGCATTTGTAAATCAGCTTTAGAAAATCTCAAACAAATACTTTTCGCCCTTTTTAAATCATCGTAGTTATTTTTTTAGTAAATTTGATATAGAACACTGTTCTTCAAATATTTACTATTAACTTCTTTAAAAATAACCACTATGAAATTACCTAAAGAAATAACCAACGGGTTTCTGATATTCCTTGGAATAGGCATTTATTTTTTATTGATGAGTGTATTAGGACTAGCAGATTTGTTCTATTTACGTACGCTGAATGTCTTTTTTATCTTTTATGGCGTGAACAGAACAATGCAAATGAACCTCCATGAAGGAGAAACCAATTTTGTGTCGAATGCAGTTTCTGCCATGGCAACTTCGGTAGTTGGCGTGTCAATGAGTGTTTTCGGATTACTAGTTTATAGCTATGCAAGAGGTGGAGATGCTTATGTAAAAACCTTATCAGAGACATTTATGTTTGGAGGAAATCCTTCAGTACCAACATATTGCATCTGTTTACTTTTTGAAGGAATTGCCTCTTCTGTCATCGTAACTTTTTTGATGATGCTTTATTGGGGCAATAAATATATTGCCGATTAATATTTTCAAAATAAAAAACAACATTTAGCACTCTAAAATCATAGAATTATACATTTTTATGATTTTAGAGTGTTTCTTTTTTGAAAATAGCTGTCAAATATTCATTTACCGAGTACATCATTGGTTGATTAGAACAATTTAATTACTTTTGAGGCTTCAAAAACATTGTATCAATGAGCATTACAAAACACAATTGGACTAAAGACGAAATTATCGCCATATATAACAAGCCTATAATGGATCTTCTTTATGAAGCTGCAACCATTCACAGGCAAAATCACGATCCGAACGTAGTTCAGGTATCGACATTATTATCAATTAAAACCGGTGGCTGTCCAGAAGATTGCGGTTATTGCCCACAGGCAGCACGCTATAACACTGGTGTTGAAGGAAATGATTTAATGAGCGTTAGCCAAGTAAAAGCACAAGCTTTGCGTGCAAAATCAAGCGGATCTTCTCGCGTTTGTATGGGAGCTGCTTGGAGAAACGTTAAAGACGGCGAAGAATTTGATCAGGTTTTAGAAATGGTTCGTACCATTAATAAGCTTGACATGGAAGTTTGCTGTACACTTGGAATGATTACTGAAAACCAAGCGCAGCGTTTAGCAGAAGCAGGTTTATATGCTTACAACCACAATTTAGACACTTCTGAAGATTATTATAAAGATGTTATTTCTACACGTGCTTTTGAAGACCGTTTAGAAACTATCGAAAACGTTCGTAAAACAAA
Source organism: uncultured Flavobacteriaceae bacterium (assembly GCA_963795025.1). GTDB lineage: Bacteria > Bacteroidota > Bacteroidia > Flavobacteriales > Flavobacteriaceae > Flavobacterium. The sequence goes on along the minus strand of CAWCGN010000003.1, from coordinate 1,400,773 downwards.
TGTAACTGTTTGCAGCGGCGGAATTATTGGAATGGGAGAAAGTATTGAAGACAGAGCAGGAATGCTTGTCGCGCTTTCAACTTTAAACCCACAACCGGAATCAGTGCCAATTAATGCATTAGTTGCTGTTGAAGGAACTCCGATGGAAGATGAAAAACCGGTTGAAATCTGGGAAATGATTCGTATGGTTGCTACAACCAGAATTGTAATGCCAGATACACAGGTTCGTTTATCTGCAGGAAGAACAAATATGAGTCGCGAAGGGCAGGCAATGTGCTTTTTTGCTGGAGCAAATTCAATTTTTGCTGGAGATAAATTGCTTACAACTCCAAATCCTGATGTTCACGAAGACATGAAAATGTTTGAACTTTTAGGACTAAATCCACAAAAACCTTTTACAAAAGTTTCACAGCCAAAAACGGTTGAAGCGGCAGATTCTCAGTTTGCTCCACTAGGCGAAAAACCAAAATGGACAAGACCAGGACACACAATTGAAAGAAATGTTGAGCATTCGATTAAATCAAAAATTTAATCAATAGAGTTCATCCATCTGAATAAAAATTTTTAAATTGCTTATAACTCAATGTTATAAGCAATTTTTTTATTTAGAAAGATGAAGTTAAAACAAATTGAAAGGGTAAAAAAAATCTCAAAAGCCGATTTTATTTCCCAATACGTTAAAAAACAAATTCCAGTTGTTATTGAACAATTAACTGAAGATTGGCCTGCTTATCATAAATGGAAATTCTCCTATATAAATGAAATTGCAGGTGATATTACGGTTCCGCTGTATGATAATCGTCCGGTAAATCATGAAGACGGTTTTAACGAAGCGCATACAAAAATGAAAATGAGCGATTATATAGCTCTTTTAGAATCAAAACCTACCAATTACCGTATCTTTCTTTATAATTTCATGAAAGAGGTTCCTGTACTGAATAATGACTTTAAATGGCCTGAAATTGGTTTAAGATTAGTCAAGCAAATGCCAATGCTGTTTTTTGGTGGTGAAAACTCAAAAGTATTCATGCATTTCGATATTGATTACTCTAATATTCTTCATTTTCATTTTCATGGAGAGAAACAATGTATGCTTTTTGCACCAGATCAGTCGAAATATTTATATAAAGTGCCTCATGCTTTAATTTCGAGAGAAGATATAGATTTTGATGATCCCGATTATGAAAAATTTCCTGCTTTAAAAAATGCCGAAGGTTACATTACAAATCTCAAACATGGCGAGATGTTATATATGCCCGAAGGTTATTGGCATTACATGAAATACTTGACTCCAGGGTTTTCAATGAGCCTTCGTTCTTTTCCTAAAAATATCGTGAACTTGTCAAAAGCCGCTTACAATGTTTTTATTATGCGTCATTTTGATATTTTGATGCGAAAATTCAAAGGCCAAAAATGGATCGATTATAAAAACAAAAAGGCAATCACAAATACAAATGAGAATCTCCGAAAGAGCGCTTAAACAAGATTTTCAAATTAAAAAAGAGAGCAGTGAAAGTATAAATTCTTTAACTGCTCTTTTTTATCTTCTTATTAAAACACAATCTTTTTTGTTGTACTATTTCCACTTTCTAAAGTCACTTTTACCAATAAAACCTGACTTTCAGAGCGGAAATTAAGCAATTGCAATTCTGTTGCGTTAATATTTTTTTTCTCGTAAAGCAGTCTTCCTGACAGGTCAAAAACCGCAACTTCTTGAATTGCTTCTCTGTTTGATATTACTTTCATATCTTTTAAATTTACTGTAACCCAGACATTATCTTCTATACTTGAAACATCATCAATACCCAAAGATTTATTTGTATAACGAAGTACGAATCGGTCACGAAAAGTTCCAGCTTCTGTATTGAATGTATAGTTACCTGCACGAAGATCATGTATTTTGTTTGTTGCTTTATCTTCTAGATAAATAGATTCCAAAGTCAAGTTACCATCGACATGATAAATTGAAATCGTAAAATCGCCGGCTATTGTTGTACGATATCCTAGCGGAACAGTATCTGTATTTTTAAAAGGCAAACCGCGACCTTGGATTGCAAGTTTGTGCTCGTTATTTATGCTGTAAAAATCCAGATATTTATTTCCGTCAAAACTATTACCATCGTATTTTCTGTCGTATCCGTCAGTTGCACCTTCTATGTAGCCAACAAGTAATTGTTTAAAAGCACCTTGAGTATTAGTAATATTTAACCAAATTCTATTTTTTTCAAGAGCTTTAGCTGTTGGATCTGATTTAAAAAACTGTGTATTTGTGTCTCCTCCCCTTCGCATTGAATTATTAAAAACGATAGTTCCAGACGTTACTGTTCCAGCAAAAAAGGATTGTCCTGCTGCAATGTCACCACTTGGAGAATCATTGTTATTTCCAGAAGTGCTTCCAGAAGGTGCTGACGTGCTTGTCCCAACACCACCACTTAAATTATAAGCTGCATAATCATCAGTCGCGTATTGATAACCACCACTCAAAACTACTGGTGTATTGTGCGTCCAAAAATATAAAGTACCTTCTAGAACCGGAAGATTTCCATTAATGAAGTCATCTGCATGCAAAGCGGAAGGATATGGATTACCAATTAAATAATATTTTTCAGCAGCCACAGTTTCGCCTATAATATCACCATTATTGGGCACTCCTATAAAAGTAGTTGCAAACGGCCTTCTCACTGTGTTTGAAAAAGTTTCTGGTCCGCGAATGATGTAACCTTTTCCAACAGTCATAACTTTATTTCTATCTTCCATTACCCATTTTGTCCCATCATTGCTAAAATATTTATCAGCTGCCGTTGACGAAGAAACGCTAATTAATTTTTGTCCTTTTACAGGACTGGACCAATAAACATAATCTGCTTGACGAATGGGCTGGCTGTTTCGCTGATAAATAATATTACCAGTATTTAAATTATTATCTGAACTTGTCTGCAATAAACTTCCACCATCAGCAAAAGTCAAGGTTCCATAATTAACATGAACTCCTTTGACTACATTTAATGTTCTCCCATGCTGAATAGTAACTGCGGCATCATTACTAATTGTGCATGAACAGGCATTTATATTTTTATCTAAATTATAATCTTCCTGAAAATCAACCAAATCATCAAATGAGGGATCTGCAGTTCCGTATGACCACGAACTTCCGTTCCAAGTATTATACTGAATCGTGATTTCGGCAGAATAAGTTATAGAACAATTATTTTCTACTGCAAATTTATATTTCCCGAGAGGTAGTCCTGAAATTGTTAGTGAAGTACCTGAATAAGCGCGTGATGTGATTACTGTTCCATCAGACTGAAGAATGTTTCCTGAACCTGATAATCCGCTTAAAGTTATGCTTCCAGTTGGCACTGTACAATTTGGCTGTGTAAAACTTAAAATATTTGGTGCTGGCGGAAGAGGGTCAACATCAATTCTAGTTTCAATTGCAAATTCTTCAGAGCAAGTTCCGTTTTTTACAACAGCTCTATAACTCGTGCTTTCAGTCAATATTCCTGGCTGATAAGTGACTCCTGTATGAGTGATTGGCAGCCACACATATGGTGTAGTAGTTGCATATTCCCATCTGACAATCGTGCCAACATAATTATTAAATGTTAATAAAGGACTTGGATTTCCTTGGCAAATATGGAGCCCACCATTCACGACTCCGCGTTCCGCTTTTATCACAGCAGTTGTGTTCGTTGCATTTATAACTGCTGGACATCCGTTAGAAGAATATCTGACCGAAACTGTTTTATCCCCTGTGTTCAACCACTGTAAAGTCACTGTATTATTGGTTGATGAGATGTTGCCAGAAATAATATTATAGTCGGTTCCTGCTGTTCCAGGAATTGACCAAATGTAATTTGTCTGTCCTGCTAAGGTCGTATAGGTAACATCGGTATTTATACATACTGAAGCTCCTGGCTGAACTGAAAAAGCAGGAATAGGAGTTTGATTAACGGTAACAGTTGTTGCTATAGCAATTGCTGAAGAACAACCTCCGTTTTGTACAACAGCTCTAAATTGTGTTGTTTGCGTTAATGGCCCAGAGGTATACGTTGATGCTGTATTTACAATGGGAGTCCAAGTTGAAAATGGGCTAACTGAAGATTCCCAATTTAAAACATTCCCTGTATTTCCAGTTAAAGTTAAAACACCACTCACCGAACCGCTGCAAATAGTTGTTCCTCCGCCAACCGTTCCCCCAACTGATGGTGAAGAAACAACAATGCTTGCAGTATTATTAGAAGAAATATCAGCAAAACAAGCTCCTGATGTCAATTTAGTGATTGCTATATCTCTAGTTACAGCAGTATTAAAACCAGATAATACAAAACTTCCTGAACCAGCCGTCGTTACGTTCATTGTAGTTGTTAACCCATTACTTATTGGATTTGTAAGATTATAGGTTACTGTATAAACTCCAACAGGCAAGGATGTTGCGGTCGAAGTAAGTAAGATAGTTGAATTTCCTGATGTTGTACATCCAGCAGATGCCGATACTCCTGAAATATTATATGTTGGACATGTATAACTCACGATCATTTGACCAGATCCTCCTGTTCCTCCAGCTTGCGGGCCTCCCAAAACAAGCCCAATTAATGAATTCATAGCGCCACCACCACCGCCACCTGGATCTGATCCGTTTTTACCTGGAGCATTTCCTAAAGCTACACTTTGAATACCTGCGCCTCCATTTCCTCCATTACCACCACCGCCTTTGCCTCCAGCGCCAGATCCTTGCAATAATCCTATGACCCCAGTGCTTCCAGCACCTCCATTTCCACCTGAAGTTTTTGTAATCGAACCATATGAGTCACTATCTAATCCACCTATACCTCCTGCAGGGGTTCCACCCGCACTGTTTTCAGCACCTGCCTTTCCACCTGCGGCAAAAAGAATAGTTTCATATCCTGTAATTGTAGCATTACCTCCTGCAGCTCCAATAGGCGTAACACCAGCAACTTTTATAGCTAATGTTGCTCCTGGCACTGTTGTAATTTTTCCTTTTACATAAGCACCTCCGCCTCCGCCTGCACCACTTCGTCCATCCAAAATAGATCCTTTTGCTCCTCCTCCTGAACCGCCTGCACCCCATGCTTCAACATCCATAGAAGTGACTCCTGCCGGAACAAACAAAGTGTTATCTGATGTATAAGTATGTGGAGGCTGTGCCCATAATGAACTGTAAAAGAATATTAAAAGAAAACACAATTGTTTTCTGTGATTGCCTGTAGATTTTTTTTTCGATTTTAAATAATCTGAAAATGAAATCAAAATTTGAAAAAGTAACGATCTGAGTAGAGTTTTTTTCATATTGTGGCATTTTAAAAATTAAAAAAAGATTCCGGAGGATATAAGGATCGTTTTGAATTTTAAATACCTGAAAGTGATACAGAACTTAAAAAATGTTCCATAACTTTTACCAAATTAAGATAGGCGCGTAAAATAATATTTGTTTACAAAGAGGGGTATCTAAAAATAATGATCGGAATTTTAGGCAAATAAAAACTAGATTAGTTTTCTTTAGAAGTCATTAAATATGCAGTATGACGGGCTTTTATGTTGTTTGTCGAATCAAAACAACAACAAGGTACGATTTTATTTACAATATCAAAAAACTTTAACTTGAAAATCAATATTTTAACATTACCCGCCAGTTATTTGTTCAAATCATTTAAAAAAACTAAAGAATGTTAAAACCCAATTTTCTTCTTTTTAACTAATATTAAAACAAACAAAAAATCCACTCCTGAAAAGGAATGGATTTGAAAAATCTAAATATTTATTTACTTAAAAAATGATTTTTGACGTCGTTAAATTTCCATTTTCAAGCGCTACTTTTATAAGCAGAACCTGATTCGAAGATTGAAGGTTTGCGATCTGCAGCTCTTTTTCTTCAATATTTAATTTCTCATATATTAGTTTTCCTGAAACATCAAAAATGTAAACTTTAGCAATTGTTTCGACCGTTGAAGTTATTTTAACAACTTTATCTTTTACTGAGATTAAAACATTGCTTTCTGTATTTTCTATGTCGCCGGTTCCTAAAGATTTATTTGTATATCGCAATACAAAACGGTCTGTAAAAGTTCCTTCTGTTGTTTTGAATGTATAATTGTTTTCTCTTAAATCATAAATAGTTCCAGTTACTTTATCTTCTAAATATATAGGCTGACTGCTCATATTTCCATCTGTCTGCGCTATTGCAATCGTAAAATCACCAGCAATTGTAGTTCGATATCCTAGAGGAACAATATCAATATCAGAAAAAGGCAATGCACGACCCTGAATTGCGAGATGTTTGTCATTATTTACGCTGTAAAAATCAAGATATTTATTTCCGTCAAAACTCACTCCATCGTATCTTTTTTCATACTGATTGCTTGCGCCTTGAATATAGCCAACCAAAAGTTGTTTAAAAGCCCCTTTACTATTTGTCATATTCAGCCAAATGCGATGTTTTTCAAGAGATTGTTTTTTTGAATTCTTATTAGGTTTAAAAAACTGGCCATTATTATTGCCTCCATTTCGCATTAAATTATTAAAAGTAATGGTTCCAGAGCCACTGGTTTTAGCAAAGAAAGACTGACCCGCCGCAATTTGACCGCTCGGTACATTAAAATTATTTCCAGGAGCATCGTCCCCAGTTGGAGCCGCCGCCGTTCCAGTACCTCCACTCAAATTATAGGTTGCATAGTCATCTGTGGCATATTGATAACCACCAGTTAAAACTACAGGTGTATTGTGTGTCCAGAAATAAAGCGTTCCTTCTAATGCACTGTTTCCATTAATAAAATCATCTGCATCTAAAGCACAAGGATATGGATTTCCGATTAAATAATATTTGCTTCCAACTACTGTTTCACCAGAAATAGTTCCATTATTTGGCACTCCAATAAAAGTTGTAGAAAAAGCGCTTCGAACAGTATTTGAAAATGTTTCTGGTCCACGAATAATGTAACCTTTGCCCACTGTCATATTGCTGTATTTTGAAACACCAACCCATTGAGTGCCATTATAAGCATAAAACATATCATCTTTAGTTTGTGAAGAAACATCAACCAGTCTTTGCGGATTTACAGGTGTTGACCAATACACATAATCTGCTTGACGGATTGGAAGACTGTTACGTTTGTAATTGATATTTCCAGTATTGGTTACATCATTATTTTGAATAAGACTAGCATCATTTTCAAATGTCAAAGTTGCTCCATTTCCTGAGTCAACGATAACTTGATTTTCTATTGTTAAAGTATGGCCCGAATTGATGGTAACTTTTTTTCCTGCATCAACTTTACAGGAACAGCCACCCAGATCAGCTGTCGAACTAAAATCTGCAGCAAATTCAAGTATATCACTGGCAACGGGATTTCCATTAGACCAAGTCCCATTATACACATTTGTTATGGGAGCTTTAATTTCAATACTAACTGTTGCCAATGAAGGACAATTGACGCCATCATGAATTGTAAAAGTGTAATTTCCAGGAATTAAATCAGGCACTGTAAAATTTGGCCCAGACGTATTATAGACTTGTGAAGTTGCACCTGATTGTGTAATAGTCCAATTTACTGACGTCGGCAAACCATTTAATTCTATACTTCCCTTTGGATTAACGCATGTCGGCTGAATAATTGTACCAACACCAGGAGTTACCGGCAGAGAATTAACCGTTATTGTTCCAGTAGCATTTACGGAACCGCAACCTCCAGTTAAAGGAATTATATAATTAAATGTTCCCGTATTTGTTGGAGTCCCGCTGATTGTAATTGTATTTGATGACCATGCTGCTGTAATTCCAGGTGGCAAACCAGTTGACGTACCAATGCCAGTCGCGCCTGTTGTTGAATGAGTAATATTTGTCATTGCAGTATGATTACAAACTGTAGGTGACGAAGATCCTATCCCTGCCGTATTTAAATTTACTACAATAGTTCCTGTTGCATTGTAATTTCCGCATCCACCTGTTAAAGGTATACTATAGTTGAATGTTCCAGCATTTGTTGGCATCCCGCTGATTGTAATTGTATTTGATGCCCACGTCACCGTAACACCAGAGGGCAACCCTGAAGAAGTTCCAATTCCAGTCGCACCAGTTGTTGTGTGTGTTATATTCGACATTAAAGTGTTAACACATAAAACAGGCGATGATGAAGCTGCAGTAACAGTATTCTCAGGTCGAACAGCAATAGGATAAATATCCGAAACCGTATAAGCGGTTGCGCAAGCTGGCGAAGCTGTAACTGTCAAAGTAAGTGTAACTTGTTTTCCGGCATCACCTGCCGCCGCAGTGTAAGTTGGTGTTAAAGTAGTATTATTCGAAAGAGTTCCTAAACCATCATGTGTCCATAAAACGGTACCATTCGTTACAGAAGCCTCTCCTGCAGCAACCGTTGCTGAGCCATTGGAACAAATAATTTTAGATCCTGTAATAGAAACTGTGGGTGCAGCCTGAATGTTAACCGTATATGTAGCCGTTGCAATTTGAGGTGCACAAGTATTATTACTAGTGACTGTCATAGTTAATATAATTGTTCTAGCTGCGCCACCAACTGTAGGTGTATAAGTTGGAGTAAGCGTAGTATCTCCAGTTAAAGTTCCAGAACCTCCACTAAAGGTCCATTTTATTGTTCCATTAGTAGCAGATGCTCCAGTTACAGTTGCGGACGAACCCGGGTTTGAACATATTGTAACTGTTCCACCAGCTACTGCAGTTGGCAATCCTTGGATGATGACATTTTGGGTTGTTGATGGTAAACTATTACATCCGCCAGTTCTAGTAAACTGAACGGTATAATTTCCTGGAGTTGTAACGAATATACTTTGAGATACTGCACCATTTGACCATAAATAATTGTAACCAGAAGGTGCGAGACTCGAAGTAAGATTAACTCCATCCGTTTGACAAATTGTTAAAGATCCATCAGCTGTAACCGTTGGTGCTGTTGCGGGAGTATCAGTTTTAACGAAAGCTGGGCTTGGTACCCCCGCAACAGTGCTTGTTCCACAACCATTTCGAGCATAAACCCGATAATAATATGTAGTATTAGACGTCAAGCCTGTAAAAGTATAACTTGTCGCCGTTATATTAGCAACAGAAATAAAGCCCGCCGTGAAAGCGGCATCAGTTGCACGTTGGACTGTATAGTCAACAGCTCCCACAGAAGCATTCCAATTCATTGTAAATTCACTGCAGTAAAGACCACTAGAATTCACACTTCCTGGTGCGGCGGGCAATGCACTATTCATTGTTACTGAAGAACTGCTTACATAAGGACTATTCCCGCAGCCGTTAATTGCACGTACACGGAAATAATAGGTAGCTAACGATGTCAGTCCCGTTATTGTAAATGAATTTGTTGTAATACCAACGAACGTAACAACTCCTGTAGTAAATCCTGAATCAGTAGCCCTTTGTACTTCATAACTAGTAGCTCCTGTTACAGGGTTCCATGTAGCATTAAATTGCGTACATAAAATATTATTAGCTACAGGATTTGTAGGTGCGCCAAGTACCGAGCCTGACGGCACAACATCCCCTGTTTTATAGCCACTAGTACCACAGCCATTAACCGCAGCAATTCGGTATCTATAAGAAGTACCACTGGTTAATCCTGTTATAGTATAGTTTGTAGCAGTCACATTAGAAGCAGTTCCTAGGATTGGACTAAAATTAGCTGCAGTTGTGGACCATTGCACAGTGTAAGTCGTAGCATTTGCAACTGCATTCCAGTTCAATGTGAATTGTGTACATGCGTTTCCAGTAATTGGAGTAGTAGCCATTGTTGGAGTTACTGGAACTACTGGTGTTGCATAAGTTATTATATTAGAATTGGAACTTATACAACTTCCGTTAAATGCCCTAACTCTATAATAATAAATTGTATTTGCACTTCCAGAAACAACATAGGATAATACATTTCCAACATTGAGCGCATTATAACCTGCAACAAAAGTAGCAAAGGTATTCACTGTAGAAACATCTAATTCATAATAAGTTGCTCCTGCAACCGCCTGCCAATTTGCTGTAATTTGCGTACAGTTCGCATTGCTTCCTGATAAAGCAACAGGAGCTGTACCAGATGAATTTACTGTAACAGCTACCGTGTTATTTTGGTTAATAGCTGAACTACAATTCTCTGATGCTACAGAACTTGATCCTGATGATAAAGCGGTTATTTTGACCGTTCTTGTTCCTACTGTAGTGAAGCCTGTCGCAATAAAACTTCCAGTTCCGGCTGTAGTAACTTTCATAGATGCAGGGGTCTGTGCCGTACCTTGGATTTCATAAGAAACAGAATAAAGCCCGATTGGTAGAGTACCTGTCAAAGTAATTTCAGAAGATGTGCCTGAACACACATTTACATCCGTAGCTGTAGTAGTGGTCAAACTATAAGAGGGACAATTGTAGGTAATTGTTACTTTTCCGTTACCACCGTCTCCACCACGTCTTGGTGCTCCGAAGAAAGAGGATCTTCCCCCGCTTCCACCACCACCTGGCGCTACACCTGGATTTCCAAAGTTAGTAGTAAAAGCTGTTGAGATTGCTGCTCCACCAAGTCCTCCTCCATTTGCTCCATTACCTCCAGCACCTGAACTTATAATTGCGCCAGTATCATCTGTAAAACCTGATTCCCCATTACCTCCTGCTGTCCCAGAAGTTCTTGTTGTTCCTGTAGAATTTGCAGCTAAACCTGCAGCTCCACCTAAAACTAAACTGCCATTGTTTACCAAGCCACCTTTTCCACCATCAGCTAGAATGGAATATCCAGTTATTCCAGAAGATCCTCCATTTCCACCACTATTACCATCTGTACCTTTACCACCAATACCAACGTTAACAGAAAGCGTTTCACCTGATGTTATTGTTAAGCCTGCACTTGCAAAAGCTCCTCCACCGCCTCCAGATCCTCCTCTAGCACCATTTATACCTGGGTTCGTTGAGCTTCCTCCGGCACCACCAGCGCCCCAAGCTTGCACCGTTATATTAGTAACACCAGCTGGACTAACAAATGTTTGAGTACCTCCTAAAGTAAATGTTGCTGTAGTTTGTGCCAAAAGAAAAATAGGAAGACAAACTAATACTGAGATAAGTAATGTTTTTTTCATACAGTAGCTTTTAAATAACAAAAATTAAGTTCAGATTCAACTGAAAATTTATTCTGCAATTCTAAATACCACATTAAACAGGAATTCTAATAACAAGGCCTGGACAGTAATGAAAAAGTAATCGTATAAAGTAATTTTATTCCCTAAATTTGGTATTTTAATTTTAACACTCAGTATTTTAATTTTAGGTAGAAGAGGGCAATAAAAACAATTTTATCTAAGGTTTGTTTTCTATTTAAAATAGGCAAAAATCAATCATAAAATTGTGTGGTAAATTGTTCGAAAACAACTTTAAACAATTTACAATTTTTAAATAACTATTTAAAAAACAGAGACTTATAATTTTGAATTCTTTTAGATTCATGAAATTTTAAGTAATTTCATTCAAATTATTATTTTTTATGTTATTGGTCTTTTAAATTTTACAAATCATCTGAACTTCTAAAATCTTCTTTTTCCGGATTTTACCTTCAATTTTAAAAAAAGACAATTAATTAAAAAAAAAGGCAACAAAAAACGTCTAACAAACAATAATTCTGTGAAAAAAAACAAAAAAAATCCGTTTGTAGAAACACAAACGGATCGTTTTTTTTAAACAAAAAACTTTATTAAAGAATTACTTTTCTTGTGGCTGAAAAATCATTTTCCAATGTTACTTTGACAAATAAAACTCCATTACCTGAAATTACTTTTTGAATTGAAAAATCAGCTGAATTAATTTTAACTTTTTTATAAAGCATCTTTCCTGTCAAATCATAAACTTCAACTTCTGAAATAAATTCATTCAACGCTTCAATATGAATTTGTTTGTCTTTTACTGATACAAAAATATCATTCTGAACGTTTTTAAACTCTAGATTATCTAATTGTTTATCAATATATTTTAATTCAAACCTACTATTAAAAGTTCCTTCTTCACTTTTGAATATATATGGGCCATCTTTTAAATTATAGACTACTTTTAATTCTTTATCTTCAATATAGATATTCTGACCTGAAAACTCGTTATCCATATGATCAATACTAAAACTAAAATTACCGGCAACTTTTGACATATAACCAAGCAAAACCGAATCAGTTTCTTCAAAAGGGAATGCTCTTCCCTGAATAACTAGATTTTTATTTTCGGTGATACTGTAAAAGTTTGCAAACTTATTTCCATTAAAAGATTCAGCATCAAAACTAATATCATAATCGTTTGTTGCTTCTTCAATATAACCAATCAAAATTTGTTTAAAAAGTCCATCTTCATTTTTAAAATTGAGCCAAATTCTTTGTTTCTCTATACCGTTCTTTTGAATTTTAGCGCTTCTTACTGGTTTAAAAAAAGAACTATTTTTCTCTTTCATTCGCATCTTATTATTAAACTCTATTGTTCCCGAATTTTGACTTGCTACAAAAAAAGCTTGTCCAGCACCAATTGTATTGTCAGGAATTATTTCATTTATGCCCGTGGATAAAGCGCCACGTGTTCCTACTCCTCCTAAAAGATTATAAACCGCATAATCATCAGATGAGTATTTATTATTTGAAAAAGGCGTATTGTGTGTCCAAAAATAAATTGTCCCTTTAATCTTTGATGCATTTTCTTTCAAGAAAGCATCAGCACTCAACGTCGAAGGATATGGGTTTCCAATTAAATTGTAGCTATTGGCCGGCCCCATATTTATTTCAATTTTTCCGTTGTGTGGCAATCCTTTAAAAGTTGCAGGATAAGTTGCTCGAGTTGACGAAGAAAAATCTTTTGGGCCTTGAACAATATATCCTATACCTGGCAACATACTATTGGAATTATTTTCAACTTTCCAGTTTTTTACGGTCGAATTATATGATAAAAACTTATCCAATGATGTATTTGGACAAAGATCTATTAACTTTTGATTATCAACTGGAGAAGACCAATACGTATAATCTGATTTTAAAATAGGTGATGAATTTCGTTTTAAATGAATAATTCCTGTATTAATAATATCATCATCTGATTGATACAAATTTGCTGAATCTTCTAAAATCAAAGTTCCTAAACCCGAGTATGAAAACTCAATTCCCAATGTATTTCCGTTTAACAAAGTAACTTTTTTACCCTCATCGATAGTACAGCTGCAAACATTCGCTGCTATTAATTCTGGATAATCTTCTTTAAAAAACACTTCTTTTCCGCCTGACGGAAAACCATTCGACCAAGAATTTCCATTCCAAACGGTCGATTCTAAACAAAGTTTCAATCTTGCAATTCTGTGTTTAGAAATCCCAGAAACGGAATTGAAATCGCCTCCAATTAAGAGTTTATAATCTGAAGAAAAACTCATTGTAAATAGTTTATTATTCAGCTTAGCTTCAAATGAATTATCAACACTTCCATCTTTTAACAACCTTATTAATCGCATTGAGGGAATGGCAGTAGTTTTGTAACTTCCTGAAAAAGTACCTCCTACTATAATACGATCATCTGGCTGTATTAAAATGCTTCGCACGTCTCCATTACTAAATCCAGAACCAGACTCAAATGTGGTATCTAAGCTACCATTTGGATTTAGTCTTAAAAGTCTTTTCTGAGCAACACCATTAAAATTTAAAAAAGAACCGCCGACAATTATTTTTTGATCAGACTGCAATGCCATTGCATATACATTTTTATCAAATCCATTCCTATTAACAAAAGTTGGATCGATACTTCCGTCTGCATTTAAACGTACTAAATGTGCGAAAGGAATATTATCAAAATTCATAAATCGTCCCGCAACCAAAATTTTTCCGTCTGGCTGAAGTAAAACCGCTTCAATAATTCCATCTGCACCTGTACCAGAATTAAAACTGGCATCTTTGGATCCATTGGACAAAAGTCTTATAATTCGACCAGCACTTACATCATTATATTTAGTAAAACCACCAGCAATAATAATTTTTTCATCTGGCTGTATTGCCATCGCATAAACTTGGCTGTTACAGCCAGATGTCACATTAAAAGATACATCGACAGTTCCATTTGGCAAAATCCGAACAATTCTATTGATTACTGTTTCATTATACTTTGTAAAATTCCCCCCTAAAATGATTTTTCCATCGGGTTGCAAAACAGCAGTTTTAATTAAATTATTAGCGCCGCCTTGTCCTAAATTAAAATCAAGATCAGCAGAACCGTCTTCTAAAAGCTTAGCAATTCTAGAAGCTGTACTTCCATTAAACTTTTTAAAATTGCCAAATACCATCGATTCGGCATTCTTTAGAGGTACTATTTTGTAAACAGAATTATCAAAACCAATTCCTGCTGCTAGATAGCCTGTGTCATAATCTCCATCAGCATTAATTTTCGCCAATCTTCCTTGATTTAAACCATCGAAAACTGAAAATGAACCACCAATATACCAAGCACTTTCTGCATCAGTTTCTAAAGCTAAAACTGAAGCCGAACTCGGTCCAGATCCAAAATCTACATCCTCTTTAATTAGTCCCCATTTATCAATTAGGCAAACACGATTAACAACGCTACCATTATAATTTCCTGTAAATGATCCGCCAATCATAATATCTCCAGCTGTATTTATTTTAATTGCCTGAACAGATCCTGAATTAAAACCAGATCCTGTAAAGAAATTGGTATCGCTGTTCCCATCTTGTCCGATTCTGATAATTCTATTAGCAGGAGCACCATTGAACGTGGTAAATTTTCCACCCAGAATAATTAATCCATCAGACTGCACTTCCATTGCCGTCACATCATCATCAAAACCTGACCCTATATTAAAGCTTGAATCTGTACTTCCATCAGGATTTAAACAAATCAACCTATTGCTTTGAGTTCCATTAAAAGATGTAAAATTTCCTGCTAGCAATATTTTGGCATTATTCAAAACCTTCACATTTGTGATATTCGACGAAGACCCAGAACCGAATAAAAATGAAGTATCTAAAACACCATTCGGTAAAATTCTAACAATACGGTTTGCCGTTATATTATTGTATTTTGTAAAACTGCCACAAATGATTATTTTTCCATCTGACTGTACCGCGATGTCGTATATAATTCCTGTCGCGGCTCCAATAGAAGTATTCAATGAGTTATCTAAACTTCCGTCAGAATTTAAGCGAACAAGTCTTCCAACATTAGTTCCATTGTATGAAGTAAAACTTCCTCCAACTAGAATTTTACCATCAGTCTGAACATATGATGAATAAATTTTCCCATTAAAACCATTTCCAACATGAAAATTTTCATCGATAGTGCCATCCGGTTTTAAGCGTGTTAAATAAGGAGAAGAAATTCCATTGAGATTTAAGTAATCACCTCCAACGATAAGATTCTGATCAAACTGCAAGGAAAGTGTCCGCACTACGTTATCAAAACCGTCCCCAATTAAACCATCATCTAGGGTATTAAAAGTTACATCGACTTTTCCCTGTTGCCCATAAAATGTAAAGTTTCCGAAAAACACAGTGAAAGTAACTGCGTAAAGTAATTTTCTAATCAAAATCAAAAAAATCAGATTAATTAATAAACATAAGAATTTTCTGAAATATACTGATTAGGTCATGACCAAACAATACCCACTTTTGGTGATATTTATCCTAAAATTAGAAAGCCATTTCTCTTGTTGAGAAATGGCTTTCTAAGTATTTAAAATTATTCTTTATTTATTGAAAAACAATTTTTCTTGTTGTTTTATATCCGTTTTCGAGCGTTATATCAATCAATAAGACTTGATTACTTGATTGCAGATTTGAGATCAGCAATTCGGATGTTCCTGCCTTCTTTTTACTATAAAGAAGTTTTCCTGCGACATCAAAAATTGTAACATCTTGAATAGCTTCATTTGAAGATACTACTTTAACCGCTTTATCTTTTATCGAAACGGTGATACCTTTTTCAATATTTTCGAAATCACCTGTTCCTAAAGATTTATTAGTGTAACGAAGTACCAGACGATCTGCAAAAGTTCCTATTTCTGTAGTAAATGTGTAATTACTTGCTCTCAAATCATGAATTTCACCTGTCTTTTTATCCTCGATGTAAATTGCCTGAGTTTTCATATCTCCATCAACATTATCGATTGAAATTGTAAAATCTCCTGCAATTGTAGTACGATAACCTAGTGGAACTTGGTCAACATCAATAAATGGCAATCCACGACCTTGAATTACTAATTTTTTGTCCTCGTTGATACTATAGAAATCAACAAATTTATTTCCGTCAAACGTTTTTCCATCATACAATCTTTCATAACTATTAGTCGCTCCTTCAATATAGGCTACTAATAATTGTTTAAAAGCACCTCCTGCGTTTGTCATATTAAGCCAAACACGATGCTTTTCAACCTCTGCAGTTTTTGCTGTTTTACCAGGTTTAAAGAACTGACCGTTTGTATTTCCATCTCTTCGCATTGAATTCTTGAAAGTCACGTTACCCGAAGCAACTGTCCCTGTAAAGAAAGCTTGTCCAGCACCAATTTTTCCGCTTGGTTTAGCACCATTAGGATCATCAGTAATAAGAGCTGGATTTGATGCAGAAATAGCTGGACGTGTTCCTGTTCCCCCACTCAAATTCCATGTTGCATAATCATCTGTTTGATACTGATAACCAGCACCTAAAACCACTGGTGTATTATGCGTCCAGAAATAAAGTGTTCCACTTAGCAAGTCTCTATTATCAACATCAGTAATAAAAGCATTAGCATCTAATGCCGAAGGATACGGATTTCCGAGTAAATAATACTTTCCTCCA
This sequence comes from uncultured Flavobacteriaceae bacterium, assembly GCA_963795025.1. Lineage (GTDB taxonomy): Bacteria > Bacteroidota > Bacteroidia > Flavobacteriales > Flavobacteriaceae > Flavobacterium. The sequence continues at coordinate 1,383,948 of CAWCGN010000003.1, read as the reverse complement.
ACCATAGTTTCACCAGTAAAATCACCGTTTTGAGGAGTTCCTATAAAACTTGCTGGAAAATCTTGTTTAATTGTATTTGAATAGGTTTCTGGTCCGCGAACAATATACCCTTTACCAGCAATCATAACAGTAGTTCTCGGTGCAAATACCCATTGTGTACCACTATAAGAATATAACATAGTTGGATCTGTTAAACCAGAAAGAGCCGCCAAAGTTTGATTTTTAACAGGTGTTGACCAATATACATAATCAGCTTGACGAATTTTAGGGGCTATTCGTTTATATACAATATCACCTGTATTTAGAGTATTGCTTGTATTAGTTTGCATTAAGTTTGAACTATCTTCAAATGTTAATGTACTTCCTGAAATAACATGTACTCCATGAGTAACTGTAAGTGTTTTTCCAGGATTTACTGTTACTGATGCACCATTACTTACAGTAACTGAACAATACGTTACATCTGCTCCTATAGCTGTACTGCTTGCGAAATCAATATAATCATCTGAAGTTGGTGATCCATATGTCCATGAACTACCTCCAGTAAATGTATTTGCTACTACATTAACTGGTGCAGAGTATGTTACTGTACAACCATTGTTAACACCAAATCTATAAGTTCCTGGTACTAATTGCGAAACTGTAATTGAACTTGATGTGAATGCAATAGTAGTTATTGTTGTTCCATCATCCTGCAATAAATTCCCTGAAGCCGGCAAACCGCTTATTGTTACACTTGCTCCTAATGCTGAACAAGTTGGTCGTGTAGGTGTTCCAACTGTTGGTGCAGGATAATTTGGCTTAATTGTTAAAGTAGTAGTCGCCGTATTTGAGCATGTCCCATTTGAATATGTATAAACAACTGTTACATCTCCAGAATTACCAGCTGTAACAACTCCTGCCCCATCAATTGCTGCTGTTCCTGTACCAGGAGTTATAGACCATGTACCTCCACTTGTAGCATTTGTAAAAGCTGGTGTTGTTAGGCCTGTACAAACTGTTGTTACTCCACCTGTAATTGGGTTTACTGTCGGCAACGGGTTTATCGTCACCGCTACTGGCTTAACTATAAAGCATCCTGTGGCAAACTCGCTTCGTATGTAATAAGTACCGCTTGAAGCGATTGCTGTTGGAGTTGTAATATCCGAGGCGCCTCCAGCATTTGCCAATGCCGATGTGCTGTAATATTTGGTAGTCGTTCCTGTATTCGCTGTCTGAACTGACGAACTCGTGATGTTAACCGTCGATGGCGAGCATACTGCTGGCGGATTTGTAATTGTTAATGTCGGCAACGGGTTTATCGTCACTGTTACTGGCTTAACTATAAAGCATCCTGTGGCAAACTCGCTTCGTATGTAATAAGTACCGCTTGAAGCGATTGCTGTTGGAGTTGTAATATCCGAGGCGCCTCCAGCATTTGCCAATGCCGATGTGCTGTAATATTTGGTAGTCGTTCCTGTATTCGCTGTCTGAACTGACGAACTCGTGATGTTAACCGTCGATGGCGAGCATACTGCTGGCGGATTTGTAATTGTTAATGTCGGCAACGGGTTTATCGTCACCGCTACTGGCTTAACTATAAAGCATCCTGTAGCAAACTCGCTTCGTATGTAATAAGTACCGCTTGAAGCGATTGCTGTTGGAGTTGTAATATCCGAGGCGCCTCCAGCATTTGCCAATGCCGATGTGCTGTAATATTTGGTAGTCGTTCCTGTATTCGCTGTCTGAACTGACGAACTCGTGATGTTAACCGTCGATGGCGAGCATACTGCAGAAGGATCAACAATAGTCAATGTCGGCAACGGGTTTATCGTCACCGTTACTGGCTTAACTATAAAGCATCCTGTGGCAAACTCGCTTCGTATGTAATAAGTACCGCTTGAAGCGATTGCTGTTGGAGTTGTAATATCCGAGGCGCCTCCAGCATTTGCCAATGCCGATGTGCTGTAATATTTGGTAGTCGTTCCTGTATTCGCTGTCTGAACTGACGAACTCGTGATGTTAACCGTCGATGGCGAGCATACTGCAGAAGGATCAACAATAGTCAATGTTGGCAACGGGTTTATCGTCACCGTTACTGGCTTAACTATAAAGCATCCTGTGGCAAACTCGCTTCGTATGTAATAAGTACCGCTTGAAGCGATTGCTGTTGGAGTTGTAATATCCGAGGCGCCTCCAGCATTTGCCAATGCCGATGTGCTGTAATATTTGGTAGTCGTTCCTGTATTCGCTGTCTGAACTGACGAACTCGTGATGTTAACCGTCGATGGCGAGCATACTGCAGAAGGATCAACAATAGTCAATGTCGGCAACGGGTTTATCGTCACCGCTACTGGCTTAACTATAAAGCATCCTGTGGCAAACTCGCTTCGTATGTAATAAGTACCGCTTGAAGCGATTGCTGTTGGAGTTGTAATATCCGAGGCGCCTCCAGCATTTGCCAATGCCGATGTGCTGTAATATTTGGTAGTCGTTCCTGTATTCGCTGTCTGAACTGACGAACTCGTGATGTTAACCGTCGATGGCGAGCATACTGCAGAAGGATCAACAATAGTCAATGTTGGCAACGGGTTTATCGTCACCGCTACTGGCTTAACTATAAAGCATCCTGTGGCAAACTCGCTTCGTATGTAATAAGTACCGCTTGAAGCGATTGCTGTTGGAGTTGTAATATCCGAGGCGCCTCCAGCATTTGCCAATGCCGATGTGCTGTAATATTTGGTAGTCGTTCCTGTATTCGCTGTCTGAACTGACGAACTCGTGATGTTAACCGTCGATGGCGAGCATACTGCAGAAGGATCAACAATAGTCAATGTCGGCAACGGGTTTATCGTCACCGTTACTGGCTTAACTATAAAGCATCCTGTAGCAAACTCGCTTCGTATGTAATAAGTACCGCTTGAAGCGATTGCTGTTGGAGTTGTAATATCCGAGGCGCCTCCAGCATTTGCCAATGCCGATGTGCTGTAATATTTGGTAGTCGTTCCTGTATTCGCTGTCTGAACTGACGAACTCGTGATGTTAACCGTCGATGGCGAGCATACTGCTGGCGGATTTGTAATTGTTAATGTCGGCAACGGGTTTATCGTCACCGCTACTGGCTTAACTATAAAGCATCCTGTAGCAAACTCGCTTCGTATGTAATAAGTACCGCTTGAAGCGATTGCTGTTGGAGTTGTAATATCCGAGGCGCCTCCAGCATTTGCCAATGCCGATGTGCTGTAATATTTGGTAGTCGTTCCTGTATTCGCTGTCTGAACTGACGAACTCGTGATGTTAACCGTCGATGGCGAGCATACTGCAGAAGGATCAACAATAGTCAATGTCGGCAACGGGTTTATAGTCACCGCTACTGGCTTAACTATAAAGCATCCTGTGGCAAACTCGCTTCGTATGTAATAAGTACCGCTTGAAGCGATTGCTGTTGGAGTTGTAATATCCGAGGCGCCTCCAGCATTTGCCAATGCCGATGTGCTGTAATATTTGGTAGTCGTTCCTGTATTCGCTGTCTGAACTGACGAACTCGTGATGTTAACCGTCGATGGCGAGCATACTGCAGAAGGATCAACAATAGTCAATGTCGGCAACGGGTTTATCGTCACCGCTACTGGCTTAACTATAAAGCATCCTGTAGCAAACTCGCTTCGTATGTAATAAGTACCGCTTGAAGCGATTGCTGTTGGAGTTGTAATATCCGAGGCGCCTCCAGCATTTGCCAATGCCGATGTGCTGTAATATTTGGTAGTCGTTCCTGTATTCGCTGTCTGAACTGACGAACTCGTGATGTTAACCGTAGATGGCGAGCATACTGCTGGCGGATTTGTAATTGTTAATGTTGGAGCAGCATTAACATAAACATAGGTCGTAGAAGGATCACTCGTACAGCCACTCGCAGTAGTTACTCTTACTGTCGCTTGCTGTAATCCTGAACCAGTAAATGTTATCGTAGGACTTTTACTTGTATTATCTGGCAAAAATGTTGCTCCAGCAGATCCTGTCCATAAATAAGTTACACTAGGAAGAGTGACATTTTTTACATCCAATTGAACAGGAACTCCTGCACAAGAAGTTGCGGTATTTAAAGAACCGCCAGCTCCAGAAGTTGTTGCTATTGGAACAGCTTGAGAAGTTGGCACTAAAACGATATTATCTATAATAGTTCCATAGGTTGCTGTTCCTGCCAAATTATTATAAAAATCAATTGATATTGGGGAACTAGTAGGTGTAAACGGAAAAGATCCTACTGTAGGGGTTCCAACAGAAGTTGATGGAAATATATTAGTAATAGTTGTCGCACCAACAATTTTAACCGCAACGCCAGTTGGTGTTGGCGTTTGACTATTTGTTCTTCGAGCATAAATAAAACTCACAGTATATGAAGTATTAGGTACAACTACTATCCCTGTTTGTTTTATAGAAGATTCTGAGTCCAATTCAGCAGTGTAACCAATAGCATTACCAGTAGAAAAATAAGTATCCTCAGGGTTAGTTTCCACGATCGTTCCAACCGAGCCAGATACCCAATTTGATGCACCTGCAGCAAAATCACCATTAGTAATTAAATTGCTTACGCAATTTGCAATGGAAACGTCATCTGCCGATGAACCACAACTATTACTTATTGTCCAAGTCAAAACATATGTTCCTTGCCCTAAAGGAGTAAATGTCGAAGTACGTGAATTAACATCACTAAACTGAGAAATAGATAAATTTGGGCCACTTGATATTGTCCATACTCCTGTACCTACTGTTGGCGCATTTGCGGCTAATGGAAATGAAGAATTCCCATATTGATCTGGACCGGCATTGGATGTTGTTGGTCCAGCACAAGGTTTAAGCGCTATTAAAATACCACCATTTCTTTCACTACCAGAAAGCGTAGCTGAGCCAGTACCGGTGGGACCAGCCGTTGCTTTAGTTCCCCATGCTACTCCAACTGATGCCCCACTTGAGCCATTTCCTTGACGAACATCAACTATTTCAGTTAACGCGCCTGGAGAGGTTGTAGTCCAGTTCGAATCACCCCAACTAGGGTTTGAAGCCGCCGCCATACCACACATAATTACCGCTGCATTAGCTGAAGCAGTAGTTCTAGTACTTGCTGACACACCTGTTTGACTACCTTGTACTGAAATAGTGGTTGGAGCAACATCAAATGGATTTACTCCGGATACATCTACACCTGAAAATGCAGTAAGCGAGCCCGCTACATTAGAAGTTCCAGTCCCTAATGAAAATGTATAACTCGCACCTTCAGACGCACCAGCAACTCTATATAGAACCGCTCCGTAGCGAGCAGTAGTCCCACTTCCAGTAAGATTTGCACCATCAATTAAAGTCCAACCTGCTAACGAAGGAACTGTTGAATTATTTCCTTGTTTCGCTATTACAACAATCATTACATCATTCTGTACAACATTAGTAGGTTTATTAATTGTAATAGTTGTTGATGTGGAAGTAGAGGTGTTAGTTCCGCGTAGAGCAATTTGCCCAGAAACTGAATTCACACAAACAAAAAACATCCCTAAAAAAAGCATCCTCAAACTCAGGTTAAAAGATCTTTCTTTAGAAGAATTAGAAAAAATAAAAAATAAAGAACGAACGAACAAAAGTAGTTTTCGAATCATATAAGGCGTGGTATTAAATTTGTTTTTGGCGTTAAAAGAAAACTAAATGGTATAGCATTTTTTGGGGCAATACTTTAATTTTGGCTTTTAAACTTAATTTATTTGGCTAAAACACTGTTTTTCAAACAGATTACAACATGTGATAATATCGTACAAAAATATTATAATTCCGCACACACACAACAATTTAAGCTATTTCTTTTTAAGAAATATCGTAAAAAACCGCAAAAATTTAACATCAAAATGACTATTTTTAGCACTTATAGTTAAAAAGAAAGAAAAAACTCATGAATTCATTTTTTACTCCAAAAGAAGCTTTACAGAAATTAGAACACTTTTGTGCCTATCAGGAACGCTGTCACGACGAAGTTGTTTCAAAATTATACAGCTTAAAAATGACGGCAGATGAAATTGATTTAATTGTGGTTCAGCTTATTGAAGGCAACTTTTTGAACGAAACCCGTTTTGCCTGTTCTTTCGCAAGAGGCAAGCATCGCATGAAATCTTGGGGGAAAATCAGAATTACTAATGAATTAAAACTTCGTAATATATCTTCAACGAATATCAATTTAGCATTGAAAGAAATCTCAGCAGAAGAATATGAAACTACTTTTAATGAGCTTTCTGAAAAATGTTGGAACAGTCTACAAGAAAAAAATCTGTTAAAGAAAAGAAAAAAGTTTTGCGACTATCTTCTTCGTCGTGGCTATGAAAGCAGTTTTGTTTATGAAAAAGCAAAAGAGCTGGAACGAGAATAACTTCCTTTTTTCTCACAATTTACTTCTGCTTAACTTACTCAAAAACAAGCTATTTATCAGAAAATACCTTCCTATACAAATGTTGTTTTCTTGCGAATTATGCAGGATGTCAGACGTTTTTTAGCTTAAAATTATAAAAAATAAGCATTTTTCTTTAATATGTTGCGACTTTTCTTATATTATTTTTTATTATTTTATAAGAATTTCCACAGATTCAGCATTTTTAATATGCATTTTAACGATTAATTGATACACTTCATCGATTAATTGCCCTTTCTAAAACCATCTTTTTTCGAACCTCGTAGATGTATATATCTTTGCTAGGTTAAATCCTATGCCAGCATAACATCCTGATTGAAACCACTTAACATGACTACTTGGCTTCTTTTAGATGTTGCTTTTTTACATATTTGATGGCATAGAAACGTTAAACAAAACAAAATAAAAAAACATTTTTTTAAATTAAATGCCACGATTTAATTATGATTCGAAAATTACTTTTAAGTTTTTTATTTTTACTATTGCCTTTTTTTGGAATTGGAAAAAATTATCCAAATTACATTAATAAAAGTTCTGAGCTAAACAAAATTACGACGTCTTATAATACCGCTTTTTTTAAGTCAGATTTCGAACTGAATAAAAAAAATGTATTAGCTAAACTGCCTGAAACTGCTCTTGCATGTTCATACTCTGTTACTACTGCAGTAGCAAGTGATGCCTGTGAAGTTGGAAAAATATCAACCGTTACACTTACTTCAACCGCTGCTGGATTACCAGTAGGAACTTATACAGTTGAATATTACATTTATGATTCAAATCAGAAAAAAACTACAACACTAACAGTAACTACAGCAGGAACTGGTTTGTTTTCAGCTAATGTTTCTGAAGTTGGCGTTACCGCAACAGCTTCTATTAATATTACAAAAATCACCGATTCAAGCAATTGCTCAACTAATATATCGAAGAGTACTAATACAATGAGAGTTATTGCGTCAAAAGGAAAGCCAGGGGTTCAACAAGGTAATTTCCAGTGTGACAAAACATGGATTGCACAATGGTCTAACGAATCTGTTGATGGTTATTATTTAGATGTTGCTCTAGACAACGCGTTTACAAATTTTCTGCCTGGTTATAATAACAAGGACGTAGGAAATGTAATATCTTGGACAATAACAGGATTAGAATATGGAGGTACTTATTACTATCGTGTAAGAAGCAGGAATTATTGCGGAACTAGTCCAAACTCAGACACTATAACATTTAATATTCTTGGAAATGGTTCTTCAACACCAGGAACGATTACAGGAGGCGCGACAACTGTCTGTGTTGGTGCTATTACTCCAGCATTTATAAAAGATCCAAACAGCAATCCTTCTACTGGGGAGTGGTCAGTTTTTAATCAAACCGGTAGCGCAACAATTTCAACTGCAGGTGTAGTTACAGGTGTTAGTCCAGGAATAGTGAAAGTTGTCTTTACAACAAAAAATGGAGGCTGCGGGAGTTCATCGACAAAAACCCTTACCGTTACAGGTGGAATTGTTGGAGCTGCTTCATCTGCACCAACGCTTTGCGCTGGCACCCCTTTAACTGCAATCACACATACAACATCCGGATTTACAGGAATAGGAACTTCTACTAATTTACCTCCTGGGATCACGGCAAGTTTTAACAACAATACGATCACAATCACTGGAACACCTACAACAGCGGCTTCAGGCACATATAATTACAGCATCCAATTAAACGGAAGCTGTGGAAATGCAAATGCAACTGGGACAATTAAAGTAAATGCTGCACCAGCAATAACAACACAACCAACTGCTCCATCAGCAACTTGTTCAGGAACTGGTACACAAACAATTACGGTAGTCGCTACTGGAACAAATTTGACTTATGTCTGGAAACAAAGTGGATCAACCATTACAAACGGAGGTATTTACAGTGGTCAAGGCACTCCAATATTAACGCTAACAAATCCAACAACAGCAAATCAAGGAAATTATACTGTAGAAATCAGTGGAGATTGTACAGCCACACCTGTAATATCAAATCAAGTTGCGGTTACAGTAAATTCTGCACCAGCAATAACAACACAACCTAGTACTCCTGCAGCAACGTGCTCAGGAAGCGGTACGCAGTCGATGACCGTTGTAGCTTCAGGAACAGGGCCATTAACTTATCAATGGAAAAAAGACGGTACAAATTTAACAAACGGAGGGGTTGTAGGCGGGGCGACAACAGCAACGCTTACTTTAACTAACCCAACAACAGCAAACCAAGGAAGCTATACTGTACAAATCAGTGGTTCTTGCGCACCAGCCGTAACTTCAACTGCAGTCCCTGTTACAGTAAACTCAGCCCCATCAATAACAACTCAGCCTGCAACACCTGCAGCAACTTGTTCAGGAAACGGTTCACAGTCAATGACCGTTGTAGCTTCAGGAGCAGGATTAACTTATCAATGGCAAAAAGACGGCTCAAATTTAACAAACGGCACAGTTGTAGGCGGAGCAACCTCCGCAACCCTAACTTTAACTAACCCGACAGCTTCAGATGCAGGAAGTTATACTGTAGTTGTGACCGGAACTTGTTCTTCAGCAGTAACTTCAACTGCTAGAACAGTAACTGTATATACTCCAACAATTACTACAACACCACAAGCGAAAACCTGTGCAAATAGACGTATAGCGTATGACACTCAAGGAGGAAAATCTAATTATATTTGGTCTGTCTCAGGAGTACTTAACACTGATTATAAACTTATTGATAGAGGTACTTCTACTGATAGCTACATTGTAATTGAATGGTTAACTACAGGATCAAAAACAGTAAGCGTTAATTATACTAATGCTAATGGTTGCACTACTTCTACTCCTGGTACATACACAACAGAAATCGTAATTTTGGACAAAGGTCAAGTTAATGGAGGAAAACATATTTGCCCTAGTGAAACATTGCCTCAATTAACATTTAATACTTATGCCAATTCTAGCGTACGATATCCTGACACATCAGTAATTGTAAAATGGCAATATAGTGATGGAAACAATACGAACTATCAGGACATTCCAGGCACTGCTGGACAAACAACCTATACTCCAACATCAATCCCTGGAACAACAAGACAATACCGAGTTGTAGTTGATAACGGAACATGTTCTGACCAATCTATATATAGCGCAATAGATATTGACGTAACAACTGCAATTACAGCCAGCTCAACAGCTGGGCAGTCAGTATGCAGTGGCGCTCCATTTACACCTATATCTGTTACTGCAGTAGGAACTCCAAGAGCGGGGCAATCTTCTATTGAATATCAATGGTACAGTAGTGTTCAAAGCAATATGTCAAGTCCAACTCTAATAGCTGGAGCAACAAGCAATACTTACACACCACTTTCAACAACAGTTGGGACACTTTATTATTACTGTATTGTAAGAGGTCAATGTGGCACCGTAACAAGTAGCACTTCAGGTGCCTTTGTTACTAATGCAAAACCTACTGCTCCAGCTGCAATCGTAAGCACACAGCCTACTTGCTCAGGAACAAAAGGAACTATAACCATTACTGCAACTGCTGGTTACACCTATAGTATTAACGGAACCGATTATTACAATCAATCTGTTTTCAGTTCACTTGACCCAAATACTTATATCGTAACTGCTAAAAATGCTTCGGGTTGTATTTCAACAACTGGTACATCATTACAAGTTAATACTCCAACATCTAAAACATGGACAGGAGCAACAAGCACAGATTGGAACGTAGCAAGTAACTGGAGTCCGTCAGGAATTCCATCTGCAACAGACTGTGTTATTATACCAACAGGTGTTACAAACAGTCCCATAATTTCAAATGCAAATATTGAAGCTAATGCCTATACACTCACTGTAAATGATAGAGCTTCTTTAGTTGTTGAAACAGCTAACACTTTAAGAGTAAACAGTGCTGTTAAAGTGCTTTCATCAGGAACATCAACGGGATCACTTTTATTTAAAAACAATTCAAGCTTAATACAAATTGATACTGACCCAAACATAAACAGCGGTTCTATTTCATATATCCGCAACAGTCTTCCTATTCGCCAAGCGGATTATGTATATTGGTCAACACCCGTAAAAGGACAGACTCTTGAAGCAGTTTCATCTGCAACTGCTAATGAAAACTATTTAGCTTATAATGGCTCACAATGGGTAGGGCTTTCAAAAACAACTGTAATGACGGTGGGCAAAGGTTATATCATTCGCGGACCTGAAACCTATTCAAACACTAATAGACAAGCTTTTTCTGCCACATTTACCGGAACGCCTAATAACGGAACATTATCCGGCGAAACTGTAGTGGCAAGCAAATATTATTTAGTTGGAAACCCATATCCGTCTGCCTTAGATGCAAACAAGTTCATCCTCGATGTAAATAATAGAGATATTTTAAAAGGAACACTATATTTTTGGACTCATAATACTCCTGTAGTTTTAGGCAGTGCATACAAATATAATACAGATGATTATGCAAGTTATAATGTCACAGGCGGTGTAAGAACTGCCGCTAAAACCGGAATAATATCTGGCAACAATGGCGATGCACCAACTGGCCAAATTGGAGCAGGTCAATCCTTCTTTGTTGGCACAAAAGCAGCAGGAACAATCACATTCAACAACACAATGCGCTCAGGCGGAAGCGACAATAGTCAGTTCTTTAAACCTGGAACTAGTAAATCGACCGCAATAGACAGAAATCGTTTATGGCTAAATATGACAAATGAGGGAGGTGCTTTCAAACAATTATTAGTAGGCTATATCGAGGGTGCAACTAATGATGTAGAAGCTGGTTTTGACGGTGCAACTTTTGACGGAAATAAATATCTTGATTTCTACAGCATCAATGGAAACAGCAAACTGGTTATTCAAGGCCGTGCATTGCCATTCACAGACGCTGATACTGTGCCTCTAGGATATAAAACGACAATTGCAGGAGACTTCACCATTGCTATAGACGAAGTCGACGGAAACATGACTACTCAAAAGATCTATTTAGAAGATAAAACGACAGCTGAAGTTCACGACCTAACAGCGAGCAACTATACTTTTACAACTCTTGCAGGAACTTTTCCAGATCGATTTGTACTTCGCTACACTAATAAATCATTAGGAACCGGAGATTTCGAAAATATCGAAAACGGAGTTTTAGTTTCTCTAAAAGATAAAATAGTAAAAGTACTTTCGTCTAAAGAGAACTTGAAAGAGGTTAATATTTATGACATCTCAGGAAAATTGCTTTATAACAAAACAAAAATAGAATCTAACGAATTGCAAGTTTCAAACTTACAGTCAAGTAATCAAGTCTTAATTGTAAAAGTTACTTTAGAGAATGGTTTTACAGTTTCTAAAAAAATTATTTTTGAATAAATTACAAATACGATTTCATAAAAAAACCATCCGCATTATCGGATGGTTTTTTTTATACTTTTAAGTTTTCTTCTTCAATTATCTTTTTTCAATTAACACACTTACAGCGTTTCCGCCAAAACCAACGGCATTAATTAAAACCTTTTTTATTGTTTTGCTCTGATTTTGCTCTTCTCCAAATGGAACCCCAATAAAAGTATCGTTCTGTATCATCAACAGCGCTAATTCTAAACTCAAAATTCCTGAAGCTCCAAACGTATGCCCTATTTTCCATTTATTAGTAGTTAATAATGGCAATTTGGCTCCAAAAACTTTCTCAATCGCACGCAACTCGGTCAAATCACCTTTAATTGTTCCTGGCGCATGCATTACAATTGCATCAATACTTTCTAAATCTTCGTCTTTTAGAGCCATTTTCATTGACTTTTGAAAACAAGTCGCTTCCGCAGAAATCGAAATATTGTGTTCTAAAATCTCGGTTGCATAACCAACTCCGGTTACATATGCGATTGCATTTTCCGATTCTCCAGCTTCCAGACAACATACCGCCGCGCCTTCTCCTAAAATCATTGTATTTTGAGTTTTCTCAAAATCAAAAGCTAGATTTGGCCAAGCTTCCTGATCTTGATCAATGCGCGAATAAATTTTCAACGCTCTCATTTGAGCAATAGTAAAATCGGTCAGCGGTGCTTCACTTCCTCCAACTAAAAACTTATCTGCCATTCCTGATTTCAGCCAGGCAACACCATTTAATAAAGCATGAAGTGCCGTAGAACAAGTTATGGAATGCGAAATTTCAGGACCAACACTTTGTAGATCATGAGCAATCCAAGATGAGATATTTCCCAGTGTAGTAGTTGGCGAAGCTAAAGTTTGTGCTTTTCCGGTATCAATATATTCTTTATAATGTTTTTCGAATAAATCAGTTGCTCCTCTTGAAGAGCCAATATTTATTCCGAAAACATCTTCTGAATTCCAGCCAGCCTGTTCAACCGCTTTACGCGAAGCCGCTAAAGCAAACAAAACCGAATCGTCTAAAAATTTATATTTAGGATCAGATTCCCTAATTTCGGCAACAAGTTTTTTTGATTCGTCGCTAAGTGAAGCTGTTGAAGTTTCCTGCTGATCCAAAAATCGTTTTGAAAAGCAATGATTTTCGTTCAGATAGTTTGCCCAAACTTCTTCAGCATTATTTCCTAATGGAGAAATGGATGAAAAAGCTGTTATAGATATTTTATTTGTATTCAAAATGTTGATTTTATGCCTATTGCATTTTCTAACCGCAAAGATCGCAAAAGAATTATAAAAAATGGAACACCGATGACGCGGATTAAACGGATTTAAAAAGATTAATTTGCGAAAATCCGTTTAATCTGTATTAATCTGTGAGCAGAATTACACCATTTCTATCGCTTCTTCGATTGTTTTATAAACTTTCTGAAGCTGCTCGTCTGTCATTATATAAGGAGGCAAAATATAAACAATATTTCCAACCGGTCTCAAAACAACTCCTTTGTCAATAAAGAAATTATATAATTTGGTGCGCATTGAGCCGTAATAACTTTCTTCCGAATCTGATTTGATTTCAACAGCAAAAATAACGCCCAATGTTCTGGCTGTAATTACTTTTGAATGTTTTTCAATCTTCTTCTGAAATTCTAAATGGCTTTTATTTATACGAGTAATATTTTCCTGCATTTCATTGGTCTGCAATAAGTCTATACTTGCTAAAGCCGCCGCACAACCCGTTGGATTTGCCGTAAAAGTATGTCCGTGAAACAATGCTTTATTGATATCATCATCATAAAAAGCATCAAAAACTTCTTGAGTAAAAGTGGTAATCGCCATCGGAATTGTTCCGCCGGTCAACGCTTTAGACAAACAAATCATATCCGGAACTTCCGAAACATAATCCATTGCAAAGGTTTTTCCTGTTTTGCCAAAACCTGTCATTACTTCATCGGCAATGGTTAAAACATTATTTGTTGCACAAATCTGAATTAGTTTTGATAATGCTTCTGGTTCATACATCACCATTCCGGCTGCACCTTGAACTAAAGGTTCAAAAATAAATCCTGCGCAATTATGATTTTGAATTACATTTTTCAGCGCCTCAAAACTTTCTTCCTCCTGTCCTTTTACCGGAACCGGAATTCGGACAACATCGATAAACATTCCTTGAAATGCTTGTGTGTAAAACGAAATTCCACTTGCCGCCATAGCCGCAAAAGTATCGCCGTGAAAAGCATTTTCGAAAGCAATTATCGTAGTTCGTTTTTCGTTTTTATTGAAGAAATATTGCAATGCTACTTTAATCGCCACTTCCACAGCAGTCGAACCATTATCTGAAAAGAAGATTTTCTGCTGATTTTTCGGCAGAATTTCCATCAATTTTTCAGCTACTTTTATCGCTGGCTCGTGTGTAAAACCTCCAAATAAAACATGTTCTAAAGTGGTCAATTGTTTGTAAATCGCATCGGCAATAAATTTATTACTGTGCCCAAACGGATTTACCCACCAAGAAGCAATCGCGTCGATGTATTCTTTATTGTTTTCGTCCCAAAGCAATGCGCCTTCGCCTCTAGAAATTGCAATTGGCGTTTGCGAAGTTTTGTGCTGGGTATAAGGATGCCAAAGATATTGGCTGTCTTTTTCTGTTAATGTCATCTGATATAATATTGTAGATTTCTGATTTTAGATTTTAGATTTCTCTAAATCCAACAAATTATCGCGGAATAAATCGGCGTATTCTTTAATAACGTTTTGATCGAAATACGGTTCTTCGTCAATTCTTCCAATACATTTTATTCCGGTTTTATTCAGAATTAAACTTTCTGTTGATTTGTTTTCACTTCCGCTGAAGATAATTCCGTGTACCTGAAAACCGCGATGCTGAATTGCTTCAATAGTTAATAAAGTGTGATTAATACTTCCTAAATAATGTCTTGAAACCACAATTACTTTATAATCTTTCTGAATCAAATCTGCAATTGTATCTTTTTCGTTTAACGGAACAAAAATCCCTCCTGCGCCTTCAATAACCAAATGATTTTCTGTTTTTGGCTCTTTTATTTCAGACAAATCAATTTCGATTCCGTCAATTTCTGCTGCCAAATGCGGACTTGCCGGTGTATTTAACTCATATGCATTCGGGAAAAATTGAGATTTTGAATTGGAAATTTTAGATTTTACTTTGTGAGTGTCGCTAAGATCTAAATCTCCAGCTTGTATTGGTTTCCAATAATCGGCTTCTAAAGCTTCAACTACAATGGTCGAAGCTACAGTTTTGCCAACATCAGTAGAAATTCCTGTAATAAATATTTTCATAGACTTTTGTTTCACAGAGATTGTTATTTCGCAGAGATTCACTAAGAAAACGCAGAGATTCGCAAAATAATTTATGCTTTGTGTTGCTTTGTGTCTTCTTTGCGAATCTCTGCGAAATAATATTCTCTGCAAAAATACCAATAAAAACAACAAACCCATCAATTACGATGGGTTCTGTTTTATTCTTCTTTTAATTCGTCGATTACTTTTCTGATTTCTTTGGCGTATTTTCCATAAAATAACTTTGTATGTCCTTCAGTCATAAACCACATCAAAATGACAAATACAAATACAATCAATATCACTATTACTGCAACATATTCTTGATTTGAATTTAAAACAAGATTCAATAGTTTTCCTGATTTTTTACCTAATGGCAATAAAAACATATAAAACAATCCAAAAGGAAAAAAGGTATAGCTACACGATTTATACGTCTCAATAAACAATCTTATATTATAATATATCTCATATAAATTGTCTTTAGTTGTTGTTGCAACATTTGTAAAATTCTTATAATATAAATATAATCTTATTGTAAAGCCAATTGAGATTATGATGGAAACTGCATATAGCAAATAGTAAGCAAGAAAAAAGCCATATTTCAAATCGATAATTAATGGAATTATCGGGACTAAGATCATTGAAACTGCTTGAACGATCACTTCTTTCTTTAAATTCTTTCTAATTTTATCCAAAGGCATATTTACCGATTGAATTTTTTCTAAATTATTTGGAAGAACAACATTTTCAGTCTTTTCGTTGTTCCATGCGTTTTGTATATCGTTAAAATCCATATCCCTGATTTTTAATTATTTCTTTTAATTTTTCTTTTGCTCTGTTTAATTTCACTCTAGCATTTCCTTCTGAAATCCCGAGATTTTCGCCAATTTCTTTATGAGAAAAGCCTTCTAACTGATAGAAAATAATGGCCTTGTCAATTTTTTCCAATTTCTGAACTGCTTTATAAAAATGATCAAGCTGACTTTCTTTTATGTGCGAATCGCCTTCATCATCCTTTATATTTTCTGATGCAATTTCATATTTGTCAACCTTTCGTTTTTCTTTTCTGAGGAAAACAATCGCTGTATTAACCGCCACCCGATACATCCAGGTCGAAAATTGGCTTTCATTTCGAAACGTATCATACGATTTCCAAAGTTGGCAGACAATCTCCTGAAACAAATCCTGCTGATCATCATAATTGTCCATGTACATTTTTGAAACTTTGTACAGAATTCCTTTGTGACTTTCTATCCGATTTAAAAACTCTTGTTCTTTCTCTTTCAAAATAGTTTTAGTTCATTACTGGTTTTACAATATATCCTGCTTTTCTTAATAAGTTAATCACTCCAAATTCACCAGCCAAATGTCCTGAACCAACTGCTACAAATAAGCTTTCTTTTTTCATCATTCCAGGCAATTTTGCTGCCCAATCTTTATTTCTATCGTCAAGTATCAATTTTTTGGCATTTTTGCTCATTTCATTTTCATTAGCATTATAAAGATTCATTACATTTTCAGATTTATAATCCTCAATCATAATCTTCGTTTCTGCCTTGGTAAAACTTCCAACAGTTTCAATCAATTCTGAATCTGTATAAGCATTTGCCAACATGCTTGACTGCCCTTTTACCGTTTCTAAACCATCAATAGTTTTATTTGCTTTTTTAGCCAAATCTATAAAATCAAATTCATACGATTTTAAAGTTTCACAATCAAAAGTCTTCATAGAAATCAAACTCATAATTGCTGCCAATGTAAAACCATCCAATTGTTTAACGTTATAAGCAGTATTTTTTTGCAAAATAGAATCTACTTTTAACAATTGCTCTGGTGTTAATTTTTTGCTTAATGGCTCTGATCCAATACTGGCTTTTTGCCCATCTGCAAGTTCATTAGGATCTGATAAATTTACCTCCAATATTAATTTGTCTGACTTCTCAAAAACTTTCTTTGTTTTCTCAGCCATAAAATAATCTGACGGACAAATTCCATGAATTGTTCCATAAACATAAGAAGGTTTTTCTAGGCCGTTTCCTGAAACTTCCCATAAAAGAGAATTCTCTAGTTTTGGAGATTTTGTTTGTGCTTGAGTTGTTGTGCTAAAAACTAATGCGATTACTGCTACTATTAATTTGATTGAATTTTTCATTTTATTGATTGTTTTTTGATTGATGATTGATTGAAATCAGTTTATTTTTTACTGTATTTTTTTCTTTGCCAAGAAGCTAACGAAGCAAAAAACAAACAAAGCATAATCAGAAGGAAATCTTTATTTGGTTTATGAAAAATAAATTGATTTACTAAAGAATATCCTAAACCAGCAGAAGCTAAAAGGACAAATACGAAATTGAATATTTTTTCGCCGATTGAAGTTGATGTTGTTTTCATGATTTTTTTGATTGATTTAATTGATTTGATTGATGATTGAAAGACGCTTTATTTTTTTTTATACTGCTTTCTTTTTAGTGAAGAGTAAGCTGCTATAAACACACAAATTACTCCGAAAAAAGCATGCGGATAAGGTTTATCATACACAAAATGATTAACCATAATATAAGTTAAATAAAGTGATGTAAGAAATATTAAAACGCTAGAATTAGCTGTTCTTACTGAAGTGGTTTTAGTTTTCATAATATTTTGATTTATTTGATTACGGCTCGTAAGTAATCGAATAATCAAAACGTTACAAAAAAATTTCAACTTTTTTTTTAAAGTGAGGAAATACAATACTTTAGAGAAGAAAAAAAAGCCCACAGATCGAAATGTCACCCTGAGCGGAGTCGAAGGGCTTGCTAATCAAAACGGGCTTCGACTACGCTCAGCCTGACAACACTTAAGTCTTAAAAAACAAAATCTCTTAACAGTTCTAAAACCTGACTGATTTCTTCTTCTGTATTATAACTGTGAATACAAAAACGCAAACGTTCCTGACCTTCTGGAACTGTTGGAGATAAAATCGCTTTGACATCAAAACCTTTATCCTGCAATTGCTGTGCTATGCGTTTTACATTTTCGTTGCCAGGAATAATAGCCGACTGTATTGCCGATTTACTGCGGACAAACATTGGTTTTAATCCAAATAAATTTTTCTGCTGATTAAACAATACAGTATTTTGACGGAGTTTGTCTATTGTTTCTTTTTCAATTTCTAAATGTTGATAAGCAATCAAAATTGTTGCAACCGAATGTGGCGATAATCCAGTTGTATAAATAAAGCTTCGAGCAAAGTTGACTAAATATTCTTTAAGTTCAGGACTTCCAAGAACAACCGCGCCGTGACAACCTAATCCTTTTCCGAAAGTCATAATTCGGGCAAAAATCCTATTATGTAATTGAAGATATTGGATTAGTCCTTCACCCTTTTCTCCAAAAACGCCCAAAGTATGTGCTTCATCAACCACTAGATAACAATTGTATTTTTCAGACAGCTGTACTAATTCTTCCAAATTCGGACTATCGCCATCCATTGAAAAAACAGTTTCTGTAACTATGTAAATATTAGTCTCAGGAAATTTTAAAATTAAACGCTCTAAATCTTCAAAATCATTATGATTGAATTTATAAGATTTTGCATTCGACATTGTAATTCCGTCCCGAATAGAAGCATGACTTAGTTCATCATACAAAATAACATCATTTCGCTGCGGTACAGCACTAAAAAAACCTGCATTGGCATCATAACCCGAATTGAAAATTAAAGCCGATTCAGCTTCATGAAATTGCGTTATAAAAGATTCTGCAATTTGATATAAAGAATGATTGCCTGAAATCAATCGTGAACCGGTTGCGCCATTTTGAATGAACTCATTTTCGATTAAATAATGATGCGACTGTTTAAAAATAGATTCCGATTTTGAAAATCCAATATAATCGTTGGAAGAAAAATCAACAAGATTATTAAAACTTGGCAACTTTCTTAAAGCGTTATTTTGTTTCCGAATTTCTAGTTTCTGAAGAAGATTTTCTGGTAATTTCATGAAAGCAAAGTTATGAAATTGAAATTTGATATAAACAAACAGCGGGATTTGATGTTCCCGCTGTTTCCTAATTTATTCTAAATAGTGCTTATAAAAGGTGACTTTCTGTTGTAATTTGATTCGGTCATTTCTTTAACCATAAATTGAGCAATGTCAAATGCATTGATTTTATCTCCTAAACAATCTTCAAGATTTACCTTGATCTCAGAACTATTATTTGTAAACTCAATAAACGGAACACGAACTTGCGTCCAATTAACATCACTTTCAACTAAAAGATTATACGCTTTTTGGCGATCTTCCTGAATTTCGGGAAAATTAGTTTTCATCCAATCAGTAGCCATAATAGTTTTTGGACTTTTTTTATCAAATGGAGTATCAATATTTAGCCCACCCAATAAAACAAATCGCTCAATGTTTAATTCTTTCATGGTTTTAAGTACACTTTTCACCAACTGACTTGCAACCATAGATTCACCTTGCCTTTGACCAACAGTACTGATCACCGCCTGACAATCTTCTAATAATAAGCGAATGATTTTCTCATCAACAGCATCTCCTTTGATGATTTCTAAACGTGAATTTTGAATGGTGAATTTATCAGGATTTCTTACTAAAGCTTTTACGCTAAATTCTTGTTCCAATAACTGGTTTACTAAATATTTTCCAGTTCTTCCTGCACCGCCAAGAACGGCGACTTTTTTTATATTTTTCATCTTTATTCTTTATAAAATTTGACATAATAAGTTTGGCTTTATCAAGTCGATAAAACGAAACCGCAAAAGCTTACTGAGCTTTTACAACAAAATCAATATTTTATAAAGAGATTTTAATACTGTAAAAGTAAAAAATAATTTTCGAAAAGTCTTAAAAACAAAAAACCATTCACAAATGTGAATGGTTTTTTTAAATTATTTTGAAATTGTTATTAGTCAACTAACACAATAATTTTATTGTCTTTCATTTCGATAGTACCTGACGTAATTTCTAATGTATAGGTTTGGTCGTTTACTTTCGTGAATTTACCCGCAACTTCTTTAGAAAAATTGAAACTTGGCGCTGCAATTTTAATAGTTCCTTTTTCTAGAATAGAAACAATAGGAGCGTGATGATTCAATATTTGAAAGCTTCCATCTACTCCAGGTAATGTAACAGCTGTCACTTCTCCTGAAAATAATTTTGCTTCTGGTGATACTATTTCTAAAATCATTTTTTTTTTAGTTAATAGTTGATGGTTGATGGTTGATGGTTGCTTTCTAACAACTAACAACTAACAACTAACAACCAATATTATTATGCTTCAGCTAACATTTTTTCTCCAGCTTCGATAGCATCCTGAATAGAACCTTTCAAGTTGAAAGCTGCTTCAGGAAGGTGATCTAATTCACCGTCGATAATCATATTGAATCCTTTGATAGTATCTTTAATATCAACCAATACTCCAGGAATACCTGTAAACTGCTCAGCAACGTGGAACGGCTGAGACAAGAAACGTTGAACACGACGAGCTCTAGATACAGAAAGTTTATCTTCTTCAGACAATTCTTCCATACCAAGAATCGCGATGATATCTTGAAGTTGTTTGTATTTTTGAAGAATTTCTTTTACTCTTTGTGCACAGTCGTAGTGCTCATTTCCTAAGATTTGAGGAGTCAAAATTCTTGAAGTAGAATCTAACGGGTCAACCGCTGGATAAATACCTAACTCAGCAATTTTACGAGACAATACAGTTGTAGCATCTAAGTGGGCGAAAGTTGTAGCCGGCGCCGGGTCAGTTAAATCATCCGCAGGAACGTAAACCGCCTGTACAGATGTAATAGATCCTTTGTTTGTAGATGTAATACGCTCTTGCATAGCTCCCATCTCTGTTGCCAAAGTTGGTTGGTATCCTACTGCAGAAGGCATACGACCTAAAAGTGCCGATACTTCAGAACCTGCTTGTGTAAAACGGAAGATGTTATCAACGAAAAACAATACGTCTTTACCTTGATCAGTTCCAGCTCCATCACGGAAATACTCAGCGATAGATAATCCTGAAAGTGCTACACGTGCACGAGCTCCAGGTGGCTCATTCATTTGTCCGAAAACGAAAGTAGCTTTAGACTCTCTCATTCCTGGCATATCTACTTTAGATAAATCCCATCCTCCATTTTCCATAGAGTGCATGAAATCATCACCATATTTAATAATTCCTGACTCTAACATCTCACGAAGCAAGTCATTCCCTTCACGTGTTCTCTCACCTACTCCTGCGAATACTGAAAGTCCACCGTGACCTTTTGCGATATTGTTGATCAACTCCTGAATTAATACTGTTTTACCAACACCAGCACCACCAAACAATCCAATTTTACCTCCTTTTGCATAAGGCTCGATCAAATCGATTACTTTGATACCTGTGAATAAAACTTCAGATGAAGTTGATAAATCTTCAAATTTAGGAGCTTGTCTGTGAATAGACAAACCAAATTCTCCTGTTTTTGGCAAGTTTCCTAAACCATCAATTGCATCTCCAATTACATTGAATAATCTTCCATATACATCTGGACCGATTGGCATTTGGATTGGATTACCAGTTCCAACTACTTCATATCCTCTTGACAAACCGTCAGTAGAGTCCATAGAGATTGTACGAACAGTATTTTCACCAATGTGAGATTGTACTTCAAGAACTAATAAAGTTCCATCTTTTTTTGTGATTTCTAATGAATCATAAATTTTTGGAAGTTCAACATCTTTACCGTTGAAAACTACGTCTACTACTGGTCCAATGATTTGAGCAACTTTTCCTATTACTTTTGACATTACTTATGTATTTATTAAATAGCTATTTAGGTTTATCGAAAATACCTCTTTTTTCAGAGCGCAAAGATAATTTTTTAAAATATAAAATCAATTTTTTTTTCATAAAAAATAGCATCATTTTGTTTGATTCCTAAAAGCAAAGGCTCAAATCACTAAAATTGTATTTTTTAACGAAATAAAAAAAGCCACTGCATTTTAAAAAAGAGTGGCTTTTTACTAAAAAAAATTGGCATTATTGTATTACTTGCGGATATTGAATTGGATATGAAGCCAAATCAACATGACGCAAAGTTGAACCATATTTTGCATTGATTGCATCTATAAAAATATTAGCAATCAAACCATAACCTCTTGCACTTGGATGAACTCCATCCAATGAGAAAGCACCTCCAGTTGCAAAAGAAGAAGACATAACGAAATTGCCAAATCTAATTCCTCCGTTTGATAATTGTGTCAAAGTTGCTTTTGTATCAACAAATGCAAGATCTTTCGCCTTAGCAACTGATTCAATAGTTGTGTTATAAGCATCAGTAGCCTTTTTAACCTCTGCTGTTTCTGTTGGAATCAATACGTGTTTATCTTGTAATGGATATGTTATACCAAATTTATCCAAAGGTGCCGGTGGTGCAATTCCTAAACCAGAATTTGTAGCAGTTGGAGCAGTACCAATATCAGCTCTTGTTGTTAAAACTACTAAATCAGTAGCTTTAGCTTGTCTAGCTTGTCCAAATACATTACCATAAAATGCAGCTGTTTGCGCTCCTAATGTTGGTGTAAATGCTAAAGTTAACTGTGCTGATAAATTAGGCAAACTTTCATCTTTTATAAGAAGAGGAAGATTTGCAGCTGTTTCAGACAGCAAATTAATTCTGTCTCCGGCGCCAAAAGCAGTCAAAGCTTGTTTTAGCGGACCATATAATTGCGCATTCAAAGCCTGTATTGTTGCTTTACCAACTGTCTCATTACCATTTCCAAGAATTTTCGCCGTAAGCGGATTATAAGGAACTGTTGTAAAATATGGAAGCGCCGTAATATATGGCAAATTTGCCACTACTCCTTTTGCGCCTTTAGCAGTTAAACTTGTTGCCAAAGCATTAAATGCATTTGCAAACACAGTTGGATCTGTAATATCATTTCCTCCATATGTCGCAGGATTTGTATTTCCTGTTTGATCTTTTCCTACTCCTCCAGAAGTTGCATAGGCTAAAACATCATTTCCTCCAATAAACAAAGAAAAGAAAGTTGGATTTTGAGCAACAGCATCTGCTATAACCGAAGTTCCAGGTGCACTCGCAAATCTTGCAAAATAAGGATTAGCAGCGCCACTAGCAACTCCTGCAACATTTCCGTATCCAGCAGCTAATAAATGAAAACTTTTTGCTCCCGGAACACCTAAGTTACCAAATGTACCTGTTAAATGCGCCGTAACTTCTGTTGTTGGTTTTCCAGGTACGTTTGTTGGAGTTTGAGTTTGTCCAACAAAATACAAACGTGTTCCTGCAATTACATTACCGCCTAACAGCAATCCTCCTATATTATCATTTGCCAAAGGAGTTTTAAATTCTCCTCCTCCCGCAGCAACAAATTGTTGTGCTAAAATATTTGGATACGCATTACTTTGTCCTTTTATAAACAAAGCATTATCACTATATCCTGCGGCAAAAGAATCTCCAAGTGCAACATACTTAGTTAAAACTGCCGACCCAGGAACAACCGGAATCTCTGCAGGTGCATCACTATCATCACTATTACATGCCATAAAGGTTAAAGAAACCAATAAAAGCCATTTTATATTTTTTTTCATGTCATTAAAATTTAAAATTATTACTTCTTTCCGATTGATTTTCATTTGAGAAAATGGAAAGAAAACCCTACTTCATCAAATTAACTTCTTTCAATTATGGATTAATTGTCCAAGAAGCAAACCACATCTGACCAATTGCTCCGGCACCAATTACCTGAAGATAATCTTTTCCGAAAAGGTTAGTAGCCCCCACTTTAATAACTGATTTAAGTTTTGGAAGACCGTAATTCACCTGTGCATCAAGAACAGTATTTTCAGGAATCATTCCGTCTCCAAAAGAAGACTGCCATAAATATTCCGTGTTCCATCTCACATTCACATTAAATCCTAAATTTTTAGCCACTTTTGCATTTCCAAGAGAAGCTTTGATTCTGTGTTTAGGTGTATTGAATCCAGCCACAAAACCTGGGTCTTCTGATTGATCAAAAGTAAACTGAGCATAGTTGTAGTTAACACCTAATTCAAAATCTTTATATACTTTTTTAGATAAACCTACTCCAAAACCAAGTGAAGAAATCTGTGCTGTTGTATTTGTATAAACTTGGTAAACTCTTCTGTCTCCAAAAGCAAGTGCCGCGTAAGTCATTTGAACATTTGGATCTGAAGCATTTGTTCCTACTGTACCATAGTAAGGCGAAATAACTCTAGCTGTATTCATGAAATCATTATAGATATTATAGTAAGCATTCAAATCGATTGATAAATCATTTTGAACTACAGAACGGTATCCTACTTCAAAAGCCTGAACCTGCTCTGGCTTTACTAAACCAATATTAGCCACTTGAAGATCTCCAGGATTTGCCGAAGCTGCAAATGCCTGAACAGAAGCTAAAGTATATGCATTGTGATAAGCATTTTGACCGGATAAATTTACAGTAGCTGGAGCGCCTGCTGCTTGACCTGCTAAACTAACCGGCATTGTTTCTTTAAATCTGTCTAAATTTTCTGGTGCAGAACCAATTAATGCGAATGGCCCTAAATCTAAACCAATATACTGATCTTGTGTTGTTGGATTACGGAAACCAGTTTGATAAGATAATCTGAAGTTATGTCTTTTTGATTCACCTGCAGCATACGTAAACGAAACTCTAGGCGAAACGTTTCCGTCAAAATTCTGGCTTTTATCATAACGAATAGATCCAGTAAATTTCAACCTGTCATCAAGCCATTTTTTTTGTAATTGTGCATAAGCACCATATTCTTTATATTCAATTGGACCATCATAATCTGTAAAGATTGTTCCTTGTGAATCCATAACATATTTTCTCCAAGAACCACCAACTTGAATTTCAGCCCATTTTACTAAATCTCTGAAATTATAATTCACATCTGAGTGATATAATTTTGAATGATCGATAAATTTAGCTCCCTGAGTCAAATCAGGATTTGCAACCACTTTTGCAAGGGCACTGTTAAACTCTGCTGAACCAGGCTCAAATCTAGCAGAACCAGTTGGCTTTGGAAGAAAAGATAAAGCAGGAGGAAGAACATTGTAATCAGCAAAATTTCTTGCAATTGCAGCAGATTCGTTTGCGTTTGTTCCCATTACAGCACCAGAATACTGATAAGCTGTTGCATAGTTTGTAAACCATTCTTGATCTGATTTAGCCGCTCTGTTAACGTTCCATGCTGCAAATCTCATATCATATGAATTTCCAGCATCTTCACTTGTAAAATAAACTCTTCCAAAGAAGTTTTTTCCTTTCACTTCAAATTTACCTTGCTGCATTAAGAAATCTTTCAAAGCATATCTGTTTGCCCCTTGGTAAATTGTACTTCCTGTACCAATTTTATATTGAAGAATAAACTCAGTATCATCTTTCCATGGTTTAAAGTGCGCACTGAAATCCGCTTTCATACTTTTAACTTTATTATCAGTCAAGTCTTGCTCACGATATCCAGTTCTGCTCACTTGCCCTACATTCGGAATAAAAGTAGTAACCTCGTCACCATAGATATTTAATCCATCATAATTCTGATTCACTGCGTGACTATCTCCTCCACTTGTCATACTTCTTTTATCAGCAGCAATCCATTCTGTAGCTTCCATGTAAGTAAAATTAGCTTTTAAAGCGAAAGTTTCTGTAAATGCTTTTGCAGCTCTAATTCCGAAATCATTATAATCATTAGTTCCTGCAGCATCCTGTGAAGTTTGTCCATATTTATAGTAAACACTGATTCCTTCATTAGTAAAAGGACTTTTACTAGTCATAAACATAATACCATTAAAAGCATTTGCACCATAAAGAGCCGAAGATGCTCCAGGCAAAAGCTCAACGCTAGCCACATCAATATCTGAAACACCAATTAAATTACCCAAAACAAAATTTAATGCTGGCGATGAATTATCCATTCCATCAACCAATTGCATAAAACGAGTATTTGCTACAGTTGCAAAACCACGCGTATTGATAGATTTGAACGAGATACTGCTGGTATTAAAATGCACCTCTTTTAAATTCTCTAAACCATCATAAAATGTAGCCGCTGTGGTATTTTTAATTTCCTGAATTCCCATTCTTTCAATAGTAACAGGAGATTCAATCACCCTTTCAGGAGTTCTGGAAGCCGAAACTACAATTTCATCCAATTTAGTTTCTTCATCTTTCAGCACTACATCAATTTTTTGATTTAAAGATGTAACACTAATTGTTTTAGTTTCAAAACCTACTGCAGACACCTTAAGAGTAAAAGGCGGCTTAGAAGCAGTATTCAATTTAAATGTACCGTCAAAATCAGTTGAAGTTCCTCCTGAACTCCCTACTATATTAATATTGGCACCAGGGATAGATTGTTTGTTACTATCGGTAACAGAACCAGTAATTGAATTCTGGGCAAAGGAAATGCCGCAGAAAAACAACATAATCAGCAAATAAATTCTCATTTCGGTTAGGTTTTTGGTTAGTTTATCTAGCCAAAATACAAATATTTTTGATATTAATAAAAAAACGTTAAAAAAAATTAATATAACGCATAAATATTGTTAGTATTTTAACTTTTTCACATAATGTTTTATTCAATTAACAGCAAGAACAAGGCTTTTCAAATCTTAAATAGTATGCATACATATAAAATTTGATTAAAAAATTGAGGATTTAATAAAAATACAGGGGACAGAAAAAAAATTTGATAATAAAAAAAAGCGAGACCTAAATCTCGCTTTTTTAACATTTATATATTTTATAATATTACTCTACAGTAACTGATTTTGCCAAATTACGTGGCTGATCAACATTACAACCTCTCATAACTGCAATATAATAAGAAAGTAATTGCAATGGAATAGTTGTAATTAGTGGCGATAATGCATCTGAAGTTTCAGGAATTTCGATTACATAATCTGCCAATTCACGAACCTGAACATCGCCTTTAGTAACTACAGCAATAATTTTACCGCTTCGAGATTTGATCTCCTGAATGTTACTTACAATTTTATCATAATGACCTTGCTTAGGTGCAATTACAATAACCGGCATGTGCTCGTCAATCAAAGCGATAGGGCCGTGTTTCATCTCAGCCGCAGGATACCCTTCAGCATGGATATATGAAATTTCTTTTAACTTTAAAGCTCCTTCAAGTGCAACTGGGAAATTATACCCACGACCTAAATAAAGACAGTTTGGCGCATCTTTAAAAGCCGCAGCAATTTCTTTTGCTCTATCATTTGTTTCCAAAGCCTCAGCAACTTTTTCCGGAATAATTTCTAATTCCTGCAAGTAAGTATGGAAATCTGTATTTGACAAAGTTCCTTTTGCTTTTCCTAATCTTAAAGCAATCATAGTTAAAACCGTGATCTGAGTAGTAAATGCTTTAGTAGAAGCCACTCCAATTTCTGGACCTGCGTGTGTATAAGCACCTGCATGACTTTCTCTTGAAATAGAAGAGCCAACAACATTACAAACTCCAAAAACAAAAGCACCATTCTCTTTAGCTAATTTAATAGCTGCCATTGTATCAGCCGTTTCTCCAGATTGAGAAATTGCAATAACAACATCATCTTTATTGATAATTGGATTTCTGTATCTAAACTCAGAAGCATATTCTACTTCAACCGGAATACGTGTAAATTCTTCAAAGATATACTCAGCAACTAAACCTGCATGCCATGAAGTTCCACAAGCTACAATTAGAATACGTTTTGCATTTAGAAATTTCTCAAGATTATCTTCAACACCTGCCATTTGAACAATTCCTTCATTTGCATGGAGTCTTCCTCTGTAAGTATCTTTAATTACATTTGGCTGTTCGTAGATTTCTTTAAGCATAAAGTGATCGTAGCCGCCTTTTTCAATTTGCTCCAAATTCATTTGAAGTTCTTGAATGTAAGGATCTACTAATGAATCATCTTTTATTTTTCTAACTTTAAGAGGCTTGTGCAATCTAATGTTTGCCATTTCACCATCTTCAAGATAAATTGCATTTGAAGTATATTCAATAAACGGAGAAGCATCTGAAGCAATAAAATATTCGCCTTCGCCAACGCCAATCGCCAAAGGACTTCCTAATCTCGCCGCAACGATTTCATCAGGATTTTTTTTATCAAAAACTGCAATTGCATAAGCACCTACAACTTGGTTTAAAGCAATCTGCACTGCTTTACCTAATTTAATATTTTCCTTTTTTTGAACTTCTTCAATTAAGTTTACTAAAACTTCTGTATCTGTATCTGATTTAAAAGTATAACCCCTCTTGATTAATTCTTCCTTCAACGGTGCGTAATTTTCGATAATTCCGTTGTGAATGATAACCAATTCACCAGAATTAGAAAGGTGCGGATGCGAATTCACATCATTAGGAACTCCGTGGGTTGCCCAACGCGTATGTCCTATACCAATAGTTCCGTTTGTTGTAAAACCATCTTTTGCTTTAGCTTCAAGATCCGAAACTTTACCTTTTGTTTTACAAAGCTTTACTCCAGTTTCGTTGTCAAACAACATAACACCTGCACTGTCATAACCTCTGTATTCGAGTCGTTTTAATCCCTTGATAACAATAGGATACGCCTCTCTATGGCCAATATATCCAACAATTCCACACATATATATTTATTAATTTGGTTTCGTGTAGTAAATCTCGAGTTTCAGTCTCTTAGCATCTGCCACAGAAGATTTCCCTCCATACAGAACGGTACCTAACGACCCCATAACTGAACCTCTAGGCGCTTCTGAAATAACGTTGTTTTTTACTTTTAATTTATTTGAAGTAATCGTAGCGATATCTTCCGTAACAACCAAACCTAATTTTACATTAACAGCGGTTGCATCTTTTATAAGATTTCGAATATGATTAGTAATTCTTACTTTATAATAAGTTCCACGTTTAGTTGTAGCATCAATATTGATAATACCTCCAAAAATGTATTTTGTAGCTTTAGGATCATTTGTAAGCGCAGTAGAAGTACCGTCAGAATAATCAATCAAAGGCACGTTGTTGGTCAAATCATAAAGATAAACTCTTTTTGGTTCCTCGGCTTGAAAACCTCCAGCATCTTTTGCACCCATTTTATCTGTATCAATATAGAAAACTAAATTTGCCTCATTTACAAGCCAATTTTTAGTTCTAATCTCGGCAAGTTTTGATGCAAAGCCATTTAATTCTATTACCGCAACAGATCCTTGGCCTCCTTTAATATAAAGACTCTCATCGCCATCGGTTCTGTTTATATTTCCTTCTGATATTGCATTTGCATAATTTACACTCTTTGCATCTTGCTGAAGGCTTGCTGTTGCACCAGTCAAATTAATCGTAATGGTCTTGTCTTCCATCGTAGTATCGGGATCAGTAGTAATTGCAGTTTTTGCTTTGTACTTAATCACAATCTTACCTGCTTTCGCAAAATCAATCAAAGCTAAGTTAGCAGGACTTCCTGCCACTCTTCCTACTTTAAAATACAAACCTCTAAAATAGTCTTGAAACACTGTTGCCGATGATAATTTTTCTGCAGGAGCTTCAAGAATTTTCTTTTTAAAGTAATCACTATTCAGCATCAAGCGCATTTCTGGTGCAACTTTAGTCAAAGTTGCTTTTCCGCTGGCATCAACAGTTTTGTCTGTAATTTCGGCATTATTGAAAAAGAACTCTGTATTTTGCCTTTTGTCAATTGCGTCATTTAACTTTGCACCAATTTTATAGTTGTCAAAAGTTGTATTTTCGTCTGTATAATACAATTGAGGCAATTGCGTCCCATTGTCAAAAAAACTGCTTCGCATTTGTACTCCAGATTCATAAATACTTAAATCAAGTTTTCCTTTTGGATCTCCAAAAATTGAATCTAATTCAAAAGTACGCTTACCTGTAGTAGCATCAGTAGCTGTAACGTGATTAAAGTAAGGAACACTCAAATACACACTATCAATAACAGGAGCTTCACCAATTGTTGGAGCATACTCCGACAAAGTGACTTGAGTTACATAATTACCCGTAGTTGTACCCAAAACCGGGTTATCATAAATACCCAAAGCATTTGTTGCCAATCCGTTTGACTGAACTGGTGTAATTTCTTGATTATAGGCTAAAACATCATATTTCTCAGGCGTCAAATCAAAATGATTATCCCCGATTAACTCATCACCTATTGCATTAAAATCTCTATCACAGGAATATAAAAAAACAACCGTTGCCGCTATTAGAATTTTCTTAATAAAAGAAGTATTATACATGTTTAAATTTAAAATTAATTAAAGACCCATTTTTCGGTAGAAATTTGTATACGCTTCAGCGAATGCATCTTTCGGGCCGAAAGGTAAAAAAGGTTTTCCTGAAGATTCTATAAATTTTGTTAAACTTGGGGAAACATTTTCAGACGCAATAATTACAGCATCTGAATGTAATATACTTGCTTTTAATATATTCTCGTAATTAGGAACTTCCAAGTCAGAAACAGATTCATGAGGCACACCATCAAATTTTACTTTGTTGATCATCTCCATATCTAAATTCTCATCAAAAGACTGTCCGTAAACCGATGTAACAATTTTAGTTTCAGAAAACAAAGCTTCGTTTTTATAATAATGCTTCATATATATAGGAAGCATTGCTGCAAGCCAGCCATGAACATGAATAATATCTGGAACCCAGTTCAATTTTTTAACTGTTTCAACAACTCCTTTAGCAAAAAATATAGCACGCTCATCATTATCTGGATATAATGCGCCTTCTTCGTCTGCAAAAGTTGCTTTACGTTTAAAATACTCGTCATTATCAATAAAATAAACCTGAATTCTTTCTTTCGGAATTGAAGCGACTTTAATAATCAATGGCATATCTAAATCATTCACTACCAAATTCATTCCAGAAAGCCTGATCACTTCGTGTAATTGATGTCTTCTTTCGTTGATATTTCCATATCTTGGCATGAAAATTCTTATCTGACCTCCTTGATCATTGATCATTTTTGGAACGTCATACGACATTAAAGAAACCTCATTTTCAGCCAAATAAGGCACGACTTCAGATGATACATATAATATCCTCTTATCTTTCATAATAGTATTTTACTTAATTTTTGGTAATAAAAACGTTGCAAAATTACAAAATTTTATGCAGTTTATAACTAATATATTATGTTTGCATAAAATTTTAATAATACCGACATGCATATTTTTTACGGTAAAGTAGCCCTGATAGCGTATTTAAAAACTATCAAAACAGCAAGTTCAACCATCGGATTTGTACCAACCATGGGGGCTTTACACCAAGGGCATCTGGCTTTAATGCAGCGATCACTTAAGGAAAACAACGATACAGTTGTAAGTATTTTCGTAAATCCTACTCAGTTTAATAATCCCGAAGATTTAGAAAAATACCCTCGCACTCTTGAAGAAGACGTAAAAAAAATGAGAGGATTAAGTGACAAAATCATTTTATATGCGCCTTCTGTCGAAGATATTTATGAAGGAAACACAATTTCGCAAACATTTGATTTTGACGGATTAGAAAATCAGATGGAAGGAAAATTCAGACCTGGACATTTCAACGGAGTTGGAACTATTGTAAAACGTCTTTTTGAAATCGTAACGCCTACAAATGCCTACTTTGGAGAAAAGGATTTTCAGCAACTTCAAATTGTTAAAAAATTAGTCGAAAAAAACAATTTACCCGTTAATGTTATTGGCTGTCCAATTTTTAGAGAAGAAAATCTTTTAGCGATGAGTTCTCGCAACGAACGCCTTTCTGCTGAAGAAAGAAAAGAAGCTTCAATCATATACAAAGTTCTTACTGAAGCTAAAGAAATATTCCAGAAAAACACTCCAGAAGAAACCATTAAATTTGTCGAAGATGCTTTCAAGGACAATCCAAGATTTGAACTTGAATATTTTGTAATTGCTGACGAATCTACATTATTACCAATTGATCATAAAATTATAGACAAAAAATACCGTGCATTTATAGCGGTATTTGTTAATTCTATAAGGTTAATTGACACCATTTCATTAAATTAAATTACCTTTGCATCATGCAAATTCAAGTTATAAAATCAAAAATTCATCGAGTAAAAGTTACTGGAGCTGATTTAAATTATATTGGCAGTATTACTATTGATGAAACTCTTCTAGAGGCTTCAAATATTATTGAAGGCGAAAAAGTATCTATTGTTAACATTAATAATGGTGAACGTTTTGAAACTTATGCTATAAAAGGCATAAAAGATTCAGGCGAAATCACACTTAATGGTCCGGCCGCAAGAAAGGTTCAAAAAGACGACATCATTATCATTATATCCTATGCAACCTTGGAATTTGAAGAAGCTAAAACCTTCAAACCATGGATCATTTTCCCTAATGAAAATGATAATTCGCTGACATAAATTTTTATTTCACGCTTACTTTAATTCTTACATTTGTCAAAAAATATTTTGCACAAACAGATTTTCTTTTGCCTTAAATCAAAATACAAATTTTTCGTAGGAAATCATTGCTTTTTTTTAATCCCAAAATACCTAAAAGCAAATAAAGTATTATATTGCCATACTATTTTCAATACTTTTTAATTCACTGAAATGCCACAAATCATGAAAAAAGTTTACCTACTACTTGTATTCATTTCCGTTTCTGTTTTTTCGCAGAAAAAATTCGACAACATTAAGTCTGAAAAACTGGGAGAAGAACGAAGAATAACAATTGGACTTCCCCCTTCTTACGATGAGAAATCAGACAGAACATATCCTGTTTTATATCTTTTGGATGGAGATTATTTGTTTGATCCATTTTCTGGAGCTGTGAGTTATGGTTCATACTGGGATGACATTCCAGAAATGATTATCATTGGAATTCATCAAAATAAAAATGGAGAGCGTGAAGACGATTCGACAATTGATCAAAATGAAGGCTTACCTTTTGAAAAAGGGGCAAAATTTTTTGAATTTATAGGTGCGGAGTTAATTCCGTACATCGGAAAAAAATACCACACTGCGCCATTCAGAATTATTGCAGGCCATGATATCACAGCAAGTTTTGCTAATTTTTATTTGTATAAAGAAGAGCCCCTTTTTAACGCATATATCTGTTTAAGCCCAGAACTTGCACCAAAAATGGAAGTTAGAATAGCAGAGAAATTTGCAAAAATCCAAAAACCTATATTTTATTATCTTTCTGCAGGGGAAGGTGATATTAAAAGAATAAAAGAGCCAATTGAAAAATTAAACAGCAATATTAAAATCGCTAATAATCCGTTAGTAAATTATAAATACGACGTATTCAAAGGTGCAACACATTATACTGAGGTTTTAAACTCTATACCAAATGCTTTGTATCAAATTTTTGAATCATACAGACCAATAAATTCTGCTGAATATAATGAAAAAATAGCCGTTCTTGAAACAGGTTATTCTGATTATTTAGAAAAGAAATATGCAACAATGTCAGAAATATTAGGCTATCAAGTTCCTGTGAGAATGAGCGATTTTAAGGTAATTGAAAACATTATTTTAAAGAAAAACGCTTATGATGAGTTAGGAAAAATGGCCGAAATTGGGAATGTAAATTATCCAAAAGCCATGCTTGGAGAATATGAATTAGGATTGATGTATGAAAAAATGGGTGACCCAAAGCATGCTTCAAAAAAATATCAAAATGCTTCGCAAATGGAACCAATTGGAGATTTAAACAAGGATTTGATGTATGAGAAAATTGACGAAATGAATACGCTTGCTAAAAAAACTAAGTAATGTCAAAAGTTAAAACTTCCTTTTTTTGCCAAAATTGTGGCACCCAATACTCTAAATGGCAGGGACAATGCAACGCGTGCAAAGAATGGAATACAATTGCTGAAGAAATTATTCAGAAGCAGGAAAAAGTGGCCTGGAAAAGTGAACCAACTTCAACAAACAAAGCGCCAAGGCCTTTAAAAATTGACGAAATTGATTCAGCTCAGGAAATTCGAATGGATACTACTGACGGCGAATTGAATCGTGTTTTAGGTGGCGGAATCGTTCCGGGATCTTTGACACTTTTGGGCGGAGAACCTGGAATTGGAAAAAGCACACTTTTACTTCAAATCTCATTAAAACTACCCTACAAAACTTTATATGTTTCTGGAGAAGAAAGTCAGAAACAAATAAAAATGCGTGCCGAAAGAATAACGCCAAATAGCGATAACTGCTATATTTTGACGGAGACTAAAACGCAAAACATCTTTAAACAAATTGAAGCTATTCAGCCCGAGATTGTAATTATAGATTCGATTCAAACTTTACATACTGATTATATTGAATCAACGGCCGGAAGTATTTCTCAAATTAGAGAAACAACTGCCGAATTGATCAAATTTGCTAAAGAAACCAATATTCCAGTTATTTTAATTGGACATATTACCAAAGACGGAAACATCGCGGGACCAAAAATCTTGGAACATATGGTCGATACTGTTCTTCAGTTTGAAGGCGACAGAAATCATATTTATCGAATTTTGCGTTCACTTAAAAACCGATTCGGCTCAACTTCTGAACTTGGAATTTATGAAATGCTCGGAAGCGGTTTGCGCGAAGTAAGCAATCCGTCAGAAATATTGATTTCGCACAAAGACGAAGAATTATCAGGAACCGCAATTGCCACGACTCTCGAAGGAATGCGTCCGTTAATGATCGAAATTCAATCGCTTGTGAGTACAGCCGTTTATGGAACGCCACAGCGCAGTACGACTGGTTACAACGCCAAAAGACTAAATATGATTTTGGCCGTTTTAGAGAAAAGAGCTGGATTTCGTCTCGGTGCAAAAGACGTTTTCCTGAATGTCACCGGAGGAATTTCTGTTGATGATCCTGCGATTGATCTTGCAGTTGTTGCAGCGATTTTATCATCAAACGAAGATATTCCGGTTGGGAAAGGTTTCTGTTTTGCAGGCGAAGTCGGATTGTCTGGCGAAATTCGTCCTGTTAATCGTGTTGACCAACGCATTCAGGAAGCCGAAAAATTAGGTTTTGACACCATTTTTGTTTCCAAATACAACAAAATTGCTTTAAAAAATACCGGAATCAAAATTGAACTTGTAGCAAAAATTGAAGATGTTGCGAGTATTCTTTTTGGTTGATTTCTGATAAAAATACCACTATGAATTTTCCAAAACAAAAAATATTCAAAGCGCTAAAAATACTTGCTGTATTATTCGTTTTGCTTTGCATCGGCCTATATTATTTTCGTGATTCACTTTTAAAACAGGCCATTGCAAAAGTTACCCATAAAATGGCCGTTGATTACAACAGCGATTTTTCTATAAAAGAAGCTTCATTTAATGGTCTGTCAAGCATCAAAATGAACGATATTGTACTAGTTCCAAAAAATGCCGATACGCTTTTGAAAATCAAAAGCATTGAAACAAGCATCAGTTTAAGCAATTTGTTGATTGGCGATGTTCAAGTTGGAACTTTAAAAGTCAACAATGGATATATTCAATTAGTCAAAAAAGGAAAAATCCGCAACTTTGATGCGTTCTTAAAAAGAAATAGCGACGATACTGAAAAAAGTGAAAAACGAAAATACGGCGCTTTTGCTTACCGAATTATTTCAAAATTACTGAATCTAGTTCCGACCGATATGAATTTGGAAAACTTCCAATTCAAAATTGATGACAACGGAAAAAAGACAAATATCGCAATAAACAAACTGGTTTTAGACAACAAACAGCTCGAAACCAATATTCATGTTGTCAGCAAAGATTTTGACCAAAAATGGAATTTAAAAGGCTTTGCCGATCCAAGAAATCAAAAAGCAGATATTCGTTTTTTTAATTTAGATACTGGAGCAATTAAAGTTCCTTATCTTGATGAAAGATATAATTTAAAAGCCAGTTTTGATTCTATTCGCTTAAATGTCGAAAAAATTGACAAAAGCGGCAGTGAACTTCATATTGACGGTTTTACTTCGATTACCAATTTAAAAATCAATCACCCAAAAATTGCGAGTAAAGATGTTATTATAAAAAATGCGCGTTTTGATTACCGATTTTTATTAGGAGACAGTTTCATTTCTATTGACAGCACTTCGACAATGCAGTTAAACAAAATAAAAGTTCACCCATATATTTCTTATGACACTGAAAAAGATACGGTTTATACTTTGAAAGTTAATATCCCGAAAATGAACGCGCAGGATTTTATTGTTTCGCTTCCTGATGGTTTATTTACGCATTTTCAAGGAATGCAGGCAACTGGAAATTTTGATTATAAATTGGATTTCAAATTCAATAAAAACAAACCAAATACACTTGTTTTTGACAGCAAACTCAACAAAGAAGATTTACGAATCACTAAATATGGCGAAGCCGATTTGAATAAATTAAACGGCGAATTTGTTTATCGTGCGATAATCCAAAACGTTTTACAAAGACCGATTTTGGTTGGAAACGCGAATCCGAATTATACGCCTTTAGACCAAATTTCACCTTATTTGAGAAAATGCGTTTTAACGACTGAAGATCCATCGTTTTTCTCGCATCGCGGTTTTATAAATGAAGCATTTAAACAGTCGATTCTAAAAAACATTAGAACCAAAAAATTCTCGCGCGGTGCCAGCACAATCAGCATGCAGTTGATTAAAAATGTGTTTTTGACTCGTGAAAAAACGCTTTCGCGAAAACTTGAAGAAATTCTATTAGTTTACATTTTAGAAAACAACCGAATTGTAAGCAAAGAAAGAATGCTCGAAGTTTATTTCAACATTATCGAATGGGGACCAAATGTTTACGGAATTGGTGAAGCGAGTCATTTTTACTTCCAAAAAAGTCCTTCAGATTTAAATGTAGATGAATGTTTGTATTTGGCAACGATTATTCCGAAACCAAGAAAATTCATGTATCAGTTTAACGATCAAGGTAATTTGAAAGATTACGCCTTAAAGAATCAGAAGTTCTTAAAAAATCTAATGTTCCGCCGAGGCCTTTTAGTTCCCGAAGATACACTTGGACAATTGCCGGTTTATATTTCTGGAAGTGCGC
Source organism: uncultured Flavobacteriaceae bacterium (assembly GCA_963795025.1). Taxonomy (GTDB): domain Bacteria; phylum Bacteroidota; class Bacteroidia; order Flavobacteriales; family Flavobacteriaceae; genus Flavobacterium. The sequence continues at coordinate 1,346,808 of CAWCGN010000003.1, read as the reverse complement.
GTTCATTGATCAAAATTAAAGTACCGGATTCGACTGCGGTTAAAAATGATTCTTTGGCTGTTGAGGATGAGTTTGATTTGTAACAACATGATAAGGTAATATTTAAAACTTTATAGATTTGACTTTTTCATTAGTCCTTTTTACATTCGGCATCGCTTTTATATTTCTCGGATTTTTTGAATATATATTTCCTTCAAAAGACAGAAATCAAAAAGGATATCGTACAAAAAATTCTTTAAAATCTCAAGAGCAATGGGATTTTACACAAAAATATTCTGCAAAAATGATTATGATTTCTGCATTATGTTCAATCGCAATTTCGTTTATTGGAGCTTATCTCCCTTTTACAGATATTGGCGGTTTTATCACTTCGATCATAATTATTGTATTTTTCATATTTTTTGTTAGACAAAAAACTGAAAGAGCAATCAAAAATAAATTTAATTAAAAAAGGCCTCTAAGGAATTGTATTTCTTTAGAGGCCTTTTCTAAAATTAACGTTATCGAATTTAAGGTGCCGGATCAGGAATAATTGCTTGAACAGCATCAATTTCTGCAAGAATTTCTTTAGAAAGAACAACATTGATTGTATCAATATTTTCTTTTAATTGTTCCAATGTTGTGGCGCCAATAATCGCACTTGTCAAAAACGGCTGTTGCAATACAAATCCCATTGCTAATTGCGTCAATGTTAATCCGTGTTTTTGAGCAATTTCCTGATACAATTTTGTTGCTTGCGTACATTGTTCGCTATTGTAACGTTTGTATTGCGGAAAAAGATTAATTCTAGCTTTTGGATGACTTTCTCCAGTTAAAAATTTCCCAGTCAAAACTCCAAATGCCAACGGCGAATAAGCCAACAAGCCAACATTTTCATATTTAGAAACTTCAGCCGAATTCACTTCAAAAAGACGGTTCAATAAATTATAAGGATTTTGAACCGTTTTTATTCTTGGCAGATTTTGATATTTGCTTTCTTCCAAAAGGCGCATCATTCCCCATGAATTTTCATTAGAAACTCCAATCTGTTTGATTTTCCCTTCTTTAATTAATCTGTCAAACGTTTCAAGAATTTCTCTGAAATTATCTTCCCAGACATCATTGTGTCCATGAAATGCACGTTGTCCAAAATTATTGGTTTTTCTTTCCGGCCAGTGCATTTGGTACAAATCAATATAATCTGTCTGAAGACGTTTTAAACTGTTTTCAACAGCGAATTTTATACTCGCAGGCGAAAAATCCAATTTCTCGCGCATATACCCAAAACTCGGATTTGGACCTGCAATTTTTGATGCCAAAATCACTTTATCGCGATTTCCAGATTTTTTAAACCAAGTTCCAATGATTTTCTCTGTGCTTCCGTAAGTCGCTTCACTTGCCGGAACTGAATACATTTCGGCTGTATCAAAAAAATTAACGCCTCTTTCAAGCGCATAATCCATTTGTGCGTGTCCTTCAGCTTCGGTATTCTGTTGACCAAAAGTCATTGTTCCGAGATTGATTTTACTAACTTTTATATCGGTGTTGGGTAATGTAGTGTAGATCATTTTTTTAGGTTCTAAGATACTAAGTTGCTAAGATTCTAAGGTTTTTTCCTTCGAATTGTTAACTTCAAAGATACAACCAGATTTTTCAAATGAAAATATTACAAAAGTTAAAAAATCTACAAGATTATTTTTTAGGTGCTAAGGTTCTGAGATTCTAAGGTGCTAAGGTTTTATTCATGTCAAAAAAAAAGGTTCAAAGTAAAACTTTGAACCTTTTTTAAAACCTTAGCACCTTAGAATCTCAGAACCTTAGCACCTTAATTAATGCTATTAAGCATCTCAGCAATCTCATCTAATCTTGGCGTCAAGATAATTTCGATTCTTCGGTTTTTAGCTTTTCCTTCTGGAGTCGCATTGCTTGCCAAAGGAGAAAATTCGCTTCGTCCCGCTGCTGTTAATTTTTGTTTGTTGATTTTAGTGTTTTCGCTTAAAATAGCAACAATTGCCGTTGCTCTTTTAGTCGATAAATCCCAGTTGTTTGCAATTGGTCCTGAACCTGCATACGGATCATCATCTGTGTGACCTTCAATTAAAACCGAAAGATCTGGATTATCACCTAAAACTTTCCCAAGTTCTACAACTGCTTTTCTTCCTTCAACTCCAACGGCCCAACTCCCTGAATTAAAAAGTAATTTGTTTTCCATAGAAACATATACCTTTCCGTTTTTCTGCTCCACTGTCAAACCTTTTCCTTCAAAACCATTTAAGGCTTTCGATAAAGTTTCTTTTAGTTTGCGCATTGATTCTTCTTTTGCCGCAATCATATCTTCAAGCTCTTTTAATCGGCTTGCAGTTTTATCTAAGCGAGCTTGCTCATCAGCCAATTTTTTAGATTTTGCTTCTAATTGTGCCAGTAATTCTCGGTTTTTAGCCATATTACTTTCTAACGCATCGTTACTGTTTTTTTCTAATGCATTATAAGAATCCTGTAGAACTTTATATTTTTTTTGCTCCGCTGCAAGATCCGCTTTTTGTTTAGCAAGATCATCTTTTGTACTTGCTAAATCTTTAGTCAGTTTATCACGATCTAATTCTAATTGATTTTTTGCGGTTTTCAATCCAGCATTTTCATCAGCAATAGAACGGTTTTCTTTTTTTAGATCTGAATATTTGGTTTCAAGATCGTTGTAAATCTTTTTGGATACACAAGAAGTCATAGACAAGGCTAAAACTACTAATCCAATGGAGGCTTTTTTAATCATTTTACTTGTGGTTTTTATTTGGGGGCTTTATTAATAATTCGAATTTTCTTGTTACCTAGAAGCCCTAGCCCTGATGGAAACGGCATCCTTTTGTGGCGGGGTTCGCCACAAAAGATATAGTGTACAGCAGGAAACAGCTCCTAAAACAAAATTGATACATTCTTAACAAGAACAATACCAAACTTTAGTCAATCTCGACTAAAACCGGACAATGATCTGAGTGAACAGCATCTGGAAGAATAACCGCTCGTTTTAAACGATGTCCCATTGAATCACTTACAAGATTATAATCGATACGCCAGCCTTTGTTATTTCCTCTGGCTCCGGCGCGGTAACTCCACCATGAATAATGATGTGGATCTTTATTGAAATGACGGAAACTGTCGATAAAACCTGATTTCATAAACGCATCAAGCCAAGCACGTTCAGCAGGCAAAAATCCAGAAACCGTTTTATTGCGGACAGGATCATGAATATCAATCGCTTCGTGGCAAATATTATAATCTCCGCAGATAATCAAATTCGGAATTGTTAGTTTCAGTTCGTTAATATAAGTCTGAAAATCGTCCATAAACATAAATTTATGATCCAATCTTTCAATATTTGTTCCTGACGGGAGATATAAACTCATCACAGAACAGTCCTCAAAATCGGCACGAAGATTACGCCCTTCAAAATCCATATGATGAATTCCTGTTCCATACACCACTGCTTTTGGCTTCGTTTTAGATAATATTGCAACACCACTATATCCTTTTTTAGTCGCCGGATAATAATATTGATAAGGATAGCCTGCCGCCGTTATAGCTTCAACCGGAATCTGATCCTGTGTCGCTTTAATTTCCTGAAGACAGATAACATCAGGGTTTGCAGTTTCTAGCCATTCGATAAATCCTTTAGTTATGGCAGCACGAATTCCGTTTACATTATAAGAAATAATTTTCATCTTGGTAATTTTTTTAGGATTCCAAATGTAATAAAAAAGTGGAAAGTTTATGATTGAATAAAGGAAAAGTAGAGTTTTTTGTTATCTTTGTTCGCTGCTCTAATAATTTAAAAATAGTACATGGGTTTAGTTACCGCGAAAGAAGTTGCAAAGGCAATAAATGTTGATAAGTACGGAGTATTCGGTACTTTTTCAGGCTGGATTCTTATGAAGGTTCTTAAGATCTCAACCCTGAATAAAATTTACGATAATAATAAACATTTAGAGGATGTTGCGTTTCTAAACGGAATTTTGGATGAGATGGAAATTAAATTTGAAATCCCAGAAGAAGATTTAAAACGTTTACCGAAAGATGGCGCTTATATTACCATTTCAAATCATCCGCTAGGAGGAATTGATGGCATTTTGCTTTTGAAGTTAATGCTTGAAAGAGAACCAAATTTCAAGATTATTGCTAATTTCTTATTACACAGAATCGTTCCGCTTAAAAAATACATCATGCCGGTTAATCCTTTTGAAAATCATAAGGATGCAAAATCAAGCGTGGTTGGAATTAAAGAAACTTTACGTCATTTAAGTGACGGAAAACCTTTAGGAATTTTTCCAGCCGGAGAAGTTTCAACATACAAAGACGGCAAATTAGTGGTTGACAAACCATGGGAAGAAGGTGCTTTGAAATTGATTAGAAAAGCAAAAGTTCCAGTTGTTCCAATTTATTTTCATGCTAAAAACAGTAAATTATTCTATTGGCTTTCAAAAATAGATGACACTTTGCGCACTGCAAAACTTCCTTCAGAATTGCTTACGCAGAAAGACCGTGTAATCAAAGTTCGTATTGGAAAACCAATTTCTGTAAACGAACAAAACGAAATCGAATCGTTTGAAGAATACTCAGAATTTTTAAGAAAGAAAACCTACATGCTTGCCAATCCTTTTGAAAAGGACACTAAACTGATAGACACAGCGAGCTTAAAAATTCCGAAAGCGCCTAAAAAAATTGCAACTCCGGCCAACGAAACAAAAATGATTGCCGAAGTTGATGCGTTAAGAAATAGTGATTGCCGTTTACTACAGAGCAAAAACTATGAAGTGTTTTTTGCTACAGCAAAATCAATTCCTAATATTTTGCATGAAATTGGCCGTTTACGCGAAATCACTTTCCGTGAAGTTGGCGAAGGAACCAATGAATCGATTGACTTAGACGAATACGACCAATATTATCACCATATGTTTTTATGGGATGATGAAACGAAGAAAATCGCAGGAGCCTACCGAATGGGATTAGGCGCTGAGATTTATCCAAAATACGGAATTGAAGGTTTTTACCTAACAGATCTTTTTAGATTTGAACAGGAACTTCATGACATGATGCACAAATCTATCGAAATGGGACGTGCTTTTATCATTCGCGAATATCAGCAAAAACCAATGCCTTTATTCTTGCTTTGGAAAGGTATTATTCATACTACTTTGCGTTATCCTGAACATAAATATTTATTAGGAGGCGTAAGCATCAGTAATCAATTCTCTGATTTCTCTAAATCGTTAATGATTGAGTTTATGAAATCAAATTATTACGATCCTTATATTGCACAATACATTCATCCGAAGAAAGCGTATAAAGTAAAATTGAAAGATGCAGACAAAGACTTTATTTTTGATGAAGCCGAATCTGATTTAAATAAATTTGACAAAATAATAGACGAATTAGAACCAGGAAATTTACGTTTGCCAGTTTTAATTAAAAAATACATCAAACAAAACGCGAGAGTAGTTGCTTTTAATGTCGATCCGTTATTCAATAATGCTGTTGACGGCTTAATGTATATCAGAATTGCAGATATTCCAGAAAGCACGATGAAGCCAGTCATTGAAGAGTTTCAGCTTGAATTAGAGAAAAAGCTCTTTGAGAAAGAAGACTAATGCTAGCTCTAAAAATTAAAAAAGTCCCATCTGCTTTTGCAAATGGGACTTTTTAATTACAATTTTTATTTAAAACTAGTTTAATAAATTATTCTTTACCAATTTCATCTATTTCTTCTAATTGATTTTTCGGATCTGCACCATATTGATTTGGTCCTTTTTCTCCTTCTGTAGCAAGTAAAAATATATTATAAATCGGAATAAGTATAAACCATCCACTTTTATTAACATCGTGCATTCTTCTAATTGCAACCGCAATTGTAGGAATTGCAACCACCAAGCTATATATAAGACCTAGAATTCCAGTTTCTCCTACACCAAATGTCAAGCCAGCCACTTTATCAATAATTTGGAAGATGGTTGAGATAATAAAACTCCCGAGAATAAACATCCAATATTCTCTTCTTCTTGCCCTTCCATTAAAATTCGCGTAATTTTCAAGAACTACTTTTTTGTACATTTCTACCATAACAAATCTTTAAATAAATTCCCTACTCTTAAGGATTTTCGGTTACTCCGTCACTTTTTAACAAAGTGCAAGATTACCTGTTATTAGATTTGTTTTGAAGCATCAAAAGACATCTTTATATAAAGAAAAGACATGATTTTGAATCAATTTTCAGAAAGTAGAATTTAAAAAAATCCCATCTGCTTTTGCAAATGGGATTTTTTTTATATTTAAAACCAGCCTCGATAACCTACTTGATAAGTCTCATAAAACTCTTCGTCTGTTTTTGTCAAGTACAGAATTCCTTCAATTATACCAATCACACCTCCTACACCACACATTAAGCCTAAAAGCAAATGAATAATTCCTTCTTTAGTATAACCTAAATAAAATTTATGAATCCCAAAAACTCCAACTAAAATAGCCAGAATTCCTGCTGAAATCTTTTTATTTTCTTCTCTTGGACGCGATGGAGTATTCCAAGCCTCGTACTTTGTGTTTTCCATTTTTTATCAGATTAATTAAATCCTACTCTTTTAAGGATTTTCGGTCGCTCCTTTCTTAAATCTTGTTAAAAATTTCATAACAATATTAGAAAAAAATAATTTTAAAAACTAATTGAAGATGTCAAATTTACAGAAAATACTTATCGTAAAATTACGTTAATGCAATAGTATATTACAAATCTTAAAAAATCATACATTCAAGGCTCCGCCAACATAAACCGCTTTAATTTTATCTACAATTACTTGAGCCAAACGTTCATGGCTTTCAAAAGTCCATCCTGCAATGTGTGGCGTCAGTAAAACGTTTTTAGCTTCTAGCAAATATTGAAATGCTTCTGGAGTGTTTTTATCCTGAAAAAGTGTTTCAAAAGATAATTTCTCATACTCTAAAACATCTAAACCCGCGCCTAAAACCTTTTTAGCCTTCATAGCTTCAACTAAATCTGCCGTAACAATATTTTTACCGCGTGAAGTATTTATGATCCAAAATGGCTTCGAAAATGCGTTTATAAAAGTCGCATCGACCATCTTGTCTGTTTGTGGCGTCCAAGGCAAATGAAGACTCAAAACATCAGCTCTTTTTTGCAATTCCTGTAATGAAACCTGTTTGGCATTTTCATCGCCAATATTTTCTAAAATATCATAAAACAAAACCTCCGAATCAAAACCGCGAAGTTTTTTGGCGAAAGCTTTTCCCATATTTCCATAACCAATAATTCCAACCGTTTTTCCGTCTAATTCATGTCCGCGATTGCTTTCACGATTCCAATGTCCGGCTTTGATCTCGGCGTCGGCCTGATTTAAATTATTAAAAAGCGATAATATTACACCAAGCGAATGTTCTGCAACAGCATTTCTGTTTCCTTCCGGAGCTGCGATTAAATGAATTCCTTTTGTTTCGGCATACTCACAGTCAATGCTTTCAAGCCCGCACCCACTCTTGCTATAAATTGCAAATTTGTTGCATTATCTAAAAAAGTCTTGTCAATCTTGAAACGGCTTCGAATTACAATTCCGTTGTAATCTTGAATTTTAGCTTCGATTTCTTCTTTTGAAGATTTAAAATCGGCGTGATTTTCAAAACCTGCTTCTTCTAATTGATTCCACAAAATAGGATTATTGCTGTCGATGTGAAGAATTTTTACACTCATTATATCTTGAATTTTATAACACAAAAATACGGTTAATTTAATATTCTATCGATATTAAAAACCGCCATATCGCTGCGACTTTCTGGCTACACTTTTTTATTGCTCATATTTTCTTTAACTTTGAAAATATAAGTCTTCGAAGAAATTCCTTCCTTTTCAAATCTTCAAAACCTTTTCTCAAATGAAATTAACCGCAACTTTTAATTCCTTTTTTAATAACGAAAAATCCGGAGGACTTCTCTTGTTATTTGTAACAATATGTTCTTTGTATTTTGCAAATTCAGCTTATTCGGCAGAATATGTAGGTTTTTGGGAAAAAGATTTAGGAGGACATTCCATCACACATTGGATTAATGACGGCTTAATGACCATCTTTTTTCTTTTGATTGGTTTAGAATTAGAACGCGAAATTTATCATGGAGAATTATCAAACATCAAAAATGCTTCATTGCCAATCATGGCAGCTCTTGGTGGTATGCTGGTTCCCGCCGCAATATTTCTGGCTTTAAATTTTGGTACTGAAACTCAAAACGGAGCAGGAATTCCAATGGCGACCGATATTGCTTTTGCAATTGGGATTTTATCCCTTTTAGGAAAAAAAGTTTCACCGTCTCTAAAAATATTTTTAACTGCTCTCGCCGTAATTGACGATTTGGGCGCCATAATTGTTATCGCCATTTTTTATACTACTTCAATTGCTTTTGTAAATCTTGCAATAGCTTTAGTAATTTGGGGTTTACTTTTTATCCTAAACCGAATGAAAATAAACAATATCATTCCGTATTTAATTGGTGGCATTATTATGTGGTATTTTATGCTGAATTCTGGCGTACACGCGACTATTACGGGAGTTATATTGGCGTTTGTAATTCCGTTTGGAGATGGAAGTGAAAATTCATCTTCTTATAAACTCCAACATTTTTTACATAAACCCGTTGCTTTTATCATATTGCCGCTGTTTGCCATTGCAAATACTTGTATTGCCATAACAAACGATTGGCATGAAGGCTTAAATCATCCAAATACTTTTGGAATTATACTTGGATTAGTCATCGGAAAACCTCTCGGAATTGTTCTTTTTTCATCGATTGGAGTAACTGCCGGTTTATGCTCATTGCCAAAAAGCTTAAAATGGTCACATCTTTTAGGCGCCGGAATGTTAGGCGGAATTGGTTTCACTATGTCAATTTTCATTACCATTTTAGCTTTTAAAGATCCTGAAACTATTGTTTTTTCTAAGATTGCCATTTTGATTGCGTCATTACTTTCAGGATTCTTTGGATTTGTCTTTTTAAAGTATGTTTTGAAAAAAACCAAAAAATAATTTGCTTCGCCTGATCGCTAACGCTCGTTTCCAAATTCCATAACAACATCATAACTACTTTAAAACTACTATTATGATTGCAAGAATCTGGCACGGAAAAACAAAAATTGAAGATTATGAAACCTACACCGATTTCATTATAAAAACCGCCATTCCTGACTACTGAAAAACATCGGGATTTGTCAAATTTTCCTTTTTAAGAAATATCAAAAACAACGAAGGTCATTTTACTCTAATTACATATTGGGAAAATCTCGAAGTCATCAAAAATTTCGCCGGAGAAGATTTTGAGAAAGCCAAATATTATCCTGAAGATGATGAGTTTCTTTTAGAATTTGAAGAGAAATGTTGAGCATTTTGAAGTTTTTGCATAAACAAAATTCCAATCTCAGAAATTCAGATTATCCACAATATCTGTCAAATTCCGAGGAACAGGATCTCCGCAAGTATCTTCATTACGAAATCACCAATCTTTGTCGATTTACTTCCGGAGAGCCTCGTTCGCTCGGAATGACAAACACCAACTTTAAAAACAAAAATTCCAAACCCCAACAAAACTGGAATTTGGAATTTTTATATTACAATTGATGCTTTTATTCAACCTAACCTTTAATCTGTTTCAACGAAGTTTTAATTCCTTTTATCAATGAAGAACTGAAACCATTATGCTCCATTTCATTCAAACCAACGATTGTACAGCCCTGAGGCGTCGTTACACGATCGATTAATTGTTCCGGATGTACTTTCTCCTCTAATAACATTTTTGCCGCTCCTTTTACGGTTTGTGCAGCGATTGCCAAAGCTGTTCTGAGAATCAAATCCTATTTCGATTCCGGCCTGCATAGAAGCACGAATATATCGTAATGCATAAGCAGTTCCGCAAGCGCCTAAAACAGTTGCTGCATCCATTAATTTTTCATCAATAATAGGAGCAGTTCCCAAATCTTGGAACAAATCTACAATTGGCATTGCTTCTTCACGATCTGTTTCAGGAAAAGAAATACAAGTTGCCGATTCTCCAAACTGCGCTGCAATATTCGGCATAATTCGCACAACCGGAAATTCATTATTTGTTTTTGATTGAAGCATGTCCAAAGACAATCCGCTTACTGCCGAAGCTATTGTTTTCCCTTTGATTACAGGTAAGATTTCAGCCAAAACAGTATCTACCTGATAAGGTTTTATGGTTAAAATCACAACATCAGCTTCCTGAATATTGTGTTTATTATCGTTAGAAACTGTAATTCCGTACTCAGCCAAATACTGAATACTCGCTGTGTTTCTTCTTGTTACTGTAACCTGATTATTTTTCGAAAATTTGGCAATTCCCAAGGCAATAGAAACGCCAAGATTTCCTCCTCCAATTATATGTACTTTCATTTGCTTATTGTATTTGTTTCTAGCTGGTTAATAGCATAATTCTTCAGATTCGCAAATTACATAGATTTTGAAGATCTTAAATCACTGTAATCTATTAATTTGTGGCAAAAATCTAAAATCCTAAGAATCATTTTGCAACTCCAAAATAAAGCATAATTCCAAAAACGTCATTGGTTGTTGTGATAAACGGACCTGTTGCAATTGCAGGATCAATTTTATTTTTATGAAGAAAAAGCGGCACTAAAGTTCCTAAAGTTGCAGCAAACAAAATCACTACAATCATTGAAATTGAAATTGCAACTCCTACCAAATATTGCCGATACATAAGCGAATGATACCCAAGCAAAAGAAACGAAATAATACTTCCTGAAATCATGGAAACGGTAATTTCTTTTGCTGAAATAACTACGACTAAACTCTTTTAAAGTTCCGTTTGCCAAACCTTGAACTACAATTGCCGAAGCCTGAACACCAATATTTCCAGCAGTTGCTGACAACAAAGGCACAAAAATAATTAAAGTTGAATATTTTTGAAAAGCACCTTCATTTCCTTTCAAAACAAAAGAAGCAACAATTTCGATCACCATTCCTATTAAAAGCCAAGGCAAACGCGCTTTTGTTAATTCAAGAACACTGTCATTACGTTTCAATGTCCTGTGTAATACCCGCTGCTAATTGGTAATCCTTATCGGCTTCATCCTTGATTACGTCTACGATATCATCAATTGTAATTCTTCCGACTAAACGCCCAAGTTCGTCTACAACCGGAATTGCCTCCAAATCGTATTTCTGCATGATACGCGCTACCTCAACATCTTCGGTATCTACGTTTACAAAATTTAATTTTCGGATATAAATATCTCCAATTTGAGTTTTGGTCGAAGTGGTCAGTAAATCTTTAAGTGATAATCTGCCTTTTAAGTCGGTTTTCATCATCAACAACATAAATCGAATGTACTCTGAGAAACGTTTTCTGCCTGAATTCGCATTTCTTTTACGCAAGTCAATACGTTCCAGTTTTCATTCACTTTCACAAGCTCTTTTCCCATCAAACCACCCGCCGTGTTTTCATCATAACGCAATAAATCAACAATATCTTTTGCGTGCTCAACGTCAAGCAACTCCGAGATAACTTCTGCTTTGATTTCCTGCGAAAGCTCAGCGATAATATCGGCAGCATCATTTGTTTCAAGCTCATCAAGCTCTTCAGCTATTTCTTTTGGTGAAAGTCGGCTTAAGATATTTTCACGCAGATCATCTTCTAATTCAAGAAGAATTTCGGCCGTTTTATCACTATCTAAAACCTTAAAAATGTAGGTTGCTTCGTCAAAATCCAATTCATCAAGGATTTCGGCGATATCGGCATGGTGAAGATCATTAAGTAAAATTTCAAGTTCGTTGTCATTTTTCTTGAACGATATGTTCCTCTAATTGTTGGATAAATTCTTTGCTAACTTTGAACTCCATCGGCTTCTATTTTTTGAGTCAAAACAATAAATTCGTCAACGCTAAGTTGCTCAGGACGTTTATCAAAGATAGTGTCTTCTCGCAATTTATCTGATAAATTTAATGTTTTCAAACTGTTACGTAATGTTTTTCGTCTTTGCTGAAAAGCCGTTTTTACAACCGTAAAAAATAACTTTTCACCACAAGGAAGACTGTAATCTTCCTTTCGGGTCATTTTCATCACACCCGACTTGACCTTGGGCGGAGGAATAAAAACATTTTCGCTTACAGTAAACAAATACTCAGTAATCATAGAAAGCCTGTGCCAACACAGACAAGATTCCGTAGGCTTTTGATCCTTTTTTCTCACAAATTCGCTCTGCAACTTCCTTTTGAAACATTCCCGAAAACTCAGGAATCTGATCTCTAAACTCCAATGTTCTAAAAACAATTTGAGTTGAAATATTATACGGGAAATTGCCAATTATAGCGAACTGTTTGTTTTCGTAAACCTCATTTATATTGTATTTCAGAAAGTCTTCTGAAATGATATTACCTTGTAATTTTGGATAATTTGCATCCAGATACGTCAACAGATTCTGTATCAATTTCGATTACTCTTGTATGTACATTGGCTTGTCAAGTAAATATTTAGTAAGCACACCCATCCCTGGTCCTATTTCTAACACCTCATCGTATCCCTTTAAGCTTAAAGTATCGGCAATTGCTTTTGCGATGCTTTCGTCTTTTAAGGAAATGCTGTCCTAAATGTTTTTTGGCTTTTACTTTTTCCATTTTCTTACTTGTTTTGCCACGAGGGCGCAAAATATTCTTTTTGATGCTACGGGTCAAAGCTTATTTCACTTTTTTTGCCACAAAGGCTCAAAGTCACAAAGCTTTATTTTTTTATTCTGCAACAAAGACTCGAATTTCTATAATTTTCAGAAAATCTAAGAAGTCCAAAAATCTAACAATCTCTTTTAATGATCTGAAATAACTTCTAACTCTGTTCTAAAAGAAAGCATTTTGTCCGCAAATAATTCTAATGCTTCTCTGTCGAATCTCGGCTGATCTTCAAGATAATATTTCTCAAGAGTTTCTTTGCTGTCTGTTGTATATTGAACTGAATAGGTGATTCCGCCCATTTCTTCTTCAATCAAAACCCTCACAATTCTTGCTGATGAAAATTTTTCTGTCGCCAGAATTTCCGGGATATGTTTTTCCTGCATCCACTTTAACCATTGGTCATGAACGCTTTCGTGGATATTGGTAGTTATGTTGTAAATTATCATTTTTATTAAAGGTTCTGAGATTCTAAGGTTCTAAGAGACTAAGTTTTTTTACTTTTTGATTCTTAAAATCTTACGCAAATCTTCATATTACTAATTCTTTTTTTTAATCTTTTATTCGGTTAAACAGTTAAACGATTAACCAATTAAACCCAACTATAAATTCTTATCTCCTCGCAACTCGCGGTATTTTTTCCTCGCATCAACAAAGTAAATACTGTCTTGATGATTAAAAATTACCTTTTCATACAAAGGCTTTGCTTTTTCTACATCATGCAATTCATCGTTGTAAATTTCTGCCGAAAAAAACAATGCTTCATCAACATAAATTCCATCACTATGGTTGTCAATTATTTGCTGGTATTGGCTTAAAGCCGAATTAAAATCTTTCTGGCTTTCATATATCTTACCTAAACGCAACATTGTAACAGCTTCTATTTCTTGGCCTTTATAGGTTTTCAGAATGTTCTGAAACTGTGCAATTGCCTCTTGTTTTTTATTCTGATAAATTAAAAAATCACCTTTTGCAAATTGTTTTAATGCTGTTTGTGTCGAATCGGCGACGGTATTATCATTTATCAATAAAAAATATTCAAGAGCGTCATTTGCGATCAATTGCGTATTTGCCGATTTTAGCTCTTTAAACTGCTTTAAAGCCCACTCAAAATCGGTTTTGTAATAACTTGTTTTCGCTGCTTTCAAACTTGCTTCATGCGCCATTACATCATTTTTTAAATCCAATTGAATCTGCGAATAATAAATAAGCGCCTGATTGAATTTTTCCTGCAGAAGCAAAATATCCCCAATTCCATTTTGGCATCAGCTTCCTGATAATCGTTCAAATTAAGCTCTAAAGCGTTCTTGACAATTGCAATACCTTCTTCGGGATTTTTTAAATTAAAAGCCAGCAAAATGCGCCTGAATTAATTGCAAAGATAAGGTAAAAGGAGTTATCTCGTAAGTTGTCAGTAATTGCTGCAACTCAGCATCGTAATTGCCGGATAATCTTTTTCCTGTGCTTTCTCAATTTTGATTTCCATTAAATAGCAATTCGTCTGCATCAATAAATCTAAATCTTTCGTATTTAAAAGAATGAAATTCAGGATTTCTGCAGCTGTTTCGTGATCATCCTCATTCAATGCAAACTGACTCAAATTGACAATACTCGATTAAATGATTCAGGCTCACGTTTATAAATTGCTTTTTCCTGAATAAAAGCTTTCCCAAACTCCTTTTGCTGTACATAAAACCAGCTCAGATAATGATTCCAAAAAACATCCTGATCTTTCTGAGTTCTTAAAATCAAGGCTTTTCGCATGGCATCTTTAAAAGCAGTATTATCTGTTTCGCCATTCATGAAACGCGATAATTGTGTTTGAATCAAATTAGCATTCTGCGGATTTTTATAGGATTCTGTCAGCAAAAGATCAATCATTTCATCCGTTCTTCCCAATTGTCCGTACAACATTCCTATTTGGAAGTTAAAATTATAATTCGGCTGCATTTGCATTGCGGTTTGATAGGCTTTTAAAGCATATTCCAACAATACTTTTTTCTCGAATGAATTCCCAATCCCGTAAACATCATTCGGGTTTGCTTTAATTTTTTCGATTGCCTGATCGTAATAACCTCTTGCTTTAGATTCATTTTTCTGCAATTGGTAATTGTATCCCAATTCGACTAAAAAAACACCTTGTTTGTATTTGTTGTAACGATCCTGAATTGCTTTTTCCGCTACTAAATATTGCTGTAGTTGCTGATAACATTCGATTGTTCTTAAAAAATATTGTGTATTAGACGGCGCACTTGTCAAAAGCTCTTCATAACTGACTTTTGCTTTTTCAAAATCACCTTTGTCGAAATAATATTGAGCCAATTGCTCATTTTGAGAAACATGCAAGACTTGACCACAGCAAAACGATATAGATAAAGATATTTTTTCATATTTCAGTTTTTTAATGTGATATTATTTAGTCGCAGTTAACAGTTTTTGAGTTAAAACTAACAGTTTTTAAAATCTTGTTTAATTTCAACATTTTGATTTCCAGACAATCAAAGTTAATCCAATTAAAATAAAAGGAATACTTAAAATTTGCCCCATATTTATGATCATGCTATTTTCAAAAGTTTCTTGGTTTTCCTTAAAAAATTCAATTATAAATCTCGCCAAAAACAATAGAGTAAGAAAAGTTCCGAATAGTAATCCGCTGGTATTCTTTATTTTGTCCGATTTATACATCCAAAATAAAATTCCAAAAATCAACAAATACGAAAATGCTTCATACAATTGTGTTGGATGCCTCGGAATCAAATCATCTCTTTGAAAAACAACACCCCAATTTCCATTAGTAGGTTTTCCATAAATTTCCGAATTCATAAAATTTCCGAATCTGATAAAAGCACCTGTAACTGGAACTCCAATTGCCATTCTGTCTAACAACCACAAAAACTTCACTTTGTATTTTCTGCAATATAAAATCATTGCAATTAAAACACCTATCGTTCCGCCATGACTTGCCAGACCTTGAAAACCAACAAATTTATAGACACCACCAATTTTCTGAATTGGTAAAAGTATTTCTATTGGATGAGCCAGAAAATAATCTGGTTCATAAAAAAAACAATGCCCTAATCGAGCTCCTAAAACTGTTCCTACAATTACGTAAAGCAGTAAACTATCCAGATTTTCTATCGAAATATTTTCTTTTTTATAAATATTTCTGACAATATAATAGCCTAATAAAAGTCCAGACGCAAAAAGAGCTCCATAATATTTCAAAGGAAAACTGTCTGTAATCATTACTATTACAGGATCTACATTCCAATTTAAAATTGCACTCATATTAATTTATTTTATGTATGCTTTCTCTTAAAACTAAGAAACCTAACAGGTTTAAAAACCTGTTAGGTTTAATTCCCTAAATTACAAAAAATTTAGTTTATAATATCAAATCCGCAGTACGGACGTAAAACTTCTGGTATAACAATTCCTTCCGGCGTTTGGTAATTTTCTAAAATTCCGGCCAAAACTCTAGGCAAAGCCAATGAACTTCCGTTTAATGTATGCGCTAATTGGTTTTTCCCATCTTTGTCTTTGAAACGTAATTTCAAACGGTTTGCCTGGAAAGTTTCGAAATTAGAAACAGAGCTGATTTCTAACCAACGATCCTGCGCAGTAGAAAACACTTCAAAATCATAAGTCAAAGCCGATGTGAAACCCATATCGCCTCCGCAAAGACGTAAAATTCTGTATGGCAATTTCAGTTCTTGAAGAATATTTTTTACGTGTTCAACCATTCCGTCTAAAGCTTCGTATGATTTTTCCGGATGCTCGATACGTACAATTTCAACTTTATCAAATTGGTGCAAACGGTTTAATCCACGCACGTGAGCTCCGTAAGAACCAGCTTCACGACGGAAACATGGCGTATATGCAGTATGTAAAACCGGCAATTCGCTTTCGTTTAAAATAACATCACGGAATAAATTCGTAACCGGAACCTCAGCCGTTGGAATCAAATACAAATCATCAATGGTTGAATGATACATTTGTCCTTCTTTGTCTGGCAATTGTCCTGTTCCAAATCCTGAAGCCTCGTTTACCAAATGCGGTACCTGAACTTCATTATATCCTGCAGCTGTATTTTTATCTAAAAAATAATTAATTAAAGCACGTTGTAAACGGGCACCTTTTCCTTTGTAAACCGGAAAACCTGCACCAGTAATTTTTACACCTAACTCAAAATCGATGATATCATATTTTTTTACCAATTCCCAGTGAGGTTGTGCACCTTCATGTAGAACCGGAATTTCTCCTTCTTCAAAAACATTTAAGTTATCGTCTGGCGTTTTTCCTTCCGGAACAATATCTGCAGGAAGATTTGGCAAAGTGTATAATTTGTTTGTCAATTCAACTGCAAGAGCTTCGGCTTTTTCGCCAAGTTCTTTGCTTTTTTCTTTTAACGAAACTGTTTTTTCTTTTAAAATCGCTGCTTTTGATTTCTCACCAGCTTTCATTAACTCGCCAATATCTTTGGATAATTTATTAGATTCAGATAAAACATTGTCTAATTCTACTTGCGCAGCACGACGGTTTTCATCTAATTGCACCACCTCTTCAACAACGCTTTTAGCATCGATATTTCGTTTTGCTAAAGCCTTGATTACTTTCTCCTGATTTTCTCTAATAAATGCGATTTGTAACATAGCTTGATTTTTGTAACTATTGTATTTTTTTATAATGGAAGCAAATTTAAGGAAATGTTTCCTAAGATTAAGACAAAGTTTATATGTAAAAAGTTATTTCACAGAGATCCGCAAAGAAAACCACAGAGATGCGCAAAGTTTTTTAAAATTTCTTTGACAATCTCTGTGGTTTTCT
Source organism: uncultured Flavobacteriaceae bacterium (assembly GCA_963795025.1). Classification (GTDB taxonomy): domain Bacteria; phylum Bacteroidota; class Bacteroidia; order Flavobacteriales; family Flavobacteriaceae; genus Flavobacterium. Next base: position 1,329,265 of record CAWCGN010000003.1, on the reverse strand, counting down.
TTGCGAGACTTTGTGGAAACAATAAAAAAACGGAAACAGCTTTTAAAAAAAGCCATTTCCGTTTCGTGATAAATCCCTACAATTATAAGGACTTATTTTTTTGTCGATTACCTAGTGTAAACGGTTATAATGCCTGCTGCATCTCTAACTTTTAATTCTTTAAGTGTTAGATTTACAATATCTTGAGTTTTAGTCACACCATTTATAACAGTAGTTAAATTATTGTGTGATCTTGAATAAATCCCCGACTGAACTGTTAGCGCACAAGCACTTACAGCCGAACTATAATCTCCAACATTTACTGTATTATCCAATTTTAGTTCTAGATAATCACTGTTACAGCCACTTTGATTTTGTGGAGCATCAGACAATGTTTCTGTTCCATTTATAACAGTTCCTGTTTTGCTAAGATCCCATTTTCCTTCTAATGGAATTAGTGTTTCCCCTTCGTTATCATCATTACTGCAAGATGTAGTAAATAAGCCAATGCTTAGTATTAAGGCGAGTAATAAGCTTCTAGTTTTCATGTTTGATTTCTTTAAAATTAATAATGCTAAATTAATTTCAAAGCATCTCCGGATGTGTTACATAAATTTCCCGATGATTTACATAATTATTACAAATTCGTAAGTAAATTCATAAAAAACACTTTGTTATTACAAAACTTTAAAAATCAAATAATTCTGATATATTTGTTTTAACCATAATTTATAAAGTTTAAACCTATGAAAAAAATTACTTTACTGCTCTTATTGGTCATTTCTTCAGTATTTATTAGCTGTAATCAAAGAACCACAGAGAGCTACAACAACCAAATCGTCGAAGCGCATACAAAGCTTTTTCAGGCAAATGAAGAATTCTTAAAAGGAAGTTTAAGTTTAATAGGAAAACCCGAATCCAAAAAAGAACTTTTAACATTGATTGCCTCAACAAGAAATAAGTTGATCGCAGCAAAAAAACCAGTAGAGCTTTTAGCGCCGTTAAGTTCCGACCAAGGTTTACGAAAAACTATGCTTGATATGTTTGAAAGCAGTATAAATTCTATGGATGGTCTTGAAATAAACATCGATATTTTAACTGCGAAAGACAATGAAGCTAAGGCCGCTACAATGCTTCAGGGAGCTTTTGCTGAAATTATAGAACTTGACGAAACTATTAAACAAATTCAAGTTGAATATGCAAATTCTAACAATGCTCAATTAAGATAACACTTAATTGGGCATTGTCCATTAATTTATATAGGTCTTACATCTCCTTATTCTCCACTAGAAGCCCTTTCAATTCATTCGTTTTTATGTAAACGGCAAAGCGTCCGGCCAGCAATAACATTTCCTTTTCTTCTGGAGCAATTTTTAGTTTGGTTTCAACATGAGATGTATATTCATATAACATCAAAAGTTCGCTGGCACCAAAATCTTTAAAAGTTTCTTTGTCTAAACTTGAAAGCAGAAGTTCGCCATTTTTGTCTTTTTTAAACTTGTCTGCACCGAATTTCGAAATTAACTTCGCCCTAAAATCATAATGAAGTTTTAGCCAGCTTGCCGTTTCATCATCTGTATTTTTTAATTGTGTGATCAAATCTTCATAATCCTGATCTTTTTTCAATGTCGATAGGTAATTTCGTAAAGTCGTAAAACCAATAATCTGGTAGTTTGAAGTCGGAATTTTATATTTATCCAGAATATTTTCGACATCTTTTTCAAAAGTAATATATCGAGTTTGAACCGTATATAAAGAAGCCGTTTCTAAAAGCGAAAGCAATCGAATTTTTTCATCGTTTATAAAAGGCGCTTTTTTGCCCGGCCCTATGCAATCAATAAAAAGTGCTTTTTTATTTTTGTCTTTCACTTTAGTATCGCTGTGAAGCAGTTCAAGAAGCGTTTCATAACCGGTGTTATCAGACGCACCGCCATCAATTACACATAAAATTTTATCCTGATTTTTGATTCCGAATTTGGTTTTTGGAAGAACACCCGGAAATGCAGAACTTGCTGTAATGGCGTATGTCAGTGGAAAATCATAACCATTATTTATTTGATTTCCGTCAAGCGGAAGTGACGCTCTATTTGGAGCCAAAGAAGCATTAATTTTCAAAGCATGAATAATATGCGGCATAAACGGAAAACGTTCGCCATTGTTATACGCCGTTCCATTAGCAACCATTATTGGCAATTTCGGACTTAATTTACTTTCTTTTGGAATAAAAAAATCGGATAAAAGCATTTGAGTTTTAAACTTATTCTCATTTTCAGGATTTGTAATGTCGTACTGTAAAACCTCAAAATCCAATCTTTGTGCCATTGAAACTTTTTCACCTTTTTCATTTCGGCTATTATTTAGAAGAGAAAAAAGTGAAGCCGATTTACTTACATCTGATTTATAAGCATCGGCTTTAGAAAAGTAAAACTCGTTGAAGGAGCAATTATCGTATTGCAGTTTATTTTTCAGAACCGTTAAATAATATCCTGCCGAATAACAACCTCCGGAAACAGTCGAGAAATAATCAACTTCATTTAAAAAATTGTGATTTGAGTCATTTCCCTGAATGTCTTCTAAACCCAAAAGCACGCCCATACTAAAAAACTGCGCTCGTGAACCACCGCCGGAAATCCCAACTCCCAAAGCAATATTCGGGTTCTGAGATTTTGTATCTCTTTCCTGAACCGATTTATAATCTGCAAGTGAAACCTCAGGAATCGAGCTATAATTGATCTCTGAAAAAAGATTTATTTTGTTTTGAGAAAATCCAATTTGAAGAAAGAGGAAAAACAATATCAGACAATATCTACATCTCATTTTTTTAAACTTTTATAGAAAAAAGGCGCAAGTAACATAAGCAACAAAGGTACAAAGTTGTTTGTCAAGCTAAACGGATTTAAAGCCCTATATTTATATTTAAAAGATTAAAATGATTTTTTAAATCTCCTTCAAAAACCTTTTCGTCTCTGCCATTTTGAACCTCAACAAAAATTTATTCTGTATTAAACAGTCTAAGTATATAAGAAAGTTCGTAAACAATAAACAGCGATACTAAAACAGTATGAAACATTTTATTATTGACCTTTATCGCCACAAAACACAAAACAATATGACTTATAATCCGAACAAAATACTCAGTCTCATTGTATAAAAAATAATCGCCACCTTTTATTGCTGTGTCAACAATGTCCGCTATAAAACTAATGGCCAAGATCGAAAAGAACCATTTTTTTCGGGAATAAAAATAATCTTCATATCCCGTATAATCGACTAAATCATCTGGATATAAAATCGCCGAAAGGAGATAATAGACCAAAATATAACAGATAATAAAAAAATAGTCGGCAAAGTACCATTCCTGAATTAGTTTAAGATTAAATTCCCACCACCAAAAATGAATAAGCAACAAAAAAACATAAAACACCCAAAGCGAGTGTACAAAATAGAATTTTTTACGCCCCGGATGCTGAATAAAAATCACAGATCCTTTTATAAGATGCGTTAAACTCAAACCTAAAATGATCCCAATAACTGATTTAACATGAGTAAGTTCTTCCATAAATAAAATTATTATTTATACTGAACTAAATTTAAATCAATTAATTCAAAAACAAGTATTTACGGGCAAAAAAAGTTGTTTTTACAAAAACTGTAGATTTAATTTGTCATTTCGACTGAAAGGAGAAATCACAGAAGAAACTCTACAAAGATTGGTGATTTTGCATGTCGAATCTCTAGTGTGATTTCTCCTTTCAGCCGAAATGACAAAACACCTTGAACCTTTGAACCTTTTAAAAAAACTAGGCTCGCTTAATCTCATGCCCAACATACTCTTCCAAAGCAGCGAACATATCATCTACAGAAAGCACTTCAAAATCGGGATGGTTTTTCAAGAAATTAGCATTTAGTTCTGCAAGATTTTCTTCTAATTCAAAAAATTTATCGTTGTTTAAAGCATCACGCACCGGATTTGCACCTTCCAATTTTCCCTTTAAAAACTTATCCAGTTTGATATTACTTGTAATTCTGACTTTTTTGCTTTGTTCCAAAAACAATTCCAAGTGTTTTTCGGCGCCAATTAATGCCAGACCTTCTTCAATCAATTCGTTTAATTCTTTGTTCCAACCAGAGTTATGCACAAACTGCGCAAAATTTCCTTCGGTATATTGCGAATAGTAATAATCAAGATAATAACTTGTAATTGCATCTTCATGAATCAGTTCGTCATCCACACCTTCTTCGCGCATTAAATTGATTACCGAAATATTAGAATGCACCACATCCTGCGGATTTTCACTTTTCATTGCCGTTTCAGAAACTATTATTCTGCCAAATTCTTCCATTGTATCAAGTTTTGAGTTTTCGCCAAGATCAATTTCTTCGCTGTTTTTCATATCATTTATTTTAGCTGCTAAAGCTTTCAAACGTTTGGCTTGAGCTTCTTTTTCTTCGCGAATCTTAGCCTTTTTTCTGTTCAGCAGTTTCGTATGCAAAGCCTTGTTTTTCGTATTTTTTTCAGGTCCTTTTGCCATGATTTCTATCTTTCCCGTTTTCATTTGCAAATTTCGTGGAAATAATGATACAAACGTTAATATTTTTTTTGGCGTTTCCCTCCGGGTCGGGCTATCCGCTACAAGTCCTCGCACTTCCTTCGTCAGGCTGTGGGCTATCCGCTTCTATCCCTAACGCAACCCCGTTTTCAGAATAAAATATCTTTTTTCAGAATAACATTTAAACATGACGCAACCATTTTAAAAAACACTCATCTATTTAACAAACAGATATTTAATAAAAAAAATTAACTAAATTCAACCAAAAACCATGAAACAGATAATTATCCTTTTAAGTATTATATTCATCGCTTCAAGTTGCAGTAGTGATGATGCCGGAAGTTCGCAAGTCTCATATTCAGAAATCACCAAAGAGTCTTATAGCAGTGACAAAAAAATTCCGAAATCCAATCTAGTAATCAAAGATGTTGCGGCTTGGAATTCTTTACTAAGTAAAATAAGTCCTGCCGAAGTCTCTAATTTTAAGGAAACAAATATCGATTTTACAAAATATCAGGTTATTGCTGTTTTTGATGAAGTACATAATTCTGGCGGCTATTCCATAGACATTACCAAGATTACACAATCGAATAGCGAGATAACAGTTAAAGTTGAACAATTAAAAAAAGGCGATTTAACCTCCGTGGTTACGCAGCCTTTTCATATTGTCAAAATAACAAAATCAAACAAAGCTGTGGTTTTTAAATAAAATTCCGTTTTATTCTCTGTTATTTATGATATTTTTACAGATAATAACAACTAATAAAATGACACCAACCTTCTTCTTCACTCAAGAAAAATTCAGAGAATGGCTAGAAAAGCATCACCAAAAAGAAACCGAACTTTTAGTAGGTTTCTATAAAGTGAAAAGCAAAAAACCATGTATGACCTGGTCAGAATCTGTTGATCAGGCGCTTTGTTTTGGTTGGATTGACGGCATTCGAAAATCTATTGACGAAGAAAGTTACACGATCAGATTTACGCCAAGAAAAAAATCAAGTATTTGGAGTACTATAAATATTAAAAAAATCGAAGTCCTTACAAAAGCCGGACTCATGAAAGAAGCTGGAATTAAAGCTTTCGAATTAAAATCTGAAGAAAGAACCAAGATTTATTCACATGAAAATGAAGCTTACATTCTCGATCCTGAGTTAGAAGAGCAATTTAAAGCCAATAAAACAGCTTGGGAATATTTCAACAATCAGGCGCCATCGTACAAAAAAGTAATAATTCACGTAATTATGAGCGCCAAACAAGAAAAAACCAGAATTTCCAGACTCGAAAAAGCAATAAAATTTAGTGCTGAAGGAAAACGAATGTTATAATGCCTATTGCTTTAGTATAGTATAAACAGTAACTTTATTCCGTCTAAAAAAGTTTCAGCTAAAAAGAAAAAGAAATGGAAGGAAGAAAAGCATTAGAATATTACGTTTTGGATGTATTTTCAAACGAAAGCTACAAAGGTAATCCGCTTTCGGTTGTTTTTACAGACGGCAATCTGCCATTAAACACGTATAAAGATATTTCTAAAGAATTTGGCTATTCCGAAACTTCTTTTGTCTATTATTCTACAAGAGAAAAAGCACTGATGGTCCGTTCATTTACTCCAACTGGAATCGAAATCGACGGCGCTGGACATAACTTATTGGGCGCGGTCTGCGGTGCGCTGCTAAAAGGAATGCCCATTTTTGAAGACCAAAATGAAAGTGAGCCTTTTGTAATAATGAAACATTCGGCAATTCCGTTAACGGTAAGTTTTGATCCGGTTACTTTTTATCCTGTTGTTCAAATGCATCAAAAATCGGCAGTTATCAAACAGGAAATTCCAACTTATAGAATTGCGGTTGCACTCGGTTTAAAAATTGAAGATTTAGACGTAAATGCTTTTGTTCCAACAATAGTTAAAACAGAAGTTGCACACACAATGGTTCCTATAAAAAACAGTCAAATACTAAACAGCTTTGTTCCGGACAGCCAACTTTTGATTGAAATTTCAAAAGAATATAATTTTGAAGGTTTTTATTGTTTCACCATTACTGAAGGCCAAGAACATATAGTTGAAACGAGATTTTTCAATCCAATAATCGGAATAAATGAAGATCCTGCAACAGGAACTGCCGCGGGTCCTTTAATTGGTTTTTTAACGCAAAAAAAATTCACTAAATCCGAAAAAGAATATAAAATTCTTCAAGGTGTGAAATTAAAACAGGCCTCAATGATTGAAGTCATGAATCGTGAAGAAGATATCTTAGTTGGCGGTTCTTCGATTATAACTATGAAAGGCGAACTTTATATTTAATAGCAAAATATTTAGACAATATAACATCCTATTAAAACAGTAATTGTTAAAAGACAGAAAATAATGATATATTTGGTTTAATTTAACGTTTAACCCATAATCTACTTTTAACAACTATTAAAATGGATAGAATTATCATTCTTTTTAGGCTTGGTGCCGCAATTTTTCTTTTTTATGTACTTAATTATATATTATACAGTACATTTAATCAAATTCCAGATTTCATAAGTGCCCCAATAAATGTAATTTTAGTTATTGGCGCTTTGTATTATGTTTATAAAAGCAGAAAACAATTTATTGCTGATAACGAGGACGAAGAAGGGATGCCTCTTCAGTTAGAAAAATCAAGTTATTTCTTCATACCTCTAGGAGCCGTAATCGCATTTTTTCTGGTATATTCTAGTTTTAGAACTTCACTTTATATTGACAACGGAAACTCTGTTCCTGTAGAAGTCAAAATAGCTTCAACAACAAAAACCGTTGCTCCAAATGATTTTATTGTGATCGATACTCCTTTAGGCGAAAACGAAATAAGCATTAATGGAAAGAAAAAAACAATAAACATTCTAGACAATGGAAAATGGGTTTATAATGTAGATAATTTGAATTCTTATATTGAAGGAACCGTAGATTATGCAAATCAGGAAGTAAGAAGCATAAACAATACTGCTGACACTACTGCTACAAAACTCTCTGTAGACAAAATCATCCATAAAGAATTTTTCAAATTAGAATCAGATTTTATTTTTGAAGCCCCTGAAACTATATCTGTTTCAAAAGACGCCGACATTAACAAGGTACACACTCAAACTGTTTTATACAGATTACCAAAAGAATTATCTCAAATAAAATAAATTCATAAAAAAAGCTGCATCTAAAAAATGCAGCTTTTTTGTATTTAAAAACTAAGAAAGTTTAGTTTGTTTTCATTGGAGGTAAATCAAACGCCTTTGAATCGTGTTCGAAATTATTACGGTGTGCTCCATCGCAAAATGGTTTGTTTGCAGATATGTCCGCAACGGCAAAGTCCAAGCGCCTGCTCTTCCTTGTAATCCGTAAAGTGCTCCTTCCGGATCCATGATTTCAAAATCACCTTCGATTTTGATTGATCCGTTTTTATTGATAATTAATTTTGTCTTGCTCATAAACTTGTTTTTTTCGAATGCAAAGATTGCGAAATATATTCTGAAGATTTTAGTGCGGATGCTAGTTTAAACTGGTTCTATTTTATGGAGGTTTTTTATAGAGATTCAAGAAGATTGACCGTGGTGTAGGCTGAGCGAAGTCGAAGCCACGTGTGCTGAATCACTTTGCGCGGGCTTCGACTTCGCCCAGCCTGACAATAGCAATGTCTTTTCAATTAAATCAATTCATCTATTCTTATAAAAATCTTAGCGTCTCTGCGACTTTGCGAGATTAATTCGCGATTTCTTCAAAAAACTTAGCGAATCTCTGTGCTTTTTCTTCGTGCAACTCTGTGAAATTGCATGCGAATCTCTGCGTAATAACAAAATCTCAATTCTATTGCTTATTTTTGCACTCAATAAAATTGAGTTATGATACAAAATCCAAAAAGATATACTATTACGGCAGCATTGCCTTATACCAACGGACCTATCCACATTGGGCATTTGGCGGGGGTTTACGTGCCTGCAGATATTTATTCGAGATATTTAAGATTGCAAGGAAAAGACGTAGCGTTTATTTGCGGAAGCGATGAACACGGCGTTGCAATTTCGATGAAAGCCAAAAAAGAAGGAATTACACCACAAGAAGTTATTGATAAATATGATGGAATTATTCAGTAAATCATTCTGCTGATTTCGGAATTTCGTTTGATAATTATTCAAGAACTTCGGCTAAAATTCATCACGATACGGCTTCAGGAATTCTTTAGAACTTTGTATGATAACGGCGATTTTATTGAAGAAGTAACAGAGCAATTGTACGATGCAAAAGCAAATCAGTTTTTAGCAGACCGTTTTGTTGTTGGAACTTGCCCAAAATGTGGCAATGAAGGAGCTTATGGAGATCAATGCGAAAATTGCGGATCGACTTTGAATGCTACCGATTTGATTAATCCGAAATCGACAATTACGGGAGAAACTCCTATTTTAAAAGAAACAAAACACTGGTTTTTACCTTTGGACAGATATTCTGATTTCCTAACAGAATGGATTTTGGTTGGACATAAAAGCGACTGGAAACCGAATGTTTACGGACAAGTTAAATCCTGGATTGACGGCGGATTAGAGCCTCGCGCCGTAACGCGTGACCTTGACTGGGGAATTGATGTTCCGGTTGAAGGTGCCGAAGGAAAAAAATTATACGTTTGGTTTGATGCACCTATCGGATATATTTCGTCTACAAAAGAATGGGCGGCGCGCGAAGGAAAAGACTGGGAACCATATTGGAAAGATCAAGACACCAAACTGGTTCACTTTATTGGGAAAGACAATATTGTTTTTCACTGTATCATTTTCCCAGCAATGCTGAAAGCTGAAGGAAGCTATATTTTACCAGACAATGTTCCGGCAAATGAGTTTTTGAATTTGGAAGGAAACAAACTTTCGACTTCTAAAAACTGGGCGGTTTGGTTACATGAATATTTAGAAGAATTTCCGGAGAAACAAGATGTTTTGCGTTATGCATTAACATCAAACGCTCCAGAAACTAAGGATAATGATTTTACCTGGAAAGATTTTCAGGCAAGAAACAACAACGAATTGGTGGCGATTTTTGGAAATTTCATTAATCGTGTGGTGGTTTTAACCAACAAATATTACGACGGAATTATTCCGACACCAAACGAATTTTCAGAAGTTGACGAACAAACTTTAGCCGAATTAAAAGCATATCCGGCTGTGATTTCAAGTTCAGTGGAGCGTTACAGATTCCGTGAAGCTTTGGGCGAATTGATGAATGTTGCTCGTTTAGGAAACAAATATCTTGCTGATGAAGAGCCTTGGAAAGTGATGAAAGACAATCCAGAGCGTGTAAAAACTCAAATGTATGTGGCATTGCAAATTGCTGCAGCGTTGAGCGTTTTGGCTGAACCTTTTTTACCTTTTACAGCTGCTAAATTGTCTAAAATCCTGAATTTAACCGATCTTAAAGAACATTTTGCTGGATTCAGTAAATTTCTTAAAGAAAAAGATCGTGATGCAAAAGACATCATTATTGATAAAATATTAGGTTGGAATGATATTGCTGAAAACTCAGATTTGATTCCGGCTGGACATAAAATTGGAGAAGCAGAATTGCTTTTCGCTAAAATCGAAGACGAAGAAATACAAAAACAAATAGATAAATTGGAAGCTACAAAAACAGCAAACTTGCCGAAAACAAACAAGCAGAACCACAAAAAGATTTGATTCAGTTTGAGGATTTTGCTAAAATGGATATTCGTGTTGGAACCATTTTGGAAGCAGAAAAAATGCCAAAAGCCAACAAACTTTTAGTTCTTAAAGTTGATACTGGAATCGATGTTCGCACAATTGTTTCGGGAATTGCGGAAAGTTTTTCTCCAGAAGAAATCATTGGAAAACGTGTTTCTGTTTTAGCCAACTTAGCGCCAAGAGCTTTACGCGGTGTCGAAAGTCAAGGAATGATCTTAATGACTACAAATGCCGAAGGAAAATTGGTATTTGTAAATCCAGATGCTGACGCTCCAAACGGATCGACTGTAAACTAAAATAAATTTATTTCAAATAATTTATAAAAGAAAGTTATCTGCCTAAAATATATGGCAGATAGCTTTCTTTATTTAGATAATACTCATAAATAATTTTTAATCGATTAACACAATTTGAGAATAAATCTTTAATTTTGAGTACAAAAGAGATATTATGGACTTGACTACACAAATAAAAAAGAATTTAATATCGAGAATCAAAGATTCTAACGATTTGAATTTCCTTAATGCACTGCAAACTATTTTTGATTCATCTGAACAAGAACTGTATCAATTATCAAATGATCAAAAAACAGCAATTGCAAAGAGTCGCACGGAGATTGAAAATGGAAATTTCCATAAAAATGAAGATGTAATTTCTGAGATGAGAGAATGGCTAAAAAAGAAATAGTTTGGTCTTCTTTTGCAAAACTTCAACTAGAAAATATTCTTGAATATTATTTCATTAGAAATGAAAGTCCATCTTACAGTTTAAAATTACTAGACGAAGTTGAAGATTTATTAAATACGCTTTCAAATTCAGAATTAATAGGAAGGCTTACTTCAAACAAAATCACTCGTGTTATTTCTATGAAAGTTTATCTAATATTCTACGAAATAAATGGAAATCAAATTGAAATCGTTTCATTTTGGGATAATCGTCAAGATATTAAAAACAGGAAAGTAAAATAATCTAACAAATTCAAAAAAGCGTGAATAGTTAATTTTTTAACCCATTCACGCTTTTTGCTTTCAAACTATTTTCTTTCATGAATTATCTTTAAAAAAATAATACTAGAATAAAACACATTAAATGAAACTCACCAAACCAAGATTAGCACTAATCTGCGGTATACTCTGCATTTCGATTTTTCCGATATTGGTCAAATTACGCTTAACACCAGGATTAATTTCGGCTTTTTATCGAATGTTTTTTGCCCTTATTTTGCTTTTGCCTTATACCCTTTTAAGCAAAAACTTTAAACTCCCGAGTCTACGATTTACGCTTTTGGCAATGCTTTGCGGTGTATTATTTTCTTCGGATGTTGCGGTTTGGAATATCGCAATTCAGGATTCGAGCGCGACGCAAGCTTCATTGCTCACGAATTTGTCTCCGGTTTGGGTTGGAATTGGATCATTTTTATTTTTGAAATCAAAACCGGCAACGAATTTCTGGATCGGAACAATTGTTTCTTTATTCGGAATGGTGACTTTGGTTGGTTTTGAGTTTTTTATTGATTTGAATTTTGATCAGGCTTTTCTGTTTGCGGTTTTATCTGGAATCTTGTATTCCATTTATCTTTTGGTCAGCAAAAATGTACTTTCAGAAGTTGATGTTTTGTCGTTTATGACGATTAGTTTATCGGCCTCAAGTATTTATCTAGGAATTCTTTGTTATTCATTAAACGAACCTTTTACAGGATTTTCAAATACAGGCTGGTTTATATTGGTTTTGCAAGCTGTCATTTGCCAATTGTGCGCTTGGCTTTCGATCAGTTATGCAACGCAGCATATGCGCGCAACGAGAGTTTCATTGAGTTTATTGAGTCAGGCGGTAATTACATCTATTTTGGCTTGGTTGTTTTTAGAAGAAAAAATAACTTTACAAATGGTTTTCGGAGGTATTATTTTGCTTTTCGGAATTAGAATTACTTTTTATGACAAAACGATTTCTTTGAAAAGGTTGTTTTCTAAGGATTGAGAAATGGCACGCGGATGACGCAGATTTAAAAGGATTTATTTTAATTATTACAGAAAAAAGTCTCACGCAGATTTTGCAGATCACACAGATAAAAATTCCTTTTAATCTTTATAATCTGTGGCAAAAAACCTCAAACAAACAAAACCTGAAACTTGAAACAAGTAAAAAACCTGAAACAAAAAACTATGTTACATAAAAACAAAATACCAAACTTGAAAGTAATCGCATTTGATGCCGATGATACTTTATTTGTAAACGAACCTTATTTTCAAGAAACCGAACATAAATTTTGTGCTTTGATGGAAGATTATCTTTCACATCAAGGCATTTCGCAGGAATTATTCAAAATTGAAATTGCAAATCTGCCTTTATACGGTTACGGAATAAAAGGTTATATACTGTCGATGATCGAAGCTGCGATGAATATTTCGAATAATACAATTCCGATTGAAGTCATTGAAAAAATCATTCAATACGGAAAAGAATTACTCGAAAAACCAATCGAACTTCTGGATGGAATCGAAGAAACTTTACAAGCACTACACGGGAAATACAAACTTGTTGTGGCTACAAAAGGCGATTTAAAAGATCAGCACAGTAAATTGCACCGTTCTGGTTTAGGGCATTATTTTCACCATATCGAAGTAATGTCAGACAAACAGGAAATTGATTATGAAAAACTTTTAGGACGTTTAGACATTAAAGCGAATGAGTTTTTGATGATTGGAAATTCACTGAAATCAGATGTTCTTCCCGTTTTAGGAATTGGCGGATATGCCGTTCATATTCCGTTTCATACCACTTGGGAACATGAAAAAATCAATCACAAAGTAGAACACGAACATTTTAGTTCATTTGAAAATATTACACAAGTTGTTCCTAATTTAATATAATGAAAACACTTTTAGACTTAGAAAACTGGAACAGAAAAGAACATTTTGCGCATTTCAGCAGAATGGAAGAACCGTTTTTTGGTGCAACGGTAGAAATTGACTGCACTAAAGCGTATCAAACTGCCAAAAAACTGAATGTTTCCTTTTTTATTTATTACTTGCATAAAACATTAGTCGCAGTAAATTCGGTTGAAAATTTTAAATACCGAATTTCAGAAGGCAAGATTTATATCAATGATCGTATTGGTGCATCAGCAACTATTGGTCGCGAAGACGGAACTTTTGGGTTTTCTTTAATCGAATATAATTCTGATTTTGGCATCTTCAAACAAAATGCTTTAGCCGAAATTGAACGCATTCAAAATACCACCGGACTTTTTACAAGGGAATTTAATGATGATAATCTGATTCATTTTTCAGCCATTCCATGGTTAAACTTTACATCGCTTACTCATGCCCGCAGTTTTACTTTTCCAGACAGCTGTCCAAAAGTATCTTTCGGCAAAATGATGGTTTCTGAAACAGGCAAAAGAACCATTTCAATGGCCGTATATGTTCATCATGGATTAATGGATGGATTCCATTTGGGTCAATTTGTAGATAATTTCCAAGAATTGATGAATCGTTAAAAAAATAAAATCGAAATGCTTTTTGTATGTAAAAATACATGAAACCAAACTATCTGTCCTCCGTAAATTTACAGATGGATATAATTTAGTATATCTTTTTTCGTAACAGAAATGAAAATTAAGCAACCCTATTATGATATAATTCCAACTTTTAAATAGCGATTATTCTTACAATTCATTGTTTTTTTGGGCCAAATTTTAAATCTCAAATAACAATGAAAAAAATTGTAATTACTTTGGCATTTGCACTTAGCATTATGCATGTAAGTGCACAAACAGAAACTAAGACAGCAAATAATTTTAACAAATGGTCTGTAGAACTTGATGGCGGTTTTAACAAAGCGCAACGTCCATTCACATCAAGTAATTATTATAACCAAAGAATCAGCCCTTTTACGGCTGACTTAGGAGTAAGATATATGCTTAACAATAAATTTGGTTTAAAAGCCGATTTTGGATACAATGATTTAACAGAGCAAAAAAACAGTTCGCTTCCTTTTGATTCAAAATACTATAGAGCTGATTTACAAGCTGTAGTAAACTTAGGACGCATCATGAATTTTGAAACATGGACAAATACATTCGGTTTATTAGCACATGGAGGTTTTGGAATTGCTCAATTAGAGAATAAAGATTACCATGTAAAAGATCTAATGACTAACGCAATTGCCGGCTTCACTGCACAAGTTAAACTAACCGACAGAGTAGTTTTGACTGGTGATATCAGTACAATTTTAAATTCACATCAAGATCGCACTTTTGACGGTGCCGCTGCAACAGGAAACAGAGGATTCGCAGGTTTATTATTTAACGGAACAGTTGGTTTACAAGTTTACCTAGGAAAAAACACAAAACATGCGGACTGGGTTGTAATGTCAGACAATGCTGATATTGCAGCATTAGAAAACAAAGTTGCAGGCCTTGAAGAGCAAATTAAAAAAGCTCCAGAAAGACAAGTGATTGTTGAAAAACCAATAACAAACACAATTATAGCTGACAAAGATGCTGTTAAAGACATGATCAACGATAAATATTACAGTGTTTATTTTGATTTCAATAAATCAACTCCAATCGAAGCTTCAACATCTGCAATTGATGTTATTTTATCTTATTTAAGAAAAAATCCATCTGCGTCGATTGATATTGTTGGACACGCTGATCAAGTGGGAAGTTCTGACTATAACAATAAGTTAGCAAATACTAGAGCAACAAATGTTAAAACCATTTTAGAAAAAGCTGGTATTTCATCATCAAGATTAAATGTTATCTCTGAAGGAGCTGATAATTCAATCCAAAAAGATTCAGAAGAAGCTAGAAGATTAGCAAGAAGAGTTACTTTCAGAGTAAAATAATCTCTTTTATATTTCAAAAAAAAGCCTCAAAGAAATTCTTTGAGGCTTTTTTTTTATGGTTTAAAAAACAAAAAAGAATCTCTTTACCTTCTATATTTTTCCTTCTGCAAAAAATCATTTTATTTCATTAATTTTGACAATATATCCGACCAATATCCTAATGAAAAAATTACTCCTTTTCTGCTTTCTGCTTTCTCAATCAATATTGTTAAGTCAGACTATATTAAATTCTTCAGTTCTAAATTTGAATAAGCCTTCAGAAAATGGCCAGCTTATAAATGCCGAAAATGTAAAAACTCATGAAGTATTTGTTTTTGCTGCTGACAATAAAATCATCAATATTTTAAAATATAATAAATCTCTGTTTCTTGCAAATCAGTTCAAGGATACTATTAGAGGCGAACAAAAGAGAGATATGATGGGTTACAGTTTTGGTGAAGACGGAAATCCAACACTTTATTGGGGATCAGATAATCATAAAAACATCAGAATAATAAAATACAATTTGGAAACAAAAACATCAAATGCTTTAAGTTTTGATTTTCCTGCAAATACAGGAAACATTATAACTTCTTTCCAAAAAAATAACACCTTTTATGTTCTTTCCAAAGAAAAAGATCAGGAACATTTGCTCTTATTTGAATTTAAAAATGATAAATGTGAGATAAAAATGTTCAATTTCACACCATTTTCTTTTCAAAATGAAAGAGGCCAGTCTGTTTCTTTTAGCGCACTTGTTCAATACCACTACCCGATTGAAAAAATGGAAACCGATGATTTTTCTGCTTTAGACAAAACCGAAAAGAAAAGTAAAATGTACGTTCTCGATAACCAAATCATTCTAACATTTGACTACAACACAAAACATACTCAAGCTTTTAGTCTAAATATGCAGACTAATGAGGTTATAGAGAAAATTTTTGACACACCTGACACTCAAACATTACCAAAAATTACAAACTCTTTTTATCTGGAAAACAAGCTTTATCAAATTAGTGCGAACAGCGAACAACTTTTATTCAATTTGAAAGATTTTGATTCGGGCAAAAGCATAAAAAATATTTCGGTTTCAAAAAACGATTCAATCAATTTTAAAAATTCGCCAATGTTTTTACAGATAAATGGCGAGAAACCTCAGAAATTAAAAACTACAAGCAAATTTTTAAAACAATTATCGACTGTAAACGCATCGTTGTCAGCTTTTAAAAATAGGCAATATACTTTTGTTACTTTTGGCGGATTTGCTTCCTATCAATCTCTGAGTGTAAATTACGGTGACGGTTTTAATAATGTTCAAAATGCAAGCAAAATGGTATTTTTTGATACAGCCTTAAATTCTGATTTTGAATTTGTAAAGAATGACCAAATAGAACCTTTAGCAATTGATAACCTAAACTATTTTATCAGTACCAGTAAAAATATTGCAATGGTCAGTATTCTAAAAGTATCCAATTTTTACATTCTAGGATATTATGACACTGTTTCAAAAAGTTACATCATGCGAAAATTCACAGATGGCTTTATGGATCAGAGCCCTGGTAATCAGATTATAAATAAGGCAATATTTTCAAAATCTCTTCCACTGAACAGAAATTAAATTTATTGAGAATCAATCCAAATGTTCACTGTTTTAGACTTTTCTAAAAAGCAGAATGGATTATTTTTGTTAATTTTACAAAAAAGACATCATTATGCTATCAAAAAATATTGAAACAGCTTTAAACAAGCAAATTCGCATAGAAGCAGAATCTTCGCAAACTTACCTTTCTATGGCTTGTTGGGCTGAAGTACACGGATTAGAGGGAATCGCTCAATTTATGTACACACAGTCAGATGAAGAACGTGCACACATGCTTAAATTAGTAAAGTATGTAAATGAACGCGGAGGGCACGCTCACATAACAGATCTAAAAGCACCAAAAACAAGTTATTCTACTTTTAAAGAAATGTTTGAGGAGCTTTACAGTCATGAACTTTTTGTTTCGAAATCTATCAATGAATTAGTGCATATTACTTTTGAAGAAAAAGATTATGCAACACACAATTTCTTGCAATGGTATGTTTCTGAACAAATCGAGGAAGAAGCTACAGCTAAATCAATTTTAGACAAAATCAACTTAATTGGCGATGATAAAGGCGGACTTTATTTGTTTGATCGTGATATTCAGCAATTAACAGTTACAAGCTCCATTGCTATCAATCCTAAATAAAAAAGTTAAAGTTTATTTAGAATACTT
Source organism: uncultured Flavobacteriaceae bacterium (assembly GCA_963795025.1). GTDB lineage: Bacteria > Bacteroidota > Bacteroidia > Flavobacteriales > Flavobacteriaceae > Flavobacterium. The sequence goes on along the minus strand of CAWCGN010000003.1, from coordinate 1,311,951 downwards.
AAAAATAACTTTTTTGATTTATATTTGCCACTGTTTTTATAATACAGAGGAAAATTGAGCAAGAAAGAAAAAGACAAGGACAAGAAAAAGGATAAAAAGAAAAAGAAGAATAAAGTTATCCTTGAAAACATAAAGAAGTTAGAAAACTGTAAATCTTCTTGTTGTGAGAAATACAAAAAAAGCGAAAAGAAGCGTTGCTCACGTTGTCCAATGTTTGATTTATTCAAAAAAACCGCTTAACACTATATACAAAAACCCACCAAATTTTTTCGGTGGGTTTTTTAGTTTTAAATTGCAGTCTTGATGCAATTTAAAAGACTCAAAATTTATATGGAAAACCAAATCATAATCCCAAAATCGAGTCTGGATTTTTTACTCCAGCTTAAAGAAAACAACAACAAACCTTGGTTTGAAGCCAATAAACCACAATATTTAATCGAATTAAATCATATTGAGAATTTCGCTGGCGCTTTACTAAAAGAACTTTCCAAAACTGATGTTTTAGAAAATACTTCGGGCAAAAAAAGTGTTTACAGAATTTATCGTGATATTCGTTTTTCTAAAGACAAAACTCCTTTTAAGCATTTTTGGGGAGGAAGTTACACGCGTGCAACTGCTGCCAGACGAGGTGGTTATTATTTTCATCTTGAAAAAGGAAACAGTTTTTTTGCCGGCGGTTTTTGGGGACCAAATGCCGCAGATTTAAAGCGAATAAGAACAGAATTTGCAAGAGATCCTGAAACTTTTCAGGAAATATTGAATACAAAATCGTTCATCAATAACTTCGGCACTTTACAAGGAGAACAACTGAAAACAAAACCAAAAGGCTTCGAAGTTGATCATCCTGCTATTGATTTACTGCGTTTCAAACAATTTTTGGTTATAAAACGTTTTTCAGATGAAGAAGTATTAAGCCCACTTTTTCTCGAGCAAGCCTTAGATGCTTTTAAAAATATGAGACCTTTTTTTGATTATATGAGCGAAGTGCTTACGACTGATATAAACGGAGCTTCAGTTTTATAAAAAATTCATTGCAAAATTAAACCCGACAGGTTTTGAAACCTGTCGGGTTTGAATCTCAAATTATACTAAAAATTATTTGCTCAAAAGCAAAATCTCGTTTACAACAACTTCGGTAATATATCTTTTTTCTCCGTTTTTGTCATCATAGCTTCTGTGAGTTAACTTTCCGTCAACCGCAACTTCTTTTCCTTTCACAACAAATTTTTCGATGATTTCAGCTGTTTTCCCCCAAGCAGTAACTCGATGCCATTCCGTCTGCTCTACTTTTTCCCCTTTTTCATTTCTATAACTTTCGTTTGTAGCGATAGTTAAATGCACCCGCTTTTTACCGCTTTCTAATGTTTTAATTTCTGGATCGTTTCCTACGTTACCAATTAATTGTACTCTGTTTTTCATTGCATTCATGGCGTATATTATTTAAATGTTCATATAAAATTCGTTGATCAAATTCAACATTGCAAAGTTGCGTCGGCTTTGCTCAAATATTCGGTTGCAAACTATTTACTTTCGATTGTAACTGTTTGTAAGCGTTTGCAAATGGAAATATTTTTGTATATTTGAGATAAATCCTACGATATGCAAACAAAAATCAATAAGGTTGAACTTCGTAATTTAGAAATCGAAGACTACAAACAGTTAAAAAATTCGATGATTCAGTCTTATCCTGAAATGGCGAATTCGTATTGGCAAATTGAAGATATTGAAAGATTGCTGAGTATTTTTCCAGAAGGACAACTCGTAATCTTGGTGGACGGCGCCGTTGTAGGATCAGCATTGTCTCTTATTGTTGATGAAAAACTCGTTGACAAAAAGCACAACTACAGTCAGATTCTTGGCGACTACACTTTCTCAACACATAATTCCGATGGCGAAATTTTGTACGGAATAGATGTTTTCATTCATCCAAATTATCGTGGGCTTCGCTTAGGCCGACGATTATATGATGCGCGTAAAGAACTTTGCGAACAATTGAATTTAAAAGCCATTGTTTTTGCAGGGAGAATTCCGAATTACGCACAGCATTCCAAAAAATTGAGTCCAAAAAATTACATCGAAAAAGTAAAACATAAAGAATTATATGATCCCGTTCTTTCTTTTCAGTTAAGCAATGATTTTCACGTTTTAAGAATTATCAAAAATTATCTGGAAGGCGACGAAGAATCAAAAGAATTCGCAGTTTTGCTAGAATGGAATAACATTTATTATGATGAAAGTCCAAAACTAATCAATCTCGACAAAAGCGTTATTCGTCTTGGTTTAATTCAGTGGCAAATGCGTCCGCTCAATAATCTGGAAGAATTTTTTGAACAAGCTGAATTTTTTATTGATGTAGTTTCTGGTTATGGGAGCGATTTTGCTTTATTTCCAGAACTTTTCATTGCCCCACTGATGGCCGATTATAATCATTTATCTGAAGCCGAAGCCATTAGAGAATTAGCACGCCATACTGAACCCGTCAGAAAACGTTTCCAGGAACTTTCCATTTCATACAACATCAATATTATTACCGGAAGTATGCCGTTTATGGAAAACGGAAATCTATACAATGTCGGATTTTTATGCAAAAGAGACGGAACTTCAGAAATGTACACTAAAATTCATATCACGCCAAACGAAGTGGTGCATTGGGGAATGAAAGGCGGTTCAGAATTTAAAACCTTTGATACTGACTGCGGGAAAATTGGAATTTTAATTTGTTATGATGTAGAATTCCCTGAACTTTCAAGACTTTTGGCCGATGAAGGAATGAATATTTTATTTGTGCCTTTTTTAACCGATACTCAAAACGGATATACTCGAGTAAAACATTGTTCGCAAGCGCGTGCGATCGAAAACGAATGTTATGTTGCAATTGCGGGATGCGTTGGGAATCTTCCAAAAGTGAATAATATGGATATTCAATATGCACAGGCATCGGTTTTTACACCATCTGATTTTGCTTTTCCCAGCAACGGAATAAAAGCCGAAGCAACACCAAATACAGAAATGACGTTAATTGTTGATGTCGATTTAAATTTGTTAAAAGAACTTCACGAACATGGAAGCGTTCATACGTTAAAAGACAGAAGAACAGATTTATACGAAATTAAAAAACTCAATTCATGAAGACTTGCCTCGAATGTTCTGAAAAAATTGTTGGCCGTGAAGACAAAAAATTCTGTTCAGATAGCTGCCGAAATGCCTACAACAACAAAATAAATAAAGACAGTACTAATTTTATGCGGAATGTAAACAATAAATTACGCAAAAATTACCGTATTTTGGCTGAATTAAATTCAGAAGGAAAATCGAAAGCAACACGGGAAAAAATGATAAATAAAGGTTTTGATTTTGATTTCTTTACCAATATCTTGCACACCAAAACAGGCAATACCTACTATTTCCTGTACGACCAAGGATACCGTTCCTTGGACAACGATTATTTTATGCTAGTTAAAAAAGAAATATAGTACGATTCATCATGAAAAAAAACCCCACCTCAATTCTTGGATTTCTTTGTGTATTAGGCATTTTGGGCATTATTTATGCCACAATGATGCCACAATATATCTCGCGGGAAGAAGAAGCGCTAGCCGAATTCTCGACCGAAAGAGCCTTGAATCAGGTAGAAATAATTGCGCAAAAACCGCATTATGTAGGGTCAACCAATCATGAATTAGTAGCAAATTATCTAAAACTTGAACTAAACAGAATAGGTTTAGAAGTCACTACTCAAGAAGGTTTTACGCTAAACGATAAAGGACTTTTAGTAAAATCTAAAAATATTCTGGCCCGTATAAAAGGAACCAACAATTCAAAAGCGCTTTTGCTTCTTTCTCATTATGACAGTGCACCACATTCTTTTTCAAAGGGTGCAAGCGACGATGCTTCTGGAGTTGCCACTATTCTTGAAGGTATCCGTGCTTTTTTATATGCAAAACAGCCTCATAAAAACGATATTATAATTCTATTTTCAGATGCTGAAGAATTAGGATTAAACGGAGCAGCACTTTTTGTAAACAAACATCCGTGGGCAAAAGATGTTGGCTTGGTACTAAATTTTGAGGCAAGAGGTTCATCAGGACCAAGCTACATGCTGATGGAAACCAACAAAGGAAACAAAGAACTTGTAAAAGAGTTTTCGAATGCAAAAGCAGCATATCCGGTTTCAAATTCCTTGATGTACAGCATTTATAAAATGCTTCCTAATGACACTGATTTAACTGTTTTTAGAGAACAAGGCAAAATTCAAGGTTTTAACTTTGCTTTTATCGACGGACATTATAATTATCATACGCAACAAGATGATGTACAGCATTTAAACAAAACAACTCTCGCGCATCAAGGATCTTATTTGATGCCTTTGTTGAAATATTTGTCAAATGCCGACTTGAATGCGACAGATTCTGCTGAAGACGATGTTTATTTCAGCGTTCCATTTTCTTTCATCAGTTATCCATTTTCTTGGGTAACGCCAATGACAATAATTGCTTTAGGATTACTTATAATTTTTATTTTTATAGGAAAAGCGAAACACATCATCAATTTCAGAGAGATTTTCAAAGGTTTTGTACCGCTTTTAGGAGCATTGATCGTTGGTGGATTAGTGACTTTTCTAGGCTGGAAAATTGTTTTAGAAATATATCCGCAGTATTCAGATTTACTCAACGGATTTACTTATAACGGCCACGCTTATATTGGGGCATTTGTAACACTTACCATTGCCATTTGCTTTGCATTCTATCATCATTTTTCTGATCCCAAATCAACAATGAATCATTTTGTGACTGCATTATTGCTTTGGATTATTATAAATGCTTTTATAGCAAATAGTTTAGTTGGAGCCGGATTCTTGATTGTTCCTGTTTATTTCGGAGTAATTTTATTCGGAATTTATGTTCTTACTGGTCATAATAGTTTAGGCCTAAACTTACTGTTCTCTATTCCGGCTTTAATAATCATTGCGCCATTTATTGTAATGTTCCCAATTGGTTTAGGTTTAAAAATCCTTTTTGGAAGTGCCATTTTAACCGTTTTAGCTTTCGGATTATTGCTTCCAATTTTTGGAGCTTTTATCAAAAAAGGCGTTTGGACAATGTTATTCTTCGCCATTTCAATAGGCTTTTTCATTTATGCGGGCTATCATTCTGGATACGAGCATGGAAAAGCAAAATCCAATAGTTTGTTATACGTTTACAATGCAGACAATAATTCTGCTGTCTGGACAACATACGATGTTAATCTAGACGAATGGACAAAATCATATTTGGGAGAAAAAAATCAAAAAGCGGTTGGATTAAATAGTCTTCCGCTTGCCAGCAAATACAATTCTGGTTTTACTTACAGCGCAATAGCTCCTGTTGTTGATGTTCCAAAACCAACAATTTCTTTCTTGAGAGACAGCGTAATAGGAAACAAAAGATATCTGAAAATTAGAATTACGCCAAACCGTAAAGTAAACCGTTACGATATTTTTGCAAATCCAAAAATGACTTTTTACAACTTTAAAGCAAATGGTGTTTCAGAATCGGGTGCAAAAACAAATCGTCTTGAACGAGAAGGTGCAAAAATATTATGCTATTATGTTGTTGGCAATGAACCTCTTGAAATGGAGTTTTACATCAATAAATCTTCTATTTTTGATATGGATTTAATTGAAAGTTCTTTCGATTTAATGACAAATCCGTTACTTAAAGTTACACCAAGAAGCGACTGGATGATGCCAACTCCGTTTGTATTAAATGATGCCGTTTTAATTCAGCAAAAAATAAAAAGATATGTAGCACCAGTTCCTCAATTGCCTGTTGCTCCTGTAACAGACAGTTTAGCAGTGGTAAAAGACAGTTTAAAACCAGCTGTTGTTAAGCCAGAATAAAATGCATCAACTAATCTTAATCGTTTAAAAGACCAAAATGAAAAAAAACTTCCTGCTATTTTTAACTTTTGCCGGTATATCAGCAATTAATGCACAAACTGTTGAAGAAAAAATCGCTGCTAAAGCATGTGAATGTCTTCAAAAGAGTTCAAAAATTACAGAAGATGTTTTTAGAGATTGCCTGACCAAACCAATGGGCGAACTGATTTTAACAGATAAAGATCCAAAAGTCAGAGAATCGATAAATACCGTTGATGGAATTAAAACCATGATTCTTAAAATTCAGGGAATTGTTTCTAAGAAGTGTCCAGACTTGGTTCCGGAATTAATGGAAAACAAAGAAGATGTTTTTTATGGTGAATCAAAAAATAAAAAAGCGCAGAATTCTTATGTAATTGCAAAAGATTTTATGCAAAAGAATAATTATAAAATGGCTGTCGAAAGTCTTCAATTAGCTTTAAAGGAAGATCCTGATTTTGTTCTGGCACTTGATGACATCGCAGTTTCATACAGACAATTAAACGATTACGATAATGCAATAAAATATTATAAAAAATCACTGGAAATTTATCCCGAAGGAAATTTTGCTTTGATGAATATTGGCGTTGTTTATACGTTTAAATCTGATTATAAAACTGCAATTAGTTATTATGAAAAATTGATTCAGTATCATCCTGATAACGCTGAAGGCTACTTTGGTGTCGGAAAAAATTATATCATGCTGAATGATGATGAAAAAGCTCTTGAAAACATTTTCATTGCGCACGTTATCTACACCAATGAAAAATCAGAATACGTAAAAGACAGTGAACAGCTTTTGGGCGCCCTTTATCAGAAAATGAAATCGGAAAACAAAGAAGATTTATTCAAAAAAATTGCAGCGAAAAACAATGTAAAAATAGAATAAAATGGCAACAAATATTTCTACAATCGTCCTGAATGCCCCAATCGAAAAAGTTTGGAATACATTAACAAAACCAGAATTGGTCAAGCAATGGCAATACGGAAGTGATTTAATTACCGATTGGAAAGTGGGTAACGAAATCAGATTTAGAAACGAATGGGAAGGTCAGGTTTTTGAACAATGGGGAACTGTTTTAGAAGTTACACCAAACCAGAAAATCAAATATTCTTTGTTTTTTCCGAGACCGGAATTAGAAGACAAACCCGAGAATTACTTCATAATGAGTTATATTTTATCTGAAGAAAATCAGAAAACAAAACTCGAAATACTTCAAGAAGACAATCGTCCCGGAGCAGTTCAAGAAGAACCACAAGGCGAAGAAAATCCGATATTGCAAAGTTTAAAGACTTTGGTTGAATCTTAAAATTAGGTTCAAAGAAGCAAAGGTACAAAGGTTAAAAAAGCACTATTTTCATAGTGCTTTTTTTATTTATACAATTTTTGAAATCTTAGTACCTTAGAATCTTAGCATCTCAGAACCTTTAAAGGCTTAACATGCACATTCAATTTTTAATCCTTCTTTAACTCCTTTTGTTCCTTCGGTGGCGTAACCATCAAACTTCCACCACTCGATTCCGCCAATTAGTTCTTTTACTTTAAATCCTAATTTTGCCATATTCAATGCGCCTTTTGTCGAAGCGTTACAGCCAATTCCGTCGCAATACGTTACATACAAAACATCTCTGTCTAAATGTTGCGTACTTTCAAGATTCATTTCGCGATGCGGAATATTAATTGCTGTCGGAATATGTTCTGCTTCAAATCCAAAAGCTTTTCTCGCATCAAGCGCAATTACTTTTTCGCCATTATTTAAGGCATCAAATAAATCGGACGGATCCATTTCGTATGCTAATTTATTTTCATAGTGTTTAATTTGTGCTTCCATTTTTTTAGTTTTTGTGATTTTGTTTTTTCAAAAGTAACAGAACATCAAATACCATAAAAACGAAAAGAATTCATCAACTTCATTACTTTTTTTCATTGAAAAGCCATTCTAAAATTTTGTTCCTTTGTATAAATTCTCAAAAAATGGAAATACGCCACCTAAAATTGATAAAAGCAATTGTCGAAGAAGGAAGCATTACAAAAGCGATTGATAAACTTCATTTGACGCAATCGGCATTGAGTCATCAGCTTAAAGAAGCCGAATATCAGTTAGGTACAGCTATTTTTCTGCGAACTAATAAAAAACTGATTTTAACAAAAGCCGGTGAAAAAATCTATGAATTGGCTAATGAAATTCTAGACAAACTCTCGGAAACACAAAATCAGATCAAACAAATGGTTTTTGGAGAATACGGCGAAATCCGAATCAGTACCGAATGTTTCTCAAGCTATCATTGGCTTCCTTCGGTTATGAAGCAATTTCACTTGCTTTATCCAAATGTCGAATTGAAAATTGTAGCCGAGGCAACTCACATTCCGCTTCAAAAACTTTTGGATAATACGATCGATATTGCAATCGTCAGCGATACCATTAAAGACAATAATATCAAATATACAGAGCTTTTTCAGGATGAAGTTGTAATGGCTGTTTCTGAAAATCATCCATGGGCAGACAAAAAATATGTGGTTGCAGAAGATTTTATCAATGAACATTTGATTATTCATTCACTTCCGATGGAAACGGTGACGATTCATCAATTTCTTTTGGCTCCAGCTAAAGTCACGCCGAAAAAAATAACCCCAATGCCATTAACAGAAGCTTCTCTAGAAATGGTAAAAGCAGATATGGGCGTGATGTCAATGGCGAAATGGGCGTTGTTGCCACATTTAAAATCAAGTCCGATCAAAGCCATTAAAGTTGGGAAAAACGGCTTAAAAAGAAAGCATTTTATAGCTACACGCGCAAACGAAAACTATCCTGATTATTTTCATCATTTTATTAATTTTTTACAAAACGAAATTAACCTACAATGGAATATACAATAAGAAATTGCGAAATAGCCGATTTGCCTAAATTGATCATTTTATGCCAAAAACATGCAGCATTTGAAAAAGCCGATTATGACCCCGAAGGAAAAGAAGAAGGTTTAAAAGAAGCTTTATTCACTGAAAATCCTAAAATGTTTTGCTTAGTTGTGGCTACAAATGATGATATTGTTGGTTATGTTTCCTATAATTTCACTTATTCAACTTGGAGTGCTGGCGATTTTATTTATATGGATTGTTTGTTTTTAGAAGAACAAGCTCGCAATTTTGGAATTGGAGAAGTTCTAATTAATAAATTAAAACAAATAGGCAAGGAAAAAAACTGCGTAAATCTGCAATGGCGCACGCCTCAATTTAACGAAAGAGCCATTAAATTCTATCACAGAATTGGTGCAAAAGGAAAAGAGAAGATTTGCTTTTTTCTGGATTTGTAACGTAATATTTATGTTTCACTCAGATTCGGCATATTTTGCAGATTTTCTTTTTGCGAAATAAAAGCCCTTGCTCCATTGAACCTTTGTAACTTTGAATTTTTAAAAGAAAAAATGAAAAAAATAAGCATATTAGGTTGTGGGTGGCTTGGCTTGCCTTTGGCGAAAAAATTAATAGAAAAAGGAAATGCTGTAAAAGGCTCTACAACTTCTGAAAACAAACTTTCTGTTTTAAAAGAAGCCGGAATAAATCCGTTTTTGGTGTCGCTTGAAAGCGAAAATGTTTCAGAAAGTGTAAATGATTTTTTAGCCGAAAGCGAAATCTTAATTATAGATATTCCGCCGAAATTGCGAGGAAATAATGCTGATACTTCAGGTTCTTCACGAAAGATTTTTGTTGAAAAAATCGAAAACCTGATTCCGTTTATAGAAAAATCAAGCGTTAAGAAAGTTCTTTTTGTGAGCTCCACTTCTGTTTACGGCGATGAAAATGATTTTATTTCAGAAGAAACACTTCCAAATCCAGAAACTGAAAGTGGCAAACAATTGCTTCTAACAGAAGCTATTCTTCAAAAAAATCAAAATTTCGAAACCACCATTTTACGTTTCGGAGGATTGATTGGAGAAGATCGTCATCCTGTTAAATTTTTGGCTGGAAAAGAAAACCTCGAAAATCCCGATGCGCCAGTAAATCTAATTCATCAAAATGACTGCATAAACATCATCGAAGAAATCATCAAACAATCAAAATGGAATAATGTTTTTAATGCTGTTGCACCTTTCCATCCAACAAGAGAGGAATATTATACTCAAAAAGCAAAAGAACAAAACTTAGTTTTACCTAAATTCAGTTCTGAAAAATCGAATATCAAAAAGGTAATTTCGTGCGAAAAAATTGAAAATGTTTTAGGTTATAAATTTAAACTAGAAAATTATTAAAGATTGTCAGGCTGAGCGAAGTCGAAGCCCCATTCCAATTGGTGAGCCCTTCGAATCCGCTCAGGGTGACAGTCGTTGTTAGCAAATTCCAACTTAAATTACTCACATAACATATATGGTTTAAAAAACTTTGCGAACTTTGCGTAAATCTTAGCGCCTTTGCGGTTAAAAAAATCATGGAAACAGTCTACATCAATTCACCTTTAGGAATCACCAAAATAGTTGGAGACGAAGACGGAATTGCCGTAATTTCTGTTTCTGATGTTGGCACAAACGAAATCTCGAAAAAAATTCCAGAAGTTTTACAAGATGCCGTTTTGCAATTACACGAATATTTTGAAGGAAAACGAACCGATTTTGACTTAAAACTGAACCCGCAAGGAACCGAATTTCAGCAGAAAGTCTGGAAAGCATTATTGGAAATTCCATACGGGAAAACCATCAGTTATATGGATCAAACCAAAAAACTGGGTGATGTAAAAGCGATTCGCGCAGTTGCTTCTGCAAATGGAAAAAATCCGCTTTGGATTGTCGTTCCTTGTCATCGCGTTATTGGCACAAATGGTTCTTTAACCGGTTACGCCGGCGGATTATCCCGAAAAAAATGGCTTTTGGAACATGAAAACCCAAGTAAACAGCAAAGTTTGTTCTAAAATTAAACACAAATTTCACAGATTTACACAAATTAAAATTATAGCTTTATATTTACAAAAAAGTTAAGTTTTGTGTAATTATTTACCTTCAAATAATTAGTGCAATTCGTGTTTTAAACTAAAATAATGATTGAAAAAATAAACCTTAATAATATTCTTTTTCTGGATATAGAAACCGTTCCGGAAGAAGAAAATTTCAATTCGCTTGACGCGGAAATGCAATCGCTCTGGGATTTAAAAACGCAATATCAGCGAAAAGACGATTTTACACCCGAAGAATTTTATGACCGCGCCGGAATTTGGGCAGAGTTTGGGAAGATTGTTTGTATTTCTGTTGGTTATTTTACCATTAAAGGAGATATTCGAAATTTTAGAGTTACTTCTTTTTTTGGAGATGAAAAAAAGATTCTGAAAGATTTCAATAATCTTCTGAATAATCATTTCAATCAGCCTCAGCATCTTCTGTGCGGACATAATGCAAAAGAATTTGATATTCCGTTTATTGCCCGCCGAATGATCATCAACCAAATCGCAATTCCGGACAAGCTGAATTTATTCGGCAAAAAACCTTGGGAAATTGCGCATCTTGACACTTTGGAATTATGGAAGTTTGGCGATTACAAGCATTTTACTTCTTTAAAATTATTAACCAAGATTCTCGGCGTCCCATCGCCAAAAGGCGATATTGATGGAAGCCAGGTCGCGCATGTTTTTTATGTTGAAAAAGACATTGACAGAATTGTTACTTATTGCGAAAAAGATACCATTGCCGTAGCCCAGATTTTTCTGCGTTTAAGAAGAGAAGATTTGTTGATTGATGAAGAGATCATTCATGTCTGATTTTTTGAGGTACAAAGTCGCAAAGGTTCAGAGGCGCAAAGATTTAATAAACTTATATGACTTATATAGTTTAAATATTTTAACGAATGACACATCAGGAAATTTCACATCATCGTCTTGTTTCTCAAAAGTTGTACAAAACAAGCCAACATTTTCCACAAGAAATTGTAAAACATCTTGGTGCAATGCAAGCACAGGATTACGCTATGGCAAAATGGGCAATTGGTTCCCGATGTGATGCTTTTGAAAAAGAAATTGAAGAAGCTGTAAATTCGGCCAAAATTATCCGGACACATATTTTGCGTCCAACTTGGCATTTTGTTTCTTCAGAAGATATTTATTGGATGCTGGATCTTTCAGCTCCACAGGTAAAAAGGTTCACTGCTTCTGCGGGTAAAAAATATGGTTATGATGCTAAAAAACTCGATCAGACCAATTCCAAAATTGAAAAACTGCTTGCAGGAAATAATCATTTGACACGCGACGAAATTATGCAGGAGCTTAACATCAAAAAAACGTCTAATGAAGATTTTTTGAGTGCGGCTCTAATGATGAATGCAGAACTCGACGGTTTAGTTTGCAACGGAAAAATGAAAGGCAAACAAATCACTTATGCATTATTAGAAGAAAGAGTTGCTAAACCAAAAACCAAATTAACCAAAGAAGAAGGCTTGGCAAAATTAGCGCTTCGATACTTCGAAAGCCACGGTCCTGCTACACTTCTTGACTTTTCGTGGTGGTCTGGTTTTCCGCCAACTATCTGCCAGCAAACTATTAATGCAACTAAGTTGCGGTTAAGTTCTGTCGAAATTGACGGACAGATTTATTGGTTTGGAACGGATTATTCTTTTGAAAACGACTTCCGCGAAAGCGTACATTTTCTTCCAGCTTTTGATGAAATTCTGATTTCTTATAAAACCAGAGAAGCTTCTATTTTAATCGAACATCAATCGAAAGCTTTTACGAATAACGGTATTTTTAAACCCGTAATTTTAGAAAACGGAAAAGTTATCGGAACTTGGAAAAGAACGGTAAAAAAAGATCACGCAAAAATTGAAACCGCATTTTTTAATGAAACTGAAACAAATAAAAAACAGGTTCTTTTTGAAGGAATTAAAGCTTTTGAAAAGTATCTGGAAACCAAAATTATTATTGAATAAATCAGATTTTTACTAAAAGATTGCCGTTTTATATAATTACTTCTGCTTTCGTGACTAAAATCTTTGTGGGTTTTATTGCTAAATAATTACATTTACAAAAAATATTATTATGGTTTTAAGCAGATTTTGGTTAGCGATTTTCATTTCTTCAATTTTCTTTATTGTAGTCAGTTTATTTACTGCCAATACTTATACTGTTGATTCTGTTTTGAATGGAAAAAAAGACGACCCAATTTTGGTATCTGAAAAATACATCGAACAGCTTCCAGCTTTTATCAAAGACAGTATTGCAAAAGCGAAAGATCAAACCATGATTATCAATCGCGATACGCTAAATGCTGACACGACATACGTTTACAAAAACAAAACGGTAAAAATTTACAGCGGTTTGCAAAAATCTGATGGTTTATTGCCAACTTGTAAAACTACTTTAGTTGATATAATTCTGCCTCTTATCGCTTATTTGGCTTTCTTTTGCGGATTAATGGAACTTTTGATTATTTCTGGAGCTTCTGGAAAATTAGCTAAAGCTTTGAGCCCTGTATTTGTGAAAGTATTTCCAAGTATTCCTAAAAACCACCCATCAATTTCATACATGACGCTAAACTTTGCCGCTAATTTCTTGGGATTAGACTCGGCTGCAACACCATTTGGCCTAAAAGCCATGGAAAGTTTACAAGAAATAAATCCCGATAAAGACAAAGCAAGTGACGCTCAAATTATGTTTATGTGTCTTCACGCATCTGGATTAACCTTAATCGCAACTTCAATTATTGGATATCGCGCGGCTGCAAATGCAACAAATCCGGCCGATGTTATGCTGCCATGTATTATAACATCATTTATTGGAACAATTGCCGCGTTCCTTATTGTTGGAATCAAACAAAAAATCAATTTTAAAAGTGCTTCACTTCTTATTGGTTTAATGGTTTTGATTGCCTCAATTGTTGGTTTGCTTATGTATGTGAATCATTTGGATTTAATTGGAAAAAACTATTTCACTTCTAATCTTTCTGGTTTAATATTAATTGCGATTATTGCTTTTACCTTGATTTTTTCTTTTATAAATGAGAAAAAATTTAAAGAAGCCGATACAACTGTTTTTGACACTTTTGTAGTTGGTGCAAATAATGGTGTTAAAACCGGAGTTACCATTTTTCCTTATGTTTTGGGAATGCTGGTTGCGATTTCTTTATTTAGAAACAGCGGTTTATTTGAAATTATAAGTGATGGAATTGGATTTGTATTTTCGAATTTAGGCGTTTCTCAAGAAATTACAAATGCATTGCCAGTTGCAATGTTGCGTCCTTTCAGTTCTGCCGGATCTCGAGGCTTTTTGATTGATTCTATGAACACTTTTGGTGCAGATTCTCTAACAGGAAGATTGAGTAGTATTTTTCAATGCAGTGCTGAAAGTACTTTTTATGTAATCGCTGTTTATTTTGGTTCGATTAATATCAAAAACACTCGCTACGCCTTAGGCACAATGCTTTTGGTGGATTTGATTTGTGTTATTACGGCGATTTTTGTGGCAACTTGGTTTTTTTAACAAAATCGTAATTAATATTTTAATTAAAAAACAATAAAGCTCTTTTTTATGGCAAATGAAATTTTCTCTATTAATGGACACAAAATGTCTACTTTATATTTTGATGATGAATCTTTCAAATTTTCAAGTTCCAATTTGAACTCGGCCGAAGATTTTGAAAATTCTTGGGACAAAACATTCACTTTAGCAACAAAAAGCGAAATACGTTATGGTTTGATTGAGGCAATAAAAAAAGAAGAGAATGACGACAATATCACCATATCTTATAAAGCTTCTTTTGGAACTACAAGCCATTGCAAATTTTCATTCCCTAACCCAAATGATTATGAACGATTTTTTATTACGTTAGAAAATGAACTTGGTTTAGAAAAAGAGCATGAAACACTAGAACCTTTCAAAGCAATATCCAATCGCCTTTTCATGTTAGCCGTAACCATTGCTGTAACAGCCTTTTCTTACTATGAAGCCATAGCAATTGCCAATGGAACCGCAACAAAATCTACAACTAGTAAAGCAAAGCTATTTGATCGCATTGTTGGTATCCTTGGAGACAAAGGGGTTTTGCTTATTGGCACTGCAATAGCTTGTTATATGTTATTTCAAATGTGGAAAAGATTTACGAATCCACCCAATCAAATAATATTTACGATAAAATAAATTTAAAAAATTATCCAAGAATCAGAATTTTCAAAATCTGCATTTGATACACACAAACACTCCTAATTCAAATTCTTTCTTAGGTAAATAATTTCTAACTTTGTAAAAAAACAAAACAATGATTGATTTTATATACCAAGATCCTTATCCAATTTTAAAAGATGAGACACAATACCGCAAAATCACTTCTGATTTTGTAAAAACAGAAAAATTTGGAGAACGAGAAGTTTTAACTGTAGATCCAAAAGGTTTAGAATTATTAGCAGAAGAAGCTTTAACAGACGTTTCGTTCATGTTGAGAACGACACATTTACAAAAATTAAGAAAAATTCTTGACGATCCAGAAGCGACAGATAATGATCGTTTTGTGGCGTACAATTTACTTCAAAATGCTTCGGTTGCGGCCGAAGGTCAATTACCAAGCTGTCAAGACACAGGGACTGCAATTGTAATGGCAAAAAAAGGCGAAAGCATTTTTACTGGTGTTGATGACGCAGAATGGTTAAGCAAAGGAATTTTCAATACCTACCAAAAACGTAATTTACGTTATTCTCAAATCGTTCCGATTACGATGTTTGAAGAGAAGAATTCAGGATCAAATCTTCCGGCTCAAATTGATATTTATGCTAAAAAAGGAAGTTCTTACGAATTTTTATTTATGGCAAAAGGCGGTGGATCTGCAAATAAGACTTACTTGTATCAACAGACCAAATCGCTATTAAACGATAAATCTTTGGATGCATTTATTCGCGCAAAAATCAAAGATTTAGGAACTTCGGCTTGTCCTCCCTATCACTTAGCTTTAGTAATTGGTGGAACTTCTGCCGAAGCGAACTTAAGCGCCGTTAAAAAAGCATCTGCAGGATATTATGATCATCTTCCAACATCTGGAAACATGGCCGGTCAGGCTTTCCGTGATTTAGAATGGGAAGAAAAAGTTCAAAAAATCTGTCAAGAAAGTGAAATTGGAGCTCAATTTGGAGGAAAATATTTTACGCATGATGTTCGTGTAATTCGTTTGCCTCGTCACGCAGCTTCTTGTCCAGTTGGATTAGGCGTTTCATGTTCTGCCGATAGAAATATTAAAGGAAAAATCACTAAAGACGGAATTTTCGTTGAACAATTAGAAGTAAATCCGAAACAATTTTTACCAGAAACAGCGCCTCATTTAGAAGCTCCGGTTGAAATTGATTTAGATCAGCCAATGGCCGATATTTTGGCAAAATTATCTCAATATCCAATCAAAACACGTTTGAAACTAAACGGAACTGTAATTGTGGCCCGAGATATTGCGCACGCAAAAATTAAAGAATTACTAGACGCCGGACAACCAATGCCGGAATATTTTAAAAATCACCCTGTTTACTACGCTGGACCAGCAAAAACTCCAGAAGGAATGGCTTCAGGAAGTTTTGGACCAACAACTGCTGGACGTATGGATGTTTATGTAGATGAATTCCAAAAACATGGCGGCAGTATGGTGATGCTTGCAAAAGGAAATCGTACTAAACAAGTTACAGATGCCTGCAATAAATACGGCGGATTCTATTTAGGTTCGATTGGAGGTCCTGCTGCTATTTTGGCTCAAGACAACATCTTAAAAGTAGAAGTTGTTGATTTCGAAGAATTAGGAATGGAAGCTGTTCGTAAAATTACAGTGAAAGATTTCCCTGCTTTTATTATCACAGATGATAAAGGAAATGACTTCTTTGAGAATTTATAATTTAAGATGCTAAGGATCTAAGATACTGAGATTCTAAGTTTTCTTTCTGAATAAAAAAACCGCCCAAAAGGCGGTTTTTTATTTTTCTTAAAAATATTTTCTTTGCGACTTTGCGACTTTGCGACTTTGTGTCTTTGTGGCAAAAACTAAGCACTAAGAGCATTTTTCTCAAATGCTATAAAATGAGAAACTTCGCCTTTAGCGTTATAAACAGGGAAACCGCTGATACGGCAACTGTACATTTTTCCGTTTTTCTTATAGTTTTCGATTGTCTTTTCAAACGAGGTTTTTAACTGAATTGCTTCTCTGATTTCTTTCAGGGCAGTCTGGCAAGTTTCCGGTCCTTGAAACATCTTGGGCGTATTTCCTAAAACTTCTGCTTCAGTATAACCTGTCATTCTTTTAATTTTACTGGATGCAAAAACGATTTTCAAATTCAAATCAGTAATTACAACAACTTCATTTTTAATTCGTTCTTCTATACCAAGTTCCTTTTCATTCCACGAATATTGATTTGAAATATCATGTACTTTTTTCAAATCGGCAACAATGGCCTTTAATTCATTTACATATTCATAATGAAAATCCCAGGCCAAAATTGGAACTGAATAGCGATAAGAATTATCTTCAAGGTCAGCGTTTTTCATTTTTGAGTAATTTAATGATATTCTTCTTTCTCAAAGATAAAGCGAAAACTTCAATTGTTTTTACGGTAAACCGTATTTTTCGATATTATAACAAATCAAAATGAAAATTTTAACTGCACAACAACTGCTTTTTTTTCCTCTGTGTTTAAGTTGTTTAGCGAAATACCTAGCAATCTCACAGAATCTTTCATTCGCTCTTGATACAACAATTCTTCTACGGTTTCTAAAATCAGGCTTTTATCTGAAATAAAATATGGAAGTGTTTTGCTTCGTGTTTGTTGGGTAAAATCGCTGTATTTGATTTTCAGCGTAACCGTTTTGCCTGAAATATTGTGTTTTTTCAAACGTCTTTCTAATGATGTCGCGATTTTTTCGAGTTGTTCAAGCATGAAAATTTCAGAAGATAAATTGATATCAAAAGTATGTTCGGCTGCAACCGATTTTGTAATGCGGTTTGATTTTACTTCACTGTTGTGAATTCCTCGCACAACTTTATAATAAAAACCTCCAGATTTTCCGAAATGTTTTTCCAGAAATTCCAATGTTTTGCTTTTTAAATCGGCTCCCGTGAAAATACCGAGCTGATACATTTTTTCTGTCGTTACTTTTCCAACGCCATAAAACTTCCTGATTGGCAATTCTTCTAAAAAAGCTAAAATCTCATCTGGATTAACAGTTTTTTGTCCATTCGGTTTGTTGATATCGCTGGCAATTTTAGCAACAAATTTATTGACAGAAATTCCTGCCGAAGCGGTAAGTCCAACTTCATTCAAAATTCGCATCCTGATTTCCTGTGCAAGCAAACTCGCACTCGGATTTCCTTTTTTATTTTGAGTTACATCAAGATAAGCTTCATCTAGCGAAAGCGGTTCAACTAAATCGGTATAATCATGAAAAATTTTATGAATTTTAGAAGAGATCTCTTTGTATCGGTCAAATCTTGGACGGACAAAAATAATTTCGGGACAATATTTTTTGGCTAAAACGCCGCTTATAGCACTTCGAACACCAAATTTTCTGGCTTCATAACTTGCGGCCGAAACTACTCCTCTGTTTTCTGAACCGCCAACTGCTACAGGTTTTCCGCGTAAAGCAGGATTATCCATCTGCTCTACTGAAGCATAAAAAGCATCCATGTCAATATGAATGATTTTTCGATATGTTGACGTTTCAGACATTGTACAAATTTAAACAGGAAAACAATAAAAAAACGCTGGCAATAGTTATAAATAGTATCAATTTTTAAAGATTAACAACTAAATGATTCCAAACAAATCATTTTCTCTATTTTTGTAATCCTTATTCGAAATATTAAAAAATGCGAACATTTGTTATAGGCGATATACACGGAGGATTACGCGCACTTGAGCAAGTGTTGGACAGAGCGAAAGTTACTGCAGAAGATACTCTTATTTTTTTAGGCGATTATGTAGACGGATGGAGCCAGTCTGCTGACGTAATCGATTTTTTAATTGATCTTAAAACCAAACAAAAATGCATTTGCATTAGAGGAAATCATGATCAACTGGCCTTAGACTGGCTAGAAAACAGACATGAAGATTTCGATGAAGAAATGTGGTACAAACATGGCGGAAAAGCTACTGTTGAAGGATATTCGAAACTTTCTGAAGAAAAAAAGAAAACACATATTGCTTTTTTAGAATCACTGAAAGATTATTATCTTGATGATGAAAACCGACTTTTTGTTCACGCCGGATTTACAAATTTGAATGGCGTTGTCTGGGAATATTTTCCGAAATTATTTTATTGGGACAGAACACTTTGGGAATCGGCGCTTGCTTTAAATCCAACTTTAAAACCAGATGATTTATATTATCCTAAACGTTTTACGGTTTATAAAGAAATCTACATTGGTCACACTCCTGTTACCCGAATTGGTCAAACTGTTCCTGTAAACAAAGCCTGCGTTTGGAATGTTGACACTGGTGCGGCTTTCAAAGGTCCTTTAACGATTATGAATGTTAATACAAAGGAATTTTGGCAAAGTGAACCATTAAATGAATTATATCCTGATGAAAAAGGTAGGAATTAATCTGTAAAAAACTACATTTGCAATCCAAATCAAAATATATATTTAAGTTTATGAAAAAAGTTTTTACATTTTTATTTTTAGTAGCATTCGGTTTAACTCAAGCGCAGCAAGCTTTTAAAGGAAAAGGTGATATCAAAGTAAATGTTGGTGCCAACCTTCAAGATGGCGGATCTGGAATTCAAGGTTCTGTAGATTTCGGTTTAGGAGAAAATTTCTCTTTTGGTATTGTTTCAAACTATTTACTTGGTGTAAATAATTTTAATGGCATTTATGGTGGCAACCCAACTCCATACAATGATTACAAACCAGAATTTAAAGATCGTTTTGATGCAAAAGCAAGAATCAACGCTAATCTAAGCAGTGTTATTGGAGTAGAACAATTAGATGTTTACCCAGGTTTAAGTTTAGGTCTGAAAAATTTTGGAGGACACATTGGAGGACGTTATTTCTTTACTGAAGGATTTGGTGTTTTCACAGAAATTGGTTTCCCAATTGCAAAATACAGTGACAACAATGATGTTTTTGATCATTTAAATAATCAAGCAACTTTCAGTTTAGGAGCTTCTTTTAACTTGTAAGACTTGTCATTAACCGCAAGGAACGCTAAGATTTACGCGAAGTTCGCAAAAGTTTTATAAAATAAAAACCGCCTTATGGGCGGTTTTTATGTTTTATATCTAAATTTCTATACCAGTCTAAGTTTTCTTTTTAGCATAAAAAGAAAATCATTCAGTGTGACAACATAATCTTCTTCAGAATCCTCATCAATTAAGAATTCTGAAAGGTCTCTATTCCTATAAGGGAAGAATATGGAAGTGCACCAGACATTTGCTCTTGAAATCCCGTTTAAATAAGAAGCAAGCATAAAATAAAATACTAAAAGCCTAATGAAAACAAAAAACTTTCGAAAACCTTTACTTAAACCATTTTCATTATTTTCTTTAAAAGCTTTAATAGTAAAATAAAGCAATTGAATTATAAAAACTGGTATAATAAAATTAGACAGATATAATAAGCTCCGAATATCTATCAAAGACATTAACAATGCTATAAAAATCGTACTTGCCGTATTTATAATGAAGAAATAGCTTCCCCATTTAATATCTATTTCAAACTTTTCCAAATGTGTCTGTTTTTTAAGTCAGAGCAAATGTAAATAAAAGATTACTTTGTTGTTTAGTCTGAAAAATAAAAAAAGAGAACCTTCATTCAAGAAAGTTCTCCTTATCTAATTCAACTTGGCATCTGTGCGCCTCTGAACCTTTGAACCTAAAAATCAAATCGCCATTTCAGGAATTTCACCTTCTATGATTAAATCAGCTTCAGTTGAAGCGATGATATGATCGACAGAAACGCCTGGCGCTCGTTCTAAGAGCTTAAAACCTTTTTTGGTTACTTCGAGAACTGCAAGCTCGGTTACAACCTTTTTAACGCATCCTACGCCTGTTAATGGCAAAGTGCATTTTTTTAAGATTTTAGATTCACCTACTTTGTTTACGTGCATCATGGCAACTATGATATTTTCAGCGGAAGCCACCAAATCCATTGCGCCTCCCATTCCTTTTACCATTTTGCCTGGAATTTTCCAATTGGCGATATCTCCATTTTCAGAAACTTCCATTGCGCCTAAAATCGTTAAATCAACTTTTTGACTACGAATCATTCCGAAACTGAAAGCCGAATCAAAAAAACTCGCGCCCGGAAGCGTTGTAATGGTTTGTTTTCCTGCGTTGATTATATCAGCATCTTCTTCGCCTGCAAATGGAAAAGGTCCCATTCCGAGAACTCCATTTTCACTTTGAAATTCAACCGCTATATCTTCTCGAACATAATTTGCAACCAAAGTCGGAATCCCGATTCCAAGGTTTACAAAATATCTGTCCTTTACTTCTTTTGCAATTCTTTTTGCTATATCTTCTTTTGTTAACATGTCTTTTGAATGTGTTAATTTTTTTAATGTGCCAATTAGCCAATTTGATAATTAGATAATTATTTTAGATTGTGTAAAGCATTATCTAATTGACAAATCATCTCATTATCTAATTAAACTCTCTGTCTTACGGTGCGTTGCTCAATTCTTTTTTCAAATTTTTCACCTTGAAAAATACGCTGTACCATAATTCCCGGAATATGAATTTGATTTGGATCTAAAGTTCCCACTGGAACCAGTTCTTCGACTTCAGCAATTGTAATTTTTCCGGCACCGGCCATACACGCGTTGAAGTTTCTTGCAGTTCCTTTAAAAATAAGATTTCCTGCTTCGTCGCCTTTCCAAGCTTTTACAATGGCGAAATCAGCTTCAAAAGCTTTTTCCATAATATGCATTTTCCCTTTGAATTCACGCACTTCTTTTCCTTCGGCAACTTCGGTTCCATAACCCGCTGGCGTGAAAAATGCAGGAATTCCAGCTTGAGCGGCGCGGCATCTTTCTGCCAAAGTTCCTTGTGGCGTCAATTCCACTTCCAATTCTCCCGAAAGCATTTGGCGTTCAAACTCAGCATTTTCACCAACATAGGACGAAATCATTTTTTTGATTTGTTTTTTCTGCAAAAGCAAACCCAAACCAAAATCATCAACACCTGCATTATTTGAAATACAAGTTAAATCTGAAATTGATGTGTTTACCAATGCTGCAATCGTATTTTCAGGAATTCCGCATAAACCAAAACCACCAAACATAATTGTCATTCCGGTTTCAATTCCTGCAATTGCTTCCTGAACATTATTAACTTTTTTTGTTATCATAACAAATGATCTTTATTACTGTATATTTTTGATAAAAATAAGATTTTTAGATTGAATTATATCGATTTCGTAACGATTTTGATGAATTTTATTTTAGCCATATAAAATATATCTCGTAGAGATTAAATATCGGTAGTAGAAAAATTTATTGCTAGTAAAGTTTTTGTCCCGTAGGGACTATATATGAAATTCATTAAGAACCTTAAAAGATGTAGTCCCTAAGGGACATCCTCGAAATCTTATCATTATTGTCTACCAATACTTAACTCCTGACGGAGTATATATGCAAACGCAAGGGTCAAAAAAAAAATCCTTTTGTATCTTCCAAGCTTAGAAGATCACAAAAGGATTTATTATTTAAAAAACGAAACGAAACTATAGTTCAAATTCGTCTGTGTTTTGTTCTGTTTGTGTGGTATCTTTTACAACAGCTGGTCTGCTGTAACAATCCACTTTTATAGAAAGATTTGCCGGACGCTCAAATTCTGATTTAGAGATTTGAAGATTTTCATCTTTATAACAAAGTTTCATAAAATAAGCCCAAACTGGTAATGCTGCCGTTGCTCCCTGACCATAAGTCAAACTTTTAAAACGTGCAGAACGATCTTCACACCCTACCCATACACCGGTTACTAAATTTGGAACCATTCCCATAAACCAACCATCTGACTGGTTTTGCGTTGTTCCTGTTTTACCCGCAATTGGATTTGTAAACATATACGGATATCCTGTCCAACGGTTATCACCGCTTCCCCCGCCTTGTGTACGTAAACGTGCACCAGAACCAGTTTCAGTAACTCCTTCTAATAATTTGATTACAGCAAAAGCGATATCTTTATTTAAAACATCATGCGATTCTGGAATTGGTTCATAAATAACCTCACCGCTTTTATTTTCAATTCGGCTTAAAAACTGAGGTTTTACATAAACCCCCTGATTTGCGAATGTGCTGTACGCTGCAACCATATCCTCAACCGTAATATCTACAGCTCCTAAAGCAATAGATGGCTGTACCGGAATTTCTGTTTTTACACCTAATTTTTTAGTCAATTCAACAACGGCTTCTGGACCAGTTCTGTCAATTAATTTAGCCGAAACTGTATTGATAGAATTTGCCAAACCTTGTTTCAACGTTACCATTCCGCGATATCTGTTGTCTGAGTTTCTTGGTTCCCAATCTTCCGTTACGTGGTGACGCCCTTTATGAATCATAAACGGTCCATCAAGAATTGAATCACAAGGAGACATATTTAATTGCTCGATTGCTGTTGCATAAACGAAAGGCTTAAAAGTCGAACCAACTTGTCTTGCTCCTTGCCCAACGTGATCGTATTGAAAATATTTGTAATTGATACCACCAACCCATGCTTTAATATTTCCGGTTTGAGGTTCCATTGCCATTAAACCAGACTGTAAAAAATGTTTGTAGTAACGAATAGAATCTAAAGGCGTCATAATAGTATCACGTTCTCCTTTCCAAGTAAAAATTCGCATTTGCGTTTTAACTTTGAATGAAGCAATGATATCATCTTCACTTTTATCCATATCTTTCATAATTGCCCAACGAGACGAATTTTTCATCGCCTGCATCATGATTCTGTCCGTTTCAGCTTGGGTAATATTTACGAAAGGCGCATTTTTATTGGTTTTCATTTCTTGAAAAAACTGCTGTTGCAAATTTTTCATGTGTTCTGAAACTGCTTCTTCAGCATACGTCTGCATTCTTGAATCGATAGTAGTGTAAATCTTCAAACCATCTTTATAAATGTCATAATCAGATCCATCCGGTTTTTTGTTTTCAGCGACCCATTTTTTCATGTAATCACGAAGATATTCTCTGAAATAGGTTGCCATTCCTTCGCGGTGGCTTTCTAATTTGAATTTTAAAGTAATTGGCAAAGCCTGTAATCTCAGTTTTTCTGCTGTACTGATCATTTTTGCTTTTTCCATTTGAGAAAGTACAACATTACGGCGATTTTTCACTCCCTCCGGATTACGAACTGGATTGTATAATCCTGAATTTTTGAACATTCCAACTAAAATAGCTGATTCATCCATTGTTAGATCTTTTGGATCTTTTGAAAAATAAGTCTGTGCAGCAGAACTTACCCCAACAGAATAATTTCCAAAATCATAAACGTTGCAATACATTGCAAGAATTTCATTTTTGGTATATTGTCTTTCCAGACGAATAGCAATAATCCATTCTTTTATTTTCTGAACAATTCTAAACGGCAAGAATTTAGATCCTTCTCCGTGAAATAATTGTTTTGCTAATTGCTGTGTTAAAGTACTCGCTCCACCATTTGTTCCTAAACTAAAAACAGCTCTTAAAGTACCGCGCCCATCAATTCCTGAGTGTTCGTAAAAACGAGCATCTTCAGTTGCCACTAAAGCTTCAACTAAACTTTTTGGCAAATCAGAATATTTAAGCTGCGATCTATTGGTTTTAAAGTATTTACCAATTACAACTCCATCCGAAGAAATAATTTCAGTGGCTAAATTTGAATCTGGATTTTCTAGATCTTCAAACGAAGGCATTGAACCGAATAATCCCCAAGAGGCAAATAAAAAGAAAGCCAAAATACCGAGCAATGTATAGGCAAAAACACGCCAGAACTTCTTTTTATAGTAATTAATATCTTTAACGCTATTTGATTGATTGTTTTTCTTAGCAGCCATAATTATTTTCTAATCTTTTTGTTCTATTCTAAAACCAACGTCTGTAATACCTTCTAAAGCCTGAACACCAGGAATTTTACCTGATTCTCTAACGGCTTGTTTAATGTGAACTTTATATTTTCCTTTAAACTTTACATTTTCTTTATAAAACAATTTACTCTCTTTGATATCTGTAAAACCGTTTCCTAATAATGTTCCGTCTGGATTTGCCATTGCGTATTCTAAAGTATCCACTTTTGTGAAACCACTTGGCGTTTCAATAGCTACAATAAGAAACAAATTATTAAACGGATAATTATTGTTGTCTCTCAAATTTACAAATAAATTATACTTTTTGGTAGAATCTAAAACTGGCAAATCAAATGTTACGACACTATCTTTATTCCAGGCGCTTCCAACCGATTTGTATTCATCAAATACTCTTTTTTTATCACATGAAAAAAGGAGTATTGCAACCAAAAGAATAATTCCGCTATTTTTTATTCTCATTTTTAGTAATAATTATTGGTTTTCTAGGCTCAGCAGACTTGTTTTCATTCGGTTTATTTGCTTTATTCGAATGATTTTGTTTGTTCTGTCCTTTATTTGATTTATTCGGATTCCCGCCAGCCGGTTTGTTAGCATTATTATTATTTGCTTGCTGCGGTTTATTTTGTACTGGTGTCGCGACCGCATTTTCAGCATTTGGTTTGCGTTTGCGGTTTGGTTTTTTCTTTCTTTTCGGCTGATCAAAACGAGTTAAACTCTCTTGACCCATTGCATTATTAAAGTCTTTTTCTGGTTCAGAAATCACTTCGATTGCAAAATCTTCTAATGAAGATACTTTATTTTTCTGTTTATTTTCGGCAATAATTTCTTTAACCTGATCAATTTTCAAAACATGCCAGTTTGCAAAATTATTAGTATAAGCAAACCACATTAATCCTTTAAAAATATCTTGTTTTTGACAAACTGCGTCTCCTTTTTCGGTTACTAATTTTGTGTCGTAATCTGGAAAATCTTTCAAAGCATCCATGTACGTGTCTAACTCATAGTTTAGACAGCATTTAAGCTTTCCGCATTGTCCCGCCAATTTTTGAGGATTCAATGATAATTGCTGATAACGCGCCGCCGATGTATTGACACTTCTAAAATCGGTTAACCAAGTCGAACAGCAAAGTTCACGTCCGCAAGAACCAATTCCGCCTAAACGTGCCGCTTCCTGACGGAAACCAACTTGTTTCATCTCAACTCTTGTACTAAATTCTTTTGCGAAATCTTTAATCAGCATTCTAAAATCGACACGATCGTTGGCAGTATAATAAAATGTTGCTTTTGATCCGTCTCCTTGAAATTCGATATCCGAAATTTTCATTTCCAATTTATGCTGAATTGCCAATTCACGTGCACGAACCTTCATTGGTTCTTCACGATCACGTGCTACAGACCAAATGTCAATATCTTTTTGGGATGCTTTTCTATAGATTTTTGGAACTTCATTACTATCCGGATTTGCTCCTTTTTTCTTCATTTGAATTTTAACCAATTCGCCTGTTAAAGTAACAATTCCTATATCGTGTCCTGGCGAAGCAACGGTTGCTACAATATCGCCAATACTTAAAGTTAATTTCTCTGAATTTCTAAAAAATTCTTTGCGTCCGTTTTTAAAACGAACCTCAACACAATCAAAAATCGCCTCTCCATTAGACGGACTCATGTTAGAAAGCCAGTCAAAAACCGTCAATTTATTGCAGCTATCGGTGCCGCAAGTCCCATTATTTTTACAACCCTTTGGTGCGCCACCGTCTGAGGTTGAACAACTTGTACATGCCATAATTATATATGTAGTGTTGCATAAAAGCAACTTAAGTTCATAAACGTTTGATCGGTAAAGATAGTATTTTTTTTATTTGGCTATTTATAGATTAAATCTAAAGGCATGTTAAATAAAAAAACCTATTCTGTTCAAGACAAAATAGGCTTTTTTAATCAATTAATTCTGAGAATTTACTCTAGAATCTTATATATTTTATCAGATAATCTAATTCTGAAAGGAACTTCAAAAGTAACTTTATCTCCAATTTTAGCAGATTGAGTTTCAGCTCCATCAACAATCAGTTTTTCTAAAATTAATTCCTGATCTCCAGTTGTTGGTCCAGAAATTAAGATTCTATCACCGCTGTTTACACCGTGATTTTCTACTGTAAATTGTCCAACTTGGGCTTTTACATAATAATGCTCTGCTTTTCCAAGAAGTACTTTTTTTACTTTTACTTTCTGACGAATATCAGCTGGTTTTTTAGCTTCAGCCAAAGCGGTATCTGTCAATTCTCCTGAATGCTTGAATTTTAGATTTTCCGATTTTCCTTTTCTGAATACTTTGTTTCCAACTTGTTTTCCAGTTCTTAAACGAACCTGATCAACTAAAGGCATGTGAATAATTTCTAAACATTCTGTAGAACAACAGCTTTCCATTGCTGTTTTACATTCATCACATTGAATAAACAACAAATGACAACCATCGTTTTCACAATTCGTGTGATTGTCGCAAGGTTTTCCGCATTGATGGCATTGCGAAATAATATCATCAGTAATTCTTTCGCCAAGACGATTATCAAACACAAAGTTTTTCCCGATGAATTTGCTTTCTAAACCTTCTTCTTTCAATTGTTTAGCGTAATTAATAATACCGCCTTCTAATTGAAAAACGTTTTTGAAACCTTGGTGCTTAAAATATGCACTTGCTTTTTCGCAACGAATTCCTCCGGTACAATACATTACCAAGTTTTTATCTTCTTTATGGTTTTGAAGTTGCTCGTTGATAATTGGCAAACTCTCTCTAAACGTTTCAACATCTGGAGTGATTGCATTTTTAAAATGACCGACTTCACTTTCGTAGTGATTTCTAAAATCTACAACAATCGTATTTGGATCATCTAAAATTTCGTTGAATTCCTTGGCTTTCAAGTGAACGCCAATGTTCGTTACATCAAAAGTTTCGTCGTTCAAACCGTCGGCAACGATTTTGTGACGCACTTTAATGGTTAATTTCAAAAAGGAATGATCATCATGTTCAACAGCTTCATTTAAACGAATGCCTTTCATGAAATCATAAACTTCAAGAGTTGTTCTAAAAGCTTCCAAGTTTTCCTCAGGAATACTCATTTGAGCATTTATTCCTTCATTGGCAACATAAATTCGGCCTAAAGCATCGAGTGCGTTCCAGGCTAGAAATAAATCATCGCGAAATTTTTTGGGATCTTCAATTTTGGCATACGCATAGAAAGACAACGTAAGACGTTGTTTACCGGCATCATCGATCATGATTGCTCTTTCTTCTGCGCTCAAAGTGTTATACAGTTGCATGCTATAAACAGTTTTAAGTTAAGAATATTTTTTTGAGCTGCAAAAGTAGGTAAAAAGGTTCAAAGTTACAAAGGTTCTGAGGTTCTAAGGTTTTTTAAACGAAAAACTAAAGCTACACTTTTCTTTCATGCTAATCTTTTTCATTTAACAATGCTTGTTTAACTTCATTTAATTCGGCGATTTTTTCTTCGCTTACTTTTGGATATTCTAAATCCATTTCGTCTAAAGCATGGATAATTGCTGATGCGATCGCAATTCGGGCATAATATTTATTATCGGCTGGAATAACGTACCACGGCGATTTTTTGGTCGATGTATTTTTTATCAATTCCTCGTAAGCGAACATATAATCATTCCAATAACCTCTTTCTTTAGCATCGGCGGCGCTGAATTTCCAGTTTTTATCGGGATTATCAACACGTTCAATAAATCTTCTTTTTTGTTCTTCTTTTGAAACATTTAGAAAAAACTTGATTACAACTGTTCCGTTTCTGTTCAAATATTTTTCAAAATTGCGAATGTCTTGAAAACGTTGCTCCCAAATATCTTCGGTTATCAATTTTTCAGGGATTTTTTGTCCTCTTAAAATTTGTTCGTGTACGCGAACGACTAAAACTTCTTCATAATAAGAACGATTAAAAATCCCAATTCGTCCTCTTTCTGGCAAATGTTTTTGACAGCGCCATAAATAATCGTGGTCTAATTCTTCTGAACTTGGCCCTTTAAAAGAAGAAACCTGACAGCCCTGTGGATTTATACCCGACATTACATGTTTGATTGCGCCGTCTTTTCCTGCCGCATCCATTGCCTGAAAAATAATAAGAACCGACCATTTATCCTGGGCATATAAAATGTCTTGCATGGTGGCCAACGCTTTTACTCCCATTTGTAAAGTTTCTTTAATCGCCGATTTTGATTCATCGCCAAAATAAGAAGTGGGTTTGTCCTTTAGCGTAAAATTTTTATCATCACCTACACAAAATTGTTCTGAAAATTTCTTGGCTTTATGCAGTAATTCTTTCTTGCTTAATGCTTTTAGATTGCTCGAAGCGCTATTCAAATTATTCGATTTTATTTTATTTTTTTTTGACATAATAGGAGCTTTTTAGAATTAAAATAGAATACAGTAAAAATTTATTCTTACAAAAAATGCTATTTAGCGATGTTTTACAACATTTAATCGATTTTATTAACACTTGAATATCAATTAAATATAAATTTAATAAAAAATCAAAATGAAAATAATATTTCAAATCTTAAATAAAAAAATGCTAACTTAGCTAAGGAATTATTTGGTTTTTAGTTAGTTGAGTTTTAATTAAATTTAATAAAAAATTAAAAATGAACAAAATCTACCCTCCAGCAATCTTCTTACTTTTTTTATTATTATCCTGCAAAAAAGAAGCCCCACCACAACCTAAGCCACTTGAAATTCCAATTGTTCAAGTTTTACAGCAAGATGTAAAATTAGAATCTGAATTCACAGGGCAAACCTATGGACAATCAGATATTCAAATCAACCCCCGAATAGATGGTGTTATACTAAGTCTCAATTTCAAAGAAGGAGGTTTAGTACATAAAGGGCAGTTATTATATACTATCGATCCTTTGCCTTTTCAAAACAAAGTTACAGAAGCCGAGGGAAGATTAGCAGAAATGCAAGCCAGATTAGCTAAAACCAAATCTGATTATGAAATGATGGTGCCATTGGCAAAAATGAATGCTATTAGTCAAAGAGAATTCATAGGAGCCAAAGCTGCATATAATGCTTCTCAAGCATCAATTAATGCGGCGAACGCTAATGTAAAAAATGCAAAAATAGAATTGAGTTATTGCAATATTGTTGCTCCAATTTCGGGATTAATAGGAATCTCGAAAGTAAGAGTTGGAGATTATGTTCGTCCTGGACCTGCTTCTGTTTTAAATACTGTTTCCGATTTAGGCGATGTAAGAGTACGATTTACAATGAGTGAACAAGAATTTCTCAGAATTTTTAGAGAAATATCAAAGAAAGACTCCAATTTAAAAGGGGAAGCAAAATCAATATCTATTTTATTATCAGATGGCACACCTTATCCAGAAACAGGAAAAATCAGTTTTGCAGACAGACAAATTGATCCCGCAACTGGTGCTGTAACTTTTGAAGCTGCTTTCGCTAATCCTCAACAATTGATTCGTCCAGGGCAATATGTAAAAATTCATGTTGTTACTGACATTCATAAAGATGCTTTGATCATACCTCAACGTTCAGTTATTGAAATGCAGGGAATCACTCAAGTTTATGTTTTGGGTGCAAACAATAAGGTAGAAATGAAAGAAGTAAAACTAGGTCCAGCATTCAAAGACTCCTACATCATTACTGATGGTTTAACTGCCAATGACAAAATTGCATTAGGAGGAACCTCTCAATTAAAAAGTGGCAATGTTGTAACGCCTCAAATTAAAGAATGGGCTCCCGGAAAAGCAATTAACTAATTTCTGTACTAACTAATAATTTAGAAA
The DNA here is from genome assembly GCA_963795025.1 of uncultured Flavobacteriaceae bacterium. GTDB lineage: Bacteria > Bacteroidota > Bacteroidia > Flavobacteriales > Flavobacteriaceae > Flavobacterium. The sequence goes on along the minus strand of CAWCGN010000003.1, from coordinate 1,281,251 downwards.
CATCATTATGGGAGAATTTTTTGTTAGACGACCAATAGTTGCCATGGTAATCAGTATCATTATTATTATACTTGGATTACTGGCTTTACAGAAAACACCAGTAGCTCAATATCCAGATATTGTTCCGCCATTAGTAAAAATTACTACTTCTTTTACAGGAGCAAATGCCATAAATGTAGAACAAGCTGTTGCTACACCTATCGAACAAAAAGTAAATGGTGTAGAAAACATGTTGTACATGAAATCCATCAACACTTCTGACGGAGCGCTTACTGTCGAAGTAACTTTTGATGTAGGAACAGATTTGGATAATGCCAACATGCTTACCCAAAACAAGGAAAAGCAAGCCGAACCATTTTTACCGCAAAGTGTTAAACAACAAGGTGTTTCTATTAAAAAATCACTGTCATTTCCGATGATGATTTTTACAATAACCTCATCAGATCCAAAATACGATGGCGTATTCTTGAATAACTATGCATTTATCAATGTGATTGACGCTCTTGCCAGAATAAAAGGTGTTGGAGACTGCTACCTTTTTGCCGGAAGTGAATATTCAATGAGAATATGGCTTCAGCCTGGAAAAATGAGCAGTCTTGGAATCACCGTTGATGAGATTAAAAAAGCATTAAACGACCAGAACATGATTACGCCTGGAGGAAAATTTGGCGCAGAACCAGCTCCTTTAGGAACCGATTTTACTTACAGCGTAACACTTCAGGACCGACTTGTAACTCAAAAACAATTCTCTGAAATTATAGTAAAAAGTAAAGAAGACGGATCAAAAGTATTGCTCAGTGATATTGCCAGGATTGAACTGGGTACTGAAAATTACAGTTCAACTTCTCGCAGAAACGGTAAACCAACAGCTGCAATCGGAATATTCCAAATGCCAGGAAGTAATGCTTTGGATGTAGCCGCAAAAGCAAAAGCCGCAATGGAAGAAATTTCAAAACGATTTCCTAAAAATGTTGAATATCAAGTTTCTTTAGATACTACAACAGCCATTACAGCTGGGGTTGAAGATATTCTTCATACTCTTGTTGAAGCCATTATATTAGTAATACTTGTTGTATTTATCTTTCTTCAAAACTGGCGCGCTACCTTGATTCCGCTGATTACCGTTCCAGTATCGTTAATTGGAACTATTGCAGTTTTTCCGCTATTAGGATTCTCAATAAATACACTTTCACTATTAGGACTTGTACTTGCAATTGGTATTGTTGTCGATGACGCGATTGTGGTTGTAGAAGCCGTTGTGCATCATATAGAACATGGTAAAACCCCAAAAGAAGCAACCATTCAAGCAATGAGAGAAGTATCTGGACCAGTAATTGCGATTGCCTTAATTTTGATTGCAGTGTTTGTTCCCGTGGCCATGACACCCGGAATTACCGGTCGTTTTTATCAACAATTTGCCATAACCATTGCCGTCTCGGTCGCCTTCTCGGCGTTTAGTGCGTTATCACTCAGTCCAGCGCTCTGTGCGATGCTGTTAAAACCAACAAAGCCTGTAGAAGAACAAACTGGATGGTTAGCCAAATTTTTCACCGGTTTTAACAGAATCTTCGAAAAAGTTACTGGAAAATACATAACCGGAGCAACTTTCTTTGCTAAAAAAGCAATTCGTATAATCGTTTTACTGGCTGTAGTTCTAGTCGCTGTCGTTTTCTTAGGCAAAAAAGTACCAGCAGGATTTATTCCCGAAGAAGATCAAGGTTATGTCTTAGTTAACGTCGCGAGTCCTCCTGCTTCTTCTTTACAGCGAACAGATGAAGTTACCAGAAAAATCGAATCAATTTTATCAAAAGAAGAAACATTAGATTGTTATACAACCATTAACGGATACAGTTTGTTAACAAGTTCTTATTTACCTGCAAATGCGTTCATCTTTGTTGGATTAAAACCTTGGGAAGAAAGAACTCATACAGCCAAACAAATAGCCGATAAACTGAACGCTCAATTCGCAACTCAAATTACCAATGCTACAGCTATGGCCTTTGGTCCGCCGGCGATTCAAGGTTTAGGAGCTTCAGCCGGATTTAGTATGATGCTGCAGGATAGAGGTGGAAATACGCCACAATATCTGGCGCAACAAACTCAAGCTTTTATTGCCGAAGCCCAAAAACGCCCGGAAATAAAAAGAATTTACACGACCTATAATGCGGGAACACCTCAAATTAAATTAGAAATTGACAATGACAAAGCCATGAAATTGGGTGTTCCAGTTTCGAAGGTTACAGAGGTTTTAGGTACATTTTTAGGGGGAACTTACGTAAATGATTTCAACCGTTTTGGTCGTCAGTATAAAGTGTATTTACAAGGAGAAGCCGTTGATCGTGTCAAGCCTGAAAATCTAAATCTGATTTATGTCAAAAACGACAAAGGCGATATGCTTCCAATATCTACTTTGGTTACTACAACAAAAGTATCAGGTCCTGATTTTACGAATCGTCTTAATTTATTTAGGTCGGCAGAAATTGGAGGCGCACCAAATGACGGATACAGTAGTGCACAAGCTTTGGATGCTTTAGAAGAAGTCGCAAAAGCAACACTGCCATCTGATATGAGTTACGATTACATCAACTTATCTTATCAAGAAAAACACTCTCCTGGCGGAGGAATGGTATTTGCAATGGCATTGGTCTTTGTATTTTTAATACTGGCTGCACAATATGAAAGCTGGAAACTTCCTTTCAGTGTATTGCTAGGAGCTCCGTTTGCTGTTTTTGGGGCGTTTTTAGGACTCTTTTTAGCAAGGTTTGGAAGTGATGCTTATGTAAACAATGTATTTGCCCAAATTGGACTCGTATTGTTAATTGGTCTAGTTGCCAAAAATGCGATTCTGATTGTGGAGTTTGCTAAAGAAGAATACGAAAAAGGAAAACCGCTTTATGAATCGGCTATGGTTGCAGCAAAACTTCGTTTCAGGCCAATTTTAATGACTGCTTTTGCATTCATTCTTGGAGTAGTTCCGTTATTAACAGCAACTGGTGCGGGTTCACAAGCTCGTATTGTAATGGGAATGGCGGTATTCAGCGGTATGTTAATCGCCACGGTTTTGGGTGTATTAATTGTGCCAGGTCTATTTGTAATGATTGAAAACATCGGAAAAAAGAAAGATGATCCAGTCATATCTACGGAAGATAATGTGGAACCAAATACTACAGGCCATGATTAAGAGACACAAAATAATCGTCGTTATATTTATCCTCATACTATTTCCCGTGGGTTGTATGGTGGGTCCAAAATATAGCAAACCCGAACAGCAAAAGTCAGATTCGTATAAAAACGAAAGAAATTTAGACAGTCTTGCAAACGTCACCAATTTAAAATGGTTTGATCTTTTTAATGATGATGTTTTAAAAGACCTGATTAAAAAAGGGCTGGAAAACAATTATGATCTAAAAATTGCAGTTTCCAGAATTGATCAGCTTCGTGCCGAATTGGGATATGCAAAAGCCGATTTATTTCCAACATTTCAATATGGCGCAACAATAAACAGTAATAAGAAAAACTTCACGCCTTCAAATGTTGGAGCAAGTATGTCTTGGGAGCTTGATTTTTGGGGAAAATACCGTCATGAAAACAATGCTGTACAAGCCGAACTCTTAGCTACTGAAGAAGCCCGAAAAGTAGTGCTTTCAGATATCGTCAGCAATATTGCGTATGCCTACTTTCAAATGCGAAACCTCGACGAACAGCTGGAAATTACAAAGTCAACACTTGAAATAAGAGAGAAATACTATGAAATTATAAACCAAAGATTTAAAAGCGGCTATATTTCAGAAGTTGACAAAGTACAAATTGAACAACAAGTCGCGATTGCCGAAGCCGCAATTCCGAATATTCAACGACAAATAACGTTTCAAGAAAACACAATTGCATTGCTTACTGGCGAGCTTCCGACTGAAATTCCAAGAGGAAAAAGCAATACAGAATTGCGTATTGTCAGCGAAATTCCACTGTCACTCCCATCGGCTTTGCTAGAAAACAGACCCGATGTAAAAGCTGCAGAATTAAGATATAAAGCAGCAAATGAAAGAATTGGTGTAGCGCAAGCAATGCGTTTTCCGTCGCTGAATCTAGCAGCAATTGCCGGATTTGCAAGTGCTGATTTAAGCAACTTATTTTTAGGAAGTTCTTATTCGCAAAATGCATCTGCAGGAATTGTGGGTCCAATTTTTGCCTTCGGAAAAAACAAAAGAAGAGTCGAAATCAACAGACAACAGGCAGAGCAATTCAAATTCATTTATCAAAAAACCTATATTGGCGCTGTTTCTGAAGTCGAACAATCTATACAAAACATCAGAACCTATAAAGAAGAATGGAAAGCCCGCAACAGACAAGTTCAGGCGGCTCTGATAAACTTTAATCTTTCCCGCGAAAGATATGACAGTGGATACGTTTCTTACTTAGAAGTTTTAGATGTAGAAACCAACTTATTCAACGCTCAATTAAGCTTGGCACAATTGTCTGAAAGACAATTAAGTTCAATGGTTGAGTTGTATAAAGCACTTGGCGGGGGATGGAATCTTTAAAGGTTCTGAGATTCTAAGGGACTAAGGTTCTAAGGTTTTGATCCAAAATGTCTAAAAAAACGAAAAGCACTATATTTCTATAGTGCTTTTCGTTTTTAATCTTTGGTACCTCTGTCACTTTGAGCCTAATACCTTAGAACCTCAGCAACTCAGAACCTTAGTCCCTTAAATTAGCAAAACTCGTTAAACGCATCTTGCAAATTCTCAGCGATCATTTCAGCTGGACGTCCTTCGATGTGGTGACGTTCTAACATGTGTACTAATTCTCCGTTTTTGAACAAAGCCATAGATGGCGATGATGGAGGAAAAGGAAACATATGTTGTCTTGCAGCATCAACCGCTTCTTTGTCAACACCAGCGAAAACTGTAATGAGGTGATCTGGTTTTTTAGCTCCATCTAAACTCATTTTTGCTCCCGGGCGTGCATTTCTAGCAGCGCAACCGCAAACAGAGTTTACAACAACTAAAGTGGTACCTTCAGCTTTGATAGCGTTCTCAACAGCTTCAGCACTATGTAAATCTTGAAAACCAGCAGAAGTCAATTCAGCTTCCATAGGTTTTACCATTTCTTGTGGATACATATTGTTTATTTTTAAATTTTACTTTTGAACTGCAAAGTTACAAAGTTTAGTCGCAACTACTTAATTTGAAGTATAAAGTTTTGTTATAGTTCGATATTAAATTTTAGATGGAAATATCTTACTGCATATTGCAATTTTTTTTTACGCGACTGAGTTTGCTTTTTTATGAGGAAATTGATAATTGTATTTTTTCAAATGACTATTTCTTCCTTTAGATTTGCGCGTTGTGGTTAAAATAGTAGTCTTTTTTTCTTCTGAAATTTCAATAGTTGAAAGATAACTCGTTAAATAAATTTTAAGCGTTTGAATTTTATCCGATTCAATTGAGTAAATTGTTTTCTTTCCCTCATGCTTTATATTCACAAGATTTGCCTTTTTTAATTCTAATAAATGTTTAGAAATCGTTGACTGCGCCAACGGAATTAATTCAACTATTTCACCGCAGGTTCTATTATCTCTTTTCCATAAAATTGTCATTATCTGAATTCTTGCTGGATGTCCAAGTGCTTTGCAAATTTCCCCTATTGCTTTAGTTTCTATATCAAATTTTAAGTTTTTCGTTGCTCCCATATATCCATTAGATTCTATCATCATCGTAAAAATTCGATTCTGCTTTTGAATCAGCAAAATTAAGCAACAGGCTATGGTTGTAATTAACATAAAACGTCATTAAAATAAAACCATAAGACGATTTACAGCAAATAAGTACTAACAGATTTAAAAAAGATTATTGTTCTATTTATACAAGAAAACTTAAAGATTCACGAGTATCATCTATTTTTTACGATAAAAGATCTTTTAAATAAAGCTTTAATGAATGGAACTTTCGGACATTTTAAAATCACCTTTAAATCTTCAGCCAAAGTGGTTTCTTCATCCAAAAATTTGAATATCAATTTAGGGTTTCCTTTTTTGAATAAAGAAGAAAAAATAGAACTTCCTAATTCATTATGATGATATAGAATATCCAACAGCAATAAATCATAAAACCAAAATCTATTCTTTTTATGAAAAGAAGACATTTTAAAATTTTCTTGTTGAAAAAATATCGCCAATTCTGAAGATTTTTTATCTGAATTTCTAAAAGTATAACCCGTACTTGCTTTTGTCCATCCGCCGGCAGTTCCAATATTTAAAACTCTTTTGGTGTTTTTCTTCCAAAAAGGATAACTCGTCATTGGGATACTTCCCTGCTCTTTTTCGACAATTTCAAATTGATTGATTCTGAGTTTTTGCAAATAAATTTGAATTTCCTTTTCATATTCTTCTTTCGGAAGAAGACTTTCCGAGAACAAAGTATATTCAACCAAAGCTTCGGTTTTAGAAACCGGCAAAACATACATAAATCTTGTATTGCCTTTTTGCTCCACAGAAAAATCCATAAAAGTAGCTTGATCCGGATTAAAAACGGCATCTACAGTTTTCACGAACCAGCCCACAAAATGTTGTTGCAAAACAGGATATTTGGTTTGCCTTTCGGCGAAAGCCTTTGTATAAATACTGTTGAAGAGGTAATTGCAAGTGTATCTATTTTCTTCTGTTCCAACAAAAACATGGGTTTCGAGTTCGTTTATATCGGTTACTTTTTCATTCAAAAAACTAACATTTTGGTGTTTCGATAGTTCATCAAAAACGAAATTATAAAAATCTAAACCATTAATTTTATTGTATGAATACGGGTTAAGATTTAAATCACGTTTGAAATTTTCATTGGCAAACAAAGCCGAATCCCATTTTTTAGAAATAATCGATTTCCAAATTGACTCTTCTTTTTCCCAAAAACACCAAGTTCTGTCATTGATTTTCTTTGAGTCTTTATCAAGCAGTAGAATTGATTTATCTGAGAATTTACCAGATAAAACCATTTTATAAACCGTCATTAAAGAAGCCAGTCCGGCACCGGTAAAAATGTAATCGAAATGTTTGATTTGTGAAGAATTCATTCTCAAAAATAAGGAATTTTATTTTTCCAGTTTTTCTAAAAGAATTTTAAAATCATTTGGACTCAAATAGATATTATATTGAAAAATGATTTCGTTTTTCTCATTCAAAACACACAAGGTTGGATATGCAATTTGATTATTAATTGTTCCGAGTTGTAAAGCCAGCTCATGAACGCCAACATTATTTCCCGAAGGTTTGTATTTAAATGTCTGATTATTGAAAGTTATATCTCGTTTTTCTTCAGCATTAAAATCAACGAAATAGAAATCTGAATTTAGCTTTTCGATAATTTCCTGATTTTTAAATGTTGTCGCTTTCATTCTTTGGCAAAACTGACACCAATCGGTATGAATAAAAACAACGATTTTTCGTTTCTGAATTTGCTCCAAGCTTTCGATTTCCTCAAAAGAATAGCTTTTCAGCTGACAGAAACCTGTTGCTGAAATGAAGAAGAAGAAAATTAATAGAACTAGCTTTTTCATTGTTGTTCCTGTTTTTTGCCACAGATTGCACAGATTAAAATGATTTTCTACTGTTCTATGTAAACTGGACTGAAGTCCAGTTTAATTATAGATTGTATTATTTCGTGACAAAAAAATCAGCGTCAATCTGTTTAAATCTGTAAAATCTGTGGCCCATAAAAAATCATCTCAAAGTATATCGCAATCCTAAAAACCCTCGAATCGTCTGGTTTTGCCCATAAACATAAGTCGTATCAAAAGTCAAACCATAAGGATTATCAGGCGTTACCAAAACTTTTCCGGCCGAATCGTATTGCACATTTTTATCAAAAGGATCGTTAGTTCTCGAAATCAAAAACGGATTATTTTGCATTGGCGTAAAATTCAGCAAGTTTTTGATGCCGCCATAAAGCTCAAAATTCTTCCAACCTGCAAATGTAAACTGAATATTCTGAATACTGTACCAAGGCGAATTTGGATTTCGCGGATCTGTGTCGCTCAACAAAGGCAATTTCATCGGACTGTAGACATTTCCAGTATAATCAATTACTAAATTCCATGGCTGTATTTTATATGAAACGCTCCAGGTTGCAGTAAAATTCTCCGTTAAAAAAGGTCTTTCAGAAACTCCATTCTGAACATTTTTATTATCTAAAAACGTCGCTCCAACAATAAATTTCAAACCCGAAGTAAAATTAAGATCAATATTCGTGCTTATTCCTTGGCTTAATGCATATCCGTCGATATTATCGTAAATAATCTTGTTTGGGTCACTTTCGTAATCAGAAATGATTTTATTGCTAAAACGGGTATAAAAAGCGGTTATTTCGATACCCATAAAAGTTCCGTCACCAAAATTAATTTTCTGAATATAATTTAAATTCACATTAACAGATTGTTCCGGTTTCAAATCGTTCGCAATTACCACATCTCTAGAGCCTGTCAGCGCGGCGTGATCTTCGGTAAATAAATTCACCACCCGAAATCCAGTTCCGGCATTTAATCTGAAAATCGTGTTTTCATTGGCTTTTAATCGATACGCAAATCTCGGTGTAAAAATAGAACCGTGAATCGAATTGTAATCGTAACGCATTCCGAGTAAAACTTGGCTTTTTGGCGAAAGTCTAATTTCGTCCTGAACAAAAATTCCCGGAAGCCAAGTATTTTCTGCTTCTTTTGTCGCCGTAGTATTGTCATCATAATACGAATATCGACTTGCAATTCCGGCCAATAGATCATTTCGCCCTATTTTTTTATCCCAAGTCAATTGCAAAAAACCAATTTTCTGATTGGCGATATACGAAGTCGTTCCGTAACGGCTGTCTTGATAATGTACATTTCCAGAGAATGAAAGCATCAATTTTTCTTCAAATGGCAATTGATAACTTCCTATTAATTCGGCTCTTTTGGTATAAATACTCTCGCCATAAATTTCATCACCTCCGCGGAATTTCTTTTCCCAACGCACATCGCCACCCCAACGATCTTCGTACATTCCACGAACTGCGATCGTAAAAAGGCGATTATTATTTCGCAGAAAACTCCATTTATTAAAAACCGAAATTCGGTCAGAAAGCGTCACATCCGTAAAATTATCTTTGTCTTTATCAACAACCTGATTGTAATTGAAATAATTTAATCCTAAAAGTGTGTTTGCTTTTTTTCCGACATTGAATTTCATTCCCAAATCAAGATTATTTTCGAAATAGGTTGTTGTGAAATAATCCGCAGAAAACTTTGGCGCATTTGTTGGGTTTTTGGTAATAATGTTGATCAAACCGCCAACTGCTTCACTTCCGTAAAGAGACGAGGCCGGACCTTTTACGATTTCGATTCTTTCGACCAAAGAATTCGGAATTCCAGATAAACCATAAACCGTCGAAAGACTGCTTACAATTGGCATTCCGTCAATTAAAATCAAAGTATAAGGACCTTCCAATCCATTAATATGAATGTCGCCTGTGTTGCAGACACCGCAATTAAGCTGAGGCCGAACGCCATTTACATTTTGCAACGCATCATAAATACTTGGCGTCGGGTTTTTTTTGAAGAAAACTGGCGAATAAACCTCAACTGGAACGGCACTTTCCAAACGTTTTACAGGTTTTAAAGTTCCTGAAACTACAACTTCGTTCAATTCATTATGATCTTCTTTTAATTCAAAATCAAGATTCAAATTTTGATCTTCTAAAACCGAAATTCTTTGGGTTATTGGTTTGAATCCAGTCGAGGTTACGTGTATTTTATAATTTCCTTTCGGAACATTCTCTAATTTATAAAAGCCTAAAGAATCTGTTTGTGTTTTAAAGTTTGTATTTAATAAGCTGATATTAATTTCCTGTCCTATAGGAATTACTCCGTCAATTTTTCCGGAAATATTTTGTGAGTAAAGGCGTGTAGCAGAAATTATTAATATTGTCAAAAATAAATATTTCATTCTTATAAAATTAAATTTAGACAAAACTAAAAATTAAATTTGACAAATATTGTTTCCGAATACAATAATTTTAAACGGATTGAATTCAATGTGTTAGATTTTTGTTTTTTTAAGGTCTAGAAAACAAAAAAAGTTGAATAGCGTCCAGCTGAAGCTAGGGGCTATTGAAAAATCTAAATGATGAATTTTATAACCTGTAGGGTTTAAAGCATCAAAAGTCCTCATCAATAAGATCTTTATTGATAACCGCTCCGGCGAAAGAACCAGTAGAAACTGCAATAGCCACAGATCGCATTTGAGTGGTGCAATCTCCACTCGCATAAATTCCCGGAATATTTGTTTTTTGCATGGCATCGACTTTTAATAAACCTTGTTCGTTTATATCGCACCCTAAATTTGCTGGTAATGAACAATGCTGTTCAAATGGCGGTCTAGCATAAATAGCTTTCACTTCAGCTTTTTCCAGATTTTTGAAAACAATATTCGAAACATATCCATCATTATGCATGAACAAATCTATTTCATCTTCAAAAATTGAAATACCTTTTTTCTTCAGAATCTTACTTTGTTCAAAAGTCAAAGCTGATTTTCCATTCGTGCATAACCTCAAATCTTTCGTCCAGTTTGAGATTAATTTTGCGTATTCAAAAGCCATTTCGCCATTTGCAATAATTGCTGTTTTTTCGTTTTTCACTTCATAACCATGACAATACGGGCAATGCAAAACCGAAATCCCCCAGCAATCTTCAAAACCTTTTATTTCCGGAAGCAAATCTTTGACGCCGCTTGCGAACAAGATTTTCCTTGAATTGAAAGTTTCACCAGATTCAGTTGAAACTTCAAATCTGTTTTCAATCTTTTTGACTTCTGTCGCAAGCCCGTTGTAGAATTGAACTGTTTTATAAAGTCCCACTTGTAATTTGGCTTTCGCCGAAATAACACTAGGCTTTTCTCCATCTTGCGTAATAAAATTATGCGAATGCGGTGTTTGTCGGTTACAAGGTAAACCGCTATCAATAATCAAAACTTGGCGAAGCGAACGCCCTAAACTCATAGAAGCTGAAAGTCCGCTATAGCTTCCACCAATAATAATCACATCAAAATCTTTCTGTTTCATAATCTTATTTTTAATGATTTTCTTTCTTGTGCAAATTGTAATTCAATAAATGCCCAATGATCATTCCAATTCCACCGAAATAAATTATATCAAGATGTATTTCAAACCATAATTCGCTCAAAATGCTAATCCAAATTAAACTCATCGAAACAACTAAAATTGACGACACTAAAAGCGACGATTTTTTTATAATTTTGATTATTGCAAATAAACCGAAAGAAGCAAAAATCAAATCGATTATTGGGTTATGAATTAGTCCCAAAGGAAGAATCGTGAGAACTGGCAAAATCAAACAATGAACGAGGCAAAATGTCGCGCTTGAAATTCCTAAAATATCGTAAAAAGATGTTGTTGTTTTCTTCATAAGTTGTAGATTTGCTTAATGCAATTTAGTTGCAAATATATCGTATTTTTATTAATTGCAACATTGTTGCTATAAAATTTTTAATTCAAAAAAATGAAAACTACACGCAACACTACAGCAAAGACAGCCGTTTTAGAGGTTTTTGAAAAATCTAGAACTGCGCTCTCGCACACCGAAATTCAAAAACAATTGAACGACGTATGTGATCGCGTTACCATTTATAGAATCCTAGACCGACTAGTTAACGATGATATTGTACACAAAATTTCGAACCTTGACGGAACTGTAAAATATGCAAAATGCAATCATTCTAATCAACGTGTTCACATACATAATCATGCTCATTTTAGTTGTGAAAACTGTCATGAAATTACTTGTCTCGAAAATGTAAAACCAAGTTATATTATGCCACACAATTATAAAGTAAAAGAGATCAATTTTACTTTATCTGGATTGTGCCCAAATTGTTTAAATTCTAACATCTAAGTTTTAGACGCGCCTAAAAATATTGTTCTACGAATGTAATTTTTACATATATTTGTTAAAACAACAGTTGCGCAATGACCAAATCTTTAGAAGAAGTAAACCAATCGGTTGCTACAGAACATAAAAAAACAGGTTTCAGAAAAATATTAGCCTTTTTAGGCCCTGCATATCTAGTTAGCGTTGGTTACATGGATCCCGGAAATTGGGCGACAGATATTGCTGGCGGGAGTCAGTTTGGTTATACGCTTGTCTGGGTTTTATTGATGAGCAACTTAATGGCTTTGCTATTGCAGAGTTTGAGTGCCCGCCTCGGAATCGTGACACAGCGCGATCTGGCACAAGCTTCGCGTGAAACCTATTCTAAATTCATCAACTACATTTTATACTTTCTGGCGGAAATTGCTATTGCCGCCTGCGATTTGGCAGAAGTTCTAGGAATGGCGATCGGAATTAATCTATTATTTGGAATTCCGCTTCTTGAAGGTGTTTTAATTACTGTTTTGGACACCTTCCTTCTATTATTTTTGATCAATAAAGGCATTCGTAAAATGGAAGCGTTTATAATTGTTTTGGTCGCAATTATTGGCTTTTCTTTTATTTTCGAAATGATTTTTGCCGAACCGGAAGTTCCAAAAATCCTCGCCGGGCTTATTCCTTCAATCCCAAATTCTGCTGCTTTATATATTGCCATCGGAATTATCGGAGCAACGGTAATGCCACACAATCTTTACCTGCATTCATCTTTGGTACAAACCAGAAAATTTGACCGAACTCCAGCCGGAATCAAACAAGCTCTAAAGTATAACTTTATCGATTCTACGATTGCGTTGAACCTCGCTTTCTTTGTTAATGCTGCGATCTTAATTCTCGCCGCCGCAACATTCCACAAAAATGGAATGTTTGAAGTTGCAGAGATCCAAGATGCACATAAATTTCTGGAACCTTTATTAGGAAACAAATGGGCTCCTCGACTATTTGCAATTGCCTTAATCGCTGCTGGACAAAGTTCAACCGTAACCGGAACCCTTGCAGGACAAATTGTTATGGAAGGCTATCTGCATTTGCGAATTCAGCCTTGGGTTCGACGCATTATTACGCGATTAATTGCAATTGTTCCGGCTTTGATCGTGATTTATATTTATGGCGAAAGCGTAACGGGTAAATTATTAATTTTAAGCCAAGTCATCCTGAGTCTCCAATTAGGATTTGCCATAATTCCGCTGATTCACTTCGTGAGCGATAAATCAAAAATGAATGGTTTTCATATTTCTAAAACCACACAATTTGTTTCTTGGATTATTGCTGCCATTATCGTTTCATTGAATGCAAAATTAGTGTACGATGAAATTACTTCTTGGCTCGAAAGTTCAAATCATCCGGCTGTTCTATGGTTCACTGTTGTTCCGATTGCGTTCGGATTCCTAGGATTGTTGTTATATATCGTTTTTAAGCCTTTCATTGCAAAAGCTAAAATAAAAACCCTCAATCATTCTCCACATAATCTAAAACTTCAGTTTACTCCAAAAGAAAGTCAAAGCATTAAAAATATAGCGGTTTCTGTCGATTTCTCAAAAGCTGATGAAGCAGCACTAAACAAAGCTTTTGAATTGGGCGGAAGTGATACTAAATACACTCTTATTCACATTGTAGAAACTGTTGGTGCTTTAATGTATGGAGGGAATGTTGACGACCATGAAACCACAATAGATGAAAAATTATTATTAGAATACAAAGAAATGCTTTCAAATAAAGGTTTCAAAATCGAAACTGAACTTGGTTTTGGAAAACCAAACAAAGTAATTCCGAAAATTATAAACGAAGGAAATTTTGACATCCTCGTTATGGGAACCCATGGCCACACTGGATTAAAAGATATCCTTTTTGGTACAACGGTAGATAAATTGAGACATAAAATTTCGATACCTTTGTTGATTGTTAAATAAAAGGTTCTAAGATGCTAAGTTGCTAAGGTTTTTCTTTAGATTTTAAACTTAGAACCTCAAAACCTCAGAACCTCAAAAGAAATGACTTTTTCAGAAGAAAACTATCTAAAATCAATATATCACCTTACAGCTTCTTTGGAAACTGAAGTAAGCACAAATGCTATTGCTGAAATGATGGAAACCAAAGCATCATCGGTTACGGATATGCTTAAAAAGCTGGCAGATAAAGATTTGGTTAATTATAAAAAATACCAAGGCGTTTCGTTAACCGAAAACGGAAAACTTGCCGCTAAAATGATTGTTAGAAAGCACCGTTTGTGGGAAGTGTTTTTAGTTGAAAAGCTAAATTTCAGCTGGGATGAGGTTCACGATATTGCAGAGCAATTAGAACACATCAAATCAGAACAATTGATCAACCGTTTGGATGATTTTCTAGGAAATCCGACTGAAGATCCACACGGCGACCCAATTCCGGATGCGAATGGCCGAATTATAAAAATTGAAAAACAGCTTTTAGCAGAATTAAACGAAAACCAAACTGGAGTTTGTGTGGGCGTAAAAGATACTTCTTCAGAGTTTTTAAAATATCTGGATAAACAAGGAATTGCTTTGGGTTCTAAAATTGAATTTCTTTCTAAAGAATCCTTTGATTTATCTGTCCGAATTAATGTTGACGGCAAGGAATTATCAATTTCGAATAAAATTGCTTCTAATTTGTTTGTGAAATTGGTTTAGTTTGGGATTTCGCAGAGATCCGCAAAGAATAACGCAGAGACTCACAAAGATTTTATAATTTTTGATTTGAGGATAAATCCCTCCAAAAACACACAAACTAGCCGATAAACATTCTTTTGAAAACGAGATTCCTAGCCCCGATAGTAGTGGAAATCCTTTTGTGGCGGGGTTCGCCACAAAAGATTGAAACGGATAGCGGGATTAGCTCCTAAAACTTAACAATCCCCTTCTCTATCATTTCTAACATTACCGGCGAAGCATTTTTAAATGTCGGCGGTTGTTCGATAATACTTCCCGCGTTCTTTTTGTTTACTTTAAACGTTACATCATTGTCTGTGGTAAACAAAAGCGCTGTCAAAAACGGATTTTTAATATAAGTTCCTAAAACCATTAAAGCTTCATCTAAAGTATGAATGCTTTCGATTTCTTCTGTTTTGTATCGAGTAGTTAATGAAATAGAAAACGAATTATCTTCATTCAGAACTAGTCTGAAATAGATATTTTTGATTTCGGTATCGCCCATTGTTTTTGCCAAAGTCAGTTTTGCGAAAGTCCCGGCTTGGATACTTTCTTTAACTCGTTCACAAAAAAGGGCAAATATTGGTTCGTACATTTTTTAAGGTGCTAAGGTTCTGAGATGCTGAGGTTCTAAGTTTTTATAAAACCTTTATCTATTATTTTAACCGCAAAGGTCGCAAAGTTTTTTCGCAAAGATCGCAAAGTTTTTTATTTTCTTTGTGTGCTTTGCGTAATCCCTTGCGACCTTTGCGGTTAGAAAAAAAAATTACTTCCCTATAAATTCAGCTTTTCTTTTCTCTAAAAACGCTGTTGTTCCCTCTTTAAAATCCTGTGTTCCGAAACATTTTCCGAAAGATTTTATCTCAGTATCAAATCCATTTTTGCCGTCTTCAAAATTAGCGTTGATTGCTTTTATTGCTTTTGCTATCGCAAACGGAGCATTTTTGATGATTTTTTGTGCAATTACAGTCGTAAACGATAAAAGTTCCGCTTGAGGCACAACATGATTTACTAAACCGTATTGTTTTGCTTCTTCAGCAGAAATCATCGCTGCCGTCATAATCATTTCCATTGCACGGCCTTTTCCAACCAATTGAGGCAAACGCTGTGTTCCTCCATAACCCGGAATTAATCCTAAAGTTACTTCTGGCAATCCCATTTTTGCGTTATCTGAAGCTATTCTAAAATGACAAGCCATAGCCAATTCTAATCCGCCACCAAGAGCAAAACCATTGACTGCCGCAATAACAGGCTTTTTAAGATTTTGGATAAAATCAAATAACAATTCCTGTCCTTCGGCTCTAATTGTGCACCTTCAACAACAGTATAATTTGCAAATTCTGAAATATCGGCACCAGCAACAAATGCCTTTTCACCACTTCCGGTTAAAATGATCGCGCGTACCTCATCATTTTTGCTCAATAATTTTATTGCTTTACTCAAATCGCTAATTGTTTCCTTGTTCAAAGCATTCAATTTAGCCGGTCTGTTAATTGTAATTGTTGCAATTCTCTCTTCTATAACAATTAAAATATTTTCGTAATTCATGACGCTGATTTTATGAGTTTGTAATAGGCAAAGAAACCGTAAAAGTGGTTCCTTTTCCGTAAGTTGATTCAAAGGTAATTGTTCCTTTGTAATTTTCTATAATGTTTTTGATAATTCCAAGTCCAAGTCCCATTCCGCTGGTTTTGGTGGTGAATTTTGGCTCGAAAATTCTTCCGATATCTTGTTTCTGGATTCCAATTCCATTGTCTTTTACTGCGATTTCAACATTGTTATTTCTCCTTTTTACAGTAACAACAATTGATTTCCTAAACTGACTTTCAGGAATTGCCTGCGTTGCGTTTTTAACCAAATTCGTAATGACACGAATCAATTGCGTTCGATCCATTTTCGAAATAATTTCCTCTTCATCACTTTCGAAAGAAATATATTCTTCGTTGAAAATATCCAAAGCCAATTCGACAACCTCAACCACATTTAAGGTCTCATTTTGCTGAGCCGGCATCGAGGCAAAGTTCGAAAATGCTGAAGCTACCGCCGTCATCGTATCGATTTGCTGAATTAAAGTTTCAGAGTAATCATTCATTTTCTGCTTGACATCCGGAGCCGTCGGATCAAATTTGCGTTGAAAACTCTGTACCGTCAAGCGCATCGGTGTAAGCGGATTTTTAATTTCGTGGGCAACTTGTTTTGCCATTTCGCGCCACGCTTCTTCACGCTCGCTTTGCGCTAACTTAATGGCACTGGTTTCCAGTTTATCAACCATTCCGTTATACGCTTTGATCAGGAAGTTGACTTCTTTACTATTTGCTTCTAAAACAATCTTCTCGTTTTTCTGATCTAAGTTGGTTTCTTCCAATCTGTCAGAAATCGTTTTTAAAGATTTTGTAATATAAGTTGAAAGGAAATACGCTAAGGCAAATGCGACAATCAGCATAAAAGAATAAACCTGACTTAAACGGATCAGGAAAGTATTCAGCTCGTTGTCGTAATAACCGTCATCTTCTAAATATGGAAGATTTAGAATTCCGAGTGGTTTGAATTTTTCGTCTTTTATTAAACTGTACGACGATCTGTTTTTAACTCCGTCGATCGTTTTAATGTCGACAAAACGCTTTTCTATAGAAGAACGGACTAATTTCAGAATATATTCCGGAATTGGCGGTGGCGCTTTGTCAACAGCAAAAGATTCTTTTGAAGATTTAAGCAGTTTTCCGTCAAGGCTGTAAATATTGATTTCAATTTTGTGAATCTGCGCTAATTCGTGAATTTTATCTTTGAAGATTAAATCTAAATTCTGAGTTTTTAGCGGATAAGTTGTAGTCGAAAGCACATAATTGATGTGCTCTTTTACGGCATTTTCTTTTCGTTCTAAACGTTCCTGATGATATTCTTTGGCCTCAGTTTTAAACTGAATAATAGAAATCGAAGCCAATAAAAAAGATGCCACAACAATCAATACAATCATCGACAGGAAAATCCTGGTACGAAGGGAAAGCATTGACATTTTGAAATTATTCAGCATCTGTTTTTGTTTTGTTTGTTTCAGGTTTCAAGTTTCAGGTTCGTCGCGTTTGGTAACTTGAAACTTGAAACTTGAAACTAAAAAAACTATTTCTTCTCGCGAATACGCTTATAAAAACGGAATCCCAGCATGATTAAAACCGAGAATAAAACAATTCCGATAACGCCGAAAATCCAATTGATGGCACTTTTTAAAACTACTAAAAAGACAACCGCAAATAGAATAATGGTGGCACCTTCATTCCATAAACGCATGAAATTGTTCGAATATTTCACCTCATCATTTTGCAATTGCTTAAAAATTTGATGGCATTTTCCGTGATATAAATATAAAAGAAAAACGAAACATAATTTTACGTGCATCCAAGGCATTTTGAGCCAGGCGTTTCCTAAATCAGTAAAAAGCAACATCCAAAAAGCAAAAATACTCGCCAAAATTGCTGAAGGCCACGTAATAATGTACCACAAACGGTAGGCCATTATTTTGTATTGTGCTTGTAAAATTTCCTTTTCAGGAGATGGTTTTTCATTGGCTTCAATTTGATACACAAACAAACGCACAATATAAAACAAACCTGCAAACCAAGTTATTACAAATATAAGATGCAGTGATTTTAAGTAATTATAGTATTCCATAATTTTTGTTTCAGGTTTCAAGTTTCAGGTTTTTCTCAAAGTTGATTAACTTGAAACCTGAAACTTGAAACAAATATTATTTACTCCAATCGTTAATCCAGTTAGAAACCGTCTCGCACCATTCATCATCATCATTCAAACATGGAATTGCCAGGAATTCTTCGCCACCTTTAGCTTCAAAATCTTCTTTGGCACGCATTGCGATTTCTTCTAAAGTTTCTAAGCAATCAGACACAAAAGCAGGCGTTACAACCGCTAATTTCTTAATTCCTTTTGCAGGCATTTTATCAATTTCAATGTCCGTATAAGGCTCTAACCATTTGTCTCCCGCTAAACGCGATTGAAAAGTCAGACTGTATTTATCTTCTGAAAGTCCCAATAATTTAACGACTTGTCTTGTAGTTTCGTAACATTGATGACGGTAGCAAAAATTGTGTGCCGGCGAAGGTGTGTTACAACAAGAACCATCAATTTTACAATGTGATTTGGTTACATCTGTCTTGCGAATATGACGCTCCGGAATTCCGTGATACGAAAACAATAAATGGTCATAATCAAAACCAATTAAATGTTTCTGAATCGAATCGGCTAAATTCTTGATGTAATCTGGTTTGTTGTAAAACGCAGGAACATCAGTAAATATCATATGTGGAAATTTCTTTTTACGAATTTCTTCTGCTTTTACCAAAATAGTCAAAGTCGAAGCCATTGCATATTGCGGATATAGAGGAAAAAGCATTACTTCTGTAACTCCTTTATCATGCAATTCCTGAAGGCCTTTTTCAATAGTCATGCTTCCATAACGCATTGCTAAAGAAACAGGAACATTTACCAAAGGCTGTACTTTTTTCTGCATTCTTTCAGAAAGGACTACTAACGGAGAACCTTCTTCCCACCAGATTTTCGCGTAAGCATGCGCCGATTCTTCGGGTCTTTTTCTTAGGATAATGCCGCGAACTAATAATGCTCTCAATAAATACGGAACGTCGATCACGTATTTATCCATTAAAAATTCATCTAAATAAGGTTTTACATCTTTTGGTGTTGGACTTTCTGGAGACCCAAGATTTACTAATAATACGCCTTTCATTATTTTTTTGCTTTAGGCTTTAAGCATTAGGCTTTAAGCTTTGTTTTTGTTTTAATTTTCGGCAAAAGTAGAACTTGCTACTTTTTAGAAATATGATAATTATTACTTTTTAGTTATTGTAGAATATTTAAAATCGATTTGGAGAATTCGTGAAATTTTTCACGCAGATCTC
The DNA here is from genome assembly GCA_963795025.1 of uncultured Flavobacteriaceae bacterium. GTDB lineage: Bacteria > Bacteroidota > Bacteroidia > Flavobacteriales > Flavobacteriaceae > Flavobacterium. The sequence goes on along the minus strand of CAWCGN010000003.1, from coordinate 1,261,696 downwards.
TACAGATTAAAGCAGATGTTCGCAGATTAAATTCGTGAATTGCTTCGCCAGTTCGCTATCGCTCGGGTCGTGGCAAAAAAAACTAAACATTCGCATTAATCGACATTAAATACTTCTTTGGAGTTGTGGCAAACTTTTTCTTGAATGCTGCGATAAAATGACTTCCCGTGCTATAACCAATTTTCAGTCCAACTTCGTTTACATTATAAGAACCGCTGTCTAAAAGTTTTCGGGCGAAATCCATTTTGTAATCAAAAAGGAAACCATAAACCGTGTCGCCGTAAATTTGTTTAAAACCCATTTTTAGTTTCTTCAAATTCAAACCAATTTCATCGGCCAACTCTTGCAATCCGGGAGGTTCAGCCATATTGGCGATGATAATTTCTTTTGCTTTTCTGATCTTTAAAACATTGTCTTCATCAATCAAAAACGGACATTGTTCTGCGTTTGGATCTTCGGTTCTATTAAAATACAAACTCAACAATTCATACCCTTTTCCTTTATAATAAAGATTTTTTATCGATGGATGAAGATTATAATGAAACAACTGACTCAGAACAATTGCCATCGACGGACTTATATTCCCTTCGTTATAATACTTTTTGTCCTTATTATCAGGACTTAAAAAAGTAATATAATCGGCTTCTGCAGAAAACAGCGCGTGAAATTTCTTAATTGAAACAATTACCGAAATCACCCACGAGTTTGGTGCCAATTCTAAATTAAGCGGTAATTCTTTCTGCGGATTGTATAAAAGCAATGATTTTTCCTCCTTCAAATCTAAAGCATAAGTGCCTTGATTGAATAAAAATTTTGCATTGCCTTTTATCCCGAAGTGAAACTGTATCAAGCCTGTACCAATTTCGTGCTGTGCAGAAAAAGGTTCTAAACTGTCATTTTGAAAACGGATCAGCGTAAAGTCGTCTTCAATTTTTATAACTTCTTGAGAACTCATAGCGATATTTTTTTTTAACGAAAATCAAAACAAACGCAAAATGTTATTTAGAATCACTCTAAACTAATCGCTTCAAATGAGTTGATTTTGCTACAAAAATAATCCTTTTTACTCAAAAACACCTATTTAGGTTCAAAAAAACATACAGCGATATAAAAAGTACTTTTAGCGTTACTTTTATAAACACTATAGTAATAATTTTGTTGCACTTTATGAAAGTGAATTTATGGAAAACAATAATGTACCGAAACACCTTTATTTTTACTCAGTTGGTCTGAGTTATAAAAAAGCTGATGCTGAGGTCAGAGGTCAATTTAGTTTGGACGCAATTGCAAAAACGCGATTGCTGGAACAAGCTAAAAACGATGGAATAGAAAGTTTACTAGTTACTTCAACTTGCAACAGAACTGAAATTTACGGTTTTGCTGAACATCCATTTCAATTAATAAAACTTATCTGCGACAACAGCAACGGTTCTGTTGATGCTTTTCAAAGAGTTGGTTTCGTTTACAAAAATCAAGAAGCAATAAATCATTTATTTCGCGTAGGAACTGGTTTAGATAGTCAGATTCTGGGCGATTTTGAAATTATATCTCAAATCAAAACTTCTTTTGTTCATTCAAAATCAATGGGATTGGCCAATAATTTCATGGAAAGATTGGTGAATGCGGTGATTCAAGCTAGCAAGAGAATTAAAAACGAAACTGAGATCAGCTCTGGTGCTACTTCGGTTTCTTTTGCATCAGTACAATATATTTTGAAGAATGTTGAAGATATCAGCAATAAAAATATTTTACTTTTCGGAACTGGAAAAATCGGTAGAAATACTTGCGAGAATTTAGTAAAACATACTAAAAACGAACATATTACTTTAATCAACAGAACAAAAGACAAAGCTGAGAAATTGGCCGGAAAACTTAATTTGATTGTTAAAGATTATTCTGAATTACACTTAGAACTTCAAAAAGCGGATGTTGTGGTTGTGGCAACAGGCGCGCAAAACCCAACGGTTGACAAAGCAATTTTGAATCTTAAAAAACCTTTGTTGATTCTAGATTTATCGATTCCGAAAAACGTTCATGAAAATGTTGAGGAATTAGAAGGTGTAACTTTGATTCACATGGATTATTTGTCTCAATTGACAGATGAAACTCTGGAAAACAGAAAATTACACATTCCGGCTGCGGAAGCAATCATCGAAGAAATCAAAGAAGAATTTGTAATTTGGATGAAAGGCAGAAAATTTGCCCCAACAATTAACGCCTTAAAAGAAAAACTAAACGCCATTAAAAACTCGGAATTAGATTTTCAAAGCAAAAAAATTGCTGGTTTCAACGAAGAACAAGCTGAAATCATCAGCAACCGAATCATCCAAAAAATCACTACTCATTTTGCAAATCATTTAAAAGACGACGATACTATGGTCGATGAAAGCATCGAATGGATCGAAAAAGTCTTCAAAATAAAAGCATCTTAATTTTAAATTTTACCATTAAGATATTAAGGTAATTAAGATTAAATGCAGAAATAGGAACCATTAAATTTTTAAGATAAATTAAGCTTTGCGTATGTACAAAGCAAAACTTAACTTTCTTAATATCTTAATGGTAAAAAAATAGTTCTATGACAAAAAAAGAGGTTACACAATTGGCTTATGAAATTACAGGTTTTGCTATAAAAGTGCATAAAGCTTTAGGACCTGGACTTTTAGAAAGCATTTATGAACAATGCCTCAAATATGAATTAGAACGAAACGGATATGATGTTAAACAACAATTAGTTGTAAAAATTGATTATTACGATCTCGAATTAGAATCAGATCTAAGAATAGATTTATTAGTAAATGATTGTGTCGTCGTCGAATTAAAAGCAATAGAAAATCTTTTACCAATTCATGAAGCACAATTATTAACTTACATGAAATTATTACAAAGACCTCAAGGTTTATTAATCAATTTCAACACAACAAATATTACAAAATCAATGAAACCTCTTGTAAATGATCATTTTGCAAGATTAATAGATTAAATAAAAATTTGAACCATTAAGAAGTTAAGTTTAATGTTCTTTGACAAAGAAAAGCTTAATTACCTTAATACCTTAATGGTAAAAAATTAAAACATGGCAGAAAAAACAATCAGAATTGGAACTCGCGATAGCGAATTGGCACTTTGGCAAGCACATACTGTCGAAAAACAACTTAACGATTTAGGTTATAAAACTTCAATCGTTGCGGTAAAATCTCAAGGTGATATTATTCTGGACAAACCGCTTTACGAATTAGGAATAACTGGAATTTTCACTAAAACTCTGGACATTGCCATGATTAATGGCGATATTGATATCGCAGTTCATTCAATGAAAGATGTTCCGACAGCTTTGCCAAAAGGAATTGTTCAGGGAGCTGTTTTACCAAGAGCGAATGTTTTAGACATTTTAGTTCATAAAGGAAATTCTGATTTTGATAAGCCAAGTACAATTGCAACTGGAAGTTTACGCCGTCAGGCACAATGGTTTAACAAATATCCTAACCATTCAGTGGTTGATTTGCGCGGAAATGTAAATACACGCATGCAGAAATTGCAAGATAATAATTGGGACGGAGCTGTTTTTGCTGCTGCAGGTTTAGAGCGAATCAATTTAAAACCTGAAAATTTCATCAATTTAGATTGGATGATTCCCGCACCGGCACAAGGAGCAATGCTTGTTGTGGCAATGGAAGACGACAATTATACACTTGATGCGCTTTCGCAGTTAAATGATATTGAAACTGAAATCTGTACCTATATCGAGCGTCAGTTTTTAAGAACGCTTGAAGGTGGCTGTACTGCCCCAATTGGAGCTTTGGTTACATATAACGAAGATGAAGACACGCTTCATTTTCAAGGAGTTTTGCTTTCTATAGATGGAAAACAAAAATTAGAAATCAACAAAACAGTTGATATTTCAGAATGGAAAAAACTAGGTTTTCATTCGGCTCAAGAGATTTTAAATAATGGCGGAACGGAATTAATGCAGCAAATTAAAGAATCTCTTAAAAAATAATGGCAAAATCAACTCAGATATTATCTACTAAAATACTATCTCCTCTTCAAAAACAAGAGCTGGTAAAAGCTGGCATCGAAGTAATTGAAGCCGATTTCATCAAAACCGAAAACAAGCCTTTCGAACTTAAAAACATCAACGAAAGTTTAATTTTTACAAGTCAGAATGCCGTTCACAGCGTTTTATCAAATCCAAAATCGGAAGAGCTTAAAACCAAAAACGTGTATTGCGTTGGCTTAAAAACGAAGATTCTTTTATCTGAAAGCGGATTCAATGTTGTGGCATATACAGGCTATGCTTCAGATTTAGCAGAAATCATCGCTTTGATTTATCGTAATGAAAGTTATACTTTTTTCAGCGGAAATCTCAGAAGAGACACTTTACCCGAAGCTTTAAAAGAAGCCGGAATAAAACTTAATGAAATTCAGGTTTATGAAACGTCATTGCAGCCTCAAAAAATAAAAGCAAATCCAGAAGCAGTTTTGTTTTTCAGTCCTTCTGGCGTTGAAAGTTATCTGAAAGACAATACTATAAATAAGCAACTTTGTTTCTGTATTGGCGAAACCACTGCAGAAACTTTACAAAAAGTTACGAAAAACATCATCATCGCCGATCAGCCTACAATTGAAGATGTGATCGAAGATGTAATTAACGAATACAAATAGCAATAGGCTTTAGGCTATAAGCCGTAAGCTAAAAAATAAAAACAAATAACGCTTAAAGCCTAAAGCTTAAAGCCTAAAGCAAGAAAAAATGTTAAAAAACGACCTATTTTTAAGAGCATTAAAAGGAGAAACAGTACAGCGTCCGCCAGTATGGATGATGCGTCAGGCAGGAAGATATTTACCTGAATTTAGAGAACTTCGTGATAAATATGATTTTTTTACACGTTGCGAAACTCCAGAATTAGCTGCTGAAATTACTGTACAGCCTATTCGCAGAATTGCTCCTGATGCTGCAATTTTATTCTCAGATATTTTAGTAGTTCCACGAGCAATGGGAATTCACGTAGAATTGAAAGACAATTTAGGTCCGATTATTCCAGATCCTATTCGTACAATGGAACAGGTAAACCAAGTATTTGTTCCGGATGTGAATGAAACTTTAGGTTACGTTTTTGATGCTGTAAAATTGACAAAAGAAATGCTGAACGATGAAGTGCCATTAATTGGTTTCGCTGGTTCGCCTTGGACAATTTTCTGCTATGCTGTTGAAGGAAAAGGTTCTAAAAGCTTTGATACTGCAAAAGGATTCTGCTTTTCAAACCCTGTTGCAGCGCATACATTATTACAAAAAATCACTGATACCACTATTTTATATTTAAAAGAAAAAGTAAAATCAGGAGTTAATGCTGTTCAGATTTTTGATTCTTGGGGAGGAATGCTTTCTCCGGTTGATTATCAAGAATTCTCATGGAAATACATTAACCAAATTGTTGACGCTTTGGCCGAAGTTACTCCGGTTATTGTTTTCGGAAAAGGATGTTGGTTTGCGCTTGGCGATATGGGTAAAAGTAAAGCTTCTGCTCTTGGAGTAGATTGGACTTGCTCGGCTAGAAATGCTCGTTATTTATCTGGCGGAAACATTACTTTGCAAGGAAATTTTGACCCTTCAAGATTGCTTTCTCCAATTCCGACTATCAAAAAAATGGTTCACGAAATGATCGACGAATTCGGAAAAGACAAATATATCGTAAATTTAGGTCACGGAATTTTGCCAAATATTCCTGTTGATCACGCAAAAGCGTTTATTGACGCGGTGAAGGAATACGGGCAATAATAGTTTGTGGTTTATGGTTGATAGTTGTTGGCTATAAATACTATCAACCATAAACCAACAACCATCAACTTAAAAAAACATGCTCAACAAAGGTTTAAGAGACGAAGAAAAAATCAGAATTGATAACGTTCTCAAAACGTTACGAACTCTTGTTTTTGTTCCTTATCCTTTAACTGTTTTACAAAAAACAGAAATTGAAAATCAACTAAAAGAATTCGGATTAAACCTTGAAGATTTAGTTGATTATTCCAATGAAGATTTGATCACATTTTTGATTCGTCTTTCTTTTGATTGGGAACAATTAGAACAATTTGCTGATATTTTAGTTGAATTTTCTAAAACTGAAGACTATAGTTTTGAAGATAAAGCCTTGGCCATTTATCAATATATCCAGCAGGAAAGTAAAATTTTTTCTTTCGGAATCAATACTAAAATTACTTCTCTAAAAAACAGATAAAAAATGAGTTTTACAGATTGGAAAATAGACCGAATTGAAAATATTCTTCCCAAAGAGTTTTATAAACTAATTGATAAGAATAAAAATCACATTGGAAAAACTTTCCCTGTAACGCTGGCTAATTCTGACTCACCAGAAAAAGCAGAAAATTTTATCTCAGTCAGTAAAGACAAAGAAAGAAACAGCGAAGGTTATTATTTTTATGCAAGAGAAATTAAAACCAATAATTTAATTGGTTATTTATGTGTAAAAACCATCGATTATCGCATTTCAAAATGTGAATTAGGTTATTTTATTGACGAAGACTTTCAAGGAAGAGGTATTACATCTAAAATGGTTTCCGATGCACTTGACTTTTGTTTCAATGAATTAAAACTGAACAAAGTTTTCATCTGTACTTCAGAAATAAATATAGCAAGTCAGCGAATCGCATTAAAACATAATTTTAAACAAGAAGGAATTTTAAGAGACGAATTTAGAAACGGTGACGGAACATTACAAAACACTGTTTATTTTGGATTGCTTAAATCGGAATATAATAGTTGTAAATAAATCTATGATTATTTAAGATCAATAACAAATTGAAAATTAATGACTAAAGACACTGCCATAAAATTATTTGAACAAAAACAAATACGTTCAGTTTGGATTGATGCCGAAGAAAAATGGTTCTTTTCAATTGTGGATGTTGTTGGAGTTCTATCTGATAGTGAAAATCCAAATAATTATTGGAAAGTCTTAAAAAACCGTCTTAAAAAAGAGGGAAGTCAGTTGGTTACAGATTGTAACCAACTGAAAATGGAGTCTAAAGATGGTAAATTTTACAAAACAGATGTTGCTGATACAGAGCAGTTATTCAGACTAATTCAGTCAATACCATCTAAAAAAGCAGAGCCTTTTAAATTATGGCTAGCTCAAGTTGGCCGAGAACGTATCGACGAGATTGAAGATCCTGAACTTGGTTTTGACAGATTAATGGAAACATATCTCAAAAAAGGATATTCTAAGGAATGGGTAAATCAACGTTTAAAGAGTATTGAGGTAAGAAAAGACCTTACAGATGAATGGGATAAAAGAGGTGTAAAAAAAGGGCAGGAATATGCTATTCTTACAGATGAAATAACCAAAGCTTGGAGTGGTTTATCAGTCAAGGAATATAAAACTCATAAAAATTTAAAAAAAGAGAATTTGCGTGATAACATGAGTAATCTTGAATTAGTTTTAAATATGTTAGCCGAAGCCACTACAACAGAGATCAGCAAAGAAAAGAAGCCTAAAAACTTTAGCGAAAACAAAAAAATCGCAAATCAAGGTGGCACTATTGCCGGAAATACACGTAAAGAAATTGAAGAAAAAACAGGTAAAAAAGTGGTCAATAAATTAAATGCCCTTGATTATTTGGAGAACAAAAAAGAACTGGAATAAATGAAAGATAAATTTTACGCATACATACAACAATTACAAGACCAAATCTGCGCTGGATTAGAAGCTGTTGACGGAACTACAAAATTCCGTGAAGATCTTTGGAAACGTCCTGAAGGCGGTGGCGGAAGAACACGCGTAATCGAAAACGGTGCTGTTTTCGAAAAAGGCGGTGTAAACATTTCAGCTGTTCATGGAAAACTTCCTGAAACAATGCAGAAAATGTTTGGCGTTGGCGAAGCTGATTTTTTTGCGTGCGGATTAAGTTTGGTTTTACATCCAAAAAACCCAATGACGCCAACGGTTCACGCAAACTGGCGTTACTTTGAAATGTATGATGAATCTGGAAAAGTAATCGAACAATGGTTTGGTGGCGGACAAGATTTAACGCCTTATTATTTGTTTGAAGAAGATGCAAAACACTTTCATCAAACCTGTAAAACAGCTTGCGACAAACACAATCCGGAGTTTTATCCAAAATATAAAAAACAATGCGATTCGTATTTTTGGAATGCACATAGAAACGAAGCCCGCGGAATTGGCGGTTTGTTCTTTGATTATTGCAAAGCAAATGAACAAATGTCGATGGAAAATTGGTATAACTTTGTAACTGAAGTTGGTAATAGTTTCCTTGAAGCGTATGTTCCAATCGTGGAAAGAAGAAAAAATCTTCCTTATACTCCAGAACAAAGAACTTGGCAGGAAATTCGTCGTGGCCGTTATGTTGAATTTAATCTGGTTCACGACAAAGGAACTTTATTCGGATTAAAAACGAATGGAAGAATTGAGAGTATTTTAATGAGTTTGCCTCCGCACGTGCAATGGGTTTATGATCATCATGCAGAAGCCGGAAGCGAGGAAGAGAAATTGGTGAATGTTTTAGAAAACCCGCGCGAATGGATTTAAAAATGATTTACATAGCGTTTTTTGTCAGCGTTTTTGGGTGTTTTGCCCAAAAAGACACGTTGCAAAATCCGTATTTTAAATCATACAATGATAAAATTACAGCGAGCGTTTATTATTTAGACACTTCTAATAGTTTTCAAATTACTTCGGATAAACAAGAACCCAAAACATATTTGGATCTTATTCCGAACAGAAGAGAACAAATTGGCTTTAACTTAAATTACAAAATCATAGATGTTACGATTGGTTTTGCTCCTAAATTTCTTGGTGGCAATACTGGCGATTCACATTCCAAAAACTTTAATTTCAATACTCGTTTTTATTATAAAAAATGGATGCAGTCTTTCACTTTCATAAATCAAAAAGGGTTTTATGTTAAGGATAACAATGTAACAGCGCAATTACCTGATATGCGTACAACAAAAATTGGCGGATCAACATCGTACATTTTTAATGATAAATTTTCTTTTAAAACACTCGTAAACCAAAACGAATGGCAAACCAAGAGTTCCGGGAGTTTTATTCCGACTTTTTCCTTTTATTATACCAATATTGACTTAAATTCCCCAGATACAACTCCTGGCGATATTTACGTATTTACTCTAGCTCCATCTTATTTTTATAATTTTGTAATTAGTGACCGCGTTTTAATTGGAGCAGGAATTGGTTTGGGCGCCGGAATCAATGATATTGACGGAGATACCTCAGCTTTGTATCAAGCCGATTTAAATTTAAAATTGGCCTACAATCAAGATCGTTTTTTTGCTTTTGCAAATCTTAATGCGACAAGCTTTGATCAAGACGAAAAAGTAGATCCGCGATTGAATGATAATATTGTCACTTTTAAAATTTCGGCAGGATATCGATTTGATCCTCCAAAAAAGGTAAAAGAAGTATATGAAAAGGCAAATGAGAAAATAGGACTTTAAAAAGCCTTCAAAATAGCAAAAACAAGCATAAGCAGGGATTTCTAATAATTAAAAATCAGTATTATGGAAAAGAAAGATGTAAAAACGGCACAATTAAATCGTATGCATTCCGGAAAAGGCTTTATAGCCGCGCTGGATCAAAGTGGCGGAAGTACTCCAAAAGCTTTAGCTCAATACGGCGTACAGGAAAGCAGTTATGCAAATGAAGAAGAAATGTACACGCTTGTACACGAAATGCGAACTCGAATCATTAAAAGTCCAGCTTTCGACAGTCAATATATTTTAGGCGCTATTTTGTTTGAAAACACAATGGATCGCAAGATTGATGGACAATGGACTGCCGATTATTTATGGGAAAAGAAAAACATCGTTCCGTTTTTAAAAGTAGATAAAGGTCTTGCTGAACTTTCAAACGGAGTACAAATCATGAAGCCGATTTCTAATTTAGAGGAATTGCTTAACCGCGCTGTAGAAAGTAATGTTTTTGGAACTAAAATGCGTTCGGTTATCAAAGAAGCCAATTCAACTGGAATTCGCGAAGTTGTTGAACAGCAATTTGCAGTTGGTTTGCAGATTTTTGCAAAAGGATTAATTCCGATTATTGAACCTGAAGTTGACATTTATAGTGCTGATAAAGCAAAATCAGAAGAAATTCTGAAAGAAGAAATCAAAAAACAGCTTAACTTATTAGATAAAGATGTAAAAGTGATGCTGAAACTTTCGATTCCAACTGTAAATGATTTTTACAGTGAATTAATGTCAGATCCGCATGTTGTGCGTGTGGTTGCATTATCTGGCGGATATTCCCGCGAAGAAGCCAATCAAAGACTTTCAGAAAACCACGGATTGATTGCCAGTTTCTCAAGAGCATTATCTGAAGGGCTTTCGGCCGGACAATCTGATGATGATTTCAACAATGAGTTAAGTAGCACAATTAAAGACATTTACTACGCTTCTATTAAATAATAAGTCGAAAGTTTAAAAGTCATAAAGTCAAAAGAATTTACATCAATAAATAAAAATTTAAGATTGCAGAAAAATCTAAAATCTGCATTCTAAAATCTAAAATTAAAACACAATAACACTCTTCTGTTTCAGCATAAAACCTGAAACCTGAAACTTTAAACAAAAAAACATGTTCCCATTACAAAGAAACCGCCGTTTAAGAACCAATGAATCTATTCGTTCTTTAGTTCGTGAAACAAGTTTAAGTCCGCAATGATTTTATGCTTCCAATGTTTGTGGCCGAAGGAAAAGATGTTAAAGTTGCGATTCCTTCAATGCCAGGAATTTATCCGTCATTCTTTAGACAACACATCAAAGAAGTAAAAGAAACTTGGGATTTAGGAATTCAAAGCGGTTAATATTTATGTAAAAGTAAGCGACAAATTAAAAGACAATAAAGGCATCGAAGCATGGAATAAAGATGGTTTAATGCAACAAACTATTCGCGCGATCAAAAACGCCGTTCCTGAAATGATTGTAATGCCCGATGTAGCTCTTGATCCGTATTCTATTTATGGTCATGACGGAATTATAGAAAATGGTCAATTAATCAACGATGCAACTGTTGATGCTTTAACCAGAATGAGTTTAAGCCACGCTGAAGCTGGAGCCGATTTTGTAGCGCCAAGCGACATGATGGACGGAAGTGTTTTGGCAATCAGAAAAGCATTAGAAGAAAACGGACATCATAATGTTGGAATCATGAGTTACAGTGCAAAATATGCTTCGGCATTTTACGGTCCGTTTCGTGATGCGCTGGATTCTGCTCCGGAGATTCTCAATAATATTCCAAAAGACAAGAAAACTTATCAAATGGATTATGCCAACCGAATTGAAGGAATTCGAGAAGCATTATTAGACGTTGAAGAAGGCGCAGATATCGTAATGGTAAAACCCGGAATGGCTTATTTAGACATTGTTCGTGAAGTAAAAAATGCCGTTCATGTGCCCGTTGCGGTTTACCAAGTATCTGGTGAGTACGCAATGGTAAAGGCCGCAGCGGAAAGAGGCTGGTTAGATCACGACAAAATTATGATAGAGCAACTTTATTGCATTAAGCGTGCTGGAGCAAGTATTATCTCAACTTACTTCGCAAAAGAGGCCGCCGTAATTCTAAATAAATAAAATGAAAAAAGCAGTATTTTTAGTGGCCGTTTTAGCATTCGCTTCATGCAAAAAAGAAAGTCAGGAACCTTTTGGAAAATCATCAGAAACAACAACTGAAACTTCTTCTGAAGAAGAATCGGCGAAAGCCAAAACACCTTTAGATTTAGGAAAAGAAATTTTTGAAGGACAAGGAAATTGCACTTCTTGTCATCAGCCGGATCAAAAAGTAATTGGTCCAAGTATTCAGGAAATTGCAAAAACATATAAAGATAAAAAAGGGGATATCACAACATTCTTAAAAGGAAATGCAGATCCAATTGTTGACCCGAGTCAATTTGCAGTAATGCAGACTAATTTCGCCATAACCAAAGAAATGTCTGACGAGGAATTAAAAGCTATTGAAACTTATATTTACAGCTTTTCGAAATAAAACAAAATATCATTTAAACAAAAAAAGGCGCTAAATAAGCGTCTTTTTCGTTTTTGTTTTGAAATCAATTCCAGTTGTTGACACACTGTTGTCACAACTCGGTTTTAATTTTGTTTCATCACAAATAAATCAAAACACAATGTATAATCAAAAATTCAGCGTAATTGGCATTTCGGTAAGAACAACAAATGAAAACGGGCAATCTGCAAAAGACATTCCAATGCTTTGGAACAAATTTATAACGGAGAGTATTGCTGAAAAAATTCCGAACAAAGTAAACAGCGACATTATTTCTGTTTACACAGATTATGAAAAAGATCACACAAAACCTTACACAACCATTTTGGGATGCGTGGTGGAAAATTTAGATTCAATCCCATCAGAAATGACAGGAAATATAATTGAAAATCAGCAATATGAAAAATTCGTTGCCAAAGGAAATCTTAGCGATGGAATCGTTTATAACGAATGGATCAAAATATGGGAATCAAATCTAGAAAGAACTTTTACAAGCGATTTTGAAGTGTATGGAGCAAAGGCACAAAATCCTGAAAATGCAGAAGTAGATATTTATATTGCAATTAAATAGAAACAAAAAACGGCGCTAAATAAGCGCCGTTTTTTTTTATTTAAGATTACCAGATTTTAACTCTTTTGTCTGGTTCAACATACATTGCATCTCCTCTTTTAATTCCGAATGCTTGATAAAAAGCATCTAAATTCTGAATTGGCACGAACTGCTCTGTACATTCCTGGAGAATGCGGATCAGTTTTAACCTGGCTTTTGATTGCCTCATCTCTAGTTTTTGTTCTCCAAACTGTAGCCCAGGAAATAAAGAAACGTTGTTCTGGTGTAAATCCGTCAATTAATCCTGGATCTCCGTGTGCTTTCAAATACAATTGCAAACCATCATAAGCTGCATTTGTTCCACCTAAATCACCAATGTTTTCTCCTAAAGTAAATTTACCGTCTACGTGAATTCCAGGCAATGGCTCTAAAGCACTATATTGATCAGCAAGTTCATCACCAAAGTTGTAAATTGTTTTAAATCATCAGCAGTCCACCAGTCAACAAGATTTCCATCTGCATTGTAACGCGCACCTGAATCATCAAAACCATGAGAAATTTCGTGACCAATTACAGCTCCGATTCCACCATAATTTACTGCTTCATCAGCTTGGTAATTGTAAAATGGCGGTTGTAAAATCGCTGCTGGGAAAACAATCTCGTTATAAGACGGATTGAAATAAGCATTAACTGTTTGTGGAGACATTCCCCACTCTGTTTTATCAACTGGCTTATCCAAGTTTTCTAAACTTATCTGCGTAAGCCCATTTTGAAATACTTTTCATATTCTCAAAATAAGTACCTCCTTCTTTAACATCTTTTAAGTTCTAATTCTGAATAATCTTTCCATTTGTCAGGATATCCAATCTTAACCGTTAATTTTATTTAATTTTTCAATCGCTTTAACTTTAGTTTCAGCAGACATCCAAGGCAAAGCATTGATTCTGTTTTCATAAGCCAACATAACGTTTGCGATCATGTCTTTTGCTTTTGCTTTGCTTCAGCTGGGAATAATTTCTCTACATAAATTTTACCTAAATGCTTCACCAGTTGCTCCGTTAATAACTTGCAAAGCAACTTCCTCACGCGGACGTTGTTTTAATGCTCCAGTTAATGTTTTTCCGTAAAAATCAAAATTTGCGTTTTCAATCTCTGTTGTCAATGTTGAAGTTGCTCTGTTTAATAATGACCATTTTAAGTACTCTTTCCATGCTTCTACTTTCTTCTCAGTAAAAATTTTTTCAAAGCGATCATGTAGCGAGGCTCAGCGACCACATTTACAGTATCCAATTTTGCCATTCCAATTCCGGTAAAATATTTCTCCCATTGAATTGACGGCGTATTTTTTTTCAAATCCGCAACAGCAGTTGGGTTGTATTGTTTTCTTCTGTCTCTTCTTTCAACACGATCCAATCTTGGTGCAGACATTTCAACTTCTAAAGCTAAAATTTGTTTTGCACTTTCTTTTGCTTTTGCAGGAGATTCTCCAATAAATTGCATCATTCGAGCAACGTGAACTTCATATTTCTCACGCTTTTCTTTAGAATCTTTATCATCTGAATTGTAATAATCTTTATCAGATAGTCCTAAAGTACCTGGGCTTAAACTCACAGAATTTTTATTACTGTTTTTAGCATCAGCACCAACATAAACTCCAAAGAAACCTTTCCACCAGAAACTTGCATTTCAGTAATGTAGTTTTGAAGATCAGCCACATTTTTAATAGCATCGATTTTCTTCAAATAAGGCTGAAGCTGTGTAACGCCTCTTTTGTTTCTTCCAACAGTATCCATGATGGTGTTGAACAAAGCGATTGCTTTACCTTGATCAGTATTTGATTTATACTTCGGATTTTTCGAAGCTTCTTTCAAAATAGCAAGAGAATTATCATCTGTTTTTTGACGTAATTCATTAAAACTTCCCCATGAATTTCTATCACTTGGAATTTCAGTCTTGTCAAGCCAAGCTCCGTTTACATAACGAAAAAAGTCCTGACCTGGACTCACTTTTGTATCCATATTAGCAATATTGATACCTGGTTCTTTGGGTTTTGCATCTTGAGCTTGAACTGCAGCTAAACGAAATTGCAGAAACTACACAAAACATAGGTTTGATAAGCTTTTTAATCATTATAATTTATTGTTTTAGTATATACACAAACATATTGTTATTATTTTGAATACTATGTTAAAATTTTCCAATAATTAAATTTGAGTCCAAATATTCAATTTTTGAATACAATGCAGCTAAAATTTTCATCGATAATTTGTGCGATTTATACCCAATATTCAAATTGTTTTTGGAATATTTGTCAAAAGAATAATCATCCAAATGAAAGAAAAAATCCAGACCGCATTTTCAGGAAAAATTGAAGCAATTGGCCTTCCAATTCTCGCATTATGCTGGGTAAGTTTTGGTTGGGGAACCACCTGGCTTGCATCAAAGGAAGGTGTAAAACATATGCCGGCACTTCAATTGGCTATGATTCGCCAATTTTTAGCGGGACTAATTTATGTTTGTTATTTTCTTTTGAAAAAAGAACCTTGGCCAAAAGGAAAACAATGGATCACCATTTTGATTCTGGCTTTTTTGAATTTTGTCTGCAGTAATGGTTTAAGTACTTGGGGAGTGAAATTTATCAGCAGTGGCTTGGGCGCTATTATAAGTGCTATTTTTCCAATCTGGATTATTATCATCAACTTTTTCAATGGCGAACGAGTTGCAAAATTGGCCATAACCGGAATTTTAATCAGTTTTGGTGGCATCTGTATTATTTTTATGGATCATTTGACCGAATTTTTCAAACCTGATTTTCAATTCGGAATCTTCTTGACTATTGTTTCTACAATAACATGGGCTTTCGGAATTCTATTTATCAAGAAAAAAGCAGCGAGTTTCAATCCGTATTTTAGTTTAGGTATTCAAATGCTTATTTCTAGTTTTTTACTTTATGGAATTACAGAACCTTTAGGAATGAATATTTCATTATCAGAAATTCCAGCCGCATCTTGGTGGGCAATTGGTTATCTCGTAATTATTGGTTCTGTTTTTACTTTTATCGCTTTTATCTATACACTGCAACATCTTCCGACAGAAATCAGCAGTATTTATGTGTATATAAATCCGATTGTTGCGATGGTTTTAGGGTTTTTCATTTTTGGAGAAATGCTTACCCAAGCTATAATTATTGGCGGGATTGTTACTTTAATAGGAATCTATTTGGTGAACAAATCGATACGAAAGACCAAAGTTTAATCTCGCAGAGTCGCAAAGTATTATTTCCAATCTTGTCATTTCGAGGAACGAGAAATCTCCGCGAGAAGCTCCACATGCAAAATCACCAATCTTTGTAGAGCTACTTGCGGAGATTTCTCGTTCCTCGAAATGACAAACTGTATGGAAACTTTGTCGAAACAAACTTCGCGCCTTTGCATACGGGGAGCTACTTACAGGCCTTCGACTTCGCTCAGCCTGACAAACGTGTAAAACAAACTTTACCTCTTTGCGAGATAAAACCCCAAACCTTGTTAAAAAATGTTATAACTACAGCTTTTAAAACGCTCTTTTCGTATTTTTGCGCCAAATTATTTTTATGAAATCGCTTTTATATAAATACCGTAAATTCTTTATTGTTTTAATTGTATTTTCGGTTGTCACTATATCCTTATTTTATTCGGCTTTAAAGCCACAAAAAACGCTTCCAATTTACAATCCGTCTGATGTGAATCCAGAATTGGTCGACAGTACGATTCAGTACAAAAGCAAATATCATACAATTGCTGATTTTTCGTTTGTAAACCAAAATGGAGATACCATTACACAAAAAAATTACGAAGGAAAAATTTACGTAGCCGATTTCTTTTTCACAACCTGCGGCTCCATCTGTCCAAAAATGTCAACTAATCTTGTTGATGTTCAAAAAGCTGTTTTAAATAATCCGAAAGTAATGTTGCTTTCACATACTGTTTTTCCTGAGGTTGACAGTGTTTCTGTTTTAAAAGCCTATGCTATAAAATATGGTGTTGTTGACAGCAAATGGAATTTGGTTACTGGCGATAAAAAAGAAATTTATAAAATGGCCAGAAAATCTTATTTGGCAGTAAAATTAGGACGACCAGATCAACTGTATGATATGGTTCATACAGAGAATTTTGTTTTGGTTGATCAAAAAAGACGTGTACGCGGATTTTATGACGGAACAAACAAAGAGGAAATAAAACGTCTTTTAGAAGACATCGATTTCTTGTCTAACGAGAAAAATCCCTAATTTTTAGAAAGATTTAGCATATTCAAATGTGTTAAATGCCTTTAAATAAAGAATTATTGCCTACTTTTGCAATCTAAATTCAATCTAAATAAGCTTGCAAAATACAATTCACACTCTGAAAAAAGGCGAAAAAGCCATTATCAAAGATTTTGATATCGATCTTATTCCTCTAAAATTATTAGAAATGGGTTGTTTGCCAGGAAGCGAAGTCGAATTATTACAAATTGCTCCTTTTGGAGATCCCTTATATCTTGACATTAACGGCTCGCATGTCGCAATTCGTATTGAAACAGCTCGTGAAATTGAAGTTGAACTTATCAAAACCAATTTGTAATGAGTGTTCAAAATATTAATGTTGCCCTTATTGGAAACCCTAATACCGGAAAAACTTCTGTTTTTAATCAATTAACAGGTTTAAATCAGCAAGTTGGAAATTATCCTGGAATTACGGTTGAGAAAAAAATCGGATTCTGTAAACTTCCACATAATATTAAAGCTAACATTCTAGATTTGCCAGGAACGTACAGCTTGAACGCAAGTTCTATGGATGAAAGCGTTGTTATTGAACTTTTGCTGAATAAAAACGACAAACTTTATCCAGACGTTGCTGTAGTTGTAACCGATGTTGAAAATCTGAAAAGAAACTTACTGATTTATACTCAGATAAAAGACCTTGAAATCCCAACGATTTTGGTGATCAATATGTCTGATCGTATGGAACGCAAAGGAATTACTCTTGATATTCCATTTTTAGAAGAAAAACTAAAAACTAAAATTGCATTAGTAAGTTCAAGAAAAGGTTTAGGAATTGATGCTTTAAAAGAATTAATTGTTTCGTATAAAACCATTCCGCACGAACCTTGTTTAAACGCTTCGGTAATTGATGAAGCATATTTCAAAAAACTGCAACATGCTTTTCCAAATCAATTGTTATATAAATTATGGCTTGTAATTACACAGGATGTTAATTTTTCGAATTTGGATCGAAATGAAATTCGAAGCACGTTTACCAAATCACATTCTGAATTAAAGCGTTTACAGCAAAAAGAAACTATCAAACGTTATCAATTTATAAATGATGTTTTAAAAGAAGGTTTAAAAGTTGATGCATCAATTGCAAAAGACGTTCGCGCAAAAATTGATCGCGTTTTAACGCATAAAGTTTGGGGCTACGTAATTTTCTTTGCCATATTATTTTTGATTTTCCAATCGATATTCAGCTGGTCAACCATTCCGATGGACTTCATTGACAGCACTTTTGCATCTTTAAGCGCTTGGACAGCCAAAGAATTGCCAAGCGGAATTTTAACCGATTTACTTTCGCAGGGAATTATTCCGGGAATTGGCGGCGATTATTATCTTTATTCCACAAATCGCTTTTTTATTCTTGTTCATTTCTATTTTGGAAGAAAGCGGCTACATGAGCCGTGTTGTATTTTTAATGGATAAAATAATGCGCAAATTCGGGCTTTCAGGAAAAAGTGTTGTTCCATTAATTTCAGGAACTGCCTGTGCAATTCCGGCAATTATGGCCACGCGAAATATAGAAAACTGGAAAGAACGCCTTATTACGATCTTAGTAACGCCATTCACGACTTGTTCAGCACGATTGCCTGTTTACGCCATCATCATTTCATTAGTGATTCCGAGTAGGCGTGTGTTTGGCATTTTAAATCTTCAGGGATTAACATTAATGTTTCTGTATGTTTTAGGATTTGCGGACGGCAATTATATCGGCATATATTTTAAATAAAATTTTAAAACTTAACTCAAAAACCTATTTTGTTGTAGAAATGCCGAACTACAAAATGCCACTTTTTAAAAACGTCGGAATTAATGTTGTAGAGAAAACGAAAGCATTTGTTGTTGGCGCGGGTAAAATCATCTTGGCAATATCTGTTATTTTATGGTTTTTGGCTTCATACGGACCCGGAAAAGATTTTAACGAAGCAGAAACTATCGTAAAAGAAAAATTTGCAACGACGACTTTAACTGAAGTTCAGTTTGAAAACGAAGTGATTCACAAAAACTCGAAAATTCATACATTGGATTAATGGGAAGAGCTATCGAGCCGGCAATTGCACCTTTAGGTTACGACTGGAAAATCGGAATCGCAATTAATCAGTTCGTTTGCTGCGCGTGAAGTTTTCGTTGGAACTCTGGCGACTATTTATAGCGTTGGAAACAGTGATAACGAAGCAACCATAAAAAGCAAAATGCAGGAAGAAATACGATCCGGAAACTGGGCAAAAAGTTTTCAATTTTGCTTCCGGAATTTCATTATTGTTTTTTTATGCTTTTGCCATGCAGTGCGCGAGTACATTGCCATTACCAAAAAAGAAACCAATTCATGGAAATGGCCTGCAATGCAGTTAGTTTTTATGAGTAGTCTAGCTTATTTTATTGCTTTAATTGCTTATCAAATATTAAAATAAAAGATCATGATTCAGGAAATTATTGCCTTTGGCATATTATTATTTGCGGTCGTTTTTTTGATCAAAAAATTCTTCTGGAAATCAAAAAAGAAAAAAGATGCGGTGATGGAAATTGCGGGTGTTCTTAAAAAAAACTAAAATACTGATCTAGTACTAAGGTTTTAGAAATAATTTCGTAAAGAAACATTAAAAACAGCTTCACAAGATTTAACATTCTTTGTGAAGCTTTGTGTTTTTTGAGAATTTTTGGAAAAAAATCAAAATTGTCTTTTTTTAATGATTTTAAAGCCCAATTTTAATATGTCTTTGAAATTAATAAGAGATTTACTTTTATCATAAATTAAATTGTTAAAATGAAAAAATTCGAAAACTCAGGAAATAGTAAGAGACAATAGAGTTACGAGATTATTATGGTTTTCTTTTGGATTTTTGTGCGCTTTCGGATAATGTGCCTTTTAAAATTCAAATTGTAAATAACGTTATAAAATTTTGTAATTATAATAGAATCTCATTTAAAACAAAAAGCAACTTCAAATTCTGAAGTTGCTTTTTGTTTTTTATTTGAAATGGATAGTTTGTCGAAAAACTACTTCACTCCTTCCCACTCTGCATAAAACTGCGCCAGAAATGTTTCCATAAATCGATGTCTTTCTGTGGCAATTTTTTTTCCGGTTTCAGTATTCATTTTATCTTTTAAGAGTAAAAGTTTCTCGTAGAAATGATTTATCGTTGGGGCATTATTCTTTTTATATTCTTCTTTTGTCATGTGGTGTTACTGGCGCAATTTCAGGATTATATAAAGCTCTGTTTTTAAATCCACCATAATTAAACGCTCTTGCCACTCCAATCGCCCCAATTGCGTCCAAACGATCTGCATCCTGAACAATATCCAATTCAACAGAAGAAAACTTCTTTTCGAAATTTCCGCCTTTATAAGAGATATTTTCAATGATGTTTACCACATGCTGAATACTATCTTCTGAAACTTCTTCGGATTCTAAAAATAAGCGAGCCGTTTTTGGCCCAATAGTTTCATCTCCGTTGTGAAATTTACTGTCGGCAATATCATGAAGCAAAGCTCCTAATTGCACAATCACTCAAATCGCAATCTGTATCATTAGCAATTAAAAGTGCATTTTTATAAACACGTTCAATATGAAACCAATCGTGTCCGCCTTCGGCATCGTTTAGTTTTTCTTTTACAAAAGCGATTGTTTTATTTATTAATTCGAGAATTATTCATATCTAGTATTTTCTTGTGGTGCAATGCACGGAGACGCTGATTAAACAGGTTTGCACTGGTTTTTCTTTTAAATAAAAATGTTGATTGTTAAAGTTTTAAAACCTCAACAATCAACAATATTTTCAATATCAATATCAATCGCAAAAATTAAGTTTCAGAATAAATCTAAATTCTAAAATCAGAAATCTAAAATTTAAAGTCTAGCTGGCTCAACCCATTTAAAAATGTGACCTTCTGCAGGAATCACTAATCTTTCAGAAATTCTAGCCATACGAGCTGGCAGTTTCATTAAGTAATCACGTGCTTTTTCAGCTTCATCTGTCAAATTCGAAATTTTATCAATTTCCCATTTGTTCATTAATTTCTGCATAATATCAACATAATCGTTGGCTGTATAAACACCAATACGCTGTGCTGAATCTGAAAATTGTTCGAAATGCAGAACTAATCTTTTGTCCAGATTCTCTCAAGAAATGAGCAGGCATTACAATTTTTTGCTTCATCATGTATTGAAAAGCAAGCATCATTTCGCTTGGATCTACTTGAAAAATTCTAGTTACAAATTCGCTGTAAGCATGATGATGACGCATTTCGTCACCTGCAATCATTTTACACATTTTAGACAACTTGTTATCACCAAATTTCTTAGCAATCTGTGCTACTCTATTGTGCGAAACATAAGTTGCTAATTCCTGGAAACTAGTATATACAAAGTTTTTGTATGGATCAGTTCCAGTTCCAATATCAAAACCGTCGTTGATCAAATGCTGTGTTGTCATTTCGATTTCACGCATATTCACACGGCCAGACAAATACAAGTATTTATTTAAAAGATCTCCGTGGCGATTTTCTTCTCCAGTCCATTGTCTGATCCATTTTGACCAGCCATTTCCGCCGTTTTCAATCTGATCTATTCCTTCTACATCCATTAACCATGATTCATATGTAGGCAAAGCTTCCTCAGTGATAGTATCACCAACAAGCGTAACCCAGAAATCATAAGGAAGTTCTTTAGCAATTTCACGCAACTCTTTTACCTCTTCAAAGAAATTTTCTCCTTCAGAATTAGGCAAGAAGTCTGACGGCTGCCAAATTTTTTCCACTGGAATTAAATACTGTTCAACGAAGCTATCCACGTTTTTTTCCAAAAACTGCATTACTTCTAATCTAATGTTTTTTATAGACATTACTTATTTTTGATTTGGGATTTTTGTTTTAGCTCGGACTAAAAACAAAAATCTATTTATACTCGTTTACTCCTTCTACTACCGCTTTTTCTGTTAATTCCATTAACTCGGCAAAATCATAATCTTTTACTTCCATTGCTTTATGCGCTGTAAAAGTTAGACGGTTTCCTAAACCAACAGGAAACATTCCATAGCGAACCATTTTCCATGAATTATTGATACTCACCGGCACAACATAAGCTGACGGCGCGTATTTACATAAGATTTTTAAACCGCTTTGAGCAAATTCTTTAGGTTTTCCAGTCTTGCTTCGGGTTCCTTCCGGAAAAATAACTGCAGATCTGGTGTTTTTTTCGATATATTCAGACAAGCCTTTGATTACAGGAATCGCTTGTTTAGGGTCTTTACGGTCAATAAGCACTGATCCGCCGTGTTTCAAATTGAAAGAAACACTCGGTATTCCGCTTCCTAACTCTTTCTTACTTACAAATTTACAATGAAAACGTCTAAAATACCAAATCATTGCGATTATATCGTACATACTTTGGTGATTTGAGACAAAAATAATTGGAACACCAGTCGGAATTGTATCTACACCTTCAATTTTATATGTAGTTCCAACAAGATTCGTGCATCTTAAAAGCCAAAAATTTAGGTAATCAACACTTTTTTTGTGTGCTTGATAACCAAACACATTCAGGCAAATCCATTGTATTGGGTGAAAAACAACCAAACACAATCCAAAACATAAATAATAAATAACGGATATTGGGTACGAAATTATCTTTTGCATGCTTGAAAAATTAATTGCCAAAAGTAGTAAATAAATTTTTAGCGGTATAAAAATTGAAAACAATAACCGTTTTTCTTGTTTAATTGTACCTTTGCCCTAAAATTTGCAAATTTTTTCTGAACTAAATGAACTTCACTTACCCTAAAAATGAACGCTTAAAGAGCAAAACGACGATTGGATTACTGTTTTCTGAAGGAAAATCGGTATCAAAATATCCGCTTCGTTTGGTTTACCGTCAAGCGGAAGAAAATTCAGAAGAAAAAATCAAGCTTGGCGTTTCGGTTTCTAAGAAATATTTCAAAAAAGCCGTTGACCGAAATTATTTCAAAAGAGTTCTCAGAGAAACGTATCGATTAAACAAACATTTGCTTTTAGATCAATTAGATCAGCCTTATTCAATCATGTTTTTTTATCAAACAAAAGACAAATTATCGTATCAGGAAATCAATACCAAAACGATTCAATTGTTTGAGAAATTTTTACAGCAAGTCAATAAAACTCCAGATTCTGAAAACAAACCAGAATCAGAGAAACCCTTATAATCAATCAGTTTGAAATGCTCGATTGAGATTAGTCTGTCCGTATAATCGTAATTGATGATTTATTCTTATTTTAGTACTTTATAATCTAAGATATTTCACAATTATGTATCCATATTTCAAAAAGAGATTCATTATACCAGCCGTTGCGTCAGGATTACTATTTGTTGGAGCCAGTTTCAAAGAAGATTTTTTTGAAATTGCCAAGCAAATCGAAATCTTCACCACTTTATTCAAAGCCGTAAACACCAATTATGTAGACGAAACGAATCCGGGTGATTTGATGGATAAAGCCATTAAAAGCATGTTGGCAAGTTTAGATCCTTATACAGTTTACTTTAATGAGCAGGATGTTGTGAATTTCAAAATCAACAATACGGGCGAATACACCGGAATTGGCGCTTTGATTTCAAGAAAAAATGACCGCTTAATTGTTCGCGAACCCTATAAAAATTATCCTGCAGACAAAGCTGGACTAAAAGCTGGCGATGAAATTATTCAGATTGGCGACGTTTTGATTGCTGATTTTAAAGATGATGCTTCACAGCTTTTAAAAGGAACAAAAAACACTAAAATCCAGATTAAATACCTTCGTCAGGGAAAAACTAAGTAGTACCGAATTGGTTTTAGATGAAGTAGATATTAAATCGGTTCCATTTTACGGGAAAATTGATGATAAAACAGGTTATATTGTTTTATCTCACTTTAGCCGAAAAGCGGCAGCAGAAGTAAAAGAAGCTTTAGAAAAATTAAAAGCAGACGGAGCTACTCAAATTGTTTTAGATTTAAGAGGAAATCCAGGAGGTTTATTAAACGAAGCGATTGATATCTGTAATTTATTTGTTCCGAAGAATGAAGTAATTGTTACTACTAAATCGAGAATTGAGAAACACAACAACACTTATAAAACCACCAAAGAACCAGTTGATACTGAAATTCCGCTTGCGATTTTAGTAAACGGAAGAAGTGCATCGGCATCTGAAATTGTTTCTGGAGCCTTGCAGGATTTAGACCGCGCAGTAATTCTTGGAAGCAGAAGTTTTGGAAAAGGTTTAGTACAGCGTTCTGTTGATTTAACTTATGGAACACAACTTAAAAGTAACTATTTCTCGCTATTATACGCCATCTGGACGTTGCATTCAGGCACTTGATTATGCACACAAAGACAAAAATGGCGTAGCACAAAAAACAGATGCGAAAAACTTCAACGCTTTTAAAACCAGAAAAGGCAGAACCGTGTATGATGGTGGTGGTGTTTTGCCTGACATTGAACTCGATGAAACTAAGATGAGTCCAATTACAAGCGCTTTATTAAAAAACGACGGCATTTTTGATTACGCAACAACGTACTATTACAAAAACCCAGATTTAGGAGATAAAATCCCGGTTCTTACCGATGCTGATTACGCAAGTTTCAAGCAATATTTAAAAACCAATAAAATCAGTTTTGACACCGAAACTGAAATTGCGTTGAGAAACACATTGGCTACAGCCAAAACAGAAAAAATAGACGAAACAATTGCGCCAGAATATCAGCAATTATTAGCGGCTTTAGAAAAAAGCGAAACTACTTTATTGGATAAAAATCAAAAAGAAATCAGAAGCTTAATTCAGGAAGAACTCATCAAGAGATACCAATACCAAGAAGGTCTTTATCAATTTTATTTAAAAAACAATTCAGAGATTAAAAAAGCGGTCAGCGTTTTAAATAACCAAACTGAGTACAAAACTATTTTAAAAATGTAAAAATTAAATGAAAATTTGTTTAGCCCTATTTCTGTTTATTATTTACAATTTATCGGCACAGCAAAAACCTATTGAAACCATTTATTTTGAGTTTGACAAATTTGATCTTACTCCCAAACAAACCGAAGTTGTAATTAATTTCATTAAAAGTATTGACACCACAAAAGTGGAATCGATACAAATCTACGGATACTGCGATGATCGCGGTACAGACGAATATAACTTTAGATTATCAAACAATCGTGCCAATACGATTCAGAACTTATTGGTAGATGCTGGATTTCATCAAAGCAAAATCGTGATTTTAGAAGGAAAAGGCCGTATTGTTGTCCGGCCTGACACAATTGAAAACCTTCACGAAACCCGTTCCCGGAATCGGCGGGTCGATTTGATAGTAGTAAAACGGAATAGTTTTGGAAAAGGAATCTACACCTCCTTTAAAGACAATTTAAAAGTTGGCGACAAAATATATTTAGAAAGCATTCTTTTTGATATGGGAAGTTCGGTTCTTACTTCATCTTCTAAAAAAGAACTAGACAAAATTGCCGAAATACTGCTCCGGCAAAAAAGTCTTCAATTTGAAATACGAGGCCACGTTTGCTGTACTCCAGATATGTACGACGATGGCATTGATAACGCTACTAAAGAAAGACGACTATCCTGGAATCGAGCCAAAACAGTTTTCAATTATCTGGGTTCAAAAAAAATATCCAAAAATCGAATGACTTATCAAGGCTGCGGTAATAAATATCCACTAGGAAAAGGAGATAAATATGACCGCAGAGTGGAGTTTTTGATTACAAAGATTTAAAGCAGTTAATTTACATAAATCAAAAATAACTAAACATTTTCCATAAAGTAATACTTTAAAAAAAACTGTTATTTGTTTATTTTTTAGATGATTATAAAAATTAATAAAAGCACAATTTTATTAATGCAACTGTTTTGCATTTACCGTTTTAAAGCAGAATTATAAACCACGAATCATTTCAATATGCGGAATATCATCTTCTAAATACATTTCGCTCGTTTGAACAAAACCATGGCTTTCGTAGAATTTTTTAAGATACAACTGAGCACCGATCGTAATTTGATCTTTTCCAAAATTTTGTTTTATACGCAGCAATCGATTCACGCATTAAATCATGTCCCCATTTTCTATCACGGTAATTGGCATCAACAACTACTCTTCCTATTGAAGCGTTATCAAAACTAATTCCGGCATCAAATAAACGCGTGTAAGCAACAATTTTGCCATCAAACTCGCCAATTAAATGTAATCCTTTCTTGTCTTTGCCGTCAAGATCTAAATAAACGCAATTTTGCTCCACTACAAAGATTTCGCTTCGCAGTTTAAGCAAATCATATAACTCATGAACCGTTAATGCCTCAAACGGCTTTATTTTCCATTTTAACTCCATTCCTCTTTGTTGTTTCTTATTTTGGGTAAATTAATTAATCGATGCAAAATTACATCAAATAAGAAATCCCGACTACAATTTGCAATCGGGATTTTTACTATTTAAATTCGATAACTAAATAACTATTTTTTCTTCATCACGATTTCCATGCTTTTATATTCGGCGCCGTTTTTTGTATCAAACATTTCCATTTTTCGAGTTGTAGCATCAACAATATGATAAAGTTCACGATATGGTGCTTTTTTCCCCGTTGCCGGATTCACCACTTCTCCTTTTATTTCTATGGTTTTTGATGCTTCGTCATATTTACCAATCGCCACCATCATTCCGGTTCCCATATTATCGATGAAAGTGGTTGTATATTCTTTACTTATGTTATTATACGCTAAAGTTCCTTTTCCTTCAAATGGAGTCCCATAATGGTTCCTTTATAATCTGATTCTTGATAACGACCGCCAAGAACCATTTTTACATTTGCTGTTGAAGTTGCTTTTTCAGGTTTTCCGTTTGGTTCATACCAAAACGTCATTTCGCAATTCCATGTTCCAGCTTCTTCAGCCATAATTTTGTGAGGCTCTCCGGGAGTGGCATAATCTTGCCACGCTTTTGCCTGCGCTGCAGAATCTAATGGAACTTCTGCTTCAGCAACTGGCTCTTCAGTTTTAATACTATCTAAATCTTTTGCCGTTTCAGTTTCTGTTTTTACCTCTTTTTTGCAAGAAACAAAACTCAATATCAATACTACTAATAATCCGGTTACATTTTTCATAAGTATTTGTTTTTATGTTTGTTATAAACAAATTTAAGAAAAAAAAATTTAGTTTCAGGTTTCAGGTTTCAGGTTTGAAGTTTTATACGTAATTTGAGGCTTAGGCATTTTTTAGTCACCCTGAGCGAAGTCGAAAGGCGCAACGTAAAGGGCTTCGACTTCGCTCAGCCTGACACTACAATTAGGATCTGAAACTTGAAACCTTAAACATGAAACAAAAAAATTATTTCTTATCAATCTTAACTGATTTGATAATGGCTTCTAGGTCAAGCATTAAATCTCGTTCTTGATTGGAAGGTGAATAACAAAAACCTTCAATCACTAAAATCCTATTATGGGCTTCGTCGAGAATTGCATAATTAATAAAAGGCCCGGCCATGAAGTCGTTTTTCATTTCCCAGCTGCCTTTGGTTTCATACGTTTTTTTCCCGTCTAACAACGTTGTAGAAAAATATGGCGCATAGGCTTCTCCGGTAATCATTCGAGTATTTGGTTCTCTGCCTTTAATGTAACCACCAACAGAATCGCGCATTTTTATAATATCTGCAACAACGTTTGATTTTTTAAAAGATTTCAGCGGAATCTGATAAACCAGCAAACTAGTATTGCCGCTTATAATATTCTTTTTGAGCCAAATGAAATTCTTTTTATGAAGCATGTATTCATATCCAATCGGGATTTCGAGTTCTACATGAAATTTGTTTTTGATAATAGCCTGATTAAGTAATGATTTGCTATTGTCCTCCTGGATTTTTTCTATCTCAGCATCCCGAATTATTTTAATCATTTGTGCCGAATTAAGTTCGATACTGCAAATAATATCATCTACTGATTTTCCGTAAATGCGAAAAGTATTGTGAGGAAGTTTTTTGCTTCGAATGATTTCGAATTTATCTGTTGCTGCTTTCTTAACAACAATAATGCTTCTGCTATCAGTAACAAAGCCTTCGAGTAAACGTGCCGGATATTGATTGATTGTAAAAAGAGGTTCCTCTTGGGTAAGGCCCCAAACAGGTGATGCAAATTTATTTCTGATCGTATCGCCAACTTCACCATACCAAAGCTGATCATCAATAATAACAGAAATGGTGTTGGTTTTACCAGATACAGGCTGTGACTGTTTATCGGTTTTTAAACACGAAACCAGTAAAAACGGCAATATTAGAAATAAAAAAAGGGTTTTATTCATTTTTTTAATTTATGAAATAAAACCCAAATTTAGATGATTTTTTTATTATCCGTTTATTTTAAGTTTCATTCCGGGTTTAATATCTCCATCTTTTATACCATTCCATTTTTTAATATCCGAAATTGTAACTCCAGGATATTTTTTTGAAATGCTATAAAGAGAATCTCCTTTTTTAACGTAATAATCTTCGCTTATCTTTTTTGATATTGCGCTTTTCTTGAATGAATCTACTGAAGCATTTGATGCCAAAGCGGTATTCACATTTGCAGTTTCTTCAACTACAGGAACTTCTTTAGAAATTACTAATGTTTTTCCTAAACCAATATTGTTTGAAGTAAGACCATTAAGTTCTTTTAACTCCGCAATAGTCGTACCGAATTTTTTAGCAATGCTTCCTAAATTATCTCCAGCTGCTACAACATATTCTTGAGATTGGCTTGCTTTTTTATCTTTATCATCAGCTGAAGCAATTACTTCTTCCGATTTTTTCTCAACAGCAGGAATTGATTTTGATTCTTTTGAAATCTTAGTTGGATCAATATCCGACTTGATTTTCAAAGTTCTTCCTAATGCAACATTATTTGATTTTAAATTATTCCATTTTCTTAAATCAGTAATATTCACATCGTATTTTTCAGCAATTGCACCTAAATTATCACCTTTCTGCACTTTATAAAGTTGTATATCGGTATCAATTATTTTCTCAGGCTGTGGTTTTACTTTTGGAGCCACTTTCAAAGCAAGTTTCGCAGGAATTGTACGAACTGTCGATTGGTGATCTACATAAGCATAAATTTGCTTTTCATTTGAAACGAAAGTAGCAATTTTATCTTTTGGAAGACGCAAACAATGCTGTTCACCTTGATAATAAGGTACAACATTTAATTTATAAGAAGGATTTAAAAGCTGAATTTGGGATTGAGGCATGTCAAGCAAATCGGCGATTTGTTTAAAAGTCATTTCCTTTTTAATATTTATTGTGTCTGTTTCGAAGTTTTTGACAACAGCTCTTTCAGGGTTGATTCCGTGTTCTTTGTGATATTCAAAAAGATACATCGTTGCGTAAAAAGCAGGAACATAACCTTGAGTTTCTTTTGGAAGATTACTGCGAATATCCCAGTACTTTGTTTTTCCATCAGAACGTCGAATTGCTTTAGTAACATTTCCAGGTCCCGAATTATAAGACGCCAACACAAGTTCCCAGTCACCAAAAACATCAAACATTTTGGTAAAGTAATCACTTGCTGCAGCAGTAGCTTTCATTGGATCACTGCGCTCATCAACATACGAATCGATTTTTAAAGCGTATTGTTTTCCTGTTCCGTACATGAACTGCCAAAGTCCTGTAGCGCCCATTTTAGAAACTGCTTTAGGATTTAAAGCAGATTCTACAACGGCTAAATATTTTATTTCTAAAGGAACATTCTTTTTTGCAAAAGATTCTTCAAAAATTGGGAAGTAATATTCTGATAAAGCCATTAATCGAGAAAACGATTTTCTACGATTCTTAAGAAATGACTTTATTAAATTTTCTAAACCTTGATTATACTCTATATTAAAAGGTGATTTTTCGTTCATTGCCTGCAATCGCTGTTTCAGCAATTCTGTAGGCAGTTCTTCATCGACCGTAACATCTGAATTAATAGTTTGGATATCTTTTGATAAATCATCATAAATATCTAGACTTGTTAATTCTTTCATCCAAAGACTGTCAGCTTTTGCAGCCACCTCATTCTTTTTGAAAGTGCTTTTAATCGAATCGAGATACGATAATTTTACTTCTGGTTTTATTTCTACTTCAGATGATGCAGATTGCTGTGCAAACATCGACATTGAACATAAGACTCCGACTATTATAGATATTTTCCGTACAATCATATAACATTTTTTTAAAATCTTATAAATCAAATAATTATAAGACGCTTATTTTTGCAAAACTAAAAAGTTTAAAGTCTAAAAATACGCAAAAAAATGTTAATTGTGATATTTTAT
The DNA here is from genome assembly GCA_963795025.1 of uncultured Flavobacteriaceae bacterium. Lineage (GTDB taxonomy): Bacteria > Bacteroidota > Bacteroidia > Flavobacteriales > Flavobacteriaceae > Flavobacterium. Next base: position 1,231,512 of record CAWCGN010000003.1, on the reverse strand, counting down.
TCTAAAATTGCGGCAATTCCAGGTAAAACTTTGCCCTCAAGCATCTCTAGCATAGCTCCACCACCTGTAGAAACGTAGCTCATTTTGTCTTCGAAACCAAATTGTTTTACAGCTGCAACTGAATCTCCACCTCCAACTAATGAAAATGCTCCATTTTCTGTAGCTTCAGCAATATAATCTCCTAATGCAATTGTTCCTTTTGAGAAAGTTTCCATTTCAAAAACACCTAATGGACCATTCCATAAAATAGTTTTAGACTCTAAAATTACTTTTTTGAAGTTTTCTAATGACTTTGGACCTGCATCAAGACCTTGCCATCCGTCAGGAATTGCGGTTACATCAACAATCTGAGTATTTGCAGTATTTGAGAAATCATCTGCAGCAACTACATCAACTGGAATATGAACTTGAACACCTTTTTCTTTAGCTAATCTTAAAATTTCAAGTGCTAAATCTTGTTTGTCATCTTCGCAGATTGACTCACCAATTTTTCCGCCTTGTGCTTTGATAAAAGTAAAAGTCATACCACCACCAATGATCATGTGATCTACTTTGTCTAAAATATTTTCGATAACAGTAATTTTTGAAGAAACTTTAGAACCTCCAAGAACAGCTGTTACTGGTTTTTCACTGTTTTTCAAAACTTTATTTAAACTCTCGATTTCTTTTGCCAATAATGTTCCGAAACATTTTTCAGTTGGGAAAAATTGAGCAATAATTGTAGTCGAAGCGTGAGCTCTGTGAGCTGTACCAAAAGCGTCGTTTACATAAATATCACCAAGTGAAGCTAATTCTTTTGCAAAAGCAACATCTCCAGCTTCTTCTTCAGCATGAAAACGTAAATTCTCTAGCAATAAAACTTCTCCTGGTTTTAAGTTTTTAGCAGCAGTTTGAGCTGGTTCTCCAACACAGTCTGAAGCAAACTGAACTTGAACTCCTAAAATTTCAGAAGCAGTTTTCAAAATATGTTTTAATGAGTATTTTTCTTCAGCACCTTTTGGTCTTCCTAAATGCGACATTAAAATTACACTTCCGCCTTGCGCTAAAATAGCATCAATTGTAGGTTTCGCAGCTTCAATACGTGTTGCATCAGTTACATTGAAATTTTCATCTAAAGGGACATTAAAATCAACACGAATAATTGCTTTTTTATTTTTAAAATCGAAATCGTTTAAAGTTTTCATTTGACTAGTTTTTTAATTTTTTTGAAAGAACAACAAATATAGAACTTTTGCAGTACTAATAAATTCGGATAAACTAAAAAATCGATAATTAAAAGAACGAAAACGTTATAATTTCACAAATAAATTGGTTTATTAAATATTAAACACAATTTTAAATGCAAAATTTACATCTACTTTACCAAAAAAAAACCTTTCCTGCTTACAGACTAGCAGAAAAGGCAAAAAATGAAACGAATAATTCCTATTTTTCTGAAACTAAAAGTTTATTCATTTTTGAATATAACAGATTGACAAATTTTTTTGAACAGGAAACATGATGGTTTCAAATTCGTTTGTTTCTTCTACATTTTTTGAAACCAGATAATTTCCTTCGACAATCCCGAAATAGGTTAATAAAGGCGAATAAAATGTAATTCCGATTTTATGTTTTGATGCATCTGTACGATCTGTATTGATAATATCCAGCTGGTAATTTATAAATGGAAAATAATTGTTTCCAAGAACATCTGTAATACGATGAAAGTTTCCTTTTAGCTGATCAACGTAACCGCTTGCTGCAATTCCGGTTAAAAAATGCAATTTTTCGGCTTTTTCATTTTCCGCTAATAATTCACGAAAAGTATTTTTTGGATTTACTTCTGAATTAAACTGCTGGCTCTGCATTTTATATTCTTTGAAAGTATCTTCAAAAACATATTTGTCCCACAAAAAAGTAGAAGAACTATCTATGACAATTCGGTATGCCAATTTTATTTTTTTGATTTCCATCTCACAATTTTATTGGCTCAGAGGCACTTCAATTACTAATAAAATAGCATTTTCAGATAATGCTTCCCATTCGATGGTTGAAATTCTTTTTATTCCTAAACCGTCTTTAGCTTCTAAAAGCCTGTTTTCGATTTCAAAAGCTCCGTTTATAACAAAAGCAAAAACACCATTTTCTGCATTTTTCAAAGTATAAAAACCTTCTTTTCTTCCATCATAAATTCCGATAAAACCGAGCGCTTTTTCAATTTCAAATAAAGCGTTCATCTTATTATGTGCGGTTATATCAAACTTGTACTGCTGGAAATAGTTTTTGAAATACTGACGGCTCATTTGAAAATCGATTTCAAGATAACTCACATTCTCCCCATCGTATGGATTAAAAACTTCTAGTTCCAAATCATCATCAGCCGCTATAACCCGAATTTGATCGACTCGCAAAAACTCCTCATTACCAAAATTATCCTTGTATTCAATTCCGCCAAATAAAGGCAAAATAATCACATTTGAATTTGAACTTATAAATCGAGTAATACGTTGTTGGGGAGCAAGTATTACTTCGTTTAAAATTTTCAAAGACCCAAAGCCTTTTCTAGATATATCTTGGTAATGTTCAAAATTAAAAGTCGCAAAACGATTGTGCTTTGCAGAATTAAACACACCTCTTGCATCTGACTTATAAATTTGAGCTGGAATTTGAACTATCATTATAATTTGATTTTAAAACTAGCTTGCTACATTTATTGTATGCGTTAAAACAAAACCATCACTTACGCTTCCGGTCACGGTTGACATTTCGTTGGCAACTGAATCTGAGAAAACATTATCCGATGCATTATAGGTGTAACCAGACAATCCTTTTGTATAGCCATTTGACGATGATGCGTTGACTAGAGCGACTGCACTGTTTGATCCTTCAGGAAAAGCAATTTGTGTAACCAATAAAGAAGTTCCGCTGGCGTTGTAAACATGAACGTGAATATGCGTCGCTCTGCCTGAATACCAACCTGGAAAAATAGAGGTAAAAGTGACCAATCCATTATCATCTGTAGTTTGTCTTCCTCTTAAAAAATGAACCGAAGTGTAATTTACAGATTGCATTGAAGTTCCTCCGTATTCAGAATAATAGCCGTCTTTATCGCAATGCCAAATATCAACAATGGCACCTTTTAAAGCTGCACAACTCGCTTTTGTATTTTTAATGGTGATTTTAATTGTAAAACCAACGCCAGTTCTGTCCATTACAATATTTGATTTTACTAAAGATGAAGGTGTAATTGTTGGGAAAGGTCCGGCAGTTTCTGACGGAGATACGGAGCAATCGCCAGAAGACGATCCTGAACCAGAAGATGAACCTGTATCCGAAGAATCAGACTCACCATCTTTACTGCATGAGTTGATAATAGGAATTGCCAAAGATGAAATTCCAATTAAACCCAAACCTCTTAAAAACTCTTTTCTTTTCATTGCTTTTGTTTTAAATGTTATACCAATGGAATGATTAACAGTTATTTTCGAGTAAAATTATTCGAAATTAAAGCGTTGGAAAATGTTTGAGGTAAACCTTAAAATTTATGCGGTAAACTAGAGACAAATTTTTTTTTGTAGTAAAAATAAGCAGGTTTAATGGCACACGGATGAAACCGATTTAAACCAATAAAACGGATTTTATATTTAATTAGTGAAAACCCGTTTAATCCGTTTAATCTGCGGGCAAAATTAAATTTGGCATCTTCTTATTTTTGATTCAGAAGTGCAAAAAAAGCTTCTTCATAACTAGCGCTAACAGGAATTTCGGCTTTATCAATAAAAACTACTTTGTTTCTGATTTTTTCAATTTTTGCAATTGGAACAATAAATGAACGATGCACTCGGATGAATTCAGTTTCGGGCAATTTTTGAAGTATTGCTTTTAAAGTCATTCTGGCCACTACTGTTTTTTGATTCTGAATGTGAATCTTTAAATAATCATCTAAACCTTCGATAAATAAAATATCCGAAAACAAGATTTTGATCAAACTATAATCGGCACGGATAAAAAGATATTGCTGTTCAATATTTTGGTTTTGAAGTTTCCATTGCGAAAAAGCTTTTTCGGCAGCTTGCTGAAAACGGGAAAGTGAAATAGGTTTTAAAAGATAATCTGTTGCACTCAGTGTAAAACCTTCAACAGCAAATTCAGAATAAGCAGTTGTGAAAATTACCATGGTTTTGTGCGGGAGTTTTTTATAGAAATCCAAACCCGAAATCGACGGCATATTGATATCTAGAAACAATAAATCGACTGGATATTTTTTAAGATACTTAAAAGCTTCATCCGATTTTGTAAAGACTTTTTCCAGTTCTATGTAATCAATTGTATCACATAAACTCTGAAGAATTTCTAATGCCAATGGCTCGTCATCTAATGCAATTGCTTTTATCATCGTATTTTAACGCTCAAATTTACAATGTATTTTTCGGGAGTATCTTCAATTTTAAGCTGATGTTTATTTGGGTAAACTAATTTTAACCTCTCGATTGTATTTTGAAGTCCAATTCCGGATTCAGATTGTACTGAAAATGTTTTTTTATTGGAGACAAATAGAGTCATCTGTTCTTCTTTAATATCAATATTGATACAAATTTCAGAAGTTTGATCAGGATTCACACCATATTTAAATGCATTTTCGATGAAAGATATTAAAATAAGCGGTGTAATTTGTTTTCCGAATGTGCTTCCCGTGACTTTGTAATCAACAATTACGGTATTTCCTAAACGGGTTTTTTGGAGTGAAATAAAATTATTGATGTAGTTTATTTCTTTTGTCAAGTCAATAACTTCATCATTTGAATTGGTCATTATATAGCGCATTAATTCAGAAAGCTGAACGACAGCATCCGGTGTTTTATCATCTTTTTTTAAAGCTAGTGCATAAATGCTGTTGAGTGTGTTGAATAAAAAATGCGGATTTATCTGTGCTTTTAGAAAAGCCAGTTCTGATTTTACTTTTTCTTTTTCTACGCTTTGTAATCTGCCTGTAATGGCAAAAAGCAAACTTGAAATAACTCCGATTAAATATACCAAAGCTGTATGTCCATATTGTGTTGGCGGACCACCAACGAAATCAAAAGGCATTTCTTTAATCATAGAAGGAGGCGGACGAAAGCCTTTTGGGAAAGGCCCCGGACGATCTCCAAAATGTTCTTGATGACTTCTGAAATCTAAAAAATTACGATCTGGATGATCTAAAGTGGTTGATATCCAAAGAAAAAATAAAAGAAAAACAACAATGATAGAATAATATAAAAACTTCTTTTCTGAAAAATAGAACTTCGGGATTAAATAATAATAGTTAAAATAAAAGAAGCAAAGAAGAGTGAAATAGATAAAAAAGTAAATACGATCGTGCGGATTAGTGTATAAATGCGGCAACGAGAAAATGGTATTTGTCGATGTGAAGGCATACGGCAAAAAAAGAAAAGCGAGGCACAAAACTATGTGTTTCGCATAAAGTGAAAATTTTGCTTTCATAAATCAAATTTGATTTATCATTTTGACAATGCAAACTGATACAATTCAAATTTAATGTTATTGATAGTTTATTTCAAATTATTGCGGTAAAAACACGTAATGTTGCGACTCGCTTTGTAATAAAGGCATAGTTGCCTCTGAAATGGTTTTGTTTTTTATTAATCGTGAACTGGACTCTGCGTACAAGGACAGTTACTGATAGCCTGCAAGAAATCAAAACCTATGGTTACTACGTGAGTACCTGTATTATAGTTTCCTAAATCGTTGAACATAACTTGGTAAGAATATCCGAAGTAAAATCTAGACTTCATAAAACCAGCCATTGGTCCAACAGACAAAGGTTTTGGAAATTGGTCGTTTAACATACGGTATGAAACTCCAATCCAATAATAATCTTCGTAACGGTTGTAACGTCTGTATTTGAAGTTAAAATCGGTTGTTGAACGTTTATCACTTGCAAAGTATTGATAAAAGATCGATGGTTCGTATTCGATTCGTCTATTTTCTCCGTCGTTAAAAACATATCCTGTGTAAACCTGATAGTTGGAAAGTAAATTTGGCTCAACTCCTCGGTATTTATCCACATTTTTCTTTAAAACGTTATTCGCATTAAAACTCACATAGAAATTTTTATTACGATACAAAGCACTAATATCAAAGTTATTATTTCCTGTATAACGATTGTCAGTAACCGAAGGATCAAGAATTGGGTGCTCAATAGTATTGTTAAACTCATCAATATCAATTCTGAAACTGTTGAAGTTATACGAAATACCAAAAGACAAATACTGCTTAGAATAATAATCCAGAATCAAGTGGTGCGCAAAAGAAACCTTCGCACCGGTTTGTCTTGTATATCCATTTTTATCATTGTAAAGCGAAATTCCAACACCTGAACGATCCAGAACTCTAAAATCAGCATATAAAGACTGGTTTTCAGGAGCATCTTTAATTCCCACCCATTGCGTTAAACCGTTCGCTCTAATACGAAAGTTATCTCCAACACCGGCATAGGCAGGTGAAAGTACAAAAGGGTTATCAGCTAAATACTGCGTAAACACTGGTAGGTTTAACTCTTGGCTGTAACTTGTTGTTACAGCCATGAGTACTAGGGATAAAATAAACTTTTTCATTGTAATAATTTTTTTAGATAACATCATAGGGGCTATTACTTTGCTATCTGTATAAAGTGAAATGTCCAACAAACTCTCTTGCATCTTTCTCGTCATTTAGTTTAAGAACATACCAGTAATCACCAGAAGGCAATTCCTCTCCATTGTATCTTCCGTCCCATTTTTGACCATAGTGATATTTAGCAATTACACGACCGTATCTGTCGAAGATTGAGAATTCAAGGTTGTTGTAAATATTAGTACAACCAGGTCCCCAAGTATCGTAAACACCATCTCCGTTAGGAGTAAAGTAATTGTCTAAGCAAACATCAACATAAATCGCTGGTACTGTAATAGTAGCCGTACAACCATTTTGATCTCTTACTACCACTACATAATCACCAGATTTGTAGATTTTGTATGTGTTAGAAGATGTAAACGGTTCTCCGTTGAAACTGTATTCGTAAGCTGGAGCTCCACCTGAACCTGTTACTGAAATTACATTCATTTCAGGTTTTCCTGCAGATAAGGCAATTGCCAATGGTTTAACAGCTTTAATATCAAAACTTGCTGTTGGAACCACGCATCCATTTGTATGTCTTGCATTGATAAAGTGTTTACCTGGTGCAACATTTGTGAAGATATTGCTTACTTGGTAAGTACCTGTTCCATCTAACTGGTAATCTATTTCAGAATGCTTGTCGAATCCTGGATCAACTGTTACCATATTTGCAGAAACATTGTTAACGCAATCATAATTGATATCAACAGTTGGCTTAAGAATTACTGGCAATGGCATATCGATTTCTACAACAGAAATACATCCATTACTGTCTTGAATGTAAACATTATGCGTACCTCCAGACAATTTGCTGTAATCTTGAGTCGTGCCAACAACTGGCAAGAATGGTCCGTTGTCTTTATCTAAACTTGCAAAATATGGAGCCGTTCCACCTTTTATCTGAATACTGAATGCACCATCCTTGTCTCCTTCACAAACCTCAGGAATCATGGTATTTGGAATTTCAGATGCAATCAATAAAGTAGGCGAACCTATCTCGATGTCATAAATTACAGTACAACCTTTAATATCTTGAACAATTACCTGGTATTTACCAGCCTCTAATCTATCAAATACATTATTATCAACGAATTGCGCTAAGTTTGGTGAGATCGCATATTTGATAGCACCAGTACCACCAGAAGCAGTAATAACAATTTTACCATTTTTATCACCAAAACATTTAACTGGGAAAGCTTGGTAACTTGATACTAAAGCATTTGCAGGCTCTCCAACCGTTATAACTTGAGAATCTGTTTGACAATCACCACTCTTCACATGGATGATATATTTACCAGCAGGTAGATTATCAAAAATTCCTTCTGGTTGAGCTGGTTTGATTTCTACTTTTAAATCATTTAATAATGAATATTCATAGTTTCCTAAACCGCCTTTTGCTTCAGCAATAATTAATGCACTGCTATCACCTTTACAGTTTACAACTGCGCTACTAGTATCTAAATCAATAGTTAAAGGTGTTACTGGGTCAACATTAACATCGTTAGAAATATAACCAACACATCCAAAACTATCTTTCACATAATAATGGTGCAATCCAACTGGTACTGAGAAAGTAACTGAAGAATTAAAACTTGCACTATAATTAGTACCGTCTTCACTATATGTGTAAGGTCCTGTTCCACCTGTTGCAGTTAATGTAAGTCTAGCATCAGTTAAACAAGTAATTGATTTGTCTAATACTAAGTTTGCTTCAACTATAGTAGGGTCTGTAATTGTTATTGGAGCTGATGTAGCCTCACAGCTAAATCCGTCTCTAACTATTACAGTATAAGTTCCAGATCCTAAACCGCTAAATACATTAGATGTTTGTGGACCAACAGTAGCAACTTCACCATTAACATTATAATTTAATGTATATGTATAATTAGTACCCTGACCTCCTGTTGGAATTGTCGCAGTAATTGTTGCAGTTTTTCCACCAAAACAAGTTACCACATTCACATCAGATGAAGCAGTAAATGCAATTGGAGTTGGATTAACTAAATCAACAATAGCAGTAGCAATACATCCTCTACTATCTTTTACATTAACAATATAGTGTCCAGCTGTCAGATTTTCAAAAGTGAATTGATCTGAATAGTTTACACTTACAGGTCCAACTAATTCATATTGATAATCTCCAATCCATCCTCCTGCAGCTGCTACGGTAATTGTACCGTCATTGTTACCAGACACACAAGTGATTTCTGTATGATCTTCTGTTAAAGTTAACAACGCGGCTGGCTGTTCAATCGTAAATACCGTTGAAACCGTACATGATGGAGAATCAATCAATGTAGCTACAACTGTATATTCACCAGCCTTAAGATTCGAAATTCTAATAGGACCTGCGTTTGTTGTAGTACCTGAACTTGGAACTGGACCAGAAATAGCGTAAGTAAATCTGCCTGCATCATCTCGTGGATCAACTTGATAATCAATAAATGTCAAATCAACCTCTCCATCAGCAGTACCATAACAAATTTTTCCATTGATTGGTTTAGCCTCTATCGCAAATGTATTAGGATCTAATACTTCATAATAGTCTTTAATTATACAACCAGTCGCTGGGTTTACTACAGTAATATTGTAATGTCCAATTCCTAAGTCTGTAAATAAACCAGTATTATTTGTTCTGTTATAAGGTGCTCCAGTAACACTTGTTAATGTGTAATTTAACAATACTGGTGTTCCTCCAACAGTAGTAACAGTAACCTGCATTGTTTCACTATTCAAACAAGTAATTGGAATTGTTGGCGTTGCTGTAACATCTGTCATTGTAATGAATGATGAAACAATAATTGGCGCCACAGAGCTACCTTCGCAACCCATATCATCCAATACTCGAACAGAATAATTTCCACCTGCGGTATTCGTTACATTGTAAACATTAGAAGTACCACTTTGAACAACAATTCCATTTCCGTCTTTAAATTCATAAATAATATAATTACCAGATCCTCCAGTCACAGAATTTACTGTAATAGATGCATTTTGTGTTGTGTTTGTACCCGATGTACATGTAAACTGAGTAACAACTGGAGCATTAACAACTATTTTAGCTGGTTGTATGATTCTGATATCTTCCTGAGCATGACAACCTCTTCCTGAAGTTACAATTACTGTGTAATCACCAGGTGCAAGATTTTCAAATACATTTTCTACTTGAGGAAGAGTATTCACAGAAACGTTATTGATTGTAGTTCCAGTCAATTGGTAAGTGTAAATAGGATTATCATTTACTCCTGTTCCTGCTGGCGCTAAAGTAACTTTAATACTTCCATCCGCACCACCATTACAGCTGACATCTTTTCCTTTTAAAGTTAAACCTGTTATCTCTGTTGCCGCAGTTAAATCAACTGTTAATCGATCTGTACATCCATAAGTAAGGTCTGTTACAATTATCGTATGAGTACCAACAGACATATTAGCGAATGTTGCTGTATTTCCTACTACTACAGGTATATAAGCACCTGATGTGTATTTGTAATTTCCAGAACCACCAGTTGTTGTTGCTACAACTGTTCCAACACGGAAATCACAATCAGGAAGTTTCTGAATATCTAATCGAAGATCTAGAGCACCATCAATTACAACCGCGCCAGTAACCTTTACTTCACATCCATTTCCATCTCTTACAGTAATATCATAAGTTCCAGAAGAAGTTACAGTGAATTTTGGATCAGTTTGGAAACCATTACCAATACTATACTGCAATGGAGCAACTCCTGATGCAGAAACTGTAAATTCATAAGTTCCGCCTGTAGTAGGGCATTGACTTGCAATGTTTGCCGTAATAGCACTTGGAAGTGGTGCAGTTCCAATATTTTGTGTTTGTACTAATGTAGTACATCCATTAAAATCTTTCACATAAACATCCCATGCCAAAACAGTTCCGTTATTAGTATCAACAACAATTTTGTTATCAGTACTGTATGAAGTTGGAGCACTAGCATTTCTTGCAACTGCTGCATAACTATAAGCCGGAGTACCACCTGTTGCAGTTACTGTAATTGTAGCGTTTTTATTATTACAATTAATATCAGTTGCAGTCATTGTGAAACTCAATGGAGCACTTGGCTGATTAACAAGGAAGTTAGAAACATTATCTGTACATCCTGATGTGTTATCAGTTACTGCGAAAGTGTAATTTCCAGCTGTTAATCCAGTGTACGTTACAACATCACCTGCTTGAGTGAAAGTTCCATTATTTGGAGACAATGCAAATGTATAATTAGCAGGAGTAACGTAATTGCTTATTGTAAACGCGATAGATCCCGTTGTTCCAGCATTACACAATACATTACTCACTAGACGAGCATCAACATTGATTTCGTTTGCTTTTTTAATTTCAATCGATTCTAAAGTACTACAGCCAGTATTGTCAGTTACTTTTATTACATAAGTACCTGGCAATAGATTAGCGAAAGTTCCTGTTGTGTTTGATGTCGCTGATGCAATTGGTTGAACAATAGCATAGCTATACGACCCAACACCACCAATAACATTGCTAACTGTTATCGTAGCAACCCCTCCTGTTGTGCTACAGTAGATTGGCGTAGCAGATAGATCAAAACTTGTTGGCGGATTGTATACCGGAACTATTGCAGATCCTGTTGTTCTACATCCATTAGCATCCACTACAACATAATTAATTGTTGATGCAGTGTTTACTGCATGAACTGGAGAAGATCCAAAAGTTGCACCATTATCAAAACTATAGCTATAAGGTGTTGTACCATTAGTAGCTGTGATTGTAACTATTGCATCTTTTGCATTATTTGAAACATCACATCCAAATGGAGTTACCGCATTAGTTGCTGTTAAAATACCTGGTTCATTAACATCAACATTTACCGGTACTAATGGCGAGCATCCTTTTGCATCAATAACCATAATTGAATAAGTTCCCTTACCTAATCCAGCAAAAATATTAGAATCAACAAAAGCTCCTCCATTTATACTGTATTTATAAGGAGCAACACCATTCGATGCTACAACCTTGATACTTCCGTTTGAATCGCCTTGGCATAATACATCTACAGGCGTAGCTGTAAACATTGGAATAGTAAGCGGTGTAACCACTACAGGAACAGAAACTGCCTGACAAGTCGATGCGTCTTTTACTCTGAAAGTATAAGTTCCTGGCGTACTTGTTACGAAAGGCAATGCTGTAACTGCATTGTAAACACCACTGTTGTTACGATCATATTCAAAAGAATAAGTTCCTGTACCAGTACCTTGCGTTGCTGTCAATGTAATTGTAGCATCGTTTGTTGTACAATTTAAATCTTGTGTAAGCGTTGCTTGTATCAATAATTCTTGTCTTAATACATACGTAGCATGTGCCACACAACCGTTACCATCTTTTATATAAAACTCGTAAGTTCCTGGCGCATTTAATGTAAAGTTTGGACTAGCATAATAACCATTTCCAATACTGTACATTGGTGGAGTTACGATATCTGGATCTTGTTGTCCATCAATTGTAATAGCCACAGGACCACCTGTATAACAATATACATTAGCATTAGGATTAATTGTTGGTGCATCGTCTTTAGTAATTGTAACATCAAGTTTAGCAGAACAAATCAAGTTTGCATCTTGAACATATACATCCCAATCATTAGAACCTAAATTATCAAAGGCTAAAACAGCATAGTTATCGCTTGAATAATCTGAAGCTACCGGAGTAACGTTATTTTTAACAAATGCATATTTATATGCTGGAGTTCCACCTGTTGCCTGAACAGTAACTACAGAACCTAAGTAGCAATTCGCGGCAGTTTTAGAAACTAAATTAAGACCTAAAATTGCTGGCTGAGCAACCGTAATTGATGCTGTAGCTGTACACTGGGTTGTATTGTCTGTAACCTGTAATGTATAGTTTCCTGCAACTAAACCTGTAGCCGTAACTACATTTCCAGATAAGGCAAGTGTTCCTGTTCCTGTTGTGAAAACATAAGAAATTGCACCTGTATTGTTGGCAACAGTAAATGAAGCCGAACCGTCATTGCCTCCGTTGCAAGAAACATCAGCTGTCAACTGGCCAGAAACTGTAATGTTTGTAACTGGTTTGACTGTATATTCTTCTTCGTATGTACATCCGTTGGCATCTTTCACCTGGAATAAATAAGTATCCGGAGCCAATGCTGTGAACACACCGCTATTTAGACCTGAAACGTTTGTTGCCGCAGAAGCTGGAGACAAGATAGCGTATGTTTTAGTACCTACTCCGTGCTGTACGTTGCTGATCGTAACTGTACTTTTCTGGCTAGCCAATGGCAAGCAGTAAACCGGAGTTCCTGCAATATCCATGTCGGTCGGTGCATCTAATGCTGGTACATTCACACCATTAGTGATTGTAACTGAACATCCGTTTGCATCCTTAACAAGAACATTAAATGTTGTTCCTGCATATGTTTCATAAGTATTCGTTGTAGAATAGCTTGTTCCATTATCAAAACTGTATTGGTAAGGAGTTGCTCCGCCTGAAGCCACTACCGTAACAACCGCTTTTGATGGCGCATTGCCTGCTGTACAAGCTAAAGCTGTCGTAACACTTGAAGTTGCAGTCAATAAAGCAGGCTCAGTAATTGTTACCGGAACTTTTGCTGACGTACAGTCTTTAGCGTCTTTAACCTGAATGTCATATGTTCCTGCCGCTAAGCCAGGGAACGTATTTGATGTACCAAAAGCAACAAGAATTGTAGCTCCTTGTGATAATTGGTATTTGTATGGTGAAATTCCGTTTGCAGCTGAAACCACAATGCTTCCGTTGCTTCCTCCTTTACAGCTTACATCAGTTTGTGTAAATGATGCCATTGGAGTTGTAGTCGGTGTTACTGTGATAACATTTGAAACAGCCTGACATCCTTGAGAATCTGTAACTCTGAACTTGTATGTTCCAGCTGTATAAACCGCAGGAAGAGCCACGAATGTTCCGCTTGCGTTGATTTCAACCTCGTAAGTAGGATAAACTCCTGTTCCTCCGCCTGGCGTCAATTTGATATCAGCAGCCAAAGTACAAGTCAAGTCCTGAAGCAGTTCTGCTGCAAGGGTAACCTGAGGCTTGACTTCATAGCTTATGATGTTTGACTCACAGCCATTAACATCTACAACACTGAATAAGTATGTGCCTGGGCTTGTTACAGTATAAACTGATCCCGTAATATTTGAACCGTTTACTCTATAAACTGCTGTTCCTGCTACCGGAACTGTTGCAACAAGAGATAAGTCTATTGCAATTGGAGCGCCTTGGTAACAAACTGGAGCTGGAGCAGTCATTGTCGGCGAAGCATCTTTGATGATTGAAATTGCCAATGGCGCTGCAATTACGCATCCATGAGCATCTCTTACATAAACTTTCCAGTTTAATGATGTTGCCGGATTCAAGAATGTTTCGTTTGCAGTAATGTAAGTTCCAGGACCTGCCGCAGATGCAACTACAAATGAATACTCATATGGAGCTGTTCCGCCTGCAGCCGTTACGCTCACTTTTGCATCTGAATTACAGTTTGCATTTACAAAAGGATTAGCAGTCAATGCCAATGCCGCTGGCTGAGCAACCGTAATTGATGCTGTAGCTGTACACTGGGTTGTATTGTCTGTAACCTGTAATGTATAGTTTCCTGCAACTAAACCTGTAGCCGTAATTACATTTCCAGATAAGGCAAGTGTTCCTGTTCCTGTTGTGAAAACATAAGAAATTGCACCTGTATTGTTGGCAACAGTAAATGAAGCCGTACCGTCATTGCCTCCGTTGCAAGAAACATCAGCTGTCAACTGGCCAGAAACTGTAATGTTGGTTACTGGTTTAACTGTATATTCTTCTTCGTATGTACATCCGTTGGCATCTTTCACCTGGAATAAATAAGTATCCGGAGCCAATGCTGTGAACACACCGCTATTTAGACCTGAAACGTTTGTTGCCGCAGAAGCTGGAGACAAGATAGCGTATGTTTTAGTACCTACTCCGTGCTGTACGTTGCTGATCGTAACTGTACTTTTCTGGCTAGCCAATGGCAAGCAGTAAACCGGAGTTCCTGCAATATCCATGTCGGTCGGTGCATCTAATGCTGGTACATTCACACCATTAGTGATTGTAACTGAACATCCGTTTGCATCCTTAACAAGAACATTAAATGTTGTTCCTGCATATGTTTCATAAGTATTCGTTGTAGAATAGCTTGTTCCATTATCAAAACTGTATTGGTAAGGAGTTGCTCCGCCTGAAGCCACTACCGTAACAACCGCTTTTGATGGCGCATTGCCTGCTGTACAAGCTAAAGGTGTCGTAACACTTGAAGTTGCAGTCAATAAAGCAGGCTCAGTAATTGTTACCGGAACTTTTGCTGACGTACAGTCTTTAGCGTCTTTAACCTGAATGTCATATGTTCCTGCCGCTAAGCCAGGGAACGTATTTGATGTACCAAAAGCAACAAGAATTGTAGCTCCTTGTGATAATTGGTATTTGTATGGTGAAATTCCGTTTGCAGCTGAAACCACAATGCTTCCGTTGCTTCCTCCTTTACAGCTTACATCAGTTTGTGTAAATGATGCCATTGGAGTTGTAGTCGGTGTTACTGTGATAACATTTGAAACAGCCTGACATCCTTGAGAATCTGTAACTCTGAACTTGTATGTTCCAGCTGTATAAACCGCAGGAAGAGCCACAAATGTTCCGCTTGCGTTGATTTCAACCTCATAAGTAGGATAAACTCCTGTTCCTCCGCCTGGCGTCAATTTGATATCAGCTGCCAAAGTACAAGTCAAGTCCTGAAGCAGTTCTGCTGCAAGGGTAACCTGAGGCTTGACTTCATAGCTTATGATGTTTGACTCACAGCCATTAACATCTACAACACTGAATAAGTATGTGCCTGGGCTTGTTACAGTATAAACTGATCCCGTAATATTTGAACCGTTTACTTTATAAACTGCTGTTCCTGCTACCGGAACTGTTGCAACAAGAGATAAGTCTATTGCAATTGGAGCGCCTTGGTAACAAACTGGAGCTGGAGCAGTCATTGTCGGCGAAGCATCTTTGATGATTGAAATTGCCAATGGCGCTGCAATTACGCATCCATGAGCATCTCTTACATAAACTTTCCAGTTTAATGATGTTGCCGGATTCAAGAATGTTTCGTTTGCAGTAATGTAAGTTCCAGGACCTGCCGCAGATGCAACTACAAATGAATACTCATATGGAGCTGTTCCGCCTGCAGCCGTTACGCTCACTTTTGCATCTGAATTACAGTTTGCATTCACAAAAGGATTAGCAGTCAATGCCAATGCCGCTGGCTGAGCAACCGTAATTGATGCTGTAGCTGTACACTGGGTTGTATTGTCTGTAACCTCCAATGTATAGTTTCCTGCAACTAAACCTGTAGCCGTAATTACATTTCCAGATAAGGCAAGTGTTCCTGTTCCTGTCGTGAAAACATAACTGATTGCACCTGTATTGTTGGCAACAGTAAATGAAGCCGAACCGTCATTGCCTCCGTTGCAAGAAACATCAGCTGTCAACTGGCCAGAAACTGTAATGTTCGTAACTGGTTTAACTGTATATTCTTCTTCGTATGTACATCCGTTGGCATCTTTCACCTGGAATAAATAAGTATCCGGAGCCAATGCCGTGAACACACCGCTATTTAGACCTGAAACGTTTGTTGCCGCAGAAGCTGGAGATAAGATCGCGTATGTTTTAGTGCCTACTCCGTGCTGTACGTTGCTGATCGTAACTGTACTTTTCTGGCTAGCCAATGGCAAGCAGTAAACCGGAGTTCCTGCAATATCCATGTCGGTCGGTGCGTCTAATGCTGGTACATTCACACCATTAGTGATTGTAACTGAACATCCGTTTGCATCCTTAACAAGAACATTAAATGTTGTTCCTGCATATGTTTCATAAGTATTCGTTGTAGAATAGCTTGTTCCATTATCAAAACTGTATTGGTAAGGAGTTGCTCCGCCTGAAGCCACTACCGTAACAACCGCTTTTGATGGCGCATTGCCTGCTGTACAAGCTAAAGGTGCCGTAACACTTGAAGTCGCAGCCAATAAAGCAGGTTCAGTAATTGTTACCGGAACTTTTGCTGACGTACAGTCTTTAGCGTCTTTAACCTGAATGTCATATGTTCCTGCCACTAAGCCAGGGAACGTATTTGATGTACCAAAAGCAACAAGAATTGTAGCTCCTTGTGATAATTGGTATTTGTATGGTGAAATTCCGTTTGCAGCTGAAACCACAATGCTTCCGTTGTTTCCTCCTTTACAGCTTACATCAGTTTGTGTAAATGATGCCATTGGAGTTGTAGTCGGTGTTACTGTGATAACATTTGAAACAGCCTGACATCCTTGAGAATCTGTAACTCTGAACTTGTATGTTCCAGCTGTATAAACCGCAGGAAGAGCCACAAATGTTCCGCTTGCGTTGATTTCAACCTCGTAAGTAGGATAAACTCCTGTTCCTCCGCCTGGCGTCAATTTGATATCAGCAGCCAAAGTACAAGTCAAGTCCTGAAGCAGTTCTGCTGCAAGGGTAACCTGAGGCTTGACTTCATAGCTTATGATGTTTGACTCACAGCCATTAACATCTACAACACTGAATAAGTATGTGCCTGGGCTTGTTACAGTATAAACTGATCCCGTAATATTTGAACCGTTTACTTTATAAACTGCTGTTCCTGCTACCGGAACTGTTGCAACAAGAGATAAATCTATTGCAATTGGAGCGCCTTGGTAACAAACTGGAGCCGGTGCAGTCATTGTCGGCGAAGCATCTTTGATGATTGAAATTGCCAATGGCGCTGCAATTACGCATCCATGAGCATCTCTTACATAAACTTTCCAGTTTAATGATGTTGCCGGATTCAAGAATGTTTCGTTTGCAGTAATGTAAGTTCCAGGACCTGCCGCAGATGCAACTACAAATGAATACTCATATGGAGCTGTTCCGCCTGCAGCCGTTACGCTCACTTTTGCATCTGAATTACAGTTTGCATTCACAAAAGGATTAGCAGTCAATGCCAATGCCGCTGGCTGAGCAACCGTAATTGATGCTGTAGCTGTACACTGGGTTGTATTGTCTGTAACCTCCAATGTATAGTTTCCTGCAACTAAACCTGTAGCCGTAATTACATTTCCAGATAAGGCAAGTGTTCCTGTTCCTGTCGTGAAAACATAACTGATTGCACCTGTATTGTTGGCAACAGTAAATGAAGCCGAACCGTCATTGCCTCCGTTGCAAGAAACATCAGCTGTCAACTGGCCAGAAACTGTAATGTTCGTAACTGGTTTAACTGTATATTCTTCTTCGTATGTACATCCGTTGGCATCTTTCACCTGGAATAAATAAGTATCCGGAGCCAATGCCGTGAACACACCGCTATTTAGACCTGAAACGTTTGTTACCGCAGAAGCTGGAGACAAGATAGCGTATGTTTTAGTACCTACTCCGTGCTGTACGTTGCTGATCGTAACTGTACTTTTCTGGCTAGCCAATGGCAAGCAGTAAAC
The DNA here is from genome assembly GCA_963795025.1 of uncultured Flavobacteriaceae bacterium. Classification (GTDB taxonomy): domain Bacteria; phylum Bacteroidota; class Bacteroidia; order Flavobacteriales; family Flavobacteriaceae; genus Flavobacterium. The sequence continues at coordinate 1,213,359 of CAWCGN010000003.1, read as the reverse complement.
CGGAGTTCCTGCAATATCCATGTCGGTCGGTGCGTCTAATGCTGGTACATTCACTGAAACTGGTACAGCAATGATACATCCGTTTGCATCTTTAACTGAAGCTGTTACAGTTCCAGAAGCCGATGTAGTATAAGTATTAACTGAAGAGTAATTTGCACCTCCATCAAAACTGTATTGATATGGCGAAGTACCAGTTCCTGCCGTAACGTTAATTGTTACGATTGCAGCCTGAGTCGCATTACCAGTTCCGCAAGTTAAACCTTGAGTTAAAGTTCCTGTTGCAGCAAGTATAGATGGCTGGCCGATTGTAGCAGGTTTAGTAACTGTACATGATCTTGCATCTTTAACTCTAACTACATAAGTAGTACCTGCTGGTAAATTTTTAAACTCATTTGAAGTTTGGTATGCTCTAACAATTGTAGCACCATCTTCTAATTGATATTGATAAGGAGCAATACCCGCTGAAACAACAGCTGTAATAGTTCCGTCAGAAGCTCCATTACAACTAGCATTTACAGAAGAAACTGTAAAGTCAATTGTTGGAATAGCATCTAAGTTAATAGTATAAGTTGCCTGACAGTTTTGTGCGTCTGTAACTGTAAATACATAAGTACCTATACCACTTGCTGTTAAAACATTTGTCGGCATAGAAGTACTTGTACCACTATTATAAGTATATGAATAAGTATAAGAACCATAACCATCCGCAGCCGTTAGAGTAAATTGAGCATCTTCACTTCCAACAATACAGCTTAAATCTCTTGTTTGTTTAACCTCAAGTTTAAGTTGTGGTTTAACTTCAAATGGCACTGTAGCAGTACATCCTTTACCGTCCTTAATTGTTAGAGTATAAACTTTAGCTCCATTAAATGTAAAAGTTGGCGAACTTTGGAATGTACTTCCGTCAACGCTATAAGTTGCTCCACCCACAATACTTGAATCAACTGTTCCAGGAATTGTAAATGTAAATGGAACACCTGTATAACAGATAGCTGCTGGGGCACTGATTGTTGGATCTTTGTATTTGAAAACTTTTACAGTTACAAATTTGATACAACCAAAAGCATCTTTAGTATAAACATCATAATCAATTCCTGCCACACTTCCTGCTTTAGTAAATGTGCTGTTTGATATCCAATCAGCATCAACAGGAGAATCACCTGCCACAACTACTTGATAAGCATAAGGACCTGTTCCGTCTTTTGCCTGTGCTGAAATAGTACCTAAGTTTGTACAGTCTGCTATTGAAGTTGCAGAAGCTGTAAGTGATAATAATACTGGTGATTCTTTAATATTGAAGTTTTTAGAGGCTACCGAACATCCCGCATTAGGACCTGTAACTTCCTTAACTAATATATAATAAGAACCTACCGGTAAAGAACCTAAAGTAAGATTCGTTAATGTTCCGTTTGGAGCTATCGTATTAGTAACTAACGCATTAACTGGTAAATTAGTAAATGCCTCATAAACTTGATAACTTACATCAACTGAAGACGTATAATTATTTTTTATATCAAAAGTCACTTTACCATCAGGTGTTCCTGGTAAGGCTGGTGGTTTTGGAAGTGTACATGTGATATTATGAGCCACATCATTAACAATTGACAATGTTGAATTTGTTGGAACTACATTACCTGCTGGTTGGAAATAATAACATTTTGTATAATCGTCATAAACTATGAATGTGTAAGCTGTTCCAGGTGTAAGACCATAAAAAATAGCAGATTCACTTCCTGGCGAAGATTCCGGAATCCATCCATCAACATAATCAGCAGTAAACACTTGTCCATTACCTCTATAAATATTGAAGTGGTAAGGGCCATGACCTGTCAATAATGTACCAATTTTTACTGTTGCGACACCACCCGCTGGAATTGCAGGAGGACCTACTACAGGCGAACAGTAAACTGTCGTCATGTCAACATCAATATCAAGATTGTCAACTGGTGATGCAACTAATACTTGTGTTTCAAGTTTAGAACATCCATTTGCATCAACAACTCTAACTTGGTATAAACCAAAATCAACTACATTAAAAGTAACAGAAGTATTTCCAGGATTATCAAGTTCTGATTTATCATAACCATTTATTCCTGTTACATAATAATCATATGGTCCTGTTCCACCTGTCACCGAGTCAATAATAACGGAACCTTTAGTCGTCCCCACACCACTAACACAAGTAATTGGTACAGTATGATAATTAACTACAATTGCAGTTGGTTCTGCAATATTAGTAGTTTTAATTACTTGACATCCTTTAGCATCAGTAACTGTAACCGTATAATTACCAGCAGCTAAACCTGATGTTTGTGTTCCATAATTACGACCCGTCGTCGTATTTAAAACATTGATTGTATAAGGAGCTAATCCTTTAGTTTGATCAATTACAATATTTAATGATCCAGATTCATCTTTGTTACAAAGAATATTTGGTCCCTTAGTCATACTGAAATCAGGATAAACTGGCAATGTAATACTAATAGGCACTGTAGTTGTAACCGTACAACCACGACCATCAGTAACAGTGAAAGTATAATTTCCAGCATCACTTGTTGTCAACACATTTCCAGATAAAACTGCAGTTGGTGCAGCTGCTGAACTTGTGAATGAATAAGTATATGTACCGTTACCTCCACCTGCTGTTAAAGTAATTTGAGCTGCCTCATTTCCTAAAACACAAGTAATGTTTTTATTTAATTGAGCAGATAACGTTAATTTATCATTTACTATAACCGGAACAGTAGTTTGAGCAATACAATTATTAGCATCTTTTACCCAAACATTATATGTACCAGCTGCAGTAACAGTAAATGTGTTACCAGCCTGATATGAAGTACCATTAATACTGTATTGTAAAGTTCCTGTTCCTGTTCCAACTGCCGTAATTGTATAAGTACCAACACCTAAACATTGATTAACAGCAGAAGCAGTAACTGTTGGAGCGTTGTCTTTTGCAATTACAACGTCTAATTTAACTTCACATTTATTTGCATCTCTAACATAAACATCCCAGTTTAGGTTTGTTGTAGGGTTTAGATATGCAATATTACTTGGTCCAAAATCAGCATCAGTAACTGTTACGCCATCTTGAACATAAGCATATTTGTATGCTGTTGTTCCACCGGCAGCTGTTACTGTTACTTTTGAAGTACCAACATTACAATTTGCATTAACTGTAGCATAACCTGCAGTTAGAGGATTTGCTGGTTCCGAAATAGTAATTGTTGCACTAGCTGGACATTTTGTTGTAATATCAACTACTGAAAGTGTATAATCTCCAATAGGTAAACCCGTTAAAGTTATTACATCTCCAACTGTTGTTATTGTGTGAGCTAATCCTGTCGGAGAAGTTGTAACGGCAACTGAATAATTTCCAGTTGAACTGAATCCAGAAATTGTATATCTCGCAGATCCCGTAGCATCACCTTTACATTTAACATCGCTTAATTTACTAGCAGTTACAACAATTGGTGTAACCGGATTAACTGTAACTGACTTGGTGTCGAAACATCCGTTGGCATCTGTAACCTTGAAAGTATAAGTAAACCCTGGAGCAAGTCCTGTAAATACTCCAGATGAAGCTCCTGTTGTATTGCCAACTGCCGAAGCCGGAGCTGTAATAGCATAAGCCAGCGGTGCAACTCCTGTTCCTCCCGTAACTGAAACTGTAACTGTACTTGTTGTTGCAAGACAGGTTACTGCTGTAGGAGCAACACTTGAAATTACCGGCGGGTTTAATGGAGCCAGAGTAATCGGAACCATTGGTGAAAGACAGCCGTTGGCGTCTTTTATAATAATCTGGAATGTCTGTGAAGCCCCATTGTCGTTTACTGCCAATGTATTGCCTGCCACATAACTTGTTCCGTTGTTGTAGCTGTAAGTATAAGCTCCTGTGCCTCCTGTTCCTGCAACAGTAATCAATGCAGACTGTTTTGCATTTGTAGTGCTGCACGTAAATTTAGTAGCTGATGGAGTCGCCACAATAGCTGTAGGCTCTGTGATCGTAACAACAACACTTCCTGTACAGCCTTTGCTGTCTTTTACATAGAAGGTATGGGTTCCCGCACTTAATGTACCGAAAGTGTTTCCTGCCACATAAGGTCCTGCAAGAACACTGCTGTAAGTATAACTTCCTGAACCGCCTGCTCCTCTCAACTGAACTGATCCGTTTGAACCTCCGTTGCAAGAAACATTTACCTGGGTAGCCGTAACTGTAGGGTTGCTGATCGGGTTTACAGTGATTGAAACAATTTTAGTACAGCCAGGTGTATTTGAATCTGTGATTTCAAAATTGTAAGTTCCTGCTGCTGCTGCCGGGTAAACAAACTGTGCGCCTGTTACAGCAACACTTGAACCGTAAGTTCCTGTTCCTGCGTCTGCTTTGTAAGTATATCCAGCTTTTCCGCCAGTGATGTCAACTGTAATCGTTGCACCTGGTGCAGCAGAACAGTCAAGCTCTTTGCTTATGGCGATAGTCGCTCCCAACTGTGGATAAACCATGATTGGAGTTGCCGAAGCCGGACAGTTGTTGGCATCTTTTACCCAAACAGTATATGGTGTAGCCGAAGCCGGTACATTGAATACATTGTTTGGCGCGAAAGCTCCTCCAACACCATTGATTCCGTAACTCAATGCGCCTGTACCGCCTGTTCCTGTAGCCGTAATAGTAAATCCGCTTCCTGAAGCCGTACACTGGTTGCTTAAAACCGCTGTTACTGAAGGCGTAGGATCTGTTGATAACGGAACTGCTACTGAATCAGTACAGCCGTTGGCATCCATTACATATACAACCCAGTTCATATCAGCTCCGCTGTTGGTGTCAACTGTAAGGATATTGCTTGATACATAACCTGTCAAAGGTACAGGATCTGACTGTCTTGCAACTGCATAAGTGTAGTTGGTTGTGCCGCCAGTCGCCGTTGCCGTAATTGTTGCATTGTCATTATTACAATTGATGTTGGTAGCCAGAGCTGTAACATCCAAAGCCAATGTCGGCTCGCCAATTGTAATTGATGCTGAATTTGTACAGCCTGTCGCTGTATCTGTAACTGATACTGTATAAGTTCCTGCCAATACATTGCTCAATGTCAATGTATTTCCAGATTTTGTCAATGAACCAGTGCCAAGATTGGCAGAAGTCAACGTAAATGAATAGTTTCCTGGAGTAGCAATATTTGAAATAGTAAATGTTCCATTTCCAGTTGAAGCTCCTTTACATTTTGCGTCGTTGTTTTTATTTCCTGCAACTGCAATCGGAGTAACCGGATTAACTGTAACTGACTTGGTGTCGAAACATCCGTTTGCATCAGTAACTTTAAACGTATAAGTAAACCCTGGAGCAAGTCCTGTAAATACTCCAGATGAAGCTCCTGTTGTGTTGCCAACTGCCGAAGCCGGAGCTGTAATAGCATAAGCCAGCGGTGCAACTCCTGTTCCTCCCGTAACTGAAACTGTAACTGTACTTGTGGTTGCAAGACAGGTTACTGCTGTAGGAGCAACACTTGAAATTACCGGCGGGTTTAATGGAGCCAGAGTAATCGGAACCATTGGTGATAGACAGCCGTTGGCGTCTTTTATAATAATCTGGAATGTCTGTGAAGCCCCATTGTCGTTTACTGCCAATGTATTGCCTGCCACATAACTTGTTCCGTTGTTGTAGCTGTAAGTATAAGCTCCTGTGCCTCCTGTTCCTGCAACAGTAATCAATGCAGACTGTTTTGCATTTGTAGTGCTGCACGTAAATTTAGTAGCCGATGGAGTCGCTGCAATAGCTGTAGGCTCTGTGATCGTCACATCAACACTTCCTGTACAGCCTTTAGAGTCTTTTACATAGAAGGTATGGGTTCCCGCACTTAATGTACCGAAAGTGTTTCCTGCCACATAAGGTCCTGCAAGAACACTGCTGTAAGTATAACTTCCTGAACCGCCTGCTCCTCTCAACTGAACTGATCCGTTTGAGCCTCCGTTGCAAGAAACATTTACCTGGGTAGCCGTAACTGTAGGGTTGCTGATCGGGTTTACAGTGATTGAAACAATTTTAGTACAGCCAGGTGTATTTGAATCTGTGATTTCAAAATTGTAAGTTCCTGCTGCTGCTGCCGGGTAAACAAACTGTGCGCCTGTTACAGCAACACTTGAACCGTAAGTTCCTGTTCCTGCGTCTGCTTTGTAAGTATATCCAGCTTTTCCGCCAGTGATGTCAACTGTAATCGTTGCACCTGGTGCAGCAGAACAGTCAAGCTCTTTGCTTATGGCGATAGTCGCTCCCAACTGTGGATAAACCATGATTGGAGTTGCCGAAGCCGGACAGTTGTTGGCATCTTTTACCCAAACAGTATATGGTGTAGCCGAAGCCGGTACATTGAATACATTGTTTGGCGCGAAAGCTCCTCCAACACCATTGATTCCGTAACTCAATGCGCCTGTACCGCCTGTTCCTGTAGCCGTAATAGTAAATCCGCTTCCTGAAGCCGTACACTGGTTGCTTAAAACCGCTGTTACTGAAGGCGTAGGATCTGTTGATAACGGAACTGCTACTGAATCAGTACAGCCGTTGGCATCCATTACATATACAACCCAGTTCATATCAGCTCCGCTGTTGGTGTCAACTGTAAGGATATTGCTTGATACATAACCTGTCAAAGGTACAGGATCTGACTGTCTTGCAACTGCATAAGTGTAGTTGGTTGTGCCGCCAGTCGCCGTTGCCGTAATTGTTGCATTGTCATTATTACAATTGATGTTGGTAGCCAGAGCTGTAACATCCAAAGCCAATGTCGGCTCGCCAATTGTAATTGATGCTGAATTTGTACAGCCTGTCGCTGTATCTGTAACTGATACTGTATAAGTTCCTGCCAATACATTGCTCAATGTCAATGTATTTCCAGATTTTGTCAATGAACCAGTGCCAAGATTGGCAGAAGTCAACGTAAATGAATAGTTTCCTGGAGTAGCAATATTTGAAATAGTAAATGTTCCATTTCCAGTTGAAGCTCCTTTACATTTTGCGTCGTTGTTTTTATTTCCTGCAACTGCAATCGGAGTAACCGGATTAACTGTAACTGACTTGGTGTCGAAACATCCGTTTGCATCAGTAACTTTAAACGTATAAGTAAACCCTGGAGCAAGTCCTGTAAATACTCCAGATGAAGCTCCTGTTGTGTTGCCAACTGCCGAAGCCGGAGCTGTAATAGCATAAGCCAGCGGTGCAACTCCTGTTCCTCCCGTAACTGAAACTGTAACTGTACTTGTGGTTGCAAGACAGGTTACTGCTGTAGGAGCAACACTTGAAATTACCGGCGGGTTTAATGGAGCCAGAGTAATCGGAACCATTGGTGATAGACAGCCGTTGGCGTCTTTTATAATAATCTGGAATGTCTGTGAAGCCCCATTGTCGTTTACTGCCAATGTATTGCCTGCCACATAACTTGTTCCGTTGTTGTAGCTGTAAGTATAAGCTCCTGTGCCTCCTGTTCCTGCAACAGTAATCAATGCAGACTGTTTTGCATTTGTAGTGCTGCACGTAAATTTAGTAGCCGATGGAGTCGCTGCAATAGCTGTAGGCTCTGTGATCGTCACATCAACACTTCCTGTACAGCCTTTAGAGTCTTTTACATAGAAGGTATGGGTTCCCGCACTTAATGTACCGAAAGTGTTTCCTGCCACATAAGGTCCTGCAAGAACACTGCTGTAAGTATAACTTCCTGAACCGCCTGCTCCTCTCAACTGAACTGATCCGTTTGAGCCTCCGTTGCAAGAAACATTTACCTGGGTAGCCGTAACTGTAGGGTTGCTGATCGGGTTTACAGTGATTGAAACAATTTTAGTACAGCCAGGTGTATTTGAATCTGTGATTTCAAAATTGTAAGTTCCTGCTGCTGCTGCCGGGTAAACAAACTGTGCGCCTGTTACAGCAACACTTGAACCGTAAGTTCCTGTTCCTGCGTCTGCTTTGTAAGTATATCCAGCTTTTCCGCCAGTGATGTCAACTGTAATCGTTGCACCTGGTGCAGCAGAACAGTCAAGCTCTTTGCTTATGGCGATAGTCGCTCCCAACTGTGGATAAACCATGATTGGAGTTGCCGAAGCCGGACAGTTGTTGGCATCTTTTACCCAAACAGTATATGGTGTAGCCGAAGCCGGTACATTGAATACATTGTTTGGCGCGAAAGCTCCTCCAACACCATTGATTCCGTAACTCAATGCGCCTGTACCGCCTGTTCCTGTAGCCGTAATAGTAAATCCGCTTCCTGAAGCCGTACACTGGTTGCTTAAAACCGCTGTTACTGAAGGCGTAGGATCTGTTGATAACGGAACTGCTACTGAATCAGTACAGCCGTTGGCATCCATTACATATACAACCCAGTTCATATCAGCTCCGCTGTTGGTGTCAACTGTAAGGATATTGCTTGATACATAACCTGTCAAAGGTACAGGATCTGACTGTCTTGCAACTGCATAAGTGTAGTTGGTTGTGCCGCCAGTCGCCGTTGCCGTAATTGTTGCATTGTCATTATTACAATTGATGTTGGTAGCCAGAGCTGTAACATCCAAAGCCAATGTCGGCTCGCCAATTGTAATTGATGCTGAATTTGTACAGCCTGTCGCTGTATCTGTAACTGATACTGTATAAGTTCCTGCCAATACATTGCTCAATGTCAATGTATTTCCAGATTTTGTCAATGAACCAGTGCCAAGATTGGCAGAAGTCAACGTAAATGAATAGTTTCCTGGAGTAGCAATATTTGAAATAGTAAATGTTCCATTTCCAGTTGAAGCTCCTTTACATTTTGCGTCGTTGTTTTTATTTCCTGCAACTGCAATCGGAGTAACCGGATTAACTGTAACTGACTTGGTGTCGAAACATCCGTTGGCATCAGTAACCTTAAAAGTGTAAGTAAACCCTGGAGCAAGTCCTGTAAATACTCCAGATGAAGCTCCTGTTGTGTTGCCAACTGCCGAAGCCGGAGCTGTAATAGCATAAGCCAGCGGTGCAACTCCTGTTCCTCCCGTAACTGAAACTGTAACTGTACTTGTGGTTGCAAGACAGGTTACTGCTGTAGGAGCAACACTTGAAATTACCGGCGGGTTTAATGGAGCCAGAGTAATCGGAACCATTGGTGAAAGACAGCCGTTGGCGTCTTTTATAATAATCTGGAATGTCTGTGAAGCCCCATTGTCGTTTACTGCCAATGTATTGCCTGCCACATAACTTGTTCCGTTGTTGTAGCTGTAAGTATAAGCTCCTGTGCCTCCTGTTCCTGCAACAGTAATCAATGCAGACTGTTTTGCATTTGTAGTGCTGCACGTAAATTTAGTAGCTGATGGAGTCGCCACAATAGCCGTAGGCTCTGTGATCGTAACAGCAACACTTCCTGTACAGCCTTTAGAGTCTTTTACATAGAAGGTATGGGTTCCTGCGCCTAAACCTGTAAAGGTAGCTGTTGGTCCGAATCCTGAAGATGCATTATTGCTATATGAAAATCCGCCTGATCCTCCGTTTCCTTTTATAGTAACTGATCCGTCAAGTTTTCCGTTACAGCTTACATTGCTTTGTGTAACAATTGAAGCTGTCGGGCTTGAAATCGATTGGATGGTTTCTGTTATTACAAAAGTACATGAATTAGCATCTGTAACTTTAATCTTGAATGTTCCCGCAACTGAAGTTGTATAGACATTCGATCCCATTGCAGAATAGCTTGTACCTCCGTTTGTTGAAACTTCATAAGTATATCCAGGTTTTCCTCCGTTAGGAGTAACTGTAATTGTAGCATTTGGACTCGCAGAACAATCCAATTCTTTAACCGCAGTTGTTGCAGTTAATTGTGGATAAACTGTTATTGGAGCAGCTGAAGCTGTACATCCATTAGCATCTTTAACCCAAACCGTATATGGAGTCGCGCTAGCACTTACATCAAAGAAGTTGTCTGGACCGAACGCACCTGTAGGTCCGTTGATTCCATAACTCAAAGGTGTCTTTAAGTTTGTTCCGTGTGCTGTTGCTGTAATTCTGAATGTGCTTCCAGAACCTGTACATTGGTTGTCTAATGTAGCTGTAACTGTCGGAACTTCATCTCCCTTAATTTCAACTGTAACGAAATCAGTACAACCATTTACATCTTTTACATAAACATCCCAAAACATTTTGGTGCCGTTAACCGTATTAACAGTCAACGAAGCACCTCCTGAAATAGTTGTAGGCGCTGCTGTTCCTTTTTCAACGACAGCATAAGAATAACTTGGTGTTCCGCCTGCTCCAACTGCAGTAATTACCGAAGTGAAGACTTTACATGTGATGTTCGCAGCTGTTGCTGTAACATCTAATGCATTAGTTGGTTGTGTTAAAGTTACTTTATAACTAGATTGACATTTTGTTAATCTATCTGTCGCTGTGATAGTATAATCGTCTGCAACTAAAGCAGAAGCAACAGTAATTGTTGTTATAGAAGCTGCTACATTATTTGCTTGCTGAATTGTTGTCCCAGCAGCATTTGTAATAATGTAATCATATCCGCTAGTTTTAGCTCCCGTTACAGTAAACTGGATTGTTCCTGTTCCAGCATTACATTTAATAGCCGTGATTACAGATCCTCCGGCAACAATATCCGAAATGCCTTTTACAGTATAAGAAATACTGAAAGTACAATTTGTCTTGCTGTCTGTCGCCTGGAAAGTATAAAGTCCCGGAGTCAATGATTTAAAGTCTCCAGTTGTATTACTTGCAGTATTATAACCTGCTGGTCCTGCAGTAATTTGATATGATATATTTGCTAAAGTACCTGATTTGACAGCTGTTAAAGTCACATGACCTCCAGCAGGAGTTGTTGAACAGTCATAACCACTGTCAACTAAATTGATTCCTGTAATTTGGTCTAATGCACCTATACTAATTGACAATGGTCCAAATTGACAATTATTTTTGTCTTTAATATAAGCTGTTACTGTTGCAGCAACTGAAGTTGGAAAAGTATTGTCTGTTGTAAAGTTTGAAGTTCCATTGAAACTATATTCATATGAACCAGAACCACCTGATGCAGTCACTGTAACTACTGCAGGAACTGTTCCTGTAGGACCACATGTGATTTCGGTTGCTTTGATAGTTCCTGTAAGAGCTGAAGTTGGCTGATTAATAGTAACTGACCCACTCGCAAGACAGTCGTTACTGTCTTTTACCTGATAAGGATAAGTTCCTGCTGAAAGACCTGTATAAGTTGCAGTAGTACTAAAAGCTCCACCATTAAAACTATATTCATATGAACCCGTTCCACCTGAAGCTGATAAAGTAACCGAACCAGTATTTCCACCGTTACATAAAACATGTACTGGTGCAGCAGCTGGTGTTACCGAAACTAGCGCATCTACTATTCCTTCAATACTAGTAGGACATCCATTTGCATCTTTAATATCAAAAACATAAGTACCTGCATTTGGAGTAGAATATGTAAATACTGGTCCTGTAATAGAACCACTAGTAAACAAAGTTGCACCTGTAGTTTTATTTTTAATTGTATATGTAAACGGACTTGTACCACCTTTAATAGTAACTTCAATTAAAGCGTCGGTAGAACCTGTCTTACAGCTTAAAGAATTTCTAATAGCTGTAGTAGCCGAAATTTTAGGATCAACTTTCTGGCTTACCGCGTTTGCACTACAACCATTTTTGTCAATAATATTAAATTTATATGTCCCTGCAGCTGTAGCAGTATAATTTAATGTACTTCCTGAAAATGGTGTAATTCCTCCAAAGGCACCCGTTTCATAAGCTACCTGATATTGATATGGTCCTACTCCTCCAGTAACGTCAACTGTAATTGTAGCAGTGGTATCAAAACATAAGGCTGCAGTTTTAACGACCGTAGCTGATATTTGAGGCGGCGCACCAATAACGATTTCTTGAGTAATTTTATATGGACAACCATTAAAATCGTTTCCAGATACAACGTATGTTCCTTGTGTCACATTTAAAGTTCCTCCAGTAGCTGGAAAATTTCTTACCGAACCATCCTCTTTTTTAGTAAGGATAAGTGTGTAAGGTTGTGTTCCTCCACTAGGAGTAACTGTAATCGTAGCAGGATCATTAGGATCACAAGTAGCTGGTTTAGAATTAGCTATTAAATTGAATGCCGTTGGCGAACCAACAACAGGACTAAGGCTCTTAGTACAAGCTGCGCCTGTTTTTTTACGAACTTGAAGATCATAAGTTTTTGCTACTAAAGGACTTATGGTAAGCTCAGAAACACTAGAACTAATCCAAGGTCCAGCTGCACCATTTAATGAATATTCATATTCAGTACCAAAGTTTTTTACTATTAAAGTTATTGCTCCATCTCCATTTCCTGGACATTTTTCTGCTACAGTTCCTTTAATATCAGCTGTAAATCCAAGACCGTCAAAAACATCAAATTCTTTGAAAACATTATCATTACAAGATCTAGGAATTTGATAAACTGAAATATCATCTAAAGTTAAATCGTTACCTCCCGTTGCAATACTATATGATCTTACCACAAAATCCAGAGTAGTATAACCTCCTGGATTTAAACTCATATTGTAATTTTCCCACTTGTTTGATTTTGGTACAATACCCGTTGCCTGAGACGCAACTAATTTTTGAGTTGGTAATCCATAATCAGCAATTAACTCGATAGTAATATCTGGATCTACGTCTGGATAATTTTTACCTCCTTCAATTAAGTTTTCAACCCAAAATGAAACTTTTACATCTTGATCTGGTATAACATCATAAATTGGTTTTCTGTAAATAATTCCTCCAACCCCTGCTACACCACCAATATTGATGGCCAAAAATCTTCCTTGCGAATCAACTGGACCTGCAGCACTCGTATGATCTCTAATATCTAGCCAAGTCCCAAATCGTGGATTAATTCTGTTTGTAACAGCATATTCACCGTCATTGATATATTGATCTTTATTACAAGGATAACTTGTTGGGTGTGTATTAGTTTGATCTTCAAAACAGTAAGCCGTATTAATACCTGGTGAGGTCGTTGGAGTTCCTCTTCCAAAATCCTCTGTTAATAAATTACTGTAAGTTGATACTTTTGCTAAATTATACACCACCTCAATTTTGTGATGTCCCGCCAAAATATTTGGAAAAACATTACGAGGGATGTTGGTATTTTCAACACCATCAATTAAATAAGTAAAATTATAATTAGCACTTTGAGGACTTGTTGCTGTCGCCGTAACTGATGCTACTCCATTACAATCGTATACTGGATCTGGAATAGATATTGTTGGCAACGCTGGTTTTGGATCAATTGTCACATTTGACATTGTATACGTACAGTTTTTCGAATCTTTGATCGTCAAAATATACGTTCCTGGTTTTTTCCACTGTTCATTTAATGGACCAAAAGTATCATTGATATCAGTTCCAAACTTATACGTATAAGGTGGCGTACCTCCCGTTGGGTTTGTAATTCTAAGCAAACCGTACTCTGCTGGGTTAGGTGCTACACCACAACCTGATAATGCGGCAACCCCTGCAGAAGCACGTAACTGATCATCCGCTGGTAAAATTGTAACAATATTAGTATCTGTACACGAACTTCCTTTTGCTGTAAGTTTATAACTAACAGTAATAGTATGAGTTCCTGCCGAAAGACCACTCCACGTTTTTACAGTTCCAGGTGTTTTTCCATCTATACTATATTCAATAATATAACCATTTGCACTGACAAGATTTACTGTAATGCTTCCAGTTGTAGTATTACAATCAGGGTTTGTAGATGAAATGGTATAAGTTGGTTTTTTAGTAGTAGTTTTTGTTGCCGAAGCTGTTGCTGTACAACCATTATAATCTTCAACACGAATGGTATAAGTACCTGGATTTGTAACTACGACAACATCTGAGGTATTGACAACATAATTAACCCCATCTGTACTTACATAATACTTAAAGGGAGCTGTACCATTTGTTACATTAATTTTTATGTTTGGTGTACTACATCCTGTTACAGCAGCGTCATCTGATAATGATACAGATAATGCGGCAGGTGGCGCAGTTACTGTTTGATCAGGTGAAGTGTTTGACACTGTACATGAAGCGCCGTTGGTGTCTTTACCTTTAGGATCTAGAGCAACGCGAACTTTATAGTTTGTTGCAGGGTCTAAACCTGTAAATGTATACTCTGGAGCTTCAGTTGGTATAGTCGTAGTGACTACAGTATTCCCCTTTAAAAGTGTATAGACATATTGTAATCCAATATTTCCAGTACTAATTTTTATGCTTCCTTTATCACCTGAACATTTTGGATTTGTTACTAATACTGTATTACTGATCGCAACCGTTTTAATTGTAATTTTTCTAACATTAAAAGTACATGTCCCTGGGACATTTTTTAATCTTATAAAAACATCATAATTTTTAGCTGCTGTAATATTATCAAAAATACTGCTGTCCTGCCATCCTGTTGTAGGGGTAGGCGTAGGTACTGAAGTAGTAGAAGTCTGAGCAATCGCATATTCATAGCTCGCATTAAATCCTCCTACAATTATTTTCCCGGCCAATGTACAGTTATTTCCTGTATAGATATCAGCTTTTTTAATTCCAGTTGGATCTAAATCATTAGTATAAACATTAAAATAAAAAGTCGAAGTCGAAAGATCTGGATAGGTTATTACCAATCTAAATTCTCCCGCTACACCAGCTGAATAATCTGCTCCTGTTGCAACTTGAGTCCATCCACATGAAGCAGTTTCATTTGCACAATTAACATTTGCAAAAGCAGGACAACTAGCAGTAACATTCAGCTTTTGCCAAGAAATACTTTTGACAGTTGACATATCAATTCCTGTCTGAATATTTCTGGCATCATTAGAACCACAAATAAATAATTTTGGAAGTTCTTTACCATCATTAGGACAAATTGAAATTGTTCCCGCATATTGTCCTGATGCATATTTAAGCACAGGATTTATAACAATAGGGGCTGCTAATTTTTCAGTCGAATTTTCAAAACTAGTTTTATTTCCAAACTGATTGTATGCCTTTAAGAAAATATTCTCATGGGAATTTCCATAAGGCTCAGAATTAAATGCAATTGAATTTTGCGAATGGGCCGCAAAATTAAATAACATAGCCAAAACTAAAATTAGCGTTCTTAAAATAGTAGGTTTTCTCATAATCATTTTGTTGTTTCCTTTCATTTTATTCTCTGAGGGGCATCAGAAAACAAAATAATTAGTATTCTAAAGCAATTTATTTTTAGTCGTAAGCTCTTAATTAATCTAAGAGCTTACTCATCCTTGTTTTTGTTAATTCTCCACTTTTACGATGGCCATTTTACCGTTGTAAGGTTTATTCCCTTTTGCTTCTAATGCTTTAGTCGCTTCTTGTAAACCTTCATATTTCTCGTAATAGATGTAATACTTACTTGTTGCTATATTGTAAAAGAAATTAATATCTGTACGTCCTGCAGCAACTGCCTTTGTCAGGAATTCATCTCTTTTTTCTACACTGCTATGAACCGCTACAATCATGTAATAACCACTTTCAGAATTTTTAATATTCTTGATGATCTGCATATTTGACTGGTCTTCACCAAAATCAAAATCACTTGCTGTTAAAGGTGTACTGCTTACTTTTGTAGTTTCCTTAATTCGTTTAAGCGCTGCAAGATCCTGATTATATCTTCCTTGATCATTTTCGTAAGCTGCACGTTTGATTCTACGTTTTTTCTCAATTTCAGTTTCAGCTTTGATACGCTCTAAATTCGCAAGTAATGCTGCACTGTCTTGTTTCCATTTTTAATTGTGCTGCTTTTAACTGATTTATCTTTTCTAGATAAGCTCTATTTAAAGCGTCATTTTTATTCGGAACTTTTCTAAGTCTTTCGTTGTACAAATTCGTCAGCTTGGCAATCTCGTCTTTTTGAAGTCTGTTAGCTTCCGCAATATTTGTTTTTAAAGCCTCTAACTGACTATTTTCTGCAGCAACACTTTTAAATGGTTTAGGTTCTCTGTAGATTCCCTTTTCACTCAAGTCATTTTCCTCTCTTAAGTCGTTCAAAGTCTTTTTGTTTATTAGCAACTGTTGCATTAAACTGAGCTAACAAATCATTTTGATTTTTACTTGACTCTTCAAGAGACTGTGTTAAAATATCAATAGCTTTTGCCGTTTCATCTTTTTGAGATTCAGCTGCTTTTGCTGCTGCATCGGCTGCTAATTTTGCTTCGGCCGCAAGTCTTGCTGCTAATGCTTCTGCATCCGCTTTGGCTTTTGCGTCAGCAGCTAACTTAGCTTGACGAGTTTCTTCTTCAATTTTTGCTTTTTCCTCTGCATCTTGTTTTGCTTTCAGCGCTTCTGCGTCTGCTTTAGCTTTTGCATCAGCCGCTAATTTTGCTTGTAAAGCTTCTGCATCAGCTTTCGCTTTAGCGTCGGCAGCAAGTTTAGCTTTCAATGCTTCTGCATCGGCTTTTGCTTTTGCGTCAGCCGCTAATTTTGCTTGACGAGCTTCTTCATCTGCTTTTGCTTTTGCATCTGCAGCTTGTTTAGCTTGTAATGCTTCAGCATCCGCTTTGGCTTTTGCGTCAGCTGCAAGTTTTACTTTCAATGCTTCTGCATCGGCTTTTGCTTTTGCATCAGCCGCTAATTTTGCTTGACGAGCTTCTTCATCTGCTTTAGCTTTTGCATCTGCAGCTTGTTTAGCTTGTAATGCTTCAGCATCCGCTTTGGCTTTTGCGTCGGCAGCAAGTTTTACTTTCAATGCTTCTGCATCGGCTTTGGCTTTTGCGTCAGCCGCTAATTTTGCTTGACGAGCTTCTTCATCTGCTTTCGCTTTTGCATCTGCCGCTTGTTTAGCTTGTAATGCTTCAGCATCCGCTTTGGCTTTTGCATCGGCAGCAAGTTTTACTTTCAATGCTTCTGCATCGGCTTTGGCTTTTGCGTCAGCAGCTAATTTTGCTTGACGAGCTTCTTCATCTGCTTTAGCTTTCGCATCTGCCGCTTGTTTAGCTTGTAATGCTTCAGCATCCGCTTTGGCTTTTGCGTCAGCTGCAAGTTTTGCTTTCAATGCTTCAGCATCCGCTTTGGCTTTATTATCTGCTTCTAATTTTGCTAAACGAGCTTCTTCCTCTTCTTGTAATTTTTTTGCTTCGGCGTCAGCTTTTGCTTTTGCAGTAGCTTCTGCATCGGCTTTTACTTTCGCATCAGCAATTAGTTTAGCTTGTAAAGCTTCCATATCTGCTTTAGCTTTTGCATCAGCAACTAATTTTGCTTGTAGCGCTTCAGCATCGGCTTTTGCTTTTGCATCTGCTGCTAGTTTTGCTTGACGAGCTTCTTCTTCAATCTTCGCTTCTTCTTCAGCAGCTTGTTTTATTTTAAGTGCTTCTGCATCTGCTTTTGCTTTTGCATCTGCAACAAGTTTTGCCTGAAGCGCTTCTGCATCCGCTTTCGCTTTTGCATCTGCTGCTAGTTTCGCTTGACGAGCTTCCTCATCAGCTTTAGCTTTTGCGTCGGCAGCTTGTTTCGCTTTAAGAGCTTCTGCATCGGCTTTAGCTTTTGCATCAGCGGCTAATTTCGCCTGACGAGCTTCTTCTGCTTCTTGCAATTTTTTTGCTTCAGCATCTGCTTTTGCTTTTGCAGTAGCTTCGGCATCGGCTTTAACTCTTGCATCAGCAATTAATTTTGCCTGTAAAGCTTCCATATCAGCCTTCGCTTTTGCGTCAGCTGCAAGTTTCGCCTGAAGTGCTTCTGCATCAGCTTTTGCTTTTGCATCTGCAGCTAATTTTGCTTGTAGTGCTTCTGCATCCGCTTTTGCTTTTGCATCTGCAGCTAATTTTATTTGTAATGCCTCTGCATCTGCTTTTGCTTTTGCATCTGCAGCTAATTTTGCTTGTAATGCTTCTGCATCTGCTTTCGCTTTTGCATCTGCAGCTAATTTTGCTTGTCTTGCATCTTCCTCTACTTTTGCTTTCGCATCAGCAGCTTGTTTTATTTTCAATGCTTCTGCATCAGCTTTTGCTTTTGCTTCAGCAGCAATTAATGCTTGTCTTGCTTCTGCATCTGCTTTCGCTTTTGCATCTGCAGCTAATTTTTCTTTTAAGGCAGCGTCTGCGGCAGCTTTTTCTTTCAAGGCTGCGGCAGCTTTCGCTTTGTTTGCAGCATCAATTGTAGCTTTCGTTTTAGCTTCTGAAGCTGCTTTTGCTTTTGTTTCAGCAGCTAGTCTAGCTTGATATGCATCCGAATCAGCTTTAGCTTTTGCGTCAGCCGCTAAAATTGACTGTAAGTCTGCAGCTTCAGCTTTTGCTTTTGCATCAGCTTTTCTCTTCGCTTCAGCAGCATCAGCTTTTGCTTTAGCATCTGCAGCTAACTTAATTTTTAATGCTTCAGCATCTGCTTTCGCTTTTTCATCTGCAGCTAGTTTAGCTTTTGCAGCTGTTTCTGCATCCGCTTTTGCTTTATCTGCGGCTAATTGTGCTGCTGTTTTTTGTGGTGCCGCATCTGTTTTAGCTTTAGTAGCTTCAGCATCTGCTTTTGCTTTTGCATCAGCAGCCAGTTTTAATTTCATTGCCTCAGCATCTGCCTTTGCTTTATCAGCAGCTAACTGTTGTGGTGTTTTTGCTACTACTGCTCCAGGTTTGTTTGCAGCAGCTTGAGTTCTTGCAGCCGCAGCAGCATCTACTCTAGCTTTATTATCTGCAGCCAATTTCAATCTGCGTTCCTCTGCATCTGCTCTGGCTTTATCTGCAGCCAATTGAGCTTGTGTTTTTTGTGTTGTAGCAACTGCTCTGTTTGCAGTTGCAGTTTGCGCTCTTGTTGCTGCCGCAGCATCAGCTTTTGCTTTTGCGTCTGCAGCAAGTTTTATTTTCAATGCTTCAGCATCTGCTTTAGCTTTATTATCTGCTTCTAATTTTGCTTTCGCTGCAGCTTCGGCGTCAGCCTTTACTTTTTCAGCAGCTGCAAGTCTTGCTTTTTTCGCTTCGGCATCAGCAATAGCTTTTGCTTCGGCAGCTAATCTTGCTTTTTCTGCACCATCTACTCTTGTAACTGGAGCGGTTGTTGTTTTCTTAGCCATTACAGGTTTTGGTTTTGAAGGATCAATAAGAGAACCTTCTTCGTCATCACCGTAATAATAATTTTTACTTTTAAACTTATAAGCAATTGCAAATTCGTGAGAACCACCCAAGTTTGTAAAATTGCCAAAACCTCTTTCGTAGTTATATTCGATAGCAATACTTGGTGAAATATTGACACCTAAACCTGCAGAAACTCCGTATAAGGTATTATAACCTGCCTGTGCCCAAACTCCTTGTGGAATTGTAATCATAGCAAGTCCAGATAAAACTGTTTTATCTTTTTTAATTTCTGTTTTTACTATTCCAGAAAATTTACTTCTGTCAAAAAATCCGTAGCTATCAATATAACCCGTGTACATAGCATGCAATTCAATCGCTCTTTCTGGATCGTCTTTTACCATTCCGGAACCAAAATTATATAGAACCAAATTGTTGATCGATAAACCAAAATCAAGAAACGCTGTTCCGTAGTTAATACCAGGATTTACAGTAAGCAATGTATTTGAAGGTATATTATCTATTGGAAGATTTGGATCGTTTGAAACAATTTTACCTCTATTTAAACCACTTTGATAAGCACCGACATTAAGACCAAATGTCAAATTGCTGTCTTCCTGCAAAACGATATTATGGGCAAAGTTGGCTACTCCTCCAAAGACTGTAAACACACCATAATTTTGTTGAAATAGTCCAAAAGCAAAAGCTTCATTTTCTTTGAAACGTCCTGAATAACCAAATAAATAAGTATTTGGTGCATCATCAAACTGAACCCATTGTCTTTTGTTATAAAAGCTCACATATGAGTTGGATTCACGTACAAAGCTAAATGCTGGGTTAATTAAGTATCTATTAAACTTTAAAGAATTTCTGATAGGTAAAGAAAACGAAACAACTCCATCCTCAGATTTGGTATCTTGAGAATAGAGTACATTTGAAAAACCGTAAAATAAAGTTATGAATAGTAGGATTTTCTTCATCTTATTTTATCACAGTTATTGATCCTTTTTTTTCACCTGTGCCGGATTGAATGACATAGTAATAAACTGGATTTACATTTTTAATATCTATTGATCCAGACGGAGGCCAATCGCCTTGATAGTTCACAACATCAAGAACCATATCTCCGTTTGAACTAATTATTTTAACACTAGTTTCGGGGTTTTTGTATTCGCTTGGAATATCCCAAACATCATAAGGATAACTGCTTAAACTTATAATATTTGCAATTTTCTCTATATCAGTAGGCGGAGTTGAATCATAAGAAACCGTAAACGGCAATTCCTGTTCAACTGTACATCCTGATGACTGACTTACTTTTACTTTGTAATTTCCGCGTGACGCAACCAAATAAGTATTACTTGTAGCTCCAGCAATTACAGTGCTTCCTAAATACCACTGAAAAGTTGGATTAATCGCATTTGTAGTAACTGTAACACTTAAAGTTTCATCTGGAGAGATAATATTTGCTGCTGGAACATTTAGCGAAGCATTGAAGTTATTTCCTTTAAGATCGATTGTTCCTGTAGCAGTACATCCTCCAAAGTCAACATCAACCGTATAAACTGCGGCTTCATTTGTTGTATAACTTCTGCTCGTAGCACCTGTAATTACCGCTCCATTTTTTTTCCATTGATATTTATTTCCGGCGGTTGCTGTAAGCACAGTTCCGGTACCACTTGAACAAAAAGGATTTCCTAAACTTGAATCTACAGTAACTGATGATCCAGATGCTGAAGAAGTAACAATTACGTGATTAGAGCTAATATTTGATTCTGAACATGCACCATAATCAATTTGGCTAAAATAATCTCCAATAGCGTTTACAGTTAACGTGCTAGAACTTTGTCCTGCTATAATTGCATTATCCTTGTACCATCTATACTTCAAATTTGAATTAAGTACTGGAGATGAACCTGGAACAGTAGGAGTATCATTGTCAACAGAAAGAGTTAACGAACCGCCTGAACAAATAACAGCTGATGTAACTTTTTTATTGATTGAGTAAACAGCTTCATAAGCTTTATAATATGCAGCAAATGACGTTTTATCAAGCGTGTTTTTAAATCTTGGACTAACTGTTCCCGTAGAACTTTTTATTCTTAAACTGTAAACATCAGAGCCTTCCATATTCGTTGGAACGCCAAACTTAATTGTTTGCTGGGTAGCAGATATATTACTAACTTGAAGTAAAATGGTTGGTGTTGGAACTGAAAAACTACCTGTTTTATCCGAAAGTTCTACCACAAATGTAGTACCAGCAGGAAAATCAACATATGTAAATGTTGCATAAAACTCATTAAAAGATGGACCGGCACAAAGTTTTTCCAATCCATCTAATGGTTGTGGTACTATTGTCTGGGCATACGTATTCGTTTTAGTACATAAGATTATACTAAAAAAAAGGGAAAAACGAATTAAAGACAAAGTAATTTTCTGAATCATATAGTCCTCGTTCTTGCTAAGTCTATATTTTCAAAAAACAAAATATCGATGAATGTTTCTGAAAAATCATATTTATAGTTCTCAATAATGTCTTTTGCAAGAGCAGAATAAGAAGCTGTAATTGATGAATTTTCTATACATTCTGAAGCCTGATTCTTCGCATCACTTGTTGTAGCAAAGCTGTCCTTGGGGATGGACAGCTCTACTGCGAACTGATTAGAATTATCTAATTTGCTGATCACTGATGTATCAGCTGTTACTGTTTTTTGGTTATTATTACACGCCGTTACGATGCATTTAAAGTCATTAGAAGCTAAAGTGCTTCCTTATGTACTTTGTGCATTTATTGCTGCAATAGGCGAAACCAAAAATATAATATAAATAAAATATTTTTTTATAGATGGGGCCATTATGTTCTGATCTTTATTTGGTCCTGTACGAGACTGACATAAATTGTGTCTGGGGACTTTATTAATAAAATTTACGCTCTGAAATAAAAATCTAAACTTATCTACTTTCCGCTAGATGCTGTAATTTTTCCTAGTTGTAATCTGAAATCTGGCTTTTTAGCATTGAAAATATCAATAAATGTTTCTTTGTTGTCACTTTGTGAGTAAACGTTAAAGAACACACTATTTCCATACCAGCTCTCTAAATCTTCATTGTTTGTATTGTACTCTGTAAAGATGTTTCCGTTACATAGGTTAAAGTACATTTCTTCAAATTTAATTTTTTTAAGATTTACTTCATTGATTTCAGTTTTACTGTCTAGCAAAACGGCCGGGTTAAATCCAGAAACCACACTACGCTTCATTTCAAGAGACGAAGCTTCAGCAACATAAATTGCCTCTTTTACTAAACCTGCTTGAATATCAGCTTTAATGTTATCACTGTCATTTAACATTGTAATATTTGTTGCAACAACAAGAGTTTGTTTTTTAGTAAAATCTGTTTCGCTTTTCTTTTCGAATGATTTTACCTCCATACAACGAGATCCGTCTTTGTTACTTGATAAATAAGATGATCTAACTGCCAATGAGTTAAATAAACGGCATTGAACACCTTGAGTAAATTTGTAATCGTCATTGATTGATTTGTAAGAAACTAATTTAGTAGCATTTATATCACCTCCAAAGAAAGCAAATGAGTCACCGCCAGAGTAGCTTACCATAACGTTTTCAAATATTGTTTTAGCACCAACACCAGCAATGTCAAACCATTGAAAGTATCTGCCCTTTAACTTTTTTTCCAGCAAATTCGATTCTCACAAATCTTAAAATTCCTGAATTTCCGTTTACATTATCACCACCGTAAGTAGTAAGTGTAGGATCAAGATCTAAGTTATAAGAACCAACATTTCCAAATTTATTGATTGGAGCATCACCAAGAAGTACAATTCCTCCCCAGTCACCAGCTTTTTTCTGGCTTCTGTTTGAAGTAAATACAATTGGGTCAGTTTCTAAACCGTCTGCAACAAGTTGTGCACCTTTTGTAACTACCAATGTTCCTTTTGTTTCGAAATCACCAATAATCAAAGTTCCTGGTTCGATACTTAAAACAGCATTGTTTGTAACATATACGTTGCCTTGTAAAACATAAACATTCCTTTTTAGCAATTTAGTATTAACAGAAATGTTTCCTGCTAAAATTTGGTTTGCTTCTCCATACTCTACTTTGTTAGGCTTAAATTCGGTCCAGTTATTCAACCAATTGTTGTAGCCCATAATTCCTTTCTCTTGCTGAGCACTCATACTAGTAACTGTCAAAAGAACGCAGATCATTTGAGTAAATTTTTTCATGATAAGGGGGTATTAGGGTTAATAATAAATTTGGGTATGCGTAAATGAAAAAACTCATCTCGATTTTTCTGAATGATCAGAACACATCGAGAACGAGTTATTTTTTATACGCTCTTTTAAAATGTGTTTTCGAAAATCTAAATTCATCTACGTAAACAATTCGAAAAAGGTTTTAAAAATATTTTTGTTTAATTACATTTCGTTCAAATCGTTGAACTCGTGTAATGATTTCAATGTGCTTTCGTAAAATAAAATTGCCGCGATTAAGTTTCCTTTATCAGAGTAAGGCATCATTTTTCTCTGAAAATCTACTGTAGTATCTAAGAATGTTGTAGTACCAACAGCCTGAGCATCTAAAACTTTTTTGTGTTCAGTATCGTCTGGAATACCTAAGTCGGCCATAGTAACCCCTGGTTTAGTAACCAAAGCAATGTAAGGGAGTGTTTTTACTAAAACTTTAATACGCTCAATGTATAATTCCAACAATTCTCCTTTTTGCATACCACTCAATTCTTTTTGATCATGGTATTTTCGAATAAGAGCTGTTGTACTAATAATACTTCTTGGAGCATTTTTTGCCTGGGCTGAAATAGCACCAGTTGTCAAGAAAAAAAGTGTACTTAATAAAATAATTTTCCCTTTCATAGATTCTTATTTTTAGTGGTTGTTGATGAAAACAAAAATATATAAATTAACTTAAATTGCAACTTTATTGAATTCTTTTTTCAAAAAATATCCTTAAAAAAAACTTAAAAACCGAGTCGTATGTCGAGAAAATATGCGTTTTAACGAGGCTTTTGTTAAAATTGTTAAAACCAAAACTGTAAGATATTAACTATAAAACATGGTCGATTTTTAACTTTATAATAACCAAAAAAACATCTACGTTTATCGTTTTTGGCAAAAAAAC
Organism: uncultured Flavobacteriaceae bacterium; assembly: GCA_963795025.1. Taxonomy (GTDB): domain Bacteria; phylum Bacteroidota; class Bacteroidia; order Flavobacteriales; family Flavobacteriaceae; genus Flavobacterium. The sequence continues at coordinate 1,189,164 of CAWCGN010000003.1, read as the reverse complement.
TATTAACAAAAATGCCTTCAATATCTGCTCGCGTGAAGTAATCTTATTAACAAAATAAAGTTGACATACAAGCAACAATTTTCTTAAAATAAACATTCTCGTTTTTAATCAAAATTGAAATCTCATATCATAATCTTTTAAGCTAAAATTTTTGACTACATCATTTTCTTCTATCTTTGCTCTCATGCAATTTTCACAAATTTTAGGTCAGGATTATATCAAAAGTCACTTGATAAAAAGTGCATCTTCAGGACGAATTCCGCATGCACAATTATTTATTGGGCCAGAAGGAAGTGGTACTTTATCAACCGCTATAGCTTATGCGCAATACATTTTGTGCAATAATACCGGAAACGAAAATGAAAATGGAAATGATTCCTGCAATCTCAAATTCCAAAACATCTCGCATCCCGATTTGCATTTTATTTATCCAACCGTTACGACGGAAGATGTTAAAACCAAACCCAAAAGTTTAGACTTCATTCAGGATTGGCGAACATTTATTCAAGAAATGCCTTACGGAGGTTTATTTGATTGGTACAAAATACTTGGCGTTCAAAATAAACAAGGAGAAATTCGAGTCGAAGATGCTCAGGAAGTTTTAAAATCGCTTTCCCTAAAATCCTACGAAGGAGGTTATAAAATCATGATTATCTGGATGGCCGATAAAATGAATATTGCGGCTTCAAACAAACTTATTGAAACTTCTGGAAGAACCTTCGGATAAAACCATTTTTATTCTGATTTCTGAAAATGAAGAAGATATTATTCAAACCATTCGTTCTCGCTGTCAAGTAATTCACTTTAATGGACTTCCGGAAAAAGTTATTGCTGAAGCATTAGTTTCCCGAGAAAATATCGATTCAGAATTTAGCTAAAAAAATAGCACATCAAGCTCAAGGAAATTTCAATAAAGCACTTCATTTATTAAAAGAAGATGATTCAGAATATCCTTTTGAACAATGGTTTGTCAATTGGGTGCGTGCCGCTTTTAGAGCAAAAGGAAATGCAGCGGCAATTCAGGATTTAATTTCGTGGAGTGAAGAAATCGCCGGACTTGGTCGCGAAAGCCAGAAAAAATTTATTCAGTTTTGTATCGAAATGTTCCGTCAGGCTTTATTGCTAAATTATCAAGCGCCGAGCTTTGGTTTATATTGAGCCAAAAGTTGATAAATTCAAACTCGAAAATTTTGCGCCTTTTGTAAACGGAAACAATATTCATGAAATTTTCAAAGAACTTTCAGATGCGATGTATCACATTGAAAGAAACGGAAATGCTAAAATAATTTTAACCGATTTATCAATCAAACTTACTCGTTTAATTCATAAAAAATAATTTTCATATGAATAATGTTGCCTCTATCTTAATTCTGGCATTTTTAGCCTTAACATTCTTACAGTCAGGATACGAAAAAATATTTTATTGGAAAGATAATGTGGAATGGCTTAAAGGACATTTTGCAAACACACCATTAAAAAATCAAGTACCACTTGCCTTATTACATCTTTTAATTTTAGAATTGATTTCAGGAATTTTGTCTGTAGTAGGTGCAATTCAGCTCTTGTTAAACAGTGGCAGAGAATTTGGCTTTTACGGTGCCATTTTTTCCTGCATCTGTTTGTTAATGATGCTTTTCGGACAACGATTAGCTAAAGATTATGATGGTGCGAGAACCATTGTAATTTATTTTATTCCCGCAGTAATGGCGGTTTACTGGTTGAATTAATCAACTGAAATTATTTAAAAATCCGTTACTCTGATAGCTATCAGAGAGAATAGAAATAAAATTTTTATTATTAAAAAAATGAATCCAAAACATCCTTCAGAATCCCTAACTATTTTAACCGATTTAGTTTTACCGAGCGAAACAAATCCTTTAAACAATCTTTTTGGCGGTGAATTATTAGCCCGAATGGATCGCGCTGCCAGTATTGCTGCCCGCAGACATTCACGCCGAATTGTAGTAACAGCTTCTGTAAATCATGTTGCTTTTAACAGAGCTATTTCGCTTGGAAGCTGTTGTTACTGTCGAAGCAAAAGTTTCAAGATCTTTTAAAAGTTCGATGGAAGTTTTCATTGATGTTTGGGTTGAAGACCGCGAATCCGGAAGCAGAACCAAAGCCAACGAAGCCATTTATACTTTTGTTGCTGTTGATGACACCGGACGACCTGTCGAAGTTCCGGCAATTATTCCAGAAACGGAACTTGAAATCCAACGTTTTGATGCTGCTTTGCGACGTAAACAATTGAGTTTAGTGCTTGCAGGAAAAATGAAACCATCTGAAGCAACAGAATTAAAGGCTTTGTTTCTATAGTGCAAATTGTTGCAATTTGTAACAATTTGAGACAACCAAACTCCAAAAAAAAGAAGTAGTTTTGCAATATTACAAGTCATATAAATAGCAATACGAAAGTTATTTCTTACTTTTGATTTATGCTTTAATATGCAAAAAATATAACAATTAAGATAATTTAAAAAAGATATGAGTTCAGACAAAGAAGCCAAATTAAAAGCGTTACAGCTTACACTTGACAAACTTGATAAAACCTACGGAAAAGGAACCGTAATGAAAATGGGCGACAAAGCCATTGTGGAAGTAGAAACGATTTCTTCTGGCTCACTTGGTGTTGATTTAGCTCTTGGAGTTAATGGATATCCAAAAGGAAGAATCATTGAAATATACGGACCAGAATCGTCTGGTAAAACGACTTTAACTTTACACGCAATTGCTGAAGCTCAAAAAGCGGGCGGAATTGCTGCTTTTATAGATGCTGAACATGCTTTTGATAGAAATTATGCCGAAAAATTAGGTGTAGATATCGAAAACCTGATCATTTCTCAACCAGACAACGGAGAACAAGCTTTAGAAATTGCCGAAAACTTAATTCGTTCTGGGGCAATTGATATCGTAGTAATTGACTCGGTTGCCGCTTTGACTCCAAAAAGTGAAATTGAAGGTGAAATGGGAGATTCTAAAATGGGTCTTCATGCACGTTTGATGTCTCAGGCTTTGAGAAAATTAACGGGAACTATCAGTAAAACAAATTGTACTGTTTTCTTCATCAACCAATTAAGAGAAAAAATTGGGGTAATGTTTGGAAATCCTGAAACTACAACGGGTGGTAATGCGTTAAAATTCTACGCATCTGTACGTTTAGATATTCGTCGTTCTTCTCAAATTAAAGATGGAGAAAACGTAATTGGAAACAGAACTAAAGTAAAATTGTTAAAAACAAAGTGGCTCCGCCTTTTAAAACTGCTGAATTCGACATTATGTACGGAGAAGGAGTTTCTAAAACAGGAGAAATTCTTGATTTAGCAGTTGAATTTGAAATCGTTAAAAAAGCAGGATCTTGGTTCAGCTACGGAGATACAAAATTAGGACAAGGTCGTGATGCCGTTAAAGCTTTAATTAAAGATAATCCTGAATTGGCTGATGAATTAGAAGTTAAAATTAAAGCTCATATCAAAGAATTAGCTAGACGCATAAAAATTTAAAAGTCTTGCATAATTGAGACTTTTTTTCGTAAAACCGGCAAATTTTGATAAACTTGCCGGGTTTTTTATTTTGAAAAAAAATAAAAAAATCGACGCAACCTTTTAAATAAAACTCATCTATTAACTAATAATAAATTTTTAAATGGTATCGCCATAAGTGCCTATTTTGAAAATTTTTAGAATAAATTTGGTTGATTTGTTTTTAATAAAAATCCGTTGGTTTATTTGGTGCTAACGGGTTTTTATTGTTCTTTCGGAAAAATAAATTCCATTTCGACGCAACCTTTTTCATTTTTTTCTCTCTATTAGTAATGTGACATTAACTTGAGTTTTAACCAAACTCTTTATTATCAATCCTTAATTCTTTTAAATTATGAAAGAGAAAATAGAAGTGTTGTGAAGTAAAAACCGAAAAAAAACCAAATTGAAATTTAAAAAAGTATTACGATTTATTTCGGAAAAAATCATCCATCGATAAATTTTTGAATATAAATATGGGGTTATTTTAGTTCAAAAGAAAACCTGACTAATTGATGTTAAGGATTAGTCGGGTTTTGTATTTTTAAATTATTTTTTGAATTCTTCTTGCTTGAAATTCAAGTAATCCATTGTAAATCATTTGTCGTACTTGATCACGAAGTTCTTTTCGATTCTCACCTGTTAATCCGCTTGTTTCAACAAATGGCAAGTACTTTTGCACGCATTTTTCCAGGACTTCCGCTTAAAAAAGTATAAGAAAAACGTTCTTTGTTATCAGGAAAAACAATTGGAACAATCGGAATTTGATGATCTATTGCCAAACGAAAAGCACCATCTTTAAACTCATCCAGTAAAATCACTTTCATCATCCGGAACGCCTCCTTCGGGAAAAATACAAATACTAAGTCCTTGATTAAGTCGGTTCTGTGCTCTTTTGAAAACTTCATTTTTGCTTCTCGAAGAATTTCTGTCTACCAAAATACAGGTTCTTTTGTAGAAAAATCCAAAAAGCGGAATCTTCACCAATTCTTTCTTTCCAACAAAAACAAAAGGATTTTTAATGATGGCAAGCATCAGCATAATATCCGTCATTGAAGTATGATTGGCGACAATCATATAACTTTTTCTTAATCAGCTTTTGCTCGCGCTTCACTTTATAATAAAAACCCATCCCGAAAAGGATAAATTTAGCCCAAATGCGGGCCATTTTGAAAAAATAGGGATATCCGCGTTCTGTTATAATGGAAATCAATAAAAACGGCAACATAATCAATATCGGAATGGCCATTAAAATATAAAACCAAATGCGCCATAAAACCCAAAAAATAATTTTATTCCTTTCATAGTTTCAAATGTATGAAAACAGAAATGAATTTAGATTTTTAGATCATTAGATTTTTAGAATATTAGACTTTTCTCCAAAATAAAACTATAAATCATTGAGATGTTTAATAAACTTTGTGGACTTTGCGAAAAACTTTGCGAACTTTGCGGTTAGAAAAAATAAACTTGCAATCTTTGCAGTTAAAGAATAAGAAAAACGAGAATGGCAAAAATACTTACTGGTGTTCAAAGTACTGGAACTCCACACTTAGGCAATTTATTGGGAGCAATTATTCCTGCAATTGAGTTATCAAACAATCCGGCAAACGAATCTTTTTTGTTTATTGCTGATTTACATTCGGTAACACAAATCAAAAACGGTAAAACATTAAGAGAAAACACGTATAGCACAGCTGCGGCTTGGCTTGCATGTGGTTTAAATCCTGATAAAGTTACTTTTTACAGACAGTCTGATGTAACCCAAACGGCTGAATTGACTTGGTATTTAAGCTGTTTTTTTCCGTTTCAACGTTTAAGTTTGGCAACCTCTTTTAAAGATAAAGCTGATCGTTTAGAAGATGTAAATGCAGGACTTTTCACTTATCCGATGTTAATGGCTGCAGATATTTTATTATATGATGCTGAGTTTGTTCCAGTTGGAAAAGATCAGTCGCAACATTTAGAAATCACACGTGATGTTGCTACAAGATTTAATCACCAAATGGGAGAAACTTTTGTGATTCCAGAAGCTAAAATTCAGGAAGACACTATGTTGATTCCGGGAACTAATGGCGGAAAAATGAGTAAATCTGCTAACAATATTATCAATATTTTCTTGGATGATAAAACGCTTCGCAAACAAGTGATGAGCATTGAAACCGATAGCACACCACTTGAAGCGCCAAAAAATCCAGATACCTGCAATGCTTTTGCAATTTATTCTTTATTAGCAAATGAAACTCAAATTGCCGAAATGAGAGCTAATTATTTAGGTGGAAATTACGGTTACGGTCATGCTAAACAAGCTTTGTTTGAATTGATTACCGAAAAATTTAAAACAGAAAGAGAAAAATACAATTACTACATAAACAACCTTGAAGAAGTTGATGCTTTATTGAAAAAAGGCGCTTCAAAAGCTTCAGTTGTTGCCGATAGCGTTTTGGCAAAAGTTCGTGAAGTTCTCGGATTTGAAAAATAGAAAATCAAATAGAAAAGCCTGAAAGAAACTATCTCTCAGGCTTTTTTTATGTTCTTTAAATTCTATTTTTAAGTTTTTTAAAGTCGTGATAAAGCGATAATCAAGCGGATAACAACAACTATAGCCACGAAGATTGTCCAGCCTGATACGCCAGAAGAGCCTCCAGAATCATTTACTCTTTCGGTTACTGCATCAAGAGCGTCTTTATTTTTTCGGAACAAAGCATTCAAATCATAATTAACCGCATTATAATTTACCAAAGATGAAATCATTGGGTTCATTAATTCATGTCTCACTACCGAATTACTATGCAAATTATAAACCTTGTTGTAAACTGTTTTAATCTTCTCATCTTTTTCAGTCGACCTGAAATGAGAAACTAAAACATAAAAACTGCGGTATTTAAGGAACTCAACTGTTCTGTTTATATCACTTAATTGCAAACTCCCGTTAACTGTAGCTGCGGCAAAATCAAGTTTTTCAGATACTTTTTTGCTTAAATTTTCCATTGAATTTTCAGGAAGATATTCTTTCACTTGCAAAAAATCATCAATATTATCGAATCGGTTTTGCGATATTAATTCATCTAAAATCGAATCTAAATCTTTAGATAGAAATTTATCAATAAACGCCTGAACATCTTCTTTACTGGAAGAAACTTTATAATCAGAATTAAATCTGTTTCTTGAATAATTCTTTTTAGAGAAAAAATTATATAAGATTCGATTATTAGAAATAAATAAAAGCTGCCCAGCAAAATTTTGCATCGCCAAAATTAAATTATCACCCAGATCCGGTTGCAAATTTCCGTTACCTGAGCGCTCAATTTCAAACTGCCTTCTTGCTTTTTCAATGTCTTCAGCGCTGAAATCCCTTATGTTTTCTTTGTAGATTCCGGCATTTTCAAATAGTTCAATTATATTCATTTAAAGTATGTTTTTTGGTTAAACAAATATATTCTTTATATTATTTAATCCAAATTTCAGTGTTAAAAAAACACTTAAATAGCCTCAAACATTTTACCCGGCAAAGGCCGTATTAGGCCTTTAAGTTCCATATTTAAAAGAATTGCAGATATTTTAAAAATTGGAAAATTGCACTCTAAAGCAATGATATCTAAAAGCTCTTTTCCATTTTTTTGCAAAAAATCATAAATCTTCTGCTCATCTGGTTCAAGGTCAATAAAAAGCTGTTTTTGAATCGCTTTTGGTTTCTTTTCAATATCCCAATTCAAAACATAAATCAAATCGGCAGCACTTGTCAGGACATTTGCTTTTTGCGTTTTAATTAGATCATTGCATCCTTGACTGTATCTGTCTGTTACGCGTCCTGGAACTGCAAAAACTTCACGGTTATAATCATTTGCTAAATTGGCCGTAATTAATGACCCGCCTTTATCTGCAGATTCGATTACGATTGTAGCCTCGGTCATTCCGGCGACAATTCGATTTCGGCGTACAAATTTCTCTTTATCAGGATTTGAAGAACTCCAAAATTCTGTGATAAATCCACCGTTTTCCTCCATTTTTGCAATATATTTTTTATGCGTTTTTGGATAAATCTGATTTAAACCATGCGCCAAAACACCAATAGTCTGCAAGCCATTTTCCATAGCCAATTGATGTGCCACAATATCGACACCATAAGCAAATCCGCTAACAATAATGGGGTCAAGCGGTAGAAGATCTTCAATCAGTTTTTTACAAAAATCAATTCCATACGATGTTACTTGTCGAGTTCCCACAATACTGATGAGCTTTTTATTTTTTAAATCTATATTTCCAGAAGTAAATAGCAAAACCGGTGAATCAATGCAGTGTTTTAACCGATCCGGATAACTTGCATCCTGAAAATGAGAAACATTAATTCTTTCTGATTTTATAAATTCAAGTTCTTGATTTGCTTTTTCAAAAATACTTTTGTCTTTTAAATTTTTAAGCAAAACAGAACCTATTCCGTCTATTCCTGCAATTTGAACTGATTTTGTTTTAAAAACGGCTTCGGCATTTCCGCAATGTGTCAATAATTTTTTAGCCATAATATCGCCCACTCCATCGACTTTGAGTAAGGCTAACAAATAAAATAATTCCTGGTCTGACATTGTTTAAAAATATTATGTAAAATAGAATTAAAAACTAAAACAAAATTAAAGATGCAAATATGGTTAAATTAAAGTAATTTCTTAATAAAAATTAGTTTTTCTGACATCTTTACTTTTACGACCTGAATAACTTATAGTTTAATTATTTGAAAACTAATTGTCTATAAAATAATCTCAATTGTTAATAAAAATTGTGAATAAAATTTTGATAACTATATTCGTTCCATAACTTTGTTACTATGAAAATCGAAACTTACATAGGACAGTTATTATATCGTTATCAGTGTGTAACGGTTCCCGGCTTTGGTGCATTTTTGACGGAAATACAGTCAGCGCAGCTGAATGAAAACACAAATTCGTTTTTTCCACCAAAAAAAATGATCACTTTTAACAGTCATTTAAAAAACAACGACGGTTTACTTGCTAATCATATCGCAAATGCTGAAAAAACATCATATGGTTTTGCTGTAAGCGCAATTGCTTTTGAAGTTTTAAGCTGGCAGAAAACACTTGAAGAAGACGGCACTATAAGCTTGAAAAACATTGGTGAAATTCGTTTGAATTCTGAAAAAAACATCATTTTCACACCAAATGATCAAACTAACTATTTAGCCACTTCGTTTGGACTAAGTCCGTTTATTTCTCCGGTTATCAAAAAAGAGATCCTTGAGCGTAAATTAGAAGAAGTTTCAACAAAAGAAACTGTAGCTCTTTACGATAATGAAGAAACTAGATCATCAAATTCGTACTTAAAATATGCAGCCATTTTTGTTTTAGGACTTGGAATTACTGGAAGCATTGGATATCCATTATATCAAAATCAAATTGCATCACAGACATTAGTTGTTGAAAGCGCTGTTCAGAAAAAAGTAGAAAACAAAATTCAGGAAGCGACTTTCTTCATTCAAAATCCTTTGCCAGCAGTAACGCTTTCTGTAGATTCAGCAAAAGTTGAATCGCCTGAAGCCAAACTAATGCCATATCACATTATGGCGGGTGCTTTTAGAAGTGAAGAAAATGCAAGAAAGGCTTATAACCAATTGATTAAAGATGGTTATGAGGCTCGAATGCTTGGCGAAAACAAACACGGTTTATTCCCAGTTTTATACGGAAGTTATGCTACGATGGCCGAAGCTACAAAAGCTCAAAAAGAAATACAAAAAGGCGAAAATCCAGATGCCTGGATCTTAGTCGAAAACTTATAAAATTTTAAAATCCGATTCTTTTGAATCGGATTTTTTTTTTACTCGTTCTCTCATTTTAAAAAATATAAATGCCTTACAGAAATTTAGGATTTCTTAATTTACGTTTTTAATTAAATTTTAAAAACAGGAAATTCAATATCAGAAGAAGAAATAGCGAAACAGAGGCTAGAAACTGAAGAAAACAGGGAAAGTATTCAAAAACTAAAATTAACGCATATAACGCAGGAAAAAGAGCCTGAAAAAGCGATGTCTGCAATATAAACAAAAAGCCTATTCAAACTGAATAGGCTTTTTGTTTATCGTGGAACAATTTTAGCGTCTTGATTTAAGATTTCTTTTCCGTTTTGCGTAATAATTAATCTCGCTGGAGGCGAACCTTTTTCTCCCAAAACTATAATATCGCAAGTATATATATAATTTTCTTTTTTAAACTCGATATAATGATTTCCGCCAGATCCTTCCTGAACCCATTTTCCGTTAGTAATTATCAAATCCGGTTTATCGCTCATGTTTTGCTTTATAGACCAAGAAGCGTAACGGTAATTTTCACCTCCTAAGTCATCAATTCTAATTCTGAATTTTGAAGTTTCTAGAATGTACTCCGGTGCTTTAAAACTTGCAATTGACGGATGAAGCTTATTTTTTTCAGCTCGCAATTATTTGTTTTTTTAAATCAATTTCTGATTTTGACTGATAATTGATACTTCTCAATTGACCATCTGTTTCAAACCAAATAGTGCCCTGATTGAGCATAATACCACGCCAGCCAACTTCTGACCAATCTTTTGCTGGATTAGATTTAATGATTTCATTTTTCAAAGCCACATCAAAAATTTCATCATATCTTTTTATAAATTCTGCCTTATTTTTAATCGATGTAATTGGGTTTTCTCTTTTTAGAGGATAACGAACAATATCGGCAACAGCCTCTTTTTTATTATTTTTTACATTGTTTATGAAGATTTTAATAAATTTTTGATATTCCGGTTTAAGATCTTGGCCTATTGCATTGCTTATCCAAAATATTGCAATTGAGAGATATAGTAGTTTTTTCATGTTTTCTATTTTACATAATGTTTTTATGGAATGATTCAGAAATTCAACTTCTTATGCCAATTTACGAAATCTAAAATCAGTTTATACTCGCTTTGAACATTTTAAGTTCATCCCAAGTAAATTCATCACCATATTTTTCCTTTAACGGACTCAAAGATTCTTCTTGATAAAACTCAAAAGCACTGCGAAGTGCCAGAATTTTATCATCTGGAAGGACATCAACAATATCGACTTTTTTAGCCTGAATCAGTTTTATCAAATGCGTTTCGACCGTTTGTACCGTTAATTTTCGAATACGAGCGATATCATCAACAGAATTTTTCTCAATCCAGAGATCATATGTTTCTTCAACAGTGGTCTTTTTTATAGCTTTTTCAGATGCTTTATCAGCTTTTTTATACGAATAACGCGTAACGGGCTCATCAACCTGAAACATATCCGTATTCGTCATTTTAAAGTCTTCTCTAATTTTTGAAATTTTATCTGTTTTATAATTTTTAATTGCCGGCGAAGTCAGACTTTCTTTGCTGATTGTTTCACGGGAAACCACAATTTCAACCAAAAGTTTAGCCTTCATTAAACGTAAAACAGCTTTTGTTTGTAAATCGTCCAACAATGATAGTTCTTCATAAAATTCCTTGACTTTTTTAAATTTCTGAATTTCAGCCATTTTACTTAAAAGATCTGAAATCAATTTATCCATTGGCTTAAAAAAGTAATCATAGGCCGCCTCTACCCTTTCTTTCACAAAAACCAAATCGACAGTTTCGTTGCTGAAAATTTTATTAAGCTGATTTATGAATTTCTGCGAAGGATTTACGAGCCCTTCAATCGAGTCGAGACGCTTATGTGCCCAAGTAGCATGTTTCGCTTTTTCTGATCCTGTTGCATTTTCGTTATAACTAAAACGGTGATTGCGCCATTCTTGTGCTAAATCTGTCCAATTAAAACTGTTAATCAAATAGTTATGAATAAAATTTTTAGTTTCAAAATGAAGCGAATTTTTTAAATCATCTTCCGAAGCTTTGTTCAAAGCATAATCCATTACATCTTGATCATTCGAAAGTCCGTTCATTTGTATCGAAGAAAGCAAAATAAGCCCGTTTAAAGACGTTAAACGTGAAAGTGCAACATATGCCTGTCCGGGCAGAAAAACTTGCGATACATCGAGCGCTGCTTTTTCAAAAGTTAATCCCTGACTTTTGTGAACCGTAATTGCCCACGCCAATTTTAGCGGATAATGCGCAAAAGTTCCTAAGACTTCTTCTTCGATTTCTTTTGTGAGCTCGTTTATTTTGTAGCGTATGTTTTTCCACTCATATTTCTCCACCTCAATAGTTTTGTTTTCTTCAGGAAAATGGACAAAAATTTCTTCTGCAGAAAGCGATTTTATAATCCCCATTTTTCCATTGAAATAACGTTTTTCAAATGACAAATCATTTTTGACAAACATAACTTGTGCGCCAACTTTCAATTTTAAGTTTTCTTCAACAGGGAAAATTTTTTCCGGAAAATCGTGAACAACAAAGGGCTGATAGGAAAATTCATTTCCAGGCAAATCATTAATTGCCTGTTCATTAATCGTATCGGCTTTTGCATTGTGAGTTGTAAGTGTAATATAACCCGGATTCATTTTCAAATCAAAATCGGGTTTTACATATTGATTTAAAACCTCAATGTCCTCTTTTGTTATTTGATTGTTTCGGAGATTATTCAAAACTGAAATAAAAACATCATCACTCTGACGGTAAATCTTAGATAATTCAATGTACAAAGGCGGATTTTGCTGAATTACATGCGAATGAAAAAAGAATTTTCCTTTGTAATAGTTTCTCAAAGTTCGCCATTCTTCATCACGAATTACGGGAGGAAGCTGCAATAAATCGCCAATAAAAAGCACTTGAACACCGCCAAAAGCACGCGTATTTCTTCGAACTGTCTGCATCATAAAATCAATAGCATCAAGCAAATCAGCGCGAAGCATACTGACTTCATCAATAATCAGCAGTTCCATGTTTCTAATTACGTTACGTTTGACGTTATTCATTTTGAAATGTCTTCGCAACGATTCTTTGTTCTCAAATTTCACTGTATCAGTAAACTGTGAACTTTCTTCATAAGAAGGAATAAATGCCGAAAAAGGCAACTGAAACATAGAATGAATCGTTACACCGCCAGCATTTAGCGCTGCAATACCTGTAGGAGCTACAACAACAGTGTTTTTGTGTGTTGTAGCAATAATTTCACGCAAAAGCGTCGTCTTTCCTGTACCCGCTTTACCGGTAAGAAAGATCGATTTTTGCGTCTGATTTATGAATTGTAAAGTGTAAGCTGCAGCTTCTGAAACGTTTTGCATTCTGGCAAGTATTAAACGTCAAAAGTATCGCATTTTTATAAAAGAAAAAAACCTAAATCAATTACTGATTTAGGTTTCTCCATTTAATTTAGTTAGTTTGGTAGTTTATTTTTTAGCTTCTTCTCCTTCTTTTGCAGCCGGTTTTTCATCGGTTTTTGGAGTTGCTTTATATTTGTCATTCAATTCTTTAATAATATCTTTTGTGATATTAAATTTCTCTTCTGCATATAAAATTGATGCAGCATCACCTGTACCGTAAATGTATGCGTAACCGTTTTTCTTACCGTATTCTTTGATGAATTTTTTAACTCCACTAATCAAAGAATCCATTTCTACACCGCTTTCTTGCTGTAATTGCTGTGATAAAGCTTGTTGAGCATAACCCAATTGTTGCTCTCTTTTTTGCAATTCAGCTCCTCTTTGTTGTGCCCATTGCTGGCCGTTAGCCTGCGCTTGGCTTTGAAAATTAGCAGCGTCTTGTTTAAAACGAGTAATTTCAGCTTGTAGTTGTCTCCCTTTTTCCTCTGCCTGAGCTTTGTATTTTGCTTCCAGGTCTTTTGCTTCAGTGTATTCTTTCATTAAAACTGAAGTATCTACGTAAGCTGTTTTTACTTCCTTAACTTCCGCTGTTTTGTTACAAGAAACAGCCAAAATTGAAAGTCCGATAATTACTAATGCTTTTTTCATTTCTAAATTTCTATTTTTTTATTGGTATGAAAGACAAAAATATAAAAAAATAAATAGCACCAACATAAAGTTTAAAAAATGCTAAAAATTTATGATATTAGTTTTCTTTATGATACAAAACTACACTATAAAATATCATTATTAAAAGTGGCTTTCATAGCTTTTGTCTAAGTTATGTTCTCAAAAAAGACAACATAAACCCTCGTTTTACCTAATTAAACGCCTTAAATCTGCTTATTTTGTGTTTTAGCAGTTTTTTAGCCAACAAATCTGTGGCAAAAACTTTTTTGAACTTTTGTTTTAAAATTTGACGACAATTTTTATAAAAGTGAGTATGCAAAATTTCAATTTTTAAATTTTGTCTTTTTTCTAAATTTTTAAAATCAAATTATATTTTAAAAAAATTGATTTTTTGAAAAACGAAAAACGAAAAAAAAAAAATTTCTGTTTTTTTGATAGAAAAAAATTAAATTTTACAATCGAAAAAAATCAGGGCAAAAATTGAAAAATACCACTAATTTCAAGGTATTAGTTTTCTTTATGGATCAAAAAAAAGCTATAAAATATCACTATTAAAAGTGACTTTCATAGCTTTTATCTGAGCCGTTTTCTTAAAAAAGACAATACATATCCTCGTTTCTATCAAGAAAACGTCTTAAATGCGCTTATATTGCGTTTTAGCTGTTTTTTAGCACATAAATATGAGATGAATACTCTTTTGTACTGCTTGCTTTCAAATTTGATTTTAAACCGATGAAAAATGCGCTGACAAAATTCATTTTCCCAGTTTTGTATTTTTCAGAAAGAAGACTCACATAAAATGAATCAAATTTCATTGGAAGTACTTTTTCCAATTTCATGTCGACTTTTTCGAAAAGTGATTTTATCGCTTTTTTCGAAAAATGCCAAAAATGAATTGGCACATCAAAAGCTGCCCAAAATTCTCCGTAATGTTTTGCGTCATACGATTTGAAATTTGGAACCGCAACAATTAATGTTCCAGTTGGTTTTAACAATCGCTTCAGTTCCTGAATTTGAAGTTCCAAATTTGGAACGTGTTCCAAAACATGCCACATTGTAATTACGTCAAAAGAATTATTTTCGAGTTCGCTGATTTCTTCAACAAATGAAATTCCTTTTTGCTTTGCAATATTTTTTGCTCGCTCGCTTGGTTCAACTCCAATCACGTTTCCCAACCATCATTTTTTGCCGTCAATAAAAAATCTCCAGTTCCAGCACCAATGTCTAAAATTCTTCCTTTTTGAGATTGTTCCGAATTAATTAAATTCAGTTTATTTTTTAAAGCAATGTTTTTTACAAAATGATATGCTTTTTCAAACAACAGAACGTTTGTTATCTGTGTGCGAAATATAATCTTCGCTTTCGTAATATCTTCCAAATTTTCTAAATCTGGTTGTGGAGATGTAATCAGCATATCTAAATTTTCATCATGATACAATTCAAAAATTTCTTTCGAAACAGAATGGTCTTTTACAGTAAGAAAATGTTTTTTGTTTAAAACGTCCATTTTTTAATTAATAGTTATTTAATAGAATTCGGGTTTGAATTTATGTCGCGTTGAACGAAGTTCATCTAAACATTTACTTTATTATTTTTAATTAAACCGTAAAAAGATGGACAATTGTCCATCTCTACGATTATGCTTTTTTATTGTTTCAAAATAATCCAACACTGTACTTTTCAAAAAAGTTTCACGTGGAACATTTTTATTTTGTTTCAAGTTTTCTTTGTTTCAAGTTTCACGTGGAACAAAAAACAAATGAAATCAAAAATTCAGATCTCAACAAAACGTGAAACCTGAAACGTGAAACATTTATTCTATCTTCCCATATAAATCAAAAGTACCGAAATATCACTTGGTGACACTCCGCTGATTCTTGACGCTTGTGAAATTGTCACTGGGCGAATTTTGCTTAATTTTTGTTTCGCTTCAATCGACATTGATTTGATTTTATTGTAATCGAAATTCTCCGGAATTTTCACCTCTTCTAAACGAGTAAGTTTATCCGCATTATTTCTTTCCTTTTCGATATACCCAGAATATTTAACCTGAATTTCGGCTTGCTCCAAAATTTCCTGATCCAAATTATTTTCTTCAATATAATCTTTCACTTTTTCAAATTTCATCATATCCTCCAAATCAATTTGCGGACGAGAAAATACTTTAAACATTTTATCACCTTGCGTAATTAAAGCTGTTTCTTTCGCTTCTAAAATTGGATTTGTTTCAGCAACCGAAACACTTGTTTCTTTGAAAAATGCAACCATCTTTTCAGACTCGTTTAATTTCTTTTCCATTCTTCGCAAACGAGCTTCAGAAGCCAAACCAATTTCATGTGACATTGGAGTCAATCTGAAATCGGCATTATCCTGACGCAACAATGTTCTATATTCTGCTCTTGATGTAAACATTCGATAAGGCTCTTCAGTTCCTTTTGTAATTAAGTCGTCAATCAAAACTCCAATATAAGCTTCATCACGTTTTAAAATTAATGGCGCTTTTTCGTGCACTTTTAAATGCGCATTTATTCCGGCCATCAATCCTTGTGAAGCTGCTTCTTCATATCCTGTCGTTCCATTAATTTGTCCGGCAAAATATAATCCTTCAACTAACTTTGTTTCCAAAGTATGCTTCAATTGTGTTGGCGGGAAATAATCATATTCGATCGCATAACCCGGACGGAAGAAATTTCACATTTTCAAATCCTGCAACTGTACGCAAAGCTTTAAATTGAATATCCTCTGGAAGCGAAGTTGAAAATCCGTTTACGTAAACTTCACAAGTATTCCATCCTTCCGGTTCAACAAAAAGTTGATGACGTTCTTTATCCGCAAAACGATTAATCTTATCTTCAATCGACGGACAATATCTCGGACCAAGACTTTTTATTCTTCCGTTGAACATTGGCGAACGATCAAAACCCTCTCTCAAAATATCATGAACTTCAAGCGACGTGTATGTCATGTGACAAGACCTTTGATGCGTCAACGGAATCGTTAAATCCGAATAAGAAAACTTATCCGGTTTTGCATCTCCTTTTTCTTCGTTCATTTTCGAATAATCCAAAGAACGCCCATCAACTCGTCGGAGGCGTTCCTGTTTTCATTCTTCCAGCTTCGAAACCGGCATTCACTAAATCTTCTGTTATTCCGGTTGCAGCACTTTCACCAGCTCTTCCTCCACCGAATTGTTTTTCTCCAATATGAATCAAACCATTCAAGAAAGTTCCGTTTGTCAACACAACCGATTTGGATCGAATCTCAACTCCAAGCGAAGTTCTAATTCCTTTTATCTTTCCGTTTTCGATAATCAACCCTTTTACCATTTCCTGGTAGAAATCCAAATTAGGAGTTCCCTCCAACATCATTCTCCATTCTTCTGCAAAACGCATTCGATCACTTTGAACTCTCGGCGACCACATTGCAGGTCCTTTTGATTTGTTCAACATCTTGAACTGAATCGCAGTTCGGTCTGAAACAATTCCAGAGTATCCTCCAAGCGCATCAATCTCACGAACAATTTGTCCTTTTGCAATTCCTCCCATTGCAGGATTGCAAGACATCTGGGCAATGTTCTGCAAACTCATTGTTACCAATAAAGTTTTCGATCCTAAATTTGCTGCCGCTGCCGCGGCTTCAGATCCTGCATGACCTGCACCAACTACAATAACATCGTATTCTTCTAAAAACATTTTGTTTTATTATTCTCTGGAAACCGTTTAAGGCAGTTCTCAGAATTAACTTTATTATTCTTTTGTTCCACGTGGAACGGTTTTATTTCTGTTTCAAGTTTCAAGTTTCAGGTTTACGAATCAAACTTAAAAGTTCCACGTGGAACATATCCATTTTTTTCTAAAATTCGAAACCAATCGAAATGTTTCCACGTGAAACATTTTTACCTATTATCATCTTCCACTTAAATTTCACGTGTTCCACGTGAAACATTTTTTAAAATTATCCTGTTCAAATCAACTTTACATGTTCCACGTGAAACACTTTTAAAAACTATTTCAAATTAAAAACGTTTCACGTGAAACAATCTCTATTTGTTGGTTTCAATTTCAAAACTTGAAACCTGAAACAATAAAAACTTGAAACAAGATTCTCTACTGTTCCACGTGAAACATTGCAATCTTTTCATCTTCTTTTGAACGCATTAATTCTGCGTCTGCATCTGACTTTATCTTTGTATCCACAGTAATGTAATATACCGTGAGCAAAACACGTTTTAATTCTTCTTCAAAAGAAACATTGAAATCTTTAGCGTTATCTTCTACTCTTTCAACGGAAACAAAAATATCTCCGTTTAATTCATTACCAACTGTGTAATCAAAACTGATAATATCTGTTAATGTATCGTGATTTAAATACTCTACATTTATCTTATGCAAGATATTCATCATCACAAAAAATATAATTTATTTCTCCTTCATTTTTCTTTTCAGAAACTATTACTGCGCTTAACCAATCTGTAAAAGCTTGTTCGTTGTCTAAAGTAAATTCGGTTTCGTAATTAAAATTTATCATTTTGTATTAAAATATTCTTGAACCTTTTGATTAAAATTCGAGCGCAAAGGTAGCGATTGTCTATTTAAAATCTCTACACTGTTTAAATAATCATTAAGTGAGCTTGGTAAAGCATTTGCACGATTAGAAAATTCAGCCTTATTTGTTTCAGATTGACGCTTCGTATCTTGACCTTGTTGCTGAACTGCATTGTTTAATTTTAATAATTCTTGCTGAATATTTAAAATTCTTTGCAGGTTCTCATTCTTAAATCCTTTGTTTAAAATCTGCTTTTCAGATGCTTTCATCTGATCAATTACAGATTTACCTTGTGCGTCTAAACCTTTTTTAGTTAACTCGTTCTGTAATGCTTCACGAAGTTTTACCTGTTCTTTATAAATTTCCATTATCGCTTTCAGCATCTCCTTCACCATCTTCACCTTCTTTTCCATCCTTTCCTTTTCCACCTTCTTTACTGCCTTGTCCATTTTTCCCTGACCATTCTTTCCATCTTTTCCATTTCCATCTTTTCCCTGTTGACCGTCTTGACTTTTTCCCTTCACCAGTTTTTCCTTGTTGACCACTTCCCGGTTTATCTCCAGACTTCTCACCTGCTTCATTCCATCTTTCATTTTATCAGCCAAACCTTTTTGCTTTTGAATAATATCTGGAATTGCATTCCTTGTCCGTCTCCTTGTTTTGGTTTTCCCATTCCTGGTTTAGACATTTGCATCTGCATATTGTTTAAAAGATCACTTAAAAAATCGGCTAATTTATTTGCAGATGAAACGGCATATTGCTGATGTGAAACTCCTTTTGGAATTTGAACATCTGTCAAAACTTCAATCGCTTTGTCCATATTATATTGTACGTTTCCAATTTCCTTAGTTACATCTTCAGCAATTTTTGGATTTCTTAAAGACATTGCAAACAAACTATCATCAACATGTCGGAACTGTTGTTTCAAATTCTGCTGAATTTTTAATGTTCTTGGTATATGCAGAAGAACCCAATTTCATCGATTTAAATTGTTTCATCACATCTTCCTGTGATAATGAATAATGCTAAAAGATTATCCAGAATCTGACGAAGCATTGCAACATCTTCTTCCAATTGTTCTTGCTCTCCACCTTCCATACTCGAACTGCATTTGTTGTGCCATGCTCTTCATTTTCTTGAGAAGCACTTTTTTGTTTTGGCTTAGCCGAAGAAGTATTCTTTTTATTCAATTCTTCAGAAGCTTTTTGCAAATCATTCTCAACATCTTTTTCTTTTGAAGCATCTTTCAGGAATATCCAAAGGAGCTTTTAAAGTTTTGTTTTCTTCTTTCAAATCTTTTAAGATCTTCCTGAATTTTATCAAATGATTTATTGATTTCGTCTTGTTTCTCTTTTGTGTTTTCAGCTATCTTTATTAGAAAGCTTTTCTTGTTTTTCTGCCAACTTATTTAATTTCTCTGCAACTTGCTCTGCTTTCTTTTCTACATAAAAACGCTTCGTTAACTCAACTAATTGTTCTAAATTACGAGATTGATTTTTGCTGATTTGTTTGAACTTTTCCATCTTATCAAACAACTCTTCGCTGTTTAATTTGTCATTTAAGTTCTTCAATTCATCCAACAATTTCTGATTTTTTTCTAAATCTTTCTCTGCATTATCTAAACGCTTTTGTAAATCTTCTGCAGTTTTATCTTTCTTCTCGGTATTGTAATTTATCTAAATTCTTATTCATTTTCTCAGCAAACTGCTTCATCATTTCGTCTTGTTGTTTTTGACGTTTGATAAAATCATTTATTTTTTGCTGATCTTTAAACTCTAAATTATCTTTTTCTTTTCCGGTATTTTGAATTTATCCATTTCAGAAAATTGCTTTTCCTGATTCTTTAATGATTTTTCTAAACTATTAATATTTTGCATTTTGCTGTTGCAATTCTAAATCATGAACTTCATCTGTTGTAGCAACTCTATCTGAAAATACAGAAGATTTTGTACTCTTAAAATCCATGAAGAGCATCGTTATCAAAAACCTCAAAATAGTATTCATAAGACACTCCTTCTTCAACAGCAAGATTACTTGGAAAGTTAAAAACGAACTGATCGAATACAGCTTGCTTTACAGGAATGGTTCCACGTTTTGCAGTTTGTGGTTTGTTATGTTCATAATAAACAACTTGTAATTTTGATAAACCATAATCATCTCCAAGTCTTCCTAAAACATAATTCTTATCTAACTTTAAACTGTCCGGAGCAGGTGAAACAGTGATTGTTGGATGCTGATCTTTGATAACTGACAACTGATAGTCCAATTTCTCATAATTTTTAACCTTATTATTTGAAGTAAGAATTTGATATTCTGTATTTTGATTAATATTTTTAGCCAATTTAAATTCATTTTCGGCTTTATTAAACTTCAAAACTGCATTTTCATCTTTCCAAACTATCTCCTGAGTCGATTGTGTATTCATTTTCCAGGTCACCAAAGTTCCTTCTGGTACAATTGCATTTCCAGTTCCTTGAATAGTTTCTGATTTCTTTTTTAGATAAGATGGAAAATTCAACACCATTTCGAAGTTGGCAATTGATGGAACTGTAATAACTTTTAATTCATATTCATCTGATGAAACCGAATTTCCTTCAAAAGAAAAAGAACATTATCCGAAGCTGGTTTTTCAATCTTGAATTCGAACTTTCCAGGTTGCGAAGATTCCATAAAATAACTTTCGTCTGCCAATATGGATCATCACATTTTCCGGAACAATTTTTCCTTCAGATTCAACTTTTACAATGAAATCTTTGTTTTGTTCTGTTTGAAATTAGTATTTAAAACCACAAATTTGAAAGGAGCCGGAGGTAAAAATGCAGCATTGAAATGCACTACTCTATTTAAACTTTGAGAAATAATATTACTGTTTCCAGAAATATAAAAGACTGCAAAAAGCAAAATCGGAATCAATAGCCAATGGCAAATATTTCTTATTTGATTTAAAATTGATGGCATTTCCAAATGGAATTGGCTGCAATGAATTTGCTTTTTGTTCGATTGAGGCCAACATTAATTCTGAACTTTCTGCTGGATTTTCATTGGATGATAATCTGTAAAAAGTTCGTTAGTTTATCACTTACTTCTGTAAAATGATTTCCAATAATTTCTGAAGCCTGATTATAATCGATTCCTTTTTGAAGTTTGAATAACTTAAAAATTGGAAATAAAATAAATCGAAACAAAAGAAAAACTTCTACTGCAATAAATATCCAGAATAAAAGTGTTCTTCCAGCTGGTTTCAGCCAAAGAAAATACTCAATAAAAAGCGTAAATAGAAAATACAAAAGTCCGAAACCAATAAAAAGAAGCGCTCCTTTTATCAATTCGTTCATATAATATTTCTTTATAAATCCTTCTAATTTCTGATATATTGCAGATGATGTTTTCAAAATAAAATCTCTTTTAATTATAACCTATAAAAGTACTAATTTTAATTAGATAATGATCAATGAGAAAATTAGTCAATTGAGCTACACACGAGACAATTATCTAATTAAACTCATTTTCTAATTCTCTAATTAGAATTGTATCTTTGCAACAAAATTTAAACAAATGTCAAAGCAAGTTCGTGTGCGTTTTGCACCAAGTCCAACTGGACCATTACATATTGGCGGAGTTCGTACTGCCCTATTTAATTATTTATTTGCCAAAAAAAATAACGGTGTTTTCTATCTGAGAATTGAAGATACAGACCAGACTCGTTTTGTTCCTGGTGCTGAAGCATATATTATGGAAGCATTAGAATGGTTAGGAATTGCTCCTGAAGAAACCGTTGGGAAAAATGAAAAATTTGGTCCGTACAGACAAAGTGATCGTAAAGATTTATACCAAAAATATGCCGATCAATTGATCAATTCGGGTTGGGCTTATTATGCTTTTGATACTCCGGAAGCTTTAGATGCACATAGAAAACAACATGAAGCAGAAGGAAAAACATTTATTTACAATCATCATAACCGTGAAAAATTAGATACATCTTTAGTAATTTCTGCAGAAGAAGTTGCGAAAAGAATTGCAAATGGAGAACATTATGTAATTCGTTTTAAAACTCCGGTTGATGAAACTTTACATTTAAAAGATATCATTCGTGGTGATGTAAAATTTGAAACGAATCTACTTGACGATAAAGTATTATTCAAAAGTGATGGAATGCCAACTTACCATTTGGCCAATATTGTAGATGATCATTTGATGGAAACTTCACATGTAATTCGTGGAGAAGAATGGTTGCCATCGATGCCACTTCACGTTTTATTGTACAGAGCTTTTGGTTGGGATGCTCCAGAATTTGCACATTTACCTTTGATTTTAAAACCAATTGGAAACGGAAAATTATCAAAAAGAGATGGGGATAAATTAGGATTTCCAGTGTTTCCATTAGAATGGAAAACCGAAGAAGGCGTTTCTTCTGGCTACAGAGAAAAAGGATTTTTCCCAGAAGCAGTTATAAACTTCCTTGCTTTATTAGGTTGGAATGACGGAACGGAAAAAGAATTATTTTCTTTAGAAGAATTAGTTGAATCTTTTGACTTGAACAGAGTTCATAAAGCGGGAGCAAAATTTGATCCGGAAAAAAACAAATGGTTCAATCACCAATATTTAATCAAACAAAATGATGCTGATTTAGCGAAAGACTTCTCTCCTATTTTGGTTGAAAAAGGTGTTCGATACGTTCGAAATATGACATTACAAGAATTGTTTCTTTAATTAAAGAAAGAGCACATTTTGTTTCTGAATTTTGGGATTTGACTGATTTCTTTTTCCAAGCTCCAACATCTTATGATGAAAAAGCAAGCTAAAAACTGGAAGGAAGAAACTCCGGCTTTAATGCAGGAATTGATTTCGACTCTTGAATATATCGATGGATTTGATTCTGCAAATATTGAAGCAATTGTAAAAGACTGGTTGACGAAAAACGAAATTGGAATGGGTAAAGTGATGCAACCTTTCCGTTTGAGTTTGGTTGGAGCTCTTAAAGGTCCTCACCTATTTGACATTGTTGAAATCATCGGAAAAGAAGAAACTATTTCGAGAATTCAAAAAGCGATAGCTACTTTATAAAAAAATTTACCATTAAGATATTAAATTATTAAGCCTCACTTAATGGTAAAAATAGATAATTTTTTAAGTTTATAAAGTGAAGCTTTATTCTCTTGACAAAGCTTGACTTAATTAACTTAATACCTTAATGGTTAAAAAAACTAAACGCTAAGAAACATCTAAAAATGTTCTTAGCGTTTTTTTAATGTTTTAAAATTTTCTTTAGAAGAATTTTCGTAATTTACCGAGATCAAAAAATCTAAACTAATTATCACCATGAGCACAGCATTTATTATCCTTACTAGTCTCTCGGCATTCTTTATTTTTATGTCTTCCTTTTTTACAGTCAAACAACAATCATCTGTTATAATTGAACGATTTGGAAAATTTTTAAGTGTAAGAAATTCAGGATTACAACTTAAAATTCCGAGTAATTGACAGAATTGCCGGACGCGTAAATCTTAAAATTCAACAATTAGATGTTATTATTGAAACGCAAAACTAAAGACAATGTTTTTATCAAAATGAAAGTTTCTGTCCAATTTAAAGTAATTCAAGAAAAAGTATATGAAGCTTTTTATAAACTGGAATATCCACATGATCAAATTACTGCATATGTATTTGATGTTGTTCGTGCCGAAGTTCCTAAACTAATATTGGATGATGTCTTTGTAAGAAAAGATGATATCGCAATTGCTGTAAAAAGAGAATTGAATGAAGCTATGACCACTTATGGATATGACATCATCAATACACTTGGTAACAGATATTGATCCAGATATTCAGGTAAAAAATGCAATGAACAGAATTAATGCTGCCGAAAGAGAAAAAACAGCAGCCAATGTTGAATCTGAAGTTCAACGAATTAGAATTGTAGCAAAAGCAAAAGCTGAAGCGGAAAGTAAAAAACTTCAAGGTCAAGGTATTGCCGATCAACGTAGAGAAATTGCAAGTGGATTAGTAGAAAGTGTTGAAGTTTTAAACAATGTTGGAATCAATTCACAGGAAGCATCTGCTTTGATAGTAATTACACAACATTATGATACGCTTCAAGCAATTGGAGCAGATACCAACTCTAATTTGATATTATTACCAAACTCTCCACAAGCGGCAAGTGATATGTTGAACAGTATGGTAACTAGTTTTACAGCTTCAAATATAATTGGAGAAGATGATGAAAAGACAACCGAGAAAAGTTAAAAAAACAAATAATTCGGATATAAACTATAATCCATCAGATACTTCAGAGTCAACAGAAACGGCTTAAATAAATAATACAAAAATAAAAAAGAGGCTTAACGGCCTCTTTTTTTATTGATAAACCAACCAATAATATATGGTAAAACTGATTGTATAATTTTTACATATGAATTTGGAATGTTTTCTGTGTACGATGAAATAAATCCATTTACAATTTTTTGCGGTGTTATATCTCTCTTTAGTTTTCTGAAAACTTAAAACTAATTTCTGATAATTAATCTCTTTTTCTAATTTCAAAATTTCCAGATCTCTTTCAAGTTCTGCATACGATGAGTATTTTTTCTTTTCCATAATTGTTAATCATTAAAAAAGATTTCTGAAAATTTCTCTAAAATTGGTCCTTCAACAAACTTATCTTTTATAAAGAAAAGTAAAATTGTGAAAAACAAATAGATCCCTCCTACTGCCAAAAATCCTAAAGCATTACTCTCAAACAAACTACCAAAAGCATACGCTGCTGCAAAAGATCCGAAAAGCAAAACCATACTGAAACACAATAAAATCAAAGTAAACTTAAAAATTAAAGTAGTCGATTTCATGGCCACTTTAAATCCCCAAAGTTTATAATATGCTAAATGACTTTCAATATATTCTTTAGCTTGATCTTGAATATTTTCAGTATTTTCTTTTAATTCTTCAAAAGCCATAATGGTGATTTTAAATAAAAAAAGCACATAACTTTCCTATAAAAATAAGCAAGTTACGTGCCTTTAAAAAATTATTATTTCTGAAATTTAGCGTTCTGCTCTTTTAATTCAGCTAATTTACTTTCTAAAAAAGTAATTACTTCTTCCGTTTTGTGGCTAACATTTGAAAGAAGATCATTCAAAGTTCCATCAAGATTATGAGTAGCACTTGTAAATTTTTCACGAAGAACTTCAGAACTTGCTGAAAGTGAATCTTGCAAATTATGTTTTGCGTCATCTAAACCTTCTTTCAATTTTGCACGAGTTTTTGATCCTTTATCTGGAGCAAACAAAATTCCGATTGCTGCTCCTGCCGCTGCTGCCGCTAAAATTGCGGCGGCTGTATTTAAATTCTTAGACATGATGTTACAATTTTTAAATTATTAATAAAGATACTCATTTTTAAAATGATAAAACTTTGATAAATTGTTATTTATACAATATTAACACTATTATTAATACACATATGCAACTGCTTCGTACTTACCATCAGCTTTTTCAACAATGCTTACAAATGGGTAACCACTTGAAGCTGACTTTGTTTTGATTCTCATAGCAGTTTGATTTTGGTTTGCAATTGGCGGTTCACCTTTTGTCCTTGTCGAGACACCTGTAAAACTTGCAACTTGCTTCAGTCCTATTGTCTTTTCTTGAGGTAAAACAGTTACCATTTTATAATCATCTTTTGAATCTACAACTATCTTATCTGAAATCTTTTGAGTTTGTTTTGTCTGTTTATTTGTAATTGACGAAACAGCATATTTGCTAATTTTTACTTCTTCAGAACTTCCGTTCAATGAATAGTAAATTAAACCATTTTCGTTTTTTATAAAATTAACATCAAGTTGTTCACCATTGTGTTTTGTAATTTGATGTGTTTGAGAAATTGCAACATTTGCAAATAGAATTGCTAGCGTAAAATATAAAATTTTCATGATATTAGATTTAAATTAAAAATGATCAGATTTGAAATTTAAAAACTAAAGCTTAACACAAATTCAATGTTATGGAATTTTGTACATTATGACAGAATCTGAAAAATACCTTTTACGCGAAATATTATCAAAATTACATCACAATAAAAATGAGAACATAAAATTGTCTTTT
This sequence comes from uncultured Flavobacteriaceae bacterium, assembly GCA_963795025.1. Classification (GTDB taxonomy): domain Bacteria; phylum Bacteroidota; class Bacteroidia; order Flavobacteriales; family Flavobacteriaceae; genus Flavobacterium. The sequence continues at coordinate 1,163,097 of CAWCGN010000003.1, read as the reverse complement.
CAAGAAATCAATATTGAAAATCTACTAGAGTAAAAATTATGAGTTTTTAAAACCAACAAATTTCAGTTTCGTTTCTTTAACGGCAAATTTTAATTTTTGTAAAAATCATCTCTGATTTTTAGTGTTGAGTTAAAAATAGCAACTTTATAAACAATTGTATGTTAACAACCCGTTAAACTGACAAAAATGAGGTCAAAAATTAAAATAAAGGCTTTAATTAAACAATAATTCAATAAATGAGTTATCTGTCGGAAGAAATTAAAAACAAGCTTAAAAACCATTTATGAAAGTCGTTTTTACTTATATTTATCTATTAAATTTAATTTTATAATAGATTTTATTAATAATTATTAAAAACATAATAAATTATAAATTAATATAAATAAAATCTATATTTAAAAAAACTCAAGAACTTTTTAAAGACAAATTTCATCCAAATCAAAAATTGAATTAAAATGCTACAGTTATAAACAATTCACTGTTAATAAACCTTAACAAGCACTAATTTGAATCCTAAAATCAAAATAAAGCTTTTATTTTAACTATTTTACAAAAGATGAATTCTGTGTCAGAAGAAATAAAAAATCGTCTTAAAATCAATTTATGGAGGTGATTTTTAATCTAAAATTTTTATAAATATTTTATTTTTAATAGAAAAAACAAATAATAAAAAAAAGCGCTTATAAAAGCGCTTTTCCATAGATTCTAATTATTTTACTTCTTTACCATCTCGGCAAGAATTTCAATTTCTCTCTCCGATGCATTTTTTGGAGGATTTGAATACAATTTCAAAATTTCGTCATCAAATTGATTTTTGAAACTTTCATTCTCAATATCTCTTAAATTTAAAAGTGCTTTTGATCGAACGTAAGTTGATTCACTTCTAAGAGACATTGAATATAATTTTTTAATATCTTCTTCTTCAAAATCTGTAGATTTCCAATTTGAATATTTCAAAATAAATTGAGCAAACAATAATGAAGCTTTATTATTATTGATATTTTTCTTCAATGAATTCTGCAAAAGCGAAAAACTAGAAACATTTTTTATGTTCTCCCCTATTGCACTTTCAATTGCAATACGTTCTGGTTTTGTTTCAACTTTAAAATATTTATTGATATCTTTTAAAGAATTATTGATGCTGTTTTCTTCTTTTTTACCTTTTTCTTCCCAAGCATCTTTCAATCCAACAGTTCTGTTAAATACTAATTTTGAAGCAGTTGAGTCTTTATCAACAGTAAAATACCCCAAACGTTGAAACTGAAATTTATCTTCATTTTGAGCTGTAGCCAAACTTGGTTCAACAAATCCAGTTACAATTTCTAATGAATTTGGATTCACAAAATCTAAGAAATTTTTGTCTTTATAACTGTCCGGCGCTTCATCTGTAAATAAACGATCGTACAAACGAACTTCTGCTTCAATGGCATGTTGAATAGAAACCCAATGCAATGTTCCTGATACTTTTCTTTGGCTTGCTTCTGTCCCACTTCCGCTTAAAGAATCGGTATCATAAGTAACATGAATTTCTGTAATATTTCCTTCTGAATCTTTTATAACACTTTCTCCTTTAATAATATACGCATTTTTAAGACGTACTTCTTTTCCTAAAGTCAAACGGAAAAATTTTGCCGGAGCATCTTCTAAAAAGTCTTCTCTTTCAATGTATAATTCACGTGAAAAAGGCACTTTTCTGAAACCTGCATTTTCATCTTCCTGGTTATTTTCGGCTTCCAACCATTCCTCTTTTCCTTCCGGATAATTCGTAATAACCACTTTTACAGGATCTAAAACTGCCATTACACGAGGTGCAATTTTGTTCAAATCTTCACGAATACAAAACTCTAAAACCGAGACATTAATCAAATTATCACGTTTTGCAATTCCGATTGTATTGGCAAAATTACGCAAAGATGTAGCCGTGTAACCTCGTCTTCTTAACCCTGAAATAGTTGACATTCTTGGATCATCCCAAGAGTTAACATGCTTTTCTTTAACCAATTGCTGTAATTTTCTTTTACTAACAACAGTATGAGAAAGATTACGTCTTGCAAATTCTCTTTGCTTTGGACGAAGTTTATTTTCATCTAAAATTTGATCTAAAAACCAATCATATAATTCACGGTGAGGCAAGAATTCCAGTGTACAAAATGAGTGTGAGATTTCTTCTAAATAATCACTTTGTCCGTGTGCCCAATCATACATTGGATAAATTTTCCAATCATCTCCCGTTCTATGGTGATGTTTGTGCAAAATCCTGTACATGATAGGATCACGCATCAACATATTGGTTGATTTCATGTCTATTTTTGCACGAAGAATATGAGTTCCAGCCTCAAATTCACCGTTTTTCATTCTTTCGAATAAGTCTAAATTTTCTTCAATAGAACGATTTCTGTAATGGACTATCAGTTCCAACTGTAGAAGGAGTTCCTTTTTGAGTCGCCATATCTTCAGAAGATTGACTATCAATATAAGCTTTATCTTTTTTAATTAATAAAACAGCCCAATCATATAATTGCTGAAAATAATCGGATGCATAACGTTCTTCAGCCCAGGTATAACCCAGCCATTCAACATCTTTTTTAATGGCGTCAACAAATTCCTGTTCTTCTTTTTCAGGATTGGTATCGTCAAAACGTAAATTTACAGGTGACTGATAATCAAGTCCTAAACCAAAATTTAAAGCAATAGCACTTGCGTGTCCGATGTGCAAATAACCGTTTGGTTCTGGTGGAAAACGAAAATGAAGTTTAGTTTTAGAAAGACCTGATTTTAAATCTTCCTCTATGATTTGTTCAATAAAATTGAGTGATTTCTCTTCTGATGCCATTATTTTATAGTAATTTTAGCAAAGATAAAAAAAAGGTTTCAGGTTTCAGGTTTAAAGTTATTTAAGTGGCGCAAAACCTGAAACTTTAAACGTGAAACAATATAAAAATGGGAATTATTAAACTAAAAAACATTCGTACTTTTTCGTACCACGGATGTTTAATTGAAGAAGGAAAAATTGGATCTGATTACACTGTTGATCTAAAAATTAAAACCAATTTAGAAAAATCAGCAGAAACAGATCACCTTTTAGATACTGTTGATTACGTTCATTTGAACAAAATTGTTGAAGAAGAAATGGCAATTCGTTCACATTTATTAGAACATGTAGCCAAAAGAATCAATATTCGAGTACTTGCTGAAATTTTAACAGTAGAAAAAACAACAGTTTGGGTTTCAAAAATTAATCCTCCTATTGGTGGTGATGTTGAAACAGTTACCATAAAAATGACGGAAATAAGAAAGTAAATATTTTATCTAAAATCGTATTTTTTCAAAATAGTTCATACGAAACTTTTGAAATTTAAAGATTTTAGTTACTTTTGCCATCCGTTCAAGCAATGGCGTCGTGGCCGAGCGGCTAGGCTGGGCTCTGCAAAAGCTCCTACTCCGGTTCGAATCCGGACGATGCCTCAAAAACCTTCAAAGCAATTTGAAGGTTTTTTTTATGTATAAACTTTCCACAATATTGTCATTTCGACGAAGGAGAAATCTTCACGAGAAGCTCGACAAAGATTGGACAATTATTACGGAGTTACTTGCGAAGATTTCTCCTTCGTCGAAATTGTAAAGGTTAGATAATTCGGTAACAAAATTTAACTTTAATAAATTTTGTTACGATGAGAAATAATAGTCAGGATTCGACTTTAGAGCGAAACTATTTAGAGAAGTATCGTTTTTTAATAAAAGAATATGAACAGGTAAAAAACAAAACTCATCCACTGCATAAAAAGGCAATGGATTTTTACCAAGCAAATGACACCTGCAGAAAAAGTTTTTTAAAGTATTATAATCGCTATAAACAAAGTGGGAAATATGCGGATCTGCTTCCTCAGAAGCGAGGTCCCAAATATAAAACAAGACGCCCTTTGTTTTTTATAGAACAAAAAGTGATTGAATTACGAGAAAAAGGAAACAACAAATATGAAATTGTTAGTATCTTAAATCCCAAATTAGGAAAACATACACCTTCCTATTCAGGAGTTTACAATATTTTAAAACGACATAAAATAAACAGATTAACTCCGAAGATTAAGAAGAATCATCAGAAAATAATCAAAGAAAGAATGGGACAGCTGGGTCATATTGATTGTCATTATTTAAGCAAAAGCATAATTCGAGGAGAAAATAAAAAGCTCTATCTAGTATGTATAATTGATGATTACAGCCGGATTGCCTGGGCAGAATTGGTTCCAGACATTACCAGTCTAACCGTTATGTTTGCGGCATTGAAATGCCTAAACATCTTAAGCAGCCATTATGAAATAAAGTTTGAAGAGATATTATCTGACAATGGAGCTGAATTTGGGCCTAAAACAAGCAAAGTAAAAACCAATCATCCTTTTGAAAGAATGTTGATGGAACTTGGGATAGTACATAGATACACCAGACCTTATCGTCCACAAACCAATGGCAAAGTAGAGCGCTTTTGGAGAACTCTTGAAGAAGATTTGTTAAGAGATACTGATTTTGATTCTCAAGAAGAACTAAAAGAAGAATTATTGCAATATTTATATTATTACAATCATGAAAGACCACATCAAGGCATTGATGGAAAAAAGCCAATCGAAATGATAAATCCGTTACCGAAATAAGTGACTTTTACAGAAATGACAAACTAAGCGTATAATATTATCTCTTTAGTACTTATAAACACAAAAAAACCTCTGAAATTCAGAGGCTTAATTATATAATTTTGAGTTATTAACAACTACTTATCAATCTTCTCGAAAGCGTTTTTAACCATTTCTTTTTCTTTTGGAAACCATCCTTGGATCATCAAAACAAATCCAAAAACCATTAAAACTATACTAATTCCTTTTTTGATTTTTAATATATTAGTTGGTGTCATTTTAGATTTTAATTGTTTCGCTAATAGTATTTTAAGACAATCAACAAATAAATAAGTAATAATTACTGCAGTAAAAAATGTAATCATTCTTGAGTTTTGCATTTCTAATTTTGGTCCGACAGAAATAATAACAGCAAGCCAAAAACCAAGAACTCCTATGTTGATAACGTTCAGTAAAAATCCTTTTACAAACAAACTTCCGTAATTTCTTTTCAATGATATCACGATCAATTTCTTCATCATTTATTTTTTCTTCTTTTTTTAATTTCACGAAAGAAATAATACCATAAGAAAGCATTATTATTCCTCCAAAAATAAAAACGCCGGTTTATCTTTTAAACTCGAATTCAGTCTGTAACTTCCTAAATAAGCAATTGCAATAAAAAAAATATCACCTAATACTACTCCAAAATCAAATACGATTGCAGATCTGAATCCTTTTGTAATACTGGTTTCTAATAAAACAAAAAATACTGGACCTACCATAAAGCTCAAGAACAAGTCCCCATGGCAATCCAGCCAGAATATCATTTATCATCAAAATACTGTTGTTATTTTACTTCTTCGATTTTACCTCCAAAGACTGTTTTTTGGTTTATTTGTTTTGGTTTTCCATAAATGTAAATAGAGCCTCCTGCGCTCACTTTTGCATCAACAAGGGTTGACGCATTCACATCGGCTTTTCCACCCGCAGAAACGCTTACAGTAGTTTGAGACGTAACTTAATTTACTTCCCAGTAAATAACCTCCAGCTCCTAGACTTGCATCTTGGTTTTCAGCTTTACCAGTTAATGTAATTTTACCTCCAGAAACACAGCTTACTTTCAGTTTATCAACATTTAATTCAACATCAATAATACCGCCTTCCTGTGCACTTACTTTAAACGAGGTTGCTTTGATCGCTTCACTGCTTTTTACCTCTGCTCCTTCATTAACATCTATAATTCTAAATGTTTGTAATATAGTGTTATATCAAGATCATTTCCTGATAAAAGTTTAGGAAAAGGCATTCTTAATTTTAATATTCCATTTTTATTTACGGCTTCAACTTCAGCTTCTCTGGCTCCTTTTATAACAATTTTATTTTCAGATGACTGAACTAATTTTACACTTAACTTATCAAATACTTTTACGGTATCAAAATCACCTAACTCTTTAGTAACTTGACCAAAAGACATTTGAACAAATAAAATTACTGCTCCTATAATTAGCTTTTTCATACTTTCTATTTTTTTAATTAATATTTATTCGGCTCTTCTTAAAAAATGAAAATCCAGTTGTTTTTTAACTAAATCAGCATTTTTTACTTTAACATAAATTTCATCTCCTAATTGCAATATACTGTTTGAAGTCGCTCCGACCAAAGCATATTGTTTTTCATCAAAAGTATAATAATCATCTTTTATCTCTCTGATTCTCACCATTCCTTCGCATTTATTTGAAACGATTTCAACATAAATTCCCCATTCTGTAACTCCTGAAATAACTCCCAAAAATTCTTCGTCCTGATGATCCTGCATGTATTTAACCTGCATGTATTTGATACTGTCACGTTCAGCATTTGTTGCTAAACTTTCCATATTTGAACAATGCAGACACTTTGTTTCATAAATTTCTTCATCTACAGATTTTCCTCCATCAAGATAATATTGCAATAATCTATGAACCATTACGTCAGGATAACGACGAATTGGCGAAGTAAAATGACTGTAATAATCAAAAGCTAAACCATAATGTCCAATATTTTCTGTCGAATATTTGGCTTTACTCATACTTCTAATAGCAAGAGTATCAATTAAATTCTGTTCTTTTTTACCATTTACTTCTTCCATCAAAGCGTTCAGTGATTTTGAAATATCGCCTTTGTTTCTGAAATCTATTTTATATCCAAATTTAGCAATTACTGTTGCCATTGCAATTAACTTGTCTTCATTTGGTTCATCGTGAATACGGTAAACAAATGTTTTCTTTTGTTTTCCAATGTATTCTGCCACTTTTCTATTGGCCAAAAGCATGAATTCTTCAATCAGATGATTGGCATCTTTTGAAATTTTGAAGTAAACACCTTCTGGTTCTCCTTCAGCAGTCTAAATTGAATTTTACTTCGACTTTATCAAAAGAAATTGCACCATTGGCCATTCTTTTCTTTCTTAAAATCTTGGCTAATTCATCTAATTTTAAAGTAGCTTCAACAATTTCATCTGAAACTACATAAGATTCTCCTGTAATAGAAATATCAACTGGAATTGTATTGTCTTTTGTTTCAATGATATATTGTGCTTCTTCATAAGCAAATCGCTGATCTGAATAAATCACAGTTCTTCCAAACCATTGGTTGATAACTTGTGAAGTTGGCGAAATTTCAAAAACGGCCGAGAACGTATATTTCTCTTCATTTGGACGCAATGAACAAGCAAAATTAGATAAAACTTCCGGAAGCATTGGTACTACTCTATCGACCAAATAAACCGAAGTTGCACGTTGATACGCTTCATCATCTAAAATTGTTCCTTCTTCCAAATAATAAGAAACATCGGCAATATGTATTCCAATTTCATAAGTTTCCATTTTCTAACTTTTTGAAAGACAACGCATCATCAAAATCTTTTGCATCTTTTGGATCTATCGTAAACGTAAGTGTATCACGCATGTCACGACGTTTTGCAATTTCGGATTCCTGAATTGAAGTATCTATTTTTTGCGCATAAACCTCTACTTCTACCGGAAAATCTGCCGGCAAACCGTATTCGGCTAAAATGGCATGAATTTCTGTATTATGTTCGCCTGGTTTTCCTAAAACTTTAATCACAGATCCAAATGGACTATCAGCTCTTTTTGGCCAATCTTCGATCGTAACTAAAACAACATCACCATTTTCAGCTTCTCCAATTTTATCTTTCGGAATAAAAATATCCGTATACATTTTAGGGTTTGCCGTAGATACGAAAGCAAAATTTGCCTGAATATCAATAACTCCAACAAACTCTGTTTTATTTCTTTCTATAACTTCAATTACTTCACCTTCAGGTCTTTTTCCTTTTCTTCGGTTATAAACGTAAACTTTTACTTTGTCTTTGTCTAGTGCGCGATTCAAATTATTGGTCGGAATAAAAACATCTTCGCTAAAATCAGGACAAATAAAATATGCCGTTTTTCTGCTGGTCATATCAATTGTTCCTTCGTAATAATCCTGGCTTTCGGCTTTTACTAAATATTTCCCAGGTTCTGTTTCAATTATCTTTTTTGAAGAAGCCAGAATCTTTAAATCTTTTATAATCTGATTTCTGCTTTTTGTATCATCAAGTTCAAGCTTTGCAGCTATTTGTTTATAATTGAATGCTTTATTAGGGCTTTGCGATAAAATTTTTACTATCTTACTAGAGAAATCTTTCTCATTTTTTATCGGCTTTCTAATTTTCTTATTCATATATCTTTTCTTATAAGGTTTAAAATTACAAATAAGATATCAGATAATAGATTTTAACAATTAGAATTATTAAAAATATAACTTTTCGTATCATTTACAAAAAGACCTAATATGGAAAGCTTTAAAACCATTGCGGTATTCAATTATCAGCACGAAACTGTTGTTCTGAAACACTTATTAGAACAAGAAGAAATTCCATTTTTTTTTGAAAACGAAATGACGCTTTCTGTCGCTCCAATGTATTCGGCGGCACTTGGCGGTATCCGACTCAAAGTTCATCCCAACGATTTCGAAGAAGTGCAGCAAATTCTGGACAATCTAAACAATCCTCTCAAAATCGTTTAAAAGCTTTCTTTTTTTTCAAATTCAAAAAATTTTTTCCTTTTCAACTTTTTTAGTTTTCAACATATATTAAATACAACAAAAAGAAAAATTTAAATTTAATTAATTTTTGGTTGTTATTATAGCTTGTTAATATGTCGAATAAATTTATTTTTAAAAGTATTGAAATGAAGTTTCTCTTAGTTATATTGAGTTATCAACATAGTTATTTTTAGCTAAAAGTTTAATTTATAAGACTTTTTGTATTTTAATTAACAACGGTTGACAACCAAAAATGAATTCATTTTGTAGATAAGTTCATATGTTGATTTTTGTTGAAAATGGCATTTTTGATATTGATAACTTTTCCAAAAATTCATGAAACTTTTCTTGCATATTTCATTCCAGTTTTGGATTAGGTTTTTTTTCGACACAACCAAAAAAAACTTCTAATTTTCTTTTCGAACTTATTAACAAATAATGTTAACTTAAAGTTAATTGAATATCAACGAATTACGAATCACTATCAACATATTAAAATTTTAACAAAAACATTGTTTATTCTTTACTGATTATCAGAGACTTATAGAGTTATCAAAATTGTTAATAACGATAAGGTTTTGACAATGAAACAGTTGTAAAATAAGGGTTTTTGCTACTATTTTTCACGAATGTACATTATTTATAAAGAAGATGTTTATAGCTACGTTTAAAGTAACGATATTAAAAGAAATTCGTGAAAATTGGCGAAATTCGTGGCAAACATTTTTTAATTAAGTAAATTTGCAAGACACAACTAAATAGTATAGAAAATGAAAATTTCGATAGGAAACGACCACGCTGGACCAGAATATAAAAAAGCAATTGTTGAAATGTTGCAAGCAAAAGGACATGAAGTAACAAATTATGGAACTGATTCGGATGCTTCTGTAGATTATCCTGATTTTGGACATCCGGTTGCGAATGATGTTTCTGAAGGAAAAGCCGATTTTGGAATTGTAATCTGCGGAAGTGGAAATGGAATTGCAATGACGGTTAATAAACACCCTAAAGTGAGAGCTGGTTTATGCTGGACAAAGGAAATTGCTTATTTAACACGTTTACATAACGATGCTAATATTGTGAGTATTCCGGCGCGTTTTACTTCTATTCATCAAGCTGTTGAAATCGTTGAAACTTTTTTAGAAACTGCTTTTGAGGGCGGAAGACACCAAAATCGAGTTAATAAGATTGCTTGTTCGTAAAACGTTAAAAAAATCGGGTGCTTCGCACCAATAAAGAATAAACACACCGGGCGGATTTTTATAATTCATCCGGTTTTTTATTTAAAAAAATACAAATTCGACGATTTTATCCAAATAAATTAACGTTAATTTGATCAATACATTGACTGAATTAATGTAAATTCAGTCAACACACTGACTGAATTTACAATTTTTAGTTATCTTTGCATTCTATATTTTAAGCTAATTAGAATGAAAAAACATTTAGAAAGAGCTGTAATTGCTGAGTTTAAAAAGAAATTGGTATCGAATAAAGTTTTGATTTTACTTGGAGCTCGTCGTGTTGGTAAAACAGAACTAATTAAAAGCTATTTAGGAGAAATTCCTTCTGAAACTTATCTTCAGCTTAATGGAGAAGATATTAATGATGTAAATTTATTAAAAGAGCGTTCTGTTAATAACTATAAAAGATTATTGTCAAGTATTGATTTACTGGTTATTGATGAAGCTCAAAACGTTCCTGAAATAGGCATGATTCTTAAATTAATTGTGGATTCTATTGACGGAATTCAAAATTATTGCGACAGGATCTTCAATGTTTGATTTAAGTAATAAGTTGGGAGAACCACTTGTCGGACGAAAAAATACACTTTACTTATTTCCGTTAGCGCAAATAGAATTTTCTGCAAAGGAAAACTATAAACAAACACTTGAAAATTTAGAAGAAAGATTGCTTTTTGGCGGTTACCCCGAATTAATTCAATATGATAATTGGGAAGATAAAAAGGATTATCTTTTTGAAATTATCAATTCTTATTTGTTAAAAGATATTTTAGTTTTTGAAGGCATTAAGCATGCGGATAAAATTTATGATCTACTTCGTTTAATAGCATATCAGGTTGGTAAAGAAGTTTCTATACAAGAATTGGCCAATCAATTACAGTTGTCAAAAAATACATTAGCAAACTATTTAGATTTACTTTCGAAAGTATTTATTCTTTTTAAAATTGAAGGTTTCAGTAGAAATTTAAGAAAGGAAATTGTAAAATCAAGCCGATGGTATTTTTATGATAACGGAATCCGAAATGCCATTATCAACAATTTTAATAGATTAGATTCAAGAAATGATATTGGAGATTTATGGGAAAATTATCTGGCATATGAAAGAATTAAAAAACAGCATTATCATAAAATAAAAACTAATAATTATTTCTGGCGGACTTATGATCAGCAAGAATTAGATTGGCTGGAAGAAATAGCAGATAAATTGGCAGGATTTGAATTTAAATGGAATGAAAATAAAAAGGCAAAAATTCCAACTGCCTTTGCAAAAGCTTATCCAGATGCTGAGTTCAATGTTATTAACAAGGGGAATTACTTAGATTTTATTAGTTAATTTTAAATAAATTAAAACAATCTGAATCAAAAAAATAAGTGAAAATTTGACAATAAATGAAGTTTTACTCGTTTTATGTCTAAAGAAAAGCATTGCTGTTAATAAACCAATTGTTCCGCCAATTGCTTCTAAAAAAAATAAAGTGTTTTCAGGGATTCTTCGTTTATTTTTTCTTGCTTGATGTTTATCATATCCGGCAAGAATGAAAACGATGACATTTATAAATAAAAAATAGAGTAAAAAAATTTCCATTGGCTTAAAATTAAAAACAAAGATATTATTTTAGCCGAACGATTAATATAATTCACTTATTTATTTAACAAGTAAATTATATCAATTTATAATTAAGAATTTATTTCATTAAAAGTATGACTAATATTCAATTCATTGCCAAGTCTGTTCAAACTGCAGCAATCAACATTCAAAACACGGTTAAATTATTAGAGGAAGATTGCACGATTCCGTTTATTTCGCGTTACCGAAAAGATACGACCGGAAATCTTGACGAAGTTGTAATTGAACAAATTGCAAAACTTCAAAAAGATTACGATACAATTGTAAAGCGTAAAGAAGCTGTTCTAAAATCTATTGAAGAGCAAAAAGCGCTTACGCCAGAATTGAAGAAAAAAATCGAAGATAGTTTTGACTTGCAGGAAATTGAAGATTTCTACCTTCCATATAAAAAGAAGAAAAAGACAAAAGCCGATGTTGCCCGCGAATTTGGTTTAGAACCTTTGGCAAAAATTATCATGTCAGAAAGTGATGTCGATGTTGATTTTATTTCGACGCAATACATCAATGAAAATGTAATCAATGAAGAAGCCGCCATGCAAGGCGCACGTGATATTGTAGCCGAATGGATTAATGAAAACATTTATGTTCGTAAACAATTGCGTAGATTATATCAACGAAAAGCAACTATTGGAACTAAAGTTGTAAAAAAGAAAGCCGAAGAAGAAGGAGCACAAAAATTCAGTCAGTATTTTGATTGGGAAGAGCCTTTGACAAAAGCACCAGCGCACCGTTTATTAGCAATGTTACGTGCAGAAAATGAAGGTTTTATCAAAATAAAAATCGATGTTGATATTGATGAAGCTTACGATGTTATCGATGAAATCATTATTAAAAAACAAAATAATACAACAGCTCATTTGCAGTTAGCGATTGAGGACAGTTACAAACGTTTATTGAATCCGGCAATTGGAAATGAAACGTTGCAGGAAGCAAAAGCTAAAGCCGATGCCAATTCAATTCAGGTTTTTGCCAATAATTTAGGACAGTTATTATTAGCACCGCCTTTAGGAGAAAAACGAATTTTAGCAATCGATCCTGGATTTAGAAGTGGTTGCAAAGTAGTTTGTCTCGACGAAAAAGGAGATTTACTGTACAACGAAACGATTTATCCGCATGCACCTCAAAATGAGGAATCAATGGCGATTAAAAAAATTCGTTCAATGGTAAATGCGTATCAGATTGATGCGATTTCGATTGGGAACGGAACAGCTTCACGCGAAACGGAGTTTTTCATCAAAAAAATCGCGTTCGACAAACCGGTTCAGGTTTTTATTGTTTCTGAGGCTGGAGCTTCGGTTTATTCAGCATCAAAAATTGCAAGAGAAGAATTTCCTAATTACGATGTAACGGTTCGTGGTTCGGTTTCTATTGGGCGACGACTTTCAGATCCGTTGGCAGAATTGGTAAAAATTGACCCAAAAGCGATTGGAGTTGGACAATATCAGCACGATGTTGACCAAACCAAATTAAAAGAAGAATTGGACAGCACTGTAATTCGTTGCGTAAACTCGGTTGGAATTAATATCAATACGGCAAGTAAACATTTACTAAGTTATGTGAGTGGAATAGGTGAGAAGCTGGCTGAAAATATTGTACAGTATCGTTCTGAAAATGGCCCTTTTGAAGACAGAAAACAACTGAAAAAAGTGCCTCGTTTAGGAGATAAAGCCTATCAGCAAGGCGCAGCATTTATCAGAATCACAAATGCTAAAAATCCGTTAGATAATTCGGCTGTGCATCCAGAGGCTTATCCGGTTGTGGAGAAAATGGCGAAAGATTTGAAGATTTCTGTAAACGATTTAATTGCAAACAAAGAGAAAACGGCACTTATTAAAGCCGAAAATTATATAACTCCTGAAATTGGTTTACTAACACTAAAAGACATCATAAAAGAGCTTGAAAAGCCTGGATTAGACCCGAGAAAGTCGGCTAAGGTTTTTGAATTTGATGCGAATGTAAAATCGATCAAAGATGTAAAAACCGGAATGATTTTACCAGGAATTGTGAATAACATCACCAACTTTGGCTGTTTTGTTGACATCGGAATCAAAGAAAGCGGATTGGTTCATATTTCACAATTAAAAGCTGGTTTCGTAAGCGATGTAAACGAAGTGGTAAAATTGCATCAACACGTTGATGTTAAAGTTACTGAAGTTGATGAAGATAGAAAGAGAATTCAGCTGACAATGGTATTGTAAAAAAATTTCAACCAGATATAATAACAAGAAAATCCCAGACTACAATTTGTAATCTGGGATTTTTAATAGCTTTTTGACTTTCTTATTTTGTTTCTTCTTCTTTTTTAGAAGCAGCAGGTTGATCGTCTTTGGCAGCGTTTTTAAATTCTTTAATTCCGCTTCCTAAACCTTTCATTAATTCTGGAATTTTTTTACCTCCAAAAAGTAATATCACAATACCTACTATAACAAGGATTTCTGTAAGACCTAATCTTCCCATGATTGTATATTTAATGCCGAAGCAAATTGATTTTCGTTTTCACCGCAAAGGTATATAGAAATATACGTACAACAAGAGTTTTTGGATTAAAATATTTGTTCCTGACTGCGTTAAATATTTTATAAAATAATAAAATTATAGTTATTTGCCGTTTTTTCTTCACCGCCATCAATAGCTATTAATTGCTATATTTGCTCATATAATCATTAGAAATGACTAAGAAAAAATTTGATTTCAGAAAAAAATTATTCATCAAAAACCGATTGGTAATCTTGAATGAAAACACTTTTGAAGAGATTTTTTCCTTCAGGCTGACTTTAATGAATGTTTTTGTAACGTTTATCTTTAGGAGGAATTTTTTTAATTTTAATAACCACATTTATTATTGCTTTTACACCGTTGCGGGAATTTATTCCGGGGTATTCTTCTTCTGAATTAAAACGAAATGCTACAAAATTGGCTATAAAATCTGATTCTCTGGAAACTGCTTTAAAGAAAAATGAAGCGTATATTGCAAGGTGTTCAGAAAGTTTTGAAAGGCGAATTAGATTATGCGAAATTCAATAAAGATTCTATTTTGGCAGAAGTTGATGAACCTTCTGAAGTGAATATGAAAGCTTCTGAAGATGAAATTAAACTTAGAGAAGATGTTGCCAAAATAGAGAAAGAGTCGGGCGGAAATAAAACCAAGAAAAAGAAAAGCGACAAAAAATAATACCACGTCAAATGTCTATTAAATCGATAGCAGCAAAAATTTTTGCGCGCAAAATATATAATCAAACTCAGGCTTGGTCAAATAAACCAGTTGCAACTCAATTTGACAGTCTTTAAAAATTTGATTCAAAACGCCAAAGAAACTGAATTTGGAAAAGATCATCATTTTGGAAGCATCAAAACAATTGAAGATTTTCAAAAAAATGTTCCAATTCGGGATTACGAAGACTTGAAATCGTATATTGAAAAAGTCAAAATTAGGCGAAGCAAATATTCTTTGGAAAGGAAAACCGATTTATTTTGCCAAAACTTCTGGAACAACTTCTGGCGCAAAATATATTCCGCTGACCAAGGAATCAATGCCTTTTCATGTTGAAGCGGCGAGAAATGCTATTCTGCATTATATTCACGAAACCGGAAATGCTGATTTTGTTGACGGAAAAATGATTTTTCTGCAGGGAAGCCCAATTTTAACCGAAAAACACGGAATTAATTTTGGAAGACTTTCTGGAATTGTAGCGCATTTTGTTCCGAAATATTTACAAAAAAACCGAATGCCATCTTGGGAAACCAATTGTATTGAAGATTGGGAAACTAAAGTAAATGCCATTGTCGACGAAACTATTAATGAAGATATGTCGGTTATTTCAGGAATTCCGTCTTGGGTACAAATGTATTTTGAGCGTTTGCAGCAAAAAAGCGGTGGAAAAAAGATCGGCGAGATTTTCAAAAACTTTAATTTGTTCATTTACGGAGGTGTTAATTACGAACCATATCGGGCCAAATTTGAACAAATGATTGGCAAAAAAGTAGATAGTATTGAGCTGTTTCCAGCTTCTGAAGGATTTTTTGCTTATCAAGATTCACAGAAAGAAAAAGGAATGCTTTTGCTTTTGAATTCCGGAATTTTCTACGAATTCATTAAAGCCGATGAATTTTTTACAGAAAATCCAAAACGATATACAATTGGCGAAGTAGAATTGGGAGTAAATTATGCGTTGATTGTTTCTACAAATGCTGGACTTTGGGGTTATAATATTGGTGATACTGTTCAGTTTACTTCTTTAGCTCCGTATCGTGTCATAGTTTCAGGACGAATCAAACATTATATTTCTGCTTTTGGAGAACATGTGATTGCAAATGAAGTCGAAAATGCGATGAAAGAAGCTACTGCAGGAACTAATATCGTTATAAACGAATTTACTGTTGCACCACAAATTACGCCGTCAAGCGGATTACCGTATCATGAATGGTTTGTCGAATTTGAAAATGAACCGGACAATATGCAGGCTTTCGCCGAAGCAATTGACGATTCAATGCGAAAACAAAATATTTATTACGACGATTTAATTACCGGAAATGTGTTGCAGAAAAGTAGTGGTAAGCAAAGTTTCTAAAAACGGATTTCAGGAATACATGAAATCGCAAGGGAAATTGGGCGGACAGAATAAAATCCCGAGATTGTCGAATGACAGAAAGATTGCGGATAATTTAAAGTAGGAAAACAGCTATATTTGTAGGTTGGTGCCCGTTTTTTAGTGAATAAAAAACAAGATAGAAGCATTAAGTTATTATGAATAAAGAAAAGTTTCAAAATAAATATCGTATTTCTTCAATAAGAGCGCAATGGTGGGATTATGGTTGGAACGGAGCCTATTTTATAACAATTTGTACACAAGACAGAGAACATTATTTTGGAGAAATTCAAAATAATAAAATGGTTTTGTCAGAGGCTGGTATTATTGCCGATCTATTGTGGCATCAAATTCCTGCACACCATAAAAACGTTGAATTGGGTGATTTTGTGGTCATGCCAAATCATATTCACGGAATTTTGATTATCGATAAAATCGATTTGAAACAGACAGGGCCCGTTGAGACAGGGCCTGCCCTGTCTCTACCATAATCCTGGATCGTTACCAAAACCAGGTTCCAACGGTTTCAAAACATTGGAAAAAACACCATCTCGTCAATTGTTGGGTCATATAAATCTGCGGTAACCAAGCACGCTAACAGATTAGGATATCCACATCAATGGCAAAAATTATTTTATGATAATATCATTAGAACCAATAATGATTATCAGAGAATTTCTGATTATATTGTTTCAAATCCGGAAAATTGGGGAAAAGATAAATTTAAAAGAGAAAATAAATCAAAATCAATATGTTAAAAAATATTCATGTTGTAGATACAAGGCATGCCCTGTATTTCGCTTACATTTGAGTTTACAAAATAAAATAGCATGAAAGAAACCAAACATATATCAAGATCAAGAGCGCAGGAATCATCTGCAGCAATAGAAAAAATGTACATTACAATGCGCCATTTATTCAACCGTGGGTTTTATAAGCCAATGGGAGTTTCAGGCGATAGTTTACGCGAATCATTATTGGCTTTACGCCCTGAAATTTATGGAAATATTGCCGAAGAAAAAGTAGAACTAAACGGACTTTTGTACGTTATAGAACGTCTTCCAATAGGAATTGAACAATGCCGATTCATCAATTTAACTTCTGATGAAGGATATTCGAAATCGCATTTTCAGCCAATTGTTCCGCCAAAAAGAAGAAGAAATTGCTACCGAATTGACGAAGAGCAAATGAATGTTGAAATCACGCGTGGACGTTCGGATATTTATGATATTCTGACGCATTTGACTTTCATTTTTATCGAATCGCATAAAATCAAAAATAGAGTTTTAATTGACGACGGTGGGGAAGTTTCGCGTGATTGGATGAAATTAGAACAAGCCGTAACGCAGACGAAAAAGCTTTCGCTAATTGAAAAAGAAAAAGCAATTTCGCACGTTGCCAATATTTTAGCCAGAACATTTGAAGAAGTATTAGATATTTATGATGCTTTTGGTTCAGAAAATGCGCCAGATCGTTTTCTACATGTCATTTATTGGTTAGGAAAATTAGCAATTGAAGAAGTAATCGAAAATAATAAACGTACCATAACTTTCAGTCCGGTTTTAAGAGAACGTTTAGGACATCATATTCACGGAGAAATCTGGGCAACAAATATCAAGGAAGTTTTAAAAGCAAACGATCTTTTAAAACGTCCAATTCATGTGATTAGTGCAAACATGCACAGTGTGATGAACTCGATTTTTGCGACGCCATTGTTGAACGTCAAAATTAAAGGGACAAAGCGATTTCCTTATTTATGAAGAATTAAGCAAGTTCAGGTGCAAAAGAAATTAGAGGTCAGGTTGAAGAATTGGCTTTGAAAAATGGAATGATTTCATTTCCAGATACTTCAGGAACAAATATTGACGTTCAGATTTTTGATACAGCCAAAATTGATTTGGCAAAAACCGCTTTACGAAATGCTAATTTTGGACGAAGAAAAACCTGTTTTAATTGTAATGGATTATGCATTTGGTGAACAGGCGTACGAAACAATCGACGAACTTTTAAAACCATATAAAAAAGAAACTTTATTGAATGTAAAATCGGTTTCGATTATGGGGAAAGCCGGAATTCTGGAAGGTGGGAAAGGGCGATATCATGATCCCGACAGCACATATCAATGAAGGAACGGCAGATAATTATTTCTTCGAAAATGAATTGACCGGCGCGATGTTTGAAGGAAATGATATTGCTGTTTTTGAAGGCGCAATGGTTACCGTTCTTGGGAACTTCTTTGCAAAATAGAGATTTATTGAAATTTTTTCACGAATCTACTTGGGGCGTAATTGGCCTTGAAATGGAAGGTTCTTATTACCAAAAAGCCATTCAGTCGGCATCAAAAATCAGAAAAAGTGTGCCACATGATATTAAAGTTCGTTATGCGTATTATGCTTCGGATAATCCATTGGAAACCGGAAGTACATTGGCTTCGGGCGGACTAGGAACAACCGGTGTAAAACCAACTTATTTGATTACTATTAAAATTTTGGAACAAATTTTCAACGTAAAATAAAGCAATACATGAGTACAAAAGTACCCCAAACATACAGATCAGGAAATAGATATTTTTCAGTTTCTCAAAAATCATCGGCGGTTTTTTTCAAAGAGTGAACAGATCTATTTTTAGAGCGAATTCAATTTTTTATACGAAACTGGATTGTTGTTTTGATTTTGTTTGTACTTGGATTTGGTTTGGGATTTTATTTAGATTCTAATAAAAAGTCATTTCAAAATCAGGTTGTTGTAACGCCAAATTTTGAAAGTGTTGATTATTTATATGCGAAAATCGATTTGATTCAGGCGAAAATTGTTGCCGGAGACGTTGATTTTTTACATCAAGTTTTTGGAAATACAAGTCCAAACGCCATTAAAAGAATTGAAATTAAACCAGTTGCTGACGTTTATAAATTTATCGAAGACAAAGAGCAAAACCTTGAATTGATTAAATTAATGGCTGAGGTAGGCGACGTAAAAAAGGTTTTAGAAGACAATGTTACCAGTAAAAACTACACATTTCATACCATTACTTTTACGTCAAGTGGAGAAATCAGCGAAAAAGAAATTGTTGAGCCGCTATTAAAATTCTTGAATAATTCAGAATATTTTGATGCTGCTCAGAAAATCGGTTACAAAAATTTGGAACGCGAAATTGCTCAAAATGATACTATTATTTCGCAGATAGATCAAGTTTTAAAAGGACTTTCGAGTACAGCAAAAAATGATAAATTGGTTTATTACAATGAAAATCTGCAACTGAACGACATTTTAAAAACCAAACAAAAACTGATTTTAGAACAAGGAAAAAACAAAATCAGATTAATCAGTTCTGACAAAACAATTAAAGAAATCAACTCGACGCTGAATATAAATGAAAACAAAGTCGTGAACGGAAACCTTAAAATCTGGTTCCCGTTTTTCTTTATTTTTGTTTTTGTTTTGATTAGCATGTTTGGAAAATTCTACCGTAAACAGCTTGCTCTTTCAAAAGCAAGTCAACTTTAAAGCAATTGAAAGCCAGTTCTATTTTTGAAAGATTTTCAAAGAATCGATTTTTAAGGCAGAGTTTCAGCACCTTATCTTTACGTGTTTTTGGTGCGTTGCTTTTGTTTGGATTTACAGTTTTCCTGACAAAAAACTATAGTCCAAAATTAGTTGGCCAGTATGATTTTGTGCGTTCTTTTCTGTTATCGATCGGGAGTATGTGTTTACTTGGTTTTGATCAGTCGATTATCTATTTTAAAGGAAAATTGGCAAGCCAAAACGCGCTTGACGAATTAAAAAATATATACGTAAAAATGGTTCTGATGCTTTTTGGAACTTCATTGCTTGTATTGCTTTTAATTGCCATTATCAGCAAAGAAACCATTAACAATTATTTTTCAGATTCGGCGGTCTATTCCATTCTTTTAAAAGGAACTTTAGCATTATTTTTCTCTGGATTATCGATTTTGAATACCGAAGTTTTCAGAGCATTGGATAAATTATATGTTGCCGAATTGTTCCGAAATATCATTAAATATATTCCGCTGATTATTGGATCTATAATTTTGTTTTATTGGCATAAAGAGGAATATTTGGTTGATGTTTTTCTGTTGGGATTTGTTTTTCTTGCGGTGCTGAGCTCGATTTTTGTTTTTGTTTATTTCCGAAAAAAGACGATTTCATTAATAGCCGAAAAAATTTCGCATAAAGAAATATTTTTAAAATCTTATCCAATCGCCATCAGCGCAATGGCTTTGTTTTTATTAATGTGCTTTGACATCATGTTTTTGAAGAAATACAGAAATGATGAAACAGTCGCTTTTTATTCGGTAGGCGTTAAGATCATGACGATTATTTCAATTATAATCGTAAGTATCAACATTACAGTTTCGGCTAAAATTGCAGAGTTTTTTGCGAGCAATAAAATTGTAGAATTAACAGAAGTGGCAAAAAAAAGCGCCCGTTTAATCTTCATGATAACATTGCCGGTCATTGTACTGATCAGTTATTATTCAAAACATATTTTGTCAATTTTCGGTCACCAGTATGTTGTGGCGCAACAGGCATTTTTAATTTTAATTATTGGCCAGGGAATTTGCTCGGCATTTGGCACAGCTTCGGTTTATTTGAATATGACGGGAAGACAGCATACTTTTCAGGTTATTTTAATTATTACAGTTGTCATTAATTTTATTTTAAACCGATTTTTAATTCCGATTTACGGAATGACAGGTGGCGCAATTGCGTTTGTTGCAAGTTCTTTTTTCTGGAATCTTGTTTCGGCGATTGTTATTTATCGAAAGGATAAAATAAAAGTGTTTTTGCATTAAAAAAATGTGCTATGAACATCGAGAAAGAGACTTTGCTTTTCAGCATTATTATTCCGGTTTACAACGTTGAGGTTTATTTATCGCAATGTTTGGATAGTATTTTGTGCCAAAGTTTTTCTGACTTTGAATTAATTTTAGTCAATGACGGATCAAAAGATTCTTCACTGGAAATCTGTCAGCAATACAAACAAAAATCTCCACAGATAATCCTGATTGATAAAGAAAATGGAGGTTTGTCTGATGCCAGAAATACGGGATTAAAAACAGCAAAAGGCAAATATATTATTTTTACAGACAGCGATGATTATTGGCAAGGAAAACAAGTTTTGGAAGATTTGAGCAATTTAATTTCCAAAACAAATCCAGATATAATCATTCATGAAGAAAGCCGATTTTTTGCTGAAAATGATGTAAACTGCAAATACAATCAGCGATTTATAAAAAATAAAAGCGGGAAATTTGAAGATGAGGCTTTAAATCTGGTTTATTATGATTTGTACGTTGCTTCGGCTTGGGACAAAATAATTAAAAGAGAAATTTTAATCGAAAATCAATTGTTTTTTCCTGTCGGAAGAAAATCGGAAGATATTGAATGGTGCGGAAAATTGATGCATTATATCAAGACTTTCAGTATTTATTCGAAATCATTTTATGTGTATCGTCAGGCGCGTCAAGGTTCAATTACAACTACGGTAAGCGCAAAACATATTGAAGATGTTTATGAAATGGTAAAAGATGGAATGAACTCGCAGAAAACAGAATCTGAAGTATTAAATAAAGCAATTGAGAATTATTGGGCCTGCAATTATGTAGTAATTCTGAAAGATTTTTATGTTTTGTCCTCTGAAACAAAAAAACAGATTTGGCATGATTTAATTTCCTGGAAATATCTTCTTAAAAAAGGACGTAACATAAAAGTGGATAAAGTGATGAAATTCTATAAGTTTTTGTCCTTTAAAACATTGATTTTCTTTTTGAACGGTTACCGATTAAAAAGAAGTATGAATAAAAAACGCAGAGCTTCAAAATAAAGTACAAATAGAAATATGCAATTATTGATCAAAAAAAGTACCGCAGCATTTTTGCTGATTGCTGCAACTAATTTAGTTGTAGCATTTTTGGCTTTTTTTGTTTTGCCTCCAAAATTTTTCTACGATTCAGCCATCATAATTTATGATAAATACAATGAAATTGGCTATTTCGGAAGTTATCCGTTGACCATTTTGTTTTATAAAATTATTGGTTTCCGGTATTTGCCTTTTCCTGTAATTGCATTAATTCAATTTCCGATACTGATCTACATTTTATACAAAATCGGAATTCCGAATAATTTTGAAAAACTGAATATCAAGAATATTTTAGTTTATCTCGGCTTTTTTATGATTGCGATTTTCATATCAATGCCTTCAAAAGAATTTATTACCTATTTGTTTATTGCTGTAATTGTTTTGTTGTGCCGAAATGAGCGGTTTTCGTTCCAAAAAACTATTTTCATCAGTGCAGTTCTTTTAATTGTTTTTGGTGCTTTATATCGGCCTTATTTTGCTTTAATTCCGATTGTAGGAGGCGGAATGTACTTGATAAGTTTCATTAATTTTAAAAATAAAACAATCAGTACGATTTTCTACGGATTGATGATTGCGGTTTTTTTGTCTTTGAGTTATGGTTTTTTAAAAGGAAAATACTTTTCTGAAATCAGCAGGGAAGTGGTAAACAACGCCCGAATGGCCTCTGGCGATGCCAATTCTATGATTACTTCGCCAATAAAAACAGATACTTGGTATGGAGAAATTGTTGGGATTTTTTATGGTTTTTTTACCGTTAATTTGCCACTGAATGGCTTAAAATACATTCTTTCGCCTCAAATTATTGTTTTTGTAATTTGGCAGCTTTTGGTGTTTTATATTTTGCTTGTCCGATTTTCTAAATGTTTAAAAGAAAGAAAAAAATATAAATATGAGCTTTTAATCATGTTCATTTTATTTTCGTTTTTCATTCTTCAAGGAGTTTTTGAACCCGATTTAGGTTCTGCGACCCGACATAAAATTGGGATTTTTCCTTTAATCTATTTTGCATTGTACTATGAATATTTCCGAAAAGAACTTCAATAAAATATTCCACATCTTTTTATGTGTGATTGCGGTTGCAATGATTTTCAGGAAACCGTGTTCATTGCTGATTATTTTGTTTGCGGTTTTTAATTTGATTTTCATCAAAAAACTGAAATATTCTAAAAAACAATTGCTTTTAATGGCTTGTATTGCATCGCCAGTTTTATTAGAATTGCTGCTTTTTTGGAACAATGATTCTTTTGCAAAAGGATTAAAAGCAATTGAAAAAAGCACGTCGCTCATCATTTTTCCATTGTTTATAATTGGAAATCAGCAGCGTGTCAATTTTCGTAAAATCATTCAGGTTTATGTGATTTCTACCACAACAATTATGATTTTCTCTCTGATCAGATTCATTATTGTTTTTCCAGATTTGGTAGCAAAATATTTAAATCGGATTGATTTATGGGAAATGGGTTATCAGTTTGCAAATAGCATCGGAATTCATGCACCGGCTTTGAATATGCATTTGGCTTTTGTAACCGTTTGTGCACTGTATTTTGTTTTTGAAAGTTTTAAAAATCAGAAGAAAATCGGCTTTAAAATTTTGAGTCTAGCTGTTTTCTTGCTTTCATTTTTCTTTGTGCTTTTGGTGAATACTAGAATGGCACTTGTAAACACTTTAATTGGGTTTTTAATTGTTTTCTTCTACGAAATCCGATCAAAATTCAATTTGAAAAAGATTGTTTTAGTGGGTCCTGTAATTGTTGTTTTATTAGGCGGAATCCTGTTTTTATTCGTTCAGAAGAATCCTTATATGAAAGAAAAATATTCGTCGGTCACTTTTGCTTATATGGATAAGGTAGGCAAACTGGACGAAATTGATCATCCAGAAATTAAGGTTTTTAATTCGCTGGTAACACGGGTTTCCATCTGGAAATCAGCTTGGGAATTGTCTGTAAAAAACCTTCTTTTTGGAGTTGGCGCTTCAGATGGAAAACCAGAATTGTTTAAATATTATAAAGACACAAATCAGCAGTTTTTGGCTAAATATGAATTTCCGGTGCACGATCAATTTTTAGATTTTTTATTGAAATTCGGAATTCTTGGACCTTTCGTCGTTTTGCTGTATATTTTTACAATTGGTTATTTAGGATATGATTTAAAAAATGCGATGATACTTTCGTTTTTTCTAATTTTCTTCACCTCAAATCTAGTAGATGATTTTTTGCTCCGCTTTGACGGAATCGCCTTCAGCGGATTATGGTCTTCAATTTTTGCAAGTTATTGGTTGCAGCAGAAACTTACTCTTGATAAAGCGCCAAAAGCTGTTTAAAATTTTGATTTTTATCGAATAATTCTCGGCATCTTGCTAAAGCATTTTGACCCAATTGGGATCTAGTTTCTTCGTCTTTCAAAATTTCGAAGAATTGATCTAACTCTGCAATATCAGTAAAAAGAAATCCTGTTTTTCCGTGCAAAACAGCATCTTTATTGCCAATAATATTTGTCGCAATTATCGGTTTTTGTAATGCCATTGCTTCAAGAACAGCAATTGGCAAACCTTCCCAAAGCGAAACCTGCATATAAATATCAACATTGTTCAGTTCTCTTAAAACCGTTTTTCGATCTAAAATCCAGCCTGTAATTCTGATGTTTGGAGCTGTAATTAAATGCTTTAATTCGCCGTCGCCAATCCATACAAAGTTAAAATCAGGAAATTTTAAAGCGATTTGATTGAACATTTCAGGATTTCTGGCCGCAGTGATTCTGGCCATAATTCCAATTGTCAATTTTTCGTTATGATGAGGTGCATAATGCTCTTGAACATTTTCAATGTCAATTCCGTTTCGGACTAATTTTGCAGGACCAATTTTCTTTGCAATTTCTTGCTCCGTATCACCGCAAGCAACAATGGTTCCGCCAAAAAAACGCTGAAAATTCTTTTCAATTCCCCAATAAATACTTCTGGCCGTTTTTGAAATATCAGTTCTTAAAAACGAATATCCGTGAGGCGTATAAAAGAGTTTCTTCTTTTTGAATAAGAAAAAATAAGCCACACGCCCCAAAACTCCAGCTTTTGAAGAATGGAGATGAATAATATCAGGATTGATTTTTTTAAGTTCTTTGGCTAAGTTGTACGCCGATTTTAAATCTTGAAAAGGAGAAAGTTCCCGAACCATATTTACCTGGATCAGCTTAACGCCATCTGAAAATTCAGATTTTATTTTTTGAGCATCAATTTCTTTTCGATTGCCACTGTAAATAATAGTGGTTTCTATGTTTTTGTTTATTTCGTCATCTCCAAAGAAAGTCGATAAATCTCTAAAATAGGTATAAACGCCGCCACCGAGCGCCTCAATTACATGTACAACTTTCAAAATCGTGGTTTTATTTGTGGGTAAAAATAGATAAATGAGTTTAATAATTATCTGAATCATTAAACTTCTTTTAATATATGGTTTGAAGTGCCATTTGAAAGGAAAGATATTTTATTACATTTGTGCGTCTATCTTGAGTTTTAGCATTGAATAAAACTCAAAAATGTTCAATAAAATCAATTATGAAAAGAATACTTATTACCGGAGCAGCAGGATTTTTAGGGTCGCATTTATGTGACAGATTCATTAAAGAAGGCTATTTTGTTATCGGAATGGACAATTTGATTACGGGAGATCTTAAAAATATTGAGCATTTATTTAAGTTAGAAAACTTCGAATTTTATCATCATGATATCACCAAGTTTGTTCATATTCCGGGTGATTTAGATTATATTTTGCATTTTGCTTCGCCTGCGAGCCCAATTGATTATTTAAAAATCCCAATTCAGACTTTAAAAGTTGGATCATTAGGAACGCATAATTTGCTAGGTTTGGCTCGTGTTAAAAAAGCAAGAATTCTAATTGCTTCAACTTCTGAAGTTTATGGAGATCCGCTGGTTCATCCGCAGACTGAAGAATATTACGGAAACGTAAATACAATTGGACCACGCGGTGTTTATGACGAAGCAAAACGTTTTCAGGAATCTATCACGATGGCGTACCATACTTTTCACGGTGTAGAAACCAGAATTGTACGTATTTTTAATACGTATGGACCAAGAATGCGTTTGAATGATGGACGTGTAATTCCTGCATTTATCGGTCAGGCTTTACGTGGAGAAGATTTAACGATTTTTGGAGACGGAATGCAAACTCGTTCTTTCTGCTACGTTGACGACCAAGTTGAAGGTATTTTCAGATTACTTCATTCAGATTATGTGTATCCGGTAAATATTGGAAATCCAGACGAAATCACCATTAAAGATTTTGCCGAAGAAATCATTAAATTGACAGGAACTAACCAAAAAGTAGTCTATCATCCGTTGCCAATAAACGATCCTTTACAGCGTCAGCCAGACACTACAAAAGCAAAAGAATTGTTAGGTTGGGAAGCAAAAGTAAGCCGTTCTGAAGGAATGAAAATCACGTATGATTATTTCAGATCACTTTCTAAAGAAGAACTTTCTAAGGAAGAACACAAAGATTTTTCTAGTTATATAAAATAATCTGAAAGCATCTTAAATCTAATGAACGATTTAGTATCTATTTTAATTCCGACCTATAATACTGAAAAGTTCATTAGAGAAACTTTGCAATCGGTTAAAAATCAGACTTATTCAAATTGGGAAATGATTTTAGTTGATGATGCATCGACAGATCAGACTGTTGCTATAATTGAGGAATTTGCCCAAAATGATAACCGAATAAAATTATTCAAATTAGAAAAAAATTCAGGAAATGGTTTTGCCAGAAATATAGCTTTAGAAAAAGCTTCCGGAAAATACATTGCTTATTTAGATGCCGATGATTTATGGTTTCCTGAGAAATTAGAAAAACAGATTCGGTTTTTAAAGACAAAAAATCTGCCTTTTACGTTTAGTTTTTACGACTGTATTGATGACGATGGAAATGATTTAAAAAGAAGAGTTGAAACTCCGGTGCCATTGACGTATAATCAGCTGTTTTTCTGCAATTATGTTGGGAATTTAACGGCAATTTACGACGCTGAATTTTTCGGAAAAATCAAATTAGAATCTTCTCAAAAAAGACAAGATTGGCGATTGTGGCTTACCATTTTAAAACAAATAAAAACTGCAGAAGCTGTTCCGGAACCTTTAGCGTTTTACAGAATTAGGAGAGATTCTATTTCTTCATCGAAATTCAAATTGATCAAACACAATTTTGGAGTTTATAGAGAATTTCACGGCTATAATCTCGTGAGTTCTGTTTTATTGATGATGAGGTTTTTGTTTACTCAGTTGATAATCAAACCAAAATATATAAAGAAGATTTAAAATACAACTTGATGTCGCAAATTGCGACTTCAAGTTTCAAGGTCGCAATTTGCGACCTTGAAGAATTTCGTTTAGAATTGGAGATCGCAATTTGTGACCTCCAATTTTTTTTATAGTACGTTTCGGTTTCTAAGGTCGCAATTTGCGACCTTAAAGAATTATTTTTTATAACCAATCTTTACTCTTTCAGATTCATTTTCTTTCTTTTCAGTTAATTCATCTAAATAAGAAAAAACCAATTCAATATTTTTATCATGATTTTCTAACTTCTTTTGAATCTGAAGAATATCAACTTTAATCTCGGTTGTATCTAAAAGCATTTGTCTCACTTTCGTGAAGATTCTCATGATTTGAATATTGGTTTGAATGGCTTTGTCGCTTTTTAAGATGCTTGACAACATTAAAACACCATGTTCTGTAAAAGCAAAAGGTAAATATTTTTGATGTTCTCCTCTTCCTTTCTTTAAGATCACAATTTGTGATCTTAAAGAATTATACTCAATTTCAGTAAGTTGAAACATAAAATCTATTGGAAATCGGGTTAAATTTCTTTTTACAGCCTGATTTAGAACTCTACTTTCTATTCCATAAAGTAAGGCCAAATCACGATCAAGCATCACTTTTTGACCGTGGATAAAATATATTTTATTAGAAATTGTTTCTTCTGAAAGTAAAGATTGATCGTCCATAAGTTTTTAATTGTAAAAAACAAATGTAAGATTTTATTTATATTGTAAATAAGATTTAAATTGTTTTAATTTTCCGCGATTGGTTCGTTCTAAAACGGTTTTTTGGGTAAAAGTGAAGTATAAATTGGGTTCAAGATATAAAGAAATCGCTTCTTCAATTTTTTGAATTTGTTCTGAAACTAATTTTTTTTCAGAAACATATTCAATTTCAAAAGTGTCTATTTTGGTTTGTTTGATGATAAATTCTTTGACATTTCCATCATCTTCAATGATGCTTTTGGTTACGTAATAAAACGTCAATCCAGGCGATTTTTTCCCGCTTGGGAAAATTGCCACATCATTAGTTCTGCCAATTAATTTTTTAAGAATTGGTTTTTGAGGAGTGCTTTTTTCGTCTAAAATTCCGATGTCACCAATTTCATATCTGATAAAAGGATTTGCTTTATTAAAGAGTGAAGTAATCACAATTTGTCCCTTCTTCCCCGTAAGGAAGAACCTTGTTATTTTCGTCTAAAATCTCTACAAAAAGCGTTTCTGCATTAATTTGCCATTCACCTTGTGGATTTTCAAAAGCAATTAAATCAAGTTCAGAAGCGCCATATTCACTGATAATTGGAATTCCGAATTGTTTTTCCAAGAGTTTTTTATCTGTTTCAAAAAGCATTTCCGAAGTAACAAAACAAGCTTTTAGAGTTGGACAGATTTCTTTTAGAATGATATTTTTCTGCTCTAAAAATTTAGCAAACAAAACAATGGAACTTGTGTAGCCGTTGATATAATCGAATTTTTTCGATCTTGAATTTCTTCAGAAATTTTTCTAAAACTATCATCCGATAAATCAAAAACCGGAAAACGAAAACGATGCGTTAAAAAGTCTTTGAAACGTTCTTTTTGGTATCCAATAAAATCCATCGGAATTCCATAAAAACGAGCCTGATAGGAATGATTAAAATCAATTCCGAACCATCCAAAACGCATAATATTTGAAGCCCAGGTTAAGGCATGAGAATATTTATCTTTGGCAAAAACAAAAGGAGTTCCGCTGGATCCGGACGTTTTGTTGAGGTAAACGTTTTTTATAGTATAACCTTTTGAAAGTCTTTCTTCGAGTGGTTTTTGTAAATTTTGTTTATTCAGAATAGGTAAATCTTCCCATTTTGGAGCAGTTTTATTTCCGACTAATTCCTGATAAAAAAGGTTGTTTTTCAAATGAAAATCAACAATTTCTTCTTTTTTATTTTGAAGGAAAACGAGATATTCTTCTTCAGATAAATGAACAATTTTATCCAATTCGGCTTTAGCTTTCTTTATCGGAAAACCATTTAATTGAAGGGAAATATCAAAAAGACGAATCATTTTTCGAGATAATTTTCGTCAAAAATAATTTTAGGAATTACTAACAGGGTATAACCAACAATTTTTTGAAGATTTAATTATTTTTTACGTTCAAAAGCAAGTATTTTTGCACCACAACTAAATACAACAACACCATGACAATTTTATTATTGGGATCGGGCGGAAGAGAGCATGCTTTTGCGTGGAAAATGATTCAAAGTCCACTTTGCGAAAAACTTTTTGTTGCACCAGGAAATGCAGGAACAGCGGCAATTGCTGAAAATGTTGACATAGCTCCAACTGATTTTGAAGCCGTAAAAACATTAGTGCTTAAAGAAAATATAAATATGGTAGTCGTAGGACCAGAAGATCCGTTGGTAAAAGGTATTTATGATTATTTTAAAAACGACGAAAGTTTAAAAAATATCCCAGTTATTGGGCCTTCAAAATTAGGAGCTCAATTAGAAGGAAGTAAAGAATTTGCTAAAGAATTCTTGATGAAACATAATAT
This sequence comes from uncultured Flavobacteriaceae bacterium, assembly GCA_963795025.1. Classification (GTDB taxonomy): domain Bacteria; phylum Bacteroidota; class Bacteroidia; order Flavobacteriales; family Flavobacteriaceae; genus Flavobacterium. Next base: position 1,133,211 of record CAWCGN010000003.1, on the reverse strand, counting down.
TCCAACTGCTGCTTACGACAGTTTTACTGCTGAAACAGTTGAAAAAGGATGCGCATTTCTTGAAACTTTACAGCCACCATATGTTTTAAAAGCAGATGGATTGGCAGCAGGAAAAGGAGTTTTGATTATTCAGGATCTTGAAGAAGCAAAAACCGAATTAAGAAATATGTTGGTTCATGCAAAATTTGGAGCAGCAAGTGCAAAAGTTGTTATTGAAGAATTTTTGGACGGAATTGAATTAAGCTGTTTTGTTTTGACTGACGGAAAAAGCTATAAAATCCTTCCAACAGCAAAAGATTACAAACGAATTGGCGAAGGAGATACAGGATTAAATACAGGCGGAATGGGAGCAGTTTCTCCAGTTCCTTATGTTGATGCTGTTTTGATGGAAAAAATCGAAACTCGTATTGTAAAACCAACAATTGAAGGTTTTCAAAAAGATGGAATCGAATATAAAGGATTTGTATTTATTGGTTTGATCAATGTAAAAAACGAACCAATTGTTATTGAATACAACGTGAGAATGGGAGATCCTGAAACTGAAGTTGTAGTTCCAAGATTAAAATCTGATTTGGTTGAATTATTTCTGTCTGTTGCTGATCAAAAATTAGACGAATTTCAATTTAGAAGTTGATCCAAGAAGTGCGACTACAATTATGGTTGTTTCTGGTGGATATCCTGAAGATTTCGAAAAAGGAAAAGTAATTACAGGTTTAGAAAATATTACAGATTCTATAGTTTTTCACGCGGGAACAAAATTAGATAACGAAAATGTCGTTAGTAATGGAGGACGTGTTATTGACTGTAACATCATATGGAGACGATTTCCAACAGGCCATAAAAAAATCTTACCAAAACATAGATAAACTAAGCTTTGATAAGATGTATTTTAGAAAAGATATCGGCTTCGATTTATAAATGAATTCTCTAATCCCTTTTCGGAGGGTTAGATACTTTTTATTTTAAGAAAGAGTGAGCCGTAGTATCTTGGTTTTCTGTTCCAGCATCATCAAAAATGCGTAATTGTTTAATCCAATAAACGATTGCACATGCACAGATGGTCATGAAAATCCAGTTAATTGTAGTTTGCACCAAACCAGCTAATTAGTTCAAAATGACGTAATAAATCAAGTGGAGCAAACAAAATGTTAACGAATAAGTATTGAATTCCTTCGAAAAAAGCTGTCATAATTTATAAAATTATATGTTATTTATTGTTTTTAACGCATTGAATGAAGTTTCAAAAAAAAGAATCTTTTTCAACTTGTTGGTTTTTCCTTTTAAACAAGTATTATATTTACAGTCACAAAAGTATAAAATATCCTTATGATAACAAGTGTTTTTAAAAAATCTACACCATTAAATTATTCTTTGGTCGTAATTTTAATACTGGTTTTCTTTTTTCTGTTTCAAATTCAGGATCCTTCTTGGATTACTAATTATTTTTTGGCATTTCAAAAAATAAGTTTACTGTGCTTTATTTTTGCTTCTTTTTTCCTGATTAATTTTATTGCAAAAAAGAACGGACTCAGCAAAGACAACGGATATGCGATTTTTTTCTACTTGCTGTTTATCTTATTTTTCCCGACCATATTTAACAATTCGAATGTTATTTATGCCAATTTTTTTCTGCTCCTGGCACTTCGAAGACTGATTTCATTACAGTCTTTAAAATCCTCTAAAGAAAAAATATTTGATGCTTCTTTTTGGATTTTGGTAGCCTCTTTATTTCAGTTTTGGTGTATTCTCTTTATTATTTTAGTTTTTATATCTATTATTTTTCACGTTTCACGCGATTATAGAAATTGGGTTTTGCCTTTTATAGCATTTTTAACAGTTGGATTAATCTTTTTATTGGTATCGCTGGTATTTCATTTTGATGCTCATTGCATTTTTTGAAAAAAGAGCCGTAATCGATTTTAGAATTGATTATTTTAAAAATAATTACGAAAATGGAGCATTATCAATATACGTAGCCGTAGCTTTATTTTTTGTGTTTTCTATGTTAACAACTTTATCAAACAGACCACAAATTGTACATACTTCGTATAAAAAAATAGTAGCCTGTTTTTTTATAGCTGCTTGTTGTTTTTATTCTTTCACCAAATAAAAGCAATGATTTGCTGTTGTTTAGTATTACGCCTTTAACAATTATGGCATCAAGTCATGTGGAATATATGCAGCAAAAATTAAACAACGAAATTGTGTTTTATGTGCTTATTGCATGCAGTTTGTTTACGTTTTTCTCGCAATTATAATTTGCTTCCGTAAGCAAGATCGCCGGCATCACCAAGTCCAGGAACTATGTAGTTTTTCTCATTAATTTTTCATCTAAGAGCAGCAACCCATAAATGACAGTTGTCAGGAAGATTTTTTTCTAAGATAAGCAACGCCTTCTGGAGCGGCAATAACCACTACAATATGAATTTCTTCTGGAGTGGCATTCTGCATTAATTTTTCATGAACCGCCACTATCGACTGACCTGTTGCCAACATTGGATCAAGAAGCAACACAGTTTTATCATTAAGGTTTGAAATCGCTTGATATTCAACTATAATTTCAAATTCATCATCATTATTTGGATGATATCTGCAAGCCGAAACAAAGCTGTTTTCTGCGTGGTCAAAATAATTTAAAAAGCCATTATGAAGTGGTAATCCAGCTCGTAAAATTGAACATAAAACAATATCAGTTTCAATTTCGGTTGTTTTTTTAATACCAAGCGGTGTTTGAATTTCGACGTTTTTATACGGTAACGTTTTGCTCAATTCATAAGCCATAATTTCACCAATTCGTTCAATATTTCGTCTAAAACGCATGCTGTCGTTCTGAACATTTACATTTCTGATTTGGCCTAAAAAATGATTCAGTACGCTGTTATTTTCAGATATATAATGAATTTTCATATGTAATTTTTAAAATTATTGATTGATTTGTAAGGCTAAAATGAAAAAATAATAGTTTTTTTCACACTATAAAAGTATAAAAAGTATCTTTGTGTCTCTAATAATTAAAGACATGTTTTCAAAATTAGCGTATTCTGTTTTCGAACAAAGTATCAAAGATTATCATCAATTTGATAATGTTGATCAACCGATTAATAATCCTTATCCGAAAGATAAGTTTGAACATTTATTATATCTTAAAAACTGGATTGACACTGTTCAATGGCATTTTGAAGATATTATTCGTGACCCACAGATTGACCCAGTTGCAGCTTTGACTTTGAAAAGAAGAATCGATGCTTCAAATCAGGAACGTACTGATATGGTTGAATACATTGATAGTTACTTTTTGCAAAAATACAGTACTGTAAAAGTAAAAGACGATGCAAAAATCAACTCAGAAAGTCCAGCTTGGGCATTTGACAGATTATCTATTTTGGCTTTAAAAATTTATCATATGCATGAAGAAGCTACTCGTGCAGAGGCTTCACAAGAACATAGAGATAAATGTCAGGAAAAATTAAACGTACTTTTAGAGCAAAGAACAGATTTATCTACAGCAATTGAAGAATTGTTGACAGATATTGAAAATGGCGAAAAATTCATGAAAGTGTACAAACAAATGAAAATGTACAATGATGATGAATTGAACCCAGTTTTATATCAAAATAAAAAATAATTTGGCCGATTGTCAACCAAAATTAAACATATAGCCGTCATGAGACTATCCGCAATGGGAGATGTCGCCATGACGGTTCCTGTTTTACGAGCTTTTGTAAAACAATATCCAGAGGTAAAATTGACTGTTATTTCGCGTCCTTTTTTTAAACCTTTTTTTGACGGAATTCCGAATCTTGAATTTTTTGCTTTTGATGAAAAAGAAAGACACAAAGGTTTTCCTGGACTTTTGCGATTGTTTAAGGACTTGAAACAACTTGAAATTGATGCTTTTGCAGATCTTCATAATGTTTTAAGATCTAAAGTTGTGAGTTTGCTTTTCGCTTTAAGCGGAAAAAAAAGAGCTACGGTTGATAAAGGAAGAGATGGAAAAAAAGAATTAACAAGAGCCGAAAATAAAATTTTCAAACAATTGCCATCTATGTTTGAAAGACATGCAAAAGTGTTTGAAGAACTGGGTTTTACATGTAGATTTATCGCAATCCAGATTTTCCTAAAAAAGCAGTTTTAAGTGCAGAAATTACCGATATTAGTTGGAGAAAATAATCAAAAATTAATCGGGATTGCACCTTTTGCTCAGTATGATTCTAAGGTTTATCCTTTAGATTTAATGCAGGAAGTAATAGCAAAATTAGCCGAAAATAAAGATCATACAATTTTGCTTTTTGGAGGCGGAAAAAAAGAAATTGAAATTTTAAATTCGCTTTCAAGAGCCTTTTAAAAATGTAATAAATGTGGCCGGAAAAATTAAATTTCAGCAGGAATTAAAATTAATCAGCAATCTGGATGTCATGCTTTCTATGGATTCTGGAAACGCACATATTGCTGCAATGCTGGGAGTAAAAGTCGTTACGCTTTGGGGTGCAACGCATCCTTATGCAGGATTTTTGCCATTTAATCAGAGTTTGGAAAATGCTTTGGCTTCTGACAGAAATCAATATCCAAAACTACCAACATCTGTTTATGGAAATAAAATGGTTGAAGGTTATGAAGATGCAATGCGAACGATTTTGCCAGAGCAAGTTATTGAGAAAGTAGCTGAACAGCTTTCATAAATAAAAAAAACTTCTCTAACAGAGAAGTTTTTTTATTTATTGTTAGGCAACATTGCTGCTTAAATCATATCTTTTGTTAGAATCAAGTATAGAATATCCTATTGTTTTTTTTCTTTTTTTATTTACAATTATAGTAACAAAATTGTTTTTGTCTTCGGTTGATAATAGAATATGTTCGAACTTTTCTGAAGAATCTCGGTAAATTTTGTAAATTAAATCGTGATCTTTAATTTTTGCAGATAAAATTTTAGCCGATTTTAGTTGACTTACATATGGCCAAATATTGAAAATATTTGAATCGGTGCTTTTTATCTCTACCATTTTTTCGGTCATCGTCGAATTGTATTTTTCTTTTTCGAGCAATTTAGGACCTTTTTTGTTTCTCATTTTCATAATAACTGCCAGAACGCATAGCGAAGCAGATACGAATAACATAATGAAAAGATACAGATGAAAGTGTTGTACGTGAGCTGTCATGATATTTAAAGTTTTAAATGTATTGACAAATTTGATTTAGCTCTACAAAATCTCAAACTATGAGATTGCGATTACTTTAATTTCACCTCTAATATAATAAAAATTCAGCAATATTTTGATAAAAAAATGCTTTTCTTATAATTTAGATTACAACCAAATTTTCTCATTACGAAATCTCTTATAATTTTTTAAATTGATTCGTTCGCTCGCGATTGAGAATAATAATTAAAAAAAAACCAAATTACAATCGTAAAATTGGAATTTGGAATTTAAAATATTGAAATTTAATAGACTAAACGTCGTCGTAATCTACATAAATAGTATCTGAAGTTGGGTGCGCTTGGCAAGTTAAAATTAAACCTTCTGCAATTTCGCCATCTGTTAAAATTGAATTTTTTGTCATTTCAGCAGAACCAGCCGTAACACGTCCTAAACAACTGCTGCAAATACCGCCTTGGCAAGAATATGGTGCGTCAACTCCTTGTTTTAAAGCAGCATCAAGAATGGTTTGTTTTTTAGACATTTCAAAAGTAACTTCTTCATCATCAACTAAAACCGTAATTTTTGTATGACCTTCCTGAGAACCCTGAATTGCATGTTCTTCAGAAGAAGATGTAAAAAGCTCAAATTTAATTGCTGAATCTTTTACATTTTTTTCTTTTAAAATACCCGAAACTGTGTTGATCATTTCTTCTGGGCCACACAAGAAAAATTTGTCAAATTGAAGTTCTTTATGTTTGTTGTTCAAGACAAAATTCACCGCCGATTTCTCAATTCTTCCAAACAAAGCATTTTCAGCTTTTGCCTGACTGTATACATAATGAATAAAAAAACGTCCTACATACTGTAATTGTAAATCGTGTAATTCTTGGTGAAAAATAGTTCCTTCAGGAGTTTTGTTTCCGTAAACCAATACAAATGAACTTTTTGGTTCACTTTTTAAAACCGATTTTATAATCGAAAGAACCGGCGTAATTCCACTTCCTGCAACAAATGCAGCATAATTCTTTTGCCTGTCGGCTTCTGGTTCAAAGGTAAATTTTCCTTCTGGATGCCCTACTTCAAGAACGTCTCCAGCTTTTAGCTTTGTGTTTGCAAACTGAGAAAAAAGACCATTTTTTACCGCTTTAACTGCAATTCGCAATTCACCGCTTTCTGGTGCAGAACAAATAGAATAGGCACGTCTTATTTCTTGATTATCAAGAGTTAATTTTAAATTTATGTATTGTCCGGCTATAAATTTATAGTCAGCTTTTAGTTCTTCAGGAACATTAAAAAGTACCGAAACAGCATCGGCAGTTTCGCGTTTTACCTCTTTAATTATAAGTTTTAAAAATGAAGGCATGATTAATTTTTTTTGCAAAAGTAGCAAACGCTAAGTAATTGACACTTACTAAAATATTTTTTTTAACTTTTTTTGTAACGTTTTCCTACATTTGGTCTCTTACTGAAAAACCAAAACAACTAATCATGATTAAAAAGTTTATTTTTCTTGAATGGAAAGCCTTTATAAGATCAGCATCTTTTAGCAAAAACCTTGCGATGAAAATCTTACTAGGGTTCTTAATGATCTATTTTTCATTAATTTTTATCGGAATGGGTGTGGGCGCATTCTACATTCTTAAAAAAATGAATCTTGAACCTTTGCAGACAGTCAACAAATTTTTGATTTATTATTTCCTATTTGATTTAATAATTCGTTTGTTGCTGCAGTCAATTCCGGTTTTAAATATAAAGCCGTTACTGGTATTGCCTTTTAAAAAACCTACGATTGTTCATTTTTCATTAGGCAAAACTGTTTTATCATTTTTTAATTGGGTTCATGCCTTGTTTTTTATTCCTTTTTCGATTGTCTTAATCATTGAAGGCTATGATATTGTCAGTATTATTTTTTGGAATCTAGCGATTTTTTCTTTTATTTATATTAATAATTTTTTAAATATTATTTTAAGTAATATTGATAAATTATTTGTTGTTTTTATTGGTTCTTGTTATTGCTCTGGGAACGGCACAATATTATAAATTGTTTGATATTACGGTTTTTACAGCACCATTTTTTGGGGGACTTTATGCAATACCGGGACTGTCTCTAATTCCTGTTTTTGTATTGGTCGGGCTTATATATTTTTACTTTTAAATATTTCAAAAGTAATTTATATCTCGATGCCGGACTTTCTGTAAAAGAAGATATTGCTACAACAGAAAATCTTTCTTGGCTGAATCAATTTGGAACTTTGGGAACATTTTTAAAAAATGACATTAAATTCATCAAAAGAAACAAAAGATCAAAAACAACGATTGTCATGAGTGTTGTCTTTCTTGTTTTATGGATTGATCTTTTTTGGAAATACACATCAGCCGCCGGCGATGCATATTTTTGCAGGAATATTTGTTTCAGGCGGATTTTTATTTGTCTTTGGTCAATTTGTACCAAGTTGGGACAGTTCGTATTATCAATTGATGATGACACAAAATATTCCGTATCGCGGTTATATTACCTCAAAATGGTGGCTATTGTTATTGCAACTTTTGTGTCGACTATTCTCGCATCGTTTTATCTTCTTTATGGATGGGAAGTTTATTTGACTATTGTTGTTGGAGCAATTTATAATATCGGAGTAAATTCACATTTGGTGCTTTTAGGCGGTGCATTTACAAAAACACCTATTGATTTAAGTAATGCCGGAGGGGCTTTTGGAGATAAAAAAGCGTTCAATGTAAGCGCAATGTTGCTTTCGCTTCCTAAAATCTTTCTACCATTATTATTGTATTGGCTTGGACTTCATTTTGCAGATAAAACGGTTGCATTGGCTTTAGTTGCCGGAGCAGGAGTTTTAGGTTTTGTATTTAAAGAAATGCTGTTTTTTCATTAATCGAAAAAAGATATAAGTCGAAAAATATAGTACAATAAGTGCGTATAAACAAAAAAATTAAATTAGAAAATTGCCAATTTGAAAATGAGATAATTTTATAATTGATTAATCTAAAATCAACAATCTAAAATCTAAAATTACCATGATACAAGTAAATCAACTTTCAAAAAAATATAACGAAACAACAGTTTTAAATATCAATAATCTTGAAATTCCAAAAGGACAAAGTTTTGGATTAGTGGGAAATAACGGAGCAGGAAAAACAACTTTTTTCAGTTTGTTATTAGATTTGATTCAGCCTTCAACAGGATCATATTACAAGCAATGATATTCAGGTAAACACCAAGTGAAAACTGGAAATCGTTTACAGGTTCTTTTTTAGATGAAAGTTTTTTGATTGGTTATTTAACTCCCGAAGAATATTTCTATTTTATTGGGGATTTACGTCATCAGAATAAAGCAGATATTGATGCGTTGTTTGCTCAGCACGAAGAATTTTTTAATGGAGAAATTCTTAAAAAATAAAAAATATCTTCGTGATTTATCGAAAGGAAATCAAAAGAAAGTTGGGCATTATTGCAACACTTATTGGAAATCCGGAAGTAGTAATTTTAGATGAACCTTTTGCAAATTTAGATCCAACAACTGTTAGCCGATTGAAAAAAATCATTAAGGAATTAGCTGATAATCCGAATGTTACAGTTTTAGTCTCAAGCCATGATTTACAGCATACTGTAGAAGTTTGTGATCGAATTGTTGCACTGAATAAAGGAGAAATAGTGAAAGATATTCAAACCTCAACAGAAACGTTGCAGGAGCTGGAATCGTTTTTTGCGGTTTAAGTTTCTATATTTCAAAAAGAAGCGTATTTTTACAAGTCATTATACTAAAAGGCCTTTTTATAAGTTTATGGTTTAAACATTAGTTCTATTGAAAAAGAATACTCTAAAATACTGTTTCTCTCTCGCTTTTTTATTCTTTTTGATAGCCTGTTCTACCAAGAAAAATACTTTTGTGTCTAGAAATTCCCATGCCTTAAGTACAAAATATAACATTTTGTATAATGGCGGAATTGGTCTTGATAAAGGACTTAAAATCAATTTAGGCTAATGATCAGGATAATTTTTGGAAAATCTTGCCAATTGAAAAAATGCAGGTTGATGAAAATTATTCAGAAGGAGAAAAAGCAAAAAACCCTGATTTGAATTGGCAGAAACAAAAGCAACAAAGGCGATTCAGAAACACTCCATGAATATTGGAGGAAGAGAAAAAAACTATCAAATTGATGAAGCTTATTTGATGCTTGGAAAAGCCAGATATTACGATCAGCGTTTTATTCCGGCAATTGAAGCATTCAATTATATTCTTATACAAATACCCAAATAGCAGTAATATTTATACGGCCAAAATCTGGCGTGAAAAAACCAATATGCGTTTAGGAAATGATGCTATTGTAATGTAAAAAACATAAATCTGTTATTGAAGAACACAGATCTAGACAAACAAACATTTTCAGATGCAAATGCCTTATTGGCGGAAGCTTTTTTAAATTTAGAACAAAAAGACAGCGCAGTTACAAAACTTAAAATTGCCGAAAATTTATTCGAGAATAAACGAAGACAAAGCCAGATATCGTTTTATTCTGGGACAATTGTATCAGGAAGCTGGAAAAAGAGACAGTGCCATTTATTTTTATAATGGTGTAATCGACATGAACCGTAAAGCAGATCGCAAATACATGATGCATGCTTACGCGAAAAAAGCGCAGATGTTTGATTATGAAAATGATGATCAAAATATGTTTATCGACACCTATAATAAATTAGTTAGACGATCGAGAAAACAGACCTTATTATGATATTCTGTTTTATGAAATGGGTGTCTTTTTTGATCAATATAATGAGCAGGAAAGATGCTTTGGAATTTTATAATAGATCATTATCGAGAAAATCTAAAGATCCTTATTTGATTGCTTCAACTTATCAGAAACATTGGAAATATGTATTTTAAAAATACAGATTATACAATGGCTGCGAAATATTATGATAGCACGTTGGTAAAATTAAATCCAAAAACCAGAGAATTTGCATTTATCGAAAAAAACAGAAAAAACTTAGATAACGTAATTAAATACGAAGGAATTGCAAAACGCAATGACAGTATTATTAAGGTTCATGATTTGCCTGCCGAAGAACGAAAAACATACTTTGAAATTTACATCGCGGAACTTAAAAAGAATGACGATGCAAAACGTATTAGCGGAAGAAAAAGAAAAAGAAAAACTTGAAAATGTACAGCGCAATACAAATGCCGGGCAACTCGTCCAACTGCTGTAAATCCGCAAGCACCTGGACAAACAGATTTGCCATGGTTGGAGCATTTAATCCGCCTCGGGAAATGATCAGTTGCAAGTACTTTTTATTTCTATAATCCAACAACAGTTGCTTACGGAAAACTGCAATTCAGAAAAATGTGGGGAAATCGGTCTATAGGAGGGTAATTGGAGCGTAGTGCTTCATCAAAAACATTGTTAATACCAGATTAAACGATTCTCTAAATATCATCAGGATTCTCTAAATGCATTACAACAATGCTGTTGTTATTGAAAAATATACGACAGAGTTCTATGAAAATACAACTCCCGACAACTCCTGTAGCTATGGACAGTATTGGCAAAGAACGAAATTTTGCGTATTATCAATTAGGACTTATTTATAAAGAAAAATTTAAAGAATATAATTTGGCAAGTGATAAGCTTGAACAATTATTAAAGAACAAACCTGAAGAAAAACTGGTTTTGCCAACGATGTATAATTTGTATAAAATTTATCAAATTACAAATCCAGCAAAAGCAGAAAGAGCAAAGTCTGATATAATTGGTAATTATCCAACTTCAAGATATGCACAAATTTTAAACAATTCCAATTCTGATGATTTAGCTTCGGCAGATAAGGAATATAAAAAATGGTATAAACTTTATGAGGAAGAGCATTTTGATGAAGTTTTAAACAATATTGACAATTTAATCAATCAATATGCAGGTGAAGAAATTGTTTCGAAATTTGAATTGCTTAAAGCAAATACTTTAGGAAAAGTAGAATGGTTTGGCGGCATATAAAAAAGGCTTGGAAAACTGTTGCTGATAATTATCCTAATAGCGAAGAAGGAAAAAATGCACGTGAAATTTTGGAAAAACAAATTCCAACTTTAGAAAAACTTGATTTTACTTCAGTTGACGGTAAAAACTGGAAAATCTTATATGCTATTTCTAATTCTGATACCAAATCAGTTAAAAAAATTGAAGAGGCGATCAAGATATATATCTTAGAAGTTGAAAATTTCGAAAGACTAACAACTTCTTTTGACAAATACAATAAAACACAAAGTTTTGTAGTTATTCATGGAGTAAAATCGGAGGCGTATGCCAAAGATGTTTCAGGAGTTTTGAGAGACGATAAAAAGTATAAAATCACTACATCCGGCAATTATTATTTCAAGTGATAATTATAAAGTGATTCAAATCAAAAAAAATCTTGACAGTATATTTAGCGCCTAAAAACCCATAAAATCATGTTTGAAAAAGTCAAAAATAACGACACAGAACTTTTAGGAAAAACCAACAGAATTGTAGAAGGCACTTCTATTATTGGAGATATTGTTTCAAAAGCCGATTTTAGACTGGATGGGGAACTGATTGGAAATTTTACTTCGCAGGGAAAACTTGTTATTGGAGCATCAGGAATTGTGAAAGGAGAAATTATTTGCCATAATGCTGATATTGAAGGAGAATTTCAAGGAAAATTAAAAGTTTTAGAAATCCTTAATATAAAAGGAACAGCACACATTCATGGAGAAATTGCTGTTGGAAAACTATCCATAGAACCAGGAGCAGATTTTACCGCAACTTGCACCATGCTTGCAAATTCTAATCCTGTAATACTTCTAGAAAATGGAAAAGGAACCGAATAATAATAGAAGAAATAAATGGATAGCCGCTTATTAATATTCCGATTCAAATGGGAGTAATTATTTTCTTGTTTTCCTATTTGGGAAACTTGGCTGGATGAAAACCATCCCAAATCCAAAAGTTTATTATCACAAAATTCTTGTCATGGTCGGTGTTGTTATGGCACTTTACAATGTTTTCCGTCAAGTAAACGAAATCAATAAAACAAAGTAATTTCCCTTTTGAACCGCTTGAAATAAATGTTGCATCTTTGCATAAAAATTATTTCAAATGCTTTTAAAAGATTATAAACACATTCTACAATTATTTATTCTTGCTGTAGTTGCTTATATTTTACATAAAGGAGTTTTTTTGTTTGCGAATTGAGGATCAAAATTTCCATTATACACTAGAATCTTTGTATTTTATTTTTTTTGCATTTGCGCATTTTATTTTTAATACTATTAAAATTTAAAACAACAATTTTGATAATCGTCGGAATGCTTTCTTATGGGAGGCACTTTTATGCAAATGTTTTTATTCTATTTCATTTTGCGACCTATTTTAACAGACAAGTTTCGAAACATGGCTGGTTGAAAAAATGAATTTTTTTATAACATTTATTTTATTTTTGTTATTTGAAACGCTTTTAACTATCCGATTATTAAATGAAAAGCGTTAAAATAAGGATTCTGTAAAACAAGGTTCAAAAATAATTTTTCATATCCTTTTGAATATTAATAAAAAATGTACCTTTGCACCAAATTTTAGAAACGTAAAAAATAAGATTTTCAACAGATATGGTGATTTCAAACAAACCACTCAGATTTATTCTTGTAGCTTTAGTAGCTTGTCTTCCAGTAATCGAGCTTTGCAAATTCGGAAAAAGACAACTCACATACTCAAACTGAAGTAGCTCATGAAGCTACTGCACGAAGGCCATAATGCAGAGCCAACTGACGTAAAATCTAAAATTAAAGGCTTCATTGATCACCACGTTTTGGATTCTCATGATTTTACTTTAACTCCAGATGACGAAACAGGAAAATATTATGGTTTTCCATTACCAGTTATTATTTGGGACAATGGTTTGCAAATTTTTTCTTCTTCAAAATTTAATCATGGCCAAGCTGTTGCAGAATCTAACGGAAATTATTACGTGATTAATCATCATGATGGTAAAATCTACAAAACAGATGCTGCTGGAACAATTAACTGAAGATGAAAAAACAGGTCATCCAACAAATGTACAGTCCATTAGATTTTTCAATTACAAAAACATGTAGTTTCTATTTTTGTTGCAGCTATTATTAATGTTTTTATTGTTTACTAGTTTAGCGAAGTCATATTCTAAAAATGGACGAATTGCTTCTGGAGTTGGAAGAATTTTTGAGCCATTAGTAGTTTTATCCGTGATGAAATTGCTATTCCAAATATTGGTGAGAAAACATTATAAAAAATATATGAGTTATTTTTTAACTATATTTTTCTTTGTATTGTTTTTAAATATTTTCGGATTGACTCCACTAGGAATTAATGCTACTGGAAACTTGCAATTACATTCTCATTGGCAATTTTACTTTTTTAATTACACAATCTTACTGCAAATAAAAATTATTGGGGGCACATTTTCTGGATGCCAGGAGTACCAAAACCAATGAAAATTATTTTGGCTCCAATTGAATTCTTGGACGTTTTCATTAAACCATTCTCATTAATGATTCGTTTGTATGCAAATATCTTTGCTGGTCACGTCGTATTGATGAGTATTATCGGATTAATGTTTATCTTTAAAAGCTGGATCGGAAGTAGTTTGTCTTTCGGATTATCATTTGCATTTCTATTACTCGAAATTTTAGTTGCATTTTTACAAGCCTATATTTTTACAATGTTATCTGCATTGTATTTTGGTTCAGCAGTATGAAGAGCACCACCACGAAGAGGAGGGGCACCACTAAAATTTAGATCTGAGAATTTAGATTTAAGGATTGATTCAATCTAAGATCTACACTCAAAAATCTAAAATCAAATCGAATGTTTAATTTTTAATATATACATATATGGAACGGTTTCAATTAGTCGGCGCAGGATTAATCGTAATCGGAGCAGGTTTAGGTATTGGTAAAATTGGTGGTTCAGCAATGGACGCTATTGCTCGTCAGCCAGAAGCTTCTGGAAAAATCCAAACTGCTATGCTTATTGCTGCTGCACTTATTGAAGGTATTGGTTTTGCTGCATTATTCGCTGCTTAATTAAAACACAAAAAAACAATAGTTACAACGGTTGGTTGTAACTATTGTTTAAAAATTAAAACATTAAAATTGCTTTGTAAATTGCAATTTAAAAAGACAAAATTTAAAATTTATACTTAAATATATAATGGAAAAGTTAATAAATCAGTTTTCGAGTTCGGTTTGTTCTTTTGGCAAGTATTAATATTTGTTGGATTTATTTTTCTTTTAAAAAAATTCGCTTGGAAACCAATTCTTGATGCAGTTAATGATAGAGAACAAGGTATTAAAGATGCTTTGCTTTCTGCTGAAAATGCAAGAGAAGAAATGCAAAACTTACAAGCGGACAATCAAAGAATTTTGAACGAAGCTCGTGCAGAACGTGACGCGATGCTTGAAAGAAGCTCGTGAAATGAAAGAGAAAATGATTGCTGATTCTAAAAACGAAGCGCAAGCGCAAGGTCAAAAAATGATCGAGCAAGCTAAAGCGGCTATCGAAAGCGAGAAAAATGCTGCTATGGCTGAATTGAAATCTCAAGTTTCAACTTTATCATTAAGCATTGCTGAAAAATTATTGAAAGAAGAATTATCTAACAAAGAATCTCAAACTAAATTGGTTGAGAAAATGTTAGGCGACGTAAAGTTAAACTAAGAATATGGCAAGTACAAGAGCAGCAATTCGTTATGCAAAAGCAATTCTAGACTTAGCAAACTCTAAAGGTGTTGCCGAAGCTGTTAATAACGATATGAAATTAATTGCTTCTACAATTGAAAGCAATTTGGAATTGAGTACTTTTATTCAAAACCCAACTACAAAAGTTGAAGTTAAAGAAAGTGCTCTTTTAGAAGTTTTTGCAAATGTAAATGGTATAACTAAAGGTTTATTTCATTTATTATTCGAAAACAAAAGATTCGAAATTTTAGATGGAATTGCAGTAGAATATAGTAAAGTTATTTGATGAGAGTAATGGAATTGAAGTAGCGAAAGTTACAACAGCCATTCCTATGGATGCAGCTTTAGAAGCTAAAGTTTTGGCAAAAGTGGCAACTTTATCAGATAAAAAAATAACAATTGAAAATATAGTAGATCCTGCAATCATTGGAGGATTTATTTTAAGAATAGGTGATCAACAATACAATGCTTCTGTTGCAAACAGATTACAAGTATTAAAAAGAGAGTTAAGTAATTAGTTTTATTACACATAAAAGTGTCTAAATTATAAATTAAGATGGCGGAAATCAAACCTGCTGAAATTTCAGCAATATTAAGAAAGCAAGTAGAAGGTTTTGAATCTGGTGCTACGCTAGAGGAAGTAGGAACAGTACTTCAAGTTGGAGATGGTATTGCTCGTATTTACGGGTTATCGAATGTACAATATGGTGAGTTAGTTGAATTTGATAACGGACTTGAAGCTATTGTATTGAACCTTGAAGAAGACAATGTAGGTGTGGTACTTTTAGGACCATCAACAGGAATCAAAGAAGGATCAACAGCAAAAAGAACACAACGTATTGCTTCTCTTAAAGTAGGTGAGCAAATGGTAGGACGTGTTGTAAACACTCTTGGTTTTCCAATTGATGGAAAAGGACCAATTGGTGGAGACTTATACGAAATGCCTTTAGAAAGAAAAGCTCCTGGAGTTATCTTCCGTCAGCCAGTAACTGAACCATTACAAACAGGAGTAAAAGCAGTTGATGCTATGATCCCGGTTGGGCGTGGTCAGCGTGAGCTTGTTATTGGTGACCGTCAAACAGGTAAATCAACTGTTTGTATCGATACAATCTTAAACCAAAAAGAATTTTATGATGCAGGAAAACCTGTATTCTGTATATATGTTGCAATTGGGCAAAAAGCTTCAACTGTAGCAGGAATCGCAAAAATGTTAGAAGAAAAAGGAGCAATGGCTTATACAGTTATCGTTGCTGCTAATGCTTCTGATCCAGCTCCAATGCAAGTTTATGCTCCATTCGCAGGTGCTGCAATTGGGGAGTACTTTAGAGATTCTGGTCGTCCAGCACTTATTGTGTATGATGATTTATCTAAACAAGCTGTTGCTTACCGTGAGGTTTCTCTTTTATTAAGAAGACCACCGGGACGTGAGGCTTATCCTGGAGACGTTTTCTACTTACACTCTCGTTTATTAGAGCGTGCTTGTAAAGTAATTGCTGATGATGGTATTGCTAAAAACATGAACGATTTACCAGATTCTATCAAGCCAATCGTAAAAGGTGGTGGTTCATTAACTGCATTGCCAATTATCGAAACTCAGGCTGGTGACGTTTCTGCATATATCCCAACAAACGTAATTTCGATTACAGATGGTCAGATTTTCCTTGATGGAGATTTGTTCAACTCTGGAGTTCGTCCTGCAATCAACGTAGGTATCTCTGTATCTCGTGTTGGAGGTAATGCTCAAATTAAATCAATGAAAAAAGTTTCTGGAACTTTAAAATTAGACCAGGCTCAATTCCGTGAATTAGAAGCTTTCGCTAAATTTGGTTCTGACTTGGATTCAGTTACTTTAAACGTAATTGAAAAAGGAAAAAGAAACGTTGAAATCTTGAAACAAGGTTTAAATGATCCTTATCCTGTTGAAAATCAAGTAGCAATTATTTACGCTGGTTCTAAAAACTTATTGAAAAGTGTTCCTGTAAATAAAGTAAAAGAATTTGAAGCTGATTTCTTAGCTTACTTAAACAGCAAACATAAAGATACGCTTAATGCGTTGAAAGCTGGTAAATTTGATGACAACATTACAGATGTTATCGAAAAAGCAGCAAAAGAAGTTTCAGCAAAATATAACTAATTTTAGATTAGACGTTAGCTGGTTGATCGATTGTTGGAATTATCCCAATAACTATCAATCAACTAATTAACAACTTAACAACTATAATACATGGCAAATTTAAAGGAAATCCGTAATAGAATTACTTCCGTTTCATCGACGATGCAGATTACATCGGCTATGAAAATGGTTTCTGCTGCAAAGCTTAAGAAAGCACAAGATGCAATCACTGCAATGCGCCCTTATGCCGAGAAATTAACAGAGTTATTGCAAAATCTTTCTGCTACGCTTGATGGCGAGGTTGGAGGAGATTACACAACACAGCGTGAAGTAAAAAAAGTATTGCTTGTAGCGATAACTTCTAACAGAGGTTTATGTGGTGCATTCAATTCAAATGTAATCAAAGAAGTAAAAAATCGTTCTGAATTTTATGCAGGAAAACAAGTTGATGTTTTTCCTATCGGGAAAAAAGGAAACGATGTTTTGGCTAAAACATTTAAAATTCACGGACATCATAATGCAATTTTTGATCATTTAACTTTTGAAAATGTTGCTGGAATTGCTGATAATTTGACTCAAAAATTCTTATCTGGAGAATATGACAGAATCGAATTGATCTACAATCAGTTTAAAAATGCTGCAACTCAAATTGTTCAAACTGAGCAATTTTTACCGTTAGCTCCGATTAAATCTGATAAAGCAACTTCTACAGGAGATTATATTTTTGAGCCTTCAAAAGAAGAAATTGTATTGACTTTGATTCCGAAATCATTGAAAACACAATTATACAAAGGTATTCGCGATTCATTTGCTTCAGAACACGGAGCACGTATGACAGCTATGCATAAAGCAACTGACAACGCAACTGAATTAAGAAACCAATTGAAATTGACTTACAACAAAGCACGTCAGGCTGCTATTACTAACGAAATCTTAGAGATCGTTGGTGGAGCAGAAGCGTTGAACGGATAATAAGATATCTAAAAATAAAAAAAAGAGCCAGCAAATATTTGCCGGCTCTTTTTTTGTGCAAAATAATGCCGATACCCCCCAAGTATCGGCTTTATTTCTTTTATATAGAAATTGAATTTTTTTGTCTGTTATAAAATGGTGATTCTCAAATTACCCAAAAAATGAGAATCAATACCATTTTATAAAATTATTGTCACAGATTTATCACCTCTGTTTTGCTTTGTCTTTTATGGGAACAAACTAGCTTTATTAATCCCAATGCTCTGTTTTTTTTAGGGTTACATTTCAGCAGAATCAATCCCTTGTGCTTTGTCTTTTGTGGGAACAAACTAGCTTTATCAGTCCCATTGCTTTTCTTTTTTTTAAGGGTTGTATTTCTAGCTTTTCTCATTCCCTTTGATACAAAGTTAATATAGAAGCAGTTGTTAACTGAATTTTATATAATTTTTTTTCAATCTTATAGATTTCACATATGTCTTGTTTCTCAATTATATATTCGGCGTAATGGAAAAATATGAGTAATTTTGAGGTTTATCTTTTATTATAATGGAATTTCAAATACGAGAACTTACTACAATTGACGAAATGCTGGCACAAATTGATACCATGCGATTTCTTTATCCAAATATTTCAATTGAGAAATATGAATCTTATCTTTTAGAAATGGTGCCTCACAATTATATTCAGATTGGAGTTTTCGATAATGAGTTATGTTTAGGAATTACTGGCTGTTGGTCGGCGACTAAACTTTGGACGGGAAAATATCTTGAAATCGACAATTTTGTTGTTAATCCTGATCACGTTCTAAAGGAATTGGAAAATTATTGACAGACTACATTGATCAGAAAGCTTTAGATTTAGGATGTAGCAGTATTGTGTTAGATGCTTTTACCGGAAATTTTGCTGCGCATCGATTTTACTACAATCAAGGTTATGGTCCAAAAGGATTTCATTTTGTGAAAGTTCTCGACGAAAACAAACTTACACAATAAAAAAACGCTGAACTTCTTTTATTGAACATCCAAAATCATTAATAAACCAAAGAATTGGTTATTTTTGTTTTACGAACTTTATTATAAAAAATTATTTTGGGATTATATAAAAATCTATTCAAACAAACTGCGATTTACGGACTAGCAACGGTTTTACCACGGATGCTTAGTTTTTTATTGGTCAGATTATATACAGATATTTTACCAACTGCAGAATATGGCGAAGTTTCGATTGTTTTGTCTTGGATGGTTTTCTTTAATGTTGTCCTTTCTTATGGAATGGAAACGGCTTTTTTTAGATTCTATAGTGCCGAAGAAGATAAGAAAAATGTAATCGCCACTTCGACAATTTCAATATTTTGGTCATCAATCGGGTTTTTATTTGCAGCCTTAATTTTTAGAAATACGCTTGCAACTTGGGCCGAAGTCGATGTACAGTATATTACATATTCGGTTTGGATTTTAGTGTTGGACGCATTGGTTTTAGTGCCTTTTTCAAAACTTAGAGCCAACCAACGACCAATGGTTTATGCCGCAATTAAGATTGGAAATGTAATAATCAATTTATTGCTGAATATTTTCTTTTTAATCTATTTGCCAAAACTTGCAGCTTCAAATCCTAATTCAGTTTGGGATAACTTATACGTTGAAAATTTCCAAATTGCTTATATTTTCATTGCGAACCTTTTAGCAAGTTTAGCCACTTTTATTGTGCTTTCGCCAAATTATCTTTCGCTTGGACGAAAATTCGACCCAGAACTTTGGAAGAAGAATGATGAAATATGGTCTGCCAATTTTGGTCGCCGGATTAGCTTTTGCTGTAAACGAGCATTTCGATAAAATCCTGTTGGGATATTTGCTTCCTGAAAATTTGGCAAAATCTGAAGTTGGAGCCTACTCAGCTTGTTACAAATTAGGTTTGTTTATGGTTTTATTTGCAACTGCTTTTAGATTAGGAATTGAACCTTTCTTTTTCAGCCATGCTAAAAATGAAAATGCACCTCAGACTTATGCATTAATTACAAAATATTTTGTGATTTTAGGATCATTGATTTTATTGGGAGTTATTGTTTTTGCCGATGTTTTAAAATTGATGTTGCTGCATGATAAGGCATATTGGGAAGCCATGAAAGTTGTACCGTTGATTATTTTGGCAAACTTCTTTTTAGGAATTTACAATAACCTATCGGTTTGGTATAAATTGACAGATCAGACAAAAATTGGTGCTTATATTTCAATTGTTGGAGCAATCGTAACTTTGGTTTTAAATTATTTCTTAATTCCAAAATACAGTTATTATGGTTCGGCAATTGCTACTATTTCTGCATACGGAAGCATGATGCTTATTTCGTATATTTTAGGAAATAAATATTATCCCATTCCTTATGATATGAATAAGATTGGTGCTTATTTAGGAGTCTCAATAGTATTTTCAATATTTCATTTTACGGATTCAGAGAGAAATTATTATGTTGGAATTCCGCTTACTTTTAATTTTTATGTACATTGTTTATCATTTTGAAAAAGATACCATAAAAGGAATACTGAATAGAAAATAATATGCCCTTTAAAATTTTAAATTAAAAAATGAAAATACAAATCATTAATAAATCACAGCACGACTTGCCAAACTACGAAACTATTGCTTCGGCAGGAATGGATTTACGCGCAAATTTAACAGAATCTATTACGCTAAAACCTTTAGAAAGAACCATTGTAAAAACAGGACTTTTTATTGAATTGCCAATTGGCTATGAAGCGCAAGTTAGACCAAGAAGCGGTTTGGCAGCAAAAAAAGGAGTTACAGTTTTAAATTCTCCAGGAACTGTAGATGCTGATTACAGAGGTGAAATAGGTGTGATTTTAGTAAATTTATCAAATGAAGAATTCGTTGTCGAAAACGGAGAAAGAATTGCACAATTAATTATTGCCAAACACGAAAGAGCAGAATGGATTGAAGTTGAAGAACTTTCAGAAACTTCAAGAGGCGAAGGCGGTTTTGGAAGTACAGGCGTTAAATAGTTTTCAGTCGCAGTTTCAGTTAAACTAGCGTTTACAGTAAACAGTTTGCACTTTATGCTCTTAAAAATGAAATGAAAAAGCTTAGCATCTTTGCGAAAAACCTTTGCGAACTTTGCGGTTAAATAAAAAAGAACCAACTCAAGAAGATTTTGAAATCTTCTCCTAAAAAATAAATACAAGATGAAAATAATCGTTCCAATGGCCGGACGTGGCTCTAGACTTAGACCTCATACCTTAACAGTTCCAAAACCATTAATTCCAGTTGCAGGAAAATCTATCGTTCACCGTTTAGTTGAAGATATTGCCAAAATATTAAAAGAACCAATCGAAGAAGTAGCTTTTATTTTAGGCGATGAAGCTTTTTTTGGTGAAGATGTTGTAACAAGTTTACAAGATTTGGCCCAAGGTCTTGGTGCAAAAGCGTCAATTTACCGTCAGGATTTGCCTTTAGGAACAGGCCATGCGATTATGTGTGCCAAAGAATCTCTGTCTGGCCCAGCAGTTATTGCTTACGCCGATACTTTAATTAGAGCTGATTTTGAATTAGATCCAGAGGCAGATGCCGTAATCTGGGTAAAACAAGTTGATCAGCCAGAAGCTTTTGGAGTTGTAAAACTAAATCAGAATAATGAAATCATCGAATTGGTTGAAAAACCAAAAGAATTTGTAAGTGATTTAGCTGTTATCGGAATTTACTATTTCAAAGAAGTTGGAGATTTGAAAAAAGAACTTCAGGGTGTTTTAGATAATAATATCCAAAACGGAGGTGAATATCAAATCAATGACGGAATCAAAGCCATGATGGCAAACGGAAAAGTTTTCAAAACAGGAAGCGTTGACGAATGGATGGATTGCGGAAACAAAGATGTTACAGTTGAAACTAATTCAAGAATGCTTGGTTTTTTACACAATGACGGAGAACATTTAGTAGATTATAATGTGACATTAGAAAATTCTACAATTATTCCGCCATGTTATATTGGCGAAAATGTTGTGCTAAAAAACACTACGGTTGGACCAAATGTTTCTTTAGGAAAAGGGTGTCATGTTACAGACAGTTCTATTAAAAACAGCTTGGTACAAACTTATTCTCAAATAAAAAACGCTAACTTAGACAATGCGATGATTGGAAATCATGTTGCTTATGACGGAAAGTTTACAAGTATTAGCATTGGAGATTATTCTGTTTTAGAATAAAAAAAGAGTTTCGGCAGTTTCCTTTTTGGTTTAAAATGAAATTATAAAAAGATGAGAAAAGGCGTTTTGGTAATTTTATTTTTCGTTTTGCTTGGCAATTCAAACTCGGTTTTGGCTCAGACAGAACCGGAAGATATTGCTATGGCAACCGATGAATATCAAGATCTTTTTATGAATCTTTGAAACAAAAAGGAATCGAAAATTATGATAAAGCGATAGTATCATTAGAAAAATGTATTAAACTAAAACCTAATGATGCGGTTGCTTATTTTGAATTAGGAAAAAATTATCTGGCATTAAAAGATTATCAAAACGCAAATAATGCTTTTGAAAAAGCCACACAATTAAACCCTAAAAATAAATGGTTCTGGCTTGGAATTTATGATGTAAGTTATGAAACCAAAAATTATCCGCTGGCGATTGAAACGATTCAAAAAATTATTGTTTTTGACGAAGAATATAAAGATGATTTGATTTCGCTTTATATGATTACAAATCAATTTGATAAGGCTCTTGTTGCGATCAACGAAATGAACGATAAATTCGGAAAATCGGAAGATCGTGATCGTTATAAGATGCAGATTTTATCACAGGGAAAATATCAAAATGCCGAGATTTCTAATTTGATTGATCAGATAAAAAAGAATCCAAAGGAAGAATCAAATTATCTTAATCTGATTATTTTATATTCAAAATCAGATGATAATGATAAAGCTTTAGAAGTTGCGACAAAATTGGCAAAAGAAGTTCCAAATTCTGAATGGGCGCAGGTAAGTTTGTTTAAAACATACTTAGATGCAAACCAGGCTGATAAAGCAATTAAGTCAATGAATATTATTTTTGCAAGTTCAAAAATTGATTCAAAAATTAAACATCAGAACTTTGAATGAATTTTTGATTTATACAAATAAAAATCCGCAATATGCTCCAGATTTGGAGAAAGCAATTTCCTATTTTGATAATGATCCGAATGTAGATGTCGCTAAAGAAATTGGAAAATTTTATCATAGTAAAGGTCAATATGAAAATGCAATTAAATATTATGAAAAAGATTTAAAAGCAAATTCAGATACAGATCGTGAAACCAATTTGCTTTTGCTTGAAG
Source organism: uncultured Flavobacteriaceae bacterium (assembly GCA_963795025.1). Classification (GTDB taxonomy): domain Bacteria; phylum Bacteroidota; class Bacteroidia; order Flavobacteriales; family Flavobacteriaceae; genus Flavobacterium. The sequence continues at coordinate 1,109,931 of CAWCGN010000003.1, read as the reverse complement.
CATATACACAGGCAAAACAATTTGAACCTATGACTAAAAGAGCAATGACTATGATTGAAGTTTACCCAAGTCAGCCTCAATTTTATTATTATGCAGGACTGGGAAATAATCAGTTAAAACAATTTAAGAATGCAAAAACCGTTTTAGAAATGGGGCTCGATTATGTTGTTGATGATAAGAAGTTAGAATCAAATTTTAATATTCAATTAGGAGAAGCTTATAATGGATTAGGAGATGCTAAGAAAAAAGAGGAATACTTTTTGAAGGCTAATGAGTTATTAAAACAAAAGAAGTAAGAAATAGATGAAGAAATATATAGCAATAGTATTGCTTTCGGTTTTAGTATTTCATGTAAATCAAAGGCCGTAGCTGTACAAAACAATAACGTCAAGACAGAAGAAGCACCAAAAGAAGACAAAAAAGCAATTGAAAAACATTACAATAATAAGTTAGATTTTTCGACTCTATAGTATTAAAGCTAATGCAAGATATGAAGATGAAAAGCAAAGTCAAAATGTTACTGCTGAAATCAAAATTGAAAAAGACAAACAGATTTTAATAAGTGTTCGTGTATTGGGAATTACGATGGCAAAAGCTTTGATTACCCCAACGACAGTGAGTTATTACGAAAAAATAAAAGGGACTTATTATGAAGGTGATTTTACCAGTTTAAGCAAATGGCTGGGAACCGAATTAGATTACAGCAAAGTTCAAAATTTATTAGTAGGAGAAGCGCTTGACGATTTGAGAAAAGGAAAATATACGCAAACAATTGTCGAAAATCTTATTAGATTAGAAGATGAAAAAGATGCTAAACTGAAAAAGGTATTTTATTTAGATTCTGAAAAATATTTAATTCAGAAAGAAGAAATTTCACAAGCCTCAGAAAATATAATGCTTGATATTATGTATTCTGATATTAAAACATACGATCAGGGAACGCTTCCAACAAATATTGAAATTAATGCGGTACAGCCAAAAGGGAAAACCAATATTAATTTAAATTATAATAATATTTCATTTAATGAAGAACTTTCTTTTCCATATAGTGTTCCAAGTGGATATAAAAAAGTTATAATTAAGTAAATTTGCAAAAAGAAAACAGAAACATGCCAAAATTTCTCCTAAGCCTAATTTTTATATGTGCCACAACTTTTATGTGGGCACAGGATTCGCAACAAGAAAAACTTGAACAGCGAAAAGCGCAAATTCAGCAGGAAATTAGAGATAACGAAAAAATGTTGCAGTCTGTAAAGAAACAAGAAAAATCAGCTGTAAATGTATTTATGATTCAGGCGAATAAAATTAAGCTGAAAGAAAAACTGATTAATACAACAGCAAAACAAGAAAGGCTTTTAAGTAATGATATGTATATTAACCAAGTTCAGGTTAATAAACTGAAAAAAGAATTGACAGTTTTAAAAGAGGATTATGCAAAAATGATTCTGAAATCATACAAAAGCCGTTCTGAGCAAAGTCGTGCGATGTTCATTTTGTCTTCAGAAAGTTTTTTACAGGCCTATAAAAGAGCGCAGTATTTAAAACAATATACCAATTACAGAAAAAACCAAGGTTTAGAAATTCAGTCAAAAACGGCTCAATTAGTTGATTTTAATGCAAAACTTGACGGACAAAGACAAGTTAAAAAGAAAATTATTGCTGAAAATCAAAAAGAAAAACAAAGCTTAGAAGTTGAAAAGAAAGGAACAGCAAAAATTAGTTAACGCTCTTAAAAAAGATAAAAACAAAATTATTGCCGATACAAAAGCAAACAACAAGAATCGAGAAGAATTGATGCAACAAATCAAGATCTTATTCGTGAAGCAAATTGGCTGAGCAAACCAGAAAGCAGAAGAAGAAAGAAGAAAAAGAATTGCAGAGGGTAAAACTACAGAAAGTAATGATCCACCTGTTCGAAGTATTTCTTCAGATAAAATTGCATTAACACCTGAAGGTAAAATTTTAGCTGCAGACTTTAAGGCAAACCGAGGAAAATTACCATGGCCAGTTGAAAAAGGATTTATTTCTCTTGGATACGGAGACCAGCCTCACCCGCTATATCCGTCGATTACAGTGCACAATTCAGGAGTTGAAATTACAACAGAAGATGGTGCAACTGCTCGTGCAGTATTTGAAGGAGTAGTATCAAAAGTTATTGCATTGTCTCCAGTAAATAGAGCAGTTTTTATTCAGCATGGGGATTATTTTACAGTTTATCAGAATTTGAGTCCAAGTATTTGTAGAGCAAGGAGATAAAGTGAAAATTAAGCAAAGTCTTGGAAAAGTAAGAACCAGCGGTGATACTGGAAAAACGATAATCAAATTTTTAATTCTTCAGAATACATCAAACAATAATCCAGAAGGATGGTTGCAAAACAGATAAAAAAAAGGGAGCTATTATGCTCCCTTTTTTTGTAAGTTTAAGTTTGATTAATCATATTGTTCTAATAAATATTTTATAACATCGGTTGTTGTCACGATTCCTTTAAGCTCATCATGATCAACAACTGGCAATGCATGAAAATCTTCTTTTGCAAAAATTTCAGCTAAATCTCTAATAATCATATCTGACGGAACTGTTCTTGGTTTTGAAGTCATTACCTGAGAAACTGACAGCATATCAAGAATAGCTTCGTCTGCTCCTTCTTGTCCATCGAACAAAGCCCCAAAAGTAAGTCGGTTGATGTCTGTTCGGCTGATGATGCCAACCACTTCTTTCCCTTTAACAATTGGAATATGTCGAATTGTATTTTTCTTTAATTTTTCAACTACTGTTTTTAAATCATCTTTTTCATTTGAAGTCACTACGGTTTTTGTCATAATGTGACTTATTGGTTCTCTCTTTTTCATGATAATTAAGTTGTAATGTTTTGTCAAAGTTCGGCAAAGAAATTTAATAAAAACATGATTTTTATCAGGTTTAATATCTGAAAATAAGAGAGTTAGATGTTTTTTTGGTTTTGAAAGAAAAGAAGAAATAAGTTTAAAACGAGAATAAAAATAGTATTCAATTTGAAAAATCAATCTATATCTTTATTTGAAATTAACCTATTGAATTTAAAAATAGTATTTTTGCATTATGGAAACAAATAGACAGAAAAAAATAGGCGGTGTCATCCAGAAAGATTTGGTTGATATCTTGCAAGGTGAAGTGCGAAAAAACGGAATTACCAATTTGGTAATTTCAGTATCCAAAGTTAGTGTTACATCAGATTTGTCTGTAGCAACAGTGTATTTAAGCATTTTTCCTCAAGAAAAAGCCCAAGAAACTTTAGACGGTATAAAATCAAATTCGACTTTAATCAAACACGATTTATCACAGCGTGTTCGTTTGCAGTTGCGTCGTGTGCCAAACTTGGTGTTTTTTATTGATGATTCTCTTGATTATATTGAGAAAATTGATAACGCCTTATCTAACAGAGAAAACCCAATTGAAAACCGTGATCTTTTAGACAAAAGAAGAAAATCATAAATTGAATTTCCCCCTTTACATAGCCAAACGTTATATTTTTAGCAAAAGTAAAAACAATGCTATCAATATCATTAACCGCATTGCCAGCATGGGAATCATCGTTGGTACAATGGCTTTGTTTGTGGTTTTGTCTGTTTTTAGCGGATTAAAAGTTTTTAGTCTTTCGTTTACAAACGAAATCGATCCTGATTTAAAGATGACAAGCACTTACGGAAAATCATTTTTAATTACACCAGATCAGGAAAATCAGATTAAGAAAATTGACGGTGTTGTTTCGTACACTAAAATTATAGAAGAACGCGTTTTGTTTTTGTTTAAAGACAAACAAAAAGTTACCTATTTAAAAGGAGTTGACCGTAATTATCCCATAGTCAATGATATCAGAAAGAAACTTTTCACAGGGCAATGGCTAAAACCAGACACCTATCAGGTTGTAATTGGCTACGGAATTTCGCGTGATTTTTCGTTAGGAGTTCTTGATTTTGAAAATCCGTTGCAGATATTTGCTCCAAAACCAGGAAAAGGAGCAATTGAAAATCCGGATGATGCTTTTACATAAAACAGATGTTTTGCCGGTTGGAATTTATTCTATCAGTGAAGATTTGGATTCAAAATATGTTTTTGCCGATTTAGGTTTGGTACAGGAATTATTAATGTACAAACCGAATCAGATTTCAGGTCTTGAATTTAACCTGAAAGAAAATGCAAATGAAAATGCAATAAGATCGCAACTTGAAACTATTTTCAAAAATAAAGTCACGCTTAAAAACAGAGCACAGCTGAATGAATCATTATATAGAATGCTAAACACCGAAAATATCGCTGTTTACCTGATTTTCACTTTAGTAATTATTGTGGCACTTTTTAATTTGATTGGTGCTTTAATTATGATGATTTTAGAGAAGAAAGGAAATCTGAAAACCCTTTTCAACCTTGGAACAGAAATTAGCCACCTGCGAAAAATATTCTTGCTTCAAGGGACTTTATTAAGTGTTTTTGGCGGTATAATCGGACTTGTATTAGGTGTTATTTTAGTGTTGCTCCAGCAGAAATACGAGCTGATTATGATTACGCCAACGTTAGCTTTTCCGGTTGTTTTTACAATTGAAAACATATTGATTGTTTTAGGAACCATTATTTCTCTTGGCTTTCTAGCTTCCTTAATTGCTTGTAGTAGAGTTAGCAAAAAGCTATTAGATTAATATTTCTTACTAAAAAATATTCCCTATATTTATCGTCTCAAAAAATTAGCGCATATGATTGTTTCTGCCTAATCCTATTTTATTTTTTAGAATAATTAGGATACTTATGTTTTTTTTCGCGTTCAGATTATTGTATCTGAACCCATTTTCTCATTTATCCTAACTTATCATGACAGAAACTACAATACAGAAAAGCTTCTTTTCTAAAATTTTTACCACTTTAAAACAAGCCTTAAAAGGCGACGAATCGTTTGATTATACTTCTGGAAGTATAAAAAAAGCTGTAATTCTCCTAGCCATTCCGATGGTTTTGGAAATGATGATGGAATCGGTTTTTGCTTTAGTCGATTTATATTTCGTCGGACACTTAAAACACAGCAGTTTTGCAATTCAAACCGTTGGTTTAACTGAATCAGTTTTAACAATTATATATTCGCTCGCAATAGGAATGAGTATGGCGGCAACCGCTGTAGTAGCAAGACGAATTGGAGAAAAAGATCCAGTAGCTGCTGCAAAAGCCGGAATGCAAGCTATAATTGTTGCAATTGCCGTAAACGCTGTAATGAGTGTCTTGGGAATTATTTATGCCAAAGATATATTGTTGCTGATGGGCGCATCTGTCGAAGCTGCCGAACATGGTTTTAGATTTACTCAAATTATGATTGGTTCGAGTCTGTGCATTATGCTTTTGTTTTTGATCAACGGAATTTTCCGTGGAGCCGGAAATGCCGCAATTGCAATGAAAAGCCTTTGGATTGCCAATATTTGCAATATCATTTTATGTCCAATTTTAATTAACGGTTTTGGACCAATTCCTGCTTTCGGATTGATTGGTGCTGCTTTGGCAACAACTATCGGAAGAAGCATTGGTGTTTTATATCAGATTTATCATTTGTTTTTTGGAAACGGAATTTTAAAAATTAAAATCCCATATTTCGCGCCTGACTTTAAACAGATTCAGGCTTTAGTAAAAATTGCTGCTCCGGGAATTCTTCAGTTTGTAATTGCTTCTTGTAGTTGGATTTTCTTGGCACAATTAGTTGCAACAACCGGTGGTGATCATGGTTCTGCAGGTTATCAAACTGCGCTTAGAATTATGATGTTTTTTATTCTTCCGGCTTGGGGATTGAGTAATGCTGCTGCAACTTTGGTCGGGCAAAACTTAGGAGCGAAACAAATAGAACGTGCCGAAAAATCAGTTTATACGACAGCGCGATACAATGTGATTTTCATGGCGACAATTATGATTATCACTTTAGTTTTTGGAGAATATATTATTTCGTTTTTCACAAATGACGAACAAGTAAAAACCGTTGCCATTGAAGCTTTGCAGATCATGAGCATCGGATTTATTTTCTACGGAATAGGAATGGTTTTGATCAATACTTTCAATGGAGCAGGAGATACTTGGACACCAACCGGAATTAATTTCTTTGGATTTTGGCTGTTCCAAATTCCGTTGGCATTTGTATTGGCCAAACATTTCAACATGGGACCAACGGGAGTTTTTATCGCCATTCCGGTTGCCGAAACTGCTATTACTTTAGCTGGAATTTTTTTCTATAAAAGAGGAAAGTGGAAACGAGTTCAAGTGTAATAAACAAAAAGGCCTTCAATTTTGAAGGCCTTTATTTTAAGTCAAAAGTTAAATGTTATACAAATGAAGTTTTGAAATGCAAATTATTGTACCTTTGAATGTACAACTTAAAGTACTAAATTATGAAAGCAATTACAATATCAACATTAAGAAAAAATATAAAAAATTATTTTGATGAAGTTTCTGAGTCATCAGAAGTAATTGTTGTTCCGAGAAATTCGGAAGAAGATGCAGTTGTGATAATTTCAATTAAAGAATACAATTCGATATTAGAAACACAGCATTTATTATCAACTAAGACAAATAGAAAAAGGCTTTCAGAATCTATAGAACAAATGGAAAAAGGGAATCTTGTGAATTTTAACCTAGACGAACTTTAGATTTTATGGACATTTGTTTTACTAAAAATGGTTGGCAAGAATTTGAATACTGGTTAGAAAACGATACAGATAATGCAATAAAAATAAAAGAATTAATAAAATCTATTCGTGAGAATCCTTTTAAAGGAATTGGGAAACCAGAGCCTTTAAGACATGATTTAAAAAGTTTTTGGTCTCGTCGAATTACAGGGGAACATAGACTTGTTTATAAAGTTTCAGGAACGAAAGGAGTTGATCAAAAATGTGTGATTTTACAATGTCGTTTCCATTATGATGAGTGATAAAATTAAAAAAAGACCTTCAAAATTTGAAGGTCTTTTTATATGTTTTTAAACAAATTCATAATCCGCATAAACCTGTTCAATTTCTTTCATAATGGCGAATAAATCTTCAGGTGCATCAGTTGTAACTAATTTTTGTTTGAATTCTTTAAACGAATGAATTCCTTTGAAATAATTGGTATAATGACGACGCATTTCTACAATTCCTAGACGTTCGCCTTTCCAATCCATTGACCATTGCAAATGATTTCTAGCGGCTTCAACACGATCAATTACAGTTGGAGCAGGTAAGTGCTCACCAGTTTTGAAATAATGCTTGATTTCGTTAAAAATCCACGGATAACCAATAGCGGCACGGCCAATCATAATTCCGTCAATTCCGTATTCGTTTTTATATTTTAATGCTTTTTCTGGACTGTCGATATCGCCATTTCCAAAAATAGGCATTGTAATTCTTGGGTTGTTTTTTACGCGGGCAATATGCGACCAGTCGGAGTGGCCTTTGTACATTTGAGCGCGGGTTCTGGCATGAATCGTTAAAGCTTGAACACCTATATCCTGAAGTCTTTCGGCAACTTCATCAATATTAATGGAGCTTTCATCCCAGCCTAAACGTGTTTTAACTGTAACTGGCAAATCAGTACTTCTAATAACGGCTTTGGTCAAACGCACCATCAAATCGACATCTTTCAAAACTCCCGCTCCGGCACCTTTGCAAACTACTTTTTTTACTGGACATCCAAAATTAATATCCACCAAATCTGGTTTTACTGTAGAAACAATTTTAGACGAAAGCGCCATCGCTTCTTCATCGCCTCCAAAAATCTGAATTCCGACAGGACGTTCATAATCAAAAATATCCAACTTCATTCTGCTTTTGATTGCATCACGAATTAATCCTTCTGACGAAATGAATTCAGAATACATCATATCAGCTCCATGCGTTTTGCATAATCTGCGAAACGGCGGATCGCTCACATCTTCCATAGGAGCAAGCAGTAAAGGAAATTCGGGTAATTCTATGTTGCCAATCTTGACCATCTTCATAATTTTTTGCAAAATTACAACTTTTTAGTCGAATTTGTGCAATTCGAGTGACAAAGGCTCAAAGTAACAAAGGGACAAAGGTTTTTTATAGTGCTGATTAACAGACTTTAAACCTTTGTCTCTTTGTTACTTTGTCCCTATATTAAGACCTATAGTCGAAAAATCGAATTGGTTTTCGACTCATTGGATTAAAAACTAAAGGATTTAAAGTTTCTTTTGAGGCGAATTCTATTTTTGGAGTAACTCTTAATTTGGCTCTGAAATGGTCTTTTATTTCCTGAAGAAATTCTGGAGTTTGATTTTTTACCGCGATTTTTATCAGGATTTCATCGGTGCCTAAATCATTTGTAGAGATTTCGATTAAATGATTTTCGATATTATCAAAACTACTCAAAACATCATTCATCGCTGGCGGATAAAGTGTTGTGCCTTTATATTTTATCATTTGTTTTTTGCGCCCAACAACCGGGCCAACACGCAAAGTATTTCGTCCGCAAGCACAAGGTTCGTCGTGAAGCTGTACAATATCTCCAGTTTTAAAACGCAATAATGGCATGGCTTCAATTCCTAAAGTGGTAAAAGTAAGCTCGCCAGTTTCACCATTTTTTACCGGAATATTATTTTCGTCGAGAACTTCAACAATAATCAATTCTGGGTGATGATGACCGCCTTTTCCATGTTCACATTCTGTAAAAGCAGTGCTCATTTCTGTAGAAGCATAAGTCGAAAACAACTTAATATTCCATTTATCTGTAATTTTTTTTGATAGAATATTCATTGAAAAATCTTGTTCTCTCAAAGATTCTCCAATGCAGATGGCACCTTTTATACTCGAATTATTATAATCGATTCCGTGAATTTCGGCGTATTCAATTAATTTTAAAAGGAAAGAAGGAACGGTAATTAAATAATTCGGATTGTATTTTAAAATCGAATCCCACTGCATTTCTGGAATTCCTGCACCAACGCGGATAACGCCGACTTTCAATTTTCTTAAGCCCAAAAAATAGGCCAATCCAGCCATAAATTTTCTGTCAATTGTGGTCATTAATTGCACGACATCGCCTTCTGTAATTCCGGCGCAGGCAAATGAAATAGCTTCGTTATAAGCCAATCTGTCTAAATCAGAATCGGTCAAACCAAAAGTTACCGGATCGCCTAAAGTTCCTGATGTCGAGGCATAATCGATAATTTTATGTTGCGGAATGCATAAAAAATCATCGTTATATTGCTGTAAATCTTCTTTTGTTGTAACGGGAAGAAATTGTAAATCTTCTAAAGTTTTTACTTTCGAAATATCAATATTTCTGTCCTGCAAAAAGTCTTTTGTAAAAGGGAGAATTCTCAGCGATGTACGCTAAAAGTTCTGTCAATTTTTGTTCCTGAAAAACTTTAATTTCGTCTAAAGAATTTTTTTCTATTGCTGGAATCATTGTAATTTTCTTTTGAGTTTTTTTAAATATTTTTCAATTTTCGCTTTTTCAGGAGCCGTAGTAATTTCTTTTGTCAGCGCTTTTTCAAAATTTATTTGAGCGGCGCGGAATTGTTTTTTTTGATAAAAGTACAACCCTGCTTTGTAATATACAACCCAATAATCTGGATTTAGCGATTGATACTGCTGCATAAATTCTGGCGAGATTGTTTCTTCTTTTTTAAGATACAAATCCATTTGGTGATTTTCAGCTTTAAATTTCTTAAAGTTCTGGAAAGCTTCTGTTTCTATAAAAGGATCTTTAGGAATATTTAAATTTTCCTGCTCAAATGAAATTGCTGTATTCGTTTTTCTGCCATTAAAAATAGAATCCAGATTATAACAAACAAATTCACCAAGCTGAAATGGATTTGCAGAAACCCAAACCAGTTTTTCTTTCGGTTTAAAAATTATTCCGTGATGTGCCAATAATTGATTCAGTGCTTTTTCATTGCCAAAACCAAGCGGAATATCATTTAAACCATTTTTATCTCGAAGAATTTCTGAAGCAATTTCAGGATTTATTTTTTTGTTTTCAGATAGAAGCTCTTCCATTCTCTCAAAACGATATTCGGAATGGCTGTCTGTAATTTGCGTCTGATTTCGCTTTTCATTTTTGAATGTTTCACTCTGAAAATGATTCGAACAAATTAATTGATTGCTGTTTGGAACTTCATAAACATCCATTTTTTTGGGAGAAACTTCAATTAAAACAGCTTTATTATCTTGCGCACTTCCCACCATAATTGATTCAGAAACAAAGACGGATCGTTTTTTTGCAATGGCAATGGCTTCGTCAATATTTTGAGCATGCTGTAAAATTTCTCGTGTCAAAATAGAGATGGGCGTTTTGGCGCTCATTGGAATTTCTGATTTTGCAGCATTAATCGTAACGGTCAAACCTTGCTGATTCATTCCAGAAACAGCGCCAATCATTCCGGGCCAGGAAACCATCATAAAATTGTGACCTTGTTCTGGTTTTATAAAAGCAATAATTTTATTTTCTGCGAAAGCATCATTCACATAAAAATCAAAGTTGCGTCCGAGAATTAAATTTCCATCTTCAGATTTTTCGCCCCAAGCGGCAAAAGACGAACAGCCAACCAAAGCCAAATCCTGCAAAGCGTGCCCAATGTCGTGCGCCGCGTGCAGATATAAACCGCGTTGATATTGCGGTGCAATATTGTCAAAGTCATGAGAAGTATATTGCGAAACCCCAAAAATCTCTGTTTGATATTCTGCAGGAACATTGGCATATAATTTTCGGTTGTACCATTTTAAAAAATGACGCAACAATTTTTGTTCAAATTTTGACGGAATTAAATCTTTTATTTTGGAAAAGAAAATGGTTGCTGTTGTCTCTGCAAAAGCGAGTCAGATAATGCACCGGTGTTGAGACCAATTTCTAAAGGATCACCTTCAACATATAATTCCCAAAGTCCTTGTTTGTTTTTTAAAAGTGAATTATTTCCGGAGATAAAAATACTATCTGAAATTTTGGTCACAATAGGTTGTGTTGCATTATAACTGGAAATATCCGGCTGATGATTTTTTTGTTTTGATGTACCGCAGGAAATCAGAATTCCTAAAAAACCGAGGAAAAGAAGATATGTAATTCGGTTTTTCATAATTCATTTTATTCAGCATGTCTGATTGATTTTATGTAATCAAATATTCTTTTCCAACAATTTCTGAGCAGGTTACAACAGCGCCAATCGTTACACCAAGAACGCCATGCATATTAATGCTCTGACCTGTAAGATATAAATTTTCTAACTTGGTTTTTGACGGGATTAATGTTTTTAACGGATTATTAGAATCTTTAACATATCCGTACATATTTCCGTTGTCACCGCCAATATAATCACGGTACGAAAGCGGACTTGAAGTATGAATAGATTTAATGCAATCTCTAATTCCGGGAAATTTTATTTCGATTTCATCTAAAAATTTAGCTGTTTTTCTGGCTTTAAATTCTTCATAACTTTCCCCGCGGTCGTTTTTTTCGACGGTTGTATTAAAAGTATTCGTCCAAGGCAAAACATCATCAAACTTCATGTACGTTATGAACGTCATTCCATCTGCCCAAATCTCCTCTTCTTTAGAAGCATTCATCGAAGCCATATACATTTTTGGCCACGAATTTTCGTCGTATTCATGCGCTGACCAAACTTCACCGCTATTTTTAAAATGATAATAATTATGGTTGATGTATTTGAAAGTCTCAGGCTTAAAAACCAAATATAAACTAAAAGCCGAAAGCACGCCCTCAAGACTTTGAATACGATTGAAAAATGGTTTTCTGAAGTTTGCTTCGCCAGCCATTTTCAAAGTTGTTTTGGGTTCAATATTCGAAATAAAATACGTTCCAGAAACTTGCGTTCCATCTTTCATTTTAACCAAATTCACTTTGTGATTTTCGACTTCAAAATTGGTAACTTCTTTATGTTTATAAAATTCACCACCGTATTTTTTAAGCTGTTTCAAAAGCTGTTTAGTAATTTGGCTTCCGCCATTAATACAGCGCCAAGAACTTTGAATGTATGAATTCACAATTAAGGCATGAACATAAAAAGGCGATTTGTCAGGAATGCCAGCGTATAAAAAATTGGAACCCGCTAGAACGGCTTTCAATTTTTCATTTTCTGTAAAAGAATCAATAGTTTCTTTTGCATTTAAAGTCAGAATTTCAGAATCATATTTTCCTTCTGATTCTAAATTATAAAGCGGAAAAGAATCACAAATTGATTTTAGTTTTTCGCAATAATCTGAAATATTTTTTTCTTCTTCAGGGAAATATTCTTTTAATTGATGAACAAAATTTTGATATCCCTGCGCATGCGGATATTCGGTTTTATCATCTTCAAAAGAAATAATATCGAAAGCATTTTCATCTAATTTTTTTAGATTCAACTTGTCGATAATTCCTAAATATTTAAAATATTGATGCAGATTTTCGCCTTTGCCTAAACCACCGATATAATGAATTCCAGTATCAAAAATGGTTTTATCACGAACAAAAGTCTGAAGATTTCCGCCGTATTGATTGTTTTTTTCGAGCACACAAACGCTGTAGCCTTCTTTAGCCAGAATAATGGACGAAACCAATCCGCCCAAACCACTGCCAACAATTACAACGTCGTAATGTTCTTTCATTTTAGTTTTTCTTTAATACAATCAAATCGGTTTCCTCAAAAACAGACTCAAAACCAAAGTTAATCAAAGTGTTTTTTAAACGTGGGCAATCCATTAAAATTACACAAGAAGTAAGAAGTAGTAGTTTCTGAATTTCATTTTCTGAATTTTCATCTGAAATTAAAATAGCATCATATTGATTTTCAGAAAGTGTTTCTAAATTTTCGAGATAAGATATTTTTCTCTTATTAACGATATAATTGGTTTTGGCAACATCGCGTTTTTCTTCATCAGAAATATAAGAATGAATTTTTCGCTGTGGTTCCTGCAATGCCAATAAAACGTCTAATTGTCCGTAATCATTTGATAAATGCAATATTTTGGCTTTCGCCGAAAGTTGTTTTCCAAGGCAAAAATAAGTTTCAAGATACTTTTTAATATCTTTTTTTACACTGTCTACAACTTCAATTTCCTTGTAATCGAAACTATGCAAGAGCATATCTTTAAAATAATTCGAGCCTTCTAATTGCTGACGAATTTTACGATACTCTGCTTTAAAGAACGTACTGATTTGTTTCGTTCTCTCGGCATAATTCTTTCCAAAAGAATGATTTTCAGGCGTAATTCTTTCTAAAATAGTAACGGTCAGATTTCCATTGTGAATGACAAAATCGCCTTTCGGAATTAACTTCTGAAGCGCCGTGAATCACAATTGGAATAATATCTAAATTAAATTCTTCGGCCAAGAAAAAAGCACCTTTGTGGAATCGTTTGACAACATTATTTTCTGAGCGCGTTCCTTCTGGAAAAATCATCAAAGAATAGCCTTCGTTTACTTTTTTTCGCAAATGTTCAACGCCACCTTCAAGACCTTCGGATACTGGATAAAAACCAGCTTTTCTTACAACACCGCCAAAAATAGGAGAGTTGTAAACCCAGTCGCTTACCAGAAAAATGATTTTTGGACTCAGCATTCCCATTGCTAAAATGTCTATAAATGAAGAATGATTGGCTATTATTACAGCTGGTTTCTCGAAATTTTCATTAAAATTATTAACGACTTTTTTATGTATAAATGGATTTGAATACAATACTGATTTCATGAATTTTGAAACCACATATCGAAATCCTTTCATTTTTGTTTTTGCGCTTAATGGCAAAATTGGCATTAATGTAAAACTGATAATTGACATTATAATGCCACCCATTCCGTAATAGAAAAACGAAATAACGCCATGAACAAAAGTGCGTAAATCAAAACGGTGGATTTCCATTTTTTGGATCTATTTGAAATAAATAACTTGAAAAGAATCGGGTAGAAGATGAATGTTATAATCAGCGCCGCAAAAACCCCAATTAAAGAAACCGATGATATAGAAGTCAACGCTGGATGTTTGGCAAAAATCATAGCGCCAATTCCTAAAATTGTTGTGATTACCGCCAAGAATAATGGAGGTTCTATAAATGGCAATTTCATTTTTTCCGGTAGTATATTCTTTTTGAAGTGCGCTTGTCATGAAAATACTGAAATCTACACCGTGACCAAAAATCAAAGTGCAGACAATCATGCTGAAAATATTCATTTGAATGCCAAAAATGCCCATAATTCCTGCCGTGACGATTCCTGTTAAAGCAATTGGAATACAGCTTACAATTACCAATTCGATTCTTCGGAAAAAGAAAAATAAAATCAGAATTACGGCAACAAATGAATAATTGACAAGCGAATTAAAATCGGTTTTCAAAGTGCTGAAAAACGTTTCGTTCATTTGCTGGCGATCAATTGCAATTAAATTATTTTTGGCTGAAGCCGATTTTACAAATGTATCTCGCTGTTCTGGCGAAACTTTTACTAAAGTCGAAATGGTATAAAAACCATTTTTTTCGGTTACAAATTCTTTTAACTGCAAAGCTTGAATTTTTAAATATTCATTTGCAGAAATGGGTTTGAAACTAAAATCTAAATGATCAAAAAAGTTCGCATAAGTTGTTGGCTTAAAGCCGAATTTTGAACCTTCGGAAATTAACTCCGATTTTAAAAGTGCTTTTTTATTGGAATCCCAAAACGAATTCCATTTTTCAATTTTTTGAACTGTTGTCTTTTTGCGAAAGCATAATACCGCCAACAGAACTGAAATTTAATATTTTATTTTGCTGTTTTTCTTTTGATAAATTGGTAAAAAGCTGGCTGTTGTTTTCCAAAACTTCGTCCATGCTTTTTCCATATGAAGCAACATAAATTGTTTTTGAAGTTAAACTTGACTTTCTTCGAGTTGTTTTTCGGCTGCTTTAATTTCCTTTGGAACAAAATTTAACTGCGACAAATCGTTATTGAAACCAACATCGTTATACGTAAAACAGCAAATAATGGTGATGATAATGCAAAAACCAATTAAGATTTTATTGTTGTGAAAAGAAAAATGAGCCATTTTATCAATGACATTTTTCTTGTGTTCCGCAGGATTTTCTTTCGGTTTGTATAAATGTGGCACAATTAAAAGCGAGAAAATTCCGGTGCCATAACAATCACGGCGGCGAAAATTCCAAGATCATTCAGCGCATCTGATTTTACAAAAAGCAAGCATAAAAAAGCAACCGCCGTGGTCGAACTGCTCATGATTACTGGCATTGTAATATCTTTATACAATGTTTTTATATCGCTGTTGTGTTTGTAATGCGTAAGAATATGAATGGAATAATCAATTGTAATTCCGAGTAAAATAGATCCGATTCCGAGAGAGATTGCCGAAATCTGTTCTTTTACAAAATACAAAAAAGCAACGGCAAACAAACCTCCAAAAACCGTTGGAAGAAAAATAATCAGCGGAATTAATATTTTTCGATAAAATAAAATCAAAATCAGCATCAAGGTAATCATTGCAATTGTTGTCGTCAGGACAATATCGCTTTTGATTTGATTAGCATTGGCAACTGCAATTAAAGCCGAACCAAAATAACTGATTGAAGTTTTTCCGTTAAATTTTTGATTTAAATTTTCCTGAATTGATTTCAGTTTTTCTGCAAACAGCGTATTTTTTTCGGTTTCGCTTGACGGAAGATTTGAAGTTATAAAAAGCAGTAATTTCTTTTTGTCTTTTGTCATGACAAAACCATTTTCAAGCGTAAAATCATCACCAACATTTAATTGCTGTAATTTTTTTAAGGCAATGAACGAAATCCCAAGCGGGTCTCGTTGAATAAAATCTCTAGTGATAAATCCCGAAGGCGAAATAATCGATTTGTAATTTCCTTGAACTGTCGCCGCAATACTGTCTTTTTTCAGTTTATTTTGAATGCTTTCATAATCTTTATTTTCAAGAAAAAGAGGGAGATTATTGTAAACAAAATCAATTGTTTCCTGAATGTTTTCTTCGTCAATTTTTCCCTGAATTCCGGTAACATATGGTTTGCAAGATTTTGAAACGCTGTCTGAAAAAGCAGTTGCCATTTCTTTTAGATCTTCTGAAGAACCATTTTTTTCGAGTTTGAAAATAACAGTTATTTTATCGGCAAAATTTAATTGTTTCAGGATTTTTGCGGTGACGTCGGCTTTGTCATTGGCAGGAATTAATTTGGTAATATCTTCTTCAAACTTAATTTGAGAAGCAAAAAAACCGAAAACCAAGAGTATCAAAAAAGCCAAAAAAACCGACAGAGATTTTCTTCGGTTAACAAATAAATGAATGGCGTAAAAGTATTGATGCATGGTTATGGTTTAAATTTTTTTTGCCACAGATTAAAAGATTAGCTTTAGTTTGTCACCCTGAGCGAAGTCGAAGGGCGTTCCAATTGGACGTGGGCTTCGACTTCGCTCAGCCTGACAAACGGGATGTTAAAATCATTTTAATCCTTTTAATCTGTGGCAAACTTAACCTAAATATTTGTTTTATTCTTAGAACTAAAAGTCGTTAAAAGCAAATAACTTATAAGACCAACTGATAGCGCCGAAACGGTTGCTAAAATAAGACTTCCTACAATATATTGTGTAGCATTTTTTTGAATATCGTCGAGTGTAAGTGAACTATTCAAAATTAAAGGTGCGTCGCTAGATACAAAAATGCTTCCAACTTTAAGTGAAGCGTAAATAATAAACGGGATAAAAGGCGGAAAACTCACATTTGAAGTCAAATAGGCAATGACTTTGTTGAGCCTGAAAATGGCAGCAAACGTAAACAGCAAAATAGTTTGAAAACCCCAAAACGGAGAAAAACCAATAAAAATTCCTAAAGCAATTGCTGCAGATTTTTTAAAATTAGAATCCTTGCTTTCTAAAATGTCTTCGAGGAAAAACTTTTTAAAACCTTTTTTTTTTGCTCTTCTAAAAAAATCTCTTGGCTTTATGTACAGCAAAGCATTGGTTACCAAAACGGTATTCAAAATACTGATTCGGGTAAAATCACGAAACGGACGAAAGTGCGAAACACGTTCTGCAGGATCATATAATACCTGAATCGGAATGTTTTTTACCACAATTCCTTTCCATGCTGCACGTACAATAACTTCAATTTCGAACTCAAATTTATTGGTGTAGAATTTCTTTGGAAGCAATTGCAATGGATATAATCTAAAGCCAGATTGTGTGTCTTCTAACTTAATTCCAGTTTCAAATTTGAACCAAAAATTCGAAAATTTGTTTCCGAAACTGCTTTTCTTTGGCACATTTTCCTGTGTCATATTTCGGCTTCCAATCAAAAGCGCGTTTGGTTCTTTTTGAATTTCTTCAATAAAATTCGGAATATCAGATGCAAAATGCTGGCCGTCAGAATCGATTGTTATGGCATATTCAAAATTTTGTTCCAAAGCTTTCCTGAAACCGTTTCGGAGCGCTCTCCCTTTTCCTAAATTTTTTGGATGATGAATTTGCGTAAGCTGTGAATATTGTTTCAGAATTTCGAAAGTCTCATCTGTCGAGCCATCGTTTACAATAATAACATTGGCAGTATAATCTAAAATAGAATCCAGCACTTTTTTTAATGTTTTCTGATTGTTGTACGTTGGGACAATAACACAAAACGAAGTGGAATTAAGTAAATCGTGCTGAAGTAAAATTGGTTTCATGAGGAGTTGTGCTTTCGCTTACTTCACAAATTGTTTCTCTTTTTCAGAAAAACTTTTTGATTGTAAAATAAAGTCTTTTAGATAATCTTTTAAAGCACCGCTTTGATCAGCATAATGCTCCGCAAGATATTTTTTGTCTTCTTTAATATTCTTTTTATAACCTGTAATTCCAGGAACATTTTCCTGAATACTCAATCGGATCATTCTGATTTCAATATTGTCTGGTTCACTTTTTATTGTCGATTCAAGCAATTTTACACCTTCTTTAAAACGGTCAATTTTATCTTTTAATTTCTTTTTGAAATTGGAATCCAATAAAATTGAAGCCGCTTTATAAGCGACTAAAGTTTTATTTGCATCATCAGAAACGGCAGCTAGTTTTTCTGAAAATTCTTTGGCATTGCTTTCAGATTTTGTAACCGTTGTATACATTTTTCTGATGGACGCCAAATCTGGAGTGCCCACAAAATTTATCCACAAAAGTAATGTCAATAGCAGTTTCATAATTACATTTTTTTGTACACATTGCTCAATTTCAAAGCAACAGTGTCATTAAAATAAGTGGTATTTTTTACTTTAACCAAATTATCTTCGGTAGTTGTAATATCAAGTTCTAAGCGCAATTCCGGATTGACTTCTGGATTAATAAGCGCCATGAATTTTACATTGGCAAGCGTTTGAATCATTAAAGTTTCCTGCGTAATTTTCTCTGTAAGTTCTTTAATAATTTGAATCATGCAAACACCCGGCATAATCGGATTTCCTGGAAAATGACCTTTGAAAATTTCATGTTTTTCATTGACCAAAATCGTAATATTATATTTATAATCTGATATTTTTTCTTCCGAAAGAACTTTGTAAAATTTTTTTAAAACCATTTTTTTATTTTACTTTAAAAGTATAGCTAATTCCAAGCTGAAAAACCTGATTTAAAATTACTTGATCATAATAATAGTCATTATAATCAATTCCATTATAACCATAAATATCAATTAATCCTTGTTTAAGTCGAGCTTCAAAAGTTAAACCATTTGGCAAAGTATAACCAACACCTCCAACAAATGAAAAATCAATATCTTCAGGGTTTGTATTTATATAATTATCACTAACTTTTAAATCTAAAGAAGGACCCGCCAATAGATGAAAACCTCCACCTCCAAAGTTAAATTTTGCAACTGCTCCCAGTGTTACATAATTCAATTCGTACTTTTTCAGAATAATAACGGCCATTTTCAAAATATCTTCCTTCATCACCTTGTCTTGAATAATTTATCTCTGGTTGAACCGAGAAAAATTTATTGAATTTAATATTTACCAATCCACCAACGTAAAAATCAGTTTTAGAACTATTATCATCAATATTCGTTAAGGTTGAAATATTTAGACCCCCACGAATTCCAGGACTAACTTTAACTTGTGCTTGTGAAGTTGCAAGGCCGATAAATAAAACGAATGCAATTAAGGTTATTTTTCTCATAGTTGGTTTGGTTTATATTTTTACTCTGATTTAAAATAATTCAGTTCAATTTTCAATTTTATATTTTGATGTAAAATGACGATTTTTTCAGCAAATTTATCGTTTTCTAAACTAAAAGTAATTGTTATTTTTTCTTTTGACTTCGAAGAACGAATTACTTTTACTAATTTTTGATCTTTTTTTGAGAAGAAAAGATAATTGTCACGAGCTCCGTCTTCCGATTTATAAATGTCAAAATCTTCATTTTCGAACTGTTCCTGAATCAGATACTCTTTTTTAAGAAGAATTCTGAAATCTTCTGTCAAAGTATTGATCAGGATTTTTCGATCAAGTTCAGAAACTATCGAATTGACTTTAAATGTCTTTTCAGAAATTTCAAAATCCAGCAATTTGTTTCCGAATTCGGTTGTAAAAACTACTCTGTGTGTAGTGTCATTTATTTTCTTGGCAATAAAAATGCCAGACATTTCATGACCGTAAACCGTGATGTTGGTTTTGTAAACATAATCAGCATTTGGGTCAGCGAAATAGGGAACTTCAATAGCCGTTTTGTCTAATTTTTTAGGCGTATAATTTTTTGTGACCGAGCCACAGGAAACTAAAACAATTGCCAAAAAGCAATTAATTAGTAAAAACTGAATCGTCGATTTTTGCATTGATCACTTTATTTTTAAGTACAATTCGGGTATAATCTTCAGATGATTCTAATAATTTTACCTGAACCACTGTTGCTTCTTCTTTGTCGAAAGTCAGTTCAATTTGTTTGATGTATTTTTTCAGAGTAGCATCTTTCGGAACAAATTTCGCCAGATTTTGGCCTTTCAATTTAAAATAAGAAATCGTAAATTCTTTGTCGTCAAACATATTGCCACTTACGCTTCCAATAATCAATTTGTTGATTCTTGCGAAAATTTTACTGTTGCCAATATCGAACTGCGCTTTTCTTTCCTTCGTCGTTAATTAGGATTTTTCCGTTTTTAAAAACAATGCTGTAATTGTATGGTTTTTTGTATTGCCATGATAATAGCGCAGGTTCTTTAAAAACCATTTTTCCAGATGTTTCAATGTCTTTCGACAGAAAATCCAAATGTTTGTACTGAACAAAATCAGTACTCAAGGTTTTGATTTTTTTAGAAACTACGTTTACATCTTGTTTGAAAGATGCAATTTCGACATCCGTCATTTTTTGTTCTTGGGCAAAAATGGAAATGCTGAAAATATTTAGTAAAAGGAAAATATATAATTTAGTCTTCATAAGCTTTAAGATTCAGTAATTCTTCTACAGAAACGACTTCATAATTGTTTTGCTGTAAAAATTGCAAAAACTGTTCCAATACCAAAACAGAGTGCGGAGCTGTATCGTGCAAAAGTACAATTCCGCCGGGAGAAACTCGTTTTTTAATTCGGTTCAAAATCAAATCCTGATTTTTTGTTCCGCCATCAAGCGAACGAATATTCCAGCCAATAACTTTATGTTTCGTAAATTTTAAAGCTCGGGCAATCGATGGCGTCGTAACTCCGTAAGGCGGACGAAAAAAGTTGATTTTTTTGGAAGTGAATTTTTCCAGCAATTTATCGGTTTTGCGAAGTTCATCCGTTACTTTGTCTTCATGATAAAAATCGAAAAACTTCGAATGACTGTAAGAATGATTTCCAACCAAATGACCTTGAGCAATAACTTGTTTTAAAATTTCAGGATGCGTTTCAATATTTTTTCCGATGCAAAAGAAAGTCGCTTTTGCGTTGTATTTTTTCAGCAATTCTAAAACTTCCAAAGTAAATTCACTTGGACCGTCGTCAAAAGTTAAAGCAATTTTTTTTTCTCTTTCCGATGGATTATTGCAGAAAGCTTTTACATGATAATTTGAAGAAATTCGTGCAGAACCAAACGCATTTATTCCCAACCAAATCAGAATAATCAGAACAAACCACCAAAAATTTATTGCAGTATAAAGACTCAGAAGAAATAATAAGAGCAACAAAAAAATAAAGAAAATTGATATGTTTTTATGCGTTATCATTTTGAAAGCAACGTAAAACTATGATTTTTTCCATTTACCTGATTGTACAATAAAATGGTATTATAAACTGGTTTTGTAACCGAATTTACTTTTATAATTTCAGGAATTTCCTGAGTTTTTATAATTTTTGATGCCATCCACAAAGCAAAAGCCGAAGCCGTGTCATATTCGCCACTTAAATGTTTGTAATATAGTTGAGGCGTTTCTGCGAAAGCATTTTTACTTAAATTTTGATAATAAAAATCAGAATCTGAGTTTCCGTCAAAACCTAAAACTACAGCATCAAGATCTGAAATTTGTAAATTATTTACTTTTAGAAATGAAATTAAAGCAGATTCAACTTCATTTTCTTCTAAAGTATTTACGATTTCAACATCTAGAATTTCTGCGTAAGTATTTGCTTTTTTTTCATTTTCCAAAACAAAAAAACTAGCGCCTTCGCCATAAATAACTCCGGTTGAATTTGCATTTAAAATTTCAGAAGGAAGATCATTTTCTTTTTTAATTCTTCCAGCCAATTTAAAAAGAGATAAAGTATATTCTCCGTTTTCGTCAACGCCACCAACTAAAATTGAATTAGCTTCTTCTCCTTCAATCTGCATTTTAGCATCCAAAAGCGCCGATTCAAAAGAAACAGCTCCGTTTACATACGTAAAATTATAACCTTTGCATTGTAAAGAAAGCGCAATTTGAGCGCCAACCGTATTATGCGTCGATTGAATAAAAGAAGTTGGCGTTAAAAACTCTTCGTTATTATCCAGAATGTTTTTCAGGAATTTTTCAGAATCTTCGATGCATCCTAAACCAGTTCCGGTAATGATGGCGTCAACATTTTCGACGTTCGCATCTTTCATCGCTAAGGCCGAAGCCACGATTCCGTTTTTGACTCCTTTTGCCATTCTTCTGCTCATAGCAGGAGAAATATAATCTTTGTAAATCGGAGAAACGATCGACAAAACATTTTCAGAATTGTTGATAACAGCTTCTTCTAAAAAAACAGTATCAAATGTTTTTTGAGTCGAAATACAGCCTACTCCATTTATATATGTTTTTTTCATTTGTCAGCAGAAAATATAAGGGTTGAACAATTTCCGCCAAAACCAAAAGAATTGGATAAAACGTGTTCGATATTTTTCATTTTTAAAGAAGTTTGAGGTTTCAATTCAAACTCTTCCATTTGATTTTCAAAATTCAAATTCGGATAAACTATACTATTTTGAATTGCCAAAACGGAATAAACGGCTTCAATCGCCGCTGCCGCCGCTAAAGTATGACCTGTAAAAGGCTTTGTAGAACTAAAGTCAGGAACTTTTTCATCTTCATAAATTCGAAGTAAAGCTCTTCCTTCAGATAAATCGTTATTTGGCGTTGCTGTTCCGTGCACGTTGATGTAATCAATTTCAGAAGGTTTTAAGCCCGAAACGTCAAAGGCTTTTTTCATTGCCAAATAAGCGCCGTCACCGTTTTCTGAAGAAGCCGTTTGGTGGAAAGCGTCATTTGCATTTCCATAACCTGAAACTCTCGCCAAGACTTTTTTATTTTGCTTTTCAACAATTTCATCCGATTCTAAAACCAAAAAAGCTGCGGCTTCTCCTAAATTTAATCCTTTTCGATCATTATCAAAAGGCTTGTTATAATCGTCAGATAAAATCATCAAAGTTTTGAATCCGTTGATGGTGAATTTAGCCAAAGCATCAGTTCCACCGACAATTACGCGGTCTAGTTTTCCGGTTTTAATTAGTCGTGCGCCCAGCATAATTGAGTTCGCAGCAGAGGAACAAGCCGTACTGATTGTCGTAACCATTCCTTTTAAACCAAGTTCTTCAGCAATTTTTTCAGCCACATCACCGCCATCATGACAAGTAATATATTTTACCAATTCCGGTTTTTCGAAATAATCATAATAATGTTTTTCAGTCATATCCATTCCGCCAACGCTTGTCGCCGAAATAAGTCCGGTTCTAAATTCGTTGATTGATGTAATTCCGGCATTTTCAACTGCTTGTTTAGCCGCCAAAGTTCCAATCATTGCCGTTCTCGAAAAGTTGTTATTTTCTGAAAGCCCTAATTCGGAAACCAATTCTTGGTTGGTTTTTTTGATTTCGCCAACTTTAATTATATCGGCATGAATCGTCGGAATATTTTCAATTCTAGAAATACCGATTTTATTTTCGATCAGGGAAATATAATTTTCTTCGACTGAATTTCCAATCGAAGAAATAATTCCCATTCCCGTTATTGCGACACCTTTTGCCATTTTAGATTTTTGGATTATTCGATTATTCGATTTTTAGATTGTTCAGAAAAAATATCCAATAATCCAAAAATCGAATAATCTAAATATCTATTTTGTTCTGTTTGCGCTAATGTACGCCGCCATAGTTTCGATAGATTGGAAAATTGATTTTCCTTCTTTCGGGTCAACCAGTTTAATTCCGTAATCTTTATCTAAGATCACGATTAATTCAAGTGCATCAATCGAGTCCAAACCTAAACCGTCTCCAAACAAAGGATCGTTATCAGCAATGTCTTCAATTGCGATATCTTCTAAGTTTAAAGTCGTAATGATTTTATTTTTTAATTCTTCTTTTAATGCTTCCATGATTATTTATTGTATAATGTATTGATATTTTCGTTTCTATATTTCTCATTTTCTTCCTTGCCAATGACGCAGAGAAAAGCTTTGTACTCTTCGTTAAAATATTCGACCCAGCCACAAAGAACTGAATCTGCTTTATTTGTGTTTAAAAGAATATCTGAATAATTAGACAGAAATTCGGCGTTGAAAACATCAAATATAAAGAAAGAATTTTCACTTTTCAGCTGATGGCGGATACTTATTTCGCCTAAACAAATATTTGGCAGCGTATAAACAAAAACCGCCGGACTCGGATAATAGTTTTCTTTATTTGAAATCGATTCCTGATATTTTACATCGGTGTCTAAACTCGAGGATTTATTCGCCAAAACCAAAGCGATATTATTTTCTTCTTCAGATGAAACAATCGGACTCAAAAGCAACTCTGATCCTAAAAAAGCCAGTTTGCTCAAAGCATCCATTTTGAAAAACTTCGGATATTGAATTTCAAAATTGCGATACGCTTGTTTGGAGAAATCAGCAAAATCGGTTGATTCAATTTTGAATACAGAAGTTCCGTTCAAAACAATTTCGTTGTTTTGGATGGTGATGTAGGATTGTATGTAGGTTTTATTTTGAGTCATTTTAAAACTATTCTGAAGAATAAATTATAAAGTAATTATTCTTTCACTTTTCATTATTTCTAATGCTTTTTCCGTTTCATTTGATCCATCACTTAAAGATCCTGGAAGCATAATTAAACGTTTCTTCAGTTTTCCATTTTCATCTTCAAATATGATTTCAAATCTTGAACGCGTTAAACCAGTTTTTCCATTTATAAATTTAGCGTCTTTGATTTTATTTCTTTCGATAATTGGTGTTGCGGAATTATTCCTATTTTTCATAATGAAGTTACCCAAGAAAAAACCTAATAAAGTAAAAAGTACCGCACGGCCATTTTCTTTGTTTTGAAAACTTATGAAAGCAACATAAAGCCACAAGATTACAATTACAGAATAAAGAAACAAATTTTTTGCAATTCCATTTCCAATAAATATTTTTGAAAGGTTTCCAATTATTCCATCTCTGGTCAAAACTATTTTATCTGATGATATATGACAAAATCCGGTTTTAGTTTTAAATGTTTTTTC
The DNA here is from genome assembly GCA_963795025.1 of uncultured Flavobacteriaceae bacterium. Taxonomy (GTDB): domain Bacteria; phylum Bacteroidota; class Bacteroidia; order Flavobacteriales; family Flavobacteriaceae; genus Flavobacterium. Next base: position 1,085,061 of record CAWCGN010000003.1, on the reverse strand, counting down.
GTTTTCCATTTATGTAATATAATTATTGAACTTTTAAGATTTGCTTGCAACTTGGATTTTTTTGAACTGTTCGGAATTTCCGAACAGTTCAAATTTATTTTATCTTTTCAAAAACAACCGCCGTATTACAACCACCAAATCCAGAAGCCGTTTTCAAAAAATACTCAATATTTCTTTCTTCATTTTTCTCAATAACATTTATAGTTTCACTTACACCAATTTCATCAAAACCTTTCGATTCAAAAAGCATATTTTTATTCGCCGATTCAATTGCAATTACCGCTTCCAATAATCCTGAAGCGCCCAAAGTATGACCGTAAAATCCTTTTAAACTATTTACCGGAACATTTTGTAAATCCAATCGGTTTAAAGCAATCGCTTCCATTTCGTCGTTGAACGGAGTTGCGGTTCCGTGTGCGGAAATATAATCTAATTTATTGGCTTCAATTTTTGCTTCTTTTAAAGCATTCTGAATACTTCTGAACAAACCTTCGCCTGTTCTTGAAGGTCCGGAAATATGATTCGCATCGTTTATCGAACTGTCTCCAATTACTTTTATTTTGGCATTTTTGGCTTCCGCCGAAACTAAAACTGCTGCTGTTGCTTCACCCAAACTGACTCCGGTTCTGTTTTTAGAATAGGGTTTACAAGGCAATTCGCTCATCGCTTGAAAAGCATTAAAACCAGATAAAACAAATTCGGAAACTTCGTCGCCGGCTACAATAAAAACATTGTCATAAAGCTCTGACTGAATCATTCTTTTGGCAACTGAAACGGCTAAAATTCCAGAAACACAAGCATTTGAAACTACAATTGGTTGTGTTGTAAACTTGAAGAAATCAGAAACATTTTTAGCTAAAACATCTAAATGTGCGTTGTTGAAATTTTCTTCAGAATTGTCTTTTAAAGCCGTTACATTTCCTTTTGTAGTCGAAAGTATAAAAGCGGTTTTCGAATTCAATTCAACTTCCGAATTTTTGATAATCGGCTCTAAAGCCAAAATCATCATTTTCTCTAAACGGGAATATTTTGTTTCTGCACTTATTTTAGAAAAAGCACTGTTTATTTTTTCATCAGAAATAATCGAAGCATAAAATGAATGTGGCATCAAAGAAATATCGCTATGAAGCTGAATCCCGGAATCGCCGCGCAAAATCGCTTCGATGTTGGATTCAACATCAAAACCTAAAGGTGTGATACAATTCGTTTGTGTGATGTATATTTCTTTTGACATTTTATGATTCTCGTTTTCTCCTGCAAGGTTTCCAAAACCTTGTAGTATGTTTTATTTTAAGCTTTGTCTGAAAAAAAGTTTCACGCAGATTTTACAGATTTAAGCAGATTATTTATTTTATACCTACAAGGTTTTGGAAACCTTGCAGGAAACGGATTCGGATTATTTTATTTTTAATTTGTGCTAATTCGTGAAATTCGTGTTCTATTTCAACAATCCAACTTTCTTTTTCCATTCCTCATAAAAAGGAGGATTTGTCAGCATTAAGTTCCCTTCTTTATCTAAAAAAACCTGAACCGTTTCTCCCGTGCAGGCAATTTCGCCTTGAGCGTCAATAATTTTAAAACGGTAAATTATTTTCGCGGCCGGAGTGTCAACAACCGTGGTTTCAATTGTTACAACATCGCCGTAACGTAAAGACAATTTATGTTCGCATTTCGATTTTACAATTGGAGTCGTGTAACCCGTTTTTGCAATGTCCAAATATGTAAGTCCGTGTTCGCGTCCAAAGGCTTCGCGACCGTCTTCAAAATAGGTAATATAATGGCCATGCCAAACGATTCCAAGCGGATCAGTTTCGTTAAAACGAATTCTGATTTCGTGTGAAACGGTTAAGTCTGAGGCTTCGTTATACTGTTCTTTTCTTTTTGTCATAAAATAAGGCGATGGAAGTTGTGATTATAAAGAACAAAAATAGCAAACTTATTTTTGGGATGATTTCAATGAAAGAAACGTTGCGCAATAAAACATCGTAAAAAGCTTCTAATCCCCAATTCATGGGCGATGATTTAGCGATGATTTGCATAATTTTTGGCATCGCAAAAACCGGAACCCAAATTCCACCAATGGCAGCTAGAATGATAACGCTCGTTGCACCAAACGGGGCCGATTGTTCCTGCGTGCTCGCAACAGTTCCTAATAAAATTCCGAAACCAATTGCTGCAAAACCTGAAAATAAAGCGACAATGCTCATTAAAAATAAATGGCCTTCAACGTTTAGTGGAGGCAAGCCAATATGCGGAAACAGGAAAATTGCAACAGCAACCATCATATAAAACTGAATCATACAAATGATAGAATATGTGATCGTTTTGCCAATAATCACAACTAAATTAGAAACCGGATTGGTTAATAAACGAACAAAAGTTCCCTGCGATTTTTCTTTTACAATATTGATTGAAAGCGGAATGACAATAAAAAATATTGCAAAAAGCGTCCATGCCGGAACGTTGTGTTGTACCGAATTTGGCAATACTTCTTTGTTGTTTATTCTCGGAACAATTTCTTTAAACGTAATAAAACTCTTTTGATCGAATTCAGTGGTTTCTTCCCCAAACTGATTTTGAAAAGCAGTATAAATGGATTTGGTTTCGATTTGCGAAATCATTTTGTCAATTGAACTCATTACCGAATTTTTGAAACTCAGCTGAACCGCCGGATCAAAATATAATTTAACTTCTTTTTGAGTTATAACTTTTGGTTTTTCAGGTTTTGCAACACTGTCGGTAAAACCCATTTTGCTTACAATGTTTTCGACATTCTGATCAACTTTGGCTTGTAAATCGGCACTTAGATTTTTCGGAATTACAATTGCTAATTGAAATTTTCCTTTGTAAACATTTTCTCTGGCAATTTCTTCGGTAATTGGTTTATTGTCGAGCTGTGTTACAACGCTGAATAAATTATTCTTTTGAAGATTATCAAAAACCGTTTTTGAAACCGAACCTTGATCATTATCGACCAATAAAATCTGAATTTTAGTATCGCTTACCGTTTTAAAAGTGCTGTCCTGAATGATGGTAACCGTGATGACCAAAACCAACGGCATGATAAATAAAATAATCAAACCGCCTAAATCTCTTTTTAATAAAAGAAATTCTTTTACTATCGACATCCAAATTTTATACATCATCTCGCAAGTCTTTACCGGTTAATGAAATAAAAACATCTTCAAGATTTTTCGCATTTTCTGTTGTTTTAATTAAACTTGATGGCGTTCCTTTTGCATAAATTTTGCCTCGATCAAGAATGGCAATATTCGTGCAGAAATCTTCGGCTTCAGCCAAATGATGCGAGGTATAAATAATCGTAGTTCCATTTTGATTTAAGATTTTCAGATAATCTAAAATGGCATTTTTTGACTGAACATCAACACCAACAGTTGGTTCATCTAAAAACAAAACTTTAGGATTATGAAGAATTCCGGCAATCAAATTCACTCGGCGTTTCATTCCGCCAGAAAAAGTATGAATTTGTTTGTCAGCAAATTTTAAAAGTCCCAAAAGATCTAAAGTTTCGATTACTTTATCTTTCAAATCTGAACCTTTTAGACCGTACATGCTTCCAAAATAATGCAGATTTTCTCTCGCTGTCAAAGTTGGGTACAATGCATATTCCTGAGGAACAACGCCAATAATTTTTTTGATTTTTGAAGAATGATGCTGATAGTCCAAATCATCAATTGAAAAATGTCCTGAAGTAGGTTTGATCAATCCGCAAAGCATTGAAATTAAAGTTGTTTTTCCGGCGCCATTCGGACCTAACAATCCGAAAATTTGGCCTTCATTTATTTCCAGCGAAACATCGTTCAAAGAAAACTGATCGGCATCTTTGTACTTTTTCGAAAGAGATTCTATTTTTATAATGGAATTCAAAATATTGTTAGCTGATTGCTTTTTTTAGTTTTTTGAAAAAGATTTCCTCACGATTTGCAATGTCCAGAAGTTCATCGGCAATGGCGTTGTAAGCGTCTTCTTTGGCGCTTCGGTTTTTATAAATTCTGGAAGCTTCAACGGCAAAATCGCGCCATGAATCTCCAATTTTAGTCATTTCTTTCGAAAGATTTTTTAATTCTTCATTCCCTAAAACAACCGAAGCTTCTTGTAAAAATGCTGCATAAATAAATCGGAAACCACCGCCTCCGGTTCCAATTTCTTCCTGCATGCGCACCATTTGCGCTAGATAATGATTAGCTTTTCTAACGCCATGTTTCTTTGGCCATTTTCGAATTTGACGTGAAACCATTTTAATACCGCGAACGCCTACAATTGGCATTGGCGCCAGCATATCGCGACACGTATTTTTGATTCCTTTTATAATGGCGCTCTTTAAATCGATAGTTGACGGAATCTGAATAGGATAATACATTTGGCCGCGCGGAGCAAAAGCACCTTTGGCAAAACGGACTTTATCCATTTCATCGTGTGTCAAAGTGGTAACAGTTTCCATCACCGGATCGCTGATCAAATAATCGGTTTCGGTTTTGCCGTAAACGACTAAATTATGTGCGTTGAAATGAAAGCGATATTCATCAGGAAAATAACTCAAATGATACACGCCAACTTGCAGTCCGGTTGGAATATTATTTTTTAGATTTTCTTCTAAAGCTTTATTCGCATTGGCAACAGAAGAGAATTTTTGTCTTTTTATTTTAAGATTTAAACGATTGGCGACTTTATTAAAAATGTGTCCAGGCAAAGTTCTGTAGCTGATTGCCGGCGCATGATTTACTTTTAAGAAAGGCAAATACACGAAAAAAAGTCCCGAACCAATCCCGAAAACCATCGGTTCGCTGATATTGAGTCCGCTGTTTTTTAAGAGGTTTGAAGCTACTCCGTTTTCACAATGAGCAGATTGATGATGTGTAAAAGTAACTTGCATTAATCTGTTTTAAAGTTTTTTAATTCGGCTAATGAAATGTCAAAAGCGTCGGCATATTTTTGTAAAGTTTTGTCGTTTAGTTTGGCAAAAACGGAAGGTTTAAAATGTCTTTTTACACGCCATTTCCACATTTCCACATAACCAGCAAGAATCGTTAAATCCATTTTATTGAGTTCCATAAAATAACAAATCGGACTTAATTCTCCGTTTTGAACTTTCAGTTTTGCTTCTTCAGCACGTTCTTTTATATCGTCGATGGCGTTCGAAAGTGCAATTGCTTTTGGTTCCCAGCCCGTACTTAACGCGGTTGTATAATTTCCGTTTTCGTCAGTGGCATAAACCAATTCTTTGAGATTTTTTTTGCTTAAATTTCCATCGTGTTGAGGTACATTTTCTTTTTCCATGACGGTGTTTATTTTCGATTTAGCATTATGTTGTCGTCGAAATCGTCTTTTGAATAAACAAATTAATTTCGCATTCTAAAAGTATTTTTTCTTCGAGTAAACTTTCGCAATTCATTGTACATAGAGTATAATCGTCGCCAACAAATTTTGAAACCAAAGTTGCTTTAGTCGTTATAATGTCGCCAACTTTTGGCAATGCATGTATTTTTAAATTTTTTAAAGCGCTGATAAAACCAATAACATTTATGTTTTCATTTTCGGTTCCGTCATCCTCAAAAAAATATTTTTTTCCAACAATTGCTGAACAAGTCTGCGCTGTATTTTCAATTAATCCTGCTTCAATTAAAATGCCATTATCTGCAAAAATATTGTCTTCTTTAATTAAAAATTCGGTTTCAACAGAAGTGGAGTCAATTTCCAAAATCAAATCGACCATCAGCATTGGTGCACGATGCGGTAAATAATTTTGTATGTCGATTCCAACTTTCATCATCCTATTATTTTGCCAAAACGGTTTTCATTTGTCCGTTTGCAATTTCTTCATCATTCAAAAAAGTCACAATATCGACTAAGGTAACTCCGGCAAATTCTTGTAAAATGGTAACATTCGATTGAATGATATCGTTGATTTTTGGGAGCTTTTTAATTTGAATATCTTTAATAGAACCAATATATCCGGTTGGTGCAGTTTCTTTTTTCAAAAAAAACTGATAACCAGTATGCAAGGCAACAGATTGCGCCATATGCTCAATTATTCCGGCTTCTAAAAAAGTATTTTCTTCTAAAAAAATGTTGCTGTTGTCGATTTTCAACCCAGAAACCAATGTTGTTTCAGAATAAGAAAACATACGATCCACCATAACAAAAGGGAACTTTTGCGGAAGCAGATTTTCTACAGCTTCTTTTTCTAAAAGTATTGAAGCATTCATTTAGCAGACAGTTAAATAAGCATACGCAAATGAGAATCGTCCGCTTTCAGGAACTGAAAGGAAAATTTTGTCTCCTTTTTTCAATTTCCCAGAATTTATTAATTCTTCAACGGCAATATAAATCGAAGCTGATCCAACATTTCCAACTCTCAAAAGATTCATAAACCATTTTTCATCGGCAATGTCAATTCCTTTTTCTAGAAGTCCTTTTTTAAGTCCGTCAACAAAAAAGTGCGAAGAAACGTGAGGTAAAAAATAGTCAATATCATCTGCTGTCACATTATGTTTTGCCATGGCATCGCTCATACTTTGAACGCCTTTTGGTAAAATAAATTCGTCAAGCAGTTTTACATCCTGTTTTACGGCTAGAATAGATTCGTTTAGTAATTGTTCAGGCTTGTAATCGCTCCATGGTTTTATTTCTCCGTTTTCCAGTTTATCTCCGCCTGCGTACATGCAGGTTTCTAATTCGAATGCATACGAATACGCTTCCATCCATTCGATTTTTAAAGAAATATTGCGAGAAGGTTTATTTTCTAATAAAAAAGCTCCGGCTCCATCAGATAACATCCAACGTAAAAAATCTTTTTTGAAAGCGATAATTGGCTGTTCTTCCAGATTTTTTAAGTTGATGATTTCTCGATTGTATTGTTGTGCCGAAAGCCAGGTTGAAACTTTTTCAGATCCTGTGCAGACAGCATTTTGTGAATTTCCAGATTTTATAGAAAGATAACCGTATTTCAAGGCATTCATTCCAGAACAGCAAATTCCCGAAGAAGAATTCAATTCAACCGATTTGTTTTTTAGCAATCCATGAACCATTGCGGCATGCGAAGGCGCAAAAACATCTGGTGAAGATGTTCCGCAAGACAGCACTTCCATATCTTGAGCCGAAAATTTTTCATCAAACAGTTGCGAAACGGCATTTTTTGTCAGTTCAGCATTAGTATGAGTGCTTACGCCATTTTTGTCTACGGCATAATATCGGCTTGTAATTTTATTATTGCGCAAAATAATACGTCGTGCCTTAGAGGCAGTGTCGTTGATGAGCCCTAAATAATTTTCCATTTCATCGTTTGAAACAGCTTCATTCGGCAAATATTTCGCGGCTTTGGTAATATATACGTCAAACATAATTTAATTTCGTCTCGAAACTCCCTGATAATATTGAGTTTCTTTTTTTATAGTTTTAATCTTGAATGGGTAGCTAATAACATGCAATATATATACTATTGGCGAGATTAACCATATTGCGAGGAATAAATAAACATAAAATAATTTAAGAAGCAGTTTTCTGTTCTTTTGATTTTTATGAATGAAATTAGACCATTTGTTAAAGATTTTGTTAGCGGTTTTGTCAACAGTCACTAAATACGGACTGATTTTTACTGCTCCAATTTCGGCTAATTTCGGCTGTAAATCCTCTAATTTGTTTTGTTTGAATTGCGAAAGCATCACTTCACCAAACTGATCAGATTGCTGAATGTCTTTGTCAGAAACGCCCGGAAGCGGAAAAAAACCTAAATATTTTTCTTTTACTCCTGAAAACATCCAATGCACAATCGTAATTACACTGATTAGATTTCCAACGCGGTCTACCAAAGCGACATTTCCAACCAGTTTTGCATTGGCTTCTTTTAATAAAACTTTTATTTTTTCCTGTGCCATGATCCACATATTTCGCGAACCATTTATAGTAATAACGGGAGTATTGTTTAGAATATTTTTACCGTCAGCACTTTTTAGAAAAGAGTTCATTGGGATTGAGGGCGATAAATACCAAACTTGATAATGCAGTAAAATAAGATCGAATTTTGTATTCAGAATTTCTTCAGGAATTGGTTTTAAGGCAGTTGGAATTTGTAAAAAAGATTCTGGAAAAGCATCAAAAAAAGTGGTTTTATTCCAAGGAAACGGAAACGGTTTTTCTAATTGAATTTCATGAAAAACGACGTTAATTTCTTCTGAATTTAGAAACGGTTTTGCAATGTTGCGTGCAATGGATTCCAATTGTCCAGATTGGGAATAATAAATAACGAGAACATTTTTCATTTGGGTTTACTTTCTTTGGTTGCGAACAAAAATAAGTAAATTATTTTAAACGAATTTTCTTGTTTAATGTTTCGTTTTTTTGGCCACAGATTTTACAGATTAAGCGGATTTGCACCGATTTTATTTCGAAAAGGCGAGAAGTTTCTTTTCTCATTTTTGTCATTTCGAGGAACGAGAAATCTTCGCGAGAAACTCCTCAATCTAAATCGACAATCTTTGTCGAGCTACTTGTGGAGATTTCTCGTTCCTCGAAATGACAAACCGTGCTTTAAAATTCATTTTAAATTAAGTTTTATCCAAGATCATTCCAAAAATCGAAATAATTAAACCATTGCAATGGATATTTCTGCAAAATGCTTTCAACGCTTTTTACGTATTCTTTTAGTAAACCTTTTTCGTCACGGTGTTTTACTGTCGCTTCACGCGCATATAAATGATAATGAAGATCTGGTTCTTTCATTACATATACAAAAACAACAGGAACTTTTAATCTTGAAGCGATTAAGAAAGGTCCAGCTGGAAAGTTGGCTTCTTTACCGAGAATTGCTGACGAAAGTGATTTGGTGCCTTCAAAATATCTATCACCGGTAAAACAAACCAATTCATTATTAGCCAAAGCCGCATTGATTTCGAAAATATGAGACAGATCGTCTTTAATGATGATAAATTTTACAGTAGATTTTTTTGTAACACTTTCCAGATAATTTTTAATTGCCGAATGTTCTAAATCAGTTGTTACGAGATTGATTTGAAAATCAAGATCGATATCGCCAAAAAAATGTTCGGCGATTTCAAAATTTCCAACGTGCGCACTTATTAAGACGCCGCCTTTTTTCTCGGCTAGAAGTTTTTTCAGAATTTCGATTCCGTCAAATTCATAAGTGAATTTATTTCTGAGTCCGGCAGAAATCGAAATTTTGTCAATAATAGTTTGTCCAAAAGTATAGTAACTTTTGAAAACCATTTTTTTTGATTTAAAATAGGAATAGTTAAGTCTTTCTTTGAAATAATAAAAAATGGACTTATTGCTTTTCTTTAGAAACAGAAAATAATAAGAAGCAACAAAATAAAGTAAGACATAAGCAGACTTTACACCCGCTTTTTGTATTAAAAAAACGAATATTCTATAGCCTAAAACTGTACCTTTTGATTTGCCATCCCATTGACTCATTAAGCAGCTTTAGCTTTTAGTTTGGTTTCAATCAGATCATAGAAGTTCTGAAAAGTTGCGATACCAACGAAATCTGCCTCAACTAGTTTTACACCAAAGTTAGCCTCAATAGAAACTACTAAATCAACATAATCTAAGCTATCTAACCCAAGTGTATCTTTTAAATTAGCATCTGGTTCAATTTCATCATTGTCTACTTCAAATTCATCAACCAAAAAACCATTAATTTTCGCTATAATCTCTTCTTTATTCATTGTTCAATTTAAACTTTTTAACCACCAACGCAGAGTTGGTTCCTCCGAAACCGAAAGAATTGGACAAAAATATGTCAAATTTTTTGTTTAAAGTAGTTTTGACCAAATTTAATTTAATCGCATCTTCATCTGGATTATCTAAATTGATGTTTGGTGCGATGAAATCATGCTGCATCATTATGATAGAATAAATGATTTCGCTTGCTCCAGCCATCCAGCATTCGTGGCCAGTCATTGATTTTGTAGAGCTTACCGGTGGATTTTTTTCGCCAAAAACTTCAAAGATTGCTTTGGCTTCATTTGCATCACCAACCGGAGTTGAAGTTGCGTGCGCATTTATATATTCAATATCTGATGCATTTATTTTTGCGTCTTCCAGTGCGCGTTGCATAGCTATAGACGGTCCTTCGACATTTGGAGTCGAAATATGTCCTCCATTAGAAGAGAATCCGTAACCAACAACCTCGGCAATAATATTGGCACCTCTTGCAATTGCAGATTCATAACTTTCTAAAATTAAAGTCGCACCACCACCACTCGGAATTAGTCCGTCGCGATCTTTATCAAATGGGCGAGAAGCTTTTTCAGGATCACTTTCTCTGTTAGAAAAAACACCTAAACCGTCAAAACTGCTCATTGCATATTTGTTGATTTCCTGAGCACCGCCTGTGATAATGATATCCTGAAAACCACCTTTAATTAAAAAATAAGCCAATCCTATAGAGTGAGAACCGCTCGCACAAGCCGCGCTTACAGTCAAATTGATGCCACGTAATTTAAAAATCGTAGAAAGATTCATCGTTACCGTTGAATTCATCGATTTGAAAATTGCTCCCGAACCAATTAATGCAGTATCTTTTTTCTCGCGGACAATATCTGTAGCGTCAATAATTGCTTTAGAAACACTGTCGTTTCCGTACATAATTCCAACTTCTCTTTCTTCAAAAAAAGCATCGTCGATATTCGCATTTTTTAATGCTTCGATTGTAGCCATATAAGCATATTCGGTTTCTTCACCAATGCTCATGCGTTGTCTGCGTGTCAATAAATTTTTTAAATCGGCTTTTGGAACCATTCCGGTTAAAGCCGACTGGAAACCAAATTCTTTTCGGTCAGAATCAAATTTAATACCCGATTTTCCGTTGTACAATGATTCCTTTACTTCGTCTAAAGAAGTTCCGATACAAGAATAAATTCCCATTCCAGTAATTACAACTCTCTTATTCATGGTCTTTCAAAGTAATTTTTTATCCGTTACGTGTAATTTTTTTAACACATAGAAACATAGTTATTGTAAACTCAAAAAAGGCGTTTTACTTATTTGAAACAAACATAGCTGTGTCTATGTGAAAGAAATGTATTTCTTTTTTTGTTTTCTTTTAAACCTATATCCGGATAGCTATCGGGACTATGTGTTTAAAATCAATTTTTTAAGAATATATTCCTCCGTTTATATTAATAATTTCTCCTGTAATATAACTCGCTTTTTTAGAGATCAAAAAGCTTACCAAATCAGCAACTTCTTCGGCTTCTCCAAAACGATTTACGGGAATTACTTTTAATAATTCTTTTTCATCCAGCTGGCTCGTCATATCCGTTCTTATAAAGCCTGGAGCAACAGCATTTACCGTAATATTGCGTTTTGCAACTTCTTGAGCCAATGCTTTTGTAGCGGCAACAATCGCACCTTTTGCAGCCGAATAATTGGTTTGTCCCGCCGTTCCTTTAACTCCTGAAACAGAAACCATATTAACGATTCGGCCATATTTATTGCGCAGCATTTTTTGGATGAAAAACTGCGTTACATTAAAAAATCCGTTCAAACTTGTGTTTACAACACCATTCCAATCTTCGGGAGTCATCCACATAAACAGACCGTCTTTTGTAATTCCGGCATTGTTTACAATCGCTTCAACAATCGCTTCAGGATTGGCGTCCTGCCATTTTGTTAAAACGGTTTGCACTTGTTCAAAATTAGAAACGTCAAAACCCAGAATTTCTCCGGTTGCGCCTAATTTCTGAATTTCCTGAAGTGTTTCTTCGGCAGCAGTTTGGTTGGAATGATAATTAATCAGAATATGATAATCAGATTCAACGGCTAATTTTTTACAAACAGCACTTCCAATTCCTCTTGAACCGCCTGTTACTAATACACATTTCATTTATGTTGATTTTATTTTTAATAGGTCATAAATGGTATTGCCTTTTATAATGGTTTTGCTAAAGCAATATTTATTAGTGGCAATTTCATTTATGTAGATTTTATTTTTGGGCTAAATATTATTTTTTCTTGCTGACTGGTTTTTTTACCGGTTTTGCAGCAGTTTTTACTGTTTTGGTTTCGTCTTTAGGTTTTTCTGCAACAACTTCTGCTGCTTGATTTTTTTCTGATTTCGAAAATAATTCAGCATTTTCAAACCATTGGTTGCTTAATACCGTTCCGTCTGGTTTAAGAAAACCCCATTTTCCTTCATTTTTTACTCTTGCAACGCCATCAATAAATCCTTTGTCTTGTTGCGTAAACATGGCGATAATTGCGTTTGCAGTAATGCCGTATTGCGTTGGGATTATTATTTTTCCACTTTCATTGATGAAACCCCAATTGCTTTCTTTTACAGGAGCCAATCCATTTGGACTGAAAACTTCGGCATCGCTATAAGTTGGTTCAATTACAAATTTTCCTTCTGGATTGATGAATCCCCATTTTTTTCCAACTAAAACCGGAGCTAGATTTTTTGAAAATGCTTTTCCTTTATCATATATAGGTAGAATTGCCCAATTTCCTTTTAAATCAATGTAGCCAATTTTTCCGTTCTTTTTAGCAAATGTCAAATCTTGTGTTTCAAAATCCCAGATTTTTTCAGCGCCATCTACCGGAATGAATTTTCCAGCACTTACAAGTCCGAAAGTTTTATCTTTTCTGGACCAAGTTGTGTTTTTAAAATAGCCTCCTATTTCGTCGTATATAGGTTCTACTAATTCCTTTCCAGAAGTATTAATAATTCCCCATTTTTTATTGTTTTCAACTCTGGCGAAACCATTTTCAAAAGATTTGATCTGATCGTATTTTGGTTCTAGAACAACAGCCATTTTATTGTTGATCAAGCCTACTTTATTGTTTTGTCTGATGAACGCTACGCCATCATTAAAATCAAATAATTTATCTGATGCTGGTGCTTTTAGAATTTCACCTTTTGTATTAATATAAACCCAATCTTTATCTTTTTGCACAATGGCAATACCACTATTAAAATCTTTTGCATCTTTAAAATCGGCTGGAATTACCCAATTTCCTTTTGCATCAATAAAGCCCCATTTTCCGTTGTTTTCTACAGCTGCCAAACCTTCAGAAAAACTTCTGGCCGATTTGTACTGCGGTTCAATTTTAAAAGATCCGTCTTTGGAAATATATCCAATTTTTGAATTTTTTTTGACTAAAGCCAGTTCTTGACTATTAACAAATTGAATGAATACAAGCGATAAAAAAATAAGCGTTTTTTTCATGATTTAAGATTCAATATTAATATGTGAAAAAAGATTTAGCTGTTGATCAGATAATCTTTAACTTTTTGAACAAAAGGATACATTACTTGATCTTCCTTAAACTCCGGAATTATATTTCGAACATCGTCGTACCATTTTCTAGTAACCGATGAAATTTTATCTTTTTGACCTAAATAATCAATCGCCTGAACAATCGTAATCATTTCGATAGCCAAAACTTCAAAAGCATTTTCGATTACTTTTGATGTAATTACTGCTGCATTGGTTCCCATACTTACAATATCCTGATTGTCATTGTTGTTAGGGATTGAATGCACATACATCGGGTTCGATAACATCTGACTTTCGGCAGTTGTTGAGGTTGCTGTAAATTGAACGCCCTGCATTCCGAAATTAAATCCTAAAGTTCCTAAATTCACAAATGGAGGAAGAATTTCGTTGATTTTTGAATTCAATAAATAATTCAATTGACGTTCTGCCAGCATCGTTAATTTTGTAATAACGATTTTCAGTTTGTCCATTTCAAGCGAAATATAATCGCCGTGGAAATTTCCTCCGTGATAAACGTGTTTGTTTTTTACGTCGATGATTGGGTTGTCGTTTGCCGAGTTGAATTCGTCTTCTAAAATCGAAGCGACATTATTTATAGTTTCTAAAACAGGTCCTAAAATTTGAGGGACACATCGTAAAGAATAATATTCCTGAACTTTTTCCTTAAAGATTTCTTCCGTATTTTCTCCCGAATATAAATGGTCTTCTCTTTTACGAATCAAAGTACTATCAGAAAGATTTTGTCTCATTCTTTCAGCAACTTCTTGCTGTCCTTTATGACGTTTGGTTTGGTTTAATTCTGCCGAAAAATGATCGTCATACGCCTGAACCAATTCGTTAATCGCGCAAGAAGATTTTAGTGACCAATCTAATAATTTTTTAGCGTGATGAATATTCACAACGCCAATTCCTGTCATTACCGAAGTTCCGTTGATTAACGCCAAACCTTCTCTAATTTCAACTTGAATTGGTTTTAAACCTTCAATTTCAAAAACCTCTGGAGTTGGTCTTCTTTCTCCTTTATAAAAAACTTCGCCTTCGCCAATTAAGACTAAAGCCAAGTGTGATAATTGTACTAAATCACCGCTTGCACCAACGCCGCCGTGTTCAAAAATTAGAGGTGTAATGTCTCTGTTAATTAATTCGGCCATCAAGTGGATTACCGAAGGATGAACGCCAGAATTTCCTAACGAAAGCGTATTTAAACGAGCCAGAATTGCAGCTTTTGCACAAACCGGACTCAAAGGTTTTCCGGTTCCTGAAGAGTGGCTTCGGATTAAATTATATTGCAGCTGAATTTGGTCTGACTCTTTAATTCTATATTGAGCCATTGGTCCAAAACCAGTATTTACACCGTATATTATTTTGTTCCCCGAAAATTCTTTCAGGAAATTAAAGCTTTCATTTACCCGATTTAAAACCAGATCACTGATTGCAACTTTATTATTTCCAAAAATAATAGACTCGAATTCTGCTAAACTTAAATATTCATTAATTGTATTCATTAAATCGGTTTTGATTGTGCTAATTTAATTTTATTTATCAAAATAAATGTAGTTATTTTGATGATGGCAAATGTAAGTTAATAATTCAATAACATTTTTATTATGACAAAGGAGTTTGTTGATGTTTTAGTGATTGGAGCAGGACCTTCAGGATGCGTTTCGGCATCGTATCTTCATAAAAATAATGTCAAGGTGAAAGTTGTAGAAAAAGCAAAATTCCCAAGACTTGTGGTCGGCGAAAGCCTTATTCCGCGAGTGATGGATCATTTTGCCGAGGCGGAGCTTTATGATGCGCTAAACGCGATGAACTTTGAAAAAAAACTCGGAGCCCGTTTTATTAGAGGCGAAGAAATTTGTGTTTTCGATTTTAGCCAGAAATTTGGAGAAGGCTGGGATTGGACCTGGCAGGTTCCTCGTGCCGATTTTGACAACACAATGGCACAAGAAGTAGTTCGAAAAGGAATTGATTTAGAATTTGAATCGGAAGTTTTGGAAGTTTCTTTTGAAGGAAAAAATTCGAAAACAATCGTAAAAGATAAAGACGGAAATTTAAAAGAAATCCACGCCAAATTCATCGTTGATTCTAGCGGATATGGACGCGTTTTGCCAAGACTTTTAGATTTGGATACACCTTCAAAACTAGATCCGCATTCTTCGATTTTTACACATGTAAAAGATATTAATAGAGAAGAAGGTGAGGAGGGAACACAAATTTCATTTGATATTCTGGAAACTGAAGTTTGGCTTTGGGTAATTCCGTTTTCGAATGGAAATACCAGTTTAGGAGTTGTCGGTCCAACAGATTTTATTAATTCGCTTTCAGAAAATAAAGATAATGCTGAGGCTTTGCGTAATGCCATTCAGAAATCAGATTATTATATTAAAAGATTTAAAGGAACAGAGTTTTTATTTGAGCCGGTAAAACTCGAAAATTATTCAAGAGCTGTAAAAAGAATGTACGGCGATGGATTTGCTTTGACCGGAAATAGTTCAGAGTTTCTTGATCCGGTTTTTTCTTCTGGAGTTGCTTTTGCTACAGAATCAGGAATGCTGGCAGCGAAATTATACTTGAAAGAATCACAAGGAATAGAAGTGGATTGGGAAGTTGAATTCACTCAATATATGAAACGCGGTATAGCAGTTTTCACAACTTATGTTCAGGAATGGTACACAGGAAATTTACAGACTTTGTTTTTTCATCAGCCAGAAAATCTAGATGTGAAAGAAAAGATTTGTTCGGTTTTGGCTGGTTATGTCTGGAATGAAGAAAATCCGTTTGTAAAAAAACACGATCATGTAATAGCAAATATGGCGTATTTACTGAATATGCAAAAAGAACAAAGCCCTGAATAATCAGGGCTTTTTTTTGGTTTTATTTGAATGCTTTTTTCAATAAAAGTTTAGATAATGATTTTGCGGTTTTGGCATATCCTTCTCCAATTCGGGTTTCATTATTAAAGTTATTTCCCCATTGATCTCCTGGAGCTTCCATACTTGAGATTTCTAATAAAATATTTGACTTGTTAGCTGTTTCTACAAAAGTCAAGATAGTAGTAACTTTTGCAGGCTGTTTCATAATTCCGGCATCCCAACCTGGGTATATCCATACTGTTTTTACAATTAAAGTATAAGGCGTGTTTAATCCTTCCTGAAAATTTACATCTTTACCAGCTTTGGCCAATACAATATTTCCAATTTCTAAAAATTTTGGAGTCCAGATTTGCTCTTTGGCAACAAGCCATCTTTTGTACCAAAGATTTCCATTTCCTTTTGCTTTTTGATCTAAATCAGCTTTGTGTTCTTCAACATATTGTGCTTCTGGTTTATTTTCTTTCATCATAGTAAAATTGCTATAATCAAATTCTACGTTGATTTCTTTTTGATCTTTTAAAAAGTCAAATTTTCCGTTTAAAACTTCCATGTCTTGGCAGAAGGCAGTTGCTGAAATTAAGAAACAGGCAATAATTAGTTTTTTCATTTTTTTTTGATTCGGTTAAAGGTTAATGTTAGTTGGTCAAAAATAATTAAACAGAAATATTTTAATGGTTTTTTTGAATAAAAAATGATAAAAAAAAGGCCGTCAAAACAGACAGCCTTTTTAATCTTCAAAAAATAATATAGTAAAAAATAATACTACCAGAATTTAACGTACAATGCAACAATAACCAATAATGTAATTACGATTAAAACTGTAGTTTGTGGTTTTACTTTAAACATTTCAGAGTCAATTTCAAACGCTTTTGGATTCACTTTTGGTCCAGCAAAACTGATTCCGATCATCGCTAACATTGTAAAGAAGAATGATAATCCCATACAAATGTGGAAAGGAATTTCAAAAGCTCCTTTTCCGTTGTGTAAGCAGTATAAAGTAAAGTTTCGTTTCCGAATAAAGCAGGAGCATATTCGTTGAATAATACAGATAAAGCAAATCCTAAAATTACACCCACGATAGCTGCGGTTCCAGTTGTTCTTTTCCAGAACATACCAAGGAAAAACATAGCGAAAACTCCAGGGCTGATAAATCCAGTATATTTTTGGATATAAGTAAATCCACCAACACCGCCAATTCCTAAAAGATCATTCCAAGTAAATAATACAGCTAAAAGCATTGCAGCAAAAACGGCAATTCTACCAATGTTTACTTGTTGTTTTTCACCCGCATCTTTTTGAATGTATTTTTTATGAACGTCTAATGTATAAATAGTCGAAATACTGTTTACTTTTCCAGCTAATGAAGCTACGATTGCAGCAGTTAAAGCGGCAACAGAAAGTCCTTTTAAACCTGTTGGCAAGAAAGTTAATACAGCTGAGTAAGCTCCATCTTTCCCTCCAACTAATTGTGGTAAATGTCCGTTTTGGTATAAAACATAAGCAGCAATACCCGGCAACATTACGATTAATGGCATTAATAATTTCAACATACCAGCAAATAAAATACCTGTACGTGCAGTTTGTAAATCAGCACCTAAAGCTCTTTGTGTAATGTATTGGTTACATCCCCAATAGTTTAAGTTGATGATCCAGATACCAGCAAGGTAAGACATCAAACCTGGGAAAGTTAAATATTTATCGATTTCAAGTTGAGATGAAGTCGCAGTTGGTTTTGGAATAATCATTTTGAAATGCTCAGGAGCTTCTCTCATTAAAACTTTAAAACCTGCAATTGCATTTTCGCCAACTCCAAAATATTGACCAACAGTTGTCAAAGCAATGTAAGAAGTTACTAAACCTCCAATAATCAAAACTGCAACCTGAATAACGTCTGTGTAAGCAACAACTTTCATTCCTCCTAAAGAGATGAATAAAGCAAAAACAGCCAATCCAATCATGATAACGTGAAGATATTGTCCGCCCGCAAGTCCGTTGATCGCAACAGCTCCTAAATATAAGGATTGAAGTCAAGTTTACAAAAACATATAAAAACAACCAGAAAACTGCCATAATTAAAGCAGTAGATTCGTTATAACGTGTTTTTAAGAATTGAGGCATCGTGTAAATCTTGTTTTTAAGATAAACAGGAATAAACCAAACCGCTACAATAATCAAAGCAACAGCAGCAAGCCATTCGTAAGCAGCAACAGCGATTCCTAAAAAGAAACCTTCACCACTCATCCCGATGAATTGTTCGGCCGAGATATTTGAAGCAATTAATGAAGCTCCAATAGCCCACCAAGTTAAGTTTCCTTCAGCCAAGAAATAAGCTTTAGCATCTTGTTCGTCTTGTTTACGCTTGCGGTAAACCGTGTAACCGTAGACAGAAACTACGATGAAATAAATAATAAAAACCGCATAATCGGCAAAAGCGAGGTTCTGGTTCATTGTTAATAGTATTTTAAAAAATTAGTATAGGTGATTGTTTGTAAAGTGGTTTTATGAATTCATTTTTAATATAATTTCGAAACCTGTTATTTTGTTGTTTTATCTTGTTAAAACTAAGATATCTGTTTTTATTTTGTTATTTTTTTATGAAAATAAGAACGAAAGCCAAAAGTATAATAAAATTCTATATCTACATCATTTACAAATGTGTTTTTTACATTTATAATGAATTTATTATGTTAAATTTTAAAACAATTTTGATTTTTGTTGTTTTCAGACTCCGTTTTATAGACTTTTATAATGCACTTCTGATTGTTGTCTTAAAATCTCGGCACTTTTTTCTGGTGTAATATCACGTTGCGATTCTCCTAACATTTCGTAACCCACCATGAATTTTTTAACCGTTGCCGATCTTAATAAAGGCGGATAAAAATGCATGTGAAAATGCCATTCCGGATGATCTAAACCATCTGTTGGAGCTTGGTGAATTCCTGATGAATATGGGAAAGAAGTACTGAATAAATTGTCGTACTTCGTTGTTAGCTGTTTCAAAATTTTGGCATAAGATTTTACTTCTTCTGAAGTCATATCAGTGATTTTGCCAAAAGCTCTTTTGCTTAAAATCATTGTTTCATAAGGCCAGATTGCCCAAAACGGAACTAAAGCCACAAAATGATCATTTTCGATTACAATGCGTTCTCCTGTTTTTAATTCTGCCTGAAGATAATCTTCAAGAAGTGTTCTTTTGTTTTTATCGTAATATGATTTTAAGCTGTTTTGTGTTTTTTCAACTTGAGTTGGCAATGAAGACTGTGCCCAGATTTGTCCGTGCGGATGCGGATTACTACAACCCATCACGCTTCCTTTATTTTCAAAAATCTGAACGTGATTGATGTATTTAATATTTCCTAAATCGGTGTATTCTTTTTGCCAAGTTTTAATGATGTTCTCAATTCCGTCGATTTCCATTTCTGGCAAAGTCAGATCGTGTCTTGGCGAAAAACAAACAACTCTTGAAATTCCTTGTTCTGGTTTTGCTTTAAAAAAAGTGTGTTTAATATCTTCTTCAAAAATAATTTCGTCCTGTTTCATGGCAGCAAAATCATTTTCAAAAACAAAACTGCTTTCGTATTTCGGATTGTTCATTCCGTTGGCACGAACATTTCCCGGACATAAATAACAAGTAGGATCGTATTTTGGCAAAGCTTCTGTAGCGATGGTTTCATTTTGTCCTTGCCAAGGACGTTTAGCACGATGAGGTGAAACTAAGACCCATTCGTTTAATAAAGGATTAAAACGTCTGTGTGGATCTTCGTTAATGTCAAAATTTTTCATGTAATGTTTTGTGGTATTAAAGTAGTTGTGTTCCGTTTGAGATTTTTACATCATAGAATTTTAATTCAATTCCAAATGTATCTAAATAAAGATTTGAAAACTTACTTTTTACCTCATTTTCATGACCTTTTTTAATTAAATTTATAGTGCAACCGCCAAAACCGCCACCCATTAAACGAGAACCAACAATGGCATCATCAGCTTTTGCAGTATCTACAAGCATATCAAGTTCCTCGCAGCTCACTGCATATTCCTGCGATAAACCATAATGCGTTTCAAAAAGCAATTGTCCTAAAAGTTCTATATTTCCTTTGTCAAGCGCTTCACATGCTTTGATTACTCGGTTGATTTCTTTTACAACAAAATGCACTCTTTTAAAAACAGTTGGATCAAATTTATCCTGAATGCTCAAAAGCTGTTCTTCTTTGCAGTCTCTAAAAGTTTTTACTTCTGGAAAATGATTTTTTATGATTGCTAAACCTTGCTCGCACTCAATTCTTCGAGTATTATATTCTGAAGTAAAAAGAGAATGTTTTACATTGCTGTCCATTAAAATCAAAGAATAATCTTTGAAATCGGCATTGTGATATTCAAATTCCAAAGTATTGCAGTCTAATTTAATTACTTTGTTTTCAAGACCGTGAACGCTTGAAAACTGATCCATAATTCCGCAGTTGATACCAACCCAGTGTTCTGCTTTTTGTCCCAATAATGCTATATCTATTCTTTTCGATTTTTAAGTCGAAAAGTTCTTTTATTCCGAAGATCATCCCGCACTCTAAAGCTGCCGAAGACGACAATCCAGATCCAACCGGAATATTGCTGCTGAAAACACAGTTGAAACCTTCAAAAGCAAAACCATTATCTTGAAGCTGCTTAATTACGCCACGAATATAATTGGTCCAAACGACATCACTTCAATTCGACTTTTTGAGTCAAATCGATTTCAAATTCTTCATTTAAATCGATGGCGATTATTTTAGATTTTTGGCTATTGTTTTTCTCAAAAGCAAAACAAATTACTTTGTCAATTGCGGCTGGCAAAACGTAACCGTCGTTATAATCAATATGTTCTCCAATGATGTTGATTCTTCCTGGAGAAAGTACAATTTTTTGAGGAGCAGACCCAAAGGATTTCTCAAAAAATGCTGTGGTGTTTTGAATTAAAATGTCATTCATTATTTAGTAATTGTAATAGTATTTTCTTGTAATTTATTTGATGTTGCTTTTAGAACAATTTTCTTTTTAAGGTCTTTTGTTTTAAGAATAATGGTTGCAATTCCGGCTTCGGCTTGAATAGGATTTTGACCAATGATTTCCGCATTTCCTTCGCTTAAAGTAAAAGTTACTTCGTTTGTCGCCGTTGGAATAACAGTTCCATTTTCGTCAGTAATTTTAGCATAAACAAAAACCATATCAGGAAATTTTGGATTGATTTTTACCGAAGAAAGATCATAACTCAATTCAATTTTTGAAGTTTTTCCTGGAGTTTTCACACTGTTTGAAGCGACTTTTTTTCCTTTGATGAATCCTTCAGCACGTAAAGTTCCTGCTTGAAACGCAGCCACTTTAAAAACAAATGGTGCCTGTTCCAGTTTGTCGCTGTTGTTGTTTACAGTTGGTTTTTGTCTAGAAATTAAAATATCATTTATGTAAAGTGCTACTTCATCGCAATTGCTGTAAACGGTAATATTTAATGGAGATTCTGGAGTCCAGAAATTGGCAATATTAACCATCGGTCCAGAGAATAATTTTTTATCCAAAACCACATTAGCATCGCGCTGACTTTGGTAAAAATAGTAAGCGAATTTCGGAATTCTGAAAATGTCGCTTATTCCAGAACTTTCTAAATCTGGACTGTAACCGCGATTGTAATCAAACATAACCCAGTTTGCTTCTCCAATTGTCGATGCTCCTTTTCGGTTTGAATTCGAAGCTTCCTGAAAATTATAAGCTTGTTGTAAAAGTCTTTTTTCTCCAGCACTTCTCAATTGACGTGACGTTCTTTCTTCTTCTTTTAAATTCGCAAATTCCGTTTGATTGAAACCAGCGTTTTGCGCATAATATTCCCAATCGCCATATTCGGCAATGAAAATTTTACGGTTTCCTTTGCTATATTTTGTCCAATAATCTGGTGCTTTTGCGTGTTGGCGCGCCGGAATAAAGATGTCATAATTGTCGTTGTCAATCCAGCTTGCGCTATAATTATGATTAAGTGGCAATTCTTCTTTTAAGGTTTTAGTTGCCTCTTTCATAAATTCTGGCGACATATTGGTTTCGTTTAATGAAGCCTCCCAAAAAATAATACTTGGATGATTTCTGTCTCTTCTCGCCATATCACGAATATCCTGATAGGCACTTTTTTGAAATTGTTCTCCACCAAAAAACTGCCAACCTGTTAAGCTGTTCATAACCAAAATTCCCAATTCGTCGCAGGCATTTAGGAAAGCTTCGGCGTGTGGATAATGCGACATACGCACAAAATCAAAACCGGCATTTTTAATTTTTACGGCATCACGATATTGCGCTTCGTCTGAAATAGCATAACCTAAATAAGGATATTCTTGATGTTCATTTGTTCCGGTGATGTAGATTTTTTCGTCATTCAAATAATAACCATCGGCTTTTATTTCTGATTTTCTGATTCCGATTTTCTCTGAATAAGAATCAACAACGTTATTATTCGAAATAATCTGAACTTCTAATTTGTATAAATTCGGATTGTGAATCGACCATAATTTTGGATTTGCAACCGAAATATTTTGCGTCAAAACAAAGTCAGAATTCGGTTTAACCGAAAAATTATTCGATTTGGTTTCGGTTTTTTTGCCTTTATTATCGGTTAAAATAAATTTTAAAGATGCTTTTTGTTCGGCTTCAAAATCATTTTGCAAATGCACTTGAACAGTTCCCGAAGCTTCAGTTTTATTGATGCTTTTAAAGTTTACATAAAGACCGCCACTCGCCACTTTATTAGCATTTACAGCATCTGTAATATGTAATTTCGAAGTCGTAATAAAATATACATTTCTGTAAATTCCTCCGTAATAATTAAAATCTAAATCTTTTATAGGTTTTCCAGGCAAGAAGTCCTGATTGTCTTCGTTGTTGACTTTTACTTTTATTGTATTTTCATTATTGGCATTCAAATATGGCGTAACATCAACCGTAAATGGCAAATAACCACCTTTATGATTGGTTACTTTTTGATCATTAATCCAAACATCAGCTTCCTGCATCACGCCTTCAAAATAGATAAACGCTTTTTGATCTTTTGAAATAGCAGTTTTGAATTTTTTCTGATACCAAGAAGTTCCTTGAAACTGTTTGATTACAACTAATTTCTCTAATCTTGCCGTGTGCGGAATGGTTACTTTTTCCCAATCTTGAGCTGGAGTTTCTTCTCTTTTGAATTCCCAGTCGGCACCAAAATTTACTTTTGTGCGTGATTGTGCCTGAATTTTTCCGAAAGAAAAAGTCAGCAGAAATAAGAAGAATATGGATTTAAAAATTAATTTCATTTTGTTTTTTTCTAACCATTAAGGTATTAAGAAAATTAAGTTCAAGCTTTGTCAAGAGAATTAAGCCAAGCTATAAATGTATTTTAGGCGAACGTAAAACTTAATAATCTTATCATTCCACACAAAGCTTAATGAATCTTAATGCCTTAATGGTAAATTTTAATTGTTTACTATTTGAAAGCATCCAACGCCGGTGAAGGTTTTCCGTCAGAAAGCCAAGCACTCAACTGATAGCCGCTCCAGCTTTTTTCGCCTTCCGGTTCCCAATAAATTACGCCTAAACCTTTATTGTTTGGAACACTTTTTACCGCTTTTATAGTGGCGTCAAGCATTTCTTTTGTGTTTTGTACTTCAGTGTAATCACCGCCAACTTCAACGACCATAACTTCTTTATTGTAACGCGAAGCCATGTCTTTAAGATTATTTTCTAAATCCAAAATGGTGCTTTTGTAATCAGTTTTGATCCAATAGGGATAATATGACATTCCAATTACATCGTATTTTACATTGTTTGCCGTTGCTTTGTCAAAAAACCATCTGAATTTTTCGCTTTTATTTCCTTCGTCAAGATGCACGACGACTTTTATTTTTGAATCAATTGCTTTTGTCGCGTCGTAACCTTTATTAAGCAGTTGTGCCAATTGTCCAAAATTGTCTGAACTTCCTTCTGGCCACAACATGCCACCCGGAATTTCATTTCCAACCTGAACCCATTCAGGAGTAACGCCAGCCTTTTTCAATAAAGTTAAAACATCAAAAGTGTGATTATAAACATCATTTAAAAGATCAGCAAATGAATGTTGAGCCCACGCGGCAGGTTTGTTTTGTTTTCCTGGATCTGCCCAAGAATCGCTGTAATGAAAATCGATCATAATACGCATTCCCATTTTTTGCGCGCGTACTGCCATGACAACAGTTTCTTCAGGACTGCAGTGTCCGCTTGCTTTGTCATTATTCGGGTTTACCCAAACACGTAAACGAATTGTGTTGATGCCACGGTCTTTTAATAATTGCAGACAGTCTTTTTCTTTTCCGTCAGTATCATAAAATTTATAACCTGTTGCTTCCATCTGTGGTAACCAGCCAACATCGGCTCCTTTTGCAAAACTTTTATCTTCAGTTTTTACTTCTTTACTGTCTTTTGTTGTAGTGCACGAAGCGAAAACAACAATAGCAAAAAGGATTAATACGACTTTGATCTTTTTCATAAATCTTAATTTAAAGTTTCAAATTTGTAAACCGTTGTTTGCTGATATTCGTCTCCTTTTTTCAAAACTGAATTTGGGAAATGTTCTTGATTTGGTGCATCAGGAAAGTTTTGCGTTTCAAAACAAATACCGCTTACGGCACTGTAATTTACGTTTTCTTTTCCTTTTAAAGTATCAAAGCAGTTTCCGCCTACATATATATGTACGCTTGGCTGATCTGTGTAAACGCTCATTTTTAATTTCGTTTTCGGACTGTATAAAGTTGCCACAACATCATTTGAAGGTTCAATTACAAACGAATTGTCAATTGATTGTGGACAGTTTTTCGAAGTTCTAAAATCGAAATCGTGACCTGAAAGCGAAGTGAATTTTCCTGTCGGAATATTATCTGAATTTGTTTCCAAAATTTTATCAGAAACAATAGACATTTCCTGATCTAAAACACTCGAATCGTGACCATTCAAATTGAAATAACTGTGATGCGTCAAGTTTATAACGGTATCTTCAGTTGTTGTTGCGTTATATTCCAATTTTAATTCGTTTGCTTCTGTTAAAGTATATTTTAAATCAACATGCAACGCTCCTGGGTAATTTTGATCTAAATTTTCGCTTAAAAGACTAAAAGTTATTGATGGATTTTCTCCCGAAGTCAGATCAGAAACAGTCCAAGCTTTTTTCCCAAAACCTTCATTTCCTCCGTGTAATGCATTTCCGTTATTATTTCCGGCCAATTGAAATTCTTTTCCGTTTAAAGTAAAAATTCCTTTGTTGATTCTCCCAGCATAACGGCCAACAGTAGTTCCAAAATAAGGTGCACTTGGTAAATTGTATGAACTTATATAAGATTCTAAAGTATCAAAACCCAAAACCACGTCAATCATTTTTCCGTCAACAGGAATTTTTATAGAAGTAACAGTTGCTCCATAATTGATTAACTGAACTTTCATTCCGTTTTTGTTTGACAATTCGAAAGAAAGAATTTCTTGGTTATCAAGCGTTAAACCAAATGATTTATATGCAGAAGCATCTTGAAAATGCGATATATGTTTTATTTCCATACTATTTTTAACAAAAGTGAAATTCAAAAGTAGAAACATTTTACTTCTTTTGCATACCAGTACCTACCAGTTTTTTGTATATTGCGCCAAATTTCCATTTTTATGAATATTATCTCAATCCAAAACAACATTGGTCTGCCTAAATATAAGCAGATAATTCTGTCAATTGAAAAAGCGATTGATGAAGAAAGATTGGTAAAAGGTGACCGACTTCCGTCAGTAAATAAAGTTTGTCTGGCATTTTCTTTATCGCGCGATACCGTTTTGCTGGCGTATGAAGAATTGAAAAAGAGAGGAATTATTTATGCCATTCCGGGTAAAGGCTATTATGTTAAAAGCGTTGAAACCACCATAAAACAAAAGGTTTTTTTACTTTTTGATGAATTAAATATTTTTAAAGAAGATATTTATAATTCGTTTTTGCAGCACATCGGGAAAAATGTTCAGGTTGATATTTTCTTTCACCATTTCAATATTCAGGTTTTCCAAAAGCTCATCAATGACAGCAATGGCAATTACACAAAATATATTATTATGCCAACAAATTTGCTCGATACGGCATCTTCAATAAAAACCCTACCAGTAAACGAAGTTATCATACTAGATCAGACCAATCCTGATTTAAGGGCGTATCCGGCGATTTATCAAAATCACGAGAAAGATATTTTTGAAGGTTTGTACAATGCA
Source organism: uncultured Flavobacteriaceae bacterium (assembly GCA_963795025.1). Lineage (GTDB taxonomy): Bacteria > Bacteroidota > Bacteroidia > Flavobacteriales > Flavobacteriaceae > Flavobacterium. Next base: position 1,058,669 of record CAWCGN010000003.1, on the reverse strand, counting down.
AAAGGAAGATTGAAAAATTACAAAAAACTGATTTTAATTTTCCTTGGATTTAGAGAACCGCTTGGTATGAAAATAGGTTTTGAAGCTTTTTGTACCGAATATAATTTTGAATACGAAATCATAAGCGAATTTACCGATCGGAAAATTGCTGTTGGCGATGTATATATTATTCCAACCGATCGTGAGCTGGTACATGTAATTGAAAATGCAAGAAATCAGAATTTGAAATTGGGAATTGATTTCGGAATTATTTCTTATAACGAAACGCGCTTAAAAAAGATTGTCGCAAACGGAATTACCACAATTTCAACTCATTTTGAAACCATGGGAAAAATTCTAGCTGAAATGGTTTTAAAAGGAAAAAAAGAGCAAATCGAAAACAAATCGTCTTTGATTATGCGAAATTCTTTGTAATATTTATCATTGTTTGTTTTTGTTTAAAATTCATTTTGCAAGTGGCAAGCGACACAAAAAACAATTCTTTTCTTTGTTTTTATCGTAATCAATTTTCTCTTTATTTAATAAATCACCAACTTTTTAATTAAAAAAATAAGGAAACAATTTTTTGTTTTTGTGGAATTATTTTACATACATTTGTAAATGTAAATTTTACACTTATTATTTGGTTTGTTTTTATTGAAGAGAAGACCTAGGAAGAAACTCGCCAAAAAGATAAAACAAATCAGTTTTTAATTCATTCAAAAAAAAAGACAAATGAAATTTTTTATAGATACAGCAAATTTAAAAGATATTAAAGAAGCCAATGATTTAGGGGTTTTAGATGGAGTAACCACAAATCCGTCATTGATGGCAAAAGAAGGAATTACAGGAGCACAGAATATTTTAGAACATTACATAAAAATTTGTGAACTGGTTGAAGGCGATGTTAGTGCCGAAGTAATTTCGACTGATTTTGAAGGCATGATTGCCGAAGGAGAAAAATTAGCAGCACTGCATCCGCAGATTGTAGTTAAAATTCCGATGATAAAAGAAGGAGTAAAAGCGATCAGATATTTTGCCAATAAAGGAATTAGAACCAACTGTACTTTAGTTTTTTCTTCTGGCCAAGCGTTATTGGCAGCAAAAGCGGGAGCGACTTATGTTTCGCCATTTATTGGACGTTTAGATGATATTTCGACAGACGGAATGAATTTGATTGAAGAAATCAGATTGATTTATGACAATTATGGATATGAAACTCAAATTTTGGCAGCTTCAGTTCGAAATGTAATGCATATTATTAATTGCGCAAAAATTGGATCTGATGTTATTACTGGACCATTAAGTGCAATTGAAGGTTTATTGAAACATCCGTTGACAGATATTGGTCTAGCAACTTTCCTTGCTGATTATCAAAAGGGAAATAGCTAGATTTTTATAGCCCACTGATTAAACGGATTAAACTGATTTGCGCAGATTCTATTTAATAGAAAAGAATGTGTGGCAAAACTAAAAATGTAATTAGTTAGTTTTTTAATAAGTAGTTTTATTGAAGTAAAAACCCTGAAAGATTGTGGCTTTCAGGGTTTTGTTTTTTTAAGAATATAAAAAATAATCCGTATAAATCAGTTTAATCCGCTAGATCTGCGGGCCAATCATTTATAAGTTCAGCACAAAATCATTAAGTAATTTTTCTTCATATTTTTCTTTGTTGAAAGTGTACAGATAAGAACCTTTTCGCGAAGACTGCATATCTTTTTCATCTAATTTATTCAAAATTTCTAATGAATTGATTTTACTGATAAAATTACGTTTGTCCAATTCTTTACTCAAAATTGCCTCATATAATTCTAATAACTGCCTCATAGTGAATTTCTCCGGAAGCAATTCGAATCCAATTGGTTTTATTGAAGTTCTGTAACGAAGCCTTCTTATGGCGTGTTCAACCATTTCATTATGGTCAAAAATCAAGTTTGGCGCATCGGTAATACTAAACCACTGAGCGTGATAATTTTTGATCAGCTCGGCATTATGATTTTCAATATTAATCAAAGCATAATAAGAAACCGAAATGGTTCTTTCGACAGGATCACGATCAATTTCAGAGTATGCATAAAGCTGCTCCATGTAAATATCATTTAAACCTGTGTATGTATTTAAAATTCTTATTGCGGCATTATCCAGTACTTCATCACGCTTTAAAAAGCCTCCAATTAAAGACCATTTGCCCTTTTCAGGCTCAAAGTCTCTTTTAATTAAAAGTATTTTTAAACCCTGATTGTCGAAACCAAAGATGATACAATCTACTGCTAATAACGCTTTATCAGCAGAGCTATAACTGTTTAGCATAATTAATATTTTGTGGTAAATATATAAACTTCCTAATACGTTTCATAATTTATTAATGTAGATTTCACACTTAAAACAAAAAATTATCAAAAAGAGAAGTTAAAACAAATCATAATAAAACTGCAATTGGAGGCTTATTTTATCATTTTCAAACGTTTTCGGAACAAAAATAAGCTGTTTTTTTTAATATTCGAAGCAATTTGTGCGGAAAATTAAACCTCATAAACAAGATTTTTTTTACAAATAAAATTTTTTTTATACCGCAAATTATTCTAAAACAGGCTATTCATAATTTTTTTTCAAAAGTCGTTTTTTTGCTTAAAAATAAGCTTTTTGATAAAAAGTGTATATTTTACACAAATAACTCTTGAAAAACGTCTTTTTTTTGAAAAAAAACATCAATTTATTAATGTAAATTTCACACTTAATTTATGATATGTATTTTTTTTCAGCGTTTTTTTTATCATATTAATTTGTTTATGAGGTTTTTTTTTAGTTAAATTTACAAATGTAAAATTAACACTTATAATTATACACTAACCAACTTAATTAAACCTTATGATAACAAACCAACAATTATTTTTTTATTGCAACTTTTTGTTGCCAAAAAAAGAATGGCTTTTAGCATTAGTAATGCTATTATTCTCTGCTAATCAAATGTCGGCTCAAGGCAAAACGATTAGCGGAGTTGTTACCTCGGCTCAAGACAAATTGCCTTTGCCGGGTGTGAATATTATGATTAAAGGAACCAAAACCGTTACAACAACTGGTTTTGATGGAGAGTATTCGATTAAAGCATCTTCAAGTGATGTTTTAGTTTTTTCATTTATAGGATTTCAAAACCAAGAAATCACAGTAGGAAATCAATCAAAAATTGACATTGCATTAGGAGAAGATACAAACAAACTTAATGAAGTAGTCGTTGTAGGTTATGGTACACAAAAGAAAGCCGATCTTACCGGTTCAATTGGTGTAGTTGACATGGAAGCGGCTAAGAAAACAGTAACTTATGATCCTGCAAAAATGCTTCAAGGACAGGTTGCGGGTGTAACTGTACAATCATCAGGAGAGCCTGGAGGATTTGTGAATGTTAAAATTAGAGGTATCAATTCATTTACAAATAACAATCCTCTTTTTGTTATTGACGGAATGATCGTATCAAACCCGAATGACTTTGCGCCAGGCGATATCGAATCGATGCAGGTTTTAAAAGATGCATCTGCCGCGGCTATTTATGGTGTTCAGGGAGCAAACGGGGTTGTAATTATTACAACTAAAAAAGGAAAAAGTGGCAAACTGGACATTAAATACAAATCGCTTGTAGGTTTTCAGAATGTAGCTAAAACATGGGACGTAACAGACCGTGTAGGGTATCAAAAAATTACTTCGGCTGCTGAACAAAATGCTGGATTAGGAATTGCGCCAGGAAATGATCCAAACAGCCCTTCGTACATTAAAAATGTAGATACAAATTGGCAAAAAGAAGCTTTTAAGACAGGTCTTGTTCAAAATCACTCGCTTACTTTTAGTGGAGGGGCTGAAACTTTAGGCTACAACTTAAATACAGATTATTTCAAAAACACAAGTTATTTGAATTCGCCTCAGGATTACGAAAGATATTCTATGAATTTGAATTTATATGGTAAAAAAGGAAAATTCAAATACGGTTCAAAAATTGGATATACAAAATCAGGTAAAGAAAACTTTAATGAATATAATGGTGGAGAATCGGCAATTGTTGATTTATTAGGAGCGGTTCCAACAATGCCCGTTTATGATCCAAAGAGACTTGGAGGTTACGGTGGAACAGACAACTTAACGCAGAGAGCAATCTCTATGAACGTTATTGGTTACAATAACTTGATTACTAATAATGGACAAAGAAGCCGTTTTATCGGAGATCTTTGGGGAGAACTTGAAATTATCAAAGGATTAAAATATAAACTAGATTTAAGCTACGATAGATTAGATTTTCAAAACAGAAAATTTATTCCTCCAAGTGATTTAGGATGGTATTATATTACAACAAATGACGAAGCTTCTTTAGATGTTGATAATGGAAATCAGCAAAGAACTTTCGTAAACAATTTATTGACTTACGAAATTACGTTAAACAAGCACAAAATTGATGCTTTAGGAGGCTGGATTCAAGAAAGAAATGATTATTACAGACATTGGTCAAGAGGTGTTGGATATACGCCTGGTGAAATCAGCCAGATTCAGTATGCAGATGCTACAAGTGCTGGTGAATACAAAAACACGCTTACAAATATCTCTTACTTAAGCCGTTTGAATTATTCTTATGATGATCGTTATTTCATTACTGGAAACTTCAGACAAGACAAAACATCACTTTTTAGTGAAGACAACAATACGGCAAACTTCTACTCTTTTTCAGGAGCTTGGAAATTAAGCAACGAAAAGTTTTTACACTTACCAGATTGGTTTAATACCATCAAATTAAGAGGAGGTTATGGAGAATTAGGAAACAACACACTTGGAGTTTATGCTTATTCGCCAACAATTAATGCATTTGCAGGATATGATTTCAATAATACATTAGCACCTGGAACAACAGTTGTAAGTGCAATTGACCCAAATGTTCACTGGGAGAAAACGGCTACTTCAAACGTTGCTGTTGAACTTGGCTTCTTTAATAATGATTTGCAGATAACAGCTGAATACTATCAGAAAAAATCAACAGATTTATTAATTGGAGTTCCATTGCCTTATTCAACTGGAGCGTTCCCAGCAAGTATTACAACAAATGCTGGAGCGGTTAAAAATAGTGGTTTTGAGTTTACAGCTACTTACAACAACAATCACCACGAGTTTAAATACAATATTTCGGCAAATTTAGGAACCTTGAAAAATGAGGTTTTACAAATTGGTCTTGACGGAAATCCAATTTACGGAGCAGCTTCAAAAACTGAAGTTGGAAGATCTATAGGAGAACTTTATACCTATCAAGTAGCAGGAATTTTTCAAAATGCGGCTGATTTAGCTTCATCACCAACTCAGACGAATGCAGGTGTTGGAGATCTTAAATTTGCTGATTTAAATGGTGACGGTCAGATTACAGATGCTGACAGAAAGTTCATGGGAGTTTCAATTCCTAAATACAGCTACGGAATCAATTTTGGTGCAAATTATAAAAATTGGGATTTCTCAATGTTCTGGCAAGGTTCAGGAGGAAACAAAGTATTCAATGGATTGTATCGTAATTTAATGACAGAACAATACGGAAACAGCAGTGTTGATGCATTGAATTATTGGACACCAACAAACACAAATACAAATGTGCCTCGTCCTATTATTGGAGATCCAAACGGAAACGCAAGAGATTCTGACAGGTTTATTGAAAGCGGTGATTATATCAAATTGCAGACAATGGAAATTGGGTATTCAATTCCAATGCCAAAAGATTTGTTTATTCAGAGAGCGAAAGTATATGTAAATGGTCAAAATTTATGGATCATAAGCAAATACAGAGGTTACGATCCAGATTTTAATTACAATGATGGATTATTCTCTAGAGGATATGATGCTGGATCATTTCCAAATCCAAGAACAATTTCTATGGGTGTTGAAGTAACTTTTTAAACTAGCCTAACCAATTTAAAACGAATTAAAATGAAATATAAAATATTTAACTATATAACAGTTTTCTTTTCATTAGCACTTGTTACCACAAGCTGTGTTGATAATGAAGACTTGAACCAAGTGGATCCAAACGTTGAAACCGCAGGTTCATTTTGGAAAACAGATCAAGATGCGATTGAAGGAGTAAATGCCGCTTACGGAAGTTTGCTTACCGATGGAACTTACATGAGAAGTACACCTTTGCTTTTAGATTTAAAAGGAGATGATACACGAAGCAACAGTCCATGGGGCGCGATGTACAACGTTGGTCGTTTCAACTCAAACCCTACAGATCCTGCAATTTATGGATGGGCTTTTGAAACATATTACCAAGGAATTTACCGTGCTAATCAGGTTTTGACAAATGTTCCAGAAATACAATTTACAGATGCAGCTCTTAAAAACAGAATTTTAGGACAGGCGTATTTTTTAAGAGGATTGTATTTATTTCATGCGGTAAACATGTTTAAAAATGTTCCTCTTCCAACAGAGATTAAATTGTACACACCTCAAAAAACAGAAGCTGAAGGATGGGCGCAGGTTATTGCAGATTTTAAAGCTGCTGCCGATTTGCTTCCAACATCTTATGATGCCATTACAGGAATTGATAAAGGTCAAAAAGGACGCGCTACAAAAGGAGCTGCTTTAGGATATTTAGGAAAAGCGTATTTGTTTACTAAAGATTTTGCAAACGCAAAAACAACCTTTAAACAAGTAATTGATTTAGGAGTTTATTCATTAGTTTCAAACTATCGTGATAACTTTACTACTGCAAATGAAAACAATTCTGAATCTCTTTTTGAAGTACAATTCAGCAGAGATGCAGGTGGAGTTGATTTAGGATGGGGCGGTGCACCGGCTTCTGGCTGGGGGAAAACATCTGCTCGTGCTATTACTTATGCGCCAAGAGCTTTTGGATGGACAGACGTTCAGCCTTCTTGGACATTATTTAATGAATTTCAGCAGGAAAAAACAAAAACAAATGCTGTCGATCCTCGTTTAGACGCTACAATATTTTATAATAAACCAGGCGGTATGCAATTATACGGAAAAGATTTTGCTACTTTTTATGCAACAAGCCCTGCCGATTTAAATGATATCTTCTGCAGAAAATATCAAAATTCAGATGGTCAATTTGCTGATGAGTACGACTGGCGTTCAGGAATCAATGAGCGTTTGTTAAGATATGCTGATATTTTATTGATGTATGCTGAAACTTTAAATGAGACAGGAGATACTCCGGGAGCTTATACTTATATTCAAATGGTAAGAAACAGAGTTAACTTGCCAGATTTAGCGACAACAAAACCTGGAATGAATCAAGCTCAAATGAGAGATCAAATTGGTCACGAAAGATTCTTAGAATTCCCTCTTGAAGGTCACCGTTTTGATGATATTCGTCGTTGGGGCTGGTTGCAGGATGCTACAAAATTGGCTTGGCTAAAATCAAGAGATGCAGAGTTTAATTCATATGCGCCAGGAAGAGAATATTTCCCAATTCCGCAGTTGGAAATGGATAACAATCCGGGAACTGTTCAGAACAGCAGTTATTAATATTTATTTGAATTAGTTATACTTAATATCATGTGGAGGCTTCAAAATCTTCACATGATATTATAACATAAAAACATTATGAAAAAAGCACTTTTAATTACCTTTCTTATTACCCTTTGTAATCAGGTTAGTTTTGCCCAAAATCAAACCACAGTTGTTATCATAAAAAATAATGCCGATGCTCCCGTAATCAACAAAAACATTTACGGACATTTTGCTGAACATTTAGGACGCTGTATTTACGGCGGATTTTTTGTTGGAGATACTTCAAAAATACCAAACACAAATGGAGTAAGAAATGACATTATTGCTGCTTTAAAAGATTTGAAAATTCCGAATTTAAGATGGCCGGGAGGATGTTTTGCCGATACGTACCATTGGAAAGACGGAATTGGACCAAAAGAACAAAGACCAACAATTGTAAACAAATGGTGGGGCGGAGTAACTGAAGACAACAGTTTTGGAACTCACGATTTCCTGAATATGTGCGAGCTTACTTGGCGCTGAACCTTATTTGTCAGGAAATGTAGGAAGTGGAACCGTTCAGGAATTAGCAGACTGGGTTCAGTACACCAATTTTGGAGGTAAAAGTCCGATGAGTGATTTGCGTCAAAAAAATGGAAGAAAAGAACCTTGGAAAGTTAAATTCTGGGGAGTTGGAAATGAAGCTTGGGGATGCGGAGGAAATATGACAGCAGAATATTATGCTGGAGAATATCGAAAATTTGCAACATTCATGTCAGATTGGGAAAATACTGGTGGACTAACACGCATCGCTTCAGGATCAAACAGTGCCGATTATAACTGGACAGAAGTTTTAATGAAAAACATTCCGCTAAATATGTTAGGCGGAGTTGGAGTACATCATTATGCTGTAATCGACTGGGGTAAAAAAGGCGATGCAGTAATTTTACTGAAGAAGGCTATTTCAAAACCATGAAATCGGCTTTAAAAATGGAAGAGCTGGTTACAAAGCATTCAGCCATTATGGACAAATACGATCCACAGAAAAAAGTGGCCATGATGGTTGACGAATGGGGAGGCTGGTATGAAGTAGAACAAGGAACAAACCCTGGATTTTTATATCAGCAAAATACCATGAGAGACGCGGTTTTGGCTGGAGCAACTTTGAATATTTTCAATAATCATGCAGACAGGGTTCGTATGGCAAACTTAGCACAATGTGTAAATGTTTTACAAGCAGTTATCCTTAACTGATAAAGCAAAAATGATTACGACGCCAACGTATCATGTAATGAAAATGTACAGTGTGCATCAAGATGCCAAATTATTGCCAGTAAGTTTCCACTTCTCCAAATTATACGTTTAACGGAGAAACACTTCCTGCGGTATCGGCATCGGCATCAAAAGATAAAAATGGAGCAGTGCATATTTCATTAGTAAATGTAGATGCAAAAAATAAAAACAAAATAGAGATTGATGTAAAAGAACTTGGAGTGAAAAATTTCACAGGAATGTTTTAACATCGGATAAATTGCAGGATTACAATTCATTCGACACACCAAATAAAATTGTACCGACAGTTTTTAAAGGTTTCGAAAACAAAAAAGGAAAGCTTGAAATCACTATTCCTCCTTTCTCAGTTGTTGTTTTAGAAGGAAAATAAAAATAATATAAAGATGAAAAAATCAAATTCCATTTTAAAAATAGTTTCGTACTTCGGATTCTTTTTGGGTGTGTTGTTGATGTTGGCTGTTCTAGTGACGTCCTGCATACACCTATAACTCCAGATCCGCCGGTGGTGGTCGCCGCCAGTTGTGGTTACACCAGATTTCCGGGGCCGACTTATGCAGATAATTATACTTCAATTTCAAGTTGGGGAAGCAGATCGCAATGGAATTTAGCCAACGTTCATGATCCATCAGTAGAAAAATCAGGAGAATACTATTATATGTATCAAACCGATGCTTCTTACGGAAATGCACATGAAGGCAACGGACATTTTTTCTACAGAAGATCAAAAGATTTAATCAATTGGGAATTCATGGGATCTTCGATGACAACAGCTCCGGCTTGGGTAAAAGATTCTTTGAACAATAAAAGAGCCAGAATGTAATCCGGCACTACCTCCAATTACAAATCCGAATTATGGATATTGGGCGCCTTGCGTTCGAAAAGTTGGAAATAAATTCAGAATGTATTATAGTATTGTAGTAACAAATCCAATTGCAGGAACAGATACAAATACATCATGGTCAGAGCGTGCTTTTATTGGCTTGGCCGAAACGGATGATTTGGCTTCAAACAATTGGGTTGATAAAGGAATGGCAGTTTGCTCTGAACCAGACGGCGTAAAAAGTTATGTTCGAAATGGCGGAAACGATTGGGATGCATATTTTAAATTCAACGCAATCGATCCGAGTTTTATTCAGACTCCAGAAGGTGATCAATATTTAATTTATGGTTCTTGGCATTCTGGAATTGCAGCTTTAAAATTGAATCCAGCAACAGGAAAACCAGATAAATTAAAAACCATTGATGATTACGGAGTAAGAATTGCAGGACGCGGAAACGTGAGTACAAACCGCTGGCAAGCTCTTGAAGGCCCAGAAATTATCTACAATCCAGATACACAATATTATTATTTGTTTTTGGCTTATGATGAATTATCAGTTGCTTACAATACTCGTGTAGCACGTTCAAAAAGTATTTTAGGACCATATTTAACGATTAGCGGAAGCAGTATTACAACTGGATCAGAATGTTATCCGATGGTTACGCATCCATATCAATTTAAAAATCATACAGGTTGGGTTGGATTTTCACATTGTGCTGTTTTTCAAAACCCTGATACAAAACAATGGTATTATGCTTCACAGGCGCGTTTGCCTGAAGGTGTTGCAGGAATTGCTGTTTCAAATGCAGTAATGATGGGACATGTTCGTGGCATTCAATGGACCGAAGATGGCTGGCCGGTTGTTGAGGCAGAACGTTATACAGGAGTTCCAGCAACTACAATTACTGATGCAAATTTCGTTGGAACATGGGAGCAAATCACAATGAATTACCAATATAAAACCATGCAGAAAGCAGGAACAATTTATTTGACTGCCGATAAAAAAGTAAGTGGTGATGCAAACGGAACATGGTCATACGACAGTACTAAAAAAGTACTTAACCGTTAATGGTGTAAAATGCAACGTTTCTGATGCTTGGGATTGGGAATTAGCAACCAGAAAAGTAACCTTGAGTTATTCTGGATATACAGCTGCTGGATTGCCTGTTTGGGGTAAAAAGATTAATTAGAAAATTAGAAAATTAGAAAATTAGAAAATTAGAAAATTAGAAAATTAGAAAATTAGAAAATTAGAAAATTAGAAAATTAGAAAATTACAATTTTTAAAATTCTAAAATAAAAATCTGCTCAAATCTGCCTAATCTGCGTGAGAAAAAAAATAGCCACGAATTTCACGAATCTCCACGAATTAAATTCGAGAAAATTAGTGCAATTCGTGGCAAAAAAAATAAGGCCAAAGATTATAAAAAATCATTTTAATCAATTTAATCTGTGGCAAAAAAACAAAACCATAATGAAGAACCTATTTTCAAGTCTTTTCATTTTGTTTTTATCGATAGCAGGAATTGCGCAATCGGTAAAATTCAATAATCCAATTATCAAGGATCAATACACTGGCGATCCTGCAGCATTAGTTTACAAAGACAAAGTTTATTTATACGCCGGTCATGACGAAGCACCAAACGATTTTAATTTTTATAAGATGAATGAATGGGCGGTGTATTCTTCGTCAGATATGAAAAAATGGGAATCACATCCAGTTCCTTTAAAAGTAACTGATTTTAAATGGGCAAAAAGTGATGCGTGGGCTTCGCAAGTAATTGAAAGAAATGGGAAATTTTATTGGTATGTAACAGTTGAGCACGGAACAATTCACGGAAAAGCAATTGGCGTTGCGGTTTCAGATAGTCCAATAGGACCTTTTAAAGATGCTTTAGGAAAAGCTTTGATTACAAATGATATGACTAAATATACCGATATAAGTTGGGATGATATTGACCCGACAGTTTATATCGATACGGATGGTCAAGCCTATTTGTTTTGGGGAAATACCTCTTGCCATTATGCAAAATTAAAAGAGAATATGACAGAAATAGACGGAGAAATTCATCATATCGAGTTGCCACATTATACAGAAGCGCCGTGGATTCACAAACATAAAGATTGGTATTATTTATCATACGCTTACGAATTTCCTGAAAAAATTGCCTACGCTATGAGCAAATCAATAAATGGTCCATGGGAATTCAAAGGAATTTTAAATGAATTGGCCGGAAACAGCAATACAAATCATCAGTCGATAATTGATTTTAAAGGACAGTCGTATTTTATTTATCACAATGGAGCGTCAATTCCACACGGAGGAAGTTTCAGAAGATCAGTTTGCGTGGATAAATTGTACTATAATAAAGACGGAACAATGAAACGAGTTGTAATGACGTCTGAGGGAATTCAGTAATTTAGTGATCAGTGTTCAGGTTTTTAGTGTACAGTTTAGTTTTTCAGTCGCAGTTTTCAGTTTTTAAAAGCACTGCTTATATGATCTAAAAAAGTTTACAGTTAACCAAAACTTAAATTTACTTATATCACTTATATGGTTAACAAAAGAAGTATTTTAACAATTATATTTTAAACACATGGTTTTCTCCTACAAGAAAGTGAGTTTGAAAAAAACAACGATTAAATCATTTTATTTAATCGCAACTCTCTTAATTACAATTCCTTCAATCGCACAGATGCAGGAATTTAAATTGCAAGAGATAAAACTAACTAGTGGCCCTTTCAAAAATGCTCAAAATGTAGATCTTAAATATTTATTAGATCTAAATCCAGATCGACTACTAGCACCTTATTTGATAGCTGCCGGCTTGCCTACAAAAGCGGACAGATATGGCAACTGGGAAAACATAGGTCTGGATGGACATATAGGAGGTCATTATTTAGCGGCATTATCGATGATGTATGCTTCTACGGGAAATAAAGAAATTAAAGGCCGTTTGGATTATATGATTTCTGAATTGGATCGTTGCCAGCAAAAGGACGGAACTGGTTATGTTGGAGGTATTCCTGAAGGAAAAGTCTTTTGGGATAGAATTCATAAAGGAGATATAGACGGTAGTGGTTTTGGTTTAAATAATACCTGGGTTCCAATCTATAATATTCATAAACTTTTTGCAGGCTTAATTGATGCCTACAATTATACAGGTAATGAAAAGGCAAAAGAAATTGTAATAAAATTAGGAGATTGGTTTATCGAATTGATCCGACCTCTTTCTGATGAGCAAATTCAAAGAATCTTAAAAACAGAACATGGTGGTATAAACGAATCTTTTGCGGATTTATATAGCATCACAAAAAACAAAAAATATCTTGAAACGGCTGAAAAGCTTTCGCAAAAAGCCATTCTGGATCCATTAATTAAAAAGGAAGACAAACTAACGGGTTTACATGCTAATACACAAATACCAAAAGTTATTGGTTTTGAGAAAATTGGAAAGCTATCGGATAATAAACAATGGTCCGATGCCGCGCAGTTTTTTTGGAAAAATGTTACCGAAAAAAGAACTGTTGCATTTGGAGGAAATAGCGTTGCTGAACATTTCAATCCTATAAATGATTTTAGTGGCATGCTAAAATCCAATCAAGGCCCGGAAACTTGTAATTCCTATAATATGGAACGTTTAAGTAAAGCGTTGTTTTTAGACAAAAATGATGTGAGTTACCTTGATTTTTATGAGCGTACACTTTATAATCACATTCTTTCTAGCCAAGAGCCTAATAGAGGTGGTTTTGTGTATTTTACTCCAATTCGACCAAATCATTATCGCGTATACTCGCAACCAGAAACCAGCATGTGGTGTTGCGTTGGGACGGGACTTGAAAATCATTCTAAATATGGAGAATTAATTTATAGTCATTCAGAGCATGATATTTTTGTAAATCTTTTTATTCCATCCACTTTAAATTGGAAGGAAAAAGGAATAGAATTAGAGCAAACCACAAAATTTCCTTATGAAAATAATACGGAGATTGTTCTAAAACTTAAAAATCCTAAATCTTTTGTTTTGAATATTCGTTATCCAAAATGGGCAACGAATTTCGAAATTTTAGTCAACGGAAAATTGCAAAAAACAGACACCAAACCAGCTAACTATGTTAGTCTGGCAAGAAAATGGAAATCAGAAGATAAAATAACTATTGCATTCCAGACTTCCACTCATTTGGAAAAGTTGCCCGATGGCTCCAATTGGGCCGCATTTGTAAATGGTCCTATTGTATTAGCTGCTAAAACCTCTACTGAAAATTTAGATGGTTTGTTTGCCGATGATAGCCGAATGGGACATGTTGCTCAAGGAAAATACGTTTCGTTAGACAAAGCTTATGCACTAGTAGGAGAAGAGGGAAGTTATGTTTCAAAACTTAAAGATTTAGGTAATATGCGCTTTAAGTTAGATTCATTAGAATTACAACCCTTCTTTGAAATACACGATGCCCGTTATCAGATGTATTTTCAAACCTACAAGCCAGAAGATTACAAAGAAAAACAAGCATTGTTAAGACAACAGGAAATTGAAGCTATGGCTATTGAAGCTAACACGGTTGATAAAATAAATTGTGGAGAACAACAGCCTGAAGTAGATCACAATTATAAAGGAGAAAAAAGTGAATCGGGCTATGAGGAAGATGGTTTTTGGAGAAATACCAGCTCTTATATTTCCTATCAAATGGTAAATAAAAATCTAGAAGGCAAATTTATTGAAATTAGTTTTTTAGGAGACTTTAAAACGGATAACCTTGATGTTTTTATTAATGAAAAACCTGCTGCAATTGTCACCAAAAAAGATAAGATAATTCAATTCAAATTAGACAATACTCAAATTATTAATTTGAAAATTATGTCTAAAGACGGCAAAAAAACGTCTAAAATTTCTCAAATAAGAATTGTAAAATAAAAAACAATCATGGAAGTGTACACCAAAATAAAATCAATATTATCACTCCTATTTATTCTAACGGGATCCGCAACAATAGCACAAGACATTGTTGTACACGATCCGGTTGTGATCAAACAAAAAGATACTTATTATTTATATTGTACCGGAAACGGAATTAGTGTCTTTAGTTCAAAAGATTTAAAAAAATGGAATAAAAAGCAACAGGTTTTGCAAAGATAAACCTGTTTGGGCAGATGGCGTTGCGGCCGATTTCAAAAATCATATTTGGGCACCAGATATTTCATTTCACAACAATGTTTATTATCTGTATTATTCGGTTTCGGCTTTCGCCAAAAACACTTCGGCAATTGGAGTTGCGACGAATACGACTTTAGATCCATCTGATAAAAATTACAAATGGGTCGATCAGGGAATTGTTATCCAATCACAACCTAATCGTGATATGTGGAATGCCATTGATCCGAATTTGGTTTTTGATGAAAACAATACGCCTTGGTTTCATTTGGTTCTTTTTGGGAAGGACTTGAAAATGGTGAAATTAAATCGCCGATTTAAAATCGATCGCCCAGCCTCAGGAATGGCACACGATTGCAAAACGAAAAAGAACTTTTGAATTAGCTGATTCTGATCCGGGTGACGGCGCACTTGAAGCTCCATTTATTTTTAAGAAAAACGGATATTACTATCAATTTCTTTCTTGGGATTTATGCTGTCGCGGAGAAAAAAGTACTTATAAAGTAGTTGTGGGAAGATCTAAAACGGTAACCGGACCTTATGTAGACAAAGAAGGAAAATTATTAACCGAAGGCGGTGGAACCATCGTAGTTCAAGGTGACGAAAATTACTTTGGAGTAGGCCATAACAGTGCTTATACTTTTGATGGAAAAGATTATATTTTTTATCACGCTTATGAAAAGAAAACGAACGGAACACCAAGATTAGTAGTAAAAGAAATGCAATGGGATACTGATTTATGGCCTGTTTTAAAATAGAATATAGATTATAGAAAATAGAATAAAGAAGCAAGATTTTAGACTATTTAGATAAAAGATTAAAATAGATCTCCCTAATCTGCGAGAGAAAATTTAAACACACAACTATGTGTATTTTAAATAAATGAAATGCCTTTTTTAGACAATGTACAACTATGATTCTATGTGTTTAAATTAAAGCCACAATAGAAAACAAAATTAAAAACCCGTTTTATCCGCCTCATCCGCGGCCATAAAACACATTAATTATAATAAAAATGAAGTCCAATTTAATTACAAAAATTACCCTTTGCGGTTTATTGCTTAACGGCATTTATGCTTCGGCACAAAAAAATAATCTTCAAGTTGATGTTGCAAAAACAGTAACCAAAATTCAGCCTACGATGTATGGAGTATTTTTCGAAGATATCAATTTTGCTGCAGATGGTGGTTTGTATGCCGAGATGATTAAAAACAGATCGTTTGAATTTGAACTTCCGATTAATGGGATGGAGTCGAGCCAAACAGCGACCGACATAAATTAAACGAGCAATCAGGAATCGCAAAAATTGTTCAGTATTCTCAAAAAGGAACCAATCATAATTATTGCAGAGTCACGGTAAACGATGCTAATCGGGTTATGAATTGATCAATGAAGGCTTCAGAGGAATGGGAATCAAAAAAGATCTGAAATACAATTTGTCTTTAAAAGCGTTAAAAGATTTCAGGGAATATTTCAAAAATCAAATTCAGTTTATTGATAAAAATAACAAGGTTTTAGGCGAAACTTCGGTTACACCAACATCGGCTGATTGGACAAATTATACCGCTCAATTAACGTCTTCAGCAACCGAAGCAAAAGCAAAATCAAAAATCACTTTTGAAGGAAATGGTGTAATTGATTTAGATGCAATTTCTCATTGTTTCCAGAAGATACCTGGAAAGGAAGAAAAAATGGACTTCGTTCTGATTTAGTACAATTATTATACGATTTGAAACCGGGATTTTTACGTTTTCCTGGAGGCTGTATTGTGGAAGGAAGAACGTTGGCATAGCGTTATCAATGGAAAAAATCGAGTGGAAATGTTGAGGATAGAGAAACGATGCATCAACCGTTGGAATACCGAATTTGTCACACCATCCGGCACCGGATTATTTTCAGAGTTTTGGTTTAGGATTCTTTGAATATTTCCAACTTTCGGAAGATATTGGAGCTTCTCCACTGCCAATTTTAAGTTGTGGAATGGCTTGTCAATTCAATACAGGAGAATTAGTTCCGATGGATCAAATCGATCCGTATGTTCAGGATGCTTTAGATTTAATTGAATTTGCAAATGGCGATACTACGACAGTTTGGGGGAAAGTAAGAGCAGATATGGGACATCCAAAACCATTCAATTTAAAATTCATTGGAGTTGGAAATGAGCAATGGGGACCAGATTATATTGAGCGTTTCAAAGTATTTCAAAAAGCGATTAAAACTAAATATCCAAACATCACAATTGTGTCTGGAACAGGACCTTTCCCTGATGGAGATTTCTACGATTATGGCATGACAGAACTAAAAAAACTGAATGCCGAAATTATTGACGAACATTATTATAAAGATCCGGCTTGGTTCAGAAAAAATGTAACGCGCTACGACAATTATGATCGTAAAGGACCAAAGATTTTTGCTGGTGAATATGCAGCGCAAAGTGTTGCAATTGCAAGTCCAGAAAATAAAAACAACTGGGAATGTGCTTTCTCTGAAGCTGCTTTCATGACCGGAATGGAACGTAATGCTGAGGTGGTTCAGTTAACATCTTACGCGCCATTATTAGCTCATGTTGAGGGCTGGCAATGGACACCGGACATGATTTGGTTTAACAATTTACAATCGTATGGAACACCAAATTATTATGTTCAGAAATTATTCTCTAATAATAAAGGAACCGATTTAATCAATATTACAAAAGACGGAAAAGCTGTTACAGGTCAAAACGATTTGTTTGCATCTGCAGTAAAAGATGTGAATTCGAAAGAAGTAATTCTGAAAATCGTTAATGCAAATGCTGCTTGCTCAAAATGTTTCAATTGATTTAAAAGGAGCAAAATTAGATTCAAAAGGAACAGCAATAATTTTAAAAGGAGATGGAATAAATGATGAAAATTCTTTTGAAGCTCCAACTAAAATCAGTCCGAAAGAAAGCGAATTTAAAGTAAGCGGAAGTAAAGTTCAATACGATTTTCCTGCGTACTCGGTTACGGTTTTGAAAATAAAGATGAAATAATCGCAACAGAATAAATGTTAAACAAACATTTGTTTTCTGTTTTTGTCATAATTGCTTGTTTTGATGCATTATTTGTAAAAATTCAAAGCTCAATTTTTATTAAGTGTTTATTGTACACTTATAAATGAATTATAATTATATTTGTCATTATTAAAAATGAATTTCGAATGAAAAATTACGTTATAGGATTGGACTACGGAACAGATTCTGTTCGAGCGGTGCTTATCGATACTGAAAATGGGCAGGAATTAGCATCGAATGTTTCTCATTACAAAAGATGGAAAAACAAACAATATTGTGACGCATCTATAAATCAGTTTCGTCAGCATCCTTTGGATCATATTGAAGGTCTGGAAATTACGATTCAAAATGTTATAAAAGAAAGCAAAGTTGATCCTTCATTAGTAAAAGGAATTTGTATTGACACAACAGGATCTTCTCCAGTTCCGGTTACAAAAGATGGAACGCCATTAGCATTGACAAAAGGTTTTGAAGAAAATCCAAATGCGATGATGGTTTTATGGAAAGACCATACTTCTATAAATGAAGCAAACGAAATCAACGAACTGGCAGTAAGCTGGGGCGGAGAAGACGTTACAAAATATGTAGGCGGAATTTATTCTTCAGAATGGTTTTGGGCAAAAATTCTTCACATTGCAAGACAAGATGAAGCAGTTAGAAATGCAGCACACACCTGGATGGAACATTGCGATTTAATGACGTATTTGTTAATTGATGATAAAGACTTAAAAACATTCAAAAGAAGCCGTTGCGCAGCTGGTCACAAAGCAATGTGGCACGCAGACTGGAATGGATTGCCGCCAGTTGAATTCTTAGAAAAATTACATCCGTATTTAGCGCAACTTCGCGGAAATTTATATGATGAAACCTATACATCTGATTTAGTTGCTGGAAATTTAAGCAAAGAATGGGCAGATCGTTTAGGACTTTCGACAGAAACTGTTGTAGCGGTTGGAACTTTCGACGCACATTCCGGAGCTGTTGGAGCTAAAATTGGAGAAAACACTTTAGTTCGCGTTATGGGAACTTCAACTTGTGATATTCTGGTGGGTTCTTATGATGAAGTAGGAACAAAAACTGTTCGCGGAATCTGCGGACAAGTTGATGGATCTGTTATTCCTGGCTTTATTGGTCTTGAAGCAGGACAATCTGCTTTTGGAGATTTATTGGCTTGGTATAAAGAATTATTAATGTGGCCAACGGAACATTTATTAGGTGCTACGTCACTTTTAAATGAGGATCAGAAAGAACAATTAAGAGAAGAATTCAGCGATAAATTAATTGTAGAATTGACAAAAGAAGCAGAGAAAATTCCGGTTTCAGAAAGTCTACCAATTGCTTTAGATTGGATCAACGGACGCAGAACTCCAGATGCAAACCAAGAAGTAAAAAGCGCGATTTCAAATTTATCTTTAGGAACAAAAGCACCTCATATTTTTAAAGCTTTAGTAAACGCAATCTGTTTTGGAGCGAAGAAAATTGTAGACCGTTTTGAAGAAGAAGGAGTAAAAATCGACAGCGTAATCGGAATTGGCGGTGTTGCTCGTAAATCTCCTTTCATCATGCAGACTTTGGCGAATGTTTTAAACAAACCAATTAAAATTGCAGCTTCAGATCAGACTCCAGCTTTAGGAGCGGCGATTTATGCAGCAGTTGCAGCAGGAATTTATCCAAACGTAATCGAAGCAAGCCAAAAAATAGGAAGTGATTTTGACGGAGAATATTTCCCTCAATTAGATAAAGTTGCGGCTTACAATAAGTTGCTTATCGCTTACGATCAATTAAGTGTTTTTGCAGATCCAACTATTAAAATATCTCAAAATGAGTTCTCAGTATAAAGATTTAAAACAAGAATGTTACGAAGCCAATATGCAGTTAAACGCATTGAATTTGGTTGTCTACACTTTTGGAAACGTTAGCGCCGTGGACAGAAAAAATGGTGTTTTTGCCATTAAACCAAGCGGAGTTCCTTACGAAGATTTAAAACCGGAAGATATCGTAATTGTCGATTTTGATAATAACGTTATTGAAGGAACGATGCGACCGTCATCAGACACTAAAACGCATGCTTATTTATATAAAAACTGGCCAAATATTGGAGGTGTTGCACATACGCACGCGACATATTCGGTTGCTTGGGCGCAGTCACAACGTGATATTCCGATTTTCGGAACAACTCATGCCGATCATTTAACAGCAGACATTCCGTGTGCGCCCCCGATGGCAGATTCTCTTATCGAAGGAAACTACGAACACAATACCGGAATTCAGATTTTGGATTGTTTCAAAGAAAAAAATCTTTCTTATGAAGAAGTAGAAATGGTTCTGATAGGAAATCACGGTCCGTTTGCCTGGGGAAAAAACGCTGCAAAAGCGGTTTACAACAGTAAAGTTCTAGAAGTTGTGGCAGAAATGGCGTATCTAACTTTACAAATAAATCCAAACGCACCAAGATTAAAAGATTCATTAATAAAGAAACATTACAACCGTAAACACGGAAAAGACTCGTATTACGGACAGTAAAGTTTTGTTTCAGGTTTTCTTTGTTTCAAGTTTCAAGTTGTTGGAACGTGAAACTTGGAACGTGAAACATGAAACAAGCAAAATAAAATAATAACATAACAATAAGATTTTCCGCATTTCAAACTTGACTCGAGAGCTCTGCTCGAACAGGCGAAGCAAACCTGAAACAAAGAAAACCTGAAACAAAATAAAAAACATGATAGATATATCTCAAAAAGAAGTATGGTTTGTAGTAGGAAGCCAGGAATTATACGGTGAAGAAACTTTAAGAAAAGTAGCGGAGCATTCGCAGATTATTGCAAAAGGATTAGATGCTTCATCTAGTATTCCGGTAAAAGTGGTTTACAAAGATGTAGTAAAATCTCCTTCGCAGATTTTAGACGTTTGTTTGGCTGCAAATTCAGAGAAAAACTGTATCGGAATTATTGCCTGGATGCATACTTTTTCACCTGCAAAAATGTGGATTGGCGGATTGAGTATTTTGAAAAAACCATTATGTCATTTACACACACAATATAATGCTGAAATTCCGTGGGGATCTATCGACATGGATTTTATGAACTTAAATCAATCTGCTCACGGAGATCGTGAATTTGGTTTCATCATGTCAAGAATGCGCAAAAAACGTAAAGTAGTTGTGGGTCATTGGGAAGATGAAAGAGTTCAGAAAAAATTAGGAATCTGGACAAGAGTGGTTTTAGGATGGGATGAACTTCAAAACCTAAAAGTAGCTCGTATTGGAGACAATATGCGCGAAGTTGCTGTAACAGAAGGCGATAAAGTTGAGGCTCAGATTCGTTTTGGAGTTTCAGTAAACGGATTCGATTCTTCAGATGTTACCAAACATATTGAAAAAGTAACAGACAAACAATTAGCTGATTTATTAGCAGTTTATGAGTCTTCTTATACTTTAACAGATTCTTTAAAAGAAGGCGGCGCGCAAAGAAGTTCTTTAGCGGAAGCGGCAAAAATTGAATTAGGTTTAAGAGCTTTCCTTGAAGAAGGAGGTTTCGGAGCTTTTACAGATACATTCGAAAACCTTGGAGTTTGGAAACAATTACCAGGAATCGCAACGCAAAGATTAATGGCCGATGGTTACGGTTTTGGTGGAGAAGGAGACTGGAAAACGGCTGCAATGGTTCGTGCTTTAAAAGTGATGAATATTGGTTTGGAAGGCGGAACTTCTTTCATGGAAGATTATACCTACCATTTCACTCCACAAAAATCATATGTTTTAGGATCTCACATGTTGGAAATTTGTCCTTCGATCGCTGACGGAAAACCTTCTTGCGAAGTACATCCATTAGGAATTGGAGGAAAAGAAGATCCTGCTCGTTTGGTGTTCAATTCACCTGCGGGAGATGCAATCAACGTTTCTTTGGTAGATATGGGAACACGTTTCCGTTTAATTGTAAACGAAGTTGAAGCGGTTAAACCAATGGCTGAATTGCCAAAATTACCAGTTGCAAGAGTTTTATGGGATTGTAAACCAAACCTTGATATTGCAGCAACAGCATGGATTTTAGCTGGTGGAGCACACCATACAGTTTACAGCCAGTCATTGACAACAGAATATATGGAAGATTTTGCTGATATCGCCGGAATTGAATTATTAGTAATCGATGAAAAAACGACAGTAAGAGATTTCAAAGATAAAATTAATGCCAACGAAGCATATTACCATTTGTTTCAACACGGACTATAAATTAGTCAAAAGTCGAAAGTCATAAAGTCCGAAAGTTTTAGTTACTTTGAAGAAAAGACTTTATGACTTTTGACTTTAAGACTTTACTAACCAAAAAATAACCACTTATGAATGTATTAAAACGTTGTGTTTTCGGATTAAGCCTTTTGAGTTTGGCTGCAGTTTCAGTTCAATGTAAAAGCGATAAAAAAGCAGATACAGAAAAAGTTGTGACTGAAGGAAAAGATTTAGTTACAATCGAAAAATCAGAATACGGAACAACTGCTAAAGGCGAAAAAGTTGAGAGTTATAAGCTGAAAAACCAAAATGGGATGGAAGTTGACATCATCACTTTTGGCGGAAGAATTACAGATTTAAAAGTTCCTAATAAAGAAGGAGTTTCTGAAAATGTAGTAATCGGATTTAATTCTTTGGCACAATATGAAAAAGAAAATCCTTTCTTCGGAGCTTTAATCGGAAGATATGGAAACCGAATTGCAAAAGGGAAATTTTCATTAGACGGAAAAGAATATCAATTAGCAATCAACAATGCGCCAAATGCTTTGCACGGTGGTCCGCAAGGATATTTTAACGTTGTTTGGAAAGCAGATGAGGTTAAATCTGGCGAAAATGCTTCTTTAAAATTATCTTATGTAAGTAAAGATATGGAAGAAGGTTATCCAGGAACTTTGAAAGTTTTTGTAACTTATACTTTAACAAATGACAATCAGTTAGAAGTTTTATATGAGGCAACAACTGACAAGAAAACGGTTGTTAACTTGACACAGCATTCATATTTCAATTTATCTGGAGATTTTACAAAAACAATCTTAGATCACGAATTGACTTTAAATGCTGATAAATTAGTTCCGGTTGATGCGACTTTGATTCCGACAGGAAAACTAGATGATGTTGCTAATACGCCTTTCGATTTCAGAAAACCAAAATTAATTGGAAAAGACATCAATGTTAAAAACGAGCAGTTAGAAAGAGGAAAAGGTTACGATCACTGCTGGGTATTGAACAATCCTGAAAAAGGAAAAACAATTATTGCAAAAGTGTACCACGCAGCAAGCGGAAGAGTTATGGAAATGACAACAGACGAACCTGGAATTCAGTTTTACTCTGGAAACTTCCTTGACGGAACTTTACCAACTCGCGACGGAAAAACATACGCTCACAGAACCGGACTTTGTTTAGAAACAGAGCATTATCCAGATTCTCCAAACCAGAAAAACTTCCCAACAACGGTTTTAAACCCGGGAGAAAATTATAAAACTAAAACTACTTTTAAATTCTCAGTGCAGAAATAGTTTTAGGATTTGTTTATTAGTTTAGTAATTCTCTAAGAAACCTCGAAAGTTGAATGCTTTCGAGGTTTTTTTTATTGTAAAAATATCAGTTGAAACATAGAGCTCGTTCATTTTTGTCATTTCGACGAAGGAGAAATCTCCACAAGAAGCTCGACAAAGATTGGGTTCTTCGTTGCGGAGTTACTTGTGGAGATTTCTCCTTCGTCGAAATTGTAAAGGTTAGATAATTCGGTAACAAAATTTAACTTTAATAAATTTTGTTACGATGAGAAATAATAGTCAGGATTCGACTTTAGAGCGAAACTATTTAGAGAAGTATCGTTTTTTAATAAAAGAATATGAACAGGTAAAAAACAAAACTCATCCACTGCATAAAAAGGCAATGGATTTTTACCAAGCCAATGACACATGCCGAAAGAGTTTTTTAAAGTACTATAATCGTTATAAGCAGAGCGGAAAATCACGAGATCTACTACCTCAAAAACGAGGTCCGAGATATAAAACTAGAAGACCGCTTCCTTTTATAGAACAAAAAGTGATTGAATTACGAGAAAAAGGAAACAACAAATATGAAATTGTTAGTATCTTAAATCCCAAATTAGGAAAACATACACCTTCATATTCTGGAGTTTACAATATTTTAAAACGGCATAAAATAAACAGATTAACTCCGAAGATTAAGAAGAATCATCAGAAAATAATCAAAGAAAGAATGGGACAGCTGGGTCATATTGATTGTCATTACTTAAGCAAAAGCATAATTCGGGGAGAAAACAAAAAACTCTATTTGGTCTGTGTAATTGATGATTACAGCCGGATTGCCTGGGCGGAATTAGTCCCAGACATTACCAGTTTAACCGTTATGTTTGCAGCATTGAAATGCTTAAACATCTTAAGCAGCCATTATGAAATAAAGTTTGAAGAGATATTATCTGATAATGGAGCTGAATTTGGGCCTAAAACAAGCAAAGTAAAAACCAATCATCCTTTTGAAAGAATGTTGGTGGAACTTGGGATAGTACACAGATACACCAGACCTTATCGTCCACAAACCAATGGCAAAGTAGAGCGCTTTTGGAGAACTCTTGAAGAAGATTTGTTAAGAGATACTGATTTTGATTCTCAAGAAGAACTAAAAGAAGAATTATTGCAATATTTATATTATTACAATCATGAAAGACCACATCAAGGCATTGATGGAAAAAAGCCAATCGAAATGATAAATCCGTTACCGAAATAAGTGACTTTTACAGAAATGACAAGATTGTGTCAAAACTCTGCGACTTTCCGAGATAAATGCATTTAAAGTTTAAAATCTTAACTTAGCGAAAGCAAAAGAAAACAAATGAAACATTTATTCAAAGCAGAACTAAATTGGGCCTCAAACAAAAATTTAGAAGAGACAATTTCTAAAGTCTACAGCAAAAGTCATCAAATCAAAATTGAAGGAAAACCAGTTCTAGACGTTTCAGCCGCAAAAGCATTCAAAGGAGATCCGTCATTATATAATCCTGAAGATTTATTGTTGAGCAGTTTGGTTTCCTGCCATATGATGTCCTATTTGTATGTCTGTTCTCAAAACGGAATAGAAGTTCTCGAATATTCAGACAACGCCGAAGCTACACTTGAAGTTTCTCCAGATGGAAGTGGACGTTTTGTCGAGGTAAAGTTATTTCCGAAAGTAAAAATCTCAAATTCAGACCAAATTGAATTGGCTTTGTACTTGCATTTTAAGGCAAATCAATTGTGTTTTATTGCCAATTCCTGCAATTTTCCAGTTTTGCATGAGGGAAGTTGTGAGGTTGCACTTTAACTATAATGTTAAAAAGAATAGTGTGGAATTCTTAATGTGTTATAGTTAGAATGCACAAATAATTATGAAAGAAGAAATTTTCTCTTTATGGAAAACCATAATCTCGATACATGTATAAAGATTACATTTGAAAGCATAATTTAAACTCAAGTCAAAAATGAAAAAAATTGTTTTTCTGATCTTCTGCTTATCTAATATTGTAACTGGTCAAGTAAGTTCTTATAATAAAGGGCTTAAAAAGAATGATGTTGTAACAGATTCTTGGTTTTTAAATAAAGGAGTAGAAACATTTGCTACCAAACAAAATCCGGTTGGTTATAAAGAAAGTTATGATGAATTGAAAAATGTATTATCTCATTTTAATTTAGATATAATGGAATCTGAAGTAGATGAGTCTCTAATAGATAATACTGTGGAAAGCTTGCGTGATTTCCAAAATTTAAGTAACTCACTAAAAATCGAGTGGTCAAAAATTAATATGGTGTGGCGGGCTAATGATTATCAAATCAATTGGATTTGTGGTGATGAACTAAATGTAATATTGATTCAAAAAATTCAAAAATAAACAGTACTATAATTGATTGCTTTTTATTAGTTTAAGGACATTGACAAAAAAGATAATATTGCATTGAAACAAATTAGACTAATTAATATAACAGAATTAAGTGCAAATAGTTTATTTTCTTAAAATTTGAGTATGATTTATTGGAGCTCTAATGAAACTACTGTTAAATTTACATGTTAAATAATGATTTTTCAAAGAAAACGTATTACATTTGCACCAACAGTTATTCACAAACAAGGCTATTTATTCACATTTATATTCAGAAAGATGAAAATTATTTCAAAATTCTCGAAAAAAACTAAGACTCAGGTACATGCTTGCGGTGTTGGTAAAGATATCAAAAATATCGATTTTACCTGCAATGTTGTTCATGTTGGGCGTGTGTTGACTATAAGTGACATTAATAAAAATAGATCAAGTAAGTACAGTTACCTTTCTTTTTAATATCACTTATTTTTAAATGGCATTACAGGGCTACCAATATACCTCAAAAGGTAGCGATGTTGATTCAAATAATACTCCATTAGAACGTTTTACTTTCAAATCAGATATAGTAAATCAGCAATATATTGTTGAGATATTATTACTTGAGCACGATATTTATGTCGCTCAATTTTATCTAAAATGTCATAGACTTTCAGGTAAAAGATTTAATCTTTTATTAGTTAGCCCAAAAGAGCAAAACAACAAGCATGTTTTATACGTTTTAAATACAATTACAAATATTTGTTTAGATATATATAAAAAAAATCCGAAAGCTTCTTTTGGATTTATGGGTGCTCCAACTACAAAAGAGTCAAATCCAAAAAAAAATAGGGCCAATATAAATCCTGATAGGACAATTAAAAATACTAAACGGCATAGAATTTATTCTCTTTATGTGAAAAGATATTTTTCTCCCGAAAAATTTACTCATATTGTTTTTAATGAATCAAGTTGTTATTTATTGAAGAACAATTCAAATTTGAAATTAGATGTTTCGCTTTCGAATGACTATCATAATGAATTAATAAAAACTAAAATATCAAGTAATTAAAAATAATATTTTGGTAATATAATTGAAGAAGTTTAAATTTTTATTGTAAAAACAAAGAAAATTGGGAATTGTTAACAGGTTTAAATAAAAAAGCC
Source organism: uncultured Flavobacteriaceae bacterium (assembly GCA_963795025.1). Lineage (GTDB taxonomy): Bacteria > Bacteroidota > Bacteroidia > Flavobacteriales > Flavobacteriaceae > Flavobacterium. The sequence continues at coordinate 1,031,897 of CAWCGN010000003.1, read as the reverse complement.
TGTAACTCTTGAAAAACAAGTGATTACAGACTTTTTAAGTACCCGGAGCCGGAGTCGAACCGGCACGGTTTCCCACAGGTGTTTGAGACCAGCGCGTCTACCAATTCCGCCATCCGGGCTTAGCAGACGAAAAAACAATCAAAAATTTGATTATTTTAACGCAATAGAATAAGTAATTATGATGTCATAACTGTGCTTATTCCTTTAACACGGTGCAAATGTAAAAAATAAAATTAAATCAACTACTAAAAATACTTAAATTTTTCCTTTCAGTCTCCAATAAATTTTATAAATTTGCACCTCGTTAAAACGACGCACACACAACTAACTACACCCGAGGCATTTATGCATCTTTTGCTTTAAGTAAAAAATAAAGTTAAAATGTAGAGAAAGCAGCGGAGCAAAAACAACAAATTATAATGTCGCACCTAGAACCAGAAGCTAAAATTTTTGCTTGTTCACAAAGTGTTTATCTTGCAGAAAAAATTGCAGAACAATACGGAATTCCGTTAGGAAAAGTAACGATGTCAACGTACAGTGATGGAGAATTTCAGCCATCTTACGAAGAATCAATTAGAGGTTTACGCGTTTTTATCGTGTGTTCAACTTTTCCATCGGCAGATAATTTGATGGAATTGTTACTAATGATTGATGCTGCAAAACGCGCGTCAGCAAGACATATTACAGCTGTTATGCCTTATTTTGGTTGGGCAAGACAGGATAGAAAAGACAAACCAAGAGTCCCGATTGGAGCTAAGTTAGTTGCTAACTTATTAACTGCAGCCGGAGCAACAAGAATCATGACAATGGATTTGCATGCAGATCAAATTCAAGGATTCTTTGAAAAACCAGTAGATCATTTATTTGCATCTACAATCTTTTTGCCATACGTGCAGAGTTTAAAATTGGAAAATTTGACTATTGCATCTCCAGACATGGGAGGGTCAAAAAGAGCTTATGCTTACTCTAAGTTTTTAGAATCAGATGTAGTAATTTGTTATAAACAAAGAAAAGCAGCCAACGTTATCGACACTATGGAACTGATAGGTGAAGTAAAAGGCCGTAACGTAATCTTAGTAGACGACATGATTGATACAGGAGGAACTTTAGCAAAAGCAGCCGACTTAATGATCGAAAAAGGAGCACTAAGCGTAAGAGCAATTTGTACACACGCTATTTTATCTGGCGGTGCATATGAGAAAATTGAAAATTCGAAATTAACAGAATTGATCGTAACCGATTCAATTCCGTTAAAAAAAGAATCAAATAAAATCAGAGTAGTGAGTTGTGCACCTCTTTTTGCCGAAGTTATGCACATGGTGCACCACAACAATTCCATTAGTGGAAAATTTATAATGTAAAAGCAGTAGGCTATAGGCTTTAAGCCGTAAGCTTTGTTTCTCATTTTAAAAAAGCCTAAAGCTTAAAGCGTATTGCCTAAAGCCATAGCAAACAAGAATATTTATTTAATAACTATATTTTTTTACAATGAAATCGATTACAATTAAAGGATCAGAAAGAGAAAGCGTGGGCAAAGTGTCAACTAAAGCCTTACGTAATGCTGGAGCGGTTCCTTGCGTGTTATACGGAGGAAATCAAGCAGTACACTTCTCAGCAGACGCTGCAGCGTTCAAAAACTTGGTTTACACTCCAAACGCACACACAGTTGTGATTGAGCTTGGAAAAGGAAAATCATTCAATGCAATTTTGCAAGATATCCAAGTTCACCCAGTATCTGACAAAATTTTACACATTGACTTCTTCCAATTATTTGATGATAAAGAAATCACTATGGAAGTTCCTGTAAAAATCGTTGGTACATCTAAAGGTGTTCTTGCAGGTGGTGTTTTACGTTTAAACACTCGTAAATTAAAAGTTAAAGCTTTACCAGCAAATCTTCCTGATTTTGTTGAAGCTGACATCACTCCACTTGAAATGGGTAACAAATTATACGTTACTAAAGTTGGAAAACCTGAGTACAAAATTATGCACCCAGACAACACAGTTGTTGCTCAAGTAAGAATTTCTCGTGCTGCTATGAAAGCTGCTCAAGAAGCTGCAAAAGCTGCAAAAGCTCCTGCAAAAGGAAAGAAAAAATAATTTTTTTCAAATTCATACAAAAAGCCTCAATCTTTCGATTGGGGCTTTTTTTTTGAAAGGTTCTGAGATGTTAAGGTTCTAAGGTTCTGAGAAAAAAACTTTGCGACCTTTGCGTAAATCTTTGCGGTTAAATTTTCAGAAGCAGAAACTCAATGTTTTTTCAAGACGTGACATTCCTGCCATCCGCTATATCTTTTCATCCGCTAAAAAGCGGATAAAAAGGATGCCGCTTCTGTCAGGGCTAGCGAGAGGTTTTGTTTTTAGAAGTTGATTAAGATATTGATATGTCAGGCTGAGCGAAGTCGAAGCCCACGCAAAGCATGGAATTTAGATTGTCGATCTTCTTTGCGGTCCTTCGACTTCGCTCAGGATGACAATAACAAATAAAGATGAATCTGCTTAATCTGCAAGAAAAATTTTCTCACCGACCTTTGCGGTTAAACCACCACCAACGGGCAATTATCTAATTGTCACATTCACAAATTATCTAATTAACAAATTGCCACATTCTCTAATTAATCTTACTTTTGCAAGTATGATAAAATGGATAACAAAACTGTTTTCATCAACACAAAAAGAAGAGAACACAGAAGACAATATAAAATCGGAGGTTCATGAACACCCAGAAAACAATATAAAAAGCGTGAGTAAAAAATATCTAATCGTAGGTTTAGGAAATATTGGTGCAGAATATGTAAACACCAGGCATAATATCGGATTTAAAGTGTTGGACTTTTTAGCTCGAAAAGAAAGTCTTTCATTCGAAACAGTAAAATTAGGCTCGCTTGCAGAATATAAATTTAAAGGAAGAACTTTTTTTCTTTTAAAACCAAACACGTATATGAATCTCAGCGGAAAAGCAGTAAAATACTGGATGGACAAAGAAAATATTCCATTAGAAAACATATTTGTCATTACCGATGATTTGAATCTTCCTTTCGGAACTATTCGCATTCGTAAAAAAGGTAGCGACGGAGGTCATAACGGACTCAAAAACATCAACCAAATATTAAACACGCAGGAATATACCCGTTTTAGATTCGGAATCAGCGACGAATTCAAAAAAGGACAGCAAGTTGATTATGTTTTAGGTGATTGGGATGAAGACGAAAAAGCAAAATTGCCAGAACGTTTAGAAGTCGCATCTGAAATTATAAAATCTTTTGGAACCGCCGGATTAGAAAATACGATGACAACTTTTAACGGAAAGTAAAGATTTATAAGTATTTAACTTTAAAAAAATCAATTTATCGATTAATTTAATTGAATTATAACGAAATAGTATTTTCAATTACAAAGTTAAATGTCTAAATTTGGAATAAATTATTATAAACCATAAAAATCCTAATATCATGGCTTTTGAATTACCACAATTACCTTATGCATATGATGCATTAGAACCACATATTGATGCTCGTACGATGGAAATCCACCATACAAAGCACCACAATGCATATACAACAAATCTTAACGCTGCAATTGCAGGAACAGATTTAGAAGGAAAAACAATTGAAAACATCTTAATCAACTTAGATAAATCAAACGCTGCAGTTCGTAACAATGGTGGAGGTTTTTACAACCACAATTTATTCTGGACTGTAATGTCTCCAAACGGAGGCGGATTACCAACTGGTGATTTATTAGCGGCAATCGAAGCTTCTTTTGGAACTTTCGAAGAATTCAAAGCAAAATTTGCTAAAGCTGGTGCAACACAATTCGGTTCTGGATGGGCTTGGTTAACAGTTCAAAAAGGAGGGAAATTAGAAGTTGTAGGTACTCCAAATCAAGACAATCCATTAATGCCAGAAGTTGCTGGTAACGGTGGAACTCCAATCTTAGGAATGGATGTTTGGGAGCACGCTTACTACTTAAACTACCAAAACAGAAGACCAGATTATATTGAAGCTTTCTTCAGCGTAATTAACTGGACTGAAGTTGCAAGAAGATTTGCTTTAGATAAGTAAAAAGAAAATAGAATAAAGAAAAAAGACGGATGACTTAATAGTTATCCGTCTTTTTTTTTATTTAAAGTCTTTTCTCTTTATTCTACTTTTCTTTTCTCTAAAAATGGAAAAATAAAAAAGGCAGAATCTCTTCTGCCTTTTTTGCCCCAAATCTACCATAAACTTAACCTACTAATGTTATGGTTCAGTAAATGTATGGCAGTTATATTTATGAAAAAAACTTTTTAGATGAATGGCAAATATATCCGATTAAGTAAAATAGAAGAGAGAAAAGAGTAAAGAGTGAAAAGTAAAGACCAAAATGCAGTTTTTTTTAAGTCTAACTTTCATCTTTACTCTTTGTTCTATTCTCTAAAATCTATTCTCTAAAAATAAGAAAATAAAAAAGGCGGAATCTCTTCCGCCTTTTTTGCCCCAAATCTACCATAAACTTAACCTACTAATGTTATGGTTTAGTAAATGTATGGCAACTATATTTATGAAAAAAACTTTTTAGATGAATGGTAAATATTTTCGACGAAGTGATTGTAGAAGTCTGTTTTGTAAATACTTATCTGTATAAAATAAAAAAGGTGGAATTGCTTCCACCCTTTTTGCCCCAAATCTACCATAAACTTAACCTACTAATGTTATGGTTTCCCAAAAGTATTGTAGCTTTTCATCTTTACCAAACAAAAAGGATGAACGGCAAAAAAAACCGATGAAATGCATAAATTAACTTTTTCTTAGTATTTTCTTAGTATGCTCTAGCGTCTTTTCCTTCGTAAAAATTCATAAATGCACGATTCACAACTCGATTTCCACCTGGAGTTGGATAATCTCCTGTAAAATACCAGTCACCTAAATTTTTAGGACACGCAATGTGTAAATCTTCTACTTTTTGGAAAATGATTTTTACTTCGGCATTAATTTCCGGAGAACTTAACATTTCTGCAATTTTATCTGAAATCTCTTCTGGTGTAAATTGATCATAAATTGCTGTAACATAATTTACAACATCTTTATCGGCGAAATTTTCCTGCGCTTTACATTTCGCATAAACTTCGTCAACAATATGATATAAGTTTCTTTCTTTCAATAAAGTTAACGCTGCTCTAAAAGCAACAAGTCCTTCTAGTTTTGCCATATCGATTCCGTAACAATCTGGATAACGAATTTGCGGTGCCGATGAAACAATTACGATACGTTTTGGATTTAAACGATCCATCATTTTAATGATGCTCATTTTTAAAGTCGTACCACGAACAATACTGTCGTCAATAATTACCAGATTATCTTCTGGCTTAATTACACCATAAGTAACATCGTAAACGTGTGCAACTAAATCATCACGGCTACTGTCTTCAGTAATAAAGGTTCTAAGTTTAGCATCTTTAATGGCAACTTTCTCCGTACGAATTTTTACAGCTAAAAGTTCTTGAAGTGTTTCAGTAGTTAGTGTATTTCTGTTTTCTAGAATATAATTGTTTTTTCTCTGATTTAAGAAATCCTGAGCAGCTTCAACTAAACCATAAAATGAAGTTTCAGCTGTATTTGGAATATATGAGAAAACGGTATTGTCTGTATCGCTATCAATTGCATTTAAGTACCGCTGGAAGGATTAATTTTCCTAAGTTTTTACGCTCCTGATAAATTTCAGCATCACTTCCTCTTGAGAAATAAATTCTTTCAAACGAACAAGCTTTCTTAACAGTTGGTTCCAAAATCTGATTCATAGAAACTTTTCCATTTTTTTTGATGATCAAAGCATTTCCTGGGTCAATTTCCTGAACGCTTTCAAAAGGTACATTAAATACCGTTTGAATAACAGGTCTTTCAGAAGCTACAACTACTACTTCATCATCTTGATAAAAATAAGCTGGACGAATTCCGGCTGGATCTCTAAAAACAAAAGCATCACCATGACCTAATAATCCGGCCATTGCATAACCTCCATCTAAGTTTTTAGCAGAACGTGCTAATATTTTTGCAATATCCAAACGCTCAGCAATTACTGGAGAAGCTTCTCTTTTTGAATAACCTTCAGCTTTGCAGTCCTGGTATAATTGCATTACTTCTTTGTCTAAGAAGTGACCAATTTTTTCCATTACTGTAACAGTATCCGCCATTTCTTTTGGATGCTGTCCAAGTTCAACTAAATTTTCGAAAAGCTCTTTAACATTTGTCATGTTAAAGTTTCCTGCCAAAATCAAATTGCGGTGCATCCAGTTACTTTGACGCAAAAATGGGTGAACACTTTCGATGCTGTTTTTTCCGAAAGTTCCATAACGAACGTGTCCTAAAAACAATTCACCAACATATGGAATTTCAGATTTTATTTTATGCAATGTCGTCAGCAATTTCAGGTTTTGCTTTTAATTCCTCGCTGATTCGCTCGTTGATTTGTTTAAAAACATCTTGAATTGGTTGTGCATGATTCGAACGAACTCTGCTAATATAGCGTTGTCCAGGTTCAACATCCAGTTTAATGCTTGCAAAACCAGCACCGTCTTGTCCACGGTTGTGCTGTTTTTCCATCATTAAATACATTTTCTGAATTCCGTAAAAAGCAGTTCCGTATTTTTCTTTATAATATTCAAGCGGTTTAAGAAGTCTAACTAAGGCTATACCACATTCGTGTTTTAACGCGTCGCTCATTGTGTTTTTTGTATTTTGTGTTGTTGTAAGTTGTGTGTATTAACGTAATAAAAAAGCCCCGTTTTAGCGAGGCTCTTAGGCATTATATTTCTATGTCAAACTGAGTTAACGACTTAAATTGCTGTAATCGAATCGCTACTTCGGCTTTGCTTAATGTTTCCATCCTTTCGGTTCCAAATTTCTCTACACAGAACGAAGCTAAATTTGAACCGTAAATAATTGCGTTTTTCATATTGTTAAACGAAATGTTTTCACTTTGTGCAATGAATCCAGAAAATCCTCCTGCAAAAGTGTCTCCAGCTCCTGTTGGATCAAAAACATCTTCTAGCGGTAAAGCTGGAGCAAAGAATACTTCTCTATTGTGGAATAAAAGTGCTCCGTGTTCTCCTTTTTTGATCACCACATATTTTGGTCCCATATCCTGGATTTTGGCAGCAGCTTTTACCAATGAATATTCACCAGAAAGTTGTCTTGCTTCTTCATCATTGATTGTAATAACATCTACACGTTTAATAACGTCTAATAATTCTGGAAGAGCGCAGTCCATCCAAAAATTCATAGTGTCTAAAACTACTAATTTTGGTTTTTTCTCCATTTGATCCAAAACACTGCTTTGTACTAATGGATGTAAGTTTCCTAGCATTACAACATCAGCATCTTTGTAGTTTTGAGGAACTTTTGGCTGAAAATCAGCTAAAACGTTCAATTCAGTTACCAAAGTATCTCTTGAATTTAAATCGTTGTGGTATAAACCGCTCCAAAAAAAGGTTTTTCCGCCTTTTACAATTTCGATACCAGAAATATCAATATTTTTTGAAGTTAATAAGATCTAAATGTTCTTGAGGAAAATCGTCTCCAACTACAGAAACAATGGCCGATTGCAAGTTAAAAAATGAAGCTGATAAACCAATGTAAGTTGCAGCACCACCTAATATTTTATCTGTTTTTCCGAAAGGAGTTTCAATCGCGTCGAAAGCAACCGTTCCAACAATCAATAATTTATTCATTTTATGAATTTCGAATTAGGGTGCAAAGATACTCTCATAAGTTACAATATTGCAATGGTTTAGGTTCTCAAAATTTTCTTAAAAAAATAATATCGTTTCGGGTTTAAAACTATTGTAAATGAGTGAATTATCTTTGATTCTTTTGAGTGCTCAAAATATGATTTTTGGATTTAAATTGCAATAGTTATTTTGGAAAAAACGCTGAATATTTTTGTTAGATTTGTTTTAAACTCAAATTTCATTTATGAAGAAAATAGTAGTCTTATTTATGTTGTTTTGCCTTTTGATTTCCTGCGAAAGAAAAGAGCCTAATTTTTCTGAAGAAATGATTGAGAAGTTGGCACATATGAATGAAGATCCAGAATTGGGTTTATTGCCATCCAGGTACTTAAGCTTTGATTTATATGTGTTGACAAGCAATAAAGAAATTTGTAAAACAAATAATCATGATTTATTCTTTTGTTATAAAAAGAATTATTTTGAAAAATTTAATTCATTTGAAAGTTTTTTAAATGCTGTATTGAACCAAGATTTTCTTTTAGATAGAAATTTAATTAAAAATTCTATAAACTCGAATTTGATTAAATTAAATCAAAAAATAGAAAAAGAATATGCTCAATTAGGATTTGATAAATTTTTAAAGAAATATTCTGAGCAATCATATAAAGAAAATCAAATTGAACTAAAGAAGTCAATTATAAAATCAGACGAATATTCTACAATAAGTTATATATTGTATTTAAACCGCTATGATATTAGTTTTGATGATCCGCATGTGACATATCATATAAGTAAAAGAGAAGATTTTTTTTAAATAATTTTCTTTATTTGCAGTAATTTTTCTTTCCATTTCTTATTGAACTTTTCTAAAGACATTGTTGGAGATTTTTCTGCATCTTTTATCCAATTTGAAAAATCTTTTTTAGATAAGTGATCTTTTGTATTTTGCATTTTCATTTTGAAATAATTTATAACTCCTGAATTCTTATCAAAAGATTTTTTTAGAAAGCTCAAATCTGTTGTAGTCGCTGTTAGTACTACTGGTTTTTTATCTTATTATTTTAATTATCTTATATTTTTAATCCAATTGATTGCATCTTTCATAGGCTCTTCATCGTCTGAAAAAGCTGTATTGTGGCCCAAGTTTGGAAACAATTTATAGTCATAATGTTTTCCTCTTAGATTTTAATACATCAAGATATTCGATTGATAGCTTTACAGGAACTTGAATGTCTTTGCCACCAAAAATCCAGATTCCTGGAATTGATAATTTAGAAAGAACATCATTGGGATTTGTGTCAATAAACTCATATTTGTCTGGGTCATGGAATACATGTTTTCTTGCCTCTTCTTCGGAGTGCGTGTCCCAGAAATTTTTATTTCCATTTGTATAAAATTGGAATCTCAATTGTTCTTTGACTGTTATAAGAGCGCCACTAAATATGGTCATAAATTGGACTTTCTTGTTTTTTTCTGCAGTCAATGGAATTATCCATCCAGCTTGACTACCGCCTATCAAACCGATTGTTATTTTATTATTAGATAAAGATTTAGATAAAGTATTTACAGCGGCACTCGCATCTAAAGATAAAAGATTTAGGTTTGCGAAATCAACATTGTTAGTTCCTACTTCGGGTCCGGCATATACACCCGCTGATTCTCCGACTCCACGTTTATCATACGTTAAAACTGCAATTCCATTGTTGGCTAGGGTTGTAGCAAAGTCTATCATTCTTTTTTCTTGTCCAGATCCATGAATAATCACAACGGCTGCCTGCACTTTATTGGGTGTGAAAATAGTTCCAGCAAGTGAAACTCCTTCGCTAACAAATTTTATTTCCTTAGTAGTAAAGTTTGGCGGAATTGCTAATGCATAACTAGTGATAAAAAACAAGCATTAAGAGAGAATATATGTATATTTTTTTTGTTTTCATTTCTTTAATAATTAATTTACAACTGATACTTCTTATCAAAATAATTCTTCAAAACGCCAACCTGAATTAAAATCATAAAAGGAACTATTAATAAAGCATACAATAAAGTTTTAGAAATATGAATTCCAGAAACGATTGCTGAAATTTTATCAGTGTATGATTTTCCTATTTCTAAATTGTTTTGAGTTCCAGTAAAAAATACATTGTAAGCAATTAAAAGAGCCAAAGCAACTCCAATAAAAATCCAGGTTGAGATGGAAATTAAAGGTTTGTAAGGTTTGATTTTTGCTTTTTCAGCCACTAAAACCTGCGCCATTATTTTTGAAGTAAAGTCAAAAGATGGCGTCTCCAAAGTATCTTCGGCCATTATTTTATCAATAAGATTTTCTATATTTTTATCGCTCTCTTTCATACGTAGCTAATATTTGTTTTTTAACGGAATATGTTATCGGTAATCTTCATTTTGTTTTTGTTTTGGAATCTTACCGATTTCATAACACGCTACTATTTCTGGTTCTAATTGCTTTTTTAAAATTAAGCTAATTTCTGTCGGCTTCGAAATAATTTTACTTTGACATTATTAGCATTAATATTCATAATCTTCCCGATTTCTTCTAAACTCTGATCTTCAAAATAAAATAAAGTGAGCAGGAAATTCTCATCACTCGGCAACGAATTCAAACAATTCTGAATCGCTTGCTTTCGTTCTTTATCTTCCAAAGCACTCAAAGCATTGTCCATTGTTTTAATTAAATGTGACGAAAATTCGTCTATCGAAATATTAAGGTCTTCTTTTTTGTTTTTCTTTAAACGATCTAAACAATTATTATAGGCAGATCTTATAAATCCAGGTTGAGAATTTTGAATCGCCTTTAAACTTGTTCAATGAACTGAATATTTTAATAAAAGTATCTTGTGCAGCTTCTTCGGCTTCTTCTCTGTTTTTAACCATTTTCAGTGACTAATGTAAAAATCATATCCTTATAACGATCCACCAGCACGGCAAAAAATTTGTCTCGCCCTGCAGAATTCTATCGATATAATGTTGATCACTGGAATTGTACTCATATTATATAGGACGACAGTTATATAGTTTAGGTTACAAGGAAATTTTAAAAAAAATAAATTCCAATAAAAAAAATCCAAATTCCAATTTTCAGATAAGTAATTTCAAATTTGACAAAGTTTGTAGTTTATAAAAAGAAATTTAAATACTCAAAATTAACTGATAATCAATGCAATTGGAATTTGGAGTTTAAAAATTTGGAATTTATTTTCACAATTCTTGTAACCTAAATTAAAAACCTCTCGTCATATGGAGTATCAATCAATTATAATAAAATGAAATTATGGGACCACAAGTTTTAATACCACTTAGTCTATTTCTGATGATCTTCGGGATTGTCTATCTTTTTTTCTCAACAAGAAACAGAGAACGTATGGCTCTTATAGAAAAAGGCGTTGATGCCAGTATATTTTTAAAAGGAAGAACGAAAGGAAGGTTCAGCATGGAAAATCTTCGTTGTAAATGTTAGCTTTCTTATTAATAGGAAGCGGTTTGGAATCTTTCTTGGCCTGTTGATTACAACCTATACTTCTCTTAGATGAGGATGCCGTTTATCCTTCAATTATTTTTATAATGGCAGGATCGGGCTTTTGGCTAGGATTTAAAACAGCAAAAGATTTAGATAAAGAATAATAGAGTTTTTAAGTTAGTAACTTTAAAACGTATCAAATTAATTTTCCTGATGCGTTTTTTTTTATTCCATTTTTGAACCGATAGTTTCGTAATAAACATCAACAGAAAGTTTCGGTTGCATTGATGCCATAACGGCCAATTGATCACAGCGTTCGTTTTGCGGATGATTGTTGTGGCCCTTTAATCCATTTAAAATTACTTGATGTTTGCGGTAAACAATTAAAAAACGTTTCCATAAATCGGCATTTTTTCTGCCGGCAAATTTCTTTTTCTCCCAGCCCAAAACCCATTTTTTCTCAACAGAATCGACAACGTATTTAGAATCCGATATAACCAAAACCTTCATATTTGGATTTTTTAGTTTTTCCAAACCAACAATTACGGCCAAAAGTTCCATCCTATTATTAGTCGTCAGGCGAAAGCCTTCGTAGAATTCTTTTTTATGCGGAGTTCCAACCAATTCCATCACAACACCGTAACCGCCGTTTCCGGGATTTCCTTTTGCGGCGCCATCTGTATATATGTGTACTTCGTGATTCATTTAGACTTCTTAGATTTTTGGACGTTAGACTTCTTAGATATTAGATTGTTAGACATAAGACTTCTTAGATAATTAGATATTATAACTTCTTAGATTTTTAAATTCAAAATTATTTAAATTCAAGATTCTAATTATTTAAAATATAAATCCAGAATCTAAAAAGTCTTATGTCTAAGAATTCTAAGATCTAACAATCTAATAATCTAGCTATAATTTCCGGAAAATACTTTTGTTCCAGTTCATGGATCTTTTCGGCTACAGTTTCCGGGGTGTCTTCTTCTGTGAGGGCCACATTTTTCTGGAAAATAATACCGCCTTCATCATAATTTTCATTTACATAATGAATAGAAATTCCGGTTTCTTTTTCCTTATTATTAACTATAGCTCTGTGTATGTGCATTCCGTACATTCCTTTTCCTCCATAATTAGGCAAAAGTGCCGGATGGATGTTGATTATTTTGTTAGGATATTTCTCGATTATATTTTCGGGAAATTTCAGCAAAAAACCGGCAAGAACGATTAGATCCGGGTCGATTTTCTGTATTTTTTGTAATACATTTCGCTCTAAAAGTTCATTTTTTGAGAAGATTTCGACTGGAATTTGATGATTTTTTGCTCTTTCGATCACTTTTGCTGCTGCATTATTTGTAAACACGGAAACAACGGTTGCAATTTTGGTTTTTGCAAAATATTTTATGATGTTTTCTGCATTAGTTCCTGATCCTGAGGCAAAAACGATAATTTTTTTCATAATGCGAATTTATTTTGAGAATGCAAAAAACGGAATAAAAATCGAAAATAAATAGTATTAAAAGGGCTTTCTTGAAATTAATTTTATAAATTAGTGTTACATTTATAAACTAAATCGTGGTTTTAAAATAAAGTTTTTTATTTTTGCCAACAAATTAAATTCTAAAATTAAAGATTATGTCAGACATTGCATCAAGAGTAAAAGCGATTATCGTAGACAAATTAGGTGTTGACGAAAACGAAGTTGTAACAGAAGCAAGCTTCACTAATGATTTAGGAGCTGACTCATTAGACACTGTTGAGCTTATTATGGAATTCGAAAAAGAATTTGATATTCAAATTCCAGACGATCAAGCAGAAAACATTGCTACTGTTGGTCAAGCTATTTCTTATATCGAAGAAGCTAAAAAATAATAATATACCCGACACCCATGAATTCTAATTCCATGGATGTTATTATTTATAAGATCGGGTGTTATTATTTTTTTAAAATTTAAATTTCGATTGATTTTCAATCAAAAAGATATATTTATATTGTAATGCCCATGGCTCTTAAGTAACAATACTGTTAAGAAAGCGTGGGTTTTATTTGTTTAAAGTACAAAATACATATTTATGGCATTAAGGCGAGTTGTTGTAACAGGACTAGGTGCTCTTACTCCTATAGGGAATAATATCCAGGAATATTGGAATGCACTTGTGAATGGGGTTAGCGGAGCCGCTCCTATCACATATTATGATACAGAGAAGCATAAAACGAAATTTGCCTGCGAAGTAAAAAACTTCAACATTGAAGATTACATGGATCGCAAAGAATCTCGTAGACTAGATAAATTCGCTCAATATGCAATTGCTGCCAGTGATGAAGCTATTAAAGATGCCGGACTTACAAATGATAATGTCGATAAAACAAGAGTTGGTGTTATCTGGGGAGCAGGAATTGGCGGTTTAGAAACTTTTCAGGAAGAAGTAATTTATTATGCTAAAGGTGACGGAACGCCAAAATTCAATCCGTTTTTTATCCCTAAAATGATTGCCGATATTGCTCCTGCGCACATTTCGATGCGTAATGGTTATATGGGGCCAAACTATACTACAGTTTCTGCATGTGCATCTTCTGCAAATGCATTAATCGATGCCTTCAACTACATTCGTTTAGGAATGTGCGATGTTATTGTATCAGGCGGTATCTGAAGCTGCGGTTACCATTGCAGGTATGGGAGGTTTTAACTCAATGCATGCTTTATCAACAAGAAATGAAAGCCCAGAAACAGCTTCAAGACCTTTTGATGCAACCAGAGATGGTTTCGTTTTAGGGGAAGGAGCAGGAGCTTTGGTTCTTGAAGATTACGAACATGCGAAAGCAAGAGGCGCAAAAATTTACTGCGAAATTGGCGGTGGCGGAATGTCATCTGATGCTTACCATTTAACAGCACCACATCCGGAAGGAATTGGTGTTATTGCAGTAATGGAAAACACTTTAAGAGATGCAGGAATGAAACCTGAAGATGTTGATCATATCAATACTCACGGAACTTCTACTCCACTTGGAGATGTTGCTGAATTGAAAGCAATCAGTGCTGTTTTTGGAGATCATGCTAAAAATATCAATATCAACTCAACAAAATCAATGACAGGACACTTACTTGGTGCGGCCGGAGCTATTGAAGCAATTGCTTCTATCTTGGCAATGCAACACGGAATTGTTCCTCCAACGATTAACCATACTGTTGTTGATGAAAAAATTGATCCAGCTTTAAATCTTACCTTAAACAAACCTCAAAAAAGAGAGGTTAATGTTGCAATGAGCAACACTTTTGGTTTTGGTGGACACAATGCATGTGTATTGTTTAAAAAATTAGTTGACTAATTTTCGTATATGAATATTATCAAAAAAATATTTTCTAAATCCCGTTCTCTAGAAGACGGGATTTTTTTTGACACTATTCAGAAAATACTTGGTTTTCAGCCTGTCAATATTAGTTTTTATAAAAAAGCATTTACGCACCGGTCTTCAAATAAGCTAGATGAAAAAGGACATCCAATTAATTATGAACGATTAGAGTTTTTAGGTGATGCGATGTTAAGTGCTGTAATTGCTGCACATTTGTTTAATAAAGCACCAAACGGAGACGAAGGTTACTTAACCAAAATGCGCTCAAAAATTGTAAGCCGTGAGCATTTGAATGAACTTGGTAAAGATTTAAATCTGGTTCGCTTTGTAGAGAGTAAAGTGCCAATTCAGCATTTTGGAGAAAACATACACGGAAATATTTTTGAATCGCTTATTGGAGCAATTTATCTGGACAAAGGTTATGCATTACTGCGAAAAATTTATTCAGAAAAGAGTAATCATGCCTTATGTTGATATTGCACGACTTGAAGGAAAAGTAATTAGTTACAAAAGTTTGGTTATCGAATGGTGTCAGAAAGAAAAAAGAATCTTTCATTATGATATTTTTGAAGATAACGGTATTGATGGACAACGCTTATTTGGCGTAAAATTAAGCATAGACAATAAAGTAATCGCAAGAGCGCGAGCTACTTCAAAAAAGAAGGCAGAAGAAAAAGCATCACAAAGAGCTTATTTTGCATTTCAGGAGAAAATAGACAAGAAATAGCTACAAAAATGCTGTAACTATCTTAAAGCTATAACGTTTTCGTTTATAAATTAACAAAAACAAGCACGTCATAACTATTGATGCTCCGTTAGAAATAGTATATTTACAACTTGATTTTTCATGACATGGCTATTCATAGATTGGATTTAGACGAATTTGACGAAATTGATTATTATTTAATGGCAATTCATACTTCATTAGAAGATTATAGACTGGCCTATTTTATCAATAAAAACCTTCCGATAAACTTAAGTAAGAGCAAAAACGAGATCCATGCTCAAACTAAAGAAGGCGAGGCAAATTTTTCTAGATTTTATTATTATGATTCCGAAAAAGCAGTTTCATGGAATTTGATTCAGAATAAAAATGAAATCATTTCAGTGAGTACAGATGATTTCCAGAATTTGTTTTCTAATGAAACAAGTGAGGTTTCAACAACAATTCATTTACTTCCTGAATTCAAAAAAGTAGATTTTTTCCTGAAAATAGAGAATAGCGAGGAGACTCTAAATTTTTCAGAAATTCAACAACAACTAAATACCATAGAGAGTGTTGCAGCTATTTATGCTGTCGATACAAATAAAATAAAATCAAAAAACAATCTAATTTTTTAAAAAAAATGTTAACAAACAAGAAAACCAAAATTGTAGCTACACTTGGTCCCGCATGTAGTACGAGAGAGATTATCAAAGATATGATCGAGGCAGGGGTTAATGTGTTTAGAATCAATTTTTCGCATGCAGATTACGAAGGAGTAAAAGAAAAAATCGATATCATTAGAGGTCTAAACGAAGAGTTTGGTTACACTACAGCAATCTTAGGAGATTTGCAAGGACCAAAACTTAGAGTTGGTGTAATGGAAGAAGGAACTGTTGTGCATGATGGTGATGATAATTACTTTCACAACTGCAGAAGATATTATCGGAACATGCAAAAAAAGCATTTATGAAATATCAAAATTTTCCAAATGATGTAAATGTTGGAGAGCGTATTTTGCTTGACGATGGTAAACTTATTTTTGAAATTGTTTCGACAGATAAAAAAACAGAAGTTGTTGCTAAAGTTATTCAAGGTGGAGAATTAAAATCTAAAAAAGGAGTTAATCTTCCAAACACAAAAATATCTTTACCGGCTTTAACTGAAAAAGATATTGCTGATGCGATTTTTGCAATTGAGCAAAAAGTAGACTGGATCGCACTTTCGTTTGTAAAAACACCACGCGATTTACAAGATTTACAAGAATTAATCGCTAAGCATTCAGAAGTTAAAATTCCAATTATTGCTAAAATTGAAATGCCAGAAGCTCTAGAGAATATGGACAAAATTGTAGCATATTGCGATGGATTAATGGTTGCTCGTGGTGACCTTGGAGTTGAACTTCCTGCTCACGAAGTACCATTGGTACAAAAAGATTTGATTCGCAGAGCAAAAACGGCTAGAATTCCTGTTATCGTTGCTACACAAATGATGGAAACAATGATTACAAGTTTAACTCCAACAAGAGCAGAAGTAAATGACGTTGCTAACTCAGTAATGGATGGCGCTGATGCTGTAATGTTGTCTGGAGAAACTGCAACAGGAAACTACCCAGTTCAAGTAATCCAAAAAATGACTCAAATTTGTGAAGCTGTTGAGGATTCTGAACTTATTCATGTTCCACAAAACACGCCACAAATAAAAACAAAACGTTTTGTTACTAAAACAGTTTGTCACCACGCCGCTTTATTGGCTAATGAAATTAAGGCAAAAGCAATTTGTACTTTAACAAACAGCGGTTATACTGCTTTCCAGATTTCGGCTTGGAGACCTTCAACTGCGCATATTTTAGTGTTTACTTCAAACAGAAGAATCTTGACACAATTGAATTTATTGTGGGGAGTTAAATCTTTCTTCTATGATAAATGACGAAAGTACAGATGATACTGTAACTGATGTTAATGAAATTGCAATTGAAAAAGGATATGCTGAAAAAGGAGATTATTTAATCAATCTTGCAGCAATGCCAGTTAAAGATAAAGGAATGGTAAATACCATGAGAGTTTCTGAAATAGAATAGTTTTCTTTTTAAAGATATACTAAAAGCCATTCGAAAGAGTGGCTTTTTTTTTTGCCATTTTTTGAACGTTTGATTCAAAATGAAGAATTGAAACAAAATTTTTTACTTAAAAAAAACAATAATCCACCATAATTAAAATTGCTCTTTTGTTTAACAAATTTTGTAAAATGATATAACAATTTGTTTCAAACTTCTTTTTTTAACGTTTCATTTTATAAAATGAAACCATGTCATGGCTCAAAAATAGGATTGTCCGGCTTTTTATTAGTTAATTTTGAGTTACTTAAATAAAAGTTAAGAAAAATCTTGTTTTCATTTCAAGCAGTTTTCAGAATGACTTTTATTTAAAGACAAAGCCCTGACATTTTCGCTTTTATAAGCACATCTCTTTATAAACTAATTATTAACAAATTTTATTACCATGAAACAATTTAAGTTTTACTGCAGATTTAATAATGCGATGATACTATTTGCATTAATATGTTCGAGCCTTCCACTTTCGGCTCAAAACAAAAAGCCTAACATTTTAATACTTTGGGGTGATGATATTGGAACTACTAATATTAGTGCTTATAGTGATGGACTTATGGGCTATACAACACCCAATATAGATCGTTTAGCTAATGAAGGATTACGTTTTTTACACTATTATGGTGAACAAAGCTGTACAGCAGGACGTGCCGCTTTTTTAACAGGGCAACATGGTCTTAGAACCGGACTTACTAAAGTTGGTTACCCAGGAGCACCAATGGGTATGAGCCAGTTAGATCCTTCTATAGGAGGAATTATGAAAAATTTAGGCTATGTTACTGGCCAATTTGGTAAAAATCACGTGGGAGACCGAAATGAAAATTTGCCGACTGTAAATGGTTTTGATGAATTTTTCGGAAATCTGTACCACTTAAACGCTGAAGAAGAACCAGAATTGCCCGATTATCCTAAGGATCCAGAATACTTTAAAAAATTTGGTCCAAGAGGAGTTTTAAAATGTACTGCAACAAATGTTGATGACGCAACAACTGATCCTCGTTTTGGAAGAGTTGGAAAACAAAAAATTGAAGATACTGGAGCTCTTACTAAAAAAAGAATGGAAACAGTTGATGATGAAACATCAGCAGCAGCTATTGATTTTATTAAAAGACAAAACGCTGCTGGAAAACCATTTTTTTGTTGGTTCAACGCTACTCGTATGCACCTTCGCACACACGTTAGAGCAGAACATAGAGGCAGATATACGCATGGAGACAGCGAATATGTTGATGGTATGATTGAACATGATGAAACTATTGGAAGTATCTTAAAAGCTCTAGACGATTTAGGAATTGCTGATAATACTATTGTTGTTTATTCTACAGATAATGGACCTCATATGAATACATGGCCTGATGGCGCTATGACACCATTTCGTTCAGAAAAAAATACCAACTGGGAAGGAGCTTTCCGTGTACCTTGTATTGTTCGCTGGCCAGGACATATTAAACCAGGGACTGTAACTACGGAACTGATGAGCCATAATGACTGGATGCCAACTTTGGCTTCAATTGCAGGTGAGCCAGATTTAACTAACAAACTTTTAAAAGGTTACACCGCAAACGGAAAATCATATAAAGTCCATTTAGACGGTTTCGACCAAAGTAAATTTTTAGAAGGCAAAACACCGAAAAGCGCGAGAGATAAATTCTTTTATACTGATGATGATGGTCTTTTAGTTGGTTTAAGAGAAGGAGATTACAAATATGTTTTTGCAGAGCAACGTCTAGCTGGAACACTAGGAGTTTGGGCAGAACCGTTTACAAAACTTCGTCTGCAAAAAATATTCAATTTGTATCAGGATCCTTTTGAAAGAGCCGATTTCACTTCAAACACCTATTGGGATTGGGTTATGAATCACGTTCAGATGGTGTATGGTGCGATAAATGATGTGGGTGTATTTGCCCAAACATTTAAAGAGTATCCTCCAAGATCAATTCCTCCAAGTTTCTCTGCTTATACTATTATGGAAGAAGCAATGAAAGATATTAAAGCGCAAAAATATATTGAGCAAAACGTTCTTCCTAAGTTAAAAGAAGATGCAGACGACGCTCCAAAAAAGAAAAAATAAATAATCACTAAAGAGATTCAGATTACAAAATCTGAATCTCTTTATTAAATAAAAACATCATGAGAAAAAAAATATTTTTTTTGCCTCTAATTGTTTTGTTTCTCATTTCCTGTAAAAAATCAGACACTTTAACTTCCCCAACAACAGAGAGCAAACAAACAGAAATTACTATAAGCGGCGATCCCTTGCCAAGCTGGAATGATGGAGCCTTAAAAAAAGACATTATATCTTACGTTGAAAAAGTAACCAAAGAAGGAAGTCCAGATTTTATTCCAGTTGAAAATAGAATCGCCACTTTTGACAATGATGGAACGCTTTGGGCCGAAAAACCTCTTGCTCAGGAATTATTTGCTTTTTACCGAGTAAAAAAAATGGTAGAAGCAAATCCGGCTTTAGCTCAAAAACAACCTTTTAAAGCAGTTGTAGAAAAAGACAAAACTTATTTTGAAAAAGGAGGAGATAAAGCGCTAATTGAATTGGTTGCCGCAACTCACACAGGAATGACCGAAGATGAATTTGAAGCTTCAACAAAAGAGTTCTTTTCTGGAGCCCAATATCCTGGCAAAAATGTTCCTCTAAAACAAATCAGATACCAACCACAATTGGAGCTTTTGAATTATTTGCGAGCAAATGGTTTCAAAACTTTCATTGTTACCGGTGGAACGATTGAACTTGTGAGAGCGATATCTCAGGATTTTTATGGAATTCCAAAAGATCAAGTGGTCGGAACTTCTTTCAAATATAAATTTGATGATGCTAAAAATGCGGTTTTAAGAGAACCTGCTTTAGATCATTTTAATGATAAAGAAGGAAAACCTGTAAGCATACAATTGCATATTGGCCAACGACCAGTTTTTGCTTGTGGCAATGAAGGCGGAGCGGGCGATCTTGCGATGCTTAGATATTCTCAAGGAAATAAATACCCTTCTTTTCAATTAATTGTAAATCACAATGATTCGATTAGAGAATACAATTATCAGGAAAAAGATAACCTTTCATTAAATACTGCCGCAAAATATAAATATCATGTTGTGAGTATTAAAGACGACTGGAAAAAGGTTTTCGCAGACCAATAATTTGATTTTGCAAAAAAAACTTCAAATAAATATTCATGAAACGAAATAAGCATTTTATCAGCCATAAATTATTTTTCAGTATTCTCTTTTTTGCAATTTCGATCGGAACTTTTGCACAGGAAGCTGAGCCAAAAGCCGGATCAAGTGCGCAGGAACTTGCAGATAAAATGGCAAATCCGGTAGCAAGTTTAATTAGTGTTCCGCTGCAAAATAATCTGACGTATGGCATTGGCCCATACAACGGTTCGAAATATCAAATCAATATACAGCCAGTTGTTCCTTTTAAATTGAGTGACAACCTAAATTTAATTACTCGTTATATTCTTCCGGTTGTAGATCAGCAGGATGTTACGGGACAAAACACACATGAATTTGGTTTAAGCGATGCGACAGTAACCGCATTTTTTGCTCCTAAAACTAAAGGAATAATTTTAGGAGTTGGTCCCGCTTTTTTAGTACCAACTGCTACCGAAAAACTTTTGGGAACTGAAAAATTCGGAATTGGACCAAGCGTTTTGGTAATGCATCAAGGAAAAGGACTTTCGATAGGTTTTTTGGCGAATCAAATTTGGTCTGTCGCAGGAAATGCAGACAGAGCCGACTTCAATCAATTTTACACCCAACTATTTCTAACACACAGTTATAAAAGTGGTGCAAGTTTAGGTATTACTTCAGAAATTACCCAAAATTGGCAAGGAAATACAACCCTAATTACAATTAGTCCAAATGTTGGTGCAATTACAAAATTAGGAGGTCAGACCATGCAGTTTGCTGTTATGCCTTTAATACCAATTATAGGGCATTCAGACATAAGACCAGATTGGGGACTAAGAGCAGTTGTATCCTTTATATTTCCGGGATAATAAATCATTGAATTTAAGTTTCTTTCATCATTAAAAAATCAGACATGAAATCAAAAATTTTATCCTTTATAATAATTATTTATTTGGTAAGTTGTACGAAGTCGACAACAAAAAACGAGGTTACAACTTCTACAGATACGATTCAGTCTGCTGAATTTCAACCCAAAGATTTTGAAGAACAATTAATTTACAATCGTGCTATTGAAGCCGTTATTTGGGGAATGCCCGCTGTTAATTCGGAATTGCTGCATGAAAGTCTTTTAAAAGTAAAAGGCGATTATAATCAGATTATTTTCTGGTCGGGACTTATAAGTTCAAAAAATCAGACTTTAACTCCAAACCCGGACGTAATCTATGTAAACCCCTTATATGATACCAGACAAGGACCCGTAGTTTTAGAAATTCCGGCCGTTGAAGGCGTTTCATCCTTAACAGGAAGTTTAGACGATGGCTGGCAAACCGCGATTGAAGATTTTGGACCTGCAGGTTATGATAAAGGCAAGGGAGGGAAATATCTAATTTTGCCACCTAATTACAAAGATATTCCGCCGGTGGGATATATTTCGCTTCAGTCTTCAACTTATACAGGTTTTGCAATACTTCGATCAAATTTGACCGATGGAAGTCCAAACGACTTAAAAAGAGCTGTTGAATACGGGAAAAAAGTAAAAATTTATCCGCTTTCCGAAGCAGATAATCCGCCAGCAACAACATTTGTTGATTTGATAGATGTTTCATTCAGCAATACAATTCCGTATGACGTACATTTTTTTGAAATCTTAAATCAATTCGTCCAAAGAGAGCCTTGGTTGACAAGAGATTTGGCGATGTTGGATCAATTAAAAACAATAGGAATCGAAAAAGGAAAAACTTTTCAGGCCGATGCCAGAAGACAGGAAATTCTCAATGCAGCCATAAAAGATGCACACAGTTGGATTGATTCAAAATACGAAAAGATTTTCACACCTCCATTTTACGATGGAACAAACTGGGCACTTCCTGCCTCTCCAGATGTAGTCAAAGCCATCATGTCAAATTATGTGGCTCCAAATCTTTACCCTGTTGATGAAAGGGCGATAAGTTATTCGATGGCCTATTTCAGTGCAAAAAAACTAGGAACAGGTCAATATTATTTAATGACAATTAAAGACAAAGAAGGTCAGCAATTTGATGGTTCAAAATTGTACAAACTTCATTTGCCGGCCAAAGTTCCGATAAAATTATATTGGTCAGTAACAGCGTATGATCGTGAAACTCATGCTCTGATTCAGGGAATGAAATATTCCAGCCGCGCATCTACAACGCCCGGACTTCAAAAAAATGCTGATGGTTCTGTAGATATTTATTTTGGCGGTACAGCACCCGCAGGAAAAGAATCAAATTGGGTACCGACTGATCCAAAAAGAAAATTCGAATTACTGGCGCGTTTTTATGGACCGGAAAAAGGATTTTTTGACAAAACCTGGAAAATGGATGATGTCGAAGAAGTAAAATAAAAAAACGCTTATCGATTAATGTAAAATCAACAATCAATTTATAAAATAAATAATTGCACAATTATGAAAAAATCATTTATAATAATTGGATTGGCATTTTTAGTTTTCAGCTGTAAAAAGGACAATTTAACTTCAACAGAAAATACGGCGGAAGTTTCAGAATCTGGAACTCAAATAAAAATCGATGGAGAGTTGCCTTCAAAAGAATCTATTCCAAAATTATTTGATGAAATGGATTTTCAACAAGCCACACAATGTTATTTGTGGGCACTTCCAATTGTGGCTTTCGCCGAATGGCAACAACAGCATTATAAAACATTTAAAGCATCAAGCAACGATCTTGTTTTGTATAATTCTTATAATGATCGATTAGGAATTTTGACGGCCAATGCCACAACTCCATATATAATGACATTTATTGATCTTGCTGTAAATGGGCCAACGGTTATCGAAATGCCAGCCGGACATACTGCTGGAGGGCTGGCTGATTTTTGGCAACGTGAGCAGGCTGTAATTGGAGAAATGGGACCAGATAAAGGAAAAGGCGGTAAATATATTTTAGTTCCACCAACATTAAAAGATTTTAAAGCAGATGGCTATTTTATAGTTCCTTGTAATACAGTAAATATGTTTTTTGGGTTTAGAGCTTTAGATCCTGATCCAAAAGTCACAGAAAATTTATTGAAACAGGTAAAAATTTATCCTTACGCACAAAGAGCAAACCCAGCACCCACAAAAGTGGTTAGTCCTCCAGCTGGAAAAAAATGGTTAGGAATTCAACCATCTGGAATTGCATATTGGGAACGCCTTCATGACATTTTACAAAATGAGCCAGTCGAAGAACGTGATCGTTTTTTTATGGCTTGGCTTCGAAATCTTGGTATAGAAAAAGGGAAACCATTTGCTCCAGATGAACGTCAGAAGAAAATTTTGATTGCTCGAGCCGAAAAAGGACAGCAAATGGCAATGGCGAATTCTTTCGAAAAACGCTTCAAGGATGTCAAACATTGGCCAGATAAAAAATGGGATTATGTAATGATTATTAAAGATCCGTCGCAACATGCAGATAATTATGATGAGTTTTTTGAGAGAACTTCTTATTTCTATGAGGCAGTAACTTATTCAAAAGCAATGATTACTAAGGTTCCTAATGTTGGTCAGGCTTATTTGGGATCTTATTTTGACAATGAAGGAAATTGGCTAGATGGAGCTAAAAATTACACTTTAAATGTTCCTGCAAATCCTCCGGCTGTTAATTTCTGGTCAATAACCGTTTATGATTCGGCAACTCGCTGTTTAATTGATAATCCTCAAAAAAATGCCGATTTATCGTCCCGTAAAGATTTGATAAAAAACACCGATGGTTCTGTTGATTTATATTTTGGACCAAAAGCTCCAGCCGGAAAAGAGAAAAATTGGGTGCAGACTTTACCAGGAAAACACTGGTTTACTTACATGCGTTTTTATGGACCAACTACAGCTTATTTTGATAAGAGCTGGAAAATGGATGATATCAAAGAAGTAAAATAAATAATTCTGATGACAGAAAAAGCAACTGATAGTGCCGAAAGTTTTTTTGATCGATTAGCATCGAAAGCAGAACGCTATGATAATGGAGCAGCGATCAGGAAAGAAGTGTCTCGTTCTTCGCATCAGGAATGGACACCGCCTGAAGATCGTGAAGATCCTGTCGATATTTTGATAAAAACAAGTATTGGAAGAGTCGAACGTTTATTGCCTATTCGATATCGAAGAATGATCGAATCTCCATTTGCTTTTTATAGAGGCGCCGCCGCAATTATGGCCGCCGATTTAGCAAATACACCAAACACAGGGATACAACTTCAGCTTTGTGGTGATTGTCATTTAATGAATTTTGGAGGTTTTGCAACTCCTGAACGTAAGTTGGTTTTTGATATCAACGATTTTGACGAAACGTTTCCCGGTCCGTGGGAATGGGATTTAAAAAGACTCGCCGCAAGTTTTGCAATTGCAGGAAGATGGCGAAAATTTTCGACTAAAGACTGTAAAGCATTTGCATGGCATGTTGCCGACAGTTACAAACGCCATATGCTGGATTACAGTAAGTTGTCGGCACTTCAAATTTGGTATGCTGATATTGATTTGGCTGAACTTATTGATCTTGGAAAAGATGAAGAATTAAAAGAATTTCAGCAGAAACGAATCAAAAAAGCTACTGAATATATTGCTCATGAAAAAGAGTTTGCAAAAATGACGTATTTAGATGGAGTTCGCGCCAGAATAAAAGACGATCCGCCATTAATTTATCATCCTTCTCGAGATGAAGAAAGCTATACGTTTAGAGAAGCAAAGCAAGCGCATAAACTATACATTGAATCATTGCCAGAGGACAAACAAGTTTTGTTGAGTAGATATACCATGCATGACTTTGCAATGAAAGTAGTAGGCGTAGGAAGTGTTGGGACACTTTGTGGCATTAGTTTATTGATGTCGGCTACTGGCGAACCTATTTTTTTGCAGTTTAAAGAAGCTAGAAGAAGCGTATTGGAATCAAACGTAAAAAATAAGGGAAAATATCCGCATCAGGGAGAACGAATTGTAATGGGACAAAAACTAATGCAATCAGCGCCAGATATGTTTTTAGGCTGGACAAATGATGATAAAGGAAGATATTTTTATGTCCGTCAGCTTCGCGATGCCAAGATAAAGCCGGTTATAGAAATAATGAAATCCGATAATATGGCAGATTATGCCAAAGCCTGCGGATGGGCACTAGCAAGAGCACATGCACGATCTGGTGATCCATCGCTTTTGTCAGGATATATTGGAAATAATAATGAATTTGCCAATGCGATTTCTAAATTTTCAATGTTGTATGCACATCAAAATGAATTGGATTACAATAAAATGGTCGAAGCTATAAAAGAAGGAAGATTGCCTATTTCGGCAGAAATTTAATTCCCAACCGTTTCTACAAAAATTCATATTCTGATTTGAAATGCATTACACAGTTTAAGTAAGATTTTTTGCAATAAACTATGTTAATTAAAGAAAATAATATACCTTTAGGATATATTAAAGCCTTGTATAATAGTTGTTTGTGTTAATTTAACAATCAATTTACATTGCTTTAATGCCCCAAAGATTTATTTTGATTTTAATACATTCGAGTTAAACTAATTTAATTATTAATTTAAATACCACAACAATGAATATTAAAAGAACAAATCTTCGTATAGTCCCGTTGATTTTAATGGGATTATTTTACAGCTGTTCACCTACAGTAAAAGTCACCACAGATTATGATCACTCCGCTAATTTCAGCCAATACAAAACTTTTGCAGTTTATGATTTAAAAGCTCAGGAAGGTCAAGTAAATCAACTAAATGCAGATCGTGTTGCAAGAGCTATTCGTGCTGAAATGACCGCAAAAGGATTTGTAGAATCATCTAATGATCCAGATTTAAAAGTAAACGCAGTATCTATTTTAAAAAATAAAACCCAAGTAACAGCTGACACTAATTTTTATGGCTATGGCGGTATGTATCGTCCATACGGATATTGGGGTGGCGGCGCTATGATGGGTGGCGGCACAACAACATTTAATTCTTACGATTATGTTGATGGATCGCTTGTTATTGATATTGTTTCTGCAAAAACACAAAAATTGCTTTGGCAAGGAATAGGGAATGCTCAAATTGACAGTAAACCAGATAATCCAGAAGAATTTATTGCCGGCGCAATTAAAAAAATCTTAGAAGGCTTTCCCCCAGGTCTAGCTAAAA
Source organism: uncultured Flavobacteriaceae bacterium (assembly GCA_963795025.1). Lineage (GTDB taxonomy): Bacteria > Bacteroidota > Bacteroidia > Flavobacteriales > Flavobacteriaceae > Flavobacterium. Next base: position 1,005,285 of record CAWCGN010000003.1, on the reverse strand, counting down.
AATAACTTATAAATTTATTCTAAAAAGGCAGTTATACTTATCTGAGAAAACAGATAAGTATAGTCTTTACGAGTTATGGTACATTACCTTCTTTTAAAAATTCTTTTTTAAGAAGGAGCTATTATTAATATAAATAACTAATATATGCTGGATATAGTACTTTCTCTTTTCTTTTTCATGGCTACAATGGTTGGCTTTGCAACATCATTTATGGTGCTGTTTTCTAAAAAAAATTACTCAAAGAGTTTCTTTTTAGGGCTATTCTTATTTAGCCTTGCAGTTGTCAGCGTTTACAATTTTTACTTGTCAGCAAATGTTCTTAATTTTTTCCCTGATCTTTTTATGATCACCAAACCTTTTATTTATTTAGTAGCCCCTTGTGCTTTTTTATATGTTCGAAACCTTTTGTTTACAGACAGTACATTTCAAAAATATGACTGGCTTCATTTTCTTCCTTTTCTAATTTATTTTGGTTTGACATTTTGTGTCTGGATAGGAAATGTTGCTCATTTTCCGTTTGCGCAGCGTATTTCGTCTAAAATAGAAAGTCCTTTTTCAATGCTCAGTTTGACCGTTTGGCTTCTTTACGCTTTTTGTCAGACTATGATGGTTTTAAATTATGATTTGGAAAAATTAAAGAAGAATCATTTTAGCAGAATAAAAATTTTAAACTGGGTACGTATTTATAACTTGGTGATTTTGTTTTTGTTTTCGGCTCTTTTTGTTCATTATTTTTTAGTCAGCAGCCTTTATACAGTTGATTTGTCTTGTTATGTATTGATTTCATTTGTGCTTATTTTTACAGTTGGTTCGCTTTATTTTAAGCCCCAGATATTCTATGATATAAACACAAATGAGGTTAATGATAATTTTCAGATTGTTGAAGAAAAATTGCTGGTAATTAAAGAAGAAGAATCAAAAAATGCAATGCCGTTGATCAAAGAATTGACAAATGAAAAAAAGCATCAGTATCTACTTCAATTAGAAGAGATTTTTGCTTCAAAAGAACTTTTTCTAAAAAAGGATTTGGTGATTAGAGATATTGCCGATGAAACAGGAATATCTGTTCATCATCTTTCTAATTTAATTAATTCTGAATTTAATCTGCATTTTCAAGATTATGTAAACTTGAAAAGAATAGAATATTTTAAAGAAAAAATTAATGACCCAGAATGGAAAGATCTTTCACTTGAAGGAATGGCTTGGGGTTCAGGTTTTAAATCAAGAACAACTTGTTTTAGAGCGTTTCTTAAACATACCGGAAAGTCACCTTCAGAATATTTTAAAGTGATCCGACTAAATCCTGAAAAACACATTCGTATTATATAAAAGAAATCAATTTGCTGATAATAAGTTGGTTTATATGCGATTGTAAAAGCTCTTAATTTTAAATATAAAGACGATGAAAATAGGATTAAATCAATATAGGCCAATCAAAAAGTTAGCTGTTTTAATTTTAACGATAATAATTTGTTTTTCGGGTCGTGCACAGCTTAAAGGAGGTCATATTTTAGGAGGGATGGGACTGCAGTCCGGAACGCAGGCGCCAGAAAATACGCTTAGTGTTTATATTCCAAATTACATTTACAGCGCTTCAACGTTGCGGGATGCAAATGGGGATAAAGCCATGACAAATCCTGATTTAACAATGTACTTAGTAGGTGCTGGAGCATCTTACGTAAGTGATTTTAAAATTTTAGGAGCTAATTATGGCGCTACAATTTTACTTGCTTTTGCTGCAAATACCATTCAAGGAAACAATGCAAACATTGATAATTCATTAGCATTTACAGATATGTACATTGTGCCGGTTCAATTAGGCTGGCATCATAAAAAAGCCGATTTTGTTTTTAGTTATCAACTCTATCTCCCAACAGGAAGATTTACGGCGGGAGCTACAGACAACAGCGGTTTGGGAATGTTTATGAATGAATTTTCAGGTGGAACAACTTTATATTTTAATGATAAAAAAACGTTCCATTTTTCAACTTTAGCTTCCTATGAATTAAATGGAAAAAAGAAAGATACTAATATCAAAACCGGAGACATTTTAAGTATCGAAGGCGGTTTAGGCAAAACATTTTATCAAATGAATGCTGAAAAAACAGCACCATCCGGAATTTTTAATGCTGGTTTGATTTATTATCTGCAATACAAAGTAAGTAACGATGAAATTCCTGTTCCGGTTATTGGAGTGGTCGAGGGACAAAAGGATCGTGTAGGCGGTATTGGAGCTGAAATTAATTACTTTCATATTGGTTGTGAAACTTCGGCAGGATTTAGATGGATAGCTGAAGTTGATGCCATAAATAGATTTCAGGGAAATACATTTTTTATAACACTGGCACATGTATTCAGTTTTAAAAAAGAAGGGCCTCAATAATTAATTTACTATTTACAGGTAAAAAAACATATTTCGCAATGAAAAAAAAGCTCCTTTTTGATCGAAAAAATATTTGGAAAACAAGATTAATTATTGTTCTGTTTCTCTTGTCTTACACGGGAATGACTTCACAAACAACAACATCGACACCTAAAAATATGCGCTTCAAAGATTCTCTGGATGGAGCCATCGATTTAAGTAATTTCCTTATTTATGCAAATGGTTTTCTTGTAGTTCCTGCTATTATATCGGAGCCGGCTTTAGGAGGATTTGGAGGTGCGTTAGCTCCTGTATTCATTAAAAAACGCGAACCTGTAATCGAGGAAGACGGAAAAAAACGTTTCATAAATCCGGATATAACGGGAGGATTTGGAATGTACACAGCAAATGACAGCTGGATGGTGGGAGCTTTTCGTTCGGCAACTTTAGTAAAACCAAAAATATTATACCGTATTGGAGCGGCTTACGGAAATATAAATTTGTCTTTCTATGCCAATAATCTTCCTACTGGAAACGATGAGGAATTTAAATTAAACTTTAGATCTTCGGTTTTTTACACACAATGGTTAAAACAATTTAAAAATGCAAAATGGAGTGCGGGTCCACAATATTTATTTTTAAATTCCAAAATAAACTTGCCCGACTTTAATCTTCCGCCTCCGTTTGTTAAGCCTGGAGACATTAAAAGTACGGTGAGTCAGTTAGGAGCAGCGCTTCAATTTGACGGGCGCGACAATATATTTACACCAGATAAAGGAATACGCATTCAGTCAGATTTCTTTTGGTCTGATAAAGGACTAGGAAGTGATTATAATTTCTGGCGTATTAATTTATCTGCGATAGGATATTATCCAATAACGGATAAATTAATTGGCGGACTAAGGATTGAAGGAGAACAGGCGTTGAGGAGTCCGCCTTTTTATTTAAAACCGGGAATTAATTTACGAGGAATTCCTACTGCTCGTTATATGGGAAAAACCAGTATTGTAAACGAACTCGAATTTCGGTGGGATTTGTATCGAAGATGGAGCTTAATGGGATTTGGAGGTCTTGCAAGCGCTTTTGACAATTGGGATCAGGCCTTCGCCAAACCGGTTGTTTATAGCTACGGAAGTGGTTTTAGATATTTAATAGCGAGAAAATTTAAACTGAGAATGGGAATAGATGTAGCTAAAGGAAATGAAGATTGGGCGTATTATATTGTGTTTGGTAGTAATTGGATGAGGTAGTTTTTTACGTGATTAGTGATTAGTGAAAAGTGGTTAGTGAATAGTAAAAAGCAAACTCCCGACAATTATTGTCGGGAGTTTGCTTTTTATTTTTTCCAGTAAGGCTTAATGATTTTGTTTTCTTTATGGCTTAAAACCAATAATACAATAGCTCCTACTGCACAGAATAAAATAGCCTGAATAGAACCTTCGGGACCAAATTCTCCTCCGGTAATGAATTCTGGGCCTTGTATTTTAGCATTCAATAAACTATTTGTTTTTTCGTTTCCAGATGTTATCGCGCCATAAATTCCCGATTGTGTAAAATTCCAAGCAAAATGCAAAGCTATCGGAAACCATAAATTACGGCTGTAAATAAAAGCAGCCCCAAGCATAAAACCTGCCATAGTTATGCATATTGCTGAAATCAAAGTCCCATGAGGATTTGCGAGATGAAAGACACCAAAAAGCACCGAAGAGATAGTAAGCGAAATATAGGTTCCAAGCTTTTCTTCTACAATTCTAAAGATGATTCCGCGCACCAATATTTCTTCAATAATAGCAACCGTAAACATAATAACAAATGGAATCAGAATAAATGAAATTGGATTGATATTCGCTACACTGTAACTTCCGTTTAGGTAAATCACCAAAATAGTTAACGATTGCAATACAAAACCAATCAGAGTGCCGATGATAAGATTTTTTGCAAGTCCTGTTGTCGAAAATTCTGTGATGGTTCTTTTGTCGTATTTTTTAAAGAAAAGAATGTAACTGAAAACACACAAGGCAGAAACAAAAAGACCTTTTAAAACGTTTCGGTAATCTTTTTCAAGTGGAGTTAAGGCTAGTAATTTTACAGCAATTTGCTGACTAATAATGACAACTGCCATAAAAGTAAGTAAAGCAAGAATGATTTTTGTTATAGGAGAATTAAACGTTTTTTGTTTTAGAGTAAGCGTTTCCATTTGATTGTATTTAATGATTTATGATGAGACAAAAGTAGTTGCCATCAAAAACAAAAAATAGAATGAAATTTGCCTCTGCTATAATTTTTGAAATTGTTTCGGCAGAAATCCGGTTTGGTTTTTAAAAGTTCTGATAAAATGACTTTGATCTGCAAAACCGCATTCTAAAGCAATTTTGGTCAAATTATTTTCATTGGATTGTATAAGCGAAAGTGAACGGTTAATTTTAATTCGGCGCATATATTCGCCCAAAGTACAGCCAAAATATTTCGGAAAATGCTTTGAAATTGTGATTGGGTTGAGGTTTAAAACCTGAGCAAGATCTTTTAAATTCGGATTTTCATTCCAACAATCATTTAGCAATTCATTTAAACTTTTAACCCAAAACGGACTTTTTTCAAATCGTTCTAAATGGGAATTCGAATTGGATAATTGAGAAAACAACATCTTGACATTGTCATTTGTAAAATTATCCGCCGACTGTGATTCTTTAAAGATTTTCAGAATCAAAGATTTAGCATAAATACTATTCTGAATTGATTTTTCAATTGCAGCTTCATCAATAAAAAGTTCCTTTAAAAGATTTTCTTCAATTTCGATATTAATATTTCGGGAAGGAAAAAGCGTATTTTGATTCAAATGCAGTTCGTCGCTGTGGTAAAATAGTAAAGAACCAGGGCCAATAGTTTCACTTGAATTTTTTCTTTTTTCGGTTGTACCGCCTTTCAGGAAAAGTGTAATGTGTGCGTTGTTGTGCGAATGCCAGCCTTCATAAACTTTATTTTGATACTCGGTTTCAACAACTGCAATTCCCTCATGGGTATTGAAGATGTTTTTAGTATTGCCTAAATAAGTTTCTTTTTCCAGTTCGTACATGTCATGTTTTTTGCGTGTCAAAACACAAACCAAAATACTACTTATTTTTAAATAATAACAAGCATTTTAAAATTACTGTTTTGAAGAAAATTATCTAATTATCTGAATTGACAAATTATCTAATAAAAAAAACATATTGCACTATTTGTAAGGTTTTAATGTATAATAAAAACATTGTATAAAAATTAACGTAAAAACAATAGTTTTTTTACCTGATATTTAATTGATTTGTAACAAAAATAAAATTAGACTACTAATAAGTCAACTTTTTAAATCTTTTGATTATGTATAAAAATACTATGAAATCAGTTTTTGTAGCATCGGCTTTTTTAGTTGGTGTGGGTGGCTGTTTTGCACAAGACGTTTTGGTAAACTCATTAAAGTTAAATGCAAGTGATAAAAGTAAAGAGAACTTTAAATTCACCGAAGTAGTTAACTTAGGAACAACATCAGTAAAAGCTCAAGGATCTTCGGGAACTTGCTGGAGTTATGCTTCAAACTCATTTTTAGAGTCAGAAATGATTCGTTTAGGAAAACAGCCGGTAGAATTGTCTCAAGTTTTTTCTGCAAGAAATGTATATGTTGACAAAGGCGTAAATTATGTACGTATGCACGGTGCAACTACATTAGGGGATGGAGGTTCGCTTCATGATGTAATCAATATGTATAAAAAATACGGAACTGTTCCAAGAGAAGTTTACACAGGTTTAAACTACGGAACAGACAAAAATAAATTTGCCGAAATGGCTGCGCTAATCGAAGGCGTTCTTACAGCTGTTGTTAAAAATCCAAATGGAGAATTGACTCCAAACTGGCAAAAAGCGTATGCGGCAGTTATTGATTCTTATTTAGGAAAAGTGCCGGATAATTTTACTTACAAAGGAAAAAACTATACACCACAGTCTTTTGCTAAAGAAGTGGTAGGAATCAATCCAGATGAATATATCGAAATGTCTTCATTTACAACTTCTCCATATTACCAAAAAACAACTTTAATGGTGCCAGACAACTGGTCATTAGATCAAGTTTACAATGTAAAAGTAAACGACATGACAGATGTTATCGACAATGCTTTGAAAAAAGGATATACTGTAGCTTGGGCAACAGACGTAAGCGAAAAAAGCTTTAGCTGGAAAAATGGTGTGGCTTATGTTCCAACAAAAAAATTCGAAGACATGACAGCTGAAGAAAAAGCAGACATGTTCAACGGACCAAAAGCAGAACCAGAAATTACTCCAGAAATGCGTCAGGCCGCGTTTGACAATTACACAACAACTGATGATCACGGAATGCATATTATTGGTATTGCAAAAGATCAAACAGGAAAAGAATACTACATCGTAAAAAATTCTTGGGGAGAAACAAACGACTATAAAGGTTTCTTGTTTGTAACCAAAAATTTCGTGAAATACAAAACAACTGCCTTAATGGTAAACAAAGGAGGAATTCCAACTGATATTGCTAAGAAGTTAGGGGTGTAAGTTTTAGATTCGTTTTTAATAAAATAAGAAAGCGCTGCAATTTTTAGGATTGCGGCGCTTTTTTTAAGAGTAAATTTTTAAATATTTGAAAACGCAAATTGTTTATTTTCATATATCTTTGGAATTACAAAAAAATAAGATTTTTCTTTAATTTATTGTTTTTAAGCTTTAAAGAATTAGTTTAATAAATTAAAGAAACGAATAAAAAACAGATATGAAAAGTCAAGAAATTATAGATCTTTTTGCCCAGTTTGAAGAAGTTGCCTCAAATGTAGAAGGAATTGAATGCTGGAGTGCTAGAGAATTGCAAAAATTGCTTGGATATAGTAAATGGGAAAATTTTGAAAAAGTAATTAAAAAAGCAAAAGATGCTTGTGCGAATGCTGGAGAAGATGTTGAAGATCACTTTCCTGAAGTCGGGAAGGTGATAGAGGCAGGAAAAGGCGCTCAACATGTTATCGATGATATAGCACTTACGCGTTACGCGTGTTATTTAATTGCTCAAAATGGAGACAGTGGTAAAGAAGAAATTGCTTTTGCTCAAAATTATTTTGCTGTTCAAACTCGAAGAGCTGAAATAATTGAACAACGTTTGTTGGAATTTGAAAGAGTAAAGGCAAGAGAGAAACTTACTCAAACTGAAAAACAGCTTTCAGGAATATTATTTGAGCGTGGTGTTGATAATAAAGGTTTTGGATTAATACGTTCTAAAGGAGATCAGGCATTGTTTCGGTTGTCAACCTCACAGCTTAAGAAAAAAATGGCAATTCCAGATAATAGACCTGTTGCGGATTTTTTGCCTACCATAAGAGTATCAAAGCTAAAGATTTAGCTGCTGAAATGACTGGTTTAAATGTTCATAGTAAGGATTTAAGAGGGCAAAATAAGATTGAAAATGAGCATATTGAAAACAATAAAGCCGTAAGAAATATGCTCACACAAAGAGGAATTGTCCCTGAAAATCTTTCTCCAGCAGAAGACGTTAAAAAAATACAACGCAAATTAGAGAGTGATGATAAAAAAGTTTTAAAAGAGGCTAAAAGGAAAAAATAAATGTTTTTTAATAAATATAAAAAAAGCGTCAAATATAATTTGGCGCTTTTTTTTGCGTGTCTATTTATGCTTTAAATACTGAAAAACAGTATTTAAACGTCTTTTAAGGTTGTTTACGGGTGAAATAAACATAAAAAAGGAACTATAATTACCTTTACTATAGTTTTTTGAAATAAATACAACTTAATCAATTTATCATGAAAAATTATGCAGAAATTTTTGTGACAATTGTGTGTGTTGTTCCTTTTTGTTGTTTTGCACAACGGGCGGCCTCAAAAGCTCCTATCATTGTGGCAGCGGGAAATACACAGTTACAGTCAACCAACAAAACAGATGATGGTCTTGTTATAGAAGCTTACTATGTTGAAGAAACAATCAATATGAATTTTGGAAGAAGAGTTACAAAATATGAAGTTTCAAAACTAGATATGGTTAATACCTACGATCTCGGTCCAAACAATACGAGGACCGTAACTCCAATTTATAGAAAACCCAAATTGAAACAAACAGATGTTCCGTTAATGTCAAAAGTCGTTATCGATATTCCTGATGAAAAAGTGGCACCGGTAAAAGTGGCCGTAGTGCGTCCTGCAGAAACCACAAAATACATCGACATTGATATCTCAAAAACCTACGCTAAAGTGGTCGATCGGGGCTATAAAAATACTGATATGCTTAAAAAAGTAGCCGACCAATCCTATTTTGAAGGCGACATGGAAGCTGCTGCAAAATATTATGAAGAATTGCTTGAAGTAGGCAAAAATCTAGATCCTATTTACTACTATCGCTGTGCCGAGTCATTAAAAGCGATTAATAAGCTAGAAAAAGCAAATGAGATGATGGTATTGTTCGAAAGTAAAAATTTGGCTAATAAAGTAGCGAAACAATAAAAAGCAGAAAGAATGAAGAAATGAACTTTACTTTGATATAAAACAAAAAAAAGACTATCGTAATGATAGTCTTTTTTTTAAGCTCCCCCTCTTGGGCTCGAACCAAGGACCCTCTGATTAACAGTCAGATGCTCTAACCAACTGAGCTAAGGAGGAATCACCTTAAAGGTAAATATGTTTGCTAAAAAAAGTTGCTCCCCCTCTTGGGCTCGAACCAAGGACCCTCTGATTAACAGTCAGATGCTCTAACCAACTGAGCTAAGGAGGAAAGTGTTGCTCTTTTTAGCGAGTGCAAATATAATCGAATTTTTAGTTTCTCAAAAATATTTTAACTCTTTTTATTCATTTTTTTTTCTACTTCATAATTGCCTTATAAATGTCGTTTCCATTTGCGAACAAAAGTAACGCTATAAGTAGTACGAAGCCAACCATTTGGGCGTTTTCAAGGAATTTATCACTTGGTTTTTTGCCACTAATAATTTCGTATAATAAAAACATCACATGACCTCCGTCAAGAGCCGGAATTGGCAATAAATTCATTACACCAAGCATAATTGACAAAATAGCGGTAATGTTCCAAAAAGTTTCCCAGCTCCAAGAACTCGGAAAAATGTTATAAATCGCGGCAAAACCGCCCACTTGTTTATAAGCTTTAGTTTCTGGATTAAAAATCATTTTTAATTGTTTTCCGTAACCTATTAAGCGATCTTTACCTTTTTCAAGTCCAACAGGAATTGATTCAACAAGACTGTATTCTTTAGTGCTAACTTTGTAATATCCAAGTTTTTCTAAAGTTTTAATATCTAAATCACCAGGTGCCACACCTAATTTTCCTGCAGCTGACACTTTAACTGTAATAGGAGTTTCTTTTAAATCACGCAAAACAGTAACAGTCAGCGTCTTTCCTTTATTCTTATCTAAAATAGATTTTGCTTGATCAAAATATCTTATTTTTTCACCATTTATAGAAAGGAATAAATCTTTTGGTTTCAAGTTTTTATTTGGAGATTCGTCACTTATTCCTGCAACTACGAAAGGCATTCTAGGAAGAATAAGTGAACTTTTTTGGTATTTTGCTAATTGATCAACAACGTCGGTAGGAATTTTGATGGTTTGCTGTTTTCCATTTCTTTCAATCAAAATCTCTTTTGACATAATAATATTCATTGCAATATCATTGTCAAGATTTTGAACTTCTTTACCGTCAATAGAAATTATTTTGTCTCCTGTTCTAAAGCCTGCTTTAATCATTACAGGGTTTTCAATCCAAACACCATCTTTCAAGTCAGAATTTGCAATATAAGTTTCACCGTAAACGAAAGCCATTCCTATATATATAATAAAAGCAAGGATAAAGTTTACCGTAACACCACCAAGCATAATAATTAAACGTTGCCAAGCTGGTTTAGAACGAAATTCCCACGGCTGAGGAGGCAAAGCCATTTGTTCTTTGTCCATACTTTCGTCGATCATTCCAGAAATTTTCACATAACCACCAAGAGGAAGCCATCCAATTCCGTATTCTGTTTCGCCAATTTTCTTTTTTAATAGAGAATATTTAACATCAAAAAATAAGTAAAATTTTTCGACTCTTGTTTTAAACAATTTTGCAGGGATAAAATGCCCTAATTCGTGAAGAATAATAAGTAAAGATAAACTCAATAGAAATTGAGAGAGTTTGATAACTATATCCATTTTATAATTTTAGTTCGTATTTAACGCACAAAAGTAACGTTTTCTTATTTAATTTAAGACCGCAATATAATACTTAAGGATTTAAATGTTTGTTAATTAATAAACATTTAGATTTCTCCTTTTACAAGGATGCCGTAACTTTACTTTTTATATTGCTGCCATCTTCAATTGGTAGTCTCAATCCATTAAAAGTTACAATTATGGCTTCACAATTATTTTCTGCTTTAACATTAAAAAATATCACTTTAAAAAATAGAATTGTCATTTCACCGATGTGCCAATATTCAGCTGAAGACGGATTTGCAAACAACTGGCATTTGGTTCATTTAGGAAGCCGTGCAAGCGGTGGTGCTGGTTTGATTATTCAGGAAGCTACTGCAGTTTCTCCCGAAGCGAGAATTTCTCCTGCTGATCTCGGAATTTGGAAAGACGAGCATATCGTAAAACTAAAAGAAATCAATGATTTTATCGTTTCGCAAAATTCCATTCCCGGAATTCAATTGGCGCATGCCGGACGAAAAGCGAGTGTTTCTTCTCCGTGGGAGGGAAATAAAAAATTAGATTTCGCTCAAGGCGGATGGCAGACTGTTGCCCCAAGTGCAATTCCGTATCACGATAACGAACCGTTTCTTCCAGAAGCTTTAGATAAAAACGGAATCGAAAAAGTGATTTCTGATTTTAAAATAGCGACAAAAAGAGCTGTTCAAGCGGGATATCAGGTTTTAGAAATTCATGCGGCGCACGGATATTTGTTGCATCAGTTTTTATCGCCTTTAACAAACGTGCGAACAGATGAATATGGAGGAAGTTTTGAAAACAGAATTAGATTTACGTTAGAAACTCTAGAAGCTGTTCAAGCCGAATGGCCTTCAGATTTACCTTTAATTGTTAGAATTTCGGCAACAGATTGGGCAGAAGGCGGATGGAATCCTGAAGAATCGGTACAGCTTGCTAAAATATTAAAAGAAAAAGGAATAGATTTAATCGATGTTTCGTCAGGCGGATTGGTTTCGCATCAAAAAATTAATATTGGTCCGGGTTATCAGGTTCCTTTCGCAGAAAAAGTTAAAAAAGAAGCTAATATCTTGACAGGAGCTGTCGGCTTAATCACGGACGCAAAACAAGCAGAAGAAATTTTGAATAATGGTCAAGCCGACTTAATTTTGTTTGCCAGAGAATCATTAAGAAATCCGAATTTGCCTTTAGATTTCGCCAAAGAATTAAACGACGATATTCATTGGCCAAAACAATACGAAAGAGCTAAGCTATAAATTTTATTAGCCACAGATTGTACAGATTAAAAGGATTTTTTCGCCACTAATTACACGAATTTTTTTAAGTTTTTGAACGCAACGATTTGTGAAAATTCGTGTAATTTGTGGCAAAAGAAAAATCATTAAATCATAATAATCTGTGGCAAAAAACAAAACAAAATGCAAAAAATAAAAACAGCACTATTATCATACGGAATGTCGGGGAAAGTTTTTCACGCTCCGTTTTTAGATATTCATCCCGGTTTTGAATTATTAGGATCTTGGGAACGAAGCAAAAAATTAATTCAGGAAGATTATCCATACGTTAAAAGTTATCCTTCAATCGACGATTTATTGGCAGACGATGTTGATTTGGTAATCGTAAATACGCCAGTTGGTACGCATTATGAATATGCTAAAAAAGTACTTTTGGCAGGAAAACATGCCGTGGTAGAAAAAGCTTTTACAACAACAGTTGCAGAGGCCGAAGAGCTAACGCAAATTGCAAAAGACAAAGGTTTAAAATTAGCCGTTTTTCAAAACAGAAGATGGGACAGTGATTTTAAAACCATTCAAAAAGTAATTAACGAAGGAGTTTTAGGAGAATTAGTTGAAGCCGAAATTCATTTTGATCGTTATAATCCGTTGCTAAGTCCAAAAGCGCATAAAGAAACAGCTAATGATGGCGCAGGAGTTTTAAAAGATTTAGGACCACATATTATCGATCAGGCGGTTTGTTTATTTGGTTCTCCAAAATCGGTTTTTGCAGATATTCGTTTTACCAGACAAAATTCTTTAGTAGATGATTGGATTGATTTGCTGTTGATTTATGAGAATGTGAGAGTACGTTTAAAAGCAGGTTTTTTTGTGAGAGAAGCTAATCCGGCGTATACGATTCATGGTAAAAAAGGATCTTTTTTAAAACCGAGAGGCGACGTTCAGGAAGATGAATTGAAAATTGGAAAAAAACCAAATTTAGAATCTTGGGGAACAGAGCCAGAAGAACTTCAAGGTCTTCTTCATACAGAAATTGACGGAAAAATAATTCGCGAAAAAGTACCAACGTTACAAGGTAATTATTTCTCCTTTTTTGATGGGGTGTATAATTCGATTATCAACGATACAACAGAACCAGTTAGTGGCCAAGACGGCGTAAAAGTAATGCAGATTATTGAAGCCGCAATTGCAAGCAATGCAGAGCGAACTGTAATTAATTTGTAGAAATTATGGCCCACTGATTGTACGGATTAAAACGGGTTTTCGCTGGTTTTAATTTTATAATGTGCGGTTAAAAATGAAATAATATAAATCGTAGAGACGCACAGCAGTGCGTCTTTTTTTATGTCAAATTATAATTATAATCTGCGTAAATCCGTTTAATCCGCATAATCCGTGGCCCAAAAACACAGCAATTTATAAACAATAACGTTGTAAATAAAGGAACCATTTGAACCTTTAGAGAAATACACAGCTTTTTTGTACTTTTATAGTATAATCCCAAAATGTATTGATTTTGATAAATTTTAATCCGCTAGAACTTTTTCAGACAAAAGGAAAAATCAAGAAAGTTTTTAGAGAAGCAAAAGCTTCTTATTTAAACCGAATTCGTTTTGCAGTGGGAATGTTTTATTTCGGAATGGGATTAAGTTTTGCTACTTGGGCAAGCCGGATTCCAGATATAAAAACCGCTTTGCACTTAACCGAAGGCGATCTCGGTTCGATACTTTTTGCTTTGCCAATGGGGCAATTGATCATCATGCCTTTTTCGGGAAAAATGGTTACCAAATTTGGAAGCCACCGCATTTTAGTTTTCTCACTAATTATGTACGTTTTGTGTCTGGTCAATTTAGGTCTGGCAACAACCGCACTTCAATTGTCGTTGGGTCTGTTCCTGTTTGGTTTGTTCGGGAACTTAGCTAATATTGCCGTAAATACGCAAGGTGTTTATACCGAAGTGCTTTTTAGAAAAACAATCATGTCTTCGTTTCATGGAATGTGGAGTTTTGCGGGCTTCTCGGGAGCTTTGGTTGGACTCGGAATGTTAGCGTTGAATTTGTCCCCGCTTCATCATTTTATAATTGTAGGCATCGTTGTCTTGTTGATGGTTGCTTTTAATTTTAAGTTTTTGGTCAAAGCCAAAGAAAAAATCAAGCATAAAAATCAAGGCGAAAAGAAAAAATTATTCGCAAAACCAGACAGTGCTTTAATCTGGCTTGGCGTAATTGGATTTTGCAGTATGGCCAGCGAAGGTGTAATGTTTGACTGGAGCGGTGTTTATTTTAAAGATATTGTAAAAGCGCCCGGACCTTTAGTAGTTTTAGGCTATACTTCGTTTATGATTATGATGGCCAGCGGAAGGTTTTTAGGCGACGGTTTGATCAATAAATTTGGGCGTGAACGTGTAATGCAGATAAGCGGTGTTATGATTTCTGCCGGATTATTTACGGCTGTTTTTCTTCCTTATTTAATTCCGTGTACGATTGCTTTTATGGCAGTTGGTTTGGGTGTGGCAACTATTGTTCCTACCGTTTACAGCATGGCAGGAAAAAACCCGACCGTTCCTCCAGGTGAAGCTTTAACCATAGTTTCTAGCGTAAGTTTCTTAGGTTTTTTAATGGGACCTCCTGTTATTGGGCATATTGCTGAGAATTTTGGACTTCAATTCTCTTTTGCTTTTATCGGAATCTTTGGCGTTTTAATCGCTTTTATGGTTTCTAAAATTAGAACTACAGCTTAAAATTTTAATGGTGAAAAACAAAAAATAGGCAAATCTATTTAATTAATTTCAAATTTCAATTAAAACATTAGTAAGAAAATTCATAATATATAAAATATTTTTTTCTACATTTGAATTTCAGGATTTAAGAACTAGATCCATTTACCTTTTTCCAAAAACCAATTTTATCTTTTGAATAGGATTAATATCCGAAAAACCATTTTCAGAAATAAATTGGAATTTTAATGATAAAAAAATACTTTGTTTTTTTAATTACATGCTCTTTTAGTTTTGCTTTTGCACAGGAAACAGTTTTTAGAGGAATTGTTATTGATGCTAAAACGCAAAATCCTCTCCAGAATGTTGTGGTTACGATTCAAAACACTTCGATAACAAAACTTACTTCAAAAACGGGACAATTTGAATTGCATTCTTCTATAAATGGAGAACAATTGCTATCGATTCATAGTCAAGGTTTCAAGGATTTACTTCTTAAAATTCAGTCTAAATTTGGACAGATCGTATATCTCGGAACATTACAATTAGAAGATCTATATTCTGATGAAACTCCGGCCGCCTTAATCACACTTTTAGATACTGATTTGTCTGATGACAGCAGTTCATCAGAGATGACTTCAGGACTTTTGCAGTCTTCAAAAGATGCTTTTATGCAAGCTTCTGCCTTTAATTGGGGGCAAGCCCGATTTAAAGTCCGCGGTTTAGACAGTGAAAACGGAACCATGATGCTCAACGGCATGACCATGAATAAAATTTATGATGGACGACCACAGTGGAACAATTGGGGAGGCTTAAATAATGTGCTCCGAAATCAGGAATTTTCAGTTGGAGCAGCGGTGTCAAATTATACTTTCGGAGGTGTTTTAGGAACACAGCAAATTGCCACACGAGCTTCTTTGTATAGAAAAGGAACACAGCTTACTTTTTCAGGAAGTAATTCGGCCTATACTTGGCGCGCCATAGGAACATATGCTTCAGGAATGGACGCTTCCGGTTGGGCATATGCAGTTTCGGCAGGAAAAAGATGGGCTGGTGAAGGTTATTTTGAAGGAACAAATTTTAATGCCGATTCCTTTTTTATAAGTGTTGAGAAGAAATTAAGCAACAGACAATCATTAAATTTTACTGGATTTTATACGCCAAATTCCCGCGGGAAAAACTCGCCAAATACAGATGAAGTTATCAGTTTAATGAGTGAAAAATACAATTCATATTGGGGATTTCAGAATGGCAAAAAACGAAATGCAAGGGTGAAAAACATTGAAGAACCGCTTTTGATGCTAAATCATTATTTTAAGATTAATGAAAAAAACAATCTGAATTCGGGAATAATGTATCAGTTTGGAAAAGTGGGAAACAGCAATATTGATTATCAAAATGCCAACAGTCCAGATCCTGTTTATTACCGAAAAATGCCAAGTTATTTTAGTTCGCTTTACGCTAAAGATCATGGCGAATTTTCAGGAGACTTTACGCCAGATTTTGAAAATGCTGAAAAAAGCAAAATAGCATTTCTCGTAAATTCACAAATTGACTGGAACGCGATGTATTTGGCAAATCAAAAGCCAGGTCAAAATGGTTATGAACCAGCACAAAGTCATTATGTTCTTTATGAAGACAGAACAGACGATAAGACTTTTGCCGTAAATTCAACCTTGAATTCTCAGATTAATTCAAATCTTTCTTTTGATGCTGGAATGGTTTATCGGAATTTAAAATCGCATAATTTTCAGTATTTGCTGGATCTTCTTGGAGGTGAATATTTTGTAGATATTGATCCTTTTTACAGAGGAAATTTATCACAGTCAGATTTAGAGCATCCGGATCGGCAGGTTAAAGAAGGTGATATTTATGGTTATAATTATAATTTTTTAGCCAATACAATCGATGCTTTTGCACAATTTAAATTCTCCTATAATAACACCGAATTTTATCTGGGACAATCCTATTCAATTTCCAATTATCAGCGTGAAGGATTGTATCAAAACGGGATTTATGCCAATAATTCTTTAGGAAAAAGTGAAAAAGCAACTTTTGAGAATTTTGGTTTTAAAGGCGGATTTACGTATAAAATTTCTGGCAAGCAATGGTTTTTCGTTAATGCAGAACATCTCACAAGAGCACCATCTTTAAGAAATACATTTTCAAACTCACGTTTAAATAATAATATAGTGAACGGAATTGAAAATGAAAATGTTACCAGTGCCGAAGCTAATTATGTCTATCGCTCACCAAAGCTCAAATTGCGTTTTACAGCTTATTATACTCTAATAAAAAACACTTCTAAAACTTCTTTTTTTTATGCTGAAGGAATTTTCGATAAAGGCATTGGTTATGACCCAACAGATGCATTCGTTAGTCAGACTTTAACAAAATTAGACAAGAAAAATACCGGAGCCGAATTGAGTTTTGAATATCAGATTTCACCAACTTTAAAAACGACTTTTTCCGTTGCATACGGAAATTTTATTTACAGCAGTAATCCAAATGTTTCCATTACAAATGATGCAAATGCGGGAAAAGATGGAGCTAAGACAACTTTTGATTTTGGACGTGCCTATCTTAAAAATTACAAACAAGCCGGAACCCCTCAAAGTGCATGTTCTTTTGGTTTAGAATACCGCGATCCCAAATTTTGGTGGCTTGGCGCCAATATAAATTATTTGACAGATAACTATATTGATGTTTCTCCGGTATCAAGAACTTCTCAATTTTATATTAATCCAGTGAACGGATTTCCTTTTCCTGAAGCGACTTCTGAACGTGGAAATGAATTGCTAAAACAGGAAAAGTTTAATCCTGTTACTTTGCTTAATGTAAGTGGTGGAAAATCATGGCGTGTTCACAAAAAATATATCGGACTTTTTGCCAGCGTTAATAATGTATTGAATTTATTATATAAAACGGGTGGTTTTGAACAGGCTCGGAACGCTAATTTTAGAGCATTAAATCAAGATGTTGCAAGTGAAACGCCATCATTTGGACCTAAATATTATTACGGTTTTGGTCGAACTTATTTTTTAAATCTTACTCTCGGTTTATAAACTGAAAATTTATTTCTCATGAAAAAATTACTTCTCTATTTTATTTCATCATTGTTTTTTTCCAGTTGTAATACTGAAATTGAAACGCCAAAATTAGCGTGTACGCAGCCTGACTTCACGGTAAATAAAACTATAGATAAAGTCTACGAACTTTCTAGCGCAACAGCTAAGCAATATTCTTATGATGATATTATTGAAGCTTATGTTGTATCAAGTGATGAAGAAGGAAATTTTTTTAAATCTATTTCATTTCAGACAAAAGCATTAGAAAAACTTCCTGCAATAGGATTTAGTGTTCCAGTTGATGCTTCAAATACGTATATAGATTACAGAGTAGGAAATAAAGTTTACATAAAACTCAAAAATCAGTTTACAGATTTGTATTATGGCGGATTAAGAATCGGAAATTTATATGTCAGCAACGCAGGTGATCCAACAATTGGAAGAATTTCGCAAAATGACATTAAAAATGTTTTGAATGCCTCTTGTACAATTATTGATGAAAATCAATTAGTTGAATCGCTTTCTATTGAAGAAGCATTGAATGATTCGAAATTAAATACTTTAATTGAACTCAATAATGTTGAATTTACAGAAGACGCTCTAGGACGTCATTATTTTGAAGAAACAAATAATGTTGGCGGCTCAACAAATTGGAATTTAAGAGATAAATCAGGAAATCAGATTATTTTTAGAACCAGCAGTTATGCAAAATTCGCTGATCATTTTGTGCCAGAGGGAAGTGGTAAAATTCGTGGAATTTTGACAAAATTTAGTTCCGATTATCAATTTATGGTTCGGTTTGAAAATGATATTGCGATGAATGGAAAACGAAACACCCCGTTTTTTTCCGAAGATTTTCAAGTGGTTAAAAACAATGTGAATTTTGTACTTCCTGGTTGGAGTAATATTGTAGAAAAAGCGACAAAACTTTGGAAAAGTACGGTCTACTCAGGAAATGGATATGCTGAATTTAATACTACAAGTACAACCGCGGTAGAAAACATAGCTTGGATGATTTCTCCAAAAATTAATTTATCAGGCTATAAAAACGCAGTATTGTCTTTTAGAAGCGCACAACATGACTTAAAATTGGATTCAACATTAAATACTTTAGAAGTTTATATTTCTACAAACTTTGATGGTTCTAATATCGCTAAAGCAAAATGGACAAAATTAGAAACAAAAATTCCCTCACTTTCAACGCCGGCACGCCAATTTATAAGTTCGGGCGGGATTGATTTATCAGCATATTCTGGAAATATTAATATAGGATTCAGATATATTGGTTCTGGAAAAGACAAGACTTTGAACGGTGCTTTTATGGTTGATGATGTAAAAATTTTTGGCGAAAAGTAGGCTGGTTTTTAGATGATTTTGAAAAAGGAATAAGCTTTCTATTTGTTTTTCGATTTTAGGCTATTAGAA
Source organism: uncultured Flavobacteriaceae bacterium (assembly GCA_963795025.1). Lineage (GTDB taxonomy): Bacteria > Bacteroidota > Bacteroidia > Flavobacteriales > Flavobacteriaceae > Flavobacterium. The sequence goes on along the minus strand of CAWCGN010000003.1, from coordinate 986,272 downwards.
TTTGTCAGAATTTTGTATTTTGGTCATCCCAAATAAATACAAATACCACATGAAAACCTACTTTATCGCCATCTTGATGATGGTATTTCCATGCCTGATGCACAGTCAGGATCAGCCCGATGCAGTTAAGTTAAAGCAAATCAATGTTGTAAAAACAAATTACCAGAACTCTAAAGATGGTGAAATTGTAAACAAAACGTTTGTATTTAAAGACGGAAAAGTTCAAACCATCACTACTTCAGATGTTGTGCAACATTTTTCTTATAATAAAAATGGTCTGCTGGACATGACTGTAAAAGACAAAGTAGGAAGTGACTGGAAAGAAGTTGTAAACTATACTTATGACGCAGATAACAATATCATCAAATTTGTAAAAAAGTATCAGGAAGGCCCGGATTATATTACAAAGGTTGTAACTTTTTTTTATGAAGGAGCTAGAGTAAAAGTAACTACTAAAAAAAGTACAAACCATCAGAATTTAGTTGATGATATTGAGTATATCGTTGAAAACGGAATCATTGTAAGACGTACTTCACGCGATAGAAATAAACAGATTATTGGTAAAATTGAGTACGTTTATGTAAACGATAATGTTTCAAAACATAAAGGTTTGGTTGGAGATAAAATCTCAAAATCGTTTACTTATGATGATAAAAAGTCGGTTGATCAGTTAATTGTTCAGAGTCTTTTTGGAGATAATTATAAAATTATTGTGCCGATGATTTCGTATCATGAAGAAGAATTTGCTTTTGAGTCAATTTCGTATAATAATGAAATGAATTTTAGTCCTTCATCTACTGCATTAGTTGCCGTAAGTAGAAAGTATAAATACAACAAACTGAATTTCCCAATTTCATGTTCTCAGATCGAGGAAAACGGAATTGTAAAAACAGAAACAACATTTATTTACGAATAAATTGTTTCGAATAAATCTTAATGCCATTTATAAATTAGGTTTTGTGCCTGATTTATAAATGGTTTATTTTTTTATTTAGAATTTAAAATTGGAATTCTATAATTGTAAGTAGTGTACAAATGATTAAATTTGCACCTTATTCAAAGCTATGTTAGAAAAAGAAGTTATAAATTTTGAAAGAACTGCCATTGTTGGTATTGTGACTCAAAATCAAAGTGAGGAAAAACTTAACGAATATTTGGACGAATTAGAGTTTTTGACTTTTACCGCTGGTGGTGAAGTTATTAAACGCTTTTCGCAAAAAATGGAACGCCCAAACCCGAAGACTTTTATGGGAACGGGAAAAATTGAGGAAATCAATCTTTTTGTAAAAGAAAATAATATATCGACTTTAATTTTTGACGATGAATTATCTCCATCGCAACAAAAAAATATCTCTCGAATTATAGATTGCAAAATCCTTGATAGAACAAACTTAATTTTAGATATTTTCGCCCAAAGAGCCGAGAGTTCGTATGCACGAACACAGGTTGAATTGGCGCAATGTATTTATTTATTGCCAAGACTTTCTGGTTTATGGACGCACCTTGAACGTCAGAAAGGTGGTATTGGTATGCGTGGTCCTGGAGAAACGGAGATTGAAACCGATAGACGTATTGTTCGTGACCGAATTTCGTTATTGAAAGATAAAATCAAAACGATTGATAAACAAATGGGTGTGCAGCGAAGCAATCGTGGTGCAATGGTGCGTGTGGCTCTTGTTGGTTATACGAATGTTGGAAAATCGACTTTGATGAATGCAGTTGGAAAAAGTGACGTATTTGTTGAGAATAAATTATTTGCAACTTTAGATACAACGGTTCGAAAAGTGGTAATTAAAAACTTGCCATTTTTACTTTCTGATACAGTAGGTTTTATTAGAAAATTGCCAACACAATTGGTAGATTCTTTTAAAAGTACGCTTGATGAGGTTCGCGAAGCCGATTTACTTTTGCATATTGTAGACATTTCACATCCTGATTTTGAAGATCATATTGAATCTGTTAATCAAACTTTGCATGATATCAAAGCACATGAAAAACCTGTAATCATGGTTTTCAATAAAATCGATGCTTATAAACATTTGACGATTGATGAAGATGATTTAATGACCGAAAAAACACCAAGACATTATACGCTTGATGAATGGAAATCGACTTGGATGCATCGTTTAGGCGAAGAAAATGCATTGTTTATTTCGGCTACGAATAAAGAAAACTTTGAGGAATTTAGAGAAAGGGTTTACGAAGCAGTTCGTCAGATTCATATCACGAGATTTCCTTATAACAAGTTTTTGTATCCAGATTACAAAGATGCAATTGAAAAAGAAGAAGAATAAAATAGAAATGGCTTTTGATAAATTCAAAAGCCATTTTTTTATCCACAAATTAAAATATCCTTTTAAATCTTTTTAATCTGTGTCAAAAGTTTTTTTCTAAATGTTTAATAGAAGCCAATTGCTGGAATCTAGCCCCGATGGAGGCGGTATCCTTGCTGGCCCGACGTCGGGCAACAGCGAGATATAGCCGAGAGCGGGAACTTCTGTTTGTTGAAATGCCTTTTGCGATGCTCTTGAATATTAAAATCCGAAGTTAACTCCTAAACCAAAAACTTCTCTGGTTTGCAGTCCTGCAAATGCATTATCATCATAAATAGCTTGGAAGGATAAATTGGCAGATAAAAACTTGTTGATTTTCATGATAATATTCAGTGAATAATTGATGTCGACATTTTGTGGATCTTCAAGATAATTTGAATAAAGATTCAGTGTGTTTTCGGCAGTTACGTTGGTCATGATTGCCAATTTGTAATAAATAGACGCATAGAAACCTAGTTCGTAACGGATACTTTTACCTTCAGCAACACCAAAATAATTACCGTCAACATATGGAAGACCTGTAAATCTATCAATTCCAGTTGTATAAGCGCTGTCTATAAAAGTGAATTTTGAAGTTAGTGGCGCGAAATTTATTTTAAGATTGTCATCTTTCGTCCAATAAATACCAGGACCTGTGGTAAGATATCCTGGAGACATGAATTTGGTTTGTTCTGTCCTAATTTGTTTTCCATTGACATCCTGACCGTAAATGTAACCAGTTGAAAATTGTGTCCTAAAATTTAAAAAATAGGAGTAATACCATTGTCCAAAAGCTTTTTTTCCGACAATGGAATTGAATTCTAAACGGTCATCTGTTTTTTTTGTAAAGTCATCATTTTTGGTTTGTAGAAGACCGTATGATGCTAAAACTTTGTTGTCCCAAGTGACATCATCTTTTTTGTAATTGAAATCGTAATTGATTCCTAGTGTTCCTGAAAAGCTGTCTTCACCTCCCGCAATCCAGTTATTGAAACTTGACTGATTTAATAAAAGCGAAACAGTTCCTTTGGTTTTCCAGCCTTCGCCTTCGATGGTATCGTTGATTTTTTTTACGGCTTTTTCAGTATTCTGAATTAATTCTTTTTCAGAATTTTGGGCTTGTAAAAATGTGAAGTTTACTAAAATGAAAAGTAATAAGGTTAGCTTTCTCATGGTTTTTAGTTTAGAAGTGTATAAACAAATATACTAAAAACCGTTAAAAGCTTAATCGTTAATTACTTGTAAAAGAAGGTTATTTCTTAGATTCTTTGTATAAAGGTACAGCAGAACATGCTTCTCCGTACATAATGCTTCTTGCAAATGGCTGTAAATAGGTTGTGGCTAAAATATAGGCACGCATTGGAACGGGTTTTTTAGAACATCCTTTCACAATAACAGGTTTATTTTGGTAAGCCGAATAATCTATGTTTTTTAAGATTTCTTCGTACAAACTGCCGTCTAAATCTTCTATCGTACCGTTAACGACTTTTTTAGCATAAGGCGCCAAATGAACACTCACTAAAATTAAAGCCCAAGCTGGAACAATAGCATCTGTACTGCAATGTACGGCCACATATTGATCTTGGTATTGCGACCAATCGTGATTTTTAAGATGCTCTCGAAAGTCTTTTTCTTTCAATAAAAACCCTTCCAAAAGCCATTGCGAAATGTCAATTTGCACACGCATTCCTTTTGGATAATAATCTTCCAAATCAAATACTTCTAAAGCACTATTGGCAACTTTATTGATGATTTCTTCCATTCTTTAAGTCTTAAAGTCGAAGGTCGAAAGTCATAAAGTCTCTAACTTGGGACTTTATGACTTTCAACTTTATGACTAATTGTTTTTAAGTCTTAAAGTCGAATGTCAAAAGTCATAAAGCCCTTAACTTTTAGACTTTCGACTTTTGACTTTACGACTAAATTAAAGCATTCCTAATTCTAATTTTGCTTCTTCGCTCATTAAATCTTTGCTCCAAGGCGGATCGAAAGTAATTTCTACGTCAACATCTTTAATGTTTTCGATTGTTTTTACTTTTTCTTCAACTTCTCTTGGTAAACTTTCCGCTACCGGACAGTTTGGAGATGTTAGTGTCATTAAGATTTTTACTTCAAAATCGGTATTAACCATTACGTCGTAAATTAATCCTAATTCATAAATATCTACAGGAATCTCAGGATCGTAAATACCTTTTAAAACTTTTACGATTGATTCTCCTAATTCGTTTGTGTCAATTTCTTGTTCCATTTTTTATTTTTGTTTTTACCATTAAGATATTAAGGGAATTAAGTTTTACTTCTGTACTAAAACAGTAAGCTTAATTTTCTTTTTATTAAGAGAAATTAAGCTTGACTCTTTATGAAACTTAATATCTTAATGGTTCAATTTTTTAATTTTTATTTTTTGAATCAAAAGCCAAAGCGTACATTTTGATGTTTTTAATCATCGAAACCAAGCCATTTGCTCGTGTTGCTGATAAATGTTCTTTTAAGCCAATTTCATCAATAAATTCAGTATCAGCATTTATGATATCTTCTGCTTTTTGGTTGGAGAAAGCTCTGATTAGAATCGCGATAATTCCTTTTGTCAAAATCGCATCGCTATCAGCAGTAAACACAATTTTATCGTCGTTTTGTTCGCCTTGAAGCCAAACTTTCGACTGACATCCTTTGATTAAATTCTCGTCGGTTTTGTATTCTTCTTTTATCAGCGGAAGCGTTTTTCCTAATTCGATGATGTATTCATAACGTTGCATCCAATCATCGAACATTGAAAATTCGTCTATTATTTCGTTTTGAATTTCTTTTATTGTCATAATTATTCTTTAGCAAAATCAACCAGCAAATTTACCAATTTTTCTATTTCCTTTGGCGGGAAACCATTATCGAAACCTTTAGTTTCGTATGTTTTCTGATTTTGAGTTATTTTTAAATTTCCTATTGCAGCGCCGTCATAAAAACGTTTTTCTGTTGGTGCTTTCAAATTCGGAATATTTTCTAAATTCACTTTTGAAAATTCCGTTACAATTTGTTTCCATTTTGCATCGTCAATTTTCTTTTCTACTGCTTGAGTATTTCTGCCGTTAGTAACTGTCGCCGTTTTATTTTGAACAATTATCTTCTTAAAAAGCCCTCTGGAAACTGCCGAATATTCAATTTGAATCGAATTCATATCTGTTTGTTTTTGACTCGAACAGCTTGTTCCAATGAAAATCGTTAAGAGCAATAAAGATAGTATTCTCATAAAATGTGTTTTTTTAGCTTAACATGGTTTTTGCTTTCTTAACGGCTTCAACCATAGTGTCAATTTCTTCTTTGGTATTGTAAAAAGAAAATGAAGCACGAATAGTTCCCGGAATGCAGAAGAAGTTCATAATTGGTTGTGCACAATGGTGTCCCGTACGAACGGCGATTCCCAATTTATCGATAATTGAACCAATATCGTAAGGATGAATTCCATCAATATTAAACGAAACGACAGAAGCTTTGTTTTTTCCGGTTCCGTAAATTTTCAGGCCTTCAATTTCTAATAAGCGTTTGGTAGCGTGTTCTAATAATTCTTTTTCGTATTGTTGAATATTCTCAAAACCAATATTATTCAAATAATCAATAGCTGTTCCTAAAACAATTCCACCAGCGATATTTGGAGTTCCGGCTTCAAATTTATGAGGAAGATCAGCATAAGTTGTTTTTTCGAAAGTCACTTCTTTGATCATTTCGCCACCACCTTGGTAAGGAGGAAGTTTGTTTAACCACGCTTCTTTTCCATATAAAATTCCGGTTCCGGTTGGACCACACATTTTGTGACCTGAAAAAGCATAAAAATCACAATCTAATTCCTGAACATCTGGTTTTAAATGCGGAACCGCCTGCGCGCCGTCAATCAAGACAGCAGAACCAACAGCGTGTGCTTTATCAATAATATATTTTATCGGATTTATAATTCCGAGTGCGTTTGAAATATGATTAACCGTAACTACTTTTGTTTTTTCTGAAAGAAGCGCATCAAAAGCTTCCATAATCAATTCGCCATCTTCGTTCATCGGAATAACTTTTAGAGTTGCTCCCGTTTTTTCGCATAACATTTGCCAGGGCACAATATTACTGTGATGTTCTAAAGACGATATAATTACTTCGTCACCAGGTTTTAAAATCGAAGCGAATCCGTTAGTTACTAAGTTGATTCCGTGAGTTGTTCCTGAAGTAAAAAGCACTTCGTGAGCAAATTTTGCATTAATATGTTGTTGCACTTTGCCACGAGAAATCTCATAGGCATCAGTAGCTAATTGACTTAAAGTATGGACGCCTCTATGAATATTGGCATTAATTTCCTGATAGTATTTTTCGATGGCATCAATTACAATTTGTGGTTTTTGCGATGTGGCACCGTTGTCGAAATATACCAATGGTTTTCCGTTTACTTTTTGTGAAAGTATCGGAAATTCAGCTCTTATTTTTTGGATATCTAGCATGTCTTATTTAGAAAAATTCTATTTACAAAAGTACTAAAACTAAATTGGTTTCCCCATGAAAACTATAATTTCCTTTTATGGCGCCATCAACGAGAGGTTTAAATGTTGATTCCGTAAAATTAGATTTGATTTTATAAATTATATGAAATGGAAATCTAAATTAGATAGTAATATCGTGAACATAAATTATTTATATTGCATAAAAAATAGCCGTCAGTATTATGAAAAAATTTCTCAAATTACTTGTTCTTGTTTTAGTTCTTGCATTTCTGTATTTCGGATTTACAACTTATCCTAAGCTTGATTTGATTTCTGGTTTCTCTGCGAAAAGCGTTGCTTCCGGTCATTTTATGGATAATAGACCGTTAGATTTGATTCAGAAAACGGACAATGATATCGATATGATTGATTTGGCTAAAAATTCTATTGATGATGCTGGGAAATTTGCAACAGCTTCGGTTTATGGTTTAAAAGAAAGAAAAGCAATTTACAGAGAAGGCTTAGGCGCTGTTTTAATTAATGATGATTTTGACGCTTCGAAACCGTATTTGCTTCCAAAAAGAACAAAATTAGTTAATAAGCTTCCTTTTCCTTACGGGAATAATGCGCCAAAAGACACCGCTTTCGCAAATGTTGATTATTCAAAATTGAAAAAAGCAGTTGATGATTCATTTGATAAAAATGGTGGAAAAGCAAAACGTACGCGCGCGGTTGTGGTTTTGTATAAAGACAAATTAATTGCCGAAAAATACGATACGGGATTCAATAAAGACAGTAAAATTCTTGGCTGGTCGATGACAAAAAGTATCACAAGTTCGGCTTTTGGGGTTTTGGCAAAACAAGGAAAAATTGATATTTATAAACCAGCTCCAATAAAAGAATGGCAGAATGATGAACGCAAAAATATTACGATCAATGATTTGCTTCATATGAATTCGGGTTTAGAATGGGAAGAGAATTACAGCACAATTTGCGATGCCACACAAATGCTTTTTCAGGCAGAAGATATGGGAAAAGTGCAAATGGATAAGCCAGCAAAATATAAACCGAATACACATTGGTATTATTCATCTGGAACGACCAATCTATTATCCCGAATTTTAAGAAGCCAATTTAAAACTCAGCAGGAATATCTTGATTTTTGGTACAGCGCCGTAATCGACAAAATCGGAATGAATTCGATGATTGTAGAACAAGATATGTCGGGAACTTTTGTAGGTTCATCTTACGGATGGGCAACGCCAAGAGATTGGTCAAAATTCGGATTATTATATCTTCATAAAGGAAATTGGAACGGCGAACAAATTCTGGATGAAAGCTGGGTAAAATATACTTCAACACCAACGAATACTTCTGAAGGAAAATATGGAGCACAATTTTGGCTAAATGCTGGAGGAAAATTCCCAGACGTTCCCCGTGATATGTTTTATTGCAGTGGTTATCAAGGACAAATAGTGGCAATTATTCCGTCTTTGGATATGGTAATTGTGAGAATGGGAGTGAAGGAAGAAGAACCCGGATTTGATTTTAATGGGTTTTTGAAGGGGATAATTTCTTCAGTAAAAAAGTAATTGTATGAATCCAGTTTTAAAATCAATTCTAATTGGAATTGGAGGATTTATCATTTTGATTTTATCGTTCTCATTATTAATTAGGATTATTCCATTTTTTGGTAAATTATTTTTATTTGTCGGATTTGGAATGATTTTATTTGGATTTTTTTCCTTCTTATTTAATGTTTTTAGAAGATAATTTAAATGGAAAACTATAAAATGATATTGCCAATTTTTATGATGATTGGAGGTTTTGTTTTAAATGGAATTGCTTGGTCTACAAATGTTGGTCATCCATTTAATACAATTTGTTTACTACTTGGATTGGGATTACTTTTTTTAGGTATTATATTATCAATAATAAAAATTAGAGGTTAATATTTAACCGCAAAGACGCCAAGTAAAAAGCGCAAAGTTCGCAAAGTTTAAAACTAAACCTTGCGAACTTTGCGTAATCTTTGCTCCCGATAGCTATCGGGATTGCGGTAAAACCTGACTATAAATCAAATCCTAAATTAACGCCTAATTTCATGGCAATGATTTTAGTAATTCTTTGTTTTAATTCTGGTATTTTGATGCTTTCGATAACGGCATTTGAGAATGCGTACATCAATAAAGCTTTAGCTTCTTTTTTAGGGATTCCACGAGATTGCATGTAGAACATTGCAGTTTCATCAAGTTGTCCAACCGTACAGCCGTGAGAACATTTTACGTCATCAGCAAAAATTTCCAATTGTGGTTTTGCATTGATAGTCGCTTTGTCACTCAATAAAATGTTATTGCTTTTTTGGAAAGCATTTGTTTTTTGAGCTTCTTTTTCTACCAAAACTTTTCCGTTGAAAACTCCTGTCGAACGATCAGAGAAAATTCCTTTATAATCCTGGAAACTTTCGCAGTTTGGTGTTGCGTGGTTTACTAAAGTATAATGATCAACGTGTTGTTTGTCATTCAAGATCGAAATTCCGTTTAACGTACTTGTTAATCTTTCTCCAAAATGGTAAAAATTCAAGTTGTTACGAGTCAGATTTCCGCCAAAAGAAAAAGTATGCACATAAGCATGACTTTCTTGTTGTTGAGATACGTAAGTGTTGTCAATTAAATTGGCTTCGCTATTATCGTTTTGAATTTTATAATAATCAACAATCGCGCGTTTTTGAGCAAAAATTTCTGTAACCGAATTGGTTAAAACAGGATTTTCATTCAAACTTTGGTGACGCTCAATAATTTGAACATGTGAATTTTCACCCACAATAACCAAATTTCTTGGCTGAACCATTAAAGCTGATTCGTTTCCTGTTGAGAAATACATAATCTCAATTGGTTTGTCGGCAACTTTTTTCTTCGGAATATTGATAAAAGCTCCTTCACTTGCAAAAGCAGTATTTAATGAGGTCAGGCTGTCATCTTTACTTGCAATTTGATTGAAGTAAGTATCAATAATCATTTTATATTTTGGTTTGGTCAATGCCGATGACATCAAGCAAACATCGATTCCGTCATGTGTTGTAGAAGACAAATGCGAACTGAAAACACCATCAACAAAAACTAATTTGTAAGTGTCTATTTCGTGTAAAAAGTATTTTTTTACCTGATTAAATTCGATTGCATTTTCTTCTTTTGGAAAAACGCTAAAGTCATTTTTTAAGATGGCATTTAGTGATGTGTATTTCCAGGCTTCATCTTTTTTGGTTGGGAAACCTTTATTTTCGAAGTTTTTTAAAGCATTTGTGCGTATGTCATGTAAATCTGAATGTACATCGACACGCTCTTCAAAAGCCATAAAAGACGATACTAATTTTTCTTTTAAATCCATTGTTCTTTGTTTCCTTCGGTGTTTCAGGTTTCAAGTTTCAGGTTGACTGTTGGAACTTAATTCCTTTGAAATCCATTTTTTTTTAGGTTTTTCGTTTCATGTTTTTCTACTGAAACTTATTTCCTTTGAAATCTTTTTTATTGAGATAAGTGATAAAGTTTTTTATTTTACCGCTTAAATTTTCATAATCCTTTTTTAAAGCTTCGAATTTTTGTTCTGAAATATATTCAAAATCATAAACCCGATATAATTGAGATCTTGTTTCTCCGGCTGAGCCTTTTGCAATGGATAAAAATTGTCGAAACTCTAAATTTCCATCCCTTTCAAAACCTTCAGCAATATTATCCATTACTGAGCCAGAAGAAGCTTTTATTTGATTTTTGAATCTGAGATCTGATCTTAACTCTGTATGAACTGCAATAAGATGAATTTCTTTTGCTAATCGTCGAGCTTCTTTCCAAATTTCTAAATCCTCAAATCGTGTTATTGTCGCCATAATTTCTATTTTAATAATTTAAGTTTAAACTTACAAAATGTAGTTTAACTTGAAACTAAAAAAAATGAAACCTGAAACAAAAATTTAATTCTCTGCTTTAATCCAGTCGTATCCTTTTTCTTCTAATTCGTATGCCAATTCTTTTCCTCCCGATTTTACGATTCTTCCGTTGTAAAGAACATGAACGAAATCCGGAACGATATAATCTAACAAACGTTGGTAGTGTGTGATTACGATAATTGCGTTTTTCTCGCTTTTCAATTTGTTAACTCCGTTAGCTACAATTCTTAAAGCATCGATATCAAGACCAGAATCGGTTTCGTCAAGAATAGCCAATTTTGGTTCTAACATTGCCATTTGGAAGATTTCGTTTCTTTTTTTCTCACCACCAGAAAAACCTTCGTTTAAAGAACGAGATAAAAATTTACGGTCGATTTCTAATAATTCAGATTTCTCACGAATAACTTTCAGCATTTCGTTAGCCGGCATTTCTTCTTGTCCGTTTGCTTTACGAGTTTCGTTGATTGCCGTTTTCATGAAGTTCGTAACACTTACTCCAGGAATTTCTACAGGATATTGAAACGAAAGGAAAACCCCTTTGTGTGCTCTTTCTTCAGGAGCAAGATCAGCAAGATCTTCTCCGTCAAGGAAAACTTCTCCGTCTGTAACTTCGTAGTTTTCGTTTCCGGCAATAACAGCCGAAAGTGTACTTTTTCCAGAACCGTTTGGTCCCATAATAGCGTGTACTTCGCCAGCTTTAACTTCTATATTAATTCCTTTAAGGATTTCTTTATCACCAATTCCGGCGTGAAGGTTTTTTATTGATAACATTGTTTTTTTTATTTTTATATAAATGTCAATTCTATTTTTGTTGTTTGGTTTAGGATATTGGCATTAAAATGCGCGTGTCCTAAATATTCCATGCCTAAATAATCGGCGGTTTTTTTAAACGGAATGTAAAAACTATCTTCGATTTCATTATCGTGTGAATTTGATATCACGCCGATTTTCTTTCCTCTAAGTTTTCTTCCGGTTTCTTTTTCAATTCGGATTAAATCTGAAAAACGATCAAAAAAGACCTTCATAATTCCGCTCATATTGTACCAATATATTGGCGTTGCAAAAATTAAAGTGTCGTACTCTTCGAGTATTCTTCTTATTAAAGGAAGAAAATCGTCTTCTCTGTTTTTGCTTTCGTAATCATAATGAGAAATATTATAATCACTTAGATTAATTACGTCTATTTCGTGTTCTTTAGAAATTTCATCCACAATTTTTGTTGTGTTTCCGTTTTTTCTGGCTGAACCTAAAATGATGACTTTTTTATTTTCCATTAATATTTATTCATAATGTCCTTTTGGTGAAAATGATTATTTCCACAAATTGACTAAATCTTCTTTAGTCATTTTAATACCTTTTCCATCTTTTATGCTTTGCTCTGCATCCAAAATTTCTTTTACAAACTCAGGATTGTATGGCTTATCTTGAACTTTAATTTCACAATTAAGACGATTTGCCAATGCTTTTAAAAGAGTAAATCTTTTTTTTTAATTTTTCAGTATTAAATCCATATTGTCTATTTTTTTCGCTCAAGATTTTTTTGTTCAAACCAATAGCTTGAAACTTGAAACTTGAAACAAATTTTAACCTACAGATCCTTCTAAAGAAATCTCTAATAATTTTTGCGCTTCAACAGCAAATTCCATTGGCAATTTATTCAAGACATCTTTACTGAAACCGTTTACAATTAAGGCAATCGCTTTTTCAGTCGGAATACCTCTTTGGTTGCAATAAAAAACCTGATCTTCTCCAATTTTACTTGTAGTTGCTTCGTGTTCTATTTTAGCCGATGGATTTTTACTTTCGATATAAGGGAAAGTATGCGCTCCACAATTGTTTCCCATTAAAAGAGAATCACATTGCGAAAAGTTTCTTGCATTCTCAGCTCTTGGGCTAATTTGCACTAATCCACGGTAACTATTTTGTGATTTACCAGCCGAAATACCTTTAGAAATAATAGTCGATTTAGTGTTTTTACCTAAATGGATCATTTTAGTTCCGGTATCAGCTTGTTGGTAATTATTGGTAACGGCGATAGAATAAAATTCTCCTACCGAATTATCTCCTTTTAATACACAAGAAGGATATTTCCATGTAACGGCAGAACCAGTTTCAACCTGTGTCCATGAAATTTTAGCGTTTGTTTCGCATAAACCTCTTTTGGTTACGAAGTTGTAAACCCCACCTTTTCCTTCTTTGTTTCCTGGGAACCAGTTTTGAACAGTAGAATATTTAATTTCAGCATCATCAAGAGCGATTAATTCAACTACAGCAGCGTGCAATTGATTTTCGTCACGACTTGGAGCTGTACATCCTTCAAGGTAAGAAACATAACTTCCAGCATCAGCAATAACAAGCGTTCTTTCGAATTGTCCTGTTCCTGCCTGATTGATTCTGAAATAGGTTGAAAGTTCCATTGGGCAACGAACGCCTTTTGGAATATAACAGAAACTTCCGTCAGAGAAAACCGCTGAGTTTAATGCTGCGTAGAAGTTGTCTTTTTGAGGAACAACAGTTCCTAAATATTTACGAACTAATTCCGGATGTTCTTTGATAGCTTCAGAAATCGGGCAGAAAATAATGCCTTTTTCTCCTAGTGTTTTTTTGAAAGTAGTAGCTACAGAAACAGAATCGACAACAATATCCATTGCGACATTGTTCATCATTTTTTGTTCATCTACAGAAATTCCTAACTTTTTGTACATTTCTAAAAGTTCAGGATCTACATCATCCAAAGTTTTGTTTGGATCTACTTGTTTTGGAGCTGAATAGTATGAAATTGCCTGAAAATCTGGTTTTTCATAACGAACATTTGCCCATTCCGGCTCGATCATTTCTTTCCAGGCACGAAAAGCCTCGATGCGCCAATCGGTCATCCATTCAGGCTCTTCTTTTTTAAGAGAAATAGCTCTTACGATATCTTCGTTTAAGCCAATAGGGAACGTCTCCGATTCGATATCGGTGTAAAACCCGTATTCGTATTCTTTAGTTTCGAGTTCGATTTTTAAATCGTCTTCAGTGTATTTGCTCATTATATTTTAATGTTGTCTTAAATTTTTTAAAGTCCAAAGTTTGAAAGTCAGTCTGCAGTCTTTAAGACTTTATGACTTTCGGCTTTTGACTATAGAGAGAACGATTCTCCGCAACCACAAGTTCTGCTTGCGTTTGGATTGTTGAATACAAATCCTTTCCCGTTTAATCCGCCTGAAAATTCAAGAATTGTTCCGGCTAAATACAGGAATGATTTTTTTTCAACGGCTATTTGTATATCATTATCTACGAATATCTTGTCATCTTCGCCTTTAGTTTTGTCAAATTTTAAATCATATGACAAACCAGAGCATCCGCCACTTTTCACTCCCACACGTACGTAGTCATGTGTGGCGTCAAAACCATCATCTGTCATCAAATCGATGATTTTCTTTTTGGCTGTATCAGAAACTTTTATCATTGTGTTTATTGTTTTTAATTTTCTTTTATTGTTAGTACTGTTTGAAAAAGTAATTAATTTATTACAATTTAAACAGCTGTCTATCAATGTTCAAATGAAATTGTCTGCAAAGATACGACTTAAAAACCTTTTTCCATAACGGTTCACATTATTATAACAAATGTTAAAATAGATAGAAGTTATTTTGTGATTTTAATACCTTTCAAAAAAGCTTATTTTTTGAGGAAATAGAAAGAAACATACAAAAAACTAATTTGCTTGTTGTCAAATCATTAAGAATATCGGTCAGATGTTAAAATACCGTATTTTTACCTGCTTGTAGTTTTAAATTTGTGGTATTTTTGCAGAAAATTATGAGTAATTATGAAAAAAAATTACAAAGATAGCTGGATAAAATCACTTTTTGCAGTAATTTTTATTTTTGGTATAGGTGCTACATATTTTATTTTCAGCAACGAGCCAAATGACATGGTAGATAAGTCATCGGCCAATAGATTAGAAATTACTGGTCCTGTTTCAGAGTCTGTTGATCAGGAAAATATATTAGATTCGTTGAATAATTTGAAATTAGCTTATGACGTTGCTATTTTCGAAAAAACAGCTCTTTCTGAAGAATTAGAACTTGAAAAAAAGAATATTGAAAATTTGATGGAAATCATCAAAGCATCAAAAAATCCGTCGGGAGAACAAATTAAAATTTACCGTAAGCAGCTTTCAGATCTAAAAGTGATATTAGATAAAAAAGTTGCAGAGATTAAAAAATTAAAATCTCAGAATAAAAATCTGTTAAATGAAATTGAAAATCAGAATGTTGTCATGTATAAGCAAAAGGCAGAAAATGACACTTTAATTTCAAAACAAAAAAAATTAGAATCTACATTAAAAGACGCTTCGAAACTTTCTTTAGGGAATTTTAAAGTAACCGCTGTTAACGAAAAAAGTTCGGGAAAAGAACAAGAAACTACAAAAGCAAAAAATACAGACAAGCTGAAAATCAGTTTTTCTGTAAATGGAAGCTCTGTTGCAAAAACAGGAAAAAGAGTCTATTACATTCAGGTTTTAGATCAAAAAAATACTGTTTTAGGGGAGAATAAATTAATCGAGTTTGGCAATGACAAGGCCTTGGTTTACAGTTTTTTAGTTGGTGTTGATTACCAAGGAAAAATGGCCAATGTTTATGGTGTTTTAAATGATGAAATAGCCAAGTTCAAAAAAGGAACTTATTTTGTCAACTTCTTTGATAAGCAAGAAATAATGGGCAGTTCTTCCATTACTTTAGAATAGCCTTTGTAAAAGTTTTAAAGAGAATTTTTAGTTTAAAGCAGCAGGAATTGCTAGCTTTGTTTGCTTACTAGAAATTATTTTTTATGAAACTTTATCCAATAGAATCTGGAAATTTTAAGTTAGACGGAGGCGCTATGTTTGGCGTTGTTCCTAAAACAATCTGGAACAAAACCAATCCTGCAGACGCCGATAATTTAATTGATATTGCGGCGCGCTGTTTACTGATTGAAGATGAAAATCGTTTGATTTTGATTGATACCGGAATGGGAGACAAGCAATCAGAGAAATTTTTTGGTTATTATTCACTTTGGGGTTCTCATTCTATCGATAAATCGCTTGCAAAATATGGTTTTCACCGAGATGATATCACGGATGTTTTTATGACGCATTTGCATTTTGATCATTGTGGTGGAAGTGTTCAGTGGAATTCGGATAAAACGGGGTATGAGCCTGCTTTTAAAAATGCCAAATTTTGGACAAATGAAAATCATTGGGAATGGGCAATAAAACCAAATCCGCGTGAAAAAGCTTCTTTTTTGTCAGAGAACATTTTGCCGATGCAGGAAAGTGGTCAATTGAATTTTGTTGAAAGACCAGAAAATGGTTTTGGCTTTTCGAATGAATTAGGTTTTGATATTTTTTACGTTGACGGCCATACCGAAAAACAAATGATTCCGCATATTAAGTATAAAGATAAAACAATTGTCTTTTGTGCTGATTTATTGGCTACAGCCGGACATATTCCGTTGCCGTATGTAATGGGTTATGACACGCGTCCGTTATTGACAATGCCTGAAAAAGCAAAATTGCTAAATGCTGCAGCCGATCAGAATTATTACTTGTTTTTAGAACATGATGCTCATAATCAAATTATAACCGTTGAGCATACTGAAAAAGGTGTTCGTTTGAAAGAGGTATTTACCTGCGAAGATATTTTTTAAACTTTTTTATAAAATTTAAAATTCCTGCTTTTTTAATAAAAAATGAGCGGGAATTTTTTTGCCATCTTCGAAAGAAAAATCTGTAGTTACAAAACTACACAGTAGGTTTTTTAGCACTTATCTGTTTATTAAAAATTAACAAAACTTTTTTTATGCTAATCAGTACGTTAAAGTTTTAAGCTGTGTGAAATTTAACACAATATTCTCGATGTGATAGTCTCATAAAGTTGTTTTTTATTAAAATTATGGATAGGTTTGTGCTCAAAATTTATTAATAATTAACCTATGAAAAAAATTATTGTTTTTATTTTATTAATGTCTGTTTTTAGCTCCAAAGCTCAGAAAGTAGACCTTGATCGTTTTTATTTTGGTGTAAATTATCAAATTCTTCCTAAAGAATATGTTCCGTTCGAAAAAAGAACTTTTTCATCAAGAGTAAAATTAGGATCAGCTTTATACAGTTACGTAAATCCAGAAACTGCAAATGAAAAAGTTTATATAACAGGCTGGAAAAAAGTTGAATCGAACGGTACTGTTGATATCGAACTTAACTTAGAAGATTTTGTTGAAAGAGGTGTTTCGCCTAAATCAAGAGTTGAAGATGAGAAAAGAGATAAAGATGGTAAAGTTACATCACCTCGAAAAGTCTATTATTGGGTAGAAGCAACTTATGCAACAAGAGGTTATGCTAAAGTAAAAGGTCCGGTTACTGCAACTCCAGTTTCAGATAAACAAATCGAAGCTGAAAAAGCAAAACAAGCTGCTGCGGCTAGCAACAGATTTTTGAAAAATGCAGTTGTGAAAAAAGATTCTACTGCATCAAACGAAGGTTTTAATGTTAGTTTCAATGGTGAATTAAAATACACTTCAAAAGAATCGTTGGATCCATCAGGATCTATGAAGGAGTTTAACATAAACAGAACAGCTATTAAAGAACAAACATTAAGAGATTTTGCTAATAATTCATTGAATACTTTCGGGAATAATATTGATAGAGTTTACGGTTTTAAACCTAAAAACGATAACGAAATTCTATGGATTTTAGATGCAAAAAGCGATGAAGGAAAAACGCAGATCGAGGCAATTCAGGCAGTAAAAGCATTATTTGCGACTATGAAAGCTGACGAGCCAATTGATGATTTGAAAAACAATATGCAACCACTTATTGAATATTTCGATTCATTGAAAACAAAATATACTGAGGACAATAAAGCTTCACGTAAAATGAGATATTCAGCTTATTATAATTTAGCTGTTATTTATCTTATGTTAGATCAACCGGAAAAAACTATTGCCGAATCTGAGAAATTAATAGCTAATGATTACGATAAAAGTGATGGAAAAGCATTGATCGAAAGAGCAAATAATTTAATTGCAAGTTTTACTGCATCAAAATTAAATACGACACATAACCCAGCCCTTAAATAAAAAACTATGAAGAAGATTACACAAGTTGTTTTATTATTAATGCTTACAGGAATCAATCAGGTTGTCAGCGGTCAAACCTCTGGTTGGTTTGGTAAAACAGTACTACAGAATCAATTGAATTTACGCGGACCTGTACCGCCAACAAATCTTGAATACGGAAAATATAAATCATACGAGATGATTCTGGATCTTGCTCCAGGATTGGAGAGCAGTATGAATAACAGAAAAATTCCTTATTCTGCAGAAAAATATTATGAAGCGTTTTCAATTTCTGGTTTGAAAAAACAGAAAGAAGGCGATTTTAAAGTAAAATACAATTTGACTCGTTTTGAACTTGTAAACGATGAAGATTATGTACAAAACACCTATCAAAAAGCGCCTGCATATTACATTGGTTTAGAATCTAACCTTGAAATTACTGACAAGAATGGTAAAGTAATTTATAAAAGATATACAACTCCTAAAGTTTGTATGTATGTTATAAATCCATCTGAAACGTACGATAATTTAACTTATAAAATATTGACTGACAATTTCTACAGCATGCTTGAAGAATTTGAAGGATTCTATTTGTATGGACCTAAGATTACAAAATTGAAATATGCTGAGCTTGAAAAGAAGAAAAAATCAAAATCGACATTCAATTTAGATGAATTTAATCAGTCACTTGCGGTTATGCCAACTTTAGTTGATGTAGATAGAGAAAACTGGGGAGGTTTATTTGGAGAAGCTCAAACATATTGGAAAGAATTAGTTAATTTTCAAGATAAAGACGATGAAGATTTGGCTAAAAAAATCAGATTTGCTGCCAACTATAATTTAGCTGCAACATACATTCTTTTAGGAAATGTAGAAGAAGCTGCTAAATATTTGCCTGGAGTAAAAGAAAATGAAAAAAGCTTCTTGGGTTTGAGAAATGATTTTCCTTACATGACAACCTTAATTGAAGATGTTGATAAGTACAAAAAACTTACTGAAAAAACATTTACTATTGAGGCAATACCTCAAGAACCAGTTTTGCCTTCATACAAAAAAGCAGCAACAGCGTTTAGATATGCAGAATTTCCGGGTGAAGTTTTAGATACAGATTCTAAGGTGTGGAAAGGTAAAGTTAGAGTTATCAGTGATTATCCTGAGTTAGTAGATTTAAGAACTGAGCAAACAGTATCTGGATTAAGATCCATGATGGACGGAATTGGTTCTGAAAAAAGCAGTGTTTACATCTACATTGAAGGACAGAAAAAACCGGAAAGAACTAACTTGAAAAAAGTAGTTAACATTAAAGATGAAGAAGGAAGAATTTACATTGTAGGTAAGACTGGAAGAGGAGTTTCTGCGATTTCATTTGGAGACACGCCAGCGACAAGTTCAAAAAGATATTCAATGTTTGAAGAGGTTAAAAAAGGTGGGAAAGTTTCTTTATATCATGAATTCTTCCCACAAGATGCTTTTACTTTGAAAAAAGCAATCGAGGATGAGTTCTTTTCTCCTCCAATTTTCTTAGGAAGAAGAAAAGCATTAAAAGAATATTTCTCTGATTGTCCTAAAATGATTGAGAACATTGACAAAGGAGCTTACGATTTTGAAAATAAAGATACTTATATCAAAATGTTTGATGATTACACTAAATTATGCGGTAACTCATAATTTAGTTTCTAAATTACAATTTGAAGAAAGGGCTGTCTAAAATGACAGCCCTTTTTTTATTCTAAAGTTTTAATCTAATTTCCAACCGAAAGTAGTCTGGAAAACATAATCATCTTTTGAAGCTCCGGGTTTTGGTTTGTTGTCATAATTGTAAACAAACGATAGCTTGATGAAAAAATCCAAAGGCAAATCATATTTTGTATCTAGTGAAAAATCGGTACGAACCCTTTTGCTTTCAGTAATACTCGGAAAAACAGTAGCTTTTGTCTGTATGCTGAAATCGCCAATGTCATATAAGTTGAAATCGGTTCCTATAAAAAGCTCCAAACTTTTATTGGGTTCGGGGGTTTCTGTAAAACGTTCGTGGTTAAAAGATAATCCGGATGCAACTCCCCAATATTTTTTATTGCTATGCATAAGGTATTTTCCGAATCCTGCTTTTGAAAGGATACGCAAATCGATATCTTGTTCGGTATTAGATAAAGTCGTAACGGACAACGGAACAAAATAATCATTTGGGAGCAAATGAACATAACTTAACTCGGTATCGATTCTGCGAATAGGATCACTTTCATCCTGAACCGATTGAATTTGTTTGTACATAGCAGTTCCGTACCAGCGTTTTGCTGTGTAGCCCAAATTTACATTTACGGTTAATTGCTGTAAGTTTTGAGATTTTGCCAATTTTATTCCTACATCAAAACTGGCGTCTAACCTATCCCAAAAACTTTCATCAACAGGTTTTATATACACTATATCCGTAAGGTCAATTATCGATTTGGTCTGCGTTTCGATATTTGTAATTTCGCATTTATTAGGAGCTTTTATTTTTGAAATTTTCCCATTCAGCAAAACACCGTTGGTCAGACTTATAATATGAATTCTTTCTGATCCTATGTTTTTTACATGTTTCCATTCTAGTTTAAAATCATCTTTGCTGTAGTCGGTTTCGATTTGTACAACACCTTTATTCATCATTTTTATTTTGCCGACAAGAATATCATTGTTTTTGAGGACTAATGTGTCAGAAGTCTGAGCGCTTGTTTTGAAGAAAAATAAGAGAAAAAATAAAAGTATGATTTTCTTCATATTGGATTTTATTTCTTTGATAATCAGCTTGTAAGTTTAAAGTTAGAAATAAAAAAGCAATGTAAAACGGTATTATAAAAAAAATCCCATTTTCAATTTATCGAAAATGGGATTTTTTGTAATTTATTGTATTCTTGAAATACTAGTTGGTTTTAAATTTCCAAACCTGACCAACAGTTTCTCCTCCTTTGCCGTCTTTTACAACAATTCTCCAGAAATATTCTTTTGAAGCTTCGATAGCAGTGTCAAATGTAGCGGCACTTTTGTTTTCGCTTATTTTTGAAGTAGGCGGATTTGCAGTCCCAAAATAGACATCGTATGTTAAAACATCTGCGGTATCAACATCTGCCGCAGTCCATTTTAAAGAAACCGTTCCTGCATTTAAAGCAGCATTTAAAACTGGAGCAACCAATTCTGGAGCAAAAGGAAGATGATTTACAACCACTTCTCCAGAAGTGTAAAATTTAAAAACCGATGAATAAGCACTCGCCAATCCTTTAGCATCAGTAGCTTTAATTCTCCAGTAATAAGCGGTATTTTTAATTAGTACAAAAGAAGCAGTGTTATCTGCGCCGTCAAACGTTTTCTCAATCTGAGTAAAAGCATTGTCTTTTGCAACTTGAATTTGATAGGTTATAGCGTCTTTATTTTCATCTGTAGATTTATTCCATTGAAAAGAAACCGTATTATCCAGACACAATTTATTGTCAGCTGGAGAAGTCAATACCGGAACGCTTGGTGCCACGTTTACAGCTGGTGTTTCTGGATCATCTGAGCCACCTCCGCAAGAAATAAACAAAGCACTGATTATTGATAGATATATAAAATTTTTCATTTTTATTTTTTTATAATTTTAATGTATTCTGGAGTTTCAAAATAGATTTTAGCTGCATAAATTCCTGATGGTTGATTTTCAAGACTCAACTGTACTTTTCCATTTTCAATAGTGTAGTTTCTAGCCGAAACCAATTGACCACCGAAATTGTACAATTCTATTGTAACTTCTTTGTCTTTTGTTGGAATTTCGATTTCAAAATTTCCAGATGTAGGATTTGGATATGCCGCTAAAGTTCCATAAAGATCCAATGTTGCAACTTTTTTAGAATAAACCCCTTCGCAGGCTTTTGATGTTACAACTTCTAATAAGCCACCTTTTTCTAAATCTAGAGAGAAATTAGAATCGTTTGTTTGAAATTGAGCTTGACCATCAACAAAAACTGTAAATGGAGCTGTTCCGGCACTAATTTCAACATCAACTTTTTTAGAAGTTACAGTCGATTTTCCGGTAATAGTTTTTGCTTTTGCAATTGTAATAGTAAAGTTTTGTTCGAATGTGCGACCAGCAACCGTAACAGACACTGTGTAAGTGCCCGGAGCTAAACTTGAAACTTTTAGGCTATTATTAGTAAAATAATAGGTTTTACTATTTATTACGGCCGTATAGTTTTGAGTAGATTTTGCAGTAATATTTATTTCACCATTATTCTCATTTAAGCAAGATTCGCTCTTAGATTCAACAGTAAAATTATCAGCTGGTAAAGTTAAGATAGCGCCACAACTAGTATTATAAGTTGCAGTATCATCTTTTCTTATTGACCAGTTTGTGTTTGAGTATGTGACATCATCAACCTGAATACAAGTTAGATCAGGATTTTTTCTAAAGTCAAGTTGTATGTCATACGTGCCAATATTCAATTTTACATTGTTGCCATTTTTGATGTTTAGATAAGTCAGCTTATTATCAGAAACATTTAGAAAACCAACTTTTGCATTCGTTGAAATATCAATTGAAGTCAACTGATTTGATTGACAATAAAACGTATAAAGATCTTTGTTTTTGGTCAAATCTAATTCGGTTAATTGATTAGAATAGCAAACAAAATGCTGTAGGTACACCTGTTTAGATATATCCAGCTTTTTCAGTTGATTGTTATTACAAGTTAATTGTACTAAACTGTTGTTTGAAAAATCTAAACTTGTAAGTTTGTTTACCTGACATTGTAAATAAGATAAGCTTCTGTTTCCTGAAAGATCCAGACTTGTTAACTGGTTATGATCACAATTTAATAAACTCAAATTAGTGTTTTTTGTAACATTTAAATTGCGCAGTGCATTGTTGCTACAAATAATTTCAGTTATAACAGTATTGCTTGTAAAGTCTAAAGAAGTTAATTGATTTTCAAAGCAATAGATTAATCCTAAAGATGTGTTTTTAGAAAGATCTAATTCGGTCAAACGGTTATTGTTAGCATAAAGGTTTTTTAGTGCTGTATTTTTAGAAAGATCTACTTTTGAAACATTATTATAAGAGAAATTTAATTGCTCCAGAGCGACAAAATCCTGAATTCCAGTTAAGTCTTTAATTGGATTTACTGGAGAACCAGACGATTCACTTACGTTAAGTTCTTTAAGTGTATTAATCCTCGAAGTAAGTACACCTCCATTTATACCGTCAGTATCAATCCCTAATGCAATTAATTTTTTCTCAAAATTAGCATCTGGAATAACTGTAAAAGCAGCAGTAGTACACTCTAAAGAATAATTTGCATTAGCGTCTTTTGCGTTTGCCCAATTTGTAGTAGAATAATTTATATCATCAACCTGAATACACGTCAAAGAAGGATTGCTTTTGAAATTGCCCAAAGTCATGTTTACTAAATTGGTGTTTTTACCATTCTTTAGATTCAAGCTGTATAAATTATTCGAAGCCGATTGTACTTGAGTAAGCTCTGTATTTGTCGAAAGATTTAAACTTAAGATTTTGTTTGAGTTACAATTTAAAGTAGTCAGTTTAAGATTTTTTGTCAAATTTATTTCCGCTAATGAGTTAGAAGAAACGTTTAAATCTTTTAAAGCAGTAAATCCTTCAATTCCTTTTAAGCTTGATATATTACTGTTTGAAACATCAAGAATAGTTACAGAAGCAATGCTTGAATTCAATACCTTGCCATTTTTGCCATCAATATCTATTCCCAAAGAAATTAATTTATCTTCAAAATTAGCATCAGGAATCGCGGTAAATGAGTTGCATGATTTATTGTAAGAAGCCGTTGCGTCTTTTAAGTTTGCCCAATTTGTGTTGGAATAACTTTCATCATCTACCTGAATACATTTTAAATTTGGATTACTGTTAAATAACGAAGTGCTTTTATTTAATAACGTGTTTTTTCCGTTGTTTAAATCTAAACTTACAAGCTTATTGTTTGAACAATCTAAAGAGCTTATTTTTAGGTTTTTAGTTAAATCTAAATAGATTAATTGATTGTTTTTGCAATTTAAAGTTTCTAAAGCAGCAAAATCCTGAATTCCAATTAAGCTGGCAATTGAACTGTCAGAAACATCCAAAGATTTTATGCTTGCGATGCTTTCTGTCAATACTTTTCCGTTTACACCATCAGTATCTATTTTAAGAGCAATTAATTTGTTTTCAAAATTAGTATCCGGAATAGCGGTGTAAACTCGGCAATCTGTAGAGAAATTTGCCCATGAATCTTTATAACTTGCCCAATTTAGGTTGGCATAAGCAACATCATCAACCAAAATACAAGACAAAGCACGATTGTTGTTAAACCTTGTGTATTGTGTGAAATTTTTGTTATTACCATTTTTCAGGTTTAAATCATAAAGCAAATTATTAACTGCATTTACGGTAGTCAGTACTTTGTTTTTTGAAAGATCAAGAGTTGTAAGCTTGTTTCTTTCAATATAAAAACTTTGCAAATTTAAATTTGCCGTCAAGTCAATATTTTCAATACTATTATTGTCAAGATCTAAAGCTTCTAATTTTAGATTTTTTGAGACATCAATAGCGGTAAGACTATTGACATCACATCTTAAGTTTATTAATAAAGTATTTTTTGACACATCAAGAGTGTATAATCTATTGTACCCTAAATCTAAAACTGTTAATTTTAAGTTTTTAGAAGGATCAAAGCTTGTTATGCTATTAGAAAGGCAAGTTAAATAAGTTAGTTCTTTATTTTCAGTAGTATTTAATTCTTTTAATTTATTATACACACATTCAAGTCTTTCCAATAATGCATTTTTGGTAATATTTAAATTCGTTAGCTGATTGTTGCTGCAGGTAACGGTCTTTAAATTTACATTTGAACTAAGATCTAAAGTTGTCAGAGTATTATTTTCACAATTTAAACTTTCTAATGCCACATTTTTAGAAAGATTTAAAGTTGTTAACTTATTTCCATTCAGCTTTATCGTTTTTAATGCAGTATTGTTGTCAAAATTTACACTCGTTAATTTATTGGCTCCAAAGTCTACACTAGTTAATAATGTATTTTGAGATAAGTCGACAGCGTTTACGAAATTGTTATTATAACAATCCAGAAGGGTTAAACTCTTATTGTTTGTTAGATTTAGAGTTTCAAGTAAATTACGCTGTAAAATTAAGGTTGTAAGTTTAGTGTTATTTGAAAGATCTAATTTTGTTAACGGATTATTGTTAATAGTTAAACTCTCAAGATTAACATTCTTTGAAAGATCTATCGTTGTTAATTTATTACTTGAAAGATCAAGTGTCTTCAACATTACATTTTTTGAAAGATCTATAGAGGTCAACCCAAATGTAGTACCAGCATAAGTTAGACTTTCAAGAGCTGTAAAACCTTCTATTCCTGTTATGTCCTTAATATTAACGGTAGTAAAATAGATTTTTAATGTTTTTACATTCGAAATTGCACTTGTAAGTACTTTTCCATTAACACCATCTTTGTCGTAACCAAGACTAATTAACTGTCTTTCAAAATCAGCATCAGGTATTAATGTATATTGCTGATCATCGCATGAAATTGCATAATTTGGAGTTGCATCCTTAAGACCCATCCAATTCAAATTAGAATAAGCGGCATTGTCAACTTGGATACAAGTCAAGTCTGGGTTGTTTTTAAAAGTTGAAGTTGTGGCTAAACGAGTGTTATTGCCATTTTTTAAATTGATAGTAGTAAGCTTATTTGAAGAACAATCTAAAAACGTAAGACTAGAATTTTTAGAAACATCTAATGTTTTTAAACTATTGCCTTGACAATTTAAACTTTGTAAAAATTGATTAGATGAAACATCCAGAACAGTTAAGTTGCTGAAATTACAGTTTATGAAAGTTAATGCTGTATTGTTCGTTAAAACTATTCCGTTTGTAAAATCGTTAGCACTACAATTAATTTCTTTCAGAGATAAATTTTTACTAACATTCAGGTCCTTCAGTTTGTTGTCATAACAATTTAAGGTGGATAAATTTAAATTAGCAGTTAAATCAAGACTCGTAATTAAGTTGGTCGCACAATTTAAACTTGTCAGAGCAGTATTTTTACTAACATTTAAACTTGTTAATTTGTTTGAAAAGCAGTTCAAAGTAACCAGCGAAGTGTTGGTCGAAATATCAAGAGCTGTTAAATTGTTAAAAGAACAAATTAACTGAGTTAATGCTTTAAAATCCTTAATTCCAGTTAAATCATTAATGTTCAATCCGCTGACATTTAATGTTTTTAAGGAGGAGATATTTGCAGTTAAAACCTGTCCGTCAGGAGTTCCAGAATCGTATTTTTCATTGATTAAGAATTTCTCAAAATTGAGATCAGGTATTGAAGTGTATTGCGCATAAATGGAAAAATTTGCCAATAAAAGCAACAAGAGTAGTTTTGTTTTCATAGAATAAGTTTAGAAATATGGTAGCGCAAGAATACTTCATTTAAGCCGAGATTCCTTACGGGAAATCGTAATGGCGCGTTTTTTTTTTAATAAAAAAATATTGATAAAAAAATATCCCATTTTCAATTTTTAGAAAATGGGATATTCTGTTTTTATTTGAATTGATTATTCAACAACAATTTTCTTTGCTGTAGCAGCATTTTGATTAATCAAGTATAGGTAGTAAACTCCTCTTGGCAATCCAGACAAATCAATTTGATTATTAAGATCTGACACATTTAGAGTAAACGATTTTACTAGTTGACCTACTGAATTGTAAACTTTTATTTTTTCTACAGTAACATTTTGAATATTAACTTCGCCTTTTGTTGGGTTTGGATAAATTGCAGCTTTGTCAAAAACTGAATCTTCAAGGCCAAGTGTACACGTTTCAGAATAGTTTGTTGTTGTTTCTTTAATTTTAGACCAATTTGCATTAGAATAAGCAACATCATCAACTTTGATACATGTAAGCGTTTTGTTTCCAAGAAAACTCGTGTAAATTTCGGTTGTTGTTTTTTTGCCGGTTTGAGTTGGAAGAATAAAGTTTTTATTATTTCCATTTTGAACATTCAATGACGTTAGTGGATTGAATTCTAAGAAAACAAGTTCTAATTTAGGATTATGAGACAGATCGACATTTGTCAATTGATTCCAGGATGCTTGTAACCTTTTCAGTTCAATATTTTTGCTAAGATCCAAAACAGTTAGTGCATTATTATCACAATATAAATTTTCCAGTTTTGTATTTACGGAAAGATCTAATGAAGCAATATTATTTTGCCCGCAAACTAAAAAAGTTAAATCTGGTGCATTTGAAACATTTAATGGTGTTAAATTATTTCTGCTGCACTCAATCATTGTTAATGCTGTATTCGATGTTAAGTCGAATTTCGTTAGTAAATTATCAGCAACATTAACAAAAAGCAACGCTTTATTTTGAGAAATATCCAGATTGGTAATTTGGTTTTTTGCTACGCTTAAATTTAAGAGTTTAGTGTTTTTAGTGACATCCAAACTCGTTAATTGATTATTGTATAAATCAAGTTTAGTAAGAGCTGTATTTTTACTTACATCTATTGATGTTAACTTATTAGAAGAAAGATCTAAGTACGTTAAGGCAGTAAAATATTCGATTCCTGATATATCAGTAATATTAGCACCAGAAAGATCCAGAGATGTAATACTGCTAATGTCGGCGGTCGCTATTTTTCCGTTAAGACCGTCTTTGTCAATTCCTAAATCAATTAATTTTTGCTCAAAATTGCTGTCTGGAAGTGTTGTGTAAATTGTACAATCTACGTTGTAATTTGCCGTACTGTCTTTCAATCCTCCCCATTTATTAAAAGAGAAAGTTTCATTATCTACCTGAATACAAGTTAATTTTGGATTTGAAGTAAAATTAGAGTTTAAATCAAAATTTGAATTGTTCTCATTTTTCAAATTTAAACTTTCCAAAGATGCATTATTACTGCAAATTAGGAGTGTCAATGCTTTATTTTTAGATAAATCTAACGACGAAAATAAATTTCCAGAACATCTTAATTCATTTAAGCTCGTAAAACCGCTAATTCCCGTAAGGTCTTTAATTGAGCTTGAAGAGACATTTAAAGAAGTTATACTCGAAATACTGCTATTTAAAACAGTTCCGTTTTTGCCATCTTTATCGATTCCTAAAGCAATTAATTTATCCTCAAAAGCCGAATCTGGTATTGCAGTAATCTGCGAGCAATCTACAGTTGAGTAAGATGCCGTAACATCTTTAAAACCTGACCATTTTTCATTAGAATAAATTGCATTGTCAACTAAAATGCACGTTAACAAAGGGTTTTTCGAAAAATTAATAACATACGATTCCAATTGCATTGAGCCATTATTTCCATTTTTTAAATTTACGTTGGTCAGGAATGGATTTTCGGAGCAGAGAATAGTAGCTAAAGCATTGTTTTTAGAAACATCCAAGCTTGTTATCTTGTTTCTTTCACACCATAATAATCGTAATAGTTTATTGTTTGAAACATCAATATTTGTTAATTGATTTGATGAGCAAGAAAAATATTTCAAATTAAGATTTTGTGAAACATCTATGTTTTTTAAACTATTATATGATAAGTTTAAATTCTCTAGGTCAGTATTTTTAGAAAGATCAATTTCTGTTAAATTATTATAATTGGCAAGAAGATATCTTAATGACAAATTTTTGGAAACATCTAATCGTATCAATTTATTCGACATTACGTTTAAAGAGTCTAATGCCTTAAAATTTTCTATTCCTGTAAGATCAGAAATATTGCTATAGTAGAGATTTAGGTCTTTAACAGCAGAAATATTTGATGTCAAAACTTTTCCATCTGTTGCGCCTGAATCTAAACCTAAAGAAATTAATTTTTGCTCAAAGTTAACATCGGGAATTAAGGTAAATGTAGGTAAGCAATCCTGTGAAAATGAAGCTGTAGCATCTTTTTTTGTTGCCCAATTTGTATTCGCATAAGCGACATCATCAACCTGAATGCAAGTTAAATTTGGATTGTTTGTAAGATTTAGATATGCAAATTTATCATTGTTTCCATTCTTCAAATTTAGGCTCGTTAATTGATTAGAATTCGAATATAAACCGACTAAAGCAGTATTTACGCTAACATCCAAAGTGGTTAGCTGATTTTTTGAACAATTTAAAAATTCTAAAACTTTATTTTTGCTTATATCCAAATCTTTTAATTGATTAGACTGACAATACAACTCTTTTAATGTAGTGATTTTAGAAACATCCAAGTTGGTTATTTTATTTTCACGGCAATCCAGAAGATTTAAAGCTGTATTTTTGCTTACATCTAAAGTGGTTAATTGGCTGGTATTACATCCCAAAAATGTTAAAGCAGTATTATTGCTTACATCCAATGAAGCATATTGGTTTGAACCAGAATCTAATTTTGTTAAGGCTGTGTTTTTTTTAACATCCAAAGAGGTTAATTTATTTGAGTAGCAAACGAAGTCAGTTAAGGCAAGATTATTACTTACATCTAAAGACGTAATTTGGTTGCTGTTACAATCTAAAACAGTCAAAGCAGTATTTTTACTTACATTTAATGATTTCAGACTATTTTGACTGCAATTCAAATTAGTCAATGATACGAAGTCTTGTATTCCTGTTAAATCGGAAATATTACT
Source organism: uncultured Flavobacteriaceae bacterium (assembly GCA_963795025.1). Lineage (GTDB taxonomy): Bacteria > Bacteroidota > Bacteroidia > Flavobacteriales > Flavobacteriaceae > Flavobacterium. The sequence continues at coordinate 956,858 of CAWCGN010000003.1, read as the reverse complement.
TTTGCTAACGTCTAAGGAAGTTAAGGTGTTAATATTAGATGTCAGGATTTTTCCATCAATTGGAAAACTATCTAATTTCAAATTGATCAATTTTTGTTCAAAACTCGGATCTGGAATTAAAGTATAAGCAGGCTGCTCACCAGGGGTATACATAGCTGAAATTTCTTCCGGAGTCAAAACACGATTCCAGATACCAATATCATCAATTTTTCCTTTAAAACCTTCTTTTATGTTATCTCCGGAAATTCTTTGACCGATTGTAAAGATATTCCCAACAGTATTTAAATTGACAGCTTTTTGATCTACAAATTTCCCATTTATATATATCGAAAGCTTAGTTCCATCATAAGTAAGAGTAAAAAAGTACCAACTATCATCAGAATAATTAAAATTATTTAAGTAAAAATCATTACTTGAAAAATTTGGTCCCGTAGTAATATCAAGATAACCTTTACCGTAAATTGAGAGAGAAAGTCTTTTTAAATTTTCTAATGTACCATAATTAAAAATAGAAATTTCAGATTTATTTGGATCAGCGAAAGCATTATCTGTTTTAAACCAACCAGAAATTGTTCTTTGAGAATTGCCTTGAGGAATATTCGGTATAGTTGCGCTGATATAGTCGCTGAGACCATTAAAGTTGTAAGCACTATTGATTTTTCCAAATCTATCAGTTGTTAAAACAGCACCTGTAACAGATCCATTTGATTTATTTCCACTAACATCATTACCGTTACCACTAAAAGGATAATAAGCGATCAAGCCATTTGTAGGTATTTTATCATCAATTTGAATTGGCTTAATAGTTATAGCTATTGCTAATCTTGAAGAGCTTTCACATCCGTTGATTGTTTGCGATGCATAATATGTACCTGTTTGTAAAACAGTTGATAAACTTAACACATTAGATGATACTGGATCGGTATACCACTTAATGTTTGTGCCACTGGCAGCTAAATCGGCAACGGTTGCACCATCATCAAATATTTGTGAATTTGCAGTTGGTGGCGGTGTATTATTGTTGGTAATTGTTATAATATTAGAAAAAATACACCCATTAGCATCTCTTACAATTACATCATAATTTCCGGCAGATAAACCGGTAAATACATTTGAAGATTGATAAGTAGAGGATGAAATAGAATATTGATAAGGTTTTGTTCCTCCATTTGCTATAATGGTAATATTTCCGTTATTACCATTACAGGCATTAATACTTGTTGTAACAGAAGAGATAAGATTAGGTTCAGTAATTGTAAAGGCAGTAATAGTTGTTAATGAAGATGCATCTGTTGCTTTACACGTATATGTGCCAGGTGCTAGATCTTTCACGGAAGAACTTGTTCCTCCAGTAGACCATAAATAAGTGTAAGGAGCGGTTCCTCCTCCTGCAGTAGCAGTTGCAGAACCATTATGCATGCCTAAACAAGTTACATTCACCACATTTATATTAAGACTCAACATATCGGAGCAAGTAACAGTTACAGGTACATTTTTATTAATAGTTGTACCATCACCTAATTGTCCATCTGCATTATCTCCGAAAGTCCACATAACACCATCAGTACTCACTGCAGTTGTGTAGTACCAGCCTGCGGTTACCGCTTGCCAATTCTTTCCAGTTCCTATTTGTATTGGTGTAAGGCCGTTTACATATGTACCATTCCCTAATTCGTTATGTGAATTATATCCCCAGGTCCATAAAGAGCCATCTGTTTTTATAGCAATTGAATGATCTCCCGCCGCACCTAAGGTTTTCCAGTCTGTGGATGTTCCTATTTTTATCGGAATATAGCTACTTGTAGTTATGCCGTTTCCTAACTCTCCATATTTATTTTTCCCCCAAGCCCATAAGGATCCGTCTGTTTTTATAGCTAGAGTATGACTTCCTCCACCACATATTGTTTTCCAATCAGTATCTGTTCCTATTTTTTTTGGAGAATAACTCTTAGTAATAGTACCATCTCCTAGTTGTCCATCATCATTTCCTCCCCAAGCCCATAAGCTTCCATCTGTTTTTAAGGCAATCGTGTGAAAATAACCTACCGTTATCGTTTTCCAGTCATTCGCTGTTCCAACCTGCTTAGGAATGTTGGGACCTGAACTGGTACCATTGCCTAATTGTCCAAAATAATTATCTCCCCAGGCCCACAAAGTTCCATCTTTTTTGATTGCAACTGTATATTGATTTCCTGCTGCAATTGTCTGCCAATCAGTAGCAGATCCTATTCGTGTAGGAATATTTTTACTTACGCTGGTGCCGTCTCCTAATTGCCCATTTTTATTGCTGCCCCAAGCCCACAAAGAGCCATCATTTTTTAGGGCAACCGCATGATCAGTTCCGGTAACTACTGTTTTCCAATCAGTACCTGTTCCGATTTTTTTTGGAGAAGAATTGTTTATTAAAGTGCCATCTCCAGATTGACCATCTTTGTTGTTGCCCCAGCTCCACAGACTATTATCATTTTGCATAGCTACATTGAAACTGTATCCAGAAGTTACTGTTTTCCAGCATTGAGCATTTATTGATAAGTAAGAAAATAATAGTAGTAAAAGTAGTTTTGTTTTCATAGAATAGGTTTAGAAATATGGTCAAGCAAGAATACTTTATTTATACCAATATTCCTTACGGTAAACCGTAATGATACTATTTGACCAAATTTTTAAAATCGTCAAAAAATAAAAAACCTTTAATTATTTATAAGAATACCTTTAAGTATTTGATACAAAGAGTATTTTGTTAGCTTTCAGTTTCCTTAAAGTAAATTTAAATAATCATAACACAGTGTTAATCGTTAGTTTTTTGTAACAAAAAGTCCTAATTTAGGCGCATCTTTTAACTTTTATATTAAATTAAGATAACATGAGTTATATTAAACCTATTAAATTATCTGCTTTTGCTTTATTGGTTTTGGCAGGTTGCGGAACTTTACAGGCACAATCTGCTGCTTCTAAGGAATTTATCAAAGCACCTTTAGCAGTTGTTAAAAAGGCGCCCGTTACTGAAAATGAATTGAAAAGATGGAGTCATCTGGATTTAGTAAAAGATTCGATTCCGGGAATGAGTGTTGATAGGGCTTACGCCGAATTACTGCAAGGTAAAATGGGTCAAAAAGTAATTGTAGGGATCGTAGATTCTGGTATCGATATTGAGCATGAAGATTTGCAGGGAAAAATTTGGACAAATACAAAAGAAATTCCAGGAAACGGAATTGACGATGATAAAAATGGATTTGTTGATGATGTTCACGGATGGAATTTTCTAGGAAATGCTGTTCATGAAAATCTTGAAATGACGCGTGTTGTCAAAAAAGGTGATGATGGTTCAGCGCAGTACAAAGAAGCTTTAAAACAATATACAGAAAGATATGAAAAAGCTTTAAAAGACAAAGAGCAAGTTGATTTTTTAATGGAGGTTCATAAAACGATTCAAAATGCGCTTAATAAAAAAACGTATAAAATCGAGGATTTAAGTGCTTTAACTTCTACAGATCCAAAAGTGGCAAGATCGAAAATGGTAATGACGCAAATTTTCACAAATGCAGGTCCGACGTTTGATCCTGAAGCCGATTTTGAAGAATACAGAGAACAGGTTTACGACGAAATAGATTATAATTTAAACAAAGACTACGATGGAAGAAAAGTCGTAGGCGACAATCCTGATGACATCAAAAACAATCATTACGGGAACAATGTTGTTTATGGTCCAGATAAAGAAAAAGCACTTCACGGAACTCACGTTGCCGGAATTATTGCACAAGTTCGAGGCAATAATTTAGGTGGAGACGGTGTAGCAGAAAATGTTGAAATCTTAACTGTAAGAGCAGTTCCTGATGGAGATGAGTACGATAAAGATATTGCATTGGCAATTCGTTATGCAGTTGACAACGGAGCAAAAGTAATCAACGGAAGTTTTGGAAAAAGCTTTTCACCGCACAAAGACTGGGTTTATGAGGCACTTGCATATGCTGCAAAAAAAGATGTTTTAATTGTGCATGCAGCAGGTAATGATGGATACAATATTGATGAAACGAAAAACATCAATTATCCAAATGATTCTAAAGACAACATAAAAGAATTTACAAATAATGTAATCACTGTTGGCGCAATCAAGAAAGAATATGGTGAAAATGTTGTGGCAAGTTTTTCAAATTTCGGAAAAATAAATGTGGATGTTTTTGCTCCGGGTGAAGAGATTTATGCAACGGTTCCAAACAATAAATACAAATATTTGCAGGGAACTTCGATGGCGTCTCCAAATGTTGCAGGAGTAGCAGCGTTGATTCGTTCTTATTATCCAAAATTAAAAGCAGCTCAGGTTAAGCAAATTTTAATGGATTCTGGAGTTGCACTTCCTTCAAAAGTTGTTTTGGGAGAAAGTGAAGATTCAATTGAAAAACCTAAAGCAGTTTCTTCAGCAGAATCTTCAAAAACAGCTAAAATGGTAAATGCTTACAACGCTTTGCTTATGGCCGAAAAAATGTCTAAAAAATAATCAAATAAAATACACTAATCCGGTGGAAAGGCGGCAACCCTTCCATTTTTATTAAAATAACCATGCGAAAAATAATACTATTATCCTTTCTGAGTTTGGGTTTAAATTCTGCTTTTGCACAAAGCGCCCCTTATTGGCAACAGCACGTCGATTACAAAATGGACGTATCGATGGATGTAAAAAATTATCAATACAAAGGGAAACAAGAATTAGTTTATACTAATAATTCTCCTGATACTTTAAAAAAGGTTTTCTATCATTTATATCCAAATGCTTTTCAGCCGGGAAGTGAAATGGATGCTCGTTTACATTCTATAAAAGATCCAGATGCAAGAATGGTGAACAAAATTAAAGATGCTGAAGGAAAAGAAATCAAACAAAGCCGAATTGAAACTTTAAAACCAAACGAAATTGGTTTCTTAAAAGTGACTAATTTTAAGCAAGACGGTGTTGTGGCTCAAACAAGACTTTCGTCAACTATTTTAGAAGTGACTTTGGCTAAGCCAATTCTTCCTAATTCAAAAACGACTTTTACATTAGATTTTGAAGGTCAGGTTCCAGTACAGATTCGTCGTTCTGGAAGAAATAATAAAGAAGGAGTTGAACTTTCAATGTCACAATGGTATCCAAAATTAGCCGAATTCGATTTTGAAGGCTGGCATGCAGATCCTTATGTAGCGAGAGAATTCCACGGTGTTTGGGGTAATTTTGATGTAAATATTACTATTGATAAAGAATACACAATTGGAGGTTCTGGATATCTTCAGGATAAAAATTCAATTGGTCACGGTTATGAAGATGCTGGCGTAACAGTTGTTTATCCGAAAAAAGCAAAAACATTGACTTGGCATTTTATCGCACCAAATGTTCACGATTTTACGTGGGCAGCTGATAAAGCATATACGCATGATATTGTAAAAGGACCAAACGACGTTGATTTGCACTTTTTCTACAAAAACGATGAAAAAACAACTGGAAACTGGAAACAGTTAGAGCCTTTAATGGTAAAAGTGATGGATTATTACAATCACAGAGTTGGACAATATCCGTACAAACAATATTCATTTATTCAAGGCGGTGATGGCGGAATGGAGTATGCAATGTGTACTTTGATGCTTGGAAGCGGAACGCTTGAAGGAATTTTAGGAACTGCAACACACGAATTAGGACATTCTTGGTTCCAGCATATTTTAGCTTCGAACGAGTCTAAACATCCTTGGATGGACGAAGGTTTTACAACTTATATTGAAGACAGCGCTTTGAATGAACTAAAAGGCGATAAAAAAGAAGCAAATCCTTTTAAAGGAAATTATACTGCATATTACAGTTTAGTAAATTCTGGAAAAGAACAGCCACAAACTACGCACGGAGATCGTTACGACGAAAACCGTCCTTACAGTGTTTCATCTTATGTAAAAGGAAGTATTTTCCTTTCGCAATTAGAGTATGTAATTGGAAAAGCAAATGTTGATGCAACGTTGCACAGGTATTTCAACGATTTCAAATTCAAGCATCCAACTCCAAACGATATCAAAAGATCAGCAGAAAGAGTTTCTGGAGCTGAATTAGATTGGTATTTAGTTGATTGGGCGCAAACTGCAAACACAATTGATTACGGAATTAAAGACGTTGCTGACAATTCAGGAAAAACAACAGTTACTTTGGAAAGAATTGGAAGAATGCCAATGCCAATTGATTTGAAAGTAGATTATACTGACGGAACTTCTGAAACATTCTACATTCCTTTAAGAATGATGAATTTCATTAAGCCGAATCCAAATCCAAATGAGAAAAGAACTGTTTTAGATGATTGGGCTTGGGCGCAGTCAAACTATAGTTTTTCAATTGATAAAAACAAAACTGCAATCAAAAAAATCACCATAGATCCAAGCGGATTAATGGCTGATATAAAAGCTGCAAATAATGTTTTTGAAGTGAAATAAATTTTCAAATAAGAATATAAAAAATCCTGTTTAGAATTTCTAAACGGGATTTTTTTTTAAGAAATTAACTTTTTTTGAATAGCCTCCAGCTTTAGCTGGAGGAATAAGATTGAATAGAAAAAGGCTTTAGCCTAACCTTTAAAGTTTGGCTAAAGCCTTTTTGCTGTAATTTATTTTGCCATCCAACTAAAGTTGGACGCTACTAATTTTCTTAAAAAATAATTGAACTCAGCTTAACTCAAATGCTCAATCATATCTTTTGTCATAGTTTCAAGATCAAAAGTATGTTTCCAGTTCCAGTCTTCTCTAGCAGAGCTATCGTCAATACTTGCTGGCCAGCTGTCCGCAATTTTCTGACGGAAATCTGGATTATAAGTAATTTCAAAATCTGGAATATGTTTTTTGATTTCGGCTGCAATTTCGGTTGGAGTAAAACTCATTGCGGCTAAATTGTATGAAGAATGAATTTTAATTTCTTCAGCCGGAGCTTTCATGATATTGATGGTTGCATTAATTGCGTCATCCATATACATCATCGGCATTTTAGTTTCAGATGATAAAAAGCATTCGTATTTTTTATCGGCAATAGCCTTATAAAAAATATCAACAGCATAATCTGTCGTTCCACCGCCCGGAGGAGTTGACCAACTGATTAAACCTGGATAACGAATACTGCGTACATCAACACCATAAATATTATGGTAGTATTCGCACCATCTTTCTCCTGCTTGTTTACTGATTCCGTAAACGGTTGAAGGTTCCATTACAGTATATTGTGGTGTATTTTCTTTTGGAGTTGTTGGTCCAAAAACGGCAATACTGGATGGCCAGAAAATCTTTTTGATTTTTTTTGCTTTAGCTAAATTTAAAACGTGAAAAAGAGAATTCATATTTAAATCCCATGCAAAAGCTGGATTTTTTTCAGCCGTTGCCGACAAAAGCGCTGCCATCAAATAAATATCAGTAATTTGATGTACTTCGACAAGATGTTCGATTTGGTTAAAATCTAAAGCATTGACCACTTCAAAAGGCCCTGAATTAACAACATCAGTATTTAGTTTTCGGATGTCAGAAGCAATTACATTTTCCGTTCCGTATAATTTACGCAGCTTTTGCGTCAGCTCTGTTCCAATTTGTCCACAGGCACCAATGATCAATATTTTTGGATTCATTTTTCGATGATTTTAGAGATACAAATATAACGTTTTCGCAATTACTTACGTTTTTAAGAATCATAAATTATAAATTCAATAATGAAAAAGTTTGTTTGTTGGATAATTCTCTTTTTCAGAGGTGTGCCTTTGTGTCTGTATGTATGTGCCCTTGTGCCTTCTGAAAATTTGCTATAGATTGCTTTTAAAGCTTCAAAAAAAGAGCTCTGACTTCGTTCAGCTTGATATCGATAATTTAAGTCTAAAAAACTTTGAACCTTAGTATCTCAGCATCTCAGAACCTCAAAAAAAGCATTCATAATTGTAAATTTACTTGTAACTTTGTAGCTTAATGTTTTATCAAATGAAATATAAGGTATCTCTTTTTTTGCTTCTCATTTTTGTGTTGAATTCATGTCAGAATGATAATGAAAAGCGCCTTGCCGAAAACGCAAAAGAAGCAAAAAAGAATGAAAAAATCTTCAATAATATTAATAAAGCTTGGACTTTTATCGATGAACCAATTAATGAAGCGGCAGAAAAAAATGCAAGTACATGGACGGAATGGCGTGAATTTTTAAAAGAAATAGGAGATAAGCCAAGAAGAACAATTGGAGCATTCCAGAAAAAGTCAAAAGCGATTTCAAAAAAAGCACTGGCTTTGAACAATAATATTCCGGCCGAACTTAATCAACCAGCAATTAAAAGCCGAATTTCAATTTTGATTACCAAAGTCAAAATGATGGAATTATTTATCAATTTGAGCACTGTTCCAGATGATAAAGTGATGCTTTTAATTGGAGAAATCAACAAAGAAATTATTTCGCTGGAAAGACAAATGGATAAAATTGTTGAAAAAAGCAAAATTCCAAAAGAGCAAGGAGAAGAAGATTTCTTGAAAATGTTAGATACAACGCGCGCGATTCCGAATACGAATTCACCTCAGGTTCCAATACAAAAAACAGATCAAAACGCACCAAAAGTTGAGTAAAAACGCCTTATATACCATTTATGACAATCTGCCGAAAACGGATCAGATTGCCAAAAGTTTACTGGAAGGGAATCAGATAAAAATGAACCTTAGTGGTTTGCTTGGATCTGCTGTTTCATTTATAATACGTGCTGTTTTCAAAAAAACCGAGCTTCCTTTTTTAGTTGTTTTAGACAATAAAGAAGAAGCGGCTTATTATTTGAATGATTTGGAGCAAATGGTTGGCGAGCAGGACGTACTGTTTTATCCGGCTTCTTTCCGCCGTCCTTATCAGGTTGATGAAACTGACAATGCGAATGTTTTGCTTCGCGCTGAAGTTTTAAACCGAATCAATTCTCGTAAAAAACCTGCCATAATTGTTACGTATCCCGAAGCCCTTTTTGAGAAAGTGGTGACGCGTCAGCAATTGGATAAAAACACTTTAAAAGTCGCTTTGAACGATAAAATTTCGATTGATTTTATCAATGAAGTTTTGTTCGAATATGAATTTAAAAGAGTCGATTTTATTACAGAACCTGGCGAATTTTCAGTTCGTGGGGGAATTGTCGATGTATTTTCTTTTTCAAACGATCATCCATATAGAATTGAGTTTTTTGGAAATGAAGTGGACAGCATCAGAAGTTTTGATGTTGAAACGCAATTATCAGTCGAAACCCATAAAAAAATTACGATAATCCCGAATGTCGAAAACAAGATATTTCAGGAAAACCGCGAAAGTTTCTTAGATTATATTGCAGAAAAAACCGTTTTTTTTATTCAAAATACTGACGGGCTTTTTAGTCAGTTAGACAAACAATTCGCAAGAGCTGAAGAAGCTTTTGAGAAACTTTCAGGAGAAATAAAACACGCCACTCCTGAACAATTATTCTTAAATCAGAGTTCGTTTATCAAACGCGCTTTAGATTTTTCTATTGTTGAATTGGCATCAAAACCAATTTTTAAAACCACTAAAAAATTCGAATTTCATATTCAGCCTCAGCCTTCCTTCAATAAACAATTTGATTTATTGTTGAATAATCTGAGCGAAAATCATTTTAACGGATATGTAAATTATCTGTTTTGTTCGAATGATACTCAGGCAAAACGTTTTCATGATATTTTTGAAAGTTTGGATGAAGCCAATTCGGAGAATATCAGAAAACAATATCATACGATTGTATTGCCTTTGTACCAAGGTTTTATCGATGAAGAAAATCAAATAACGGCTTATACGGATCATCAGATTTTTGAGCGTTATCATAAATTTAATATCAAAAACGGTTATTCTAAAAAGCAAAATATTACGCTTAAAGAATTAACAGCGCTTTCGGTTGGTGATTATGTAACACATATAGATCACGGAATTGGGAAGTTCGGTGGCTTGCAGAAAATTCAGGTGGAAGGAAAAACGCAGGAAGCCATAAAACTGGTTTATGCCGATAATGATATCGTGTACGTAAGCATTCATTCGCTTCATAAAATATCCAAATACAACGGAAAAGACGGAACGCCTCCAAAAATTTACAAATTAGGATCGAACGCCTGGAAAATTTTAAAACAAAAAACCAAAGCGCGTGTCAAACATATTGCATTCAACTTAATTCAGTTGTATGCAAAACGTCGTTTGGAAAAAGGTTTTCAGTTTGCGCCGGACAGTTATTTGCAAAACGAATTAGAAAGTTCGTTTATTTATGAAGATACTCCAGATCAAACCAAATCAACGGCAGAAGTAAAAGCCGATATGGAAAGCGATCGCCCAATGGATCGTTTGGTTTGCGGTGATGTTGGTTTTGGAAAAACAGAAGTTGCAATTCGTGCTGCGTTTAAAGCGGTTGACAATAGCAAACAAGTTGCGGTTTTAGTTCCGACAACGATTTTGGCTTATCAGCATTTTAGGACTTTTTCAGAACGATTAAAAGATATGCCGGTTTCAATTGGTTATTTAAACCGATTTAGAACCGCAAAACAAAAAACGCAAACCTTAAAAGATTTAGCCGAAGGAAAACTCGATATTGTTATTGGAACGCATCAATTAGTAAATAAAAATGTCGTTTTTAAAGACTTAGGTTTATTGATTGTCGATGAGGAACAAAAGTTTGGCGTAAACGTAAAAGATAAATTAAAAACGATTGCAGCCAATGTTGATACGCTGACATTAACAGCAACGCCAATTCCGAGAACGCTTCAGTTTTCATTAATGGCGGCAAGAGATTTATCTGTAATTACAACGCCTCCGCCAAATCGATATCCGATTGAAACGAATGTAGTTGGTTTTAATGAAGAAATCATTCGTGATGCGATTTCGTATGAAATTCAGCGAAACGGACAAGTTTTTTTCATCAATAACCGAATTGAAAATATAAAAGAAGTTGCGGGAATGATTCAGCGTTTGGTTCCAAATGCGAGAGTCGGAATTGGTCACGGACAAATGGACGGAGCGAAACTGGAAGATTTGATGTTAGGTTTTATGAACGGAGATTTTGATGTTTTGGTGGCTACAACGATTATCGAAAGTGGATTGGATGTGCCAAATGCCAACACGATTTTCATCAATAATGCCAATAATTTTGGATTGTCAGATTTGCACCAAATGCGTGGTCGAGTAGGGCGAAGCAATAAAAAAGCGTTTTGTTATTTCATCTGTCCGCCGTATTCATCAATGACTGAAGATGCGAGAAAACGTATTCAGGCATTGGAACAATTTAGCGAACTCGGAAGTGGTTTTAACATCGCGATGAAAGATCTTGAAATTCGTGGTGCAGGAGATTTATTGGGTGGAGAACAAAGTGGTTTTATCAACGAAATTGGTTTTGATACGTACCAAAAAATCATGAATGAAGCGATTGAAGAATTGAAGGAAAATGAATTCAAAGATTTGTATCCTGAGGAAAATAATATCGATACCAAAGAATATGTAAAAGACATTCAGATCGATGCTGATTTCGAGCTTTTATTCCCAGATGAATACATCAATAACGTTTCAGAACGTTTGGTTTTATACAACGAATTAGGCGCGATAAAAGACGAAGCCGGATTACAGGAATTCGAAAGAAAACTTATTGACCGTTTCGGGCCATTGCCAAAACAAGCTGTTTCATTATTAAACAGCATCAGAATAAAATGGATAGCAACGAAAGTTGGAATCGAGAAATTAGTCTTGAAACAAGGCAAAATGATTGGTTATTTCGTATCTGATCAACAGTCAGATTATTATCAGTCGGTTAAGTTTAGAAATGTTTTAAACTTCGTTCAAAAGCAAAGTTCACTCTGCAAAATGAAAGAAAAACAAACCGTAAACGGCTTACGTTTGTTGTTGACTTTTGAAAATGTGAAGTCGATAAAACGTGCTTTGGAATTGATGGAATTGTTTGAGGAGTAAAAAAGAATAGCCACGAATTCACGAATTTATTTTAAGCAGATTTTCAAAAATAATTCGTGAATTCGTGGCTAAAAAAATTACCGTTTTATAATTATTCCAGTTTTAGGTAATGTAAGCCTTTGTTTCCAGAAACTATGATTTTGGATTTTGAAAAAGAAATGTCATTTACAACTGAACCAGCTGGTAATTCTAATTCTAATTCCCATGAAGTACCTGAATTTTTAGTTACGTACAATTTATCGCCAGATTGAATATACCATTGTGTTTCTGATCTAAGAAAAAAAGCTGTTACATCTGTTTTTATGACATTCCAAGTTTGTAGCATGTCTGTCGAGACAACTAATGTTTTATCAGTTTTATTCATTGTAAATATTTTGTTGATGTTTACAAACTTGTAAGAAGAAGAGTACTTTAAATCGAATTTTGATATAGTGTCTTTAACAATCCAATTATCATATCCTGTTTCAGATTGTAAAACAACGTTCTTATAATTATTAGAGCCGTACTTTTTTAAATCATAAAGCATTCCAAGTTGATAAAATTTATTATCAGATACTGATTTTCCATAAGCAGAAGCTCCTAATCTACTAGAAACGCCTCCGCCTGCAGTGATCTTTGCAGCCCAGGCTGGAGGGTCATTTTTAACAATAGTTGCCCCTTTGTCTTTTGTGTAGATTTGACCACTCAGCAATGTTGTAAGAATACAAATGTTATCATCTAAATAGCCAACTTTTAAGCCGTTAATGGCTGGACTAAAGGCATTAGTAACAGTAATTGTTTTTTTTGTTTCAAAGCCACTGTCCGTAAAAAAACCTGCAATAGTATTTGTTAATACTCCTGTTTTTTCATCAATCATTTTAAAATCGCCGTAACTACCCGACTGAGGTATATAAGCTGAAGCATAACCAGTAGATTTTCCTTCTAATTTTTTTGGAGCTCCCCAAAAACCATTATCACTAGCATCATTGTCTGCAAACGAAAATATAGTTTTACTGTTGTCAAAAACAGTAGAAGATTGAATGTCTAAATTTCCTAAAGTAGTTAATTTATTCCATCCTTTTGCCATTGCGTAAAAACCAAATAGTGTACTGTTAACACCTTGAATTTGTACTCGTACAGTGTTTTCTCCAGATTTTATATTTGGGCTGGATAGTATAACCTTGGTATCGGTGATTTCTTTTGGTGTTACTTCGATTTCATTCACAAAAACTTTAGTTGGATAATTTTTATTGGTAAAGTTAGTTCCTGCAATCTCTAAATTCTCACCAGCTGTTATAAATTCAGGAGTAGTCGCTGTGATTGATATCGGTAGAGGCGCAACGACTACAGGAGGTTCTGGTTTTTTCTCGGTTTCATCGCTTGAGCAGGAAACAAATAGACTGCCGACAAAAAACATCGGAATTAAAAGTAATTTTCTTTTCATTATTTAGGAATTAGATTTTCTTCTGTAAAAAAATGAAATTATATGGAGGAATCAATACGGGAAACCTTACTTATAGTTTTTTTTATATATAAAAAATGACGCACGAAAATTTCATGCGCCATTTTTACTTACTACCTAATTAACCAAATTTTTATATTTTCTTCAATCCTTTTAATTCAGAAGGATTTCCTTCTTTAATGCTAATTGCAACACCTCCGCCTGAAGCTAAATATTGTTTCAATTTGGTTTTTGAGTTTACGATAACTTTGGTTACCGTATATTTTTGTGGGTTTTCTTTCCAATTCGCTTCTTTCGCATCAGCATAAATTGTGGCGATGAAACTTTTTCCTGCAGGTAAATAATCAAATGAAATGTTTGCCGTTCTTGCATTTTCATCTGTAATTCCGCCAATAAACCATTCGTTTTTACCTTTTGCTTTGCGTGCAATTGTGATATAATCTCCCGGTTCCGCTTCCAGAATATAAGTGTTGTCCCAATCAACGGCAACGTCTTTTATAAATTGGAAAGCATCTGGAAAACGCTCGTAATTCCCCGGAATATCAGCCGCCATTTGCAACGGACTGTACATGGTTACATAATAAGCCAATTGTTTTACCAAAGTCGTATTTACGCGTTGTGTACTTCCAGTTCCGTAATACGAAAGATCCGTTTGGAAAATTCCCGGTGTATAATCCATTGGTCCTCCCATTAATCTTGTGAAAGGTAAAATGGTAGTATGATCCGGTGCTAATCCTCCCATTGATTCAAACTCAGTTCCGCGAGCAGATTCCTGAGCAATCCAGTTTGGGAAAGTTCTGTTTAAACCCGTTGGTCGAACCGCTTCATGGCTGTCAATCATAATTTTATAATCGGCGGCACGTTTCGCCACATTGATATAATGATTCACCATCCATTGTCCGTCGTGATGTTCACCACGCGGAATAATTTTTCCAACATAACCTGTTTTTACAGCATCGTATCCATTGTCATTCATATACTGAAAAGCACGATCCAAACGTCTTTCATAATTAGTGGCAGATCCTGAAGTTTCATGATGCATGATAATTTTCACGCCTTTTGAAGCCGCATATTCATGAACCGCTTTTACATCAAAATCTGGGTAAGGCGTTACGTAATCAAAAACCTCTTCTTTCCAGTTTCCAATCCAGTCCTCCCAGCCAATATTCCATCCTTCGATTAAGATTGCATCGAAACCATTTTTAGACGCAAAATCAATATATTCTTTTGCTCTTTCTGTTGTTGCTCCGTGTTTTCCATTCGGCGTAAGCTTAGTAAAATCATCAGTTAATTTTACATTATTTTCTTTTCCAAAAGCCCATGTACTTCTTCCGGCAACAAAATATTCCCACCAAATTCCGATAAATTTTACTGGTTTGATCCACGAAACATCTTTGTAGCTTGTTGGTTCATTCAGATTCAAAATTAATTTTGAAGCCAAAATATCTGTTGCTTTATCACTAACCACAATAGTTCTCCATGGCGATTGCGCATCTGTCTGCATATAACCTTTTGCACCAAGTGCATCTGGCGCCAAGTGACTGCGCATTTTATTGTTTACAGCATCCACTTCAAGATACATTGCTGGATAATTGATCAATCCCGCTTCGTGAATGTTGATGTACAAACCATCATCAGATTTCATCATTGATGGCGTTTGAACAGACAATTCTTTTATTGGGCATTGTGCATTAATTTCAATCGTCGCTTTTTTCATCAGCGAAGGAATTTCTGAAATTTTAGAAGTTGTGTAGGCATATTCATTGGTGTCATAATCTCCCGGAATCCAGAAAATTTTATGATTTCCAGCCAGATTAAACTCAGAACGTTCTTCTTTAATTACAAAATAACTTAGATCATTTTGTTTCGGAAATTCATATCGAAAACCTAGTCCGTCGTTGAATAAACGGAAACGAATTCGAATATATCTGTTGTTGCTTTTTGGCTGAGCCAAAGTAACAACCAATTCATTATAATGATTTCGGATGGTTTTTTCTTCGCCTAAGACTGGATTCCAATTTTCGTCAACCGAAGATTGTGCTGAATTGGTAACCGTAAAACCGTCCATGAACGAAGCGCCATTTTGAATTTCTAATCCTAACGAACTTGGCTTAATAACAGGTTTTTGTTTGTATGTTAATTGGTAAAAAGGAACGCCACCTTCTTTTAATTCAAATTTTAAAGAAAGATTTTTGTCTGGCGAAGTTATTTCTTGTGCCTGAATCCAGACAGCGTTTGCGCATACGAAAAGTAAGAGCATAATTTTTTTGCCCAAACGAATTTGGAACAGGACTTTTGTGGATTGAAAATTCATGTTATTTGGTTTTATGCAAATCTAGTTTTATTAGAGGCTTTTTATTGTTTTTTAAGTATTAAATATTGATAAGCCGCTAAATTTATTTCGGCACCAATTGTTACCTGAGTTCCTGTTAAGGCATTAATCCAATTTGTATTTGCCAATGCGGTTGAAGTGGTATATTTAACTGCTTTATTTTTAACATTTGCTACGATTAGAACTTTGTCGGTTGTGGTTTCCATAGTAAATACAGCTGTCTCATTACTGCTGTATCCTGTAATTTTTCCTTTTCTTAGTGCTTCACTTGTATTTCTAAAAGCGATTATTTTTTTGTATTCTTTCAGCATATCATAATCGGCAGTTGACCAATCGATAGGATTTTTATCAAAATAATCAATACGTTTTGCATAGCCAATTTCTTGTCCGCCATAAATCATTGGTACAGATTTCATGCTTGAAGCAATTACAAAAGCGACTAAAGATCCTTTTTTGCCTCCAAAAAGTTCGAGAGGAGTTCCGTCAGAAAGATTCACATCGTGATTAGTCGTATAACGAACAATACGCTTTGAACTGTCTAACTGTCCATATTCTTTAGCACTTTCGGTTTGTAAATAAGAAGCAGGCTGCGTTTCTGAAAAAGCCTTTTTTAAAGCATCAAAATAGGCAAAGCCAAAAGTATAATCAAAACCGGCATCATAATGATTAGCTCGGGTACCTTCGGCCATTAAAATCAATTTTTGGTTTTTTATTTTACGGATTTCGGTAATCGCCTGAGACCAGAAAGTCATCGGAACTAAATCGGCAGCATCACATCTAAAACCATCAATATTGGCATTGTAAACCCAATACGACATTGCGTCGATCATGGCTTTTTTCATGTCATTATTAGTATAATTTAATTGCGCTACATCTTGCCAGTTCGTTCCCGGGGGAATCGTAATGTTTCCGTTTGCATCTTTTTGATACCAATCAGGATGTGCTGTAATCCATTGATTGTCCCATGAAGTATGATTGGCAACCCAGTCTAAAATAACCGCCATGTTTTTACTGTGTGCTTCCGTAACTAAAGAACGCAGATCGTCAAGTGTTCCAAATTCAGAATTGACGGCTTTGTAATCTTTTACAGAATAAGGAGAACCTAATTTACCTGCCATTTTTATTTGTCCAACCGGATAAATAGGCATTAGATAAATTACATTCGCGCCTAATTTCTGAATAGAATCAAGACGTTTCTGAACTCCTTTTAGATTTCCTTCCGGACTAAAAGAGCGTAAATTTACCTGATAAATAACCGCATCTTCATTTGCTGGTACTTTGTCAAAAGCGGTTCCGTATTGCTGATATCCCGTTCCAGGATCCGGTTTAGGATCAGTTTTAGGACTATCATCTGATGAACTGCAGGAGATAAATGCCAACGCAAACAACAAAATAAAAACGATGTTGGTTTTAGACTTCATGATTTTAGGAATTAAATTTTACAAGACTAGAAATGCAGTTTTTTTATTTTTTTAGATAACCTGCCTTTCGCTCAAAAAAGGCAGGTATCACTCAAACTAATCTAGCTTATATGAAATATGTTAGATTATTTTTTAACTATAGAACAAGTTGCTGTTGCAGGATAACCTTTTGTATCAGGATCTGTTTCATCAATTGTGAAAGTCACCTCATACGTTCCCGCTTCAGAAATAGTGTAAGCACCTCCATTGTCTTTAGCAATAACATTTTTAGATTCGTCTGGTGGTCCGTAATTTACGCCCCAGTTATTGTTAAGTCTGAATTTTAAAGCTCCGGGAACCAAATCAGCAGTTACTTTCCAAGTTTTAGTTTTGTGATCATAACTCATAGGTGTACTGTTGTCCCATCCTCCGGCTTGAGCAGTTCCAACAATTCCCCATGCATATGCTTTTGCAGACCATTTTAAAGTATTTAAGTTTACTTTAATTTGATAAGAACCTACGCCAGGCATTTGTAAATCGGTATCGCTCATTTTTTTAATGTTATCAGCTCCATCAGCTCCGTAAAATTCTGCCCAATTTTTGGCAGTGTTTACTTTGAATCCTGTTCCGTATCCTGGAAGAACTGTTGCATAACCTTGATAAACACCTTTTTCGATTGCTGCTAAAACAGAAGCTGTGTTAACATCCCATTCGCCCTGATAAGATCCTGGCATATAGATTTCGCCAAAAACAACACTTTTTTCGTATGGCGTAACAGTCAGTTCAGCATTGTTCGAAAATATTTTTCTGTCCATTTGAGCTTCAACACGAACAATAAGTTTATTGGCTTTGTTTGGCTGAAGACCTAAATCTGTTGCAATTTTATTTAAATCTCGTACAGAGAAAGATTTGGTTAAAACGTCTTGGCCAACTTCTATACGAGTTGCTTTAAGCCAAGCATTTGCGCCAGTAATATCTGAAGGAACATCAAATTGTACTGCATAAGTTACGGGTGCTTCAATAGGAAAAGCAACAGCATCCCATGAAACTGTCAATGCATTTTTATCAGCATTATCTTCAAGTAAAACAATGGTAGTGCTAGGTGCAATTTTAATGTCTGCCGGAAAATGAACTTCTTTCAAATAAGTTAATTCGGCATCATTATCGCAAGATGCGCCCAAGAAAAGCAGGGAGCCAAGCGCAAATAATGTACTTATATATTTTTTCATATGTATTTATTATTTGTTTTTAAAGAAATACGAAACCGTCATTTTTGTTTTGAAGTAATGACGATTTCATAATCATTATCTTTTTAGTAACCTGGATTTTGTTTCAGACCTGGATTTGCATTCAAAGCAGAAGTTGGAATAGGATATAATTTTCTATATGCTTCTGAAGTTTCTTTGAATTGTTTTGGCAATAAGAATTTGTCAAAACGAATCATATCTTGTCTTCTATGACCTTCCCAGTTTAATTCAAGACCTCTTTCCGTATAAATATCTTCAAGCGTAGGATTTCCTGCCAAAGCTCCAATACCGGCACGGCTTCTTACCTGATCTATAAAAGGTTTTGCAGCTGCTGCATTATTTAAACGAACATTGCATTCAGCAATCATTAAAAGCACGTCTGCATATCTGTAAATAGGAAAATCGTTTGATGCACCTCCGCCATTTCTTGGTGTTACAGGGTAGAATTTCACATTACGAACACCTTCTTGAGCTCCGGCACCAGGATTATCTAATGAACTAATATCAAGTGTGTAGTTAGTTCCGCCAGGTTGTTCGCCAATTAAGAATTGTTTTTTACGAATATCGTTGTCTGTATATTTTAAGTAAAAATCTTTAGGAACAATAGTACCGTTCCATCCGCTGTACCCAAATAAAGCTTGACAATGAGGCCCAAATAAACTACGAACTGTAAAAATGTTACGTGAAACAATATCGACTGTAGTATAAATTGAAAGGATTGTTTCATCAGCAGGAAGTACATCTCCAAATAAATCATAATATGAATTCCCAAGTGCGCTTGAAGCATTTGAATTTGCTGGGTGCAAACTGAATCCGCCTTCGCTTACTTTGTTACAAGCAGCTAAGCATTCTGCCCATTTTGCTTCGCCAGTATAAACCTGAGCATTCAAATAAACTTTTGCCAATAAAGTGTAACCAGCCCATTTGTTGAATCTTCCGTAATAATTTCCTCCTTTTTCTCCAGAAAGCAAATCAACATTTTCAGTTAATTCTTTAACAATAAAATCATATACTTGTTTACGGCTCGCTTGCGGAATTTTATCTACTGTAGTATTATTGTCTGTGTAGAAAGGAACGCTTCCGTAATCATCCATTAATAAGTAATAGAAAAAGGCACGTAAAACTTTGGCTTCAGCGATTTTTGGAGCATCGGCTTTGGCAGTTTCTAATTGAGAAACCGCAAGATTGGCATTAAAAATAGATTTATAAAGCCAGTTCCAGGTATTGTTTACCATTAAATCCGTTGGAAGCCATTTGTGTGTGTAAACACGAGCAAAATCTAATTGCCAGTCGCCTGTATTTCTGTGTGGAATAACCTGCTCATCTGCAGACATACAGTTTAGATCGTACCAACCGTTATCTGCTCCAGCATAACCTACGCCATTCCAGTTTCCTCCAACTTGCGCATAAACACTTGCGAGAGCGATATCTGCGCCTTCTGGTGTACCATAAAAGTCTTCTGCTGGATATTTATCGTAAACATTCTCATCGACATTGGTGCAGCCAACAAGAGATAGGAGAGTTAAACTTCCTACTAATACTATATTTTTGATTTTCATTTCTTTTTACTATTTAAATTTTACATTTAAACCTATTGCGAAGCTTCTTGTACGAGGATAAATTCCTTTATCAGAAGCAAAATTGTCTTCAGGTTTGCCACTTCCGCTCAACGTTACCTCTGGATCTATACCAGAATAGTTGGTAATAAGTAAAAGATTGTTTCCGGTAAGTGATAATCTAACAGACTCGATGTATTTAACATCTTTGAAACGAAAATTATATCCAGCAGTAACATTTTCTAGACGTAAAAACGAACCATCTTCTAAATACATATCAGATGCATATGGCGAAGAATAAATACCTTCATCTACAGCGCTTGCTAAAATGTTTGATTTACCAATGTTTTCAAGACGGCTTATGTTAGCACGTACCTGATTGTAGATTTTATTTCCTCCAGAGCCTCTCCACAACATTGACGCATCAAAATTTTTGTGAACAAATGTCGGGTTGAAAGCATACGTGTATTTTGGTAATGCAGAACCACTAATGACTCTGTCCGGGCTTCTATCACCTTGATCAATAATACCGTTTCCATCACGATCTTCGACAGTTTCAATTCCTGCCGCATCTACACCTGTATGATGTAAAATATTGTAAGTTCCAACTGGTTGTCCTTTTATTAAGTAAGAGTTTGAACCACTTGCTCCCCAAGCAACATAATCAGTATTTAAAGGAACTCCATTGATGCTTCCACTTAAATTAAGTACTTCGTTTTTCATAAACGAAACGTTTCCTGCTAAAGTCAGCGTGGTATTTTCGTTTTTGATTACGTCGTAACCCAAAGCAACTTCTAAACCTTTGTTTCTGATACTTCCTACGTTTGCCTTAATTTTATCATAAGGATAAGGAGGCTGAGGCACAGTGTAATCAAATAAAAGATCGTCAGTTGTAGAAGTATATACATCGATTGTTCCTCTTAATCTGTTTTCTAATAAGGCAAAATCAAGACCAATGTTGGTTTGTTTTTTAGTTTCCCATTTTAAATCGGGATTTGCATTTTGTGAAATGTTGAAATTGGTAATTTGTGAACCTCCAAAATAAGTAGTTCCTGATCCTCCAACTAATAATAATGAACTTTGTGGGTTAAGACCTTGTTGATTACCAGTTTCTCCATATCCAACACGTAATTTTAAGTCATTAAACAAAGTTTGTTTTGACATGAAATTTTCTTTTGTAATTTGCCACGCAACAGATGCAGAAGGGAAGTAACCCCATTTGTTATTAGCTCCAAATACAGATGAACCATCTTTTCTAATACTTGCTGTCAACAAGTAACGATCCATGTAAGAGTAGTTAATACGATTTAAGAAAGAAACTAAAGTCCTGTCGTTTTTGTATGATTTCATATCTCCAGGCAAAACTTTTGACATATCTCCTAACTCAAGGTTGTTGTAAGTTGTCATATCGTTGATGAAACCACGAACTTGTGCATAATCTCCCTGATAAACTTGTTTTTGCCACTCATAAAGAGCTAAAACATTAATAGAATGTGCTCCAAAAGTCTTTTTGTAGTTCAAACTAATATCCATTAATCTTTCGTTTTGTCTGTCATTTTTAATGTTAGCAAAACCTTTTTGATCAATCGCATGAGAATCTGTTGATTCTGCTGGATTATAAAACCCAATTGTATTATTTGTTTTTCTCCAGCTTCCAAACCAGCTAGCTGTTAATCCGTCATATAAATCTAAATCAGCTTTTAAGCTTCCAAATAAATTGTCATATTGACCTTCATTAGTAATAGTTTGTGCAGCGGCATACGGATTTAAATATTGAAAGATTGCCGGATCAGTAAAATATGTTCCATCAGTATTGAAAACAGGATCTGTAGGACGCATTAAATAAGCATTTGTAATTAAATTTGAAACCGTGTTTACACGACCAATACTTTGAATACTACTGTCTGTATAACTTGTTCCATTATTTAAATTATAAGTCAATTTTAATTTTCCATCAAGTCCAGTTTGAGTTGCCTGAACACGAGCAATGTATTTTTTATTGTTTGAATTAATTACAACTCCATCTTGTAAAATAGCACTGATAGAAGCTCTGTAATTAAAGTTTTCTGCACCGCCTCCAAATGCCAAAGTATGATTTTGAGTTACACCAGTTTTAGTTAAAATCCCGTACCAGTCAGTATCTGAGCCATGGTTTGCAGATGCTGGAACGCCCACTTTTTGAGCCGCTTCCCACCATTGATTTGCATCTAGCATATCCAGTTTTTTTGGAATAAAATCGATTGATGCATTCCCAATATATTCTATAGTTGTTCTTCCTGCTTTATTTTTTTTAGTGGTAACAATAATTACACCTGCAGCACCTCTTGAACCGTAAATAGCAGTAGCTGAAGCATCTTTTAAGATGTCAATATTTTCGATTTCAGTTGGCGGAATTTGGTTTAATAAATCCAAGCCTCCTTGAATACCATCAACAACAACCAAAGGATCATTTCCGCCAATTAATGACGAAATTCCACGAATACGCACACTTGGTCCAGAACCCGGTTCACTACCAATTTGATTAATATTTACACCCGCAGCTTTACCCGAAATTAATTGCAAAGGGTTTACAAGTGCGCCTTGATTCATATCTTTTGAAGTTATAGAAGAAACTGCGCCCGTTACATCTTTTTTAGATAAAGAGCCATATCCTATTAATACAACTTCCTGCAGATTTGTTGCGTCTGGTTCAAGTTGAATATTAAGTACACTTTGGTTGGCCGTTACTTTTTTGTCTTTGTAACCAACAAATGACACCACAATTACAGATTGATTACTTGCAACAGTAATCGTAAATTTTCCGTCAAAATCAGTAGCAACTCCGTTTTTTGTTCCTTCTTCATTTACAGAAGCACCCGGAAGCGGAATACCTTTTTCATCGGTAACAATTCCTGAAACAGTTTGTTTTTGATATTCAATTATTTGTGTTTTAAGCTCCGGCTTTTTTAAGATAATCTGAGTATCGCGAATTTTAAATTCGGTTGGAGTTCCTTTAAATAGCTTATCTAGAACAACATAAATTGATTGGTCTTTTACATTTATTGAAATCGTTCGATCCAGATCAATGTCATTCAGTTTGTAAATAAACCTGAAATCTGTTTTTTGTTCTATGGTCTCAATAACCTTTTCGATTGTTGAATTGTTTAATTCCAGCGTTACTTTTGTCTTTTGGGCATAAGTGTTTGCTCGGATATTGAACATGGCGACCAAAATAAGTAGTGTAGTTAGTTTCAATTTTAGGTCATTTTGGAACACTCGGTATAAAAACCCAGTATTCTTTGATTTTTTTTTCATAATTTTGTTAATTGATTGTAGTTAATTCGTTATATTCAATCACTTAGTTAATCGGAAATTGTTCGCAGCTCTTTCCGATTTTTTTATTCCCATAATTTTAGTTCCTCATAAATTGTAATTGGTTTTAGTGGTTATTTAATTAGTATTTGATTGTTTTTTATGGTGTAATTAATGCCATGAATATCATTGAAATAGCTCATAACATTTTCAATAGATTCTTCTTTAAAGCTGGCATTGAATTTTTCATTTGCAAGTTTTTCGTTTTTGTTTACAATTGTAACATTATAACGTCTTTCTAGTTTTGTAATAATGTTCTTGAAAGTCATATTTCTAAAGGTTAAACCGCCGTTTATCCAAGACGTGTAGATATCTGTAATTACAGGTTTAGTCGAAATTTTAGCATTTTCTTTATTAAAACTTCCTTTAAATCCAGGTTTCAAAATGGTGTTTTTAAGTGCATCAAATTCTTGATTTGATTGATACATTCCAACAGAACCTTCCACCAAAACAACATCTGTTAAAGCATCTTCAGGATAATTTGAAACGTTGAAATGTGTTCCTAAAACGCGAACATTTAAGTCATCAGCATTTACGATAAACGGATGTTTTTTATCTTTGGCAACATCAAAAAAAGCTTCTCCATCAAGAAATACTTGTCTGTTTTCGCCTGCAATAAATTTTACAGGATATTTTAAAGTTGTTCCCGAGTTTAAGTGAACAAATGTTCCGTCAGATAGTTGAAGACGAAATTTTTTCCCATACGGAATTTTGATTGTATTGTAAACCAATTTTTCTGGATCTGAGCTGTTTTCATAAACTAATTTATCTCCGTTCTGGTTTCCCACAACATTTCCTTTTGCATCTTTTACAATCGAGGAATTTTTTTCAGAAATCACCTGAATATCGCCATTCTCTAATTGCAGTACGATGTCATTACTTTTAAAGTCGAATTCTTTTTCAGTAGATTTAGTTGAAAGATTTTGTTTGTAGAAAAAGCCAATTCCCAATAAAACAATCACCGAAGCCGCAATCGAAATATATTTTCTGTAATTCGATTTTCTCACTGGCAACTCAATTACAACTTCCTCTTTTTTCTTCTTCTTTTGAAGCAGACAAAATATTCATGAAAATCGAATCGGCGGTTTGCTTGTCCATTTTTGGCATTTCCGATAATAGATTTTGAATATCTTCCACAGTTGGAAAATCATCAGTAAGCTGATTTTTTTTATAATAAGCAATTACCTCGTTTGTTTCTTCAGGTGTACACTGATTCAAAACAAACTTTTGCAAAAGACTTTTTATTTCAGAATTTGAATTCATTACGAATTGTTTTTAGGTCCGGTTCTGATATAATACAGCTGAACTAGATTTGAGTACTACTCAAACGTTATAAATTTTTAAATTTTAACATCTTTAAAATATAATTTAATTGTAAATATTTGTTTTTCAGGGTGTTAATATGCATGGTTTGCTTGAAAAAAATATTGGTACACGATAAAAGCCCACAGATTTAGACGGATTTAAACTGGTTTTCACGGATTATTTATTGTTTTTTGGAAAAATATTGGCAGAAATTAAACCATAGTTTGCAGTTAAAACCGCGAGCTATATAAAACAGTAAAAAAAATAGAAACCAGCGTGAACCTGTTTAAATCTGTTTGATCCGTGGCCAATTACATTAGCTATAATCAAAAAAAAATCACCCGAAAAGGTGATTTTAATGGTTTATGGTTTTTTGGTTTAGATAATCTCATCATGAACTTGAAAAAAGACTCGCATGGATTCCAGTGCTTTGCTCATTTGGTTCCTGACTGTATTTATAGAGATGCCGAGTTCCTGACTTATTTGTTCGTAACTCATGCCTTTCTTTCGGGACATTTTAAAAATTTGCTTTCGCTTGGGTGGTAATTGTTTTATAGCTTGTTTGCGAAGTTTTTTACAATCTTCTTCGCGAATCGAATAATCGCCGTATTCATGAGATTTTTGACTTTCATAAAAAACAGCTTCTTTTAAGACCTTGTCATTTGCTGCTTTGTTTAGCGTATTAAAAGCCTGATTTCTGGCAATTGTAAAAATGTAAGCTTTAAACGACTGCTCTAGATTTAAGTTTTCTCGATGCTGCCATACCTTCATAAAAACATCCTGAACATTTTCTTCGGCAGCTTCTTTCGATTTCAAAAGACTAATGCTGTAACCATAGATATCTTGGTAATACAAATCAAAAAGGGCACGAAATGCTTTTTCGCTGCCATTTTTAAGTTCGCTTACCAATAATTTTTCGCTATAATCTCTGGCTTCCAACATTAATTAATTAGTTTGTATTTAAATCTAATTATATTGCGATACTGTCAAAATTGATACTCTAATGTATTGAGTGGTTAGCAAATATATAAAAATATTATTCGCATATAAAAGTCAAAAATTACACTTATTTCTCTTTTTTTTAATTTAAGATGTGTTAAATCTCAGTAAATACAGAGGTAAAATGCTTTTTATCAAGTTGATAACTTTTTGGGAAAAATTTTAAAAATTAACGATTCTCAATTTTTGTTTTTGAGAATATTCTTATTGAGAGTGCATTGAATTGCAGATTTTTCAATTGAGCAGAATCAAAAAATCCTCTTGCTTTTTTGGTAAAAAAAGACAAAAGGATTTTAGAAATTGAATATTAATTGAGATCTAAAATTAAATTTTATTCATTAGTTTTTCAAGTCTTTAATTACTTTAAAAGCAACATCAACTTGATCTTCTCCAACTAAAATTGTAAATTCATTTGAAGTCGAAATTACTTCATTTATAATAATTCCTTCCCAAGCCAAACGCTGGAAAATAAAATAATAAATCCCTGGAACTACAATGTTTTCTTTTGGAAGTTTTACTGTAATTGATGCTAAATTATCTAATTTCTGAATTAGTTTTTCGCGCATAAAGTGTTTTTCAACCAAATGATTAACACTGCTGCTCACAACTATATTTGTTTCGTTTACACCACGCGATGAGGTATAAAAAATATCAGATAAAGCGTTGATGTCAGAAATCAAATCGGCTTGTTTGTTTAAAACGGTTTCAGATGCAGCAAAAGTGTAGTCAGTCAATTCAGAGCGAACCGTAATTTCGCCAATATTCTTGATTACTTTATTGATTTTGTGGTTTAATTTGAAATCTAATTCTTCAGTCAGTCTTTTAAGAGACATTACAACAGCACCTTGTTTTACCTCTTTGCCAAATTCACTTTCTAGCTCGGTCATAATGTTCCGAGAAAGAGAAGTTAGGTTGATAATCCCGAGCGATAATGCATTCAATAAAAATGGTTTTGTTTTGATGTAATTTTCGACGATTGAAGAAACGGTTTTCATAATTTTTTTTCTTTTTTTTTGTAACTTAATTGTGTTGGTTTAGTTAATTTGATGTTATAAATCTCGACAAAGATAAATAAAAAAACAAATTGTTACAATTATAACAATAAAAAAATATGTTAAAAATGATAAAAAGCATCAGTAATATGCTCAATTGCAAATGTTTCCTCGGTTTTATGGATCGCAATTATGTCAAAACGAATATTTAAATCATCACTAAAATCCTTTTCCCTATCGTTTATGTAGGCATTTACTGCTTTTATGAGCAGTTGAATCTTTTTTTGTTTAACAAAATCTTGCGGCGAACCAAAATCTAAACTTGATCTTGTCTTCACTTCAACGATGGCCAAAACAGAATCTTTTTGTGCAATAATATCTATTTCTGCTTTTTGAAAAGTCCAATTCCGATCTAAAATTTTGTAATCATTTTTTTGAAGAAATTCCACTGCAAGTTCCTCTCCTTTTTTTCCGAGTTCATTATGTTCTGCCATAGGTTTGTTTCAAGTTTCAAGTTTCAGGTTTCAGGTTTCAGGTTTCAGGTTTTTTGCATACAAAGACGCGAAGTCGCAAAGTTTAAATTAATCTTTGCGACTTCGCGTCTTTGCGAAATTTTTTAAATGTGGTATTTATTTCCTTAATTCAAGGAAAAATGCAGTTTTATTTTTGAAAAACAAGTGTACTTCCAGATGCATTCACATCAATAGTAACGGTATTTCCCATTATCAAAGTTCTATTATCTCTAATGTGGCCGGCTGGGAAGTTAAAAATTACAGGAATATTATACTTTTTGGTCACATCATCAATGATTTCCAAAGCATTTTTTCCCCACGGAATTTCATTATCTTTCATTTTGGTCATACCGCCAATCACAATTCCTTTAAGATTTTCGATACAACCGTTGCGTCTTAAATTCATCATCATACGATCGATATGATATAGGTATTCATCCAAATCTTCTATGAATAAAATCTTATCTCTGCAATCTATCGCTGATGGAGAACCTAATAAACTATACAAAATAGATAAGTTTCCGCCAACTAATTCTCCCGTTGCTTTTCCAAAACGATTCATTTTATCAGGATCAATAGAGTACGAAATAGGCTCGCCAAACAAACTCGATTTCATGGAACTTACTGCTTCTGGAGTTGCACGCGGAATCGTCACGGGCATAATACCATGAATTGATTTGTAACCCATCGTATTTAAATGATTGTGCAAAACAGTAACATCGCTAAAACCGATAACCCATTTTGGGTGCTGTTTGAATTTTGTAAAATCTAATAAATCTAACATTCTTACAGTTCCGTACCCGCCTTTTACGCACCAAATTGCTTTAATATTTGGATTGTCTAATTGCTTTTGAAAATCGGCCGCGCGCTGTTCATCTGTTCCCGCCAGCTGATGATAATCAAGACCAATTGTGCTTCCAACAACAGCTTCTAATCCCCAACTGTGGAGTAAATCAATAGTTGGTTTTAAATTATCGTCGATATTTTTTCTGGCAGTTGCTAAAAGAGCTACAGTATCTCCTTTTTGTAAATAAGGCGGTGTTATCATGATTTGTTGAGATTGACATGTTAATGATTGCAAAGCAAAAATAAGAAATGCGATTTTACCCATGGCAAAACTTTTCTTGATATTAAGCGGGCTATTCATAGTTTTTATTGCTTAAAATTTTAATTATTCTTCAAAGTCAGACTAAAAATCAGCCTCCATATTGTTTTTGTAATTCATCGAGCAGAAGCATTAATCCTTTATCAGCTTCTTCAGACTGAACATTTGCAAAGATTATAAAAGCTTTATTAATCGATGAACAAATATAAACTTTAGTCAAAAATGTTCCAGGATTTCCATAATGAAAAGAATATTTTAGATTTGATTTTTCATTTATTTCAGAATACCATCCAAAAGAAAATTCGGGTAAACCAGTATGCATCAAATTAAATTCCTGAGAAGATAAAATGTTTGATTTCCCTGATAAACCTTGCAGATGCATTTGCGTAAATTTACAATAATCTGGCAAACTGCAATTTATATTTCCTGCCGATGAAAGCCAGTTTAATTTGTAATTTAAGGATGGTTTTTCAGGATTTAGATTTTCGTCATGTCCCCAAGGCTGATTTTTATCGAGTAGATTGGGCTGTCCAAAACCAAAATCTATATTTAATTCTTTGCCTAACTCTTTTACTAATGTATCATAGCTTTTTCCGGACGCTTTTTCAAGCATCAAACCGGCAAAAACATAACTTGGATTTGACAAATACAATTCTTGCTTTTCAGTAACAACTTGGTTTTGTTTCAAGAACCAAGAAATAAATTCATATCGTTGTTGCTGTTTATCACCTTTAATTTCTTTTTGAGTTGGAGTTTCATTTCCGTACGACCAAGTAGGAATGGGAGCTCTAAAGGTCAAGAAATCTTGCAATGTAACATTATAAAGAAGAGGATTGCTGTCTGCCTTTAATTCCGGATAAAGATCGAAGAATTTAGTGTCCAGTTTTATTTTTCCTTCTTTTATTAAATCCATAGCAATATAACTTGTAATGGTTTTAGTTAAAGATCCCAATCGAAATTTATCATCAATTTTTGCCTTGTAAGAAGAATTGATTCGCTGATATCCTAAAGCTTGAATTTCAAGTATCGAATCTGAAGAAACAACTGCATAGGCTAATTCGGGAATTTTATATTTAATCCTGATATTCTCTGCTAAAGAACTGTTTTTTTGTCCGTAAAAAGTAGCCAGCACACTGAAGAAAAGCAAGAAAACAAGATTTTTTTTCATTAAAGATAGTATCAATTTTTGTAAGCAAGTTACAAGAGATTTCTGCAGAAACAAAGAATAAATCAAAAATAAAAACAAGTAAATTTCTTACAAAATAATTATTTCTTAAATTGTGGCTTTAAATGTTTAATTGAAATTTATGCGCCAATTTATCACGTTTTATTTTTTGTTTCTTTTTTCGATTTCCTCCTTATTTTCTCAGTCTAAGAAGTACGCTATTCATACGGTGGCTTTTTACAACTTCGAAAATCTTTTTGATACAATTGATGATCCAAATACAAATGATGACGAGTGGACACCCGCAGGAGCCCAGCATTGGACAATAGAAAAATACGAACAAAAATTAAAGAATCTTTCACGAGTTATTTCAGAAATTGGAACTCTTGAAAATTCAAATGCACCAACTTTAATAGGCTGTTCTGAAATTGAAAACAGAGGTGTTCTTGAAGATTTAATAAAACAAGAAAAAATAGCTGGTTATGATTACGGAATTATCCATTTTGATTCGCCCGATCAACGTGGAATTGACGTAGCGCTTTTGTATCAGAAAAAATATTTCAGGCCTACTTCTTTTTCAAATATCCCATTATTGATCTATAAGGAGAAGCCTATTCTTCAAGAAAATAATAGTGAAGATTTGGGAGATGTTGAAATCAAAATTGATACGAAGAACCGAGTTTTTACGAGAGATCAGCTTTTAGTGACTGGTTTTTTAGATAATGAAGAAATTCACATTATTATTAATCACTGGCCTTCGAGATCTGGAGGAGAAAAAGCAAGCAGTCCCTATCGGGAAGCGGCCGGGAAATTAAACAGAAAGATAATTGATTCTTTGCAGCAAATAAACCCAATGGCGAAAGTTATAACAATGGGCGATTTAAACGATGGGCCTTTTAATAAAAGCCTAAAAATCGCTTTGGGAACAAAAGCAAAAAAAAGCGAAGTTCCAGAATTTGGTGTTTATAATCCGTTTGAAGAAATGGCAGAGAAAGGAATGGGTACTTTAGCTTTTAGAGATTCTTGGGATATTTTTGACCAAATTATAATGACGCAGTCTTTGATAAAATCAGATTTTTCAAGTTATGAATTTTGGAAAGCCGGGATTTTCAACAAACCGTATTTAATTCAGACTTCAGGAAAGTATAAAGGATATCCGTTAAGAAATTCTTTGACCGATGCTGGTTTTAGCGATCATTTTCCGGTTTATGTTTATCTCATACGAGAGAAATTGTAGAGGCGCAAAGTGGTGCGTCTCTGCAAATTCGTTAACTTAGCGTTTCATAAAATCTAATAAAATGGCTATAGCAAAACCATTCAATCTAATAAAATGGATTGAAGATAACCGACACTTACTAAAACCGCCAGTTGGAAATAAAAACCTTTATGTTGATTCAGGCGATTATATTGTAATGATTGTTGCCGGACCAAATGCTCGAAAAGATTATCATTATAACGAAACCGAAGAACTTTTTTATCAATTAGAAGGAAGCATAAAAGTCGTTATTCAAGAAGATGGCGAGCGTAAAGAAATGGAATTAAATGCCGGCGATATGTATTTGCATCCTGCTAAAATTCCGCATTCTCCAGTTCGTTCCGAAGGTTCGATTGGATTAGTTATTGAACGCAAACGTGCGGGGAAAGGATATACTGATGGACTTCTTTGGCATTGCGATAATTGCAATCACAAACTTTACGAAGTGTATTTTGAATTACATAATATAGAGAAAGATTTTCTTCCTCATTTCGAACATTTTTACAATTCAGAAGAATTAAGAACTTGTGATAAATGCGGAACTGTAATGGAAACTGATTCTAGATTTACGGCTAAGAAATAGTTTTTGACTTTAAATAGTGAACCCGACAGGCTTTAAAAACCTGTCGGGTTTATTTTTATGTTAAAAGAAATTTTTTACATCATTTTTGATATATATTTGTATCACAAACGTTGTTAAAAAGTAACAAAAATGATACAAGAAATTATTGCGTACAAGAATATACTTGAAAATATTGAAGGTTTAATCGAAAAGTCAGCATATAAAAAAAACTATATTATTGAAAAAGTGGGTATTCCTAGTCCGACATTTTATCGAAAATTAAAAACTCGCACATTTACTCCAGATGAAGTACTTTCAATTGCTAAGATTCTTTCTCCAGAAGAAAATTTTATGCTAGATTTAAAGGCTGATATTGAGCAAGGAAAACTTGATTTGAAAAATGGAGATTTTATTACACATGAAGAAATGTTAGCTGAGCTAAAAAGTAAAGGATTGATTTAAATTATTAGTCAATTGTATTTATCGGTTTCTGACGATTGTTGTAAAAAGAAATTAATTTTAGAGAGTCTTTCTCTATTTGATAATATAAAGTAATATGTTTTGAAATAACTATTTCTCTACATTCCAAGTTTAAGTTATATTTTCCGAGCATCGGGTTTTGTTTTAATAAACTTAAAATGCGTAAAACATTTTTTACGAATTTTTGAGCTATTAATGGAGACCAAAAATGATCTAGATAATTTCGAATGATATAAAAGTTATAATTTGCTTTTTTAGACCAAATAATTTCCATGAAATAAAATTTATTCAGCTAAAATATAAAAAATAACTTACAAATTTTTGCTCTACAATTCAAATTTTTTCCCTTGTTCAGGATAAATAATCTTCAGTCCTAAATCATTTTGTTTTTTTAACTGCTCTTTAATTTTAGCAATATTTTTTGCTGGGGGTTTTAGGTGTGTAATAATAATTTTGAAGCTATTTAAAGAACCTTTTCCTGCTAAATCTTCTAAAATATGAAGCTCAGCCATTAAATGATTTGGAGTTAAATGCCCAAATAAAAATTTGTCTGGCTGTTCGTTGGGAAACGAAACTTCGATGAAAATTCCTTTTAATTTTTTGCTTTGAACCAAAGGCGCAACAGCAGTCCATAAAGTTTTAAGTTTATCACTTTTTTCAACAGAATCAGGACCAGTATCACCTAAATATAAAGCATATGAATCTCCACTTTTAATTAGAAATGCTGTACTTTCAAACGGATTAACATGACTCAAAGGAAAAGCTTTAACCGTCATTTTTGTATTTGAAATTGGAGTTTCTTCGCCTAAATTCAAAGTTTGGAAGTGATATTTTTTTAATGGAAATCCCACGCCTTTATCTCCAAAATTGGCCCAAGTTTGATCGTTGAAATAATGATTTTCCATCATTTCCATACATTTTTCAGTCGCATAAACAGTTTTAGAAGAATCCGCAGGAGAATTGATGATTAATCCAGAAACGTGATCTAAATGCGCATGCGAAATAAAATAACCTTTGATGTATTTTTTTAAAACTTCGCTAGTAGAAACTTTAAAGACTTTGTTTTCAATTGCTTTTTCAATCCCGGCATTTATAGTTCCAGCATCCAAACAGATAAAATCTTTAGTGTTTTTGGGTGCTAATAAATAAGCCGAAAGATTTTTTTCGTCAATTCCTCCTTTAATTCCTAGTGGAACTACTTGAAAAGATGATTTTTGCTCTTTTTGAGAAAATACGTTAAAGGAAATTAATAATAAACAGATTAGAAGCCGACTGAAATTGGTCATATTATAAATTATTTGAAGTACAAATTTCATCAAATAAATCCAATAAATAAGGCTTAAAAGCTGTTATTAGCATTAAATAATCTTAAATTTACTCTTGCTTAAGATTTTATTTTCAGTTTGAAATTAATTCTAAAAGAATATCTTTACATAAAAAAAATATAACAATTTTAACTAAAAAAGTTACAATGACAACAATAGCATCACAATTTGGCATGAATGAAGCGCTGGAA
Organism: uncultured Flavobacteriaceae bacterium; assembly: GCA_963795025.1. GTDB lineage: Bacteria > Bacteroidota > Bacteroidia > Flavobacteriales > Flavobacteriaceae > Flavobacterium. The sequence continues at coordinate 923,702 of CAWCGN010000003.1, read as the reverse complement.
AAACTTGGCATTAAGCTGGTTAATGACGGAACTTCAACTGGAACAGAGAGCTTTTCATCGGGAGAAATTTTAGATAGTTTTTCACCTGTTGACGGAAAATTAATTGCATCGGTAAAAACTTCTAGTTTAGAAGATTATGAAAAAGTAATGCGTTCAGCAACAGAAGCTTTTAAAACATTTCGATTGATTCCTGCACCGCAACGTGGCGAAATTGTGCGTCAGTTTGGAGAAAAATTACGTCAGAATAAAGAAGCATTGGGAAAATTGGTTTCTTATGAAATGGGAAAATCATTGCAGGAAGGTTATGGCGAAGTTCAGGAAATGATCGATATCTGTGATTTTGCTGTTGGTTTATCACGCCAATTACACGGATTAACAATGCATTCTGAAAGACCAGGACATAGAATGTACGAACAATATCATCCGTTAGGAATTGTTGGGATTATTTCGGCATTTAATTTTCCGGTTGCAGTTTGGTCTTGGAACACAGCTTTAGCATGGATTTCTGGAGATGTCTGCGTTTGGAAACCTTCTGAAAAAACACCTCTTTGCGGTATTGCCTGTCAAAACATAATTGCTCAGGTTATTAAAGAAAACAATCTTCCAGAAGGAATTTCGTGTTTAATTAATGGAGATTATCAAGTAGGAGAATTATTGACAAAAGATACTCGTATTCCGCTAATTTCTGCAACAGGTTCTACCAGAATGGGTAAAATTGTAGCACAAGCTGTTGCCGGAAGATTAGGAAAATCATTGTTAGAGTTAGGAGGGAACAATGCTATTATTGTAACTCCGGATGCCGATATTAAAATGACAGTTATTGGTGCTGTTTTTGGTGCTGTTGGAACTGCTGGACAGCGTTGTACTTCAACTCGAAGATTGATCATTCACGAAAGTATTTATGATAAAGTAAAAGAGGCATTGGTTGCAGCTTACAAACAATTACGCATTGGAAATCCGCTTGACGAAAATAATCATGTTGGGCCGCTAATCGATACACACGCAGTTGAACAGTATGCGGTAGCTTTAAATAGAGTAGTTGCCGAAGGTGGAAAAGTTTTGGTTGAAGGCGGTGTGCTTTCTGGCGAAGGTTATGAAAGCGGCTGTTACGTTAAACCTGCAATTGCAGAGGCAGAAAATTCTTTTGCAATTGTACAGCACGAAACTTTTGCTCCGGTTTTATATTTAATTAAATATTCTGGAGAGGTTGATAGTGCAATTGAGATTCAAAATGGTGTTGCTCAAGGATTATCTTCTGCAATTATGACGAATAATTTGCGTGAGGCTGAAAGATTTTTATCGGTTACGGGTTCTGATTGTGGAATTGCAAACGTAAATATCGGAACTTCTGGTGCAGAAATTGGTGGTGCTTTTGGTGGAGAAAAAGAAACTGGTGGCGGACGCGAATCAGGTTCTGATGCATGGAAAATTTATATGCGCCGTCAAACTAATACGATCAATTATACCACAAATCTTCCTTTGGCACAAGGAATTAAATTCGATTTGTAATATTTGGTATTTTACACTAAATATCAAAGGCTTCCATTATTGGAAGCCTTTTGCATTTAAAATTAAGTTAGTTGAATTTTTTTTGTAAGTTTATTTTTTTAAAATTGTTTGGTTGAAAGAGCCATCGCTTGTAGTAACTTTCACCAAATAAGTTCCCGAAATTAATTCGCTTAAATCAATGCTTTCAGCATTTTTTCCGACACTTTTTACTAGTGTTCCAGACATGTTATAAACCAAAACTTGTTCAATTGTTTGAGTTGATTTTGAGAAATATAAAACATCAGTTACAGGATTTGGATATAGAAGAACAGTCGTAGTTTCTGGCTCTGTTGCAATTTCAGCTGCTTTTGCCATTTTTAAAGTGCCTCCTGAATTATATTGTGTACTAATATAGAATAGATTTGCCACTGCACCTTTTGTAATAGTATGTGAACCCGCTACAATTGATGCCGTTACAATGCCGGCAGATGCAGTATAAGAAACATTGTCAACTTTGATTGTTCCTGTAAAATTAGAATCAAATACTAAGGTTAATGTTGATGCAGTTGTTGTTGTATAAGTTATGGTGGTACTTGTTTCAATTTTCAATCGAGCAGTCAATGTTAATCCATTATAAGTTACAGAACCGTTGCTAGAGTTCATATTTCCTGTAATGGTATAAAACGAACTTGTTTTTCCTGAAGTTGTGAAATTATGAATTTCATCGCCGCTCGGTGTTCCTGTTGTAAGAGTGATGGTTCCTGAACCAGTTGCGATTGTACCGGTTCCAATTGTAGCAATCGAATAAGAAACCGTTGCAGTTGGAGTTCCCGTAATTGTAATTGTTTTTGCCGTTGTGTTTTTTACAAAACTAATTCCAGAAGCTGGCAAGCCAGTTACTGTTGCATCTGTTGCTGTTCCTCCCCAAGTGAAAACAATTGAGCTAATTGCCGTTCCACTAGTAACAGTCTGATTGTTATTTGCAGTTGAAGTTAGAGTCTGTGTTCCAGCTGTTGTAACAGTTATTGTCCCTGTAGCTGTTGCAGCTGTTCCTGTTCCGGTTGTAGCAATCGAGTAAGAAACCGTTGCAGTTGGAGTTCCTGTTATAGTAATTGTTTTTGCAGTTGTGTTTTTTACAAAACTAAGTCCAGATGCTGGCAATCCTGTTACGGTTGCGTCTGTGGCGTCACCGCCCCAAGTAAATACTATTGAAGAGATTGCTGTTCCGCTTGCTACAGTTTGGTTTTCATTGCCTGTTGAAGTAAGTGTTTGAGAACTTGCAGGCGGATTCCCTTCGCCTTGAATTGCCACTAATGTTCCGGTATAGTTTGTAAGTGCCGTTTTAAGAGCTGTGATTACAAGTGATGAAGTATCATCAACACTATTGTCAAATGTCCATTTTAAATCTCCTCCAGAAACACGTCCTGCATATTGTGTTACTTTTGTTTTTGCCGTTGCAGGCTGATCGATTACTAGATTTTTTACATATAATGCAGCATCTGTGTCAAAATTATTATATGAATTTGCACCTGATTTTGATTTGATAGAACTGCTAACAGTTTCTCCTCTACTTGTTGCCAAATAAGCATCAAAATCTGTTGCAGAACTTATTTTCCCAGAAATATTGTATAACGGATTCGGGTCATTGTAAGCTACAAAACGCATATTGTTGGTTCCGTTTGATGCATCAAAAGTGTTGTTGTAAGCTTTTATAAAACCGCCGGCTTCACCAGAAAATGTTCCCATTGTTCCAGCATTATTTACTTGATTGGCCTCATCCCAAATATCTGTTCCCTGCAATGAAGTCATCATTGGATGTTTGCTGTTTCTGAAATAATTTCCTTCAACAAAAAGTGAAGATCCCATCGTTGATCCAGCTCCATATTTTGCATTTCCATCATAATAATTATTGTAAATATGGGCAGAATAATAGCGAACACGTGGATGGCGCGAATCAGAATGATCAAACCAGTTATGATGATACGTGATGTATAAACCAGTTGTAGTTCCTTCGCTTAAACCTAAAAGACTCGCTTTTCCATTGTCCCAAAAGTGATTATAAGACAAAGTAATATAAGTCGAAGATTTATTGTCTAATGCACCATCGCCTTTTATTTGATCGGCATCGCTTCCTGCATTTCCATAAAACAAGTCGCAGTTGTGAACCCAAATATGATCGTTATCTTGTTGCATTCCAACATTATCTCCTGCAGTACTGTTGCAATTCATAAAACCAAGATTGCTGACTTCTATATTTGAAGCTGATTTTAGACGAACGCCCCAGCCATTAGCGACAGCATCATTTCCAACGCCTTCGATTGTTACATAACTTGATGCGTTATTTGAGTTTTCAATTACAACGTCACCGCCTTCCATAACAGTCATGTCTGTAATGTTTCCAATTAATCTGATGATAAACGGACGTGTATCTTTTCCTTTTTTAATTGCATATAAAATATTTTGGAGACCCACACAAGGATTTGCGCTTGCTCCCGTAATATTCATCGAAATCGTGTTTTTTGTGTTTTGAGTGATGTAAAGAATTACCGCATTATCTTTTGGAGTTCCATCTGCTTTGTATCCGCCGGGAACTCTTCCGCTTTCAAAAGCAAATCCATTTCGGTCTTGCGCAACGACAGTTAGTGCGCTTGTTGTAGAACCAGCTCCTTCAGCTCCAGAAATAACTGGTTTTACTTTGATGGTGTAAGATCCAGCTTTTAAACCAGGAATGTCAGCACGAAAATAACTTCCATAGCTTCTTATAAGCTGGTCGTCAATTTTTTGATCTGTGATTCCATTACCAGAATAATAAACGTTGTAGGTTTGCGCGCCACTTACAGGCTGCCATTTAACAAAAGCAGATTCAAGCCATCCTGATGTTTCTGAAATTGAGACTTGCTGTGCCCAGATTTGGATACTTACAAGAAACATGAAAATAAAAAGTAGGTTTTTTTTCATAATTGGTTTGGTTAAAAAGTTAGTAATCGTAATTTGTGGTTTTTAATTATCTTTTACATTGGTTAATTGTAATCGATTACACAAAAATATATAAATTTTTTATATTCGTAATTATTTTATTAATAAAAAACTTATTTAGTAAAAATATAGCATTAATTATTGTTAATATGTAATAAATTGCATTAATTGTAATTTATTACATATTGGCTTTATTTTTTGTTAAGTCTTATTTTTACTACGTTTTTGATAACGGGAATTGAGTAGAGATGAATAAGATTTTTAAAATCTTGAAAAAATTTTAAAATTTCAGCGTGTTTTAATAAAATAAGAAATGTATTACTTTTTTAAGAATTTCTTTTAAGAATTTTGTCGTTTATAGAATAATTCTTTGGATTTCTTTTGGATTAAAAGAAGTAGAACTCACTATTTTTTTTCGATTGAAGTTTTGAAAGGAAAGCTATTTCTATGAAATTTTTTAGACTAGCATTTAGAAAGATATAAAGCAAAAAAAAGCCTTTTTGAATTTTCAAAAAGGCTTTTTTTATAAGGTTAGAAAAATATTATTTTTTCGATAATTTCGATAAAAGTCTTAGGAATTCGATGTATAACCAAACTAATGTAATTACTAATCCCATAGCGCCAAACCATTCCATATATTTTGGCATTCTTTGCTGTGCACCTTTTTCAATTTGATCGAAATCTAAGAATAAATTTAAAGCTGCAATAACAATTACAAAAACACTGATCCCAATGCTCATCATTCCGTTTCCGTAATGAACTGGTGTGAAATTGAATACTAGAGAAGCTAGCCAAGAAAATAAATAATATGTTGCAATCGCCAATGTAGCAGCAACTACTACAGATTTGAATGTTTCAGTAACTTTTACGATTTCAAATTTATATAAACCTAGACAAACTAAAAATGTTACTAACGTTGCCGCAACAGCATTAATTACAATTCCAGGATACATTGCTTCAAAAATTGCAGATATACCTCCAATAAACAAACCTTCAAATAATGCATAACCAGGTGCTAAATAAGGCGAATATTGCGGTTTGAATGCTGCAATTAATACTAAAATTAATCCAACGATTGCTCCTCCCATTGCAGGAATCATGATGTTTATTCCATTAAAAGCCATCCACCAAGTTACCATGGCAGCTCCACATAGAATTAAAAATAGAATAGCTGTTTTATTAATTGTACCTGAAACAGTCATTTCTTGATTGTAGTCAATAATTTGCGCTTCGTGTACTTCTTCAGCTCTTGAAACAGCATTAGATGAAAAACGTTTGCTGCTTAAAAATGGATTTTTTGAATTAAAGGCCATAATTTTTTGTGCTTTTAGTGAACTCAAATATATGGAGTTTTTTTGATGTGAAACAATTTGAGTTAAATTTTTAACATGATTTTTTCTTGTAAATAAAACGGATTGAAAATAAAAAAACCATCCGAACTAACGGATGGTTTCCTATATAGAATTCTATTTTTTTAGCTTAATAAATCTAAAACCAAAGATGGGAATAGACCTAAAACGATATTCAATGTAATTGAAACGATTGCAACTGCATAAATAAGAAATGGTTTTCCTGTACGTTCTTCATTTGGTTCTTTAGAATACATTGCTAATATTAGTTTGAAATAATAACCAACACTTATAATAGAGTTGATAACAGCAACAATAACTAAAGCGATATAACCAGACTGAATTGTTTGATTGAACAAGAATAACTTAGCAAAAAATCCAGAGAAAATAGGAATTCCGGCCATTGATAATAATGAACCAGTCAAAATTGCAGCCAAAAGCGGATTGGTTTTCCCTAAACCGTGAAAGTTTGTGATATCCTCATTATCCTGATTTTTGCAAACATATAAGATAACACTAAATGCAGCAATTCCGGCTAATGCGTAAGCTGCGGCATAATACAATAGAACTCCGGCAGATGTTGCAATTGATAAAAATGTCATTAACATGAAACCTGCGTGAGAGATTCCAGAAAATGCCAGCATACGTTTTACATTTACCTGACGTAAAGCCATTATATTTCCAACCGTCATAGACGCGATTGAAATAATTACAATAATATGTTCAAATGTTCCTAATAGATCTTGATTTTCTAAAGACGGAATTAAGTTCAAACCTGCTACTAATTTATAAAGTGTTGCAATTGCTACAACTTTTGCCAAAGTACTCATTAAAGCAGTTGTCAAAGCTGGAGAGCCTTCATAAACATCTGGAGCCCAGAAATGAAATGGTACAGCAGCAACTTTGAAAAACATTCCAATTGTCATTAAAATCATTCCAATAGGAAACCAGATTGGCAATTCAGCAGATAAAGAGCTTTCGTAAATTTCAGCCACATCAAAAGTTCCCATTGCTCCGTAAATCAAACAAATACCAAATAAAATAATTCCAGATGCAAAAGATCCCATCAAGAAATATTTCATACCAGCCTCATTACTTTTAATATTCAAACGATCGCTTGCTGCAAGTACATATAATGCAATAGAAAGAATTTCAATTCCTAAGAAAAACATTGCTAAGTTTCCAAAAGAAACCATTGCAACAGCTCCAGCTAATAAAAAGATTTTTATAGCAATATAATCAGAGATTTTTGTCTGGTGGTTTTCGTAAAAATTGTGGCTTAACGCTACAAGGAAAATAGTCAAAATAATAAATAATGATGAAAAGGCAGTAGAGAACTTGCTCACTGTAATCATATTATTATAATAACTTGCCGTTGATCCAAATTCATAATAGTTAAGTGCCAAAACGCCCAATAAACCTAAAATGGTAAACGGAACAATGCCTTTTCTAAAATTTAGAATTTCAAACAATAGGCAAAAAATACCCAATCCTGTTATAGCTATTAATGTATTCATTTTTGTTTTTTTGATTTAGGAAATCTAAAACGCCCTAATTTATTTTATTTAAAATATTAATTTTTATTGATAACGTTTAGTATCGTTTCTAAACTTGGTGTAATCAAATCTGTTATTGGTTTTGGATAAAATCCAAAGAAAATCAAAACAGCAATAATCACTACCATAGAAATTCCTTCATTTACAGAAACATCTGCAAAAGTTTTAGAATTGGTTTCACCTAACATTACATTTTGGAACATCTTCAACATATAATAAGCTCCTAAAATAATAGTTGTTCCGCCTAAAACAGCAAACCAAATATTGATTTGAGAAAGACTATATAGTACTGTGAATTCTCCAACAAAGTTAAATGTCGTTGGTAAAGCAACAGAAGCCAAAACCAAAATTAAAAACATTGAAGTAAATTTTGGAGATTGTGTACGAATACCGCCTAATTCTGCAATATTTCTTGTTTCAAATCTTCTGTAAATAATCTCTGCAGCGTAGAATAATCCAACTACCACAAAACCGTGAGCTATCATTTGTAAAACTGCTCCACGGAAACCATCAACTGTTAAAGTATAAGTTCCTGCAGCAATTAATCCAACGTGAGCAAGAGATGAATAAGCTAATAATTTCTTTAAATCTTTTTGTCTCAATGCTACGATAGAACCGTAGATAACTCCGGCAATTCCTAAAGCAATAAAGATATTCATGTATTCTTTTGCTACAAGAGGAGCAATTGGCAATTGCCAACGAATAACACTGTATAATCCCATTTTTAACATGATACCAGATAAAAGCATTGTTCCAACTGTTGGTGCTTTTTGATACACATTTGCCTGCCATGTATGGAAAGGAATAATTGGAATTTTAATTGCATAAGCCAAGAAGAAAGCTAAGAAAATCCAAAGCTGTTCATCTGCAGACAGATTTACTTTGTATAAATCTTCAATCAAGAAACTGTGTGTTTTTGTATACAAATAGATAAAAGCAGTTAACATGAATAAAGAACCTGCAAGTGTGTAAATAAAGAATTTTACAACTGCTTTTCTGCGTTCTTCAGCGTCTCCGTTACCCCAAATAAGAGCAATAAAGTAAATAGGAATAAGTGCCAATTCCCAGAAAATATAATATAAAAGACCATCTGCAGCAAGGAAAGTTCCTGTCATTGCAAAAGCCATAAATAGAATTAATGCATAAAAAGCTTTTGAGTTTTTATATTCATTTCCAAAAGAAGAAAATATTATAATTGGAGTCAAAGCTGTAGTCAATAAAAGCATTGCAATTGCTAATCCATCAGCGTTTAAAGCAAATGAAATTTTAGGTTGCGTAATCCAAGCATTTACTAAACTGATGCTTTCACCAGCATTAAAATGATTCAACAATACAACCGAACAGCCCAAAGCCGCCAAACTAAAGAACAAAGCTACTTTTGAAGCGAGTTTGTCACCAGCAAAATAAGTGACAAATGCACCAACTAAAAGAATAATTAATATAAGAGAAACGTTCATAGTTATAAAATTATTGAGCTAAAAATATATAAGAAACAATCGCGCAAAGACCAATAACGAAAGCAAAAAGATATAATCCGATACTTCCAGTTTGTAGTTTTTTGCCTTGAAAGGCTAATTCATTCGTTATTTTTCCTAATCCGAAAACAAGAGCTGATAAACCAGTTTCAATATAGTCTCTAAAGAATCTTGATAATCCGTTTACCGAGCGAACAAAGATTGCGTCGTAAGCTTCATCAACATAATATTTGTTATATAAAACTTTTGTTACGCCTGTAATGTTTTCATCTGCCTCAGGAACATTATCTTGTTTGAAATATTTAATGTAAGCAATTAGAATTCCTAATAATCCGCCTAAAACAGCAACTCCCATTAAAGTATATTCTGTTGTGCCTAAATGATGTTCTTCGCCAGCTACTTTAGTGAAAAGAGGAGCAAGGTATTCATTTAACCAGCTGTTTCCAGGTAAACTAATTAATCCGCCAAAAGTTGCTAAAATCGCTAAGATGATTAACGGAATAGTAATTAAGGCACCACTTTCATGTAAATGATGTTTTTGTTCTTCTGTTCCTCTAAATTCTTTAAAGAAAGTCAAGAACATCAATCTAAACATATAGAAAGCAGTCATTATTGAAGCAATAGATCCAATAATATATAGTGGAATACTGTGGTGGAAAGCAGTCATTAAAATTTCATCTTTAGAGAAGAAACCTGAGAAAAACGGAACTCCAGAAATTGCCAATGAAGAAATCAACATTGTCCAGAAAGTGATCGGCATTGCATTACGCAATCCACCCATTTTACGCATATCTTGTTCTCCGTGTAAACCGTGAATAACAGATCCAGATCCTAAGAATAAACAAGCTTTAAAGAAAGCGTGAGTTATTACATGGAAAACGGCTACTTCATAAGCTCCAAATCCTAATGCTAAAAACATTAATCCTAATTGTGAAACTGTAGAATAAGCAAGTACTTTTTTAATATCGTTTTGAACTAAACCAATTGTAGCGGCAACCAATGAAGTTATAGCTCCAATAATTGCAATTACAGTTTGTACATCAACAGCTAAATCAAATATAAAATTTAGTCTTGTTACCATAAAAATACCAGCTGTAACCATTGTTGCAGCATGAATCAATGCAGAAACAGGAGTTGGTCCAGCCATCGCATCTGGTAGCCAAGTGTACAATGGAATTTGAGCAGATTTACCACAAGCTCCAATAAACAAACATAAAGCAGCTAACGAAAGCATTGATACATCTAAGTTTGAAGCCCCAGCAATTGCAGTTTTTAATGTTGCATAATCCAAAGTTGAGAACATTGAACCAAGAATGAACATACCAACTAACAGACCTAAATCTCCAATTCTGTTCATAATAAAAGCCTTTTTTGCTGCATCGTTATAATCTTGGTTTTTATGCCAAAATCCGATAAGTAAATAAGAGCAAAGTCCAACACCTTCCCAGCCAATAAACATAACTAATAAGTTGCTTCCAATTACAAGCGTGATCATAAAGAATACGAACAGATTTAAATATGCGAAAAATTTGTGCATATTTTCATCATCGTGCATGTAACTAATAGAGTATAAGTGAATCAAAGATCCAATTCCGGTTACGAAAAGTAGCCAAAGAACAGATAATTGATCTAATAAAAATCCAAGATTGATTTTAAGATTGCTAATTTGAATCCAATCAAATAAAGTAACTTCAATTGCTTTTCCAGTTGAAGTAATTTGATTAAAAAGAACAAGCGTAACAACAAAAGAAATCGCTACAGCAACAGTTCCGATTGCTCCAGAAACTGTTTTCCCTAAGCTTTTTCCAAAGAAAACATTGATTAAAAACCCTAAAAAAGGAGTTAATACTAAAAGTAAAGCTAAATTGGTATCCATTTCTATTTATCCTTTTAAGTTTTTTAAGTTATCGATACTAATTGAGCCAATGTTTCTAAAAATAGAAACTAGAATTGCTAATCCAACTGCTACTTCGGCAGCTGCTACAGCCATCGAAAAGAATACGAAAACCTGTCCTTGAGCATCTTGATGATAAGTCGAAAATGCAACAAATAAAAGGTTTACAGCATTTAGCATGATTTCGATAGACATGAAAACGATAATAGCATTTCGTCTGTACAATACACCAAAAACACCAATACAAAAAAGTACAACACTTAAAAAGATGTAATTTTCAATACCTATTTGATTTAATATATTACCCATTATTTATTTAATTTTTCTTTTTTAGACAATAATACAGTTCCAATCATTGCAACTAAAAGTAAAACTGAAGCAAATTCAAATGGTACCATATATTCGTTCAATAATATTTTACCTAATACTTTAATAGATTGGAAATCTTCACCAGTCGAATCGTATTCACCAACAATTGGTTTAGAGTTAATGAAGATAGTAATCAAAACAATCACGATCAAACAGAATGAAACAATAGCTCCTAAACGTGTGATTCTAGGTCGGTGAACATCTCTTTGTTCATTCAAATTCATAAGCATAATCGTAAACAGGAACAAAATCATAATGGCTCCAGAGTAGACTATTATATGTACAATTGCTAAAAACTGAGAATTTAATAGTAAATAATGACCAGCAATAGAGAAAAAACAAATCACCAAGTAAATAGCTGAGTGAATTGGGTTTCGGCTAAAAATAGTCAAGAAAGCAGTAATTACTGTGATGAACGCTAAGAAACAAAATATAATTTGTACAGTTGTTGCGTGTGCAAAATCAGGAATATGTATCATTAGTTAGCGTTATTAAGTTGAGCATTTTTGATAGCCATTTCTAAAGGCATCACCAATTTGTCCTTTCCAAAAATGAAATCTTCTCTTTCATAGCTAGCAGGAACTAAAACTTTAGAAGTAGTTAAGTAAATAGCGTCTTTTGGACAAGCTTCTTCACATAAACCACAGAAAATACAACGAAGCATATTGATTTCATATATTTCAGCATATTTTTCTTCTCTGTACAAATGTTTTTCATCTGCTTTACGCTCAGCAGCTTTCATTGTGATCGCTTCAGCTGGACAAGATAATGCACATAATCCGCAGGCAGTACAGTTTTCACGGCCTTGCTCATCACGTTTCAACATGTGTTGACCACGATAAACCGGACTCATTTGTCTAACCTGTTCAGGATAGTGAATCGTAACTTTTTTTCTAAAAAGGTGTTTAAGCGTGATAGCCAAACCCTTTACAATCGCCACAAGATACAATCGCTCAATGAAAGTCATCTCTTTATTAGAGACCAACTTTTTTCTACCCGATAATGATATAGTTTCTATTGACATTTTTTAATCTATGATTTATGATTTACAATTTGAGATCAATCAAATTCAAAATCTATTTTATTTTTATTTGAAGCTTAATCCTGCTATCCGCTGTATCTTTTATGGTGAACCCCACCATAAAAGGATGCCGCTTCTATCAGGGCTAGGGCATTACGGTTCTTAGAATCCTAAGGCAGCTACGATATCGTGTCTCAATATAACAGCACCCGTAATCATAATATTAATAATCGAAAGCGGGATCAAAATTCTCCAGCCTAAGTTCATTAATTGGTCATATCTAAATCTTGGAATCGTCCAGCGAACCCACATATAGAAAAATATGAAGAAACATATTTTTGCAAACAATACTGCAATTCCTAATAAGTTAGCGGTATTTACACCTACATTCTCAACTATATATTGCATTCCAGGATAGTTATAACCTCCAAAGAATAATACTGAAATAATAGTTGCAGAAGTAAACATACTAGCATATTCAGCAAATAAATAGAATCCCATTTTCATAGAAGAATATTCTGTATGATAACCTCCAATTAATTCACTTTCACATTCTGCTAAGTCAAACGGAGTTCTGTTAGTTTCTGCAAATGAACAAATTAAGAAAATTAAAAAGGATAAAGGCTGATAGAAAACATTCCAGTTCATTCCTGCTTGTTGCTCTGAAATCGTTTTTAAACTCATTGTTCCAGTCATCATCAATAATGCAATCATTGATAATCCCATTGCAACTTCATAAGAAACCATTTGAGAAGCTGCGCGAACAGCTCCCATTAATGAGAATTTATTGTTAGAAGCCCATCCACCAATCATGATGCCATAAACTCCAACTGAAAGAACTCCAAAAATGTATAATAAAGCAATATTTACATCAGTTGCTTGAAGAATAACTTCTCTGCCAAAAACATGAAGTTTATCTCCCCAAGGAATTACAGCACTTGTCATCAAAGCTGTACTCATTGAGATTGCCGGTCCTACAACAAATAAAAATTTGTTAGGTGTATTTGGCTCAAATTCTTCTTTTGAGAATAATTTCATACCATCAGCAAGTGGTTGTAATAAACCTCCCCAACCTGCACGGTTTGGTCCAACACGATCCTGAAGGAAAGCAGCAACTTTACGTTCCGCCCAAGTAGAATACATCGCCATAATCATTGTTACGGCAAAAACCACAACAATTACAACACTTTTTTCTATAATAAACGCACCATCTACCATCATTAAGAATTTTTGTTGTTAGTGTTTAATGGAATTTCAGCCATACTAATTTTTTTACGGTCAATATCTCTACCCATAAGAATATTCTTTTCGGTATCGATTTGTACTTTCTCTAATTTTTGAGTGTAGTTATTTTGGTTGATAACAGAATCTTTTTCAAATTCTCTTGGCCCTTCAATAACCCAGTCATTCACATTTTTGTGATCAAAACGACAGCTGTTGCAAATGAATTCTTCAACTTCATGGTACTCATCTTTACGACCAGTTACACGTTGAATTTCTCCACCAAACATCCACACAGTTGTTTTTCCACAACATCCTGGAGTTGTACATTCTCTATGTGCGTTATAAGGTTTGTTAAACCAAACTCTTGATTTAAAACGGAAAGTTTTGTCGGTTAAAGCTCCAACTGGACAAACGTCAATCATGTTTCCAGAAAACTCATTGTCGATTGCTTTAGAAATTCCAGTTGAAATATTAGCGTGGTCACCACGATCTAATACTCCGTGAACTCTGTTGTCTGTCAATTGATCTGCAACTTGTACACATCTTTGGCATAAAATACAACGGTTCATATGTAATTGAATATTTGGACCAATATCTTCTGGTTCAAATGTTCTTTTTTCTTCAATAAAACGTGATTTCGGATTTCCGTGCTCAAAACTTAAATTTTGAAGATCACATTCACCAGCCTGATCACAAATTGGACAGTCTAATGGGTGGTTGATCAATAAAAATTCTGTTACAGATTTACGCGCTTCCGTTACTCTGTCAGAAGATTTACTGTTTACTTCCATTCCGTCCATACATCCTGTTACACAAGATGCCATTAATTTTGGCATTGGTCTTGGGTCAGCCTCACTACCTTTAGAAACTTCAACTAAACAACAACGACATTTTCCGCCGCTGCCTTTTAATTTTGAGTAATAGCACATGGCTGGCGGTACCAAATCTCCACCAATCATACGTGCAGCCTGCAGGATCGTTGTTCCTGGCTCTACGTCTATACTTTGACCGTCTATGGTTACTTTCATCTCTTAATTTTGTTTTTTTAGTTTCAGGTTTTACGTTTCAGGTTTTCACTTGAAACTAAAAAAACTTAAAACTTTAAACTATTTTTAAACTGTTTGTTTACCTACTAAATGCTTTACTTGCGAAAAAGGTTCAGCAACAAAGTGATCTCTATTTTTGATTTTTTCTGGGAAACGAACGTGATATTCAAATTCATCTCTAAAGTGACGAATCGCTGCTGCTACTGGCCAAGAAGCGGCGTCACCAAGTGGACAAATAGTGTTTCCTTCAATTTTACTCTGAATACTCCACAATAATTCGATATCTTCTTCACGGCCTTGACCGTTTTCGATTCTCCATAAGATTTTTTCCAACCATCCTGTTCCTTCACGGCAAGGAGTACATTGTCCGCAAGATTCGTGGTGATAGAAACGAGCAAAGTTCCAAGTGTTTCTTACAACACAAGCAGTATCATTGTAAACAATAAATCCACCTGAACCTAACATAGATCCGGTAGCAAAACCACCATCACTTAAAGATTCGTAAGTCATTAAACGATCTTCTCCGTTTGCTGTTTTGAAAATTAATTCGGCAGGTAAAATTGGCACTGAAGAACCTCCAGGGACAAATGCTTTCAAAGGTCTGCTTGAAGACATTCCTCCTAAATATTCATCAGAATTCATGAATTCGTCAACGCTTAAACCTAATTCAATTTCGTAAACCCCAGGATTTTTAATGTGTCCTGAAGCAGAAATTAATTTAGTTCCTGTAGAACGTCCAATTCCAATTTTAGCATAATCGTCACCAGAATTGTTTACAATCCATGGCACCGTTGCAATAGTTTCAACATTGTTTACCACTGTTGGGTTTGCCCAAAGTCCTGAAACCGCTGGGAAAGGTGGTTTAATACGAGGATTTCCTCTTTTACCTTCCAAAGACTCAATAAGTGCAGTTTCTTCTCCACAAATATAAGCCCCAGCTCCACAGTGAACATAAAGTTCAAGATCATAACCAGAACCTAATATATTTTTTCCTAACCAGCCTGCAGCTTTAGCCTCGGCGATTGCTCTTTCTAAAATTTTGTAAACCCACATATATTCTCCACGAATGTAGATATACGAAAGGTTAGCACCTAAAGCGTAACTAGATGTAATCATTCCCTCGATCAACAAGTGAGGAATAAATTCCATCAAATAACGATCTTTGAAAGTTCCCGGTTCTGATTCGTCAGCGTTACAAACTAAGTGTCTTGGTTTTCCTGATTTTTTGTCAATAAAGCTCCATTTCATTCCGGCAGGGAAACCCGCGCCACCACGACCACGAAGACCTGATTTTTTTACTTCTTCAGTAACTTCATCTGGTGTAAGTGTTTTTAAAGCTTTTTCTACAGAAGTATAACCACCATTTTGACGATATACTTCGTAGGTTTTAATTCCAGGAATATTGATTTTATCTAATAATATTTTTTGTGACATCTTATTTATCGTGTAATATTATTTTATCATCTCTGCAATCAGCGATTAACTGATCGATTTTTTCTTCTGTCAATTTTTCTTTGTAGAAATCGCCTAACTGCATCATCGGAGCATATCCGCAAGCACCTAAACATTCTACACCAGCAATAGTGAACATTCCATCTGGAGTTGTTTCACCCATTTTAATGCCTAATTTTTCAGAAGTATAATCCATTAAATTTTCGGCACCATTTAAACAACAGCAAGAAGTCTGGCAAAACTCAAACATGTATTTTCCAATAGGCTTTTGATTGAACATGGTATAAAAAGTAACCACTTCGTAAACCTCAATTGGTTTGATCTGAAGAATTTCAGCAACTTTGTCTTGCAATTCAGTACTAAGCCAGTTATTGTGAGCATCCTGCACTTCATGCAAAACAGGCAATAAAGCCGATTTTTGTTTGCCTTCCGGATAATGACTGATCAATTCATTGATACGAGCGATCAATGCCTCAGTCATATTTATTTCTTGTTTGTAATGTTTACGTTCCATTTTTATTTTAGATTTTAGACTTTAGATTTTAGATTTTTTCAAATCTTTATCTATAATCCGTATTCTGCAATCTTTTAATTTTAGATTTTAGATTTCTGATTTTAGATTTTTTTAATCTACAATCTAAAATCTACAATCGACAATATTTTTATGCGTCTAATTCTCCTGCAATTACATTTAAACTCGAAAGGATAACAATTGCATCAGATAGTAAAGCTCCTTTAATCATATCAGGATATGCTTGGTAATAAATAAAACAAGGTCTTCTGAAATGTAATCTATATGGAGTTCTGCTTCCGTCAGTAACTAAATAAAAACCTAATTCTCCATTTCCTCCTTCAACAGGATGGTAAATCTCTGCAACTGGTACAGGAACTTCTCCCATTACAATTTTGAAGTGGTAAATTAGAGATTCCATATTATTATAAACATCTTCTTTTGGAGGAAGATAATAATCAGGAACTTCAGCGTGATATTCGTTTCCGGCTGGCATTTTCTCTAAAGCCTGACGAATAATGCTTAAACTTTCCCAAACTTCAGCATTACGAACACAGAAACGATCGTAAGTATCACCTGATTTTCCAACAGGAATATTAAAATCAAAATCATCGTAAGAAGAGTAAGGTTGTGCTACACGTACATCGTAATCAACTCCTGCAGCACGTAAGTTAGGACCTGTAAATCCGTAAGCCATTGCTTGTTCAGCTGTGATTGCACCTACGTTTACAGTTCTGTCAAGGAAAATTCTGTTTCTTTCGAATAAGTTTACAAACTCTTGCCAAGCAACAGGAAATTCTTCAAGGAAAGTATCTAGTTTTTTGAAAGCTTCTGGTGACCAATCTCTTTCGAAACCACCAATTCTTCCCATATTAGTTGTTAAACGAGCTCCACAAATTTCTTCATAAATCTCGTAAACTTTTTCTCTGAATTGAAAAACGTATAAGAAACCAGTATAAGCACCAGTATCTACTCCAAGAATTGAGTTACAAATTAAGTGATCCGTAATTCGAGCAAGCTCCATTACAATAACTCTTAAATATTGTGCTCTTTTTGGAACTTCGATACCTAGCAGTTTCTCTAAAGTCATCCACCATCCCATATTGTTAATAGGAGAGGAACAATAGTTCATACGGTCTGTAAGAGGCGTGATTTGATAGAAAGGGCGATTTTCGGCAATTTTTTCGAAAGCTCTGTGGATGTAACCAATAGTTGGTTCAGCTTCTAGAATTCTTTCACCATCCATTAATAGGATATTTTGAAAAATACCGTGAGTCGCAGGGTGAGTTGGACCTAAATTCAGTACCGAAAGCTCGCTTCCGTCTTCGTTTAGTTTCTCTTTAATTATTTTAGCATAACGATGCTCTGGTGGTAATAATAGTTCTGACATTTTATAATGTTGAATTATTTATTTTTTAGCAATTTGTTGTTGTTCTTCCAAAGAATCTGTCGTCTTTATCAGTTCTTCCGCTGTCTTCCATCGGGAATTCTTTTCTCATTGGGAAAGACACCATCTCGTCCATATTCAAAATACGTTTCAATTGCGGGTGACCAATAAAATTGATTCCGAAAAAATCGTAAGTTTCTCTTTCCATCCAGTTTGAACTCAAGAAAATATTTGAAACAGTTTTGATTTCAGGCTTTTCACCATCTAAATAAACTTTAATTCTAATGCGTTTGTTTTCGATCCAGTTGTGCATATGATACACTACTGCAAACTGACGATCTAATTCGTTATCTGGATAGTGAATCCCACATAAATCTGTTAAAAAGTTAAATTGCAGATCAGCATCATTTTTTAAAAACAGAATTAACGCTGTAATTTTGTCAGCAGTGGTTTCTATCGAAAAAATATCTCTTTCTTGTTGGAAATTGAAAACATTAGTATCAAATGTTTCAATAAGTTTATCTTGAATCTGGGTATTTTCTAAAGCCATCTTATGAAATGTTATAGGAAGCTAATAATTCTTGGTATTCTGGTGAGCTTCTGCGTCTAACAGATTCGCTTTTTACCAAATCTTGTAATCTCATTACACCGTCTACGATTTGTTCTGGTCTTGGAGGACATCCTGGAACATAAACGTCAACAGGGATTACTTTATCAATTCCTTGAAGAACTGAGTAAGTGTCGAAAATACCGCCAGAAGAAGCACAAGCTCCAACAGCAATTACCCAGCGAGGCTCAGACATTTGTTCGTAAACTTGTCTTAAAATTGGAGCCATTTTTTTAGAAATAGTTCCCATTACTAAAAGCATATCTGCCTGACGAGGAGAGAAACTCACACGCTCAGATCCAAATCGTGCTAAATCATAATGTGAAGCCATTGTTGCCATAAACTCAATTCCGCAACAAGATGTTGCAAAAGGTAAAGGCCAAAGAGAATTCGCGCGTGCCAAACCAACAACATCATTTAGTTTTGTAGCGAAGAAACCTTCTCCTACAACTCCCTCAGGTGGCGCAACCATATTTACATTTGAATCGCTCATTTTTATTTTAGATTGTAGATTTCTGATTTTAGATTTTTGATCTTGAAACCGAAATCAATATTTTAAAATTCAATATTGTATGTTGAGAAATTATCTTTCAAATCTAAAATTCTAAATCAGCAATCTAAAATCTAAAATCTGAAATCTAAAATCAATTTATTCCCACTCTAATGCTTTCTTTTTGATGATATAGAAAAACCCAACCAAAAGCAAAGCCATGAAAACAACCATTTTAAGCATTCCTTCAATGCCAAGATCTTTAAAGTTTATTGCCCAAGGGTAAAGGAAAATTACCTCGACATCAAACAATACAAACAAAATGGCAACTAGAAAATATTTTACCGAAAAAGGAATACGGGCATTACCAACAGATTCGATACCGCACTCAAAGTTTTTGTCTTTAACTTCTGAGGTTCTTTTTGGGCCTAATTTTCCAGAAATTATAATAGTTCCTACCACAAAACCAACAGCCAGAATGAACTGCATTAAAATAGGAATGTAACTGTATTGATCAGATTGCATAAACTTGTGATTTTTACTTAAAGAATAAGCCACAAAGATAACTTTCAGCTATGTAAATCACAAACTAAAGGAGGATATAAGTATGGTATGAAACCTCGTTTGTGTGTAATTTTTATTGATTATAAATAACGATTGCTTTTTTTAATATTTTTTTAAGAAATGAGCAAAAAAAAACGTCCCGATACTTCGAGACGTTTTTAAAACCATTCAGAGGCAAAAAAAATAAATTGCTATATTTTTCTTAGATTACTGCTACTTTAGCAGCAACTTTCCCTTTTCTTCCTTCTTCTTCTTCATAGCTTACACGGTCACCTTCGCGTAATTCTTCCGCGTTAATTCCTGAAGCGTGAACGAAGATGTCCTTTCCTGTTTCTTCGTCTGTAATGAATCCATAACCTTTAGATTCATTGAAAAATTTTACTGTACCTGTACGCATTGTAATTGTAATAATAATTTATAATAAAGCAAATGTAACATATTAACTAATACAAAAGACACGTACGTGTTAATTTTTTGTAAAAATTATTGATTTCCAGTGTTTTTACGTGGTTTATTGCATCAAATTACGTATGAAATGCCCTAATTTGAGAATCGTTTATTGTAAGAATATAGGAAAAACCGAATTGTAGGAATTTTTTATGCTTATAAGTGTAAAAATTGCAATTATTCTTAAAGATTTAAAAATAAAAAAAGCAACTGAAATTTTCAGTTGCTTTTTTGGTATAATTTAATTTTTTAAAGCTTAAATCGCATCAATTTTAATATGCAATTCTTTCAATTGTGCATCATCAATTGCTGCTGGCGCATCGATCATAACATCACGCCCAGAATTGTTTTTAGGGAAAGCAATAAAATCTCTAATCGTTTCCTGACCTCCTAAAATTGCAACTAATCTATCCAATCCAAAAGCTAATCCTCCGTGTGGTGGCGCTCCAAACTGGAAAGCATCCATTAAGAATCCAAATTGCGCTTTTGCTTCTTCTTCAGTAAATCCTAAATACTTGAACATTAATTGTTGTGTTGCTTTATCGTGAATACGAATTGATCCACCGCCAATTTCGTTTCCATTTAAAACCATATCATAAGCGTTTGCACGAACTTTTCCTGGTTCTGTTTCCAGTAAAGCCATATCTTCTGGTTTTGGAGATGTAAATGGGTGATGCATGGCGTGGTAACGACCGCTTTCTTCGTCAAGTTCTAATAATGGGAAATCTACAACCCATAATGGAGCAAATTCTGCTGGATTACGCAAGCCTAAACGAGTTGCTAATTCCATACGAAGTGCTGAAAGCTGCGCGCGTGTTTTATTTGCTGGTCCAGAAAGTACAAAAATCATATCGCCTGGATTTGCTTCTGTTGCTTTTGCCCAATTTGCTAAATCATCGTTATCGTAGAATTTATCTACAGATGATTTGAAAGTTCCGTCTTCATTGCATTTTACATACACCATTCCAGACGCCCCAACTTGTGGACGCTTTACCCAGTCAATTAACCCGTCAATTTCTTTACGAGTGTAATTTCCTGCTCCTGGAACTGCAATTCCCACAACTAATTCTGCAGAATTAAAAACTGGAAATTCTTTGTGTTGTGCAAATTCGTTTAACTCACCAAATTTCATTCCGAAACGAATGTCTGGTTTGTCATTTCCGTATGTTTTCATGGCATAGTCGTAAGTAATTCTTGGGAATTTTTCTACTTCAATGCCTTTAATTTCTTTTAATAAATGTCTTGTCAAGCCTTCAAAAACATTCAGAATGTCTTCTTGTTCAACAAAAGCCATTTCGCAGTCAATCTGGGTAAACTCAGGCTGACGGTCTGCACGTAAATCTTCGTCGCGGAAACATTTTACGATTTGGAAATATTTATCCATTCCGCCCACCATCAAAAGCTGTTTGAAAGTCTGTGGAGATTGTGGCAATGCATAAAACTGCCCTTCGTTCATACGGCTTGGCACCACGAAATCTCTCGCTCCTTCAGGAGTTGATTTGATTAAGTAAGGCGTTTCGACTTCGCAAAAATCTAAATCAGATAGATATTTACGAACTTCCATAGCTACTTTATGACGAAATAATAAGCTGTTTTTTACAGGATTTCTTCTGATATCCAAATAACGATATTTCATTCTGATATCTTCTCCACCGTCCGTTTCATCTTCAATTGTAAATGGAGGAGTTAATGCCGAATTTAGAATAGTCAATTCAGAAACTAAAATTTCGATTTCACCAGTTGGAATATTCTTGTTTTTGGCTTCACGCTCAATAACAGTTCCTTTTACCTGAATTACAAATTCACGTCCAAGCGTTTTAGCTAATTCAAAAACAGTTTTATCGGTACGACTTTCGTCGAAAATAAGTTGCGTAATTCCATAACGGTCGCGCAGATCGACCCAATTCATAAATCCTTTATCGCGTGATTTTTGAACCCAGCCCGCAAGCGTAACTTCGGTATTAATATTTGAAGCGTTTAATTCGCCGCAATTATGACTTCTATACATGATCTCAATTTTAGACTGCAAAAGTAAACACAAAAAATAAAATAATATAGTAAAGTGCTAAGTTGCTGCATATAAATTTGAAATATTTTGTTGGTTGTTAAATTTTGTACTTCTAATTTCTTTAGATTTGATGTACCAAAAACAAACCTTAATATTTATGAAGAAATTTTTTATTGCCGGTTTAGTCCTTTTCAGCACTTTGAATATCAGTGCACAATCTAAAAAGTATGTCACTTTTGAAGCCAATATTGCAAATAGAAATACCGACATTATCAAAATTATTAATGACGGAAAAGTTGTTAAGACGATTTATGTTAATGCAAAAGGTATTTTTAAAGATACCTTAGTATTGAATGGTGGAAGAGGCCGTATGTATGATGGTGTTGAATCAACTGAATTGTTTCTGAAAAATGGCTACGATATAAAGCTTAAAATGGATGCGAAACAATTTGATGAATCGATAGTTTATAAAGGAAAAGGAAGTTTAGAAAATAATATTTTGGCACAACGTATTTTGGCCGATGAGAAACTGTATGATAATAGTGTTATAAATTTAGATGATGCAGCTTTTAATAAATTAATGGATGCCAAAAAAGCAGCTGATGCAGCACGATTAAATAATAAGAAATTAGATCCTGATTTTGTGAAGATTGAAACTGAAAATGGCGAGCAAGCGATTGCTGAAATTACAGAACATCGTAACCAAGTGATGAAAATGGCGAAATTGAATAATACAACATCACCAGATTTTGAATTTGAAAATCATAAAGGAGGAAAAACCAAACTTTCAGAATTAAAAGGGAAGTATGTTTATATTGATCTTTGGGCAACTTGGTGTGGACCTTGTCGTGCTGAAATCCCTTTTCTTCAAAAAGTAGAAGAAAAATATCACGGAAAAAATATCGAATTTGTGAGTGTTTCGATTGATGCGCCAAAAGATCATGATAAATGGCAGAAATTTGTGACTGATAAACAACTTGGAGGAATCCAGCTTTTGGCTGATAATGAATGGAAATCTGATTTTGCAACGAGTTATAATGTGGTTTCAATTCCACGATTTATTTTAATTGATCCACAAGGTAAAGTTGTTGATTCAAATGCGACTAGACCTTCTGATCAAGCGCTTCAAACGCAGTTAGATTCATTATTGAACTAATTTATTTACGAAATCGATAACGTTATAGTAACATTCTGATTTTCATAAAACAACAGTAAAACCAGTGCCTGAGCGCTGGTTTTTTTGTTTTTAAAATATTTCCAATGTTAAGTCTTTATTCAATGTTACCAAATTGTTAAGCAAAAGTTTTTTTAATGTAAATATTTGATTATATTTGATAAAGATTTCTTAACATTAAATACCTACAGATATGAAAAAGAGTGTAATTTTAGCTGCGTTATTGTTCTCTGGAATGTTAATTGCGCAGGAAACTAAACCTGAATTAGAAGCCGTTGGAAACAAGGTAAAAGCTACATATTACTATGACAATGGTAAAGTGCAGCAAGAAGGCTTTTTTAAGGATGGTAAGTTGGATGGTGTTTGGGTATCTTATGACGAAAAAGGAAATAAAAAAGCCGTTGGAGAATACACAGACGGAGTGAAAACTGGAAAATGGATTTTCTTTAATGAAGATAGTCTAAAAGAAGTAGCTTATGTTGACAGCAAAGTTAGCTCAGTGAAAAGTTTACAGAAAAATGCTTTAGCAAACAGAAATTAATTAATTTCTACAAATTATAAAAAAACCGTCTCGTTAAAAACAAGACGGTTTTTTTATGCTCTTTTTTTTCGATTTTTTACTGCGACCAAACCAAATTATAAAACCGGTAACTGGCAATGCAGAAGCAAGCAAGCTGACAATAAAAGCAATTATTTTTCCCGGAAGATCTAAAACTTGTCCAGTATGAATTCCATAATTCATTTCGACAATTTGCAGTCCGAGTGTTTTTTTATCAAAAGGCTGGCTTTGCATTAATTTTCCATCAGAAGGATGAAAGTAATAATTGCTTTGCTGATCGTATCGCAACGTATGCGGGTAAGCGCCTGTACTCACAATTGCGTCTTTTTGCTGTGGCACCATTACAAAATACATTTCAGCCTTTGGCTGGAACTTCAATGTTTGGATAAAAGCTTTGTCAATTGCAGTAACAGAAATTGATTTGAATTTTGTCGTGTCGATTACAGGTAATTTTGTTTCAATTGCTTTGTCTCCGCCAAAATTAAAAGTTTTATAAATTCCATCACCAACCCATTCGTAAGTAAAAGTTAAACCCGTAATCGCAAGAATAAGAGCAATTAGCGAAATATAAAATCCAGAAGTATTGTGCCAGTCATAGTTTACACGACGCCATTTTGCATTCCATTTAATGGTGAAACTTCTTTTAATATCACTTTTTCGTTTTGGCCACCACTGAATAATTCCAGAAATGAGTAATAAAATAAAAATGATTGTTGCGCCACCAATAATGTGTTTTCCAATATAATCTGGTAAAAGCAGATACAAATGAATGTATTCGACTACAATAAAAAAGTCAGTTTTTGGATTTTCGGTTTTTAAATATTGACCTGTGTACGGATTAAAGTAGAGATATAAATTTTCAGTATCAGAATACGTATAAACAATTGCCGAACGGTTTTTACCATAATAAGCGACCATGCTTATTTTGTTTTTTGGAACAATTTCATACGCTTTTTCTTTTAAAACCGAAGGCAGTAAAAATGGTTTATTCTGAGGTTCTACCAATCGCCATTCTTTTCGAGTAATATCTTTTATCTCATCATGAAAACAGAAAATACAGCCTGTAATGCAGACAATAAAAACAATAAGCCCGGAAATTAATCCGAGCCATTTATGAAGAAAACGTATTTTCGTTTTGAATCCCATTTTTTTGATTAAAAGCGTAAAATTATGCGCAAAATTTATATGGGACAAATAATTCTAATTATTTCATTCGGAAGTTTGATAAAAGACTGGATTCTAATAAAAGAATTAATCTTGTAATTCCGATAACTATCGGGAGCGAAAGCGCAAAGTTTTTTTTCACGCAGATTCGGCAGATTTATTTAAAATATTATCTGCTCAATCTGCGGAATCTGCGTGAAAAATTCCTTTTATTTCTTTTTAGGAAACGGCTTTTTTCGGTTTTAAATGATATGCGACATATAAAGATATTGAAGCCAAGAAAATCCAGAAAACATCAATAAAGAAAATCTGAATTTTGTTTTCCATAAAGGAATTCCAAAACCAGTTTCCACTCACAATTCCGTTTGTAACAGGAATTAAAAAACCTAAAATACTTCCTGAAATTAAGCAGCATTTATTGGTAAAAGAATCGTTCTTTTTGATGATAAAAAAGATTGCTAGCAATAACCATCCGCCAAAATAAATTGTAAACAAATTAGACTGGCTTAATGGATAGAATATTTTGTTTCCGATAAATGTCAAAGCTGTAATTGGATACATACTCAAACAAATTGCCAAATAAATTCGTACAACAGCAGCGTTAAAACGTCTTTTCTTTTCTGGCAGATTATTTTTTTGTCGAGCAACCAGCCAAATCATAACTCCTGAAATAATGACAAAACAAGTTATAATTCCTAAAATAAAACTGATAATTTTTAAAGCATAACCGCCATAATCACCATAATGAATTCGGTACAAAACATTCTTTACAACATCTAGATAATTGTTTTGCAAAATAGGATCTTTTTTAGCGACTACTTTTCCATCAGCAATTCGGTAAACAACTTTTCCTATTCCGGTAAATTTTTTGTCGTTCAGCAATTCACCTTCTACTAAAATATGCATATTCGCATCACCATAATTTTGAATAAAAACACGCGTAATTTCAAAATCGGCCCAATTGCTTTTTGCTTTTGCGACAAGTTCATTTACATTAAAAGGATTTGCTAATTTTTTGTTTTCAAATTTATAATCGGCATCTGTGTATTCAAGTTCTTTGTATAATTTGTTTTGATCGCCTCCATATAATGCCATGACAGCTGGCGCAACGATCAAAAGTTTAATCATAAAAAAGGCACCCGTAACAGCATAAACAAACTGAAAAGGCAGGCCAATCATTCCTAAGGCGGTGTGAGCATCTGTCCAGAGTGTTTTTAATTTTTCTTTTGGACGAAACATGTAAAAGTTGGATACAATTTTGTTCCAATGAAGCAAAACTCCCGTTATAATGGCAAATAAGAAAAACAATGCCGTAAATCCAGAAAGGTAATAACCAATAGGATAAGGAATTTGGGCAAAGAAATGCAGACGATATAATAATTCGCCTAATGAATAAGATTCTTCATAAGTATACGATTTGTAGTTTTTAGTATTCAGATAAAAAAACTGTCCCTCTTTTTGTTTGGCTGGAGCCAAAGTATCTTTTGTTCCTTCCATACTAACGGCAACTCTATCTTCGATTGAAGGTTTAGAGATGGTAATATTTCTTCCGTGTAAAATATATTTTTTATCAAGATGCTGTAGCGCATTATTGTAATCTAACTGAATTTCCTTTGTTAAAGCTGTAGATTCACTTCTTTCCCAATTGATGATTTCATCTCTAAAAAAAGAAAAAGATCCAGCGAAGAAAATTACAAAAAGAGCTACACTGATGACAATGCCACTGACAGTATGTGTATGAAAATAGATATTATAATTACGGTTGTTCATAAAATTAGTGCGCCGTTTGATTATAGGTTTGACCCAAGTAGATAAAAAGACAAAAAAGTAAACTCAATAAAATGTAAATGCCCCAGATTTTCCAACCGCTTTTTGCCAAAAAAGCAACAACCATTAAGGCTGTCCAAAGAATAAATCCAGTGAAGGCCATTGTCATTAGTACATCAGCGCGATTGAACCAGGCCAGCTAATGCCAAATGAAAAGTTGTAGAAACAAAGTAGCCTCCCAAAATTGCAGCTGTAATTTTAGAAAAACGAGGCCAAAAGGCAGGAGTTAAATATTTTGAATTTGCTGGCATGGCTTGATTTAAGCTGGTTTAGTTGTAATAGAATTCTAAAATCGCTATAAATATAAAGAGAGCTAAAAGTGCTTTGCTGTTTACTTTTTTTAATGGAGTCAAAATAATAATTAAGCTTCCGACAGCCATAAGTTGGATGAAAAACATCAAAGTTCCACAGCCTAAAGATTTTGTAAAAAGCCACATTGTATATGCAGATGCAAGTAAAATTAAACCGGTAATTTTAGTTTGTTTTGGATTTCGTTTCATCCATTTTTCAAAGCCTAAATCATATGATAAAACGGCTCTTTTTGAAGTATAATAAAGCGTGTAAAAAGCTAAAAAAACGATAAGGCTAGCTATTGTTATCATAATTTATAGAATTTAAAAACACCTTTCTGATTTAGCAGAAAGGTGTTTTTTTATTAATTAGAATCTATAAGAAAAACTTGCCGCGGCGCTTCTCATATTTCTTGGGTGGATTGTAGACCAACCGTCATAAGTGTCAACGTTTGCGATATTGTCAAGTTTAAGAGTCAATGTGAATTTTTCTGTTCCGTAGAAAATCGATGAATTTAAAACAGTGTAAGATGGGATTGCAAATTGTCCAGTAACTGTTCTGTTCATGATTAGGTTTTTATCAGCATAATTTCCTCCAAAACCTAAACCAAAACCGTTTAAGTCTCCTTCTGGAAATTTATAGCTTGCCCAGAAGTTTACTAAGTTTCTTGGTCCTGAACTTTCAGGTCTGTGGCCTACGAAATCTGGATCTCCAGCATTTAAGATTGCATCTACGTAGCTATATCCTGCAACAATGTTTAATCCGTTAATAGGATTTGCAATGAATTCAGCTTCGAAACCTTTGTTTCTTTGCCCTCCATCTTGAAACGCAGTTTGCGTTGTTGCAGTGTAAACGATATAAACCTGATCTTTTACCTGAATATCATAGTAACTGAATGTAGCGTAAAGTTTATCTTTAAAGATGTTTAATTTAGTTCCAACTTCAAATTGGTTAGCGTGTTCAGGTTTGAAAGTTCTTGGACGTCTGCTTCCGTCAGGCAAAATTTCTGTTACAGGAGCAGAGTTTGCAAAACCATCCATATAGTTTGCAAAAATCGATACTTTGTCGATAATTGGCTGGTAAACTAATCCAAATTTTGGAGAAAATGCAGTTTGATTAAAATCATCATCTTTTGTAGAAACATCACCAGCGGTCATAAAACGGTCAACACGCAAACTTGCCATAGCTGATAGAGCAGGAGTAAAGTTGATTACATCAGAAAAATAAGCACTGTAAACTTCTTGTTTTGTTTTAGCATTCGTCATAGAAGCATCAGCTAAAAGAGCATCAGATCCAGCTTTTGTTAATTTTCCGCTGTCACCATTTGTAATATATTTTGCAGGATCAGTAATTCCGAAAAACTCTTCGTTTACTGTTTTTGTATCTAGGTTTCCAATGTAAACACCTCCATTTGAAACATAGCTTGAACCATTGTCAATACCACCTCTGTTGAAGTAGTCAAGACCAGCAACAATTCTGTTTCTCATGCTTCCGATAACAAAATCACCAATAAAGTTTTGCTGAATATCCGTTGTAAGCGTTGTCGAGTTTTGGTAGTTCATGTAACGGCCTAAAACAATTCCTTCTGTGATTCCAGGATAGTATTGAGTTCCTTCATATAAATAAGTATAATAACCATCTGACTTTGATGAACCTCTAGACACAACAGTTTGAGAAGACCATTGATCATTGAATTTATACATCATTTGTCCTTGAAGATTGTATGATGGAGTTTTGATCGACAATTCGTTGCTAGTGTACGAACGTTTGTTGTCGTAACCTAATTCGTCGATATTGTGAACTCTAAGTGGTGCGCCTCTGTCTAAAAACAACATAGTAGGATTTGTTGCTTCGTTGCTCATAAATTCTGTATTAATGAAAAACGAAAGTTTGTCGCTTACTTGGTACGATAATGAAGGGGCAAAGAAAAATGATTTTCTGAAACCAGCATCCTGAAAACTGTTTTCAGTATGGTAAGCTGTATTCAAACGGAAGTTTACTTTATGTTCTTCGTCTAAAGGAGTATTTACGTCAACAGTAACTCTGTTTAAGCCGTAACTTCCAGCTGTGTAGTTTACCTCGCCACCAAAATGATCGTAAGGTTTTTTTGTAGTGATATTAATTAAACCACCGTATGAGATTAAGCTGCTTCCAAATAAAGTTCCAGATGGTCCTTTAATAACTTCAATTTTGTCAATGTTTGCTGGATCTAAACTTCCGTTTGTTAATCCTGGCAATCCGTTTATCATTGTTGGCTGAACAGCAAATCCTCTTAAAGAGAAATATCCTGCACCATCGCCACCACGCCCCGTTGAAGCCCAAAGCGGTGTTAATCCTGGAGCATTTTTAAGAGCATCGTCAATATTTGTAACAACTTGCTCTTTTAAAAGTTCGCTTGTAATTGTGGTATAAACTTGTGGGTTTTCAAGATTTTTTAGTGGTAATCTTGATACTTGTTGTGTTTCTTTACGAGCTAATGGATTTTTTTTGCCATTTCCGTTGATTACAATTTCGTCTAATTGCTCTGAATTTGAAGTAATAGTAAAGTTTTCGATAATTTCATCTCCACTATTAAGCGTAACGCTTTTTTCTTTAGAAGTATGACCTACTGCAGAAACTCTAAGGGTATAACTTCCGGGTTTTACGTTTTTGATTTCGTAGTCACCATTGCTGTCCGTGTTGGTTCCAATTTTTGTACCTTTTAGTACTATTGAAACATTGTCTGCAGCTTGATTATTGTCTAAGCTGATTTTACCTTTTATAGTTGCTTTTTGTTGTGCCGAGATTGAAGTACTCGCTAATAGAAAAAAACAAAAGCTCAAAAAAGAAATTGTAAATTTATATTTCATTTTTATTTAGAATTGATTTGAATAGCGCAAATTTATGCTTTGATTGCCAACTATACAAGCTATTCTTATTTATTCTAAATAAAATATTTTTTAAAGGGTAAAATTTACATTTGTTCAAAAAATTAACATCTTAAGCTAAAATTAAGCTAATATTAAGAAAAAAAGCCCATTCAAATTAATGAACAGGCTTTTTATTAGTATTAATTTTTTAATGAAATTACAACTCTAAAGCACGTTTAGCGTCGCCATTCATTAGTAATTCTACTGGATTTTCTAAAGCTTCTTTTACAGCCACCAAGAAACCAACTGACTCACGTCCGTCGATAATTCTGTGATCGTAAGAAAGGGCAACGTACATCATTGGGTGAATTTCAACTTTACCGTTTACAGCGATTGGACGCTCGATAATATTGTGCATTCCTAAAATTCCTGATTGAGGAGGATTGATGATTGGAGTAGATAGCATACTTCCGAAAACACCACCATTTGTAATTGTAAAAGTTCCTCCAGTCATATCGTCAACTGTAATTTGACCATCACGAGCTCTTAAAGCTAATCTTTTGATTTCAGCTTCAATTCCGCGGAAAGTTAATAATTCAGCATTACGAACAACAGGAACCATTAATCCTTTTGGCCCAGAAACTGCGATTGAGATATCAGCAAAATCGTAAGCGATTTTGTAGTCACCATCCATCATTGAGTTAACATCTGGATATAATTGTAAAGCTCTTGTAACTGCTTTTGTAAAGAATGACATGAAACCTAAACCTAAACCGCCATGTTTTGCTTTGAAAGCATCTTTGTATTCATTACGAATTTGGTTGATTGGTGTCATGTTTACTTCGTTGAAAGTAGTAAGCATAGCTGTTTCATTTTTAGCCGAAACTAATCTTTCTGCTACTTTACGACGCAACATTGATAATTTTGTACGTTCAGTTCCACGGCTTCCTCCAGTTGGAGTTCCCATAGAAGGTACTGCATTTACAGCATCATCTTTAGTGATTCTTCCTCCTTTTCCAGTTCCTGAAACTGTTGCTGGAGCAATATTTTTTTCATCTAATATTTTTCTTGCTGCAGGAGATGGAGTTCCAGCTGCATAACTTGTAGCTGCTGGTGCTGGTGCTGCTTTTGGAGCCTCAGCTTTTGGAGCCTCAGCTTTTGGAGCTTCTGCCTTTGGAGCTTCTGCTTTAGGTGCCTCAGCTGCTGGTGCTGCTGGAGCGCTTCCTGCAGGTTTTGCAGCATCTGTATCAATTAAACAAACTACAGCGCCAACTGCTACAGTATCACCTTCTTCAGCTTTTAGCGTAATTACACCGCTCATTTCAGCAGGCAATTCAAGAGTAGCTTTATCTGAATCAACTTCAGCAATAGCTTGATCTTTTTCTACATAATCTCCGTCTTTTACTAACCAAGTTGCAATTTCAACTTCTTTTATTGATTCCCCTGGTGATGGGACTTTCATTTCTAAAATCATCTTATTTCTTTGTTTAAGGTTTTTATGGTTTCAGGTTTCAGGTTTCAGGTTGTTAAACTTGAAACTTGAAACTTAAAACTTGAAACATTTTTTTATTATCTGAATAAATTTTTATCGAATACCATTCTAATTGCATCTGCATGACGGCGTTTAGCACGTGTATAACTTCCAGATGCTGGTGCAGCATAAGCTTTTAATGAAGCTAATCTCCATTTTACAAGATCGAAGTTCATTAACATAAAGCTGTAAGCTCCCATGTTTTTAGGTTCTTCCTGAGCCCAAACGTAATCATCAGCATTTGGATATTGCGCGATAATTGCTTTTAACTGCTCAACTGGGAAAGGGAATAATTGTTCGATACGAACAACTGCAACATCATTTCTTCCGTTATTTTCTCTTTCGGCAACAATATCGTAGTAGAATTTACCTGTAACAAAAACCAAAGTTTTTACTTTCTTTTTATCTACTGTATTATCGTCAATTGTTTCTTGGAAACTTCCGTTTGCTAATTCATCAACTGTAGATACACATCTTGGATCACGCAATAAACTTTTTGGAGAGAAAACTACCAAAGGCTTACGGAAATTTGTTTTCATTTGTCTTCTCAACAAGTGGAAGAAGTTGGCTGGCGTTGTACAATCTGCAACATACATATTTTGTCTTGCGCAAAGTTGTAAGTAACGTTCCATTCTTGCAGAAGAGTGTTCTGCACCTTGTCCTTCGTATCCGTGAGGCAATAATAGAACAATACCATTTTGGTTGTTCCATTTGTCTTCACCACATGAAATATATTGGTCAATCATAATTTGGGCTCCGTTAGAGAAATCTCCAAACTGTGCTTCCCAAATCGTTAAAGCATTTGGATTTGCTAATGCATATCCGTAATCAAAACCAAGAACTCCGTATTCAGATAAAAGTGAATTAAATACGCCGAATTTTCCTTTTTTGTTTTCGATACCATTTAAAAGAATTACTTCTTCTTCAGAATCTTCTACTTTAACTACCGCATGACGGTGAGAGAAAGTTCCTCTTTCAACATCCTGACCAGAAATACGAACATCAAATCCTTCTGTTAAAAGTGCACCGTAAGCAAGAGCTTCCGCAGTTCCCCAATCCAGTGTATTGTTGTCGTATCCTGTTTTTCTATCCGTAACAATTTTAGTTATTTTACTAATGAATTTTTTATCAGCTGGTAACGTTGAAATTGTATTGATGATAGAATCTAATCCTTTTTTGTCAAAAGTAGTATCTACTTTTTGTAGCATTTGTGTATCAGTTACCTGAACAAATCCGTTCCATTCATTTTTCATGAATGGTGTTATAATAGTCAAATCTTTTTTACGAGAAGCTTCTAAGTTTTCCTCAAGATTCGATTTGTATTCTTTTTCTAAAGCATTTACATAAGATGCATCGATTACGCCGTCAGACAATAATTTCTCTGCGTAAATGTCTCTTGGGTTTTTATGTTTAGCGATGATTTTATATAAAACCGGCTGTGTAAAACGAGGTTCATCACCTTCGTTATGACCGTATTTTCTGTATCCTAATAAATCGATAAATACGTCACGTCCAAATTGCATTCTGTAGTCTAAAGCAAAAGATACTGCGTGTACAACAGCTTCAGCATCATCAGCATTCACGTGTAATACTGGAGATAAAGTTACTTTAGCAACGTCTGTACAATAAGTAGATGAACGAGCGTCTAAATAATTGGTTGTAAAACCAACCTGATTGTTGATTACAATGTGGATTGTTCCTCCAGTTTTGTAACCGTCAAGCTGCGCCATTTGAATGATTTCATATAAAATACCTTGACCTGCGATTGCAGCATCTCCGTGAACGGCGATAGGCAATACTTTAGAGAAATCGTCAGCGTAATATTTATCTTGTTTTGCTCTTG
Source organism: uncultured Flavobacteriaceae bacterium (assembly GCA_963795025.1). Taxonomy (GTDB): domain Bacteria; phylum Bacteroidota; class Bacteroidia; order Flavobacteriales; family Flavobacteriaceae; genus Flavobacterium. The sequence goes on along the minus strand of CAWCGN010000003.1, from coordinate 890,600 downwards.
TGATTCCTTCAATTACAGCTCCAACAGTCTCTAAGTGAGAAGGGTTTGGCGCTAAATTGATGTTGATGCTTTTTCCTGATCTTGTTTTTTTGTCAGCAGTAAGACCTAAGTGGTATTTTACGTCACCGTCAAAATATTCCTGATCGTAATCTTTTCCGTCAAACTCACCAAAAATATCTTGAGTTGATTTATTGAAAATGTTTGCCAAAACGTTCAAACGACCACGGTGTGCCATTCCCATTACGAATTGTTCAACACCTTTTTCGGCAGCTTGCTCGATCAAAGCGTCTAAAGCTGGGATGATAGATTCTCCACCTTCTAATGAGAAACGTTTTTGTCCAACATATTTAGTATGAAGGAAGTTCTCAAAAGAAACAGCTTCGTTTAATTTATTTAAGATTGTTTTCTTTTCTTCTGTAGAGAAATTAGGCTGATTAACATTTACAGCTAATTTATCCTGAATCCATTTTACAACGCCAGGATTCCTGATGTACATATACTCAATTCCAATATGCTGGCAATAAATAGCTTTAAGGCGATTTACGATAGTTTCTAATGAAGAAGGCGGAATTCCGATTGTCTGTGCTGCATCAAAAACAGTTGAAAGATCTGCTGCTGATAATCCGAAATTTTCAATATCTAAAGTTGGAGAAGACTGTCTGCGGTCACGAACTGGGTTTGTTTTGGTAAACAAATGCCCGCGCGTGCGGTATCCGTCAATTAATTTAAGAACATTAAATTCTTTCTTTAGTTTTTCTGAAACCTGACTGTAATCTGTGTTATCGCTCGTCACATACTCAACGATTGTCTGCACTGGATTTTCGTCATTATAAACCGTTTGTCCAAAGTCAAAACCTTGAAAAAAACTTCTCCAGCTAGGCTCAACGCTGTCTGGGTTTACTAAATATTGATCGTATAATTGTGCAAAAAACTCTGTATGCGCTGCATTTAAAAATGAAAACCTATCCATAATATTAGTGAATATACTTTTTGTTAAATAGAATCGCAAAAGTACAACAATCGCATTTATTTAAATCTTTTTTTTACGTACTTTTACGTAAAAATTTGTTAAAATAAACGTTAACTATGAGTAAAAATCAAAATTCAATCGTTTTCAATTCTTTTTTTGTGATTTTGGCAGTATTATTTTTCAACGTTGGAAACGCGCAGCAAAATTATGTCATTGACAATAGCAATCATTTTTGGGATAAGGTCCAGTTTGGAGGTGGACTCGGATTGGGTTTTGGTTCAGGTTACACCAATATTTCGGTTATGCCGAGTGCTATTTACAACATAAATCCAATAGTTTCGGTAGGTGCTGGACTTCAGTTTGGCTATTTATATCAAAAAAATTATTATGAATCTTTTGTCTGGGGAGGGAGCGCGATTGTACTTGTAAATCCAATTCCGCAAGTTCAATTATCTGCAGAATTAGAGCAAGTTAGGGTAGATACAGATTATGAACAATACTATAATCAGCCAAGTTATTCTGATGCTTATTGGAATACTGCCTTATATCTTGGAGCAGGTTACAGAACAGGAAATGTGACAATTGGTGGGCGTTATGATGTTTTGTATAATCCCAATAAAAGTCTTTACGGTTCTGGATTTATGCCTTTTGTGAGGGTTTATTTTTAATCTAAGATGCTAAGGTTCTGAGATGCTAAGATTCTAAGGTTTTATAATTTGGTTTTAAAGTTGCTCGCAAAGAGAGAAACCTCTGTCGCTTTGTAACTTTGTGCCTTTGTAGCTAATTTTACTTAAAATTCTTTCGAAACCAAACCTTCTGCCATTCTCTTTTTAATATTAAGAAAGCAACTTGTTCAGCTAAAATCACTAAATCAGATCCGTCGAGTTTTTTAATTTCGATTTCAGAAACATCAATAATATAGAGCAGATTCAAATATTCAGCAAATTTGTACTGAATCATTCGGTAGATTTTTTCGTGAAGTTGGATTTTTAATTCGTCCGGTGAAATGCTCAGCGGAAAATCAATTCCTTCATTGGCCAAATTAAAATCTTTATTGATCTGCTCAATTAAACTTAAATATAAAGTCTCAGCTTGCGCTTGCTCTAAAAGTGATTCGGTACTTACTGGTGCTACAAACATGTTATTTTAGATTTTAGATTGATGATTGTAGAATTTTTTAATTAAAACTGACAATGGATACTAAACTTTTCTTCCCATTAAGTTTTCGCCAAATGTTCTCAGTATGTCTTTTTTATCAGAATCAATATTCATTTTTTCTAAAGTTTCAAAAGCCTTAAAAGTGTACATTTCGATGGCATCCTGCGTAGCTTTTGAGGCTCCAGATTGATTAAAAATAGCTTTTGCAGTTTCAATTTTTTCTAAATTGTCATCTAACTGCAAGCTGAATAATTTTTCTAATTCTGAAGCTTTTTTGTCAGATGAAAATTCAATTGCTTTTAAGTATAAATAGGTTTTTTTGTTCTCAATAATATCACCACCAACTTGTTTTCCAAAGGTTTCTGGATCTCCAAAAGCATCTAAATAATCATCTTGTAATTGAAAAGCCAAACCTAAATTTAATCCGAAATCATAAATTAAATCGGCTTCTTTTTCTGAAGTTTTGGCAACAATTGCGCCCATCTTCATTGCTGCAGCAACTAGAACAGCGGTTTTGTATTCAATCATTTTCAGATATTCCGGAATGGTAACATCGTTTCTTTCTTCAAAATCAACATCCCATTGCTGGCCTTCGCAAACTTCAAGAGCCGTTTTGCTGAATAATTTAGCCAAGTCTCTAAAAACGGAAGGTTCGTATTGTTCAAAATATTGATAAGCCAGAATCAGCATCGCGTCGCCAGATAAAATTCCGGTATTGATATTCCATTTTTCATGAACTGTTTCTTGACCTCTTCGCAGTGGAGCATCATCCATAATATCATCATGTACAAGCGAAAAATTATGGAAAACTTCAACCGCCATTGCAGCCGGAAGTGCTATTTTATAATCAGCATCAAAAACTTCTGAAGCCATTAATGTCAGCACCGGACGCATTCTTTTTCCGCCGAGTCCTAAAATATATTCGATAGGCTCATAAAGATTTTTAGGTTCTTTTTGTATGCTTTGGTTTTTTAAGTAACTAATAAAAAAATCTTGGTACTGACTTATATTGTGCATAAAATGAAATTCTGATTTACGAGGCTCAAAGATACAATTCAATTATGAATTATTGCTTTGTAAACATGAAATGCTAAGAAACATTTAATGGTGCTTTAAATGAAATCAAAATAATATGTGAAAAAAAAATTAAAAAAACTTGGAAACTTTTTTGGTATTCAGAGTTTCCTGTCTATATTTGCATCCACAATTGGAAACTTGGAACACTAAAAAAGTTTCCTTAAGAATTTGGGTGATTTGTAAGCTCAATAAAATCAGATAATTATGAAGACAACTTGGACATTAGACTCTACACAATCAGATGTTTTAATCAAAATGAGACATTCGATAATTGCTTATTTAGGAGGAACGACTAATAAATTTGGCGGTTATGTAAATATTGAAGACAATGAAATTGAAGATGCATCAGTAGAGTTTTCATTTGATATTAATAATAAGAATGAAATTTTTCAGCAAATTGATACAAATCTGCAACTTCAGGATTTTTTTGATGTAGATGAGCATCCTATTATTAGTTTTAAATCGACTTCTTTTCAAAAGGTAAATAATAATATTAATTTTTTTAAAGGTGATTTAACGATAAAAGATGTTACCAAAGTTGTAGAACTTGATGCAGAATTTATCGGTGTAAACACATACAACGGCGAGAAAAAAGTCGCTTTTGAAATTAAAGGTGATATCAAGCGTCAAGATTTTGGGTTGGATTATAATTCATTTAATCACAACGGAGGTTTGGCACTTGGGAAGGATATAAAACTAATTGCAAATCTAGAATTCAGCATATAAATCTTACATAATGAATAAGTTAATGTAAAATTATTACAAATATAATGGAAACTGTTTTTCTGACTTTAGTTTCCTGATTATATTTGTAATACAATTGAAAGTCAAAATGAAAGAGAAAATCATATCAAAAGCAAGTGAACTATTTTTAAAACTCGGTTTTAAAAGTGTTACGATGGATGATATTGCGGGAGAAATGTGTATTTCGAAAAAAACGATTTACAAATACTTCTGTAATAAGGAGGTTTTAATTGAAGAGAGTACATCAATGGTTCATAAGCAAGTACATGAAGTTATTGACACGATTGTAGCAAGAAAATATAATGCAATTCATGAAAATTTTGAAATCAGAGAAATGTTTCGTGATATGTTTAAAAATGCTACCGATACTTCACCTCTCTATCAGCTGAAAAAACATTACCCAGAAATTTATCAAAATGTAATGACGCATGAAATTGATCAATGCAATCATTATTTTAAAGATAATATCTTAAAAGGAATTAAAGAAGGTTTATACCGAACTGATTTGAATATTGATCTTTATGTGAAATTTTATTACACTTTGATTTTTCATATTAATGAAACTACGGTTTCAGAAAGAGAAGCACAAAAAATCGAATTAGAAGCTTTGGAATATCACACCAGAGCAATGGCAACAGAAAAAGGAATAGAAGAATTAGAGAAACAACTTAAAAAAATTACCGCTTAATCGTCAATCTATAATTTATGAAAAAAATAATTGTAATACTTTTGTGCAGTCTAGGTCTTTCAGCCCATGCACAAGTAACTTTAACCTTAAAAGACGCGCTTGTTTATGCGCTTCAAAATAAAGCCGAAGCCAGAAAGGCAAAATTAGAGGTTGAAAACAGCGAATACAAAATTCAGGAAATACGTTCTAGAGCGTTGCCTCAGATTTCTGCAAATGGAAATTTAACTCATAATCCAATAATTCAGACAACCGTTATTGATGGAGCAGGTTTTGGTCAGCCGGGAACTACAATTCAAGCGGCATTTGGTCAAAAATGGACTTCAAATGCAGGGCTTTCATTAACTCAGGCGATATTTGATCAATCTGTTTTTACAGGATTGAGAGCAGCAAAATCTACTCGTGAATTTTATCAAATCAACGATCAATTAACAGAAGAACAAGTTATTGAAAGAGTAGCAAACAACTACTATTCTGTATATGTGCAGCGTGAAAGATTAAAATTACTAGACAGTACTTATTTTAATACTACAAAGGTTCACGATGTTGTAAAAGGACAATTTGATAATGGTTTAGCAAAGAAAATTGATTTAGACCGTATTATTGTAAAATTGTCAAACATCGACACTGATCGCCAACAAGTTAAAAATCAAATTGAATTACAAGAAAATGCTTTGAAGTTTTATATGGGGATGCCAATTGAAACTCAAATTTTCATTCCAAAAGAAGAATTTGAAGCTGTTCCGGCATCATTAACTGAAGTTCCGAATGTAGAAAACAGAACAGAATATCTGCTTTTGAAAAAGCAAGAAGAGCTTTTAATATTCAATAAAAAAGCTGTTGAAGCCGGATATTATCCAACGCTTTCTTTAGTTGCCGGCTACAATTATATTGGTCAGGGTCCTCAAATGCCTTGGTTTGCAAAACCTTCAAATGGTGTGTATTGGTCAGATTACTCTGCAATTGGATTGAATTTACACGTTCCAATTTTCACAGGATTTGGAACTCGTGCTAAAGTAAGACAAGCCGATGTAGAAATCAGATCACTTCAGGAAGATATCAAAGACACTAAACTTTCTCTTGATTTGGATTACAGAAATGCAATGGCGCAAATCGATAATAACATGGTAACCATCCAAAACCAACAAGAAAATATGCGTTTGGCTCGTGAAATTTTGAGCAATACAAAAAATAATTATCTGCAAGGTTTAGCATCATTAACTGATTTATTAGATGCTGAAAATGCACATCAAGAAGCTCAAAATAATTACACTAGAGCTGTACTAAATTATAAAATTGCCGAAGTGGCATTAATCAAATCAAAAGGCGAACTAAAAACTCTTATTAAATAACTAATTACAATGAAGAAAACTATTATAACAATCGTAATCATAATCGCAGCTTTGGGTGTGATTGGATATGTTTTAAATAACAATAAGAAAAAAAATAAGGAAAAAACAGATGTTGTAGCAGAGAAAAATGCTGCGGTTTCGGTTAAAGTTACTCCAGTAAAAACAGAAGTAGTTTCGTTAGATTTTGTTGCTAATGGAAACTTTGCTCCAACTCAGGAATTGACTTTTTCTGCTGAAAAATCTGGAAAAGTAATTAGTGTTTTAGCTAAAGAAGGTGATTACGTAAGAGTAGGCCAGACTTTATTGACAGTAAGAGGCGATATCATCAATGTAAACGCTCAGCAAGCTCAAGCAGTTTATAATAATGCAAAATCTGATTATGCTAGATATGAAAATGCTTTTAAAACGGGTGGTGTTACAAAACAGCAATTAGATCAGGCAAAACTTGCTTTGACAAATGCTCAATCAAGCTTAACTCAGGCAAACATCAATGTTGGTGATACAAAAGTTAAAGCGCCAATCAACGGATTTATCAATAAAAAATATATTGAGCCAGGTTCTATCTTAACAGGAATGCCAGCAACTGCATTATTTGATATTGTAAATACTGCAAAATTAAAATTGACAGTTACTGTAAACGAAAATCAGGTTGCAAGCTTGAAATTACATGATAATATCAATGTTACGGCAAGCGTTTATCCTGATAAAACTTTTCCAGGAAAAATCACTTTTATCGCTGCAAAAGCAGATGCAAGTTTAAACTTCCCAGTTGAAATTGAAATTGCAAACAATACTAACAACGACTTGAAAGCAGGTATGTACGGAACAGCAAATTTTGCATCTAAACAGCAAAAACAAAGCTTGACAGTTGTTCCAAGAAATGCATTTGTTGGAAGTGTTAGCAGTAACGAAATTTTTGTAGCTGAAAACGGTGTGGCTAAATTGAAAAAAGTAGTTGCAGGTAGAATTTTAGGAGATCAAGTAGAAATCTTAAGCGGATTATCTGATGGAGAAAAGGTTATTACTACAGGTCAAATTAACTTACAAGACGGTAATACAGTAGAAATTATTAAATAATTATTTGGCTATAAGCCTTAAGCTATAGGCTATAAGCTAATTCAAAGCTTAAAGCCTACTGCCTACAGCCTAAAGCATAAAGAAAAAATATATGAAATTAGCCGAAATATCCATAAAACGTCCGTCGCTGGTAATTGTATTGTTTACAATTCTGACTCTTGGTGGATTGTTCAGCTACAGCCAATTGGGCTACGAGCTGATCCCAAAATTTGAACAAAACGTTATTACAATTTCTACTGTTTATCCTGGAGCTTCTCCAAGTGAGGTAGAAAATACCGTAACCAAAAAAATAGAAGATGCGATTGCGTCTTTAGAAAACGTAAAAAAGATTGACTCAAAGTCGTATGAAAGTTTGTCGATTGTTTCGATTACGCTGACATCAAATGCAAAAGTAGATTTCTCTTTGAATGATGCACAGCGAAAAATCAACGCAATCATTAGTGATTTGCCAGATGACGTAAAAACGCCGGCATTAACTAAATTTTCATTAAGTGATTTGCCAATTATGACGCTTGGCGCCAATGGAAAAATGGACGAAGCAGCCTTTTATGACTTAATTGACAAAAAAGTGGCTCCTATTTTATCTCGTGTACAAGGTGTGGCGCAGGTAAATATTATTGGTGGTTCTGAGCGTGAAATTCAAGTGAATCTTGATGCTGTAAAAATGCAGGGTTACGGACTTTCTATTCCGCAGGTACAGCAAAATATTTTGACTTCGAACTTAGATTTCCCAACTGGAAACATCCAAACTCGTAATCAAAAAATATTAATTCGTTTAGCGGGTAAATATAAAAGTGTTGAAGAATTAAGAAACTTAGTGGTTTCATCTCAAAACGGAATTCAAGTTCGTTTAAGTGATATCGCTGACGTTCAAGATACTCAAAAAATTGCTGAGAAAATCTCTCGTGTAGATCAAAAAAGTGCGATCGTTTTGCAAATCGTAAAACAATCTGATGCAAATGCGGTTGCGGTAAGTGAGCATTTATTAAAAACAATTGCGACTCTTGAAAAAGATTATAAAGAAAATCACCTTAAATTAGAAGTTGCAAAAGACAGTACCATCTTTACTCTTGAAGCGGCAGATTCTGTTGTACACGATTTATTGATTGCGGTAATTCTGGTTGCATTTGTAATGTTGTTTTTCCTTCACAGTATCAGAAACTCATTAATTGTAATGGTTTCGATTCCTGCATCGTTAATTGCAACTTTCATCGGGATTTACTTAATGGGATATACTTTGAACTTAATGAGTTTATTAGGATTATCTCTTGTTGTTGGTATTCTTGTGGATGACGCGATTGTGGTTTTGGAGAATATTTACAGGCACATGGAAATGGGTAAAAGCCGAATCCGTGCGTCGTATGATGGAACAGCTGAAATTGGTGGAACGGTAACTTCGATTACATTAGTAATTGTTGTAGTATTCTTGCCTATTGCGATGAGTTCTGGATTGGTTTCTAACATTATTACGCAGTTCTGTGTTACGGTAATTATTTCAACAATGTTATCATTGTTAGCTTCGTTCACTATTATTCCTTGGTTATCTTCTCGTTTCGGGAAATTAGAGCATATTGAAGGAAAGAATTTATTCGGAAAAATCATTCTTGGTTTCGAAAGCTATTTAACACGTTTCACTGACTGGGTTTCTCATTTATTGACATGGTGTTTAGATCATTATATTAAAACTTTTATTGTTGTAATTGTATTATTCTTTGCTTCAACTGTTGGATTAATGGGTGGAGGTTTCATTGGAGGAGAGTTTTTTGCTTCTTCTGATAGTGGAGAGTTCTTAGTACAAATTGAAATGCCGAAAGATGCTTCGTTAGAACAAACGAACTTCATGACGCAAAAAGCAGAAGCTTTCTTAAAAGCTCAGGAATATGTTCACAGCCAAATTACAACTGTAGGACAAACTTCTGAAGGTTTTGGAGCCTCTCAAGCAACGGCTTACAAAGCTGAGATCGACGTAAAAATGATCGAGCAAAAAGATCGTACAGATGATGCGAATGTTTATGCTGCAAAAATCAAACGTAAACTTGAAAAAGTATTAGTTGGAGCAAAAGTAAAAACGGTTCCTGTTGGTATCTTGGGTACTGCTGAAGATGCAACTTTAGGATTAATTGTAACGGGTCCATCTACAGAAGCAGCTATGGCTTTTGCGAAACAAGCTGAAGCAGAATTACGTACAATTCCTGGAACAACAGAGATTAAATTAACTGTTGAAGACGGAAACCCTGAAATTAACGTAAAAGTTGATCGTGATAAAATGGCAGCTTTAGGCTTGACACTTCAAACTGTTGGTTTAACAATGCAAACTGCTTTTAGCGGAAATACAGACGGTAAATACAGAGCTGGAGAATATGAGTACGATATTAATATTAGATACAATGCTTTTGACAGAAAAAGTATTACTGACGTAAGTAACTTGATTTTCATCAACAATGCTGGTCAGCAAATTAAATTGTCTCAATTTGCAGATATTACGGAAGGTTCTGGACCTAGCCAGTTAGAGCGTAGAGATAAATCGGCATCTGTAACTGTAAAAGGACAAAACGTTGGGGTGCCATCTGGAACAATTGTACAACAATGGCAAGTTAAACTTGATAAGTTGAAAAAACCAGCTGGAGTAAACTACATTTGGGGTGGTGACCAAGAAAACCAATCGGAAGGATTTGGTACTTTAGGAATCGCTTTATTAGCCGCTATTATTTTGGTTTACCTTGTAATGGTGAGTTTGTATGACAGTTTTGCGCACCCATTCGTAGTATTATTTGCGATTCCGCTTTCGTTTATCGGGGCGATGTTAGCACTGGCTTTGACAAACAACTCATTAAATATTTTTACCATTTTAGGTATCATCATGTTGATTGGTCTGGTGTGTAAGAATGCGATCATGCTTGTCGATTATACCAACCAAAGAAGAGCAGCTGGAGAATCAATCAGAACGGCATTAATTCAAGCAAACCATGCTCGTTTGCGTCCGATCTTGATGACAACAATTGCGATGGTATTTGGTATGTTCCCAATTGCATTGGCAAAAGGAGCTGGAGCTGAGTGGAAAAACGGTTTGGCTTGGGTAATTATTGGAGGATTGATTTCTTCATTATTCTTAACCTTGATTGTGGTTCCTGTAATTTATAATATCATGGAGAAATTGATTCAGAAATTCTCTAAAGGAGAAAAAATCGATTACGAAGCTGAAATGGTGGCTGATTATACGCCAACAGAATTAAGCGAAGACGGTTTTAATCCGAAACATACCCATTAATTTTGATTTAATTTTAGACGAAAAGTCCCAAATTCCATTACGGAGTTTGGGATTTTTTTATGGGTTCGTCATAAAAGAATAAAAAATTTTTCACGCAGATTTAATAAAAGATTTAAGCAGATAAGCGCAGATATCTTCTAATTTGATCTGCTAGAATCTGCTAAATCTGCGTGAAAAAACTATAGATAGTTTTCATTATTCTTAATTGAAAAATATGTTTATTTGTATCACTTTACTAAAATTACTATGCTACAAAAAGATAAATCGGCGGCGATTGGTTTCATTTTCATAACCATGTTAATTGACATTACGGGATGGGGAATTATTATTCCTGTAATTCCGAAATTAATTGAAGAACTGATTCACGGAGATATCAGTGAAGCGGCAAAAATTGGCGGTTGGCTGACTTTCGCGTATGCGATAACTCAGTTTGTGTTTGCGCCAGTTATTGGAAATTTGAGTGATAAGTTCGGAAGAAGACCTATTATTCTGATTTCCCTTTTCGGATTTTCATTGGATTATATTTTGCTAGCTTTTTCGCCAACAATTCTTTGGCTTTTTATCGGAAGAATTATTGCCGGAGTAACAGGAGCAAGTATTACAACGGCTTCTGCTTATATTGCTGATGTAAGTACAGCCGAAAACAGAGCGAAAAACTTTGGTTTGATTGGTGCTGCTTTTGGGTTAGGTTTTATCATCGGACCAGTAATTGGAGGTTTGTTAGGTCAATACGGGTCTAGAGTTCCTTTTTATGCGGCGGCTGTTTTGTGTATGGTGAATTTCCTTTACGGATTTTTCATTTTACCCGAATCTCTGAAAAAAGAAAATCGTCGACCTTTTGACTGGAAACGTGCCAATCCGGTTGGAGCAATTTTAGGGTTGAAAAAGCATCCAACATTAATCGGACTTATTTCAGCGATATTTCTTTTGTATGTAGGTTCACATGCCGTTCAGAGCAATTGGAGTTTTTTCACCATTTACCAATTCAATTGGGATGAAAGGATGATCGGAATTTCATTAGGAATAATTGGACTTTTAGTTGGAGTAGTACAAGGCGGATTGATTCGTTTTATTAATCCGAAGTTAGGAAATGAAAAAAGTATTTACGTAGGTTTAGGATTATATACCATCGGAATGTTATTATTTGCTTTTGCAACAGAAAGCTGGATGATGTTTGTTTTTCTAATTCCATATTGCCTTGGCGGAATTGCAGGTCCAGCGCTTCAGTCTGTTGTTGCAAGTAAAGTATCGCCAAGCGAACAAGGAGAAATTCAGGGAACTTTGACAAGTTTAATGAGTGCGTCTTCCATTATTGGTCCGCCAATGATGGCCAACACATTTTACTTTTTTACTCATAGCGATGCGCCTTTTAAATTTGCAGGAGCACCATTTATTTTAGGCGGATTTTTAATGTTGCTGAGTACAATTGTTGCTTATTTTTCATTGAAAAAACATTCGGTTCCAAAAGTAGAAATTGATCAACAAGAAGTTGAATAAAAATAGAAAAGCCTTCATTATTTAAAATGAAGGCTTTTTTTATAGCTTTAAAAAAATTATTTCTTAATAAATTTTATTGTTTTTTCTCTTCCTTCAGACTTTACTTTCATTAAATAAATACCGCTTGAAAGGCCTGATAAATCAATTTCAGAATAAAGATCATTGATTTTCTTGAAGACAACAGATTTTCCAGACGCATCAATAATTTCAACATTATCAATTGCCGAATTGTTTTTAATTGTCAATATATCCTGCACAGGATTTGGATAAAACTGGAAAGCAGTCAAATTAAAATCGGGTGTTGAAAGTGACCCATTAACTTTCGCCGTTACAGCAAGACGTTCCTTACTTTCAATTCCGTTAATAGTTTGCGAAGCATAATAAGTTGTTCCGTCGACTAAAACAGTAGTTAGAGGCAAAGCAGTTTCATTTGTTTTACTTGTTTTTCCTCCTGAAGAATTTGACGAGCTATACCATTTAATTTCTTGTCCATCAATAATTAAATCGGCTAAAGTTTGTCCAGCTTTAAATTCTATTGTCAGTTTATTTTGTCCTTTAATTGTTGGAGCAATTGGATCGACAACAACGTCGAGTATTACAATACATCCATTTAAATCGGAAGTGACAATACTATAAGTTCCTGGTGTTAAATTTGAAAATGTATTGTTTACAGAAAATTGATTCAAATTAGGAGATATTGCATATCTATAACCTCCGCTTCCGCCAGTAGCATTTACTTTGATGGTTTGATTTATAACTTCAGCCGTAGAAATTAACACATTAGGTTCAGTTATAGCAATTGTCATAGTAGAAGAACATGCATTGCTGTCTTTTACTGTTATCGCATAATTACCAGCAGATAGATTAGAGAAACTATTGCTAGATTGATAAGGACCTCCGTTTAATGAATAGATGTACGGAGCTTTTCCTCCAGAAACTGTTATTTGAATCACAGCATCATTGCTTCCTTTACAATGTATTGGAGAAGTAATAGCCGTTGTACCCACTAATTGATTTACATCAGCTAGAGAAGCGGAAAGACTAAGTATGTCGCCTCCAGCATCTTTAACTTTTATGCTATAGTTTCCTGCAGGTAAATTTGAAGCAATATTAGAAGAGCCGTAAGTAACTCCGTTATCAAAAGAATATTGATGAGGATATTTTCCTCCCGCCGCATTTATAGTGATTTTCCCTAAACTTGAACAAGTAATAGGTGTTACCATAAGGGTACCAAAAAGAGTTTGTGAAGTAATTGTTATTCCCGTTTTATTTGCGAGACATCCTTTTGCATCAACTACTTCAATTGTATATTTCCCTACTAATAAACCTTCGAAAACAGGAGAGCTTTGAGGAGCAATTAATATAATGCCCGATTCATTTTTAAGTGAATACAAATAAGGAGCAGTTCCGCCAGAAGCAGTAATTATTATTTTTCCGTCATTACTGTTAACAGTTGTACTATTTGTAGCGGTATTTGCTAAAGACAACGGTTCTGGCTGTGATATGGTAACACTATTTGCTGCAATACAACCATTAGCATCCTTAATGTAAAAAATATAATTTCCAGTAACGAGATTATTAAAAATATTGTTGGTTTGATAAGCACTGCCATTTAATGAATAAATGTATGGAGAAATTCCTCCAGTTGCAGTCACGGCTATAGAAGCATTTTCAATACAGCTTATTGGCTTTGTAATAGTTGCTGTTGCAACAATAGAAGACACGGCTGTTAATTCTGCACTTTTTTCTGAATTGATAGTGCCTTTAGCATCTTTTACCCAAACATTATAAGTACCCGCTATTAGATTGCTGAAAATATTGCTTGTTTGATACGTTGCTCCTCCATTTATAGAATATTCATATGGACTCTGACCTCCAGATGCAGTAACTGAAATAGTTCCGTTGCTTGTACAATCTACTGTTTTTACAATGCTAATTTGAGCTTTAAGAGCGGCCGGATCTTCAAGAGTGAAAGAAACGCCAAATCCAAAACAGCCAAAGGAATCATAAACTGAAATGAATCCTGATCCGCTCAAATTGGTAAAAATGTTGCTAGATTGCGGTTCACCGTCGTTAAGAGAATAACTATAAGTACCGCTTCCGCCACTTACATCAACGACAGTTGCTGTTGTTCCATCAAAAACAACGTGTCCTTTTATTTTTGTTGGTTCTGTTATTGTGTAAGGTAAAGTGAAAATGCAGTTATTGGCATCTTTTATTTTGATATTGTAAGTTCCAGTAGAAACTTCAGTAAAAGTGTTATTGTTTGAATAAACATCGTTACTTAGCGAATATAGGTAAGGAGCTCTTCCTCCTGATGCGGTAATGGTTAACGAACCTGTTTCAAATCTGCATAATATTGGTGTATTTGTTGCGGTTGCGGTTAAGGCAACAAGAGGTTCAATTACAATACTGTTTGTGTTTGAAACGCAATCACCGCTATCTTTTACACTAAATTGATACGTTCCAGGACCTAAATCGGCAAAGGTGTTGCTTGCTAAATACGAGCCTCCATTGACAGAATATCGATAATTTCCTGTCCCGCCTACTGCATTTACCAGTACGGTCGCATTCCTTGTACAATCTACCGCTTTTGTAAGTATTGCTGTTGCTACTATTGGTGTAGGAGTATTTAAAATAACTGTTGTAGATGCTTGAGAATTTTTGGCATCCTTAACCTTGATCAAATAAGTCCCCGGGAATCCGATGTAAGTATTCGAAGCGCTATAAGTATTTCCGTTATCAAAAGAATAGATATAAGGAGGTATTCCTCCTGTTGCGTTACTTGTTATAATTCCGGTAGAATTAGTACAAGTAATTTGAGTTGCTGTAGCAGTTGCTAAAAGTGGAGCCGGTTCATCAGTAATCGAAACCGTTTGTATTGCAATACATCCATTAGCATCTTTAACCTGAATACTGTAAGATCCTGCTTGTAAACCATTAAAAATATTTGAGGATTGAAAAATGTTAGATGGTATTCCGTTACTTGTCAATGCATAAGTGTAAGGAGCAAATCCGCCTGTTGCAACAACTGTTATTTTGCCATTATTACCATTAGTCGTATTTGTAGCACTCGCAGTTATTGATATAAGAGAAGGTTGGTCTATCATTATGTAAGATGAACTAAGGCATCCATTTGCATCTTTTACCGTAACATTATAAACACCTGCCACTAAATTTGTAAAAAAATTTGTTGGAACAAAACTACTATTGTTTATTGAATACAAGTAAGGTGCTTTTCCGCCTTGCGCTTGTGCGGTTATCGTTCCGTTAGTGTCTTGATAACAGCTTACATTTATTTTAGACAGAGAAATTGTTGGAGAGCTTATAGGCAAAACAATGATATTGTTTGAAGTTGCTAGAGTATTATTAGCATCTTTAACAACAATCGAATAAGTTCCTGCTACTATATTGCTAAAAATATTATTAAGCTGAAAAGTTGTTCCTCCATTTATAGAATAAGAATAGGGCGCGGTTCCTCCTGAAGCATTTACAGCTATTACCGCATTGCTCATACAATCTATGTCTTTCGTAAGTACAACCGAAGCCGTTAATTGATTTACATTTTCAATATGTACGATAAAGCCGAAAGATTCACATCCTTTTGAATCTTTTATAAAAACATGATGATCGCCAGGACTTAAATTTGTAAAAACATTATTAGCCTGAAATAGACCAAGATCTAAAGAATATACATAAGGTGCCGTCCCTGCTTGTCCGTTAATTGTTATAGTTGATCCATCAATAACAATATCAGGATAAATAGGCATTATCGGATTTACAGTTATTGATTTTGTGTATAATTTATCATCATTATCTTTTACAGTAATAGTATAAGTTCCAGCAACTAGATTAGTAAAAATATTGCTAGCCTGAAATGCTCCTCCGTTGATAGAATATATGTAGGGAGTAAATCCGCCGGTTGCAGCTACAGTAATTTCTGCATTGCTTGTGCATTCTATTGGTTTAGTAATTGAAATTACAGCCGAAATCGGACTGGCGATCTCAGCTGAAAAACTTCCCGGTTCGCAATTATTAGAATCCTTTACTCTTACACGGTGTAGTCCCACAGCAACATTTGTAAAAACATTATTGGCTTGAAAACTGCCATTGTCAATAGCATATTGATAAGTTCCGGTTCCTCCAGTAACATTTAGAATTGAGATCGTATTTCCGTCAATTACCATGTCAGCATCTACAGCTGATGGTTCTGTAATTGTATACGGAAGCACACTGGTACAGCCTGTAGCGTCAATTACTTTAATTGTATAATTTCCTGCTTTAAGATTGGCAAAAACATTGCTGCTTGCGTAAGCTCCATTATTTATTGAATATTGATAAGGTGATTGTCCTCCTGTAGCTGCAATTGTCAAAGTTGTTTTTTCACCCCAACATAATAGTGGTGTATTTGCCACTGTTGCCATTAACGGTGGCGGCGGTGCTTGTACAGTATTAAACAGCGGAGCGGAAACACAACCTTTGCTGTCTTTAATTTGGAAACTGTAGTTGCCAGGAGTTAAATTATTAAAAACATTGCTATTAGTAAAAGTTTGCCCATTATCTATAGAATAGACATAAGGCGCCTGGCCAGAATTTGCTTGAACAAGAATTGATGCATTGCTACAACTTGTAGCATTAGTAACAAGTGCTACACCCGTAACATTAACAAGTGGTGCAATTGTTATTGCAAATGGATTTGTAACTGAATTTAAAGCATCTTTGGCCTTTATAGTGTAAGTCCCTGCACTTAAATTATTAAAAACGTTAAACGACTGATAGCTAAATCCGTTATCAATTGAATAAGTATAAGGTGATTGACCACCTGTAGCATTTGCCGTTATTATTCCATTATTGCCGTTGCCTGAACAATCTAAATCCTTGGTTACAAATGCAGTTACATTTAAAAAAGGAGCAACAGTTGCATTTATCGTTGTGCCACAACCTTCACCATCGCGTACTCTTATAGTATAATTTCCAGGAATTGCATTTGTAAAAACATTACTAGATTGATAATCTACTCCATTCAATGAATATTGATAAGGGCCTGTTCCTCCAGTAGCCGTTACAATTATTACGTTTTGGTTCACAATTGAATACGTTGCCACTAAAGCTGTAGGTTCAGGAACAACATAAGTAAGTTTAGTATTTAGGCAAATAGCATTTTGACTTTTTACTTCGATATTATATGTTCCAGCGGGTAAATTATTGTAATAATCATTTGCTGTAAAGGCGCTTCCGTTTACAGAATAGAGATAAGGTGCATTTCCTCCAGAAGAACTAAGACTTAAAGCTGTAGTCTCGCCTTTACATAAAATGGGTTTATGTGAAGCAGTTACATTTATAGTTGGAAATGTAGTCAGATTAAAATAATTGGTTGTAATAGTACCATTATTATCAATTCTCCCATAAATTTTCATTAGACCAACAGAACCGGTGTAAGTTGTTGGATTTGCAATCACATTTGTGTTGCTTAATGCATCAGTTTCACTTAAAAAATAAGTCACAGTCGTTTCAGCTGGATTTAAATTGCCAATAAAATCGGCTTTAAGGGAAGTTAGATTAAAAGAAGTTCCTTCGCAGATAGAAATTGAAGTAACTTGTGCGTAAAATAAATTGGAAAATAATAAAAGAAAACAAAGTAGAGTTTTTTTCATAGTATTAGATTTGTTAAAATGGCTTAACAAATATAGTACAATAAATATTGTTAAAGTTGAGGTTTCCCGTAAAGACGTAAAAATTTGAACCTAAAGAGAAATTTTTATTTTAAATACAAATAATGATTATAATAATCGATAATCGCTTTTCCTTCTAATAAAACATCAGCACCAATAATTCCGTGAACAGGTTTTGCTTTATGAGATTCCAAAGCTTGATTTACGTGAGATAAATCAAAAATAACAATGCTGAAATCTTTGTTTTTCCAGCTTCCTAACTGTAATTTATTTTCAGACGAAATCTGTGTTTTCATTCCGGTGCCCCCAGCGCCAGATGCTTTTGTTTTTGATTTTTTTGCAGCTAATTCAAATAGTTCAATACTTTCAAAACCAACACAGGAATTAGAAGCTCCCGTATCTAAAATGAAATTTCCTGCAATGCCGTTGATTTTTGCTTTTATAGCAAGATGCTGTGTTTTGGTAACTTTGAATTTTATTTTTTTATAGCCCTTTTCTGTAAGAACTTCGTGAAGATTTTCCATTTTTGATACCGATTGAATATCAAAAATAAGCCAATTAAAGCCAATAAACTAATTACATAATATATATAATTTCCAGATTGATCTTCTTTTGAAATCGAACCATAATACACAAAAGAACTCCAGTAATAAGGTGATTTCTTGGCATTCGGAATTGATTTGTCGTTCAAGTAATTGAGTTTAGCATTTGCATTTGCTTCAAAATAAGAAGTATTTTTTTTGATATTTTTATAAAAATCAGCCATAAAAACCGAGGTAGTAAAATCATTTACTTTCCATAATGAAAACAATAAATTCTGCGCGCCGGCAAACTGAAAACCCCGCGCAACGCTCATCGCACCTTCGGCTTTATATAATTTCCCAATTCCGGTTTCGCAGGCACTCAAAACCACTAAATCGGGATTAATATGCAGATTATACAATTCAGAATATAATATTTCCTGATCATAAAATTTGATGCTCGCCGGAGTTTCAATATCGCCAGATGATGCGTGCGTGCTCAAATGTAAAATGGAATAATTTGAAGCATTATTTTTGAAATTAGAAAAACTGGCCTCTGAGTTTTCTAAATATTTTCCTTTAAAATTATGACGGATTGATTCTAATTCTTTCTTCGAATAACTCAATTCAAAAGCTGTTTTTTCGAAAACCGGAAAAATGCCTAAAACTGTTTTTTCTGATTTTGAAATTGGTTTAGAATTCAGATAAATGTTTGCAGAAGTATTATAAGCAATCTTAAAATCATTCAATAAATAATGCATTTTGGCAAAATTTGTTGTGTTTGATTCTTGAGTAATTAAAGCTTCAAAAGGAAGAAAATTCAAAATTCCGTCGGGCACAATGATGAGGTTTTGGTAAACTGAATTGCTTGGCAGGTTTAATAAATCATAAGCTATTTTTCCAGAATGATTATAACCTGAAATGTCATTTGTAATTGAGCTTGCATTATTGAAATAATCTATGAAAAAGAGAATGTTAAAAAGTTTCCCATCTCCAAAAGGAAGTCGATTTAATGAAATTCTATTGTTTTGCAAAGTAAAAAAATATTGATTCTCAAATCCCATAAAATAATAAACCATTACTGCTTTGTCATTTTCTAATTTTGAAAATAAAGCTTTTAAATCACATTTCTCTGGAATATAATTTTGATTTTCAGACTGAATTTTTTTCAGCGAAAGCATCGATTCATTTTGCTCTTTTATCAATTGATTTATTTTTGAAATATCGGCTAAATCACCTTTTTGCTGTTCTTTTGAAATGGCATTATTTAAGTTTTGAAACTGTTGTAAAACCTGTTTTTCTTCTGCAGAAGCATTTTTAATATTTGAACGATAGCTTTTAAGAATTCCTGATTTGGTTCTTTCAGATAATTGAAAAGCGTCTTTTAAATATTGAATTTTCCCTTCTCTTTCAAATAAATTTTTATAAATTGAAATGCATTTTTCAGTTCGATTACGAGATCTTAATTGGGAGATAATTTTTGAATTTTCGTAAACCAAAGAATTCATTAATAAATCTTCGATATAAAAAGAAAGATCAAAAGCCTCAAGTGCTTTTTTGGGCTGTTTAAGCAAAAGAATTTCTGCTTGCAAATCGAGTACATCTATCAAAACCGTCTCAGCGTACAATTGATTTTGATTTGGAAGAATATTTTTTGGATTGTAATTCGGAATTAAAACTTTAAAAATTGATGAAATCTGCTTTGCGCTTTCGTCATATTTTCGTTCCTCAAAAAGCAATAAAGCCTTTTCATAATATAGTTTTGCGAGTTTTCTGGGTTGTTGATTTGGAGTTTCTAAGAATAATTTTTCGGCTTTTTCTAGATAGGAATTTGCAATCTCAAATCGTTGCCATTGTCTGTTTAACGAAGCAAGATTTCGATAAGAATTTGATAAAGTTTCTGGTTGATTTTTTTCGTTTTCTAAATACTTTATAGAAGATTGAAATGCATTTTCAGCTTTCTGATGAATTTCAGGTCTTATCAAATTTCCGATAGAACTTAATAAATAATTATTTCCCAGATTATTACATAAAATTCCTTTCTGAGAATTCGATAATTGCTCTTTTTTTAAAGTGTTTTCCAGTAATTCAATTGCCAAAGAAATCTTCCCAGAACTCTGATAAACATTCGATAAATTCAGAATTGCAGCAAACTTTTGCTTTTGCGCATCAGGATAATTTTTGGAAGTATTGACAATAAAAAAGTATTGTTTTATAATGTTTTCGGCGCTGTCATAATCGCCCAAAATTGTATATAAATTTCCCAGAGGTTTCAGGCAGAATTCAATAATATCGTAATTCGAAAGTTTGTTTTTCTGATAAATCTGCCAAGCTTTTTCATAACTCGAAACGGCATTTTGAGTTTGTCCAAATTGATTTTCATAATAGGCTTTATTGCAGTTTAAAACCACAATTGCCAGTAATTCATCTTTGGTTTTTGGTTTTGGATTTCGCCAAAAATCATTTTCTATATTCTCTAAATTTTGTAACGCTTTCGCGGAAGGATGAGCAACAAAACTATCAATTACAGTATAAATTTTATCTTCTTGATGCTGTCCAAAAACATTCAGATTTATGAAAAAAAAGATTAAACCATATAAGTAATGTAAGTTCATAGTAAATTTAATTTCACAGAGATTCACAAAGATTTTTCGCAAAGACACACAAAGCATAAAAAACATTTTGTGTATCTCTGTACTATCTTTGTGAATCTCTGTGCAATAACTCTTTAAAACTTCCATATCCCATAAAGCTGAATATAATTGAAATTCTGTTCAAAATTAATCACGTAACGCGCACCCAAGCTCGGACCAATTCTGGAAAAACCAGCCGTTAAATCAAACAAAAGCCCTGTTTTAAAATCGGTAAAAGAGTTTTTAATGGTATTTGATGTTGTTTTTGAATCAATCAAAAAATTTCCTTTATCGCCTTCATAAAGATCCACTTGAATATTCTGATTTTGCTCAGAAGAAACATTCACATTAACCTGAACTCCCGCACCAACTCCAATATAATTATTAATATTATAGCGAATCAAAAGCGGAATTTCCCAATTGATATTTTTATTTTCAGTCGTAGTTGTAGTTCGTTGTAATTGTCGTACTCCGTTTGGATTCGTTAAAAATTCTTCCTCAACTTTAACTGCGCTGTTGTATTGATTTAAAGCATTTAGCCATTCTGCTTGCCAATAAAAACGATACGATTTAAAAGGCGAAATAGTTGCTCCCACAAAATAGCTCGTCGATTTATCTAAATCAGGATAAATATTGTAACCTGCTTTTGCACCAATCGAAATTCCGGGAAGAAATCGAGTAGTGGCGTAGTTCGTAATTATGGGTTCATTTTTGTCAAAAATAATCGCTGTTCGGCTTTTGGTTTTTACTTTATGAAAATCCTCGGCAAACTTCATCGAATATTTTACAAAACCTTTAGTAGAATCTTTTTCCTGAACATTTTTTTGCTCGCTACCCGGCAAGTAAATATTCTTAAAAGTAAAAATAATCTGTTTCTGTTTTATAATCGTATCCAGACAACTTATGGTTGGTTCTTCGCCTTTTGGACAAATCGGGCATTCGGGATACATGCTTTCAATCTGGAATGTTTTTTTGTCAAACATATCGGGAACATCGGTTTCTAAACGAATTTTTCGCGCCGGACCTTCGCCGTTGTTTTGAAAACGGGTTTTAAAATTCACTCTCTTAAAACGCACCAATCTGTAATTCATAAAACTTCCGTTTGATCCCATCTTGTTAGGATCGTGCGAAGTCACAATTTCCATTTCGAGATTTTTAATTTTATGGTTTTTATAACTGCGATTCGGAACAAAAATCCCGCGCATCGTAACCGTTGCGCTAGTATCTTTTATCATTTCTGGCGTTGTTTTAAAGGTATAAAAAACGTTACGGGTTTCCCCAGGATTGGCATCATCAAATTCTAAAATAGATACGTTATGATATGTTTTATTGGCATCTGAAAGTGATGCATCAAGATCTTCTTCAGTGGTTGTATTTCGGTATTTTTTAGTTTTGAAATTTCCTTCGGCGGAAGCCACAAAATTATTCGAATCGTCAAGATCATCGGCAGAAGCCACAAGATTTTCTTTCACTTCACGTTCGTTGGCATACGTTCTAAAATCGGTTAATTCGAAGTTATTATCCTTGAATTCTTTCTCGTTGTAAAACAAATACAGTTTGCCGCTTGAAACATAATTTTCCAGATTTTGATAACTTACTACAACTATCATTTCTTGATCTGGAATAGGATCGCAGTTTTTAATTAAGGCAAAACCATTTTGATCAGCAATTGATGCAATATCTTTGTAATTGCTGTCTGTAACATCATTTACAGCCACTTTTTTAGGACGTGTTGCCGGAGGTTTTCCGTTGTCGTAATTGTTGGTTACAGCAAGGCGCGCGGTGTAAGTTCCTTTGTTTTTATAAACATGTTTTGGCTCCGTTTCTTTGCTGTAATGGCCGTCGCCGAGTTCCCATAAATACGAATAACTAGGTTTTGGTGCGCCCGCAATTGGAATCAAAGGTGGTGTTTCGGGTTTAAAAGTAACGGCATTTCCGTTTTGGATAAAACCAATATTGGCTCTTCGGGTTATGGTGTCTTTTACTTTGGTTTGTCCTATTGCGAGAATAGAAAATAGAATCAAGAAAATAGACAGTTGTGGTTTCATAACTAGATAGTTTTGGGTTCTAAAATCTTAATAATCAATTTTAAAACAGGATTAAATGTAAAAAAAAGTGATGAGCAAATCACCACTTTTTCTTAAAAAAGCATTTCTAAGTTATTGGATCGCATTAATTGCAGCGACCAATTGCGCTTCGGTACCAAGAGTAGTTTCGGCAAGCGTAAAAGTGTACACGTCGTTGGCGGCAACAGTTACAGCCTTAATCGCATAACGCCATTGACCACTGTCTTCGGTAACAAAAATCACGTGACATTTAAGACCAATCGGGATTTGACCATAATGTTCGCTAAATAATCCGGCTGCTGTATAAGTGTCTAATTTTGCAAGAGCATTTGTTCCTTCGCCGTCATAAGATAAATAAATTGCACTGTTAGTGTTATCATAACCATCAGGAGCATCTGCAAGAATGGTAGTTTTTGGTCTCGGATCGCTGTAAAAACGGTCCACATTTGTCCAGCCAAAGTTTCCAAAAGTCACATAATAATTTGTTCCTTCACCTTGAACACCACCTTTTCCGTTCGCGCCATTTGCATCGGCTTTTGCTTCTCTCCAGGCCAGTTCTCCAGCATCATCAATTGCGCCAGTCCATAAAGTCATTGTGTTGTCTACGCCGTCAGTCAACGCTGCAGGCACAATCATACTCATCGAGCAAGAAGTTTGAAGTTCAACACCGCCCTGAGTCGCTTTGATAAAGAATTCCCCACCAGAAATTAAAAGGTTTTTCTTCCCGTCGACGGTAATTCCCATTGTTGGTTTATTGGTAATCAACATATTTCCTTTGTCAAAAAGCTCGATATATTCAATGTCAATTTGCCCTGTTACGGCGTTTCCGTTTTTAGTTAAACAGTTTCCGTTAATGTTCAGTTTAACTCCTTTTGCAGATGTTACTGTTATCATTCCGGTTCCAGCTGTTACAGTAAATTTTTGAGTATTTCCTTTAACTCCTTTTTCATTGATGCTTTTAAAGGCGGCCGATGTTGGCGGTGCAATTTTAATATCGTCTCCGTCGCTGTTGTCGCAACTTATTAAAGAGATTAATAATAAAAATAATAGACTGATAGTTTTAAAATTTCTGTTCATGATTTCTAGTTTTTATAAATCTGTCTTGAGTAATATCAAGCGGTTTTCAGATTCTGGTTGTTATTTATATTCTTAAATCAATTTGGGTTTGATTTTGTTACCCTTGTTTTTAAAATATTTTTTCAGGCTTGTATAACACTATATCAATTCGCTTAAAAATTTGTTACCCCTGTTTTCAGTTTTTTTTATTTAGGCTGATAAACATTTGTCTTCAAAAAGATTTCCGTCTTCATCTACGGCCAGCAGAATGCTTTTTTTCCGCGAAAGCGTAACAATTAAATACAGCCAGACAATTAACCAAAGCCCAAATGTGATGCAGGTTAGAAAGAGATGAAAAGAATGGTTTATGGCTTTTTTTTCTTTGGATAAAACCACATATGGCAATTTTTCGTTGTGTTCGACAATTACAAAACCATTTCGTTTTTTAGCTGAAATCATTTCGTAAAACTGCTCCAGATTTTTTTCTTTAGTAAATTGATATGTTTCCATTCCTTTTAATTTTTTTAGTTTAAAAGAGTATTATAGACTTATATCAAATTGATTTTGTAATTGTTACCCTGATAATTAAATTATTTGAGATTCTTTTTTAACTTTAACTAATCAAAAGTTTTTTTATGGAGAAAATTAAAATACATAGTGACCAACTGTATATTGACGGAATAGCAGCAAATGATTCGGTGATTATTGAATCTATTTACAAGAAGTTCGTTCCTAAAGTTGTTTTTTATGTCTTGAATAATTCAGGCGACAGAGAACAGGCACAGGACATTGTTCAGGAAGTCATGATATTGCTTTACAATCAGGCGAAAGCCAAAACATTGCAGCTTACTTGCCCTTTTGATGCTTACTTTTTTTTATTGTGCAAAAGAAAATGGCTTAACGAATTCAAAAAAATATCAAATAAAGGGGTAACAATTCATGAAGATGTAGTATCTATAAATGAATCTGCATTAGAATTAATTACTCAGACTGAAGAATTTGATGAAAAACAAAAGCTTTTTGACACCATGTTTCAAAAATTGGGAGATAAATGTCAAGAGTTGTTAAAGCTGAGTTTTTCGATAAAATCGATGGAAGAGGTTGCTGAAAAACTTAACGTAACATACGGTTATGTGCGTAAAAAGAAATCGTTATGTATTGGTCAGTTAACGCAGTGGATTCAGGAAGCCAAAAATTTTAATTCTCTAAAAAATAAGTAGTCATGAACGAAGAACGCTATATATTATTTGATCAATATCTTGAAGGCGAACTGGCTGTTGAAGAAAAAAATGACTTTGAAAAGCAATTGAAAGATGATGTTCAATTTGCTTCAGAATTTGAAACTTTCAAATCAGTGCAGCTGCAACTTCAGAATAAATTTGGATTTGAAGAGGAAAGAGAAGCATTCAAAGAAAATCTTAATCAGATTGCCGAAGAACATTTCAATAAAAAACCAAAAGTTATTGGTCTTAAACCTTGGTATCTTGCCGTTGCAGCATCAGTTGCGGTTATGTTTGGGCTGTTCTTTTTTAATTACAATCAGAATCCTACTTATGCTGACTATAATCATCCTGAACAAGCTTCATTTGCTGAAAGAGGAAGTGAAAATGGTCCGTTGAAAAATGCTGAGAAAGAATTTAATGCTAAAAAATATTCATTGGCAATTCCTTATTTTGAAGAAGTTTTAGCAAAAGGAAAAACACCAGAAATTCAATTTTATTATGGAGTTTCTCTTTTAGAAGAAAGTCATTATTTAAAAGCTGAGGCAGTTTTTAATGAATTGAAAGCAGGCAATTCGGTTTATAAAGAAAAAGCAATTTGGTATCTCGCATTATCTAAATTGAAACAAAGAGATTATGAATCATGCAAAGAAATATTGCAGACTATTTCGCAAGATTATGAAGATTATGATGAAGTACAATTGTTATTGGACGATTTAGAATAAAAAAAGAGGCATTTACGTAAAACCGTAACCGAATTTAGAATTTTAGTTCTAAATTCGGTTTTCTTTTTTAAAGAAATAGCTCCAAATCTGAACCTAAAATGCAAAGAATTACTTTATTAGTACTTGTTCTGTTTTCTCAAAGCATTTTCAGTGTATCCAAAATTACTGAAACCGAAAAACTTGCGACAACATGCAAAGTCTGGGGATTTTTAAAATATTATCACCCAAAAGTGGCTGGCGGGGAAGTAAATTGGGACAATCAGCTTTTACAAAAACTTCCATTAATAGAAAAAGCGCAAACTAAAGAAGACTTTTCATTAATTATAGAAAACTGGATTGATAATCTTGGTCCAATAAAAGAAATCGCACCAATCGCCGCACCAAAAGAGGTAAAATATTTTGATAAGAACTTTGATCTCTCCTGGATAAACAGCAATAAATTGTTCTCAAAAAAGCTTTCCAAAAAATTAAAATTTATTGAAGAAAATAGATTTCAAGGAGAACAATTCTACGTTTACACCGGGGAAGGTGTTGGAAATATTCTTTTGCAAAATGAAAGTTTCGAACATCCCGATTTTACCGATAAGAGTTCAAAACTGAGAATGGTATTCATGTACTGGAATTTGATAGAATATTTTTTCCCGAATAAATATCTAATGGATCAGAAATGGGATATTACTTTAGAAAAAATAATACCTCTTGCGATTCAATCCCAGAATTACGATGATTTTTATCTGTCAATGCGAAAATTGGTTTCTAGAATTAATGACAGTCATACAGAGTTTTATTTATATCCTTCGCCTTCGGCAGTTCGTAAACAGAAGTTGTTTTTTCCTGCGAAAGGAAAAATTATTGAGGAGAAATTGGTCGTTACAGAAATTTTGGCAGATAGTCTCGCTCAAGCTGATGAAATAGAAATTGGGACAATAATTACTAAAATAAATGATAAAACGATAAAAGAGATCATTGCAGAAAATAGGGAATTAATTTGCGCATCAAATGAATCTTCCTATTTAGATAAAGTAGTTGAAAAAAATTTAAGTGGTTATTCAGACACTGTGAAAGTAGAGTTTTTTAAAGACAATAAGTATAGTACCAAAACAATGACATGGTTTGATTACCATGATTCTCACAGAAATGAATTTAAAAAAGGCGCACGAAAAAAGAAGGAAAAATTCAAACTTTTAGGGAATAATATTGGTTATGTCGATATGGGAATTATAAAAATCAGAAATATTCCCGATATGGTTGAAGCTCTAAAAAATACCAAAGCTATTGTTTTTGATATGAGAAATTATCCGAACGGTACTTTCGAAGAAATATCAAAATTTTTAAATCCTCATGAAAAGAAATTTGCTATTTACACAATTCCAGATTTAAGTTATCCAGGACGATTTAAATGGACTAGCGGAAGTGACGCTGGTTTTGAGAATAAGGATAATTACAAAGGAAAAGTCATTATGCTACTTAATGAAAAAACGCAAAGTCAGGCAGAATGGACAGCAATGTGTTTTCAGACATCGGGCAATGCTACCATAATTGGAAGTCAGACCGCTGGAGCAGATGGGAATGTATCTATTTTTGATTTTCAAGGGTTTAATACTCAGTTCTCAGGAATTGGAGTATTTTATCCAGATCAAAAAGAAACCCAAAGAATTGGAATAATTCCAGATATTGAGGTAAAACCAACAATAAAAGGAATTCAAGAAGGAAAAGATGAGGTTTTAGACCGCGCGCTGCTTTTTATTGAAACAGGAAAATAACCCAAACTACTAATAAATTAAACCATACATTTTAATGAAAAAAATTACTTTATTTCTCTTTATTGTATTTTCTCAAGCCATTTTCAGTTCGACAAAAATCACCGAAACTGAAAAACTTGCTGCAACTTGCAAAGTGTGGGGATTTTTAAAATATTATCACCCAAAAGTTGCGGGAGGTGAAGTAAATTGGGACAATGAACTTTTGGAAAAACTTCCTAAAATAGAAAAAGCACAAACCAAAGAAGAGTTTTCATTAATTCTAGAAAATTGGATCGATGACCTTGGTCCGGTAAAAGAAATTGCGCCGATTACTGCACAAAAAGATGTTAAATTCTTTGACAAAAACTTCGATTTGTCTTGGATTAATAATGATAAATTGTTTTCAAAAAAGCTTTCGAAGAAACTCAAATTTATTGAAGAAAACAGGTTTCAAGGCAAACAATTTTATGTGGAAGGAAGTGAACATGTAGAAAATGTTAACTTGATAAATGAGCGTTATGACGATCCCAATTTTGAGGATAAAAATTCCAAACTGCGCATGATATTTATGTACTGGAATGTTGTTGAATATTTTTTTCCATTTAAATATTTAATGAATCAAAAATGGGATGAAACTTTAGCAGAAACATTGCCTGCAGTTGTCAAAGCTGAAAACAGTAATGATTTTTACACAGCAATGAAAAAAATGGTTTCAAAAATGGATGACAGCCATACAGAGTTTTTTATATATAAGTCTACGATAGGTGAAGGAAAGGGAAGATTTTTTCCAACACATGGAAAAATAATTGATGAAAAAATAGTGGTTACAGAAATTTTAGCCGACAGTCTGGCTGAGGCTTATAATATTAAAATTGGAGATGTCATTACTAAAATAAACGACAAAACAATTAAAGAACTTATTTCAGAAAATAGAGATTTAATCTGCGCGTCAAATGAGGCTGCTTACTTGGATAAACTTGTAAAGGTTCTTTTGATAAATAATTCAGATAATGTTAAAGTTGAATTTTTAAAAAATGGAAAATACGAAACAAAAGAAATGATTTGGTATGATTATCATGATTCTCACAGAAATGAATTTAAGAAAGGAGCCATGAAAAAGAAAGACAAGTTTAAGCTTTTGGATCAAAATATAGGTTATGTCGATATGGGAATTATAAAACAGAGAAATATTCCGGAGATGATTGAAGCTTTAAAAGCAACTAAAGCAATTGTTTTTGATATGAGAAATTATCCACTAAATACTTTTAGAGAAATATCAGAATTTTTAAATCCGCAGGAGAAAGAATTTGCCATTTATACTCGCCCATATTATGAGTATCCTGGTAAATTTATTTGGGATGGTTCAACAAAAAGCGGTTTTGAAAACAAAGATAATTACAAAGGAAAAGTGATTGTTTTGCTTAATGAGAAATCAGTTAGTCAGTCAGAATGGACGGCAATGTGTTTCCAGGCGGCGGGCAATACGACAATTATTGGAAGTCAGACCGCCGGAGCAGATGGAAATGTAAGCCAATTTGATTTTAAAGGTTTCCATACCCTATTTTCAGGAATTGGTGTTTATTATCCTGACGGAAGAGAAACCCAAAAAATAGGAATTGTGCCAGATATTGAAGTAAAACCAACTATTGAAGGAATTCAACAAGGAAAAGATGAGGTTTTAGACCGCGCTTTGGTTTTTATTGAAACAGGAAAATAATCATTAATCGTAATTTAAATCACAATGCAAAAGATCAGTTTATTCTTTCTTGTTTTGTTTTCTCAAATTATTTTCAGTGCCACAAAAATCACTGAAACTGAAAAATTGTTAGCAACCTGCAAAGTTTGGGGTTTCTTAAAATATTATCATCCAAAGGTTGCCAGCGGACAATTGGATTGGGACAAACAGCTTTTGGATAAATTGCCAAAAATCGAAAAAGCAGAGACAAAAGAAGATTTTTCTCTGATTTTAGAAAATTGGATTGATGAACTTGGCCCAATAAAAGAAGTTGCTCCAATCGTGGCTTCAAAAGAGGTAGATCATTTTGATAAAAATTTTGATTTAAGTTGGTTTAACAACAGTCAAATATTTTCTAAAAAACTTTCGCAGAAATTAAAATTTATAGAACAAAATAGATTTCAAGGAGATCAATTTTATATTTATGGTTTAGAACATGTTGGCAATGTTGGAATGCGAAATGAAAGTTTTGATCATCCCGATTTTACCGATAAGAATTCAAAGCTTCGAATGGTATTTATGTTCTGGAATTTGGTAGAATATTTTTTTCCGTATAAATATCTAATGGATCAAAAATGGGATACAACTTTAGAAAATATAATACCTCTTGCAATTCAATCTGATAACCAAGCTGATTTTTACAAGGTGATGAAAAAAATGGCTTGTAAAACTGATGATAGTCATACAGAGGTTTATACTTATCCTTCAGCTTCTTCTGCGGCAAATTCCAAAGCTTCAAATTATTTTCCTGCTACTGGAAAGATAATCGATGAAAAACTGGTTGTGACCGAAATTTTAGCCGATAGTCTGGCGCAGGCAGATGACATAAAAGTTGGCGATGTAATTACAAAAGTAAATGGCGAAACGATAAAAGAATTTATAGCAAAATATAGAGATGCTACCGGAGCTTCTAATGAAGCTAAATTTTTAGATAAGGTCGCTCCTGGAATATTAATAAGCAAATCAGACACCATTAAAGTGGAGTTTTTAAAAAATGGAAAATATAGTACTAAAACAATGATATGGCATGATTATCATGATTCGCACCGAAATGAATTTAAAAAAGGAGCCAGGAAAAAGAAGGAAAAGTTTAAGTTGTTAGATAACAATATCGGCTATGTTGATATGGGAATTTTAACTGGCAAAAATGTTCCTGACATGATTGAAATGCTAAAAAATACAAAAGCAATTGTTTTTGATCTTCGCAGTTATCCAAAAGGAACTATTGAAGATATTGCGAAATTTATTAGTCCCAAAGAAAATAAATTCGCCATCTATACCGTTCCAGATCTAAATTATCCTGGAAGATTTAAGTGGAACAATGAAGGAACTTCGTGCGGTACTGAAAACAAGGATCATTATAAAGGAAAAGTCATTGTTTTAGTCAACGAAGAAACTCAAAGTCACGCAGAATGGACTGCAATGGCTTTTCAAAGTATGGGTAACACTACCATAATTGGAAGTCAAACTTCAGGTGCAGACGGAAATATCTCTGTATTTGATTTTAAAGGATTTCGCACTTTGTTTTCGGGAATTGGAGTTTATTATCCAGACAAAGGCGAAACACAACGAGTAGGAATTGTGCCTGATATTGAGGTAAAACCAACGATAAAAGGAATTCAAGAAGGACGAGATGAAGTTTTAGATCGCGCTTTGTTTTATATAGAAGCAGGAGATTTGAAAACAGGAGCAGCTACAAATCCAAAAATAAATTTGAAGGAAATACCGAGTATAAAAAACTAAAAAATATAATATTGGGGGCAAAAACCTTTCAAAGGTTTTTGAATTTTGTCATCCTGAGTGAAGTAGAAGAACAAATAAGTAAGTAAAAAAGAATTGGGGATCTTTTTTAGCGGACTTCGACTTCGCTCAGTCTGACAATATAAAGAATTTAATAAGCACACCTTTGTCAAAGTTCGAAACTTTGACAAAGGTTTTCATTTATAAGAAAAAAATCCGCCTCAATCCGTGTTTTCACGAGATGAATCCGCGTCATCTGCTTGCCAATTCCCTTCAAAATTGCTATTCTTTTAATATTGTCGTAATTTTGACACCTTTAAAAATTAGACAATTGAATTCAACACCCATAATTACCGATACACACACGCATTTATATTCAGAAGAATTTGATCAGGATCGTGACGAAATGATGCAGCGTGCGATTGATGCCGGAATTACACGTTTTTTTATTCCTGCAATCGACGCAGCCGCAACGCAGTCTATGTATGATTTAGAGAAAAATTATCCTGAAAATATCTTTTTAATGATGGGTTTGCATCCCACTTACGTGAAAGATAATTATCTAGAAGAACTTGCGCATGTTGAAACCGAATTGTCAAAGCGAAAATTCTACGCAGTTGGTGAAATCGGGATTGATTTATACTGGGATAAAACACATCTTAAAGAGCAACAAATTGCTTTTAAGAGACAAATTCAATTGGCAAAACAATACAAACTTCCTATCGTAATTCACTGTCGAGAAGCGTTTGATGAAATCTTTGAAGTTCTCGAAGAAGAAAAATCTGAAGATTTATTTGGGATTTTTCATTGTTTTTCCGGAACTTTAGAACAAGCAGAGCGTGCGATTTCTTACAAAATGAAGCTTGGGATTGGCGGAGTTGTCACTTTCAAGAACGGAAAAATCGATCAGTTTTTAAGCCAAATCGATTTAAAACATATTGTATTAGAGACAGATTCGCCGTATTTAGCGCCAATTCCGTATAGAGGAAAACGAAATGAAAGCAGTTATTTGATTAATGTTATTGATAAATTAAGCGACATTTACGGAGTTTCTGCCGAAGAAATTGCAGTAATTACAACACAAAATTCAAAGGACGTTTTTGGGATTTAACCCACACCTTACAAAACTTTAATTTTTTTTTTGTTCTTTTGCCCACTTAAACCCAAATAAATAATGCAGAGATTTGATGCCATTCGACCGTTTTATGATTCCGAAATAAATGAAGCCCTTCATGATGTAGTAAATCATCCTATGATGAAAACCATGATGAACTTTACTTTTCCGGAAGTAGAAGATGAGGTTTGGAAGGATCAATTGAGAAAAACACATTCTATTCGTGATTTTCAATGCAATTTTATTTACAATACGATTCAGAAAGTTTTAGAAAAAAGTTCTGAAGGTTTAACAACTTCAGGTTTTGAAAAACTGGAACCAAATACTTCTTATTTGTTTATTTCCAACCACAGAGATATTCTTTTAGATACTACTTTGCTGAATGTTTGTTTGTTTGAACACGGCTTGGTGATGACGGCATCGGCAATTGGTGACAATTTGGTTAAAAAAGCTTTCTTGGCAACTTTGGCAAAATTGAATAGAAACTTTTTAGTTTTAAGAGGATTAACACCTCGTGAAATGCTACAGAGTTCTAAATTATTGGCTGAATATATGGGGCAATTGTTGCTTCGCGAAAATCGTTCGGTTTGGATTGCTCAAAGAGAAGGAAGAACAAAAGATGGAAATGACGAAACCAATCCAGGCGTTTTAAAAATGATTGGAATGGGATCAGATGAACCTAACTTGATGGATTATTTCAAGAAATTAAAAATCGTTCCTGTTTCTATTTCTTATGAATATGATCCGACAGATGTTTTGAAAATGCCACAATTAATGGCAGAAGCAAACAACGAAGTTTACGTTAAAGATAAAAATGAAGATTTCATGACCATTTTGAGTGGTATCATGGGAACTAAAAAAAGAATACATATTTCTGTTGGTGATGTTCTAGATACAGAAATTGATCAAATTGTTGCCGAAAATGACAATGGAAACAAACAAGTTCAGGCTTTGGCACAAACAATTGATGATGTCATTTTGAAAAACTATCAATTATGGCCAACTAATTTTATTGCGTACGATATTTTAAATGAAACCGACAGATTTGCTGATAAGTATAAAGAAAGCGAAAAATCACTTTTTGAGCGTCGTTTAGAAATGAGAATTGGCAGTGATAATCCGGTTACCAGACAAGGATTTTTATCAATGTATGCAAATCCGGTTGTCAACAAATTGAAATACCAAGATGTCATCTAAAGCTAAAATACTTTTAATTTATACCGGAGGAACCATCGGTATGAGCAAGGATTTTGAAACAGGCGCGCTTAAAGCGTTCAATTTTGGAAAACTGCTTCAAAAGATTCCTGAAATCAAACAATTGGATTGTGAAATCGAAACGGTTTCATTTGAACACCCAATTGATTCTTCAAATATGAATCCTGAAATGTGGACAAAAATTGCCACAATTATCGAGGATAATTATGCTACATATGACGGATTTGTAGTGCTTCATGGTTCAGATACAATGTCATATTCGGCTTCAGCATTGAGTTTTATGCTGGAAAATTTAGCTAAACCAGTCGTGTTTACAGGATCGCAATTACCAATTGGTGATTTGCGTACCGATGCAAAAGAAAACTTGATTACAGCTATTCAAATCGCGTCGCTTCAGGAAAATGGGAAACCAGTTATTAATGAAGTTTGTCTTTATTTTGAATATAAATTGTACCGAGGAAATAGAACTTCAAAAGTAAATGCGGAACATTTTAGAGCTTTTACGGCACCAAATTATCCTGAATTGGTAGAATCTGGCGTGCATTTAAAATTAAATTCGCATTTGTTTCTTCCAATAAAAACAGATGCTAAGCTGATTGTTCATAAAAACCTAGACAATCATGTTGCAATTATAAAAATGTTTCCAGGTATGAGCGAAGTGGTTTTAGCTTCGATTTTAGCAACTTCGGGTTTACGAGGAATTGTTTTGGAAACTTACGGCTCAGGAAACGCTCCCACCGAAGATTGGTTTTTGAAATTAATAGAAAAAGCCATTAATTCCGGAATGCACATTGTAAACGTAACACAATGTTCTGGCGGAAGCGTAAACATGGGGCAATACGAAACCAGTACGGCATTAAAATCGCTTGGCGTTATTTCAGGAAAAGATATTACGACAGAAGCCGCAATTACAAAATTGATGTATTTACTTGGACATAATATTCCGCAAAACGAGTTTAAAGATATTTTTGAAACGGCACTTCGTGGGGAGATTTCGTAAAAGAAATTCCAATAAAAAAATCCCAAATTCAAATTGTAGAAATTCCAAAAAGTTTACATAACAAAACCCGACAGGTTTTTAAAACCTGTCGGGTTTACTATACGCAACAACCTTTGTCAAAGTTTAAAACTTTGACAAAGGTTTCGGATAATTGGAATTTGGAATTTAATTTTTAGAATTTCTATACTGAACAGGACAAGTTTCTAAGTCTTCTTGAGAACTACGGTTTTTATAATACACATAAACAATCACTGAAATAATACAAATAATTCCCTGAATCGCAACCGTATTTCTGGTTCCGATAATGTGAGAAACATAGCCAATAATCAAACTTCCAACAGGAATCATTCCCTGATACGCCATTAAATAATAACTGATGCTTCTTGAACGCATATTCACAGAACTTTGCGTCTGAACAAAAATATTTATAGATGAGGTTTGCGCCATCATTCCCACACCGCTCAGCGCCATACAAATAAGCGCGATAGTCAAACTATTTGAGTAAGCCAGTATAATAATGCTAAAACCTAATAATAAGCTGGCAGCGATCATTATTTTGTTCATATTGTCAGCTCTTTTTAGATTTGCTAGATAAATTGCCGATACGATAGAACCAATTCCGGCAGCACTTTCAAACCAGCTGAAAGTTTGTGCGTTACCGCTAAAAATATCTTTGGCAAAAACCGGCATTAAAGTGTTGAAAGAAATCACAAATAAACTGCTGCACATTAACATTAAAAGCATTTTTGCCATTTCGGTTTCTTTTTTTACATAATCTAAACCTTCAAGAAAATCATCAAGCATTTTAAATTTATCTTCGGCTTTAATATGTGGTGTTATTTTCATCATAAAAAGCGAAATCAAAACTGGAATATAGCTTAAGAAATTTCCAATGAAACAAATATCTTCACCGTAATTGTGCAGAATAATTCCGGCAAGAGCTGGACCAGCAATTCGAGCAAAATTATTTAGAGTCGAGTTAAGGGCAACGGCATTTGGCAAATCTTCTTTATCATTGACAATATCAATCATCATGGTTTGTCTGCAGGTCATGTCAAAAGAGTTTATAATTCCCTGAAAAAGACTTAATGCCAGAATAAAATTGATGTTATAGATTTTTAGATACAGAAGTAAAGCCAAAAGTCCGGCCTGAAGCATCGCTAAAGACTGCAATAAAATCATGCTTTTGTGACGGTCATATCTCCCAATTATGCTTCCGGCCAAAGGCGCAAGAAATAAAGACGGAATCATGCTTAAAAATGTAGCCAGACCTAATAAAAATACCGAACCTGTAATACTGTAAACCATCCAGCTTACAGCGGTTTTTTGAAGCCAGGTTCCAACTACAGAAACGGACTGTCCATAAAAAAACAGTTTGAAATTTTTAGATTTTAATGCTTTAAACATGACTTGAAATATTTAATACAAAGGTCGGGATTATGATTACATTAGAAAAATTAATAATTTTACTTATAATAAGTAATAAAAATTATCAATATGGAATTATATCAACTTGAATATTTTATAAAAACGGCTGAAGTATTGCATTTTACAAAAGCAGCCGAATTGTGTTTTGTAACGCAATCTGGGCTGTCGCAGCAAATTAAAAAACTGGAAGAAGAACTTGGTCTGCCTTTGTTTAAGCGAATTGGGAAAAAAGTACAATTGACAGAAGCGGGCTCGGTTTTTTTAATTCATGCCAAAAAAGTAGTCGAAAATGTGGAAAACGGTAAACAGGCTATCGAAGATTTAAACGAAATGATTGGAGGTGAATTGCGAATTGGCGTTACTTATATTTTTGGTTTACTAATTCTTCCGGTTGTCAACACATTTGCTAAAAAATATCAAAACCTGAAAATTGTTGTTGAATATGGAACTACTGAGGCATTGGAACAAAAACTTCTTGACAATCAATTAGATGTGGTTTTAGTTATTTCATCACATGAAATTGAGTTGCCCATTCAGAAAATACCTTTGTTTACTTCTCACATGGTTTTGGCGGTTTCGAGAACACACGCTTTAGCCGATTTGGATAAAATAGCTTTTAAGAAAATAGAAGAAATTCCGTTGGTATTGCCGGGAAAAGGCTCAAATTCAAGGGAATTTGTTGAAGAATTATTCCAAAAATTCAATATGAAACCCAAAATTTCAATAGAACTACATTCGATACATGCATTATTGCAAATGGTAGAGAACAGTGATTGGGCGACAATTGTTGCAGAAATGGCACTGAAAGGTTGGGATCAGCTTAAAGCAATACAAATTACAGGTGTTGCGACTAAAAGAGAAGCTTTTATGTTGACGATAGGCGGTTACCAGAAAAAAGCAGTAAAATTGTTTATGGAAGAATTTAGAAAGAGCATTTAAAGTAATCTTTGATTTTGCTTTTGAAACTCAATTTTTTTTGTGTTCTTTGCAGACCAACAAAGAAAGGTGTCCGAGTGGTTGAAGGAGCTAGCCTGGAAAGCTAGTATATGGGTAACTGTATCGAGGGTTCGAATCCCTTCCTTTCTGCAAAGCCTTTTGTGAATTTCACAAAGGGCTTTTTTTATGATACTACAGGAATATAAATATCAAATTTAGCTCCTTGATTTAATTTGCCGGTTGCTGTAATTATTCCTTTATGATTTTCTACAATCTTTTTTGCTATGGCAAGCCCAATTCCAGTTCCCTTGTAGTCTGTTTTACTGTGAAGTTGCTGAAACATTTCGAAAACACGGCTTTCAAACTGCTGGTCAAACCCAATACCATTGTCGCTGATAATTATATGGCAGTAATCAGATGATGAGAGAAGATTCTTTGCTTTTTGTTTGGTATAAAGGCTTTCTATTGTAATATGTGGTATTTCTCCCTGTTTTGAAAATTTAAGAGAGTTACTTATTAGATTGCAGATAAGCTGGTGAAACTGTGAAGGTATTATATAAGCGCTACAATTTCCAGATACTTCTATAATTGCTTTTTTCAGTATTATTTCTTCTTTTAAATCTTCTATGACTTTATTTATAATGTCATTGATGCTGCAGTTTTCAAATTTTTTTTCGGTTACACTCGTGCGCGAGTAAGTTAACAAATCATTTATTAGTGTCTGCATATGAGAGGCGGCAACTTCAATACGTTCAAAATAATACTTTCCTTTAGGAGTTAAATTTTGATGTTCATCAGTATTTATTCGGTCCGTGAAAACCTGAATTTTTCTTAAAGGCTCTTGTAAATGATGACTCGAAATATAAGTGAATGCTTCGAGTTCATTATTTGTGAGTATTAATTCATTTGCGCGTTTTTCTTTTTCTTGATTCTGAAAAGTAAGTTCGGCATTGGCAATAACTAATTCTGCAGCACGTTTTTCTTTTTCCTGATTTTGAAAAGCAAGTTCAGTATTAGCAATAACCAATTCTGCGGCACGTTTTTCTTTTTCTTGATTTTGATAAGCAAGTTCAGCATTGGCTATAACTAATTCAGCAGCACGCTTTTCTTTCTCTTTATTTTGGTAAGCAAGTTCTATATTGGCAATAATTAGTTCTGCTGCACGTTTTTTTCGTTCCTCTATTTGCTGGGAAAGTTTTTTATTGAGCAGCAGTAACTCGTCATTATGATTTGCTTTATTTTTTTCTGGAAGAGCAATACCATCCGGCGGAATATTTTTTTTTTCGCTCATGTTTTCTAGTGCATTTACTCAAATATAACCTAACTGAATTTAATGTCTTTGTTTTAAAAATAATAAGTGGATTTATTATGCAGAAGTAGCGCAATTACTGAAAACTAAAATTATTTATTTTTAGGTTTTTTCTTATATTTTGTAATTGTAGATTTAAATAAAACCCCTTGTAAAAATTAATTTGCAAGGGGAAATTTGTATAGAATTGGTTCGTTTTATGAACCTTAAAAGATTAAATCCTTCAACAGCTTTAGAGAGATGGAACATTTACTTTATGTTTTTTTCTCAGAGTTTAGCCAGACTACATTTTGTTCTGATTCGTGATTTTGACCAATAATATCTTTGTATAATTCTGGTCTTCTAGCTTTTATATAGCGATTCCCTCCGGCCTGAATGCATTTTTCGGGAGTAATTACTGCTGTTGCAAAAGAGTCATCAAAAGTGCTGCATTCTGCCAAAATATCACCAAAAGGATCTATAATCATAGAACAGCCATTTTTTAATTGGTCGTCATCCATACCAATTGGATTTGAAAATATGGCATAGATTGCATTGTCATATGCTCTTGCAGGAAGCCATTTCATTAACCAGTCACGGCCTTTCATTCCGTTAAATTCTAATCGAAGAGAAGTTGGATCGGCTTCGCGATTTTCCCAAAGTTGAGGAGATATAAAACCGGCACCAGGTCTTGTAGAAGGAGTGCACATGGTTACGTGTGGCATAAATATAATATCAGCGCCTAAAAGTTTTGTAGCGCGTACATTTTCGATAATATTATTGTCGTAACAAATTAAAATACCGCATTTCCAACCTTCAATTTCAAAAATACAATAACGGTCTCCAGGTGTTAAATATGGATTTATAAAAGGATGCAATTTTCGGTATTTGGCCACTAAACCATTTTTATCCACACAAACATAAGCTTTGAAGAGATTGTCATTTTCGTCTTTTTCGAAGAGTCCGGCTAATAGTACAATGTTGTTGTTTTTGGCAATTTCTGTAAGCTTTAAAATGCTTTCTCCGCTCGGAATTAATTCTGCCAAGTCTAACATTTGTTTTTTTGACAAATGCATTGCAAATGTATATCCGGTTATAGAACATTCATGAAACGAAATTACATCACAACCTTCTTGAGATGCTTTTTGAGAAAGCTTTTCGATTACCGATAAATTATAGTTTTTATCGCCGCTTTTGTTTTCAAATTGAGCAGTGGCTATTTTTAGATTTTTCATATTGTGCACTATTAATTTTAGTCAAAAATAGCAACAGCAATATTTTATAAATTGTAAAAAACCGACATTTTAGAATGACGAAGAAGGAAATCTTTTTATAAGATTGTTGGTTAATTTTCCTGTGCTGTATAAGTATTCCGTTGGAGTTATTCCGGTATGTTTTTTAAATTCTTTTATTAAATGGGATTGATCTGAAAATCCGGCATCATAACAAATTGTTGTTAGATTAATGTTGTCAGGTTTGTCTTTTAATAATTTTAGGAAATGGTGCAGTCTCACAACGTTACCAAATTTCTTTGGATTTAGTCCAATGCATTCTTTAAATTTCCTCTCCAGATGTCTTTCGGTATAGCCAGTATATTCGACTAATTGTTTTATAGCGAAATGACCTTTATTATTGATAATAAAGTGTAAAGAATGATCTATTATGAATTGATTTGAAGTCCCTTTTATAGCAATTAACGAGCTAAAAAAATGATTTAACAGTTCAACGAGTATTGGATTATTTTGCTGGAATAATTTTTCCTGAAGCGTGATGATTTTTTCGTCAAATATATCTTCAACAGGAATAATAGCATCATGAAATTCATTGGCAGGAATTCCTAATAATTGATGTATTCCGTTGGGTTGAAAGACGACGATGATCAGCGTTATTTCATTTTCAGAATACAGATCTTTATATCCATTTAGTTGTCCGTATAA
Organism: uncultured Flavobacteriaceae bacterium; assembly: GCA_963795025.1. Classification (GTDB taxonomy): domain Bacteria; phylum Bacteroidota; class Bacteroidia; order Flavobacteriales; family Flavobacteriaceae; genus Flavobacterium. Next base: position 850,744 of record CAWCGN010000003.1, on the reverse strand, counting down.
AAAAGAAGTTGGTAGATATTCCTTTATATCGTATTTGTTAATTCCAGAAATGAGTTTGCTTTTTACCGAAAATACAAGGCCAGTATTACCATCAGAAAACAGACGAAATTTTTGTGCAGCAGTTTCTTTATTATCTAAAAATAGATAATGCTTTATGTAAGGAGATAACTCTTTTGGAGGTGAAACTTGCATGAATTTAATCGATTTTAGAGATAATCTGTTTTGGCTAATTTAGGTATATTTTTCTTGAAAAAACGAAAATATCTAGTCTAGCCCCGATAGAAGCGGTATCCTTTTATAGTGGGGTTCACTATAAAAGATACAGCGGATAGTGGGACTAAAGGTGTTTTGAAAATTGATTTTTCTGCTTCTAAAAAATAACTAATAAAAAAGCAGATAGTCTTGTCGCGTGATTTTAAAATTAAGCTTGCATTACGGTTTTCCACATTCTCTATTAATTAAATTATTATATATTTGGCCCAATTGTCAATATATAAATTTAAATGGATTTGCCTCCTTACTCGCCAGGACTTCATAAACTGGTAACATTACACGTCGAAAAGATTTCTAAATTAACGAACAGCCAAGGCTTTGTTGCTGTAACTGAATCTATTTTAGAAAAGTATGAACTTGAAAAAGTTGGTGTTGTAGTACATGATTTTGACAACAATAGTTTTACAATTTCATTCTGCTTAAAAGAATCTCATATTTGCATACATACTTGGCCAGAATATAATCAGCTTACTTTAGATGTTTATTTGTGCAATTATCTTCAGGATAATTCGAGCAAAGTAAGAAATGTCATGGCGGATTACATCACTTATTTTGATGGAAAAATTATTAAGGATTTTGAAATTAACCGATAAAACATGAAAATTGCTTGTTACGAGTGTAATACGGAAACCGAATTAGAGGTTGGTTTTAAGGTGATAAATTTTGTCTGCCCAAATTGTCATACCTTATATCTTTGTGATAAAGAAGGAAGTTTTCGTAGAAAATCGCAATTTAAAGAAACAATAGACAAGCAGTCGTTAGCGATTGGTGATGTTGGGTTTTTGAAAGGAAGTGAATATAAGGTTACAGGTATATTGATTAAAAAAGTTCATCCAGATTATCGTTGGACAGAATTTATACTTCAAAACGATAAAAATGAATTCCTTTATCTTTCGCTTTCTCAGGGACATTGGATGTTACTTACTGAAATGGAAGAGACTTTTGATGTAAAGTCGCATCCTTTAACGGTAGAACATAATAATCTGGATTATAACATATATGATTATTCGAATACTGTAATCGTAAATGCCGAAGGTTTTTTTGATTTTGAATTGCCACAGAAAACCATAATATCTGTAGTTGAATACATTAGACCGCCTTACATGATTTCGATTGAATCAATGAATAAGGTAGATACAGCATTTTATGGCGAGTACATTAAAAGAAGTGTTATAAGAAAAGCTTTTAAGAAAACTTTTATGCCTCATCAGTTTGGTGTAAATGTTATTCAGCCTGAAGGAATTAATTTGAGGGATTTGGCTGTAATTTTCTGTTTTACAGCATTATTAATCATTGCTACGAACTGGTATATTTATAAAGATCAGTTTGAACAGAATGTTTTTTCGAAAACAATACGATTTAGCGAATTTGACAATAAAGAAATTACAAGTGACGCTTTTGTCTTAAAAGGTGGTTCGGCACCAATGACAATTAAAGTTTCGACAGATGTTAATAATTCTTGGGCAAATCTAAATGTCGCTTTAGTTAATGAAGAAACCAGTGATGAGGTTTATGCGAGTAAAGACATCGAATTTTATCACGGCTATGAGGACGGAGAATCTTGGAGAGAAGGAAGCGAATCTGAGGAGTTTAATATTTGCGGCGTGAAAGAAGGAAAATACCATCTTTTATTAACGCCAATGAAAGCTCCTGAAGATACCAGCAATAATGAAATGCGTATTAATGTGGTTTGGAACGAACCTTCAAGCAGAAATGTTTGGCTCGTTATTATTGGAATGATTGTCATTTATTTAATAATACGATATTTCAGTTATAAATTTGAAAAAGAACGATGGGCAGATAGTTCTTATTCTCGTTACAATGATTAAATAGTTATGAAGAAAGTTTTTGATTTTATATATAATAATGCTGTTTCCCTATTACTGGGTTTAATATGTTTTGGTGTTTACCTTTATTTTGCAATAGCAGGAAACCGAATCTGCGATTGCGAGACAACAGAAAATTACAAGTCAACAGGAAGCCGTTCATCAGTAAATCATTTTTATCATAAATAAAACTCTAAAGTATGGATTTAATAAATTTTCAGCCTATCGTTAATTCGATCATTTTTTCTCTTTTAGGGATTGTTATTTTGTTAGTTGCTTATTTCATTATCGAAAAAATAACTCCTGAAAACACTTGGAAAGAGGTTGTAGAAAAAAATAATTTAGCTGTTGCAATTGTTTTAGCAGCGTTTATCATTGGAATTTCAATGATTATTAGTGCCGCAATTCATGGGTAAAAAGTTTTTTAGATTTGAATTTCTTTTACTGTTTGCTGTATTTATTATTGCAACCTGCGGGCTTATTTATGAGCTTGTCGCAGGTACTTTGGCGAGCTATTTATTAGGCGATTCAGTAAAGCAGTTTTCTTTTATAATTGGAGTTTACCTGTTTTCAATGGGTATAGGCTCTTTTTTTTCGAAGTTTTTCCATAAAAATTTGCTTAACACTTTTGTAGAAATCGAAATACTGGTTGGGCTCATTGGTGGCTTAAGTTCAGTGGTTTTATTTCTGTTGTTTGAAAGTGTCGGTTCTTTTCAGTTCATTTTATATTTATTTGTATTTGTAACCGGTTTTATGGTCGGATTAGAGATTCCGCTTTTAATGAATATTTTAAAAGACAGAGTTGAATTCAAGGATCTGGTTTCAAATGTTTTTACTTTCGATTATATCGGGGCTTTGCTGGCTTCCATTCTTTTTCCTTTGGTTTTAGTGCCAAAATTAGGAATCATGGGAACGTCGCTTTTCTTCGGAATGATTAATGTGAGCATCGCAATTGCTTTGTGTTTTTTATTGAAAAGCGAATTAAAGAAAGTATCACTTTTAAAAGCAAAAGCTGTTTTTTCGTTTTTATTATTGCTTACTGTTTTTATTTTTTCCGATAAAATTTTGTCCTATTCAGAAGGAAAATTATACGGCGAAAATATTATTTATACCAATTCAACTCCTTATCAGCGCATCGTTTTAACGCATAATAAAAGCGATTATCGCTTGTATTTAAATAACAATCTTCAATTTAGTTCGGCCGATGAATATCGTTATCACGAAGCCTTGGTTCATCCGGTGATGTCGATTGCTAAAAATGTAAAAAGCGTTTTGGTTTTGGGAGGAGGCGACGGATTGGCCGTTCGTGAAATACTAAAATACAAAGACGTTCAAAAAATAACTTTAGTCGATCTTGACGCTGGAATGACAAAGCTTTTTAAGACCAATACAGTATTGACAAATTTCAACAAGAATTCTTTGAATAATGCAAAGGTTACTGTGATTAATACTGATGCTTATATTTGGGCAAAAAGCTGTAAAGAAAAATTTGATGTTGCGATTATCGATTTTCCAGATCCGTCAAATTACAGTTTAGGCAAATTGTATTCTTTGAATTTTTATCAGACAATAAAAACCATTTTAAAACCCGATGCGGCAGTTGTAATTCAGACTACTTCGCCTTATTTTGCTCCAAAATCATTTTGGTGTATAAACAAAACGGTAATGCAGGTTTTTCCGCAGGTAGATGCCTATCATACTTATGTTCCTTCGTTTGGAGAATGGGGATATACCATTGCGATAAATGGTTTTGGAACTACTTTTAACGCAGTAAATCGAAAAGCCACAGGACTCAAATTCTACAATTACCAGTTTGACAGATTTAATTATTTTACCACCGATATGGTTTCGAATCAAGTAGAAATTAACCGTTTGGATAACCAAATTTTAGTACGCTATTTTGATGAAGAGTGGGGAAAATTACAATAAAGGAAGACGAAACTTCATAAAAGGAATTACAGCTTCTTTGCTTTTAATTCCGTTTTTGCAATTTTGCTCTGATAAAATAGCCGTTTTGATGCTTCGTTTATCTGGAACCAATCATCTTTTGGGGCATCGGTTATGGATCAAAGATTTTCCTAGACCAACAGAACAAATCCAGATTCCGTATTTAATTATTGGGGGAGGAATATCGGGATTGAGCGCCGCGCGTGAATTTCATAAAAAAGGAATATTTGATTTTTTATTGCTTGAAATGGCGGATCATTTAGGAGGAAATTCCTCAAATGGTCAGAACAAATATTCGAAATATCCCTTAGGAGCGCATTATTTACCGCTCCCAAATATGGAGGATAAAGAACTTCTTGCCTTTCTTGAAGAAGAAAAGATCATTAAAGGTTACAACGAAAAAGGTTTTCCTGTTTTCGATGAATTGCAATTGACTTTTGCGCCTGACGAAAGGTTATTTTACAAAAATAATTGGCAGGAAGGTGTTGTTCCGAAAGAAGGAAATTCGGCGGAAGATGATAAAGAATTTATAAGATTCTTTAAAGAAATGGATGCTTTTCGTGCAGCAAAAGGAGCAGATCAAAAGTACTTATTTGACATTCCGATTTCGCTTTCCTCGAAAGATCAAAGTGCAAGGACTTTAGATAAAATAACGATGCAAAAATGGTTTGAAAACAATAATTTCAAATCAAAACCTTTGTTTAATTATATCGATTATTGCTGTAAAGATGACTTTGGTTTGGGAATCGAATTTGTTTCGGCCTGGGCGGGAATTCATTATTTTGCCGGAAGAAAACAGAATGCCGCTTTAGATAAAAATGACAGCGTTTTAACTTGGCCAGAAGGCAATGCGAGATTAGCAAGTCATCTTAAAAAATATACCGAAAAGAAAACCTTAAAAAATCACTTGGTTTATGAAGTAAAGGTTGAAAACAATAAAGTTGTTGTCAAAGCTTTTGATGATGTCAAAAAAGTGTCTGTTGAAATTATAACGGACAAAGTTGTTATGGCGACACCACAATTTGTAAATCAATATCTTATAAAAGACCGAAAAGAATTTACAAAAGAGTTTCATTATACGCCGTGGCTTTTAGCAACTTTGATTGTCAATGATTTGCCGGACAATTTCAGTTTTCCGCTTTCTTGGGACAATGTAATTTATGATGCAAAAGGTTTGGGGTATGTTTATGCGCAAAATCAGACTTTGAATCAAGTTCAGGAGAAAAAAGTCATAACGTATTACTACAGTTTTTCGTCTGGAGATTTGAAGAAAACACGAAAAGAAATTTATAAAAAAGATAAAGAATACTGGAAACAGCTTGTTTTTAGTGATTTAAAAATTGCGCATCCGGATATTGAAGAGTACACGGAAGAAATGGAAGTTTTTCTTTTAGGACACGGAATGATTTCGCCAGTTCCTGATTTTATTTTTGGTCAAGCCAAAGAAAATGCCGCCAAAAACATTGAAAACAGAATCTATTTTGCCCATAGTGATTTATCAGGAATCTCGATTTTTGAAGAAGCTTTTCATCAAGGAATTAATGCCGTAAAACAAATTTTGAATGATACAGCCTTGGATTCATAGAGCCAAAACAGATTTACTGTTTATCGTTGGTCCATCATTTTTTGTACTGGCCATTGTTTTGCTTTTTCAGGATTCTATCATAAAAATCGAAAATGATTATTCGTTTTATACTTGGCTTTTTTTAATTGTTTTTATTGATGTGGCGCATGTTTACGCGACTTTATTTAAAACCTATTTTGTAAAAGACGAATTTCAAAAAAAGAAAAAATTATTGTTGCTTCTTCCTTTTGTTTGTTTTGCAATAAGTTTGGTTTTATTTCTTTTTGGAAGTTTGGTTTTCTGGTCTTTTCTCGCTTATGTTGCTGTTTTTCATTTTATAAGACAACAATATGGTTTTATGCGATTGTACGCCAGAAATGAAGAAAAAACGGCCCTTTCAGTTTTGATAGACAATCTTGCAATTTATGCATCGACAGGTTACCCAATGTTGTTTTGGTTTTTATCGCCTGAAAGAAAGTTCAACTGGTTTGTTGAACATGAATTTTTTCATTTTGAGAATCAGGCGCTTTTAGAAATTTTGTTCTGGATCTATATTGCGATTCTTGTATTATATGTCTTGCGGACGATTGTTATTTCTTTTCAAAAGAAGTTTTTTAATATTCCTAAAAACGCAATTATTTTAGGAACTGCACTTTCTTGGTATTATGGAATTGTTTATTTCAATGATGATCTAATTTTTACTTTGCTAAACGTTGTATCGCACGGAATTCCGTATATGGCATTGATTTATTTTAGAGAAGTTGAAAAAAGATCTAATAGCGAAAAAGGAATTTTTAGCTTTATTAAAAGCTATAATGCCGTGTTTGTTTATGTTCTGATTTTATTGATAATTGCTTTTTCGGAAGAATTTCTGTGGGAGTTTTTTGTTTGGAAAGAGAATATTTCGATAACTGATTTTGATTTTTCGGGCTGGCAATTTTTATTGGTGCCGCTTTTGAGTGTACCGCAGTTTACACATTATTTGCTGGATGGTTTTATTTGGAAATCTAAAAGATCGGGTTCATAATTTAATAAAAAAACGAAAATATCTAGTCTAGCCCCGATAGAAGTGGTATCCTTTTATAGTGGGGTTCACTATAAAAGATATAGCGGATAGCGGGACTAAAGGTGTTTTGAAAATTGATTTTTCTGCTTCTAAAAAAACTAATCCTGCAGTACCATTTTTACCTTAGGCAACATACGCTCAACAAACATTTTATAAGCAATTTCAGAAGGATGAAGACCATCTGAAGCAACTAGACTTGGATTGGTCAGTCCTTGTTTTGTAATGTCGGTTATAGATACAAATGTGACATTGTTTGATATGCAATAATTCTCGGCAAAAGTGTTGTACTGATTTATTTCATTAGAGATTTTCATTCGGTTCTCATCCGAATAATTCTTGGTAAATGGCGTGTAGGCGTAATCTGGAATTGAAAGTACAATTACATTTTTTTTGTCGCCTTTTGCTAATGCAATTGCTTTCTTCAATAATTGTGGAAATTCTTTTTCATAAACCGAGAAATCCTGATGTTGATATTGATTGTTTACGCCAATTAAAAGTGTAACCAAATCGTAATTAGAATCTGGATTTTGAGTGTTAATTGCCGAAATTAAATCGCTAGTTGACCAGCCAGTTCTGGCGATAATGTTTAATGAAAAAGTAGTTTCGGGATAGATTGTTTTTAATTTGGTTTTGAGCTGTTCTGGATAACGACAGGTTTCGCAGACACTTTGACCAATGGTGTAACTGTCGCCTAAAGCGAGATAATTTATGGATGTAGCGATTGGTGTAGTTGGAACTTCTGTTGTTGGCGGTATGGGTTGAGGTGTTGCGGTATTTCCAGAATCTGACTGTTCAGCACTGCAGCTTAATAGGAATATGGAGAGTATAACAATAACTATTTGTTTGAAATGAGGTTTCATAATTTTGACAAATTAGAGTTGAGTGCATTTTAAACAAATAGTTACGTTAAATATTTGGGTTTGGTTTTAAACCATTTCTGTTTTTAAGGCAATTTGTTCCTCAATGGCATTCCAAAGTCCAATTCGTTTTTCTAGGGCTAAAATGGAAACTTCTTCCACTTCTTTCCATTTTTGAGCGTCGTCTTCACACAAATCTGTAATCATTTGCATGGCCATTGGTCCGTGTTCGTCAGCGTCAAGTTCGATATGTCTTTCAAAGTAATAAAGCAATTTTGCCAAATCAACTTCTGGAAGATTCTTTTGAAAGTTTTTTAAGATTTCAGTAAACATGCTCGGAATCAAATCTTCTCTTCCAAAGGTAAATGCAGCAGCAATTTGATGCGGTTTTCCTTCTTCGATAACTCTGAATGTAAAATCTAAAAAAGCTTTTACATCAGGATGAAGCGAACTTTGTTTAATCGCAACAAAAATATTATGTAGAGAATGTACTTCGGCTAAAAATTTATTGATTCCTGTTGTATCGGCGCCACAGTCTTCCATTGCTTCAAGATACATTTCGTAATGGCTTTGTCTTCTTCCGTCAATCGTTAAATCGGTTTCTTCAGCAAGAACAATTTCATTGATTAAATATCTTGTTTCAGGGTTTTTTGTTGCGAACCAAGGCGTTGTTGTACACGTAAGTTTGGCTTGTAAAGCTTTTAGCAATGACATAAAATCCCAAACAGCATAAACATGATTTTCTAAAAAACTGTGCAAGTCATCAATATTTTGAATTTTGCTGTATAAAGAGTGGTTTAAAAGCTGATCTTTTTGAGGTTGAATGCTATTGTTTATAGTTTCAATATTCATTTATGTAAATTTTGCTGCAAAGATAAAAAGCTTCTCGATTAGAAGAAGCTTTTTAAATTGATTTTGTATATAATTTAATAGTTGTTTATGATTTAAATGCTGGAATTCCAGTAACATCCATTCCGGTAATCAATAAATGTATGTCATGAGTTCCTTCATAGGTGATAACACTTTCAAGGTTCATCATGTGGCGCATAATAGAATATTCTCCAGTAATTCCCATTCCGCCTAACATTTGTCTGGCTTCGCGTGCAATATGAATTGCCATATCGACATTATTACGTTTTGCCATCGAGATTTGAGCTGTTGTTGCTTTTCCTTCGTTTCTTAAAACGCCTAAACGCCAAGTTAATAATTGCGCTTTTGTGATTTCGGTAATCATTTCGGCTAATTTCTTTTGCTGTAATTGCGTTCCTCCAATTGGTTTTCCAAACTGGATTCTTTCTTTAGCATATCGCAAAGCAGTGTCATAACAATCCATTGCTGCGCCGATTGCTCCCCATGCAATTCCGTATCGAGCCGAATCTAAACAACCAAGCGGTGCGCCTAATCCAGATTTATTTGGCAAAAGATTTTCTTTCGGAACTTTTACGTTATCAAAAATTAATTCTCCGGTAGATGATGCGCGAAGAGACCATTTATTATGTGTTTCTGGCGTTGTAAAACCTTCCATACCACGTTCTACAATTAAACCGTGAATTCTTCCAGTTTCATCTTTAGCCCAAACTACTGCAATATCAGCGAATGGGGCATTTGAAATCCACATTTTGGCTCCATTTAAAAGATAATGATCACCCATATCTTTAAAATTGGTAATCATGCTTCCAGGATCAGAACCGTGATCTGGTTCTGTTAACCCAAAACAGCCCATGAATTCTCCTGTTGCCAGTTTTGGTAGATATTTCATGCGTTGTTCTTCGTTTCCGTATTTCCAGATTGGATACATCACTAATGAAGATTGTACAGATGAAGTAGATCTTACACCTGAATCTCCTCTTTCGATTTCCTGCATAATCAAACCGTATGAAATTTGGTCTAATCCAGCACCTCCATATTCTACAGGAATATAAGGTCCAAAACCGCCAATTTCTCCAAGTCCTTTTATAATTTGTTTTGGAAATTCTGCTTTTTGAGCATATTCTTCAATAATTGGAGAAACTTCTCTTTTAACCCATGCACGTGCCGACTCTCGAACTAATTTATGTTCGTCATTTAATAAATCGTCAAGGTTGTAATAATCTGGAGCTTGAAATAAATCTGGTTTCATTTTTGATATGTTTTACAGAAACAAATTTACGCAATAAAAATATAACAAAACAAAGCTAAATTGTTATATATTTATAATTTTGTTGTAAAATTAACAAGAGTATGGCAAATAAATTTTAGTATATTGAAAATATATGCGTTATTTTTGGAATCCAAAAACAAATTAATGAGGCTAATCATCTCTTTTTTAATTCTTTTTGTTCTTAATGCGAGTTTTGCTCAACAAACTCAAATTAGCGAACAGGAATACCTTGACTTGCAAGATAAAATTCGATTTAGTTTTAATGACAATATCGATCAAGGTCTTGCATATACTAAGGAATTGATGAAATCTAATAACAATAAGCATTTAGCTTTTGCTAACGGCGCAGCTTCCTATTTGTATCAAATGAAAGGTAATATTGCCAAATCTGAAGAAACTTTTAAGAAAGGATTTCAGTATTTAGACAAAATGCCTCAATCTTCAGAAAAAACAAAACTCAAAGCTTATCTTTATAATTATCGCGGTTTAACTGAATGGAAAAGAGGAAATTTGAGTGCTGCGCTTGAAAATTATCAAAAAGGTGTCAAACTTTCTTTAGAAGTTAATGACGTTATTCAAGTAGTTAAATTTAAAAGCAACATTGCACTTATTAATGAGGATGTTGGAAATTTTCAACTTTCAATCAAGCATTTAAGACAAAACAATGATTTTATTGATAAAAATGAAAATGTTTATCCAAAAGCTCAGTTTCAAAACAGCAAAAGCAATATCAATTTAGATTTAGGTGGTTCATATGAAGGATATTATATGAAAAACCGTGACAAGAAATATCTGCTTGATTCGGCTGAATATTATTATAAAAAAGCAGTTACTTATTCGCAAAATTTTACAAGTAATAAAATTGCCAGCTAAAATGAGTTTAGGGAATATTTACCTAATGAAGAGTGATCAAGAGAATGCTGAAAAAACCTATTATGATATTTTGTTTTTGGCAAAACAAAATAATTCAGAAGAACTTTATCGGACCGCAAATTATAATTTAGGAGATTTATATTTCTATAATAAAAAATATGATAAGGCTTTAGTTTGTTTAAAAAAAGTTGATTCTATTTCTTCGAAAAACAAATCTATAGATGATAATTATCTGAAATCAAATTATTTGCAGGCTAAGATTTACAGTGTAATGAACAAGCCAGATGAAGCTTATAAACATTCTAAAATTTATTTGAATGCTTATGAAAAATCGGTCTCAAAATTGAGAGATGAAGCACAGGAAGTAAACTATAAATTAGGAGTAGAAGACTTGAGTGCCGAAATGCTTACTATTCAAGAAAAATACAAATATGATGTTTTAATAAACAAAGCCTTAAAAGTATTTTATGTAGTTCTGGTTTTGGGAATTGTATTTTTCTTGATAAAAAACATCAGGGATAAAAATAAGGCACATAAAAAAATGAATGCTTTAATTGAAGAGTTTAAAGCCAATATTGAGAAAAAAGAAAATCAGCCAATTGTAGCAACTGCAGAAATTTTAGAAATAGAAGAAGTGCAGACTCAAGAAGGAAAATGTCAATTTAAGTATTGATGAAGCTAAGGAAAATAAGATTGTCGAAAAATTATTGGCACTTGAAAACAAGCTCGAATATCTAAATGCCGATTTTACATTGCCTTATGTGGCTAAGAAAATCAAGACCAATACAACATATTTGTCTTATGTTGTAAATAAACGATTCGGTAAATCATTTGGAGAATATTCAAATGAACTTAAAATCAATTATGTAATCAACCAAATGATTACAAATCATATGTATCGAAAATATTCTACACAAGCAATTGCCGAAAGTGTTGGTTTTAAAAATGCAGTTTCATTTGCAAAATCATTCCGTAAAAGGACAGGAGTTTCTCCAGCTCAATTTGCCAGCAATATTTAAAAGTTTTTTGATTAGCAATTTCAGCTATCTGTAAAAACTGCTTTTCTGTTAAAAAAAAATTCGCAAACTGATTTCATTTTTTGAAGTACAGCTTGCGAATTTTATTTGGTAAAAACTAATTAGACTTTTCAGCTAATTTGATTTGTAATTCAAGAGTTTATCCATTTCCTCCTTTTCCAGTTCTTCCTGGTTCATTTGGAGGGTCGATATCACCATCTCCGCCTCGAACAATTTTTTGTTCGTTTTTTGATAATTTATCAACTTGAAAATCTTCGATTTTTGATTTTATGGTTTTCATGATTAAGTTTGTATTTAGGTTTATATTGATATTGTTATTGAAATTCTTAGAGCTAGTGCTTCATCACCATTTCCTCCTTTTCCAGTTCTTCCAGGTTCATTTGGAGGATCGGTATCACCATCTCCACCGCCACGTACTACTTTCTGTTCATTTTTAGTTAATATTTCAGCTTCGAAATCTTCGAATTTTAAAGTGTTATTTGCCATGGTTTTACTTATTAGGATTATTGATATTCAAAGCTAGCCAAAATGAAAAACCCTTTATCGAGATTTGGGTTTTGACGATCTTGTTGTAAAAAAAATCAATCTAAGTTATTGTATTTCAATTGTTTAAAATACTTACTTTGACTGGTATAATTTATAAATTGTATGTAGTATAATTGATAAAATGTCTACTAACGGTCGTTTTTTCTCGACAAAAACACTAATCTTTGTACTGTAATCATGATTTAAAGCAGTCAAAAACGATGTTAAAACTAGTCCAAAAATTTCTACGTATAAATAGATACTCGGATATAAAAAATGAGTTTAAGGATTTGTTCCTTTCTCATCCTAATTATCCAAGTTTATTTGCGATAACAGATTCACTAGATTTATTATCGATAGAGAATGCAGCCATCAGAGTTCCAAAAGAACAAATAGTCGATTTGCCTTCTAATTTTTTAGCTTACTATAATGATGAACTTACTTTAGTTGAAAAAGCTAAAAACGATGTTCGTATTACTACTATTAAAAAAGGAGCTCAAAAAATATCTTATGAAAAATTCCTTTTAGATTGGAATGGAGTTATTGTAGCTATCGAACCTAATAATGTTATTGCAAGAGATAATTTAAAAGTTGAATATAGCTGGGTAAAATATGCATTGCCATTTATTCTATTAATTGGATTGTCGTTCTTTTATAATACTTACGATTTATTTAGTACCGTTTTTTTGATAACATCGACACTAGGATTCATTGTTAGCGTTTTTATTGTTCAGGAAAAATTAGGTTTTAAAAATAGTATCATATCAAAGTTTTGTAATCTGAGTGCAAATTCATCTTGCAATTCGGTTATTAATGCAGCTGAAGGAAGCGAAAACAAATTGTTTAGTTTTTCAGATTTGCCATTACTATTTTTTACGGCAAGTTTTATAGCAATGTTAATTCAGCCTTTAGATTCGGCAATTTTTATTGGATTTTTAAGTCTGCTCGCTATTCCTATAGTGGTATCGTCAATTTGGATTCAAAAATTTGAAATTCAAAAATGGTGTGTAATGTGTTTGGTGGTTTCATTTTTGATTTTTGTACAAAGCAGTATTTGGTTTTCATCAGATTTGTTCACTTTGACTTTTAGTTTTGAGAGTATTTTTCCATTCGTTTTTTCATTAGTGCTTCTTATTCCAATTTGGTTTGCAGTAAAACCTATGATTAAAAATGTTTTAAACAGCGAAAACTCACTTAAAGAATTAAAAAAATTCAAGAGAAATTATTCTTTATTGAACTTTTTATCAAAAAAAGTACCTTATATAGATGGGCTGGAAGAATTAAGAGGCTTGAATTTTGGAAACCGAAATGCCGTAATAAAATTATCAGTAGTAATAAGTCCAAGCTGCGAACATTGTCATAAAACATTTCATGAAGCATTTGATCTTGTTTTAAGATTCCCGGATAAAATTTATTTAAATGTATTATTTAATATCAATCCAGAAAATACTGAAAATCCATATAAAATAATTGTCGAACGAATTTTGACGATAAATAGAGCAACGCCGGGTAAAACGGTCGAAGCAATTTCAGATTGGCATATTAAGAAAATGAGCCTTAAAAAATGGCTTAAAAAATGGCATGTTGAGCCTGTCAGTATCATGATAAGCCAAGAGATAAACAAGCAGTATGAGTGGTGTTCGAAGAATAATTTTAATTACACACCAGTTAAAATCGTAAACGAAAAGTTATTTCCAAACGAATATGAACTGAGTGAATTAAAATATTTCTTGAATGATTTTACTGAAGAAATTGAAATTCTTGAAAAAACAGCATAGAATTTAAAAGAAACAGACTTGAATTCAATAGTCTTAAAAAAATTGAATAATACCCCAAAACTAAAAAATCAGAGTTATGTTAAAAAATATTTTAAATCTAGAGGGAGCGCAGGAAGTAAGCGCAAGTGAGCAAAAATTGATCATGGGCAACTACGTAAAAGAGACAGTTTCGAGATGCAACGCATGGGATTATGTGTCATCAATGTCATATGAAGACTGTACGGACTATTTTGCGTTAGAAATGAATTATTCTGATGCTCTAGCAATCGGGTAATATTTTTGAAGCCCAGTGAGTCTAAAATAAAGCGATTTCTGAAGTCATAAATGTAAATATAGAAAACATAAAAATTAATTTAAAAATTTATGATCAAGAAAATTTTAAATCTGGAGCATGCTCAAAAAATCAGTAAAAATGAGCAAAAAACAATAAAAGGTATTCCAGAATGCTGGGTACAAGCGATTGAAGCAGGATGCATTTTAATACCGACGGGTGGTGTTTGTCCAATGGATACTACACCAGGCATTTGCAGCACCGGACGTTTGTGCTGCTAAACAGTAAGTTTTTAAGATTAAACAATATAAAGCCTTATCAAAAATTTAGTCATGTTTTTTTTTGAATTTGTAGGCGCTCGATCGTGGAACATTGAGCAAATATCCCAATATTGATGATTGGTGTTGGGATTCTCAGGAAAATAGCCGCTGTGTTGATTTTATTTAGTTAGATTAACCAGTGGCAGCTCTCCTAGAGAAAATTGTTTTCTTGTATTTTCAAATAGACAGAAATTTCAAATGTCCTAAAAGGATTGACAGAAGTAGTATAATATAGCCTTGTCAAAAATTTAGTCATGTTTTTTTTTGAATTTGTAGGCGCTCAATCGTGGAACATTGAGCAAATATCCCAACATTGATGATTGGTGTCGGGATTCTCAGGAAAGTAGCCGCTGTGTTGATTTTATTTGGTTAGATTAACCAGTGGCAGATCCTAGAGAAATTAATTTTATCGAAATTTCATTTTTTTTATAAACAGAGTTGAATTTATTTCTTCTCTGTTTTTTTTATTATCTAAAGAAATTTTATGTTAAATTGGTCGTCAATAAACGATTAATGAAAGTTGAAAAAATTCACCCATTTCAAACAAGCAGACATTAAAGATTGCGGTCCTACATGTTTAAAAATAATAGCTAAACATTACGGAAAGACAATCAATATTCAGGAGTTGCGCGATACAAGCGAAACAACTCGTGAAGGAAGCAATTTGCTTTTTTTGAGCAATGCTGCTGAGAAAATCGGCTTTAGAACATTGGGGGTTAAATTAAGTGCTGAAAGATTAGAAGAAGCGCCTTTGCCATGCATTTTGCATTGGAACAAAAATCATTATGTGGTTCTTTATAAAATAAAGAAAGGGACATATTATGTTTCGGATCCAGGTTTTGGCTTACTTGAATATAATAAACAGGATTTTTTAAAATTTTGGATTGGAAATAATGCTGGCGAACAGACCAAAGAAGGTGTCGCATTATTGATGGAAGCAACACCAAAATTTTTCCAGTCTGATTTTGATAAAGAAGATAATAAAGGTGTAGGATTTGGCCTTTTGGCACAGTATGTACTGCGATATAAATCATATTTGATGCAATTGAGCATTGGGTTATTTGCCAGCAGTTTAATAATGGCAATTACGCCTTTTTTGACTCAAAGTATTGTTGATGTCGGAATTCAGAATCAAAACCTTCACTTTATTTATCTGATTCTTTTTGCGCAATTATTTCTTTTTGCCGGAAGAACTGGTTTAGAGCTTATCAGAAGTTGGATTTTGCTGCATCTTTCTACTCGAATTAATATTTCTCTTATTTCAGATTTTTTTATTAAACTGATGAATCTGCCGATTTCCTTTTTTGATGTAAGAATGACGGGAGATATCATGCAACGAATCAATGATCATCGCCGAATTGAAAAAATTCTGACTACATCTTCTCTGAATGTTTTGTTTTCGGTAATCAATATGTTTGTTCTTGGTGCCGTTCTGGCTTATTTTAACTGGAAGATTTTTTCAGTCTTTTTTGCCGGAAGTCTGCTTTATTTTGGATGGATAACACTTTTCTTAAAGCGACGCGAAGTTTTGGATTACAAACGTTTTGCTGAGGTTTCGCAAGAACAGAGCAAAGTGATTGAACTTATTAACGGAATGCAGGAAATCAAACTCCATAATGCCGAAAAACAAAAACGCTGGGGTTGGGAATATATACAGGCGAGGCTTTTCAGGGTTTCGATTAAAGGTTTAGTTTTAGAACAAAGCCAAACGATTGGCTCGTCGGTAATTAATGAGCTAAAGAACATTTTTATTATATTTTTATCGGCTAAATTAGTAATAGATGGCTCATTGTCATTAGGAGAAATGTTGGCAGTAAGTTCGATCGTAGGGAGTTTGAACGGACCAATAACACAACTTATTGAATTTGTACGAGAGCTTCAGGATGCGAAAATATCTTTAGCAAGATTATCTGAAATTCATGAAAAAGAAGATGAAACGGAGCAAGAAAATCACCAATCTGGTGATGTGCCTTATGATGCTGCTATTGAAATCAAAAATGTGAGTTATCGTTATTTAGGATCAGATATTCCGGTTTTAAAAGATTTAAACTTAATAATTCCGGCCAATAAAGTAACTGCAATTGTTGGAACAAGTGGCAGTGGAAAGACAACCTTGATGAAGCTGCTTCTGAAATTCTACGAACCCGAAAAAGGCGAAATTTCGATAGGAAATGCACAGCTTAGAAATATTTCGCAAAAAGCCTGGCGATCAAATATTGGAGTAGTTATGCAGGAAGGCTTTATTTTTAGTGATACAATTGCCAATAATATTGCTTTTGGGGTTGATACAATTGATAAAAAACGCCTCGTTTATGCAGCAGATGTTGCTAATATTAAAGATTATATAAGCGAACTTCCTCTGGGTTATAATACGAAAATTGGAGCAGAAGGAACAGGAATGAGTACAGGTCAAAAACAGCGATTATTAATTGCACGAGCAGTTTACAAAAACCCAGAAATATTGTTTTTTGATGAAGCAACATCAGCGTTAGATGCTAATAATGAAAAAGAAATTATGCAGAAACTGGATGTCTTCTTTAAAGACAAAACGGTAATTGTCATCGCACACCGATTAAGCACTGTGATGAATGCAGATCAGATTGTAGTTTTGGATAAAGGAAAAATCATCGAAATTGGAAATCACTCAGCCCTTGTTGAGCAAAAAGGAAACTATTTTGAACTCGTTAAAAACCAGCTCCAATTAGGAAATTAAGTATGGCCGAAGATCATAATACATTAGAATTAAGAAGTGAAGAAGTTCAGGACATTCTCACCAAAGTTCCGCACTGGATGATCAGATGGGGAACTGTCCTCATTTTTGTCATCATCCTGATGCTGTTTTTTGTTTCTTGGTTTGTAAAATATCCAGATGTTGTAAATACTGAAATTGTTATTACAACTAATATTCCGCCTGAGAAAATAGTGTCTAAATCATCAGGACGTATTGAGGTTATTTTGGTTAAAGATAAAACGACGGTTTCAAAAAATACTGCCCTTGCTGTAATTGAAAATACGGCCAATTATAAAGATGTCTTTTTGCTAAAAAGCATTGTTGAAGGCTATAATATTAATGATTCAAAAAAAGTATTTCCTTTTGCGTTATTAAAGAATTTGCAATTAGGTGAAATTGAAAGTGCTTATGCTGTTTTTCAGAAAGATTATGAGGCAGAACAATTAAACGAAGATCTGCAACCTTTTGAAGTAGAAAACAGAGCGCAAATTTCTGAAAAAGTTCAGATAAAAGAGCGATTGGAAATTCTGCAACAGCAAAAAATACTTAATGAAAGTGAACTTCAGCTTCAAAAAAATGAAATCGCACGATTTGAAACTTTATTCAATAAAGGAATTATTTCGGCACAGGAAATGGAAGCTAAAAAGTTGGGTTATCTTCAAGCGCAAAAGAGCTATAAGAGCCTTTTGACGTCGATTTCACAATTGAAATCGGCCTTGATTGATAACACAAAACTAAGCCAGAATTCACATATAAGCAGTACCAAAGAAGAGGTGAATTTAGGCCGAAATATGGCGCAATCTTTTTTTCAGCTTAAAAAAGTGATCAAAGACTGGGAATTGGCTTATACATTAAAATCGTCTATCAGTGGAGTGGTTACTTTTTTGCAGGTTTGGAATGAAAATCAGACTATTAATGTTGGCGATAATGTATTTTCGATTATTCCTGATGCAAAAAATGGTTTTATTGGAAAAGTAAAAGCGCCGGCTTTAAATTCGGGTAAAATAAAAGTAGGACAACGCGTAAATATTCGTCTGGCAAATTATCCGGATAGAGAATTTGGTGTTTTAAAAGGCACAATTAAAAACATTTCACTTGTCCCAGACAAAGACGGAAATTTACTGCTTGATGTCGCTTTGCCAAACGGATTGGAAACTTCTTATAAAAAACAGATTATATTTCAGCAGGAAATGAAAGGAAGAGCTGAAATCGTGACCGAAGATTTAAGATTAATCGAAAGAATATTATATCAATTCAAAAGTATTTTTGAACAGGTTTAGAATTTTAAATAAAAATCTTTAGTCAATTCAATGTATTCAGGAGTATAAACGTGTCTTTCGATTTCAATTGTTAATTCATCAATTTCAATTTCAGAAACTTCATTTCGGCTAAAAGCTAATAAACTGCGTTTGATTTCAGATTTTGGCGTTCCTTTTACTCTTGTAATTTTAATTGGAAATAATTCGGCTTCTTTTGCCAAAGCAATAAATTTTTCTTCTTCTTTAAAAGGAATGATTAGGGCTAAAATTCCATTTTCAGAAAGTAATAAATCGGCAGCTTCGACGATTTCTTCAAAAGGCATTGCGTCTTGAAAACGTGCTAAATCGCGTTGTTCATTTTCTGTTTTATAATCTTCAGCATAAAATGGAGGATTTGAAACTATTAAATCATATTCGTCTTCTGGCTCTTCAATAAATTCATCTAAACCTGCATGAAAACAAAACAAACGATCTCCCCAAGGTGAATTTTCAAAATTTTCTACGGCTTGTTCGTAAGCGTCTTCATCAATTTCAAGCGCATCAATTTGTTCAGCATGAGTTCGCTGAGCCAACATTAAAGCTATAATTCCAGTTCCTGCGCCAACATCTAAAACACTAAACGGATTATGGTCAATTGGGGCCCAAGCACCAAGTAATACACCATCAGTGCCAACTTTCATGGCAGTTTTGTCTTGTTTTACAGAAAATTGCTTGAATTGAAACATTCGGAATTATTTATAAGTTTGAATTGAATTTATGATAAAATCTAAAAATCCAACAATCTAAGAAGTCTAAAAATCTAAACTAAAGATACATTTCCACCAATCCTTCAGGAAGATTCATGATGACTTTTTTATTTTCACGATCAATTTTTACCAAGAAATGATCAATCATTGGAATTAAGATTTCTACTTCACCATTTAAAACTTCAAAAAGTGGTTGCGCAGAAGAATCATTAATAGAAGTAATTTTTCCGAAAACACCTAAACGTTGGTCTTCGATTTCAAAACCAATAACTTCGTGGAAATAGAATTTGTTGCCAGAAAGTTTTGGCAACATAGTTAAAGGAAGATAAACAGCATTGCCAACTAAGGCATCTGCTTCTTCTTCGTTGTTTACATCTTCAAAACGAACTCTTAAAAAATCGTTTTTATGTAAAGAACTTGTTTCAATAAAAAAAGGAACCAAGTGTTTGTTGTGATCAACAAACACTGATTCCAAATTTTCGTATAACTCAGGTTCGTCTGTGTCTAAATAGATCAGAACTTCACCTTTGAAACTAAATTTTTTAGCGATTTTACCTAAATAAAAACATTCTTCTTTACGCATTATCGCTTAGTAAAATTATGCTTCAGTTGTTTCGTTATTCTCTTCAGCAGCTGGTGCTTCTTCAGCAGCTTCAACTTCAGCAACTTCTTCAGTCGCCTCAGCAGCAGTTGCAGCAGCAATAGCATCCGCTTCAGCCTGAGCTGCAGCAGCTAAACGCTTAGCATTAACTTCTTGTTCAGCTTTTAAAGCTTTCGCTTTAGCATCAGCTTGTGCTTTTGATAAACCATCTTTTTTAGCATCAACTTTTCCAGCTTTAGCATCTAACCAAGCTGCTAATTTAGCGTCTGCTTGCTCTTGAGTTAAAGCTCCTTTACGGATACCTCCATCAAGGTGGTGTTTCAATAAAGCACCTTTGTAAGAAAGGATTGCTCTAGCAGTATCAGTTGGTTGAGCACCATTGTGCAACCATTTAACTGCGCTGTCAAGGTTTAACTCAACAGTTGCTGGGTTTGTGTTTGGATTGTAAGTACCGATTTTCTCTAAGTATTTACCATCTCTTTTTGAGCGTGCATCTGCAGCTACAACCCAGTAAAAAGGTTTTCCTTTTTTACCGTGTCTTTGTAATCTAATTTTTACTGACATAATCTTATGATTAAAATTTTGAGGTACTCGACCTCTGTTAATTAAGGGCGCAAAGATATAATTTTTTTGTGAAATATGCGTTCCAAATACTATTAAATATTATTGAGATCAGATTTTGGTTGTTTTTTTATTGTTTTTAACTCGAAATTTTAGATATTTATTTCAAATGCAATACTTTTGCATCAAATCCACGAAACATGAAAAAATACTTTTATTTTTTATTACTTCTTATTGTTGCTACTTCATGCACAGAAGATGTAAAATTTAATAATCCCGCATTTCAAGGCTTAAAAGACAATGTGTTCTGGAGAGCTAATGCCTATAAAGCTGCTGTTTCTATTAACAGTAATTTTGTAATCGAAGGCTCTTTAGGGTATGAAAAAGTGATGCTTCAAGTGGATAATACTGCTAAGAAAACCTATATTCTAGGGGTTAACGATGTTGTAAAAGCATCTTATGCAAATACTTTTCCAGGGAAAGAAAGCGAATTTTCTACAGGAACAAATAAAGGCAGTGGTCAAATCGTGATTACTGATTATGACAGTGTAAATAACACAATTTCTGGTACATTCAAATTTAATGCTGTAAATAGCAACACCACAGATTTAGATAATCCAAAAGTTACTTTTACAGAAGGAGTTTTCTATAAAGTTCCTATTACACCAAGAATGCAATATTAAATTTTTTCAATTATTGCAATTGTTTTCATTGAGGTATGTTTTTAAAATCTAAATAAAAACATAAATAAACTAATATATAGTAGATTACAGAAAAATAAGACTACATTTGCTACATATTATAAATAAGTACATATGAACATTTTTGTTGGAAGCCTTCCATTCAGTATTGAGGAAGCAGATTTAAGAGAGTCTTTCGAGGCTTATGGAGCAGTAGATTCAGTTAAAATTATCACTGATAAATTTACTGGAAGAAGCAAAGGTTTTGGTTTTGTTGAGATGCCAAACGATGCGGAAGCTCAAAAAGCAATTGATGAATTGAACGGAGCTACTGTTCAAGGTCGTTCAATTGTTGTTAATAAATCTGAACCGAAACCTGAAGGTGAAAGAAGAAGCTTCAATAATAACAGCCGTGGTGGAGATTCACGCGGAGGTTATAGTGGAGGAAACCGTGGCGGAAATGACCGTGGTGGTAACAGAGGAGGATATTAATATTTTTTTTCTAAAATATAAAAGGGATCAACGAAAGTTGATCCCTTTTTTTAGTGGTAAATTTTGTTTCAAGTTTCAAGTTTCAGGTTTCAGGTTCTCGAACTTGAAACTTGAAACCTGAAACAAAATAAACTATAGATTCGCAACTAACCAGTCACCAACTTCGCTTGTTTTGTATGAATTAGTTCCTTTTGGAGCTAAATCTTCTGTAACAACACCTTGTTCTAGAGATTTGTTTACAACAGCACGAATAGCTTCAGCTTCATCTTTTAATCCGAAAGCATCTTCGAACATCATCGCTGCTGATAAAATTGTAGCCAACGGATTAGCAATATTTAATCCAGTTGCTTGAGGATAAGATCCGTGGATTGGTTCGTATAAAGAAGTGTGTTCTCCAACAGAAGCAGAAGGCATTAATCCCATTGAACCTGAAATTACAGAAGCTTCATCAGTTAAAATATCTCCAAATAAATTTTCTGTAATCAATACATCATATGAGTTTGGCCATTGGACCAAACGCATGGCTACAGCATCAACAAATTCATAAGAAACAGTAACTTCTGGATAATCTTTTTCCATTGCCTGAACTGTTTCTCTCCATAAACGTGAAGTTTCCAAAACGTTTGCTTTATCAACGCAGCATAATTTTTTAGAACGTGTCATGGCTAATTCAAAACCTTTTTTAGCTAAACGCTGAACTTCTGCACGTGTGTAAACGCAATTATCAAATGCAGTTTCTCCACCATCTCTTCTTCCTTTTTCTCCGAAGTAAATTCCGCCAGTTAATTCTCTTAAGAAAACCAAATCAGTTCCTTCGATTCTTTCTCTTTTTAAAGGAGAATTATCAATCAAAGAAGGAAAAGTAAAAGTTGGACGTACATTAGCAAATAATCCTAATTTTTTACGCATCAACAATAAACCTTGCTCCGGACGAACAGGCGCACTCGGATCATTATCATATTTTGGGTGTCCGATTGCTCCAAATAAAACAGCATCGGCTTTCATACAAATTTCGTGTGTTTCATCTGGATAAGGAACTCCAACTGCGTCGATTGCGCAGGCTCCGGTCAAAGCAGGAGTCCATGTTATTTCGTGATTGAATTTTTTTGCAATAGCATCAGATACTTTTACAGCTTCATTTATTACTTCTGGTCCGATTCCGTCTCCGGCTAAAAGGGCTATGTTTAATTTCATTCTATGTGTGTTATTAAGGTTCAAAGTGACAAAGTGACAAAGGCTCAAAGTTTAAAACATAGGTACAAAACCTTTGTTTCTTTGTCACTTTGAACCTTTGTAACTATATTAAGTTATAATGTTTAACATTTTTTGCGTTGCAATAATTGCTGCAACAGTTTGATCAGAATCTAATCCTCGGGTTTTAAATTCTTTTTCGTTGTTTACCCAAGTGATAATTGTTTCGCATAAGGCATCAGAACTACTTCCTGGTGGAATTCTCACTGCGTAATCAATTAATTTTGGAAGTGTTAGTTTTTTGCTTTTGTAAATTTTTGATAAAGCATTCATAAAAGCATCAAACTGACCATCGCCCTGAGCATGTTCTTCGATTATTTCGTCATCAATTTTTAAGCATAAAGTCGTCGACGGACGCATTCCTTTTGAGTGAACTAATATATAGGACTCGATTGTTATTTTATCTTCGTAAGTATGACTGTCCAAAACATCTGAAATAATGTATGGCAAGATCTTCTTTGGTAACGGTTTCTTTTTTGTCGCCCAATTCGATGATTCTTTGGGTAACCAATTTCAAATCTTCCTGATTTAATTTCAATCCTAATTCCTGAAGATTTTTCTCGATATTGGCTTTTCCGGAAGTTTTTCCTAAGAGCGTATTTTCTTTTTCTTCCAAAACGTTCAGGAAGCAAATCATTAAAATATAAATTGTTTTTGTTGTCGCCGTCAGCATGAATTCCGGCAGTTTGTGTAAAAACATTATCGCCAACAATTGGTTTATTGGCCGGAATTCTATATCCGGTAAAAGTTTCAACAAGTTTACTTACAGTGTATAAAGAAGTTTCTTTGATGTTGATGCTAACCTCTGGCAAATAATCATTTATAACAGCAACAGTACTTTCAAGGGGTGCATTTCCGGCACGTTCTCCCATTCCGTTTACCGTTACGTGAAGTCCGTTTATGCCAGCTTTTATAGCTTCCATAACATTGGCAACACTTAAATCGTAATCGTTATGCGCGTGAAAATCAAAATGAATTGTCGGATATTTTGCTCTGATTTTTGAAATAAATTCGAAAGCCAGAGACGGAATTAAAACGCCTAAAGTATCCGGAAGCAAAATTCTTTTAACTGGCTGAGTGGCTAAAAAATCCAGAAACTGAAAAACATATTCAGGAGAATTTCGCATTCCATTGCTCCAATCTTCCAGATAAACATTGGTTTCAATATTATTTTCTTTCGCTAAAGCGATGATTTGTGCAATTTCAGAAAAGTGCTGTTCCGGAGTTTTTTTTAATTGATGCGTTAAGTGATTCATTGAACCTTTGGTCAATAAATTTTGCACTTTAGCACCGGCTTTTTTCATCCATTCAATAGAAACACCTCCATCTACAAATGAAAGTACTTCGATGCGATTAATATATCCTCTTTCGTTTAGCCCAGTTTGTAATGCCTTTTACGGCTTGAAACTCCCCTTCGCTTACACGGGCCGAAGCAATTTCGATTCGATCAATATTTAATTCCTCCAACAACAATTGCGCAATGGTTAATTTTTCTGCAGCAGAAAATGATACTCCTGAGGTTTGTTCACCATCACGAAGCGTCGTATCCATTATTTCAATTTTTCTTTTTTCCATATTGATTTCTAAATTCCTTTTAAAAGTAAATTGTAGTTGTGTTGTCTTGGTTTAACTTAACTTATAAAGACCCGACAGATTTTAAAAAACCTGTCGGGTCTCATAGGACTGAACCTGATTTTTTAGTAAGGAAGTTTATCGGCGAAAGCCACGATATCTTCCTTAATATTTTGCAAATAATCAATGTCATCAAAACCATTGATCATGTTGTTCTTTTTGTATCCATTGATTGCAAAAGATTCTGATTGACCAGTTGCCAATAAAGTAATCGTTTGGTTTGGCAAGTTGATTTCTAATTCTGTTTTAGGATCAGCTTCGATTGCTTTGAAAATTGTATCAGCAAATTCAGGGCTAACCTGAACTGGCAAAACACCAATATTCAAACAGTTTCCTTTAAAGATATCTGCAAAGAAACTAGAAACTACAGCTCTGAAACCGTAATCGTAAACTGCCCACGCAGCATGTTCTCTCGAAGATCCTGAACCGAAGTTTTTTCCTCCAACCAAGATTTTCCCAGCTATAAGTTGAATCGTTTAAAACGAAATCAGCTTTTGGAGTATCATCTCCATTATATCTCCAGTCTCTAAAAAGATTATCTCCAAAACCTTCACGTTTTGTAGCTTTCAGGAAACGAGCCGGAATAATTTGATCTGTATCTACGTTCTCAATTGGCAGTGGCACTGCACTGCTGGTAAGTATATTAAATTTATCGTATGCCATTTTTTTGTTGCTTTAGGCTGTAGGCTATAAGCTTTAGGCTTTTTTCTACAGCATTGTATTTTAGTATTGAATTTTTAGCTTAAAGCTTATTGCTTGAAGCTTACAGCAGGAATTAAAATAATTCCCTCGGGTCTGTTAGTTTTCCTGTAACAGCAGCGGCAGCAGCCATAATTGGACTTGCTAATAATGTTCTTGAACCAGGACCCTGACGACCTTCAAAGTTTCTGTTTGATGTACTTACTGCATATTTTCCAGCTGGAACTTTATCATCGTTCATTGCCAAACACGCTGAACAACCTGGCTGACGTAATACGAAACCAGCTTCAGTAAAATATCTAAAATACCTTCTTCTTTAATCTGTGCTTCAACAACGTGAGAACCCGGAACTAACCAAGCAGTAACATTGTCTGCTTTTTTTCTTCCTTTTACAATTTCAGCGAAAGCTCTAAAATCTTCAATACGTCCGTTTGTACAACTTCCTAAGAAAACATAATCAATTTGTTTTCCAATCATTACGTCATCTTCATGGAAGCCCATGTAAGCCAAAGATTTTTTGTAAGTTTCCTCACCACCTTCAACTTGTTTGGCGTTCGGAATATGTTTTGTGATACCAATTCCCATTCCAGGGTTAGTACCATAAGTAATCATTGGTTCAATATCTGCAGCGTTGATGTTTAATTCAGCATCAAACACAGCATCAGCATCAGTTTTTAAATGTTTTCCAATATTCAACTGCTTTTGTCCAAGCTTCACCTTTTGGAGCATATAATCTTCCTTCAAGGAAATCGAAAGTAGTTTGGTCAGGAGCAATCATACCTCCACGAGCACCCATTTCGATACTTAAGTTACAAACTGTCATACGGCCTTCCATAGTCATATTTTCGAAAACATCTCCGGCGTATTCAACAAAATAACCTGTACCTCCAGAAGTAGTTAATTGCGCAATAATATAAAGTGCAACGTCTTTTGGACCAACACCTTTGCTTAATTTACCATTTACGTTGATACGCATTTTCTTTGGTTTTGGCTGCATAATACATTGCGTAGAAAGCACCATCTCCACCTCAGAAGTTCCGATACCAAAAGCAATTGCTCCAAAAGCACCGTGAGTAGACGTATGCGAATCACCACAAACAATAGTAGCACCTGGCAAAGTAATTCCGTTTTCAGGACCAACTACGTGTACAATTCCATTTTTTATGTGTCCTAATCCCCAGTGCGAAATTCCGTATTCGTTTGCATTGTCTTCAAGAGCTTTAAGCTGATTTGCTGATAAAGCATCCTGAACTGGTAAATGTTGGTTTATGGTTGGTGTATTGTGGTCAGCAGTTGCAAAAGTACGCTCTGGGTATAATACCGAAACGCCTCTTGACTTTAATCCTAAAAAAGCAACAGGACTCGTAACTTCATGAATGAAATGGCGGTCAATAAAAAACACATCTGGTCCATCTTCAATTTTACGCACTACATGTGAATCCCATACTTTGTCAAATAATGTCTTACTCATTTTTTATTTTTTTTAATTGTAATTTCTATAACCACAGCAATTTCCTGTTCATTATAATAGCAAAACAAAAGTAAAAAAAGATACAAAAGCGTCAATTTCAATATTTCATTATATACGATACCCAAACTAATTTACAAATTGCTAAAGTGCTTTTGCAACTCAAATTTTGGCAGAAAAATGATTTAGAAACTGATTTTGTTTTTCTTTTTTGCCTTTTATTTTTATTGATTGTGTTTTGTTTTAATAGTTTGCAAATTTATCTCAAAATCACTATAAAATACAGTAATTTAATTGAAAAAATGTAACAATTTGAATAAAAATAGTAATAATTGTCAGTTTTGAATTCTTTGCAAAGAAGATGCTTTTTCGGTTTTTTAAACCTTTTAATGAAGTTTTTAGGCTATTATTTAGATTCAATAAACAGTCAAAATACTACGACATCCAAGAAGTGTATTTTTATTAAATTTTATGCTTTTGAAGAGGAAAAGCTTATTTGTTTAATAGAATAATTTTGAAGACTAATTCAATGAACTTTTAAATTCTAATGGCGTAAGATTCGTTTTCTTTTTAAATAATTTACTGAACGACTGAGGATATTCAAAACCTAATTGGTACGCAATTTCTGCGACTGAAAGATTTGTTGTCATTAGGAAATCTTTTGATTTTTCAATTAGTTTCGAATGAATGTGTTGTTGCGCATTTTGTCCCGTTAAATTTCGGAGCATGTCACTTAGATAGTGGCTAGAAACTTTAATTTGTGAAGCAAGAAAATCTACTGTTGGTAAACCTCTTTTTAAGGTTTCGGCATCATTCAAATAATTGTCCAGCGTTTCTTCTACTTTTAATAATAAATCATTGCTGATCGTTTTTCTGGTAATGAATTGACGTTTGTAAAAACGATTACTATAATTAAGCAAAACATCAATATAAGAAACAATTACATCTTGGCTCATTTCGTCAATCGCGGTATGAAGTTCATTATCAATGCTGGTTAATAAACCTATAATAGTTGTTTTTTCTTTGTCAGAAAGATGTAGTGCTTCGTTGGTATCATATGAAAAGAAACCATATTTCTTGATGTTTTTCCCTAAAGGATAATTTCTAATAAAATCGGGGTGAAAAAATAAAGTATAGCCATGATATTCGGCACCTTCTTCATTATCAGTAAAAATTAATTGATTGGGAGAAGTAAACATTAAACCGCCTTCGTTAAAATCATAATAACCTTGACCGTAACCCATTTTACCGTTAGTAGAATATTTATAAGATATTTTATAAAAATCAAGCAAAAAAGAGTTATTAATTTCCGCTTTTACAGCTAGAATTTTATTGTCAACCAAACTAATCATTGGATGAAGAGGCTTTGGCAGTTGAAATAAAGTATGAAACTGCGATACAGAGGAAATTTTTGTTGGATTATTATTTTTCTTTTCCATGATATAAAAGTATGAAATTAAAAAACCAATACCGCACAGATTATCAAAATCTGAACGGTATCAGTATAAATTATGCTCCTAAAAATTGTTTTCCAAATTCAGTGCGAAAAACTTCGTCTCCTTGTTCCAGTCTTTGTTTGTAAAGCGCTTTAGCATCTTCGCCAGCCACATATCTCAGTTTGGTTTTTCCGTCAGTCGCAGCTTCATAAACAACATCGGCAATTTGTTCCGGAGTCGATGCCATTTCAAACATCACATCCACATTCTCGAACATTTTGTCTGCCATTGCCTGGTATTCAGGTTTAACTCCGGTATCAAGAGAACCGTGAAGGAATTCTGTTTTAATACCGCCCGGAGAAACTGTTTTGATGTTTATTCCAAACGGATTTAATTCATAAGCCATACTTTCGCTCCAGCCTTCTAATCCCCATTTTGTGGCGTGATAAACAGATCCTAAAGGAAAAGAAATCAATCCGCCAATAGAAGTGGTAGAGATGAATAATCCGTTTCTTTTTTCTCTGAAATACGGAATAAAAGCATTCGTAACTCTAATTACTCCTAATAAATTAGTATTTAATTGTTTTGTAATTTGATCATCAGAAAGGCTTTCCAAAGGACCAATTAATCCATAACCAGCGTTGTTAAAAACGATATCAATATCGCTTAATGCAATCGCTTTTTGAACCGTGCTTTGTATTTGGTCATAGTTAGTAACATCCAAAGGTAGAAGCGTTACATTTTTTAATTGAGAAAGTTCGGTTTCTTTTTCTGGAGTTCTCATTGTTGCGATTACGTTCCATCCTTTTTCGTGGAATAATTTTGCTGTTGCTTTTCCTAAACCTGATGATGCGCCTGTGATAAAAATTGTTTTCATGATTATTATTTTTTAATTGTTATAATTTGATGAAGCAAAGTTCAGGATACACTACAGCTTAAAAGTGTTCATTTTGGTCTAATGAGTGTCCAAAATGAATAATCGAAGTTTTTTAAGATAAAAAGAATGAAATTGAGTTGTTTTTGTGTTTAGAATACTGAGATGTTAATTGTGTTTTTGTTGATAACTTCGTTTTTCATTCGCTTAAAAAAAAGCGTAAATTTGAATTCCCTCTATAATTTACAAAGCGATTTTTTACACTCCATATAATCAGATATTTATATTGGAAAAGCTTGGGATTTGGGGTTTAATTTTTGTATTTTCACTCTATGTATTTAATATTCGATACCGAAACAACCGGATTACCAAAACGCTGGGATGCCCCAATTACCGATTCTGATAACTGGCCTCGCTGTATTCAGATTGCTTGGCAGCTTCATGACGAAATGGGACAGCTTATAGAGCATCAGGATTATTTGGTAAAACCAGAAGGATTTAATATTCCATATGATGCCGAGCGTATTCACGGAATTTCGACTGAATTGGCTGAAGCCGATGGAGTCTCGCTGGCTGAAGTTTTAGAGAAATTCAATATCGCTTTAAGCAAAACCAAATTCATTGTTGGTCAGAATTTAGGTTTCGACGTTAATATTATGGGCGCCGAATTCCATCGAATGGGAGTCGATTCGCCAATGAGCACCATGCCGGTTTTAGATACTTGTACTGAAGTTACAGCTTCGTTGTTACAACTTCCCGGAGGGCGTGGAGGAAAATTCAAATTACCTACCTTAACCGAATTACATAGTTATCTTTTCAATAAACCTTTCGCCGAAGCGCACAACGCAACTGCCGACGTTGAGGCAACTACGCGTTGTTTTCTTGAATTGGTTAGAAGAGAAGTTTTTACAAAAGAAGAACTAGATGTTCCGAAGGATTATTTTAAAGAATTTCAGGAAAGAAATCCGCAGGAGTTTCCTTTAATTGGTTTAAAACACATCAATTTAAAAGCGGCTTCTGACAAAATCAGAGAGCAATTAAAAGCTTTAGAATCTGTTGGTAAAGAACCTACAGTTTCGCATTCCGACAGAGAAGATTTTAAAGCAGCAAAATATTCGCATTTACACAATCATACGCAGTTTTCGGTTCTTCAGTCGACTATCGGAATTGGGAATATTGTTTCGGCTACAGCCAAAAATGGAATGCCAGCCGTTGCCATGACAGATACTGGAAACATGATGGGCGCTTTTCACTTTGTGAGCGCTGTTATGAATCACAATAAAGCCGCATCTGGAAAAAACAAAGCTTTGGTTGAAGCGGGTGAAGAACCAACGGAAACCGAAATAAAACCAATTGTAGGTTGCGAATTTAATGTTTGCGACAACCATTTGGATAAAAGCAAAAAGGACAACGGAAATCAGGTTGTATTATTAGCCAAAAATAAAAATGGTTATCACAACCTGGCTAAAATGTCGTCAATCGCTTTTACGGAAGGATTTTATTATGTTCCGAGAATTGACCGTAAAATTGTCGAACAATACAAAGAAGATATCATGGTTTTGTCTGGGAATTTATACGGAGAAATTCCGAGTAAAATTCTGAATATTGGTGAAAACCAAGCTGAAGAAGCTTTGATTTGGTGGAAAGAACAATTTGGTGACGATTTTTATTTAGAAGTAATGCGCCACAATCAGGAAGATGAAAATCGTGTAAACAAAACCTTGATTGAGTTTTCTCAAAAGCATAATGTCAAATTAATTGCCACCAACAATACCTATTATTTAAATAAAGAAGATGCCAATGCGCACGATATTTTACTTTGTGTAAAAGACGGTGAAAAGCAGGCAACGCCTATTGGACGTGGGCGTGGTTATCGTTACGGACTTCCAAATCAGGAATATTATTATAAGTCGGAAGAAGAGATGAAAAAACTCTTTTCTGATTTGCCAGAAGCGATTATTAACATTCAGGAAATTGTAGATAAAGTTGAAGGTTATTCGCTTTATCGTGATGTATTGCTTCCCAAATTTGATATTCCAGAAGAATTTGTTGTTGCTGAAGATGAAGCTGATGGCGGTGTCCGTGGAGAAAATAAATATTTGCGACATCTTACTATGGAAGGTGCCAAAAAAAGATATGGCGAAATTACAGAATCGATTCAAGAACGTTTGGATTTTGAATTATTAACGATTTCAAATTCAGGATATCCGGGTTACTTTTTGATTGTTCAGGATTTCATTGCCGAAGCCAGAAAAATGGACGTATCAGTAGGGCCTGGTCGTGGATCCGCAGCGGGTTCTGCCGTTGCTTATTGTCTCGGAATTACCAATATTGACCCGATTAAATACGATTTGCTTTTTGAGCGTTTCCTGAATCCTGACCGTGTATCGATGCCCGATATTGATATCGATTTTGATGACGAGGGTCGTGGTCGTGTAATGGATTATGTAATCAATAAATACGGTCAAAAATCAGGTGGCGCAGATTATCACGTATGGTAAAATGGCGACCAAATCGGCGATTCGTGATACGGCGCGTGTACTGGATTTACCACTGTTTGAAGCTGATAGAATTGCGAAACTGATTCCGGGAATGATGCCGTCAAAATGGAATTTGGCGCGTTTTATTTCGGAAAGTGAAGAAGAGGTTAAAAAAGCGCTTCGTTCTGATGAATTTGACAATGTAAAAGAATTAATCGCTATTGCCAATGAAGATGATTTGGCAGGAGAAACCATTCAGCAGGCAAAAATCCTTGAAGGATCCATGCGTAATACGGGAATTCACGCCTGTGGGGTAATTATTACGCCATCGGATATTACGAATTTTGTTCCTGTAACGACCGCAAAAGATTCAGATTTATATGTAACGCAGTTTGATAACTCGGTTGCAGAAAGTGCAGGATTGCTTAAAATGGACTTCTTGGGTCTGAAGACCCTTACACTGATAAAAGATACCGTTAAACTGGTAAAATATAGAATCGGATATTGATCTAGATCCGGATACTTTTCCGATTGATGATGCAGAAACATATGCGCTTTTCCAAAGAGGTGAAACGGTTGGAATCTTCCAATATGAGTCGCCTGGAATGCAGAAATACATGAAAGATCTGAAGCCAACGGTTTTTGGAGATTTAATTGCAATGAATGCACTTTATCGTCCGGGACCTTTGGAGTATATTCCATCTTTCGTTCGAAGAAAAAATGGCGAAGAGGAAATCAAATACGATTTAGATGCCTGTGAAGAATATTTGACAGAAACTTACGGAATTACGGTTTACCAAGAGCAGGTAATGCTTTTGTCTCAGTCTCTGGCAGGATTTACAAAAGGTGAGGCCGACGTTTTACGTAAAGCGATGGGTAAGAAACAAAAAGACGTACTGGATAAAATGAAACCGAAGTTTGTTGAGCAAGCAGCAGCAAAAGGTCACGATGCTAAAGTTTTAGAAAAAATCTGGAAAGACTGGGAAGCTTTTGCGAGTTATGCCTTCAACAAATCGCACTCGACTTGTTATGCCTGGATTGCTTATCAAACGGCTTATTTGAAAGCACATTATCCTGCAGAATATATGGCAGCGGTACTTTCGAATAACATGAATGATATTAAACAAGTGTCCTTTTTTATGGAAGAATGTAAACGTATGGGATTGCAGGTTTTGGGGCCAGATGTAAATGAATCGTACTATAAATTTACGGTAAATGATGATTATGCCGTTCGTTTCGGAATGGGAGCAATTAAAGGTGTTGGTTCTGGAGCGGTGGAAACCATTGTAGAAAATAGAAAAGACGGAAGATATAAATCGATTTTTGATTTAGCGAAACGTATTGATCTTCGTGCTGCTAATAAAAAAGCAATTGAAAATTTAGCACTTGCTGGAGGTTTTGATTCATTTGAAGGAACAACCAGAGCACAATATTTTCATGATGATGGCGACGGAATTACATTCTATGAAAAAGCAATGCGTTACGGATCGAAATTTCAGGAAAATGAAAATTCATCACAAGTAAGTTTGTTTGGAGAAGCCAGCGAAGTACAAATTGCAGAACCTGTTGTGCCACCTTGCGAAGACTGGAGTACAATGGAAAAGCTGGCCAAAGAAAAAGAGGTTGTTGGAATCTATATTTCTGGTCATCCCTTAGACGATTTTAGATTTGAAATGAAATACTTCTGCAATGCTCGATTAGAAGCATTGAAAAATATGAATGAATATGTGGGTAAAAATTTAAACTTTGCAGGAATTATTAATAATGTACAGCACCGTGTAGCCAAAAATGGAAAAGGTTGGGCGGTATTTAATCTGGAAGGTTATGACGAAAGTTTTGAGTTTAAGATTTTTGGAGAAGAATATTTAAAATTCCGTCATTTCTTGATTCAGAATAACTTTGCTTACCTAAAAATCATGATAAAAGATGGTTGGGTAAATCATGATACTGGAAAAAAATCGGAACCTAGGATGCAGTTTGTTGAAATACGACAGCTTCAGGATATTTTAGAAGCGTTTGCTAAAAAGCTAATTCTTTTATTAAATATCAAAGATCTTCAACCTGAGTTTATTCATAAATTAAGTCATTTATTCAATGAAAATAAAGGCGACAATACCGTGAGTTTCGACATCATGGAAATTGAAAATGTTAAGCGTTTAGTAGAGATCGAAACAACAAGTGAATTTGAAGACAGCGACGACGCCGTTTTTGAAGATGATAATGATGATGGAGAAACGGTTGCGGGAGAAGCTAAAATGCAGGAAATGAAAGAGGTTGAAGAAGTCAAAGTGGTAACTAAATTAACAATGCCAAGCCGAAGATTAAAAATTAAAATTTCAGCAGAACTATTACAAGAATTAGAGAAAATGCAAATCAATTTTAAGCTGAATTAAATTTTAACAGTTAAAATTTGATTGAATGTAAAATTTTTATGTTAAAAATATGCATGCATAATACTTTTTTAGTAATATTGCCCAAAATTACAACGTTTTCGTACCAAGTCTAACATTGCAGACAAAAAGAGTATGTTAAAATATTTTATGTTTGCATAAATTAATTAAATCAGAATTATGAAAAAGAACCTATTTTTATTAGGATTATTAGTTTGCTCTATGGCCACAATGGCGCAAACAGAAAAAGCAGATAAACCAGAAAGCTGGTATTTTAAATTGGCTGGATCTTATTTCAACCAAACTGCTTCTACTGAGTTTCCAACAGTTGGAGGACAGGCAGCAAATAGAGATGTTTACGCAGGTACTTTAGCAAGTAATAAATTAGTTTCAAGAGAAAGTGTAACAGGTTCTTTTGGACAAGGTTTTAGAAGTGGAATTACTGCTGGATACCGTTTTTCTACACGTTTAGGAGTAGAGGTTGCTGCAAACTACTACGTTAGTAACAGCAAAACAATGGCGCAAACTACAGACAGACTTATTGGAGTAAACCAAACTACTGGGGCTGCGACTTATTTAGATTTTACTGCAGAAGGACAAATTAAAGCTTTTGATATTGCGCCTGCGTTAGTAATGTTTTTAGGAGAAGCTCATGGTTTTGAACCATACACTAAAGTTGGAGTTATTGTGCCAATTCACGGTACTTTAGATATTAAAACA
The DNA here is from genome assembly GCA_963795025.1 of uncultured Flavobacteriaceae bacterium. Lineage (GTDB taxonomy): Bacteria > Bacteroidota > Bacteroidia > Flavobacteriales > Flavobacteriaceae > Flavobacterium. The sequence continues at coordinate 816,247 of CAWCGN010000003.1, read as the reverse complement.
GATAGAGAATATACAACTTTCGTAGGAGCTAATCAAGTTGCTAAAACAGATGCTTTCTCTAAAGATGTTGTTAAGCCAAATGCTACAATTGGATTTACAGCAGCTCTAGGTACTTCTTACAAATTAGGAAAACATATTTCAGCTTTTGCTGAATTAGAGTACCGTAACTTTACTGTACACGGTAAAACAAAAGAAACTACAGAGTATACTGAAAATGGAGCGGATAAATTAAACACTTCAACAAGTTTCAGAGCAGCTTCATATTCTGCAAATCACACAAATTACCACAGTTCAATCGATGCTAATTCTAATAGCACTGTTACAAATGCAGCAGGTTTCGATAGCACTAAAGCTACTGATGATATCAGTTCTTATGTTGGTATTTCTGGTTTAGGATTAACTGTAGGTCTAAAATACAGTCTATAATTTTTATAGAAGTTTTATAGTTTTTTAAAAAAAGGATATTCGAGAGAATATCCTTTTTTTGTGCTTTGTTGTCATTTCGACTGAAAGGAGAAATCACACTAGGAGCTCGACAAAGATTGGCGATCATCGTTACGGAATTACTAGTGTGATTTCTCCTTTCAGTCGAAATGACAAAACATAATTCTATTATTTATTTAAACCTCTAAACTCCTTCAAAACTTCATCAATAACCCAAGTGGTTCTCGCTCCAGAAATTCCTTTTGATGGAGAAGCATTTTCATCTCCTAAAAGTTCAGCAATAACAGTTTCAATAAAAGGCTGTTGAATGTGAATGGATTTTCGATTAAAATACTTTCTTTTTCTCCATTTGTATATTGAATATGAATAGGATCATTTCCGAATGTTGAAAACGAGATTTTTCCTTTATCGCCTACAATTTCAGTAATGTCGTAACGTTCAAAACTGGCAAAATTCCATAATGCCTGTTCCGTGAATTCCGTTTTCAAATAAAAACGACATTGAAACCGAATCTTCTGCAGGATAAGCTTGCAATTGTGAAGCTCGCATGCCCGCGAACCGATTTTATCGGACCTAAAACAAAATCTAGAAAATCTAAAGTATGACAGGCTAAATCAACAAAAATTCCTCCGCCTGAAATATGAGGTAAAACCGTCCACGGCAAATTGATTTCATCATCGTATCGTTCTTCAAAAGGATGGTATAAAACGCAATTTACATGTCTTATGTTTCCTATTTTTCTTGGTCAATTAGTTCTTTTATTTTTAAAAATCGAGGCAAACTTCTTCTGTAATATGCAACGAATAATGGAACGTTGTGTTCTTTGCAAACGCTGATCATTTCATTGCATTCTTCAAATGTAATGCCATTGGTTTTTCAACATAAACGGGTTTTCCGGCTTTGGCGCATAAAATTGTATATTCTTTATGAGAAGATGGAGGAGTGGCAATATAAACCGCATCAACTTCTGGATCATTTATTAAATCTTCGGCATTTGAATACCATTTTGGAACATTATGACGTTTTGCATAATCTTCAGCAAGAGCGGCATCTCTTCGCATAACAGCAATAAAGCTGAGTTTGGAGCTTTTTGAAAAGCGGGTCCACTTTTTACTTCAGTTACGTTTCCACAGCCTATAATTCCCCATTTTATAATTTTCATCGTTTGGTTTTTTAGTTATTCAAATTTAAGGAAAAAAGTTAGCGACGAATTCACGAATTATTTTTTCACGCAGATTTAAAAAGATTTGAGCAGATGCGCACAGATTTTTTTCAATTAAATCTGTTTAGATCTGCCTAAATCTGCAAAATCTGCTTGAAATAAAAAAATAAAAGCCACGAATTCACGAATTTATTTTAATCAACGTGCTTAAAAAATCTCTATCGAATTACACTAATTATTTTTTCACGCAGATTTAAAAAAGATTTGAGCGGATGTCCGCAGATTTTTTTTTCAATTAAATCAATTTAGATCTGCCTAAATCTGCAGAATCTGCGTGAAATAAAAAAATAAAAACCACGAATTCACGAATTTATTTTAATCAACGTGTTTAAAAAATCTCTATCGAATTACACTAATTATTTTTTCACGCAGATTTAAAAAAGATTTGAGCGGATGTCCGCAGATTTTTTTATTAATCAAATCAGCTTATATCTGCCTAAATCTGCAAAATCTGCGTGAAAAAAAAATATAGCCACAAACTCACAAAATTAATTCGTGAATTCGTGGCTAAAAAAACTTAGTTTTTAAATCTTACTTTTTAGGTAAAGCTTTAAAACCCATATTGTAAAGTGTAAAAGCCTGAATATCTACATTTTCTTGAATTGTAGGCCGCAACAGATTTTCCTGCTCCGTGACCGGCTTTTACATCAATTCGAATTAAAACCGGATTATCTCCAGCTTGTTTTTCCTGCAATTCGGAAGCAAATTTAAAACTGTGCGCCGGAACAACACGATCATCATGATCTCCAGTTGTAACCATAGTTGCCGGATAATGTATGCCTGTTTTACGTTATGAACAGGCGAATATCCTTTTAAATATTCAAACATTTCTTTGCTATCTTGAGCAGTTCCGTAATCAAAAGCCCAACCTGCGCCCGCTGTAAATGCATTGTAACGTAACATATCCATAACTCCAACGGCTGGCAATGCGACTTTCATTAAATCAGGACGCTGTGTCATTGTCGCTCCAACCAATAATCCTCCGTTAGATCCTCCGCGAATTGCTAAGATAATCTGATGAGGTATATTTTTGAGCAATTAAATATTCTGCTGCAGCGATAAAATCATCAAATACATTTTGTTTTTGCTATTTAGTTCCTGCATCATGCCATTTTTTTCCGTATTCACCACCGCCTCTTAAATTGGCAACTGCATAAACGCCTCCGTTTTCCATCCAAACTGCATTTGAAATACTGAAACTTGGAGTCAAACTAATATTGAATCCACCGTAACCGTAAAGAATAGTTGGATTTTTACCGTCTAATTTCGTTCCTTTTTTATAGGTAATAATCATCGGAACTTTTGTGCCATCTTTTGAAGTGTAGAAAACTTGTTTTGATTCGTAATCTTCACTCTTAAAGTCCACTTTAGGTTTTTGATAAATTTCGGATTTTCCAGATTTTGGCTCAAATGAGTAAATACTAGGTGGTGTTGTATAATTAGTAAAACTGTAATACAAGATTTTTTCATTCTTTTTTCCACCAAAACCTCCCGCGGTCCCAACAGCCGGAAGTTTGATTTCACGCACTAATTTTCCGTTGTAATCATATTGCTGCACAAATGAAACGGCATCTTTTGTATAGTTGGCAAAAAAGTATCCTGCACCAGTTGAAGTCGTAAGTACATTTTCGGTTTCTTTGATAAAATCTTTCCAATTTTCCGGCTTTGGATTATTTGCATCAACTGTAACAATGCGTTTGTTGGGAGCATTTAAATCAGTGTCGATAAACAATTTGCTTCCTTCATTTTCTATAACATTATTGTCGCTGTTAAAGTTGTCTACAATAGTAACAATAGGGCTATTTGGTTTGGTCAGATCTTTAATATACAATTCATTTCCGTAGGTAGAATTGGCAGCAGAAATCACTAAATAATGATTGTCTTCAGTAACATAACCGCCAACATATCTTCTTTTTTGATCGGCACCAAAAATTACTTTATCCTCTTTTTGAGAAGTTCCCAGTTTATGGAAATACAATTTATGCTGATCTGTTTTTGCAGATAATTCGCTTCCTTTTGGTTTATCATAGCTTGAATAGTAAAAACCTTCATTTCCATGCCAAGAAATTCCGCTGAATTTTACATCAACTAAAGTATCTTCTAAAACTTTTTTAGACAACAGCATCAATGATAATTACTTTTCTCCAGTCGCTTCCACCTTCAGAAATTGAGTAAGCGGCTTTTGAACCATCTTTAGAAAAATCTAATCCGCCAAGAGACGTTGTTCCATCTTTAGAAAAAGTATTCGGGTCTAGAAAAACTTCTTCTTTTCCGTTTTGGTCTTTTCTGTAAACAACAGATTGGTTTTGAAGCCCGTTGTTTTTAGTAAAATAAGTAAACTTTCCTTCTTTAAACGGAGCGCCTATTTTTTCATAATTCCACAGTTTTTCCATTCGAGCTTTCAACTCATTTCTAAACGGAATTTTATCTAGATATCCGTAAGTAACTTCATTTTCAGCTTTAACCCAAGCGCCGGTTTCAGCAGATTTGTCATCTTCAAGCCAGCGATAGGGATCGCTTACTTTTGTGTCAAAATAAACATCGACAGTTTCACCTTTTTTAGTTTGTGGATATTGAGTTTTATTTTGTCCAAATGAAATTCCTGCAGTTGTAATAGCCATTATCAGAAATGTTTTTTTCATGTTTAAGTTTGTCGGTTTTAACAAAAATAGCATTTTTTGTGAGAGTTGAAAATATTTAACCGCAAAGAGCGCAATATTAATCTCGCAAAGGCGCGAAATCGCAAAGAATTTTAAAACTTTGCGTCTCTGCGTCTTTGCGAGATTTTGTAAGCGCTAAGCAAAAATAAAAACTTCGCGAACTTTGCGCTTTTTCTTAGCGTCTTAGGGGTTAAATCAAAAATTATAAATTGAAATTCACCCCCAAAACGATGTTTCTTCCAATATTAGGAATACCATCTGTTTTTAATCTTGAAAGGTGTGCAATGTATCTTTTGTCAAATAAATTGTTTCCGTTTAAGTTAATGTCAAAAGCTGTTTTTCCAAGTTTAACAGTTCCTCCAAAACCTAAATTTACCAAAGTATAACCTTTAGAAGCAGTTTCAAAACCGCTCACGTTATCTTGATTAAAAGTCGAAGAAACATTCAAAGAAGCAAAACCTTCACTCAGCCAGTTTTTAATTTTAAACTCCGTTCTAAGTGTATTGTTCCAGTTGTTTGCCGGAATTAAAGGCAAATAATCATCATTGTCTTTTTTTCCAGTTACCGTTTCAAAGCTCGTTTCAAAATGCAACCAGTCTAGTGGATGCGGGTGAATGTGCAGTCCAGCTTCACCTCCAAATAATTTGCGCATTGTCCTGAACATACGCAAACACATCATTATTTTCTAATAATATCTCCCGTTGGCGAAGTATAAATGTAATTGTTGACATGATTGTAGAAATCCGTTGATGAAGAACTCAAAATGCGAATTTTTATATTCTAAGTTAACATCGGTCTGAACGTTTTGTTCTGTTTTTAAATTAGCGTTTCCAATTTCATAACGATTTGTTCCTTCGTGAACACCGTTTGAAGTTAGTTCTGCTAAGTTTGGCGCTCTAAAACCTGTTGCAACATTTAAGCGAAGTGTCAATGGTTCAGCTAATTTTGTTTTGTATCCAAGAGAGGCATTGAAGCTGTCAAAAGATCGGTCTAAAGCCTGAAAATAACCTTCTTCGCCTTCAATTCCGTGTGCAATTGAGCTGATATTTCGATTGTCAAAACGTAATCCAGCTTGCAAAACACTATTGTCCCATTCGTAATTTGCAGTTCCAAAAACACCAAAATCATTTGTTGTAGCATCTGGAATCAAATATTCTTCACCAGAATTTGCATTCGTCTGATGCATTCCTTGAACCCCTAAAATGGTTTCAATTTTCCCAAATTTCGGGAAATGATACTTCGCATTGTAATTGAAAGTATTCAGTTTCATGTGCAATGAAGCTTCATTGCTGTCTTCAAATTCGCTTCGGTCATTGGCGATATAACCTAAATCAACATCTAATTTTGAGTTTTCAAAAAAGACAACATTGTTCAAACTCAATAAATGATTAAAAATGCCTTGTCTAGGAAATTGTGTGTCTTTGCTTGATGATTGTTCTGCAATTCCATCTTCAGGAATTCCAATATCCAATTTGTTGTAATTGTATCTTAAAACACTTGAAAAGGTTGAATTGCTGTAGCCAATTCCGGTTTTAAAATCGGTTTCATTATAACGTGAATTTGTTACGCGGTCGCCATCGGCAATTTTATAATCTGAATGTGTGTTGTAACTTCCTCGGGCTAAAAATTTCCAATTTTCTGTAGAAGTTTTTAATCCAATAGATGAATTGCTTCCTTGTGTATTTGTGAAATATTTTTGGCTGAAATTAGCTTTAAAATCACCTGCGTCAGCAAATTTTTCTGGATTGAAATACAAAACACCTCCCAGAGCATCTGAACCATACAATAACGAAGCTGGCCCTTTTATAACTTCAACACTTTCAATTCCGGCATCATTTAAACCTAAACCATGCTCGTCTCCAAACTGTTGGTTTTCGATACGAACACCTTGAGAATAAACCAAAACACGATTGCCGCTAAGTCCTCGGATAACTGGTTTCCCAATTGAAGTTCCAGTTGAAATTTGAGAAACTCCAGGAATTGTCGCCAAACCTTCAATTAAAGTTGAAGTTCCTTTTTGCTGTAAAGTCTTGATGCTTTCGTGTTCAATTTTCATTACATTCTGAGACTGCAATTTGTTAAATGGAGTAGAAACGACTACTTCATCCATTTCCATAATTGATTGTAAAAGTGTAATATTCAGTGTGTTTTCTTTAGCTAATTTGGCAATAGTTTGATTTTGATTGGCATATCCAACAAAATTAAAAGCAAGTCGTAAACTTCCATTCGGAAGATTGTTCATTTCGTATTTCCCATTTGCGTCTGTTGTTGTTCCTTTATGTAATTCGGGCGCATATACAGAAACGCCAGGCATTGGCTGATTTTGATTGTCGGTTACAATTCCTGAAACCGAATTTTGAGCAGAAAGTATGCTCGAAAAACCCAAAATTAGGGCTAGTATGTATTTTTTTCATTTGGAAATGATGCTATAGTTAATTGATTTTTTTCTTTTGAATGAAAAACAAAAACGAACAGTAAAGCATTCTAATCCTGATTTATTTAAATAGGATTAGGAAACTCAATGTACTTTCGAATTTAAATTAAAAGAAATGTGATTTTTTTCGAATGATCGAAATTTAAGAAACTATAGCTGATGGAGGACCCCGAAGTAAATAAGCGCTTTCTGAAATTGAACTTATATTCTCAGAAAACGAAAAGAAATAAGGGATTTCTTTATGAAAAGTACGAAACTGAAACGATAAGATTTCAGCAACAGTATAACTTCCAAAAGCAAAATTACAAACATAACACAAGTCATAATTATGATGCTGATGCGTTATTTCGCCACTTGGATCATTATAATCGTGATGACACTGTTTTTCTGAAAGTTGTTTTACAATATGCTCAAAACTGTGCAAAGACTGAAACAATATTGTAAACAATATTGTCAGCGTCATTGAAACACTTAATATGAGCTGTTTTCTTTTCATGAAAGACAAAGGTATAAAAGCGAAATGAAAAAATGATTCATTTTTTTGTTCTTATCGCAGATTTATTGAAAAAAGTGCAACAAATGCTTTTATTCTTACAGAAAAAGAGAATAATTGTTTTCAAACAGCATCTTCAATCTGGCATTATATTATATTTGTAAGTGAAATAAAATTACTGCAAAAAACGTTAAAACTTGAAAACCTTTTTAAAACCAAAATTCGATATGCGATTATTTTTTACTTGTTTGTTTTTTGTTTCGTTTCTGAATGTTTTTTCGCAAGGAGAAGTGAAGCCCGAAATCAAACCTGTGATTAAAATCGATTCGTTGTATCGTGAGGATCAGTTTTATTTTTCACTGGCTTATAATCTTTTGGTAAATACTCCTGAAGGTCTAAAACAAGATAAATTTTCTGCAGGACTTTCTGCTGGATTTTTGCGTGATATGCCAATCAATAAAAGCAGAACCGTTGCAATTGCGGCCGGACTTGGATTGAGTTATCAGAATTTTTACCAAAATTTTACAATTTCTGAAGATACAAAAGGGGCGGCAATTTATGGCGTAAATGATTATGGCGAATTTGTTTCAAACCGCTACAGACAATATTCTGTAGATCTTCCGATTGAATTTAGATGGAGAAATTCTACTTATGAAAGTACTAAATTCTGGAGAATTTACGGAGGTGTAAAAATGAGTTATGTTTTTTCCAGCAAATCTGTTTTAGACGATGGCGAAAACACCTATAAAATTGTCAATAATTCAGATGTAAATAAATTTCAATATGGAATTTATCTGGCAACAGGCTACAATACCTGGAATGTTTATGCTTATTACGGCTTAAATCCTTTATTTAATTCAGTTACGACAGTTTCTGGAGAAAAGGTCAATATGAAGACAATGAATATTGGACTTATCTTTTACATTTTATAGCCACAAATAAATAAAAAGTACTTGTGGCAATGTGCCAATAAATAATCCAATTAAAATTTCCCTAGAAGTATGTGCCTGCATTTCCAATCGGGAAGAAGCTACAACGCCGGTTAGCAAAATTAAAAGCGCCGACCAATACGGATTCTGCATCTGTAAATGAATATTCAATCCGATTACAAAAATGGTAAATCCACTTATTGCAGCGACATGAAGACTCGGTTTCATTTTAAATAAAGAACAGATCAATGCCAGAATTGATGTGAAAAGTGCACCGAGAAAAAAGAAATGAAGTTCTGGATAACGCGTAATTATAATACTTCGTTTTACCAATAGAATGTATAAAAAACACTGGAGCAACAACGGAATTTTTCGCTGTGAAGTTTCATGAACCATAATAGAATTCACATGTCCGGTTGATTTCAACAAAAGGAAAAACAAAACCGGAACTAAAATCGTGATGATTAGAATTTGAAATAAAACAAAGTATTTTTCCTGATTCGTAAAAGCGTCTTCTTTGCAAAAAAGATAAAATAAAGTGGCATACATCGCAATAAAAATCGGATGTAAAATATAAGAGAATAATGGAAGGATTTTTTTCAAAACATTCTAATTTGTCGTGTTGAACAAATATAAGCAAATAATGTTTTTAGCCACAGATTAAAAGATTTTCACAGATTTTAACCTTTTTAATTCTCTAATCTGTAGCTAAAAATTAAAATATAATTCGCGCAAATTAGTGTAATTCGTGGCAAACCTTTTTTTAAATTTGACAAAAAGAATTTCTAAATGAGCATCAACTTAAAAAACATAATTCCAGTTCTTCACGCTCAAAATATTGCGCCAGAAACGGATATTTTTGTAGATCATATATCAATCGATAGCCGTTCACTGCAAAACGGATCTAAAACGTTGTTTATTGCTTTGTCTGGTGTCAACAATGACGCTCATTTGTATATTCCAGAACTTATTGAAAAAGGCGTTCAGAATTTTGTTGTTCAATACATTCCTGAAAATGTTGCCGGCAAAGCTAATTTTTTGGTCGTTAAAAACACTTTAAATGCGTTGCAACAATTTGCTGCTTATTACCGCAATTTATTTGATTTTCCTGTTATTGGATTAACCGGAAGCAACGGAAAAACTATTGTAAAAGAGTGGCTTAATTTCTTACTGAGCCCAGATTATAATATTATCAGAAGTCCAAAAAGCTACAACTCACAAGTTGGTGTACCGCTTTCTGTAATTGCCATAAATGAAAAACACAATTTGGGTATTTTTGAAGCCGGTATTTCAACAGTGAATGAAATGGAAAAGCTGGAAAAAATCATCAAACCAAATATTGGAGTTTTAACTAGCATCGGTTCTGCACATGATGAAGGATTTTTAAATTTAGTACAGAAGATAGATGAAAAACTACTTTTGTTTAAAGAATGCCCTATTATTATTTATCAAAAAAATGAAATTGTTGACTCCTGTATAACGCAATTTACGGCTGAATATATGATGCATCCGAGAAAACTGTTTTCTTGGAGTTTTACAAATAAAAATGCAGATGTTTTTATCCTGAAAAAAGAAACTAAAAACGAAATTACCACTATTGAATACCAATATAAAAACGGAATTTTTGATTTAGAAATTCCATTCAGTGATTCGGCTTCAATAGAAAATGCTATTTCGTGTTTGTTGGTTTTGCTTTATTTTAAATACGATTCTAAAACCATTCAAAACCGTGTGCAAATGCTGTATCCGGTACAAATGCGTCTGGAAGTTAAAAACGGAATTAATAATTGCAGTATAATCGACGACAGTTACAGTTCCGATTTTCAGTCGCTTAAAATTGCTTTGGATTTTTTAGAAAGTCAGCAAAAAAAGAACGCCACAAAAACGGTTATCCTTTCGGATATTTTTCAAAGCGGATTTTCTAATGAAGAATTGTATTCTAAAGTTTCTCAGCTTATTTCTGACAATAAAATCAATCGCGTAATTGGCATTGGCCCAACAATTTCTTCTTTTGCAGCTAAATTTTCAAACTGCATTGCATTTCAAGATACTGCTTCGTTTATTGCAGCATTTGAAAATCTGAATTTCAGTAATGAAACCATTTTGATTAAAGGCGCAAGATCTTTTCAATTTGAAGAAATTGTTTCGCTGCTTGAAGAAAAAACGCATGAAACAGTTCTAGAAATAAATTTGGATTCTATAAGTCATAATTTGAATTTTTATAAATCGAAACTTGCCGACGATGTCAAAATCATGGTCATGGTAAAAGCTTTTGGTTATGGAAATGGCGGTCTGGAAATTGCTAAATTACTGGAACATCATAAAGTAGATTATTTAGGTGTGGCTTTCGCCGATGAAGGAATTTCACTGAAAAACGGCGGCATCAAATTGCCAATTATGGTTTTGAATCCAGAATCGACAAGTTTTCCGTCGATTATTCAATATAAATTAGAACCTGAAATTTATAGTTTAAAAGGTCTGAATGCTTTTTTAAAAATTGCTAAAGAAAAGAATTTAAAAGATTTCCCAATTCATATTAAAATGGATACCGGAATGCATCGTTTGGGTTTTGAAGAAAACACAATTGATGAATTGATTGAGACTTTAAAGCATAATTCAAGCGTTCGCGTTCAAAGTATTTTATCACATTTAGCAACAAGTGATGATCCGAAACATTTTGATTTTGTGGCAAAACAGATCAATTTGTTCGAGAAATTGTCTTCAAAATTAATGGCAGAATTGAAGATAAATCCAATTCGTCATATTCTGAATACTTCAGGAATTAGTAATTTCCCGAATGCACAATATAATATGGTTCGTTTGGGAATTGGTTTGTACGGCGTTTCCAATGATCCTTCGGAACAAAAATATTTGGAAAATGTTGGAACTTTAAAATCGATTATTTCTCAAGTTCGCACCATTCCAAGTGGCGACAGCGTGGGTTATGGCCGTCGTTTTATGGCTGAAAAAGAAACTAAAATAGCTACAATTCCGATTGGCTATGCTGACGGGATTTCGAGATTATGGGGAAATGAAGTTGGTTTTGTAACGATCAAAAATCAAAAAGCCAAAATTGTAGGAAGCGTCTGTATGGATATGCTAATGGTTGATGTGAGTCATATTGATTGTAAAGAAGGCGATTCGGTAATTATTTTCGGCGAAAGCCCAACCGTCATCGAAATGGCCGAAGCTTTAAAAACAATTCCGTATGAGATTATGACCAGCATTTCGCAACGCGTGAAACGGGTATTTTTTAGATAGAATTTTTAAACCATATAAGTCATCTAAGGTCATTTTAGTTGAAGTGCATTTCTTTTTTTACTTAATTATAACATATCAAACGGCATCAAGCTTATAATTTCTCATATGACTTATATGGTTTAAAAAGAGAATAGAATGTGGTTTTTTAAAGAAAATTGCGTATTTTCGATATTCACTTATTATAAATGTAAATAGATACGATATGGGATTTTTTTCAGAATTTAAACAATTTGCAATGAAAGGCAACGTAGTCGATTTGGCTGTCGGTGTTATCATTGGTGCTGCTTTTGGTAAAATTGTCAGTTCATTTATCGAGAATGTTATTACGCCATTATTATTGAAACCAGCTTTAGATGCTGCTCATTTATCGACAATCGAAGAGCTAACAGCCTTTGGAGGTGTTAAGTACGGATTGTTTTTATCAGCTGTAATTAACTTTATAATTGTTGCTTTTGTTTTATTCTTAATTATTAAAGGAATAAATAAACTTAAAAGAAAGAAGAAGCTTCCTGCGCCACCAGCCGGGCCAACTCAGGAAGAATTGCTTACACAAATTAGAGATTTATTAAAAAATAAATAAAAATATAATGCCGCTACACTAAGTCTAACTTAACCGCCTTCTAAAGAGGCGGTTTTTTTACAAAATGTTTATTTTATAACATTTTGTTATTTTTTGTGAAGTACCTTGCGGAGACTTTTATTATATTTATTTTTGCCAAACAAATTAGATTATAGAATTATTTAAAGATATAAAAATGAGAATTGCAGTTGTAGGTGCCACTGGAATGGTTGGCGAAGTAATGCTTAAAGTTTTAGCGGAAAGAAATTTTCCTGTTACAGAATTGATTCCTGTTGCATCTGAAAGATCAGTAGGAAAAGAAATTGAATATAAAGGAACAAAATATAAAGTTGTTGGAATGCAGACTGCAGTTGACATGAAAGCTGATATTGCAGTTTTCTCTGCTGGAGGAGATACTTCATTAGAATGGGCTCCAAAATTTGCTGCTGCAGGAACAACAGTTATCGATAACTCATCTGCATGGAGAATGGATCCGACTAAAAAATTAGTTGTTCCAGAAATCAATGCTTCATCATTAACTAAAGAAGATAAAATTATTGCAAACCCAAACTGTTCTACAATTCAAATGGTTTTGGCTTTGGCACCTTTGCATAGAAAGTACAATATTAAAAGAATCATTGTTTCTACTTACCAATCTATCACTGGAACTGGTGTAAAAGCGGTTAAACAATTAGAAAATGAGTATGCGGAATTCAAGGTGACATGGCTTATAAATATCCAATTCACAGAAATGCTATTCCACATTGTGATAGTTTTGAAGAAAACGGATACACTAAAGAAGAAATGAAATTAGTTCGTGAGACTCAAAAAATTCTTGGTGACAACACGATCAGAGTTACAGCTACTGCAGTTCGTGTGCCAGTTGTAGGCGGACACAGTGAAGCAGTAAATGTTGAGTTTACAAATGATTTTGATGTAAATGAAGTTCGCGAAATTTTGCACAATACTGATGGAGTAGTGGTGCAGGATAATTTAGATACATTCACATACCCGATGCCATTATACGCAGAAGGTAAAAATGATGTTTTTGTTGGAAGAATTCGTCGTGACGAAAGCCAGCCAAACACATTAAACATGTGGATCGTTGCTGATAACTTAAGAAAAGGTGCAGCAACTAACACGATTCAGATTGCTGAATACTTAATTCAAGCTGGATTGGTATAATCTGAGATTAAATTAAATTGTTATAAAGAAAAAGCCGTAATCACAGCAATGTAATTACGGCTTTTTTGATGCTTTTTTCTTACTATATTTGCTTTTTGAAAATAATAATTATGATGAAAGATATAAACATTAGATATATAGAAGAAAACTATTTCGAATTTGAAGAAATATTAAAATTGACTAATCTTTCTGTTGATAAATTGAACCAGCTTATTGCTCATAAGTTGATTCCGGAGCCTTCTTATATTATTGATTCAGAAGTGAAAATTAGTTCTTCATTGAATGATAGCTATAAAATGGTTTCTTCCAAAAGATATTTTGCTAAAAATATTATTGATCTGGTCAGAAATAATATTGAAGGAAACTACGAAAATCTAAAAGAAAATTTAAGGAGAATCTTTTATCAAATTTGAGAAATCATACTCATAGAAAATTTGCTTACGAAAATATTTTAGATGAAAATGATCAAATAAATATTGAAAAAGCGAATGAATTATTTGACGAAGAATGGGATTATTTCTGTAAAGGTGTTTACGGAATTTGTACTTTAAATAATAACGAGAATGCTATTATAGAAAAAGAAATCGCTATTAAACGAATTCTTGATTTTATAGCGAATAAATCATCTTTGCACACAAAAAATGAAGAAAATAATCTGAGGGAGTTAAATGAAGAATTGAATAAATCAACAAGTCTATTTGCACCTTATCAGCGTGAGTTAAGTAGCAGAGGGAAATATCTGGATAAATTATTAGAAGAATTCGCTTTGGCTGATTTGATAAAAAAATACGATTAAGTTAGATATCAAAAAAAGGCGGAAATCATTGATTTCCGCCTTTTTTTACTATTAATATTCTGGAGCCAATTCAAGTTCCAGACCTTCTAAATCTGTAGTGATTGGTATCTGACAACCTAAACGGCTATTAGATTTAACATAAAATGCTTCCGACAACATGGCTTCTTCTTCGTCTCCCATTTCTGGTAATGCAACATCATTTAGAACATAACATTGGCAGGAAGCGCACATTGCCATTCCTCCGCAGGTTCCTTCAACAGGAAGTTCGTATGCTTTGCATAACTCCATTATGTTCATTGCCATATCAGTTGGAGCCTGTAATTCGTGTATAACTCCTTCTCGATCTTTAATCTTAATTAATACATCCATTTTTATTGTTTGGAATTTTAAGGTCAGGATTTTATAACGTGAAAAAATCCTATGTTCAATTTAACTTGGTTTTAGGCTAAATGCGTATTCTTTTTGTGAATTTTCTTTAAGATGCATTTTTACACCCAACATATTACCACTTTTTTCAAGCAATGTTACAACAGCAATTACAGAATAATAATCTCTGTCGCCTTGAAAAATTAATGTTCCTTCGTATGTTGAATTTACAACTCCTTGTTTATCTGTGGTTACAGAAAGCTTTCTTGGATGAGAAAATTCAGCTGTACTGTAAGTTGCCTTATTTGCAAACTTTGCTTTTCCTTCGGCAAAATCATATAAAAAATCATAATTGCCAATTCTCAAACTTCCCTCTTCACTGCTTGCAATTGTGTTGAAATACAATTTGCCCTGAAAATTTAAAATCTGACCATTCTTCTGATTCACTTACCCAAGCCTTATCCACAATCAAAGTTTGTGCCTCCTGTGCATAATTTACAGATACAAAAAACAACAATAAAAATAAAGTGTAATAATGTTTCATAAATTTTAAGATTTAGGGTTATTTTACAAATTTAAGTTAAAAAAGTAAAAATAACGCAACTAAAACTCTTAAATCTTTATGTTGTTTTTTGTTAAATCTGCAATATTTGATTATGTTTTGATTATTTTTATTAAGAAATACAATAAAAAACCTCAAAAGAAGTATTATTCTTGTTAATAATCTAAAATCATAAATGCTAAAAAAAAATCGATTCACTACATGATATTTACCACAGTTTCAATTTGTGGTGCATACTTTTTAATAGTAGTTTCAACTCCTGCTTTTAGGGTCATTTGATTTACGCTGCAGCTAATGCATGCGCCTTCAAGACGAACTTTTACATGCTTGTCTTCATCTATCGAAATTAGCGTAATATCGCCTCCGTCAGATTTTAAAAAAGGCCTTATTTCGTCTAAAGCTAATAAAACGTTATTTGTTAATTCTTCTGTTGTCATAATTTTATCAATTAGAAAATGTGTCAATTAGAAAATTAGAAAATTCACTTAGAAGGTAAAATTATCTAATTATCTAATTCTCAAATTATCTCATTATATTAATTTTTCTTTACTGCTGAACATCCTGCCATTGTTGTAATTTTAATGGCTTCTGTTGCTGGTAAATTTTCGTTTCTATTTACTGTTTCCTGTACCACATTTCGTGTGATTTCTTCAAAAACAGTTTCAATTACTGAAGCTGTCTGCAAAGCTGCCGGGCGACCGTAATCTCCTGCTTCACGAATAGATTGTACAATTGGAACTTCTCCTAAAAATGGTACATCTAAATCTGCTGCAAGGTTTTTTGCTCCTTCTTGACCAAAGATATAATATTTGTTTTCTGGTAATTCGTCTGGTGTAAAGTAAGCCATGTTTTCAATAATTCCCAAAACTGGAACATTGATATTGTCCTGCATGAACATTGCAACTCCTTTTTTAGCATCGGCAAGTGCAACAGCTTGTGGTGTACTTACTACAACGGCTCCTGTAATAGGCAATGATTGCATGATCGAAAGATGAATATCTCCTGTTCCTGGAGGCAAATCTAATAAGCATAAAATCTAGTTCTCCCCAGTCTGCATCAAAAATCATTTGGTTTAATGCTTTTGCAGCCATTGGACCTCTCCAGATTACAGCCTGGCTAGGCGCTGTAAAAAAACCGATAGAAAGTATTTTAATATCATAACTTTCAATTGGTTTCATTTTTGATTTTCCGTCAACGGTAATCGAAATTGGTTTTTCGTTTTCAACATCAAACATAATTGGCATTGAAGGACCATAAATGTCAGCATCTAAAATTCCAACCGAAAAACCCATTTTTGCAAGTGTTACAGCAAGATTTGCAGTAACTGTAGATTTACCAACTCCTCCTTTTCCAGAAGCAACGGCAATAATATTTTTGATTCCAGGAATTGCTTTTCCTTTTATTTCATTAGGATTTTCCTTGGCTTCGACTTTAATGTTTACTTTTACTTTAGCATCTGCAGATATCAATTCGTGGATTGTTTTTTTGATATCATCTTCTGCTCTTTTTTTAATGTGCATTGCAGGTGTATGCAGTAGTAAATCGACTACAACTTCATCGCCAAATGTAATAACGTTGGCAACAGCACCGCTTTCAACCATATTTTTTCCTTCTCCAGCTATAGTAATAGTTTCTAGAGCTTTAAGAATTTCTTTTCTATCTAATTTCATTTTTAATGTAGGTGTTTTCTAATGATGAGACTTGTTTAAGCACTATGTTTATTTAAACTTGTTTCAGACTGCAAAGATAACAGATTAAGTTCGGATTCTTACTTTTTTTGAATCGTATTTATTGATGTCGAAATTATTCAAAATGATAGCATTGCATTTTTTTCGAAGCGATTTTAAAAAGTAAAGCAGGCAAAAATAAATTTTAACTGAAAAAGATAAAAATTTAAGCAGAAAAAAGACAAAAAGAAACCCGCCAAGATTCTGATTTGGCGGGTTCCTTAAAAAAAATGGTCTACAAGTTATTCGTATTTTAGATATTTCAAAACATCTATTTTGGTTACCTGATATGCTTTTGTCAACACAATCAGCAACGTAATATCAATAATGAAACTAATGCGATCGAAAATGGCAACGTCGAAATGTTTATTCTGAACGCATAATCTTCAAGCCATTTTTGTAATAAAATATAAGCCGGAACAATTCCAATTCCAAATCCAAGCAAGCAAAATAAAACATATTGTTTTGATAATTCTTTAAGCAGAATATCAGTTTCTGCACCTAATGTTTTTCTAATTGCAATTTCTTTCAATCTTCTCTCCATCGAAAATGATGCCAAAGCGAATAATCCGAACACAGCAATTATGATTACAACCAGATTTAAAATGAAAAACAGGTTTTTTTGTTTTACTTGTTCCTGATATGTTCTTGCAAATCCTTTGTTAACAAATTCATAATCAAAAGGATAATCAGGATTTACATTTTTCTCCCAGTAAGTTTTTAATTTTGCTAACGTTTCTGTTAAATTATTTGGAGAAACTTTTACAAAAATATTATTAAAGTTATTCCATTCCAATGTTTTGATGTTGATAAAAACCATTGGCGGTACTTTATTTTGTAAGTCCAGTAATATGAAAATCTTTGACAACACCTACAATTTTAAATTTCATATTCCCGTATCTCATTTAGCCCAACCAGAAGTTATTATAGTATTTATTGGATTTTTTAGATTCAATGTTTTAGCCAGGGTTTCGTTTATAAGCATATTGCTAACACTATCTGAAGCAAATTTTGGAGACAAATCGCGTCCTTCAACAATTTTGATTTTCATCATTTCAAGAAAACCAAAATCCATTTCAACATTTCGTGGCTGGACAAAAATACCATTATGCGTAAATCCTGAACTTGAATCTTGCGCTGCCTCCAAAACTTCCTGCAAAAGTTGAAACGTCTAGAACTCCTGATATTTTTTTAATTTCTTGTTTATCAGCTTCATATATGTCGGAATTCTTTTATTTCGGTCAGTTTATTATACGGAATTCGAAATTACCTGGTCGCCACTGAAACCCAAAGTCCTTGTTCATCATATAATTAACCTGCGAATTGACGATCAATGCACCAATAATGAAGAAAGGCCGCAATGCCAAATTGAAAAATAAGCATCGAGTTACGAATCCAGATACCGCTTTTGCTTCTCGAAAAATTACCTTTCAATACTTTTAAAGTCTCGAAATTAGAGATATAAATGGCTGGGAAAATACCTGCAAAAATGATTACTAATCCAAATATCAAAATGAGCTGCAGGTAAAATTCACCCCATTCATGGTTAATGTTTTCTTCAAAAATGTATTATAATAGGGCAACGAAAGCTCTACTATTGCAAGTGCAAACACAATTGCAAGTACAACAATTATGGCCGTTTCAAATATAAATTGAGTAATAATTTGGTTTTTGGTAGCGCCCACAATTTTACGGACACCAACTTCTTTTGCGCGTTTTATAGCTGATGCAGTTGCTAAATTGATATAGTTTACCAATGATAAAACTAAAATCAAAATAGACAGGCCGGCCATAATATAAAGCAGTTTCAAATTTCCTACTCCTTCAGGAAAATTTTGTCCTGCCGAACTTTTTGTCCCATGTAAACGAGACATTTGCAATTGATCTAAAATAACGGTGATTTCACCATTTTCCTTTACATATTGTTCAACTGTTTGACCATTTTCTTTCGCATCTTTTAAAGTTCGGTTCACAAAATTTACATTTTGCATTTTCTTTAAAACGGCAACTGGGTTAGCATCTTTTTTGATTTTAACAAGCAAACCGTAATTGAAATTTCCCCAGCTGTTTATGTCACGTTCTCTTTTTACACCACTAAAAACATAATTTGGTTCCATTGATGAAGGTTTGGTAATATGATAAACAGATTTTACTGTGTACGCAATTGTGTTATATGTGATAGATTTGCCAATTGGATCTTCATCTTTAAAAATCAATTTCGCCTGTTCTTCAGAAATGGCAACGCTATTTTTCTCTTTTAAGAATATTGGTTTTAGCTCCTTTTACGAATTTCGAAAGGAAAAAAATCAAAGAAATTTTCATCGCTTACGGTAATCTTTTTCGTCCATTAATTTTGATCCTTGATATTTGATCATATCCTCATTGTACCAAATATTGAAAAAGCAAATCTGTTCAATCTCAGGAATTGTAGCTTTACAGGTTTCTCCAAACGGAATCGAGTTTGATCCCCAAGTATCGCCCGTTGCGCCAATTTTGTTTAAGACCATGATAAGCGTTTTCTTTGTTCGGATTCCATTGATCGTAAGAATTTTCGTTGTTCCAATATAAAATCGCAAAGATTACGCTGGCAATCCCGATGCTTAATCCTAATACATTTAAAAACGAAAACAATTTGTTTTGCTTTAAATGATAAATAAATATTTTAAACCAGTTAGAAATCATGGTATTTGTGTTTTGTAGTTATTTAGGTTCTATAAAAACCTGAGCCGTTTTTTAAATAATAGCCAATATTTTGCAGACAAATTCTACCAGAATTACGATTGCTGTTACAATAAATTTTATCATCTTTGTAATTATTTAGCGTCCATAAAAACATCTACATTTCTCTGATTTAATTTTTCAGAGAATATCACACCGTCTTTCATATGAATCGTTCTCTGCGAGAACGAAGCATCATAATCAGAGTGGGTTACCATCAAAATTGTTGCGCCTTTTGCGTGTAAATCGGTTAAAAGTTCCATTACTTCATTACCGTTTTTACTGTCTAAGTTTCCTGTTGGCTCATCGGCAAGAATAATTTTTGGATCATTTACCAAAGCTCTTGCAACCGCAACTCTTTGTTGCTGACCTCCAGAAAGCTGTTGCGGAAAATGTTTCAATCGGTGTGAAATATTTAATTTCTCAGCAATCGCTTCAATTTTTTGTTTTCTTTCCGATGCTTTTACGTTGTTGTAAAGCAAAGGCAATTCGATATTATCGTAAACAGAAAGTTCATCGATCAAGTTGAAATTCTGAAAAATGAATCCGATATTTTCCTTTCGAACCTGCGCTCTTCCTTTTTCTTTTAGACCAATCATTTCCTGATCTAATAATTTATAACTTCCATCATTAGCGCTGTCCAAAAGCCCGATGATGTTTAATAAAGTCGATTTTCCACAACCTGAAGGTCCCATGATAGTTAAAAAGTCCCCTTTTTTAATTTCTAAAGAAATACCGCTCAATGCTGATGTTTCTACTTCTTCTGTTCTAAAAACTTTGGTTAAATTTTGAATTGTTATCATTTTTGTAAAGGTGTTAAATGTTGTTGATTACGTTTTTTGATTGATGATTGAAATGATGATTTTGTTTTTATTGTTTCAGGTTGTCAAGTTTCAGGTTTCGTTTGTTAACTTGAAACCTGAAACTTGAAACAAAATAAACTATTCCTTACTTATCGAAAGCTCCTCAATATCCTTATAGTCTGAATAAGATGAAGTGATAACAGATTCGCCTTCTTTTAAACCTTCGAGAACTTCATAGTATGAAGGATTCTCTCTTCCTAATTTTATATTTCTTCTTTCGGCTTTATTTCCTTTTACCACAAAAATCCATTTTCCAGCAGTTTCCTGATTAAAACTTCCTTTTGGCAGCGACTAAAATTTTATTTCTTTCAGATAAAATCAGTTTTACTCCAAAACTAAGTCCGTCTTGCAACACAATTTCTTCTTTAGATGTAAAAGCCAATTCCACAGTAAAATGCCCGCTTTTGACTTCCGGAATTACTTTGGTAACAATAACTTCCAAGTGTTTTTCCTTTAAATTCTACCTGACCTTTTAAGCCTTCGCGAACTTTTTCTAAATAAAATTCATCTACATCGGCAGCAAGTTTGTAACCTTGTTTTGAATCGATTTTCCCGATGCTTTGACCTGCCTGAAAATTTTGTCCTAAAACAGCTTCAAATGAAGTTAATCGGCCAGATTCCGGGGCGGTGATTAAGAAGTTCTTTCTTGTTGTTTCTCAAAATATCCAAACTTTTTTCCATTGTCTGAATCGAACGATTGATTTGTGAAATCTGAATCTGATTCGTTTGTTTTTCTTTTTGAATACTTTGCTGAATCGTTCTTTTTCGTTCTTCCTGAAAACGTAAACTTTCTTTAAAAGTATTCCAGTCGTTTTTTGAAATCACTTCTTTCTCATATAATTTCGAGCATTCATATCGTATAATCTTTTGGCGTCATTATAATCGTGTTCGATCAAAACCAAATCTTTATTTAAATTCAATTCCTGATTTCTGATGTTCAGTTTTCCAGTATTCAAATTGTTGATTTGCTCAATAATTGCAGTTTCCTGAGTCAAGATAATTCAGTTCTGTATTTGGGTTGTACAAACGTGCCAAAGATTGTCCTTTGGTTACCATTGCGCCGTTCTCAACAAAAATCTCTTTTACAGATCCTCCTTCTGTAACGTTTACAAGCATCACGTTCAAAGGTTCGACTTTGGCCTGAAAAACCACAAAATCTTCAAAAAAAGCTTTTTCAATTTTTTGAACTGATAGTTCTTCGGCTTTTACATTTAAACTTCTTTTAGTGTTAAACGAAAAAAAGATGATGACAGCCAAAACTAAAAAAACTCCAATTGCTATTGTGAGATATCTAAATTTTCTATTTTTACGAGGAATTACCTTGTCCATTTTTTTAATAATTTACTGATAACCAATAGGTAAATACTGTGCCACAAAATTTATAATTTGTAAAGCATTGATTTTAAAGAAGCTTTAAAAAACATTCAAAAAAAGGAGTGTTCAATAATGAACAGTTGACCGTTCAAAATCGGACAAAAAAAGACAGATGCGAAAAAAACATAGCCCAAATATTAATTGTTGACGATCAGGAAGAAATTCTTTTTTCGGCAAAAATGATTCTCAAAAAGCATTTTGAAACCATTTTTACCGCAAACAATCCAAAAAAAATCATTTCTGCTTTTAACCGAAAATGAAATAAATGTGGTTTTGTTGGATATGAATTACCGAATTGGTTTTGAAGATGGGCGCGAAGGAATTCATTGGCTGAAAGAAATCAAAACACTTTCGCCACAATACGATTGTGATTTTAATGACGGCTTTCGGGAAAATTGATACCGCTGTTGAAGGCATAAAAATTGGCGCTTTTGATTATGTTTTGAAGCCTTGGAATAATGAAAAATTATTGAAATCATTGATAAGGCTGTTGCCGAAAGCCGAAAAAACATTAAAAAACCAGTAGTTGAAAAAACCGAAAAAAGATATTTTACTGGGACTTCCCAAAAAATAAAACAAGCTTATTCTATTGCTGAAAGAGTGGCGAAAACCGATGCCAATGTTTTAATTTTAGGAGAAAACGGAACCGGAAAGTATGTTTTTGCCGAGTTTATTCATCAGCATTCAGAGCGAAAAAACCAGCCTTTTGTTCATGTTGATTTAGGTTCTTTAAGTGATAATTTGTTCGAAAGTGAACTTTTTGGGTATGCCAAAGGCGCTTTTACAGATGCCAAAACCGATACTCCGGGACGATTTGAATGGCCTCAAAATGGGACTATTTTTTTGGACGAAATTGGAAATATTCCGCTTCATTTGCAATCTAAACTATTGCATGTTTTACAGACAAAAACTGTTACACGTTTGGGCGAAAGCAAACCAAGACCTTTAAATGTCCGAATTATTTCGGCAACAAATAATGATATTAAAGCCGAGGTAAAAAATAAAACTTTCCGGGAAGATTTGCTGTACCGAATCAATACGATGGAAATCAATTTGCCACCTTGCGCGAACGAAAAGATGATATTGTTCCGATGGCGCATTTTGTTCTCGATCAGATTGCCGAAAAATACAATCATGGTGATTGGCGGTTTTGAGGAAAATGTTGCGCCTTATCTAGAAAAATATCCATGGAAAGGAAATGTTCGCGAAATGGAAAATAAGATTGAACGCGCATTAATTTTAGCTGATAATAATACTATTTCTGTTTACGACTTGATATTTTAGATTTTGAAGATATTCAGGAAAATGATGAAAATCCATTTCTGAATTGGAAAAAACAGCAATTGAAAAAGCACTTATTAAGCATCACGGAAATATCAGTCAAAAACCGCCGAAGAATTAGGATTGTCAAGAGCTGCGTTGTACAGAAGAATTGAGAAATACGATCTGAAAAATACAGTAAAAGCGTTAATTTAACCGCAAAGTACGCAAAGTATTTTTTTGTAGTGTTTGTAATTGCTTTATTAAGTTCGCAAAGCTATATGTAGAGAACTTTGCGGATTTCTTGTTTGTGGTTAATTTTACCGCAAAGAGCGCAAAGTATTTTTTTCTCCGTGTTGCAGTTGGCCTTATTAAGTTCGCAAAGCTTTGTGTTGCGACCTTTGCGTAAACTCTTTGCGACCTTTGCGGTTAGATTTTAAGCATTATTAAGAAAAAATAAATGAAAAACTGGAAGTTTTATAACGCTTTATTTGTGAGAGTCTTGTTTGTCATGATGCTCTTTTTTTTTTGCGTTTTTCTGATCTATAAAATGTTTTATTACAACGCTATTTTGGTTGGGCTTTTTGCGTTTATAATGTTGTTTGAAATGTATTTTTATCGTCAAAAATCAATTGCTGTTTTACGACAGAACATTGCTTTCGATGTTCAAGAATGACTTTTCACGACTAATTTTCCGGAAGAGAATAGAAAAGACAATTTTGAAAGTTTATATCTTTTGTATGA
The DNA here is from genome assembly GCA_963795025.1 of uncultured Flavobacteriaceae bacterium. Classification (GTDB taxonomy): domain Bacteria; phylum Bacteroidota; class Bacteroidia; order Flavobacteriales; family Flavobacteriaceae; genus Flavobacterium. The sequence continues at coordinate 792,650 of CAWCGN010000003.1, read as the reverse complement.
TACTTTAAAAATTCAGCAACAGGAACAAACCTCAAAAGAATTGGTGTATCAATCCACTCTTAAATAGTATTGACACCGGAACGCTTTATTTTAGAAAAAGAAAATGAAGACTGGAATATCTTTTTGATGAACGATTGTTTTTCCAGATTTATTCAAAGTGCCAAAAGTGAGTCATTGGAATTACCTTAAAAACTATCTTCCATCACTTTGTTATGAAATTGAAAAAACAGATTTCGCGAATTAAAATCGGCTATTTCGATTAAAATTGAAGAGCAGGATTTGCAGACTTTTATGCTTCAAACTTCGATGAACACAAACTTATAACAAAGAATATTTCATTATTTTATTGGATAGTATTCAGCGGGTTATTGAGAAGAAAGAGAAAGAAGCTTGGGTTAATCTGATGAAAATTATTTCGCATGAATTAATGAATTCTTTGACGCCAATTCGTGCGCTTTCCCAGAATTTACTCCATATTGTCGATCAGGAAAATCTGGAAGAAGACGATTTTGATGACATTAAAAGCAGTATTTCAACCATTATTAATAGGAGTGATCATTTGCAGGTTTTTGTCGAGAATTATCAGCAAATTGGCAATGTTGCCGACGCCAACAAAAGAAGATGACACCAATCAATGTGCTTTTCGATGATTGCCTTCGAATTATGAGTCCGATTTTGAAAGCAGAAAATATTGAATTAATTAATGAAATTCATAGTTCACGTTCCATTTTAATAGATAAAAATCAAATGGAGCAAGTGATTATTAATTTGATTACGAATAGTATTTATGCCCTGAAAGAAAAGGCAGGAAAAGAAAATGTATCTGTCAAGTTATACCGAAAATAATCGATTTCTTATTTCGATTTCGGATAACGGAAAAGGAATAGATTCTGAAATTAGAGATAAAGTTTTCTTCCCTTTTTCACCACCAGAAAAGACGGTGCAGGAATTGGTTTAACACTTTCTAAAAACATCATTGAAGCACACGGAGGTTATTTGAGTTATCAAACTGATGAGGATAAAACGAGTTTTGTTATTTGTTTGATTTGATTTTTTTAATTCTCCTGCAAGGTTTTCAAAACCTTGTAGGTGTGTACTTTTGTAATCATCAAGTTATTGTTGGTAAAATTTTAGACCTACAAGGTTTTGAAAACCTTGCAGGAAAGTCTGCGGATTTTTAGAATTCAACTTCTGGCTGCCAAAAGTGTTTGTCAAAATCGACAATTTGATTATCTATAACTTTTACACCTTCATTTTCTAAAAGTTGCTGCATTAAATTTGTTCCGTCAAAATGATGTTTTCCTGTCAAAAGTCCTTTTCGGTTTACTACCCGGTGCGCCGGGACATCATCCATATTATGACACGCATTCATTGCCCAGCCAACCATTCGTGCAGAACGCGCTGTTCCTAAAGCTTTTGCAATTGCGCCATAAGAAGTTACTCTTCCGTATGGAATTTGTCGGGCAACTGCATAAACTCTTTCGAAAAAATTTTCTTCAGCCATAATTTTGTTTTGCCACAGATTATAAGATTACAATGATTTCTTTAAAATTGGTTTCACGCAGATTCCGCAGATTTAAGCAGACTTAGAAAATTAAATTAAAAAAAATCACTTTAGATCTGCTTGAAATCTGCGTGAAATATTGTAAAATATTTTTTACCCGAAATAGTAACTTAAAATATTAAAAAGTGTCACAACAGCAACTAAACCTGTAATACTTCCAATAATTGTATTCATGTTTCGCATTAAGTAATCAGTTTTCTTTTCAATTCTTCCAAAGAAAGCAATGTAACTGTACAATGCAGCAAACGAGCCTAAAACAGATCCTATTACAAAAGTGAAAATAATATTACTTTCGAATGCAAAAAGATGATAAGAAGCTAATGTAACGCTTACCAAAACATAATAAGGAATAGGGAAGAAGTTCAATCCAGAAAGCAACATTCCGAGAAAGAAACGGCTTTTTTTACTGCTTTTTTTATTTTAGTTTTCTTTTTGGTTTTCGGTTCTTTTGCAATAAACAAAAAGTAGATCGTCAAAATAGCGAAAATTACGAAACCAATTTCACGCAATAAAGTCACGACATCTGGACGATCGTCGATGACGCGTGCAAATAAAACTGCCACTGAAACCTGAAAAAAAATAACTAATACAGCGCCAACAACAAACCATAACGCATTCTTTCTTCCTTCTTTTATATTTATTTTAGCTGCAGTCATGTTGATTAAACCTGGCGGAATAATCCCAATTGCGGCCGCAATAAAACCTGAAAGTAATGGAGTAAATAATGACCATTCAGTTGTTGGATCAGTTAGGAATATTTGTTTTTTGAAATTAAATTAGTCTTTAATTTTAAAACGAATATACGTAATTGCCTTATTAATTTCTAAATATTGTTTTTCGTAAAAAGTCTGAATTGCAGTCACTACTTCAGGACTTCCTTCATTTGTATAGACGTTATGATTGGCATATAAAACTTCATGTCCTTCTCCATGAAGCAACCCAAGGGTGTAACCATGCATGAATTCACTGTCGGTTTTTAAGTTTACGACACCGTCTTTTTTAAGGATTTTTTTATACAATTGCAAGAAACTCAGAATTGGTCATTCTGTGTTTTGTTCTTTTGTATTTGATTTGCGGATCCGGGAAAGTAATCCAGATTTCATCAACTTCGCCTTCAGCAAAAATATGATTGATCAATTCGATTTGTGTACGAACAAAAGCCACATTATGCAGTCCGTTATCAACAGCAGTTTTAGCACCACGCCAGAAACGTGCTCCTTTAATGTCAATTCCGATAAAATTTTTGTTGGGATATTTCTCGGCTAATCCAACAGAATATTCTCCTTTTCCGCATCCTAATTCTAAAACTAATGGATTGTCATTTTTAAAGAAATCAGAATTCCATTTTCCTTTCAAAGGCATTAAATCGCCTACAACTTCTTCTCTGGTTGGTTGAAAAACGTTTTGAAATGTTTCGTTTTCTCTGAATCTTTTAAGTTTATTTTTACTTCCCACTTTTACAAAAATTTTCCGCAAAATTAAGGAATATAAACGAATGAACGAGGCGCAATTATGGTTTAAATTTTTTTAGACACAGATTTCACAGATTTTAAGGATTTTTTAATCTGTTTAATCAGTGAAATCTGTGGCCTATCTTTTAACCGTAATGCGGTTCTGTAATTGCTTTTGTTTTTGGGTCAAAGTTTCGTCGTGTTGCGATAAATCTAGCCCAATATGTTCTGATTCTTCAGAAACTCTCAGTGGAATAATAAAATTGGTTACTTTGAATAAAAAGTAAGCTCCGAAAAAAGTAAAGATAGAAACCAAAACTAATGCCATCATATGGTGTCCGAAAACATTCCATCCGCCGTGTAATAAACTTGCATCTTCACCATGAGCAAAAATCGCAGTTAAAATCATTCCCATAATTCCTCCAACGCCATGACAAGCAAAAACGTCAAGTGTATCATCAAATCTTTTAGAATATCGACAATTTACGGCTGAGTTAGAAACTAAAGCTGTTACAAATCCGAAAAACATACTTTCAGGAACAGATACAAATCCGGCAGCGGGAGTAATAGCTACTAAACCAACAACAGCTCCAATACAAGCGCCTAAAGCCGAAACTTTTCTTCCATTCATTCGGTCAAAGAAAATCCAAGTTAGCATTGCAGCTGCCGATGAAGTTGTTGTAGTTGCAAAAGCCATAGCGGCAGTTCCGTTGGCAGCAAGTGCAGAACCAGCATTGAAACCAAACCATCCAAACCATAACATTCCGGTTCCTAATAATACAAAAGGAATATTAGTTGGAATATGCTGGCTGTTTTTTCTTTTTCCTAAAACAATAACTCCAGCCAAAGCGGCAAAACCAGAACTCATGTGCACAACAGTTCCTCCGGCGAAATCTTTTACTCCAAAATAACTTCCTAAAATACCCGTTGGATACCAAACGGCGTGACATAAAGGAGCATATATGAAGATCGTAAATAAGCTAATGAAAATTAAATAGGAAATAAATCGAACGCGTTCTGCAAATGAACCTGTAATAATCGCCGGAGCAATAATGGCAAATTTCATTTGGAACAAAGCAAAAAGCATAAACGGAATCGTGCTTGCTAATTTTTTATGCGGCAAAACGCCCACATAATCCATAAAAGCAAAAGTAGTCGGATTTCCGAAGAAACTATAAAAATGATCCCCAGATCCAAAACCAACAGGATCTCCAAAAGCAAGACTAAAACCAACAACGACCCATAAAAGTGTAACAACGCCCAAGACAAATGAAACTTTGAAGCATGGTCGAAATCACGTTTTTCTTGCCCACCATTCCGCCATAAAAGAAAGATAATCCCGGCGTCATAATTAAAACCAGACAAGCATGAAGTAAGCATCCAGGCAACGTCGGCGGGACAATATGATCTGTAGTGCCAAATTCTGATAATACGTAACTATTTTCGGTCACTGCTGGCCAAAATGCACCTGTAATACAAACAATACTTATCATAATAAAGGAAATGATCCAGCGTCTTTCTATTTTCATTTTTCAAATACTTTATTGAACCCTATTTTTTTTGGGGTCAAAGTTAAAAAAAATTAAATATTTTGATTTTGAGGGCTGTTAAAATAGAGGTGTGATTTTTATTTTAGTTAATTTTGTAAATTATCACCCCGTTTTTTTGACAGAATTTATTTTATAAGTTCTAAATGAAGCTCTAAAATTGTCAAATTTGTTATAATATTTTGATAATCTGTTTGTAAAGTGCTATAAAAGTTAGGATTATAATAAGAAAGTTAAAAATTGTTTTATTTTTTTTGAAGCTTGTTAATCAAAGCATCCTCGATTGGCGCTTTTATTTTAATAGCAGCTTCAACTTCGTCATTCGGAATTGTCATCGACAAAACATAATGCTGAATTTTCCATTCTTTTCCAACTTTAACCAAAACTCCAGAACCGCGACAAATTTTCATTTGCGTATTCAGCAATTCATCAAACCAGGCAATTTTTCCTGTTTTGTCAAAAAAGATATGACGTTCTAATGCATTGTAAAATCCCATGTTTTTCCACTTTTCGAAATGTGGTTTTGCCCAGATTCTGAAATTCTTTTTGATCCAGTTTTCAGTAGCATCTGTTCCAATAAAAATCGCATCTTCGGCCATTGAATTAAAATATGTTTCAAATTTCACTTCGGCAGCAGCTTTGTGCCAAGTATCTAAAGTCTGATTGATTTTTTCTTTTTCAGCTTTGAGCGTTCGCAAAAGAAGTCAACAAATAAAAGGAGTAGAATTGTTTTTTTCATGAGTTAGGTTATTTGAGTTTAAAGGTAAGAATGATTTTGAACAAGTAAAATTTTCACGTAGATTTTGCAGATTTAAGCTGATTAAACACAGATAAAAATATTGGATCATCTGTGGGAATCTGCAAAATCTGCGTGGAAAGAAAGTTTGCGATTTTGCGTCTTTGTGAGATTAACGGCTAAAGTAATTCCCGATAAAACTTAAATTGCCTTACATCACTTATATAGTTTAAAATTTTTATATTTGAAAGCTTTAAAATACCACAATTATGAATCCGAAAATCTTAATAAGTTCGCTGGCTTTTTCGTCATTGCTTTTTATTTCTTGCAAAAAGGAATTAGAGCCTCAAGAAAATACTGCAACATCAGAATTGGTCAGACTTGGACTTGCAAAAGATACCGCAAAAACTGCCACAAACACGCCAGTAGCACAAACTCAGACCGCAAACCCAAATACAGTTTTAGGAGAAACAAAAGGATTAAATCCTGCTCATGGACAACCGGGACATCGTTGTGATATTGCCGTTGGTGCGCCGTTAAATTCGGCTCCGCCACAACAAGGTCAAGTCGTTGCAACGCAAACGCCACAAATGGTTCAAGTGAATCCAAATCAAAAAAATGTAGTTACAACAACAATGGCCGCTCCCGTAAAAGTTGGAAAAGGCATGAATCCGTCACATGGACAGCCAGGTCATAGATGTGATATTCCAGTTGGAGCGCCTTTAAATTCGCCAGTTGCAAAAACTGCAACAACAAATGCAGGACAAAACGGAAGCGTTTCACAATCGTTTACAGTAACGCCACCTGCAACAAATAATGCGGTTCCCGCTTTATTAAGTACAGAACCAGCGCAAGCAGTAGCCGAAGGAATGAATCCACCACACGGACAAGCAGGACACAGATGTGATATTGCTGTAGGGGCGCCTCTTCCGAAATCGTAAAGAAAGATACAAAGTCACAAAGTTACAAAGGTGCAAAGAAACCTTTGTAACTTTGTGACTCTGAACCTTTGTCACTTTTCAAAGTATATAAAAAAAGGACGTTTCAATTTGAAACGTCCTTTTTTTATATACTTTGAAACTTAATATTCTTTTATTTTTTCAAAAGTTGTCGTTAGTGATTTTTTGATTTTGCTCAAAGCACCGCTAAAAGCTTTTTCTAATGTATCGGCGTGTTCTGTAACGGTAATAGGCTGTAATTTTTGCGGACGTACTTCGATTAAGCATTTTTTGTCGTGCAAACCAAATTTCTCCCCATTTTCATCCCCAAAATGAACTTCAATACGGGTAATTTTGTCTTCAAAACGAGCTAATCCTTTTTCTAATTCTTCAGAAAAGTAGCTTTCTAATCTTGCATGTCCCTCAATGTTTTTGTCGGTGTTGATTTGAATCTTCATAATGGTTTAAATTTTATGATTGTCTCTCAAAGCTATCTTTTTTAAAGGGAAATGACAAGCGAGTTAATAAAACATTATGAAATTATTAGTCCCTTTTTATGATTCTGAAGAAGAAGGAATTTTCGTTAACATTTCTGTTCTAAGAATTATCGTATCTTGAATTTCCAAAATACAAGCACCCAAATTCTTCTTAATATCATTGCTCCAAAAACGCAGAACTTTCCAATTGTGAGATTCTAAAAAAGCATTGACTTCAAGATCTCTTTGCATGTTACGTTCGATTTTCTTGATCCAGTATTCTGAATTGGTCTGAGGTTTTTTTCTGGTTTCCCAATCTTTGCCATGAAAGAATTCTCCATCGACAAATATGGCAATTTTTAAAGCTGTGAAAGTCAAATCTGGTGTGCCGAAAACTTTTCTATTGTTTTTACGATAACGGTATCCAATATGCCATAGTGCTTTTGCCAAGCGAACTTCGTCTTTGGTATTGGTGCCACGAATTCTACTCATGACTTTGGAACGTTGTTCAGTGGTAAAACAGTCCATGGAAATTTAATTATTAAAGGTTTTAAATTTAATAATTAGTGGTATTGAATTGGTTATAGGTTTATTGACGTAAAGTTATATTATTATGTCATTTGTTTGTTGAAAATTGTGTCTAAGTGATATTCCAGAAATTCTTATTGTGGGATGTTTTTACAATTTGGGAACTTAATTTATAATAATTAGTTAATTTTCTTTGTTTTCATCAATTTGGTTAATGATACTGTAAAAGGCATCCCAGCCTGTGTATAAATATTCTTGTTTGTTTCTACAATTTTTTTGTACTCATCTAATTCTTTAAATTTCCAACTAACATTTTCAAATTCTAAATCAGTTACTTTTTCAATGTCTATTTTTAAATAATGTTCTTTTAAGTCATTTGACTGCGGAAAATTGAGTTCAATAATTCTTTCTTTTGAATAAACTTGTATTCCGTCGCTTTTTATTTCATATAAATCGAAAGCCGTCTCATGTCCATTTCTTCTTAATAAAAGGTATTTCGCATTTACTACTTCATTTGTTAGCTCTAAGGAACCAATAGTATCATTCATCCTGAAAAAATATTTTTTATTTTCATTATACCAATCAAATCGCTTGGCTGTTTTTGAGTATCCTACTAATACAAATGTTTCATCTGGTATTAATTTTGAGCCATTTAAATATTCAGGAATTAGTTCATGAAGTAAATTGCTATCTTCTTTATTAGTTTGAAGAATACTGTGTGCTTTATAATTAATATTTTCTCTTTGGGATGCTCTGTCTAGTAAGTGCTCAATAACCAAATCTATAAACTTAGATAATTCCGTGATGTCATTATTTTGTCCTGTTGGATTGATAGAAAAAGCACCCAAGCCTGGAATGATTTCGTGAAAACCTCGTATTTCCTTTTTTTCCGTTCCAGGATATAAAACATAAGCACCACCTGATCTTCTAATCGCATCTTTGTAAGAATGCATCTTTAACAAATCAGCATTTTTATATATTCCTTTCCTCTCGTTGTTTTCTTCTTGTTCTATTAAATCATTATCTGTAGAAGTTTGAATTTGGAATTGTGTTATTTTATATTTTGCATCAAAATGAATATGTACGATAAGATCTTGTTTTTCAGCTTCTTTTTCTTTTAGTATTGCAGGCCAAACTGATAATGTATAATCTGGACGCAGTGTAGTTGTATAGCTCCCCGCTTGCTCATCAGTATATTTTGTACCTCCTTTAAAAGAACGATTGTATGAGAATTTTACTTTTAACGCTCTGTTTTCTGTAATAAAATCACCGTACAAAGCAGTATGTTTTCCTTGTTTTACCATTACATTTAAACCGTCTTTGGTTGGTTCTATCAAATGGTTATAAGATTGCTCTTCGTGTTCAATATCTTTTATTTTGAATTTAGACTTGAATAAATCATACAATGTAAAAAACAACCAATATTCGTATAAAGTAGCAATATCTCTTTTGCCAGCTTTATATACGTCGTCGCCACCTTTCCAAATTAATTTGGCAGCTAAATCAAATTGCAACCATGTACTTAAAACTTCACGATAACCACTTTTTCGATGTAAAACAGGGCTATTTAATTTTAATGAGGTTGGTTTGGAGATATCCTTAAAAAAAGAGTGGCTTAAATAACCATCAAGTTTTGAAACCAAATTAGATGCTTCTATATGTGGTCTTGAATATTTTTTATCCTTAAAATATTGTTGACAATCTTCTGCAAATCTTAAAAAAACATCCAAAGCATGTTTTACAAATCGATTTTCAGATGTGTCTGTGTGTTCAACTTTTCTAAAGCTATTTATTTTGTTTGGGATCGATTGAATTCCTGCGCGAAATAAAGGATGCAATGTTTGTAAAGGAATTCTATTTGAACCTGATAAAATTTGCTTAGTTGTAGCGTTATCAAATCTTTTTACTTTACGAATATCAATTGCTTCTGCCTCAGTATTCCAATTGGTTTTTGGAGAAGCTATAATTTTTAATACCGCTTCTTCAAAGTCTTTATTTTGAATGATAGAGTTAACAAAACTAAATCTTTGATAAATTGTTTCGTTGTCTCTTGAAAAGTCTGTTTCAAAATTTTGCTCGACTGGAGAATTGATTTGCATTAAAAGTTCCGTACACTTATCTGTTATATCTTTTAACATAAAACGGTAGTTTTCACGGTAGCTTTTATCGAGCTCTGTATCGAATTTAGTTGCCAAAACTTCAATAGTAATTCCAAATTCTTTACCTTCCTGAATAGTGTTGGAGACAAATAAAGTAAGCGTGCCAATATAAATATTAGGAACAATTCTACCAATAGAAGGATCTCGTTTTGACTGCGATACTAAACCATCAATACTACAATTTAAGCGATAATTTTTATTGGTAAAGGCATATTCATAGCTATTACCTTCCAAGATTTGAAAGACACTTTCTCCATTCTCAATTGCTTCCTCTTCTGAAATTTCAAAAAGTCTCCCCATATTTTCAGGATAGATTTCTAAAAAGTCAGTTTTATTAAAAAAAGTTAATGGTATACGAATATGTTTCTTGATTTCTTCCATATTTCTTTATGCTTCTGCATAACTAGTAAAACCATTAGCCAATACATTTTTGTACATTCTAATTAGTTTTTCGAAAGAAATAGGATATTTTACAGAAATTCCTTCAAAGTTATTTTTATGAAGATCATCAAATTTCTTTTCAAAATCTTCTTTAACTATATCCTCCAAACATAAACTCGACAAGGCAATTAATATTTTTACCAATTTACTTCTAGAACCATGTAATTTTGGGAGCAATTTTTGCATAATTGCAATGTCTAAACAATCATTATCTTTAATTGTAGGCTCTAGAGTTTTCAATTTTGTTGCTAATTGTAAAATTTCTGTTGCAGAGCGGTAACCAAATTCGGCACCAACTTGTTGTAATTGTTTAAAAAATAATACTAACTCTTTTGCGATATTGTCATTTTCGACGATGCTATTTTGGGAAGCAATAGATAAGAAACTTTCTGCCATCGCAATTCCTTGACCTTTTAGTTTTTGTAAATCTGGAATACTGGGATTTACTAAAAAGTCATTTATTTCATCATCTGTAATTCTAAATTCAATTACGTTTGCTCTGTCTAGTACTTTAGGGCTGAACATATAAGTGGTTTCGTCTATGTTAACTGTTCCGATAATAAATACATTTTTAGGCCAATAAATTTCTAAAGGGATTCGTAAACCGTCTAAACTTTCTCTTGTGTCGCCAGTGTATAATTTTATGGTGTCATTAGATTCCATAATACTCAAAAAGTCTGCAAAATAACGTTCTACATGACTCAGATTCATTTCGTCTAAGATTAAAAAGAAAGGTTTGTTTTTATTTTCTTTTTTGATAGCTTCTAATAGTAAATGAATTACACCACTATCAGGAGTTATATATTCTTTACTAATCAAACCGTTTGGATATCCCAATAAAGGTTCGCGATTAGTCCAATCTGCGCCTACAGGAACAATTTTATACTGATTAACATCTTCGCAAATCCATTGTGCAAAAGTTTGTGCTATTTTTGTTTTTCCCGAACCAGATAACCCACTAAGAATTACAAAAGGTTTTGAAGCTAATGAAGCTATGAAACGAAGGATTAATTTAGAGGGAAAACTTAATTTACTGTTTTGATTGTCTTCAGAGAATTTCAAATAATTAAACTCTTTGAAGTCTAAAATATCTTCATCAAATTCTAATGGTAAATTATTATCGTAATTATTTTTTAAAAATTTCAAATAATTTTTTTCGCCCAATATAGCTGCAGGAGATCCTTTACTAGTTGCTAAACTATATTTGAACCATTTTTCATTTTTTCTGTCTAAAATAGCATTCTCAATTTTTGAATAATTTTCGTGAAAATTATTTCTATCAATATTGAATATTTTTCCATTAAAAAAATTCTCATCCCAGAAATTTAAAATTTCATAACTTACCAAACCTTCATAAGATTTTTTAGAATTTTCAGGTTGATTATACCAATCTATAAAATCTATCAATGCTTTTTTTGAATGTGCAATGGCATTACTATTATGAGTTTCGATGTTTAATTTTTCAATTTTAAAATCACCATCTAATATTTCTCGATATTCAGTGTTTTTCGAATTAGTTAAATCAATAATAGCTTTGATAATTTCCTTTCCAGTTAAATTATCAATTTTTCGAAAAGCTTGGTTTGGAGCTTGTTTTGTTTCTGGACCAATATTAGGAGCATCTTTTAAAGATGGATAAAGGTAAAAGTCTTCTTTCATAAGTGTTTTAGGAAGAAGTTCAAATATTTCAACCTCCAAAGTAAAGTGTTTTTCTCCTTCTTCATCTTTAGGTGGGTTTGCAACTTTACCAATTGCCCTCAAACCATTAGCATAAGTATGAATTTTTTTAGAACTATCACCACTTATAACGATGAAAACTATATCACCTATTGAAATCTCGTCTTTATGCCAAGATAACCTATCAAAAGTTACCATCGTTGACATGTTTAATATTTGACCAATCGTATTTTGATCATTTGTTCTAATTGAGAAAAAATTCATTAAATATTATTTTTTTAAAATTCTAACTATCTATAGAGCTTGCAATAGATTTCCTAGTCTCAGAAGTGTAAATATAGTTTAAGAAAGTTTCATTTTTAAAAAACTACGAATTTATTTAATGTAAGAAAAAGCTTTTACTTCTCCTTCTCCTTCTTCCCTCGCTTAATCTTCATTTTCCCATTATCATCATACGCAACTAAACGCAGAATAATTCCTTTTTCTCTAACAGCATCACGTTCCGCTTTGGTGGCGAGTTTGGCGTCGTTTTTAGAATTCCGAAGCGGAATCGTAAGTGCGAGATTGGTACCTCTTCCAAAAGAATAAACGCCTTTTGCATCAAGATTTAAAACGCTCGAACTAATTGTTAATTTATTAATGTCTACCAATTCACCACGCAATGTAAAATCCCCAGACAAATCGCTGAAGGTAATATTCTCGACATCACGAAATGGAAAAGCAAATTTTCCTACTTTCATAATAGGTTCAAATTTGACTAAAGCACCTTGGCTGACATTAAAATTCAAACTTCCGTGTGTTGAATTTGTGATTAATTCGCCGTTGCTGTTCATCAAACCGGTAACATTCGCAGTGCTGGTTAATCTTCCGTGGATATTATTTGGAGAAAAAGATTTGATTCCGAAATTATTGAAAGACTTTAAAAAACTCGCAATATCAACTCGGTTTACCTGAGCGTTTGAGCCAAAAACAAAGTTTTTTCCGCTTGGCGAAATCTCAGCATTAAAAGCAATACTGCCACCGGAAGTCTGCAGAAAACCGTTTTTGATAACCAATTTCGAATTCAGCATCTGGATTGTTGCTGTTGTATTGGTTGCTGTGAGTTTGTTGTAGGTAATATTATCTGCTTTGATGTCAATTACTACGGAGCATTTTTCGATTACCGTTCGTAAATGATGTGAAATGGTTGGTTTGCTTGTTTTTGCCACAGTTTTCTCTTTTTTAGAAGTCGCCAAAACACCCAAAAATTGTCTAATATCAATATTTGGACAATGAATTTTCCAGTTCACAACCATTTTTTCCGGCGCATCATAATATAGGTTGAGGAAATTATCGATTTTGCCTTCAATATAAATCGTATTTTTTTTGTGTTTGTAGGCGATTTTCTTAATGAGCAAAGCTTCTTGTGTAAATTCTAACTGAATATTTACTTTTTCGGCGTGAACATTCTTCGGAATAAAATCAAATGAAGTATTTGTTACGTTTACATTTCCTATAAATTTTGGTTTGTTGATGTATAAATCCACGATATCAAATTGGAAATTTAAATTAGCTGTTGCATGTCCTTCCGTAAACTGAATCCATTTATCATTGCTGATTTGGTTCAGGCGACTAACATCAAAATCTGAATTTACGGTTCCGGTTGCAATTGGTTTTTCAAGATTATTGATTGATAATTGCGAGATTTTCAGCGGAATATTTTCATAAGTTGCTGAAAATCGTGTCAAAATCACAGCCGAATTCGCATCGGTAAAACCTTCTTTTGGCTTAAAATTATTGGTAAAAATTCCTTTAAAACTGCAGTCGTTCAGTTGTCCGTCTGGAATACTCAGTTCGTTGTCTTTAATAATGGCTTGAACGACAATTCTCGGGTCGCCCGCAGCACTCAAATCGCCTTTTATGTCGCAATTGACGTCAATAGGTTTCTTTAAATTAAAGCGGTTTAGTTTTGAACTGATATTTCCCGACAATAAATTAGATGCATTTTGCCATAAAATAGTAGTTCCAATATTGATTCCGAAGAGCGAATTGCTTTTTCCTAAATTGAAAAAAGCAGTAATGTCAAAAGAATCTGTTCCAATTTTTAAACCGTCTGTTTTAACATCAATTTTTTCTTTATCCGAAGAATACGAAACGGCCAAAGTTCCTTTGAGTTGTTTTTGTTTGGCAAAACTTCCGTGAACGGTATTAAATGCCAAACTATTAATTTGAGTATCAAGAAAAAGATCAGTCTGCCAGTTGTCGCCGTCGTAATTTACTTTTGATTTTAAACTGGCAACTTCAAAATCAAATAATTTATGTCCCACATGATTGTCAATCGTAAAACGAACATTATTAAGGTCAATCTGGTCAATTGTGGTTTCGGGTTTCGATTTATCTTCGGGAGCTTTTTTCTTCTTTTTCTTAAAAATGTCTGAGTTGGAATAACCGTCTGCCGCTTTATAAATATAAATCTGAGCGTCATTAATAAGAACTTTATGAATGTTGATTTCCTTTTGAAGTAAGCTCCAAACGTTTAAGCGAACTTCAATTTCATTGGCTTTCAGTAAAGTATGTTTATGGGTTTCCCATTTATTGTCCTTTAACTCAACATCTTTTAAAGCCAAAGTAAAATTGGGAAAACCAGCTAAAAATTTATAGTGAAAATCGCCAATATGAAATTTTCCGTTGATGTTTTCGTTTATTTTGGTATTGATTTTAGCAATTATTTCGGTTTTGTTTCTGTTGAAATAAATCGATAATCCGCCACAGGCAATTAAGAGAAGCGCAATTAATCCTAAAATAAAAAATCCAAAACGTTTGGCATATTTTCTAAAACTGGCCGACTGCAAAAAGACTTTTATTCGATTCAAAGTTTCTTTCATCTGGAAAATTTTAATGGTTGATTAAAGATACTACAAAAAACAGTGATATTTAAATTTCTGATTTTCAAATTACTGCAATGTTAAATTTGTTTTTTCGAATTGAATTTATGATATAATTATTTACAATACTTTTATAATCAAAACTAATTTATGAATGGTGTTTCATTTGTTTTTAATTTCTAACTTTGTACCTCAGTTTAAGAAATAATAAAAAACGAGTCTCTCGAGACTAAAGCTGAAATAACATTTAAAGACAAATTATTATGGCATTAGCAATAACAGATGCTACTTTTGACGAAGTAGTTTTAAAGTCAGATAAACCAGTAATGGTAGATTTTTGGGCAGCATGGTGCGGTCCTTGTAGAATGGTTGGTCCAATCATTGACCAATTAAGCGACGAGTACGCTGGTAAAGTAGTTGTTGGTAAAGTAGATGTAGATGCTAACCAAGAATTCGCTGCAAAATATGGTGTGCGCAACATACCAACCGTTTTGGTGTTTCATAACGGTGAAGTAGTAGGAAAACAAGTTGGAGTTGCTCCAAAACAAACCTACGCAGATAGTTTAGACGCTTTGTTGTAATCGTAAGATTATGATTTATATAAAGAAGGTTTGGCGAAAGTCAAGCCTTTTTTATTTGCACTTTTTTTGCCACAGATTAAAGGATTAGAATGATTTATTTCACGCAGATTTGGCAGATTTAATTTGATATAAGTTATAAATAAATCTGCGCACATCTGCTTAGATCTTTTAAAATCTGCGTGAAAATTATTTAATCTGTTACAAAAACTCAGACTTAAATTTTAATTCGTGGAAATTCGTGAAATTCATGGCAAACATTTTTTATTTTTAACGAATCTTATTATTCCTTTAAAAATGAAAATTCTTCACAGCTTTCTTGTTTCTTTTTTGATCATTACGATTGGTTTTTCACAATCCAAACCAAAAGAAAATCTTATTATAGAAAATGGCGTTTCAGAACAATTAGCGCAATTTCGTAAAAAGCAAATTTCAGAAGTTCAATACAAATTGTATTTTGATATTCCCGCTCAAAAGAATGATAATATTAAATCTTTACTGTTTTTAAATTTGGTTTTATCTGATTTGAGTCAGCCTTTGCAATTGGATTTTAAAGAGAAAACAGAGAATATAAAAGAAGTTCAAGTAAATGGAAAAAATATCGCAATTATTCATGAAAATGGACATATTGTAATTCCTATCGAAAATTTGATTTCAGGGAAAAACACCATTTCAATCTCGTTCATCGCCGGAAATTTATCTTTAAACAGAAACGACGATTTTCTTTATACTTTATTAGTTCCGGATCGTGCAAGTACGTTGTTTCCGTGTTTTGATCAGCCGGATATAAAAGCAACTTATAAACTCAGCTTAAATGTTCCGAAAGATTGGTCGGTTTTGGCTGGAGCCGATGTAAAAGAGAAAATCGAAAAAGGAGATTTCACATCCTATACTTTTGGAGAATCCGATAAAATGAGCACGTATTTGTTTTCTTTCGTTGCCGGAAAATTCAAAAGTGTAACAGAGAAACCAGGTTTAGAAATGACGATGTTATATCGTGAAAATAATCCTGAAAAGATAAAAACGAGTGTCGATACTATTTTTAAACTACACCAACAATCCTTAGATTTCTTAGAAAAATATACTAATTATAAATTTCCATTTCAGAAGTTGGATTTTGCTTCGATTCCGGTTTTTCAATATGGCGGAATGGAACATGTTGGTGCGATTCAATATCGCGAATCGACTTTGTTTTTAGATAACAGCGCAACCGACAGCGAAAAATTAGACCGTGCCAAACTCATCGCGCACGAAACTTCGCACATGTGGTTTGGTGATTTGGTAACGATGAAATGGTTTGATGATGTCTGGATGAAAGAAGTATTTGCAAATTTTATGGCAGATAAAATCATGAATCCAATTTTCCCAAAAGTGAATCATAATTTGCAGTTTTTCTCTGCACATTATAGTAACGCTTACGCGGAAGATCGCTCGTTGGGTACCCATCCGATAAAACAGCATTTGGCGAATTTAAAAGATGCCGGTTCGCTTTATGGAGCTATTATTTACAACAAAGCGCCAATTATGATGCGCCAGTTAGAAGCTTCGATGGGAAAGGAAGCTTTTCAGAAAGGAATTGAAAAATATATTAAAAAGTACGCCAACGATAATGCCGACTGGAATAATCTAGTTGAAATTCTGGATGCCGAAACTCCGCTCGACATGAAAAAATGGAGCGAGGTTTGGGTAAATAAATCTGGCAGAGCCATTTTTACAGATAAAATAGAATATGATTCTAAAAACCGAATTAAAAGCTTTGAAATTCAGCAAAAAGCAGAAGATAAATCAAATAATATTTGGCCTCAGATTTTTCAGATTGGGTTCGTTTATGCGGATAATGTGAAGGTTTTAAACATCAATATAAAAGATAAAAAACTAATCGCAAAAGAAGCCATTGGACTTGAAAAACCGCTTACGATTATTTACAATTATAATGGTTTTGGATACGGTGTTTTTCCGCTTGACGGAAATAATTTGGATTATATTTCAACATTGAAAGATGAGGTTGCGCGAGCTTCAAGTTATAGTAATCTTTATGAAAATACCTTAAATGGGAATGTTGCGCCGATCAAAGCTTTTGATTGTTTTTTGAAAGGAGTTCAAACAGAAGAAAATGAATTGGTTTTAAGAATTGCTTCTAATAATCTGAATTCGGTTTTTTGGAAATTCCTGACAGAGAAGCAACAGATTAAAGTTCAGAAACAGCTTGAAGATATTTTAAATGTCCGCTTGCAGGCCAATTTATCAGCAAATATTAAAAAGACCTTATTCAATTTATTCAGTTCAATCGCGTATTCAGATTCGGCGAAAGCCAAATTATATCAGATTTGGAATAAAGAAATCGTGATTCCGAATTTGAAATTAAACGAAGATGATTATACGAATATCGCAATGAATCTGGCTATTTTTAAACATGAAAAAGCAGATGAAATCTTGGAAAAAACAAGAACTACGATTACAAATCCCGACAAACAAAAGCGATTTGAGTTTTTATTACCTTCTTTATCAAAAGACGAATCGGTTCGAAATGCTTTTATGGAATCTTTAAAAGACGATAAAAACAGAGAAAAAGAATCCTGGGTTTCTGTTGGTTTGGCCAATTTCCATCATCCTTTGCGTCAGGAAAGTGCTCAGAAATATATTAGATTTTCATTAGATTTGGTTGATGAAATTCAGCGCACGGGCGATATTTTCTTTCCGAAGGATTGGCTGAACAATAACGTTGGGAAATATTCTTCGAAATATGCTTTTGATGAAGTGCAGCGTTTCTTAAAAGAAAACCCTAATTTTAGTCCGATATTAAAACGAAAATTATTGCAGGCGACAGACGGTTTGTACCGCGCCCAAAATATTAAAAAAGAAACCGAATGAAAATTGAATCGGAAATAGAGAAAGTCTCCAGTTTTCAGCATCTTGAAATGCTGGCAAATCAGGTTGTGGAAGGTTTTATATCGGGAATGCACAAGAGTCCGTTTCATGGATTTTCGGCTGAATTTGCCGAGCATAAAGTCTACAATGCAGGAGAAAGCACCAAACATATCGATTGGAAATTATTTGCCAAAACAGATCGATTGTATACGAAACGTTTTGAGGAAGAAACCAATTTACGCTGTCATTTATTGTCGATAATTCGTCGTCAATGCATTATCCAGAACTAAAACCAAATCAACCTTTTTATGAAAAGAAGATTGGTTTTGCAGTTTTGGCTTCGGCGGTTTTAATGAATATTTTAAAGAAACAGAGAGATGCAGTTGGTTTAAGCGTTTTCTCTGATAAATACGAATATTACGCTCCCGAAAAAGGAAGCGATCGTCATCACAGAATGCTTTTGAATAAACTGGAAGAATTATTAGTCCAGCCAAAAGTTAAAAAAACCACCGATACAATTACCTATTTGCATCAAATCGCAGAAAAAATGCATCGTCGTTCGATGATTATTCTATTCACCGATATGTTCCAGTCCGAAGACGATGAAAAGCTTTTTAACGCATTACAGCATTTAAAACATAACAAACATAAAGTAGTCTTGTTTCATGTGGTTGATAATGAAACCGAATTGAAATTTGATTTTGATAACGCGCCAAGAAAGTTTATCGACTTAGAATCAGGCGAAGAAGTATCGATTTTTGCCGATAATGTAAAAGCAGAATATGAAAAAAGGGCAGAAGCGTACTTTAAAAATCTGGCTTTAACCTGCGCAAAGAACCAAATTAAGTATGTTCCGGTTAATGTTGGTGATAATTTCGAAAAAATATTGACTACATATTTAGTTGAAAAACAAAACTTTGGCTAAGGATTTGAAAATTTATTTGATTTTTTTTATCAAAACGCTTGCAGAAATGAAATTCTGTACTATCTTTGCAACCGCAATAACGCAGAGGTTTGGTAGTTCAGTTGGTTAGAATACATGCCTGTCACGCATGGGGTCGCGGGTTCGAGTCCCGTCCAGACCGCAATATTGGGGAAAGCCTTTCGTAACAGAAAGGCTTTTTTGCCCAAATACGGTATCTAAGATTAGTTGTGTTGTTTGCTACGACTTTGTAACTCGTAGCTGGTTTAGTAGTTAGACCAATGAAAAGCTTTCCACTTTTGTGGATGGCTTTTTTGATTTACAACATATCTGATTTAACTGCAAAGAGCGCTAAGATTTACGCAAAGGTTCGCAAAGTTTATATAGCTTTGCGAACCTTTTCGCTTTTAACTTTGTTTGCTTTTCGGTTAAAAAGAAAGAAAGTTCTTGTTTTTTGAATTAATAATCGGATTTTAAAATATTGAAATTTAACCAATTAAAAATTTCTCAAATTTTATTCCTGAAAAAGCTTGTAAAATCGAAGATCTGTTGTATTTTTGCACTCGCAATAACGCAGGGTTTGGTAGTTCAGTTGGTTAGAATACATGCCTGTCACGCATGGGGTCGCGGGTTCGAGTCCCGTCCAGACCGCCTAAGTTGTTTAAAGCCTTTCTTAACAGAAAGGCTTTTTTGTTTTTAGGTTTAACCGCAAAGACGCTAAGATTTACGCAAAGTTCGCAAAGGTTTAATTTAGCTTTGCGAACTTTGCGCTTTTACCTTGCGTCTTTGCGGTTAAATTTCTTTCTTATCTTTATAATAAGAAATCGCAATAATGGAACAATCCACTTTTAAAGTCGACAAATATTACATCAAGAAAGTAGATGCTGATAAAAAAAGCATTTACTGTCATCATGATATTATGGGAGAATTGTTTGTTCCATGGCATAAACATGAAAAAGCGCAAATGCTATATGCAGAAGGAGATGTCGTTTTTGTGACAACCGAAACGAAATCTTACTTTTTACCGGCAAGACATTTCATTTGGATTCCCGCAGGATTGGAGCACAGCATCGAACCAAAGTCGGAACATGTGATGATGCGAAATCTGTATTTTCCGGTTGAAAAAGATGAGAACGAGTTTTATAAAAACGAAGGCATTTATCCGGTGAATAATTTACTGCTTCAAATGATGCTTTTTACCAATCAGTGGAATGGTGATTTGAAAAAAGGCTCTCCAAATTTTACCATTGCCAAAGCGATAAAAGCAATTCTTCCTCAAATTTGCACTAACAATCTGCCTTTAGAATTGCCACAACCAAAAGACAAACGATTAGGTAAAATCCTTCGCCATGTTGAGAATAATCTTGGTGAAACCATTTTGTTTTCTGAGGTTGCTCACGAATTTGGTTTCAGCGAACGCTCTTTGTATCGCTTGTTTCAAAAAGACCTTAAAATGTCTTTCATTCAATATTATACTATTCGCCGAATCTTAAAAGCAATCGAACTTTTATTAGAAAGAAAGCTTTCAGTAAAAGAGGTAGCTCAAGAAGTTGGTTACAATAGCGTGCCCACTTTCAGCAACACATTCTTCAAGATTTTAGGACAAAGACCTTCTGATTACCTAAATGGAAAAGAGATTTTAGAAAGAAGTAAATAATTTTATTTCACGCAGATTTAAAGAGATTTAAGCAGATCTTGCAGATTTTCTTTAATTAAATATTTAAGATGCTTCTCTCGCAGATTTGGCGGATTGCGCAGATTATTAAGGCATTAAAAAATCTTCTAAATCTGCCAAATCTGCGTGAGATTAAAAAAACAAGAATCTGCGTACCTCTGCTTAAATCTCTTTAAATCTGCGTGAAACCTCACAAGCAAAATAAATTCTCTAATAAATTGTTTTTCAGTATTTTAATATAACGTTTTCGGAATATAACAATTTTAACATTTGTCCGAAATGAATATGTTATTGACTTTTTAGAATTATCAGTCAATAAAATAATGAGGGAACTTTGCACCATAAATTATTTATGTACTCATGTGCCGCAAAACAACAAATTCTACAGAAGATTGTTTTCTCAAAATCCTACTGTTATTTCTAATTGTAACATTCAATAGTGTACAAGCACAGGAAATTCATTCGGTTTCATTAAGTGAAGCGCTGAAATTGGCTAAAGAAAACAATAAAAAAATTCTCAGATCTCAATTGGAGGTACGCTCTCAGAGCAAAACATCAAAGAAAGAAAAGAACTTCGCCTGCCTGACATCGAATTAAAAGGCATGTATTCCAGAATTACGAACATTACCGAATTCAAAGGAAATGGTTTCCTAAATGGCAAAGAAGTAACGAAAGCAATTCCTGAAATTTATCGAGGTGAATTCCACTTTTAAAATGCCAATTTATGCGGGAAATAAGATCAATAACGCTATTAAAATTGCCAATCAGGAAAATGAAATTGCCAAAATAAAAACAGAAAAGACCGAAAATGATATCGAGTTGGAAGTCGTAGCCAATTATCTGGCGATTTATAAAATGATGGAACTTCAGAAAATTTTTGAAGAAAATATCAAAGAAGAAAAAAGCCGATTGAAAGAAGTACAGTCACTTCAAAAACATGGAACGATTACTAAAAATGAAGTCATTAGAGCCGAATTACAGCTTTCGGATCGTGAATTAAATGCGCTTACAAATTCCAAAAACATAAAAATTGCGCTTCACGATCTGAAAACTTTAATTCAGATTCCGGAAAACGAAGAAATTGCAATTGACACTACTTCAAATTTAGATGAAATGAACGGTTTAGATCCGTATGATTTTTATATGACTAAAGCTTTGCAAAACGAAGAAATGCGAATTGCAAGCCAGGAATTGGATATTAATAAAACAGAACTGAAACTGGTTAAAGGAAATTATCTGCCAAGCGTTCACTTCTTCGGTAATTATGGTTTTTATTATCCTAACTACAAATTTTTCCCACCAAATCCGTATTTATATACTTTAGGGCAAGTAGGGATTGAAGCGACTTTTGATGTTTCATCTTTGTATAAAAATAAAACCAAAGTGGCGCAGGCCAATACAAAAATCGAATGGCAAAAAATACAGTCGGAAATCGTAAAAGATGAAATTCAGGACAAGCTGTATAAAGAACATACGCAATATCAGGAAATCCTTGAAAAATTTGTGGTGGTCGACAAAGCTTTGGATTTAGCCAATGAAAATTACCGAATTGTAAAGTTGAAATACTTAAATCAATTGGTTTTAATAACAGAAATGGTTGATGCTGATAATGCTTTGCTTCAGGCGAAATACAACAAAATTTCTACCCGATTGGATGCTGTTTTAAAACATTACGAATTGCTTCATACGGCGGGGATTATGCCTCAGAGTTAGATTTGATAGAAGAAAGAGGCAAGAAGCAAGATTCAAGAAAATAGAATTTAGAGACAAGAAAA
Organism: uncultured Flavobacteriaceae bacterium; assembly: GCA_963795025.1. Classification (GTDB taxonomy): domain Bacteria; phylum Bacteroidota; class Bacteroidia; order Flavobacteriales; family Flavobacteriaceae; genus Flavobacterium. Next base: position 770,451 of record CAWCGN010000003.1, on the reverse strand, counting down.
TAGACAAAAGATATAGAGTTTATGGTTAAGATAAAAAATGAAACTAGAAGAAACAGAACTTTTCATATACTAATAACAATAATTGCTTGCGCTTTGGTTGCGAGCGGAATTATTTTAGGGATTTGGTTTTATGTATTCAATAGAAACCACGAAGAAACCAATGACGCTCAGGTCGAACAATATGTAACGCCGATTATGTCGCGAATTACAGGTTATGTGCAGGAGGTTCGTTTTGACGAAAATCAGTTTGTGCATAAAGGTGATACGTTGGTTGTGATTGACAATAGAGAATACAAATCAAAATTGAATGTGGCTCTTGCCGATGTTCAGAACGCACAGCAAAATAGTGTTGTGGCGCAAAAAAATGCGGTTACAACGGCAAGTGCAACGGCAATTAACGAATCACAATTAGAGGGTGCGAAATCGAATCTTTGGAAAACAAAATTAGAATACGAAAGATATAAAGCTTTGGTAAAAGAGGAAGCGGCCACTTCACAGCAATTAGAAAAAGTAAAGGCTGATTACGAATCGGCGCAGGCACATTTTGAAGAAATGAAAAACAGAATCCATTCTGCGACTTTAAGTACATCGGTTGCTGAAGCTAATGTTCCAACAACACAAACCAATATTGCATCAAAACAAGCTTTGGCTGATAACGCTGCATTATTTCTTTCGTATACGATTATTACAGCGCCATATGACGGCTGGATCGGGAAAAGAACTTTACAGCCTGGACAATTGGTAAAAGAAGGACAATCTCTATTATCAATTGTAAGTAAAGAAAAATGGATTACCGCCAATTTTAAAGAAACGCAACTGCAATATTTAACCATTGGACAGGAAGTAGAAATAAAAGCCGATGCTTTGAACGATAAAACTTTTACGGGAACAATTGCTTCTTTATCGCCAGCGAGCGGCGCAAGATTTTCTCTACTTCCTCCGGATAATGCAACAGGAAACTTCGTAAAAATCGAACAAAGAATTCCGGTTCGTATTCAGTTAAAAGACAACGACAAACAAACCGATTTTTTAAGAGCCGGAATGAATATCACCGTGATTGCAGCGCACTAAAATGGAAGATAAAAGTATTTTTAAATCCTGGGTTCCAAAATGGGCAATCATTACAATTTTGTTTGTCTGCCTTTTGCATTCCATGATTTTATTGGGAGTTTATACTTCAAATGTAACGTATGCTGCGAGTTTTCTGGATATTGAGCCCGAAGATTTGCAGTTTGCAATGTGTGTTACGTACGGAACTTTGCTGGCCACAATTTTGATCGAAAGTCGATTTTCGAGTTTTTTCCCTGCCAAAAATTACCTGATGGCGGTTTATTCCTTAATCGGAATTACAATTGTTTCTTCGGCGTATATTACCAATTTTTATCTTTTTTTAATACTGAGAATTGCCGAGGGAATCTTAATGGCGCTTCCGGTAATTACAATCAGACAGTTGTTGATTGAGCAGTTTAATTCTAAAAATGCTATTATAATTGGTTTCTCGTTTTACTACGGTTCGCTGTTATTGTCAACACCTTTTATTATGAACATTGCGGTTTGGTTTCTGGATCATTACGATTGGAAATACATGCTGTATGTTTCGGGCGGACTGCAGGTTTTGAATGTCTTTTTAATCTTAGTTACTTTTCGTGGGCACCGAATCACAAAGAAAATTCCGTTGTATCAAATCGACTGGATGAGTTATTTTTTGGTTTTAACTGCCATTCTTTGCGGTGCCTACTTTTTTGTTTATGCTGAGAAAAAATATTGGTTTGATTCTTCCGAGATGGTTTTAATGCTAATGATTGCCTTGATTACAGGCGGTTTATTCATCTTTAAAGAGCTTTTGGTAAAAAGACCTACTTTTGATTTTGAAGTTTTTAAATACGCTAATCTCCGAATCGGATTTTTATTGTTTTTCCTTTTTTACATCAGCAGAGCAACGTTGAGTCTTTGTCATTCGGCGATGTTTTCGATTTGGAATTGGGATCCGTCGCGCGTTGCGGGCGTGCAATATATAAATGGATTAGGAAATGTAATCGGTTTGATTTTAGCCGCATATTTCTTGATGAAATCCGTTTCGACTAAAATCATTTTTATCATTGGATTTACGCTGATTGCGGTGTTTCATTTTTGGTTCACGTTTCTTTTTGTGCCCGATATAGCTTTGTCCGATATTATCATTCCGTATGTTTTACAGGGAATTGGAGTTGGGTTTTTGTTTGTTCCGTTGATTTTGTTTACGACATCTTCGGTTCCGGCAAATATGGCAGTTTCTTCTGGAATTGTGGGGGTTTCTGGTCGTTTTTGGGGAAGTACGATTGGTTTTTGCGTGATGCAGAATGCGGTCGTATTTCTCAATAAAAAACACTTTTTAAAATTAAGTCAGTTTGTAACGGGCGAAAATCCCGAAGCACAGCAAACTATTGCTGCAACAACACAGAGTTTTATAGCAAAAGGATATTCTGCAGATAATGCAAATGCTTTGGCTTTGAAAAAAATCTTCGGAACAGTTGCCAAACAAGCCACTTTATTGGCTGATATGGAAATTTACACCATTGTTGGTTATGGCTTGGTGATTTTGATTATTTTGATTGCGTGTAATCAGCATTTAAGACAAACTATGACTTTGGTTAAAAGTAAAATTTGGATTGGGTAGGTTTTTTGTTTGAAGTTGTTTCAAGTTTCAGGTTTCAGGTTTTTCCACACTGTTTGTCATCCTGAGGGACGAAGGATCACACGCGAAATTCCGCAAGCTGAATCGCCAATCTTTGTCGAGTCTCTTGTGTGATCCTTCGTTCCTCAGGATGACAAAGAGTGTGTTTAATCAAATTGAATTAAAAAACCTCCGCGCAACTCTGCGGAAAAACTTATCTTGCACTCGTTAAAAAACAAAAATATAAAATGAAACAGCAATGTGTAATTTTTGATATGGATGGCGTGATTTCGCACACTAATCCGCATCATGTGAAGGCTTTCGAGGCGTTTTTCGATAAATACAATGTTCCTTATACGAATGAAGAATTTGAAGAACATATGTACGGAAAACATAACAGTTATATCTTAACGCATTTCTTCAAGCGCCCAATTGCGGGAGAAGAACTTCTAAAACTCGAAGACGAAAAAGAAGGAATGTTCCGTGAAATTTATAAAGACAAAGTCGATACGATTCCGCATTATTTGGATTTTTTAAGCGAATTAAAATCGCGCGGATTTAAAACGGCTGTCGCAACATCGGCACCACGTGCGAATTTGGATTTGATTGCAAATGCCTTAAAAATTACAGACAAAATGGATTCGATGATGTCGAGCGAAGACGTTACGTTTCATAAACCAAATCCTGAAGTTTATCTAAAATCAGCAGAATGTGTTGGAGTTTCTCCGTCTGATTGTGTGGTTTTCGAAGATTCTTTTTCAGGTATTACGGCAGGTTTAAATGCTGGAATGAAAGTGGTTGGTGTTTTAAGTACGCATACAAAAGAACAGCTTCCGGTATGTGATTTTTATATTAATGATTATAGCGAGATTAATGTTGATAAGGTAATTGAGTTGTTAAACAGCTAAAATTTTAAACCATATAAGAAATATAAGTTCATTTAAACAAGTGAGCCTAAATTGAATTGCCTCCAGTTTTAACTGAAGGTTTTTTTATGAGTGATTAGCAAACCCGACAGGTTTTTAAAACCTGTCGGGTTTCGTTGCATAATCTTTGTCGATATGCGAGTGTGATTTCTCCTTTCAGTCGAAATGACAAACTAGACTATTAAACTTTACTCCTTAGAAATATTTTTTATCGTAATATTCCTAAAATCAATTGGCGAACGCTCATAATTCAAAGAAATTTTGCCTTCAGTTGAAGAAGCTTCTGTGCACTCATTTATCAATTTCCCGTTTAAATATTGCTTTATTTTTCCATTGAAAGATTTAATAACAACAATATTCCATTCTCCATAAGGTTTTTCGTTTTCTAAAAACTTTGGAGACACAACACTTGCGCCGGCTTCAACTAATTTTCCATTTACTTTTGCCGTTACTTGGTCTAGAAATATAAAATCTCCGGTAGTTTTTTCTTTTATTTGAAATTGAATTCCTTTTGGCCAGATTTTATCAGAGGCATCTAACGGAATATTGTACATCACACCGCTGTTTTTGGTGCCTTTCATTTTGTATTTCTCGTCAAGATTCCATCTGTATTCAAGCTCAAGCTCAAAGTTTTTATAGCTTTTTTTGGTCATCAAACAGCTTGGATCTTCGCCGTGCATACGAATTATTCCGTCTTCGAACTCATACACTTTTGATGGTTCCTGTTGAGCTGTATTTGTCTTTGTGAAAGCATACCAATCGTCCATTTCTAAAACTTTTCGCTGAACGACGCATGAATTTAGAATTAAAAGAAGAACAATAGCAAAAGTTGATTTTTGGAACATAAGTATAAGTTTGAAGCAAGTTGATTAGCCTGATTGATGATTTATTAGAAAGTAAAAATAACTATACAGGTTAATATAAAAAATAGATAGTTGAGGTTTTTTGTTTTGAAATTGTTTTGAGAAAAGTAAAATTTTAAACCATATAAAAAAATAAGTTTATTTAAAGCCTGTTTGTCATTCCGAGGAACGAGGAATCTCCACAAGAAACTCGACAATCTAAATCGACAATCTTTGTAGAGCTACTCGTGGAGATTCCTCGTTCCTCGGAATGACAAAAATGACGATTTATGTTTATTTGAAGATTGTTACTGAATTAAACTGACACATTTGTTCTCAGTGTTGCCAAGATAATCTTCATAGCCTTCTATTGTCAATATTGGGATATTATTCTTGTCTAACACATTATTTGATCCTTTTAATCCAAAATAAACAAATCCATTATCCCATTCAATCTTTATATGATAACGAAAGTCTTTTATTTTTTGAGGTAATTCTGTTTCATAGAATTTGCTGTATCCATTTTGGGCAGGTAAATTACCTATTGTTATATTGCGTTCTGCGCCTTCTGGATTAGCATATGGCTTTGTTAGACATGTGAACGAAGGGGAATTGTTGTTTGTATTTTCATTGTAGACGATACTTTCGTTTAAACATGAATGATACATATCCCATATAAACGCCTTAGCACCTCTTATAGGCGTGTTTCCTCTATTGGTTATTTGAAATGATAAAAGATAATATTCTATTGCTTCATCAGTTTTTCCACTTTTGCCTTTGCCAATCACTATAAGAGGCAAGTTTTTGTTTCCAATGAGATTGTTTAAAACGTTTTTTTGAAGTTCGTGAATTTCTGCATTTTTTTTATTTAGCTCGTTTTGCAATTCAATAACTGTCATAGTATTGCTAAACACTATTTGTTGACTTTCCATTATTTTTTTATTCTCTTCGATGATCGAATTACTTTTTCTGAGTTGCTCTTGGGTTTCTTCGGATCTTTTTATTTCATCTTTCAAGGCTTTTTTGCTTTCTTCTTGCTTTTCTTGAAAATCGAAAACAGCAACAAAAATTGTTAATATACTTACTCCAATGAGGCAAATTAATGTGATCATTTTCCGATTTTTAATTATATTCATTTTTTAATTTTTCATGCTATTTTGATTTTCGCAAGTGAGTTTTTTCAAAATTAAAAATAGAAATCAGTTGTAAGATATTGTAGTAAATTCTTTATCAACAACTTTAACAACAAAAATCAAAATGTAGTAAAAACAAAAAAGCTCCTGAATATCTTCAGAAGCTTTTTTAGTGCGGATAATAGGACTCGAACCTACACGCCTTGCGGCACCAGATCCTAAGTCTGGCATGTCTACCAATTTCACCATATCCGCGTAATTGTGGGTGCAAAGATAAGCATACTTTCGAATATTCAAAGAAAAATTTCAAAAAAATTATTAATTCTCTTTTTTGTACTTTTGGGTTTCTATAAAAATTATTTAAATGGAAAATATTAAGTCCTACGTTCAACAACATAAAGATCGGTTTATCAATGAATTGATCGAATTATTAAAGATTCCGTCGGTAAGTGCCGACACTGCATACTCACAAGATGTTATTGATACAGCAGAGGCTGTAAAAGAAAGTTTATCAAAAGCAGGCTGTGATTTTGTCGAAACTTGCGACACTCCAGGTTATCCAATTATTTATGGAGAGAAAATAATCGACCCAAATCTTCCAACAGTTTTAGTTTACGGACACTATGATGTTCAACCGCCAGATCCATTAGAATTATGGACTTCGCCACCATTTGAACCCGTTATCAAAACTACAGAAATTCACCCTGACGGAGCAATTTTCGCGCGTGGAGCGTGTGACGACAAAGGTCAAATGTACATGCACGTAAAAGCGCTTGAATATATGGTGCAAAGCAACACTTTGCCTTGTAACGTAAAATTCATGATCGAAGGTGAAGAAGAAGTAGGTTCAGCAAGTTTAGCTTGGTTCGTAGAGCGCAATCAAGAAAAACTGAAAAACGACGTTATTTTGATTTCTGATACCGGAATGATTTCTAACCAACAACCGTCAATCACGACAGGTTTAAGAGGTTTGAGTTATGTTGAGGTTGAAGTTACAGGTCCAAACCGCGATTTGCATTCTGGTTTGTACGGTGGAGCAGTGGCGAACCCAATTAATATTTTGGCAAAAATGATCGCTTCTCTTCACGATGAAAACAATCATATTACAATTCCGGGATTCTATGATAAAGTTCAAGAATTATCTGCAGAAGAAAGAGCTGAAATGGCAAAAGCGCCTTTTAGTTTAGAAAAATATAAAAATGCTTTAAACATTGCTGATGTTTACGGTGAAAAAGGATACGTAACAAACGAACGCAACTCAATCCGTCCGACATTAGATGTAAACGGAATCTGGGGCGGTTATACTGGCGAGGGCGCTAAAACGGTTATTGCGAGTAAAGCTTTTGCTAAAATCTCAATGCGTTTGGTTCCAAATCAGGATTGGGTTGAGATTACAGAACTTTTCACAAAACATTTTACAAGCATTGCTCCGGCTGGAGTTACGGTAAAAGTGACGCCTCACCACGGTGGTCAAGGTTATGTAACGCCAATTGACAGCATCGGTTATCAGGCAGCAAATAAAGCGTACACAGAAACGTTTGGAGTTCCTGCAATTCCGGTTCGTTCTGGTGGAAGTATTCCAATTGTGGCTTTGTTTGAGAAAGAATTAAAAAGCAAAACGATTTTGATGGGATTTGGTTTGGATAGCGATGCAATTCACTCGCCAAACGAACATTTCGGAATCTTTAATTACTTGAAAGGAATCGAAACTATTCCGTTATTTTACAAGTATTTTGTGGAACTTTCTAAATAATTTTAGATTTTAGATATCAGATTTTAGATTTTATTTAATCTTGATTTTATATAAAATCCGTTCAGAAATGAGCGGATTTTTTTTTGGGCGTTCCCTCCGGTCGGGCTTTCGGCTATATCTTTTATTCCGCTCCGCTTCATAAAAGGATACCGCCTCTATCCCTAACGCTCAGAAATACTATTAAATATTCGGTATTCCAGGTTTTTAATCTTTTTCGAATACTTGAAATTTTAAGATTGCAATTAATACAATTGAATTAATTTAGTATTTTTATAAGAGAATAACTAAAAAAATACCGCTATGATCTCAAAATTAAATTCGGTTTCCAAGATAAAAATAGTTTTGTGTTTTGCTTTTGTTTTGTTTTTCAATGTCAGAACCATTGCGCAGGAAACAAAGCCAAAACCTACTGCAGAACAAATACAAAAAATGCGAAATGACATAGAAACATATTATGCCAATACTACTTTTAGAATTAAAGATGATAATGGAACCGTGACCGCAGAAAAGAAATTTGCTGCTCTTACCTTAGAGGAAAAAAAAGCACTTCAATCTGTTTTTTTTGAACACAAAAGATTATCCAAAGAAGAGATTGTAGAAAAACTTAAAAAAGGCGGACCAGAGTTTGAAGAAATCACGCTTTCTAAAACTGCTCCAATCAAAGAAATAAAACCTCAAGCAGGCTATTATCAAACCGCAGATTTGACCGAAAAACCAACTTATCCTGGAGGTATGCCGGAGTTTTATAAATTTGCAGGTCATTTTTATAAAGTGCCATCAACGCCAGAAGGAATTGTAATAAAAGGAACCATACGAGTTACTTTTATTGTACAAAAAGATGGTTCACTAACGGATATGAAAGTTGTCAAAGATCTCGGTTATGGCACCGGTGAAGAGGCTTTGCGAGTACTGCGCTTGTCTCAAAAATGGATACCAGGCAAACTAAACGGCCAAGTTGTAGCGGCTGAATTTCATCTTCCAATTTCTATTCAAGAACCTGATAAACAATAGTGAAACTTTGATCGAATAAAATTTTGATGATAAAAGTTGCACGTTTGATTTTTATTTCTACATTTGTAGAGCAATGTCTATGAATGTAGAAATAATCATTTTTTATGAAAAGCCATTTTTTATTATTGTTATCCGGATTATTGCTTTTAGGCTGCAAAAGCAAATTGGTTAATCAGAAAATTGATCATAAGAAAGAAGGAGTTTGGATTGATAATTATAAACAGGACAGCACGACTTACAAATCGTATGAATATTACAAACATGATCTTCCGGTTAAAAAGTGGAAAATGTACATCAACGGAAAAATTTATAAAACAGAGAAATATAAAAACGGAATCTGCATTGTAAAAAGTTATTACGAAAACGGAGAACTAGAATCAAAAGGTAAAACAAAATTAGAATCGAATTCGGTTGAAACACATTGGTTTTATTTTGGAGAATGGAAATTCTATTCGGATAAAGGAAAATTAAAAAGCATCAGAAATTACAATAAAGGAGAATTAATCTCGGAACAAAATATCAAATAAACTACTCACATTCAACCATGAAAAAAATAATTGCTTTTAGTTTTATTGTCATGATTTGTTTTTCCGCGAAAGCGCAGACTTATAAAGAATGGATTCGCAAAGCAGATTCGTGCTACGGGAAGGAAAATTATAAAATGTCTGTTAGTTATTATGAAAAAGCTTTTACCATCGAACAAAAATCGGCAGCAAATCTGTACAGTGCGGGTTGCGTTGCATCTATGGCAAAAGAAAATAAAAAAGCTTTTAAATGGCTGAATTTAGCAATTGATAAAGGGTTTGCAAACATTGCTGAAATTCAAATTGATGGTGATTTAACGGCATTGCACTCAGAAAAGGAATGGAAAGAGACCATTGATCATTTACAGCAGAAATTGGATGTTTTGGAGGTTAATTATGATAAACCTTTACAAAAAGAACTTTTAGCAATTTACACGGAAGATCAGGCAATTCGTTATGAATTTATGAAGATTTATAAAGCAAATGGTCTAACGGTAACCAGGCAAGTGGATAGCATTGGTAAAGTGATGAATCGTAAAGACAGTATCAATGTCATCAAAGTAATGAAAATCTTAGATGAAAAAGGCTGGGTTGGTGCAGATGTTGTTGGTTCGCAAGCCAATCAAACATTGTATTTGGTTATTCAACATGCCGATTTGAAATATCAGCAAAAATATTTACCGATGATGAGAGAAGCTGTAAAAAAAGGAAATGCCAAATCCAGAAACTTAGCGTATCTAGAAGACCGTGTTGCCTTGGCGCAAGGAGGTAAGCAGATTTATGGAAGTCAGATTTGGACGCATCCTGTGACCAAAAAGAATTTCATCGCCCCGCTAGAAGATCCTGATAATGTAGATAAACGAAGAAGAGAAGTTGGATTAGGGCCTCTTTCTGATACTGCTTTAAAATCGAATATTGTCTGGAACGTAGAAGAATATAAAAAGGAATTGCCCGAATTGATGGAATTAAACAAAAAGAAAAAATAATAATAAGGAAACTTAGAAACTTTAAAAAAATGCAATTATCAAACTCAGAAGAACAATTAATGGAACATCTTTGGAAGCTTGAAAAAGCTTTTATGAAAGATTTGCTTGAAGCGTATCCAGAACCAAAGCCAGCAACAACTACTGTTGCAACGCTTTTAAAACGAATGATTGATAAAAAATTTGTTGCTTATAACGAATTCGGGAATTCAAGAGAATATTATCCTTTGGTAAAAAAGACGGCTTATTTTTCAAAACACGTAAACGGATTAATCAGTAATTTTTTTAATAATTCGGCCTCACAATTTGCTTCGTTTTTTACAACCGAAACAAATCTATCTGCTTCAGAATTGGAAGATCTTAGAAAAATAATCGACTCAGAAATTCAAAAAAAGAAAAAATGATAGACTTTTTTGTAAAATCAACGATTAGTTTGAGTATTCTTTTGGCTGTGTACCATTTATTCTTGCAAAAAGAAAAAATGTTTCGCTTCAACAGGTACTTTTTATTATTCAGTTTATTGTTTTCAATAGCAGTGTCTTTTATATCTTTTAAAATTCAACAAGATATTCCTATTGTGTACAATAATGCAATTAAGTTTCAGACCATAACGGCAAACACGCTTCCAATTCAAGAAGAAGTAATAAGCGTAAACACAGAAAAACAAACTAATTATTGGTTTTATCTATTATGGATAACTTATATTGTAATTACTTTAATACTAAGCTATCGATTTATTCAAAATATTTATAGAATCACATCCAAGGCTAAAGTCTCTAAAATTATTGTGTATCAAAACATAAGAATGGTTTTGCTTTCAGAAGAAACCTTGCCTTATTCTTTTTGGAATTCCATTTACATAAATCAAAAGGACTTTGAAAATGGACTAGTAGAACAAGAATTGTTTACGCATGAAATTGCACATGTAAAGCAAAAACATACTCTTGATGTGATTTTTATAGAAATTTTGAAAACGTTGTTTTGGTTCAATCCTATTTTCATTTTTTACAAAAAAGCCATGCAGCTTAATCATGAGTTTTTGGCAGATGAAAATGTAATAATGGCCCACAATGATGTTTCTTTATATCAAAAGCTTTTACTCAATAAATTAAGTACTTCACAGCCCATTTATCTGGCTAGTAATTTAAATTTTTTATCAACAAAAAAACGACTTATCATGATGACAAAAATCACTTCAAAAACAAGAATTTTACTAATGAAATCTTTAGCTGTTTCAGGTATTCTGGCACTATTTTTATTATTTGCTTTCAAACCATTGCCGTTGGGTAGCAAAAAGACTATAGTAATTGATGCTGGACATGGCGGAGAAGATATTGGAGCACAAATAGGTGCTGAGCAAGAAAAGAAAATTGTGGAAAATATTGCAAAAAAAATAAGCCTACTGAATGACAAAGATGAAATTGAAATTATTTTGCTTAGAAACGACGATAGTTTTGTACAATTAAGTGAAAGAGTATCGAAAATAAACAAGATAAACCCGAGTTTGGTAATTTCTTTACATGTAAATAGTTCAAAAAATCTGAATCAAAATGGGGTAAATGCATATGTTTCAAAACAAAATGGTTTTTATGAAAAATCAAAAGAAAACGCTGAAAATTTAGTTGCTAAAATCTCAAATGAAAAACTTGCTAAAGGAGAGGTTAAAGATGCGAACTATTATGTGCTTAAAAACTCAAAATGCCCCGCATTATTAGTAGAAATTGGTTATTTAACAAATGATAATGACAGAAATTATCTGGTTAGCGAAAATGGGCAAAATGAAATTGCAAATAAAATAGCTGAATTCATAAAATTATAGACGTCTAACAAGGTATCTTGTTACCATTGAATTAGGCAGTTAAATATTTCTATCGCATCATTAGCATATATAATATTGGAAATTCAGTTACTTAATGGGTTTTAAACTTCAAAAAAAGAAAAAATTATGGACTTTCTTATAAAATCAGCCGTGGCTTTAAGCGTCTTTCTTGTCTTTTATCATTTGGTATTAGAAAGAGAGAAGATGCATCAGTTTAATAGATTTTATTTGCTTTTTTCAATCGTAATTTCATTAATTATTCCTTTTGTCTCATTTGAAGTGATCAAAGAAATTCCGGTAAATTCTACAAGTCAGTTTGTTGTAAATCAGCCCATAATTCAGATGCAGAATGCTGTCGAAGAAACCAACTACAAATTGATTTTTTTGTGGAGCCTTTATGTACTAGTAACTTTGATATTGACTTTAAGATTTGGAAGAAATATTAAAAACTTCAAATCTAAAATAAGCAGTAATCCTTCGGTAGATTTTAAAAACTCGAAATTGGTTTTGGTAGAAGAAAAAATTCTGCCACATACTTTCTTGAATTACATTTTTATTAATGCTGAAGATTACAAAAATAGAAATATTGAAGCCGAATTATACGCGCATGAATTAGTTCATGTCACTCAAAAACACACATTAGACATTTTGTTTGTAGAGTTTTTGAAGACCGTTTTTTGGTTTAATCCTATCTTTTTATTTTATAAAAAAGCAATACAGCTCAATCACGAATTTCTTGCCGATCAGGAAATTGTGAAAACTTATAACGATGTTCCATTTTATCAAAATCTGCTTTTAAATAAAGCAAATGGAAGTCAAACGATTTACTTGGCCAGTAATTTGAATTATTTAGTAACAAAAAAACGATTAATTATGATGAAAAAAAGAACGTCAAAAAATACAGCGTTTCTAAAGAAAATTGCTGCCTTGCCTGTTGTCATTGGTTTAATGTTTCTCTTATGTGTAGAAACTATTGCTCAAGAAATTAAAACGGATGTAGCGAACAAAAAAACACAGAATGTTTCGTCTTCCGACAAATATTATGCAAATACTGCTTTCGTTTTTAAAAATAAAAACAATAACGTTTTTGTTGAAAAGAAGTATTCTGAATTAACAACGCAGGAAAAAAAGCTTATTCCGCCTCCGCCATCTCTTGCTAAAAAATCTCCTGATTCAAAGGAATATGAGAGTTTTAAAAATAGTGAAAATTATGCTGTTTGGATTGATGGAAAACATGTTCTAAATTCAGATTTAAATGAGTATAAGGCAAGCAATTTTGTTTCTTACTTTAATAGTTTTGTGCATAAAAATGCCAGAAGCAAGAAGTTTCCGCAAAGTTATCAAGTAACATTGTTTACTGCCGAAGGTTATGATAAAGCGTATGCTGAAAATCAAGTACGAGATGCAGGAACCATAACAATTATGGCTAGTGAAGACACGCGCAAAAATAAAATTCAAAAAGCGCCAGAAAAAGAAACCACAACGACTTTAAACAATGTCGAAAGACAACCTGAATATCCAGGTGGTATTTTGGAGTTCTACAAATTTGTAGGGAAGAATTTCAAAACACCTACAGACCCTGCAGCAAACAAAATTCAAGGAAAAGTTATAGTAGAATTTATGATTGAAACAGACGGTTCGCTTTCAGAATTTCAAGTTATAAAAGATTTAGGTTTTGGAGTAGGTGATGAGGCAATTCGTGTTTTAAAACTTTCTCCAAAATGGAATCCGGGAATTCAAAGTGGACAGCCGGTTAGAGTGTTGTACACGTTACCGATAACTATTCAATCGGCACAGTAAACTTTTTAAGTTCATAGATACAAAGAGACAAAGGTTCAAAGTTTTTTTTAGAGATGCACTGCAGTGCGTCTAGCTCAAAGCAGGAAAACCTCTGTCCCTTTATCTCTTTGCCACTTTGTAACTTCAAAAAAAAAATCCGCTTCTTTTGCATCATAGAAGCGGATAAAATAAACTAAAAAAAAATTCTAAAAAATAAAAATCAAAAAACTGGACTAAAACAAGTCCGGGTTGTATCCAAAATAAGGTACAGTTTGCTCGTTAAAAATAACGCCGTACTCTTCAAGTTCTCTTAATATTGGTTCGTAAACTTCCTTTTTTATCGGAAGCTGAACGCCTGGAGTTGTGATTTTTCCGTTTAAAATAAGCAACGTTGCCATTGCAACAGGAAGTCCAACTGTTTTTGCCATTGCAGTATAAGTCTGATCGTCGCCAATGCAGACCATTTTAGAATCAATTTGTTTCTTTTCGCCATTTAGTTCGTAGCCGAATTTATGATACATGACAATCATGTCTTTATCTTCAGTTTCCAAAGTCCAGCTGTCAGTCAATATTTTTTCTAAAATCTGAGCAGGAGTTGCATTCGGCAGATTCACTTTTTTATTTGGGTTGAATAAATCCAATTCCAAAAGTTTATCCCACATAATATCATCCTGATCAATTTTAAGAATAAAACGAGTTTTAATTTCAACCGAATCCGTTGGATGATAAGGTAAAAACGAATTCATAAATTGACGGTAACTCATATTTTCAGAATCTTCTATAACATAGCTGTCATCAGTCATTCCGAGTTGAACAAACATATTCCAAGCTTTCGAAAAACCAACTCTTCTGATGGTTCCTCTATATAAAGTCAAAACATCATCTAAACCATAAACCGATCTGTATTTAAGTGAGTCCCGATTTGAATAAGCTTCAAATTTTCCGTAGCCTTCTACTTCCAGAAATTCGGTTCTGCGAAATAAAGCGCTGTACGGAATGTATTTATAAGTTCCTTCCTGAACAAATTTAGCTGCGCCTCCTTGACCTGCTAAAACCACATTTCGAGGCGCCCAAGTAAATTTATAATTCCACAAATTATTATCAGATTCAGGCGCTACAAGTCCGCCACAGAAAGATTCAAACAAAAGCATTTTGCCTCCTTTTGATCTGATTTCATCAATTACTTTCATGGCACTCATATGATCAATTCCGGGATCAAGACCAATTTCATTCATAAAAATCAAATTGTTTTTCTTTGCTTCTTCGTCAAGCGCCTGCATGGCATCACTTATATACGAAGCAGTAACAAGATGTTTTTTGAAATGAAGACAGTCTTTGGCAATTTCAATATGCAAATGTGCCGGAAGCATCGAAATTACAATCGAAGCCTTTTCGATCGCCGATTTTCTTTCTTCAGAATTGAAAATATCTAAAGTAATTGGAGTTGCATTTGGATGTTTCTGAGTCTTCTTTTCAGCCAAAGCCAAAGATAGATCCGCCACAATTAAATGAAGGTTTTCAGTTTCCGATTTTGAAAGTAAATAACGGATAAGCGATGATGCTGAACGGCCTGCCCCAAAAATTAAAATGCTTCTCATGTTTTAAATATATAACACAAATATATTAAAATGTTACAATTATAACAATTGAAAGTAAAATAAAATGTAATTTATTTTTGAAATGAGTTAAAAAACAGGTTTTTCAACTATTGCTATACATTTTGGAAAAATGAAATGTCTTTTTAGAATTGTATTAAGTATTTTTGCATCGTAATTAGAAAACAAAAACATGAAAAGAAAAATAATTTTGACGGGAGCTTTTATCGGAATGTTGGCTATTATTTTAGGCGCTTTTGGAGCTCATTTGCTAAAAAAATATTTATCTGTAGAGGAACTAAATACTTTTGAAGTTGGAGTACGTTATCAAATGTATCATGCTTTCTTTTTGTTTTTTATTTCAACCCGAAAAGATATTGCTGAAAAAACATTAAAAACAATTTATAATTTAGTTGTTGGCGGTGTACTTCTTTTTAGTGGTTCCATTTATTTATTAGCTACAAAAAACTTCACTTTATTCGATTTTAAATTTATAGGATTCGCAACACCTTTAGGCGGATTGCTATTAATTGTTGCTTGGTTGACATTATTTGTTACGATTTTAAGGCAAAAATCATAAAATACCGAATAAAAAATTCTATCTAAAAATTAATATTTAATTTTGTCTCATAAATAACATATAATCTTATTTGTGTGAATTTATTTTGTTTTTTGCTTCAAACAGAAAAAAATATAACAAATTCGCTTAAAAGGTTATAAGAAAACAATTTAGAAGCTCTTATTTTTTTATTTTATTGAATTTAAAGGTCAATTTTTGCTTTTTTAATATAAATAAAAGTGAAATTGAAATTTTTTTAAAGGATTGACAATAAATATTTAATTTTGCTCTCTATCAATTATCACACACAACTTAAAATTTATGGACACTAACACACTTTTCTCGCAATCGATTTCGTTAAAAGAATTAGGAATTGAAAATGCTAAAGTTCGCTATCAATTATCCCCAGATGAATTGCATGCCATTACTTTGCAATCAGGCCAAGGTGTCGAGAGCTCAACAGGAGCGCTGGCGATTAATACAGGTGAATTTACGGGACGTTCTCCTCAAGATCGTTTTATTGTAAAAGATTCGATTACAGAAGATAAAGTTTGGTGGGGAAATGTAAATATTCCTTTTGCACCAGAAGCTTTTGAAAAACTATATAACAAGGTAACAAAGTTTTTATCAGACAAAGAAGTTTTTGTTCGTGATTCATACGTTTGTTCTGATGACAAGTACAGATTAAATGTTCGTGTTGTAACTGAAACAGCTTGGTCAAACTTGTTTTGCTACAATATGTTTTTACGTCCAGAAGAGTCTGAATTAGCTAATTTTACGCCAGAATGGACAGTAGTTTGTGCTCCAAGTTTTATGGCAGATCCTGCTGTTGACGGAACGCGTCAATCTAATTTCGCTATTTTAGATTTTACTAAAAAAATCGCACTTATTGGCGGAACTGGTTATACAGGAGAGATGAAAAAAGGAATTTTCTCTGCGTTGAATTTCATTTTGCCGGTTTTCAAAAATACACTTCCAATGCACTGCAGTGCTAACGTTGGAAAAGATGGCGATACTGCAATTTTCTTCGGATTATCTGGAACAGGAAAAACAACTTTATCTGCAGATCCAGAACGTAAATTAATTGGAGACGACGAACACGGATGGACAAGCGAGAATTCAGTTTTCAATTTTGAAGGCGGATGCTATGCTAAAGTAATCAACTTATCTGAAGAAAATGAACCAGATATTTATAGAGCAATTAAAAAAGGAGCTCTTTTAGAAAATGTGGTTTTCAAAGCAGGAACAAACGAAGTGGATTATGATGATGTTTCAATCACTCAAAATACTCGCGTAAGTTACCCAATAACACATATTGATAATATTCAGCCGGGCTCAATTGGACAAAATCCTAAAAATATATTTTTCTTAACAGCAGATTCTTTCGGAATTTTGCCTCCAATTTCAAAATTGACTCCAGGTCAGGCGGCTTACCATTTTATTTCTGGATATACTGCAAAAGTAGCTGGAACAGAAGCGGGAGTAACGGAGCCTCAGCCAAATTTCTCTGCTTGTTTTGGAGCGCCATTTATGCCTTTGCATCCAACAAAATATGCTGAAATGCTAAGCAAAAAAATGAAAGATGCTGGAGTAAAAGTTTGGTTAATCAACACAGGATGGACTGGAGGTCCTTACGGAACTGGAAGCCGAATGAAATTAAAATATACTCGCGCTATGATTACTGCTGCATTAAACGGTGAACTAGATAATGTAGAGTATAAAGATCACGCAGTATTTGGAATTGCAAAACCACAATCTTGTCCAAACGTTCCAGAGGAAATTTTGAATCCAAGAAATACTTGGGCTGACAAAGATTTATACGATAAAAAAGCGTTAGAATTAGCTCAAAAATTCAAAGCTAATTTTGCCAAATTTGAAGAATTTGCGAATGCTGAAATTTTAGCAGGAGCACCGATTACAGAATAAAGGGGCAATTACTAATTCAAAATTAAAAAAGCTGTTCAGTGATGAACAGCTTTTTTTTGGTTTCAAGTTTCAAGTTTCAAGTTTCAAGTTTCAAGTTTCAAGTTTCAGGTTTCAGGTTTCAGGTTTCAAGTTGCAGTATTCAGTCATAGTTTACAGTGTCAACCTGAAACTTGAAACTTGAAACTTGAAACCAAAAAAGAACTATTTCTTCTGCGAATCGATACGTTTTTGGATCAAATCCCAAGCATAATAGTGAAACGTCATTCCGTTGCTCATGGCTACGAAAAGTCCGTTTTTGTATTTTGGACCCAAGTTTACATTTGTAACATCGGCACCGTCGCATTCAATTGTCGAGGTTGGAACTTCGGCTAATAAAGGATGATTATTTGGATTTCCGTTGGCGCCTTCTCTCGGATAAACCATAAAAGAATTTGCTTGTTGGTTTGAAACTAAAATATATCCAGTAGAATCTGTTTTTTTGTAAATCGCAATTCCTTCGTGATCTGCTGTGAAATCTTTTTGACCAAAAAATGCCAATTCTTTATTATCATTTAAAGCCGGATCAGCCTTATATTTTCTAATTCCAACTTGTTCGTCGCAATAGTACACAAATCCTAATTCATTATCAACGGCAATAGCCTCGATTTCTTTTTTTCCGCTGTAAGTTCCAAATTTTCGAACCACTTTTGCAACAGCGTATTTCCCTTTACCAGAAAGTTCATATTGCCATAAATAACTTCCTGACGGACCTGTTTTTCTTCCTACAATAGCAAAAATTTTCTTGTCGGTTGGGCGTGTGTATAGTGCAATTCCCATTGGGTCGCGCAAAGATTCAGCATCAAAAACAGGAATTCCTCCGTTATCGATTGGTTCTAAATCAGGTAGACTGAAAATTCTAATTTTGTTGCTTTCACGTTCTGTAGTAACAGCAATGTCAACTTTTTTTCCGTTAATGATCAAGCCGTAAGCAATGTCAACATTATTAGGACGTTTTAGCGGAATTGATTTTTTAAGGATTTTTCCATTTAAATCAAAAGCATACAAAGCACCATCGGTATCTTTATCAGTTCCTACAATAATACTTTTTGAAGGATCCGTTGGATGAATCCAAATTGAAGGATCGTCTGTATCGTGCGGCAATGCTTCTGTAACCGTTGTTGGTTTTACAGCATTTGGCAGAACGGGTGCTAATTTATCATCTTTACAGGCTGTAAATAATGCAGTTAAAAGTAAAAATGATAGTATCGATTTCTTTTTCATTCTAATAATTATTTTAAATGAATTAGACAGAACTATAAAGTTCTGTCTAATTTAGTAGTTTTTATAATTGATTTTATAAGTCTAATTTCAATCCTAAATTATATCGGCCTTGGTAATATTCAGCTTGTTTTGTGTGCGCTTCAACTCCTTGGTAATAACGCAATGGCTGATTTGTTAAGTTATTTGCTTCTGCAAAAACGCGAAGTTGTTTTGTGATTTTATAAGACGCATTTGCATCTAAGAAAAATTGCTTGTCATAATAACTGTCTTTGTACGATTCAGAACCTAATTCATCTAAATAATCAGAGGTGAAGTTAGTTGAAATTCTAGCAGAAAAACGTTTGTTTTCCCAAGACAAAGATCCGTTGAACATATGTGGCGTTGTACCAGGAAGGCTGATGTCGTTTCTTTCGTTTCCATCTTCATCAGAAATTCCTTTAGCTTTAGATTTTGTATAAGTGTAGTTCAAATAAATACCAAAACCTTTAAGGAATTTACCTGGCAAGAAATCTAACTGACGCTGAAGTGCCACTTCAAATCCGTAAACATCAACTTTATCTCCGTTCCTTGATTGTAAAAATGACCAGTTTTCACCGGCTGGAATTGGATTAATTTGGTTTGGAAAATCAGCCGCAAATTTTGCATCTGTATATTGATTATCGCTGTAATTGTAAATGAAATCATTTAATCTTTTATAGAAAACACCTCCAGAAATCAAACCAACAGATTTGAAATAATTCTCGGCCATAAAATCATAATTGTATGAATATGTAGCATCAAGATCTGGATTTCCGGCTGTAATTTCTTTATCGGCAGCAATATTGTTTACGTATGGAGCTAATGCGTAATAATTTGGACGCGCCAAAGCTGTTGTTGCTGCAGCTCTTAAAACTAAGTCTTTAGTAGCATTGTACTGAAATGAAATGCTTGGCAATAAATTAGTATAAGAGTTTTTAGTGTTGATTTGGCTTTCCAATTCTTCTTCATCTAGAACTCGGTTTCCTGTATAATCAATATGAGTGTTCTCAACACGGAACCCTAAAACCATTGAAAGGTTATCGTTAAAATCCTGATCCCATCTTACATAAGCGGCAGTAATTCTTTCTTTAGCATTATAGTTTACAGCTAAGTATTCTGCTGGATCTGCTTCTTTATCGAATAAAGCCGAATTGTTCAAGTCCAAACCTCCTAAAAAGGCAGCAGAAGCAAACGTTCCTGGCACATATTTGCTTCCCGGATTGAAGTTTTTTCCATCAAAATAACTTGTTGGAACTTCTGATAATAATTCCATTCCGTCGTTAATTGGTTCATACGAATAGAAAGTATTGTTTCTTTCTTTTTCTTTTAAACGAAGTCTCAAACCAGTTCTTAATCTTCCTTTTTCTCCTGCAATTACTGAGAAAGGAAAACGGATATTTACTTTTGCCCCAAATTCACTTTCACTTGTTTCGTCTGTATTTTCAGTAACCGAATCAAATTTGAATTCATCAGTTGCTTCTCCAACAGTTGTCATTAAAGGAAATCTTGGATCAGACAAATCTTCCAACATTTCAAGACCTTTTTGACGGTATTCAATATAACGCTCTTGCGGACGATATTCTCTCGCTTTTGCGTAATTGGCAGACCAGTCTAAATCTAAAGTTGAATTGATCAAATGTTCACCGCGAATAGAATAATTTTGAACACGTTGATCTTCTAATCTTCTATTTTTATTTCGGCTATTGTCAGCTCCGCCTTTTGTCTGACGTTTTACACGGCCCTCAAAACCTGTGATTTCTTCGCCATTGTAAATAGGCTCAATATCATCATAAGTAGTTCTGAAACGGTTTTCTCTATCATCTCTCCAATTATAAATGGCATTGGCAAAAATGGTATTGTTTTCGTCAAATTTATAATCTAAAGCAACAGATCCGCTACGACGAATACGCTGAACATCGTACTTTCTGATCTCTGAAGCTTGCAAGTATTCATTCCCGAAATCATCTTTTACCCATTCGTTTTCGATGTTGTCAGATCCATAATCCACGTTATTATATGATCCGCTAAAAACGGCTCCAAGTTTATTGTCGAAAAAACGATTTCCGTAAACTAAACCTGCAGTGTAGGAAGCGTGCTCACGAATTGGCAAATAACCGCCTGCAAGCGTTGCAGAGATTCTTTCGCCGTTTGGAGTTGCTCTTGTAATTAAGTTTACAGAACCTCCAATCGCATCTGCATCCATATCTGAAGTCAGTGTTTTGTTTACTTCGATGGTCGAAATCATATCAGAAGGAATCAAGTCCATTTGTACATTTCTATTATCTCCTTCTGCAGATGGAATTCGATCACCATTTAAAGTAACTGAATTCAATGACGGAGCAAGACCTCTAATAATAATATTACGAGCCTCACCTTGATCATTTTGCATCGTGATACCTGGAACGCGTTTTAAAGCATCTCCAACATTGGCATCAGGAAAACGTCCAACTTGGTCAGATGAAATTACGTTTCCAATGTTTTTGTTGTTTTTTTGCTGATTCAAAGCTTTTGCTTGACCTTTTAAAATGTCTCCAACAACAACTTCATTCAACTCTGTTCCTGAAGTTTTCAGCGCAAAATCAACTACATTGTTTTTTCCTTGCTCTACTGTGATTTCGTGTGTAATAGATGTATATCCAATATATTTTACTTCAACTTTATATGTTCCAGCATTTATGTTTAATAATTCAAAACGCCCATTGTAATCTGATACCGTGTATTTGTTTTCACCTACGATCTGAATCATTGCTCCAGGCAAAGGAAGTTTGTCGTCAATGTCTAATATTTTTCCAGAAATTATTGCTTTTTGTGCATAACCTGAAAAAGCAAATAGCATAAATGTTACTAATAAATAAATTTTTTTCATTGTGTTTTAATTTGATTTCCTGCGAAACTAGAACCTTTATATTACTAAAACCCTTGAAAAAAATTAATATAATGTTATGATTAATCTTATAAAAAATGAGTTATTAATGTTAAAATAACACTTATTAAAACTAAAAAATGTAAGCGCAAGTAAAAACAAATCAACTATTTATCTCAGAATTAAATTTTTGGCGTTAAATTTGCCGTATCAATCACAATCAAAAATCATCAATCATGTTAAAACAATTTTTCATCCTATGTTCAGGAGCCGACCGAGATCTTCTGGAGGGCTGTTCTGAAGGCGAACAAACCAAATATGTTGGTATTGGAGCCACCGTATTCTTTACCGCAGTAATGGCTTTTTTGGCTAGTGCTTATGCGCTTTTTACTGTTTTCGACTCTATTTATCCGGCTTTAATTTTTGGATTTGTATGGAGTTTACTGATTTTTAATCTTGATCGATTTATCGTTTCTACAATTAAGAAAAGAGACCGTTTTTTGGATGAATTTCTGCAAGCGACTCCTCGTATTGCATTGGCGATTATTATTGCAATTGTAATTTCGAAACCTTTAGAAATTAAAATTTTCGAAAAAGAAATCAATACTGTTTTATTAAAAGAGAAAAACGAAATGGAATTGGCCAATAAAAAACAAATTGGCACTTATTTCAAATCTGATTTAGATAAAAATAAAGCTGAAATTGCTGGTTTGAAAAGCTGATATTGTAAAGAAAGAGAAAGAAGTAAACGCTTTATATTCAACTTATATTACAGAAGCAGAAGGAACTGCCGGAACTAAAAAACTTAGGAAAAGGTCCTGTATATAAAGAGAAACGAGAAAAACACGATGCGTCTTTAAAAGAATTTGAAACTTTGAAAACGACAAACGAAGCTAAAATTGCTGAAAAAGAAAAAACAGGCAAACAACTTCAAGCCGATTTAGATAAAAAAGTTTCGCAAACACAACCTATTATTGAAGGTTTCGATGGATTAATGGCGCGTATTAATGCGTTGAACAAACTGCCGTGGATGCCGTCTTTTTTCATTATGCTGTTGTTTTTGGCAATCGAAACATCGCCAATTATCGCAAAATTATTAGCCCCAAAAGGTGAATTCGACTTCAAGCAAGAAGAAGCCGAAACAGCAATGAAAGCCACTTTGGAACAAAACAAATACCAACGTGATTTACTGATTAAAACAAGTGCCGAAATGCACGATAAAGTGTATGCAGATATTGCCGAAGATAAAAGATTGTTTGATCTGCAACGAAAAAATGCAAAGGAATTACTCGAACTGCAATCACATAAATTTGTAGAAAAACAGAAAGCTACGCTTTAGTCTAAAGTTTGAAAGCCAAAAGTCTAAAGTCGATGTGCAGACTATAAAAAAAAAGCCAGAAATAGTAATTTCTATTCTGGCTTTTTTTATTTCAGTCAAAGTAAAAGACTTTAAGACTTTCGACTTTTCGACTTTAAGACTTACATGTAACTTAATATCTCTTTTTTATAAGAATCATATTCTCCTTGCATGATCAATCCATTGTCAATAATTTTTTGTAATTCTGTAATTTATCAAAAAGTTCCTCTTTAGATAACTCACTTAATTTACGGTCTCCTGTTGGAGCTGTGTTAGTCTGAATTGGTTCAAAAGTTTCAGTGTAAGACGATGGTGCAGCCGGCATAATTTCAGCAAAACTTGTTACTTCTTCTGTTTCTACTTCTTCAACTTCTTCTTCAACTTCTTCCTCTTCTACTGTCTTCTTCAAAAATTGATTCAACATTTTCTTGAACAGGCGCTCCTGCAACAACAGGATTTTTTAAGAAATCCAATTGTTCTTTAGCATAAGTATAAATTTTTCTAGCCTGAATTTTCGGAATATAATCGATAGTAACGCCTAATATCTGTTTTTGTTCCAAATGAAAATTCAGAACCTAAAATATTTTCTTTTACAAAAGTACCTGCAATATCATCCCAAGCATAATCTGTAAAATCCATAGAAAGTCCAAGATTTTTAGGTTCACAGATGATGATTCGTTTGTTTGTTACTACAATACTGTCAGGAAAAACAGTAATTGCAGGTTTTTTTTGTACCGCGATATAGCCAATCTCTTCGCCTTTCATCAATAAATCTGTAAGTTTAGAAGTGATTTTTTCAATCGCTTTTGGATCTTGTTCTTCGTTCAGAAATTTTTTAAATTGTTCTTTCATGATTTTATAAATTGCTAATTTGCAAACTGATTCTGGTTTTTAAGTTTTTTGATCTTACGTCCGCAAATGTAATGCCTAATTTTCTAATTGCTCCGCCTGTTCGGTAAAAAAATTACCTCGGGTCGATAATTTCATTTTGAATTTTCTTTGTCAAACTTTTGAAAACCAAATCATACGAATGATCGATCAATTCTTTGACAAATTTGTCGGGCAAATTTCCGTTTAAAGCAATCGTATTCCAATGCACTTTGCTCATATGAAATCCCGGTTTTATTTCGTCATATTCCGCTCTGAGTTCTTGTGCGCGGTCTGGATCGCATTTTAAATTAACCGAAGCTTCATTTTTTTCCCATTGTAATAAAGAAGATAAAGCAAACATTTTTCCGCCTACTTTAAAAACTAAAGTATCTTCATCAAAAGGAAAATGTTCGCTGACCCCTTTTTTTGAAAGACAATATTCGTAATACGTTTCTAAATTCATAATTGCTTATTTACCAATTTCACCTAAATGTGTGTATTTAAAACCTTTTTCATATTTCAATCCGTAACCAAAAATACGATCCATTGCCGAATGTGAAAATAAAATAATTCCGGCTAATTGAATAATTTCAATACCTAAATAACATCCTAAACCATAAATTAAAAGTGCAATTCCTTTATGATGAAAAATATTGTACAAAAATGCGCCAGCTTTATTCCCAAAAGCATATCCAATCATGGACAAATCTGGAGTTAAAATTAAAGCCAAAAACCACCACCAATCATAATTTAAACGGCTAAAAAGAAATATTCCGAGAATAAATAAAGCGATTTCTTCGAGTTTTAAGACTGTTTTCATTTTACTATTTTTTCCATCATCTTTTCAGGATGATTCAGTTTTGTAAATCCAAATTTTTCGTATAAAAAGTGCGCGTCACTTGTAGCCAATCGCCAAATTTTAACTTCTTGCAATTTAGGTTCGTTCATCATCGCTTCAATTAAAATCGACGAATAACCTTTTCCGCGATGTTCCTCAGTTATAAAAACGTCCATTAAATAAGCAAAAACCACATAATCAGTAATGACACGTGCGAAACCAATTTGTTTGTCGTTTAAATAAATTCCGAAACAAACCGAAGCATCAATTGTCGTTTGCACTTCTTCAATAGTTCGTCCCGCAGCCCAATAAATGTCTTTCAGGAAGTTTTGTATAAACGGAACGTCAAGTTTAGTTTTATCTGTAGAAACGGTTATCATTTTAATTTTAGATTTTAGAGTTCAGATTTTAGATTTTTGCAGTAGAGTAATCTGAAATCTACATTCTAAAATCTAAAATTTTATATAGTACTGGCTTACTCGGACTTGCATCATTTTCAAACGAAGCGATTTGAAGATTTAGTATATAATCTCCATCTTCAACTTCATCAGAAACATAAATCATTTCGGTAATTGTAGCATTCAATCGTGCATCAGGATTTAGATTGATGCGTATTTTTTACATTCCAAAATGCTTTGTGAGCTAATAATTTTCCTTCGTCATGTTCTTTGTCAACACTTGGCAAATCGATCAATAAATGCTGAATTTCGCTTTCGCGGATGAAAATCGCAGCTTCTTCAGACAAATATGGCGGATTTGTATTTGAATATTTTCTTGATTTTTTTTCTTTTTGATTTGGAAGTGTTCTGATGATTAAAGCTTCCAATGGTGTCACACTGAGCGAAGTCGAAGTACTTAGACGCAATTTGAACTTGTTCTTTCGTAATCACGAAATCTTCTCCAATCTTTTCAGGTTCAACTGTAATCAATTTGGCAAAAAAGAAAAACTGTTTTAAAGATTGATTAATGCTGTAAAAATCATTCGTAATATGTCCTAAACATTCCGTGTGCGTTCCATGCCCATGCGGATTAAAGAAAATATTATTGAAATTCGTAGATGATTTTCCTTCTGAAACTTTCCCAATCCAATCGCCAAAAACTACAGGCTCAATTACGGGTTTCTCAATATACCAAGCAATTGGGTTTTCGTCTGTATTGGTTAATGGAATAGAGATATCGATAGGTTTTGATAAGTCGATTTCGAAGTTGTTGATTTTTGCTAACATAATTTGGGTTTTATGCCACAAAGACGCTAAGTCACAAAGTTTAATTGATTTGTGCCTTTGTGCCTTCGTGGCTAATTTTAGTCTTCCAAATTTAAGTAAAATAAATCTCATGCAATTCCATCTGTCAAAAATTTTCCTTTTGGAGTTGGTTTTAGAATGTTGTTTTCGATTGAAAGTAGTTCGTCATTCAAGAATTTTTGAGATTGTTTATTCAGATAATCGAAATATTCCGATCCAAATTCCTTTTCGATTCTTTCTAATGAAACGCCCCAAATCGTTCGTAATCCTGTCATAATATATTCGTTATAACGATCAGATTTTGTCAAAATCTCAGTTTCAATTGGTAAGTTCATCGTTCCGAATCGCTTTTAAATAAAGCGAATTATTCGCAATATTCCAGCCTCTTTTTTCGCCGTCATAACTGTGTGCCGAAGGCCCAATTCCGATATATTTTTTGCCTAACCAATAAGCCGAATTGTTTCTTGAGAAATAATTTTCTTTTCCAAAATTCGATAATTCGTAATGAATAAAACCATTTTTTTGAAGTGTTTCGACCAAAATCATAAAATGGTTTGAAGCTACTTCGTCCTGAGGTTCCGCAATTTTTCCAGTTTCAATTAATTTTCTTAAAGCTGTTTTGGGTTCAACTGTCAAAGCATAACTTGAAATATGCGGAATGCCGAAACTCAAAGCTGTTTCAATATTCTGCTTCCACATTTCATCGCTCATTCCTGGAATTCCGTAAATCAAATCGAGCGAAATATTATCAAAATATTTTGTCGCTTCTTCTAAACATTTTTTGGCTTCCGCCGAATTATGAGCGCGATTCATCATCTTCAAATCGTCTTCATAAAAAGATTGAATCCCAATGCTTAATCGATTTATCGGACTTTTAGATAATTCAAAAATTCGTTCTGAAGACAAATCATCCGGATTGGCTTCAAGCGTAATTTCCGGATTTTCTGCAGACTTTATAATTTTTATAAACTTCTGCAATTAAAAAGTTTATTTCGTCATTTGTCAATACAGAAGGGGTTCCGCCACCAAAATAAATGGTTTCTACAATCTCATTGTCACTTCGAGCGGAGTCGAGAAGTTCACTTTTGCGCATAGCAATTTCTTTGGCCAAAACCAAAACCATCTCGTCTTTCTTCTTCATCGAAGTCGAAAAATGAAAGTCGCAATAATGGCAAGCCTGCTTGCAGAAAGGAATATGAATGTAGATACCGCTCATTTTTTAATTAGGTAATGTATTCAATTTGATAATTCAGATAATTATTTGTAGACAACGAATGGAATTATCTCATTATCTAATTGTCTCATTTCTTAACTCGTTCCTCATTTTGTTTCACAAAAGCATCCCAACCCGAATAACTTTTCCCAACAACGACTTTCCCAGAATTAAAATGATGACAAACCGCTGCTGCCAAACCATCGGTTGAATCGAGGTTTTTAGGTAATTCTTTTAAACCTAAAAGTTGTTGCAGCATTTTGGCAACTTGTTCTTTGCTGGCATTTCCGTTTCCAGTAATCGCCATTTTTATCTTTTTGGGTTCGTATTCTGTGATTGGAATATCTCTTGAAAGCCCCGCCGCCATTGCAACGCCTTGTGCGCGTCCCAATTTCAGCATCGACTGAACATTTTTTCCAAAGAAAGGAGCTTCAATTGCAATTTCGTCAGGATGATGCGTTTCGATTAATTCGATGGTTCTTTCAAAAATGATTTTTAGTTTTTGGTAATGATTGTCGTATTTGGACAATTGCAATTCATTTAACTGCAAAAACTCCATTTTTTTATTGATGACTTTAATCAGTCCAAAACCCATAATTGTGGTTCCTGGGTCAATACCTAATATGATGCGTTCTTTTGTCAAAGTTTTTGTTTCAAGTTCGAGGTTTCAAGTTTAGAAAATTAACTCATTATCTAATTTTCAAATTGGCACATTTCTATTGCCACATCTTCAAATTGATTACTTTTGCGGCATGATTTCAATTCCTCACAAAGCTAAGCAATTCCTTGTTCTTCTAGTCAAACTTTTAATTGTTGGCGGTGCATTTTATTTTATTTATAATCAGCTGGCAAACAACGACAAACTGGACTGGAATAAGTTCATTATTTTATTCCGAAAAAATCAGTCGGTTTTGGGTATTTCGTTTATACTGCTTTTGAGTGTTTTGAATCGCTATTTTGAGATTTTAAAGTGGCAGAATTTAGCCAAAGTAATTCATGAAATTTCCGTTTACGAATCTACAAAACAGGTTTTAGCCGCTTTAACAGCCGGAATTTTTACGCCAAATGGAGTAGGAGAGTACGCTGGAAAAGCGTTATATTATCCAAAATCTGATGCTAAAAAAGTGGTTTTTCTAAACTTGATTTGCAACGGAATTCAGATGATTCTAACTATAATTTTTGGAATTTTTGGATTACTGTATTTCAATGCACAGTTTAACGTGATTACAACGAAAACGGTTCTGATTCTTTTTGGCGGATTTATACTGATTCTGATTATCTTGTTTTCGATAAAAAAAATAAAAGTTAAAGGTTATTCGATTGAAAAACTGATTCATAAAATCAATGAAATTCCGAAGTCAATTCATCAGAAAAACATCTTTTTAGGAATTTGCCGTTATTTGGTTTTCTCGCATCAATACTACTTTTTGTTTTTAGCATTTGATGTCGATTTGCCTTATTTAACTTTAATGTCAGCAATAACGTCGGTTTATTTTTTAGCTTCTTCTTTGCCAACATTTCAGTTTTTAGATTTTGCCGTAAAAGGAAGTGTGGCTATTTATTTCTTCGGAATTTTGGGTGTAAATGAATGGATTGTAATTTTCATCAGCACTTTGATGTGGTTTCTAAATGTCGTTTTACCAGTAGTTTTAGGAAGTTATTTTGTACTCAACTTTAAAACCAAAACAGCAGAATGATTTTTACTTTATTCTCCATATTAGCAATTTATGTGTTTAGCATTAGCTTGCTTATTTATGGGTTTTTCAAAGTTAAAAACTATCAAAAAACAGATTTAAAACCTCAAACTGGTTTTACGATAATTGTTCCATTTAGAAATGAAGAAAAAAATCTTCCAAAACTTCTAAATAGTTTTTCAAAACTAAATTATCCACAAGATTTATTTGAAGTGATTTTAGTTGATGATTCATCGAGTGAAAAGTTTCAAGTTTCAAGTTTCAAGTTTCAAGTTTCGGTAATCGAGAATGTTCGCATTTCAAATTCGCCAAAAAAAGATGCCATAACAACCGCAATGCAACATGTAAAAACCGATTGGGTAATTACAACCGATGCTGATTGTTTGGTTCCGGAAAATTGGCTTTTGGTTTTTGATAATTACATACAGGAAAATAAAGTTTCAATGCTTGCTGGCGCAGTTACTTATGATTGTGGAAATTCATTCTTAGACCATTTTCAGCAATTGGATTTAACAAGTCTGCAAGGCGCAACAGTTGGGAGTTTTGGTTTAAACAAAGGTTTTATGTGTAACGGCGCTAATTTTGCGTACAAAAAATCATTGTTTGAAAACTTAAACGGTTTTGAAGGAAACGATAAAATAGCAAGTGGCGATGATGTTTTTTTACTACAGAAAGCAATCGCGAAATTCCCGAATGAAGTTCTGTATTTAAAAGCTCAAGAAGCAATTGTAGCTACAAAACCAACTGAAAATTGGAAATCCCTTTTTTACCAAAGAGTACGCTGGGCGGCAAAAACAAGTTCGTATAAAAGTACTTTCGGAAAAGCTTTAGGATTAATTGTTTTCCTCGGAAATTTTAGTTTTGTAATTGGGTTTTTCGAGGTTCTTTTTGGAATCGTTTCTTATCCGCTTTTTGTTTTGTTTGCTTTTGTTAAGTTTTTAATTGATTTTATTTTGCTTTCAATTACGAATAGATTTTTAACGAAAACGAAAATTAAAAGTCTTTTAATGAGCAGTTTACTGTATCCTTTTTTCAGTTCAACGGTTGCTTTATACAGTTTATTTGGTTCTTATGAATGGAAAGGGAGAAGTTTTAATAAATAAAATTCCGAAAATAAAACCATATAAGTCATATAAGAAATTTTAGCTCAGTTTCTGAGTCTTATTAAGTCTAGTTTTTCCATAAAGTTTTAAATGAACTTCAATTACTTATATGGTGAAAAAAAACTACTTTTCGTTTTTCGCTTTAATAATTACCGGTAATATAAATTGCGTTTTTACCGGAATGCCACGTTTTATGGCTGGACTTACTTTTGGGAAATCAACCAAGCGGGCATGCAAAATACTATCAACTTTAATAGTGTCATAAGCCACAGAATCTTTAGGAAACTGAGGTTCAAACTCCATTTTTGCATTTGGGAAAACAGTTACTTTAACTTCAATTGTATCGAGTTCAGGATATAAAATAGATAAGCTGTCGATATCTAATTTTTGCTGTACAAGCTGCGCCATAATGTCAAAAAAACATTTTTGGCGTTGTTTTTCATCGGCAATGGTTTCACATTCTGCAAGGCTTGGATATTCGTCAACTTCTTTCCAGTTAATTGATTTTAGTTCTTTTTGAAGTAATTCTTTTTCAGACGGAACCTTCTTCTCAAAATATTGACAAGAATTAAAAAATAGAAAAACTAAAAAAATGAAAAACGGCTTCAAGACTTTGAGGTTGAGTTTAATAAAGTGATTTGTGGTATAAAAATACAATTATTTTTTTTGAGAACCTTTGTATTCTAAATAATCTTCATAGCTTTCTGAGAGCCACTGCTGTTTACTTTGAGCAGCAACTTCCTTTTGATCAGGATATAACAAGGCAAGCCGGTCTGAAAATGTTGCAATCTGAACTGTATAAGTATAAAATTCAGTTTTTGTAAAAAGAACTTCTGGGTCTTGTTTTCGGTTAAAATATTCAAGAAAAAGTGCATCAAATTCTTTAAGCGAAAAATTTAATACTTTTTTCTTAGTACTTTTATAAATGCTGTCCTGAAGTAAGAGATCATCTATAGAAAGTTTTGGAGTCTGCGCATGCAAATTCGAGTTAATCGAAAAAAGCAGAAAGTGGAATGCAAATATTTTTAAAAATTTTGACATAGCTTATTTTTTATTGGATCTGCAAATACAATTTACAAAAAATATATGGATTTAGTATTGTTGTTGCTCGGTTTTATATGTATGATCATCGGTATTTTTGGCAGTTTTTTGCCGGTTTTACCGGGATTGTCAAGTTGTTGGGTTGGATTATTGCTTTTATATCTCACAAAAGCGGTCGAAAACAACTATTGGGTTTTAGGTATAACATTATTAATCACGATTATTATTACGATTCTTGATTATGTAATTCCGTCAAAAGGCACTAAAAAATTTGGTGGAAGTTCTTACGGAGTCTGGGGAACAAACATTGGATTAGTAATTGGAATCTTGGCTCCAATACCCTTTGGGGTTATTATAGGGCCTTTTGTTGGTGCGTTTGTCGGCGAACTTATTTACGATTCTAAAAACCATCAGAGAGCCTTAAAAGCTGCAACAGGATCATTGCTTGGGTTTTTGGCCTCCAGTTTTATAAATTTTATGTTTTGTATTATTTTTCTTGGCATTTTTTTGACCATAACATGGGAATATCGAAACATTTTATTTTAATTCTGTAAAAGTACTCAGGATTTTTCTTACTTTTTATTCTTTTTTGAAAAATATTTAAATTTGTCAAAAAATATTTTCATTTTCTTTTGATTTCGAAAGTATTATATTTACTGGCGTTCATAACAGTTTTTGTTAACGAGCTGTTAATCGGGTATGTATATTCTTAACTTATTTTTTGGAAATGTTAAAATATTTTATATTTTTATCCTGATAAACGATAAAAAGCCTCACTTTATCGATTATTTTAAACTATTATAAATAATCATTTTATAAGTTATGAGTATGACCCCAAACCTACAAATTGAACTTAGACGTTTTATTTCTTCTAATGTTGTTTCCAAACTTAACAAGTTTTATTTCGAAAATGATGCTCTTTTAATCAAGGGAATTGATGTTTCAATAGGCACAGTTTTAATGGGCCTATACAACAAAGCCGAAGAATTAGGCTTTTACAAAGAAGTAATTAAATTAATTGAAGACGATTCGACATTTTATCAAGAAGTTGATTTTGCTTCGGGCCGAATTTTATCAGTCGACGACTGTTATCGAATTGAAGGAAACGCCATCTTAAAAGAAATCTTCACCAATAAAAAAGGCAGAATTTCTGAAATGATTTCAAACGAAGTCGGAATTAAAAGTGAAACTGCCCGCGAAATATTAAACTTTTCTGCACTTTTGGTTGTCTCTTATCTTAAAAATAATATTCAATTGTTAGACAGTTTAAAATTGCTTCTTGAAGAACAAAAAAGAGAAATCCTGAACAGCATTCAACCAGGAATCAAAATTATCTTAGGATTCACCTGTTACGAAACCGTTGAAGATAAAAATCAAAACATCGGAAGATCAATTTTCACACTTTTCGGACATAACTTTTTCAGTTTCTAAATAAAAAATCCCATCTTACAAAAGCAAAACAGGATTGATATTTAATCTGAATTTGAGAAATTTATTAGAGTTTTTCAAATTGATAATCTCTTGGTCTGTCAAGAAACGCCAGTTACCTCTAGGCAAATTCTTTTTAGTTAAACCAGCAAATGAAACACGGTCAATTCGTAAAACATCATAATCAAAATTTTCGAAAATAGCACGAACCACTTTTACATTAGATGATTTTAATTTAAGGCCAACTTCACTTTTTGGTTCTTTTTCAATATAACTAACCTCTTCAACAAACACACGGTGTCCGTCAAGAACAAACCTTTGCTGATTTTTTCTAAATCCTCAAATTTCAAGTTTTTATCTAAAGAAACCTGGTAAATTTTAGACGATTTCTGACTCGGTAAAGTAAACTTACGAATCATATCCGTATCATTTGTAAACAACAACAATCCAGTTGTGTTCTTGTCCATTCTTCCTAATCGGAGCAATTTTTGCAGTAGTAGAACCACGAACAAGTTCCAGAACGTTACGATATTCCTGTCCTTCATCAAGCGCAGTAGTAAAGTTTTTAGGCTTGTTTAGCAAGATGTATTCTTTCTTTTCAGGAGTTAAAACAACACCGTCAAAATTTACAACATCGTTTAATTTTACTAAATAACCCATTTCAGTAACCGGAACGCCATTAACTTTAACGTTTCCAGACTGAATATATATATCAGCATCACGACGCGAGCACACCCCAGAATTTGAAATGTATTTGTTCAAACGAATTTCGTCCGAAGCCTTTTGTCTCTTTGGAGCCTGATTTTGTTTCTTAATTTTTTCCGCTCCGCTGCTTCTTCAGCAGCTTTCACTGCAGGCTTCACTTTTTTCGGCCCTTGAGCACGCTTAGCCATAGGAGGTTTTGGCTTGCTAGAGTTTGATCTTGAGCTACTTGGTTCGATCCGCCTCTTTTATTATTGCCTTCCTTATTGTTCATAAATTCTGTAATTTGTGCAAAGATAGTTTATTCTTGCTAAATAATCTTAAGTTCATTGTTCTTAGATTAATAGCAATAATTATATAAGAAATTTGAAGCATCGCAATTGGCTTTTTTTCAGGCATTAATTCCCGCTTTTCGTTTCAATCTTTTGTTTTTTAAAGAAAAAAATAAAAGGATTTCCACTTCAATCGGGGCTAGATTCAAACAATGGGCTTCTTTTAAACATTTGGGTTATTGCACAAAGTTTAATAGAGATACACAAAGAAAAAATCTGCTCAATCTGCAAAATCTGCGTGAAATAACTTTTCTTAGTATTGAGAAATCAATTCTCCCCATGCCACAAAACACTCGGATTAATCAAAACAATGCAGAAAACGCCAGAAACAATCAAAAATTTCAAAACATTATGAAGCATTAAATATTGCTCTTTCGAATTTGATTTCCATAGAATAAATCAGGAAAAAAAGCAATACGCCAAAACAAACATAAAAGTAAATATCCATATATCCAACATCATAAATGTTGATAAAAAATAAACTGGAATTATAGTCAAAATAGTCAAAATCAGTAATAATTTGTTTCGAAATTTTTCACTATATAGTAATAGGTATCGTTCGTAATTGTTGGCCAAATCGCCTTTTAAATTTTCTAAATCTTTTATCATTTCCCGAATCAGCAGTAATAAAAACAAAAATATTGCATGTGCCGAAATAACCATAAAATGACTCATATGATCTTCAATTTCTTCAAATGAAATCTTATTGTAGAAATATAATAAAATGGCAAAAAACGGAATTACAGCCATTAAGGAGGCCGTTAAATTGCCTATAATTGGATATTTTTTAATTTTATGAGAGTAAAACCATATCAGGAAAATGTAACCCGAAAAGAATAAAAAAGCACGCCATGAAACAATAGAAGCCATTAAAACAGCCAAGAAATTCAAACTAAAATAAACCGTCAATTTTGTTTTTTGGCTTACCAAACGATCAAGCATTGATTTGTTTGGCCGTTGATTAAATCCTTTCTGACTGTCGTAAAAGTTATTTATAATGTATCCTGAAGCAATTGTAATCGCCGAAGCAAAAACAATCAAAAACAAATAAAAATCCAGCAGAATATCAAGCGCTCTTTTCTCCGGAGCCAAAATAAAAATTGCCGATAAATATTGTGCTAAAACAATAATGGGGATGTTATAACCGCGTACGACAGAAAACAAACTAACAATTTTCATTACTACAAGCTTGTGCTGTCTGCTTAACATAAATTATAAATATGATAGATTAGATTTGGGAAGTTAAAAGATATTTTTTGATTCTGAAAGTTTAGAGTTTGTTTTTTAACAATTCACTAGATCCATATCCTAATTTTCGAATGCAGGCCAAAGCTTGTTTTTGTGTAATATCAATATCCTGAATGTCTTTTTTATCTACAAAAACCACAGAGCCACTCCAAGGATTTGGCGCATCTGGAATAAAGACTGTAAATTTCTCTTCACTTATTTGTTCTATTAAAAAAGCAAACTGCAAGCCAGCATCAGTAGGAACCAAGATTACTTTTAAGTCGTCATTAGATTCAAAACCTAAAATATTTTCATTCATGCTTTTCATAAACGAATATCCAGGAACAAAACTCAAAACGCCGTCTTCTAATTTTTGAACCAGATTTTTTGCAGCCACAGTTTTTGCCAGCAAACCTGCAATCAAACAAATCAAAATAATAATCAATATCCCGATAAGTTCTTGAATTGCAATTCCTAAAATATTTACTTTTGGAAAGCTATTTACAAGAGGAAGCGTGGTCTTTTGAACAATGCCATACCCTTTTTCTAAAAAAACAAGCAGTACAACTAAAGGAACTAAAAAAAGAATTCCTCCTAAAAAAGTTGCTTTGATAATCTTTAAAATACTTTTCATATGCAATAATTTTTTAGGATTAAGATTCTAGGAAAATGTACTCAAATAATTTCGGCTTTTTTAGAAGATTGAGACTTAAAATTGATAAACTACTTCTAGTTTGTAATCTTTTAAAGATGCTTTAGCACGTTCTAAATCTTCGGTGAAACCAAGGATATAACCGCCTCCGCCAGAACCGCAAAGTTTTAGGTAATAATCATTAGTGTCAATTCCGTGTTGCCATATTCCGTGAAATTGTTCAGGAATCATTGGTTTAAAATTGTTTAGAACAACTTTAGAAAGTTTTTTAGTATTTGTAAACAAAGATTTCATGTCGCCGTGTAAAAAGTTTTCAACACAGGCATCAGTATATTTAACAAACTGATTTTTAAGCATCGTACGGAAACCTTTATCTTTAAGGTTTTCCATGAAAATGTTAACCATTGGAGCCGTTTCGCCAACAATTCCAGAATCTAATAAAAACACAGCACCTTTTCCGTCAAAACTCTGAGTCGGGATTCCAGTTGCTTCAATATTATCTTTAGAATTGATCAAAATCGGAATACTCAAATAGCTGTTTAATGGATCTAAACCAGAACTTTTCCCGTGGAAAAAGCTTTCCATTTGAGAAAATATATTTTTAAGCTGTAATAGTTTTTCGCGAGTTAAATTCTCTAAAACAGTAATTTTATTGTTAGCATATTTGTCATAAATAGCTGCAACAAGCGCACCACTGCTTCCAACTCCGTATCCTTGCGGAATACTAGAATCAAAATACATTCCGGTTTCAACATCATTTTTTAAAGATGCCAAATCAAAAGTAACCAATTCTGGTTGCTGTGTCTGTAAAACTTCAAGATATGATGCAAAACTTGTCAAACTTTTGTTAGATGCAATAGCTTCAGCTGAAGGCTCTTCAGATTTCTTTAATGCACCGTTGTAAAAATTATAAGGAATAGAAAGTCCTTTAGAGTCGCGGATGATTCCGTATTCTCCAAAGAGTAATATTTTTGAGTAAAATAATGGTCCTTTCATGTTTGTTTTATGTCTTTCTTTATTTTATTTGGGTCTTGTCTTGTGTCGAAAATGGTGTGAATTCTAATTTCACTTTAGAACCAAAACTATACAGGAAACTTGATTGTTTTGTTATAACACATTTTCGATATTTTTTATTTACTGATGATTTAGGAAAAATTTCAGGATTCATACTGATTATTGAAATTGCTTTTTGAAATTTAACAAGAAACATTTCTTTTGATTTTTTAGACCATCTTGCTTCAATAAAATTTAAAACAGCCTCTAAATTCTTTTCAGCTGTTTTTGAAATATTTACTTTAAGATTCACTACCTGTATTTTTTCATCACATCTTCATAGCTTGAAAATTCTCCTCTTTCAAATTCTAATTCACTTTGAGCAATATCTTCTTTTTGAGCCTCAGTTAAATCATCCCACCAATCTTTTTTCTTTTTGGTTAACAATTTTTTGACAGCCAAAATGATCGAAATATCATCTGTACTTTCCAGAATATCTATCACTTCGCGTTTTTCTAATTGAATGTCCATAATCAAAATTTTAATTAAAGATACGGAAAATTACAATGCAATTGAACCGTCTCCAATTTTGTCGCAAATGTACTGACGATTCTGACAAAATACAACTAATTCGTCCTGAATAAATTGCAATACTTTTTCGGTAACGTTTTCGGGATATAAAACGTGAACATTTGCTCCTGCGTCAAGCGTAAAACATACCGGAATTTGGGTTTCATTTCTGAATTTCCAAATTGAGTTTATAATTTGCAACGTATTTGGTTTCATCAAAATAAAATACGGCATCGAAGTCATCATCATCGCATGCAAAGTCAAGGCTTCGCTTTCGACTACTTTAATGAATTCTTCTAAATTTCCATTTTCGAAAATGGTGATTAATTTATCTAAGTTTTCATGTGCTTGTGCAAAACGTCTTTCAGCATAAGGATGATTGTGCATTAAATCATGACCTACGGTGCTCGAAACTTGTTTTTCGCCTTTATCGACTAACAAAATAGTATCTTGATAATTCTTGAAATTCTCATGAATTGCATATGGAAATTCAACTCCAAATAGATCGGTACTTCCTTTAATATTTGCTTGATTTCCCCAAACCACAACATTTCCTTTTACACTTCGGCAAGCACTTCCTGAACCTAAACGGGCAAGAAAAGATGCTTTTTGGTAAAAATATTCCTCCGTCATTTCGGGATTCAGCAATTTCTCCAAACTCATAAAATTCATTGCCAACGCTGCCATTCCAGAAGCCGAAGAAGCAATTCCGGAACTGTGCGGAAAAGTATTTTGAGTATCAATCGTAAAATGATAGTCTTTTAAAAATGGAAGATAAATTTCAACTCTTTCTAAGAACTTTTGAATTTTTGGCTTGAAATCTTCTTTCGGTTTTCCTTCAAATAGTAAATCAAAAGAAAAACCATTTGTCACGCTGAGCGGAGTCGAAGCGCTTTTCTTTGAAAACCCCAATTTTGTAATTGTTTTACAATTATTCAAAGTAAAACTTACCGAAGGATTTGCCGGAATCTGATTGTCTTTTTTTCCCCAATATTTTACTAATGCAATGTTGCTGGGAGCGCTCCACTCAAAGTTTCCGTTTTCGATTGTTGAAGTATATTTATTTGGAATAAAATCAGTTGCTGTAAACATGAAATATAAAATTTTGGCAAAGATAGTTTTTAAATTTTTTCACAATATAAGTAATATAAGAAAATATAAATGAGCTTTACTAAAATGAACTTATATTACTTATATGGTTTAAACTTTCCTTTTAACTATTTTTGACTACAAAATTTAATGAAATGAATAAATACATAAAAATTGCGATAGCTTTATTGGTTTGTTTAGCAGTAGGATATTCCGCAAGCACAGTAACCAGACCAAGCGTTGAAAGCTGGTATCCAACTCTTGAAAAACCAATTTTTAATCCGCCAAATTGGATTTTTATGCCCGTTTGGACATTACTTTATATTTTAATGGCGATTGCTGCAGGATTAGTTTGGGATAAAATCAGAGAACAAAATGAAGAGGTAAAAAAAGCACTTCTTTTCTTTATAATTCAGTTAACCTTAAATGCCATTTGGTCGTATTTATTCTTCGGATTAAAAAACACGATGCTGGCTTTGGTTGAAATCGTTCTTTTATGGCTGTTTATTTATGAAACGTATTTAAAGTTTGTGAAAATCAATAAAACTGCGGGTTATTTGTTGATTCCGTATTTAATTTGGGTTGCGTTTGCGACGATTTTGAATGCAAGTATTTTGTGGCTCAATAGGTAGGATTTTTTTTCAGGTTTATTGATTACTTAAAAAAATATGCTAAAAATAGCTTCAGGATTAATTCTTAATATCTGATTTTAGCTTCTTAAATTCATCATTCTTAAGAAATAAAAAATCCATTGTAGCTAGCAAATTTGGGCTTACTGTCAGTGTTTTAGATTTTGGATCAGCATCGCAGAATTGAAGAAAGAGCTCTTTTTTATCAGAATTTAATCTTAAATCTTTGGTAAAAAAATCTGGGTTTATTGTGTTTTTGATAAGTTCCATAAAATTGATTTTTGGAATTTCTTTTTTAGGCTCTTCATCTTTTTTGAATAAGTTGGAAATTTGCTTGCCCAAACGAATGAAATCAATATCCATAGGACTTCCCTTTACTTCATTAAAACCTTGAATTTTTAATCCTTCTTTAGATTTATGCGAATTTAGTTTGATTTCCTTTATATCTTCTTTGCTGAGCAAAACTGGTTTTAATGATTGCATAACAATTACCTCATTTAATTCTTCCGCTTTCGGAATCATATTTATTAAAAGATTATTGTTTTCGATTTCTTTAGCCGTAATTTTCAACCGTGTAAATAGATAATCTTTTGAAAAAAAAATCAAACTATCCTCTACTTTTGCAGCAATTGAAAATTCGCCCAATGCATTTGTTGTGGTACTTGTTTTAATGGTTTTATTTATGACTTCAACTTTATTAAGAGGAGCTTTGTTAGCGAGAACTTTTCCGTGAAGTAATTTTTCTGTTTGAGAAATAGAGAGTTGATAACTGAAAAAAGAAATCGTGGTAAGTAGTTGTACTTTCATTAAAATTTAGTTTTTAGTTTCTGTTTTCAGCTTTTTAAATTCTTCATTTTTAGCATACAAAAAATCCAATGTGGCAAGAATATTAGGATCTTCCAAAAGCATTTTCGATTTGGGATCTGAATCGCAAAAATCAATAAAAAGTTCTTTTTCTTCTAGTTTTAGTTTTAGATTTTTGATGAAAAAATCGGGTGGACAATAAGCCATTATCAGTTTCTTAAAACGATCATCATCAAGTTCGATTGTTTTCTTTTGCTTGCCTTTTAAAGGAAATGAAATTCGAACAGCTTCTCTAATAGTATTATCACTAACTCCGGTATTCCAGAATAAATTTTTGACATTTTTATCAATCAATACATCTGCAACAGCATCAGCATCGACCTTAACTTTATCGAATTTGACCTTAGTTATAAGAACATTATCCAATTCTTCTGCCATTGGATTTAATTCCACAACAAGATTATTTTCTTCAAGATCTTTTGCGTTCATTTTTAATCTTTTAAAGAAGAAATTTTTACAGAAAAAAATAAGACTATCTTGTTCTTTAACTAAAATTGAAAATTCTCCTAAGGAATTTGTTCTTGTACTTGTTTGGGCAGTTTTGTTTATTACCTCGACTTTGGTTAGCGGAATGTTGTTAGAAGAAACTTTCCCATGAAGTAATTTTTCTGTTTGGGAAATAGAGAGTTGGTAAGTGAAAAAAGAAATAGTGGTAAGTAATTTTACTTTCATCTAATGGTATTTAGTTGAAAGTAAAATTATTAGAATAGTCTTAACGAAAACTTACAGAATATGTAAATTCTTGTTAATAATGAAAATAGGCTTTTTTATAAAATCTCAATTAATTCCGCAGCATTATTCAAAACCACTTTTGCTCCGCTATTTTTCAATTCTTCTTCGCTTCTGTAGCCCCATGAAACTCCAACCGGAAACATATTAGCATTTATTGCCGTCTGCATGTCAATATCTGAATCACCAACAAACATGATTTCTTCCGGTTTCAAATTCCAGTTTTTGCTGATTTCTACAGCTTCAAACGGATTTGGTTTTTTAAGTGCTTCAGTGCTTAATCCAACTGCAGCATCAAAATAATCAGGAAATAGTTCTGATGCTATTTTCTTGGTAAGTTCATCGGCTTTATTAGAGAACACAGCCATTTTGATATTTTGTGAAACCAAATTGTCTAATAATTGCACAATTCCGTCGTACGGTTTTGTTTTTAGCGTGCAGACTTTTCGGTATTCATTAACCATTAAGTCAAAACAAATCTCAATTTGTTCTTCAGAATTGTTTGTAGCCGGAAGAGCTTTACTAACCAGATTTCGTAACCCGCTCCCGATAAAATATTGATACGTATCATAATTGTGAGTTGGGTAATTGAGCTTTTTCAGTACAGTATTCATGGCATCTGAAATATCATGTAGTGAGTTTACTAACGTTCCGTCTAAGTCAAAAATAATTCCTTTGTATTTCATTCTATTAAATATTATTAGCCAAAATAAATCCGCTTGTCCAGGCATTCTGAAAATTAAATCCGCCGGTAATAGCGTCGATATTGACGATTTCGCCCGCAAAATAAAGATTTTCGTGAATTTTACTTTCCATGGTTTTAAAATTGATTTCTTTTAAATCGATTCCGCCTGCGGTTACAAACTCTTCTTTAAAAGTGCTTTTTCCGTTTACCTGAAATTTTGCTTTTGTAAGCTGAGATGCTAAATTCTGTAATTGAATTTTAGACAAATCTGCCCATTTTGTTTCGGCTTCAATTTCGGAAGCTAAAACCAAACTTTCCCATAAACGGTTTGGGAAATCGAAAGGAGATTTTTTTGAAACCGCTTTTTTAGCATGTTCCTGTTTTAAATCTTTCAGGATTTTTTCAGCATCTTCTGTGTCAACATCATTTAGCCAATTAACGAAAATTGTAAACTGATAATTTTTATCGAATAAAGTTCGTGCGCCCCAAGCTGAAAGTTTTAAAATCGCGGGACCGCTCATTCCCCAATGCGTGATTAACAAAGGTCCCGTCGATTCTAGTTTGGTATCTTTTACGTTTACGGTGACTTGTGCCGCAACGCCGGGTAATTCTTTAATTCTTGAATCTTTGATGTTGAAAGTGAATAGGGAAGGAACGGGGCTTACAATCGCGTGACCTTGCTGTTGCAGCATTTCCCATATTTTTGGATTGCTTCCGGTTGCCAAAACTAATTTTTCGGTGGCATAATTTTCATCCTGAGTGTCAATTTTCCAATGATTTTCGGCTTTAAAAATAGATTGTACACTTTGGCCCGTCAATACTTTTATGCCTAATTTTCCAGTTGCTTCTAAAAAACAATCAATTATAGTTTGAGAAGAATTCGAAACTGGAAACATTCTGCCGTCATCTTCAATTTTTAATTCGACGCCATGTTTTTCGAACCATTCGATAGTATCACCCGAACAAAATTGATGGAAAGGACCGCGAAGTTCTTTTTCGCCTCGGGGATAAAATTTTACCAATTCATTTGGTTCAAAACAAGCATGCGTAACGTTGCATCGCCCGCCTCCGGAAACGCGGACTTTAGAAAGGACTTCTTTTCCTCTTTCTAAAATGGCGATTTTCAGTTTCGGATTTTTCTCTGCAATATTAATCGCGGTAAAAAATCCTGCAGCGCCTCCGCCTACGATAATGATGTCGAAATTTTTGATCATATTTTTTTGTTTGCCATGAATTTCACGAATTGGCACTAATTTTTTTAGCCACAGATTACACAGATTTTAAAGGATTTTAAAATTTGTATTCCTAAGAACCTTTGTCAAAGTTTTAAACTTTGACAAAGGTTCTTAGGACTAGCTTTATATTTTATCTGGAAAATCAGAGATTATTCCGTTTACTTTATAACTTTTTATTTTTTGAATATCTTCTTCGATATTAACTGTCCAAGGCAAAACTAGAAAATCTTTTTCCTGCATTTCCTGAACATTTTCGGCATTCAATAAATGATAATAGGGGTGAATCGCTTTTGCTTTTATGGTTTCGGCGAAAGCCAGAGCCAAATTAAGATCTGTTTCTGTCAAAACGCCAATTGGAATTTTAGAATCTAAATTATGAACTTGTTGCAACGCATTCCAATCAAAACTCGAAACGATAAAATGATCGTAATTCCAATGTTTTTCTGAAACATATTCATCGATTAGAGAAACAACTTTCGTTAAAGTGTCGGCATTTTTTAATTCGATATTGATGAAACATTTTTTGTTAACTAAATCAAAAACTTCATTTAAAGTCGGAATTTCATGTTTTCCATCAATCAAAAATGATTTTAATTCGGACAAAGATAAAGTATTTACAAAACCTTTTCCGTTAGTCATTTTATCGATGGTTTCGTCGTGAATTACGATAATATGCCCGTCAGAACTCAAGTGAACATCAAGTTCGATTCCGTCAGAATTTAATTCTAATGCTTTTTGGAAAGCTTGCAAAGTGTTTTCAGGTTCGTAGGCTTTCGCACCTCGTGAGCTATTTTTAGCATTTTGCAGTGTTTTTTCTAACCGCAAAGGTCGCAAAGTTTTACGCAAGGTTCGCTAAAGTTTTTTAATAAAATAACTTTGCGAACCTTGCGATTTTCCCTTGCGACCTTTGCGGTTAAAATTTTAAAGTTTTTCTAGTAAAACAATGTCGAAATCACTGTCGATAATCACTTTTCCGTCTACAACTTCCACGTTTTGATTAGAGTAAGTGTCTTTTAATTTTGTTCCGTTTTGGAAGATATCGCCAACAGGAAGTTCTTTTTTGTCTTTTGGTAAATCCAAGCCCAATTACAACTTTATCTGTAAAAACACCTTTAGAAAATGTTCTCGAAAAAACATAAAATTCAGAACTAATTTGTTGA
This sequence comes from uncultured Flavobacteriaceae bacterium, assembly GCA_963795025.1. Classification (GTDB taxonomy): domain Bacteria; phylum Bacteroidota; class Bacteroidia; order Flavobacteriales; family Flavobacteriaceae; genus Flavobacterium. The sequence goes on along the minus strand of CAWCGN010000003.1, from coordinate 727,152 downwards.
TGAATTCCGGCTCCAATTGCAGGATGATTTCTTCTGAATTGCCCTAATTTCTGCCAATGCAAAAGTGTTTTCTGTGTTTCAGGATTATTTTGGATATCGTCCCAATTCATGTTTGAACGTAAAGTTGCATCGCCCTGAGTGCCTTCAACAACTAAAGATCGGTTTGATTCGTCACCATAATAAATCTGAGAGATTCCAGGAGATAATAATAGTTTCGTGCCAGCCTCGATACCTTTTACTCGGTTGGCATCGAAAGGCTGGCCGTCGTCGTGTGAAGACATATAATTTAAAACCGAATATCCTTTTAAGTCATTGTTTAAATGATTCGAATATTTAGAAAATAAACCTTCGTAATTGTTTTGAGCGGCGTTCCATTTAAACTCAAAATTAATTATGTTGTTGAAGCCATTTTGGAAATAATTTACTTTTCGGTCTCCAAAATCATAATCCTGTCCACCGCTTATTCCGTAACCGTAAACTTCAGCAATGGTGTAAAATGAATTTTGATCTAAAACTTCTAACGGATGATGTTTTTTCCAGGTTTCAAAAGCGTAGTCACATTCTTTTTTAAAATCGGCCCAAACGTTTTCGTCAGTATGTTTTACGGTGTCGCCTCTGTAGCCGTCAACGCCAAATTCGAGAACATAATCAGTTAGCCATTTTATGATGTAATATTTTGGAGTTCTTGGATAATTTGTTCTTTTGAAAAATTCATCAAGCGAAGCGATTTCTTTTTCATAACGGCCTTCTTTTTTCCATTTTTCAACTAAAAAAGAAGGTAATTGTACTTCTTGGGTACTTTCAGTTCTTACATCCGGAAGATTGTCCACCAAAGTACACATTGTCGTGTTTTCGAAAGATTTGTAATCACAAACAACACCGGTTCTAACCCAATCCGAAGGCCAAATAGGATCTTCAGGAGTTACGGGTCCGGTATGATTGATAACGCCGTCCAGAATTATTCGGATGCCTTTTTCGTGTGCTTTTTTTACCAGTTTTGCTAAATCTTCTTTTGTTCCGAAGTTTGGATCCAACGCCGTCCAGTCTCTTGCCCAATAACCATGAAATCCATAACTAAGACCGGTTCCTTCATCAACGCCATCATGAATTTGTTCTACAATCGGCGTAAGCCAAATAGCATTTATTCCTAATTTTTCAAAATATCCTGATTCAATTTTTTTTGTAATTCCGATGATATCACCACCTTCAAATCCGCGTAATTTTCCGGGAGTTTTGGTTCGGTTGAAGTTGACGTCGTTTGAAGTATCTCCGTTGTAAAAACGATCTGTAAGTAAAAAATAAACATTTGCTCCTTCCCAAACGAAAGGTGTTTTCGAAGTATTATCGTTATTCATTGAAACTGATTTTGAGCCAGAACAACTCATTGTTAAGTATACTAAAGATAAAAAAAGGAAAGTGTATTTTTTCATTATTTTAGAATATTTTAGGATGGATTGTGTTGAAAAAAATAAGCCACAGATTACAAGATTAAAATGATTTTTTTAAATCTGTGATAATCTATTAATCTGTGACAAAAAAAAAATTAAACACATAGAGACATAGATTTTCTTTGTCTTAAAAAGATTTTAATAAATGACTAGTCATTTACACATAGCTTTGAGTGTTTACAATGCTATGTTTGTTTAAACAAGTGAAACGCCTTTTATCGAGCCAGAAAATCTATGTCTCTATGTGTTTAAATAAAATATTTATTCCAATTCTAAAACCAAAGCGGACTTAGGTTCTAAAGTAATTTCAGAAGCTAAATCAAATGTTTTTCCAGTTAAAACATCTTTCCCTGATTTAAAGTTTTTGATGGTTTCCTTAAAACGATTTGTTTTTACAACTTGCTCTTTTGCATTATTATTGAAAACAACCATAACCGTTTTAGCATCGGTATATCTAAAATAAACGTAAGTATTGTTTTCAGGAATATAATGTGTCATTTTTCCGAAATGGACCGCTTCATTCGATTTTCTCCAATTGAATAATTTTGCAGTAAAATCAAAATATTGTGCTTGTTGAGCTGTTCTTCCTGCTGAGGTAAAAGCATTGTTTTTGTCGCCAGCCCATCCGCCTGGGAAATCCTGACGAATATCGGCATCGCCTTTGCTTTTTTCTCCACCCATTCCAATTTCCGAGCCGTAATAAACTTGTGGAATTCCACGAATTGTTGCCAATAAAGTCATTGCGAGTTTGTATTTTGGAAGATCATATTTGAATTTATCATTCATACGATCAGTGTCATGATTTTCTGCAAAAACTAAAATGTTATTGGTGTTTGGATATAAAAAATCCATTGCAAAATTGTTGTAGAATTTAATCAACCCGCTGTCCCAGTTTGGTGTGTCTTCGTTGAAAGCAGAAGTAACCTGACTTTGAAGCGTAAAGTCCATTACACTTGGTAAATTAGAATTATAGTTTTCAATAGCGCCAATTTTACTGTCTTTCTGCCAAAAAGCTAAATTTGCTTGATTGTTCATCCAGATTTCTCCCACAATATTAAAATTCGGATATTCATCTGTAATTGATTTTGCCCAATTTGCCATTGCTGTTTTATCCGAATAATTATAAGTATCTACTCTGAAACCGTCAAGATTAGCAAATTCGATCCACCAAATGGCATTTTGAGTTAAGTATTTTGAAACTAAAGGATTTCTTAAATTCAAGTCCGGCATTGAAGGAACGAACCAGCCATCAACACAAATTTCCTGATCTATTTTTGAAGCGTGAATATCTGTAATTACTTCGCGTCGGTGATGTGTTTGTGTATAATTTTCGAATTGATTGATCCATGATTTAGTTGGCAAATCTTTGATCATCCAATGCGTAATTCCCCAGTGATTCGTCACATAATCCATCACCAGTTTCATGTTCTTTTTATGCATTTCTGCAGATAAACGAACGTAATCTTCGTTGTTTCCGTAACGTGAATCTATTTTGTAAACATCAGATTGTCCGTAACCGTGATAAGAGTGTTGTTTGTCGTTGTCTTCGCATAAAGGCGTGCTCCAGATTGTTGTTGCACCCAAAGACGAAATATAATCTAGATTTTTGATAATTCCTTCGATGTCTCCGCCGTGACGTCCGCCCGGTTCTGCACGATTTCCTTTTTCAGTTAAAACGGCATCGCTGTCGTTTTTCGGATTTCCGTTGGCAAAACGATCTGGCATGATTAAGTAAATCAAATCTGATGCATCGTAACTTTTTCTGTCAGCCGAATTTGCTCTTCTTTCTTTAAGAGAATATTTCTGTGTAAAAGCTACTTTATTATTGTTTTTGAAAGAAAAAACCAATTCAGATGCTTTGATATTTTGCGTATCAATTGTTACGAAAAGGTAGTTTGGATTTTCTGTTTTTTCTACATTTTTAATCACAACATTATTCGAAATCGAAGCTTCATATTGCGAAATGTTTTTTCCGTAGAACATAATCTGCAGTTCCGGATTTTTCATTCCGGCGTACCAGAAAGGTGGTTCTACTTTTTGGATTTGCGCTTTCGCGGAAGCAGAAAACAACAAAACCATTAAAACTAATTTGTAGAATGTGTGGTTGATTTTTAGGTTATTCATAGTTTTTCTTTTTTAGTTCGATTTCCTGCAAGGTTTGCAAAAACCTTGTAGGTATAATTGAGTAAAGTTTTAGAAGACCTACAAGGTTTTGAAAACCTTGCAGGACAACTAAATCAGATTAAAAAAAAGACAAGTAATATTGGGGAAAATTACTTGTCTTTAAAAAAATTATTTTGTTTCAATAATACTTATCGCATAACCTCCGCCCGGAGCAGAAAGCTGTGATAATTTTGATTTGTTTGTTACAGCAATTTTCTTAATTGTATAAGCTTGCGGATTTGTTTTGTAATGCGCATCTTTTGCATCAGCATAAATTGTTGCGGTGTATTTTTTGCCTTTTTCAAGGAAGCTGAAATCAATGTTTGATGTACGAGAAGTTTCTCCGTTTACGTTTCCAACGAACCAATTATTTGTTCCTTTTGCTTTACGTGCAACCGTGATAAAATCTCCTGGCTCAGCTTCAATATATTTACTTTCTGACCAATCTACAGCCACATCTTTGATGAATTGGAATGCATCTGGAAAACGGTTGTAGTTTTCTGGAGTATCAGCCGCCATTTGCAACGGACTATACATCGTAACGTATAATGCCAATTGATTACAAATCGTACTGTTTACATGCGATTTGTTCTCAGGATTCATTTTGCTAATATCCATTTCGAAGATTCCCGGCGTGTAATCCATTGGACCACCAATTAAACGTGTAAAAGGTAAAACCGTAACGTGATTTGGTTTAGAACCTCCAAACGCTTGGTATTCTGTTCCTCTTGCCGCTTCGTTTCCAATTAAGTTAGGATATGTTCTTGCAATTCCTGTTGGACGAACTGCTTCGTGAGCGTTCACCATAATTTTATAATCAGCCGCTTTTTCAATAGCATATTGATAATGGTTTACAATCCATTGATCGTAATGGTTTTCACCGCGAGGCAAAATATCTCCAACATAACCGCTTTTTACAGCATCGTATCCGTTGTCTTTCATGAATTGGTACGCTTTGTCCATGTGGCGCTCGTAGTTACGAACAGAACCTGAAGTTTCATGGTGCATGATGATTTTGATTCCTTTAGATTTTGCGTATTCGTGCAAGACCTTTTACGTCAAAATCTGGATAAGGCGTCAAGAAATCAAAAACATAATCTTTTGAGTGACCAAACCAGTCTTCCCAGCCTTCGTTCCATCCTTCCACTAAAACAGCATCGAAACCATTTGCAGCAGCAAAATCAATGTATTTTTTTACGTTAGCATTGTTTGCTCCGTGCGTTCCGCTTGGTTTTGCTTTTGAAAAATCAGAAACTCCCAATTGAACAGTCGGGAAATCATTTGTGTACGACCAAGAGCTTTTTCCTGTAATCATTTCCCACCAAACACCAACGTATTTTACAGGTTTAATCCAGGAAGTATCTTCAATTTTTGATGGATCGTTTAAGTTTAAAGTCATTTTTGAAGCTAAGATTTCTCTAGCATCATCGCTAACCATAATCGTTCTCCAAGGCGAATGGCTTGGCGCCTGCATATAACCTTTATCACCTTTTGCATCTGGCGTTAACCAAGATTCGAAAATCATGTTTTTATCATCTAAGATTCAAATGCATACAAGAATAGTTGATCAAAGCCGCTTCGTGCAAGTTGATGTAGATTCCGTCGTTTGTTTTTAACATCAAAGAAGTCTGAACTCCTGTTGGAGAAAAGTTCTTTTGCGAAACGTTTGCCGTATATGCTTTTTGAGATAAACCTCTAATTTCAGATAATTTCGATTTTGTATAATCGTATTCCTGAGTATCATAATCTCCTGGAATCCAGAAAGCAGTGTGATCGCCCGCCATCGCAAATTGTGTTCTTTCTTCTTTAATTACGAAATAAGTAAGATTTTTTTGTGCCGGAAATTCATATCTAAATCCAAGTCCGTCATCGAACAAACGGAAACGAATAATGATTTGTCTGTCTGTTCCTTTTTGGTTTAAAGTTACCGCCAATTCATTATAATGATTTCTGATGTTGTCCACTTCTCCCCAAACTGGTTTCCAGGTTTCATCAAAAGTGGAAGTTTTAGTATCAACAACCGTAAAATCGTTCAATAAAGATTTTTTGTCATTTTTAAGTTCAAGACCTAATTTACTTGTTTTTACGACTTCTTTATTTTTGTATTTTAAGTTGTAAGTTGGAGTTCCGTCATTTTGAAGAGAAAATTCCATTACGAACTTTCCTTCGGGTGATTTTAATTGCTGTGCTTCTGCAATTGAGCTAAAAGCAAACAAGATTAAACTTGCGAAAAATAAGTTTTTCATGTTTTAAGTTTTATGGTAATTTAATTTATTTGTAAAGATTTACTTGCAATTACAGGTCTTCCGTTCACCACAATTGTTAAATCCTGATCGCCGTCCACTGTAAAAGTTGTTTCGTTATGATTTACAGCAACTTTCAAAATTTGGTTTCTGAAATTGATTTTAAACGAATATCCTTTCCATTCTTTTGGAATTTTTGGAGAGAAATGAAGCTGGTCATTTTTAACTCGCATTCCGCCAAAACCTTCCACGATACTCATCCAGGTTCCAGCCATTGAAGTGATGTGACAACCTTCTTCAACTTCTTTATTATAATCGTCCAAATCCAGACGAGAAGTTCTTAAATAGAAAGTATACGCCATGTCCATTTTGTCTAAATACAGCAGCCTGAATTGAGTGAACGCAAGGCGAAAGTGAACTTTCATGTACTGTAAAAGATTCGTAAAAATCGAAATTTCGTTCTAATTCTTCTTTCGAAAAATGATCTTCGAAGAAATAGAAACATTGTAAAACATCGGCTTGTTTAATGTATGGAGAACGTAAAACGCGATCCCAAGACCATTTTTGATTGATTGGTCGTTGTGAACGATCTAAATCTTTTACCGGAACCAAATCTTTGTCTAAGAAACCGTCTTGCTGCAAATAAATACCCAATTCTTTTGAAGTTGGGAAGTACATATTATCAGCCACTTTTTTCCATTCCTGAATTTCATTCGCCGAAAGGCTTACTTTTTCCAAAATGCGTTTGTGATCTGAAGGATATTCCAGTTGACACTTTTTTAATTTGTTCAGCTGCATAATCGATACACCATTTTGCAATATAATTGGTGTAGAAATTATTGTTGATGTTATTTTCGTATTCATTTGGACCTGTAACGCCCAGAATTACATATTGATTTTTTTCTTTTGAAAAAGAAGCTCTTTGATGCCAGAAACGCGCAATCCCGATTAAAACTTCTAAACCTTTTTCAGGAATATAAGAGTAATCGCCCGGTAAAACGGTAATAGTTGTAAATCGCAAAAGCAATCGCACCATTTCGGTGGATTTCTTCGTGCGTGATTTCCCATTCGTTGTGACATTCTTCACCATTCATGGTAACCATTGGATACAAGCGCCGCGCCATTTTTGAAACCTAAATTATCTTTCGCATTTTCAATCGCTTTGTCCAATTGATTGAAACGGTATGTCAATAAATTACGTGCAACTTGCTGATCTTTTGTCGCCATGTAAAACGGAATACAATACGCCTCAGTGTCCCAATAAGTTGATCCGCCGTATTTTTCTCCGGTAAAACCTTTTGGGCCAATATTCAATCGAGCAGTCTTTTCCTGAATACGTTTGATTTAATTGAAAGATATTGAAACGAATTCCCTGTTGTGCTTTTACATCGCCTTCGATTGTAATATCTGACATTTCCCAGATTTTTGCCCAAGCATCAATTTGATTTTGAAATAAAGCATTATATCCTAAAGCAACAGCAGATTTTATTACTTTTTCGGCTCCAGCCAAAGTGTTTTCGTGGTTTAAAGAAACCGTATAACCACCAATTTTTTGAATTGATGAGGTTTGTCCTTTTGCAATAATAGTTCCGTAAGTAAACTGAACTTTATCTGTTGTTGAATCGATTGTTGATGGCGAAATATTGATGTTTTCTCCATTTGCCAAAATCGTATTGTGCATGAAAGTCGTAACTTTAAAATGCGTTTTGAAACGTCTGAGCCGTTACAAAAGCTTCGTTGGTACCTTTTTTAACTTCAAGCGGTTCCCAGAATTTTTCTTCCCAGTTGGCATCTTCATTGGTTACACCAGCGTCAACATACGGTTTGTAAACGATTTTTGCATCTTTGTTTAAAGGTGTAATATCGTATTTGATAACTCCGGCTTCGTCTAAATCTAACGAAAGAAAACGACGAACATTAACCGCAATTTCAGTTCCGTTTTTCAAAATTGCTTCAAAAGAACGATTGTACCATCCTTCTTTCATATTCAATTCTCTGCGGAAGTTTCTAACTTCGGTACAAGTGTTTAAATCCAAGATTTTCTTCGTTGATTTCAATGTCAATTCCAATCCAGTTTGGAGCGTTTAATACTTTGGCAAAATATTTCGGATAACCGTTTTTCCACCAGCCCACTTTAGTTTTGTCCGGATAATAAATTCCTGCAATATAACTTCCCTGAAAAGTTTCAGCCTGAATATGTTTCTTCAAAATTGGCACGTTGTCCCATAGCGCCGTTCCCGATACTAAAAAGACTTTCAGACGATTTTACTCTTTCGGCATCAAATCCTTCTTCAATGATGGACCAATTGTCTGGTTTTATATAATCTTGATTCATTTGTTTTTAAAGTGTTTTTCTGATTGATTGATTTATGATTGATTTTATTTTGTGATTAATGATTCGATAAAGTTTTCATCTATAAAAGTGAAATCTTTAAAAATGTAATCAGCTTCATGCAAAATTGTTTCCTCACCAATTCCCACACTTACCATTTCTGCAATGTTTGCTGCCTGAATTCCGGCAACAGAATCTTCAAATACAATTGATTTTTTTGGATCAATATGTAATAATTGAGCCGCTTTTAAGAAAACTTCCGGATCTGGTTTGGCATTGGTAACGTCATTTCCGTCAACAATAACATCGAAATAAGACAGAATTCCTGTTTTTTCCAGAATTGGTCTTGCATTTTTACTGGCAGAACCTAATGCAATTCCCTGGTTTTTATCTTTTAATAGTTTTAGGATTTTTAAAACCCCTGGAAGAATCTCACTTTCATCCATGTCAACTAAATAAGATAGGTAATCTTCATTTTTTTGAATCAGCCATTTGTCTTTGTCTTCCTGCGAAGCCTGAACATTTCCTAATCCAAGTATAATATCTAAAGAACGAACACGGCTCACGCCTTTTAAAAGTTCGTTGTCTTCATGTGTGAAATTTATATTTAAGGCCTGAGCGATTTTTTGCCAGGCTAAAAAATGGTATTTGGCGGTATCGACAATTACGCCGTCAAGATCGAATATGAATGCTTTTTTCATTATAAGTGAAATTCTTATTTATGATTTTTGAATTGTGTCGTCTACATCTTTTACTTTGTAGACTAAAAGAGCGGCAATTAAGAAAGCTAACTCCGCTTGTAATTAGGGCATAAATTGCATCGCCATTGTAAAGATATTTTACAATTGGGCCACCAATTAATGCGTTTACAATTTGTGGAATAACAACGAAGAAGTTAAAGATTCCCATGTAAACCCCCATCTTTTTTAGGAGCAATAGATCCTGCGAGAATTGCGTAAGGCATTGCTAAAATACTTGCCCAAGCAACTCCAATTAAAATCATTGGCAATACAACCCAGTCTTCATTTGGCATAAAATAAATCGAGATTAACCCAATTCCTCCAATGATTAATGAAATGGCGTGAGTTGATTTTCTTCCAATTTTTTTAGCGATGTACGGTAAGAAGAACAAGGCTACCATTGCAGAAACAAAATTGTAAACTCCAAATAAAATTCCAACCCAGTCACCAGCATCCTGATATTGCTGAGAAGAAGTGTCATTTAAAGGCAATTTGTAAATGTGATGAGCGATTGCCGGAGTTGTGAAAACCCACATTCCGAATAATCCAAACCAAGAGAAAAACTGCACCCAGCTAAGCTGACGCATTGTAGTTGGCATTTTTGCAAAATCAGTAAAGATGTCTGTGATTTTTGATTTTTCTTCAGAATCAGAAATCGCATCATTTTGCGGATCTTCAAATTTTGCTAACTCTTCTGGCGAATATTCTTTGGTTGTGAATAAGGTTACTAAGATCGAACCAATTAAAACTGCAGCGCCAATAATAAATGACAATGTTAAGTTTAGTGGCACGCTTCCTGGAACAGTACTGTTTGAAATATGAAAATATTTTGTCAGTACATACGGCAATGCTGAACCGATAACGGCACCAAAACCAATTAATGAAGTTTGAATACTAAAACCTGCAGTACGCTGATCTGTTCTTAGATTATCGCCAACAAGCGCACGAAACGGCTCCATCGCAATGTTGAACGAAGCATCCATGATCATTAACATTCCGGCACCAACCCAAAGAGCCGGCAAAATGGAAATGAAAATATTAGCTTGAGGCATTAAAATTAATCCAACCGAAGCTAAAATAGCGCCTACAAGAAAAAAGGGCTTTCGTCTGCCGAATCTTCCCCACGTTTTATCGCTGTAATGACCAATGATGGGTTGTACTATTAATCCCATTAGGGGAGCAATAATCCAGAACCAAGAAAGTTCATGTACGTCGGCACCAAAAATTTGAAGAATTCTGCTGGCATTTGCATTCTGAAGTGCGAATCCCATTTGTATTCCTAAGAAACCGAAACTCATGTTCCAAATTTCCCAGAAACTTAATTTACGCTTTTCCATTATCGTAATTAAGAAATTAATTAGACGATAAGCGCTTTGCTTATCAAAACTTTGTTTCTTTCGAAGTAAAACTAAAAGCCTTGACGGGCGTAAAAGTATAAATTATTTTTTTATTTAAGCTAATAAAAAAGCCATAAATATTTTTTATGGCTTTAGAATGTGTTGATTTTAAGAAAATTAGTCAGTAGATTCTCTTTTTATTAAGTGTGTTTCGATTACTTCTGTAGTATAATTTTCATTTTCTTCTTCGTCATCGTCGTGTTCGGCTTCGAGTCTTTCGATAAGCATTTTGGCTGCTTTATTACCCATTTTTTCACCACTCTGACTTACAGTTGTAATGCTTGGAGTAGAGTATTTTGAGATGATTCCGTCGGTAAAAGCAATTACGGCCAAATCTTCAGGAACTTTTAATCCCATTTTTGATGCGGTTTTAATGATTGTTACCGCAAAAAGCTCATTTACTGCAAAGACAGCATCAAAAGCTCTGGCATGTAAAAGCTCAGAAATGGTTATTTCGCAAGTATCAACGTCTTCAATTTTAATGATTAAATCTTCGTTGAAAGGGATTCCGTTATCTAAAAGTGCTTTTTCATAACCGTCCGTTCTTAGTTTTCCAACACTTACATAATCGACAGTTGTTACTAAAGCGATTTTTTTTCGTCCATTGTCAATTAAACTTTGAACTGCTTCATAAGCAGCAGCTTTATCATCAATAATTACTTTGTCACACAAAATATCATTGGTAACACGATCAAACATTACGACCGGCATTCCTTGATTTATAACTTCAGTAATGTGGTGAAAATCGCCTTTAAACTGAGTTTCTTTTGAAAGTGACATGATAAAACCATCGATGCTTCCGTTGGCCAACATCTCCATATTTAAAACCTCTTTATCAAACGAATCGTCTGATAAACAGATTACAACACTATAGCCATGCTCGTTAGCCACTTGCTCAATTCCGTTGATTACAGTAGAGAAAAAATAATGTACAATTTCCGGAATGATAATACCAATACTTTTGGTTTTTCGGTTTTTTAGACTAAGGGCAATATTGTTAGGCTTGTAGTTGTAAAACTTGGCAAAAGCTTGCACTTTTAGACGTGTTTCTTCACCTATTTCTAGACTGTTTCTAAGTGATTTTGAGACAGTTGAAATAGATACGTCAAGTTCTTTTGCTATCTGTTTTAAGGTTATTTTGCGTTTCATAGTGTTTTTTCGAAAAAATCTAATTGATAATAAAGATGGTTATAATTTTTGGTATTGACAATTTTTGACTTAAAAGATTACAAAAAATAGAAAGTTTTCAACACTACCACGTTTTCGTAAACCAATAAAAATTGCCACTGGTTGTTCGTGTTAATAAATTCATAATTTTGAAATTCGAAGTAAAATTAAAAACTTAACTAACAATCACAAACTCAAACTAATTTAAACAAAAAGTATGAAAACAATTTACAAAAAGTTGTTATTTTTATTCCTACTGCTGCCGTTTACTGTGTTAGCTCAAAGCACATTAAGTGGAATTGTTGTCGATAAGGCAACAGGACAGCCGATTCCGGGAGTAAATGTAAATGTACAAGGCTCAAAAGCAGGTACTTCTACAGATTTTGACGGGAAATTTCAATTGCCAAATTTAAAAAATGGTGATAAAATTGTCGTGTCATTTATTGGATATGTAAGCAGTACAGTAACTTTTTCAGGACAAAAAACAGTAAGCGTTTCACTGGAAGAAGATACAAACCAACTTAAAGAAGTTGTTGTACAAGTAGGTTACGGTACTGTTAAGAAAAAAGATGCGACAGGAGCTGTAACAGTTTTAGGCGCAAAGGACTTTAATAAAGGACCAGTACAATCTGCAGATCAAATGATTCAAGGTAGAGTGGCTGGTTTACAGATTATTAACGGTGGAGGTTCTCCAGGAGCTGACCCAATTGTAAGAATCCGTAGTGGCTCTTCTCTTAGTGCAAACAATGATCCATTATATGTAATTGATGGTATTCCTGTTGCAAATGGAGGAGTTGAAGGAGGAAGAAACCCTTTGTCTACAATCAATCCTAATGATATTGAATCACAAACAGTTTTAAAAGATGCTTCAGCAACTGCAATTTACGGTTCAAGAGCTTCAAATGGTGTGATCATTATTACGACTAAAAAAGGTAAGTCGGGTGATATCAAAGTGAGCTATAACGGAAACTTCCAAGTTTCAGAAATTACTCAAAAAGTTGATGCTTTATCAAGCGGACAATTTAGAGATTTTGTAAATGCAAACGGAAGTGCATCTCAAATAGCAGCACTGGGTCAAGCTAATACAAATTGGCAAGACGAAATTTACAGAACCGCTATGGGAACAGACCAAAATATTTCTGCTAGTGGAGGAAAAGATAATGTTACTTACAGAGCTTCTGTAGGTTATACTAACTTAAATGGTGTTTTATTAAGAGACAACTTCGAAAGAACGACTTTAGGAGTTTCGTTAACTGGAGACTTTTTTGACAAACATTTAAAAGTTCAGGTAAATAATAATACCTCTATAATTAATAGTAATTATAGTAATACTGGAGCAGTTGGTGCAGCTGTAGGTTTTGATCCGACTAAACCAGTAAAAAATGCTGATGGAACTTATTTCCAGTGGATGACATCTCCAACAGAGTTTAATCAATTGGCTGGAAAAAACCCAGTTGCGATGATTAATCAACAAGATAATTTAGGTACCTTTAATAGAAGTATTGGGAATATCCAATTGGATTACAAAATGCACTTTTTGCCAGAATTAAAAGCTACGGTAAATTTAGGTTACGATCAAATGAGCGGTAGAGGTTTTGGTGGAACAAATGGTGACTATTTATTTGGTCTTAAAGGCTCTGGATACAATAACTCTTATGTAAATATAGAGAAGAGAAATAACAAGTTAATGGACTTGTATTTGAACTATAACAAAATGATTGAAAGTATCAGTACACAGGTTGATGTAACAGGTGGTTATACTTATCAAGATTTTAGAGAAGAGAAAAACAAATCAAACTATAATTTTGAGAATGATGTAAATACAGTAGAGTTATTTACTCCAACACATATTAATTTACAATCTTTCTTTGGAAGAGCTAATTTTACTGTTGCAGATAAATACTTAGCAACTGTTTCTATCAGACGTGACGGAACTTCAAGATTTACAGAAGATTACCGCTGGTCAAATTTCCCTGCAGTTTCTGTAGCATGGAAATTGAACGAAGAAAATTTCTTGAAAGATGTTGCAAGCATCAACTCTATTAAGTTAAGAGGAGGATGGGGTATTACTGGACAGCAAAATATTGGAAGTGCTTATCCTTCAATCCCATTATATTTAGCATCAAACAGTGCTGCTCAATATCAATTAGGAAATACTTTTTATACTACTTACAGACCACAGCCGTATAACAGTAATTTGAAATGGGAAGAAACAACAACAATAAACGTTGGATTAGATTTTGCTCTTTTCAATAATAGAGTAACAGGTACTGCAGATTTTTACCAAAGAACTACAGACGATTTATTATTAAACACTCTGAATCCTCCTTTCTTCGGATTCTCTAATAGAGATAATTATAATGTTGGTAGTCTTAAAAATAAAGGTATTGAATTATCTGGTGAAGTAATTCCGGTTCAAAATAAAAATCTAGAATGGAGAATTGGTGGAAATATTACATTCCAAAATTCAAAAATTACTGCATTAACAACAACTCAGGACAATACTCCTGGATTAGAAGCCGGAGATAATATATCAGGTGGAACAGGAAATAAAATTCAAAACAATCAAGTTGGTTATGCACCAAATTCATTTTATGTATTTGAGCAAGCTTACAATGCTGCAGGAAAACCAATGGATGGTGTTTTTGTTGACCGTAATAAAGATGGAATCGTAAATGAAGATGATATGTATCGTTTTCATAAACCAGCTGCTGATATTTTTTACGGATTCTATACAAGCTTAAATTACAAAAACTGGGATTTTTCTATGAACTGGAGAGGTTCTTGGGGTAACTACATGTACAATAACGTAGATTCTGGTAATGGGGTATATAACACGGTTTTAATCAGACAAAATGATTTAGCAAACGGTGTTGAGAACCTTTTAGAAACTGGTTTCAAACAAGGAAGTAATTTCCAGTTAAAATCGGATTACTATATCCAAGATGCATCTTTTGTTAAATTAGATAACGTTACTGTTGGTTACACTTTTAATCAAAAAATTAAAGGAATCTCAATGTTAAAATTAACAGCATCAGCTCAAAATGTTTTAACAATCACTAAGTATGAAGGTTTGAATCCTGAAATTTCAAATGGTATTGATAATAATCTTTATCCACGACCAATTACTTTCATGTTAGGATTAAACGCTAACTTCTAATTCAAATAACAAGAAAAATGAAAAAGATACAAATAAAATTATTAGGTATTTCTTTGTTTATGATGACGATGTTGTTTTCATCATGTACAGATGATCTAAACCAATCACCAGATAATGGAGATTCTGTAAGTAGTGACGAGCTTTTTAAAGATCCAGCTGCTTACAAACAAAATTTAGCAAAATTATATGCAGGTTTTGCAACAACTGGTCAACAAGGTCCTGCGGGAAGCCCAGATATTTCTGGAATTGATGAGGGAACAAGTCAATACATCAGAGGTTTTTGGATGATGCAGGAATTAACAACTGATGAAGCAGTAATTGCTTGGAATGATGGAACAATTAAAGATTTCCACTCACAAACTTGGTCATCAGCAGATACTTTTATTGCAGCAACATTTGCACGTTTTTCTTTCCAGATTGTAAACTGTAATGAGTTTTTAAGACAAACTACAGATGCAAAATTAGCAGGAAGAGGTGTAACAGATGCAGCTGTTTTAGCTGATGTTAAAGCATATCGTGCAGAAGCTCGTTTTTTAAGAGCAATGACGTACTGGCATTTAGTAGATACTTTTGGAGCAGGATCAATCGTAACAGAAGATTCTCCAACAACATTCTACTACCCAGAATATTCTTCAAGAGCTGAGATATACAAATTTATCGACGAAGAACTTACTGCAATTGAACCATTATTGAAAACGCCAAAAACGAATGAGGCATATCGTATTGATCAAGCGGCTGTGGATGTTACATGCTAAATTGTACATGAATGCTAAAGTTTATATTGGTACAGATCATTATACTGAAGCGCTTCCTTTAATTGACAAAGTAATTAATTCTGGTTATTCAATCCATAATAACTACAATCAGTTATTCTTAGCGGATAATGATAAAAATGGAGCTCAGAAAGAATTTATTTTTGCAATTGCTTTCGACGGAATTCACACGCAAACTTATGGAGGAACAACATTCTTAGTTCATGCTCCAGTAGGTGGAAGCATGGTAGCGTCTCAATATGGTATCAATGGAGGCTGGGGAGGTATTAGAACAACATCTGCTTTTGTAAACAAGTTTGATGCTGTTACTACTGATACACGTGGTCAATTTTATACTAACGGACAAGCAAAAGAAATTGCTGACATAGGAAGTTTTACTGATGGTTATGCTATTCAGAAATTCAAAAATGTTGATGTAAACGGTGTTCAGGGATCAGATAAAGCAGGAAATTTTGCAGATACTGATTTTCCAATCTTTAGACTTGCAGATGCTTACTTAATGTATGCGGAGTGTGTTGTTAGAGGAGCTGGAGGAAGTTTAGCAACTGCAACTACTTATGTAAATGCATTGAGAACAAGAGCAAAAGCGAATACAATTAACCAAGGTGATCTTACTTTGAATTTTATCTTAGATGAAAGAGCAAGAGAACTTCACTGGGAAGGACACAGAAGAACAGATTTGATTCGTTTTGGAAAATTCACAGGTGGTTCATACTTATGGCCTTGGAAAGGAAATGTGGCTGGAGGTACTTCTACGCAAACTTACAGAGATTTATTCCCAATTCCTGCTGGAGCTTTAGGAGCTAATCAAAATTTAAAACAAAATCCTGGATACTAAGTAACTAACTAACTGAATAACGAAATTAAAAAATACCACAAATGAAAAATATAACTAAATCAATAATAGCTTTATTAGCATTAGTTGCAGTATCATGCAACGTTGAAGATGTACAAGACAGACCAGTAATCGAGGCAGTTACTGCTCCTGCATTAACTGCTCCTCAAAGCGGTACAGCATATGTTTTATCTCCAGATGCAGCTGCAAATCAGGCAGAACGTTTTACTTGGGCTTCTGCAGATTTCGGCGGAAGTGTTGAGGTTACTTATGTAGTTGAAATTGATAAAAAAGGAAATACATTCAAAACTCCTAAAGAATTAGGAACTGTTAAATCTCAAAATCAAGTATCAGTTTCTGTAGAGAAATTGAATGGTGCTGTATTGTCTTTAGGTGCAATTCCATTTGCTGCTGGAGATTTTGAAGTTAGAGTTAAATCAACAGTAGGTACGGAAACTCAGTATTCAAATGTTACTGGAATTGTTGTAACTCCTTATACTACTGAAACTCCAAAATTATGGATTCCTGGAGGATATCAAAAAGCAAGCGGATATGGAAATGATTGGACGCCATCTTCTGCTCCTACATTAATGGCTGAAGGTTACGGAAAAACTGCTTTTGATGGTTATGTGTATTTTGCTGCTGCAAGTGAATACTTATTGACTCCTGCTGCAAATTTTGATAATAAATATACAAAAGGTGCTACTGCTGGAACAATACTTTACAATGGAAGTGATAACCTTAAAATTGATGCAGCTGGTTACTACAGAATCAAAGCTGATACAGATCCTAAGAAATTAACAATTTCTACATTAAAAACGACTTGGGGAATTATTGGTAATGGAACTCCTGGAGGATGGGATACTGATACTCCAATGACTTATGATCCTGCAACTAAAAAATGGACAGTTACTGTAACTTTAACTACTCAGGCTGCTCCAGACAATGGTATGAAATTTAGAGCAAATGGGAACTGGGATCTTAACTACGGAGATACTGGAGCTAATGGTACTCTAGAAGAAGGAGGAACAAATATTGGTACTACTGCTGGAAAATACTTAATTACTTTGGATTTAAGCAACCCAAGAAATTATACCTATACAATGGTAAAACAATAATAAGTTGAAACATAGAAAGAGGCTATCTACGGATAGCCTTTTTTAATAACCATATTAATTATGAAAAAAACTTTACTATTATTTTTCCTTTTGCTGTCGGCGATTTCATTTGGACAACAGCAAACTGCAACTTATTCTGTAAGTCCGTCAACTTTTGAAGAAACGACTTCTATTACTATCACTATTAATGGAACCAGTATCGACGAAAGTGCGTGGAGTGTTACAGATCATTCTCTTTATATGTGGGCTTGGGCATTTGATACTAATGACACAACTCAAAAAGGAACACCGAACAATGGTACTTGGGAAGCTTCAAGCGAAGAAAGTAAATTTACTTATAACGCAGGAACAGATACTTATACTAAAACAATTACTCCAACTACTTATTACAATACAACAGGAATAGGAAAAATTGGTTTTTTAATTAAAGCTAAAAACGGAACTGGAGACAAAAAATCGCAAGATATTTTAGTTGAAGTTGGTTCTTTTCAAGTGACTTTGACTTCTCCTGCAGAAAATAGTACAACAATATTAGCGTCAGGTTCTAATTTTAATATTGCTGCTACAAATACAAACGGAGTAGCAAGTTATACGCTAAAAGCAAACGGAACTGCAATTAATACAAATGCGAGTACTGCAAGTTATTCTTATAGTGCAAATAATGTTACAAACAATCAAAGTTATGAATTAGTAGTGGTTCAAGGAGCTGTTACGATTTCTAAAAAATTCTCGGTTGTTGTGAATCCAAATACGATTTCAGAAGCTATGCCTGCAGGTTTGGTTGATGGAATAAATTATAATAGTTCAGATGCTACAAAAGCTACTTTAGTTTTAGATGCACCTTTAAAAGATTTTGTTTACGTTGCTGGAAGTTTTAATAATTGGCAGCCAACAACGGCTTATGCCATGAAAAAAGATCCATCTTCAGATAAATTTTGGCTGGAGTTGACCGGATTAGTTTCTGGAACAAATAATACCTATCAATATTGGGTGGGAGAGAGCACGCCTTTGACTAATTCTCCTGCATTAGTAAAAACGGCAGATCCTTATTCAACTTTGGTTTTATCGCCTTATGATGATGCTGGAATTCCTGCAGCTTCTTATCCAAATTTGCCAGCTTATCCGGCAGGACAAAATTTTGAGGTGACTGTGCTTAAAACGGGACAAACACCATACAATTGGCAAGTGACAAATTTCACAAAACCAGAAAAAGATAAGTTAGTTGTTTATGAGGTTTTAGTTCGTGATTTCGATGCTAAGAAAAATTATCAGACTTTAATAGATAGAATAGATTATTTTAAAGCGCTTAAAATAAATGCTATCGAATTAATGCCGGTAATGGAATTTGAAGGCAATGAAAGCTGGGGTTATAATACGTCATTTCATATGGCTTTAGATAAATTTTATGGCACATCAGATAAATTGAAAGAGCTTATCGATTTGTGTCATCAAAACGGAATTGCAGTGATTTTGGACGTGGCTTTAAATCATGCTTTTGGAAGAAATCCGATGGTTAGAATGTGGATGAGCGACCCTGACGGAGACGGTTTTGGATCGCCAACTTCAGAAAATCCATATTTCAATACGGTTGCAAAACATAGTTATAGTGTGGGTGAAGATTTTAATCATCAATCTTTAAAAACACAATATTATGTAGAGCGAGTTGTGAAACAATGGATTCAAGAATACAAAATTGATGGTTTCCGTTGGGATTTAACAAAAGGATTTACTCAGGCTTGTACGGCTTCAGATGAGTCTTGTACCAATGCATATCAGCAAGATAGAGTTGATGTTCTGAAAAAATATGCTGATTATTCTTGGAGTCTTGACCCGACGCATTATACGATTTTTGAGCATTTAGGTTCTGACAGTGAAGAGCAACAATGGGCAAATTACCGTGTTGCCGAAACACCGAGCAAGGGAGTTATGATGTGGGGTAAAATGACAGACCAATACAATCAATTGTCAATGGGATATTCTACGAGTAATAATATCTCAAGAATGATGAGTTCTAGCCGTGGTTTTACAGGAAATCGTTTAATGGGTTATGCCGAAAGTCATGACGAAGAACGTTTGATGTATAAAAATGTACAGTACGGAAATTCAGCTGGAACTTATAATGTGAAAACTTTAAATACAGCTTTATCTAGAATGTCTGCTGTTGGTGCCGTTTCACTTTTGATTCCTGGTCCAAAAATGATTTGGCATTTTGGCGAACTAGGCTGGGATGATTCGATTTATACTTGTAACGATGGAACTGTAAATGATGCTTCTGCAACTATTTCTGGCGATTGTAAATTAGATACTAAACCACAACCACAATGGGCAGAAAATTGGTTAGGTGATACAAATCGTAATAAAATTTATTATGATTGGGCTAAAATGATCAACATGAAAGTGACTGAACCTGTATTTTTAGGAACAGCGACTATGGCAAATACAAATACGTTGACTGTAAATATTAAAATTACAAACAGCAATTTGGTAGGAACACAATTAAAAGATGTTTTGATTTTAGCCAATTTTGATGTAACAGCTCAAAATGTTGCCACAGGTTTTCAATATACCGGAACCTGGTATAATTTAATGGATAATTCTTCTTTGAATGTTACAGATGTTAATGCAACAGTAAATTTAGGTCCAGGAGAATATAGAATTTATGGAAATAAAACCGCCAATTTAGCAATTCCAGATTTCGGAAAAACAAGCGCTGTAAATTTATATCCAAATCCAGTTTCAAATTATTTTACCTTAAACGTAGCAGTATCTAAAGTTCAGGTTTTTTCAATATCAGGACAATTGGTTAAAAGTTTCACTTCAAATGGAAGTGCAGATTTTCAATACAATGTAAGCGATTTGAAAACGGGATTATATGTAGTAAAAGCGCATGATGAAAATGATAAAATTCAGGTCATGAAGTTTATAAAAAAATAAATACGTCATTTTAAAATTTGGACTGAAAGCAAACATTTGCCTTTTGGTTTAGAATTTTAATAGGTATTTAAAATTTGGTTTTTTAGTAGTTAAAAGGGCCGTCTATTTCTAGACAGCCCTTTTTTGTTTAAGTTTGTTTTGGTTATTTTTTCTCGTTGTATTCTCCAATCAAAGAAAAATAACCAAAAGTTCCCAAGCCTAAAACGATTAGTGGGGTTAGAATGAATAGGATTATAATTCCAAATACCGAATCATCCTGTTTGTCTGATAAAAATTTTGGCAAGCCAAATTCAAACACGCAAAAATAAGCGGCAGCAATGGAAAGTATAATCCACAAAACACCTAAAATTCTCTTAACTGCATTCATATTATATGTAGGTATTAAAGGTGATTAGTTTTGTTTTTATTGTCAATGTAAACCATTCCAATTACAAAGCAGATCGAAGCAATAATAATTGGGTACCAAAGCCCTTCCAGATAAAATTCTGGATCTTTACTTTGCTTTTGCATGTGTTACTAAATAGGTTGAAATTGCAGGAAGCAACCCTCCAAAAATTCCATTTCCAACATGATAAGGAAGAGACATTGAAGTATATCGATTTTAGTTGGAAACATCTCGACTAAAAATGCTGCGATTGGACCGTAAACCATTGTAACAAATAAAACCTGAATAAAAACCCAGAAAAATTAATTGTCCATTCATCTTCTGAATTTATTTTAATCGATAAAACTGCTTTGATCTTCTTTTTTATTGGCAAAATACAGTTTTCTTTTCTACATACGATGTTCCGTCTGTGTAGGTTTTGGAATTGTGATTAAAGTGTCGTTATTTTTTGTTTATTTCAGTCTTTTGAGTTGTTTTTTCAGTGATTTCTGTCTTGTATTTAACATCTGTTGTGGTATACATTTCATTTTATAAATTGATCTGTATGAATAAAATCGCAAGGAACATTCCAAGCATCATAATATATTTTCGCCCAACTTTATCGCTTAGCCATCCAAAAACAATAAAAAACGGAGTTCCTAGAATAATGCAATTCCTAAGAAGTTCATCAACTTGAGAAGAATCAATACTCATGACGGTTTTCATGAAACTCATGGCATAAAATTGGCCAGTGTACCAAACCACTCCTTGCCCCATTGTGGCGCCAAAAAGAGCCAATAAAACAAATTTTAAATTGTATCGGTTTCCAAAACTTTCCTTTAACGGATTCGTGCTTGTTGTTCCTTCTTTTTTTGCTTTTGCAAAAACAGGCGATTCGTCCATATTTTTTCGAATCAAATAAGAAACACCAACCATTACAATCGAAACCCAAAACGGAACACGCCATCCCCAAGTATCAAAATCTTCGGCAGAAAGTATATTTTTTGTGGCCAAAATAACCATTAATGAAATAAATAAACCCACAGTGGCTGTAGTCTGAATCCATGAAGTCCAGTATCCTTTTTGTCCAACCGGAGCGTGTTCTGCAACATACGTCGCCGCACCGCCATATTCGCCGCCTAAAGCAAGACCTTGCAAGCAAACGCAGAATTAAGACTAATAAAGGAGCAACAAAGCCAATTGTTTCATAACTCGGAATACAGCCTATTAAAAAAGTAGAACCGCCCATTAATAACAAGGTAGCCATAAAAGTATATTTACGACCAATAATATCACCAAGTCTCCCAAAAAACAAAGCTCCAAAAGGACGGACAACAAATCCTGCTGCAAAAGTGGCTAAAGTGGATAAAAATGCAGCGGTTGGATTATCACTCGGAAAGAATTTTGTCGAAATGACAACCGCTAAACTTCCAAAAATATAAAAATCGTACCATTCAATCATTGTTCCCATTGAGGACGCCGAAATAACTTTCCAAATGCCTTTAGTAGAAGTTTTGCTCATAAAACTGTTTTGTGTACTTATTAGCGATTAAATAATAAAATTATAGTTTTACGAATATAGAAGATATTTTGTTATTTAGTTAATACTTTTTTAACAAAAACAGTTTAAAATTTAACTTATAAGTTTTAACTGTTTAATTTATATTTGAAATGAACTAAATGAGAGTAAAAGTTTAAAATTATCATGAAAAAAAGAATTGGTGCATTATTTATTTTTTTTGTTTTGAACTCATGTGGAGGTAAAAAAGAAATGGCATCTAATAAAAGTGAATGTAAGGTTGTGGTTTTTCCGTCAGATGACTTGACTTCAGAATATAAGGCATTCTACTCTTATTCATATTTCAATATAAATCAGTTTACAGATTTCGATAAAATAAAAAACGGAATTCTTCTATATCGTTGGGATGAAGGTCATATAAAGTCTACTTTTTTAATAGTTAATCTCGATAGAGGATTTTAATGCTGTTAAAAAAAGAGAAGATTCAACAGAGGCAGTGATTTTTTCTCTTGAAGAAAAAAATAATCTAAAAAATATTTTAGAAATTTTGAAAAAAGAGAGTTATTATCAGAGTTGTACTCATGGTGTTGGACATTCATCATTATATTTATTAATTATAAGGCATAATAATGAAAAGATAGTTCAGTATTATTCTCCTTTCCATTCCCCATACAATATAGATATATCGGATTCTAATATTAGATTAGTTCAAGAAATATTTGGTTTAATGGATCATGGCTATTATAGATAATTTTTGATATTTTACCACAACTGAATACACAGAAAAACGCAAAGGTTCGCAAAGTTTAAAAATAAAACTTTGCGAACCTTGCGTAAATCTTAGCGCTCTTAGCGGTTAAATATTGAAAAAGTAATAAAAACAAAAAACCCGAATATTGCTATTCGGGTTTTGGTGGTACCTCCAGGGATCGAACCAGGGACACATGGATTTTCAGTCCATTGCTCTACCATCTGAGCTAAGGTACCGTGCTTGTGCTCATTGCGGGTGCAAAGATAGAATCATTTTTCGTTTATCCAAAACATTTTTTTAAAAAAATCAATTCGTATCTTCGCAATGGTAAAAAAATAAATATGATTTTAACGGTTGATGTTGGAAATACAAGAATTAAAGCAGTCTGTCTTTGAGGGAAATACTGTTCTTGAAGAATTTTGTTTTTGAGAAAAATGAACTCGAAAAAAAAATTAAAAAAATTTTAAAAAAATTTCAAAATTGCTCCGATTTGGTCGTTGCTTCTGTTGGTAAGTGTCGAAAAACAATCTTTTTTGATCTTTCGAAAATCAATTAAATATCCATTTTTTAACCCATGAAGATATTTTTCCATTTACATAATAAATATGCAACTCCAAAAACTTTAGGAATTGATCGAATGGTTTTGGCAGCTGGAGCGACTTTGCAATTTCCCGAAACAAAATAGATTAGTTATTGATGCCGGAACTTGCATTACCTACGATTTTATCGACGAAAATGATAATTATTTAGGTGGAGCTATTTCGCCAGGACTTAGATTGCGTTATGAATCATTGCATCAATTTCACGGCTAAGTTGCCGTTGCTGACTTTAGATACACCTGAATCATATATAGGAAATTCTACTAAAGAAGCAATTCATTCGGGTGTTGTCAATGGCTTCGTCTATGAGATTGACGGTTTTATCGATGAATATCGGGCGAACTTTTCAAATTTTATAATAATTTTAACGGGAGGCGATGCAGAATTTTTGGCTAAACGATTAAAAAATACCATATTTGCCAATTCAAATTTCCTATCTGGAAAGTTTGAACCAAACATTTCAATATAAAATCGACAATGATTAAAAAAATTATAATAAGTGCCTGTTTACTTATCTCGTTCGTTTCATTTGCTCAGCAAGGTACAGCTTCTCCTTATTCTTTTTACGGAATTGGTGATGCAAGATTTAAAGGTACTCTTGGAAAACAGATCTATGGCTGGAGTTTCAGTAGAGCAAGATAGTATTCACTTGAATGTTGACAATCCTTCAAGTTATGCCAGTTTGAGACAAACTACATTTACAGTTGGAGGAAGTTTTGGAACTTCTACATTAAAAACTCGTGACTGAATTCTGAAAAAGCGCAAAGAGCAACTTTTGATTATTTGGCAGTAGGAATTCCTATGGGAAAATGGGGTGCAGCTTTTGGTTTGGTTCCGTTATCTTCAGTTGGATATAAAATCTTAATACGATAATACCGATGCTGAAGGAGCAACAAACAACCAATTTGAAGGAAAAGGCGGTGTTAATAAAGTGTTTTTTGGTTTGGGATATAAAATTATACCAAACTGGAATATTGGAGCTGATGTGCAATATAATTTTGGTAAAATTACGACAACAAGTCTCGAGGGAATTACAGTATGTTCAAAATTAACTGCAGAAACAAATAAATCAATTTATCTGGTGTTAATTTTAATATTGGAACAATGTATGAAAGAAAGATTTATAAAAAAATGATCATTGTTTACTAGTTTGAATTACACTTTTGCCAGTACTTTAAATGCAGATAACACAAGAGTTATTTCAGTATCTGGAGATCCAGATCCTATTCATTTGATCCAGTTACAGACAATAATTAAAATTGGGTAATAAATTAACTATGGGTGCGGGTGTTGGTATACGCAAGAAAATGGCTTGTGGGTACTACATTGGCATTTCAGGAAGCAGGGCAATTTCGCAAATTACTACAATTCAAGTGATGATGTTCGTTACGAAAAATATTCAAAATATGCTGTTGGTGGATATTATATTCCTAACTATACTTCATTTTCAAATTATTTCAGCAGAATTACTTATAGAGCTGGTTTGAAATATGAAAAAATTGGTTTGGTGATTAATAATGAATCAATTAATGATGTGGGAATGACTTTAGGTGCAGGATTTCCTATTACCGGATCTTTTTCAAATGTGAATTTAGGAATTGAATTTGGTAAAAGAGGAACCACTTCTGCAGGTTTGATTCAGGAAAATTATTTCAACTTTAGTTCAAGTTTCTCTTTCAATGACAAATGGTTTGTGAAAAGTAAATTCAATTAATCATCAGTTTTATGTTTTTTAAGCTCGTTACAATTTACTACATTTGGCAAATGAATTTACCAAAAAAATATATTATAAACGCTGTCACAGTTCTTGCTGTGACACTGTTTTTTGGATGCGAAAGTAATTTTAAAGAAGTTCAAAAAATCAACTTTTCCGAATTTGTTCCAGGAAGTGATGCTGATACAGTAAATATAAAATATACTGATTCTGGCCGCATAACTGGAGTTCTGATAAGTCCAAAAATGCTGGATTATTCTAATCTTGAATTTCCTTTTACAGATTTTCCAAAAGGAATTGATGTCACTTTATATGATAAAAAACAAAAGCGTACTTTTATCAGATCAAATTATGCGGTTTCATATAAAGACACCGGAATTATAGATTTGCAGGGCAAAGTAAAAATTACTTCAGAAACAGGTCAGATGCTCGAAACGGAGCAGTTGTATTTTGATCAGAAAAATGAATGGTTTTACACCGAAAGAAAATTTAAGCTTACAGATGCAAAAGGAGTATCAAATGGGCAAGGAATAGATTTTAGTAAAGATTTTAAAATGATTAATTCACAACGAATAAGCGGCGAAATTGAATCAAACGAATAAAAAAACAATATGGGTTTATTAAAATTTACACAATACCTTTATCTAGTAGTTGCAGTTGACTTTTATTTATGACGGAATTACTAAATTAAATGAACCTGTGCTAATCCGTGCGTTAAGTTTCGCAATTGCGGCATGGCTGTTTTTATGTTTTTCTTCAGAAGAAAATTTGACAAGAAATTTGACGATCATAATAAAAAACAGTAAAAATGGAAATTAGTATTATAATATTATGTTTAATACTATCAGCCTTTTTTTCAGGAATGGAAATAGCTTTTATTTCCTCCAATAAAATTTATCTTGAAATCGAAAAAAAACAAGATAACTTCTTGTCCCAAATCTTAACAAAACTTAACTCGAGAATCCATCAAAGTTTATTGCTGCAATGCTTATTGGTAATAACATTGCACTTGTAGTTTATGGATTTTTTATGGGAGATTTAATTCTCCAATGTTTTGTCAATTTAGGATTTCATTTTTCTGCTTTGACAAGTCTTATTGTTCAGACTGTGCTTTCGACTTTTATTGTTTTGATAACAGCCGAATTTCTTCCGAAAGTATTTTTTCAGATTTATGCCAATTCTTTAATCAAGATTTTCGCAGTTCCGGCTTATGTTTTTTATAAGCTGTTCTATTATATTTCGACTTTTTTTATCTGGATTTCCGATTTTGTTTTGAAAGAAATTTTTTAAAACCGAAGGTGATCAAGTGCAGTTGTATTTTAGTAAAGTAGAATTGGGAAATTATATTACAGAGCAGATGAATTCTGTGGAAGATGATGAAGAAGTGGATTCTGAAATTCAGATTTTTCAGAATGCATTAGAGTTTTCAGGTGTAAAAGCGCGTGATATTATGACACCTCGTACAGAAATTGTCGATATCGATTTATTTGATAGTGTTTCAGATTTAAAGAGCCTTTTTATTGAAACCGGTTATTCTAAAATCGTTGTCAGTCAAAATTCTCTTAGATGATATTGTAGGTTATGTGCATTCTTTTGATTTGTTTAAAAAACCAAAGACAATAAAATCGGTTTTAATGACAGTTGAGTTTGTCCCGGAAACAATTTTGATTAAAGATGCTTTGAATCTTCTTATCAAAAAAAGAAAAAACGTTGCGGTTGTGTTGGATGAATATGGCGGAACTTCTGGAATTATTACTATAGAAGATATTGTGGAGGAGCTTTTTGGGGAAATCGAAGACGAACATGATTTAGATGAAGAGCTTATTGGAGCAAGAATTAGGAGAAAGTAAGTTACTTGTTTTCGACTCGTTTAGATGTTGAATATTTAAATGAAACCTATAAATTAGAAATTCCTGAAGAGGATTCGTACGGAACCTTAGGCGGATTTATAGTGAATTCTACTAAGGAAATTCCTCAAAAAGGAGATGAAATTGTAATCGATAACTATCATTTTGTGATAGAAGAAGCGACAAATAAGAAAATCGAATTGGTGAAAATGACCATAAAAGACTGATTTTTTTTAATAATTAAAAAAATTGTTGAAAATAAAACGCTAGTTGTATTGTTATTAACTAGATAATTGTATTTTCGCAAACTGAATATAAAATTAACGATAATAAAAATGGCAGTTTTAGCAAAAATTAGACAGCGTTCCGCTTTATTGATAGGAGTTATTGCACTTGCATTATTTGCATTTATAATACAAGATCTATTCAGTAAAGGAACATTTAGTCAAAGTTCAAAAGATGTGGGAAGCATCGACGGAAAAGATATTTCATTTGAAGACTTTAGAGTTAAAGTTAGTAATGTTGAAAAAAGTGGGCAAGGAATTACTTCCACTGAAGCTGCAAACAGAGTTTGGGATCAAGAAGTTTCAATCGCATTATTATCTGCTCAATTTGATAAATTAGGATTAAGAGTAGGTGAGAAACACTTACTTGAAGTTTTAAAATCAGATCCAAATATTGGTAAAAATCCAATGTTTTTAAACGCAGCAGGTATGTTTGATGTTGCGAAATTTAAAGAATACTTCAAATCAAATCCTGAAGCGGCACAATATATTTCTGAAAAAGAAAAAGATGCTGAATTAAATGCAAAATTCCAAATCTACAGTACATTAATCAAATCTGGACTTTATACTACTGCTAGTGAAGGAAAGTTGAAATATGAAATGGAAGCTAACAAAGTAAACTTTGCTTATGCTGCGTGCATTGTATTCTTCTATTAAAGATAGTGAAGTAAAAATTTCTGATTCCGATATCGTAGATTATATGAAGAAAAACGAGAAAAAATTCAAAGCGGATGAAACTCGTGAAATTCAATATGTTTTAGTTGAAGATAAAGCTTCAAAAGAAGATGAAGCTGAAATTAAAGCTAAAATCACAGGATTGTTAAACGGAAGTGTTGTTTATAATGCTAAAACTGGTAAAAATGATACTTTGCCGGTTTTAAAAACGCTAAAAACATTGCTGAATTTGTAAACTCAAATTCTGATGTTCCTTACGATTCAACTTATGTTGCTAAAAATGCTTTGCCAGCTGTTGATGCTGATAAATTATTCAGCTTACCTGCGGGAGCAATTTACGGACCATATGTTTACGGAAAATACTTATGCTATTTCTAAATCTTTAGGATTTAAAGCTGGTGTTAATGCAAAAGCAAGTCATATCTTAATTGGTTATGAAGGATCTCAAACACCAAACCAAAAAGAAAAAAGAACTAAAGAAGAAGCTAAAGCTAAAGCAGAAGAAATTTTAGCTCAAGTTCAGGCTAATCCGGATAGTTTCATGATGTTGGCTTTTACAAGCTTCTGATGATTCATCTGCACAGCAAGGTGGTGATTTAGGATATTTTGGTCAAGGCCAAATGGTAAAACCATTCAATGATTTTGTATTCAATAACGGTATTGGTAAAGTTGGTTTAGTTGAAACTCCTTTCGGTTTCCATATCATTAAAATTACTGATAAACAAGACGGAATTCGTTTAGCTACAATTGCTCAAAAAATTGAGCCTTCTGAAGCTACTTCTGATAAAGTATTTACATTGGCAACTAAATTCGAAATGGATGCTGCTGATAAAGATTTTGCTTCAACAGCAAAAGAATTAGGTTTAAAAGTTGCTGCTCCAGTAACTGCAAAAGCAATGGATGAAGCATTTGGTCCATTAGGAAACCAACGTAACATCATCAGATGGGCATTTGACAAAGAAACTAACATTGGAGATGTAAAACGTTTTGAATTAGCTAATATTGGTCACGTAATTGCACAATACAAAAGCGAAAACAAATCAGGTTTAGTATCTGTGACTATGGCAAGACCATATGTTGAACCAATCTTGAAAAACAAGAAAAAAGCTGAAATGTTAAAAGCTAAAATGACAGGATCAAGTCATTGAAGCTATTGCTAAAAGCGCTGGAATACGGTTCAACAAGCGACTAATGTAACTATGGAAAACCCAGTTTTACCAGGTGGAGTTGGACAAGAGCCAAAAGTTGTTGGAAATGCATTTGCTTTAACTGCAAATAAAGTTTCTGCTCCAATTGAAGGAAATACTGGAGTATATGTTGTGAAAAACATCAGCACTGTAAAAGCTCCTGCACTTGCTAACCATGCAGAATATGTTGCTAAAGTAAAAGCACAAAGCGCATCTGACGCAAGCAGAATTTTACCAGCGTTGAAAAACAATGCTAAAATTGAAGACAACAGACTACAGTTTAACTACTAGTTCTAGTATTTAATATAAAATAGAAAACCCGAAATGTTCAATGTGTTTCGGGTTTTTGTTGTTTAATGGCGTTTTATAATTTTCTTTTGCAATAAATACCGTTCGTGTAATTTACTAAATTATATAGGAGTAATCGAAATATAATTTAAAAAATTTGTGATATTAAAATTATTACAGTTAATTTGCTCGCATTTTTGTTTTAGGAAAGTATATTTAATTTGTATAGTATTTAAATAAACATTGAGAAAAAATGATAAATAAGTACTTTAATAATCAAGTGTTTAATGTTTTTCATGTTTAATCTTTTTCGAAGAAAGCCAAGAGTATATTCCAAAATTGAGAATCATATTTATGGAATAATCACTGAGCTTTTAAAAGTAAGCAGTACCGACATCAATGTTGATGAATTGGGCGGGAAATACTATTTAAGTAATGAAGAACAACATTTTAAGGTTACTATCTTAAGTAACGATTATGTTATCAGATTAACGAATACTCGTGATTCTGTTGCTGAAAAATACGATAAAGGTTTTGTTGAAGATGTTTTAAAAGCGGTTAAAGAAGAAAAGCATCGCAGAATGGAACTTGTCTATGATTCTATCAATAATAGTATAGAAAAAATGGCGGAACGTTTACACAATACTCTTATTGAATCTAATGAATTAGAAACTCAAAAAGTTCGCCGTTTGAAACACATGCATATTGAGAATAAGAAAGTAAATTATCTGAGTTGTTTTTATTAGCATAAAGATATTTTATTGCTGTAAAATCATTTCGTCATAAGTATAGAATTGTTTCATATCCTTTTTGTAGAAATATTGTTTCGGATTTTCTTTTGAAATTACCATTACAAAATCTCCTCCCCAGGCACCAAGACTTTTAACAACACCATTGAAATCGGGGAAAGCAAGTTCTTTGAATGGTTTCTATTTCCAGAATATTACTTAAATGAATTTCGTGTTTTTCAACAGCATGTGCGAAATCTTTAAGTGTTTTTGCGTGTAAAATGGCATTGGTAATTTTGTTATTTTCTGCAATATTTTCAGCTTAATTTTCATTTTTGTTATTGTAGTAAGCTTTGATCGCAATCTTGCTGCTTTGTTTTTTATTCAGGTAAACAAAAAATATGTTTTTTGTAAATCAGGATTGAAATTTACCGTTTCAACAGTCGGCATATTTTTTTCTAAGTCGATATATAATGGGAGTGTTATTTTGTGCGCAGGCAATATCATAACCGCTGCCGCCAAAACTGTTTTTAAGCAATGTAAAAGCATTAATTTTGGTCCATTGGGCTATGTTGTTTAATAGTGTTGAAGAAGTTCCCAGTCCCCATTTTTCGGAAATGTCAAATGTGTTTTGACCTTAATATCCATCTGAATTATCTAATGAATTCTGGATTTAATAGATATGCTTCATGCAGAATATCTAATTAAAGTCGATTTTACAGTTTCGATTTGTAGCTTCTAGATTGATTAATGATTTCTGCAAATGAAATCATTTCTTCAAACCATGCTTCCTCTATATCGTAGTCATAACTTTTCCATTCTATTTCTTGTTTTCACCATCTTTCGATTATTAAATTTTGACCAAATTTAGTAGGAATGCAAAAGCTTTGGCTCCATCTAAAACAAGGTATTCACCAGTAATAAGAAGTTTTCCGTTACTGTAAAATGTTTTTTCATTCTGTATTTTTTTTAGTGTTTAATTATTCCTCGTCTAAAGGTGATTTGGGATTTGAAATTTTCATAGAATACTGGAATGTTTGATTTTTATTTTCTTAAGTTTTCAATAAACTCAACTACAGCACTGTGTGAAACTGCTGTTTTCTTGAAATGAGATTTGATTAACTGACGCTCTTCGTGTCGTTGCTTCAAATTGATTGATGATATTATTTAAGTGCATTTTCATATGGCCTTCCTGAATTCCAGTTGTTGTAAGAGAACGCAATGCGGCAAAATTTTGAGCAAGACCGGCTACTGCTATAATTTCCATTAATTCGGTCTGCTGAAGGTTTTTGAAGAATTTCTAAACATAATTTTACCAGCGGATGTAATGAAGTTAAACCGCCAACAGTTCCTAAAGCTAAAGGAATTTCAATCCAAAACGTAAAGATTCCGTTTTCGATTTTTGCATGTGATAAACTTGAGTATTGACCGTTTCTTGATGCATAAGCATGAACTCCGGCTTCGATTGCTCTAAAGTCATTTCCGGTTGCTAAAACTACGGCATCAACACCATTCATAATTCCTTTGTTGTGCGTTACGGCTCTAAAAGGCTCGACTTCGGCAATTTGAACGGCTTGAACAAAACGTTCTGCAAATTCCTGAGGATTTGTGATATGCTTTTCTGATAAATCTTCAATTGGGCAAGAAACTTCAGCTCGTACAAGACAATGCGGAACATAATTAGATAAAATACTCATGATTACCTGAAGTGTTTCTTCTTCAGAAAATAAATCAGAGTTTTGAAATTCGTCTTTTAAAGTCGAAGCAAATTGCTCCAGACAAGAATTGATGAAATTTGCGCCCATGCTGTCTTTAGTTTCAAAAGTTGCATGAAGCTGGAAATAATTTTCAAGTAAATTTCTTTTGTCTTTTAGTTGAATATCTAAAATTCCGCCACCGCGCTGTTGCATATTTTTCGTAATGCTTTGTGTTTCAGAGAAAAATTTAGGTTTTATTTGGTCGAAAAAAGAATGTAAATTTTCAGCATTTCCATTAAATGTAAAATGTACTTGACCAATTTTTTCGGTATTGATTATAGTCGTTTTAAATCCACCGCGCGTTGCCCAGAATTTTGCTGCTTTTGATGCTGCGGCAACAACAGAACTTTCTTCAATTGCCATTGGGATGGTTTTGTATTTCCCATTAATTAAAAAATTAGGTGCAACTCCAAGCGGAATATATAAGTTGGTAATTGTGTTTTCAATAAATTCGTCATGAAGCTGCTGAAGCTTTTCGTCTGAATTCCAGTAATTTCTTATAATCTTTAGGGCCTCTTCAGGAGTAGAAAAATATTCGTTTGCGATCCAGTTTATTTTTTCTTTTTTGGATAATTTAGAAAATCCGGCAACAGCGTTGTTCATTCTCAGTGTATTAAATAATATTGTGCGCACAAAGATACTATTTTAAGAGTTTTGATTGCAATCTATTTGAGTTGTGAAAGTACGCAATCGTTATTTTTTTTAACATTTAACACTTAAAATGTGTATTATGTTTATTTTTTTTACTAAAATTGGGCTCTTTTTATATTTAAAATAATTATAATGAATACAAGTAAATTTACTGCAGTACTTTTATTTTTAACTGCGGTTGTTTTTGGACAGCAGAAAATAACTGTCGAAAACATTTTTGGAGGTACATTTCGCGCTAAAGGAATGGACGAGATGCAATCCTTAAAAAATACAAATCAATATACTGTTTTAAATGTCGATCAGGCAAGCAGAAGTATGCAGGTTGACTTATATGATTTTGCAACGCTAAAAAAAGTTTCAAATTTAATTGATACAAAGAATTTCAATGAACTCGCAGACGGAATTGACGCCTACACTTTTGATGCTTCTGAAAAGAAAATTTTAATTGCTTGTCATTCTGCTAAAATCTTCCGCCATTCTTTTACTGCGGATTATTTTGTTTATGATATTGCAGCAAAAACGTTGACAAAATTAGTTGATTCTCAAATTCAGGAACCAACTTTCTCACCTGACGGAACAAAAATCGCTTACGCAAAAGAAAACAACCTTTATATATATGATGTTGCTTCAAAAAAATCGGTTGCCATTACAACAGACGGAAAGAAAAATGCAGTTATAAATGGTATCACGGACTGGGTTTATGAAGAAGAATTTGCTTTTGTGCGGGCATTTGACTGGAGCAAAGACAGCAAAAAATTAGCTTATATTCGTTTTGACGAAAGTCAGGTTCCAGAGTTTTCAATGTCAAAATTTCACAAAGATTTATATCCAACAATTGAAACGTTCAAATATCCTAAAGCAGGAGAAAAAAATTCAGCAGTTTCATTGCATATTTATGATGCTACAGCAAGTACTTCAAAAAAAGTTGATTTAGGAAACTATAATGACTTTTATATTGCAAGAATGCAATGGACAAATGATAATAATGTATTATCAGCTCAGGTTTTAAACCGTCACCAAGATAATTTGGATTTGTTGTTTATTGACGGAACCACGGCTACAGCAAAAGTAGTTTTGAATGAAAAAGACAAAGCTTATGTTGATGTTACTGATAATTTGACTTTCTTAAAAGACAACAGTTTTATTTGGACAAGCGAAAAAGACGGATTTAATCATATTTATGTTTATGATAAAACCGGAAAACTTAAAAATCAGGTTACAAAAGGAAACTGGGAAGTGACTTCATACTACGGTTTCGACGAAAAAACTAAAACTATTTTCTATCAGTCTACAGAAAATGGTTCTATCAATAGAGCGATTTACCGTATTTCATTAGACGGGAAAAACAAAGTTGCTTTAACAAACAAAATTGGTACAAATAAAGCGACGTTCAGTCCAAATTTCCAATACTTTATCAATACATATTCTAGCGCTTCTCAGCCAACTGTTTATACTTTAAACGATGCAAAAGCTGGAAAAGAAATTCAAGTTATTGAGAACAATCAGGCGCTTGCTGATAAATTAAAAGGATACAATCTTCCTTCAAAAGAATTTTTTGTTTTAAAAACAGCTAAAGGAAATGAATTGAATGCATGGATTATGAAGCCAAAAGATTTTGATGCTTCAAAAAAATACCCAGTTTTCATGATTCAATATTCTGGCCCAGGATCACAGCAAGTTGTAAACGGATGGGGAAGTTCAAATGAATACTGGTTCATGATGCTTACACAGCAAGGTTATATAGTGGCTTGTGTTGACGGAAGAGGAACTGGATATAAAGGTGCAGATTTCAAAAAAATTACACAATTGCAATTAGGTAAATATGAGGTTGAAGATCAAATCGATGCTGCAAAAGTAATTGGTTCTTACTCATATGTTGATTCTTCAAGAATTGGTATTTGGGGATGGAGCTACGGCGGATTTATGGCTTCAAATTGTATTTTCCAAGGAAATGATGTTTTCAAAATGGCAATTGCTGTTGCGCCAGTTACAAACTGGAGATTTTATGACAGTGTTTACACAGAAAGATACATGCAAACTCCACAGGAAAATCCAAATGGATATGATCAAAACTCTCCTATAAATCATGTTGATAAATTAAAAGGTAAGTTTTTATTGATTCATGGTTCTGGCGATGATAACGTTCACGTTCAGAATTCAATGCAGATGATGGAAGCTATGATTCAGGCAAACAAACAATTTGATTCTCAAATCTATCCAGATAAAGACCACGGAATTATTGGCGGAAACACCAGAATTCAGCTTTATAATAAAATGACTAACTTTATCAAAGCAAATTTATAATCTAAAAATATTAACCTTAAATAAGAATGAATAATATGGGAGAAACTAAAGTAAAAACTGCGCATCCAAAAGGACTTTGGGTATTGTTTGGGACGGAGATGTGGGAGCGATTCAATTTTTATGGAATGCGAGCTTTATTGACTTTATTTCTTGTGAACTCATTATTAATGAAGGAAGAAGAAGCATCATTAATTTATGGAGGTTTTCTTGGACTTTGTTATTTGACTCCAATGTTAGGAGGTTTTGTTGCCGATCGTTTTTTAGGTAACAGAAATTGTATTTTATTAGGTGGATTATTAATGGCAACAGGGCAAATGTTGTTGTTTACCAGCGGAAGTATTTTTGAAAGTAATTTGCCTTTAGCTAAAATCATTATGTACTCTGCATTAGGAGTTATTGTATTTGGTAATGGATTCTTCAAACCAAATATTTCTAGTATGGTGGGAAGCTTGTATCCAAAGCAAGAAAAAACAAAATTAGATAGTGCTTTTACCATTTTCTATATGGGTATCAACATTGGAGCTTTTTTAGGACAGTCAATTTGTCCTTTATTAGGAGATGTTAAAGATGCCGGTGGAATTAGAGATATTCATGCTTTCAGATGGGGATTCATGGCGGCTTCTGTAGCAATGCTTTTGGGAACAATCCTTTTCTATTTCCTAAAAAATAAATATGTGGTTTCTCCTGAAGGAAGACCATTAGGAGGTTTGCCTTCTAAAAATGAAGCTTCTGACTTTGAAGAAGGGGAAGCACAAAAAGCTAATTTTTCTACTAAAGCTTTAGTAATGGCAGGGCTTGCATTTATTGCGTTAGGGTTCTTTTTTTCATTATGTAGTAGGTCAGAATTTGATTTATACTTTGATTTATTCTAGTGGACTTGCATTGGCAGGATTGATTATTTCTGATACTTCACTGACTAAAATTGAAAGAGATAGAATTATTGTAATTTATATTGTTTCCTTTTTTATTATTTTCTTTTGGGCAGCTTTTGAGCAAGCTGGTTCTTCATTGACCTTTATTGCGGATAATCAAACAGATAGGCATTTCTTTGGTTTTCTAATGCCTCCATCAATGGTTCAAATTTTTAATGGATTATTTGTAGTTATAATGGCAGTGCCTTTTAGCATTCTTTGGGATACATTAAGAGCTAAAGACAGAGAGCCAATTTCGCCAGTAAAATTAGCAGCAGGATTAGTTATTATTTCTATAAGTTTCTTTATGATTGCAACTCAGGTTTCTTATATCGGAACATCTGGATTGTTATTGGTAAAATGGCTTATTTTATTATATTTCTTAAATACTTGTGCAGAGTTGTGTTTGTCTCCAATTGGTTTATCATTGGTGGGTAAATTATCTCCAAAACGTTTTGCTTCACTATTATACGGAGTGTTTTTCTTGTCAAATGCTTCCGGATATGCTTTAGGAGGGACTTTAGGTTCTATTTTGCCGGCTACAGGCGATAAATTTGCAAAGGCAAAAGAATTGGGGATTGATCTTCAGGCAATTTTAGATAATAAAATTACACCAACTGCAGAGCAATTAGCACTTTTAGATCAACATCAAATTAGTGCTCATAATCACTTTTTTGCAGGATTTGAAATCCATAATTTATATGAGTTTTTTATGGTATTTGTTGTTCTTACCGGTATTGCGGCTTTAATTTTATTTGCATTGACTCCGTTATTGAAAAAAATGATGCACGGTGTTAGATAGTATGGAAAAGACAATTACATTAGAAGAAATTCAAAATTTTAAAGGCAAGTACCCAAAGCAATTGTGGTACTTGTTTTTGGTTGAAATGTGGGAGCGTTTTTGCTTCTACGGAATGAGAGGGGTTTTAGCGGTTTTCATGGTAGACCAATTAGGATTGGTTGAAGGAAAGGCTAATCTTCAATATGGTGCTGTGCAGGCATTTGTTTATGCTTTTACCTTTATTGGAGGAATTTTTGCTGATAAAATTTTAGGATTTAAAAAGTCGCTTCTTTTTGGAGGAATTGTGATGATTTTAGGTAATTTACTAATTGCTGCAAATCCACATGACTTCTTTTATTATGGTATAACACTTTCTATTATCGGAACTGGTTTTTTTAAGCCAAATGTTTCTTCAATGGTTGGGGAATTATATCACGAAAATGATGGACGTCGTGATGCAGGTTACGGATTATTTTATGCAGGAATCAATATTGGTGGAATGTTAGGTGGTGCTATTCCTATTTATTTAGGAAAAAACTATTCTTGGAGTTTATGCTTCCTTTCTGCAGCTATAGTTATGATTATTGGCGTGGTTACTTTTCTTCTGACCAAAAAACATCTGGCGCCAATAGGAAATTCTCCTTTAGAAAAACAGGCACCTAAAAAACGTAATCTTTCCGAAATCGCAGTTTATGTTTGGGCTATTCTAGTTATACCAGTTGTTTATAAAATGGTTATAAATTCTGATTATACAGAATATTTTATGTACACGATAGGGATTTTGGCCCTAATATATTTTATATATGAATTAATAATGATTAAAGAAAGCAAGCAACAGCTTAAGCTTTTGGCAGCATTCATCTTTATTTTCGCGTATTTTATGTTTATGGCTATTTCTGAGCAATCAGGAGGTTCTTTATCCCTGTTTGCAAAAGATAATTTAGCTACTAAATTATTGTTTTTCAATATTGATCCTAATGTGGTAAATAACAGTATAAACTCATTGTATGTTATTATTTTTAGCCCATTAGTTGGATTGTTGTGGATATATATGGCGAAGCGAAAAATTGAGCCAAATACGATTATTAAATTTGGTTTATCATTCCTTTTATTGGCGGCAGGATTTTTTATTTTTTATGCTGCGAGATTTTTTGTAAATAAAGATGGGTTAAGTTCTCTGGATGTATTTGCTTTAGGATACCTTTTGTATACGCTTGGAGAATTATGCATTGGGCCAATCGGAATGTCTGTAATTACTAAGTTATCTCCAAAAAGATTATTTGGAATGATGATGGGATTGTGGTTTTTATCAAGCGCATTCGGGCAGTTTGCTGCTGGTAAATTAGGAGCAGAAATGTCAAATGCAAATACAGGAACTACTTTAATGTCTAAGTTGATTGCTTATACTAATGGATATTATCAATTAGCAATTTATGCAGTAATTGCCGGTGTTGTTTTGATAATCGCTATGCCTTTAATCAAAAAATTAATGCAAGAAGTAAAATAGATCTTATTTAGCGATTCTTTTTTTGTTTAAATTTGTACAAAAGAAAACGAAGATGAAAAAAATATACATAATTACATTGTTTTTAATTGGAGGTTTTGCATCTCAAGCACAGGAACTTAAATGGTACACTGATGTGAAAGAAGCAATTACAGTAAGTAATACGGTTCATAAACCTATGCTGATGTTTTTTACAGGAAGTGATTGGTGCGGATGGTGTATACGCTTGCAGAATGAAGTTTTAAAAACTCCTGAATTTAAAAAATGGGCTACTGATAATGTTGTTTTGGTTGAATTGGATTATCCAAGAAGAACACCTCAGACTCCTGAAATTAAAAATCAGAATAATGAATTACAGCAAGCATTTGGTATACAGGGATTTCCAACAATCTTTTTTACAAGTGCCGAATCTAAAGATGGAAAAGTAAACTTTAAAGGTTTAGGGCAAACGGGTTATGTTGCTGGAGGACCATCAGCATGGTTGACGGTTGCAGACGGAATTGTAAATCCGAAGAAGTCGTAAACTTTAAAATATAAAGAGAAATTAAAAGCTCCTTATGCTCATTGCATAAGGAGCTTTTTTTGTTTCGTAGGAAAAGTTATTGGTTAATTTTAATGTAATTGTGTATTTGTTATTTTTTTGTTACTAAAAAAACACATTATATATTTTTTATATTAATTAAAATTGGATAATTAAAATTTTATGTTAATTTCGTTCCTCTATCTAACCAATACCAATATAATATGACCAAAAAATTACTTATCCTACTATTTTTTTTAGGTTCATTTTTTATGCAGGCACAAAATCTTGTTTGGAAAACAAATATGACAGATGCAATTGCAATTAGTAATGAACAAAGAAAACCAATGTTAATTCTTTTCACTGCCTCAGGTGTACCAGAAAATCTTCAGAACGAAATTTTTAAAACCCCAGATTTTGCCGTGTGGTCACGCGACAATGTAATTTTGGTAAAGCTGGATTTATCTGATGATTCAGCATCGGACGGTGATAAAGAACAAAATCTTAAGCTGAAAAATGCTTTTGGTGTTGACGAATTGCCACAGGTTTGTTTTGCAAGTGCATCTATCAGAAAAACCAAAACTACTTTCAGTGCTTTAGGAAAAATATCCTATAAACCAGGAGGAGCAAAAGCATGGATTGCTGAGTCAAACGGAATTTTGCATCCAAGTGAGTAAGAATTAGCTACGTTTTAGTTAAATATCCCCTTTTTTAGTTATATAAAAGGGGATATTTTTTTTAATCACGATGAAAAGTTTAAAAATTTTGGGAGCATTTTTTTGCAATTTTATATTTATTTAACTTTTTATTAGCAAATTCGATTTTCTTTGATTTTTTTGCAATTTTTTGTTTAACGATGCGGGTTTTAGTGGGATATTATAGTACTTTAGTCGAAATTAACCTACTTCAACCCCAAATAATTATGAATAAAAAATTACTGACCCTACTATTTTTTTTAGGTAGTTTTTTTCTCCATTCCCAAGGATTAGTGTGGAAAACTACAATGACTGATGCTGTTGCAGCAAGTGTGGAACAAAAAAGACCGCTGTTTATATTCTTTACAATTGCGGGTGCACCAACAAAACTTCAAAATGAAATTTTTAATACTCCAGATTTTGTTGTTTGGGCTCGTGATAATGTTGTTTTAGTTAAGTTAGATTTATCCGATACAACAATATCTGATGCTGAAAAAGAACAAAATGTAAGTTTGAAAGCCGCACTTGGTGTAGTTGAGTTGCCACAAGCTTGTTTGACTATAGCTTCTGTACGAAAAACTAAGACAACTTTTAATTTGCTAGGTAGGTTGCCTTATAAGCCAATAACGGCGAAAGCATGGATTACTGAAGCTAATATTATGATGAATCCAGAATAAATTTTTTTATTTTAACTGATAATATCCCTTTTCGGCTGTGGCATGAAAAGGGATATTTTTTTTGATACAGGTACTTTTCCAGATTTTTTGGATCGAATTAGAATTTGAAGCATCAATGATAACGGCTTTAGGATGAATTTCGCTAAGAACTCGGTCTAAATTTATTTTTGGTGATTGTGTCAGCAGTAAAATATCGGGCTGTATTTTTTTATCATAAATACTTGAACTATCTATGATGAAGATTTTTTTTCTGTTATAAAACATTAAATTTTCCAGTTGCTTGACCGATTTTATTTTTGCAAAATTTCCAACTAAGTAAGAACTTAAAGGACTGTTCTTGGAATCTTTTAAAAGAAATTTATCATTCGTAAAAAGGGCAATGTTTTTTCCAGAACGTATTGTAATTAATGTTTTTTTCTTGAGATTGTAAACAATCATTTCTCTTTGTGTTTCGGTTTCTTTTTTAGTATAAATAAAAGAAATCTGAACCAAGATTATTGTAATTAATAGTATTGCTAATTTTGGAAAAGTAGGTTTTTTAAACCAAATAATTGTTGAGAATATTAGTAGATAAAAAGTAATCAGAAAGTAAAAATTAAAACTGATGTCCAATATTACGAATGATTTTATAGATGCAATTCCATGAATTATTTCGTTTAAAAGATAAATACTTTTTTCTAGAATTTTGGCCAATAAAAATGGTGGAGAATCAAAAACGGCGTAAACCATTACAATAATTCCGGCAATCATTACAAAGGCTAAAACCGGAATAATAGCAATATTTGTAATGAAGAATAATCCCGGAAACTGATGGAAATAATACAAACACAATGGAAAAGCACCTATTTGGGCTGCAAATGAAACCGTTAGTGCATCCCAGATATAAGTGGTGATTTTATTTTTTGGTGTCCATAGCTTTTTTAATAAAGGCTGGAGCCAAATAATGAAAAATAAAGCAATATAACTTAGTTGAAAACCTGCGTCAAACAGAAAATATGGTTCGAACAGTAAAATCAGCAACATGGATACTAAAAGTGTGTTGTAAATATTGCCTGTTCGTCGAAGATGGTTTCCAATTGATAGAAACGAAAACATTACGACAGAACGCAAAACAGAAGGAGATAAACCTGAAATAACAGCAAAAAAACTAAGAGCTATCAGTACGGAAATTAATTTTAGAAAAGAACCTTTCCTTGTGTTTGGAATAGGTTTTAATATAAAATTTATGAGCAACATTATAAAACCAACGTGCAGTCCTGAAACGGATAATATATGTGTTGCACCAGAATATTGATAATCTTGAATTATATCTGGTGAAATTTCCTGTTGCTGTCCTAATATTAGGGCAAGTGCAACATTCATTTCAGTGGCATTAAAATGTGATTTTTCAAGATTGTGAATGATGCGCTGATGCAGACAATCAGAATAATACCAAATATCTTTTTGAATTACTTTATTGATCTTGATTTGATTTTTGGTGCAATAAATCTGGGCATATATTTGGCGGTTAGATAAATATTTAGCGTAATCAAACTGATTTGGATTTTTGTTTGATTTATTATGCTGTAAAGCCGTTCGTGTTTTAATACGACTTCCAATCATTAAGGGAATTATTTGTGCTGTCTTTTGCAATATTTACTATGATCTTGCCGGAATATAATTTCCCATCAATATTATTTATTAATGCAGTATATCGGTCGCTGTATGATCATTGCTTTTTAGTTTTTCATGCAGTGTAAATGTTATTTGATGAAGGAACGTCGAATGCTTTTTTGTAATTAATATAGTTTGACTTTTGAAGAGAATCTGTATGTAATTAAGAGCGTGATTCCGCCTATAAAAAATGAGGTAAAGTAAGTACTTAGTCCAAAAAGAGATATTACGATTTTGTTCTTTTTACTTAAAAAGTATAAAATTAGAAAAGCAATTACACTGATAATTATTGCTATATTGAAAAAAATAGCGAATACATTGATGTAATAATAAAAATAAAATGCCAATAAGAAACCAAATTGTAATTTTGATCAAGGGAAAATCTAATACTTTCATGTTCTAAAAGTATTAAAATTTTGTAAGAAAAAGAATAATAATTTTATTTATTCTAAAATTCGATTGATTTGAACAAAAGAATTTTGGTAATATGGTTCTTTTGTAGAGGAAATAATTACGCCTTTTGAAGTAGAAGAATGGACAAATTTAATCTCATTTGAATTTATTTCTGTAATAAGTCCAACATGATTTATCTGTTTGCTTTTATTGGTTTTAAAGAAAATAAGATCTCCTTTTTGAGCATCTTTTAAAGGAATTACAGTTCCTATTTTTGATTGTTCGTAAGGAGCTTCTCGGTAATTTTATATTTTCAGATTCGAAAGTAGTAAATACAAGTCCTGAACAGTCAAAACCATTTTTGGTTGTACCGCCTGCTTTATATTTTATGCCAATATTTTCTGTTGCAGTTTCAATTAAATGATTAACAAT
Source organism: uncultured Flavobacteriaceae bacterium (assembly GCA_963795025.1). Classification (GTDB taxonomy): domain Bacteria; phylum Bacteroidota; class Bacteroidia; order Flavobacteriales; family Flavobacteriaceae; genus Flavobacterium. Next base: position 684,608 of record CAWCGN010000003.1, on the reverse strand, counting down.
GGATTTGTTTTCTCGCTTTGTCTCCTTTTTGCTCACAGCACTCGAAGCTGATTTACAAGAAGCAAAAGTGACTGCCAAAAGAAGTAAAATCAATTATTTTTTTCAAAATCAAAAAAGTTTTAAGCTTGCTTTAAATCGGCAACAATTAGTTTTGCTGTTTTTTTGCTAGCACCAACACCTCCTAATTTTTGTTCTAAAATATCGTAATTTTTTAAGTAATTTTTCGCGATATGCTGATTCTAAAATTTTTGAAGTTCTTCTTTAATACGTTTTGTATTGCATTCGTCCTGAATCAATTCGGTTACAACTTCTTGATCCATAATTAAATTGACAAGTGAAATGTATTTTAATGTGATAATACGTTTCGCAATTTGGTACGAAATTGCACTTCCTTTATAGCATACCACTTCGGGAACCTTAAAAAGAGCGGTTTCCAAAGTTGCAGTTCCAGAAGTTACCAAAGCAGCTGTTGAAGAACGCAATAAATCGTAAGTTTTGTTAGAAACAAATGTATATTTTTATTTCTTATAAACTGCTGATAAAATTCATATTCCTGACTTGGAGCGCCAGCAATTACAAATTCATAATCCTGAAAATCATCAACAACACTCAACATTACGCTCAGCATTTTGGTAATTTCCTGTTTACGGCTTCCTGGCAAAACAGCAATAATTGGTTTTTCGCCCAATTTATTTTCTTTTCTAAATGCTGCTTCGTCAAAAGCAGGCTGATTTTGAATTGCATCAATTAACGGATGCCCGACAAAATCAACTGGAAAATGATGTTTGTCTTCGTAAAAACTTTTTTCAAACGGCAAGAATCACAAACATTTTATCGACATCTTGTTTGATCGCTGTAATTCTGTTTTCTTTCCACGCCCAAATTTGTGGAGAAATATAATAGTGCGTTTTGTAATTTAAAGCTCTTTGGCCCATTTTGCAATTCGCATATTAAAACCTGGATAATCTATAAAAATAATTACATCTGGCTTGAATTCAGAAATGTCTTTTTTGCAGATTTTAATATTGCTCAAAATGGTTTTTAAATTAAAAACAACTTCAACAAATCCCATAAAAGCTAAGTCGCGATAGTGTTTTACTAAAGTTCCGCCTGCTTTCTGCATTAAATCGCCTCCCCAAAATCTGATTTCAGCCTGTGGATCTTCTTCATACAAAGCTTTCATTAAATTAGAACCATGTAAATCTCCAGAAGCTTCGCCAGCTATTATGTAATATTTCATATTGAGTTTTTTAAAAATGCGCTGTATTTTATAAGCACAGCATCTTTTTGTAGAACAAAGATAAGATTTAAATAAATAAAGTTGCAATTGCCATTACAATCACTGCAAATACAACACCTCGAGCCATCAATTCTTTATTTCTTTTTAAAAGAAACAGAAAAAGAAGCAAGGTCTAAAATTGTGCCCAAAGTAATGACTTTGCCCATATAGCCATATTGTCTAATGGTTTGGATTCCAGATGAAGTGTCAAATGACGTAAATAAATATAAGAAAGAAATAACGTCCCTAAAAGAGAAGTCAAAATTCCGATTATAAATCCGATAAGAATATCTTTTTTATTCATTTAATTTCCAAGTATTAAGTTGTTGTATTGTATGATGAGCCGTTAAATCAAACTGAACAGGAACAACAGAAATGTATCCATTTTCCAACGCCCATTCGTCAGTATCTTCGCCCTTGTCTTCGTTTGCGAATTTTCCGGTCAGCCAGTAATAATCTTTTCCAAAAGGAGTTTGTCGTTTGTCAAATTTTTGCGCATAATACGCTTTCGCTTGACGACAAATTTTTATTCCCTTTATTTCGTTTTCTTTCAGTTTCGGAAAATTTACATTTAAAACGACGCCAGCAGGTAATTTATTGGCAAGCGTTTCAAGTGCTATTTTTTTTACAAATGATTTTATAGGTTCAAAGTCGGCATTCCAGTCAAAGTCTAAAAGAGAAAATCCTATTGCCTGAATTCCTTCAATTCCGGCTTCAACAGCAGCGCTCATTGTTCCAGAATAAATTACATTTATTGAAGAATTTGAACCGTGATTTATTCCCGAAACACAAAGGTCTGGCTTTCTTTTTAAAATTTCATTTACTGCTAATTTTACGCAATCTACAGGAGTTCCAGAACAACTGTATTCAGTTATTGCATCATCATCTTTCGAAATTTTGTCTAGAAATAGGGTATTGTTTATCGTTATGGCATGACCCATTGCGCTTTGAGGTTTGTCTGGCGCAACAACCACAACTTCTCCAATAGTTTCCATAACGCTAATTAAAGCTCTGATTCCCGGTGCCAGAATTCCATCGTCATTGGTTACTAATATTAAAGGTTTTTCGTCTTTCATGTTGTGGAAAGGTTTTTTGTTTTGTCAAAATTAAGGCTTCTTTAGGCAAATGTAGCAACAGATTTTGGTAGAATACTAACAAATAAATAAAAATTGTCAACTTACTTCCAGAAGATTTTAGCGCATCAAACATTTTTATATCTTTAACAAAAAATTATATTCAACTTGGCTTTGTTGGCATAGTTTTGCAGTAACTTAGATTAAAAAATTTGATGAATGCTATTATTCAGTTTATGAAAAGAAATTATAAAGTACTTATAGCCGTATTATGCTTATCAGTAACCTTATTTGCGTTTAAATTAAATGCAGATAAATCAGTAGATCCAGATCCGAACAGAGATAAAACACTTTTAGAATTACTTGCGTTTGTTATTGAAAAAGGGCATTACAGTCCGGCAGAAATAAACGATGAATTTTCTAAAGGAATTTTTAAAGATTATATAGATGCATTAGATCCTTCAAAAAGGTTTTTCCTGCAGTCTGATATTGACGAATTTAAGCAATATGAATTACAGCTTGATGATCAGTTTTTAAACAAAGATCTGACGTTTTTTAATCTTACTTATACAAGATTGATGAAACGTATGGAAGAAAGCAAAAAACGTTACAAAACAATTTTAGCACAGCCTTTCAACTATAATGTTGATGAGACTTTTAATGCCGATTATGAGCATCTTCCTTATGCTAAAAATGCAACAGAAATCAATGAAAGATGGAGAAAGCAAATCAAATTGTCGACACTTTCTTCATCTTGTAACAAAACAAAAATTAGAAGAAGATAAAAAGAAAGCAGATCCTGCTTATAAAGAGAAATCTTTTGAAACTTTAGAGAAAGAAACTCGTGAAAGTTCTTTAAAATCTTTAGATGATAATTTCAGTCTGATTAAAGATTTGAATAAAGAAGATTGGTTTTCTGTATATGTTAACTCAATCATGACTCGTTTTGATCCGCACACAAGTTATTTTGCTCCAGAAGAAAAAGATCGTTTTGATGTAAATATCAGTGGGAAATTAGAAGGAATTGGAGCTCGTTTGACTAAGAAAAATGATTTTACTCAAATTGACGAATTAATTTCTGGCGGACCTGCATGGAAAGGAAAACAACTTGAAGCAGGCGACATGATTTTGAAAGTGGCACAAGGAAACGAAGAGCCAGTGGATGTTGTTGGAATGCGTCTTGATGATGTTGTGAAAAAAATTAAAGGTCACAAAGGAACTGAAGTAAAACTTACAGTTAAAAAAGTTGACGGAAGCATTAAAGTAATTTCAATCATTAGAGATGTTGTTGAAATTGAAGAAACATACGCTAAATCAAGTATTGTTGAAAGAAACGGATTGAAATACGGTGTAATTTATTTGCCAAAATTCTATATTGATTTTGAAAATAAAGATGGACGTGATGCCGGAAAAGATATTGCGCTTGAAGTAGAAAGACTGAAAAAAGAAGATGTAAACGGAATTGTGCTTGATGTTCGTGATGATGGTGGTGGATCATTATCTACTGTTGTTGATATTGCTGGTTTGTTTATTGAAGAAGGACCAATTGTACAGGTGAAATCTGCCGGTAAAAAGAAAGAAGTTTTATACGATAAAGATAAAAAAATCGAGTGGGACGGACCATTAGTAATTATGGTTAACAGTTTCTCAGCTTCGGCTTCAGAGATTTTGGCAGCTGCAATTCAGGATTACAAACGTGGAGTAATCATTGGAAGTAAACAAACTTACGGAAAAGGTACAGTGCAAAATGTTCTTAGATTTGAATCAATTTGTTCGTAACGCAAATTATGGAGATCTTGGGTGCCTTGAAAATTACGGGACAAAAATTCTATAGAATCAATGGTGGATCAACTCAATTAGAAGGTGTTCATAGTGATGTTGTGATGCCAGATCGTTATGCTTACTTAAAAATGGGTGAGCGTGATATTGATAACGCAATGCCTTGGGATAAAATTGATCCAGCTGATTACAGCACTTGGACTTCAAACGAAAAATTCAATCAGGCAATTGCAAACAGTCGAAACAGAATTGCTAGACAACGCATCAATTTAAATTAATTGAAGATAATGCTAAATGGATTGACGTTAAGAACAAAGAGAACACGTATAGTTTAAATATCAATAGCTTTAAAGCGACTCAGGAACAAGTTGAAAATGAAGGTAAAAAATACAAACCAATTGCAGATTACAAAAACAATTTGGTTTTTAAATCATTGCCTTATGAAGAACTTGAAATGAATAGTGATGCTACATTAAAAGAAAAGAGAGAAGCTTGGCATCAGGCATTATCTAAAGATGTATATGTAGAAGAAGCATTGAATGTTTTAGATGATTTACAGACTAAAAGTTATGTAAAAAATGGAGTTGCTCCTAAAATGAAAAAAGATAAGTTAGTAAAATCTTAATTTTATAAGAATAATAATTTTTATAAAAACGCTCCAAAAAATATATAACTTTTTTGGAGCGTTTTTTTGTAAGTTTAATCTATAAAATAAATCCGTAAATGAGAAATTATATTTTGTTAAGTTTGATTGGTTTTGTGTTATTTCTTGTAAAAAAGAAGCAATCGAATAAAATTTATAAAAGTGATGTGAAAAAACTACAAGCGAATTTTGTTTCCAATCAGAGTGCAACAGATCCAGTTTATACTATTGCTTATTTGCCAACTTCAACAACGAGACAAATTGTAAAGCATCAGTATTATACACTTTCATACAATGAAAAATTTGAACAGGCGGAATGGGTTGCTTATGAATTGAAAAAAGAATATCTGAAAAATAATGATTTTAAAAGGCCTTATTTTATTGAAGACCCAAAAGTAACGACAGGTTCAGCAGATTGGAGGAATTATAAAAAATCTGGATATGATAAAGGGCATCTTTGTCCGGCCGGTGATATGGAGTTTAATGAAAGATGCTTATAATGATACTTTTTTTACTTCAAATATTTCGCCTCAAGAACATGATTTCAATAGCGGAATCTGGAATAGAATTGAGCAAAAAACACGTTATTGGGCTGAAAAATATAATGATATTTATGTGGTAACAGGAGGGATTTTGAAAGATTCGGATAAAAAAATAGGGACAGAAAAAGTTGCTGTCCCTAAATATTTTTATAAAATCATTTTAGCTAAATCCGGAAAAGAACATAAAGCAATTGCTTTTTTGATTCCGAATGAAGATAGCGATAAGTCACTTTATGATTTTGTTGTTCCGTTGAAACTTTAGAAAAAATGACTGGAATTGATTTCTTTCCGAATTTGAAAAACTTAAAAAGCAGTAAGAGACTTTTAATTCAGTGAATAGTTTGAGTTGGGTTTTCAGCTTTAAAAACAAAGCTTCCTGCAACTAAAACATCGGCTCCAGCTTCTACTAATTGTTTTGCATTTTTGCTTGTTACACCGCCGTCAATTTCAATAATTGTTGAAGCATTTTTGCGTGTAATCAATGCTTTTAGTTTTTTAACTTTATGCATAAGTATTCTCGATAAATGATTGTCCTCCAAAACCAGGATTCACACTCATAATACAAACTAAGTCAATATCGTTTATAACGTCTTCTAATAAATCAACATTAGTATGAGGATTCATTGCAACTCCGGCTTTCATTCCTTCGGCTTTTATGGCTTGTAAAGTTCTGTGTAAATGGGTGCAGGCTTCGTAATGTACTGTTAAGATATTTGCTCCTAAATCAGCAAAAGTTTTAATATAACGTCTGGATCAACAATCATTAAATGTACATCGATCGTTTTTTTTGCATGTCTTGAAATTGCTTCTAAAACAGGCATTCCGAAAGAAATATTTGGAACAAAAACTCCATCCATGATATCAATATGAAACCAATCAGCTTGACTGTTGTTAATCATTTCGATATCACGCTGTAAATTGGCAAAATCAGCTGCAAGAACAGAAGGAGCAATAAGTGTATTTTTCATTGTGTGTAGTTGTGTGTGTTATTTTTTGCAAAGATAAATTTTTTAACCGCAAAGTGCGCAAAGGTTTACGCAAAGTTCGCAAGACTTTATAACGATGTTTTGTAAATAAAAGAAGACAAAGTTTTGCGAAGCTTTGTGTCGTTTCAGCTTTTCAAATAAGATAGAAAAAATCTTTGTGAACTTTGTGGTAAATATTTGCGTTTAAATTATCCAAAAATAAAAAACTCCGGTAATCAGCCGGAGTTTCAATCATCAATCAAAAAACGAACAGTCAATCAAACTGTTGTTTGCTTTGAGGTCCAATATAGGCAGTTTCGCAATAAATTCCAAATTCTAAAAATAATTGAAATTTGGAATTTGTAATATTGGACTTTTGGGATTTATCCTAAGATAAGTTTTAAGAATTTTACTTCTTGAAGTATGTTTTAATCTACGGATTGCTTTTTCTTTAATCTGACGAACACGCTCACGAGTTAAGTCGAAAGTTTCTCCAATTTCTTCTAATGTCATTGGGTGCTGATCGCCAAGACCAAAATACAAACGAACTACATCAGCCTCTCTTGGAGTTAATGTTTCTAAAGAACGCTCGATTTCAGTACGTAATGATTCATGGATTAACTCTCTGTCAGGGTTTGGAGATTCTCCTGAACGTAAAACGTCATAAAGGTTAGAATCTTCACCTTCAACAAGAGGTGCATCCATTGATAAGTGACGGCCAGAGTTTTTCATAGACTCTTTTACGTCATTTACAGTCATGTCAAGTTCTTTTGCAATTTCCTCAGCAGAAGGCGGACGCTCATTAGATTGCTCTAATAAAGCATACATTTTGTTGATTTTATTGATAGAACCAATTTTGTTTAATGGTAAACGAACGATACGCGATTGTTCTGCTAATGCCTGAAGAATCGATTGACGAATCCACCATACTGCATACGAGATAAATTTGAAATCCACGAGTTTCATCAAAACGCTGTGCTGCTTTAATAAGTCCTAAGTTTCCTTCGTTAATTAAGTCAGGAAGTGTTAATCCTTGATTTTGATATTGTTTAGCAACCGATACAACGAAACGTAGGTTGGCTTTTGTTAATTTTTCTAATGCTCTTTGATCACCAGCCTTTATTCTTTGTGCTAATTCTACCTCTTCATCAGCGGTAATTAGGTCAACTTTTCCGATTTCTTGTAGATATTTATCTAACGATGCAGTTTCACGATTAGTTACCTGCTTGGTGATTTTAAGTTGTCTCATGTTTTTGTCTCCTCAATTTTTAAGTGTACAAATGGTTATACGTATGAAGTGTCAAAAAAGTTACAAGTAAATCAAAAATATTTTTAAATTTTTAAATTTAATTCAGATTAAGGCAAAAAATATTCAATTTCGATATCGCAATTCGCTCATTGTGTGGTAAGTCGTATTTGAAAATAAAGAGGTTGTAATTCAAATAAAAATATAAACCTTTGTTCTAAAATGTCAGAACAAAGGTTTGTTAGCTTTAAAAATGTTTATTTTTAATTCGTTTTTACATCTTTAACTTCAAAAGTTTCTTTTAATGATATTGGAGAACCATCTTTTGTAAAACCTTCTAAATCTATTTCGTACACTCCAGAAACATCAGACGTAAAGAAAGAAATTGTGCTTTCAGGACTATTTAGAGTTAACTCCGGCATCCAAAGCAATTGATGTCTATAATCTGGAATTCTATCATATTTGCTTTGATCTGTATAATCTTGTTTGAAGTACGATATTTTTTCCTGCGGTCTCAAAATTTCTGTTTTCAAAATATAGCTCCCTTTTTCTGTGCTTATATAGTCATTGTTTTTTGTTGTAAAACTAATGATGCCGTTGAAAGCTGCAGGACCATACACGTAAACTCCTGGAATGATGCTTATTTTATAAACATTTTCCATTTTATAGTCTTTTAGTTCGTTGGTATTTTGAATTTGCAAACCGTCAACAAGAACTAAAGCAGGCTCGGCGAAAAATTTCAAATCGTAATTAATGTCTCTTACACCCAAAGTGAAATTGTTGTTTTCTTCACGATAATATACTTCTTTTAAAATTTCGGTAACTGTTTCTTTTAAAGTTTTAAACTTAGTATAGTCTTCTAAAATATATTCTTTTTCTAGAGGATGATAGAACGAAATGGCTTTTTTACTTGCTTTTATACTATCTTTTTTGAGTGAATAATAAATGTTTTCAATTTGATTGGCGACAGATCTTTCTTCGATATTTTCTTTATAATCAGAAGTTAAGTTCAATTCATCTGCTGGTTTTATTTCTGAAAAATTGAAGTCTCTATTTTTATTGATTTCGATGCTAAAATCGACCCTATCTGCTTCTAAAACCTGAACGGTAATATTTGAATAGTTAGGTTCTTTATCTAAAATAAAATTGAATTTGCCACGCTGATCCGTTTTTACAATTTTAAAAGAAAAATCTTTTCCAGGTATTGATAATGCTACATTTTTGCCACTAATTTGTTGTGGATTTTTATTATTAACAATAGAACCAGACACAATTTCTCCTCTAAGTTCTGGTAAAAATTGAATGCTGTCATTTAAAGCAGTTTTCAAATTTGATTTTGCGTACTCATTTGCATCTTTCTGTTTTCTTGCTGGCAAATTATCTGCTCTTTTGATTGATATCGAAAAACTTCCGCCAGGGGAATTAAGTGTTTTTATTTTAAGTTGAATTTGTTCTCTTGTTGAGGCCGTTTTTTTATCTAATTGCAATGCAAAAAGTTCATTTTTTACAATGCTTGATGCATTAGAATTAGGTTCTGAAATTTTTGTATCACTTTTTTGTGTTGCTGTATTTTTATTAACACTAGTATTTCTGCTAATTAGGTAAGGGTTAATTATTATTAAATCGACCTCAGATATTTTAGATTCTTTTTTGTTCAGCATCCAGTTTGTGTAAACGATAAGTTTGTAATTGCCTGTTTTTAATGTTGTTGGAATAAAAAAATCGCCTTGTCCGGTACCATTTTCAAGATAAATTTTATTAGTGAAAACATTTTGATTTTGGCTATCAAGAAGTTCCACATGAGCAATTTTACTAATAGGACTAAATGTATTATCAGATGGATTTAAACAATAGAATTTACAATGCAAAGTTTCTCCTGCAATTAAAGTTGAATTGCTTAAATGAATAAAAATATTTTCAGCAGTAGTTTTACTGATTGTTATATTTTTCTGTAATAAATTATTTTGCCCAATAACTGTTGATCCAGTTATGAGCAGAATTAAGCTGATTATTTTTTTTAATCTATCCAAAATGCAGGTTTAATGTTAGATGAAATGCTGGTACAATCGCCACAAGGAGCCGGAACAAATACTATCGAAGACAAATCGTCTACGGCTCCATAAAATACTTTATCGGGAACTGGTGATTGAACTAATGCTAATATATAGAAACCTGCACAGCCTTTATAAGGCCAGCAGTTTGCCAATTCTTCAGGTTTGCAATCTGTATAGAATGGAGGATAAGGATCAGACACAAAGACATCTCTAAAATTGAAAAAGATTCTTTTTGAAGAAATAGATGAAACCTCAAAATAACCAATCACTTTCTCTTCGGGGTCGTCGTTGTTTTTTAAATTTCCATAATTAAATCCGGGCTGTACTTGCGATAATAGACTTGAAGAAGTTGAAAGCGTTTTTAAAGTTTTATAATAAGTATACGATTCTAAACTTTGAATATATTGACGTACAATAATACTATAACGTTCATTAAGAATTGGGCTTTTCATATCGATGAAACGTATAGGCAAATTAATACGATCCTCGCTTAAACCCATTGTACTGATTAAAATTAAATCATCTGATTTTTTTGTCGTGAAACAGACTCTTGTTTCTTTGCCTCTGGGAACAATTAAATAACTAGGATATTGTCCAGTACCGTTTGGGTCTACAACAAGTTTATTAGGATTCCAGTTAGGTGATACGACTTTATAGGTTTCCTCATACTCAAATCTGTAAAATTTTGAATTTGCAGTGGGGTCATTACTGGTTACAACGATTTGTACTCCTTTGATGCCGTCAATCGTTTCTACTTTTGGTTCTACATTAATCTCACTTACTGATGTTAAAGTTTGTAAAGTTGATGAATACGATTTGCCATCTTTTGTAGTAATATTTAATTGATAAGATCTTCCTGGAACTGCCTGAAAAGGATTTTTTGAAACATAAAGACCGGAAAAATCTTCAAGTTCAAAATCATAATTATTATTTTCACTGTCAGTTACATAAACATTTGCTCCTTTTTCAAAAGTTGGTCCATCTGCTTCGAGGCGAAATGATCTTGTAATTTTTACTTCTTGTTTCTTTAATTCGTTTGTAATATTTGCCTGAACCACCAAAATGCTTTCAAATGTATTAGTCTGAAAAACGTATTGCTCAGTACAGCTACTAACAGAAAGACAGAAAATTGTAAAAAACAATATCTTGTATAAGTGATTAATATGCTGGATTGTAAATTTCATTTATTTTGATGATTAGAATTTAATATTATAGGTTACAGTCGGAATTGGCACTGAAAATATCGAAGTTTTGTATGCTTTTATTTTTCCATCTGTCGTTATAAAAAATATCGAGTATGGATTATTTCTGCCTAAGACATTATAAATCGAGATATTCCAGAAGCTATGTGATAATTTTTTTATTTTATGATTTCCTTCGATATTAAAACCAATATCTAATCGATAATAATCAGGAATTCTATATTTATTTCGATCGCTATATAAAGTATATTGCATATCATTATAAACATAAGTTCCAATAGGAAAGGTGATTGGTCTTCCTGATTGATATACAAAATTACTGGATAAACTGTAGCGCTGTGTAAATTTATAATTAAGTACAGCACTTACTTCATGAGGCTTATCAAAGTTAGTAGGGAAATAATGACCGTTATTAATTTTTTCATCAATAAACGGGCTGTCAGATTTTAATAAAAGTACGTGCATAAGTGTAGCCTAACCATCCATTAAGTTTTCCAGCATTTTTTTTAACTAAAAATTCAACTCCGTAAGCTTTTCCTTCTCCTTGTAAAAGCTGTGTTTCGGTGTTTTCTTTAGTAATAATTCAGAACCTACTTTGTAATCCAGAATATTTTATCGATTTTTTATAATAGCCTTCTAAGCTTAAGTTCTATATTCTCATTATCTAGATTTTTATAAAATCCTAAAGAATACTTGTTGTGCTTTTTGTGGTGTATATTTAAATCAGATAATTTCCATGCGTCAGTTGGAGATTGTGTTATATTGTTTGTTATAAATGAATGTATTGATATGTTTTGTCATAGCCGGCTTTTACAGAAAAATCATCCGTAAATAAATATCTGCATGCTATTCTTGGTTCAAATCCGCCATAGGTTTTTATCGACTTCATTTTTTTTATAATGATTAGTACCAATTACGGTTTTGTCGTTAACAGGAGCATTCTCTTGGTAAACTCTTTGCGTTGATTCTCCAAGTGCATGAATAGGTAGAATATCGCAATCCCAAGACTAATTAATATTTTATCGCTTAAGGTATAATTGTCGGAAATATAAAGAGCAGATTCCAGCGCTTTTTCATCTTCTATTTTTATTGGAATAATTGAAGTAACATCAGTCTTTGGATTTAGATATCCTGGAGCAATGTTATAAAGTTTGCTCGAAATTCCATAATTAAAGTGCATTTTTGCTGTTTAATGACATAATTTACATTTGCAATAAATTGAGTTTCGTTTAATTTGTATCCGTAATCAAAAGAGTTTGCTATTTCCATTATCATAATCAATATTAAATTTATATTGACTATTTGTAAAAATAAATTCAGTTTTACTTTTGCTGCTGAATGCATGATTCCATTTTAGCGAAACAATGCATTGCTGTATTTATAAACTAGAATCTGAAGAAATACTAAAACGATCTTTGACTATAATACAATGTTGACTCAATATTGTTATTGTGTTTATTTTATGATTGTATTTTAGAATTCCATCAAAAAATGCAGCTTGACTATTTTTTAAATTTTCGTCATCTAAATTGTTTTAAAATCCATTCAGAATACGTTGCTCTTACTCCAACCAATAAGCTAGATTTGTTTTTTACAATTGGAGTTCCAATAGATAAGATTACTAGTTACAGAACCAATTCCCCTTCGCCAGAAAATTTTTCCGGATTGCCATTTTTTGATGTAATATCAAATACTGAAGATAATCTTCCACCAAATCTAGCAGGGATACTTCCTTTGTAAATATCTACTTTGCTTGTTGTGTATGGATTTACAGCCGAGAAAAAACCTAAAAAGTGTGATGTATTATACAAAACAGCATTGTCTAAAAGAATTAGATTTTGATCATCTTTTCCTCCTCTAACATTAAATCCGGCAGAACCTTCTCCTGTAGTTTTTATTCCAGGCAAAGTTGTAGCAACTCTAAAAATATCCCTTTCGCCAAGAACCAGTGGTATATTTTTTATTCCTTTCAACATCTATATGTAGAAACTCCCGCGATAACATCTTTTACATTTTTATCGGCATTCTTTTTTATGACTACTTCGTCTAGCTCATTTATGCTTTCATGCAGAAAAATGTCTAGATTTCCATTATCATAAACCATAATAGTTTCGGTTGTTTTTTTATGATTCACTAATTCAACATCAATATAGTTTAATCCATATGGAATAGTGATTTTGTACGAACCATCATTATTTGCAACTGTACTAATGTTTTTATCTCGTACTCTAATTGTTGCATTCGAAAGCTCATTTTTAGTTTTTATATTTTTTATAAAACCCGAAAGAACATACATTTTTTGCTCGCCTCCCTTTTTTTCTTTACCAATGTAAATTATTCCCGCAGGCGAACTGTTTCGTACTAAAGTGTCATATTGCTGATGAAATACAGGTTTTGCTGTGTTTTGATTTGTTTGAGCATTTTCTGAAACTGAAAAATAATTTTCAGGAAGCGAACTATGAATGGTGCTGTTTTTTGATAGAATTATTTTTTTATCAATAATATAAAAATTCAGAGCCGTTTTTTCAAAAAGGCTTTCAAGCAAATCATTAAGAGAAACATCTGTGTAACTTTTAGTAATCAAATTAGTTTCGTCAGCAAACCAGTTTTGGTCAAAGTAAAACTTATAACCTGTTGTTTGTTCAATTTTTTCTAATGCTGTTTTTAGATTAACATTATTAAATTCAATTGTAATTTTATCGTTTTTTTCCTGACTAAATGATACCGTGTAAAAAGCTAATAAAAATATGGTAAGTATAATTTTTTTCATTCTTTAGTTAGATTCATTAGGGAGGAAATTATTTATTTCTTTTATTAAATTTTCTATAAAAAGTTTATTATCTGATTCCTCTAACCGATTGTTTGCAGTGTAATAATTTTTTATTTTGCTTTTGAGCTCTGGGAAAATTTTGATGATATCGCTTTTTGAACTTATCTTATAATAGGTGTCTTTGTATTTTAAGATAAATTCATTTTTTTCTGTAAACGAATCTGTTGAATTTTGGTTGCCATCATCAGAAGGTGTTTTTGTATCGATAACTTTAGATCTGTTTTTGTGATGCTTGATATAAAGAATATTGTTTTTTGGATAAACGATTTCCTGATAATAACCACTCATGTAATCTGGACACGGAGCGTTGTTGTAGTTTATATTGACGAAATGTTTGTTTTGAATAGTAAAGCTGGCAGTTTTCTCTTTTATAATATTGATACCCAAATAATTAAATTTTCCTTTAGGCTTGAAAACTAAAACATCATTATTGATATCATATTTTAGATCAAGATTATAATAGGTTTGATCTTCATATTCAACATCGCCAGAGCTGTAATTTGCAGAGACATAATAACTATGCGTATTGTCTAATGTTCGGTAATAGTTTATGTGGCGAGTGCCATTGTAAATAGGAAGATTTTCTTTTTCTAAAGCTTTGTCAAACCAATTGTAGAGAGAATTAGTATTGTTGTTGGTTTGACTGTGAATTGAGAAAATATTTAAGAATAATCCAAATAAAATAAGGCATGTATACTTTTTTTGATAATTTTTCAAAGGATTGTGTGGTTAAATGGTTTGTTTTTGGTGATTTCAAAAATATTAAAAAAAAATGGTAGATTTTGTGATAAAATGTTAAATTGTAATAAAAATTCTATATTTTTTAAACAAAATGACCAATTCAATTCGTCCTTAGGCAAAAAAAAACCTCTATTTCAAGTTTTAGAAATAGAGGTTTGAAAATATCTTCTTAGAAATAAAATCAGTTGCTGGCTTGTTCTTTTATTTCAATAAAATCTTTAATAAAAACAGGTTTTCCGGAAGCTGAAAATCCTTCAAGTGTTACTTCATATTTTCCTGATACATCAGAAGCATAAAATTTAATGTTTGATTCTGCTTTGCTTAAATCAACATTTGGCTGCCACAAAAGCTGATGTCTGTAATCTGGAATTCTTACGTTTTTATTGCCTGCATAATCAGGAGTAAAATAATTTTTCTTAACCTGAGGCCTTAAAATTTCAGGTCTGATGATAAATTGACCTTTCAGTTTTGTATCATAATCACCATTTTTTGTAGTGAAGGAAACAATACCATTAAATGATTTTGAACCATAATAATAAAGCCCTCTTACCACATTTATTTTATAAAGATTCTTAGGACTAAAGGCAAAAAGCTCGTTCAGATTTTCGATAATTAATCCATCAGCAACAATCATAGCTGGAAGTGCTGATTCGTAGTTTTCATCATAATCAAAAACATGAATCGAGTATTCATTGTTGTTTTTTCTATAATAAACACCTTTCGTAATTTCGGTAATTGTTTCTTCCATAGTCGAAAATCTTGTAAAATCATCCAGTTTGAATTCTTCAGATGTTGCTCCGTAAAAAGGAACACCAACAGCAGGATTTACTAAGCTGTCTTTTTTAACGTCGTAATAGGCATTTTCAACTTGAGTCGAGATTAATCGATCTGTAATGTTTTGTTTGAAATCCGAATTAAATTGAACCGCTGGAAAATTTAAATTAGAAAGATCAATAGTCTTTTGTTTATCAATTTCAATAACATAATCTTCTTTACCGGTGTCAAGAACCTGTACAATAATATTTGAATTTGGATTTTCTTTTTCTAAAATAAAAAGGAATTTTCCCTGATCATCAGTCTTGGCAATTTTTAATTCGGAGTTTTTTCCAACGATAGAAAGTGACACTTTTTTGCCTTTAACGTCACTATTAGCCGAAGATATTTTTCCTGTTATAATTTCGCCTCGTAATTCAGGAAGAATAAATTGATCTGTTTTGATTTCATTGTTTTGACTTCCGTTTGAGTTGCTGAAAATTACTTTATTCTGTGCTAAAAAACCATCAGTTTTTCTAACAGATAACGTGTAATTTCCTTTAGAAAATTCATCAGAATTTGATTTAATGCCCAATTCGATCAAATCTCTGCTATTGTATGATTTGTTTTTTATATCAAAAGAAATATTGCTGTTGCTAACTTTTTCTGAGGTAACTGCATTGTACGAAACTGTACTATTACTAGGGTTTTCTTTATAAGGATTTACAATATAAAGATCGACAGAGAAATATTCTGGAGCGGTTTTATTTAGCATCCAGTTTGTGTATCCTATCAATTTATAGTTTCCTGTTTCTAATGTAGTCGGAATAAAAAAGTCGCCATTTCCTGTCGCGTTGTTAAGAAACAATTTGTGAGTGAAAACAGTTTTCTTAGTATTGTCAATTAATTGAACATAAGCTATTTTGCTGAAGATAGAAGCAGTATTTGCTGATTTGTCTATGCAGAATAGCTTGTAAAGCAAAGTTTCGCCTGTCAAAAATGAATTTGCATTTGTGCTCAGGTAAACGGACTCATTAATTTTCTTGTCAGTACTATTTAGCTCGCTTATTGAATTGTTTTTTTGTGCAAACACAATTTGCTGACCGCTAAAAGTCAACGCTATCAATAATATGTATCTTAATCTATCCAAAATGATGGTTTTATATTTGATGAAAATGAAGTACAGTCGCCACATTCTATAGGGTATATGACGTAACTAGTTGGATTCTCAGTAGGATAATAAACTTTATAACCACTTGAAAGAAATGATAAAATTAGTTCTCCTTGGCATTTAAAATCTGGGTTTTTATTGAAACAGTAACTAAAGATATATGCTTTAGCTTCGTCTTCGGTAGCAAATTCTGTAGGACAATTATATGGATATAGAGGTATAGGTTGGCCATCCAGTAAATCTTTGAAATTAAAGAAGATTCTTTTTTCTGAGTAAGAAGATACATCAAAATAACCAATAACTTTTTCTCCAGGATTGTCAACAGCTTTTATATTTCCGTAGAAAAAACCAGGCTGTGTTTGTGATAAAATGCTTCCAGATTTTGAGATTTCGCTTAGTGTTTCAAAAAATGTATGAGCAGCAAGGCTTTGAACATATTGTTTTACTAAAATGCTGTATCTATTCATGATAATAGGATCAGTGCTTGCGATAAAACGCACAGGGAAATTACTAACCCTGTCTTCAGATAAATCGCTGGTGCTGGTTAAAAGCAGTTCAGTTGAGTTTTTAGTTGTATAGCAGGTTTTCGCGTCTTCAGTCCTATCTTGAAGAACAACTTTTCCAGGCGGGTAAGATCCTGCAGGATAATAAACAACAGTAGCTTTTACTGGATAATATTTAGGAGCTACAATTTTATAAGTTTCTTCATATTCGTATCTATAGTAATGTGAGTTGTTTGTTGGATCATTGCTGTTTACGGTAATTTCAACGCCAAGCTGATTGTCTTTAGTTACTTTGTTAGCTTCGACGCTGGAAATTTCCGTTTGCTGTGGCAGTTTCTCTGTACTTGAAATATAACTTCTGCCATCTTTTGTGCGAACATGTAGTTGGTACTGTCTGTCTGCTACAACTTGAAATGTGGTTACAGAAGTGTATTTATCGGTACTTTGTTTAAAATCGTATTTATTTCCAAGATTATCTGTCACAAAGACAACTGCTCCGGCTTCAAAAGTTGGGCTTTTTTCATCAAGTTTATAAGCTCTTGTAACTTTTACTTCCTGCGTTTTATTTTGATTTGTGATCGTTGATTCAATTACAATGACATCTTCATAGGCGCTGCTTGACTGATAGGTATAAGGTGTAGTACAGCCAAATACCGCAGTGAACATAATTGTTATTAGAAATCTGTATAGAAAGATTTTTTTCATAACGTTAAAATTTAAAATTATAAGTAATAGTTGGTACTGGAACTGCAAAAATTGAAGTTTGATAGGCTTTTATTTGGCCGTCTTTTGTTACAAAAAAGACCGAATATGGATTGTTTCTGCCTAATACATTGTAAATAGAAATATTCCAGAAACTATGTGCTAATTTTTTTATTTTATGATTTCCTTCAATATTTAATCCTATGTCTAAACGGTAATAATCAGGTATTCTAAACTTGTTTCGATCAGTGTATAAAGTGTATTCTGCACCGCTGTAATAATATTTCCCAATAGGATAGGTGATAGGTCTTCCTGTCTGATATACAAAATTAGAAGAAAAACTGTAACGATGTGTAAACTTATAGTTCATTACAATGCTGAAATCGTGAGGCTTGTCAAAATTACTTGGGAAATATTCACCGTTATTTACTTTTTCATCATTAAACTGACTGTCTAATTTTATAAACGATCTCGAATACGTGTATCCAATCCATCCGTTAAGACGTCCAATAGATTTTCTAAGTAGAAATTCAATTCCATATGCTTTTCCATCACCTTGAAGCAATTCGGTTTCTAGGTTTTGGTTTAGAAGAATCTGCGATCCAACTTTATAATCTAAAATGTTTTTAGAAGTTTTATAATAACCTTCAAGACTCAATTCAAGGTCGTTATATTCTAATTTTTTGAAAATCCCTAGCGAATATTGAAGTCCACTTTCTGGTTTTACATTCAAATCAGATAATTTCCAAGTATCAGTTGGCGACTGAGTTGTGTTGTTTGTAAGCAAATGAATGTATTGAAAGTTTTTATCAAAACCAGCTTTTACAAAAAGGCTTTCGTTAAAAATATAACGCAGTCCAATTCTAGGCTCAAAACCTCCATTTGTTGTAATAACTTCATTATTAGTATAGGTTTTTTGTTCTACTACAGTTGAAGGAGTTTTAGGCGCTCCGTCCTGATAAACATTTTGCGTTGATGGTCCAAGTGCCATATATAATGAATATCTGGCTCCAACGTCTAACAATAATTTCTCTGAAATTTGAAATTTATCAGAAAGAAAAGCAGCTGATTCCAACCCTTTTTCGTTTTCTATGGTAATTGGAGTTACTATAGAATTTTCTCCGTTTGGAGATAATTCTCCCGGATTTATTTTGTATAGTTTGCTTGCTATTCCGTACGTAAGTTTGTGACTACTGTTAAGTTCGCTCGTGAATTTTAAAACTGCCTGACTTTCGTTTATTTTATATTTAAGCAAGAAAGATTCAGGATTAGCTGATTGATAACTAATGCTGTATTTGTATTCGCTGTTTGTTACGTTAAATTCACTGTTGTTTTTTTCATTGAATGCGTGTTTCCATTTCAATGAAACTAAGCGGTTGCTGTATTTAAATAAAGAATCGGCAGTTAAAGTATAAGAATCTTTGCTGTAATAAGCGGTTCCTTCAACTGAATTGTTTTTGTTGATTTTGTGATTGTACTTAGCAAACAAATCATAAAAGGAAGCTTGGCTGTTTTTCAATCTTTCGTCATCCAAGGTTTTTAAAATCCAATCTGAGTATGTTGCTCTTCCGCCTACTAATAAACTAGCTTTATCTTTTACAACCGGGAGAGATACTGTAAGATTACTGGTTACAGGACCAATTCCTCCTTCACCAGAAATTTTTTCGGTATTTCCATTTTTAGAAATAATATCGAAAACAGAAGACAAACGGCCTCCATATTCAGACGGAATTCCGCCTTTATAAATATCTACTTTGTTAATTGTGTATGGATTGACTGAAGAGAAAAAACCAAAAAGATGCGTTGGATTGTAAATTGTGGCATTGTCTAATAATACTAAATTTTGATCTTCTTTTCCTCCTCTGACATTAAATCCAGAAGAACCTTCACCTGCGGTTTTAATTCCAGGAATAGTTAATGCAACTTTCAAAACATCTCTTTCACCAAGAACTAGCGGAATATTTTTCACACCTTCGGCTTCAATAGTGGTAACACCCGTAATTGCCGTTCGAATGTTTTGGCTGTCTTTTCCTTTTACCAAAACTTCGTCGAGCTGATTGATTTTTTCAATAACACTAAAGTCTAAAGTACCATTGCTGTAAATCATAATTTTTCTAGAAGTACTATTGTAAAATAATGATTCAACCTCAATAGTACTTAATCCTGTTGGGAGTTTAAAGCTATAAAATCCTTCAGCATTAGTGGTCGAAACAATGGCCGTGTTTTTTACTTTAACATTGATGTCGGCCAAAGGTTTTCCGTCTTTTAAATCAGTAATATGACCTGATAAAGTATAAAGATCGACTTCTGAATCTACAGCTTCTTTTCCAATTAATGCAATAGGTGCGGTTGTTCCTGACTTATCTTTTTTAACAGAATCATACTGCTGGAAAAAGATAGGAGCATTAGCATCTTTTTTATTGTTTTGAAACTTATCGTAAATGATACTGTTTTTTGTCAGTATGATTTTATTCTTACTAACGTAAAAATTAAGTTCAGTATCTTCTAAAACCTTAGATAAAACTTCTTCGATAGTTTTGTTCGAATAGTCTCCAGAGATTAGTACATTTTTATCGAACCAATTTTCTTCAAAATAGAATTTATAAGAAGTCGAAGCCTCAATTTTTTCCAAGACAGCGATTCTGTTTATGTTATTAAAAGTAATGTTTATTGTATTTTTTTCGCCTTGTGAATGCAGTATCTGATTAAAACCGAAAAATAATAAAAGGATAGTAAATATTCTCATTTGTATGTTTCTTCAGGTTTTAATTATTGATAAATTTTATTAAATTCTTCATGAATAACGGCGTGTTTTCCTTTCTAAGGCTTCGATTCATGAAATAGAAATCATTTATTTTACTTTTGCTTTCAGGAAATAAAGCAATAATTGCCTTTTTATCGTTGATTAAATTGAATTTATTCCCTTTCCATAAAACAAATTCATATTGTGGGATATATTCAATCAAGTTAAGTTCTTCTCTAGCGTGGTTTTTCTTTTTCTCTTTATAATATTTAATATAAAAAACCTGATTGCTGTTAATTGGAACTTCTTCGTAGTAACCGCCTTTGTATGAAGTATTGTTTAATTCTTTAAGATTCACAAAATTTTCATTGCCAATTTTAAAAGAAGTAATATTCGCTTTGATGATATTTATTTTTGTAGTGTTTTGTTCATCATAAGGACGCAGAACAAGTTCGTCTGCATAGATGTCGTATTTTAAAAATAAATCAAAGTAGTTTTGACCACCGTATCTGGCGCTTCCTTTTTTGAATTCATTTGTGCCGTAATAGCGATGTTGGTTTTCGATGGTTTTGTCAAAGTTTAAATGAGCAGGGCCATTTTTAATATCTAATGCCTCTATACCTGCATTTTTATCAAACCAATTAAAGATTTCGATTTCTTTGACGCTTTGGCTGTGTATCAAGTGAATGTTTGACAATAATCCAAATAAACTTAAGATTATTATCTTATTTTGGGAATTTTTCAAAAGATTGGTGAGTTTTTGGTTTTATTTCGGTTGATTTCAAAAGTATTAAAAAAAAGTTATAAATTATACTTAAAATTGTTAAAATGTAATATTATTTTTATTTTTTGTGTAACAACGGGTTGTTTTTGTTAAACAAAATAGGTAGTAGGAAATAATCTTTTACCCTTTAAAAGAAACAAAAAACCCCAATTTAACTAAGTTAATTGAGGTTTTTGGCTAATGAATTTTTGGAAGACCAAAGATTCTATTTTAAGAGATTTGATTTTTTTATTCAATTTTGAATGTTTTATAAAAATGAATATAATTTCCCGTTTCGGTAAGACCTTCTAACATGATTTCATAGTCTCCAGAAATATCAGATGTGTAAAACGGAATAATAATTTCGTTACTTTCAAGAGCTATATTAGGTTTCCAAAGTAATTGATGTCTATAATCAGGAATTCGGCTAAGAGTATTAGATGTTTCGTATTTTGGTTCAAAATATGCTTTTGCAGATTCGGGTCTTAAAATCGTCGTTTTTAAAATATTTTTATCAGAATAAATAGTCGCAAAATCTTTGTTTTTTGTAATGATACTTACAATTCCGTTGAATATTTTGGGACCATAACAATAAGGTCTGTCAACAACACTAATGCTTTCAATCTGATAGGCATTGTAATTAAGTAGTGCATTTATATCTTGAATTTGCAGTCCATCAACCAAAATTAAACAAGGTTCAGGCGATTGTGTTATATTATATTTGGAATCTCTTAAATATAATGAAGGAACTTGATTGTAATCTTTAAAATTAAGTTCGGTAACAATTTCTATTATTGTTTCTTTAAAAGTTCTAAATCTTTCGAAATCATCTAGATTGTATTTTTTTTCGGTAGGTTGAAAAAAGAAATCTGTATTGATGTCTTCAACAAGACTATCTTTTTTTTGCGAAAAATAAACGTTTTCTACCTGAGTTGCTAAGGAACGTTCTTGAATCGCTTTTAAATTTTTACGAGTAATAGATGTTTTGTTTGAGAAAATTAAATTTGACAAATCCGGACTTGGTGTCTTATCTATTGCAATAGTATAATTTTCTTTATCTGGTTCAGATAATTGCACATAACAGTCTGATGTACTAGTTTGTTTGTCTATCAAAAAAGTGAATTTTCCGTTACTATTTGTTTTGGTCGTTTTAAATATGAAATTTTTTCCTGGAATTGAGAGTGTAACTATTTTAGCGTTTAAATCAGAATTTGCACCTTTCGGAGCTATATATCCAGTTATAATTTCGCCTCTAGTTTCTGGAAGTACCGTTATGTTTTGTTTTAAATTTATATCAGAATTAATAGTTTCATTATTTGAGTATGTAGATAAAAAATCTATTTTTCTGATATTTAAAAAATAATTTCCTCTATCCAATGTTTTCGGTAATACTAGTTTAGCTTTTTCTCTTTTAGAATATTTTTCTTTGTTAAGGCTTAAAAGATTATTCTCAGCTGTGTTTTCTGTTTCGTTTTTATAAACGTCAACTTTTTTAGAAGTACTATCAATAATCATATTGATATGTTCTTCAAATGGATTTATAATGGTAAAGTCTTTTTCAAAAAAGTTGTTCTGACTATTGTTTAACATCCAGTTCGTATAAGCAATAAGTTTATAATTTCCTGTTGTTAATGTTGTTGGGATAAAATAATCGCCAGACCCAATTCCGTTTTTTAGGCTGATTTTATTTTTAAATACACTTTCTTTACGATCGTTAATTACTTCTAAATAGGCGATTTCACTGATGTCAGAAAACACAGTCGTTTTATTTAAACAATATAATTGATAGTACAGTGTTTCACCAGTTAAGACAACCGAAGTATTGGTTTTAACTACTAATGATTCTGTACCCAAAACAGTATTATTTTGAGCAGTACTTTTATAAGTGAAATTTACTAATAATAGTAGAAAAGCTAATTTTATGTTTAATTTTCCCAAAATGAAGGTATTACGTTAGAAGAAAATGATGTACAATCGCCGCATTCTTTTTCAACCATATAGAATCCGGAAGGAACCATTCCCGGACCATCTCCAATAAAATCATGTGTTTTAATTAAGTCATAATTGTTTTTTTCGATCTCCTCAAAATAATAGAGTCTGGCATTGCAAGTTGTAAAATACTCGGTGGGCTTTTCTGAAGGGAAAAAATCTTTGAAGCTAAAAAAGATTCTTTTTTTAGCGACAGAAGCAACTTCAAAATAACCAACAACTTTTTCATTTAAATTTGATGTTGATTTTATATTCCCAACTACATATCCGGGCTGATTTGGAGATAACAATTCTCCTGAATCAACCATTTTTTTGGAGGTATAATAATAATCATAAGCAGCTTGACTTTGTGTATATTGAGAAACCATTATACTATAGCGATTTGTTAACATGTAATCTGTGTCAGCAATAAAACGAATAGGATATTTTACACGATCTTCAGTCAAATCGGTCGTATTGGTTTGTCTTATTCCTGTAGAGTGTTTGGTGGTATAACAAGTCTGGATGTTTGGCGGAGCGGGAACTTTTACATAGCTATAATAGCCGTTTTTGGGTACTAAATTAATACGTGTTTCAATAGGATGTGGGGTTATTATTTTATAGGTCTCTTCATATTCATAACGATAATATTTGGATGTATTTGTTGGATCGAAACTTTTAACACTTACCTGAATACCTCGAACACCATTTTTATCTTCAACTGTTGTTTCTAGATCAATAGTGTTTTGTGTAGTTAAAACTTGTGGTGAAGAAACATATGATTTCCCGGATTTAGTTGTTATTTTTAATTGATAGTTTTTGTTTGGTTCTACTTTAAATTCATTTTCAGAAATATATTTCCCGTTTTTTTCGTTAAAATGAAATACATTTTTATCGCTATCAACCACAGTGACGTCAGCCCCAGATTCGGGAATTTTTACTGTGTCATTAAGAACTCTTGTTCTTGCAATGTTTATTTCCTGATATTTAAATTCATTTGTTAATGTGGCTTCAACAGTCATTGCATCTTCAAAATCTTGATTCTGATATACATATTGTTCCGTGCAACTTGCTAAAATAGCAGATGCAAAAAGAGCCAATGTTGTTTTTTTGATTACTGATAAATTCATATTGATGTGATAAATGAATTAAAATTTAATGTTATAAGTTATCGTTGGAATTGGAACAGAAAAAATGGATGTTTTGTAAGCTTTGATTTTTTTATCTTCAGTAACAAAATAAACATTATAAGGATTGTTTCTTCCAAGAACATTATAAACAGAAAGATTCCAGAAACTATGAGCGAGCTTTTTTATTTTATGATTTCCTTCAAAATTAAGACCAATATCCAATCTGTAATAATCTGGAATTCTATATTGATTGCGATTACTGTATAAAGTGAAATTCTCTCCGGCAAAATCATACGATCCAATTGGAAAAGTGACAGGTCTGCCGGTTTGGTAAACAAAATTAGTTGACAAACTATATCTCTTAGTAAATTTATAATTTAAAATGGCACTAAAATCATGTGGTTTGTCATAATTCGTAGGGAAATATTGGCCACTATTTATTTTTTCAGAATCAAATTTGCTGTCAAGTTTTATTAAGGCTCTCGAATATGTATAACTCAACCAACCATTAAAATTTCCTTTTTCTTTTTTGATTAAAAACTCAACTCCATAAGCTTTTCCTTCTCCTTGAAGAAGTTTAGTTTCTAAGTTTTCATTTAAAAATAATTCGGCACCAACTTTATAATCCAGGATATTTTTTGAACGTTTATAATAACCTTCGACACTCAGTTCTAATGATTTTTCAATTATATTTTTGAAAAGCCCTAACGAAAATTGATTAGAAGATTGTGGTTCAGTATTTAAATCTGAAAGCTTCCAAACATCCATTGGAGATTGAGTAGTATTGGTCGACAGTAAATGCATGTATTGATACGTTCTGTCAAAACTTGCTTTTATAGATAAATCCGGAAGTATAAAATATCTAGCAGAAACTCTAGGTTCAAAACCTCCATATGTTTTTATGGATTCGTTACTTGAATAGGTTTTGGTGTCAATTATAGTTCTCTCAGATTTAGGCAAATCATCCTGATAAATATTTTGAGTAGAAGGGCCAAGTGCAGAATAAAAAGA
Organism: uncultured Flavobacteriaceae bacterium; assembly: GCA_963795025.1. Taxonomy (GTDB): domain Bacteria; phylum Bacteroidota; class Bacteroidia; order Flavobacteriales; family Flavobacteriaceae; genus Flavobacterium. Next base: position 659,510 of record CAWCGN010000003.1, on the reverse strand, counting down.
ATAACGTAAACCTAAATTGATTAAAAACTTGTCATTTACTTTATAATTTTCAGTAAAAAACAAAGCCGACTCTAGCGCTTTTTCTTTTTCCAGTGTTTTGTTTTTAATTTGAGAGCCATCGCTTGTTGGTTCGAGAAAACCAGGATTAATATTGTATATTTTACTGCTGATGCCGTAATTAAATGAGTGCTTTTCATTCAAAATATACTTCATTTTAAAAACAAGCTGCGTTTCATTGATTTTGTAGCCATAATCAAATGATTTTTCAGGCTGAGAATCGTAATCGATGTTGAATTTATATTGACTATTAGTAACAATTAAGGAAGATTTGTTTTTTGCATTAAAATCATGATCCCATTTTATTGTTGCTAATTGGTTGCTATATTTATAAATAGAATCTGAATTGATGCTATATTTGTCATGACTATAATACAAAGAGGTTTCCAGATTATCTTTTGGACTAATTTGATGATTGTATTTTAAAATCACATCATAAAAAGAGGCTTGGCTATTATCGAGTTCAGGATCTTTTATAGCCTTCAAAATCCAGTCAGAATAACTTGCTCTACCGCCAAACAATAAGCTTGATTTTCCTTTTACTACAGGAATTTCGAGCGTAACATTGCTCATTACCGGACCAATTCCTGCCTCACCAGCAACTTTTTCGGTGTTTCCATTTTTAGATTTAATATCAAAAACTGAAGAAAGACGTCCTCCAAATTCAGCAGGAATACTTCCTTTATATATATCGGCTGATTTTGTTGTAAATGGATTTACAGAAGAAAAGAAACCTAAAAAGTGAGAGGGATTGTATAGAGAAGCATTGTCTAGTAAAAATAAATTTTGATCATCTTTTCCTCCACGAACATTAAAACCTGCGGATCCTTCTCCCGCTGTTTTTATACCTGGCAGCGTTGTTGCAACTTTAAAAATGTCTCTTTCTCCCAAAATTAAAGGTACGTTTTTGATATTTTCGATATTAATACTGGTGAGGCCTGCAACTGCCGAAGTTGTATTTTTTGATCTTTTACTTTCGATGACAACTTCTTTTAGTGCATTTACATTTTCATCTAAATTAAAATCAACTTTTCCATTGCTGTATAATACAATCTTTTTAGTTTTTGGTCCATGTTTGATAGATTGTGTTTCAATTATATTGATACCGGCTGGAACTCTAAAGCTATAATAGCCATTTTCATCACTTGTTGTACTTATATCTTTATCCTTTACTTTAATAGTGATGTTGTATTCTGGTTTTCCAGAAATTCTATCTTTAATATAACCAGAGAGGGTATAGGTCTGTGATGCGTTTAATAATGATTGTTTTCCAAGGGAAATAATTGAATCAGAATCTTTTTTAGAATCATTCAAATATTGCTTATTGTAAATTGGAACAATCTGTAGATTTGGACTTTTATTGACGCTTGTGTTATTGGCATTTTTAAAATAATCCTCCGTTATTGTGTTTGATATCAAAAGACCATTGCTTAGAATAATATTGTTCTCGTCAATAATATAATTTATGGTTGTATTGTTGAAAATAGCATCTAAAATTATTGAAATAGATGTATTGTTGAATTCTCCTGAAATAAGTTCATTATCAGATAGCCACTGATCATCAAAATAGAAATGATAAGAAGTATTTTTCTCGACTATTTCAATAGCTTTTTTTCGTGTTACATTTGAGTATTGTATAGAGATATTTTTTTCTTGAGAAAAAAGAAAGACCGGCAATAAGAAAAATAAATAGAGAATAAAGTGCTTTTTCATTTAGATTTAAGAGTAGAGCTTATAAATTGTTATCAATAAATTTTATCAAATCTGCTTTGAACTGATATGGATTTGCCTCTTCTGAAATTTTATTTTTTTTGTAATACTCTTTTATTTCTTTTTTTAGTTGAGGAAATATTGCAAGGATTTCGTTTTGGGTATTTACAGATGTAAATTTTGAGTTATAAAGGAGTTGATAATCACTGTACTCTTTGAATTCTGTATAGAGAGTAGTTTCAATAATGGTTTCTTTAGCAGTTTTAAAGTGCTTAATATATAAGGAGATATTTTTGCCTAAATATTTTTCTTCAAAAAAACCAGTGATGACTTTTGGGAATTTATATTTATTGTCAATGTTGACAAAGCGCTTATCCTCAATTAAGAAGTAATCTGTTTTTTTATTTATGAGAGTTACGCCAAATGCATTATTGTTCTCAAATGATTTAACAAGTTCATCTTTGTACATGTCATACTTTATCAGAATGTTTTCATATAATTGATTATCATAAAAAACACTTCCACTAATGAAATTTTTATTTAAATAATAGTTGTTGCCATTTTTTAAATTATAAGGATCAAGATGAATTTTGCCGTTATTGATGTTTAAAATTTCCTCACCAATTGTTTTGTCAAAATAGTTAGAGATTTCTTTTTTTTCATTTGTTTGAGAAAAACTGTTGATTGAAAGTAATAGCAGGATGAAAATTACTGTTGAGCAATTTGTGGTTTTCCATAGCAGTTTTTTACAATATAGATTGAGTTTAAAAGAGATAATAATAAATAATATTGTTTTAATTTTTGACTTTGCAATATCCTTTCTCATCAATGTTTTTAGTTTTGTGTAGCTATTTTCTATATAAATCTATGTTAATGATGTTTTTAAAAAAAATAAATTAAACCAACAACATTGATTTTTAAACCAACAACATTATTTAAGCTATAATGTGTTTCATGAAAACGTTGTAGTCTAGTGTTTTAACCGTTTAATTTTAAATCGGAAAGTAGATGTAAAAACCGAAAAACCCCGTTTCATGATTATGAAACGGGGTTTTTGCTATGAATAAACCTTTAGTAAACTAAGATCTGATTACTCTTTTTTCTCCTCACGTGGAGGTCTTTGTAAAAGCGCTTTTCTTGACACTTTTTCTTTTTTAGTTTTAGGATCAACTCCTAAGTATTTCACTTGGAATACATCACCCATGTTTACAACATCAGTAACATTTTCAGTACGTTCCCAAGCTAATTCTGAAACGTGTAATAAAACCTCATTTCCTGGCGCAGCAGTGTATTCTACCACAGCTCCAAAATCTAACATTTTAATTACTTTAACTTCGTAAGCTTCTCCCATTTGAGGTTTGAAAGTGATTGACTTAATTTTAGCCAATACTGCTTCAATTCCAGCAGGATCTGTACCTAAGATTTCGATAACACCTTGTTCGTCAACTTCGTTGATTACAATAGTTGTTCCAGTAGCTTTTTGTAATTCTTGAATTACTTTTCCACCAGGTCCAATTAATGCTCCAATAAAGTTTCCAGGAATAGTTCTTGTAATGATTTTTGGTGCATGTGCTTTTACATCAGCTCTTGGAGTTGCAATAGTTTCAGTTAATTTTCCTAAAATATGCATACGTCCGTCACGTGCTTGTGCTAAAGCTTGCTCCATAATGTCATAACGTAAACCATCAATTTTGATGTCCATTTGACAAGCTGTAATACCATCAGCAGTTCCAGTTACTTTAAAGTCCATATCTCCTAAGTGATCTTCGTCACCTAAAATGTCTGACAATACAGCAAATTTATCTCCGTCAGTAATCAATCCCATAGCAATTCCAGAAACTGGTTTTACCATTTGAACTCCAGCATCCATCAAAGCCATTGTTCCAGCACAAACTGTTGCCATAGAAGAAGAACCGTTAGATTCTAAAACTTCAGAAACAATACGAATTGTGTAAGGACAATCAGCAGGAATCATATTTTTTAATGCTCTTTGAGCTAAGTTACCGTGACCAACTTCTCTTCTTGAAGTTCCTCTTAGTGGTTTTGCTTCACCAGTTGAGAAAGGAGGGAAGTTATAGTGCAAGTAGAATTTTTCTTCACCTTGTTCAGATGGAGAATCGATTTGGTTTGCTTCTCTAGAAGTTCCTAAAGTTACAGTTGCCAAAGCTTGAGTTTCTCCACGTGTAAATAAAGAAGATCCGTGAACTCTTGGTAAATAATCAGTTTCACACCAGATTGGTCTGATATCTGTAGTTTTTCTACCATCTAAACGAACACCTAATTCTAATACTACATTACGAACAGCTTCTTTGTTTGTTTTGTAAAAATATTTAGAAACTAAATCACCATCAGCAGCTAATTCTTCTTCTGTAAATAAAGCTTTAACTTCTTCTTTTACTTCAGCAAATGCAGCACCTCTTTCGTGTTTAGCTGAACCAACTTTTGCAATAGCATAAATTTTATCATATGCTGCCGCTTTTACTTTTTTGTAAATTTCTTCGTTTTCTTTCTCACCTTCGTAAGTACGAATTTCTTTTTTACCAAAAGCAGCTTGTAAACGGTATTGAGCTTCAATTTGAACCTTAATAGCTTCGTGAGCAAATTTAATAGCTTCGATCATTTCAGCTTCTGAGATTTCTTTCATCTCACCTTCAACCATTGCTACAGAATCCATAGAAGCTCCAATCATCATATCGATGTCAGATTTTTCTAATTCTTCTCTGCTTGGGTTGATTACTAATTTTCCATCAATACGTGCAACACGTACTTCAGAAATCAAGTTGTAAAATGGAATATCTGAAACTGCTAATGCTGCAGAAGCAGCTAAACCAGCTAAAGCATCTGGCATAACTTCTTCGTCATGAGACATTAATTGAATCATAACTTGAGTTTCAGCATGGTAATCGTCTGGGAAAAGAGGACGCAATACACGGTCAACTAATCTCATTGTTAATACTTCGCTGTCGCTAGGACGTGCTTCTCTTTTGAAGAAACCTCCAGGGAAACGACCTGCTGCTGCGAATTTTTCGCGGTAATCTACCGTTAATGGTAAAAAATCAACGCCTGGGTTTGATGTGCGAGCTGAAACTGCTGTTGCAAGAATCATAGTGTCGCCCATTCTTACTACTACAGAACCGTCAGCTTGTTTAGCTAAACGTCCTGTCTCGATTGTGATGCTTCTGCCATCACCTAAATCGATTTTTTCTACAAATAATTGTGGAATCATAAATTTTTTCCTTATTGATTATACAATGGGTTTTAGTTGTGTTGTAGTTGTTGTGTGTAGTTGTTGTTATCTAAAACCCAATGAAAAACCAAACTTTTTTTCTTGTAAATGCTTGTAATGTAAAAACAAAAAGAGGCACTTTCGCACCTCTTTTCTATATTGATTATTTTCTGATATTCAATACTTTGATAATCTCACGATATCTGTTAATTTCTTTCTTTTTCAAGTAATCTAACAAAGCTCTTCTTTTACCTACTAATAGTACAAGAGAACGCTCAGTGTTGTAATCGTGACGATTTTTTTTCAAGTGTTCAGTTAAGTGTGAAATTCTGTACGTGAACAATGCAATTTGACCTTCTGCGCTTCCAGTGTTTGTTGCACCACCGTGTTGTGCGAAAATCTCTTCTTTCTTTTCTTTACTTAAATACATTCCAATATTATTTAATGATTTTTATGTATGTCATACAACTTTTGTAAGACGGGTGCAAAATTAGTTTAAAAAAACAAAAAAATCAAACAAAAATAAAAGAATCTTAAAATAAGACTTAAGAAATTCATTTTTAGTAATTTGTAGATGTTTTTTTAGACACAATTCTTTCATTTGGAGAAGAATAAGAATAACTGGAATTGTTTTCATTTACGCCTATTCCCGAAATGAAGATTCCTTTGTCATAATTTTCAGTAAATGTGATTTTGCGAATCAAATCTTTTCCTTGCCAGATGCCTTGTTTTAAGCCGTTTTTTAAAACGCCTTTTTCTGTAACAAAATTATCATTGCTCTCATATTCTCCATTTCCATCAACTACAGTCTGCTCTTTGTCGGTGTTCCAAAAATTAAGAATTAAAGTCTGAACACTTTTAGTTTTTGGATTCCAGATATGTTGCTTTTCAAACTTTTTGCTTTGGTTTTCATACCAATTAATTTCTTTGCCTTCTTTATGGTCTTGCGAATAATTTACAACAGATTCCTTTGCTCCGTTTTTGTAATAACAAATAAATTCGCCATCTTTTTTTAGAACATCTTTATCTAAGGTAGCTCCGGTCATTTTCTTTCTTCCATTCTTGTAAAAATCAGTTATAACATAACGGACACTTTTTTGGGAGTAGTTTGTGATTATTCTTGTATAGGAATAGTTTTCCGGAGTGCATTCTTGGTTCAATGAATCTAAAAAGATTTTTTTTGAAACCATATTGATTTGCGCAGAGAGATGAACTGAAATTATCAGAAGCAAAAAAATGAAGATGTTTCTTTTCATTCAGTTCTATTTTTATCTAAAAAATAGTTCTTCTAGAATAATTTAGCAACTTCCTCATTCACAAACTCTAAAAATCTTTCGTCGGCTTCTGTAAAAGGATCAATAACGTGGCTGTCAATATCAATTTGGCCAATATTTACTCCATCAACAAAAAGAGGTACTACAATTTCAGATTTTACAGTAAAACTGCAGGCAATATAATTGTCTTGTGCTGCAACATCTGGCACAACAAAATTAGCATTGCTTTCCGCCACTTGTCCGCAGATTCCTTTCCCAAACGGAATCACAGTATGATCTGTTTCTGCACCAACATATGGTCCTAAATGAAGTGTTTTTGCTTCGTGATTGGCAAAATAAAAACCAACCCAGTTGTAGTATTCTATATTTTCGTTTAACAATTGACAGATTGCCAATAGTTTTTCGTCTCTAACAGTTTTTGTATCAGCTACAATAGCGCTTATTTTTGGTTGTAATTCTTGAAAAGTCATGATAAATAAATTTTATACAAAAGTATTTAAAGCCTGACTTAAAAAATACATAAATTTGAAAAAAAATTCGCTTGAAAAAATATTTAATACAATTTAAACCTTTCTTGATTTTTATAGGCACTTTCTTCGCTTGCTTATATCGTCCTTACAATAATTTATAAATTTTATTTAAACAGTTTTGAATCTTTAGAAGTTGACGGAATTTCAAAAATTGTCGGCAGCAATGTTGAGGTTTTAATGCACTTTTTTAATTCTAATATAAGTATTGTAAAAAGCATAACTGAGCCTTGTTTAGAAGTTTGGTACAATAATAAGTTTACAATAAGAATTATAGAAGGCTGTAATGCAGTTAGTGTTATAATTTTGTTTATCTCGTTTGTAATTGCCTTTTCAGGAAAATTCAAAACCACTTTGTTTTTTATTTTGTTTGGAACCCTTTTTATTTACGTTTTAAATGTTCTTCGAATTGCCTTTTTAACAGTTTTACTTTTTAATTATCCACAGTATGAACACTTTTTGCATGGCGTTCTTTTCCCACTGATTATTTACGGATTTGTATTTATTTTATGGGTTATTTGGGTAAATAAATTTTCGAAATATGCTAAGTAATATCGCGGTGCATAAAAACAAAATCCTGTTTGCAATTTGCATTGTAATTTGTTTTGGCATTATTCGGACATTTGAAAACCAAGCTTGTTCTATGATCCTTTTTTAGACTATTTTGAAATTGATTTTAAAAATCTGCCGTATCCAGAAGTTGATGCTTTTAAGTTGCTTTTTCGGACTTTTTTTACGCTATTTTTTAAATACAATTTTGTCTTTGAGTTTAATTTATGTACTGTTTAGAGATGCAGATATTTTTAAATTCAGTGCTTTTGTATACTTCTTTTTTCTTGTAATTCTATTTTGTGGCTTTTTTTATTATTCTGAACTATTTTCCAAATGCAAACTGGCTTCTTTTTTATGTGCGACGGTTTATAATTCAGCCAATATTTGTTTTGCTGTTTATTCCGGCTTTTTATTATCAGAGTCAAATTTTTAAAAAATAACAAATTATTAAATTTTTTTTCAAGTGTTTTTAGATAATTTTGCAATATGAATTTAAAAAAGTGCACAGGTTTATTTTTAGCTTTCCTTTTGTTGGTTTCCAACATTGGGTTCGCATTTGATGTGCATTATTGCGGAGGCGAAATTGCTTCTGTTTCTTTAAATACTTCAGCTCAAGCTTCTCCAGAAAAGAAATGCTGTGGAGAAAATGAAAAAAAATCATCTTGCTGTAAAGACAAAGTAGTTCATTTTGAAAAGAAATCAGATAATGCTACTTTTAAAATATTCTTTTTTCAGCTTGATTTTCCAGCTGTAATTCAGGAATATAAAACAATTGCTTTTTTATCAGTTCCAAAATTTAAAAGCAATCAGATCACTTCGTATTATTCTGATGCGAATGCTCCCCCCTTATACAAGTTATATAATCAATATATTTTTTATTCCTGATTTTAATGTTTTAGAATCAAGTCAATCTTATGGCTTGTAATCTGCTGTTTTGTCTTTTTCAAAATGATGAAGATTCAGAAGCAGCTTTTCTAATAACATTAAAATCTTTTTTATGCAAAAAAATATCATGCTTTTGGGCATGATTTTGCTGTCTGTCACTGCTTTTTCACAGGAAGATTTGCAGGAAGTAAAAGTCACCAAAAAGCAAAAGGGAATAAAAAAATCCTATACACTTACAGCCAATACATCGGTAATTACAAGCAAGGAACTACTAAAAGCGGCATGCTGTAATCTTGGCCGAAAGTTTCGAAACAAATCCTTCCATAGATGTCAATTTCTCGGATGCTTTAACGGGAACCAAACAAATAAAAATGTTAGGTTTAACTAGTCCGTATTTAATGATTACTGAAGAAAATATTCCATCGGTTCGAGGTGCTTCTCAGGCTTATGGATTGTCATTTACGCCTGGAACCTGGATTGAAAGTGTTCAGATTACCAAAGGCGCCGGAAGTGTAATTAACGGTTACGAAAGTATTTCGGGACAAATAAATACGGAACTTTTAAAACCTTTAACTGATATTCCGTTTTTCTCTGAATGCTTACGGTTCTACGGATGCACGTTTTGAATTGAATACACATTTCAATAAAAAATTATCTGATAAATGGGCAACGAGTTTGTTCGTTCACGGAAATACACGTGTGGCAAAAAACGACATGAATCATGACGGATTTTTGGATAATCCATTAGGAAAGCAAATCAATATTTTAAATCGCTATCAATATTACGATCCCGAAAGTGGGTTGGTGAGTTTTATCAATTTCAGATATATGAATGATAAAAAACAAACCGGAGAAGTTGATTTTGATAAAGATACTGATCGCGGTACAACAAATCATTGGGGTTCGGAAATCAATACGGAACGTTTTGATGTGTCGACTAAAATTGGTTATGTTTTTAAAGATATGCCTTATCAAAGTATTGGTTTTCAAAATGCTTTTAACAGCCACAATCAAGATTCTTATTTTGGTCTGAACTCTATATAATATTAAGCAGAATAGTTTTTATTCGAATTTAATTTTCAATTCGATTATCAATAATACGATGCATAAATTTACAACGGGTTTAAATTTTACTTACGACCAATATCAGGAATTTGTAAACGTAAATGATTACAGTCGAATTGATAATTCGGTTGGCGCATTCTTTGAATATACTTATGATAATACCGATAATTTTAGTTTGATTTTGGGTGGAAGAGTAGATAATCATAACCGATTAGGATTTTTTGTAACGCCTCGTTTGCACATGAGATATAATCCTTGGAAAAATGGAGTAATTCGTTTTTCTGCAGGAAGAGGAAAACGTACAGCTAATATTTTTGCCGAAAACCAACAGCTTTTTGCAAGTTCGAGAACTTTTTCAATTTTAGATAATAGCGGAAAAATTTATGGTCTGGATCCTGAAATTGCATGGAATTATGGCGTAAGTTTTTCGCAGAAATTTCAAAATTTTTAATAAAAATGCCGATGCTGGTTTTGATTTCTACAGAACCGATTTTCAAAATCAGGCCATTGTAGATTTGATGCAAAGTCCGCAGGAAGTTTTGTTCTATAATTTAAAAGGAAGTTCATTTGCGAATAGTTTTCAGGCCGAATTTAATTATGAATTGATTCATAACTTGAATTTAAGAACGGCTTATAAATATTACGACATTCAGACCGATTATTTAAGAGGAACTTTTCAGCGCCCGCTTCAAGCCAAACATCGTTTTTTAGGAAATCTAGAATATGAAACAATAGCTTCAGATGAAGGACAAGCAATGGAAGTTTGATTATACTTTTAATTGGACCGGAAAACAACAATTGCCTTATACGGCATCAAATCCGACGAAGATCAATTTCCAGATTTTTCACCTTCTTTTGCTGTGATGAATGCACAGGTTACAAGAGTTTTTTCTCCTGTTTTTGAAGTGTATATTGGTGGAGAAAACATTGGAAATTATAAACAACAAAAAGCAATTTTAGGAGCAGACGATCCTTTTGGACCAAATTTTGATGCTTCGGTAGCGTATGCCCCCATTTTTGGACAAATGTATTATGCAGGTTTACGATTTAAAATAAAATAAACTGCAAAAATCAATTTTAATGACAATATCAAATTTTTAATATTCAACAAAATGAAAAAAATAATTTTAATTGCAATACTTGTAATTTTAGGGTTTTCAGTGCAAGCCCAAGCCAAGAAAAATAAGAATTTAAAATATACAACCGAAGTTAACGGAAATTGTGAGCAATGTAAGAAACGTATTGAAAAAGCAGCTTTTAGTGTTCCGGGTGTCAAAACAGCAAATTGGGACATTGCTTCCCATCAGCTTACTGTAATTTTAAACGAAGAAAAGTCATCTCCGACAGATTTAAATAACGCAATTGCTAAGGTAGGTCATGATACCAAAGATGTGAAAGCAACACAGACTGATTATGATAATTTGCACAGCTTGCTGCAAGTATGTTAGAGAATAATAATTTTCAAAGCCTCAAGTTTATTATTTGGGCTTTTTTAATAGTTAATTTATCTTTAAAATACCGCATTTTATTGTGCTTGAACTAAATTATTGTTACTTTCACAAACTTAAATTAAGTATAACCAAACCATTTTTATGAATAATTTTGATTGGACACAATTAGTCAACCCTGAATTTTATATTACTTTAAGTATCGGCGGTTTTCAAATTGGTTTATACATCGTGCTGTTTATTGTATTTGCTGAAACCGGCCTTTTTGCTGGTTTTTTTCTTCCTGGAGACAGCTTGCTTTTTTTATCAGGAATTTACAGCCGTGACCTAATCGAAAATGTTATTTCTATTCCGAGTGATTTTATAAATGTTTTTATACTTTCAACTTTAGTTGCCATAATGGGTGTTTTTGGTAATATGACGGGATATTGGTTTGGAGCTAAAAGTGGTTATTATCTATTTAAAAAAGAAGATACGTTTTGGTTTAAGAAAAAATACTTATTACAATCCAAAGATTTTTTCGAAAAGTATGGCGGAAAAGCAATTATTTATGCTCGTTTTCTTCCGATTTTTAGAACTTTCGCGCCAATTATAGCGGGAATAGTTTCAATGGATAAAAAGAAATTTATGTTCTTTAATGTTTTGAGTTCGTTTTTATGGTCTTTTGTACTGATCTTTTCAGGACATTATTTATATGGAGTGTTTCTAGAACAAGGAATAGATTTGAAAGAGCATATTGAGGTTATCGTAATTGGAATTATAATCGTGTCAACATTTCCAGTTTTCTTAAAGCTTATTAAAAAGAGAACAAGTCATCAAGAAAAAATGTAATCATATAAAAAAAGTCCGAAGTTTTAAACTTCGGACTTTTTTTATATCAGTTATTAAAGATAAAGCTTGTTTTTAGATTGTGATTTATATGATCTGCGGTTTCAATTAGGATTACATAAACATATTGCGCCTATTGGTTTCAACCGCCGGCAATTTTTATAATCAGGTTGTATAGAGTGTCTTTTTTAGGTGCTTAAAGTAAATCGTTTCAGAAAAACTTATATCGGATTACCTTCAAAATTGTAATAACAATTAACAATTAACAACTAACAATTTTCAGACCTACCATTCATTTACCTTGTTAGCATCCATTTTTAAGAAGATAAATAACAAAATAGTAAAGCCCCAAAGTCCAGAACCTCCATAGGAAAAGAAAGGAAGCGGCACCCCGATAGTTGGAAAAATACCGATAACCATAGCAATATTCACAAAAAAGTGGATAAATAAAATTCCGGCAACACAGTAACCATAAACGCGGCTAAACTTGGTTTTTTGTCTTTCTGCTAAATAGATTACTCTTAAAAATAAACCAACAAAAAGAGCAATAACAACCAGTGAGCCTACAAAGCCCCATTCTTCACCAACGGTTGTAAAAATGTAATCTGTATGTTGTTCAGGTACAAAACCACCTTTAGTTTGGGTTCCCTGTAAAAATCCTTTCCCAAGCCATCCGCCAGATCCAATTGCGATTTCAGATTGGTTAGTGTTATAACCAATACCTTTCATGTCAACAGTTTTACCAAGTAAAATATTAAAACGGTCTCTATGGTGCTGCTTGAAAACATGATCAAATACATAATCTACCGAGAACGTAAAAGCCGAAATAATAGCAAGTAAAATACTGCTCAATAATAAATTCCTGTCAACAACACGTCCTTTAAAATATATTATCGCTAAAACAACCGTAGCGATAATAATAACGACATAAGGTTCAAGAACAAGAGTTAGTACAAACAGTAAAATTGTAATAAAACCTGTCCAAACATACCATGAAGGTAAACCTTCTCTGTATAAAACAATAATAAAAATACTGTAAATTAAAGCACTTCCTGGGTCTGGTTGTGGTAAGATTAGCATAACAGGCAAGAATACAATTGCTAATGCCTGTACTTGCCTATTGACCTCTTTTAGATTAATTTGCGTATCACTTAAATATTTAGCTAGTGCTAATGATGTTGCTGCTTTTGCAAACTCAGATGGCTGTAAGGTAAAGCCACCAATAGCATACCAGCACCTTTGTCCAGCAATTGTTTTTCCAAATAAAAATAATCCAGCCAGCGATAATAAAGAAACCCCGAAAATTATACTAGCATATTTTTCATAGAATTTTCCGTCGACAAAAAGCACTATGAAGATTAATGGAATTGTACAGCCAATAAAAACAAGCTGTTTTTGATATGTCCCATCAGTAGATAGTAATGAGGAAGAATAAATATTCAACCACCCTAATATTACTAACGTGGCATAGATAAAAACACTTATCCAGTCAATATTGTTTTTTATGCTTTGATTTTTCATTTTGAAATAATCTTTCTTAGTTATCTTGAGTGGTGTCTATTGGAATTTTCTTTGTTTCTACTTTTGGGGTAACGATTTTGGCTTTTAAAATAGAATCTTTTGGTGTAGATTCAATTGCGCTGGCTTCATTCATTCCGCCTAATTTAGCGTATTCAACCTGAAGACTTCTGTTTAAGGTTCTAGTCTCTAAATCAGTTCTTGTGATTTTGCGTCTTAGATATTTTTCAATCATCAAACTGGCAATTGGTCCCGCAACTGTTGCACCAAAACCTCCATTTTCAATCATAATTGCAATTGCAATTTTTGGATTGTCTTTTGGAGCAAAAGCCACAAAAATAGAGTGGTCTTTCAGTTTTGTTCTTACTCCTCCAATTTTAGCAAAATTCTCAGCGGTACCTGTTTTTCCGCAAATATCAATTCCGGGAACATTTAAACCGTGTGCTGTACCAAAGTTATACACATCAAATAAACCGCTGATAATTGGCGGGAAATATTTTTTATCGATTGTAGTAACGTGTTTGGTTGTAAATTTAGCATCAATTTTTTTTCCTTCAATCTTTTTAATGATATGAGGCGTATAATAATAACCTTGATTTGCAACAGTTGCCATCATATTCGCCAATTGAATAGGAGTCATTAAAACCTCGCCCTGACCAATTGCATTCGACACAATTGTTGTGCTTCTCCAACCGCCGTTAGGGTATATTTTTTTATAGGTTTTAGATGTTGGTATGTTTCCTCGTTTACCAGTTGGCAAGTCGTAACCCATAAATTGGCCTAATCCAAAACTTTTAACATGATCGCTCCAAACATCAACTGCATATCCTGGGTTTTTATATTTGTTAATCGTTAACATATAGGACTGTGCAAAATAAGTATTACAAGAATTATAAATTCCGTTGTGTAACTGATGCGGTCCAAAACCATGACATTTCATAAATCTTCCTCTTCCATAGCTAAAACCATGATGACACATAAAAGTTGTCTGTTCATTAATTACGCCTTCTTGAAGAGCAACTAATCCAGTTAAGATTTTAAATGGTGATCCTGGAGGATATTCTGCTAAAAGTCCTCTGTCATATAAGGGTTTTGCAATCGAATCACGATATAATAGCGTATAATTCTTAGATCTTTGTCTTCCAACTAAAATTCCCGGATCATATGAAGGAGCAGTAACAAGTGCTAAAATTTCTCCTGTTTTAGGTTCAATTGCAACAATTCCACCTCTTTTATTGATCATTAATTCTTCGACCATATTTTTGAAGTTCCCCATCAATAGTTAAATTAATATCTTCTCCGGCAACAGCAATTGTATCGTATTTTCCGTCTTTATAAGATCCTATTTCACGATTGTATTTGTCCTTTTGAATGTATTTTACACCTTTAATTCCGCGTAAAACCTCTTCATAACTTTGTTCAACGCCTTGTTTTCCAATTAAATCTCCACTATTGTAATATGGATTTTTCGCAATTAAGCTCTCATCTGCCTGTGTAATAAAACCAAAAATATTGGCGCCATAATCTACCTCGTAATCACGAAGAGATCGTTTTTGAAAATAGAAACCCTCGAATTTTCTTATTTTTTCCTGAAAAGCAGCAAACTCGCTTTTGTTTAATTGTGATAAAAATACAGAAGGTAAGCGCGGGCTGTAAACTTTAGCCTTAGCAATTCTTTTCTCGTATTCTTCTTTTGTAATATTTAGTAAAGCGCAGAATTCAGTAACATTCAAGATCTTCTTTAATCTCACGAGGTATTACCATGATATCATAAGAAGCCTGATTGGCAACTAATAATTTGCCGTTTCTATCATAAATATAACCTCTTTCAGGATAGTCATATTGTTTTTTTATTGCGTTGTTTTCTGATTTTAACTTAAATGAATCATCAATAATTTGCAAATAAAATACCCTGATCAATAGCAAAGATCCTGCAATGATAATTAAAGCGGGCAGCAGAACTTTTCTCATCGTTTATTGGGCTTAATAAGGTAAATTATTATAATTGAGATTGATTATTGTAAAAATCGAACTGAACAAGCGTTCGGAGCAAAATATCCCAAATGAATTTAAACTGAAATGCTTCGAGGATAAACAATATAGTATGATGCAACAGAACTGAAACCAATATAAAAGAAAATCGTTCAGGTGTTAAAGATTCGTTTAGTTTAATGGTTTGATATTCGTAACTCAATCCAAATGAAAACTTAAAAATATAAGGCCTATAATATGCTAAAATCACACATGCATGTTGCATGAATTCCTCCTGAATTGCAAAACATGTCCATTGTAAGTCCAAGTAAAAAACTTGAAATAATCAATCCCGATTTGTTACTGTTTACAGGATAAAGAATGATATACAGAATATACGGAAAAGGACTTATGTATCCTAAAAAATTCATATTGTTGAAAATAACAATCTGAATTGCCAGTAACATAATAAATCGAAAAATATTGACTAACAATGCGCTATTCATCTTTTTCCTTTTTTTCTAAATTAATAAGTTCTTCTCTGTCTTTGCTTTTGATAATATAAACGTGGCCAAGATTTGTCATATCGTTAAATAGCTTAACTTTTATAACATAAAAACTTGTCTGTTCTTCTTATGTAAACCGTTTCTACTGTTCCAATATTGATTCCTTCAGGGAAAATTACAGATTGTCCTCCTGTAACAATAGTATCTCCTTTTTTAACAGAAGCCAATCTCGGAACATCTTTCAACTGAACAAATCCAGTACTTTTTCCGTCCCAAGTTAAAGATCCAAAATGATTTGATTTTTTAAGTTTGGCATTGATTTGTGATTTCATGTTCAAGATACTCACCACAGTTGAATATCTTGGTGAAGTATTGTCAATTACTCCAACAATTCCTAAACTGTTTATTACTCCCATATCTGGTTTTACTCCATCATTAGATCCAGAATTTAAAGTAAGAAAGTTTTCGTGCGTATTGTATGTGTTATGAATTACTTTTGAAACAATGATGTCAGCAGGTTTTACTCCTTTAACGTATCCGGTAGAGGTAACTTTGTAGTGTCTTCTTTGTTGAATAAGTAGACTTTTTAATCTTGCATTTTCAAGTACAAGTTCTTCATTTTCGAGCTCTTAAATTCAAATATTCGTTTATACGATTGATTCTTTCATAAACACCTCCGCTCAAAAAATTGGCAGAACTGATTACTTTGCTTCTGTGGTAAGAATGCGATTGAATTGTGAGCGCCAACGAAATACCTAAAAGCAGCAAAAACAGTAATCGATTACTGTTTCTTATAATGAAATTAAAAATTTGCTGCATTTCTTGTCTGGTTATTTTGTTTCAGGATATGCTTTAAGTTTCAAATTTTATTAGGGTCAAATTTAGAATATTTGACCCTAATAAAAATATATTGATTGTTATTTTTTGAATCTTATTTAATTAAGATGCTTTTAAATTTTGCAATGTTTTTAAGTGCCATTCCAGTTCCGCGAACAACAGCTCTTAATGGATCTTCAGCAATGTAAACAGGTAAGTCTGTTTTTTGAGAAATACGTTTGTCAAGACCTCTTAACATAGATCCACCACCAGCTAAGTAAATACCAGTATTGTAAATATCGGCAGCTAATTCAGGAGGAGTTTGAGATAATGTTTCCATTACCGCATCTTCGATACGCTGAATTGATTTGTCTAATGCTTTTGCAATTTCACGGTAAGAAACATCTACTTGTTTTGGTTTTCCTGTAAGCAAATCTCTACCCTGAACTGACATATCTTCTGGCGGTCCATCTAAATCTTCGATAGCCGCACCAATTTGAATTTTAATTTTCTCAGCAGTACTTTCTCCAACAAATAAGTTGTGTTGTGTACGCATGTAATAAACAATATCATTTGTGAAAACGTCACCCGCAATTTTTACAGATTTGTCGCATACAATTCCGCCTAATGCAATAACTGCAATTTCTGTTGTACCACCACCAATATCAACAATCATGTTTCCTTTTGGCTGCATGATATCGATACCAATACCAATTGCTGCTGCCATTGGTTCATGAATCAAATAAACTTCTTTTCCGTTTACTCTTTCACAAGATTCTTTTACAGCACGCATTTCAACCTCAGTAATTCCAGAAGGAATACAAACCACCATTCTCAATGCTGGAGTAAACATTCTTTTTTTCAATGCAGGAATACTTTTAATGAACATATTGATCATTTTTTCCGAAGCATCAAAATCAGCAATTACTCCATCTTTCAATGGCCTTATGGTCTTGATGTTTTCATGCGTTTTACCCTGCATCATATTGGCTTCTTTACCAACAGCGATGATTTTGCCTGATATTCTGTCGCGTGCAACGATAGAGGGGCTGTCAATAACAACTTTATCATTATGAATGATTAAAGTGTTTGCGGTACCAAGGTCTATTGCAATATCCTCGGTCATGAAATCAAAAAATCCCATAAGTTTTTTAGGGGTTTAAAATGTTATAAATTATTTATCGAACAAAGTTAAACAAATTAATGTTTAAAATGACGTGTTCCTGTAAATACCATTGCAAGATTATTTTCGTTGCAATAATTTATGCTTAATTCGTCTTTTATCGAACCTCCCGGCTGAATTACAGCGGTTATTCCTGCTTTTTTGGCTAATTCAACACAATCCGGAAATGGGAAAAATGCGTCACTTGCCATTGAGGCTCCAGTTAAATCAAATCCAAAAGCTTTTGCTTTTTCAACTGCCTGAACTAAAGCATCAACTCTTGAAGTTTGACCTGTACCTGAAGAAATCAATGTTCCGTTTTTTGCAAATACAATTGTGTTTGATTTTGTATTCTTGCAGATTTTAGAAGCAAAGATCAAATCTTCGATCTCCTGAGCAGTAGGTTCTGTTATTGTAACGGTTTTTAAATGCTCTTTATTATCTGTAATATTATTTCTGTCCTGAATTAACAAACCATTAAGACAAGTTCTTACTTGGCTGATTTGGTAATTCAACTTCATTTTGAACTAAAATAATTCTGTTTTTCTTCTCTTGTAAAACTGTAACTGCTTCATCATCATAAGCTGGAGCGATTACAACTTCGCAGAATAATTTGTTGATTTCTTGAGCTGTAGCTAAATCAATTTTAACATTAGAAATCAAAACGCCTCCAAAAGCTGAAGTAGGGTCACAAGCTAAAGCTGCTAAATAAGCTTCACTGATTGTTTTTCTTGAAGCTAAACCACAAGCATTGTTATGTTTTAAAATGGCGAATGTTGGTCCGTCAGTTTTGAATTCAGCAATTAAGTTTACGGCAGCATCAACATCTAACAAATTGTTGTATGATAACTCTTTTCCGTGAATTTTGTTGAACATTGCATCAAAATCTCCAAAGAAAAATCCTTTTTGGTGAGGGTTTTCGCCATATCTTAAAACCTGACCGTTTGCAATGCTTTCTTTGTAAATAGTCTCGTCTGTATTGAAATAATTAAAAATAGCCCCATCGTAATGAGAAGAAACGTGGAATGCTTTTGTAGCCAACAATCTTCTGTTTTCAAGAGTTGTGCTTCCGTTTTGTTCTGTAATCAAATCTAAAAGTAAGGCTGTATTCGTTTACCGAAGCAACAATTACAGTGTCTTTGAAATTTTTTGCACCTGCGCGGATTAATGAAATTCCACCAATATCAATTTTTTCGATGATATCTTGTTCGCTCGCACCTGAAGCAACTGTTTTTTCAAAAGGATACAAATCAACAATTACTAAATCAATCTGAGGAATGTCAAATTCTTTCATTTGCTGTACATCGCTTTCGTTATCCTGGCGATTCAAGATTCCTCCAAAAATTTTCGGGTGCAATGTTTTTACCCTTCCTCCAAGAATTTCCGGGAAATGAAGTAATATCTTCAACAGGAACTACAGGAATTCCAAGGTTTTTAATGAAATCTTCAGTTCCTCCAGTCGAATAAAGTGTTACATTTTGCTCGTGTAATTTTCTAACGATTGGCTCTAATCCATCTTTAGAAAAAACTGATATTAGTGCTGATTGTATTTTTTTAGTTGTGCTCATTGTGTAGTTATGATTTTCAGACTGCAAAAGTAGTTTTTTTAAATATTATTTTAAAGAAAATTAATGTAACATTATGCTTAAAAAAATCTACTGATGAGTAAGTTAACTTTTATTAGGTTTTTGATTTTAAATTATTGAATTTTACTTTATTGAAAAATACTACTATATGCTTCTTTACCTTCGATTATTAAAAGAAAGTCTCAGCTTTGCCATCAGTGCTTTACGAAATAATAAATTGCGTACTTTGCTATCATTACTTGGTGTTACAATTGGTATTTTTTCAATTATTGCCGTATTGGCTGCTGTGGATTCTTTAGATCGAAAAATTTCTAAAGATTTGAGCAGTTTAGATAAAAATACGATTTATTTAATGAAATATTGTTTTGGTCCGTCAGAAATTCCACAATGGAAAAGAGAACAGTTTCCAAATGTAAAATATGATGAATATATTGGTTTGAAAAATTCGCTGAATAACACTGATCAAGTTGGTTATCAGCTTTTTGTAAGTCATGAAACTTTGAAATATGATTCGAAGACAGTTGCCGATGTTAATATTATTCCATCTTCATTTGAAATGGTAGATATTGACGGATTAAGTTTTGATAAAGGAAGATTTTATAACGAATCTGAATCCAATTCCGGAACTGCAGTTATCGTTTTAGGATATGAAATTGCTGAAGGACTTTTTGGAACAAGTGATCCGCTTGGAAAAAATATTCGTTTGTATGGACAACGTTTTACAGTTATTGGTGTAATTGCAAAACAAGGAGCAGGCTTTTTTGGCGACAGTAATGATACATCAGTTTATTTGCCGGCTAATTTTTTACGTCGCATGTACGGAGACAGTGATGCAATGACGCCAGTAATTGTTCTAAAACCTGTTAAAGGCGTTGATATGGAAGCTTATAAAGCCGAAGTCGCGCAAAAACTTAGAGCAATTCGCGGAATGAAAGCCGGCGAAATGGATAATTTCTTTGTAAATGTGCTTTCTGGATTTACTGATTTTATTGACGGAATATTAGGAACGCTAAGAACTGCCGGAATTTTTATCAGTATTTTTTCCTTTTTAGTTGGAGGTTTTGGAGTTGCAAATATCATGTTTGTTTCGGTAAAAGAACGTACTAATTTAATCGGAATTCAGAAATCATTGGGAGCAAAAAATCGTTTTATATTATTTCAATTTTTGTTTGAAGCTGTAATGCTTTGTTTGATAGGAGGTATAATTGGTTTATTTATTGTTTGGTTGCTATCTCTTCTTTTGACTAATTTATTAGAATTTGAATTTGTCTTAAGTTTCTGGAATATCTTTATTGGAGCAGGATTATCAATTTTTGTAGGTATAATTTCAGGAATCCTTCCTGCAATTTCAGCCGCAAATCTTGATCCTGTAGAAGCAATTCGCACAGGAATGTAATATTGTTTTTGTGTTATTTTACTGTAAATTTTGATGACTGAGAATAATTAGATATTTTTGGTAAACCACTGACAACTTAATCCGCTAAATAATGAGCTTTAATCTTAGGTCCGTTGATACTGTTGAGTCTATTTCCAGAGAAGATTTTAAAAAGAATTATTTGGATAAAAGGAAGCCTTTAATTATAAAAGGACTTACCAAAGATTGGCCTGCAAGAGAAAAATGGTCAACAGACTATTTTAAGGAAATTGCTGGAGATATTGAGGTTAAGTTAGTTGATAATTCAAAAGCAGATCCAAAAAAAGTAATTAATGCCTCAATTGCCAGTATGAAATTTGGCGAATATCTGGATTTGATAAAACGTGAACCAACACAATTGCGTATTTTTTTCTTCAATCTTTTCAAACACAGACCCGAATTAATTGACGATGTAAAAATTCCAAAAGAATTAATGGGAGGTTTTATAGAAAGTATGCCGGCCATGTTTTTTGGCGGTTCAAAAGCAATTACTTTTTTGCATTATGACATCGATTTGCCACATCTTTTTCATACTCATTTTGGCGGAAGAAAGCACATTATCTTATTTGACAACAAATGGAAAAAAAGATTGTATTGTCTTCCAAATACAACTTACGCATTAGAAGATTATGATGTAGCCAATCCTGATTTTGAAAAATTTCCAGCTTTAAAAGGAGTAGAAGGTTATGAAGTTTTTCTGGAACATGGAGACACATTGTTTATGCCAACCGGAATGTGGCACTGGATGCGTTATATAGATGGTTCTTTTTCTCTTACACTTCGTGCTTGGGATTCATCGATTTCTCGAAAAATTGCCAGTGTTTGGAGTTTATTTATGCATGGCGCAGTTGATAGTGCAATAAAAGTTGTTTTTAGAGAACGTTATGCAATCTGGCGTGAAAAATTAGTTTTTAAGATCGCAGAAAAAGAATTAAAAAAGGATTTGAAAAAAACGAGCTAATTTAGAATTGTCTTTTTCGCTCAGAGAAAAATTAAAAATTCAAGTTGATAAAAATTCCGTAGGAATAAAATATTGGTAGTAACGGAATTTATTCCGTTGAAAAATGAAATCCCGCATTCAGAAGTTTCATAGGAACGATATATATATGTTTTAATCATTCAATTTTGGTTTTATAAAAGGAAGCTGTATTCTATTCTCATCCCATTTGATGTCTTCTAAGTAATAGGATTTATTTTCTTCCTTGTATTTTAAGATAGTATCTTCTTCTTGTGTTGTCCTTCTTACTTTGTAAGCTTCTAGTTTGTTTGCAAAATTAAGAATTGATGTGTTTTTTATTGTGTCATTTTGAGAGGCAATAATTAATCTTTGTTCATTTTTTTCTTTACTGAGAATGTTTAGAGAAAGAAAATCATTTAAACTTGAGGGTGGCAGTTTAATTAAATCTATAGGTTTTAAGTTTGATAAATGTGGTATGTTGTCGGTTCCGATTGTAGATCCACATATTCTCGGAATATATTCTATTTGATAAAAGAAGAGATTTCCTTTTTTATCTATTAAAAGTTGATTTTGACAATAAAAACCTTTTATGGAAGGGAATATAACATTATTGCTATTTTTCTTTAATGAGTCAGCATATTTATTGAATTTTTTATCTTCATAAGAGATAATATAAGGTTTGTTGTTAACAGAGATTCTTTCCTTTTCCTTGTCGCAATTCCAAAAAAGAAAACAAATCATAAAACCAATAAAAATTCTAGCCATAGAAATCAGATTTAAAATAAAGGTATAAAAAAATCCCATCTGCAAAAGCGAATGGGATTTTATATGTTTAGAAGTTTTAAAACTATCTAATAGTATTATTTTGAATCAAATCGATATATAAGTTGATCTTATCTTTCAATTCTTTTCTAGGCGTGATAAAGTCTAAGAAACCGTGCTCTAAAAGAAACTCAGCAGTTTGGAAACCTTCTGGTAAATCTTTTCCTGTAGTGTCACGAACAACACGAGGTCCAGCAAAACCAATCAAAGCGCCTGGCTCAGAGATATTGATGTCTCCTAACATTGCGTATGATGCAGTTGTTCCACCCGTTGTTGGATCTGTACAAAGAGAAATGTAAGGTAATTTGGCTTCGGCTAATTGAGCTAATTTTACAGAAGTTTTTGCTAATTGCATTAACGAATAAGCAGCTTCCATCATACGAGCTCCACCAGATTTAGAAATCATTACAAAAGGAAGTTTGTTTTTGATCGCGTGATCAATTCCTCTTGCAATTTTTTCACCTACAACAGCTCCCATAGATCCACCAATAAAAGCGAAATCCATACAGCAAATTACAAGTTCTTTTCCTTTAGATTTTCCTACTCCCGTACGTACAGCGTCTTTAAGATGAGTTTTTTCCATTACATCTTTCAATCTTTCCGCATATTTTTTTGTATCCACAAAATGCAAAGGATCTTTTGATGTCATGTTTTTATCTAACTCAACAAATTCGTTGTTGTCGAATAAAATTTCAAAATAGGTTGCGCTTCCAATTCGAACGTGAAAATCATCTTCAGGGCTAACAAATAAGTTTCTTGCTAATTCGTCTGCATCAATAATTTTTCCTGTAGGAGATTTGTACCACAATCCTTTCGGAACGTCCATCTTATCTTCTGTCGCGGTCGTAATCCCTTTTTCCTGTCTTTTAAACCAAGCCATATTTAATGTTATTTTGTTGTTTAAGGTTTCAGGTTTAAAGTTGCGAAACTTGAAACCTGAAACTTGAAACTTGAAACTTTTACTTATAGTGTATTCACATTATTTAAGTCTGCAAAAGCTTGCTCAAGTCTTGTGTTGAATGTCACTTCGCTTTCACGAACCCATTTTCTTGGATCGTAATATTTTTTGTTTGGAACATCAGCACCTTCTGGGTTACCAATTTGAGATTTTAAATAGTCAATGTTTTTAACCATATAATCACGGATTCCTTCAGTATATGCAAATTGTAAATCGGTATCAATGTTCATTTTGATAACTCCGTAGCTAATTCCTTCTCTGATTTCTTCAAGTGTAGAACCTGAACCTCCGTGGAAAACGAAATCTACTGGATTATGTCCAGTGTTGAATTTGTTTTGAACGAAATCCTGAGAATTTTTTAAGATTTTTGGAGTTAATTTTACGTTTCCTGGTTTGTAAACACCGTGAACGTTTCCAAAAGCAGCAGCAATTGTAAATTTAGGACTTACTTTAGATAATTCTTCGTAAGCATAAGCTACTTCTTCTGGCTGTGTGTATAATTTTGAGCTGTCAACATCAGAGTTGTCAACACCATCTTCTTCACCACCTGTAATACCAAGCTCGATTTCTAATGTCATACCCATTTTGCTCATTCTAGCTAAATATTCTTTACAGATCTCGATGTTTTCTTCGATTGGCTCCTCAGACAAATCGATCATATGAGAACTGAATAATGGTTTTCCTGTTTCTGCAAAATGTTTTTCAGAAGCATCTAACAAACCATCGATCCAAGGTAATAATTTTTTTGCACAGTGGTCAGTGTGTAAAATTACAGTTGCACCATAAGCTTCAGCTAAAGTGTGAATATGTTTTGCTCCAGCGATTCCTCCAGCGATAGCTGCTTTTTCACCTGCATTAGATAATCCTTTTCCAGCGTTGAATTGTGCTCCTCCGTTTGAAAATTGAATAATAACTGGCGCGTTTAGTTTTGCTGCAGTTTCAAGAACACCATTGATTGTGCTAGATCCAGTAACATTTACTGCTGGAAGAGCAAATCCTTTTTCTTTAGCATAATTAAAAATCTCCTGAACTTGATCTCCTGTAGCTACTCCTGGTTTAATATTGTGTGCCATTGTAATTTTTTTTATAGTTGTTTTTAGTTTTTAGGTTGCAAAAATAAGAATTAATTAGCATTAGAAAGGATAATTTATTCCAAAATTTAAAACCGAGTGACCAAAATTGTATTCTTTAAACCATCTGTCTCCCTTCTCATGCGCCGGATTATAAGTCTTGAAGCCTAAATCTAATCGAACAACAAAGAAGCTTAAATCGTATCGTAATCCAAATCCTGAGCCCAAAGCGATTTCAGCTAAATCGTTTAAGTTATTAAATCTTGCCTTCTCATCAATCACATTATCGAGTACATTCCAGATATTTCCGGCATCTGCAAAAACAGCTCCTTTAACATCTCCAAGAATTTTAAAACGATATTCGGCACTAAAGGCAATCTTCATATTTGCTTCGTTAAAATCATCTTTTGCATCTGTACTTCCCGGACCTAATGAGTAAGGTTGCCATGCGCGATTGTCATTTGAACCTCCTGAATAATAACTTCGTGAAAACGGAATATAATTTGAGTTTCCAAAAGGAATTGCAATCCCAAAGAAACTTCGTACCGCTACTACATTTTCTTTTCCAAAATCCCAGTGTTTAATATAATCAAATTCGGTTTTGATGTATTCTGAATATTCTAAATTAAATATTTCGTAATTGCCATTTGTATTTTTTGGCAGACTCGCAATGTTTGAAATGGCTGATAATAAAGTCCCTGCCGATTCTATTTTTGTTTTAAATTGATAGAAAGTATTATCTGGTAGATCCTTTTTAGTTGTTTTCGTAAATGTATAACTTGTAGCTAAAATAAAGTCATTCTCAGTCAAACGAACTCTTCGTTCTTCAATACTTTCAACATCACTATACTGAGGATCTCCAGGGACTAATGTAGTTCTGTTATTCAATACATCATTTGTAAATCCTGTGGTTCCTTTAGGTATAGTTAAGTCTTTTCTTGCTTGTTCTTCTGGTGTATCTCCCCAGTTTAGCGGTTCAATATTATAATCTTTACCAATACCATTTAATTCATCATATGAAGACGTATAAACATTAAAATAATTGTTTGGATTTAAATTACGCACATACTGCGCATTTAGCAATTCTAATTTTGCTGTATTATGACGCTTCGGAGACCAATTGTATGCGATTCCTCCCGTAAAGTTTTCTTTATCCAAACCAATATTTCGCTGCTTCGAAAAACCGCTCGAGATTGAAGTGGAAGGAATCATCCTTTTCGGAATAATTTTTTCTGTTCCAAAAGGCATTAAAATCCTTGGGAAATTTAATTTCATATCAAGTCCATATTCTGAAACATTGAAGAAATTATTATTTGGATTCGCCATGTCTTTTGATGAACCAATATTCATTCTTGCTGAAATTTCCAACGTTTCAGCACGGTTAAAAACATTTCGAATGGTTTCGGAAATACTCGCTCCAATACCAAAATCCTGAATATTAGAATGTGTCACGTCAAGCGTTGCTCCAAAACTGTATTTTTTTCTTGGTGTTAAATAAACATTGGCAATTAAAGATTGTGCTGTAGAATCTCTTTTATCAACTTCATATTGTATCGAAGGATAATTAAAGATTTTTAAATTATTTAAATATCGCGAAGAAAGCGTTGTTCTTGTGTCAGAAAAAGTACTTCCTTTAGTGATAAAAACAGCATCTGTAATAGCTCTTGGCTTGTATTTCAGCTTTTTATAGCTGTACAAATTAAAATTGTTGTACGATACACTGTCGTTAATTTTAGTTTTTGCATTTGCTGGCGAATAATCAGTGTAAATATTAACGTCGCTTATTTTGTATAGTTTGAAAGGCTCAGTTCGGCTCGAGTCTTTTTCTTGTATACTATTATTATTGATAATTAAATTTACATCCGCTTTGTTTTTTTTGCCAATTGTATCAATGTCAAAAGTTACATAAGTGGGCTGAAAATAATAAGCGCCATTGTTTCTGAAATAAGTCGTAATACGATTTTTTTCTTCTTCAAAATCGGTTGTTTTGTATTGATTTCCAGATTTTAAAATCGAAGGTTCTCTGCTGTTAATATAAAGTGAATCTAAAGCAGGAGTTAAAATCGTAGTTCTAATAGAATCTAATGTGTACGCAGGCCCAGTCGTTATATTGTAGTTTATCTTGGCTCTTTTAATCCCAATAGTATCAATAGTATAGTCAGTTTGTACTTTAAAGAAACCATTATTTAAATAGTAATACTTTAATCTAAGCAAAGATTTTTTTGTTTTTGCAGTATCAATAATTACAGGTGGTTCCCCTGTATTTTTTAAGAAATCATTCAGTCCTTTGTTTATAAAAGACTGACCAAGACGATCAACTTGTTTTGCCGAAAGCACTTTTGACCAGCGCTCATATCGCCCAGGATGATTATCAAATTTTGCCTGATAAGTTGAATCTGGATTTAAATTGGCCAAATTGTATAAATTTAACCGCAATTTAAAGCCTAATAACTTTCCATTTGGCTTTTGATACATTTGATTCGTGGCAATTTCGTCATTTGAAGACTTTCCGTTTACAAGAATATTATTTTTTACAAGAAGGTTTTTTCCATCTGGAACTCTTTTTACGGCATTACAAGCACAAATAAGTGTTGCTATTAGAATAAATGCTGTTATTTTTGTGGAATTATTTTTCAAGTGTTTTAAAATATTTAATTCAAAAGTACATTATTTTATGGTTAGTAAAAACCAAATAAAACTTATCTCAGGCTTACATCAAAAAAAGCAGCGTTTTGCAAATCAATTATTTTTTGCCGAAGGAGTAAAAGTAATTCAAGAATTGTTGCAATCCAATTTTGAATTAGAGCATTTATACACGACTCAAAATGATTTTGAAGCAGTTCAGTCTTCAAAACGAACTCTTATTAATGAACAGGAGTTAAAAAAAATAAGTGCTTTGTCGACTCCAAATTCTTGTTTGGCTGTATTCAAAATTCCTGCCGAAAATAAATTAATCGACTCAGGCTTAATTTTGGCTTTAGACGACATTCGTGATCCCGGAAATTTAGGAACGATTATGCGTCTTTGCGACTGGTTTGGCATCAAACAAATAATTTGCTCTAAAGAGACTGTAGACATTTATAACCCAAAAGTGGTTCAGGCTACAATGGGATCTATAACCAGAGTAAATGTAAATTATGTTGATTTGAAAAACTTTATCGCTCAAACAAAACTGCCGGTTTTTGGAACTTTTATGGATGGCGAGAACATTTATAAATCAAATTTGCCTCAAAACGGAATCATTATTATGGGTAATGAAGCCAATGGTATTTCAGCAGAAATTGAAAAAATGGTCACAAGCCGACTCACAATTCCTCGTTTTGGAGAGCTTCAAAAAACCGAAAGTTTAAATGTAGCTACCGCGACCGCAATTATTCTTAGTGAGTTTAAACGAAATAGTTAGGTATTTGTTTTAGTGAAAAGTAAAATTTATCAAAATAGCTCTGGATTTCATAGAATCGATGTTTCCTGTCCAAGGGCTATTTGGATCATTGTCTCTCACTAATTCATCGGTTATGCCAAACATACCTCTAATTGAAGGAGAGAAAATGAAATATTCTGTAAAAAAGTCAATTCCAACTCCCATTTCATAAGCGGCTGTCCAAGGTTTCACTCTGAATTTTTGTTCAGAATTGTCATCCTGAGATTTTGAGTTGCTAGATAAATTAAGCGTAGTAGACATTCCTCCAACTAAATAAGGACGAATATTTCCTGTACGCAGTGATGAGAATTTTAAAAGCAGCGGAAAATGAATATAAGTACTGTTTACTTCTCTTAAGTAATCATTTTGAGAGCTGAAATTTGGATAATATAAATCGCGTTTTGTATAGTACAAACCTGGTTCAAAACGCAGATTTATGTATTCCTGCAATCTTAAATCTGCCACGACACCAACATTAAATCCAGTAGTTTTTTTTACCTGAATATCTTGGTTTACAACATTTTTATAGTCAAACTTAAAGTCAAAACTGTTGAAACCCAAATAGTATCCAAAATAAAGGCGTTGTTTTTGCCAGTTTTCAAGATTGATAATGGGATCTTTGCTAAACATACTTTTAGCAAATTGCGAATATCCTTTTGTCGATAAGACTAATAAAAGTAAGATTACTGTTTTTTTCATACTATTTTTTAGAAGCAGAATAAATGGTTGCAACTCCAAAGGTTTGAGGCATTGCCACAACATCTATAAACCCAATTTTTCTCAAAATATTGTTTAATGCTTCTCCGTATGGAAAAACCGCAGCCGATTCAGATAAATATCCGTACGCTGCATTATCTTTAGAAAATAACTTTCCAATTATTGGGAGAATGTTTTTGCTGTAAAATTTATATCCTTGTTTATATGGAGTTTTATCTGGCACTGAAGTTTCTAAAATCACAAATACACCATTTGGTTTTAGAACCCTTAAAATTTCAGCAAATCCTTTTTCTAAATTCTCGAAGTTTCGAACTCCAAAACCAACAGTTATAGCGTCAAAATAATTGTCCTCAAAAGGAATATTTTCAGAATCGCCTAAAACTAAATCAATTGTATTAGACAGATTTTTTTCTTCAACTTTTTTCTTTCCAACTTCAAGCATTCCTGCTGAAATATCTAAACCAATAATTTTTTCAGCATTTGTCTGTGCCATTAAAATAGCAAGATCGCCGGTTCCTGTTGCAATATCAAGTATAACTTTAGGTTTAGTGTCAGAAACTATTTTTAAAACTTTTTTTCGCCATTTAACGTCGATCCCAAAAGAGATTACACGATTCAAATTATCATAGTTCCCAGAAATGTTGTCAAACATTTGGGCAACCTGTTCTTTTTTTCCTAAAGAAGAGTCTTTATATGGAGTTATTTTCTCAGACATTTTTTTTATTTAGGCAAATATAATACAATCTGACTTAACTGTAATTGGCTTTTTTAATTTGTAAATCAAATGTTTTAAAAGAAAGGCAATTGTCTTTGTTGATCTTCTGATTTTGCTGTTTTTCAAGCATCACCAAAAGTGGGTATTTTTAAAAAATCACTAAAAGTGGGTATTGTGCAGTGCTGTATTTATGCTCAAATTTGTCAAAGATAAAATGATGAAATTTTAATGATTGATTAAAAATAGGGTTTAAATCAAATGATTACTTTTTTTGCGCTGGTAATTTCATTTGTTCCTGAAAGTAGTTTTGGCAGTGTTTTTTTTTAATCACACTGAAGTTTTTTTTAAAGTGCAAAATACGTTCTTAGGATTAAATTTGTTTTTGGAAATTTTAATTTTCTTGCCTTTAATATCTTAGTGGTATTTGTTATTAAAGGCTCTTTTGAGACTTGTTCTCAATTAACATTTATGTTATTCAGTTATTTCAAATGTTTTAAACATTTGTGAATTTTTTTACCAAAACTATTTCTGGAGTAAGCCAGATCTAAAAATCAATCATTCTTAAAAAACATCCTTCAAAAGAGGATGTTTTTTTATTTACGAATATATGTTTCGTAAGTGTAATCGTAAAGATGTTTGTCATCTTTAAAGTTTTCTTCGCTTTCAACAAGCATCCACTCTTTTTCGCTGATTTTTGGAAAAAAAGTATCTGCATCAAAAGTATGATGAACTTTAGTCAGTTCTATAATGTCAGTAAACGGTAAAGCAAGATTGTAAATTTCGCCTCCGCCAATAATATAAGAATCTTCGTTTTCAGGACACACAGCAATAGCTTTTTCAATACTGTCAACAACAATACAGCCTTCAGGATGATAATCATTCTGACGAGTAATAACTACATGAGTTCTATTAGGCAAAGGTTTTGGGAAGCTTTCAAAAGTTTTTCTCCCCATAATAATATGATGATTCGTTGTCAGCGATTTGAATCTTTTAAAATCATTTGGCAAATGCCATACTAAATCATTATTTTTTCCTAAGGCATTATTTTCGGCTACAGCCGCTATCATTATAATCATGGCATTCTAAACTAAATTTTATTTTTCAGTATCTTCGTTTATTTTGGATTCTAATTGACTGATTCTTTTTTGCTGCAATGCAACAAGTCTGTCAATTTGTTCTCTTTCCCATTTTTTATTCATGAATCTGTCTGTGATATAAACTTTTATAAAGTGCAGGATAAATAAAAAGAACCATATCGTAATTCCCCAAATACACCAATTTTGATTGCTTCCTGCTCCAAAACCAAAAAATCGGTTGGCAACAAATAAAAATAAGCTTCCTAATAGAAAAAGTACAAAATGAAAATAAAGAATTTTCTTCTGTCTGAGTCTTCTTCTGGCATATTCATATTGTTCGTGTACTTCTTTTTCCATAAGATCTTAAATGAATAATGAGGTTATAAAGTTAAAATTTATTTTGAAAAGAGGAATTTTTGATTCTATAATATTTGCTCTTGAATAAGTTAAGAATTTGAAATCAAAAAATTATCAGTGATTAATTTATGGATATGATTAAAATAAACAAGCATTTTTGCTATTGTCGCAAATCGGATAATGAAGTATTGAAAATTCAGATGAATTTGCGTAATTTTAGATGTATCAATCTAAAAACTAAATAGTTATGTCTTTAAAGAAGCAATTTATCAAAA
Source organism: uncultured Flavobacteriaceae bacterium (assembly GCA_963795025.1). GTDB lineage: Bacteria > Bacteroidota > Bacteroidia > Flavobacteriales > Flavobacteriaceae > Flavobacterium. The sequence continues at coordinate 628,596 of CAWCGN010000003.1, read as the reverse complement.
CAAAACCAGTTGTAAAGGTTACTTTTTCTGTAGAAGCTAAAGATGCAAATTCAGCCGCTGTAGTTGGAGATTTCAATAATTGGAATCCGGAAGAAGGGACTTTGAGCAAATTAAAAAACGGAACTTTTAAAGCAACTTACGACTTAGTAAAAGATGCTATTTATGAGTTTAAGTACTTGATTGACGGCGTGTATGTAAATGAGCCTGAAGCAGATTCTTATAAATGGAATGATTTTGCAGGAAGCGAAAATAGTGTTTTAGCAGTATAAAAAAATCCGCTTAAATTATAAGCGGATTTTTTTATGTTTTTATACAGCTACACTTCCTTTTATTCCAGGGTGTGGTTCGTAATCGACAAGTGTAAAGTCATTGTAATCAAAATCAAAAATGTTTTTAATCGCTGGATTTAAAATCATTTTTGGTAATGGTTTTGGCTCTCGTGAAAGCTGTAATTCCAATTGCTCAAAATGATTATTGTAAATATGCGCGTCGCCAAAAGTGTGAATAAATTCTCCGGCTTCAAGGTCACATACTTGTGCAATCATCATGGTTAACAATGCATAAGAAGCAATGTTAAATGGAACTCCTAAAAATATATCGGCACTTCGCTGGTACAGCTGGCAAGAAAGTTTACCTTTAGTTTCTCCTTTTTCTAAATCTGGACTCGAAACATAAAATTGGAAAAAGGCGTGACAAGGAGGCAAGGCTGCTTTGTTGTTTGCTACATTTTCTTCAAATGATTTTTTGGTATCTGGTAAAACTGATGGATTCCAAGCCGAAATCAGCATTCTTCGGCTGTTAGGATTTGTTTTCAGTTCTTTAATCAATTCAGTGATCTGATCAATTTCTTCGCTGTTCCAATTTCGCCACTGATGCCCGTAAACTGGACCTAAATCACCATTAGAATCGGCCCATTCATCCCAGATTTTTACTCCGTTTTCCTGAAGATATTTGATATTTGTATCTCCTTTTAAAAACCAAAGCAATTCATAAATGATTGATTTTAAATGAAGTTTTTTAGTTGTAACCATTGGGAAACCTTCACTTAAATCAAAACGCATTTGGTAGCCAAAAACGCTTTTAGTTCCAGTACCGGTTCTGTCTCCTTTTTGATTTCCGTTTTCTAAGACGTGTTTTACTAAATCTAAGTATTGCTTCATTGTCGTTTAATCGTTTAATCGTTTATTCGTGTAACTGTTTAATCGATTAAACGAATAAACAAATCGCACGATTAAACATAATATTTATCTTCTAGAGATTTCGTCTCTAATTTTTGCCGCTTTTTCGTAATCTTCCTGTGAAACAGCTTGATCTAAAAGTTCATTCAGTTCCTGCAAAGTGTGTTTTGAGTAAACGTCGCCAGATTGATTTGTTTCTTCTTCGTGACCAAAAGTTTCTGGATTAGAAAGTACATCATCAATTTCCTGAGCACCTTGATCAGTATCTGCAGTATTTGATTTTAAATAAATTCCGGCTTTGTCAAGAATATTTTTATAAGTGAAAATTGGTGCGTTGAAACGTAGCGCTAATGCAATTGCATCAGAAGTTCTGGCATCAATAATTTCTTCAATTTTGTCTCTTTCGCAAATTAAGCTGGAGTAAAAAACGCCATCAACCAAGTTTATGAATAATTACTTGTTTTACGACAATATCAAATCGCTCAGCGAAATTTTTAAATAAATCGTGCGTTAATGGACGTGGAGGTTTTATTTCTTTTTCTAAGGCAATAGCAATCGATTGGGCTTCAAAAGCGCCAATTACGATTGGTAATTTTCTTTCGCCATCAACTTCGTTCAAAATTAAGGCATAAGCCCCATTTTGAGTTTGACTGTATGAAATTCCTTTTATAGATAATTTTACTAGACTCATATATGATTGTAAAAAGGGCACTTAGGCCACATTTTAATACTATTTTTGATTAGAAAATAAAGCTGCAATTTTAATCAAAAAATATGGAACAAAAAAGCTCCTTAAAACAAAGATACGATTATCTTGTTTTTAGGCAGCTATAATATTAAGAATTCTTAAATTAAGAATGTTGCGCTTTAAAAGCTTTTAATTTCTCAGTTAATTGAGGTACAATTTCAAATGCATCACCCACAATTCCGTAGTCAGCAACTTTAAAAAAAGGAGCTTCAGGATCGCTGTTAATTACGACTTTTACTTTTGAAGAGTTGATTCCTGCAATGTGCTGGATTGCTCCAGAAATTCCTATCGCAATATATAAATTAGTTGCAACCGGCTTTCCTGTTTGTCCAACGTGTTCGCTGTGAGGTCTCCATCCTAAATCAGAAACTGGCTTAGAACATGCTGTTGCCGCACCTAAAACTTCAGCTAAATTTTCAACTAATCCCCAGTTTTCTGGACCTTTCAATCCACGTCCGCCAGAAACTACGATATCTGCATCAGCGATAGAAACTTTTCCAGTTACTTTTTCTACAGATTCTACTTTTACTCCAAAATCATTGTCGCCAATTGTTGGGTTGAAATCTTCTTCAGTTGCAGATCCTGCATTTTCGAAAATTCCGTAAGAGTTTTTAGCTAAACCAAGAACTTTTACATCAGTATTGATTTCTGTAATGTTGAAAGCCTTGTTTGAGAAAGCATTTCTTTTTACTTGAAAAGGTGAAGTGCTAAGAGGTAATCCAACAACATTTGAAGCAAAACCAGCATTTAGCGCCACTGCAACTAATGATGAAAGATAAATACTGTCTGTTGTAGAAGAAAGTAAAACTACTTTTGTTCCTTCTTTTTCAGCAGCTTGTTTGATTACATCGGCGTAAGCCTTTGCAGTAAAACCAGCTAATTTATCGTTGTTTACTTTTAGAACTTTATCAACTCCGTATTTGCCTAATTCGCTTACATCGCTAATGTTTACAGTCAAAGCTGTAACCGTTGTTCCTAATGATTCTGCTACTTTTTTAGCGTATGAAGCTAATTCAAAAGCAACTTTTTTAAATTTTCCTTCTGCAGATTCTGCATATATTAATATTGACATGATTTTTTTGTTTAAAATTTTAAAGTTTCAGATTTCAAGTTCTTAAACTGAACACTAAAAACTGATTACTGAATACTAGATTACTTTAGCCTCGTTGTGTAATAAATTAACTAACTCATCTAAATTATCAGGAGAAATTAATTTTACTGCTGATTTTGGAGCTGGTTTTTCAAATTTTACTGCTTTTGTGTTTACAGGAGCGTCAACTGGCTCAAGAATAGTTAAAGCTTTAGTTCTTGCAGTCATGATTCCTCTCATGTTTGGGATACGCAAATCTTTTTCTTCAACAAGACCTTTTTGTCCTCCAATAATTAAAGGTAAAGAAGTGCTTACAGTTTCTTTTCCACCATCAATTTCACGAACTGCTTTTACATTGCTTCCTTCAACGGTTAAGCTAGTACAAGAGTTTAAAAAGTTTGAGCCTAAAATTCCAGCGATCATTCCAGGAACCATTCCTCCATTATAATCTAAAGATTCTTTTCCGGCAATTACAAGATCATAACCTCCATTTTTAATTACTTCAGCTAATTGTTTTGCAACAAAAAAACCGTCAGTTGGGTTAGCGTTTACACGAATCGCTTCGTTTGCTCCAATTGCTAATGCTTTACGTAAAGTTGGCTCAGTATCAGGACCTCCAACGTTTACAACTGTAACAGTTGCTCCTTGTTGTTCTTGAAACCAAATTGCACGTGTCAAACCAAATTCATCATTTGGATTTATTACATATTGTACGCCATTGGTATCAAATTCTGAATCACCATTGGAGAAGTTAATTTTTGAAGTAGTATCAGGCACATGGCTGATGCAAACCAATATTTTCATAAGTATATATTTTGAATTTGTAATATGCTTTGACAAATTTAGAAATTAAAATCGGAATAATATACTATGCATGCATAATATTTTTTAAAAACTATTACGTTTTCGAAGATTATGAAATTGGAGGTGTATTTTAGTGCTTTTTAAAAATGAAAATTCAGCTATTTTGCGTGATTCTTAGTAATTTCGTAATTGCCTAAGGCTGTTGAACTATTAAAATTGGAAGGAATTTATACTAGATTTTGCTTTGTTTCGTTTAAAAGATGCTAAATTGAAAATCAGAATTACACAAATAAGGTAGTATTTGTATAAAAAGTGTTTTTTAGAATATAATAATAGCAATTATATCGATTTCGTAAAAATCACAATAGCTTTTAAAAAGTTAAAAGGAACAGACTAGGAGAAAGTTCATGCGATTTTAAATTTAATTTATGCTTTTAAGTGATTTAAAATATTTATTTTTGCTCTTCAGAAAATTCAACATACAATATAAATATGAGAACAATACAATTTAGAGAGGCCATTTGTGAAGCGATGAGCGAAGAAATGCGTCACGATGAATCCATATATTTAATGGGCGAAGAAGTTGCAGAATACAACGGAGCATACAAAGCTTCAAAAGGAATGCTTGCTGAGTTTGGCGAAAAAAGAGTAATCGATACTCCAATTGCTGAGCTTGGTTTTACAGGAATTGCAGTAGGTTCTGCAATGAATGGTAACAGACCAATTGTTGAGTATATGACTTTCAACTTCTGTTTAGTAGGTATTGATCAAATTATAAATAATGCTGCTAAAATGCGTCAAATGACTGGTGGACAATTTAATGTGCCAATCGTTTTCCGCGGACCAACTGCTTCTGCAGGTCAATTAGGAGCAACTCACTCTCAAGCTTTAGAAAACTGGTTTGCTAATACTCCAGGTCTTAAAGTTGTAGTTCCTTCAACTCCTTATGATGCAAAAGGACTTTTAAAATCAGCAATTCGCGATAATGATCCTGTAATTTTTATGGAATCTGAGCAAATGTATGGTGACAAAGGTGAAGTACCAGACGGAGAATATACAATTCCATTAGGAGTTGCTGATATTAAACGTGAAGGAAAAGATGTAACGATTGTTTCTTTCGGAAAAATCATTAAAGAAGCTTTTATTGCAGCTGATGAATTAGCTAAAGAAGGAATTTCTTGTGAGATTATCGATTTAAGAACAGTTCGTCCTATGGATAAAGATGCGATTCTTACTTCAGTTAAAAAAACAAACCGTTTAGTAATTCTTGAAGAAGCTTGGCCATTTGCAAGTATTTCTTCTGAAATTACATATATCGTTCAGGAACAAGCTTTTGATTTCCTTGATGCGCCAATTCAACGTATTACAACTGCTGATACTCCTGCACCTTACTCTCCTGTTTTACTTAAAGACTGGTTCCAAATGCTGGCTGATGTAGTAAAAGCAGTAAAGAAAGTAATGTACAAATAAAAAAATCAACAATACTTATAAAACTTCATCAGTCATATTAATTGATGAAGTTTTTTTTTGCCATATGATAAAAAGAATAATTTTACTCAGCCTATTTTTTGTATTTGCCTTTGCGAATATTGGAACTGCACAAACAAAAGTGAGTGGAATTGTTTTGGACAAATCAAATCAGCCAGTTCCTTTTGCGAATATTGTTTTCAAAGGTTCTAATACCGGAATTGTTTCGAATGAAGATGGACGTTTTTATCTTGAATCTCCAAATACGTATACGGCATTATTAGTTACTTCTGCAGGATTTTCTGATAAAGAAGTTCCTTTAGAAAAAGCAGTTAATTATAATTTTAAAATTGTTTTATGCGAAGCACAAGTGCTAAACGAAGTTGTAATTTATACCGGAAAAACTTCTAAAAAAAATAATCCTGCATTAGATATTCTTGAGGAAAATTTGGGAAAGAAAACGTAAAAACGGACTTGTATCAATTTAATCAATATCGAAATGCAAAAGTACGAAAAAGTCGAGTTTGATATGAATACGATTGACAGTGCTTTGATGAAAAACAAGCTCTTTAAAGGAATGGAGTTTGTATTTCAACATGTTGATACTTCCGAAGTTACGGGAAAAACATATCTACCAATTTTCATTAACGAATCAGTTTATGATGTTTATGGCGACAATAAATTAAAGAAAGTAAAAGAAAATCTGACTGGAAATAAAATTCTGGTTTCAACGGAAATCAGCAGATTTTATCTTTCGTAAAAGACCTTTATTCCGATTATAATATTTACGATAATCACCTTAAATTTTTTGATAAAAGTTTTACAAGTCCGCTTTCAAAAACCGGAATTGATGTCTATAATTATGTATTGAAAGACAGTGCTTATATTGATAAAAAATGGTGTTATAATATTGTTTTTTATCCGAGACGAAAAAACGAATTGACTTTTAAAGGAGATTTTTGGGTAAACGATACCACTTTTGCGATCAAAAAAATTAATATGGGCGTTACCAAAAGTGCCAATATTAACTGGGTAAAAGATATTTATATTGAACAGGAATTTGAAGTTGAAAATGATTCTGTTTTTCTTTTGACACGTGATTATATGATGTCTGATTTTGCTTTGAATAAAAAAGAAAAATCAAAAGGAGTTTATGGAAAACGAACGACTTTATATAGAAATCATAAATTCAATATTCAAAAACCGGAGAAGTTTTATAAAGAAGAAGTCAATTTTATAGACAATGCTGTTTATGATCGCCCGCCCGAATTTTGGGATGAAAATCGTTTTGAAAAATTAAATAAAGACGAAGCCGGAATTTATAAAATGCTCGATACACTGCAGACGGTCAAGCGATTTAAGCAGTTGTACAGTCTCGTCTCTATTTTAGGAAGTGGTTATGTCGAATTTAAAAACTTCGATTATGGCCCTATTTTCTCCACCTTTGGATATAACGAAGTTGAAGGTTTACGATTAAGAGTAGGAGGAAGAACTTACTTTGGACCAAATGATCCATGGCGTGTGCAGGCTTATACAGCATATGGTTTTAATGATAATAAATTTAAGTACGGTGTTTCTGGAAAATGGATGGTTGATAAGAAAAACCGAGTTATTATTTCTGGAGGAAACAGGCGTGATATCGAACAAATTGGAGCCAGCTTAACCACAACAAATGATATTTTAGGACGAAGTTTTGCTTCTTCGGCTTTATTTACAACAGGCAGTAACGGAAAATTAACCAATATCAATTTGAGTAATATTTCTGTTGAAATGGAAGTCAATGAAAAATTTCGTCGTTCAGACAGGTCTTTCTTATCGAACATTAGAATCGGCTTCACCAACTTTTAGTTTAGATTATTATACTACTTTACCAAGTGCTTCAAATCCGCAGGAGTTGTTGAAAGTCAAGTAACACAATCTGAAGCAAATATTCAGTTTGAGTACATGCCAAACAGAAAAACTATTGGTTTTGGTGTAGAAAGTAAGTTTGTTGATAGTCCTTTAGCCATTTCTTTGTTAATTTTAGTTACGGTATAAAAGGCGTTTTTAATAGTGATTTTGCATACGAAAAAATACAAATTTTTTATAAACAACCAATCATTATTGGGCCTTTAGGAAGATCAAATATTATTTTGGAAACTGGTAAAACTTTCGGGACAATTCCGTTAGGATTGATGAGTGTAATTCCGGGTAACCAGACTTATTTTACCATCGAAAATACGTTTAGTAACTTGAATTTCTACGAATTCATTACAGATCAATATACGACGTTGCAATGGAATCATGATTTTGGAGGAAGATTATTCGCAAGAATTCCATTTATGAGAAAACTAAATTGGAGGGAATTTATTGGTGTTAAAGGAGTTTACGGAACTATTTCTGACGCAAATAGAGCGATAAATGCCTCGGCACAACCTTATAATGCGCCAGAAAATGTGTATTGGGAATACAATGCTGGAATTGGGAATATCTTCAAAGTTTTCCGTATCGATTTTTCTTGGAGAGGAAGTTATCTAAATGCTCCAGACGCTAATAAATTTGCAGTAAAAGGATCTTTCGGGTTCTATTTTTAAAGGTGCATAAGGCTCAAAGATACAAAGTCGCAAAGGTTTCAAATCTTTGCGACTTTTTTTATACTTGAATATTTTTTTCCCACAGATTTTACAGATTTAAACAGATTTGCAGATTTTTCAATCTGTAATTTTTCAATCTGCGCTTATCAGCATAAACCCTTAGAATGTGTGTGCAAAAAACTTTATCTGAATTTCGGATTCTCATTTTAATTAATTTTGGAACTGACATAAAAGTAAAAGTAATGCAGGAAGCCATCGATTTTCTAATCAATAAAAACCCAATATTTCGGGGAATAATCGAAAAGTACGGATTGCCTCCAATTCCAAAACGCCCTCAGGGTTTTGAGACTTTGGTATTGTTGATATTAGAACAGCAAGTTTCTGTAGATTCGGCAAAAGCCACATTCTTAAAAATAAAAGGATACACAGTTTGTTCTCCTGAAACAATGGCAATTTTGTCTGACGATGAATTTAGGAATCTTGGCGTAAGCCGTCAGAAAACAAAATACATTAAAATTTTAGCAGAAGCGGTTTTAAATAAAGAACTAGATATTGAAAGTCTGCCTTCAAAATCGGCAAATCAAGTTCGGGATGAACTCATTAAGCTTAAAGGAATAGGAAATTGGACAATCGATATTTATTTAATGTTCTGTCTTCAAGAGCCAGATTTGATTCCGCTTGGCGATATTGCAGTAATAAATACGATTAAGGAGCTTCTGGATATTCATGACAAACAGGAAATGGAAATTCATGCCGAACAATGGAGTCCGTATCGATCTTATGCAACCTATTTGCTCTGGCATTATTACTTAAAAAAGCGAAATCGGACAATTACTTATTAAATGCTTGTTTTTTAATAGCTATATGCAGATAATTTAACCTGTTTTTTTATTGTAAAAATAGAATGTTTGGTTACTTTTGCAACCGAAATTATAGATATAATAAAAAACGAAAATGACCGCAGACAAACTAACGACTTTCGATGTATTAATCGAAATACCAAGAGGAAGCAGAAATAAATACGAATACGATTTTGAAATCAAAAGAATGCGTTTCGACAGAATGTTATTCTCTTCAATGATGTACCCAGCTGATTATGGATTTATTCCAGAAACTTTAGCACTTGACGGAGATCCTCTTGATGTATTGGTTTTGGTAAACGAACCAACTTTCCCTGGATGTGTTATGGAAGTTAAGCCAATTGGTGTTTTCCATATGGCAGATGATAAAGGACCAGATGAGAAAATCATTTGTGTACCAGTTTCAGATCCAATCTGGAATTCATTAAATGACCTTTCAGACATTAATCCACACTTATTAAAAGAAATCGAGCATTTCTTCCAGGTTTACAAAGATCTTGAAAACAAAAAAGTTGATGTTGAAGGATGGGGAGATGTAAACGAAGCTTATGCAATTATTGCAGAGTGCACGAAGCGTTTTGATGACATTGAAAATAAACCAGAGGGATTATTTAGCATTAAATAATTTTTACCCTATTCTATTATAAAAAAAGCAATACTCCGTTAGGAGTATTGCTTTTTTGTTTAAATTCGTTTCAGTTAGATTGTTGACTATTAACCAAAACCATTAAATACATTATGAATGCATTTATGATTTATCTGCCAATAGTTATGGCAGTTATTAGGATTACTTTTCATGGGAATTAAAGAGGACTTGGGTTTTAAAACAAGATGCCGGAGACGGTAAGATGAAAGAGATTTCAGATCACATCTACGAAGGAGCCCTCGCTTTTCTAAAAGCGGAATATAAATTATTAACCATTTTTGTAATTATTGCCAGTTTAGCCTTGGCAGGAATTTCTTTTATTCCGGTGTCCAACCACACATTTATTTATAGTAGTTGCATTTATTTTTGGAGCGTTTTTCTCGGCTTTGCAGGAAATATGGGAATGAAAATCGCAACCAAAACAAACGTTAGAACAACACAGGCTGCACGTACAAGTTTGCCTCAGGCTTTAAAAGTTTCTTTTGGCGGAGGAACCGTAATGGGACTTGGTGTTGCAGGCTTAGCAGTTTTAGGCCTAACAGCTTTTTTTATTGTTTTCTTTCAATTTATTATATGGACGGTGTTTGGACTATCATACTGAGGATATGACTAATGTTTTAGAGACTTTGGCAGGATTTTCTTTAGGAGCAGAATCAATTGCACTTTTCGCCAGAGTTGGAGGTGGAATTTACACTAAAGCTGCCGATGTTGGTGCCGATTTAGTTGGTAAAGTAGAAGCTGGAATTCCAGAAGATGATCCTCGTAATCCTGCAACAATTGCTGATAACGTGGGAGATAATGTAGGTGACGTTGCCGGTATGGGAGCTGATTTATTTGGGTCTTATGTTGCAACAGTTTTAGCAGCTATGGTTCTAGGAAATTATGTTATTAAAGATATGGGCGGAAGCTATTCAGTGATGCTTTTGGCGGAATTGGACCAATTTTACTTCCAATGGCAATTGCCGGTTTCGGAATCTTATTTTCGATTATCGGAACAATGCTTGTAAAAATTTCAGATGATAATGCTAAAGAAGCACAAGTTCAAAAAGCATTAAATATAGGAAACTGGGTTTCAATTGGTTTAACTGCAATTGCTTGCTTCTTCTTAGTACAACATATGTTGCCGGAAACAATGCAAATGAGCTTTTTTGGTGAAGGCTCTAAAGATATTTCTTCAATGCGTGTTTTCTATGCCACATTGGTAGGTTTAGTTGTGGGTGGAGCTATTTCATCAGTAACAGAATATTATACAGGATTAGGAACAAAACCAGTTATGGCAATTGTTCAAAAATCATCAACGGGAGCAGGAACAAACGTAATTGCTGGTTTGGCAACGGGAATGATTTCTACTTTTCCAACGGTTATTTTGTTTGCTGGCGCTATTTGGATTTCTTATGCTTTGGCAGGATTTTATGGCGTTGCTTTGGCGGCTTCTGCCATGATGGCTACTACTGCAATGCAATTAGCAATTGATGCTTTTGGACCAATTTCTGATAATGCAGGAGGTATTGCTGAAATGAGCGAATTGCCAAAAGAAGTTCGTACAAGAACAGATATTTTAGATTCAGTTGGAAACACAACTGCCGCAACCGGAAAAGGTTTTGCAATTGCCTCTGCAGCTTTAACTTCATTAGCTTTATTTGCAGCATATGTAACATTTACAGGAATTGACGGAATTAATATATTTAAAGCGCCAGTTTTGGCTATGTTATTTGTGGGTGGAATGATTCCGGTAGTTTTCTCAGCTTTGGCTATGAATTCTGTTGGAAAAGCTGCAATGGATATGGTGTATGAAGTACGTCGTCAGTTTAAAGAAATTCCGGGAATTATGGAAGGAACTGGAAAACCAGAATACGGCAAATGTGTTGAAATTTCTACTAAAGCCGCTTTGCGCGAAATGATGCTTCCTGGAATTTTGACCATTGGTTTCCCAATTGCAATTGTACTTTTAGGAAAATTAGTTTATGCAGATAATAATCAATTAATTGCTGAAATGTTAGGTGGATATATGGCTGGAGTTACGGTTTCAGGAGTGCTTTGGGCAGTTTTTCAAAACAATGCCGGAGGTGCCTGGGACAATGCTAAAAAATCTTTTGAAGCAGGAGTGATGATTAACGGAGAAATGACTTATAAAGGTTCTGATGCACACAAAGCTGCTGTAACCGGAGATACTGTTGGAGATCCGTTTAAAGATACTTCTGGACCATCAATGAACATCTTAATTAAATTGACTTGTTTGATTGGATTGGTTATTGCGCCAATTTTAGGAGAAGGTCATTCAACTTCAGGAATGGCTGAAAAAGGTTCTTGCTGTTAAAATGGAAATGTCATGCAACTGGTGTTTCTAAATGCGGAGATATTTCAAAAATGACAAAGGAAGAATGTACTAAAATGTGCAAAGAAAAAGGATGTTCCGCTGAAGAAACAGCAAAATGTCTGGCACATTATGATGAAACTGGAAAGTATAAGTATCAAAAAACAGATTGTTTTGACACAAGTAAATATGATAAAAAATCCGTTGTTGAAGTAAACTTATCTACCAAAATGGTGTAAACGTTGGGAACAGTTACAAAAACAGAAAACGGAAAAACAACAACTGAAGTTTACGAAGGAACTGAAGCTGAAGTTAAAGCAAAAATCGAAGCTGCGAAATAAGAATAAGATTTATCCTAACAGGTTTCCGAAAACGTGTTAGGATATTAAAAGCAAACAAAAAATGCCTCTAAATTATTTTAGAGGCATTTTTTATATTAGTGTAAATCTGTGAAATCTGGTGTTTCTTAAAACAATCCGTTCAATTCAGCATCAATTCGGTTGATGATATTTCCTAAATCTTCAGGATTATCAACAAAATTAATATTGTCAACATCAATAATAAGTAGTTTTCCTTTTGTGTAAGTCTGAACCCAGGCTTCGTATCTTTCGTTCAAGCGGCTTAAATAATCGATAGAAATCGAGTTTTCGTATTCACGTCCGCGTTTGTGAATTTGTCCCACTAAATTCGGAATAGAGCTTCTAAGATAAATCAATAAATCGGGAGCTTTCACCAATGATTCCATCAATTCAAAAAGTGAAGTATAATTTTCAAAATCACGGCTTGTCATTAATCCCATCGAGTATAAGTTGGGAGCAAAAATATAAGCATCTTCATAAATCGTTCTGTCCTGAATGATTTTTTTACCGCTTTCGCGAATTTGCTGCACCTGACGGAAATCGGCTATTTAAGAAATAAATCTGCAAATTAAATGACCAACGTTCCATTTGGTGGTAAAAATCGTCCAAATACGGATTGTCAACAACATCTTCATAATGAGGTTCCCATTTAAAATGTTTGGCCAATAATTTGGTCAATGTTGTTTTTCCAGCGCCTATATTTCCTGCTATTGCTATGTGCATTACGGTATTACGATTTTATAATTGGTGATTTCTTTAGCTGTAAAAATAGATAAAATTTGGTCTTTGTAATAGAAATTGTCAAACGCTTTTTCGTAAAATTTCAATTTCAGAAATTACGATTGTTTTCTACTTTGCTAATGTTCCTTAAAATACAACAAATTACCTTTGCTGAAAATGTAGTTGTTGGTCATTCAATTATTTCGATTTTATCAAAATCAGGATATTTTTCCTAAGGCTTGTGATTTTTCCAAAAATATTGCACGAAAACCAATTGTTTTTTTTATCAATCCAATAAAAAGTATTAAAATCGGTTTGGTAATATTTTATGGATTCAGTTAAAGGAATAGAAACCGTTTTATATTCATTTTTTAAATAATCAAAAAGTCCAATTTGTTGATTTAAAGCATTGTAAATCCATAATTGATTTTGAGTAGACATTCCGATAGCGCTTACGACAATTGGAGTACGAATTCAATGAAAAATTGATTTCGGTAATTTTGTTTAGCTGATTGTCAAGCAAAATAACAGTATTGAAATCTTCGTAATACAAAACTATTTTCAGCGGATTCTGTAAGTCGTTTTTGTGATTCTTCCTAATGAAACATTTTTATATTCAAAAACTTCACTTCCTTTGAATTTTCTAAAAACATTATTGCTGATTTGATAACTAAATCCGAATGAATCTTGTCCTAAATACTCATCGGCAGTATTACTTAAATGAGAAATTTGGGTTGCATTTATTTTTGGATTTTGTGCCGAAAGAACATTCGGAATAACAGCAATTAAAAGAAAAAATAAAATATTTAATGCCGTTTTAGTCATAATTTTTTGGGTTTCGGTCGCGCCAAATTACAAAAAACCTTACTATAAAAGTTTAAAAAGAGCAGATTTTGCTGTTTTTGCTATTTAAACCTTTCTCAATCGTAATAGTCTAAAAAATAACGAGTTCTGTCTATGTCTTAAAAGCATTGATATATTATATTTTTAGTATTTTAAAAATAATAATACATTTGAATGTAAGTTTTATATGATCTGCCTAATTTAAAATAAAATGAAAATGAAAAAAGTGATTTTTTATATGTCTTTAATGCTTGTGTTTACTCAAATGCAGGCACAGAAAGATTTCCAGGGAATGGCCGTTTATGAGTCAAAAACGCAAGCGCCTAAACTTGACGGAATGCGTCCGGGAAACCGAGACATTACGCCTGAAATGCAAAAAAACATGGAAGAGCGAATGAAAAAAATGCTGGAAAAAACCTTTATTTTAAATTTTGATAAATCGGCTTCAATTTATAAAGAAGAAGAAAAATTGGACGCTCCGGGACAGCAAAACGGTGGAATGCGTATCATGATGAATTCGTTTATGGGAGGCGGAGGCACTTTTTATAAAAATGTAAAAAGTAAATCGTATACAGTTGATAAAGAATTTATGGGAAAAGAGTTTCTGGTGATTGATTCTTTGCCAAAACTAAACTGGAAAATGGAGTCTGAAACCAAACAAATTGGCGGTTATACCTGTTATAAAGCAACAGCGGTGAAAGAAGCGAGCAAAACTGATTTTAGAAATTTCAGGCCTAAAAGTGACGATGAGAAAAAAGCGGATGAGAAAAAAGATGAGGTAAAGAAAACTTCGGGTGAAACTAAAACGAATTTTCAAGACAACTTCGAAATCCCTAAAGAAATTATTATAACAGCTTGGTATTCTCCAGAAATTCCAGTGAATCAAGGTCCAGAAAATTATTGGGGTCTTCCAGGTTTAATTTTGGAAGTGAATGATGGAAGAACAACTATTTTATGTTCGAAAATTGTTTTGAATGCCAAAGATAAAGTTGAAATAAAAGCACCTACAAAAGGAAAAACAATTTCTCAGAAAGATTACGATGAAACCGTAATCAAAAAAATGGAGGAATTTAGAGAAATGAACCGTGGTCGTGAAGGCGGCCCAGGCGGTGGTCCAGTAATGATCAGACGATAATTGTAAGCACATCATCTTTTAGATTTTCTCCATGAAAAATATACTTTTTTTTGTCATTTTTTTAATGACCTCGATATCTTTTGCACAAAGTGTCCGTTTTGACGGAGTTATTCAGGACGAACAGAAAAATCCGTTGGAAATGGCCAATATTATGGCTGTTAATAACGGCACCAAAGCAATGGATTCCTATGGTATTACAAATGATAAAGGAAAATTTCAGCTGACTTTAAAGCCAAATACTTCGTATACAATTAAGATAAGTTATCTTGGAATGAAATCTAAGGAAGTTGCAATTTCAACCAATTCAGAAAATATCGTTCAGAATATCGTAATGGGCGGTGCAGGAATTGAGCTTGAAGGTGTTGAAATTGTTCGTGAAATGCCAGTTTCTATAAAAGGCGATACAATTGTTTATAATGCTGATTCATTTAAATCTGGAACCGAAAAAAAGTTGGAAGATGTTTTGAAAAAATTACCTGGTGTTGAGGTTAATGCTGACGGTGAAATTGAAGTTGAAGGCAAAAAAGTCAGCAAATTAATGGTGGAAGGAAAAGACTTTTTTGACGGAGATACTAAACTTGGCGTTAAAAATATTCCAGCTGATGCCATTGATAAAATTCAGGTTTTAAGAAATTATAACGAAGTAAGTCAATTAAAAGGCTTAGAAAATGATCAGGATAATGTTGCCATGAATATTAAACTGAAATCAGGCAAAAAGAACTTTTGGTTTGGAGATGTTACTGCCGGCGTTGGTGTTGCAGAACTGGACAGCCGTTATATTATTAATCCGAAACTATTTTATTACAGTCCAAAATACAGCATTAATTTAATTACCAATTTCAATAATATTGGCGAATTGCCTTTGACCGCGCAGGATTATTTCAAATTTACGGGCGGTTTCAAAAATATGATGAAAAAAGGCGGAAGCAATTTTAATGTTTCGTCAAATGATTTAGGAATTTCGATTTTAAGAAACAATCGGGCTAAAGAAATTGAAACAAAATTTGGTGCAACTAACTTTGCTTATTCGGCTACAAAATCTTGGAATATCAGTGGTTTCGGAATTCTTTCCACTTCAAAAACCGATTTGGAAACCAAATCGCAGACTACAATTTTAGATTCTGGAGATCAGCAAAAACGTGATGAAAACACGCATCAAAAAAATAATTTGGGACTTTTTAAATTGAGTTCAACTTACAAGCCAAATGATAAATTTCAGTTTGATTATGATATCTTGACCAAGTTGTCAAAACAGGATGAAGATACTGATTTGCTTCGTGAATCGGTTGTTAATAATACTTCTGCAATTGAAACTATTTTAACGCAAAAAAAACAAAATCCAACTTCGGTAAATCAAAATTTAAGCTTGTATTATACCCAAAGCAGTAAAAATATTTTTGCTTTTGAAGCACAACATTTGTATCAGGACGAAAATCCGTTTTATAATGCCAATTTGCGCTCACAGCCGTTTGATTTGGCCGGATATATTTCGGGGCAAAACCGCAACGATTTGAATCAAGATCGTTTTGTAAAAACAAATAAATTGGATGCAAAACTGGATTACTATTATATGGTTACACCAAAAAGCAATTTCAATATTACTTTAGGAAATACATATTCGTACCAAAATTTCAATTCGCATATTTTTCAGATGCTGGATAATGGCAATAAAAACGATCTAAATGCTCCAGAAAATAACAATGATGTCGATTACAGATTTAACGATGCTTTTTTAGGATTTCATTATAAAATATTGACTGGAAAATTTACTTTGACGCCGGGAGTAAGCCTACATTCTTATCAAATGACAAACGGACAATTGGGGACAGATTATTCTCAAAGTTTTACTAAAGTACTGCCTGATTTCTTTGCTTTATATCAAATTAAAAAATCAGAAACGCTGACTTATAATTTTTCATTATCAAATGATTTTACAGATATAAATCAGCTAGCGGCGGGTTATGTTTTATCTGATTACAGCAGTTTGTTTAGAGGGAATCGTTTCTTAGAAAATGCAACTTCACAAGTGCATTCCTTACGTTATTTCAAATATAATATGTTCAACTTTGAAAATATTTTTGCCAATGCAACATACACTAAAAAAGTTGATGCCATAAAAACGAAAGCTAATTTTGACGGAATTAACCAGTCTTCAGTTCCGTATAATTCTAATTTAGCCGATGAAACTTTAAGCGGAATGGGAAGTTACGGACGCTCTTTCTTAAAGAATTACAAAGCTTCGGCAACAGTAAGTCTGAATTGGTCTAAATTCAATAATATTCAGAATAACATTTTGGCAACAACAGAAAGTTTTGTGCAGAGTTATACCGTAAAAGCAGCAACAAATTATAAAAACTTACCCAATTTAGAACTTGGTTACAATGCCTTAATTAATCAATACAGCGGTTCAACTTATTATACAGACAAACCTTTTGCAAGGTTAGATTATTATTTCTGGAAGAGCTTTTCATTTGTTTCCGAATATGAATTTTATCATTATTACAATGGAAACAGAACGGTTGATAACGAGTACGACTTTTTGAGTGCCAGTTTAATTTATCAGAAAAAAGACAGTAAATGGGAATATAAGATTGCAGCAACCAATTTATTAAATACCAAATATCTTAATGATGACAGTTTCTCGCAATTTTCTACACGAGTTTCACAATATACAGTACAGCCCCGTTATATTATTTTTTCAATGAAATATAATTTATAGTTTGAAATAATAATTGAAGTTTAAAGGAATAAAAAAAGCCTAAAAATCAGTGATTTTTAGGCTTTTTCTTTCGAACAAACAACACAAATTATTTGTATTCTTTAATTTTACTTTGCTTTATCGTTGCAATATTTACAATGTTTTTATTGCTGTCAGAAATTAGTAATGTATCGTTTTTAATAAAAATCTTTTCTGGCTTGCCGAATTGTACACCACCAAGGTCCTGAAATGATGAAATTACGTTGTTATCGTCTTTTTTCATAATATCAATTCGGGGAAGATTATTATATGAAACAAACATTAATGAATCCTTATAAATAGACAAACCTGATGGTACAGCTGTCATATCTTTTAAAATGATCGAAGAAGAAGGAGCTATAGCTTTTGATTTATCGGCTAAAGCTGAATTGTTAAAATCGATTTTATCAATATCAAAAACAAAAATCTTTTTGCTATTTCGGTCTGTCAAATACAATTTGTTGTTGCTGCATTCCATTGAATATGAATTATTGTCAAAGCCTTCGTTTTGAAGTGTTAAAAAAGCTTTTGCTTTAACTTTTTTATAATTAGCAGGTGTGATGTCATCAGCATTGTACACTGCTATAAAAGCTTCCCTTGTTTTAACAAAAACTTTTTTCCCTGAAACTTTTACTGTCCATGGATCTAAAATTGAATTGTCGCCCCAATAATTACCAACCCCAATGCAGGAAATAAAAGCTAATGTTTTAGCATCGAAAACGTCAACACGGTAAGATGTTAAATTGGTAACATAAATTCTCCCGTTACTTACACAAACATCAGTTGGATGATCTAAGGTTTCGGTAGCGCCATTAAAATTCCATTGTTTAATGTACTTTAAAACAGTGCCGGTTTTTGCATCAACTATTTCTAAACGATTTTCAGAATAATTGGTAATATAGATTTTTCCATTATCCAGAAAAACACCTTTTGGATTAAAAGTATTGGTTTTAACTGTTGCGATATCAATTGTTTTTTCCAATTTGAAATTATAATCCAGATAGGTAGAAAACTCTGGATATATTTTTTCTATATCATTTGTGCACGAAAATAACATCAGAAGTGATAAAAGTGCAAATATTATGATTGTATATTTATTTTTCATTTTAAAAATGGAATTAAAATTAATATTCTGTATAGTTGATTACTGTGTTTGGATCGGTATCTAAAAGTTGCGGTGTACCTCTGTATTTTTTTAATGAGTTCAGCGTCTTGTAATCCCAAAAAGGTGCTTTCTTTTCTTTTAGAAATTTTTGAAAAAGAGGCAGACATACTTGAAAAAAAGCTTTTCCATCAGCACTCGGATAAGTCATATTACTTGAATGGCCAAAACCTAAACAGTGACCAAGTTCATGAAATGCAACATCTCCAATATCTTGATATTGCCAGAACAGCACAAATTCTGCTAATCCAAACGTATTTCCTCCCCCAAGTCCATTTACACCCTTAACAAGACCTGTTTCAAAGTTGGACCAATTAATAATTTGATTGTAAATTTTTTCTCTTTGTGCTCTGTCAATTGGCGAACCGTCGTTATTTGTTAACCCTTCATATGCCAGGAAATTCTCTTTAAATTCATCACTGCTAAATAAATAGGCCAAATTGGTAAAAAGGACAATGTTTTCACGGCAATGCACAGGATTCATAATCCACCAGCCACCAGCCCCGGGAGCATTTTCATCAAGATTATTTCCTTTAATACTGAAATGCACTGTCCAGTTTGTCTTAAGATTTTTGAGTTTAACAAATAGAGGATCAGGTGAATCAGCCGAAAGTGTAACTCCTCCCATAGCTTGCAATCCAGAAATATTTACCCATTTTCCGCTTTCGGTATAATAATTTTTATCAGTACCAATAAGTGGTGACTTATAATGAAATTCAGATAAGGATGCCACTGAGTCTAAAGTCACTAATTTAATGCGTTCAGGGTAGTTGTTTAACTTTGCATAAATAGTAATATTTTTAAAAGCAATTGGCGAGTAATTGGTTACTTTAATATACTCATTATCATCGGCTGCTACCTGAAGCAGGTTTCTTACGTTAAATGCGCGTTTGTACAAAACGTCTGTAGATTCATTATCTGCCAAAACGGGTTTTACATCTTTAATTTCTTTAAATGTCAAATGTTCAGTTTTGATACTCTCTTCCGGAGTATACTCTTCAGTTGTTGTGTCTTCACATGAGACTAAAAATAAAGCAGCTAAAATTACTGCGACACTAAATTTATTCATATTTATTGTTTTATTAGATTCATTACATTTCATAATGCAATATTGAGGATAACATGATTTTATTTTTTATTATGATTTTACAGAAATAAAAAAATAGATACTATTTGAATGTGTAAACAAAAGCAACTAACGTTTAATTTTATTAGATTTTCATATAGTAATATATTGTGGTATAGTGCAATAGGTATTGTGTTAAGAGTCGGCAATATTACAAACTATGTAAAATTACGCTTGTAGAGTTATCACCTGTCGTTAAGTAGTATTAATTCTACAGGAAAAGGGAACAAAAAAAGAGATTATTATTTCTGATGCTTTTTTTGCTGGAAATTATTTGTCATCAGAATTTTATTTTTAGGATTAAATTATTTAATTGATCTTAAATTTGCATCATTTATCCTAGTTAGAAATCAATTCTTTAAGATGATAAAGTCACTGCCAATTACTGCATTTTTTTGTTAATTCTATTAAGTTTATAGAAATTCAAGATTGGATTTTCTTCATAAATTAGTAAGTTTGGAATACTAAATTTAAACTTATGAAAAACAAAATACTCCTAGTTTTACTTGCCTCAGGGACAATGACTTTTGCGCAGGCAGTTAAAAAACCATTAGTTTCGGCAATAACTGATAAAGATCTTAGAACCGATATGTACCAAATGGCCGGCGACCACTTTAATGGCCGTGAAGCTGGAACTCTGGATGAATTAAAAGTGTCGATGTGGTTGGCTAATAAAGCCAAAGAAGCAGGAATGGCTCCAGCAGGAGATGATGGAACGTATTTTCAGTTTTTTGATTTGTACAGACATCAGGTTACGCCAAATACAAAGTTTAAAATTGGCCAAAAGGAATATAAATTATGGAAGGATGTTCTGGTTGCAGAAACGACTAATATAAAAGTTGAAGGTTCTTTAGTATATTTAGGAGCGGCAACAAAAGAAGAAATTGAAAAAGCTGATATTAAAGGAAAAGCAGTTGTTTTACTAGCTTCAAAAGCAGGAATTGCAGATGATATTTCGCTTTTTGACAGACGATATCCTGGTTTAGTAAGAAACAAATATTATGATCTTGTAGTTAAAAAAGGTGCGGTAGCACTTATTATGGTTGCAGACGAATTAGCAGAACAAAGTTGGTCGCAGGTTGAACCGCAAATGACAAGAGGAATTTATGGAATTGAAGGTTTTCGTGACAAAATAGGCGCAACAATGCCGGTTTTTTGGGTGCACGGAGATCAATTAGAATATTTAAAAACGACTAAAGATATTTTGTCAACTGAAGTAGTTTCTGAAACGTACAAATATCCTTCAGTAAATGTTGTAGGTACAATTGCTGGAACAGATCCTAAATTGAAAAATGAATATGTGCTTTTCAGCGGTCACCAAGATCATGATGGTGTGCGTCAAAAATATGGTCAAGATTCTATTTACAATGGAGCCGATGATAATGCAAGTACCTGCGTAGCGATGTTGGCAATTGCAAGGGCGTATAAAAAACAGCCGGGAAAAAGAACTGCTTTATTTGTATTTCATGGTTCTGAAGAGCGTGGTTTGTTAGGATCAAGATGGTATGCGGCGCATCCTACTGTTCCCGAAAAGGATATTATTGCAGTTTTAAACGGAGATATGATTGGAAGAAATAATGTAAACCAGGCAGCTTTATTAGGCTCGAGTTCTCCTCATGAAAATTCATCAGATTTGGTAGCAATTGCAAAAAAAGCAAATAACGAAGGACCAAAATTTGATTTGGATAAACTTTGGGACAGACCAGAGCATCCTGAGTATTTTTACTTTCGTTCAGATCATTTGCCTTATGCAAGAAAAGGTATTCCATCAGTATTTTTCACCAGTGTTTTACACAGTCAATACCATACTCCAATGGATGAAGCTGAAAATATTGATTACGTAAAACTTCGCAAAATGACAGAATGGATGTATAGAACAGGCTGGATTTTGTCAAACGATGCCAATCGTCCTAAAACATTGCCAGATGTAAAATTGGAAAGATAGAATTTAGTACGCGGATAAAACGGATTCGCTATCGAGAAAACGCGGATAAAAACAGATTTTAAATATTACAAGTTGTAGTAAAGCTTTTTAAAGTTTAGCAGAAGATAAACCAAAAAAAAAATCCGTTTTTATCCGCGTCTTTACGAAGTAAATCCGTTTCATCAGTGTTGAATTAATGCGTAGATTATAAAATAAAATAGGCTGTCTAAATGAATAGACAGCCTATTTTTGTATGTAAATATTTAGATTGAATTACAATCCAAATGCAGTTTTAACTTGGTCAACAAAATCAAGTTTTTCCCATGTAAACAATTCAACAGTAACTGTTTTTTCGTTTCCGCCTGGAGCAGAGAAAGTTTTAGTAACAGTTTCTGGTGTACGTCCCATGTGTCCGTAAGCAGCAGTTTCGCTGTAAATAGGGTTTCTTAATTTTAAACGTTGCTCGATAAAGTAAGGACGCATATCAAAAATAGCTTCTACTTTTTTAGCGATTTCACCGTTAGTTAAGTTTACTTTAGAAGTTCCGTAAGTTTCAATGAAAATTCCCATTGGCTCAGCAACTCCAATTGCGTAAGAAACCTGAACTAAGATTTCGTCAGCAACACCTGCAGCAACTAAGTTTTTAGCAATATGACGTGTAGCATAAGCAGCACTTCTATCTACTTTACTTGGATCTTTTCCAGAGAATGCACCACCACCGTGAGCACCTTTTCCACCGTAAGTATCAACAATAATTTTTCTTCCTGTTAAACCAGTATCTCCGTGAGGTCCTCCAATAACGAATTTTCCTGTTGGGTTAATATGGTAGTTGATTTTATCATTGAATAAATGAGCGTGAGCTGGATTTTTAGCAATAATTCTTGGAATCAAGATTTCAACAATATCTTTTTTGATTTTAGCCAAGCATTGTAGCTTCCTCATCAAAATCATCGTGTTGAGTTGAAATAACAATCGCATCAATACGAGTTGGTTTGTTATCGTCGCTATATTCTAAAGTTACCTGAGATTTAGCATCTGGACGTAAATAAGTGATTTCTTTGTTTTCGCGTCTTAAAATAGCTAACTCTTGTAATAATTTATGAGATAAATCAAGTGCCAATGGCATGAAGTTTTCAGTTTCGTTTGTAGCGTAACCAAACATCATTCCTTGGTCACCTGCACCTTGCTCTTCTGGCTTTGCTCTGTCAACACCTTGGTTAATGTCTGCAGATTGCTCGTGAATTGCTGATAGAATTCCACAAGAATTCGCCTCAAACATATATTCACTTTTAGTATATCCAATTTTACGGATTACCTCACGTGCAATTTGCTGCACATCAAGATAAGTATTCGATTTTACTTCACCTGCTAAAATAACCTGACCTGTTGTAACTAAAGTTTCACAAGCAACTTTTGAATCAGCGTCAAATGCCAAAAAGTTATCAATTAATGCATCCGAAATTTGATCTGCAACTTTGTCTGGATGCCCTTCACTAACAGATTCTGACGTAAATAAATAAGCCATAATAATGTATTAAATTAAAATTAAGCGAGGAAAATAATTGCTAAAAAGGGCTAAAGGAGAGTTTCTGCTTTAGCATTTTTTACTGCCGAAATTAATCTCTCGGCACTCATAACGAACCATTTCATTATGAAGAGGTTGCAATCAGTTCAAATTTTTCCTCTGTATTCGGGTGCAAAGGTATAAAACCATTTTGATTTCCAAATTAAAGTTCAACTTTTTTTATTTTTTTAAACAGAAATTTAACAGTAACATACTAGTTTGATAGGGTAATAGAAAATATTTTACTTTTTGTTTGGCTGATTAAAAAATTGTTTGCAACTTTGCCTCGTTAAAATAAAAGAAACAAAATGAAATTAATTATTTGCAATATGATGTCTTGTCAGATGCCGGAATTATCCGCAGAGATACTATTGTAATTTTTTTTCAAAAATAAATATAGAACCTCTGCTTAGTGCAGAGGTTTTTTTTTTGCTCAAAAGGAAAGATGATAAAAAAAAAGCAAAGTTTCTAAGTGATAGACAGTTGAAATTGAAAAAGATAAAACTGTATATATTAAGGAAGAAAAAAAATATTAAGAAAAGTTGATTTTTAATTTGGTGGTTAAATAAATACTTATTACATTTACTCTATCAAATTAGTCGAGTTTAAAAAAGAAACAATTCAAATATAAAATAGATGAAAACAATAGCAAATAATAATATGATGATGTGTTGTCAGGTGATGCAAATGTGCATCCCAATTTGCTGTTGCCAAAAGTAAAAGTTAAATCTTTGTTTTAGTTAGAACTAAAAGCCCTTTTGGTAGCCATCCGAAAGGGCTTTTTTAATTTCAACACTTTAATTTTCAAATTATGAAAACACTAAATTCAATCGCAATAGAATATTTACTGAGAAATGATTCTCAAAACAATACTAGATCAGAAGATATAACACGAGAAGTTATAAGGATAAATGAGGAACAGGACAGAAAAAGCCAAAAATCCTTATTGTTTCAATTGTATGATCTCGAACAAGAGGAAGATTTTTTATTTAATTAATTAAAATTTCCCCGCATTAACTACCAACAATAAACCATCAACCATCAACTAAAATATATCAATTAACAATATTTAAAAAATTAAGAAATCATGAGCACACAAAAATTTGCAACAAACGCACTACACGCAGGACACGATGTTACTAAAAACGCAGGAACAAGAGCAGTGCCAATTTATCAGACTTCATCATATGTATTTAATAATGCTGATCATGCGGCCAATTTATTTGGTCTTGCCGAAGCTGGATTTATTTATACAAGACTAAACAACCCAACAAATGATGTTTTAGAACAACGATTAGCAGCGCTTGAAGGCGGAATTGGTGCCGTTGTTACGGCATCGGGAGCATCGGCAATTTCAACTACGTTGCTGACTTTATTAAAAGCGGGTGATCATATCGTAGCATCAAACAGTTTATATGGCGGAACTTATAATTTATTAAGTGTAACATTACCGCGATTAGGAATTACAACCACTTTTGTAGATCCATCAAAACCAGAAAACTTCACTAAAGCAGCTAAAGAAAATACCAGAGCTTTCTTTGTAGAATCATTAGGAAATCCAAAATTAGATGTATTGGATTTAAAAGGAATTTCGGCGGAAGCCAAAGCATTCAAAGTGCCTTTTATAGTAGATAATACAGTTGCGACACCTTATTTATTAAACCCCATTAAATATGGTGCCGATATTGTAATTCATTCCTTAACAAAATATATCTCCGGAAACGGAACGTCATTAGGAGGCGCTATTATTGATGCCGGAACTTTTGACTGGTCTAACGGAAAATTCCCTGAATTTACAGAGCCTTCAGCAGGATATCATGGATTAGTATATCACGAAGCTCTTGGAAATGCAGCCTTTATTGCAAAAGCACGAATTGAAGGTTTGCGTGATTTCGGCGCAGCTTTGAGTCCGTTTAATGCTTTTCAGATTATTCAGGGATTAGAAACATTGCCAATCCGAATTAAAAAACACAGTGAAAATGCTTTGGCCTTGGCTGAATGGCTGGAAAAACAAGATGAGGTGGTTTGGGTAAATTATCCAGGTTTGAAATCGAATAAATATTATGATTTAGCCAAGGAATATCTTCCTGAAGGGCAAAGCGGCATTATCACTTTTGGATTAAAAGGAGGTTTTGATACTGCCAAAAAAGTGGTAGACGAAACTAAGTTGTTCTCATTATTAGCTAATATAGGTGATACAAAATCATTGATTATTCACCCAGCAAGTACAACGCACCAACAATTATCTGAAGAAGATCAATTGTCAACTGGAGTTTCTAAAGATTTAATCCGACTTTCTGTTGGAATCGAAGATATTGAAGATTTGATCGCCGACTTAAAAGCGGTTTTTGAAAGCGTTACACAAGCGCAGTACAGTATCAATAAAAATTAGGTTTTTTTGTTTTTTGTTTGAAAAATTGCCTTTAGCGGTGTGGTGCCGCTAAGGGTGATTTTTTATGATAAAAGATTTCAAAATAAAATTTTCACCATATAACTTATATGGTTCAATAAAAATTAGATATGTTTTAAAAAAATTAAAATTATGTCAAAGCTTAAAATAAATATTGTTCTTTTTGGAATTGGAAATATCGGAAGCACCTTGATCAATCAGATTATTGAGAGTCAGGAATTTTTTCTGCAAAGCAAAAATGTCGATTTTCATTTTCCGATAATTACCAATTCAACTGTTGCTTTTTTCGAGAAAGAAGGCATTGGATATGCGTGGGAAACCAATTTTAGAGAATTAGCAGTTCCTTTTAGAGTTGAAGATATTATTGAATTTGCAAAAGAAAATGAATTCGAAAACTTGATTGCCGTTGATGCCACAGCCAGTGACGAACTGATTAGTCATTATAATACTTTGATCGAAAACGGATTTAATATTGTCGCCGTAAATAAAAAAGCCAATACGCTCCCAATTGATCTATATAAACAGCTGAGAGAAAATCTTAAGAAATACGATAAAGAATTTTTGTATGAAACTTCGGTTGATACAGGATTTCCGGTTTTGCAGACTTTGAGAGATTTGTATTATTCGGGAGAAAAGATCACGAAGATCAGAGGTGTTTTTTCAGATCATCTGAGTTATGTTTTTAATCGATTTTCTGCAGAGGAGAATTCTTTTTCATCCATTTTGAAAGATGCCAGTCTTCTTGGTTTGATGCGTTCTACATTTAAAGAAGATTTGTCAGGAAACGATACCGCCAAAAAGCTATTGATTTTGACTCGAGAAATCGGGAAGGAATTTGATTTATCTGATATAAAAATCGCTCCTATTATAAGAGAAGAACATTTAGAGAAAAACGGCATACTAAATAAGGAAGCAATTGATAAATCGTATAAGATTGCAAAAATCACTCAGGCAGATAGATCATGTTTTGCGATATGTAGGTGAATTTGATGTTGAAAAAAACACTTTGGAAGTAAAATTAATTTCAGAACCTGCTACATCTGCTATCGGACAATTAAAAGGTTCTGATGCCATTTTTGAAATTTATACACAATCTTATGCTGATGTTCCAATTGTGATTAAGAGTGCATCGGCGTGCAAACAAGCAATTTCGAGAGGAATTATAACA
Source organism: uncultured Flavobacteriaceae bacterium (assembly GCA_963795025.1). Lineage (GTDB taxonomy): Bacteria > Bacteroidota > Bacteroidia > Flavobacteriales > Flavobacteriaceae > Flavobacterium. Next base: position 601,768 of record CAWCGN010000003.1, on the reverse strand, counting down.
GATATTTTAAAAGTAGCCGAGAAAATTAAAAATAAAGAAGCAGTCTGGCTGTAAGTGGTTTTGTAATATTAATAAATTGTTCTTTGATAGATTGAAACAGAAAAGTTAAGTTAATTTTTTGTAAGTTTTAACTCTCATTTATGTTGAAAATTTAGATTTTTGTAAGATGTTTTTTAACGTTAAAAATGTGTTTTTTAACGATTTTTCAGATTAATTAGCTTGATTATCACTTGGAATATTGAAAAAAATTTCGCAAATTTGTAATACCTAAAAACTACCAAAAAAACAAAAATCTGTTATCTAATAAGTTATGCAGATCGGTTAAAACTGTTGAAATAAACGATTGCTTTTCTTGGAATATTATATAGAAATAAAGTAAGAATTGTCAGCATTTCGAGAAGCTTTAAATATAAACAAATGCAAGAATTTTTTAAAATAACAAGTCAAATCACAACGATGAATAAATCCCTACAGATGAACAAGATGTTTAACGTCGCACGTATTTGTGTACGCGTCTGTTGATACTAAAAGAATATATAAGTTCTAAAAAACTTAAACCCTTTTGGTATTACTAATCCAAAAGGGTTTTTTTATTCCATTTGGTCAGCCATAACAAAAAATTAAAGAAAAAGTAAAGATTATAAAACGCAAACTAACATAAACTTAAATATCATGAGCACATTAAACTACTTATCAAAAACATTTTCTGACATTGAAAAGACTTAAGAGCAAAAAGAAATAATCCGCCACCACCAACAAATGAATTGGTTCATCCAAGATTCGGAATGACGGAGACCGATAAAAAAGAGGTAAAAAAAGATCCAAACTCTTTATTGTTCTTGATGTATTCAAAAGAGAATGAAACGCTTTTTATCTAAATCGAAAAGCATCATAAAATAGGGTAAAACCTGCTTAATTTTACTGGGCATTTCGTTCGGTAATTTTTTGCGTATAATAGTTTTTAGTAGACAAAGAGATTGTTGCATTATTCGATGCCAATTCTTTTGACTTTATGACTTTAAACTTTCGACTTATTTTAAAGTATGTTTAAGAAATTGAGGAATCAGTTTCGATAAAATTTGTTTGTTTAAGAAAATAGTAGTTAATTTGCACCGTTAAGTTCAAAAACGTATTGAAATGTTATAAAGAAAGGACGAGGGATTAGACCCGATGAATCCTTAGCAACCCTTCGTTAATTCGAAGAAGGTGCTGCATTCTACCACGCCCAAACGTGGAAAGATAACAACAAGAATTTTTCTAGTTTCAAACTCTAGACTTTCTTTCTAATATTTCCACATACAAATCAAAAATAAAAAGATTTGAAATTGGAAAATATACCCAATCCCATTATAGTTCAAAATTTCATCACAGAAAGTGGTGCGATTTTATCCATCATTATCTTTAAGTTTTACGCTTTCTGGTTTGCCTTTGCATACGGCACCAATTGTTTTGGTCAATCATGCTTTGACAGGAAATGCACAAGTTACAGGTCCAAACGGATGGTGGAATGATTTAATTGGTGATGGAAAAACAATTGATACCGATAAATACACCGTATTGGCATTCAACGTTCCAGGAAACGGGAATGATTCATTTGTAATTGAAAATTATCACGATTTTACAACCAGAGATATTGCAAGAATTTTTATTGAAGGATTAAAAGCGCTTTCTATCGAACAAGTGTTTGCTATAATTGGCGGTTCTGTTGGAGGCGGAATTGCTTGGGAAATCCTGGCATTGGAACCAAACATCACAGAGCATTTGATTCCGATAGCAACCGACTGGAAATCGACCGACTGGATGATTGCAAATTGTTATCTGCAAGAACAGATTCTGAATAATTCTTCAAAACCAATAGAAGATGCGAGAATCCATGCGATGTTATGCTATCGTTCTCCAGAATCATTCAAAGAAAAATTTCAGCGAACCATTAATCAGGATCTTTTGATTTTCAATATTGAAAGCTGGCTGGCGCATCACGGAAAAAAATTACAGAAGAGTTTTCAATTGGCATCTTATAAATTGATGAATCAACTGCTTAAAACTATAGATATTACCCGAAATAGCGAGGATTTCGAGACTTTAATATCAAAATCAAAAGCTTCGATTCATATCGTCGGAATCAATTCAGATTTGTTTTTTACACCAAAAGAAAATCTGGAAACTTATAATGAATTAAAAAAGTTTAAAGAAAATGTTTCTTACAGCGAAATAGATTCGGTTCACGGACATGACGCTTTTTTAATAGAGTACAAACAATTAGATCTTTTACTTGCCGATATTTTTAAGGCAGAAACAATAGCAAAATAAAAATGAAAGTATTAAAATTTGGAGGTAAATCATTATCAAACGGAGAAGGACTAAATAAAGTCGTTTCAATCATTTCAGATAAAGTAAATCAAGGCGAGCAAATTGCCGTTGTCGTTTCTGCAAGCGGAAACGCAACAGATGAATTAGAAGATATTTTAAGAATTGCCGCTAAAAACGGTAATTACAAACCACTTGTTGGAGAGTTTTAAAGCTTATCAGACTTCAGATTACGGTCAAGTTGATTTGTCTGAAGAATTCAATATTTTGGATAAACTTATTCGAAGGCGTAAGCTTGATTGGTGATTACAGCAATAAAATCAAAGATCAGATTTTGTCGAAAGGCGAATTGCTTTCGGCTAAATTATTGACTGCGATTTTGCTTGAAAAAGGCATTCCTGCAAATTTTGTTGATACGAGAGAATTATTGAAAACCGATTCGAAATTTGGCGACGCTCAGCCTTTGGAGCAACTTTCAAAGAAAAACGTTATCAATTATTTCAAATTGCATAATGGTGAAACGGTAAATATCGTTACAGGTTTCATTGGTTCAAACAACAACAACGATACGACTACTTTAGGAAGAAACGGAAGTAATTATACAGCTTCATTAATTGCGAATTATTTAAATGCCGAAGAACTTCAAAATTTCACGCATGTTGACGGAATTTACACAGCAAATCCAGATTTAGTTGCCGATGCTAAAAAAATCGAATATTTATCATTTAATGAAGCGAATGAGTTAGCGAATTTTGGCGCAACAATTCTTCATGCTAAAACGATTATTCCTTTGTTGGAAAAAAATATCCCGCTTCGTATTTTAAATACGTTTAACCACGAAAACCGTGGAACTTTAATCACTTCAGATTCGGCGAAAGAAGGAATCAAGACGCTTTCTGTTTTAGAAAATGTTTCTCTTGTAAATCTTGAAGGACGCGGATTACTTGGAAAAGCTGGAGTTGATGCCCGTATTTTTAAAGTAATGGGCGATCACAACATCAGTGTAAGTATCATTTCGCAAGGTTCTTCAGAAAGAGGAATTGGATTGGTTGTAGCTAATGATAAAGCGACGCTTGCAATGGTTGAGCTTGAAAAAGAGTTCGAAAATGATTTTTATTCTAAAGATGTAAATCAAATTACAGTAACTGACAATGTTTCGGTAATTTCGATTATTGGTCAGGATTTGAGTACTTTCCATAAACCTTACACGGCTTTAATCAAAAATAAAATAGTTCCAATTTTGTTCAACAATACGGTTACGGGTAAAAACGTGAGTTTGGTTGTGAAGAAATAAGAACTAAACAAAGCCTTAAACGTAATTCACGGAGAGATTTTTGGGGTTTCTAAAAAAATCAACATTGCTATTTTCGGTCACGGATTAGTGGGAGGAACTTTGATTAATCAAATTTTAGAATCGGCTTCAGCGATTGAAAAAAGAAAAGATGTTAAGCTGAATGTTTTTGCAATTGCAAATTCTAAAAAATTGCTTTTAAACAAAAATGGCGTAACTTCAAACTGGAAAAACGATATTCAGACAAAAGGCGAAGAATATTCAATCAATGATATTATTGCTTACGCAAATGAGCATCATTTAGAGAATTTAATTGCAATTGACAATACTGCAAGTGCATCATTTGTAGAGAATTATATTCCGCTTGTAGAAAGTAGTTTCGATTTGATTTCTTCAAATAAAGTAGCTAATACTTTAAGTTATGGTTTCTACAAACAATTGAGAAAAGCCTTAGCAGAAAACCAAAAGAATTATTTATACGAAACCAATGTTGGTGCAGGTTTGCCATTGATTGATACCATTAAATTACTGCATTTATCGGGTGAGAATATCACAAAAATTAAAGGAGTTTTCTCTGGAACTTTGAGTTATTTATTCAATAATTTCTCTGCAAAAGATGCTCCGTTTAGCGAAATTCTGAAAGAAGCAATCGATAATGGATATACAGAACCAGATCCGCGTGAGGATTTATGTGGCAATGATGTTGGAAGAAAATTATTGATTTTGGCAAGAGAATTAGATTTGCAAAATGAGTTTGAAGAAATCTCAATTCAGAATTTAATCCCGGAACATTTGCGCGATGGAAATGTTGCTGATTTCTTAACGAAATTAAAAGAATTCGACCCAATTTACGAGAAAATAAAAGCCGATCAAAAACCAAATCATGTATTAAGATATATTGGTGAATTGTCTGGCGATTTACAAAATGACAAAGGAAATCTAGAAGTAAAATTAGTTTCTGTTCCTTCAGACACAGCTTTAGGCGGATTAAAAGGTTCAGATTCTTTCTTTGAAATTTATACAGAATCTTACGGAGATCGTCCAATTGTTATTCAAGGAGCCGGTGCAGGTTCTGCGGTTACAGCAAGAGGCGTTTTTGGAGATATTTTGAGATTGTCTGATAAAGGATAATATTGATTTTAGATTGCAGATTTTAGAGTTTAGATTTAAGATTTGAATTCAAACAAAACAAAAAAAATAACAACACAATGAAAGTAACCTTAAACAGAGTAAACGACGCATTTCATTTCAAAGTAAAAAATGAACGCGGACATGTAGTTGACGTTGACAGCAGAGCTGAATTTGGCGGAAGCGATTTAGGCGCAAGTCCAATGGAGCTTGTATTAATGGGCGTTGCCGGATGCAGTGCGATTGATATGATTTCAATTTTGAAAAAACAGCGTCAGGAAATCACTTCTTTTAACGCTGAGGTTGAAGGAACACGCGTACAGATTGAAGAAGCAAAACCTTTTAAAGAAATCGATGTGGTTTTTTATTTAGAAGGCGATATAAATCCAGAAAAAGCGCAACGTGCCGCGCAGCTTTCTTTTGAGAAATACTGTTCAGTTGCTAAAACAGTTGAACCAACTGCAACAATTAAATACAAAGTTGTCTTGAACAACGAAGAATTAAAATAATTAGAAAATTAGTCAATTTGAGAATTAGATAATTTTCAGGATGACTTACTTATTTAAGTTTCAAATCATTTTTATTACTCACAGAATGAACTTGAAACCTGAAACTTGAAACAAAAAAACAAAAAAAATGAGCGAACAAGAATTTGGTTTTGAAACACAAGCCATACGTACACATTTAGAAAAAACACAATTTCAGGAACATTCAACTCCGTTATATTTATCGTCAAGTTTTATATTTGAAGATGCAGAGGATATGAGAGCATCTTTCACGGAAGAAAAAGTCCGCAATATTTACTCTCGTTTTAGCAATCCAAATACAACAGAATTTGTTGACAAAGTTTGTGCGATGGAAGGTGCCGAAGCAGGTTATGCTTTTGCAACTGGAATGGCAGCGATATATTCTACGTTTGCAGCATTGCTGGAATCAGGAGACCACATTGTTTCTGCAGGAAGCGTTTTTGGATCAACTCATGCATTGTTCATGACGTATTTACCAAAATGGAAAATCGAAACTTCTTATTTTGACATCAATAAACCAGAAACTATTGAAAGTTTTATTAAGCCAAATACGAAGATTTTATACGCTGAAACACCTACAAATCCAGGTGTAGATGTAATTGATTTGGAATTGTTAGGCCAAATTGCAAAAAAGCACAATTTGATTTTAATAATTGATAACTGTTTTGCAACTCCATATATTCAACAGCCTATTAAATATGGAGCTCATATCGTAGTTCATTCAGCAACAAAATTAATCGATGGACAAGGTCGTGTTTTGGGTGGAGTTGCCGTTGGAGATGCTGAGTTAATTCGTAAAATTTATTTGTTTTCAAGAAATACAGGACCGGCAATGTCGCCATTTAATGCTTGGGTTTTGTCTAAAAGTTTAGAGACTTTGGCTGTTCGTGTCGACAAACACTGCGAAAATGCTTTAAAAGTAGCTGAGTTTTTAGAAAGCCATCCAAATGTAAATAGTGTGAAATATCCGTTTTTGAAATCACACCCAAAATATGAGATTGCCAAAAAACAAATGCTTTTAGGCGGTAACATTATTGCTATCGAAATTAAAGGCGGTCTTGAAGCAGGAAGAAAATTTTTGGATAAAATTAAACTGTGTTCGCTTTCGGCAAATATTGGAGACGTAAAAACGATTGTAACGCATCCGGCTTCTACAACACATAGTAAATTATCTGAAGAAGATCAATTAGCAGTTGGAATTACACAAGGTTTAGTTCGTGTTTCTGTAGGTTTAGAAACTGTTGCAGATGTAATTGCCGATTTGAAGCAAGCGTTGGAATAATTAATTTTAGATTTCTGATTTTAGATATTAGATTTAGAAAATACATAATGACGATTTTCGACTGTAAATTTATTACTGTTAAAAATCGCCATTCTTTTTTAAGGCTTATTAGAGTAAAAAATATATTTTTGTTAGGAACTAAAAACACTAATAAATTATAAAATCACCAATTCTTATATGAGTAATTCTGGTTATATTCTTGATGATAGGTTGCTGGCTTCAGTTGGAACCCGTTTTTTAAATTACATTTTAGATGTCATATTTGTGATTCTTTTATTTATGGGAATCTGTATTTTTTCTGGTGTTCTTATAGGTTTGTTTGGCTTAGCAGGTTTAAGCGTCTGGATGGACGGTTTGGGAGATTGGGGATGGAATTTCGTAATAATGCTAATCTACTTTTTTTATTTTTTAATCACCGAAGGGCTTTTTGGAAGATCTTTAGCCAAATTTATTACAGGAACAATTGTGGTTAATGAATATGGCGAAAGGACAGATTTTATGACGATACTAAGAAGAACTTTGTGTCGTTTTATTCCTTTTGAAATATTTTCATGTTTTGGAACAAGAGGATGGCACGACTCTTTGTCTGATACTTATGTTGTCAATAAAAAAGCACTTACTGAAGAAATTAAATCATTTCATGAATTCAATTTGATTGGAAGTAGCGAAGTAATCTGATAGAATAAGTAGAATATAATTACTGTTCTGTTATTATTCTCATTTAAAAAGCCTATTTTTGTTGCAGAAATAAAATGTATCGTTTTAGAGACATTAAATTCGGAACAATTATTTTGCAATTTAAAATTTAAAGATGCTTTCAAAGAAAACAAAATACGGAATAAAAGCGTTGACTTATTTGGCCAGACGAGAAAATAATGATCCTGTTCAAATTGCCGAAATAGCTAAAAACGAACATATTTCGATTAAGTTTTTGGAGAGTATTTTATTATTGCTTAGAAATTCAGGTTTTCTGGGAGCAAAAAAAGGAAAAGGAGGCGGTTATTACTTGATAAAAGACCCAAAAGATATCAGTATGGCAAAAGTCTACCGAATTCTTGAAGGACCAATTGCACTTCTTCCGTGTGCAAGTCATAATTTTTACGAAAGATGCGATGACTGTGATGATGAATCTACCTGCGCTGCCCGAAGATTAATGACAGAAGTAAGAGATAATACACTTAAAATATTAGAAAGCAATTCTTTAGCAGATATTGCATTTTAGAAATAAAAAAAGACCATTTCCAAATTAGAAATGGTCCTTTTTTATAGTGATGATTTTAGTTAAAAAATCAACTTATATCCGGTAAAGAATAGCATTACTGCTATAGCATTTCTAAGAAATTGATCCGGAACTTTTCCGCTCAGCATGCTTCCCATATATATTCCAGGAAGTGATCCCATTAACAGCTGTCCTAGTAATCCCAAATCTAGATTTCCCATTGAAGCGTGCCCAATTCCAGCAACAAGAGTTAATGGAACTGCATGAGCAATTTCGGTTCCGACCAAACGAGGTAATGGCAACAAAGGGTAAAGAAAAAATAAAGTTACCGTACCAAGCGCTCCTGCGCCAATAGATGTTACCGTTACAGTTGCACCAAGTAAAATCCCGATTGCAATAGTCAGCATATTTTGAGTGTGGCTTTCTTTATGGAATTTATCTCCCGCATGTTTTTGCGAAAATTTCAAAATTTTGTTTTTGAAGATAATAGCAATTGATGTAAATAATAATGCCCAACCTAGACTGAACTTTATAACATGATTTATTGTTTCAATGTCAGTTTTGATACTATTTAATATCCATAAAGTCACTAAAGCAGCCGGAACACTGCCTAATGTAAGCCATCCTGTAATTTTCCAGTTTATATTTCCTTTTTTATGATGAACAAATACACCTCCAGCTTTTGTAAAAGCGGCGTATAATAAATCTGTACCTACTGCAGTTGTTGGCGGAATATTAAAAAATAATAAAATAGGAGTCATTAAAGAACCGCCTCCCACACCGGTTAAGCCAACGATGAAACCAACTACTAACCCCGCAATTACAAGACCAATCTGAAAATCCATAATACTAATTTGGCGCTAAAATACGACATTTTTATAATTATCCTATAGATATTGTAGAGATTAAAAAACCTATTTAATAAGCAAGTATTTATAGTATTTATATTGTTTAAATATCTTGCAAAATCGCATTATTTGTGAAATTAATCCAGTAAAACTTTAAAAGACTCTTTTTTAATCTAATGAATGAGTAATTAAGGCTTTAAAAAAAATAAAATATTGTTTTGTTTATTGCAAATAAGTAGTATTTTTGCAAAGTAATCTATTAACCCGATAGGGTAATAGGTTTTGAAAACAAATTCAAATATTTTAATATGGAAAAAGAACTGAAAATAAATAGTAAACTGATTCATTCAAAGAAAAGCTTTGGATTGGAATTCCTGTTGTTTTACTAGTAGGTTTACTGACTGTATTAATTTATAATCATCACGCTGAGTTTACTTGGAACGCATTTGTAAATGGATTTAATGAAGAATTTTTAGTGTTTTTTGCCATTGGAGTTTTTGCTCAATTGGTTGATGGAACTTTAGGAATGGGGTACGGAGCAACATCGACTTCATTTTTATTGGCTTATGGAGTTCCGCCGGTTGTAAGTAGTACAGCAGTTCACGTTTCAGAAATGTTTACAACGGGAGCATCGGCACTTTCACATCATCGATTTGGAAATATCAATAAAAAACTGGTAAAACATTTATTGATTCCGGGAGTTTTAGGGTCGATTACTGGAGCGTATTTATTGTCAGATGTAATTAATGGAGATGTTATCAAGCCGTTTATTGCGGTTTATATGATTGTTTTGGCAATTATCATTATAAGAAAAGCTTTGGCTAAAACAATTGTAAAAAAGAAAACTAAAAAATTAGGAATTCTAGCCACTTTTGGTGGTTTTATGGATTCTGTTGGAGGCGGAGGCTGGGGGCCAATTGTAACTTCTACATTATTAGGAAGAGGAAGAAATCCAAGATACACTATCGGTTCAGTAAATGCGGCTGAATTTGCGATTTCGTTTGCAAGCGGTATCACTTTCATGCTTTTTGGTGGAATTCATGGCTGGCAGGTTATTATCGGATTGATTTTAGGTGGTGTGATTGCAGCGCCATTGGCAGCATATTTGGTAAACAAAATCAAAAGAAAACCAATGATGGTGGCGGTTGGAATTCTAATTATATTATTGAGTTTAAAAACATTATCTAAATTATTGTAAGGATTCTTTAGATAGAAGAAAGAGATTATGAGTGCGACTAATTGTAGAATAATTATTAGATAAAACAAAAGATTTTTCGCTTGATGAAACTTTGGTTTTTTTAGCTAGAAAAATTTCCAGGAAAAGTAATTTTTTCAACTTCTTTTGGTCAGGAAGATCAGGTAATTACCGATTTTATTGCTAAAAGTAATACGGATATTACCATTTTTACTTTAGATACTGGAAGATTATTTCAGGAAACTTACGATGTTTTTCATAAGACATTAAAAAAATATAAAAGACCTATTGAAGTCTTATTTTCCGGAAGCAACAGCTGTAGAAAATCTTTTAAAAGAAAAAGGTCCAAACAGTTTTTACGATTCAGTTGAGAACAGAAAAGAATGTTGCTTTATTCGAAAAGTAGTTCCGTTAAGAAAAGCTTTGGCAGGAAACTCAGTTTGGATTACGGGTTTAAGAGCAGAACAATCAGAAAACAGACAAGATTTGCAATTTGTTTGAATACGATGGAGGTTTTGAAATCATCAAATTTAATCCATTATTAAAATGGACTTTAGAGGAAGTTGAAAAATATTTATCAGAAAATAATGTTCCTCAAAATGCCTTACACAAACAAGGTTTCGTAAGCATAGGATGCGCACCATGTACGAGAGCAATTTTTCCTGGAGAAGATATCAGAGCCGGAAGATGGTGGTGGGAATCAAGCCATAAAGAATGTGGATTGCATAGCGCTAAGAAAGAGTAAGTAGACTTTTTAGAAGAAAGAAGCAAGAGACAAGAATTGGTTCTTGAGAATAGAGTAGAGAATATAGAATATAGAGTGGAGTTTTTTAGATCAGGCGAAAAACTTGAAACTTTAAACCTGAAACAAAATTTTCCACAACAAAACTATCAAACAAAAAAACAATGAGTTCAGTATTAAAAACAAACGCTTTAGAGAGTGAAGCAATATACATTTTCAGAGAAGTAATTTCACAGTTTGACAAACCGGTTTTACTTTTCTCTGGAGGAAAAGATTCTATAACATTAGTGCGTTTGGCGCAAAAAGCATTTTTCCCTGCTAAAATTCCGTTTCCTCTTTTGCATGTTGATACGGGACATAATTTTCCTGAAACAATTGCTTTCAGAGATAAATTGGTTGAAGAATTAGGATTAGAATTAATCGTTCGTAATGTTCAGGATGCTATTGATGAAGGAAAAGTGGTGGAAGAAACTGGAAAATATTCAAGTAGAAACAGTTTGCAAACGACAACACTTTTAGATGCAATTGAAGAATTTAAGTTTGATGCTTGTATTGGTGGTGCGCGTCGTGATGAAGAAAAAGCAAGAGCTAAAGAACGTATTTTCTCAGTTCGTGATGATTTCGGTCAATGGGATGAAAAAAATCAAAGACCTGAATTGTTTGATATTTTGAATGGAAAAATAGAAAATGGTCAAAACGTTCGTGTTTTCCCAATTTCAAACTGGACAGAATTAGATGTTTGGAGTTATATCGAAAAAGAAAACATCGAGATTCCATCGATCTATTTTTCACATAAAAGAAAAGTTTTTTTGAGAGACGGTTTAATCTGGTCGCATTCTCCTTTTGTGTACCAGGAAGAAGACGAACAAATCGAAGAACGAATTGTTCGTTTCAGAACCGTTGGAGATATGAGTTGTACGGCGGCAGTTGAATCGTATGCGGCAACAATTGAAGAAGTTGTTGGCGAAATCAGATCATCAACTATTTCTGAAAGAGGAGCCAGAATCGATGACAAACGTTCTGAAGCCGCAATGGAAAAAAGAAAACAACAAGGATACTTTTAAGTTGTTGGTTGATAGTTTTTAGTTGATAGCTGATAACTTCAATAATTACAACAATAACATAAAAGAGTAGATTTAATATTTTGATGGTTTTAGTTGATGTTTTTAGAAAAACCAACAACCAACAACCAACAACCAACAACAAAAATAAGAATGGAAGTTTTAAAAATAGCAACAGCAGGAAGTGTAGATGACGGAAAAAGTACTTTGATCGGAAGATTATTGTACGATACAAAATCATTGACTACAGATAAAATCGAGGCAATCGAAAAAAGCAGTAAACAAAAAGGGTACGATTATCTTGATTTTTCATTAGCAACTGACGGATTAGTAGCAGAAAGAGAACAAGGAATCACGATTGACGTAGCACATATTTATTTTTCGACTGCAAAGAAAAGTTACATTATTGCCGATACTCCGGGGCACGTAGAATATACCCGAAACATGGTTACAGGAGCTTCAACTTCTCAGGTTTCAATTATTTTAATTGATGCCAGAAAAGGGGTTATCGAGCAAACGTACCGTCACTTTTTTATCAATAATTTATTGAGAGTAAAAGAAGTAATTGTTGCGATTAATAAAATGGATTTAGTTGATTATTCTGAAGAAGTTTACAATAAAATCAAAGCCGATTTTCAGGCCTTAAATGCAAAAAGCACTTTCAAAGAGCAAAACGTAAGTTACATTCCGTTAAGTGCAATCAACGGTGGAAATGTAGTTGAGACAATCGGAAAATATGCCTTGGTATACATGGTCAAACTGTTTTAGAACATTTAGAAGGATTGCATTCTCATGATGTTTATGAAGCAGGAAAAGCACGTTTCCCGGTTCAGACAGTTATCCGTCCAAAAACAGAAGAATACCACGATTTCAGAGGCTATGCAGGAAAATTATACGGAAACTCAATTAAAGTTGGAGATGCTGTAACGGTTCTTCCTTCTTTAACAGAATCAAAAGTATCTAAAATTCACTTTTTCGATAAAACATTTGATGAAGCCGTTGCAGGTTCATCAATTACAATCGAATTAGAAAATGATATCAATGTAACAAGAGGTGATATGATTGTAAAATCATCAGAGCTTCCAAAAATTGAAAAAGAAATCACAACAACAGTGTGTTGGATGGACAGTAAAAAACTGGTTGCAGGAACAAAATATATTGTACAGCACAACACAAATTCAGTTTTAGCAAAAGTAGAAAGTATCAAAAATACAATCTCAACTGATTATTCAGGAACAAAAGAAGCATCACAATTAGCGATCAACGAAATTGGAGAAGTAACCATCAAATTAAGCAAGCCTTTATATTTTGACGCTTACAACGAAAATAAATCAAACGGAGCTTTTATCTTAATTGATACAGCAACGAACACAACAGCAGGAGTAGGATTCATTCGCTAGTTGATAGTTGATGGTTTTTGGTTGATAGTTATCTGCCAGCAAACCAACAACCAACAACTGACAACCAACAACTAAAGAGAAATGGAAAGTTTTAGAACAGAAATAGAAAATCCGATAGTTCAAAAAGAGATTATCGATTTAGAAAAAAAGATTCATTTATTCCGTGGAGGAAAAATTGATGATGAGCGTTTTCGTAGTCTTCGTTTAGCGCGTGGAATTTACGGTCAACGTCAGGAAGGTGTTCAAATGATTCGTATTAAATTGCCTTATGGTAAAGTAACCAGCGAGCAATTAGTACGAATTACTAAAGTTTCTGATGAATATTCTACAGGACGTTTGCATATTACAACACGTCAGGATATTCAGATTCACTATGTAAGTTTAGACAGAACACCAGAACTTTGGGCAGATTTGGCTAAAGACGATGTTACATTGCGTGAAGCTTGTGGAAACACAGTTCGTAATATTACAGGAAGCGAATTAGCAGGTGTCGATGTAAACGAACCATTTGATGTTTCGCCTTATGCACACGCCTTGTTCCAATATTTATTAAGAAACCCGATTTGTCAGGAAATGGGACGTAAATTCAAAATTTCGTTCTCATCATCTGATGAAGATACTGCTTTAAGTTATTTGCACGATTTAGGATTTATTCCAAAAATTGTTGACGGACAACGCGGATTTAAAGTTGTTTTTGGAGGAGGTTTAGGATCTCAGCCAGCGCACGCTGAATTGCTTTCAGAATTTATTCCGGTAAACGAAATCATCCCGACAGCAGAAGGAATCATCCGTATTTTTGACAGATACGGTGAGCGTGCCAAAAGAATGAAAGCGCGTATGAAATTCTTAATCAAAGAAATGGGAAGAGATGTTTTCCTTGATTTGGTTGAAAAAGAGAAAAAAGCAATCGCTTTTGAAACATACGAAATTGATACAACTGCTTTTGACGGAGCAATTCCAGAACCATTATTGCAAGCTCCACAAGTTACAATTGAAGATACCAAAGCTTATGAAGCATGGAAAAAATCAAATGTAATTGCTCAGAAACAAGCAGGTTATTACGCTATCGGAATCAAAGTTTTATTAGGAGATTTTTATACCGATAAAGCAAGATTATTAGCAGATTTGATTAAAAATTACGGAGCAAATGAATTACGTTTTTCATTGCGCCAAAATATTGTAATACGTCATATAAAAGAAGAGAATTTGCCTTTCTTTTATCAGGAATTAGCCAAATTAAACTTTGTTGATTTAGGATATAATTCTACGGCAGATATTACGGCATGTCCCGGTACTGATACTTGCAACTTGGGGATTGCAAGCAGTACCGGAATTGCAGAAGAATTGGAAAAAGTTATAAATGCAGAATATCCGCAATACTTAAACAACCGCGAAATCGAAATTAAAATTTCTGGCTGTATGAATGCCTGCGGACAGCACAATATGTCGGCAATTGGTTTTCAGGGAATGTCTATCAATTCAGGAAAATTAGTAGCTCCGGCATTGCAGGTTTTATTAGGCGGAGGAAGATTAGGAAACGGAGAAGGACGTTTTGCTGATAAAGTAATCAAAATTCCAAGCCGAAGAGGTCCAGATGCATTGCGTACGATCTTAAATGATTTTGATAAAAATGCAAATGGAGAAAAATTCCTAAACTATTACGATCAAAAAGGAGAGAAATATTTCTATGAAATTTTGAAACCTTTCGCAGATGTAACCAATTTAACAGAAGCTGATTTTGTAGATTGGGGTAATGCAGATAACTACGTAAAAGCAGTTGGAGTTGGAGAATGTGCCGGTGTTGTGATCGATTTAGTAGCGACTTTATTATTAGAAGCTAAAGACAAATTGACTTTCGCACAAGAATCATTCGACGAAGGAAAATGGTCAGATGCTATTTATCACGCTTACGCAGGATTTGTAAATGGAGCTAAAGCTTTATTACTTTCTGAAAACGAAAAAACAAACAATCACGCAGGAATTGTTGATTTGTTTGATAACGTTTTCATCGTAACAGGTAAAATCGAATTGGCAACATCATTCAAAGAATTAGTGTATCAAATCAATCAAAATGATCCTTCAGAAGTTTTTGCAAAACAATACATTCAGGAAGGAATTGCATTTTTTGATATTATAGAAAAATATAGAGCTCAAGAATTAGCAAATGCTTAATATCAAACCAAAAGTAACTTTAGTCGGTGCAGGTCCCGGCGATCCGGATTTGCTTACGCTGAAAGGCGCAAAAGCATTGGCTGAAGCGAATGTGGTTTTGTATGATGCATTGGCCAATGATGAAATATTAGCTTACGCACCTAAAAAATCCATCAAAATTTTTGTTGGGAAAAAAATTGGGAATCACACGTATACGCAAGATCAGATCAATCAATTAATTGTTGATAATGCTTTGACTTACGGAAATGTGGTTCGGTTAAAAGGCGGAGATCCTTTTATTTTTGGAAGAGGAAGCGAAGAAATAGAATTTATTGAAAGCTTCGGAATAGAGACAGTTGTAGTTCCCGGAATATCTTCGGTAGTGGCAGTTCCTGCAAGTCAGGGAATTTCGATTACAAAAAGTGGAGTTTCAGAAAGTTTTTGGGCGATTACAGGTACAACTTCTGATAGAAAATTATCTGCAGATGTAGCCCTGGCCGCACAGTCATCAGCAACAGTTGTGATTTTGATGGGAATGCATAAATTGCCTCAAATTATCGATTTGTTTCAAAAAGAAGACAAAGGAGAGTTTGCCCGTTGCGATCATTCAAAACGGAACAACATCCGAAGAAAAAGTAGGCGTTGGAACAGTAGATTCGATTTTAGAAATCGTAAAAGAGCAAAAAATGAGCTCACCAGCGATTATTGTTTTGGGCGAAGTTGTGAGAGAAAGCAATAAATTAAAAGGATTTTACGAAGAATTTCTATCAAAAGAAATCATCCGATAAGATATAATCATCTAATTTTGATTGGTTAAAATTAAATTAAATGGAACAGAATGAATTATATCCAATATTCCTAAAGCTTCACAATCTAAATGTGTTGATTGTAGGCGGAGGAAATGTAGGATTAGAAAAGCTTTCTTTTTTGCTAAAGTCAAGTCCGAATGCAAATGTTGAGGTTGTAGCGCCAGACTTTCATTTAGAAATTAAAGTTTTAGCTGAAAATCATTCTTCAATTAAATTGACGGAATCGAAGTTCAAAAAGAAAATGCTCAAAAAGCGCCATATGGTAATCGCTTGTACCGATGATTTAAAAGTCAACAAAAGAGTATACGATTTATCCCGAAAGCGTTATTTGATTTGCAATATTGCCGATACGCCCGATTTATGTGATTATTATTTAGGCGGAATTGTAACCAAAGGAAATGTGAAAATTGCCATTTCGACCAACGGAAAATCGCCAACAACCGCTAAAAGGTTAAGAGAATTTTTCGAAGAAGTAATTCCGGAAGACATCAATCAAATGGTTGAAAATCTGAATGAATACAGGAAAACCTTAAAAGGTAATTTTGAAGAAAAGTAAAGAGAATGAATGAAATAACTAATTCATTAGAAGATAAAGATAATAAAACAAAGAATAAAGAGCAAAAATAAAGAATAATAAAGTCCCGGAGGGACGATTCATATTGTAGCGTCGGGTTTTAACCCGATGATAGCGGAGGAACGATTCATATTGTAGCGTCGAGCCGAAGCTCGGGATTAACCCATGAAAAATTTCACAAAGAAATGAATGATAAAAATCATTGAATAAAGAGCAAATTATTCGTTTCTTTGTATTATTAAGAATGATTATAAACAACAACATAATGATTAAAACAGATATACTTATAATAGGAGCAGGCCCAACAGGTTTATTTGCCGTTTTCGAGGCAGGATTATTAAAATTAAAATGTCATATTTTAGATGCTTTACCACAAGCAGGAGGACAACTTTCAGAATTGTATCCAAAGAAAGCCTATTTATGATATCCCGGGCTTTCCAGAAGTTTTAGCAGGAGATTTAATTGATAACTTACAAGAACAAATTAAGCAGTTTGAGCCAGGTTATACATTAGGAGAAAGAGCTGAAACCATCGAAAAACAAGAAGACGGAAGTTTCATTGTAACATCAAATAAAGGAACTAAATTTCATGCGCCGGTAATTGCTATCGCTGGAGGTTTAGGAAGTTTTGAGCCACGTAAGCCACTTATTGAAGATATCGAGTTTTATGAAGATAAAGGAGTAAAATACTTCATCAAAAATCCGGAGAAATTCAGAGACAAAAGAGTTGTAATCGCCGGAGGAGGGGATTCAGCTTTAGACTGGAGTATCTTCTTGGCAAATGTAGCTTCAGAAGTAACTTTAATTCACAGAAGAAATGAATTTAGAGGAGCTCTTGATTCTGTAGAAAAAGTACAGGAATTAAAAACGTGCTGGAAAAATTAAATTAATTACACCAGCAGAAGTAATCGGAATCAATGGCGCTGAGCACGTTGAATCGTTAGATATCGAAGAAAACGGAGCACACCGTAAAATCGAAACTGATTTCTTCATTCCGCTTTTCGGATTAACACCAAAATTAGGTCCAATTGGAGACTGGGGATTAGAGATCGAGAAAAATGCGATCAAAGTAAACAACGCATTAGATTACCAGACCAACATTCCTGGAATCTTTGCCATTGGAGACGTAAACACTTACCCAGGAAAATTAAAATTGATTCTTTGTGGCTTCCACGAAGCGACTTTAATGTGCCAGGCGGCTTACCAAATCATCAATCCAGGTAAAAAATACGTATTGAAATATACCACAGTTTCTGGAGTAGACGGTTTCGACGGAACACGTAAAGAAGCACCGAAAGCAGTTGTGAAAGCGATAGTTTAGTTTAAGGTACTGAGGTTCTAAGATACTAAGGCGCTAAGATTTTTATATAGAAGCTCAAACTTTAAGTTTGGGCTTTTTTTAATCTTAGTCCCTTATTCCGGAAACTTCGGGATAGCATCTCAGAACCTAAAAAATACGTATCTTTGTGATATATAAATTTTGATTATCATGAATTTAGAGGCTAGAAAATATCAATTTATTCAAGAATTGGTTAAGGTCGAAGATGAGAATGTTTTAGAAAAACTAGAATTGGTTTTGAAAGCAAATCAAAATGATTGGTTTGATGAATTATCAGAATCAGAGAAAAACGAAATTCAAATAGGATTAGATCAAGCCGAAAAAGGTGAATTTACAAGTCATGAAGATGTTATGAAAAGATTTTCAAAATGGCATTAAAATTTATTTGGACTTCTCAGGCTGTAAAAGGCTTTAATAAAGTTGTTGATTATTTAGAAGCAAAATGGACGGCAAAAGAGATTTTAAACTTAGAAAATAAAATCCAGCAAGTTATAAATCAAATCAATCTCAATCCAGAACAATTCCCAAAATCTAAGAAAAACGTTTCATTGCATAAAGCAATTGTAGACAAAAATAATTATTTAGTTTACAAATTAAATAAAGAATCTAATATTGTTGAAATTATCAATTTTAGAGGAACCAAACAAAAACTTAAACACTAAGATTGTAAACTTTAGAATCTTAGTCTGCTTGAGAACCCTCAGAACCTTAAAAAAAAACATTTGCAAATCGTAATGGCTATTTCATACCTTTGCACTGTTCCTAAAATTATTGAAAGTTATCACGAAAGGCGGAGGGATAGACCCGATGAAACCTTAGCAACCCTTTATCATAAAGAAGGTGCTAAATTCTACTTTATACGACATTGTTCATAGTATTAAAGATAGATAACACAAATACATAATCGTATTTCTCAAAACTTTTCCAGACAACATTACAATATTATTTTACTGAATTTACAGATTCTGTATCAGGAGCGAATCATTGGCGCATTTTTGCCAGTCAATCGTTCCCGCTGTACACAATATCTTTTATTCTGAACCCCAGAATAAAAGGATATTTGCTTCCATCGGGGCTAATGAGCCAGCAATAGTGCACTTCTTGGAATTAATGTAAACAAAACGCGTATCCTAACAGGTTTTCAAAACCTGTTAGGTATGTTTTAAATAATAGAATAAAAAAGCTTGGCGCCTTAGCGTCTTTGCGGCAAAAACAAGACATGGCAATAACAATTCAAGAAGCAATAAAAAAAAATATCCTAATTCTAGATGGAGCAATGGGGACAATGTTGCAGCGCTATAATTTCTCAGAAGAAGATTTCAGAGGAGAGCGTTTCAAAGATTTTCCGCATCCGTTAAAAGGAAACAACGATTTACTATCCCTAACACAACCACAAGCGATCCGCGATGTTCATGCTGCTTATTATGAAGCAGGTGCTGACATTGTAGAAACCAATACTTTCTCTGGAACGACAATCGGTATGGCCGATTATCATATGGAAGATTTGGTTTACGAATTAAACTACGAATCGGCAAAAATCGCAAGACAAGTAGCCGATGAATTTACCTCAAAAAATCCAGAAAAACCACGTTTTGTAGCTGGTTCAATTGGACCGACAAACCGTACAGCAAGTATGTCGCCGGATGTAAACGATCCGGGTTACAGAGCCGTAACGTTTGATGATTTGCGAATTGCGTACAAACAACAAGCTAGAAGCTTTAATGGACGGAGGCTGCGATTTACTTTTGGTAGAAACGATTTTCGATACCTTAAATGCAAAAGCAGCACTTTTTGCCATCGAAGAAGTAAAAGAAGAACGCAATCTTGATATTCCAATCATGGTTTCAGGAACGATTACCGATGCTTCTGGAAGAACACTTTCAGGACAGACAGTTGAAGCGTTTTTGATTTCAGTTTCGCATATTCCATTATTAAGTGTAGGATTCAATTGCGCTTTGGGAGCCGATTTGTTGAAACCGTATTTAAAAACCTTAGCACAACATACGCAGTTTAATGTTTCGGCGCATCCAAATGCAGGATTACCAAACGCATTCGGACAATACGACGAAACGCCGGAAGAAACGCAAGCGTTTTAATCAAAGAATATTTAGAAGATAATTTAATTAATATCATTGGAGGTTGTTGCGGAACAACTCCAGATCATATTCGGTTAATGGCTGAGGTTGCGAAGGATTATAAACCAGAGTGGCGCCAGTTATTGCGTAAGCGTTTCCGTTTCCTGCAAGGTTTTCAAAACCTTGTAGGTATAATTTGTTACGTTAAAAGATAGAAACCTACAAGGTTTTGAAAACCTTGCAGGTTGAAAGGAGAATAAAATGTTCTGTAGGAACATAATATTGGTAGCAACGGAATTTATTCCTCTGCTAGCGCAGCTTCCAGCTCGTGCCCGCAAAGAAAAAATATTATTAGATTTTAAAATTACAATTGGAATGTGCACGAGCGTGACGCTCCGCTAGGCAAAGAAAAATACAATTAAAATCTCGGAAAGTCATAAATACATGCGTGAGGGATAGAAGTGGAAAGCCCGCAGCCTGACGAAAGAAATTAGTCGAGGACTTATAGCGGATAGCCCGACCCGGAGGGACACGCCCAAATAAATTATTAAAAACGAAATATACCTACAAGGTTTTAAAAACCTTGCAGGAAAAAAATAGAATAAAAAAACTTAGAACCTTAGTACCTCGGGATAGGACCTTAGTAACTTAGAAAGAAATGGCAGAAAAAAGAAGAGACCTTGTATTAGCAGGATTAGAACCATTGATTATTACGCCGGAAAGTGTTTTTGTGAATGTTGGGGAGCGTACGAATGTAACCGGTTCAAGAAAATTCCTTCGATTAATCAAGGAAGAGAAATATGACGAGGCACTTGATATTGCAAGACAGCAGGTAGAAGGTGGGGCACAAATCATCGATATTAATATGGATGAAGGAATGCTTGATGGTGTTACACGCGATGACAAAATTCCTGAATTTAATTGCATGCAGAACCCGATATTTCAAGAGTGCCGATTATGATCGACAGCTCGAAATGGGAAATCATTGAAGCGGGTCTGAAAGTAGTACAAGGAAAAAGTGTTGTAAACTCGATTTCGTTAAAAGAAGGAGAAGAAGCCTTTATTCATCACGCCAAATTAATCAAACGTTACGGAGCGGCGGCAATTATCATGGCTTTTGATGAAGTGGGTCAGGCCGATAATTACGATCGACGAGTTGAAATTTGTCAGCGTTCGTATGATATTTTGGTGAACAAAGTAGGGTTTCCTCCACAGGATATTATTTTCGATTTGAATATTTTCCCAGTTGCAACGGGAATGGAAGAACATCGCTTAAATGCTTTGGACTTTTTTAGAGGAACAAAATGGGTTCGCGAAAACTTGCCTCACGCACATATCAGCGGTGGAGTAAGTAACGTTTCGTTTTCTTTTAGAGGAAATGATACGGTTCGTGAAGCGATGCACTCGGTGTTTTTGTATCACGCAATCAAGAACGGAATGACGATGGGAATCGTAAATCCGGAGATGCTTACGATTTACGATGATATTCCGAAAGATTTATTAGAACATGTTGAAGACGTAATTTTGAACAGACGCGATGATGCAACAGAAAGACTTTTGGATTTTGCTGAGAACGTAAAAGGCGAAGTAAAATCAGATGAAAAAGCGATTCAGGAATGGCGTTTAGGAACTGTTCAGGAACGTATTACACATTCATTGGTAAAAGGAATTGACGCTTTTATTGAAGAAGATGTTGAAGAAGCACGTTTGGCCGCTACAAAACCAATTGAAGTTATCGAAATCAATTTGATGACGGGAATGAATGTGGTTGGAGATTTATTCGGAAGCGGAAAAATGTTCTTGCCTCAGGTCGTAAAATCGGCACGTGTAATGAAAAAAGCCGTTGCTTATTTATTGCCATTTATCGAAGCCAGCAAACAAGCGGGAGACAAACAAGGAAACGGAAAAATATTGATGGCGACCGTAAAAGGTGACGTTCACGATATTGGTAAAAATATTGTTTCGGTAGTTTTGGCTTGTAATAATTACGAGATTGTAGATCTTGGTGTTATGGTGCCTCCGGAAAAAATTATTGCGGCTGCGATTGAACATGAATGTTGACATTATCGGATTAAGCGGACTGATTACGCCTTCGCTTGACGAAATGGTTTATTTGGCCAAAGAATTAGACAAACAAGGAATTAAAATCCCGATTATGATTGGTGGGGCAACAACTTCGCGTGCGCATACAGCTGTGAAAATTGCACCGCAATATAGAGAAACGGTAATTCACGTAAACGATGCTTCGAGAGCCGTTACCGTTGCAGGAAATTTGTTGGATCATAACCGAAAAATATATGCAAGCGATATTCGTGCAGAATATGACGCTTTTAGAGAAACATTCTTAAATCGTTCAAGAGATAAAAATTTCTTAACGATTGAAGATGCCCGTAAAAACAAATTACCATTGGATTGGGCTGAATATACTCCGACGAAACCAAAATTAATTGGCAAACAAATCGTTGAAGTAGATTTAGATGTTTTAGTTCCTTATATCGACTGGACACCATTTTTTCAAACGTGGGAATTGCACGGAAAGTATCCAGCAATTTTAACGGATGAGGTTGTGGGCGAACAAGCAACATCTGTTTTTGCAGATGCTCAGGCGATGTTGAAAGTAATTTTAGAAGAGAAAAAACTAAAAGCAAAAGGTATTTACGGAATTTTCCCTGCGAATCAGGTTGACGATGATGATATCGAACTGCGTGATGAAAACGGAAAAGTTTTGGAGAAATTCTTAACGCTTCGTCAGCAGTCACAAAAAACAAAAGGCGCTCCAAATATTGCTTTAGCTGATTTTATTCTGCCAAAAGAAAG
Organism: uncultured Flavobacteriaceae bacterium; assembly: GCA_963795025.1. Taxonomy (GTDB): domain Bacteria; phylum Bacteroidota; class Bacteroidia; order Flavobacteriales; family Flavobacteriaceae; genus Flavobacterium. Next base: position 579,004 of record CAWCGN010000003.1, on the reverse strand, counting down.
TGGAATAGAGGATTATATGGGAGCTTTTTGCGTAACCACAGGTTTTGGTGTCGATGAATGGGCAGCAGAATACGAAAAGAATTTAGACGATTATAATTCGATTATGGTAAAAGCATTAGCGGATCGTTTTGCTGAGGCTTTCGCCGAATATCTTCACGAGAGAGTACGTAAAGATTTCTGGGGTTATGATTCAGAAGAATCTTTAACCAATGAAGAATTGATTAAAGAAAATTATAAAGGAATTCGTCCGGCACCAGGATATCCGGCATGTCCTGATCACTTGGAAAAACCAACGATATGGAAACTTTTAAATGTAGCCGAAGAAATTGGAGTGACCTTGACAGAAAGCATGGCGATGTGGCCAGCTTCATCTGTTTCTGGATATTACTTCGGAAACCCAAAAAGCAAATATTTCGGACTCGGAAAAATAAAAGAAGATCAGGTAGTAGATTACGCCAAACGACGCAACGTTCCAACAGATTACGCAATGAAATGGTTAAACCCTAATATAGCAGATTAAAGAAAAAGTTTCAAGTTTCAGGTTTCAAGTTCGCACGTAACTTGAAACCTGAAACTTGAAAAACTTGAAACAAAAAAATAAGAATGAAAGTAACAGAACATATAGAAAACGCCAAAGGAAAAACATTATTCTCATTTGAACTTATTCCGCCTCAAAAGGGAAAAAGCATTCAGGAATTATACGATAATATTGATCCGTTGATGGAGTTTAAACCACCGTTTATTGATGTAACGACTTCGCGCGAAGAGTATATTTATATTGATAAAGGCAACGGACTTTTGGATAAAAAATTGACTCGTATGCGTCCGGGAACACTTGGGATTTGCGCTTCTATAAAACATAAATATAATGTAGATACTGTACCGCATTTACTTTGCGGAGGATTTACACAGGAAGAAACTGAATACATGCTGGTTGATTGTCAGTATTTAGGAATCAATAATGTAATGGCACTTCGAGGCGATGCCATGAAAGATGAGCAATCTTTTGTGCCAAAAGCTAGGCGGAAATCATTTTGCTATTGATTTGGTTCGCCAAATCAACGATTTAAATTGCGGAAAATATCTGCATGAAGTGATGGATATCGACAACAAAGCTGATTTTTGTATTGGTGTTGCGGGTTATCCGGAAAAACATTTAGAATCTCCTTCGTTGCAATCAGATTTAAAAAGATTAAAAGAAAAAGTAGATGCTGGAGCTGATTATGTAGTAACACAAATGTTTTTTGACAATCAAATATTTTGAGTTTGTAGAAAAAGCAAGAGAAATGGGGATCACAATTCCGATTATTCCTGGAATTAAACCAATTGCCGTTCAAAGACATTTACAAATTTTACCACAGATTTTCAGAATCGATTTGCCGGAAGATTTAATTGATGCGGTTGATAAATGCAAAAACAATGCAGAAATCAAACAAGTCGGAATCGAATGGGCGATTCAGCAATCTCTTAGAATTAAAAGCGGCTGGAGTTCCAGTTTTTACATTATTATTCAATGGGGAAATCTGAGAATATTCGCCAGATCGCGAGTCAGGTTTTTTAAAGATAAACAATCAACTTTGTCAAAGTTTTAAACTTTGACAAAGTTATTCAAGTCTAGTTTGTCATTCCGAGGAACGAGGAATCTCCGTTGTAAATCTTTAAAGATTGATAAACGTTACGGAGTTACTTACGGAGATTGCCTCGTTCCTCGGAATGACAAAAATGACGTAAACTGGAATTTAGGCGATTGTGAATTTCAAAGTGATTTTGTTTAATTTGAATTTAATTTTCGTTTCTATGAAAAATGAAGAACTACAAGCAATAGCCTCTCAATTAAAACATCCAACAGGAGAAAAAGGAATCGAAATGGCGAATATGATGAATGAAACCAACATCAATATGACCAATCATTCTGATTCAAAATCTCAATATTTCAAAGCCGAAAATTCTATTCTAGAATTAGGTCACGGAAATGCCGGACACGTAGAATTTCTTTTCGAACAAGCAGAAAATCTGAAATACTACGGACTGGAAATGTCAGAACTGATGTTTCAAGAAGCACGACAGATCAACCGAAATTTTGTTTCTCAAAAACAAGCCTTCTTTTCACTTTATGACGGAAATAAAATTCCGTTTGAAGATGACATCTTTTGATAAAATATTTACGGTAAATACCATTTATTTCTGGCAGGAACCAGAAAAACTGCTTTCAGAAATATATAGAGTTTTAAAGCCAAATGGGATTTCTGCATCACTTTTGCTCAAGAAGATTTCATGAAACAACTTCCTTTTACTCAATTTGAATTTGAACTTTATAACACTGAAAAAGCGGAAAAACTAGTCACAAAAACAGCTTTTAAAATTGTTTACAATGAAATTTAACCGAACAAGGTAAAAAGCAAAACCGGCGAATTTGCCGATAGGGTTTTTACCACGATTGTTCTGGAGAAATATTTGATTTTTTTGAGTACTTTCATTATTTGTTTTATGTTTCTTTAATTATAATCCCTGAAATATTATGGAAGTTAAAAAAATCAATTTTTTACAAAGTTACAGCAGCATACTTTTGCTTTTGGGCGGAATTATAGTAGGAAGCATTTTTGGATTAGTATTCGGAGAAAAAGTGTTGGTAATCAAACCAATTGGCGATATATTTTTGAACTTGCTTTTCACAGCTATTATCCCGCTTATCTTTTTTACAATTGGTTCTTCGATTGCTAATTTGGAAAGAACAGAGAAATTAGGAAAACTGTTTGTTATTATGATATTGGTTTTTTTGGCAACAATTCTTATTTCGGCAATTGTAATGATTTGTGCCGTTTATCTTTTTCCAATTCACCAAGATATAGCCATTACCAAAGTTCCATTTGAAAAAATTGAATCCGGATCAGTGGGAGATCAAATTGCAAAATTGGTTACGACAAATGATTTCTTTGAATTGCTTTCGCGAAAAAGCATGTTGGCCTTGATTATTTTCTCATTTTTAATTGGATTTGCAACCTTGCAATCGGGAGAAAAAGGAAGTGCTTTCAAGAGTTTTTTAGATTCAGGAAACGAGGTGATGAAACAACTTTTGAATATTATAATGAAATTTGCACCAATTGGTTTAGGCGCTTATTTTGCTTATCAAGTTGGAATTTTTGGACCGCAATTGTTTGGTGTTTATGCAAAACCTATGGCAGTTTATTATGGAGCTTGCATTTTTTATTTCTTTGTCTTTTTTAGTTTGTACACACTTGTGGCTGGCGGAAAAAGAGCTTTTAAAGTTTTTTGGAGCAATAATATTACACCGTCATTAACAGCGGTTGGAACTTGCAGTAGTATTGCAACTATTCCGGCCAATTTGGATGCCGCAGAAAAAATGGGCATTCCGGCACATGTTCGAAATTTGGTAATTCCGCTTGGTGCGCCTTTGCATAAAGATGGTTCGAGTATGTCATCTATATTAAAAATAACTTTTTTATTCGCCATGTTTGGGAAAGATTTTACAGATCCTATGACGATTCTTTTAGCGTTAGGAATTACTGTAATTGTTTCGATTGTTGAAGGCGGAATTCCAAATGGAGGTTATATTGGCGAAATCTTAGCCATAACCGTTTATGGTTTCCCGATGGAGCAAGCTCTTCCGGTTGCCATGATTTTAGGAACTTTGGTTGATCCAATTGCAACTTTGTTAAATGCAAATGGCGATGTAATTTGTTCGATGATGGTTTCGAGATTTTCGGAAAAAACCAAATGGTAGACTATTTCAATTTCGAAGTAAATCTTTGGTAGATAATACTTTTAAATACATCGATTGTTTCTTGGCATTAGTATAAAATTTTAAGCCGTTATTTTATTATAAAGTAGTTTTACCGACACAAAAACATTTTGTTTTGAATCGTAAAGCTGTCTTAGTACTAATTTTATTTTTTCTTGTATTAAAAATACAGGCACAATTGTGTACCGGAAGTTTAGGTGATGCTGTTGTGAAACTTGATTTTGGATCAGGAACAGCTTCACACGGAACAGCTCTGGGAACTGGAATTACAAGCTACACTTGGACGACTGCAGATTTTCCAAATGATGGTTCTTATACTATAGAAAAAACAACTAATACGCCCGGCACTTGGTGGACAACAACAGATCATACAGGTGGAGGTTATATGATGGTTGTAAATGCCAGTCTTTCAACCACTGATTATTTTTATAAAAACACCGTTACAGGTCTTTGTCCAGATACCACTTATGAGTTTGCGGCTTGGATTATGAACTTACTGCGCTCAAACGATACTAGTCCGCCTAATATTACTTTTACGATCGAATCAACTTCTGGAACTATTTTAGGGACTTATAATACAGGAGATATTGGTTTGAGTTCAAATGCGGTCTGGAAACAATACGGTTTCTTTTTTACGACTCCAACTGGAATTTCGACCGTAGTAATTAGAATGCGAAATAATAAAGCCGGAGCCGCGCCCGGAAACGATATTGCTTTAGATGATATTACTTTTAGAGCGTGCGGACCAACTGTTACTTCTTCTGTACAAAATAATACCAATACTAGTTTAACGATTTGTCAAGGCGATTCTCAAAGTTATACCTTGACAGGAACAGTTTCTTCTGGATATTCAAATCCAGCTTATCAATGGCAGATTAGCAGTGATAATGGAACAACTTGGACTGATGTTTCAGGAGCAAATACATTAACCTACTCTTTTGTCCCCAACTCGACAGTGGGCACCTATTTATATCGCATGGCGGTTGCACAAAGCGCAAATATTTCCTCGGCTTCTTGCCGGGTTGTATCAAACATTATCAGCTTTAAAGTAAATGAAAGCACCGTTGTTCCAACTTTCACAACTGTGCAGCCAACATGCGATGTGCCAACTGGAACTATAAATATTACTGCTTCGGCAAGTACTACTTATAGTATTGATGGAACAAATTATCAGGCATCTGGTATTTTTTCTAATTTGGCAGGCGGCGATTATAATGTTACGGCAAAATTGAGTGCAGGTTGTGCTTCAACACCAATTGTTGCACATATCAATACAGTTGCTTCGTCAAGTGCCGTCCCAACATTTTCTGTAATACAGCCTGTTATTTGTTCAAATCCTTTGGGAACAATTACTTTTACAAGCGTAGATTATGAATATAGTTTTGATAACGGTACAACTTGGTCAGCCAGTAATTCTAAATCAGGATTAGAAGCTGGAGATTACCTTATAAAAAGCAGAAATAGTTCTGGTTGTGAGACAATTGCAGTTTTAGTTGCTGTTTTAGTGCCACCAGGTTATCCTCCAACGCCTACAGTTTTTGTAATTCAGCCAGATTGTATGATCTCAACAGGAACAATAACAGTTTCTGATTCGGCATCATTTTATAGTTTTGATAATGGATTAACTTGGTTAACCTCAAATTCAAAAAATAATTTAGCTTCAGGAATTTACAAAGTCCTTATTAAGAATAATTTGGGCTGTGTTTCTTTAGTGCCAAATGAAGTCGAAATAAAGGCTTATATCAATACAGAACCGCTTCCGTCGGCAATAAGTCCGCAGACTTTTTGTGTACAGCAAAATGCAAGTTTACAGGACATTTTAATAAACGGCCAAAATATAAAATGGTACGATGCTTCTTCAAATGGAAATCTTTTGCCTGCTGTTACAATTCTAGGAAACAAAACCTATTATGCATCACAAACAATTAATATTTGCGAAAGCGAAAGAATTCCAGTTACCGTAAATATTCAAAATACACCAGCTCCAACAGGAGATTCAGAACAAAATTTTTGTACCTCACAAAAACCAATAATTGGGAATCTAACTGCTGTTGGGACAAATGTTGTTTGGTATGACAGTGCGGTAAATGGTCAAATTTTATCTTCAAATACAAATTTAATAAATGGGACAGCCTACTTTGCATCGCAGACTATAAATGGGTGTGAAAGTAGGAACCGTCTGGCAGTTTCGGTTTCTATTGCTGTCCCATCTTTATTATTTAATAATATTTCGGCTAATGTTTGTGATGAATTAAACGATGGAACCGAAATATTAAATCTTAATAATTATAATGCCGAAATAACTTCTTGTCCTTCTTGTATTTTCAATTATTACACAACATTAAACGGTGCCGAAAATCAGGTTGTTGCTGAGAAAATCGACAATGCTTCCAACTATAACTTAGCAACTGGAACAACTTTAATTTATGTCAGAATTGATTCTGATGATAAGTGTTTTCAAATTGCACAACTAAATCTGACGCTTGTAAATGTCCCTGTAATTTCAATTTCTGATACTGTTTCATTGTGCCAAAATAAAGATGTTGAAGTTCATGCAGGTTTTGGTTTTGACAGTTATTTGTGGTCAAATGGAACTTCTTCAGAATCAATTTTAATTACAGAAGCTGGTTCTTATTCGGTAACTGTTACTCAAAATCATGGAAACGTAATTTGTTCTTCGACAAAAGATTTTCAAATTAAACTCTCTAATAGTGCCACAATTAAAAATCTAGCTGTTCAGGATTGGACAGATTCAGATAATGTAATTGAAGTGCAATTAGCAGATTCAAGTTTAGGAAATTACGAATATTCAGTTGATGGAAATACGTATCAAGACAGCAACATTTTTTCGGGATTAACAACAGGTGATTACATAGTTTATGTTCGCGATAAAAATGGTTGCGGAATCGTTAATCAAGAAGTATTTCTACTCAATTATCCCAAATTTTTCACTCCAAACCAAGATGGTTATAATGATACTTGGGGAATAAAATTCTCAGAAACGGAACCTTTAATCAATACTAAAATATTTGACCGTTATGGAAAATTTTTGAAAGAATTAAATGCTTATGGTACTTGGGATGGGACTTTTAACGGAAAAGAACTTCCATCTTCAGATTATTGGTTTGTTGTAACAAGAGAAAACGGAAAAGTTTATAAAGGACATTTTAGTATGAAAAAGTAGTTGTTTTTGGTGCATTTTTTCGAATGAAATGGAGATTAATCACTAAATTCGGGAAAAACATTTTAACGCAGAAAAAATGAACTCAATACTACAAAATGACCTTAATGATTTTGAAAATATTCTTGAAAAAACAAAACAGCAGGGAATTGATTTTTTAAATAATCTCGAAAATATTCCCACTTCAAATAAAAACACAATTGATCCTACAGGTACTTTAAACGAGTTTGGTTTAGGTTCAATAGCAGCATTAAATGAATTTAATGAAAGACTGGCGCCACTTATGGTTTCTTCGTCTGGACCGCGTTATTTAGGATTTGTTACCGGAGGTTCAACTCCAGCATCGATTGCAGGCGACTGGCTAGCTTCGATTTACGATCAAAATACACAGGCAATAAAAGCGCAGGGCGGAGCATCGGCATTGATTGAATTTGAAACAATTAATTTTTTACTGCAGTTGTTAGAATTACCGGATGCATTTTCGGGCGGATTTGTAACTGGCGCTACAATGTCAAATTTTACCTGTTTAGGAGTTGCCAGACAATGGTTTGGAAAACAGTCGGGAAAAGATTTTGCCAAAAATGGAATTTCTGACCCTATTTCAATTTTAACCGCGACACCGCATTCTTCGTCGATTAAATGTTTGTCAATGTTAGGAATTGGAAGCCAAAATTATACAGCCGTAAAAACGATAGAAGGCAACCGTGAAGCCATTGATTTATTTGATTTAGAAGAAAATATTAAAAAATTAAACGGTAAACCTTTTATCTTGATTTCAAGTGCCGGAACAGTTAATACAGCAGATTTTGACGATTTTGAAGCAATTGCAGCCTTAAGAGGAAAATACAATTTTTGGTGGCATATTGACGCCGCTTTTGGCGGATTTGCAGCTGTTTCAGATAAATTCAAACATTTAGTTGAAGGTTGGGAAGGAGCAGACAGTATTACAATTGATTGTCATAAATGGTTGAATGTACCTTATGAAAGTGCTTTTTATTTGATGAAAAAAGACCACTTAAGTTTACAGATCGAAACATTCCAGAACTCTAATGCACCTTATTTAGGAAATCCGCTGGAGAATTTTAATTATTTAAATGTGCTTCCTGAAAATTCACGTCGTTTACGTGCGCTTCCGGCATGGTTTGCTTTGCGCGCTTATGGCAAAGATGGATTTAAAGATATTGTTGAGAATAGTACGGCACTGGCGCTTCATTTTGCGAATGACTTTGATTGAGACTGGAAGTTTTGAATTACTAGCTCCAATTCGGCTTAATAATGTTTGTTTCACTTTAAAAGGAAATCATAATCAGGAGAAAGTAAATGAGTTTTTGACGATTTTGAATGATAAAGGAAAAGTTTTTATGACGCCGACATTTTATCAAAATAAAAAAGGAATCAGAGCTTCTTTTGTGAATTGGCGAACTACAGAACAGGATGTAAAAATTATTATTGACGAAATGAAAGCATCACTTTTAGATCTGGAAATCTAAAACTTTTAAAAATATAAAAGAGCCTGTTAACTACAAACAGGCTCTTTACTAACACAAAAAAAAACAAAAAACAAGAATCGAAAGGTTGATTAAAGTATGAAATTGTATCATTTCTCTTTGCAAATATAATATTATTTATATCAAGTCTAAATAAAAATAAATAAAAAAAGCATATAAATTATTAATTGTTTGAAAACGAGATATTAAAGTGTGTTTGAAAAGGAAAGAAAGCTTTAAGAGTTATCTGAAAAGAGAAAAACCAATTTACTCTTAAGAACAAATTGGTTTTATAATATATTGATTTGAAAAAACTATTTTGTGATTTCTCTAAAAACAGCTTCCAGATTTTTGTTTTTCTGATTCAATTGTAATGTTTTTAAACCGTTTTCATTGGCGAAATCAAAGATTGCTGGGCGCATATCTTTCTCGGTTACAAAAGTCAATTCCCACGTCATATCGTGCGTGTTAACATATGAAGTGATGTTTTCCAATTTAGCCAAAAGCTGTTGTTCAACCTGATAATCAAATTCAACTTCAATAACTTGTTCTTTATTGGCAGACACTAGATGATCTAATTTATTGTCGGCAACAATTTGCCCTTTATCAATAATTATGACACGATTACAAATTGCTTCAACTTCCTGCATAATGTGTGTCGATAAAAAAACGGTTTTATCTTTTCCCACATTTTTAATTACATTTCGAATTTCCATTAATTGATTCGGATCCAGACCTGTAGTTGGTTCGTCCAGAATTAAAACATCAGGATTGTGCAATAAAGCATTCGCAAGTCCAACGCGCTGGCGGTATCCTTTTGATAATTGGCTTATCTTTTTATGGCTTTCCGGTGTCAGTCCTGTCAGTTGAATTACTTCTTCGATTCTTGATTTTGGAACCTTATAAACATCGGCATTAAAAGCCAAATATTCACGAACATACAAATCTAAATACAACGGATTATGCTCTGGCAAATACCCAATCGAACGCTGTACCTCTTTAGTGTTTGTCATGACATCGTGACCATTTACAAGGGCTGAGCCACTATCGGCAAGCAAATAGGTAGTCAAAATTTTCATCAAAGTAGATTTTCCAGCTCCATTTGGACCAAGAAATCCCACGATTTCTCCTTTCTCAATTTTAAAAGAAATTTCATTTAAAGCTTTTTGCTCTCCGTAACTTTTTGATATGCTGTTTACTTCTATCGACATTGACTTTTTATTTACTGCAAAAGTAAACAGAAATAGTTTCGATTGCTACATTTTGTCTTTTAAAAATAATGATAAAAAATAGGAAAGCCCTTTGTTCACGGCACCGTTATTGTTAAAGGAATGCTAAATTAAAATATACCCAAATCATGAAAAATTTTTTAGTGATAGCTGCCCTAGCTATCTGCAGTTTTGCAAATGCACAAAAAGGAACAATCTTAGTAGCTGGAAACATTGGTTACACTTCTGAAAAATCAGAATACCAATTTAGCGAAGACAAAACAAGCACATTTACTTTTTCTCCAAAAGTAGGTTACCAATTCAATAACAACTGGACTGTAGGAGGAGAAATTGCAGCAAGTTCATCTGATGTAGATGTAGCTGGTTCAAAACGTAAAGACAATAATTTTAGAATGGGAGGTTTTGTACGTTATTCTGTACCATTAAGCCAAACTTTCTCTGTTTTTGCAGATATGGGATTAGGTTTCCAAAGCGAAAAAGATAAAGTTTACGCTAATAACGGAAATAGTTATGTGAAATATAAAGGAGATGGTATGTACATAGGCGTAACACCAGCACTTTTTATTAACATGAAAAAAGGTTTTGGTCTAAATTTCAATATTGGTGGTTTAGGATACGAAACATTAAGTTTTGATAACAATAGAGAGGATTACAGTAAATTCTACTTCAACTTTGGTCAGGCATTTAATGTTGGAGTTTCTAAAAACTTCTAATCTTAAGTTTTATTCAATTTCAGAAAGCATTCGCCACGGCGGATGCTTTTTTTGTTTTAAAAGTTTGTGTTTTTATATATAGTTGTTATGTAATTGTTATTAAAACAATTACATAGTTTTTGTGGCATCTTTATTGTTAAATCTATATAAAATTTAATAAATACCAGTTATGAAAAAAATTCTAGTTATTGCTGCATTGGCTATGTTTAGCTTTGCGAATGCCCAAAAAGGGTCAATTTTAGTAATGGGAAGTGTTAGTTACAACTCTCAAACAACTTCTTATAATGCTGGAGATAATAAACAGCATTATTTTTCTTTTTCTCCAAAAGTAGGTTATCAGTTCCATGAAAACTGGACAGCGGGTATTGAAGGCGCTGTAGGAACTTATGAAAATAAAGATGAAGATTTGTTGTTGCAAAAAACAAATAATTTTAAGGTTGGAGGTTTTGTTCGTTATACAAAACCACTAAATCAAACTTTTTCATTTTATACTGATTTGGGTCTAGGTTTTCAAAACCAAAAAGAAAGAAGTACAAACCCAGCAGATGGAGGAAATGATCAAAAAGCTGATGGAGTATATGTAAGTGCTACTCCGGCTATTTTTATTAATGTTGATAAAGGTTTTGGTATCAATTTCAATATTGGCGGTTTGGGTTACAATACTTTAAACTACGATAATGGAGGAAGAGATATTAAAAACTTTAGCTTTAGTTTAGGTCAAGCATTTTCTGTAGGAGTTTCAAAGAATTTTTAATTTCGAAACTGCATATAATTAAAAAGCATCCGCGAAAGTGGATGCTTTTTTGTTAACTAAAAGGTCTTTTAAAAATATAAAGTTCTAGAGTAGCCCCGATAGAAGCGACATCCTTTTTCTGGCTTCTTTAGTCAGAAAAAGATATAGCGGATAGCGGGACAGAACGTGTTATGGAAACGAAATTTCTGCTACAAAAAATAATGCCAGCAAGAGTGAAGCCAAAACCGAATCATAACTAATTTCGAGCTCCACTTGCTGACATAAAAAAACAAAAATTATATTTTAATAAAGTATTAATTCACAGGATTTTCAACGGCAGTTCTCATTTCCTCAGCCGCATTTACCATTTCAATTAAAGCTTTTTTGGTTTCGTCCCAATGACGTGTTTTTAAACCGCAATCTGGATTTACCCATAATTGATCTGCCGGAATTACAGCCGAAGCTTTCTCTAATAATTTCACCATTTCCTGACTTGAAGGAACGCGAGGCGAGTGAATATCATAAACTCCTGGGCCAATTTCGTTTGGATATTTAAAATTGGCAAACGCATCCAAAATTCCATTTGCGAACGAGAACATTCAATTGTGATGACATCAGCATCCATGTCGGCAATGTTTTGAATAATGTCGTTGAATTCGCTGTAACACATGTGCGTGTGAATTTGCGTATCATCATTTACGCCACTTGCAGAAATACGGAAAGCTCGAACCGCCCAGTCTAAATATTTCTGCCCATTCTTCTTTTCGTAAAGGCAATCCTTCGCGAATTGCAGGCTCATCAATTTGAATGATTTTGATTCCGGCTTTTTCTAAATCAACCACTTCGTCACGAATTGCCAAAGCGATTTGCGTACAGGTTTCAGAACGTGGCTGATCGTTACGTACAAATGACCATTGCAAAATAGTTACAGGACCTGTCAGCATTCCTTTTACCCATTTTGGAGTCAACGATTGCGCATATTTTGACCATTTTACTGTCATTGGAGTTGGTCTGGAAACATCACCGTAAATAACTGGCGGTTTTACACAACGGCTTCCGTAACTCTGAACCCAGCCGTTTTTAGTGAATGTAAATCCGGCTAATTGCTCACCAAAATATTCCACCATATCATTACGCTCAAATTCTCCGTGAACCAATACATCAATTCCTGTTTCTTCCTGAAAACGAATGGTAGCTTCAGTTTCTTTTTCGATTAAATCGTTGTATTGCTTCCGTAGATAATTCTCCTTTTTTGAATTTTGCTCTCCAGCTTCTTACTTCAGCAGTTTGCGGGAAAGAACCAATTGTTGTGGTTGGAAATAATGGTAAATTTAAAGCTTCGATTTGGCTTTTTCTTCTAACAGAAAATGTACTTTTTCGTTGATCATCAGAAGCTGTAATTCCGGCAACACGCGCTTTCACTTCATTATTATGAATTAATTTTGAAGTTTTTCGGTTTTCATTTGCAATTACATTTCTTTCGTAATCAATTGAGTTTTTAATGTCAATTTCGTTGGAAGCCGATAATTGTTTTAAAATTACAATTTCGTTGATTTTTTGCTTTGCAAAAGCCAGCCATTGTTTGATTTCTGGCGTCAAAGTTTCGTCATTTGTTTCTAATTCCAAGTCACACGGACTGTGAATTAAAGAACAAGAAGGTGCTATTAAAATTCGGCTTTCGCCTAAAGCATCAACAGCTTTTTTGATTATTTCTAATGATTTTTTGAAATCATTTTTCCAGATATTTCTTCCGTCAACAACTCCAAGTGAAAGATTTACATTTGAAGCCAATTTTCCAGATTCTAAAATATCATCTAATTGAAGCGGACAACGCACTAAATCTAAATGAAAAGTATCAACCGGCAAAGCCAAAGCAGTTTCTAGATTTTCTCCGAAACAGTCAAAATAATTGGCTAAAACAATTTTAAGTTTTGGAAAACGAATGTTGATTTCGTTATAAACTTGCGTAAATGTTTTTCTTTCTTTATCAGTTAAATTTAAAGCTAAAAAAGGTTCGTCAAGTTGAATATATTCGGCATTTTCGGCTTGTAATTTTTCTAGGATTTCGAAATAAACAGGAAGTAAAGCGTCAATAAGATCAATTCTGTGAAAGCCATCTTCTTTTTCTTTTCCTAATAATAAATATGAAACAGGCCCAATTAAAACCGGTTTTGTTTTAATTCCGATAGCATTTGCTTCTTTAAATTCATCGATTATTTTTTCAGAAAACAATTCAAACTTTTGGTTCTTCGTGAATTCGGGAACAATATAATGGTAATTGGTATCAAACCATTTTGTCATTTCCATAGCCACAACATCCTGACCTTCTTTTTGCGATCCTCTTGCCATTGCAAAATACAAATCTAGAGCCGAATTGTTTTTTGCCAATTCATGGTAACGTGCCGGAATTGCTCCAACGGTTAAAGTCAAATCCAAAACTTGATCATAAAAAGAGAAATCGTTAGACGGAATTAAATCAACGCCTGCTGACGCTTGTAAATGCCAGTTTTTGCCTCGGATTTCTTTTCCAGCTGTGATAAGTTCTTCGGCAGAAATTTTTCCAGCCCAGTACAATTCAGATGCTTTTTTAAGTTCTCTGTTGCTGCCAATTCTTGGGTAACCTAAGTTGTTTGTTTTCATTTTTTTTTGATTCAGTATTTTTTACTAAACAAATTTATGTTAATGGATTTTAAAACTTATATTTGAGGTTTATTTCAGTAAAATGGACTTTTAAATTATGTTTTAAAAGATTTATTTACTGTGGATATCTTTTAAATGAACCTTTAGCAGTAAAAAAAACTATGGAAAATCTAGATAAAACCGATTTGCTGATCCTAAAACATCTGCAGGAGAACTCAAATATCAATACAAAAGACCTTGCAAGTAAATTATTCCTGACTGTAACGCCAGTTTACGAACGTATAAAACGATTAGAAAGAGATGGTTTTATAACCAAATATGTAGCGTTGTTGGACAAGCAAAAAATGAATCGGGGTATGACGGTTTTTTGTAATGTTCGCTTAAAAGAACATGCAAAAAATGTGGGAAGCAATTTTGTGAAAGATATTGTAGCACTTCCAGAAATTATTGAGTGCTATAATATTGCCGGCGATTATGATTTTATGCTGAAAATTTTAGTGAAAGATATGGCTAGTTATCAGGATTTTGTAATGAATAAACTCTCTACAATTGAAAACATTGGGAATACGAACAGTATTTTTGTAATGGGAGAAATTAAGCATAGTACGGCATTAGAATTTTAAAGAGAAAGAAAATCTTAAAATAAAATGTATTTTTGAAGTGAAATCTACAATCTAAAATATCAAAATGAACTGGGAACAACTTTTATCATTAAAACGCCAAGGCGATACAAGCAAAAGATTACGCGTAGAACAAGATGATACACGTTTAGGTTTTGAGGTTGATTATGACCGAATTATCTTTTCATCGGCATTTCGATCTTTGCAGGATAAAACACAGGTTATTCCGCTTTCAAAAACAGATTTTGTGCATACGAGATTGACGCACAGTTTAGAAGTTTCTGTTGTAGGACGTTCTTTAGGACGTTTGGTTGGAAAAAAAATCATTGAAAAATATCCTTATTTAAAAGAAGTTCACGGTTATCATATGAATGATTTTGGAGCGATTGTAGCGGCGGCATCTTTGGCACACGATATTGGGAATCCGCCTTTTGGGCATTCTGGTGAAAAAGCGATTGGAGAATATTTTTCTATCGGAAAAGGATTAAAATACAAAGACAAACTTACAGCAAAACAATGGCAGGATTTAATTGATTTTGAAGGAAATGCCAATGGATTTTCAGTACTTACAGCAAGTCGTCCAGGAATTGAAGGCGGACTTAGAATTTCGTACGCGACTCTTGGCGCTTTTATGAAATATCCAAAAGAAAGCTTGCCTAAAAAACCAACGACCAATATTTCGGATAAAAAATACGGTTTCTTTCAGATCGGATAAAGTATTCTTTGAAGAAGTCGCTCAGAGATATGGGAATGATTGCCAATAAATCAGGAGGATGACATTGGTTTTGAAAGACATCCTTTAGCTTATTTGGTTGAAGCTGCTGATGATATTTGCTACACCATTATCGATTTTGAAGACGGAATAAATTTAGGTTTGGTTTCTGAAGATTATGCTTTAGAATATTTAATTAAACTGGTAAAAGATAATATTGGAGTTGCCAAATACAAACTTTAGAAACCAAAGAAGATAGAATCAGTTATTTGCGAGCTTTGGCAATCGGAGCTTTAATTAATGATGCTGTTGATGTTTTTATTGAAAATGAAGAAGCAATTTTGGCTGGAAATTTCCCTTTTGCTTTAACGGATAAAAGCAAATACAAAGCTCAGATGAATGATATTATCAACTTAAGTGTCGAGAAAATTTATCAAAGCCGTGAAGTTATTGAGAAAGAAATTGTAGGCTATCAAATTATCCAGACTTTATTGGATAAATTTATTACTGCTTTCAACAATAAATATGAAGGAACAGCTTCAAATTATGATAAGTTGATTCTGAAAATGCTTCCTGAAAAACATCATTTAGAAAAAGGTAATTTATACGAGCGTCTGCTTCATATTTGCCATTATGTTTCACTGTTGACAGATGGAAATGCATTGGAATTGTATGAAATGATTCAGGGGCGAAAAAATAAGTAAGTCATAAAGTCGAAAGTTAGAAAGTCTAAAGAATAGTATTATGCTCTACCAGTATTATTAAGTGATTTTAAATCAATTGACTGAATGAACTTTTTAAATTTTTATGACTTTCCAACTTTCGACTTTCTAACTTTCGACTTTAAGACTTTACTGAAAAGCATAAACTAAACCAACACCAAGTACTTGACGTAATTGAGTTCTTGGCCCGTCATTAACTTGTGATTTTGCTCCAGTAGTTGGGTCAACAACATCTTTTTTAGTTTTAATATCGTCATCATATACAATGATGCAGACCAATATTTGCTTTCACATAAGCATTGACAACAAGATCTAATTGGGTATCATAATCAACGTCGACGTTTCCAAATTTGTTTAAGTAATCTGTATATAAGCTCAATCGTTTTCGTAGAAATATATTTTTATAAATCTCTGTTTTCATGTATCCTGTAGCGAGTATACCAAATTCAGCTTTTACTTTTTGACCTTCTTGAATCAATATTTTATTATTTGGATCTGCAGGATCTGTTGTATAAACGGCTTTTTTAACACCAAATGATCCTTGATTTGCTAAATATTGATCTAAAACCAAAGTAGTCTTTAAAGTGATTGGAGAGAAATAGAAATGTTCTGTTTTTCTTTTTATTCGAGTTTTCAGCTCCAGCTCCAAGGAAAATGTAAGCTGGCGCAAAAGGTTTAGAGATTGCAATGTCTCGGTTTGGATAATTGTAACCGTTTGTAAACTGTGTATTGAAATTAAACTTTGAAGAATAATACCAATTTGAAACCGTATCTTTTCTGAAATCCGTAAGTTGAATTGAATTGAAAGGCATCATCTGTTTTTCTTAATTCAATTCCGTCTTGTTTATTTAAACCATATTTAACGAAAAGTTCGTTTACCCATTTATGGTTTCCTTTGGCATAAGTTCTTCCAAATTCACCTTTAAATAAGCCTGAAACAGAGCTTGTTCCCCCTGCGCTCCAATTCACAAAAGCAATTTCAGAAATATCAAAACCAAGCTGATTTTTTTTAGTCCAATTGGATGGAAGTTTTGGTAACTGATCTGGATCTAAAGTAGTTTGTATAATTTGAGCAAAGTTATTTGAAGTACTCAATAGCAATAACAGCAAAAGGGTAGAACGCAATAATTTCATTAGGTTTATTTTAGTTTTTGGTTGTGCAAAATAATTATTTTGAATCGTTTGAAAAAAGATTTATCAAACTTTTAACGTCAATTTTACATAAATGTTGCAGTTGCCGGAATGTTCCATGTTCAATAAATGATCTGGAATACCTAAAATTTCAATCTTATTTTTGAAATTATTTGCTGCCGCATACTCTAAAACAGCGCTTCCAAAACCGCCATTTTTATACCCCATCTTCTATTGTGATTATCGTTTCAAAAGTTGAAAATATCTGATTTAATGTATTGATGTCTAATGGTTTAATAAAACTGGAAATCAGTAATGAGCAATAGTGTCCGAATTGCCACATTCTTTTAAAGCTTCGATTACATTATTTCCAATTGTTCCTGTCGAAAACACAGCAACTTCCGTTCCGTTTTTAAGAAAGTTTGCTTGGACCAATTTTAATTTTTTCATAATGTCCGAAATTTTCTACTTCCCAATTTGGTAAAACACCTCTTCCACGCGGATATCGAATCGCGATTGGATGATTTAATCCTAATTGTGCAGTATATAAAATGTTTTGAAGTGCAATTTCATTGATTGGTGCATAAATAATCATGATTCGGAATTGCTCGTAAATAAGCAATATCAAAAACGCCATGATGTGTTGCGCCATCTTCGCCGACCAGATCCAGCTCTGTCGAAACAAAAAATAACTGGCAAATTTTGTAAAGCGACGTCATGAATTACCTGATCGTAAGCGCGCTGTAAAAAAGTAGAATAAATATTGCAATAAACGATCATGCCTTGTGTCACCATTCCAGCAGAAAGTGTAACGGCATGCTGTTCAGCAATTCCAACATCAAAAGCACGTTGAGGAATTTCATCCATCATGAATTTTAATGAACTTCCGGATGGCATTGCAGGCGTGATTCCGATAATTTTTTCATTCTTTTTGGCCAAATCTAAAATCGTCAAACCAAAAACATCCTGATATTTTGGAGGAAGATTTTCTTCCGATTTTATATGAATTTCTCCAGTTGAAGCATCAAATTTTCCTGGAGCATGATATTTCACCTGATTTTCCTCAGCTTGCTGTAAACCTTTTCCTTTTGTGGTTACAATATGAAGAAATTTTGGACCTTTTATATTTTTTAACCGATTTAATTCTTTGATTAATGTCAGGAAAATCATGTCCGTCAATTGGTCCAGAATAATCGAAATTCAAGGATTTTATCATGTTATTCTGCTTCGGATTTTTCCCTTTTTTAACGGCAGTCAAATATTTTTTTAAGTGCACCAACGCTCGGATCAATTCCGATAGCGTTATCATTTAAAATCACCAGAATATTAGCATCCGTAACTCCGGCGTGATTTAAGCCTTCAAATGCCATTCCGCATGCGATCGAAGCGTCGCCAATTACTGCAATATGCTGTTTGTCGAAATCGCCTTTTAATTTGGAAGCAATCGCCATTCCGAATGCAGCAGAAATAGAAGTCGAAGAATGCCCGACGCCAAAAGTATCATAAACACTTTCGCTTCTTTTAGGAAACCCAGAAATACCGTTGATTTGTCTGTTTGTATGAAAATTTTCTCTCCTTTCGGTTAAAATTTTATGACCGTACGCCTGATGTCCAACATCCCAAACCAATAAATCTTCAGGAGTATTGAAAACATAATGCAAAGCAATTGTAAGTTCTACAACTCCTAAACTGGCGCCTAAATGGCCTTCTTTTACAGAGACAATATCAATTATAAAATCTCGTAATTCCTTTGCAAGCTGTGGAATTGGTTTCGTCAGAAGTAAACGTAAATCGGCGGGATTGTATATGTTTGAAAGTAAATTGCTTTTCATTGTAAGGTAAAAAGCAAATTTACGGTTTTAAATTTAATTTTATTGCGAGTTCTATTTCAATACTATTGGTAAAGAATATAATCTCCTTGCTTTCTTGCCATTAGTTTCTCCAGGTTGCCATTTTGGGCATAAACTCAAAACTCTTTTAATTTCCTGTTCTATAGAACTGTCAATTTCGGGAATGGATTGAAGATAACTTACAGATCCGTTTTTTTCTACTGCAAAAGAGAGATTGATTTTGAGATTTGCGGTTTCTAAGCCTTGCGGTTTTTTAAATTCTTTTTCAAAAAAGTTATAGAATTGCTCAATTCCGCCTGGAAATTCGGCATTGGTTTCAACGGCGATTCCACCATTATATACAGGTTCTTCTATTGTTTTCTTGTTGTTGGCTTTTATTGATTTTGCTTTTTCTTCTTTATCGTTTTTTACCGGATTTGTTATGAATTTTACCTGATCAACTTTTGGCGGCGGCGGTGGGGGTACAAGTGCATTAGCTGGATCTATTGGATCAAGAGGAGCTTTTCCAACAACGATTCGTTCTTTCGCTACAGTATCTGTTACAACTTCAACTTTATCAATTTTTTTCTTGTTTCCTTCTTTATCTTGACAGCTAAATAAAGTGGTTCCCATAGAAATAAACAAAGCCAACAAAAATATTTTGTAATAATTAGTTTGTGCGTACAAAACACGACTAGGAATTTGAACAATCACAGAATCTAATTGTGATTTTTTAAATCTGCCACAAATTTTATTGCTTTGATTTTGAATAAAAAAATGCTGAATTTCCTCTGGCATCATTGACGTAAAATCAATCACAGTTTTAGAACAGCTCATACAAAAACGGCCATTTTTTGTTGGAGTCATTTTGCCCCAATTTTCATGGCATGGGTCAGGAATGGTTATTTTATGTTTCATTCTTTATTACTTAAATGGAATTTGCAAAGTGTAAGTGGAGCGAACAATTCGATTTTTTCGTTTACCCGGAATCCACTTTGGCGTTTTTTCTAAAACTCCGATAATATCTTTTTCACTTGCTGACGTTGTGTTTTCAAGTATATTAAAATTGCTAAGACTTCCGTCGCCTTCAATTACAAATAAAACGGATATTTCTCCTTGTTTTGCCGTGATAAGATTTTTTGAAAAATTAGAATTGAATTTTTTTATTCCTTTTTTTGGAACAGCTGCAACGTCTAGATCATTTGCATTATAAACAATTCCGTAATTTCCAGATTGAGGTTCCTCTGTTCCGGATTGAGAATCTTCCGCTTTTAATTTTGGTAGAGGTGTCAAAATAATTCCAGTCGTAGCGTGTTGTTCTGGTGCGACATCTTCTATAACTTCAACTTTATCTATTTTTTTCTTATTTCCGTCTTTATCTTGACAACTAAATAAAGTAGTGCCCATCGTTAGAAATAATGCTAACAAAAACATTTTATAATAATTGGTTTGTGTATGCAAAACCTGCTTTGGAATTTGAACTATAACCGAATCTAATTGTTCATTTTTAAATCTTCCGCAAATTCTTTTGTTTTGATTTTGAATGAAAAAATGTTGAACTTCCTCTGGAAGCATTGACGCAAAATCAACAACGGTTTTAGAACAGCTCAAACAAAATCTGCCATTATCTTTGGGAGTCATTTCGTCCCAATTTTCATGGCATGGTTCCGGAATTGTAATTTTAAGATTTCTTTCCATTATTTAATTGTGATTGGTAAAATATAAGAAGAACGGACAATTTTGCCATTAAGTTTTCCAGGAATCCATTTTGGAGCTATTTTTAAAACTCTAATTGCTTCGTCTCCAATTTTTTTTGGTGTGTTTTTAACGATGTTGAAATTGCTTAAAGTACCATCTTCTTCTACAACAAATACAACAAAACCTTTTTCTTTAGATTCTTCTATAGTTTTCGCGATAACATAGTTTTGTTTAAAAAACTCAAGGAATTTTTTCATTCCATTTTCTGGAGCTGGTGAAACATCTAAATCAGTTGAATTGTATATTGTGTGATATGCAAAACTTCCTGTTTCAATGGTGTTAGGAGGAATTATTTTTCCCATCATAATTCTCTCCATAGTATTTTTTGTTTTTACTTTTTTAGCTTCGATTTGATGTCCATAACAAGAGGAATGAGCATTATTTTCATCTTGATTTTGCACAACATTATCAACAATCTCGATATTAGAAATCCCTTTTTTGTTGCCATCTTTGTCTTGACAACTAAATAAAGTTGTCCCCATGGCAACAAACAAAGCCAATAAAAACATTTTATGATAATTGGTCTGAGAATAAAGAACGCGACTCGGAATTTGAAATGTGATTGTTTCTAATTGTTCATTTTTAAATCTTCCGCAAATAGTCTTGTTTTGATTCTGAATAAAAAAATGCTGAACTTCCTCTGGCATCATCGACGTAAAATCAACAACAGTTTTAGAACAGCTCATACAAAAGCGACCATTGTCTTTTGGAGACATTTTGTCCCAATTTTCATGGCATGGTTCAGGAATCGTTATTTTGTAATTTCTTTCCATATTCAGATATCAGAAATTAAATGTAATAAAAATTATTTCAAAACCTTATTTTTGCACTTATGATAAATCCTTTCACCGACGAATATTTTATGAAGAAAGCTTTGCAGGAAGCTGAAATGGCTTTTGATAAAGGCGAAATTCCTGTTGGAGCTATTATTGTAGTTGCCGATAAAGTGATTGCAAGAAGTCATAATTTAACTGAATTATTGAACGATGTTACCGCTCATGCCGAAATGCAGTCCATAACGGCAGCAGCAAATTTTCTCGGCGGAAAATATTTAAAAGATTGCACACTTTATGTAACGCTTGAACCTTGTCAAATGTGTGCAGGTGCGCTGTATTGGAGTCAGATTTCAAAAATTGTTTTTGGCGCACGTGACGAACAGCGCGGTTTTATAGCAATGGGAACTAAACTTCATCCCAAAACTACTGTTGTTTCTGGCGTTATGGCAAACGAAGCTGCAGATTTAATGAAACGTTTTTTTCTGGAAAGGCGTAAATAATTTCTATTTTTTAGTGCTTAATAACAAATAAAAGGCGCAAAATCACCTCTCATTTATTCTTAAAACAAGCTTTAATCTTCAACAAAAGTTAAATGTTTTACTAGGGAAATTTCTTCTTAAAAAAGCTCAGAAAATATTTTATATTTACTACAATATATTAATCATTTGATAGTTATAGGATGTAACAGTCAAATGTTAAAATGTTCTCTGATTTCCTAAAAAATGTAACCCATTAACTCTAAATAAAAGTGAAAGCAAAAGGATTAGTTCTCGTGTTTTGTGTGTTTTTTATTTTTCAATCTTGCGGCAGAAAATCAGCAGCCGATTTTAATTCTGATTTTTCATTATTTAAAGAGTATATAGTCAGTTTCACGGGAGGAATAGTCTCGTCGGAATCTGATATTAGGGTGGTTTTGGCTTTTGATAAAAAAGAATGGAAAGCCAATCAGGTTTTAGACAGCGATTTATTTGATATTTCGCCAAGCGTTGACGGAAAAGTGGTAGCACTTTCGCCAAATACAATTGCTTTTATCCCAGAAAAAAAGCTAAAACCAGATACAGAATATCAGGTAACTTTGAAGTTGAATAAACTTATTACACTTCCAAAAGAGAAAGAAAAAGATCTTTCTGAATTCAACTTTACAGTCAAAACGATTAAGCAGGATTTTACGATCAATACAGCCGATATTCAGTCGTACAGTAAAGAATATCAATATTTGAACTGCGTTTTAAAAACAGCAGATAATATTGATGTTGAAACAGCAAAAAAACTAGTCGAAGCCAAACAAAAAGGGAATAATCTTAAAATTAAGTTTGAGAAAAAATCAGGTTTTGGCAAAGAATTCAATTTTATTATTGACAGTATTCATCGTTATTCTGAAGCATCAAATTTGGAAATTCTATACGACGGAAGCGATTTTGATATTGACCAAAAAGGACAAATCGATTTCCCGATTACCAGTATAAATGAATTTAAAATCGTAAAAGTTGAAGTTCCGGACGGAAACAATCAGTCGGTTTTGATTAATTTTTCTGAACCTCTGGAAAAAGGGCAGGATTTTAAAGGTTTAGTTTCGATTCAGAATACTAATAATTTAAAATTTTCTACAGAAGGAAACTTGCTGAAAGTTTATTTTAATAATGAAAAAGAAGCTAAAAAAGAAAAGCCGAATCCGGTTGCTGTAGAAGAAACGGCAGTTACATTAGTAGATTCCGCAGCAGTTGTTGTAGATAGTGCAACCGCAGTAGTTGATGATGCTGTTGAAGTGGTACAAAATGAAGAAACAACTTCCGATGAGATTGTCGTTGGAGATTTGACGCTTGAGGTTTTTCAGGGAATTGAAAGCCAATACGGCAAAAAACTGGAAGCGAACTTTACAGAGAAAATTTCTTTTGATCAGATAAAACCAAATGTTCGCTTTATTAAAAATGGAACTATTCTGCCAAGTTCAAACAATCTAAAATTGAATTTTGAAGCTGTAAACCTAAGCGCAGTTGATGTGAAGGTTTATAAAATCTATAAAAACAATATTCTGCAGTTTCTTCAATATAATGAATTAAACGGGGGCCAAAATCTCAAGAAAGTCGCACAGCCTGTCGCAAAAACAACACTGAATTTAATTGAAAGCAAACTTATAAATCCGAGTAAATGGAACACTTTTGCATTGGATTTATCCAAACTTATTACTCCAGAACCGGGAGCAATTTATAGAGTTGAATTTGTCTTTAAAAAGAAATATTCGCTTTATAAATGTGCCACTTCAGACGGAGATCAAAACGATGAAGAGGAGGAAGAAGTTGATGAAAATGACGTAAACTATAGCGGCAATTCGTACGACGATTATTATTATGATGATTATGAGTGGAGAGAAAGCCAAGATCCTTGCTCTAGTTCGTATTATTATAACTCTAAAATTGCGACCAATATTTTAGCAACAGATTTGGGTGTTATCGCTAAACGAGGGGAAAATAAATCATATGTGTTTGCTGTAAACAATATTGTTACAACAGAACCGGTTTCGAACGCAAGAGTTGATCTATACAATTTTCAGCAGCAAAAAATAGGAACGCAGGCGACCAGCAGTGAAGGAATTGCATCTTTTCAACTGGATAAATTCGCTTATTTTGCGATTGTAACTTTGGGCCAGCAATCAACTTATGTAAAACTCGATGACGGACTTTCGTTATCTGTAAGTAATTTTGATGTTGCTGGCGAGACGCTTCAAAAAGGTTTAAAAGGATTTATTTATGGAGAAAGAGGCGTTTGGCGTCCGGGCGATAATTTGTATTTGTCTTTCATTTTAAATGATGCGTCGAATAAATTGCCAAAATCACATCCAATCAAATTCAGATTAAACGACCCGAATGGAAAAACGGTTTATCAGACTGTTCAAAAAACAAATGAATTGAATCATTATGCTTTCACGGTTCCCACAAACCAAGACGCACCAACAGGAAATTGGGAAGCAATGGTAAGTGTTGGTGGAGCGAAATTTTATAAAAGCATTAAAATTGAAACGATTAAACCGAACCGTTTAAAAATCAAAAATACGTTTACCAGAAAAACACTTTCGTCATCTTATCCTAATACAGATAATCTTGAAGTGACATGGCTTCACGGCGCAATTGCTAAAAATTTAAATGTAGAAATGCAAGCTAAATTTTCGCCGCAGACAACAACATTTAAAGGTTATGAGAAATATAGTTTTGATGATTTGGTACGTCAATTCAGTACAGAGGAAATAAATGTTTTCTCCGGAAAATTGAATGAAAACGGAAAAGCATCTGTAAATATTCAGCCAAAATTACAAGGTCAGGCACCGGGAATGTTGCGTGCTTCGTTCATCACAAAAGTGTATGAAGAAGGTGGCGATTTTAGTACTGATGTTATTTCGACAACGTATTCTCCATATAAAACGTATGTCGGAATCAAATCGCCGGAACTTAACAAGTATAACATGCTTGAAACCAGAACAAATAATCGTTTTGATATTGTTACGGTTGATGAAAACGGAAGACCAAAATCAGTGCGAAACTTAGAGGTAAAAGTGTTTAAAGTAGACTGGCGCTGGTGGTGGGATGCTTCAAGCGATAATTTATCAAATTATAATTCTTCGAATGCAACAACTTCGTATAAAACTTTCGTTGTAAATACCGATTCAAGCGGAAAAGGAAGTGTCCAGTTTTCTTTAACCGATGAAGAGTGGGGACGTTACCTGATTCGTGTTTCAGACAATGCAGACGGTCATGCAACAGCTTTGACAGTAAATATTGACTGGCCAATTTGGTCTGGAAAAACGCGAAACAGAGATGCTTCTACTGCAAATATGTTGGTGTTTTCTACAGATAAGAAAAATTATGCAGTGGGTGAAAAAGCGCAAATTTCTTTCCCTTCAAGTGAAGGTGGACGCGCTTTGATTTCAATCGAAAACGGATCAAAAGTAGTTCAGACGCTTTGGGCAAAAACAAAACAAGGCGAAACAAAAGTGGAAGTTCCAATTACCGGAGCGATGGCGCCAAATGTGTATTTTAATATTACTTTATTACAGCCTCATGCATCGACCAAAAATGACTCGCCAATTCGTATGTACGGAATTGTTCCGATTGAAGTCGTAGACAAAAACACGATTCTGGCACCAACCATTAATATGCCAGATGTTTTGAAACCAGAACAGCCTTTTACAGTGAAAGTAGGGGAGAAATCAGGCAAAGAAATGACGTATACAATTGCTGTTGTCGATGAAGGACTTCTGGATTTAACTCGTTTTAAAACACCAAATGCTTGGGACAGTTTTTATGTTCGTGAAGCTTTAGGAGTAAAAACTTGGGACGTTTATGATGATGTAATTGGTGCTTATGGCGGAAAAATAAATCAAATTTTCAGTATTGGTGGAGATCAGGATTTAGGTGGTGGAAAAGCTAAAAAAGCAAACCGTTTTAAACCAGTTGTATTGTATTATGGGCCATTTAAATTAGAAAAAGGACAAACAAAATCACATCAGTTAAAATTGCCAAAATATATTGGTTCTGTTCGAACTATGGTTGTAGCTGGCGACGCAAATACAAGTGCTTACGGAAGCGTTGAAAAAGCGACTCCGGTAAAAAGTCCGCTAATGGTTTTGGCCTCATTGCCGAGAAAAATTTCGCCTTCAGAAAAAGTAACGATTCCAGTTACTGTTTTTGCAACGGAGAATAATATTAAAAATGTTTCAATTCAGATTAAAACTAGTAATGGTTTAAAAGTAATGGGAAGCGCAACGCAATCATTAACTTTTACTTCGCCAGACGAAAAAATGGCATATTTTAATTTGGTTGTTGGTTCAGCAACAGGAATTGCAAAAGTTCAGGTTATTGCAACTTCAGGAAATGAAAAATCAAGTTATGATGTCGAAATTGATATGACAAATCCGAATCCGGTTACAAGTACGTTTACAGATGTTATTTTGCCTCCAAACAGTACAAAAACACTTTCTTGGAAAACATTTGGAGTAGCCGGAAGCAATAAAGCCAGATTAGAAGTTTCGTCAATGCCGTCAATGAATTTGAATGGAAGACTGCAGTTTTTAATTCAGTATCCGCATGGTTGTGTAGAGCAGACTACTTCATCTGTTTTTCCACAATTATATTTGGGAGATGTTGCTGATATTGATGCGATTCGTAAAGGATTAATTCAAAAGAATATTACGGCAGGAATTGCAAGATTAGGAAATTTCCAATTGTCTAATGGCGGAATGCCTTACTGGCAAGGAAATGCTGTCGCAGATGATTGGGGAACTTCTTATGCAGGACATTTCTTAATTGAAGCCGAGAAAAAAGGATATGTATTGCCAATTAATTTCAAATCAAAATGGCTTTCATATCAGCAGAAAGAAGCAAAACAATGGCGTTTTGAACCTAAATACGGAAATGATTTAGCTCAAGCTTACAGATTATATACTTTGGCTTTAGCAGGAAATGCCGATTTGTCGTCCATGAATAGATTGCGAGAAACAAAAGGCATTTCGAATGAAAGTAAACTTCGTTTAGCGGCGGCGTATGTTTTAGCAGGTCAAAAATCGGCAGGACAAAGTTTATTCCTGACAACAAGTATAGATGGCGATTCAGATGGATATAGTTATTACTATTATGGCTCAAGTGAAAGAAACCGTGCAATGGCTTTAGAAACATTACTGCTTTTAGGACAAAAACAAAAAGCATTTACAACGGCTTCGAAACTAGCTAAAGAAATGTCAGCGAATCAATGGATGAGTACACAGACTGCGGCTTATTGTTTGTATTCGATGTCGAAATTTGCAATAAGCAATGGCCCAAAAGGAATCAATATTCAGTTTGCTAAAAATGGAAAAGGAGAAACGATAAACACCCAAAAAACAATTGCGGATCGTAGTTTGCCTACTGCTAGCGGAACAAATAGTATTACACTGAAAAATATTAAAAATAATACGGTTTACGTTCGTGTGCTGAATACAGGAATATTGCCAATCGGACAAGAAAATGCAGTTCAAACTGATGTTTCTGCCAATATTGTTTTCAAAAACAGAAAAGGAAGCGTGATTAATGTTTCAAAAATTAATCAGGGAACAGAATTTATTGCTGAGGTTACGATTAAAAACCAAAGGAATGAAAGCATTCAGAATGTAGCATTATCTCAAATTCTGCCTTCAGGTTTCGAAATTGTAAATACCCGTTTCACAGATTATGGAGACGCCGTAAACAATACTGCCGATTATATTGATATTCGTGACGACAGAACTAATTTCTACTTCGGAATGAAATCGAGAGAAACCAAAGTTTTCAGAATTCTGTTAAACGCATCGTATTTAGGAAATTATTATTTGCCTGGATTGCAATGCGAAGCGATGTATGATAATACTTTCTTGGCAAGAACAAAAGGATTCTGGGTAGAAGTTGTGAAGTAAATTTATAGTCCATGGATTATACTGATGAAACGGATTAACACAGATATTTTTAAACTACTCTGCGAAAACCCGTTTCATCCGTATAATCCGTGGTCTAAAACTTTAAATACGTTGAAAAATAAACTTATAGCGTTTTTCCAACGCATCATAAATTGGATAAAAACAAACAAAATTAAATCAGCAATTGCATTTTTGCTTTTGCTGATTTACTATTTTTCTATTCCGCGAACTTTGTTTAAAGAGCCTTATTCAACGGTAATTGAAAGCAAAGAAGGAGAACTTTTAGGAGCCAAAATTGCACGCGACGGACAATGGCGTTTTCCAGCGCAAGACAGTGTTCCAGATAAATTTAAAAAATGTATTGTTTATTTTGAAGATGAGTATTTCTATAAACATCCGGGATTTAATCCGGGTGCGATGGCGAATGCTTTTAAACAAAACAAGAAAGCAGGTAAAGTAGTGAGAGGCGGAAGCACCTTGACGCAGCAAGTTATTCGATTATCCCGAAAAGGGAAAAACAGAACTTATTTTGAGAAAATTATCGAAATTATTCTTGCTACAAGACTAGAATTAGGTTATTCTAAAGATGAAATTCTCGAAATGTATGCGGCTCACGCGCCATTTGGAGGAAATGTTGTGGGATTGGAAATGGCTTCTTGGCGTTATTTTGGTGTTCAGGCTAATCAATTATCTTGGGCAGAAAATGCTGTTTTAGCAGTTTTGCCAAATGCTCCAAGCTTAATTTATCCCGGAAAAAACCAGATAAAATTACTGAACAAACGGAACCGACTTTTACTGAAACTTCATCAGGAGGGAATTATCGACAAACAAACGTATGAACTTTCTATAGAAGAACCTTTGCCACAAAAACCGTATGATTTGCCTCAAATAGCGCCGCATTTATTGCAAAGAGTGGCTAAAAATGAAGAAGGAACCAGAGTAAAAACAACGATAGATTATGCATTGCAAAATCGTGTAAATCAAATTGCTAGATATTATTACAATCAATACAAACAAAATGAAGTACATAATTTAGCGATTTTAGTAATTGATGTTCAAAACAGAAATGTAATGAGTTATGTTGGAAATTCTCCAGCAGATTCAGATCATCAAAAAGATGTGGATATAATTGATGCGCCTCGAAGTACGGGAAGTATTTTAAAACCGCTCTTATACGGTGCTATGCTAGATGATGGAGAATTATTGCCAAATACTTTAGTGGCTGATATTCCAACACAAATTTCAGGTTACACACCGCAGAATTTCAATTTGACATTTGACGGAGCTGTACCGGCTCATCGTGCATTGTCGCGCTCGCTGAATATTCCTGCCGTTTTGATGTTGCAGGATTTTGGGGTAAATAAATTCTACGAAGAATTGCAGAAATTTAAATTAAGAGATATTAATAAAACACCAGATCATTATGGTTTGTCTCTTATTTTGGGCGGTGCCGAAAGTAATTTATGGGATTTGTGCCGAACTTATGCTAACTTATCTTCAACATTGAATTATTATGCCAAGAATCAAGCAAAATATCGAACAAATGAGTTTACTGAATTAAATTATAAAAATGATTTCAAACCAGATTTCGGTTCAAAAACGGATCAAAAAAATATTTTGGGCGCAGGATCAATTTGGTTAACGTATAACGCAATGGAAGAAGTTAACAGGCCAGAAGGTGATGAAGCATGGAAATTTTATGACAGTTCCTTGAAAATTGCATGGAAAACAGGAACAAGTTTCGGAAATCGTGATGCGTGGGCTATTGGAACAAATTCAAGATATGTGGTTGGAATTTGGGTTGGAAATGCAACGGGAGAAGGTAGGCCAACATTGACTGGAGTTACCAGCGCCGCACCAATTTTATTTGACGTTTTTAATTTACTTCCAAGGCAAAGATGGTTTGATACGCCTTATAAAGATTTGGAAGAAGTTGAGGTTTGCCGTTTAAGCGGTTTTCTGGCAAAAGAAAACTGTCCGAAAATCAAGCAATGGGTTTCAAAAAAAGGAAAGTCAACAAAAGTTTGTCCGTATCATAAAACGATTCATTTAGATAAAACAGAGCAATTTCAGGTAAACAGTAGCTGCGAAAGTGTTGAAAATATTGTTACTAAAAATTGGTTTGTTTTGCCTCCAGTTATGGCTTGGTATTACAAAAGCCAGCATATAGAATATTTGCCATTGCCACCTTTCAAAGAAGGTTGCGAAGGAACGCAAACCACAACAATGGATTTTATTTATCCAAAAACAAACAGCAAAATTTATTTAACTAAGAATTTTAATAGTGAGGTACAGCCTGTAATTTTAAAAGTAGCATATTCTGAAAGAGACAAAGAATTGTTTTGGTATGTTGACGATGTTTATAAAGCCACAACAAAAACCTTCCATGAACTGCCAATTACGCCAACAACTGGAACGCATTATATTACTGTGTTAGATGCCTCCGGGAATGAAATCAGACGTAAAATTGAAATAATAAGGGAATAAATTTTAAAAGGAAATTTCAATTTTTAAAATTCCAAATTTCAAACTTTTGTCAGGCTGAGCGGAGTCGAAGCCCGCGCGTGCCAATTGAAGTGCCCTTCGACTTCGCTCAGGGTGACAATCGTAAGTTCTCAATCGCTATAAAGCATAAAAAAACCGCCCCGATACAATCGGGGCGGTTTTGTTTTTTATTCTGAAATAACATTTCCTTTTTTATCATAGAAATGGTATTCTAAGTACGTGTAAGCGTCACGAGGTATGATTTTCACCCATTTCTTATGTTCAAAAAACCATTTTGAACGTAATGATGGAAAACCTTTACTGAGGTATGCAGCCACAAACGGATGTATATTTAAGTACAACTTTATTGTGGGTTTTTAAAATTCTTTCTAAATCAGAGGTGATCTTGTCAATTATCAATATTGGCGCTTCAATTTCACCGTTGACTTTATTTGGATCTTCTTCTCTAGTTTTAATATTAACTTCTGGTCTTACGCGTTGTCTGGTAATTTGGACCAAACCAAATTTACTCGGCGGTAAGATTTTATGTTTTGCTTTATCGTCGCTCATTTCTTCTCGCAAGAAGTCGAACAAAACTTTCCTGTTTTCTGGATTAGACATATCGATAAAATCAACAACTATAATTCCGCCCATATCTCGCAGACGTAATTGTCTGGCAATTTCTGCTGCGGCAATCATATTTACTTCCATGGCTGTGTCTTCCTGGTTAGTTGCTTTATTTGAACGGTTTCCGCTATTTACGTCTATAACGTGAAGAGCTTCAGTGTGTTCAATAATAAGATAAGCACCTTTACTCATGGAAACGGTTCTGCCAAAAGAAGTTTTGATTTGTCTCTCTATATTGTATTTCTCGAAAATTGGAGTATCATTTGATTGATAAAACTTAACAATCGATTGTTTTGAAGGTGCAATTTCTTGCAGATATTCCTTCGTTTGATGGTACAACTCTTCGTCATCTATCTGGATACCGCTGAAGGTATCGTTAAATACATCTCTTAATATTGAAGAAGCTCTGTTAAGCTCTCCTAATACTTTTGATGGATGATGAGCAGTTGGTAATTTTTTACACATTGCAGTCCATCTGCCAAGCAGGTTCTGCAAATCTTTTTCTAATTCGGCTACGTTTTTGCCTTCGGCTACTGTGCGAACAATAACACCAAATCCTTTAGGTTTGATCGATAGAACAAGTTTTTTTAGACGATCCTTTTCTTTTTTGTCTTCTATTTTTTGAGAAATAGAAACACGGTCAGAAAACGGAACGAGAACAATAAATCTTCCGGCCAAGAGAAAGCTCAGCACTTATTCTTGGACCTTTGGTCGATATAGGTTCTTTAACTACTTGAACTAAGACAGATTGATTGGCACTTAAAATATCAGTAATGATGCCATCTTTGTCAATCTCTTTTTCAAACTGAAAGGTTTTTAGGGAGAAATCTTTTAATTTACCTGCGCTTACAAGTTTTATGAATTTCAGCTGGGAAGCTAAGTTTGGTCCTAGATCGTGATAATGTAAAAAAGCATCTTTTTCGAAGCCTACATTTACAAAAGCAGCGTTAAGTCCGGCAACTGGTTTTCTGATTTTGGCAATAAAAATATCACCAACCTGAAAGTTGCTTTTCTCTTCTTCTTTGTGTAATTCAATTAGTTTTCCATCTTTTAATAAGGCAAAATCTACGGCTTCAGAACTAGATCTAATGATTAATTCTTTATTCACACTGTAAATTTTTATCCGTGAATTGGTTGTCGGTTGTTTGTTGATAGTTGTTGGTAAAGAAAACCATCAACCAAAAACCAACAACCATCAACTTCTACAAGGATGGATTAAACAATATTTTTAACAGGTATTGAACCCGGGGAAAATTTAAGCTCGGCAGTTTGCAGTTCTAAGTGAATCAGTATTGACTGAATTCTATAAATCTGGATGACTTGAATTCTGAAATTTTCAATTTCAATGAACGTTTAAAAAGAAAAAAGTAGTTTAAAACTACTTTTTCTTTTTGTGACGGTTAGCTCTCGCTCTTTTTTTACGTTTGTGAGTAGCTACCTTATGTCTCTTTCTTTTTTTACCACTTGGCATATCGTGTCGATTTTATGATTAATTAATAGTATTATTTTGCTTCGTTATTCGTTTTT
The DNA here is from genome assembly GCA_963795025.1 of uncultured Flavobacteriaceae bacterium. Lineage (GTDB taxonomy): Bacteria > Bacteroidota > Bacteroidia > Flavobacteriales > Flavobacteriaceae > Flavobacterium. The sequence goes on along the minus strand of CAWCGN010000003.1, from coordinate 546,657 downwards.
ACTCCTTCTACAAAAACTTTTGCAGGTTTAAACGCAGGAATGTTGTGTGCTGGAATTTTGATTGTAGTGTTTTTTGAAATGTTTCTACCAGTCTTTTCAGCTCTTGTTTTTACGATAAAACTTCCAAATCCTCTTAGGTAAACATTATCTCCAGTTTCCAATGAAGTTTTAACTTCTTCCATAAAAGTTTCTACTGTTGCTTGAACATCTCCTTTTTCAAGACCTAGTTTCTCTGAAATTTTCGCTACGATATCTGCTTTCGTCATTTTCTTTCCTATTTTATTTTATAAATGATGTACTATTTTTTTGAGTTTGCAAATATAGGAATTAAAAAAATAATTAATCAAGCTAATTCGTTAAATTTTAATTACATAAACATTTACTTTTGTTTTCTAAGTATTTTGCAAATGGATTTTTATAACAGTATTGATAAATTGGTATTTACAAAACAAACGTGATTTGCCTTGGCGTAAATACGGCCGATCCTTACCAGATTTGGCTCTCAGAAATTATGTTGCAGCAAACAAGAGTTGCTCAGGGAATGCCTTATTTTTTTGCTTTTACGGAGGAATTTCCTACTGTGTTTGATTTGGCAAATGCCATATGAAGAACAAGTTTTGAAACTTTGGCAGGGACTAGGATATTATTCGCGAGCTCGAAATTTGCATAAAACAGCTCAATATGTCGCTAATGAACTTAACGGGGTTTTTCCAGAAGACATATAAAGATTTACTTGAAATTAAAAGGTGTTGGCGAATATACTGCTGCTGCGATCGCTTCTTTTTCTTATAATGAAGCCGTTCCTGTTGTGGATGGAAATGTTTTTCGAGTGCTTTCTCGCTATTTTGGATATAGAATCTGATATTGCTTTGCCAGCCACCAAAAAAGAATTTACCGAACTTGGCTTCGAATTAATGCCAAAAGATAACCCGGCGTCTTTCAATCAGGCGATAATGGAGTTTGGTGCTTTGCAGTGTGTTCCTAAAAGTCCGAATTGCACTGATTTGTGTTTTTAATGACAGTTGTGTGGCTTTGCAAAAAAAGAAAGTGGATGCTTTGCCTGTGAAATCTAAAAAAGCTAAAAGTGACCAACCGATTTCTTTAATTATTTGATTTTGGAAGATGTTCTTGGGAAATACTTTAATTCAAAAAAGGACTGCGAAAGGAATTTGGCATAATTTATATGAATTTCCTCTTCTGGAAACTAGTGAAATTGTTGGTTTTGATTTTGTTGCAAATGCAATTCAAAAAGATATTTTTCCTTCCTATACTATTATAGGTATAGAAGAGCTGCAGTCATACAACGGTTATTCATAAGCTTTCGCACCAACATTTCATATTCAATTTTGGAAAGTTAAAATTAAGGAAATGATAGGAAATGGTGTGAATGCCAGTGAATTAAAAAGTTTTCCTTTTCCGATTGTGATTTATAATTTTATTGAAAAGCAAGAAATAATTTGCTAAAAAAATGTATCTTTGGTAGAAATACCACCAAAAAACTATGAACGGAACATTAAATAAAGTGATGCTGATTGGCCATTTGGGCGATGATGTGAAAATGCATTATTTTGATGGAGGAAATTGCATCGGTCGTTTTCAGTTGGCCACAAATGAAGTTTATATCAATAAAACTACCAATGAAAAAATAACTTCGACAGAATGGCATAATTTGGTTGTGCGCAATAAAGCAGCCGAAATTTGCGAAAAATATTTATCTAAAGGGGATAAAATTTATGTTGAAGGTCGTATAAAATCGCGACAATGGCAAGCGGAAGACGGTACAACAAAATATACCACCGAAATTCAGGTAACCGAATTTACTTTCTTGACAACCAAAAAAGAAACAGGAAATCATAAACCACATCACGATTCAGAATCCACAAAAAATACTAACTTTGATGCGACTAATGAAGGCTTGCCTGTGAACGATTTGCCTTTTTGATTGTTTAACTAATCTTTTTAATTTGGACCCAGAGCCCAGTTTATATTTCACTACAACTCTTGACATCAATTTAATAATTGGTTTTGTCGGAATATTTATTTTGCTGTTTTTATCGGCAATTGTTTCAGGTGCCGAAGTAGCATTATTTTCTTTATCTCAAAAAGATATTGACGAAACCTTACAAGAGAATCTTTCGAAAGGAAAAATAATTTCGAATCTTCTTGATAAACCTAAAAAGCTTGCTGGCTACGTTATTAGTGGCTAATAATTTTTTAAACATCGGTGTTGTTATTTTATTCTCTTTTATTGGGAAAAATATATTTGCCTATATAAGTTCTCCGGTTTTTAAATTTATTTTAGAAGTAATTCTTGTTACTTTTCTAATTTTATTATTTGGAGAAGTTTTGCCTAAAGTTTACGCTAGCCGAAACAATGTGAAATTTGCTAAATTGGTCGCATATCCAATTTCTTTTTTGGATAAATTACTATCTCCAATAAGTTTGCCGATGCGCAGTGTTACGCTATATTTGCAGAATAAACTCGGAAAACAAAAAAATAATTTTTCAATAAACCAGCTTTCTCAGGCATTAGAACTTACAGATTCTGAAGGAACATCAAGTGATGAGCAAAAAATACTGGAGGGAATTGTTTCTTTTGGAAATACAGATACAAAACAGGTTATGAGTCCGAGGATTGATATTTTTGGCTTGGAAATTTCGGAAACATTTGAAACTATTTATCCAAAAATAATCGAAAAAGGATTTTCAAGAATTCCGGTTTATCGCGATAATATTGATCAGATTGAAGGTGTTTTGTTTGTTAAAGATTTACTGCCTCATATTGATAAGGAAGAATTTGACTGGACGACTTTGATAAGAGAAGCCTTTTTTGTTCCTGAAAATAAAAAACTGGATAATTTATTGAAGGATTTTCAGAGCCTTAAAAGCCATTTGGCGATTGTCGTGGATGAATACGGCGGAACATCAGGATTAGTTTCATTAGAGGATGTTATTGAGGAAATAGTAGGGGATATCAGCGATGAGTTTGACGATGAAAATTTGAATTATTCTCAGATCGATGAAAAGAATTTTCTTTTTGAAGGAAAAATCAATTTGAAGGATTTTTATAGAATTGTTGATGTTGATGAAGATGTGTTTGAATCTCACAAAGGGGAAGCTGAAACTTTGCGGGATTTATTTTAGAAATTCTAGGGAATTTCCCTAAAAAAGATCAGAAAATTGCTTTTGAAAACTGTGTCTTCACCATAGAAACAGTGGATAAAAAGCGTGTAAAACAAATAAAAGTAACAATAGAATAAAATGTTTAAAAAAATAATTTCTATAACTATAATTTTGCTGACTCTGACAGTAGTAAGCTGTAAAGATGATGTATTGCCCAAACCTGCAGGTTTTCTGCGCTTAGATTATCCGGAAGCAAAGTATGTTAATTTTGAAAATAATTGCCCGTTTACTTTTGAAATGAATGAAGCTGCAACTATTAAAGGTGAAAAAAACTGTGGTTTTGCGATTACGTATCCAAAAATGAAAGCTACAATTTACCTGACTTATAAACCGGTAAATGGCGATATCGAAAAATTATTGAGAGATGCTCAAAAATTAACTTATGAGCATGTTATTAAAGCTGATGATATTTTAGAACAGCCTTATTTAAATCCGAAGAAAAAGGTTTACGGAATGTTTTATCAAGTGGATGGAAATGCGGCGACAAATTCACAATTTTACGTTACAGATAGTACGAAACATTTTTTAACAGGATCGGTTTATTTTTATGCTAAACCTAATTTTGATTCGGTAATGCCAGCTGCAAGTTATATCAAAAATGATATGCAGCGATTGATGGAAACATTGAAATGGAAATAAAAAATCAGACATAAAAAACAGGCGATCAATTATGAACGCCTTTTTTTTATGCTAAAAATCAAATCTTTTTTTAAGAAAATTCCAAATTCTGGCAAGTAATTGGAATTTGGAATTTATCCCGTTCCAAAGTTTCGGAATTAGGATTGGAATTTATTTAATTACGATTTTGTATTCGAAACTTTATAAGTTTTTCCGTCACCAGTAGCCTGAACAATTTTAGCTAATTTTTCCTGGTTTTGAATTGTTTTGTCAAATAGCAACAGTAGCGGTCTTTTTATCAAAATCAACAGTCGCCTTTTCTACTCCTTCAAGGTTTGATAATTCTTTTTCGATTGTTTTTGCACATCCCATTGCGCAAGTCATTCCTTCAATTTCAAAACTTGCCGTTTGAACATTTTCAGCAACAATTGCTTTTTGTTCTTTTGAAGCTGTTTCTATGGCTTTGATATTCGCTAAATTTTTATCTTCTTCCTTTTTACAGCTAACGAATACTAAACCTGCAATTGCCAATGATGCTATGATTTTTGTGAATTTCATTTATATAGATTTTAAATTTGTCAATATGTTCATTGCAAAATTAATAAAATCCGAGAGGCTAATTTGTAAAATTATTTCAAATTTGCATTAAAATATGTGTTTATGGATGCAAAACAATTAAAGTGGGCTTATCTATTAGTTCTTTCGCTTATTTGGGGAAGTTCTTTTATTTTAATCAAAAGAGGACTTGGTCGGATTAACGGCAATTCAGGTAGGTTCATTCCGAATTATTTTTGCAGCCTTATTTCTATTGATTATTGGATTTAAAAGTTTGAAAAAGATTTCGCGTCGCCAATGGAAATTTGTTGCCATAACTTCCCTTTTTGGAACTTTTACTCCAGCTTACCTTTTTGCAATTGCAGAAACTCGAAGTTGATAGTTCGATTGTTGCCATTTTAAATTCGCTAACGCCTTTAAATACTTTGGTTTTAGGAATTCTTATTTTCGGAATTCAGTTTCAAAAACGACAGGTTTTAGGAGTTTTTGTGGGATTAGTTGGCTGTCTATTATTGGTTTTAAGTGGGGCATCCGCACATCCAGGACAAAATTATTATTATATTGTTTTGGTTGTAATTGCGACACTTTGTTATGCAATAAATGTCAATTTAATCAAAAAGTATTTATCCGATTTAAATTCACTAAGTATTACAACCGGAAATTTTGCGGTTTTGCTTATTACCGGCATTAATTATTTTAAGTACGACTGATATTTCTCAACAGAATCAATATTGATGCCACACAGCATTCCATATTTTTTCGTGATGATTCTTGGCGTTTTAGGAACCGGAATAGCGAATGTTTTATTCTTTAAATTGATACAAATGTCTTCGCCTGTTTTTGCAACTTCTGTGACTTATTTAATTCCGATTGTGGCTTTCTTTTGGGGATTGTTGGATAATGAAATGCTTACTCCAATTCAGTTTTTTGGCGCATTTATTATTTTGATTGGGGTTTATTTGTCTGCGAAGAAATAATGAAAATTTTTCTTAACGTAATCGTCACCCTGAGCGAATTCGAAGGGCGCACCAATCGGAAGGGGCTTCGACTCCGCTCAGCCTGACAAATAAAGCATAAAAAAAGCTTTGTCAAAGTTTTAAACTTTGACAAAGCCTATGAGAAAAAAATCTTAGAACCTTAGTATCTTAGAACCTCAGTACCTTTTCTAGAGAAAATCTGCATCAGAAACTCCTTCATTTATTTTGATATCAGACATTTTAATGTCCAATTCAAAACCTACATTCTGAATTAAATTGAAAGGAACTTTTACTCCTTTTACTTCTTTGTAATCATTGAAATTTGTTATTTGTGTAGACTGATTTTCCGCCTTGCTCACGAACTTTAGATTCGGCAACTTTCAATCCTGATTTTACATCGTAAAAATAAGTTGTTTTTCAGTCTTTTATAGCATAAGCATCGCTGCCATTGATTGGTTCGATGCCGTCAACTTTTAAATCTGTTCTTTTGTTAATTGCAATTCTTCAAAAGGAGCTGCATTTGCTTTCATTTCTGTAAGATCATCGCCTTCTAGATTTTTGCGCTGGCCTTGCTGTTCAATATAAGCGCCTTTGTCATTTACAACTTGTTTCATTAAATTCATAGTTCCCATAGCAAGCGAAACCATCATTTTTCCTTTTGAATCTAATTTTGAAGTAAAAGTTAGTGGAGTTGGAGCTTGCGGAATTGTAGTGCTTCCGTTCATGTAAAGCGTTTTTACAGCCGTTACAGCTTTTTCACCACCAATTGCTTTTATGTAATTTTGAAAAACGGTTTGTGCGGTAACATCTGATGGAGCTTCTTTTTTAGTTGCCGGTTTTTCAACAGGAGTTCCATATTTGTCAAAATAGAAAATCGGAATTTGAAGTTTTTCCAAGCCTGCAATTACATCAGAACCTTTTCCTGCAATTACAATTCGCATATTATCCAAGTAAGAAATACTTGTTTGCAACTCGGTAAATATCATCGGCAGTTACGTTGTTGATGGTTTGGATGTATTTTTCGTAGAAATCAGCCGGAAGTTTCTCGGTTTCAATATTTAAGGCATAACGCGCTACAGCTTGAGGTTTTTCAACCTGCATCACAAAGCGGCCAATATATCCTGCTTTTACATTTCGTAAAACTTCGTGGGATCAACTCTTTCAGTGCGGATTCGTTTAATTTCTTTTACAAATTGAACCACTGCGCTATCTGTAACTGTATTTCTAACGGCAGATGAAGCTTTGAATTTGGTTACATATTTTCCGCTTCCAATGTTTGAACTTGCGCCATACGTCCAAGCATGCTGTTCACGTAAATTCATATTTAAATAACTATTGAAATCACCTCCTAAAATTTGATTTGCAATAACTGCAGGAAAAAAATCAGGATCACTCATTTTTAAATTCACCGTATTAACTAATGAAATTTCTGATTGAACTGCATTTGGAACATCGACAAAATCGATTTGAAGTTTAGATGCATTTTCCGGATTTGGATAAGTGTTTTTTGGTGCGACTTTGTTTTTTCCATCCACTAAAAAGTTTTTCTACAGCCGCTTTAGTTTCCTTAAATTTTATATCTCCAATAACAACTAAATAAGCATTTTCGGGAACAAAATAAGTGGCGTAATTTGCCTGAACATCTGCAAGTGTCACATTTTTCACGGTTTCTTCGGATAAATATTCTCCAGAAGGATGATTTTTTCCGAAAGCTAAAACATCAACCACGCGATTTGCAATTGCCGGAACGCTTTTTTCGTCGGCTTTAAGGCCTTCTATAATTTTGCTTTTTCCTTGTCAAATTCAGTTTGAGTGAAATTTGGCTGTAAAGCACCTTCAGCAAGAAGTTCTAAGACACGTCCTGAATATTTTGATAAAGCGAACTTCCGTAAGCGCCTTGCGAATGAAAATTGATGCTTGCTCCGTAAAAATCAATTTCTTCGTTAAAAGCTTCTTTTGTTGTTTTTTTGGTTCCGTTGCCAATCAAGCTGGTTGTCAATTCGTCAACGCCTTTTTTATTTCCTTCAGTAAAAGGAGCGTTGTCAAGTGTTAGGTTAAAACTGACTCTTGGTAATTTATGATTTTCGACAACTAAAACTTTCATGCCGTTTGCCAACACAAAAGTTTGAGGCTTTTTAATATTGACTACAGGTGCATTTCCTGGTTTTGGTTGTGGACGATCTTGTGCTGTCATAATTCCAGTTAGGAAAAAAAGGATTAAAAAAGTATATATTTTTTTCATGATTCGATATTCTTAGTTTTGAGATTTTGCAGAAGGGATATAATCTAAAATCAAGCGTTGGTTCGGATTTAAATATTTCTTGGCAACTTCTCTGATTTCTTCCCTTGTTATAGAATGATACATGTCAATTTCAGTATTGATCAAGTTAACATCTCCATAAAGAAGGTAGTAAGAAGCAAGATTTTCAGCAATTCCTTCTACGCTTGCATTTGCATTCACAAAATTATTATCGAATTTGTTTTGTAATTTTTCGTAATCTTTTTCAGTAATCAAATTGGTCTGAATTTTTACGATTTCTTCATCCATTTCTTTTAAAATGTCGGCTGATAGTATAGGGTGCCATTGGTAAACCATATAAAATGTATGTTCCGTAATCTTCCTGGCTGAATCCTACCGCACCAATTTGAAGCGCCATTTTTTTATCGTCAACGATTTTTTTGTACAATTTTGAACTTTTCCCGTCACTTAAATAAGATGATATTAAGTCTAAAACTCGTGCATCTCTAGTTTTCATTGAAGGCGTTCTGTACGAAGCAACAATCATCGGAATCTGAATATTAGGATCTTCGTAAGTTGCTTTTATTGTCTGTGTAATTGGCTCTTCGGTAAAAGTTTGCTTTTTAACTTCCTCGCCTTTTGGAATTGGGCCAAAATATTTCTGAACCCATTCTTTAGTTTTTGCTTTATCAAAATCTCCGGCAACTACTAAAACAGCATTATTAGGTGTATAGAATTTTTTGTTGAATGCCTGAAATTCTTCAAGAGTTGCGGCATCCAAATCTTTCATTGAGCCTATAGTTGTCCAGCGATACGGGTGATTCTTGAACATATTCTTTTTAACCTCAGGCAGAATATTTCCGTAAGGCTGATTGTCGTAACGCATTCTTTTTTCTTCTTTTACGACTTCATTTTGCGTGTCAACTCCAATTTTATTGATAATTGGATGCATTAATCTTTCAGATTCCATCCATAAACCCAATTCTAAATTGTTTGATGGAAAAACTTCATAATAATAAGTTCTGTCGTCTGAGGTATTGGCATTGTTTACGCCTCCGTTTGCAGTAACGATTTTCATCCATTCACCGCGTTTTATATTTTGAGTTCCTTCAAATAATAAATGTTCGAAAAAATGCGCAAAACCAGTTCTGTCAGGACGTTCATCTTTTGAGCCAACGTGATACATTACAGAGGTAATGACTACTGGTGCCGATGGGTCGTTGTGCAGAATTACATGCATTCCGTTATCTAAATTGTACTCTTCAAAAGCTACCTTTTGAGCATGAGCTACTCCGCCAAGCATTAGTGCTGCACTTAACATCATTATTGAATTTTTCATATACGATTAATAATTTATATTACCTAAAGTAAGTAGGTAGCAAAAAGTCGATTATAGTTACTCAAAAATAGTCTTTTTTGTTTATTGTTTTAAAATTTATGTATTTATCGCTAATAATTTAATAGTATTTTACACCGTTTTTTATTTTAAAAATAATTAAAAAGCCCTGTAAAACAGTCTTTAAAGCCAAAGAAAATATTTTTGCAGTAAGGGATTGCGCAGTAAATTTTTAGTTGTATATTTGCAACCTTAAAAATCAATAAATCAATTTGGTATGTATGCAATCGTAGAGATAGCAGGGCAACAATTTAAAGTAAGCAAAGACTTAAAGGTTTATGTTCACCGTTTGGCTAATGAAGAAGGTTCAAAAGTTTCTTTTGACAAAGTTCTTTTATTAGATGATAACGGAAATGTAACTTTAGGCGCCCCAGCTATAGAAGGTGCTTCAGTAGAAGCTAAAGTGTTACAACACTTAAAAGGTGATAAAGTAATCGTTTTCAAAAAGAAAAGAAGAAAAGGTTACAAAAAGAAAAATGGTCACAGACAATATCTTACACAAATTGTAATTGAAGGTATTACTGCAGCAGGAGGAACTAAAAAAGCAGCAGCTAAAAAAGCGGTTGTAGCAGAAGAAGCCAGCTACTGAAGAAGTAGAAGCTCCAAAAGCAAAAAAAGCGAGCTCCAAAAGCAAAAAAAGAAGCTACTAAAGAATAATAACAATATTTAAACTCATACGTCATGGCTCACAAGAAAGGTGTCGGTAGTTCGAAGAATGGTAGAGAATCAGAATCAAAACGTTTAGGCGTTAAGATTTATGGTGGTCAAGCTGCTATTGCTGGGAACATCATCGTTAGACAAAGAGGTTCAAAACATAATCCAGGTGAAAACGTTTACATCAGTAAAGATCACACACTACACGCAAGAGTAGCTGGAGTTGTTAAGTTCCAAAAGAAAAGAGATAACAAATCTTATGTATCTATCATTCCATTTGAAGCATAATAATCAAAGATTACTTTTTATAAAAAACCCGTTCAGAAATGATCGGGTTTTTTGTTTTGTAAGACAAAGTGTGTCATTTCGACGAAAGGAGAAATCATACTAGTAATTCCGTAAAGAGAATCGCCAATTTTTGTAGAGTTTCTAGTGTGATCCCTCGTTCCTCGGGATGACAAGATTGTGGTGAGAATCTGATAACAAAAAAACCTTTGTCAAAGTTTTAAACTTTGACAAAGGCGTTATATTATTAGTGATAATTGAAATTTTAAAGATTTGGAGTTTAAAATTTTTATTCCTCAGTATCCTTAGTTTCTTCCAGATCTTCAGATTTTTTGCCAACTTTTATTTTTGGATTATCCTGCGTTCCTGTAACTGTAAGCGGAATACCAAAGATGCCAAAAGGAGGTAATCCTAAACGCATTTTTAAATTAAGTTTTCCGTCTAAAGTTGTTTTGCCTTCGATTCTTGGTCGGAAACCGGCAAACTTAAATTTAAAGCGCTCTACAGTCATAATATTGTTTTTGATCGTAGTTTTAATATCAACTTTAGAAAGATCAGGATTTTTCATGGATTCTGTATTGGTTTCTTTACTTACGGCAGTAAACATTTTCAATCCGCGCACTTTTACATCTTTTACAGAAAGAGTTCCACCTCCAACTAGAGAAGGATAAACGGGTTCCATATTTGCATTCAAACGGCCTTTCAGCTGATAATCCAAAGAGACAATTCCTTGTGCTTTTTCAGCAGCGCTTGCCATTTTTCTAAAAACTTCAATTTCGTTATAAGCTCTTTTAATATCAAAATCAGTTGCCTTTATATTGTAATCAAAATTTGCTTTTTGAGGAGTTACTGCCTGATAATTGGCGTTCATGGTTACCTTGCAGCCAATTAAATCAAAACCTGTATTTTGCATCGACAGTTTGCCTTTGTTCATGCTTAAGTTTCCGGTGGCGTTTTGAAGATTTAATTTATCGAAATTAACTTTTTGAGCATTTGCGGTAAATTGTAAATTTAAATTAGTCGGAATTATAATGACACCTGTTTGAGTATTTTGAGTTTTTGCCTCTGGTTTTGGAGCTGCGTTTTCTGTTACAGAAGTTCCTGCTGACGTCTCAGACATAAATTCATCAACATTAATATATCGCGATGAAGATTTAAAAGAACCTTTTAAAACACCTGTATTTGTAGTCGCATAATTAAAAACGTTCTGTAAATAACCATTCATTCTAAAATCAGATTGACCGTATGAAGCTAAAAAGTTATTGAAATACATTTTATCCTGATTGATTTTAAAAATCCCTTCTTTAATAATGAATTTTTTAGGTAAATACTCTGATGTAATGCCAATATTTCTCAATTCAAGAGTTCCTTTGTTATTCAGTTTGCTGTAATTTCCTTTTTCGGCATCACTTTGTTTTCCTTTTAAAACCACATCGGCTTTTACAAAGCCATCTAAATCAAGTCCTTTTTGAGAAAAAACTTTATAGATTTTATTATACGTCAAGTTCGCCTTTAGCTTTGATATCATAAGTTAAATCAACAAAATTGCTTAAATCGGCATCAACATAAACTGATTTTCCTTCAAAAGTAAACTGAGCTGGTTTTAGTTTTACTTTTAAATCGTCATAAGTTCCTTTTTGGTTGTTAATCTGAGATTTAACTAGTAATGTTTGTTATCGGATTTGGATAATATTTTGTTTTCAAATAGCCATTTGCCAAATCAATATTTCCATTTGTAACGGGTAGAAGTTTCTTTTTTTGGTCAAATATCCCATCAGCTTTTATGTCTGAAATTAAAGTTCCTTTTAATTCTATATCAGGAATTCCAAGTGCTTTTGTTAATTTTTCAAGATCGATTTTTGCTTTAAAATCCGCATTAATATCTGGAGTATTTATTCCTTTTACGTAAAATTTTGATTTTAAATAATCTTGATTCATGTTTAAGGAAATATTTTTAGCGTCAATAACAACCAGATCTGGATTTAATGATGGAACTCTTGTTTTTATGTCCAGATTTAAATTTGAAACAGGAAAAGCACTTTTGTTGTAGTTAACAAATCCGCTGTCGATTTTTACATCCAAATCAAGTTCTGGAGCAATTTTTTGTGATGCAATATAATCACCTTTTAAAGTTAAAAGAAGATTTGTATTTCCTTTTAATTCGGTTTTAGAAAGCCATGTAATGTATTTTGGAGGCAAAGCAGTAAAAACATCATACAGTTTACTGTTGTTTGATTTTATAACAAAATCCATGTTGTAGCCATCTTTCAAAAAGTCGAATTTTCCTTTAAAGTCAACCAGAAGCTGGTTTATTTTTAAGTTATTCTGCTGGAAGAAAAATGATAATGAATTTACGTTCACCTTTGTAATCAAATCGGCATCAATCTTTTTATTCATTAAATAAGGTTCATCTTCATAAACAATATTCAGTTTTTCAACTTTGGCTTTTGAATATAAGATCAAAAATAGATTTGTTCAAATCTCCTTTTCCTAAATAATTAAAACCAAAAGCATCAAAATGAACTTTAGTTGATTGATCATCATAAATTATTTTACTGTTTATAATTTCAATTCGCTCCAGTTTTAAAGCTGTTTCAGTACTGTCTTTTGGATTGGAAGGTTTTGAAGATTTATAAATATTATAATTGGCTTCACCTTTTGGGTTTACTTTTACATTGATAAACGAATCTGATAAATAAATTTGGTCAATTTTTACAGTTTTGCTAAAAACCAAACTGGCCACATTTATTCCAAATGAAACTTCTTTTGCAGTAATGAATTTTTCCTTAGCATAAGGAGCAGAACCATTTAAATTTAAATCACTTAAGGTTAAAGTTAACGAAGGGAAATGATGGAAAAATGAAACCGAAACATCAGAATAATTCAGTTCTGCACTAAGTTTTTCATTTGCTGTTTTTTTAATCTGTTCTTTAATTTTGTCTGCAAAAATAATAGGCATTAAGAAACAATAATCCTAAAATAACAACAAAGGTTATTCCAAGATATTTAAGGATTTTTAATAAAATGGATTTCTTTTTACTTGCAGTCATGTTAAATTTTGGTATTTGTTTATTGGATAATATTCAGAAAAATAAATTATCCGTGTACAGTTTCGCTTTTTCCGTAATTGGTAATGATTGAGCCTTCATATTCAATCCATTCTTTCCATCGTTTATCGATGTCGATATTGTCTTGATATTTTCTGGCGAAACCTAAAAAAGTAGTATAATGTCCTGCTTCAGAAATCATTAAATCACGGTAGAATTTAGCTAATTCTTCATCTTTAATATTTTCTGAAAGTACTTTGAAGCGCTCACAGCTTCTGGCTTCAATCATTGCCGAAAATAATAATCGGTCACAAAGAGCGTCTCTTCGGCTTCCATCTTTCTTCATGAATTTAAAAAGTTCATTTACATAATGATCTTTTCGTTCGCGTCCCAAAGTAAGTCCTCGTTTTTTAATTACATCATGAACCATTTGTAAATGTTCCAATTCTTCTCTGGCAATTACCAGCATTTCAGTTACTAATTCCTCTAATTCAGAATTATAAGTAACTAATACTTATCGCGTTTGAAGCCGCTTTTTGCTCGCACCAGGCGTGATCCGTCAAAATTTCTTCGATATTTGATTCGACTATATTTACCCAGCGAGGGTCCGTCGCTAATTTTAATCCTAACATAATTCTTTCAAAAAAAAGTGTTCCTACAAAATTAGTGTTTTTTTACGACCGAATGTCAGGAAATTGGTGCAAATCCGCGGAAAAAAGCATTATTTTGTAATATGAAACAAATATTATGAATCAGATAAAAAAACTTTTAATTATTGGGTTTGTTTGGCCTGAGCCAAATTCTTCTGCTGCTGGCGGAAGAATGTTGCAACTGATTTCTATTTTCAAAGAAAATGGATTTGAAATTACATTTGCCAGTCCCGCGCAGGACAGTGATTTTATGGTTGATTTGTCTGAATTTTGGCGTTAGAAAAAAAAGTATAGAACTTAATTCTTCTAGTTTTGATGATTTTGCTGTAGAATTAAACCCGGATGTGGTTTTGTTTGATCGATTTATGATTGAAGAACAATTTGGATGGAGAATAATCGAAAATTGTCCGAAAGCAATCAGGATTTTAGATACTGAAGATTTGCATTGTTTAAGAACTGCAAGACAAAAAGCTTTTAAAGAAAAACAGAACTTTTGAGCTTTATGGATTTATTATCTGAAGAAGTGGCAAAAAGAGAAATAGCTAGTATTTTAAGATGCGATTTGTCTTTGATTATTTCTGATTTTGAAATGAATATTCTGAAAGATGTTTTCAAAATAAGTAATGATTTACTGTTTTATCTTCCATTTTTGGTTGAAAAAATGAAGGAAGAAGATCTTCAAGAACTGCCTTCTTTTGAAAGTCGAAAAAACTTTGTTTTCATCGGGAATTTTCTTCATGAACCCAATTGGAATACCGTACAGCATTTAAAAGAAGCTGTTTGGCCTTTTATAAAAAAGGATTTTCCAGAAGCAGTTTTAGAAGTTTATGGTGCTTATCCTTCGCATAAAGTATTGCAATTGCATCAGCCTAAAAATGGTTTTTTTATAAAAGGAAGAGCGGAAGATGCTAACGAAGTGGTAAAAAATGCCAGAGTTGTTTTAGCTCCAATTCGTTTTGGTGCTGGATTAAAAGGGAAATTATTGGAAGCCATGCAATGCGGAACACCAAGTGCAACAACTTCAATTGGTTCTGAGGCTATGCATTCAGATTTATCTTGGAATGGTTTTATTAAGATGATACCGAGCTGCGTTTGCAAAAAAGGCAATCGCACTTTATCAAGATGAGAATTTCTGGAAACAATCTCAAAAAAACGGAATTACAATTGTTAATGAATGTTATCAAAAAAGCAATTATTCAAATAAATTAACTTCACGGATAAATTCTCTTATAACTGATTATAAAAGTCATCGTCTTCATAATTTTATGGGTAATTTGTTGCAACATCATGCTTATAGAAGCACGATGTATATGTCAAAATGGATTGAAGCGAAAAATAAGTGATCAGTAACAGTTTTACAGTAACCAGCAGACTGAAGCTGAAAACTGCGACTCTAAATTAAGCTTCCATTTTTCCGAATCCTACCGTTTCGCGATAAATTTGAGGCGAAACATCGGCATTGGTTTTAAAAAAGCGGCTGAAATAATGTTCGTCATCATAACCTAATTCGTAGGCAATTTCTTTGACCGTTTTGTTGGTCATGTATAATTCTCTTTTCGCTTCAATAATTATTCTTTCTGAAATTAAGTCGGTTAAAGTTTTGTTGAAGTAATTCTTGGATAATTTAGCTAATGCTTTTGGAGAAATATGCAGCAAATCGGCATAATTTCCTGCTGAATGCTTGGTTTTAAAATTAAGCTCAATTGCATCTTTTAGGTTTTGAAGAATAATAGGTTCTTTTGAATCTGGAATCGATTTCATTTCTTCCAATTGTTCTGTTTTTAATCGTGAAGCCGTAATCAGAAAAATCTTTAAGTAAGAAATAAGGGATTCATATTGTGCTAGTTCTGCATTTTGAATTTCTGATTTCATTTGGTCAATAACCATTTTGAAAGTTTGCGAAGCTTGTTCTGTAACCTGAACATAAGGAGGCTGATAAATATTATTAAATAAAACGCCATTGCAGGAAACCTCTTTTTGGTGCATATGAATGCAATAAAAATCAGGATGAAAATGGATTGCAATTCCTTCAATTGGTTCGCTTACGCAAAGCATAAAAGGCTGATAAGGCGAAAAGGCGAGAAGTGAGTTTTCTTCAAATTGATGTTCTGCAAAATCGGCTTTTACCTTTCCTTTTCCTTTGGTAACCCAAATTAAAGAGTAATAATTGTTTCGTTGTAAATGGTCAAAATGGCTGTTGTCATCAAACGAAAGAATTTTGAATGCCAAATTACCATTTTGCGGATTTATTAAAGTGAAAACGTTTTGATTGCTCATTTAGTACTATTTATAATTTACGATCTGCTTCATTAATTGGTAAATCATTAATGCTGGCAAATCTTTTTTGCATATAACCGTTTTCATCAAATTCCCAATTTTCGTTGCCATAACTGCGAAACCATTGTCCTGAATGATCTTGCCACTCATATTCAAATCGAACGGCCATTCTGTTTTCACGAAAACCCCATAATTCTTTTTTAAGTTTGTAGTGAAGTTCTTTTTGCCACTTTGCAGTAAGAAATTGTTTTACTTCTTCACGACCATTGATAAAATCAGTTCTATTTCTCCACTCGGTATCGATAGTATAAGCGAGAGCTACTTTTTCAGGATCTTTTGTGTTCCATGCATCTTCGGCTATTTGAACTTTTTGAAGAGCAGTTTCCATTGTAAATGGAGGTAAAGGATGTCTTTGTGGTTCCATAATTAAATTTTTATCATAAAGATAGTCATGAAATTAATCAAGACTATCTTTAAGGATTTCTTTTTTGAAAATTAATTTTGCAATTCTAAACTTGGAACTGCAGGGAAATCAATTTCTGTATTAGCAGTATTGTTGAAATAGTTTGTTAAAACATTTAAAGCTACATGTGCAACAGTTTCAGCAATTTCAGCTTCTGAAACTCCTGCATTTTTAATTGCATTCACATCTTCATTGTTTACCAAACCATTTTTGCTTACTAATGTTTTGGCAAATTGAAGAATCGCTGCAGTTTTTGCATCAGCAGAATTTCCTGTTCTTGCATCGTGTAAAACTTGCGCATCAGTTTTTAATAATTTTTCTCCAATAAAAGTATGTGCAGCAACACAATAATCACATGAGTTGCTTTCTGAAATGGTTAAGGCTAATAATTCACCTGTTTTTGCGCTTAATTTTCCGTGGCTTAATGCGCCGCTTAAATTTAAATATCCTTCAAGAACCGCTGGAGAATTTCCCATTGTTCTCATCATATTCGGAACAACGCCTAATTTTGCTTGAACTGAATTGAATAAATCTTTAGTTTTTCCTGTAACTTCTTCTGGGTTTAATGCTGTTAATCGTGTCATTTTATTTAATTTTTTAAGTTGTTATTTGTTGTTGTCTTTTGACATTACAAAGTTGCGACGATTACAGATTTTAGAACATGGAGAATGTACGCTATGTGATGGACAATTTTCCCTGACTGATTTTTTAGAAGCTAATCCCGCTATCCGTTACAATCTTTTGTGCCGAACCCCGGCACAAAAGGATTTTCACTTCTATCGGGGCTAGAGCACTCGTTTTCATAAGAATGTTTTCGTTTATTTTGCAAGGAATGACAAATGAGATGTAAAAAAAAAGAGGTTACCCATTAAGGCAACCTCTTTTTAAATTATTTTTGAAAATCTTATTTTAAAACACCTTCAACAGCCTGAATAGTAGTAGCATGATAGCCAGATTTTGCTTTTTCAAAAATCTGTTTTGCCCAAACTTTTCCTTCAGGAGTTTTAACCATTTCTTTGTAAAGCATCATTACAGATCCGGTTCTGCTGATTCCAATAAGGAATTGCTCAATTGCAGGATTTGCAGCTTTATATTGATGACGTAATGCCTGAACAAACCATTGACGTTTGATAATGAAATTCCCGCCTTTTGTAAAGTTGAATTCATTGTCGATTGCTTCCATTTCTTTTACAGTGATATCAGCAGGAAGATGATCTATAAAGTGCTGTTTTTCTGCTGTAGTTGTGATTTTTTTGCTTAAACCAACAACGCCAGTTTCTCTCCAGCTTTTTTGAATTTTGTCGATAGCATCAAAATCAACTGAACTTACTGGAAGAATATTTGATGGAATTCCCGGTTTGTAAATCCAGTCTTCTAATTTGATTTTATCAGCTAATGCTTTATCATCTTTAATCAGATTTTCATTTAAATATTTTATGAAATCTTCTGTGGTAATTGATTTGAAAGCATGCGAGTCAAAATAATTTTTAATAAACGGATCGAATTTATCGCGTCCAACTGCATTTTCAATAACTCTTAAGAAAGCATATCCTTTAACGTAAGGAATTTGGCTGATTCCATCATCTGGATTTCTTCCTGTCAAACTAACTTTTAATCTTGTATCTGGGTTTGTATCGCCATATTCTGCAACATTATCAGTCAATTCTTTGTTGGTGATAACGTTTTGCATTTCAAATTCTTTTTTGCCAAAGATTGCTTCGCCAATTCGATGTTCAACATAAGTGGTAAAACCTTCGTTAAGCCAAATATCATCCCAAGTGGCGTTTGTAACTAAATTTCCGCTCCAACTGTGGCCCAATTCGTGTGCTAATAAGCTAGTTAAAGAACGATCACCAGCAATAACACCTGGAGTTAAAAATGTTAAGTTTGGATTTTCCATTCCGCCATAAGGAAAACTTGGAGGTAAAACCAAAACATCGTAACGTCCCCAACGATAAGGCCCATAAAGTTTTTCGGCAGCTGTAACCATATTTCCAAGTTCGGCAAATTCCCAAGCTGATTTTTTCAGCATCGATGGTTCTGCATAGACTCCAGTTCTTTTATCGATTGCTTGAAATTCAATATCTCCAACAGCAATTGCCATTAAATAAGAAGGAATCGCTTTATCTTGTTTAAAAGTATAAACACCTGTGTCATTTTTCTTCTGCGGATTTACAGCACTCATAACGGCTAATAAATCTTTAGGAACCGTAACTTTTGCATTGTAAGTAAAACGAATTCCTGGTGAATCTTGACAAGGAATCCAAGTGCGAGACCAAATGCTTTCTCCTTGAGAAAAAAGAAATGGTTTCTTTTTATCAGCAGTTTGTTCTGGTTTTAACCATTGAAGTGCAACAGCATCTTTTGTAGTATTATAATAAATGTTTACTCTAGTTGTATTGGGTTCAATAGTAATATGAAGTGGTTTTCCATGAAATTCAGTGTCTTTTCCAAGTTCGAATTTGGTTTCTTTTTCTTCTTCTCCTTGTTCTAAAGTAACTTTTGTAATATTTAAAGTGTTTTCGTCGAAAATAATTTCGTTTCCTTTGCTTGTGTTGTCAATTGTCCATGAAGCTTTTCCTGAAATAGTCTGCGTATCAAAATCAACTTTAATGTCAAGATCAAGGTGTTTTACAACGGCAAGTTCTGGTTTAGAATAGCTGTGTTCGTCGATAACGGCTGTTGGTTTTTCTGTTGGATCTTTTTTCTGGCAGGCAATGACTGTCAAGAATAAAGTCGCAAGGATTAGTTTTTTCATATTGTGAAGTATTGAATTTAAGGATGAAAATTAAACAAAAAATCCCGTTTTGAATAAACAAAACGGGATTTAATTATAAAATTAACAGAGATTAAGCCAACATAGTAACTGGGCTTTCAATGTATTGTTTTAATGTTTGTAAGAACTGAGCGCCAGTTGCACCATCAATTGTTCTGTGGTCGCAAGCTAATGATAACATCATTGTGTTTCCAACTACGATTTGACCGTTTTTAACTACTGGTTTCTCAACAATTGCACCTACAGAAAGGATTGCAGAGTTTGGTTGGTTGATAATTGAATTGAATTCAGTAATACCAAACATTCCAAGGTTAGATACTGTAAAAGTACTTCCTTCCATTTCTTGTGGTCCCAATTTTTTGTTTTTAGCTCTTCCAGCAAGATCTCTTACAGAAGCACCAATTTGAGATAAACTCATAGCATCTGTAAATTTCAATACAGGAACTACTAATCCGTCTTCAACAGCAACAGCAACACCAATATTTACGTGGTGGTTGATGATGATTGCATCTTCTTTCCACTGAGAATTGATTTTTGGATGTTTTTTCAATGCTAAAGCACAAGCTTTAATCACCATATCGTTGAAAGATACTTTTGTATCTGGAACAGTATTGATTGTTGCTCTTGCGCCCATTGCTTCGTCCATGCTTACTTCGATCACTAAGTTGTAGTGAGGAGCAGTAAATAACGATTCTGCAAGACGTTTTGCAATAATTTTACGCATTTGAGAGTTTTTGATCTCTTCTGTGAAAACTTCGCCAGCAGGAACAAATACTTTTGGAGCAGCAGGAGCAGACGCTTCTTGTTTTGCGACAGGTGCAGAAACGGCAGCGTGTCCTTGTGCAGCTGGAGTAAAGTTCTCAATATCGCTTTTCACGATACGTCCGTTTTCGCCAGATCCTTTAACTTGGTTTAATTGAATTCCTTTGTCAGAAGCAATTTTCTTAGCTAAAGGTGAAGCTAAAATTCTTCCGTCTGAAGTATTGTTTACAGCTTCTGGTGCTTTTTCAGCAGCAGGAGCGGCTTTTGTTTCTTCAGCAGCAGGAGCACTTGCAGTTGCAGCGCCTCCGGCAGTATAATTGTCAGCAATTCCAGAAATATCAGTTCCAGCAGGCCCAATGATAGCTAATAAGCTGTCAACAGGAGCAGTGTTTCCTTCTTGAATTCCGATGTATAATAATGTTCCTGCATTGAAAGACTCAAACTCCATAGTCGCTTTGTCTGTTTCAATTTCTGCTAAAATATCACCTTCAGCAACAGTATCTCCAACTTTTTTCAACCAAGTTGCTACTGTACCTTCAGTCATTGTATCACTCAAACGTGGCATAGTTACTACTACAACACCTTTTGGTAATTCAGTTGCAGCTTTTGCAGGAGCAGCAGTTTCTGTTTTAGCTTCAGCAGCAGGAGCATCCGCTTTTGGAGCTTCGGCAGCAGGAGCATCACCACCAGCTAAAAGAGCAGAAATATCTTCTCCTTCTTTACCAATAATTGCTAATAATGAATCAACAGGAGCAGTTTCTCCAGCTTGAATTCCGATATGTAAAAGAGTTCCTTCGTTGAAAGATTCGAACTCCATAGTTGCTTTGTCTGTTTCAATTTCAGCTAAGATATCTCCTTCACTGATTTTGTCGCCTACTTTTTTTAACCAAGTCGCTACCGTTCCTTCCGTCATAGTATCGCTCAAACGAGGCATTGTTACTTTTATCGCCATGATGATTATAGTTTATGAGGTGTAAATGGATAGTCTTCTTGTGCGTATACTACATCGTATAATTGTTGTAAGTCTGGATATGGAGATTCTTCAGCAAATTTTTCGACATTCTTCAACTAAGTCTTTAACTCTTTGGTCAATTGCTTCGATTTCTTCTTCAGTAGCATATTTTTGATCTATAATTACATCAAAACTTGAGTAATCGGGTCAATTTTTTTGTATTCTTCAACCTCTTCTTTAGAACGGTATAATTGTGCATCAGACATTGAGTGTCCTCTGTAACGGTACGTTTTCATTTCAAGGAAAGTTGGTCCGTCTCCACGGCGCGCTCTTTCGATTGCTTCGTCATTGCTTCAGCAACTTTTACAGGGTTCATTCCGTCAACAGGTCCGCAAGGCATTTCGTAACCTAAACCTAATTTCCAGATATCAGTGTGGTTTGCAGTTCTTTCTACAGAAGTTCCCATTGCGTAACCGTTGTTTTCAACGATAAATACAACTGGAAGTTTCCATAACATAGCCATGTTGAAAGCTTCGTGTAAAGAACCTTGTCGAGCAGCTCCATCACCAAAGTAAGTCATGGTAACACCGCCAGTGTTGAAATATTTATCAGCAAAAGCTAAACCAGCTCCTACCGGAATTTGTCCACCTACGATTCCGTGACCTCCGTAAAAACGGTGTTCTTTAGAGAAAATGTGCATAGAACCTCCCATACCTTTAGAAGTTCCTGTTGCTTTTCCTAAAAGTTCAGCCATTACGCTTCTAGGATCAACGCCCATACCAATTGGCTGTACGTGGTTTCTGTAAGCAGTAATCATTTTGTCTTTAGTCAGGTCCATAGCGTGCAATGCACCGGCTAATACAGCTTCCTGACCATTATATAAGTGTAGAAAACCTCTAACTTTTTGTTGAATGTATAATGCTGCAAGTTTGTCTTCAAACTTTCTCCAAAGCAGCATGTCTTCATACCACTTTAAATATACTTCTTTTGTAACTTCTTTCATCTGAATTCTTTCTTTTGCTAAAGTTTGTTTGTGTTATCAATTGTTGCCTATAACGCAAAATAGTTTCCTCCCACAAATTTGCGCCCGAAAGGTCGGGATGCAAAAATAAGACATTCCATTTAAGAACTAAAATTTAAACGCTACTTTTTGGCTTTTTTTTACAAGAACTTTTTGTCAAACATAAAAGGGAGCAAATTTTTTAGGGATGCCGATTTATAAACTTCGCCTATTTCGCCCATAAAATAGATTTCTATAGGGGTGTCCTGTTTGATTTCATATTCGGCTATTGATTGTCTGCAAGAGCCACACGGCGGAATAGGAGCGGTTGTCTGATTTGTGTCTGAAGCAGCTGTAATAGCTATTTTTAAGATTTTTGCTTCGGGATAAATACTTCCGGCATGAAAAATCGCCACACGTTCTGCGCATAACCCTGAGGATACGCCGCATTTTCCTGATTTGATCCTAAAACTATTTTTCCATTATCTAACAGTAATGCGGCGCCAACTCTAAATTGCGAATAAGGAGCATATGCTTTTTTTCTAATTTCAACGGCCTGTTTCATTAAATCCTGAATTTCTTCTGAAAGTTCTGTTATGTTATTATAAACTAAAAATGAGGATGTAATACTGATTTCTTTCATTGTTTTTATGGGAAAAAAAATCCAAATTCCTAAAACATAGAAATTTGGATTGTTGATTATTTTTTATATTTTGGTCGTTTAATATTCGTCATATTTGTCTCCAAAGTTAAACGTTAAAGAAAAACGAAGTGTGTTTTCTAACGGATTTTTAACTTTTGATGTTGAGAATAAATATGAAACATCAATTTTTACAATGTTGTATTTGAAACCAGCTCCTAAAGAGAAAAATTGTCTTGCTCCTTTTTCTGGACTTTCATGAAAATATCCAGCACGCAATGCAAATGAATCTTGGTACATATATTCTGCGCCGAAAGACTATAAGTAACTTCTTTTAATTCCTCGCTAAATCCACCTGGAGCATCTCCAAATGATTTGAAAATTCCTTCAACCCATCCTATGTCATTATATTTGTTGTAGGCAATTGTGCTTTGTTCCTGTGCAATGTCTCCGGGTCGGTAAAATCGCCATCTCCGTTTAAATCTACTGCTGTTTGATGTCCCGGCGGAGTTGGTACAAGTAATTTAGTGAATTCAAGATTTACCGCGACTTTATTATAATCGTCAAGAATGAAATCAAAACCTCCTCCAAGTCTCATATTTGCAGGTAAAAAATTAGCTGCTTAAATCGTCATTGTCATAACTGATTTTTGGTCCGATATTCTGAAAGTTAAAACCAGCTCTCCATCTTCCGTTGAAATCACTGTAAGCAATTTCTTCAGATTGATAAAATCCGGCAACATCAACAGCAAATGATTTTCCTGCAGTTGCGTCAACATCTTCTGAGGCCACTTTTAGGTTTGAACTAATGTATCTTGCTCCAACTGACATCGAAAAGGTTTCGCTTAGTTTTTAGTGAGTATGATCCATCTAAAGCAAATTCGTTTGGTGATACTATATTTGGAATTTCATTTGGATCACCAGTTCTTCTTAACTCAATGTCTCCAAAACCAAAATAACGAAAACTTCCTGCAAAGGCACTTCGATCACTGAATTTGTTGTAATAGGTTAATTGTCCAAGTGAAATGTCATTTGCCAAGTCAGTCAAATAAGGAGTATAACTTATTGAAAGTCCTTGTGCATCTGTAGAAAATGCATATTTTGCAGGATTCCATTGTTGTGAGAAAACATCTGCTGAAGTAGCTACACCTTGATCAGCCAAACCTGCTGCTCTTGCATCAGCAGCGACTAATAGGAAAGGAACTCCAGTGGTGATTGGTCGAGTTTCTTGGGCTTTTGCGTACGTTATAATTAAAAAACAAATAAATAAATGCGATATTTTTTTCATTTATGGGGCTAATGGTATTTATGGTACAAATATATATTTTTTTATAGGATGACAAGCTTTTCATATTTTTCTGCTTTTTTATTTGTCAAATTTGATTTGACGGTCAATTTATAAATATAAACTCCTTTACCTATCCGATCTCCATAATCATCTTTTCCGTCCCAAGATATTTCTCTCGATAGAAATCCTTCAGTCGTAATAATTTGGTTTGTTGTCCAGACTACTTTTCCTGTAATAGTCATAACCTGTACCTGAACTTCTAATGGTTCATAAGGTCTATTGTGTGAAAACCAAAATTGCGTATAGGTTGAAAATGGATTTGGGTAATTAAGAACGTGGGTTAAAGATAATGATTCATCTCCAACAACAATAAATTGTATTTCGCTTGTGACAGGATTGTTATAAACATCCCATGCCGTAAAACTTATCGAGTGCAGTCCAGCTTTTAAATTTCGAAGCGGAAAGCGTAAATTTCCATTTGTGTAATCGTCTAATTTTGTCTGATAATAATCATTCAAAATATACGGATTGCTGACATCTCCATCTAATATTGCAACAATATCATGCCCAATTCCGCTTGCTGTATTAATTCCGTTTTCATCTTCAAGAAAGGCTAAAAGGAATGGTGATTCATTTGTAACGCCCCCAGAAACAAATGTTTCGTCGTTCATATATAACTTCACTTTTGGACTAATATTGTCTTGAGGTGCATTTTCATTTATGCCTCCTATTTTTATTGAAGTATTATAGCCGGATTGATTTTCTAATCCTTGATTTTTCTTTGAATAAAAACTGATTCGGCCATAATCGACATTAATTCGAATGTCTCTTGGAACAACAAAGCTAAATTCAAACTGCCCGTTTGTGACAGTAGCATTCCCTCTGAAAATAGTTTCGCCTAAAGTTTTAAATGACATTGGCGGGCTGAATCCGTCATTATTTAGAGTAGATGCTGTAATTAGTTTGTCGAAAATTGCAGTTGCTAATTCACCATTGTAATTGCTTAAAAGTGTGTTGTTTTCATCTGTAATTTCACCAGAAATCTTAATTTTTGAAAGTGACTTTAAATCGGGAACAGTTTGAGAAATCACAATATCATTTATTTTTGTTAAATTGATACGTGGTTTTGGAATTGCAAGCATTATTGCAGGATCTCCAATGTAGAAAATAACGTTGCTCGAGGAACTCGGGTTTTCATTTTTTGAAATTCTAAGCGCTTCGGCAATGGTTGTGTATTGATTTGATCCGTAAGAAAGTAAATTTTTGCTCAAGCCGTCGTTAAAATTTTCAGCGTTAAACTGACCAATAGTGCGAATTGTTGTCAGCATTGAGATTGCGCCTCCTTTTGGATTCCAATATGTATATTCTCCAGCAGTTGGTCTTGTTGGGTCGTCGAATCTTGAAAATTCGCAGGTAATTGTAATGAATAAAGGGTATTTGTATTGGTTATTAAGATTTTGACCGTCTGATTTCTCCCAAATCCTTTCACTTGCTAATCCGTCTTCGCCACCGTGTCCTAAATAATTGAAAACCAAAGCGCCTTTTTCAAAAGCATTAAATAAATCAGTTCGGGCTTTTGGGTATCTTGATCCTCCAGCCGAAGCTTCTTGAGTATAAGAGTCTAAAATGATTTTGTCAATATTGAAAAAAGGTTTTTGAGTTGCAATTACATCTGCCAGTGCATTTTGACGCGATTGAAGTGTCGCATCAGAACTTTGGTCGGAATCATCACTTATTAAAACAAAATTGTTTCTCCAATTTCCATATGATTTTGTGTCGTGATATTCCAAAACCTTATTTACCATTTCGTTGGCCTGTGCATTGTCAGAAACAAGCATTCTGCCTGTTGCAATATCAATTCCGCCAAAAAAATTGGTAATATTTCCTTCATCAGCATCCATTAATCCATAAAAATCATCAGATGCAAATGCAGCTTCGCCTGTAGTATTGCTTATTAAGGAATGATATATAGGTACAATGTTGGTATTATTTGAAATTCTATCTTTATAATCGTATGAAGCGTCGCCAAATAAATTTACATATTTAATTCTTTTATCAGGCGAAGATGCGTTTTCATAAATATATTTAATGCAGTTTCTGATGGCAGCAATATCTTGTTTTCCTGATGAAAATTCCTGATAGATATTTTCTAAAGAAATCACTTTTACATTTAGATTGGAATAACTTCTGTGAAAAGTAGCTAATTTTTCAGCCTGAGAAACTAAAGATTTTGGCGAAATAATGACATAGTCAATATCTTGAAAGCTGTTTTGGGCATTTTTGAAAAGAGTGCCTTTTAAATTTTGATTAGTAACTTTAGACTGACTTTCTTTTAAAGGTGTAAAATAATCTGAAGCATCAATCACAATATATTTTCTGATTTCTCCTAGCGACGCCTTAAAACTAAAAGTGGCTTGATTTGAATTTTCGATTTTAGATACATTATATATGTCGGTAATATCCCAAATTTGAGATATTCCGGCAGCATTTCCAACAGTGTAATTTACGATACCGGGCGTAGAGCCGGCCAAATCATATTGAAACTTAAATTGTTTTCCAGTTCCAAGCAGTTTTCTTTTTGCAATTATATTAATGTAATCGAGATATCCTTTTGATCCCGGTACACCATTATTATTATAGGTAAGCTTTATTTTTACGGTTTCTGAACCAGTAAAAGTTGTATTTGCAGGTAATTTTCCGGTGTAAAATTTAATATCTGAACTAGAAACTAGTGTGTTGAAATTGATATTTCCAATACTTTGTCCATTTGCGCTTACTCCAAATGAAGTAGGGGTAAAGGCAGCAGAAACAGCAACTACTTCTATTTTTGCAGGAACTGAAGTGTCTAAATTAGGAAATGAAAAGGTAAATTCCTGCTCTTGATTGATATCAAATGATTCTCCAAGCCATTGACGACCTAAATGTGCGATATTAGTTTGGTCAATTTCGTGGTATTGATAGTCATCAAACGTGTTCAATTCTAAAGTGGAAGTGCCAGAAGGCTGATTTAGGTTTGGAATTCGTTTTCCATCGCCACCAACAGTTGTGATGTAATAATAAGATTTTGAGTCAAATAAATTAAGATTGGTCTGACTTTCAGTGTTCCAATTCTCGGTTCCTTCAGCATAAAAAAGAATATAATCTTCATTGTTGAAGATTCCGTCCGTTTCTCCAATAATCTGAATTGCGTTTTCTGTTAAATCATTTGGATAATAAGAGCTGTTAGCTAAAGGAAGCATTCGTCCTCCGTTTCCATATATTTTAATTCTTCTCGGATCTGTTTTACTCGGATCAAAACCCAAACTTTGTAAAAATGTTTTTGATATTTTATAAACACCTGACTTTTCAACATAAAAACGATACCAATCTCCCGATGCTAAAACAGAATTAGATATAATATTAGTTTTTTGAGCAGAAAAAGTGTTGCTTGTTTTTGATGTTGTCCCGATTGAAGAATACGAAAAAGACCTGATTCGTTTAAAGCTGTTTCCTTCTCGAACAATTGGTGAAAGTGAAAGAAAAATTTGCCTTTGGTCTCTTGAAGAAGTCGTTTTTAACGTTTCATTTGGTTTTTCAGGAATGTTTTCAGGGATTAAATCGCCAAGATCATTCACTGAAATTGCTTCGTAAATGATGTTTGATAATTGAACTGAAGCGTTTGCTGAGTAGTTCGATTCGCTTAAATTAAGGAGCAGTGTTATGCTTTTTTTAGTAGTATCATACCGAAAGCCATTTCCTGAAAAATAAGGGATCGCAATTTTGAAATCACCAAAACTCATTTCTTTTTTGCCTTGCCAATCTATTGTAAAGCTCCCGTTTATCTGAGAAAAACCAAGAATCGGAAGTAAAAAAAGATATAAAATTAAGGCTTGTTTCATAGCTCAAAAAAACGAAATTATTTACAAAATATTTTAGTAAGTAAAAATATAGTATTTAATGTTATAGTAATAATAAAAAGTATATTTTTGCGTTCGTAACTATAGGTTATTTTCTGGTAAAAAACAGCTAAATAAAATTATTAGAACAGATGTTGCTAATTAAATGTTAATTATTATATTGCAACACCTAAATTTATCACCTAAGAATGAGTATGAAAGTAAACAAAATTGTAGTCTTGCAATTAATGATGTCAATGGTATTGATGTTGGGCACGGCTAGTTGTAGCAAAAAATCGAGTTCCTCTCACGCTTCTCGAGCGACAGGATGGGATGTAGATAGTCAGAATGGAACGGCTGCTAGAAATGCAGGAAAAAAACAACAGGCTGGCCCTGGTTTAGTTTTTGTTGAAGGAGGTACATTTACTATGGGTAAAGTACAGGATGATGTTATGCACGATTGGAATAACACACCAACTCAACAACACGTTCAGTCATTCTATATGGATGAAACCGAAGTTACGAATGGTATGTACTTAGAATACCTTGAGTGGTTGAAAAAAGTTTTCCCTCCAACAGAAGAAAATTACAAAAACATTTACGAAGGAGCATCGCCTGATACTTTAGTATGGAGAAATCGTTTAGGATATAACGAAACGATGACTAATAACTACTTAAGACATCCTTCATATGCTGACTATCCTGTAGTTGGTGTAAACTGGATTCAGGCTGTTGAATTCAGTAAATGGAGAACAGACCGTGTAAACGAAGCTGTTTTAGAAAAAGACGGATACATTAAAAAAGGCGCTAAAACTAACGATGTTACTGCTGAAAGTTTGTTTAATACTGAGGCTTATCTTAGCTTCTCCATCTACAACAGTATGGAGGTAATGAAGAGATCGTTTTAAAGAAAAACCCAAGCGGAAGAAGACCAAAAGCAGGAAAAGACGGAGTAGTTCCAGAAGAGAAAAATGTGTATGCACAACGTTCTTCAGGAGTTATTTTGCCAGAGTACAGACTTCCTACTGAAGCAGAATGGGAGTATGCAGCTGCTGCTGATGTTGGACAAAGAGAATATAATATTTATAAAGGACAAAAGAAATATCCTTGGTCTGGAGATTATACTCGTTCATCAAAACGTAAAAACAAAGGTGATCAATTGGCTAACTTTAAACAAGGAAACGGTGATTACGGTGGAATTGCAGGTTGGTCTGATGACGGAGCTGATATTACAAATAAAGTAAAAAGTTATGCTGCTAACGATTTTGGATTGTATGATATGGCTGGTAACGTTGCAGAATGGGTAGCCGATGTTTACAGACCTATTATTGATAATGAAGCAAATGATTTCAACTACTTTAGAGGTAACCTTTATGCTAAAAACAAAATTGGTAAAGATGGTAAAATCGAAATCGTTTCAACTTCTAACTATTAAATACGATACTTTAAGTAATGGTAAAGTTGTAGCAAGAAATCTTCCAGGAGAAATTGCTCAGGTTCCAGTTGATGAACAAGAAACATATTTGAGAACAAAACTTCAGTACAAGTGATAATATCAACTATAGAGATGGTGACAAACAGTCTTCAAGATATTTTGACTTTGGAGATTCTGAGTCAGGACCAAAAACAGATCAGGCGATGTACAATTCTCCTAAACACAATATCACAACTAGATAGTTTAGGAAAAATGGTAAGAAAATATGATAGCTCTAGTAAACGTACTACTTTAATCGATGATAAAGTAAGAGTTTATAAAGGAGGTTCTTGGAGAGACAGAGCTTACTGGTTGGATCCAGCTCAAAGAAGATATTTCCCTCAAGATATGGCAACTGATTACATTGGATTCAGATGTGCAATGTCAAGAGTAGGATCTAAATCTGAAAGAAGAAAATCACCAAGGAATTAAGATTTAGAAATTCCAATATAAAAAATTCCAAATTCCAAAAGCTGTAAATTCAGTTTGGAATTTGGAATTTTTTTATTGTTTTTTTTCTACTTTTATCATCTATTAAAAATAATATAAATGAATATTCAAGACATTCATAATCTTTTTTTGCAATGTAAGTCGGTTTCAATTGACACAAGAAAAATTGAAAAAGATTCTATGTTTTTTGCTATCAAAGGAGAAAATTTTGATGCAAATACTTTTGCTGAAGAAGCATTGAAATTAGGAGCATTATTTGTTGTCATTGACAATGAATCTTACTTTATTGACGAAAGAACTATTTTGGTTCAAAACAGTTTAGAGACATTGCAGGAATTGGCAAAATTTCATCGTGCTTATTTAAAATTGCCAATTGTTGCCTTAACAGGAAGTAACGGAAAAACAACAACAAAAGAACTTATAAATGTAGTTTTGTCTAAAAAATATCAAAACAAAGGCTACAGTTGGAAATTTAAACAATCATATTGGCGTTCCTTTGACTTTGCTTTCATTTACAAAAGAAACAGAAATTGGAATTGTTGAAATGGGTGCAAATCACAAAAAAGAAATTGAATTTTTATGTGAGATTGCACGAGCCGGATTATGGATATATTACCAATTTTGGAAAAGCGCATTTAGAAGGCTTTGGTGGTGTTGAAGGTGTAATTGAAGGCAAAAGTGAAATGTATCAATACTTGGCAAAGAACGATAAATTGGCATTTGTAAATCTTGAAGATCCAATTCAGATTGAGAAATCGCAAATCTATCAAGTCATTTACTTTTGGATTAAATAATGAAGTAGCAGATATCTAAAATTAATAAAATCGAAGCGAATCCTTTTGTTGTAGATTGATTATGAAAACTTCAATGTTGAATCGCATTTAATTGGGTTGTACAACGCTAATAATATAAATGCTGCAGTTGCCATTGGACGCTATTTTGAAGTGATGATAAGGCTGTAAAAGAAGCAATTGAAAATTATATTCCGGAAAACAACAGATCTCAATTATTAAAAAAAGGATCAAATCAAATTATTCTTGATGCTTATAATGCAAATCCTAGCAGTATGTCAGTGGCAATTGCTAATTTCTTGCAATTGGAAAGTCAGAATAAAATAATGATTTTAGGAGATATGTTCGAACTTGGAAATGAAAGTCAGCAAGAACATAAAATTATCTAGTTGAATTATTATCGAATCAGGATAAATCGGTTTGTTATTTGATTGGAAAAGTGTTTTATGAAAATAAAGCTTTCAAATGAAAACATTCAGTTTTTCGAGACTTTCAATGATTTTTCGGATTATCTTAAAACAAGAAATTTTGATAACAATTCGATATTAATAAAAGGCTCCAGAGGAATGGCTTTGGAACGAACATTAGATTATATTTAATTTTTAATTGATGAAATATATAACCCCATTCGTTGATGCGAATGGGGTTTTTGTTTGGTTTAAATGCTCATTAAAAAGCCAATTAAATTTTCTTTTTTATTTAGACCTAATTTTTTTCTTAAACGATATCTGGCAAGTTCAACTCCTCCGCCCGAGATATTCATAATTTCTGCTATTTCTTTCGTGGACATGTTCATAAGCAGATACGTTGATAAATCTAGTTCACGCGGAGAAATGGTTGGATATTTTTCCTTTAATCGCTTTAGAAACTCAAAATGAACGTTTTTGATGTGTTTTTCTAAATCTTTCCAACTCTTATCCGTATTAACTTCCTTTACAATGCTTTTGTGTAATTTATTAAATTCGAATTTTGTGGAGTCATCAAGGATAATTGAATCAATATCTTTAAGTTTGTGAATAATTCCATTTAGCACTTTATTTTTCTTAACAACCTGTAAAGAGTTATTCACTAGTTCTTTGTCTTTTGCCAGAATTTTTATTTGAAGCTTGTCATTCTTTAATTTTTCAATTTCTTTTTCTAGTTCGTGTTGTTCATGTCTGATTTTTGATTCTTTTTCAAGATATAATCTTCGTTGTTCGATAGTTTCGTAATATTTATTTTTTCTTATTTTCAGTTTAATTCGATTCGAAATGATAAAATACCTGCCAAAAATGACCATACAATATAGTAAGTAGGCTAAATAATGTCTGATACCATGGCGGTGAAACAGTAAACTGAATTTCGCTGATATTTGACTCTATACCATAGCTGTTTTTAGCTTTTAACTTTCATTGTATAATTGCCTTCTCTCAAATTTGTATATTCTATTAGTGAGCTTTTGGTGACCAGTTACGCCAATTATCCTCAAAAGGGATCTAGTTTGTATGAATACATTACTTTTTCCTGATTTTCATAGGTTGGGGATGAAAATGTAAATTTGACCCGATTTGAGCTATATGGTAAATTATATGACTTTCAATTTTGATTCTGACATTTCCAGTTAGATATTAGTATCGCCAGGAAATGAAAAACTTTCAATAAAAGCTTTTGGTTTTGTTATAAAATTATTGGGTAATTTTAGGATCATAATGCGTCAATCCATCTGTCAGGCCAATGAAAATATTTTTTGGATCTATGGTATTTACCGAAATATAATTGCTTACCAAATTTCCTGTCAGATTTAAAAATGGTGTTACTATTCTTGTAATAGTTCCGTTTTGTTCTTCGTTAATACGCCTAGGGATTCATTAAAAACATACCATAAATTTCCATTGCGAATCTTCGCTTAATCGTATTTATTATCGGAATTTCTTGAAATAATTTACGACATGTTTTTATCTTCATAAAACAATTCCTGTTCGTTGGAATATTTATAAAAATGATTATTTGTCTGGAAATACAATTGATTATCTATTTTTTGGATGCTTCCAATGTTTTTATATTGAGACGTAAGTCGATCGATTTTTTTGATTGAAGAGAATCGTGTCAAATCGCTGCTTAATGACATTCGGTAAATTGATTCGTCTTTTTTAAGCCATAAATAAGAGTCATCAAGTTCAAAGCTGTTTGAAGATTTGTCAAATCCAACTATTTGATTTTTATGAATTAAACCGTTTGCTGTTTTCTGAAAAATAGCAAAACCATCGTAATTTGAGCCAATAAAAAAGCCGGGATGATTTGGAATGCTTTTAAAACCAAAATATCCTTTAGAATCAATTGTATTAATAACTCGCCCTCCTGATATTACTAGTGCGCCTCGGTTATTTGAACAAATTAACTGATTGTCAATCACCTGAACATTCCAAGATTGAGCAGTTGTCCCCTCGACAAGCTTAAATGTATCTTCCTTAAAGCTGCTGTTCCATGCATGATAAAATACTCCCTGATTTGTTGCAACATATAAATTTCCTTGATGAATTACAGATGCATAAACGGTACTAATATCGTAACTGAAGCCAAAATAAGTAAACGGAGAGCCTTCATTTACGAATGCGATACCATTATCTAGACCAAGCCAAAGGTTGTTTTTATTATCAATAAAAGAGGTTAAGACGGTATTGTTTTGAAGCCCTTTCTTTCGATTTAAATGCTGAATTATTTTTCCATTATAATCACAGATCGCAATTCCGTCCAAAACGGAGTTTAGAACTATGAAATTATTGTTGATTGTAACACCGCCTAACGAGTTGTTTTTTGTGACAAAATTATTCGCTTCGGTATTCCAGGGTTTTACAGTTTTATTCTCATAAATAAACAAACCTTTTTCTAGTGTTATTATTAACGTTTTGTCTTTTGCCAAGCTATACATGGCCCAAATCTCGGTATTGTTAAAACTTGTTGTGTTTGGCAATGAATAAAGTTTTCCATTTTTATATTCTAATATCCCTTTTTCAATGTCTTGAAAATAGAGCTTATTGTTTACTATAAATGAGAACTGAAATCGTTTAGGAGCTTTTAATATAGTCAGTTTGTTGTTTTTAAAGATATAAGCTCTTGCGAAAGATTGAAAAATAGTCTGATCTCCTATAGTGTGAATCTTCCAAATAAAATCGATTATTTTGATTTTGTTCTTATCTACCTGTTTGGATAATGATGTGTATTGAAGTCTTCCTTTTTCATTTGGTTTAAAGTAGCCAAACTCATTATAGCCGCCTACAAAAATTTTCCCGTCATTAGCAATTTTTAGGCATCTTACAGAAGTTAGATTAGGAAGCGGATATTTTCTCCACGAGGAGCCGTCGAACTGTAAAAGGCCATTATTATTTGCAAAATATAAGTTTCCGTTCTTGTCCTGTCCAATATTCCAGTTTTGAGTACCGCCTTTATATTCGTTTCGCTTGTAATTTCGCACATCAGGCAATCCAATGTTTTTGACTTGCCCGAAAAAACTGATTGTGAATAATGTAAAAAAAGTAATAATAAAATATGATTTTATCAATTTCATAATTTTTTTTCGAATTTTAAAATTTTGCACCCTAAATACTTAATTTGTAGTGTTTTATATGATGAATGTCTCTACTATTTCGTTGTAGAAAGCTATTTTATTGATAAAAATAAGCAATCTTATACAACTGTAGTGTTTATTTTTTCTAATTAACATTTTAATAACATCTTATATTGTGATTTTTAATATATTTGTAAATCAATAATTGATAATTTAATTGATGTGTTTTTGTAATATATTAATATTATGTTTTGATGTGTTTTTGTAGTGATTTTTAATTGTGGATAGTAAAAATTAACATTATTATTGCATCAAATTACTAATTAATTAACCAAAATTTTTAGAAAAATGAAATTAACAAAATTACTTATTTTTTGTATTTCATCTTTGTTATTTTCGGTTATCGCAGTGGCTCAGGATGTCACAGTAAACGGAATAATAAATGATGAAAGTGGAATGCCAGTTCCTGGGGCAACTGTAGTATTAAAAGGTACAAAAAAGTCTACTGCATCAGACTTTGACGGAAAATTCCAAATTCAAGTACCGTCAAACGGAGTTTTGACAGTTACTTTTATTGGTTACAGCACAATTAGCGAAGCTGTAAACGGAAGAACAAAAATTACATTTCAATTAAAACCAGAATCACAGTCATTAAATGAGGTTGTGGTTGTTGGATACGGTACTCAAAAGAAATCAGTAGTTACTGGAGCAATTTCTAGTGTAAAAGCTGCAGATTTAGAAAAAGTACCAAACGGGCGTGTTGAACAGTCTTTACAAGGTAGAGTAGCAGGGGTTTCTGTGGCATCTACTTCTGGACAGCCAGGTTCAGCTTCGAAGGTACGTATTAGAGGTATAACTACTTTTAGAGAAGGTGGAAATGATCCTCTATGGGTAATTGATGGTATTGCAGTAGATGCTGGTGCAATTGGTTTCATCAATCAAAGTGATATCGAATCTATCGAGGTTCTTAAAGATGCTGCTTCGGCTGCAATTTATGGTACTCGTGCTGCAACTGGGGTTATCTTGGTTACTACTAAAAAAGGTAAATCGGGTAAAATTTCTGTAAACTATAACGGATTTGCAGGAGTATCTGCTCCAGCTAAAGTATTAAATATGCTTGATGCTACGCAGTATGCAACTATTATGAATGAAAAATCTGTAGCAGACGGTGGTGCGGTTAAATACCCTAACCCATCATCTTTAGGAAAAGGTACTGATTGGCAAGATGCAATCTTTAATAAATCAGCTTTCAGATACACACACGAATTAAGCATCAGCGGTGGTGGAGACAAATCTACTTTCTATGCTTCTTTTGGAATCCAAGATCAAGATGGTATTGTTACAACTGATATTTCTAACTACACAAAGAAAAATTTCCGTTTAAACTCTACTCACAAAATTTCTGAGTACTTTACTTTTGGACAAACTTTTGGTTATACACACCAAAAATCTTCTTCTCTTGGTAACACAAACAGTGAGTTTGGTGGACCTTTAAGTTCAGCAATCAACTTAGATCCTCTTACTCCATTAGTTGAAACAGATCCTGCTAAAACTAGTACAGGTTTCTATACAAATCCAAATATTATTAGAGATCCAAACGGAAATCCTTACGGAATCTCTAGTTTAGTTCAGCAAGAGATGAGTAACCCATTAGCGTATACTCAAACAAGATTAGGTGGTTACAACTGGTCTGATGATTTTGTTGGAAATGCTTATTTAGAAGCTAACATTACATCACACTTGAAATTCAGAACTACACTTGGTGGTAAATTAGCTTACTGGGGAAGCCAAGCTTTCACACCTGTTTTCTTCTTAAATCCAAACGTTAAGGCTGATAAAAACAATTTAAATCAGAATAATGAAAAATCATTTGCTTGGACTCTTGAAAACATTTTAACTTATTCTAATAAATTTGGTGATCATACAATTAATGTATTAGCTGGACAAGGTGCTTATGTAGAGAATATTGGAAAAGCTGTTAATACTACAATGTTTGGTCTTCCAATTTCTAGCTATAAAGATGCTTCTTGGAATTTTGATATTCCACAAACAGATAGAGCGACAACAACAACTGATAAGACACAGCATAAATTAGCTTCATTGTTTTTACGTGGAAACTACGATTACATGGAGAAATACCTTTTCACAGGAATTGTTCGTCGTGATGGATCAACTCGTTTTGGTGAAAATAAAAAATTCGGAGTTTTCCCTTCATTCTCTTTAGGATGGGTTATTTCGAAAGAAGGATTCTGGAAAGAAAATAATGTAGTTAATACATTAAAATTACGTGGAGGTTACGGAGTTGTTGGTAACGATAACATCGATGATTTCAAATACAGAGCGTTAGTTGTTGGAGGTTATAACTATGCAGTAGGAAATAATGGTAATATCACAACAGGTTACGGAAACTCTACTTTGCCAAATGCTGATTTAGGATGGGAAGAAACTGCACAAACAACAATTGGTCTTGATGCAAAACTTTTCAATGATTTCACACTTACTGCAGATTACTATAAAAAAACAACTAAAGGAATCTTAAGAGATGTTGTTATTCCTGGTTACGTAGGAGTTGTTACTGCACCTTCTGCAAACATTGCAGATATGAATAATAGTGGTTTTGAGATTGAATTAGGTTACAAGAAAAGACTTGGTGATTTTAATTTAGGAGTTAACGGTAACGTTGCTTACTTGAAAAACGAAATCACTTATGTAGGTTCATCTACAAACTACATTGTTGGAGATGCAACTTTCCAATCTATGGGACCTGTAACAAGAACACAAGTAGGACACTCATTCAACGAGTTTTATGGTTACAAAACAGCAGGAATTTTCCAAAATACTGCTGAAGTTGCTGCTTACAAAAATGCATCAGGAGGTTTGATCCAGCCAAATGCTAAACCAGGGGATTTCCGTTGGGTTGACACAAATGGTGATGGAGCTATTTCTGATGATGATAAACAATTCTTAGGAACTAACTTGCCTAAATATACTTTTGGTCTTACATTAAACTTAGATTACAAAAACTTTGATTTCATGGCATTTGCTCAAGGATCAGCAGGAAGTAAAATTTTCCAAGGGTTAAGAAGACTTGATGTCTTGAATGCAAACTACCAAACAAAAGCTCTAGACCGTTGGACTGGGGAAGGAACTTCAGATGATTATCCAAGATTAAGTAATAACGATCCAAATAAAAACTTCACTAACATGTCTGATTTTTATTTAGAAAATGGAAATTACTTACGCTTAAAAATCGTTCAGTTTGGTTACACAATGCCAAGTGCTATATCATCTAAAATTGGTGCTGATAAAGTTCGTTTTTACGTAACAGGAGAAAACTTAATCACGTTCACTAAATATACTGGATATGACCCAGAAATTGGAGGTCAGGTTTATGGTGTAGATAAAGGAGTTTATCCGCAAGCTAGATCGATTTTGTTTGGTGCAAACATTCAATTTTAAAAAATTAAAGAATTATGAAAACTAAAAATTTTAAATACATATATATTGCTTTGGCAATGGCAGCTTTAGGATCTTGTTCTGAAGATTTCGTAACCATTGACCCAAAAGGACAATTTGACACGAGTACTTACTTTTCTAATGAATCAGAATGTTATGCTGCTTTGATGGGAACTTATGATCCAATTAGAAAAAATACTGGTGGTTTTGAAAACTTAGTAGCAATGCTAAATGCAGGATCTGATGATTTTTACGCTGGTGGAGGAGGTCCTACAGACGGAACTGGAATTCAGAATTTCTCTACGCATTCACTTACGTCTATCATCATTCCAGGAAGTTTTTGGAGTGATCATTATCAAGGTGTTTCAAGAGCAAATCTTTTGATTGAAAAGCTTCCAGCAGCTCCTATGGATGCTGGAAAGAAAAGCAGATTTACAGCTGAAGCAAAAACACTTCGTGCACTTTACTATTTCAACTTAGTAAGATTGTTTAAAAACGTTCCTTTAATCTTGGAATCTTTAAACACAGCAACAATTTATAGCCCAGAGCAAGCTACGCCAGCAGCAGTTTACGCACAAATCGAAAAAGATTTGCTTGAAGCAATCCCTGCTTTGCCAAATACTGTTGATGTAGCGACTGAAGGTGGAAGATTTAATAAAGGTGCTGCACAAGCATTACTAGGAAAAGTATATTTATTTGAAGGTAAAAAACCTGAGGCTGCTGCAGTTTTAGCTCAAGTAAATGGAACTCCAGGTCAAACAAACCAATACGGAAATAAATTACTTGCTAAATTCAGTGATTTATGGGTAGTTGCTAACAAATTCAATGCAGAGTCATTAATTGAAGTATCTCACTCTAGTGCAGGTAACTCAAACTGGGATTTCTGGGGTTCTGGAAGAGATGAAGGAAACTCATTAAATGTAATGGTTGGGCCTAGAGGTTATGCTAAAAAAGGATCTAATGCACCAGATCTTCCATCAGGATGGAGTTTTAGTGTTCCTACTCAAAAATTGTACGATTTCATGAAAAACGATCCACGTTTTGGTGCTACAATTCTTGACGTAAAAGCACTTAAAGCTGCTGGTGAAGCTGATTACATCGGTGGTTACCAAGATACAGGTTATTTCTTGAACAAATTCCTTCCAAGAACAGCTGATGTTCGTACAGGTGGAGGTGCTGCTGAGTTAAACTACAAACAAGATTCTTACATCATCAGACTTGCTGATACTTATCTAATGGAAGCAGAAGCTTTAGGTTCTGGACCTAGAGCGCAAGCATTGCTTGATGCAGTTAGAGCTAGAGTTGGCTTGGCATCTGTTCCTGTAACATTAGACGCTATCAAAGCAGAAAGAAGAATGGAGTTAGCTGGTGAAGGACATAGATTTTTTGATTTAGTAAGATGGGGAGATGCAGCTGCTGCATTATCTGACAGAGGTTTCAATGCTGGTACAGACGAAATTTTTCCAATACCATATACTGAACTTAATGGTACTAAATTGAAACAGAATCCTAACTATCAATAATAGGATTAAACAAAAAAATAAACCTAATGTAAATTTAAAAGAGTGTATGCCTAATGCTAGTTTTAGCATTAGGTATATACTATCAAGCTGCAGTAAAATGCAACCTTAATACTTTATCGCTTTAAATAGATGCTTCATTTAACTTAGCGCTAGTTGCTTGCAGTGATATTTAATTTAATATACAGGAAAATTTATTTAATGATTAGATGCGGTGGAGGAATTCTCCAGGCGGTATCACAATCAAAGGCGTGGAATTACGCGGAAAATAATAAAGATTAAGTTAAGTTTAAGTTTGGTTGTAAATAGCCCATAATCGTTATGAGTATGGGCTATTTTTTAAATCCTTCCTTAAGCTGTCAGGAAATGAGTTTCTGAGAACTTGTAATTAGAAATAATATAATAAGGAAAGAATGAAAAATAATAGTTTAAAAATTCTATGTTTTTTGTTTTCAGTGGCCGCATTTGCCCAGCCCAAAGCAAAAAAAGAATTTACAACCAACGGAAAAAAAGTAACCGTATATACAACAGCTGAAAATTCTAATTTAAGATTAACTTCTACTGATAATTTAACTTTTTCAGCATCAAAACAGCCTCTTGAAATAGAATCATCTGTATTTGTTGAGCCTTTAAAAAAGTTTCAGACTTTCATGGGAATTGGTGGTGCGATTACAGACGCGAGTGCCGAAATTTTTGCTAAACTTTCAAAAGAAAAACAAGCAGAATTCTTAGATGCTTACTACGATAAACAAAAAGGTATTGGCTATTCTTTGCTAAGAACAACGATTCAGAGTTCTGATTTTAGCAGTGGAAGCTATTCTTATATCAAAGAAGATGATAAGGATTTAAAAACTTTTTCTATTGAGCACGATAGACAATTTCGTATTCCGTTAATCAAACAGGCTATTGCAAAAGCTGGTGGAAAATTGACAACGTATGTTGCTCCATGGTCGCCAAATGCTTTTATGAAAGATACTAAAAATGTCCTTAAAGGCGGAAAATTATTACCTGAATATTATCAGACTTGGGCTAACTTCTATGCCAAATTTATAAAAGAATATCAGAAAGAAGGAATTCCGATTTGGGGAACTTCAACTCAAAATGAGCCAATGGCGGTTCAAACTTGGGAATCTTGTATTTATACTGCCGAAGCCGAAAGAGATTTTATAAAAAACTTCCTTGGGCCAACTCTGAAGAAAGAAAAATTAGGCGATGTAAAAATCATTGTTTGGGATCACAATCGTGATTTAATGAACTACAGAGCAAATGTTATTTATTCTGATCCAGAAGCTTCAAAATATGTTTGGGGAATGGGTTTTCATTGGTATGAAAACTGGTCTGGAGGAGCATCAATGTTTGACAATGTTGGAAAAGTACACGAAGCGTATCCAAACAAAGGCCTTTTATTTACTGAAGGATGTGTTGAAAAATTTGATGCCAAAAAATATCAGTTTTGGGGCAACGGCGAAAGATATGGTATTTCAATGATTAATGATTTCAATAACGGAACAGCAGGTTGGACAGATTGGAATATTCTTTTAGATCAAAACGGAGGTCCTAACCATGTAGGTAACTTTTGTTTTGCACCAATTCACGCAGATACAACAACTGGTGAATTGATTTACACACCGTCTTACTATTACATTGGACATTTTTCAAAATTCATTCACTTAAATGCAGTTCGCGTTAGCACCGCAGTGAGCAGAAGTGCTTTATTGAGTACTTCATTTTTAAATACAGATGGTACAATGGCAACAATTGTTATGAACCAGTCAGACAAAGAGATTACCTATAACTTAATTATAGCAGCTGAAAAGACTGTAGTTAAGATTCCTGCGCATGCTATACAAACACTTGTATATTAATATTATTTGTAAATAATGAGGGTTGGTTTGAATCATCCAAATTGACCCTCGATTTACTTTTTTTAAATTAAATCGATTTTTTTGAAAGTACAATGAAAGCCATAAGCAGCATTTTAATCGTCCCAATACTATTACTGCAATTTAGTTGTAATTCATCAAAAATTGCAGATGCTTCTGCGGTTTCTGGTTCCAAATCAAATAAAAAAATTGAGGTTTATACTACAGCCGAAAACACGAATTTTAAATTGTCATTAACGAATAATTTAATTTCAGACAACACATCACAACAAACAATTTCATCAGTTTCTATTAATGTAGATCCTGAACATACAGATCAGACTTTCCTTGGAATTGGAGGCGCAATTACAGATGCAAGTGCAGAAGTTTTCGCTAAATTATCTCCAAAAAAACAGCAAGAATTTCTAAACGCTTACTACGACAAAAATAAAGGAATTGGTTATTCATTAGCCAGAACCAACATTCATAGCTGTGATTTTAGCAGCGACAGTTACACTTATATTGCTGAAGGTGACAAAGAATTGAAGACCTTCAATATTGACCACGATCAAAAATACCGAATTCCACTTCTAAAAAAAGCAATCAAAACAGCCGGCGGGAAATTAACGTTATTTGTCAGTCCGTGGAGTCCCCCAGCTTTTATGAAAGACAATAATGATATTTTGCACGGCGGCGTTTTATTGCCAGAATTTGCTCAGTCATGGGCTAATTATTATGTGAAATTTATAAAAGCATATGAAAAAGAAGGTATTCCAATTTGGGGATTAACCATTCAAAATGAGCCAATGGCAAAACAAAGATGGGAATCCTGTATCTACACGCCTGAAGCTGAAAGAGATTTCTTGAAGAATTTCCTTGGACCAACTTTACAAAAAGAAGGATTGGCTTCAAAAAATGTAATTATTTGGGATCACAATCGCGGCGAAATGCTTGAAAAACGTGCCAATCTTGTTTTCTCTGATCCAGAAGTTTCAAAATTTGCTTGGGGAATTGGATTTCACTGGTACGAAACTTGGGGAGGCGGTCCACCAAGATTTGAATCTGTTGGTGAAGTTCATAAAGCTTTTCCAAATAAAGGACTTTTATTTACAGAAGGTTGTATTGAAAAATTTGACGCTACAAGATTTCAATTTTGGGGAAATGCCGAACGTTACGGCCTTAACATGATTAATGATTTTAATAACGGAACAGTAGGCTGGACAGATTGGAGTATTCTTTTAGACCAAAATGGAGGACCAAACCACGTTGGCAACTTTTGTTTCGCGCCAATTCACGCCGATGTTACAAAAGATGAATTAATCTACACTCCAATGTATTATTATATTGGCCATTTCTCAAAATTTATTCATGCAAATGCAAAGCGTATAACACAGACCATTAGTGATAAAACCCTTTTAAGTACGTCATTTAAAAATACCGACGGAAAAATTGCCACTATTGTAATGAACCAAACCGATAAAGATGTTGTATACAATTTAACCAGCAGCACTTTAAAAACTACTATTACTATCCCGGCACACGCTATTCAGACAATTGTTTACTAGCTGTTACTAACTAAAAAACTATAAAATGAACCTCAATTTTAAAACCACAATAAAAGCATTATTTTTTGCTGCAGCAATATTTGCTCAAGTAAAATGCTCGTCTTCAAATGATGTGACTGATCCTGCACCAGTTACTCCTCCAGTTGTAACGCCTCCGGTAACAGTTACAAATGATGTTGATTTTTGGCTGACAAAAGGCAATCAAAGTGTTCTTTTGGCTAAGCAAACTACAATATTAGGATTTGGAACTACTTATAATACGTTCCCAAATATTGTTGTTGATGAAGCAATAAAATACCAAACTGTTGATGGTTTTGGATATACACTTACTGGCGGAAGTGCCGATGTAATCAATCAAATGATTCCGGCGAAAAAGAGTGCTCTTTTACAGGAACTTTTTGGTTCAGGCGAAACTTCAATAGGAATTAGTTACATCAGAATCAGTATTGGTGCATCCGACTTAAATGCATCTCCTTTTACATATGATGATCTTGCAACAGGAGAAACCGATATGGATTTGGCAAAATTTAGCTTAGATAAAGACAAAGCTGTCGTAATTGCTCTTTTGAAAGAAATTTTAGCAATTAACCCTAAGATTTTAATTTTAGCAACTCCTTGGTCGGCACCACTTTGGATGAAAGACAAAGACAGTTTTATTGGAGGAAAATTACAGACTAAATATTATGATGTTTATGCGAAATACTTTGTAAAATATATTCAGCAAATGAAAGCTGAAGGAATTACGATTGATGCAGTAACGCCTCAAAATGAGCCACTAAATGACAAAAATAACCCGAGCATGTATATGTCGGCTGATGATCAGAAAAATTTCACAAAATCAAATTTAGGTCCTGCATTTAAAGCCGCAGGTATTAAAACAAAAATTATTGTTTACGACCACAATTGCGATGTTCCAAGTTACCCAACAACAATTTTGGGTGATGCCGATGCATCTCCTTTCGTAGACGGTTCAGCATTTCATTTATATGCTGGAGATATCAGTGCTCTTTCAAATGTTTACAATGCTTTTCCAACTAAAAACGTTTATTTCACTGAACAATGGACTTCGTCAGCAGGTGAATTTGGTGGCGATTTAAAATGGCATCTTAAAAATGTAATTATTGGTTCGATGAGAAATTACAGCAAGAATGCATTAGAATGGAATTTAGCTAATAACGGCTCATTCGAACCTCATACTGCTGGCGGATGTAATATGTGCAAAGGAGCTTTGACAGTGACTTCAAGTGAAAGTTTTCAGCGTAATGTTGCTTATTATATTATCGCTCACGCGTCGAAATTTGTTCCGGCTGGTTCTGTTAGAATTGGAAGTAATATTAGTGGAAGTCTTCAAAATGTTGCTTTCCTTACACCAACAGGTTCAAAAGTTTTAATTGTTGAAAATGACGGATCAGATATGCAAATCTTCAATATTAAATTCAATGATAAATGGGTTACTGTTACTATGGATGGAGGATCAGTAGGGACATTTACTTGGAAATAATAAACTTTCAGCATGAAAAAAATAATTATAGCAGCGCATCTTTTATTAACTGTTGCTTCATTTGGGCAAGGTTTTTTGCATAGAGACGGACAAAATATTGTTGAGGGAAACGGAAAAAATATAATTTTAAGAGGATTAGGTCTTGGAGGCTGGATGGTTCAGGAAGGATATATGCTTCAGACACAACCATTCGCAAGTCCGCAATATC
Source organism: uncultured Flavobacteriaceae bacterium (assembly GCA_963795025.1). Classification (GTDB taxonomy): domain Bacteria; phylum Bacteroidota; class Bacteroidia; order Flavobacteriales; family Flavobacteriaceae; genus Flavobacterium. Next base: position 502,650 of record CAWCGN010000003.1, on the reverse strand, counting down.
AAATTAAGCAAAAAATCCAGGATGTTATTGGCGAGCAGGGAACTAAAGAATTTTATGCTGCTTATAAAGCAAACGGAATTACAAAACGAGACATTGATTCATTGGCAAAATGGGGCTTCAATTCGATTCGTTTGCCAATGCATTACAATTTATATACGCCATCAATTCAAGAAGAAAAAAATGGTGAAATTACTTTTTTAGAAGAAGGCTTCACCATGACAGATAATTTGGTTAAATGGTGCGCCGAAAATAAAATGTATCTAATTTTAGATTTGCACGCTGCCCCGGGAGGTCAGGGAAATGATGCTGCAATTTCAGATTACGACACTACAAAACCATCACTTTGGAACAGCGAAGCCAATCAGAAAAAAATGATTGCGCTTATGGAAAAAACTGGCTTCTCGCTACAGAGATAATCCATGGATTGGAGCTTACGATATTATAAACGAACCAAACTGGAACTTTACCGGAACCAATAAAAATGGCTGTGACGAAAATTCAAACGGACCTTTAAGAGATTTGATGGTTGCAGGTGACAAAAGCAATTCGCGAAGTTGATACCTAATCATTTAATTTTTATTGAAGGAAATTGCTGGGGGAATAATTACAACGGAATTTTTCCTTTATGGGATGAAAATATGGCATTGAGTTTTCATAAATATTGGAACTACAATACCGAGGTTCTATTCAAAAAATGCTGGATTACAGAAAGCAATACAATGTTCCGATTTGGTTAGGAGAAAGTGGAGAAAACTCTAATGTTTGGTTTAAAGATGTTTTGACTCTTGTTGAAGGAAATAATATTGGATGGGCTTTTTGGCCAATGAAAAAAATCGAAAATATTGCAGGCGTGACTTCGGTAACTAAAATTGCAGAATATGATGTTTTATTGAAATACTGGAAAGACGGCGGACAAAAACCTACTCCAGAATTTCGCAAAAAAACACTCATGAAAATGGCCGACAATTACAAAATGGAAAACGTAACCGTTAAACCAGATGTGATTGATGCGATGTTTAGACAAGTTCAAACAGATGACACGAAGCCTTATAAAAAGCATAGCAATTCCGGGAAAAATTGTAGCAACGCACTATGATTTAGGTACCAATGAAAACGCTTATTCAGATAAAGATTTTATTAATTACAGAGTTGAAACAGGAAATTTCGATCAATGGAATAAAGGTAATGCCATGAGAAATGATGGTGTTGATATTTTGCCTTGCAAAGATTCAGGATCAAACGGTTATCAGGTTTCTTTTATCGAAGATGGCGAATGGCTGCAATTTACTTCAGAAGTTAAAACAACAGAATTCATATAAAGTTGCTATTCGTTATTCGAGTGAAAAAGCGGAAGGAAAACTTCATTTTGAAACAGAAGACGGAAAAAAATCAGAATCGATTGTACTTCCTTCAACTGGTGGAAATGATAAGTGGAAAACCGATTGTTTTATCCGATGTCGAATTAAATTCCGGAACGAATAAAATTAAAGTTGTTTTTGATAAAGGAGGCTTCAATTTGAATTATTTCGATTTTTCTGAAGCAAAAAAATGAAAACACAATTAACATAACTTTTAAATAAGTTTTTTTCTTTAAAGTCCCGTAAAAACTAGCTTTACAGATTGAAATTTTTTAAAGCATGAAAAAGATAAACAAGATTATTTTAGTAGTATTTCTACTTTTTGCAACAGGTTCATTTTATGGTCAGAATGTAAAGATTATGACCTATAACGTTCGTCTGGATATTGCTTCAGATGGAGAAAATGCATGGCCAAATAGAAAGGATTATTTTGCTTCTCAAATACAATTTTACAGCCCTGATATTTTTGGAGTTCAGGAAGCAACTCCAAATCAGGTTACAGATATAGCTTTGGCTTTGCCAGAATACAAAAATTTTGGAGTTGCAAGAGAAGGAGTTGGAAAAGGAGAAGCTTGCACGATTTATTATAAAAAAAGTCGATTTCAGCTGTTGCAGTCTAACACATTTTGGCTGTCAGAAACGCCAGATGTAATTTCTAAAGGTTGGGATGCTGCTTACAACAGAATTTGTACGTATGGTCTTTTTAAAGATTTAAAAACGAAAAAAGTATTCTATGTTTTTAATCTGCATCTGGATCATATGGGCGAAGTTGCCAGAGTAAAAGGCGTTGAATTTGTGTTGTCAAAAATTGCGACAGTCAACACAAAAAAATATCCTGTTTTTTTAATGGGAGATTTTAATTCGGAGCCGGACACAAAGCAAATTGCAGCAGTGAAAAAAGTAATGGATGATACAAAAGATGTTTCAATAGAAAAACCTTTTGGGCCATCTGGAACGTTCAATGATTTTAAACACGACAAACCTGTAATAGTATTGATTGATTACATTTTTGTTTCAAAAAATAGCGGACTAAAGATTTATAAACATGCAGTTTTAAGTGATTCAAAAGATTTAAAATATCCGTCAGATCATTTACCTGTTTTAATAGAAGTAGATTAAAAATGAAAAACATCAACAAAAAACTTCAAATTTTACTTTTACTGCCTTTAATAGCAGTTCAAATAAAATGCGGTTCTTCAAAAAGCACAGCATCCAATTCTGGAAAAGCTGCATCTTGGATTACAACCACAGACGAAACATCAAAATTGAATAAACAGCCCGATTTGGTTTTTAATTCTGATGTAAATTCGAATCAGACTATTTTGGTTGACGCTTCGCAAAAATTCCAGACCATTGAAGGTTTTGGATTTTCTTTAACAGGAGGAAGCGCTCAGACTATTTTGAAATTGGATAAAGCAAAAAGAGAAGCATTGCTTCAAGAGCTTTTTTCTAGAAAAAATGATGCTGTGGGTATAAGTTATTTAAGAATAAGTATTGGTGCTTCAGATTTGAATGAAGTGGTTTTTTCGTATGATGATATGCCAGAAGGCCAAACCGATTTAAAGTTGGAACATTTTAATCTTGGTCCAGATTTAAAAGATGTGGTTCCAGTTTTAAAAGAAATTTTAGCTATAAATCCGAAAATCAAAATTATGGGTTCTCCGTGGTCGCCTCCAGTTTGGATGAAAGATAACGGAAGTTCAAAAGGCGGTAGTTTACAGCCAAAATATTACCAAGTTTATGCTGAATATTTTGTCAAATATATTCAGGCAATGAAAGCGCAAGGAATTGTAATTGATGCAATAACGCCTCAAAATGAACCTTTGCACCCAGGAAATAATCCAAGTATGTTGATGCTGGCTGAACAGCAGGCCGATTTTATTGGAAACAATTTAGGGCCAGCATTTAAAGCAGCAGGAATCAAAACTAAAATTATTGTTTACGACCATAATTGCAATAAACCAGAATATCCTTTGACTATTTTAAAAGATCTAAAAGCGTATCCATTTGTTACGGGTTCTGCTTTTCATTTGTACGAAGGCGATATTAGCGCTTTGACAACAGTTCACGATGCATTTCCAAACAAAGATTTATACTTTACAGAACAATATACTGGATCAAAAAGCAGTTTTGAAAATGATTTGAAATGGAGTGTGAAAAATGTTGTGATTGGTTCAATGCGTAATTGGAGTAAAAATGCACTTTCATGGGGATTGGCAAATGATGAAAATTACAAACCATTTACACCAGGAGGATGTTCTACTTGCAAAGGCGCTTTAATGATTGATCAAAATCAGAATATTAAAAGAGAAGTTGGGTATTATATAATTGGGCACGCTTCAAAATTTGTTCCAGAAGGATCAGTGAGAATTGGAAGTAATATTGCTGGAAATTTACATAATGTTGCTTTCAAAACGCCATCTGGACAAATTGTTCTAATTGTTGAAAATGACGGAAATGCAGCAGAAACATTCAATATCAAATACAATCAAAAACAAATTTCAACTACTTTAAACGCTGGTGCTGTTGCAACTTACGTTTGGTAATCAAAATTAAATTCATGAAGAAATTAACCACTTTTGCCTTGTTGATGGCATCGTTTTTTGCGGTGGCTCAACAACAAACAATAGATCAAAAAGTAAATGATTTGTTGAAAAAAATGACAATTGAAGAAAAAATTGGTCAGCTTAATCAATATACAGGAGATAATTCAGCAACAGGACCAATTACAATAAATCCGAACAAACAATCTGAAATTAAAGCAAGGTCTAATTGGTTCGATGCTGAATATCATTGGAACAAAATATACAAGACAATATCAGGAATTGGCGATGCAGTCGCGTTTAAAAATTCCATTGTTGTTTGGTCAAGATGTCATTCACGGTTACAAAACAACATTTCCAATTCCGTTAGCCGAAGCGGCGAGCTGGGATTTGCAAGCTATTGAATTAGCCGCAAGAGTTGCAGCGACAGAAGCAGCTGCAAGCGGTATTCACTGGACATTTGCGCCAATGGTTGATATTGGACGTGATCCACGATGGGGAAGAGTGATGGAAGGTGCAGGAGAAGATACTTACTTAGGTTCTAAAATTGCTTATGCACGAGTAAAAGGTTTTCAGGGAAATAAATTAGGAGATTTAAATTCGGTTATGGCTTGCGTGAAACACTTCGCTGCTTATGGCGCGGGTGTTGGCGGAAGAGATTATAACTCCGTTGATATGAGTGAAAGAATGTTGCTTGAAACGTATTTGCCTCCATTTAAAGCGGCTTTAGATGCTGGAGCGGCAACTTTTATGAATTCTTTTAATGATTTAAACGGAATTCCAGCAACTGGAAATGCACATTTGCAACGCGATATTTTAAAAGGAAAATGGAATTTTCAGGGATTTGTAGTTTCTGACTGGGGATCAATTGGAGAAATGGTAGCACACGGCTATTCAAAAGATCTTAAAGAAGCTGCACTTTCTGCAATTACTGCCGGAAGCGATATGGATATGGAAAGTAATGCGTACCGATATAATTTGGCCGAATTAGTAAAAGAAGGAAAAGTTTCTATTGATTTGATTGATGATGCGGTAAAACGTATTTTACGCAAAAAATTTGAGTTAGGTCTATTTGATGATCCATATAAATATTCAGATGAAAAAAGAGCTGAAAAAGCTTTAAACAATCCTGAAAATAGAAAAGCAGCGCTTGAAGTGGCTGAAAAAAGTATTGTTTTATTAAAGAACGAAAATCAAACATTACCACTTTCTAAAAACCTGAAAACAATTGCATTTATTGGACCAATGGTAAAAGAATACAAAGCCAATATGGGATTTTGGGCTGTTGAATTGCCAGATGTTGATTATGATAAATGGGTAGTTTCGCAATGGGATGGACTGCAAAATAAAGTGGGTAAAAGCACTAAATTGTTGTATGCAAAAGGCTGTGAAGTTGACGGAGATAATAAAGATGGTTTTGCTGAAGCTGTTGCAACTGCCAAACAAGCCGATGTTGTTATTTTGAGTATTGGAGAAAGACGCGATATGAGCGGTGAAGCAAAAAGCCGAAGTAATCTTCATTTGCCAGGAGTTCAGGAAGATTTAGTAAAAGCAATTCAGGCAACAGGAAAACCGGTTGTGGTTTTAGTAAATGCAGGAAGACCTTTGATTTTTAACTGGACAGCAGATAATGTTCCGGCAATTGTATATACGTGGTGGCTAGGAACTGAGGCTGGAAATGCAATCGCCAATGTTTTATTTGGAGATTATAATCCGTCTGGAAAATTGCCTATGACTTTCCCGAGAGAAGTAGGGCAAGTGCCAATTTATTACAATCATTTCAGTACGGGAAGACCTGCTAAAAATGAAAATGCAACAAATTATGTTTCGGCTTATATCGATTTAAAAAACTCGCCTAAATTTCCGTTTGGATATGGTTTGAGTTATACAAAATTCGATTATTCAGGATTTGAAATTGTCTTCAGCAAAAATAAAAAGTAACGAAACAATTAAGGTTTCTTTTCAATTATCAAATGTTGGAAAAGTAGCTGGGGAAGAAGTAGTGCAATTGTATTTGAAAGATAAATTCGGTTCTGTTGTAAGACCAGTTTTGGAATTGAGAGATTTCCAAAAAGTAAAACTAAATGCAGGAGAATCTAAAACAATCGAGTTTACCATTGACAAAGAAAAACTTTCTTTTTATAATAATAAGTTAGAATGGGTTGCTGAACCTGGAGATTTTGAAGTAATGATTGGAGCTTCGTCAGCAGACATTAAACTTCAATCTGACTTTGAATTAGTGCAATATAAGTCTATTTAAAAATTGGCGTTATGGGTTTTATAAAGGTTTTGAAATTATTTCAAAACAGTATTTATAAAATCCATAGCGCCAATTCCTTTGTATGATGCGTATAAAGCTTTGTCAAAAGCTTCACGTTTTGCCTTTTTATCTTTTGCCTCAGTTTCACTAATCATTTCATTGAAAATTTTTTCCTGCTGTTGGCTGTATTTTATTGATTCTTCCAATAAATAAGTTTTCGAAACAAATCCGAAAGAAGTCCAGATTTTGGTTCTTATTTTTTTATTTATTTCTTTTAATGGATTAGTACTCATATCGCTCACATTGATTTTCTGACTAAATATAGTAAGATGTAAATATAAATATTACGTGGTTATTTTCTTACTTTTATTCTAAAATGATAACAAAATTATTTAAATGTGTTATTATGACGCAATGTACTTATTTTTTTTATATTTGATTTTAATTTTAAGTTAAAATTGTGAAAGGTACACTTATTTAACACAACCCAATTTTGCCTTTATAGCCTCTAAAATGTTTTATTTTTATAAAAATAGAGTAAATTGCAGAGTTATTTGATAAAAGAAAAAGGCGCAATTAAATGTCAAAAATGTTAAAAGACATCATAGAAAATAATGAAAATTATCAGCCTGGGCTGTCAATTGACTGCGTCATTTTTGGCTTCCATGATAACCAACTTAAAGTCTTGCTGATCAAGGTTGATCGAAACCCTAAATGGTCTTTACCAGGAGGATTTATTCCAATTGATCAAGATATTGACACCGCTGCAGTAACTATTTTGAATGATAGAACAGGAGTTGATGGCATTTTTTTAAGACAATTTGCAACTTTCGGAAAAGTAAAAAGAAACGATCAACATTTTGATAAAAAGGTTTTAGAATACTTAAATATTGAAGAAGCTAAAGGAAAATGGCTTATGCGCCGTTTTGTAACTATTGGGTATTATGCTTTGGTGGATTTTTTAAAAACGATTCCAAAACCATCAAGCGAACGTGAAATTGTCGAATGGATTGACCATAAAGAAGTTCCAGAACTTATTTTAGACCACAAAGAAATTCTGGATAAAGCATTGGACACTTTAAGAATGGAATTAAATTTAATGCCAATTGGTTATAATTTATTGCCTGAGAAATTTACAATGCCAGAACTTCAAAAATTGTACGAAACGATTTTGGATAAAAAACTGGATAGGAGAAATTTTCTTAGAAAAATAACTAATATCGGAATACTTAATAAGCTTGACGAGAAGAAAAGCAACGTTGCTCATAAAGCTCCAAATTTATATTCTTTCGATAAAGAAAAATATGATGAAGTCTTGAAAAATGGTTTGAATCAGGGTTGGTAAAAATTAAAATCTAATTTAAAAATAACGATTATGGTTTCCATTGAAATTTTTAGAAAATTAGCGATGTCTTTTCCAGAAACAACAGAAGAGCCACATTTTGAGAAAACTTCTTTCAGAATCAAGAAAAAAATCTTCGCAACTTTTGATGAGAAAAACAACAGGCAGTTTTAAAATTAAACGAAATCGATCAATCTGTTTTTTGTGCTTCAAGCGAAATGATTTTTTATCCAATCCCAAATAAATGGGGAAAACAAGGCTGGACAATTGTAGAACTTTCAAAAGTAAGACCTGAAATGTTTGAGGATGCTTTGATCAGATCTTATGAAAATGTAATTCAAAAAAGAAATAAATTTTTATATTTTACCATTGAGATATTAAGGTTATAAAGTAAGTTTAATTTTTATTAATTTCTTAATGGTTTAATTTTTTTATCAATTTATTCAATGTTCTAAAAGTCAAATTTACCCGTGGTTTTTAAGTTGTTTTTGTTGGAGGTAATCGATGAAGCCAATGTGTTTGTGTTTCATCTTTCATGACTAATAAACTGCCATGTTCTAAAATTAATGAAACTATTTCTTTAGTTTCTTTATGTTTAAAGCAAACTTTACGTTCTGCTCCAAAACTTACAGAACCAATCGCCCCATTTTTTTTTAAATCTTTTTCAGCATCACTGTGCCACGCCATTCCTTCTTCACCAGAATGATATAAATTCAGCAAACAGGAATTGAAAGTTTCTCCTGTTTTTTCTTCAATCATGGTTTTTAATTTGAGTAATTCTATCGTCCATGGAAGTGCTTTTTTTGTGGTGTTTGAATAGGTATATTCAAATCCAGATCGCCATACCAAGCTACTTTTCGTTTGGTAATAATTAATTTTCCGAAGATAATTGCTTCGTCATTTTTCCATTCAATTGTATCTAATAAAATATCCACGATAATGATTTGATTCTTCTCTTGAGAATAATTTTCCATAATAATTTACAGTTCCATCTTTTGGGAGTAAATTTGTATGTTTCGTCTGAGTTTCGGATTAAATAAGTCCATTTTTCCAGTTTTAATATTTGGTTTTTATGCAATGTCCGCAAGGTCTGAAACCGTTTTGTTTAGCATCATTTTCAGATAAAAAGAAAACCCTGTTTTCGCGTTTCATTCTTTTTCCTGATGAACATTTTAGTGTTCCGAAGATTTTTAATTTTTGATTTCCACCGAAGCAAATTTCCGCATTTTTAATTTTAATACGAAGATCTGAATCTGAAAATTTATTGTGTTGTATCATTTGTTTTAAGTTGCAAAGTTACAGAGAGACAAAGAGACAAAGGTTCAAAGGTGAATAACTTTGTATCTCTGTCACTTTGAACCTTTGCTCCTTTAAATTACGATAACGCATCATGAAAAATAATCCCCAATGTATATCTTTCCCCCGAATGAATTTCATTCACGCCATGTTTCATATTAACCCGATAATATCCTTTTGTACCTTTTACAGGTCTGAAATTAGTTGTAAAAATTAGAACATCTCCTTTTTTAGGCTTCAAAACAATTGCTTTAGATTGCGCTCTTGGTGTTTGTTGCGTCAATACAAATTCGCCTCCAGTAAAATCTTCGTCAGGATCAGAAAGGAAAAGCACAATTTGAATTGGGAAATATATATCGCCATATAAATCCTGATGTAAAGTATTAAATCCGCTTTTACCGTATTTTAGAATTAAAACCGTTGCTTTGAGTTGATTATTATCGTGACATTGCTTTAATAATTCTTCGTGTTTCTGAGGGAAAATGGTTGCGATATTCAGTACTTTCATCCATGTGTTTGCAATTGGTGCTAATTTCGGATAAATAGAAGTTCGTATTTCTTCAATCAAATTAGGAAGTGGATAATTGAAATATTTGTATTCGCCCAAACCAAATCGATAACGTTCCATTACAACCGTTTTTCGATATAGATTTGGATTATCATAATCAAATTTTAAATCTTCGCATTGTTCGTTATTTAGTAAATTAGGAATTATTGCAAAGCCATTTTCGTGCATAGATTCGGTAATGCTTTCCCAATTTTGAGAAGCAATTTTAGATTGTATATTTTGCATAAAATTAAATGATTATGTGGATTGTTTTCATTGTAGAGGCGCACAGCAGTGCGTCTACGCAAAGATTGTCGTCATAGATGAAACATAGAAATACGTGATGTTAGACGTACTGCGGTGTGTCTCTACGGATATGCTTTATGTGAAAATTGAATCAGGGATTAATCTGCGCGCCTTCCCAGCCAATAATGGCCGTTTTTCTCGTATTTCCCCACATGTAACCGCCAAAAGTTCCTGAAGATTGAATCACGCGATGACACGGAATTAAAAATGCAACAGGATTACTGCCAATTGCTGTCCCGACTGCTCGTGAAGCATTTGGTTTTTGAATTTGATGCGCAATAGTTCCGTAAGTAGAAAGTTGTCCCATTGGGATTTTAAGCAAGGTTTCCCAAACTTTCAATTGAAAATCGGTGCATTTTAAATGTAGTTTTATTTCAGATAATTTGCTCCAGTCATTTTGAAAAATAAAAAGTGCATTTTGCTGTGCGAGATCTAATTTTCGAGAAAAAGATTGCATTCGGGAATTTGTGTTTTAAATCTTCAAAACCGATTTCTTCGCTTTCGGCGAAAGCCATAAAACAAACGCCTTTTTGGGTTGAAGCGACAATAATATTCCCAAATGGACTTTCGGCAAAACTGAAATTGATTTCAAATTTTTTCCACCATTTTTATATTCCGCTGGCGTCATTCCTTCAATATTTACGAATAAATCGTGAAGACGGCTGGTTCCTGAAAGTCCTGTTTCATAAGCCGTTTCAGAAATAGTTGCCTGATTTTCTTTGAGAATTTTTTAGCGTGTTCGATACTTGTGTACTGTAAAAACTTCTTCGGACTTGTGCCTGCCCAATCGCTAAAAAGCCTTTGAAAGTGAAACGGACTCAAATGTACTTTCTCTGCAACCTCATCAAGATTAGGTTGTTCTTTAAAATTTGCTTTGATATAATCGATAGCTTCGGCAATGCGATTATAATTAATGGTTTCTTGTGTGTTCATTTTTATTCCATTTTATAAGGCAAAGATGGTTTGGTTTTGGCGGGTATAAAATCCGAAACTTGCGGAGTTAGTTTTGTTGTTGGTTTTGTTTCAGGTTTCAAGTTTCACGTTCTGTACTAACTTGGAACCTGAAACCTGAAATCTGAATCAAATATTTAATCTCTTTTTCCATTTTGTAATTGATAATTTCCACACCTTTTACCATGTTTTTTTGTTCCGCTTTCACAACAAATCCTTTCTTTTCGAAGAAGGATTTTGCGGTTATACTTACGTCAGAAGTTATCATTTTTGAATGATGTTTCTTAGCTTCGAGTTCTAATTCATTAAAGATTTTGTTGGCAATTCCTTGTCTTTGGAAATCTTTGTGAATGAAAAAAAAATCAATGTAATTGTTGTCTTTCAAAGTTCCGAAGCCAGTGATTTTGTCTTGAATTATTGCAAGTAAAACAAATTGTTTTTCAATGACATCAATCCAACGTTCTGTAATTTTTGCACCAGAAACCCAAGCATTAATTTGGTCAGGATTATAATCGGTTTTGCAAACAGATTGAATGGTTTGGACAAACAATTCCTTCATTTCAGGAAGATCTGAAATTGTAGCTTTTCTGAAGTTCATTTTTTAAGATTTGAAATTAATGTGCCACAGTTTTAGAAAAAACATTAATTACAATAACACCTATTACAATTAAACTCAGTCCAATTATTGCTGGCAAATCTGGTATTTCTTTGAAGAAAATAGCACCAATTGCTGTAATTAAAACAATCCCGACACCCGACCAAATGGCGTAAGCAAAACCAACAGGAATTGTCCTGATGGCAAAACTTAAACAATAAAAGGCGCCACAGTATCCAATAACAGTAATGATGCTCGGTATTAGTTTAGTGAATTCTGAAGATTTTTTTAATGCCGAAGTTGCTATGATTTCGAAAATTATGGCAATGAATAAAAATATAAAGTTCTTCATGATTCGTGTTTTTTACAAAGTTAAGCTTTGTTTGAAACCGAAAAGAATTTATTTATCGAATATGAATTTCTGTTTCATTGTTTTTTACTTCATCAAAACAATCAATGCATAGCATTTTAAAATCGGCTTTGGCTTGAAAAACGGTAGTCCATTCTTCTCCATTGTCAAGAAGCCATTGTTCGCATTGTCCGCACCACGCAATTTGTGGAAGATCATCTTTGACTTCTGAATAGTAGAAGCCTACTTTTTCTTTTGAGTCTATTGCCATTGCAATGTGAATACAGGCGAAAGTCATTTCTTTTGAACCATGTATTTCACATAAAATTTTTTCGATCATATTTTTTTTGATGTTCTAGAGTTCAAATTTAAATTTAAAATTTCAGGAGAAATAAAATAATATCAGAATATTTAAAGTTCTTGATCTAGGTGTGCGTGAGGGATAGGAGGAAGCTACCGAAGTAGCCCGGATAGCCCGACAGCATTTAAGAAAAGGCCTAATGCGCGCAAAGTATATTTAGGCCTTTTTTTAAATGGTGGCACGCCCTTATATTTTAGATTTATGAGTTTAGATTTTAGATTTTAGATTGAAAAAGTTGCTACGGATTGAGTGATAATCCAACGCTAAAAAACAATCTTACTTTATCGATGTTGTTTATCCATGACGTATCAAAATGAATTGGGCCTAAAATAGATTGATAAGAAATGGCTGCTCCTCCTGAAAGTACGAGGCTGGGTTCGCTGTTTTCATCCCAATTTCCTTTTGGGTGAAAACGCTTCGTCAATGTAGTCTGTAAAATTGCCAAAACCAACAGTTGCAATATTAAAATGAGGGGTCAGATATATTTTTCCTAATAGATTTATTTGAGATCCTAATTTAACTTGCATATATTGGGTAACATTGAGTTCGTCTTCATTTAAACCAGCAAATGAAAAACGATTACTGCCGGAACTTGGGATAATTCCACCTATGAAATATTTTGAAGCATAACCAAATTGCGAAAATGAGATTTGATTATCTTTAAGTTTGTCCTGAAAAATAAAATAAGAATCAAACCCAACAATGACCCGTAATTTTCTTTTTTAATAAAACTCTTCTTTCATAACTAAAACCAAATTTCGTGTAACCATTTGTTGATGCCGGAAATATTTGCTTGACTCGGATCAGAAAATAGAGGCATTCATTATCGGTGAGAAATGATCGGCTTACATTGGCTTTTATAATTGTTCCGTTTGTGGCAAAGAAAACTTTATCCATGTCATTATAAGAATAATGCATGTTGAATTCTATATTGTTAAAATTGTAATTGTTATATTGAAAACGCATTTGGATTGTATTCGGATCGTATTTTGGTTTTACATTGTGTAAGTGATAGTTTAATCCAAATCCAACATAACTTTTCAGGGAGTTTATATTTTTGTTTATCTCATTATTGAATTCAAAAGCATTATAAAGCATGTTATCTGCAGATTTGCCATCTATAAAAATTTCTTGCTTTAAAAATGCGCCATAAAGCTTCAGATACCCACCACCATTCTCTATTTTTTCCAAAATTTTTCTGATAATTGATTCGCACTTTTGGCTGTTCTGCAATATCTCCCGTTATAAGAAGACGGGAGCGATCTGTCAAGAACATTTCTGGCAGTATAATTAAAAATGATACCCACGCCTCGTAAGTGTCATAATGCACAGAAGTGTTGAGTTGATTTTTGTCATGTTCAAAACCGAATTATTGCAATTCCGAGTTTATCTCTCATCTGTTATGAAATAACTATAGGTGATTTCATCAAAAAGATTGGTTCCCATAGCTCTGTTTATACCAGCTATTAAATCTTTGGTGGTATATTTTATATGGGTTTTAAGGTTTGCTCTGCCCATCACCAAAGGAATATTTTCAGGACTTATTTTTTTATAAACAATGGTATCAAGTATAAATTCGTTAGGCATTTCGGGCAAGTTCATGCGTTCGTTGCGGAAAATCTTTTAGTTTTTCTGCTAAAGCAATTAAAGCAGGAAGATTTTGTTCTGTTGCTATTTTACCATCCTTATAAATTTCGTCACTTTCTGCAAAATCTGCGGTTGAGAAACGCAAATTGGGCAAGTGATCTACTAATATGTACAACGATCCCGATTTGCAGGATTTTTAATGTTGCTCGGAAACATACTCGTTTGCATCAATATTGTCATAAGATTGTTCAGTTTGTCTATTGGTTCCAATCCGCCACCAACGTCACTTCCAATAATAATGTCGGCACCCATTTGCTTGGCAACATCAGTGGGGAAATTATTCAGCACTCCTCCATCAACCAATATTGATTTTTCGTAAGGCATTGGCTTGAATATAGCAGGCAATGACATACTGGCCCTCATGGCATAAGGCTAAACTGCCTTTGCTTAAAATAACTTCTTTTCCTTCAACCAAATCGGTTGCCATTGCTCTAAAGGGTATCGGGAGACTATCAAAATCTCTTAACATTGTAAACCGGAAAGGTTAATTCGGAAAGGTATTCTCTTAAATTCTGATCATTTAATAAAGAACTCAACACTGTTTAGTTTTCCATCTTTAACTCCTATTCCGACTAAATATCTCTGAAATTCTCTTTTTTCTTCTGCACTTACAGATCGTAATGATTGGCCTCCACCAAGGATTTTATCCCAATAAATATTTTTAGTAATTTTTTCGATACTATCACCAGAATACCCCATTGCGTATAAACCTCCAATGATACTTCCCATACTATTTCCAACAATAAGATCTGGAACAATATGCAAAGAATCAAGTTTTTGCAAAAGCGGAATATGGGCAATTCCTTTTGCACCGCCACCACTTAATACTAAAACGACTTTAGGTTTTTTTTCCTGAGAAAAAATAATGTGTGGGAAGCTTAATAAAAATAAGAAGACGAGTAAATAAGATGTTTTTTTCAATTTGTACATGTTTAAGTATTTGAGAAATAGAAACTTATTTTAATTCTTAAAAGTAAGCAGATATTTTTAAAAATGCATATTTTTTGAAAGAAATTTTTTTTTCGAAGAAAGGCATTTCATGTATTTGTTAAAAACAAAAAACCCGACAGGTTTTTAAAAACCTGTCGGGTTTGAATATGTAATCTAAGAAATCTAAAATCAGAAATCTTCAATCTAAAATATATTAGTATCTGTAGTATTCTGGTTTGAATGGACCTTGAACCTCAACACCAATATAAGCAGCCTGATCTTCACGTAAAGTTTCCAATTCAACTCCTAATTTAGCTAAGTGCAAAGCAGCAACTTTTTCATCTAAATGTTTTGGCAACATGTAAACGTCATTGTTGTAAGCAGCGCTGTTTTTCCATAATTCGATTTGAGCCAAAGTTTGGTTTGTAAATGAGTTACTCATTACAAAACTTGGGTGACCTGTAGCACAACCAAGGTTTACTAAACGACCTTCAGCCAAGATGATGATATCTTTTCCGTTGATGGTATATTTGTCAACCTGAGGTTTGATTTCGATTTTAGATGCACCGTGGTTTTTGTTTAACCAAGCCATATCAATTTCGTTATCAAAGTGACCGATGTTACAAACAACAGTCTTGTCTTTCATTTGCTCGAAATGCTCTCCAAGAACGATATCTTTATTTCCTGTAGTTGTAATGATGATATCAGCATTAGCAATTACAGTGTTTAATTTTTTAACTTCATAACCGTCCATTGCAGCTTGTAAAGCACAAATTGGGTCGATTTCAGTAACAGTTACAATAGATCCGGCACCTCTGAAAGAAGCAGCAGTTCCTTTTCCAACATCACCGTATCCACAAACCACAACTCTTTTTCCAGCCAACATTAAGTCAGTTGCACGACGTACAGCATCTACAGCAGATTCTTTACAACCGTATTTGTTATCAAATTTAGATTTAGTAACAGAGTCATTAATGTTGATTGCAGGCATTGGTAAAGTTCCAGCTTTTACTCTTTCGTAAAGTCTGTGAACACCAGTTGTAGTTTCTTCAGATAAACCTTTAATTCCAGGAACCAATTCTGGGAAACGGTCAATAACCATATTAGTTAAATCTCCACCATCATCAAGAATCATGTTCAATGGTTTTCTGTCTTCACCAAAGAATAAGAGTTTGCTCAATACACCAGTCAAATGATTGCTCATCAAGACCTTTCCAAGCATAAACCTGAATTCCGGCAGCAGCAATTGCAGCAGCAGCCTGATCCTGAGTAGAGAAAATATTACAAGAAGACCAAGTAACTTCAGCACCAAGAGCAATTAAAGTTTCGATCAAAACAGCAGTTTGAATCGTCATGTGCAAACATCCAGCGATACGAGCACCTTTAAGAGGCTGTTCGTCTTTATATTCAGCACGAAGTGCCATTAAACCTGGCATTTCAGCTTCAGCTAGTTCAATTTCTTTTCTTCCCCAAGCCGCTAGAGAAATGTCTTTTACTTTGAAAGCCACATAAGGCGTAGTTGTAGTACTCATTTATAGTATATTTGTATTGTAAAATTTTTGCAAATTTACGGAATAGCTTTTGAATTTTACTAATTTCTGTAATATTTGTGAAATCTTTAATTTCTTAATCTTTAGAAGGTTAGTTATAAAGTGTTTTTAGAAGCTAATCCTGCTGTCCGCTATATCTTTTCCTGGCTAAAGAAGCCAGAAAAAGGATGTCGCTCCCATCAGGGCTAAAAAGACCAGACTTTTAATTAGAAATTTCATTTTCAAAAGAAATAATTTTAAATTTACAATTAACCATTCACAATTCATAATTATAAAAAATGCCTTTATTTCAGACCATACAATGCAATGAAACGACCAAACATTTTAATTTGGGAAATAACCGAATCTTTTGAGGAGTTATTGAGTAAAGTAGTTTTGAAAGAAAAAACAAAAAACAGACTGGACGGAATGAAATCGCAAATGCATCAGCGTGCTTTTTTGAGTGTTCGAATGCTGATTCAGGAAATGGGATTTACTGATAAAGATTTGCATTATGATGAATTTGGAAAACCTTATTTCGATTGTCATAATTATATTTCAATAACACATTCCTATCATTTTGCAGCGATCATTATTAGCCATGAAACGGTTGGAATTGACATGGAATTACAGCGTGAAAAAATTCAGAAAATTGCCGATAAATTTATCGGATTTCGAATTCAATTATTTAAAACCAGAATCTATACTGAAAGTATATTAAAAAGCTTACTGTAATCTGGGGAGCCAAAGAAGCAATTTTTAAAATTAGAAACGAAAAAGGAATCAGTTTTAAAGATCATATTCTAGTTGAAGATTTTTCTTTAAAAAAGCCCAAACACTGGCAAGTCTTCATTTTGATGATTTGGTAAAAGATTTTAATGTTTATTATCAAGAAGTTAAATCAGATAATTTTGATCAGGGATTTTACTTTGGTTTATGCTTTTGAGAAATAGTTTTTAAATCCCAATTTAACACAAGGTATGTCATTTCGAGGAACGAGAAATCACACTAGAAATTCCGCAAAGTGAATCGCCAATCTTTGTCGATTTACGAGTGTGATTTCTCGTTCCTCGAAATGACAGACTTTGCATTTAATTATTGACGAAGTTTTAAACTTCACTTTCCTTTTTTCGATGCTCAAACATGCTTACATACAAAAAAGTTCCCATTTTTCTGGCTCGACGTTTTAAGGTTTCTACATTTTCACCTTCAAAATGTTCATCTAAAGTCTGAAACCAATAGTTCAGCCAAATTCCAAATTCGTTTGAAGTAATTTTACCTTCAAAATGTGCATCAACTTCATTATGAACAGCATGCGGATTTCCTTTGTATTTTTTGAACCGCAAATAAATTCGTTTCCCAAAAATCAGTCAGTTTTTCGAGATGCGCGTCCCAATCTGTAATCATTGTATTAAAATAAGAGTCCAATTTCCTTATCGGCTCTTATTTTAGCATAGAACTGATGTACCAAAAATTCGACATCATCTCTATTTTCTATTTGCTTTCTCATACTACAAAACTATTCAGAAATGATAAGTAAAATACTTAATAATAACACTCGTAATAATGAAATTAAAAACCACTTTATGCTTCATTTGTGCCAAGATTGAAGTATTTGCAAATATACAAGCTAATACTATTATTACCAATTGAACCATTTGCCCAATTGATGTTCCGTGTGAAAGAATATACATTGCTGCTGCAGCACCTAAACAGCTTTGACCAATTACTGCCATTGCTGCAGAACCAATATAATTTTTATTGAAATTTTCGAATGTTGTTTGATATAGTGTCATGATATTTAGTTTTTTATACCAACAAAGGTACAGGCACAATACCGCTTCATTTTATGACTTAAATCATAAAACAAGAACTTTTTTATCGTATACTTTTCGGTTTATAATCTTTAATACGCCTTTTTTTTCCAGGCTTTTATAGTTCTAATTACGGTTTCAACACGTAAACCGGTTAAATCACCAATTTGCTGTCTTGTAAAATTGATGAGATAGACCATTTTCATCTTTTTTAAAATTGAAATAAGCAATTCCGTGATCGATCAATTTTAAAACCCGATGTTCTGGTTCCTGCGTAGACATTTCTGCAGCCATTACCGATTTGTAATACAAACGCTGTGCGAGATTTTCGATTATCTTGAGACTTACTGCTGGATTTTCTTCAACAATTGTCATGAATTTAGTTTTTGGGAAGAAGAAAAATTTCAGCAGTCTTCAACCGCAATAGCATTTGCAGGATAATTTTGGTTTAAAAACAATGGCGGTTCTCCAAAAGATTGTTCTTTATAAAAAATCCCCTGAATAAATTCGCGCCCGTCATCATTGTAATTGCTCATTTTAATTTCGCCCGAAATAATCTGATAATAATAAGCGGGCAAATTTCCTTCTTCAAAAATAATATCATTTTTTTCGAAAAACTTTTTTGACAGACACCATATTTTTCTAATAATGAAGCGGTAATCATAATTTTTTCATTGGTTATTCAGAGATGACTGCATACAAATATAATTCATTCAAAATAGTTCTTCTACATCAAAAAACTTTTACTTTTACGCCCATTATGGAGCAAAAAATACTCAATATACACCAACAGATTTTGAGAGCTAAAAGAATGGGCAAAAATTACTGGCCATTTTATTAGATCCTGACAAAATTGTATTGGAAAAGCTTGATCATTTATTACTTAAAATAAATCAATCTCCCGCCACACATATTTTTGTGGGAGGAAGTATTGTTCAGAAACACTAATTTTAGAAGAATTGATTTCACATTGAAACAAAAAACAAATTTGCCTGTTGTGATTTTTCCAGGTGATCCGTCGCAGATTTCACCTCAGGCCGATGCGATTTTATTTTTGTCTTTATTATCAGGACGAAATCCAGATTATTTGATTGAATATCAGGTTCAGGCAGCGCCAATTCTTAAAAAGACAAATTTAGAAGTTATTTCTACAGGATATATTTTGATTGAAAGTGGCAATGAAACGGCCGTCGCACGCGTTAGCAAAACAAAACCACTTAATCGTGAAAATTTTGATTTGGTTTTGGCAACGGCACAAGCCGGAGAAATGCTGGGAAATAAATTAATGTATTTAGAGGCCGGAAGTGGCGCTAAGAACGCAGTACCACTGGAAATGATACAGTTAATTTCGCAAAATATTGAAATTCCTATAATTGTTGGAGGAGGAATTGTAGATTTGCACGGAATTCAAAATGCATTTAAAGCTGGTGCCGATTTAGTAGTTATTGGAACTGCTTTTGAAAACGACAGCCATTTTTTTGAATTATAAAAAATAACCAAAAAAACAACCAAGACCAAATGATTGATTTTTTTCTTGACAGTTACAAAAATGCTCCATTGTGGCATATTGCTTTAGAGTTTTTGGTATTTGTTTTCGGAATTTTAAGCGTTTGGTTTGCTAAAAAAGAAAATATTTGGGTCTATCCTACGGGGTTAATTGCAACTGTAATTTCAGTATATTTGCTGTACGTTGCGGGATATATTGGCGATATGATTATCAACGGATATTTCTCAATTATGAGTATTTATGGCTGGTATGTTTGGGCCAGAGGAGGTACAGTTGAAGATAATTTACCAATTACTCGTACAAATTTTAATGAAAAAATAATCGGAATCGTACTGTTTATTGTGACTGTTTTTGTAGTTTTCGGGATTTATAAATATTTCGATTATGAAATCAATCCAGACAATTATGTCGATATGATTTCATCAGGAATATTTTTTGCGGGAATGTGGTACATGGCCAGGAAAAAAATCGAAAACTGGACACTTTGGATTATTGGCGACATTATTGTAGTGCCTCTTTATGCTTATCGTGGCTTAGGGATGCTGTCACTACAATATTTAATTTTTACAATTTTAGCTATTTCAGCTTATTTAGAATGGAGAAAAATCTTAGACAACAAAAAACAAACTATTATAAAAATTGCTTTATTTGGACCCGAAAGTACCGGGAAAACAACTTTGGCAAAACAACTTGCAGAATATTACGAAACCGAATGGGTTCCCGAATTTGCACGCGATTACCTACAGGAAAAATGGGAAGAAAATCAGCATATTTGTGTAGCTGATGATATGCTTCCTATTGCATACGGGCAGACTGCATTAGAAAATAAAAAACTTTCTCAGGCAAAAAAATATCTGTTTTGCGATACCAATTTAATGGTTACCAAAGGTTTTTTCTGAAATGTATTATGGTTTCTGCGATCCGTTTTAAATGAAGCCGCACTGGAACATGAATATGATTTATTTTTCCTGACAGATATTGATGTCCCTTGGGAAAAAGATGATATCAGAGATTCTCCTGATCGGAAGAGAAAGCGTTTTTTCTGTTTTTAAAGAAACTTTAATTGATACAAAAAAGCCATTTATAACGCTTTCAGGTGATAAGAGAAAGCCGTTTGGCAAAAGCAACAGCAATCATTAATAATTTGCTATAGCTAAAGAAAGGGATTTTCTTCAGAAGATTTTGTAAAATTATATGAGCACGGAATTTCTGTTGAAAATGTTCTAAAACAATTGAAAATTTTTAAAAAACGGAATTGCAAAAAGCAATTTAGTAAGTCCTGCGACAATTGGTAATGGAATTTTAGCTTTTTCAGAATATGAATTTGAAGAAAAAGCTAGCTTTTTTTGATTTAGTAGAAATAAAATCTTAAAATTAAAAAATTCGTGCCTGCTTCGGGAGCTGCTACAAGAATGTTTAAATTTTTAAAGCTTTTTGAATGACTTTGATATTGAAAAAGAAACTATAAATGCCTATATCAATAGGAAAAAAGACAAAGAACTTTCCATTTTTATTGTAGCAATGGATAAGTTTCCTTTTTTTAAAGCAATGGATAAAAAACTAAAATCAATTTATCCTGATTTTGAAAATTTAGAGCGTGATTATAAAAATTACTATTTTATAAAATATTTGCTTTCTTCACGAGTATTTTGATTTTGCAAATAAGCCAAAAGCAGTTTTGCCTTTTCATAAGTATAAAGACCATATTGCAAATCCTATTGAAGAACATTTGAATGAATGTGTGCATTATGCGTCTTCAAATAAAGTTTCAAATCTTCATTTTACAGTAACTGAAGCACATCAAGATCTATTTGAAGAAGCTATTGAAGTGCTAAAGCATAAAGTAGAGAAGAGATTCTGGAATTCAAATTAATATTGGTTATTCATATCAAAATAAAAGTACAGATTCTATTGCTGTTGATAAAAAAATAGAATTTGTAAGAAACAAAAATGAAGCATTAATTTTTAGACCAGGAGGACATGGCGCTTTGATTCAAAATTTAAATAACTTGAAGCCGATGTTATTTTTATTAAAAATATTGACAATGTGATTCAAAATCATATTGAAAAAATCACATTGTATAAAAAGGGACTTTGGCTGGTATTTTGATCGAAATTCAGCAAAAAGTTTTCAATTATTTAAATGCAATCGATCAGAAAAAAATAGGAGAAAGCCAACTAGAAGAAATGATTCTTTTTTTGTCAGAAGAATTAAATATTGAGATTTCAAGTGATTTTAATATATTTACTTTTGAGAATAAAATAACTAAATCAAAGAACTTTTAGATCGTCCGATTCAGGTTTGTGGTATGGTAAAAAATGAAGGAGAACCAGGTGGAGGACCATTTTGGGTTATGAACGATAAAGGAATAAAATCACTTCAAATTGTAGAAACTTCTCAAATTGATTTATCAAATAAAAAACAGTCTCAAGATTTTAGCTGAGGCAACTCATTTTAATCCGGTAGATTTAGTTTGCGGTATTAAAAATTATAAAGGTGAAAAGTTCGATTTACAGAACTTTGTGGATCATAAAACAGGTTTTATTGTAGAGAAAAGCGTTGAAGGCAAAACGGTTAAAAATTATGAATTGCCTGGATTATGGAATGGGGCAATGGCGCATTGGCTGACTATTTTTGTAGCTGTTCCATTAATTACTTTTAATCCGGTGAAAACAGTAAACGATTTACTGAAAGCTCCACATCAGCCACAATAATGGATATTGACAAAATCATATCAGAATTAAGTTTTAAAGCCGTTAGAAGCAGTGGCGCCGGCGGACAAAATGTGAACAAAGTTTCATCAAAAGTGGTTTTGACTTTTGATTTAAATGCTTCGCAAGCTTTATCTGAGGAAGAAAAATTGCTTTTGCAAACTAATATTGCGGCGCGTTTAACTACTGAAAATATTCTGATTTTAAACTGCGACGAAGACCGAAGCCAGCTTAAAAATAAAGATATTGTTATAAAACGTTTTTTGGAAATCATTAAAAAAGGGTTGTTTGTTCCTAAAATTCGTAAAGCAACTAAGATCCCGAAATCTGTAATCAAAAAGCGAATTAAGGATAAAAAGAATATTTCTGAAATAAAACAATCTCGTAAGAAACCTAACTTAGAATAAAATCCTAATTTTCAGGAAGTTATTTGAAATTTGAGTTTTTGAAATTTAGAATTTGTTTTTTGGAATTTAACACATTACATTTGCACTGTCTCAAAGGGGTGCTCTAAATAACGAGCTGAGATCATACCCAAAGAACCTGAGCAAGTAATGTTGCTAAGGGAAAAAACGACATATCGAGCGTGCACACTTTATCTTGTCGTGAAACAATTTTATTAATTTAACAAAAGAATAATTCCCCCTTTTATTCGTAATTTTTTTACGAATGAAAACATTTTTTAAAGGTGCTGAAGGTACTAAGGTCACAAAGGCTCTAAGGTTCAAAAAATGAGCAGAACCAAATCCAATTTCTTTCCTCTTTCTTCTTTTTTCTTCACATCTCATTTCTATTGCGCAAGAACAGGATTCTACAAAAGTCAATAAACTTGATGATGTATTGGTTTCGGCAGTTCGTGTGACTTCAAAAACGCCGGTTACGTTTAGTAATTTGGATAAAAAAGAAATCAAATTTCGAAATCTTGGTCAGGATATTCCAGTTTTAATGAATTATCTGCCATCGGTAGTAACTACATCAGATGCTGGAAACGGAATAGGCTACACCGGGAATTCGTGTCCGCGGAAGCGATGCGACAAGAGTAAACGTAACCATTAACGGAATTCCGTACAACGATGCCGAAAGTCAGGGAACTTTTTGGGTAAATATGCCCGATTTTGCTTCTTCTGTAGAAAGTCTTCAATTACAGCGCGGTGTAGGAACTTCTACAAATGGTGCTGGAGCTTTTGGAGCAAGTTTAAACATGCTTACTGATAGTTATGCTTCTAAAGCAAATGGCGAAATATCAGGCTCAGTTTGGAAGTTTTAATTCTCAAAAAGAAACAGTAAAATTCAGTACAGGCTTATTAAATGATCATTTTGAATTGGCTGGACGTCTGTCTAGAATTAAATCGGATGGTTATGTAGATCAGTGCGAGTTCTGATTTGAAATCGTATTTCTTACAGGGAACTTATGTTGGAAAAACGACTTTAATTAAAGCGCTGGTTTTTGGCGGAACTGAAAAAACGTATCAATCTTGGAACGGAATTGATGCGGAAACTTTAAATAAAAATCGAACTTTTAATTCTGCCGGAATGTACACCGATGAAGCTGGAAATGTTCGTTTTTATGATAATGAAACCGATAATTATCAACAAGATCATTATCAATTGCATTGGAGCGAATCATTTTCGGATAAATGGAGCAGTAATTTAGCTTTTCATTATACAAAAGGAAAAGGATATTATGAGAATTACAAAGAAGATGCCGATATGGCTGATTATGGTTTAAATCCGGTTGGAGCAATTACAACAACAGATTTAGTGCGCCAAAAATGGTTAGATAATGATTTTTACGGAACAACTTTTTCATTAAAATATAAAGATGAAAAACTGGATGTTATTTTTGGCGGAGGCTGGAATAAATATGAAGGCGATCATTACGGAAAAGTAATCTGGGCAAGATACGCTTCGCAGTCAGAATTGGGAGATCATTATTATGACGATTTTTCGACAAAAACAGATGGCAATATTTTCGCGAAAGCCAATTATCAGTTTACAGAAAAATTAAGTTTTTACGGAGATTTGCAATATCGAAATGTAAAGTATAAAGCAAATAGTGCTGAAACAGGTTTAGTTGATGATAATTTCAATTTCTTTAATCCAAAAGCTGGTTTGAATTATGCGTTTAATGAAAAAAACACGCTTTATTTCTCTTATGCGCAGCGCTAATCGCGAACCAAACAGAACTGATTATGAAGGCGGAAATGTAAAACCAGAAAAATTGAATGATTTTGAATTGGGCTGGAGATTCAATTCAGAGAAATTCCAATTGAATTCTAACTTCTATTATATGGCATACAAAGATCAGTTGATTTTAACCGGAACATTAGACGATGTTGGTTCGCCAATTCGTGCCAATACTGATAAAAGCTACCGTTTAGGATTTGAATTGGATGCTACGATTAAACTTTCGGAACAATTTATTCTTCGACCAAACTTTACTTTAAGCAGTAATAAAAATGTTGATTTGGCTGTTGAAGGACAAAATTATGGAACTACTAAAATTGCCTATTCTCCAGAAGTTATCGCTGGAAATATAATTGTTTATAGTCCAATTGAAAGTTTGCATATTTCATTGTTGCAGAAATATGTTGGCGAGCAATACATGAATAATATCGAATTGCCATCAGCAAAACTGGCAGATTATTTTGTGAACGATTTGAATGTGTCTTATGAAATAAAACCAAAATCTGTTTTCAAATCGATCATGATTACAGGTTTGGTAAATAATATTCTAGACAAAAAATATGTTTCAAACGGATACATGTATGATGTTTATCCATATTATTATCCTCAGGCAGGAATTAATTTCTTAGCCGGATTGACTTTGAAATTCTAAAATTTCAAATAAAAAAGCCTGAAAATTTAAACTTTCAGGCTTTTTTATTTTAATTATAAACGTGAATCACAGTTCCTATAACTTCGACACGTATTGTTTCAGCGGATATTGTTTGCCGCCAAGGCCAGTAAATAAACTATATTGAGTTTTGTCGCAAGAGCAGACAGCGTTTATGCCATCAATTGTCATTGCTACGCATGAATTAGAGTTCCTGATTTGGACAGGCGGCATCAAAAGCATTATAACCGCTTCCGGTATTAAAAACAATAATTCCTTTTGCTCCAAAGTTTGGGACAATGACACCATTGCTTGGAAATTTGAGATTTGAATAAGCTGGCAGATTCATGTCTACAGATAAATTAACTGAATAGTTAGGGATATGTAAGGATTTTTATTGCTTCTTTCACTATCACTGCAAGAGAAAGTCACAGAAACAAATACGATTAAGTAGCCAGATTTTTTTCATTATTTTATGTAAGTATTAGTGAAACAAAAATAAATTATTTAGTTTTGATTTCTATATGATTAACATATAATTATGTACTATTAAAAATAATAGTATATTTGTAATAAGAAATCCCGTCCCGATGGGATTTTTTGTATTTATATAAACGATGAAGTTATGAGTAAAGTATCTTATTATACAGCAGAAGGATTAAAAAAATTAAAAGATGAATTGGAGCATTTAAAAAGTGTAATGCGTCCAAAGGCATCTCAAGATATAGCAGAAGCAAGAGACAAAGGTGATTTATCTGAGAACGCCGAATATGATGCAGCAAAAGAAGCACAAGGTTTATTAGAAATGAGAATTGCTAAGCTGGAAGAAGTGTATTCTAATGCAAGATTAATTGACGAATCACAATTGGATGTTTCAAAAGCATTGGTATTTCAAATGTAAAAATCAAAAACCAAAGCAACGGAATGGAAATGAAATATACGCTTGTTGCTGAAAGTGAAGCTGATCTTAAAACTGGAAAAATCTCAGTAACTTCTCCTATTGGAAAAGGCTTACTAGGAAAATCAGTTGGAGAAGTAGCAGAAATTACGGTTCCAAATGGTGTTTTGAAATTTGAAATCCTTGAAATTTCAAGAGACTATAATTTTTAGTTTAACTGTTTAACTGTTCAATCGGTTAAACGGAATAAACAGTTAAACGATTAACCGAATAAAGATAAACAATAAACGGTTAACCGATTCAACAAATATACATAGCGCATATTCACTAAAATAGTAAACGGAGAAATTCCTTCTTATAAAATTGCTGAAGACGAAAACTATCTTGGCTTTTTTAGATGTTAATCCAAATGCAAAAGGACACACGCTTTGTATTCCAAAACAAGAAATCGATAAGATTTTTGATATGGATGATGAACTGTATTTAGGATTGATGAAGTTTTCTAAAAAAATTGCAATTGCTTTAGAAAAAACGGTTCCGTGCAAAAGAGTAGGAATGGCTGTTGTTGGGTTAGAAGTTCCTCATGCGCATGTGCATTTGATTCCGTTAAATCATATGGATGAAATGCGTTTTCAAAATAAAGTAACACTTTCTAAAGAAGAGTTTGAAGCTTTGGCTAAAAGTATTCAGGCGAATTTGTAAAATAAATTGTCAGACAGCGAAGTCAAAGTTGTTTGAACATAAAAAGATTTTCAGCTGAAATTTCGAAACGTCGAACCCCCAAAATTTGTTCCTGATAAAAACATAAAAAATGCAGTAAATAATTTTACTGCATTTTTTTATTCAACTGAATCTGAAAAGTAGTTCCTTTTCCAATTTCAGAATGCAAAACTTTAATTTTGCCGTTATGGTATTCTTCAACAATTCTTTTAGTTAACGAAAGTCCTAATCCCCAGCCACGTTTTTTGGTGGTAAAACCAGTTTCAAAAACGTTTTGAATTGCTTTTTTGGGAATTCCAGTTCCAGAATCTTTTACATTTATTTTTACATGATGCGCATCTTGTTCAATTTGAAGTTCTAAACTTCCTTTTCCTTTCATGGCATCAATGGCATTTTTTACCAAATTTTCGATTGTCCAACTATAAAGGGTTGGATTTATCATTGCAACCATAATAGGATTCTTCTGGAGCATGATAAGAAAATGCAACTTGTTTTGAAAATCGGGATTGCAAATATTTAAAAGCATTTAAAGTCTCTGAAACAATATCATGGCTTTCTAAAACAGGAACAGAGCCAATTTTTGAAAAACGATCTGTAATGGTTTGCAGTCGGTAATATCTTTCTCGATTTCGAAAGTTATAGACGAGTCAATTTCTTCTGTTTTTAAAATTTCAATCCATCCAATTAATGATGACAAAGGAGTACCAATTTGATGTGCTGTTTCCTTTGCCATTCCTGCCCACAGTTTATTTTGTGTAGCCATTTTTGTGCTTTTGTAGAAATTATAAATCAATGCAACAAACAAAAAAACAATGAGCAATAAGTGCAATCAGGATAATATTTTAATTTGTTAAGTAATGCCGAATTTCCATAGTATAAATGTTGAAATTTTCCGGGGGCATATTCAAAAGTTAATTGGGTTCATTTTCGTTTCTTAAATTCTTTAAAAATTGTTTTTAGTTTTTTCTCTGTCATTTAAAATTTCATCAGGACATTTTTTGAGCTTACAATATTATCATAAAGCATCAATACAACAGGAATCGAAGTATTGTTGTTGAAAATTTGAAGAGGAATTCGACATCCGTATTTTCGTCGGCATTTACAATTGTAATTTGCGCATTGGCCAAAAGCTTCATTTTCAGTCGCTCTTCATTTTTGAAAATCTGGAAAAAAGTATAGGTATTCCAAAGAATCAAAGTAATGATTAAAAAGGAAATAAAAATTATGACCCAGCGAGTTGTATTTCTGCGTTCAGAAAAATACATAAATTAATTTTTGAGGTATAAATATAACGAAATAAACGCATTTTATATTTTGCAAATTTGTTTCAAAGATTTTTGTTTTTATGTCTCAAAGTATTTCTTCGGATTAAACCATTTCTATACTTTTGCAGTTACCAAAATGAGGTTTGGTTAAAAAGAAAAAATTATGATTAGTATTGATCCAAAAGAAATACCAACGGCAAAATTGCATGGTTATCTGCAAAGTGCTGTAGGACCGCGGCCCATTGCATTTGCAAGTACAATGAGTGCAAAAGGAATTCCGAATTTGTCGCCTTTCAGTTTCTTTAATGTGTTCAGTGCCAATCCGCCAATTTTAATTTTTTCTCCAGCGAGACGTGTTCGCGACAATACCGTAAAACACACTTTAATTAATGCCGAGGCAACGCGCGAAGTTGTGATTAATGTTGTGAATTATGATTTGGTGCAACAGACATCTTTAGCAAGTACAGAATATGCCGAAGGTGTAAATGAATTTATAAAAGCCGGTTTAACACAAATTCCGTCAGATTTGGTAAAACCATATCGTGTAAAAGAATCTCCGGTGCAGTTTGAATGCAAGATAACGCAGATTATTCCGTTAGGAACAGAAGGCGGAGCAGGAAATTTGATTTTGTGTGAAGTGGTAAAAATGCACATTCATGAGTCAATTTTAGATGAAAATGGAGCAATCGACCAGCATAAAATTGATCTGGTTTCAAGACTTGGAAAAGATTGGTATTCAAGATCTAATCAAGGACTTTTTGAAGTGCCAAAACCGCTGACAACTCTTGGTGTAGGTGTAGATGCAATTCCGAATTTTATCAAGGAAAGTCCCGTTTTTACTGGAAATGACCTCGGGAAATTAGGAAATATAGAAGCCTTGCCTACAACGGAAGAAGTTAGTATATTTGTGAAGGAAAATTTTTCTGTGAAAGGAGTTTTGAGCTCAGATGATCAGGAAAAAGTGCATTTAGAAGCCAAAAAATATTTGAATAATGACGATATTGCATCGGCTTGGAAAGTGCTTTTAGCCAAAAAATAAGAATAGAAACAATAATTAATTATAGACGAAGATGGAAGTTATAGGAAAAGTAAAAGTGGTTAATCCTGAGCAACAAGTTAGTGCTTCATTCAAAAAAAGAGAATTAGTAGTTACTACAGATGAGCAGTATCCACAGCACATTTTAATCGAATTTACACAAGATAAATGCGATTTATTAAGCAGCTATAAGCAAGGTGAAGCAGTAAAAGTTTCTATCAATTTAAGAGGAAGAGAATGGGTTAACCCACAAGGAGAAACTAGATATTTTAATAGTATTCAAGGTTGGAGAATCGAAAGATTAGCTCCAGAAGGTCCAGCACAAGGAGCTCCAATGCCTGCAGCTGAAACATTTGCACCAGCAACTAGTATTAACGAAGACGAACCAGACGATTTACCTTTCTAAGAAAGTCTAAATCCTGATATATAAATTCCAAATTCCAATTCATTTAACTGAATTTGGGATTTGGAATTTTGTTTTTGAGTTTGTTTTGTCACTTGTATAAATGAGGCTTTACACATTGTTTGTCATTTCGACTGAAAGGAGAAATCACACAAGTAATTCCGTAAAGTGAATCGAAAATCTTTGGTGAGTTTCGCGTGTGATTTCTCCTCCGTCGAAATGACAAGATTGCGGAATTTTGGAATTTTGACTCGAACGATAGCGAAGAGGCGAAGCAATTTCATAATTGAATAATTTAAAAAATATGTATTATTTATTCGAAGATTTATTTTTTCCGCCGGTTTCAGAAGCTGATGAAGAAGGAATTCTGGCCGTTGGGGGTGACTTAAATCCAGACCGATTGAAATTAGCTTATAATAGCGGCATCTTTCCATGGTTTAATGAAGGAGAACCGATACTATGGTGGGCGCCAGATCCTCGAATGGTATTGTTTTTTGATGAATTGGTAATATCCAAAAGCATGCGAAATATTCTGAATCGGAAAATGTTTAAGGTGACTTATAATAAAAATTTCAAAGAAGTTATTTCGAATTGCCAGCAGATAAAACGCGATGGACAAAGCGGAACTTGGATTTCCAATGAAATGATCGATGCATATTGCAAACTAAATGAAGAAGGAATTGCAAAATCAGTTGAGGTTTGGCAGGACGAAAAATTGGTTGGCGGTCTCTATGGAATTGATTTGGGAAAAGGAAATATTTTTTGCGGAGAAAGTATGTTTTCTAAAGTTTCAAATGCATCAAAGGTTGCTTTTATTGCTTTAGCTTTATATTTGCAAAAAGAAAATTACAAATTACTAGATTGTCAGGTTTATAATCCGCATTTAGAAAGTTTAGGCTGTCGCGAAATTGATCGTGACGAATTTATGTCCATTTTAAAAAGCAAATAATATGAGTGCTGTTCATGTTGTAAAAGAAATATATATTTATCCGATAAAAAGCTTGGCAGGAATAAGCTGTGAAGCTGCTTTGGCTGAAGAAATGGGTTTTGAAAATGACCGAAGATGGATGTTGATTGATGCAGAAAATCAAATGATTACGCAAAGAGAACATCGAATTATGAGTCAGTTTTATCCACAAATTTCAGATGGAAAAATCAGTATTACTTTTCAGGATCAAAAGCACGAATTTTCTATTGATGAACATTTAGGAAACGCTATAAAAGTAAATGTTTGGGATGATCAAAGTGAAGTTGTTGAGGTAAATTGTGAAACATCAAAATGGTTCAGCCAGCACTTAGGTTTTGAATGCAAATTGGTCAAAATATTTAAAAATGGAGCTCGTAAACATGAAAGCTCCAGATTAAAAGAGACTTTCAATGTGAGTCTGGCAGACGGTTATCCTTATTTATTAATTGGATCGAAAAGCCTTGATTTTTTGAATGATAAATTGGATGAGAAAATTACAATAAAAAGATTTCGTCCAAATATTGTAGTAAGTACTGAAAATCCTCATGAAGAAGATGATTTCGACACTTTTAAAATAGGAGAGGTTCAATTTAAAAACATAAAACCTTGCGGAAGATGCATTATGGTTAATAATGATCCGGAAAATGGACGTTTAAAAAAAGAACCTTTAAAAACGTTAAGCAAATACCGAAATGTAGATAATTCGGTTTTATTCGGAACTAATATTGTGAGTTTGAACGCTGGAAATATTAAGGTTGGAGACGCGCTTGTTTTCTAGAAATTCAGTTTTGTAAAATTCCAATTCAGCGTATTGAAAATTATAATTTCATTTTTTAAAGAAGGCAATTCCAAAATTAATTTGAGCGTTTCATGCGCCATCATATTTCCAATAATTCCGGGTAGCGTTCCTAAAACGCCATTTAAATTACAATTCGGAACATCTTTTGGATCTGGCATTTCTGGGAATAAATCACGAAGGTTTTTACTTCCATTATGATTAAAAACCGCAATCTGACCTTCAAATCTTAAAATACTTCCGTAAATCAAAGGTTTTTTTAGCTGAACACAGGTATCATTTACCAAATAACGTGTTGCAAAATTATCTGAACCATCCACAATTACATCGTATTGCTCAATAATTTGAAAGGCATTTTTTGAAGTTAATTTCTCCGTAATAGCAACAGCTTCAATAAGCGGATTTAATTTTGAAACGACCTCTTTTGCCACAATTGCTTTTTGTTGACCAATTTCATTTTCGGTATATAATATTTGTCGGTGAAGATTGTGAATTTCGATAGTATCAAAATCCATAATTCCTATAAAACCAACTCCTGCAGTTGCAATATATTGCAAAATAGGGCAGCCTAAGCCTCCGGCACCGATTACTAATACTTTTGCCTTTTTTAGTTTTTCCTGTCCTTCGTCGCCAATTTCAGGAAGAATAGTTTGTCTGTTGTAACGAAGGAATTCTTGTATTATACTCATTGTTTTAGTCTTAAAGTTTTAAAGTCGAAAGTCGAAAGTCGAAAGTCAAAAGTCGAAAGTCAAAAGTCGAAAGTCAAAAGTCGAAAGTCAAAAGTTATAAGTTATAAGTGAAAGATTAAGATAAAGTTTTAGACTTTATGACTTTTGACTTTCAAACTTTCGACTAAATGCTTGGTTCCAATCTTTCCAAACGGGTTCGTAGCCGGCATTTTTTATGATTTTTGAAATTTCTTCAGCCGAGCGTTCATCGCTGATTTCAAATTGTTCCAAAGATTGTGGGTCCACAACATAACCACCCGGATTTGTCTTTGAACCTGCGCTCATGCTCGTCACGCCAATCGGAATAATATTGTTTCTGAATTTCTCGTTTTCTCTAGTTGAAATCGAAATTTCGAGATCTTCATTCCACAAACGATATGCACAAATCAGTTGAGTCAAATCTTTGTCATCCATAATAAAATTGGGTTCGATAATTCCTTCAGCAGGGCGGAGACGCGGAAATGAAACGGAATATTTTGTCTGCCAATATTTCTTTTGCAGGTAATCTAAATGCAAGGCATTGAAAAAGCTATCCGTTCGCCAATCTTCAAGACCTAATAAAACACCTAAGCCAATTTTATGAATTCCTGCAGTTCCTATTCGGTCCGGAGTTTCTAATCGATAATCAAAATTTGATTTTTTGCCTTTTGTATGATATTTTTTGTAAACTTCCTGATGATACGTTTCCTGATAAACTAAAACCGAATAAACTCCAGCGTCATGCAATCGCTGATAATCCTCTATAGAAAGTGGCTGGACTTCAACAGAAATAATCGAAAATTCGTTTCTAATTAGATTAATTGCATTCAAGAAATAATTGATGTTTACAGTGTAATTTGCTTCGCCGGTAACCAATAAAACATGATCAAAACCTGTATTTTTTAAAGCTTCGACTTCAAGTTTTATTTCGGCATCAGTCAATGTTTTTCGCTTGATTTTATTGTCTAAACTGAATCCGCAATAGGTACAAATGTTTTGACATTCATTGCTCAGATACAATGGTGCATACATTTGGATTGTTTTCCCGAAACGTTTCTTGGTGATTTCATGGCATTTTTGAGCCATTTCTTCCAGGTAATTTTGCGCAACAGGAGAAATCAAAATCAAAAAATCATCGAGATTGTATTTTGTTTTTGCTAAAGTTCGTTCGACATCTTTTGATGTGATTTGGTATATTTTGGATTGAATGGCATCCCAATTATATTGCTCAAAAATAGATTTGAATGTGTTCATAGTTTGATTTTGTTTCACGCAGATTTTGCAGATTTAAGCAGATTAGAAGTGATTTTTATTTATTTGCATTCTGCATTTTTTTATATTTTATTGGCAATTCTTTTGATGTCATTTAAAATATTAAGAGTATTAAAGTTTACCAGTAGTCCTAATTTCTTATTAGAAAGTCTAAGATAAGTTGCTATTTGTTTGAAATGTATTGGTGCTAATTCTTCGACAGATTTTAATTCAATTATAACTTTATCTTCAACTAAAAGATCGAGTCTAAAAGCTGTGTCTAGTATCATTTCTTCATAATTAATTCTAATTTCTATCTGTCTTTCGACTTTTAGCTCTAGTTTTTGTAATTCATAAAATAAAGCACTTTCATAAACAGATTCAAATAGTCCTGGCCCTAAATTATTATATACTTTAAATATTGCTCCTCTTACTAGATATGAAATTTCATTTTCAGTCATTATTCTTTAATTTAAAAATTCATCTAAAATTAAAGAATTTTCTTTCTTTTTTTTTAAAAATCGTTTTAGCTTGGATTTTACACATTAAATAAGAAATTAAAAATCACTTCTAATCTGCTTAAATCTGCCAAATCTGCGTGAAATAAAATTATT
The DNA here is from genome assembly GCA_963795025.1 of uncultured Flavobacteriaceae bacterium. Classification (GTDB taxonomy): domain Bacteria; phylum Bacteroidota; class Bacteroidia; order Flavobacteriales; family Flavobacteriaceae; genus Flavobacterium. Next base: position 469,110 of record CAWCGN010000003.1, on the reverse strand, counting down.
ATTCATATAAAAATGAAGTCAAAGGACTAGAAGCCACAGCATAATTTTGTTGATGAGCAACTTTGGCTTCAAACGCTTTTCTTCCTGCAATTACAGCTTCTTTAAAAGCTTCGGCCATTAATTTTGGATTTCCGGCAACAGCAATTGCAGTGTTGACTAAAACAGCATCCGCACCAATTTCCATTGCTTTTGCAGCGTCAGATGGAACGCCAATTCCAGCGTCAACAATAACAGGAACATTGCTTTGTTCAATTATAATTTCTAAAAAATCAATAGTTTTTAAACCTTTATTGCTTCCAATTGGCGAACCCAAAGGCATTACGGCCGAAGTTCCAGCATTTTCTAAATGTTTGCACAAAACAGGATCGGCGTGAATGTATGGCAATACAATAAAACCCAATTTTGCCAATTCTTCGGTCGCTTTTAAAGTTTCGATTGGATCCGGCATTAAATATTTTGGGTCGGGATGAATCTCCAGTTTTACCCAATTTGTTTCTAATAGCTTCGCGAGCTAATTGTGCTGCAAAAACGGCTTCTTTCGCATTTCTTGCGCCTGAAGTATTGGGTAATAAATTAATATTAGGATGTTTTAAATGCGACAAAATAGCATCAGTATCTGTTTCCAAATCGATACGTTTTAAGGCAACGGTAACCAATTCACTTTCTGAAGCTAAAATAGCGTCTTCCATTTCTTCATTCGAACCAAATTTTCCCGTTCCTAAAAATAGGCGGGAAGCAAAGGTTTTATCTCCAATATTAAACAATGACTTTTGCATATAATTTTTCGTTTAATTGTTGAATTAGTATTTTCTTTTCAGGACTTTTTGTAATGATTCCGGAGACCGCAATTCCGTAAATTCTGGTTTCCATTAACGGATTAATATCTTTTAAAGTTATCCCGCCAATTGCATAAACCGGAATTTCGACTTTACTTTTCTTCATTTTTTGAAGAATTTCAAAATAGCCTGATAAGCCCAAAATTGGACTTAATTTTTCTTTTGTATCAGTAAATCGAAAAGGTCCTAAACCAATATAATCACATCCGTTTTTGACATGGTTTTCAATGTCTTCAAAAGTATTGGCTGTTCCGCCGATGATTTTTGTGTTACCCAAAATAGCTCTCGCTTCATCAATTTTCATATCCGAAAGGCCGAGATGAACTCCATCTGCAGCAATTTTCTGTGTCAGATATAAATCATCATTTATAATGAAAGTTGCCAAATATTCTTCACATAAAAGTTTTACTTCTTCCGCTAAAGAAATAGTATTTTGGGCGGTTTGGTTTTTAAATCGCATTTGAATCCAATTGCAACCAGCATCAAGAGCTTGATGAATATTGCGTAATTGTTCTTCGATTGTTTGGCCTTGCGAGATGTATTGCAGTTTGTTATACATAATGATATCCAATTAATGTTGATGTTGAACTCAAATATTTTTCGATGTATGTTTTAGCATTTTTACAGGCTTCTTCTTTAGTTTGATTGAAGGCTAAATTAGAAGCAATTGCAGAAGAAAGAACACAGCCTGAGCCATGTTTTTCAAAGCATTTTTCTTCTGACGGAAATAAATCGATGATTTTATTTTTCAAGAACAATTGGTCTTTTCCAACTTCATTTAAATTATGGCCTCCTTTGAGCAAAATTGCAGTCGAAATTTCGTTTTCAATCCAAAGATGATCTTTTATAAAACCAGGAAATAATAATTCGATTTCCATATAATTTGGTGTAATCAAATCAATTTTTGAAAAGATTTTGTTCAGGTCTAAACAATCTTCAATCATTAAAAATTCAAAATTAGAAGTTGATTTCAAAACCGGATCCCAAACAATTTGAGTTGTTGGTGAAAGCAGTTTTATAGTCGAAAGAATTCGGTTTAAATAATGCAAAGAAGGAACAATCCCGATTTTTACAGCACTAATTTTATAACTAAAAAAAAGCGTTTCTATCGAACGGATTACAAAACTCAGGTTTGTCCACTGAATTTCGTAAAATTTATTTTCGGTCTGAATTGTATTGGCAGTCGCAATGGCAAAGCCAGTAACTTTATGCTGTTCAAATGTTTTGACATCAGCCAAAATTCCTGCACCTCCAGAAGGGTCTAAACCTGCGATTGTAAGTACGTAAGGACGATTTTCTGACATAATTTAAATTGTTTTACAGGATTTTCATTGTTCCAAATTGTTCCCAAAAGAGCAACATCATCAAAACCATTTTTAAGTGTTTCTTGAATATTTGCAGAATCAATTCCGCCTAAAGCAATCATTTTTGTTTTATAATTTGTTCTTGATTTTATTTCTTCAAAAAGATCTTTTTTTGGATGATAATTTTCCTTTGAAATACTTTTAAATAGGGGGCTTAGAAAAGCGTATTCGAAATCATTTTCTAAGGAATTAAAATCTTCAATAGAATGTATTGATGTTGAAATTGATTCGAATTTATACCTGGTAGATTTTGAAAACCTTGCATGAAGATCATTAGACTTTTTTCTTTCTTTTTCAGAAAAATGAATTCGATTAATACCAAAGTCTTCAGCCAAATTGTGATAACTGTGTAAAACCAATTTTGATCTAAATTCCGTTTTTATCGAATGAATAAATTGCGCCATTTCCAACTTAGAAAAATCAGGTTTCCGAATATGAAGCAAAGACAATCCTTCTTCAAATAAAGAATGAATTATCTCTATTTCATTAGTAATTTGAAAAGGATTTGTAATCACAATCATATCTTTCTTCTTGATTCTTTACCCTATTTTCTAAAACTCTAAATATAAATCTCTTTACCGTTTTCAATAAATTCCTCTGATTTCTCCTGCATTCCTTTTTCCGCGGCAGCGACATCTCTAATCTCCTGAGATATTTTCATAGAACAGAATTTTGGCCCACACATTGAACAAAAATGAGCTACTTTTGCACCATCAGCAGGAAGTGTTTCATCGTGAAATTCTCTCGCAGTATCGGGATCTAAAGCCAAATTAAATTGATCTTCCCAACGGAATTCAAAACGTGCTTTACTCAACGCATTGTCGCGGTATTGTGCTCCCGGATGACCTTTGGCCAAATCGGCGGCGTGAGCAGAAATTTTATAAGTAATCACGCCATCTTTTACATCTTTTTTGTTTGGTAAACCAAGATGCTCTTTTGGCGTTACATAACATAGCATCGCACAGCCGTACCAGCCAATCATTGCGGCGCCAATTGCAGATGTAATATGATCGTAACCCGGAGCAATATCCGTAGTTAAAGGACCTAAAGTATAAAATGGCGCTTCATGGCAATGTTCTAATTGTTTGTCCATGTTTTCCTTTATCATGTGCATTGGAACGTGTCCTGGGCCTTCAATAAAAACCTGAACATCATGTTTCCAAGCAATTTTTGTCAATTCTCCTAGAGTTTCCAATTCCGCAAATTGAGCGGCATCATTCGCATCGGCAATTGAGCCCGGACGCAAACCGTCTCCTAAGAGAAAAAGCGACATCATATTGTTTCATGATTTCGCAGATTTCTTCAAAATGGGTGTATAAAAAGTTTTCTTTATGATGAAATAGACACCATTTTGCCATAATTGAACCACCGCGCGAAACGATTCCGGTAACACGATTTGCAGTTAAATGAATGTAACGCAATCAAAACACCAGCATGAATTGTAAAATATGAAACACCTTGTTCTGCCTGTTCTATCAAAGTATCGCGGAAAATTTCCCAAGTCAAATCTTCGGCAATTCCTTTCACTTTTTCCAATGCCTGATAAATAGGAACGGTACCAATTGGAACTGGAGAATTTCGAATAATCCATTCTCTGGTTTCATGGATATTTTTTCCTGTCGAAAGATCCATAATCGTGTCGGCGCCCCAGCGACAAGCCCAAACGGCTTTTTCAACTTCTTCTTCAATGCTAGAAGTTACGGCGCTATTCCCAATATTAGCATTGATTTTCACCAAGAAAATTACGGCCTACAATCATTGGTTCGCTTTCCGGATGATTGATATTGTTTGGAATAATAGCTCTTCCGCAAGCCACTTCTGAGCGAACAAATTCTGGAGTAATTTTGCTTTTTGGCGTATTGGCTCCAAAACTATGACCGCCGTGCTGGCATTGCATGGCTTTGGTTTGTTCGTTTAAAAGTTCAATTCTTTGGTTTTCGCGAATCGCGATATATTCCATTTCGGGAGTAATAATTCCTTGTTTGGCATAATACAATTGCGTTACGTTTGCACCTTTTTTAGCACGTTTTGGCTGATGTAAATATTCAAAACGAAGATGGTTCAGTGTTTCATCTTTCAATCGGCTCTGGCCATAATTTGAAGTTATTTCACTTAAAATTTCTACATCATTTCGGTTTAGAATCCAGTTTTCTCGTAAGCGTGGAAGTCCTTTTCGAATATCAATTTCGACATTCGGATCGGTATAAGGACCAGAAGTGTCGTAAACTGTTACGGGGGGATTTTTTTCAATTCCTCCATTTGAAAGTTTTGTATCGCTTAAATGAATTTCGCGCATCGCCACTTTTATAGGATGAATTTCTCCATCGATATAGACTTTTTTTGAATTCGGAAATGGAGTTCTGGATATTTGTTCTTCTGTAGTCATAGTTTTTTTGTTTCAGGTTTAAAGTTTCAAGTTGTTCGGATTGTGTTTAATTGCAACGTTTTTCCGTAGAGGCGCACAGAAATGCGTCTACGTCCAGTATTTAATTGGAATTTGGGTTTTATTTTTTGAAATTTTAGCCCCCTTGTGTGGCAGAAATAATTAAAATTTCGTCAGTTTCTTGTACAAGGAATTCGTTCCATTTGGTTTTTGGAACAACAGTATTGTTAATAGCAACAGCGATTCCGTTTTGTTTGTGCGGAATTTCGAGATCGAGCAATGATTGAACGCTTAGCGATTCAACATTGAAATGTTTTGTTTGTTGGTTGATTTTTAGTTCCATTCCTCTTGATTTAGTATATATGGTATACTTTAGGAATGGCTACAAGAACGCATAAAAATGCGCGCAGAAGTCATCTTACTTTTCCCTACGCTAGTATGAACTAGATCAGGTTCAGAGGGTAAAATCTCAGCCTACAAGTTGTAGACACCCCTAAAGTGTGAAGCAAATATAATGTTTTTTGTTTAAAAGTTTCAAGTTTCAGGTTTCAAGTTGTATGGGTCAGGTAATTTTTGCGGATAGATTACGGTGGTTAAGCAACCTGAAACTTGAAACAAAAAAACTACTTTGTTCTCTTCCAGCAATCTTCCGCATGATCATTGATCATTCCGGTGGCTTGCATATGCGCGTAAATAACGGTTGAACCAACAAATTTAAAACCTCTTTTTTTTAAATCTTTGCTGATTTCATCAGAAAGTGCTGTGGTTGCTGGAACGTCTTTTGAAGTTTTGGGATTGTTTACAATAGGTTTTCCGTTTGTATATTTCCAGATATAATCAGAGAAACTTCCAAATTCTTCCTGAACCTTCATAAAAGCCTGAGCATTTGAAACTGCCGCTTTTATTTTTAATTTATTCCGAATAATGCCAGTATTCTGCATTAATTCTTCTGTTTTTTCTTCAGAATAATTAGCCATTTTTTTATAATCAAAATAATCAAAAGCGACTCTGAAATTTTCTCTTTTATTTAAAATCGTAATCCAGCTTAAACCTGCCTGAAAAGTTTCCAGAATTAAAAACTCGAATAGAGTAGGGTCGTCATAAACAGGAACACCCCATTCTTCATCATGATATTTTTTATATAAATCGCTGGAAGTACACCAGCCACATCGAATTAAATCTTCTTTTTCCATTATCTTCCTATTTGCCAGCTGTATCCTTTAACACTCGGGATATAAGCAGAATGGCCGACAATCACTAAGTTATTATATACTTTTCGGTTGTATTTAATGCCGATAGCATTGCCAGACATATACATTTTATTTGCTTTGAATTGTACTTTCATTTTGCCGTCTTCAAGTTCGGCATCTGATACTTTTTCGACCAACCAAGTTGACTTCCATTTCACGGACAGTTCGTTTTCAGCTGTTTTAGTTACGCTTTTAACTAGTTTAACTGCTTCCTCCGGAATTTCAAAGTTTTGTGTCAGCTCTTTTTGAGTCAAAGTCTGACCCATTTTACATTTGTCAAGTATTTTTCTAACGTTTACAAAGTTGAGCAGTTTATCATTTGCCTCTTTTTTGACATCAATATTTGGACTTTGCGTTTTGCTTTGTAAATTAGAAACTGGCGTTATGCTGATGGTATTTTTTACAGCAAAAGTTTTTTGATTTGCTGCAGGTTTTTTTGTTCCAATTTCTTTTGGAGCCTTAATGTTTTTGGATGCGATTTTTACGCTAGTTTTAACGGGAGCTGGTGTCAGCATATTTACAGGCATGATTATTTTTCTAGGAGGCTTTTTTTCGTCACGGCCACAGCTAAAAGAGAAACATGTTAATGCGAATAAAATAAGTAAGCTGACATTTTTCATAATCCAGATGTTTTTATTCTTTGTGAGGAGGATCTTCTTCTAAATATTTTTTAATCAAATGGTGTCCGGCGTATATTAAAGGAGTTAAAAGTATTGCAATTGACAATTTAAACGTATATCCAATTAAAGCTGAAGAAATGAATGTATCAAAATTAATTTTCCCGGGCAGCCAAAACGCAATTCCGAGTACAATAAACGAATCAAATAATTGCGAAATTACAGTTGATCCAGTTGTTCTGAGCCATATTTTTCTTTCACCAGTACGTCTTTTGAAAAACCAAAAAATCCAGACATCAATTAACTGAGATGCCATAAAAGCAATCAAACTGCCGACAATAATCCACATACTCTGACCAAAAACAGCTTGAAATTGTTCGTCGTTTACAGGACTTATTCCTTTTGCGGCAGGAATTACAATAGCCATAAATAAAATCAAAAAAGCATAAGCAATTAAACAGGCTGTTATAAAAGAGAGTTTTTTTACTCCTTTTTCGCCAAAATATTCATTTATTAAATCTGTTGTCAAAAAAACTACAGGCCAAGGCAAAATTCCGATACTCATTACAAATGGGCCAATCTGAATAAGTTTTCCTCCAATTAATTCAGCTACAACTGCATTCGTTATAAAAATACCTGCCAGAATAACAAAGACAATTTCTTTTTTGGTTTTAAACATATAAGCTTATTATAAAAATCTGTTTTATTCAAAGTTAATTATTTTAAGCTGAAAATAGATTAAATATTCTTTTGCAAGTAGGATTTCATTTTCAGTTTTTTCTTTTTTGATGATATCTAAGTAAATGAGTTATAAGAAGAAAGCTAATAGTTATAATTTGTTTTGGTTTGTGTATTGTGTTTTATTTCAGTGATTTATGGGTTTTTAGTTGTATTTTATGTTCGAAAACTTTTAAAAAAAAATCAGATTGTTTTATTTGTATCATTTTTTTAACATATTGTGATATGCTGCTGATTGGTAATTTTTAGGTATTTTTGGAAGAAGAACAAGTTTCTATTATTTAAAATCAAATTAATGAGAATGAAAAAATTAATGTCAATTTTTATCATGAGTACAACTTTCCTTGCGGCTTCCGCACAAAGCAATTCTGATAATCCGTTGCTAAAGCCTTGGGCTGGGCCTTATGGAGGAGTTCCTGCCTTTAATGAGTACAAAGTTTCAGACTTTAAACCGGCAATTCAGTTTGCAATTCAGGAAAAATTAAATGAAGTAGATGTTATTGCAAACAATCCAAAACCAGCTACTTTCGAAAACACCATAGTTGCTATGGAGCGTTCAGGGCAAACTATCGAAAGAATTTTGACTGTTTACGGAATTTACAGATCAAACTTAAGCAGCCCAGAATTTAGTGCAATTGATAGAGAATTGTCACCTAAATTTTCTGAGTTTTCAGATAAAATCAATCAAAATAAAAAATTATTTACTCGAATTCAAGCAGTTTATAATTCAAAAGAAAAAAGCAAACTTACTGGAGAACAACAGCGTTTAATTTGGTTATATTATACCAATTTTGTTCGCCAAGGTGCGAAGCTAAATGAAGCTGATAAGGCAAAAGTTGCAGAATTAAACAAGGAATTGGCGACACTTTTTACTCGTTTCAGTCAAAATTTATTGGCAGAAGAACATAATCAATACGTTGCTTTGAAAACAAAAAGCGATTTTGAAGGTTTGCCGGCAGAAGTTAAAAATGCAGCAATTGCTGAAGCAAAAGAAAGAAAATTAGATGTTTTAGGATGTGTTGCCAATACACGTTCTTCAATCGAACCATTTTTGACATTTTCAACACGCAGAGATTTAAGAGAAAAAGCATTTGATATTTTTGTTAAACGTGGAGATAATGGAAACGCAAATGACAACAATCGACGCTTGTTTCTATCTTAGCAATTACGTACTCAAAAAGCAAAATTACTTGGGTTATCCAACTTTTGCTGATTGGAGTTTATCTAACAAAATGGCAAAAGATCCAAAAAAGACTTTAGCTTTAATGGAATCAGTTTGGGAGCCAGCTGTTGAGAAAGTGCACAAAGATGTTGCTGAAATGCAAAAAATTGTTGATGCTGAAGGCGGAAATTTTAAAATTCAGCCTTGGGATTACCGTTTTTATGCAGAGAAAGTTAGAAAAGCAAAATATGATTTAGATCAAAATGAAGTTAAACCTTATCTTCAATTAGAAAACTTACGTGAAGGTATGTTTTGGGTTGCTGGTGAATTGTTTAATTTAAGTTTCAAACAAATTACAAACGTTCCAGTTTATCATCCAGATGTACGTGTGTGGGAGGTAAGTAATAAAGTAACTGGTAAAGTAGTTGGTTTATGGTATTTTGATCCTTATGCGCGTGCAGGAAAACGTTCAGGAGCTTGGATGAATCCTACCGTGATCAGCAAAAACTTGATGGAAATGTTCTTACAATTGTTTCTAACAACTGTAATTTTATTAAAGGGGCGCCAAATGAGCCAATTTTAATTTCTTGGGAAGATGCATAGTACGTTATTCCACGAATTTGGGCATGCACTTCACGGATTATGTTCAAATGTAACATACCCAAGTTTAGCAGGAACATCTGTTGCGAGAGATTATGTTGAATTCCCGTCACAATTATTAGAGCACTGGCTTGCAACTCCAGAAGTGTTGAATAAATTTGCTTTGCATTATAAAACAAATCAGCCGTTGCCTCAGGCTTTAGTTGACAGAATTGAAAAAGCGTCTAATTTTGGCGAAGGATTTTCTACTGTAGAAACAATTTCAAGTTCTTTAGTTGATATGAAGCTTCACTTGGCAACAGAGCCTATTGATCCTCATAAATTTGAAAAAGAAACTTTAGATGCACTTCATATGCCTTCAGAAATTGTAATGCGTCACCGTATTCCACAATTCGGGCATATTTTTTCAAGTGATGGATATGCTGCAGGTTACTACAGTTATTTATGGGCAGATGTTATCAATGCAGATGCATGGGAAGCTTTTACAGAAGGAAAAGGGCCTTATGATAAAGCAGTAGCAAAACGTCTTTATGATACTGTTTTCAGTGTTGGAAATACTATTGATCAGGAGAAAGCTTATGAAAATTTCAGAGGAAGAGCTCCTAAATCAGATGCTTTAATGCGTGCAAGAAACTTCCCAATTAAGGGGAGAAAATAATAAGATGAAAATCTGATTAAAATCCCTGGATAATTGTTTATTCGGGGATTTTTTTTTGAATCGTCTTGCAAGTCCTATTTAGTTTTTTGCATTTTTAAAGCAGACTGAAATTCGATCTTACAAAATATTAAATCCAAAGGCTTCTTTAAGTAGTTCCGAAAGAAACGAATTATATTGTAGGGCTGGACTTCAATCCAGTTTATGGCGAATAACAAAAAAAGCCCCGAATCGTAAGATTCAGGGCTTTTTATATTGAAATAATATATATTAACCTAAAGTAACTCTTTTGAAACCTGTAATTTCAACATTGAATCCTTTAACGTAATCACCAACTTTTTTACTGTCATCTTTGATGAAGTTTTGATCAAGTAATGCTTTTTCTTGATCTAAAGTAGTGTTGTCAGAGATGAAACGTTGAACTTTTCCTGGGATAATTTTGTCCCAAATTTGCTCTGGTTTACCTTCAGCTTTTAATTCAGCTTTAGCATCTTCTTCAGCTTGTTTTAAAACTTCTTCAGTCAATTGAGAGTAAGAAATATATTTAGGAACATTTTTTAAAGTTTTTCCTAAACGTTTTGCTTCTTCATTATCTTTTTCGATTACAGCAATACGAGCAGCAAGTTCAGATTCAACGAAAGCAGGATCAAAATCTTTGTAAGATAATGTATCAGCTCCCATAGAAGCAACTTGCATAGAAACATCTTTAGTTAAAACGTCAGCGTTAGGAATTGCAGCAGAAATTGCAGTTAATGCAGCAATTTTGTTAACGTGAACATAAGATCCAACGAAAGCGCCTTCTAAGATTTCAAAACCACCGATTTCGATTTTTTCACCGATAACACCAGTTTGCTCGATTAATTTTTCAGCAACAGTAATTCCGTTGAAATCTGAAGCTAAAAATTCTTCTTTAGAAGAGAAGTTGATAGCTCTTTCAACTAATTCTTTAGCCAAAGTTACGAAAGCCTCATTTTTACCTACGAAATCTGTTTCGCAGTTTAAAGTGATGATAGCTCCTTTAGTTTTGTCAGCATTAACAAAAGAAACAGCAGCACCTTCAGAAGACTCACGGTCAGAACGGTTAGCAGCAACTTTTTGTCCTTTTTCTCTAAGGTTTTGTATAGCTTTATCGAAATCTCCTTCAGCTTCAACTAAAGCTTTTTTACAGTCCATCATTCCGGCACCTGTAGATTGTCTTAATTTATTTACGTCTGCAGCAGTAATTGTTGCCATAATATTTTGAATTTTAATGTTAAAAGTAAAAATTCCATTTTCTAAATCCCAAACTCCAATTTTATTAAATTATCAACATAACGTTTTTAATTTTGTATTTGGAATTTGGAATTTAAAATTTGGAATTTAAATTTGATTTATTCTTCAGTTGCAGGAGCGCAGCTTCAGCAGCTGGCGCAGCTTCAACAGCAGCAGCTTCAAGCTGGCTTCTTCAGTGAAGCTTCAGTTTCTTTATCAGAACCTCTGTCAGAAAGACCTTCGATTACAGCAGCAGTTACTAAAGATAAAATTTTGTCAATTGATTTAGAAGCATCATCATTTGCAGGAATAACGTAATCAACCTCTCTTGGGTCAGAATTCGTATCAACCATTGCGAAAACTGGAATGTTTAATTTTTGTGCTTCTTTTATTGCGATGTGTTCAGCTTTGATATCTACTACGAACAATGCAGCTGGTAGTCTAGACATGTCAGCGATTGAACCTAAGTTTTTCTCTAATTTAGCACGTAGACGATCAACTTGCAAACGCTCTTTTTTAGAAAGAGTCATGAAAGTACCATCTTTCTTCATTTTATCAATAGAAGACATTTTTTTAACTGCCTTTCTGATAGTTACGAAGTTAGTTAGCATTCCACCAGGCCATCTTTCAGTGATGTAAGGCATGTTTGCAGCCTTTGCTTTTTCAGCAACGATGTCTTTAGCTTGTTTTTTGGTAGCTACGAATAAGATTTTTCTACCTGATGCAGCGATTTTTTTCAAAGCTTCATTAGCCTCTTCAATTTTAGCTGCAGTTTTATATAGATTGATAATGTGAATACCATTACGCTCCATATAAATGTAAGGAGCCATGTTTGGATCCCATTTTCTAGTCATGTGTCCGAAGTGAACACCTGCTTCTAGTAATTCTTTTACTTCTATTTTGTTTGCCATTTTTGTACTAGTTTACGTTCTGTTGATTAGCAATGTATAAATGGCGATTTCTCTGGCTTTATACATTTAGATGCTAAACTATTTCCTACCTCGATAGGAGAGCAACAATAACTGTGTTTTTTAATTTCAATAAATAATTGATATGTCTTGTACCATATGTACAAGACAGGTAATATTAACGTTTAGAGAATTGGAATCTCTTACGAGCTTTCTTCTGACCGAATTTCTTACGTTCAACCATTCTTGGGTCTCTTGTTAATAAACCTTCTGGTTTAAGGATTCCTCTGTTTTCAGCATTTACTTCACACATAACGCGTGCTAATGCCATTCTTACAGCTTCTGCCTGACCAGTTGTACCACCTCCGTAAACGTTTACTTTTACATCAAAGTTGTCTACATTTTCTGTCATAGACAATGGTTGTAAAACTTTGTATTGTAAAGTTGCAGTTGGAAAGTAAGTTGCGAATTCTTTTTTGTTTACAGTGATTGTTCCTGTTCCTTCAGAAACGTATACACGTGCAACAGCGGTTTTTCTTCTACCGATTTTGTGAATAACTCCCATTACTTAAGATCGTTTAGGTTAACAGTTCTAGGTTTTTGAGCTCCGTGTTTGTGCTCAGCTCCTACAACAACATTTAGATTTCTAAAAAGTTCAGCTCCTAATTTGTTTTTAGGTAACATTCCTTTTACAGCTTTTTCTACTAATAATGCAGGGTTTTTAGATTGCAATACTTTAGCAGTTAAAGTTCTTTGTCCTCCTGGGTAACCTGTATGACGCATGTAAATTTTGTCATTCAATTTTGTACCTGTAAGGTTAATTTTTTCTGAGTTGATAACAATTACGTTATCTCCACAGTCAACGTGCGGTGTGTAACTTGGCTTGTACTTACCTCTTAAGATCATCGCAACCTTTGAAGCAAGACGTCCTAAGTTATGACCTTCAGCGTCAACAACAATCCACTCTTTAGTTACAGTGGCTTTGCTAGCTGAAACTGTTTTGTAGCTTAATGCGTCCATAATATTATTTTAATTAAACATTCCATCCCCAATAAAGGGGATGCAAAAGTACAATTAATTATTTTAAAACCAAATACCTGAAAAGAATATTTTATATCCTGAAAATCAGGGCATCAGTTTTATATTTAAATCATTAAAAAAAACCACCTTCACGATAACGCGAAGGTGGTTCAATATTTTGAGTTTTTTGTGTTAAACAATGAATAAATTTGCAATGTCAACAACTTGCTGTGTGTTCAGCGGTTCGTCATAAGCTTCTGATCCTGCGGTGGCTCCAAAAGCGGTTGCTGTATTGAAGCCTGCCTGCATGGTAACACCTTCACCATCATAAACAGCTTGTGTTGCGGTTGGCATTCCGGCGCCTCTTTCGGCATTTGAGATCCATCCTTTCAATCCGCGTAAGCGTCGCACTTCAGATGCATGTCGTGCTTCAACCGAATGTATCTGCAATGCAGCAGTCAATAAATCTGGTGTTGTAATTAAATTCGCAGCCTGACCTTTATAGGCTCTTACGCCTGTATCTTCAAAGGCTTGCGCCAATGCCAGAAAGGTTTGGTAGTTGTGAAAAGGGTCAAATGCTCCACCAACAGTGAAATCAAAAGTTGGTTTAGCAACAAAATTGGCACTCATTGTACCTCCCAATCCTGCAATCAAAAATTTAACATGATTAGATTCGTGTGCTGCGATTTGCTGAAAAACTTTTAAATCGCGTCCACCATTTTCTGATGCTGGAATTACACCAGAATCTAAAGCCATAGCATAAAATTCGTTTTCAAGATATTCTAAAGTCAATGCAAATTGTAAAGCCCCAATTGGAGTTGCGGGTGTTGCTGTTATGTCTTTTGCAAGCGCTTTATTGGCCATAGCAGATAATCCAAAAGGGATTGAAGCCAGCGCGAGATTTTTTCCAATATTTCCAAACTGATTAAAACTGTCTCTTCTTGAGCCTGTTCTTGCCATTAAGCTATCATCAGTAAAGGTTTCTATAAATTTTAAAATATTCATAATTTCTAAGTTTTAGCTAGTTGATATTAAGGTAAGTATTGGGCAGTAAATTTTGTAGTGATAAATCCTCCGGCAATGGGTAAAATTTTAGAAGGATCTTTGGCTACGTCTAAACCAGTTGATGTGCTTATAATATCGTCACCAGCAAAATCTTTAGAATTTGGGTTAATTAAGCTTCTTATTGCCGAGGCGTGTCTTGCTTCCACCGAAACAATTTTTCCGGCCAATAATAAATAGTCGGCACTTTTAATTAGTTTTCCAGCACCATTGTATGCGGCAACTCCGGTGTCTTCGAGTGCTTTTGCAGTAGCAAGAACTTCGTTGCGGCTATTGAAATTCATAGAACCATAGCTAAATGCTAAGGTAGGAAGCAATTGTGTGTTGGGATCTGGAAGTGCTCCAGTCAAAGCGGCTTTGAAAAAATCTCTATGAACTACTTCATGATGATATAAATCGGTTAAAACTTGACGCTCTATATCATTAAAAGTACTATTGAAATTTGAGGCGTTTACAACTTTCGTATAAAAATCAGCTTCTAATTGTTCAAGAGCGTACGCGTACGTTAATACGCCAAAGTCTCCTGAGCCAAGATCAAACACTCCATTCTTTATGCCTGGCAGGGTATTATCCTGCATATTGTTGTCGTCATCATTGTTGCTGCAACCAGCTAAAACCAAACCTGTGGTAACTAATGTTAGTCCACTGAGCTTTAGAAAGCTCCTTCTGCTATTCAATGAAGGGTCAACTTCATGAATTTTAACTTCGTTTTTCATAATCAAAGGTTTTTATTAAGGTTAATAACATGTATTAGGTTATTAACGAGATTTTTGTAAGAGCGGTTTTGAAAAATCGATGTTTTTTATTTTTATTTTAAAAAAGGCGCTATAATTTTAAATAGTGGTAGGGCTTTTTTGTTTTATTTTAGGTAATTCTACTATATTTGTATTAATTACATAAAATTTTAATAGATGAAAGCTAAAGCAACTCTTAAACAAATTGCGAAAGAACTAGGTGTTTCTGTGTCTACAGTGTCTAAGGCATTAAATGACAGTCCAGAAATTAGTGAGCAGACGAAGGTGAAGATTAAGGAGTATGCCAAACTCAAAAATTATAAGCCGAATGTTATTGGTTTGAATTTGAAGAATCGTAAAACCAAAACGATTGGTGTAATTATACCTAATATATTAAACTCTTTTTTCGCAAAAGTGTTTAGCGGTATCGAAAAAGTGGCAGACAAAAAAGGATATAATGTAATTACTTGTATTTCTAATGAATCTTTAGAAAAAGAAGTTCATACACTTGAAATGCTGAGCAATGGAACAATTGATGGTTTTATTCTTTCTGTATCTCAAGAAGCTCAAAAACTCCAAGATTACAATCATTTTTCGGCGATTATAAATGATGGAACTCCAATTGTAATGTTTGACCGAATTGCAGATGAAGTAGAATGTGATAAGGTTGTAGTTGATGATTTTGATTCGGCTTTAAACTCAACACAGCATTTAATTAATTTGGGATGTAAACATATTGCACTTATTTCTTCTGTAGATAATTTAAGTGTTGGAAAATTAAGAGCAGATGGATATTTGAAAGCTTTAAAAGACAATAATATTCCGGTAGACGAAAATATCATTTTAAGAACCGATTCTGAAGATGATATGAAAGCTAAAATTGATGGGCTTTTTGATCATAAAATTGATGCTATTTTTGCTTTAGATGAAAATGATTCGGTTGCCGCTTTGAGAGTAAGTTTGAAAAAAGGATACAGAGTTCCAGAAGATATTTCGATTATTGGTTTTGCTGACGGAATTTTAGCCTCAAGACGTTTGTCTCCAAGTTTGACTACAGTAAGCCAGCACGGAATCGAAATTGGTGAAGTTGCTGCCAAAAGATTAATAAAAAGACTTGAAGAAAGCGAAGAAGAAACTTCAGATTATGAAACAATCGTAATTAAGACGGTTTTGAAAGAAAGAGAATCGACTAGAAAAGTTAAGTAGGAAAAAAGTAAAATTTATAAAAAAAAGGACTGTTCGGAAGAACGGTCCTTTTTTTTTAGTTTGTCATCTCGACCGAAGGGAGAGATCACACAAGAAACTCCGCAATCAAAATCGATAATCTTTGTCGAGCTTCTAGTGTGATCTCTCCCTTCGGTCGAGATGACAAGATTGTTTGATTCAAGAAATCTAAAATCTAAAGTCAAAAATCTAAAATCTAAAATTTAAATTAATGCGCTTCCAACCAATCTTTCCCCATACCTAATTCCACTTCCAACGGAACTATCATTTTAAAAGCATTTTCCATTTCGTGTTTAATCATTGGCTGGATTTTTTCTAATTCGTCGTTGTGTACATCAAACACAAGCTCATCATGAACCTGAAGCAACATTTTAGATTTCCAGTTTTCGTCCTGTAATTTTTTGTGAATGTTGATCATCGCAATTTTGATCACATCGGCGGCGCTTCCTTGAATTGGTGCGTTGACGGCATTTCGTTCCAGCAGCACTTCTGACAACAGCGTTTGCCGAATTAATATCTTTTAAATAACGACGACGTCCTAAAATAGTTTGTACATATCCTTTTTCGCGCGCAAATTCTATTTGCTCATTAATATAAGATCTTAATCTCGGATACGTTTTATAATACGCTTCAATCAAAGCAGCACTTTCGCTTCGCGATAATGAAGTCTGATTGCTCAAACCGAAAGCAGAAACACCATATATAATTCCGAAGTTTACTGTTTTAGCATTGCTTCTTTGTTCGCGTGTTACTTCCTCTAAAGCTACATTAAAAACTTTAGCAGCTGTTGCTTTATGAATGTCTTCTCCATCCTGAAAAGCTTTAATCATATTTTCTTCACCGCTTAAAGCAGCAATAATTCTTAATTCTATCTGAGAATAATCGGCAGAGATTAAAGTATGATTTTCATCGCGTGCTACAAAAGCTTTACGAATTTGACGGCCTCTTTCTGTACGAATTGGAATGTTCTGCAAGTTCGGATTATTCGAACTCAAGCGACCTGTTGCAGCGACAGTTTGCATATAATCAGTATGAACACGCAAAGTCTTTTTGTCAACTTGTTCTGGCAAAGCCAAAATATAAGTGCTTTGTAGTTTCACCATTTGACGCCAATCCAAAATTTGTTTTACAATTGGATTGTCATTCGCCAAATAAGTCAAAACTTCTTCTCCGGTTGCATATTGACCCGTTTTAGTTTTCTTTTGTTTTGCACCGCCAATCTTCATTTTATCAAATAAAATGTCTCCTAATTGTTTTGGAGAAGCAAGATTGAATTTTTCTCCGGCAGTTTCATAAATCTGTTGTTCCAAAGATTTGATTTCAATATCCATTTCTTTAGACATTGCACTTAAAAAATCAACATCTAAACGAATACCTTCTGTTTCCATCGCTGCTAAAACGCTTACTAACGGAATTTCAATTTCATCAAATAACTTTTTAGTTTCGGTTTTATCTAATTCGCTTGTAAAGATTTCTTTTAATTGAAATGTAACATCAGCATCTTCAGCAGCATATTCTTTAATGTCTTCTAAAGGAACATCACGCATCGAAATTTGATTTTTCCCTTTTTTTCCAATTAAAGTTTCAATTGATTTTGGTGAATATTTCAAATACGTTTCGGCCAGAATATCCATATTATGACGCATATCTGGATTAATCAAATAATGCGCAATCATCGTATCAAAAAGTTTTCCTTTTACGGTAACGCCGTAATTTGCAAGGATTTTTAAATCATATTTTAAATTCTGTCCAATTTTTTCGATGTCTTCATTCTCAAAAAACGGAACAAATTTATCAACTAAAGCTTTTGCTTCTTCCTGATTTTCTGGAACCGGAACATAAAATGCTTTTCCTTTTTCATACGAAAAAGACATTCCAACAAGTTCTGCGTGCAATGCATCAATTCCTGTAGTTTCTGTATCAAAACAAACCGAAGTTTGTTTTTGTAAATTCTGCAAAAGCAATTTAATTCCTAAATCACCTTGAATAGTTTGGTAGGAATGTTCGGTGTTTTCTAAAGTGTTATAAAATGAATTTCTTGCAGCTTCGGCACTTTCATCAAGAGTAGATCCGCCTCCACCAAAAAGATCAAATTGATCCTCATTTTTAGGCTGTGGCTTTTTGTATAATTTGGCATCTTGAGCAGGAGTCGAGCTAGCTAATTCATTTCCACCGCCCACTTTAAACAAGTTGTCAAATTGTTCTGCCATTCTTCTAAATTCCAATTCCTGAAAAATAGCATCGGTTTTTTCGATATCAGGGCGTGAAAGTTCGTAGTCGTCTTCATTAAAAACAACATCACAATCGCAAATAATCGTTGCTAGTTTTTTAGATAAAATACCTTTGTCTTTATTGGCCTCAATATTCTCTTTCATTTTGCCTTTTAGTAAATGCGTATTGTCTAAAAGGTTTTCCATTGTACCAAATTCTTTTAGGAACTTTTTAGCCGTCACTTCGCCAACTCCAGGCAGACCAGGGATATTATCTACAGCGTCGCCCATCATTCCAAGAAAATCAATTACTTGTTCTGGTCTTTCGATTTCGAATTTTGCCAAAACCTCTGGAATTCCCCAGATTTCTATTCCGTTACCCATTCGGGCAGGTTTGTACATAAATATATTTTCAGAAACCAATTGTGCAAAATCCTTATCAGGCGTTACCATAAAAACTTTATAATTCTGTTTTTCGGCTTGTTTGGCAATGGTTCCAATTAGGTCATCGGCTTCGCATCCTTCTACTTCAATAATAGGAATATGCATTGCTTTTAATAATTCCTGAATATAGGGAATAGCAATCTTAATAGCTTCTGGTGTAGCGTCACGGTTGGCTTTGTATTCAACAAACATTTCAGTTCTTACATGGCTTCCTCCTTTGTCAAAAGCAACTGCCAAATGATCTGGTTTTTCTCTTTTAATAACATCTAAAAGTGAGTTCATAAAACCCATAATTGCAGATGTATCCATTCCTTTTGAGTTGATTCTCGGGTTTTTTATAAAAGCATAATAACCACGAAAAATTAATGCGTAAGCATCTAGAAGAAAAAGGCGTTTTTGAGTTGACATATTAAAAATATTAGTCTGTAAAAATAAACAATTGGGGTTTTAAAAATTAGACTAGCAAGATTTTTTTTCCACCATATAAATTATATAAGTTCAATTTAGCATCACGCGCGCGTTGGAGACGCATAATATAGAAACGCAATGCTGTGCGACTACTTTAAATGCTGTTAAATTAAATGAACTTATATAACTTATATTGTGGAAAAACAGCAAAAGTTAATGTCTAGTTAAAAAAAAAATATTCAGTGATTTCTTCACTTTGTCTTCATTTTACGTAGGTAATTTTGATCTGTAAAATAAAAGGTAATTAATTTAAATCTTAGAGATCATGAGAAATTTATTGATGTTATTAGTGGCGGTTTTAGGAACTAGTGCAATGGTTCATGCATTTCCTGCAAAAGATGGTAAAACAACTCCTGCAAAAGAAGCTAAAGCAACAAAACAGTCAAAAAGCAAAGCTGATAAAAAAACAAAATCAGTAAAAAGTGAAGCTACAAAAGCAACACCAGCACCGCCTCAGGCACAAGCAAAAGTAAAAAAATAAGAAAAACAACTTAAGAGAATAAAATTATTAATTTAAAAAATTAGAAATCATGAAAAATTTATTAATGGCAGCAGTATTGGTTTTAGGAACAAGTGTAATGGTGAATGCGCAAACTGCACCAACTCAGGCTGCACCGGCAAAAGAGGTAAAAGCAACAAAACATCATAATCACAAGTCTGATAAAAAAGAAAAATCAGCAAAAACTGAAACTCCAAAAACTGAAGCAAGCATGAAAAAATAAAGATTGTTATTGTTTTGTTTTCATGCATTGTAAAGAAAACAAAACAAGAATAATGGTTTATGGAGAATGCGGTTGGAAAGGCTGATAAAGAAATTTGTCAGCTTTTTTTATTCGTTAAATTTTTTAATAATGCGCAGTAGAGTTTTTCAAAAATGCTTAAATTTAATTGCGCTTAATAGCTGTACTTATGAATATTTTGATTGTTGAAGATAATAAGGAACTTGCTGCAGAAGTTTACGACTTTTTATGCAATACAGGTTATGTTTGTAAAATTACCCACACCTGCAATGATGCTCTCGAAGAAGTTGCGAGCAATGATTATGATGCGATGTTGCTTGATTTGGGCTTGCCGGATGGAGATGGATTTGAGGTTTTGCAGGCGGTTCGAAAAACAAAGTCGAAAATGGCTGTAATTGTTCTTACGGCTCGCGGAGAATTAGATGACAGAATTAATGGTCTTCATTTAGGTGCCGATGATTATTTGACTAAACCTTTTGCATTGACAGAACTCAGCGCAAGATTGTTTGCAGTGATTCGAAGAATTCATGGTTTTACAGTAAATAGTTTGAGTATTCATGGTTTTTTGTTGCAACTTCAGGATTATAAAGTCAGTTATAATGATGTACCGCTGAGTTTGACTAAAAAAGAGTTTGATATTTTTCAATATTTGGTTCTGAATAAAAATAGAGTTATTACCAGACTTCAATTAACAGAACATATCTGGGGCGATATTCTTGAAGTTAATTCGGATTCTAATTTTATAGATGTCCATGTTCGTAATCTCCGAAAAAAATTAGATAAACATAGATCTATAGATTGGTTTGAAACGGTTCGAAATGTGGGTTATCGCATAAGCGAATAAAAAAATAAACTTGTGAAGATAAAACATCAATTAGCTATTTTTAATGCACTGACACGTTTGTTGGTGATTTTGGTTTTATGGCTGATGCTGCCAATTTTAGTCGAAAATGTGGTGTATAGGCACATTAATAATGGTTTGATTGAAAAGAAGAAAAAATTTATAGATCATTTGAATCAAAATGAAATCAATGACTTTATTGAAGATGCTGATGATTCGACTGAAACGTATTCTCAATTTTCTACTTTGCACAGCGAATTTCTTGTATTGTCAAAGATTCCTGTAAAAGCAAATGAGAAAAAGACATTCTTTAGTAATGAATATCGAATTATTGAAGGAGAAGAAAATGAATACCGAATTTTACAATATCATTTTACCTACGAAAATCAAGGTTATCAGCTTGAAATTGGCAGCAGTCTGAGCGAGGTAAATGATCTTACCTTTATTATCAGATTCTTTATTATTATAGTTTTAGTTGTAATTCTGCTGGTTACTTTTTTGGCAGATACTGTTTACATTGAATACCTGCTCAAACCTTTTTACAAAATTATTGATACAAAAATAAGACGTGTCAACGAGCCAGAAGCTTTTGATCACACACCTATAAAAGCAAAATCAAGAGATTTTAGGGAACTTGATTTGGTGTTGAATCAAATGATGGACAGAATCGCAGAACTTTTCAAAAAAGAAAAACAATTTATTTCGAATGTTTCTCATGAATTGCTAACGCCAATTGCATTATTGAAAAACAAATTTGAAAATTTATTACAGAATGAATCTTTAGATGATAATGCGGTAGATAAAATTGCAGGTTCATTGAAGACGCTGGATATGCTCAAAAAAATTATAAATAATTTGCTTTTGATTTCCCGAATCGAAAACAATCAATATGAAGCAAATGAAAATATAAATTTTCAAGAAATAATAGATGATCTGCAATTAGATTTTCAAGATCGTATGGAAGATCGCGAAATTCATTTTGAAAATCATATGAAACATGAATATCCTTTTACCGGAAATAAAACGCTAATTCATATTTTGATTTACAATTTGGTTACTAATGCAATAAAATACAATCGCCCACAAGGAACTATCAGCATTGAAGATGGTTTTGAAAAAGGCCATTATTTTATTTCAATTGCAGATTCAGGAATCGGAATGAGTGAGGCGCATCTGGATAGAATATTTAAAAGGTTTGCCAGAATCAGTTCAGATCAAGATGGACAGGGTTTAGGTCTTGCTATTGCAGAAAGTATTGCTTCTTTTCATCATATTGAAATCAAAGTTGTTTCTAAAGTAAATGAAGGAACAACCTTTACATTATTGCTTCCTGAAGCTGTAAAACATAATTAAAAGTTAATTTTTTCAGATGCATTCAATCTTCATTTAATCTTCATTTTGTGATTCTATCTTTGAAGTATAATAATGAAACAATAATCAGCAAAAAAAATTAATTATGAAAAAAGTATTAATGTTAGCAGTAGCTGTTCTAGGAACAGTAGCAATGGTAAACGCTCAAACAACTCCAGCTCAAACAGCTCCAGCAAAAGAAGCTAAAGCTCCTAAAAAAGACAAAAAAGCTGATAAAAAAGCTAAAAAAGCAGAGGCAGCTAAGCCAGAAGCCGCAAAAACTCAAAAATAAAAGGCACAGGTTTGTTCAGCAAACTTTGTTTTGGTTTATAAAAGGTTTTAAAAAATTTGGTAGAGAAAAAGCTGGCAGAGAAATCTGCCAGCTTTTTGTTCTTTATATTGAGTTAAATTTTTGATAATAAAAAGCAATAAAATTTTCATTCTTTGTTACTTTGCTTAAAACTAAAATTAATGATCCTTAAATTTATAATTCTTTGCGCTCTTTTTCTGCTTATTGAGTTTTATTCCTATCAAGCTTTCCGTACTCTGATTAAAGTAAAATGGATTTTAATAAGCTACCAAGTTATTAGTTTTTTGCTTTTAGCATTTATCATATATTCTTTTTCTCAGGTAGATCGATCAGTTGGTCAAACCAAGCAATTTATGTTTACAACAGGATTGATGTTGTTGATCTATGTTCCAAAAATTGTACTGACATTAATAATGTTTGGTGAAGATATTTTTAGAATAGGAGCAAGTATCTTGAATTATTTTATCTATAATGCGCCAAGAAAAGAGATAATGCCAGACAGAAGAAAATTCATCAGTCAACTTGCATTAGGCTTAGCTGCAGTGCCTTTTTTGTCTTTAATTTATGGGATTTTTGAAGGGAAATATAATTTTAAAGTAATCAAACAAACAATCTTTTTTCCAGATCTTCCGGATGCTTTTGATGGTTTTAGAATCACTCAGATTTCAGATGTTCACAGCGGTAGTTTTGATAATCCAGAAAAGATAAATTATGCAATTGATTTGATCAATCAGCAAGAAGCAGATATGATTTTGTTTACTGGAGATATTGTAAATACGCATGCAAAAGAAATGCATCCGTGGCTGGAAACTTTTAACAAGATCAAGAATTATAAATACGGCAAGTTTGCGGTTTTAGGGAATCACGATTACGGTGAATATGTTACGTGGCCATCTGAAAAACAAAAAGAAGAGAATTTTCAGCAAATCAAAAATTTATACGGTCAAATTGGTTTTAAACTAATGTTGAACGAGCATACTTATATTCAAAAAGGCAATGATAAAATTGCTTTAATTGGTGTAGAAAACTGGGGAGTTAATTTTAAAAAAGCAGGTGACTTGCATAAGGCTTCTGAAAATGTTGCACAGGAAGATTTTAAAATTTTAATGAGCCACGACCCAAGTCATTGGGATGCTGAAATTAACAAGCATCCTAAAAATTTCCATTTAACACTTGCAGGTCATACACATGGTATGCAGTTTGGAATCGAAATTCCGGGTTATTTTAAATGGAGTCTTGCACAATACATTTACAAACAATGGGCAGGTTTGTACGAAACTGCCGGAAGATACGTTTATGTTAACCGTGGATTTGGTTTTCATGCCTATCCAGGCCGAGTTGGTATAATGCCTGAAATAACAGTGATAGAACTAAAAAAAGGCAACAATGTGGCTTAATTCGTTAAAAATGCTACATTTGTAGAATATTTGCCTCGATGTAGTAAATTAAAAAATTTAAATTTTTGGTTTTATGTCAAAATTTGGAGAACTAATAAATGCTCAAGTCCCTGTGTTGATAGACTTTTACACAGATTGGAACGAATCTTCAGTTTCTATGCATCCGGTAATTAAGGATGTTGCGGCTGCACTTGGTGATAAGGCCAAAGTAATCAAAATTGATGTAGATAAGAATCAAGAACTGGCTGAGGCTCTTCGTATTAAGGGTCTTCCGACACTTATGATTTATAAAGAAGGACAAATGATCTGGAGGCAGTCAGGTGAACTTGATGCTAACACAATTATAGGAATTGTTCAAGAGCAATTTAATCAATAATAAACTTTCTTTATTGATGTTGTTTAATGAATAACATCAAAAGCGTATCCATTTTCTTTTAAAAAATGTAAAGTTTTTGGCAAAGCAAATTTTAAATTTTGCGATGCTTTTATACTGTCATGAAAAACAATTACACTTCCTGAAGTTACATTTTTGGTAACGTTTTCAAGGCATTTCTCAGGCGTAATCGATTGGTCAAAGTCGGCGCTTAAAACATCCCACATTACTATTTTATACCCAAGATTTCGCAAAATTTTAGATTGCGTTTTTTTGATTTTTCCGTATGGAGGGCGAAACAACAAGCTATTTAATTTTTTTTCATTGGCTAAAATTGAAGCGCAGTTTTTTACGTTCTCGATATAGTCATTGGTTTGGCTTTTCCATCCATTGATATGATTCATAGTGTGGTTTCCAATCGCATGCCCTTCGGCGATTAGTCTTTCAAATAAATTTGCGTTTGCATTGATATTTTTTCCAATGCAGAAGAAAGTGGCTTTTGCATCAAATTTTTTCAATTCAGATAAAACCCATTCTGTAATTTCTGGAGTAGGGCCATCATCAAACGTGAGGTATATTTTCTTTTCCTTGTTTGGAATATCCCAACAATACTTAGAAAACACCGTTTTTATAAATGAATTTGTTTTGACCCAATAAAAGCTCATTTTGAAATGGATTTACAGATACTGTAAAATTAAAAAATGCAGTGCTATTTATCTAACAGCACTGCATTTTTTTAATCAGTATATTTTCCGTATATTATTATTCTTTTTCACGTCCAAAACGTTCGAATACATTTACATACGTATTAAAAGTCTTTTTGTGTTTTTCGTAAAAAGCTTTGTCATTATTATGGCTCATTACTTGTAAAAGACTTCTATAGCGTTCGATATCAGTAATAATATCCATTGCAAGATCTGTCTGGTCTCCTGGAGGCAATGTTGCGTAATAGTTTAGGTTTTCATTGTATTTTTTAACCAATTTATTAAGTAAGTCTTGTGCTTTTGCCGTTTCTCCTACTTTGTAATATCCATTTGCAAAAGGTTCTACTAATGAATAATAGCCAAATTTGTCTAATGGCAGTTTTGTCATTGCTAAATTGATTACATTTTTAGCTTTGTCAATTTTGCCTTCAGCAATAAGCTGATCCATTAGTCGAGACAAGTTTGTACGGTAAGTAATACTGTTTCTTCTGGTTTCAGGATCATGATAAATTTTATCGCTTTCGCTGTTGCCCCAATCCCATTTCATTACAATGTCATACATTTTATCAGCATCAATTTGTCCCATATCCATTGGTCCGCCATCTTTTGAAGGAACATTTTTAATAGGAACTAATTTGTAAACCATTCCGTCTAATTGCAGATAATCTTTCAGCCATAAATAATCTTCATCATCAAAAGCACCTCCACTAAAATAAATTGGGCGTTTCCAATTGTTATTAGCCAGAATATCAAGCATCATTAAGCGGTTTTTGTATAATGCACTTCCTTTGATGTCAATGTCCAAATAAGGGACGATAGAATCATTGTATCTTGAATTTACAACCTTGTTCTTGATAATTGCATTTTTATCAACAGGAACTCTTATTTTGTTTGTTGGATAGAAATGAATTGTTTGGCCATTTTGAAGACCAACAGTTGATTTTGGATTTTTAATAAAATTAATAAAATCACTGATGTTCCAGCGTGTATCAATTTTTTGAATATGAGCAACATAATCTAATTTATCTCCAACATAATCATCATGTGTAAAAGATATTGGCAACGGATCAGATTCGTAAGCTTTCGCCTTCATTTGGTCAATATACCAGTCCGTCATGAATAAACTTGTATTTACGATTTTAACATCTGTCCTGAAATGCTCAATTTCCTGTGCATACCACAATGGGAAAGTATCATTATCTCCAATGGTAAATAAAATGGCATCTTTATCGCAAGAGCTTAAATATGCTTTTGCCATTGCAACAGCAGTATATCTGCCTGATCTGTCGTGATCATCCCAGTTTTGGGACGCCATTAATACAGGAGCTGCTAATAAAGTTCCGGCAATAATTATAGGTCCTGCAATTTTTGGTGCAATATATTTTTGAATGCTTTCGTATAAAGAATAAACTCCAAAACCTATCCAGATCGCAAAGACATAAAATGATCCTACAAGCGCATAATCTCTTTCTCGAGGTTCAAATGGCCTTTCGTTCAAATAAATTTTTAAGGCAATTCCGGTAAATAAGAATAATGCTAAAAGCACATAAAAACTTTTAAGGTCTTTATTAGCATGATACATTATTCCGATAAGACCTAAAATAAAAGGAAGGAAATAGTAAACATTACGGCCTTTGTTGTTTAAAACATCTGAAGGCAGATTGTCCTGTGAGCCTAAATGTAAAGAGTCAAGCGTTTAATACCACTGATCCAGTTTCCGTCTAAGTTGTCATATTTACCTTGAACATCGCTTTGGCGCCCAACAAAATTCCACATTAAATATCTCCAGTACATATATCCAAATTGATATTCGAACATAAAAGCGAAGTTATCCGTTGTAGTTGGTTTTTCAATAATTAAATATTCTCCGTAGCTTTTTAAGAATTTGATGTAGCCTTCGTTATCAATTTGTTTTTGAGCAAATGCTTTTCTGAATTCTGAAACTGTTTTTTCAACTTCATTTCTTAATTGAGCAGTAGCTTTATTGTATTCATCTTCACTTAATTGGCTTGCATCAATTCCGTATTTAGCCAAATCATCTTCGTAATTATAATTCGGATTGATTCTAAACTTAGGTGGATTTGTGAAGTTGATGTAATTCTGAATATGTGCCGTTTCAGTGCTCCACATTCTAGGTAAAATGGTTTTCTGATTATCATCAGAATTTTGATCTGCGTTTTTATAATTATTGGTAATAATATATTTACCCGTTTTATAATCTCTTTCGTAGTTTGGTTTTTTGTCTAAATATGGCTTTTTTTCATCAAGACCAGCAAAAACTTCAGTGTATTGTGGGCCGTAAAATAAAGGGTTTACACCATATTGTTCGCGATTATAATAAGCAAGAACCTCAGTGGCATCTGATGGTTTATTTTCGTTGATTACTGTATTTGCGTTGGCACGAACAGGAAGCATCATCCAAGTAGAGAAACCAATCAAGATAAATAAAATACAAAGAATAATAGTGTTGTAAAAAATTAGGCCTTTTTGTTTCGTGTATTTTAATCCAAAATAAAAGAAAGCCACAAATAAAAGGGCAACAAAAATGGTTCCTGAATTAAAAGGTAATCCCATGCTGTTTACCATGAAAATTTCGGTTTTACCAAAGAATGCCATGGTTAATGGTAATAGCAATATGAAGATAAATAATAAAATTGCTACTACTACAAGATTTGCAATTATGAAGTTTTTTATAGTAACTTTTTCATAATGCTTAAAATAATATAGAAAACCTATAGATGGAATGGTCAATAAGGCCATAAAGTGAACACCAAACGAAAGACCTACAACTAATGAAATAATTAAAAGCCATTTGTTTCCTTTTGGTTTGTCCATATCTTGTTCCCAGCGAAGACCAAGCCAAAAAAGCAATGCAATTAAAAGTGAAGCCATTGCATAAACTTCGGCTTCGACTGCGTTAAACCAAAAGCTGTCAGAGAAAGTATAAGCTAGTGCTCCAACAAAAGAACTTCCTAAAATTACAACAGAATTATTTTGATCAATTTCGGCAAAACGAGCAACAATCTTTTTTAAGATCATAGACGAAGACCAGAACATGAATAAAATTGTAAATGCACTAGAAAAAACAGACATCATATTTACCATCACTGCTACATGTTGCGCATCTATAGCAAACATTGCAAAAAAGGCTCCCATCATTTGGAATAAAGGTGCTCCTGGAGGGTGGCCAACTTCTAGTTTAGCTGCTGTGGCAATATATTCGCCACAATCCCAAAAGCTCATTGTAGGTTCGACAGTTAAAGTGTAGGTAATTAAAGCGATTGCAAATGCAAACCAACCAATAATTGTATTCCATTTATTGAAATTGAATTGTGCCATATTTAGGTGTTAAAATTTTGTATGTTTTCTATCCTACAAAGAAAATGTTTTTTTATGTAAAGAAACGAGCATTAACAAAAAATTCTGTAAAACTATCAGTGAAAAGTAATTTGTTGTTTATGAGGAGTTTCTGTTGTTATGAGGGATTCTAAAGCGAAAAAAAATAAAAAAATGATTTTTTTTCGTTAAAAAGTTTGCACAAACTAAATAAAGACTTAAATTTGCACTCGCTTAACAGCACTGCTGGTCTATGGTGTAATGGTAACACAACTGTTTTTGGTGCAGTCTTTCTAGGTTCGAGTCCTAGTAGACCAACATAAAAAGCCTCTCAGAAATGAGAGGCTTTTTTTATGTAAAAATTTTTCTAAAAAAACTTGCATAAACTAAATAAAGTTCTAATTTTGCACCCGCTTAACAGCACTGCTGGTCTATGGTGTAATGGTAACACAACTGTTTTTGGTGCAGTCTTTCTAGGTTCGAGTCCTAGTAGACCAACATAAAGCCTCTCAGAAATGAGAGGCTTTTTTTTTATGCGATAAAATATTTATTTGTCTTTTAAAGAAGAAGGAACTATTCCGAATTTCTTTTTAAAAGAAAATGAAAAATGAGATAAATCTTCAAAACCAACTCCGATATAAACTTCTGAAGGCGGATTTCCTTGGCTTATTAAATAATAAGCTTCTTGAAGCCTTTTGTTTAATAGCCATTTTCCTGGAGTCTGTTGAAATGTTTTTTGAAAATCTCTTTTGAATGTTGCTAAACTGCGTCCTGTGAGATAAGCAAAACGATGTAGATGAACATTGAAATGGAAATTTTTATTCATAAAAGCTTCTATGTCAATTTTTCCAGGTTCGTTGAAATCAAATAAAATGTCTTTTAGTTCTGGATTTACTTTTAATAATAGATGAACAGCTTCTTTTATTTTTAAATTAAATAATGCTTCGTTCTTTTCTTGATCAACTTCAAGATAGGAAATTAATGATTCCATGAAAGATTTATAAAGCGGATTTGGGGCTAGGATGATCATAGCTTCTGAATCAGCTTTTTTGTTGATGTTAAAATTGTATTCTTTGCTTATTTCACGAAGAATTTCTTGGTCTAAAAAGAGAGAGATTGTTTTGAATTCTCCATTTTCAGGCGGAATCTTGGTGAATTTTGCTAAATGATTTCTTTTGCTGAAACGAAAATCTCCAGCTTTTGTGTGATAAGTGTTTTTGCTGTCTGAAGCAGTCATTTCGCCTGAAATTTGATAGCTAAAAACGTGTTCTGGAATAAAATGTTCTCCTTCTCGGCTGCGTGCATAATAGCAGGAGTAAAGTATTTTTGGCTTTGGATTTGCTTTTGTAGTCATATTGTAAAATTACTAAAAGATCCGGAAAATCTTTTTGTGAAAAGAATTCCGGATCTCAAATGATTATTTTGGCTGAATCAATGCTTTTGGTTCTAAATAAGCTTCAAGTCCAATTGTTCCAAATTCGCGACCAATTCCAGATTGTTTGAATCCGCCGAAAGGAGCCAAAGGATCGTGTCCAATTCCGTTTATTTGAACGCGTCCTGCACTAATTTGCGAAGCGATAAAGTGAGCTCTTTCGTTACTTGCAGAGCTTACGTAAGCTTGTAGTCCATAAGTCGTGTCGTTGGCAATTTCGACAGCTTCTTCGTCTGTTTTGTAAGTGATGATCGTTAGTACAGGGCCAAATATTTCTTCTCTGGCAATGCGCATTTGATTGTTTGCATTTACAAAAACGGTTGGTTTTGCAAAGTTTCCTTTTTCTAAACCTTCGGGTTTTCCTAGTCCTCCAACTAAAATTTCAGCACCTTCATTAATCCCGATTTGAATATAATCTTGAACTCGATTAAATTGTTTTGTACTTACCATTGGACCCACTGCTGTATTTGAGTTTTTAGGATCTCCAACAATTATGTTTGAAATGATTTCTTTAATTAGGATTTTGGATTCTTCTAACTTGCTTTCGGGAATTAGTAATCTTGTTCCGGCTATGCAGGCTTGTCCGCTGTTCATAAATGCTGCGTTTACGGCAAGCGGAATGGCTTTTGAAAAATCAGCATCATCTAAAATGATATTTGGAGATTTTCCTCCAAGTTCCAAAGTAACGCGTTTCATTGTGTTGACGGCTTCTTTTGCAATAATTTTTCCTACAGTTGTAGAGCCTGTAAAAGAAATTTTTGCAATATCAGGATTACGGCTTATTTCTGTGCCAACTATTTCGCCTAATCCGTTAACGATGTTTACAAGACCTTTTGGGAGCTGTGCGTCATGCAGACATTCCATCATCAATTGTGTTTGTTGCGCGCTCATTTCACTTGGTTTTATTACAGTTGTGCATCCCGCGGCAATTACAGTTGATAGTTTGCTGCTGATAAAGCCATTGCTTGAATTCCATGGAATAATAATTCCGACAACGCCAATTGGAGTCATCTGAACTTCAGATTCTCCCATTGTTTTGGTAAAATCATAAGAGTTTAATAAGTTGATTGCTGAATCAAAGCCTTTTAGCATGTATTCGTAACTTATGTATGCAAATTGAAATGTGCCTCCGTATTCTTCAATCATTACGTTTATAAAGTCTGTTTTTCTTTTTTCGACTGAAGTTTTGATGTTTTTTAAGTATTGGATTCTTTCTGAAACAGAGGTTTTAGAGGAAATTTTAAAAGCATTTTTGGCGGCTTCTATTGCGTTTTGGGTGTCTTCGGTATTTCCTAGACGAACTTTTCCTAGTTTTTCATTTGTAGTTGGACTTA
Source organism: uncultured Flavobacteriaceae bacterium (assembly GCA_963795025.1). Taxonomy (GTDB): domain Bacteria; phylum Bacteroidota; class Bacteroidia; order Flavobacteriales; family Flavobacteriaceae; genus Flavobacterium. The sequence goes on along the minus strand of CAWCGN010000003.1, from coordinate 438,367 downwards.
TAAGGTCAAAATATTCTGTTCCTTTTGGTGAAACAAATTCCCCATTAATGTAAATTTTGTCTATTGTTTTCATGTTGTATGATTTAATGAATTTTTATTTGACAAATTTCAGAATTAATAATGCGGTTGACTTTGTTGTGAAGCTCAATCTTGCTTTGTTGTGAAGCTCATTTTTTGAAGCTGAATTAATAAAAAATCGCCTTCCAGACGAAAGGCGATTTTTGTAAAACCAAGTAGTATTTTTTTTAAATCTTTAAAGTGATAACGGGTCTTACAGCATGATTTACTAATCCTTCGCTGATGCTTCCGTTAAAAAAGTGTGCAAAACCAGTTCGGCCATGTGTGCACATTCCAATAATGTCTGCATTTATGCTGTTCGAAAAGTTAAGGATCCCTTTCTCGATATTAGTGTCGTTATAGATATGAGTAGAGTAGTTGGTGATGTTGAGCTGAGCTACAAAATCGTTCATCGCTTTTTGAATAACGTGAGTTGGCTTAAAGCTGTTTGGTGTGCAAATTGTAACAAGGTGAATTTTTGAATCAAAGAATTTGACAAAATTCAACAGTTTTTCAAAAGGTTTTTTGGTTTCTTCGGTGAAATCAGAAGCAAAAACAATGTTGTCAACTTTAAAATTAGAAATGTCTTTTTTGATTACCAAAACAGGAATTTCAGAATTCCGAACTACTTTTTCAGTATTAGAGCCAATTAAAAGTTCTTCAACGCCAGACGAACCGTGAGATCCCATAATGATTAGATCAACTTCGTAATCTTGGCTTACTTGTTTGATTCCGTGAATTGGCTTGTCCATTTTTACAATTTCAGTCACGGAAATTCCGTCAAGATAAGGTTTTGATGATATTTCGTCAAGCATTTCATTTGCCTTTTTCATAAAAAGCATGGTTTCTGGGATACTTGCGCCGCCAAGGATGGCGTCATTCATTTGGTGTGGCAATTCTAGCATGTGTAAAATGACAATTTCCGAATCATTTTTTTTAGCAATTTGCGCAGCAACTTTTAAGGCGTCTTCAGCATGTTCTGAAAAATCAGTAGGAACTAGAATTCGTTTCATGATTTTTGGGTTAAATTATTTGAGTAATCTGATATTTTAATGCTACTATAAAGATAAGAAATATTTTTAGAGCAATCAATTTATTTGGTTTATAAAAAAATCACTATATTTGCACCGTTATTTATTAAAATCTAAATAATGAGGGGACTAAGTGTCCCCTCTTTTTATAAAATTATGACATTTAAAGAAAAAGTAAACGGATTAATTGCAGAAGCTCTTCTGGAAAAACCTTCAATCTTTTTGATTGATTTGTCTATTTCGGATTCTTTCAAGATTAGTGTTGGTTTAGACGGAGATAATGGAGTGGCGCTGCAGGATTGTATTGATATTAGTCGTGCAATCGAGAATAATCTGGATCGTGAAGAGCAGGATTTTTCGCTTGAAGTGGCATCGGTTGGAGTAGGATCGCCTTTGAAATTTACTAGACAATACATCAAAAATATTGGTAGAACATTGATTGTTACTACAAATACTGAAAAAATTGAAGCAGAATTAGTAGAAGCTAACGATGTTTTTATAATTTTGTCTTGGGAAGCAAGAGAACCGAAAAAAGTAGGAAAAGGAAAAGAAACAGTTCAAAAAGAGCAACAAATACCTTATACAGAAATTAAAGAGGCAATTGTTACAGTAACATTTTAATTAAAGAATTCGCATGGAAAATTTAGCATTAATCGATTCATTCTCAGAGTTTAAAGATAATAAACTTATTGATCGTGTAACGCTTATGGCAATTTTAGAGGACGTGTTTAGAAATGCATTAAAGAAAAAATACGGTTCTGATGATAACTTCGATATTATTATAAATCCTGATAAAGGAGATATGGAAATATGGAGAAGAAGAGTAATTGTTGCTGACGAAGATCTTGATTTTGAAAATGAAGAGATTACTTTGACTGAAGCAAGAATGATTGAAGCGGATTTTGAAATTGGTGAAGAGGTTTCTGAAGAGGTAAAATTAATTGATTTAGGAAGAAGAGCTATTTTGGCTTTGCGTCAAAACTTAATATCTAAAATTCACGAACACGATAATACAAATCTTTACAAGCAATTTAAAGATATTATCGGTGATATTTATACTGCCGAAGTACACCACGTACGTCCTAGAGTAGTTATCTTAGTAGATGATGAAGGAAACGAAATTGTACTTCCGAAAGAAAAACAAATTCCATCTGACTTTTTCCGTAAAGGAGATAACGTTCGTGGAATTATTGAAAGCGTTGAATTAAAAGGAAATAAACCTCAAATTATTATGTCAAGAACTTCTGAGAAGTTTTTGGAGAAATTATTTGAACAAGAAATTCCTGAAGTATTCGATGGTTTAATTACAGTTAAAAATGTAGTTCGTATTCCTGGTGAAAAAGCAAAAGTAGCGGTAGATTCTTATGATGACAGAATTGATCCAGTTGGAGCTTGTGTTGGTATGAAAGGATCTCGTATTCATGGAATCGTTCGTGAATTAGGAAACGAAAATATCGACGTAATCAACTATACAAACAATATTCAATTGTTTATTACAAGAGCGTTAAGCCCTGCAAAGGTTTCTTCAATCAAAATTGACGAAGAAAATAAAAGAGCTGAAGTTTTCTTGAAATTAGAAGAAGTTTCTAAAGCAATTGGTAGAGGAGGTCACAATATTAAATTAGCGGGTCAGCTGACAGGTTACGAATTAGATGTTATCCGTGAAGGAGATGTTGCAGGTGCAACTGCAGATGAAGACGATGTTGAATTAACAGAGTTTTCAGATGAAATCGAAGGCTGGGTAATTGAAGAATTTGCTAAAATAGGTTTAGATACTGCAAAAAGTATCTTAAAACAAGAAGTAGAAGATTTAGTAAGAAGAACGGATTTAGAGGAGGAAACTATTCTTGATGTTATGAAAATACTAAAAGAAGAGTTTGATAGCTAGAAATTAGCTGAATATCTGCTCTAACAACACAACGAAAAAGGTAATAATAAAAAGGTTATATGTCTGAAGAGAGAGTAATAAGAATAAACAAGGTTTTAAGGGAATTAAATATTTCGTTAGAAAGAGCTGTTGATTATCTAAAAGATAAGGGAATTGCTATTGATGCAAATCCAAATGCGAAAATTTCTGATAGCGAATTTAATATCCTGCAAAGCCAATTTGCGGGCGATAAGGGGAATAAAGAAGCTTCTAAAGAGGTAGGAGAAGAGAAAAGAAAAGAAAAAGAAGCTTTACGTGTTGAACGTGAGAAAGAAATTGAGGACAAACGCAGACAAGACGAAGAACGTCAAAAACAGCAAGAGATTATAAAAGCGAGAGCTGTTGTAACTGGACCTGTTCAAGTTGGTAAAATTGATTTAAATCCAAAGAAACCTACAGTTGTTTCTACTCCTTCTGAGGAACCAGTTAAAACTGAAGAACCAAAAGTAGTCGTTGCTCCAACTCAACCAGAAAAACCTGTTCAAAAAGAAACTGTACAGCCTGAGCCAGTTGCTCCTGTAGTTGTTTCTGAAGAGAAAAAGGTGGAAAAACCTATTATTACTGAGAAAAAAGAAGTGAAAAGTGAGAATTCTAAAACGGCTCAGGAGCCTATTGTTTCAACAGATCCTGCAACCGCTGAAGAAACAATCACTACTCAATATCAAAAATTATCTGGAACTACTTTAACGGGTCAAACAATTGATTTATCTCAATTTAATAAGCCTAAAAAGAAAAAAGAGGAGCCAAAAATTACTCCAAATAAACCAGGAGCTCCTGGAGCTGGAAATAATAATAACGCTAATAAAAATAAGCGTAAAAGAATCGCTCCTAAACCGGGTGCGCCGGGTGCGCCAAAACCTGCAACAGGAAATGCGCCAGGAACACCAAATCCTAATAAAATTACTCCAAATACAGGAGGGGGTGGTTTTAATGCTAACAGAAGTGCAAGACCTGGTTTTGTAAAAGGAAACCGTCCTGCTATTGTTGCAAAAGTGGAGCCTACTGAAGAAGAGGTAAAAAACCAAATTAGAGAAACTCTTGAAAAACTTCAAGGTAAAGGTGGTAAATCTAAAGCGGCTAAATACAGAAGAGATAAAAGAGAAACACACCGTCAGAAATCTGATGATGAACAAAGAGCGCTTGACGAAGGAAGTAAAACTATTAAGGTTACTGAATTTGTTACTGTAGGTGAAATCGCTATCATGATGGATGTGCCAATTACTAAGGTAATCGGAACTTGTATGTCTCTTGGAATCATGGTTACAATGAATCAGCGTCTTGATGCTGAGACATTAACTATCGTTGCTGATGAGTTTGGTTATGAAGTTGAATTTATCACTGTTGATATCGAAGAAGCTATCGCTGTAGTTGAAGATAGAGAAGAAGATCTAGTAGTTAGAGCACCAATTGTTACTGTAATGGGTCACGTTGACCACGGTAAAACATCTTTATTGGATTATATTCGTAAAGAAAATGTTATTGCTGGTGAGTCTGGAGGAATTACACAGCACATTGGGGCTTATGGAGTAACTCTTGATAATGGACAAAAAATTGCTTTCTTGGATACACCGGGTCACGAAGCGTTTACCGCGATGCGTGCACGTGGAGCTCAAGTTACTGATATTGCTATTATCGTAGTAGCGGCGGATGATGACATCATGCCGCAGACAAAAGAAGCAATTTCTCACGCACAAGCTGCGGGAGTACCTATTATATTTGCAATCAATAAAATTGATAAACCAAATGCTAATGTTGAGAAAATCAAAGAGCGTTTGGCTGGTATGAATTTACTTGTTGAAGATTGGGGTGGAAAAATTCAGTCGCATGATATTTCTGCAAAAGTTGGAACAGGTGTAAAAGAATTATTGGAGAAAGTTTTATTAGAAGCAGAAATTTTAGATTTAAAATCTAATCCAAATAAAGCGGCTCAAGGAACAGTTGTTGAGGCGTTCTTAGATAAAGGAAAAGGATATGTATCAACAATTTTAGTTCAACATGGGACATTAAAAGTTGGAGATTACATGTTGGCAGGAAAACATCATGGTAAAGTTAAAGCGATGCATGATGAAAGAGGGCATACTGTTTTAGTAGCAGGTCCTTCGACTCCAGTTTCGGTTTTAGGTTTAGATGGTGCTGCAACTGCGGGAGATAAATTCAACGTTTTTGAAGACGAAAAAGAAGCAAAACAAATTGCGGCTAAACGTTCTCAATTAATGCGTGAGCAGTCTGTTCGTACACAACGACATATTACACTTGATGAAATTGGACGTCGTATCGCTCTTGGTCAGTTTAAAGAATTAAACGTAATTCTTAAAGGAGACGTAGATGGATCTGTTGAGGCTTTATCAGATTCGTTCTCTAAACTTTCTACAGAAGAAGTTCAAATTAATATTATCCATAAAGGTGTTGGTGCGATTACTGAAACCGATGTTAACTTGGCTTCAGCATCTGATGCGATTATTATCGGATTTAATGTACGTCCTGCTGGAAATGCAAGACAGCTTGCAGATAAAGAGGAAATAGATATCCGTTACTACTCTATTATTTATGCAGCAATTGATGACTTGAAAGATGCAATGGAAGGAATGTTAGCTCCTGAAATGAAAGAAGAGGTTCTAGGTACTGCTGAAATTCGTGAGATTTTCAAAATTTCTAAAGTGGGTTCAATCGCTGGTTGTATGGTAACTGATGGTAAGATCTTGAGAAGCTCTAAGATTAGAGTTATCAGAGAAGGAGTTGTTGTTCATACTGGTGAACTTGTTGCTTTAAAACGATTCAAAGATGATGTTAAAGAGGTAACGAAAGGATACGATTGTGGTATTCAGATTAAAGGATTTAATGACATTGAAGAAAGAGATGTTATTGAGGCATACCATGAAGTTGCTATCAAAAAGAAATTGAAATAATTTTCAATTAATATATTTAAAAGTCTCAATGAAAATTGAGACTTTTTTTATGCTTATATTTTTAGGATGGAAGTAGGTTTTTTGCCTATTTGTAATTTGTTTTAATTCCTTATTTTTGAATAAAATTATTTAATGATGAAAAAAATAATATATACTGCTGTTCTTTTTATTGGTATTTCTACTTTTTCTTTTGCGCAAGAAGCTGTAGAAAAAAGTGCTCCACCAGCTGGAAATGCTCTGGTAGGAGATTATTATGGAACTGATGTTTCAGATGTTGCAGTTGAAAAAGCAATTTCGGTTAAGAATTTAGAGAATAAATTTAAAGATCAGAAGATGGTTGAGGATATTGTAGTAAAAGGAGAAGTGACGGATGTTTGTGAAAAAAGAGGATGCTGGGTGACTATTAAAACAGAAAATGGCTCTTCTTTTTTTGTAAAAATGAAAGATTATGCCTTTTTTGTACCAATAGCGCTGAAAGGGAAAAATGTTGTTTTAGAAGGAAATGCTGAGAAGAAAATCACCTCTGTTGATGAGTTGAGACATTACGCTAAAGATGCTAAAAAGTCTCAAACAGAAATAAATGCAATTACTTCGCCAAAAGAAGAAATTCGATTTGTAGCGAATGGAATTAAGGTGGTAAATTAGTCTTTTTACAGAATTATATTTTTTAAATATTACACACAAAAAAAGCGAGATCTAATCTCGCTTTTTTTGTGCGCACCAGCTGTTTTTATTTGCCTGGTTTAAGTAAAAACACACTTTTGTATCTATTTTTTATATCTGCTAAATTTCGCTCTGCTTCAATTCTGGTTTTAAAATTCCCAACTATTACTTTGTAGTTTGGCGTGTTGAAAATTATTGTTCCGTCAATATTGCTGAATTCTCTTTTAAAGTCAGACAATGTTTTTTTTGCTTCGTCGCTTTTTCCACTGAAAATTTGAATTCTGTATGTGTCGTTTGTACTTATTGATGTGTTAATTTTTCGTTTCTCATTCAATAACTGCTCAAATTTAGGGTCTTGATTTACTGTTAAATTTTGATCCTGAGCATGAATATTATATGCTAACATGAATACTGTCAGTGTTAAGAAAACTCTTTTTGAAGGGGTTAAAATTCTCATAATGTGATGGTTTTTATGCAAAAATAGTATTTAAAGTTTGTATGGAAAATTTTAATATTATTTAGAATTGATATAAATTGATATTTAAGACTATTTTAAGGTTTTGAGAATAGTTCATAAGTCGTATTTTTGTGCAAGTTTTAAAAGAGGGTATTTGTTTTTACAGCTTTGTTACAGTAAAAATCATACCAAAAAATTAGTAGATAATTATTATACTATATGAAAAAGGTGGGTAACCATAATTCGATCTCAAGAAAATTGCTGCTTAGCTTATCGCTAACGCTGATTTTCTCCCTAACTTCATTTGCTCAAGATGCTGCTGCTCCTGCGGCGCCTGAAGCTGCTGCTCCTGCAGCAACTGCGGGTGGTGATCCAGTAAAAGGGAAAGAACTATTTAATGCAAATTGCGCTGCATGTCACAAATTAGATGCTAAATCAACAGGTCCTGCGTTAAGAGGGGTTGCTGAAAGGCATGAAATGGCTTGGATTTACAAGTGGGTTCACAACAGTTCTGATGTGATTAAATCTGGAGATGCTGCTGCTGTTAAGCTTTTTGAAGAAAATAATAAGGCAGTAATGACTCCTTTTCCTCAGTTATCTGAGGGTGATATTGATAATATTATTGCTTATACATCTGAGAAAAAAGTTGAAGTTGCTACGACGCCTGGAACTGTTCCTCCGGGGCAAAAAGTTGAAGGTGGCGGAATTTCAAACAATGTTATTTTAGGGGCTCTTGCTCTTGTAATGGCTATTTTAGTGGTGATGTTGTTCATGGTGAACAAAGTATTGACTAAAGTGGCAAGTAATAACGGTATTGAAGTTGCTCCAAAAGAAGGTAGATTGCCAATTTGGAAGGCTTTTGCTAGAAATCAATTTTTGGTATTAGTTACTTCGATTTTCTTGCTTTTGGCAAGTGGTTATTTTGTTTATGGATATTTAATGCAGGTTGGCGTAGATCAAAACTATGAACCAATTCAGCCAATTCATTATTCTCATAAAATTCACGCTGGAGATAACGAGATCAATTGTAAATATTGTCACTCTGCTTCTCGTGTTAGTAAAACTGCTGGTATTCCTTCTTTGAATGTTTGTATGAACTGTCATAAAAATATTTCTGAAGTTGCTGAAACTACTGCTACTCCTGAGTACAGCAAAGCGTTTTATGATGCTCAAATTCAAAAATTATATGATGCTGTTGGTTGGGATAAAACTAAGCAAGCTTATACTGGAAAAACGCAGCCTGTAAAATGGGTTCGTATTCATAATCTTCCTGATTTTGTATATTTCAATCACTCTCAACACGTTTCTGTTGCGGGAATTGAGTGTCAGACTTGTCATGGTCCGGTACAAGAATTTGAGATCATGAAGCAATATTCTAAATTAACAATGGGATGGTGTATTGATTGCCATAGAAAAACTGATGTTAAGATGGAAGGAAATGCTTACTATGATAAAATTCATGCTGAACTTTCTAAAAAATACGGTGTAGAAAAATTGACTGCAGCGCAAATGGGAGGTTTAGAATGCGGTAAATGCCACTATTAATCGAATTATTAAGATTTTAATATTTATATACAATGTCATCAAACAAAAAATACTGGAAAAGTGTTGAAGAACTAGAGAATGGTTCTATTGTTGAGGCGCTTAGAAATAACGAATTTGTTGAAGAAATTCCTACTGATGAATTCTTAGGAAATGCAGAGGCTTTAGCTTCTTCAGGAACTTCACGTCGTGACTTTTTAAAGTACGTAGGATTTAGTACTGCAGCTGTTACACTTGCTGCTTGTGAGGGTCCTGTGCACAAGTCTATCCCTTATGTTTTACAACCAGAGCAAATCATTCCTGGTGTTGCTGATTATTATGCGACTACTGTTTTTGATGGTTTTGATTTTGCAAATCTTTTGGTGAAAACTCGTGAGGGTCGTCCAATTAAAGTTGAAAACAATACTATTGAAGGTGCTAAATTTGCTGCTAATGCTAGAGTTCATGCATCAATCTTAGGATTATACGATAGTTCATCGTTTGCAAGAGCCAAAATTGAAAGGAAAAAATAGCAGCTGGTCTGCTGTTGATTTGGAAATCAAAGCGAGTCTTGCAGAAGCAAAAGCAAAAGGTGGGCAAGTTGTATTATTAACAAATACTTTAGCAAGTCCATCTACTGAGAAATTAATAGGTGAGTTTATTGCTAAAAACCCTAATGCAAAACATGTTGTTTATGATGCAGTTTCTTCTTCTGAAGCATTAGATGCATTCGAAACAGCTTATGGAGAAAGAGCTTTAGTTGATTATGATTTTTCAAAAGCTTCATTAATTGTATCTGTTGGTGCTGATTTCTTAGGAGACTGGCAAGGTGGAGGATATGATTCTGGATATGCGAAAGGAAGAATTCCATCTGGAACTGAAGGGAAAAAAACAATGTCTCGTCATATTCAGTTTGAATCAAACATGACATTATCTGGAGCAGCTGCTGATAAACGTGTTCCAATGACTACTGCTGATCAAAAACAAGCGTTAGTTCAAATATATAATATAGTTGTAGGTGCTTCAGTTCCTGTTTCTTTAGATGGTGCTTTTAAAGCTGAAGTTGTAAAAGCTGCTCAGCAATTTAAAGCTGCAGGTTCTAAAGGAGTTTTAGTATCTGGAATTGAAGATAAAAATGCTCAGTTGTTAGTTTTGGCTATCAATCAAATATTGGCTAGTGAGGCTTTTAATACTGCTGGTACAAGACAAATTAGAAAAGGTTCTAATGCAGTTGTTTCTCAATTGATAAAAGATATGAATGCAGGTAGTGTTCATACTTTAATCATGAGTGGTGTCAATCCTGTTTACACATTAGCTGATTCAGCTTCTTTTGTATCTGGATTGAAAAAAGTAAAAACTTCAGTTGCTTTTTCTTTAAAAGAAGATGAAACTGCTTCAATTACTAACAATTGCTGCTCCTGCTCCTCATTATTTAGAGTCTTGGGGAGATGTTATGATTACAAAAGGAACTTATAGCTTAACTCAGCCAACTATTCGTCCAATATTTAATACAAAACAATTTCAAGATGTTTTATTGTCTTTAAATGGTGTTGCTGGAACTTTCTACGATTACCTTAAAGCTAATTCTGCTGGTTTAATTACTGGTTCTTCTTGGAATAAAGTATTACATGATGGTGTTTTTGTAACTGGTTCTAGCAGCTTTATCTGGCGGTGCTTTTGATTCTGCTGCTGCTGCAAGTGCGGTTTCTAAATCAAAATCTGCTGGAGGTTTTGAATTAGTATTGTATACTAAAACAGGTTTGGGTGATGGACAACATGCAAACAATCCTTGGTTGCAAGAGTTTCCGGATCCAATCACAAGAGTTTCTTGGGATAACTATGTTACAGTTTCAAATGCAGATGCTAAAAAATACGGCTTAACAAATGAAATTGTTGCTAATGGTGGTTTGAATGGTAGTTATGCTACAATTACAACTGCTGATGGTGTTAAATTGGAAAATGTTCCAGTTATTGTTCAGCCAGGACAGGCTGTTGGATACAGTTGGTTTTGCTGTTGGTTATGGTCGTAAAGCAGCTTTAAAAGAAGAAATGCAAGTAGGTATTAAATGCTTACGCTTTATATAAAAACTTCAATAATGTTCAGTCTGTTACTTTAGCTAAAGCAAATGGAGTTCATGAGTTTGCTTGTGTTCAAGGACAAAAAACATTAATGGGTAGAGGAGATATTATTAAAGAAACTACTCTTGAAGATATTCAATACTAAAGATGCTGAACATTGGAATGAAAAACCAATGGTATCTTTAGATCACCAGGAAGTTGAAGCTACAACTGTCGATTTATGGGAGTCATTTGATCGTTCAACAGGTCATCATTTTAATCTTTCTATTGACTTAAATGCTTGTACTGGATGTGGAGCATGTGTTATTGCATGTCACGCAGAGAACAATGTTCCTGTTGTTGGTAAAGCTGAAGTAAGAAGAAGCCGTGATATGCACTGGTTGCGTATTGACAGATATTATTCTTCTGAAAGTACTTTCGAAGGTGATAATGAAAGAAAAGAAGGATATTGCTGGTTTATCTAGTTCATTATCTACATTTAATGAAATGGAAAAAGCTGGAGATAATCCACAAGTTGCATTCCAACCAGTAATGTGCCAACACTGTAATCACGCACCTTGTGAAACAGTTTGTCCTGTTGCTGCTACTTCTCACGGTCGTGAAGGTCAAAACCACATGGCATACAACAGATGTGTTGGTACTCGTTACTGTGCAAACAACTGTCCATATAAAGTACGTCGTTTCAACTGGTTCTTGTACAACAAAAACAGTGAATTCGATTATCATATGAATGATGATTTAGGTCGTATGGTATTAAACCCAGACGTAAACGTTCGTTCTCGTGGAGTTATGGAAAAATGTTCTATGTGTATTCAAATGACACAAGCTACTAAATTGAAAGCTAAAAATGAAGGTCGCCCAGTTGCTGATGGTGAATTCCAAACTGCTTGTTCAAATGCTTGTTCTTCTGGAGCGATGATATTTGGTGATGTAAATGATACTGAAAGCAAAGTGGCAAAATTAGCTGCTGATGAAAGATCATATCACTTGTTGGAGCATGTAGGAACAAAACCTAATGTGGTTTACCATGTTAAAGTTAGAAATACTTAGTAAAATTATTAATAAGAAACAATATAAAGGATTATGTCGTCTCACTACGAAGCACCCATTAGAAAACCTTTAGTTATAGGTGATAAATCTTATCACGATGTAACAGTAGATGTAGCTGCACCTGTTGAAGGGCCTGCAAATAAACAATGGTGGATTGTATTTTCAATCGCATTAATAGCCTTCCTTTGGGGGTTAGGTTGTATCATTTACACCGTATCTACCGGTATCGGAACATGGGGATTAAATAAAACAGTTGGTTGGGCTTGGGATATCACTAACTTCGTTTGGTGGGTTGGTATTGGTCACGCTGGAACATTGATTTCTGCAGTACTATTACTTTTCCGTCAACGTTGGAGAATGGCTATTAACCGTTCTGCAGAAGCAATGACTATCTTCTCAGTAGTTCAAGCAGGTTTATTTCCAATTATTCACATGGGGCGTCCATGGTTAGCATATTGGGTTTTACCTATTCCAAATCAATTTGGATCTTTATGGGTAAACTTTAACTCACCATTGCTTTGGGACGTATTTGCAATTTCAACTTATCTTTCAGTATCATTAGTTTTCTGGTGGACTGGTTTATTGCCTGACTTTGCAATGCTTCGTGATAGAGCTATAACTCCATTTAATAAAAGAGTTTATTCTATCTTAAGTTTCGGATGGAGCGGTAGAGCAAAAGACTGGCAACGTTTTGAAGAAGTATCATTAGTATTAGCTGGTTTAGCTACTCCTCTTGTACTTTCTGTACACACGATTGTATCGATGGACTTTGCCACTTCTGTAATTCCAGGATGGCATACAACAATCTTCCCTCCATACTTCGTTGCTGGAGCGGTATTCTCAGGATTTGCGATGGTAAACACATTGTTGATCGTTATGAGAAAAGTTTCTAATCTTGAAGCGTATATCACATTACAACATATCGAATTGATGAACATCATTATCATGATTACTGGTTCGATCGTAGGTGTGGCTTACATTACTGAGTTATTCGTAGCTTGGTATTCAGGTGTAGAATATGAGCAATATGCTTTCTTAAACAGAGCTACCGGACCTTACTGGTGGGCATATTGGTCAATGATGACTTGTAACGTTTTTTCTCCACAGTTTATGTGGTTCAAAAAATTAAGAACAAGTATCATGTTCTCATTTATTATTTCGATTGTGGTAAACATCGGAATGTGGTTTGAAAGATTCGTAATCATTGTTACTTCTTTACATAGAGATTATCTTCCATCTTCTTGGACAATGTTCTCACCAACATTTGTTGATATTGGAATTTTCATCGGAACAATTGGTTTCTTCTTTGTATTGTTTTTATTGTACTCTAGAACATTCCCTGTAATTGCTCAGGCAGAGGTAAAAACAATTTTGAAAGGAACAGGAGATAATTACATTAGAGAAAGAGCAAATAGTAAAGATTCACATCATGAGTAATAAAGTAATATACGCCATTTATAATGACGATGATATTTTGATGGATGCAGTAAAGAAAACCAGAGCTGCTCATCATCATATTGAAGAGGTTTTTACTCCATTCCCAGTTCACGGATTGGATAAAGCTATGGGCTTAGCACCAACAAGATTAGCAATTTGTGCTTTCTTATATGGATGTGTTGGTATTTCTGTTGCAACAACAATGATGAGTTATATCATGATTCATGACTGGCCACAGGATATTGGTGGAAAACCAAGTTTTAGTTTCATTCAAAATATGCCATCTTTTGTGCCAATTATGTTTGAGATGACTGTATTTTTTGCTGCCCACTTAATGGTAATTACTTTTTATATGAGAAGTAGATTATGGCCATTTAAGCAAGCTGAAAATCCTGATGTAAGAACAACAGATGACCATTTCTTAATGGAAGTTGCTGTAAACGATAATGAAGCTGAATTAGTTTCTTTCTTCGAAGGTACAGGAGCTGTTGAAGTTAAAGTAATTGAAAAGAATTAATTGTAGCTATGAAAAGGATATATAAAATAACACTTTTAGTTGGTATAACTATTTTAGTTTCTTCTTGCCACAATAATTCGGCACCAAACTATCAGTATTTCCCAAATATGTATGAATCTGTAGGTTATGAGCCTTACTCAGAAGCAAAAATATTTAAAGGTGGAAAAGAAGGACAGCTTCCTGTTGAAGGAACTATTAATAGAGGTTTTGAACCTTATGAGTATGAAAATTCGACTGCTGGTTATGAATTGGCAAAAGCTAATTTAAAATCACCTTTGACTGAAGCAGATAGAAATTCTGGAAAAGGGAAAAGAACTTTTCGAAATTTACTGTATTAGTTGTCATGGTGCAGCTGGAAACGGTAAAGGTAAATTGGTTGAAAGAGAGAAATTTCTTGGAGTACCTAACTATAAAGACAGAGTACATTACTGAAGGAAGTATCTTTCACGTTGAAACTTATGGTTTAAATGCAATGGGTTCACATGCAAATCAATTAAGTGCCCACGAACGTTGGTTAGTTGCTGACTATGTTCTAAAACTAAAAAGCCAATTATAATTGTTGAACAAACTGATCGTAATAGATATGTATACATTTTCAAGTAAATTAAAAACTTTTTCTTTCATCCTAATGGTCCTTGGTATATTAGGAATTGGATATGGTTTTTTAACTGCTCCTAAAAATATTGAAGAGGTAGAAAATCTTCTGAAAAAAGAAGCATCAGAGCACGTGGGGGACATGGTGCGGCCACTGCGGCACATCATGAAGAAAAGCTGAAGCTGCTCATGACGCAGAAACAGCAGAAGCAGTTCATCATGAAGAAGCAAAAGATGCAAATGCTCATGAGGCTGCTGAGTAAAGATTCGGTTGCTGCTAATGAAGATACTACTCATGTAGTAAAAGCTGAAGAAGCGCACGAAACTAAGCCAGTGTTCAAGATGCAAAAGGGATAAACATGCTGAAGCTGCTGACTGAACATGATCCAAAGCTCATGTGAACACGTTTTACACCAATTGCAAAACAAACCTTGGTCTGCTTTATATGTTGCTTGTATTTTCTTTTTACTGCTTTCTATGGGAGTTTTAGCATTTTATGCTATTCAACAAGTGGCTCAGGCAGGTTGGTCTCCGGTTTTGTTTAGAGTTATGCAGGGAATTACGGCTTATTTACCAGTAGGTTCTGTAATTTTCTTTATAATTTTAATTCTTTGCGGATTACATTTTAATCATATTATTTGTTTGGTTAGGAGAAGGTGTTACTGAAAAGGACAAGTGCAAATTATGATGCAATTATTGCTGGTAAATCGGGTTATTTAAATTTTCCTTTCTGGATTGCTAGAGCTGTTCGTCTTTTTGATTAGGATGGAACTTATACCGACATTTATTCTAGAAAAAATTGTTTAGCTCAAGACGAAGCTAATGATGATCTTTAACTACAAAAAGAACTTTAAGATGTCTGCGGGATTCTTAGTATTCTTTATCGTATCAGAATCAATTATGTCTTGGGATTGGATTATGTCATTTGATCCACACTGGTTCAGTACTTTATTCGGATGGTATGTTTTTGCTTCTTTCTTTGTAAGTGGTATTACAACTATAGCTTTAGTTACAATTTACTTGAAATCTAAAGGATATTTAGAGTATGTAAATACAAGCCACATTCACGATTTAGCTAAATTTATGTTTGGTATCAGTGTTTTCTGGACTTATTTATGGTTCTCTCAATTCATGTTGATCTGGTATGCTAACATTCCGGAAGAGGTAACTTACTTTGTAACAAGAATTCAATTATATAACTTACCATTCTTTGGTGCTGTAGTTATGAACTTTGTTTTCCCATTATTAATATTAATCAATACAGATTTCAAACGTCTTAATTGGGTTATTGTAATGGCAGGTACTGTTATCTTATTAGGTCACTATGTTGATTTCTTTAATATGATTATGCCTGGTACTGTTGGAGACAAATGGTTTATTGGTGTTCCTGAAATTGCATCTATTCTTTTCTTCTTAGGATTATTTATTTTTGTTGTATTTACTGCATTAACTAAAGCTCCTTTGTTGGCAAAAAGAAATCCTTTCATTGAAGAAAGTAAACATTTTCATTATTAATATTTAAAGAAGTAAACAGATGACAAGTTTGTTGGTAATTATAGTTTTAGTTTTATTAGCAGTTGCATTATGGCAATTGACGAAGATATTTGATCTTACTCAAGTAGGATCATCTTCGAACGATTCTCAAGTTGCATCAGATAATGATAATAATGTACAGGGATATATTATGTTTGGCTTTTTAGCTTTCATTTATATATTTACGATTTACGGTTTGCTAAAATGGGGTGGTTTAGCGCTTCATACTCCAGCTTCAGAGCATGGACTTTTAGTGGATAATTTGATGAATATTACTTGGGTTTTAATTTTTGTAGTTCAATTTATTACACAAGGTTTATTATATTGGTTTTCTTTTAAAAATAGAGGAAATAAAGATAAAAAAGCATTATTTTTTGCAGATAGTAACAAATTAGAAGTAATCTGGAGTATTATTCCATCTGTAGTTTTAGCTTGTTTAATTCTTTACGGATTATACGCTTGGAAAACATTATGTTCGTTGATAAAGATGAAGATGTTATTGAAATTGAATTATATGCTCAACAATTTAAATGGACAGCTAGATATGCTGGACATGATAATGTTTTAGGAAAAGCTAACGTACGTTTAATTGAAGGTGTAAATACTTTAGGTGTTGATATGTCTGATCCTAATGCTCAGGATGATATTGTAGTTTCTGAATTGCATATCCCAAAAGGTAAAAAAGTACATTTCAAAATGCGTTCTCAAGATGTTTTGCACTCAGCTTATATGCCTCACTTTAGAGCACAAATGAACTGTGTTCCAGGAATGGTTACTGAATTTGCTTTTGTTCCAACTTATACAACTGCTGAATACAGAGAGCTAGCCTTTATGGTTGAAAAAGTAGCGAATATCAATGAATTAGAGCTAAAAAAAGTGCTGAGTTTGTTGCTAAAGGAGGAACAGCTTTAGATCCTTATACTTTTGATTATTTATTGTTATGTAATAAAATTTGTGGAGCTTCTCACTACAACATGCAAATGAAAGTTGTTGTTGATACTCCTGAAGATTATAAAAAATGGTTAAGCGAAAAAACAACTTTAGCTCAGGATATTAAAGCAGCTAGCTGCTGCTGAAAAACCAGCTGAAGGAGAAGAGCACTAAAGATACTACTGCTAAAGAAGATACCGTAAAAGCAGTTATTGACACTGTAAAAGCAGTTGTAGCTAAAGTTGCTATGAAATAATATTATTAAGAAAATTTAAAGTACACATATATGTCAGCAGAAGCGCACGGTCACGATCACGGACACGATCACGAGCACGAACATCATCATAAAGACACGTTCATTACTAAATACATTTTTAGTATTGATCACAAAATGATTGCTAAACAATACTTGATTACAGGTATTATTATGGGTATTATTGGTATTGCAATGTCTTTGCTTTTCAGAATGCAATTGGCTTGGCCAGAAGAGTCTTTTAAAATCTTTAATGTTTTATTAGGAGATAAATTTGCACCTGACGGAGTAATGGCAAATGATATTTATCTAGCATTGGTTACAATTCACGGTACCATCATGGTATTCTTTGTATTGACGGCTGGTTTAAGTGGAACTTTTAGTAACTTGCTTATTCCACTTCAAATTGGAGCAAGAGATATGGCTTCTGGATTTATGAATATGATTTCGTATTGGTTGTTTTTCTTATCTGCTGTTATCATGGTTTCTTCTTTATTTGTTGAAGCTGGACCAGCTTCTGCAGGTTGGACAATTTACCCTCCATTAAGTGCTTTGCCACAAGCAATTCCAGGTTCTGGAACAGGTATGACTTTATGGTTAGTTTCAATGGCTATCTTTATTGCATCGTCTTTAATGGGATCTTTAAATTACATTGTAACTGTTATCAACTTAAGAACTAAAGGAATGTCTATGACTAGACTTCCACTTACAATCTGGACATTTTTCGTAACAGCTATTATTGGTGTTATTTCGTTCCCAGTATTATTATCTGCAGCTTTATTATTGATTTTTGATAGAAGTTTTGGTACTTCATTCTTCTTGTCTGATATCTATATTGCAGGAGAAGTTTTACACTATCAAGGTGGTTCTCCAGTATTGTTTGAACACTTATTCTGGTTCTTAGGACACCCTGAGGTATATATCGTAATCTTGCCAGCAATGGGTCTTGTTTCTGAAATTATGGCAACGAACTCTCGTAAACCAATCTTTGGATACAGAGCGATGATTATGTCAATTCTTGCAATTGCATTTTTATCAACTATTGTTTGGGGTCACCACATGTTTATCTCAGGTATGAATCCATTCTTAGGATCTGTATTTACTTTTACTACATTATTGATTGCAATTCCATCTGCTGTAAAAGCATTCAACTGGATTACAACTTTATGGAAAGGTAACTTACAGTTTAACCCTGCAATGTTATTCTCTATCGGAATGGTTTCTACTTTCATCACTGGAGGTTTAACAGGAATCATTTTAGGAGATAGTACTTTAGATATTAACGTTCACGATACTTACTTTGTAATTGCTCACTTTCACTTAGTAATGGGTATCTCTGCACTTTACGGAATGTTTGCTGGTATCTACCACTGGTTCCCTAAAATGTACGGAAGAATGTTAAATAAAAACTTAGGTTATATTCACTTTTGGGTAACTGCAGTTTGTGCTTATGGAGTATTCTTCCCAATGCACTTTATTGGATTAGCTGGTTTGCCAAGACGTTATTATACAAATACAAACTTCCCATTATTTGATGATTTGCAAAATGTAAATGTATTAATTACAACATTCGCTCTTGTGGGTGGTGCTTTCCAATTAGTATTCTTGTACAACTTCTTTAGTAGTATTTTCTACGGTAAGAAAGCAGTTCAGAATCCATGGAGATCTAACAACATTAGAATGGACTACTCCAGTAGAACATATTCACGGAAACTGGCCAGGTGAAATTCCTCATGTATACCGTTGGCCGTATGACTATAGTAATCCAAATCATGATGTAGATTTTGTTCCTCAAAATGTACCAATGAAAGAAGGTGAAGAAGTTTTACACCACTAAAAATATTTTAAAAAAGACTATCAGAAATGATAGTCTTTTTTGTTTAGTTAAAGTTTTATTGGTTCTGGTTTACTATTTTACAAACTGATTAGTTTCTATATCTTTGTAAGATGAATGAAAATTTAGATCCTACTACCAAAGGTTATAACCCAGAAGAACTTGATCTTGAAAAAAGATTACGCCCGCTGTCATTTGATGACTTTGCCGGACAAGATCAGGTTTTAGAAAACTTAAAAGTTTTTGTTGCTGCCGCTAATCAACGTGGTGAAGCACTTGATCATACACTTTTTCATGGACCTCCGGGATTAGGAAAAACTACTTTGGCTAATATTTTGGCTAATGAACTTCGAAGTTGGAATTAAAATCACTTCTGGACCTGTTTTAGATAAACCTGGTGATTTAGCGGGTTTGCTGACTAATCTTGATGAAAGAGATGTTTTGTTTATTGATGAAATTCATCGATTAAGTCCTATTGTTGAAGAATATTTATATTCGGCAATGGAAGATTTCAAAATTGATATTATGATTGAATCTGGACCTAATGCCAGAACTGTTCAAATTAATTTAAATCCGTTTACCTTAATTGGCGCTACAACACGTTCAGGTTTATTGACCGCTCCTATGCGTGCTCGTTTTGGTATTTCATCACGTTTACAATATTATACTACTGAACTTTTAACTACTATTGTCGAAAGAAGTGCCTCTATTTTAAAAATGCCTATTGCTCTTGAAGCTGCCATTGAAATTGCAGGAAGAAGCCGAGGAACGCCACGTATTGCCAATGCATTATTGCGTCGAGTTCGTGATTTTGCTCAAATTAAAGGAAATGGAACTATTGATATAGAAATTGCTCGTTATGCTTTAAAAGCATTTAATGTTGATGCGCATGGGCTTGATGAAATGGATAATAAAATCTTATTGACTATTATTAATAAATTCAAAGGTGGCCCGGTTGGACTTTCAACTTTGGCAACGGCAGTTTCTGAAAGCAGTGAAACTATTGAAGAAGTTTATGAGCCATTTTTAATTCAGGAAGGATTTATTATGCGTACTCCTCGTGGAAGTGAAGTTACGGATAAAGCATATAAACATCTTGGAAAAATAAACACTAATATTCAAGGCGGTTTATTTTAAATCTGTTTTCATGTCTTCAGATAAAAAATATAATTATCCTAATAAACTGTCCATATCTAGATTTTTTCTTGATGCTGAAGGTGTCCGCAGAAATCCGATTCCTTTTCATAAAAGATATTTTGATAAATTGGGGATTCGTTTTCTCTTAAAAATTGGATTTTCTAAACATTTAATCTTATCCAGAGACAATGATATTGCTCAGTATATTTTATTAAAAATCAAAAGAATTATCATAAAGTCTAAGTTTCAGTCGGTTTATCTTTCTAAATATTTAGGGAAAGGACTTTTGACAGTGATGGGGATTTTTGGTTAAAACAAAGAAGACTTATTCAGCCTGCATTTCATAAACAAAAAATGAATAGCTGGTCGATAATATGAATAAGACTATTGTTTCTGAATTGATGCTTTAGAAGAAAATAAAATCTTTAATGCTTTTTCCAGTGATGAGCCAATTGGCATTTAATGTTGTGGCAAAATCATTATTTGAATTTTCAATTTCTGAAGAAAAACTCCATAGAATTAAATTTATAATTGAAGAAGTTCAAAATTTTTTAATTAAAGAAATAAGACTTCCTCATAAAGCTTTATGGTTTTCTTTAAGTGGTCAGGTAAAAAAACATTTGAAATTAGCTGAAGAAAATAATCAAATCATTAAGGAAATTATCGAGGAAAGAAGTAGCTTCAAATGAAGATTTCAATGACTTGCTTAATATGTTGATGGAAACTCGGTATGAAGATACTGGTGAGTCTATGGCAATGCAGCAACTAATAGATGAAATTAAAATTCTGTTTATTGCTGGCCATGAAACGACGGCAAATGCATTGACTTTTACGCTTCATTTTTTGGGAAGTAATCCTGATGTTCAGCAAAAGGTATTTGATGAGTTTAGTGAAATTGAATCACAGACGGATAACGCTATTGAACAGCTGCAAAAGATGGCATATACAAATGCAGTTTTGAATGAATCGATGCGTTTATATCCTCCGGCTTGGATTACAGATAGGCAAAATATCGAAGACGATACTGTCAGTAATTTTAATATCAGAAAAGGAACTTTAATTGGAGTTTCGTTTTATGAACTGCATCGAAATCCAAAATATTGGCAAGATCCTGATAAATTTATTCCAGAGCGATTTCTTGGTGAGCAGAAAGAAGCAGTCGATGCAATATTTTTATCCCTTTGGAGCCGGACCACGAATGTGTATTGGAGCTGGTTTTGCGATTTATGAAATGTGCTTGACAATTTCTCAAATTGTTAAACGTTACGTGATTACATCAAATACAACCAATGTGGAATTTAATCCATTGGTGACTTTGAAGCCAGTTAATATTGAAATTTCATTATCTAAAAGGTGAGCATTAATTCGAAAGAGACATATTCAAAGTTTATAAAAGAAGAAGCTAAAAGACTTGGTTTTCTTTCTTGTGGTATATCAAAAGCGGGTTTTCTTGAAGACGAAGCACCTCGTCTTGAAAAATGGCTGAACAATAATCACAACGGCCAAATGGCTTATATGGAAAACCATTTTGATAAACGTTTGGATCCAACTTTACTGGTTGACGATGCTAAAAGTGTAGTTTCTCTTCTTCTTAATTATTTTCCTTCAGAATCTCAAAATGATAATAGTTTCAAAATCTCAAAATACGCCTATGGGCAGGATTATCATTTTGTTATTAAAGAAAAACTAAAAGAACTGTTGCATTCTATTCAAGAGAATATTGGTGATGTTTCTGGCCGTGCATTTGTTGATTCTGCGCCAGTTTTGGACAAAGCCTGGGCAGCAAAAAGCGGTTTGGGCTGGATTGGGAAAAACAGTAATTTAATAACTCAAAAAGTAGGTTCTTTTTATTTTATTGCAGAACTTATTTTGGATCTCGATTTAGAATATGATCACAAAGTAACTGATCATTGCGGTACTTGTACTGCGTGTATTGATGCTTGTCCTACACAGGCAATTGTTGCTCCTTATGTTGTTGACGGCAGTAAATGCATATCTTATTATACGATTGAATTAAAAGAAAATCTTCCGTATGAAATGAAGGGAAAATTTGATGAATGGATGTTTGGATGTGATACTTGCCAAGATGTTTGTCCATGGAATCGTTTTTCAAAACCTCATTCAGAACCTTTATTTAATCCCAATCCTGATTTACTTTCTTTTTCTAAAAAAGATTGGACCGAAATTACCGAAGAAACTTTCCGCACAGTTTTTAAAAATTCTCCAATTAAAAGAACCAAGTTTGAAGGATTAAAGCGAAATATTTCTTTTTTAGAATAAATTAATTCGTGTATAGTTTAAAATTTCCACTCAATCATTTCCCCTTTTTCATTAACAAATCTTCATTTGTGTACGACACATTTTTTGTAAGAAGCTATTTTTTAGCTTAATACGTGTGTCTTTTTGTCTATGTAAGAAATAAAATACATTGAAAGCAGTTTGTCGATAATAGTTATCGATAAATGACATGTTACCTCATAATTTGTTTCATAATCTATCTTTAATTTTAATTTTCAAGTTACTATTAACTACAAAACACTTGTAAATTTTATCTTATATAAAAATATAATTATAGACTTCATTTTTTGTGAATAAAATTAAATTCAAAATGATGTATAAAAAATGTTGATTTATAATGTTATTTGTTTCTTTTTATTTAGTTCGCTTATAATCAGTTATTTATTTTTTTTAAAATTAGCTTCCTAAGAAAATAAGCTTAAAAGTTACAATGTTTTTTCTTTATTGGTAAAATGACTTAAATAAGAATATTGATCTAAATATAGATTTTCAAAAATTAAAATAATTATCATTAGAAAGTAAAAAAAAAGCAAACAAATGTTAAGAACTGATATGCTGTTCTGATATTGTTTATTTTGTAAGATTTTTTAATGTTTTTCTCTTAAAATATTTAATAATTGTGAGTTATTATTAATATTTTAAGAAAATTCCTCTATTTTGTTGCGAAATAAGTAATTTTGTTGATTTTTTGAATTGAATTTAGCTTCAAAAAGGTGTTGTTCAACGTTTTTATAGGTAGTTTATCGACTAATGTAGCTAGTTATTAGGTGTTTATATATTTTCGCGAGACCAAAACTACCCAAATAACCTATGAGACAATTTTTATGTCTTGAGCCTTTAAAGGTTCAAATGTATTTTTATTTTGATAAAAATCTGAATGAAAATTTTATTTTTTATTCAAGATCCAATCCCTTCATTTTTTCGTATTTGTCCTATATGCTGAAAACTATGGTAGTTTTTTCAGTTGGCAATATTTGCTCTCAAATCTCACTTGCGTATGCGTAACTCTACTTCTAATCAGTCTAGATTTTCTAGACTAAGCTTTTTTATTGCATTTTTATTACTGATTAGTTACAGTGCTTCGGCTCAATTCTATACAAAACACTATATCGCACCTGCACCATGGCAGTATTTCAGTAAATCGAATGAAATTGTAATTGCAACAAATTCGGTATCTCCTGTAACCATTACCTTGTCTAGAAGTAACGGCGTTGTAGAGACAACTTTAACAGCATCAAAAGGAAATCCAGCAATTTACAGATTTGCACTTTTGGCAAAAGATCTTCCCATGTATGCATTAAATACAGTAGTTAGTGGAGCAGGATTGATTGTTACAAGTACAGGCCCAACGTCAGTAAATATGCGAAATGTTGCCTCCGATGATAATTCTGGAGAAAATAATGATGCTTATCTTAAGGGAAATGCTGCATTGACAAGTTTTGGTGATGCAGGACTTGGAGTGCGATTTAGAGTAGGTTATTACAGAGATGGTTCTTTAGGAAACTTCAATAACTATGGCGATCAGAGACCGATTTATACCATTATGGCTACGGTTGATAATACGACAGTGAAAATAAATAATTTAGTTGCAACTACTTTAAATGCGGGCCAGAGTTATTTATTTAAAGCGCCAATTGGAACTTTAGTAGAGTCTTCGAATCTGACTGTGATGAATACATCGGCAGCAATTGATACACCAAATGGTTGTGGAGATAGTGCCTATAATCAGATTCCGCCAGAATCTGTTTTAGGGACTGAATATTTTATTGAAAGAGGAAAGGGCAATGACACGGCAGAACAAACTACTGTTGTTGCAACAAAAGACAATACCAATTTGGTGATAAATACATATTCTACAGCTGGTGCTTTGACAGGTACCATAAACTATACATTGCCAACAGCAGGTAGCTTTTATACTTTTAATAACGGTATTTTAACAACGCCATTTTCTGCATCTCGTGTTTCAGCAGATAAAAAAGTTGTGGTTTATTCAGGTACAGCGCAATCTTGCGAAGTTGATATATCTACAATTGCTCCGGTCTCAGAATGTGGAGGTTCTAATTTTATTGAAACTGCGAAATTTAGAAATTATGGTACCGGCACATTGCCTTATTTTGGGTATATTCTTTTAAGAAGTGCTACTGATCCAGTAATGGTTAATGGGACTAATATTGAAACGGTAAGTGGTATCGCAGCTCGTCATCAATTGGGAACAACAGGCTGGTATTTAATAAATTTTGAAGATACTCAAATAGGAAGTCCGGATGTTCTCTCTATTGCAAGTGCTACTAAAATGACGGTATCAATTGTACAGCAAGGGGGAGGATTTTCGATGGCAGGATTTTTCTCAAATTTTGCTGCACAGCCAGAAGATCCAACTTTAACTTATATTTCTGGTGGAGGATGTACTAACAATACTGCGGAACTTACAACTCCAGCAAATTTTGCTCCATACCAATGGTATTTTAATGGAACAGCGATTACTGGAGCAAATTCATCAACTTATACAGCTACTAAAACAGGTAATTATTCGGTATCATCAACTTTGGCTTGTGGAGCTCAAACGCAATCAAAGCCAGTTAGTGTTACTTTATGTACTGACCTTGGAATTACAAAAACGATTGATAATGCATCTCCATGTATTGGATCTAATGTAGAATTTACTGTTAAAGTTAGCAATTTAGGAGGAAATAATGTTTCTGGAGTTTCTGTAAGTGATTTACTTCCTTCGGGATATACCTATGTAAGCTCAATCCCATCAATTGGTATTTATGATTCTTCAACAGGATCTTGGAGTATTGGTGATGTAGATGCTCAAACGTCGGTCACATTAAAAATTGTAGCAACTGTAAAATCATCTGGAAATTATACAAATACGGCATCATTGCCAGCTTCAATAGATATAAATACGGCAAATAATTCAGCGAGTGCGGCAGTAAATCCAAAGGCGTCAAATCTTGTTGTTACAAATCCTGCAGCAGTTTGTTCACCATCTACAGTTGACTTGACCGCTTCGGCTATTACGGCGGGAAGTAGTGCAAATTTAACTCTTTCGTATTGGACAGACTCATTGGCAACAACATCATATTCAACACCAACTACAGCAAGTGCTGGAACTTATTATATTAAGGCAGTTTCGTCTGATGGATGCGTGTTTGTAAAACCTGTTGTAGTAACAGTGAATGCACAACCAAGTACACCAAATGTTACTTCAAGAACTAGTGGAGCTACTATAAGTAATGGTTCAATTAGCTGTTTTGGAGGAAGTAGTATCACATTGAGAGCAACTAATAGTTCTGGGTACTTATGGTCAACAGGTGAAACTACACGAGATATTGTTGTAACAGCAGATGGAGTTTATTCGGTAAAAGTAATGAATAGTTCAAATTGTACAAGTAGTAGTTCTTCTGCTGTTACAGTTACATTTGTACCAGCTGCACCCGTAGCTTCTAATCAAACATTTTGTTCTTCTGAGAATAAAAAAGTCGGTGATCTAGTAGCCACTGGAAATAGTATAAAATGGTACAGTGCAAATACCGGAGGGACGGCTCTTTCGACTAATCAAAATTTACCAACTACAGCAGGAACCTATAATTATTATGCAAGTCAAACATCAGCAAATAATTGTGAAAGTACGAGAACTGCAATAGTAGTAACTATAAATAGTACATCTTCTGCACCAACGGCTTCAGCTCAAACATTTTGTGCTGCTGATAATAAAAAAATAGGTGATTTATCTCCGTCAGGACCAACCATAAAATGGTATAGTGCTTCTTCAGGAGGTTCAGCTCTTTCAAGTAACCAAGCTTTAGCCACTGGGACTTATTTTGTGAGTCAAACTGTTAATAGTTGTGGAGAGAGTGCAAGAACTTCAGTGGCAGTTACTATAAATAATGTGCCATCAGCACCAACTGCGTCATCTCAGACGTTTTGTATCAATGATGCCAAAACAGTTAATGATTTAGCAGTTACATTAATTGCAGGTTCTACAAAAAAATGGTATAATGCCTCAACAGCTGGAACAGCCTATACTGGAACTGAATTATTGACAACAAGAACTTATTATGTTAGCCAGACAAATGCTTGTGGTGAGAGTACAAGAACTGCAGTTGCGGTAACAGTAAATTCAACTGCTGCACCAACATCTTCAGCTCAGACATTTTGTGCGATTGATAATAAAACAGTTAATGATCTGGCGGTTACTTTAACCTCAGGTGCAAGTAAAAAATGGTATAATGCCAATACAGGTGGAACAACATATGGTGGAAATGAGATACTAGCCTCAGGAACTTATTATGTTAGCCAAATTTTAAATGGTTGTGAAAGTGCAAGAACATCAGTAGTAGTTACGGTAAATAATACAGCAACTCCAACTGCTAATTCTCAAACATTTTGTGTTATTGATAATAAAACAGTTAATGATCTGGAGGTTACTTTAATCTCGGGGGCAACAAAAAAATGGTACAGTGCAAGTTCAGGCGGAACACTTTATGATGGAACTGAAACATTAGTGTCTAAAAACTATTTTGTAAGTCAAACGCTTAATAATTGTGAAAGTGGCAGAATTTTGGTCGCAGTAACAGTAAATCCTACACCAGCGACACCAAGTATTTCTG
This sequence comes from uncultured Flavobacteriaceae bacterium, assembly GCA_963795025.1. Lineage (GTDB taxonomy): Bacteria > Bacteroidota > Bacteroidia > Flavobacteriales > Flavobacteriaceae > Flavobacterium. The sequence continues at coordinate 411,527 of CAWCGN010000003.1, read as the reverse complement.
CTGGAGGTTCAACAACATTCTGTACAGGTGGAAATGTGGTTTTGACTTCAACTAGCGGAATAGGGTATTTATGGTCGAATGGAGCAAAAACTCAATCTATTACGGTTTCAAATTCTGGAAATTATAGTGTCCAGGTTTCAAATGCTTCTGGTTGCTACAGCGCATCTTCAACAGCTGTGAATATAACTGTAAATACTATTCCTTCGGCTCCTTTAGCTTCAGATCAAACATTTTGTTTTGTTGATGGAAAAAAAGTAAGTGATCTACTTGCGACAGGAAACGATTTAAAATGGTACAACGCCAATTCTGGAGGAACATTATATTTAGGAACTGAAACTCTTGTAAATGGTACTTATTATGTAAGTCAGACTACAAATAGTTGTGAGAGTATTAGAACCGCTGTAAATGTTACAATAACTCCGAAGCCTGCAAAAGTGGTTACGACAGCTACGATCTGCTCGGGCGAAAAATACACATGGAGCGCAAACTCGATAGATTATACAGTCGGAGGTACTTATCCGATATCAAACAACGGATGCACGGCGGACCAGGAACTTCAGTTGACGGTTACGCCGAAACCGGCAAAGGTTGTCACTACGGCGACGATCTGCTCAGGCGAAAAATACACATGGAGCGCAAACTCGACGGATTATACAGTCGGAGGCACCTATCCGATATCAAACAACGGATGCACGGCAGACCAGGAGCTTCAGTTGACGGTTACGCCGAAGCCTGCGAAAGTTGTGACTACGGCGACGATCTGCTCAGGCGATACTTATACTTGGACAGCAAACTCGACGGATTATACGGCAAGCGGTACTTATCCGATATCAAACAACGGATGCACGGCTGACCAGGAACTTCAGCTGACGGTAACTCCGAAACCAGCAAAAGTGGTTACGACAGCTACGATCTGCTCGGGCGAAAAATACACATGGAGCGCTAACTCGACGGATTATACGGCAAGCGGTACTTACCCGATATACAACAACGGATGCACGGCCGATCAGGAGCTTCAGCTGACGGTAACTCCGAAACCAGCAAAAGTGGTTACGACAGCTACGATCTGCTCAGGCGAAAAATACACATGGAGCGCTAACTCGACGGATTATACAGTGGGAGGCACCTATCCGATATTGAACAACGGCTGTACGGCCGATCAGGAGCTTCAGCTGACGGTTACTCCGAAGCCTGCAAAAGTGGTTACGACAGCTACGATCTGCTCAGGCGAAAAATACACATGGAGCGCTAACTCGACGGATTATACAGTGGGAGGCACCTATCCGATATTGAACAACGGCTGTACGGCCGATCAGGAGCTTCAGCTGACGGTTACTCCGAAGCCTGCAAAAGTGGTTACGACAGCTACGATCTGCTCAGGCGATACCTATACTTGGACTGTAAATTCAACAACCTACACAACAGGCGGAACTTATACAGTTGCAAACAACGGATGCACGGCGGATCAGGAACTTCAGTTGACGGTTACGCCGAAGCCTGCAAAAGTGGTTACGACAGCTACGATCTGCTCGGGCGAAAAATACACATGGAGCGCTAACTCGACGGATTATATAACGAGCGGTACTTATCCGATATACAACAACGGATGCACGGCGGACCAGGAGCTTCAGTTGACGGTAACTCCGAAGCCTGCAAAAGTGGTTACGACAGCTACGATCTGCTCGGGCGAAAAATACACATGGAGTGCTAACTCGACGGATTATACGGCAAGCGGTACTTACCCGATATTGAACAACGGCTGTACGGCAGACCAGGAACTTCAGTTGACGGTTACCCCGAAGCCTGCAAAAGTGGTTACAACAGCTACGATCTGCTCTGGCGAAACCTACACATGGAGCGCTAACTCGACGGATTATACGGCAAGCGGTACTTACCCGATATTGAACAACGGATGCACGGCTGATCAGGAGCTTCAGTTGACGGTTACGCCGAAGCCTGCAAAAGTGGTTACAACAGCTACGATCTGCTCTGGCGAAACCTACACATGGAGCGCTAACTCGACGGATTATACAGCAAGCGGTACTTATCCGATATACAACAACGGCTGTACGGCTGATCAGGAACTGCAATTGACGGTTACTCCTAAGCCTGCAAAAGTGGTTACGACAGCTACGATCTGCTCAGGCGAAAAATACACATGGAGCGCTAACTCGACTGATTATATAACGAGCGGTACTTATCCGATATACAACAACGGCTGTACGGCTGATCAGGAACTGCAATTGACAGTGACTCCGAAACCTGCAAAAGTAGTTACGACAGCTACCATCTGCTCAGGCGAAAAATACACATGGAACGCTAACTCGACTGATTACACAGTCGGAGGCACCTATCCGATATTAAACAACGGATGTACGGCAGACCAGGAACTTCAGTTGACGGTTACTCCGAAGCCTGCAAAGGTTGTGACTACGGCTACGATCTGCTCTGGTGAAAAATACACATGGAGCGCAAACTCGACGGATTATACAACGGGCGGTACTTACCCGATATCAAACAACGGCTGTACGGCTGATCAGGAGCTTCAGCTGACAGTTACTCCGAAACCTGCAAAAGTGGTTACGACAGCTACGATCTGCTCGGGCGAAAAATACACATGGAGCGCAAATTCGACTGATTATACAGTGGGAGGCATCTATCCGATATACAACAACGGATGCACGGCAGACCAGGAGCTTCAATTGACAGTTACTCCGAAACCTGCAAAAGTGGTTACGACAGCTACGATCTGCTCGGGCGAAAAATACACATGGAGCGCAAATTCGACTGATTATACAGTGGGAGGCATCTATCCGATATACAACAACGGATGCACGGCAGACCAGGAGCTTCAATTGACAGTTACTCCGAAGCCTGCAAAAGTGGTTACGACAGCTACGATCTGCTCTGGCGAAAAATACACCTGGAGCGCTAACTCGACGGATTATACGGCAAGCGGTACTTATCCGATATTGAACAACGGATGCACGGCGGATCAGGAGCTTCAGCTGACAGTTACTCCGAAACCTGCAAAAGTGGTTACGACAGCTACGATCTGCTCGGGCGAAAAATACACCTGGAGCGCTAACTCGACTGATTACACAGCCGGAGGCACCTACCCGATATCAAACAACGGCTGTACGGCTGATCAGGAGCTTCAGCTGACAGTTACTCCGAAACCTGCAAAAGTGGTTACGACAGCTACGATCTGCTCGGGCGAAAAATACACATGGAGCGCAAATTCGACTGATTATACAGTGGGAGGCATCTATCCGATATACAACAACGGATGCACGGCAGACCAGGAGCTTCAATTGACAGTTACTCCGAAACCTGCAAAAGTGGTTACGACAGCTACGATCTGCTCGGGCGAAAAATACACATGGAGCGCAAATTCGACTGATTATACAGTGGGAGGCATCTATCCGATATACAACAACGGATGCACGGCAGACCAGGAGCTTCAATTGACAGTTACTCCGAAGCCTGCAAAAGTGGTTACGACAGCTACGATCTGCTCTGGCGAAAAATACACCTGGAGCGCTAACTCGACGGATTATACGGCAAGCGGTACTTATCCGATATTGAACAACGGATGCACGGCGGATCAGGAGCTTCAGCTGACAGTTACTCCGAAACCTGCAAAAGTGGTTACGACAGCTACGATCTGCTCGGGCGAAAAATACACCTGGAGCGCTAACTCGACTGATTACACAGCCGGAGGCACCTACCCGATATCAAACAACGGCTGTACGGCTGATCAGGAGCTTCAGCTGACAGTTACTCCGAAACCTGCAAAAGTGGTTACGACAGCTACGATCTGCTCGGGCGAAAAATACACATGGAGCGCAAATTCGACTGATTATACAGTGGGAGGCATCTATCCGATATACAACAACGGATGCACGGCAGACCAGGAGCTTCAATTGACAGTTACTCCGAAACCTGCAAAAGTGGTTACGACAGCTACGATCTGCTCGGGCGAAAAATACACATGGAGCGCAAATTCGACTGATTATACAGTGGGAGGCATCTATCCGATATACAACAACGGATGCACGGTAGACCAGGAGCTTCAATTGACAGTTACTCCGAAGCCTGCAAAAGTGGTTACGACAGCTACGATCTGCTCTGGCGAAAAATACACCTGGAGCGCTAACTCGACGGATTATACGGCAAGCGGTACTTATCCGATATTGAACAACGGATGCACGGCGGATCAGGAGCTTCAGCTGACAGTTACTCCGAAACCTGCAAAAGTGGTTACGACAGCTACGATCTGCTCGGGCGAAAAATACACCTGGAGCGCTAACTCGACTGATTACACAGCCGGAGGCACCTATCCGATATATAACAACGGATGCACGGCGGATCAGGAGCTTCAGTTGACGGTAACTCCGAAGCCTGCAAAAGTGGTTACAACAGCTACGATCTGCTCTGGCGAAAAATACACCTGGAGCGCTAACTCGACTGATTATACAGTGGGAGGCATCTATCCGATATACAACAACGGATGCACGGTAGACCAGGAGCTTCAATTGACAGTTACTCCGAAGCCTGCAAAAGTGGTTACGACAGCTACGATCTGCTCTGGCGAAAAATACACCTGGAGCGCTAACTCGACGGATTATACGGCAAGCGGTACTTATCCGATATTGAACAACGGATGCACGGCGGATCAGGAGCTTCAGCTGACAGTTACTCCGAAACCTGCAAAAGTGGTTACGACAGCTACGATTTGCTCGGGCGAAAAATACACCTGGAGCGCTAACTCGACTGATTACACAGCCGGAGGCACCTATCCGATATATAACAACGGATGCACGGCGGATCAGGAGCTTCAGTTGACGGTAACTCCGAAGCCTGCAAAAGTGGTTACAACAGCTACGATCTGCTCTGGCGAAAAATACACCTGGAGCGCTAACTCGACTGATTACACAGCCGGAGGCACCTATCCGATATATAACAACGGATGCACGGCGGATCAGGAACTTCAGCTGACAGTTACGCCGAAGCCTGCAAAAGTGGTTACGACAGCTACGATCTGCTCAGGCGATACGTATACTTGGACCGCAAACGCAACAGCCTATACCGTTGGGGGAACTTACCCGATATACAACAACGGATGCACGGCTGATCAGGAGCTTCAATTGACAGTTACTCCGAAACCTGCAAAAGTGGTTACGACAGCGACCATCTGCTCAGGCGATACGTATACTTGGACCGCAAACGCAACAGCCTATACCGTTGGGGGAACTTACCCGATATACAACAACGGATGCACGGCTGATCAGGAGCTTCAATTGACAGTTACTCCGAAACCTGCAAAAGTGGTTACGACAGCGACCATCTGCTCAGGCGATACCTATACTTGGACGGCAAACGCAACAGCCTACACAACAGGCGGAACTTATACAGTTGCAAACAACGGCTGTACGGCTGATCAGGAGCTTCAATTGACGGTTACGCCGAAGCCTGCAAAAGTGGTTACGACAGCTACGATCTGCTCTGGCGATACCTATACTTGGACTGTAAATTCAACAGCCTACACAACAGGCGGAACTTATACAGTTGCAAACAATGGCTGTACGGCCGATCAGGAGCTTCAGTTGACGGTTACTCCGAAGCCTGCAAAAGTGGTTACGACAGCTACGATCTGCTCAGGCGAAAAATACACATGGAGCGCTAACTCGACGGATTATACGGCAAGCGGTACTTATCCGATATCAAACAACGGCTGCACGGCGGATCAGGAGCTTCAGTTGACAGTTACGCCGAAACCGGCAAAGGTTGTCACTACGGCAACCATCTGCTCGGGCGAAAAATACACATGGAGCGCAAACTCGACTGATTATACAGCAAGCGGTACTTATCTGATATTGAACAATGGATGCACGGCAGACCAGGAGCTTCAATTGACTGTTACTCCGAAGCCTGCAAAAGTGGTTACGACGGCGACCATCTGCTCGGGCGATACCTATACTTGGACGGCAAACTCAACAGCATATACAGTTGGGGGAACTTATCCGATATTGAACAATGGATGCACGGCCGATCAGGAGCTTCAATTGACGGTGACTCCGAAGCCTGCAAAAATCATAACGACAGCTACTATCTGCTCAGGCGATACCTATACTTGGACGGCAAACGCAACGGCCTATACCCTTGGTGGAACTTACGCTATATTGAACAACGGATGCACGGCAGACCAGGAATTACAGTTGACGGTTACACCTAAGCCTGCAAAAGTTGTGACTACGGCTACGATCTGCTCTGGCGAAAAATACACATGGAGCGCTAACTCGACGGATTATACAACAGGCGGTACTTACCCGATATTGAACAACGGCTGTACGGCCGATCAGGAGCTTCAGTTGACGGTTACACCTAAGCCTGCAAAAGTTGTGACTACGGCTACGATCTGCTCTGGCGAAAAATACACATGGAGCGCTAACTCGACGGATTATACAACAGGCGGTACTTACCCGATATTGAACAACGGCTGTACGGCCGATCAGGAGCTTCAATTGACGGTTACTCCGAAGCCTGCAAAAGTGGTTACAACAGCTACAATCTGCTCGGGCGAAAAATACACATGGAGCGCTAACTCGACGGATTATACAATAGGCGGAACTTATACAGTTGCAAACAACGGCTGTACGGCTGATCAGGAGCTTCAGTTGACGGTAATTAATGTTACCAGTCCAATAGTTGGATTAGTTACTCAGCCAACATGTGCATCATCAGTTGCTAGTGTTGAATTAAGTGGTTTACCAACAGGATCATGGACTATTAATCCTGGAAACATAACTGGAAATACTGCTACAACAACAATTACTGGTTTAATTGCTGGAAATACTTATAATTATACGGTTACAGATTCTTTAGGATGTCAATCGGCACCTTCTTCAAACGTAACGGTTTCAAGTTATATTTGTGCAGAGAATGATACTCCATCTGCAATTAATGGAGCGACAGGCGGAACTATTTCGACTGTCTTTGTTAACGATAAAATAAATGGAGCTTCATTTTTACCAACGGATGTTACTTTTTCAACGAGTTCACTTCCAACAGGAATAGTTTTTAATTCTGATGGAACAATAACAGTTGCTCCTAATACGATTGCTGGTACACACTTGATTACTTATACTATTTGCATGTCTGCATACACTAGTGTTTGCGATTCAGCAACAGTGGAGATAATAATTGAGAGACCTGCAATCGACGCAGTAACTGAAACGACAGCATCTATCAACAGCAACATCGGAGGCACGACAATATCTTTGACTGCCAATGATACGCTGAACGGAACACCGGTAACAGTAGGCACAGGCGCTGGCGAAGTAACATTCACATTAGTAAGCACGCTTCCGGCAGGACTGACATTGAATGCCGACAAGACTATCACAGTGGCTCCTGGCACAGCATCCGGAAACTACGAAGTGGAATATACGATCTGCGACAATGACCATGCGCTGAACTGTGATACGGTGAAGAGCTATGTCCAGGTGACTGGAGATGTATTGGTTGCCAATGCAGATAATCCGAACCCAGTGACACAGTCATCATCGGCCCAGACGATCATCACAGTAACCAGCAACGATACCAGAAACGGACAGCCTTTGACGGCATCGGAAGTGAAAATAACGACAACCGCTGCGGATCCGTCAGGCTATCTGACCCTTGATCCTGCAACAGGAACTGCAACGCTTGGCGCAAATGCACCTGCGGGAACTTATACGCTGACGTATTCGATCTGCGACAAGACCAATGCATCAAACTGCTCGACGGCCACAGTCAACCTGACGGTAAATGCTCCGGTTGTGATTCCTGCAATCGATGCGGTGACTGAAACGACAGCATCTATCAACAGCAACATCGGAGGCACGACAATATCTTTGACTGCCAATGATACGCTGAACGGAACACCGGTAACAGTAGGCACAGGCGCTGGCGAAGTAACATTCACATTAGTAAGCACGCTTCCGGCAGGACTGACATTGAATGCCGACAAGACTATCACAGTGGCTCCTGGCACAGCATCCGGAAACTACGAAGTGGAATATACGATCTGCGACAATGACCATGCGCTGAACTGTGATACGGTGAAGAGCTATGTCCAAGTGACTGGAGATGTACTGGTTGCCAATACAGATAATCCGAGCGCAGTGACACAGTCATCATCGGCCCAGACGATTATCACAGTAACCAGCAACGATATCAGAAACGGACAGCCGTTGACGGCATCGGAAGTAAAAATAACGACAACGACTGCGGATCCTTCAGGCTATCTGACATTGGATCCGGCAACAGGAGTGGCAACGCTTGGCGCGAATGCTCCTGCAGGAACCTATGCTTTGACGTATTCGATCTGCGACAAGACCAATGCATCAAACTGCTCAACGGCGAGCGTGAACCTGACGGTAAATGCTCCGGTTGTGATTCCTGCAATCGATGCGGTGACTGAAACGACAGCATCGATCAACAGCAACAATGGAGGCACGACAATCTCTCTTACAGCCAATGATACGCTTGACGGAACACCGGTTACGGTGGGAACAGGCGCAGGCCAGATAAGCTTCACGCTGATCAGCACGCTTCCGGCAGGACTGACATTGAACGCAGACAAGACCATCACAGTAGCTCCTGGCACAGCATCCGGAAACTACGAAGTGGAATACACGATCTGCGACAACGGCCATGCGCTTAACTGCGACACAGTGAAGAGCTATGTCCAAGTGGCTGGAGATGTACTGGTTGCCAATGCAGACAATCCGGCATCAGTGACGCAGTCATCATCGGCCCAGACGATCATTACAGTAACCAGCAACGATACTAGAAACGGACAGCCGTTGACGGCATCGGAAGTGAAAATAACGATAACAACTGCGGATCCATCAGGATATTTAACTTTGGATCCGGCAACAGGAGTGGCAACGCTTGGCGCGAATGCTCCTGCAGGAGCCTATGCTTTGACGTATTCGATCTGCGACAAGACCAATGCATCAAACTGCTCGACGGCCACAGTCAACCTGACGGTAAATGCTCCGGTTGTGATTCCTGCAATCGATGCGGTGACTGAAACGACAGCATCGATCAACAGCAACAACGGAGGCACGACAATCTCTTTGACTGCCAATGATACGCTTGACGGAACACCGGTTACATTGGGAACATGCGCAGGCCAGGTAAGCTTCACGCTGATCAGCACGCTTCCGGCAGGACTTACATTGAATGCCGACAAAAGCATCACGGTAGCTCCTGGTACAGCATCCGGAAACTACGAAGTGGAATACACGATCTGCGACAACGACCATGCACTGAACTGCGATACGGTGAAGAGCTATGTCCAGGTGACTGGAGATGTCCTGGTTGCCAATACAGACAATCCGGCATCAGTGACACAGTCATCATCGGCCCAGACGATCATCACAGTAACCAGCAACGATACCAGAAACGGACAGCCATTGACGGCATCGGAAGTAAAAATAACGACAACGACTGCGGATCCTTCAGGCTATCTGACCCTTGATCCTGCAACAGGAATTGTGGTCCTTGGCGCGAATTCTCCTGCAGGAGCCTATGCTTTGACGTATTCGATCTGCGACAAGACCAATGCATCAAACTGCTCGACGGCGAGTGTGAACCTGACGGTAAATGCTCCGGTTGTGATTCCTGTAATCGATGCGGTGACTGAAACGACAGCATCGATCAACAGCAACAACGGAGGCACGACAATGTCTTTGACTGCCAATGATACGCTGAACGGAACACCGGTTACGGTGGGAACAGGCGCAGGCCAGGTAAGCTTCACGCTGATCAGCACGCTTCCGGCAGGACTTACATTGAATGCCGACAAAAGCATCACGGTAGCTCCTGGTACAGCATCCGGAAACTACGAAGTGGAATACACGATCTGCGACAACGACCATGCACTGAACTGCGACACAGTGAAGAGCTATGTCCAGGTGACTGGAGATGTATTAGTATTAAAAGATGATTTAGCAGGACCAATTGTAGGAGTTAATCATCCAGTAAACGTTATAAATGTTTTAGGGAATGATACTAAAAATGGATTGCCAATTACGGCTTCTGATGTAAATCTTTCAGTAACAATTACAGATCCGGCTGGATATTTAAGCTTAAACCCAGATGGAACGGTAGTATTGAAAGAAAATGCACCAGCAGGAACTTACGAATTAACTTATCAAGTTTGTGAATTAAACACAACAAACTGCTCGACAGCTACTGTTAAAGTTACCGTTGTTCTTCCAACAATGACAATAACTGCAAATAGTTATTGCTCAAATGATGTGCCATACGTATCCTACAATGTAACACCAGATAATTTTACAACAAATAATTTATTGACAGTAAGATGGATTGACAGTGCTAACAATGTTGTAGCAACTCAAACGAATCTGCCATTGAGCGGAAGCATTTTATGGCCGGGCGCAATTGTAGACAGCAATGGAATTGGAGTTGACTGGCCAGGATGGTTATTAACAAATGGTCAATGGATAGAAGGTGCAGATGGATTTGAGAAAACCAGAACTGGAGTTACAATGGAGTTTTCACTAAACCCTACTGTTAGTATGGTAGTGAGTTATCCTCCGGCAACACCGCAATGTAATGCAAGACCAACTTTTGAGATCAAAGCAAACAATGATAGTGCAGGGCCAATTGATGCCAAAAAAGGAATCAGTACTGCATTGAATATATTTAGTAATGACCGTTTAAATGGAATTACATTTAATCAAACAGCGGTTGTTTTAAGTACTGTAGTTGCAAATCCTAATTTGGTTTTAAATGCAGATGGTTCTGTTGATGTTAAATCAGGAACACCATCAGGAACTTATCAATTGACTTACCAAATTTGTGAAGCTTCAAATTCATCAAATTGCAGTCAAGCAGTTGTAAATGTTACTGTTGTTAATTCAGATGATTCGGCAACAGCACCACAGATTATTGCAAAAGATGATTTGCAGGTAAATGTTGACGGAATTAATGGACAGCTTGAGTTTATTAATATTTTAGATAATGACTTATTGAATGGATTGAAAATTGATCCTGTAAGTGTTGTAATTTCTAATACGCCAAAAAGTCCATATTTTGAATTTAATGCAGACGGAACTGTAAATGTTAAACCAAATACACCGGGAGGAAATTATGCTTTAGTGTATCAAGTATGTGAAAAAGCAAATTCATCAAATTGCAGTTCGGCTACATTAAATGTTTTTGTTGAAGTTCCAAATATTGCCATTATTAAAACGGCAGTATTTAATGATGAAAACGGAAATGGATTCGCAAACGCGGGTGAAACAATCACCTATAAATTTAAAGTTACCAATACAGGAAATGTTCCTTTGACAAAAATAACAGTTAAAGATCCTTTACCGGGAGTTGTGATTTCAGGACAAGCACTTGATTTAGCAGTAGGCGAAGCTAACGAGAATAATTTTACAGCGCAGTACAAAATCAAGCAAAGTGATATTATTCTGGGTACTGTCAGCAATCAAGCGACTGCAATTGGATTTAGTGCAAGAGGAGTTGATGTCGAAGACAAATCAGATGACGAAAGCAATACAGGAGATAATCCAACTGTCTTGAATCTTAAACGGTTGTCAAATCAAAGTGCTGAATGCTTTCTCTCCAAATGGAGATTCAAAAAATGCAAGATTCTATATTCAAGGAATTGAATGTTATCCTGAAAATACGGTTGAAATTTATAATAGATGGGGTGTACTCGTATTTGATATCGATCATTATAATAATGCAGACCGAGTTTTTGTTGGAGTTTCAGCAGGACGAGCGACTGTAAAAGAATCAGATGGATTGCCGGTTGGAACCTATTTTTATATCTTAAAATATAAAGATGGAGATTCAAATCAGCACGAGAAATCAGGTTACTTGTATCTTAATAAATAAAAAATGATAAACGGCTTTACTTTTAGCTAAGCCGTTTTTAAAGCTTAATAAATGAAAAAGTTAATTTTAATTTTCATGTTTTTTTCGGTTGTGTGTTCGGCTCAGCAAGATGCGCAGTTTACACAATATATGTACAATACAATTTCTGTGAATCCGGCATATGCGGGTTCTCGAGGAGTATTGAGTGTGTTTGGATTGTATCGTACACAATGGATTGGACTTGAAGGTGCACCACAAACAAGCACTTTTTCAGTAAATGCTCCTTTAAATAATACTAAATTAGGATTAGGTGTTTCGTTGGTCAATGATAAAATTGGGCCAACTGTCGAAAATACTTTATCAGCTGATTTGTCTTATAGTATTCCAACTTCTGAATCATTTAAACTTTCTTTCGGAATAAAAGCTACGGCCAATTTGTTTAATCTTGACATAAACAAATTAAGTTTTGAAGATCAAGGCGACGAACAATTCCAAGATTTAAAAAACAAATTCACACCAAATATCGGTGCGGGTGTTTATTGGCATTCTGACAGAGCTTATTTAGGATTCTCTGTTCCTAATTTCATTGAAACAAATCGCTATGACGATAATAATACGGCCATTTTTAAAGAAAAAATTAATTACTATTTAATGGCGGGTTATGTGTTTAATCTGGACAAATTAGAATATATCAGATTTAAACCAGCTTTATTAACTAAAATGGTTCAGGGTGCTCCTTTACAAGTTGATGTTTCGGGTAATTTTATGTTTTACGATAAATTCGTTGTTGGTCTTGCTTATCGTTGGAGCGCTTCAGTAAGTGCAATGGCAGGCTTTCAAGTTTCAAAAGGAATGTATATTGGTTATGGATATGATCACGAAACGACTGCTTTAAGACGATATAATTCAGGATCTCATGAGATTTTCCTTCGTTTCGAGTTTTTCAACAGTTTTAACAAAATGATCTCTCCACGATTCTTCTAATTAATGCCAGCTATGAGAATTAAAATATTAAGCTTTTCTGTTTTGTTTATGTGCTTTTTTTTCAAAATAAATGCACAGACAGCAAACAATGCAAGTTCCGCAGATAAAAAATACGATGAGTATGCTTACGCCGATGCAATAAAAGCATACGAAAGTCTTATCGAAAAAGGTACTAAAGATGAAAAAATAGTACAAAGACTAGGCAATTCTTACTATTTTATTGGTGAATTGCAGTCGGCTCTTCAATGGTATAAAGAATTGTTTGCAATAAATGAAGAACAGGAACCAGAATATTTGTACCGATATGCTCAGTGTTTAAAAGCATCTGGAAATTATCGAAAAGCCGATGAAGTTTTAGAAAAATTCAATCTAAAAGCGGGTTCAGAAAAAAGAGCTTCATTAATCAGAGAGGATAAAAATTATTTGGAGCAGATAAAATTAAATTCGGGACGATATGAAATTGCCGACGCCGGAATAAACTCTCCTTATTCTGATTACGGAAGTGTTATTTATGATAAAAGAATTGTTTTTACTTCGGCCAGAGATACAGGCGGAATTGCAAAAACAAGTTTTAAATGGACAAATAAATCTTTTTCTAAATTATATATCGCCGATTTAATGCCGGACGGAAGCGTTGGCAAGCCAAAATTATTTCGTAAAAACCAAAAATCAAGATTCAACGAGTCAACTCCAGTTTTTACTAAAGATGGCCGAACAATGTATTTTACCAGAAATAATTTTACTGACGGAAAAAGAGGGAGTAACGACAAACAAGTAACACTTTTGAAACTTTATAAATCAGAGTATGTTAATGGTATTTGGGAAGAAGGCAAAGAACTTCCTTTTAATAGTGACCAATATAGTACGGCACATCCTGCGTTAAGCATAGACGAAAAAATCTTGTATTTTGCATCAGATATGCCGGGAACTTTAGGACAGTCAGATTTGTTTAAAGTTGCCATAAATGCGGACGGAACTTTTGGCCAGCCTCAAAATTTAGGTCCGATAATTAACACCGAAGGAAGGGAAACTTTTCCTTTTATATCTGGCGAAAATGAACTTTATTTTGCTTCAGACGGACGTCCAGGATTGGGCGGACTAGATATTTTTGTTACAAAAATAAATCCAGATGGTACAATTGAAGATGATGTGCAAAATGTTGGAGAAACTGTTAATAGTAAACAAGATGATTTTGCATTTACAATTGACAGTAAAAACAGAAACGGATTTTTTTCTTCCAATAGAGACAATGGCCAAGGTTTAGATGATGTTTATCGTTTTACAGAAACTAAAAGATTGGTTTGTGAGCAAGATTTGATGGGGACAGTTTCTGATGCTGAATCGAATGAAGTTTTATCAAATGTAAGTTTGGCTTTATTTGATGAAAATTTTAATCCAATCGGAACAATTATAACGGATGATAAAGGAAATTATATTTTTCCAAAGATAAAATGCGGTAAAAAATATTCTATTCGAGCATCAAAAAGTGATTATGGAATAAAAGATATTTCGACAGCAGTTAAAAAAGCAAATGGTAAAACAACTTTGGATTTTACAATGCAAAAAATATTCAAGCCTTTGACGGCTAAAGCGATCGAAATTAAAAAAACAGCTGTGAAACCCGTTAAACTCGGACCAATAAAAATTGGAACAGATTTGGCCAAATTGCTTCATATTCCAATGAACTTTTTTGATTTAGGAAAAGCAACTATCAAAAAAACATCTGAACCTGATTTGCAAAAAGTGGTTGATATTTTAAATCAGTATCCAAATATAAAATTAGACATACGTTCGCATACTGATAGTCGTTCATCTTCAGAAAGCAATCAAATTTTATCAGATAAAAGAGCGCAGTCAACTAAAGATTGGCTTATCAGTAAAGGAATTGATGGAAGTCGATTAACAGCAAAAGGTTATGGTGAAACAAAATTAATAAACAGATGTGCTGACGGAGTAAAATGTACCGAAAAAGAACATCAGCAAAACAGACGTAGTGAATTTATTATAGTAGGTTTATAAAAAATAATTCATAAAAAAGAGCGCTTTTCATAACTTAGAAAAGCGCTCTTTTTTTATGGAATCATTGAAAGCGTTAAAAAAACAATTTTTTTACAAAAAACTTCTTCAATTGTCCTCATTCTTTATTGAATAATTTTTAAAAATCGAAATGTAGTGTATTTTATTTAAAATGAATGAATTAGCTTTTTAAAAAGTAAATTTTAATAACAAGTTTTGTCATTTTTTTATTTAACTTTATAAATCTAAATTTTTTCAGATATGACTGTAAATCAAATACTAAACGCAAAAGGAAGAAATGTTTTTTCAGTACTTTCAACTACAACAGTTTATGAAGCATTGAAAGTAATGGGTGAAAAAAACATAGGGGCTATCCTTGTGATTGATGGATCCGACCTTAAAGGAATATTGTCTGAAAGGGATTATGCCCGAAAAATTGTTTTAAAAGACAAATCGTCAAAAGAAACATTTGTGCATGAAATTATGGAAAGCAATGTTTTCTCAGTAAATCTTTCAAACAATATTGAAGATTGTATGGAGCTGATGAGTACAAAAAGAATAAGACATTTGCCTGTTTTAGAAGATGGAACTGTAGTTGGGATTATCTCAATCAGTGATGTTGTAAAGGCAATTATCGAAATTCAGAAAGACACAATAAATCATCTAAATTCTTATATTTCGCAATAAAGAAAACCAAAAAAATATACTTTTAAAAATAGTCCTGATTTTGACGGACTATTTTTTTTTGACGCTATAAATTGTTATTTTAACAAAAGAAAGCACTAAAATACGCCCCATTTTAAACTAAGACTTATATCTTTGTAAGCTAGAATAAAAGCTAAAATAATGAACAAAGAGAGTAAAAGAAGAGAAGCGCTACTGTATCACTCAGAGCCGACTCCAGGAAAAATTCAGGTAGTTCCAACAAAAAAATACGCAACCCAGAGAGACTTATCGCTGGCTTATTCGCCAGGAGTTGCAGAGCCATGTTTAGAGATTGCAGCAAACGTTGAAGACGTTTATAAATACACAGCAAAAGGAAATTTAGTAGCTGTAATTTCAAATGGTACAGCAGTTTTAGGGCTTGGGGACATTGGTCCTGAAGCATCAAAGCCTGTAATGGAAGGAAAAGGTTTATTATTTAAAATATTTTCTGATATTGATGTTTTTGATATCGAAGTCGATACAAAAAATGTAGAAGAATTTATTCAGACTGTAAAAAATATCGCCCCAACTTTTGGAGGTATTAATCTTGAAGATATTAAAGCGCCAGAATCTTTTGAAATTGAAAGAAGATTGGTTGAAGAATTAGATATTCCGGTAATGCATGATGATCAGCACGGAACGGCAATTATTTCTTCTGCGGCTTTAATCAATGCATTAGAATTGGCTGGAAAAAAAGCTGAAGACGTTAAAGTGGTAGTTTCAGGAGCAGGTTCGGCTGCAATTGCTTGTACTGATTTATACGTTTTATTAGGTGTAAAAGTCGAGAATATTTTAATGTATAACAGTAAAGGACTTTTAACAAAAGACAATCCTTCACTTTCAGAATTACAATTAAAATATGCAATTGATGGTCCTAAAATTGAATTAGCCGAAGCCGTAAAAGGCGCAGATGTTTTCATCGGACTATCTTCAGGAGATATTCTTTCACCTGAAATGTTATTGACAATGAAAGATAATCCGATTGTTTTTGCAATGGCAAACCCAAATCCGGAGATCGATTATAATTTAGCTGTAGAAACTCGTAAAGATGTTATTATGGCTACGGGACGTTCTGATTTTCCTAATCAGGTTAATAATGTTCTTGGTTTTCCATATATTTTTAGAGGAGCGCTTGATGTAAGAGCTACAAAAATTAATGAAGCAATGAAAATGGCGGCTGTAAAAGCTTTAGCTATTTTAGCAAAAGAACCAGTTCCAGAACAGGTTAACGTAGCTTACGGTGCAACAAAATTAGGTTTTGGTCAAGAATATATTATTCCTAAACCATTTGATCCAAGATTGATTACGGTTGTAGCGCCTGCAGTTGCAAGAGCGGCAATGGAATCTGGAGTGGCGAAAAATCCTATTACGGATTGGGCGGCTTATGAAGATGTGCTTCGCGAACGTATGGGTAATGATAATAAAATGGTACGTTTAATTACGAACCGTGCGAAGTTAGATCCTAAACGAATTGTTTTTGCTGAAGCGGATCACTTAAATGTATTAAAAGCGGCGCAAATTGTATATGAAGATGGTATTGGTTTCCCTATTTTATTAGGAAACAGAGAAATTATATTAGAATTAAAAGCAGAATTAGGTTTTGATGCTGATCTTGAAATCATCGATCCTAAAACAAATGAAGAAGAAGAAAGACGCAACAGATTTGCAAATTCATATTGGGAAGCTAGAGAGCGCAGAGGTGTTTCATTGCTTGATGCTCAAAAATTCATGCGCGAAAGAAACTATTTTGCTGCAATGATGGTAAATGAAGGAGAAGCAGATGCTGTTGTTACAGGTCATTCAAGAAGTTATCCAAGTGTGGTAAAACCAATGCTTCAATTAATTGAAAAAGCACCAGGAGCTTCACTTGTTGCAACTGCAAACATGATGCTTACAGCACGTGGTCCAATGTTTTTGTCTGATACTGCAATCAATATTAATCCGTCTGCTGAAGATTTAATTAATATTGCGTTGATGACTGCTAAAACAGCAAAAATGTTTGGATTGAACCAGTTATTGCAATGGTTTCGTATTCGAACTTTGGCTCTTCAACACATCAAAATGCATCAAAAGTAAGAGAAGCGGTTGCTTATCTGCATAAAAATCATCCTGAATTAATTGTAGATGGAGAAATTCAAGCAGATTTTGCTTTAAATTCAGAAATGCTTAAAGAAAAATTCCCTTTCTCTAAATTGGCAGGAAAAAAAGTAAATACTCTGATTTTTCCTAACTTAGAGTCTGCAAATATTACTTATAAGTTATTGAAAGAATTGAATAAGGCAGGTTCAATTGGTCCAATCATGATGGGATATAGGCAAACCTGTGCACATTTTTCAATTAGGAGCAAGTGTTGAAGAAATGGTAAATATGGCGGCAATTGCAGTTATTGATGCTCAGGAAAAAGAAATTAAAAAAAATAAATTAGTCCAATAGTCTTATAGTAAACGGAAATCATATATTTTCTTATTTTTAGTTATATTTGGTACTATAAATTATATTTATGATAGCACATTTGCAAGGGAAACTAGTGGAAAAAAATCCTACAGAAGTTGTAATTGATTGTGGTGGAGTGGGTTATCATGTAAATATATCTTTGCATACCTTTTCATTGATTCCTAATGCTGATTTTATAAAATTGTATACGCATCTTCAAATCAAAGAAGATGCGCATACTTTATTTGGTTTTGTCGAGAAATCAGAGCGCGAAATATTCCGAATGTTATTATCTGTTTCTGGTATTGGTGCCAATATCGCAAGAACAATGCTGTCTTCAATTGAGCCAAAACAAATTATCAATGCAATTGCATCTGGAGATGTCGGAGTTATTCAGTCAATTAAAGGAATTGGGAGTAAAACAGCTCAAAGAGTTATACTTGATTTAAAAGAAAAAGTGTTAAAATTGTACGATTTAGATGAAGTTTCGGTAGTTCAAAACAATACAAATAGAGATGAAGCGTTATCTGCTTTGGAAGTTTTAGGATTTGTTCGAAAAGCTTCTGAAAAAGTAGTGGAAAAAATTGTAAAAGAAGATCCTGAAGCTACTGTTGAAACTATCATCAAAAAAGCTTTAAAAAGCTTGTAAACTCAATTAACATCAAACGAATTGTATGCGTAAAATTTGTATTTTTTTACTGGTTTTATTTTGCGGTAATGTTTTGCAAGCGCAAGTAAATCCGGCAATTCAAGATACAACAAAAACTCAATTTTCTGTTGGGAAAGTAGAATTGAAAGATCCGCCAAGTATACTTTCGGCCTATAAATACGATCCAGTTTCAGATCGTTATATTTATTCCAATTCAGTTGATGGTTTTCCAATAAATTATCCAATTATTTTAACGCCAAAAGAGTATGAAGATTTAGTTCTGAAAGAATCTAGAAGTGACTATTTCCGAAAAAAAGCGGATGCAATTGACGGTAAAAAAACAGGAAGTGAAGCTGCCAAAAAAGAATTTACTGCCGAGATATTATGTCAATTCAAGACTTTTTTGAAAGCATTTTTGGAAGTAATACAATTGACGTAAAACCTACAGGTTCAGTTGAAATGGACTTAGGAATACGCTACACTAAACAAGATAATCCTGCATTTTCGCCAAGAAACAGATCAAGTCTCACATTCGATTTTGATCAGAGAATCAGCATGAGCTTAATGGGAAAAGTCGGGACACGATTAGAAGTAAATGCTAATTATGACACCCAGTCAACATTTGCTTTTCAAAACTTATTTAAACTTGCTTATACTCCTTCAGAAGATGATATTATTCAAAAAGTCGAAGTAGGTAATGTAAGTATGCCGTTAAATAGTACATTAATTAGAGGTGCACAAAGTTTATTTGGTGTTAAAACGCAATTGCAATTTGGTAAAACGACTGTTACAGGAGTTTTCTCAGAACAAAAATCACAAACTAAGAGTGTTGTAGCCGAAGGTGGTGGTAC
This sequence comes from uncultured Flavobacteriaceae bacterium, assembly GCA_963795025.1. GTDB lineage: Bacteria > Bacteroidota > Bacteroidia > Flavobacteriales > Flavobacteriaceae > Flavobacterium. Next base: position 391,982 of record CAWCGN010000003.1, on the reverse strand, counting down.
AGTTCAAAATTTTGATTTGTATGCTTTAGATTATGATAACGACAGGCACTTTTTCTTATCACAATATTTTAGGAATAAATACGACGCTTCTTTAGAAAACCTATCCGGTAATTGACAGCCGTATTCAGATTACTCGAATAGAAGTCTGGGTAACCAATAAACAAAATAGAGTAAGCACAACCAGCAATAATCTTCGAAATATTATTGCGCTTCAGGATTTAGGAGAAGGGCCAATTAGTGGATGTTCCGGATAACGAAGTGGTTGTTATTAGCCATACGGCAGGATTTTTTAATAAACCAATTGATTCTCCTTCTGATAATGAAAATAATGCTTATAATCCTGCAACAATTGGTCAGCCAGGAGCGTTTTTAAATTCGAATATTAGAGAAATCGTTACAGCAAAGTCTGGATTTAACAATGCAAATGTTAATGAAGGAACTGATTACTCCATATTGGAGAATGCTCAGTAAATTAACAGCTAACGAATTTACTTTCAATCCACAACTCGGGTACATTTCATTGCAGCAACGTCTTGGCAAATGATGAGATTTTAGCCGTTGCTTATGAATATACAGATGGGGGAAAGATATATCAAGTCGGAGAATTTGGAAGTGATGGAGTTGATGCAACGGTTGTTACAGGAAATAATAATGCGAATCAGGCTATTATTACACAGAGTTTGATTTTGAAAATGCTGAAAAGCAATTTGACAAATGTACAAAATCCGGTGTGGAATCTGATGATGAAAAACGTTTATCAAATTCCGCAGGCTTATCAAATCAAACAAGATGATTTCAGAATGAATATTCTTATATACAGATCCTTCACCAATAAATTATATTACGCCAGTTACAGGATCTTCTTTCCCATCAAACCTCAACCGCGGATAACAAAGTTGATCAAACACCTTTATTAAATGTCTTTAATTTAGATAGATTGAATTACAATAATGATCCACAAGCAGGCGGTGATGGATTCTTCGATTATCTTCCGGGAATTACTGTAGATGTTCAAAACGGGCGAATTATTTTTACAACTAAAGAGCCTTTTGGGGAATTAATATTTGAAAAATTGCAGAATTCAGGTTCGGTAGAAAATTATAATGATCCAAGTACTTATAATGCAAATCAGCAAAAATATGTATTTAGAAATATGTATCGAAATACACAATCTGGAGCTTTGCAGGATAGTGATAAGAATAAATTTTTACTGAGAGGAAAATATAAATCTTCAGGAAGCAGCGGTATTCCTATTGGGGCTTTCAATGTGCCTCAAGGTTCTGTTGTTGTTATGGCTGCGGGACGTAGATTAGTTGAGGGTATTGATTTTAGTGTCGATTATCAATTAGGGAGAGTTCAAATTCTAGATCCATCGCTTCAGGCTTCAAATACGCCAATTGAGGTTTCATTAGAGAATAATTCTATTTTTGGACAACAAACCCGAAGATTTATGGGTTTCAATATCGAACATAAAATTTCGGATAAATTTGTTGTTGGTGGTACTTATTTAAAAATGACTGAAAAACCGTTTACTCAAAAGTCAAGTTACGGTCAGGAATCTGTAAATAATACCATATTCGGCTTTAATGGAAATTATGCAACCGAAGTCCCATTTTTTACAAGATTAGTAAATAAACTTCCAAATATTGATACTGATGTTCCGTCAAATCTTTCGATTCGAGGTGAAGTTGCTTTTCTAAAACCTGATGCCCCAAAGGCAAGTGATTTTGAAGGCGAAGCAACTATTTATGTAGATGATTTTGAAGGTTCTCAATCAACAATAGACATGAGGTCTGCGTATGCTTGGAGTCTGGCTTCAACTCCATTTGTAAGTTCGATAAATGATAATACATTTAATGCAAATTCTAGTACATTAGAATACGGTTATAAACGTGCAAAATTAGCATGGTACACTATTGATCCTGTTTTTTATTCGTCAAAACCATCTGGTATTTCAAATGATGATTTGTCATTAAATACAACACGAAGAATTTACAGTAAAGAATTATATCCAAATACAGATATTGCTCAAGGTCAGATTCAAGTTGTAAATACGTTAGATTTAACCTATTTTCCATCAGATAGAGGACCGTATAATAATAATCCAAATTTTAGTTCAGGTGCAGAATCTTCAAATTTTGGAGGAATTATGCGTTCGCTGAATTCAACCAATTTTGAGCAAGGAAATGTCGAATATATTCAATTTTGGGTATTTGACCCTTATGTTGGAAATGGTCAAGCTCCAGTGAAATAATACAGGAAAAATTTATTTCAATTTAGGTGAAATCTCTGAAGATGTTTTAAAAGATGGAAGAAAACAATATGAAAATGGTTTGGATCCAGATCAGGTAATGGTAAATCCGCAACCGATTTGGGGAGATGTGCCAGCTTCTCAATCTTTAATTTATGCTTTTGATACTAACCCAGACAATCGAAAAAATCAAGATGTTGGTTTAGATGGTTTGCCAGATTCTAAAGAAGCTTCGGTTTATACTAATTATGCAGGCCAAGAAGATCCAGCAGCTGATAATTATAAATATTATTTAAATACTGATGGCGGAGTTTTAGATCGTTATAAAAAATACAATGGTGACGAAGGAAACTCTGCTGTAAGTATTGATGATCCTAATCGTGGTATCAACAACACTTCCAGATGTTGAAGATATTAATCGTGACAATACCATGAGTACGATTAATGCTTATTATGAATATAGTATTGATGTGAAACCAGGAATGCAGGTAGGACAAAATTACATTACGGATATTCGTGAAGTGACTAATGTAGAATTGCCAAACGGTGGAACAACAACTGCAAGATGGATTCAGTTTAAAATTCCGGTTGCAAAACCTCAAAATACCATTGGGAATATTACTGATTTTAGATCTATTCGTTTCATGCGTATGTTTATGACTGGATTTAGCGATCAAATGACGGTTCGTTTTGGAGCTTTAGATTTAGTTCGAGGCGAATGGAGAAGATACACAGGAACGCTTGATGCAAATGATCCAAATCCTGATGATGACGGAACAAGTTTGATGTAGCAGCAGTTAATATTCAGGAAAATAGTACAAAATGTCCTGTAAATTATGTTATTCCGCCAGGTGTTCAAAGAGAACAATTGTATAATAATAATACAATTATCAATCAAAACGAGCAGGCTTTAGCAGTTCGAATTGGAGGAACAGGATTGCAATATCAAGATTCAAGAGCAGTTTTCAAAAATGTAAGTGTCGATATGCGTCAGTATAAAAAACTGAAAATGTTTTTGCATGCTGAATCTCTTCCAAGCGAAACTCCATTATTAGATGAGGAAATGGTTGGTTTTATTCGTTTTGGTAACGACTTTACGCAAAACTATTATCAAGTTGAAATTCCATTAAAAGTTACGCAAACAGGAGGATCTTGTACAATTGCTCCAGATTTAGGTTTGGATGGAAGATAATAATATTGACTTAGTGCTTGATTTACTGACCCGAATGAAAATCAAAGCCATGCCTTTAGATATTAATTCTCCTAAAAGAGATATTAATGGAGTGTATTATCCTGATGATGATCCTGATTTGATTTCGAGCGGAGGTGATGGTGACAGTAAATTAAAGCTGGGTATTAAAGGAAATCCAAATTTTGGTTTGGTTCGAAATTTAATGGTCGGAGTAAAAAGTAGGGCAGATCATAAAGACATAAAGGGAGAAGTTTGGTTTAACGAACTTCGTATGTCAGATTTAGATAATAAAGGCGGGATGGCAGCATTATTAAATGTTGATACCAATATGGCCGATTTTGCTACTATGTCTGCTACTGGAAGAAAAAGTACAATTGGTTTTGGATCGCTTGAACAAGGTGCTAATGAAAGAAGCCGTGAGGATATTCAGCAATATAATATTGTGACAAATTTGAATTTAGGAAAATTGATGCCTCATAAATGGGGAATCAATTTGCCTTTCAATTATGCTATCGGTGAGGAAGTTATTACGCCAGAATATGATCCTTTTAATCAGGATATTAAATTAGAGCAGCTGATAAAAGAAACAACAGATCCAGCAGAGAAAGATAATATCAGAACCAGAGCTATAGATTATACAAAGCGTAAAAGCATTAACTTTATTGGGGTAAGAAAAGACAGAGCGCCAGAACAGAAACCACATGTTTATGATATTGAGAATTTACATTTTCACAATCATATAATCAAGTGGAGCGTCATGATTATGAAGTAGAAGATTATCGTGATGAACAGTCAAATTCTGCTGTAAATTATGCTTATACTTTTCAGCCAAAAGAAGTTGTGCCTTTCAAGCAAACCAAATTCATGAAAAAAAGTGATTATTGGAAAATGCTAAGTGATTTCAATTTTAATTATCTGCCTTCTAATATTACTTTCAATACAAATATTTTAAGACAAAGCAATCGTCAGCAATATAGACTTGTTGAAGTTGAAGGAATTGGACTTGATCCGCTTTACAGACGAAATTTTGCCTTTAATTATCAATATGGTTTTGGTTTTAATGTGACCAAATCTTTAAAATTGAACTATACTGCGGCATCAAATAATATTGTGAAAAACTATTTGAATGCTGATAATACACCAAAAGAAGATTTTAATATTTGGGATGATTATTTTGATTTGGGAACACCAAATCAGCATTTACAGCAATTAATACTGAATTATGAAATTCCGCTTAATAAAATTCCGGTTTTAAGTTTTGTAAAGGCAGCATACACGTATACTGCAGATTATAGCTGGCAACGTTCTTCTACAGCTATGTCTCAATTTACGGCTGATGATGGAATTACATATAATTTAGGAAATACAATTCAAAATGCAAATTCAAATACGCTGAGTTCAACATTGGATATGAATAAGCTGTATAAATATTTAGGTTTGACGCCTGGTGCAAAAACTGCAGCGAAACCAAAACCCGCAGGACCGCCAAAACCAGGAGAAAAAATTGTAAATACGACAGCAAAACCAGTAGTTAATAACAGTCCGTTTTATGATGGTTTAATTGGCGTTTTGACAAGTTTAAAAAATGTTCAAGTTAATTATACTAAAAACAGTGGAACAGTTTTGCCTGGTTATACACCGAGTGTCGGTTTCTTTGGAACTTCAAAACCAACTTTAGGATTTATTTTCGGAAGTCAGGATGATGTACGTTATGAATCGGCAAAAAATGGATGGTTAACGAATTATGATAATTTCAATCAAAACTTTACGCAGGTTACCAATAAAATTTTAAAAGTAACTGCGAATATTGATCTGCTTCCTGATTTGAAAATTGATTTGGCAATGGATCGTGCTTATTCTCGAAATTCATCTGAACAATATAATGTTGTAGATGGAGAATATACGCCATTATCACCATACACATATGGAATGTTTTCAATCTCGACAGTATTGATTAAAACATCTTTTGCTACTAGTAATGAAAATGAATCAGCTGCATTTGATGACTTTAGAAATAATCGTTTAGTTATTGCAAATCGATTGGCTGAAGACCATTATGGAGCTGGAACGACTATACCAAGATACGGTGATGCCAATAATCCAATTCCTGCGCCTGGAGATGCAAATTATGCTATTTATTCTGCCAATGTAGGATATCCGATTGGTTTTACAAAAAGTAATCAGGCCGTTTTATTACCATCATTTATGGCGGCTTATTCAGGAGGAAATGCCTCAAGTAGTTCGACAGATATTTTTAGAAGTTTTCCTATTCCAAACTGGAGTATAAAATATAATGGCTTGATGCGTTATAAATATTTTAAAGATAAATTTAAGCGTTTCTCTTTGCAACACAATTACAGAGCATCTTACACAGTAAATCAGTATAGATCAAACTTTGATTATTATGAAACTCCAGGCGGGCAAGATGTGAATACGAACTTCTACAACCAAACGGTAATGTCAAATGTCAATTTAGTGGAACAATTCAGTCCGCTGATTCGTGTCGATTTTGAACTGAAAAGTTCTTTCCGTTTACTGACTGAAATTAAAAGAGACAGAGCATTATCGATGAGTTTTGACAATAACTTGCTTACAGAGGTAAAAGGTGTTGAATATGTTGTAGGAATGGGATATCGCTTTAAAGACGTTATTTTTTCATCTCGATTAGCAGATAGCCCTACAGGAATTATAAAAAGTGATATCAATATAAAAGCTGATTTTTCATATAGAAATAACCAGACATTAGTGCGTTATTTAGATTATGATAATAACCAGCTTGCAGCAGGACAAAATATTTGGGCATTAAAATTAACAGCAGATTATGCATTCAGTAAAAATCTGACAGCTATATTTTATTATGATCATTCATTTTCAAAAGCAGTTATTTCGACTTCATTCCCGCTTACAAATATTAGATCAGGATTTACGCTCAGATATAATTTCGGAAATTAAATTTAGAATTCTGAACTAAATTTTATTAGAAGATTATTACATTTGTGACTTATTTATTAAATTATCAATTTTCAAACATACTATTATGAGCATACCAGCAAATTTAAAGTACACAAAAGATCACGAATGGGTTAGCATCGAAGGCGATGTTGCAACTGTAGGAATTACTCATTTTGCACAAAAAGAGTTAGGAGATATCGTGTATGTTGAGGTAGAAACTTTAGATCAGACATTAGATAAAGATGAAGTTTTTGGAACAGTTGAGGCTGTTAAAACAGTTTCAGATTTATTTTTGCCTTTAACAGGAGAAATTATTGAGTTTAATGATAGTTTAGAAAGTGCTCCAGAAACTGTAAATTCTGATCCTTACGGAGCAGGATGGATGATCAAAATAAAAATTGCTGATGCATCAGAAATTGATTCATTATTGTCTGACGCAGCTTACAAACAACTTATCGGTGCCTAAACAACTTCTTTTAATTTGGGCAATCATTTGCTCAGGAATCATTACTTATTTTTGTTTGACAAATTCAAGTAATATCCCGGCAATAAATTTTCCAAGCATAGATAAAATTGTTCATTTTTGTTTTCATTTCGGATTTACAATTTCGTGGATTTTGTTTTTCAAAAAAGAACTTAAAGGACAACATGCAAATGATTATAAAGCTTATCTGATTTCGTTTATATTTTCCGTTTTTTTTGGAATTACAATCGAAATTCTGCAAGGAGTCGTGACAACGACAAGAACTCCTGACGTAACAGATGTTTTAGCAAATACGATTGGTGCAACCGCCGGCGTCTTTTCGGCTATAGGTTTTAGGAAGCAGATCGACAAAATAATAAGAATATGATTACCCACTTCGGTGGGTTTTTTATTATCCTAAAATGAAGCTTTATAAATAGTGCTATTTTTTGAATTTAAAATGTATTTTTGTGCCGATCTGATATAATATAAATCATGAACATTAAGCAATACCTTGATTCAACGTATCTTAAAACTGCTTCGCAAGCTGGGCTTTCGGAAGCGGAAAATGATATTGTTGTACAAAATGCAATTGAAGAAGCAATTGCAGAAGGTTTTAAATTGATAATGATTCGGCCGGAACATGTCAGCCTGGCAAAAAAAATGATTCTAAAGGCTAATTCGGCTTTGCTAGTTGGTACTGTTATTGATTTTCCGGAAGGCAAATCAGATTTAGAGACAAAGATTAAAGAAGCAAATGAAGCTATTGAAAATGGAGCTGACGATTTAGACTTTGTCTGCAATTATGAAGCTTTTAAAAATGGTGATATCGCATTAGTTAAAAACGAAATTTTAATAGGTACACAAATTGGTTTAGCGCATAATAAAACGGTAAAATGGATTATTGAAACAGCTGCTTTGACTGATAAAGAAATTATTCAGCTTTCGGTTTTGATAAAAAATGTGGTGATTTCTAATTTTAAAGAAGACGATTATGCATCTGTTTTTGTAAAATCATCCACAGGTTTTTTTAAAACAGAAAATGATTTGCCAAATGGAGCTACCGTTCCTGTAATTATTATAATGTTAGAAAATGCTTCGCCTCTTCCAGTTAAGGCAGCGGGAGGTGTCAGGTCATATGAAGATGCAATAAAAATGATTCGTTTAGGAGTTAAACGTATCGGAACTTCAGCAGCAAAAACAATTGCTCACGGAGAAAATACCCCAAATCAATATTAAATGAAAACCAAAATTTACGCAACAAATAAAAGTATATTATCTTTTGTTTTGCTGTTAAGCTCGCTATTTGCTTTAGCGCAAGAAAACAATACTTCATCCATTCAATCTGGATTTGCAAGTGAACAATTTCCTGTTTTTGATAATTGTCAAAATTTAGCCGATAAAAAATTAGAAAACTGTTTTTATAAAGAAGTGCAAGATTTTGTTTTTCAAAATTTTGAAGTGCCAGAAAATCTAAAACAATCTAATTATAAAGGTGAAGTAAAAGTACTTTTTGAGGTTGATGCAACAGGTGAGTTTAAAGTGATTTATGTAAATACTGCAAATGAGGATTTAGTATCGGAAGCGAAAAAAGTCTTTAGTAAATTTCCAAAAATAAAGCCTTCTACTTATAACGGAAAGCCAACATATTCAAAATATACGATTACAATAGGGATTCCTTTAAAAAGTTCAGATCAGTTTGCAGCAGAAGCTTTGGCGGCATCTCAAATTTTAAAACCTGCTGAAAAACCTATGACGGAATTGGATAGTATTGTTTATAAAAAATACAATAATCCAGAATTTGAAAGTCATTTAAATATTCCGTTTTCTCATAGTTATTATGCGCAGTTTGATGGTGCAATGAATCAGGTTGGAAGCAATAATCATACGGCTTCAAAACCATATACTTATGCTGAGGTTTCAAAATATTATAATTTGAAAGCGGTAAATGAGTCGCTTCAAAAAAAGGCTTCGACTTGGCTGGGCAGAAAATGGTGGAATGAAAATTTGGTACAGATTCAAGGCGAAGATTATTGGCTTACCTTAAACCCGATTGTTGATTTACAGTTAGGAAAGGCTTCAGATCTTGATGCTTCTTATACATATGTAAATACGCGTGCTTTAAATTTTAGAGGAGGTTTAGGAAAACAAATAAACTTTACAACAACGATTTTTGAAAGCCAAGGCCGTTTTGCGGGATATTTTAATGATTATGCCGAATCATTGAAACCATCAGGAGGAAATCCTGCAATTATTCCTGGAGTTGGTATTGCAAAACGATTTCAAACAGATGCATACGATTTTCCTTTGGCAGAAGCAAATATTACGTATACTCCATATAAATTTTTTGATCTGCAGTTAGGTTATGGAAGAAATTTTATTGGAGACGGATATCGTTCATTGCTTGAAAGTGATGGAGCAAGTCCGTATCCGTATTTTAAAATTAATACCACTTTCTGGAAAATTAAATATACAAATACGTATATGTGGCTGAAAGATGTTCGTCCAGAAGTTACAGTTGATAAAACATATGCCACAAAATTTATGGCAAATCACTATTTAAGCTGGAACGTTTCAAACAGATTAAATTTAGGTTTCTTCGAATCAGTTGTTTGGACAGATACTAATAATAGAGGATTCGATGTTAATTTTGTAAATCCAATTATTTTTTATCGTACAGTTGAGTTTACATCTTCTTCAAGAAGTGGAAACGCATTGCTTGGTATTACTGGAAAATATAAGTGGAACAACAGCATAAACTTGTATTCACAGTTTTTAATCGATGAATTTTCGGTTTCAGATGTAAAAGCTGCAGATAAAAGCTGGAAAAATAAATTTGGCTTTCAAATTGGAGGGAAATATTTTAATGCATTTGATGTAAAAGATCTTTTGGTGCAGATAGAATACAATCATGTGCGCCCATATGTGTATTCGCATAGTGCGGTGATTACAAATTACGGACACAATAATCAAAGTCTTGGTCATCAATGGGGAGGAAATTTTAATGAACTTGTTATGATTGGGCGTTATCATGTAGGTCGTATTTTTGGTGATGCAAAATTTACCGTTGGAACAAGAGGATTAGATTTTAATACAACTAAGGATAGTTATAATTATGGAGGAGATATTTATAAAAGCTATGATTTAAAACGTCCATATGATACAGGAGTTAAAGTAGGGCAGGGAAATAAGACAAGTGTTTTTATTGCCGATATTCAAGGAGGATATTTGATAAATCCAATGACGAATCTAAAATTCTTTGGAAGTTTCATTTACAGAAACTTTGATCCGACTCAAGAAACAGCCACAACTTTTAAACAAAGTACGACTTGGTTTACTATAGGATTGCGTTCGGATATTTTTAATTGGTACTTCGATTACTAGAATTTTTATAAGATTTTTCGAAATAATTGTGTTAAAGATTTACAAGTCCTTATTTTGTAACGGTTTTATTGAAAAAAATCTAATTTTATAGTTCCTTATTCTACAATCTAATTTGTACATTTGCAGCACTCAAAAAAAATATACAAACAATAGAGGTTTGAACACTACTAAAAATACAATTTCACTAAAATCAATATTTCTGGACTTCAAAGAGATTACAAAGGCTGGTTTGGCTATCAGTGTTTTGTTCTCTTCAATTGCCGGATATTTGTTAGGTGTCAATAATGAACACCCTTTTAAATGGAGTGTTTTGCTTGTTTTGTCTATTGGCGGTTACTGCATGGTTGGAGCTTCGAATGCTTTTAATCAGGTAATCGAAAAAGATATCGATGCTTTAATGGACCGAACCAAAAATCGTCCAGTTCCTTCCGGGCGTATGTCTCCAAATATGGCTTTGTTTGTAGCAAGTCTTGCTAACCATTATTGGAATTAGCTTGCTTTATACGATTAATGCTAAGTCAGCAATGTTTGCTGCAATTTCGATATTTTTATACACAAGTATTTATACGCCTTTAAAAACAGTTACTTCGTTATCTGTTTTTGTTGGTGCTTTTCCGGGTGCAATACCATTTATGTTAGGATGGGTTGCTGCAACTGGTGAATTTGGTATTGAAGCAGGAACTTTGTTTTTGATTCAGTTTTTCTGGCAGTTTCCTCATTTTTGGGCAATTGGCTGGTTTTTATATGAAGATTATGAAAAAGCAGGAATCTTTATGCTTCCAACAGGAAAAAAAGATAAAGGAACCGCGTTGCAAATTATTTTATATACAATTTGGTTGATTATAGCTTCCTTGTTGCCGGTTTTAGGATATACAGGACAGCTGTTTATTACGCCAATTGCTGCAGTTTTAGTGTTTTTATTAGGATTATGGATGCTGTTTTACGCTGTGAAACTGTATCAATTGCGAACTGCAAAAGCTGCAAGAACATTAATGTTGGTGAGTGTTTCCTATATTTCACTGCTTCAAATCGTATTTATATGTTGATAAATTTTTAAGATAAGTTATGGAAATGACAATGACAACAAGTGAAGAACAGGAAAGTAAATCGAAGTCGGCTAAACTGATTTTGTTATTCGCAATGGTAAGTATGACCATGATGTTTGCCGGACTTACAAGTGCATTTGTAGTAAGTAAATCAAGAGCTGACTGGTTGAAGGATTTTGAACTGCCAACAGCATTTTATTATAGTACAGCAGTTATTATTGGATGCAGTATTACTTTTCACTTGGCTAAAAAAGCAATTCAAAAAGATAATAGAAGCGCAACGACAGCATTGCTTTTAGGAACTTTAGCTTTAGGTATTTTATTTGTGGTTTTGCAGTTTTAGGATTTGGACAAATTATAGAAAGTGGTTATTATTTTACTGGACAAGGCAGTTCAATTACCACAACTTTCCTTTATGTAGTTACTGTTGTACACCTATTGCACTTGGCTGGAGGGTTAATTTCGCTTTTAATTGTAATTTATAATCATTTTAAACAAAAATACAATTCGACTCAAACTCTTGGTATAGAACTAGGTGCAATGTATTGGCACTTTCTTGATTTATTGTGGGTTTTATTTATTTTTATTTTTATATTTCTTTAAATAAGAAAAAAACGTAAATTTGGGAACTTTTTAACGAATATCTTTTATGGAAGCGACAGTTACTACTGCAAACAACGACGAAAAAACTTGGGGAGGCGGAGACATTGAGCCATTAGGAGCAAGTTATGGTAAAATGATGATGTGGTTTTTTATCGTATCAGATGCCTTGACATTCTCTGGATTCCTTGCTGCTTACGGTTTTTCTAGATTTAAATTTATTGAAACATGGCCTTTGGCTGATGAAGTGTTTACTCACTTCCCATTTATGCATGGTGTTCCGGCACCGATGTATTATGTAGCCTTAATGACTTTTATTTTGATTTTTTCATCTGTAACAATGGTTTTGGCAGTTGATGCTGGTCACCAATTGAAAAAAACAAAAGTTGCTTTTTATATGTTCTTGACTATTATTGGAGGTTTAATATTCGTTGGTTCTCAAGCCTGGGAATGGAAAAACTTCATTAAAGGAGAATATGGTGCAATTGAAACTAGAGGTGGAAGTTTATTGCAGTTTGTTGATAAAGATGGAAAAAGAGTAGCTCTTGAAGAGTTTGCGGTAAAATTACCAGAACAGCCAGAAGAACTTACAAGAGCCAAAGGAAAATGGTTTATGGAAAGTCCTGAAACTGTTTCAACATATTCAGTTGCTGAAGTTCAAGCTGGTTTTAAAGCTCATCCTGAATTATTGATCAGAACAGAGACAGCTTACAGCTGAAAAGAAAAAAACAGTTTTAACAAGAGCAGAATCTGAAAGATCGTTTAAGCAACTGCAAAATATGTTGTTGAAGGTGCAAACTTAACTAGAAACGAATACGGAAGTAAATTATTTGCTGATTTCTTCTTCTTCATTACAGGATTCCACGGATTCCACGTATTCTCAGGAGTTATTATTAATATCATTATTTTCTTTAATGTATTATTAGGTACTTATGAGAAAAGAAGAAGCTACGAAATGGTAGAGAAAGTTGGTTTATACTGGCACTTTGTCGATTTAGTTTGGGTATTTGTATTTACAGTTTTCTATTTAGTTTAATTTATAAAATTTAATTATTATGTCACACTAGCACGTATCAAATACAAAAAGAATCTGGTTTGTTTTTGGATTACTATCAGTAGTAACAACAGTAGAGGTTATTCTTGGTATCTACAAACCTGGAGTTTGGAGTATTAATCATTTTGTAGGTTTGAATTTGTTGAACTGGATTTTCTATATCCTGACAATTTTCAAAGCTTATTATATAGTATGGGCATTTATGCACATGGAAGGTGAAAAAAGCAGTCTTAGATGGTCTGTTGTATCACCAGTTATTTTCCTAGTTTTATATTTATTGTTTATTCTTTTGACAGAAGGACATTATATTTATGGGGTTTTTAAAGATTCTACTATTAAATGGAATTTTTAACATGATATTAATTCGAAAAGAAGCTCCGATTTGCGGAGCTTTTTTTATTTTTGTACCTCAATATTTTCCGCATAAACAATGAAAAAAAATATAGTTCTCTTTGTACTTTTTGTTCTGCCTATTGTAGCTTATTTGTTTTTTGCATCTGGAGTAAACAGCTTTACTAAACTTCCTACTATAACACCTAAAATTGCTGACCTTGGCAATTGGAAATCGTTAAAAGGCGAAAAAGTAACTTTAAATAAAAAAATAACTATACTTGGTTTTTCAGGTACTGAAATTTTAAAAAACAGAGGTAACTTTTTTAATCTAAACGAAAAAATCTATCAGCGTTATAATGGTTTCAAAGATTTACAGTTTGTAGTTATCTGTCCGTTGGGAACAGAAAAAGATGCTAAGAAGCTTGTAGAATCTTTAGGTGCTTTTACTGATGTATCTGGCTGGCATTTTGTTTTTGCTTCTCCAGAAGAAATAAAAGCATATTATGATCAATTGCATTTAAAAGGAAAACTTGATGACAATCTTGGGACATCAAATGTTTATATTGTTGATAAAGAAAGAAATCTTAGAGGAAGAAAAGATAAAGACGAATATAAAGAAGGATATGATACTTTTCATCCTTCTGATTTGAGCAATGAAATGCTGGATGATTTTAAAATCATTTTATACGAATATCGTGCTGCTCTTAAAAAGAATCACAATGCCACTAAAGAACTTTAATTTTTAGATACATGTTTAAAAATAAATCATATATCGGAATTTCGTTTATCATTTTGATTTTCGGAATTTATGCTGTTCCAAAAATTGTCGACAGAATTCAAAATGGTGAAGTTGTAAAAGGAAATCGTTTGGATAATGTTGGTTTAAAAACTTCGAAAGCGGGATGGTAAATTATTAACAATTGGTCCGGCTCCTAAATTTGAATTAACCAATCAGGATAATGCCAAAGTTTCAAATGAAACTTATAAAGGAAAAGTATATGTTTTAGAATTTTTCTTCACAACCTGTCCTTCAATTTGTCCAAAGATGAATTTAAGTATGCTGGAAATTGAAAAAACATTTTTTGGAAATCCTAATTTCGGAATTGTTTCAATTACAATTGATCCTAAACATGATACTCCAGAGTTTTAAAAGATCACGCAAAATTATTAGGTGCTAAATCTTCAAACTGGAATTTTTTAACAGGAGACAGAGCAACGATTATGGATTTGTCTAATAAAGGTTTCAATTTGTATGCTGGTGAAAATTCAAAAGTGAATGGAGGTTTTGAGCATTCAGGTTTGTTTGCTTTGGTCGATAAAGACGGAAATATTCGTTGTAGAAAAGATGATTTTGGAAACCCAATTTTGTATTATGATGGTTTAGATAAAAAAGGAGTAAGAGAAATTCAGGAAGATATTAAAATATTATTAGAAGAATAAAAATGGAAGATAATTCATTAGAAAAAAAATACAATAAATTTATTGTTGCGGTTTCAATTGTAATACCAGTTGTTGTTGCAATTCTATTTGGTTAAATTAAAAGATTTTGGGATATAATGTTGAGCCTTTTCATTTTTGCCTCCAATTTATGCAACAATAAACGGAATTTACGCTAGTCGTTTTGGTTGCGGCTGTAATTGCTATAAAAAATGGAAAACGAATATTGCATGAGCGTTTAATGACTTTAGCTATTGCATTATCGGTTGCTTTTTTAGCAATGTATGTCGCTTATCATATGACAGCTGATTCTACTAAATTTGGAGGTCTAAATCATGATGGAATTCTGGATTTGGCGGAGACAGCTAAAATTGGAGCATTGCGTTATGTTTATTTCTTTATTCTTAATCACTCACATTTTATTGTCTATCGCTATTATTCCTTTAGTATTAATTACTTATGTTCGGGCTCTGGCGCAACGTTTCGACAGACATAAAAAAATAGCAAAAATAACTTTTCCGCTTTGGTTATATGTTGCGGTTACAGGTGTTGTGGTTTACTTAATGATTTCTCCTTATTATGTACATTAATAAATAAAATTAAAGATTAAAGTTTCAAATTTCAAATTACAAAAGTCTGTTTTTTGGAATTTGTGTTTTCTTTATTGGAATTTCAATGAATGCTCAATGCGCAATGTGTCGTGCTGCGCTTGCGGGAGATTCAAATGTTAAAAAAGCTGAGGCTGTAAATGACGGAATTGTTTACTTAATGGTGATTCCGTATTTGCTTGTGGGATTATTGGTTTCCTGATTTACAGAATGTATCAATCTAAAAAGAAAAAAGCAGTCTAAAATTTTATACTGCTTTTTTTTAAGTTTCACGATGAAAAGAAGTAATAAATATCACGAATCTTTCAATAGAAACCATTAATATAAAGCTGAATAGTATTCTTAAAAAGATGTTTTTATAAACTCTTTTAATTCTTAGCAGTTGCGTAATCAAGAACCATAAAATCGATTGAGCCCAAATTCCAAACCAATATTTTCCGAACAATCTGTTTAATAGAAGATTTTGCTCTTCTGCATTGCTTTCAAAATAAAAAACAAAAATTCCAATAATCCAGATCGTGAAATAAATTACGCCAACAAAAGAGATGAAATTTGAAGCTTCTTCATCTACTTTATACAGAATGGAATTCTTTGTTAATATTGAGATGATTAAAAAAAGCAACGAATACAAACCAAATGCTGTGAAAAAATCCACAGTTACTATCTGAAGTAAAAGTATTATATTTTCTTTCATTTAGGTTTTATTTTCGATTGTTGGGAAATACAGAAATTATTGATTTTTATTTCAATCCATCGACAGAAACATTTACAGTTCCGTTTATTTTTATAAAAGCGATAATCGCCTGATTGGTCAATTGAATTTTATCAAACTGAATATCTTCCATTTTTCCATTTACAAAAACGCCGGGCATCGGAGAATAGTTTTTTAGATAAGAAGCCATACTTTTTTTGCCTTCTTCTAAATTTGGCTGGATAGAATATCGGCAACTTTCTTCCATTTTTCTTAAAATATAGCCTTGCCCTAGCCAACTTGCGGTTCGCATTAATTTGCTTTTGGTGTCTAAAACATAATCTAATTTGTCAAAATAAATTTCTTTTGTTTGCGGATTATATTGTGGAAATCCATTTAAGTAAATGTTCCGTTTATAGATCCTAAAACATCAAGTGCAATTACCATTTTTCCGTCTTTATGCCAAATTGCAACATTTTTTACGGTTACTTTTTTACTTCCGGAACCAAATTCCTGACCTAGCAAAATTGTTGGTCATTATTTTAGAAGCATCTGCATATAGCTTGAAATTGCTGCAATATTGGCCGAAATCTGATTTGGAATTTTGGCAACAGGTTTTAAAACAATTTTACTGGCATTAAATTTAGATTCCGGTTGTTTGCCCACAATGGTTTCCATGTTGCATTTCATTCCCATATCTAATAAAAACAAATCATTTTTTAGTTTCGCATTTGTCGAATAAACTTCAACAGGAACAATTCTTAACCAGCTTTCATAAGTATCACTCATCTGGAAATGGTGTACATATTTTTTCTAATGCCGATAAAACATTTGGTTTAAAATCCATTGATTTTCGATTGCTTCGTCTATTTTCTTTTCAATTTTTGATTTAAAAATAGAAATTGCAGGATTTATCAAATAAGTAATTGGCATATTTTTTCCAAAAACAAGTCATTGTCGGACTTTCATTCCAATCTAAGAGATTTAAATTCGGTTTTTGTATTTAATTTCCAATTTGTTAAAGCCACTTCGCTCGATAAAGTAATGACTCCATTTAAATTAAATTCACGCGTATCATATAACTCAACACCTAATTTTTTTGTTCCAATTCTATATTTAATTGTCGCTTTTAAAGGTAAAATCGTTTTTATCTTTTTATCTGGATTTGCAGGATCGTTTGAATTTTTATTGGAGCCTGTTTCCAAATTTTCATTTCGATATCATCATCTTCAATATTATTGTCTTCATAAATTAATCCATTCAAAATACTATTTGTCTGATTTTCGATGTCAGACAGTTTCACTGTTATAGGTAAATTAATAAAAGATGGATTTGCATCATAAACTAACGGACTAGCATCGTCTGGCTCCGGTTTTAAGGTTTCTAATTTTTGTGATGTTGAGCAGCTGCAAAGTAGTGTAGTGCTGTAAATAAAGCGAAAATTGAAGAAAACTTCATGGTTACAGATTTTTTTTAGTGACACAAAATTAAGAAAACAATTATATAATCTTAAAAAAGTGTAACATTTACATAAAGAATTGCACCGTCTTATTTAAATATTAGAATAACGAATTATTAACGTTTTCTTACCATAATTTACTTAATAAAAATATTATTATTGTTTTAAAATTTAACAATATCATGATTGAAATCAAAGATTTGCATAAGTCCTATAAAATGGGAAGTTCAGAATTACATGTGTTAAAAGGAATTAATTTTAATATTGAAGAAGGAGAACTTAGTCGCTATCATGGGATCTTCGGGATCAGGAAAATCTACACTTCTTAATATTTTAGGAATTTTAGATGAGGCTGATTCTGGAAGTTATATTTTAGATAAAACTCCAATTAAAAAACTGAATGA
This sequence comes from uncultured Flavobacteriaceae bacterium, assembly GCA_963795025.1. Classification (GTDB taxonomy): domain Bacteria; phylum Bacteroidota; class Bacteroidia; order Flavobacteriales; family Flavobacteriaceae; genus Flavobacterium. The sequence continues at coordinate 374,108 of CAWCGN010000003.1, read as the reverse complement.
AACGATAGCTTCAAAATATCGAAATAAGTTTTTAGGATTTGTTTTTCAATCTTTTAATCTGATCAATTATAAAACGTGCACTTGATAATGTGGCAATGCCATTGTATTATCAAGGGATAAAAAGAAAAGAACGTTACGAAATTGCTATGAGATATTTGGAGAAAGTTGGTTTGGGTTCGCACTCGCATCACTTGCCAAATGAGCTTTCTGGAGGTCAGAAACAACGTGTTGCAATAGCAAGAGCCTTAGCCTCAAATCCAAAAGTATTGCTTGCAGATGAGCCTACAGGAGCTTTGGATACTAAAACTTCTTATGAAGTAATGGAACTAATTCAAGGAATTAACGATGAAGGTAAAACTATTTTAATCGTTACACACGAACCAGATATTGCCGCTATGTGCAAAAGAAATGTGGTCCTGAAAGACGGATTAATTATCGATGATAAAAAAGTAGAACAAGTTAGAGCTTCATCTTATGTTTAATATTGAGCGTTGGCAAGAAATATTTGAAGCAATCTCCAAAAACCGGCTAAGAACATTTTTGACTGGGGTTTCAGTGGCATCGGGAATTTTTATTTTAGTGATTTTGCTTGGAGCGGGAAAAGGGCTTCAGAATGGAATTGAAAAACAGTTTGAGCGTGATGCTGCCGGACTTATTGAGGTTTGGTCTGGAACGACAACAAAAGAATACAAAGGATTAAATCCGGGAAGACAAATTCAGCTTAGAAATAGTGATTATAACCAATCGGTTCAAAAATTTGAGGATAAATTAGATTTGCGTTCTGCTTCATATAATTTTTGGGGTGGTACGATTTCTTATGGTAAAGAATCTGGAAGTTATCAATATAGAGGAGTTGATCCTGATCATGGTTCAGGAGTTGAAAATCTTACGATTGTTCAAGGCCGATTTATAAATAGCAATGATTTGGCTAACAATGAAAAAGTAGCGGCTGTATTGGTATGAAAGTAAAAACAGATTTGTTTAAAGATAAGGATGCTTTAGGTAAGGAAATCGCGATCAATAATGTCAATTTTAAGGTGGTAGGTGTTTTTACAGATCCGGGAGGAGAAAGAGAAGAAGCAAGAGCGTATTTGCCTAAAACTACTGGCGCAACGAGCTTTTGGGGGAGGAGATAAAATCAGTAATATGTTTTTTACACTTAAAGAAAACAAAGGATTATGATGAAGCTTTAGCCCAATCAGAAAAATTTACTCAAGATTTGAAAGACTTGTTGAAAAGCAAAAATATAGTTGCACCAGATGATGAAAGTGGAGTTGGTGTCTATAATTCAGTTAAAGATGCAAACAATTTTATGATTTAAATTTATATATCAGATTGTTCTTTTGGTGGGTTGGTATTTGTACAATTATTGCAGGAGTTGTTGGTGTAAGTAATATCATGCTGATTATAGTAAAAGAAAGAACGAAAGAAATTGGAATTAGAAAAGCCTTGGAGCATCTCCATTTTCTATTATTGCCATGATACTTCATGAGTCCATTTTTATTACCACAATTGCTGGATTTATTGGATTACTGGCTAGTTTATTATTACTGGAATTTGTTGGGCCGATGGTGCAGAGTGAATATTTTCAGAAATCCTGAAGTCGATTTCAATGTCGCATTGACAACACTTGTTTGCTTGTATTTGCGGGAGCAATGGCGGGTTTTTTTCCGGCATACAGAGCAGCCAAAATTAAACCTATTGTAGCACTTAGAGACGAATAATTATGTTTAAGAAAGATAATTGGGACGAAATTTTACAGGCTTTAACGGCGAATACTTTCAGGACGATCTTGACGGCTTTTGGTGTTTTTTGGGGAATCTTCATTTTGGTGATTCTGCTTGCGGCTGGAAATGGACTGGAAAATGGAATTAAAAAAGGTTTTGATGGAATTGCCACAAACACCATGTTTATGTGGAGTCAAACAACGTCAAAAGCATACAAAGGATTACCAAAAACGCGTCGATATGATTTTAGAAATAGTGACGTTACAGCATTGAAAGCTGCTTTGCCAGACTTGTTATATGTTTCGCCAAGGAATCAGTTAGGTGATTTTAACGGAACCAATAATGTGGTGCGAGGAACAAAAACTTCTGCATTTACCATTTATGGAGATTATCCAGAACTGATTAAGCAACAGCCAATGGATATCATAAAAGGCAGATTTGTGAATCAGCAGGATATCGAAGGAAGAAGAAAAGTATGTGTAATTGGTCAGGGAGTGATCAGCGAACTTTATGGAAAAGAAGAAGAGTACATCGGAACCTATATTAAAATAAACGGCATAAATTTTATGGTCGTTGGAGTTTATAAATCTAAACAACAAGGTGGAAATGCTGAACAGGAACAAAAAAATATTTTTATTCCGTTTACAACTTTTCAACAAGCTTTTAATTATGGAGATAAAGTGGGATGGATGGCGCTTACAGCAAAAGATGAAACGTCAATCACTGATCTAAAACCAAAAATTCTAGAAATTATTAAAGCGCTTCATTCTATAAATCCTGCAGATGATAGAGCGGTTGGGAATTTTGATTTGTACGAGCAGTTCAATAAAGTACAGAGTTTGTTTAATATCTTGAAAATCATTGCCTATTTTGTTGGGACTCTGGTTCTGATTTCTGGAGTAATCGGAATTTCAAATATTATGCTTATTGTAGTTAAAGAACGTACAAAGGAAATTGGAATCCGAAGAGCATTAGGAGCAACACCAGCGGCTATTCGAGGACAAATTTTATCGGAATCTATCTTTTTGACTATTATTTCAGGAATGTTTGGAATTGCAGTCGCCACCGGAATTATTGCCCTTTTAAATATGGCTTTAGATTCGATGCCGCCAGACAGCAACACTATGTTTGCAAATCCAAGTGTAGATTTAGGAGTTGTATTTGTTGCCTTATTAATATTAGTGGGTTCAGGTTTGCTTGCCGGATTTATTCCTGCACAAATCGCAATCAATGTAAAGCCAGTTGACGCTTTACGAACAGAATAAATTATCAATCAAAATATAATCGATTAAACCAAAAACAAAATGAAAAAAGGAGTAACCGTAACCATTTTAATCTTTATTGCAATAGTTTTCTTTGGTGCACTATATTATTTGTATGCAAAAAATCAAGAATCGCCAATTGTTTTTCAAACTGAAAAAGCAGAGATTAAAACGATAGTAAAAAACACAATCGCAACAGGTAATATTCAGCCTGATGAAGAGGTCTTAATCAAACCAAACATCTCAGGAATTATTGAAGAAGTATATATCAAAGCCGGAGAAAAAATTAAAGCTGGTGATATGATTGCCAAAATTAGAGTTGTTGCCAATGTGTCGAATGTAAGTAGTACTCAAAATCAAGTACAGACTACAAAAATCGCATTAGATAATCAGGAGAAAATCTATAAGAGACAAAAAACGCTTGTTTGAAAAAGAAGTAATCTCTGCCAATGATTTTGATGCCGCTGCAATTGGCATACAAACAAGCTAAACAAAATTATGTTGCTGCAAAACAAAGCTTAGATATTGTAAAAACAGGAACAACAACGTCTTTAGGAAGTTATGCAAATACATTAATTCGTTCAACTGTAAACGGAATGGTATTGCAGGTTCCTGTTAAAGTTGGAAATCAAGTTATTGAAAGTAATAATTTTAACGAAGGAACTACAATTGCCAGCGTAGCCGATGTTGGAAGAATGATTTTTATTGGGAAAATTGATGAGTCTGAAGTAGGTAAAATCAAAGAAAAAATGCCTATTGAAATTACTGTTGGGGCGATCGAAAATAAAAAATTCGATGCGACTTTAACTGACATCGCGCCAAAAGGTGTAGTAGAAAATGGCGCAATTCAGTTTGAAATAAAAGCCAAATTAGAAAATAGAGGATGATACTTTCATCAGAGCTGGATTAAGTGCAAATGCATCTATTATTTTAGAAAAAGCAGACAAAGTTTTAGCTATTAAAGAATCACTTGTGCAATTTGACAAAAAAACACAAAAACCTTATGTAGAAGTTGAAACGGCACCACAAAAATTTCGAAAGAAAAGATTTAGTTTTGGGCGTTAGCGACGGAATTTATGTTCAGGTTAAAAGTGGCGTTAAAGCTTCTGATAAAATTAAAATCTGGAATCAAGGTTTGATCAATGAAGGATAGGAGAAAAAATAATCTGATAGTTAAAGGAGTTTTTGGGTTTTAAAAAATGTTAAATTTGCATAGTTTTTTGCTATGCTTTCATTCAAAATATATGAAAATAAATAAAATATAATAGTCTTGTTTTTGCCATGCTTTTTGGGTTTGGATTATCAGGTCAGGCGCAAACAAAACAATGGACACTAGAAGAATGTGTAAGATATGCATTAGACAATAATATTACGATAAAATTATCGGAATTAGATGTGCAAAATGCTGATATAGACAAAAAGGATGCTTTTGGTAGATTATCTTCCATCAGTAAACGGAAATGCTTCTCATTCCTGGAATATTGGTTTGAATCAAGATGTTACGACAGGACTTTTACGTAATCAGACTACTCAATATTCATCTGTAGGTTTAAATGCTGGAGTTGATATTTACAGAGGACTGCAAATTCAAAATACATACAGAAGAACGAAACTTGCTATTGTTGCATCACAATATCAATTGCTGAAAATGCAGGAAGATATTTCGTTGAATGTTGCGAATGCGTTTCTTCAAATTTTGTCTTATAAAGAAGATTTAAAAGTAAAAAAGAAGCAACTTTCTATTGATGAAAAACGATTAAAGCGTTCTGAAGAAATGGTTAATGCAGGAACAATTCCTCGTGGAGATTTGTATGATCTAAAAGCTACTATTGCAACAGATCAACAAAATATTACTGTTTCTGAAAATAATTTATTGATTTCAAAATTGAGTTTAGCACAGCTTTTACAATTAAAAGAATTTGCGGATTTTGATGTCGTTGATGATACTAATGCAAAAGATGAAAATAATATCATGGCGCAAAGTCCAATTGATATTTATAACAAAGCAAAAGAAACAAGAACCGAATTAAAACTGGCGCAAACTAATCTGGAAATTGCCGAGAAAAATGTAGCTATTGCAAAAGGCGCTTTTCAGCCAACTTTAAGTGGTTTTTATGGCTTTAATACCAGAGCCAGTTATAGTGATAAATTGTAGGATTAGACGGAAATGGTAAGCCAATTTTACAGGGCCAGATCCTATTTTTCAACAGTTTAGTGATAACAAAGGGCATAATTTTGGATTTCAATTGAATGTTCCAATTTTCAACGGTTTCTCAGTTCGAAATAATGTTGAACGTAATAAAGTAAGTTTAGAGAAATCTAAAATAGATTTAGAACAAAAAAGTTTAGATTTGCAACGTAATGTGTATACTGCTTTTACAAATGCAAAAGGAGCATTAAATACTTATGAATCTGCAACTGTAACTTTAGAAGCAAGACAACAGGCTTACAATTATGCTAAAGAAAAATATGATGTAGGATTGATGAATTCATTTGATTTTACACAGGCTCAAACGTTGTTAACGAATGCACAGTCTGATGTTATCAGAACGAAATACGATTATATTTTTAAAATAAAAATACTTGAATTCTATTTTGGAATTCCAATTGTTCCAATTCAACTTACAAAATAATTTACTATGTCAAAAAAAACAATTTATTTCTTAGTAGGAGGTGCAATTAGTAATTATTGGCACTTTTAATAGGACTTTCGAAAAACAGGAGTTATAGGAAATAAGGATGAAGGAAAAGAAGTAGAAATTTCAAAAGTTAGTGGCGTCAACAATTGTTGAAACAGTTTCGGCAACCGGAAAAATTCAACCAGAAATTGAAGTAAAAATTGCTTCAATGGTTTCGGGTGAAATTATTGCGTTGAATGTAAAAGAAGGTCAAGTTGTCAAAAAAGGAGATTTATTGGTTAAAATAAATCCAGATTTATATACTTCAGGTTTAGAGCAGATCTGTGGCAAATTTGTCAGGAACTAAAGCCAGGTTTAACGCAATCTGAAGCCAACTTTAAAGAAGCCAAAGCCAATTATGAACGAAATAAAACCTTGTATGATAAAGGCGTGATTTCAAAATCAGATTGGGATAAATCTATTGCTACTTTTGAAGTGGCAAAAGCAACTAAACAAAGTTCCTATTATAATGTTCAAAGTGCTATCCGCATCAGTAACTGAAGCTAAAGATAATTTAGGACGTACTACTATTTATGCTCCAGCAGATGGAACAATTTCAGTATTGAATGTTGAATTAGGAGAACGTGTTTTGGGGACACAACAAATGGCAGGAACAGAGCTTTTGCGAGTGGCCAACTTAAACAATATGGAAGTTGAAGTTGATGTCAATGAAAATGACATTGTAAAAGTAAAAATTGGTGATGAAGCTAATGTTGAAGTTGATGCTTATTTGAAAAAGAAATTTAAAGGAATTGTAACGAGTATTTCCAATTCTGCAAGTACAGCTTTAACTTCAGATCAAGTTACTAATTTTAAAGTTAAAGTTAGAATTCTAAAAGAATCTTATCAAGATTTATTAGAAGGAAAACCAGATACTTATTCGCCATTCAGACCAGGAATGACTGCGACAGTTGATATTATGACAACAACAAAAACAAATGTTTTGGCAGTGCCAATTAGTTCTGTTGTTGTAAAATCGGATACAACTGCCGTAAAAGATTTTAAAGTTGAAGATCCGAATGAAGATAAAAAGCAGCGCCGAAAAGTGATAAAAAATTCGAATGCGTTTTTGTAAAAGTTGGTGATAAAGCTAAAATCAGAATCATTAAAACAGGAATTCAAGACGATACTAATATTGAAGTAATGGCTGGATTAAAACCCGGAGATGTTGTTATTACAGGGCCTTACACGACAGTTTCTAAAGAATTGAATTCTGGTGATAAGGTGAAGCTTAAAAAAGCAGATGCACCGAAGAAATAAATTTTGCATATAAATAATCCTTAAATAATAATACTTTGTCTTTTATTCTCAACATCGAAACCGCTACCAAAAATTGTTCTGTGGCAATTGCAAAAAATGGAGAAACAATTTTATGTAAAGAAATTGCTGAAGAAGGATATTCGCATGCCGAAAAACTTCATGTTTTTATTGAAGAAGTAATTGCCTGAAGCAGGAATTAGTGTTCAAGATTTAGATGCCATTGCGGTTAGCCAAGGACCTGGTTCTTACACAGGTTTACGAATTGGTGTTTCGGCAGCAAAAGGATTGTGTTTTGCTTTAAATATTCCGTTGATTGCTGTAGATACTTTACAAACATTAGCTTCACAGAGCCAATGTTTCTGAAGGAAAAATAATCCCGATGTTGGATGCCAGAAGAATGGAAGTTTACAGTGCTATTTTTACTGCTGATTTTGAAAAAGAAAGACCAATTGAGGCCGAAATTATTACTGAAGATTCTTTTTAAGATTTTACAGAAACTTTATTTTGTTGGCGATTGTGCCGAAAAATGCAAATCTGTTCTGACAAAAGACAACTTTGTTTTTCTGGAAGAAATTAAATACCCTTCGGCGAAGAGAAATGAGTAAAATCAGTTTTGATAAATATCAAAATAAGCGACACTGTAGATGTCGCTTATTTTGAACCTTATTATTTAAAAGATTTTATGATGGCACCTCCATCAAAAAAATAATAAAATCTATTTTATTTTTGAATTGTAAACGGCTGAACAGAGATGCCTGCTTCATCTAAAGCTGCTTTTGCAATTTTCTAAAGTCTCAGAAAAAACAACGCCATAATTTTCATTTTTTGCCCATGGGCGAACGGCAAATTCAACAGAACTGGCACTCAGATTTTTTACGAACACTTCCGGGGCAGGTTTTTTCAACACTTTTGGATTTTTATTTAAAACGTCTAGTAATATATCTTTTGCTTTTTTAATATCAGACTCATAGGATACTGCAAAAGTCAAATCGGCTCTTCTTTCGCCCTGCATCGAATAATTAATAATCGTTCCGTTTGATAAAGCACCGTTTGGAACAAAAACAGTCTGATTATTTCCGTTGATTAACTTAGTTACAAAAATCTGAATTTCACTTACTGTTGCTATAATTCCCTGAGCTTCAATTGTGTCTCCAACTTTAAAAGGTTTAAAAAGAATAATCAGCATTCCTCCTGCAAAATTAGAAAGTGAACCCTGCAATGATAAACCAACCGCAAGTCCCATTGCCCCTAAAATAGCAACAAAAGAAGAAGTTTCGGTATTCCTAGTTTAGAGATAAACGTTACAAAAAGTAAAACACGCAAAGCCCATAACAATATGTCTGCCAGAAATTTGGTTAAAGTCGGATCTAGATTTCGTTTGAACCATTATTTTTCTGATGATCTGTTGATTAATCTAATGGCGTATAAACCAACAAATAAAATTAAAATTGCAGAGATTAATTTTGGAGAATAATCAATTAATACTCTTAATAATGCGTTGGCGTAATCGCTTAATTGTTCGGGGCTCATCATTTTATTTTGAATAAAAAAACCTTCTCAAAATGAGAAGGTGTATTATTTTGCAAATATAAAGAATATTTATTTTATAAGAAAAGAAAGCGGTTTTATTCCTTGTCAGCTTCTTCAATTGCTGGTTCACTTGTATCAGCAACAGTTTCTGTGGCAATTGATTTAGTATCATCAGCAACTTCTGCCGTTTTCTCTTTTACGGTTTCAACAACATCGCTGATTGCGTCAGATGCTTTTTCAACATATTCGCTCACAACTTCTTTCGCTTGATGCGCATATTCTGCCGCACTTTCAATAATTGGTTCTGATGCTTCTTTAGCTTTGGCAATCGTTTCTTCAGCAAAAGTTTCTGCTTTTTCAATATACGGAGCTGCAGCTTCTTTAGCATGCTCAAAAGTGCTTTCGGCATTATTTGCCAATTCATTTACAGATTCTTTGGTCGAGCCAAATAAATTTTTAAAAAAAGATGATACACCCATAGTTTTATATTGATTGGTTAAGAATACAATATTAAGTAAATTTATAGGACTAATAGTTTTATTATTGATAATTTATTGAAAATAAGATCGGTATAGTGTATGTATTTTTTTGGATTTATTCACCTTTAGTTTTTAAAAATCACTAAAAGTGGGTATTGTACGAATAAAATAGTTGTTTTATATTCACAGTAATTTCTTACTTTAATTGTTTAAAACATTTATTTTATGGCTCATTTCTCAGACCAAGTTCACATTACTATTGGAGGTTTTACCCAAAACATTATTTATTATGATTTGAAGCTGTCGCAGAAAATGGCTGACCATCATTATTTTTCGTTTGTCTGGCAGTCTACTGGCAAGGCAGTAATAAAACCCGAAGATCAGGCCAAAGCAATGATGAGATACAACGGAAGCGAAGTCATTTTTACCTTCAAAAGCCTGACTGGAATCAGGCTGATGAGCAAAGGCATCATAACGGGACTATCTTCAATAGATCAGAATGGAAGCGCAGTCGGGCTTCATGTAAGTGGAACGAGCCACAGCATCGTTTTGAATGATATGCCCAAATCCAGAACTTTTCTCGAAAGGCGAATGGATGATATTGTGCTGGATATTCTGTATGAAGGTCCGACAGAATTTTATCAAAGGGATGCGATAAGATCGACCTATACGAAAGAGTTCAGTTATATGGCGCAGTACAACGAAAGCAGTTTTGATTTCCTGAAAAGGCTGGCACAGCGTTACGGACAGTGGTTTTATTTCGACGGAATGCGCATGCAGTTCGGACAGACGAAAAGCTCCAAAATAAAACTCATCAACGGGGCTTCATTGCACAGTTTCAAGATCCAGGTCAATATGACGGCGCATAAGATCTCGCTGACGGGCTACGATTACAACAATGCTTCGCGTATCAAAAATTCTTCGCTTAGAACCTCCGAAGGAAGCGGGGATAGTTTTGCGTCGAATGTCGGTTTTAATCAGGGAACCGTTGCCCAGCCGGATCTGGGCATTGGTGCCTACACCAACAACGCACGGAGCAAGGACGAAATAGAGGAAATGGTAGCGCTGCAAACCGCAGGAAGCAATGCAAACAGTGTTTACTACAGCGGAATATCTTATTTCCCTTTAGGACTTGGGCAGACATTTACAATTATCAACGGGACCTCCGAACATCATCTTATCTGCATAGAAGCCACACATCACTCAGAAGTTCATGGCAATTATACTTGTGAATTCAAAGCCATTCCAGACGATGTTTCGGCACCGCATTATACCGATACAAAAGTCTTTGCAAGAGCCGAAACTCAGCCGGCAACAATAAAAGACAACAACGATCCTGAAGGACTCGGGCGTGTGAAGATTGAATTCTTTTGGGGAAATGGAAGCAGGTCTAGCGATTGGATGCGAGTAGTGCAACATTACTCTGGCGCTGGAGGAAGAGGAATATACTGGAGACCTGAAATAGATGACGAAGTCTTGGTAAGTTTTGAAGGAGGAAATGCCCAGAGACCGTATGTGTCGGGTTCGCATTACAACGGGCAGGCAAAACCGGAATTCTTTGACCCAAAAAATAGTATAAAAGGCTGGAAATTGAGGTTTGGACAGTTATTTAAATTCATAGAAAAAGTTGGGATCTGGCTTTCTGACCCGAGCGGGAATGAGATTCATCTAAACGAAGAAACCAAAAGTACAACTATTACCGTACCGGAAACTTTAACCCTTAACTGCAAAAACTTAATCATTAATGCTTCCGAAAGCATTACAACTACGGCAGGATTAAATATCCTAGAGAGTGCAGGAGTTGATAAGTCTACAACTGTTGGAATGATGCATAATTTGAATATTGGCGGAAATAGTATGCTGAATGTTACTGGTAGTGTTTTTGAAGACATTCAAGGAAATGCGGAATCACATACGGCACATGATCGAATTGTAAATAGTCAACAAGGAATTCAAACTTCTAGTGAAAATGGTATAGAAAAACATTCTCAAAAAGAAACCAAACTTAACAGTGGAGAAAAATCTAACCTTTATTAATCATGGCAAGAATTAGAAATGTAGGCGGTAAAATTATTGAGACTACAGGAGGAAAAGAAATATATTATGCTAAAGAAAGCATTGTTTACAATGCTAAGGGAAAGATATCTTTTACTGCAAAAGAGGGAACTTTTTTTGGAGAACCTAAAAGTCCACCAAAGAAACAGCTAATAGATAGTAGAGTAAAATTTGAAAGCACGTATGTTTATTCTCATTTATTGAGTGCAGCAAAAGAAATGATGCCGAAATTTAATGCTGATGATACAAGTATTATTTATAAATTTTATAAAGCTGTAGTTGATGGAAAAATTATAAACCTACCTATTGAAGTTTCATCAAACTTAATTTCTGGAAAAGCTTTTTATGATTTAGATAAAAAAAAGATTATTATTTGGGAAACTACATTATTAGGTGTTGAAAAAAATAATGATAAAAAGATCAAGCTTCTTCAAGATCTTACACAATCATACACTGATTATATAAACGATTTTTTAAATGGTCTTAGTGACCTCAAAGGTTTTGAAGCTTATCAATATGATATGTTTAGATTTGATGCAATCGGATCTGAGTCAATTATTATTGGAAAATTAGAAACCGCTACATATAAGGGAGATATTGAGCTTTCTTTTTTAGAAGCTGAAGATAAGCCATTGAGAACCAGTCAATGGACGCTAGAAACTACAAAGGGGGAACATGGACCAAACGCTGGTAATTTTGAAGATTTTGATCAAGGACCTGGAGATCCACCAACAATAATTCCAAACATAGGTTTTAAATTTAGTTATAGCTTAAAGGGTGGTTTTACGGCTAGTTTATATGCTGGAATTACAAAAGATGTAAAAGCAGGAGATTTTGGTATGATGGGTGCTCTAAATACTGCTTTAACTTATTACGCCAAAGGTGCAGTAGGAACATCAAGTATGAGTCGAACATTGGTAACCCTTGGGGTTACACCTTCTATCACTTTAGGTTATAAAACAGGAAATGAATTACAAATGAATCTTTTTAATAATGCCTCTGGGTCTGGTGTTTGGAATCCTTATGAGTATGCATTTACATTAGGAACAACAGGAATTTTAAGTTCTGGCAAAGTATCTCCAGAGTTTAACCCCGAAACGGGAGAATTTGGTAAAAATAGTTATAACTCCCATGATATTGCAAGAGACAAAGGAGGTGTTTTTAGCAATAAAAATCATGAAGATCATACCCGAAATCAAATTGTTGGAGGAGCAGCCATAAAAGTGGGCAATTTTATGATTGCATCCTATAATGATATTTATAAACCACCATTGTTTTTTGGTATGGGGTCTGATGAATATTGGTCTGCAGGAATCAATATGCAAGCAAAATTACTTAATAATATATATGCTGCATACGCTGTTGATATGTATTACGGGAAATCGAACAACAAAAATCCGTTAAACCAAGATAAAATGATAGGCGATCAAAATTACGATTACCAGCAATTATTTGATGTACTACTGAACCGCGGACAGGAAACCTTTTCGTTGACAGATAGCAACGGAAACATAACAACAGAAACCAGACATGGCTACGGCACATTCTGGCCCACTAATGCCATGCACGACAGCATTGCTTTTCCTGATAAACCAAAAGAGCCTAAGGAGCCAATAAGGTCAGATTTTCAAAGTGAAACAAAATTTAATGAAAGGAAGAGAGAATATCAAGATGATTTAAAAAAATATGAAATTGATAAGATGAATTACAATATAAGTAATCAACTAAAGTCTAAACCAACTTTTCATCACTTGTATGTAGTTTATGATGTTAATAATAAAGTGAGTTTAAACAGACTTAAAAAGTATCTTTATGCAGGGCAATCTGAAGAAGGAAAATTATTAAAAGAGTATTATTTATTAGAAGAAAAAAACAAAAATGGCGCAAACAAAAGTAAATAAAATAGTCTTATTCTCAGTTTCTCTTTTTATTATAAGCTGTAGTTCTTCAAAAAAAGATTTGCAATTAGAAAATGAATTCAAAAAATATCTAGGTACACGTAACATCAAATATGAAAAAAATGACAGTATTTATTCTAAATATTATTCAGATTTTTTAAATGATGAAAAAAAGAACCTAATAATGAAAAATCCACTCCTGAAGACTAATAAAGTATATATCTATCAGGAAGGGAGTGAAGTTATTACTTTTTGTGTTTATTCGGATAATGGTGAATTGTATGTAGCAGAAACAAATAAAAATGGAAGTGTCTTCTTGACAGAACCGGAAAACGGAAAAATAGAAATAAAGAGAAGATTAGAATTGATTTTTTTAGGTTTTTTTGAATTAGAAAATAATATCATCAAAAATACTCGTTACGAGAAAACTCCCTATAAAGAATGGTACGATTGCAATGTTGGAATTTTAAAACAGGATACAATCACAATTATAGAAGATTACAGAACCAATAAGTATGGAAGTTACAAGAAAAAATGGCTTACAAAAACTCTCAAATCAAACTATAACTTAATTTATCAACCAGATTTAAAAGCAACAAAATTTAAAAATGAATTTGGTTTTGATTCTTATTTTATTGAAGGTTCATTTAAAAAAGAGAGAGATTTGAAAGAAGAAAAAATGCTGGAACTCTTGAATAGTAGAAAATATTGAAAATCTAAACAAACTTTCCATCATTTTTATATAGTTTATGATTTTAATAATAAAGTCAGTCCAGATAGACTTAAAGATTATCTCTATACAGGACAATCTGAACAAGGAAGATTATTAAAAGAGTTTTGTTCAATTGAGGAAAGTAAAAAAATAAGGTATAAACAAATGATAAAAAAAACTAAAAACAGCGATAGTCATTTTACTTTTAACAATACTAAATACCCAATGCCAAAATATGAAAAAAGAAAAAAATATTGATGTCTCACAAGCTGTTATAAAAGTAGACAGTTGCGGTTTATCTTATAAAGGACAATATCTTGAATTAGGAACGTCCCTAAGTGAATAGGAAAAAATTTTAGGAAAGCCTAGCAGAGATACAAATTTGGCTTTTGTTTGGGATGATATGGAATTGCTATAGACGATTGGCAAAATGAAGGCGAACCAGGTAAAGTAACTGCATTTTTTTTTATAAATCTCGATAGCCCAGAAGGCAAAGCGGGACAATTGAATCATGCGAGAGGATGGGAAGAATTTACTGAAGATTGGAAAAGAAATATGTTAAATAATAAAACTCATTCCATTGAAGAAAACAAAAAAATTGTTGAAGAAATTGAAGAAGAAAATGCTCCAAAAAACTTCATTTACCCTTTTACCTTTTATAAAGGCTATATAAATTTACATGGCTTTCCTGTAGGAGCTGGCATGAAAGTAGCCGAAATAAACATTTATAGGAAAGACTTGTCTTTTTCAGGACAGTTTGGTTATGTCGATCAGGATATAGATGGTGTAAATGATTCTGGCAATACAAGAGATACTTTTGGAGGCGATTATAGAGCGCCAGGAGAAGAGTGTAAAGATGGGCGTTTGCAATATTATGAATTGACTTATACAGCTACCGGCGTTTTAGAATATTTAAAAATCGGCTACGAAAACCGTAATGATTATGAAAATAGAAAAGAGCGTCATAAAGATAGGAAAGAGCGTGAAGAAATGGGGCAATAATCAAAAGGTTCACAATTAAAAACTTTATAAATATTTAAAGATTAAAATAATAAATGAAAGAAAATATTAAAACTGGGGTTACAATTATAGCAAAGGCAACGTTAAAATGGTTGATACCGCTAGCCACTGGAACTTTGTTTTCCGTGATATATTTAATGATTACATTATTTCAAAACATACGTTTAGCGGGTGGCGGGCATGGAAATGCTATTGCGCTCATGATTAATTTGGCATTAAATAACCCATGCGCATTTATTTTAGTTGTTGGTTTTCCTGTTTTTATTGTTTTATATTTCCTGTTGGCAAATAAAATAGCGATTCAGTCTGTACTTTATCTAATGTGGAAAAATAAAGCACAAAGTTTTGCAGAGAATAAAGTAATTAAAATTGTGAATAAAGTAACAGATAATAGTGAAACAATAAATAGTATCACTAATGAATCGATGTTACGATTGAAATTATTGCAAGAAAACAATAAAGGTCAAGAAGATTCAAAGATTAAGAAAAAAGTAATTAATTATTTGTTTGCTAAAGTAAAACTTGATGATATTGATTTTAAAAATAAAGATTTAAAATTACCAGAGATAATTTCTACTAGAATAAGCAGAATATTGTCTGAAGCCATAAAACCTTCTTATTTGTTTTTTTGGCTATTATTAGTTTTTCAGCTTGTTTTATTTTTAGGTGCTCAAGTTTTTTAAAATAAATTCCACAAAAAAGTTTAAATGATTTTGAAAATAAAAAATAGTGAGACAAAGACAAAGTGAGCGTGAAAAAGACAAACTCAAAAAATAGAAGATAGTATAGAGTCTCAAAATAACGTAAAACTTAAATTATGTATTCAGAAGAAATAATACAAGAAATTCGAATTATTCGCCCTGTTAACAGAGAAGGAAGTTATTATTTTATTGAAAATATCGCAACCGGAGCTTTTTTTATACTCAAAAGAATTGCGCAGGCAGAAGGGGAATATACCATAACTTACAAAGATTCTTATGGTAATCTAATGATGAATAACAAAAACTTAAAAATTATATTTAACAAGGATGAAGTAATTCAATTTCATAGATACAGAAGTCAAGTTTATTTTAATAATGATATGTCTGTAACGGCATTGCCAATGAAAGATATTCAGGAAATTGCCAATAAAACATTTTATGCTGAAGGGCAATATAAAGTTGTAGATTTTGTAAAACTTCACATATATGATTACAATAAGGCAGAGTTTTTACTTAAATACTATTAAGATATTCGAGCATAAAAAAATCTCGACAAAAAAATATTTGTCGGGATTTTTAAATATAAAATATTTGAAATTTTGCAGTGCTGAATTTAATTAAGCATTCAAAGCTTCAACCGTAATAGCTTCATCATTCAGCATGCTTTTTAACATGTTTTCGATACCGCTTTTTAAAGTAAAAGTCGATGACGGACATCCACTGCAAGCACCTTGTAAAATTACTTTTACAGTCTTGTTATCTTCATTATATGAATCAAAAGCAATATTTCCACCATCTGCAGCAACTGCGGGTTTTACATATTCTTCCAAGATATTAATGATTTGTTGAGAAGTAACATCTAATTTGTCAAATGCTTCATCTTTTGCAACATCATTTTTGACTTTAGTTTCAATTAAGCTTTCATCTAGAACAGTTCCGCCATTTTCGATAAATTGTTTAATAAATGTTCTTAGCTCCAAAGTTATTTCATCCCAGTTGTTGATTTCATATTTTGTTACCGAAATATAATTTTCATCAATAAAAACTTCCTTTACATAAGGAAATTTAAACAATTCCTGCGCTAGTGGAGAAGAAGCCGTCTGGTCAATATTTTTGTATTCAACAGCATTTCTTGTCAGCATTCTACTCACAACAAATTTCAAAGCAGCAGGATTTGGAGTTGTTTCTCCATAAACTGTAATAGGTTGTTTTTTAGGCTTGTTTTCGTCAATCGTTACAATAACGCCGCCTTTGTCAACAAAAGCTTCAATTTGCTCTGCAACAGCATCTTTTACATCGTCCCAATCCACAATGCTGAATCGTTCAATAGCGATGAAATTTCCAGAAATGTATACTGTTTTTACAAACGGAAGATAAAATAATTGTTGTGCAAGAGGTGATGCCTGTGCCTCATCAATGTTCTTGAATTCGAAATTTTGATTTTTAGTAATGAAATCTTCGAACTCAAACTTTAGAATCGTAGGGTTTTGAGTTTCTTTTATAGTGATTTTTGTCATGGTCGTATATTTTTTGCAAATTTAGTAAAGTTATTTTCTACTAATACTTATATTTGGTTTTTTAATAAAATAATTAAGACTCTTTTCAAATAAATCGTACTAAATTATGAGAGTCAAAAATTTCTTTAAACAAATTTGCCTTTATGGAATTTAGAATCAAGGTTTTATTCATTTTTTTGGTTACATCATTTTATTCCTATTCGCAAGAGGGAATTCCCGTTTACTCAGATTATTTGTCGGATAACCTTTATTTGATTCATCCATCAATGGCCGGTGCAGCAAATTGTGCTAAAGTTAGATTAACTGCAAGAAAACAGTGGTTTGGTCAAGATGACGCCCCTTCACTAGGAACTTTAAGTTTTAATGGAAGAGTAGGAGAGCGCTCTGGAGCCGGAATTATTGTTTTTAATGATAAAAACGGATACCATTCTCAAAAAGGATTAAAGCTTACATACGCGCACCATATTATGTTTTCGAGAGATGAACTTGATTTGAATCAACTTTCGTTTGGTATCAGCGGAGGCGTTATTCAGAGTCAATTAGATGAAACTAAATTTGGAGGAGCTTTTGATCCAATCGTTTTTGGATCTATTCAAAAGGATTCTTATTTCAATGTTGATGTTGGAGCTTCTTATAATTATTTAGATTTTTATGCACATGCGACTGTTCAAGGACTTCTTGAAACTAGAAGAGAATTGTATACCGATTATGAAAGTGATAATTTGAGAAAGTTTTTGCTGAGTGCCGGATATGTTTTTGGTAAAAGAGATAGTTTTACATGGGAACCTTCTGTATTGCTTCAAGTTTTTGATAAGACTAAAGAAAAATCACTTGACTTGAACATGAAAGTCTACAGAAATGTAGATTTTGGAAGTATATGGGCAGCGTTTTCATACAGAAGAAGTTTTGATGGAGCGCAATATAGTACAGGAAGCGGTGTAAAGGCTCAAAAACTGCAATATTTTACTCCAATTATTGGAATTAATTATAACAATTTTATGTTTGCTTATACATACTCACAAGTTATGGGCGATGTAAAATTTGATACTGGAGCTTATCACCAAATTACCCTGGGAATCAATTTATTTTGTAAAAAAGAACGTTACGATTGTAATTGTCCTGCTATTAATTAAATTATTATGTTAATCAAATCTGTAAACGGAAAATCGCCTTTGATTCCAGACGACTGTTATGTTGCCGAAAATGCAACAATTATTGGAGATGTATCATTTGGACATTCCTGCAGTGTTTGGTTCAATGCTGTTATTCGCGGTGATGTTCACTTTATTAAAATTGGCAATAAAGTAAACATTCAGGACGGCGCAATTATTCACTGTACGTATCAAAAACATCCCACTATTATTGGAAACAATGTTTCAATAGGACATAATGCAATTGTACACGGCTGTACTGTTCACGATAATGTTTTAATAGGAATGGGCGCAATTGTTATGGATAATTGTGTAATCGAGAGCAATTCAATTATTGCTGCAGGAGCTGTTATAACACAAAATACAGTTGTTGAATCTGGAAGTATTTATGCAGGCGTCCCAGCAAAAAAAGTGAAAGATATTGATCAATCTGACTTTGCAGGAGAAATTGAGCGTATTTCAAACAATTATGTAATGTATTCAAGCTGGCTTAAGGAATAAATTTATTATTTATAAATTAATCTTTTCGAAGAAAGCAGTTTTGTAGCTTTCACTGATTGGAATTCGTTTGTCACTAATTAAAACTTTATTTTTTTGTATCGATTTGACATGTTTTATATTAATAATATAAGATCTGTGAATTCGCGAAAAACCTTTGCTAGAAAGTAAGTTTTCTAGTTTTATTAAACTGATTAGCGTCAGCGTAAATTTATTATCTGTGGTGTATATTTTTACATAATCTTTCAGTCCTTCAATAAATAAAATATCTGAAAAATTCATTTTTACATTTTCATATTCTGCTCTAACAAACATAAAATCCTGCTCTAATTCTGGCGTTGCTGTATTTTCAGAAATAGCTTGAATGGCCGTTGCCGGATTTACAATTTGCTGCGCTCTTACAACCGATTTTAAAAAGCGATGAAATGGAATTGGTTTTACTAAATAATCAACTGCACCAAGGTTAAATCCTTCAACAGCATAGTCAGAATAAGCAGTTGTAAAAATTACCAAAGGCTTTTTTTCGATAGTATTTAAAAAGTCAATTCCAGAAAAATGTGGCATCTGGATGTCTAGAAAAATTAAATCAACATTGTTTTGGTTGATAAAAGATACAGCGTCGATGGCATTATTGAAAGTAGTTACTAATTCAAGAGAATCTACTTTTTTGACAAAATCTTCTAATAATTCAACTGCTAAAGGTTCGTCATCAATAATTACACATTTCATCTGCTGGGAATTAAGTTTTAAATTTTGTTTTGGTGCTCAAAAGTACTTTGAAATCAATCAATTAAGTTTTAAAATTTTCATAAAATAAACGTTTAATTTATAATTATCTCTTAACGTTTAGTGCAATACGAATTAATTTATAGCAGTTTGAATCTCATCTAAATTTAAATTCAGATGCACTCTATAGTATTGATTATCCTGTGTGATTGAAAGCTGATGTGCATTTGGATAAAGCAAATCAAGTCGGTTTTGAATATTCACCAAACCAATTCCTGAGTTTTCAGGATCTTTTACATAATTTTCGATTGTATTTTCGATCCAAAAATCAAGACTGTTTTCATGAATGAAAATTTTGATTTTAACATGCGCTGCACCTTTATAATCGGTTCCATATTTAAAAGCATTTTCCACAAACGAAATTAAAAGCAAAGGCTCTATAAATTTATTTTTTGTATCGCCGTGTACATTTATAACAATGTCTTCAATATTGTTGAGTCTGAGTTTTTGCAGTTCAATATAATTCTGAATATAATTGATTTCTTTTTCTAAAGCCACCGTTTTATTATCTGTTTCATATAGCATATACCGCATGAGTTCAGATAATGTCACGATGGCATCAGGGACCAAATCAGATTTCTTGTGTGCTAACGAATAAATACTGTTCAAGGAATTGAATAAAAAATGTGGATTAGTCTGCTTGCGCAAATAAATCAATTCAGTATTTGTTCTATGTGTTTCGGCAATTAATTTGTTTTGCTGATTGTTATAAAATTCAGTCAATGTTCTAATAATTGCACTTATGGTAAGTATTAAAATATAGAAAAAAGAAGGAGCTACTTTAAAAAAGAAAGGTTGTCTCATTTCAGTTCTAAAATGTACCCCTTTCGGGAAAAACTTGGGATCAGGCATCATTCTCGGCGGACGCATGTTTTCGGGCCTTAAATGTCTGAATTCAGGAATAAAATAATGTGTCCTGATTACCATGAACAAAACGATAAGAACTAGGACAAAAACAAAGTAGAGCCAGTATTTTTTTTCTAAAAGCAAAACCGGAACCAAATAAAAATAGTTCAGATAAAACAATATAATTCCGGTAACCCATTGCGCATAGAAATCATTATTGATTCTAAAAGGGCTTTCGTAAAATTGAATTAAAGAAGTCAATATAAAGAAAATCCATATGATACAATGAAATAGAATTTTGTTTGAACTTGTATTTTTAATGGTGTCGATCTTCATTTAGAATTTTATTTTTAATAAAATTAAGTCATTTTTCGTTAAAGTTGGTGGCTTATTTTGGTCTAGTTTGCTAACAACCAACTTAGCGGTATTTAAGGCATCTTCTTCTGTAGAAAAGCTTTTTATGTCGCTTATTACCGGGATAATTGATTGCTTTATCAAAATTTTATTTCTATCCGAAATAGTATAACCCCAGCCTGTTTTTGTTTTAAAAGAATCAACTTTGAATGTTTCCTTTTTTGCACAGGCAATAAGTTGTAAAACAAGTAAAACAAACAATAAATTCTTCTGGATTTTACTCCAGAAGAATTGTTTTTTAATATTAATTATCATCGTCGCTTTGTTCGTCAAGAGGTTTAAATTCCCATGCATCATCAAAATAAGTTGAACCTGATCGGCCTAACATATAAAAACCGCGATTGTTGATCGTAAAACCAACAGCATCTGTTCTTGTTGCACCTTCCATTGAAGTTCGTTCTACCCAAAGATCTGTTGACGGATTATATTCCCAAACGGTTTTTATACCATCTCCGCCCACAACATAACCAAGGCCATTCAAAGAAAAACTTGATGCATTTGAACGCGTTACGGCGTATTCATCGTTGTATGTATAATCGTCATTTATGTCTTTGTCAATATCGCGTTTTCTTGTCCACACATCTGTTGCTGGATCAAATTCCCAAAAATCTTCCTGATAAACACCATTGTTAATTCCAGTTCCTAAATAAGCTTTATCAGCAATTATAAAGACTGTTGCGTTTCTTCTTTTGTTGCCGCTAAAACCGTTTACTAAAGTCCAGGCATTCGTTTGATCATTGTATTGGTAGAAATCTTTTAGATAATTTCCATCATATCCAGTTCCAAAATACGCTTTTCCGCCCACTTGAAAGCCAAGGGCGCCATAACGTCCAGTTCCAGCAAAATCTGCTTTTTGAGTCCAGCTGTTGCTCGTTGGGTCATATTGAAAAAAATCTTTCAATTTATTAGTTCCGTCATAGCCAAGACCAATATATCCTTTTGCATTCAAGGTAAAACTCGAAGCAGAACTTCTTCCTACACCTGTAAAATCAGCTTTTTGTTCCCAGTAATCTCCATTAGAATTATATGCCCATAAATCTTTTAAATAGACATCACCCGTATAACCAGTCGCGATGTAAGCGTAGTTACCAATTACAAAACTAGTAGCACTTGATCTTGCTGGACCATCAAATGCCGACTTTTTAATCCAGTTTCCTATTAAATCATCATCGGTATCGTCATTGCTGCAGCCTGCAAAAATAAGAGCTGAAAATAGAGTTGCGAATAATATTCCTTTTTTCAAATTATTCATAATGTGTAAAATTTATTTATTGTTTGTATTTGATGCCAATGCCAAAAATGTAGCTGTTACCTGTGTTAAAATTGTATACAGTGCGATCTTCAGAATCTGTCAGTTTGTATTTTTTATTAAAATCATAACCAGCTTTAAAATTCAAAAACCAATTTGAATCTACATTTCGTTCATATTCAAAAGCCGATGTCATTTGAGATAAACTCATTTTTGATGCATCATAATTGGAGTTTGACTTTTGATCTAAATTGTAAAAGCTCCCATTAAAGCTATTTGTTAAGCTGAAATTATTTCGAATATTGTTTGAATATGAAATTTTTGAGTCAGGAAATCCAACTGAAATTTTGCTTTTTTCGCTCATTATATAGTTTATTGCCAAAAGCGGAATAAACTTTGGCGTTCCAAAAATGGTTGATCTTGCAGCTCCAACAGTAATATTTGTTTTTGAATTCAATTGCTGATTGACTTCAAAACTTCCTAAAAGAGTAAAGTCAGAAATATCTAAATTCTCCTGAAAACTGAACATTGGCGTGACCGAGAATTTCAATTTTGTTTTGTCTGAAGCTTGAAATGAATAATCCGTTTTGTTTTGAAATTGATTGAATTGATCCAGATTTTCATATGATGGAAATTCGCCAAGTTCATAGTTGATATTCAATTTTGAATATCCAGTTGTATTCGTCAGCTGATTTTTGGAATTTATTTTTTTGCTGAATAACACCGAAACGCTGCTTTCATTAAAATCAATTTTATCAGTTGGTTCTGTTTTTAAATTCACATTTGCCGAAAAAGTTTCTTGAGCCTTCATAGTATAAAATGAAATTGTAAAAACGAAACATATTAAAAGCCTTATTCTCATTACTTATTTATTGGTTCAAAAGTAGTTGGCTGATGCTTTTAAAAAAAAGAATATATATGTATGGCGTTTTTTGATAGACTAAACAGCATTTTTTAAGGCTGAAACAAAGTTTTGATTGTATAATGCCATTATAGATGAGTTTTTGCTGTTTGTAGTGCAAAAATGCATGACTGTATATGTTATAGTGCGGTGCAGATTATGCCAATTTATATTTGCCGAAAAATTATATTATGCACAAGTTTATATTGATGTTCTTTTTTGCAATCACGATACTTTCGTGTGGTACAGATACTGATGCTGGTGAATTTGTTGTTGGATCCGATTATTTAGCAGTAAGTAATAAAGCGATTTTAATTGATACCGTGACGGTTGATATGTCGACAATAAACTTTGACTCTCTGACGACTTCAAGTAAAAACCGAATCTTAGTTGGGAACTACGATGATCCTATTTTGGGAAAAATTAAGTCAAACAGTTATTTTCAGTTGGCTTCAGATTCATATAATTTAAATATTACTGGAGGTTCAGATACTGAGGCAGTCAATTTTGTATTTGATTCGATTTCTATGATCTTAAAATATGATAACTATTATTATGGAGATACCACGAAAGTGCAAACATTTGATATTCATCGGCTGACACAAAGAATAAAACCGAACACAGGTGATAGTAATTTGTACAATAATTCTTCTTTTACTTATGATGATGAAAGTATCGGATCGATTTCATACAAACCCAGACCAATCGAAAAAGATTCTCTAGTAATTAAAATGAGTGATGCTTTTGGATCGGCTCTTTTTCAAAAATTAAAGAAAAGAGAAATTACAGATTTTGACAGTTTTTCAGAATATTTAAAAGGATTGGTTTTGGTTCCTTCAACTTCCAATTCTTCCAGTGTTATTGGTTTTCATGTTTCAACGAGCAAAGTCAGGATGTATTATTCCAAATACCAGTCTGATACTGAAGAAACACCTTATGTAGTCGATTTTAAAATTTCAGATGCAACAAAACAATTTAATGCAATTTCATTAGATAAAGCGGGAACCGTAATTCAGAATTTACCCATTTCTAGTGAGTAAACTTTCAAGCTCAGCAACAAATCAGCAAGGATTTATTCAGTCGGGGACAGGAGTTGCCTGTCGCATTGATTTTCCTAATATAAAACAGCTCAAATATATTGCAGATAATGGAGCTATTGTTGATGCAGAGCTCGTTTTAAAACCTGTCAATAATACGTACTCGTCGAAATATCCTTTAGCCGATTCCTTGTCTGTTTTTGTAGCAGATAAGTTGAACCGAATCAGTGCTCTTTAGTGAATTCGGCAGGAACAACTGTTTATGGTATTTTAAATAAAAAAAGTGATGAATTTAATGAAGATGTTGGGTATTCAATTCCGGTTGGGATTTTCTGCAAAAAGAAATGCTTAAAAAATCGGACTCTAAATCCTCTCTGATTCTTGACATTGCCAGGAATTTCTAAAACAGTAAACCGAATTGTTTTAGGCGATCAAAAGCATTTGAACAACAAAATTCAACTGAAAATTTATTACATCTCCTATTAAATGAAAAATAAAATAGTTTTTTTAAGCTGCTTCATTTTATTGTCGCTGACTTCATTTTCTCAAAGTATTTCAAGTTCGCCTTATTCGCTTTATGGAGTTGGAAGTGTCTATGAGTCTGATTTTGGATTTCTTCCTTCTATTGGTTCATCAGGAATTGCTTTGCCGTCTACGACTTTTATCAATAATTTAAATCCGGCGTCTTTGGGTTATATGTCATTAAATCATTTCATGTTTGATATTGGAGGAAATGCCATTGGAACAACTTATCAGAGCGGTTCAAGAGACAGAAAAACGAAATAATTTTCAATTTTCGCATATGGCTTTTGCTTTTCCTGTTACTAAAAATTCAGGATTTAGTTTGGCTTTGACGTCCCTATTCAAGTGGTGCTTTTAAAATCTCAAATCTTAAGCTTCCAATAGAAAATAGCCAGGAATATTATTATCTAACGGCAACCGGATCTGGTGGACTAAATAATTTTGATTTTTCATACGGATATCGATTTGGCAAAAAACTTTCCCTTGGTGTTTCAGGTTCAGTTTTATTTGGAAGCACTGAGGATGTGCGAAATTTTCTAATCTAAAATACACTTACAACTGTTACAAAAAAAACAAATTATAATGGTTTACGCGGCACATTAGGAGCGCAGTATAAAATAGATTCTACTTTTACAATTGCTCCAGTAATTAAATTGCCTGCTCAAATTAAGGCTTCAAAAGTGCAGAGTGTTCAAATGATTGCAGATGATGTCACAAATAAAATTGAATCTGATGTAGCTTCAGATGTTGACGATTTTTATATGCCTTTAGAAATAGGAGTAGGGTTTAGTAAACGCTTCAAAAATAATTTAAATATGACTTTAGATTATGAAAAGAAGTTTTTGGAATGATACAAACCAATCTGAGTTATACGGAAATTTTGTCAATCAGGATAGATTTGCTCTTGGTTTTACTTACAAGGCCAAGAAAGATTATAGAAAATATTGGGACCGAGTTCAATATGCTATGGGAGCCAATTTTGATAACGGATATCTTGAAGTAGATGGGAAACGAGTAAATAATGCTACGGTTTCTATTGGTCTTACTTTGCCAATAGAAAACACTTTATCAATCCTAAATATTTCATATTCTTACGGACAAAAAGGGAGAATTGCGAATGATTTAATAAAAGAAAATTATCATAAACTATCTCTGAATTTATCTTTAGACGGAATTTGGTTCGTCAAGCGAAAGTTTGAATAAATACTAGAAATCTTTATGTATAACAGGATATTTATAATCTAAAATTGATTCTAAAACTGCTGGATTTGAATTGACATAAAATTCAGGTTCACTTTCTTTAAGATCTGATAAACCAACTTTTTCACGCAAAATATTTTGTGTCTGGCGGGCCACCGCTTCACCAGAATCAATAATTTGGATGTGGTCCGGCAGAATTTTTTTTATCTGAGGAATCAGATATGGATAATGACTGCAGCCTAAAACTAAATAATCAATATTGGCATCAATCATTGGCTGCAAATAAGATTCTAAAAGCTCAGTCATTTCTGGCGAGTTTAAATTTCCATCTTCAATAAGCTGTACTAAACCATAACCAACCTGTTCTATTATTGTTGTGTTTTGGAACATTTCGGCTGTTTTGTTGAACAGTTCGCTGTTTAAGGTTCCTTTGGTAGCTAAAATACCAATTACTTGCGTTTTTGAATTATTGGCCGCTGGTTTTATAGCTGGTTCAATACCTATAAATGGAATATCATAATCAGCACGGAGTTCACGAATTGCATTTGTTGTGGCGGTGTTACATGCTACGACAATTAATTTACAACCCATTTCGATTAATAAATCAACATTCTTTTTGCTTAAGGCAACAATTTCTTCTTTGGTCTTTTGGCCGTAAGGAGCATTTTTGCTGTCTGCTAAATAAATGGTTTTTTCGTTTGGAAGTAGATTATGAATTTCATTCCAGATTGAAGTTCCTCCAATTCCAGAATCAAAAACACCTATAGGATTGTTATTTGTCATAAATACAAATTTAATATTTTTTGAAATAAATTGATGTTTCAATTTAATTGAAATCTGTAAATTCTTATCTTTTTTTATTTTAATTTATTGTAAAAAAAATGCCCAGACTTTTAAAGTACTGAGCAGTTTTTTAATAATAAGAAATTAATTTCTTAGAATCCTAAATCTTTTTTCACATCAGCAGTGATGTTTGGACCATCAGCTAAGATAAGTGTAGAACCATCTAAAACGTATTGGTATCCTTTAGCTTTTCCAACTTTTTGGATAGAAGCTTTCACTTTTTCCATAATTGGTTTCATGATGTCAGAATCTTTTTGTTGTAATTCTTTTTGTGCATTGTCTCTGTAATCAACAATTCTTTTTTGCATGTCCTGAACTTCTTTAGCACGGTCAGTATTAACTGCTTCAGTTGCTGTAGTTGATTCAGCTTCGTACTTTTTGATTTTAGTTTGGTATTCGTCAACCATTTTTTTGTATTCTGCGTCGTATGTACCACTTAATTTTTGTAGTTGATTTTGAGCATCAAGCATAGCAGGCATTTTCGACATAATCTCGCTAACATCAACATGGGCAACCTTAGCCTGTGCATTCATTGTGTTACTTGCTCCTAAAATTAGAACGGCAGCAATTAGTAAAGTTTTGATTTGTTTCATCATTTTTAAAATATTAATTAATTATTGGTCGTATTAGGTTTTTGTGTTTCGGCTTCTTTCGCTTTTTTAGCCGCTTCTCTTTCTTCTAATATTTTTTTTCTTCTTTCTTCTAACTCTTTTTTGCGCTGTTCGTACAGTTTTTGTCTTTCAGCTGCTTTATCAACTGCGGGCTCTGTTGTTGCAGGTGCTGTTTCAGTAGTCGCTGCTGGTTTTGCTGTTGTTCCGTCAGTTTTACTGGTTTCACCTGGTTTTGCCGTTTCAGTTGATTTTGCAGGTTCAGAAACCGTGCCATTTTTTTTAGCTTCTCTTTCAGCTTGTATGGCTTTTCGTCTGTCGTCGTATTCTTTTTTCTTTGCTTCCTGTTCTAATCTTCTGTCTTCGATTAGCTTTTCTCTAGCAGCTTTCTTTTCGTCCAACGCTTTTTGTCTATCAGCCATGGCTGGATTTTCATCAATTGCATTTTCTTTGCTCTCTTTAGCTTCCTGATCTTTCAATTGTTTTTTAGTCAACTGTTCTCTTTTGTCAGTTCTGTTTAAAATTCGTATCACCTGATCGCTGATGTCAAATTTTTTGTTGCTGAAAAGCATTGTCAAATCTGATGATTTATCAAAAATAAAATCATAGTTTTTAGCTTCGGCAATATCCTGTACAGCAGTAAAAACCTGATCCTGGATTGGTTTTGCTAATGCTGCCTTTTGATGCATTAAATTTCCGTTAGCTCCAAATTGTTTTTGCTGGTAATCCATCATTTCAGTTTCCAGAAATTTTATTTCAGTTTCTCTTTCATCAATAAGCTCTTTTGTTAAAAATGCTTTTTCAGCTTTTAAGACTTTCTTTCAGTTTATTGATTTCTAATTTTTTGGACTTCAATTTCCTGTTTCCATTTTTGAGCTTTTAGCTCTAATTGCGCTGTTGCTTCTTTATAGTCAGAAACATTTTCCAAAATATATTCCATATCGATGTAGCCAATTCTTGTCGTTCTTGTCTGAGCCTGACTTGTATTTCGCTACAATCAGGGCTAAAAATATAAATAAAAACTGTTTTCTCATAACATTACTTTCATTTGATGATTTTTAACCAAATGTACTAAATGCTACATAATTCGATTAAAATTGTTGACCAATGATAAAATGTGTTTCCCATCCATTTGCTTTATTAGTAACAGATCCAGGAAGCGCGTCAAAACCATAACCAAAATCAATTCCTAATAATCCAAATGCTGGCATGAATACACGTAAACCAACACCGGCAGAACGGCTTAAATCAAACGGATTATAATCTTTAAATGTTGGATATGATGAACCTGCTTCTAAGAATGTCAATGCATAAATTGATGCTGATGATTTTAATGTAATTGGATAACGTAATTCCATCGAGAATTTGTTATAAATTGTTGCTCCAATTTGCTGCTACCAGTCATTGCATTCGATAGGAGTCAATGAA
The DNA here is from genome assembly GCA_963795025.1 of uncultured Flavobacteriaceae bacterium. GTDB lineage: Bacteria > Bacteroidota > Bacteroidia > Flavobacteriales > Flavobacteriaceae > Flavobacterium. Next base: position 345,786 of record CAWCGN010000003.1, on the reverse strand, counting down.
TTCATTTGGATAACCTCTTAACTAATAGTTTCTCTACCATCCATTGAGTAATTTGCCATTCCGTCTCCACCTAAATAAAAACGTTCAAAAGGTACAACTCCTCTAGCCTGATCGTATGCTCCCAAGAAACCAAATTCTGTTAAAGTTCTTAAAACTAATTTACCATATACTTTTGTATACCAGTCAGCTTTAAATTTAATTTTATAGTATTCTAACCAATTGTATTTCTTTTGGTCGACTTTAGCAACATCTGTATCAGCGCTTCGCATAATCAGATCCAACACTTACATATCCTGATTGTCCATTTACCGTTTCTGTTTTTACAAAATCACCCGTGTTCAATGGTTGGCCATCTACTCCAGATGTTGGTGCTCCAGTGTATTGATTTTGTATTCTTTCTGGTTTTGTAAATCCCGCATAATCAATTCCATTAAATAAAGAATAAGGAGGAGTTACTTTTGCGGAAATACTAAATTCTGAACCATAAGTTGGGAATATTGGGTTTATCCCTTTATTACTTCTCGTAATCCTATTGTATACGCAAAGTTTCTTGATGCTCCGTTACCAAAAGTAAATAATCCTGTGTTATAATTGTTCAAATCATAGTGCTGGTAACTTACAGATTGTGATAATACGAAGATAATCATCAGGCACTTGTAAATCTTTTTGCTAAACCAACTTGTACAGTAAAAATATTAAAACTTTTGCTTTTATCTACATCTCTGGTTGCGTAATTGTTGTAAGAATTGTTTACTGTATGAAATTGCATGAACTAAATTGTACTGGTTTCTTTCCTCCAAACCATGGCTCAGAGAATGATAAACTATAAGTTTGGAAATAAGTACTTCCTTGTAAACGAAGTGCTACTTTTTGACCATCTCCCATTGGAAGTGGTTTGTAGGCTTCTTTGTTAAATATATTTCTTGCCGAGAAGTTATTGAATGAAAGACCAAGGTTCCAATGAAACCGCCTCCACCGTAACCTCCTTGAAGCTCAACCTGGCTAGATCCTTTTTCAACAACTTGGTACTCGATATCTACTGTTCCTGCTCCAGCATCTACATTTCTAAATTCTGGTTTGATAGCTTCTGGGTCAAAGAAACCTAATTGTCCAATTTCACGAATTGTTCTTACTAATTCTTCTTTACTGTATTTTTCTCCTGGCTTAGTTCTTAACTCACGGTAAATTACGTGGTCATTTGTTTTGTCATTTCCTGTAACATAAATTTTATTGAAATAAGCAATTGGACCTTCAGTAACTCTAATTTCAAAATCGATTGTATCGTTAGCTGTTTTTACCTCTACTGCATTGATGTTAGAAAATAAGTAACCATTGTTTTGATATAAGTTTGTAATGTCTTCAGCATCTGGTTTTGTTTTATCGGCAATTCTTTTTTCAAGTAAAACCCCATTGTAAGTTTCTCCTTTTTTAATACCCAAATACACGGTGAAGAAATTGGTCAGAATAAACAGTATTTCCTAAGAATTTAATATTTCCAAAGTAATATTTATTTCCTTCTTCTACATTAATTTTGATGGCAAGCATATTTTTCTGTTTATTGTAGGTAACAGAATCATATATAATACGGGCATCACGGTATCCTTTTTCTTTATAAGCAGCAACTACTTTTTCTAAGTCGGTTTTGTATTTTTCAGGAATGAATTTTGATGCTTTTAAAACACGAAGCACATTTTTTTGTTTTGTGTCTTTCATTGCAGCTCTCAATTGAGTGTCAGTAAGTTGTTTGTTTCCTATGAAATCAATACTGCTTATTTTTACTTTATCTCCCTTGTCAATTCGGACAAGCATATTTACCTGATTGACCGGTGATGGTATCAGGTGTATTTGTAATAGTAACTTTTGTGTTATAAAATCCTTCTTTTTTATATTTATTTTCGATGTAATTTTTAGTAGTAGTAATTAAGTTTTCATTGACAATTTTGTTTTTTGTCAAACTATTATCTTTAATAAGTCCTTCGACTTTGCTTTTCTTGACACCAACAATTTTGACTTCGTTTAATTTAGGAAGCTCAACAATATTTAAGTCTAGGTAAATACTATCATTTTCAATTTTATTGACATAAAAAGCGATTTCGTCAAAAAGGCCAAGTTTGCCTAATTTTTTAATTGCACTACTTATTTCTTCACCAGGAACGGTTATTTCCTGTCCTTTTTGAAGGCCAGAAAACGTAACAACGGTTTGTTCATTGAAGCTTATTTTACCAACAACAGAAACTTTAGCAAGAATATATTTTTTTCCTTGATCAAAAGGAACTCTATCTTGTGCTTTTATTTGTGAAAAACTACCCAAAAGTAAGTAGGGTAAGGACTATTTGTATTCTTTTTTGTAACACTAAAAAATTATTTAATTTGTTCACTGGTTTTTCCAAATCTACGTTCTCTTTTTTGATAACTAATGATAGCCTCATATAAATCTTGATCTTTAAAGTCTGGCCACAAGACATTAGTAAAATACAATTCTGCATAGGCAATCTGCCATAGCAAAAAATTACTTATTCTATGTTCTCCACTTGTTCGTATTAATAAATCTACGTCTGGTAAATTTTGCGTGTAAAGATGCTCATTTATAATTGAATCGTCAATAGTGTCTAATTGAAATTATATTATTTTTAACTTTATCACTGATGATTCTCACGGCATTTACCAATTCTTCTCTCGATCCGTAGCTTAAAGCCAGTGTCAGCGTAAGTCGTGTATTGTTTTTAGTCTTCTCAATAACGTCTAAAAGTTCTTTTTGGGCAGTTTTTGGTAGTTTTTCAAGATTGCCAATTGCATTAAGTCTGATATTGTTTTCTTGTAGTGTAACAAGTTCTTTTTTTAATGAATTTATCAATATTTTCATTAATGCTTCGACTTCAAGTTTTGGTCGGTTCCAATTTTCTGTCGAAAAAGCATATAAGGTTAGGTATTCAATACCTAGTTTGGCACAGTTTGTAATTGTTTTTTTTACCGATTTTGTTCCGTTTTCGTGTCCAAAAGCACGTAAAAATCCTTGTTGTTTTGCCCAACGTCCATTTCCGTCCATGATAATGGCCAGATGTTTAGGTAAGTTTGTAGTGATCTATAGTGTCTAGTAAATTCATTGTATTATTCTGCGCAATAGCAAGGTTTTTGTCCAAAGGTATAAGTTAAAGTAATGCCAGAGAAGACATACCAGTCATTATTATTTAAATTTCCAAAACGCAAATTCGAGAAATTGTCTGTTGTTTGGGTTGCTTCCGTCAATATTATCTGTAAAAGTATAGCGGGCGCCAACTTCTGCACCGATAACAAAATGTGGTGTTATGTTCGATTTTATTCCCAATGTCATTGGGATTGCAATCGAACTTGAAGTGTTGTACTTTCGTGTTTCTCCTGGAGTATATGATATAAGTTGATCATATAAAAAAGTAACTTAAACCTGAATATATATAAGGAGTAAATTTTGTATGATAATCATGCAGATTAAAATCGAAAAAATTAAATTCTAATCCAGCTGAAAGTTCTTTTATATTGTTTTCAAAACTATAACCTCTTTGGTTTCTTCCAGATTCTTCTGAATCGATGTCATTTCCTGCAACTGTTGATTGTGTGTAAGAAAAGCGATATGCATGTCGCGGGCTTTTATTCCACTTGTATAAAACACCAAAAGCCAGTTTATCTGGTGGATGTATGTTGTGCTTCCTACGTCTCCAACAAAGTTGCTTCCGCCAAGAAAAACACCAATCTCATTGATTTGAGCATTAAGTGTGATAAAGGGGAAAAAACATAACAATAAATTAAAAATTTTCTTCATTTAATTCAAAATTGCGTGCAAATATAATAATTATCGATACGAATCAACGTTGCTTTAGATTAAATGTGCTTTTTTTTCAATTTACATTATGATTTTGAGCACATTTAATGCGGATTCGATACATGCAAAACGAGAAAAAGTGGTATTATCGTATAGGCAACCGTCAGAAAAAGCTTAATTTCTTTTGTCTTCTCCCCAGAGCAATTTATTTCTCAAAGTTTTTAAGAAAGTTTCTCCCGGAATCTCTACCATTTTTATTTTGAAATCTGTTTTTTTGATTTTTAAGACCGATTCATTTTTTACAGATGAAATTCTTGAGTCTAAAGAAACTAAATATTGATCTTCTCTTCCTGTTACGCGGAGCGTAATTTCAGTATCGTCAGGAATTACCAAGTGGTCTGGCAGTTAAATTATGTGGAGCAATAGGAGTAATTACGAGGCTTTTTACATCTGGCGTTAATATTGGTCCGCCACAGCTTAATGAATATCCTGTTGAACCAGTTGGTGTAGAAATAATTAAACCATCTGCCCAATATGAATTTAAATACTCGTTATTAAGATAAGTTTCTACGGTAATCATCGAAGTCGTGTCTTTTCGGCTTACTGTAACTTCGTTCATGGCAAAATTTAGTTCTTCAATAGCGTCGTTTTTAGGTTCAGAAGTCAATCCTAATAAAGTTCTTTCAGAAGTTGTGTAATTTTGATCAATAACAAACTGCAATAAACTGTCAATATTTTCTTTTTGAACTTTGGCTAAAAAACCTAATCTTCCTGCATTTATACCTAATAATAGGTACCCCTGAATTGCGAACAAAAGCGGCAGCTCTTAAAATGGTACCGTCACCGCCAATACTAATTAGCATTTCAAAACTATTATCTAAAATCGTGCTTGATGAAAAAGTTTTATAGTCTTTTTTTATGAGCTGTTTTTCATAAAGCATCTTCAGAAAATTTTCTTCAATAACCATTTCAACATTATTGGAAGCGAAAAACAAGAAAATGTCTTTTATAATTGGCTCGGTGCTGTTTTGATAATATTGTCCGTAAATGGCTACTTTCATTATTTTTAAATTAGATAATGTGGTCAATTAGATAATGTGGCAATTTGAAAATTAGATAATTTCAGTTTATGTAAAAATTATCTAATTGACAAATTATCTAATTATCTAATTATATATATTAAGGTATTTGTCTAAATAATCAGAACGTTCTTTTAAACTATTGATGTAAGCGTCTTCTTGATGTTCAGAAATAATTTCATAATTATATCGTCTAAAAGTCTGGATGATTTCATTCATTGGTCCAACACCAATTTTTACTGTAATCTGAACATTTTCTAAATCAGCTTCAGATATAAAACAGCCAAGAATTTTACCATTATTGCTTTCTACAATTTGAGTTACTTGGCCCATAGAATAATCCAAAAGCCCTTTTTGAACAATGATAATGCCACCTTGTTCTTTTAAAAATGGAGTTTCCTGAAAAAATCTCATGATGTCTTCCATTTCATAATATCCAATATAACTGTTGTTTTCATCTAATAACCGGAATTGTATTAGTATGGTTTTTGGCAAAAACTTCCAGAACATCGAGCCAGATCATCGATTTTCTGGCAAAAAAACGTTCTAAAGTATATTTGTAATCAATTGCTTTTTTGTCTGTGTCAAAAGTTTCAATATCATCAGCAGCAATACTTCCAATAAAGATTCCCTCTTCCAAAACTGGGAAATGAGAAAAATCTACTCGGCAAAAAAGTCCTGAACCGATGCTATTGTTTCCTGACTGTCAATCGCTTGAAAATCGTTTGTGATATAGTTTGTAATTTCTGTCATAAATCAATTGAGGATATTTCATGCAAAATAATCAAAAAATAGCAAAAAACGCTACGTTTTACTTTGTATTTTTGTCGTAACAAATATAGTGTTACTAGAATTAATTATCTATTTATATGACAAAGTTAAGTGTAAATATCAATAAAATTGCAACCTTAAGAAATGCGCGAGGCGGAAATGTCCCTGATTTATTAAAAGTAGCTACCGATATTCAAAAATTTGGAGGACAAGGAATTACAATTCATCCACGTCCAGATGAACGTCATATTCGTTATCAGGATGCCCGCGATTTAAAATCAATTGTTTATACCGAATATAATATTGAAGGAAATCCGCAGCATAATTTTATTGATTTGGTTTTAGAATGCAAACCAGACTCAAGTAACATTAGTTCCCGATGCAATTGGTGCAATTACCTCTTCTGCAGGTTGGGATACCATTAAAAATCAAGAGTTATTTAACGGAAGTTATTCAGGAATTTCAACGAAACGGAATCAGAACTTCGATTTTTGTTGATCCAATTTTGGAAATTATCGAAGGTGCCAAAAAAACAGGAACTGACAGAATTGAATTATATACCGAAGCTTTTGCACACCAATATGATTTGGGAAATAAAAACGGAATTGATCCTTATGTTAAAGTCAGCAGAATTGGCAAACGAATTAGGTTTAGGAATTAATGCCGGACATGATTTGAGTTTGGATAATATTCAATTTTTTAAACAAAATATTCCAGGTTTGTTGAAGTTTCTATTGGTCATGCTTTGATTTCAGAAGCGCTTTATCTTGGTTTAGATAATGTGGTTAATATGTATTTGAATAAATTGAAAATTTGAAGATAAAAAAAAAATTAAATTTTGTGTTTTTTGTAAAACCTGTAATCTTTGTATAAATTAAAATTAAAATGTTATACTCAAAAATAGAAGGCGAAGGAAAACCATTTGTTATTATGCATGGATTTCTTGGAATGTCTGATAACTGGAAAACACTTGCCGGACAATATGTCGAAGCCGGATTTCAGGTTCATATTTTAGATTTAAGAAATCACGGTACGCAGTTTTCATTCTGATGAATGGAGTTATGAAGCCATGGTTCAAGATGTTTTCGAATATTGTCAGGCAAATAATTTGACAAGAATAGATATTTTGGGCATTCGATGGGAGGGAAAGTAGCCATGCTTTTTGCAACTACGCATCCAGAAATAGTCGATAAATTAATTGTGGCCGATATTGGTCCGAAATTTTATAAACAGCATCATCAAGATATTTTGGCAGGATTAAATGCAGTTGATTTTTCTGTAAAACCAAGCCGAATCGATGTTGAAGCAATTGTAGCACAATATGTTCCTGATTTTGGAACACGTCAATTTTTATTAAAGAATTTATATTGGAAAGAACCGGGACAATTGGCTTTTCGATTTAATCTGGAAGTTTTTAATAATAATCTTGATGCGATCGGAAAAGCTTTGGCAGATGATTTGGTTTTCGATAAACCAACATTATTTATTCGAGGAGGAGAATCAGGTTATATTTTAGATTCAGATTTTGATGCAATAAAAAGCATTTTCCAAATTTAGAATTCGAAACAATTCCAAATGCAGGACATTGGCTTCATGCCGAAAATCCTAAAATGTTTTTTGAGTTGACAGCAACGTTTTTAAAAGAGTAATTATTTTTGATGAAAAAATCATTATTTTTATTAAAACTTTAAATGAAAAAAGATATGAAATTATTACTCAGACTTCTTGTTACCGCAGCGCTTGGTTTTACTGATCGCTAATTTTCTGCCGGGAGTTCATGTTGCCAGTTTTGGGACAGCTGTAATTGTTGCAGTAGTTTTAGGATTATTGAATATTTTTATAAAACCAATATTGGTAATCTTGACTTTGCCGGTAACGTTTATCACGCTTAGGCTTGTTTTTGTTAGTTATAAATGCCATAATTATTTTGCTGTGTACTAATATTGTAGGAGGTTTTAAAGTTGATTCGTTCTTGACAGCTTTGTTTTTCAGTGTCATCTTGTCTATTCTTCAATCTATTACTTATAAAATATTAGGAGACGATAAATAAATAGTATTAAAAGGAGGGTAAAAACGGCTTCAAATACAATAAATTAAAAACTTGGTTGGGTTGCAAAAATTTTATAATTTTGCAACCCAATTTTATTATGTAAATTAAAGAAGAAGATGGATATTAAAAGAGTAGCAACAGACGCTGTGAATGAAACGATTGTATTAAACGTTGTTCACATGGATTATAAAGGTCAAGTAGCAAAAAGAATAAACGAAAAAATGCCATTGGCTACTGTAAAAGGTTTTAGAAAAGGACAAGTTCCTAAAGATCTTGTTGAAAAACAATACGGAAAAGCAATTAAGCAAGAAGAAGTTAAAAAAGTAGTTGATTTGGCTTTAGAGCGTTTTGTTCAATCTGAAAGATTAAATCTTTTAGGAACTCCTCTTGCTAAAGAAAACGAAAACTTTGATTGGGATGCTGAAGAACTAACTTTCGAATACGAAATTGGTTTAGTTCCAAACTTCGAAATTGATCTTGAAGCAAAAAACAATATCGTAAAATATATCGTTACTGCTGATGATAAATTAATCGACGGACAAGTAGAGCGTATCCAAAAACAATTTGGAAAAGCAATTCCTCAAGATAAAGTTGAAGCTGATTCTGATTTAACTGGAACTTTCACTAACGAAGAAAAAGGAATCAACAATACAACTACAATTTCTGTTTCTACATTCAACAAAAAAGCTGGTGATAAATTCATCGGTAAAAAAGTTGGAGATGTTGTTACAGTAAGTACAAAAGGTTTATTCGAAGATGATCACCAATTAATGGATTACTTAAAAGTATCTCATGACGACGTTCATGGTTTAGATATCGAAGTAAACTTTACTATCGAAGCTATCAACGGTGCTGAATTAGCTGAATTAAACCAAGAATTATTTGATAAACTTTTTGGTGAAGGAAAAGTAGCTTCTTTAGAAGATTTAAAAGCTAAAATTAAAGAAGATGCTGAAGCTCAATTTGCACAGCAAGCTGACCAAAAATTATTATTAGATGTTCAAGATTTCTTGATCGAAAGTACAAAATTTGATTTACCAGCTGAATTCCTTAAAAAATGGTTGCAAACTGTTGGAGAGAAAAAACTTTCTGCAGAAGAAGCTGAAGTTGAATACGCAAGATCTGAAAAAGGATTACGTTTTCAATTAATCGAAGGAAAAGCAATGGCTCAAAGTAATATCCAAATTACTTTTGAAGACTTGAAAGAGTTTACATCAAATGCTATCAGACAACAAATGGCTCAATTTGGACAAACAAATCCAACTGACGAAGAAGTTCAAGGAATCGTGGCAAGAGTTTTATCTAACCAAGAAGAAGTGAAAAGACTTTCTGAGCAAGTAGTTGCTGAGAAATTGTTGGAATTATTTAAAGAAAAAGCAAATCCAACAACTAAAGAAGTTACTTACGAAGAATTTATTGCAGCTTCTTACGGAGAATAAATTTTAGTCGAAAGTCGAAAGTTGTAAAGTCGAAAGTTGACTAGAATACAGTGAAAGCTCTATTTTAAAATTTAAGATTTTATTACAGAAACTGAAAGATAAAAAAAGTTATATTTGAGCGTCAAAAGATTTTTTTTGACGCTCTTTTTTTGTTTCAGTTATTTTGTTTCAAGTTTCAGGTTTCACGTTATCTGCAGAACTTGAAACTAAACTAACTTGAAACTTGAAACAATTTTTGGAAATAAGACAAATTGGCATCCTTTATAAAAAGGTATGAACTTTGTTTTATTGTTTTAAGTCACTTTCAGACTTTGGACTTTCAAACTTTAAAACTTAAAAAAAATATGAACTACGGTAAAGAATTCAAAAAATTTGCTACAAAGCACCAAGGAGTAAACGCAATGTACTACGACAAAATCGTAGCAGCGATGAACCCAACAAACATGACTCCATATATTATCGAAGAACGTCAGTTGAATATTTCTCAATTAGACGTTTTTTCAAGATTAATGATGGACAGAATTATCTTTTTAGGAACAGGTATCGATGATCAAATCGCTAATATCGTTCAGGCTCAGTTATTATTTTTAGAAAGTGCTGATGCATCAAAAGATATTCAAATTTACTTAAATTCTCCAGGAGGAAGTGTTTATGCAGGTTTAGGAATTTATGACACTATGCAGTACATCAAACCAGATGTTGCTACAATTTGTACAGGAATGGCGGCTTCTATGGGAGCAGTTTTATTATGTGCAGGAGCGGCAGGAAAACGTTCGGCTTTACCACATTCAAGAGTAATGATTCACCAGCCATCAGGAGGAGCACAAGGTGTTGCAACAGATATGGAAATCAACTTACGTGAGATGTTGAAATTGAAAGATGAGTTATATAACATTATTTCTCAACATTCAGGTCAAACTTTCGAAAAGTACACAAAGACAGTGAGCGCGATTACTGGATGAAAGCTGACGAAGCGAAAGAGTACGGAATGATTGATGAAGTTTTGAGAAGAAGCTAAAAATTTAAGTTTTTATTGTTTCAAGTTCCAGGTTTCAAGTTAATAAAGTCAACTTGAAACCTGGAACTTGAAACTTGAAACAAAAAAATAAAAGTTAAGAAGTTACTAAGTTTTAGAGGTTTTGGTGAAAAGTCTTTAAAACTTAGTAACTTTGCAGCTTATAACGAAAAAAGAATGGCTAAAGTAGTATTAGAATGTTCGTTTTGTGGAAGAAAAAAGCCAGAAACTAATTTATTGATTGCTGGTATCAATGCACATATTTGTGATAAATGTATTGAACAAGCGCACGGAATTGTATTAGAAGAATTAAAATCAAGCGGAAGCGCGAAACTTGTTGGGGATTTAATTTTAAAGAAACCAAAAGAAATCAGAGCTTTCCTTGATCAATATGTTATTGGTCAGGACCAGACAAAAAAAGTAATGTCTGTTGCAGTTTACAATCACTACAAACGTTTAATGCAACAGCAATTAGACGACGAAGTAGAGATTGAAAAAAGTAACATCATTATGGTAGGTCAAACCGGAACCGGAAAAACATTGGTTGCAAAAACTATCGCAAAAATGTTAGATGTTCCGTTGGCAATTGTTGATGCAACTGTATTGACAGAAGCAGGTTATGTAGGAGAAGATGTTGAAAGTATTTTGACTCGTTTGCTTCAAGCTGCCGATTATGATGTAACCAAAGCAGAAAGAGGAATTGTATTTATTGATGAAATTGATAAAATTGCCCGCAAGAGTGATAATCCATCGATAACGCGTGACGTTTCTGGTGAAGGTGTTCAGCAAGCTTTATTGAAATTATTAGAAGGAACAGTTGTAAACGTACCGCCAAAAGGAGGACGTAAACACCCGGACCAAAAATTTGTTGAGGTAAATACTCAAAACATTTTATTTATTGCCGGAGGTGCTTTTGATGGAGTAGAGCGTATTATTTCTAAACGTTTAAATCGTCAAGCAGTTGGATATTCGACATCTAAAAATGTTGATAATATCGATAAAGACAATTTACTGCAATATATTATTCCAAAAGATATTAAAGATTTTGGATTGATTCCGGAGATAATTGGGCGTTTGCCAGTTTTAACGCATATGGATCCTTTAGATAGAGAAACATTGCGTGCCATTTTGACACAGCCTAAAAATGCATTGGTAAAACAATATCAGAAGTTATTTTTAATGGATGATGTTGAGTTTAATATTACAGATGAAGCTTTAGATTTTATTGTTGATAAAGCATTAGAATATAAATTAGGAGCTCGTGGATTACGTTCACTTTGTGAAGCAATTTTGACAGATGCAATGTATGAATTGCCAAGTTCTGATGATAAAGTTTTATCGATCGATAAAGATTATGCAGAACATACTTTAAGTAAAAACTTATTGAAGCGAATGGAAATTGCTTCGTAAATTATAAAAATAACTTTGTCAAAGTTTGAAACTTTGACAAAGTTCAAGTCCAGATAGAACCTGTTCATTTATTTGAGCAGGTTTTTTTATTTTCGAAATTATGAAAATGAAATTTCTCGTTTAGCCCTGATCGAAACAACATCCTTTTCCTGTCTCGTTTTTTTTCTAACGAGACAGGAAAAGATATAGTGTAGAGCAGGACAAGTGGTCTTTTGAAAACGAAATTGTCTGCTTCTAAAAAAAATTACTGAACTCTAAATTTCTCTCTATATTCAATAGGTTTCATGCCAACCATTTTGTAAAATACTTTTCTGAAGGCTTTTGGATCATTGTAACCTGTTTTTTCTATAATTTCTGAAATGGAAAGCTGGGTTTGTTCCAAGTATTTTTTTGAGCTTTCGACTCTTATATTTTGCAGGTATTCAATTGGCGGGATTCCGGTTACTTGCTTAAATCGGCGTGTCATGTTTCGAGCGCTTGTTGGAATATCTTTGATGATTTCTTCCAATTTTTCAATAGTATGATATTGACTTTCGATTTTTTGCTGTAGCAGTGCAACCAAAGCATCATTGTGCAGATGATTGGGTCTGAAAGTGCTGAAATAGCTTTGTTTATATCGGTTTAAATCAATTGAGAAAATTTTTGCAATTTGAACTGCTATTTCGTTACCACAATATTTTTGCACTAAAAGAATCAGCAAATGAAAAGATGAGGTTGATCCGCCACTGGTGTAAAGACTTCCGTCAGCAGTGAGAGTTTCGTCTGGTTTTAATTTTACTAACGGAAATGCTTTTGTAAAAGCACTGCAGGCGTCAACATGCGTGGTAGCTAATTTTTCGTTTAATAAGCCTGAAGCGGCAAACAAAAAAGCGCCCGTGCAAAAACTGGCCAATTCCGCACCAGATTGATGCTGTTTTTTTAACCACGGAATAAAATTTCTGTTCTTTGTAATCATTTCGCTCATATTATCTGTAGTAAAAGCGGGAATCAAAATCAGATCCAAATCAATATTTGACGTTTCAATTGCATGAACATCATATCCAAATACTTGCTCCTTTGTAATTTGACTAGCCGATTGAAAAACCATAATATCAAAAGGTTTTTCAGCTTCCTTGCTTAGTTTATTGGCTGTTTCAAAAACTTCTAAAATCGCAGCTATACTCAATAATTTGTAATCGTGCGGTACAATTAAACCAGTTTTCATGCTCATGATTTTTTATTTTAGGAAGATTAGCAATCTTGCAAAAGTAAAGAAATTGTCTTAAATGACCCTAAAAATGACTTTTATTAGCATTTTTAAGTAATCTTAAAAAATTACATTTGTTTTAATTAATTCGTAATTTTATCAAGATGAAAACAAAAATCTTCTTAAATCTTCCTGTAAAAGATTTAAACAGGGCAGTGGCTTTTTACAATGAATTAGGCTTTTCGACCAATCCAAAATTCACAAATGAAAAAGGAGCTTGTCTGGTTATTGATGAAAATATATTTGTAATGCTTTTGGTAGAAGAGTTTTATCAAACGTTTACCAAAAAGCAAATTTGCGATGCCGCTACAACTAGCGAAGTGCTTATTTCAATTTCTCTGGATTCTCGTGAACAAGCAGATGAAATGATAGAAAAAGCTATTAAAGCTGGTGGAGTAGATTATATTCCGGCAAAAGATTATGGATGGATGTATCAAAGAACTTTCCTGATTTAGATGGTCATCATTGGGAAATTTTCTACATGGATGAAAGTCAGATGCCGGAAATGTGATAGTTTTTTTAATTAAATATTTAAAATATGATTACTGTCCAAAATACGATAGAGGCATCGATAGATAAAGTTTGGGAATTTTGGACTTTACCAAAACATATTCAAAACTGGAACACTGCTATAGACAATTGGTATACGGAATATGCTGAAAATGATTTGAAAGTTGGAGGAAAATTTAAATATAAAATGGTTCAGAAAGGTGGAAACGCAAGTTTCGATTTTGAAGGAATCTATACTAAAATTGAAAATCTTTTATTAATAGAATACAAACTCACTGATAATAGAATAGGAAGTGTACATTTTGAGAAGATTGATAATAAAGTGAAAATTACCGAAGTTTTTGAACCGACAAAAGAAGATTCTGAAAGTATGCAGAAGCAATGGTGTCAAACGGTTATTGATAATTTTAAAGACTACGTCGAAAATAATTAAACGCTATTTAAATTAAAAACGAAATACATAAAAAATTGTAAACAATGATAACAATAAAAAATACGGTAAAGGCATCTAAAGAAAAAGTTTGGGAATTTTGGAACAAACCTGAACATATTACAAAATGGGCATTTGCATCTCCAGAATGGCATGCACCTCGCGCAGAAAATGATTTAAAAGAAGGAGGAAAATTCACTACAACCATGGCCGCAAAAGATGGCAGTATGAGTTTTGATTTTTGGGGAGAATATACTTTGGTAAAAGAAAATGAAGCGATCAATTATACAATGGAAGACGGAAGAAAAGCTGAAATCATTTTTAAAGAAACACCTGAAGGAGTTGAAATAATTGAAAGTTTTGAACCAGAAACAGTAAATCCCGAAGAAATGCAGCGCGGTGGCTGGCAGGCAATTTTGGATAATTTTAAAAATTACGTTGAGAATAATTAGTTTCTTTTACGTTCACAGATTCTAAGGTGCAGAGGTACAAAGGCTCAGTAAATCGTCAAAATGTGCTTACATTACTTTATATCATTTTAAAAAAAAATATCTAACAAAAAAATCGAAACAATGACAAAACAAATATGGCTGAATTTGCCCGTTAAAATATTGCAAGAGCGAAGGATTTTTTCTGGAAAATAGGTTTTTCGTTTAATGAACAACACGATACGCCAAGTTCTACTTGTATGGTAGTTGGTGAAGGACATTTTGTGGTGATGCTTTTTGAAGAATCACTTTTTGCTACTTTTTCTCAAAACAACATTACAGATACCAATTTGAGTTCTGAAATTTTGATTTCGATTGATGCCGAAAACAGAGAAGAAGTTGATGAATTAGCTAAGAAAGTGACTGAGGCCGGAGGAACTGTTTTTGCAGCACCAGCAGAAAGCCAAGGCTGGATGTATGGCTTTGGATTTGCTGATTTAGACGGACATCGTTGGAATGTTTTGTTTATGGATTTTAGTAAATTGTCATAATATGGAAACATTAGAATTTAAAATTAGAATTAAAGCTCCAGCAGCAAAAGTCTGGTAGGTTTTATGGAATGATGACACTTTTAGAGAATGGTCAGGCACCTTTTGTGAAGGCTCGTATGCAGTAAGTGATTGGAATGAAGGTGATAAAATACATTTTTTGTCTCCAAATGGACAAGGAATGAACAGTATTATCGAAAAGAAAATTCCGAATGAATATATGGCTTTTAAGCATATTGGAGAAATTAAAGATTTTAAAGAATCGCCTATTGACGAGGAAACAAAAAAATGGAGCGGTGCAATGGAAACGTATCGATTAACAGCAGATGATGAATTTGTCGATTTGACAACTCAAGTTGATGTAGTCGAAAAATATATCGATTATTTTAAAGAAGCTTTTCCGAGAGGATTAGAGAACAGTAAAAGAATTATCAGAAGAATAGAGAATAGAAGAAAGAGCAAAGACTTGTTTATTCTTAAAAACCTTTTTTAAAACATTAATAATTTATAACTAACAATTAATAAAAAAAATCATGGCAACAGTAAACCCTTATTTACTTTTTGACGGAAATTGCGAAGAAGCATTTCTGTTTTACAAATCCGTTTTTGGCGGGGAATTTCCATATATCGGAAAATTTAAAGAAATGCCCGTCGAAGAGGGATGCTGATCAAGTTTCAGCAGAAGATGCAGAAAGAATTATGCACGTTTCACTGCCAATTGGCAATACAATTTTGATGGGAAGTGACAGTTCGACAAGATTTGGAGATGTACTTCCTATTGGTGGCAATTTTTCAGTTTCGATTAATGCAGAAAGTACAGAAGAAGCGGACCGAATTTTTAACGGACTTTCAGTTGGTGGTAACAATCGAAATGCCTTTAGCTAAAACTTTTTGGGGCGCTTATTTTGGAATGTTCACAGACAAATTTGGCACAAAATGGATGGTAAACTTTGATGAAAATCAGCCAACAGGATAATTTTAAAGTTAAGTTATTGTAATAGCGGAACATATTTGTTAAATTACTCAAAAAAGCGCATGAATATGCGCTTTTTGTTTGCAAAAAAAACAAAGATTATTCTTTTTTATCAACAGATAGATTGCCGATTTTTGTCGCTTCAAAATCAATAAAGGAAAAATGGCAATAGAGGATAAAGAAATTATTTTATTAAAAGTTTCAGGACATGATAAAATAGGGGTTACGGCAGGTTTAACAGCTGTATTGGCGACATACGATGCTAATATTCTAGATATTGGCCAAGCCGATATTCACGATACACTTTCTTTAGGAATTTTATTCGAAATCGAAGCCGGTTCTTCTTCGGCGCCAGTTTTAAAAGATTTATTATTCAAAGCTTACGAATTAGAAATTAAAGTAAAATTTATTCCGATTTCTATCGAAGACTACGAAAAATGGGTAAAATCACAATCAAAACAACGTTACATTATCAATATTTTAGGTGAAAAATTGGCTGCTTCTCAATTGGCCGCGGTAACTAAAATTATGTCAGATCAAAACCTGAATATTGATTCTATTATACGATTAACAGGCAGAACTTCTATTGTTGAAAAGGAAGAATTCCCGCGTTCTTGTATTCAATTATCAGTTACCGGAGAAATTGTAAATAAAATTGCTATGACAGCAAATTTCATGGAGATTTCACGAACTTTAAATGTCGATATTTCCTTTCAAGAAGATAATATTTACAGACGAAACCGTCGCTTAGTTTGCTTCGATATGGATTCCACTTTAATCCAAACAGAAGTTATCGACGAATTGGCAGAACTTAATGGAGTAGGTGCACAAGTTCGCGCAATTACAGAATCGGCAATGAATGGTGAAATTGATTTCAACGAAAGTTTCAAAAAGCGTATGGCTTTGTTGGAAGGCTTAAGCGAAGAAGTACTTCAAAATGTTGCCATAAATTTACCAATTACACAAGGTGCGCATCGTTTGATGAAAGCGCTTAAAATATTACGGATATAAAACGGCTATTCTTTCGGGAGGCTTCACTTATTTTGGGAATTATCTTCAAAAAGAATTCGGAATCGATTATGTTCACGCCAATCAATTAGAAATTAAAGACGGTAAACTAACCGGAAAATATATTAGGGGATATTGTTGATGGTCAAAAGAAAGCCGAATACCTTAAAAGCCATTGCCGAAAAAGAAGGAATTCACATTAATCAAACTATTGCAGTTGGTGACGGAGCAAACGATTTACCAATGCTAAATTTAGCTGGTCTAGGAATCGCTTTCCACGCAAAACCAAAAGTAAAAGAAAGTGCTTCAACGTCAATTTCTAGTTTGGTCTTGATGGTGTTTTATATCTTTTAGGATATCATGATCGATATATTGATATGATGTAAATCTAAGTTTGTCATTTCGACAGAAGGGAGAAATCACACACGAAACTCGACAAAGATTGGCGACATTCTATGTAGAATTACTTGTGTGATTTCTCCCTGGTCGAAATGACAATATTGAGAAAATCTCAGCAACTTAGAAGCTTAGCATCTTAATAATGGCATGCCCCTGCGGGTCGGGCTATCCGTTACAATCTTTTTGTTTTTAAAGAAAAAACAAAAAGGATTTCCACTTCTATCCCTCATGCGATTTAGTGGAATTATCGTTTTTATAATTTTAAGTTGATTGCGTTCACGAGCGAGACGCTCGCGCCAGCAAGAGAAAAATATTTAGTAAAATTCGTGGCAAACAAAAATCCTACATCTCCTTCAACTGCTCCAAATAATCCCTCTGATTCGAAAGTCTCGGAATTTTATGTTGTCCACCCAATTTATCTCTTTCCTTCAGCCAATCGTAAAATAAATTCTCACGTGCCACATTAATCACCAAAGGATTTAAAGTCATATTGTTATAGCGTTTGGCTTCGTAATCCGAATTTAAAGTCTGTAAAGTTTCATCTAGAACTTTTTGGAAAAGACCAACATCAGCTGGTTTTTTCTTGAATTCGATCATCCATTCGTGAGCGCCTTTTTCTTTGTCCTGCATAAAAATAGGAGCAACGGTATAATCAATCACTTCGGTTTGTGTAACTTGACAAGCTTTGGCAATCGCCTGATCGGTATTTTCAACCATTAATTCTTCGCCAAAAACATTAATATGGTGTTTGGTTCTTCCCGTAACTCTAATTCTGTACGGATTTAAAGAAGTAAAACGAACTGTGTCGCCAATTAAATAACGCCATAAACCAGAATTGGTCGTAATAACAATCGCGTAATTTTTATTCAATTCAACATCGGCTAAGCGAATCACTTTTTGATTTGGAGTTCCAAAAGTATCCATCGGAATAAATTCGTAGAAAATTCCGTAATCCAGCATCAATAATAAATCACTGGAATTGTTTAAATCCTGAATCGCAAAAAAACCTTCAGAAGCATTGTATATTTCGTAGTATTTAAAATCCTTGCTTGGCAAAATTTTCTTGTATTGTTCTTTGTAAGGAGAAAAACTTACGCCGCCATGAAAGTAAACTTCAAGATTTGGCCAAAGTTCAAATAAATTTTGATTGCCTGTATTTTCTAAAACCTTATTCATTAAAACCAGCATCCACGACGGAACACCGGCAAAACTGGTTACATTTTCATTTTTGGTTTCATTGATAATGGCGGCAATTTTGGTTTCCCATTCGCTCATCAGCGAAGTTTTACTGCTTGGCGTACTGCTGAATTCGGCCCAAATTGGCATGTTTTCAATTAAAATTGCCGATAAATCGCCAAAAAAAGTATTGTTGTTTTCATAAATCTGAGAACTTCCGCCTAAGCGAAGACTTTTCCCAAGAAACAATTCAGAATCCTCATTATTATTCAAATACAGACAAAGCAAATCTTTGCTTCCTTTGTAATGACAATCTTCTAGAGCTTCATTGCTTACCGGAATAAATTTGCTTTTAGCATTTGTAGTACCGCTTGATTTGGCAAACCATTTTATAGGAGTTTCCCAAAAAACGTTTTGTTCGCCTTGGCGCGTGCGTTCAATTAAAGGCTGCAATTCTTCGTATGTCGAAATCGGAACTCTTTCAGTAAATGTCTGATAAGAATTTATCGATGCAAAATCATATTTTTTCCCCACTAACGTATTTTCTGAAGCAGTCAATAAATTATGCAGCAGTTCTTCCTGGACTTCATTCGGATATTTTAGAAAAAGTTCTATTTGGTGTATCCTTTGTTTAAGGACCCAAGACGCGAAAGAATTGATTATAGATACAGGCATGAGTGAATTTTGATTTTTTTAGATTGCTTATTTTAGATTTTTAGATCTTACGTTTTGCATAAAATCCAGGAAATTTAAAATTTGAATATCAATAGACAAATATTAACTTTGTCATCTTATCAAAAATAGTATTTTTTTGTAAAAAACACCATTCTATATTGAGTAAAGATTCGAATTAAATAGAATTATAGTCTAAATTCAGAACTCAGAGAAGCAAAATTAAAACCTAAATCTTCAATCTAAAAAAACAATGACTTACCAAGGCGTACTTACAAAAATGCAGACAGAAATGGGAAATCCAATTCAATATTATTTGGTTTTCGAAGATAGTTTCTTAAATATGAATCAGTTATTGAATAAAGAGATTGAAATAAATTTTGTTGGTTTCCAATGTTTAAATTGCGGTAAAAAGAAAAAAATATACAGACAAGGTTTTTGTTACGATTGTTTTTACTCAAGTGCGGCGGTGGGAGATTGGATTATGAGACCAGAATTGAGTACAGCTCATTTAGGAATTGCAGATCGTGATTTAGAATACGAATCGCAAGTACAATTACAGCCACATGTTGTTTATCTGGCTTTTTCGACCGAAGTGAAAGTAGGAGTGACAAGAAAAACACAAGTCCCAACAAGATGGATTGATCAAGGCGCAACTCAGGCAATTTCTATTGTTGAGGTTCCAAATCGATATTTAGCAGGAATTACTGAGGTCGCACTAAAAGACCATTATACAGATAAAACCAACTGGAGAAAAATGCTTCAGAGTACTACAGAAACCTGTGACTTAATTCTTGAAAAATCAAAAGTTGAAAGCTTAATTCCTGCTGAAGTAAAGGATTATTTTTACAGTCAAAAGAATGATGTTTACGAATTAAATTATCCTGTTTTGAGTTATCCCTCAAAAATCAATAGTCTAAATTTAGATAAAACCCCATCTTTTCAAGGTAAATTAGTTGGAATCAAAGGGCAATATTTATTGTTTGAAAACGGAACCGTTTTTAATGTTCGAGGTTCAGAAGGTTATGTTGTTACCATAAACGTCTAGTATAAACAGTATTTCGTCTATACATTTTTGCTCTCCGTATAAACTTCTAAAAAAAGCGCCGAAATCATTGTATTTTCGGCGCTTTTTAAAATAAAGGGTGTGAATTTTGTTAAATTTATTTACAATATTGTAAAGTTTACTTATTCAAAGAATTTAATTTTAAGAAATATTTAACTTATATTTGATTTGCTGTATACCACTGAGAAATCAAATAAAGCAAAGACTTTTTAAATTCTAAAAACAAAAATGAATGAGTAACTTAAAAAAAGTTAACGCACTCAGACGCAATATAATGCGTGGTTTAACCAAAAATATTGGCCGTTCTAACATGCAGAAGAGCGGGCAGATTGATAAGAATCAAATCAAAAAAGTGCTTATTTCCAGACCCAATAAAAGACTGGGAAATTTGCTTTTAATTTCACCACTTATTCAGGAAGTGACAGAAACATTTCCAAATTGCAAAATTGATTTGTTTGTAAAAGGAGGACTTGCTCCTATTGTTTTTGAAAACTACAAAAACATTGATAAAATAATAGAATTGCCAAAAAAGCCTTTCAAAGAATTAATCAAGTATTTGAAAGTGTGGACTTTGATCAGAAAGCAAAATTATGATGTAGTTATTAATGTCGATCAAAATTCTTCGTCTGGTCGTTTGGCAGTAAAATTTTC
Source organism: uncultured Flavobacteriaceae bacterium (assembly GCA_963795025.1). Classification (GTDB taxonomy): domain Bacteria; phylum Bacteroidota; class Bacteroidia; order Flavobacteriales; family Flavobacteriaceae; genus Flavobacterium. The sequence goes on along the minus strand of CAWCGN010000003.1, from coordinate 325,119 downwards.
AAGTGCAAGATTCAAAATTTTTGGAGATCTTCCAGAAAATGTAAAACTGCCATATGATGATTATGATCATATTGCAAAATATCCTGTTTACAATTTTAGATATGCTTTGAGTCAATTTGGTGTCGAAGACAAAAAAGAACCTGTTGCGCTTATTGATTTAAAATTATCTGCCGATGAAATTGCAAAAGGAAAAGCAATTTTGAATGGCATTGTCGATGAAAATAAAAAATCAATAGCCATATTTACTTTTGCTACCGGAGAAAAATGTTATCAAGTAGAATGGTGGGAAGAATTTTATGCTGCTTTAAAAAAGGAATACCAGGCAGATTACAATATTTTTGAAATTTTACCAGTAGAAAATGTATCTCAAATAAATTTTCAGGCACCTTCATTTTACAGTAAAGATGTTCGTGAAATTGGCTCAGTTATGGCAAATTCTGCCATTTTTATTGGTGCAGACAGCGGTATTATGCATTTAGCAAGCGCTTCAAAAGTACCAACAGTTGGCTTGTTTTCTGGAGCGAATATCAAAAAATACGAACCATACGGAAACAACAGTATAGGCGTTGACACTAATACAAACTCAATTCCTGATTTTATTCGAATCATTGATTCGATTTTAAAGAAATAAGGTATTTAATATTTGCAAAGTAATGTCATTTCGACCGAAGGGAGAAATCACATAAGAAACTCCTCAAGGCTTATCGCCAATCTTTGTCGAGATTCTAGTGTGATTTCTCCCTTCGGTCGAAATGACAAAAAAAAGCTGTCCTTTTGGGACAGCTTTTTTTTCTAAGAATTATTTTTATTAGTTTTTCTTTTTAAATAATCCATTCAGCAAGTCGCTTGCTTTTTTGGTTACTTCTTGCGTTTTTTGTTCTTTTTCTGTTTTTGCAGCTTGCGTTGTATCTTTTGCTTTTGTGTTTTTATTGATCAAATCAGTTAAAGCGGCAGTACCTTTTTGCGTTAATTTTTCTTTTTGCTGATTCACTACTTGAGAAGCTAAACTGCTTACAGCCGCTTTCATATCAGTGCTGATTTTTGGATTAGAAAAATTACCCGTAATCATGGCATTGATTGGAATGTTTTCCAATTTTGCAGCATCAGCAGGAGACATTTTTGAAATAAAAGCATTTGCTTCGCTTCCTAAATATTTAGCCGGAACGTCAAATTTCAAGTTGTAATTCATTGTTTGGTCAAAACCGTGCGTTCCGCCAACTGTCACTTTAATATCTTGATATTTAATGTCAAAAGGTTTTACATTCACTTTTCCGTTATCAAAAGTCAAAGCCGCTTTAATATCATTTAAATTCACTTTGTTCATATCAATAAATTTAATATTTGAACCAAGAGCATTTAGCAAAGTTGAGTTTTTTGAATTTATAGTTGTCGAAAGTAATTGACCAAGCAAATCTCCTGAAATAGACTTTAAATCTGGCGTCAATTCATTTGCATCCAAATTTCCATTCAATTTTATAGTTGAATTTAATTTACCGTTGATAATTCCGGCTATTGGAGCAATTTTTTTCATCATATCAAGCTGCGTAAAAGTCTGGGCGATATCAACTTGATTGAAGCCTAAATTCATATCAAAAGTTGGCACTTTTTCTTTTGTCGAAACGGCTCCAGTCAAACCAATTGTTCCTCCAAAAATAGATGTTTTAAAGTTTTCTAAAAGTGCTTTTTCATCTTTAATAATCAATTTTCCAGAAACATCTTTCAGTTTTAAATTATCATATAAAACAGTTGTTGCTTTTGCATTTATTGTACAGTTTAAGAAAGCAGGGATTTTCATTGCCTCAGCTGGTTTTGCTGCAGTTTTTGTTTCTTCTTTCGCTGGTTCGCCGGCGGTCATAAAATCATCAACCGCTAACTGATTTGAACTCATGTTAAAGTTCCCTCTTAATTCCTGTTTTTTGAACATGAAACCATAGAAGTTTTCTAAAATTCCGTTAATGGCAATATCACTTTTTCCAGTTGTCGCATTAAACTGTTTTAAGTTGATTTTGCTCGGGTTGAACTCAACTTGTGCTATGCTGATGTTCATCGATTTATTGTTTTCATCAGTATATTTAAATCCTGATAAACTCATAGTCCCTGCATTTTTAATGTTCTGATATTGACTTTTTTCAACAGAAGCCATATCAAAATTCGTAGTAACATCAGCTTTTAAAATACCAGCAAGCGGTTTGTCCATTTTAATTGGATACGCTTTTGAAAGATTGGCCAAATTGATTGTTCCTTTTAAAGCGGCATCAACAATTGGGTTTACAGTAATGTTTTTAATATTTGCTTTAGCGCTAAAAACGTCTTGATCAATTCTGAAAGTCAGTTTGTCTAAATTGACGTAGGTATCATTTAGAATTCCTGTTTCATTGATGATTTTTGTATCAATTACAATATTTTGAACTGATTTTGGTAAGTTAGGATATTGAAATGAACCGTTGTTTGAAGCAATTGCAATATTGAATTTAGGAACGGTTGTGTCTGTTAATTCTCCTTTTGCAAAACCTGAAACAGTAAAATCTCCTGTTGTTTTTACGCCATCTAAGCTGGATGCATAAGCTGAAGGAATTAAGCCTAAGAAGTTTGTGAATGAAGAAGTTGGAGTTTTAAACTTTAAATCATAAATCTGAGCTTTGTCTGTCATCTGAATGAATCCGTCAAACTCTAAAGGCAATTGATTGATTAAAGCTTTGTTTTCTTTAAAAGTATATTTGCTTTTATCAAGATCAATTCCCAAAACAGCATCTAAAGTCAGTTTTACATTTTTCATGTAATTTACTTTATCCATATCCAAAGATACTTTCGCTGTCGATTTTGTAGTTAAATCTAATTTTGAATTGGTGAAATCTCCAGTTCCTTCGTGGTTCAAGCTGTCAATTACCATTTTTATTTTAGAACCTTGATCAATATATCTGAAGGTGAAATTTTCAATTTTGTAGTTTTGAATTTTTAACGAAAGCGGTTTGCTTTTATCATCTTTAGTTTCTTCTTTTTTGTCTTTTAAAGCGATATCAAAGTTTCCAACACCGTCTTTATTAAAAATAATATTGATCAAACCATTTTCAGAAGTAATTCCTTGAATATTTAAAGGTTCATCTTTTCCTTTAAAAAGTTCTTTGATGCTCATTTTTAGGTTCAATTGGCCTAATGAAACTAAAGTATCGCCTTCAAATGGTGCTTTGTTGATAATTACCAGTTTTTCGATTCCAACTGCAGCATTCGGAAAGTTTCGGAATAAACTTAAATCGGCATCAGCAAAACTTACTTTTGCATCAACACTTTCATTGATAGCATCCGCTATTTTTGCTTTAATTTGGTCTTTAAAGAAGTACGGAATGGCAAATAATGCGGCCACAAAAACCACAATAATAATGGCGGTTATTTTTAAAATTTTCTTTAACATATTTATAGATTTGAGGGTTTACTTAAAATCGAGTTCTGCAAAAATAACTTTTTTTACCACAGTTCGTAGATAAAGTTTTCTTAAAAATGTAAGAAATGTTTTAATTTTAAACAAAAAAAATCCGTTTGGAAATTTTCAAACGGATTTTTTTTTGATGTTTTATTTATTTTTTGATAAAGGAAACAATTTTATTTGTCAAGTCTTCTGAAATAGGAAGAGTTTCATTATTATAGCTTTCAAAATTAGCTTTATTGTCACCGTCAATAATTTTTAAAACGTGATTCATCTTGTCTACAATGACCAATTGAGCATTCTTATTTGATTTTGATAAACTTTCAGCATCTGAAACATTTACCTGCAAATCTTTATTTCCCTGAATGATTAAAATTGGAACCGTTAATTTTTTTATTTCTGTCTGTGGATCATATTTAAACCACGAAATCAAATAAGGCTGAATACTTGGTCTGAAAAGCGAATTTAAAAGCGGATCAACTTTCTTAACTTTATTACCGCTTTTTAAACTATCAATTATCGGAAAAGTCATTTCTTCAATCTGTTTGTTTGATTTTGACGAAATTTGTTCCTTCAATAATTTATCTGCCGATTCGCCCGCGCCTGCAATCGAAACAAATTTGTTTGCTTTCGCTCCGGCAATCATTCCTATTAATGATCCTTCGCTATGACCAATAATAGTTATTTGAGAAAAACGTTTGTCTTGTTTCAGAAAATTAATCCAGCTTTTGGCATCTTCGGTATAATTTTCAAAAACTAAAGTCAATTCATCTGACATGGCTTTTTTGCTTTCGCCAATTCCTCTTTTATCATAACGTAATGAAGCAATTCCATTTTTCGCCAGCGTTTCAGCTAGCATTTTTAATGAATTGTTTTTCATCATCGGATTATTTCCATTTCTATCCGTTGGTCCTGAGCCTGCAATAATCAAAGCTACCGGACATTTTTTTGCGACATCAGGAACAGTAAGCGTTCCATAAAGCTCGTCAATATTGATTTTTAAAGTAACATTTGTTTCCTTAAAAGTGTCTTGCTTTGCGTTTTGAGCATTTGTAACTGAAAGGAATAAAACACTAAAAACCAAAAATATCTTTTTCATTTTTCAGATTGAATTATTTAATATTAATTCCAAAAGGCATCATAGCTTGAACTCCTTTTTGCTTTTGAAGTTTTTTAACCTGCTCAATCAACAAATAGTTTTCTTCGCCAATTTCTTCTTTTATGAAAGCTTCTTTAGACTTCGCAAAAGGCATTTTTGACAAAATATCACCAAATGTTTTTTCGTATTCAGGATAATTTTGAGTACTGTATGTTTTTATTTTAGCAATTTTAGCTGCTTCGGCAATAGCGTCATTTAATCCGCCAATTTTATCCACTAAACCAATTTTTAAAGCTTCAGTTCCAGACCAAACTCTTCCTTGCGCAATGGCGTCGACTTGTGCAAATGTCATTTTTCTTCCTTCTGCAACGTGTGTCACAAAAGTGTTGTAAATATGTTCAACTCCTTCTAAAGTAAAAGCTTTGAATTTTTCGTCAACAGGAACAAACGGACTATAATTTGCCGAGTTTTCGTGTGTTTTTACCTGCTCTGTGTTGATTCCTAATTTATTGGCTAAGGGACTAAAATTTGGCAATATTCCAAAAACTCCAATAGAACCTGTTATTGTGTTGCTTTCGGCAAAAATTTTATTCGCGTTGCAGGCAATATAATAACCTCCAGATGCTGCATAATTACCCATTGAAACTACGACAGGTTTTACTTTTTTAGTTATTTCAATTTCTCTCCAAATCAAATCTGAAGTTAAAGCACTTCCACCAGGGCTGTCAATTCTTAAAACAATTGCTTTTACATCATCATCTTTTCGAGCTTCCTGAAGTGCACGTCGCATTGAACCTTCGCCAATAATGTTTACATCTCCTTCGCCGCTTTCAATTTCGCCTTGAGCGTAAATAATTGCGATTTGATCCGTTTCGATATTTGTCAGCGCTGTAGTTACATTGTTTTGTGTATAATCATCAATTGATATTTTATTGTAGTCATCATCGCCAGTAACTTTTAATGCTTTTTTGATTGCATTGTGATAAACATCTTCATAAGCAACTATATCAACTAAACCATTAGTTTTTGCCATTTCTGGTGTTCTTGCTAATAAACCGTTTGCAATTTCATTTAATCTTGGAAGCGGAATATTTCGGCTTTTTGAAATATCAGCAGAAACCGTTGCCCAAATAGAGTTTAGCAAAGCTGTAACTTGTTCTCTGTTAGCATCGCTCATTTTATTTTCTAAAAATGGTTCAACAGCACTTTTGTATTTTCCATGACGAATTACTTCCATATGAATACCTGATTTGTCTTGGAAATCTTTAAAAAACATTACTTCAGATGAAAGGCCTTTAAAGTCTAAATCGCCCGCTGGATTTAAATAAACAGTATTAGCAACTGAATTTAAATAATATTCTTTCTGCGAATACGTATTGGCGTAAGCCCAAACAAATTTTCCAGATTTTTTGAAGCTTTCAAGAGCATTTCTTAAATCTTTATATTGAGCAAGTCCTAAAGAAGATTCATCATTTAAAATAGAAATTCCTTTTATATTGTCATCTGTTTTTGCAGCTTCGATTGCGTTGATGACATCGGTCAAGCCGATTCCTTTTTGGTCTGAAAAAACAGTTACCCAAGGATCTTTATATTTTCCGGCGTAGTCATTTTTAATGTCTTTTAAATTCAGTTCAATAACCGAATCTTTTTTTACGGAAACCGTGTCTTCTCCTCCAAAAATAGCCCCAATAAGGATTACTCCGAAAAAGAATAACATGATAAATACAAAAATACCAATCACTGTGGCAATTACATTTCCTAAAAACTTCATAATGTATATTTTTTTAATAAGTAGCAACAAAGACTCCTTTGTTACAAATATATCTAAATACGGTTTAATTATGTTATACGATTTATGAAATATTTGTAGATTTTACATTTTTAAACTGACCAAATAATGTATTCAATTCTAAAATAGTTTTAGTTACTTTGCATTAATTATGAAGTCACAGCATCAAGTCGTTTTATCTATAGGAAGCAATCAAGGTAACAGGTTAGCAAATATTGAAAGCTGTATTGCTTTAATACATCAGGAAGTGGGAACTGTTATCAGGGTTTCAAAACTATATGAAACTCCCGCTTGGGGATTTGAAAGTGATGCTTTTTATAATTGCGCACTTCTGTTGCACAGCACTTCATCGGCACAAAAAATACTGAATCAGGTTTTAAAAGTTGAAAAAAAATTAGGAAGAATTAGAGTTAATCAAGAAGGATATCAGTCCCGAATTATTGATGTTGATTTAATTGCTTTTGATAGTGAAATTATCGAAACTGAAAAGCTTCAGATTCCGCATCCATTAATGCAAAACAGAAACTTTGTTTTATTGCCATTTGATGATTTAAAGTTAGACTGGAAACATCCTGTTTTTCAGAAAACGATTTCAGAGTTAATAACAGTTTCTCCAGACGATAGTGTCTGTACGGCAATTCAGAATTTAAAAAGTCCGTTGCAGGGAATTGCATTAGAAAACTTCAATTATATTGCTTTTGAAGGAAATATTGGTGCCGGAAAAACGACATTGGTTCATAAAATTGCAGAAGATTTTAATGCAAAAACAGTCCTAGAAGGATTTGCAGATAATCCGTTTTTGCCAAAGTTTTATAAAGACCAGAATCGATATGCGTTTCCACTAGAAATGTCATTTCTTGCCGATCGTTATCAGCAATTATCAGATGATTTAAAACAATTTGATTTGTTTAAAGATTTTATCGTTGCCGATTATCATATTTTTAAATCGCTGATTTTCTCTAAAATAACACTTGGAGAAGATGAATATCGACTTTACCGAAACTTATTTGATATAATTTATAAAGAAATGCCAAAGCCAGATTTGTACATTTATTTATATCAGAATACCCAGCGCCTTCTTCAAAATATCAAGAAACGCGGACGCAGTTACGAGCAAAATATTGAGGCAAGCTATTTGGATAAAATTAATAACGGTTATTTGGATTATATCAAATCGCAAACCGATTTGAATGTTCTGATTATTGATGTTTCAGATCGTGATTTTGTAAAAAAACACGAAGATTATCTTTTTATTTTAGATGAAATTCAGAAGAAAATAGGTTAATGTTTCAATTAGAGAATGTGCCAATTAGATAATTATGATATGGAATTATCTAATTTTCTAATTGATAAATTTTCTAATTAAGTTTTATCTTTTTAATGTAAAGTGTCCTCTTAAAATAGGCTGTGTGTTGTCGATTTTTAAAGCAAACCAATAATCTGACGCAGGTAAAGGTGTTTTGTTTATGGTGCCGTCCCAATATTTTTTTGAAGAGTTTAATTGTGCAATTAATTTTCCGTAACGATCAAAAATTGTAATTTGTGCTTCAGGATAATTTTCGATTCCAGTTACTTCCCAAACATCATTAAAGGAATCATTATTTGGAGTGAAAAATGCAGGAAAAACCAGAACGACAAAACTTTTTGAAACCGTTTTACAGCCACTTTTTTCTCGCGCATAAGCAGTTTGCAGTCCGCCTGGCGCGTCATGAAAAACATTAGAATTCTGGAAATTTATTCCATCAATAGAATATTCATAATAACTTTCGGGATTACTTAGAATGATCGTTACAGTTCTATTGTCTACATCAATTTTTTGAATTTCAGGCGCTGGAAGTTCTATTACTTTTATGGTTTTTCGGTTTGAGCAATTTCCCGCAGTGGAAGCCGTGACATCTACAAAATAAGTTCCTAATTGAGAAACTGTTATTTTTTGGGTCGTTTCTCCAGTTGACCATAAATAACTCATATTGCTGATTCCTGCATCAAGCGTAACAGAACTAGGTGCGCACAAAATGACTTCTTGATTTTGAACATCAGGAAGCGGATATATTTTTATTTCAATTGGAGTTCGTGCAAGTGAACGGCATTCATTATTATTAGCTTCCGCATAATAAATGGTATTTGCCGAAATGTTAGGTGTAATAAACAAAGAGCCAGTTCCTAAAATCGATCCGCCTGTTTTTGAGTCGTACCAATTTGCTTCGCCTGCGGAAACATTTGCTTCTAAAAAAAAGATTCCAGAGCCACATGTAGGTGCAGGATTTGAAACAGAAGTTACTTCTGGAACTTCATTTACTCTTACTTCTACGGCAGTTCTTTTTGTAACACAACCTTCAAATTCGGCAGCAGCGTAATACGTTTGGTTTGCATTTAAAACAGGAGTTGTAAAGCTGGAACCTGTTGCGATTATACTTGTTCCGGTTTCATCAGCATACCAATTTATTATTCCTGCGGAGCTTTTGGCTTCCAATAAAGTAGTTCCAGATCCGCAGATATCTGGAGCTTTTGTTTCAGTAATTGATAGTATTGTCAGTGAAGTGCTTGCGCTTATCTGCGGATAAACATCTCCGGGCATTCCACCGTATTCTACAATATATCCTCTCGGATAATTCACGTTGCCGGGATCATTGCTGCCATAAAGCGAAGTATCATTCCATCTCCCTTTTTGTCCATTTCCAGGCGGTGCTATATACGCATAATCTTCGACTCCAATCAAGGCTAGTTCACCGCCATTATCTGGTTCTTTAAAATCATTCCAGTAAGCAAAAGTTGTGGTAGAACCACTTTGACGGCCATACCAAAATTGAGTTCCTTCTTCGGGGCCTGTTTCCCATATCCAATAGGGTTCTTTTCTGGCGTCACTGCCGCCAATCCATCCGGTACCCGAAAGTTGTTCTCCAACAAATATTGCTTCTTCTAGAGTAGTTATGGTTACTAAATAGCCTTGCAAGCCGAAATAATTACTTGCAGCAGCTGCTCTTTTGGCGTTGCCCCAAGAAATTCCTGGACTCGAAACAAATTGATAATAATGTTTAGAAGAAGGCAAATAATTAGCTTGTCCCAAACTTATCGAAAAATTTCTGATACCGGTTGGAACTGCTGAACTATTTCTAAACTCAACTGCTTTTATAGCGGTAATAAATTCAGGAAGTGTAGCGCTGCTGTTATTGCGTGAAATTTTAAGTGTCCCTGAATCTTGATTCCAATTTGATGTTAAATTGGGATTTGTATTTATTAAAGTTAATAGATCTTCACCATTTACATATCCCGAAGAAATTTGAATATAAATAGCGGTAAGTTCTTCAGTTGAATTGATCGCTACATCGGTTACAATTTTTATACTGCTTTGCGGGCAATAAACTTGATTTCCAGTTGCTGTAATTATTGATGCAGCTGTTGAAACTTTTTTTAATTCTCTTTTAGGTAAAGGCACACTTTTGAAGGCAAAAAATATATTACAGCATAGTAATACAATTGCCAAAGTGTACTTGGAAGAGAATTTAGTTTTCATATTTAAAATTACAGTTTTTAATTGAAAACTGCCAAGACAACATTGAAAAATGAGTTTGCAGGAAAATAGATTTTTATCTTTTTAATGAAAAATGACCTCGCAAAATTGGGTGTGTATTATCAATTTTTAAAGCATACCAATAATCTGAAGCAGGAAGCGGAGATTGATTAAAAGTTCCATCCCAGCTCATTTTTGAAAGCGATAATTGTGCTAATAATTTTCCGTAACGATCAAATATTGTGACTTGTGCTTGAGGATAATTTTCCATTCCGGTAACTTCCCACAGGTCATTAAAGCTATCGTTGTTTGGAGTGAAGAATGCTGGAAAAACTAGTACTACAAAGTTTTTTGCAGTACCACCACAACCACCTTTTTCTCTTACATAAGCAGTTTGTAAGCCACCTGGAACATTATAGAAAATATTTGAATCCTGAAAATTTGAACCATCAACAGAATATTCAAAATAAGATTGTTCTTTTTTAAGATAAATTATAGCTCTTGTTCCTTCAACATCAATTCTGTCTATCTGCGGAATTTCGTGTTCTTCCACTATAATTGTTTTTCGGCTCGTACAACTTTGTGGTGCTGGACTTGTTACATCAACGGTATAAGTTCCTCCGGTAGCTATTTCAATGGTTTGAGTTGTTGCGCCTGTTGACCACAAATAGGTCATCCCTGATATTCCTGCATCAAGGATTTTCTTTTGAGATTGACATAGTGTAACTGTTTCGTCTGTAACTGCAGGAGGTGTGTAAATAGTAATATTTACTGGAGTGCGGGTAGTATTTATACAACCATTGTTTGAAGCTTCGGCATAGTAAATAGCGGAAGATGTTATTGCTGGTGTAGCAAAACTATTTCCAGTAAAAATACTTGTTCCTCCTGTTGAAGTTGTGTACCAATTGATAAGCCCAACATCAGAAGAAGCTTGAAGTGTTACACTGCCTGGTCCGCATCTTGAAACATTTGATGAAGCTACAGTTGGTGTCGTCGGAGTTTTGTTGACAACTGCCGTAACTGATTTTCTGTTAGTTTCGCATCCGGCATCAACATAATAAGTTGTTGTAATATTTACTACTGGAGTTGTAAATGAACTTCCTGTTGCAATAGAGGTACCGCCGGTGGCCTGAGTGTACCAGTTGATTGTTGCTCCTGCAGTTGCAGTTGCGTTTATAGTAAAACTTCCTGAATCACAAATTGGATTTGGAGTTAATACATTTGCTTCTGGAATTGTAATTTTAGTACTTGCGGCAATTTCTAAAGGAGATTCTCCAGCTGATCCGCCATATTCAACAACATAACCTTTTGGTTGATAATTACCGCTTGGGTCACCTTGGTTTTTTAAATCATTCCAAGAACCTCGTATTCCAACTCCGGGCTGTGTAATATGTGCATAATCTTCATCTCCTTGCTGATTTGGCTCTCCTGTATTCCAAAATGCAAAATTTGGTGTTGAGCCATTGGCGGTTCCGTTCCAAAAAACAGTTCCGGCTTCAGGGCCAGTCATCCATTTCCAAACACCTTCAGTTTCTGAATCACTTCCACCAATCCAGCCAGTTCCAGATGCCTGTTCGCCGATTAGTTTTGCTTCATCTGCCGATAAAATAGTGGCTAAATAACCTTTAAGGCCATAATAAGTACTTGCAGCGGCAGCATCTCGTGCCGAAGTCCAAGTAATACCAATACTTGGGATATATAAATAAAAATGTTGTGTTGAAGGCAGATAATTAGCGTTACCAATAGTTATTGAAAAAGTTCTAGTTCCGGAAGCAGAAGCAGAAGAATTTGTAAAAACTACATCTTTTACCGCATCCACTAAATCAGAATATAAAACATCATTTCCTATTGTTGAACTTGTAATGCTTAATTTTCCTGCTGTTGCATCCCAAGTTGTTGTTACATTAGGATGTGCGACAGAATTTGAAAGAGCAAGCTGATCAAAACCATTTGAATAACCAGACGAAACCTGAATATAAACGCCTTTGGTTCCAGTTTCTGCAGGATCGTGTGTAATACTAAAATCGGTTACAATTTTTATTGTGTTTTGAGGGCAATATAATTGATCTCCCTTTGCTTTAACTGTAGGAGCAGTTGTTGTAATTTGACCAAATCCAAAAGAACTGGACAGCAATAAAAGGAGTAAGATATATATATTAAGAGAACTATTATTTTTCATTTCATAAAAGTATCACTTTTATAATAATAAAAAAATAATTTTCAATTTCTAACAATTAAAGTCTAAAAATAGCTTTAAAATCACATTTTTTAGGGAAAAATAGTATTGATTAGTTGGATGGCCAGTTTAATTTCTGAAACAAATCCCAAACCACAATTCCAGCACTTACAGCAATGTTTAAAGAATGTTTAGTTCCTAATTGCGGAATCTCAATACAGCCGTCGCAAATAGCAACAGCTTCCTGCGCAACACCATAAACCTCGTTTCCAAAAACCAAAGCATATTTCTGATTTTTTTCAACTTTAAAATCCTGAAGAAAAATAGCACTTTCAACTTGTTCTATAGCAAGAGTCAGGACATTTTCATTTTTAAGATTTTGAATAACTTCAAGTACATTTTCATGATGTTCCCAAGCAACAGTTTCTGTAGCACCAAGAGCAGTTTTATGAATTTCCTTATTTGGCGGAGTAGCTGTAATACCGCATAAAATGATTTTTTCAATCAAAAAAGCGTCGGCAGTTCTAAATACAGAACCAATGTTGTGCAAACTGCGAATATCATCCAAAACTAAAATTAAAGGCGTTTTGTCTGATTTTTTAAAATCTTCGATCGATTTGCGGTCTAATTCGCTATTTTCAAGTTTTCTCATTTTGTGTTGTATTCGGGTCATAAAAAAAGCTTCCAAAGATAAGGAAGCTTTTTCAATTATTTTATTTTGTTTTATTTTCAGATTAGCTTTTTACTGGATCTGGTAAAACGGTACCTTTAATAGTAAGTACTTTTGTTGGCTGTCCTTCAGCGTTTGAAGTAACAGTTACAGTTTTTGTAAATTGACCAACTCTGTCAGTAGCATATTTTACACCAATAATTCCTTTAGCACCTGGAGCGATTGGCTCTTTTGGTGTAGTTGGAACAGTACATCCGCAAGAACCTTGCGTGTTTGTAATGATTAATGGTTTTGTTCCATTGTTAACAAAAACGAATTCACGTTTTCCGTCAGCATTGTGAGCAATTGTTCCATAGTCAATAGTTTCTGTTTCAAAAGCCATTCCTGCGCCTTCGATTTTAGCAACTTTTGCAGTTCCTTTTTTAGCAGTTTGCGCGTTAGAAGCCGTAACTCCAGCTACAGCAAGCATAACAAATAAAATTATTTTTTTCATTTTTATAGTCTTTGTTTAAATGATAGAACAAATCTATGTAAAATTCTTAAATGTCAACTTAAAAATCTCTTAAAATATTTTAATTTTTGAAGTCTTCGATATGCCACCAAAAAATTATAAATTCGCTGTCTTAATTTTCATTTAAAAATATATCAATTTGGCAGCTAAAGAAAAAGTGGTGAAAGAAACACCTTTAATGAAACAGTACAACGAAATCAAGAGAAAATATCCTGATGCATGTCTGCTTTTCAGAGTAGGGGATTTTTATGAAACCTTTGGAGATGACGCCATCAGAGCCTCTAAAATTCTAGGAATAACGTTGACCAAAAGAGGTGCTGGCTCAGAGACTGAAACAGCTTTGGCAGGTTTTCCGCACCATTCTATTAATACGTATTTGCCAAAATTGGTTAAAGCAGGCCTTCGAGTAGCAATTTGTGATCAGCTCGAAGATCCAAAAATGACTAAAACTATTGTAAAACGAGGTGTAACTGAATTGGTAACTCCGGGAGTTTCTTTAAATGATGAGGTTTTACAGTCTAAATCAAACAACTTTTTAGCATCGGTTTATTTTGCTAATAAAAATATCGGAATTTCTTTTTTAGATGTTTCAACAGGTGAGTTTTTAACGGCTCAAGGAAATGCAGAGTATATTGATAAGCTTTTGCAGAATTTTAATCCGAGTGAAGTTTTAGTTCCAAAGAATAATAAAGCAGATTTTAAAGCTGCTTTTGGAGATGATTTTCATAGTTTTTATTTAGAAGATTGGATTTACAAAGAAGATTATGCTTTAGAAACGCTTACAAAACATTTTCAGACAGTTTCCTTAAAAGGTTTTGGTATTGAAGAATTAAAAGAAGGAATTATTGCTTCTGGGGCAATTTTGTATTATTTGTCAGAAACACAGCATAATCGAGTGCAGCATATTACAGCAATTCAGCGTATTGCTGAAGATGCATATGTATGGATGGATCGTTTTACAATTCGAAATTTAGAATTGTATCACAGTTATAATCCAAATGCCGTAACGCTTTTAGATGTAATTGATAGAACGCTTTCGCCAATGGGAGGTCGTTTGTTAAAACGTTGGTTGGCACTTCCTTTAAAAGACAGCAATAAAATAAAAGGACGTCATGATGTGGTTTCGTATTTGAAATCAAATCCTGAAATACTCCATAATATTCAATATCAAATTAAGCAAATTTCCGATTTAGAGCGTCTGATTTCTAAAATTGCTGCCGGAAAAGTTTCGCCTCGTGAGATTGTTTATTTGAAAGAATCTCTGGATGCTATTATTCCAATTAAAACTTTGGCATTACAAAGTCCGCAAGAAGCTGTGAGAGTTATTGGGGATAGTCTGCATGCCTGTGATTTGTTACGAGAAAAAATTAAAACGACTTTAAATCAAGATGCGCCCGTTGCGATTGCAAAAGGAAATGCAATTGCAAAAGGAATCAATGAAGAATTAGATGAATTGCGCGCGATTTCAACTTCTGGAAAAGAATATTTAGAAGGAATTGAAAAAAGAGAATCAGAGCGCACCGGAATTTCTTCGTTGAAAATATCTTTCAATAATGTTTTTGGATATTATATTGAAGTTCGAAATACGCATAAAGACAAAGTGCCAGAAGAGTGGATTCGTAAACAGACTTTAGTAAATGCGGAGCGTTATATCACTGAAGAATTAAAAGAATATGAAACTAAGATTTTAGGAGCCGAGGAACGAATATATAAAATTGAAACCGATCTTTTTGAGCAATTAGTGGCTTGGATTTCGACTTACATCAAGCCGGTTCAAATGAATGCTAATTTGGTTGCGCAATTGGACTGTCTTTGCTCTTTTACACAATTGGCAATTGAAAATAAATATGTTTGTCCAGAAATTGATGACACGTTTGAATTGGAAATTAAAGAAGGAAGGCATCCTGTAATTGAAAAGCAATTGCCGGTTGGTACTCCATATATTTCGAATGATGTTTATTTGGACAGAGAAACCCAGCAGATTATTATGATTACCGGACCGAATATGTCGGGTAAGTCGGCGATTTTGAGGCAAACGGCTTTAATTGTATTGTTGGCGCAAATGGGGAGTTTTGTTCCGGCGGACAGCGTTAGAATGGGAATTGTCGATAAGATTTTTACTAGGGTTGGAGCTTCGGATAATATTTCGATGGGAGAATCTACTTTTATGGTGGAGATGAATGAAACGGCTTCGATTTTGAATAATATTTCCGACAGAAGTTTGGTTCTTTTAGATGAAATCGGAAGAGGAACTAGTACTTATGATGGAATTTCGATTGCATGGGCGATTGCTGAATTTTTACATGAACATCCAGGAAGAGCCAAAACATTGTTTGCTACACACTATCACGAGTTGAACGAAATGACTGAGTCACTTCCGAGAATTCAGAATTATAATGTAGCGGTTAAAGAATTAAAAGACACCGTTCTTTTTGTTCGTAAACTGGTAAAAGGTGGAAGCGCGCATAGTTTTGGTATTCACGTAGCAAAAATGGCTGGAATGCCTCAGTTGGTTATTTCTAAAGCTCAAAAACTTTTAAAGAAATTAGAAAAAAATCACTCGAGCGATGCTTTAAACGGAATAAAAGCAGCTAATGATGAAATGCAGATGAGTTTCTTTAATTTGGATGATCCTTTGTTGGAAGAGATAAAAGAAGAGATTTTGGGGCTTGATATAAATGCAATAACGCCAGTTGAAGCCCTGATGAAGCTGAATGAGATTAAAAGAATGTTGGTCAAAAAATAAAATTAAAAATTTTCAAGTTTAAAGTTTAGGTTATCAGAAAGTTATAAAATAACTAAAATATTTTTTCAAAAAACGCTTGTGTAATTGAATAAATGTCCTAAATTTGCACTCGCAATACGGAACAAGTGAAGTATTGTAGTTCTTAAACAGAATTTGAAAAACGCGAAAATAGCTCAGTTGGTAGAGCGCGACCTTGCCAAGGTCGAGGTCGCGGGTTCGAGCCCCGTTTTTCGCTCAAAACCATACAATGCTCGGATGGTGAAATTGGTAGACACGCTGGACTTAAAATCCAGTGAACAGCAATGTTCGTGCGGGTTCAAGTCCCGCTCTGAGTACTAAAGCCTCTTCTTTTGAAGAGGCTTTTTTTATTGTGTAAACTTAAAAAAGGTACTGAGGCTCTAAGGGGCTAAGGTTCTGAGGGTTTGAAATCCAAAATAAACAATCTAAAATCTAAAATTCTAAATGGGTGCTTTTGTAATTAGTAAAAGATTTAATGATGAATATAAATTTACATTCACTTCTCGAAAAGGGAAAGTGATTTTTACTAGTTTGAGTTATGAGTTGCGATTTGAGTGTGAAGAGGATATTCAGAAATTCAAAGCAAATATTGAGCTTGCGAAGTTTTTAAAATTTAAAGGCTCTGGAGGGAAGTATTTTTTTAAATTAATGCTTGGTGAGGTTCATTTTGCAACGAGTCGTAAATACAGTACAGAATTGCTTCTGCAGAAAGGAATAAAGGAAATTGTGACTTATGGGGTAAAGTCGGAGATTCTGGATTTTTCTTCAAGTGATTCAATTTTTGAAGATGAAGTTGTTGAGGAAGAAGAAATAGAGTAAAATTCTAATAAAGTAAAATTCCAAATCTCAATAAAGAAACTTGTTGTTGGGGCGGTATGGCTTTTTTAGATAAAGCAAAATTCCAAATTCAACTGATGCGCAATGTATCTTTGGGATTTGGAATTTTGTTTTATTGGAATTTGTTAAATTTTGGGCATAAAAAAAACCATCATTATGATGGTTTTAAAATTTTTAGAACTTAGGTTCTAATTATTTTTTTACTTCTTCTACTTTAGCAGCAGCAGAATCAACTTTAGCAGCAGCAGAATCAACAGTTGCAGCAGCAGAATCAACTACAGCAGCAGCAGAATCAACAGCAACAGCAGCTGAATCAGTAGCAGGAGCTTCAGCAGCAGCGTCAGCTTTTTTACAAGATACAACAGTTAATACAGCAACAACAGCTAAACTTAAAAATACTTTTTTCATCTTACTTTATTATAAAAGGTTAATTATTAATTCGTGGCAAAGATATAAATTTTTTAATATGTAAAATATTTTTTCACTTTTTTTTTAAAATATTTTCATCGCTCACGATTATCTTATTTATCAAAAAACATGCCAAAATACTAAAAAAATATTATATTACGGTA
The DNA here is from genome assembly GCA_963795025.1 of uncultured Flavobacteriaceae bacterium. GTDB lineage: Bacteria > Bacteroidota > Bacteroidia > Flavobacteriales > Flavobacteriaceae > Flavobacterium. The sequence continues at coordinate 307,769 of CAWCGN010000003.1, read as the reverse complement.
TTTTTTACATAAATTATTTTTCGCTGCATATTCATCAGAAGAAATAATGTTTTAGATTCTCTTGCTTGCAGTTTATTTTGTTTTTTACCAAATATTCTCGAAGCACACAGCTTTAATTTTGGCTCTTTTTAACGCTTTTAAGGATAGTTATTGCTATTTAGGAGGCTCTAATGTGGTTTTGACATTTTAGATTGTTTCTGAAACTATTTTCATAATGCAGTTTGTAGCTCCTTTATTGTCTTGAATAAAGTCTTTGCAAATTTTGCTTTTTTCTTCAAAAAAAACCTCATCGTTTAGTAAACGGTCAAAATAGCTTTTTAATTCTTTTTCATTTGAAATCGAAATGCAACCTCCTAGTTTTACTAGTGAAACTGCTTCGGCAAAATTGGAATAATTCGGACCAATTAAAATTGGAATCCCAAAAGTTGCCGGTTCTAAAGTGTTGTGAATTCCCGGATTTCCAAAACCACCGCCAACATAAGCTATAGTTCCGTAACTGTATATTTTGGTTAGTAAGCCGATAGTGTCAACAATAAAGACGCTATAATCTGATAAATTGGCTACTTGTTCTTTTTCGGAAAATAAAACAGTAGATTTCGAAATTTGAGATTTTAAACTCAAAATTTGATCTTCTTTAATATTATGTGGTGCAATTATAAATTTTACATTCGCTGGAGCTTGATTGATATATGCTGCTAATAAAGTTTCATCCTTTGGCCAAGAGCTTCCCACGACAATTGTTGGGGCATTATTTTTGAATTTTTCGATAAAATCGACAGTATTGTCTCTTTCTAATATCGCAGCAACGCGATCAAAGCGAGTATCACCGGAAATAATTACATTCTGAAAACCAATGGCTTCAATTTTTTCTTTAGATTTTTCATTCTGAACAAAAAAATAAGTAAAAGCTTTTAGGGCTTTTCGGTAAAAACCGCCATACCATTTAAAAAACATTTGGTTATCTCTAAAGATACCGGAAATCAAATAAGTTGGGGTTTTGCTTTTTTCTAACTCCTTTAAATAGTTAAGCCAAAATTCATATTTAATAAAAAATGCCAGTTCTGGATGTGCTAATTTTAAAAACTTCTTTGCATTGCTTTTTGTGTCTAAAGGCAAATAAATAGTAACATCGGCAACTGTATTATTTTTACGCACCTCGTATCCAGATGGCGAAAAGAAAGTTACAATAATTTTATGCGATGGATATTTTTCTTTTATTTTTTCAATAACAGGAAGTCCTTGTTCATATTCGCCAAGTGAAGCAGAATGAAACCAGATTGTTTTATCTGAAGGTTTTATTTTTTCTTCTAAAATTGAAAAAACATTTTTTCGGCCTTCTACAAAAAGCTTAATTTTCGGACTAAAAAGCGCTACGATTTTCAGAAAAAACCCAGCAATAGAAATAACTAAATTGTATAAAAAAAGCATCTGTTTATTTTTGTGGCTAAATTACATTTCTTTCGATTATTTTCATTGGTTTGAAGGTATTAAATAACTATTTTTGTTGCTCCTTTTAAAGATTATGTTTACAAATCAGGTCTTTATTTTAAATGTTATTCAAAATGAAAAAAATACAAATGGTTGACTTAAAGAGTCAATATGAAAAAATAAAATCTACCGTTGATGCTTCGATTCAGGAAGTTTTAGATACAAATACTTACATAAATGGACCATTGGTTCATCAGTTTCAAAAAAATCTTGAAGACTATTTAGGCGCTAAACACGTAATTCCGTGTGCAAATGGGACAGATGCTTTGCAAATTGCAATGATGGGTCTGGATTTAAAACCAGGCGATGAAGTTATTACTGCTGATTTTACTTTTGCAGCTACTGTTGAGGTTATTGCTTTATTGCAGTTGACTCCGGTTTTAGTTGATGTTGATGTGGTAAATATGAATATTGATATTGATGCCATTAAAAAAGCAATTACACCAAAAACTAAAGCAATTGTTCCAGTACATTTATTTGGACGCGCAGCTAATATGGATGCGATTATGGAAATTGCGGCAGAACATAATTTATATGTAATTGAAGATAATGCTCAAGCAATTGGAGCTGATTATATTTCTAAATCTGGTGCAAAAACTAAAGTTGGAGTAATCGGTCATGTTGCAGCAACTTCATTTTTTCCATCTAAAAATTTAGGCTGTTATGGGGACGGTGGAGCAATTTTTACAAATGATGATAAATTGGCACACATTATTCGTGGAATTGTAAATCACGGAATGTATGAACGTTACCATCACGATGTTGTGGGAGTTAATTCTCGTTTAGACAGTATTCAAGCTGGAGTTTTAAATGCAAAACTGCCTTTGCTTGATGAATATAACAAAGCACGCCGTTTAGCAGCAACAAAATACAATGCGGCTTTCGCAGGAAATGCGCATATCATTACGCCAGATTTTGATGCTAATGAAAACGATCACGTTTTTCATCAATATGTTTTAAGAATTATTGATGCTGATAGAAATGCTTTGATGCAGCATTTATTGGATAAAGGAATTCCGTGTGCGATTTATTACCCAATTCCATTGCACTCGCAAAAAGCTTATGTTGACACACGTTACAAAGAAGAGCAATTTCCAGTTACAAATCAGTTAGTTCAAGAAGTAATTGCTTTGCCAATGCATACAGAACTTGACGACGAACAAATTAAATTTATTACTGATTCTGTTTTAGAATTTCTAAATAAATAAATATGAAAAGAAGCAGCCTTTTAATTGTATTGATTCTTGTTCAGTTTTCGGTTTTTGCTCAAAAAACGAATTCGAAAGAAGAAAATGCTGTTGGCAGTCAAGTTGAAATTTTGCGTAAAGCAATGATTGATGCTGATGGCATGAAATTGAAAGCATTAACTTCTGATAAACTAAATTATGTCCATTCAAACGGAAATTTCCAGAATCAGGCAGAATTTATCGAGGGAATTGTTAGCGGAAAATCAGATTTTGTAACTATAGATTTTCAAGACCAAACCATAACAATTCAAAATGATGTTGCGATTGTCAGACATGTGCTCGCGGCTTATACTAAAGATGGCGGTGTTGATAAAGATATTAAAATAGGAATAATGCTCGTTTGGCAAAAGCAAAAAAATCAATGGATTCTTATTGCGAGGCAAGCTTATAAATTAACTACATAAAAAACAACCAAAAAAAATGAAAGTATTAGTAACAGGAGGATTAGGATTTATTGGTTCTCACACCGTAGTCGAATTGCAAAATGAAGGCTTTGAAGTTGTGATTATTGATAATCTCTCAAATTCTTCAGAAGATGTTTTAAAAGGAATTACAGCAATTACGGGAAAAACGCCTTTATTTGAAAAAATTGATTTAAGAGAAAAAAGTGCCGTTCAGGATTTCTTTAAAAAACATAATGATGTTACTGGAGTAATTCATTTTGCAGCTTCAAAGGCAGTTGGTGAAAGTGTTGAGCAGCCATTGTTGTATTATGAAAACAACATCAGCAGTTTGGTTTATCTTTTACAGGAATTACAGCAAAAACCTGAAGCAAGTTTTATTTTTAGCTCGTCTTGTACAGTTTACGGTCAAGCTGAAAAAATGCCGATCACAGAAGATGCTCCTGTTCAAACAGCAATGTCGCCTTATGGAAATACAAAGCAAATTGGAGAAGAAATCATTACTGATACAGCGAAAGTGACTAATATCAGTGCAATTTTATTGCGTTATTTTAATCCAGTTGGGGCGCATTCTTCAACTGAAATTGGAGAATTGCCACTTGGAGTTCCTCAAAATTTAGTTCCTTTTATTACACAAACTGGAGCAGGATTACGTCAGGAATTGTCTGTTTTTGGAAACGATTATCCAACACCGGATGGAACAGCAGTTCGTGATTATATTCATGTTGTAGATTTAGCAAAAGCACACGTTATTGCATTACAGCGTCTATTCAATAAAAAGAATTTAGCGAAAGTTGAAACATTTAATTTAGGAACTGGAAAAGGAAGCTCAGTACTTGAAGTGATTCACAGTTTCGAAAAAGTAAGCAATAAAAAATTGCCATATGTAATTAAGCCACGACGCGAAGGTGATATCACTGAAGCTTATGCAAATACAGATAAAGCAAACAATGTTTTAGGCTGGAAAGCTGAATTAAGTTTAGACGAAGCAATGGCAAGTGCTTGGAAATGGGAACAGAAAGTGAGGAATGTATAATTTCTTATATTAAAATTATAAATTTTAAAATCCCAAATTATAGTATTATAGTTTGGGATTTTTTTTTAAATGGTATTTAGTTTTTATGAAACAAAGTTTAGATTATAAGTTGATTTTTGCTCTTGCAGCTGTTGGAATCGTTTGGGGAACTACCTTTTTAGGAATTCGAGTTGCAGTTGAAACAATTCCGCCATGGTTTGTAACATCAATTCGTCAAGGATTGGCGGGATTGATTATGATGACAATTTTATTGTTTAAAAAAGAATTAAAGTGGATTGGCTGGAAGAATTTAAAACAGCAGCTTATTCCGTCAGTTTTAATGATTGTAATTGCGAATGGTTTTACGACAATCGCAGAACAGACACTCCCCAGCGGATTAGCATCTGTAATAAGTGCATTATCTCCGATACTTATTTTTCTGGGCAGTATTTTATTCGGATTGCAAAAAATGAGTTTAAGAGGATTTGTTGGAGTAATTGTTGGATTTTCTGGAGTGGTTTTTATATTTAAAGACGGACTCGTATCTTTTTTAGATGCAAATTATAAAACAGGAATGATATTCATGGGATTTGCGATTCTGGCTTGGGCTGCAGGAACAATTTATACTAAGACGCACGCTGTAAAATCGAACAATATTATACTCAATTTGTTTTATCAATTTACAATGGCTTCTTGTATTCAGTTGGTTTTGGCGTCTATTTTTTCACCAAATCCAGATTTTAGTTCATGGAGTTCAAGAAGTATTTTTGCGGCTTTATATTTGTCGGTTTTTGGTTCAGTAATTGCTTTTTTCTGTTATAATTATGCTTTAAAACATGTTACGGCGGTACAGGTTTCTATTTTATCGTACATCAATACTATAATTGCTGTGTTTTTAGGCTGGCTTCTTTTAGATGAAATAATTACAATTGATTTTATTATTGCAACAGCGCTTATTATTCTTGGGGTTTTTATTGTAAATTACAAGAAGAGAGAAAAGAAAGTTTTGTAAATTTTGATTCATTTTACTTTGTAAATTTGTAAGATTAAAATGTAGGAATTATGAATTCGGAAGAAGAAAATAAAAAGAACGATAAGGTTGAAGAACCTAGGGTAGAATACGAAGTTCAAAAACCGAAATTCAAAGGAATAGATCGGGATACTTTTGATTTTGACGCTGAGTTTGCGAAAGGATTAAATCTAGAAGAAGCAAAAGCAGAATCAAAAAGAAGAATTAGGGAATGGTGGCCAGATAATTTTGATGTTGAATTTGCAAAAGGATTTACACCAGAAGAATTTAAAGCTGAAATGTCTAAAAGGATAAATGTTTATCCTTGGAAATAATAAAAACAAAATCCTCATAAACATAAGTCTACGAGGATTTTTTTATACATATAGTTTTAACTGATCACTAAAAACTGAATACTGAACACTAATTAAGCATTCGCAGTAGCCGCTTCTTTATCAATTTTATTAATTAAACCAGCTAATACTTTTCCTGGGCCAACTTCAGTAAATAGAGTCGCACCATCAGCGATCATTTGCTGTACGGATTGTGTCCATTTTACAGGCGCAGTCAATTGAATGATTAAATTCTTTTTGATTTCATTAGCATCAGAAACTGCACTTGCAGTTACGTTTTGGTAAACTGGACAAATAGGAGTTGAGAAAGTTGTAGCTTCAATTGCAGCAGCCAATTCTTCTCTTGCCGGTTCCATCATTGGTGAGTGAAATGCTCCTCCAACAGGTAAAATCAAAGCACGTTTTGCTCCTGCAGCTTTCATCGCTTCACAAGCTTTTTCAACAGCCGAAGTTTCTCCAGAAATTACTAATTGTCCTGGGCAGTTATAGTTTGCAGCAACTACAATTCCGTCGATAGAAGCACAAACTTCTTCTACAATATTATCAGCTAAACCTAAAACCGCAGCCATTGTTGACGGAGTGATTTCGCAGGCTTTTTGCATTGCCAAAGCACGTTGAGAAACTAATTTCAAACCATCTTCAAAAGATAAAGTTCCGTTAGCAACCAAAGCTGAAAATTCTCCTAAAGAATGTCCTGCAACCATTTCTGGCTTAAAATCATCGCCTAAAGTTTTTGCTAAAATAACAGAATGTAAAAATACTGCTGGCTGTGTAACTTTAGTTTCTTTTAGTTCTTCGGCAGTGCCTTCAAACATAATATCTGTAATTCTAAAACCTAAAATTTCGTTAGCTTTTTCGAACAATTCTTTGGCTAAAGCCGATGTTTCATATAAGTCTTTGCCCATTCCTGTAAACTGTGCGCCCTGACCTGGAAATACGTATGCTTTCATTTGTCTAATTTGTTTTTTTATTTTTTTGAAATTGAAAATTAGTTTCAATTGAAAGGCAAAAATAACACTTTTTTATTTCGTATAATCCTTAAACATGTAAATCCATGCTAACCTTGAAAATCTGAGATTGAAAGAAGTGAGCAAAGTAATGACAACGGCGATAATCGGAATAATTCTTAAATCGAAATTTGTTTCAAAGAAAAATTGTGCAATACAATACGTTGCAATTCCCTGAGCGACTGTTAATCCGTAGTTTACATACATCGCACCAAAGAAATAGCCAGGTTCTTTTTGAAACTTGTAATTACAATGACTGCAGTATTCATTCATTTTTGGAAGACCGAAATTCAGAAAAATATTCTTGTCTGTAAATACTTTTCCTTTATGACAAATCGGACATTCGTTGCTTAAAATATGAGTTAATGCATTTGACATGATTTTGTTGTTTTTTATTTATACAAAGGTAAATCAGAACAGGATAATAGTCTTTTTAGTATCTTCGCTACTTATAGCACAATAAAGACATTTTTATGAAAAAATATCCTGTTTATAGTGTTCAGAATTTTAGCTGTAATGACATTCACAAGGATTTTTATGTGAATACTTTCGCAGAACATTTAAAAAGCCACAGTTTTGTCGAAGAACCGCATCGTCATGATTCGTATTTAATGGTATTTTTTACGAAAGGTTCTGGAAAACATGAAGTCGATTTTGATCAATTCGAAATAAAAAGAGGAAGTTTATTTGTGTTACAGCCAGGGCAAATGCATCATTGGAGTTTGTCTGAAGATATTGAGGGTTTTGTAATTATCTTTTCGCAAGAACTTTATAATTTGTATTTCGGACAGAAACAAATCAACGAATATAATTTTTATCATTCCATTCATAACCGACCGGAAATGGTTTTTGAAGGAAATGAAATCCCTAAAATCCTCCCTTATTTTGATTTACTGATTCAGGAAAATAATCAGAATAATAAATTGCAATTGGATAAAATGTTGAATTTATTAGATTGCATTCACATTGAAATTTCAAGAAAATATAGCGAAACCTATTCGCATCAAACGCATTCTTATAATATTAAAATAAACAAATTTGAATCGCTTTTAGAGCAATATTTCAGACAAGAAAAATTACCTTCTTTCTACGCAGAAAAACTAAATATCACGCTAAAACATTTGAATAGAATCTGCAATGAAATTCTGCAAAAAACCGCCACAGAAGTTATCACAGATCGCGTAGTTCTTGAAATAAAAAGAATGCTTATTGATAAACAATTAGCTGTAAACGAAGTAGCTTTCAAACTGGGCTACGAAGATTACTCATATTTTTCTCGATTTTTCAAAAAACAAACCGGAATGTCGCCAACTGAATTTCGAAATTTAAAATAAAGGGCTTCTCCCGAGGCGTCGGGATCGCTCAGCCTGACAATCGTATTATTAAAGACTTTGTATGTCAGGCTGAGCGAAGTCGAAGCCCCGCTCCTAAAAACAAAAAAAAAGCCTGCACTTCCTAAAAAGTACAGGCTTCTTAACCAACCAAATTAAAACCTATTATAAAGTATTAAGCTTGTTTTGCAAATTGTAATTCAATGTTCAAACGAACTTCTTCTCCAACTAAAACACCACCAGTTTCAAGAGCTGAGTTCCAGTTTAATCCCCAATCTTTACGATTGATTTTACCTTCAATATTTAAACCTACTTTAGTATTTCCCCAAGGATCAGTCATGATTCCGCTAAATTCTACAGGAAATTTTACTGTTTTAGAAACACCTTTAATAGCTAAATCTCCAGTTAATTCATATTCTCCATCATTGATTTTTTTGAATGATGAACCTTTGAAAGTTAATTTTGGGTGATTTTCAGCATCAAAGAAATCTCCACTTCTTAAGTGACCGTCTCTGTCTGCATTTGCAGTGTCGATAGAAGCAATATCACCAGAAAACTGAATGTCAGCATTTTCGAAGTTGTCTCCGTCTGTAGTAATTGTAGCGTCGTAAGTTCCAAATTTACCTGAAACATTTGTAAACATCATGTGTTTAACTTTAAAACCAATTTCTGAATGTGTTGGGTCAATTGACCATTTTGTAGTTGCCATAATTTTTATTTTTAAATAATTAATTTCATTTTGATAGGACAAAGTTACGGTGGTAGTAAGCGTAACGCACTTAACCTAGATTAAGAAATAAAAAATGTGATGTTTTTTGCCACAGATTACACAGATTAAAAGGATTAAAAAAAATATTGCCACGAATTGCACGAATTACCACGAATTTTGATTCAAATTATTTCGTAGTAATTCGCGCAATTCGTGGCGAATAAAAATCAGTTTAATCAGTTTAATCTGTGGCAAAAAAACTAATACGTAAAGCTTAGCTTTTCTTATTCATATAAAAACTCAACGCGCCCGAAGGACATTTGTGAATCGTCTCAATAATTTTTTCAGAAGTCGAAGCTTCCGGTAAGATCCACGGCTTTTCTTTTGGATGAAAAACATCTGGATTATTTTTTACACAATTAGCAGAATGTATACATTTTCCGGATTGCCAAACAATTGTTACTTCGCCGTTTGTGTATTCTTTAATTAAGTCATTTGGATTCATGATTTAAAATTTTAATTGGTTAGTTTTAAATAAATTAAGACCAATTTTCATCTAATAAAATTACGGTTTCTTTTTTAGTTTTGATGAAATTTGAGCAAAAAAAGAAACGGTAATAAGTTGAAAATCAACTTAAATACCGTTTCTGAAAAAAAAAGTATTAATTGTAATCTTTGAATTAATAGTTCATCGGAATGTCCATCAATAAAAACTCAGCATCTGTATTTGCTTTGATAGTTAAGATATCAGTTCCTGAAATTCCAACTGCATCACGAGTGCTTAATTCCTGACCGTTAATTGTCACACTTCCTTTTAAAATGAAAGCGTAAACTCCGTTTCCTTCTTTTTTAATTTTATATTCTGTTGCAATTCCAGCATCAAAATTCCCCATGTTAAACCAGGCATCCTGATGAATCCAAACTCCTTCATCATCTGCATTTGGAGACAAAATTTGAGCCAATTTATTGTGTCTGTCAGCAACATTCAAAGTGATTTGTTGGTAACGTGGCGTAACATTTCTTTTATTTGGAAACAACCAGATTTGCAACAATTTTGTTTGTTGATCAGCATTTGGATTAAACTCACTATGTTGAACTCCAGTTCCGGCACTCATGACCTGAATATCACCATTTTTGATGATTTCAGTATTTCCCATGCTGTCTTTGTGAGCCAAATCACCTTCTAACGGAATCGTAATAATTTCCATGTTATCGTGAGGATGCGTTCCAAAACCCATTCCGCCCGCAATTGTGTCATCGTTCAAAACGCGAAGCGCTCCAAACTGAATTCTATCCGGATTATACCAGCTCGCAAAACTAAAGCTATGATAAGCGTTTAGCCAACCGTGATTTGCATTTCCTCTTGTTTCTGCTTTGTGCAATACTATATTTTCCATGATGTATGTGTTTTGTTATTTTTATAGTACAAAGATACGGTCAAGGTCAAGGAAAAGCACTTAATGTAGGTTAAGAAAAAAGGTTCAAAGTTGCAAAGGTTCAAAGGAACAGAGGTTTTAGGTACAAAGGTTCAAAGTCGGAGAGGTTCAAAGGTTTTTACCGCCCGATTTGTCATCTCGACGGAGGAGAGATCACACAAGTAGCTCGACAAAGATTGGCAGTCTGTAAAAAAAACATTTAAACCCAAAGTATCCACCCGGTTTGTCATCTCGACGGAGGAGAGATCACACAAGTTGCTCTACAAAGATTGGTGGATTCAGCATGTGGAATTTCTAGTGTGATCTCTCCTCCGTCGAGATGACAAGATTGTGGTTAAGTCTTAAAAAAAAGAATTATTTAATCCTAATCAATTTCCCTTTTCCAACTATTTCATCAAGATAATTTGCAGAAGAACTATTCTTGTCATGCATATAAAACAGAATAGTGTCTTTTTCTATCTGATTTTTCGGAATACTTATAATTAAATCTTGATTAATGAAATTATCCAATAATATTACATTGCCATAAGAGATTTTACCTTTTGGCAGATACTTGTTATCAAAAGCAAAAACACTATCATTAAAAGTAATTTTATCTTTTTGGATATAAGAATTGTCATCTTCTATCAAATAATTATAACGGCCAGTAAGCTTATCTGTTTTCTGGATAAAGCTAATTGAAAGCATTGTTATTAGTAAGGCAAAATATTTCATAACATTTTAACTGAATTGATTTATAAACTGCTGAACAACAGCATCCGTATTCTCGTGGCGTTTTTTCTTTTCCAATTCAATTGGCGGAGAAACTCTTTCAAGGCAATCTTTTACATCGCAGGTTTCGCAGGTTACGCCGACAATTCTTTTTACAAGCGGTTTTCCTTCAATGAATTTGAATTTCTTTTTCATGGTCGGATTAATCAAAATTCCAACCGAAATACTTCTGATAGTATCATGTAAAAAAGGATCTTTTGTTGCCGATGAAAAAACCAAATATTCATTGCCGCTATGAACGTAACTCGAAATTTGAGCATCAAAAAAATGTGGTTTATTTTGTTTGATGGCTTCGTCTATGGTTTTAACCGAAACCCATCTTCTGCAATAATGTTCGTTAGTTTCGTTGGCGTGCGGTTCTTGCTGATTGGTAATATGTAATTCTTTTTTGATTTGATAAACATCCGAACCAATTGGATGTGACATTCTTAAGAAGAATAAATTTTTCAGCTGAAAATCCTTCGGTAATAAATTGGTTAATCTCTGGTAAAAAGATTCTGGAGATACTTCAAAACTTTCAATCAACGCAACGAATTCTTCTGGATTTGGTTTTTCGTTAAGTAAAAAATCATTGATCTTGTTAACAACCAATTGTCTCGGCAATAATAAAGCTCCGGCAAAATAAGAAGCGTAAAAATTATGCAAAACCTGATCGAAGTTTTCAAATTTTATCCAACTGAAAGTCAATAATCTGTCTGAAATTTTCAAATAGTTATAAGCAATTTCTTTGGCTAAAATAAAAGCTCTCTGTGGAGCGTCAATTTCTGTTGAAAGCAATAAAGTTTTGCTTTTCGGAACATAAATCGAGCGCAAATCGCCCAAAGCTTCCTGATCTGTGAATGCAATTTCTTTGATGTTGTATTCATATTCTTCTTTTAAAATCGCTTCTAATTCTTCAATTGAAATTTTAGAATCCAGATTAATCTGAAACGACTTTGAAAACGCAATGACTTTTTCTTCTAAATCTTCAAAATAATTACTGTGTGCTTCCTGATACGAACGCAAAGCGGCCAAAAAGAAACTTTCACGGCTTAAATTATAATGCTGTGCGATTTCGATAATCGTACTAATAAACGCATTGACTTTTGCCGGAGCGTTCGCAATAATATCAATTAAATCGGCTTCCTGAATTCCGAAAAGTTCTAGCGGAATCTCTTTTAAAATTCCCGATTTTAAGATTTCTCCAATCGGAGCGAGGTTATTATCTAGTTTTAAAGACACCATTTGGTCGTAAGTGACGTCCAGATGCTCGCAGAGCAATAAAATTTTATCTGTTTTTGGATATTTTTTTCCCTTTTCAATCTCGTTTAAATACGATTTTGAAAGATTTGTCAATTTGGCCAAGCCAAAAAGTGAAAGATTTTTTTGAGTTCGAACTTGCTTCAGTTTTAGCCCAAATATCAGCTTTATATAGTCTTTTTCGATATCCATAATTCAAATATAGTTATTAAAAAAATAATCGCCAAAAAATTATTTTTCATTTTTAGCGAACGTTCGCTTGTTTTGTAAAAAACTTTTTTATAATATTGTCATGTAGAAATTATTAAAAATCAAAACGTTACGATTTTAATGTTCTGAAATGAATAGAGATGAAGTAACGATTAGATTTTTTTCTAATAAAAAAATAAAACCACAGCTATGAAAAACCAATTAGAAATTACCGAAACGGCAATGGAATTTTTAGCCGAAAAGAAGCTTCGTTATCCAAAAATCTGGACAGAAGAAGCAATTGTTTTTATAACCGAATTGCATAGAAAATTCGAATCACAGCGAAAACTATTGCTTTTGCAGAGAGAACAAAAACAAGTCACTTTTGATCAGGGAATCATGCCGACTTTTATTCCGGAAACTAAAAGTGTCAGAGAGGGTAATTGGACAGCTGGAGAAATTCCAAAAGATTTGTTAGACCGAAGAGTTGAAATTACCGGACCGGTTGATCGTAAAATGATTATCAACGCTTTGAATTCGGGAGCAAAAACGTTCATGGCCGATTTTGAAGACAGTACTTCGCCAACCTGGCAAAATTTAATGGACGGGCAACTGAATTTAATTGATGCGGTTAATAAAACAATTACATACACAGATTTAGTGAAGCAAAAGTCCTATCATCTAAATGAAAAAATTGCAACCTTAATTGTTCGGCCAAGAGGTTTGCATTTGCCGGAAAAACATCTTTTAATTGAAGGAAAAGAAGTTTCGGGTTCTTTGGTAGATTTTGGTTTGTATGTTTTTCATAATCATAAAAGACTTTTAGAAAACAATTCGGGACCGTACTTCTACATCCCGAAATTAGAACATTATCTGGAAGCGCGCTGGTGGAATAATGTAATTGATTTTACCGAGGATTATCTAAAACTGAAAAGAGGAACGATAAAAGTGACGGTTTTAATTGAAACTATAACCGCAAGTTTTCAGCTTGATGAAATTATTTACGAATTGAAAGAACATATCGTTGGATTGAATTGTGGACGTTGGGATTATATTTTCTCTTACATCAAAAAGTTTAGAAAAAATCCAAAATTCATTGTTCCGGATCGCGATCAGGTTACTATGACTTCGCCTTTTATGAATGCGTATTCGAATTTGGTAATTCAAAGATGTCACAAAAGAGGAATTCATGCGATTGGCGGAATGGCAGCGCAAATTCCGATTAAAAATAATGAAGAAGCCAATGCAGTCGCTTTCGCGAAAGTAAAAACCGATAAAGAACGTGAAGTTCGAAACGGTCATGACGGAACTTGGGTGGCGCATCCGGATTTGGTTTTATTGGCAAAAGAAATTTTTGATAAAGGAATGCCAACTCCAAATCAAATTCATATTAAAAGAGAACATCGAAAAATTACAGAAGAAGATTTAATTGAACCACCAATTGGAATCATCACTGAAAATGGTGTTCGAAAAAATATCAATGTTGGAGTTTTATACTTGGCTTCATGGCTTAATGGACAAGGCGCTGCAGCATTGCATAATTTGATGGAAGACGCCGCAACGGCTGAAATTTCGAGGTCACAATTGTGGCAATGGCTTCAGAATAAAGTGATTTTAGATAATGGACGAAAATTAGATTTGGCTTATTATCACGAATTGGCTTTAGATGAATTCAGAAAAATAAAAGAGGAATTAGGAGAAGAAAACCACGAAAAACAACAATTTCCATTGGCTGAAAAAGTACTGGAAAGATTAGTAGTTAATCCTGATTTCGTTGATTTCTTGACTATTCCGTGTTACAAATATTTATAAGAAAAAAATCTGCTGAATCTGCGAGAGAATAATTTTTTCACGCAGATTTAGCAGATCAGGTAGATAAAATTTAGGCTTAAATTATTTAGACACATAGAAACATAGATTTTAGGTTTTAAATAAAAAGGAAAAAGAAAAAAACTAGTTTTTCACACATAGCTATGTGCATTGAAACAAGTGAAGCGCCTTTAACCACAAAGAAAAACTATGTTTCTATGTGTTTAAAAAAAATAAGTCCAGTTAAAACTGAACACTATTACTTACTAACCACTTTAACTATACTATTTATGAAAACAACAGAAGACAGAATTCAGGAATTGATTAACGATTGGATCACGAACCCGAGATGGAAAGGCGTTGAGCGCCCGTACACTGCTAGTGAAGTAGTTACACTTCAGGGGTCTTATCATATTGAGCATTCTATTGCAAAAATGGGAGCGCAAAAATTATGGAGAAAGTTAAAAAGTCAGGATTATGTAGCTGGTTTAGGGGCGTTGACTGGAAATCAGGCGATTCAGGAAGTCGATGCGGGTTTAGAGGCGATTTATTTAAGTGGATGGCAAGTTGCTGCTGATGCAAATTTGGCTGGCGAAATGTACCCGGACCAATCGCTTTATCCGGTAAATAGTGTGCCAATGGTGGTAAAAAAAATAAACAATGCGTTGTTGCGTGCTGATCAGATTCAGACGGTTAATAATATTGAAGATAAAAAAGATTATTTAGTTCCGATTGTAGCTGATGCCGAAGCAGGTTTTGGGGGAAACCTAAATGCTTTCGAATTAATGAAATCTATGATTGAAGCTGGAGCTTCTGGAGTGCATTTTGAAGACCAATTAAGTTCGGCTAAAAAATGTGGGCATCTGGGCGGAAAAGTTCTGGTGCCAACTCAGGAAGCAATTAATAAATTGATTGCAGCACGTCTGGCTTCAGATGTTATGGGCGTTTCGACTTTGATTGTTGCTCGAACGGATGCAGAAGCAGCTAATTTATTAACAAGCGACGCAGACCCAAGAGATAGAAAATTTTTAACCGGTGAAAAAACGGCTGAAGGTTTTTTCTATGTAAAAAACGGAATAGAGCAGGGAATTGCAAGAGGCTTGAGTTACGCACCTTACGCCGATTTAATTTGGATGGAAACCAGTAATCCGGATTTAGAATTTGCGAGAAAGTTTGCAACGGCTATGAAAAAAGAATTTCCAGATAAAATGCTAGCTTACAATTGTTCTCCGTCTTTCAATTGGGCAGCAAAATTAACGGTTGCAGAAATGGAAACTTTTAGAGAAGATTTGGCAGCAATGGGTTATAAATTCCAGTTCATTACTTTGGCAGGATTCCACGCTTTGAATACAAGTATGTTTGAATTGTCAAGAGCTTATAAAGAACGAGGAATGGCAGGATATTCTGAATTGCAGGAACGCGAATTCGCTTTACAGAAAAACGGATTCAGAGCGGTAAAACATCAAGCTTTTGTGGGAACTTCTTATTTTGATGCTGTTCAAAATACGGTTATGATTGGAAAATCAACCATAACAGCGATGGAGCATTCTACTGAGGTTGAGCAATTTTAATTCTTTTTTTTACCATTAAGATATTAAGAAAGTTAAGCTTTATATCCTTAAAAAATAAGAAAGATTAAGTCTAGCTTAATGAATCTTAATATCTTAATGGTTTAATTTTACTTTTTCAAAAGCCTAGCTTTCATTTTGCTGAAGAATTCTGGTGTTACTCCAATGAAAGAAGCGACTTGCTTTTGAGGGACTTTGTGTACCAATGTTCCGTATTTTTTGGTGAATTTTTCAAATCGTTCCTCAGCAGGAAGACTTAAATTGTCCATTAATCGTTGTTGATTAGCGACTAATGAATTCTCAATTAAAATTCTAAAAAAACGTTCCAGTTTTGGAATTTCAAGATACAATTGTTCTTGATTTTCTTTGGATAAAGAAACTACTTCTGCTTCTTCAAGAACTTCAATAAAAAGTTGTCCCGGTTTTTCCGAAAAATAGCTGTACATATCGCTTATCCACCAGCCTTCGCAGGCAAAGGAAAGTACATGTTCTACAATATTATCGTTGATGTTGAAGCTTCTTAAAATACCTGAATTAACGAAATAAGAATGTTTGCAGACTTCACCAGCATTTAATAAAATCGTTTTGGCTTTATAAGTGTGCGTTTCTAGTTTTGATAAAAAAAGTGCTTGTTCCTCTGGTGTTAAAGAAACATGTTTGGCAATATTTTCAAGGATTAATGCCATTATTTTTTATCCTCTATTAAAGTGAATGAAGTTGCCACAAAACGATTATTTACGATTGAACCTGTTACAGAAGCTTTTCTGATCGCATTGCAAAATCCATCTTTTGCGTGCGCATCGCCATGCTGATCGATTTTTGTTCCGTCAACAAAATATGATTTTCCATCAATGCGAACGGCTAAATCACAGCTTTTGCCTTTCATCCCAAATTGGCATTCTCCGCATGAAGCTTCTACAATTGTTGGTTTTTCGATTACTTTTTTAGATTGAGCCTGTACAGCGATTCCAATAAAAAGGAATGTTGCTAATAGTATATTTTTCATTTTTTAAGAATTTACAGTTATTAATTTTGCCGTTTCTTTGGCGCGTTCGGTTACTTCATTGATTGGAGTTGCGAGTGAATCATGACTTAAAACAACTCCCATTCGGCGATACGGTCTTGAAGTTGGTTTGCCAAAAATCCTGAAATCTGTTTTTGGTAAAGCGGCTACTTTTTCGATTCCAGTAAAAGTGGGATTTGTAGAGTCTTCTGATGCCAAAATTACGGCACTTGCCCCAGCTTTTTCTAAAGTAATTTCAAAAATCGGCAGACTTAAGATGGCTCTTAAATGCAATTCAAATTCATTGAAGTTTTGCGTTCCGGCTAAAGTTACCATTCCGGTATCGTGCGGACGCGGAGAAAGTTCAGAGAAATAAACGCCTTCTTTAGTTAGGAAAAATTCAACGCCAAAAAGTCCAGCTCCACCAAGTGCTTCGGTAATTTTTTCGGCCATATCCTGCGCTTCATATAAATCGGCTTCAGAAACTTGCGCCGGTTGCCAGCTTTCTTGATAATCACCGCGTTCCTGTCTGTGGCCAATTGGCGCGCAAAATAAAGTTGGATTATTATTTTGAGTAATTGTCAAAAGCGTAATTTCCGAATCAAAATCAACAAATGCTTCTACAATAACTTCAATAACATCACCACGCGAACCTGCAACGGCATATTGCCATGCTTTTTCAATATCGCTTTCTGTTTTTATAGTCGATTGTCCTTTTCCTGAGGATGACATTAAAGGTTTTACTACGCACGGAATTCCAACTTCTTGAACGGCTTTTTGTAGTTCGTCCGCTGAAGTTGCGTATTGGTATTTTGCAGTTTTAAGTCCTAATTCTTTTGCCGCTAAATCACGAATGGCTTTGCGATTCATAGTAAAGTTTGCCGCTTTTGCTGAAGGGACTACCGTGATTCCTTGTTTTTCATAATCGTAAAAACGTTCAGTACGAATGGCTTCTATTTCAGGAACTATAAAATCAGGTTGGTGTTTGGCTACGATTCTGTCAAGCGCTTCGCCGTCTAGCATATTGATGACTTCAAAGCCGTGAGCGACTTGCATGGCTGGGGCATTTTCGTAACTGTCAACTGCAATTATGGTTTGTCCGATTCGTTGTGCGGCAATGACAAATTCTTTGCCTAATTCGCCTGAACCTAGGAGTAATATTTTCATTTAGGAGTTTTGTAATGTTGGAGTAGTAAAAGTAGGGAAAAATGTTTTTAACCGCAAAGTTCGCAAAGAATTACGCGAAGAACGCAAGGTTTTTGTTTTTAAGTTAAAAAAAGAGCTTTTAATTTCTCATGCAGATTTTGCAGATTCGGTGGATTTATTTAACCGCAAAGAGCGCAAAGAATTACGCGAAGAACGCGAAGAATTACGCGAAGAGCGCAAGGTTTTTGTTTTTAAGTTTAAAAAAGAGCTCAGAATTTCTCACGCTGATTTTGCAGATTCGGCGGATTTATTTTGGTTGGAATTTATTTTTTAGATAAAGTAAACGTATAGTTTGTCATTACGAGGAATCTTCGCAAGTAGCTCGACAAAGATTGGCTTATTGGAACGGAGTTACTCGCGGAGATTCCTCGTTCCTCGGAATGACAAGATTGTGGGAATTATAAACGTAAAAGTTCTTTTGAAACCGTTTGCGTGAGGGATAGAAGTGGAAAGCCCACAGCCTGACGAAGGAAGTGCGAGGACTTGCAACGGATAGCCCGACCCGGAGGGACACGCCCAAAAGAAAAGGTTCGCAAAGCCTATAAAATCTTTGCGAACCTTTGCGTAATTCTTTGCGCTCTTTGCGGTTAAAAAAAAGAGGTTAAATAATATTAATGAAAATGATCTTCTTCAATTTCGAATTCGGCATCTTTTTCCCAAATTTCCATTTCACAAGGTTTGCAGTTGAATTTTAGTTTGTATTCCAGTTCTCCCTGTTTTAAAACTAAAGGTTCTTTAACTTTCACACCAACTATATCTTTTTGGTGTATCGGACACTTTTTTAATTCGTATTTGATGCAATATTTCGTTGTCATTACACGAGATTTTCCTGGATCCCATTGTAATTCGAATGCTTTTTCGATTTCGGTTACACCGTGGCGTTCGTAGAATTTACGAGCTGTTTTGTTCGAAACATTGTACATGAAATCCAATTTGGTTTCAGGATACGGATGTGACGTTTTTACTAATTGATGTTCTTCGCGTTTGTAATTTGCCAAACGAATTTCAGTCAACTGATCGTAAACTGTTCTTCGCATTTCATTGATTTTTGAAATAGGAAGGAACCAGTTTTCAGAAAACATAATATTGATTTCATTAGCAGTGTAAGGCGTGAAACCTGTTTTTGCCAATTGTGTTTTGATATTTTCTTCTATAGATTCGCCAGTTTTTGTCTGCTCTTTTGCGTGTTCTAAATTAACGACACTTACATTTCCGTCTTCGTCAGTTGCGATTAATTCAAAGCCGTTTTCAGTTTCTGTAAGCAATAAAGTGGTGCTTAATTTACGAACAGCACTGTCTTCTCTTTCAACAATTTTTATGAAAGCAGCGTCGTTATTTCTGTAAATGAAAGTTCCGTCTTTTACTTCTTTTAGAACATTCGGGTAAATTTTACCGTTTTCAGCTTTGTTTACGTAGATTCCGTCAGCTTCGTTATTTTCATTGATGAAACAAAGTCCGTCACCGTTATTTAATAATTCGCCGTTTTCGATTTCGTAAGCGTTTCCAACAGTTCTGATTAATTTACCAATATATTGTCCTTTTGATTTTGGGCTTTCCCAAGAACCAATTGAGCTGTGTCTTTCGTTTACGAAATAATCTGTATAACCACGATTGAAAGTTCTACTTAAAGAAGAATCAAAAGTGTACGTACAAGTTCCTGAAGAAGCTTTCATGTATTTTTCGCTTCCTTCTCCTTCTAAATAACTGTCTAATTTTTGACGTAAATAAGAAACGTTATTTTTAACGTAAACGACATCTTTCAATCGTCCTTCAATTTTAAAAGAAACGATTCCAGCTTCAATTAAATTCGGAATCTGTTCTGAAATATCTAAATCTTTAATCGAAAGCAAGTGACTGTTTTTAATTAAAGTATCTCCGTTTCCGTCGATTAAGTTATAAGGTAAACGACAGTTTTGAGCGCAAGAACCACGATTGGCACTGCGTTCTCCGTTTGCCACACTCATGTAGCAGTTTCCGCTGAAAGAAACACATAAAGCTCCGGTTACGAAAAATTCTAATTCAACATCAGCGTGATCGTAAATCGTTTTAATTTGATGCAAGTTTAATTCACGTGCTAAAACTACTCGTTTGATTCCAGCATCTTTTAAGAATTTAATTTTATCAGCGTCACGATTATTTGCTTGTGTACTGGCGTGAAGTACGATAGGAGGTAAATCCATTTCCATAATTGCCATATCCTGAATAATCAAGGCATCAACACCAATATCGTATAACTCCCAAATCATTGAACGACACGTTTCAAGTTCGTTGTCATATAAAATGGTATTCATAACGACAAAAACCTGAGCGTTAAACAAATGCGCATATTGTACCAAGGCAGCAACATCTTCGATTGAGTTGTTGGCGTTAGAACGTGCACCAAATTGAGGTGCACCAATATATACAGCATCGGCGCCACTGTTGATGGCCGCCATTCCTCCAATTAAATCTTTAGCAGGAGCTAATATTTCGATTTTCTTCTTCATTTCTAAAACTTTAGACTTTGTGGTATTCCCAAAAAAAAGTGTGCAAAGGTCTTATAAAATATTTGAGTTTGCTAATGATGAAGCGATTTTTTTGAATTTGTTAACTTAATATAGTATGATGGTGGTTAAAATTCTCTTATTGGTGAAATTTATCAAATTCCTCTCGAATTTATTTCTTCGTTCATTTTGTCGAAAGGAGTTCTTGTTAGATTAATCAAGCGGAAATGAAAATCCGCCAGCAAATGCACCGGAAAATTGATCAGCTGAGGAATGAAAATAATAAGTGAATTCAATGTCGATATTGTTTTTTCTTCCAACAGCAAGTCCAATCGTAAAAGGCACATGTACTAAAAAGCCGTCTTTTTTTATATTATTAATTGGTGTATAAGTTTCGAAAGAACCAACTGAGGTACCAATACCGCTTTCGATGTATGGTGCTACCCAAGGAATTGGAGCACAAATTCTGGCTTTTCCTCCAATTAAAAAGGCTTTAGAAGTTACTTTATAATTTTGCGGATTATTTTGCGAATCTTGATTTGTTGATGTTATAATAAGCCCAGCATAAGGTCTAACACTAAACCAAGAGGTTAAGCCAACGACATATTCTCCTTGTGCATAGAAACCAGAACCATCAATGCTTTCGTTGTATTTTTCATCGTAATCAGAATAAGTATATCCGATGCCTATAGATGCTTTAATAAATTTGCCTGTTGTTTGTGCTTTTGTTTGAACAGAAATAAAAAAAATAAAAATAAAAAAAATAAAAGTACTACGTAATCTTGAGGTCATAAAAAAAAGTTTTTGGTTAGAAATTGGTTGCGACTAAAATAAGATTATTTTTTTAGTTTTAACAAAAAACAAAAAAACTGCCCAGTTATTTAAACTGGGCAGTTTTTCTAAAATAAAACGCTTTAATGGAATTAAAGTGCTCTCATTTTAATTTGTGATAAAGTGTTTTGAATACTGTTTAATTGTTTTGAAACAATGTAAACCTGGCTGTGTTCAAAATGGTTTTCGTCAAGTGCTGCTTTATACTTTTCGATGGCAGCTTCTTCACCCGTAACACAAGCGTTTATAATTGCTTTAGTGTCGCCTCCTGTAAATGAAGATTTAATGTCTATCCATGTTCGGTGTAGAGCTCCTAATGGTCCTCCGCCAGAAGTGTCTGTTGATTTACCTAGTTTGTTGATTTCGTCTTGTAATTCTACAATAAAAAGGGCACGTTCTCGGGCGTAGTCAAGAAAATCGGCTTTCATAGCTAGATTTTCTACGTGTTCGGCGGCGTTTGTATACCCTAATTTTCCGTCTTCAAGAATTGAAATTAATCCATTCAAAGTTTTTACGGTTTCATCTGTGTTTACATCTGTATTTGTCATGATAAATAGTTTTTAATTATTACATTACAAAGTTGACGATTTGTAAAACGTTATGTTTTACAGGATTATAGCTGGGTTTTTATAATATTGTGGAATGGGAATTTTGAAAATGTTGATTTGAGATTCACGCAGATCTGGCAGATTTAAGCAGATTTTTTTTTTTTTGAAAATGAATTTTCTCGTTTACCGTTTGCGTGAGGGATAGGAGCGGCATCCTTTTGTGGTGGGGTTCACCACAAAAGATATAGTGGATAGCCCGGCCGTAGGACACGCCCATAAAAAAACAGCTTAAAGTATAAAAGTGATGAAACTTTTGAACCTTAAGCCGTTTTAATTAAACTTATTATATTGTTATGCAGTCAAAGCTTCTTTGATTCTGCGTAATGCTTCTGTTAGAATATCGTTGCTTGTTGCGTAAGAAAAACGAATACAGTTTGGATTTCCGAAAGCGTCTCCAGTTACTGTTGCAACGTTTGCTTCAGATAAAAGATACATTGAAACATCGTTTGCATCTTTAATTTCAGTTCCTTTTAATGTTTTTCCGAAGAAAGAAGAAACATCTGGGAATACGTAGAATGCACCTTCTGGAACGTTGATTTTTACTCCTGGAATTTCTTTCAATAATCCAACAACTAGATCTCTACGACCGTGGAAAGCCTGAACCATTTCGTTTAATACGCTTGGATCTGCATCTACAGCTGTAATTGTAGCGCGTTGTGCTACAGAATTTGCTCCAGATGTTACTTGTCCTTGAATTTTTGTACACGCTTTTGCGATAAATTCTGGTGCTCCAATGTAACCAATTCTGTATCCTGTCATTGCAAATGCTTTTGCAACTCCGTTTACAGTGATTGTTTTTTCGAACATTCCTGGAATAGAACCAATACTGCAGAAAGTTCCTGAGAAATTGATGTGCTCATAAATTTCATCGGCAACTACGTAAATGTTTGGGTGTTTTTCTAGAACTTTTGCAAGCGCTGTTAATTCTTCTCTGCTGTAAACAGATCCTGATGGATTACATGGAGAAGAAAACCACATCATTTTTGTTTTTGGTGTGATTGCAGCTTCTAATTGTTCTGGAGTGATTTTAAAATCTGTTTCAACAGAAGTTGGGACTTCAACTGGAATTCCGCCAGAAAGT
The DNA here is from genome assembly GCA_963795025.1 of uncultured Flavobacteriaceae bacterium. Taxonomy (GTDB): domain Bacteria; phylum Bacteroidota; class Bacteroidia; order Flavobacteriales; family Flavobacteriaceae; genus Flavobacterium. The sequence continues at coordinate 284,985 of CAWCGN010000003.1, read as the reverse complement.
TTTACGATTTCGAAATAAGAAACCCAGTACGGAGCTGGTAAAATTACTTCGTCACCGTCGTTTAACATTACTTGTGCAATGTTGTATAATGATTGTTTTGCTCCTGTAGAAACTACAATTTGAGATGGTTTGTACTCTAAATTATTGTCTCTTTTGAATTTTCTGCAGATTGCTTCTCTCAATTCAAGGTAACCTTCTACTGGAGAATAAGTGCTATAATTTTCGTTTACTGCTTTTATTACTGCTTCTTTGATGAAGTCTGGCGTATTGAAGTCAGGTTCGCCTAAACTTAAACTGATAATGTCTTTTCCTTGTGCTTTTAATTCGCGTGCCAATGCAGCCATTGCTAATGTCTGTGAAGTAGCAAGATTGTTGATTCTGTCCGAAAGAATATGATTCATTATAAAAATTTTGATGTCCTTAATTTGATGCGCTTATTAAGGAAGGTTAATTATTAATAGATTTTTTTTTAGTTTAAACTGATAATTCTGGCTTCATACCCAAATCACGTAAATGTTTGAAATGAGCAATAATAGCGCTTCCCATTGTTTTGTATTCGTAATAGGGCAAGTTGCACTCTTTTGCAGTTTCTTTTACGATTTTTGCAATTTTGCCATAATGAATGTGACTGATATTTGGGAAAATATGATGTTCAATTTGGTGATTTAATCCGCCTGTGTACCAATTTACAATTGCATTTTTTGGTGCAAAGTTAGTTGTCGTGTACAATTGGTGAACGGCCCATGTGTTGTCCATTTCGCCTAGTTCATTAGGCTCTGGGTTAGTTGTATGATCAACAACGTGCGCTAATTGAAATACAATACTTAAGATTAATCCTGTCGTATAATGCATAACAAAAAATCCAAGAAGTACTTTCCACCATGTAATTCCAATTACCATTGGTAAAACAATCCAGATTGATACGTAAATGATTTTTGTGATGATTAAAGTTGTCCAAAGAATTTTAGGACTTTTTGGTTCTCCGTAAGATAATTTTCTTCTCAAATAATTACGCATTTGCTTAAAATCGGTTGTAATTGCCCAATTAAAAGTCAATAATCCGTACAAGAAAACAGAATAATAATGCTGAAAACGGTGAAAACTATGCCATTCTGCATGTTCTGTAAAACGGATGATTCTTCCTGCGTCCAAATCCTCATCGTGTCCTGGAATATTAGTATATGTATGGTGCAATACATTATGTTGTACTTGCCAGTTGTAAACATTTCCAGCCAGAACATAAATTGTCCCGCCCATTAATTTATTAATCCAGCTTTTATTTGAGTAAGAACCGTGGTTTCCGTCGTGCATTACGTTCATTCCAACGCCGGCCATTCCTATGCCCATTACTATTGATAATAATAACATTACCCAAAAAGGCATATTAAGAGTAAGGATTAAAAAATAAGGTGTCAAAAATACGGCAAAAAGAATAACAGCTTTTAAATGCAGTTTCCAGTTTCCGGTTTTTTGAATGTTATTTTCCTTGAAGTAATTGTTTACGCGAGAGTTAAGCGTTCTGAAAAACTTCAGACTGTCTTGTCTTGCAAATGTAGGCGCAGGGTTATTCATAATTATTTTAAATAGTTTTCAAAGGTAATTATTATAAATTCTCAATTTGCAAAATTGAGTTAAATATTTCAATCGTAAAGTAGTACTTTTGTTAAAAATTTGAGCAATGGATGAGATATTGAAATATTTTCCTGATTTGACTGATCTTCAAATCAAACAATTTCAACAATTAGACTTTTTATACCACGATTGGAATGAAAAAATCAATGTTATTTCGCGTAAAGACATTGATTCATTATATACGAAGCACATTTTGCATTCGTTAGGAATTGCCAGAATCATGAAATTTGAACCTGGAGCAACGGTTTTGGATGTTGGAACCGGTGGCGGTTTTCCTGGAATTCCGTTAGCGATTCTTTTTCCTGAAACACGTTTTTATTTAATTGATGTTATTGCAAAAAAAATAAAAGTAGTGCAAGGTGTTGCTGAGGCATTAGAATTAAAAAATGTTAAAGCAGAACAAAAACGTGCCGAATTGGTAAAAGGTGATTTCGATTTTATTGTAAGTCGTGCCGTAACTAATATGCCTGATTTCGTTTCATGGATACATGATAAAATTAAGAAACAGCATAAACACACTTTGAAAAACGGAATTCTATATTTGAAAGGCGGTGATTTGAATGAAGAATTGAAAGATTTTCCAAATGCTACTTTATATGATTTGGCAGATCATTTTGATGATGAATTTTTTGAAACTAAAAAAGTAGTGCATCTACCATTAAAGTTTAAACCATAAACTAAAGATTTAAAATATTATAACCCGGATAGAATTAATAAAATTCTTCCGGGTTATTTTTTTGAATTAATAGTAAGCACAATTAAGATGCTTTTTTAGATAAATGCAAAAATGGATTCGATTTATGATCTAAATTCTTAATGAAGTTATTTAGTGCTATTTCGCAAGCTGCTGGTGTGTATTGAAATTTTGAATCAAAGAAAAATTCTCGGCAGATAACAGTTTCAGCAGATGAGTCATAAACACTTTCGTCACTTTGATCAACATTATGATAGTCATACGAACAAGGATACGAGTTTTGTAAAGCTGTAATTGTCGTATTAAACCATTTTTCGAAAGACTTTTTCTTTGGAGTAATATAACGTGCAAGCAATATTAGACCAATAAGTTCGCTTTGAAGAAAATAAGAACCTTTTCTATATCGTACATCAATCATTCGTACATTCATTAATGCAACCCATAAAGGTCCGTCTACTGAGCCAGAATCAGACATGTCTAAATCAATATCAAAAACTAAAGGGTCTGTTTCGTGACTATCGCGAATAGAACACCAAAGTGCTTCTATGCGTTTTTGAGTGTCAGTTGCTGCTGTCGAATAGCCAGTAAAACGCCATGAAACCCATTCTAATAGAGCAGCAGTCAATCCAATGCAAGCTTTATGGCTAATTTGAGAGAGTACATTTTCTAATTCTTCATTTCCTTCTAATGGATCTAAAAACATTTCCATTTTTTTATTATTCCATTTAAAATCTATTGGGGATCCAACACTTTTTGATTTTAAAATTACTTCGGGTACATTGTTTAAGTTTCTCATAATGATATTATTTATGTTTTGATGATGTTTTTTTTTGCAAATTTATTAGGGCATCATTTTTTTAAATAGAATAAGAAGTTTTTAAAATGTCAGAATAAGGCTTTTTGCTTTCTTTAAGATGTTGGTTTTTAACAAAATAAGAAAAGGACTACAAAAAATATTTTTTGTTAAATTGTAAGTGTTAATTTGTTGTTTTTACCAATTTAGACTCAAATATTTATTTCAATTAAGAACAAGCCTCATTCATCACCTGTTATTTTTCTTTCATGTACTTTTATTTGTTCAGTCTGTATTAGAGAAATACCTTTACTAAAACACTAATATCTTTTACTTTGAAAATAACTAAAACAATACCGATTTATTGGAAAATTCAGCTCGCTGGATGGATTACAGCTTCTTTATATTGGGGATTTCAGGCTTTTTTTAGCGGTAATTTTATTTGGAAAATTGGTATTGCAGATTTGATATTGGATGTTTCAATTGGTATTGGACTGACGCATCTTTATCGGAATTTTGCATTAGAAAAGAAATGGGATAAATTAAATTTAAAAACACTAATTCCTAAAATGGTAATTGGCGTTTTGGTGCTTTCTTTTTTATATACAGTTTTAATTGCCGGAAAATTATATTTGGTTCGTCTCTTTATTTTAAAAAGCAATCCTTTGCCATTTATAGTTTTTTTTAAATCGGTACAATTACAAATATTTATTACAGGAACCAGACTGATGTCAATTTGGATATTGGCCTTTCATCTTTATCATTATTCAAGGCTTGAATTGCAAACAGTAAAAGAAAATGCCCGATTGTCGCTTATAATAAAAGAAGCACAATTAAATAATCTGAGTGCACAGCTTAATCCTCATTTCTTTTTTAATTCCTTAAATAATATAAAATTTCTGGTATTAGAAAATCCGCATGCAGCAAGAAGAGCAATTGATCTTTTGTCGGAATTATTACGGAATTCTTTAAACAGCAATATTGAAAAGGTAATTCCATTAAGCGACGAAATAAATCTGGTTAGGGATTATCTTGAATTAGAAAAAATACGTTTTGAAGAACGTCTTCAAATTAAAATTGAAATAAATGAAGAAGAATTAACTCATTTAATTCTGCCTTTTAGCATTCAAACATTGGTTGAAAATGCGGTAAAACATGGAATTGAAAAAAGAAAAAACGGTGGCTTTATTATGATAAAAGTAGAATTCAAAAACAATTTTATAAAAATCACTGTTCAAAATTCAGGAAAACTTCGCAAAGAAATTAAAGATTCAGGTATTGGATTAAAAAATCTTAAAGAGCGATTGCAGTTGCAGTATAACGGAAATGCTTTTTTTGAAATCAAGGAAATGGAAAATGAAACAGTTTTGGCAACGATCTTAATACCATCGAAATGAAAAAGATAAGAGTTATAATAATAGATGACGAACGTTTATCTAGAGAAGAAATCAAACAAGCTTTAAAGTCATATGAAGATTTTATTCTTATTGGCGAGGCAGAAAATGCTGATGATGCAAAAGATTTAATCGAAACAAAAATGCCCGATTTGATTTTTTTAGATATTGAAATGCCTGAAAAATCTGGATTTGATTTATTAGAATCCTTAGAGAATGTGCCAGAAGTATTGTTTATTACGGCTCACGACCAATTTGCGGTACAAGCATTTGAAGTAAATGCTTTAGATTATTTAATGAAACCAATTAGAGAAGAACGTTTTTCGAGAGCAATTGAAAAAATAAGGAAAACAGTAAAATCTAAATCGGCTATAACAAATGTTCCGGGTGATAGAAAAATTTTCATTAAAGATGGAGAAAAAAGATTCTTCATTCAATTAGATGAAATTTATTTGATTGAATCACTTGAAAATTATACCCGACTTTTTTTTCAAGGTAAAAAAGCAATGCAAAGACGATCTCTTCGTCAATGGGAAGAAATGTTAGATGAATCTATTTTTTTTAGAATAAACAGAACCGAAATTATAAATATTAAATACATCCAAGAAGTTAATAGCGCAAATGATGGCGGACTTGAAATAAAATTAAAAACCGGAGAATTGTTAAAGGTTTCGAAACGTCAATCGGTAAAATTTAAAAATAGCAACGGAATTTAATAAACAGATTCTATGAAAACAATTTTAAATGTTGTGTTTCTTATTTTAATAGTATCAAATACATTTTCACAGCAGACGAAAGCAATAAAATCAGAAGATTTAAAAAGTGCTTATGATATTCAGGACAGCGTAATGATCAAAACCCGAGATGGTGCTTTTATATCGGCAATGGTTGTTCGAAAAAAAGGAATTTCGGATCCAAAACCCGTAATACTTCAATTTACGATTTATGTTAGAGATAAAGGAAGAGATATTAAATCTTTAAAAGAAGCTGTAGACAATGGTTATGTAGGTGTTATTGCTTATACTCGTGGAAAACGATTTAGTCAGAGTGAAATACTTCCTTATGAAAATGATGGTAATGATGCTTATGATGTTATTGATTGGATCAGTAAACAAAAATGGTGTGATGGCAGGGTGGGTATGTATGGTGGCAGTTATAATGGATTAACACAATGGGCGGCCTGCAAAAAAATGCATCCTGCACTTAAAACGATAGTTCCTTATGTAGCCAACAGAGCCGGAATGGGTTTGCCAATGGAAAACAATGTTTTTATAAATCCCAATTATGAATGGTCGTTTTATGTTGGCAACAATAAATATCTGGATACAGTTGCCGGAAACGACAGACAGCGTTTTAGAAAAATGCAATGGAAATGGTGGGAAACTGGTGAAGCGTATAAGAAAATGGATAGCATCGACGGAAGCCCGAACAGACTTTTTCAAAGATGGATCAAACATCCCTCATTTGATGAATATTGGCAAAAAATGGCACCGTACAAAAATGATTTTAGCAAAATAAATATTCCCGTATTAGCTTTTGACGGTTATTACAACGATTCTCAAAATTCAAGTTTGTATTATTTAAGAGAACTTCAAAAGTACAATCCAAAGACTCCGGTTTATGTAATCATTGGACCTTACGGTCATTTTGGAACTCAAGTTGGAGGTGAAAAGGAATTGTATAATTATAAAGTTGATTCAGTGTCGTTAATCAATATTAAAAAAATAACGTACGAATGGTTTGATTATATTCTTAAAAATGGTAAAAAACCAGAAATACTCAAAGACAAGATTAACTATGAAGTAATGGAGGCAAATGAGTGGCGAAGTGCTTCCTCTCTTGATAAAATGGCGAATGGTTTTCTTAAATTGTATTTATCGGATAATAAAACAGGAAAATATTATTCTTTAGAAGATAAAAAGCCAACTCAGAAAAAGTATCTGTACCAAGAAGTTGATTTTGCTGACAGACAAATTCAAAATAATGAATATTATCCAGATCCTATTATCAGAAAAGAAATCGACACAACAAATGGCTTTGCTTTTATAAGTGAACCACTCAAAGAATCGGTTTTGATTAATGGTTCATTTTTAGGCGAAATAAAAGCGAGTATCAATAAAAAAGATATGGATATTGGCGTTACATTATATGAAGTAATGCCAAATGGAGAATATTTTCATTTGTCTTATTTTTTAGGACGCGCCAGTTATGCTAAAGATATTACCAAAAGAAATCTGTTGAAACCAGATACGATAGAATCAATTCCTTTTTCAAACACGCATTTAGTAAGTAAACAATTAAGCAAAGGAAGCAGACTATTAATCACATTGAATGTAAATAAAAATCCGTTTTCAGAATTAAATTACGGAACCGGAAAAATAGTTACCGAAGAAAGTATTAAAGACGCCAAAGAACCATTAAAAATAAAATGGTACAATGACAGTTTTGTGAAAATTCCAATCTGGAGATAAAAGAAAAAGCCGAATCTTGTAATAGATTCGGCTTTTTTATAGATATAGTTTCTAACTTGAAACTTGAAACATTTCTAAACTTGAAACTAAAAATTATCCTAAAAACGGATATCTGTAATCTTCAGGAGTTACAAAAGTTTCTTTAATAGTTCTAGGAGAAGCCCAACGCAATAAGTTCAATGCAGAACCTGCTTTATCGTTAGTTCCTGAAGCTCTTGCTCCACCAAAAGGTTGCATTCCAACAACAGCTCCGGTTGGTTTATCATTGATGTAGAAGTTACCTGCAGCATTTTGCAATTTCGTAGTTGCTACTTCAATAGCATAACGATCTTGGCTGAAAACTGCTCCTGTTAAAGCATATTCAGAAGTAGTATCAACTAATTCTAAAGTTTCTTCCCATTTAGCATCTTCGTAAACATAAATAGTGATAACTGGTCCAAATAACTCAGTTTCCATTGTAGTATATTTTGGATTTGTAGTTACAATAACCGTTGGTTCAATAAAGTATCCAACTGATTTATCGTAGTTACCACCAATGATGATTTCAGCATCAGCATCTTTTTTAGCTTGGTCGATATAACTAGCTAATTTATCAAAAGAACCTTCGTGAATAACTGCAGTAATGAAGTTTCCAAAATCTTCTGGAGAACCCATTTTCATAGATTTTACATCAGCGATCAATTGTTCTTTAACAGCTGGCCATAAGCTTTGCGGAATATAAGCTCTAGACGCTGCAGAACATTTTTGCCCTTGGAATTCAAAAGCACCACGCGTAATTCCCGTAACCACTTGTTTTACGTTTGCGCTTGGGTGAGCAATGATAAAATCTTTACCTCCAGTTTCACCCACGATTCTTGGGTATGTTTTATAATTGTGAATGTTTGCTCCAATTTTAGCCCAAATATCTTTAAATACGTGAGTTGAACCTGTAAAGTGAACACCAGCAAAATCACGGCTAGCTAAAACAGTATCCGTAATCATTAAAGCATCTCCAAAAACAACGTTTATAACGCCGTCAGGAACTCCAGCTTCTTTGAAAACATCAAGAATGATTTTTGTAGAAAATACTTGGCTGTCGCTTGGTTTCCAAACCACAACATTACCCATCATTGCAGCACTTGCAGGCAAGTTTGCAGCAATAGCAGTAAAGTTAAAAGGAGTAATTGCGTAAACAAAACCTTCAAGAGGTCTGTATTCTAAACGGTTCCAAACAGTAGAATCTGATTTTGGCTGATCGTTGTAGATTTGAGTCATAAACTCAACATTGTAACGTAAAAAGTCAATTAATTCACAAGAAGCATCGATTTCTGCCTGGTGAATATTTTTAGATTGACCAATCATAGTTGCAGCATTAATACGCGCTCTGTAAGGACCAGCGATTAATTCAGCAGCTTTTAAGAAAATAGCAGCACGTTGTTCCCATGCCATATTTGCCCATGCTTTTCTTGATTCAAGTGCATTTGCAATTGCCTTTTCGATATGTTGTTTTTCAGCTAAATGATACTTTCCAACTATGTGTTTATGATCGTGAGGAGCTGTAATGTTTCTTGTGTTTCCAGTTCTAATTTCTTCGCTTCCAATGTGTAATGGAACGTCAATTTGAGAATTCCACATTGTGGTGTAAGCTGCTTGAACAGCTGCTTTTTCTGGTGAGTTCGGTGCGTAGCTTTTTACAGGCTCATTTACCGCTTTTGGTACATGAAAGAATCCTTTTAACATGGGATAAATTATTTTAAAATTTACGAATTGTTTAATTTTTTACAAAAGTACAAATGATAATTTGATTATATCACAATACAATATTAAAAAGTTGTAATTTAATAAACTAATTGCATGAAGTTGTAAAACAGGTCTTTGTATAAAGCTTTAAATTTGAGTTACTTCTGAAAAGAATGCTTTAATTATACTACTATGAAAATACCACTTTTAGTTTTTAATGATAAAGGTATTTACTGCCAGCAGGCCGATGTTTATCTTGATCCGTGGCGTCCTGTAAAGAACGCTATAATTACGCACGGACATGCTGATCATTCGCGTTGGGGAAATCAAAATTATATTACGCATCATACCAATATTCCGATCATTCGCCATCGTTTAGGCGAAATAAATGTAACCGGAAAAGAGTGGGGGGAAACTTTTGTGATTAATAATGTGAAGTTCTCGCTTCATCCTGCCGGACATATTATTGGAAGTTCTCAAGTTCGTGTAGAACATAAAGGAGAAGTTTGGGTTTTTACCGGAGATTATAAAACGGAAGATGACGGAATTTCTACTCCGTATGAAGTTGTGAAATGCGACACTTTTATAACCGAGTGTACTTTCGGATTACCTGCTTTTAACTGGACGCCACAAGCTGAAGTTATTACAGAAATCAACAATTGGTGGGCAGAGAATAAAGCTGAAGGCCGAACTTCAATTCTCTTTGGTTATTCTTTAGGAAAAGCGCAACGACTTTTAAAATATTTAGATACCGATATTGGAAAAATTTACACACACGGCGCTATCGAAAATATGACAAATGTTTTGCGCCCTATGGTTGATTTTCCTCCAACCGAATTAATTACTAGAGAAACCAAAAGAGAAGCCCTTTTAGGAAATATAGTTCTTGCTCCTCCAAGCGCACATGGAAGTATTTGGATTAGAAAAATGACACCTTTTGTAACCGGTTCCGCCAGCGGATGGATGGCTTTTCGTGGCGCACGACGCCGACGCGCAATTGACAAAGGATTTGTTTTAAGTGATCACTGCGACTGGCATTCGCTATTAGAAAGTGTAAAAGCAACGGGTGCAGAACGAGTAATCTGTACGCACGGTTATACCGATATTTTTGCCAAATATTTAAGAGAATTAGGTTACGACGCCAGAACCGAGAAAACACAATACGAAGGCGAAACTGCCGAAATGGAAAAAGATGAAAAAGAAATAGATCAAAATGAAACTTCGATTATTTCTGAAAATTAAATGTAAATGAAAAATTTCGCCCAACTTATAAAAACGCTAGACAGTTCAAACAAAACGAACGTAAAAGTCGATGCCCTGACGACTTATTTTAAAAATGCATCGCCGGAAGATAAAGTATGGACAATTGCTATTCTCTCACATCGCCGACCTGCGCGCCCTGTTAATACTACTTTATTGCGACTTTGGGCAAATGAATTGGCAAATATTCCATTGTGGCTTTTTGAAGAAAGTTATCATATTGTTGGTGATTTGGCAGAAACGATTGCATTGATAATTCCAACTACAAAAGAACATTCCGATAAAAGTTTAACCGAATTTCTACAGGAAATCATTGCTTTAAGGAAGAAAACCGATTCGGAGAAAAAAGAATATCTACATGAAAATTGGACGGCATTAAATTATTACGAACGCTTTGTTTTTACCAAACTAATTACCGGAAGTTTCAGAATCGGCGTAAGCCAAAAATTGATGACAAGAGCTTTATCAAAAGCAGAAAATGTTGAGGAAGATGCTTTGGCGTATAAATTAATGGGAAATTGGAATCCGAACACTATTACTTTTCAGGAATTGATTTTGGATGAAAAAAGTTCTGATTATTTATCAAAACCGTATCCGTTTTATTTGGCCTATCCAATTGAAGGTGAAGTCGAAGATTTAGGAAATCCGGAAGATTGGTCGATTGAGCATAAATGGGACGGAATTCGGTCACAGACTATTATCCGCGAAAGCGAAATTTATGTCTGGTCAAGAGGTGAGGAGTTGGTTACCGATAAATATCCGGAGTTTAAATCTTTCGTCGGAATTATTCCAAACGGAACTGTAATTGATGCGGAGATTTTAGCTTTTCCTGAAAAGGAAATCGGAACATTTAATGATTTGCAAGCGAGAATTGGACGAAAAACTATATCGGCAAATCTGCTTGAAAAAGTTCCTGTAATTTTAAAAGCCTATGATATTTTAGAATGGGAAGGAAAAGATATTCGGAATTTGCCTTATATAGAAAGAAGATTATTGCTTGAGAATTTATATGACGATATAAAAGATTATACGACTTCTTTTCAACTTTCAAAACGAGTTGCTTTAACTTCCTGGGAAGATGTCGCAAAGGAAAGAGAACGCTCCCGTGAAATGAAAAGCGAAGGTTTGATGATTAAACGAAATAATTCGCCGTACCAAGTGGGAAGAAAAAAAGGCGATTGGTGGAAATGGAAAATAGAACCTCTAGTAATTGATGCTGTTCTCACATATGCTATGCGCGGACATGGGCGACGTTCAAATTTATTTACCGATTATACTTTTGCGCTTTGGCAGAATAATGAAAATGGAGAAAAAGAGCTCGTCACTTTTGCGAAAGCGTATTCCGGTTTAACCGATGCTGAATTTAGGAAAGTGGATGATTTTATAAAGAAGAATACTTTAGAACGTTTTGGCCCAGTCCGAAGTGTAACGCCACAATTGGTTTTTGAAATTGGTTTTGAAGGAATTTCTCTTTCGAAAAGACATAAAAGCGGAATCGCTACAAGGTTCCCGAGAATTTTAAGATGGCGACAAGACAAAAAAATAGAAGAAGCTAATTCTATTGAAGATTTAAAAAATATGATTTCATAACATGATGAAAATTTTTAAACACATAGAAACATAGTTTAAAAGGTGCGCAAAAAAAGAATACAAAAGAAACAAGTTTCCACACATAGCTATGTTTATTAATGCAAGTGAAACGCCTTTATGCAGTTTTATAAACTATGTTTCTATGTGTTAGAATTAATTACAGCATAATAAATGAATAGGGAAGAATTGTATATAGTAGCCGAAAACTGGTTTAAAAGTCAGGGATGGAAATCTTTTCCTTTCCAGACGCAAACCTGGACTGCTTTTTTGCAAGGAAAAAATGGTTTATTAAACGCGCCAACCGGAAGCGGAAAAACCTATGCCTTGTGGTTTCCTGTAGTTCTCGATTACATTAAAAAAAATCCAGATTATAAAACAAAACATAAGCCCGGATTAAAAGCAATTTGGATTACGCCTTTGCGAGCACTTTCTGTGGAAATAAAACAAGCCGCAGAGCGAATTATTACCGATTTAGATTTGCCATTAACTGTTGGAATTCGTTCCGGAGATACTTCACAAAGCGAAAGATCAAAACAAAAAAACAAAATGCCAGATCTTTTAATTACAACGCCTGAAAGTTTACAGCTTTTGTTAGCATCAAAACAATACGAAAAAACTTTTGCCAATTGCGGTGCAATAGTAGTTGACGAATGGCACGAATTGATGGGAACCAAACGTGGCGTGCAAATGGAATTGGCGCTTTCGAGATTAAAAACAATTGCTCCAAAAATGCGAATTTGGGGAATTTCGGCTACTATCGGAAATCTCGAATTAGCACAAGAAGTTTTGTTAGGACAGAATACAGAAGCTTATAAAAACTCAGTTTTGATAAAAGCCCATATCAATAAAAAAATCAAGATCGAATCGATTTTACCAGAGAAAATGGAAACCTATCCTTGGCGCGGACATATGGGTTTGCATTTAATTGATGAGGTTGCCAAAATCATCCGTAAAAGTAAAACGACTTTAATTTTTACAAATGTACGTTCGGCCTGCGAAATTTGGTTTCAGGCTATTTTAGAAAGATATCCGGAATTTGCAGGCGAAATGGCAATGCATCACGGCAGTATCAGCAGAGAAACCCGTTTATGGGTGGAAGATGCCATTCGAAATGAAGAATTAAAAGTGGTCGTTTGTACTTCGAGTTTAGATCTTGGTGTCGATTTTGCGCCTGTTGAAACCATTATTCAGGTTGGCGGTCCAAAAGGTGTTGCGCGTTTTTTACAAAGAGCGGGAAGAAGTGGACATCAGCCTGGAAAAGAAAGTGTGATTTATTTTCTCGCCACACATGCAATGGAATTAATAGAAGCTTCGGCATTAAAAAAAGCGGTTGCAAAAACCGTTGTTGAAGACAGAATGCCGTATTTAAATAGTTGGGATGTTTTGGTTCAATATTTAAATACGCTCGCCGTTTCTGACGGATTTTTTCCTGATGAAATTTATGAAGAAGTAAAAACAACTTTCTGTTATCAAAATATAACCAAAGAAAACTGGAACTGGATTTTGAATTTCATTACCAATGGAAGTCAGAGTTTACAAGCTTACGACGAATTCAAAAAAGTTGAAATCGAAGAAGACGGGCGTTATAAAATCAACAGCCGATTTATTGCCATGCATCACAGAATGCAAATGGGAACTATTGTAGGCGATGCGGTTTTGAATGTGAAATTTTTAAGTGGTGGTTTTATTGGTACAATCGAAGAATGGTTTGCTTCAAAATTACAACGAGGCGATGTTTTTACTTTTGCCGGAAGACGACTCGAATTATTTCAAATTAAAAACATGCAGGTTTTAGTCCGAAAAGCGGATCCTAAAAAAACAGCCAGAGTGGTAAGCTGGATGGGAGGAAGAATGACTTTGTCTGCCCAAATGAGTGAATTGCTTCGGGAAGAGTTGTATACGGCAAACACAGATAATTTAACTCCCGAATTAAAAGCATTACAACCTATTTTTGACAGACAGCGAAAAGAAAGCATTGTGCCTAATAACGATGAATTTTTAATTGAAACCTTTAAAACGCGAGAAGGTTTTCATGCGATTTTTTATTCTTTTGAAGGCCGATATGTTCACGAAGCCATGGCAAGTTTAATTTCGTACCGAATCAGTTTGTTGTCGCCAATCACTTTTTCGCTCGCTTATAACGATTACGGATTCGAACTGCTTTCTGATCAGGAAATTGACATGCAATCTGTTTTTGATAATAATTTGTTTTCTAAAGAATATGTACATCATGATTTACAAAAAAGTTTAAACGCAACCGAAATGGCGCGCCGAAAATTTCGGGATATTGCGGTAATCGCAGGTTTGGTTTTTACAGGAATGCCCGGAAAACCAGTTAAAACGAAACATTTGCAAAGCGGTTCGCAATTGCTTTTTGAAGTTTTTAGAGATTATGAACCCGATAATTTACTTTTGCAACAAGCTTTTATAGAAACCTTTGAACATCAGTTAGAAGAAGGACGTTTGATTCAGGCAATGGAAAGGATAAACAGTCAAAATATCATTTGGAAACAATGTAAAAAACCAACGCCATTTAGTTTTCCTATTATTACAGATCGTTTACGAGAAAAAATATCCAGCGAAACTTTACAGGAAAGAATAAAAAAAATGACGGCGAGTTATATGAAATAATTTCAAAATGAAAATTAATATAAACAATCAAAATTTCGTTTTACATCAATCTGGAGCCGCTTTTTGGGAAGAAAAGAAAATACTCTTTATTTCTGATTTGCATTTGGGAAAGATTGCACATTTCAGAAAACACGGAATGGCAATTCCTGAAAAAGCTGTTTTAGAAAATTTTGCGAGATTAAATGAAGTTTTGGATTTATTTGATGCTGAAACAATTATTTTTCTAGGAGATTTATTCCACAGTAAAATAAATAACGAATGGAACTTTTTTGCTGATTGGACAAAAACTATTTCTCAGAAAATTATTTTAGTTGAAGGCAATCACGATATTATTTCAAGAAAATACTATGACGATTTAAACATCGAAATTTATTCAGAATTAATAATTGATGATTTTCTGCTGACACATCATCCATCGGAAAGAGAAAACTTTTTTAATTTTTGCGGACACATTCATCCCGGAATTAAACTAAAAGGAATGGGAAGGCAATTTTTAAGTTTAGCTTGCTTCTTTAGAAAACCAAAACAAATGATTTTTCCTTCTTTTGGAGAATTCACAGGCAATTTTTACTTGATTCCCGAAGAAAATGACCAAGTTTATGCAATTACAAATGAAGAAGTAATAGAAATTGCGATGAATTAATTCAATGCGAAAGGAGCACACATTCTAAAAGTAGGAACAATTACTTTGAATGTTTTTGTTGTAGTGAAATTGATCATATTAAAATGACCTTTCATAGCACCGTAAGGAGATGATAATAAACAACCAGAGCTGTAAGTGTGATTTTCGCCTGGTTTTAAAACTGGTTTTTTACCAATCACGCCTTCACCGTCAACAATATCTAAGTCGTTCAAGGAATCAAAAATTTCCCAGTGACGTGAAGTTAGCTGAACGGAATCTTTACTGTGATTTTCAATCGTAACTACGTAACTAAAAGCAAAGTGAATCTTGTAGTTCTTGAAGTAAGTACCTTCAAAACTAGTCAAAACCGATATTTTTATGCCTCGTGTAATCTGAGAAACCATACTAAAGTAGTATATACGTGTGCGTTATAGTTGCAAATCTACGAAAAAAAATGATTGAAGTGAAAACGTTAACATTGTTTTAATTCACGATGTTTATTGAGTTTCCGTTTCCTTTTCCAATGACTCTTTGATAGCGGTCAGAACTTTCTTTGTAATAAACTAGGATGGTATATTCATTTTCAGTTTGATAGAAATTTCCATCAACCGCATTTTCATAATCAATTACACCTTTTTTATCAGCAACTCTGTATTGATAATTGGTAAAACCTTGTTTGATCATAACGGCTTTTTCAAACAATCCTTTATCTGAGTTATAATCCATTTTATATTCTGGCGAAAGACTGTAATTGTTGAACATTCCAACAATATAAATGTCTTTATTTAATTGAAAAGCAGGCGCCGAAAGACTAAAATAAACCCAAGCATAATCGGCCTCAATTTCTTGGTTGAAACCGTTGATGTTTTTAACAACAAAATTGCCATTTACATCTTCATACAAAGTATAAATTTGATTTCCTCTTGCATGATTGGTGTATAAAAAAGAGTTATAAACATCATTGTTGGTGCCAATTCTTGCCACATTATTGCTTGCCGCGCGAATGTCTTTATTTTCAAAATACAAAAATTCGTTGCCGCCCCAAAACTGCGTTTCCTTATCATATTTATACACCATTTGGTTTCCAATGGTATATTGAGGCTGAATATTTTTAATGCTTGTATTGAAATCGCCGTTTTGCATCAAAAGTACTTTTACATTTTGTAACGGTGTCTGAAAAACAATGTCATTGGAGAGTATTGTAAATTCCAAATTTTGTTTAAAATCAATATTGCTGAGGTTTCGGCTTCGTTTTACAAGGCACGCAACCGTTGAATGATTTTCGTAAAGAACAAATTTTCTTGAAAAAACAACTTCTCTGTCTTCGTTCAGAATTTTCAGCATATAATTGCCTGAGATTCGTAATTGCGTTGTAAATTGATTTGGAAAAGAAAGTTTGTAATGTGAATATCCCTGAAGCGTATTAAATGAATTTGAATAGTCTGTAATTCTTTGATTGTCAAAACCACGAATGTAATCTGTTTTTGGAATGTCTGTCGGAATCCAATTGTAGTCACAATGAACAACTTCAAAATAATAATTCGCTTCATTGCCAAATAAATCATCAAATTGAAATGAAAATACCGATCCTAATTCAAATATAGGAACCACATTACTGTCATTTTGAACAAATGAAGCAGTTTTGATATTGTATGGAGGAGCTACTTCAGTTTGAACTTCCTGGGCTTTCGCCGAAGTAAAAATTAAAAGAAAAAGAAAGCTTTGAAATAAAAATTTTGGCATTTGATACTTTGTAAGATTGTAAATATAACAATTTTATACAACGAAAAATACACTGTTTTATTGGATTAAAATAATTTGGTATATGACCATCTGTTACTTGTGCTAATTTTAAAAATAGCGCGCGGATGACACAGATTAAACCGATAAAAACGGATTTTTAAATTAAATCATTGAAAATCAGTGAAAATCCGCGTTATCTGTATGCTTTTTTAGTAGTCCGCTAAGCGGACAGTCATAATTTATTAAGAACCTAAAATGTATTCTAAGTTAGTTTCGATTTCATCATTTACAAAACTTTCTTCTAAAAGCGAATCAGATAATAATTTTTTACTTTCCTGTAGTTTGATGATTTTTTCTTCAACCGTATTTTTCGAAATAAAACGGATAACGTTTACTTTATTCAGCTGTCCAATTCGATGGGCTCTTCCAACTCCTTGTTTTTCTGCGAAAGGATTCCACCAGGGATCTAAAAACAAAATATATGAAGCTTTCGTAATATTCAGACCAACGCCTCCAGCTTTCAGCGAAATGAAAAATAACAAAGGCTCTTCTTTTTCCTGAAACAGCTTTACTTGTTGTTCTCTTTTGCTTGATGGAGTTTCGCCGGTAATTTCGCAATATTCTATTTTGTTTTCTTTACACCAATCTGTGTAAAAAGTCAAATTAGTAACAAACGAACTGAAAATGATCACTTTCTGTTTTCCTTTTACCAAATTTTCCAGATAATTGGTAACGGCAATATATTTTCCCGAATCAATTTCAGATTCCTGATCAACCATTTTCGGGTGGTTGCTCAATTGCCTTAATTTCATTAACGTATTGATAATGCTAATTTTATCAGGATTTGAACCGTCTGTTTTTAATAGAAAATTACGCGCTTTTGATTTTTCCTGTTCATATAATTTTTCCTGTTCAGGATCCATATCGCAATAATAAATCTGTTCCGTTAATTCGGGTAAATCTTTTAAAACCTGTTCTTTCGTTCTTCGCAAAATATAAGGCTGAACTATATTTTTCAATTCAGCTAAACTATTTTCATCCTGCTTTTTCTCAATCGGAATTTTAAAATTTTCTGCAAAAAAATTATAAGTTCCCAAAATATCTGGATTTATAAACTGCATTTGCGACC
The DNA here is from genome assembly GCA_963795025.1 of uncultured Flavobacteriaceae bacterium. Taxonomy (GTDB): domain Bacteria; phylum Bacteroidota; class Bacteroidia; order Flavobacteriales; family Flavobacteriaceae; genus Flavobacterium. The sequence goes on along the minus strand of CAWCGN010000003.1, from coordinate 267,307 downwards.
ATAAATCATCCAGTGAGTTTTCGATAGGCGTACCGCTTAGTGCTATTTTATGAGCGGTACTTATTTTGTTTATGGCTTTAAAAATCTTAGAATTTTTATTTTTGATATATTGACTTTCGTCCAAAATCAAATAACGAAAATCGTATTTTTCTAAAACTGAAATATCACGATGAACGACACTGTAACTCGTAAAAATCAAATCCGTTGAAGCTAATCTGCTCGCTAATTGTTTTCTGTCATTACCTACATATTGCATTTTTGAAAAGTGTGGTGTGAATTTTCCAGATTCATTATACCAGTTAAAAACTAATGATGACGGTAAAACAATTAATGCTTTAACCGGTTCTCTTTCAATCGTGGTTTCGTTGGCAAACAAATCAAAATTGCTGGTTTTCGTCGTAAATCCTAATTGTTCCTGAACCGCAACCAAAACAGCCAAGGTCTGCAATGTTTTTCCAAGTCCCATATCATCAGCCAGACAAGCACCTAGATTGGAATTAAAATGTCCTAAAAGCCATTTCACACCCTCAATTTGATACGGTCTTAAAGTCGCTTTGAGTAAATCTGAAGCAACGTATTCGGCTTTGTAAGTGACATCATCTTTAATTTCAGGAATTGCATCAAGAGCGGTAAAATTACTTTTTCTCAAAAGCATATTTCCGTCTTCTGTTTTGGCTAATTTAGCCAATGAACCATATTTGCTAAACCATTCTAACGGAATCAGAAAATAGTTTCCATCGGGCAACAAAAATAGTCTTTCTTTGCTTTTTATATTCGGAATAATTTCGCTGAAATTGATCTTATGATTACCAATTGTTATAATTATTTTGATGTCAAACCAATCTCCATTTGTATCTTTTGATGCAGAAATACTATGGCTTTCAGTAATAATTTCTTTGCTTTCAAGTTTTAAATTTTGAATATCAAATCCTAAATTTTCCAATTTTTCTTTATGATCAATAACAAATTGAATATTAATAAAAGGATCTGGATTTTCTGTTTCTGAATTCAATCCGTAGAATTCATTTTTGATTATGGTTAAACCAAGTTCAGCTAATTTGTTTGTATATAAAGTTTCATCTGTATTTCTTTTAAACTGAATAATTTTTGGCTGATTGGCAACGCTAAAATCAACAAATGAATGTGTTTTTTTTATTTTGGAAGCATCAAATGAATAACCGTCATAATCAAAATAAAGATTAAGATAGTAACAGTTTTTGAAAAAGTCATGAACCGGCTGAATCGTACACGAAATGATTTTATCACGATTTTCAACTTCAAAACCATTTGCTTCAATGTCAATTTTTTTGGCTATTTCAGGAATAAAACTCTTGAAATAATCATCAACTAATTTTGACGGAATTTCAATTGATTTTTTCTTCAAAAAAGGCATTAACTTTTTAGCATTAAGCGCTGTTAACTGACCTAATTTTTTATTGATAATTAACCAACCCGGTTCGTCTAAAAGAATATCAACATTACTGTTCATTGGTAAAAATGAAGTTTCGTTTTCTTTTAAAGACAGCGTATAAGTAATTCCTTCAGCGTGTTTGTCGAATTGAATCTGCGGTTCAAAATAAAGCGGACTGACATCAACTCGTGAACGATAAAAATCTTTTTCTGGTCCAATATTGATTGACATCGGAAATTGTTCCTGCACAATTAAACTGTAAAAGGAGCCAAGATTGAATTTTAAATGTTGACGAATTGCAAAATCAATTTTAGAATCTTTTTGCAGATCCATAATCGTTTTTGCCGATTTGATTTTGGCGCTGAATTTTTTGAAAATAAATTCAGGCTTCAAAGATTCGCAGGCGTTCAGAATTTTTTTTGTATTGGAGTCTAAATTTTCTAAAGTAATTCCAAAACTTTCTAGTACGCCAGAAGTTGCTTTTTTATCCAGATATTTAATTTCAGTAGTATTCTCAACAATATAAGCAGTTGGGATAAAGGCATTCAGGTTTTTTTCAAAACTGATGTCAAAACAAAATTGAAATGGTTTTGTAGGTTCCAAGATTTGAGATTTGGTTTGTATGGTTTTGATTAGGCTTATAAAAGTAAAAAGTTTTCAAAATAGGGCTATTCTGAAAACTTTTTAAATGAACTTATATTACTTATATGGTGGAAAAAATTAATTTTCTGGTTTAAAGCAAAGCGGAATAATTTCTCCTTTTGCCAAACAATATTTTTCTACCAATTCTGGTGCGATTTTATTAGTATAATCTTCTTCAATTACAATAAAACCAATGCTTCTTAATTTGTCAAAATAATCGCGTCCGTAAATGCGAACGTGATCGTATTGTCCAAAAATTTTAGCGCGTTCTTTTTGATCTGTAATGGAATCATCTGCGAAAGTAACTTCACGATTTAAATCCTGTGGAATTTGCAAAATCGCCATTCCGCCCGGTTTTAAAACTCGGAATAATTCCTGCATTGCTTTCGTATCATCTGGAATATGTTCTAAAACGTGATTACACAAAATAACGTCGTATTCGTTGTCTTTAAAAGGCAAATTACAGATATCCGCTTTTACGTCTGCCAAAGGCGAAAATAAATCGGTTGTTGTATAATCAAGATTTTTTTGCTTGCGGAATAACTTATAAAAAGCTTGTTCCGGAGCAAAATGAAGCACTTTTTTGGGAGCTGTAAAAAAATCAGTCTGATCGTTTAAATACAGCCAAAGCAAACGATGTCTTTCTAATGAAAGTGTACTTGGCGAAAGCACATTATTACGCTGTTTTCCGTATCCGTAAGGAAGAAAAGAGCGAAAACTTTTTCCGTCAATCGGATCAGTAAATCTGCTTCCTTTTAAAGATAAAGCTAAAATTGGTCGCGCCACATAACTCAAACGAATTAATAATGGACGCGGGATTGTATTAAGTACTAATTTAAATAATTTCTTCATGGGGGCTATTTCGCAGAGTTGCACAAAGGAGACACAGAGTTTCACAAAGTGTTTATAAATCTTTTGATATTATTTTTTAAAATTTTTGAATCAAAATTAATAAGTAATCCTAATGGATAATTTCCAAGTTTTAAATAGGTCAATATTTGCGCAAAATGTACATCGGTAAAAGCTTCAACAGTTTTTAATTCAATGACAATCGTGTTTTCAATTAACAAATCTATTCTATATCCGTGATCTAATTTTATGTCTTTATAAATTATAGGCAAAGCTTTTTGTTTTTCAACAACTAAACCTGAATTCATAATTTCATAATACAAACACTCCTGATAAGCAGATTCTAATAAACCTGGACCTAATTGTCTGTGAACTTCAATTGCTAAACCAATAATTTTATATGTAATTGCATCTAATCTATTGCGAGATTCATTGTTTTCTTCAAACATTTAAAGGCTGTAAAATAAATAATTTCGTGTATCTTGGCGTATATCTTTGTGAATCTCTGTGTAATAATTACAATACTAAAGGTACTTGTCTAAATTCATCTTCTTCATTACTCTCAATTCCTAAAGCTTTGTAGATGTATTGAAAAGTCGATAATAATTCTGGTTTTCCATCAATTAGTGCCACATCGTGTTCGAAATGCGCGCTTGGTTTTCCGTCAGCGGTTAGAATTGTCCAGCCGTCTTTTAGTTGTTTGATGTTTCTGGTTCCCATGTTAATCATCGGTTCGATAGCAACTACCATTCCTTCAACGAAAAGTTTTCCGCGTCCGCGTTTTCCGTAGTTTGGCATTTCCGGTTCTTCGTGCATTTTTTGTCCAACACCGTGTCCAACTAGTTCACGAACAACACCGTAACCGTGAGATTCTGTATATTTTTGAATCGCATTTCCAACATCTTCCACGCGATTTCCAGCTTTAAATTCTCTGATTCCTACGTAAAGAGATTCTTTAGTCACTTTCAAAAGTTTTTTAACTTCCGGAGCAACTTCTCCAATTTCAAAACTGTAAGCGTGATCACCGTGATATCCATTTTTGAATGCACCGCAATCTACCGAAATAACATCGCCACTTTTCAAAGGCGTATTATTCGGAATTCCGTGCACAACCTGAGCATTCGGACTCATACAAAGTGAATTCGGGAAATCATACAAACCTAAAAAAGCTCGGAACTGCTCCGTGATCGCGGATAAATTCCTCAGCTAATTTGTCAAGATATAATGTAGTAACTCCTTCTTTAATTTCAGAAGCAATCATTCCTAATGTTTTAGATACGATCAAAGCACTTTCGCGCATTAACTCGATTTCCTCTCTAGTTTTTTGGATAATCATATTTTTCAGATTTTCAGTCCGCAAAAGTACAATTTTATATTATTTTTTTCGCCACGAATTTCACGAATTTAAACTAATTGTATTGCGTGAGTAATTCCATTAAATTATAATTCGTGTAAATTCCTAAAATTCGTGGCATACTTTTTTAATTTAATATCTCAGAAAAAAGCCATAAATTAGTAGTAAAATGGTAAAATCATGGAAATTTCGACAGATCAGGATATCGCTAAATTAAAAGCATTAAAGAAAATGAAAGCCACTGCTTTGTCGCTTTTAGGTTTTGCGGTGCTTCTTTTTGTAATTGCGATTTATTTTAAGATTCCAATATTGCAGGCTTTTAGCGAAGCGGCGATGGTAGGAGGAATTGCCGATTGGTTTGCAGTTGTGGCTTTGTTTCGTCATCCGCTTGGGATTCCGATTTGGCATACAGCTATTATTCCGACCAAAAAAAATGAAATTGGAGAAAACCTTGGGAATTTTGTTTCTGAGGAATTTTTAGACAAGGAAAAATTAGAAATCAAACTGGATGAATTCAACTTTGCAACAAAAGCTTCCGACTGGCTTTCGCAAGAAGAAAACGCCGATAAAATTGCCAATGTAGTTTCCGTAAATATTATTCCGGGAATTTTAAAAGCGATTAAAGACGAAGATATAAAACGATTTATTCAGGTTCAGTTTAAGGAAAAACTCGAAGGAATAAATTTTGGAGATTGGGTTGCATTGGCATTAGAACCTTTGCAGAAAGGAAAAATGAAAGATGAACTATTGACGAATCTTTTAGAAGTTATGAGTTCAGAATTGACAAATAACAAAGATTTGATTCGGAAAAAAGTAAAAGCTTCAACGCCACTTTTGAGTTTTGGCTTGGCCGATAAAAGTATTACAGAAGGCGTTTTTAACGGTTTACAGGATTTTCTGAATGAAGCCAAAAATCCAGAAAGTGCTGTAAGGGTTAAAATCGACGAATATGTTTATGATTTTCTAGAAAAAATAAAGAACTCCGAAGAAATGCGAACTAAAATCAACAACATGATTTTAGGTTTTGTGGGAAGAAAAGAAGTTCAGGATTATATCAACGGAATTTGGGATGAAATAAAACTTTCGATTACCAATGATTTAGAAAAAGGAGAGCATTCGTCAATTAAAAACAGTATTTCGAACTTAATTCAAACTTTCGGAAATGGAATTAAAGAAGATCCGATTATGATTGACAAAATCAATAATTTCATTAAAAACGATGCGCTTTCGGTTCTTTTGAACAATAAAAAAGTAATTGGAGATTTGATTTCATCAACCGTAAAAAGCTGGGACGGAAAAGAGGTTTCTGAAAAATTAGAACTAGAAATTGGAAAGGATCTTCAATACATCAGAATCAACGGAACTTTAGTTGGTGGAATTATTGGGCTTGTGATTTATGGTGTTGAACAGCTTTATCATTATTTTATAATGTAGTATTCACAATTTTTGTCATTTCGACTGAAAAGGAGAAATCACACTAGAAATTCTGCAAAGTATGTCGTCAATCTTTGTCGAGTTCCGTGTGTGATTTCTCCTTTTCAGTCGAAATGACAAAAAACAAAAAAGAGGCTAATATTTATATTAGCCTCTTTTTTTATATAAGAAAATGATTTTCTACAAAAGCGAATGACAAGTCATTGCATTTGGCTGAGGAACTCCCATTAATTCTAAAATAGTTGGAGCGATGTCACCTAAAACACCATTTTGGATATTTTTCAATTCTTTGTCAACTAAAATAATCGGCACTGGGTTTGTTGTGTGCGCTGTATTTGGGCTTCCGTCAGGATTAATCATCGTTTCACAGTTTCCGTGATCGGCAATTACGATTGTGGTATAATTATTTGCAAGAGCGGCATCAATAACTTTTTTGGCGCAGGCATCAACAGCTTCACAAGCTTTAATTGCAGCTTCCATAATTCCGGTGTGTCCCACCATGTCGCCATTTGCAAAGTTCAAGCAAACAAAATCAACTTCACCTTTGTTCAATTCAGGAACAAGAGCATCAGCAAGTTCGTAAGCACTCATTTCTGGCTGTAAGTCGTAAGTTGCCACTTTTGGAGAATTTCTTAAAATTCTTGATTCGCCTTCAAAAGGAGTTTCTCTTCCGCCAGAAAAGAAAAATGTCACGTGCGGATATTTCTCAGTTTCAGCAATTCTGATTTGTTTTTTGCCTGCTTTTTCTAAAACTTCACCAAGAGTTTCGGTAATATTATCTTTATTGTAAACCACTTTTACGTTTTGATACGTTTCGTCGTAGTTTGTCAATGTTACATAATACAAGTTTAGTTTATGCATATTTTGTTCGTGGAAATCTTGCTGAGAAAGTGCTTCAGTAAGTTCACGGCCTCTATCAGTTCTAAAATTGAAGAAGATAACAACATCATCCTCAACAATTAGTTGCCAGAGGTTTTTCGTTTTCATCAACTATAACAACAGGCTCGATAAATTCATCAGTAACGTCTTTTTCGTAACTAGCAAGAACACTTGCAACAGCATTTTTTGATGGCGTTCCAACTCCGTTAACCAGTAAATCGTAAGCTAGTTTTACACGTTCCCAACGTTTGTCACGATCCATTGCATAGTAACGGCCAACAATAGAAGCGATTTTTACAGGAGTATCTTTGATATATTCATCTAAGTCATGAATGTATTTTGCTCCAGATTTCGGGTCAACATCACGTCCGTCTGTAAAAGCGTGAACGTAAACTTGATCCAATCCATATTCCTGAGAAGCATCAATTAAACCACGAAGGTGAGAAGTATGAGAGTGAACACCTCCATCAGAAACTAATCCTAAAAAGTGTACTTTTTTATTGTTTTCTTTTGCGTAAGTAAAAGCATCGATCAAAACTTGTTCTTTTGCAAGTGTTTTATGTGCTACAGCTAAATTTATTTTGGCTAAATCCTGATATACAATTCTTCCAGCACCAAGATTCATATGGCCCACTTCACTATTTCCCATTTGGCCTTCAGGCAAACCAACATTCAATCCGTCAGTTCTAAGTTGTGCACTTGGGTAATTTTTGTAAAGACTGTTTATAAAAGGAACATTTGCATTGTCTATTGCAGATACTTTAGGGTCAGGAGATTTTCCCCAACCGTCTAAAATCATAAGGATAACTTTCTTGTTCATTACTTTTTGTTTTCTACAAAGATAAGTCATTTCTATACTTTGCAAGAACACCGCGCTACATTTATATTTAATAAAATGAAGCGTATTAAAAAATAATAATTTAATTGAAGAAGGACTTATTTTTTAAAATTAATTCACGCTAAGCTCTCTTTCTAAGCTTATTTTTGACAGCATTATAGTCAATAAAATATTTGACACTGATTGAAAAAACATGTTTTAATGCATCGTTGTTCAGCAAAGCCGTGACATTGTCTTTAAATTGTTTGTCAATAACGCGCTCAAAATTATCGGCGCTATTTCGGTATAATACAGAAACCTGACTTCCGGGAGCAAACCACCATGAATATGATAAATCGGCATTCCAAGAATAAAAACTTGAATTTTTATTATCTGTATATTCAGGATAAGGAGTTAATGTACCATCTTGTTCCAATTGCAAAATATCCAAATTTTCGGCATACGACCAATATTGCCTAACCGATAAATTAAAAGTCATCGTACTGTTTAAAGCATATTTTCCGCCAAGTGTATTCGAGTAAGTAACAACATTTCGATTTGCAAAAACAATGTTATCTGGAGTACTTTCATTGTCATCGCCATCTACATGGTCGATGTAACCTTTGTTGTTGTTTTTTCTGAAAAAACTGAAATAATAAGTCAGCAGTAATTTGTCATTAAAACGATATCTCGGACCTACATCAACCCCATAAGCCATTCTTCCTGGTTGGTCAGCAATTGAAATAGATGGATTTAAGTCTAACGCAAATTTATGATTGTAATTGGTTGAAAGACTTGCCCAAGATTCGAATTTTCGTGGAATAATTACATATCTGTTATCAGCTCTAGGTTCATAATAATCATGTGATTCCATCGGATAAACAGTGAATCCCATTCCGAAATAATTGTTTTTTACTGTTGTCAGGTTTACATTTGCATTAATGCTGTTGTCTTGAATTAGTCCAGATTCTTTATTGAATTCGGCATACATATTATAGTTGACTCTAAAGCTGTTGAAAAGCTTTGTTGGATTTAGAATTCTATAATTGGCATTTCCGTAAAAGTTATAATAATTGGTGTAAAAGTTGATTCCAAGATCATTAGGATCATAACCTTTAGTCACAAAATCAGAACCGACGCTGTAACGATATTTTCCGCTAGTTTCGGCAAAACCAATTGTTGTAAAAACACCATTTTTATCTTCTTCTTTATTGATATGACTATATTTTGCATTTCCGAATAAACTGTAAGTGTTTGCTTTAGTATTTAAATCCCAAGCAAGACCTGTTACATTCGCATCTTGGTAATGACTATTTCGAGTAACATTGGTATTAATAAAAGTAACTGAGGAGTTTTTGCGAAAACGCTGATCTAGAACCAAAACATTATAATTAGTTAAAGGTTCAACAATTACGTGTCTAGTTTCGTTTGAAATAGTATCCTTTATTGTTGCATATGTTTTTTCGGTAACAGCGTTTAAAACTCCAATTCCTAATCCTCCTTTAGTTCTTCCTGAAACTTTCAAAGCATTAATAAGATTGACATTCTGAACATTTTCAATGATTTTTTCATTATCATTTAAATCAGGATCAATTGACGGACTGCCTCCAATTCTTCTCGAATAAAAGATGTTTCCTTTTTTAAACAAGTCGGTTCCTTCTGTAAAAAAAGCACGATTTTCGTTAAATTGCTGTTCAAACGGACTCAGATTCAAAATCCGATCGTCGTATTTTGTCTGTCCAAAATCAGGAATTAAAATAGCATCAAGAGTAAAAGCATCATTAATTCCGTACTTGATATCCATACCGCCTTTCATTTGACCATACGTTTTTTGGCCGTCGGCAGCATTTAAATAATAAGAAGCATAGGGCAAAAAGAACAATCGAGTAGGAGGCTTGATATTTTCAATTCCGACCAATTCGCCATTTTGTTGTGTAAAAGTCCCTATTTTGGTATCAATTAAGTTCCAGGTATATTTTTTACGTTCACGTTTTACTTCTCTAAAAAAATTGATTCCCCAAGTTTGTTTGTTTTCTGCCGAAAAACGTAAGGCTGCATACGGAAGTTTAATTTCGACAATCCATCCTTTATCTGTAATTCTCGCTTTGCTGATCCAAACAGCATCCCAAGAATAATCTTCGCCAATAGCATCGGTCATAATACAGTCGCCCTGAACATCAGCTGCGGAAACAAAAAATTCAAAATTTTGCTGTCCATCGTTAAAACCATTTACAAAAACACCAAAAATATCTGCAGTACCAAAATTATCGCGTTGTGATATTTCTTTTAAAATTTTATTTGGTTCGTCATCGTACATCATCGCGCCAATATAAATGGCATCATTATTATATAGAACCTTGATTTCTGTTTTTTTTCCGTCGGGAATGGGCTTTCCATTATCAGGTTCAAACATGATGAAATTAGTAGCGATGGGGCATTTTCCCAAGCGGCTCGTCTAATTTTCCGTCAATCGAAATAGATTCCACAGTCGATTGAGCCTGAAGGTTTTTCTTCTGGCTGTAACTCCAAAAAGTGGATAAAAGAAGACCAAAAAAAACTAATTTTTTCATGAAATTTTAAAAGAAAATGGAGAATTAAAATGATATTACTGCATTAATAGACTTCGATTTGTTCTGATTGTTACAGTTTTGATGGGCAAAAATAATCTTTAATTGTGTTTTCTTTAAGAAAATTCATGAAAACGTTTAGATTTTTAACATAAGTAAATATCTTACAAAAAAAGTCGATTTTTGATCTAAAATGCAAATTTTTTGCTATTATAATGTTAAAGTTTAAGTAAAAACGCACTGATTTCGGCCTGTTAGTTTCTGATCCCTATAAAATTTTTATATTTTTGCCCTACCCAAATTTTATTTTTAACCTAAAGAAATTCAATGATTTACAAAATTTATCCCCCTGCTGGTGTTTTTGCTTATTATCTTTTGGAAAAGATTCAAAAAACACGCCCGTTATTAAAAATGAGAACGTAAAAAGTATCGCTAAAGTTGAGAAACTTACTGTTGATGCAAAAATTGAAAGTGTTTACAGTACTTTAAATTCGAACCATTTTCAGTTGCCAGAACTTAAAACTTTTTCTGAAGCTTTAAAAGGATTTTATATCTTAAAAGAAAGAGGAATTGTTCAAAAAGATATTTTAACGCTTATTGATTTTAGTTTGTCTTCAAACAGCAAACGTCTATGGGTGATTGATTTGGCAACTAATACTATTTTATTTCAGTCATTGGTAGCACACGGAAGAAATACAGGAGAAGAATTTGCTTCATCATTTTCAAATAATAATTCGTCTTATAAAAGCAGTTTTGGTTTTTATGCCACAGGCGAAATTTATCAAGGAAAACACGGAGCTTCGCTTACGTTTGGATGGCTTAGAAAAAGGATGTAACGAGCATGCTCGCGAAAGAGGAGTGGTGATGCACGGTGCTGATTACGTATCAGAATCCTTTATAAGAAATCACAAAAGATTAGGCAGAAGCCAAGGTTGTCCTGCAATTCCTTTTGAATTGAGCAGACGAAATAATTGAAACAATAAAAGGTAAATCGTGTTTGTTTATCTATCATCCATCAAGAAGCTTTTCGATGGAAGAAAAACTAATTTCTTAATTTAGCATACAAATCCGAATCTAAATTATAAATATCAGCTCTAAAAATGAGCTGATTTTTTTTGCTCCAAGCTGTCCAGTACCATTGGTATAAAGCATATTTTTTCGTGATTTTGAAACTCATTGTTTTTTTAGATGCAATTATAGAATCAATTTTTTCTTTGGGCCAATATCTCTACAGTGTCATTCAAAATATGTTCAGCCAGTTCCAAAGGATTTTCAATACGAACACAACCAGAACTTAAAGAGCGATTACTTCTGCCAAAATAATTTCGATGATTTGTATCGTGCAAATAAACACTATGGTGGTTTGGGAATAAAATCTTCATTAACACCTAAGCGAATTCTGTGTAACCGGGACTTTGTACGTATCGATAATTGTTAGGTTTATTTTCATTCCATTCATTTGGTTCAACTACATGACCGGCAGTATCATATATAGTTATGCTTTTATTCGCTAAATAATTTCTGATTATGTTTCATTGCCGGAACGACATCTTCTTTTAAAATCGTAGGAGGAACAGTCCATGTTGGGTTAAAAACAACCGTTTTTAATAGTTGAAGTGATAATAGGTGTTTTTCTTTTGCTGGTTCCCACTACAATATTTCGTGCCAGTAATAGTGTCTTGACTTTCAACAACATTTAAGCTATAATTCAGGAATATTTATGATGAAATAATTTTCGGCAAAATCAGTTGTAAACCATCTCCAACGTTCTAAGTTGGCAATAATTTGCTGTTTTCTTTTTTCTTTAGAATAATTTAAAGCACTGATAGTTCCTTGACCAATAACGCCGTCAGCAGCTAAGCCGTGTCGTTCCTGGAATTTCTTGATTGATCAAAAGTTTTTCGTTGTAAATGGTAGTTAAACTGTCTTTTCCAGTCATATCTCCCCAAAACAGCAGTCTTTTTTTGATGTTTATTAAGTGCTGCATTTCTCTCATTTAAACTTATTTTTTTTGTCAAAGAATCAGTATTTAATCTTTTCGATATTGTCGTCCTGAAAAGTATCGATGATTTCTAATGCTTTTAAGCAATTCTTTATATGTTTCTGATTTTGGCTGAATATTGTCAACAATACTGTCTAGTTTGTTTTTGTTAAAGGCTTTTATAAGAACATTATTTACATCTAAAACCTTTTCGTCCAAATCCCAATCAGTATAAAGTTTTTTGGGATCCAATTTTCCTTTAAATAGATGGTTTAAATATTTTTCAAAATTATAAGTCAGCAAAATATCATACGTTGCTAATTCAGTATCACTAAGCTTGCTGATTCTTTTTTCGAATTTTTGCAGTTGAGAAGCTTTGTAATCTTCCGGTTCTAAGCCTAATTTGTCTGAATTTTGCAATTGAGATAAAACGTAAGTTCTTTTTTTTAGATTTCCCCAAACCGTTTTATTTTCAGATGAATTGTAAAATTGTTTAAGTGTTTCACTTTTATAAGTACCAATAATTGCCGTATCTATTTCAACCGATCTTTCATCAGTAAGGATAATTGCCGGTGCCTTTTTTTTGACAACAGGAATGATTTTCGGCTCGTCTTTTTTACAGCCGATAAAGATGCATATTGCCAACAAAAAGTAAAGTTTTTTCATTTTATAATTTTTTATACATCAAATAATGTTCGCCAACGTCTTTAATATCAAATGCCTCACCGAGAGTCTTGTAATTCATTTTTTTATAAAAGCCTACAGCAACCGTTCTTGCATTGAACCAGATTAATTCAACGTTATTTTCATAACACCACGTTTCACAATGTTTAACTAAAGCTTCGCCAAATCCTTTTTTTTGATGTGTCAGCAAAACCGCCATTCCGCGAATCTGCGCTTGATTTTTTTCGGCAAATATAGGATTGATTTGACGGAATAACGAAATAATTCCTGTTAAATTATTGTTTTCAAATAAACCAAAATGCTTTGTTGTTTCTAAATCATCTCCTTCAAAGATACAGCTTTCGATAGGTTTTCCTTCTCTTAGAACAGGCTGACGAACAATATAAGTTTCTTTTGACGGGATTTCTTTGATGATATTCATAATTTTTGAAAAATAATTGATTTTATAACTTTTTAATTTTAAATGGGTTATAAATTATTGTTGTTTTTTATTGATTTTTTTTGCCAAAAAGCTTGTTTTGAACTTAACTTTCTTTTTATATTTGCACCACCAATGCGAAAGTAGCTCAGTTGGTAGAGCTCCAGCCTTCCAAGCTGGTTGTCGCGAGTTCGAGCCTCGTCTTTCGCTCTAAAATAAAAATTTTTAATTTTTATTTTGTTGCAAGTTTAAAATTATTTATATTTGCACCCTGTTAATGCGAAAGTAGCTCAGTTGGTAGAGCTCCAGCCTTCCAAGCTGGTTGTCGCGAGTTCGAGCCTCGTCTTTCGCTCTTCAAAAGCCTTAAACATTGTTTGAGGCTTTTTTGTTTTTAGGCTAATGCAAATTCCAATATTTTAAATTCCAAATCCCATTTGTATTAATCATTTTAATCTTGGAATTTGGAATTTAAAATATTGGAATTTTATTTCAAACTGCTCAAATCGCTTTCTGTTTCTAATTCGGTTGGAGTTTCATTTTGTTTGAATAAACGAGCTGTCAAATTTCCTTTCAAAGTTATTTTATCTCCTTTTACTTCCAGCCAGCTTCCTTCTCTTAAGCCTAAAACCGGAATCGAATTAAAAGCATGGAATTCTTTAATTCTAGTTTCGCGAGTTTCTCCCATGTGTTTTGATTGTAAATCTGGATCTAAATAATGCGGATTTAAGTTAAATGGAATTAATCCTAAAGTCTGAAAACTTGGAGGATAGATTATAGGCATATCGTTTGTGGTTTGCATTGATAATCCGCAAATATTGCTTCCGGCGCTAGTTCCTAAATATGGAGTTCCGCTTTTTACAGTTTCGGCTAGAAGCTGCATGATGTTGTGTCTGTATAATTGTGTTACCAATAAAAAAGTATTGCCTCCGCCTGTAAAAATTCCTTCAGCATTTTTGATGGCATCTTGTGCGTCTTCAAACTCATGAATTCCTTTTACAGAAATGTTAATTCCTGCAAAAGCCTGAGAAACTTTTTGAGTATAATCATCATGCGAGATTCCGCTCGGGCGTGCATAAGGTATGAATATAATGGTTTTGCAATTTTTAAAATGAGATTGTAAAGTAGGTAATAAATACTCTAAATAACTGCCTTCGTGAAGAGTAGAAGTGCTGGCAATGATGACGCTTTTCATAATTTTTTAAATCAGATTTTGTAGGCTAAAGATATTAAAAACTCTCTTTTTGATTACGTTTGGCGAGGTTTAATTAACATATTTTTACCATGTTCTTAATATTAAATTTGGAACACATTAAGATATTTTTACGGCTTTAAGAATAATTTTAAATTTTTATCATTTTGATTAATAAAATTGCTTGTTTTTTGTTTGTGGTTTGGGGGCAAAACGTTTGCTCACAGGTTCATGAACGAACTTTAATTAACGGTAAAATAGCTTCTACTACTTCAGATCTTGAAGGTGTTTACGTGATTAATGCTGAAACTGAAGCGATGACGGTGACAAACGCCTCAGGAGCCTTTTCGATTTTGGCTAATGCCGGCGATACGCTTGTTTTTTCATCAATAAGTTTAAAGAAAAAAAAGTTTTATTAACGACTGCTAATTTTTCAGATATTAATTTCACTGTCAATTTGAATATGGTAATGCATCAATTACAGGAAGTTATCGTTCGAAATTATAATGGAATAAATGCGGTTTGCTTGGAATTGTTCCAAGTGGTCAAAAAACATATACAGAAGCCGAAAGAAAATTGCACACGGCAAGTGATTTAGATGCACACATCGGCTTAGGTGGTTCTGTAGGATTTGATCCAATATTGAACTTTTTTTCAGGACGTACGGCAATGCTTAAAAAAGAAGTTGCAGTCGAGAAAAAAGAGTTTTTTATGAAACTTTTAGAGCAAATGTTTTCGATGGATCATTTTGTTAACCAGTTAAAAATTCCTGTAGAATATGTAAAAGGTTTTGAATATTATGCAGTAGATAATGATAAGTTTACAGTAATTTTAAACTCGAAAAATAAAACTTCAACTGAGTTTTTATTGGCTGAATTGGCGACCAAATACAAAGAAATAATTGCAAGTGAAATCAAATAATACGTTATATATAATCTTCTTTTTGTTGCTCGCGCAATTTTGTTTTGGACAAACTTCTGGTCCGAAAAGAAATGCTTGGGCAGATTTTTGAACATTCAACTTCTGTCGATGGCGTAAATATTATCAATAATACAACTCAAGTTTCGACAATTTCAGATGTAAACGGAATGTTCTCGATTGTAGTTAAAGAAGGTGATGTTCTTGTTTTTTCATCTGTTAATCTGGATCCGCTTAAGCATAGGATTACTGCTGAAGATTTGAATTTGGATAAACTTCAGATTAAAATGACAGCCAAAGAAATTGAATTGAAAGAGGTTGTTGTAAATGAAAATTCGCAGATATTACCACTCAAAATCTTGGTATTGTGCCGCATGGGCAAAAGACATATACGCCAGCCGAGAGAAAAGTTTATACAGCCACTTCGACCTCGATAGATAAAATTCTAAATAAAATTTCTGGACGTACAACAATGCTGAAAAAGGAAGTAATTGTAGAGAAAAAAGAGATGCTTTTTAGAAAATTGGAATATCTTTTTGAAGAGAATTATTATACAGATCGGTTAAAAATTCCTGTCGATGATATCAAAGGATTTCAATTATTTTGTGTGGATGATGCTCAATTTGCCGTATCTTTGAATACAAAGAACAAAACAATGAGTATGTTTTTAATCACAGATTTAGCCAGAAAATATCTAATTATCCTCGAAAATGAAAAATAGTTTAGCAGTATTCGTTGTTTGCTTGTTTTGTCAAATTGCAATAGGGCAAAATACATTCAAGAATACCACTTCACGGACAAGTGGTAAATACATCTTTATCAATTGAAAGCGGTCATGTAATGAACATCAATGCAAATACCAGAACTTTTATAGGTGCTGGCGGATTGTTTGATATTTTGGCAAAACCAAAAGATACCTTAGTATTTACAGGAATGGCATTTCAATCTAAAAAAATTGTGCTTACCGAAAAAGATTGCGCTGAAATTCTTTTGAGAGTGCCGTTAGAATTGGTAAACAATCAATTAAAAGAAGTTGTTGTTCATAAAGATTTAAAAGTAAAGGCTCTTGGAGTAGGTTCTCAGGCAATTGTAGATATGCAGTTTGAAGATGATAAACAGTCAACGGCAAAAAATACAGCAATGTACTCTGATCAAACCATAAAATATGGAACTGATTTCGTTAGAATTTTTAAAGATGTTAAAAAGCTTTTGAGAAAAAAGGACGATGTAAAAGAAGAAGATATCAGGATATTGCTTTTGTCACTTATACTAAAGACAATTTCAAACCTGATTTTTTTACTAAAACCTTAGGCTTAAAAGAAGATGAAATAGATCTGTTTTTAATGTATTGTTCAAATGATCCAGAATCTAAAAGACACGTTAATACCTGATCAAAAATTCGAATTGATTGACTTTTTAATCAATAAGAATAAAGAATTTAAAAAATCGAACGTTGTTCAAAAATGAAAAATAGATTAATTTATCCTTTAATCGGGATATTGTTTTTATCGCTTTCTGCATTTGCATTTCATAAGTTTTATATGGGTGTTTTTCAGGTGAATTATGCCTCTGAAAAAAAAATGATTCAAATTACTTCCCGCATATTTGTGGACGATTTGAATAAAGGATTGGAAAAAAAATATCATAAAAAAACATTTGTAGGTACTGATAAAGAAACTCCTGAAGATATAGAGTTGTTAAAAAAGTATTTGGCTGAAAATTTTATTATTAAAGTAAATGGTCAGCCAAAAGCAATAACTTTTTTATCTAAAGAAGTGGAGTCTGATGATGTTTTAGTCTGTTATTCCCGAATAAAAGATATTGAGAAATTTAAATCACTCGAAATTTCAAACACTATTTTAGTTGATTGGAATGCTGAACAGCAAAACATTACACATATTACAGCATTTGGTACTAAAAAGAGTGTGCTTTTTACAGAATCTTCAAGGAAAGAAGTGTTAAAGTATTAAAGGGGAGGTGAAATTATCATTTTAATTGTTATTTTCACACCCTGATAAAATTACCATTAAGCTTTTATGAAAAAACTTTCATTATTATTACTTTTTCCTGCAATGCTAGTTGCTCAGGAAAAAGCAAATACACCAGCAGTTCCAAGGCAACAAGGAAAGTACGACACAAACAAATTCAGCCAAATGTATGATTTGCTGGCAACTCCAAATATGTTCCGTACGGCATCTGGAGCACCGGGACCAGCTTATTACCAACAGCAGGCAGATTATAAAATTGATATCGAACTAGACGATAAAAATTCGAAAATTACAGGTTCTGAGGTTATTACTTATTCTAATAATTCGCCAGACAGTTTAGAATATTTATGGATTCAGCTGGATCAAAATCAAGCGAGAGCAAATACACAATCTTCTTTAGCGGAAAGCGAAAAAATCAATCAGGTTTTACCTCTGGATGGTTTTTCAAGCAAATACCTTAAAAAAGATTTAGAACGTGGTTTTAATATTGAACAAGTAAAAGACGCAAAAGGAAACCCAATGTCTTATACAATCAATGAAACCATGATGCGTATTAATCTGGCAACTCCATTAAAACCAGGTGAAAAAATATCTTTGGCTATAAAATGGTGGTACAATATCAATAATTATAGAAAAGAAGGCGGACGTTCTGGTTATGAATTATTCGAAAAAGACGGAAATAAATTATATGTAATTGCGCAATTCTACCCGAGAATGGCAGTTTACAATGATGTTGAAGGATGGCAAAATATGCAGTTCTGGGGAAGCGGAGAGTTTGCTCTTCCTTTCGGAAACTTCGATGTAAACATTACAGTTCCTGCTGATCACGTAATTGATGCTACGGGAGAATTGATGAACAGAAGCGAAGTTTTTACTGCTGAACAAGTAAAACGTTACGAACAGGCTCAAAAATCTTTTGACAAACCTGTTGTAATTGTAACTCAGGCAGAAGCTGAAGCTACTGAAAAAGGTTTTTCTGAAAAGAAAAAAACATGGAAATTCAGTGCTAAAAACGTACGTGATTTCGGAATTGCATCTTCAAGAAAATTCATTTACGATGCAATGGCTGTTAAGTTAGGCGGTAAAGTTGTTATGGCAGAATCTGTTTATCCAAAAGAAGCAAATCCGCTTTGGGGAGAAACTTCAACTATGACAGTTGCACATACTTTAAAAAGCTATTCATCTCATACTTTTGATTACCCTTATCCAAAAGCAGTATCTGTTTCGGCAGAAGATCAAGGAATGGAATACCCAATGATTTGCTGGAATTTTGGTCGTCCTGACGAAAATGGAGTAACAAGCAAAGAAGTTAAAAACGGAATGATTGGTGTTGTTATTCACGAAGTTGGACACACTTTCTTCCCAATGATTGTAAACTCAGATGAGCGTCAGTGGACTTGGATGGATGAAGGTTTAAACTCTTTTTTAGAATATTTAGCAGAACAAGAATTAGATCCAACTTTCCCTTCAAGACGCGGACCAGCTAAAAATATTGTTCCGTACATGAGCGGTGACCAAAAATTTTTAGAGCCAATTATGTCTAATTCTGAAACAATTGCTCAATTTGGAAATAATGCATACGGAAAACCAGCTACAGGTCTTAATATTTTGAGAGAAGTAGTTATGGGAAGAGAATTGTTTGATTACGCTTTTAGAACTTATGCAAACAGATGGAAGTTCAAGCATCCAACTCCAGAGGATTTCTTTAGAACAATGGAAGATGCTTCTGCTGTAGATTTGGATTGGTTTTTCAGAGGATGGTTTTACTCAACTGATTTTGTCGATATCGGAATTAAAGATGTTAAACAATATTATGTTTCTGAAACTCCAACAGCTGATTTAAAAGATGTTAAAGTTAAAAAAGGACGTTTTGGAACAGATAAAGGACCTTTTGTTTATTTAGTTTCGGGTGATAATGCAGAAGTAAATGCTTCAAGCAAGAAAGCCTTGAAAGTTGAAGACGTTAAATTATTATCAGATTATGTAAATCAATCTTTCACTGCTGAAGAAAAAGCAAGTTTGAAATCTCCGAAATATTTCTACGAAGTTGAGTTTAATAAACCAGGAGGAATGATTATGCCAATCTTAGTAGAAATTACTTATGAAGATGGTACAAAAGATAATTATCAGTATCCGGCGCAAATTTGGAGAAAGAATAATGATACAGCTAAAAAAGTGTATGCAACTTCAAAAGCGATCAAAAGCATTCAAATTGACCCAAAATTAATGACTGCTGATATTGATGTAACCAACAACGCTTGGCCAAAAGCTGAAGAAAAATCAAAATTTGACTAAGAATAAAACTTAAAAAGACTCTGAAAAGAGTCTTTTTTTTTAAGTAAATTTTAAAACTCTACGCTGCAAAATTTAATATCTTTGTGGCACACTAAAATAAAAATTATGTTTGGTATAGGAGGAGGAGAATTAGTTTTCATACTGTTTATAGTACTGATGCTTTTTGGTTCAGATAAAGTTCCGGAAATTGCCCGTACAATGGGAAAAGCGATGGCGCAGTTAAAAAATGCTACCAATGATATTAAAAGCGAGATTCAAAAAGGAGCTGAGGCAAACGGCCTTGACACTAAATCTCTTACTGATATAACAGGTAATATTAATGCTCAAATTAATGATGCAAAAACTAATCTGCTGGGAGATTCAGGAAATCTTTTAGGAGATACTACAAAAGAAATTGATAAAGTAAAAGAAGATATTGATTCGCTTTCAGGACCTATAAAACGCCAAATGTAATATGCTTGAAAAAATAAAGGAATTAGATACAAACCTCTTTGTGTATCTGAATGGCTTAGGTTCTGAAACATACGACAAACTCTGGCTGATTATAACTAATCAGCTGTATTGGACGCCTTTTTTTCTATTATTATTCTATCTTATTTATAAAAAAATAGGAGGGAAACAAATCTTGTATTTATTACTTTTTATAGCCGTTTTAATTGCTTTTACTGATCAAACGTGTAATTTATTCAAACATACTTTCGAGCGTTTGCGTCCGTGTAATAATCCTGATTTAAAATCGATTATTCGTATTGTTCAAGTTAGAACATCTTATAGTTTTTTCTCTGGCCATGCTGCAAACACTATGGCAGTTGCAACCTTTTTATTTTTGGTTTTAAGAAACCGTTTCAAGTATTTAGGTTTCTTGTTTTTATGGCCTTTAATTTTTGCTTACAGCCGTATTTATTTAGGATTGCATTATCCAGGTGATATTTTGGCTGGATATTTCTTCGGAGCACTTTTCGGTTCTTTGATTTATTTGGTGTATCGAAAATTAAAACCTCAATATTTTCCAGAATAGATTTTTTTTAAAGATTCTGAGATTCTAAGTGACTAAGATTCTAAGGTTTTTAAATATTAGGTATAGAATTATAGAAAAAAACTCCAGCAAACGCTGGAGTTTTTTTGTCATTTCGAACGAAGGGAGAAATCACACTAGAAATTCCGCAAAGAAAATCGCCAATCTTTGCGGAATTTCTAGTGTGATTTCTCCCTTCGTTCGAAATGACAAAATAACTCCTATAAAACGCGACTCACTGTCAATCCATCACGAATAGGCAATAAAACAGTTTCCACTCTCGGATCATCTTTTAAAAGTTGATTGTATTCTAAAAGTACTTTTGTACTAATATCATTTGGATGAATTGGCTCCAGAATTTTTCCGCTCCACAAAACATTATCAGATAAAATAATTCCGCCTTTATTCATTTTTGGAACAATCATTTCCCAATAATTCAAGTAGTTTTCTTTGTCGGCATCAATAAAAACCAAATCAAATTTCACATCAATTGTCGGAATAATATCAATTGCTTCTCCCAAATGCTGAAAAATTTGATTTCCCCAAGGTGAGGCATCAAAATATTTTCTCTGGAAATCAACCAATTCTTCTTTAATATCAATAGTATGCAACTGACCATTTTCCTGCATTCCTTCACATAAACACAAAGCGGCATAACCAGTATAAGTTCCTATTTCCAGAATGTTTACGGGACGAATTAATTTTGAAAGCATGCTCAAAACACGTCCTTGAAAATGTCCACTTAACATTCTTGGCAAAAGAATTTTTTGATAGGTTTCTTTATTAAGTTTTGCTAATAACGCTGGTTCGTTTTCAGAATGCTGTTCGATGTAATCTTCAAGTTCTTGTGAAATAAAATGCATTTGTAGAGTCTTATAAATTTGATGCAAAAATACAAAATTATAAGCTAAATGTTTGGGCATAAAAAAAACCATTCGTTTAGACGAATGGTTTCTGATTCAATTTTAAATGAAATTATTTTTTCAAAGCTTCATTTACTTCTTTTGCTGTTTTAACAGTTCCATCTTTTGCTGCTTTCGCCGCATTTTCTACTTTTTGTGCTCCTTTTTTAGTGGCATCTTTTACGTCATCAGCTGCTTTTTTTGTAGCATCCTTCACATCGTCAGCTGCTTTTTTAGTAGCATCTTTTACATCTTCTGCAGCTTTTTCTGTTTTGCTTACTGCGGTATCTTTAACCTCTTCAATATCTGTTGTTAGTGTATCAACTTTGTTTCCAAGTGTCAATTCATCTTCTGCAGGTTTTGGTTCTTTTTTCTCGCATGATTGTACAGCGAATGCTAATAAAGCAACAACAGCTAAGCTTAAAATTTGTTTTTTCATAATGAATTTTCTTTTTAGGTTTATTAAAAAATAAAAGGTTATATCGTTGAAGAATAAAAATACAAATTTTAAAACTATTGCGCGCTTTGTAAGATTATTTTTCTTTTAAGTGCTAGACAATTCTTGTGCCAAACTTTTTATTTTTAGAATAGAAAATTCTTTTTTTAAATAAATTTATTTTACGAAAAATTATTTGCTGTTTTAATTCAATCTAAGGTGTTGTTAAGTAACTATTTAATAACTAAAACATTTTCATTTTTTGCAAAATCAGTTAAAGTAATATTGAAAAGTATCGTCAATTCTTTTCCTGCTTTAACTACGCCAAGTGCTGCTGACGGAGGCGTCATTTCAAAATCACTAAAAGTAATTCGGTTAGAGCCTTGAAAAACAAAAGTGCTGTTGTCGTAAGTTGTCACCTTTATTTGAGTTCTATAATCTTTGCTGACGCCTGCTATAGTGAAGGTTCCAACGAAAATCCATGTTGTTTCGTTTACTTTGTCAGCAGATTTTAAAACATATTTGATGTTTTTGTATGTTTTGGTATCTAAAGTTTCATAAGCAACATCATCCATACTTGTTTTGCTGCTTTTTATGCTTTCTGATGGCAATGTAATGGTTAAGCTTTTAATGTCTGTAAGTTTTGAATCTGTAATGGTTAAAAAAGCACTTCCAGTTCCTTCTGAAGATTTCATTACCCAATCGTGTATATTAGATGTTCCTGTAACTTCAAAAGTTGATTTTGCCAAACTGAATCTTTTTTGTGCATTTACTTGAATTGAAAATGTAACAACTACGGCTAATAAAATTGATTTAATAGGTCTCATTTGTATGTGGTATTTAGTTAAACCTTGATAACTTATAATTCGAACTTGATTATAAGTGCTATCTTTTTCTTGAGTCAAATTTATTGTGAAGAAATAGTAAATGAGCTGATAAAAATCATGGTTAAGATTTTATTAAAAACTTATACTAAGTGGTAAAACATTTGTCTCCTTGTTAGTATAAGTTTTTGCATAGAATGTATTATTTGTGGTTTTTAATTTTTGTAAAGGCTGAAGTTTATTACGATATCATCTTTTACTTTTATAAAGCCAGCCATTTTCACTGGTGGTTCTAATTTTATATCAGAGAATTTTAAACCAAGTGTTCCTTGAATTTTGTCATCTGTATTGTATAGAATAAAGTCTGTGTATTTTAATGTTTTATCTGTAATGTAAAAGTTTAATCTGCATTTATAGTTTTTTCCGCAAGGCTTTACATCTGAAATTGAAACAGTGCTGTTTGGAAATTGTCTTACTTTTACAGTTCCTTGTAAGTCTTTGGTCATTATTTTGTTGCCACAATCAAAATTCGACATTTTGATTTCGGTATTAAAAGTGTTCCTTTTAACTGAATTTATGTAGACAGTGTCCTTTATAGAAAAGGTATTTGAGCAATTGTATTTGCCGACAGTTGATGCTCCTGTAATTTCTATTTTTATTTTGTTTATTACCACGGCTGTATCCTCTGTAAAAAAAGTGGGTTTAGCACTTCCTAAGAAAAAGAAAAATACTAAACCCATAATTAAAATATAAAATCTACTTAACATTTGTGTCAGAATGAAATTACTGCTTCGAACATTAATCCTTTAAAGCTTCCGCCAAAAAGATCGTTAGGTGTTGCGCCGTTAAATTGAGAGAAGTTTTTATAGTTTTGATTTACATAATCTAGTTTAGCCAAAACATTTTTAGTCATAAACCAGCCTGCTGCTGCTTCAAATCTGTTAATCTGAATAGCTTCTGCATTTGCATTTGCCAGTTTTCCGTCAACTAAATTGTATTTTCCACCGATATAAAATCTCTCATTTTCTCCAAAACGATAAACTAAATCTCCAACATATTGGTTCACTTTTCTGCTGTCATCTGTTCCTTTATAATCACCTCCAGAAGTAAATTCTAAAGTTCCAAAGAATTCAAGACCTTTATATTTGATGAAAGGGTTTACCATGTATGATGTAGCCCAGTTTCCGTAATTAGGATTAAATCTGCCTGTGTCTTTATTCGCAGCTGGATCAAAATTATTTGCAACAGAACTTACAATTGCTCCGCTTGCTGGATTTATAATGTTATAATCAGAGTGGCTCATTACACCATAAAAACGACTTCCGGCTCTGTCTGAAGCATATAAATTGCCACTAGAGTTTGCTGTATGGTAATAAGATCCAGTTAATCTGATTCTTAAATCTTGATTGATTTGTTTGTCCCAACCTAATTTCGCAAGAATAGAAGGACTTATTGTTGTATTATTATCTGGTTTTGACGGAGTGGCAGGAGATGCAACAATTTCCTGAACGTTTTGGTTTAATTTTGAGTTTGTTACCCCAATCATGCTTACAAATCCAGATCTGTTATAATAAACTTCAGCTCCCATTTCTGTAATGAAGGCGTCCATGATATTGTTTCCTACGAACGGATTCATAAAGGCATTCCCGTTATCAGATCTTCTAAAGTGAGCGTCACCATAGTTGTTCTCCATCTGACCAATTTTGATCGTAGTGTACTTCATGAAATCAGCAAGAAAATCTTTTTTAATGAAGTCTAATTTGTCAATTTGCAAATATCCTCCTTTTACCCAAGTTTCATTATGGTGTCTAGAAGCCAGATAAAGATCTAAATTCACACGAACACCATCATATAATTGTGCTCCAATTGTAAAGTTGGCATTTGGCAAATTGAAATTATTCTCAAGATTGTTTAATATGTAGTTTGGCGCAGTAGCAAGGTTTTGCTGATCATTGAACGAATTTACAGCTTGAAATTGAAGTGCAAATGCAGCACCTATATCAACACTTAATCCTTTGAAAGCAACGGTGTCTTTTTTGACATCAAATTGATTAATTCCTTTTTGACCTCTCGGAATTTGATTTTGAATGTGGCCAAAACTAACCTGTGCGTTAATAGCAAATGTACTTGCTAACGTAATAAATAGGGCATAAATCTTTTTCATGGCGGTTATAAATTAAAGTTTAAATTGAATTTTATAGTTAAATCTTGTCCGGTTTTAATGGTGCCAAGCAATGCAGTTGGAGATTTCATTCCAAAATCAGTAAAAGTGATTTTGTTTGAACCTTGAAGATTCAATCCATCTTTTGTAACAGTTGTTTTTGCAGTAGTTTTATAGACTTTGCTGACTCCGGCAATTGTATAAGTTCCTGTTAGTTCCCAAGTAGTTTCGTTTACTTTTTCTGCAGATTTTAGAGCATATTTAATGTTTTTGTTTTTATCTGTTTTTAAAGTTTCGTACGCTACTTTGTCCATACTTTTTTTCTCACTTTTCACGCTTTCTGCCAAAAGGGTAACTGATAGAGATTCAATGTCAGTAAGTTTTGAATTGGCAATAGTTAAGTTAGCTGAGCCAGTTCCAGATCCTGATTTCATTTCCCAGTCATGAAGTGTTGAAGTTCCTGCAACTGAAAAAGTAGATTTAGAGTCTAAAGTGTATGATTTTTGCGCAACAGCAAATGAAGTAATTCCAAAAAAGACAATTACAGCTACAATTAATTTGATTTTATTTAATTTCATTTTTGTAATATTTTTATTGTAAAAAATAAGTTAATAATTTAAGATGTTTTTTTTTTAGTACTAAAGATGTTGTTTTAACTTGTATCAAAGGTCAGCCTATATTTTGCGGGGATACATGATATAAATCATTGTTAAAATTTTATTAAAATAGTATTTAATAACTACAACGTTTTCATTTAAAAACAAAATCAATTATTGCGAAAATGTAGGATTGGAAACTTGAAATTTTAACTGAATGACGTTTTTAAAATGTCAATTTTTCTCTTGAGAATCTTAGGTCTTAGGTAAGAATCCGTCTAAAAATCAAAAAAAATGACAAAAGTGATTAACTTTGCAGCATGCAAATGGAGAAAAAAGACATAAGAGCCTTATCAAAAGAACAATTGCGCGATTTTTTTGTTGCTAATAATGACAAAGCTTTTCGTGGAAATCAAGTATATGAATGGCTGTGGAGCAAAGGAGCGCATAGTTTTGAAGACATGACCAATGTTGCCAAAGCAACACGTTCAATGCTTGAAGATAATTTTGTAATCAATCATATAAAGGTTGATACGATGCAGCGCAGCAGTGACGGAACGGTGAAAAATGCTGTACGTCTGCACGATGGATTAGTGGTTGAATCGGTTTTGATTCCAACTGAAACTAGAACAACAGCTTGTGTTTCAAGTCAGGTTGGGTGTAGTTTAGATTGTAATTTTTGTGCTACTGCAAGATTAAAGCGTATGCGAAATCTAGAACCAGGCGAAATTTACGATCAGATTTTGGCAATTGATAAAGAAAGCCGTTTGTATTACAATCGTCCGCTTTCTAATATAGTTTTCATGGGAATGGGAGAACCTTTAATGAATTACAACAATGTCATTAAAGCTATCGATATGGTTACTTCTGATTGAAGGTTTAGGAATGTCGCCAAAACGTATCATGGTTTCGACTTCGGGAATTCCAAAGATGATTAAAAAAATGGCCGATGATGATGTGAAATTCAAATTGGCAGTTTCATTGCATTCAGCCATTGATGAAATTCGTGCGAGAATTATGCCTTTCAGTAAAAATTTCCCACTGGAAGATTTACGTGAATCATTAGAATATTGGTACAGAAAAACAAAAAGTAAAATCTCTTACGAATATGTAGTCTGGAAAGGAATCAACGATGATAAAGCTTCGATTGATGCTTTGGTAAAATTCTGTAAATATGTGCCTTGCAAAGTCAATTTAATCGAATATAATCCAATTGATGATGGAGAATTCCAACAAGCTTCAGAAGAATCTATTTTAGGCGTATATAAAAGCTTTAGAGAATATTGGAGTTGTTGTAAAAGTAAGACGCAGCCGCGGAAAAGATATTGATGCCGCCTGCGGACAATTGGCAAATAAAGAAGCTGAAGTATAGTTTGTAAGAGAATTGAGAGGAAAGAACAAAGAAGAAAGAACAAAGAAGAAAGAACAAAGAAGAAAGAACAAAGAAGAAAGAGAAATGTTCCATAGGGACTGATGATATATAAACAAAAAAAGCATTAAAAACGAGACATAATCTTGTTGTTAATGCTTTTTTTTAGGCAAAAAGGATTTATTTTTTCAAATCAATTTCTTCCGTTACTCCGTCTTTTGTGATTTTTGCAAGCGTGTCACAGTCTCCGTTGCCATAATCAATAACTGCTGTAGCTCCATTTTTAGTTACAGAGACAACTCCTTTTACAGGAAATGATGTTTTGCATGATGCTTTAAATTGTAATGGAGTCGTAATTTCAGCAGAAAAAGTATCTCCATTTGGGAAAGTAGTTGTACCGCTTCCAGTTACCAGATAAGCATTATCGTCCCAAT
This sequence comes from uncultured Flavobacteriaceae bacterium, assembly GCA_963795025.1. Lineage (GTDB taxonomy): Bacteria > Bacteroidota > Bacteroidia > Flavobacteriales > Flavobacteriaceae > Flavobacterium. The sequence goes on along the minus strand of CAWCGN010000003.1, from coordinate 240,144 downwards.
TGAACCAAGTGTCAAAACCTTCGACTTGTTCTTTAACTAAAGTTCCTTTTCGGGTATAAACGCCTCCGTCATCAAAAGTAATAGTCATATCGATTGCAGCGGTAAAAACAGGATGTGCTGTTGCAAGCAAATCGGTTGTTTTTACAGTTCGTACTATGCTTTTGCTTCCTTGAAGTTTTTTGCCATTGTGATAAAATCCATCAAAAGTATAACTAATGGTCTGTGTAGAAGATGCAAAATCATTAGAAAAAGAAATAATCATTTTTCCTTTCACAGTGTTTCCGTTTCCAAGTGTACAACCTTCAGCGCCAAAATCGACAGTTCTTGTCCAGGTATTATTAGTTAATACTGTTGTAATAGTAGCACAACTCGGAAGGAAATTTTTTACCACACCGCTTGGTTTTGCGGTTACGTTTTGCTGTGCGCTAAATTGGTCTTCAGCAATATTTGTTACATCATCAATTGAGGCATCAATTTTAGAATTTGTAATGATTTCATCTTTGGTAATTGCTGCAGATGATCCGTCATTTGTTTTTTCATCAGAGTTACAGCTGATAAAAAAAGATAAAGCTGCTAATGTTCCAATAAAGAAAATTTTTGTTTTCATAATAAATTAGTTTTACGTGATTTTAATTAATGAACTCAAATTAGGCTTTAACTAGAATGTGTTTTGGTGGTGAATTTATATTAGTATGCAAATTGTTGATATACTAACATAAAATAGACAACGTTTTTTTATTTAAAATAGTATATTTGAAATCGAAATGAATATTACTTCTCAAATAAAACAGCCCATTTTTAACGAAATGGAACTTTTTGAAAAAAAGTTTCATGAATCGATGACTTCAAAGGTCGCGTTGCTGAACCGAATTACCTATTACATTGTAAATCGAAAAGGAAAACAAATGCGCCCGATGTTTGTTTTTTTAACTGCAAAAATGGTTTCTGGAGGAGTCGTAAACGAAAGAACGTATCGTGGAGCTTCTGTAATTGAATTGATTCATACGGCGACTTTAGTTCATGATGATGTGGTTGATGACAGTAATCGCCGCCGCGGATTTTTCTCTATCAATGCACTTTGGAAAAATAAAATCGCAGTTCTTGTTGGTGATTATTTACTTTCAAAAGGTTTATTGCTTTCTATCGATAACGGCGATTTTGATTTACTCCGAATTATTTCGGTTGCCGTTCGCGAAATGAGTGAAGGTGAATTGCTTCAAATTGAAAAAGCCCGAAGACTTGATATTACCGAAGATGTATATTATGAAATCATCCGAAAAAAAACCGCAACGCTTATCGCTGCATGTTGTGCGCTTGGAGCAAAAGCAGTAATTGAAGATGATGTTCAGGTAGAGAATATGCGCAAGTTTGGTGAACTTATCGGAATGGCTTTTCAAATTAAAGATGATTTGTTTGATTATAGTGAAGAAGCAATCGGTAAACCAACAGGAATTGATATTAAAGAGCAAAAAATGACTTTGCCTTTAATTCATGTTTTAAATACTTGTACGCCACAAGAAAAAAAGTGGCTGATAAACTCCATCAAAAACCATAACAAAGACAAAAAACGCGTTAAAGAAGTTATTGCTTTTGTAAAAGATAATAATGGTCTTTCTTACGCCGAAAATAAAATGGTTGAATTCCAACAGGAAGCACTTTCTCTTTTCAAAATTACGAAGATTCTGAGTTTAAAGAGGCGCTGACTTTGATGGTGAATTATGTTATTGAGAGGAAAAAATAATTAGAAAATTAGAAAATTTGCCAATTAGAAAATTGCTCTTATTCCTTTGTTAATAAGAGTTTTGTTGTGTCTGTTTGGAATTTGGATTTTTTTTTATTGAAATTTTCTACAGTTGATGCAACCATTTTTAAACTTCACTCGTCTATGCTAATAGAAGTCTGTTAGTGAACCAAAAACAAACCAAATACCAAAAGCTTATAAATGAAAATTATTCATTTACATCAAGAAGAAACCGAAATCATAAAGTTGGCTGTCGAAAATAATCGACAAGCACAGCAGCAGATTTATAGCAGGTTTTCTTCAAAAATGCTAAGTGTGTGTCGACAATATATAAAAGACATTCAATTGGCCGAAGATGTGATGATTACGGCTTTTATGAAGGTGTTTACTAATTTGAGCAAGTTCGAAAACAAAGGAAGTTTTGAAGGCTGGATTCGCCGAATTATGGTTAACGAATGCATATCCTATTTAAGAGTTCAAAAAAAAGTAAAGTTTACTGAAGATGAGATTTATATCGAAGAAAGTTTCAATACCATTGACAGCAAGTTTTCGACAGATCAGATTCAGTTTTTAATTGACGCTTTGCCGGATGGTTATAAAATGGTTTTCAATTTATACGCCATTGAAGGGTACAAACACAATGAAATTGCAAAGATGCTGGGAATAAATGAAGGAACTTCGAAATCGCAATTATCGCACGCAAGAAAAATGCTGCAAACACAAATTAATACATTAAAAAAACAAGATAATGGAACCGAATAATTTAGAAAAGGATTTCCGTGAAAAACTAAATCAGCGTACAATTGAACCAAGCGACAAAGCCTGGGATCGATTGGACGCGATGTTGAGTGTTGCTGAAGAAAAGAAACCGAAAAAGAAAAATAAAGATGGATGTATATCGCAGCAGGTCTTATCGGATTTTTATTGGTTGGAAACTTTCTTTTTCAATCAAAAGAAAAATACTGTTGAAACTCCAGTAAATACTGTGGTTATTAAAGAAAATGGAAAGAAATATTCGGTTGAAAAACCAATTTTAAATACGATTGATTCTACTAAAACAGAAATTGCAATTTCAGAGCAAACATCCATTCAAGAATTCAAATAAAAAAGAAGAAAAAATTGCAAATAAAAAATCTAATCAACTTGTAAAAAATGAAAAAAATCAAATAGCGGAGTCTTCAATCATCATCAAAAACAATCAGGAAAATCAATCACCTAACAATCAAAATCCAATCGTCGAAACTTCAAAAAATGAAAGTGTAGATCAATTGCTGAATTCGGCCGAAAAAACAGTTGTTGCAGAAAATTCGGCTAAGCCAAAAACAAAAATTAAAGTCAACGCCAATGATTTATTAAATCAGGTTGATGGCGAATTAGAACTTTCGTTTAGAGAAAAAGTGATTACTAAAGTCAATAAAAACTATCAGACAGTAAAAGTGGCTTTGGCAAACAGAAATCAGCAGGAGTAAAGAGTAAAGAGTAAAGAGTAAAGAGTAAAGAGACAAGAAAATAGAATCTAGATCTTTAGTTCCGGAGAAATGATGCGCATTGTAGTGTCGTGTTTAACCCGATGGAGATGGAAAACCATTCACAATTCACCATTTATAATTCACAATTAATCATCATCAATCAATTAAAAAAAAAATCAATCATGAAAAATTTTACCATTTATCTCGTATTCTAATCTTTATGTTTGTCAGCAAAGTGCTGGGGCAGGAAACTTTCGAATCCAAAGCAAGGCAGATTGCTAACAAAATAGAAAAGATTACAAAAGAAGAAAAAGAAACTTTAAAACAAGAAGTTGAAGCAGTGAATGTGCAACTATCTGAAGGGAAAATTACGCAGGAACAAGCAGATAAACGCAAAAAAGAATTAGCTGAAGCCCGAGCTACAATTATTGAGGAAAAAGTGACTTTGGCACAAAGCGAACTTAATGATCTGGTACAGCAAAAAGTTGACGGAAAAATCAAAGAAGATTCAGTAAACAAACATACTTTGGTTATTCATTGGAATGACAAAGATTGGAACGAAAATCATAAAAAAAGAAAAGATTCGATTCGTGGAGAAAGAAGAACTACATCGCAATTTGTGTTTGCAATGGGTTTGAATAATATGATGGTCGACGGTAAACTTCAGGATTCTAACTACAGTTTTATAGGTTCGCATTTCTACGAATGGGGTTTTACTTATAATTCAAGATTGATGAAAAACGACAATTTATTGCATGCAAAATACGGACTTTCATTAATGTACAATAATATTCGCCCAACGGACAATCGTTATTTTGTAGTGAATGGAGAGCAGACAAATTTAGAAGTCAATGCTATAAATCTTGATGAATCGCGCTTTAGAAATGTTTATATCGAATTGCCTCTTCATCTGGAATTTGACTTCACGAAACCTAAAATAAGTAACGGAAAAACCTATTTTAGAACACAAAAAAGTTTCCGATTTGGAATTGGAGGTTACGCCGGAATCAATGTAAAGTCAAAACAGATTTTAAAATACGATCAGGACGATTTAGATTATAAAGTAAGGGTAAAAGGCGATTATAATGTCAATAATTTCAATTATGGAGTGAGTTCTTACATTGGATATCAGGAAATGAGTTTGTATGTAAAATACGACTTGAGCCCTTTGTTTCAGGACAATTTAATTAAAGAAAATAATATTTCATTAGGATTACGTCTTGATTTGAATTAATTATAAAATTGAATTTAGTTAGTAGAAAAAGCACTTCGAAAGAGGTGCTTTTTTTATGGAAAAGCATAAGATTTCAAGCAGGATTTGTGTATTTTTACAAGCTTTCAACTTTAAAAATATTTTACGTTTTGATTTCACAAAGTACAATTGATTCTGTTTTTGAAACTGCTCGTGTAGAGGAGGTTATTGGTGATTTTGTAAATCTAAAACGTGCCGGAAGTAATTTTAAAGGTTTGAGTCCTTTCTCAGATGAGCGCTCACCGTCGTTCATGGTGTCGCCTGCAAAGGGAATTTGGAAAGATTTTAGTACAGGGAAAGGAGGGAATTCTGTTAAATTTTTAATGGAGCATTCGCAATTTACCTATCCGGAAGCAATTCGGTATTTAGCCAAAAAATACAATATTGAAATTGAAGAAACAGAAATATCAGAAGCGGATAAAGCTATATACCGATGTTCGTGAAAGTATGTATCTGGTTTCGGAATTTGCTTCAAAATATTTTCATGATGTTCTTCTCAATTCTGAAGAAGGAAAAGCAATTGGACTTTCTTATTTTAAAGAAAGAGGTTTTACAAACGAAACGATTAAAAAATTTAGTTTAGGATATTCGCCGGAAACCTGGGATGCGCTTACCAAAGAAGCTTTAGGAAAAGGTTATAAACTAGAATTTTTAGAAAGCACAGGTTTGACAATTCCGAGAGAAGATCGTCCTTTTGACCGTTTTAAAGGTCGTGTGATGTTTCCAATTCAAAGTATGTCCGGACGGGTTTTAGGTTTTGGAGGACGTATTTTAACGAATGATAAAAAAGCAGCAAAGTATCTAAATTCGCCAGAAAGTGATATTTACCATAAGAGTAAAGTGCTTTATGGAATTTTTCAGGCCAAGCAGTCTATCGCCAAGCAAAACAATTGTTATTTGGTTGAAGGTTATACTGATGTGATTCAGTTTAATCAGGCTGGAATCGAAAATGTTGTGGCATCGTCAGGAACCGCATTAACACCAGATCAAATTCGTTTAATCAATCGTTTGACTCAGAAATATTACCGTACTTTTTGATGGAGATGCTGCAGGATTGCGTGCGTCTATTCGCGGAATCGATTTGATTTTGGAAGAAGGAATGAACGTTAGAGTTTGTTCTTTTCCTGATGGGGAAGATCCGGATAGTTTTGCCCGAAAAAATTCTCATGATGATTTAGTAGCTTATTTAGAAGAAAATAGTAAAGATTTTATACAGTTTAAAGCTTCCATTTTGATGAAAGAAGCTAAAAACGATCCTATAAAAAAAGCAGATTTAATTCGGGATATGGTTGTGAGTATTTCGAAAATTCCGGATCGTATTCAGCGTGAAGTTTATACTCAGGAATGTGCGCGAATTATGGATATTTCGGAGCAGGTTTTGGTAAGTACATTGGCACAACTGATTCAAAAAGATCTTACAGAAGCTAATAAAAAACAAAAGCAGGAACAAAAACCTTTTGAAGTTCATAGAAACCAAACTCCTAAAAACACGGGATTTTCAGGAGGAGATCCAGAAGATCCAAGAAGGACCGCCAGAGGATTATTTATCCAGGAGAGCCTGGATATCCACAACAGCAGCAACAAACTGAAAAGGTTGATATTTTATATGAGTCTGGAACGAAAAGTCATTGAAATTCTGTTGCTTGTATGGAGATAAAACCGAAGAGTTCGAAGATGTGCTTTTGAAAAGCAATGAAGAAGGTGAAATCGAAATGGTTACTGAAAAAAAAGAATATAAAGTTTTTCAGAGTATTTATTTGAGTCTGCAGGAAGATGAGGTTGAGCTTGTCAAATAATTTATTCCGGGATATTTTCACTGATTTAATTGCATTCTATCTTCAAAATGAAAAATTTAGTCTGGAGCAATATTTAATGCATTTGCAGCCTGAATTTGCTCAGGAAGTAACGAATATTTTGATGGAAGATGAAAAAGTAACGCTTGCATAATTGGGAAGGACAGAATATTTTTCCGAAACATAAAAACAGGCACGGTATTGCTCAATATGTTTCTGAAACCATTATTTTCGTATGCGTTGGTATTTGGTAGATCGAATTATTGAAGAATTATAAGAAGCTCTATAAATAATTCTGATAATGTCAAGTTGAATATTCGAGACTGCTCATAATTGTCGATGGTTGGTCGATTGACTCATAAACTGGTAAATTCAAAGTTCTTATGATAAAAAAAACTTTTTAGGATGATGTAATGTCGAGCAAATCACCATTAATTAAATAATTTCTAAAGTCTTTGCTTTGTTTACTAAGTCAACTAAATTAGTAACATTTAATTTAGTCAATAATCTTAATTTGTAAGTACTGATCGTTTTTTCGTTCAGATTTAAGATTTTAGAAATTTCATTGTTTTTCTTTACCATCACTTAAATAACGTAAAACTTCAATCTCGCGATTAGAAAGTTTTCTGTACAAACGTTCGCTTTTGCTTTGTTTAGCAATAAAAGCCATGTTTTTGCGTACCGTTTCATTGATGATAATTTTTCCTTCATGTACTTTAATAATAGAAAGACCTAATGTTTCAAGTTTTTCTGTTTTGTGCACATACCCTGAAACTCCTGCTTTAATTGCATTTGGAGCATACATTTGTTCAGCGAGGTCACTGAAAATTACAATTTTTGTTTTTGGGAAGTTTTTCAGGATCGATTTAACTTCAAAAATGCTAGAAAGACCTTCTAACTCTAAATCTAGAATTAGGATGTCAATTTCCTTCGTCTGAAGAATATCTCTAACCATTGAAAAATTGCCTACGTTGGCAACAATTGAAATTTGATCGTGGTCTTTGAAATAAGACTTAACGCCAAAGTGAGTCACAGGATGATTGTCTGCTAGACATACTTTAATCATAATTTTTACCTTTTTTAGAATTGTTATCATGTTTTTGGAACGGTAAAATTAATAAATAAATTCTGTAGTTTATTGCTGACAAATGTTAAAAATTTTATTTTAACGTTTTTGGAATTAAACATACCGGAATTGCATCCATTTTATGCTTGTTGCTGGTGTTTAATCGTTTATAAATTTCAAAGACAGATTTTTCTCTCCCATCAAAGTCATCTGCCGTTTTTCCTGACTCCGCGGCTAACATCGCCCATTCGAGTTCATCATAACTTGCTCCTAATTGATCTTCATCAGTTCTGTTGTCGCCAAATAATCCATCTGTTGGGGCTGCTGTTAAAATTGATTGCGGAATTGTTAAAAATTCTCCCAAGAGCATAAACATCAGATTTCATTAAATCAGCAATCGGACTTAAATCAACTCCGCCATCTCCATATTTTGTATAAAATCCTACTCCAAAATCTTCTACTTTATTTCCAGTTCCTGCAACTAGTAGACCATGAATTCCTGCTAAATAGTATAAAGAAGTCATTCGAATACGAGCGCGCGTATTGGCTAAAGAAAGATTACCTTTGCCTCGTCATCAGTTTTTGGAACTGAAGCTCTTAAAAGCTTCAAAAGTGGCCGTTAAATCAGTTTCTACATTTGAAACATTAGGGAAACGTTTTTTTAATTGGTCAATATGTTCTCTTCCTCTTGAAACCTGGCTTTCGGCCTGATGAATTGGCATTTCAACACATAAAACTTGTAAACCGGTCTGAGCACATAAAGTAGAAGTTACAGCAGAATCAACTCCGCCAGAAATTCCAATTACAAAACCATTTACTTTTGCATTGTTAGCATAATTTTTTAGCCACTCTACAATGTGAGTATTTACTTTTTCTGTTTGAATAGTACTTTTTTTAGCCATAATAATTCAAGTTTTAAGATACAGGGATGTATATTTGCACAAAATATTTTTAAGTATGATGTTTTATTTAAATTTCATGCAACACAAATCTAATTAAAATAAAATGAAAATATATCGCTTTACAGTGGTTCTGTGCTTGTTTTTTTTGTCTTGTGATCAAAAAAGCAAAGTCGAAAAAGAAGTTGAAGAAATTCCGGTTGATATTAAAGTAGAACGTTTTGATAAAGTTTTTTTTGAAACAAAACCGGAAGATCTGGCAAAGTTAAAAAAGCAATATCCTTTCTTTTTTCCTGCTGGAAATGATGATTCAGTCTGGTTGAAGAAAATGCAGGATCCTTTTGGAGAGAAGTTTATACTGAAGTTCAAAAAAAATATTCGGCAATTTTGAACCTGTACGTCAGGAATTCAATTCGCTTTTTCAACATGTAAAATATTATTTTCCGAAAACCAAAACGCCAAAAGTGATTACGGTTATTGGAGAAATGGATTATAATGCCAAAGCAATTTATGCAGACAGTTTGGTAATTGTTGCATTGGAATTGTATTTGGGAAAAGAACATAAATTTTATGAATTTCCTAATTACGTAAAGCAAAATTTTGAAGAAAAACAAATTATGCCAGATGTGGTTTCTAGTTTTGCTTATCAGAAACATTCCGACTTTTGCAGATAAAGAATTTGATTTCTCAAATGATTTTTGAAGGAAAGGAATTGTATGCAAAAGATTTGCTTTTACCTGAATATACAGATGCTGAAAAAATTGGATATACCCCAGAACAAATAAAATGGTGTGAGGAAAATGAAGCCTATATGTGGCGTTATTTTATGGAAAAAGAAATGTTGTACAGCGATGATCCAAAATTACAACCCGATTTATTGCTCCAGCTCCGTTTTCTAAATTTTATTTAGAAATCGATAACGATTCGCCAGGAAGAGTGGGCGCTTGGATTGGCTGGCAAATTGTACGTTCCTATATGAAAAATAACAACGTAACTTTGCCAGAATTATTAAAAATTAATGCGAAAGAAATTTTCGAAAAGTCAAAATATAAACCTAAGAAATAATGTCAAATACAATAAATTCAGAAATTAAATTCAATATAGAATTAGATGAAAACCGTGTTCCAGAAAAATTAACATGGAGTGCGCAAGACGGTGGCGTGCAGGCAGAAGAAGCAAAAGCAATTATGTTTCTATTTGGGACAGCAAAGCTAAAGAAACCATGCGTATTGATTTATGGACAAAAGATATGCCGGTTGATGAAATGAAAATTTTCTTTCACCAAACTTTAGTGGCAATGGCAGATACTTTTAAACGTGCAACAGACGACGAAAAAATGTCAGATACAATGAAAGATTTCTGTGATTATTTTGCAGAAAAACTGGAACTTACGAAGTAACAAACGAGTACTGATATAAACCCGACAGGTTTTAAAAACCTGTCGGGTTTCTTATGCGAGGACTTAAATGAATCAATAAAAAATCCCAAATTCCAATTGTTAATATTGGAATTTGGGATTTTTTATTGATTATTTTTTCTTTCTTATTGAAATTTAAAACTGATTGTTATTTTTAAAAACCTCCTGATTTACTTCGTCAATATAAGTTAAAAGCTCTTCTTTTCCAGTTGATTCTGTAGATGAGGTTACAAAATAATGAGGCATTTCTGCCCAGTTGTTAGCATACATTTGTTTTTTGTATGCTGCAATATGAGAGTCAATTTTTGTTTTGCTGATTTTGTCGGCTTTGGTAAAAATAATGCAAAAAGGAATTTCGCTTTCGCCCATATACGACATAAATTCAATGTCAATTTTTTGCGCTTCGTGGCGAATATCAATCAAAACAAAAGCGCAAACTAATTGTTCTCTGGTTTCAAAATAATCAGTAATAAACTGCTGGAAAACCGATTTTGTTTTTTTGGAAACTTTCGCATAACCATAACCGGGTAAATCGACTAAAAACCAATTATTGTTGATTTTAAAGTGATTTATTAATTGTGTTTTTCCAGGTCTTCCTGATGTTTTTGCTAAATTTTTATGATTGGTAATCATGTTGATCAACGATGATTTACCAACGTTTGATCGACCGATAAAAGCATATTCCGGCAAAAATTCTGCCGGGCATTTTGCTAGCTTCAGAATTGCTGATAATAAATTCGGCAGAAGTAATTTTCATGTTTTTTTGTTTTTAAACTTCCTTAAAAATCGAAAGTCGTATGCTATAAATTTCGTGTTCAGTAAGCCATTTTTCAAGAATCTCGTTGAATTCATCAGGATGTTCCATCATAGCGGCGTGTCCACATTTGTCAATCCAATACAAAGTTGAATTAGGCAATAATTTATCAAATTCTTCGGCAACATTTGGAGGTGTTACAGTATCATTTTTACCCCAAATAATACAGGTTTGCACTGTCATTTTTGGTAAATCTTTTGCCATATTATGACGAATTGCACTTTTGGCAATCGTTAAAGTTTTTATCAATTTGATTCGGTCGTTAACAGTTGCATAAACTTCATCAATAAGTTCCGGAGTTGCAATTGCTGGATCATAAAATACAGCTTCAGCTTTCTTTTTGATGTATTCATAATCGCCTCTTTTTGGGTAACTGTCACCCATTGCGCTTTCGTAAAGTCCAGAGCTTCCGGTTATTACAAGTCCAGCAACTTTTTCAGGATATAATTTGGTGTGATACAATGCAATGTGTCCTCCTAATGAATTTCCTAATAAAATAACTTTGTCAAAACCTTTAAAAGTGATGAAGTCTTTTACGTATTTAGCAAAACTTTTTACATTAGTTTTTAAAATGCTTTGAGTATAGATTGGCAAATCCGGGATAACAACTTTGTATCCTTTCGATGGAAAATATTGCGCTACACCATCAAAATTGCTTAGGCCTCCCATTAAGCCGTGTAAAATAACGATAGGAGTTCCTTCTCCAGCTTCATAATAGCTGTATTTGCCTTCTTTTTTGTAGTGTTTGTCCATTTAATTTAATGCCAATTTCAATTTCGACAAATATAGGGTTTAATAAATAAAAATGAATTTTTGCTGCTGATTTTTTAACTAGATAATTTTTGTAGAATTTCTAAGTGGTTAAAAATCAGTTTTTAAGGTGTTTTTTCACGTTTTTTGAAATGTTAAGAAATTGATATAATAAGTATTTTTTTAAGAAAATTACTGATTATTTTTTTTAATAGATTAACGTTATTAACAAAACGCTAATAATAAGTTAAAGTATTGATTGTCTATTGATTAGTGGTGGTGGTGGTAAAAGTGGTTAAACTTATTAACAAAGTGGTATATAGTGGTAAAATGTGGTAAAATTTTTTATATTTTTGTCCTATAACATCTTTAACTGATTTTTCTTGAACACAATTGTTGGAACATATGAGTGTAAAGTCGATGCTAAAGGGAGGCTAATGATGCCTGCGCCTTTGAAAAAGCAATTGGCTTCTTCTCTTCAAGACGGTTTCGTTTTGAAGCGTTCTGTTTTTCAACCGTGTTTAGAATTGTATCCAATGGAAGAATGGAACTTGATGATGCAAAAAATCAACAAACTGAATCGTTTTGTAAAAAAGAACAATGATTTCATTCGAAGATTTACTGCCGGTGTTAAAGTGGTAGAGATTGATGCATTAGGAAGATTGTTGGTTCCAAAAGATTTGGTGGCTTTTTCAAGTATTTCTAAAGATGTTGTTTTTTCATCTGCGGTTAATATTGTGGAAATTTGGGATAAGGATTTATATGAAAAATCAATAAGCGGCGAAGATATGGATTTTGCTGATTTAGCCGAAGAAGTAATGGGAAATATTAATGACGACGACAATGGAATATCATAATCCGGTTTTGCTTCATCCAACAGTTGATGGTTTAAATATTAAGCCAGATGGTGTATATGTGGATGTTACGTTTGGTGGAGGCGGGCATTCAAAAGAAATTTTGAGACGATTGGGGCCAAACGGAAAATTATTTGCTTTTGATCAGGATGAAGATGCACTTGCAAATGCATTGCCAGATGAAAGGTTTACCTTAATTAATGAAAACTTCAGATTTATAAAAAGATTTTTGCGTTTTCATGGTGTAAAAGGTGTAGATGGAATTTTAGCTGATTTAGGTGTTTCATCGCATCAATTTGATGTTCCTGAAAGAGGTTTCTCAACAAGATTTGATGCCGAATTAGATATGCGGATGAGTCAGAAAAATGATTTAAATGCTTATCGGGTGGTTAACGAATATGAAGAACAGGATTTACGTCGTGTTTTTTTTGATTATGGGGAGTTGAAAAATGCACCGGTTTTGGCAAGAACAATTGTTGAAGCCAGAGAAGATTATCCAATCAAAACTACAGATGAATTGAAAGAAGTTTTGGCAAAATATTTACCTGAAAGAGTTCGAAATAAAATATTGGCTCAGATTTATCAGGCCATTCGAATTGAGGTAAATCAGGAAATGGATGTTTTAAAAGAATTTATTGAGCAGTCATTAGAAATTTTGAATCCAGGTGGAAGATTTTCGGTGATCTCATATCATTCTTTAGAAGATAGATTGGTAAAAAGATTTATTAAAAACGGAATGTTTGAAGGTGAGCCAGAACGCGATTTTTTTGGAAATTTTTCGGTTCCGTTTAAAACAATCGGAAAATTGATTGTTCCAGATGATGCAGAAATTAAAATCAACAATAGAGCAAGAAGTGCAAAATTGAGAATTGCGGAGAAGATATAATATATAAGGTAGAAAGATGAAAAGTGGAGTATTTGGCATATTAAAAGCAAGATTTCTTATTAATGATGACGCAATTAAAAACTGGCGATTCATTGTTTTTATCATTCTGCTTGCTATTCTAATGATTGCCAATACACAGCGATACGAACAAAAGGTTTTTGAAATTGCAAAACTGAATAATGAAGTAAAAGAATTGCGATCTGAATTTGTTGATCGACGTTCAGAATTAATGAAATTAAAAATGGAATCAACGATTTCGGATAAAATGCTTGAAAAACAGATTTTCCCATCAACAGTTCCTCCAATAAAAATAGAAGTTAAAAAAGAAGAAGAAAAAAGTTTCTTTAAAAGAATATGGCAGTAGACGATAAACATATATCCTACAGAATTTACCTCGTAGCAGTTTTCATCTTTGTGATGGCAATTGCTATTGTCGTTAAATTAACCAATATTCAATGGGTTGAAGGAGATTATTATAGAAAACTGGCGAAACAGAGTACGGTTAGAAATTTTGTAATTCCTGCAAACAAAGGAAATATTTATTCTGCTGACGGAAGTTTATTGGCAACATCAATTCCTAATTATGAAATTCGTTTTGATGCCAAAGCGCCAAAAACAGAAACTTTTGAAAAACATGTAAAAGCATTGTCAGATTCATTGGCTACAGTTTTAGATAGACCAGTAGGTTATTACGAACAGGAATTAAGAAAAGCCAGAGCAAATAAAAACCGTTATTATTTGATTGCCCGTAATTTGAGTTATACTGAATATGTAAAAATTAAAGGGTTTCCGTTATTCAATTTAGGCGCTTTTAAAGGTGGAATCATAATTGAGCAAGAAACGGTTAGAAAACATCCGATAGGAAAAATTGCAGAGAGAACCATTGGTTATGACCGAATTGATCCTGCAACCGGAATTGAAGTTGGAAAAGGAATTGAATGGGCTTTTAAAAGTTATCTGAACGGAAAAGACGGTAAAATTCTAAAACAAAAAATAGCAAAAGGGCAATGGAAACCTATTCGTGATGTAAATGAAGTTGATCCAATTGATGGTTACGATGTGATTTCGACAATTGATGTATTTATTCAGGATATTGCACACCATGCTTTGTTGAAACAATTAGAAGAATATGAAGCAGATCATGGTTGTGTGGTGGTTATGGAAACAAAAACAGGCCATGTAAAAGCAATTTCAAATTTAGGAAGAGGTGAAGACGGATTGTATTACTGAAACTACAAATTATGCAATTGCAGAATCTCATGAGCCAGGATCGACTTTTAAATTGGTTGATTTAATGGCAATTTTAGATGATAAAGTTGCTGATACAAGCACAGTGTTATGACAGTCATGATGGTATAATTAAATATTATGGACGTTCGGTTCGTGATTCACATAATGGTGGTTACGGAAAAGTTTCATTGGCTCGCGGATTTGAACTTTCGTCAAATACGGTAATGGTTCAGGCGGTTTATGACAATTATAAAAGCAATCCATCAAAATTTGTAGATCATATTAAAAGTTTTGGTTTGGATAAGCCTTTAGGATTGCATTTTAAAGGAGAAGGAAGACCAATTATTCCGCATCCTGGAGATAAAAGCTGGTCAGGAATTTCGCTTCCATGGATGGCTTTTGGATATGCAGTTTCAGTTACACCAATGCAGACTTTAGCTTTTTATAATTCGGTGGCGAATAATGGGGTAATGGTAAAACCACAATTTGTTTCGGAAATTAAAGAATGGAATAAAACGATCAAAAAATTTGATATAGAAGTGATTAATCCAAAGATTTGTTCGCCTGAGACGCTTAAAAAAGTAAGAGCAGTTTTAGAAAATGTGGTAAAAAAAGGAACTGGTTCTAAGCTGTATTCGAAAGATTTTTCGATGGCAGGAAAAACAGGAACGGCTCAGATGAATTATGGAAAAGCAGGAAAAGAAGGTTTGTATTATGCATCGTCTTTTGTAGGATATTTTCCGGCTGATCATCCTAAATATTCTTGTATTGTGGTAGTTCATAAACCAAATACATCTAAAAATAATTATTACGGAGCAGATGTTGCGGGTCCAGTTTTTAAAAGAATTGCTCAAAAGATTTTTACAGATGCACCTTCAACAAATAAAATAAAACAACTGGATTCTAAAATTCCAAAACAGGAAATCAGTTATGAGAAATATGATTTAGAATCAAGAAAAAAAACAAATCAGATTCCAAATTTAAAAGGAATGCCAGGAATGGATGCGGTCGCTTTATTGGAAAATCTTAATGCTAAGATAAAAGTAAAAGTTATTGGTGTTGGAAAGGTGAAAAAGCAATCAATTCAGGCAGGAGAAAATATAATTAAAAACACAACTATAGTATTAGAATTATCGTGAAAATACTGAAAGACATATTATATAAAGTAGCGATCGAGTCTGTAACAGGTTCGACAGATATTGATATTCAAAAAATTGAATTTGATTCTCAGCAAAGATTGAAGCAAATGATATTTTTGTTGCCATTCGCGGTTCACTTTCTGATGGACACGATTATATTCGAAAAAGCAATTGAACTTAGGAGCTGTCGCAGTTATTTGTGATACATTGCCTTCAACTATTGAAAAAGGGATTACTTATATTCAAGTAAAAGATACGAATACAGCTTTGGCTTTTATGGCTGCAAATTATTTCGGAAATCCTTCTGAAAAACTAAAATTAGTTGGCGTAACAGGAACAAACGGAAAAACTACAATTGCGTCGTTATTATTTCAATTGTTTCAAAAAGCAGGTTTTAAAGTTGGATTATTATCAACAGTAAAAATCATGGTTGATGAGACGGAATATAAAGCAACACATACAACACCAGATTCGATTACGATTAATCATTATTTAAATGAAATGATTGAAGCGGGTGTGACACATTGTTTTATGGAAGTGAGTTCACACGGAATTCATCAAAAAAGAACAGAAGCTTTGCATTTTGTGGGCGGGATTTTTACGAATCTTTCGCATGATCATTTGGATTACCATCCAACTTTTGCAGAATATAGAGATGTAAAAAAATCGTTTTTTGATTCATTGCCAAAAACAGCTTTTGCTTTATCAAACATCGATGATAAAAATGGAACTGTAATGCTTGCAAAATACGGTTGCAAGAAAATTGACGTATGCCTTAAAATCGTATGCCGATTTTAAAGCAACAATTTTAGAAAGCCAATTGTCTGGTTTATTGCTGAAAGTAAATGACAATGAAGTTTGGGTAAAATTGATTGGAACTTTTAATGCTTACAATGTTTTGGCAATTTACGGAACTGCAATTGAATTAGGAATGGATAGTCTTGAAGCGTTGCGCTTACTGTCTGATTTAGAAAGTGTTTCGGGGCGTTTTCAGTATATTGTTTCAGAAGGAAACATTACAGCTATTGTAGATTATGCGCATACGCCAGATGCATTAGATAATGTTTTAAAAACAATCAATGATATCCGCACTAAAAATGAACAATTGATTACAGTTGTGGGTTGTGGCGGAAACAGAGATAAAACGAAAAGACCAATTATGGCTAAAATTGCTTCGGATTTAAGTGATAAAGCAATTTTAACTTCTGATAATCCAAGAAACGAAGATCCGGAAGTGATTTTAGATGAAATGGAAAAAGGAGTTGAAGCTCATAATTACAAAAAAATATTACGGATTACCGACAGAAAACAAGCTATTAAAACAGCTTGTCAATTGGCTCAGCCAAATGATATTATTTTAATCGCAGGAAAAGGACACGAAACCTATCAGGAAATAAATGGAGTTCGTCATCATTTTGATGATATGGAAACTGTAAAAGAAATTTTAGATCAACTAGGAAAATAAAGTTTAACCAGTGAATTGATTATTCTTTTTAATCTAATATTATAATTATTAAATTAAAAGCAAACGAATAAACAAATCAACGATTTACCAAATAAACAAAGATATATGCTATACTATTTATTTGAATATTTAGACAAAACATTAGATGTTCCGGGAACGGGAGTTTTTCAGTACATTACTTTTAGATCGGCTTTAGCATTGATGCTTTCGTTGCTTTTGTCGACGATTTACGGAAAACGAATCATTAACTTTTTGCGCAATCAGCAAGTTGGTGAAACTGTTCGTGAGTTAGGTCTTGAAGGTCAAAATGAAAAAGCAGGAACGCCAACAATGGGTGGACTGATTATCATTTTTGCAACTCTTGTGCCAGTTTTGTTGTTTGCTCGTTTGCATAATATTTATATCGTATTGCTTATTGTGACCACACTTTGGATGGGGACAATTGGTTTTATTGATGATTATATTAAAATATTCAAAAAAGATAAAGAAGGTCTTAAAGGAATTTTTAAAGTTATTGGTCAAGTTGGTTTGGGAATTATTGTTGGAACAGTTCTTTATTTCAATCCAGCTGTTACAGTGAGAACCGATACAGGGAAAACAGATATTTTTAAAACTGGCAACAAACAACTGTAATTTTGCCAGCACCGGTTGAAGAAAAATCTACAGCGACAACGATTCCTTTTGTAAAAAATAATGAATTTGATTATGCCGAATTGTTGGCTTGGACAGGTGATGGATATGAAAAATGGGCTTGGTTGATTTTTATTCCGATAGTAATTTTTATTATCACAGCGGTTTCAAATGGAGCAAATTTAACTGATGGAATTGATGGGCTCGCAGCCGGAACTTCTGCAGTTTCCGTGCTCGCGCTCGGAATATTTACGTTCGTTTCAGGAAATATCATTTTTTCAAATTATCTGAATATTATGTACATCCCAAATTCAGGAGAAATGACGGTTTTTATATCTGCTTTTGTGGGAGCTTTGATTGGGTTTCTTTGGTACAATTCCTATCCGGCATCTGTGTTTATGGGAGATACAGGAAGTTTGACAATTGGAGGAATTATTGCAGTTTTAGCAATTGCGGTCCGTAAAGAATTATTGATTCCGTTATTGTGTGGAATCTTTCTAGTAGAGAATTTTTCAGTGGTTTTGCAGGTGAGTTATTTCAAATTCACTAAAAAGAGATATGGCGAAGGAAGAAGAATTTTTCTGATGTCGCCGCTGCATCACCATTATCAGAAAAAAGGATATCATGAAAGTAAAATTGTGACCCGTTTCTGGATTGTTGCCATCATGCTAGCCATATTATCAATCGTTACTTTAAAATTAAGATAGATGAGGCTAGTAGTTTTAGGAGGAGGAGAAAGTGGTGTAGGTACTGCTATTCTCGGGAAGAAAAAAGGATACGATGTTTTTGTATCTGATTTTGGAAAGATAAAAGAGAGTTACAAAGAAGTTCTTATCATTAATAAAATTGCCTGGGAAGAGGAACAGCATACCGAAGATCTGATTTTAAATGCCGATGTGGTAATGAAAAGTCCGGGAATTCCTGAAAAATCGCCCATCGTTAAAAAACTGATCGAAGCAGGAGTAAAAGTGATTTCGGAAATTGAATTTGCAAAACCTTTTACAGAAGCATTGACAATTGGAATTACCGGAAGCAATGGTAAAACAACAACAACAATGCTGACTTTTCATTTGTTGAAATCGGCGGGATTGAATGTAGGTTTGGGAGGAAATATCGGAAAAAGTTTTGCCTGGCAGGTTGCAGAAAATAAGTTTGATGCTTATGTGCTTGAGTTAAGTAGTTTTCAGCTTGACGGAATTATAGATTACAGGCCAGATATTGCCATAATTACGAATATTAGTCCGGATCATTTAGATCGATATGAGTATAAATATCAAAAGTACATCGATTCAAAGTTTAGAATAACAATGAATCAAACCGAAAGTGATTATCTTATTTATGATGCAGATGATGAAGCAATCACAGAATGGTTAAAAAACAATACAACAAAAGCAAAATTAATTCCTTTTTCACTAACTAAAAGTTTTAAAGAAGGAGCTTCTATAAATAACAACAAAATGGAAATAAAGATCAACCAAGAAGAGTTTACAATGGACACGGAATACATTGCGTTAGAAGGAAAACATAATATGAAAAACGCAATGGCAGCAAGCTCTGTAGCAAAATTGATGCAAATTAGAAATGCAACAATTCGCGAAAGTTTATCTAATTTTCAAGGTGTTGAACACCGTTTAGAAAAAGTACTAAAAATTCAAAATGTTCAATATATCAATGATTCAAAAGCAACAAATGTAAACGCTACATTCTTTGCTTTAGACAGTATGAATGTTCCAACTGTTTGGATTGTTGGTGGTGTTGATAAAGGAAATGATTACAACGAATTAATGTCATTAGTTCGTGAAAAAGTAAAAGCAATTATTTGCTTAGGAATCGATAACCGTAAAATCATTGATGCTTTTGGAAATGTTGTTGATATCATGGTTGAAGTTAACAATATGAATGATGCTGTAAAAACTGCTCAAAGATTAACAGAAAAAGGCGATGCGGTTTTATTGTCTCCAGCCTGCGCAAGTTTCGATTTATTCGAAAACTATGAAGACAGAGGAAAACAATTCAAACAAGCGGTACATAATTTATAAAATAGTTTAAAGTTTCAAGTTTCAGGTTTCAAGTTCGAGACCTGAAACTTGAAACCTGAAACAAAAGAAAACTTGAAACAAATTAAAGATTATGAAAGAACTAGTAAACAAACTAAAAGGAGATAGAGTAATATGGTCATTCGTGGCTTTATTAGCGCTGTTTTCGTTTATGCCTGTTTTTAGTGCGAGTAGTAATTTGGCTTATATTGGTCATGGAACCGGAAATACACTTGGGTTATTTGGTGAAACATTTGGCTCATATTTGCATTGGTTTTCTAATTATTTATTGGGTACATAAAGTGCCATATCATTATTTCAGAGCGATTTCAAAAATTGCGTTGCCTATTGTTTGGTTCTTGTTGCTTTATACATTATTGAAAGGAACTGTTATTGCTGGAGCAAATGCAAGTCGTTGGATTCAGGTGCCGTTTATCGGAATTACATTTCAGACTTCGACTTTGGCTTCTATTGTTTTGTTCATTTTTGTGGCGCGTTATTTGTCGAAAAAGAAAGAGGAAAATGAGCCTTTTCAAGTGTCATTGATACAGCTTTGGATTGCCTGTTTTTATCACATTGGCACTTGATTTTGCCAGCGAACTTCTCGACCACCGCATTGATTTTTGCGATGGTTTTAATGCTGACTTTCATTGGAAAATATCCATTAAAATACATTGGTTTTATTATTGGTTCAGGAATTGTTATGTTGGCGTTCTTCCTTTTAGTTGCGAAAGCTTTTCCGGATTCAAGATTTTTTAGCAGGGTGTCAACTTGGGAAAGCCGTATCTTGAACTTTACCACAGACAAACCTGATGAAGATGATTACCAAATTGAAAAAGCAAAAATTGCAATCGCGTCCGGAAGATTTGGAGGTTTAGGACCTGGAAAAAGTGTTCAGAAAAACTTTTTACCGCAATCGTCTTCCGATTTTATTTATGCCATTGTCGTTGAAGAATATGGTTTGTTGGAGGAGTTTCAATATTGATTTTGTATTTATTGCTGTTGTTCCGATTTGTAATTGCTTCACATAAAGCAAATACGCTATTTGGGAAATTAGTCGTCGTCGGGCTCGGTTTTCCGATGATATTTCAGGCGATGATTAATATGGCAGTTGCAGTCGAATTATTGCCGGTAACAGGACAAACGCTTCCGCTGATAAGTAGTGGGGGTAGTTCCATCTGGATGACTTGTTTAGGTCTTGGAATTATCATTAGTGTTACTAAAAAAGAAGAAGAAATCGCTGAAGAAAAAGAAGAGAAAGAAAAACGAAAAGAAGCACTTCAAAGATTAATTGATAAAGAATTAGCAGAAGAAGATTTGCCTGCTGATGAAATATATGAAGAAGAAGGATAATGTATTCAATCGAAGATAATTCGAGAAATCCAATGAATGCAGTTTTAAATAAATAAGATTAAGAACATAATAGTTTTTTAAAGAGTAATAATTTTTATAAAGATGACAAATTATAAATTCATATTAAGCGGAGGCGGAACAGGAGGACATATTTATCCTGCGATTGCTATTGCAAATGAATTAAAATTACAATTTCCTGATGCTGAATTTCTTTTTGTAGGTGCAAAGATAAAATGGAAATGCAAAAAGTGCCTCAGGCAGGTTATGAAATAAAAGGACTTTGGATTGCGGGTTTACAAAGAAAACTAACATTACAAAACTTGATGTTTCCATTAAAATTGGCAACAAGTTTATTAGAATCAAGAAGAATCATAAGACAATTCAAACCAAATGTAGTAATAGGAACAGGAGGTTTTGCCAGCGGACCTTTGTTACAAGCTGCAGGTCAGGCAGGAATTCCAACGGTTATTCAGGAACAAAATTCATTTCCGGGAATTACAAATAAATTGTTGAGTAAAAAAGCAAATGCGATTTGTGTTGCCTATCAGAAATTTAGAACGTTTTTTTCCAAAAGAAAAAATTGTTTTGACAGGAAATCCGGTTCGTCAGGATTTGATTGATATTGAAAGTAAACGTGATGAAGCAATTGCTTTTTATGGTTTAGATCCGAATAAAAAAACACTGTTGGTTTTAGGTGGAAGTTTAGGAGCGAGAAAAATCAATCAGTTAATTGAAAAAGAATTGCAAAATTTTCTTTCGCAGGATGTTCAGATAATTTGGCAATGTGGAAAATTATATTTTGAAGATTATAAAAAATACAATCAGCAAAACGTTAGAGTTGTTGATTTCATTGAAAGAATGGATTTCGTTTACGCAGCTGCAGATGTGATTATTTCAAGAGCTGGAGCGTCATCAGTTTCGGAATTATGTATTGTTGGGAAACCAGTAATTTTTATTCCGTCACCAAATGTAGCCGAAGATCATCAAACAAAAAATGCGCAGGCAATTGTAGATGCAAAAGGTGCCATTTTATTGAAAGAATCAGAATTAGACAATCAATTTAGTATTGTTTTTGAAGCCTTCTGAAAGATCAAGGAAAACAAAAACAATTAAGTGCTAACATAAAAAAACTGGCAATGCCAAATGCTACAAAAGATATTGTAGCCGAGAATTGTTATAGTTAATTCGTTAAGCTGTAGGCGGTAGGCAATAGAGCTATAAGCTTGATGCACTGTTTAAAGAATAATAAAGTATACTAGAATTATAATAAAGATAAAAGTTGAAGGCCTAAAGCCTAAAGCTTAATGCTTAAAGCAGAAAAGAAATGAATTTAAATCAAATACAAAACGTTTATTTTATTGGTATTGGAGGCATCGGAATGAGTGCCCTGGCTCGCTATTTCAAATATATCGGGAAACAGGTTTCAGGTTACGATAAAACGCCATCAATGCTGACAAGTGAATTAATTGAAAGTGGTATAGATATTCATTTTGAAGATAATATCAATTTGATTCCGACTGATTATTATGTTGAGAATACGCTTGGTGATTTTTACGCCTGCTGTTCCAAAAACACATTCAGAGTGGAATTATTTTATTGAAAGAAATTACGAAATTAAAAAGCGTGCTGAAGTTTTAGGAATTATTACCAAAGACACTTTTAGTTTTGCAGTTGCCGGAACACACGGAAAAACAACAACATCAAGCATTTTAGGTCATATTTTATATGAAAGCGGAGCAGATGTTACGGCTTTTGTGGGAGGAATTGTAGAAAACTATAATTCCAATTTAATTGGAACTGGAAAAACCGTAACTGTTGTAGAAGCTGATGAATTTGACAGTTCGTTTTTGCATTTGCATCCAAATATTGCCTGCATAACCTCTATGGATGCAGACCATTTGGATATTTATGGAACAAGTGAGGCTATTGAGGCTTCGTTTGTTGAATTTGCTTCTAAAGTTGAAGATAAAAACAATCTTTTTATAACCAAAGAATTGCCTTTAGAAGGAGTTCAATGTGCTATAAATGAAGATGCAGTTTATAAGGCTTATAATGTTCGAATTGAAAATGGAAGCTATGTTTTTGATGTGCAGACGCCATCAGAAATCATGAAAGATCTTCATTTTGGATTACCTGGAAAACACAATTTAATGAATGGATTAATGGCTATTGCGATGGCAAAAACTTTTGGCACCCCGACCGAGTCTATTGCAAAAGCCATTGCTTCATTCAAAGGGATTAGAAGACGTTTTTCTTATCAGATTAAGTCAGATAATCTGGTTTATATAGATGATTATGCACATCATCCAACCGAAATAAATGCTGTGCATCAAGCAGTTAGAGAGTTGTATCCAGGAAAGAAAGTGTTGGCGATTTTTCAGCCGCATTTATTCAGCCGAACAAAAGATTTTGCTGATGGATTTGCAGAAAGTCTTTCGCAGTTTGATGAAGTGTTTTTAATGGATATTTACCCAGCACGCGAATTGCCGATGGAAGGAATTACATCAGAATGGCTGTTGGGAAAAATGACAAATTCGAACAAAAAAATTGTTGCAAAAAATGATTTATTAGCGCAAATTAAAGCCAGTGATGCGCCAATAATTGTGACAATTGGAGCTGGAGATATTGGAGAAATGGTTCCGTCAATCAAAAAAATGCTGAATGAAAATATTTAATTGGACAAATATTCGATTAGTACTCATTTTTGGGCTTGTACTTTTTTTATATTCTTTCGCTCAGCATCGAAATGGAGATAGGAAATTGAAGAAATCAATGGTCGTTTTTGTAGGAGAAAATACGCTTTTTGTGAAGGCAGAAACGGTTAATAAATTGTTGATAGAAAATAAAAGAGACGCTTCCAGTATTAGAAAAGATGAACTAGATTTGAATAAGATAGAAAAAACCCTTGATACGCAAGACATGATTGAGAAGTCAGACGTTTTTGTAAGTATCGATGGAGTTCTAAAAGCGGTAGTAAAACAGAAGACACCAATAGCGCGAGTTTATGATGGTGATCGATCTTTTTATATTGACTACGAGGGAAATAAAATGCCTTTGTCGGACAATTTTACGGCGCGAGTTCCTCTTGTTTCGGGGGCAATAAATGAAAAAAATAACGAAGATTTAGCTGCTTTATTTCGCACAATTTATGACGATGCGTTTTTGAAAAAAAACATCATTGCAATACAAATTATGCCTAATGGCAGCCTAAAAATGTTTAATCGAAACTATGATTACTTCATAGATTTTGGCAGAACGATGAATGTTGATAAGAAATTTAGAAACTATAAAGCGTTTTTTCAAAAAGCAGTTTTAGATAGTTCGTTATATAAATACAATAAAATTGACCTTAGGTTTACGGAACAAGTAGTTTGCACAAAATAATAGAAAATGGAAAAAGATAACATTGCAGTAGGTCTAGATATTGGAACGACAAAAATAGTTGCCATGATAGGCAAGAAAAATGAGTATGGCAAATTGGAAATTTTGGGTATTGGAAAATCCAAAAGTCTGGGAGTTGCAAGAGGAGTTGTAAACAACATCACGCAAACTATTCAGTCAATTCAGCAAGCAATACTTGAAGCAGAAAACAATTCAGGTTATAAAATTAAAGATGTTGTTGTGGGTATCGCCGGACAGCACATCAGAAGTATACAGCATACAGATTACATCAGCCGTAATAATCCTGAAGAGGTTATTGGCGAAAAAGATATTCAACTTTTAATTGATCAGGTAAATAAATTGGCAATGTTGCCAGGTGAAGAAATTATTCACGTTTTGCCACAGGAATTTAAAATTGATGGACAGTCTGAGATTAAAGAACCAATTGGAATGTATGGCGGAAGATTAGAATCTAGTTTTCATGTTGTAGTGGGGCAGGCTTCTTCAATCAGAAATGTTGGAAGATGTATTCAGAGTTCAGGAATTGAACTTTCAGGATTGACTTTAGAGCCATTAGCTTCGGCAGATGCAGTTTTAAGTCAAGAAGAGAAAGAAGCTGGTGTAGCGCTTATCGATATCGGGGGCGGAACAACAGATTTAGCCATTTTTAAAGATGGAATTATTCGTCATACTGCTGTAATTCCTTTTGGAGGAAACGTAATTACAGATGATATTAAAGAAGGTTGTTCGATAATTGAAAAACAAGCAGAGCTTTTAAAAATAAAATTTGGATCAGCTTGGCCGGGCGAAAATAAAGACAATGAAATTGTTTCTATTCCAGGATTAAGAGGAAGAGAGCCAAAAGAAATTTCGCTTAAAAATTTGTCTAAAATTATCCATGCACGTGTGGTTGAAATTATAGAGCAGGTTTTTGCCGAAATTAAAGCTTACGGACACGAAGATCCTCGCAAAAAATTAATTGCAGGAATCGTCCTTACAGGTGGTGGAGCGCAACTAAAACACATCAAACAATTAGTAGAATATATTACTGGTATGGATACCAGAATTGGATATCCAAATGAGCATTTAGCAGGAAATTCAAGCGAGGAAATTTCAAGTCCATTGTTTGCAACAGCTGTTGGTTTAGTAATGAACAGTATTGAAAATAGTACTCAGAGTGCTGTAAGAATGGAGATTGTAAATGAACAGCCAAAAGTAGTTTACAGAAATGCTCCAGTACAGCAACAGCCACCAATTCAGCAACGATACGAAGTAGAAGAAAATTACGTTGAAAGAGTAGAAATTATTGAAGAACCAAGAGAAACAAGAACAAATAAAGTAGAAGCAGAATCTACAGAAACCAAAATTAGGAGATCATTTTTTGATAGATACGTCGATAAAATCAAAGATTTTTTAGACAACGCTGAATAAATATAAGCCGAATAGAGATAATAAAGAAAAGGATTACTTTTGGCCCCAAGTCAAGAAGTAAAAAATGTACTAAATAAGAATTAAAAAACCAAAAAGATGATGAGCAACTCAGAATTTGGAAGTATTTCATTTGATTTACCAAAAAACCAATCAAATGTAATCAAAGTAATAGGTGTTGGTGGAGGCGGAAGCAACGCTATCAACCACATGTTTAAACAAGGTATTAAAGGCGTAGATTTTATCGTTTGTAATACCGATTCACAAGCATTGCAGAATAGTTCTGTGCCTAACAAAATTCAGTTAGGTATGAACTTGACAGAAGGTCTTGGAGCAGGAGCAAACCCTGATGTAGGACAGCAGTCTGCTATTGAAAGTATTGCCGATATCGAAAAAATGTTAGACCGTGGTACTAAGATGGTATTTATTACCGCTGGTATGGGTGGTGGTACCGGTACAGGTGCTGCGCCGGTAATTGCGCAATTAGCAAAAGAAAGAGAAATCCTAACGGTAGGTATTGTGACAATTCCGTTTCAATTTGAAGGGAAAGTACGTCAGGAACAAGCACTTTTGGGAATCGAAAAATTACGTAAACAAGTTGACTCGTTAATCGTAATCAATAATAATAAATTAAGAGAAGTTTACGGAAATTTAGGTTTCAAAGCCGGATTCTCTAAAGCAGATGAAGTTTTGGCAACTGCCTCTAGAGGTATTGCTGAAGTAATTACGCACCACTATACTCAAAATATCGATTTACGCGATGCTAAAACAGTTTTGGCAAACAGCGGAACAGCTATCATGGGATCTGCGGTGTCAGCAGGAGAAAACAGAGCTAAAGATGCGATTGTATCAGCATTGGATTCTCCGTTGTTGAATGACAATAAAATTACAGGTGCCAAAAACGTATTGTTGCTTATCGTTTCTGGATCTAATGAAATAACGCTTGATGAGATTGGAGAAATCAACGATCACATTCAGGCAGAAGCTGGTTACAATGCAAATATTATCATGGGAGTTGGTGAAGACGAAACTCTTGGTGAGGCTATTGCAGTAACTATTATTGCTACAGGTTTTGATGTTGAACAACAAAACGAAATAGTTAATACGGAGCCAAAGAAAATTATTCACACGTTAGAAGATGAGCAAAGAAGTGTTCATAATCTAACGAATAGACCACTTACTTCTTTTGATTTGAATGCTGAAACACCTACTGCAAAATCTGAGGATAAAGTTGTTTTTGAATTAATGGAAGATACGGTTGCTCCCGTAGCTCAAACTCCAGTTGCTCCTGTAACTCCTCCGACAATCAATCAAGAAGAGTTGGTAGTGATGTCTGAGTTTATTAAGAATCTTGATGTAACTTTTGAAATCGTTTCTCCTATAACAGATATCGATTTTAAAATTTCAACTCCAGAAGTACAGGCTTTTCAGGAAGTGAAACCAGTACAGCAAAGAACTTTTGAAAAAGAAGAACAAACAACTTTTTCATTTGATTTGCCACTTTTCAGATCAGAACCAGAGGTTAAAAAAGAGCCAGTTGCTGAGGAGGAAACTAAAATCATGTTCGAATTAACAAACGAAACTAGAAATATTAAAGTAAATGATCCGGTTTCATTTGTTCCAGTAACAGAACTTTCTGATAAAGGAATTATCAAATATTCTTTAGAAGAATATATGGAAGTGGAGAACGATTTAATGGCTTCAAAACCAGTTGAAAAAGTGGTTGAAGATGTTGTTCCTGAAGAATTAAACATTACTTTGAAACCAAGAGTTGATTTTGCAAGTCAGCCTGATTTTTCAACTACTGCAGAAGTTTCTCCAATGGAATTGACAATTGAAGAAACACTTCGTTTAAGAGCTGAAGAAAGAAGAAAGAAACTAAAAGAATTTAATTATAAATTCCATAATAATGTTTCTAGAATTGATGAGCTGGAAAAAGAACCAGCTTACAAAAGATTAGGAATCGATTTATCGAATTCTCAGTCAAACAATACCAATTCAAGAATTTCTGTTGGAACAGACAGTAATAATGATTTGCAATTGCGTTCAAATAATTCATTTTTGCACGACAACGTAGATTAATTTTAAAATCATAATATTAGGATAGCCCGAAAATTGGATTTAATTTTCGGGTTATTTTTTTTATCTTCGCACTGAAATTAGAAATTTGACTTCTTTAACTAACTTTTGGAGTTAATTTTGTTGTCAGTTCGAGCGAAGTCGAGAACACTTTTCAATACAAATATCAATTTATAAGCACCTGGCTTATTCAAATAAAAAAAATATAAAGATGAGTTTACAAACACAAATCATGGAAGAGATTAAGACTGCCATGAAAGCAAAAGATACAGTAGCGTTAGAATCTTTAAGAGCAATTAAATCTGAACTGTTATTAGCTTCAACAGCTTCAGGCTCTAAAGAAGAATTATCAGAAGAGGATGAAATTAAATTACTTCAGAGATTAGTTAAAACACGTAAAGAAAGCGCAAGAATTTTTACAGAGCAAAATCGTCCTGACTTAGCTGAACCAGAATTGGCTCAGGTAGCAGTAATCGAGAAGTTTTTACCTGCTCAATTAAGTGAAGAAGAAGTAGAAGCTGTAGTTGCAAAAATCATTGCAGAAACAGGAGCTTCAGGAATTGCTTCAATGGGTAAAGTTATGGGATTAGCATCTGCTCAATTAGGCGGAACTGCTGAAGGAAAAACCATTTCTACAATAGTAAAGAAATTACTTTCGTAAATAATTTTAGATTTTAGAGTTCAGATTTTAGATTGAATCTGAATTCTAAAATCATAAATCTACAATAAAACGACCGCGTAGTTCAACTGGATAGAATATCAGATTTCGGCTCTGAGGGTTGGGGGTTCGAACCCCTCCGCGGTCACAATAAATTTGGAAAGCCTGAGAATATAAATTCTCAGGCTTTTTTTATAGTTCGAAAATCCTTTCCATATTTTTTTATTTTTAAAAAGTTAGTGCAGTTTAATTACTTCAAAAAAGCAGATCTTTTTATTTAACTAAAATACAAATTATAGGAAAAATAGTTAATATATTAGCTTAAATATCAACCAACTATAAAATGAGAAAAATAACATTAATCATTATACTGCTTTTGTCATTAAACACTTTTGCACAAGAAGTAAATGAAAAGATCAAATTATTTGAAAATGATTTGTTCTATTGGGATAAGTCCAAAAATAAAAAATGGACATTAAAAGAAAGAATGACGTTTTATGAAGTTAAAGCAGTAAGTATTGCTGTAATCAAAGATTATAAAATTGAATGGGTAAAAGCATATGGAATTGCTGATGCTGAAGAAAAAAGAGATGCAACAACACAAACTCTTTTTCAGGCTGCTTCTATTAGCAAGACAATTAATAGTTTGGCTATTTTGAAATTAGTTGAAGAAGGTAAATTAAGTTTAGATAGTGATATAAATAATTATTTAAAAGACTGGAAATTTCCATATGATTCGATTTCGAAAGGAAAAAAAATAACAATTGCTAATTTGTTAAACCATACGGCAGGTTTGTCTGTGCATGGCTTTAACGGATATGAAGAAGGACAAGAATTGCCAACTACAATAGAAATTCTTAATGGATTAAAACCTGCCAATTCAAATGCTGTTCGATCTATATTTGAGCCGGGATTAAAATTTGAATATTCAGGTGGCGGAACAACAATAACTCAATTAATTCTCGAAAATGTAACAGGAGAAAAATATGAAGATTATATGATGAAAAACGTTCTAAATCTATTAGAAATGAATAGCAGTTCTTATAACCAACCTCCAGTTAAAGAAAAAGAAAAAATGCTTGCAACTGGTTATAATGGCACTAAAGAAGTTAAAGGAAAATATCATATATATCCTGAAAAAGCAGCCGCTGGACTTTGGACAAACCCATCAGATTTGGCAAAATATGTAATTGAAACTCAATTATCATTAATAGGGAAATCAAATAAAATATTGTCTAAAGAAATGTCGGTAAAGAGATTAGAAAATAATTTCGGAGTGTTTTTAAGTGATTTTAAAGGGGTAAAGTATTTTGGTCACAGTGGAGGTAATGAAGGATTTGTTTGTAATTACATTGGTACTGTTGAAAATGGTGATGGCGTTGTAGTTATGACAAATGGAAGATCGTCAATGTTAATGGATGAAATATTCTGCAATATTGCAAGCCTGAATAAATGGAAAAATTTCCCTTTAGAACCAAAAAAAGAATCTATTGCATTAACGATTAGAAAAGAATGTCTAAAAAATATAGACAAAGGTGTTGAGCTATATCAAAAACTTAAAAAAGAGAACCTCAATGGCTATAATTTCTCTGATGAGAACGAGTTAAACCAACTTGGTTATGAACTTATGAGTGAAGCGAAAATCGATGAAGCAATTAAAATATTCACTTTAAATATCACTGAATTTCCAAATTCAGCCAATGTTTATGATAGCCGTGGCGAGGCATATTTTAACAAAAAAGAATATTTGCTTTCTAAAAACGATTATTCCAAAGTATTGAATTTAGACCCAACAAACCAAAATGCGAAAGTAATGCTTTCTAAAATTGAGGGATTATTGAAGAAATAGATTCATTTTAAAAGCCAGTTTTATGATTGAAACTGGCTTTTTGAAAATTACTTTTGTTATTTCTCAGATCGTTTTTTTCTAAAACCCTTAATCAATATAAAAACGGAAAACACAAAAACAATCGAATATACAATTGCCAAGGCAGGTTTCTCAAATTTCATCGTTTCAAAATCGAATTGTTTATAAAGTGCAATGCCTACAATTATGGCTACAATACTAAAAGTAAATACTGGTACATTGTTTTTGTTTTCCATGTTTTTAAAGTTAAAGGGTTAATTATTTAATAGTTTCTCCGGCATTTCCTGTTTTCACTTCCCCAGCTCGTTTATAATTGGCTAAAATTACTCCTGTTGATGTAACAGTGTTTTCGATTAAAGTAAATCCGCCAGGATGTGCATTATTGTCAAAAAGCTTTTTTCCTTTGCCAAGCAATAATGGATGTATCTTTAATCGAATCTCATCTACTAAATCATTTTTTAATAATAAATGAATAAGTTCACTGCTTCCCCAAACCTGAATATCTAAACCATCAGAATCTTTTAGTTTCTTTATATCAGACAGGTTTTTGATAAAAGTCGAATTTTTCCAATCCGATTTTTTTCTGGTTTTAGAGAAAACATATTTATTTCCTTCATTAATTGCAGGCCAAAATGTTGTGTTTTTAGGCCAGTAGTCTTCCCA
Source organism: uncultured Flavobacteriaceae bacterium (assembly GCA_963795025.1). Lineage (GTDB taxonomy): Bacteria > Bacteroidota > Bacteroidia > Flavobacteriales > Flavobacteriaceae > Flavobacterium. Next base: position 209,274 of record CAWCGN010000003.1, on the reverse strand, counting down.
AATTTCAAAAGTTTTTCTCCCTAAAAGATAATCTGCAGGTTTGAGTTCGTTTCGTACAGCTTTACTATAAGCTTCATCTCCAAAAGGTGCTGTCCAGCCTCCATATTTAAATCCGTCTGATTTATCCTCTTCTGGCCCGCCCGGAGCCTGCATTACGCCATCTAGCGAAATCATCGACAAAACAATTATTTTTCTCATAATATATTGATTTTGTGTTTATGTAAATTTAGGATATTCAGAAATAAATAATAATGTGAAAGTAAAAAAACTCGATTTACAGTTTTTAAATTTCTATTTTAGCAAAGCAGAGATTCCTAAAATTTCTGTTTTGCCACAAATCATAAATTATGCTTTTTATATTTTTTATCGGAATCATTTTTATTGTCATTCTTGTCCTGATAATCGTTTTCAGAATAATTGAGCCCATTTATTTATTGCTTTTTAACAAGCCTTTGTATTTGTTTTTTTATCCCATATTACAGCAAATCGATTCAAAGGATAAAACGGTTTTAGAAAGAGAATTTCCTTTTTACGAAAACCTTCCTGAAAAGAAGAAAAGGTATTTTGAACATCGGGTAAAAAACTTCATTAGGCATTATAATTTTGATGGAAAAAGCATTGAAGTTACGCAGGAAATGAAACTGATTATTGCAGGAACTTACGTAATGCTGACTTTTGGAATGCGAGCGTATCTCATTGACTTATTTGAGCATATTGTCATTTATCCTACCGTTTATTATTCAACAATCAATCAGGAATATCATAAGGGAGAATATAATCCGAGAATGAAAACAATTGTTTTTTCATGGGAAGATTTCCTGAGCGGACACCAGACAAAAGACAATATTAATCTCGGACTTCATGAATTTACGCATGTGCTGCATTTTAATTCCAGAAAAAGAAGCGATCCTAATGCGATAATTTTCTATGATGAATTTGCCGAGATAGAAAAGTATTTCGATCAAGAAAATTTGGCAAATAAGCTTAAAGAAAAGCAATATTTTAGAGACTATGCTTATACTAATAAGTTTGAGTTTCTTGCCGTGATTTTGGAACATTTTTTTGAAACTCCGGAAATTTTCAGGAAAGAATTCCCGGAGCTGTATGAAAATGTAAGAACCATGATTAATTTTAAAGAAGTTTGAAAAAAGATTTTGATTTGTTTTTCTAAAAGTGCAAGTCATTTTTTGATAGTCAATAATAAATCTTCGTAGCTATTAAATATTTATGCCTTTCATTCTTCCAATATTTTTTCAGTATCGACAGCATTATTTTCCTGATATAATTTCTCACCTATTTTTCCCTGATCGCCAAGTGCGCGTCCTTTAATGAGCCACGCAATTCCGAAAGCAAAAAGCGCAATGGTTTCAAAAACTAAAGTTGAATAGGCAAAGAGCTTGAATTTTCCTGAAACTGGCACGAGAATTAATGAAGTCAAAATCGTATACCCACAAAATTTATAAATGTTATTTTCATTTAAAATACTTTTAGGAGTTCTGGTTTCGTTTGTCTGGCCAATTGTGAAAACATTAATCGCAAGCAAGGCTAAAATCAAAAAGAAAACTCCCGCAAAACCATAATGGAGCCAGCCAAGCCAGGTTTTAGTTGACGGAATAAAAGTGTATATTTTTTGAGAAAAATCAGCTGGATTTGTTGGAATCAAAGCAACGCCAATTGCCATAATTCCAGCAATATTGGTCAATAAATTATCGTTTTTCCAAATCGAAGTATTTCCGTGGCCTTTGTATCTGATTAAAAATAAACCAACAGCACTCAGAGTACCAGTGAAAATTTCTCTCAGATTTGTATAATAATAATCGCTGATAGAAGGCTGAATCTGAGTCTGAAAAAAAGAAATCAAAGAAAAACCCACCAAAAGAATCGGCAGGCTTATGCCTAGATACCCAATCGCGCGTCTAATACGTCGATAAGTAAAAATATCGTAGCTTTCAATTTTAATTTCTTTGGTATCTATTTTCATAACTATTTCATTTGTTGAAAGATAAAGTTATGAGAATATTTTGTAAGTATTTGATGGTTAGTGATTAATAATGTTTTAAATACTCGGATTATACGCCATTTTTGTCATTTCGAGGAACGAGAAATCTCCGCGAGTAGCTCTACAAAGATTGACGATTTAGGTGATGGAGTTTCTTGTGGAGATTTCTCGTTCCTCGAAATGACAAGCATGCGCTAGTAACATGCAGAAAAAATCTGCTTTAACCCGTTTTAATCTGCGTCATCCGCGCACCATTAAAAACTATTTTCTAGAAAATAAACTCTCCACAACCCAAGCTGGTCCAATCAATAAAAATTGAAGATCTTTTAAGAAAGATGGTTTTTTGCCCTCGATATTATGACCATAAAATTGCCCGATCCATGCGATTACAAAAACGCCAACAGAGAACATCCAAAGTGGTACAAACTGACTGATATAATAATTGGCTACTAAACAAATTGCAGAGAAAATGGCAATTTTAATCGCCATTGCGACCGATAATCGAATATAGAAAATAAGGACAAAAAGCAAAACAATAAAAGCCCAATTCTCGATAATTGGTGCATTCAGTTTTAAAGTATTGGCGATAATGGCGCTCGGAATACTCATTAATAATCCTACGATTGAAAAGAAGATGGCCGGTACACAAATGTAATGTATGGCTTTGTTTTTTGGGTTTTGGTGACTTACAGCATATTCTGCAAACCATTGGTCAAGTGTTCTCATTTTTGTGGTTTTAGTAGTTAGTTGTAGTAAATCTAATAAAATTTCTTTTTATTTTGTAAAACGTTATCTCAATAATCAAAAATAATGCGCAAGGTCTTTTTATGGATTTTGCGCACTATTATTAAGTTATCAAAAGATATTTTTAGTATCCGTTATTAATTGTAGTTTTTTAAATCTGCTTTTGTCATAATCAATTTTGCTTGCTTTTACGGCAATCGGAAAATAAATTTCAGAAGTTGAAACCATGTTCAACTTGTTCTGATTGCTAATACTAAAATCTATTTTTCCGCTGGCAATTTCATTTAGGCTTGCAACCAAATTATTATCCAAAGCAAAATCGGTTTCGATATCTACAATCAGATTTTTTGCAAACACCGTTCCGGTTATCAACAGAATGTAATTACGATTTGCGTTTTTTAGAAGTAAAGGATTTGGGTGCAGAAAATCAGCATTATACATATAATCTTCCAAGTTCCCGATAGCATATTCTTTGGTAACAGAATTATCAAAGCTTATCGTTACCTTTTTTCCTGATTTAATTTTATTTGAAAATTCAAAAGTTCCCAAACCAAGTGTCTTCAATATTTCCTGAAGAAGTGTTATACCTATATTAAATCCGTACTCATCTTTTTGATTAGAGCTGACATTTAATGCGGGATTCTCAATTTCAGTTAATACAACTTTGCTAATAAAAGCATGCTCAATATGAGCGTAGTAAAGTTGTACATCGTCAAATGGCTTTTTTAGCCATAATTGCAATGGTTTATGATTCCTAATAGGGCCTTCAATTATGTCATAACCCTGTTCGCTTAAAAAATTTGTAAGTTTCATTTTAGGGCTTTTTAAAGTTATCTTACTCGTTCTATGGCTTTTCAGCTTAAGCTAATTTCAATGGTTTGTCTTGACTATAATTTTTTTTAATTGATTCGAATATTTTATTGTTTCTTACAAATTTAAGCATACATCATAAAAGATGTTTCAATATTATGTTAGTTTTAAGATTTAATGCGTTCTATATCAATGATTTTTGATTGTAATTAAAAACATTATCCCACAATTCATCAATCGTAACAAGCGCTTCGTTTAGCGGAATAACACTCCATTTTCCGTTGATTTCAATTCCAAGGCCAATGTTTTTCAATTTCAATAAGGCATCGTTTACATCAAAATCTAATTCGGTTTTTAATTCTGATTCAAACCAAGATTCTATTTGTGTATCCAATTCTTCTGCCGTCAACGGATGAGTGCTTCTATTTAAAAAAGCATACGCCAAAATAGTTTCCTTTAAAACTTCTTCTTCAGATGAATTTAAAAGCGAATAAAAAGCACCGCTATTGTTTCCTAGATTTTTGAAATACAAACTGTCTGAAAGAATTTTAGAATATCTTATTTTTTTGTTTACGAAATTGTTGTACTGACGAAAACAATAAACAGATAAAATTCCTAAAGCAATTAACCCCTGATTTAATGACGTTTTGCTGTTTAATAAATCGATAGCTTCACCAGTTTCATAAGCATTATACATATTAATTAAGGCAGGAATTACTTTGGCACTTAATAATGAAATTCCACCAAAGATTCCTGGAACCCAAAGCAACATTTTATCTTTCAATGACATTCGCGGAATTGCATTTGGAAAAATCGTTTCAAGATCGTTTTTAGGAACCCGTTTAAAGATTTTTAAAGCAATAGAACCCGGATCAATGGGCATTTTTCCTAATTTGACTTTCTTTTCGGTCAAATAATCAGCGTCGCTGTAATTCAAATAAATTAATACACGATCGTAGTATTCGATTTCGACTTCTTTCTTCCAAAAAATATATTTCGTAATTTTTTCTTTCGCTTTATGCAAACCGCGTACGTATAGTTCGTAATCTTTAAAAGCATTGAAATCAATTGACAAATCGAGACCAATCAAATCCGATTCTGCAAAAGCAACCTCTAAAGTTTCCTTTTCGATTCGGTGGTAATTACCGCGTTCTAAAACAGTTTGCAATGTTTCTTTAAAGACAGAAAAATCACTTTTCCCAATGAACCCTTCGCGTTCTTTCTCGCTTAAATCGGGATCAAATAAGGCATAATTTTGTTTTAGATTTTTATTGAGATTAAAAGATTCATAATGATAATAATGCTCAATTATTTCGAATAGATTTCTAAAATCAGTAGCTTTTTCTGTGTCTTTGGCAAAAGCAGTAATTTGTTGTTCGAGTAAGAATTCCTTGTTGAATGGAATATAATGTTCTCGTGTCATGTTTTGTAGGTTCTTAGGGTACTAAGCTTCAAATATACAAAGGTTTTTTTTAAAAGGTTCGGAGAGGAGATCCTCAATAAAAAGTCTTTGTAAAGAAATATATAATTTAAATTTTAATATAATCTATTGTTTTGATAATTCTGTTTCGGTATGCAATGCACAAACCCAATTATTATTTTCTTTAATCCAGGTAGAAGTACAAACACATTTTATGGGGTTATTTTGTTTGTCGTCTGCTATTGCTATTTCTATCTGGTATGCAGTTACCGCAGCGTTTTCATTAAGTAATTGTATTTCTACATCAGAAAAACTTAATAGTTTTATTTTACCACCATCAACTGATTCAAACATTTTTTTAAATGTTGCTTCGTCTACACTTTGCATGCCACTTTTGCCTGCTATAATACAAGGAAAATGAGTAAGATTTCTAACTGTTTCATAATCGTGATTTTCCATTCCCTGCCAATATTTTTTTTCCAGTTCAATAATTTGTTTTTCCATAATCATCTATTTTGGGTTAAACAGTAATACAAAGTTTACAATAATATTAAAATGGACATCCACTTTTAACATAGTTTTAATTGCCTGTAGAATAAAATGAGCATCTCTCAAACTTGATTAGCAAACTCTTACAACAGCTATATTAAATCCTATAAAAGCAAAAAAGAGGACCATAACAAGTTCTCAGAATGACATACTTTACTCTTGGAGGGTTTTGTTAATTTTCGGATGTAAATCTTCGTTCGGAGTTGCTGAAGACAAAAAAATGAGATTTCGAATCGTAGCGAGCGATCTGAAATCCCATTTTAGCGTTCAAAAAAAATGACAACATTTTACTAATTAACCTTTCGAAAAATTAGATTCTACTATAAAAATTATTTGGTCGCAATATTACTACTTATTAAAATTGAGGCAATACGTATTTATACGTGTTTTTTTGAGCGGAGTCAAGACTCGAGGGTAGCGTTGGATCAAAAAGCGCAAACATCACTAATGTTTGCGCTTTTTTTTTAAGAAAACTATTTGGAAGTGGGTAATAACATAAAAAATAAAAGTGAGACTATAATCGCTGCCAATTATTGATCTCACTTTATGCCCCAAAATTTAGTATAAACATTTAAGGATTTTCAACCTACCGAAAATCATGATAATATTTACAGTTTTATATCACAAGTATAGTGATTTAAAAAGACTGTGTACTAGGTATTTATACGTGATTTTGTAAATAGTTTTTGGGTTTATTATTTAATTATCAAATTTTCTAATTGCCTCATTTTCTAATTGTTTGAAAGAAAGTTTTTTCTTAACTTTAAATTACTCAAATCTAGATGATTATGGTAGTGGAAGTTTTTAAAACAAATGTGCAGAAAGAGGCAGATAAAAATTATGTTATTGCCGTTATTCAGAGTCAGTTTCCAGATTACAAAGTCAATTTTGATCTGGAAGATTGTGATAAAATATTAAGGGTTGAAGGCATCGATCTTGAATGTGATAATATAATTGATTATGTGCATTGTCTGGGTTATACTTGTGTAAGGCTGGAATAATTTGTTTTTCCGTTTAAAATGCTTTGTTCTCTTTTCGGTCAATATTTTCTACATTTGTGGCCTATGAAAAAAGCATTCCAACTCTTCGATTTTACTCAAAAGGTCAATTACAAAAATGAAATTTTAGCTGGCTTTACTGTCGCCATGACCATGATTCCGGAGTCGTTGTCGTTTGCAATTTTAGCTGGATTTCCCCCTTTGGTTGGTTTGTATGCCGCTTTTATTGCTGGATTAGTAACCGCAATTTTTGGCGGAAGACCCGGAATGATTTCGGGTGGAGCAGGAGCGACAGTGATTGTTTTGATCGCTTTGATGAAGTCGAACGGAATCGAATATGTATTTGCAGCCGTCGCCCTTGGCGGTGTGGTTCAAATCTGCATCGGACTTTTTAAACTCGGAAAATTTATTCGATTAGTTCCTCAGCCTGTGATGTTTGGTTTTGTAAACGGACTGGCAGTTGTGATTTTTATGTCGCAATTAGAGCAATTTAAAACTGTAATTAATGGTCAGGTTTCCTGGCTTCAAGGAACTCCTCTATATATTATGCTAGGATTAGTTGCGTTGACGATTACAATTGTTTTAGTTTTTCCTAAAATCACAAAAGCAGTTCCGGCTTCTTTGGTGGCGATTATGGTTGTTTTTGCTTTGGTTATTATCTTTAATATCGAAACTAAAACGGTCGAAGATATTGCTTCTGTTCAAGGCGGATTTCCTCCTTTTCATATTCCGAATATTCCTCTTTCTTTTGAGACTTTTAAAATCATATTTCCGTATTCTGTAATTGTCGCTGCGGTTGGTTTGACTGAAGGTTTGCTGACATTGAATTTAGTTGACGAAATTACCGGAACACGAGGAAACAGCAATCGCGAATGCATTGCACAAGGAAGTTCGAATATCTTAAATGGTTTCTTTTTCGGAATGGGAGGCTGTCCAATGATTGCGCAGACTTTAGTGAATCTTGGTGCAGGTTCAAGAGCAAGACTTTCGGGAATTATTGCTTCTTTGACCATTTTAATAATTATTCTTTTTGGAGCTCCGGTAATTGGGAAATTACCAATGGCAGCTTTGGTTGGTGTAATGATGATGGTAGCGATTACAACTTTTGAATGGGCGAGTTTTAAGAGTTATCAATAAAATGCCTAAGACATGATATTTTTGTTGGAATTTTAGTAGCTGTGATGACTATTTTACTGCACAATCTGGCTTTGGCGGTTTTAATTGGTGTGATTATTTCTGCTTTAGTTTTTGCGTGGGAAAGCGCCAAAAGAATCCGTGCGCGACATTTTATTGATGAAACATGGTGTAAAACATTATGAAATTTATGGACCGTTATTTTTTGGGTCGATTAGTGCTTTTATGGAAAAATTTGATGTATCAAAACGATCCAAATCATGTAATTATAGATTTTAAAGAAAGCCGTGTTTCTGATATGTCGGCCATTGAAGCATTGAACAATCTAACAAAAAAATACAATCAGGTTAATAAAATTGTCGAACTCAAACATCTAAGTGATGACTGCAGACATATTACTAAAAAATGCCGATGCTGTTATCAAGGTAAATGTTATCGAAGACCCTACTTATAAAGTGGTCTCTTAATAATGGTTAATTGTGAATTATTAATTGTGAATTAACGTTCCAATTTTTCGTAGAGGTGCACAGCAGTGCGTCTTTTGCGTAAAGGTTAAATGCGACAAACCCGACAGGTTTTTAAAACATGTCAGGTTTACTTTTGTTATCCATTCTGGTTTGTCAGGCTGAGCGAAGTCCAAGCCACGTACCAATTGGAGCGCCCTTCGACTTCGCTCAGGGTGACACTAGCTTCATTATCAAATTTTCTAATTATCAAATTTTTAATTGCCACATTTTCGAATTATCAAATTAAAAGATCCCTCCAACCGGAACTTTTTTAAGTTCCGAAATTAATTGTCCATCAGTAGTAAAACCTTCAATTAAAACCTGTAATTCTTTTTGCTGATTTTTTGGGATTTTAATTTGAAAATCTGAGTGATCATTTAGTTCGATGTTTGGAGTCCAGTTCAATGTACCGAAATAATTAAATTCATCTTGATTTTCAAATGGAGTAGTTTTGTAAGTGAAGTTTATTGCGAAACCTTTTGTTACGATTAGTGTTGTAAATTTTGGTTTGAAATATTTATTTTTTTGCTCGGTTTTCATGAAAATCTTAATTGTTCCATGTCCTGAGATCGAAGTATCAGAGCTTCCGGTCTGATCAATGTAAATTTCATCTACTTGATCTAAGTTAATATTGAAAAGCTGATTGAAATCGAGTACTTGAAAATTGTCAATATATATATTTGGAGAACTCAGCTGCTTCACCCAGAAAAGAACTTCTTCTCTCTTTTACATATACACTAAAGTCAGTTGGGGTAATTCCTGTATTATAACCATTTGAAGACAAAAAACTCAATACGCTTCTGTAATCTTTGCCATCAAATTTAAAGGCTTTAGCCATAGGACTCATGTCACTTTTGTGAATAAAAATTTCTTTTTTGAAGGTGTTTTTTACTGCTACTTCTTTTAGTTCGCTAGATTTTGTTTTAGGTGGCTGGAAATTAAAAACATTGTCAGCGCTTTTCATTACTGGGCAAAATATTTTTTCGAATGATGGTCCCAAAACAAATCGAGGTTCAGTTCGGGCAATTCGTGCTTCTATTTTAGTAGTTTGAGTGATGTTTTTCTCATCGGTCATTTGTAAAGCTAAAACAGTCGAATCCTGAACAAAAAAATGTTCAAATTTAAAATCATTATTCTGATCAATAGTTGTTTGGTCAAATAGATTATTTTTTAATGCAACAAGAGAGATTTTGTTTTTAGAATTTGGTTTTAGTTCTTTCTCTATTTTTCCATTTATAGTAATTCCATTTTCAAATTCAAAACTGATTTTTGGTGGCCCCGATTTAATGTTCTCCCATAAATATTTTCCTTTGTTCTGGTTAAGTAATAATAGTTCTATATCCTGTCTTCGGGTTTTATTGTCCGGATTAAAATAAAAATAAGTATTAGTTTCTGGTTTATCTAAATAAGCATTTATATAAAAAGTGCCTAAAATCGTTCTCTTTTGATTAAGGGACACGCTCTTTTCAGGTAGCACACTAATACTTAAATGAGCCTTATTAACGTCAGTTTTTCTGGATAATATAATGCTGTCGTTAGCTGTTATTTTTGCATCTAATGTAGTAGACGGATTTTTGCCCTCTTCAATGTAGGTTAATCTTTCTGTGATTTCATTTAGATCTTCATCCAATACCCTAATTATATGCACTCCATTTGATAAATATTTTTTGTCAAAATAAAAAGGTTGCTCCATTTTGTTATTGTTGAAGGTAACTTCCTGTTGCATCCAACTTCCATTTTGCTGAATAAGAATAGTGAATTTTTTATTTTGATAAGATTGAAGTCCTTTCTCATTTGTCTTTAGAACAACCAGTAAATTGTTTCTTGAAGGATTATTAGGAGCGCTTAAAACAATTCCAGTTTCTGTAATTTTGCTCAGAGGCTGTGTTATTTTTAACTTGTCGTTATTTATTTTGAGAGTGTATTTTTCGTTTAAATTGGGTCTTAGATAAAAAACTCCGTATCCCATTTGGTTGGTGTGAAATTGTGTAATTTCATTTGATTTAGAATCCAAAATAACGCCATCTGCTACTTCTATTCCTATTTTATTGCAATCTGTAATTTTGATTCCAATTGTATTTACGATGTCATTCAATATAATTCCTCCTTCGGGAAATAGGTTCACTTCTGCTGTTTTCCAGTCAGGTACATTGGTTTCAAATGCGTATGGATTGTTTTTATCAATAATTTCAATTGTCTGATTAAAAGAATCATCTTCCTTGAAATTATTCATCCAGTTTGTATAGAAATGAAAATGATATTTACCAGATTTAAATTTTTCGTTTAAATGAATTCCACTAGAAAAAACACCGTATTGTGCAAAAAGTAATTGCTTCTGAACTATTTGGTTTTCGTCATTATAAACAATTAATTGAATATTTGTAGTGTTGTTGTTTGGTATATTATTGTTTTTACTGAGAATGTATCCTTTAAAGGCAATATCTTCATTATTTGTAAAAAGGTCTTTATTGAATTGTACATGGATAATCTCGCGGTCCTGAAAAAAATAATCAGTAATGTATTTGGTAATTTTATTTTGATTGGAAATAGCCTGTCCGAAAGATTGTAAGCAGAATAGAAAAACAAAAAACCTGATGATTAACTTCATACAAATAAAATATTAGGGGCAATTGTAATTATACAATAAAGCTATAAATTTAATTGTAATATTAATCTGTAATAGTTAAAATACTTGTAATGTTTTTAAAATAAGGTAGAAAATTAGATAATGTGTCAATTTGAAAATGTGATAATTAGATAATTCTATTGATAACGTATATTGTAGGGAAGCACAGCAGTGCGTCTTATACGCAAAGATATAAACAGTAAACCCGACAGGTTTTTAAAACCTGTCGGGTTTACTGTTGTTTATTTAGATAGTATGTCAGGCTGAGCAAAGTCGAAGTCCACGTGTCAATTGGAGTACCCTTAGACTTCGCTCAATGTGACACTAGCTTCATTATCTAATTATCAAATTGCCACATTATCTAATTAGCAAGCATTGATTTTACATCGCTTAACTTTCCGTCAATATCGCCAATTTGTAAGCCTAAAATATGCGCTATTAAAGGATAAACAGAAACGTTTTGAAATGTTTTGGCTGTTTTATCAACCTTAAAATTTGGGCCTTTTGCATAAAAAATAGCGTGCATATCTTTCTCTTTATTATCATAACCATGAGTTCCACCTTTTACATTTTGAGATTTTTTGGTGACTAAACTCCAACCTTTATCAGCCTCAATCACAAAATCATGCACACGCGGATTGGTTCCGTAATGTAGTCTTTTCGGAACTTCAGTTGATTTCCAGAAATGAATATGTGGCACTTTTTTCAAAGCTTTTGCAATAGAATCTTGATAACCCGCTTTTGCCTGAAGACTCATAATTGGGTTAATTACATCTTTATAACCCAGCCATTTTGGTTTTAAATAATCTAAAATAGCCACTTTTTTATCATCGCTGATATTTGCCATTCCATGATCAGAAACTATAATCAAATTGATTTGTTTTCCAATAGAAATCTGATCTAATCTTCTTGACAATTCTCCCATAATAGAATCCATTTTGACGACCATTTTCTTGTTTTCTGGTGAAAGCGGACCAAAATCATGTCCCGTATGATCAGGTTCATCAAAATATAAAGTAACCAAATGCGGACGCTGTTTTTCTGGAAGCTGCAACCATTTTAAGACCGTATCGATGCGAGCTCCATACGGAATTTTATTGTCGTATTTTTTGAAATAACTTGGGTTTCTTTTATCAATATCAGAACCTGGCCAGAAGAATGATGCTGTTTTTACACCTTGTTGTTCGGCTAAATTCCAAATCGGATTTCCTCCATAAAATCTCGAATCATTTTTTGCATCTGCTTGACAATGAAAAAGATTCATTTAAAGAAATATCATAAAAAACATTATTGATAATTCCGTGATGATCTGGGTAAAGTCCGGTTACAATAGAATAATGATTTGGGAAAGTTTTTGTTGGGTAAGAAGGTTTCATTGATTTAGCATGAACACCTTCTTTTTCAATTTGCTTTAGATTTGGAAGATTAAATTGTTTTTGAAAATCCCAGCGAAATCCGTCCATCGATACTAAAACAACGTAAGTATCCTTATCAGTTTGGGATTGTAAAAAAGTAGTAAGAAGTAAAAATGTAAAAGATAAAAGGTGAGTTGTAAATTTTCTCATTTTGCAATTTTAAATAGAAATGCAAAGGTAGAGATAACAGATTTTTTTAAGAAAAAGAGAATGTTAAATAAAAAAAAACGCCAGATTAATATCCGGCGTTTTAAGTTTTAAGAAGAAAATGAATTACATCATTCCTGGCATACCGCCACCCATTGGCATTCCGCCAGCGCTTTCTTCTTTAATATCAATTAATGCACATTCTGTAGTCAAGATCATTCCGGCAACAGAAGCAGCATTTTCCAAGCGCTACACGAGTTACTTTTTTAGGATCAATAATTCCAGCTTTAAGCATATCTACATATTCGTCAGTTTTAGCATTGTAACCAAAATCACCAGAACCTTCAGCAACTTTTGCCACAACAACAGAACCTTCAAGACCTGCATTTTCAACAATTGTTCTTAATGGAGATTCAACAGCGCGAGAAACAATCTGAATTCCAGTTGCTTCGTCAGCATTGTCAGCTTTCAAGTCTGCTAATGCAGTTTTGCTCTTAATAAAGCAACACCACCACCAGCAACGATTCCTTCTTCAACAGCAGCACGAGTTGCGTGTAAAGCATCATCAACTCTGTCTTTTTTCTCTTTCATTTCAACTTCAGAAGCAGCACCAACGTAAAGAACAGCAACACCACCAGCTAATTTAGCCAAACGTTCCTGCAATTTTTCTTTATCATAATCAGAAGTAGTAGTTTCCATCTGACCTTTAATTTGGTTTACTCTGTTTTTGATGATATCAGCTTCACCAGCACCACTTACAATTGTAGTGTTGTCTTTATCGATAGAAACTCTTTTTGCAGTTCCTAACATTTCGATAGTAGTATTTTCTAAAGTATAACCTCTTTCTTCAGAGATTACAGTTCCACCAGTTAAGATAGCGATATCTTCTAACATTGCTTTTCTTCTGTCGCCAAAACCTGGAGCTTTTACAGCAGCAATTTTAAGAGCACCTCTTAATTTGTTTACTACTAATGTAGATAAGGCTTCTCCGTCAACATCTTCAGCAATAATCAATAATGGTTTTCCTGATTGAGCAACTGGCTCTAAAACTGGAAGTAATTCTTTTAAAGAAGAAACTTTTTTGTCATATAATAAGATGTATGGAGAGTCTAATTCAACTTCCATTTTTTCTGGATTTGTAACGAAATAAGGAGAAAGATATCCTCTGTCAAACTGCATTCCTTCAACAACATCAACGAAAGTATCAGTTCCTTTAGCTTCTTCAACAGTAATAACACCTTCTTTACCCAACTTTTGCGAAAGCAGTAGCGATTAATTCACCAATCACTTCGTCATTGTTTGCAGAGATAGAAGCAATTTGTTTGATTTTATCAGAATCGCTTCCAACAACTTTCGCTTGTTTTGCTAAGGTCAGCAACGATAGCTTCAACCGCTTTATCGATACCGCGTTTCAAGTCCATTGGATTTGCACCTGCAGCAACGTTTTTCAAACCTTCTTTTACGATTGCCTGAGCTAAAACTGTAGCAGTTGTAGTTCCGTCACCCGCTAAATCATTGGTTTTAGAAGCTACTTCTTTCACCATTTGCGCGCCCATGTTTTCTAATGGGTCTTTCAATTCGATTTCTTTTGCAACAGAAACACCATCTTTAGTAACAGTTGGTCCACCAAATGATTTTCCGATGATTACGTTACGACCTTTTGGTCCAAGAGTTACTTTTACAGCATTTGCTAATGCATCAACACCACGTTTTAATCCGTCACGTGCTTCAATATCAAATTTTATATCTTTTGCCATTTTTATTATTTGCTTTAGGCAGTAGGCTTTAAGCTTTAAGCTTTTCTACTGCTGAGTTAATATTTTTTTTTGCTTGCTTTAAGCTTTAGGCGAGTACGCTTTACGCTTTTTTTAGAAGCTTATTGCTTACAGCTTAGAGCCTATTGCTGAACTTAATACTTGTTTTAATTTGTAAATTTTGCTTTTTATACTGTTGATTTTTTCTATTTGAATTTCTGCAATTTATTATTTAGATATTGCAAATCTTTAGCTAAAATCAAAAGGTATTCTGTTTCATTTGCAGAACCTAAAGCTATGTTGAGAAATTGATTAAATTCTTTGTCGCTGTTTCTTCCGCATCCCTCACTAATGTTGGTTGGGATTGATGAAGAAGCTCTTCTTATCTGACTTGTTAATCCATATAATTCTTCTTTCGGAAATGTAGAAGTCATCTTATAGATTTCTAAAGTAAAAGAATGACTAAGCTGCCAAATATCGTATTTTTTAAAATCTCTCATTGTTTTTTGCTTTAGGCTTTAGGCGATAGGCTTTACGCTTTTTGTGGGAGCCTACAGCTTATAGCTTTTTGCATTAGGCTTTAGACAATAGCTTTAAGCTTTTTTGAAAAGCCTACAGCCTATAGCTTATAGCCTACAGCCTATAGCTTACAGCCTACAGCGATTTAAATAATCGCAAGAATATCGTCTTCACGCATAATCAAATAATCAGTTCCTTCTAATTTTAATTCTGTTCCTGCATATTTACCATAAAGAACAGTTCGCCAACCTTTACGGTCATAGTGTGATCTTTAGACCCGTTTCCTACTGCAACAACAGTTCCTTTTTGTGGTTTTTCTTTGGCAGTATCTGGAATAAAAATCCCTGACGCAGTTTTAGTTTCAGCTGCAACAGGCTCAATAAGTACGCGGTCTGAAAGCGGTTTAATGTTTAATGCCATGATTTTATATTATTATTAGTTATACGTTTTTTTAATGTTCTACTAAACTTTCAGAAATTGTGCCATGCTCAGTAAACTGACATTTTTTCTTAAAAAAAATGCCAGCTTTGACAGGCTGGCATTTGTATATTTATTTCAAAAATATTATTTTGCTGGTGGCTTGCAGGAGCAGGAGTTCGTTGAGCTGGAGCTGCTGGTGTATTTGCAGGAGCTTCTGTCTTTTCAATAATTTTAGATTCAGTATCGCTTAATGATCCTGTAAAGCTTAAGCTTGAAAGTAAAATTAAAACAATCAAAATAGTAGCAATGTCCAAGTACTTTTGTCTAAAAAGTCAGTTGTTTTTTGTACACCGCCTAACATTTGAGTTCCGCTGATAGTAGAAGATAATCCGCCTCCTTTAGGGTTTTGTACCATAATTACTACGATCAATAGAAAACAAACTATTGTGATTAAAACTAAAAAAATTGAAAATGTGCTCATTGCTTAATTATTGTTATTGTTATTTTGTTGTAAAATCTTTATATCCGAAATACGGTCTGCAAAGAAACTAATTTTTTCTGGATATTTCAAAATTAATATTTCATATGCTTGAATTGCTTTTGTATATTTTTTTTGTTCCAAATATACTCTGGCTAAAGTCTCGGTCATTAAATAAGAATTCTCGTCTTTATTGATCTCAAGCTGAACCGATGCTGTTATTGCAGTTTGTTTTATCGGAGAAATTTTTGGATTTGTTTCTATAAATCGATCGATTATTTCAGCTTTTTTCTTTTTCTCGTCCTCCGTTTTTTCTTCTTCTATAACACTTCCTAATGTTTGTTCTGCTTTTTCAATTGTGTTCTTGGTGCAGATTTTCTTCATTGGCGCTTCTTTAGTTCTGTCAATTGGTTCTGTTCTTGCTAATTGCAGCCATTCTTGGAAAGAATGTTTCTCTTTTGCAGAAAAATCTAATGGTTTTCCAATTTCCAGATTTTCTTCTGCAATTTTTACTGCCTCAGAAATCTCAATTTTTTCAGGCTCCAGAAGTGTTTCAGTTTCTAGAATTTCAATTTTTTCTGGTTCTGCTGTAGTTATAATTTCTTCAACAGCTATTACAGTTTCAGGAATTTCAATTTCTATTGGTTCTACAAACGCAAAAGTTTCTTCAGTAATAATTTCAATTTCTGGAATTTCAGCAGCAATTGGTTCTTCAGGCGTTTTAACTTCTTCAAAAACTACATTTTCTGCTTCTTTAATAGCCTCAAATACTGATTTTTCAATTGGATCTATTCTGATATCAGGAATTTCATCGTCTAATCTATCTTCTAGAAAAGTGCGGCTTGGTTCCTTAATAATAGGTGTGTCTTCTATAACAGAAAGTACAGCCGGTTCTTCAACTGCTGGTTCTATTGGTGTTTCTTCTACAATAGAAAGAGCAACTGGTTCTTCACTGAAAGATTCAATAGGTGTTTCTTCTATAACAGGAAGTGCAACAGGTTCTGCAATTGCAGATTCAATTGGTTTTTCTTCATTTTTTGCAGGTTCTTCAAAAGTTACAGATGTCGCTTCTTTAATAGAATCTAAAATTGATTTTTCTATTGGATCGATTCGAACTTCGGCAAGTTTCTTTTTTTCTTCTGCCGAAACTATTTCAACATCAAAAACAGTAATATTTAAAAGTTCCCTCAGTTTACGATTATAATATTTGCCTTGAATAGGGGTGAAATCTTCTGAAGTAATAAAATCAAACAAAACCGAACGATCTGTAGTATGCGCGGCTGTAACTTTTAGAGCATAATTATACTTAAAACTGTTTTGTTTGTAAAGTCCTTTTAATCGCAATGCGCGTGCACTTTGAAAATATGGAAATTCATTCAAAACACTTCCTAATGTTTCGGCCTGTTTTTCAGTAACGGTATCAGGTTTATTTATTAGGTATGTATAATCAGTTACGTTCATGTTTGTTGTTTAATCGTTTTTTTTATTGTTTAATCGTTTATTCGTTTAACTGTTAAATCGATTAAACGGATAAACGATTCAACAAATAAACAGTACTACCATTTTGCCAATGACTCATTGAAAATATCCTGAGTAATTCTTTCGAAAATAGTCTTAATTGCATTATTTAAAACTGTTCCGGTTGGTAAATCTCCACCTGGGAAATCATTGTAGAATTCAAATTGTTTCTCAAAATCATCAGTTTCTTTTTTCTTGTTTGTGAATCTTACATTTACACGAATTGTCAAACTGTTTTGTGCTGCGCCGACTTCTCCATTTGCACCCACAGCCGTTGCTGTCATCGGAGTTATTCTGTAATCTACAATTTCTCCTTCATAAACTAAATCACCACTATTGCTTACTAAATTCAAGTTGGTTTGATTCATGATGATATCCTGCAAAGCCAATGTGAATTGTCTGTCGATTCCTGGTTCAATTAAATCGGCATTGTTTTGGAAAAAGTTGACTTGAAAAGTTTTTGCGTCAATTTGTTCCCGTTCCTCCGTAAAATTGTAAACATTGCAACCGCTCAATAAAAAGTTGTCGCTATAAAAAGAAATATTTTTTTCTAAAATATAGTTGTTAAGTATTTCAATTTTTAATTTTAAAAATGGTTATTGTCGATTTAATGACCTTGGTCTAAAGATTATTTATTTCGGTTAAAATAATTTTTTGTTTTAATTCTTTGGAATTTTCATTACAAATCAAATTGTTTGATTTTTCGATATAACGTTCTTTCCGAAATACCCAATTCATCTGCAGCCGCTTTTCGTTTTCCCTTATTTTTCTCTAATGATTTTTTAATCATTTCGATTTCTTTTTGTTCTAAACGCAAAATTTCTTCTTCTTCAATAGTTTCGGCAAACAAATAATTGTCGTCCTGCATTTGATAATTTTCTTCTCGGCTTGAAGGTGTCATAACAGCAGTTCTTGGTTCTTCTTCAAAATCAATTTCACTGTCATTTTGTTGTGTTCCGTATATTTTCTGAATTAAATTCGGATTGATTTCCTGAACTTTTGAAGAGCCGTTTTTCATCAATTCCAAAGTCAGTTTTTTCAAATCATTCAAATCGCTTTTCATATCAAAAAGCACTTTGTATAAAATGTCTCTTTCAGTACTAAAATCACTTTCCTTTTTCTTGTCACTGATTACAGATGGCAAATTGCTTCCTTCAGTTGGCAAATAAGAGCTGTAAATGTTGCCAGATGTAATATCTCGAGTTGTTTCTAAAACAGAAATTTGCTCGGCCACATTTCGCAGCTGACGAATGTTTCCGCTCCATCTAAATTTTTGCAAAAGCTGAACTGCATCATCATCTAATCTTCAAAGGAGGCATTTTGTATTTATGAGCAAAATCAGCCACAAATTTTCTGAATAACAAATGAATGTCTTCGTTTCTTTCTCGCAAAGGCGGTAAAGTAATTTCAACAGTTCTTAAACGGTAATACAAATCTTCACGGAATTTCCCTTTTTCGATAGCATTGAATAAATTCACATTTGTTGCCGCAACAATTCGCACATTTGTTTTTTGAACCTGAGACGAACCTACTTTTATAAATTCGCCGTTTTCCAAAACACGAAGCAAACGAACTTGTGTTGTTAATGGCAATTCTCCAACTTCATCAAGAAAAATTGTTCCGCCATCGGCCACTTCAAAATAACCTTCACGCGTACTTGTGGCTCCTGTAAAAGCTCCTTTTTCGTGACCAAAAAGTTCACTGTCAATTGTTCCTTCTGGAATTGCTCCGCAGTTTACGGCAATATATTTTCCATGCTTTCTGTGCGAAAGCGAATGAATAATTCTCGGAATATTTTCTTTACCAACACCACTTTCCCCAGTTACCATATACCGAAATATCAGTTGGAGCAACTTGAATGGCTTTTTCGATGGCGCGATTTAATTTCGGATCATTTCCAATAATTTCAAATCGCTGTTTTATTGCTTGAACTGTTTCCATTTGTTTTTTGTTTCAAGTTTTTTATTTGTTTAAGGTTTCAGGTTTTATGCTTTGACCTTAACTTTTTAAACTCTTTTTTATATCGATCGAATTAAAAAGCTGTTTTAATTCGTTGTATTGATTGTCTTTAAGATCTTCTTTAATAATTGGCAACGCGGAAGTTTTGTTTAAATAATTCAGAAACCAATTATTCGTTTCTTTAATTTGAAAAATTTCTTTCAAAAATTTTCAACTTTAAAACTTTCTCCTTCTTGTATAAAGGAGTTTTTTGTAAAAGTTATTTTTTAAGACTCTAGATTTTTTTTATTTTATTGAATATTCTTTTTGATATTAAAGATGGTTAGAAAATATACTCCAGCCCAGACTAAAAGAACCAATCCAAAAGGTATAAGGTCAATAAAACTCCATTGTAAATGGGTTTCAGCTTGCGTAGCTGATAAAACGGCATTTTGGAATAGAACAAAAAAGAAAACAAAAATAAGCACTTTTATAAAAGGCATTCTCGAAAGCAGGTATTTAGAAACTTTAACTAATGTATCTGTCTTTGGCTTGTATTCAATAATGATTTCTTTTTCCATTTTTTACAACTTGAGGATTTAATTATTTTATTGATTTATATTATAAGTTTCAAGTTACAAAGAAAACCTGAAACTTGAAACCTGAAACAATTTAATTCATTTCGCTCAATCCAACCGCTTCACCTTTCAATGTTCCAGATAGTACAGCTTGTGATTTTTACGTTCACGAAATCCCCAATTTTATAATGCTCTTTTGGAAAAACAACTGTAATGCTTTGAGAGTTTCTTCCTGAAAATTCTTCTTTTGATTTTTTAGAAACTTTCTCAACTAAAACTTCTACTGTTTGTCCAACAAATTCTTCGCTTCTAAACCAAGCATGTTTTTGCTGTAAATCGACAATTTCCTGTAATCTTCTGGCTTTTGTTTCTTCCGGAACATCATCTTCCATTTTTCTTCCTGCCAAAGTTCCAGGGCGTTCAGAATACGAATACATATAACCAAAATTATATTTTACATATTCCATTAAACTCATGGTATCCTGATGATCTTCTTCAGTTTCAGTTGGGAAACCAGCAATCATATCTTGCGAAATCGAAGCATTTGGAATAATAGTTCTGATTTTATCAATCAAAGCCATGTATTCTTCACGAGTGTGCAAACGATTCATTTCTTTCAAAATTCTGTTACTTCCAGACTGAACTGGCAAGTGAATGTGTTTGCAGATATTTGGATATTTTGCAATAACATGCAAAATACTTTCGTGCATATCCTGCGGATTCGAAGTCGAAAAACGGATACGCATTTTAGGAAAACCAACGGCAACCATTTCCAGTAATTGATCAAAATCAACCGCAGTAGCCTTTTGCATTTCAGAAGCATTTACGAAATCTTTTTTCAAACCGCCACCGTACCATAGGTAACTGTCAACGTTTTGGCCAAGAAGTGTAATTTCCTTAAAGCCTTTATCCCACAAATCCTGAATTTCATTCATAATACTTTGTGGCTCACGGCTGCGTTCGCGTCCGCGTGTAAAAGGTACAACGCAAAACGTACACATATTATCACATCCACGAGTGATTGAAACCAAAGCTGTGATTCCGTTACTCATCAAACGAACAGGCGAAATATCTCCGTATGTTTCTTCTTTCGATAAAATTACATTGATTGCGTCACGACCTTCTTCAACTTCCGCTAATAAATTTGGAAGATCTTTATAAGCATCTGGACCAACAACTAGGTCGACTATTTTTTCTTCTTCTAAAAACTGACTTTTCAAACGTTCCGCCATACAGCCCAAAACGCCCACTTTCATTTTCGGATTAATGCGTTTTACTGCATTGTATTTTTCCAGACGTTTACGAATCGTTTGTTCGGCCTTGTCACGAATTGAACAAGTATTCACCAAAACCAAATCGGCTTCTTCAAAAGTCGAGTAGTATTATATCCGTTCATCAGATAAAATGGAAGCTACGACTTCACTGTCCGAAAAATTCATCGCACAACCGTAACTTTCTATGAATAGTTTTTTAGTATTCTCAGGTTTATTTTCTAAAACAAGACTTTCGCCTTGTTTGCTTTCTTCAATAATCTTTTCCATTGTAAAATTTCAAAGTGCAAAGATAGCGTAAATGCGTATCAATATGACAAGATGGCAGAAAAGAAATTTTAGATTTTAGAGTTCAGATTTTAGATTACTTGTGTTTTTGTGAAATTTTTGGGAATCTAAAGTCTACATTCTAAAATATTTAAATAGTCACAGATTAAAAAAATAAAATGATTCACAAAGCTTTGCGGATTTTGCACTGAATTTTCAGCTTATATTAAATCTTTGCGAACTTTGCGTAAACCTTTGTGAACTTTGCAGTTAAATTTTTTGCGCTTAGATTTTATATTAATAGAAATAAATTAAGATTAATGAGAAATCTAAAATCTAAAATCTGCAATCTAAAATAAAGAGATTTCGTTAACATAATCAGCTAAAAGTTATACCTATATATATAATAGGTAGGAATACAGATAAATCTGCAATTTTGAGAAACATAATATTAAAATAACTCAAAAATTCATTCATAAGGTTAATATTTAAAAAAAACTACATACTTTTGTTGCAGAAAATATAGAGCAATGGCAAAGAATTTAGTAATAGTGGAGTCACCTGCAAAGGCGAAAACGATCGAGAAATTTCTTGGGAGTGATTTTCAGGTGGAGTCAAGTTATGGGCACATAGCCGACTTACCATCAAAGGAAATAGGAGTAGATGTAGAGAATGGTTTTAAACCTAAATATGAAGTTTCTCCGGATAAAAAAGCCTTGGTAAGCAAACTGAAAACACTATCTAAGAATGCCGAAATGGTTTGGTTAGCAAGCGATGAGGACCGCGAGGGAGAGGCTATTTCATGGCACTTGGCGGAAGAATTAAAATTAGATACAAAAAAAACCAAACGAATTGTTTTTCACGAGATTACAAAATCTGCGATTCTTAAAGCAATCGATAATCCAAGAGAAATTGATTATAATTTAGTAAATGCACAACAGGCACGTCGTGTTCTGGATCGTTTAGTAGGTTACGAATTATCTCCGGTTTTATGGAGAAAAATCAAAGGCGGGCTTTCAGCTGGTCGTGTACAATCTGTTTCTGTTCGTTTGATTGTTGAAAGAGAACGCGAAATTCAAAACTTTAATGCAGTTGCAACATATTCAATTGTTGCAGAGTTTGTAAACGAAGCCGGAAAAGCTTTCAAAGCAAAATTGCCAAAAAATTTCAATACTAAAAAAGAAGCCGAAGATTTCTTAAATAAAAACATCGGATCTACAATATAAGGTAGCCGATTTAGAAACTAAACCTACCAAAAAATCTCCAACAGCACCTTTTACAACTTCTACACTTCAACAGGAAGCAGCAAGAAAATTGTATTTGCCAGTTGGAATCACAATGCAGTTAGCACAGCGTTTATATGAAGCCGGACTTATTACTTATATGAGAACCGACTAGCGTAAATCTTTCAAAAGATGCAATGGACGCCGCTGAAGCTGAAATCATAAAATCATACGGAAAAGAATTTTCGAAACCGAGAACTTTTGCAAACAAAAGCAAAGGTGCACAAGAAGCGCACGAAGCAATTCGTCCGACAGATATGTCGCGCCATAGCGTAAATATCGACCGTGACCAAGCTCGTTTATATGATTTGATCTGGAAAAGAACTTTGGCTTCGCAAATGAGCGATGCACAACTTGAAAGAACAAACGTAAAAATTGAAGCGAGATAATCACAACGAAATTTTTACAGCTTCTGGAGAAGTTTTACTTTTTGAAGGCTTTCTTAAAGTATATCTTGAAGGACATGATGATGATGAAGAAGAACAAGAAGGAATGCTTCCGGCATTAAAAGTAAATGAAAAGCTTGTAAATAACTATATTACGGCTACAGAACGATATTCAAGACCACCGGCACGTTACACAGAAGCTTCTTTGGTTAAAAAATTAGAAGAACTTAGGAATTGGACGTCCGTCTACTTATGCGCCAACTATTTCAACTATTATCAATAGAAATTATGTTGAAAAAGGAACTCTTGAAGGTCAAGAACGTAATTATACACAATTAACTTTACAGGCTGATAAAGTAGCAGAGAAAGTTCTGAAAGAAAATACAGGTTCTGATAAAGGAAAATTAGTTCCAACAGATATCGGAACAATTGTTACTGATTTCTTAGTTAAAAATTTCGGAAACATTCTTGATTATAATTTTACTGCAAAAGTAGAACAGGATTTTGATGAAATTGCCGAAGGAAATATTGATTGGGCAAAAATGATGCAGGATTTCTACAATCAGTTTCATCCAAATGTAAAAGATGTTGAAGCAAATGCTGAAAGAGAAAGCGGTGAAAGAATTCTTGGTAAAGATGCTGACGGAAGACAAGTTTCTGTTCGTTTAGGAAAATTTGGGCCAATGGCTCAAATTGGAGAAGCAGATGACGAAGATAAAAAGTTTGCCAGCTTAATGGCGGATCAAAATATTGGAAATATTACTCTTGAAGAAGCTTTAAATTTATTTTTGTTCCTAAAAACTTAGGTGAATATAAAGGAGAAGAAGTTGAAGTAAGTAATGGACGTTATGGCCCTTATGTACGCCATGGAAGTGTCTTTATTTCATTGCCAAGAGGAGAAGATCCTTTAGGTGTTACAAAAGAAAGAGCTCAGGAATTAATTGACGAAAAAGCACTAGCTGATGCGCCAATTGCTATTTATAAAGGAGAAGCTGTTCAAAAAGGTGTGGGACGTTTTGGTCCGTTCATCAAATGGAATGGTCTTTTTGTAAATGTGAGCAAAAAATACAATTTTGATAATTTATCTCAGGCTGATGTTGAGGAATTGATTGAAGATAAATTGCAGAAGAACATTGATAAAGTGCTTCACAATTGGGAAGAAGAAGGAATTTTGGTTGAAAAAGCACGCTGGGGCCGATCTGTTATTACAAAAGGTAAAATCAAAATCGAATTAAGCAAAGATGTTGATGCAACAAAATTGACATTGGCAGCAGGTTCAGGAAATGATTGCAGAGAAAACACCAGCAAAAAAGACTCCGGCTAAAAAAACAACAACGGCAAAGAAAGCTCCGGCTAAAAAAGCAACAGCTAAAAAGAAATAATTTAAGTATAATAAATGGAATTTGATTTTCTAGAACCAGTTAACGACGGAATTGTAAATTTTATCAATTCGTTGTCTTCTCAAGAATTGGGCAGTAAAATTGTTTTGCATACCCATGATCAATTTCCGGATATAAGTAAAATAAATATTGCTATTATTGGTGTTTTAGAAGATCAGGCGAAACATTAATATGGTGAATGAAGTTAATCTGACAGCAATTCGCAAAGAAGTTTTATAGCATGTTTCCAGGTAACTGGGATGCATCTATTGCTGATTTAGGTGATATTCTTGGCGGGCGACTCTGTAGATGATACTTACTTTGCATTAAAAAAGTTGTGGCTTCATTAATTAAGAATAAAGTCATTCCTATAGTTCTAGGAGGTTCTCAGGATTTGACCTATGCTTTATATCGTGCTTATGACGATTTGGAGCAAATGGTAAATTTGGTTTCAGTGGATAATCGATTTGATTTTGGTAAAGAAAATGAATCAGTTTCTGCAAATTCCTATCTGACTAAAATAATCATTGACGAGCCAAATAACCTTATTTAACTATTGTAATATTGGTTATCAAACCTATTATAACTCGCAGGAAGAAATTGATTTGATTGAGAAATTGTTTTTTGATGCCTATCGATTAGGAGAAATTTCAAATAATATTGCTTTGGCTGAACCTGTTTTTAGAGATGCCGATTTGGTTAGTATTGATTTGAATTCTGTAAAATCTTCTGCGATTCAGGTAATTTGTTTCATTTGAGCCTAATGGTTTCAATGGAAAAGAGATTTGTTCACTTGCCAGATATTCTGGAATTAGTGATAAAGTATCGTCGTTTGGGATCTTTAATCATAATAGTACTGCGAATGAAGCGGCGCTAATTGCTCAAATTGTTTGGTATTTTATTGAAGGATATCATTATCGTTCTAAAGAATATCCATTTGGAAGCAGAACAAATTATTTAAAATATATTGTTCCTTTAGAAGATGAAGAACTTATTTTTTATAAAAGTGACAAAACAGATCGCTGGTGGATCGAAATTCCATTTGTTTCAGATGGTAACAATAAATTGAAAAGAAATACGTTATTACCGTGTTCTTACGACGAATATTTGTGTGCTTGTAATCAAGAATTGCCAGAAAGATGGTGGAAAGCACAGCGAAAAAATGCTTTGTAAAGGAAAATTTTTTTGAAAATCTTAATTTTTTAAAATTTTAAAAAGATTAATTAATATAATTTAGTAGGATATAATTTATATACTGATAAAATATTGTGTTTTACGTCGATTTTTTATGTTAGTTTGTCGATAAAATATTTTTTTTTTATTTTATTTAACATTATTTTTGAACGGTAAAATAAAATTCGCAAGTAGTATTGTTTTTTAGATAAATAATAAATACGTTTACGGACTTATAATAATGAATAGATAATCCCAAATTTATATGAAGAAGTTTATTGCATTTGCAGCAATTTTAACACTAGTAATTGGCTGTGGTAAATCAGGTGACAAAGGTGAGTTAGTTGGTGTTACAGGAGGGAAATGGCATCCTGAAAAACCTTATGGAATGACTTTAGTTCCAGGCGGATCCTTTATTATGGGTAAATCAGATGCTGATTTAGCTAATGTAGAAGATGCTCCGACTAAAACGGTAACTGTTCGTTCATTTTATATGGATGAAACTGAGATCACAAACAGTGAGTATCGTCAGTTTGTGGAATGGGTTAAAGATTCTACAATGAGAGTTCGTTTGCTATTTTGCTGATGAAACAGGTCAAAAAGCTACCGGTGATGGTAAAGGTAAAAAAGCTGGTAGTATTGCTGATTATGCATTTAATGATTCTGAGCCAGATAAAATGACGGCTTATGATAAATACATGTATGATAACTATTATAGTGTAGGGACTAAAGATGATCCTTATGCTGGTAGAAAACTAAACAAAAAAGTGAAGTTGATTAAAGATACAAAAGCTTATCCGGATGAGTATTATGCTGAAGTTATGGATTCTATGTATTTGCCAATCGAAGAATCATACAATGGTTTAAGAACTATTGATGTAAATAAATTGAAATTCCGTTATTCTTGGATGGATATTCAGGCTGCTGCAAAAGCTAAAGTTGGAAAAAGAAAAGATTTTGTTAAAACAGAACAAGTAAGTGTTTATCCTGATACTACAGTTTGGATTAAAGATTTCGCTTATTCTTATAATGAGCCAATGCACAATGATTATTTCTGGCATAAAGCTTACGGAGATTATCCTGTAGTTGGTGTTACCTGGAAACAAGCAAAAGCTTTTGTGCATGGAGAACTTTAAACAAAAACAGTTACATTAAATCTAAGAAAAAAGGACGTGACTTAGTAAATGCTTTCAGATTGCCTACAGAGGCAGAATGGGAGTATGCTGCAAGAGGAGGTCTAGAATCTGCAACTTACCCTTGGGGAGGTCCTTATACTAAAAGTGATAGAGGTTGTTTCTTAGCAAACTTTAAGCCAAGCAGAGGAGATTATGCTGCTGACGAAGCTTTATATACTGTTGAAGCTAAGTCTTATGAAGTGAATGGTTATGGATTTGTACAATATGGCAGGAAACGTTTCAGAGTGGACTGATTCAGCTTACAATCCAAATGCATATGAATATGTTTCTACAATGAA
The DNA here is from genome assembly GCA_963795025.1 of uncultured Flavobacteriaceae bacterium. GTDB lineage: Bacteria > Bacteroidota > Bacteroidia > Flavobacteriales > Flavobacteriaceae > Flavobacterium. The sequence continues at coordinate 182,488 of CAWCGN010000003.1, read as the reverse complement.
CCCGAACGTTATTGACGGAAACAATCAAAGAAAAGTAGTTCGTGGTGGATCTTGGAAAGATGTTGCTTACTTCCTACAAGTAAGTACTCGTGATCACGAATATGCTGATTCTGCAAGAAGTTATATTGGATTCAGAACTGTACAAGATTACATGGGAACTCAAGTAACTGGAAGCAGAAAAAAGAAATAATTAAGTTATAATTAAATTCAATAACCAAATCAAATCTATTATTAAAACCTAAAAAAAAGTATTATGGCATTATTAAGTAAAAAAGCAATGAATTTCGCTTATGGTATGGGAGCGGCAGTTGTAATTGTTGGAGCATTATTCAAAATTACTCACTTTGAAATTGGGACCATTAACAGGAACTGTTGATGCTTTCTGTTGGATTGTTAACTGAGGCGTTAATCTTTGCTCTTTCTGCTTTCGAACCAGTTGATGACGAATTAGATTGGACTCTTGTTTATCCAGAACTAGCGAACGGTGCAGGCTAGAAAAAAAGAGGCTAAAGCTGAAACTCCAACTGATGCTCAAGGATTGTTTCTCAAAAATTAGATCCATTATTGAAAGAAGCTAAAATTGACGGAGAATTAATGTCAAGCTTAGGAAATTCAGATCAAAAACTTCGAAGGAGCTGCTAAAGCAATTTCTCCAACAGTTGATTCAATTGCAGGACAAAAGAAATATGCTGAAGAAATGTCTATGGCTGCTGCACAAATGGAATCATTAAACAGTTTATACAAAGTACAATTAGAAAGTGCTTCAAGAAATGCACAAGCTAATAGCGAAATTGCTGAAAATGCTGCTAAATTGAAAGAGCAAATGCAATCTATGACTGCAAACATTGCTTCTTTAAACAGTGTTTACGGTGGTATGCTTTCTGCAATGAGTAACAAAGGATAATTAGTTTTTAACTATTATATTAAAATTATTAATAAGAACTAATTAGAAAAAAATGGCAGGAGGAAAATTAACCCCTAGACAGAAGATGATTAACCTGATGTATCTGGTTTTCATCGCAATGTTAGCAATGAATATGTCCAAAGAAGTTTTATCTGCTTTTGGATTAATGAATGAAAAATTTGAAAGCGCTAACACTTCTTCAGAGCAATCAAATGCAAGATTATTAGCATCTTTAGATCAAAAAGCATGCTGAAGCAAAAGGAGAATTCGCAACTGCTGCAGTAACAGCTCATAAAGTTGAAGCTACTTCAAAAGAATTTTATGCATACATCGGTGCTTTAAAAGGTGATGTTTTACAAGGATTCGAAACAGATAAAGAAACAGGTAAATTACCTTACGAGTCTATGGACAAAGGTGATAATATCGACAACTGGTTTACAGGTGAAGGATATACTGAAAAAGGTAATGAAATCATTTCTAAAATTGAAAAATATAAAGCAGATATGAAAGCTGCTTTGTCAGATAAAAAATATGCTGCAATCTTAGCTGAGGTTGACAAGAAATTTGATGTTTCTGATGTAAAAAACAAAGAAGGTTTAAAAGATAAATATCTTGCATATCACTTTAAAGGTTTCCCTGCTGTTGCTTCATTAGCTAAACTTTCAGCTTGGCAAAATGACGTTCAAAAAGCAGAATCTGATGTTTACAACGCTGCTTTAGGAAAAGCTGCTGTTGCTGCTGCATCTTATAGTAATTATCAAGCAATTGTAGTTTTAGATAAAAATGCTTATTTCCAAGGTGAAAAAGTTACAGGTAAGGTAGTTTTAGGTCGTTATGACGAAAACACTAAACCAACTTCTTTCCAAGGTCCTGGACAAATTGTAAACGGACAAGCTGTTATTTCATTAACTGCTGGTGGTGTTGGAGAGCAAAATATTAATGGACAATTTTCTTTCTTAGAGGATGGAAAAAACATTCCACTTAAATTTGCTGGAAAATATGTTGTAGTACCAAGACCAAACTCTGCTACAATTTCTGCTGATAAAATGAATGTTGTATATAGAGGAGTTGTTAACCCAATCTCTGTATCATTCGCTGGTGTTGCTGATAATAAAGTAGTTGCTAGTGCTCCTGGATTAAGTTCAGCTGGTAAAGCAGGTAAATATAACATGAGCCCTGGACAAGGTACTGAAACTACAATTTCTGTTACTGGAACATTACCAAACGGAGATAAAGTTACAGATAAGAAAACATTCAGAATTAAAGGTATTCCTGGTCCAACTGGTACAATTAGAGGTGAGATGGGTGTTGTTAAAGGACCTAAATCAAACTTAGAGATTGCTACAATTGGTGCTAAATTACTTGATTTTGATTTCGAAGTTGGTTTAGATGTTGTTGGATTTAATTTAAAAATTACTGGACAACCTACAGTTGTTGTTACTGGTAATAAATTAAATGCACAATGTAAATCAGTTCTTTCAAAAGCAGGTAGAGGAGATCAAGTTACTATTTCTGAAATTAAAACTAAACTTGTTGGAGCTGGTAGCTATTTGTTGCCAAGAACTGCTCCAGTAATTTACGAAATACAATAATAAATGTAGATAAAACTACGTTCAATATCTTATAATGATATCATGATGAAAGTAAGAAATTTTTTAATAGCTATTGTTTCTATCGCTGGAGGTTTTGCTTCTAACGCGCAATCTAATTTGCTTAATGCAAAAACACCTGATCAGATAGGACTTAAGACTCCTGCGCAACTTATCTCAGATAACGATAAGCCATTGGCTTACGGTTATGTGGATGATAGAGATGTCTTGATGGGAAAAACTACTTGGGAAATTATTGATTTAAATGAAAAAATCAATTTTCCATTATATTTTCCTGTAGATACAGCTAATATTGGTTCTGACAGACGTTCACTTTACGATGTTTTGACGAAAGCTATTAAAAATGGTAAAATAACTGAAGTGTATACTGATAGTTATTTTAATACTAAAAAATCTATGAAAGACATCGAAGCTTCATTATCTCGTATTGATACTACAGATGCTGGTAGAGAGCATATTAATGCCAAAATCCAGAGACTATAAAACACGTGTTGTGAAGAAAAAAGTGGTTACTGGAACTGGTAAGAAGAAATCAGTTACTTATGTGGATGAAACGGTACCTCCTTCAAGAACTGTACTAATGAATATATCTTGAAAAGATTTGACTTCTCAGGATGTAACGCAGTACAAGATTAAAGGATACTGGTATTTTGACAAACGTCAAAGTGAATTGAAATATCGTTTGCTTGGAATTTGTCCTGTAACTCCTGATGTTTATACAATGAATAGCGATGAAAAGGATTATATTGAATTATTTTGGGTTTTTTTCCCTAATGCCAGAGAAGTTTGCATGAAGCAAAAGCTTTTAATGACAACAATTCTGCACTTCCAATTTCATTTGATCAGATTTTAAATTCGCGACGATTTAATGCTGTTATCTATAAAGAAGAAAACCTTTACGGAGATCAGCGAATTAAAGAGTACATGAAAGATAATGCGCAAAATCAGTTGTTAGAATCTGAAAGAGTAAAAGAGAAGATTCGTAATTTCGAGCAAGATATGTGGAATTACTAAGTATCTAAAATTACATTATAAAGAAACTCTTACTACCTTTGTAGTAAGAGTTTTTTTTTACAAAGAACTTTTATGATGGCTAAATAAATCTTCGCGATTTTATTTTGTAGGAAAAATACAATATTCTGGGTTTTGTTTCGTTTAATTTCTTATTGCCATTATATTATGAGTAAAGTAAGAAGTTTTTTAATCGTTCTGTTTTCTGTTGCTGGATCTTTTGGTTCTAATGCACAGCCTAATTTACTTAATGCCAAAACTGCTAAAGAAATAGGTATTAAGACACCTGCACAACTTATCTCAGACAATGATAAACCTTTAGCATATGGATATGTCGAAGACAGGGATATTTTGATGGGAAAAATGACATGGGAAATCATTGATTTAAATGAAAAAATCAATTTTCCTTTATATTTTCCTGTAGATACTGCTAATATTGGCCCTGAAAGGCGTTCTCTTTACGATGTTTTGACAAAGGCAATCAGGAGCGGTAGGATAACTGAGGTATATACTGATAGTTATTTCAATACTAAGAAGATCAATGAAAGATATTGAAGCTTCCTTGTCTCGTGTTGATACTACCGATGCTGGGAGGGAACTTATCAATCAAAATCCAGATGATTATAGATCACGTGTGGTGAAGAAAAAAGTTGTAACTGGAACAGGAAAAAAGAAAGCTGTAAGCTATGTTGACGAGAATGTTGGGCCTACTAGAACGGTTCCCGCGGAGTATATTTTAAAACAAGATTTAACAGCTCAGGATGTTACTCAATATAAAATTAAGGGGTATTGGTATTTTGATAAACGTGAAAGTGAATTGAAATACCGTTTAATTGGAATTTGTCCTGTTACTCCCGATGTTTACACAATGAACAGCGATGAAAAGGATTATATTGAGTTGTTTTGGGTTTTCTTTCCCAATGCTCGGACGGTGCTTAACGAAGCAAAAGCTTTTAATGATGCAAATACTGCCGCAACAATTTCCTTTGATCAGATATTAAATTCAAGACGTTTTAATTCTATTATATATAAAGAAGAAAATGTATACGGCGATCGTGAAATCAAGGATTATATTAAAGATAATGCACAGAGTCAGTTGCTGGAATCTGAAAGAGTTAAAGAGAAGATTCGCAATTTCGAAGAAGACATGTGGAATTACTAAGTATTTCAAATTAAGTTATAAGATAAACTCTTACTATCTTTGTAGTAAGAGTTTTTTTATTTTACTATACACTGCTACAATGCTTGATTATTTAATTGTTGGATCTGGATTGGCCGGGATTTCCTTTGCAGAAATTGCCCTTAAGAACAATAAATCTATTTTGCTGATTGATGATAAATCTCAGATTCCTCTAAAGTCGCTGGGGGCTTATATAATCCTGTTATTTTGAAACGATTTAGCGAAGTATGGAATGCAGAAGAAGCAATTGGTTTTTATGGAATGATTTTTATGATCGTGTAGAAGATAAGTTACAGACTAAAGTTCAACTTTAAAATTCCTATTTTACGAAATTTTTCTCAATTGAAGAACAAAATAATTGGTTTTCTGCTTCAGATAAACCAATTCTCGATCCATTTCTTATCCACTAAATTAATTATCTAAAAAATATTTAGGGATTGATTCTCCGTTTGATTATGGAGAAGTATTGCATACTGGATATGTTGATACTGCATTATTGTTAGATAAGTACCAGGAATATTTACGTGAAAATAATTTATTTCTTGAAGAATCTTTTAATGGCATGACATTTAGTTTTTAAAGATTCTGGATTCAATATAAAAATATTCAGTCACGTATATTATTTTTGCTGAAGGTTTTGGAATGCATGAAAATCCTTTTTTTAGTTATTTGCCTTTAGATGGAACAAAAGGTGAATTGTTTATTATAAAAGCGCCTGATCTAGATCTAGATGTGATTGTAAATACAAGTGTCTTTATTTTGCCAATGGGAGACAATTTATTTAAAGTTGGAGCAACTTATAATTGGAACGATAAAACTGATGAGCCTACAGAGGAAGGCAAACAGAACTGTTAGAACGAATAAAAGAAATTATTAATTGCGATTTTGAAATTATTTCACATTTTGGAGGAGTTCGTCCTACAGTGTCAGACAGAAGACCTTTGTTAGGAACTCATGATAGTTCATGAATCACTGCATATTCTTAATGGATTAGGAACACGTGGCGTGATGCTTGGGCCAGCTTTGGCTAAAGATTTATATGATTATATTGAAAATCAAATTCCGATACCTAAAAAGCCGACATTAAGAGATTTCATAAAAGATACTTAAAAAGTCTTATTTTTTACCAGTCTTCGGATCGTAAGAAATAAACATATTTATGTATAAATTTCTTGAAAGTCTTAAAACAAAAGGAAATAATACAATTAAAGTAATCACTATTGCCATAAATGATTGCTCGATCGTTGCTCCAAAGAAATACGAACGAAACAATAAAAGCTGCAATTCCGACGGCTACATTTAGTCCATAACTTACATACATTGCTCCATAAAAAAACGAAGGTTCAATTTGATATTTCAATCCACAATGACTGCAATTTTCGTTCATTTTTAAAACTTTTGTCAAATGAAGCGGATTTTTGTCTTGATACATGCTTTCTTTTTGACATCTTGGACAGCTTCCAGTAAAAATACTGTTTATTTTGGATCCTTTTTTAAACATTTTTTGAGTAGTTTTTTAATGCTGAAATCAAATAATTGATTTTTAAGAGAGCAATATAATTATAGAAGTTCTTCTGCAAATATAAGATTTTACCGTTGAAAAGAAGCAGGCCTTTTCTTTAAAAAACTGCATATAGTTTTTAATATGTCTTTTATCGGCGAAGGCCAAAATAACTGTAATTCAGAAATATTGTTTAAGCAATCCTTTTCAGTTCCAAAACTTTCAATTAAAAGTTATACTTTTGCACTTTCAAAATTGTAAGCGGCAATAAGCCAGTTTACAGCGTTTTTAATTTCTAGCTTTTCAGCAATACATTATGCTTAATATACACAATCTTTCTGTTTCTTTTGGTGGAACTTATTTATTTGAAGAAGTTACTTTTCGTTTAGGCGCCGGAGACCGCGTGGGTCTTGTTGGTAAAAACGGAGCAGGTAAATCGACAATGCTTAAAATGTTAGCAAGAGATTTTGCTCCAGATTCTGGAGTTATTTCTCAGGAAAAAGATATCAAAATGGGATTTCTTACGTCAGGATATTGATTTTGAACGCGGAAGAACTGTTTTGGAAGAAGCTTATGAAGCTTTCACTGAAATTAAAATTGTAGAAAAAAAGTTAGAAGAAATCAATCATCAATTGGTGACGAGAACCGATTATGAAAGTGAAGAATATGGTCAGATTATTGAAGATTTATCTGATTATACGCATCGTTTTGATCTTCTTGGGGGTTATAATTATGTTGGAGATACAGAGAAAATCCTTTTAGGACTTGGTTTTAAAAGAGAAGTTTTCAATAACCAGACTGAAACATTTTCAGGAGGTTGGAGAATGCGTATCGAGTTGGCTAAATTATTATTACAGTCCAATGATGTATTGCTTCTGGATGAGCCAACGAACCACTTGGATATTGAGAGTATCATTTGGCTGGAAAGTTTCCTTCGTAATTATCCTGGTGTTGTGGTAATTGTATCGCACGATAAAATGTTCCTTGGACAATGTTACCAATCGTACAATCGAAATTTCGCTAGGAAAAGCATACGATTTCAATAAACCGTATTCTCAATATTTAGAACTGCGTCATGAAATTCGTGAAAAGCAATTGGCGACACAAAAAAATCAGGCAAAGAAAATTGAAGAAACTGAAAAATTAATCGAGAAATTCCGTGCAAAAGCTTCAAAAGCTTCTATGGCGCAATCGTTGATTAAAAAATTAGATAAAGTAGAAAGAATTGAAGTTGATGAAGACGACAATTCTGTAATGAATATTTCGTTTCCAGTTTCAAAAGAACCTGGAAAAGTAGTGGTTGAAGCCGAAAATGTAACTAAAGCATATGGAGATAAAACCATTTTGAAAGACATTAGTCTGCTTAGTGGAACGAGGAAGTAAAATTGCTTTTGTGGGTCAAAACGGGCAAGGGAAAATCCACTTTTATCAAAGCGATTGTTAATGAATTTGAATATAGCGAAACGATCAAATTAGGTCATAATGTTCAGTTGGGTTATTTTGCTCAAAATCAGGCGGAATATCTTGATGGAGAAATCACTTTGCTTCAAACTATGGAAGATGCTGCAATGGACACCAACCGTTCTAAAGTTCGTGACATGTTAGGTTCATTTTTGTTCCGTGGAGATGATGTGGAGAAAAAAGTAAAAGTACTTTCAGGAGGAGAACGTAACCGTTTGGCACTTTGTAAATTGTTATTACAGCCAATTAACGTTTTGCTGATGGATGAGCCTACCAATCACTTGGATATTAAATCTAAGAATGTATTGAAAGCGGCACTTCAAAAATTCGGTGGAACTTTATTATTGGTTTCTCACGACAGGGATTTCCTTCAGGGAATGTCGAATATTGTGTACGAATTCAAAGACCAAAAAATCAAAGAATATTTGGGAGACATCAATTATTTCTTAGAACAGCGCAATCTTGAAAACATGCGTGAAGTTGAGAAAAAAGATGTTGCAAAAGCCGCTGCTCCAAAAGAAAGCAACAAAGCATCATATGAAGATCAGAAAAAAGGAAAATCACTTCAAAACCGATTGAGTAAAGTTGAAAGTCAAATCAAACAATTAGAAAAAGACATTCAGCATGATGATAAAATGTTAGCTTCTAATTATGACAAACATATCGAAGATGCTTCGTTTTTTACTGCCTACAATAAAAAGAAAGCAGATTTAGATCAATTACTTTTGGACTGGGAAATCATTCAGGAAGAGATTGACAATTTTAACGCTTAATATTAGTTTTCTTTGTTTCAGGTTTCAAGTTTCACGTTCCTATCGTAACTTGAAACCTGAACTGAAACTTGAAACCTGAAACAAAATAATCATTTAATAAGCCCAATAGACTTAGAATGCATAATCGCCTGACTGCTATCTTTAAAATAGCAAACGGAAACTTCCAGGTTCTCTAAATTTTTCAGAATAGCTTTTGTAGATTTTTTTTGAATTTTTTCCTGTTTGTCTTATGTACACTGCTTTTACAGTGACGGGAAAAATTTTGCAAATTTGCTCATATAAAAAAGGGTCATGCTGAGAATCATCTCCCAATAAAACATATTTAAGATTCGGATAAAATTCTAAAACATGTTTTATCTTTTCAAATTTATGATTGTGATTGCCTCTTCCGCTCATGAAGAAATCAGTAATGCCTCGTTTAATATCTTTTAATAAAATAACAGCTCTTGGCAACTTATGTATTTTGGTAAACTTTACAATAAATCGGTATAAATTCCATTCGCTGCTCGAAATGTAAAAAAAAGCATTTTCCTCTTCTTTATTATTTCTTCCAGCCGAACTCAAGGCCTGATAATGCGGAACAACATCTTTGAAAACCTTTCTGTCATTTACATTTTTAAATAAAAGAATGTATATTTTTTTGAAGATATTTCTGGTATGTGAAATTAAAAAAGTATCATCAATGTCAGAGATGATTCCTAGATTTTCCGGTATGAGGCCTAATAAAACTGCCCTCAGTCGTTATTATTTCCGATTTGTATTTTATGCTCACTTCATATTCCATCCATCCAAAATTAAATTCTTTTTCGAGCGGAATACAAAATTTAAAATAACCGTCGTCCAGCGTTTTGGTGTGGATTTCCAGATTGCCAATTTAAGATAAACATCAAAATTCTGAATGGTTTTTATTCTAAACTGATTAATAATAGAAGTAGCATTTTTAAAATTTTTCTTCTGAAAATCATATTCATATGTTCTCTTAAATACATGTCCCATTACAATTAATTCTTGTTCATTGGCATAACCGCGATATAATTGTAGTATTGGTTTCATTAATTACGTATATTTATATATATGTTGTAAATTAATTATTTTAATTGACTTTAAAAATAAAATTTTGAAAAAGAATATCATATTTGTTGTAAATCCTATCTCCGGAGACCTGGATAAATCCGATTTAATTGGGGCTGTTCAGGAGTTTGCAACCACAAATCATTTTGATCTGGAAGTTTATGAAACTAAAGGAAAAAATGACCAAAAAGAAATACAATCACTCTATAACCAATATTTACCCGAACGAATTATTGTTGCCGGTGGTGACGGAACGATCAAAATGGTTGCGGAAGCAATGGAACAACATGATGTAATTATTGGAATTTTGCCAGCTGGATCCGCCAATGGATTATCAGTTGATTTGAATTTGCCACCCACCATCGAGGAAAACCTTAAAATTGCTTTTCTGAATCATTATATCGAAATGGATATGATTTGTATCAATGGAAAAAAAAGTATTCATTTAAGCGATATTGGTCTTAATGCCGATCTGGTTAAAAATTATGAAGAAAGTGATTTGCGTGGTTTTTGGGGTTATGCATTGCAGGCCTTTACGACTCTTAAAGATTCGGAGAAACCTTTTTTAGCCACTATTTCAGCCAATAATGAAACGGTAGAACATACCGCCCGAATGATTGTTATTGCCAATTCTCAAAAGTACGGAACAGGTGTAATCATTAATCCAAATGGTGTGATGAACGACGGTAAATTTGAGTTAGTTATTCTGAAAAATCTGGATTTATTTCTGATCGGGAAAATTATTACAGGCAATATGCCAATTGATACTGATGACGTTGTTATTATTTCGACTGATAAGGCAACTATAAAAACAGATTATCCTGTAAATTTTCAAATTGATGGTGAATATTGCGGTGCCCAGACCGATTTGGAAATTCATATTTTGCACAAACAGATGAAAATTGCAGTTCCGTAAATGAGGAAATTTCTATTTAAAAGGATTGCGTTCCTGCCATTCTGTTTTTGGTTCCAGATATTGAAAAAATTTCCGATATTATGATTGATTAATGAATTGCTGTGTGTTATCAAACCATACATTTTCAATGGTTTTGCACCAACAGAACTTTTAATTTCAAGTGCAGTTCTTGCGAAAACAATTTGCTTAAAACCTTTTTTGATAGAATAAGCAATCATGTCATATAACATATTTAAGTAAAGCATTTTTTCGCGCTGAACACTTTCGTCATATCCTAAAAAATAAGTATCCATTATACCGCCATTTTTTATTAAGGTATTAAAACCAATTAGCTTTTCATCTAAAAAATAGCCATATAATAAAAAGTGATCTTTAAGGATTTCTTTAAAAAAACTGAAATGATTTCTAGCCAGGAAAAAAGTATTGAAAGGGGCATTTTTTGCCACATGAAAGTACAATTCATAAATGGCATCTTCATATTTTTGAATGTCGGACAAAGACATTTTCTGTTTTTCTATTCCTTCAGATTTTTTGCGGGCGCGTTTATATTGATCACGATATTTTTTTGATAAAGCATCGATATAATCTTGTTCTGTTTTCCAGTTTTCATTGATTTCAAAAATCATATTCGGCTGTGTAGAGAAAGTGAAATTGTTTTTAAATTCAATTTGTAGAGGCTTAATTTCAGCTGCTGTAAAATCTTTAATACTGGTTATGTGAACTTTTTTTCCATTGGCTTTCAACTCTTTTTTAAGTTGATTAATGGCTTTATGAAGTGTTTTGAACGCTTTTGAATGCTGTATATTTTTATCAAAGGCAAAAGCATTTTGCCCTGTCAGCATATTATTTCCGACGAATAATACATGTGAGGCGAAATTTTTAAGAGCAAAATTACGTACGGAAGTTTTTAAACATTGATCGCGTTCGCCAAATGATTCCAATTTTTCTGTAAATAAAAATTGGGTACCTAGCAATTCCGATAAGTATTTCCTTTTCAAAAATTCCAATAAAATGACAAATCATATTTACCGGACAAGATTTTTCAAGGACTTCGAGATATTCCCGGGTCAAAAAAATATTTTCCGTAGCAAGCGAATTCCATTCTAAGGGTAGTACTGATGCGCTATTGTATATTTCGAAAGAATAAGTTGTATTCAAAAGAGAGTGCTAATTTTTTCAAAATTAGATAATATTTGTAATAACTTATTTGGTTTAAGTTATTATTAAGAAAAACCCATTTGAGATTTAGTGTTCAAACGGGTTTTGTATTTATAATTTTATAGCGAATCCGCAAACTATTCCGCCCATTAAGGTTAAGGTAATGCATCCAGAATCCTGCATGAATTAAGATATATTTCCATGATTTTCTTTCGAATAAACCATTAATTCCAATTACTGGAAGAGCAAAAAATAATCCTGAGATAAAGCCGTGAAGTGCACCGTGTTTAAAAGTACGATAAGCTGTTCCGTAATCTGCCATAAAAGCCGTAAAAGAAGGCTTTGCGCTATCGATCAAGGGTGGTCCGCCAACCATTCCGACAGCTCCTGACTGATGAATTGTTAATGACATTAGCGTCATAGTAATCATTACAGAAAAAATATAAGTTAAACCAAAAATTTTAAGCATATTTCCTGTTCGAAGTTGTTCTTGTGTGAAATTGTTTTCTTTCATCCAGATGGTTCCGAAGACTTTTGGATTGTACCAAATAAAACCATTAACCAGAGTGACAATCAGCGGCTAAAAGTAATGCAATAAAGTTAATTTCCATAATATGAGGTTTTTATGAATTAGTTAAGTCAAATTTAAATAAAAAAAACGGAAATATTTAACCAATTCTAAAATAGTAAGTATTAAAATATGAATAAATATTTACTTATTAACACTTTATCGACAATATGGCATTATATCTATGAAATTCATAATTTTAACGCTCAGTAACGAAACCCCAAATTGTTATGAAAAGCTTATCCACATTTTTTTTAATATTTGTTTTTCTCTCAATTCTTTTGCAGATACTGTTTCAGATAAAGAGAAAGAAGCATTGATCAAATTATATCATGCCACAGATGGATCGCAATGGACAATAAAGTGGGATTTGACTCTTATCAGTGTCAACATGGTATGGAGTTCGAGCTGAAAATGGAAAAGTTACTAGCGCTGGTTTATCAAACAATAATCTGCAGGGAGAATTGCCATCAGAATTCTTTGATCTGATAAATTTGGTTGCCATTGAATTTTCATAAAAATAATCTGGCAGGGAATTTACCAATTGACATTCATAATCTAAGAGAACTTGAAGTTTTGAGATGTTTCTGCATAATGAGTTTTCTGGAACAATTCCAACAGCAATATGCGAATTGCATAAAGCTGAAAGATTTGGAGCTTTTTATAAATAAAATATCAGGAGAATTGCCATCTGATCTTGGGAAATTGAAGCAATTAGAAATTCTCGCATTATCGGATAACGAAATTGGCGGCGATACTTACCAAATTCAATTTATAAGATTACAAACTTGAAAATATTGCTTTTAAACGATAATAAATTATCAGGAAACCTGAGCAGAGAAATTATAAATTTTCATGCTTTGCAAAACTTAAGTCTTTTTGATAATAATTTTGAAGGAGAAATTCCGGAAGGACTTGAAAAGCTTAAATAATTTATCTGAAATGAATCTTTCTTATAATAAATTTAAAGGAGGAGTTTCTAGAAAATATGGCCTTATTGGATGCCTTAAATATGACAATGTTTGATGAAAATGGAAATCCGTTTTTATTAGAAATTATATGCTGAAAAACAAACAAAATATTACCGAAAATTAATCGTGCTTATGGAATGAATTTTACTCTTGAAAAAAGTTGATTAAATATATTTAGTTAATTGCTGAAAACCGTAACTCGTTACGGTTTTTTTTGTTTCTAAATTTTACGATTTATTATCTTAAATTTGTCAAATATTTTTGAGAATTTTTATTTTTTTTCTTTAACTTTAAAATTAGATTCGGTCTTTTGGTTAAAGTCGGATAGAGAAAAGAAATTAACCTTTTAATGTAAAATTATGACACTGCAATATCAAGGCGAAGAATACGGAAAGCCAACAACATTTAGACTAAGAATCATTGGTAATAATTTATCAAAAAGCAGTTCAAATTATCAAATTGATCTTTTAGTAGGCGACAAAAGACTGCCAACTTTTACGACTGAAATTCATCAAAGTCTTTCAAATTGTTTAAAAGAAATTTATTTGTTTAGAAAACATCACGGAATCACATTCAATGAGTCTTCAGAGAAAATTGTTTCGCTTTATGTTCCTTACGACAAAGTTTTATTCAATCACAATAAATATGCTTTGTTCAGAGCTTAAATTTTTGCCCAAATAAAATATAAAGACCGTTCTTTTTGAACGGTCTTTTTTTTTGTCTAAAAGAGCAGTAATTATGAATTTTATTTTCCCATTGCATACATAATTCCGCCAAGCAAATGCTGTGTAAAAAGAGGATCGCTGTAGCTTTCAGGGAAATGCCCTAAAGCAGTGTAAAACGCTTTACCGCCATCATATTCATGATACCAGGCTAAAGGATGATTATCGCCATGTTTGCCACCTTTATATGAGGATTCGTCAATTTTTATAAGCACATTTACATCTGGATTTAAATATTTGAAATTGTACCATTCATCTTTTCTTTCCCAAATTGCCGGAAGATGTTTTGTGGACGCATGTACATGATCGACAATTATAAGTTTTGCATTTTGCGGTTCTGGATGCCCGTCAAAAATACCGCCGATCATTTGTGTGTACCAAGGCCAGTCCGGTTCGCAGTTTGTAGCCGAATGAATGCCAACAAAACCATTTCCTTTTTGAATAAATTTCTGCAAAGCCAATTTTTGATCCTCGCCTAAAACGTGACCAGAAGCGCTTAAAAATATAACAGCTTGATATTGCTTTAAGTTTTTTGAATTAATAGCAATAGAATCCTCAGTAGCATCTACTTCAAAATGATTTTCCTGTCCCAGTTTTTTTATTGCAGCAATTCCGGCAGTAATGCTTTCATGTCTGAAACCATTAGTTTTAGAAAAAATAAGTACTTTTTTGATTTTAGTGGAAGCTGTTTCATCTGTGTTTTTTTGATAGAAAGAAACTAGAAAAAAGCTTGTCAGTAGAATTGCAGTGCATAAAAGAGATTTTTTTACTGAAGACAATTGGTTCATTTTAAAAGATTTTATTTTGGGAAGATAGAAAAAAAATCCTTTGAGAAAGAGTTTGATTGATATGAGATTTAATTCTGTTTCCGATTTTAATTTATATTTGTTTAAACTGAAGAAATTTAAAAGTGCTAAAGAAAAGATTCTAACAATGGATAAAATTATTTCAAACATAGACGTAGAAAATAGTAACTAATTAAACAAAAACTAAAATGAAAAATGCCCCAAAATTACTTTTGATTTCTTTTCTATTAATGGCAATTGGCTGTAAAAATGAAACAAAAAACGATACTGATGTTGCTGAAGAAAATAACGCTTCTCCGGAAATTTCGGTTGTTGCAGAACCAAAGCCAGAGCCAAAATCATTAAATCAAATTACTGCAACAGAAGCTTTTGAATTAAAACCAAGTGAAATCTATAGTAAAGATTCTGTTCCAAAAAATAAAGAAGTGTATGCCGTTATTGTCGATTGGGCTTTAAATAACAATAAAACTTCAATTGTTGCTTTTAAAACTGGCGAGGCCAGCTTTCTGCTTAATGGTATTGATATGCAATTTGAAAAAAATCCACAACCTTTTAATGCTCTTTCAATTTCATTGATAGCAAAAGCTGAAAAAGCATTGTCTTTATTTACACCTGTAACCGAAAGAACTGCGCCAGAACAGAATCAGATGAAAATATATATTTTAACTCCAGATGGCAAATATATGTATGAAAACAAAATCGTTGAATTTAAGAAAAATAAAGAGATTCATGATGTTTTTGAAACAGCTTCAAAACTTTTGTTAGAATCTAGAAAAGCGTTGTAATTCTGCTTCTAGAAATGCTAAAATGAAAAACTGCGCAATCCCGAAAAGCTTTCAGGATTGCGCAGTTTTTTATTGTTGAGAAATTTAGGATTATATTTTTAAGCTGTTCAATAAATCAATAAGTTTAGGATCAGATGGTTTTGGTGCGCGTGCAGAAACAATATTGCCATTAGGATCAAGAAGAATAAATGTTGGAACTCCTTGAACACCATAATCTTTTATGATTTTTGATTGCCACTCATTTTCTGCTAATAATTGAATCCCGCTTAATTGTTGTTCTGTAACAAATTTGCTCCATTTCGGCTGATCCTTTAATGCATCTATCGAAATACTGACAAACTCAATATTTTTCCCATTATATTGTTCCTCCACTTTCTTAAGAAATGGAATTTCCGCACGACAAGGTGAGCACCATGTTGCCCAAAGATCAATGTAAATATATTTTCCTTTCAGATTTTCTAAACTAGTTTTGCCTCCCTTTTGATTTTCGTAATCAAATTTTGGAGATGGTTTTCCGGGTTGTATTGCATTTGTTGCGTTATAATTGGCAGTAAGTGTTTGCTTAATATTAGGATCATTTGTAATCGATAAAAATTCTTGATATGTCTTTTCATAATCTGGATTTTCCATACTAATATCGTATCTTGAATTTTCGATTAAACTATTTTTTATGCTTTGACTTTTTAATGCTTTAATTTCCGGAATTGCATTTTTAGCCGTAATGAAGTCAAAACCGCCATCTCCTTTAATGTTTTCATAAAATTTGCCGAGCACAATTTCTTGATAATAATTGGAAAATAAAAAGTCAGAATTATTGTCTAAATCGATTGTTTCGTCAAACTTTGGGTATTTTTCAGAAACTTTAAAATCATATTGTTTTACTAAATAATTATGTTGTTTTGTGTAATAAAGCAAATGTTTTTGCTCAAGATAATAAATACTTCTGGCTTCTTTTGCTTTGAAATTGGCATCAGTAAATTTTGTTTTTAGGTACAAAGTGTTAACTGAATTTTTTATTTCTTGAAGTTTTTTTAGGAATTCATTTTCGTCAAATTTATAAAGATCATCGTCTGCAATTGCTGAAGTTATAAGCTGTTTTTTAGCAAGATATTGATTTTCGACACTTCCTTTGCCGGTGAATTTTAAAGTTGAAGCCAAGTTTGCATCATCAGCATTTATTATCAATCTAGAATCTTTAGTTAAATAAACAAGAATACTATTTTTAGTAGTTTCAATTTTATAAACGCCGTCATATTCTAATGCTAGATTTTCTGAAAAACTGCCATCTGGTTTAAGTTTGATTTCTTTATTAACTAATTCCCCTTTAATTTTAATAGTTCCATTTTCAGTATTGGTTATTTTACCTGAAACGGTTATTGTTTCTTCAGAAGTTGTGAAAGAGTATACAAGTACAATTAGTAATAAAAGGAGGATTTTTTTCATTTTTTACGGCTTAAAGAGTTAAAATGTTAAACGAAATCTTGTTAAAAATAAGAATTTTTTTTAAAGAATGGATTTATAATATTCGATTATGTTGTTTTCTAAAGTCTTTTAATAAAAACTAATCTTGTGGTATTTCTCTCAACTTAGAGTTCGCAATCTTGATTAAGTTTTTAAGATTATAGAAAAAAACAAAAAAGCTCCAGATTTCTCTGAAGCTTTTTTTTAGTAGCTGGAAGTATTCAAATAGCTAACCAGTTTATTGAAGATTTCTATAAATTGCTTAACCATACTTGGATCGAATTGACCTTTTTATTTTAAGAGATATTTTTTAAAAAATTTAAAAGCTTTATTTCCTTTCGGATTATTCGTATCATAAATAATCCAAAGATTAATAAAAAAGTATAACCGCTTATGAGAATGTAAAGATAAAAACCTCTTGAGAAATTGTCTTTAAAAACAGGTAGAAGCAATGTGAAACCAATGATGTAAGTCAGATAAATGATGGGTGTGAAAATGTAATGTATTTTTTTTCTCCATTCATAAAACTCATGAGCCAGTTTGCTGTATTCAATTAAGTTAACATCGGTTTTTAAGTTCTCAAGTTTTTTTGCGCTGATCCATTCTAAGGCTATACGTATTAGTAGCATTGTAATCATAATGCATAATCCAAAACTAAACATTGTTTGTTTGTAAGCGCCTACCCAAATATAGTATGCGATTAGTATTAATGACGTCAGACTTAAAATTGCTTTGGTCCAAAAATGACTACGCTTAATTTTCTTAGTATTAACCTCTGCTTTTTTAATAATTTCATTGGGTGTTGGTTTTGTATCAGATTCTGTCTGCTGTTCCCAAATATTTTGTAATTCTTCAAATGTTTTCATTTTGTACACATTGAGTTAAACTTTTTTTGATTCGGTGGATTCTAACGCGAAGTGTTTCTTCGGATATACCGATTACTTCTGATATTTCCTGATATTCGACACCGTCTAAAGTCATCAAGATTATCATTTTGTTTGTTTCTTCAAGCTTTTGTATGCATTGATACATTTGTCGAAGTTGTTCGTCTTTTTCGCTCGAATAGGTTTCTGCAACAGTTTGAGGCAAGATATCGGTTCTAATTTCTTTTCTTGTAGATGATTTTCTTAAATAAAGAAGACACGTGTTTACTGCAATCCTGTAAACCCAAGTGCTAATACTCGAGTCGTTTCGGAAGGTGTCTAATTTCTCCCAGATTTTGATAAAGATTTCCTGAGTCGCATCAGAGGCCAATGCAGTGTCGCCACAAAAATAACCTTTGCACAAACGAAAAACTTTACTGTAATGCTTGTGGTATATCTCGTTGAATTGTTCTTTTTCGGCCACTTTATTTTAATTCTGATTTTACATTTTCTATAAACCATTCCGGTTGATCGTACATTACAAAATGCGCTGCTTTTGATGCATAAAGAATTTTAGCGGATGGCAGATTTTCATACTGAGCTTTATATGTGTTTTGTACGGTATTAAGATCTGGATTCGTTGCGGCTAAAATTACTACTGGAATTTTAATTTTAGAAATTTCTTTTCTAAGGTCTAAATTAAGCATATCGATATAACCATAAACATAGGTTTTTCTGTCGACTATATTCATCCAATCATTGATTGTTTTTTGTTTTTCTTTGTTCAGGCACATGTAAGAAGTCATTTGTACATTCATTGCATTAAAAGCATTTTGATCCATAGCCAGCATCATTTTACTCTGCGGATTATCATAAGGAATAGCTTCGCCTTTGTAATTAGGAATCATTAAAGCGGCACTTGAAGGTAAAGCATCAACGAGAATTAATTTTTTGAATAAATGAGGTTCTTCAGATGCTAGCCACAAACTTAAAGTTCCTCCGAGACTATGACCAATTAATACCGCATTTTTTATTTTTTTGGTTTTTACATAAAGAAGTACCTGATCATTTATAGTAGATAGCCAAGGGCCTTCAATTGGAGGAACATTACCAAATCCTGCAAAAGTAAAAATATGGCATTCGTGATTTTTAGAAAGTTCAGCTACAGTTTCATTCCATACTTCTCCTATGCAGCCAAAACCAGGGAATAACAACACAGGAGCTCCTTTTCCTTTTACCTCTACTTTAAAAGCTGTTTGAGAAAAAGCAGATTTTGAGACAAGTAGGATAAATGCAATAATTAAAATAGATTTCGTTTTCATAAGATTTAATTTTTTAAAGTTTACCTTTTGATGCAGCACTAGTTTAATTGTTACCTCAAAAAAGCAATTTTTTTTTAATCACCTCTCATTAAGACGTAACCTCGTAATATTAAATTTCAATCAATTTTTCTTCTTGTACTCATTTACCGTATTTATTGGGTTTTAAAAAAAAAATATTTCAAAATGAGGAAAACCGTAAAGTTTTAATAAATCAGACAATTAGATTTGCTTGTAAAATCTTATAAGTTACCCAAATCCAAATCAATATTGTATGAAAAAACTTTACCTACTAGTTCCTTTACTGTTACCGCTATTTACGTACTGCCAAGATATTCAATGGGAAAAGTCATATGGCGGAATTCATGCCGATTATCTTTTTGATGCCCAGCCAACAGCCGATTATGGCTTTATATTGGCAGGAAGCTCTTTGTCGGATAAAACAGGGAGTAAAACCGATGACAATCACGGAGATTTAGATTTCTGGGTCTGGAAAATGTCCGAAAAGGGAGAACTTGACTGGCAGAAGAGTTTTGGAGGAAACGGTTTTGATCTTCTCCAAAGCATAAAAGGTACCAAAGATGGAGGTTTTATTCTTGCAGGGACATCAAGTTCTGGAGCTGGTTTTCAAAAAGGAGAAGACTGCAAAGGAATTACTGATTTCTGGGTAATAAAACTTGATGCTGCCGGTGGAGAACAATGGCAGAGAACCATCGGAGGAATTGGCCAGGATGAGTTATTATGTGCCTTTCAGACTAAAGATGGAGGCTATATTTTAGGAGGTTCTTCAAGCTCGAGTCCTCAGCCAATTTCAAATAGTAAACCTGACGGAAAATCGACTGCAACTTCAAAAGCAGACTTATTCAGCAAATCTGAAAAAAGCCGTGGCAATATGGACTATTGGATCGTAAAGCTCAGTAAAGAAGGCAATATTGAGTGGCAGAAAACATATGGTGGCCAATATGCAGATTTGTTGAGAAGTATGGAACAGACTTCTGACAACGGCTATATTTTGGCTGGATATTCAAATTCTCCAATTTCGGGAGATAAAACAGATAATAATAATGGAGCAGGAGATTACTGGATCGTGAAAATTGACGATTCAGGAGTTATTCAATGGCAAAAAACATACGGAGCAGATGGTGATGATCAGCCTTATGTTATTCATCAGACTGTGGATGGAGGATATATTATTGGAGGTAATTCAGACAGCAAAAATGCTTTGACGAACCAAGGTGGTATAGTAGGCAATGGTACAGATTTATGGCTTCTTAAATTGGATCAGGAAGGCAGTGTTAACTGGAGTAAAACATATGATTTTGGAAAAACGGATATATTAACTTCTTTAGTTGAAAATAACGATCATAGCTTTTTAATTGGCGGTTATGCAAAATCTGAGATTGTAAGATCTGCAGCATCTACAATTGCAAAAGCGGTTGGAGCAAGTCTTGACAAAGATGGTGTTAATGATTATATAGCTCTAAAAACCGATGAAAAAGGAGAGGAAATCTGGAATAAAACTGTTGGAAGCGGAGGAGAAGATATTCTCAGAAAAGTAATCGAAACCCGTGACGGAGGCTACATAATGGCAGGAACTTCAAATTCAAATGCCTCAAAAGATAAAAATTCAAACATTGGAAGCAATGATTTTTGGGTTGTCAAATTAAAAGACAAACAGAAAGTTGAAAAAGTGAAATCTAGCATAGAAGCGATTCCTAATCCTGCTAGAAGTTATACAAACGTAATTATTGGATACGATTTTAAAGAAGGTACTGCAACTCTTGTAGATATCTCAGGCCGAATTTTACAGGAATTTAAAATCGAAAGCAGAACTGTACCAGTAGATTTAGCCGCTACTCCGAAGGCATCTACATCATCAACATCAAGACTGATGTTAAAAAGGAATCGGTTAAAGTTATTAAATCTGTTAATTAAAAAAAATCAAGATGTACAAGCTAATCTTAAAAAATTCAGTAAAAGTTTTGCTTTTACTGTTTTTCATATTTATTTCCTCAAGTAGTATTGCTCAAACTGACACGGGTAAATTTTTGCCAAATATAACACCCCCATCACCTACAGCAGGTGAATTAGGAAAATTTGGAAACGTTCCTGTTGGATTATTTACCGGAGCAGCAAATTTCTCCCTTCCATTAATTAGTTTTAAAACAAAAGATTTAGAATCTCCTATGTCGCTTTTTTATGGCTCTAACGGAATAAAAGTCGATGAAGTTGCCTCAAATGTAGGTTTGGGATGGAATTTTAATTTTGGAGGAGTAATTACTCGTACTGTAAGAGATAAAGCTGATGAGGCCCAAGCAGCAGTTTATCCTCCAGATGATTTGCCCAATGCGACTAACGAAGTAAGAGTACAATTTTATAAGGCAGCAGGACAAGAAAGTGCAGATACAGAAGCGGATATATACTCTTTTAATTTCAATGGGAATTCAGGAAAGTTTGTTTATGATAAAAATGGAGTGCCTGTTTTTGTCAACAATCAAAAAATTAAAATTCAAAGAACAGGAACTAATAATGCCGATTTTTTAATAACAGCAACCAATGGAATTAAGTATTATTTTACTGAAAAAGAGACAACGGCGTTTAGAAATCAGGGAGCAGGCCATTCTGTAATAAGTGGCAGTGTAACAGCATGGTACTTAAGTAAGATGGTACACCCAAATGGGTCAGAAATATATCTTACATATGACGATACCACTATGGATTATACGGCTTCTAATTCGCAGACTTTTACAATGGCCTATCCTTCAATACAGCCAGATTGTTCAGGCAGTTTAGCTAGCGCTCCAGTTATGAGCGGTATTGTAGCTTATAATATGACAGTTTTAGGCAAAAGAGTGAATAAAATTTATAGCAATAATACTAGCGATGGATATATAAATTTTACTTATAACGCTGCAGGTGTTAATGAAGAAGTTGATGGAAATAGTAAAATTCAAACTATTACCCAGTTTAATTTGGATGGAACAATAATTGAAAAAATAAATTTCAATTATTTGAAAACAACAAATGGTCGTGTTTTTTTACAAAACATATCATTTCTAGACCCTACAAAAAAATACAGTTTTGAATATATTAACCAATCAGCTTTTCCTCAAAGATTAGAAAAAAGCCAGGATCACTGGGGTTATTATAATGGTAAGCCTAATGTGAATTTAGTACCTAAGAATATAACAGACTATGGTTTAAACGATATAAATTATAGCGGTGCTGACAAGGAGCCAGACGCAAATTTTGCTAAAACAGGACTTTTAAGCAAAGTGATTTATCCAACTAAGGGCTACACTGAATTTGATTATGAAAGTAATACTTATTGGGGGCAAAAAACGGTTTATCCATCTAAAAAAACAGATAGTTATAAAAGAGATCGAACGGATTGGAATGAAGAACCTGTAGTATATACCGTGACTTCTCCAATAGATCAAAGAATTGAACTTAGTGGGTATGTTGCTTTTTCAAGTGATCAAGAACCTCGATATGATATGTATGGAAATTTAATACCAGATCCTCGTGATGATGGACATGATATAGCATCTTTAACTGTTTCTTGTGATCCAGGAGAAACGCAATGTCCCTCGTTATACGATATTAGATATACTGGTGAAAAAATTTCTTATGCAAATTATTTATTTGTAAGTAAAACAACTAAAGTTTTCTATTTAGATGCTAAAGCTGGCAAAACATATTATCTACATCTTTTTAAAGGAGGATTAAATACGGTTGCGCTATTATCGGTAAAGTATTATCCTACCGCTCCACAAATTTCAAATACAAATTTAGAAACAGGAGGAGTACGAATTAAAACTACTAAAGATTTTGCTGATTCATCTGCGAAAGCTATTTACAAACGATATCATTATGCTGATAAAGACGATATAACCCATTCATCTGGAGATAAGGGAAAAACTCCCTATTACGTTGATTTGTCTATGACAAGAAGAATGTGTTCTGTGGGTCAAGGCCAACTGGGTTTATGCTGGTATGTAGATAATAACTTCCTTACAATCAGTTCCAGCAGTATCATTTCTTTGTTTGATACCGGCAGTACTAATTGCTTTTATAAATATGTTACGGTTAGTGAAGGTGGTGATAACTTTGAAAATGGTGGTGAAATGAAAGAATTTATTATTCACAGAGACAATTTTGGCAATCCTATTTTAGGTCCAGATATTAAAAGCGCTCCACTGACCAATTTTGGATGGGATAATGGTTTGGAAATAAAATCACAGATATTTCCAAAAAAATCTGGCAGTTCATTTGTGATTGTAGCGGAAACAGTAAATAATTATAAACTTGATCCTTCTTATAGCAATGAGGTAAAAGCCTATACAGTTAGGAAAAATTTCGATGAACCTTGTCCTAATTCACAAACCGTTGAGAATTTCAGTATTGTAGAATATAAAACAAAAGCCTACTGGTTTTATTTGGAGTCTTCAATCTCTAAAAAATATGATCTTAAAGGATTAAATCCAATCGAGACCACTACTACATATCAATACAGTAATCCGGCACATATTCAGCTTACTTCTCAAAGTACAAAATCATCAATGCAGGAAGTTTTGCAGACCAAATATTATTATCCGCAGGATTTGGCGACTGAACCTTTTGTGGCAGATATGATAGCGGCTAACAGAATTGATACTCCATTAAAAACAGAAATCATTAGAGGTGCTACAAAATTATCTGAACAAAAAACAGAATATGCAAAAGATGCTACAACAGCAAATTTATTACTGCCGAAGTTTATCTATGCAGCAAAATTCCCTAATTCACTGTCAGGTAATTCTTTGGAGAAAAAGATTACTTACGACAAATATGATGATACTGGAAATATTCTTCAATATACTTTAGAGAGCGGTACACCTGTTGCAATTATTTGGGGATATAATAAAACCAAGCCCATAGCTAAAGCTGAAAATGCAACGAATGCAGAGGCTACAGCAGCATATAATGCAAATGAAAATACATTTAGAAGCAATTTGGATAAAGCAATGATTACAACCTATAGCTACAAACTATTGGTTGGTATAAGTACTATTACAGATCCTAAAGGCTCCACGACCTATTATGAATATGATGAATTTAACCGTTTGAAATTGGTAAAAGATAGTCAGGGGAAAATTTTGTCAGAGAACCAATATCATTATAAAAACTAACAAAAGAAAAGATGAAAAGATATATATATAGTTTTTTGTTGTTATTGTTTGTCTCTTTAGGATATGGACAAATTATAAAAGGTAAACAGACTGTCACTGTTAATGCAGCACCTCCAGGTGGAGGAGGGGGAGGAGGTGAGACAAGATGGTATGAAGATTATGATGGAGATGGATACGGAAACCCCGACATAAGCATTTTAAGATCTACAAAACCTGCAGGCTACGTCAGCAACAAAAATGACTGCAATGACAATGATGCTTCTATAACAAATACTGGACGATGGTATCGAGACGCTGATGGAGATGGTTACGGGACTAGTTCTTTAATATCAACTGTTTGTGCTATGCCGGCAGGTTATGTTGGGAACGCAAGCGATTATGACGATTCAACAACCAATATTACTAATATTGCACCCCAATATTTTTATCAAGATGGTGATGGTGATGGTTATGGTAATCCGTCTGTTTATGTTTATTACAGTAATAGGCCTGGAGGCTATGTCACTAATAATGCAGATTGTAATGATGGTGATTCAACCGTAAATCCAAATACAGTTTGGTACAGTGACAATGATGGCGATGGATTTGGAGCAGGATCTGGCGGAACAACTACTTTAAGCTGTACGCAACCAAATGGATATTCTAGAAATGCACAGGATTGTAATGATTCTGATGCTGGTTTAAACCCTAACACAATTTGGTATTTTGATAGTGACCGCGATGGTTATGGAAGTGATAGTGATACAGTCACTGGATGTAATGGAATTAATGGTTATGTGCGCAGAGGCGGAGATTGTAACGATCAGAACGCATCATTAGTACCTAATACAATTTGGTATTTCGATGCTGATGGAGATGGATGGGGGACAAACAGTGCGACCACATTCAGTTGTTTTCAGCCAACAAACTATGTTAGGAACGGAGGAGATTATGATGATGGAACAAACAAAATTACAAATGTAGCACCACAATATTTCTATCAAGATCTTGATGGAGACGGTTTTGGAAACCCTGCTATATATGTATATTATAGTTCTAGACCAGGTAATTACGCAACAAATAATACCGATTGTAACGATGGGGATGCTTCAATAAATCCAAATACAATCTGGTTCCAAGATGCAGATGGAGATGGATTTGGTAATGGCCTTGTGGCTACTTATAGCTGTGTAAAGCCAATTGGTTACGTTAGAAATGGTGATGATAATAATGATGGAACAGCTAATATTACTAATATAGCTCCTCAATATTTTTATCAAGACAATGATGGAGACACCTTCGGGAATCCATCTGTATCCGTTTATTACAGCAATAAGCCTAATGGTTATGTTACGAATAATACGGATTGTAATGATACAGATGCAACACTAAATCCAAACACAATTTGGTACCTAGATTCTGATGGAGACGGTTATGGAGCAACAACTCCAACATTGAAACAATGTACAAAGCCACAAGGTTATGTTCGAAATTCATCTGATTATAATGATTCAACGGCAAATATAACCAACATTGCGCCACAATATTTTTATCAGGATAATGACGGAGATACCTTCGGAAATCCATCGTCATTAGTTTATTACAGCAATAAACCTAATGGTTATGTTACCAATAATAGTGATTGTAATGATGGAGATGCAACACTGAACCCTAATACAATTTGGTACCTCGATAATGATGGAGATGGATATGGAGCAACAACTCCAACATTGAAACAATGCTCACAGCCACAAGGATATGTTCGAAATTCATCTGATTATAATGACGCAACGGCAAATATAACCAACATAGCACCACAGTATTTTTATCAGGATAGTGATGTGGATTCCTTTGGTAATCCATCGGTATCAGTTTACTACAGTAATAAACCTAATGGTTATGTCAGCAATAATAGTGATTGTAATGATGCAGATGCAACATTGAACCCTAATACAATTTGGTACTTCGATAATGATGGAGATGGTTATGGAGCAACAACTCCAACATTGAAACAATGTACAAAGCCACAAGGTTATGTTCGAAATTCATCTGATTATAATGATTCAACGACAAATATAACCAACATTGCACCACAATATTTTTATCTGGATAACGACGGAGACACCTTCGGGAATCCATCGGTATCAGTTTATTACAGCAACAAACCTAATGGTTATGTAACCAATAACAGTGATTGTAATGATGGAGATGCAACACTGAACCCTAATACAATTTGGTATTTCGACAATGATGGAGACGGTTATGGAGCAACAACTCCAACATTGAAACAATGTTCACAGCCACAAGGCTATGTCCGAAATTCATCTGATTATAACGACACAACAGCCAATATTACTAATATTGCACCTTCAACCTTTTACAGAGATGCAGACAATGATACGTTTGGAACTTCAAGCGTAACGGTATATTACAGCGCAAAACCTAATGGTTATGTAACCAATAATACTGATTGTAACGATGCAGATGCTTCTATAAATCCAAATACAAAATGGTATGCTGATAATGATTTAGACGGATTAGGAGATCCTTTGAACTTTATTCAGCAATGTACAGCACCTGCCGGGAATTATGTTCGTGATAATACGGATAATTGTCCTTTACTTGCTGGGTCAAGTTCAGATTGTTCTAATATCTCAACTCCTTCAGCAGATTACAATTATATTATAACCAAAACCTATAAAGAAGAATCAGGAACTGCAATTGCTTTTCCTGCTGTAAATCAGGTACAAACCAATATTACCTATTTTGACGGACTCGGAAGACCTATGCAGCAAATTGCAAACAGACAATCGTCTACAGGAAAAGATATTATTACTCCTATTGGTTATGACGATTTTGGACGTCAGGCTATGGAATATCTGCCTTATGCAGCTTCATCGACGAATATGGCATATGAAGCAAATGCAGTAACAAATGCGGCTGATTTTATAACAGTCCAATATATGAAAACACTGCAAATCCGTTTTCAGAAAAACAATTAGAATCTTCACCATTAAACAGAGTCTTAAAACAGGCAGCTCCGGGAACCGCTTGGGCTATGAATGGCGGTCACGAAATTAAACTGGACTATCAAACCAATACTGATACTGAGGTAAGGCTTTATAAGGCTACTGCAACATGGAATGCCGGGTCAGGATTGTTTGATATTAGTTTTTCTGATGCAGGAAATTATGTGGCGAATGAACTTTCTAAAAATGTCACTTATGATGAAAACTCCGCAGCAAATCCAGCAGAAACTTCAGGATCTACAGTAGAGTTTAAGAATAAAGAAGGACAAGTTGTATTAAAAAGAACTTACGATGCAGGTGCTAAACATGATACTTATTATGTTTATGACAGTTACGGAAATCTAACTTATGTATTGCCTCCAAAAGCAGAAGGCGTTATTAGTACCCAGATTTTAGATGATTTATGTTATCAATACAAATATGATTACAGAAGTCGTTTGGTAGAAAAAAAATTGCCTGGTAAACAATGGGAATTTATAGTTTATGATAAACTAGACCGTCCTGTTGCTACAGGTCCTGCATTTTCTCCTTTTAAAGATGATACGGCAGTTGGCTGGATTATAACCAAATACGATGTTTTTGGTAGGCCAATTTATACAGGGTGGAGCAATCAGGCAGTAAGTTCTGCAGCAAGAAAGACTTTGCAGGATGCTCAAAATGGGGCAACAACGTTATTTGAAACCAAACAAACTTCTGGAACAATAGACGGAATTGCGGCTTATTATAGCAATGCTATTGCTCCAACAAGTTTCAAGCTTTTAACCGTGAATTATTATGATAATTATACTTTTCCAGGAGCGCAAACAGTACCTTCAGCAGTGGAAGGGAAAACTGTTGTAACGAATACCAAAACCCTGCCAACAGGTAATTGGGTTAGAGCAGTATCGACCGCGTCTTCTATAGCCGGAGAAACAAGCACTATTTTTTATAATATTAACTTTAAGCCAGTAAGAACCTATACACAAAACCATTTAGGCGGTTATACTTATACAGACAGCAAGCTTGATTTTACAGGCAAAGCATTGTATACTATTACCAAGCACAAACGTACTTCTGGCGATACAGAAGTTACCGTAAGAGAAGATTTTACATATTCGCCTCAGGATCGTTTGCTAACACATACACACCAAATAAATGGTGGAGCGGTGCAACTTATAGCAGCCAATACTTATGATGAATTAGGACAATTAACTAGCAAGAACGTAGGTAATAGCACAGGAAGCCCGTTGCAGAAAGTAGATTTTACATACAACATTAGAGGCTGGTTAACAGAAATCAATAAAACGGCAAACCTACAGCAGGGTTCGGAACCAAAAGATCTTTTTGCTTTCAAAATCAGTTATAATACGACATTAGCGGCAATTTCAGGAGTTACTGGGTTATACAACGGAAATATTTCTGAAACACTGTGGAAAACGGGTGCCGATAACACAGACCGTGGTTATGGGTACAAATATGACAACCTAAACCGTTTAAAAAATGCTGTATACGAAAAGAGCGGTCTGACAACTAATGCTTACGATGAGAATTTGACTTATGACAAAAATGGCAATATTATGTCTTTGGCTAGAAATGGAGATATTGACCCACAGACAGGTATTATCGGCATAGATAATCTGGCCTATACTTATCCGTCTAATTCAAACCAGCTTGCCAAAGTAACAGACAGTTCAAATAATACCAGTGGTTTTAATGATGTCAATAAAACAGGCGATGATTATACTTATGATGCCAATGGCAATATGATCACCGACAAAAACAAGAACATCACTGCCATTGCATACAACCAACTGAATCTTCCAAAGAAAATAACATTTGGAACAACTGGCAGTATTGAGTACATTTACAATGCATCAGGACAGAAGTTGGAAAAAATTGTAACAGAAGGAGCTGTTACAACCAATAGTAATTATCTAGGAGGTTTTCAATACAAAAACAATGTTTTGGAGTTTTTCCCGACTGCGGAAGGTTATGTGAAAAATACAAGCGGAGCACTTTCTTATGTTTTTCAGTATAAGGATCATTTAGGAAATATTCGTTTGAGTTATGCCAAAAACCCGACAACACAAGTCCTTGAAATTATCGAAGAAAATAATTATTATCCTTTTGGATTGAAACATAAAGGATATAATGATTATGTGGCGACAGCGAATAAATATAAGTACCAAGAGCAAGAGCGTCAGGATGAGCTGGGACTGAACTGGGACAGCTTCAAATGGAGAAATTATGATTTTGCTCTTGGAAGGTTTATGTCTATCGACCCATTAGCGGAAAAATACGCTTACAACTCGACGTATGCTTTCCAAGAGAATAAAATGGGATTAGGTAGAGAATTAGAAGGCTTAGAACTAGTTTCTCCTCTTCTTTCTGTAGAAGTAGAGTTTACTCCTGTAGAAAGTGTAAGCGTAACACCAGAGTTGAGCATTGGAGTTGAAGCTGTACCAAGAGTGAGTATATGGGAAACTGTTGGGAATTTTGTAGGTGAAGTTATAAGTGAAGTTGTAGAAACGGTAGCACGTGGTTCTGATGTAAAAACAGATTTAGTTCCAAAAAATGCGGTAGCGAGAAATGTTGACCAAGCAAAAGCAAAAGCAACACCTGAAGAGAGAGCAGCTAAATTAAGTAAGAAAGAGAGGCCTGGTCAACCTATGACGAAAGCAGGTAAAGAAGCTGTAATAGATTTAAATAAAGCAAAAAATGGAGGCAAAACAGTTTGTGAAGGTTGTGGAACACAAACAGTACCAGCTACGCAATCTAAAAAAGGAGTAACTCCATCTAAAAAAGAAACAAATGTTGACCATAAGAAAGCGCAAGCAAAAGGAGGGAGTGGAACACCAGATAACGGTCAGGTACTGTGCCGAGAATGTAATATTAGAAAAAGCGATAATTAATAATCATGGAAAGTAAAGAAAATAGTGTAAAGGTGGCTTTTGTACAAAAAATAAATGAAGGTGAATTTGAAACTGAAACTATTTGGTGCGAAAGAGATGGAGAAAATTTTATAGTTGATAATATTCCTTTCATTGCAAAACGAATTTCATTAGGTGATACAATCACAGCTGAATATGATGATGACGAGAGAACATATTATTTTGAAGATTTTGTTAAAACGTCAGGAAATAGTACAATAAGGATTTTTTTTTATGATGATAACGAAATTGAATCAGCAAGAAATTGGTTGAATAAAAATAGTTGTGAGTCAGAAGTATTGCCTGTTAGAAGTATTGTCGCAGTAAATATTCCAAAAATTGTAAATTATACTCCAATTAAGAGTTATTTAGATAATGGAGAAGAAAAAGGTATATGGGTTTATGAAGAATCTTGTTTAGAGCACAATTATTAAAATTGAGAATTTATCAAAATAAAGCCACTCCAATCGGAGTGGCTTTTGCTTTTATAGCGCTTTAAAGTGTACCAAACTGTTAAAATAGGATTCATGTTAGCCTGTAACTGCGATGCTTTTCACACAAGACTTTTATAAAAAAGAGTCCCGCTCCCCAAAGAGTTCCATATAAAAAGCTGCGCAAATGTCTCTGACTTTGCGCAATTTTTTTTGATGTTAGAAATTGTAAACGTTTTAAAGTCTCCCGACTTTTTACAATTACTTCTTAAAATTCATATAAGTAAGAAAAATCATTATTTTTGAAAGAAAAAATAATTAGAATGAAAGAAGGATATGTTATTCGGGATCAAAAACTGCCCCATTTTATCACACCAACAGTTGTAGATTGGATTGACATTTTTACGCGTCAATGTTATCGCGATATAGTCATTGAATGTTTAGATTATTGCATTAAAAATAAAGGAATGATTTTATATGGTTATGTAATCATGAGTAATCATATTCATTTAATAATACAATCTGAAGACGGAAAATTATCAGATTTAATAAGAGATTTTAAAAAATTTATTGCAAAAAATATTTTAGAAAAAATTCAAAATAGTCCTGAAAGTAGAAGAGAATGGATGCTCGAACGTTTTAAGCTAGCGACACAAAAACATCAGCGAAATAAAGAGTTTCAATTTTGGCAATACGGAAATCATGCAGAAGAAATTTACACAGATAATTTTATGTGGTCTAAGTTAGATTATATACATTTAAATCCTGTTAGAGCCGGGCTTGTAGCAAAAGCATCAGATTATATTTATTCAAGTGCCAGTAATTATATTAATGATTCTGGCTTATTGCCAATAGAAAAGGTAGATAATCCAATTATAAATGTTTTGGATTCTAAATCATTTATTAAATATAATTTATATTAAGATCTAGTTTAAAGTCAGAGACTTTATAGACGTTTTCGTTTTTAATTAGATTTTAAAAATGGCGCAAAGTCAGAGACGTTTGCGCAGCGTCTTTGATGAACACTTAGGGGAGCGGGGGAAATGTTGATTCAAGAAAAATTTTACATATACGGATATTTTTTCTTGCATGGTGAAAGACCTCCAGGAAATGGAAGATTTAAATAATTATAAGTTAATAAATATATTATATTTTATGGAAATAGCATTGGTTAAATATGCTTCGGCAGATATTAGAAAAGAGACAAGTTTTATAAACAGTTTTTCCAATGATATGAAAGATTACTTTATAAAAAAAATATATGGTGATGATTTAATAGAAATTGTTATCGGAATTATATGTGTAAGCCCAGTTTTCGAAGCTTTTTTTAAACCTGGAAAACCAAAATACATCAAAGAAAAAAAAGGTGTAAAAAGCGAGTTTACAAAACAAGAATATGACATTGAAAAATGTTTAACTTATGATATAAAATTAGATTTTGAAACATTCAAAAATTCTTCAGAAATCGAAGCTAAAAAATATTTATCATTAGAAATTTTAAAATCATTAGATATCATTGTAACTATGAAGACTAAAATTAAGGATTTTGATTTTTTAGCTTTTAGAAAAGATTTAGAAGACTATTTTAAAGAAAATGGATTTATATAAAAAAGTAAATGTAAATGCAAAAGAACAATTTTGTCAGATGTATTTTGACAAATTATTTAATATAAACCGTGTAGAAAACTAATTATTTATAGTGTTATTGCAATAAAAAAAAACAACCCCCGCTCTTCGAAGTCTTCTTATGAAAAGCTGCGCAAATGTCTCTGACTTTGCGCAATTTTTTTTGATGTTAGAAATTGTAAACGTTTTAAAGTCTCCCGACTTTTTACAATTACTTCTTAAAATTTATGTAAGTAAGAAAAATCATTATTTTTGAAAGAAAAAATAATTAGAATGAAAGAAGGATATGTTATTCGGGATCAAAAACTGCCCCATTTTATCACACCAACAGTTGTAGATTGGATTGACATTTTTACGCGTCAATGTTATCGCGATATAGTGATTGAATGTTTAGATTATTGCATTAAAAATAAAGGAATGATTTTATATGGTTATGTAATCATGAGTAATCATACCCGCTCTTCGAAGAGTTCTTATGGAAAGCTGTGCGAATGTCTCTGACTTCGCAGCCACAATCTAAATCAAATATTGTTTTAAAAAAACTTATATAAAAAAAAGCCCTCGCTCCCCGAAGAGTTCCAAGCTATGCGAATGTCTTCTGACTTCGCACCCGTATGCAAAATCAAATTAATTTAGATAAAATAAAAAAAGCTCCAGATTTCTCTGAAGCTTTTGTCTTAGTAGCGGGAACAGGACTCGAACCTGTGACCTTCGGGTTATGAGCCCGACGAGCTGCCTACTGCTCTATCCCGCGATGTTTCGGGTGCAAAGATAAACACTAAATACGGTTTTTCAAAGGAATTAGTGAAATATTTTATTTTAAAGTAATTTGTGTTGTAAGTGTTTGTGATCTAGTTGGTTAAGAATTGGTGATTTTGCAATTAAATTTTATAATGGAGTAATTCGGTATAAGGATCATTTTTTAAACCCAATAATTTGGCAAAAGCAGGCTCAGTTTTGTAGCCTTCTTTCTTAAGTTTTATGATTTCCTGCCGAAAGCTTTCGTCTCGTGATTTCAGAATTTCATGCTCAATAATCATATGTCGGTAGCCATTTTGATTTTTGCTCGGAATATTTTGTCCAAATATTTCAATTTCAAAATCATCTAATTTGAAACTTCCAATTACAGATTCTTCCTCATTTATAATAGCCTCTCTAATTTTAAAATCAGGTTTGTTTTTAAAAAGAGAAGTGATTTTTTCGACAAAATGATTTTTATTCTGCCAATAACAAATAATATCAAGATCACTGTTTTCAATGTCAATATTTATTGGAATTGTACCAACAAGAATCGGGTCAAATTCTGCCAAAATCTCTAATACCTTATTTTTGGTCAACGTTTCATAAGCCAGAATTTGTCTTTCGTTTCCAGATTTTAAATAGTCAATTGTGCTGAAATCGATCATTTCTTTACTTGTCGTAATTTTTCTCTTCTTTAATTTCCTGGGCTAATCTTTTATTAATATTGATTTTAGCTTTGGTGAAAACAAAAATTGTGGTTTTGTATTCGCGGGCATATTTGTTTGTTATTTCACCGCCAATTACAGCCTTTTGAAAAAACGGACTTGTCTCTGCAAATTCAGTGCTGTTTTCTTCAAATTCTTTTACTCTAATTAGATTAGTGTAATATGTATCCAAATTAAACCAGTTAACGTAATCGGCATTAAAAGAAACAGCTTTGATGTCTTTTTTTGTATAATAATTTATAGCTCCGGCTTGACCGTAATTGTCGCAAAGCACTAACGTATTTTCAGATTTTGGAAACAATGCATAAACCGAATCTGTTTTTCGGGCAAGTTCTTTCCATCCCAGCATATCGGCAAAATCCTGCGGTAGTTCATGATCTTTTCCATCTTCCCAGCGCAGCATTCCAAGTTTTTTGTACTTCTCAGGTTTTGCAACTATTTCCTCCGGAGTTTTGTTAGGAAACGATACTTTATAAATTGGAATAAAAAATAAAAGCGGAATCAGAATTAATACGGGCTGTAAAAAACGTTTCCATCCAGTTTTTGAAATTTCGCCTAAAAAAACAGCACCAAATGCAATGTAAATTGGATACAAACCTATAGCATAATAGGCTTTGGCTTTGAAATAAATAAAAACCAAAAGAGTAAAGACAATCGAAAGAAAAAAGAATCGAAAATTTGCAAAAGGCTTATAAAAAAGCAAAGCATAAAAGGAGGAAAGAAGAACGATAAAGCCGCCAATAAAAAACAATAATTGTTCTTTTAAAAATCCAGCTCGATCAACATTTACGAGCTGTGTTTCGGCCAGTTCTTTCATATGATGAACAATCGGAAAATGATTGTTGTACTGCCATAAAAGATTTGGAATAATTAAAACTAATCCCAGAATCAAAGCAAAATAAAGATTTTTATCAGCAACGATTTTTCTTTGTTTTGAAATCAAAAGCGCTGGCAAGAGTCCGATTAAAAGAAAAAGAATATTGTATTTATTTAGAAAACCAAAGGCAAAAATTACAGCGCCTGCATAAATCCATTTTACTTTTTCTGTTTTAATGTATTGAATAAGTGTAAAGTAAAAAGCAGTCCAGCATAAAATATCTAAAGAATTTGGCTGAAAAAGCATGTTTAATCGTAAAAGTGATGATAACAAAATACACGTTGCGCCTAGAATCAAGGCGAATAAACTTCCTTTTAAAACCTCAATCGTTTTCCATACAACAAAAAGTGTCAAAGCGCCAAAAAGGGCAGGGAAGAACTTCACCCAAAAAACAGAATTTCCGAGTAAATAAATGATATAAGAAAACCAAGAAGTTACAGGCGGAACAGATAAATATCCCCAAGCCAAATGATGCGCCTGATCCAGATGCAGATATTCATCGCGTTGTAAATCATATTCGGGACTAAGTAATACGTATTGTAAAATGAATTTTAGAAGTACAAATGCAATTAAAATAAATGTTTTTTTATTCATGGAGATTTTGGTTTCTTAGGTTTGTTTGGTTTTTGTGTTGTAAGTGGTTTTAAATCAACGCGTAATTCTGTAGCTAAGATAGGATTTATTTTGATTTTTGAATATTCAGATATAACTCGTTGTGTGCAATTATTCAAACACATAGAAACATAGATTTAGCATGCTTAAAAAAGACGTTTCACTTGTTTTAATAAATATAGTTGGCTATGTGTTGAATAAAATAAAATGCACTCAACGCGTTTAGTTTAGTGTTCTAAAACGCAGTTGTTTAGGTGTTTATGATTTTAAAATGTCAATTCAATTGACATTTTTATTACCTTTAATATCAAGCAATAACTTTAAAAGAAAATACCATGAAAAAGAAATTATTGATTGTAGCTGTCCTTTTAGGGACAATTTCATTTGCAAATGCGCAAAGTATGGGAGATATTACAAAAGCGGCCAGTAAGGCGTCAACAGCTGCGGTTCCTGCTTTTGATGTAGCTAGTATCTCAAATCAAGTTATGGGTGTATTGTCGCCAAAATTGAAATTAACCAATGCTCAAAAACCAATTGTGAATTCATTGGTAAACGAAACCCTAAATAAAAAGAAGAATATTTTGCCTACAATGGCTACTGACAAAGCAGGTTATACTTCTAAAATGACTGGCAACAGAGAGTCTTTTATAGCCAAAATGAAAAAAAATATAAGTCCAACACAATTTGATGCACTTACATCTTTATTGCCAAAATCAGCTTCGGCAGTAACACCATTAGCAAAAATGCTTTATTAAAATAGAGTAAAATAAAAAAAGCAAAATAGAATTCTATTTTGCTTTTTTTATGTTCAGTTTTATTAGAAAATGTCTTGAATTTAAAGACTTTCCTCTATGTAAGCAGGATCAAATTCCATTGTATCCTGAACTTCGGCAGTTACAGGTTTAGAAGCTTTCAGTGTATTGAATCTTTCCAGCATTTCTGTTTCACCTTCTTCACCGCTAAAATAAGGGAAAACATCCATAATTGCTGTTTCTGAAATAGCCGGAATAGAATATTCGCCCATTGTGTTTTTCATTACGTGAAGTGTGTTGTCAAAAGCTTCACGTACATCATTTGCCTGAATCAGCATATACATGCTTGTTTTTCTTTCCTTTCCGCTTTCTTCGTCATAAGCAATTAAAGTGATTTTTGATTTAAACCATCTGTCTGCATTTTCAAAAGGATGAATTTCGGCATAATTTGCCACTTTGATAGCCGTGATTTTAAATTCTTCACTAGTGTAAGCGGCCATTTCTTCAGTCATTCTTTTTTCAGCTTCTGTATAAGACAAAGCATCAACCAAATAGGGCTCGGTTAAAACTTTTTGTCCGCCTGTTTCGTCAGTTTTTCTATATTTTACTTTGCATTCGTACCAAGTTGCGCTCATTTTCTTGTAATTTTTAAGGATGCCAAAGATAGATTTTACGGAGAAAATTCGATTCAAATTCGCAAATAGATATTCACAATTTTAAATTATTATTTAATTTATTAAGTTTTGTTTAATGTTTTGTTTTGTGTAATTTGTAAATGAATTTGCGATAATAATATCTTAAAAGATGTAATTGGTCGTTTTTTAGTGAATATGGTGTGTTTTATTTGTTAAAATAATATTATTTTTTAAATTTTGCAGGTCTTAATTTTCTTATTTTAGATATAATTTTCTTACTTTAGCTTAAACAAGTATTAAATATCGGCCTAAAAACAATTAAGGATAACTCGAACATATTAATTATGAACAATATTCAAGATTTAAACATAAAAGATGAAGTGCTGCCTATTTTTGATTTTTCTTTGAATAGCTTCACGAAGAAAAAAATCCTTACTATTTTAGAGACGCCTTTAAAATTTGAGAAACAAATTATAGAGAGACAAAACATTCTTAAGGGATTTATCTTGAATAGAGAGGTTTTAAACAGCTATTCTTATACTGTTTTGTATTTAAATGAAGTCCATTATTTCCTGAACAATTTTAAAGAAGAAAATATCAACTGGAAACGCTTTTTGTTTTTTGGCCCAACGGCAGATGAAATTCTTACGCATAATAAAATTCATCAGCTTATAATGTTTTTTTATCGATTGGAATCGACTTGTTTTTCAAGACTTAATTTGATACACTTTCCTGAGTCATATAGAAAAGATTTGAACAGAATATTGTCTTTTCTTTCTGTTTTTGAACTTAGAAAATATGAATATATCATTAGAGAAAAACAGTTGAAAAGCAAGCATCTTAAAAAGATTGTGGCTAAAATTTCAACTTTACAAGAGGAAGGTAAAATCGGAATATTTTGGGATGATTTATTTTTGTTTGAATCCTATTTGTCGATTAGCAAAACCATTATTGATCACGAATTTATTTTCCCAGTTATTACAGATAAAAG
Source organism: uncultured Flavobacteriaceae bacterium (assembly GCA_963795025.1). Taxonomy (GTDB): domain Bacteria; phylum Bacteroidota; class Bacteroidia; order Flavobacteriales; family Flavobacteriaceae; genus Flavobacterium. Next base: position 144,930 of record CAWCGN010000003.1, on the reverse strand, counting down.
TTTTGTTATAAATGATTTCTATCATCCTTTAATCGATATTCCAATCAAAAACAGTTTTACGGCCTTTAATAATGTAATTGTTTTAAATGGGCCAAATATGTCTGGGAAATCGACTTTTCTTAAATCAGTCAGTTTGTGCATTTATTTGGGAAATCTCGGATTGGGAATTCCGGCTTCAGCTGCTGAAATTCCTTTTTGTACTGATTTTTCAATCGGAATTAATAAACGAGATGATATTTTAAACGGTTACAGTCATTTTATGACCGAAGTCGTAAATCTGAGAGATGTGGTTTTAAAAGCCGCCGACGGGAAAAGATGTTTTGTTGTTTTTGATGAACTCTTTAGCGGAACAAATGTTGAAGATGCTTTAGAAATTTGTACCCGAACTATAAATGGGGTGGGTGCCTATTCTAATTCTTATTTTTTAATTTCGACACATATTCAGGAATTAAAGGATTTGACAAATGAAACGGTCTCAACGTATTATCTCGACTGCGAACTGATTGACAATATTCCGACATTTACTTATAAATTGAAAAAAGGATGGTCTGATATTAAAGTCGGTAGAATTTTATTTGAAAAAGAAGGGTTAAATAAACTTTTGCAATTTAATTAGTTTTGGATAATTAGAATAAAAAACGCACTTCAGATTGTTCTGAAGTGCGTTTTTTTATTTCGTTTGCACCGCGCATATTCGTAGAGGCGCACAGCAGTGCGTCTACGCAACGTATAAAAGTTTTCGCCACAAATTTCCACGAATTAAATTTTATAACTAACAAAAAAACATTCGTGAAAATTCGTGAATTGCTTCGCCAGTTCGCTATCGCTCGGGTCGTGGCGAAAAAACATGAAAACTTAAACTTTAAATATTAATTTCTTTTTATAGAAAATCCAAAGGATAATCGACCAGAAAGCGGCATAAACCAAGGCAAAAGCCAATGACGAATTCAACGGATTTTCAAATAATGGGACAATTCCATGTTTGTAAATTGAAGTTTGAAGACTGATTTCTTCTCCGCCAATTTCAGGATTTTTAACCTTAATGGCAGTAAGCACTCTTGGAATTACACCCGAAAAGAAAAACACAATCATTGGATTTACTCCCCAGATTAAAAAGAATTTAGTCCATTTTTTATATCCTTGAACGTCGATAATGTAATACAAAATCGTTAAACATATCGTTGCGATTCCGGCAGTATATAAAACATATGAACTTGTCCAAAGTGATTTGTTTATTGGGAAAATGATATTCCAAAGCAAACCTCCAATTACTAAAACGACTCCAGTGATTGCTGTCTTTTTTAGAATTTCATTTTTGCTAGCTTGTACATTTAATAATTGACCAATATACATTCCGAGAATTCCTGTTCCAATAGCAGGCAATGTGCTCAAAATTCCTTCTGGATCCCAAGTTTTAGACGCAATCCATAAATGTCCGTTTAAAAGAGTATCGTCTAACCAAGCGGCTAAATTAGTGCCTTTATCAAAATTTGCAGGACCAAATCCAGGAACGGGAACAAAAGCCATTAAAAGCCAATATCCAATTAAAAGTGTTGCTAAAACAATAAGCTGTGTTTTTAAATTAGTTTTTAGATATAAAATAGAACTAAAGAAATAGACGATTGCAATTCGTTGTAAAACACCAGGTATTCGGGTATCTTCAAAATGTTCAAGACCACTGAATGCCAAAGAAATCAATATTACAAAAATCCCTACAGCAAGAATGGTTTTGACTTTCATTGAAAAGTTTCCTAAAAGAGCATAAGCGACTGCAAATGCAATGACCAATCGCACTGCTAATAAGGGAATTCCTTCCAATCCAAATAAATGAATTCTGCTGAAAACGCTCAAAAATAATCCCAAGCAGAAAATTCGAATCGAACGAACTAAGATTTTATTAAAAACAGCTCCGTCAAAATGTTTTACCGGCATTGCAAAAGGTATTGCAGTTCCCATTATAAAAACAAAAAAAGGAAATACTAAATCTGTTGGCGTGCAACCGTGCCATTCGGCGTGTTCTAATGGGGCATAAATGGAGTCCCAGCTTCCTGGATTATTTACTATAGTCATTAATAAAATAGTAAATCCTCTAAATACATCCAGTGAGGTTAAACGTTCTTTTGTCATTGGTTTTTTTTTGATGTTAGATTTTTGGATTTTTAGATTTTAGATTGAATTATTTTATGATGGCGTCTTGAATTATCTGCTGAATTTCTTCTCTGATCTTTCCTTTGGCTAATTTATTTTCGTCATTTATAACTTCTGGATAGGTTCTGTTGGACAAAAATACATAGACAATTTCGGTTTGCAGGATCAACCCAAGCCATATTTCCAGTAAATCCAGTATGGCCAAAACTGGCTTCGGAAACACAGCCGCAAGTTGGTCCGCCTTTGCCAATTCTTTTGTCAAAACCTAAGCCTCTCTGAACTCCTTTGTCTTTGTAATAGCAAGTATTAAAGGTATCAAAAGTTTGTGGCGAAAAATATTGATTACCACCGTAATTTCCTTTTTGCAAAAACAACTGCATCATTTTGGCAACATCCATAGCATTCGAAAAAATTCCGGCATGACCTGCGACACCGCCTTCCATTGCTGCTGCCATATCGTGAACATAACCTTGAATGTCTGATGTCTGAAATAATTGTCAATTTCAGTAGGAGCAATATTGCTTTTTTCGAATTTGTCCAACGGATTATAAAGTGTATAATTCATTCCCAGAGTGCTGTAGAAATTCTCTTCTGCTCAGATCTTCCAGTTTTTCATGCGTTTTTCTTTCTAAATATTCCTTTAAGATGATGAAAGTAAAATCGCTGTATTTGTATTCGATTTTTGGAGATAATCGGGCTTTCGGCAATGATTTTCATGATCGTATCGTGATAATCATTTCGAAATAAAGACTGTCTGCCACTTTTGTTGTAAAACCGTTTAGAATCGGCAATTTTTCGATAGTATTTTTCAGAAGGCTTATTATTGCTGTCCAAAGTCGCTTTGTAAAACGGAATCCATGCCTGAAGTCCTGCGTAATGACTTAGCAAATCTTTGAAGATGATGTTTGCCTTATTTGTATTGGCAAAAAACGGAACCATATCTTTCAATTTGGTATCCAGAGTCACTTTATTTTTATCATACAATTGCATCACATTTGGCAATGTCGAAATCATTTTTGAAATGGAAGCAACATCATATAAATCGGTGTTGATTACTTGTTTTCCGTTATCATAAGTTTGATGATCCATACGATTTCTGAAAAATTATACTTCCTTTTCGGGCAACCAAAACCTGCATTCCTGGAGTCATTTTTCCATCAATTGCTTTTTGTGCAACGGCATCAATTTTTGATAGGATAGCAGGATTCATATTGACATTTTCTGGAGTTGTGAAAAGCCAGACGATTTAATTTTTCGGTTGTTAATCCATCATTTACTTTGAAAAAGTTATTAATTGAAACCGGCAATTTTCCTTTTGCGTCAATAGCTCCAAACAATAATTCGGCAGAAACTACCTGACTGATATCGGAGTTTTGGTACGAAACCACTAATCCTTCAATATCATCAAAATCATCGATTGGTAATAATGAATATGGTTTTGCGAAAACATCCAAAATCACTTTGTTGTGTTTCGCAATTTCCTTCACCAAAGTATTTCGGTTATCGTAAATTTTGTTTTTCCCAAGGTTTATTCACTTTATGGAAAGCTATGATAACGTTGTCATAACTTTTTAATTCCTGCATTCAGACTGTCAATATTGTTGTCTTCGACTTCTGTGACTTCGGTATATTTTTTTAATGTCGTTATAAAAGCACTGTTGGCATCGTCGCCCAATTTTATGTAAGCAATTTTCTGATCTAATTCTTTTATCGGAAGAATTTCCTTTCTCATTTTTTAAAACGGTAACCGCATTTTCATATAATTTATAATGCAAAGCGTCATTTTGCGACGGATTAAGATCATTGTAAATATTCGTTCATATCTACATTGGCTTGTAATGATTTAATCCCGCTTTGAATTTATAATGCAGATATTTTTTTAACCGAATGTGCTAAACGTTCTTCAGTTATCGTGCTGTCATATAAGCTTCTTCCAATTTTTCAACCGCCACCGGAACATTTTCAGGGCAAAGCAAAATGTCATTTCCCGCCAAGAAGCTCGGCAATTTCCAAATCTCCCGGACCTTTAAAATTACTTGCACCTTTCATGGCTAAACCATCGGTAAAAATCAAACCTTCAAAACCTAATTCTTTTTGAAGTAAGTTTCGTAACTACATTATACGAAGTAGAAGATGGCATAATTTGGACGTTGGTTCTAAACTTGGAATATTAAGATGTGCAACCATAACAGATACTAAACCTTCATCAAATAATCGTTTGTAAGGATATAATTCGACTAAATCAATTCGTTCCTTTGAAAAATCTATAAAGGCAAGTGCGTAATGAGAATCTGTTGCGGTATCGCCATGTCCAGGAAAATGTTTTCCGGTACTGAAAACGCCTTGACTTTGTACACCTGTCATTAACGCGATTGCTTTGTTGGCTCACATTCACTTTGTCTTCGCCAAAAGAACGGTTTCCGATAATTGGATTTTTAGGATTAGTGTTGATGTCCAAAACAGGCGCAAAATTGAAATGAATTCCGATTCGCTTGTTTTCATCTGGCCATGTTTTGTTCCACTTTTTCAATCAAATTCAAATCCTGAATCGCGCCCAATGTCATATTCCACGGATAACGATAAGTAGAATCTAATCGCATGGCTAATCCCCATTCGGCATCAATTCCTATGAATAAAGGAACTTTTGCTTTTGCCTGATACTGATTGGTCAATTTCGCCTGACGAACCGGACCTCCCTGAAAAAAGATAACACTGCCAACTTTATAATCTGTAATTAACTTTTGACCTGATTTACATGAACAGAATCTTTATTGGAATAAGCCGAAATCATAAACAACTGGCCCACTTTTTCACGAAGTGTCATTTTACTGTAAATGCTGTCAGCCCAAGCTGTTTCTCTGTCTGAATCTTTGAAAAAAGTTTTTTTTCGGTTTTATTTTTAGGTTTGTAAACAACGGTATCTTTTAACGGAATATCTTTTTTTGAATCTGTAATAGTATGTTTTTTTTGGTCAGCGCAATTGGTGATCAAAAATAAAAATGAAGCAAAAGGCTGATTTTTATGAAGTAATCTTTCATTTTATTATATTTTGAAGTTGTAGAATTACTTTATCTATATCTTATTGCGTGCAATTTTTTTTAACACATAGAAACATAGATTTTAAATTTAAAAAAAAAAGATATTTTTAAAAAATCTAGATTTTAACACATAGCCTATGTTTTTTTTTTAAGTGAAACGCCTCTTTAAGCTTACAAAGTCTATGTCTCTATGTGTTGAATACTATTTTCTAATGTATTTTATTCAACAGGTTAGTTATTGTTTTTATTTATAACGATTAAAAACTTATTTTTTCACTTGTTCGGGAACTTGTCAGGAATAATCCTAAGTAAGTTATTAATCCATTTAGGACGATTAATTCATTATCGAAGACGTAACCAGAAAATAATAATTTCGAATTTTCATTTATTAAATAGGTGAGGAAAGGAGCGACACAAACACATTATCGGAACTAATTTATCATTCACATTTCTTGATTTTTGGAACAATCCAAAAGCATATAATCCTAATAATGGACCATAAGTATAAGACGCAACTTTAAATATCATTCCAACAACAGAACTATCATTGATTGTGTTGAAAATAATAATCACGAAGAAAATCAATACGGAAAAGCTGATGTGTACCAAATGCCGTGGTTCTAACAGTATTTTTTTTATCGATATTTTCTGCTTTTGTCCATACCTAAAAAGTCAACGCAGAAAGAAGTTGTTAAAGCCGTTAAAGCCGAATCTGTTGTGGCAAAAGTGGCTGCAATAATTCCGAGTAAAAATACAATTGCAGGAATTAAGGCTAAATGATTTAAGGCAATTTCAGGGAAAAGCAAATCGGTTCTTGGTTTGCCTGTGATTAAATCTGTTGGAATTGAAATTCCGTTTTTATTTGCATAAATATAAATAGAGCACCAACGCTTAAAAAGAAAATATTGATAATCACGAAGATTCCTGTGAAAGTGAACATGTTTTTTTGCGCTTCGCCAATGTTTTTACAGCTGAGGTTTTTTTGCATTAAATCCTGATCAAGACCCGTCATGGCGATGGTAACAAACATGCCTCCTAAAATTTGTTTGATGAAATGAAATTTACTTCCAAAGAAATCATCAAAGAAAAATATTTTAGAATAATTACTGTTTTTTACTTCTTCGAATGCGCCAATTGCACTTAAATCCATACGGTCGCAGATGAAATAAATGGTAAGAAAAACTGAGGTTACAAGGAAAAACGTTTGTAAAGTATCAGTAATAATAATCGTTTTTAGTCCGCCTCTATAAGTGTATGAGAAAATAAGAATTAAAGAAATTAATACTGTAACGGCAAACGGAATATGATAAAAATCAAATACAAAACGCTGCAAAACAATGACTACTAAATAAAGTCTGAAGGCTGAACTTATAGTTCTGCTGATTAAGAAAATAGAAGCTGCAGTTTTGTAACTGTAAAGTCCCATTCTTTGTTCAATATAACCATAAATTGAAGTCAGATTCATTCGGTAATACAACGGTAACAATAGCTTTGTGATTACGATAAATCCGAGTGCATTTCCTAAAACGAACTGAAAATACTTAAATTGTTCACCACTTGGTGCGCCAACTTCTCCAGGAACGGATATAAAAGTTACTCCAGAAAGAGCGGTTCCAATCATTCCAAACGCAACTAAATACCATTTTGAGTTTTTATTGGCTGTAAAAAAAGCATCATTTCCGTCTGTCTTTCCTGCTTACTCTGTGTGAAATATAAAATAATGTTCCGAAATAAATGATGATAAGGATAAGAATTGTACTTGGTGTCATTTTATAGTTTTGATGGTTTGGTTGTTTTAGATCAGAAAGGTTTTTAAAACCTTTCTGATCTCCGTTGAATTTAGAAACTTATAGATTGAAACTTTAATTTCTATAAATTTATAAAATTCTTTAGATTTACAGATTTTTGTTTTGAGCCATGTAAAACCGCTCTTACGCTTTTGTGTTTATGAAGTAATTCTTCAGCTAAATCATATTCAATTCCAAGTTCTTCGATAATCATTTTGATCGCGCGTTTTACCAATTTTTCGTTAGACAGCTGCATGTCGACCATTTTGTTGCCTTTTACTTTTCCAAGCTTAATCATTACCGAAGTTGAGATCATGTTTAAGGTTAGTTTTTGAGCAGTTCCCGCTTTCATTCTCGTACTTCCAGTTAAGAATTCTGGACCAACAATTAATTCAATTGGGTGATCTGCCTCCTGAGCAATAAGTCCGTTGCTGATGCAGGAAATACTTCCTGTTTTGATATTGTGTTCTTTAGCTTTTTTCAAAGCGCCCAAAACATAAGGCGTATTTCCAGAAGCAGCAATTCCGATAATAAAATCCAAGCTTGAAATTTCAAATTTCGCCAAATCTTTCCATGCTTGTTCTGTATCATCTTCAGCATTTTCAACTGCTTTTCTAATTGCAGTGTCTCCGCCGGCAATAATTCCGATAATCATATCATGCGGAACGCCAAAAGTAGGAGGGCATTCAGATGCATCTAAAATTCCAATTCGTCCAGAAGTTCCGGCTCCAATATAAAATAATCTACCGCCGAATTGCATTTTTTTTACAATCGCTTTGACTAGTTTCTCGATTTTAGGAATCTGCTCTTCGATAATACTCGGTACTTTTTTGTCTTCTGTATTGATGTTGATAAGAAGTTCTTTCACGCTCATTTGATCCAAATCTTTGTACAAAGATTCTTGTTCAGTTTCAGGATTTTTATTGTTCATTTTTCTTTTCTTTTTTTGATTTTTGAAACAGCAGATTTTGATATTTTTGGTTTCGATAATTTGTATAAGAGGTCTCTATTTTGGTAAAAAATAGTCAATTTGGGGATATTTTTATTTTAAGAAACAGGTTTAGTTTAATAAATTAAATAGGTCTTTCTCATTATTTGAAAAGCTTCTAGATCTTTTTTCCAGCTTTCTCTAATTTCTTTTTCCGAAACTCCAGTTTCAATTTGCTGCTGCAATTTTTTTGTTCCGGCAAGTTTGGTGAAAAAAGCATTGAAAAATTTCGTTTTATCGCTGGTATTTTGATAGGCTTTTATTAGCCATTTTAATTCTAATTTTGTTAATTTAGGATAAGAAGTTAAATCTTCTCCAAAACATTCTTTTCCGTTATAAAGCGGATCTTTTGCTCCAAAATTTGGTTTTGGAGTAAAACTGAAATTCGTTTTTGTCAAATTTGGAGAACCATAAATTTGAAATTGCTTTTCTGTTCCTCGGCCTACACTTACATTCGTTCCTTCAAATAAGACATAAACTAGCGTATAGATTTATGGATTGGTCGTTTGGTAAATTTGGAGATGGTTTTACCAGTAAACTGTATTTCATTTTTCGTTGTAATTCAACGCATGGAATAACAGTCAGTTTGCATTGTACTCCATTTTTTAGCCATTTTTCTCCATTTACCATTTGTGCATATTCTCCAATTGTCATTCCGTGCAGAAGCGGAACAGGGTGCATGCCTACAAAACTTGTAAATTCTTTTTCCAAAAGCGGACCGTCAACAATACCTCCGTTTGGATTTGGTCGGTCAAGAATGATAAGCGGAACACTGTTTTCTGCGCAAGCTTCCATTACGTAATGCAATGAAGAAATATAAGTATAAAAACGAGCACCAACATCCTGCAAATCGAAAATCATAATGTCGATTCCGGCTAATTGTCAGGTTTTGGTTTTTTATTGTCTCCGTAAAGAGAAATAATTGATAATCCGGTTTTTGGGTCTTTTCCGTCAATTACATGTTCACCTGCATCCGCAGTTCCTCTAAATCCGTGTTCAGGGGCAAATATAGTTTGAATGGCAATTTTTTTCTCTAGTAAAAAATCTACCAAATGAGTTTTATCAGACAAAATTCCGGTTTGATTCGTAACGATTCCTATTTTTTTATCTTTTAAAAGCGGTAAGTATTTCTCGTAATTATCAGCTCCGGTTTTAATAGGAGAATTAATTTCTACCGTAACTGCTTTTTGCCACCGTCTGAAATGAATTAGAATAAGATGATGTGTAAAATAAAGAAGCTACAATAAGAACACTTTTTGTATGAATTTTATCATTTTAATTACAGTTAATAGTTAAAGGCAAAAAATTGACTTAATATAATTATATTATTATTTGATTGCTTTGATGTTTTTTGATTGATGTAGTGCGGATAGTGTAGAAATTGGTTATCTGAGTTTTTGAGATCGGCGTTTTATTGCATTGTATTTTTGTCTTTGCGCTGAGGTTGAGAAAAGACTTTTTAAATACTACCTCTGGAGTATTTAAATTCCAGAGGTAGTTTTAATTATTATAGGGCAAAAATTTATTTATGTAATTCCGAATTACCAGCCTGGGTTTTGTTTTAATTAACACCTTCTGAGCTTGTATAAATCAATATCGTTTGTTGGGAATTGCATTAAGTAATTTTTTGGTATCAAATAATTCTTGTCACCTGCTGCATAAGGAATTTCACATATCCGTTGGCGTCTACTTCTGTTTTAGCGGGTTCCTACCAAGCGATTATTCTGGCTCCTAAGGTTACATCTGGGTTTTTAGCATTACTATCTAAGTAATCTCCTTTTTTCCAACGCATAAGATCTTCTTTTCTCAATGGTAGTCCAGCTCATGAACTCAATTCTGCGTTCACGACGAATTTCCCATGTGATTGGATTGACAATTCCTGAAATTTGCTCTAACGCAGTTGTTCTTTGTGGATCATCAATTTGTACGCCTACCAGGCACTAGCATTTGTACCATCTGTAGTCAAAATAGCTATTCCTGCACGTGTACGAACTTTGTTGATTGATAAATTAAGATCAGCATTAGTAACTGTTCCTAATTCTGCACATGCTTCAGCATAATTCAAATACACTTCGCTTAATGTAAAAACAGGAGCATCAATTTGGTTTTGTCCACCTGTTGTAACCTCTGTACCAGTTGTAGCAGGATTATTATATAACTGAAATACATAACCTGTTATAGATGTCAAACCATTAAAAGGTTTATCAGAATAGGCATAATCTGCTGGACTAAAAGCTTTAGCAAATCTTGGATCTCTGTTAGCAAAAGTATTAGCAATATTGTTATCGCCTAAATATTGAGCATTTCCAGCTTGTTTGATAGGCAATCCGTTAGTAGTTACATAACTTTCTGCAGCAAATTTTGTCAATCCGTTTTGAACAGTAGATGTATTTGTGTACGATTGAACAGAATTTCCTAAAACACCTTTAATGTATCTTTTTGTTAAAATTACTTCAGTATTTCCTAATAACTCAACCGAATTGTAAAGTGCTTTCCAATCTGTGTTTAGTTTGTAAGAGTTATTATTCATTACAGCTAAAGAAGCATCTTTTGCTTTTTGAAGATACGTATTTCCATTCTGTCCTAAATTGTATTTTCTGTACGTACCTTCACTCAAACATACTCGGCTTAATAACGCATAAGCAGTATATTTATTTACAGTAACATTGCTATCATCAACGTTTAATAACATTGGAATTGCTTCTTCCAAATCTTTAATTACATTGTCAATTACTTCTGCTCTCTTTAAAGCTGGTTTATATACATTAGCATCACTTTGAGCTAAATATTGATCTGTGTATGGCACGTCACCAAACTGCTGTGCTAAACGAAAATAAGTATGAGCTCTAAAGAACTTCGCAACACCTATATAGTGATTTTTCTTCGTTTGATCCATAGGTACATTCGGTACTCTGGCTAACATAAGATTACAACGACGAATCAAAGTGTAATATTCGTTCCAGTTTGCATTAGTTGAATTTGCAGCCGTTGGAAAGTTGGTAAAAACGTTATTAGCAAGGTTATCATCTATTAATCCTGTAGCGGCATGAAAGTAAAAATCAGCTGTAACACCCGTATTATTTCCGTAACCATTAAAGGTATTGTAGTTTAGCCAAGAATATGTTTTTACGTTGTTTTCTGAAGTCCAAAAATTGTCGTCTGAAAACACATCTTCAGGAGGTGTATCCAAAAAATCTGAACAGCTAACAGCTAAACTTGCAAAAGTAAGCAAGGCAACTGATAGTTTTATCTTAGAGTTTGTTATTAATTTTCTCATTTTGATTACTTTTTAATTTTTAAATACCTTTTTTAAAACGCAAGTTGGATACCAACTGACCAAGTTTTAGAATAAGGGAAAGTTCTTCCCCATACAGCTTCAGTTTCATTAATTTCAGGATCTACTGGCAATTTACTGCTTTTCCAAGTAGCTAAGTTTAAACCTGAAATATATGGTCTGATTTTATCGATTCCCACTTTTTGTGTAATACTTTTAGGGAAAGTATATCCAATAGTCATCGATTTTAAACGTAAATAAGACATGTCTAATAAATAACGTGTTTGTGCAACAAAGTTATTTGATCCAGGTGCATAATCTCCAAAAGCATTATTCAGAATGTCCAGGGTATGGATTAGGGAAATATGCGTCTGTGTTTTGTGGTGTCCAATAGTCATTTTGATTCTCATACATAGCATCTGTTCTGCTGTAGAATGGTAATACTAAGTCAGAAGTTGTCCAGTATTGACGTTTACCAACTCCTTGGAAGAAAGCATCAATATCAAATCCGTACAAATTCACCTCCAAGACGAACTACCATATTGGTAACGAGGAGTTGTATTACCAATCTCTCTTAAATCTCCAGGATCTCTAGCTGTTCCATCTCCTCTTGAGATTATTCCGTCTCCGTTTATGTCTTTATACATTACATCTCCAGCACCATATTTAAAAGTACCAGTTCTTACGTTTTTATAATCAACACCATTTACAATTAATCCTGTTGCGTCAATTTGATCTGTAGATTGAATTAATCGGTCTGTTTCTAATCCCCAGATTTCACCTAATTTTTGACCTGCATAGAATGAAGTAGTACTAATTAATTTAGCTGAGTTATTCCATTCTGTTACTTCTGTAGTATTGTCAGAAAGAGAAAGATCAGCATAAACGCTTATGTTTTGGTTTATGTTTTTGTTAAAATTAAGCGCTAGTTCCCAACCAGTAGTTCTTAAATTTCCTGAGTTTGTATTGAGCAGCAGCCTGACCAAATGAACCTGGGAGTGTTTTACCTGGAGCTAACATTCCTTTAGTATCACGCTGATAGTAATCAAACGTCAAACCTAACATATTGAAGATTCTAATATCAATACCTACATCTTGAGTAGTTACTTTTTCCCAAGTTAGACTAGGGTCAACGTTTGTTGGAAGATCAACAGAAGGAGGTATTGTTGCGCCACTTCCCATCCAAAGAGGGTTTTTGCTAGGCATAGTTGGTAAAAAAGGCATTAGCAGCAATATTTTGATTTCCTATTGAACCAACAGATCCGCGGATTTTCAAATCATTTAACCAGCTTTTTGTGCTTTCCATGAAACCTTCTTCCGAAATTCTATATCCAACAGAAGCAGAAGGGAAGAAACCCCATTGCTCATTAGTTGGGAATTTTGAAGAACCATCATAACGTCCGTTTATTTCTAATAAATATTTTCCTTTGTAATCATAATTAACACGAGCAAAGAATCCGGCAATTGCATATTTTGATAGACCTGGATTTAGAATCGCATTAGAAGTAAGAGGTGAAGTAAATTGATCACCAATCGCTAAATTAAATTCTGGTTTGCTTTTATCTAAAAGGGTATTTCTACGAGCATATGTTCTTTCAAAATCATACCATTCTGAGTTCAAACCGCCTAATACTTTAAAGTTATGGTTTTCGCCTAATGTTTTAGTGTAATTTGCATAGATATTTGCTACATTTCTTGTATATGATGATTTGGCTTGTGCAACAAAATCGTTTGCACTTTCCATCATTGTAGGTTTTCCAGCAACTAAGTCAGCAGCACTTGTCCACCAGTCCCACATAGGAATTTGACCACCGTTCATTTTTAAACTTGAAAAATTATTATTGATACTGTATTCCCCAATTAAATTGAAGTCTTTTGTAATTTGAGCAGTAAGTTTTCCACTGATCCTCATATCATTTGACTTGTTTTCATTTTGAGAGGCATTTGCCATGTAACCTGGCGCATGTCTAAAGTAAGTACCATTATAAGTACCATATGGGAAATAAGATCCCCAACGCATGTAGTATCCAAAATATCCGTTACCAGCAGTATCAAGTCCACTGTTGTAGTAGTTGAAAGGGGAATCATATTCTTGGAAAGTTCCTAATACTTTAAAATCTCCAGTAAGCCAGCTAGCTAATTGTGTCGTCATACCCATGTTGATATTGAATCTCTGGTTAGTTTCATTATTGATTTTCATTACACCTTCTTGGTTAGCAAGACCTAATGAAACAATAAACGAACTTTTTTCACCCAAAGAACCTTGAGCTGATAAATTGTGAAGTGTTTGTACCGCATTCTTTTTCAACATTTCATCATGTGGATTCCAAATTCTGTAGAAATATTCTTTTCCGCCAATAACGTCAAAATCTTCACCCAAAATCATATTTTTATCATTAGGGTTTCTTGTTGCAGCGTATTTTTCTTTCCAGTTAATGATACCTGGCAATAATGTTTTGTAGTTCATACCAAAAGATTCTGGATTTGCATTACCAGCTCTGGCTTGTGCGTCGATCATTGCAGGAAGCTCTACAGTTGGGTCATTAAACTGAACTAAAGAAATTGGGTTGCTCCAACCTGTATTGTTGCTGTAAGCGAATCTTACTTTTCCTTTAGCATTTTTACCGCTTTTTGTAGTAATTAATATAACACCAAATGCCGCACGTGCACCATAAATAGAAGCAGAAGCGGCGTCTTTAAGTACAGACATCGTTTCTACATCTTCTGAATTTAACATTGACAGATCGCCTGGAACACCGTCAACTAAGATAAGTGGTGATCCTGTAGCAACACCATTTACAATAGTTCCAGCTCCACGAATATTAACATTTGATTGTTTGCCTATACTACCTGAATTATAAGTAATATTAAGTCCCGGAGTAGTTCCTTGTAAACCTTTTGTGATATCTGTAATAGGAATACTTCCTAAAGCTTTTTTAACATCTACTTTAGCAACTGCTCCAGTAAGATTTGCTTTTTTCTGAGAAGAGAATCCCACTACAACTACTTCGTCTAATTTTGCAGCGCTTGAAGACATTTCAACGTTTACTTTTTGTTGTCCTTCAATTTTTACTACTACAGTTTCTAGACCCATGTAACTGAAGCTAAGGCTTCGGCCTGGTGCAATGCTGATGGTATAGTTTCCATCAAAATCAGTAGTTGTTCCATTGGAGGTTCCCTGAATCATTACGCTGACTCCTGGTATGGGGAATCCGTCAGCTTTGTTTTTTACAGTTCCAGTGATTGTTTTTGTTTGCCCAAATGTTGCTTGAATGAACAAAACCAACAATGAAATAAGAAATAGTTTTTTCATAATTATCTGGTTTTTTTATGGTTGTTGAGCAAATATATTTATTTATTGCATACAAATGCATTATTTTGTAATTTTTTTCAAAAATTAACTTAAATAACGCAAAATAACGCATTTTATGAATATTTATTTTTTCGTTTTTTGCTTTTTAAGTCAAAAAACGCAAACTATTGCAGTTTTTGCTTAATCCTACGCTTTCAATAGAATTATTTGATATATTTGCTCTGAATTTTAACTTTTAAAAAAAATGCTGAAAGCCGAAAGACATAAATATATAATGACTAAGCTTGTTGAAGAACAGAAGGTTGTGACAACTGATTTGGCTTTGGCTTTGGATTTATCGGAAGATACTATTAGAAGGGATTTAAACGAACTTGACAGCAAGAAACTACTGGAAAAGGTCTACGGCGGGGCAATACAGGTTAAAGAAAAATCGGCGAATATTTTTGATATACATATTTCAGAGGAAGAGGAAAAAAAGCAAATCGTAACAAAAGCGTTGTCATTATTACATGATGACCAGGTTATTATAATGAGTGGAGGAAGTACAAATTTAGTATTTGCAAAGTTGATTCCTTCAAATTTAAAAGCTACAATTTACACCTATAGTCTTCCAATTGCCATGCAATTATCACAGCATCCAAATATTGATTTAATATTTATTGGAGGAAAAATGCAAAAAAACGCAATGGTTACTATTGGTATCGATGTAATGCAGGTTGTGTCTAAAATCAAGGCCGATATTTGTTTTATAGGCGCGAGTAGTATTAATGTAAAACAAGGACTTACTGAGGTAGGTTATGAGGTTTCAATGGTTAAAAAGGCAATGATAGAAGCTTCTGACAGAGTTGTTTCAATGTTTTCTTCTGATAAATTAAACACAAAAATGCCTCATGTTGTCTGTGATTTAAAGCAATTGGATACGATTGTAACGAATTTGAATCCAGAAGATGCGAGTCTGGAAGAATACCGAAAATCTGGCGTTTTTATATTGTAATTTAAAATCTCTATCAAACATTTATGCGTTTTTTTGCGTTATTTTAATTTTATTTTGTTAAATAACGCAAAATAATGTAAGTGTTTTGTTTTTTGTATATATTTGTTAAACCAAAAATTTAACTAATCAAATATATTATGAAAACCATTACTTCTTTGACTTATGATATTCTCAGAAAGTCAAGACGGAATAACTTCAGAAATACCTGTTACATTTTTTAAAAAACATTTTGATACTACTAAAGTATTTAGATCCATTTTCTGCATCTGAAGAATTAAAAAATAAAGCTATCGTTTGGCTTTCCGAAAAAACGAAAAAATCAATAGTAAAATTAACGGACAATAATTTTAACATTAACAGAATGTCGGATTCATTGGATCAGGACTTTTCTGTTTTTGGGTTAAAGTCGAATGCCCTAACAATAATGCCATTTCTCTTTAAATTAAGATTAGCTGAATATAAAACAATCGAAGCTTTAAATGTTTCGAATACTAAAGATCTGGTTCAAGTTTACGTTAGTTTGTAACAACCAGACAGTTTTTTCCATCCCAAAGCATCGGGATCTTGGACTGTCTGGTTTTATTTGAATTTCAAAGAAACTTACAGATCGACCATTTTAGAATAGAAAATATCAATAAAAAATCAAATGCCCGATTCTCTCCAATTACAACAACTATCTGATTCCTTAGAAGGAACGCTTTTTTATGATGATCTTCATAAAAAACTGTATGCTACAGATGCTTCTGCCTATAGAATTATACCGGAAGCCGTTGCGATTCCAAAAACAGAAGAAGATATTGTAAAAATTATTCGTTTTGCCTCAGAAAATAATATTTCAATAACACCCAGAACGGCAGGAACTTCTTTAGCTGGACAAACTGTTGGTAACGGAATTATTGTTGATGTTTCGAAGCATTTTACAAAAATTGTTGCTTTTGATGCCGAAAAGAAAACGATTACAGTACAACCCGGAGTAATTCGCGATGAATTGAATTTGTATTTAAAACCACACGGATTATTTTTCAGTCCAACGACTTCAACCACAAACCGTTGCATGATTGGCGGAATGGTTGGAAATAATTCTTCGGGAACAACTTCGATTCGTTATGGCGTTACCCGAGATAAAATTGTAGAGATAAAAGCAGTTTTAAGTGACGGAAGTATTGCCGTTTTTAAGGATTTGTCTTCGGAGGAATTTATTGAGAAGACAAAAGGCGATTCTTTAGAAAATAAAATTTATAAAACCATTTACGAGGAACTTTCGAATAAAGAAAATCAGAAAGAAATCAATAGAGAATTTCCAAAACCTGAAATTCATAGACGAAATACAGGTTATGCGATTGATATTTTATTAAAATCAGAACTTTTTTCGGGAACTGAAAATACAATCAATTTAGGAAAATTGCTTTGCGGAAGTGAAGGAACATTGGCTTTTACAACAGAGATTACTTTGAAAGTAGATGATTTACCGCCAACAAACAATATTATGGTGGTGGCGCATTTTCATACCATTCATGAAAGTTTAGAAGCTGTAGTTGTCGCAATGAAACATCATTTGTACACTTGCGAAATGATGGATGATACGATTTTAGATTGTACCAAAACCAATAGGGAACAATCTAAAAATCGATTTTTTATTGTGGGCGAACCAAAAGCGGTTATTATGCTTGAAGTAGGATCACATATAAACATGGAAGATGCGGAATTACAGGCCGATGCATTAATTAAAGACCTTCAGGATAATAATTTTGGATATGCACTACCTAAAATTTATGGAGCTGATATTGATAAAGTAAATGAGGTTCGTAAAGCTGGTTTGGGACTTTTAGGAAGCATTGTTGGCGATGACAAAGCAGCCGATTCTATCGAAGATACCGCAGTTGAACTCAGTGATCTTCCTAATTATATTGCCGATTTTGCTGCGATGATGGAAAGACATGGACAAAGTGCTATTTATTACGCGCATGCCGGTGCTGGAGAATTGCATTTGCGTCCGAAAATCAATTTAAAAACAAAAGAAGGATTACACCAGTTTAGAAATTTATCCACGGAAGTGGCTCATTTGGTGAAAAGATACAGAGGTTCGTTAAGCGGTGAACATGGTGACGGAATTTTAAGAGGAGAGTTTCTGCCTTTTATGATTGGCGATAAAAACTATGAACTGCTGAAACGAATAAAAAAAGCATTTGATCCGAATACGATTTTGAATGTTGGGAAAATTGTAAATGCTTCTAAAATGGATGAAAATCTTCGTTTTGAAGCGGGAAGGATTGAACCAGAAATTAAAACGATTCAGGATTTCTCTGATAGTTTAGGAATTTTGCGTGCTGCCGAAAAATGCAATGGTTCAGGCGATTGCCGTAAAGCACCTTCCGCGGGCGGAACTTTGTGTCCGAGTTACCGTGCGACCCGAAATGAAAAAGATACCACTCGCGCCAGAGCCAATGCGCTCAGAGAATATTTAACCAATTCTGAAAAAGAGAATAAATTCGACCACGAAGAATTATATAAAGTATTTGAATTATGCGTGAGCTGCAAAGCCTGCGCCAGCGAATGCCCAAGTAATGTGGATGTGGCAACTTTAAAAGCCGAATTTTTATACCAATATCAAAAAGCAAACGGATTTTCTGTGCGCAACAAAATATTTGCTTTCAATTCGAAGTTGAACAAGTTCGGAAGCATTGCACCATCAATGACGAATTTTGTGGCCAATTTGCCTTTGGTTAAAAAAAGCATGGGAATTGCTCCTGAAAGACAAGTACCGCTTTTGGCACCGAAGACCTTTAAAAAATGGTACGAAAAAAATAAAAAGTCGGTAGAAAATAATTCTTTTAAAAACGGAAAAGTATATCTTTTTTGTGATGAGTTTACCAATTATTATGATCTCTCTGTTGGTATCGATGCATACGAATTGCTGACGGCACTAGGTTATGAAGTAATTATTACAGATCACGAAGAAAGCGGAAGAGCTTTTATATCAAAAGGTTTTCTGGAAGAAGCTCAGGAAATTGCCAATAAAAATGTGACTATTTTCAAAGATTTAATTTCTGAAAGCATTCCATTAATCGGAATCGAACCATCTGCAATATTGACTTTTAGAGACGAATATCTCCGATTGGCAAAAGACAAAGAAAGCGCTGAAAAGCTGTCAAAAAATGTTTTTACTGTCGAAGAGTTTTTCAAAAGAGAAATTACAACTGGAAAAATTCATTCCGGACAATTTTCGGATACGGAGAAAACAATAAAAATTCACGGACACTGTCATCAAAAATCATTAAGCACTGTTGAAGCTTCATTTGCGATGTTGAATTTACCCAAAAATAGTACTGTTACGATTTATAATTCAGGCTGTTGTGGTATGGCGGGTTCATTTGGTTATGAAAAAGAGCATTACGAAATCAGTATGCAAATGGGTGAAGATACTTTATTCCCAAAAATTCGTGCAACAGAATCTACAACAGCAATTGCTGCTGCGGGAACAAGCTGTCGTCACCAGATTTTTGACGGAACAAACAGAAAAGCAATGCATCCGGTAACCATTTTAAGAGATTGTTTGAAATGATTTTTTTAGAGGTTCAAAGGGGCAGAGGTTCAAAGGAACAAAGTTTTTTGTAGAGGCGGGACAGTAGTTTTTCATCTAAAAATGAAAATAAAATATATAAAGAAATTATGTGTTGCGATTTACATCAAGTAAGTAGCGCATAAAATTAGGTTGGTTACCTATCCTAACAGGTTTTTAAAACCTGTTAGGAATTTTTTAGCCACTCCCGATCGCTATCGAGATAAAATTATTAAAATGATTTTCGCCACAAAATTGCACGAATTGACACAAATTAAATCTGCTAAATCTGGGTAAAAAAAACATTACAACGTCATCACAATATAATTTAAATGAAGGTTCAATAAATAAAAAAAGACACGAATGAAAAATCTATTTTTAAGAATATTATTGCTTTTTATAGTCGTTTCCGGATTTTCTCAAAATGCAGAAAAATCAGGAAATATAAAGTTTGTACAGCTTACTGACCTGCATGTTTCAGTAGGGAATGATAATGACTTTTTATTACAGAATATCGTAAAAGAAATCAATAATTCAGATTTTGAATTTGCAATTGTAACCGGAGATTTGACGAATCGTGGTGCCGATGACGAGCTAAAACAAGTTCATGCAATACTTTCAAAACTAAAAATTCCTTATTACGTAGTTTCAGGAAATCATGAAACCAACTGGAGCGAAAGTGCCGGTTTGACTTATAAAAAAATATTTGGCGAAGATCGTTTTGTGTTTTCAAAAGGAGATTATGTTTTTATCGGATTTCCTTGCGGACCTTATATGAAAATGGGAGATGGTTTTGTAAAACACGAAGATGTACTTTGGTTGGATAAAACCCTAAAGGAGAATCTTAAGAATGCCAATAAAAAAGTGTTGAATTTTGCACATTATCCGTTAGATAACAGCGTGAGCAATTATAAAGAAGTACTTTCTGTTTTAGAAAAATATCCAACTGTTGCCACTTTTTGCGGTCACGGACATACTTTAAGAAAATATGATTTTTCGGGTTTGAGCGGTTTAATGGGAACATCAATCACTTCGCTTGACGGAAAAACACAAAGTTATAACCAAGTAATTATCAACAACGACAGTATAAGTATCTATCAAAAAGAAATTGATAAACCGGGAGTTTTTAAATTTTCGGTTCCATCAAAACCTTCTAAAATTGAAATTCCAAAAGATAATTTGGTTATGCAACCTCCATTTTTAAAAGATATTGCATCGATTTACAGTCTTCCAGCATTTGATAAAAAGAATCTTTATTTTACGAATTCTATAGGCGAAATAAAATCTATAAACCTAAAAAATAAAGCCCAGAATTGGAAAACTGAAACAGGAAATTCAATTTATTTTTCACCAATAATTGTAAAAAATAATTTAGTTATTGGTACAATAGAAGGAAATCTGCAAGGTCTTGACACACAATCAGGAAAACAAAAATGGACTATTCCTGTAGGAGGTGTTTTGGTAGGTTCGCCAATTGCAGAAAACAATAGAGTTTATACAGCGAGTTCGACAGCATTTATTTGTGCAGATGCTGTGACCGGAAAAGTAATCTGGAAAAATAATTTACCAACGTCTTATTCACAGGGAACTCCGTTAATACAGGGTGATAAAATAATTTTTGGCGTTTGGGATTCATATGTATATTGTTTGGACAAAAACACAGGAAATCTGATCTGGAAATGGAATAATGGCAACGACAAACAAATTCTGTATTCTGCTGGAAATGTCAATATGGTTTCAACAACAAAAAGACTTTATTTTGTTACGCCTCAGCGTTTCTTAACCATTTTAGACATTGAAACGGGTAAAACACTTTTAAGAACTCAGAAATGGAAAATTAGAGAATCAATGGGTAAAAGCCAGGACGGAAAATGGTTTTATGGCAAAACAATGGATGGAGAACTTATTAGAGTACCACTTAATGACGAGATTGAATTGACAGAAGAAAGTTTTGTGAACCAAACTAAAGTTTTGGATTTAAAATGGGGATACGAACACAATCCGGCTGGAATATTGGAAAAAAACAATAAAATATACGTAGGAAGCCGAAAAGGAGAAGTGATGATTGTTGATGCTGCCAAATTTGAAATTATAAAACAAATCAATCTAGGAAGTTCAAGCATTAATGGTTTTACAATTGATGATAAAGGACAAGTTTGGGCATCATTAATTGAGGGAGGGATTTATTTGTTGGAATAATTTTTTGATTGAGGTTCAAAGAGACAAAGGTTCAAAGGGACAAAGGTTTCTGTAGAGACGTACAACAGTGCGTCTACATTAAGATTGTAATAATTTAAAATGAAAAAAAACTTTGCGACTCTGCGACTTTGCGAAATTAAAAAAAACAAAACTTAGCGAACCTTGCGTAAATCTTAGCGAACTTTGCGGTTAAATTATTCAACAACAATTAGCTAACCAAAAATAAAATCTTATGAAAATTCTAAAAATCATAACTCTAATATTGCTGTTTCAAACGAAACTTTTCAGTCAGGAATCACCAAAAAGAGAAATGCGTGCTGCTTGGATTTCGACCGTAGACAATATCGACTGGCCATCAAAACCAGGATTATCAGACAAGCAGATGAAATCGGAAATGATTATGATTTTAGATAATCTAAGATCAAATAATTTGAACACCGTAATTTTTCAAATCCGTCCGACGGCTGATGCGTATTACAAATCAACAAAAGAACCATCATCGCATTGGATAACCGGAACTCAAGGCGTTGCTCCGGGATTTGATCCATTGCAAATGATGATTGATGAAGCGGGAAAAAGAGGAATGAATGTTCACGTTTGGCTGAATCCGTATCGTGTGCAAAAAGATACTTTAAAAGATGTATTAACCAAATCGCATTTATTTTTTAAGAAACCAGAATTATTTCTTACGTACGGAAAATCAAGATATTTTAATCCGGGTTATAAAGAAACCAGAGATTTCGTTTCATCTGTAGTAGGTGAAATAGTTCGCAATTATGACATTCAAGCCGTTCATATGGATGATTATTTTTATCCATATAAAATTGAAGGACAGGAGTTTCCTGATGAAAAAGCTTTCGCTAAAGAACCGCGTCAGTTTAAAGACAAAGATGATTGGAGAAGAGATAATGTCGATTTAATTATCAAACAAATCAGAGATACCATAATTGCGAATAAACCGGAAGTCGAATTCGGAATTTCACCTTTTGGTGTTTGGCGTAATATCGCAAAAGATTCACAAGGTTCTAACACCAGAGCAGGAGCAACGAATTACGACGATTTGTATGCCAATATTCTAAAATGGCAGAAAGAAAACTGGATCGATTACGTAACGCCACAAATTTATTGGCACATTGGTTTTGACAGAGCCAATTTTGAGGTTTTGGCAAAATGGTGGGCCGAACACAAATACGGAGCTAACGTTTATGTAGGCCACGGCGATTATAAGATTTCGAATACTGCCAAAGAACCAGAGTGGAGAAGTCCAGATCAAATTGTGAAACAGATTGAAATGATTCGTAAAATACCTCAAATAGACGGTTCAATGCATTTTACAGCAAATTCATTCTTTAAAAAAGGAGATACATTGCGAAATCCGCTTATTCAAAAACCATATAGATACATTGCTTTAACACCTGAAGCTAACAGAATCACAAGAATAAAACCGCAACCGCCAACAAATGCTGTAATTGCTAAAAAAGGCAATACTGCATCATTGACTTGGAAGGCAGGAATTAATGATAAGAAATATGTAATTTATAAATTCCTGAAAGGGAAAATAACCGATTTCTCAAATCCAGCGAATATTTATTACGTGACAACTACCACAAAATTTGAAGTTCAAAATGCTGATTTGGAGCATTATATCTACGCCGTTTCTGCTTTAAGTCAGACGCAGACAGAAAGCGCTCCAATAGAATTTACAACAAAATAAAAAGATAATAAGCATGAAAAAAAGTGTATTGCTGATAGCCATTTTTCTGAGTTCTTTAAGTTGTCTGCAAGCACAACAATTAGATATAATTCCGAAACCGGTAAAAGTCGAACAAAAAGAAGGCGTATTTATCATTCCTTCATCGGTACAAATTATTGTAGATAAAAAAGCAGAAAAAAGTGCTGATTACATAAAGACTTCTTTTTCAAAATATACAGGAATCAATCCCGTTGTTTCTATCGGAAACAAGAATAAAAAAAACACAATTGCATTTTTGGTTGATGAAAAAATGAATCTTCCAAACGATGGTTATAAATTGAAAATCACCAAAAAAGAAATTTTGGTAAAAGGAAAATCTTCAAACGGAGTTTTAAATGGTCTTCAAACTTTATTACAAATTTGTTCTGCTAAAGAGGTTAAAAAAGGAACTATTCCATTTGCAAAAATAGAAGATTATCCTCGTTTTGAATGGCGCGGTATGATGCTCGATTGTTCGAGACAGTTTTTTGAAAAACAAACTGTTCTGAATTACATTGATTGGTTAGCAGCGCATAAAATGAATATTTTTCATTGGCACTTAACTGATGATAATGGTTGGCGTGCCGAAATCAAATCGATGCCAGATTTAACTTTAAAAGGCGCCTGGAGGGGACCGGGGGAAGTTTTATTGCCATCATACGGATCTGGCGACAAACGTTACGGAGGTTTTTATACACAGGCTGATATGAAAGAAGTAGTGGCGTATGCATCGGCACGAGGAATTTCGGTAATGCCCGAAATTGAAATTCCGGGACATTCACGTGCGGTAACAGCTTCGTATCCAGAAATTGGATGCGATATAAGTCAGGAACTCAAAAGTGTTCAAGGGGAAGTAAAAAATGTTTGGTGCGTGGGACGCGAAGAAAACTATCAAATTATAGATTCTATTATTAGAGAATTTTCAGAAATGTTTCCGTTTGAATATATTCATGTAGCGGGAGATGAGGTGAATAGAGCCAATTGGGAACATTGTCCAAAATGTCAGGCTTTGATGGCGAAAGAAGGTTTTACAGACAGTTTTCAGCTTCAGAATTATTTCTTTAGACGAGTTCAAGCAATTGTAGATAAATACCATAAAAAAACAGACGGCTGGAATGAAATTTTGAAAGGCGGAGAAATTAATCCAAATACTTTAATCTCTGCATGGCAAGGAATAAGTTACGGAATTGAATCGGCTAAAAAAGGATATGAAACCATTATGATGCCAGGACAATATCTATATTTTGACATGGCGCAATCTGATAATGAAAGAGGTCATCGCTGGGCTGGCTATTACGGATACCAAAAGAGCATATTCGTTTGAACCAATTCCTAATGATGATTTGACACCAGAACAGCAGAAATTGATAAAAGGAGTTCAAGGCGGTTTGTGGAGCGAATATTTAGATCGTCCGACACGATTTGTAGAATACCAAAGTTATCCGAGAATTAGTGCTTTATCAGAAATTGGATGGTCGAAAAAAGAAGATAAAAACTGGGATGATTTTTACGGAAGATTAACGCAACAGCCATTTACAGCGTCTGGCGAATATGGGAATTGCTTTTAGAGATTTCCCGCCAACAGCGATTTATCAAAACGGCACTATCACTGTTACACCGCCTTATGAAGGTGCGGTTGTACGTTTTGATGCGAAGGAAATGAACCAACAAGACAATCGGCATTATATGCAAAACCAATTCAGACGAAGGATTACGAAAACTATATTTCCGTACTTTTTTTAATGAAGATTAGCAAGCCCTGCGATAAAAGCAGAAAAACTGCCTGTTGCCAATTGGAATACTTCAAAAGTTGAGGTTTTAAATATTTCAGAGAATATTTCGGAACATGTTGATAAAAACGGCATCTGGTATTTGACTTTTACTCCAACTACGAAGATGGAACTGCAGATGGCGTGGTTAGAGAACGATTTCACTTTTTGAAAATGACAAATTGATTCAAAGTTTTCCGGAAGAAAAAATGCTAAAGGTCAAAACCGCGTCTGCGATTTGTGATTGAGAATTATAATGAAAAAAATACGTATCGTTTAGATTTTACGGTTGAAAATAAAGAAGCAACAAGAATCGTCTGCAAAAGTAAATTTCAATTGTTCACCCTATTTAGGAGCCGGAAGTAAAAGTGACGTCGTCGATGGCTGAAAATCCGAAATTTGCAATCGCGAAATTTAGAAGATTATAATATCAGAAAGCTATCTGCGTACCGATGTTCCTTGTAAAGATGGCGACTGGATTTTATATACTTTCACAAATCCCGTAACTTCTTCTAAAATTGATGTATTAACCGGAATTCCGCATCATCCAAGATTCATTGTGAATAACGGCTATGTAGAATATTCGTATAACGGAATTGATTTTGTAAAAGGAGATGCTTTTGATTACGGAAATGCCTCAATCTATCTAAAACAACCAGTAAAAGCAGTGAAAATTGTTATTACAGGAACAAACAACGAACCTCTGATGGCAAGTCAGGACTTAAGAATTAATCCATAGAAATATGAAAAATATTGGTAATAGAATTATACTTGTTTGCTTGATTTTTTTAGGAATAAACGGTTATTCTCAGAAAAATTCCAAAACTTTTGATGAAAAACGAAATGAAGTTTTCATCGATTCGATGATGACAAATGCGCTGGAAAAAGGATTTTTTCCAGGTGCTGAAATTATTGTGGGAAATAAAGACGCTGTTTTAATTTCGAAAAATTATGGTTTTCATGATTACTCGAAAAAACAACCCGTAAAATCAGATGATGTTTACGATCTGGCTTCGATGTCTAAAGTTTTGGGAGCAACTCTTGTAACCATGCGTTTGGTTGGCGAAAGCAAAATAGATTTAAAAGACAAAGTAGGAGATTTGGTTCAGTTTATAAAAATACACCAATTTCCGATTTAACTCTTTTTGAATTATTAACACATACTTCGGGACTAAAAGCAAGTATTACTTTTTATCAAAGTCTGCTTTCAACGCCAGATGGTTCGCCTTTGTTAAGTAAAAATAAGTCGGATATTTATTCTGATTTGTTTGATAATATGTATGTAAACAAGAATATTGTTTATGATGCCGAATTATCTTTCTTTTACACCGAAAGAAAATTGGGTTCAGGTTTATAAAAATATGTGGTTAAATCCTGAATTTTATAAAACAGTTTATGAGCAAATTGCTAGTGCAAATACCAACGTACGAGGAAAATATGTTTACAGTGATCTGAATTTGATTTTGGTAAAACAAATGATCGAAACAAAAACGGGTTAAAAATTAGATCAATTGGCAAAAGAAATTTATACCGAATTAGGAATTTCAAAAATTGGCTATAATCCTTTAAAATGGACTTCGGAAAGAAAATGTAATGCCAACCGAATTGGATAATTTCTTTAGAAAAGATACTATTAAAGGATATGTTCACGATGAATCCGCTGCTATTTTTGGAGGAGTTTCGGGAAATGCAGGTTTATTTTCCAATGCACAATCGATCTCGGTTATCTGCCAAATGTTTTGAATAATGGGAAGTATAATGGAAAACAAATTCTGAAAGCAAAAGTGGTAAAAGAGTTTAGAGATTCACCTCTCACTAAAGAAGGAATCTATCGCGGACTCGGTTTCGACAAACGAAAACCAGATGAGTTGTTCAAAGCAAATGATTTTGGACATACGGGTTTTACGGGAACTTTTTTCTTTATGAATCCAGACAATAATAGATTTCTGATTATTCTGACCAATCGCGTAAACCCAACGAGAACAAACCGATTAATGTACAAAGATGATTTTAGTGCGAAAATTTGGAGGCAAATCAATAATTAAAAGTTTTTTTGCTTCGCCTATTCGCTATCGCTCGGGTCGTGGCGAAAAATAATAATTTACGAAGGGCTAGAATGTTTTTTGTACCTTTATTTTTTAGGATGAAACTTCAAACTTCTTCGTGAAAAAATAAGAATTAAAGAGTTCAAGTCTAAAAATAAAAAAAGATGACAGTAACTACAGAACAAAATAATGAAGCTATAAAAAAAGTATTACCCATTATTTTAGCGACTTCTATTTTTATGCAGATGCTTGATTCTACAATTTTGAACACATCACTGCCTTCTATCGCAAAAGACCTGCACGAATCGCCACTGAATATGCAAAATGCGATTATAAGTTATGTTTTGACTTTGGCGCTTTTTATGCCGGTAAGCGGTTTTTTATCGGATAAATTTGGGACAAAGAAAGTCTTTATTTTTGCTTTGGTTTTATTCAGTTTCGGATCATTATTTTGTTCGCTTTCTCAAAACCTGACACATTTAGTTTTAGCTCGAATCATTCAAAGCGTTGGAGGAAGTTTAATGACGCCTGTAGGAAAGCTGGCTCTCATAAAAACATTTCCCAAAAAAGAATTACTTAAAGCGATGAACTTTGCTATAATACCTGCTTTAATTGGACCAGTTTTAGGTCCGTTAGTTGGAGGTTATATGGTTGATTATTTATCCTGGCATTGGATTTTTTTAATAAACATTCCGTTTGGATTTATCGGGATTCTTTTAAGTTTGAAATACATGCCCAATTATACTTCTACAATAATCGATTTTGATTTAAAAGGCTTTTTCATTTTTGCGGCAGCGTCACTTTTACTATCAGTTTCTTTGGAATTATTTGGAAATTCAGTCCATGTTTCACCTGTTTTAGTAATCTTAACAACTGGTTTTTTAATGATGTATTGGTATTATCGTCATGCTTCAAAAGACAACAATCCTATTTTTCCTTTAAATCTATTTCAGGTGCGAACCTTCAGAGTTGGTATTGTAGGTAATCTGGCAACACGCTTAGGAATCAGTTCTATTCCGCTATTATTACCAATGATGATTCAGATAGCTTACGGACAATCGGCCGTCGTTTCCGGATGGATTGTAGCACCAATGGCGCTTACGGCAATGTTTGGAAAATCGGCAGTAATTGGTATTTTAAATACTTTTGGTTACAGAAAAACGTTGATGGTAAACACTTTTATTATAGGCGTTTTAATTTGCTGCTTAGCGATTCCATCCATTCATACATCTATTTATTGGTACGTTCCAATAATTTCAATATTAGGTTTTTTTAACTCCATACAATTTACCTCAATGAATTCGATTTCAATTGCTGACTTAAGGCAGTATCATACTAGCAGCGGTAATTCATTAATTTCGGTAAATCAACAATTGGCAATTGGTTTTGGAATCGCTTTCGGATTATTGGTTCTTAAAGTTTTTCAAGGTGATGTAAAACTCATTCATAACGAAATTCACAATGCTTTTAGATACACTTTTTTGGTCGTTGGTACTTTAACAATTTTATCAGGATTAGTTTTTAGAAGACTGCATTTTAAAGATGGAGATAATTTAAAACCAACCGATTAATTAAACTTTATAATCAAAAGAATCTATTTTGAAAAACAGAATAGAAAAATTAAAAAAATTAGAGCGAAAAAAATAAAAAATGAAGCAGGCAATACTTAATGCGGTTATACATACTGGCGAAGAAATACGTAATGATCAAGTGATTATTATAGAAAATGGAAAAATTCTTTCCGTGCAAAAAGAAGTTCCAAATGGTATTGAAACTATTGATTTGCAGGGAAAACATATTGCAGCAGGTTTTATAGATATTCAGATAAATGGCGGAGAAAAGCTTTATTTCAGTCAAACTCCAACCGAAGAAACTATTCAAGATATTTATGATGCGAGTCTTAAATACGGTACAACTCACGTGCTTCCTTGTTTAATATCGTCTTCTCACGAAACGATTCTTCAAGGAATAGAAGCTATTCGCAATTACAGAAAAAAACATAATAATGGCGTAATCGGAATGCATTTGGAGGGTCCGTTTTTAAATCCATTAAAACGCGGAGCACATAGCATCACTCAGGTTCGAAAACCAACAAATGCAGAGCTAGAAGAAATTATTCGATTAGGAAAAGATGTTATAAAAGTAATTACCATAGCACCAGAATGTTTTACTGATGAACAATTAAATATGCTTATGGAAAGCGGTATTGTTATATCAGCAGGTCATTCAACAATGACACATAAAGAAGCACAGTATTATTTTTCAAAAGGCATAAAACTGGTTACACATTTATTTAATGCAATGACGCAATTTGGACATCGTGAACCTGGTTTAGTTGGAGCCGTTTTTGAAAATGAAAATGTTTACGCGCCAGTTATTTTAGACGGAGCACATTGTGATTATGCAGCAGCAAAAGTGGCATATAAATTAAAACAGGATAAATTGTTTTTAATTAGTGACGCGACCTTTTTAGGACGTAAAGTCGCAAATTTTAAATGGGATAATTTTGACGCGCATCTGGAAGATGGCTTTTATAGAAATAATGAAGGCAATTTAGCCGGGTGCAAGCATATCAATGCTGGAAGCTGTTCAAAATGCTTATAATCATTTAAATGTTTCGGCAGATGAAGCGATAAAAATGGCAACTTCAAGAGTAGCAAGTGCAATTGGTTTAGAAGATAAACTAGGGAAAATAAAAGAAGGATTTCCGGCAAGTTTTGTCAAATTCAATGCTGATTTGTCTGAAATTGAAATATTGAGTTTTCTATAAAGGCGCAACATAATTTCCAATTACGATATAAAAAAAGCTTCAGAGGAATCTTAAGCTTTTTTATGTACTATTCTAAATTTTCAATTTTCAGGCGAAACGCTACCGAATAGATTGTGAAATTTTAAAAATTAGTATTTACTTTTTTAGAACGATCTGCAATGTGTGAAATAAGCCAAATTGTTTGTCCATCTTTTACAAAATATATTTTTTTGGCTTTAAATTTGGAATACTTTCCAAGACAGCTACGCAATATATTATTTGCCGAAATTAGGTATTTCTGATCATAAGTGCTTAAAACTCTTGCTGCTTCTGTATTGGTTTTAGCCAGGGTAGTAAACTTGGTGAAATTATTTTTCAAGATTGCATCATAATTAAGAACGTCTTCCATATGTTAAAGAAACATAATGCTCTTTAACATTTTCATTATAATATAATGTTGCAAATGCCCATACAGCTCCGCCTGATAAATAAATCTTTATCTTTTTTTAATAATTTAGGATTTTTGTCAAGTAAATCTTTGATCTTCTTGCGCAGAATTTCATTAAAGTCAAAAGATTTTTCCTGATAAACAGACATGTCATTAACCTGATTTTGATTAGCAACCGTTTTTTTTACAGCATCGGTAAGAGTCATTGTACCGAAATCAAGTTCCAAAGGAACAAACTCTAATTTGTTATCATCAAGTTCATCAATATATCCTCCTCTAGTAGTTTGAGCACCGATGTCAAGCAGGAAAGCATTAGCATAATCTACCGGTGGAATAGCACCTTTAACCAGCGTTTTAGGTTCTTCGTTTACATTAAGGATATCAACGTTTTTATTGGTTAAAGTCTTGATTTTATTTTTTAAAACGTCAATGTTGCGGGCAGATGCAAAAACAGGGGCAGCAACTATAAATATATTATTCCTCAAGCAGCTTAAATTCGGTTTTTATTTTTTTCAATTGATCAGCAACTGTACTACTCGCTTTGTCAATGTCTTCCTGAGTAAGCTCACCGTTAGCAGTAATATGGTCGGCAAAACTAAATCGCTCAGTTTGCGAAGTATAAAATATCATAATCAGCTTTTCGGATATTATTTACATCCAAAACTGAAACTTTTATAGCTCTGCGCCCGATTTCAATTCCGGCGTAAAGATTTTTTTGAGAAAATGAATTAATGGAAAAAAATAAACTTAAAAGAATAAAAAATAAAAT
This sequence comes from uncultured Flavobacteriaceae bacterium, assembly GCA_963795025.1. Lineage (GTDB taxonomy): Bacteria > Bacteroidota > Bacteroidia > Flavobacteriales > Flavobacteriaceae > Flavobacterium. Next base: position 114,118 of record CAWCGN010000003.1, on the reverse strand, counting down.
TTGGGATTTGTTTTTTTTAATCATTGGATTTAATTATGGTTATAATATAATTTGTGAATAATGATGTACGATTGTTTTTGACTGATAATAAGTTGTGAGTCGAAATGTACTCTAGGGTTTTTGCAGTAGAATACATTTAAAAACCGAATGAGTTTATTGTAGGTTGTTTGGGATTATGGTATATGGGTTTTAATTAATTTTTGCAAAAATCCGACAATTTGTTTGAAGAAAAAAGAACTTACATGTTTTTTTAATGTTATTATTTGAAGGATTATTGAGTTTGAAGAAAAATTTTAATCAATGTCATAAATCTACTGCTTTTTTCTACTGGTTTTTGATATAATAGTTAACGGCTAAAATCTGCGAATATTTTTCAAACCATTTAAAAACAAAAAAAGCTCCAGATTTCTCTGAAGCTTTTACCTTAGTAAGTAGTCCGTGGGGGAATCGAACCCCCCTTACCAGGATGAAAACCTTGCGTCCTAACCGATAGACGAACGGACCTGTTTTGCTAATGCGGGTGCAAAAATGCAAATAATTTTGAAATACACAAACAGTTTTCAAAAAAAACTTTTTTCAATTATTCTCGAAATATCAAATTTAGAAGCGTTAATCCCTAAATAATTTCAGCTAATTAAAATGTATTTGTTTGATTCGTAATTGATTGTTTTATTTAAAGAAAGAAATGAGGAAGTTCTTTTTCTGAAAATTTAAATTTAAAAAAAATAAAAGTTTTATACGTGATTTTTTGTTTTGAAAGAATATTCTTTTGATTTTGTTATTCGATTAAGGTTTTGGTTTAAAGAAACGATTTTATAATGTTTCCGTTTTTCAATTATATTTGTTTTAAGAAATGACGCAAAGTCAGAGATATTTGTATAGCATTTGCGAGAACATTTTGGACAGCGGGCAGAAAAATATCTCGAAACGAGATTTAAACTTATGTGAAAATAACTTCAAAAGGATTTGATATGATTTGTGAAAACAAGAAAAATAAAAAGAATAGTAGAAAACAACTATTTCAAACAAATAGAGAGTCATAAAAAAAAACAAAGTTGAATACATCAAAATGGTTTCAAAAATTAGTATTACAGAATTTAGAGAACGTTTAATTAAAAACACAAAATATGGAAATCCCAAAATTAAAGGAACTCCATTTGCAGTCTTTTCGATATCTAGAGATTCAAAAAAAAGTTTTTATGGAACATACAATGAAGCAAAATTTGAATTGACTAAAAACTCAACTTTATTTCCAATACCATTTATTATTTATGGAGAAATTAATTCAACAAACAATACTCAAACCGAAATATTTTATGAAGTTAAAACTATTGGATTTGGATATTATTGGATAAAATATATGCCGCTTTTTGGAATTCTTTTGTTTAATTTAATACTTTACACGGAATCGACACCTTTAGAGATATATGCAATAGTAAATCCAATTCTTTTTAGTTTTACCATTATTAGCCGTTTTTATATGTGGCGAAAAAAAAACAAACTTATAACTGATTTTGAAAGAGTTTTTGAAATAGAAAAATAAAGTAAAAAAAGCAGATTTGCTAGTAACAGTTAGTGCAGATTTTGTTAATTGGCCTAATGGGAAGTCGGCTTTGTATGTAGGATATTTAGCAAATCCGAATAAAGGGATTGATCTAATCTCAAATCCACTATAGTCACAAAACGTTATGTCGCATTACTAAATTAACGATAAATAACTGCTAATAATTCTGACTTTTAAAAATAGTAATTCTCACAAAAACTTTAGAATTAAAAACTGAATTCGTATATTGTTCTGCCAAAATTAACTATTCCAACTATATACATTTTAAAATAATTGCTTTTAAACGTTTTCAGTTCATTTTAATAAAAATCATCTAGATTATGAAAAAATCCTTAATGCTCTTCATTGCATTTTTAGCTTTTACAGCATGCTCAAAACATCAAGAGAAAAAAAATGTCGCCATCACTGGAATAGATTCCACATTGACACCTGGTAATGATTTTTTCAAATATGTAAATGGCAAATGGTTCGATTCTGTAGCAATACCAGCATCTCAATCGGGAGTAGGCGCTTATATGTTTATGAATTACCCACAACGAATTCGTCTGCAAGGAATATTAGATAGTATTTCGAAAAGCGAGAATCCAGCAGGAAGTATAGCGCAAAAGGTAGGAGACTTTTATGCATCAGGTATGGATTCAGTAACCATTGACAAACGCGGTTATACACCTATCAAACCACTGCTTGCCAAAATTGAAGCAATTAGCGATTTGCCTTCTTTAATGAACTTTGTAGTTAATGAAGTAAAAGTGTACAATCCTTCTATTATAAGTTTTGGAGTGTCGCCCGATGATAAAAACAGTAAAATGAACATTGCTCAAATCTATCAAACGGGTCTCGGTTTGCCTGACAGGGATTATTATTTCAAATCAGATTCATCAACTGTTGCCATACAGGAATCATACAAAAAATACCTTGCTACATTATTTCAGCAAACAGGTAGCAATGCTATAGAGGCTAAAAAGAACGCTGATTTGGTTTACGATATCGACAAACAACTTGCTGTTTCGCATAAAACAAAAGTTGAACTTCGAGATGTGCAAGCAAATTATAACAAAATAGCTGTGACAGATCTTGTAAAAAGACATCCTAACATAGACTGGACTACTTTTTTAAATAAATTGGGTGCTAAGACTGATTCGATTAATGTGTGCCAAACAGCCTATTATGATGCGCTTAATAAACTCTTAAAAACCATTCCGATTAATAATTGGAAAATTTATTTGAAAGCAAATTCTATAGAAAGATATGCAGATGATTTAAGCAAGCCTTTTGTAGATGCCTCATTTGAATATACGAAAGTGCTTTCTGGCCAAGCTGTTCAAAAATCACGTGGCGAAAAAATGGCTAATGTTATTGACAGTTACTTAGGCGAAGCGTTAGGTGAATTGTATGTAAAGAAATATTTTTCGGAAGATGCTAAAAAACGCATGTTAGTCCTCGTGAATAATTTGCAAAAAGCGTACGGCAAAAGAATTGATAAGTTGGAATGGATGAGTCCAATCACGAAACAAAAAGCGAAGGAAAAATTGTTCGCCATTACTAAGAAAATAGGATATCCAGACAAATGGAGAGACTACAGCAATGTGAATATAGCTAGAAACACGTATTTTGAGAATATTGTTTCGGCCTCTAAAGCTGCGTATCAATTTCAATTGGCAAAATTGGGTAAACCAGTCGATAAATCAGAATGGTATACTACAACTCCAACAGTTACGGCATATAATAACCCTACTGCAAATGAAATTGTTTTCCCAGCAGGAATTTTACAAGCCCCATATTTTGATAATAATGCCGATGATGCTCTTAACTATGGAGGTATTGGAATGGTTATAGGTCACGAAATAACTCATACTTTTGATGATCAAGGTGCTCAATATGACAAAGATGGAAACCTAAAAAACTGGTGGACAAAAGAGGATTATGCACAGTTTAAGTCAAGAATACAACAGGTTATCAATTTGTATAGTACCTATACCGTTTTAGGAGATCTGCACGTTAATGGCGCAATGACAGTTGGCGAAAATACGGCTGATATTGCTGGTTTAGCGGTTGCCTACGACGCTTTTAAAATGACCGAACAAGGAAAAGGGAACACAAAAATTGACGGTTATACTCCAGACCAACGTTTCTTTATTTCCTTAGCCAGAATATGGCGAGTAAAAATGAAAGACGAGTTTCTGCGTTTGTGGATTAATAATAATCCCCATTCTCCACCAAATTGTCGTGTCAATGGCTCTCTAATGAATACGACACCTTTTTACGATGCATTTAATGTAAAACCGGGAGATAAAATGTTTATACCGAAGAAAGATAGAATAACAATTTGGTAATACCTTCGTTCTTCGAAGTGTTCCAATGAAAAAAGCTGCGCAAATGTCTCTGACTTTGCGCAGCTTTTTTATTCTTTAAATTAGAAAAATGATAAAAGTTTCTGGCTTTTTACGTTTTGATATAAATAAACAAAGCTCCAGATTTCTCTGAAGCTTTGTTCTTAGTAGATCTAAAGGGACAATTCTTAAACCATTTTATTATTGATTTGCTAAAAATAAATTACATATTTTGCTATTATAAAAAGCTTTCATTACAAGATTATCTGTAATTGAAGAAGAAAATAATTATTTGTAATAGGGTTAAATAGTATCTAAATTGTAGAGTATATTATATGTAAAAATTTGTTTTAAAGATAATTTGGAAAATGTGGAAAGCCGTAATGATATTGTAGAATAGTCGTTTAGCTTTGCGATACAAAATGGCGTCGACTGAAACTAAGATTGTTTATGAAAAAACAAAAATAAGTACAATTGCATTTTGTTTTTCCTTTATCAGTTATTCTCATTGCAAATCATTTTCTCATTTTTTTTTGAGTAGCCTGGATTTACATATGATGATTTTTGAAAACTATACCCGATTGCTATTTTTTTAACAATAACAATAATCACAATAATCACAATAATAATGACATTAAAAATATTCCTTCTGAGCCTTTTTTTATCGTTTTCGATCTCTAATTTTGGTCAAACAAAATCATTGACGCTGTCAACAAATTTGAACTCGTCTAAAGATACCATTGTGTCTAATAAGCTTATTCAATCTTTGAATGATTTTTTGTCTCTAAAAGAAAAGCCTAATAAGGAAAATATTTTTGTAGAGAAAGAAGAATTATTAGAAACTTCCTTATTACTCGATGAAATAAAAAAAATAGAGAGAAATGCTAAAACGAAGGATGATAATTTTTATAAAGGATATTTAACAAATATTGTACAATTAAATCCGGGTGATTTTTTGGTTGAATTTTCTTATATGGGGATAAGTGATAATACTCCCGTTTTGGCCGCTAGTTTTGAACTTATGGCTAAACAAAAGAATAATAAGTTCTATTTTTCATCTCCACTGAAACGAAATACAGTTTCCTGGAAAAGCAAAAAAATTGGAAATTGTACTTTTCATTTTAAAAATACCTTAAATACAAAAGTAGCTTCTGATTATGTAAAAGCTGTGGCTTTTCTGGATAAAAAGCTAAATACCGTTAATGCGCAAATTGAATGGTATGGCTGTAAGGATCTTCCGGATATTTTGCAAAACATAGGAATTGATTATAAATCAGATTATAATGGTAGAGCCACTACTAATTTTAGTGCAAATGAAAACAATACTTTATTATTGGTGGCGGGTAATGGTGATGAAAACTTTAATAGTTTTGATCCGCACGATTTGTGGCATGAAAGAGCACGTTTTGCTTATTCCAAAGAATTAATTAACAAGCCGGTCGATGAAGGTTGTGCCTATCTTTATGGTGGAAGCTGGGGAATATCATGGCAACAAATTTTTAAAACATTCAAAGAAAAAGTAGCCTCAAATCCAAAGACTGATTGGCTGACTTTAGCGTTATACGAAACACCTCAAGTGAATTTTGGAGAAAGCCAGCAAAAGCATCTGATGGCAGATTATGTAGTTAATGCGCTACTGGTTGAAAAAATTGAAAAAGAAAAAGGGTTTCCTGCTGTTGTTGAATTTTTATGCAGCGGAAAAAATAAAAAAGGAGGCAGCGAAAATTATTTTATTGTATTGGAAAAACTAACAGGAATTAACAAAAATAATTTCAATGAAAAGGTTTGGGAACTGATTGCAGAATATAGATTATAAAATAATCGAAAAAAACGTTTTCTGGATTTAACTTGGGAGGACTCTGATATCCGAAATGTTCCTTATGAAAAAATGCGCAAGCGTCTCTGACTTTGCGCATTTTTTTTGTTATCATAATTAAACAAAAAGAGCACCATATTTCTCTGAAGCTTTTACTTAGTAGCGGGAAGCAATCAAATATCTTGCTCTTTATTAAGGATTATTTTGCGATAGTTTTTTAGCTATAACAAATAAGTTTGGACGTTTGAACAAAGTTGGCGATTGATATATTTGAGAAATTTGTATCAGATAAAAATGCGAAGAAAATGGAATCAAAAAAAGTTCAAACTCTTTCAGAACCAAAGCTAATACAAAACCTCTATTTTGGAGATAATGTTGAAGGCGAAGCCTTTGTGTCCGATCACATCTTTAGTTATATCATAAGCGGCAGGCATGATGTATGGATAGGATACAAGAAATATACTTTTACCGCTGGTGATTACCGCTTCTTTAGAAGAAATCAATTAACAAAATCAATTAAACATACTGAATCTGATGGATTCAAGTCTATAGCTGTTCATTTTGACCAAAATACGCTTATGGAGATTTCGAAAGAAATCGGCTTCAAGTCAGAGAGGTTTTACGGTGAGAGTGTTAAGGCCATCAAGGCTAATAGTATGTTGACAAAATCTGTAGCCACATTTAATGAATATGCTCAAAAAAGAGATACTGATGCAGAAATTTTACGAATTAAAATTAAGGAACTGGTTTTAATACTTGCAGCTATTGATTCAGAAATTAAGGAAATGTTATTTGAATTCAGCGATCCTGGAAAGCTGGATTTAGAGGGATTTATGAATGGTCATTATAGGTATAATGTTCCATTGGAAAGATTTGCTTTTCTCACAGGACGCAGTTTGTCAAGTTTCAAAAGAGATTTTGCGAGATTGTTTAAAATTACTCCAAGCAGATGGCTTACTAAAAAACGGCTTTATGAAGCAAAATATTTGATAGAAAATTGCAGACGGCGCCCAAGTGACATTTATTTAGAAATAGGTTTTGCTAACATGTCTCATTTTTCTTATGCGTATAAAAAAGAATTTGGTATTTCACCTTTACAAAAAAATAAGAATAGTTAATTAGAAATAAAAATGGATTTAAAATTAAAAGGAAAAAGAGCGCTTGTAACCGGTTCGAGTTCGGGACTAGGAGAATCAATAGTTAAAATGCTAGCAAATGAAGGTGCGACAGTTATAATTCATGGCAGAAATGAAGATCGTGCTAAAGTTGTGTGTCAGGAAATTATGAGCAATGGCGGAATGGCAGAAATAGCTTTAGGTGATCTCAGTACAGATAACGGAGCTGATGAGGTAGCTTCTGCTGCGCTTAAAAATGGTCAGATTGATATTTTAATTAATAATGCAGGTATGACATCACATAAGTCTTGGGGCGAAGCAACTGCAACTGATTGGGCTGAAATTTATAACAACAATGTCGTTTCATATGTAAGAATGATTCAGCGTATAGTGCCACAAATGAAAACATTAGGTTGGGGACGCGTTATTCACATAGGCGGAGGTCTTGGCATACAGCCTATAAAAGAGCAGCCACATTACAATGCGACCCTTGCTGCAAGACATAATCTTTCAATCTCACTTGCGAGAACACTGCAAGAAACCGGAATAACCTCAAATGTTGTGTCTCCTGGAGCAATCATAAATCCTATGGTTGAAGATTGGCTTGTGAATGCTGCACCTAAATTTAACTGGGGGACCGATTTAGAGGAGATAAAATCCAAGGCCGTTCAGCAGCTAATTCCAAATGATACAGGAAGGTTTGGAGAACCTGAGGAAATTGCTGGGGCAGTTGCATATCTTTGTAGTACTTATGCTGATTACATTAGTGGAGCAACCATTAGGGTAGATGGCGGTACAATTAAATGTATGTAGAAAATTCTTCTAATAAAACAGAGGACTCCGATATCAGAAGTGTTCCTTTTGAAAAGCTACGCAAATGTCTCTGACTTTGCGTATTTTTTTGTTTTTAATTAGATTTAAAATGGTCTAAAGTCAGAGACATTTATCTAGCGTGTTTATGTTATTAAAGAGCATTTCGCAGAGCGAGAATAAATGAAAAACAACTTATTTTGAATAATGAGGAAAGGCGTAAAGAATAGTAATCATAATAATTTATTTTTATAACCAAATTCCAATATTAGGCGAAAAACCCGCTTGTTTATAGATACTTAATTTCGGTCGCTGTGCGTAGTTTTGTTACGCTTATAAATAAATTGGAGGTAATTTGAGAGAACAACAACGATAAAAAATAAACTAAAATATGACTTTCATTAAAGCAATTTCTACATTTTTAATTACGCTTTTATTAGTAACAACAGTTTTTGGGCAAGAATCTAAACATAAAACGAAAATCTTATTAATTGGGACAATTCATTTTGAAACCCCGCATACAGATACTTATGAACTAAAAACTGACGATTTTTTAAGTACTAAACGACAAAGTGAATTAGAAGATTTAACTAATATTTTATCTCAAACAAAAGCGACTAAAGTCATGATTGAAAGACCGCTTGAAAATCAACGTTCTACCGATAGTTTGTATAATTTATATTTAACAGGTCGTTATAAATTGACAGTTTCAGAAAGAGAACAAATTGGTTTTAGGTTAGGCAAAAAATTAAAATTAAATCAGATAAACTGTATAGACAAATTCTATGGATTGCACGATAGCTTAATGGCTGTAACCGCAAAAGAAAACAATCAGCTTTATTTGCTAAAAGATTTAGGAATTCAGGCAAATGCAATGATAAGTGATTTTGATAGTCAGTTGAAAAAAGGCACAATAACCGAAGTTTTAAAATACATAAATAAACCTGACCAATTAAAAAGAAATTTATCAATTTATTTAAAATTTATAGCAAAAATTGGAGCAGGTAAAAATTTTGCAGGAGCAGAATATGTATCAGAGTGGTATTTAAGAAATCTTGCTATTTATTCCAATATAACAAATCAAGTAAATGCAAATGATAAATACGTTATACTACTATTTGGACAAGGACATATCCCTATATTAAAACACTTACTACAAAATAATGACGATTTTGAAATTGTTGAGCTAAGTAGTGTATGGAAATAAACTGGTATCAATCTAACATATAAATGAAAAATACAATCCTATTATTATCCATTTTTTTGGTTGGTTTTAATTCCAAGACGAATCAAAAAGTTAAACCTATTAGAGAATTAGTAACTTATGAAAAACCAAGAATAACTGGTAAGAAATATTTTGATTACGACGAAATAATTCATTACAAAACCGATTTTAAAGAAAATAAAATTACCGAACTTTATAATAATTATAAAAAATCCGAAAAGGATGCATTTCGCTTTGATGTCATTGTTGGCTACACTCCGAGAAATATAAATGAAGTCGGATTTTTAGATAAATTGGAAACCATTGGTTACACAAAAACTAATGTGGACGCAAGAAAATTTAAACAAATAGACGAAATTTTTACTGAAAAGAAACACGATGATGTTCTCGAATCTAGTTGTATTTACGTTTATAGAGATATCCTGATTTTCAAGAAAAAATCAAAAATTGTTGGTATAGCAAAAATTTGTTTTGGTTGCGGAGCCAACATAATTTTAGGAACAAAATCGAACACAGAAGAATTTGGGCAAAGTGGCGATTATGAGAAACTGGAAAAGTTACTTGATAGTAAATAAAAAAACATTTGTTTCCACTGGTTTGAACCAATAGTTAATATGAAATAAAATAGTGATTATGATAAAGAAAAGATATACGATTAATTTAGATTTTATTATAGTATTATTTTCTCTATCCGATCGCTCCGATATGTAGACAACGATAGCGCAGATTTGTAATCTGTGCCCGCAAAGAGAATCACAAAGGTAAGAACAAAAAAGCTCCAGATTTCTCTGAAGCTTTACTTAGTAGCGGGAAGCATTCAATTATCTAACCAGATTATTTTAGATTATTATGGTATCTTATCATGCGTATCTTAATTTTTTTTTGATTTATATCCATAGTCACTCAAATAAAAAGTCCTTTTGATAATTTGTTGTAAAAAATATATATTTGGAAATAAATAATGCACGAAATTTTTCACACATATCTGCTCGAATTTCATTGTCTTTGAATGTTTTTTATAAGTATGTTAGTGACAACATTGAAAACCAAACGTTAGAGCAATAATTCACGAATGAAACAAAAGGAAAAATACAGATGTTGGTTTTTTGTAAATCAACACATTTTTGAAAAGGAATTTGAAAGATTTGAGCAAAGTGCATCAAAAATATTCCTTGACTTCATTGCTGACAAAGATTACGGCAAGGGTATCGGACTTTTTTGGTTTGATATTTATGTAGAACCGACAGTAAACTTTGGGCGGCATACGGACAATGTCCATACTGAAAGTGCTCGCCTCTCAACTCATATTGACAAGCAGATTTTTGATAATGCAGACGATGATCTAAAAGTAAAACTTCTTCTCAATGCAGCTTTGCTTCTCATCAAGTATTTAGCGGTAAGAGTACCTTTACCAAAGGGCTATAACGCAGAAAAGTTACATAATGACTTTTTAAGTTATTTAGCAAAACATTCCTTGCTAATTCAGCAAATAGAAACTGACAAAACGATTATCAAATATTTTGAAACGACTCGCTTTCATTTCTTACGGACGGAATCTGCTGAAGTTGATAAGGACAAAATCCATTTTGACTTAAACGATATTCAGGATTTTATTAATAATCATATTGCTGGCAAGACATTTGGCAAATCTGTTACAGATTTTGACTTTGGATTTGAGCTATATGATTACAATGGCAGTTTTGCTGCGTTTTTGAAAGAAACAGAGAACTATAAAAGGTATGGCACGAAATACAAAAACTATCTTGTAGTTAAACATTTTGACTATTCACAAATAAAAAATCTTGACGAACAGCAGCAATATCAACTACTAAAAACCAAAATATTGGAAGGCATAAACGATTATGACGACCTTAAAAGAAAACCAAAGGACTTTGATAAGGAAGGATTTTACAATATAATGGAAAGGATACTGGCTGCCTATGAAAAATAAAAGAACTACCACTAAAATCAAATGGAATAATAAATAAGTTTATTGAGAAGTTTGAAATTAAGAATTTATAAAATAAAAAAAGCTTCAGATTTCTCTGAAGCTTTTTCTCTGTGTAGCGGGAACAGGACTCGAACCTGTGACCTTCGGGTTATGAGCCCGACGAGCTGCCTACTGCTCTATCCCGCGATGTTTCGGGTGCAAAGATACGGCGATTTTTGAGAAATCCAACGAAAATATTAAAAAATGTTTTATTTTCTCTATTGAGCTTGATATGACTACCTTTGCAAATTAAATATTATGCAAATGTCACATAAAGCAGGTTTTGTAAACATCATCGGGAATCCAAATGTTGGGAAATCAACACTGATGAACGCCTTTGTTGGAGAAAGATTATCAATCATTACTTCAAAAGCACAAACAACACGTCATCGTATTCTTAGGAATCGTAAATGGCGAAGATTTTCAACTTGTATTGTCAGATACTCCGGGAATCATCAAACCGGCTTATGAAATGCAGGAATCGATGATGAACTTTGTAAAATCGGCTTTTGAAGATGCTGATATTTTAATTTACATGGTCGAAATAGGGGAGCAGGACTTAAAAGACGAAGCTTTCTTTAATAAAATCATTCATGCTAAGATTCCGGTTTTGCTTATTGTTGAATAAAATCGACAATTCAAATCAGGAACAATTAGAAGAGCAAGTTGCTTTTTGGAAAGAAAAAGTGCCGAATGCTGAAATTTTCCCAATCTCAGCGTTACAGAATTTTAATGTTCCAGAAGTTTTTGGTAGAATCATCGAATTACTTGCCAGAATCTCCAGCGTATTATCCAAAAGATCAATTAACAGATAAACCAGAACGTTTCTTTGTAAACGAAACAATTCGTGAGAAAATCTTGCTGAATTACAGCAAAGAGATTCCGTATGCAGTTGAAATTGTCACAGAAGAATTTTTTGAAGATGAAAAAATTATCAGAATCCGTTCGATCATTATGGTAGAACGTGAAACTCAAAAAGGAATTATCATTGGACATAAAGGTGCCGCTCTGAAAAAAGTAGGAACTGATGCTCGTGCCGATTTAGAGAAATTCTTCGGAAAACAAATTCACATTGAATTGGTTGTGAAAGTGAATAAAAACTGGAGAAGCAACGCGAATATGTTGAAACGTTTTGGGTATAACCAATAGAGTTTTTTGTTTCACGTTTCACGTTTCAAGTTGAGCATAATTGCGTAAAACTTTAACCTGAAACCTGAAACTTGAAACAAAACTTTTAGGTACTTAGAAACTTAGCATACTCAGCCACTTTTTTAACTACCTTTGCAAAAAATTAAAATAAAGCATTTTGGATTATTAGTGATTAGATTTTTAGGGAAGCTAAAAATCTGAAATCTAAAGTCTGAAATCTAAAATTCAAAAAAAATGAATAACATTGTTGCGATAGTAGGAAGACCTAATGTAGGGAAATCGACCCTTTTTAATAGGCTGATACAAAGAAGAGAAGCTATTGTAGATTCAGTATCTGGGGTTACCCGTGATAGAAACTATGGTAAAAGCGAGTGGAACGGAAAAGAGTTTTCTGTAATTGATACCGGCGGATACATCCGCGGAACTGATGACGTATTTGAAGGTGAAATCCGTAAACAAGTAGAGCTTGCTATCGACGAAGCCGATGTTATTATTTTTGTGGTTGATGTTGAAGAAGGAATTACACCAATGGATGAAACCGTTGCTAAATTGCTTGCGAAAAGTAACAAAACCAGTTTTATTGGCTGTAAATAAGGTTGATAATGCAATGCGTGAAAAAGATGCTGTTGAATTCTATAACCTTGGATTAGGAGAATATTTCACATTTGCAAGTATTTCAGGAAGTGGAACAGGAGATTTATTAGATGCTTTGATTGACTCTTTCCCAGAGAAACCAGAGCCAGTTCAGGAAGAAGTGGTTTTACCACGTTTTGCTGTTGTAGGTCGCCCAAATGCTGGTAAATCTAGTTTTATCAATGCATTAATTGGTAAAGAACGTTTTATGGTAACTGATATTGCAGGAACAACTCGTGATGCAATTGATACAAAATTTGACCGTTTTGGTTTTGAATTTAATTTGGTTGATACTGCGGGAATCCGTCGTAAAGCTAAAGTTAAAGAAGATTTAGAATTTTACTCAGTAATGCGTTCTGTAAGTGCGATTGAGCATGCCGATATTTGTATTTTGGTTATCGATGCAACCCGTGGATTTGAAGGTCAGGATCAGAGTATTTTCTGGTTGGCAGAGAAAAACCGTAAAGGTGTTGTAATCTTGGTAAACAAATGGGATTTGGTTGAAAAAGATACCATGTCGACTCGTGATTACGAAGAGAAAATCAAAAAAGAATTAATGCCTTTTACAGATGTGCCAATTTTATTCGTTTCGGCTTTAACGAAACAACGTTTATTGAAAGCACTTGGAAGCTACAGTTCAGGTTTATGAAAATAGACAGCAAAGAATTGCAACTTCAAAATTCAACGAATATATGTTGAAAGTGATTGAAGCTTATCCGCCACCGGCAACAAAAGGTAAATATGTGAAAATTAAATATTGTATGCAATTGCCAACGCCAACGCCTCAGTTTGTGTTTTTTGCCAATATGCCACAATACGTTAAAGAGCCATATAAAAGATATCTTGAAAATAAAATTAGAGAAAATTGGGACTTTGCAGGAGTACCGATCGATATTTATATCAGAGAAAAATAATACACTGAAATAAAAAAATATTTACTTCTAAAACAGCTGTTTCTACAGCTGTTTTTTTTGTTTTTATTATTTTGTAATTCCGATTGCCCACTATCTTGTTTACTTGATTTAATCTCGTTTAAAGAGGTTGTTTTATAGCTTATTTTAATGTTTATTTGGCTTATTATATAAATGATACCAATAGGGTGTGCCTATTTTTGCTGTCTAAAAAAATGCAATGTTGAATTTTCTATTTATTTGAAAGAGAGGGAGGTGGAAAACTGCCTCATGCTTTTCGTCTTAAAAAAAAAATAACTATTTACTAAAATAGTGATAGGTTATTTTGAAAATTGTATTCATTTTTTTTTCGCTTTATTCCTTAGCTATTTATATAGAAACTAATTTAAAAATGAAAGACAGCAATTCACTATGTTTCGTACTAATATTAATATTTTCACAGATTTTTATTACCTGCACTAGAGAGAGAGACTATAGTAAAAGTTCTAGGGCTACAGGTTGGAAAATGACAGGTGTTACGACGGGACATATAGGATCCAATGAAATTAAGGGACAAGAAACTGGTCCCGGATTAGTTTTTATTGAAGGCGGGTCATTTACAATGGGTAAAGTTGAAGATGATATAATGAGGGACTGGAATAATATTCCAACAAAACTGCATGTCCAGTCTTTTTATATTGATGAGACTGAGGTTACAAATGAGATGTATTTAGAATATATAAAGTGGATAAAAAAAGTTTTTTCTCCGGAAGATGAAAACTATAAAAACATCTACAGCGGTGTACTTCCTGATACATTAGTATGGAGAAATACACTAGGTTATAATGAGTCTTTAACTAAAAACTACCTTAGACATCCTGCATATTCATCTTATCCGGTAGTTGGGGTCAGCTGGGTACAGGCTGTTGAATTCTGCAAATGGAGAACAGACAGAGTGAATGAAGCTGCGTTAGAAAGAAACGGATATTTGAAGATAAATGCAAAAACTCAAGATGTAAGTGCAGAAAGCTCTTTTAGTACAGAAACTTATCTTATAGCACCTACATTAACTTATGGAGGAGATTCAACAATAGTATTGAAAGGAGCAAAAGGTGTAAGAACAATGAGAGGACTTGATAAAAAAGATATTAAAGATAAAAATGATATAAATGTTTATGCAGAACGTTCAACGGGAATACTTTTGCCAGAATATAGACTTCCTACTGAAGCCGAATGGGAGTATGCCGCTGCTGGTGAGATAAGCAAAAAACATAACAATAATTACGAAGGACAGCAAAAATATCCGTGGACAGGAAAAAATACATATTCAAAGAAAACAGGAAGTCAATTAGCTAATTTCAAACAATCAAAGGGAGATTATAATGGAATTTCAGGTTGGCACAATGATTACGGTGAAATCACCAATCAAGTAAAAAAATATCTGCCAAATAATTTTGGAATCTATGACATGGCCGGAAATGTAGCCGAATGGGTTGCCGATGTTTATAGACCTACAATAGATAATGAAAATAATGATTTTAACTATTTTAGAGGAAATGTGTTTGTTAAAAATAAAATAAATACGGATCGAAAAATTGAGCTTGTTACAAAGGAGAATATAAAATATGATACTCTTAGTAATGGGAAAATTATAGCTTTAAATTTTCCGGGTGAAATTATTACAATTCCAGTTGATGATAATGAAACCTTTTTAAGGAGAAATTTTGATAGATCATATCTTCTTAATTATAATGACGGAGATTTAAAATCTACAAAATTTCGTAGTCAAAATTCCAAACAAAAAACAAATGAGCAAAATACTGATCAGATGTACAATGCGCCTGAACACAGTATTACTGTCGATTCCTTAGGTAAAATGGTTAGAAAAAGTGATAAATCTAATAGAAGAACTTCGTTCATAACGGATAAAGTGCGAGTTTATAAAGGAGGTTCCTGGAAAGACAGAGCCTATTGGCTGAGTCCTTCTCAAAGAAGATTTCTTTCTCAAGACATGGCAACTGATTATATTGGATTTAGATGTGCTATGTCAAGAGTGGGTGCAAAGCATTTGTCAAAGAGCAAAAAAAAATTATCTCCTTAAAAGGGGGATTTTTTTGTTTTTAAACAAAATGCGCGCTAATTGTTAAACTTAAAATTAAACCTTTAAGTTGTTTCTTGGTCTTAATAGCTCTAACCAACCAATTATGACCAAATATTTTTCTTACGTATTGTTTTTCTTTTTTTGCGTCGCCGCCAATGCGCAAAACGATATTACCATTAAAGGAACTGTTGTTGATCTTAACACACAGGTTCCGCTTGAAATGGCGACTGTATATTTTACAACCGTAAAGGATTCGGCTGTAATTGAATATGCTACTACTGATAAAAATGGTGTTTTCAGAATAAATACAAAAAAAATCAATAAACCTGTTTTCTTGAAAGTCAACTATATGGGTTATCAGACTTTGGTTGAAGAACAGAAAGAACTTATAGAAAGCAAAGATTTTGGAAAACTCTATTTGACCGAAAATATAAATGCTTTAGAAAATGTTATTATTAAAACTGAAGCGCCTCCAGTTGCCATTAAAAAAGATACTTTAGAATTTAATGCTTCAGCTTTTAAAGTGAGACCCGATGCGAATGTTGAAAATTTATTAAAACAATTGCCTGGCGTTGATGTTGATAATGATGGAAAAGTGACTGTAAATGGACGAGAAGTCACTCAGTTTTTAGTTAACGGAAAAGCCTTTTTTGATAAAGATGGACAGATGTTATTGAAAAATATGCCGGCCGAAATAATTAAAAAAGTTCAGGTTTCGGATTTTAAAACCAAAAAAGAAGAATTGGCAAAACAGGAATCAAGTTCAGATAATTCGTCTATTAATTTCACGATTGACGAAAAGAAAAATAAAGGTTTCTTTGGAAAAGCGCTTGCAGGTTATGGTTCTGATGATCGATATGAAAGCAGTTTGCTGATGAATTTCTTCAATAACAGTCAGAAAATTAGTGTTCTGGCTTCTTCAAATAACATTAATTCGACAGGTTTTTCAATGGATGATGTTTTTGATAATATGGGAGGCGGAAGAAATAATAGTGCGAATCAGGCCAGCACAACAAGCGGTAAAGGGATTACACAATCTAATTTGGCTGGAATTAATTATTCTGATGATTGGTTTAAAAAATTGGCAGCTACTGGCAGTTATAATTTTTCGAATACAATTACGAATAACGATAGCAAGGCAAATCAGTTAAATTTTTTACCAACTGGAAATATTATCACGACTTCGGATGCTAAAACAAGAAACGAAAATACAGGAAATAAAGCCAATTTTGAATTTGAATACAAACTAGATCCGGGTACGCGAATTGTTTTTACGCCAAAATTCAATCAAACGCGAGTTGTCAGTGATTCGGATTCTTCTAGTTCTTCTGAAGATGAAAACGGTCAACCTTTGAATAAAAGCACAGCGGTTTCTAATCGAGAAAATACAACTACTAATTTTGCAAACACGCTTAATTTCAATAAAGCTTTTGCGAAAAAGAACCGTAATCTAAGTTTTGTTTTTGATAATAATAATACAGACGCAATTACAGACGGAATAAATGTTTCTGAAACTATTTTTTATCAAGACAACAAACCAAATGATTTACGAAATCAAAAAAGCAGAAATGATAATGTTAACGATGCATATTCGTTAGATATTGAATATACAGAGCCAATTACAGATTCATTGCGTATTAGATTTGGTTCTGATTTTGATTGGCAAAATGAAATAAAAGATCAAAAAACATTCGATTTTGATAATGCTTCACAATCGTATTCTCAAATAAATCAATCGCTGACAACCTATACAACTTCGAAGCAAAATTCAATAAGCCCAAAAGTGGGAATTACATTGCAGAAGAATAAATTCACAGTAAATCTGGACACAAAAACGTCGATTATCGATTATGATAATCATGCTTTTTATTTGGATAAAGCGACAGATTTGAATCAGAAATATGCGTTGCCGTATGCTACAGCACAGTTTAGATATAAATTTAGCCGTTCAAAGAATATGACTTTTAAATACGATTATTCAAATACGCTTCCGGCTTCGAGTTTTTTATTGCCGGTTGCTAATTTGAGTAATCCGCTAAATACTATTATAGGAAACCCGAATCTGACGCCAATTGAGAAAAACTCAGCAAATTTTAGTTTCAGGAATTTTGATTTCCGCACACGCTCTGGTTATAGCGTGTATGCAAGAGGAGATTATTATAGTAATGATATTTCTTCTACTTCATTTTATGATGACAGCGGAAAAAGAACAACAACATATGTGAATATATCAGATACGTACACCTTGACTGTTGGAGGAAACTGGAATCAATCGATCAAGAAAGATGCAAATACTTTTAGATATGGTTTGCAGTTGAACGGAACTTACAGTTTTGATAAAGGCTTCACAAATGCAGTTTTATATAATGCAAAAGGTACTGCAGTAACGCCAAAAGTATATTTGTCATATGAATATGGCGAATTGCTTGTAATTGCGCCTTCGTATAGTTTGTCATACAATGAAACAAAATATGAAAACTATACACGCGATGCGACTTCAAATGTGGTGCACCGAATTAATTTGCAGACAACGAGTTATTGGCCGGGTAAAGTAATTTTTGGAAACGATTTTGGTTACACATACAATTCTAACATTTCAAGTGATTTCAAAAAAGATTTCTACTTGTGGAATACGAGTTTGTCTTATGGCTTTCTAGACAAGAAACTTTATGCAAAAGTGAAAGTGTATGATGTTTTAAATCAAAATTTAAGTGCAACAAGAACTATTTCGGCTACGTCTATACGTGATGAAGAAAATACAGTTTTAAAACGATATATAATGTTTTCATTAGCCTACAAAATCGGGAATTTTGCAGGAAATGAAAAAGGAAAGAGAAGAGGCCGAGAAAGAGAGGAGTAGGTTTTGTCTTTCTTTAGAGACGTGCAAACGTGCGTCTCTTTAAGGCTTTTTTTTGAAGGTTCTAAGGTTCTGAGATGCTAAGGGACTAAGTTTTGAAAAGGCGTATAAATCAAATTCTCAATTGATTTATACGCCTTTTTTTGTTTTTTTAAGCCTTAGCACCTCAGTACCTTAGCACCTCAGTACCTTAGCATCTCAGAACCTCTTGTCAATTCGATGATAAACAGTAAAACGAATAATATTCCGATCATAAAAATCTACACCGCTGGCGCGTCTTTGAAAGTTTTTTAAGTAACCTAGTTCTAAACCTAAGTTGGGATTAAAATGATATCGAAGTGCAATGTAAAATCGGTTTTGATCAAAAGTATTTAGTTTGTTGTCTTTTCCGAAATTGAACATCACTTCGTCTGAAATGGTTCCTTTTAAACTTCTATTTTCTTTTTTCCAAAGATCAAAAGTCGATTGTAATCGGTAACGGAATCTAAGCGCAAAAGAAAAAGTATCTAGTAATTCAGTTCTTGAAGCTTTTTCTATGAATCGCTCCTCAAGTTGAAAACGGTTGTGAAAAGTGATTTTTGCGAGATCGTTTATCAAAGTAATATCTTGCTGAATTCTATATTCTGGAACAGAGAAATTAGGGTCAATGTCGGGATTTTGTGTATTTACACTAAAAAAAGCCAAACCAGCTCCCAAATCAACAAGTTTATTTGCACGATAACGTCCCTGAGCTCTAATCACAAAAAGATTTTCATGAACAGGATTCAAGAAACTCCGATTGTCAAATTCAGAATGAAGCGCCCATTTTTCACTTAAAGGCAAAATGTTGTAATAACGAATCCAGCTTAAGGTCTGCTGGTCTACTTTTTTTACATTTTGTGCCGATAAAAGAGGGCTAACTAAGCCGAATAAAACTAATAATTTGAGAAATTTCATTTAATCTCTATAAATTCAGGCTGCGAATATATAGAAATCAGAACTGATTTAGTGCAGATTAAAATCTGGTTTCACTACTATTTTGTGATTTCAAAATATAAAAAAACGAGGCAAGCTTTTAAACTTGCCTCGTTTTTTTATATTTTAAACAAATTAACTTAACTGCTTACAATGAATATTTTAAAGTAACTCCGTAAGTTCTTTGATCACCAAGAACACCTGCATATTGTCCTGCGTTACCTCCGGCCGGCAATAATTGCTCATAGTAATCTTTATTAAATAAGTTGCGTCCCCAGAAGTGAATAGATAAGCCTTGAGAAGCACGGAAACCTAAACGTGCATTAAAAATAGCATAACCTGGAACAACTAAATATTTTGAAGCCGAAGGGCTTGAAGAAAATTCAGAACGAGCATAAGAATCTGCTGCAACAAATATTTTTCCTCTATTTCCAAAGAATGTTGCATTATCAGAAAGTTCACCACCTAATGATCCTGCCCATCTTGAAGCTCCTGGCAAATCAGTTCCTGAAACATCTTTGAAAGATACCGCTGCGCCAGTTTCTTCTAATGGAAGCGGTGCATTTGTAAATTTTACATATTTTCCATCCGTATAAGTTGCAGCAGCATTTACTGTTAAGTGTGAACTAAATACGAAACTAGCATCTAATTCTCCACCTCTTACACGTACTTTATCGGCATTGGCAAGGTATCCGCGGTTTACACCTAATTCAGCAGCCTGAACGTTTGTTTGGAAATCTTTGATATCTGTATTAAAGAAGGTCAAATTGAAAATTGAATTTTTAAAAGGAGAAGTTTTTACTCCAACTTCATAATGATTTACTTTTTCTGGTCTGATTACTGCAAGATCAAGTAGAGGATTTCCTTTTGAATCTGTTGGAAGTCCTGCAACGTTTACCCCAACTGGTTTGTAGCTTTTTGCATAAGTAGCATAAGCATTGATTTTGTCTGTAACTTTATAAGTCAATGTCAAGTTTCCTGAAAAATCGGTATTGTCTGTACTTGAATCAAATGCCTGATCAGAGTAAACTGATTTTTTCAAAGCAATCAATGCAGGATCATTAGTTTGTAAACCTCCGTAAGTTAAACGGCTGTAATGTGCATCTTTTTTATCAAAGTTATATCTTA
Organism: uncultured Flavobacteriaceae bacterium; assembly: GCA_963795025.1. Classification (GTDB taxonomy): domain Bacteria; phylum Bacteroidota; class Bacteroidia; order Flavobacteriales; family Flavobacteriaceae; genus Flavobacterium. Next base: position 93,556 of record CAWCGN010000003.1, on the reverse strand, counting down.
AACCTGGTAAAACATGTAAGCGTTCTGTAATCGCCCAGTCAATTTGTCCAAATACTGCAGCACTTGAAGCTCTGATTCTTGCGTCGGTTTTAATTCCGTATCCTTCAAAAAGACCTGGAGTTTTCCATAGCGGGCTTGTAGAACTTTGAGAGAATCTCCATTGTGCATTTCCAGATTCTTCCGTACCATCTGTCTGAGAAGTTTGATCAATAAAAAACACTCCAACAACACCGCTTACTTTCTTAGAAAGCTGACCTGCGTAACGAACCTCTTGAGTTATTTGCGTTTGTCTAGTTGGGTTTTGTGATTTTGCCAATACTTGAAGTCCTGTAAAATCCCTATCATTTGATGGATCCCAGTTCCAGAATCTCCAAGCTGTTGTAGAAGTTAGAGTTCCCGGTCCAATTTTTGTGTCAATATTAAGCGAAATACCTCCCATATCTTGGTTTGAACGCCATGGAGTATCCTGATCAATTTTACGGTCAAAAGCATTTAAGCTTGGCAATTGATAATTTAAATCTTTGATAATAGCATCAAATTGACGGTAAGCCGCTCTTTGAGTAGGAGCAACACCAGCAACAACTTGAGCATATCCATCAGGACGTTGTGTTGTAATATCTGCAGCTAAAATAATATTTGTATTTACAGATGGAGTCCACAGCAATTGCCCTCTAATTCCTTGATTGTTTAATGTATTTGTTGGTCTTCCTGTCGCAATATTGTCAATCAAACCATCTCTTTGAGTTCCTGAAAAAGAGATTCTTCCAGCAACTTTTTTGCCTAAAGCTCCAGTAACCGATGCTTTAGCTTGTAAAAAGTTGTAATTTCCATAGCTTACTTCAAAATCGGCTCCTGTAGAAAAACTTGGTTTTCTAGTAGTGATATTGAAAGCACCAGAAGTAGTGTTTTTTCCAAATAAAGAACCTTGTGGTCCGCGTAATACTTCAATTTGTTCAACATCAATAAAGTCTAAAGTTGTTGCAGCAGGACGAGCATAGTAAACTCCGTCAACATAAAAACCAACTCCCGGATCGATTCCGTCGTTTGTTAATCCGAAAGGAGAACCTAAACTACGAATGTTGATTCCTGTATTTCTTGGATTTGAAGAATAAAGCTGTACTGAAGGAACAAGTTCTTTGATGCGGTTAACGTTAAAAGCTCCCGTTTGTTCTGCTTGTTTTCCTGTAATTACAGAAATTGCAATTGGTACATCCTGTACTTTTTCGATTCTTCTTCTTGAAGAAACGACAACTTCAACAAGCGCATTTTCTTCATTTAAAACAACTTGTAATGATGTTGCTGGCAAATCATCGATTTCTATTTCAGTAGTTTTATAGCCAACATATTGAATTAAAAGTGTTACAGGAAGTTTTCCTTTAGTATCGATTGTGAATTTTCCTGTAGCATCTGTAATTGTATTTGAAGTTGTTCCTTTAATAACAACATTTACAGCTTCTAATGGGGTATTTTCTGTTGTTTTAACGAAACCTTCTATGTTTTGTCCAAATGAGATTGAAACAGTTAAAACAGCAAGATACTTGTAAGTATATTTTTATATCGAATTTTTCATTTTTATATTAAGTATATATGATTAGTAGAGTTTATAATAAAATTTTTTTTATCAACACATACACATCATACAGGAAATGCTTTTTCACAGTTTTAAACTGACTACTTATATTCTGATTGCAAAAGAGTTTTTGTTACGCCTAATAAACTGAAATGTTCTTTCATGAGTTAAGAATTTGTAAATGGTTTGTTAATTATTTTTGGCAAATATATACAAATTCTATTAAATCTATAGGGTTTAGGGAATATTTTTTTATTTCTTTACTAATGAGGCGATTGTAATGCCTTCCATTGCCTTCAAAGTTTTGTCTCTAATAAGCATTAAACCGTGACGCAGACTGCATTCAGACTCGGTTTTGCAATCAGAGCAAGGCTCGTAAAAATTTAAAGAAGCACATGGCAAAAGAGCAATTGCACCGTCAAATAATCGGTGAATTTCGGCCAAAGTGATGTCATTTTTTGATTTTATCAAATAATATCCGCCAAATTTTCCTTGCTTGCTGCTCACAAAACGTCCTCGTTTTAGATCCAATAAAATTTGTTCTAAAAACTTTTTAGGAATGTTAGCGCCATCAGCAATTTCTATCGTTCTAGAAATGTGATTTTCGTCTTGTTCAGCTAAATAAAGTAAGGCCTTAAGGGCGTATTTTGCTTTATGTGATAACATCTTTTTTTTAATTATGAATTATAAATTGTAAATTATGAATTTTACAACTGAAAACTAATTTTCAGTATAAAACCTGAAACCTGAAACAACAGAAACAAAAAGCACTACCAGCCTCCGCTAGAACCTCCGCCAGAGAATCCGCCTCCGCCAAATCCACCGCCGAAGCCACCGCCTCCGCCACCAAAACCACCTCCAGATGATCCGCCAAATCCACCACCAAAACCGCTTCCGCCGCTTCTGCCAAGACTGCTCAAAAGAATGATATCCATAAGGCTAGGTCCGCCGCCTCCATTGTTGCCAGAATTTCCTCCTCCGCCTCTTTTATTTCGAGAAAGCAAGATTAAAACAATCACAACAATTACAACAAAGGGAAGTATCGGGAAATCTTTTTCCTTTACTTTGTTTTCTTTCGCCTTTAAATTTTCCTTTAAAAACATCAATTATAGCATCAGTTCCTTTATCAAGACCATTATAAAAACTTCCAGCCTTAAATTCTGGGATAATAATATTTCTAATTATCGTTCCACCAATTCCTGCTGTCAAACGATCTTCAACACCGTAACCAGGATTGATTGCGATTTTCTTTTCGTTTTTAGCTAATAGTATAATTACGCCGTTATCATCTTTGGCTGTTCCGCCAATTCCCCAGGTTTGTCCCCATTTTGTTGCTAATTGACTTACATCTTCGCCTTTTAGGCTTTCAATAGTAATAACTACAATTTGTGTCGTAGTTGAATCTGAATAACGAATTAGTTTTTCTTCTAATTGTGCTTTTTCAGAAGCACTTAGAATATTGGCGTAGTCATAAACCGAAGTTTGCTTTTCAGGAACTTTAGGAATCTCAAATTGCGCAAAACTACTAGTACAAGTAAAAAGTGTTAGCAGCAAAAAGGTAAATAGAAAGAATCCTTTTGAATTTGAGGTTTTGTTTTTGGAAATTTTCATTATTTATCCTTTTGAGATTTCGTTAGATAATTCGTTGGTGTCGCCTTCAGACCACGGAAAGTATTTTTTTAATTGCTCACCGGCATCCAAAATACCATCAACAATGCCTTTTTTAAAATTTCCGGCTTTAAATTGTTCCACCATTTTGTCTTTGGTGCCATCCCAAAAATCAGCAGCAACAAGATCATTTATTCCTTTATCTCCACAAATGGCAAAATTTTTATCGGCTACAGCAAAATAAAATAAAACTCCATTTTGAAGTTCAGTTTCATTCATTTTTAAATCATGAAAAACTTCTAAAGCCCTGTCAAAAGGGACTTTAGAAGTTGTTTGTTCTATGTGTACTCTAATTTCGCCAGAAGTATTTTTCTCGGCTACGCGAATAGCTTCAACAATTTCTTGTTCATCTTCTTTGGATAAAAAATCTTCTACTTGTGACATGTAAATTTTGTTTGAGTTATTTACTTTATCTGATTAATAAACTTCTAACAATCTAAGAAGTCTAACAATCTAACAATCTAACTTTAGAATTTTACTTCAACAGGTTTGTCTGCTCCAGTAGAAGCCTCGAAATATGGTTTTTCTTTGTATTCGCTTAAGAACCATTTGTTTGGGATAGATAATACATAACCATTGTAATCTTGTACCGCTTCGTTGAAACGAGTTCTAGCTGTTAAAATTTGATTTTCTGTACTTGCTAATTCATCTTGCAATTTCAAGAAATTCTCGTTTGCCTTCAAAGTTGGATATTGTTCAACAGAAACTAATAATCTTGATAATGATGAACTTACGCCACTTTGAGCCTGATTGAATTCTTTTAATTGCTCTGGAGTTACATTACTTGGATCAATTGTTACTGAAGTAGCTTTTGCACGAGCTTCGATTACTGCTGTTAAAGTTGATTTTTCAAAATCAGCTGCACCTTTCACAGTGTTTACTAAATTTCCAATAAGATCATTACGTCTTTGGTAAGCCGTTTGTACATTTCCCCATTCTTTATTAACAGCCTGGCTTTTTTGCAGACCAGTATTTTTTATTCCAATTGACCAAAAAGCAATGATAGCAATAAATACTACAATAATTCCCACGGGGATTAACCATTTTTTCATATCAGTTTTGATTTAAGTTTATTTCAATTTTTAAAATATACAATTCGTTTTTTATGTCGTTTAACTGTGTTTTTATGGTCTCTAATTTACGTATTATTTCGAATTTATCTAATGTTTTCTTTTGCCCTTCTTTTAAATGCGTTTTTGCCCCTTCGAGCGTAAAACCTCTTTCTTTTACCAAATGATAAATCAATTGTAAGTTCGTAACATCTTCTGGCGTAAACATTCTGTTGCCTTTGGCGTTCTTTTTTGGTTTCAGAATATCAAATTCGCTGTCCCAAAATCGTATCAAGGATGCATTGACATTAAAAGCTTTGGCAACTTCGCCAATACTGTAATATCTTTTATCTTTTGAAAGCTCAATATGCATGTTTTATGTATTTTCTAATTTATTTCAAAAATAACACTTTTTATAGTATTAATCTAATGATTGATTTTCCTGGTTGGCCATATGCGAAATTGCCACATATTCTACAGCCGAAATATTTCCGTAATAAAAGTTCAGCGGATTTACGACTTTTCCATCTTTATGAACTTCATAATGGCAATGCGGACCTTCAGATCTTCCTGTGCTTCCTACATATCCAATAACGTCACCTCGTTTAACTTTTTGTCCAGGTCTGCAATTGTATTTGCTTAAATGTGCATATAAACTTTCGTAGCCAAAACCATGCCTGATCACCACATGATTTCCAAATCCAGAAGCAGAATTGTCGGCTCTTGCAACAACTCCATCACCAGTAGCATATACGGGAGAACCCGTATTGGCAGTAAAATCCATTCCATTGTGCATTTTTCGCACTTTCGTGAAAGGATCAATTCTATATCCAAAACCCGAAGCTACACGTTTTAAGTTCTCATTTTGTACAGGCTGAATCGCCGGAATCGCCAGTAATAAATTACCTTTTGTACTTGCTAATTTCAAAATTTCATCCAATGATTTGGATTGAATTGCTAATGCTTTCGAAAGTTTGTCAATTCGTTTTGTAGTATTTAAAACCAATTGCGAATTGTTATAACCTTCTAAATTTTTGTATCTTTTTGGATCTCTAAAACCCGCTTTTCTAATCGAATCTGGAATCTCGGTTTTATTAAAATAAACACGATATATATTGTTGTCTCTCTCTTCTAATGCGTCAGCGACATCATCAATTTCGTCCATTTTTTTGTTTAAAATCGAATATTGCAGTTTTAAATTCTCAATTTCACGCGTCTGCAGACGATCTTTTGGAGTTTCAAAATAAGGCGTGTTGATTAAAAGTACAAAAACTAAAAATCCAAATAAAGCTGAAGCCAACAAAAACAGCAATGCGTAACCGATTTTGATTCTTTTTCTGGTTTTTATTTTTGTATAAGCCAGATTTTCTGAGTCGTAATAATATTTTACTTTCGCCATATTTTAAAATACGCTATTTTTGCACCTTGTAAAATAGATTAGTCGAATAAATCTAATAAATGTTTCAGTTATCCGACACTTTTTTTCAAGGATTAATGATTAGATATTGGGGCTATTTTATCATTAGATAATGCGCAAAATAGACAATTTATTGTTTAAATTATTAAGTTTTTTAATTTCATTATAAAAAACTTAGCACATCATCAAATGAATTAATTATCTAATGATCTAGTTGTCAAATTGACACATTAAATTGACACATTTTCTAATTAAAATATGAAATCACAAGACGTACGTAAACAATTTTTAGATTTTTTTGAGAGTAAAGGACATACTATTGTTCCTTCGGCTCCTATTGTTCTTAAAGACGACCCAACCTTAATGTTCAACAACTCGGGAATGGCCCAGTTTAAAGAATTTTTCTTAGGGAACGGAACTCCAAAAAGTCCAAGAATAGCCGATACGCAAAAATGTCTTCGTGTTTCAGGAAAACATAACGATCTTGAAGAAGTGGGTATTGATACGTACCACCACACGATGTTTGAGATGTTAGGAAACTGGTCTTTTGGGGATTACTTCAAAAAAGAAGCAATCAACTGGGCTTGGGAATTATTGACTGAAGTTTATAAAATTCCGAAAGAGATATCTTTATGTTTCTGTTTTTGAAGGAAGCAAAGAAGAAAATGTTCCGTTTGATCAGGAAGCTTGGGATATTTGGAAAACATTAATCGACGAAGACCGAATTGTTCTAGGAAATAAAAAAGATAATTTCTGGGAAATGGGAGATCAGGGGCCTTGCGGACCTTGTTCTGAAATTCACGTTGATTTACGTTCTGAAGAAGAAAAAGCGCTGAAACCAGGAAAAGGAGATAGTGAATGGGGATCACGCTCAGGTTGTTGAAATCTGGAATAACGTATTCATGGAATTCAACCGTAAAGCGGATGGTTCTCTTGAAAAACTTCCTGCTCAGCACGTTGATACCGGAATGGGATTTGAGCGTTTGTGTATGGCATTACAAGGAAAAACATCAAATTATGATACTGATGTTTTCATGCCTTTAATTAGAGAAATTGAAACAATTACCGGAGCAAAATATACAACTAATGAAGTAAAAAACATTAGCGATGAACAAAATAAAATGAATATCGCTATTCGTGTAGTTGCAGATCACGTTCGTGCAGTTGCTTTTGCTATTGCCGATGGACAATTGCCATCGAACACTGGGGCTGGATATGTAATTCGTAGAATTTTGCGTCGTGCAATTCGTTACGGATTTACTTTCTTAAATACTAAAGAACCTTTTATTTATAAATTGGTTGAAACTTTGAGCGAGCAAATGGGAGATTCTTTCCCAGAAATCAGAACTCAAAAAGCACTTTGTTCGAATGTTATTCGTGAAGAAGAAAACTCTTTCTTGCGTACATTAGATCAGGGATTGATTCTTTTAGATGCTGTAATTTTAAATAATACTGGCGATACAATCGATGGTAAAAAGGCATTTGAATTGTATGATACTTATGGTTTCCCAATTGATTTAACGGCTTTGATTCTTTCTGAAAAAGGATTGAAATTAGACGAAGCTGGATTCCAGGAACAATTACAATTACAAAAAGAAAGATCTCGTGCTGCATCAAAAGTTACGGCTGGAGATTGGAATGTAATTGTTGAAGATGATATTCAAGAATTTGTTGGATATGACAGATTATCACAACAAGTAAAAATCACGAAATACCGCAGAGTTGATAGCGTAAAAGATGGAGAAATCTATCAATTGGTTTTCAATGCAACTCCATTTTACGGAGAAAGCGGAGGACAAACGGGTGATAAAGGATATTTAGAATCTCAAAACGGAGATATCATTTATATCATTGATACGAAGAAAGAAAATAATCAAACGATACATTTAACACAATCGTTGCCAGAAAATATTACAGCAACTTTTAATGCAGTTGTTGATGCAAACCAAAGAGCTAAAACTTCGTCAAACCACTCGGCTACGCACTTGTTGCACCAAGGTTTGCGTAAGATTTTAGGAACGCACATTGAGCAAAAAGGTTCGATGGTTCGTAATGCTTCATTGCGTTTTGACTTTTCTCACTTTTCTAAAGTTTCTGAAGAAGAATTGGCAGAAGTAGAAAATTTTGTAAACGCTAGAATTCGTGAGAGTTTGCCATTAATCGAAAAAAGAGCAATTCCAAAAGAACAAGCTCTTGAAGATGGAGCAATTGCTTTGTTTGGAGAGAAATACGGTGATTTAGTGCGTACCATTAAATTCGGGGATTCTGTTGAATTATGCGGAGGAACACACGTTGCAAATACATCTGATATCTGGCATTTCAAAATTGTTTCAGAAGGCGCTGTTGCAGCTGGAATCAGAAGAATTGAAGCGATTACAAGTGAAGCTGCAAAAGAATATTTTGAGTCTCAGGCTGTTTCTTTAAACGAAATTAAAGAAGCACTTAAAAATGCTCAGGATCCAGTAAAATCGATTTTGGCTTTACAAGATGAAAATGCGCAGTTGAAAAAGCAATTGGAAGTTTTATTGAAAGATAAGGCTAAAAACATGAAAGCTGATTTGGCTAAAGAATTGCAAGAAATCAATGGAATTCAATTCTTAGCAAAACAAGTAGATTTAAATCCGGAAGGCGCAAAAGACTTGGCTTACGAATTAGGTAATTCTTATAATAATCTATTTGTAGTTTTCGCTACAGCTCATGAAGGAAAACCAATGTTAACGTGCTATATCTCTAAAGAAATTGTAGCTGAGAAAAACCTAAACGCAGGACAAGTTGTTCGCGAATTAGGGAAATATATCCAAGGTGGAGGAGGAGGTCAGCCTTTCTTCGCAACTGCAGGAGGAAAAAATGTTGATGGAATTGCTGAGGCTTTAGTTAAAGCGGTGGATTTCGTGAAGTAATTTTAAGATTCTAAGATGCTGAGGGACTAATGTTCTAAGTTTTTTATAAAAGTAAACCCGATAGATTTTAAAAATCTGTCGGGTTTTGTATTTAATAGTATTTTCTCATTTTATGTCATTTCGACGGAGGAGAAATCTTCGCGAGAAGCTCCACAATCAAAGTCGTCAATCTTTGTCGAGCTTCTCGCGAAGATTTCTCCTCCGTCGAAATGACAAATAGTGCGTGTATTGATTGTTGAAAAAACTTAGAACCTTAGCAACTTAGTACCTCAGAACCTTTAGAAAAACTATTTACGTTCGCCAATCTGCTGACGCCACATAGCATAATACAATCCTTTCTCCACAATCAAATCTTCGTGTTTTCCTTGCTCGATGATTTTTCCTTGTTCCAAAACAAAAATCCTATCAGCGTGCATTACAGTTGATAATCTATGCGCAATTAAAACAGTAATTCTGTTTTTATCTGAAATATTTCTAATTGTAGCGTTAATTTCTTCTTCGGTAATAGAATCCAGAGCAGAAGTTGCTTCATCAAAAATCAATAAATTCGGGTTTCTAAGAATCGCTCTGGCAATAGATAAACGCTGTTTTTCTCCACCTGAAACTTTGATTCCACCTTCACCAATTGTAGTGTTTAATCCATCTTCGGCACGTCTTAAAAGTTTGTCACAACTTGCTCTTTTTAAAGCATCGTACAAATCTTCGTCGGTTGCATTTGGTTTTACAAACAAAAGGTTTTCGCGAATAGTTCCAGAGAATAACTGTGCGTCCTGCGTTACAAAACCTAATTGTTTTCTTAAATCTAATAAATCAATTTCGGTCGAATCAATTTCGTTATAAAAAACCTGACCTTCGGCTGGAGTATATAAGCCAACCAGTAATTTTACCAAAGTTGTTTTTCCAGAACCAGACGGGCCAACAAATGCTACAGTTTGGCCTTGTTTAATCTCAAAATCAATATTTTCAACGGCTTTAAATTTAGCTGTTTTATGTTTGAAACTAACATTTGAAAACACTAAAGACTGAATCGCACCAACGTGTTTTGGAGATTTCGGACGAAATTCTTTCGGAGCGCTTAATAAGATTTTGAAATTTTCCATTGAAACTTTGGTTTCATTCAGCGCAATAATGAAATTTCCTAATTCCTGAAGCGGACCAAAAATGAAGAACGTAAAGAAAACCATTGTCAATAAATCACCCACAATAATTTTTCCTCCAAACAAGAAATAATACAAAGTAAAAACCACACAAGTTCTTAAAAAGTGAACTGTTGTTCCTTGAATAAAACTCAAACTTCTGATGAAACGGATTTTCTCTAATTCAAGATGCAGAATTTTAAAGGTATTTAAGTTCAAACGTTTTTCTTCCTGATACGTTAAACCTAAACTTTTTACCAGCTCAATATTTCTTAAACTCTCCGTTGTAGAACCCGCTAAAGCATTAGTTTGATTGACGATTTTCTTAGAAACAATTTTGATTTTCTTTCCCAAATAAGAACTTACCAAAGCAATAATTGGAGCTGTAATTAAAAAGATAATCGAAATGCGATAATCGATTCGGGCAACGTACACGATCACAAATACAAATCCAATTACGGTTTGAAAAATCAAAGAAATTGAAAGTGTAATTAGTTTTTCTGAATCAGAACGAACTTTAGTCAATTTGCTTAAAGTTTCACCGCTTCGCTGATCTTCAAATTCGGCGTAAGGCAAGTCAAGTGATTTTTTAATTCCGTCGGTATACATTTGAGCACCAGTTCGCTGAATTACTACATTAGTGAAATAATCCTGAAAATTTTTGGTAATTCTGGAAATCATCGCAGCACCAAGGGAAAGCCCAAGCCAGAAAGAAAGCGATTTGATAAAACCAGTTGGATTTCCTGCGTATTTGTGTAAACCAACACCGCAATCCTGCATTAATTTACCGGTAATAATAGAATCTGATAAACTGAAACAAATGTTTATGGAAGCCATAATCAAAGCAAAAAACAAAAGCATTTTGTGTTTGATTATATAAGAATATAATAATTTCATATGATTTTTTAGAAAAGTGGAAGATGCAAAAGTAAACAATTGTTTGGGTTTGTGATGTTGATTTCTGTTATTAAAAATGTAATTTTTTTTATCATTCAAATTGTCATTGTGTTTTCTGAGTTTTGTGTGTTTTTAATTTTAAAGATATTTAAAAAAAGTCATATGCTATTTTTTTTACATAAGCAATTACTTGTTAAGTTGTTTGTTGTTAAGCTGTTGAAAAATATTGAGTTGTTGTAGCTGTTTTTGATTATGGAAACCCGTAATGTTTTGATTTTGGAATGTATTACGTTTGTTTCATTAACAAATTTATCCAAATCAAAATGAAAAAAATTCTATGTCTTTTCGGAGCTTTGACTCTATTATTAAGCTCATGTTCTAGTGATGATTCTTCTTCAGGTTCTTCAGATAATGTTTTACTTAAGAAAACCGTTGTTACAAATTCTGATGGAGAAAAACTTACAACCAATTACAAATACGATGGCAATAAAATTGTAAGCGCTATAGATGATTCAGGAGATACAAATCTATATTACACTTATACAGGAGATCTAATTACTAAAATAGAGTTCAAATATCCTGATGGAAAAATCGATCAGATCAATACCTTTTCTTATAATGCAGAAGGAAAATTAACAACTTTTGTAAGAGTAGAACCAAATATAGATTTGGGACATAAAGATGTTTATACATACAATACCGATGGTACAATTTCGGTTAAGTCATATATTGGAGATAGTAAAACTCAAACAGGGGGTGGTGTTACATCAACAATTAAATTTGTAAACGGTGAAGTAAGTGAGATCGTAGCAATTACTGCAAATCAAACAGACCATAAATACACATACGACAATAAAAACAATCCTGCGAAAAATATTTTAGGAATGGATAAAATTGCCTTTGCTGATGGCGAAGGAAATGGAGTAAAATTTAACATCTTAACAGATTCAGCAGATGGTGATTTATGGACAAATAGTACTTTTACTTATAATGAGCAAGGATACCCAACTAAAGAAGTTGATAAAGGATCTAATAGTTTAGGTACTACAGAGTACTTCTATTAATAACTAGACAATTTTAATTATAAAAGCCAGATTTTGTCTGGCTTTTTTTATTCCTAAAAATAAGCGAAATTTGTTTTTAAATTATAAAAAATGCAATTCAGAACTCAAATCCCAATTTCAAAAAGTAATTCTCTAATCGATTATAATTCGAAAATACTTTCATTTGGTTCTTGTTTTGCTGAAAATATAGCAGAGAAATTTGATTATTTTAAGTTCCAGAATGAGACAAATCCGTTTGGGATAATTTTTAATCCGGTTTCGATCGAGAAATTATTTCGAAGAGTTTGTGAGTTGGAATTGTTTGGCGAAAAAGACGTTTTTTTTCATAACGAACGCTGGCATTCTTTTGAAGTACATTCAGATTTAAGTAATTCAGACAGACAAGAATTACTCGAAACTCTAAATAAAGCGATTTCAGAAACCAACAAACAATTAAAAGAAGCTTCGCATATAATCATTACATATGGAACTTCTTGGATTTATAGAAATCTCGAAAGCGAAGAAATTGTAGCCAATTGTCATAAAGTCCCTCAAAAGCAATTTGTAAAAGAATTATTATCGGTAGATGTAATTCAGAAAAGTATTCAAAACACAATAGATTTGATTCAGACTTTAAATCCCAATATAAATTTCATTTTTACAATTTCGCCAGTACGCCACATCAAAGATGGCTTCGCAGAAAATCAATTGAGTAAATCACATTTATTCACAGCATTGCATCAAGTTCTGACAATTTACAATTTACAATTTACAATTCACAATTATTTCCCGTCCTACGAAATCATGATGGATGAACTTCGGGATTATCGTTTTTATACCGAAGATATGCTTCATCCAAACCAAATTGCTATTGATTATATCTGGAAACTTTTCAGTGAAAATTACATCGCTGAGGAAAGTATTTCGGTAATGCAGGAAGTTGATGAAATCCAAAAAAGCTTGCGCCACAGAAGCTTCAACCCAGAATCAGAACAGCATCAAAAATTCCTTGCTAAACTTCACCAAAAAATAAATTCTTTAGGAGAAAAACTTCCTCAAATTAAGTTTTAATCATTAACGATCATTCAGTAACCCTGAAGCGATTATAAATTCTAAAATAAATTCCTTACAACTTCATTATTACATAAAAGTAGGAAAATGATTATTTTTTCGTAAAATTGTAGAATATTTGCGCATAATTATGTAAATTGTTAAGATTTAAATTTTTCAATTTTGTAAGCTGTACTATTATAGCCTTTTAATAACGCAATTTTAATCTAACGTGTTTTATTGACGTATGAATACCAAAACAATTCATTTTCTTAAAAAAACACTACGTGTACTGCTTTGGTGCGTGGGATCTATAATTGCACTTTTATTGCTTCTTATTATTTTAATTCAGGTTCCGTCGGTGCAGAATTTTGCTAAAGACAAAGCGATAACGTATCTCCATAAAAAAATCAAAACCAAAGTTTCCTTAGATTATATTTCGATCAAATTTCCGAAAGATGTAGTGCTGGAAGGTTTTTATTTTGAAGATCAAAAAAAAGATACTTTACTGGCAGGTAATCGTTTAGTGGTTGATGTTGATTTGTTTAAATTGGTTAGCAGTGAACTCGAAATCAATTCAGTTTCACTTGAAAACGTAAAAGCAAATATTTCCCGCGACAAAAATGGAGTTTTCAATTTCGATTATATCATCAAAGCTTTCGAATCAAAAGAACCAAAAGTTGAAGATCCAAATGCTAAACCTTTTACTATATCAGTTGTAAATGTCAATTTAGATAATGTCAAATTCAATTTTAAAGATGATTTTTCTAAAAATGATATTCGCGTAAAGCTGACTCATTTTGATACAAAATTTAAAGAATTTGATTTAGATAAAATGAATTTCGATATTCCGAATATCGATCTTGACGGACTTAAATTGGTTTTAAATCAAGATGTTGTAGAGAAAATTGCCGAAGTTTCGGTAAAAACAGTCGATACAATTTCGAAGCGACCAGACTTCAAATTAAAACTCGGAAAAATCAGTTTGTCAAAAATTGATATTGCTTATGATAATAAAGATTCAAAATTAGATTCGGGAATAAAACTCGGAAATTTAAATTTATCTTTTAATGAAATTGATTTAAATAAACAGCTTTTAGATTTCGATACTTTCGAACTAAAAAATCTTAGCGGAAATTTAAGATTAGGCACAAAAGATAAACAAATTAAAGCCCCAGATTTAGATACAACAGCGATAAAACAAGCTGGCTGGAAATTAAAACTAAGTAAAACTAATTTAGAAAATATAGCTTTCAAATTTGATGATATGCAGTCAAAACCCGTTGCAAAAGGTTTAGATTACAGCCATCTGGATTTGAACAAGTTTAATTTTCAGGCCGAGAAATTGTATTATGCCAATGATACTATTTCGGGGAATATCAAATCGTTGACGGTAAATGAAAAAAGCGGTTTAAATATTCAGGCTTTAAAAACAGATTTTTTCTACGGACCAAAAAATGCGTATTTGAACAATTTGTATTTAAAAACACCGCAGACGCTTCTGCAGGATAAAATTAAAGTTGAATATAAATCGCTCAAAGTACTTCAAAAAGATATTGCAGATCTTTCGATTGAAGCTAATGTAAAGAATTCAAAAATTGGTTTCAAAGACATTTTATTATTTGCTCCTGATTTACAGAAAACAAATCCGTTTAAAAGTAATCCAAATGCTGTTTTAGCAATCAACACCCGTTTGAGCGGAAAAGTAAAAGATTTGGATATTCCGTTATTCGAAATGAGCGGAATAGGAACAACAAAAGTTTTCCTTTCGGGGAAGATAAAAGGCTTGCCTGATGCTCAAAAAGCGTATTACGATTTGAATATCAAAAAACTTTCAAGCACTTCAAAAGATATTTATTCGTTTGTGCCAAAAGGAACAATTCCGACGAATATTCAAATACCACAACAGTTGAGTTTACAAGGAAAATTCAAAGGTTCTGTTCAGAATTTCAAAACAAATCTTGCTTTGAACAGCAGTTTCGGAAATGCAAAAGTGGATGCATTATTTGATCAGCGCGTCAAAAAAAGAGAGAAATACGATGCCACGGTTTATTTATTGGATTTCGATTTAGGAAGATTAATCAAAAACGATTCAATCGGAAAAATTACGCTTAAAGCGAAAGTCAAAGGAACAGGTTTAGACCCAAAAACGGCAAATGCAGTAGTTGACGGATTGGTTCAAAAAGCTGTTTTTAATAAATATACCTACAAAGATTTGGCGTTAAAAGGAAATATTGAAAATGGATCATTTGCCGTGAAATCAGGAATGAAAGATCCAAATTTAAATTTTGATTTGGTTGCGAGTGGTAATACAAAAGAGAAGTATCCGGCAATAAAATTAAAATTAAATCTGGATATCGCCGATTTGGAAAAACTGAATCTTCATGCCGGCCCCATGAAACTTCGCGGGAATGTTGATGCCGATATTGCAAATAGTAATCCCGATTTTTTGAACGGAAAAGTGTTTCTTTCCAACATTCAGATTTTGCAGGACAAAGAACCAATCGTTTTGGATTCGGTTCGCGTGATTGCATTTTCAGATAATACCCGAAATAATATTAAAATTTCGTCACAATTTTTAAAAGCAGAAGTTGACGGAAAATACAAATTGACGACACTAATTGCATCAGTAAAAAAATCATTGTCAAAATATATTGATTTGAAAAATCCGAAAGTAAATGGAGAATCAGATGAACAAAGATTGGCTTTTACTTTAACGGTTGACAACGACCCGATTTTATTTAAATTAATTCCGAAACTTACAGGTTTAGAACCAATTAAAATTACCGGAAAATATAATAATGTAGTCGATTCTTTAGAAATAAAAGGAACGATTCCGAGAATTGTTTACGATGGTAGTACAATTTCGGACGGAAAAATAAATATTGAAACAAAGGAAAATGCTTTAGAATATTTGGTTTCTGTAGCAACTATCGAAAGCGGTTCTTTCAAAATTCCATTTACAAGTTTATCGGGTAAAGTAGAAAACAATGAACTCACTTATGCTCTGGCTGTAAAAGACGCCAAGGAGAAACAGCAGTATTTTATTGCCGGAAACTTGAATCACGAAAATGCAAAAAACATATTTAAAATTGATCCTGAAAGTTTTGTTTTAAATTATGAAAAATGGAATGTCGATCCGGAAAATGCAATCGAATTTGGAGATAAGAAACTTTATATCAATAAATTTTATTTGAATCATGAAGGCGATGAATTGAAGATTCAGTCTCAAGGAACACAAAGTAATGCGCCATTGAAAGTGGATTTTGTGAACTTCAAAATTGGGACAATAATGAATATGATTTCCAAAGATCAAGCACTGATTCAAGGTTTGGTAAACGGAAATGCTTTGGTTGAAAATGTAATGACAAATCCAACTTTTACTTCTGATTTAAAAATAGATGATTTTACTTTTAAAGGAGGAAAAGTAGGAGATTTAGAAATAAAAGTAGATAATAAAACGGCTGATACGCTTTTTGCCAACGTGGTTTTAAGCGATGAAGGAAATGATGTAAAACTTACTGGCGAATATAAAATAAAGGAAAGCAATTTTGATTTGGATGTTGCCATCAACAAACTGAATATTAAGAGTATTCAAGGTTTTAGTATGGGAAATATTACCGAAGGAAGCGGTTTTTTATCAGGAAATTTTAAAATTACAGGAAATGCTTCGGCTCCAAAAGTTAATGGCGAATTAAACTTTAATGATGCTGGTTTTAGAGTCACACAACTGAATTCTTATTTTAAAACCGGAAAAGAAAAAATCACTTTCAATGAGGGAACAATTACATTTGACAAGTTTTCTCTTTTAGATGAAAATGATAATGAATTGTTTGTCAACGGAACAATTCAATCGGCTGATTTTGTTAAATACAATTTTAATCTTTTAGTAGAGGCTACTGATTTTAGAGCGATTAATTCTAAAGCTGCAGATAATGATTTGTTTTATGGCGATTTGTTTTTGGATACAAAACTGAATATTAAAGGAAGTTTAGAAAGTCCGGTTGTTGACGGAACGATTAAAATAAATAAAGAAACCGAGTTTACGGTTGTCATGCCTCAGTCAGATCCTTCAATTGCAGATCGTGAAGGAATTGTTGAGTTTGTTGATGAAGATAATATGTATTTGAAGCAAACGGTTGACATGAAAAATAAATTAGATCAATCGGAATTGAAAGGAATGGATGTGAATGTCGCCATTTCGATTGACCCAGAAGCCGAATTGACTTTGCTGATTGATAAAGCAAACGGCGATTATTTGAAATTGAAAGGTGAAGCAGAATTAGTGGGAGGAATTGATCAGTCAGGAAAAACCACTTTGACTGGGAAATATGAGTTTTCGGATGGTGCTTATGAAATGAACTTTAACGGAATCAAAAGAAAATTCGATATCCAGAAAGGGAGTTACATTACTTGGAATGGAGAACCTACGCAAGCAAATGTTAATATTACCGCAATTTATAAAGTCAATGCAGCTCCAATAGATTTGCTGGGTAATCAGTTATCAGATAAAGATCAGGCTGTTAAAAATACCTATAAACAAAAGCTTCCTTTTCAAACTTTATTGAAAATGAACGGAGAATTAATGAAACCTGAAATTTCGTTTGGAATTGAACTTCCAGACGGCAATTACGATGTTTCAACAGATGTCGTTACATTAACTCAGTCAAAATTAAAGCAGATAGAACAAGATCCGGCGGAGTTAAACAAGCAGGTCTTTGCTCTTTTATTATTAAACCGATTTGTAGGCGAAAATCCGTTTTCAAGCGAAAGTGGCGGTACAAGTGCAGAATCTATGGCGAGACAGAGTGTGAGTAAAATTCTTTCGCAACAATTAAATAATCTTGCTGGAGAACTAATTAAAGGGTTTGAAGTCAATTTTGATTTAGAATCAACCGAAGATTATACCACAGGAACGATGCAAAACAAAACCGATCTGAATGTTGAGGTTTCGAAAAGATTATTGGATGACCGCTTAAAAGTTACCGTTGGAAGCAGTTTTGGGGTAGAAGGTCAGGAACGTGCCAATGAGGAAAGTACCAATATTGCAGGAGATGTAGCACTCGATTATCAGCTTACAAAAGACGGCCGATATATGGTTCGTGCGTATAGAAAAAATCAATATCAGGTGGCGGTAGAAGGTCAGGTTGTAGAAACAGGCGTTGCTTTTGTTATAACGATGAGTTACAATAAATTCAGAGAACTTTTTCATCGTACAGAAAAGGAAAAAGAATTGATAAAAGAAGAAAAACTTCGAAAAGAAAAGCAAAAACAAAAAGAGAAAGAAAAGAAGAAATTAGAAGAAGATCAGGAAAATCAAATTAAGGGAAATGAACAAAAGACATAATCATATAAAAAATCATTTTACAAAGTATTTTGTGCTGATGTGTCTGTTTTTTATTTTAGGATGCAGTAATACAAAGTATCTTCCAGAAGGTGATTTGCTTTATACTGGCGGTTCAGTAGAAGTGAAGGATTCTATCATAAAAAAGAAAGAAAGAAAGGCGCTTGAAACTGAATTGGAAGGATTACTTCGCCCGAAACCCAATAAAACTTTTTTAGGTTTACGCCCAAAACTATGGTTTTATAATATTGCCGGAACACCAAAAAAACAAAAAGGATTTAGATACTGGCTGAAGAATAAAGTGGGAGAAGAACCGGTACTTTTCAGTAAAGTAGATTTAGAATACAACGCATCTGTTTTGCGCAATTTTGCCGAAAATAGAGGCTATTTTAAAACCCGCGTAAGTGCCGATTCAACAGTTCGAAACAAAAGAGTAACAGCAGAATATATCGTTGTGCCTAAAAAACAATACATTATTAAGAGTGTGACTTTTCCTGATGATTCTCTGAAAATGTCAAAAATAATTGCCAAATCAAGCCGAAGAAGTTTGCTGAAAGTTGGAAATCCGTACGATTTGGAAGTTATAAAAGCAGAAAGAGAACGCATCGATGCACGATTAAAAGAAAAAGGCTATTTCTATTTTAATCCGGATTATATTTTAGCAAAAGTAGACAGCAGTAAAGGTGATCACGAAGTAAAAATAAGATTGGTTATAAAAGACGAAACGCCAGTTAAGGCTTTAACTGCTTACAAAATCAACAACATATTTGTGTATCCGAATTATTCTATTTCGGAAATGACAGTGCTGTGTATAGAAAAAAGAATATTACAAAATACAAAGATTTCACGATTATAGATACAGCAGAAACCTTTAAACCAAGAGTTTATGATCGGACTATTTATTTTAAAAAAGGAGATTTATACAATAGAAAAGACCATAATTTAACGCTAAACCGTTTTGTGAATCTCGGAACTTTTAGTTTTGTGAAAAATGAATTTAAGCCTTCTGATAGTTTCAAAAACGCATTGGATTCCTATTATTATCTGACACTTTTGCCTAAGAAATTTATAAGAGTTGAGGTTATCGGAAAAACCAATTCGGCAAGTTATACCGGTACAGAAATCAATTTAAATTGGAATAACAGAAACTTTTTCCGTGGTGCGGAATTGTTTACAGCATCGGTTTTTGGCGGTGCCGATTTTCAGTTGGGAGGTGTTAATAAAGGAAAAAATATTTACAAGCTTGGAGGAGAAGTTAGTTTAACTTGGCCAAGATTTATTACGCCTTTTCATATAGAAGGAAATAGTGAATTTGTACCAAGAACCAAGGCTACTTTAAGATACGAATATCAAAAAAGAACGGAGTTATATGCACTGAATTCTTTTAACTCGTCTTTTGGTTATTTATGGAAAGAAAATATCCGAAAAGAACATCAGTTAAATGTGGTAGATGTGACGTATGTGAGTCCGAATAATGTTACAGAAGAATATTTAGAAGATATTGAAGCAAGATCCGGCATTAGGAAAAGTAATTGAAAAACAATTGATTTTTGGTCCAACCTACAATTATACCTATACCAATACCATGCAGAAACGCCGAAAAAATACCATTTATTTTAATGGTGAATTAGATTTGGCGGGAAATCTTACGGGTTTAATTACTGGTGCAGATTATCCAAATAAAGTAAAAACAATATTTGATGTTCCGTTTAGTCAGTATGTAAAAATCAAATCTGATTTCAGGCATTATTTAAAATTGGGAAAAGAAAGTGAATTGGCCAGCAGATTGATCGTGGGAGCGGGATTTGCTTACGGAAATTCAAATACACTTCCCGCATCAAAACAATTTGTAGTGGGCGGTACCAATAGTATCCGAGCGTTTAGAGCAAGAACACTCGGACCTGGAAGTTATGTAATTCCTCCAACCACAAATTCAAATTATACACCTGATCAGTCCGCCGATCTGAAACTGGAATTCAACACAGAATATCGTGCAAAACTTTTTAGCATTGTTAGAGGCGCTGTCTTTTTAGATGCTGGAAACATCTGGCTTTTGCATGCTGATCCGGATAAACCCGGTGCTGAAATTTCAAAAGATTTCATGAAAGAGATTGCTGTTGGTGCAGGCGCTGGTTTACGTTTTGATTTTTCATTCTTTGTTTTGAGAACAGATTTAGCTATTCCGCTTAGAAATCCTGCGTTGCCAGACGGACAAAGATGGGTAATCGATAATATAAATTTGGGAAGCAGTTCTTGGCGAAAAGATAATCTGATTTTGAATATTGCTATTGGATATCCGTTTTAAATGGTTTTTGTTAACCATAAATTACGCAAATTTTCACAAATTATATTTGGCTGTGTTTCATCCTCTAAAAAAAGTAATTTGTGAAAATTTGCGTAATTTGTGGTAGAAAAGCTCTATGCTTTTTTTTAAAAGAAGTAAATTGGCCTAATAAAATTAAGTAATGCAAAATACACTCAAAAGAATTTTAGTTTTAGCTTCAGTCGTTTTCTTAATAATCCTGGCATTCAAATTTTGTCAATTTAAAAAAGATGATGATAAGGATATTGAATATAATACCAATTTAATCCAGCAACAGATTCTTAATGTTGGGAAATTGGTTGTTACCGAAGGACATTTTTCAGAAGTTATCACCTATAAAAATCAGCAGAAATATTTCATGGACATGATTTCTTTTGAGAAGAAAGCACTTGTTGTTGTAAACGCAAATGTGACCGTTGCCTACGATTTACACAAAATGAAATATGATATTGATGAAAAAAATAAAACGATTACGATTTTAAATATCCCAAAAGAAGAAATTACTATAAATCCCGATATTCAGTTTTATGATGTGGAACAAAGTAAACTGAATCCGTTTACGGGAGATGACTACAATAAAATCAACAAATCTGTAAAAGCGAATTTGGCTAAGAAAATCGAAAAATCCACATTAAAAACAAACGCCCAAAACCGATTGATAAGTGAATTGTCTAAGATTTTGATTATGACCAATTCAATGGGTTGGAAATTAGAGTATAATGGAAAGACTATTGAGTCAGAGACTGAGTTGAATCAGGATTTGAAGTTGTGATTTGCCACAAAGACACCAAGGCGCAAAGTTTTTGCCAAGGATTAAAAGATTAGAAGTTTTTTTTGAATTGCCTCCTGCTTTAGCTGGAGGGAAAAATAAGTCAATACAAAAGTCTTTAGCCAAAAAACGAGTTTTGGCTAAAGACTTTTTCTTTTTCATTATAAATACCTCCAGCTAAAGCAGGAGGCAATTCAAAAAAAGCTTTGTGTTTTAGTGCCTTTGTGGCAAAGAACTATCAAAAATCAAATCCAGTCCGCCAGAAATTAAATGCGCCACTTCAGGACGTTTTACTTTCAATTGATCAAGATGAATTAAGACTTCTTGCAGTAATTGTTTTTCATCAGAATCCTTCAAAAGTTCAGCAATTTCAACAGTTAAAAGCCAATCATTTGAATGATTATTTTTAACCTTTTCAAAAACAGATTTTAATTCGGTTTTAGCATCTTTATTATTTCTGATGTTTCGAACTGTTGCGTACAAAATTTCTAATTCATCACGCTCATCAGTATGTTTCGCTTTTATAGTTTGAGAACTCGGAACAATATTAATCAAATCAAAACTATTCACATCGGCTGGACCTGAAAAAGCAGAAACTACTTTTTTACCAATTGCCATATCGTAATTTCCCCAATCTGGTTGAAACAAAATGGTTTCGCCATGCGTTACAGTACAATTTCTAAAACTGATTAAAATAATTTCACCGTGTAAGTTTCTTGAGCCTGTAATAATTTCACCTTCCACAATAATATTGCCTTCAAATTCCAGTTTTACCGTTTCGTTTTCAACAATGCTGTAAGCCTGTAAATCCTTCGGACTCATATCTTCAATTGCTAAATTGAAGCCTTTCAGTTTTCCAATCGGACTTCCAAATCCATGAGGATGTGTTAAAGTTCCGTGACCAACTAATTCTTTTTCGCGATAAGCTAAAGCCGTTTTTCCAGTTGTCTGAATGTAAACCGGTTTTCCTTCTTCTTCAATTACATTCGTAAAAACGCCTGAAACCTGTAAACCAGTGCTCAATTCAATTGTTCCTAAAGCATTCGACTGAATCAATTTCTGAATTCCAGAAAGCCCTCCAGTGCGTAAAGCCATTTTATGTGCAAATTCTTCCAAAATCAAACTCAAATAAGAGAAATTTGGTGTCACATAAAGTTGTGGCTGTAATTGCGTAATATCAAAATTTTGATTTGCTGCCGAAATATCATAAGGGATTTTCTTTACATTATCCGTCATACACCATGCACTTTCTCCAATAGACGAAAGTAATCCTGCACCATAAATTTTTGGATCTTCAACAGTCCCGATTAAACCATATTCTACTGTCCACCAATGTAAATTTCGAATTTGAGCCATTTCAGATAATTCTCCCATATTATTTTGCAAATCGGCAACAGCTTTTTCAGCTTCGTCAATTTTTTCCTGTGGCGTATCTTCGGCTTCTTTCAAAATAGAAAGTAAACGAATTGCTTCATACATCTGATAATCTTTATGAGAAGAAATTGCTTTGCATCCAATTTCGCCAAAACGACGCAAATATTCCGCATATTCAGGATTTGCGATAATAGGAGCGTGGCCGGCGCCCTCGTGAATAATATCTGGCGCGGGTGTATATTCAATATGTTCTAATTGTCTGATATCCGAGGCAATAACCAAAACGTTGTACGCTTGAAATTCCATAAAAGCATTTGGCGGAATAAAACCGTCTACAGCAACTGCAGCCCAGCCAATTTCAGTCAGAATTCGATTCATTCCATACATACTCGGAATAGAATCAATTTCGATTCCGGTTTTTTTCAAGCCATCCAAATACGAATGATGCGCTACTTTTGACAAATAATCTACATTTTTACGCATTACATAACGCCAAACTGCCTGATTAATTGGCGTATAATCGCTATAATCCTGAGGTTTAATAAATTGCTTTAAATGTTTAGGCAATCGCTCTAATAATGGATTTGTTTCTATAGATGCATTCATTTCGAAAACGTTGTAGATTAGAATGTAAAATTACGAATTTAAGGCGCTAATTTTTGCTATTCATCACAAAATTTTTATTCGAAAGAGTATTTTATTGCGGTTTTATAGGTTTTTTGATGTAGACAGAAAATCATACTAGCAATCATTATTTTCATAATTCACTTTTTCCATTATTTTCTCGTAGTTTTCCAGTTCTTTCTTAGTCATTGCAGCTTCTTTTAAATCGACCGGCAATTGTTTTTTTGCATCAGAACTTATCCATAAACCAGTATAAGTATTTCCGGTTTTCTTTAAAATTAAAACGCCACTAAAATCATGTTCAACCAAAACAAATTCGTTTTCTCTCTTTTTATTCTGAGTAATATCAAGTTGTATCCAGTTATTCGATTTATTATAACGATACATTGCAGTAAACATTAAATCAGCGGTACATTGATTTTCTTCTGTTTTGATATAAAATGTTATTGGGGTTTTTCCATCAACAGATCCTTTGTATAAATTAGAAACCGGAGTCTGAGATTGTGCGTTTGAACGATTTAAAAAAGAAAAACAGATTATAAGAAACAGTAATGCTTTTTTCATAATGAAATATTGATTGATTTTTGATTAGACTTTTGGTTGTTTTTGCAACTAATCAAATTTATCTAATTAGAATAGTATTTCAATCAAATTTCTGAATTAGTTTTTTAAGATTTATCTGATGTATTTCTTAATTCATTTTCTGCATTTCTAAAATAATCAATTTTATGATTGAACATAAAAGCCATATTTGTGGCTCTCATTTTTGCTTCTTCAGTAATCGTTCCTTCAAAAAGATTATCAATGGAAGAATTAAAAAGTTGTACCCAACGATCAAAATGTGTTTTGTCTACCGGCAATTGTTTGTGGGGCGGAAAAGGAGTTCCAGAGTACGCACGAACATCAAACAAAATAGTTTGCCAAAAACCATACATTTTTTGCAAATGTTCCGGCCATCGACCTTGCAATTTGGCATTGAAAATGGGGCCAAGAAGATCGTCTTCTCTCACTTTATCATAAAAAGTGTTGACCATTAATTGTATGTCTTCAATGTTCGAAATATCTTTAAGAGCTGCCATGTTTTCTAAATCTAATTGAATTGCAAAAATACGATTAAACAAAAACGTATTTGCTGATTTTTATCATTTATGAAAGATTTATTATCCAATTAATTGCGTAAACAAATCCTGATTGTCATTCAAGTATTGAAATTCAAACCCATTTTTAGTCATATTCAGTTTGATATTCATAATGTCTTTTTTGTTTTTCAATTCTAAACCAACGACTACAGAGCCTACTTCGCGATTGTTCTTTTTATGAAATTGAAAATAAGTAATATCATCATCAGGGCCTAAAATGTTATTTACAAATTCTTTTAACGCACCTGGACGCTGCGGAAATTGAATCATAAAATAATGCATCAAACCTTCATAAAGTAAAGATCGTTCTTTTATTTCGGCAGTTCTTTCAATGTCATTATTACTTCCGCTGACAACACAAACGACGGTTTTGCCTTTTATTTTATCCTTGTAAAAATCCAAAGCTGCAATTGTCAAAGCGCCGGCTGGCTCAACAACCATGGCTTCTTCATTGTACAAACGTAAAATTGTCGTACAGACTTTTCCTTCAGGAACTAGAATAATATCTTCTAAATTATCACGACAGATTTCAAAAGTTTTATCACCTACTTGTTTTACCGCAGCGCCATCAACAAATTTATCGATTGTGGTTAAGGCCGTGTTTTTATTTTCTGAAATAGAAGTTTTCATCGAAGGAGCGCCTTTTGGTTCAACGCCAATGATTTTTGTATTCGGACTTAAATGTTTAAAAACTTCAGATAGTCCAGAAGCCAGTCCGCCACCGCCAATTGGAACAAAAACATAATCGATAGGTTCTTTAAAACTTTCCAAGATTTCTAGGCCAACAGTTCCTTGTCCGGCAATTACTTTTTCATCATCAAAAGGATGAATAAATGTTTTATGATTTTTGATGGCATCTGCAGTTGCCGAAGCGTATGCATCATCAAAAGTATCTCCAGTCAAAACAATTTCTACAAACGATTTTCCGAATAATTGTACTTGTTTTACTTTTTGTTTCGGAGTTGTTTTTGGCATATAAATTTTGCCATTTATTTTTAGAAGATTGCAAGAATAAGCAACACCTTGCGCATGATTTCCTGCGCTTGCACAGACAATTTCATTTGCTTTTTCTTTTTCAGTCAACGACGAAATCTTGTTGTAGGCACCTCTAATTTTATAAGAACGAACAATTTGTAAATCTTCTCTTTTTAATAAAATAGTCGATTTAAATTCGTCTGAAAGATTTAAATTTTGGGTCAGTGGAGTTGCAGCAACTACATTTTCAAGTTGTTTTTTTGCATTAAGTACTTCGTTAAATAAATTCATGATTTTTCTTTTTATTTTTTTTTTGCCACAGATTAAATGATTCTAATGATTTTTAATCTGTGAAAATCCTTTAATCTGTCGCAAAATGTCTTTCTGTTTAGAATTTTTTTAAAATAAAAAACCTCCCGTTTTGGGAGGTTCTTATAAAATATATTTGTTTACTTATTTATATAACACCTCGCCATTATTGCTGAATTGCAATAATGCTGATAATAGCGATAATAATGTTATTAAAGTTTGTCATTTTTTGTTGTTTGAATGGCAAATGTATTAATTATTTCTGAAAATAATTCACAACTTTTTCAGTTTTGTAAAAAAGCTAAAAACTATTAACTGAGCCTGAAAACTATTTTTTAACTGGCGGATATTGAGCTAAAATTTTGGTAACAAATTCATTAATTCGGGCATCTTTTTTATCTATGTTTTTGTATAAAGTACCAATCCCTTGACCTTGCCAGATCATTTCTTTCTTTTTAGCATCAATTAAATCAATGAACAAAGTTCCTTCAGTATATCTTGAAACTGATGTCCCTCCGTACATATAAGGATTGCAGCCCCATCCCCAGCCGTAGCCCCATCCATAACCATATCCAGCATAATATTGACTAACATTAACTTGTTCTTTGGCTTTAGTAAAAATGTTTATGAGTATATCTGGATTTTCGCTTTTAGTAAAACCTTTAGCCATCATTTGATCGTCTATTGCTTTCAGAATTCTTTTTTTGTCCAAATCTGATATTTCGACCTTATCAATTCCGGGCTTAAAAAAGGCGTAAGTTTTATAAGGCGTAAAATCTACGGTTTTGTCGTAGTCAGAGTAAGCACTAACCGTGTCACATGACGCAGCAAGTATCAAAAGCAGAAAAATCGGAATTAATTTGAATGTTTTCATATTATTGGAAATTTAATGTTCTCTATTTTTATGAGTGGCTTTGTTTTTAAAAGAGACTTTCGTCAACAATATTTGGCAAAGTAACTTTTAATAATGGCTCGACTTGCATTGCTCTTTTTATTGCAAAAATAGCTTCATCATTTCGGGCCCAGCTTCTTCTTGAAATTCCGTTGTTAACATCCCAAAAAAGCATTGATGCTAAACGCTTTGAAGCTTCTTTAGACCCATCAAGAACCATACCAAATCCACCGTTTATAACCTCTCCCCAGCCAACGCCACCACCGTTATGAATGGATACCCAGGTTGCTCCTCTAAAGCTGTCGCCAATTACGTTTTGAATTGCCATATCGGCCGTAAAACGTGATCCGTCGTAAATATTTGAAGTTTCTCTGTAAGGAGAATCAGTTCCTGAAACGTCATGATGATCGCGTCCTAAAACTACAGCTCCAATTTCGCCTTTTGCAATCGCTTGGTTAAAAGCTTCGGCAATTTTAATTCTTCCTTCGGCATCGGCGTAAAGAATTCTCGCTTGAGAACCTACGACCAATTTATTTTCCTGCGCGCCTTTGATCCATTTGATATTATCCTGCATTTGTTGCTGAATTTCACTTGGAGAAGTCTTCGCTAATTCTTCTAAAACCTGACTCGCAATAGTATCTGTTTTTTGTAAATCTTCTGGTTTTCCTGATGTACAAACCCATCTGAAAGGCCCAAATCCATAATCAAAACACATTGGTCCCATAATATCCTGAACATAACTCGGATATTTAAAATCAATATTATTTTCTGCCATAACATCAGCACCAGCGCGGGAAGCTTCAAGTAAAAATGCATTTCCGTAATCGAAAAAGTAAGTTCCTTTTGCGGTATGTTTGTTAATTGCTTTTGCTTGTCTGCGTAAAGATTCCTGAACTTTTTCTTTGAATAATTCCGGATTATTGGCCATCATTTCGTTGGCTTCTTCAAAAGAAATTCCAACCGGATAATAACCTCCAGCCCACGGATTATGAAGCGAAGTTTGATCTGAACCTAAATCAATTTTGATGTTTTCTTTGTCGAAACATTCCCAAACATCAACCACATTTCCTAAATAAGCAATCGAAACCACTTCTTTATTGGCTTTCGCCGAATTGACTCTTTTTACCAATTCTTCCGTCGAAATTACGATTTCATTAATCCATCCTTGTTCGTGACGAATTTTAGTAATTTTCGGATTTACTTCGGCGCAGACCGTAATACAGCCTGCAATATTTCCGGCTTTTGGCTGTGCGCCAGACATTCCGCCTAATCCTGACGTTACAAATAAATTACCTTCAGGATTTAGTTTTATTTTTCTGAAACCATTCAAAACCGTAATTGTCGTTCCGTGTACAATTCCTTGTGGGCCAATGTACATATAACTTCCTGCGGTCATTTGTCCGTATTGCGAAACGCCAAGCGCATTCATTTTTTCCCAATCGTCCGGTTTCGAATAATTTGGAATCACCATTCCGTTTGTAACTACAACTCTCGGCGCTTCAGAATGCGAAGGAAATAATCCCATCGGATGTCCTGAATACATGGTTAAAGTTTGCTCGTCTGTCATTTCAGACAAATATTGCATGGTCAATAAGTATTGTGCCCAGTTTTGGAAAACTGCTCCGTTACCGCCATACGTAATCAATTCGTGCGGATGTTGCGCCACGGCATAATCCAGATTATTCTGAATCATGTGCATAATCGCTTTTGCCTGCAATGATTTTCCAGGATATTCATCAATTGGTCTCGCATACATTCTGTAATCCGGACGCAGTCGGTACATATAAATGCGACCGTATTTTTCTAATTCTTCTGAAAATTCAGGAAGTAATTCGGCATGATGTTTTGGTTCAAAATAACGCAAGGCATTTTTTAAAGCCAGCTTTTTTTCTTCAGCCGAAAGGATTTCTTTTCGTTTTGGCGCATGATTAATTGCTGAATCGTATTCTTGTTTTGGAGGTAATATATTTGGAATTCCTTGCTGTATTTGTTCTTTGAAAGTCATTTTCTTTTAGAGATGCTAAGTTGCTAAGGTTCTAAGACGCTAAGGTACTTTTGTTAGATTAACAACAGATTAATTTTTTGTTTTTTAGATTTTTTCGTTCGCTGGAGCTGAATTTAAATCGATAGATTTATTTCTATAAACATTTTGCTATAAATATTGCACTCCTACGGAGTTTTTATCAGCCTTGGAAAAGCGTTATGTTTATAGAAAATAAAATATATCCGTCAAAAAGCTCCATGGGAGCGAAATATCTATCAATGAAAATCAGATTTGAAATAATTATCTTATTTTCAAATTGACGAATTTTCTAATTAAAAAGCTAAGGATAACGGATATCCGACCTATGATAGGATTTGTGGATTTTAATCCTGAATTTTCGTGATTGGATATCCATTTGTATTTTAGATTTTAGATTGTTTGATTTCTAGATTTGTACATTGTTGAATTGACATTTAAAGAATCTAATCTAATTGCCACATTTTCAAATTCCTAATTAGTTTTCACTCATTCGCCCGTTTTTTATCAAACCCGTAGGGACAATGACGACAACCACTTTTACAGCAATAACCACGTTTTAAATGGTGTTTTTCAGTAAAGCATTTATAACCTTCGGGTGTATAGTAAAAATCTTCGCCTTCGATTAATTTATTTTCATTACTTTGCTCTTTCATAAATCTGCTTTGGGTTCGTGTTTCATTTCTTCAAAAAAATCAAAAATAATAATATTTGATTATGATTTTAATGAAATCGAATAATTTTATAGCTACAAATTTATAAATTTTACAGCCAATGTTTCTGATTGTTGCCAAATATTTAATTCCGAAAGGATATCGAGGAATGGCTGTATTTCCGTTTGTTGTTGTAAAATATGATTTTGATAAAACAAATGAGATTTTTGTCAACCACGAAAAAATACATTTAAGACAACAATTAGAAATTCTAATATTTGCCATTTTTTATCTGGTATTTTTTGGAATATCTCATTCGGCTGATTCAATATAAAAACAAGGATTTGGCGTACCGAAATATTAGTTTCGAAAGAGAAGCTTATGCTAATGAAACCGATTTTAATTATCTAGAAAAACCGATCATTCTTCCAATTTCTGAAATACATCACTTTAAAATAAAACGATCTTGAACCAAGAAATTCATATTAATTTTCCTAATGAATATCTCTTTGACAATCAAAGCGCGAAGACTTGATTCATCCGTTTGTTTCCGGAAATAAATTTCGGAAAACTGAAATACAATTTGCTTCAGGCGAAAGCCGAAAATAAAGAAACTATATTGACTTTTGGAGGTGCATTTTCCAATCATATTGCAGCTGTTGCTTTTGCAGGAAAAGAGCAAGGTTTTAAAACTATCGGAATTATTCGGGGCGATGAACTTTTTGATAAAATTGAAGAAAATCCAACTTTGAAATTTGCTCAGGAAAACGGAATGAAGTTTGAGTTTGTATTCAGAGAAGATTATCGGTTAAAAAGCGAAATTTCATTTTTGGAAAAGCTAAAAGAGCAATTTGGAGATTTTTATTTAGTGCCTGAAGGAGGAACAAATGAACTCGCGGTAAAAGGCTGTGAGGAGATTTTGACCAGAAGAAGATTCGGTTTTTAATTACGTCTGCTGCGCTGTTGGAACAGGCGGCACGATCTCTGGATTAATAAATAGTGCATTGCCCAATCAGAAAATTTTAGGGTTTCCGGCACTAAAAGGTGACTTTTTAAACGATGAAATTCGTATTTTTGCAAAAAAAGATAACTGGAATTTAATTTCTGACTATCATTTTGGAGGTTATGGCAAGGTAAATTTGGAATTAATCGAATTTATTAATGCTTTTTTTGAAGCAAATAAAGTGCCCTTAGATCCAATTTATACAGGAAAGATGGTTTTTGGCGTTATAGATTTAATAAGCAAAAATTATTTTCCTGCAGATTCAAAAATTTTACTCATTCACACCGGCGGATTACAGGGAATTGAAGGAATGAATATTAAATTGAAGCAGAAAAAATTACCAATACTCAAAAAACAATGATTAAAAAAATCGTATTACTCCTTATAATTGCAATTTTGGCAAGCTGTTCGTCCAGCAAACCGGCTATTGCAACGACCAAAAAGCAAGCAGAAGTTCAGAGGCCCAGGACAGTGGCTGCTAAAAAACAAACTCCAGTTAAAACCAATTGGTAAAAATTACCCTTCTACAAATAATACGACTGAGGTTATTCAATCTACTTCAAAAACAGTTGTCACCAGCGATTTAGTTAATTCAGTATATATTCTCAGTATAAAGATATTGCAATGGGAAATATGCAGAAATACGGAATTCCAGCAAGTATTATTTTGGCACAAGGGATTTTAGAATCGGGTGC
This sequence comes from uncultured Flavobacteriaceae bacterium, assembly GCA_963795025.1. Classification (GTDB taxonomy): domain Bacteria; phylum Bacteroidota; class Bacteroidia; order Flavobacteriales; family Flavobacteriaceae; genus Flavobacterium. Next base: position 62,706 of record CAWCGN010000003.1, on the reverse strand, counting down.
GGGAAAAGGAGATTTGGCAGTTGAAGCAAATAATCATTTCGGAATTAAATGCCATAAAGATTGGCTTGGCGAGAAAGTGTGCGTCATGACGATGATTCGAGCCAGGAATGTTTTAGAAAATATAAAGAAGCATCAGAATCATATCAGTGATCACGCTTTATTTTTAGTTGGAAAAAATAGATATGCGACTTTATTCACTTATGAAAAAGATGATTATAAAGCATGGGCAAAAGGATTAAGAGCTTGCGGTTATGCGACAGATCCTAATTATCCTGATAAATTAATCAGTTATATTGAACGCTACAATCTGCATCAATATGATTGTCAGATTACGGGAAAAACGTATGTTGCAATTAATAAATCGGCTCCAACAAGAAAACCATCTTATGATGTGACTTCCGATCCAAAGATAAATATGAACTCAAATGATCCGAATTTATACGAAGTTCAAAAAGGAGATACTTTGTATTCGATTTCAAAAAAATTCAACGTTTTGGTTGATGACTTAAAACAAAAAAATAATTTAACTGATAACGCCATTTCGATAGGACAGCGATTGAAAGTTAAGTAAGTTTTCAGTTAGAGTTTTCAAGACAATCTAAAAATCCAAAAATAAGTTTTCAGTTTTTAATCTAAAATCTGAACTCTAAAATCAAAAATAAAAAATGTTATATAAAAGAAGTAGTCAGCTTTTTGCTGAAGCAGAAAAAGTAATTCCGGGAGGAGTAAATTCACCAGTTAGAGCGTTTAAAGCAGTAGGAGGAACTCCAATTTTTGTAAAAAGTGCCAAAGGTGCTTATTTATTTGATGAAGATGGAAATAAATTAATTGATTATATTAATTCTTGGGGACCAATGGTTTTAGGTCATGCTTATCAGCCAGTTGTTGATGCTGTAATCGAAAAAGCAAAACTGGGAACTTCATTTGGAATGCCAACAGAATTGGAAACCGAAATTGCAGCTTTGGCAGTTTCTATGGTTCCAAATATCGATAAAATTAGATTTGTAAATTCAGGGACAGAAGCTTGTATGAGCGCGATTCGTCTGGCTCGCGGATTTACAAAAAGAGACAAAATCATCAAATTTGCAGGTTGTTACCACGGACATTCTGATTCATTTCTGATTCAGGCAGGAAGTGGAGCCGTAACTTTTGGATCTCCAAATAGTCCAGGAGTTACAGAAGGAACTGCAAAAGATACTTTATTGGCAAAATACAATGATTTAGAGAATGTAAAAACTTTAATCGAAGCGAATAAAAACGAAATTGCAGCAATTATTATTGAAGCCAGTTGCAGGAAATATGGGCTGTATTCCGCCTGCAAAAGGTTTTTTGGAAGGTTTAAGAGAATTGTGTACAGCAAACGGAATTTTATTGATTTTTGATGAGGTAATGACCGGTTTCCGTTTAGCTCGCGGAGGAGTTCAGGAATTATATAGAATCAATGCTGATATTGTGACTTTCGGAAAAGTAATTGGTGGAGGATTGCCTGTTGGAGCTTTTGCTGCGCGTGAAGAAATCATGAATTATTTAGCACCTCTTGGACCAGTTTATCAAGCAGGAACATTATCAGGAAATCCATTGGCAATGGCTGCTGGATTAGCGATGTTGCAATCGTTGAATAATGACCGTGAAATTTTTACTCGTTTAGAAGAAAAAACAGCTTATCTAGAAGCAGGAATTGATAAAGTTTTAAAAGCAAATAATGTTGTTTTTACCATCAATAGAGTAGGTTCTATGATTTCTGTTCACTTTGATGCAAATCCGGTTATCGATTTTCAAACGGCTGCAAAAGGAGATAATGAAACGTTTAAGAAATTCTTCCACGGATTATTGCAGGAAGGTATTTATATTGCGCCATCGGCATATGAAACTTGGTTTATTACAGATGCATTTAACGTATGAAGATTTAGATTTTACAATTAATGCGATTGATAAAGTTTCGAAAACATTTTAAATCAAATAAAAAATATTTCTAAAAGGTTCAGTTTATAAGCTGAACCTTTTTTTATGATTATAAAACCTATTTTATAGTTAATAAAAAGTTAATGAAGATGTAATGGCTTGTGTTATTGTAATCAAAAATTATTTTTGTTTATCAAATAACCATTAAACCTGTAATAAATGAAGAAATTTTTCATTTTATCTACAATAGCGGCTTTTGCGCTATTTCCAACCAACCAATTTGCCCAGTCGAAAAAGAAAAAAGACGAAACTCAAACTGCTCCGCCTCAGGAAAAGAAACCGGAATCATCAATTAAAGAGTACAGCAAAGTAATTACGAAAGATGCTGTTTCTGACGAAGGACTTTTTACAGTTCACAAAGTAGATAAAAAATACTACTTTGAAATTCCTAACAAATATTTAGATAAAGACATGCTATTGGTTAGCAGACTTGCAAAACTGCCTTCAAATTTAGGAGGAGGATATGTAAATGCAGGTTCTGAAACTAATGAGCAATTGATTGTATGGCAACGTTTTCAAGATAAGATTCTGATAAAATCAAAATCATATAATTCGGTAGCAAATGACACTTTGCCGATCAGTATTTCGGTTAAATCAAATAATTATGAGCCAACATTATTTGCTTTTGATATTGTAGCTTTCAGTAAAGATTCGGCTAATACTGTAATCGACGTAACTAAATTTTACAGTACGGATGTGAAAGCAATCAGTGGAATTTCTGCAGAAATGCGCGACACTTACAAAGTAAAAGGTCTTGATGATTCAAGAAGTTTTATCAATAAAATCAAAAGTTTTCCGATGAATATTGAAGTTATTCAGGATATGACCTACAATGCTTCAAAGCCGTCAATGTTAGAAGAATCAGAATCAATCAGTATTCAAATGAATCAGTCAATGATTTTATTGCCAGAAGTTCCGATGAAACCTAGATTGGCTGATCCGCGCGTGGGTTTCTTTACGGTAAGTCAATACGATTATGGAAGCAACGAATTGAAATCGGATTTAAAAACTTATATCCGTCGTTGGAGATTAGAACCAAAAGATCCGGAAGCGTATGCAAGAGGAGAATTGGTTGAACCAATAAAACCAATTGTATATTATTTAGATCCTGCAACTCCTGAAAAATTGAAAAAATACATCAAACAGGGAATTGAAGAATGGCAAAAACCTTTTGAAACGGCTGGATTCAAAAATGCAATCATTGCAAAAGATGCACCCACAAAAGAACAAGATCCAGATTTTAGTCCAGAGGATGTTCGTTATTCTGTAATTCGTTACGTGGCAAGCACAACACGAAATGCAGTTGGACCAAGTGTTTCTGACCCAAGAACAGGAGAAATTATCGAAAGTGATGTTATTTGGTATCACAATCATTTGCGTTCATATAGAAACAGATATTTATTAGAAACAGGAGCGGCAAATCCGTCAGCAAGAACATTGCAGACAAGCGACGAAGAAATGGGCGAAATGATGCGAATGGTAATTGCGCATGAAGTTGGGCACGCGTTAGGATTTCCGCACAATATGGGAGCAAGCTCATCATATGATTGCGAGAGTTACAGAAACGGAGAATTTACGCAGAAAAATGGTATTTCGCCAAGTATAATGGATTATGCGCGTTATAATTATATCGCACAGCCTGGAGATCAAAATATTCGTTTTATTCGTAAAATGGGCGCTTATGATCATTATGCATTAAATTGGGGATACAGAGTAATTCCGAATGCAAAATCACCGCAGGATGAAAAAGCAACTTTAGATAAATGGATTTTAGACAAAGCTGGAAATCCAATTTACAAATTCGGAAAGCAAAGCAGTACTTTTGATCCATCTTCTCAAACAGAAGATATTGGTAATAATTCGATGAAAGCCAGCACATACGGAATGAAAAATTTAGAGTATGTAGCAAATCATTTAAGCGAATGGACCAGCAAGGTTACTAATGATTATGATGATTTAGGTGAATTATACAAAGAATTATTAGATGTTTGGGGAAGATATGTTGGGCACGTTGTGACTAATGTTGGAGGTGTTTATGAAAATACAAAAAATCCAAATCAGGAAGGAAACGTTTATGAAGTTGTTCCAAAGGCAAAACAAATTGAAGCGATGAACTGGCTTCAGGCAAATGCTTTTGCTTCGCCGACTTGGATTGTCAATATCAATACATTAAAAAATACGGATTATGCGGGTTATACAGAAACCTTTAGAAATATTCAAGTTAGACATTTAAATAATTTATTGAGTTTAAGTCGAATTGGAAGATTGATGGATAATGAAATTTTAGGTGCTGATACGTACAAAGCTTTAGATTTCTTTAAAGATCTACGCAAAGGAATTTGGAAAGAAACCGCTGCAGCATCAAATGTTACAATTTACCGCAGAAATCTGCAACGAGCTTACATTGACCGAATGGGAGCTTTAATGATCGAAGAAATTAAGCCAAACGATAGATCTGCAACATATTACAATGTGGCACAATCTGATCTTAGAGCTTTGGTTCGCGGCGAATTAAGCACGTTGAAAAAATCACTTACTGCAGCAAAAGCGACAGCAGTAAATACAGAAACAAAATACCATTATGAGGATTGTATCAAGCGAATTGATTTGATTTTAAATCCAATTAAATAAGAGTTTATAAAACAAAAAAGAGGCCTTAAAAGCCTCTTTTTTTATACTAGCAAATTAATTGCTGTCATTTCTGTATTCTCTCATTTTTTCTCTAGCCTTGTCTTTGTTTTCTTCCTGAATTTTTTTCCATTTAGTATATTGGTCAGCATTTAGGATTGATTTCATTTTAGCGTCGTTTGCGTCTCTTTCAGCCATCATATCCTTTTTGAAAGCTTCTCTTTCGGCTGCAGTTGGTTTCGTTCCACTATCTTTACTTGCTTGACGAGCTTCTCTCATTTTTTCGGCTTTAGCGCTTCTTTCGGCTAAAAGCTGTTTTACCTGAGTTTGCTGATTAGCATCTAAATTTAATTCCGAAGTTAATTTTTTCAGCTGTTTTTCATTACGCTGTTCAGGTGTCATTCTTTCTCTTTGATCACCTGCTGGCTTTTGATCCATGTCTTGTGCAAAAGATGCTATTCCAATAAATAGCAAAGCTGCGATAAATAATTTTTTCATGATGTAAGTTTTTTAATTGTTATAAGGTTTAGACTTTATCATATTCATTAGGTTTAATTCTAATGAATAGATTTGTGTTTTATTTAACAGATTGATTCGTAATTCGTTAAAACGTTAACAAGAAGCTTAATAGTATTGAAATAATTGCTTATTTTTAAAGTATCAATATAAATATGGATCTATAACAAAATTGATATGAGCTCAAATACTGCATTAAATAATAAAATTGCCTTTTTTTCGACACAGCCTTATGATAAAACTTTTTTTAATAAATACAACAACGATTTTGGTTTTGAATTAGATTATTATGAAACACAGTTAAATCTTCAAACGGTTGTTCTAATCGAAAACGCTAGTATTGTATGCGTTTTTGTAAATGATGTTGTAAACGAAGCGGTAATCAAACAATTGGCCGAAAAAAATGTAAAAATTATTGCTTTAAGATGTGCTGGTTTTAATAATGTCGATTTAGAAGCGGCAAAAAAATACAATATAAAAGTGTGCCGAGTTCCAGCTTATTCGCCACAGGCAGTTGCTGAACACGCGATGGCAATGATTTTAACTTTAAATAGAAAAACTCATAAAGCCTATAACAGAGTTCGTGAACAAAATTTTTCTTTAAACGGATTATTAGGTTTTGATTTATTCGGAAAAACAATCGGAGTTATTGGAACCGGAAATATAGGCAAGGCTTTTGCTAAAATTGCCTTAGGATTTGGTTGTAAAGTATTGGCTTATGATATTGTCGAAAATGATGAAATGATTAAAGATGGTGTTTCTTTCGTTTCTTTAGAGGAGATATTTAAATCTAGTGATATTATTTCGCTTCATTGTCCGTTAAACGATCAGACAAAACACGTGATCAACAATAATTCTATCGCTCTGATGAAAGACAGCGTTATGATTATCAATACCAGCCGTGGCGGATTAATTGAAACTTCATCGGTTATTGAAGGTTTAAAAGAAGGAAAAATTGGCTATTTGGGAATTGATGTTTACGAACAGGAAGAAAAGCTTTTTTTCAGAGATTTATCTGCGGATATTATTCAGGACGATGCGATTCAGCGTTTAATGAGTTTTCCAAATGTTTTGGTGACGGCGCATCAGGCATTTTTTACCAATGAAGCTTTAACGCAGATTGCATTAGTGACTTTTAATAATATAAAGTCATTGTTGACACAAAATGATATTGAAAACAAAGCAGCGCTATTGGTTTAAATTGAATTACATTATCAAATATTTTTCGTAATTTAATTACTTGTAAAAGGAAATGTAGATTTTAAAATATCAGATTATGAGAAGTAAAATTCTAATTTTAATGGGGATTCTGGCATTTTATTCCTGCCAAAAGAAAAACGAATCAGATAATAATATTATTAAAACCATTATTCAGGATACTTTGTCGAAAACAGTTGGAGGAACAGCAAATTTAAGTGATGCGCCGCCAAGAGATGATAAAGCGGTTGAACTGATCAGAAAGCAGTTAAATGTTTTACTAGAGAAGGATTTGCCTGCTATGACTAAAAACGATAGGTACTTTTATTATCAAGCTTTCGATTTAAATAATGACAATAAAAACGAATATTTTGTAGGTTTCTCCAACTCTTATTTCTGCGGAAGCGGAGGTTGTTCAGGTTATATTTTAAATAATGACGGAAGCGTAATAAACCGTTTTTCGGTAACCGATTTTCCAATTCTAATAGCGACTTCGTCAACAGAAAATTTCTCCGATTTAATTATAGAAAGCAGAAATGAATTTCATCTTATAAAAATGAAAAACGGAAAATATCCGTCAAATCCTTCAGTTCAGGAAATTTGGAAAGGTGTATCGCCAAAAGAAAGTGCAAAGGTTTTGGATATTACCGATAAAAAATTTGAGAAGTATTCGTTTTAAAATACAAAACCCGACAGGTTTTTAAAACCTGTCGGGTTTACGTCGGTACTAGCTTTTTAGTATTTTAGAAAGTATTTTTGGATTTCTTCTATTATCCCAAAATGCTATAACGATTAATTCTTTTGGAGTTGTTTTGTAAAAGATATTATAATGTCCTAATGTTGAGGTTCTAATATCTTGATAGCTAGTTTTAACGTAAATTTCAGGATTGTTAATTAAAAACTGAATCCTTTCGCTTATTTCCGAAACTAGCTTTCTTGAATATGTTTTTGACTTGTTTCTTTTATTCCAATAACTTAATATTTTTCTTCTTTGATTAACAGCTGTATTAGTCCAAATTATTCTGACAGCCATTCTAAATCTTCTTTATCTAAATCTTCTTGAGAAATAACTCTTCCATATTTTATATCTTCTTCACTTTCTCTGAGCATATCCAGTTCATATTGTTCAAATTGATAAACCTCTGAAGCATCTGCATTTCTTAGAAGATTTCTTATTTTCTCTAATAGACTAACATCTTCAATATTTTTTAGTTTATCAAATATTTCTAATTTTATTTCTAAAGTGCTCATAATAATCCAGTTTTCATTAATCAAAGTTATGTAAATAAAACGAAAAACCCGATAAGTTTTAAATCTATCGGGTTGTATATATAATAAAATAAGACAAAAAAATACCGAAGTTTAAAGCTTCGGTAATTACTATATTTTTCTAAAATTCAAATTCTCCAATCAGAATTTTACTGTCGCTTTCACGTTTGTTTTCTTTCTGACTTTGGAAAACAGCAATTTTGCGCTCTTGTCTTCCATCAGAATAATAAAGATAAACTTCGGCCATTACGGTTGTTGGTCCAGAAAGTATATTCTGTCTCTCACCGAAAAAATTGGTTTTAATTTTATATTTCCCTTTGATCGCTTTTTTCAGCAAAAACTGCTCAGGACCAAAACCTTGAGTAAAATCGTTGCTCAATCTTCCTCCAATTTCTGTAGATCTATGTGAGTAGGAACAATCTTCTCCTCTCGGATCAGTAACCCAAAGATCAATATCTGTATTGTCTTTATTCCAGTTTATGACAATACGAATGTCAACTGGGAGATTTGCTTTTAGACGATCATCTATTTTGCTTCCATCAACAGTTTTGTTTTGGTTCAAAATATTATTGATTTCCATAATCAAAATCTCTTCAATGCCGGTATCTCTAACAGAAATCTCGTCTGTATATTCCTGATAAAGCATAGATTTATAGACATTAAGAGCTTCTTGAGGTTTTTTATTGTCTACTAAAGCCAATGCATAATCTCTGTGGCTTTGAGGATCAAACGGTCTCCATTCTAAAATCTTTTGAGTAATCCACAACTCTTTTTCATAATTACCTCTCTGTTTTAATAGATAAGATATCGTTTTGTACAATTCTTCATTTTCTAAATCAAGTTCTGCTAATGTGCTTAAAACTTTTAGAGAAAGTACTTTATCTCCTTTTTTGAATAATAGTTTAGAAACATCAAAATAATAAGTTACCTGTTTTTCATATTTAGGACGATTTTCAAGATATTTCTGGTAAATCAATTCAGGAGATTGTAAAGTCTGAAAATCTTTCATGTATTCTTGGTTGCTTTCTACATCTACCAAAGTTATTTTACCTGTAGATGTTTTTTTATCGGCACTATAGTTGCTTTCTTCAGCATATACAGCATCTGAATCGCCATTGCGAGTACTAAGGCTTTCTTGTCCCGATTTCTGTGACTGCTTAGAAATTGTAGGATACTGTTTTTTTTCTGTAGCCTTGAATTCGCTATTCCACCAAGTTGTCAGTTCACGAGTTTTATCAAAAGCTTTAGATAGAAGATTTTTTCTTTGTTCTAAAATTTGTCTTTTGTTTTGCGAAACAATTTTGTTGTATTCTGGTAATAATTCCTGTGGAGGAGTGATTCCAAAACGTACATAATCATCGACGTCGTCTAATACTATAAGACTGGTGTTTTTGCTTACCACTCCAAACTGTTCACTCAAATTTCTAATTTCATCACTGTTTTGAGTTGAATTAAGTTCAAGATCATTAATTTTTCGTTGTGCCCAAAATTGTGCAATTGGCCATTTGTCTGCTTGTACGGCTTTATTAAAATCTACTGGTACTTCAAAATTCTTATTCCCTACAGAAAAAAGAGCAGTAAGTTTGCCCAAATTTGCAGATGCAATTCCAAATATATTCACAGGCTCGTTTACTGCAGTTCCAACATTTGGAAACAATTCCTGAGTAGTATTAGTTTCTTTAAAACCTAAAAATAGAATAGGAAGTCTATTTAAAGTTTTTAGAGCAGATTGAGTATCTAATTCGTTAAGATTAATAAAATTCCCTCCTGATTGCGATGCTAAAAGTTTAAGCAAATTAAAATCGGAAGTTGGAGTGCTTGATATGCTGTTGAGCGGTTTTTTGAATTTTAAAGTTAAATCTCCAAAATTTGAAATTCCGTCAGAAAATAAAAGATATTCGTCTATTTGCGGGATTTCTTTTAAAGCACTAAAGTCGGTTCCTCCATCATATTTCAAATTAAGAATTCTATCTTTTAATGTACTCCAGTTTCCTCCAGAAACAGTAAATTCTTCTGTTTTCTCAAGGATATTATTTAAAAGAGCAAAAGATACCGTGATATTTTTGTTCTCTAAAAAATAAGCATTAAGAAAGTCCAGTTCTTTTTGATGGTCTCTCTTTGATCCACTGAATGAATTGTCCCAAATAATTGCAATTTTTTGAGATTTTGTTTTTTCTTTCACAGGGAAATTCATCGAAACACTTGCTGCAAAATAAAATTTATCGTCAGAAGCTTTTTGAAGTAGCACATTTGAAGACTCGTTTACTTTTGGAATCGTTATTTTAAGACTTTCATTTGGCGTGAAATTGACTTTGTTAATTTCGGCAATCCATTGGTTTCCTTGTTTTTGAAAAGCAAAACTTCCATCTGGATTTTCAGTAATTTTAGGAGTTGTCAGGCTTTCATTAACCAATACTTTCAAATTAAACTTTGGGATATTGACTGCGTTGGCAAAACTTAAAAAATACAGATAATCCGTAGCAGAATTTTTTAATTCCTGATTGTATGTAATCTTAATCATTCTGCTTCCTCTAGCCGTAATTGGATAGATTCTAGTTCTAAAATTATTTCCCGCTACTTTTTCAATAATACCGGGATCGATATTCCTTTTTTCAATACTTTCAAATACTTCTTTAGCTCGTTCTTTTGGAACAGGAACTGCATCTCTAAAGCTTCCGTTGATATCTAAAGCATAGCCGCTTACACTTACTCCTTCGGGTAACGGAATGGTAAGGTTTGCTTCTAAAATTCTGTCGCCAGAATTGTAAAATATATAAGTTGCTGTTGTTGCTGCAAGATTTCCTAAAATTTGGGTTTCAATTTTTACTTCCTGTAAGGTTACAGTATTTTTTTTCTGATTTGCAACATCAAGAGTAGGAATCTGTGAAAAAACGGCACTAAAGAACATTAGTGCACAGATATTAAAAATTTTATTCATAATTAATAAGTGTGATTTTTTATTTGGCTTGAAATGTGAAAACCCGATCAGTTTTAAAAGTTTTTATTTTTTTGGATTTTTAAAATTAGAGAGAGTGAACATGTTTGGCCACAATTCCAAAATTGATACCTTGTACTTGATCCACTCCACTGAAATTAACTGCAATCAGTTGACCACATTCGTTAAAAACGGGTGCGCCACTAGCGCCATGTGTAGAGGTTATGCTGTATTGAATTTTATCACCGTCTGATTCCTTACTTATTTGGCCATTATAAAGCTGAACTTTTATCCCTGAATTTGTTTGTGCCAAATCCATTCCCAACGGATATCCCACCATTATCGCTTTTTGGCCAGGGGCTAATGATTTATCATCGTCAACTGCATTATCAAGATCGATTACATTGGCAACACTAGCAGGAGTTTTATGATCAGTCAGCTGTAAAATACCCAAATCAACATTGGTGTCTTCAGATAGTTTTTTAATCTCAGAAGTAAGCCACAAATCATTAGAATCATGAAGAGCTACCTCAATATCTACAGTTTTTACATATACTTCAATTTCCTCTATAGAAACATAATCTTTTACCGGAATAGATGCTGCAATATCAGTTGATGTTTGCGATGTATCTGCTACTGTTTCATTAGAACTAACAAATTCTTCACCGGCTGGCTCACTAGTTTCTTCGCCTGATTCGTCATAATCTCCCTCTCCTTCACCTTCATCATACGACACTGAAGCATGTGACCAGTTGCTGTCAATAAAACTTTCATACTCATCTTCAGAAACATCTTTAGTAAGAATAGAAGCAATCTTCATTCTTAGATTTTGTATAGTAGTATTTACTTTGTCAGTCTCTTCTTCTGATGAGTTCCAAGGTTGTAAAACATGTTTATTTGTTAGCATGTTTCCGTTTGTATCCACAAAAAAGCCAGTTCCATAAATTGTTTCTTCCTTAGCATCTTCAACATTAAGCTGAAATTCTTTCCCATTAATTTTAGCAAAATAGCCGTATCTATGTTTTATAAGCACAACTGCGTCTTTATAAGCATCATAGATTTTGGTGTCTGTACCTAAACAAATACTTTTGCTTTCAGTTTTAAAATATTTAAATCCCAAAAATGATGCAGCCGAGATAAGGACGATAGTAATAAGAGCAAATTTGTAGCGATTTCTTTTTTTCTTGGTTGTTGCTGCAGCTAAGTCTTCGTTAGGTTCTATTTTTCTAATTTTCATTTATAGTTTTGGTTGAAAAAATGTTAGTTAAATGGGTTTAGGTCAAAAAAAAATTAGGCTTTATATAAAGTCTAATTTTTTTCAAATGTAGTAATTTGTTTGCTAAAAAAAATGTAAAAATTGAACCAATTGTATATTCAATATTAACCCAATATTATTTTATTTGGTTAGATTTTATCAGTGTTTCTGGCTATAAAACGATTTGTTGTTGTTAAACTGTTCTTTTTCAGTTTTTTAAAAACAAAGTTTCTTTGTGCTTCTAATTTTTTGATCTAAAGAAGTATTATTTAAAAATAAGAAACCCGACAGGTTTTTAAAACCTGTCGGGTTTGGATTATATCTTTAAATTGGATTTTAAAAAAAAAAATTACTCCACCAATTCAACAAATTTAAACTCGCCATCAACAGCAACTTTAGTCAAACCATGTTTAGATAAATTTTTCATAGACACATCCCATTTTTTACCGCTTAAAGTCAGAAGTAACTTTTAGTTGCGCTAATTCCATTTTATTTTCATTTGCTTTCAGTAAAGTAATAATTACTTTTTCTTCATCAGACAATTCAATCTGAGCAAGTTTTTTCTCCGGACGCATTTGCGGGAACAATAAAACTTCCTGAATAGAAGCATTATTTGTTAAATACATAATCAAACGATCCATTCCAATTCCCATTCCAGAAGTTGGAGGCATACCATATTCTAGCGCTCTTAAGAAATCTTCATCGATAATTCCGTTTGCTTCATCATCACCTTTTGCAGCCAAACGCATTTGGTCTTCAAAACGCTCACGTTGATCAATTGGGTCATTCAATTCAGAATAAGCATTTGCAATTTCTTTACCGCAAACCATTAATTCAAAACGCTCCGTAAGCTCAGGATTATCACGATGTTCTTTACAAAGAGGCGACATTTCTTTAGGATAATCAGTAATGAAAGTTGGCTGAATATAATTTCCTTCGCATTTCGCGCCGAAAATTTCGTCAATCAATTTTCCTTTCCCCATTGTTTTGTCAACCTCAATTCCCATTCCTCTTGCAGCTTCAAACAATTCTTCTTCAGTTTTTCCAGAAATATCAAAACCAGTAAAATGTTTGATAGAATCAGTCATTGTAACACGTGCATAAGGCGCTTTAAAGTTAATTTGGTGTTCACCAAAAGTAACTTCGCTAGTTCCATTTACAGCAATCGCACAATGCTCAAGCAAGCCTTCAGCAAATTCCATCATCCAGTTGTAGTCTTTGTAGGCTACATATATTTCCATTGCAGTAAATTCAGGATTATGCGTTCTGTCCATTCCTTCGTTACGGAAGTTTCTAGAGAACTCATAAACACCTTCAAATCCACCAACAATTAATCTTTTTAAATACAATTCATTCGCAATACGCATGTAAAGCGGAATATCAAGTGAATTATGATGCGTAATAAATGGTCTTGCCGAAGCACCACCAGGAATTGACTGCAAAACCGGCGTGTCAACTTCAAGATATCCAGCGTCATTAAAATAACCACGCATCGCAGTAAATAACTTAGTACGTTTGATGAAAGTTTCTTTAACGTGTTGATTTACTGTTAAATCTACATAACGCATTCTGTAACGCAATTCAGCATCATTGAAAGCATCGTGAACTTTTCCATCTTCATCAACTTTTGGCAACGGAAGCGGACGCAATGTTTTGCTCAAAAAAGTAAATCCGCTCACACGAATACATTTTGCTCCAACTTGAGTCGTAAATAATTCACCTTCAATACCAATAAAATCACCTAAATCGGTTAATTTTTTGAAAACTTGGTTGTATAAAGTTTTATCATCGCCTTCACACAAAACATCACGATTCACGTACAATTGAATACGTCCTTCACTGTCCTGCAATTCAGCAAAACAAGCTTTACCCTGATCACGAACACTCATCAAACGACCCGCAACAATAACCTTCTTACCTTCTTCAAACGACTCCTTAATTTGCTTAGAAGTATGATTTACAGGAAAAAGATTAGCCGGATAAGGATTGATTCCTAAGTTGCGTAAGTTTTGAAGTTTTTCTCTTCTGATGATTTCTTGTTCTGATAATGCCATTTTGTGCTCTTTTTTTAAGTGTGCAAAGATAAAGAAAAGAATGCAGATTTTAGAATGCAGAATTTAGATTTTTTGAAGCAGCAATTTATTGGGTTTCAAGGACGTTTTGTCCCGCTATCCGCTTGTATCTTTTCCTGGCTAAAGAAGCCAGAAAAAGGATACCGCTTCTATCGGGGCTAGATTAGACGTTTTTGTTTTCAAAAGACTTTTGAGTTGGAGCGCTTAAAAACTTTTTTGTCATTCCTCGGAATGACAGCATTGTGTCTAGAAAACAATTTCTGTAAGAAATTAAATCTGAATTTTTCTATCTTAGCAACTTAGAACCTTAGAATCTCAGAACATTAAAAAATGAATAAAATATACGTCTTTTTGCTTCTAATTCTCTTGTCAAGTTGCCAGGTTACAGAAACTATCAATTTAAGTGAGGACGGAAGCGGAAGCATTGAAGTCTACAGTCTTCAGGATGAAAATAGTATGGTACAGATAGGAAGACAGAATTTTAGTTCGGAAAGATTCATTGACACTACATTTGTTTTTCGGGATTATATAAAAAAATACCAGGAAACTTTTGTGAAATTTCTTAAAGCAGATCAGGCAATATTTCAGGAACATGCCAATGTTAAAATGCAAATAAAAGTGGACCCCATTCAAGTAGAACATTTTAATATCGTTTCCTCAGATTTCAAAAAAATAGAAGAAGTACCAAATCTTTACGAAAGTATTAGTCTGGCCAATTCTTTAAAAGAAAATTTTCCGATAGCAAGAAGATCTTTCAAAATAAATTACAGATTTGACGGGACTACTTTTAAAAGAAACGTTGTAATTGTCGATCAGAAAAAATTTGAGGAGGACAAAAAAATGGTGGATCAAAGAAAAAATTGGTATGCTAAATATAAAGTGATACAATCCTATACCTTACACTATACTTTTCCAAGGAAAATAAAATCAGTTTCAAATGAAAAAGTTGTCATAAACTCAGATAAAAAATCTTTAACCTTAGAATTTCAGATTTCAGATTGTTATCAAAATCCTGAAATGACAAATTTAGAAGTGATTTTAGAAGAAAAAGACCTTCAATAATTGACCTTAGCATCTAAGCACCTTAGTTCCTCAGAACCTTAAAAAATAAATATAGACTTCGTATCTTTGATAAAAAATTAGATTATGGTAAAATTATATAAATTGCTTAGTTTTTCTTTTCTGTTAGTGACATTAACAAGCTGTACGTTCACAGAAAATATTACAATCAACGATAACGGATCTGGAAAATTTTCTGTAGATATGGACGGGTCATCATTAATGCAGATGGCTGGTGATCAAATTGGAAACCAAATGGGAGCTGATGCAAAAAAAGACATTGATTCGACTTTTACATTCAAGCAATTGCTAGCAGATAAAAAAGACAGCATCGCAAAATTATCGCCAGAAACACAGAAAGAACTTAAAAAGCTTGAAAATTTTGTAGTTACAACAAAAATGAGTTCCGAGAAAAAACAGTTTTTAATGACTCTTGCAACTGATTTTAAAAGTGTAAATGAACTTGAGGATATTTTACAGACAGCAAGTACGCTTCAAAAGTTAGAAGGCAGTGCAACAGCAAGTCCTCTTGGAAGCGGTTTTGGAAACAACAACAGTAAATTGAGTTATACTTATGACGGAAAGAAATTTACAAGAAAAGCAACTATTGATCAGCAGAAATTGACAGAAAAGCTTAAGGATTCTTCTGCTGATATGTCTAAAATGATTTTTGCTTCATCAAATTATATCGTCAAATATCATTTTCCAAAAAAAATCAAAAAAGTTTCTAACCCGAGCGCTTTATTCAGCGACGACAGAAAATCAATTACAATTCAATATTCTTTCACGGATTATATGGAGAATCCGGACAAACTAAACTTTGATGTTGAGTTTGAAAAATAATTAAAATGAATAAAAAAATTCAACTTCAGGATCTGGGAAACAGAGATTATAAATCGACTTGGGAATACCAGGAAGAACTTTTTAAAGACATAGTCGATTTAAAAATCAAAAACAGGAGAGAAGAACTAGACTTGCCAACTCCAAATTATTTATTATTTGTTGAGCATCCGCATGTTTACACTTTAGGAAAAAGCGGTGATCTGGAAAACTTATTGCTAAACGAAAAACAGCTAGAAGCTAAAGGCGCTACTTTTTATAAAATCAATCGAGGCGGTGATATTACCTACCACGGACCCGGACAAATTGTAGGTTATCCAATTTTGGATTTAGAAAATTTCTTTACCGATATTCATAAATATTTACGTTTTCTAGAAGAAGCAATCATTCTGACATTAGCAGAATATGGCTTAGAATCGGGCAGAAGCGAGGGTGAAACTGGTGTTTGGCTTGGAGTCGGCACTCCGTTTGCAAGAAAAATATGTGCGATGGGCGTTCGTGCTTCTCGCTGGGTAACCATGCATGGATTCGCTCTAAATGTAAATGTAGATTTAGGTTATTTTGATAATATAATTCCGTGTGGAATTCGCGGAAAAGGTGTTACTTCTTTACATGTCGAACTTGGCGTAGAAAAGGTTGATGAACAAGAAGTAAAAGCCAAAATTCAAAAACATTTAACAGAATTGTTTGAAGCAGAATTTGTTAAATAAGCTTCTAAAATAAATTAAGAATAAATAATGCTGAAGAAAACAATGTAGAAACTATTGTTTTCTTCAGCATTTATATTTTTATCTAGTCTATGTTTTAAGGATAATCGGATTGATTTTTCTAACAATTTAGAAAGTTTAAATTTAGCCAATAAGCCTAAGTTTTAAACAGAATTCTATTTTTTTAAACAATTCTATTGAAAAATGAAAAAATAGTTTTTTAAAAGACAAGATTTTGAATGGATGGCAAATTACAGCTAGAATGCAAATTTCTGCCGTATTTATGCTAAATTTGGGTTTGTACTTTTTAAGATTCAATATAATCTAACCCAAATAATTTATGAGAAAACTTTACTTCCTTTGCTTCCTTTTCATGCTTAATGGCCTTTTTGCTCAAAAGAAAGATAAATTATATCCCGTTACGATTTACGAAAAAGCCTGGCAAGAAAAAAATAGTGATGCACGACTAAAATTGATTAAATTAATTTGGCTGGACGACAGTACTTTTGAAGATCCTTCGGCTTCTATCAAAGGCGCTGTGGCACTAAATAATGTTATCAATGAATTTTATAAAAAAAATCCTGATGCGATATTAACTTCTGGAGCAAAAGTTGTAAAAGACAATTATGTTACGTGGGAATGGAAAATTCTGGATTCTAAAAATAAACTTGTAATGGGTGGCCGAGATTTTGCCAGATTAAATGGGAAAGGGCAGGTAAGCAAAATTATTGGTTTTTGGGATAACGAAGTGACTTTATCTGAAGCAGATGTTTTAAAAAATCTTGAATCTGATAATTTTAAAGTGGTTGCAAAATATTATGAATGTCTTTTTAAAACTAGAGATTTTGATACAATGGCAACTTTAATTGAAGATGGTGCAGTTTACACGCAAGCGACAGGATTGCCATACGGCGGAACTTTTGTAGGTTTTGCAGAATGGACTAAAATGTTTGCAAAATCAGCTGAGTTTTTTGAATTGCAGATAGAAAAAGAACCTGTTTATTTTAGTGATGCATCAAAAAATGAAGTGATTATTTATTTTACAATAAATTGCAAATCAAAGAAATCAGGCAAAACGCTGTCAATGCCAATTTCAGAACATTTTGATTTAAAAAACGGAAAAATTACTGCTGTGCGACCATTTTATTATGATACGAAACAATTTGCTGAATTCTTGAAAAGCAAAAAGTAAAAAGTTACTGATTTCTAAGAAAAAAAGTTACCTATATATTAGGTAACTTTTTTTCTTAGAAATCCAGAGTGAGCTGATCCGGCAAAAGCCTAAAACTCATTCGGTGATATTTTGTGGTTCCGTATTTTTTTATTGCTTCACGATGTTCTTTAGTCGGATAGCCTTTATTTTGTTTCCAATTGTACATCGGAAATTCTTCATGAATTTGATCCATATATTCATCGCGATATGTTTTTGCTAAAACTGAGGCTGCTGCAATACTTAAGTATTTTGCATCCCCTTTAATAATGCTTTGATTTGGAATTGATTTTAATAATTCAATTTCTTTTGTCGAGAATTGTTTTCCAAAAGTGTTTTTTAGTCCGAGTTTTGCATTTAAAGAACGATTGCCATCTACAATAATATATTCAGGAATATGCTTTAATTTTAAAATACACTCCTGCATTCCTTTCATTGAAGCATTTAGAATATTTATTTCGTCAATTTCATCTGGAAATAAATGTGTCACTGCAAAACATATTGCTTGCTGTTCAAGAATTGGTTTTAAAAGCGCTCTTGTTTTTTCAGACAGTTGCTTACTGTCATTTAAGGTTTGATTTTCAAAATCTTGAGGCAGAATTATTGCTGCGGCGGTAACTGGGCCGGCAAGGCATCCTCTTCCTGCTTCATCGGTTCCTGTTTCTAAAATAAATCCTGAGAAATTTTTTTCGAGCATTTTTTAAGTTTTTTGCTTGGCAAAGATTATAAAAATTTCCACAATTAGATAAAATGACGTTTGATATTCAATGAGATTGTTGCAAAAAAGCATATTTTTTAGTGCTTTAGCCTTCTTTTTTTGTCTCAAAATTTCAGATTTTTTAAACTTTATCCTAATAATTTGGACAGATAAACTATTTTTTTTGAATTTTTGAGTGGCTATTATTCAAAAAACTTAAAAAAAATCGATGTTTTTCGCTATTTAGTACTTGTTTTTGTCAAAAGTTCAAAAAAAACAATCAAATTAACGAACTTAATAAAAGATATTAGGGTTTTTTATGAGTTTAACTATTTGATTTTCTTAAATGTTAAAATTCATTAACATTTTGCTACTTAAAAAAGTACATTTTTTCTTTTTTTTGAAGGAAAAATTGTATTTAAACTTCAAAATCGTTATATTTCAAAGGAAACTATTAAGCTTTTGTTAATAATCTTAAGGAAATTTAAGTTGAAATAGTTTGTTATTTTAAGAAATAATTAAGATGTTTGTCGCATACTAATTCAAAATAAATTAAAATGAAATTAAAATTTAAATGGATTTTTACGCTCCTTGTAGCGTTATCTATGCAGTTTTCTTTCGCTCAAGAGAGAACTGTTACTGGAAAGGTATCTGATAAAACAGGTGTTATTCCAGGAGTAAATGTTCTTGTTAAAGGAACAAAAGTAAACACTCAGACAGATTTTGACGGAAGTTATTCTGTAAAAGCAAAAACAGGAGATGTTTTAGTTTTTTCATATGTAGGTATGAATAGCAAAACTGTAACTGTTGGAACTTCAAGCTCAATCAATGTAGAGTTGGAGTCTGAGGCACAATTAATGAATGAAGTAGTAGTAGTAGGTTACGGTGTTCAGAAAAGAAAAGAAGTTACGGGTTCTATTTCTAAAATTGCTGGAAAAGACATCGCTAACTTGGTGACTCCATCTTTCGAGGGTGTTTTAGCAGGTAGAGCTACTGGAGTTCAAGTTTTAACTAACTCAGGTCTTATTGGAGCTGCTCCAAAAATTAGAATTAGAGGTATTTCTACAATTTCTGGTCTTACTGAGCCATTAATCGTTGTAGATGGTATGCCTATTTATTCTGGTGATATTGGAGGTGCTTCTCCTACAAATGGTTTGGCGGATATTAATCCAGAAGATATCGAATCTTTTGACGTATTAAAAGATGGTGCTGCAACAGCTATTTATGGTTCTAGAGCAGCAAATGGTGTAATCTTGATTACTACTAAAAGCGGTAAAAAAGGTACTTTAAAAGTTAGCTATTCAAGCGTACTTGGTGTTGCTAGTGCTGCAAAAAAATATGATTTGTTACAAACTCCTGATTTCATTACAATTTCAAATGAGAAAAGTGCAAATGCTAAGTTAGGTATATGGGCAGTAGGAAATACATACAATACTGATTGGCAGTCAGCAGTTTTGAGAAATGCTCCTCAAATGACACATAATCTTAACTTCAGTGGAGGTTCAGATAAAACTAAATATTACTTATCTTTGGGTTACCAAGATTTAGATGGTATCAACTTATCTAATGACCAAAAAAAGTACACTGTTAGAGCTAATATTGACCAAGAAATCAATAAATGGTTAAGTTTTGGAACTAACTTAAACGTGAGCAGAACTGAAATCAACGGATTAAACAGTAGTGCAAGTAGTTTATCTGGAAATATCTTCAACACGATCAGACAATTGCCAAATACGCCAATTTATGATGCAGCTGATCCAACTGGTTATAACCTTTCTCCAAACAACGCAACAGTTGGTAAATGGGATAACATTGTTGAAGCTGGAGATAATATTACAAATATTATATATGTTCTTGACCATAATAAATACCAGTCAAAAACAACAAGAATTATTTTCAGTACTTTTGCTAATGCAAAAATTACATCTGATTTAAGTTATAAATTACAAGTTAGTGCTGATAATGCTAGTACTGATGGTCTTCAATACTGGAATCCAGTACACGGTGATGGACGTAATTCAAATGGAATTTTGTACCAAGACAACACAAATCTTATGAGATGGAACTGGCAAAATATCTTAAACTACAAGCATACTTTTGCTGAAGATCATAACGTAGGATTAACAGGTGTTGCTGAATATCAAAAATCTACAAACAAAAATTTCTGGGGTCAAGGAAGTGATATATTAAGTGATTTCTTTGATAAAAACTTAGTAAATAATACTTTTAATACGAAAGATGCTGGTGGAAGTGTTACTGAAAAAGGAATTATTTCTTATTTAGGACGTGCTACTTATAACTATAAAGAAAAATACTTTATTCAAGGATCTCTTAGACGTGACGGAATTTCTCAATACGAGAAAGATGTTAGATGGCATAACTTCCCAGGAGTTTCTGCAGGTTGGACAGTTTCTAAAGAAAACTTCATGGAAGGAATTAGTAAAGTGGTTTCTGATTTGAAATTAAGAGGTTCTTACTCTGAGGTTGGAAACGTTGATGTATTAGGTGGACAAGCTTATCCTTCAAAAGGTCTTACTGTAGGTTCTCCTAATGGTGGTGCAAATGGTATTGGATATTCTCAGTATGGTAACAACTTGTTACAATGGGAAACTAGTTACAAAACTGACTTTGGTGTTGATTTAGGTTTTCTTGAAAATCGTTTGACTTTACAATTTGATTATTACAGAAATAACATTGATGGAATCGTTTTACAAGCACCAGTTGATCCTTCTATGGGTATTCCTGGAACTAATGGTGGTTTTGTAAACTCTAACATCGGTTCTATGTACAACCAAGGATATGAGTTTGCTGCTAACTTCAAAGCTATCAATAATGGTAATTTTACATGGGATGTTGGTGCTAACGTAACATTAACTAAAAACGAAGTTACAGGTTTAGTTGCTGGACAAGATATCATTGGTGGTTCTTCTACAGATACAAACATTGCTCCTAATATTATTATTAGAGAAGGTGAATCAATCAACTCTTTATATGGTTATAGATATTGGGGAGTTAACAAAGCAAATGGTAACCCAGTTTATTATAAAGCTGACGGTACTTTAGTACAAGGTGTATTGCCAGGTACAGGTTTAGCGGTTTTCGATCCAAATAATCCTGCAACAATTGGTGCTGCTGCAACATTGAGTAATGCTGACAAAGTAATTTTAGGAAATACATTGCCAACTTATTTTGGATCATTTACTTCAAGCATGAAATACAAAAATCTTGATTTCGGTTTCATGTTTAGATTCAGTGGTGGTAATAAAATTTTCAATGCTACTAGAAGAGAGTTGTTGAATACAAACTTTAACAACAACGGAACAGAAATTCTAGGAAGATGGCAAAGTGTTGATAATCCTGGTGATGGATGGACACCAAAATTATATGGTAGTTCAAACACAGGTACAAACTTAACTAGTGCGGCAACTTCTCGTTTTGTTGAAAAAGGTGATTTTATTTCACTTGATAACATTAGTTTAGGTTATACATTGCCAAAATCTGTTATGGAAAAAATCGGTGTTGATAACTTTAGACTTTTTGTTCAAGCACAAAATATCTGGTTGATTTCAGACTATAAAGGTATTAACCCTGAAATGGAAACGTCTGGAGTAGATGTAAATGGTACTCCACGTTCTAAAGTGATCTCAATGGGAATAAATGTAAGTTTATAATAAAAATACATATGAAAAATATATTTAAAACAATTTTACTTTCTGCAATGGTACTCGGGATGAGTTCATGTTCAGAAGACAAAATACTGGATTTAAGTCCGATCAATAATATTTCTGATCAGGATGCATTTTCAACTCCTTCTTTAATCCAATCATATATGGTTGGTGTTTACAATAATGCGGCTATTGGTATGTATAACTCAACAACTCCAAATGGTGGTCGTGGTTATGTATGGGGTGCGGCTTTTGTTGAACAAGGTGAAGCAAGAGGAGAAGATGTTGTAAATATGGCTACTTTTTATGAGTTGACTTATAAAGCGACTAATGATGCGACATCTCCAAACAATGTTTTTTACTGGGTTGATGGTTATAAATTGATCAACAGATGTAACCTTATGATTGAAGGTGCTCAAGGTGCTGTAGCAAAAGGTATTATTACACAAGCTGTTGCTGATGATTATATTGGACAAGCTAAATTTTTAAGAGCAATCACACATTTTGAATTATTGAATTATTTTGCAAAACCATATCAATTTACTGCTGGTGCTACTCACCCTGGAGTTATCTACAGAGAAGTTGGTATTAATACAGCAGCTGAACTAGCTTCAGAAGATAATAAACCAAGAAATACTGTTGCGGAATGTTATGCTAAAGTTTTAGCTGATTTAGATGACGCTGAAAAATTAATTGCTACTGTTGGTAGAGGTACAGGTACTGGTGCTGCTACTGGTACACTAGTTATTGGTAGAGCTTCAAAAGCTGCAGCAATCGCTTTCAAAACTAGAGTTTATCTTCAAAAAAGAGACTGGGCAAACGTAATTGCTGAAGGAACAAAATTAACTGGACGTTATGCATTAACTGCAGATCCATATGCTCCTTTTGGAAATAATGTAACGAATAGTGAATCTATTTTCTCTATTGTACATACTGCAACAATGAATCCTAATACTAATGCAGCTTTAGCAAGTATCTTAAGAAATAGAGCTTTAGTTTGTATTAGTCCAATTCTTTGGAGAGATTCACAATGGTTAGCTGATGATAAACGTAGAGAAGATGGTAAATTTATCTATACAGCACCAAGTAATGGAGTTAAATATACTAACAAATACTTTGATATTACTAACTTGACTGATCCTGCTCCAGTTATTAGATATGCTGAAGTTGTTTTAAACATGGCTGAAGCTCAGGCACGTTTAGGTACAAACTTACCAGCAGCATTAACTTTATTGAATTCTGTAAGAGATAGATCTTTGGCAAATAAAGCTGCTCAAACATATACTTCTGCGTCATATACTAGTCAGGCAGATTTAGTAAAATTAATTCTTAAAGAAAGAAGAATTGAGTTCTTACAAGAAGGACGTAGATGGTCTGATATCCATAGATTGCAAGGTGATGATTTAGCTCCTATTGTGGGAGTTCCTGCAAAGGTGGCTAGTGGTGTTGCTCCGCCAAAAGCAGCATTTGATTTAACAAGTAATTATGTGGTAACAACTCCAGTTGATGCGATTCAATATACTGATTATAAATACTTATGGCCAATACCACAAGTTGAAATTAATACTAACTTAGGTATCCAACAAAACCCAGGATGGTAAGAAAATAAATATTTTGATTTTTTTAAAACCCTCAATCATTTTTTGATTGGGGGTTTTTCTATTTTGAATTTATTGTGATAAAAACTTCTCAATCATACTGATTTGTTTTTTTATACGTTTTTATCTTTTACCTTTGCTTGACTAATCTTGTCGAATATAATTATCAATATAAAGCTATCAAATGAGAATACTCTTTTTTCTATATCTAATAATAATGCCTGCCTTATTGTTTTCTCAGGAAAAAACTACTTCTAAAAATAATTTAGATATGAATACAAAATATTCAAGTATTACAGATACTGTAAAAAAGAAAAAATCTAAAATTGCAAAGATTGATCAGTATCAGATTATAACTTTAGAACATGACACTACTTATGCTGATACATCTTTAACACTAAAAAGTGCCTATAAACAAAATTATCTACAGAAAGATAATTTTGGGCTTTTAGAATTTTCAAATATCGGACAAACCTATAATACTTTACAATATGGTTTGACTAGATTTTTCTCCATATCCTGAAATTGGTTTTACAGGAAAACATTTTGATTATATTGAAGCCTTCGAATATTACGATATTACTCGGCAGCAACGCCATTTACAGAATTATTTTTTAACACTACAATAAACAAAGGTCAAAATGTAGATTCTTTTATAACGCTGAATACCTCTAAAAATCTTAATTTTTCTGTTGCTTATAGAGGTTTCGATTCTGAAGGAAATTATATCAATCAATTAGTAAGTGCTGGAAATTTTAGATTTGCAACAAGTTATTCCACAACTAATAAAAGATATATTTTAAATGCTCATTTTACTTATCAGGATATTGCAAATGAAGAAAATGGCGGAATCACAACTCCTGATGATTTTGAAAGTGATGATCCCGATTTTAAAAACCGCCAGCGTTTCAAGTTTATTTAACAGATGCAAAATCGTTACTTAAAAGGAAACCGTTTCTTTTTTGATCATGCATTTAGAGTTAATCCAAAAAAGGAAACAATAATTTATATGTAACACATCAATTTAATTACGAAAATAAATTTTTTGAATACAAACAGCCAACAGTTCTTTCATCTGTTGGCAATAACTTCGGTTCAGCGTTTTGGAGAATCGTATGTTACAAACGGTATAAATGATCAGACACGTTTTGAAAAATTATACAATAAAGCGGGACTTGCTTATGAAAATTCCTTTTAGGAAAATTCTATTTTTTTATTGATGATTACAGATCAAATTATGAATACGATAGAATTATCATAAAGAATGAGGTCATATTATTCCAGATAATTTATTTCTTGCAGATTAATAATGTTGGAGGACAATATGAATATCAGAAAAATAAATGGAACGGACGATTTTTATACACGAGATCAATCACAAATCAATCACTTTCTGATTTAGATGCAAAATTAAGATATAATTTAAATAAAAATATTCAGTTTGATTTTAGATACCGAAATATAAATAAGCTCCCAAATAATAACTATAATTTGTACCAAAGCAGTTATGTAGAGTACAATTGGTCTAATAATTTTAAAAACGAAAAAATCAATCAGCTTGGTGCAAATGTTTATACGCCGTGGTTAAATGCAGAAGTTCAATATTCAATTTTAAATGATCATTTGTATTTTGATGATGTTTCGTATCCGTGCACAAAAATTACTTCATACTCAAATTATAAATCCGGTGCAATACGGAAATGCTCATCAATTATTTTTCAGTTAAGGCGAAGTAAAGAATTTAAATTTGGAAATTTCGGTTTTGATAATACACTTTTATATCAAAAGGTTGATCAGTCTGATTAATTGTAAATGTTCCTGATTTTGTGACCAGAAATACATTTTATTATTCAGGTTATTTTTTCAAAAAAGCTTTGTTTATGCAGTCGGGAATTGTCTTTAATTATTTTACGAAATATTATGGAAATGATTATAATCCTGTTATTGGGGAATTTTTTGTACAAAATAATAAGGAAATTGGAGGATTATGCTATTGTTCGATTTTTTTGTAAATGCAAGAATTCGTCAAACTCGATTTTATTTAAAAGCAGAACATTTTAATGCTTCTGTTTTCTAAAAACGATTATTACTCAGCGCCTAATAATCCTTATCGTGATTTTATATTCGATTTGGTTTAGTTTGGAACTTCTTCCAATAAAATCAGATTATATTTTTTAAAACCAAATACTTAAATTAATATAAAATGGACTTTTCAAATAATATTTTAGGAACAATTGGTAATACACCATTGGTAAAACTCAACAAAATTGTTGCTGAAATTGATGCGTTAGTATTGGCAAAAGTCGAAACTTTTAATCCAGGAAATTCTGTAAAAGACAGGATGGCCGTGAAAATGGTCGAAGATGCTGAAGCTGACGGCGTTTAAAACCTGGCGGAACTATTATTGAAGGGACTTCTGGAAATACCGGAATGGGATTGGCGCTTGTAGCCATCGTTAAAGGGTATAAATTGATTTGTGTTATATCAGACAAGCAATCTAAAGAAAAAATGGATATTTTGCGTGCTGTTGGTGCAAAAGTTGTCGTTTGTCCTACTGATGTTGAACCTACTGATCCTCGTTCTTATTATTCTGTTTCAAAGCGTTTGGCTGAAGAAACCCCAAATTCCTGGTATGTGAATCAATACGATAATTATCAAATTCTTTGGCGCATTATGAGC
The DNA here is from genome assembly GCA_963795025.1 of uncultured Flavobacteriaceae bacterium. Taxonomy (GTDB): domain Bacteria; phylum Bacteroidota; class Bacteroidia; order Flavobacteriales; family Flavobacteriaceae; genus Flavobacterium. The sequence continues at coordinate 36,417 of CAWCGN010000003.1, read as the reverse complement.
AAACAGGACCAGAAATCTGGAAACAAACGGATGGTAAAATAACGCATTTTGTTGTTGGAGTAGGGACCGGAGGTACAATATCTGGCGTTGGAAAATATCTAAAAGAAAAAAATCCAAACATTAAAATTTGGGGAATTGATACGTATGGTTCTGTTTTCAAAAAATACCATGAGACTGGAATTTTTGATGAAAATGAAATTTACTCTTATATAACAGAAGGAATCGGAGAAGATATTTTACCAAAAAATGTTGATTTCTCTTTGATTGATGGTTTTACAAAAGTAACTGATAAAGATGCCGCGGTTTACACCAGAAAAATTGCTCTTGAAGAGGGTATTTTTGTTGGAAATTCTGCTGGCGCTTGTATAAAAGGACTCTTACAGCTTAAAGAACACTTTAAGCCTGATGATGTTGTGGTGGTGCTTTTTCATGATTCAGGAAGCCGTTATGTAGGTAAAATGTTTAACGACGACTGGATGCGTGAACGTGGTTTCTTAGAAGAAAATGTAACAAAAGCTGAAGATGTTATCAAAGATCATATCGACAAGCAATTAATTGTTGTTCGTACTGAAGAATTAGTTTCCCACGCTATTGAGCGTATGAGAAAATATAAAATTTCGCAAATTCCGGTAGTAGATATTAATGGATTTGTCGGTTCTGTTGATGAAACGGATTTATTCAGAAGTTACGTTGCCGATAAAAATGTAGCCGAAAAACCCATTAAAGAAGTGATGGGGAAACCCTTTCCAATTGTTAAATTAGGAACTCCAATTGAAGAAGTTTCTAAACTTATTTACTAAAGAAAATGATGCTGTTTTAGTAGATTTAGAAAATGGGCACCATCATATTATTACGAAATATGATATTATTGGAGCAATAAAATAAGACAATTTTTATAACTTTATGAATCCATAATTCTAATTTTTTAGTGATTAGATTTATGGATTTTTTTATCTCACATCAAATTTATAGAAATGAACTTTACCGCAATAGATTTTGAAACTGCGACAAGTTATCATCCATGCTCCGTTGGAATTGTTACGGTCGAAAATGGTATTATAGTAGATGAGTTTGTCTCCTTAATTAAACCGCCAAATAACGATATACAATCCATTTACTATTCAGGTTCACGGAATTTATCCGCGTGATACAGTCAATGCAAAATCTTTTTTACAAGTTTATCCTGAAATAGAAAGAAGACTTAAGAAATAGAATTGTGGTGGCGCATAATGAAAGTTTTGACCGGAATGTTTTGGTTAAATCGATGGCGCTTCATGGCTTGAATTATGAAGATTTAAATATTGCTTCGAAATGGGAATGCACAGTTAAAATTTACAAAGCTAAAGGTATTGAAGCCAACGAAATTAAGTGACTGCTGTCGGGAAATGAAAATCCAACTAAATCATCATGAAGCATTATCTGATGCCCGAGCGTGTGCTAAATTATATCTTTTAAGATAAATTAAATTAATTGTAAGATTAATATTAATATTTTTGTTATTTTTAGGCTTTTAAAATTTAATAGAACGTATAAAATGAAAGAAGATTTTCTTCATTATCTCTGGAAATTCAAGAAGTTTGATACCTTGAATTTGAAAACTGCTACAAAGGGAGCAGATTATCAATTATAAAACGGGAGATTATTTAGAACTTTCCGGGCCGGATTTTTTTAATGCCCAAATTAGAATAGGAGATCAAAAGTGGGCAGGAAATGTCGAAATTCATTTAAAATCTTCAGATTGGTATGTACATCATCACGAAAAAGATCCAGCTTATGAAAATGTAATTTTGCATGTGGTATGGGAACATGATACTGAAATATTCAGAAAAATAATAGTGAAATTCCTGTTTTGGTTTTGAAAAATTATGTTCCATCAGAAATAATAAATAATTATAATTCATTAATCTCTCCAAAAACTTGGATTTCATGTGAAAAACAAATTAGCGCAATTGAAGATTTTGTTTTTAAAAACTGGCAGGAACGATTGTTTTTTGAACGCTTGGAAAGAAAATCAAAATTTATTTATCGATTACTTACAGAAACAAATCAGGATTGGGAAGCTGTTTTATTTTGTTGTTAGCTAAAAATTTTGGTTTGAATACAAATGGTGAAATCTTTTTGAAAATCGCCAAATCTGATTCCGTTTTCAATTATCAGAAAAGAAAGTTTTGAAGTCGAAAATCTTGAAGCATTATTTTTTGGAACATGCGGTTTATTAGATTGGAGAAAGGAAGATGTTTATTTTAAAGATTTGAAAATTCGATATTTCTATCTTTTGCATAAGTATCAATTAGAAAAAATTTATACAGAGCCATTACAGTTTTTTAAACATCGTCCTGATAATTTTCCAACAATTCGCCTTTCTCAATTAGCAAGTTTATACAGCAAACATCAAAATCTATTCTCCAAAGTGATTAATTTAAAATCAGTAAAAGATGTTTATAGGTTATTTAATGTTTCTACAAGTCTGTATTGGGAAAATCATTATCAGTTTGATAAAGAAAGTCCGAAGAAATCGAAAATCACTTTCCAATTCATTTTATAGATTTATTAATTGTCAATACGATTATTCCGCTTCAATTTGCTTATTCAAATAGGATGGGCGAAACAAATTCCGAAGATCTTATTGAATTTATGACTGAAGTGACTCCAGAGAAAAATAGCATTATAGCAAATTCGATTCTTTTGGAATAAATTCAAAAAATGCTTTTGAAACATCAGACTTTGTTCAGCTTAAAAATGAATATTGCAACAACAATGCTTGCTTGCAATGTGCTATCGGAATGGAATTATTAAAAATAATTAGAAAATGAGTTAATTAGAAAATGAGATAATTAGATAATTTGTACTTTTGTCTAAATCTAAAATCTAAAATTAGAAATGTCAGCAATTTTAAAGCTTAAATTTTTCTTTGAGAAATACGGATTTCATGTTTCATCTCGACTAGCGGATAAACTTGGAATGCGTGTTACAAGTGTGAGATTGTTTTTTATCTATATATCATTTGTTACTGCTGGGTTAGGTTTTGGAATTTATCTGACTTTAGCTTTCTGGATTCGTCTAAAGGATTTAATTCGTGCAAAACGAACTTCCGTATTTGATTTATAAAAGTAATTTTCAAGCATAAAAAATGGGTCATTAATTTTTATATGACCCTTTTTTATGCTTTTATCTTGAATATTATTTATCAGGATTGTTTAATTGACTGTTTTTCTTACCGTAAACAAAGTAAATAACGATTCCTAACGCCATCCAAACTACAAGTCTTGCCCAGCTTTCATTTGGTAATGAATACATTAAAGCTAAACATATAACGATACCGCAACTGGTACAAATGGAACCCACGGAGTTTTGAAAGTTCTTGGAGCATCCGGCATTTTTTTACTCATAACCATAACACCAATACATACTAGAACGAATGCCAATAATGTTCCAATACTTACCATATGTCCTAAATCACTTACCGGCACCAGTCCGGCAAATAAACTTACGATAGTACTCAAAAGAAAATGTTTGTTTTCCATGGAGTTCGGAATTTTGCGTGAATTTACTAAAGAAAGGAGGTAATAAACCATCTTTACTCATTGCAAGAATACACGGCTTTGTCCCATAAGCATTACTAACATTACAGAAGTATATCCAGCTAAGATAGCAACAATTAATCCTGTTTGTAAAAAGTCATAACCAGTTACAGCAAAAGCGGTAGCTGCAGGTTTTGCATCTCCTGCAAATTTATAATAAGGTACAAGTCCTGATCATCACCGTGAGAGAACAATACGTATAAAAGTGTACAAATTACCAACGATCCTAAAATACCAATTGGCATTCCTTTTTGAGGATTTTTAGCTTCCTGAGCAGCAGTAGAAACAGCATCAAAACCAATAAAGGCAAAGAATACTGTACCAGCTCCGGCAGCAATTCCTGACCATCCAAACATTTTTTCTCCAAAAACACCTGTATTCTCAGGAATGTACGGAGTATAATTAGTAGGGTCGATAAATTTCCATCCTAATACAATAAAGATGATAACAACAGCGACTTTTATCACAACTAATACGTTGTTTAGCGATGCAGATTCTTTAGTTCCTTTTATCAATAATAAAGATAACTAATGAAACGATAAATATTGCCGGAAGGTTTACAATTCCGCCATGAATTACTGTACCATTACTTAGAGTTAAAGTTTCCCAAGGAGAACAAATTAAATCTGGTGGTAAATGAATTCCGTATTTCGCAAGTATTAAGAATATACCGCGACCAGCTCACCCCAACAGTGGCTGCTCCTATAGCATATTCTAAAACCAAATCCCAACCGATAATCCAGGCCATAAATTCTCCCATTGTAGCATATGAGTATGTATAAGCACTACCTGCAACCGGAATCATTGATGCGAATTCAGCATAGCAAAGTCCTGCAAAAGCGCAACCTACTGCTGCTAAAATAAAAGAAATCGTTACTGCTGGACCAGCATGGTCGGCAGCTCCAATTCCTGTTAGCGAAAATAGTCCCGCTCCAATAATTGCTCCAACTCCAATGCAACAAGCGACACGTGAAGATAAGGTTCTTTTTAAATCCTTTTTTTCAGATTCGGATGCTTCACCGAGCAATACCGAAATAGGTTTAGTTTTCCAAATTGACATACTATTATATTGGTTTATTGTTATTAAGCTCCAAATGTATTGTTTTTTATAAAAAATAAAAACAATTAAATCGTTTTAAGTTATAAAATATCTAAAATTTATGCAAAATACCTAATTTATGATGCTTTAAGTGTTGAAATTCATCAATTTAATTTTTAATGTTTATGAATATAGTATAATTTCGGTGCGTAAATATTTTTTACTATTTTTCTTAATAAATTAATTTTTATTTTTATTTTATGTTTTTAAAACGAATGAATATTTTTTTAATGATAAATTTTAAAACGCTCGCATTACATTTTAAATTTACAAGCCAGCAACGTACAGGAATTTTTTTACTTTTTTTATTATTATCATGTTGCAATTGGTTTACTTTTTCGTAGATTTTAATTTGGATGAAAAAAACTTTCAGGAAAAGAATAAGTGGGTTGTTTGCAATCTGAAATTGATTCTTTGAAATTAACGAAATATAACGAAAGACCACATGTAGTATAAATTCAATCCAAATTTTATTTCAGATTATAAAGGATATAAACTTGGAATGTCGTCTCGGAAATTGACCGATTGTTTGCTTTTCGAAAAGAAAATAAATATGTAAATTCTGCGGAAGAATTTCAGGAAGTAACGAAAGTATCTGATTCTTTACTAAATGTTATTTCATCTCTTTTTAAATTTCCTGATTGGACTCAGAAAAAAAATAATTTTAAAGTTGATAAAAAAGAATTTGTTCAGAAAGCAGATTTTAAAAAAGAAAAGATTGTAATTTTAGATATCAATCAGGCAACGCAGGAAGATTTAATTAAAATTTATGGCGTAGGTGAGGCTTTGTCATTACGAATTTTAAAACAAAAAGAAATATTAGGAATTTTGTCTCGATGGAACAAATGAATGATGTCTGGGGGCTATCGCCAGAAGTTATTAGCCGAATTGAATACTCATTTTAAAGTTACATTACCTATCAATCTTAAAAAAAATCGCAATTAATGATGCGTCTTTAAAAGAATTATCTCAATTTCCATATTTTAAATATGCATTGGCAAAACAAATTGTAACCTCTAGAAGTATGAACGGAAATTTCGGATAATATTGAGGATTTGACAAAAATTAAAGGTTTTCCTGTTGAAAAAGCAAAAATAATTAGTTTATATTTGGAGTTCTAAAAAAAAACAGCCAACAATGAATTTTGATTACAACGAAACGCAGTCAATGATTGCTCAGTCTATTAAAGATTTTGCAGAAAAAAACATTAGACCTAATATAATGGAATGGGATGAAGCTCAAATTTTTCCTGTTCCACTATTTAAGAAATTAGGAGAAATGGGATTTATGGGAGTTTTAGTTCCTGAAGAATTTGGAGGATCTGGATTAGGATATCATGAATATATTACGGTAGTTGAGGAAATCTCAAAAGTTGATCCATCCATTGGTTTGTCTGTTGCGGCACATAATTCATTATGTACGAATCATATTTTAACTTTTGGGAATGAAGAACAAAAGAAAAAATGGTTGCCAAAACTAGCAACTGCGGAATATATTGGAGCTTGGGGATTAACAGAGCATAATACAGGTTCTGATGCTGGCGGAATGAATACTACCGCTGTTAAAGATGGAGAGTTTTGGATTGTTAATGGAGCGAAAAATTTTATTACACATGCTATATCTGGTGATGTTGCTGTGGTAATTGTACGAACAGGAGAAAAAGGAGATTCTAAAGGAATGACTGCTTTTGTGTTAGAAAAAGGCATGGCTGGGTTTTCTTCAGGCAAAAAAGAAAATAAATTAGGAATGCGTGCAAGTGAAACAGCGGAATTGATTTTTGATAATTGCCGAGTGCCAGATGCAAACAGATTAGGGGAAATTGGACAAGGATTTGTTCAGGCCATGAAAATTTTAGATGGTGGCCGAATTTCTATTGGAGCATTATCATTAGGAATTGCAAAAGGAGCTTATGAGGCTGCATTAAATATTCAAAAGAAAGACATCAGTTTGGTCAGCCAATTAGCAGCTTTCAAGGAATTTCGTTTAAGTTAGCTGATATGGCAACGGAAATTGAAGCTTCGGAATTGTTGCTTCACAAAGCAGCGTATTTGAAACAACAACATAAGGCAGTTACAACAATTGGAGCAATGGCAAAAATGTATGCATCTGAAGCTTGTGTAAAAATTGCCAATGAAGCAGTTCAAATTCATGGAGGCTATGGCTATACCAAAGATTTCCCGGTAGAGAAGTTTTATAGAGATTCTAAATTATGCACTATCGGGGAAGGGACAACTGAAATTCAAAAATTAGTTATCTCTAGAAATCTGCTGAAAGAGTAAAGAATAAAGAATAAAGAATAAAGAATAAAGAATAAAGAATAAAGAAAGTAAAGAATAAAGAGTAAAGAATAAAGAATAAATTGAGTACTAATTTCTCTCCAATCTATATTCTGTTTTCTTTTTTTTAAAATAATTCACAATTTATAACTTGATAATTCATAATTAATATCTTAAGTTTGCAGCCTTAACGAGAGGAGGTGTCTATATTATGTTAATTATACCAATTAAAGACGGAGAAAATATCGATAGAGCATTAAAGCGCTATAAAAGAAAATTTGATAAAACAGGAACTGTTCGTCAATTAAGAGCACGTACTGCTTTTATTAAGCCTTCTGTTATCAAAAGAGCTCAAATTCAAAAAGCGGCTTATATTCAAAACTTGAGAGATAGTTTAGAAAGTTAGTATTAGCTTTTCTAAAAATAATTACCGTTAGTTATCAGAAAATTTGATTGCTAACGGTTTTTTTTATGCTTAATTTTGAAAACAGCTGTATGTGTATTTAATTTTTAAATAAATAATTGGTTTTGATGAAATCAAATAAAGATGCTTTTCGTGATTATCTTGCAATTGGAGAAAAAATATTCTGCGCATACGGTTAATGCGTATTTAAATGATATTGCTTTTTTTGAGATATTTAATAAAATTCACTTTGAGCAGGAAACCATTGATGGAGGTAAATTATAGTCAAATTAGAAGTTGGATTGTTTCTTTGGTTGATGAAGGTGTTTCGAATGTTTCAGTTAATAGAAAGATGGCTTCTTTAAAGGCGTTTTATAAATTTCTTCTAAAAACAAAGCAAATTGAAGTAAATCCGATGTTGAAGCATAAAGCTTTGAAAACTCCAAAAATTGTTCAGATTCCTTTTTCTGAAAAAGAACTTGGGGATTTGATGCAGGGAATTGATTCTCCTGTAGGTTTTGAAGAAGTGCGGGATAAACTTGATTGTTGATTTGTTTTATACTACTGGAATGCGTAGGGCAGAGCTGATACATTTAATGTTGTACAATGTTGATTTGGCTTCCAATATGATTAAGGTTTTGGGGAAAAGAAATAAGGAAAGGATTATTCCGTTGTTGCCAGTTGTTGCAGATCAGATTGAAGATGTATTTAAATGAGCGTGCTTGTGTTGAGAAATATCCCAGATACAGATTATTTTTTTATTTCAAAAAAAGGATTAAAATTAAGTGAATCTTTTGTGTATCGATTAATAAATTCTTACTTTAGTAGGGTCTCTGAAAAGGTAAAAAAAAGTCCGCATGTGCTTACGGCATACTTTTGCGACTCACTTATTGAATAACGGGGCAGATTTGAATTCAGTTAAGGAATTATTAGGGCATTCGAGTCTGGCATCGACACAAGTATATACTCATAATAGTTTGGCGGAGCTTAAAAAGATGTATGGTGATGCGCATCCTCGAAATAAATAATGATTTCTGAAATGTTTAACCCTAAAATTAGTATTATGAAGGTAGATGTTCATGCAGTTAACTTTACTGTTGACAGAAAATTGGTGGATTTTATTCAGGAAAGAATGGATAAGTTAGAAAAATATTACGATCGAGTAGTGTCGTCAGATGTTTTTTTAAAAGTGGAAAGAACAAGTGATAAGGAGAATAAAGCAGTAGAGATAAAGATTAATGTTCCGGGAGATGATTTTTTGGTAAAAAACAGTGTAAGACATTTGAAGAAGCGGTCGAGCTTTCGGCAGAATCTCTAGAGCGTTTACTGGTAAAAAGGAAAGAAAAAATAAGAGCGCATATATAATTAGAAATTTTTTTTTAAAAAATGTTTTGATTCAAAGATAAAATAGCTACATTTGCAGTCCGTTAGAAATAGCGGACTTTTTTATTGATTTGCCGGTGTAGCTCAGTTGGCTAGAGCAGCTGATTTGTAATCAGCAGGTCGTGGGTTCGAGTCCCTCTATCGGCTCAAAATATTTCAAATGCGATTTGAAATTGTTCATTAAATTATTGATAAAATAAAGGGGAGATACTCAAGCGGCCAACGAGGGCAGACTGTAAATCTGCTGTGTGAACTTCGCAGGTTCGAATCCTGCTCTCCCCACAAAAAAAAGAAGTTTAGGTTTTTGGTTGTGAGTTTTAGGTTTTTTAAATCTGAAGTTTGATTTAAAAAGTCTAAAATCAGAACTCTCTGCCGGTGTAGCTCAGGGGTAGAGTGCTTCCTTGGTAAGGAAGAGGTCTCGGGTTCAATTCCCGTACATTGGCTCAAGTAAGTAGGAAATTGAAAATTAATATATAACTAAGATTAAAAATTAAGTAAAATGGCAAAGGAGAATTTTAATCGTTCCAAACCGCACTTAAACATAGGTACAATTGGACACGTGGATCACGGAAAAACTACATTAACTGCTGCAATTACAAAAGTATTGTCTGATGCTGGTTACTGTCAAGCAAAATCGTTTGATCAAATCGATAACGCTCCAGAGGAGAAAGAAAGAGGTATTACTATTAATACATCACACGTAGAGTACGAAACAGCTAACCGTCACTACGCTCACGTTGACTGTCCAGGTCACGCGGATTACGTAAAGAACATGGTTACTGGTGCTGCTCAAATGGACGGTGCTATCTTAGTAGTTGCTGCTACAGATGGTCCAATGCCACAAACTCGTGAGCACATCCTTTTAGGTCGTCAGGTTGGTATTCCAAGAATCGTTGTTTTCATGAACAAAGTGGATATGGTTGATGATGCTGAGTTGTTAGAGCTTGTTGAAATGGAAATTAGAGATTTATTATCTTTCTATGAATATGATGGAGATAATGGTCCTGTTGTTCAAGGTTCTGCTTTAGGGGGATTGAATAATGATCCTGCTTGGGTACCAAAAATCATTGAATTAATGGAAGCTGTTGATGCTTGGATCGAAGAGCCAGTGCGTGACGTAGCTAAACCATTCTTGATGCCGGTTGAAGACGTATTTACAATTACTGGTCGTGGAACTGTTGCTACAGGTCGTATCGAAACAGGTATTGCTAATACAGGAGATCCAGTTGAAATCATTGGTATGGGAGCTGATAAATTAACTTCTACTATTACAGGAGTTGAGATGTTCCGTAAAATCCTTGATAGAGGTGAAGCTGGAGATAACGTAGGTTTATTGTTAAGAGGTATTGATAAAGAATCTATCAAAAGAGGAATGGTTATCATTAAGCCAGGATCAGTAAAACCACACGCTACTTTCAAAGCTGAGGTTTATATCTTGAAAAAAGAAGAAGGTGGACGTCATACTCCATTCCACAATAACTACCGTCCACAGTTCTACGTACGTACAACTGACGTAACAGGAGTTATTACTTTACCAGAAGGAGTAGAGATGGTAATGCCAGGAGATAACTTAACTATCAATGTTTCTTTATTAAGCCCAATCGCAATGAGCGTAGGTTTACGTTTCGCTATCCGTGAAGGTGGTAGAACAGTAGGTGCTGGTCAGGTTACTGAAATCGTAGGATAATCCTATAAAATATTATAAAAAGCCAGTTGATCTTTCTTAACGAAATCACTGGCTTTTAATTACGGGCGTAGTTCAAGGGTAGAATAGCGGTCTCCAAAACCGTTGATGGGGGTTCGAATCCCTCCGCCCGTGCAATAAAAAAATATATCAAATGACAAAAGTTACTAATTATTTATCAGAGGCTTTCGAGGAGTTAAAGTCAAATGTTACTTGGCCAGCTTGGGCTGAGGTTCAAAAATTGACAATTGTTGTGGCTGTATTTTCGGTACTATTTGCTTTGGCAACATGGGGAGTAGACGAATTTTTTGCAAAAGCTTTGGCTGGATTTTTTAACTGGTTAAAAGGATAATTTTTTTGTGATGGCAGATAATAATGTGAAAAAATGGTACGTAGTTAGAGCAGTAAGCGGACAAGAGAATAAAGTGAAAGCTTATATCGAAACTGAGATTGCCAGATTAGGTATGGAGTGATTATGTTTCTCAAGTTTTAGTTCCTACTGAAAAAGTAGTGACTGTAAAAGAAGGGAAAAAAATGTCTAAGGATAAAGTTTATTTTCCTGGATATGTTATGATCGAAGCTAACTTAGTTGGTGAGATACCTCATATTATTAAGTCTATTACAAGTGTAATTGGATTTCTTGGGAGAGATTAAAGGTGGAGAACCTGTTCCTTTGAGACTTTCTGAAGTAAATCGTATGTTAGGTAAAGTAGATGAGTTAGCTGTAAATACAGATACTCGTGCTATTCCTTTCAACTTAGGAGAAACTGTTAAAGTGATTGATGGTCCATTTAACGGATTTAACGGAACAGTTGAAAAAATAAATGAAGAAAAGCGTAAACTTGAAGTTATGGTTAAAATTTTCGGAAGAAAAACTCCATTGGAATTAAGTTTTATGCAAGTTGAAAAAGTATAATTTTTTGTTACATATATAATAACCATCGCAATCGCTTCCAATTGATTGTAGTGTTAAATTTTTTAAAAATGGCTAAAGAAATTAGTAAGGTAGTTAAACTACAAGTTAAGGGAGGTGCTGCGAATCCGTCGCCACCGGTTGGACCTGCTTTAGGAGCTGCTGGGGTAAACATCATGGAGTTCTGTAAGCAATTTAATGCTAGAACTCAAGATAAACCTGGCAAAATTTGCCCAGTGCAAATCACTGTGTATAAAGACAAATCATTTGATTTTGTTGTTAAGACTCCTCCAGCAGCAGTTCAGTTAATGGAAGCTGCAAAGCTAAAATCTGGTTCTGGTGAGCCTAATCGTAAAAAAGTAGCTAGTGTTACTTGGGAACAAATTAGAGCAATTGCTGAAGACAAAATGCCTGACTTAAATGCATTCACAATTGAATCTGCAATGAGTATGGTTGCTGGAACAGCTAGATCTATGGGTATAACTGTATCAGGAGATGCTCCTTTTTAATTAAGAAAAAGACATGGCAAAATTAACAAAAAAGCAAAAAGAGGCTGCTTCAAAAATTGAAAAGAACAAATTATACTCTCTTAAAGATGCTGCGGCATTATTAAAAGTTGTTGCTTCTGCAAAATTTGATGAGTCTGTTGATATCGCAGTTCGTTTGGGTGTAGATCCAAGAAAAGCGAATCAAATGGTAAGAGGTGTGGTTACATTACCTCATGGAACAGGTAAAGATGTTAAAGTATTAGCATTGGTTACTCCAGATAAAGAAGCGGAAGCTAAAGAAGCTGGTGCTGACTATGTAGGTCTTGATGACTATTTACAAAAAATTAAAGATGGTTGGACTGATGTTGATGTTATTATCACTATGCCAGCTGTTATGGGTAAATTAGGACCATTAGGTCGTATTTTAGGACCTAGAGGTTTAATGCCAAACCCTAAAACAGGTACTGTAACTATGGATGTTGCAAAAGCTGTTGCAGAGGTTAAAGCTGGTAAAATTGACTTTAAAGTTGATAAAACTGGTATCGTTCACGCAGGAATTGGTAAAGTTTCTTTTGGAGCTGAGCAAATTGTTGACAACGCACACGAAATTATTCAAACATTAATAAAACTTAAACCAACTGCTGCTAAAGGTACATACATTAAAGGTATTCACCTTACAAGCACTATGAGTCCTGCTATTGCATTAGATCCAAAAGCAGTATAATTGGTAGTTAAAAATTTTTAGTATGACTAGAGAAGAAAAATCAATCGCGATTGAAAATTTAACTGCGCAGTTAGCTGGTACAAATATCATTTATGTATCTGATATTTCTGGATTAAACGCAGAAACAACTTCAAACTTGCGTAGAGCTTGCTTTAAAGCAGGTATCAAATTAGAAGTTGTAAAGAACACTTTGCTTGCAAAAGCAATGGAAGCTTCTGCTAATGATTATGGTGATTTACCTACAGTATTAACTGGTAACAGTGCTATCTTTATTTCTGATGTATGCTAACGCACCTGGAAAAATTATCAAAGATTTCCGTAAGAAATCTGATAAACCAGTTTTAAAAGGAGCTTACATCAATTCTGAAGTATATATTGGAGATAACCAATTAGATGCATTAGCAACTATTAAATCTAAAGAGGAACTTATTGGAGAAATTATTGGATTATTACAATCTCCAGCTCAAAGAGTTATCTCTGCTTTACAAAACCAATTCGCAGGAAGCGAAGAGGCTGAAGCATAATGACAAAAGCAAGGATTTATTTCCTTGTAGCTTAATTAGCGCACAATAAATAAATTATATTTTTACAAATCATTTTAAACGATAGAAAAAATGGCAGATTTGAAACAATTCGCAGAACAATTAGTTAACTTAACAGTTAAAGAAGTTAACGAATTAGCAACAATATTAAAAGACGAGTATGGTATCGAGCCTGCTGCTGCAGCTGTAGTAGTTGCTGCTGGTGGTGGAGAAGGTGCTGCTGAAGAAGCGCAAACTGAATTTACAGTTGTATTAAAAGAAGCTGGTGCTTCTAAATTAGCAGTTGTAAAATTAGTTAAAGAACTTACAGGTTTAGGTTTGAAAGAAGCTAAAGATGTAGTTGACGGTGCTCCAAGTAACGTTAAAGAAGGTGTTTCTAAAGAAGAGGCTGAAGGTCTTAAAAAATCATTAGAAGAAGCTGGAGCTGTTGTTGAGTTAAAATAATTAAACACAGTTTTAAGAACTAGGTTTAGGCCTTGGATGGTAACATCCAAGGGTCTAAACCATTTTTCGTATAATAAAATATATCAAGTTTTATTATCAAATAGTTTAAAATACGAAAAAGTTTTTGATCAATACGAAGAAAAAAAATTGAACTTACTTTTGGTTTATTTTTAAAGATGTATTGATTATAATAAGAAAGTATAGATTAAACAGTGTGTTTCACACAAAAAAAATTACTTTTTTTTAATCAAAATTTTGTCCATTGATGATAACAAATCAGACTGAAAGATTGAATTTTGCCTCTACAAAAAATATCCCTGACTATCCAGATTTTCTAGATGTTCAGGTTAAATCTTTTAAAGATTTCTTTCAATTAGAAACGAAATCTGACGAAAGAGGCAACGAAGGGTTATACAACACCTTCATGGAAAACTTCCCAATTACAGATACAAGAAATAACTTTGTATTGGAATTCCTAGATTATTTTGTTGATCCGCCACGTTATACAATTCAAGAATGTATAGAGAGAGGTCTTACTTATAGTGTGCCTTTAAAAGCTAGGTTAAAACTATACTGTACAGATCCAGAACATGAAGATTTTGAAACTATTGTACAAGATGTTTATCTGGGAACAATACCTTATATGACTCCAAGTGGTACTTTTGTAATCAATGGTGCCGAGCGTGTTGTAGTATCACAATTACACCGTTCTCCTGGGGTTTTCTTTGGACAGTCATTCCACGCAAATGGAACTAAACTTTATTCTGCAAGAGTAATTCCTTTTAAAGGTTCTTGGATAGAATTTTCTACAGATATCAACAGCGTAATGTATGCTTATATCGATAGAAAGAAAAAATTACCGGTAACAACTTTATTCCGTGCAATTGGATTCGAAAGAGATAAGGATATCCTTGAAATTTTTGACCTTGCTGAAGAAATTAAAGTTTCTAAAACAGGTATTAAAAAATATATTGGAAGAAGACTTGCTGCGCGTGTATTGAACACATGGCACGAGGATTTCGTTGATGAAGATACTGGTGAAGTAGTTTCTATCGAACGTAATGAAATCATCCTTGATCGTGATACTATTATCGACAAAGATAATGTTGAAGAAATCATCGATTCTAACGTTAAATCTATTTTGTTACACAAAGAGGATAATAATCAGGCAGATTATGCTATTATCCACAACACGTTACAAAAAGATCCAACAAACTCTGAAAAAGAAGCTGTAGAGCACATTTACCGTCAGTTGCGTAACGCTGAACCGCCTGATGAGGAAACTGCTCGTGGTATTATAGATAAATTATTCTTCTCTGATCAACGTTATAACTTAGGTGAAGTTGGTCGTTACAGAATGAACAAAAAACTTGGTTTAGATATCCCAATGGAAAAGCAAGTGCTTACCAAAGAAGATATCATTACCATTGTAAAATATTTGATCGAATTGATCAACTCTAAAGCAGAGATTGATGATATTGATCACTTATCAAACCGTCGTGTTAGAACAGTTGGTGAACAATTGTCTCAACAATTCGGTGTTGGTTTAGCGCGTATGGCTAGAACTATCCGTGAGAGAATGAACGTTAGAGATAACGAGGTGTTTACACCAATTGATTTGATTAATGCTAAAACATTATCATCAGTTATCAACTCTTTCTTTGGTACTAACCAGTTATCTCAATTTATGGATCAAACGAATCCATTAGCTGAGATTACGCACAAAAGAAGATTATCTGCACTTGGACCAGGTGGACTTTCGAGAGAAAGAGCTGGTTTCGAGGTTCGTGACGTTCACTATACGCACTATGGTCGTTTATGTCCGATTGAAACTCCAGAGGGACCAAACATTGGTTTGATTTCATCTCTTGGTGTTTATGCAAAAGTAAACGGAATGGGTTTCATCGAAACTCCATACCGTAAAGTAACTAATGGTGTAGTTGATTTAGAAAGTACTCCAATTTACTTAAGTGCTGAAGAAGAAGAAGGTAAAATGATTGCTCAGGCGAACATTGAAATGGATGCTTCTGGTAAAATTACGGCTAGCAATGTTATTGCTCGTGAGGAAGGTGACTTCCCGGTTGTTGAGCCATCAGTAGTTCATTATACAGACGTTGCACCTAACCAGATCGCTTCGATTTCGGCTTCATTGATTCCTTTCTTGGAACATGATGATGCGAACCGTGCGTTGATGGGATCAAACATGATGCGTCAGGCGGTTCCTTTGATCCGTCCTGAAGCTCCAATTGTTGGTACAGGTTTAGAGCGTCAAGTAGCTTCAGATTCAAGAGTATTAATCAATGCTGAAGGGCATGGAACTGTTGAATATGTAGATGCAAATATCATTACTATTAAATACGATCGTACAGAAGAAGAAAGAATGGTTAGTTTTGATGCTGATGAGAAAACATACAACCTTAATTAAATTTAGAAAAACCAATCAAGGTACAAGTATCAACTTGAAACCAATCGTAAGAAAAGGTGACAGAGTTATTCCTGGACAAGTATTATCAGAAGGATATGCTACTCAAAATGGTGAATTAGCTTTAGGTAGAAACTTAAAAGTTGCGTTCATGCCATGGAAAGGGTACAACTTCGAGGATGCGATTGTGATTTCTGAAAAAGTAGTTCGTGATGATATTTTTACTTCTATCCACGTTGATGATTATTCATTAGAGGTTAGAGATACTAAGTTAGGAAATGAAGAGTTAACAAACGATATTCCTAACGTTTCTGAAGAAGCTACTAAAGATTTAGATGAAAACGGTATGATCAGAATTGGAGCAGAGGTTAAACCTGGCGACATTTTGATTGGAAAAATTACACCAAAAGGAGAATCAGATCCTACTCCGGAAGAGAAATTGCTTCGTGCAATCTTCGGGGATAAAGCAGGTGATGTAAAAGATGCTTCATTAAAAGCTTCTCCATCTTTACATGGTGTAGTTCTTGACAAAAAATTATTTGCAAGAGCCGTAAAAGATAAACGTAAACGTACTCAGGATAAAGATGCTTTAGGCGCTTTAGAAATGGAGTTCGAAACTAAATTTGTTGAATTAAAAGACAGATTGGTTGAGAAATTATTCTTGATCGTTAACGGAAAAACATCTCAAGGTGTAATGAATGATTTGGGTGAAGAAGTTTTACCAAAAGGTAAAAAATATACTCAAAAAATGCTTTACGCAGTAGAAGATTTTGCTCACTTAAGCAAAGGTCAATGGGTTGCTGATGACGCTACAAATAAAATGGTTAATGATTTAATTCATAACTATAAAATTAAGCTAAACGACTTACAAGGATCTTTAAGAAGAGAAAAATTCACTATTACAGTTGGAGATGAATTACCATCTGGAATCTTGAAATTGGCTAAAATCTATATCGCTAAAAAACGTAAGCTAAAAGTTGGGGATAAAATGGCAGGACGTCACGGTAACAAAGGTATTGTTGCAAGAATCGTTCGTCATGAAGATATGCCTTTCTTAGAAGATGGAACACCAGTAGATATCGTATTGAATCCACTTGGGGTACCTTCACGTATGAACATTGGTCAGATTTATGAAACTGTTCTTGGATGGGCTGGTATGAATTTGGGTAGAAAATTTGCTACTCCAATTTTTGATGGTGCTTCTTTAGATCAAATCAATGCCTTGACTGATGAAGCTGGAGTACCACGTTTCGGACATACACACCTTTATGATGGTGGTACAGGAGAGCGTTTCCATCAAGCAGCGACTGTGGGTGTAATTTACATGCTTAAATTAGGACACATGGTTGATGATAAGATGCACGCACGTTCTATCGGACCATACTCGTTGATCACTCAACAGCCACTTGGAGGTAAAGCTCAATTTGGAGGTCAGCGTTTTGGAGAGATGGAGGTTTGGGCACTTGAGGCTTATGGAGCATCAAGTACTCTTCGTGAAATCTTGACTGTTAAATCGGATGACGTTATTGGTAGAGCTAAAACTTACGAAGCTATCGTTAAGGGAGAGTCTATGCCAGAACCAGGATTACCAGAATCATTCAATGTATTAATGCATGAATTGAAAGGTCTTGGACTTGACATTCGTTTAGAAGAATAAATAAAAGTTTTAGTATTCAGTCTCATTTTTTAATCGGGACTGATTACTCATTTATAAAAGTTTTTAAAGATTTATACCCGTAACCCGTTCCGATTTTTTATAAGAATGCAAGGCATTTTATAACTAGCACTTCAAAATTAAGTTTGAGGTTTAGAGAAGTAACCCGAGGTAGTAGCTGAATGATTAACTCTTAGTTTTAAAAAGAGTAGATTATAAATCTAAATTCAATTTTTTAATTGCAAATAAATCAATAGTAAAAACTATGATGAATAATAGAAACAATAACAAGGATAAAAATCCAGTTAAAAGATTTAATAAAATCTCAATTGGATTAGCTTCACCAGAATCTATCTTGAAAGAATCAAGAGGAGAGGTGTTGAAACCAGAAACAATTAACTACAGAACTCACAAACCAGAGCGTGACGGACTTTTCTGCGAAAGAATCTTCGGACCTGTTAAGGATTTTGAATGTGCTTGTGGTAAATATAAAAGAATTCGTTACAAAGGCATCATCTGTGACCGTTGTGGTGTTGAAGTTACTGAGAAAAAAGTACGTCGTGATAGAGTAGGACACATCAACCTTGTTGTGCCAATTGCTCACATTTGGTATTTCCGTTCTCTTCCAAACAAAATTGGTTATATCCTTGGTCTTCCATCTAAGAAATTAGATATGATCATTTACTACGAAAGATATGTAGTAATCCAGGCTGGTATTGCTAAAAATGCAGATGGTGAATCATTACAAAGATTAGATTTCTTAACTGAAGAAGAATATTTGAATATTTTAGATACTCTTCCACAAGAAAATCAATATTTAGATGATTTAGATCCTAATAAATTTGTTGCCAAAATGGGAGCAGAATGTATTATGGATTTATTAGCTCGTATTGACTTAGATGCTTTATCTTATGAATTAAGACACAGCGCTAACAATGAAACATCTAAACAACGTAAAACTGAAGCTTTAAAAAGATTACAAGTTGTTGAGTCTTTCCGTGAGTCTAACTTAAACCGCGAAAATCGTCCTGAGTGGATGATTATGAAAGTGGTTCCTGTTATTCCACCAGAATTACGTCCGCTTGTGCCACTTGATGGAGGTCGTTTTGCAACTTCAGATTTAAATGACTTATACCGTCGTGTAATTATCCGTAACAACCGTTTGAAAAGATTAATGGAGATTAAAGCTCCAGAAGTTATCTTAAGAAACGAAAAACGTATGTTACAGGAATCTGTAGATTCATTATTTGATAACACTCGTAAAGCTTCTGCTGTTAAAACAGAATCTAACAGACCATTAAAATCATTATCAGATTCATTAAAAGGTAAGCAAGGACGTTTCCGTCAAAACTTACTTGGAAAACGTGTGGATTATTCTGCTCGTTCGGTAATTGTTGTTGGTCCTGAATTAAAATTATTCGAATGTGGATTGCCAAAAGATATGGCATCTGAATTATACAAACCTTTCGTTATCCGTAAATTGATTGAAAGAGGTATTGTTAAAACAGTAAAATCTGCTAAGAAAATCATAGACAAAAAAGAGCCTGTAGTTTGGGATATCCTTGAAAATGTAATTAAAGGACACCCTGTATTACTTAACCGTGCTCCTACGTTACACAGACTTGGTATTCAAGCTTTCCAGCCAAAATTAATTGAAGGAAAAGCGATCCAATTGCACCCATTAGTATGTACGGCTTTCAACGCCGATTTTGATGGGGATCAGATGGCAGTTCACTTGCCATTAGGACCAGAGGCTATTTTAGAGGCACAATTATTAATGTTGGCTTCTCACAATATCCTGAATCCTGCAAATGGTGCTCCAATTACTGTACCTTCTCAGGATATGGTCTTGGGTCTATATTATATGACCAAAGAACGTATCTCTACACCAGAACACATAATTTTAGGTCAAGACTTAACTTTTTATTCTGCTGAAGAAGTAAACATTGCATTAAACGAAGGAAGATTAGAATTGAATGCTCGTGTAAAAATTAGAGCAAAAGATTTTAATGATGCTGGAGAATTAGTGTACAAAATTATTCAAACAACTGCAGGACGTGTATTATTTAATGAAGTAGTACCTGAAGCAGCTGGATATATCAATGATGTATTGACTAAGAAAAACCTTAGAGATATTATTGGACACATTTTAAGTGTGACTGATGTACCTACAACGGCTGCTTTCTTGGATAATATGAAAGATATGGGGTATAAATTCGCATTTAGAGGAGGTTTATCATTCTCTTTAGGTGATATTAGAATTCCAGAACAAAAAACTAAGTTAATTGCAGATGCCAGAGAACAAGTTGAAGGTATTTCTGCTAACTATAACATGGGTCTTATTACAAATAACGAGCGTTACAACCAAGTTATTGACGTATGGACTTCAGCAAATGCTCAGTTAACAGAATTGGCAATGAAAAATATTAGAGAAGACCAACAAGGTTTCAACTCTGTATATATGATGCTTGACTCTGGGGCGAGGGGTTCTAAGGAACAGATTCGTCAGTTAACTGGTATGCGTGGTTTGATGGCTAAGCCTAAAAAATCTACTGCTGGTGGTGGTGAGATTATTGAAAACCCGATTCTTTCTAACTTTAAGGAAGGTCTTTCGATCCTTGAGTACTTTATCTCTACTCACGGTGCTCGTAAAGGTCTTGCGGATACGGCTCTTAAAACGGCCGATGCTGGTTACTTAACAAGAAGGCTTCATGACGTTTCTCAAGATGTTATTGTTAACATCGAAGATTGTGGAACTTTAAGAGGTGTTGAAGTTGCTGCTTTGAAGAAAAATGAGGAAATCGTTGAATCATTAGGAGAAAGAATTTTAGGACGTGTTGCATTGCAAGATGTTATAAATCCACTTACTAATGAAGTAATGGTTCAATCTGGTCAACAAATTACTGAAGCAATTATGAGAACTATCGAAGCTTCTCCAATTGAAAAAGTAGAGGTTAGATCTCCATTAACTTGTGAGGCTTTAAAAGGTATTTGTGCTAAATGTTACGGTAGAAACTTAGCTACTGGTAAAATGACACAAAGAGGCGAAGCTGTCGGAGTTATTGCAGCTCAGTCTATTGGAGAGCCAGGTACACAGTTAACACTTCGTACGTTCCACGTTGGAGGGGTTGCTGGAGGTATTTCTGAAGAATCTAGTATTGTTACAAGATTTGCACGGTAGACTTGAAATTGAAGATTTAAAAACTGTTAAAGGTGAAGACAGAGAAGGTAATTCGACTGATATCGTAGTATCACGTTCAACTGAATTAAAATTAGTTGATGAGAAAACTGGAATTGTTTTAAATACACATAATATTCCTTACGGATCTAGTATTTTTGTTAAGGATGGTGAAGTAGTTACTAAAGGAACTGTGATCTGTAAATGGGATCCATATAATGGTGTAATTGTTTCTGAATTTACTGGTAAAATTGCTTACGAGGATTTAGAGCAAGGACAATCGTTCATGGTTGAAATCGATGAGCAAACTGGATTCCAGGAAAAAGTAATTTCTGAAGCTAGAAACAAAAAATTAATCCCAACTTTATTGGTTTACGGTAAAGAAGGTGAATTGATTCGTTCGTATAACTTACCAGTAGGTGCACACCTTATGGTTGAGAACGGTGAGAAAATTAAAGCAGGTAAAGTATTGGTTAAAATCCCACGTCGTTCTTCTAAAGCAGGCGATATCACGGGAGGTTTACCAAGAATTACTGAGTTGCTTGAGGCTCGTAACCCTTCAAACCCAGCGGTTGTTTCTGAAATTGATGGTGTTGTTTCTTTTGGAAAAATCAAAAGAGGTAACCGTGAGATCGTTATCGAGTCTAAATTTGGTGAGATTAAAAAGTATTTAGTTAAACTTTCTAGCCAAATCTTAGTACAAGAAAATGACTTCGTAAGAGCGGGAGTGCCATTGTCTGATGGTGCAATTACACCAGATGATATCTTAAGAATTCAAGGTCCAGCTGCTGTTCAACAGTACTTGGTAAATGAAATTCAAGAGGTTTACCGTTTACAAGGGGTAAAAATTAATGACAAGCACTTTGAGGTAGTTATTCGTCAAATGATGCGTAAAGTAAGAGTTCAGGATCCAGGAGATACTTTATTCTTAGAAGATCAATTAATTCACACTAAAGATTTCATCGTTCAAAACGATAAATTATATGGTATGAAAGTGGTTGAAGATGCTGGAGATTCTGCAGTATTGAAACCAGGTCAGATTATTACACCTCGTGAATTGCGTGATGAAAATTCATTGTTGAAACGAAATGATAAAAATCTTGTTGTAGCAAGAGACGTAATTACTGCAACTGCAACGCCAGTTTTACAAGGTATTACAAGAGCTTCGCTACAAACTAAATCATTCATTTCTGCGGCTTCATTCCAGGAAACAACGAAAGTACTTAACGAGGCTGCAGTAGCTGGTAAAGTAGATGATTTAGAAGGATTGAAAGAAAATGTAATTGTTGGACACAGAATTCCTGCGGGAACTGGTATGAGAGAATACGATAATACTATCGTAGGATCTAAAGACGATTACAATGAAATGATGGCTAATAAAGAAGAATATATTTATTAATTTAGGAAACTATGAGTAATCCGAAACAACAACAAGAGCAAATCAATATTGAGCTAGATGAAACTGTCGCAGAAGGAATTTATTCTAATCTAGCGATTATCAATCACTCATCATCAGAGTTTGTTTTAGATTTTGTAAGCATTATGCCGGGTATTCCTAAAGCCAAGGTAAAGTCAAGAATTGTTTTGACGCCACAACATGCTAAAAGATTATTAAAAGCAATAGGTGAAAATATCCATCGATTTGAAGCAGCTCATGGCGAAATCAAAGAAACGGAACAAGCACCAATTCCGCTTAATTTTGGTCCTGCGGGACAAGCATAAATTTAAAAGCCCCAGTAATGGGGCTTTTTTTTTGATATCTATTTTTTAATAATGCAGTTTATCCGATATAATCAGTATTTCATCGACTAAATTTCTCCTTTTCTTAAGATTGAAGTATTTTAGTAGAACCTAATTAGAAAAGATTTATTTGGGAATAATGAGCTTAGTAAGGTTGTGTTAATTCAAATAAAAAAAAGCGCTATAAATAAATATAGCGCTTTTTTTATATGTCAATTTTAATGTCAATTAATCAAACTCAGAAGTAAAATATAATTTCACACTTGGGTATTTACTTTGTGTCATTTGAATTGTAAAATCAGAATCTGCTAAGAATACTAATTGTCCATATTTATCGTGAGCAAGGAATTTTTGCTTGATACGCTTAAATTCTTTGAATTCTTCATTTTTAGCATCATTGGGTTTTACCCAGCATGCTTTATGAACAGGGAAATTTTCGTAGGTACATTTTGCACCATATTCATGCTCTAAACGATATTGAATAACTTCATATTGAAGAGCGCCAACAGTTCCAATTACTTTTCGATTGTTCATTTCTAAAGTAAACAACTGAGCAACACCTTCATCCATCAACTGATCAACTCCTTTTTCCAATTGCTTAGCTTTCATTGGATCGGCGTTGTTGATATATCTAAAATGTTCTGGAGAGAAACTCGGAATTCCTTTAAAACTCATTACTTCGCCTTCGGTTAAAGTATCTCCAATTTTAAAATTTCCTGTATCGTGCAAACCTACAATATCACCAGGATAAGAAATATCTACGATTTCTTTTTTCTCAGCAAAAAAGGCATTCGGACTAGAAAATTTTAAATTTTTCTTCTGACGAACGTGGTAATAAGGTTTGTTTCTTTCAAAAGTTCCAGAAACAATTTTGATAAAAGCTAAACGGTCACGGTGTTTTGGATCCATGTTAGCGTGGATTTTAAATACAAAACCAGACATTTTTTCTTCTGCCGGATCAACCAAACGAGTTTCAGAATCTTTTGGTCTTGGAGACGGAGCAATTGTAACGAAACAATCTAATAATTCACGAACTCCAAAATTATTTAAAGCAGAACCAAAAAATACAGGCTGAATTTTTCCGTCTAAATAATCCTGACGCTCAAATTTTGGATAAACTTCATCAATCAATTCTAATTCTTCACGAAGTTTTTCAGCTGCTTTTTGACCTACAATTTTATCTAGTTCAGGATTGTTTTGAACATCAGAAAAAGCAATTGTTTCTTCGATGTTTTTACGGCTGTCTCCGCTGAAAAGATTGATGTTTTCTTCCCATAAATTGTAAATTCCTTGAAAATCATAACCCATTCCGATAGGGAAACTTAGCGGCGTAACTTTTAATCCTAATTTTTGCTCTACTTCATCCATTAAATCGAAAGCATCTTTACCTTCACGATCTAATTTATTGATAAAAACAATCATCGGAATATTACGCATTCTACAAACAGAAACTAATTTTTCAGTTTGTTCCTCAACCCCTTTTGCAACGTCAATAACTACAATTACACTGTCAACCGCAGTTAAAGTTCTGAATGTATCTTCAGCAAAATCCTTGTGTCCAGGAGTATCTAGAATGTTGATTTTTTTATCTTTATAATTAAAAGCAAGTACAGAAGTTGAAACCGAAATACCTCTTTGGCGTTCGATTTCCATAAAGTCACTCGTTGCTCCTTTTTTAATTTTATTGTTTTTTACAGCTCCAGCTTCTTGAATTGCACCTCCAAATAACAATAATTTCTCAGTTAAAGTTGTTTTACCGGCATCGGGATGCGATATGATTCCGAATGTTCTTCTGCGTTGTATTTCTTTTAAAAAGCTCATATTTCGTATAAATAGGTTGCAAAAGTACTATTAAATACGGCTTTATAAAAATATTCACTTCTTAAATTTGGAAGTCTTTATTCATTAAGAGGTTTTTTAGAAAAAAATAAGGCTGTTTTTTACAACAGCCTTAGGTAATCTTTTAAATTACTGATTAATTGACCAAATTGAATATCCTTTTGGCGGACATTGTATTTTTACCCATTTATCAGCCTGAGTTGTTGGATACCAGGTAGAATTTCCTGTAAAATCTTTAATTTGGGTATTTGCCCAATTCGTCTGAATCCATCTTTCCTGCCAAACATCAGAATTGTTTATATAAACTACTAATCCAGGATTTCCATTATAACCATTTCTTCTAGCCAAGTATTCATCATTATCAGAATATAAAATTGAAGTAGTTCCTGTTGCTTTATTGTTATGAATCCAAATTAGATTATTCAATTTGTTTTTATCCAGCCATTCTTCATAATCTCTGTAAAATATTGTTGGATATCCTTCATGTGTTAATATATAGGAGTAGGCCAATAATTTGCTGTAAATTTCATCTGTATCATGATTGGTAACAAAGGTTACTGCTTTGTACGGATTTCGTTTCCACATCATATCATCATTTAAGAGCGCCAGATTATTTCCGTCAAAAGCGTCATTCATCTTATAATAACAAGCAAAATCAAATACAGAACTATTGGCATTGTTTGCCCAGTCATTTAATACGTTTACATTTGAATCCCATAATTCTCCAACAGAAAATCCTCCAACATTCGCATTCCATGCATTTACTACCCAAGCTCCAAAACCTTTTACATAGTCGAATCTCCAACCATCAAATTTCATGGTGTTTTTGTAATATTTTCCAACTCCGTCAGTACGCAGCCAAAGCCAATCTTTTACATAAGGATCTGCATGACATAAATCCGGAAATCCTCCAAACGAGCCTTCATCATTATTACCAAAACTGTTTTTGTAAAAATTAGTATAAGTACGTTTGAATTTTCCCGAAGCAACTCCATTAAAATTAGTCCAAGTATTAGTTCCTGTGAATGGATTAGCTTCAGATTGTCCTCCGCTGTTGTGATTAATTACAATGTCAGCATACACTTTTACGTTTTCAGTATGTGCTTTTGTAATCAAGTTAACTAATTCAGTCTTTGAACCAAAACGAGTTTCAGTACTTCCATTTTGGTTATAATCTCCGAAATCAAAATAATCAGTAGGATCATAACCCATAGAAAATGCACCGTTTTGTGCTTTTGAAGCAGGCGGAAGCCAGATAGATCCAATTCCTGCATTTGACCAAGCGGTGACTTTACCGCTGACAGTGTCCCACCAAGTTCCTCCGGCAGGAACATCCCAATAAAAAGCTTGCATCATAACGCCACCGCCAGGATTGTCAACATATTTTCCGGTTAGTGACGATTTTGACGTTCCTGTATTAAAAGGTTTTCCATCGTGATTCGTAACATTAATAATTTCGAATTTCTGACTCTCTGCTTTTGAATCAGTTTCTAATGTTTCATTTTGCGAACACGAGCATAAAACAGCTGTAAGCATGCTCAGAAATAAAAACTTTTTTCGTGGTTTTTTCATAATAGATTTGGTTAGAAAAGATTAATAAAATTTGTGATTAGATAATTTTCGCCCTTCAAAATAGTTATATTCTTATTTTTTTAGTTGATAAATTATCAATTTCGCATCGAATGTAAGTTTTTTTTGACTCGGTTCGTTTTTATAAGAAAATAGTTATACAGCGAAAACGTTGTAGTGTTAAAAACTTTTTTTATATACCTTGTTTTAAAAGAGTTGTGATTTTTGTGAAAAAACTATTTTTTTGTAAATAATGCTTTTTAATTGCATTTTTTATTTGATGCAAATTGGTTTCTTATTTTTGAACTAAAAGAAGAATCTCTATAATTTTTTGTTAATAGTATAAGCGATAGTTGTATTATGTAATTGAATTGTTATTTTTGTTCGTTATAAGTAAAAGAACTAGAATTTAATTGTTTACTGCTTTTGAAGTTCGCCTTTAAAATAGAGCAATTGAGAGTTTAGTTTTTAAAAAGGGATAATTCTAAAACAAGATCTTTACATTTAAATTAAATCTAGAATAATGTTATTAAAAAAATTACAGCTAAAAACAATTGATTACAAGCTTGTATTGACAATGTGTTTTTTACTTTTTTTCAGCTCAATGGTTTCAGCTCAGGAAATTATTCCAAATGTTGTAGCGCAAAAACCAGCTGAAGCTCATGTTGGAGGACAAAAAATCGACGGTATTATTGCTACTGTTGGAGATTATATTGTTTTAGATTCAGATATTGATAAAGGATTTTTAGAAATTACTGCTCAAGGAGGTTCTGTAAAAGATATTACAAGATGCCAGATGTTGGGTAAACTTTTAGAAGATAAATTATACGCGCACCAGGCAATTCAAGACAGTATTATTGTTAGTGATGCAGAGGTTAGAGGTATGATGGAAGACCGTTTGAATTATATGGTAAAACAGGTTGGAGATATCAATAAAGTTGTTGAATATTACAAAAAAAGTTCTGTTGAAGAATTCAAAACGTATTTTGCTGACATCTTAAAAGAGCAAAAATTATCTTCAGAAATGAGAGATAAAATCGTTAAAGAGGTTGAAATCACACCAGAGGAAGTTCGTAATTTCTTTAAGAAAATTCCAAAAGATGAGTTGCCAACTTTTGGGGCTGAAATGGAAGTAGCGCAAATTGTTGTTGAGCCTAAAGTTTCAAAAGAAGACAAGCAAAAAGTAATTGACAGATTGAACGCAATACGTCAAGATGTTATTGACGGAGCGAGTTTTGCTACAAAAGCCGTTTTATATTCACAGGATCCTGGGTCATCTTCTAACGGAGGATATTATAAAATGACAAGAAGAACTCCTTTTGTTAAAGAGTTTAAAGATGTTGCTTTTAGTTTGCAGGAAGGTGAAATTTCACAGCCTTTTGAAACAACTTTTGGATTCCATATCATTATGGTTGAGAAAATTAAAGGGCAGGAAGTTGAATTACGTCATATTTTAATTTCGCCAACTGTTTCTGAAGCTGCATTGAAAGAAGCTAAAGAAAGAATCACAAACATTCGTAATAAGATCATAAATAAAGAACTTTCATTTGCAGATGCTGCCAGAACAGAATCTGATGAAAAAGAAACGAGAGCAAATGGAGGTATATTGATAAATCCTAATACTCAGGATACACGTTTTGAATTGACTAAAATGGATCCGCAATTATATGGTCAAGTTTCAAATTTAAAAGATACAGAGGTTTCTCAGCCACTTTTAAATATAGATGAAAAAAGCAGTAAAAAGACCTATAAAATAATCACGGTAACAAACAGAATTAACGAGCATACCGCAGATTATGCTATGGATTATACAAAAATTAAAGATTTAGCATTAAAAGAAAAACAAATTAATGCAATTGCAAAATGGTTTGATGCTAAAATAAAAGATACTTATATTAAAATTATTGGTGAATACAGAGACTGTGCTTTTGCTAATAATTGGCTTAAAAAATAATTTTTATTAAATAAATAAAAGAGTTAGTTTTATGAATCCATAGAGCTGACTCTTTTTTAATTTAAAAACATACTTAAATGTCTGACGTAACAGCAATTCATAATTTAGTTCAAAAACGAAACGAGTTAAAATCAGAAATAGCAAAAATAATTGTAGGCCAAGATGCAGTAGTTGATCAAATTTTACTGTGTATATTTTCAGGAGGACATGCTTTGCTAATTGGAGTTCCAGGTTTGGCAAAAACATTAATGATAAATACTTTGTCTCAAGCATTAGGTTTGGATTTTAAAAGAATTCAGTTTACGCCAGATTTAATGCCATCGGATATTTTAGGAAGTGAAATTTTAGATGAAAATAGACAATTTAAATTCATCAAAGGTCCAATTTTCTCTAATATAATTCTTGCTGACGAGATCAATAGAACGCCACCAAAAACGCAAGCAGCTTTGCTTGAAGCAATGCAGGAACGTTCGGTTACAATTGCGGGACAGAATTACAAATTAGATTTGCCATATTTTGTTTTGGCAACACAAAACCCAATTGAGCAGGAAGGAACTTATCCGTTGCCAGAAGCACAGTTAGACCGTTTTATGTTTGCAATCAAATTAGAATATCCATCTTTTGAAGAAGAAGTTCAGGTTGTTAAACGTACCACATCTGATGTGAAAACAACAATTAATGCTTTGTTTACGGCACAGGAAATTATTGATTTCCAGCATTTGATTCGCAGAATTCCTGTAGCAGATAATGTAATTGAATATGCGGTGACATTAGTAAGTAAAACGCGTCCAGATAATAAACTGTCTAATGATTTTGTGAAAAATTATTTAGATTGGGGAGCAGGACCAAGAGCTTCTCAGAATTTAATTTTGGCAGCAAAAGCCCATGCAGCATTTAATGGTAAATTTTCACCAGATATCGAAGATGTAAAAGCCGTTGCAACTGGAATTTTACGCCACAGAATTATTAAAAATTACAAAGCAGATGCTGAAGGAATAACGGAAGAAGTTATTATTAAGAAACTGTTGTAAAGATTATATTTTATGAGAAAGCCTGACAAGATTAAGATTTTGTCAGGCTTTTTTTATTACTGGATTTTAGTTGTTTCATTAATCAAGCGAACAGATTTATTGGTGAATAGTTTGATTAAAAGAACTTCAGGAAGAGAAGTGTATTTTTTTCTATCACATTCGTACCACCAATAGGAGTAGTATTGAATGTTGTTTTTCTCCATTTTTACTTGCCATATTTTTTCATTTCCTCTGCTGATTTCTTCTTTCGTGATAATTTTATAGCCATTTCCTGTCCAGCAGACTAACGGATTATGAGCTGGAGTTTTAATATAAATCAATTTGTTTGGAGTTGAAATTTTAAAAACCTCCTTATTTACCCAAATTCCATTTTGAATAGAATATTCGGAACTTAAATTTTCAAGTAAATTATTCGGCTGTATTTTCTTTATTTCAAAACTGGTTGCGAACATAATTGCTGTTACTATAACAGCAATGACGAATTTATGCTGTTGTTTTTTTATCTGAATTTCTTCAGTTTTTGGTTTAAAAAATCGAATTAAAAATAGCATTGGAACAATTTGATAAAATACGAAACATAAGATTCCAATTGTATGATGTAATGCATTTTCTTGTGTGCATTGAAATAAAATAACTGTTATGATTCTGAAATAGTTTGAAATTATATTCAGAATAATTACAATCATACAGAAAAGGAAAATCTGAAGAATATTGAAATATTTAGATTGTTTATTTTCTTCTAAGGTTAATATAAAAGCACCCGAAAGTAATCCGGTTTTAAACATTGACAACCCCATACAGGCTGTGTCGACGGTAATTTTCGCATTATTGATATAGAAATTTACACCTTCAATTTTATCAATTGCTATGAAATTCTTTAAAACGATATAAACATAATAACAAAGAACTTGTTTTATCTCGGTTGTCATGTAATCGAAAAAAGTACTGAATACGGAAGAAAACAGCAAAATACAAATGAAAGCAATAAATGAAAATTTCTGCGTGAAACTGTAATACAATAAACAGACAAATAATGCCAAAGCTAAAAGATGTAGGGATTTAGTATGCAAACGATAACTTATAAACTCCAATATAAAAATCAGAACAAAAAGCGGATAGCTTACATTAAAAATTGTTTTACGGCTTCCGATGAAAAACAGTCCCATTGAAGCTAAAATTCCAAACAAATTAGTAGTAAGTCCTGCTGAAATTATGCTGTAGTTTAAAAACAAAAGACAGCAGGTAATCAGCAGGAGAGAAGTTTTTTTGTATTCCAGTAATAATAGATTCATTTATACTGATTGTTTTTTTGTTTTTCGGTAATAGAAATAAAGTATCGCAGTTCCAATAATAATTAAAAGCCATTCGTGAGGTTCAGGAACAGCTCCGTCATTATTTATCGAAGCATTCCCTAGAGTGTTTACATTTTTCTCGATTCCATTGTTTTTGTAATCTTCGTCTGTTTCCAAAACAATCAATGACGAAATTGGAGTTACAATATTGGCATCTTTAGCTAATTCGACATATTGATTATTGGTCAAAGAATCATTTTGGATTTTTACCTGTTCTTCAAGAACTTTTCCAAAAGCGTACATTCTGTAAATGTGATTCGGGCTATTATTTTTTGAATTTTGGATTGGCGTATTTTCAGTAATTGAAACTTGAGATGGTTCAATATTAATGCTGTTTTGAGCTGTTTTGTAAACTGGAAATTGATGTTTGTTGATCATCTCTAAACAAGTAGTCAAACTGCTTTGAAAATAGTCAACATATTTTTGTTCTTTAGCAGTCTGCCAAAACGGATTAATATCTTCACTGATATTGATGACTTTTATATTTCGTTGTTTAGTCCCAGATTTAATCTTCTTTAGGTAATTCGATTCTTCAAGTTCTTCAAAATTAGCTGAGAAAGTTCCAGATTTAGTGATTACTAAACTGTTTTTGACCAATTTATAAAGAGGCAATAATGTGTACTGAGAATCTTCAAAATCCAGTTGAATGGCTTTATAATTCTCTTTATTGATTTTTGTTTTTTGTCCATTTACAAAAACATAAAGATTTTGCTGGTCCAGATTGACAAATGATTCTATTTGTTTTGTTGTCCAATTGCTGTTTAAATCCAAAATAATTTCAGAAGGAGTAAAGGGAATTACTGCTTTTTGAATGGCATCGACTTCATAAATCTTATCTTTCCAAGCAAATGAATTATGATTGATTTTGCTTAATGGCATTGTTGCTTCCCAATCGTCCAGCCCTTTAGATTGGTTCATGTAAAATCCTTTTTCAAATTCGAAATCTTTACTGGTTTCTAAAGCCGAATTTCCTGTTATTTGTATTCTTGAAATGGTTTCAGCATTTGAGATATTTGGTCCTTTTATTGAAAGACTTTGGTATTTCATTTGGCTGTCTTCCACTTTTAATGGAGTTGTAAAACCGCATTTAAATTTTCTTGGAGTTTGTCTGTTAACTGGAAAAACCCTCACAACAACTTTGTTTCCTTCTTTCCATTGCATTAAAGAAGGATCACGGTATTCTACGCCAACAATTTGATTGTATGCTTTTTTTGCTTTTTCTTTAGTAGTTAAAATGCCTTTGCGTTCCACTCCGTTTACCCATAAAGAAAGTGAAGTTGCCACAGAACCTTCAGGTAATTGAAAAGAGTAAATTGCTTCTTCGTTTCCCCTTGAATCTTCGCCACATGCAATATCCATTGTAATCTCTGTGTATGCTAAACGTGCTTCAGGATATACTTTTACATCTTCTTTTATTTTTTTGGTAAATAAATCGTCGCCGTTCCAAAGCTGTTCTTCTGTTTCTAATCTTTTATCAAAATTTGATTTCAGAATATTTATTTTGTCATCATTGTCAAGGCCAAGATCGTCACAAACTAAATAAGCGATACTGATAAAAGGATTATGAATTTTGGTTCCATTGAATTGCTGTTTGCTAAATGAATTAAAACGGTCAAATGAAAAGAAGTCATCTATGTTGATATACACAAGATTTTTCTTAAGCAGAATTTCATTGAAAAAATTAGGTTTTATATTCTGAGAAACGGAAATGTATGCAGGTAAATCTGTATTGCTTTCAAAGGAATTGATTTTTGCAATTTGAGCTATTTTTTTGCTTTCAATAACTAAACCGGTCGTGAAAATTAGAAAGCCAACAAGCACGATTGAAAATCCAGCACTAAAAGAAAGATAATAAGGTCTGTTTTTAGGCAAATGTAAAATTACGGTAAGTAAATGAATGATTAAAATTATGGCAGGAACCAATCCGTAAAACCCATTCCTAAAGCTAATATTCCAATAAAGGAATAAGGTGTTACAGGAATAAGAAATAAGGCAAAGTAAAATATAATCCAAAATGTAGCGCCATTAATAAAATAGACAATATAAGTATGAGGAGTTTTTATTTCGTTTTGATAAAGGAAAAAATTAGAAATGCAAAATACAAAAGTTGTAACGTAAACCCATACCGGCAAATTCTGGAAAATAGAAATAAAAACATTTAAGCTAAAACAGCCAATAAGCCAGTTGAGCATCAAAAATGGAACTAAATGAAGATATTCTTCTCTTTTTCTTAGAATGAGAAATGATACTACGGTTCCGTAAATAAATTCTATAATCAAGCTTATCGATCCAACAGATTCGTATTCATGATAGGAGAATTCTTTAGAAGTGAGCGCACAAATCATAAATAATGTGCTAAATAATGTCACAATGATGCTAATTTGCACGCCTGTTTTTTGCGAATAATAATCTAGAATTTCAAGTTTGTATTTCATAGTTATATCTTTTAAAAAGTACTTTGAAATACAAAGTTAATAGAATATTTGAAAAATAAGATTTTTTTTATTTTATTTTTTGAAGAAAATTTGGAGTGAATTTTTCAGTTCTAGAAATCCTTTTCAAAGACGAAAAAAAGTCAACTATAACGTTATAATTTCTTATTTAGAACTGTTCTTTGTGAAAATAGAGGTAAAATCTCACTTAGATTATAACAACAAATTTCGACTTTGTTAATGAAAAGATTTTAAAATATTAATAATTCATTTTTTTAATTCAAAATTGATATTTTAGCAAAAACAAGCAGTGAAAATCGTTTTTTAGCAATAATAATTTTTGAAAAGGCGACTTTCATTATATTCTTTTTAATTCTCACCTTTAATCTCTAAATTTGCGTACAAAAAAAAATACTTCTAATATATTATGAATACTTACAAAGATTACATTAACGAAATTGAAGAAAGAAAAGGCCAAGGACTTCATCCAAAGCCAATTGATGGAGCTGAATTAGTAAGCGAAATCATTGCTCAAATTAAAGATTTAGATAATGAATATAGAGAATTCCTTAAGTTTTTTATTTACAATACTTTGCCAGGTACTACAAATGCAGCTGGTGAAAAAGCAGCGTTTTTAAAAGAAATTATTCTTGGCGAATCTGTAGTAAAAGAAATTATTCCAGCTTTTGCTTTTGAATTATTATCTCACATGAAAGGCGGACCTTCTATTAAAGTTTTCTCTGATTTCATCGGCAATGATGTTGCTATTCCAAAAGAAACTCAAAACTATTAAAACACAGGTTTTCCTTTACAAAGCAGATACAGATAGTTTTAGTAGAGGCATTCAAAAATGATGATGAAAATGCTAAAGAAATTCTTGAGAGTTATGCTAGGCTTAGTTCTTCACAAAACTTCCAGAAGTAGCTGACGAAATTAAGAGTAGTTACTTTTATCGCTGGTGAAGGTGATATTTCAACAGATTTACTTTCTCCAGGTAATCAAGCACATTCGCTTCAGACCGTGAGCTTCATGGGACGATGTTATGATTACCCTCAGCACAACAAGAAATTAAAGCTTTACAAACAAGCATCCTGATGCAAGTGTGATGTTAATTGCTGAAAAAGGAACTATGGGAGTAGGTTCTTCAAGAATATCAAGTGTAATGGCATGGCTCTTTGGACAGGTAAACAAGCAAGTCCATATATTCCATTCGTTAACATCACTCCAATCGTTGGTGGAACAAACAATTGGAGCGATGTTAACGAATGGAATATATGGACTTGCTTGTTTACCTGTCCAAAGAGCCACGTTATTTACACCTGACATTCTTGAAGAACCTACTCCCATAGTTCCTTTTTCAGCAATTAACATCACACTTGCATCAGGATGCTGTGCTTGTAAAGCTTTAATTTCTTGTTGTGCTTGAGCGTGAGATCGTTGCATTCTGCCATGAAGCTAGCAGTATAAACACGATGCGCTTGACTTCCTGGAGAAAGTAAATCTGTTGAAATATCACCTTCACCAGCGATAAAAGTAACTACCTTAATTTGCTTGAGCTATTCTGGAAGTTTTGTGAAGAACTCAGCCTGAGCATCGCTATTTAGCAATTTCATTATTATTTTTGAATGCCTCTACTTAGACGATATTTATGTGCTTCGTAAAGGAAAACCTGTGTTTTAAGAACTTTCCCAGCTTCTTTTGCAATAGCAACATCATTGCCCAATGTTAAATCAAGCAAAACTTTAATAGAAGGTCCGCCTTTCATGTGAGATAATAATTCAAAAGCAAAAGCTGGAGTAATTTCTTTTACTACAGATTCGCCAAGAATAATTTCTTTTAAAATGCTCTTTTTCACCAGCTGCACTTGTAGTACCTGGCAAAGTATTGTAAATAAAAAACTTAAGAAAATCCTCTATATTCATTATCTAAATCTTTAATTTGAGCAATGATTTCGCTTACTAATTCAGCTCCATCAATTGGCTTTGGATGAAGTCCTTGGCCTTTTCTTTCTTCAATTTCGTTAATGTAATCTTTGTAAGTATTCATAATATATTAGAAGTATTTTTTTTGTACGCAAATTTAGAGATTAAAGGTGAGAATTAAAAAGAATATAATGAAAGTCGCCTTTTCAAAAATTATTATTGCTAAAAAACGATTTTCACTGCTTGTTTTTGCTAAAATATCAATTTTGAATTAAAAAAATGAATTATTAATATTTTAAAATCTTTTCATTAACAAAGTCGAAATTTGTTGTTATAATCTAAGTGAGATTTTACCTCTATTTTCACAAAGAACAGTTCTAAATAAGAAATTATAACGTTATAGTTGACTTTTTTTCGTCTTTGAAAAGGATTTCTAGAACTGAAAAATTCACTCCAAATTTTCTTCAAAAAATAAAATAAAAAAAATCTTATTTTTCAAATATTCTATTAACTTTGTATTTCAAAGTACTTTTTAAAAGATATAACTATGAAATACAAACTTGAAATTCTAGATTATTATTCGCAAAAACAGGCGTGCAAATTAGCATCATTGTGACATTATTTAGCACATTATTTATGATTTGTGCGCTCACTTCTAAAGAATTCTCCTATCATGAATACGAATCTGTTGGATCGATAAGCTTGATTATAGAATTTATTTACGGAACCGTAGTATCATTTCTCATTCTAGAAAAAGAGAAGAATATCTTCATTTAGTTCCATTTTTGATGCTCAACTGGCTTATTGGCTGTTTTAGCTTAAATGTTTTTATTTCTATTTTCCAGAATTTGCCGGTATGGGTTTACGTTATAATTTTTGTATTTTGCATTTCTAATTTTTTCCTTTATCAAAACGAAATAAACTCCTCATACTTATATTCTCTATTTTATTAATGGCGCTACATTTTGGATTATATTTTACTTTGCCTTATTTCTTATTCCTGTAACACCTTATTCCTTTATTTGGAATATTAGCTTTAGGAATGGGTTTTTACGGATTGGTTCCTGCCATAATTTTAATCATTCATTTACTTACCGTAATTTTACATTTGCTAAAAACAGACCTTATTATCTTTCTTTTAGTGCTGGATTTTCAATTGTGTTCTTGGCTTTCTAATTTTCACGACCGGTTTAGTTATTGAAAGCAAAAAAACAGCTCAAATTGCAAAAATCAATTCCTTTGAAAGCAATAAAGATTTACCTGCATACATTTTTCCCATTTTCTCAGAATATAAAACCTAATAAAAATCTTGTGGCTATCAACATATATCACTTTCTTTTCATTTGACCGTTTTAATTCATTGAGCAAACAGCAATTCAATGGAACCAAAATTCATAATCCTGTGGGTCTCTTTTTCGCTTATTTAATTTGTGACGATCTTGGCCTTGACAATGATGACAAAATAAATATTCTGAAATCAAATTTTAATAAAAGAGTAGAAACAGAAGAACAGCTTTGGAACAGCAACGATTTATTTACCAAAAAAATAAAAGAAGATGTAAAAGTATATCCTGAAGCACGTTTAGCATACACAGAGATTACAATGGATATTGTGGGCGGGGAAAAAAAAAGAAAAATAAAGAAGATATTTACTCTTTCCCCCTGCGAAAGTTTCTGTGGCAACTTTAGTTTCTTTATGGGTAAACGGAGTGGAACGCAAAGGCATTTTAACTACTAAAACTAGCATACAATCAAATTGTTGGCGTAGGAATACCGTGATCCTTCTT
>CAWCGN010000002.1:0-15536 GCA_963795025.1 uncultured Flavobacteriaceae bacterium | reverse complement strand
TTTACTCGAAAGATTTCTGGCTTCAATTCTAAACATAACATTATCAGTAACTAAGTAATCAAAGTTAGCCGAAAAGCCGTAAGTTTTAAAACCGTTTGGCGTTTGAGTTGCGATAATAACTCCTTTTTCGTCACTGTAATATTCGCCACGTGCAGCCAACTGAATCTTATCTGTCGGTTTGTATTGCAGAATCAAAACTGGCGAAAACCAAGTATCGTATTTGTTACTATTTTTAGCCGATTGTTGTGAACCAACATCAAAACCAGCCGTAATGTTTGTTTTGTCTGTCACTTTAAATTGTCCGTAAAAGTTGTTGAAATAACGCCACTTTTTATCGATATCCGGCTGTTCATTTCCAACATACGTACTCCAGTTCAAAACTAATTTATCAGTTGGTTTATACGTAATCTGCGTTCCAAAAGCAGGCGTATGATTTCCGTCTACTTTCTGAATACGCTGCCAGCCATTCAAATACATTCCGGCCAAATACCATTCTCCGGATTCAGAGGTGTAGCCAATTTTTACTCCGGCTTCATAGTAAGGAGAATTCTCAGCCAAAATACTTCGGGTCAAAGTCTGGCAGTCTTTTCCAATCGCACTTTCAAAACCAATGTGCGCTGGCATAATTCCCGCATCAATCCACAAATTATGGTTTTGCGAAATCTTCACACCAACATTGGCTTCATAGACATTTTTCAGTAAATCCTGTTCTGTTGACATATTATATTGCGCATAAGTTCCAGCCATTAAGGCAAAATTTCCTCTAATATTATCTTTCGAATAATTCACTTTTGCCATACCTAAATTCAGGTTCACTTCATTGCTTCGATTATAATTGTAAAAAAATCCCGGGCGTGTATGATTGTCTGGTTTTCCAAAATCATAACTGTAATATGTTTCTACGTAACCTGAAAATGTTAAAGGACTTTTCGATTCTTCCTGTGCATGTAAATTGCTAAAACCGAATGCGATTAAAGCAGTAAGTATTATTTTTTTCATTTTTGTTTTTATTATTTGGGGTAAAAAAGGCGTATTAATTTTTATTAGTAGGTTTTTAAGGAGCTGTTTCCTGCTATCCGCTATATCTTTTTAGGCAGATTGTTTATGGTAAATAAGATATTTTCAATTGCCTAAAAAGGATGCCGCTTCTATCAGGGCTAGGGCACTCAGGGTAAAAGGACGTTTTGTTATCCTAACAGGTTTCCAAAACCTGTTAGGTATTATGATTTAAGTTTTGGTTTTCCGTTTCAGTTTGTCATTGCGAGGAACGAAGCAACCACATTTACATAATCAGCTTTATGTCTCATTGTTAGTGAGATTGCTTCGTTCCTCGCAATGACCAAAATTGACGAAAATCTTTATCATACCTACAAGGTTTTCAAACCCTTGCAGGAGAAAAACCTTAGAACCTTAGCGACTCAGTACCTCAGAACCTTTTCCAGAAAGTTTATCAAGCGCCATATTCAATTCCAAAACATTAACCGTTTCAGGACCAACAACAGCCGTATTAATTTTAGATTCAACCAAAGCTTTTACTTTAGCTTCCGCTAATTTTCGTTCTTTGGCAACACGTTTTACCTGAATCAAAGCACCTTGCGGAGAAATATTCGGATCCAATCCACTTCCAGAAGCGGTAACCATATCTGAAGGGATCTCCCATTTTTTCAAATAAGGATGAACAAGCAAAAGTGTATCAATTCTTTTTTGAACCAAAGCCAAATATTCAGCATTGCTTGG
Source organism: uncultured Flavobacteriaceae bacterium (assembly GCA_963795025.1). Lineage (GTDB taxonomy): Bacteria > Bacteroidota > Bacteroidia > Flavobacteriales > Flavobacteriaceae > Flavobacterium. The sequence continues at coordinate 13,799 of CAWCGN010000002.1, read as the reverse complement.
TCCTTTGTTGCTTCCCGCACTTCCTGCAGCGTTGTAATCAACAGCCGAAGGTCTTCCCCAGAAATAATTCGGCTTATCGAATTTTTGACCTATTTTTTGGTAGCCAATAACTTTTCCGTTAACCGAAAGAGTTTCTCCTTTTCCTTGATTCGGAGCCATTTGTGCAATTCCATAAATTGCAAGAGGATAAATAACTGCGAACAGAATTAAAGTAAGCAGTGTCAATTTTAATAGTGAGAATATATTTTTCATTTTTTTCTTTTTAGAGGTTCTAAGGGACTAAGGTTCTGAGGGACTAAGAAAAAATTTAGCACCTTAGCACCTTAGCGCCTCAGAACCTTAGCAACTTTTATTTACATAAATAAAGCAACAAGTAAATCAATCAATTTAATTCCGATAAAAGGAATAATCAATCCGCCTAAACCGTAGATTAAAAGATTTCTTTTTAGAATTGCACTTGCTCCGATTGGTTTGTAATCAACACCTCTCAATGCTAATGGAATCAAGATCGGAATGATAATCGCGTTAAAAATTACCGCTGATAAAATGGCACTTTCCGGACTATGCAAACGCATAATATTCAAACCCTGAAGCGCAGGAATCGCAGTAATAAAAAGAGCAGGAACAATAGCAAAATATTTCGCTACGTCATTGGCAATAGAAAAAGTAGTTAAAGTTCCACGAGTCATTAAAAGCTGTTTTCCAATTTCGATAATCTCGATTAATTTTGTTGGGTCATTATCAAGATCGACCATGTTTCCGGCTTCTTTTGCGGCTTGCGTTCCACTGTTCATGGCAACACCAACATTGGCTTGTGCAAGTGCGGGAGCATCATTCGTTCCGTCTCCCATCATCGCAACAAGTTTACCCAGATTTTGTTCGTTTTTGATGTAGTTCATTTTATCCTCAGGTTTTGCTTCGGCAATAAAATCATCAACTCCGGCAGCTTCGGCAATAAACTTAGCCGTAAGCGGATTATCTCCCGTAACCATTACCGTTTTTACACCCATTTTTCGCAAACGGTCAAAACGTTCTTTCATTCCTGGTTTAATGATATCCTGCAATTCGATAACACCCTGAACCTGATTGTTTTTAATCACAACCAATGGCGTTCCTCCGTTGGTAGAAATGTCAATTACTTTTTGGGCAGTATCTTCCGGAAAATTATTTCCTGCTTGGGCAGCAATTTTTTTGGCAGCATCCTGAGCACCTTTCCTAATATTCGTTCCGTCTTTTAAAACAACTCCGGAAGTTCTGGTTTCTGCGGTAAATTTGATCGTTTGTGAAATGTGATCTGTGAGTTGTGAAATGCTTGCTTTCATTTCACCTTTTACATCTAACATTTCACTCAACTCAAGTATACTTTTTCCTTCCGGAGTGTCATCTGCCAGTGAACTTAACACAGCAGATTTTATAAAATCTTCTTCTGAAACGCCTTTTGTAGGATAAAAACTGGTCGCTTTTCTGTTTCCGATCGTAATTGTTCCGGTTTTATCCAAAAGCAATACATCAATATCACCGGCAGTTTCTACCGCTTTTCCAGATTTTGTAATCACATTGGCACGTAAAGCCCTGTCCATTCCGGCAATACCAATAGCAGAAAGCAAACCACCAATTGTAGTTGGAATCAAACAAACGAACAAGGCGATAAAAGCCGCAATCGTGATGGGTGCATTTGCATAGTCGGCAAACGGTTTTAGCGTAACGCACACAATCACGAAGATTAAGGTAAAGGCGGCTAATAAAATGGTTAAGGCAATTTCGTTTGGCGTTTTCTGACGGCTTGCACCTTCAACCAAAGCAATCATTTTATCTAAAAAACTTTCGCCAGGCTCAGAAGTTACGATTACTTTAATTTTATCAGATAACACTTTTGTCCCTCCGGTTACAGAGGATTTATCACCACCGGCTTCGCGAATTACAGGAGCACTTTCTCCTGTAATCGCACTTTCGTCGATAGTCGCTAAACCTTCGATAATCTCTCCGTCAGTTGCAATTAAATCGCCCGATTCACAAACGAAAATATCTCCTTTTTTCAATTCTGATGAACTGATATTTTTGATTTCTCCATTTGGTAAAATTTGTCTTGCCGGCGTTTCTTCACGTGTTTTTCTTAAACTGTCGGCTTGCGCTTTTCCTCTGGCTTCGGCGATAGCTTCGGCGAAATTGGCAAACAAAAGCGTTGCCAGTAAAATTAAAAACACAATTAAATTATAAGTAAAACTGCCTTGGTCAGTTGCTCCCATTAATATGGAAACACAAACAGCAAACATAATGGCAGTTCCAATTTCTACGGTAAACATTACCGGATTTTTGATCATCAATTTTGGATTAAGCTTGACAAAAGATTGCACTAAGGCTTCTTTTACCTGTTTGCTTTCAAACAATGATGCGGATTTATTAGTTGTCATTTTTTTATATTGTTATGTTTGGCTGAATAATTTAAACACATAGAAACATAGATTTTTACTGTGAGATAAAGGCGTTTCACTCGCATCTAAACACATAGCTATGTGTAAAAAACTAGTTTTTTTGAATACCCTTTTATTGTATTTTGTTCCTATGTTTCTATGTGTTTAAAAATTTTCAGCATTGAAAAATGAGTTATTATTTTAGTGTAAAATATTCTGCTAATGGGCCTAAAGCCAAAGCTGGAAAGAATGATAAGGCAGCAATAATTGCGATTACGGCAAAAACCATAATTCCGAAAATTGTAGTATCCGTTTTTAAAGTTCCCGCACTTTCCGGAATGTATTTTTTATTAGCCAATAATCCGGCAATTGCCAATGGGCCAATGATCGGAATGAAACGGCTTAACAATAACACAATTCCTGTAGTGATGTTCCAAAACGGATTATTATCTCCTAAACCTTCAAAACCAGAACCGTTGTTGGCAGCACTTGAAGTATATTCGTATAACATTTCTGAAAATCCGTGATTGCCAGGATTGTTCAGCCAGCCAGTGGCGTTTCCGCTAAACCAGTAGCCCATTGCAGTATCATGTGCCGCAAAATAAGAAGCTATGGCTGTCCCTGCTAAAATCAATAATGGGTGAAGAATCGCAATAAAAGCAGCAATTTTAACTTCTCGGGCTTCGATTTTCTTTCCTAAAAATTCGGGAGTTCGACCCACCATCAAACCGGAAATAAATACTGCCAGGATAATGAAAATATAAAAGTTCAGGATTCCAACACCACAACCTCCATAAAAAGCATTGACCATCATGGCTAGCAATTGCATAGCTCCGGAAATTGGCATAGAACTATCATGCATACTGTTTACAGAACCAGTAGAAATTACAGTTGTAGCAATACTCCAGAATCCTGAAATCGCCGGTCCAAAGCGAACTTCTTTTCCTTCCATCGCTCCGGTTCCCTGCGCAATTCCCATTTTTTCAATGGCTGGATTTCCATTAAGCTCGGTAACTACAGTCGGAATAACAAGGAGTAAAAAACCAATTGTCATTACGCCGAAGATTACGTAAGCTAGTTTCTTTTTCTTTAGATAAAAACCTAAAGCAAAAATCATCGCAAACGGAACAATCAATTGTGCCCATAATTCAACCGCATTGGTGAAATAAGTCGGGTTTTCTAGTGGATGTGCCGAATTGGCTCCAAAAAATCCACCACCGTTTGTACCTATATGTTTGATAGCAATAAAAGCTGCAGCCGGACCGCGTGAAACTTGTACTGAATCACCTTGTAAAGTGGTAATGGTATCTTTTCCTTCAAACGTCATAGGAGTTCCGCTAAATAATAGCGCAACTGCTACAATAGCTGAAAGTGGTAACAAAATACGAGTACAGCTTTTGATGAAATAATTATAAAAGTTTCCCAGTTTATCTGTGGTTCTCTCTTTCATTGCTGTAAAAATCATTGCAGCAGCGGCCATTCCGACACCAGCAGAAACAAATTGCAGGAACATCAAAACCATTTGGGACAAATAAGAAACGCCGGTTTCGCCGGAATAATGCTGTAGATTACAGTTTACTACGAATGAAATAGCCGTATTAAATGCCAAATCGGGTGTCATGGACGGATTGTTGTCAGGATTTAAAAACAACGATCCCTGAAAAAGCAAGACAAAAAAGCAAAGAAAGAACCAAATCATATTTACACTCAAAAGTGCTTTTAGATGTTGTTTCCAGTTCATTTCTTCAGTAGCATTAATTCCGCTGATTTTAAAAATAAATTTTTCAATTGGATTGAAAATCGGGTCAAAAAGGGTTTTATCTCCCAAATAAACTTTAGCAATATATTTCCCTATTGGAATTGCTAAAACTATCGAAATGATAAAAATACTGATGACGCCTAATAATTCTGTGTTCATAATATGTGTTTGTTAATTGTAAAAATGTGAGATGTAAAATGTGGGATGAAAAAGGAGACTGACGCATAACATCTAACATCTCACTTATAACTTTTTACATCATTAAAATTTTTCAGGCTTGATTAATACATAAACCAAATAGCCAAAAACAGCGATCGAAATAATAAATAGTGCGGTCATGATTTAGATTTTTTCAAAAAATTCAACTGATTTAAAACAAATGGCAAACAGCACAACGGCTAATGCGAGTAATAGGAAAGTGATCATAATGTTATTTTAGATTTTAGTCCCGAAGCCTCGGGATCAGATTTTAGATTTTTAGAAAATCGATTAAACGATTTAACAATTAACCAGTTAAACTTTTACACGCCTGAAGTATTAACCTGCTTGATATATTCCGCTTTAAGCGTTCGTGGGAAAAGATGTGAAATGTTGCAGTGACGTACTTCCATAAAAGAAGAAACGGAGAAAACATACACATTAGAAATAGCATTTTTAGTTTCTAAGCTTCCGGTAATAAATAAGCGTTCGGCAAGAGCCAGGCATTTTTTTGCTCGCACGATATTTCCAGAAATGATAGCTTTTTTGGTTATCTCGGCGAAGCGTTCGGCTTGTTTGTAGATTGAGGTTACTTGATTTTTCATACGTAGATAATATTTATTTTTTAAAGGAATATGGTATCGTCATTTTTTGGTCCAGTTTTTAATTTGAATCATGACGATTTCACGAGAATGAATTTTCATGTTCTTCGTCCTTATGCCAAAAGATGTTCCGAAAATGTTGAGGTCGAGCTAAAGTGCTGTCAATAAAAGGAATGTAATTTTGTGCCAAAAATCAGTCATAAAAAAAGCCTATCAAAATGATAAGCTTTTATTGAAATGATAGGATATTTAATTTTAAAATTTAAGTCCCAGCGGGACGTCATGTTTATAGAAAATTACAACGTTCGATAATAAAGCCCCATCGGGGCGGCATGTTTTAGATTGAAACAAACGTTAAAATGTCGCTCCGCTGGAGCTTCAATCAAATCCATTTATATTTGCTATAAAGATTTTGCTCCGCTGGAGCTTTAAATTGGAATTTGGAATTTATCCTGATTGGAATTTAAATTTATTATTGAATTCCGTATTCCTCCAATTTTCGGTACAAAGTCGCAATCCCAATTTCCAGCAAACGTGCAGTTTCTGCCTTATTCCCTTTAGTATAATTCAAAACCTTCTGAATATGTAGTTTTTCAATACTCTGCATAGAGAAAGCCGACATTGGTTTGTTTGTTTTTTCAGATTGATGCTGCATTTCATAAGGCAAAACATCCGAAGTTAAAATATCTCCATTACTCAAAATAACCGATCTTTCGATAATGTTTTTAAGTTCCCGAATATTCCCCGGCCACGAATAATTTTCTAATTTCTGAAGAAAATCATCCGAAATAGTTAAGGTCTTTTTGTTCGTTTTTTCTGAGAATTGTTTAACGAAATAATTTGTCAAAGGAACAATATCTTTGATTCTTTCTCTTAGCGGAGGCAGATTGATTTCGAAAATATTCAAACGAAAATATAAATCAGAACGAAAACGATGTTCGTCACTTTCTGTTTTTAAATCTCTGTTGGTTGCCGCTATTAATCTGAAATTTGACTTTTTAGGAGTAGTATCTCCTATTGGAATATATTCGCTGGTTTCTAAAACACGTAATAATTTGGCTTGAAGTTCAATTGGCATTTCACCTATTTCATCCAAAAATAAAGTGCCGCCATTGGCTTCTTCTATAAATCCTTTTTTATCTTTTAAAGCTCCGGTAAAAGCACCTTGTTTATGTCCGAAAAGTTCACTTTCGAGGATTTCCTTGCTGAAAGTACTACAATTCAAGGCAACAAAAGATTTGCCTACACGATTGCTATTTTCATGGATTGCCTGTGCAAAAACTTCCTTTCCTGTTCCGGTTTCTCCGGTGAGAAGAACAGTTGAATCGGTTTTGGCTACTTTTTTGGCAAGATCAATAACCTGCTCAATTCCTTTTGATTTTCCGATAATTGTATTGAAAGAATATTTATCGCCAATACGTTTTTCCAATTGCTGTACCTTTTTCTGCAGCTGTACTTTTTCGACTGCTTTGTACAAAAGCGGAATGATTTTGTCATTGTCATCACCTTTTACAATATAATCAAAAGCACCATTTTTCATGGCTTGAACACCGTCAGGAATATTTCCGAAAGCTGTCAGTAAAATAACTTCAACTAATGGAAAATGGCTTTTTATATTTTGCAGAAAATCAACGCCGTTTCCGTCAGGTAATTTTACATCACACAAAACAACTTCGATATCTGTTTGTTCGAGTTTTTTAAAACCTGATTTTAAATCTTTGGCTTCAATAACTTCAAAACCTTCTGATTTTATAATACGCGCCAACAGACTTCTGAGTTTTTCTTCATCGTCTATAATTAAAATTTTGTGTGTCATTGGAGGAAAAAGCTAGAATCGAAATTTATTTTCGTGATACAAATTTAGGTTTTAAATCTTTTGCCTATTTTGATTCAGCGGAAATTCTTGTGAAAATTCAATTTTTAAAATAGTTCCGTTATTATTTTCCATGTGAATTTAGCTTCCAAATCATCACTTAAACCTTTGATAAGGCTCATTCCGAACGAATTTGCTTTTGTGTCGGTAAAATCGGTATGCAATTCCAATTCCGTTATCTGAAATGATCAGTAAATAACTATTGTCTGTTGTTGCTTCAAGCGTAACATAAATCATTCCCGTTCTATCATTTGGGAAAGCATATTTGATTGAATTGGTGATGGCTTCATTCAAAATAAGTCCTAAAGGAACAGCTTGTGCAACATCTAATTCTAATGGGTCTACTTTAATTTCAAAACGGATTCTCTGTCCAAGTGAAAAAGATTCTTTCAAATATTCGACTAATTCTTTGATATAATTTGGCATATTAATCGTCGAAATATTTTCAGAATTATATAATTTTTGATGAATTAAGGACATAGAATGAATTCTGTGCTGACTATTTTTTATTGCTGTAAAGCCATATCATTATCCAAATAAGCGGATTGGGAATTCAAAAGACTTATAACCGTTTGAAGATTGTTTTTTACACGATGATGAATCTCTTTCAAAAGCCATTCTTTTTCATCGAGCAAATGTCTCAAATTAATGTTTTTCTGATTGATTTCTTTTTCTTTCAGTTCCAGTTTAATGTTGATTTCGTTGTTTTAATCGGTATCTGTTGTATAGCAAACCAATAGTTATCAAAAGTAAAATCAAACTCCAAATAGATAGAGTATTTAAGAGTTTCGATTTTTGTAGCTCACTTTTCTGTAGTTTTGAATGGTCATTTAAAAGGGCAATTTTTTGTTCCTTATTTTTAGTCTCATATTGAATCTTTAACTCTTCAATTTCTTTGTTTTTATCTGTTCTGTAAATAGAATCGGTTAATTTCTTATAATTTTGAAAATGTATTAGAGAGTTTTTATAATTTCCGTTTATAGAGTCTGTTTTATATAATAAAATCTGAAGGATTTGCGAGTTGTAGGTTATTTTATAAGCTTTGCAAAGAGCAAAAACTTTAGCATTGTAATATTTAGCTTTTTGAACCCTGTTGGTATTCAGGTAAAATAACGCCATATCAGTATATTGATTAACAACTTCTCTAATTGTTTCCGGAGCGTTTAATTGTTGTGCATAATATTCTGTTTCTTTAAAATACTTTTCTGCCAGGAAATTATCCTTAAGTGATACATAACAATTCGCCTTAATATAAGCAACACTCATTTTATCAAATGCATTTGTTGGAGGGTATTTTGCCGTTATAGAATTAATGTAACCAATCGCTTCTTTATTTTTTCCTTTTAGCGATAAAGCAGCGACTGCCCCATAAAAGCTTTTGTACCACGTGCCGCTGTTTATGGTTTGCTGCCCGATTTCAATACTTTTTTTAAACATTTCCAGCGCTTCCTCATAATGACCGTACTGGTTATAGACATCACCGAGACGCATATAAAAAATGTCCCCCAGAGTAAAATCTTTTTCAACTTCCATTCGTTTTACACTTTTTAGGGCATAGTATAAGGCATCTTTTATATTGTTTTGTCTTACTTCAACATAAGCAATAGTTGCTTCTGCAAATTGTTGATGTGTAAAACCAATTTTTCGTAAATCGACCAAATTTTGATAAAGTCTCTTTTTGGCTTCATTTATTTTTCCTGCCCAAAAATAGATGGTAGTTATCTTGGTGTAATTTTCTATTCTTTTTTCTTCTAAACCCAGAGCGGCATAAAGTGAAATGGCCTCTTCAATCATTTTTTCCTTTTCGGGATCAAGGTTGGATAAAAGAGTTGCCTGCGCGTCTAAAGATTCGGCTAGACCAAGTTTATCGTTTTGTTTTCTACATTCATTTATAACCTGCAAAAAACATTTTTTGCCTTGAATTTGGTTATTGGCCTGATAATAATATTTTCCCAATAATAATAAAGATTGATGCTGCCATTTTTTTACTTTTAGCAGATTACTTTCTAAAACAGCTTTATTAATATATTTATATGCATGTTGAAGATCTTCGGGTTTTGTACCTGGTTTAAAAAGATAAAAACTTCCTAATTGCAGTAATAATTTAATCCGATTTTCACCTTTAGATTTGTCAAGAATTTTTATTGCAGCATTAATATTTCCCTTATCAATCAAATCGCTTCCTATTAGATTACCATCATTATAACCTTGATCATAAGTTAAGGAAGCGGGTAATTTATAAGCTTTTGATGCCAGAACAACAGAACTGTCAACATCTATAGCACCCTGATTGGCATTAAATAAATATATAGAACAAGAGCTGAGCAATAGTCTTTTTTTAGGAAGATCGTATTTCTGAACAGAAGGAGATAATTGTGCAAATGATTGAAAAGTGAGGAAAAGAATTAAATAAAAAGAATATAATTGTTTCATTTGGTCTGTGATTAAATTCTTAATGTTTTTGGATTAAACAAATATAGAAATAAGGAGAATGGTTATTTGAAAAATATCAGGAAAAATCACATAAAAGCTATTTTTTATCATTTAAATTAGAAGAAGTTGCTGTTTTTATTCTAATAATTAACTAATTTTATACCAATATATTAGCTGAATTATTATACTAAAAATACCACATTTATGGAAACGGTTTCCGGCCATCCCCTCAAATCCTCTAACGCAGCATTAAAAAAGCGAATTTTAATTGTTGAAGATCAATTTATCGAAGCGCATGATTTGCAATTAATTCTTGAAAAAGCAAATTATGAAGTGATCGGAATTGCACGTTCTGTAGACCAGGCTCTGGAGCAAATTGAAGCCGAAAAACCAGATTTGGTATTTTTGGATATCATGTTAAAGGGAAGTCGTAACGGAATAGATTTGGCTCAAATTCTTAAAGAAAATTATATTGGTTTTATATTTATTTCAGCTAATTCCAGCAAAAACATTTTAGATCAGGCCAAAATTACGCAACCTTATGGATTTATAGTAAAACCTTTTAGAGAACAAGATGTCTTGACAACTCTTGAAATTGCTTTTTACCGTCACGAATATAGTTTAGAGTCTCAATTGATGCAGCAAATGCAATTGCAAAATGATCTGAATGAGATTTTAAATTCAAATCTAAAATGGGAAAATGCGTTATTGGCATTCGGAAAAACGATACAAAATTATATTTCGTTTGATTATTTAGAAGCTGGTTTTTCCAATACAACGCATTATGCCAATCTAGGAATTATGCGCAAAAATGTTGATGATTATCAGATTATCAGCCCGGAAAAATTTTCAAAAATTGCTGATATTTCCAGTAAAGAATTGGATGAAACTTATAAAAAATCAAAAATAGATTTACAGCCAATTATTTATAGTGAAGAAAACCTTATTAATAATTTTCAGGTAGCACCAATAAAAAGTTTGATTTCTCATAATTTCGGGATCAAATCATATCTGGTTTTTCCTATCGTGATTGCAACGATACAAAAATTCCATTTTACTTTTTATAGTCGAAATTTTAATGTTTATTCAGCAGAAGATCTTAAACTTTTATCGATTCTAGAAAATACGTTTGCATTATTTGTGTCAAAAATGTATCCAAAAACAAATTCGGATTCAGATCAAAAGGAAATTATAAAAGAGGTAAAACCAACAAATAAATCGATTGGTTTTGAGGGAATTATTGGCAGCAGCCCACAAATGATAACAGTTTTTAATTATATTAGAAAAGTAGCGCCGTCAGACACTTCGGTTTTAGTTTTAGGCGAAAGCGGAACCGGAAAAGAAAAAATAGCCCAAAGTATTCATGCTTTATCACCAAGAAAAGACAAGCCTTTGATTATTATTAATTGTGGAGCTATACCTGAAAATCTTGCAGAATCCTTGCTTTTTGGTCATGAAAAAGGTGCTTTTACAGGAGCCTTAGACAAACGAATTGGTAAATTTGAGCTAGCAGACGGAGGAACCATTTTTCTGGATGAAATAGGAGAGATGCCTTTGGAGCTTCAGGTGAAATTGTTACGTGTTTTACAGGAAAGAGAAATTGAGCGCATTGGCGGAAGATCTCCGTTGAAAATTGATGTTCGAATTATTGCAGCTACTAATAAAAATCTGGAAGAAGAAGTTGCAGCGGGAAGATTCAGAATGGATTTGTATTATCGTCTTCATGTTTTTCCGATTTTAGTGCCATCGCTAAAAAAACGAAAAGAAGATATTCCTGAATTAGCACTTCATTTTATAAAAGTCTACAGTGAAAAAATGGGCAGAAAAGCACCGTATCTTGCTGATTTTGCCTTGCAGCAAATTATGAATTATAGCTGGCCCGGAAATATCAGAGAACTCGAACACGTAATGCAACGCGCCATTTTATTGACTGATGGAAATACAATTAAAGAAATAGAACTTTCAACATCTTCAAAAATGCACGCAGATCAGACAAGCGAATCTTTTTCAATAAAAACAATTCTCGAAAATGAAAGAGATTACATATTATATATTCTGAAAAAATGTAACGGAAAAATATCCGGAGTGGGAGGAGCTGCCGAAATTTTAGACATTCATCCATCTACTTTAAATTCAAAAATCAAAAAACTGGAAATCAAAAGAGAATTAAATTAGCCGATTTTCTCCAGCCAATTAGAAATAAATTCAGCAACTTCCTGCCAGTTATTTTGACCTAAAACAAAGTGATTTCTATTTTGAAATTCTTTATAGCAAGTAATAGAATGTATGTTTGTATATTTTTTAAAGTTCGAATAATTGAGCGAAGCCGGTATTATAGTATCGTTACTGCCTGATAAAAATAATAAAGGTTCATGTTTTTTCTTGAAATTTATTCGTGCTGTTTGAGACAAAGCATCTCGAAAAACTAATTTTGATTCCGGAATTACTAATTTTTCATAGTAATCTTTCTGTTCTTCAAATGACATTTCATTTGTAAATTTGCATTGCCACTCTTGAAAAGACATTAAATATGTTTTTTTTGATGAAGTAAAAAAGCCCAAAGGTTTCCAAATGGCTTTATAAAAAGAAAACTTTGTTGCAAATAGACCTTTTGGAGGAACGGAATGAATACAAACACCATTATAAGCTAATTCTTTCTGAACCAATAATTGTGTCAAAAGTCCTCCATAAGAATGTCCAATTAATATAGGTTTTTCATGTAATTTTTCGATGATTTCTGTGTAATAATCAATTAGATCCGTTAAATGAAATGAAGCAATCTTCGAATTAGGATGTTCTTTTCGTAATATTTCTGCCGATTCATTTTTATAAGGCCATGGCGGTGCCACCGTTTTGTATCCTTTGACTTCAAAAAAAACAATCCATTTCTCCCAACAAGTATGGCTGATAAATGCTCCCGTAATAAACACAATAGTTTTCGTATTAGATAGGTACATAAAAAGAAGTTTGAAGTTTTTGAAACTATTTGAGAATATTCCAACAAAAAACAAACAACATGCCTGTTTGTAAAGTATTGATAATGCTAAGGTTTTATAAGTGGTGAATTATTATATTTCGTTAAAACTATTATGGACTATTGAAATATCATTTTTAAAAAGATAGAAATCATTTCATTCAACAAAAGTGAATTCATTTGAGAACTAACTTTCAATTTATATAAGGTGGACAACATTTGTAGTTACAAATATTATAATTCTATTAACATCAAAGAATTTATGCTTTGTTGTAAATGAAGTAATTTTGTAAAAAGCATTAATTTACATGAAAGATCCAATTTCAGTTTCAATACTAGAACTCGCTATTATTACACAAAATAGCAATGCCACCGAAACATTTCAAAAAACAAAAGACATAGCGCAACTTGCAGACCAATTAGGATATAAACGTTTTTGGCTGGCTGAACATCACAATATGGCGCATGTAGCAAGTTCAGCTACAGTTGTATTAATAGGTTATATTGCCAGCCAGACGCAAAATATTCGGGTTGGTTCGGGTGGAATCATGTTACCGAATCATTCCCCATTAATAGTAGCCGAACAATTCGGCACTTTAGAAACGCTTTATCCAAACCGTATCGATTTAGGTTTAGGAAGAGCTCCAGGAACTGATCAGCCAACTGCGGAAGCAATTCGAAAAGATTTTTTTGAGCAGGCACAGCGATTTCCACAAAATGTGAGTAAGCTTCAGGATTATTTTTCTGCAGAAAATGCGCCGGCAAAAGTTCGGGCATTTCCTGCTGAAGGCACAAATGTTCCCATTTGGATTTTAGGTTCAAGTATGGAAAGTGCAGCTTTAGCCGCAGCTTATGGATTGCCTTATGCTTTCGCCGGACATTTTGCACCGCGCCAAATGATACAGGCCTTTGAGTTTTATCGCGAAAATTTCCAGGCATCAACCGTTTTAGATAAACCAAAAACAATGGCATGCGTTAATATCATCGCGGCAGATACAAATGAAGAAGCTGAATTCCTTTCAACCAGCTTGTATCAGATGTTTCTAAATCTAATACGCAACGATCGAAAGGGATTACAACCACCGGTTCCGTCTTTAGATGATATTATGGGCGAAGAAGAACGTTTCCATGTTAATCAAATGACAGCTTGTACTTTTACAGGAAACAAAGAACAGCTGGCAGTCGATCTTAAAAAGTTTATCAATTACGCCAGAATAGATGAACTCATGGTCACAAGTCCAATCTACGATCATCAGTCGAAATTAAAAAGCATTCAAATCACAAAAGAAGTCATTGATAGTTTAAATTATTAGTATACATATATAAGTATATCTTCTACTATTAGATATAAGGTATGTTTTATTCAACCCGGCAGTTTTTCAAAATCTGTCGGGTTTGTTTTTTATACCTAATATATTAAGGATGGAATTCTGCTATTAATATATAATGGTGTTTTCAGGCTGAGCGCAGCCGAATCCTGTTTCAATTGGAATTTGGAGTTTCAAAGATTTGGAATTTGTTTTTAAATAAGGAGCTTTATCACGCTATC
>CAWCGN010000001.1:0-9487 GCA_963795025.1 uncultured Flavobacteriaceae bacterium | reverse complement strand
ATGGGAATTTCAGTTTTAATAAAAGAAGATTTAGTAAATAAAATAGGATACAAAAATGGTCTTTCATTAGGTTTGCTAATTTCTGCATTTGGAACATTATTATTTTACCCTGCTGCAAACACAGGATCTTTTCCTCTAATGTTATCAGGATTATTCATTGTAGCACTTGGTTTCTCATTACAGCAAACTGTTGCAAATCCATTAGCAATTGCATTAGGACCAATCACAACAGGATCTCAAAGATTAACATTAGCCGGTGGAATTAACAATTTAGGAACTACTATTGGACCATTAATTGTAACTTTTGCAATTTTCGGATCAAGCACTGGAGCATCTACTTTAAGTATCGAAAGTGTAAAAATCCCTTATTTAATACTTGGTTTAGCATTTTTACTGGTTGCTATTTTATTAAAATTCTCTTCATTGCCAGACAGACCTGCTTTAATTGAAGAAGAAATTGCAGCAGAAGGCGCAAGCGCAAAAAATTCTGCATTACAATACCCGCAATTAGTAATGGGAATGATCGCAATCTTCCTTTATGTTGGTGTTGAAGTTTCTACAGCAAGTAATTTACCAGCTTACATGGAATCTTTAATCAACTTAAAAACAGGCGTACTTTATACATTACAAGAAATCTCTCCTTATATCTCTCTTTACTGGGCAAGTTTAATGATTGGCCGTTGGACAGGAGCTATCGAAGCTTTTACAGATAAAGCAAGTTTACAGCAAATATTGCGATTCGTTGCACCATATTTAGCTTTTGGAGTTTTCTTAGCCGTAAATGCTATCGCAAAACACGATTTAACGCCATTTTACATCTACGGCTTAATCATTTTAGTATTAATCGCTGCAGATATTGCAAGTAAAGGGAATCCCGCAAGAATGTTGCTTATATTTTCAACATTAGGAATTGTAGCGCTAGCTATTGGAATGTCAACTACTGGCATAGTAAGTATATATGCTTTTACAAGTGTTGGATTATTCTGTAGTACACTTTGGCCATGTATCTTTACTTTAGCAGTAAGCGGATTAGGAAAAAATACAAGCCAAGGAAGTAGCTTCTTAATCATGATGATTATGGGTGGTGGTATTGTGAGCTGGTTGCAAGGTTTTGTATCTGAATCTATTGGAATCCATGCAAGTTATATCGTAGGCGTTTTATGTTTTGCATATTTGGCGTTTTACGCTTGGAGCGTTAGCTCAATCCTTAAAAAGCAAGGAATCAGTTTTGATAAAAAACTTTCTGGCGGTCACTAAAAGCTAGAAATACACAATAAAAAAAATCCAAATTCCAATCAACCAGGAATTTGGATTTTTTTTATTTCTAAAAGAAAAACCTAAGAAGCTTAGTAGCTCAGAACCTTAGTCCCTTATTTAGCAGTCATAATCGCATTCAAATTCTTCTTAAAAATCGCCTTATTCTGTTCAGATAATTTATAAACAACATCTTTATCAGCATGAATAATAACTTTATCAATATTGGCATTTAAAAGTGCTTTAGGATCTTTTATTTTCAAAGTACAGGCGCCATCAAAAAAACCATCATCTTCAATTATTTTTTTAGCATCAATTACGGTTCCATCAGTCAATACAGCCGAAATAGTCATTTCTTTATTCAGCGTTTTCGAATAAAAACCATCCATTACCAGTAATAATCGATAGGAATTTTTAAGTTCTGGACCTTTGAACTCATGGCGTGTAATATTGTACCGAAGACCTTTCGCCAGAGTCTGGAATTTCACTGTGCAATCCAACTCAAAAGTAGCCACATCGCCTGCATCGTTTACACTTGTCAAGACTTTAGCTTGGGCATTTATCGATATGGTGGCAGCAAAAAACGAAATTAAAACTAAGATGATTTTCATAAATATTTGTTTTTACGTTCACATAAAAGTAAAAAAAAATCGCCTCTCTTCAACAGAAGAAAGACGATTTAATATTTATAAGAATCTGATTCTTATTTATTTCCTTTTTCAAAATCAGCCACAAACTGAGCTAATCCTATATCAGTTAAAGGATGTTTCAATAAACCATATATTGCAGAAAGCGGTCCAGTCATAACATCAGCACCAATTTTAGCACAGTTCACAATATGCATTGTGTGACGTACAGAAGCTGCCAAGATTTGAGTCTCATAACCGTAGTTATCATAGATTTCTCTAATTTCCTGAATCAAATTCAAACCATCAGTTGAAACATCGTCTAAACGCCCAATAAACGGAGAAACATAAGTTGCACCAGCTTTAGCAGCTAATAAAGCTTGTCCTGCAGAAAAAACAAGCGTTACATTTGTTTTAATTCCTTTATCAGAAAAATATTTTGCAGCCATAACACCTTCTTTGGTCATTGGCAATTTTACTACGATTTGGTCGTGCAATTCAGCTAGTTCTTCACCTTCTTTGATCATTCCATCAAAATCCAATGCATTTACTTCAGCACTTACATCACCTTCCACAAGATTACAAATGTCAACATAATGTTTTAAAATGTTGTCCTTTCCAGTAATTCCTTCTTTAGCCATCAATGATGGGTTTGTTGTTACACCATCTAAAACACCTAAAGCTTGTGCTTCCTTAATTTGAGCTAAATTAGCTGTATCAATAAAAAATTTCATAATTTATATATTTATAATTGTGTTGAATATTATCAGGGCGTGACCTTATTTGCAAAAGGCGCACTCAGCAAACCGCTTATACGCGCCTTATGCAAATAAGGTCGGGCTATCCGCACTACTTCGGTAGTTAGCTTCTATCCCTCACGCAAACTCAGCTGCAAAATTACAACTTAGAATCTAAACTTAGCACCAATAGCCAAATCAATTCTCCATAAATTTTCTAATTCTTCTTTATCAAGCTTTTCAGTATATGTCGTGCCATTTGCATACTCATACTTTAATTTTTTCAACGTCCCGCCAACAAAACTAACTTGAGGTCCTAATAAAAAATGAGGTGTGATTCTAAAATGATAACCCATTCCTGCAATCATACCCAAATTAGAGCCTGTTATTTTTACCGGATAACCAGCCACACCCGACTTGTTTTGATAAGCCATATATCCTATCGCTACCTCTAAATTAGCTTCACCAACTCGTGCACGTTGATCTTCAGTTAATATAAAAGAAGGCCCAATAAATGAAATCGTAATATCATCACTAAAATCCCCTTCCATAACTAACCCATAATCATTAGTAATTTTCTGATTATAAATAGTTCCTGATGACTTATAGACATTATATTTCAACCCATATCCATTTCGACCTTCTTTTAGATAATAAGCACTAACATCATAACTCAATCCCGATTTTAATTTTCTGAAATAATCTTTTTGTTCAGAAGTCAGCCCGTCTGGTGACGAAGCAACTCTAAAACTTTGCCCGACATTTGCTGTTATCAAAAATTTTGAAGTTTTAAAATCATAATAAACCGGACCATAAACTACTTCATTGTTTGCAACAGCTTTCGAACTTGTAGCCAACTTAACAGAATCTATAACAACTTTAGACTGCATATAATCGTTTGTGTTTTCAATTCGCAATAAATCGGCAGTAATTCTATGGCAAGTACTTCCAAATGTACTCGGATACAAGTGTTCTGTAATTAATAATGCATTAGCACCACTTTTACGAGCTTCTATTTTTGCCTTTTCAAGTACAGTAGTCAAATCACAATTGGTAGTAAAACCAGTATCTCCAATTTTAGTAGTTCCAATTTTACTATAATTTGAAGGAAGTTCAGATTTGTTATTAAAAACAACAACATTCTCAGTTTCATTTAATTTTTCATGCGTTTCAGAAACAGAAGTTCTGATTTTTGGAGAACAAGAACAAAAGGCAATCGTAACAAACAGTAAAAGGTATTTCATTTTGGGGTTTAGTAATTTTTATAATTTATAATGGTTCATTAACATTTTTTCATAAACTTTATCTGGAAGCGCACGTTTCAAAACAATTGAAAATTTCTGCATGAAAACACCAACTTTATAATGCACTTTTGGCTTCTCTTTTTGAATGATTTTATAAATCGCTTCAGCCATTTCATTTGGATTACTTCCTGCATCAACATGTTCATTCATTGTAGCAAGCGTATCGCCATAAACTTTTTCGTAAGCCGAACCTTTTAAAACCGGCGCATGATAACGTCCAGATGCAATATTAGTTGCAAAATCACCTGGTGCAACGTTAGTAATTTCGATTCCGAATTGCTTTACTTCCATTCTCAAAGCCTCAGTAATCAACTCCAAAGCTCCTTTTGAAGCCGAGTAAACACTTCTATAAGGCAATCCCATATAGGCTGCGATCGAAGTAATATTGATGATCAACCCCGATTTTTGTTCACGCATTTGTGGTAAAACCGCTTTCATAACTTCAATTGGTCCAAAAAAATTAGTTTCAAAATTATTTTTGATTTCCTCCATCGGAATTTCTTCCAAAGGTCCTGTGATTCCAACTCCAGCATTATTGATTACAATATCTAATCTTCCAGAGATTTCAATCACTTTTGAAACAGCAGTTTTAATAGAATCAGCATTTCGAACATCTAAAGCCACTAACGGAAAAATAGAATTTAGCACTTTCTCAGGATTTCTGCTGGTTCCATAAACTACAAAACCTTTTTTATGCAAAAATTCTCCAATTGATTTTCCAATCCCTGAGGATCCTCCGGTAATTAAAACGACTTTATTCATTGTAGATTAGATGTTAAATGTTATAAATTAAATGTAATCATCTGATTAGAATTAATGTGAACAAGAAAAACTTCTAACTTCTCACATATAACTTCTAACTTCCGAAAGGGGTAAAAATAAAAAAATCCTCCAGAAGGAAGATTACAAATTAAATTTATTCTAAAAAAAAAAAAAATGGCAAGCGACCTACATCGCACCGCTCAACCACGTACCCTTGCTATGTTCCCATCCTGGGGGAGTCTGCAGGAGCTGGTCGTGTAGGACTTGCCGGTGCAAATATACAATCTTTTTATATTTTTGCAAGAGCTTTGTAGCTATAAAAATATCGTCGTATATTGGCTTATTCAAAATTTAAACTATGAAAAAATATAACTTCCTAACTGTCATTTTATTAGGAATCACATTAATTGGATGTGGAGATAAAAATAAAGGTGAAAATTCTTTATTTAATATTGATGATTCTGCTTTTCCGGCGCATTTTACGCAAAAAGAAGCCGTTTCTATTGGAATTTTAAACCCAAAATCAAAAGAAATCGACAGCATTACCTACTTTATTAATGACAAAAAAGTGGGAAGTTCGAAAGGTGCTGAAAAATTTAAATTTGAATTAAAAGATCAAAAACTGGGTTACCAATATTTGAAAGCTGTTGTACATTTTGGATCTGATTCCTCTGACGCAACTAAACGAATTGAATTGGTTTCAGATGTTGAGCCTAAATTATTAAAGTATAAAGTTGTAAATACTCACCCACACGATAAAAAATCTTTTACAGAAGGTTTAGAATTTTACAAAGATACTTTGTATGAAAGCACAGGTCAAAACGGAACTTCATATTTAAGAAAATACGATTACAAAACAGGAAAAGTTTTCAAACAAATTGATCTTGATTCAAAGTATTTTGGAGAAGGAATTACTTTTATTAATGGCAAATTATATCAATTAACCTGGCAGGAAAAAACAGGTTTTATTTATAATGCCAATACTTTAAAATTAGAAAAAACTTTTGCTTACGATAAGGATATCGAAGGTTGGGGAATGACAAATGATGGAAAATATATTTACCAGACAGATAAAACAGAAAAAATATGGAAAATGGATCCAGCTACTCAAAAAATGGTAGATTTTATTAATGTTTATTCTGGTGCTTCAAAAATTAAAGCCATTAACGAATTAGAATGGATTAACGGAAAAATTTACACGAATGTTTGGTTAAAAGATGCCATTGCTGTTGTAAACCCTACTTCTGGAGCGGTTGAAGGAATCTTAGATATGTCGGGATTGCGCAAATTTATGCCAGATATCACAAAAGATGATGTTTTAAATGGAATTGCTTATAATCCTAAAACAAAAACTATTTTCGTTACGGGTAAAAACTGGAGCAAAATGTTTGAAATTACCGTTTCAGAATAAATCAAGAAAATAATTTGAAAACACGAATTTCACAGATTTCACGGATTAGTTCGTGATAATTTGTGACTCGACCGTATGGGAACAGGCGAAGCAATTTTGTGTTTTATAACAATATCAATAATGACAACATTAATCACAAATATTCAGGAATTGCTTCAAGTACGTGAAACTTTTATTTTTAAAGTTTCAGGAGCTGAAATGGCAGAACTTCCCACAATTAAAAATGCCTTTTTAATGATAAAAGACAATTTGATTGAAGATTTTGGTTCCATGGAAAATCTTCCTGAAATAAAAGCAGACAAGATTATTGATGCAACAGGAAAAGTTGTTCTCCCAAGTTGGTGTGACAGTCATACACATATTGTATATGCTGGAAATCGTGAACAGGAATTTGTTGATCGAATCAACGGATTATCTTATGAAGAAATTGCCAATCGTGGTGGCGGAATTCTAAATTCGGCTAAAAAACTTAACGAAACTTCTGAAGAAGAAATCTACAACCAATCTAAAATTCGTTTAGAAGAAGTTATGAGTTTAGGAACCGGCGCAGTTGAAATAAAATCAGGTTATGGATTAACTGTTGAAGGTGAATTAAAAATGCTTCGCGTCATTAAAAAACTGGCAGAAAATTATCCAATTGCAATAAAAGCTACTTTTTTAGGCGCGCATGCATTTCCAACACATTACAAAGAAAACAAAGCAGGCTATATTGACGAAATCATCACGAAAATGCTTCCAGAAATCGCTAAAAACAAACTCGCCGATTATGTTGATGTTTTCTGCGAAACTGGCTATTTTTCTATTGAAGAAACAGAAAAAATCATGGAAGCCGGAATCCAATTTGGCTTAAAGCCAAAAATCCACGTGAACCAATTTAATTCTATTGGAGGTATTCAATCTGGAATCAAATTTAACGCTCTTTCTGTCGATCATCTTGAAATAATGAATCTAGAAGATATTGAGGTTTTAAAAAATACTGAAACGATGCCAGTAGCACTACCTTCATGTTCTTATTTTTTAAGTATCCCATACACACCGGCACGCGAAATTATTAAAGCTGGATTACCTTTAGCATTAGCAACCGATTTCAACCCCGGCTCTACTCCATCAGGAAATATGAATTTTGTAGTAGCAACGGCTTGCATCAAAATGAAAATGACACCAGAAGAAGCAATAAATGCAGCAACAATAAATGGCGCATACGCAATGGGACTTTCGGAAACTCATGGAAGTATTACAAAAGGCAAAAAAGCCAATTTAATTCTGACAAAACCGATTTCTTCTTACTATCAAATTCCATATGCTTTTGGCAGCAACTTAATCGAAAGTGTTTTTCTGGAAGGAAAAATTTTAGAATAAAAAAATCCATAAAAAAAGGTCTGTGAAAACTCACAGACCTTTAATATTTTAGTGGTATTATTATCCCTCTGGACGATATTATCTTAAATTGAAACTAGTTTTAGAAACTAATTCGTTATTATCAAATACATTAATAAAATAAGTACCTTTTTCAAAATCTTTACCAAGTAAATCTTCAGAAACCTGAACTGTTTTATTTTCATATTTCACTGTAGTTTTAAAACTGTAAGTCAAAGAGTTATCACCAAAATTCTCCGTTTTTTTCTCGCCTAAAACATTGTTTTTACTATCGATAACTTGTACGTAATACGTTTTATCACCAGATTTAGCGATTGAATTTTCAGCAATTGTAAAACTTACTTTCAAAACATCAGCGCGGCTTGCTTTGTCAGTTTCAATTTGTTTACCAGAACTTTTCACTTTGTAAGCAATAGTTTTAGTATTTAAAACAGATAATTTAGAACCTTTTTCAACAGTTTTAGCAAGCTCTTCATTTTGACCAACTAATACTTCGTTGTATTTTTTAGATTCTCCTAAAACTACAATAGTACTATCTCTCTGAGTTGTTAAAACACCATTTTGTTTTTTCAACTCATCATTTTCAGCAACTAAAGTTTTCATTTTGCCCTGCATTGCCTGAACTTGAGATCTGTATTTAGAGACATCTCCTTTTGATTTATTCAAATCATCCATAAGAGCTACTACTTTATCTCTCTCCTGAATTAATTCATCAGACATAGAAGTATTTTCAGCGATTGCAGCATCATAAGTTGCTTTCAATTCTTGTAAATCTTTCATAACAGATTCTTTTTCTGTCATTGTTGTGGTGAGTTCAGTTTTAACCACTTCTGTATCAGAAGATAATTTAAAAATATACACTAAACTACCAATCAGTAGGACTGCTAAAACGGCAATTACCGCCTTTAGACTTGAGTTGTTGTTCTTTGGGTTTTCCATATTTAATAATTTTCTTTATTAACAAATTTAAGAATTAATATATCGTAATAACGTAAGTTGTCACAATTATATTATTTTTGAGCAATATTTTTTTTATATGGAGAAGTTAATTCCTTTTACTGTTAATGATTTAGCAAAAGTTACAAATCACCGAAGTGGTGAAATAAAATTTGGCGAGAAAATGATTGTCATTCCAAAAGAAGCTGACAAAGTAAAATTCTTGACTGATAGTGAGGCTAAATATGTACTTTTGGGAATTCCTGAAGATATTGGTGTGCGTGCAAATTACGGGCGTCCTGGAGCTGCTTCAGCTTGGGAATGCGCTATAAAAAGCATTGCCAACATTCAGCACAATCGTTTTTCAAAAGGCAGTCAGATTATAGTTTTAGGACAAATTAATGTTTCGCAGGAAATGCGTGACGTTGAAAATCTTGATTTTAACGATATTGACGACCGCTCAAAATTGAGTCAGCTGGTTGAAAAAATAGACAAAGAAGTTTCTCATATTATATTCACCATTATAAAAGCCGGAAAAACTCCAATCATCATTGGCGGAGGCCATAATAATGCGTACGGAAATATTAAAGGTTCGGCTCTTGCCAAAGGAAAACCTATCAATGCTATAAACTTTGACGCGCATTCTGATTTTAGAATTCTGGAAGGCCGTCATAGCGGAAATGGTTTTTCTTATGCCTATGAAGAAGGTTTTCTTAAAAAATATTTCATCTTCGGATTACACGAAAATTATACTTCAAAAAGTGTTTTAGATGTTATCAAAAAATTGGAAGACCGTGTTCGTTATAATACCTATGACAGTGTAAATATTCGAAAAGAAAAAGATTTTAACCGAGAAATGGCTTTGGCTTTAGAGTTTATAAAAACGGACTCTTTTGGAATTGAAATTGATTTGGATGCAATTCCTAATATTGCCAGCAGTGCTATGACAATAAGCGGATTTTCTGTTGAAGAACTTCGACAGTTCGTTTCTTTCTTTGGTCAAAATAAAAACGCCACTTATTTGCATATTTGTGAAGGAGCTCCAGATTTAGCTGATTCTCCAAATAATAATTTAATTGG